>NZ_FNSV01000005.1:0-4800000 GCF_900105905.1 Rhodococcus koreensis | reverse complement strand
TAAGGGCGGCCCGCCGCGGTGGTGCCCACCTGCAGAACGGTGACGATGTGGGGATGCCCGGACAGCCGGCCCATCGCCCGTTGCTCGCGCAGGAACCGCTCCAAATCCTCTGGCGCCGGGTCCGCGGCGAGTACCTTGACCGCCACCGTGCGGTCCAAATGCGGCTGACGACATCGGTAGACGACGCCGAACCCTCCGCGGCCGATTTCTTCGAGATCGGTGAATCCGGCGGCTTCCAGCTCTGCCGTGATGTCCCCGGCGTTGTCACGCTGGGTGGCAAACGGGTCGAATTCGGCCATCGCACACCCCATCCCGGTCGGCGTCACCACACCGGTGCCAGGCTCGAGTAATCCCGTCGTCGGCGGGCGGGTGATCCCAGAGTATCCCCGCGACCGATACCAGGGGTACCGACCGGGGACGCCGATCGGCGGCCTTCGGAATATCGACCTGGTAGGGCAAGAGGTGTTTCACATCGGAACACAGGTGGGTTGGAACATTCTCTTACGTTTGATCCACACGCCGTGGCGGCCGTCACAAGGTCGCCCCGCCGATGCCAAGGGTCACAAACATCCTCGGCCCCCGCCCTGCTACCACTGAGCCTGCTTCAGGAGAAACACATGACAAGCACGACCTCGTCGCCGCCCGCGATGACTCCCCGTCGCGCGGCGACGGCCGCGCTCCTCGGCAGCGCGCTGGAGTACTACGACTTCTTCGTATACGGCGCCGCAGCCGCCTTGGTCTTCAACGTGCTGTTCTTCCCCTCCGGCGACCCCACCGTCGCGCTCATCGCATCGTTCGCCACCTTCGCCGTGGGGTACGTCGCCCGCCCGGTCGGCGCTGTGGTGATGGGACACTTCGGCGACCGGCTCGGCCGCAAACGCGTCATGCTGGCCACCGTCGTGATGATGGGCGTCGCGTCCTTTGCCATCGGGTGCCTTCCGACGTATGACCAGCTGGGCCTGGTCGCCCCGGTGCTGCTGGTCGCCCTCCGCGTCGTTCAAGGATTCTCCGCCGGTGCCGAATCGGCAGGCGCATCGACGCTGACCGTCGAGCATTCCCCGGTCGGACGCCGGGGGTTCTTCACCAGTTTCGTCATGGTCGGCTACGCCGTCGGCTGCTCACTGGCCACCGTCGTGTTCCTCCCGATCGCGATGCTGCCCCACGACGCACTCTACACCTGGGGCTGGCGAATTCCCTTCTGGCTCAGTGCCGTAGTCGTCGTCATCACCTACTACGTGCGAAGCCATCTCGACGAAACTCCGGCCTTCACCGAAGCGCGACAGGAAGATCAGGTCCGGAAGCGACCGCTGAACGACGTGATTACGCATCACTGGCGCGACGTGATCCGAGTCGCCGGAGCATCACTGATGGCGTCGATGCAAACGCTGTTCGCCGTGTTCAGCCTTTCGTACGCCACCTCGGTCGGGGTGGAGCGGGGCACGATGCTCGCCATCATCTCCGGGTCGATAGCCCTGTCGATCATCGGCATCCCGGCAGCCGGCTACCTCTCCGACGTCATCGGCCGGAAGCGAACGATGCTGATCGGCGCTGTCGGCGGTGCGCTCAGCATCTTCCCCTACCTGTGGGCGATTTCGACGGCGAATGTCATGCTGATCGCGATCTTCGCGTTCGTCAACATGTCGCTGTTCTTCAGCTGCTACAACGGCGTGTGGACGTCGTTCTTCGCCGAGCAGTTCCCGGCACCCGTGCGATTCACCGGCATGGCTGTGAGCAACCAGCTCGGGAACCTTCTTGCAGGATTCGCTCCATTGATCGCCGCCGTGCTCCTCGGCGCGGGCCCGTCGGGCTGGCTTCCGGTCGCATTCTTCGGTGCGATCGCCACCGGAATCGGTGCGATCGCGGTTATCGGAATGCGCGAGACGTCGAAGACCCCGGCAGAATTCCTCGGCGGTCCGAGAGCTGAAGAGCTGATCGGTCAACTGAGCTCGCCCCAACCTGCCACCCCTGCAGCACGCCCTGCAGACGCAACGATGAGCTAGCCCACCGAGAACTCCTGAATGAACAGACCCCCGACGATCCACTGCCCGGGGGTCTGTTCATTCGGCCCAGGATCTTCGTGGCACGGCCCTTTGTTTCCGCATACTGCCCACAACGCGCCCTTGATTCTGTCGCGCCCGATCGCGCGCAGAAGTTTCCACAAGGTGTTTCACATTGGAACGCAGTTGTGCTGGACCTTGCCTTTATCCTTGATCCAAACGCGGTGGCGGCTATCACATTACGACTGCCGCGGCGGGTAGGGCACAGAACGCGGAAGAGAAATCGACCGTCTGACCCAGCAATCGCGCAGTGCCATTCCGCCCCAACTTCTTTCATCCCTTCCCCGCTTCTTTCTCTGCATCGGAACGACACAGGAGTTCGCCATGACTTCCCGAACCACACCCCAGATCGTTGACGCCGTCGTCATCGGCGCCGGATTCGGCGGTATCTATGCCGTCCACAAGTTGCACAACGAACTCGGTCTCACCACAGTGGGTTTCGACAAGGCCGACGGCCCCGGCGGCACCTGGTACTGGAACCGTTACCCGGGCGCTCTGTCCGACACCGAGAGTCATGTCTACCGGTTTTCCTTCGACGAGGATCTGCTGCAGGACGGCACCTGGGAACACACGTACATCACCCAGCCCGAGATCCTCGACTACCTCGAGGGTGTGGTCGACCGGTTCGATCTGCGCCGCCACTTCCGCTTCGGCACCGAGGTCACCTCCGCGGTCTACCTCGACGATCAGGCCCTGTGGGAGGTCACCACCGACACCGGCGCGGTGTATCGGGCCACGTACGTGATCAATGCCGTCGGGCTGCTCTCGGCCATCAACTTCCCGGACCTGCCCGGCCTGGACACGTTCGAGGGCGAGACCATCCACACCGCCGCCTGGCCCGAGGGCAAGGACCTCGCGGGCCGCCGTGTCGGGGTGATCGGTACCGGTTCCACCGGCCAGCAGGTCGTCACGGCGCTGGCGCCGGAGGTCGAGCACCTGACCGTGTTCGTCCGGACGCCGCAGTATTCCGTCCCGGTCGGCAAGCGTCCCGTGACCGCCGAGCAGATCGATGCGGTCAAGGCCGATTACGACCGGATCTGGTCGCAGGTCAAGAAATCGTCCGTGGCGTTCGGCTTCGAGGAGTCCACGGTGCCGGCGATGAGCGTCTCGGAGCAGGAGCGCCGCCGCGTTTTCGAGGAGGCCTGGCAGCACGGTGGCGGTTTCCGTTTCATGTTCGCCACCTTCGGTGACATCGCCACCGACGAGGAAGCCAACGAGGCGGCCGCGTCGTTCATCCGTGCCAAGATCGCCGAGGTCATCGAGGACCCGGAGACCGCCCGCACACTGACCCCGACCGGTCTGTTCGCCCGGCGCCCGCTGTGCGACGACGGCTACCACCGGGTCTTCAACCGGCCGAACGTCGACGCCGTCGGCATCAAGGAGAACCCGATCCGCGAGGTCACCGCGAACGGTGTGGTCACCGAGGACGGTGTCCTGCACGAGTTGGATGTGCTGGTTTTCGCGACCGGGTTCGACGCCGTGGACGGTAATTACCGGCGGATGGAGATCCGCGGCCGCGGCGGTCTGAACATCAACGACCACTGGGGCGGGCAGCCGACCAGTTATCTGGGCATCTCCACGGCGAACTTCCCGAACTGGTTCATGGTGCTGGGCCCGAACGGCCCGTTCACGAATCTGCCGCCGAGCATCGAAACGCAGGTCGAGTGGATCAGCGACACGATCGCGTATGCCGAGCGCACTGGGTTGCGGGCGATCGAGCCGACGCCGGAGGCCGAGGCCGAATGGACGGACACGTGCACCGAGATCGCGAACATGACGGTGTTCACGAAGGTGGATTCGTGGATTTTCGGCGCGAACATTCCGGGTAAGAAGCCCAGTGTCCTGTTCTATCTGGGTGGTCTGGGCAATTATCGTGCGGTCCTCGCCGACGTCACCGCCGACGGCTACCGCGGCTTCGAGTCCGCGGACACGATCGCGGCCTGACACCGTTCATCACCACCACAGGAGAACGCCCATGGGTGTGTACACCACCACCGACCCGGTCACCGGGGACCAGAACGCGCAATACCCGGAGATCACGGACACGGAGCTGGACGACCTCATCGGACGGAGCACCACGGCCTACCGCTGCTGGCGGACCGCTCCGCTGGAGCGGCGCCGCGCCGTCCTCACCCGGGCCGCCGAGATCCACCGGGAACAGGCCGACGAGCTGGCCAAGCTCCTCACCCTGGAAATGGGCAAGCCGATCGCGCAGGCCCGAGGCGAGGTGGAGCTGGTGGCCTCGATCTACCAGTACTACGCCGACCATGTGGACGACTTCATGGCGGACGAGCCCCTCGACATCACGGGATCCGGCACGGCCGTCGTCCGCACCGAGCCGATCGGCCCGCTCGTCGGGATCATGCCGTGGAACTACCCCTTCTACCAGGTGGCACGCTTCGCTGCCCCGAACATCGCTCTCGGCAACACGATCATCGTCAAGCACGCCCGGAACTGCCCCCAGTCCGCCCTCGCCATCGAACGGGTCCTGACCGAGGCCGGTCTGCCCGCGGGCGTCTACCTCAACGCCTTCATCTCTTCGGCGCAGGTTGCCAACGCCGTTGCGGATCCCCGCGTCCAGGGTGTGTCGCTGACCGGATCCGAGAAGGCCGGGTCCGCCGTCGGCGAGATCGCCGGCAGGCACATGAAGAAGTGCGTGCTGGAACTCGGCGGCTCGGACCCGTTCATCGTGCTCGCCGACGCCGATGTCGACGCCGCGGCGGCCGCCGCGGTCGTCGGCCGCCTCGGCAACGGCGGGCAGGCCTGCACCGCGTCGAAACGGTTCCTCGTGGAGGAACGGGTGTACGACGAGTTCGTGCGGAAATTCGTCGACGGGATGTCCGGCTGGCAGCCCGGCGACCCGACCAGCCCCGAGACCAAGCTCGGACCGATGGCGTCGAACTCGGGAGCCGAGGAGCTGGACGAGCTTGTCCAGGAAGCGATCTCACACGGAGCCGAAGTGCTGTTGGGCGGTGGGCGGCCGGAGGGGGCCTACTACCCGCCCACCGTCCTGACCGGCGTCACACGCGAGATGCGCGCCTTCGACGAGGAACTGTTCGGTCCGGTGGCGGTCGTCCACCGCGTCGGCTCCCTGGACGAGGCGATCGAACTGGCCAACGACTCCCCGTTCGGGCTTTCGTCGAGCGTGTTCACCTCGAGTCCGGAGAAGGCCGACCGCGTCGCCGCGGAACTCGAGACCGGCATGGTGTGGATCAACAGCACCAGTAAGAGTTCGCCCGACCTCCCGTTCGGCGGCGTCAAGGGGTCCGGCGTCGGTCGCGAGCTGGCCCGGTACGGTTTCAACGAGTTCGCCAACAAGAAACTCGTGCGAAACC
This sequence comes from Rhodococcus koreensis, assembly GCF_900105905.1. Lineage (GTDB taxonomy): Bacteria > Actinomycetota > Actinomycetes > Mycobacteriales > Mycobacteriaceae > Rhodococcus_F > Rhodococcus_F koreensis. Next base: position 4,794,608 of record NZ_FNSV01000005.1, on the reverse strand, counting down.
CACAGGGACAGAAGTAATTCAGTCGTGGATGGGAGGCGCTCCGATCATTCCGGAGCGCTTCCCCCCGGGGCTGCGAACGAGGGGAGCAGCGTGGCGACGAGCCGCTTTCCGAATCCGTCGTCCATGGGCGAGCCGCTCGCTACGCGACGTATCGTTTTTTGCACATCATCCACACTTTCAGACCCGCTCACGAGGAATACTCATGTCCACAGATCGCTACCAGCGCGGCCTCGACCGCATGATGGAGCTCGTCTCCACCGACCACGTCAACACGTTCGACCACGTCAAGCTCGTGGAGTCCTACAAGAGCCTGGACGCGGACCTGTCCGACTACATCGTCTCCTTCGCCTTCGGCGACATCTACTCCCGCAATGGCCTCACCCAGCAGGAGCAGACGATGGTGACCATCTCCACGCTCGTCGCCCTGGGTACCGAACCCCAGTTGAAGCTGCACATCAACACCGGCTTCAACGTCGGCCTGACCAAGGAGAAGATCGTCGGAGCCCTGATCCACTGCATCCCCTACATCGGGTTCCCGCGCGTGCTCAACGGCCTGACCCTCGTCAAGCAGGTCATGGCGGAGCGCGGCCTCACCGAGGGCTGAGAGGCTGCCGCCCGGCACTTCTCACATACATCTCACACCCGAGGAACGTTCATGCACTTGATAATTGGGCTCGGACCCATCGGCGGAAACATCGGAGCACACCTCGCCCAACTCGGGCGGGAGGTGTACGGCTACGACTTCGACGCGGAGCGCGTCCGCGAGTGGTCGGAGGAGACCCAGTCACCGGCCGGCAGCGACCTGGCAGCTCTGGACTGGCCGTCCGTGGACAGCGTTCACGTCGCCGTGCGGCTGGCGGACCAGGTGTCGTCCGTCTTCGCGGCGCTCCGGGAGCACACCACGCGGCCGCTGACCGTTTTCGTCCACACCACGCTGGCGCCGGAAGACGCTCGGAAGATCATGCCCTCGGCCCCGGACGACTGGCGCGTCTTCGAAGCCCCCGTGTCGGGCGGCCCCCAGGGTGCGCGCCGAGGCTCGATGACCATCTTCCTCGCCGGACCCGACACCACCCCCGCCGAGGACCGACTGCTGGACGACATCTCCGGCCGCGTGTTCCGCATGGAGTCCTACGGTCAGCCGGCCCTGGTGAAACTCCTCAACAATGCGCTGGCCACCTACAACCTGGCCGCCACCGCACGGATGCTCGATCTCGCGGAGAATCTCGGCACGCCAGCCGCGGGCCTCCTCGAGGTGATCGGGGTATCGACCGGCCAGAGCTGGATGAGCGACAATCTCGTCGATGTCCAATACGACCTGCTGCTCAAGGACGTCGAGCTGCTCCGCGGCGAAATCGGTGCGCTCCCATCGGGAGATCTCGACGACAACGTCGAACACGCGATCCTGCGGGCGCGTGCACTACTGGGCGCCCGCTAGGTTCGTCTCCCACCGCCACGACGGTCGGTGGAGGGCTGAGGGGTTAGGTCACGCAGGGCACCAGACAGGGGTGCGCCCGCCGGCAGGGGGCGCTATTGTTTGTTTCGGCGATGGATCTCCGCCGAGACACTCCCGCGAAGGGGTTGTCTGAACCGCCCCAGCCCGGGGCTGATGGCTCCTTTCCCTGATGTGGAAGGAGCATGTCCGTGCACGGTCACCACGATCCGAATCCGACGCTGCCGATCGATCCCGATACCGCACCCCGCACGCCGGGGCCGCTGCATGTGCGCCCCGCGGCCATTGCCGCCGTCGGCGTAGGAGGACTCCTGGGAACACCGGTGCGCTATTACCTCGGGGTGTGGTTCCCCACCGTGGCGGGTGGGTGGCCGGTCACCACGTTCACGATCAACATCGCCGGGGCGCTCCTGCTCGGGTGGCTGCTCGAGGCGTTGACCAGGCTCGGCCCGGACACCCGGTGGCGCCAGCGGACCCGCCTGTTGGTGGGGACCGGGGTGCTCGGCTCGTTCACCACCTACAGCACCCTCGCCGTCGATACCGACCTGCTCCTGCGTGGTCACCAGTGGTGGCAGGCCGGCACCTACGCGGCCGGCAGCGTGCTCGCTGGTCTGGTGGCTACCGTCGCCGGGATCGCGGCCGGTGCCCGGATCCGGTCGCGGCGGGCGGAGGCTGCGCAGTGATCGCCGTGTGGATCGCCTGCGCCGGCGGTCTCGGCGCCATCGCCCGGTTCGTGCTCGACGGGGCGATAAGGCACCGGAAGGCGTCGGAGTTCCCCTGGGCGACAGCGACGATCAACGTGACCGGGTCCCTGTTACTGGGCTTCGTCGTCGGGTTGGTGCTCTTCGCCGATGTGTCGCATCAGGTGCAGTGGATCGTCGGTGTCGGGTTCTGCGGTGGGTACACCACCTTCAGCACCGCCAGTTTCGAGACCGTCCGGCTGATCCAACGGCAGCAGTATCTGACAGGGGCAGCGAACGCTGTCGGCACCCTGCTGGTGACGATCGTCGCCGGTGGTATCGGCCTCGCTCTGGCCTCGGTGTGAGGAGAGGATGATGACCAAGAAGGAAAACCACGACGTCGCCCGAGACAATCTGCGGGACTGGCGCACTCCGCTGCGGGTGGACGGACCCGCTGCACCGACCGCCGCGGTGTGCCATCTGGTGGTCGGCTTCGACCGACACCGGGCGAGCCACGCCGCCCTGACCTATGCGATGGACCTCGCCGGCCGACTCGGGGCGTTTCTGCATGTCGCCCACATCGTTGATATCGACGACATGCCCGTCGAACCCGACCGCGACGACTGGGAGCAGCGCTTCGCTGACGCCGTCGAATCCGAGCGCCGTGAGGCCTGCACCATGCTGGGCACGCTGCCCGGCAATTGGGCCTACTACTCCAGGGAAGGGAACCCGGCACAGCTGCTGACCACGATCGCCGAAGCCAACGACGCCCTGATGATCATCATCGGCACCTCCCGCGGCGGAGCGATGTCACTGCTGGAACGGTTCCTCGGCGAATCGGTGTCCGGTGCCCTGGTCCACCACGCCCGACGACCGGTGCTCCTCGTACCGACCTGAACGGTAAGGGGCGGCCGCCGAGCAGGGTGAAGGTGACCGCGGCATTGCCGAGCCGCCGTCATCGTGAGGTGAGCCGGATGACCGGGTACTGACGATCGGATTTGCTCTGATACTTCGCGATGCGGGGCTGGGCGGCGGCGATGCGCTGCCAGGCCTGCTCACGGTCGGCGCCCTCGAGTTGCTGCGGGACGACGGAGGCGGCGTCGCTGCCGGGCAGTTCGATCGACACCTTCCCGGGGTGCGCCATCAGGTTGGCGTGCCAGTCGGGATTCTGGCTCCCCCCGCCCGACGCGACGACCAGCCGGGCGTCGTCACCGTCCGGGAACCACGCCAGGGGTGACTGCCGCGGTTGACCGCTCCGGCGGCCCACCGTGTTGAGGATCAGCACGTCCATGCCCATGAACTGGCCGTGGCCGCGTCGGATCTTGCGGTTCATGCGGGCGTTCATCTTCCGCTGCATCCACCGCGAAAATGCACCCGGCGTACCCGGCTTGCGCTTGTCTGCTCGGTTGTTCGTGGTCATGTGCTCTCTCCCATCGGTCCAGCCGTCGTGTTCCGATAATGACGCTACGGGCGGTCCGGTGAGCGGCGCTTCTCGATTCCTGATCGATCCGAGGCGGGCACTCGGACGAGTGCCCGCCTCGTCACACCTACCGCAGCGGCGGTGCGATCACGCCGTCGACGAGCGGCGAATCGTAGGGCTGCTCCGTGGTTCGTTCGAGGAACTCCTCCTTCGCGAGCTTCAGCAGGGTCGCGTCGGTGAGGAGATTCATCGCCGATCCGGCCATGACCTTGGCGGCGTGGACCATGCCCTTGTGTGCGGCGGGGAGCTTCCCCTGCGCGACCAGTTGCCACGAGTGCGCGGGCGTGCCGCGGCTGACGCAGGCGGTGGTGCACTGCACGGTGGGAGTGACCCAGCTGACGTCGCCGACGTCCGTCGACCCCGTGAGCACTCGCCGGGGCGCGCCGGCGTCGAACGTGATCACGCCGTCGTGCAGTGGGCTGTCACCCTCTTCGATTCGGGTACCGAACATGTCGAGCGGCTTGTCGGTGAGAAACTGCCGCGCCGTGGCGAGGTCCTGCTCGTCGAATGGCACCGGTCCGAGTTCGAGGAGCGTGTCCTGCATCGACGTTTCCAGCACCGTGTTGCCGAGAAGGTTCGAGGAGCCCCCGTCGACCTCGATCTCCACCGTGGTTTCGGTCATCAGGGCGGCGCCCTCGGCGATCTTGCGAACCCGCTCGAACAACGCACGCATCTCCCGGACATTCGGTGCCCGGACGACGTAGTACGCCTCGGCGTACGGTTGGACGACATTCGCCGAGCGGCCGCCGCCATCGAGGATCGCGTAGTGGATGCGGCAGTCGGAGAGCATGTGCTCGCGCAGGAAATTGACGCCCACGTTCATCAGTTCGAGTGCGTCCAACGCGCTGCGACCGAGTTCCGGTGACGCCCCGGCATGGGAGGCGAGGCCCGTGAAACGCACGTACGACTGCATGTACGCGAGACTGTGGTCGCGCTGCACGAGGGTGCTGTCGCCCGGGTGCCAGCAGATCGACGCATCGACGTCGTCGAATGCGCCTGCCGCGACCATGAAGGTCTTCCCGGCCGCGGCTTCCTCGGCCGGGCATCCGTAGTAGCGGACGGTCCCGGGCAGTCCGTTCTTCTCCAGGTAGCGCTTGACGGCGGTGGCGGCGAGGAGGGAACCGGCGCCGAGGAGGTGGTGACCGCAGCCCTGGCCGTTGCCCGAGGTGTTGGCCGGGTCCGGGGTGCGTTCCGGGTTGCCGGACTCCTGGCTGAGGCCGGCGAGTGCGTCGTATTCGCCGAGGACGGCGATGACGGGTTCACCGGAACCGGCTTCCGCGCTGAACGCGGTCGGCACACCGCCGATCGCCGGGGTGATGCGGAATCCTTCCGCGCGTGCCAGCTCGATGTGCCGTTCTGCTGATGCTGTTTCTTCCCAACGTAATTCGGGGTCGTCCCAGATGGCATCGCTGAGTGCGGTGTAGCGGGGTGCGAGCTCGTCGATCAGTCGGGCGAGGTCGTGGGTGGTGCTCATGTCCGTCCTATCGGTCGAAGGAGATGTCGATGGGTGATCAGTCGAGGGAATTCCACTGCGGTGTCGCCTCGGGGCCGCGGTGTGCCTCGTACCATGCGGCGACCTGAAGAACGGTCAGGTCCTGCCGTCGATCGGCGGCGATCTGCAGGCCTATCGGCCGTCCGTCCTTCGAGAAGCCGCAGTTGATCGACGCGGCGGGGGTGCCCGCGGCATTGAACGCGGACGTGAAGTTCGCCGGGCCCGCGAACTCGGTCATCATCCGGCTCTCCGCGGGTCCGGCGAGGATGCCGGAGGTGGGCGACAGGACGGCGTCGTAGCGTCCGAGCATGTTCACGGTCTCCTGTACGAACGGCCCGATCGAGTCGTACGCCTGGATGAGCTCGAGGGAGGACAGCGAGTCGATGCGCGAGACCGCAGCGACCATCTCCTGATCGGCCCGGCTCAGATCGTCGACGATGTTCTTGTCGTTCATCTGCGCCCACAGATGCGCGGTGAAGAACGGGATGAATCCGGTGCTCAGGTAGTCCCGGGACAGATACGGCTCGACGGTCTCCACCTGTGCGCCCGCTGCCTCGAACACGGCGACGGCCCGGCGTATCGCGGCGACGATCTCGGGGTCGGCGGTCTTGCCCTCCACCGGGCCGAAATTGACTCCGAGGCGGAGCCCGCGGATGTCGACGTCCAGGTCGGTCCAGTCGATCGATTCGTCGGGGAGCGAGCTGTGGTCGCGGGAATCGGGGCGGGCGATGAGCGCCATCGTGTGGGCGGCGTCGCGAACGGAGCGGGTGATCGGGCCCGCGCAGCGACCGAGATAGGTGTCGTTGATCGGGACGCGCCCGTAGGACGGTTTGAAACCGAACGCGGCGTTCATCGCCGCGGGTATGCGGATCGACCCGCCGATGTCGGTGCCGATGTTGACCGGCGCGTAGCCGAGTGCGGCGGCGACGGCCGCACCGGAGGACGAGCCGCCCGTGTTCCAGGCAGGATTCCAGGCGTTGCGCGCGATGCCGTGCCGGGACGACACCCCGGATCCGAGCCCGCTGAAATCGGGCATGCTGGTGCTGGCGACCACCACCGCGCCCGCCTCCTGCAGGCGGTCGACGACGGGCGAGTTCTCCGTCGCGATCACCGGTTCCCGCGCGGCGGTTCCGTACGACTGCGGCAGACCGGCTTTCGCGGTGTTCTCCTTGATCGTCACCGGGATTCCGTCCAGCGGGCCCAGTGCGGCGCCGCTGCGCCACCGCTCGCCGCTGCGCCTGGCGGATTCGCGGGCCTCGTCCGCGTCGATCACATAGACCGCACGGTGCGTGTCGTCCTTGGCGGCGATGCGCGCGATGGTCGACTCCAGTGCGTCGAGCGGTGTCAACGATCCGCCGGCGAATGCGTCGTTCAGTTCGGCGACGCTGCGTCCGGCGATTGTCTGGTCGGGCATGGGTATTTCCTCTCGTTCGAATGACGTGACGTGATCAGGCGGGTGCCGGCTCGTTCTCGCCGGCAGGCGGTGCGGGGGTCTCGGAGGCGGTCCGCGGGCGGCGCGAATCGAGGAACGGGGACAGGACGGCGATGCCGATGCAGAGGGCGGCGCAGATCGCCCAGACGGTGGCGTACGAGGTGAACGACGAGATCGAACTCGTCTTCTCACCGACGGTCACCGACGTGACCAGTGATGACATCAGCAGGGCGAACATCGCGCCTGCAATCGATCCCGCACCCGTTCGGGAGCTGTTGTAGACGCCGGAGGCGATTCCGACCGAGTCTTCGGGAGCGCGGCTGACGATGATCGCAGGTACGACGCCGGCGAGCGTTCCGATGCCGAATCCCAGCAGGAACAACCAGATCGAGAAGGTGAGCACGCCGTCGTGGGAGACGATCATCGCCGCATACGCGGCTCCGCTGACGAGGGCGCCGAATGCGACCGCATAACGGGGTGTCAGTGCGCGAGCGATCCGGTCGCTGATCGTCGAGGCGATGAAGGCGCCGGTGGCGGTGATCGACAGGAGGAGACCCGCGATCGTGGCCGACACGCCCAGGCCGTATCCGTACGCATTCGGGTCGGCCCTCGAGAACAGCGAGATGGGCGCCTGGGAACCGAACGACTGGGCTCCAAGCAGTGCGGCGATGAGCATCGGGAGAACCAGCCGGCCCTTCGTCAGGACACGAAAGTCGATGAGGGGATTGACCGTTCGATTCTCGACGACCGCGAACGCGACCAGGGTGGCCGCACCCCCGGCGACGAGGACGACGATCAGTGGGCTTCCCCACCCGATGGCGTTGCCGTTGGACACCCCTCCCAGGACCATGAGCAGACCGGCGGACAGCAGTGCCGCCCCGGCCCAGTCGATCCGCCCCGCACTGCGAACGGTCGTCTCCCGCACCAGGAAATGGGCGACGGGAACGCAGAGCGCCAGCATGATTCCGGGAACCAGCAGCACCACCGTCAGGTTGTCGATTCGGGTCATGAACCAGCCGGCGACGAAACCACCGACGATCACACCGCCGGTGAGTGCCCCGATCAGGTGGCCGATGTTGCGCCCCGCCCGGTCGGGAGCGCGGTGCCGGACGATGGCGAATTCCAAAGGCAGGAAAGCGATCAGCGGGGCCTGCAGGGCGCGGCCCGCGAGAAGCACGGCGAACGACGGAGCGAACGCGACGACGAAGGATCCTACGGCCACCGCCGCTGCGGACGCCACGAGCATCCTGCGGTGGCCGTACATGTCACCGAGCTTGGCGATGATCGGAACGCAGGCCACCGATGCGAGCAGGAAGATCGCATTCACCCAGTTCAGCGCTGCCGCCGAGGTCCCGTGTTCTTGTCCGATGCTCGTGAGGAGCGGGGGATACCACCCCTGCAGCAGACCGCTGCCGAACTCCATGACGATCAGAAAACCGACCGCCGCGGACGTTCCGGTGGTCCGCCTCGTGCCGGTGTGTGGCGCAGTGCTCATATGTTCCTCCAGCAGAAACCGTGTGGTGGCCGTATCCTCAGCTGGATTGAAATCCGATAGGTAAAATGTCAGGAATTGATGCAAAGTGACTTCACCGAATCAGGATTCTCTGCGGAGAGACGCCGATCTACGGCTGATTCACGCACTGCAACTCGAGCCGCGGGCGTCGTGGACCGAACTGGGTAGGGCTCTCGCGACCGATCCGGTCGCGCTCGCCCGGCGCTGGGCCAGGATCACCGAAGAGGGGCTCGCGTGGATCAGCGGGCAGCGTCGTCACTTTCCCGCCGTGGCCGTCGTCGAGATCGAATGCGCGCAGGGAAAGGCCGCCGAGACCGCATTTCTGCTCGCCGACGAAGAAATCGTGCGCACCATCGATCACACGTCCGGTGGGCGCGATCTCGTCGCCGTGGTCGCGGGACCGGACCTGGAGTCCTTGTCGGCGTTCGTCATCGACCGGCTGGGGGATCAGCGTCTGATCACCCACGCCCGTACTCACCTCGTCACCGAGATCCTCGTGGAGGGCAGTGTCTGGAGGTTGAACGCACTCTCCGACGAAGAAGCGCAGCGGGTCCCCGCGGCCAAAGCACCGCGGCCGCGTGCCGCCCGGCAGGTTCCCGCCGACCTTCAGGAGGTCGTCATCCGCGCATTGTACCGCGACGGCCGGACCCCGGCCGGTGACATCGCCGCGAAGGCCGGCGTCAGCACCCAGCGAGTTGCCGACGCCATCGCCACGATGCGCCACTCGGGTGACCTCGTCCTCCGGACGGACGTCGCGCGCAGCTACACCGGGTGGCCGATCAACGCCTGGTACTTCGTGCAGGTGCCTGCGTCGTCCATCGACCGGCTCCGGTCGACGCTGTCCCGGCTCGCGGAAGTCCGGCTCGCGGTGACCACCGCGAGCCGGTACAACCTCCTCATGACCCTGTGGGTGCGAGACCTGGCCGACGTCAACCGTTTCGAAGCCCTACTCGAGAAGGTCCTCGCCGGCGCCCGCATCGCCGACCGCGCCGTCGTCATCCGCCCCGCGGTGCACTCGGGGCGCCTGCTGGATGCCCGGGGATTCGTCACCGGGCTGTCCACACTGCACGACGACCCGGCCTAGAAATTCACCCGACCTTGCACGCCGAACGCAGCAGTCGCACCCGCGACTGCTGCGAAACTAGTTGTCCGGCAAGGGCTGAACGTCAGGTGAGCGGGATGGTCCAGATGATCGCGGGCATGTCCTCGGCCCTGCGCTCCTGCCGCTGTTCACGCTGACGGTCGCGGGTCCGGTCGTCGTTGCCGCCGGGGATGTCGCGGCCGGTGTCGGGGGCGGCCACTGCTACGACCGTGTGGTCGGCGACCGGGGTAACAGCAGCCGCGGCGCCGATGGGAAGGACGCCGAGAGCAGCCGCGGCCACCACCACGGTGACGATCCGCTTCCGCAGCGAGCCGCGGTGGGTGCGTCGGGCGTCCTGGTGCGAATGTGTGGCGTTCATGGTCTGAATTCCTGTCCGAGTGCCGCAAACCCAGCGTTCACAGCTACTAGAACGGTGTCCGCGAGGGCGCGAAACGTTACGCCCCGCCGGACATTATTTTTTGCGGGAACTCTCCCGCCGCTAGCGCCACTCCCGGAACGCGTCGAGCAGACGGTCGCGCAGCGCCGGATCGAGCTCCTCCGGGGGCAGCGTGCCGAGGGTGTGCACCGTCTGCTCGATCTGCTCCAGATAAGTGGCGCAACCCGAGCACTCGCCGAGATGGGTCTCGAATCGGGCCCGGGCGTCGGGATCCATGTCGTCCTCGAGGTACGCCGTGACCAGTTCGACGAGGTCCTGGCAGTCCATTTCTCACGCTCCCGTTCCGAGATAGTCCTCGAGGGCCTGACGCACGTGTGCGCGACCCCGGTGCAGCAGCACCCGCTGATTCGCCGCGGTGATCGACAGCATCGCGGACACTTCCGCGGCGTCGTAGCCGAGGACGTCTCGCAAGACGACCACGATGCGCTGGCGGTCGGGAAGGTGCTCGAGTTCGCGGCTCGCGACGTCGAGGACCTCCGCACCGAGGACCGAACCCTCGGGAGACTCCGGCCAGCTGGTCGGGGGAGTCGCCCAGTGGTGTGGATCCTCCGGTGCCGTCCTCGGCAGGAACCGGCCAGGGTCCACGGTGGGGCTGCCCGTGAAGGCGGCCAGTTCGGCGTCGGAATCGTGCCGGTCCCGGACACCCCGCTTCTTGGCGATGTTGACGAGGATCCGGAACAGCCAGGTTCGGAGCGTCGAGCGGCCCTCGAATCGGTCGATGCCCTGCAGCACGGCGATCCAGGTTTCCTGGACGACGTCCTCCGCGACCTCGGCGCTGGCCACATAACCCCGCGCCACACGCAGCATCATCGGCGTGTGCCGGTCGACCAGTTCGGCGAAAGCTGACTCGTCGCGCGCCCGCAACGAATCGACGAGGCGCTGCTCGTACGAGGTGTCGATCTCCGTCATCCGCTCCTCCTCGGTGATCGAGGTGCTCCGGAAGCGTGGCCGCGTGAGACGGCCGGATGACATATAACCTTACTGACCTCGGCCACAGCCGTCGATCGGTCCGCGCCCGATCGTGTGGTGGGTAGGGCCGAACGGCCCTGTCTTGACCGCACGGTGCGGGGAAGACTCGATTCGGAGGGGTGGTGGCGGTCCGCGGCGATCGGCAACGGTCGCTGCGGCCCGGGTCCCCACGGACCACCCGACCCGGCAATCCCGAAAGGGCGGCGCATGAACGTTCGGCGAACTCCGCAGGCGCGTTCGGAAAGCTACTGGGAGGAACTCGGTTCAACGGAGGCCCGTCACGTCGGCGGCGCCGAGCGGGACCGGCTCCCGGCGGCGCACGAACACGTCTCGCTCGTCGACCACTGCCGAGTTGACCCGCGAGGGTAGGCAACTGTCGCTCGACGTGGCACGATTTCGTAGGTGTCCAGCAGCCCTGCCCCGGCGCACTACCTGCGCGACCTCGCGCGCCTGCGCCGCGTCCGCGACCGGATCGACCGGGAGTATGCACAACCGCTGGACGTGGACGCGCTCGCCCGCGGCGTGAACATGTCGTCCGGGCACCTCAGCCGCCAGTTCCGGCTCGCCTACGGAGAGTCGCCGTACTCGTATTTGATGACGCGGCGCATCGAGCGTGCGATGGCGCTGCTGCGCCGCGGCGACCTCAGCGTCACCGAGGTCTGTTTCGCGGTCGGCTGCGCGTCGCTGGGCACGTTCAGCACGCGCTTCACCGAGTTGGTCGGCGTGCCGCCCAGCACCTACAAGCGCGACGCGGAGCAGGCGACGGCGGGCATACCGTCGTGCGTCGCGAAACAGGTCACCAGACCGATCAGGAATAGAGAAGCGCCGGTCGCCGAGCCGCACTTATCGTGATGGTCATGGACATCACCATTCACCAGACCTACCTCCCACAGGACGATCCGGACGCCGCGCTGGGCTTCTATCGCGACATCCTCGGTTTCGAGGTCCGCAACGACGTCGGATACAACGGACTGCGGTGGATCACCGTTGGCCCCGTCGGCCAGCCCGGCACCTCCATCGTCCTGCACCCGCCTGCCGCCGACCCCGGGGTCACCGACGAGGAACGCCGGACCATCGTCGAGATGATGGCGAAGGGCACCTACGCCGCCATCAACCTGGCGACCAAGGACCTCGACAGCACCTTCGAGAAGCTGCAGGCCGGCGACGTCGAAGTGGTGCAGGAGCCGACCGACCAGCCGTACGGGATCCGCGACTGCGCATTCCGCGACCCCGCGGGCAACATGGTCCGCATCCAAGAGTTGCGCTGAGTTCGAGCAAGTCGACCGACGGAGACCGTGAACGCGGCTCCGCCCGAACAGATGGAGACACGATGAGCATGGCCACGGAATCGGAGTCGCCTGAGCTGCATCTTGCCGACAGTCACGACCTGATCCGCGTGCACGGTGCGCGCGAGAACAACCTCAAGGACATCAGCGTCGAGTTGCCGAAGCGCCGGCTGACGGTGTTCACCGGGGTGTCCGGCTCGGGCAAGAGTTCGCTGGTGTTCGCCACGATCGCCGCGGAGTCGCAGCGGATGATCAACGAAACGTACAGCGCGTTCGTACAGGGGTTCATGCCGACGTTGGCGCGACCCGACGTCGACGTGCTCGACGGTCTGACGACGGCGATCATCGTCGACCAGGAGCGGATGGGCTCGAACCCCCGCTCGACCGTCGGCACCGCCACCGACGCCAACGCGATGCTGCGGATCCTGTTCAGCCGCCTCGGGAAGCCGCACATCGGTTCGCCCCAGGCGTTCTCCTTCAACGTCGCGTCGATCTCCGGCGCGGGCGCGGTCACCATCGAGCGCGGGGGCCAGCAGACGAAGGAGCGGCGCAGTTTCAGCATCACCGGCGGCATGTGTCCGCGGTGTGAGGGCCGGGGATCGGTCACCGATTTCGACCTGACTGCGCTGTACGACGACAGCAAGTCGCTGAACGAGGGCGCGCTGACAATTCCCGGCTACAGCATGGAGGGCTGGTACGGCCGCATCTACCGCGGCTGCGGCTTCTTCGACCCGGACAAGCCGATCTCGAAGTTCACCAAGAAGCAGTTGCAGGACCTGCTCTACAAGGAGCCGACCAAGATCAAGGTCGAGGGCGTCAACATCACGTTCGAGGGCCTGATCCCGAAAATCCAGAAGTCGTTCCTGGCCAAGGACGTCGACGCGATGCAGCCGCACATCCGCGCGTTCGTGGAGCGGGCGATCACGTTCGCCACCTGCCCCGATTGCGACGGCACCCGGCTCAGCGAGGGTGCGCGATCGTCGAAGATCAAGGGGAAGAACATCGCCGACGTCTGCTCGATGCAGATCAGCGACCTCGCCGACTGGGTGCGGAGCCTGAAGGAACCGTCGGTGGCGCCCCTGCTCACCGGGCTGCAGCACCTCCTCGACTCGTTCACGGAAATCGGCCTGGGCTACCTCTCGCTCGACCGGCCGTCCGGCACGCTGTCCGGCGGAGAGGCGCAGCGCACGAAGATGATCCGCCACCTCGGCTCTTCGCTCACCGATGTCACGTACGTCTTCGACGAGCCGACCATCGGCCTGCACCCGCACGACATCCAGCGGATGAACGGCCTGCTGCTGCAACTCCGCGACAAGGGCAACACGGTGCTCGTCGTCGAGCACAAGCCGGAGGCGATCGCGATCGCCGACCACGTCGTCGATCTCGGCCCGCGCGCAGGCACCGAGGGCGGCGAGGTGGTGTTCGAGGGCACCGTCGAGGGTCTGCGGGCCAGTGACACGCTCACCGGACGGCACCTGGACGACCGCGCCACGCTGAAGTCGTCCGTCCGCGAATCGTCGGGGGCGCTGGAGGTGCGCGGCGCAGACACCCACAACCTGTGCGGCGTCGACGTCGACATCCCACTCGGCATGCTGGTGGTCGTGACCGGGGTGGCGGGCTCGGGCAAGAGTTCGCTGATCCACGGTTCGGTGTCCGACCGGGACGGCGTGGTGTCGATCGACCAGGGCGCGATCAAGGGTTCCCGGCGCAGCAACCCCGCCACCTACACCGGACTGCTCGAACCGATCCGCAAGGCGTTCGCGAAGGCCAACGGTGTGAAGCCGGCGCTCTTCAGCTCCAACTCCGAGGGCGCCTGCCCCACCTGCAACGGCGCCGGCGTCATCTACACCGACCTCGGCGTGATGGCCACCGTCGAATCCCCCTGCGAGGAGTGCGAGGGGAAGCGGTTCCAGGCGGAGGTGCTGGAGTACAAACTCGGCGGCCGGAACATCGCCGAAGTGCTCGCGATGCCGGTGGCCGAGGCCGAGGAGTTCTTCGGCGCCGGCGAGGCACGGATCCCGGCGGCGCACAAGATTCTGCAGCGGCTCGCCGACGTCGGACTCGGCTACCTCAGCGTCGGGCAGCCGCTCACCACGCTGTCCGGCGGCGAACGGCAGCGGCTCAAGCTGGCCACCGCCATGGCCGACAAGGGTGAGATCTACGTCCTCGACGAGCCGACCACCGGCCTCCACCTCGCCGACGTCGAACAGTTGCTCGGGCTGCTCGACCGGCTCGTCGACTCCGGCAAGTCGGTCATCGTCATCGAGCACCACCAGGCGGTCATGGCGCACGCCGACTGGATCATCGACCTCGGCCCCGGCGCAGGCCACGACGGCGGCCGGATCGTCTTCGAGGGCAGGCCGGAAGATCTGGTGGCCGCAGGCTCCACCCTCACCGGCGAGCACCTCGCGGCGTACGTCGGCTCCTGACCACGGCGTCGGCCCCCCGGTTGCCCACGGCAGCCGGGGGCCTTTCCGTGTGCCGGTCGCGCCGCGACTGTGACGCCCGCCACCGGATAGTGCCGAACCGAGACGTGCCCTGCCGAACAGAGACGTCCCCACCTTCCCGTCGGTCCTAGCGTCACTTTCCGCCAGTGACCACAGACACGACAGGAGAGTGGAATGTCCGATCTCAATGCCGCGCTCGGCAAGGTTCTCGACGACGTCACCGCGGACGATGCGCCACGGGTCCCCGGAGTGGTCGCGATGGTGACCGACCGCGACCGGACGGTGTTCGAGGGTGCGGCCGGCGTGCGGTCCGTCGCGGACGGCGAACCGATGACCACCGACACCGTCTTCGCGATCTTCTCCACCACCAAGGCGATCACCGGGACCACGGTGCTGCAGTGCGCCGAAGAAGGGCTGCTCGACCTCGACGCGCCCGCCCGCGAGTACGTTCCCGAACTCGGCGACATCCAGGTCATCGAGGGATTCGACGACCACGGCGACCCGGTGCTGCGGGCCCCGAAACGCGACATCACCACCCGGATGCTGTTGCTGCACACCGCCGGGTTCGGATACGCCTTCTTCGACGAGACCTACAACCGGCTGGGGGTGGAACACGACCAGCCCAGCGTGATCACGGCAAGTAGGGCGTCGCTGAAGACGCCGTTGCTGTTCGATCCGGGCACCAAGTGGCAGTACGGGACGAACATCGATTGGGCCGGTCAGGTGGTCGAGGCGATCCGCGGCAAGCGACTCGGTGAGGTGATGGCCGAGCGGGTCTTCGCACCGCTCGACATGCGTGACACGTCGTTCACCCTGACCGGGTCGATGGCGGCCCGGCGCGCGACGATCCACCAGCGGGAGGAGGACGGCCGGCTCACCCCACTGGATCTGGTGCTCCCGCAGGACCCGGAAATCCACATGGGCGGGCACGGCCTGTACTCGACGGTCGGCGACTACCTGAAGTTCCTGCGGATGTGGCTGAACGACGGCGACGCGCCCGGTGGACGACTACTGCGGGCCGACACCGTGCAGGCGGCCGTGTGCAACGGTCTGGAGGGTCAGGAGGTCGGGATGCTGCCGGCCGTGATTCCGTCCCTCACGAACGACGCCGAATTCTTTCCCGGACAGCGTAAGTCGTGGGCGTACACGTTCATGGTGAACGAGGAGGACGCACCCACCGGCCGTCCGCGGGGGTCACTCGGGTGGGCGGGGCTCGCAAACTCGTACTACTGGATCGATCGTCGCACCGGAATCGCCGGGTACTGGGCCACACAGATCCTGCCGTTCGCCGACCCCGTCTCGTTCGGCGGCTACCTGGACTTCGAGACGGCGGCCTACCGGCACGCCCCGCTCGCGTCACCCGTCCAGGTCGGATAGTTTCCGTTCGAGCACGGTCCGCTCGCGCTCGTTGCCGCACAGCGTCACAGCGAGCTCGAGTTCGGTCCGCGCCTCGCCGGTGCGTCCCAGGCGGGTGAGCAGTTCGCCGCGAACACTGGGCAGCAGGTGCGAGTTCGACAGCGCCTGCGCGGCCACCAGTTCGTCCACGATCGGCAGCGCCGCGGCCGGTCCCTGGGCCATGGACACCGCCACCGCCCGGTTGAGGTCGACCACCGGTGACGGCGCCAGCCGGCCGAGTGCCTCGTAGACGAGGACGATCCGCTCCCAGTTCGTCGCGTCGACCGACGGCGCGACGGCATGGCATTCGGCGATCACCGCCTGCAGGCCGTAGGCGCCCAGGCCCCGGCCGACCTGTTCGGCGCGGGCGAGGGCGGCTCGTCCACGCCGGATCGCGGAACGGTCCCATCGGTGGCGGTCCTGCTGCTCGAGCAGCACCGGCTCACCGTCCGCCCCGGTGCGGGCCGGGAACCGCGCCGCGGTCAGCTCGAGCAGCGCGAGCAGGCCGTGGACCTCGGGCTCGTCGGGTACGAGCCGGGTCAGCACCCGGGCGAGGCGCTGCGCCTCGCTCGCCAGGTCGACGCGGATCAGGTCGCCGCCGGAGCTGGCCGACGACCCTTCCGTGAAGATCAGGTAGATCACGCTCAGCACCGAGCCGAGCCGCTCGGCCCGCTCCCCGGCGGGCGGCACCTCGAACGGCACCCGGGCCGCGCCGAGCGTCTTCTTCGCCCGGGTGATCCGGGCCTGCACAGTCGCGGTCGGGACGAGGAACACCTTCGCGATCTCGTCGCTCGTCAGACCGCCGACCACCCGCAGCGTGAGCGCCACCCTCGCCTCCCGCGACAACACAGGGTGGCAGGAGATGAACATCAACGCCAGGATGTCGTCGTCGATCTGGTCCGGATCCCACAGCACGTCGCCGGTGCCGCGGGCCGCATCGGCGGGCGCGGGACCCGAGACGGCGCCGCCCTCGCCCAGTTCGTGGGCGAGGACGGCGTACCGCTCGTCGAGGGCGGCGCGCCGACGGAACGCGTCGATCGCGCGGCGGCGGCCGACGGTGAGCAACCATCCCGCCGGGTTGTGGGGAATGCCGTCGCGTGGCCAGCTCACGAGTGCCTCCGCCAGCGCCTCCTGACCGAGGTCCTCGGCCAGCGCGAAATCGCCGGTGTACCGGGCGAGCGCACCGACGATCCGCGCCGACTCGATCCGCCAGACGGCGGCGACGGCCTCACGCCCGGTGTGGCCGCCGCCCGCCGACCCGCTCAGAGCTGGCCGGTCTCTTCGCGCCACGCCCGCTCCTTCTGAATCCACTCGTTGTCCTGCGGGAACTCGTCGATCGTGGTGACCCGGCGGATCTCCGCCTTCGAACCGGGACCGGCCATCGGGGCACGCTTCGCCCACTCCACGGCCTCCTCCTTCGATGCCACGTTGAGCATCCAGAAGCCGCCGAACAACTCCTTCGTCTCACCGTAGGGGCCGTCGGTCACCACCGGAGTCTCGGAGGAGTAGTCGACCACGACACCCGATTCGGGGTCGGGGTCCAGGCCCTCGGCGGCGAGCAGCACGCCCGCCCGGATCATCTCGTCGTTGAACTTGCCCATCGCGTCCATGATCTCGCCGAAGTCGGCGTCCTGGAATGCCGCGAAGGTCTCGTCCGTGGCGCGCATGATCAGCATGTACTTCATGGTTCGTCTCCTTGGATGTCGGGGCCCTCTTGGACCTTCTCATCCTCAGGTCGAACGGGGGGTGGCATGGATCGACACACCTTCAAAAAACCTTCACGTGAGCGGCAAAGAGTGCTCCCGCACTCTTTGCCACTCACGTATCCGGTCAGTGCAGGTGGCTGCCGCCGTTGATGTCGACGGTGGTGCCGGTGAGGTACGCGGCGTCCTGGGAGGACAGGAAGGTGATGACCGCCGCCACCTCGGTGGTGGTCGCGACCCGGCCGAGGGGAATGTCGCGGCAGAGCGCGGCCTCCTGCTCGGCGGTGCTGCCGACCCGGATGCTGGTGTCGACCGCACCCGGGGTGACGGCGTTGACGGTGACCCCGCTGTCGCCCAGTTCCCGCGCGAGGGACTTGGTGAAACCGAGGACCGCGGCCTTCGCGGACGAGTACGGAACCTTCCCGAAGACGCCGCCTCCGCGCTGGGCGGAGACCGACGACATGTTCACGATGCGGCCCCACCCGTTGTCCATCATCGCGGGCAGGAACGCGCGGGTGACCAGGTAGGTGCCGGTGGCGTTGACCGCCATCACCTTGTTCCACAGTTCGAGCGTGGTCTCGAGGAACGGCACCGGCGACGTGATGCCGGCGATGTTCGCGAGCGCCCCCACGGCCGGGAGGTTTCCGCCGGCGACCTCGGCGGCGACGGCGTCGTGCGCCCGCTGGACCGACTGCTCGTCGGCGACATCGATGTCGTGACCGAACGCGGGGACGCCGAACTCGTTCCCGATCTCGGCGGCGGCCTTCGCGGACTTCTCGCCGTCGAGGTCGAGAACGACGATCGCCCAGCCCTCTTCGGCGTAGCGGCGGGCGGTGGCGAGACCGATACCGCGCTCGGACGTGGCGCCGGTGATGACGGCGGTGCGCTGGATGGACGACATGATCGCTCCTCGTGTAGCTGGGATCGCGGGTCCCGGCCTGCGGTGGAGTGCAGGAAGCCGGTCGACGACGCGGTAGGTGACTGCCACCACAGTAAATCGATCAACTGTTAACAGTCAACCGTCGTCGGATAACGGTTGACAGATGAACGTGGCTCGGATCACACTGTGAACACCGCACTGTTGACAGTCAACAAATCCGCGGCAATCGTAGAAACCGGCAGCCCGAAGAGGAGTCCCCATGAGTACCGAAACACTCAGGATGCGAGGTCCTGTCCATGGCACGAAGGACGCCAGGCGCGTAGCGATCGGCTCCTCCGTGGGTGCCGTCATCGAGACCTACGACTTCATCGGGTTCGGCACCGCCGCGGCGCTGTACTTCGGTACGGCCTTCTTTCCCGGCGCGGATCCGGTCACCGGAACACTCGCGGCGTTCGCGACGCTCGGTGTCGGCTTCGCAGCGCGCCCGCTCGGCGGCGTGCTCGGTGGGCACCTCGGCGACAAGCTGGGCCGCAAGCCGGTGCTGGTGGCGTCGCTGATCGCGATGGGTCTCGCGACCTTCGCGATCGGCCTGCTGCCCACCTATTCGCAGGTGGGGCTGATCGCGCCGGTGCTGCTGGTTCTCGTCCGTGTCATCCAAGGCCTCGCCTTCGGCGCCGAATGGGGCGGCGCGATCCTGATGAGCTACGAGCACGCCCCCTGGAAATCCAAGGGCAAGTTCACCGGCATCGTGCAGGCCGGCTTCCCCGTCGGGCTGCTGCTGGCGAATCTGGTGTTCCTGTTCAGCGTGCACCTCGGCGGCGACTGGGCCTGGCGGGTGCCGTTCCTCGCCAGCATCGTCCTGGTCATGGTCGGCCTGGTCATCAGGTCGAAGGTGCCCGAGTCCCCGGTCTTCGAGGACGTCAAGAACGAAGGCGACATCGTCAAGTCGCCGGTGCTCGAATCCATCAAATACGACTGGCGAAACATCCTGCGCGGCATCGGTCTTCGAGTCGCCGAGACGGCGGGCTACGCGGTGTCGATCACGTACATGATCTCGTACCTGCACAACCAGGGTCTCGCCGGAAAGTCCGAAACCCTCGTCGCCCTGTGCATCGCGTCCGCGATCGGCATCTTCGCCACCGTCGCCTGGGCCCGGCTCACCGACCGCATCGGACGACGCCCCCTCTACATTGCGTCCTGCGCCTTTGCCGCACTGTTCGGAATTCCGATGTTCCTTCTGGTCAACACCGGTCTCTTCGTCCTGATCATCGCCACCATCGTGATCTCCTACGGCGTCTGCCAGAACTCGCTGGCGGGAGCGCAGGGTGCGTGGTTCCCCGAACTCTTCGACGCCTCGCGCCGTGCCTCGGGAGCGTCCCTCGCCTACCAGATCTCGGCGATGGTCTCCGGCTTCACGCCCTTCGTCACCACGCTGCTGTTCGTCTCCTTCGGCTGGTGGGGCCCCGCGCTGCTGTTCAGCACGTACGCCCTGATCGGACTGTGGGCGGCATTGATCACCAGGGAGACCTGGGGACCCACCGAACGTCGCCTCGCCGCCGAGGCCGCGGAGCGCGCCGATTCCAAAAGCGCCGACGCGCCGACGTCGACCGGCACCACGCCCACGATCCGCAAGGAAAAGGAACTCCTGTGACCATCACAACCGCCACCACCGCGGCCGAAGACACGACCAGTGAAGCGTCGCGCATCGCGACCGTCGAGCAGTTCGCGTACCGCATGCGGCACAACGTCATCGACATGGGTGAGGAACAGGGCCAGGGATACGTCGGGCAGGCGCTCGGGGCCGCCGACATCTTCGCCACCGTCTACGCCGACCGACTGCGGTACCGCGCCGACGATCCCGCGTGGGAAGGCCGCGACCGGTTCCTGCTCTCCACCGGCCACTACGCGATCGGCCTCTACGCCGCACTCGCCGAGGCCGGAATCATCCCCCGCAGCGAACTGCAGACGTACGGCTCCGACGACTCCCGGCTGCCGATGTCGGCGATGTCCACGTACACCCCCGGCATGGAAATTTCCGGCGGCTCCCTCGGCCACGGCCTCACCATCGCGGTCGGGATGGCGCTCGGGCTGCGCCACCAGCACTCCACCGCCCGCGTCTTCAACTTCCTGTCCGACGGCGAACTCGACGAGGGCTCGACGTGGGAGGCGGCCATGGGCGCCCACCACCACCGGCTCGGCAATCTCACCGCGATGGTCGACATCAACGCCCTCCAGGCCGACGGTGCGACCTCCACGGTGCTGAGCACCGAACCCGTCCACGACAAGTGGGCGGCCTGTGGGTGGCACGTCGAACGCGTCGACGGCAACGACGTCACCGCGCTGGTGCGCGCGTTCGACAACGCCGCCGCCGAATCCGACGGCAAACCGTCGATCATTCTCTGCGACACCCGCGTCGGGAAGGGTGTGCCCCTGCTCGAGTCCCGGGAGAAGGCGCACTTCATGCGCATCGACGAACACGAGTGGCAGATCTGCCGCGACCAGCTCACCGCCGGCTTCGACAACAAGGACGCCTGACATGACCACCGCCAGCAAGCCGAAGCTCAAGACGTCGGCCATGATCGCCTCGTTCGTCGACGACGGCCAGAAGACCACGTCCGCACCGTTCGGGCACGCCCTCGTGAAGGCTGCCCGGGAGAACGACAAGATCGTCGGGCTGTCCGCCGACCTCGCCAAATACACCGACATGCACATCTTTGCGCAGGAGTTCCCCGACCGCTTCTTCCAGATGGGGATGGCCGAGCAGCTTCTGCTCGGAGCCGCCGCCGGGATGGCCGAGACCGGCCTCGTGCCGTTCGCGTCCACGTACTCGGTGTTCGCCGCACGCCGCGCCTACGACTTCCTGTGCCTCGACATCGCCGAACCGAACCTCAACGTCAACATCATCGGCGGCCTCCCCGGCCTGACCACCGGATACGGGCCCAGCCACCAGGCCACCGAGGACATGGCCATCTTCCGGGGCATCCCCAACCTCACCATCGTCGACCCGTGCGACTCGATCGACATCGAGCAGGCCGTCCCGCAACTCGCCGCGTCCGACGGTCCCACGTACCTGCGGTTGCTGCGGGGGAAGGTCGCGACCGTGCTCGACGAGTACGACTACACGTTCGAGCTGGGCAAGGCGAAGGTGCTCCGCGGCGGCAACGACGTCGTCTTCGTCACCAGCGGGCTGATGACGATGCGCGCGCTGCAGGCCGCCGATCGGCTGGCCGGGCACAACGTCGACGTCGGGGTCGTGCACACGCCGACGATCAAACCGTTCGATGCCGCGACCGTCCTGGCCGAGATCGACACCGACCGCCTGGTGGTCACGCTGGAGAACCACACCGTGATCGGCGGACTCTTCGAAACCGTCGCGGCCGCCGTCGTCACGGCCGGACTCGGCAAGCGTGTCGTGCCGATCGCCCTCCCGGACGAGTTTCTCGACGCCGGCGCCCTGCCCACCCTGCACGATCGGTACGGCCTGAGCACCGACCGGATCGTCGCCAAGGTGCTGGACGAACTGGGATGACCTGCACGTACGGCCCTCGCCGCGGGTCCGGGGGCGAGGGCCGTACGATGGCTGTCAACAGGTTGCTGTCAACAGACCGCTGTCGACAGTTGATCGCCGACCCCACGGAGGCACCCATGGCCGGACAACCCGCCGCACTGCTCGGGCTGGAGAAGACCAGCCTCCGTCAGCAGGCCGTCGCCGCCCTGCGGGTCGCGATCACCAGTGGGGAACTGGCGCCGAGCAGCCCGCTCGTGGAGACGGAACTGTCCGAGATGCTGCAGATCAGCCGCGGCACGCTCCGCGAGGCGATGCGGCAACTCCAGCAAGAGGGCTTGATCTCCGCCGGTGCGCGGGGTCGCCTGTACGTGCGGCACCTCGATTCCAAGGAGATCCGCGACATCTTCGCTGTCCGCGCCGCCCTCGAGGCACTGGCGGTCCGGGAACTCGCCGGCCTGGCCGACCGCACCACCGCCATCGCGGAACTGCGCGCTGCCCTCGACGTCATGGACACCGCGGTCCTCGAGGCTCGCATCGAGGCCGACCTGAACTTCCACCGCACCATGTGCTCGCTGACCGGCAACGACACACTCCTGCACTCCTGGATCTCTCTCGAGGGATCCATCCGGATGTCGATCATGTTCGCCGGCCTCGACCGCGCCGTCGGCAACATGGACGTCGGCCGGCACAGCGCCATCGTCGACGCCATCGAAACCGGCGACGCCGACGAAGCGGCCAAAGCGATTCAGACGCACATGGACTGGGCCTCGGCGAACCTGGTTGCCTGACCCCCACGTGAGTGGCAAAGAGTGCGGGAGCACGCTTTGCCGCTCACGTACCCGGCGTCACCCGGCCACGAACGCGGGTGCGGGCGCGGGGGCGGGGGCGTCGAGGGTGGTCCACGACCGTCGGCGGGCGTCGAGCGGCGTGCCGGGGAGGATGCGGGCCCGCCGGTGCTCGGGTTCGAGCAGCACCGTCGACAGGGTGGCCCAGCGCTGACCGAAGACCGCGTCCGGGGCGGGGACGCAGCACAGCTGGGGCTGCCCCGGATCGGAGTACAGGTACTCGACGAGGTGATCGGCGACGGCAGGCGCCGCGTACCGCTGCTGCCGGGAGGCGATCAGCCCGTAGCGGTCCTGGGAGTCGGGCTCGTACAGGCCGGCCTTCTCGCGGGCGGCGTTGGCCGGGTCGAGAAAGTGGTTGGTGTGCGTCAGGAATCCGTCCGTCGGGTGCAGGGCGGCGACGCCGACGGGGCTGACCTCGGCGCACGCGACGGTGTCGGGGTCGATCAGCGTCAGCGCGCCCGAGGTTGCGATCGGCGCCGAGCGCAGCAGATCGAGGGCCTCGCCGACGGTTCCGGCTTCACCGAGGACCGCCGCCGACAGGATGTGCACGGGCACCCCGGCCGGTGCGTCGTCGCGGTGGCCGAGGATGTTGAAGAACACGCCGAGGCCCGCACTGTTCATCCCGATCTTGCCGAGGATGCCGTGCTCGGTCAGCCCGACGTAGGCGTGGCGGGTTCCGCGCACCTGATGGGTGTGCCAGTACGGGTCGAGTTCCTGATGCCAGTCCCAGGTTTGGATCCCGAACGGCGCCGACGCGCGATCCGCGGGTGCGTAGGCGATGGTGGAGCACTCGCCGGGGCGGGCCGCGGTGGCCTGGGACAGGATCTCCGTGCGGCCGTTCAGTGCCATCACGTGCCAGGTTTCGAGCCCGGCGCCGACAGCGATGCCCTCGATCTCGTCGAGGTACCGGGGACCCCACGCCCCCAGGACATCCGCGAGACAGTGCGCACTGTCGCGGGTCCGGCTCTCGCTCACGCCGACCGTATCGAACAGGCGCAGATACAGTTCCACGGACGCGGGCAGGTCGGTGCGCAGCTGCGTGCCGCGGGCGACACCGCGTTCGCGCGGCCGGGTGTCGTCGACGCAGACGTGAGGGCGGGCAGTGGTGGATTCGGTCATGATCGTCCTCGTTATCCAGATGGTGTGAATAAAGCTGTGGAGCAATTGATCACAGAGGGTCAGCGGGTTCGGTACGAGCGCATCAGCACGACGTACAGCGCCGCGGACACGAGCAAACCGACCGGCAACGACAGATCCACGCCGCCGACCGCGTTCGCGACGGGTCCGGTGTAGACCGGGGCGGCGACGCAGAGCGCGGCCGCGGCGATGCCGGTGAAGACGGCGACCGTTCCCGCCCAGTTGATCCCACCGCTGTACCAGTAGGGGCTGCTGCTGGTTTCGTCGCCGAGCCCGAGGCCGTCGTAGCGGTTGCGGCGCCACAGGACGTCGGCGACGTAGACGGCCATCACGGGACCCATCACGGTCACGACGAGCTGCATCATGTTGCTGACGGTGTCGAGGAAGTTGGAGACGAGCAGGGCGTACAGCGTCATGGCGACACCCATCGAGCCGTCGAGGAGGACGCTGCGCGAGCGACGCAGGCGCAGGCCGACCGATTGCAGCGCGAGCCCGGAACTGTAGGCGGTCATCGCGTTGTTGGCGATGGTGCCGACGATGACGGCGAGCAGGAAGATCGGCGTGAACCAGGAGGGGAGGATGGCCTCGAGTGCGATCTGCGGGTCGGCCATGTCGAGTCCGGTGCCGGCGAGTGCGCCGAGCGCGGTGAACAACACGCTGGGGACGAACGCGCCGAGCGCCGTCCAGGCGGTGACCGACACCGGCGACGTGGTCGCCGGCAGGTAGCGGGCGAAGTCCGCGCTGTTGGTGTAGGACAGCGGAGCCGACGCCACGATGGAAACACCCGCGGCCACCGTCGCCCACAGCCCGATTCCGTGGAGCGCCTCCGCCGGCTGGTAACCCCAGTCGGCGTTCCCGAGGACGTAGCCGGCCATCACCACGAAGATCAGGATCAGCAGGACGGCCAGCGGCTGGTAGAGCCGCACGATCGTCGCGTGCCCGTATACACCGATGGCCAGCGTGGCGGCGGCGATCGCCAGGATGACGACGACCTTCACCGGGGTGGTCGCGTGGATGCCGAACCGTTCGAGGAGCCGGAACGCCGTGTACGACGCGGCCGCCCAGTTCAGTGCCAGGTAGCAGACGCTGATGAACCAGCTGGTCACGAGGATGTTCACCCGGTTGCCGCGGATGCCGAAGATCGCCCGGGTGATCACCTCGCTGGGTGTGCCCGACGCCGGTCCGCTGGCGGCGACGATCCCGGTGAGGATCGAGAACAGGTTGCCGACCACGATCACCGCGAGCGCCTGCCAGAACGACAGGCCCATCAGGATCAGTGCGCCGCCGACGACCAGGGTCAGGTAGCTCACGTTGGGCGCCGCCCACACCGCGAACAGGTCCCGGGCGCGGCCGTGTCGCTCGCCGTCGGGGATGAAGTCGATGCCGTGCGTCTCCACCTTCCCGGCACGGTCGGCCGGCGGCGTCGCGCCGGGTTTCGCCGCGCGGGAGTCTGCTCGAGTCGATGCCATGGGGTCCTCCGGGTAGACGAGCACGGATGTGCGGCTGGTGGCGCAATCGCCGATCTGGCGTGACCCGGGTCACCGTACGGAACCAAATCGATTTGGACAAGAGCGTGAGAAGTAAATTTACAAATCGATTTGGTGCAGGTCGGACAATTGGTAGCCTGATCCGGTGACGGAGAAACGATCGCGGCCCACCATCGCCGACGTGGCACGGCACGCCGGGGTGTCGACCACCACGGTGTCGCACACGTTCAGCGGCAAAGGGGTCGTCGCCGCCGCGACGCGGGAGCGGGTCCGCGCGACCGCGAAGTCCCTGGGCTACCGGCCGGATGTGGTGGCGAGGGGGCTGCGCAGCAACCGTCTCGGCATCCTCGCCCTCGTGCTCCGGCCCCTCGAAACGCTGGATTCTTCGCTCCCCGAGGGCGTCGACTACTTCCTGCGGTTCGCGGGTTCGGCGGCGCTGGCCGCGATGGACTTCGGATACGGACTCATGCTGGTGTCGGACCCGACCCGCGAAGAGTCACCGGCCGCCGCCCTCGCCTGCGACGGGTTCCTGATCACGGAACCCGTCACCAACGATCCCCTCATCGAGATGCTCCTCGGGGAAGGCGTGCCGTTCCTGTCCGTCGGCAAAGATCCGGCACGGGCCGCGTACGAGAACTGGATCGACACCGACACCGAATTCATGACCGACCTGGTGTTGCAGCACCTCGACGAAGCGGGTGCCACGCGAGTGGCCCTCGTTGCCGGGACCGACCCCAACTCGTGGAACCTCGGCGCCGAGGCCGCCTACCGCGCCTGGGCGGAGGCGCGCGGTCAGGACCCGCTGGTCGCCCACCGGCCCGAGACCACCGGGGAGTCCGGCGGCCGCGACGCCGCCGACGAACTGTTCGACCGCGACGACCCGCCCGACGCGGTGTACTGCCTCACCGGCAGGCACGCGGCCGGAGTGCTCGCACGTGTCCGGGAACGCGGACTCGACGTTCCCGGCGACGTCCAGATCGTCGGCGGCTCCGACTCGGAGCACACCCGATCCGCGACGCCCCCCATCACCTCGGTGGACCTGCAGCCCGAACTCCTTGCCCGCGTTGCCGTCACACAGCTCGTCAACCGCCTCGACAACCTCGACCGGCCCGTGCCGCCGGGGAAACTCCACGGACGCCTCATCGTGCGGAACTCCACCCGGACGTCATGATTCGACCGATGGCAGCGATATCCTTGTGGGCACGCCATCGAGAGGCGAGTCCACGGTTGTATCTGTGCTCTGGTCGTGCCGTCGGAACCAGCGCGCGGCGGCACGAGCCGACGGGGTGAGTGGTCCGTCCGATGGGTGAAGGTGATCCGCTCGACACGCAGCGGTACGTCGTCCCCGTCGTGGCGTCGGAGCTGAGTGCGGCCGGTTTCGACGACGCCCGGGAGATCGGACGCGGCGGCTTCGGAGTGGTCTACCGCTGCACCCAGGCGGATCTGGATCGCACGGTGGCGGTGAAGGTGCTCACCGTCGATCTCGACGAGGAGAACAAGGCCCGGTTCTTCCGGGAGCAGCGGGCGATGGGCCGGCTCACCGGTCATCCGAACATCGTCGGCGTCCTGCAGGTCGGGGCCACCGACAGCGGAGTTCCGTACATCGTGATGCCGTATCACCCGCACGGGTCGCTGGAGGCCCGGGTCCGCAAGGACGGTCCCCTCGAACTGGACGAGGTGCTGCGGCTGGGGGTGAAGGTCGCCGGCGCGGTGGAGACGGCGCACCGGCTCGGCATCCTGCACCGGGATATCAAACCCGCGAACATCCTGCTCACCGATTACGGCGAACCGGAGTTGACGGACTTCGGCATCGCCCACATCAGCGGCGGTTTCGAGACCGCGACCGGCGCTGTCACCGGGTCGCCGGCCTACACCGCGCCGGAGGTCCTCCAGGGTGACCCGCCGAGCCCGGCCGCCGACGTCTACGGTCTCGGGGCGACGCTGTTCAGTGCCCTCACCGGTCATGCCGCGTTCGAACGCCGCAGTGGGGAGCAGGTGGTCGCGCAATTCCTGCGCATCACCACGCAACCCGTGCCCGACCTGCGGGAGCACGGGATCCCCGACGACGTGTCCGACGTGATCGCCCGGGCGATGTCCCGTACTCCCGGTGAACGTCCGGCGACGGCCGCCGACTTCGGGGAGGAACTGCGGCGGATTCAACTCGATCGCGGTCTTTCCGTCGACGACATGGCCCTCCGCACGGAACCCGACGCGCAGGTCCACGACCGAGGGCACGGACCGCGCGGCACCACACCAGCGAGCGGCGTGACGGGACACCTCCTCTTGGAACTGACGAGTTTCGTCGGCCGTCGGCACGAACTCACCGAGGCGAAGAACCTGCTCGCCGGGTCGCGGTTGGTGACGCTGACCGGGATCGGAGGGGTCGGCAAGACGAGGCTGGCGATGCGCGTCGCCGCGGGGGTGCAACGCGACTACGGCGACGGTGCGCGGCTGGTCGAGTTGGGCGAACTGCGCGACGGGTCTTCGCTGGTGGACGCGGTGGCCGCGGCAGTGGGGGTGCGGGACCATTCGGCGCGGCCGCTGCGCGAGGTGTTGATCGAGTTCCTCGCCTCCAGGGAACTGCTGCTGGTCCTCGACAATTGCGAGCACCTGGTGGACGCGGTGGCGGAGCTGACCGAGACGCTGTTGCGGGTGTGCCCGGCGCTGCGGATTCTGGCGACCAGCCGCGAATCCCTCGGCATCGGCGGGGAGGCGGTGCTGCAGGTGCCGCCGCTGGCCGTGCCGGATCCCGATCGCAGGCCGTCGTTGCGGGGATTACCGAAATACGATGCGGTGCACCTGTTCGCCGAACGCGCCGCCGCCGCGGTTCCCGGATTCGCACTGACCGAGGACAACGCGGCGGCGGTGGCGGGGATCTGCCACCGCCTCGACGGGTTGCCGTTGCCGATCGAACTGGCCGCCGCCCGTTTGCGGGCGATGTCGCCCGAGCAGATCCTGGGGCGCCTGACAGACCGCTACACCCTGCTGACCCGCGGCAGCCGCGGTGCGCCGACGCGGCAGCAGACCCTGCGTTTGTCGATCGATTGGAGTTTCGAATTATGCACCACCGGTGAGCAACTGATGTGGGGTCGGTTGGCGGTCTTCGCCGGCAGCGTCGAACTCGATGCCGCCGAGCAGGTCTGCGGCGACGGACTGGGCCCGGACGAATTGCTCGACACGCTGACCTCCCTGGTGGAGAAATCGATCCTGATCCGGGAGGGGCACGGGTCGGTGGTGCGGTTCCGGATGCTCGAGACCCTCCGCGCGTACGGCTACGAGAAACTCGAGCAGACCGGCGAGACCGTGACTTTGCGTCGCCGGCACCGGGATTGGTACGAGGCGCTGGCACTCACCGCGGAGGCCGAGTGGATCAGCGCACGGCAACTGGACTGGATCGCCCGTTTGAAGCGGGAGCAACCGAACCTCCGTGAGGCACTGGAGTTCTGCATCGACGACGATCCCGCCGCCGGCCTGCGCACCGCCGCCGCACTCCGCTGGTTCTGGACCTCCCAGGGTCTGTACAGCGAGGGGCGGCGCTGGTTCTCCGACCTACTGGCCCGCTGCCCCGGAGAGCCGACGGTCGAGCGGATCAGGGCGCTCTACTGCGCCAGCGTGATGGCCAACGTGCAGGGCGATCTCGAGTCCGGTGCCGCGCTCGTGGCGGAGGCGCGGAACCTCACCGCGCACACGAGCGACCCTATGATGCGCGCGTTCGTCTCCTTCGCCGACGGAACGCTGGCCCTCTACAGCGGGGACCTCCCAGACGCATGCTCGCACCTCGAAACTGCACTCACGGAGTTCAGCACACGCGGGGATCGCACACTCGAGACGAACGTGCTCTATCTTCTCGGGTTGGCCTACGGACTGTCCGGCCAGACCGAGCGGGCCGTCGAGCGCCACGAGCGGGTCCTCGCGATCACGGAAAAGTACGGCGAGAAGATGTACCGATCGCATTCGCTGTGGGCCTTGGGAATTGCGGTGTGGCGACAGGGCGCCGCCGATCGCGCAGTCCGATACCTCGAGGAATCGCTGGAGCTGTCGCGGCAGGTGCACAGCCCCCGCTTCGCCGCAGCCGCCGTCGAAGCGCTGGCCTGGATCGCGTGCGAGAGGCGAGATCCGACTCGGGCCGCGGTGCTGATGGGAGCCGCGCAATGGCTGGCGAGGTCGGTGGGCAGTGCCGCGGTCATCCATTCCAATCTGATTGTCTACCAGACCGAATTCGCCGAGAAGGCCCGGCAGGGACTCGGGGACACAGCATTCGCGGCGGCCCACCGCAAAGGTGAACAGCTCGGCTTCGACGCGGCCATCGCCTACGCCCTCCACGAAGCGCAGCCCGGTACCTCCACACCGGACACCGACGCGCCGACGCGACTGACCAAGAGGGAACGTCAGGTCGCCGACCTCATCGCCGAAGGCCTGACCAACCAGGCCATCGCCGACCGCCTCGTGATCTCACCGCGCACCGCCCAGGGTCACGTGGAGCACATTCTGGCCAAGCTGGGTTTCACCTCCCGCACCCAGGTTGCGGCCTGGGTCGTGGAGCAGGCGCACGACTAGGTCGGTGGCCGAGTCCGGTCTCTCGGACGCAGTGCACCGATAGCAGCGGCGATCAGGCAGGCGACGGCCCCGAGAAGCAATCCTGCGCGGCCGCCCCACTGCTCACACACCCATCCGGTGATGGGCCCGCCGACCGCGGTGGATCCGATGAATGCCATGCCGAACAGGGCCATGACCCGCCCGCGTTTGTCCGGTGCGGCGGCGAGTTGCAGTGTGCTGTTCGTCGTCGAGTTGAACGCGACACTGCAGGCTCCGACACAGGCCATGACGACCAGCATGACCCACAGATTGGGGACGACGGCGGCGACGAGGAGAACGGCTCCGAACGCCGTCGCGGTGACGACGAGCGGCCCGGTTCCGGTACGGCCCCAGGTTGCGACAGCGAGCCCGCTCACCACCGATCCCGCTCCCATCGCGGCGGTGATGAAGCCGGATGCGCCCGGCCCGGCGTCGAGGGTCTGGTCGGCGATCACCGGTAGCACTACGGGGAATTCGAGGGCGAAACAACCGACCAGCGCCATCATGGTCAGCGGTACGGTCAGTTCAGCGGACTGCCGGACGTACGCGAGACCTTCGCGGAGCTGACCGCGAGCCCGGACCGTCGGTGGTGACGGATTGAGCTGCGAGACATCGAGGGTGAGCAGGGAGATCACGACCGCGACGAAACTTGCGGCGTTGAGAAGGAAACACAGACCGACACCGCCGGCGGCGATGACGAGCCCGGCGACGGCAGGACCGACCATCCGTGCCGTGGAGGTGAGCACCGATTGCAGGCTGACGGCGTTGCGAAGTCGATCGGCCCCGACCATTTCGAGGAGAAACGATTGGCGTGTCGGAGTTTCGAAGCACTGGTTCAGGCCGAGCACGAGAGCGAGAACGTAGACCTGCCAGAGGTGGACTGTTCCGGTGACGGTGAGAATTCCGAGGACCAGTGCCTGCACCCCCATCAGGGTTTGCAAGGCGATCATCAGGCGCCGCTTGTCGACCCGATCGGCAACGACGCCGCCATACGGGGCGACGAGGAGCATCGGCACGGTCTGCAACGCCATCACCGCACCGATTGCGGTGGCGGAGCCGGAAAGTTCGAGGACGAGCCATGATTGGGCGATGGTCTGCATCCACTTGCCGGCCTGCGAGATCGTCTGGCCGGTGATGTAACGGCGGAAGTTGGTGGTGCGCAGCGACGCGAAGGTTTGTCCGCGGAGGCCGGAGAGGACGGTCATCGGCGTGGTTTGCTCCCTTCCATTGGCGATCCTGAACAGGCCGGTCGGCCGGGTGTTCGGCTCGAAAGAACCGAACACCCGGCAAGACCCGCGGGTTTCTCGCGAAAAGTACCTATCCGGCCAGGCCGGGATACAGCCGTCGCGCGGTGCCCGCGAAGATCTCGCGGCGTTCGGGCTCGGGTACGTCGGCCAGTACCTTGTGGGCGAGGGCGACGAGTTCGGGCAGTGACTGTTCGGCGGCGGGCAGGTTGGAACCCCACGCGATCCGGTGTGCTCCGAACGCTGCCAGCACCGGATCGAGGAAACCAGAGGCCTTTTCGCCGGCGTCGTGGAGAGGTTCGAGATTGCGGTGGGTCAGCTTGAGGTGCAGGCCAGGATGGACAGCCAGCTCCGCCACCGCTTCGCCGGCGTCGGTGGGTGAGGCCGCGATGTCGGGGTATCCCATGTGGTCGAGCAGCACGCGGACCGACGGGAACCGGCGAAGCAGCTGGTGCACTTGCTCGGTCGCCGGTCCGAGCCGCATCTGCAGGCATACCGTGACTCCGAGTTCGGTGGCCTTGTCCCAGAAGGGGTACGTCTCCGGCGCGGCGAACCACTCGCCCTGGGTGGGCACCGTGCTGCCGCTGGTGAACAGCCGGACCCCGGCGAGGCCGTTGTCGCCGACCGCCGCCTCCAGGTTGTCGGCGGCGTCCGGCCGCAACGGATCCACGGTGCCCACCACGATGAACCGGTCCGGCCGCTGGGCGCGGCTGTCGAGTACGTAGGAGTTGTCGTAGCCGTAGGCGGTTGTCGCCTGTACCAGTACGGCCTGGCCGATCCCGGCTTCGTCCATGCGCTCGACCATGCCGCCGGCGGTGACCGGGCGGGTGGTCGCCCAACCGGACTGGGTCCCGCCGATCGGGGCCCGGGGGTAGCGGGTCACGTCGTCGGAGATGATGTGGCAGTGGGTGTCGACGATGTCCAAGGTCTACACCTTTCTCGTTCGGTGGGCTGGCTCAGGCGTCTGGGTACTCGCCCTTGGCGAACACCTGGTGGGGATCGGTGGAGAAGTCCGGGTCGAGGAGACCCTGGTCCCGGGAGTACTTCACGAGCGCGCGCACACTCGCGTCGTTGGCATCGAGACCGTAGGGGATCGGATCGCTCTGGATCTGCTTGGCCTGCTTGCCCAGTCGCGCCAGCGCCGACCACTGTGGATCGGCCTCGATCTGACGGCGCTTGCTCTCGGCGAATGCGGCGTACAGGGCGGTGGGCAGCCCCGGGTCGCGGTCGACGAGTTCGCTGCGGATCGCGATCACGGAGTGCAGCGGATAGATCCCGGTGCGTAGGTACCAGTCGGTGGCGAGCACCTCGTGGTCGGGGAACAGTGGGTACGGCCCGTCCTCGACCGCGGGTTGCTCGGCCGCCGCCGACCACCCGGCCCGCGGCGCCCCAGCACGTCCGGTGCCGGCGTTGCCGCTGAATGCGGCGTCGATCTCGCCGGCCCGCAGCAACTCGCCGAGCGACCGGCCGTCGGTGACGCGCTCGACGTTCGAGGGAGCCCGGCCTTCGATGTGGTCGTCGTCGTCCACGACCCACTTCACGGTGTCGATGTCGAGGCCGTACTCGTCGCGCAGGATGCCGCGCATCCACACCCCGGTGGTCACCGTGTACGCGCGGACACCGATCCGCTTACCTTCGAGATCGGCGGGGAAGCGGATTCCCGACGCCGAACCGCACTGCACGTCGGCGTGGTGGAAGCGGCGGTTGAGGAAGACGGGGATGCCGGTGAGCGGAACCCCGGCCTGCAACGCCATCAGGTAGGAGGTCGGCGCGAGTTCGCACACGTCGAACTCGAGGTCGCGGATCATCCGGCGGTATGCGCCGATGATCGGGCTGACCTCGACCGGTTTCACCTCGTAGCCGTTCACCGTGACGTCGCCGCCCAGCAGGGCCTGCACGTGCCGGTAGTCGCCGAGTGCGACCGAGAGCGTGTTCATGTTCAGCCTTTCGTATTCCAGAGGGAGCGAGTGGTTCAGCCGCCGAGCCGGGACGCGGTCACCCCGAGCGCGGCGCAGGTGCGATCGACCAGTTCGTCGAACTCGACGCGGCGCGGCAGCACCCCCTGCTCGTAGGCGTAGCGGGCGGCGTCGGTGACAGGCCCGCGCAGACCGTCGAACCCGACGGGGCTCAGGTTCACCGGACCCGCTGCGGGACCGGCAGTCGTGGCGGCCTCGGCCAGCGCGTCGTACACCGCGAGTATCGCCTTCGGGTCCTCGCCGGCGGCCGCCGCGCTGAACCCCACCACGTGGTTGATCGGAGCGAAACCCTTGCGTGCGGCCCATTCGGCGGCGACCGCGAGGGCGTGGGGAATGGCGGTGCGGATCCGGTCGTCGGAGGGCAGTTCGTTGCCCATGATCCCGTAGTCGAGCCGGCCTTCGAGGAAGTCGGCCTGCAGTTTTGCGCCCTCGGGGGCGCGCGTGACCCACGCCGGGTCGGTGGCCCCGTCGACGTGCCCGCCCTCGTACGTGTGCCAGTCCACTTCGGACAGATCGAGGCCGTACTGCTCGCTGAGGAACCCGCGCAGCCACACCCCGGTGGTCTGGCTCCACGAGCGCACGCCGACGCTCCGGCCCCGTACACCCTCGACGTCCAGTTCGCCCAGTGTCACCAGGGTCTGATGCTGGTACCGGCCGAGCATGGTGATCGGCAGCAGCGCCACCGGCTTGTCGTATGCGGCCGCCTGCAGCAATGTCACCACGGCCAGCTCGCACACGTCCGCCGCCGCGTCGTTCACGAAGCCGCGCGATGCCTTGTGCACGGGCCGGATGTCGAGACGTTCGGGCGTTGCACCGGCGGCCGCGGCCCACTCGACGGCCACGGCAGCGAGATCGTCTCTGCCCAATACGATTTTCATTGACGAGTCCTCGTTTCGTTGGTCGTGATCAGTCCCCGCGTGGTCATACGTCCTCGCCGTACTGCATGCGCCGGTAGGGCACGCTGAGCACGTCGCGGGTGATGCGCACGTCGATCACGGTGGGCCGGGGGTCGCGGACGTACTCGGCCAGCGCGGCGCGCAGTTCGTCGGTCGTGCGGACGGTGGCGCCGCCGCCGCCGAGTGCCTTCCCGACCGTGCCGAGTTCGGGGGTGGGGATGACGGCGAGCTCCGGGTCGAGGCCCTTGGCCTTCGCCTTGTGGTATTCCGCGCCGAGGCCTTCGTCGTTCATGACGACGACGAGCACCGGAAGGCCGTAGCGGCACGCGGTCTCGAACTCCGACAGGTGCATCAGGAAACTCGCGTCGCCTTCGACCACGAACGTCGGCTTGCCGCCGTTGGCGACGACGGTGCCGATGGTCAGCAGCGGAGCCTGGCCGATGGCACCGAACATGCCGTAGTTCGAGGTGATCTCGCGGGACCGCTGGAAGAGCATGGTGCCGAAGTCCGTCTGGTGTCCGCTGCCGAGCACCAGCCCGATCTCGCCGGGAAGTTCGGCGTCGAGCACCGAGATCGCCTCGCGCGGGTCGAGCAGGCCGGGCTGACTGCGGAACTCGGCGGGGTCGATCAGCGGGGCCGTGAGCCGGCCGTGCACCTCGGGGGTGTGGAAGCCTTCCATCTCGATACCGCGAACCCCCAGCGCGCCTGTCAGGGCAACGAGGGCGGTGACCGCGTCGGCCTGCATGTAGCAGTCGGCGACCTGACCGTTGCCCATCACCAGGTGCGGCGCCGTGTCGATCTGGATGAACCGGGCTTCGGGGAACAGGTATCCGCTCTCGATGGTGTAGTGGTTGAGGCTCGCGCCCACCGACACCACGCAGTCGGCCTCCTGCAGCAGTTCCATCGCCAGCCTGCTCCCGAACAGGCCCGCGATCCCCACGTGGTACTCGGTTTCGGCGCTGAGCCAGTTCTTGGCCTGCAACGTGGTGGCGAGTAGGGCGCCGGTGCGACGCTGAAGCGCGAGGATCTGCTCGCCTGCTTCCGCGTTGCGGGCGCCCCGACCGGCGACGATCACGACTCGTTTGCTCGCCCCGATGATTTCGCACGCCTGCTGGATCCGGTCCGGGTGCGGTAGCAGCTTGGGGGTCCGGAGCAGCTCGGTGGACGGGACGTACGGCATGTCGTCCTCGAACTCCTGCAGCTGCACGTCGAACGGGGCGCTGATCATCACCGGCCGGGATTGGGTGCGGGCCAGGTAGAAGGCGCGCTGCACCACTTCTGCGGCCGACTCGGCCTTGGTCACCTGGAGGAACTCGCACTCGATCGCGGCGGCGAACCGGCGCTGGTCGAGGTACTGCACGGCGCCCTCGTCACCCAGCGGCGTCTCCCCGCAGAACGCGACCAGCGGGATGCGCGCACGGCTCGCCACGATCATCGACGTGGCTAGCTGCGCGGTGCCGGGCCCGCTCGTCGTCGTCACGACACCCGGCCGGCCGGAGGCGCGGGCGTACCCGTGCGCCATGCTCAGGCCCGCACCCTCGTGACGCACCTCGTACAGGCGCGTCCCACGGGTGGCCAGGGCATTCATCCAGTGCATGTTGGCGTCGCCCATCATGCCGAACACATCCGTGGTGCCCTCGGCGGCGAACGCTGCTGCGAGCGCTTCGTAAACCTTCACTGCGCGACCTCTTCTTGCTTGTGGTGGTTCCGGACGTGGCTCGCGAGGCGCGGGAACACCTTCAGCGCGTTGCCGCCGTAGATCGCCTGCCGGTCGGCGTCGCTGATGGAGTCGATGGAGTCGAGCAGCGCCTTGGTGTCGTCGAATCGGTGCCCGGTCTCCGGGTCGACGCTGCGGACGGCGCCGATCATCTCGGAGGCGAAGAGCACGTTCTCGGCGGGGATGATGTCGGTGAGAAGTTCGAGGCCCCGCTTGTGGTAGACGCAGGTGTCGAAGAAGACGTTGCGCAGCAACGATTCCTCCAGTGGCGGCCTGCCCTGGTCCTGCATCATCCCGCGGTAGCGGCCCCAGTGGTAGGGCACCGCGCCGCCGCCGTGCGGCAGGATCAGCCGCAGCGTCGGGAAGTCGGTGAACAGGTCCGACTGGCACAGCTGCATGAAGGCTGCGGTGTCGCCGTTGAGGTAGTGCGCGCAGGTGCCCTGGATGGCGGGGTTACGCGACATCGCGACGTGGATCATCGCGGGCACGGCCAGTTCCACCATCTTCTCGTAGAGCGGGTAGTAGATCCGGTCGGTCAGCGGCGGCGCCTGCCAGTACCCGTCGGAGGGGTCCGGGTTGAGGAGGCAGCCGACGAACCCGAGTTCTTCGACGCAGCGCTCGAGTTCCGCCGCCGACCGGCGGATGGAGGAGGCCAGCGCGTCGCCGGGCGACTGAGGAAGCTGGCACACCGCGGCGAAACGGTCCGGGAACAGGCCGCACACCCGGGCGATGAGGTCGTTGCTGACCTGCGACCAGACCAGGCTGGTCTGCTCGTCGCCGTAGTGGTGGGCCATCTTTCCCGCGCCGGGGGAGAAGACCGTGAGGTCGGTGCCGCGTTCGAGTTGGAGCTTGAGCTGCCCCTGTTCGATCGCGGCCGTGATCTCGTCGTCGCCGATGTGCAACTCGTCGGGTGAGACCCGCGCGCCCGAATCGTCGAACGCCTTGATCTGGCGCTCGCGCCACTGTCCGAGCGCGGGTGGCGCGGTGGTGAAGTGGCCGTGACAGTCGATGATCATGAAGGTTGTTCTCCAGGTGAGTGTTCGGGGTCAGGAGCGACCGGTGAGTTTGCGGCCCAGTTCCAGGCCGGGATAGCTGCGCACCGGCGCGGACATGAGGAAGCGGTAGCCCTCGTCGAGCACCCGCTCGACGTTGCTCGTCGTCACGTGCGGGTGGCCGACCACGACTTCGTGTTCGTGACAGATCTTCACGATCCGGCTCCTGGCCTCGACCATCAGCGGGTGGTCGAGTTGACGGGGCACGCCCAGTTCCTGGCTGAGATCGCCTTCACCGATGAGGATGAGACCGATTCCGGGCACCTGTTCGAGGATGGCCGGGAGGTTCTCGATGCCGAGTTGATCCTCGATCTGGATCACGACGAGGATCTCGCCGTCCGGGGCGAGTGGCCACACGTCGGCCTTCGCGTAGTACTCGTCGTTCGACAGGCCCCAGTACCGTGCGGCGGCCGCAGGCGCGTCGCCGCGCAGGCCCGGCGGGTCGTACCGGTCCTCGCCAGGCAGGCGGGGGTACCGGCAGGCCGCGACCGCATTGCGCGCTTCCTCGACCCGGCTGATGTGCGGCCACACGATTCCGTACGCCCCGAGGTCGAGAGCCTGCTTCGCGTGCCACTGGCCCTGTTCGGCACCGTTGACGGGAACCCGGATCAGCGGAGTGGGCGACGGGGCGAGCGTGCCCGATTCGAATATCCGTCGCCGGTTGAGCAGATACTGCAGGCTGTCCCGCAACGTCGTTGCGTCCCAAGGTTTGTGCTCGGCCTCGAACACCAGACCGTCGTAGTCGCTGGTTGCGAAGTCGAGCGCCGCCGCCGGCTCGGGAGCCGCGAACGCCGCGAAGGCGTGCTGCCCCGATTCCAGCGCACCGATCACACTATTGAGTCTTGCCACTTGCCACTCCGCTCTGCTCGCTCTGTCGCTTGTGAATGGTCCTGCGCCACCAGGCGCGCACGCGGGCCCACACGGTCGGCCGGCTCGGCGCCGGCACGACCGCGGTCTCCCCGGCGCACCGGCGCACCAGTTCGTCCGTGAAGTCGTTGGTCATCCGGGACACCACGGCGCCGGCGCCCGCCTCGATCACCGACGCGAGCTTGCCCGCGAGGGCCACCTCGCCGGTCACCTGCACCCGTGCGCCGCCCGCATGGTCCTCGGTGATCCGGAAGTTCGCGTGCGCGGTGAACCGCGTCGCGCCCTGCCCGTCCCGCCCGCGCGCCGAAAGTCGTCCCTCCCAGGCGGGCTCGTCCAGCTCCAGCGACATCCGGGCGCCGAACCGCACCCGGATCGCGCTGAATTTCACGACCAGCGTGCCGTCGAACGAGCCGTCGTCGTGGAACTGGCCGAGTTCGGCACCGTTGATGCACGACACCACCTCGGTGGGGTCGGAAATGACCGCCCACACCCGCCCCGGTGGCGCGGGTACGGCGATTGCTTCGTCGATCTTTATCACAACTGTGTCCTCGCTTGACGATCGTGAACAGCCACCACAGACCACTGTGGCGCTTCGGGGAAACTCGCGAGACTCGATCAGCGAGCTGGTGTCGGAGGGCGTGCCCTCGCCGGCAGCGAGCAGGCCGGTCGCCAGATAACACTGGCGTCATCCGAGTCTCCCCGGTCGGCTCTCAGATTGTTTAACAACTTTCTGTCGTCAGACTAGCAGCGGAGTGCGGCGAACAGCAAGAACTGGATTTCCCGACGCCGGAGTGCCCATCGTGCCCGACTCGATCGCGCTCATTTTGTAGAACAATTCGGGTTGGTGAGCCGATTGCCCCAGCATGATCGCGCCGGCGGACGCGAACCCCGTGTCTTCGCCGCCCGCATCGACCCGGCTTCCGCAAAATTGTTAGACGATCCGAGCCTCAAAGGCTTGTAATGGGCGTCACTCCCGCGTAAATTGAGCGAAACCGTAAGACAAAACCGATATTCACCCATCGGTCGAATGACGGCATCGGCGCACTGACACCAGTGCACTCCCCGGGTTCGGAGGCACACCACATGCACTCCCCGGGTTCGGACGCAACAGAGGAGTTGTATTCATGTCCACAACCTTGTCCATCGCGGCGAAGTCCTACCCGCACACGGCGTTCCTCGCGGAACCCGGCTTCAGCGTCGAGGGACATCCCGTCGAGCTCGCGGCAGCGGATCCGATCTACAAGGCGTTCGCTCCCATGGTGCGTGAGCTCCGGTACGACTTCAGCGAATTGGCCATCGCCACCTATCTGCAGGCCCGCGAGGCAGGAGCCCCGATCGCGCTTCTGCCGGTGGTACTCAGCGGCGACTTCCACCACCACTCCCTGACCCGCTGGCCCGGTTCGGCCGAGATCAGCCCGGCGGACCTGGCAGGCCGGCGGGTCGCGGTCCGGGCCTACAGCCAGACGACCGGTCTGTGGGTGCGCGGAATCCTGCACGAAGAGTTCGGCGTCGACGCCAAGGAAGTCACCTGGGTGACCACCGAGGAGCCGCACGTCGCCAGCTATGTCGAGCCGCCGAACGTCGAGCGCACGACCGGCAAGGTGCTCGACGTGCTCGAGCGCGGCGATGTCGTGGCCGCCGTCCTCGGTCCGCCGGCGCTCGACGGGGCGCAGGGGCCGCTGGTGCCGATCATCCCGAACTGGCGGGAGGCCGAGGAGGCATGGGGAGCCCGGCACAAGACGGTGCCGATCAACCACGTGCTCACCGTCCGGCGTGACCTCCTCGAGGCCGAGCCTCGCACAGTATCGGCGCTCTACCAGGCTTTCGGAGACCGGATCGAGGCGCGCAAGGCCGCTGAAACCGAGCCCGGTCCCCGCGTGCGCGCCCTCCGTTTCGGAGTGACCGACGAGCTCGTCGCCGGTCTGCAGATCGCGATCGACTACGCGTTGCAGCAGAACGTCATCCGCACACCCGTGACGGTGGCCGAACTCCTCGACGACTTCACCCGGCATCTCGGCGAGCTCGCCTGAGCGCGCCCGCCCGCCACTTTCCGCCCGCCACCCCACCCACCAGTCGTGAGGTACTGATGTTCACAGTCGACACACACACCCACATCATTTCGCCCGACACCGATGCCTACCCCGCAGACCCGCTCGGCGGACACCGGTCCACCTGGTCCCAGGAACGGCCCACCGACATCGACGGCCTGTTGCGGGCCGCCGACGCCGCCGACGTCGACCACCTGGTCGTCGTCCAGGCCTCCACGGTGTACGGATTCGACAACAGCTACGTAGCCGACCAGCTCACAAGGCACCCCGACCGCCTCAGCGGGGTGTGCTCGGTGGACTTCCTCTCCCCGAAGGTGGTCGACGACCTCCACCACTGGATCGACGAGCGGGGCTTCTCGGGGGTCCGCATCCGTGCCGCGGACGGAACGACCGCCGTCCCGACACCCGGCCGCGGACTCGACGACGAGCGCATGGCGCCGGTCTGGCAGTTCCTGTCCGACCGCCGCGTGCCGGTCTGCATCCAGATGCACGCCCAGCACGCTCCGATCCTCGCCGGGCTCCTCCAGCAGTACCCGGGACTCACCGCGATCCTCGACCACGCGGGCCGACCGCAATTGGACTCCGCGCCGTACCCGAACTCGGACGGAGCTCCCCAGCTCAGCGAGACGGGCCGCGTGTTCATCAAGATCACGCCGC
Source organism: Rhodococcus koreensis (assembly GCF_900105905.1). Taxonomy (GTDB): domain Bacteria; phylum Actinomycetota; class Actinomycetes; order Mycobacteriales; family Mycobacteriaceae; genus Rhodococcus_F; species Rhodococcus_F koreensis. The sequence continues at coordinate 4,754,334 of NZ_FNSV01000005.1, read as the reverse complement.
CGGCCGTACTCCGCGCGCAGCGCGAGAGCGGATCCGCGGCACCGCTGGTCCGCACGCTGATCGAAGAGTTCGGGGCGGCCCACGTCATGTGGGGTTCGAACTTCCCCGCCTCGGCCGGATCGTTGTCGGACTTGGCCGACCTCATCAGGGAGCAACTGCCGTCACTCGACGCCACCGACCTGGAGCTGATCGCGGGCGGCACCGCCGGCCGGCTGTACGGGCTCGCCCAGGGCAGCTCCGTTTCCACCGCCGCGAAGGAATGTTGATCGCTATGAAGCGCTTTCGGCGCAGGCTCTGCATGGCCTCGGTCATGGCAGTCGCCGTCGTCCTGACCGCCTGCGGCGGTCCGCCGCCTGTTCCGGACACGAAGAACCTCGACGAGCTGTACCAGGCGGCCAAGGCCGAAGGGGAGGTCGTCTGGTTCGCGCCGAAGCCGGAGGCTCAGATGAAGCCGGCGATCGACGCGTTCGAGAAGAAATTCCCAGGGATCGAGGTCAGGTACACGAACAAGAAGGCTCCGGATCTGGTCACCCAGCTCAATGTGGAGCAGGCCGCCGACCGGGTGACGTTCGATGTGTCCAACGCAGGTGGGCTCACGGTCTTGCCGTCGCAGTCCATGGCGGCGAAGGTCGACTGGGCATCCTACGAGGTGCCCAGCGACCAGATCTTCGCCGACGACTTCGTCTACGTGTGGGCGGTACCGAAGGTCTGGGCCTACAACACCGACGCCCTGGTCCCGAACGATGTGCCCGCGAGCTGGGACGACCTGCTCGATCCGCGATGGAACGGCGGAAAACTCAGTGTCGAGTCGCGCGGGTCCTTCATGACCGTGTGGGCCCAGGACCCCACCCTCGGCGCCGACGCCGGTCTCGACTACGCGTCCCGGCTGGCCGAGCTGAATCCCCACTACACCGAAAACACGACGCAGGCTCACACACTCGTCGTGTCCGGCCAGACGCCGGTCGGCACCGACCTCATCAACCTCGTGCTCGCGGACGAGTCGAAGGGCGCGCCGGTCGCCGTCGCACCGGTGGGCCCCACGAACGCCAACAAGTCCTACCTGTTCGTGGCCGACGGTGCACCGCACCCGGCGGCGGGTCGCCTGCTCACCGCCTTCCTCGCCTCCGAAGAGGGCCAGTCCGCATTGGTCGGCACGTACAACTCTGTCATTCCCACCAACACGGACTGCACCGACGCCGCCACGAACCGTGTCATCGGCGCCCTATGTGACGCCGGCGTCGAATGGTTCAGCGAGACCGACATCGCGCAGTACGAGCAGTTCTCAGATTTCTTCCCCGAGGTCGAAGAGGCCTTGGGCACCAACGTCAACTGACGGCTCCCACCGCCGCACCGCTGCCCGTGACGGGCGGCAAACTCTATCCCCTCACCCTTGGAGACTTCAGCGATGCAGTCCGGCACCCAGCTCTCCACCGGCGTACGCCCTCGACCCGACGACGTACGCCCTCAGCCCGCCGACGTACACCACCCCAAGCGCCGGGACCGCGTCCTGGTCGGCGTCAACATCGCCATCGGCGCGATCGTCGCCTATCTCATGCTCTTCCCCCTGGGAATGCTGTTGTTCAGCAGCCTCAAGGACAGCGAGACGAAGCTGCCCTTCCAGGTCCCCGGGTTCACGCTCGACAACTTCACCGCGATCTTCTCCTCGAAACGCCTGGTCGACGTCGCGCTCAACTCGTTCGTCTTCGTGGTCGGCACCGTGTCGCTGGCATTGGTTGTCAGCGTCAGCCTGGCCTACCTGTTCGAGCGGACCGACATTCCGGGACGCCGTTTCCTCGCGCCGAGCACGCTGGCCCCCATGGCCGTGCCTGCCACGGTCATGGCGGTGGCGTGGGTCCTGGCGGCCAACCCCACCAACGGCCCCATCGCCATCGTCATCGAGCGGGTCTTCGGGCTCTCGATCGACATCTACTCGCTGCCGGGCATGATCCTGGTGGCCGGCATCTTCGGTGTCCCGGGCATGTACATCATGCTCGCGCCGACGTTCGCCCGGCTCAACCTCGAATTCGAGGAGGCCGCGGCCACGTCGGGTGCAGGCTGGTGGACGCGAACCCGCAAAGTGGTTCTGCCGCTGACGATGCCGGGGATCTCCGCGGCCAGCATGCTGCTCGTCGTCATTGCGCTCGAGGAGTTCGCGATCCCGGCCATCCTCGGAATGCCGGACCAGATCTTCGTGTTCAGCAGCCTCATCCAGGCGTCCCTGCAGCCGCCGTCGGGTCTTGCCAACTACGGCCAGGCCAGTGCCTACGGCATCATGCTCGTCCTGCTGTCCCTCGTGATGATCGCCGTCTACCGGCGTCAGACCCGCGAGTCCCACCGATTCCAGGTGGTGGGCGGCAAGGGGTACCGGTCCACACCGGTGCGGCTGGGGCGGTGGCGCATCCCGGTCGCCGGCATCGTCTCGTTCTACGTTCTCGTCGCGATCATCGTGCCCATCCTGACCCTGGTCTGGACGAGCCTGACCCCGTACCTGCAGCCGATCAACTTCGACAACCTGGGTGCGCTCAGCCTCGCCAACTACGGCGCGATCTTCACCAACCCGAACCTGACGCACGCCGTCGTCAACACCCTGGTGATCAGCCTGATCACGGCGACGCTGACCGCCGGGTTCGCCCTGTGGCTGGCACTGGCCTCGACCCGCGCCGGGCGCCTCGGCAGGGGCCTGTTCGATCTGTCCTTCCTGGTCTTCGCCATCCCCAGCGTCGTGCTCGGCATGGCTGTGCTGTTCCTGTACCTGTACCTGCCCATCCCGATCTACGGCACGATCTGGATCATCATCATCGCGTTCACCACCCGCTACATCCCACGCGGATCACGCATGATTCAGACGGCACTGTTGCAACTCGACAAGGGACTCGAAGAGGTGGGCCGCGTCAGCGGGGCGTCCAACGCCGTCGTGCTGCGCCGGGTGGTCTTCCCGCTCGTCGCTCCCGCGGTGTCGAGCACGTGGCTGTGGGTGTTCGCCAACTCCCTGGGCGAACTCCCGATCGCGCTGCTGCTGTCCAGTTCCGACAACCGCACCGTCGTGGTGCTGCTGTGGGACATGATCGGTGAAAGCGCGAACTATCCCGAGGCCAGCGCCCTCGCGGTCCTCCTGCTCGCCCTGTCCGCCGTCTCCGTCTGGTGGGTCAACCGCCGTGGCTTCCAACAACACATCTGAGGTGCCGTGAACATGAAAACCCTCGTTGGTTCCGACCATTCCGTGCAGATCTCCGGCCTGCAGAAACACTTCACCCGCCCGCACAGCGGCGAGGTGACCCGCGTCATCGACGATGTCAGCTTCTCCGTGCCGCAGAACAGCTTCTTCACCCTGCTCGGGCCCAGTGGGTGCGGCAAGACGACCACCCTCCGCTGTCTCGCCGGACTGGAGACCGCCGACAGCGGCGAGATCTGGATGAACGGCCAGGCCGTTTTCTCGGCCGCGGCGGGGCGCGACGTGTCTCCCGACGTCCGGCCGATCGCGATGGTGCCGCAGTCCTACGGGATCTGGCCGCACATGAAGGTGTTCGACAACGCCGCGTTTCCCCTGCAGTACGGCCGGAAGACGTACCCTCGCGCCGAGCGGGAGCGTCGCGTCCGAACGATGCTCGAACAGGTGGGCCTGTCGGAGTACGCGGACCGATGGTCCACCCAGCTCAGCGGCGGCCAGCAGCAGCGGCTGGCGCTGGCCCGCGCCCTGCTGTGCGAGCCGGAGGTCCTGCTGCTGGACGAACCGCTGTCCAACCTGGACGCCAAGCTGCGCTCACAGCTGCGCGCCGAGTTGCGCTCGTTCCAGCAGAAGTTCGGCGTCACCACCATCTACGTAACGCACGACCAGGGTGAGGCCCTGGCCATGTCCGACACGATCGTCGTCATGAATCGTGGTCGGATCGAACAGATCGGATCACCGAGCGAGATCTACGATTCGCCCGCGACACGGTTCGTGGCCGACTTCGTCGGCAGCGCCAACCTCATCCCCGGAGTGCTCGACCGGCCGGCGGGCTCCGGCGACCGCGTCGTCGACGCCAAGACGACCGTCGGGGTGGTGCGGTGCGAGCGTTTCACCACCCCATCCACCCCGCCCACCCCCGGCCAGGAAATGTTCGTGTGCATCCGGCCCGAAAACATCCGCATCATCCCCGAGGAGCGGGAAACTCACGGTCCCAACCGATTCCCGGGGCGCATCGTGACCACCGAGTATCTCGGCGACCGCCAGGAGATGGTCGTGACCGTCGGGGACGTGTCGCTCCGCGCGCACGCCGACGCGCACCTCCGTGCTCGCCCGGGCGACGACGTGACCGTCGTCCTGGACCCGGCATGGACGGTCGCGCTGTGGTCGTAACCGCCGCGTGGGAGCGGGCGGCCGGCGTGTCGTTCTGAGTCGGTGAGGACCTCCTCACGAATGGAGGAGGTCCTCACCGCCAGTGCTCAGCTGACGGGAGCGCCGAACCACCGCGACAGTTGCTTGTCGAGTCCCGCCTGGTCGTCGCCGGCCCAGGCGACGTGGCCGTCCGGACGGAGTAACACGGCAGGCACGCCCAACTCGGCGTCGGCATCCGCGACGGAGTCGACCCGATCCGCCCAGCCGTCGACCGAGAGCCGGCCGGTCCGGTCGAGCAGAAGTCCGCGGCCATGGTGCATCTGTTCGTACAGGCGCCCGCTCCCGAGACCGATGTCCCGGAGCCGTTTGCCGAGCAGTTCGTGCCCGTCGCCGAAGTCGTAGCGGATCCCGATGGCGGTGACCTTTTCCATCAGGTACCGGCTGACGACCTCGAAGTCCATCAGCTCCGTCACCAGCCGGCGCACAGCTTGGGGGCCCGGTTCGGTGGACATGAGTTCGCTCTGCGCGCGGGTGTTGTTCAGTACGTCGGCGCCCACCGGGTGCCGTTCGGAGTGGTAGCTGTCCAGCAGATCGACCGGTGCCCAGCCGTTGATCTCGGCGGCCAGTTTCCAGCCCAGGTTGAAGGCGTCCTGGATCCCGAGGTTGAGGCCCTGTCCTCCCAGCGGTGGGTGCACGTGCGCGGCGTCGCCCGCCAGGAACACCCGTCCGGCCCGGTAGCGCTCGGCCTGACGGGTGGCGTCGCCGAAGCGGGAGAGCCAGCGTGGTGAGTGGACACCGAAGTCGGTGCCGGCGAACGCTCGCAGCTGCCGCTCGACCTCCTCGAGCGTCGGGGGGACGGTGCTGTCCTCGGTGACGCTCTCGGCGGGGACGACGACCCCGTACAGGCCGTTCCCGGCGGGACCGACGCCGAACCCCTTGTGGGTCTTGCGGACCTCGGCAACGATGGCGGACAGTTCCTCCGGCGGAGTGATCACCTCCATCTCACCCCGTAGCCACTCGACCTTGGCGGGTTCGCCGGGGAATCCGACGCCGAGCAGCTTGCGGACCGTGCTGCGGCCGCCGTCGCAGCCGACGAGGTAACGCGCACGCACCTGCTTGCCGAGCGACCCCGCCTCGGCGAGTTCGACGGTCACCCCGTCGGCGTCCTGGCTCAGGCCGACCAGTTCGCAGCCGCGCCGGATGTCGGCACCGAGTTCGGCGGCGTGCTCGGCCAGCAGCCGGTCGGTGACCGGCTGGGGGATGCCGAGGATGTAGGCGTGCGCGGTGTCCAGATGTTCGGGCCACGGTTTGTCGATGCCGGCGAAGCGACCGCCACCCGGGTACTGCGTGCCCTGCTCGAGGAACCGTTCGAGCAGCCCGCGCTGATCCAGGATCTCGATGCTGCGCACGTGCAGGCCGAGCGAACGGACCTGTTCGTTCGGCTCGACCTCCTTCTCCAGCACCAGCACGTCCACATCGTGCAGTCGCAATTCGGCGGCCAGCATCATGCCGGTCGGTCCGCCGCCGGCGATGATCACATCAGTCATGAAGCCCCGTTCATCCTTTCCGCAGATCCCGCTGGTCGTCCGACGTCGGGAAGTTCAGCTGAAGCGCTCGCCGGGCCGAAGACAGGTGATGCCGCATCGCCGCGGCGGCGGATTCCGGGTTGTGCGTGACGATCGCCGCGAGGATGGCCTCGTGCTCCCTGACGGAGTCGGTGCGTGGGTTCGCGCGACGGTCCGCGTCGCGGTACTGCTGCATGACGAGCGGATAGAGCAGGCTGTCGACGAACCTGGTGAGTGTGGCCTGCCGTGCCGCCCGCTTGACCTGTTCGTGAAACTTGCGGTTGAGATTCCAGTATTCCTCGCGCCCGCCCGGTACCTGCAAGTCCCACATGCGCTTACAGGTCTCGGTCATCGCGGCGATGTCCGCCTCGGTGGCGCGTTCGGCGGCCTTCGCTGCCAGCGCCGACTCCAGGACCGCGCGGGTCTCGAGAATTTCGATCGCCTCGTCCACCGAGAACGAGCGGGTGCGAGCGCTCCGGTTCGCCTCGGTGGTGACATAGCCCTCTTGGGCGAGGCGTGCCAGCACCGAACGGATCGTCCCCCGTGAGACCTGGAGTTGGGTGGTGAGTCCCGACTCGGTGAGGCGGGAGTCCGGTTCGTAATGACCGGAGAGGATCAGGGCGCGCAGATCGTGATACGCCTGCAGCGTCCGGTTGGCGCCCGAATCGGGGCCGCCCTCGTTGTCCGGGTCTGCGCCCGCAGCTAGCACCATCGTGTGTCACCTGACTCGCCGGGACGAGTGGGCAGCGTCGTCATCGGAGCCTCACCCGTCAGGTTGTACAACAACATCGAACGTACCGTGTCGAGCGCTCGATGCGAACGCAGTTCGGGGGCATGAAGATCTTCCCTTCCTGAGTCGATCAGGTCCGTGCTGACGTGCACTATTGTTGCACAATTTCGGTGCAACGCCGATCGCCGGCGCACCACAAGTGATGCGCCGGCGAGCAGGTCCGCGGCGGGCCGATCAGAACAACCAGGGGACCTCGTCGTGGCCGAAGTCGTGGAAGTCGCCGAACCGCCCCGAATAGAACACCAGGCCGGTTCCTTCGCGGCAGCGCATGTCGGTGACTTCACCGTAGAAGACGCGGTGGTCGCCGATGTCGTGGGCGCTGTGGATCCTGCATTCGAGTTGGGCCAGAGCGTCTTTGATCAGCGGCAGGCCCGAGCGGCTGCGATCGCAGGGCAGATCGTCGAATCGGGCGCCGCCGCGGGTGGCGAACCGCCGGGCGAGTGCTTCCTGGCGGGACCCGAGGATCGAGACGGCGAACGAGCCCGCGGCCTCCACGGCCTCGGTGGTGCGGGAGCCGTGGGTGAGCGAGACGAGCAGGATCGCCGGGTCCAGGCTGATCGAGGTCAGGGAGCTGATCGTCATGGCGCTGGGGTCGCCGTCCCCGTCGTCGGCGCTGACGACGGCGACCCCGGTGGTGAACCGGCCCATGCTGCGCCGCATGTCCGTGGGGGTGGGGGCGTGGAATGCCGGAAGGGTCATCGCGGGCCTACTTACTGTGGTACCGGACTTCGAAGGTGACGACACCTTCGTCCGTGCTCCAGGGACCGTGGGGCATGCCCGGCGGCCGGCACGCGTACATTCCGGCGGTGAACGTCTCGCCGAGGGTGAGGTCCGTGAACGATCCCTCGAGGATGTAGACCTCCTCCCAGAAATCGTGCTTCTGCACGCCCATGGGGGTGGAGTCGGCGCCGGGTTCGTAGCGCAGGATCCGGGTGGCGACGTTGCCTTCGGGGTCCTTGGCGAGGATACGTTCGGTGATCTTCGGATCGTCACCCGGACACACGGTCCACTCGACGTCGGTGACCGGGAAGAATTCGAATTCGGGCTTGGCCATGAGGGGTTACTCGCTTTCCGCTTTGTATCCGTCGGTGAACTGCTGCACTGCCGCGACGGCGCTGTCGTAGTCGTAGTTGCGGTACGTGTACGCGCCCTTCACCACGAAGGGGGCGCCGGCGTAGAACATTTCGTACTGCTGGTGTCGTCCGGCGAATTCGGAGCCGATGATGTCCCAGGCCAGTTTGAAGAGTTTGATGCGTTCCTCGGACGGCACACCGGGGGACTGGACGTAGTGTTCGATGTCGCGGGACGTCAGCGGGCTGGTGAGGTCCTTGACGCTCGACGGGAGTTGCAGCACGCCGCCGCCGACGAGGTCACGCAGGATCGCGATCACCCGCGGGTAGATCTCCGACTGCAGGCCCATCGACCCGTACAGGGCCTGCCTGCCCGGCAGCCACATCCCCGCCGAATCCGGCTCGGCGGTGTATTCGGCGGCCAGCACCGCGGACCGGACCCCGCTGACGAGCGCGGCGAGTTCGCCGAGCTTTTCCTGCACGCTGGGGATCTTGTCGACGCCGTTGACCTGGGTGACGCGACGCGCGACGCCGGCGATGAATTCCAGCTTCGTCGCGAACCGGATCTGCGCCTGCCAGTTGCCGAGAACGTGTGCGCCCGTCTCGAAGAACTGCCGGCGGACACCGGTGGTGTCGCGGTCGACGAACACCCGATCCCACGGCACGAGGACGTCGTCGAAGACGAGGAGCGAGTCGGGCTCGTCGTAGCGGCAGGTCAGGGGGTAGTCGAACGAGCTCGTCGCGGCCGGGATGTACGGGCGCCGGACGTACTGCTTGAGGCCGGGGGCGTTGGCCGGGACGACGAAGCCGACGGCGAAGTCCTTGTCGTCCGGGCCGAGCGGTTTGATGCACGAGACGAAGATTTCGTCGGCGATCGCGCCGCCGGTGGCAAGCATCTGCGAACCGCGGATGACCAGACCCTCCGGGGTCTCCTCGACCACGCCGGCCTGCAGGTATTCGCCCTCCCAGCCCGACGCCGTCGTCGCGCGGGAGACCTGTGGCGGGATGATCGCGTACGAGACGTAGAGGTTCTCGTCGAGCAGGCGCCGGTACAACGCGGAGACGTTCGCCCCGAAATCGTGGTCACCCTCGGCGGCGAACACCTCGGGATGCGCCGCGAACGCGGCCAGGAACGTCCCCACGTGGTCGGGGCTGCGGCCGATCCAGCCGTGCGTGTGCCGCGCCCACCGCTCGATCGCCTCCCGTCGCTGCGCGAGTTCCTCCCGCGACCGCGGAATCGAGAACACCCGATTGGCCGGGTTCCCGGTTTCGGGGGCGACGTACTGCATGCCGTTGGCCTCGTCCGCGGCGAGGTCGAACATCTCCGCCATGGTCCGGGTCACGGGCGCGAAGGCCGGATGGGTGGTGACGTCGTCGATCTTCTCCCCGTCGACGAGCACGACTCGCCCGTCGTTCAGGGAGGCCAGGTAGTCGGCTCCGGTGCGCATGTCAGTGTCCTTCGGTGGTGTAGGTGTGGGTGAGGGTCCGGCCGTCGGGCAGGGTGAGTTCGAGGTCCCACCGGTGTCCGGCGGTGAACTTCCCGTCGAGCAGCGGCAGGGTGCCCGCGAAGCAGAGCAGGTCCTCGCCGGTGTCGCCGATCCGGTCGGCGAAGATCTGCAGAAGGTTGTGCGGGGTACGGAGATTGGCCAGCGTGCCGTCCTGGTACAGCACTCCGTCGACCCACGACCGGGCCCGGCACGCGTCCCAGTCGAACGACGCCCAGTCCTCGATTTCGACGACGGCCGGGCCCACCGGCTTCGGGCACGCCCGCTTGGAGTCGCCGATGTCGACGGTCTCGAGTTGCCGGTCGGTGTGATCGGAGCCGACACCGAGGTAGTACCGCCCCCGGTGCCGCAGGATCACCGGCTCCACCTCGCCCGACGTGTGCGCGCCGGTGACCGGGGCCTGCGTCGCGGTGGTGATCGTCGCGATCTCGACGGGGTAGAACATCGGGACCTGCGCCGGCGGTGCGACACCGATGGCGGCGAGTTCGTCGATGTGATGTTGCACCGCCGCTTCGTCGCGGCCGGTGTATCCGGCGACCAGGGTCCGGACGTCGTCGAATCGCAGGGTCTCGGAAGAGTCGAGGGTGTCGAAGGTGAGCACCTGCGTGGTGGCGCCGGTCATGACAGGACCTTTCTGCGGTTGAGGAAGCTGTAGTCGTCGAGCCGGTCGTTCAGGACCGGGAACTCGGCGCGGGTGCGGTCGACCGCGGTGGGGTCGATCTCGGCGATGGTGATGCCCTCGGACGAATCGGCCTCGGCGATCACCGTTCCCCACGGGTCGACGATCCGGCTGTGGCCGCCGAGTTCGACGGAATTGTGGGTCCCGGTGGCGTTGCAAGCGATCACGAAGACCTGGTTGTCGACGGCGCGGGCCGACGTCAGCAGTCGCCAGTGCTCCCTGCGGGCCTTGGGCCAGGCCGCGGGCACGATGACGAGTTTCGCTCCGGCGGCGACCAATTCGGTCCACAGTCCGGGGAATCGCAGATCGTAGCAGGTGGTGGCCGCGATCGGGCCGAACGGGGTGTCGGTGGTGTGGATCTGCGTTCCCGGCTGCAGGAGTTGCGCTTCGAGGGAGGCGTATCCGAACACGTGAACTTTGCTGTAGTGGTGGTGGATCTGGCCGTCCGGGCCGATCAGGACCGCCGTGTTGCGCAGTCTGCCCTCTTCACCCTGTTCGACGATGCTGCCGGCGTGGATGTAGCAGCGCCGTTCGACGGCGACGGAGGCCAGAACCTGGACGGTGCCGCCGCCGAGAGTTTCGGCGGCCGAGGCGTAGTCGTCGAAGTGGTTGTATCCCACGCGCCACAGTTCGGGCAGAACGATCAGGTCGACGCGCTCGTCGAGTCCGGTCAGGAGGTGGCGCACGCGTTCGAGCCGGTGCGCGGGGGTTTCGGAATCGGGGCTGGCCAGCTGGGCCAGGGCTATCTTCATGGGTTTCCTTCGTGCCGTTAGATGTTCGGCCGTTTCATGGATTGCAGCGTGGTGTCGAGGTGTTCCCGCACCGCCTGGACCGCAGCGGCGGGATCTCCGGCCGCGATCGCGTCGGCGATGGCGCGGTGCTCGACGAGGACCTGCTTCTTGCGGGTTTCGTCGGCCATGACGATGCGGATTCCCATCCGCATCTGACGGTCCCGCAGCGAGCTGTAGAAGTTGTTCATCAGTGGGTTGCCGGCCGCGCGGATGATGGCCGTGTGGAATTCGAGGTCGTGTGCGATGAAGTCGACCGGGTCGGTGTCGTTCTCCTGCAGTTCCAGGAGGATGCGGAGCCGGTCCGGCACCAGGCCCGGTTGGGGCGCGACTTCGGTGACGGACCATTCCTCGACCACTCGGCGGGCCTGCATGATGGCTTCGACGTCGCTGTCGGACAACGCCGGGATGAACGCGCCCTTGTGGGGTACTCGCCGGATGAAGCCTTCGGCCTCGAGGCGCAGCAACGCTTCTCGCACGGGGGTTCGGGAGATGCCGGAGGACGCGGCGACCTGCGCTTCGGACAGGAACATCTCTTCGTCGCGGGGCAAGGTGATGATGGTGTTCTTCAGCCACTCGTAGGCCAGCTCCGGTGCGGTTGCTCCGGTGGTCTTCGATGTCGTCATGGCTTGCCCCTTCGAGGAGAATCAGTTGATGACGGACGCAGGCGTTTCCGGCGTCCGGGACGTCGCCTCGTCACCCACGGCTGCGAGATCCACGGACTGCGTTTCCCGCGCGAGGAGTGAGGCGATCAGGGAGATGACTCCCATGGCGGCGAGGTAGGCACCGATGGCGTATCCGGTGCCGAACCGGGTGTAGAGCGCGATCGCGATGATCGGGGCCAGCGAACCGGCGAGGACCGACGCGAGGTTGTAGGCCAGCGAGACTCCGGAGTACCGGACCTCGGTGGGAAACAGTTCGGAGAAGAACGCGCCGATCACGGCGCTGTAGGCCGCGAAGATCAGCAGCCCCACCGCCACCGCGAGGGTGATCGCCGCCGGATTCTTCGTGTCCAGCAGGGCGAAGAACACGAACGCCCACACGATGGTGGCGGCGGACGCGCCGATGTAGATCGGTCGCCGGCCGATCCGGTCGGCGAGCACGGCGAACATCGGGATCGTCACCAGCGCAACGACCATACCGATCATGACGGCGTTCAATCCGGTGCTGCGGTCGAGTTCGAGGATCTGGGTGATGTAGGTGATGACGAACAGCGAGAAGATGTAGAAGCCGGCGTTCTCGCCGAAGCGGGTGAAGGCTGCGAGGAGGATCTGGCGCCAGTGTCCCCGGACGGCCGCGGCGAGCGGCATGCCCTTCTTCTCGGCAGGCGCGGTGTCCCGCGACTGCTCGAACAGCGGGGTCTCCGCGACGTACAGTCGCAACACCAGACCGATGATCACCAGGAGCGCCGACAGTCCGAAGGCGATCCGCCACCCCCACGACAGGAACGCGTCCTCCGACAGCGTGGAACCGAGGACCGCGAGTACCCCGGCAGCCAGCAGATTGCCCAGTGGCGGACCGAGATTGGGCCACGCGGACCAGAACGCCCGTCTCGTCGAATCGCCGTGTTCGGACACCAGCAGGACGGCGCCACCCCACTCGCCGCCGAGCGCGAAGCCCTGCACCAGCCGCAGAAGCACCAGCATCAGCGGTGCGGCGACGCCGATGGACGCGTAGGTGGGCAGGAACGCGATGAGGAAGGTCGACACTCCCATGAGCATCAGGCTGGCGATCAGGGTGGCGCGCCGGCCTTTGACGTCCCCGAAGTGCCCGAGCACCGCGGCGCCGAGCGGGCGCGCCACGAACCCGACCGCGTAGGTGGCGAACGCGAGCATGGTGCCCACCAGGGGATCTTCGGTGGGGAAGAACAGCTTGTTGAACACCAGTGCCGCCGCTGTTCCGTACAGGAAGAAGTCGTACCACTCGACTGCGGTTCCGGCGAGGCTCGAACCTGCGATGACGGGCAGGCTGGTGTGTGGTCTGCGATTGATAGATTTGTCGTTGGCGGTTGCCATAGTCGACTCCTAGGTCGAATCGTCGCTACGTGACGAGCTGCACGTCCTTGCGCCTACCTCCAAGTAGGCGACTCGAACGGTCGCGCAGATGGTGCTGCCTGGGCTCGGTGGTTGCTCCAACAGCCGCCGAGCCCGCTTTTTTTCTTGCCTCCGTCCGGCTGTGAAGCCGATCACCAAAGGCCGTACACCAGTTGTATACGACCGGTCTACGATCCGCAAGAGGGGTCCGGACTCTCCGTTTCATCCCCGTGACCCGGCATCTCTTGACGTCGGCCCGCGCACGACCTAGCTTAATCGAATCATATTCGATTAGTTGAAGGAGGGACCGTGGACGCCGAACTGCTGGTCGTCGGAGGCACGGTGCACACCGGCGATCCCGACCTACCCGTCACCGACGCGCTCGCCGTGTCCGGCGGTCGCGTGGTCGCGCTGGGTGAGCGGGCCCGTGCCCTGCGGGCGAGCGGTACCGAGGTGATCGACCTGGGCGGCGGCGCGTTGTTGCCGTCGTTCGGGGACGGGCACGTCCACCCGTTGCTCGGCGGCCTCGGATTGCGCGGCGCCGCGATCCGCGACTGCGGCAGCGTCGAGGAGGTCCTGCACGAGGTGCGCCGCTGGGCGGACGAGAACCCCGGGGCCGAGTGCGTCTTCGGGGACGGAGTGTCGCCGACGCTCGCGCCCGGCGGGCGCTTCGAGGCGCGCTGGCTCGACAGCGTGGTCCCGGACCGGCCGGTGGTCCTGCGCACGATGGACCATCACACCGCCTGGGTCAACAGTGCGGCGCTGCGGCGGGCCGGACTGACGCGGGACACCCCGGACCCGGCGGGCGGCGAGATCGTGCGGACCGCCGACGGCGAGTTGCTCGGCACTCTGCGCGAATGGGGTGCGATCGATCCGGTGCTCGCGCTGGTGCCGGAGGCGACTCTCGACGTCCGGGTCGACGCGCTCGCGTCGGTGTCGAGGATGCTTGCCGCCGCGGGCATCACGTGGGTGCAGGACGCGTGGACCGAACTGGACGACGTCGACGTGTGGCTGACGGCCGCGGACCGCGGACTGCTCGCCACCCGTGCCAATCTCGCGTTCCGCGCCACCCCGGAGGGCTGGGAGGCCGACCGGGACGCGTTCGCCGTGGCACGCAAGCGGGTCGGGGAACGGGGCGGCGACACGGTCAAGGCGGGAACGGTCAAGTTCTTCGCGGACGGCGTGATCGAGGCAGGCACCGCAGCCCTGCTGGCGCCCTACACGGATTGTCCGCACTCCCACGGCATCAGCAACTGGACGACGGACGAGCTGTGCCGGGCCGCGGCCGAGGTGGACCGGCTCGGATTCCAGATCCACATCCACGCCATCGGCGATGCGGGGGTGCGCATGGCGCTCGACGCGATCGAATACGCCGACCGGTGCAACGGTCCTCGTGATCGTCGCGCCACCATCGCGCATCTGCAGTTGGTCGACGGCGAAGACCTCGACCGGTTCACGTCGCTCGGGGTGGTCGCCAACTTCCAGCCGTTGTGGGCCCAACTCGACGCCCTGATGACGGAATTGACGATCCCGCGAATCGGCGCCGAGCGGAGCGCGCAGCAGTATCGGATCGGAACGCTGTCCGAGCGCGGCGCGCGGGTGGCCTTCGGCAGCGACTGGCCCATCACCGCGTACGAGCCGATCAGGGGCATCGCCACCGCGATTCACCGGCAGACACCGTCCGGCATCCCGTCGGAGGGATGGCTGCCGCGGGAACGCGTCGGCCTCGAACGGGCCCTCGCCGCGTATTCGGCCGGCGTCGCCTATCAGGGATTCGAGGAGGACCTGTGGGGCCGGCTGCTGCCGGGAATGCGCGCCGACATGATTCAGCTGCCGGTCGATCCGTACGACCTGTCGTCCACGCAGGCGCTCGGCGAGCTCGCCGTGACCCGGACCTGGCTGGGCGGCAAGCGGGTTCACTGACGCCCGGTGCTACCGCCGCACCGCGCCGCGGTCCTGCAGGAGGGCGCGAAAGCCCGCCAGTAGTGCCGCCAGGCCGAGTTCGAACGCCTGCTCGGCCCGCTCCGGGCCGCGTGGTGCGGCGGCGAGCGCCCGGGTCAGCGGATCGTCGGCCGTCGTCGCGTCCGCTTCGATCATGACCTCCGGTGCGGCCGCGTCCAGGGCGGCCCCGAGGAGAAAATTCTCCGCGGCGGTGATGACGGCCATGATGTGGTCGTCCGGGAAGCCGGCGTCGCGCAGACCGGCGGCCGCCGAGTGATACACCGAGAGCGAACCGGGATCGCGCACCGTCTCGGTGGCGAGGAGGCGGATGGCCGTGGGGTGCCGGCTGAACGCTGCCCGGTACGACCGCGCCCACTCGGACAGGGCCTCGTCCCACGGCAGGCGCTCGAACGACGATCCGTCGATCTCCCGGACGACACGGTGGCGCACCAGTTCGACGACGGCGGCGCGGCCCTTGGCGTGGTGATAGATCGACGACACCTGCACGTTCAGGTGCCGGGCCAGATCCGGCATCCGGAAGTCGCCGTCGCGATCGACCAGTTCGAGTGCCGCTTCCGCGATTCGTTCGCGGTCCAGGCGTGCGACGCGGGGTCTGCCCATCGCTGCACCCACCTTTCCAATCGAAATTCATTCGATTATGCCCTTGTGGCGCCGGTCACTTCGTTCTAGTCTAATCGAAACACATTCGATTGTTTCTCGTCGCGTATCCGCGCCCTGGTTTCCCCGCCGTCGCGCCCTTGCCCGGACTGGAGAAGTTCCTCATGAAGAAAACCGCACCCGGACCCGCCTCCGGCGCGCAACTCGAGGGCGGCGCCCTCGGCACCGCCGGCATCGTGTTCTTCGTCGTCGCGGCCGCCGCGCCGTTGCTGGTGATGGCGGGCGTCGCGCCCCTGGCGCTGAACGTCGGGGGCATCGGGGCGCCCGGCGGGTACATCCTGGCCGGGCTCGCGCTGGGCGTGTTCGCGATCGGCTTCACCGCGATGAGCAAGTACATCCACAACGCGGGAGCGTTCTACTCGTACATCTCGATCGGGCTCGGCCCCCGGTGGGGTCTGGCCGCCGCGGTCCTCGCCCTCGTGTCCTACAACGCCCTCGAGATCGGGATCTTCGGCGCCCTGGGGTATTTCACCCAGTCCACCATGGCGGATCTGGTCGGCCTGGACCTTCCGTGGGGGCTGTGGTCGCTGATCGGCGTCGGGCTCATCTGGTTCCTCGGGTCGCGGTCGGTCCATGTCGGCGCGCGGTTCCTGATCCTGCTGCTGAGCGCCGAGACCGGGATTCTGGTCCTGCTCGCCGTCGCAGTCCTCCTTCGCGGCGGTGCCGAGGGCCTCGGTGTCGAGTCGTTCGCTCCCGCCCACGTGTTCAGCCCCGGCCTGGGCGGGGTACTGACGCTGGCGTTCGCCGCGTTCATCGGGTTCGAAGCGACCGCCCTGTACCGGGAGGAGGCGAAGGACCCGTCCCGCACGATCCCCCGGGCGACGTACCTCGCGGTCGCGTTCCTCGGCCTCTTCTACGCCTTCATGGTGTGGATCATCATCCAGGCCTACGGCCCCGATCAGGCGCTCGCGCTCGCCGCCTCCGACCCCGCCGCAATGTACTTCGACGCCATCGAGAACTACGTCGGTGGCTGGGCGAGCACGCTCATGGAACTGCTGATCATCACGAGTATTCTCGCGAGCCTGCTGGCGTTCCACAACGCGATCACCCGCTACGCCTTCGCGTTGTCGCGCGAGCACGTACTTCCCCGGGTGCTCGGCAAGCTACACCCGGTCTACAAGTCGCCGTATGTGGCGAGCGCCGTGCAGAGTCTGCTCGCGGCGATCGTGATCGCCGGGTTCGCGCTCGCAGGCGCCGACCCCTACCTCCAGCTCCTGCTCTGGGTGAATTCGCCCGGCGTCGTGGGCATCGTCGTCCTCCAGGCCATGGCCGCCGCAGCCGTTCTCGCATTCTTCTGGCGTGATCGCCGCGGGCATTCGGTCTGGAGGGTCCGGATTGCCCCCGCGGCCGCCCTCGCCATGTTGATGTACGCGACGTGGCTGATCGTGGCCAAGATGGACCTGCTCACCGCCGCTGGACCCGCCGTGAACACGATCCTCGTCGCTGTCACGCCGGTCAGCCTGGCGGTCGGGTTGGCGCTCGGCACGCGGCTCGCGCGACGCAACCCCGACCTCTACGCCCGGCTGGGCACCACAGACGTGGATGCCGAGCCCTCGGTCGCGCCCGAAGAAGTAAGCAATCCGATCCCGCCGGGCACGGTGACCTAGACGTGTCCGCTCCCCGGACCCTCTGGTTCAGGTGGACCTCGCGCCGAGTCGGCCCAGGACAGGGGCCCGACCGATAGAAACGTCGACCCGCTGCGCCTCGTCAGAGCCGTACCCCTTCCGTAACGAATCCTCGTCGGATTCGGACATATCCCGGGAATCCGAACCAGGGGAGGGATCGACGTGAGTCGAGTAGTGCGAAAGTTGACGATCGGGGTGCTCGCGGTGAGCGCATGGATCGGGTGTTCGGTGCCGGCGAATGCCGAATCGCCACAGTTCGACGGCGTGACCACCCTCCAAATCCCCGGAACGGTGGTCGGCTGGCCGCTGACCCGCGGCGGCGCGTTCTACAACCCCGTCGTCCACCACGGACACGGGCAGATCTATCCGACCCCGGATGGCTACGGATACGAGTTCCAGTGGATCAATCTGTCGACCGGAGGGTCCGGGATCATCACCGATCAGCATCCTGATCGCGATGCGGTCACGACCGGCCCCGGTCAGGTGGTCGTCACCGTGACCGCGCACCTCCCGGGCCTGTACGACGTGTACGGCACACCGAGCGTCGGCACGTTCTACGTGGCGCCGTAGACGCGAGATCACGGCGAGGAGCACAGACTTCCTCCTCCCGCACACGGTTGATCCGTGAGTCTTTCGGCGCAAACCCGGTCCTTCAGGGCCGGGATGGCCGATCCGACTTTGTCGGACCCTGGGGCTAGTGTCTGGGGCATGGCGGGGAGGGTGGTGAAGCGGGCGTTCAAGTACCGTTTCTATCCGACTGCGGTGCAGGCGGAACAGCTTGCTCGGACGTTCGGGTGCACCCGGTATGTCTACAACCGGGCGTTGGCCGAGCGGTCGCAGGCGTGGTCGCAGGAGCAGCGACGGGTCACCTACGCGGACACCTCGAAGATGCTCACCGGATGGAAACGCGATGTCGAGACGGAGTGGTTGGCGGAGCCGTCGAAGGGGCCGCTGCAGGAGTCGCTGCGGCAGTTGCAGGGTGCGTTCGAGAAGTTCTGGCGCAAGCAGACCCGCTACCCGCAGTTCAGGAAGAAGGGCCAGTCGAAGGAGTCGGCGACCTACTACTCGAACTGCTTCACCTACCGCGGCGGGCAGATCCGGTTGGCCAAGCAGTCCGAACCCCTGGACGTTCGGTGGTCGAGGCCACTACCGGAGGGGGCGGTGCCGTCGCAGGTGACGGTGTCGCGTAATGCTCGTGGTCAGTACCACATCTCGATCCTCGTCGAGGACACGATCAGCGAACTCGAGCCGGCCGATCGGGTGGTCGGGCTCGACGCCGGGATCACCAACCTGTACACGCTGTCGACGGGGGAGAAGATCACCAACCCGCGACACGAGCGCGCGGACCGCGAGCGGCTGGCGAAGGCGCAACGAGCACTGGCCAGGAAGGAGAAAGGATCCCGGAACCGGGCCAAGGCCCGACTGAAGGTCGCGAAGATTCATGGTCGGATCGCCGATCGGCGTCGCGATTATCTGCACACACTTTCCACTCGGCTGGTGCGCGAAAATCAAGTGATCGCCATCGAGGATCTGAGTGTGCGGAACATGGTCAAGAATCGGTCGTTGTCTCGGGCGATCTCGGATGCGGGGTGGTCCGAGTTCCGGTCGATGCTCGAGTACAAGGCCGACTGGTACGGGCGCCGGCTGGTGGTGATCGACCGGTTCTGTCCGTCGTCGAAGACCTGCTCGGTGTGCGGGGTGATCGCCTTGGCGATGCCGCTGGACGTGCGCGAGTGGACGTGCCGGTGCGGCGTCGTCCATGATCGGGATGTGAACGCGGCAAGGAATATTTTGGCCGTAGGACTGGCGGTGGCAGCCTGCGGAGACGGTGTGAGACCGCCCCGCACATAAAGTGCGGGGAGGCGACTGTCGGTGAAACAGGAACCTCGGGACGCGAGTCTGGAGGGGAATCTCGGTCGTTCACGGCCGAGAGAACGTCAAGCTTTTCTTCACGCTCCAGGCGCCGCCGAAGGCCCTGCTGGGGATGTTCGCGAGTTTCGCGTGCGGCGTCGGCTGGGCCGGGTTGTTCCTGCTCGTCAAGGACGCCCTGCCCGGGGTGCCGTTCGAACTGATGATGGGGGTCGGCGTGGCCCTCGTCATCTTCCTGATTCTGTCGGTGCACCCGATCCTACTGGGGCGCACACCCTTCGGAGTCGTACCCGCGGTGCTGCTGGGGCTGATCGAGTCGCTGCTCGTGACGATGGTGACCCCGATGCTCGTCGACGGCGCGCCGGGACTGAACCTGCTCTGGCTGCTCGTCGTCTTCGGTTACGGCTGTCTCATGACGCTGATCCTCGTGGCGGTCCAGGACCGGCTGATCAGCGCGGTGCTCGGGACGACCTGGCGTTCCGCCCCGACGGAGGATGCACCCATACGTGCACCACGAGTGGTCGGCTGAGCGAGGACTACGGTCTGCCTATGGACGACGGTCGACTCGCGGGACTCGTCGCGCGTGCCCGGGCGCTGGCCGAACCGGGCACGCGCCGCGTTCTCGGTATCGCGGGACCGCCGGGCTCGGGGAAGAGCACGGTGGCCGCGGCGGTGCTGGCGGGGTTGGGGTCGTCCGCGGTGGTCGTGCCGATGGACGGGTTCCACCTGGCGAGTGCGGAACTGGCCCGCCTCGGCCGGGCCGGACGCAAGGGCGCACCGGACACCTTCGACGCCGCCGGGTACGTGGCACTGCTGCACCGGATCCGGGAACCGAACGGCGAGACGGTGTACGCCCCGCAGTTCCACCGCGAGGTCGAGGAGTCGTACGCCGGGGCGATCGCCGTCCCGCCGGACGTTCCGCTGGTGATCACCGAGGGCAACTACCTCCTCCTCGACGAAGGACCGTGGTCGGCGGTGCGTGCCCTGCTCGACGAAGCGTGGTTCCTCGCTCCGGACGGGGACGAGCGCGTCGCCCGCCTCGTCGAGCGGCACATCCGGTTCGGCAAGTCACCCGACGAGGCGCGAGAGTGGGTGCGGCGCAGCGACGAACGCAACGCCGCGTTGGTTGCACCCGGCCGCGCCCGGGCCGACGTCGTCGTCCTCGGCGACCCGGTGTGACCGGGTTCAGGCCGGGTAGTCGATCGCCTCCATGCGACCGCTGGTGAGAGAGCGGGTCGCGGCCTCGGCGATCGCCTGCGCCTTCAACGCCTCCGACAGGGTGGGTCCGATGGCGGCACCGTTCTCCAGTGCGTCGACGAAGTGGTCGAGTGCGATGCGGTAGCTGGCCCGGATCCTCTCGAACCATCCCGCGTGCATCCCGTCGTCGACCACGCGGCCCGCGCTGTACCGGGAAACGGACCCGGCGCGCTGACGTCGCGCCTCGACCATGCCCGTGGAACCGAGCACCTCGATGCGTTCGTCGTAGCCGTAGCCGATCCGCCGGGTGGAGTCGATCTGGACGAGTGCGCCGCCGGGCAGGCGCAGCGTGACCGCCGACGTGTCGACGTCGCCGTACTCGGCGAGGCGGGGTTCGGCCAGTGTGGAACCGGTCGCGAACACCGACTCGGGGTCGAGCCCGGAGATCCACCGGGCCAGGTCGAAGAAGTGGACGGTCTGGTCGCGCATCTGCCCGCCCGAGACGGCGATGTACTCGAGCGGCGGCATCGCCGGGCCACGGCTGGTCATCTGGATCAGCTCCACCGAGCCGATCTCGCCGGACGCGACGACCCGCTGCAGTTCGGCGTAGTCGCGATCGAAGCGGCGGTTGAAATCGACCATCGCCCGCAGCGACCGGGAGTCGGCGAAGCGCACGATGTCGATGGCGCGGGCGAGGTCGAGGTCGATGGGCTTCTCGCACAGGGCCGGGATTCCCGCCGTCGCCGCGGTGCGGAGATGCTCGGCGTGGGTGTCGGTGGACGACGCGATGAAGACGGCGTCGATCGCCGTGGAATCGAAGACTTCCGCGAGATCGGTGGTCGCGCGGCTGCCGTGCCGCTTGGCGAGGTCCGTCGCGCGCGCGAGGTCGATGTCGAAGACGAGTGCCAGGTCGACGTCGGTGTGCGCCGCGAGGTTGGCGCCGTGAACGCCGCCGATGAACCCGGCTCCGATGAGGGCGAAACGCTGCATGTCAGATACCGACCTTTTCGTGTGCGAAAGCGGGAACGACCCAGGCCGAGTCGGCGGCGTCGGAGGCGGCCGTCGCCTCGACGAACTGGACGCCGATCAGCCCGTCGCGTCCGGTGGGGAAGGACAGATCGCGGAGGGTGGTGGGCTCGCCGTCGCGGCGGGCGCGGAGTTCGTCCGCGAGGTCGCGGTAGAAGTTCGCGAACGCCTCGAGGAAGCCCTCGGGGTGTCCCAGACCGGGACGGGTGAGCCGGGCGGCGTCCTCGGACAGCGTGCGCATTCCCTGCGCGAGGATCGTGGTGGCGCCGTCGAGGTCGCGGACCGTCAGGTGGTGTGGATCCTCGTGCCGCCATTCGATGCTCGCGGTGTCGCCGAAGACCCGGATGCGCAGGCCGTGCTCGTTGCCGGTGGCGGCCATGCTCGCCCAGAGCGTCGCGGGTGCCCCGTTGGAGAGGGTGAGGCGCACGGTGGCGTTGTCGAACACCCGCCGCCCGGGGACGAGGGTGTCCAGTTCGGCCGATACCCGGGTCGCCTCGAGACCGGTGACGAAGCGCAACAGCTGGAAGGCGTGGGTACCGAGATCGCCGACGACGCTGGGGAATCCCGCGATGTCGGGGTCGGTACGCCACCGCGCCTGCCGGTGCTCGCCGAGTTCGAGGGGCGTCGCCGCCCAGCCGGACGCGTGTTCCACCGCCACGAACCGGATGCGTCCGAGGTCGCCGTCGCGCACCATCCGGGCCGCGTGCCGGACCATGGCGTAGGCCGAATAGCAGTGTGGGACGGCCAGAATGGCGCCGGACGACTCGGCAATCGCGACGAGTTCCGCTGCCGACTCCGAGTCGCGGGTGAGGGGCTTCTCGCACACCACCGAGATGCCGGCCTCCAGGAACGTGCGCGCGATGTCGAAGTGGCTGTCGTTCGGGGTGGTCACGGCCACCACGTCGACGCCGTCCTCGCGGGTGGATTCCCGTTCGGCCATCTCCCGGTGGTCGCGGTAGGTGCGCTCGGCCGTCACGCCGAGGCTCTCCGCGATCTGCGCCGACGACGCGCTGTCTCGTCCGAAGACTCCCGCTTGCAGGTCGTATCGGTCGTCCAGGCGCATCGCGTAGCGGTGGGTCTTGCCGATGTCGGCGCCCTGTCCGCCGCCGACCATGCCCGCGGACAGTCGCAAACTTCCGTGCTTGCTCAACTCGACTCCTTCCGGAAAGGGACAAACGTGGACCGGTCCCAGGTGTGATGAGCGTAACACGGCCCCGGCTCCATATGCTGTCCCTCGTGAACGAATCAGATCGCGGCACGGCCGAGGGTGAGGCGGCGGACGTGGCGCCGGGAGCGTCGTCGTTTCGCCCACCGACGATCCGCGACGTGGCCGCGCGGGCGGGGGTGTCGAAATCGCTGGTGTCCCGGGTGCTCCGCGGCGAGGCGAACGTCAGCGCCGCCCGCCGCGAGATGGTCACGCAGGCCATGAAGGAACTCGACTACCGGACGAACACCATCGCCCGCGGACTGTCCGAATCGCGCAGCGGCACAGTCGGGGTGATGTTGAACGACCTCCGCAACCCCTGGTTCGTCGAACTGCTCGAGGGGATGACGACGACGCTCGACGCCGTCGGGATCGCGCCGGTGCTGGCCGACAGTCATCTGGATCAGCGCGTCGGGCGGGATACCGTCGAGACCCTGCTGCGACAGCGGATCGACGGGTTGGTGGTGGTGGGCACCACCGACGCCGGCCCCGCGATCGAACGGGCCGCGGCCCTCGTCCCCGTCGTCCTCGCCGGAACCCACGAACCGAGTCTGCCGAACGTCGACATCGCGGCGGACGACGACATCGCCGGTGCCCGGCTGGCCACCCGGCATCTGCTGGACCTCGGCCATCGGCGGATCGCCTACCTGCAGGGTCCCGGAGTGGTGGGCACTCTGCGCCGCGACGGATTCACCGAGGCGATGACCGAGGCCGGGTGCGGCGACCTCGCGTCCGTGCAGTTCGCAGGCATGACCGAGGAGAGCGGATACGTGGCGGCCGGTCGTGTACTCGATGCCGAACCCCGGCCGACGGCGATCCTCGCGTTCAACGACGTCACGTGCGTCGGGGCGCTGTCGGCGGCCGACGACCGCGGCCTGAGAGTCCCCGACGACCTCTCGCTCGTCGGGTACGACGACACGTATCTCGCACGGATCCGGCACCTGTCGCTGACGTCGGTCAACAATGGCAATTTCGCGGTCGGTGCGCAGGCCGCGAAATTCCTGCTGCAGCGGCTGGAGCGACCGACGCAGTCGCGGCGCATCCACCTGCACACGCCGACGCTCAGTGTTCGCCGTTCGACAGCGGCGCCCGGCGGCGGGAAGGGGTGACCTCCCTGCTGCCGGGCGCCGCGCTGGAACGTGAAACCAGCTTCTACTGAGGGCTTTTGACCGCGAGAACCGGGATCGGTGATTGCAGGATGAGGCGCTGGCTCACGCTGCCGAGGAGGGCCTTGCCGACCGCGCTGCGGCGCTTGACCCCGATCACGAGGCGTTCGATGTCGGGCCGGTCGTCGATCAGATCCAGCACCGCGGTTGCGGGATCGCGGTCGCCGCGGCCGATCCGGTCGAGGACGGTCACCCCGTCGTCCGCGAGGGTGTGCACCTCTTCGGGTTCGGTGAGGGAGAGGTTCACCACCAGCAGATCGGTGTCCAGCATCGCGGCTTCCTTCTTGCCGGCGAGGAGGGCGTGCGATCCTTCGGAGGTATCGGTCACTGCTACGAGCACTGTCATGAGGTCAACCTTTCACGGGACTCGGTGCGGAGACGGTCACGAATACTCGCGCCGGAACTGCTCTTCGAGTTCCTCGAGGGAGCGGCCGCGGGTTTCCGGGACCTGGGTGGTGATGAACACGAGAGCCAGCACGCCGAGGCCCGCGAAGATGAAGAAGGTGGCCGCGATTCCCAGTGCTGCCACGAGGGGCGGGAAGACGAGCGCGACAATCGCGTTCGCGATCCACAGCATGAAGATGCAGATGCCGATGGCGAAGCTGCGGATCTTCAGTGGGAAGATCTCCGACAGCATCAGCCACACCAGGGGACCGATCGTGCCCTGCATCGAGAAGACGAACAGAACCACGAACACGAGGATGAAATAGGCCTTCGCGGTGCCGTCGGGCAGCAGGAAGGCCGACAGGCCGACGAGGAGGTGGAACGTGGTGGTGAGCACGAACCCGCCGATGAGCATCTTGCGACGGTCGATCCGGTTGATCAGGGCGATGCCGGTGAGGACGCCGAGCACGCTGAACAGTCCGTTGAGGGTGTTCGCGACAATGGCTGCGTTGGAGGAGAATCCGGCGTCGCCGAGCAGCTGGGTGCCGTAGTACATCACCGAGTTGATGCCGGTGGCCTGCTGGAACACGCCGAGGCCGACGCCGATGAAGATGAGGCGGCGGATCCACTTCACCGACAGGTCCGCGGGACCGCCGGTCTGCGCGAGCTTCTCTTCCTCCGCGAGCGCCTGGACCTCCTCCAGTTCGGCACGCGCCCGCTCCGGGGACCGGACCTGGAGGAGCACGGCGAGCGCTTCGTCGTGCCGATCCTGCGACATCAGCCAGCGCGGGCTCTCCGGCATCCTCAGCATTCCGGCGAACAGGACGATGGCCGGAGCGACGGCGATCAGGAGCATGAAGCGCCAGACGCTCTCGTGCTCACCCCAGATGTTGAAGATGACGGCGTTGATCACGAATGCGGCGAACTGCCCGCACACGATCATGACTTCGTTGCGGGAGACCACGCTGCCGCGCCGTTCGGCGGGGGAGATCTCGGCGAGGTAGACGGGCACGGTCGCGGATGCGCCGCCGACGGCGAGGCCGAGGATGAAGCGGAACAGTGCGAGTATCTCCCACGTGGGGGACAGCACGCAGCCGAGCGTGCCGATCATGAAGATGATCGCGAGTACCAGGATGTTGTGCCGGCGTCCGTACCGGTCGGACATCCGGCCGCCGATGAGGGCGCCGATCGCGGCGCCGAAGATCAGGATGCTCACCACCAGGCCCTCGGTGAACGAGGTGAGCTGGAGGTCTTCCTTGAGCGGTTCGAGTGCGCCGTTGATGACTCCGGTGTCATATCCGAAGAGCAGGCCGCCGAAGGTGGCGACGACGGCGATGACGCCGAGCCTGTGCGAGTGCCGTCCAGGCGCGTCGGCGGGCAGGTGCTGGGCGGTAGTTCGGGTGAGATCGCTGGCCATGAACATCTCCTCGACGTATTCCATGTGCAGAACACGTAATGTGTTTATGTCCGGACAAAGCTAACCCATTGTGACTCGGAGCACAACGGCTAGCCGATCATCGACCGGCTCCCACTGCGCGGCAGGGCCAGTACCTACCGACGAGTAATAGAACGCTTGATCTGTTATTGTTCGACGTATGCCCAGGCCACGCGTCCACGACCTCGACGCCGCGCTCGACACCGCCGAACGGCTGGCCGTCGAGGGCGGGCCGAGCGCGGTGACGCTGCGGGCGGTCGCCGCCACCACGGAGATGTCCAACGGCGCCATCTATCACGCATTCGGCTCCCGCGGAGGGCTCGTCGGACGCGCATGGTTGCGGGCGGCGCACCGATTCCTCGACCTGCAACAGCAATCGGTCGAGCACGCGCTGGAGCGGGGTCCCGTGGACGCCGTCGTCGCGGCCGCCGACACCCCGGCCGGCTTCGCCGAGAAGTTCCCGCAGTCGTCGCGACTCCTGCTCACCGTGCGCCGCGACGAACTGCTCGGATCCGACGTCCCCGAGGACGTCGCGGACGAGTTGGCGCGCCTCGACTCCGTCCTCGTCGAACTGTTCGTCCGGTTGGCGCTGGCGTTGTGGGGGCGCAGGGACGGTCGCGCGGTCGAGGTGATCGAAGCGTGCGTCGTCGGACTCCCCACCGGACTGCTGCTCCGTGCCCGGCGGAAACCGGACGACGCCGTGCGCCGGCGCCTGGAGGTGGCGGTCCGCGCCGTCCTCACCCTCGACCCCCCGCCCCCGGGGAAACGTCACGACAGCACCACGAAAGGTTCCTGATGACCGCCACCCTGACCTACCGGGACAAGATCGCCGTCCTCGACCTCGGCGACGACGAGAACCGTTTCTCCCCCGAGTGGCTCGACACCGTCGACGGTCTCCTCGACGACGCGCACGAGCACGGCGCGCAGGCCCTGGTCACCACGGCCACCGGAAAGTTCTATTCCAACGGCCTCGACCTGGAGTGGCTGCTGGCCAACGGCGACCGCGCGGACTGGTACGTCGGGCGCGTGCAGGCCCTGTTCAGCCGCATTCTGACGCTCCCGCTGCCGACGGTGGCCGCGGTCAACGGGCACGCGTTCGGCGCGGGCGCCATGCTGGGAATCGCCCACGACTACCGGGTGATGCGGTCGGACCGCGGGTTCTACTGCTTCCCCGAGGTCGACATCCACATCCCGTTCACCCCGGGCATGGCGGCGCTGATCCAGGCCAAGCTGACGCCGCAGACCGCGATCACCGCAATGACCACCGGCCACCGGTACGGCGGCACCGAGGCGCACACCAGCGGGCTGGTCGACGGGACCGCGCCCGAAGGCGCGGTCCTGGGTGCCGCTGTCGACCTGATCTCCCCGCTCGCGGGGAAGGACGCCGGCACGCTCGGTGCGATCAAGTCGACCATGTTCGCGCCGGCCGTCGCCGCGCTCGCCACGGGCCGGTCATAACCGGCTCCCACGAAAATTAGGTGACCACCGCGGGTGAGGACAGGGG
Organism: Rhodococcus koreensis; assembly: GCF_900105905.1. Classification (GTDB taxonomy): domain Bacteria; phylum Actinomycetota; class Actinomycetes; order Mycobacteriales; family Mycobacteriaceae; genus Rhodococcus_F; species Rhodococcus_F koreensis. The sequence continues at coordinate 4,727,557 of NZ_FNSV01000005.1, read as the reverse complement.
TCGGTGACCCGCCGGGATTACGACGGGTTGACCGGGTCCGGCGGTGGTGGGTTATGCGGTGTCGGCGAGTGGTTCGAGGATGACGCGGTAGCCGAGTGCCTCGAGCTGGCCGACCGCGCGGGCCCTTGTCTTGGTGGGGGTGCGTCGGGTGAAGTAGTCGGCCCCGGGATCGCGGTAGAGGTCACCGTTGGTGAGCATGTTCCAGGCGGCGACGAGCATCGCATGCTCGACGGCGACGAGCGCCTTCATCGGATCCCGGTGGGATGCGATCCGCTTGTACTTGGCCGAGAAGTAGGTGCCCTTCGAGCGGGACACGGACAGCGCTGCGGTCCCGAGGGCACCCTTCAGGTGCCGGTTGCCGGGCCGGGTCTTGGTCGACTTCACCCGTCCCGCGGACTCGTTCGAGCCGGGTGCGGTCCCCGCCCACGAGGCCAGATGACCGGCGGTCGGGAACACGCTCATGTCGCCGCCGGTCTCGGCGAGGAACACCTCAGCGACGACCGTCGAGAAACCCGGGATGCTGATCAGCAGGTCCCGGGCCGCGCGAAAAGGCTCGATCGCCTCCGCGATCCGGTCATCGAGCTCACCTAGAGCCTGCCCGTACTGGTCGATCAAAGTCAGGTGCATGCGGATCAAGAACCCGTGATGGGCGGTGAACCGTCCGGTCAGCGCCTCGGTCAAGGCCGGGATCTTCACCCGCAGCCGCCGTTTCGCGAGATCCGCCATCGCCGCCGGATCGTCGGATCCGTCGATGAGGGCCTCCAACATCAACCGACCGGAGACACCCATGATGTCGGTGGCGACCGAGGACAGTTTGATCCCGGCGTCCTCGAGGACCTTCTCGATCCGCTGCACCGCCCTGCCGCGGTCGCGGGTCAGCGCGGTGCGAGCGCGGGTGAGATCACGCAGCCGGCGGATCGGAGGCGGCGGCACCAGTGATCCTCGCAGCAGCCCGTGCGCGCCCAGGTCGGCCAGCCAGGCAGCGTCGGAGACGTCGGTTTTGCGGCCTGGCATGTTCCGAGCGTCGTGGGCGTTGACCAGCATCACCGGCAGCGTGTCCTCGAGCAGGTAGTAGTAGGGCTTCCAGTACTCGCCGGTGGCCTCCATCACCACACAGGTGACCTTCTCGGCCAGCAAATGCTCACACAACGCCAGGATCTGGTTGGTCATCGCACCCCAGGTCGTCACCGTCGCGTTCGTCGGCCTCCTCCCGGAGCCCTGGATCCGGACACATACCTTCGCGTCCTTCTTCGAAATGTCGATTCCCGCGCACCGCGGGTGCACCACTTCCATCACCGATCACTCCCTCGCCCTTCATGTGCGACACTGCCCGTTGCAGGCGTGCGCGTTGAGGGGAGGGCGGGATGAAAACAGAACTCTCCCACTCGTGCTCGAAGGCAACAATCCACGGTTCCCGCGGATGAAGATTGGCCCTCCGCCACCATGCTGACACGCAGGCTCACCGGCACCACAGACGGATCGGGGTCGACCACAACACGCACCCTGAAATCGTGCGCCTCCGCCGCGACGCAGGCCAGGGGTGACCACCCGCCCAGGTGAGATCAACGCTCAGATTTTCCGTCCCCACGGAGGGGCCAGCGAAGCGCCCCTGAATTGCTGATACGAAACCTACTGGGCGAGAGTAGGGGTCATTCTCCCGGCACGTGGAGGATCAGGGCGTCGCCCTGTCCGCCGCCGCCGCACAGCGCGGCAGCGCCGGTTCCACCGCCGCGTCGCTTCAGTTCGAGCGCGAGGTGCAGCACGACCCGCGCACCCGACATGCCGAGCGGATGCCCGATGGCGATGGCGCCGCCGTTGACATTGACCTTCGACGGGTCGATTCCGAGTTGCCGGGTCGACTCGATGCCGACGGCGGCGAACGCCTCGTTGATCTCGACGAGATCGAGGGCGGACGCGTCGAGTCCATCTCGGGCGCAGGCCTTGTCGATGGCGTTGGCGGGCTGCTGCTGGAGCGTCGAATCCGGACCGGCGACGACGCCGTGGGCGCCGATCTCGGCGATCCATTCCAGTCCCAGTTCCTCGGCCTTGGCCTTGCTCATCACCACGACGGCCGCGGCGCCGTCGGAGATCTGCGACGCGGACCCGGCGGTGACGGTGCCGTCCTTGCTGAACGCGGGACGCAGCTTCGACAGCGACTCGGCGGTGGTGTCGGCGCGGATGCCCTCGTCCTCGGTGACGACGAGCGGCTCACCCCTGCGCTGCGGGATGGTGACGGGAACGACCTCGTCGTCGAAGAGGCCGTTCTTCCACGCGGCCGCGGCACGCTGATGCGAGGCGGCGGCGAAGGCGTCCTGCTCCTCGCGACCGATCTTGTCGGTGGTCGCGTTCCGGGTCTCGGTGAGTGCGCCCATCGCCTGGTCGGTGAAAATGTCGTACAGGCCGTCGTAGGCGAGGTGGTCGACGAGGGTGGTGTCGCCGTACTTGAACCCGCCCCGTGAGCCCGGGAGCAGGTGCGGCGCCTGGGACATCGACTCCTGCCCACCGGCGACGACGACGTCGAACTCGCCGGCGCGGATCAGCTGGTCGGCGAGCGCGATGGCGTCGAGACCCGACAGGCACACCTTGTTGACGGTCACGGCGGGCACCGACATCGGGATGCCCGCGGCGACCGCGGCCTGCCGGGCCGGGATCTGACCGGCGCCGGCAGTGAGGACCTGCCCCATGATCACGTACTCCACCAGTTCCGGTGCCACGCCGGCCTTGTTGAGGGCGCCCTTGATGGCGATGCCGCCGAGATCGGATCCGGAGAGGGTGGCGAGCGAACCCGTCAGCCGGCCGACGGGGGTCCGGGCCCCGGCGACGATGACGGACCTGGTGCGTGAAGTCATGGAAGTGTCCTTGGTGTCGTGTCGAATGTCGGTCAGACGAGCGCGGATTCGCGGATCTCGAGGGGGGTTCCGGTGGCAGCGACGACGTCGTCGACGGTGACACCGGGGGCGACCTCACGCAGGGCGAGAGTGCCGTCGCCGACCACGTCGATGACGGCGAGGTTGGTGATGATGCGGTTGACGACGCCCTGGCCGGTCAGCGGCAGGGTGCAGGTGTCGATGATCTTGGGGTTGCCGTCCCGGTCGGTGTGTTCCATGAGGACGATGACGCGGCTCGCCCCGTGCACGAGGTCCATCGCGCCTCCCATGCCCTTGACCATCTTGCCGGGGACCATCCAGTTGGCGAGGTCGCCGGTGCGGGAAACCTGCATGCCGCCGAGGACGGCGGTGTCGATGTGACCGCCGCGGATCATGCCGAACGACAGCGCCGAATCGAAGAACGCGGCTCCGGCGTTGACGGTGACCGTCTCCTTGCCCGCGTTGATCAGGTCGGGGTCGACGTTCTCGTCGGTGGGGTAGGGGCCGGTGCCGAGGATCCCGTTCTCCGAATGCAACGTGACGGTGACGTCGGTGCCGAGGTATCCGGGGATGAGCGTCGGCAGTCCGATGCCGAGGTTGACGTATTCGCCGTCGACCATCTCCGCGGCCGCGCGGGCGGCCATCTGGTCACGTGTCCATCCGTTGGTGCCGGTCATCGAGTGGCTCCTTCCGTGCTGCTGACTGTCCGCTTCTCGATCCGCTTGTTCTGGGGGCCGGTCTCGACGATGCGCTGAACGAAGACTCCGGGCAGGTGCACCTGGGCGGGATCGATGGTGCCTGCGGGGACGAGTTCCTCGACCTGCGCGATGGTCACCTTCCCGGCCATGGCCGCGAGGGGGTTGAAGTTCAGGGCCGTCTTGTCGAAGACCAGGTTGCCGGCGGTGTCGCCGCGCAGCGCGTGGACCAGGGCGAAGTCGGCGGTGATGCCGAGTTCGAGGACGTAGCGCTTGTCGCCAAACTGCCGGGTTTCCTTGGCGGGCGACGCGAGCGCGACGGAACCGTCGGCGGCGTAGCGCCACGGCAGGCCGCCGTCGGCGACCGGGCTGCCGACACCGGCGGGGGTGAAGAACGCGGGGATGCCCGCACCGCCGGCCCGGAGGCGTTCGGCCAGCGTGCCCTGCGGGGTGAGTTCCACCTCGAGCTCACCGGAGAGGTACTGGCGGGCGAATTCCTTGTTCTCGCCGACGTAGGACGCGGTGACACGGCGAATCTGGCGGGCGCCCAGCAGGATCCCGAGCCCGTGGTCGTCCACACCGCAGTTGTTGGAGTAGACCTCGAGGTTCCCGACACCCGAGTCGGCGAGCGCGCGGATCAGCGAGTCGGGGATTCCGCACAGGCCGAATCCGCCGACGGCGATCGTCGCGCCGTCGGACACGTCCGCGACAGCTTCTTCCGGGGTGTCGAACACTCTCGATCCCATGTGCATCCTTTCTTCTGGCCGCCGAACCCGGCGATACCGCCTTCCCGCGACATTTCGTCCATTCAGTGGACGACTCCTGCAACGGGCTTTGCTCCACTAAAAGGGGTCGCTTCATGCATTTCAAGGAGATCGAACATGTTGCTCGCGGTCTGGACGTCGTGGACAAGAGCGTTCACTGAGTGGACGTATACTCCGGTCATGAACGAGGCGCAGCGGCCACAGGTCATTCACCGGGTGGGATCGATCCTGCGGGCCGTCGCGGCGCTCGAATCGTCGGGATCCTCGACGTCCGCCCTGGCGCGGGAGACGGGCCTCGCCCGCCCCACCGTGCATCGCCTCCTCGTCTCGCTGGCCGAGGAGGGGCTGGTCGACCGCGACCTGAAGTCGGGCAAATGGTCGCTCGGACCCGAGCTGTACCTGCTCGGCTCGCTCGCCGCCAGCAGGTACGACATCACGGACCGGTCCCGCGACATCCTCCGCGATCTCGCCCGCGAGACCGGTGAAAGCGTGTTCCTGTCCGCTCGCCGCGGCGACGAAACGGTCTGCATTGCGAGCGAGGAGGGCAGCTTCCCGCTGCGCTCGCACGTGCTGCACATCGGAATCCGATTTCCGCTCGGGGTGGCGACGGCGGGGATGGTCATCCTGTCGCACCTGCCGGACCGCGAGATCGACGAGTACCTGGCGCGCGCGGACGTCACCGGCGAATGGGGGCCGCAGCACAGCCGGGAGAAGATCGCCGAGCGCATCGCGGAGACCCGTCTCAACGGCTACACCGTCAACCCCGGACTGCTCGTCGAGGGCAGTTGGGGGATGGGCGCCGCCGTCTTCGACACCCAGGGATCACCGGCCTGGGCGCTGAGCATCACCGGGGTGGAGAGCCGGTTCCGTGAGGAACGACGTCGCGAACTGGGAGAATTCCTCCTCCGCGAGGCACACCGGCTCACCCAGCTACTCGCCGACCGGCCGCGGAGCCGCGGCTGAACCAGCGGTCGGACCCCGCCTACGCGGCCTTCCGGCGACGCCCCGGCCGCCCGTGGCGGGTGTCGATGCTCCACACGTGCGTGCAGTCGGGGCACTGCAGGTGCACGGTGGTTCCCTGATTGCTCAGCAGGTACTGCCAGTGCCGGTGGCAGTTGCGGCCGGACCCGCAGTCGCCGCAGGACGAGCCGTGGTCGCAGCCCGGGCAGGGCAACCAGGCACGACGGGAGAAGTCCGCGGTGGGATCAATCGGCAACACGGCCCACCGTCCGATCCGGGAGCACACCTGCCTGCACCAGTTCGTCGTAGATGCGCTGCTGCTCGGGGTCGAGCCCGGAATACAGCATGTCGTAGGCCCGCTCTTCCTCCGCCAGCACGGCGACGGGATCCCAGTCCTCGCCGATCGCTTCGAGGACAGCGGTGCGCCGACGCGCTTCGTCCAGCGTGAGGTCGAGAGCGAACGAGAGTTCGGAGTCGCTACCCATGTGGTCACCTTCGTTTCGCAGTCGCCGACATCGAACGGGCTCCGACATCGAAGGGGTCAGGGTCACTCGAGCCTGCCCAAGATCACAATGACCTGGATCACGTCGATCGAAAGTGTTGCGTCGTGTTCACAACGACGCGCCCCGTCGTCCGGGTGGACGACGGGGCGCGGGTGGTTCCGGTGGTGCGGGTGGGTCAGGCCTGAAGGCCGGCCTCGATCTCGAGGGTGATGGTGATCTTGTCGCCGACGACGGCGCCGCCGCCTTCGAGGGGCATGTCGATGGTGATGCCGAAGTCCTTGCGGTTGAGGACGGTGGTGGCTTCGAAGCCGGCGACCGGCCCGTTGCCCATGCCGGGGTTGACGCCGTTGAACTCGAGGGCGAGCTCGACCTGCCGGGTGACGCCGTGGAGGGTGAAGTCGCCCTCGACCACGTAGTCGTCGCCCTTGGCGCGGACGGCGGTGGAGGTGAAGGTGGCGGTGGGGTACTGCTCGGCGTCGAAGAAGTCGGCGGACTTGATGTGGGCGTCGCGGTCGGTGTTCTTGGTGTCGATGGACGCGACCTGGATTTCGGCGGTGACGGCAGTGGTGCCGTCCTCGGCGACGGTGATCGCGCCTGCGAAATCGTTGAACGTGCCGCGGACCTTGCTGACCATGAGGTGGCGGACGGAGAAGCCGACGGTGGAGTGGACGGTGTCGATGGTCCAGGTTCCGGCGGTGAGGTTGGGGAGGGTGGCGGTGGCGGTGGTCATGAAAACTCCTTGACGGTGAACGGCACTCGAATCGAGGTAATTGAATCTGCAACTACTAAGGTAGGGGCAAGTCGTTGCGATGTCAACTAAAATCTGCGAAGGGTGGGTGAGCTGCGGTTACTGCTTCGGCCGGACCTGATGGCGACTGACGATGGAGATCCGGTTGAACGCGTTCATCGTGACGGCGATCCAGCTCACCGTGGAGATCTCCTGCTCGGACAGGAACCGCCGCGCGAAGGCGTAGTCGGCGTCCTGGCGGTGCGCGTCCGGGAGCGTGGTGATCGACTCGGCCAGGGTGAGGGCCGCGACCTCGCGTTCGGAGAACAGTGTCGTCTCCCGCCAGGCAGGCAGAACCGCGAGACGCTGCTGGGATTCGCCCGCCGCGATCGCCGCGGCGACGTGCACGTCCAGGCAGTACGCGCAGCGGTTGATCTGGGAGACGCGGACGTTGATCAACTCGACGAACCGCCGGTCCATCCCGGCCTCGGTGGTCGCGTGACGGATGGCCTTGGCGACGCCGATCTGCGCCTGATAGACGGCCGGACTCTGTTTGTCGATGTGGACGTAGTCGTTCTCCGTGGACGTGCTGCTCATGACCGGCCTTTCGGTGGGTGGCTCAGGGGTTCTCCTGCAGGTGGGCGCGCATTTCGCCGAAGTCGTGCCCGAGGATGGCGACGTCCCGGGGGCAGAGCAGGTCGAACATGTCGCGGCGCACCTCCGCCACGTGTCCGGGGCTAGCGGCGGCGAGCTTCTCGGCGCCGGCGTCGGTCAGCTCGGCCAGCATTCCCCGCTTGTCGTCCTTGCACTCCAGCCGCCGCACCCAGCCTGCCTCGACCAGCCGGCTGATCGCCCGGGTCACGCCACTGCGCGTCGTGGTGACCGCGTCGGCGAGTTCCCGCATCCGCAGTTGCCGCTGCGGCGCCTCCGACAGCACGACGAGAAGTTCGAAGTCCGTGAACGAGATTCCGGAGTCGCGGGTGAGCTGCCGATCGAGCGCCTGCAGGAGTAGTCGGGTGGCGTCCAGGTAGGCGCGCCACGTGTTCTGTTCTTCGGCGCTGAGCCATCTGGTCGATTCCACGGGACCAGCATATCCCAAGTAGTTGACAGCGCAACTACTTGGTGTACGGTGGTGATAGTTGAAAGCGCAATCATCGGCGTTTCGCGGAGAGAGGTTCGGGCAATGAGCACCACAGACGAGCAGGAGCGCTCCCAGCGGTTCGCCGCGCAACGCGACAGGATCCGCGCCGAGCATCTGAAGCCCGTCTCGTCGCGGCCCGCATCCTCGGCCCGCGGACTCCACCACACCGCGCTGATCAGCAGCGACGTCGAGCGCACCGTCCGGTTCTATCAGGATCTCCTCGAGTTCCCGCTGACCGAACTGATCGAGAATCGCGACTACCCCGGGTCTTCGCACTTCTTCTTCGACATCGGCAACGGCAACCTGCTCGCCTTCTTCGACTTCCCGGGCCTCGAGGTCGGCCCGTATCAGGAAGTGCTCGGCGGACTCCACCACATCGCGATCAGCGTCGAACCCGGCCGCTGGAATCACCTGCGCACGAAACTGGTCGACGCCGGCGTCGAACTCGTCGAACACAGCGAGGTGTCGCTGTACTTCCGCGATCCCGACGGTGCCCGCCTCGAACTCATCGCCGATCCGCTCGGCGAAATGTACGGCTCACAAGTTCTGTGAAAACCCTGCTCTGAGAACGCTGGAAAGGATTCACTCATGACTGCCGCCATCACCTCACCCCGCCTCGACGTCCGCCGCGCCGACGACCGCTTCAAGACGAACGTGGGCTGGCTCGATTCCAAGCATTCCTTCTCGTTCAGCAACCACTACGACCCGGCCAACACCCACCACGGTGTGCTCATGGTCAACAACGACGACATCGTCGTCCCCGGTCAGGGTTTCGACACCCACCCGCACCAGGACATGGAGATCGTCACCTGGGTTCTCCAGGGTTCGCTGGTGCACCAGGATTCGATGGGCCACTCCGGCGTCATCTACCCCGGACTCGCCCAGCGCATGAGCGCGGGAACCGGAATCCTGCACTCGGAGAAGAACGACTCGTGGCGACTGCAGGGAGACGCCGACGAGCACCGCGATCCGGTCCACTTCATCCAGATGTGGGTCGTCCCCGACGAAGCCGGGATCACCCCCGGCTACGAGCAACTCGAAATCGACCACGAGTTGCTCACCGGCGGGCTGGTTCCCGTCGCGTCCGGCATGCCGGGCCACGCCGACCACTCGGCGATCCGCATCAAGAACAAGTACGCCGCAATGCATGTCGCACGACTGCAGCCCGGCCAGGCGCCCATCACCCTGCCCGACTCCCCGTTCCTCCACGTCTTCGTCGCACGCGGCGAAGCCTCGCTGGAGGGTGTCGGCCTCCTCGCCGAGGGCGACGCCGTCCGGATCGGCGGTGGCGGTGGACAGCAGTTGACCACCGACACCGGTGCCGAGATCATCGTGTGGGAAATGCACGCGAAGATCGCCGGATGACGCGAGCGGCGGGGCAGGTGCGGGTGTAGGTCCCGGACCGGAGGAGTTCCGTCGTATTTCCTAGTCGAAGTTCGCATTCGCTGCCTGCCGGCACGGTCAGGTTCACGGTGAACAGGTCGTCGGTGATCGTCCAGCGCACCGCGATGTTGCCGTACGGGCTGCAGTGCTCGGCGTGGGCGGCATTGATGTCCCCGCCGGGGCGCGGATCGACGACGAATCGGCGATAACCGACGGTGTCGGGGCCGGTGGTCTCGGCCGGGCGCAGGCCGGCGACGAACTGGTGGAGAAACGAGATGATCGCGCCCTTGGCGTAGTGATTCAGTGAGGCGGTGGCGCGGCCGTTCTCGTCGACTCCGTCCCATCGCTCCCAGATGGTGGTGGCGCCGCGGTCGATCATCTCCATCCAGGACGGATTGCCGGTGGACAGCAGTACCCGGTAGGCGGTGTCGAGGTGCCCGTTGCGTGCGAGCGCGGGCAGCAACATCCCGGTGGCCAGGAAACCGGTGCCGAGGTGATCGTCGTTGTCGGCGAGCAACTGTGCGAGTTCGTCGGCGAACCGGTGGCGGGCCTCCGCCGGAACGAGGTCGAACTCCAGGGCGCGGACATAGTTCGCCTGGGTCGGGTGGGTCAGAGTGCCGTCCGGCGCGATGAATTCGCGCTGCCAGGCGTGGACGGCCCCCGCGGCGATCGTGGCATAGCGGCACTCGTCCCGGTTGCGACCCAGCACGCCGGCGATCTGCGCGAGCAGTCCCGCCGACCGCGCGAGGTACGCGGTGGCGACCACACTGTGATCGCGAGCGGGATCGGGCGCGGGAATCTCGTCGGGTTCGAGCCACTCTCCCCAGTGAAAACCGGTGTCCCACAGATATTTCTCGTGGTCGTCCGGTGTGGGACGCGCACGCGCGCGGTCGGGATGGCGGCGGTCGCGCGCCGTGCCGGCGGCCAGCTCGACCCACCGCGTCATGGAATCGTATTGGCGTTCCAGGACTTCGACGTCGCCGTACAGGCGCCACAGCTGCCACGGGACGATGACGGCGGCGTCGCCCCAACCGGCCGAGCCGTTGGCGATGTCGGCGAAATGGTTACCCGACGGCTGGTTGCCTGCCGGGTTGGGCACGATGTTGGGTACCGTGCCGTCCGGCCACTGGTCGGCGGCGAGGTCACGCAGCCATTTGTCGCTGAATCCCGCGACATCATGTGTGAAGGCCGCTGTTTCGACGTAGACCTGCCAGTCGCCGGTGAAGCCCGACCGCTCGCGCTGGGGACAATCGGTCGGGACGTCGCAGGCGTTGCCGCGGAAACTCCACACCGCGGCGGCGTGGAGTTTCTCGACACGATCGTTGTCGCACCCGAAACTTCCCACCTGTTCCAGGTCGGTGTGCACGACGGCGGCGGTGATCGAGTCGGGCCCCGGTTTCGTCTCGGTCCCGTCGATCTGGACGTACCGGAACCCGTGAGTGGTGTGGCGCGGCTCGAATGCCTCGCCGCGGCGCCCCGATGACACGACGTGGTCGACCTGACCGGCAGGCAAACTCTTGCCGGTCGCGAACTCGAAAGCGCGCAGGTGATCCGTGTCGACCCTCCCGTCGGCGGCGAGGGACTCACCGTGGGTGAGGGTCACGCGCGTGCCGGCCGGGCCGAGGTCGGACGCAGCCACCCATCCGTTGATGTTCTGCCCGAAATCCACGACGTACGTTCCGGGTCGGGGCTCGGTGACGGCCACCGCCGCCAGTGTTTCGATCCGGCGCACCGGGGGTGCCACGCCGGTCGTCAACCGGGCACGATCGTCGTAGAGTCCACCGCGAGCGACCACGGCCGGGTGGTGTACCTCGTCGGCGGGCACCCGGCGCAGATCCACCCGCTGGCCGTCCATCAGGTCGGCGGCGTCGATCTCACTCGGTGCGCTGGTCCAGCCGTCGCCGGTGCCGAAGCGTTCCGACGTTCCGTCGGCATAACGGACGTGCAGTTCCGCGAGCGCGGCAAGCCGATCCCCGAATCCGTCGCCGTGGCGCTCGAACCCGTGCCGGCCACGGAACCACCCGTCGCTCAGCAGGATTCCCAGGTCGTTGTGTCCTTGGCGCAGCAGGTCGGTGACGTCGAAATGCTGCACCTGCAGGTGCGCGCGGTAGGCGGTGAAGCCCGGGGTCAGCTCGTGATCGCCGACCCGGACATCGTTGACGAAGAACTCGTAGATGCCGTGAGCGGTCGCGAACAACGAGGCGTGTGTGATCTCCGCCCGCGGTCGCCAGGAGGCGCGCAGCCGGTATGCGGGACGGTGACCGAGCGGCGGAACGTCGGGCTCGTACGGTTCGATCCAGTCGGCCGTGAGGTCGCCGCCGTGCAGAAGGCCGGTGACCCACGGAGCGGGCTCGGACCAATCGCTCGGTCCGAGATCCGTCCAGCACCGCACCTGCCAGGTGCGTGCCTCGCCTGCGGTAGGCACCGGATGTGTTGCTGTCCAGGGCCGTACGAGGACGTGGTCGCGTCCCTCGATGATCTCGGTGGTGAACAGGGTGCTCGACGTGCGGTCGGAAATGCCAGTGACCCGGATTTGGTACGCCAGCTGACCGGTGCTTCCGGTGGGCAGCCACCAGGACAGTCGCGGGTGGGTGGTGCCGCAGGGTTCCCCGGGCCGGAGATGTTCGAGGCGCAGGTGTGTCGGTGTCGTCATCGGATCGACCGCACGAACAGAAGGGCTGCGCCGGCGACGGCGGCGCAGGCCGCCAGGACGCAGAACAGAAGCGCATAGTTGTCGCCGGTGAGTGGAAGGAGCACGGTGCCGATGAGCGGGACGACGGCATAGGGGAGTGTGGCCGCCACCTGGTACACGCTCATCGCCTTGGCCGTCTGCCGGACGTCGGGGATGACCGCGGCGGCGATCGCGATGTCGACCGTGAGGTAGCACGCCTGACCGATCGTGAAGGCGACGAACGCCAGCAGGAACCCGCTGACGTGCGGGTTCACGGCCAGATACACCAGCGCGCCGCCGGTGAGGAACGATGCGACCGCGACGAAGGCCTTGCGCCGGCCCAGTTTGTCGGAGAGGAATCCGGCGAGCAGGAACGACCCGATCGAGATGGGGGTGGTGACAGCGGTGGCGTGGGCGTATTCGGCGGCCGCGTCCGTGATGCTCAGTCCGGCCGCGTCGACCAGGAAGTAGGTCGCGTAGGTGGTGAGCCCGACCATCGCGAGCCCGAACAGAAACCGGCTGATCCAGTTGAGCGCGAAGTCCGCGTGCCGGATCGGGTTGATCCAGTAGCTTGCCGCGAACTCGCGAAAGCTGTAGGGCTGCAACGTGGCCGGGTCCACACCCGAGTCGGCGCCTCGGATGACCACGGCGACGACGGTCAGGCACACGATGGCGGTAATGCCGGGGATGATCATCATCGGCACCGGGTGGTCGGCGAGGCGGCTCCCGAGGGTGACGCCTGCGAGAACGGCGAACGCCGTGACGAAGCCGATCATCCCCGACAACCGGGCGCGCAGATGGTCGGGGACGAAGTCGGGGATGAGCGCGACGAACCCGGCCAGCGCCGCGGAGTAGCCCAGCTGCGCGAGTGCCCAGCCCGCGGCGATCGCCGCGACGTTCGTCGCCAGCGCGATCACGGTGAGGCCGGCCAACGCGACGAGAGCGCCGCCGATCAGCCACGGGGTGCGCCTGCCGAGCCGGCTGGTCGTGCGATCGGACAGGGAGCCGAACAGCGGTATCGAGGCGAGCGCGACGAGGGCGCCGATCAGCACCACCGTAGACAGTCCGAGTGTCTTGCCTTCGGCGTCCACGCCGAAGATGCGGATCGACAGCGTGATGATGGTTGGGGTCAGACTGCCGAAGTACACCCCGAATGCGCCGACGACCAGGGCGGGGACGACGTAGCGGGGGCGCGGCGCGGTGACCGCGGAGGGGTGGCCGAGCTGTGCGGGGGACGGGTGTGTGGAGCGAACGGTAGCCATCGGCGTTCCGCCTTCCGTGAAGTGGAGATCCGCGCGGCGAGGTGGGGCGCAGCGGACGTCGCAGTGTGATGCACAGCACCGTACACGAAAACCGGGTGTATCCGGTTTTCAATCCGAGAATCGTGCTGTCGTATCGTGACGACATGGGAAAACGGGCGCGTGGCAGCTACTCGGTGGGTATCGAGCGGCGCACGCGAATCGTGGAGGCGGCCGCGGGGCGATTCTCGGCGGAGGGGTACCACGCGACCACCATGGCCAGCATCGCCACCGACGCGGGAATCAGCGACAGTGGTCTGCTGCACCACTTTCCGTCTAAGAAGCACCTCCTTCTGGCCGTGGCGCAGTACCGCCTCGACACCTCGGCCGAGTGGTGGGACACCCTCCCCGCCGAGGTGTCGGGTCTGGCGACCCTGGATGCGATGGTCGACGCGGCGCGGCGACTCGTCGGACAGCCGGGTCTCATCGAACTGTTCGTGCTGGTGAGCGCGGAGGCGGCGGATCCGAGCAGTCCCGCCCACGCCGTCCTCGCGCAGCGCTACGACGGCGCCGTCGATGCCCTCGCGGCGCGCCTGCGTCAGGGGGTGCACCGAGACGGGCTGCCGGCATCGCTGGACTTCCCGGCGCTCGCGCGTGAATGCATTGCGGTGAGCGACGGCCTGCAGTTGCAGTGGGTGCTCAGCGACGGCGTCGTCGACATCGTCGAGGGTGTCCGCGGACATGCCGCGCGGCTGACCGCCGCGCTGACCGGCGCGACGGAGGAAGAATCCGGGTCTTCCGTTCAGGTTGTCGAAGCTGCTACTGTGCCCGACAGACAGTGACCTATGGAAGGGCCTTACAACCGCGCGAGCGGCGACCCAGGCCCGGGTCCTGCATCCGAAGGAGTTCAATCCCTTGGACACGGCTTCGACCGTCGTCCGCCGATCCACCGTCGAGTACGCCCCCGATCTGCTACTCGATCTCGTACGCCCCGCCGAGGCAGCGCATCCATTGCCTGCGATCGTGTGGGTGCACGGAGGTGGTTGGCGGCTTCAAGACCGCACTGCATGCCCAGATCTGGTGCAACACTTCGCAGGACACGGCTACGTCATGGTCAGCATCGACTACCGCCTCGCGCCCGGGACCTGCCACCCCGGCCAGCTCTTCGATGTCCGGCGGGCGGTGCGCTGGCTGCGCGCCAACGCCGCGGACCACGGCATCGACCCCGACCGGATCGGTGTGTGGGGATCGTCGGCCGGTGGGCACCTCGCCGCGCTGACCGGAGTGCACTCGGCCACAACACGATTGCGCGGGGAAGAACCCACGACCGTCGACAGCTCGGTGCAGGCCGTCGTCGACGGTTACGGGCCCGCCGACCTGCCCGGCCTCGTAGACCTCTCCGCGGAACGGACACCGGGGGAGGGCCATTCCCCGGAGGCGTCGTTGCTCGGTGGCGCGATCCGGGACCGACTGGACGCGGCGCGATCCGCGAGCCCCGCGCTGCACGTGGCGCCCGGAGCGCCGCCGTTTCTGGTCATGCACGGTGTCGCCGACAACCTGGTGCCGTTCACGCAGAGCGTCGCGTTGTACGACGCGCTCGTCGCTCACGGCAACGACGCCATTCTCTACCTGATCGAGGGATTCGGGCATGGGTTCTTCAACCCGGGGCACGTCCTCGAACTCGGCCCCGACCAGACCCTCGACCAAGGCCGTCTCGAACGAGATCCGCAGGCGCCGGCCTCGACCCGCGCGGTGAGCGACTTCGGTCGCGCACTGACCGAGAGGTACTCCTCCGCCTCATTCGCCGCGATCGAAGCCTTCTTCTCGCACACACTGAAACCAGGAACACGCACACCATGACTACTTTCGACATTCCCGTCCTCGACGAGGTCCACGCTGTCGCCCCGCAACTCGACACCCTTCCCGGCCGCTGCGTGCCCTACGCCATGGCTGCCGGTGAAGGTGAGCGCCACGAACTCGGCGGGCAACTGATCACCGTCATCGCCCGCCCTGAGGACACCGGCGGACAATTCGGCGCCGCATATGTGTATGGCGGCAAGGGAACCGAGACCCCGTTCCTCTCCCACGACCGCGAGCATCGCTTCCTGTACGTCACCGACGGACGGCTGCAGGTGTGGTTGCCGGGCGAATCGCACCTGCTCGTGCCGGGCGACTCGGTCACCGTCCCGGCCGGGACGCCGTACGCGTACCGCATGCTCGCGCACCGGACCCGGTTCCTGAGCTGGCTCACCGTCGGCGACGGGCACCGGTGGTCGCAGGCTACCGGCCACGCAACCCAGTCGCACGTCTTCGACTCCGCCGCGGCGCCGATGTCGGACGCGCGGCAATCCGAACTCGCGGATCGGTTCGGCATCCGGTTCCACGATCTCGAGAAGAAGGACCTGCCTGCGGTGACCGGCACGGCGTTGCCCGCCGCGGAGTCCCCCTATGTGCTGCAGGCGGGCGAAGGCGACCGCTGGGCGAGTCTCGACCAGCTGAACACGTACCTCGCACGGCCCCGGAACACCGGCGGAACGTATTTCGCGATGCACACCATGGGCGGCAAGAGTTCGTACATTCCCCGTCACTTCCACCGCGAGCACACCGAGAACTTCTTCTGCATCGAGGGTCGAATTCTCCTGCACGCCAACGGTCGGGAGATCACGCTGACCAAGGGCGACTTCCTCCATGCGCCTGCCGGAACGATCCACAGTTTCGCGTTCGACAGCCACGACACGCAGATGCTCGGCCTGCTGACCACCGGCGTGTTCGAGAAGTTCTTCGAGTACATGAACGTCCCGACGGACGCGCACGTGCACACCGAGGGCGGCGACATGCAGTTCCCGGCCGACGGGTTCGCACGGGCGCGTGCGGAGCTGGACCTCGAGGTCGTCGGCCCGCCGCCCGCCCGAGGCGCCGGGCGGTGAGTCCCGCCCGGCGCGCACGCCGCCGGAGCGGCTGAGCTCTACACTCGAGCCATGGCGATCCAGAGCACCGTCACCCGGGCAGAGTCCCTGGTCGCCCATATCCAGGATCGGATCGCCGCGGGCGAACTCGCGCCCGGTGATCGGGTGGGCACCCGCAAGGAACTCCAGGAGGAGTCGGGGATGGCCCGCGGAACGGTCATAGAGGCCGTCCGGCTCCTGCAGGATCGGGGAGTCATCACCGTCCGGCCCGGGCCCGGCGGTGGCCTGTTCGTCGCCGAACCGTCGTCGGTGGTCCGGCTCGGCCGCACCCTGCTGACCGTCGAGGGCGA
Source organism: Rhodococcus koreensis (assembly GCF_900105905.1). Taxonomy (GTDB): domain Bacteria; phylum Actinomycetota; class Actinomycetes; order Mycobacteriales; family Mycobacteriaceae; genus Rhodococcus_F; species Rhodococcus_F koreensis. The sequence goes on along the minus strand of NZ_FNSV01000005.1, from coordinate 4,711,352 downwards.
CGCGGCGGGAGTCGCCGACGCCATCGCCGTCCGAGAAGAGTTGGAACCCCTCGTGACGGAACTGGCCGCCCGGCACCGGACCGCGGCCGACGTCGCCGACCTGCGGAGACTGATGACCGTCCTCGAGGACTCGGCCGGCGACCCCGAGGCGTTCATCCGCACCGTGTGGGATCTGCACCGCCGGATCGTGGCGATCGGCCCCAACCGGGTGTTGCGCGAAACCTATCTGAGCCTCGAAACCTACGTGGAGCAGCACGCGACGCGCGCGAGCCGCGAACGAAGCGCCACCAACAGCGAGTACTTCGCGCGACGGATCGACGTGCACCGCGCACTGGTCGATGCCATCGAGTCCGGCGACGCGGCGAGTGCCCGCGCGGCCGCGCAGGCGCACGCTCACTGAGCGATCACTTTTCGCCGCCCTTTCCCGAATGCAGTGCTTGACAGGGGGCAGTGGTCTGTGGCTACCATCACACATAACGGTTATAACCGTTTATGGACGAGTTGATCCTCCCTCACTGACCAGGAGTGTTCCGCATGAATTTCTCCACGTCCTCGCCCGGCGGCCGCGGCAGAGTGCTCGTGCCCGTCCTCTGCTGGGCTGCCCTCCTCAGCGACGGATACGACCTGTTCGTCTACGGCGCCACCCTGCCCGCCCTGATCGGGCACGCCCCGTGGTTCATCACCGCCGGCGCGGCAGGCACCGTGGGCAGCGCCGCCCTGGTCGGAGTCCTCATCGGTTCGCTGACGGCCGGGACGCTCACCGACATCCTCGGCCGTCGCCGCCTGTTCCTCGCGTGCCTGACGCTCTTCTCGACGGCAACCCTGGTCACCGCGATCGCCCCGACCTTCGAGATCTTCGCCGCAACCCGGTTGGTGGCCGGCCTGGGCATCGGCGGGTTGATGCCCACCGCCATCGCGATGGCGGCGGAGTTCGCGTCCCCCGCCTACCGGTCCCGGATCCTCGGCATGGTGCTCACCGGGCCGGCATTCGGCGGCGTCCTCGCATCGACCGCGTCCCTGCTGCTGCTCGAAGAGTTCGGCTTCCGCCCGGTCTACGCATTCGGTGCGGTTCCGCTGATCACGTTGCTGCCGTTGGCGTTCGCGTTTCTGCCGGAGTCGCGGGCGTTCGCCGTCGAACGATCCTCCGAGGGCCGGGCGTCGAAGTCGCCGGTCGCCAAGCTGTTCGGTGACGGGATGGGGCGGGCCACGGTCGGCATCTGGTTCGTCGCGATCTGCAGCATGCTCACCATGTTCGGGGTGACCACCTGGCTGCCGCAGATCATGCGTAATGCCGGTTACCCGATCGGTTCGGCGGTGACGTTCCTGCTCGTCTACAGCGCCGGCGCCATCGTCGGAACGCTGCTCGCCTCCGTGCTGGCCGAACGGTTCGGGCCCAAACCGCTGGTCCTGACCGGGTTTTCCACGGCCGCAGTCTCTCTCGCGCTGCTGGGCACGCACCCGCCGACCGCCGTCCTGATGCTGCTGGTGGCGCTGGCCGGATTCGGCGGCCTCGGCACCCAGAACATGCTCAACGATCACATCGCGACGTTCTACCCGGCCCGGTTCCGGGCAACCGGACTCGGGTGGGCGCTCGGAATCGGACGGGCAGGCGCGATCGCGGGCCCCACGTACGGCGCGTTCTTCGTCGCCGGTGGCGGTGCCGTCATCGTCAGCTCACTGGCATTCGCCGTGCCCGCGCTGATCGGCGGTGTTGTGATGGCCACCCTCCCGAGACGCCCCCGCGCGACCTCCGCCGATGCGGACAACCGCGTCGAAGCGGCCACCCCGCGCAGCACCGAAATTTCCCGCTAGAACTCGCCACCGAAGGGTGGCGGACGAAAAGGATGAAATAGATGAAGATTGTCGGTTACCGCAAGAAGGACAAGGACGCCGTAACCGTGGGTGTCCTCCGAGACGGCTTCGTTCGACCGCTCGCCGCACTCGAGGAATTCTGGAGCGACGCGGCCGGCTGGGTGGCACGGGCGGAACATCTCGAGGCGCCGGAGATCGACGTCACGCTCGTCAGCATGGTGCCGCCGGTGCCCGACTCCGCCCGCGTCATCTGCGTCGGCCTCAACTACAAGGCCCACGCCGCCGAGGGCGGCTTCACCCCGCCGACCCACCCGACGCTGTTCGGGCGGTGGACCCCGTCGCTCAGCGTCGATGGCGTCCCGACGCCGGTGCCGGCCAACGAGGCGGGCCTCGACTGGGAAGGTGAGGTGGCCGCGTTCATCGGCACCCGGCTCGAAAGCGTCGACGCGGCCACCGGCCAGGCCGGGGTGCTCGGCTACGCCTGCTTCAACGACCTCACCGCCCGCACGGCGCAGAAGCTGACGGCGCAATGGACGCTTGGCAAGAACGGGGACCGGTCCGGCCCCCTGGGCCCGCTGGTTCCCGTCGGTGAGGTCGGGGATCTGTCCGACGGTCTGCGGGTGCAGACCCGCGTCAACGGAACAGTCGTGCAGGACGGCAACACCCGGGACCTGATCTTTTCGGTCGGCGAGATCATCGCCCTCATCAGCGAGACGTTCACCCTGCACCCCGGCGACATCATCGCCACCGGCACCCCGGAGGGCGTCGGTTACGTGCGGAACCCACCGTGGCTGCTCGGGCCCGGCGATATCGTCGAGGTGGAGATCGACAAGCTCGGCGTCCTGCGGACCCCGATCGTCGATGCCAGCGGAAGGAAGGGCGCATGACCGACAACGCGTCCGAGGTAGCGCGGACCCCGGTACTGATCGCCGGCGGCGGACCGTCCGGACTCGCGGCCGCGCTCGAACTGGCCCACCACGGGGTGGCAAGCCTGGTCGTCGAACCGAGGGTCGACGTCGACGCCGAACGCCCGCGCGCCAAGACCACCAACGCTCGCACCATGACGCACCTGCGGCGGTGGGGACTGGCCGACGAGGTGCGTGCCGCGTCGCCGCTCCCCGTCGAGTGGGCGCAGGACATCGTGTTCTGCTCGACGCTCCTGGGCCACGAGATCACCCGGTTCGAGAACGGCTTCCAGCTCGATGTCGCCACCCCGACGCTGGCGCCCGAGCGCGGCCAGCAGGCACCGCAACCCGTCGTGGAAACTGTGCTGCGGGCAGCGGTGCAGCGCAGCGAACTCGCCACCCTGCAACTCGGCGCCCGCGTCACGTCGCTCGAGGAACTTGCCGACGGCACCGTCCGTGCGACGGTCGAAGGGCCGGGACCGACCCGAACGGTCGTGGCGGACTACGTCCTCGGGTGCGACGGCGGCGCGAGCGTCGTGCGCGAGTCCATCGGCGCCCGGTTCGAGGGCACGTCCGGTGAGCGCCCCAATCTCAGCATCCTGTTCCGTGCGCCGGGCCTGGCGGAGTGGGTGCCGTTCGACGGTGCCGTCCACCACTGGGTGATGGCGCCCGGGGCGGCGGGCATCGTGGGCCGGCTGGACCTGGCGGACACCTGGTGGGCGATCGTGCAGGGCGTCGACGTCCGGGACGAGGAGGTCGACGCCACCGCGCTCGTGCACAGGCTGATCGGTGAGCCGATCCCGGTCGAGATCATCGCCACCGACCCGTGGGTGGCACGAATGTTGCTGTCTGACAGTTACCGCAAGGGCAGGGTGTTTCTCGTCGGCGACGCCGCGCATCTCAATCCGCCGTGGGGCGGGCACGGGTACAACACGTGCATCGGTGACGCCGTCAACATCGCCTGGAAGATCGCGGCGACGCTGCGCGGCTGGGCCGGGCCGCAGCTGCTCGACAGTTACGAAGCCGAACGCCGGCCCGTCGCCGCCCGCACCATCGCCGAAGCCGGAGCGCAGGAAAAGGCTTTGGCACACCACTTCTCCACCGTCGAGATCGGTCAGGAAGGCCCGGTAGCGGAGGAGGCACGCCGTCGCACCGCAGAGGCGCTGGCCGTGAAGAAGAGCGAATTCCACTCGCTCGGACTCGTTCTCGGCTACGCCTACACCGACTCACCGGTCATCATTCCCGACGGGTCGACGCCGCCGGCGGAAGATCCCGTGGAGTACGTGCCCACCGCGTGCCCCGGAGCGCTACTGCCGCACGCGTGGTTGGGCGACGGTCGTTCGCTCTACGACGTTCTCGGCCCGGAGTACACCCTCGTCCTGCTGGATGCCGCGGGATCCTCGCGGCACACCGCAGAACTCGACGCGCTGACGGCGAAGGCCGCGGAACTGGGCGTCCCGCTGACGGTGCTACGGCTGTCCGACACCGGGGGAACTCTGGGCAGCCTCCTCGGCGGCCCCTTCGTCCTCGTCCGACCCGACCAGCACGTGGCGTGGCGGGGCGGCGACCTCGCGAACGCCGAGAAGGCGATCGACATCGCCGCGGGATGGTGACGAAACCTCCCCTCGCCGAACGCTGCTCCACCTCCACTCTCGAGAAGGAAGATTCACGTGTCTGCTCTCCATGAGGCGCCCCAGACGGCGACCAAGCTGCTCGTGACCGCCATGGGTTTGATCGATACGTTCGACCCCCGGCAACGGGCGACCGCGATCATCGACGACTTCGACGACCCGCGACGGCTGAACTGGGACATCATCCCCAAGCCGGACCGCACCGGCATCCCGCTCCACCAGCTGGACCGTCACCAGAAGGTGCTGGTGTGGGATCTGATCCGGTTGGCCGTGCCGCTGCGCACCTTCACGAAGGTGCTGTCGATTCCGCAACTCGAGCACGTGCTCCGGGACTACGAGCAGGATTTCCTCGGACCGGCACTGCAGACATGGCGCACGTCGGATTCGTACTTCCTGACGTTCTTCGGCCGGCCGGGTTTCGAGGACACCTGGACGATGCGCTTCCTCGGTCACCACGTGTGCCTCAACCTGACGATCGTCGACGAGCGGTGGATCTCCGCCACCCCGGTCGCGCTGGGCGCGCAGCCCACCGAGTACGACGGCGTGCTGAAACCGCTGGCCGACGACGAGGGCCTGGCCTTCGACCTGCTGGCCTCGCTGGACGACGAGCAGCGCGGCCACGCCGTCATCCATGACGTCGCGCCGGCCGACTTCGTGACCCGGCAGGTGCCGCGGATCGGGGCCTACGAGTACCCGGACCATTACGACCTCGGCATGCCCGGCTACACCATCACCGACGCGGACCGGGTCGCCCTGAAGTTCGTCCGCGACCGGCCGTCGGGCATCAGCGGCGCGAAATTGTCCGGTGACCAACAGCAAGCGCTGCTGGGGCTCGTGGACTGCTACCTCGAGCGACTGCCGGAGGAGGCCGGCGAACGCCACCGGCAGGCCCTGCGAGATGGGGGTATCGACCGGGTGTTCTTCGCGTGGGCCGGTGCGCAGAAGCGCGGCGCACCGCACTACTTCCGCGTCCACACAGACCGGTACCTCATCGAAGCGGTCAACGCCGTCGGCGGTGGAAATCACCTGCACACCGTGCTGCGGGACTTCGACAACGACTTCGGCCACGACCTGCTCGCACTCCACGCCGGGACCGACTCGAAGTGGGGCGGCGGGCACCTGAGCAGCCGGACGGTCTCCAGCGAACAGTCCGATCCGCACCTCGAACCCTGAGTGCCGCTCGGCCCCGCACAGCGCTGAGCGGGGCCCACTCCGGACTGCACGCCTCTGACCTCGGAGTGTGAGACTCGTCAAGTTTGCCCATTTCGGTTTCCTTGTTGCCTTATCAGTGGCGACACTGGTGAAGCAGGCAATTTACGTGAACGAAACAATGAGGTGAATCGTGTTGGGGCGCTCGAAGGCAACCGTGGTGTACTCGGTGTCGGGTCGACCGTCCAACCCGTTCGCACGACCGGTCGATCGCTACGCGGCCACCCTGAGATCCGTCATCGCTGCACTCGCCGGTATCGCGATCGTGCTCGCCGCCGTGATGGGCACCTGGCAATGGAACCAGGAGAGTGCGCGGGCCGCGCAGCAGCGCGCCACCACCACCCTCGTCAAGGCCGTCACCAGCACCGACGCCCCCATCACCATGTCGCCCCGCGGCTCGGTCCGGACCACTCCGATGGTCGAGGCGACGTGGTCCTGGACCGCCGAGTCGCGCACTCAGAGCATCGAGGTCCCCTCGGGGACGCCTGCGGGCACCGAGAAGACCATCGCCGTCGACGCGGACGGCAACTGGGCAGGCCCGAGGGTCACCACCTCCGACGTCGTCAGCAGCGCTGTCGCGGCCGTGCTCCTCACCCTCGCGGCCAGTGCGCTGCTCCTCGGCATGGTGTGGGCGATGTGCGCCCGCGCCGTCGAACGCCGCCGCCAGCAGTACTGGGACGAGAGCATCCGCAGGCTGTTCGCCACCTACAGTCGCTGATCCTTCCCTCGACGGTCACCTCCTGATTGCGCCGTCCCCACGACGGTTTCGGTGCGCTCGCTCCGGGCTATTCAGGTGATGCCGAGGAAAGGTGGAGCCATGTCCGACAGGGATGCTTCCATATTCGAGAGCGAGCGGGAGCTCGACGAGGATTCCGTCCGGAACGCTCAGCGAACCGTTGCCCACCACTCGATCGACGCCGACGATTGCCGGATGCTGCTCGCTGCGCTCGGCATCCCCCTCGTCCGCGAGACCGACAAACAGACGCTCTCCGGCACGGCCGGCGCCGAAGCACTGTGACCTGCTCACAGTGACTCCGTTGTGACCTGCTCACAGTGACTTCGTGGTGACCTCCTCACAGTGACTTCGCAGCGAATCTCCAGGGTGCCCGCACCGGGGGCCGTTTGTATGGGACCCAACCCCGAAACAGCCCTTGGAGGTCCCCATGACCAACAGCCCGCGTCACCACCACGCCGAAGAAGTGCACGAGCACGATCGCGGTCTCAGCCATGACCTGAAGTCGATGTTGTCGCGTCGCCGCGCCTTGTTCGTGTTCGGCGCCGCGGGAGCGACCGCGCTCGCCGCCTGTTCGACGGCAGGCGGCGAGCAGGCGGCGAGATCGTCCTCGACGACGGACGCGGCAGCGACCACGGCGGACACGGCGAGCGACGGCACGTGCGTGGCGGCGGCGCCGCAGGAAACGGCCGGACCGTATCCCGGTGACGGGTCCAACGGCCCGAACGTCCTGGTCGAGTCGGGGATCGTGCGCCAGGACATCCGCAGCAGCTTCGGTGCGTACTCCGGGACGGCGGAGGGTGTCGCGACGACCATCGAACTCGACCTGCAGGACCTGACGAAGGACTGTGCGGCGGGCGCCGGAATGGCCGTCTACCTGTGGCACTGCGACCGGGACGGCGAGTACTCGCTCTACGGCAAGGGCATCACCGAGCAGAACTACCTGCGCGGCGTCCAGGTGGCGGATTCGGCGGGCAAGGTGTCGTTCACGTCGATCTTCCCGGCCTGCTATTCCGGGCGCTGGCCGCACATCCACTTCGAGGTGTTCGACACCCTCGAATCGGCGGTGGCCGGGGAGGACGCCCGTCTGACGTCGCAGATCGCGGTGCCGCAGGACCCGTGCGCCACGGTCTTCGCGTACGACACCGGCTACGCGAACAGTGTCTCCAACCTGTCGAAGGTCTCCCTCGACTCGGACAACGTGTTCGGCGACGGCTGGGACGCCGAACTGGCCACCGTGACCGGCGAGCCCGCCACCGGCATGACCATCGCGATCACGATCGGCGTCGCCGAGAAGTCGGCGAACACGCAGTCCGCGCCGGCCGGTCCGGGTGGGGGCGGCGGACAACCGCCGGCAGGGGCGCCCGGCCGGTAGTGCCGGCCCGTCAGCTGACGTGCCACCCCGGAGGTCTGTCGAGTTCGTTCCATTCGCGGGTCAACCGGGCCTGCTGGCGGCGGGACGCAACCCAGTGGACGATCAGGAACAGGAGGCAGTAGCCGCCGGTCGACGCCACCCAGATCCCGCACGCGACGCTCACCGCCGTGGCGGCGTTCTGCGAACCGGTCTCCGGTGCGGCGACGAGGTCGCCGTTCGGGCCGAGCCAGACGGTGACGGTCTGACCGGCCTTCGCACCCGCTGCGGTGGGAACGTCGGCGGTGTGCGTCTGCCCGTTCACCGACCACTGCACCCGCGCGTGGGCTTGGTACTGCGGTGCCGCGGACAGGGCCTCGCCGGCGCTCCCGCTGCGGGAATCCTCCACGAGCGTCGCGGGGGTCGAGTGCTGGGTGGCGAGTGCGGCCTGGGTCTGATTGTCCAGCCGCGAGTACGTCTCGGTTCCGACGGCCGCGGCCAGTGGAATCATCAGGAGCACGAAGACCACCCCGACGAGGACCAGCGCGGATCGCAGTCGGTCGCAACCCCGCATGAGTGGGTTGCGGCTCCACGGACCCAGACGCCACAGGCGTATCGGCGCTGCACACGTTTCGCTCATCGCGCACCTCCGGGTGGTTGCCCACCACCATTGTGCAACCGAAACGCCTGCGCGTGTAGGGCCTTCTGTCAGGTCTTCCTGCCTGGCCTCGATTCGCGCCCCGCCCGCCGAGTCAGACCTTTTGCACGAGGTCCGGCCACGGAGGACGGCGGAGCATGGCGAGGGTGGCGATCACGGCGGCCGCCAGTCCGATGAATTCGCCGAAGAGCGCTACCCGATTGCCGTCGACGGCGGGCTCCCACGACACGGTGCCGCCGTGGACGACGAAGACGCCGACCGGCGCGGGGCCCAGGACGCCGCGATATCTGGTCACGGTGAGGATGGTGGCTCCGTCGGTCGTCTCGTAGGGCTCGCCGTAGATCCGCGCGGCGGCGTTTGCCTCCGACTGGTTCACCACGTCCCGAAGTTTCACCGCGACTCCTCTCGCCGTCCGATCGAAGACCGATCTCATGATGGCACTCGGGCCCGCCCCCTACGGGGCATTCCCGGATCGCGCGTCAGGCACCGACGCCGGCGAAGGCCTCGGTCAACGCCTCGATGCCCGCGCGGACCGTGGGCCGGTCGTTGTCGGCGCGGCGGAGTGCGTAGATCTCCCGCTCGAGAGTGGGACGCACCGGGACGATCGCGACGTTGTCCGGCACCCAGACGCGGGCGAGGCGCGGCACGAGGGCGGCGGCGAGTCCGTGTGCGACGAATTCGAGTTGCGCCGCGAATTCGGGTGCTTCGTATCGGATGTCCGGTTCGATGCCGCGGTTGCGCAGCGTCTGCACCAGCCAAGTGTGGAACACCGCCCCCTTCTTCCACGTCGTCCACGGCATGTCCGCGATCTCGTCGAGGTCGACGTGGTCGCGGGATGCGAGGGGATGGTCCCGGGACAGTGCGACGTCGGCCGAGTCCCGGTGCACCAGGGTGTGCACGGCGTCCTCGGGGAGGTGCAGGGGCATCGTGACCCAGCTGTCGACGACGGCGAGGTCGAGTTCGCGGCGCACGATCGCCGGTATGAGCTCCTCGGTCTCGCCGGCGGAGAAGCTGACCGCGAGTTGCGGGTGCCGGCTGCGCAGCGTGGCCACCGCGGTCGGCACGACGACCCTGCCTGCGGAGGAGAACGATCCGATGCGCAGTTCGCCCACCACGTCGCGATCGAGGGAGACGACCTCGGATTCGGCCTGCGCCAGCAGTGATATCGCTTCCTGTCCCCGGCGGGCCAGGAGCCGGCCGGCGTCGGTGAGCTGAACGCCGCGGCCCGCGGGCACCAGGAGTGTGACGCCGACCTCGCGTTCGAACTTGCCGAGTTGCTGCGACACCCCGGACGGTGTGACGTGCAGGGCACGCGCTGCGGCACCGATCGAGCCGTGTTCGGCGACGGCGCACAGCGCGCGGAGGCGCTCCAAACTCAACATGGTAGTGATGCTACTGCTTTCATGACACGACTATTCACTTGTTGTAATGGTTGGCGGCTCGGAGAATTCTCGGTGTGACTACTGCCCTCCGTTTGCGTCCCCGTGCCCTCGTCAGCCCCTCGTTCAGCATCGCGTCCGTGGATCCGCGACTGCTCGTTCTGGCGGGTGCGGTGGCAACTTCGCTGACCGGCAGTCTCATCAAATTGTCCGGGGTGGAGCCGGCCACGTCGACGTTCTTCCGGTGTGCGCTGGCGTTGCCGATTCTCGGTTTCCTCGCCCTGCAGGAGTTTCGGCGGCACGGCGGCATTCCTCTCCGGGTGATCGCCGCCCAGGTGCTCGGCGGGATGATGCTCGGTGTCGACTTCGCACTGTGGGCGCGATCGATCCAGATGATCGGGGCCGGGATCTCGACGGTCGTCGTCAACGTCCAGGTCATCGTCGTGCCACTGCTGGCGTGGATCGTCTTCCGTGCGCGGGTGCCGCTCCGGTTCGTGGTGGCGGTGCCGTTCCTGTTCGCCGGAGTGGCTCTCGCCGGCGGAATCCTCGGCGGCAGCGGCGAGGGCGACCAGTTGTTCCTGGGAACCCTGCTGTCGCTGGCCGCGGGCGTGGCCTACGGGATCTACATCTTCGTCATCGGCCGGGCGGGATCCGCGCACCGGGCGTCGTCGCAGGTGTTCGTGTCGACGATCGCCGCGGGCGTCGTCGGGACCGCGGTGGGATCGCTCTGGGGAACGGTGGACCTCACGCCCGGCTGGCCCGCGCTGGGTTGGTTGGCGGCGCTGTCGCTGAGCAGCCAGGTGCTCGGCTGGGTCCTCATCGGATTCGCGCTGCCGAGGCTCGCCGCCGAGGTGGGTGCCACGCTGCTGCTGCTCCAGCCGGTCCTGGCGATGCTGTTCTCCATCGTGATCGTGCACGAGCGTCCGAGCATCGGGCAGTTCGCCGGCTGCGCACTGGTCGTCGCGGCGGTGTGGATGGTCACCCGGGTGCGACCGGCGGGCCGTCGTTCGGTGACCGCGCGCATCGCCGAATCACCCGCGGCACGACCCGTGGTCAGGCGTTCCACCCCGTCCGCAGTGACGGTTCGTCGGCCGGCGGCTCGGGCGGGTGGTGTCGCTGCTTCGCGGTGTACAGCTCACGGTCGGCCCGTCGATAGAGCGCGGTGAGCGGGTCGGACTCTCCGGTGCACGACGCGACGCCGAAGCTGAACGAGGTGGGGCTCTGCCGCGCGAGTCGCACCATCACCTCGGGCAGCTCGGCGTGGTGCTCGCCGACCATGCAGCTGACGAACTCGTCGCCACCGACCCGGGCGAGCAGGGCGCCGCGGGGCAGGTGCGCGGCGAGGTAGTTCGCCAGATCGACGAGAACGGCGTCCCCCGCAGCGTGGCCGTAGTGGTCGTTGGTCGACTTGAATTGGTCGACGTCGATGAGCGCCAACGTGACCGAGGCCTGCTCCGTGCCCGCGCTCGCGAGCGCGTCCCGGAACGCGAGTTCGAACCCTGCGCGGTTGAGCAGGGCGGTCAGTGCGTCGGTGCTGGCCGATTCGATCAGCGTCCGGGTCAGTGATCCGAACATCTCGGCCGCACCGATCACACAGGTGACCGCCACGACGAGAACGGCAGCCTTCACGGTCGCCGTGTCGACGTCGACGGGCACCAGTGTGAAGGCGGTGGGAGCGAGAACGACCCCGACCGCCATGAATCCGGTGAGGCAACCGACGAGGAGCCTCGCCTGCAGTTTCGGGTAGAACACGACGAAATACATCGCCAGGAACGTCGCCGCGATCGCGCAGAGCAATTGGGCGGCGGCAAGAATGAGACCCGACATCACGATCGGTGTGGCGAGCAGTGCCGCCGCGGTGCTGACCTGGTAGGCCCGCCGTCCCGGCCTGCGTCCGCCCCGGTACAGCACCACGAGTGCGATCACTCCGAGGAGGATGCCGGCCGAGCGCGCGACGACGGTCTCCGGCCGGATCGGCAACCCGACCATCGGAGGCAGAACGAACCCGGCCAGGTGCAGCGCCGTCGTGATCCACAGGTAGCGGCGCAGGATGCGCGGCTGATAGTCCTGAAGGACCGTGTCGACGGACGAAGCAGCGAGGGGCCTCACTCTGGCAATTATCCAGGACCGGTCCCGGGAAAGGCGGGGCCTTTGGTCACCGCCCCTCCCGGGGAGACGTGTCAGCCGGTGGTGGCCGCCTGGATCGGCGCGGCGGCGTCGTGCCACGGCGGTGTCTGGATTCCGGCGCCCTCGTACATCGGGAGTCGAATGTCGCTGCCGTACCGGGCGATCTGGTGCCAGGGGCGGTTGAGACCGAACGTGCCGTAGGTGCGGACCCGGGTCACGGCGTCGAGGTCGAGGGTGTCGACGAGGATCTCCTCGCCCGAGCCTGCCTGCTGGCGGATGATGCCCTCGGGGTCGACCACCACGCTCGCACCGACGCCGGCCGGGTCGGCGCCGTTGACATTGACGACGTAGACCTGGTTGGTCCAGGCGTTGGCCCGCGAACAGACGAGTTCCATCTCGCGGTCGCGGGTGGTGGTGAGGGTGGGTTGGATGATCACTTCGGCGCCGAGCCACGCGAGTTGGCGTGCGGTCTCGGGGAAGGAGCCGTCGTAGCAGATCGCCAGCCCGATCCGGCCGGTGCCGGGGATGTCGAAGACGACGAATTCGCTGCCGGGTGCGGTGTGCTCGTAGGGCTGCCAGGGGAAGACCTTGCGGTAGCGGGCCACGACCTCGCCGAGCGGCGACACGGCGACGGCGGTGTTGTAGATCCTGTTGTCGTCGCGTTCGTAGAGGCTTCCCGGCACCAGCCACAGGCCGGTCTCCTCGGCGAGCGCGCAGATCCGGTCGAGGTGGGGGCCGTCGAGCGGCAGGGCCACCCGGTCCATCCAGTCGGAGCGGGACTCGAGGAGGGGCGCCTCGGCGGCCAGCAGGAGTTCGGGGACCACGACGAGTTCGACGTGCGGGAAGGTGTCGCGCACGGCGCGGATCTGGTCGGCGAACCGCTGCCAGGTGGCGTCCACGTCGAACGCGATCGGGGCGGTCTGGATGGCGGCGATGGTCAGTGTGCGCATGGTTCAGTCCTCTGTGACGGTCAGTCGGGTGACGGCGGTGCGGCCGTCTCGGAAGAAGCGGCGGAAGCGGGTGCGGACGAGCACCATCGCGACGGCACCGACGGCGATCGAACCGACACCGAGCAGGAACACCCCGCCGATGCCGTGGAACGAGGTCGCCCCGTAGTCGGGGGCGAGCATGTCGTGGGCGCTGCGCGCGAAGGCGGCGAGCATGATCGCCGCGCCCAGTGCGGGCAGGATGCCGCGGAGGAACAGGTTGCGCGGGGAGTCGTTCAGGCGGTGCCGGAAGTGCCAGACGCAGGCGAGGCCGGTGACGCCGTAGTAGAACGCGATGAGCAGGCCGATCGACAGGATGGCGTCGCCGAGGAAGTTGCCCGAGACGAGCGTGAGGGCGGTGAGCAGGACCGCGGCGGTCGCCCCGAAGAACACGGTGCCGAACGCGGGGGTGCGGTAGGTGGGGTGAATGCGGGTGAAGGCGCGGGGCAGTGCGCCGTGAGCGCCCATGGAAAGGGTGGCGCGTGAGCTCCCGATGACACAGGTGAGCAGCGCCGAGATCGCCGACACGCAGATGGCGAGTTCGACCACCTTCGACAGGCCCGCGCCGAGAACCGGTGGCCCGAGCGTGGCGAGTACGTCGCCCGCGTTGTCCGGATTGCCCAGGCCCAGCCCGTCGGTGCCGATGCCGGCGAAGCTGATCGCGGCGAATCCGGTGAAGAGGTACGTGCCCAGTAGGACGAGGGTGGAGATCACCGCGGCCTGACCCGGGATGCGGTCGCTGTCGCGGGTTTCCTCGTTGACGGTGATCAGCGCGTCCCACCCCCAGTAGATGAACAGGCACAGCAGTACCGCCTCCGCGAAGGGGCCGAAGCCGCCGAACGCGAACGGGTTCAGCCAGGACAGGCTCGGTGCGGACGCGCCGGTGCGGGCGAACGCGGCCGCTCCGAAGCCGAACAGGGCGACCAGTTGCAGCCCCAGCAGCACGTATTGCACGGACGCGGCGAGTTGCAGACCGCGGTAGGCGATCGTGGTGACCGCGGCGACGAGCAGGACGGCCGTGACGATCACCGCGACATTGTTGGTCGCCAGCGACTCCAGGCCGAGCAGCGTCAAGAGGTACCCGGCTCCGACCCGGGCGAGTGCCGTCATCGCGATGAGGGTCGCGATCTGCACCACCCAGCCGCCGGACAGCCATCCCGTGTGCGGACCGAACGCGCGGGTGGTCCAGACGAACGTGGTGCCGCAGTCCGGCATCTCCCGATTCAGCTCGCGAAAAGCGAACGCGGTCAGAAGGATCGGCACGAAGCCGAGAAGCAGGGCGGCGGGTGCGAGGTTGCCGACGACCATCGTCACGAAACCGAGGGTGACGGCGATGCTGTACGCCGGCGCGACCGACGACAGGCCGAGCGCGACGGCGGCGAGCAGGCCGACGGAACCGCCCTGCAGGCCCTTCCCGGTGGGTGCCTGCGGTGGGTCGAGGCTTGTCTCGGCGTCGGTGGGGTTGGTCGGCACGGTGACTCCTGAGCTCGAATGGATTCTTTAAATAGAAATTTAAGAACAGTGTGATCTACCTGTCAACAGCTGGGCAGGTATTGTCTAAACTTTCGTATAAGAACTCGGTGAGAGTGGGGCGAAGGCAGTGGCGCGGAAGAAGGACCAGAGAGCACGCCGGGCCGAACTCGGCGAGGCCGTCCAGCGGGCGGTGCTCGCGCGCGGACTGGAGGGGGTGCGTCTGCGCGACATCGCGGAGCAGGCCGGGGTCACGCCCGCGGCGGTGCTCTACTACGGCGACCTCGATGCGCTGATCTACGAGACGTACCAGCGGGCCATCGAGCGCTTCAGTCAGGAGCGCGAGCGCGTCGCCGAACAGTTTCCCGACGCGCGTGACCGCCTCCGCGCCTGCATCGACCACGGCGTTGCCAGTGGGCCGGACGACGAACTGGTTCGGCTCCTGTTCGAGTGCTGGCCGCGATCGCTGCGCGACGCCAAGGCCGCGGCCCTGGACAGTTCCTTGACCGAGCGTCAAATTGCCGTCTACTACGGCATTCTCGTCATCGGGCAGACGCAGGGACACTTCGCGCTCACCGACCCGCCGCGCATGCTCGCCGCCAATTTCGTCGCGATGGAGGACGGCTACCAGATGGAGGTGCTGGCCGGGCGGCGCAGCCGCGTCGAAGTGATCGCCAGCCTTCACTCCTACGCGCGCGCGGCGACGGGCCACGATCTGGGCTAGGCGGAGTACGGGATACTCGGAGTAACGGATAGGTTGGACGCCCGTCACCGCCCGGCGCCGAGTACCGACAAGGAGTCTCTCTTGACTTCCTCTCGGCCGTGAACGACCGAGGTTCCCCGGGACTCGCGTCCCGAGGTTTCCTGTTTCACCGACAGTCGCCTCCCCGCACGTTATGTGCGGGGCGGTCTCACACCGTCTCCGCAGGCTGCCACCGTCAGTCCGACGGCCAAAATGTTCCTTGCCGCGTTCACATCCCGGTCATGGACGACGCCACATCGGCACGTCCACTCCCGCACGTTCAGCGGCATCGCCGAGACGATCACCCCGCACACCGAGCAGGTCTTCGACGACGGATAGAACCGGTCGACCGCCACCACCCGGCGCCCGTACCAGTCGGCCTTGTACTCGAGCATCGACCGGAACTCGGACCACCCCGCATCCGAGATCGCCCGAGACAACGACCGATTCTTCACCATATTCCGCACACTCAGATCCTCGATGACGATCACTTGATTTTCGCGCACCAGTCGAGTGGAGAGTGTGTGCAGATAATCGCGGCGCCGATCGGCGATCCGGCCATGAATCTTCGCGACCTTCAGTCGGGCCTTGGCCCGGTTCCGGGATCCTTTCTGTTTCTTGGCGAGTGCCCGCTGCGCCTTCGCCAGCCGCGCACGGTCCGCGCGCTCGTGGCGCGGGTTGGTGATCTTCTCCCCCGTCGAGAGCGTGTACAGGCTGGTGATCCCGGCGTCGAGCCCGACCACCCGATCGGTCGACTCTAGTTCGGTGATGGTGTCTTCGACGAGGATCGAGATGTGGTACTGACCGCGGGCATTGCGCGACACCGTCACCTGCGACGGCACGGCCCCCTCCGGTAGTGGCCTCGACCACCGAATATCCAGGGGTTCGGCCTGCTTGGCCAACCGGACCTGCCCACCCCGGTAGGTGAAGCAGTTCGAATAGTAGGTCGCCGAATCCTTCGATTGGCCCTTCTTCTTGAATTGCGGGTAGCGGGTCTGCTTGCGCCAGAACTTCTCGAACGCACCCTGCAGTTGCCGCAGCGATTCCTGCAACGGCCCCTTCGACGGCTCCGCCAACCACGCGGTCTCGGCATCGCGTTTCCATCCGGTGAGCATCTTCGAGGTGTCCGCGTAGGTCACCTGCCGCTGCTCCTGCGACCAGGCACGCGTCCGCTCGGCCAACGCCCGGTTGTAGACATACCGGGTGCACCCGAACGTCCGAGCAAGCTGTTCCG
Organism: Rhodococcus koreensis; assembly: GCF_900105905.1. Taxonomy (GTDB): domain Bacteria; phylum Actinomycetota; class Actinomycetes; order Mycobacteriales; family Mycobacteriaceae; genus Rhodococcus_F; species Rhodococcus_F koreensis. The sequence continues at coordinate 4,695,115 of NZ_FNSV01000005.1, read as the reverse complement.
CCTGCACTGCAGTCGGATAGAAGCGGTATTTGAACGCCCGCTTCACCACCTTCCCCGCCATGACCCAGACACTAGCCACACGGTCCGACAAACCAGATCGGCTATCCCGGACCTGAAGGACCGGGTTTGCGCCGAAAGACTCACGGATCAAGATCCTGCAGCACGTCTCGCGCGAGATCCGCGAGTGGGAACAGGCCGTCGCGACGGTCGTGCTCCGGATACGCCAGATCGGGGTACTGATCGACCGCCTGGGTCCCGCCCTCGACGACCTGTCCGAACTACTCGACGCCGCGAAGCAGATCGCGGAGACCGCGGAAGGGCTCGCCGTCAGCGCGAAGGGAATCGATCAGAGCGCCGAGATCATTGCCCGTGACGCGGAGAAGATCGCGTACGCCTTGCCCGCGGTCGAGCGGCTGGGACGGCTCGCGGACCGCCTGCCCGGGGGCGGGAGACGGTCCGCGGCCGGCCGGTGACGAACGCCGGTCGGGTTACTGCGCGCGGTCGAGCGTCCCCGGTGCGGTGGGGTGCTCGCCAGATTCTGCATCGAGGTCGTCGGCGACCCCGGCAATCGGCATCACGGCGAGGGCCTGGTCGAACGCGTCGGCGAGCCATTCCCCGGTCACCTCCACGAGCTGAGTGATCTCGGCGTCGGGTTGCCGCTGAAAGAACCGCACGACCCAGGGGCTCTGCGCGTCCGGATCGGAACTGAGATCCCCCGGCGCGTTGGTGGCGAGCAAATGGATGCTGCGCTCGAAATCGACCCGGACGGCGTATCCGGCGCCGGTGTTGACGACGGTGGCCGGACGATGCGCGGCGAGGGCCAGCGTCATCAGGGCATCGGAGTAACGAGCGGTGTGCTCCGCGGTGAGTGGCATGAACGATCACCTTTCAATTTCTGTGACCGTCGCCGTGGCACAGCAGGCTCGGAGGTTGGTCCGAAAATGCAATTCGCCGACAGATCACGAGAAGGTAGAAGTCAAGCTGTTCGTCGGGAGCTTGGGCTGCGAGAGCGTCGCTGTCGGCCACCTTCGAGGTGGGCGTCCTGGCACCGCGTGACAGTTGGGTACGCCCGATGGGAGCACGGACACGCCGGGCGCCCGTGAACTCGGTAGCTGTGTACTCAACTACGGGTAACCGTACGGGGCCTGACCCGGATACGCGACACGGGGTGGTCCGCAGGTGGTCTTCTACCCGAGGTCGCCGGCCAGCACGCGGCTCTGCTTGAGGGTTTCCAGGATCAGCGAGCTTTCCAGTCGGTCGACGTGCTCGAGCCACTCGGCTTCGAGCATCAACTCGCGTAGCGCTTCCTTCGACGGCAGCCGGAAGTCCGCGACGACCTGGTAATCACCCATGATGATCGCCGCGTACCGGAGAAACGGCTGACCGGCGAGCGCCTCGGCGACCGCCGACACCCGCGACGGCCGGGCCCGGATCCACAGCAGCGCGGCGACGGGCAGGCCGATCAGCGCCGGGTCGAACACCGCGCGGAACGTGAGCAGCCCGGACTGCCGCATCTTGTCGAGGCGTCGTTTGACGGTCTGTTCGGAGATGCCCACGAGCCGGGACAATTCCTCGAAACTCGCCCGGCCGTTCTCGACGACCAACCGCACCAGTGCCTTGTCCTCCCGGTCGAGGACGACCGGGTCGGTGAATTGCGGCCAGCGGGTTTTCGGGATCCGGCGGATCTCGGCGGTCTGTGTTTCGGTCAGGATTCCCGGTTCCCAGTCGTGAAGCGTACGTATGTATTCGAGCACCGGCGAGATGTCCATCTGCAGAAAACCGGACGGCGCCGCCATTTCCTGCAGGAACAGGCGGGACTGCCGGCGGCGCGGAGCCCAGATGTCGGCGTAGCAGTGCTGCGGCCCGGACAGGACGTAGACCGTCACGCTCTCCGGTCGGTGCGCGAGCGCGACGGCCGCCGTCAACGTGCTGTCCGGCCGGCACCGGCCGTGGACGATGAACGGATCGGAGTCGGCGGTGCGGTGCGGGTCCGCCATCCCGCGAACCTCCACCATCCCCGTCTCCAGCAGCCGCGAACCCCGGCGTGCCACCGTGCGCTCGGCCTCGCCGAGGGCGGCCGCGATCGTCGACCACGTCGCGCGGCCGTCGACGATCAGCGCGGCGATGATCTTGCGGTCCAGGGGATCGGCTGTGCGTTCCGGCATGATCGGCCAATCGTACGGCTGAATCCTCCATATTACTGGTTTTCATTGCTTGAATCCGACTCCAGGGTGACGCTTGGGGCCGAAACTGACGTTCGTCCCATGAGGAGCCCTCAATGTCCGATCTGATCCAGAAACCCGCACGCGAGGTCGTCCGGCTGCTGCGCGAAGGGACCGAGACGCCGACGAGCGTGCTCGAAGCCCTCCGCAGGTACGTTGCCGACGCAGACCGGCAAGTCAACTCCCTCCCGATCCAGTTCTTCGATGCCGCCGCCGAACGCGCGGCGCGGTTGGAGGCCGAAGTTCCGGATCCGGCCGGGCGCGGCCTGCTGGCCGGACTACCGGTCGCGGTGAAGGACTACAACGACGTGGCGGGGCAGCGCACGACGCACGGCTCGCCCCTGTTCGCCGACCACGTCGCCACCCGGTCCGACGCGATGGTGAGCGTCCTCGAGAACAACGGCGGCATCCCGTACGCCAAGTCCAACGTGCCCGAGTTCGCCGGCGGTCACACGTACAACACGCTGTTCGGGCCCAGCCGTAACCCGTGGAACCTCGACCGTTCGGTGGGCGGTTCCTCCGGTGGTTCGGCGGCCGCGCTCGCCTCCGGCAGCGCCTGGCTGGCGACCGGCAACGACCTGGGCGGCAGCCTCCGCACCCCGTCCGGATACAACGCGACCGTCGGTCTGCGCCCGACTCCCGGGCGGATCCCGCGCCGCAGGCCCGCCATCCCGTTCGACCCGCTGTGGGTGGAGGGGCCGATGGCACGCGATGTCGGTGACGTCGCCCTCATGCTGGATGCGATGGTCGGGCACGACCTGCACGACCCGTTGACGAAACCGGAACAGCCGCGGTCGTTCCTGGAACGTCTGACGACCTTCGACCCGCCCGCCCGCGTCGGATTCAGCCCGGACCTCGGGTGCCTCCCGGTGGAGCCGGCGATGCGCCGCGTCTGCGGTGACGCGATGAAACATTTCGACGCACTGGGTGCCGACGTCGTGACGGACTGCCCGGACTTCACCGGCGCCTACGACGCCTTCCAGGCGCTGCGCAGCCATCTGGTGGCGGCCGTGCACGGCGGGCTTCTCGCCGAGCATCGCGGCGCGATCAAGCCCGACATCGTCTGGAACATCGAGCGTGGACTCACCCAGTCCACGGAGACGTTGCTGTCGGCGGAACGCGTTCGCGGACAACTGTTCCACGAGATCGCGGACTACTTCGAGACCCACGATCTGCTGGTGATCCCGTCGGCGCCGCTCGATCCCTTCCCTGTGGAGTGGACGTATCCCGAACGCATCGACGGCGTGGAATCGCGGACGTACATCGACTGGATCGCGATTACGTTCTGTGTGAGTCTCACCGGGTGCCCGGTCGTTGCGCTCCCGTGCGGATTCTCCGACGCCGGACTGCCGGTGGGACTGCAGCTGGTCGGTGCGCCGGGGCAGGAGGCGCGGCTGCTCGCGCACGCGCAGATGTTCGAGTCCTCGGTGGGCATCGCGGCGAGCCTTCCCATCGTGCCACGTCGGCCGAAGGTGGCGACATCATGAGCAGCACAGTCGAATCCGAGCTTCGCGACGAGGAACAGCAGGGCGCCCGCGAGGGTTTCCTGGCCCGGGTCGCGCTGCGGTTCGCGTCGGTCATCGAGCGGTGGTTCCCGGACGCGTTCATCTTCGCGCTGCTCGCGGTGGCGTTGGTGGCCGGAGCCGCGCTGGCCATCGGGGCGTCGCCGGCGACGGTGGCGACGAACTTCTCGACCGGTTTCTGGGATCTGATCCCGTTCACGATGCAGATGGCGATGGTCGTGGTCACCGGCTACATCGTGGCGTCGTCGCCACCTGCCGAACGTCTCATCACGCGGCTCGCGGCGATACCGCGCACTGCCCGCGGCGGCGTCACGTTCATCGCGGTGGTGAGCCTCGTGACGTCGATGGTGAACTGGGGTTTCGGACTGGTCTTCGCCGGTCTGCTGGCGCGGGCGATGGCGCGCCGCACCGAACTCGGCCTCGACTACCGGGCCGCGGGCGCGGCCGCCTATCTGGGAATCGGCGGAATCTGGGCGCTCGGGCTGAGCTCCTCGGCGGCGCAGCTGCAGGCGAATCCGAAGAGTCTCACCCCGGAGCTGCTCGCGATCACGGGTGTCATCCCGTTCCGGGACACGATCTTCCTGTGGCAGTCGCTGTTCCTCGCGGCGGTGATCTTCGTGGTCAGCATCGTGATCGCGTATCTGTCCGCGCCGCACAAGGCGAACTCGGTGACGGCGGAGGATCTGGGGGTGGACGTCCACGACGTGCCGCCGCCGCTGCCGAAGCGGGAGCGTCCCGGCGACTGGCTCGAGTACAGCCCGGTGCTTCCCCTGATCGTCGGAGCGCTCGTCTTCGGCTGGCTGCTACGGGAATTCGCGTCGAACGATCCGATTCTCGTGATCTCCAACCTGAGCACGTACAACCTGCTGTTCCTGACGTTGGGCATGCTGCTGCACTGGCGTCCGCGGCGCTTCCTGCTCGCGGTGAAGAACGCGGTGCCCGCGTGCGCGAGCATCCTGGTGCAGTTCCCGTTCTACGCCGGGATCGCGGCCATCATGACCCGGGCGCAGGACGCCGACGGCAACACGGTGGCGCACTACATTTCCGAGGGCTTCGTCAGCGTCGCGTCGCACGGCACGTTCGGATTGGTCATCGGTATCTACTCGGCGGTGCTCGGATTGTTCATTCCGTCGGGCGGCGGCAAATGGATCATCGAGGCCCCGTACGTGATGCAGGCGTCCAACGACCTGCAGGCGCATCTCGGGTGGACGGTCCAGATCTACAACGCCGCGGAGGCGCTGCCCAATCTCGTCAACCCGTTCTGGATGCTGCCGCTCCTCGGCATCCTGGGCCTGCGCGCCCGGCACCTCGTCGGGTTCACCGCGGTGCAGCTCGTCTTCCACCTGCCCATCGTGCTCGGACTGTTGTGGTTCCTCGGCAACACGCTCACCTACAACCCGCCCGTGCAACCCTGAGCGGCACTACAGGTTGTGGTCGCGTTCGAGGAGGGCGTCGAGCCACAGCAATGCTTCGACGAGGGCCTGCACCCGTGCGAGTTCGGTGTCGGCGGGCACGGGCGGCGGGGAACCGGATCCCGCCCCGTGCCTGCCCTGCAGGTGACTCACGACGGCGCTGAACAGCCATTCGGCGGGCGCGGGCAGCTCGTCGTCCAGCTCGGGTGCGTCGTGCACGACGGGGACGACGCTGATGAAGCTGTCGACGGCGTCGGTGACACTGGCGGTCGGGTCCGCGACGAGGTCGGCGATGGTGGCGACCATCCACGTCACGACCGCGGTGAACGCCGCGCCGTCGCTCCCGGTGCCGCAGGTGATCCGCGAGATCTCGCGGGCGAGCACGTGGAAGTCGCGGTCGCCGACCAAGGTCAGGAGGCGACCGCCCAGTTGTGCGCCGTCCGCGCGATCGGGCCCGTCGATCATGGCTGTCCCACGGCAGGTATTCGGCGCCGCCACGGCCCCGGATGGGGTCGGGCCGGCGAGATCTAACTACCGAACGGAATGCACAGAGAACCCGTGCACGCTGCGGTGGCTGCGACGGAAAACGGCTGGTCGAGTCCGGCGGCCAGAACGGTGGGGGTTCCCCCGGTGGCGGGCAGGGAGACCACGGAGCCGTTACTCGAGCCTGCATCGCCCGCGGCCGCGACGTACACCGTGCCCGCCGAGACCGTGAGACCGAACGGGCGGACGAGCCCGGTCGTCAGGACGGTCGGGGTGCCGCCGGTGGCCGGCAGGGAAACTACGGATCCGTCACCGGCGACCGCGACGTGGAGGGTGCCGCCGGAGACGTCGATTCCCGCCGGGAGATTCAGGCCGGCGGCCAGCACGGTGGGGGTGCCGCCGGTGACGGGCACGGCGATGACGGAACCGGTGCCGGGCGTCCCCGCACCGGCGACGGTGACGTAGAGGGTGCTCCCGGAGACGGCGACCCCGACCGGTTGCTGGAGGCCGGTGACGACCGGGCTGGGGGTGCCACCGCCTGCGGGCAGCGCGACGACGTTGCCGGAATCGAACTCGGTGACGTAGAGCGTCCCGCCGGACACCGCCACGTCGAACGCGTTACCCAGGCCGGTGGCGAGGGTGGTGGGGCTACCGCCCGCGGCGGGCACCGACACGACCGAGGCGCCGGCGGTGACGAACAGCGTGTCACCCGACACCGCTATCCCGCCCGGTCCGGCGATCCCGGTGGCCACGGCGCTCGGGTTGCCGCCGGTGGCGGGCAGGGACAGCACGGAACCGGTGCCGTTCTCGGTCACGTAGAGCGTGTTCGCGGCCGGCATCGCCGAAATGGCGGGTGCGGCGGCCACCGCGGTGGCGAGGATCAGCGCGGTGGCGAGGATCAGCGCGCCGGTGATGACGGCCGCCCGACGGCCGAGTCGGGTGAACGGTGATCGGCGCATCGGCAGTCCTCTCGTGGCCCGTGCCCGGAAGAATACCGCCGCCGCAGCACGATCCACCGCGATTCGGGCACTTCGCCGGGGCGGCTCAGACCTCCGCGGCGACCGGCGGCTTGACCCCGACGACCGGGCACTGCGCCTCGAGGAGCACGCGCTGGGCGACGCTGCCCATGAGGAGTTTGCCGACCGGGGAGCGGCGGCGCATGCCGAGGACGAGGAGTTCGGCGGCGGAGTCGTAGGACGCGTCGATGAGGTTGTCGGCGTGGGAGCGGCCGGGTTCGTTCCGTGCGATGCGGTAGTCGACGGCGCCCGCGTCCGCTTCCTCCCTGGCGGAGTGCAGTTCGGCCTCGAATCCGGCTGCCGAGGCGCTGTCGCCGTCGGCGATCACCACGAGATCCGTTGCGCGCATGCGGGCTTCGATGAACCCGAAGGTCAGGGCGCCACGACCTTCGACGGTCGGGACGTAACTGAGAATGACGCTCATCGTGACCTCGGATCGAGAACGGGGGTGGTCAGGGTGCCCTGGGCGAGGTACTCGTCGAGGTTCTGCAGGGTCAGAGCCTCCATCGCGGCGCGGGTCTCGGTGGTTCCGCTCCCGACGTGGGGGAGGAGGACGACGGTGTCGAGCGCGAGGAGCGCCTCGGGAACGTGGGGCTCCCGGGTGAACACGTCCAGTCCGGCGCCGGCGAGTTTGCGTTCGGTGAGCAGTTCGACGAGCGCGTCCTCGTCGACGACGCTTCCGCGTGCCACGTTGATCAGATAGCCGCCTGGCCCAAGTGCTTCGAGAACCTCTCGGTCCACCAGCTTCTGGGTTCCCTTGCCGCCGGCCGCGGCGACGATCAGCACGTCGACCCCGGCGGCGAGGGCGGCGGCCGAGTCGACGTACGCGAACGGCGAACCGGGGACCTCCCGCCGATTGTGGTACGAGATCGTGCAGCCGAAGCCGGTGAGGCGGGCGGCGATGGCGGAGCCGATGCGGCCGAGGCCGACGATGCCGACCCGGGTGCCGCTGACCTTCCGGGTGAGGGGGTAGTTGCCCTCGGCGGGCCAGCGGCCCGCGCGCACGAAGCGGTCCGAGGCGGAGAATCCGCGGAGCGTGTCGATCAGCAGTCCGACGGCGGTGTCGGCGACGCAGTCGGTGAGGACGTCGGGGGTGTTGCTGACGCCGATTCCGAGTTCTTCGGCGCGCTCGACATCCGTTGTGTCGTAACCGACTCCGAAGTGCACGATGGCGCCGAGATTCGGCAGTTCCGTCATCAGGGCGGCGTCGACTCCGGTGCGTCCGGACGTCACGACGGCGGTGACGGTTTCGCCGTGCTCGGCGAGGAAGCTGCTCCGGTCTTCTCCGAGGGGGAGGGTGCGGGCGTCGTACTTCTCGGAGAGCGTTGCGGTGAGCGACGGCTTCAGCGGCCCGACCTGCAGAACCTGCCCTCCCGAAACGGTCTGTGCGGCAGCTTCTTTCACGGACGCCTCTGCGGTCACCATCGTGCCTCCTGACGAGTGGCGACGCGGCTGTCCGCGCCGCCGGTTACCCGTAAGTTAAGCGGCCCTCGGAATACCTGTCCAACACGTAAATAACATGGATCGATACTGAAACGGCATTGGTCGGCGGCGCGCTGACGTGCGCAGATGTCAAAACTTCGGGTATGCGCCGGTCAGGGGCCCGCCGGGGTGATCGCAGTCTCCCTGATATCGCGTCTGTGACGGCCCTCACGAGCCGTTTTGCGCCGTCACCCCCTGTTGACGCTCCCCGGGGCCGCTCATAGCGTTGTGGCTACCGTCACAGGCGGGCCCTCTTCACTCGCGTCGAGTACGCGACACATCCCTACGGAGGACACCATGAGCCCTGCACGTTCGCTGCAGCAGGGAACCCGTTACCGCGTCGTCGCCGTGGCCACCGCCGCTCTGACGGTGCCGGCTCTGGCCGCAGGTTGCTCGGTGGCCAATTCGAGCCACAGCGACGCCGCCAGCCCCGACACGTTGCGGATCGTGCTCCCGCAGGAGCCGCCCACGCTCGAGCCCTGCGACGCGTCACTCACCTCGACCGGAGTCGTCGTCCGCTCCAACATCACCGAGCCGCTGGTGGAACGCAACGCCGACACCGGCGACCTGGAGCCGAAGCTCGCCGACTCGTGGGAGCAGACGTCGGACACCGTCTGGACGTTCCGGATCCGTCCCGGTGTCACGTTCAGCGACGGCAGCGCGTTCGACGCCGAGGACGCCGCGTTCTCGATCGACCGCACCGTCAACTCGACCATCGGCTGCGACGTCGACGGGTACGTCTTCGGCGACGACGCGCTCGTGGTGAACGCGATCGACCCGTCGACCGTGACGGTCCAGACGCCCACCGCCGACCCGATCCTGCCGCTGCGGATCTCGTTCGTGGAGATGGTGCCGTCCACCACCGACGCCAAGGACAAGGTGCGCGACCCCATCGGCACCGGCCCCTACAAGATCGACTACTGGGATCACGGCCAGCGGCTGTCCCTGGTCCGCAACGACACGTACTGGGGCACGGCCCCCGAGTACGCGCGGGCGATCTACCAGTGGCGGACCGAGGGCAGCGTGCGGGCCGCGATGGTCGCCAACGACGAGGCCGAACTCGCCACGTACCTCGGTCCGGAGGACGGCGCCGGCGACCTCGGCGTCGCCTACCCCAACAACGAGACGACGGCGCTGCGGATGATGGCCACCGAACCGCCGCTCGACGACTACCGTGTCCGCGAGGCCATCGACCTGTCCGTCAACCGGGCGGGGATCGTCAAGGCGCTGTTCCAGGGCCTCGGCGACCCGGCCGGGCAACTCGTCGGCAGCAGCATCGTCGGGTTCGACCCCGACCTGCAGCCGACCCCCTACGACCCCGACCGCGCCGCGCAACTGGTGGCGGAGGCCAAGGCCGACGGCGTCCCCGTCGACAACCAGATCCGGCTGATCGGGCGCACAGGCCAGTTCCCCAAGATCAACGAGACCATCGAGGTCATCCAGAACTCGCTGAGCAAGGCCGGCCTGAACGTGAAGATCGAGATGATGGACACGGCCGGGCAGATGCAGTACCAGATCCGGCCGTTTCCGCAGGGCACCGGACCGATTCTGCTGATGATCCAGCACGGTAACCAGGCAGGTGACGCGCAGTTCACCGTCGACCAGTACATGCGCAGCGACGGCTACCAGAGCTACTTCGGCTCGGCCGGATACGACGCGCAGATCGACGCCGCCGAGCAACTCGTCGGCGACGCCCGCCAGGACGCGTTCGCGTCGGTCCTGGCGAACGAGCCGGAAGAGATCCGGCAGTTTGCGTACATCGCCCACATGAACGCGGTTCTCGCCAAGTCCCCGACCGTGCAGTACACGCCCAACTCCGCGACCGGCGACGAGATGCGCCTGAGCGAGATGACCCACGCGGACACATCCGCAAACGGCTAAACCCTCTTCCCAGCCCCCGGAGGAACTGTGATGTCCCAACCGAACCCGATCCGAAGGCGGTGAGTCATGTTCGCCTTCCTGCGCCGACGCGTCTACACCAGCCTCGTACCTCTCCTCGTCGTCCTTTTCGGTGTGTTCCTGCTCGCCCGCCTCACCGGCGACCCGACCAACCTCTACCTCCCGGTCTCCGCGACCCCCGATCAGCGCGCCGAGTTCGCGGCCGAGAACGGCCTCGACAAGCCGGTGCTGAGCCAGATGGCCGACTACCTGTCCGGGGTCGCCCACCTCGACTTCGGGGAGTCGCTGCGCACGGGTGAATCCGCCGCGACCATGGCGCTGCGGGCGTTCCCCGCCACGTTGCAGCTGGCGTTCTTCACGATGCTGCTCGCGATCATCGGCGCCGTCGTGATCGGCTGCTGGGCGGCGTACCGGCCGAACTCGCTGGCCGACCGGATCTCGAGCCTGCTGTCGATGACCGCGGCCAGCATCCCCGACTTCTGGTTCGCCATCACCGGCGTGTGGATCTTCGCGGTGGTGCTGGGAGTGCTGCCCACGTCGGGCACCGGAAGCGCGCTGTCGTGGATCCTGCCGATCGCGACCCTGCTGATCCGCCCGCTGGGCGTGCTCACCCAGGTGGTGCGCGGCGCGATGGTGTCGGCGCTGTCCGCACCATACGTACGTCTTGCGCGCAGCAAGGGTGCCGGCGACCTGCGCGTCGTCACCCATCACGCGCTCCGCAACGCTGCTGCCCCGGCGCTGACGGTGGCCGGCGACCTCACCGTCGGCCTGGTCAACGGCGCCGTCGTCGTCGAGGCGATCTTCGGGTGGCCCGGCATCGGGAAGCTGATGATCGACGCGATCCTGCAGCGAGACTTCGCGGTCCTGCAGGCGGCGGTGCTCCTGACCGCGGTCAGCATCTTCGTCCTCAACATCCTGATCGACGCGGGCTACGCACTTCTCGACGCGCGTGTCCGCGAGAAGACCAAGGTCTAGGAGGCCGCCGACATGTCCATAGACAACGCTCCCCGCCTCGACGGAGCCGGCGACGTCCACCAGGGCCCCGACGAGACGCCCCCGGCCCCGGCCGATCCCGCGCCCAAGCCCGCACGGAACAAGACGCCGTTGTGGAAACTGCTTCTTCGGGACCGGGTGGCCACGGTCGCGGCGGCGATCCTGGTGTTCGTGTTCCTCGTCGCCGTCTTCGGCCCGTGGCTGGTCGGCGACGCCGCAACCGATCAGAACCTGGACCAGTCCAACCTCGCACCGTTCCACGTGGCGAACGGGTGGATGAACATCCTCGGCACCGACCCGCTCGGGCGCAGCATGCTCGCCCGGTTGATCGTCGCGTGCCGCACCACCCTCCTGGTGGCGCTGCCCGCGGTCGCGCTGTCCTGCATCGTCGGTTCGCTCATCGGCATGTGGGCCGGTTACCACCGCGGCTGGCGGGAGACGACGGCGATGCGCGCCGCCGACGTCATCATGAGCTTCCCGTCGCTGCTGATGGCCGTCGTCGTCCTGTACGTGTTCTCGCCCAGCGCGGCCAACATCGTCCTGGTGCTGGCGATCACCCGCATCCCGATCTACCTCCGCACCGCCCGCGCGGAGTCGGCGGAACTGCAGAGCCGGTTGTTCGTGGACGCCGCACGGACGTTCGGCGCCCGCAGCGGGGCCGTCATCCGCAGGCACGTGTTCCCCATCCTGCTGCCGACTCTGCTCACCGTCGCCACCCTCGACTTCTGCTACGTGATGCTCGCCGAGTCGTCGCTGAGCTTCCTCGGCATCGGCATCCAGCCGCCCGACATCAGCTGGGGCCTGATGGTGTCCCAGGGCCGGACGTACCTGCAGACGGCGTGGTGGCTGTCCTTCTTCCCCGGACTCGCCATCGTCATCACCACCGTGTCGGCGACCGTGCTCGCCGCGTGGGCCCGGATCGCCACCGATCCCGCCCAGCGCTGGCGCCTGACCGTCCCGCGGTCGCGTCGCTCCCGGCTGTTCCCCACCCGAAAGGTCGTCTCATGAGTGCACCTGCACCGGCTGTCGAATCACCCGACTTCGCAGACACCGACCGCGTCGCACTCGAGGTCGCGGATCTCACCGTCGACCTGCGCACTCCCTCGGGCACGGTTCGGGCCGTCGACCACGTGTCGTTCACCGCGCGACGCGGGGAGACCCTCGCGTTGCTCGGTGAGTCGGGGTGCGGCAAGTCGATGACCGCGCAGGCGCTCGTCGGCCTGCTCGAGCCGATCGCCGACGTCACCGACGGCTCGGTCCGCCTCGGCGACGTCGACCTGGTGACGGCGAAGGCGAAGACCCGCCGCGCCCTCGCTGCGACCGAACTCGCCATCGTGTTCCAGGACGCGCTGACCGCGCTCAACCCCGTCTACACCGTCGGCAAGCAGTTGGCCGAACCGTTCCGGATCCACCGCGGGCTGTCCGCGAAAGAGGCGAGGCGCGAAGCGATCTCGCTGATGCAGAGGGTCGGGATTCCCGAGCCGGAATCGCGCATCGACTCCTACCCGCACCAGTTCTCCGGCGGCATGCGGCAGCGCCTGCTGATCGCGATGGCCGTCGCGCTGAGCCCGACGGTCCTGCTCGCCGACGAGCCGACCACCGCACTCGACGTCACCGTGCAGGCGCAGATCATGTCGCTGCTGCGGGACCTGCGCACCGAGCACGACATGGCCGTCATCCTCATCACCCACGACCTCGCGCTGGTGGCGGAGGAGGCCGACCGCGTCGCGATCATGTACGCCGGCAACGTCGTCGAGACCGGACCGGTCGCCGAGGTCTTCTCCTCGCCACAGCACCCGTATACGAAGGGCCTGCTCGATTCGGTCCCCGTGCACGCGGTCCGCGGCGAGGACCTGAAGTCGATCGGCGGCACCCCGCCCGACCTGCACTCCATCCCGTCCGGCTGCGTCTACCAGGCGCGCTGCCCGCTCGCCCGCGACCTGTGCCGCACCACCCGCCCGCCGCTCGCCGGCGTCGCGGCCGGCCGCCGCTCGGCGTGCCATTTCCCCGAGGAGGTCTGACATGTCCGAGTCGATTCTGAAGGTGCGGGGCCTCACCAAGACGTTCAAGGTGCCTGCCAACGCGGCGGGCAAGAACCAGTTGCGTGCGCTCGACGGCATCGACCTCGACCTCGCCCGCGGCGAAACGCTCGGGCTCGTCGGCGAATCGGGCTGCGGCAAGTCCACCCTCGCCCGGACGCTGATGATGCTCGAGCGTCCCGACTCCGGTTCGGTGACGTGGGACGGCGTCGACCCGTTCTCGCTCAAGGGCAAGGATCTGCTGGCGCTGCGCCGCCGGGTGCAGATGGTGTTCCAGGACCCGTACGCGTCGCTGAACTCCCGGATGTCGGCGGCGGACATCATCGCCGAGCCGTGGCGCACCCACAAGACGATGTACAAGACCAGCCGCGACCGGGCGGCGCGGGTGCGCGAACTGCTGCACCTCGTGGGGCTGCGGCCGAGCGACGAGCACCGCTACCCGCAGGAGTTCTCCGGCGGTCAGCGTCAGCGTCTCGGGATCGCCCGGGCCCTGGCGCTGAACCCGAGCGTCGTCATCTGTGACGAACCCGTGTCGGCCCTCGACCTGTCGGTGCAGGCTCAGGTGCTCAATCTGCTGAACGACCTGCAGAAACAGCTCGGCATCTCGTACGTGTTCATTTCGCACGACCTGTCGGTGGTCCGGCACGTCGCCGACCGCGTCGCCGTGATGTACCTCGGCCGGATCGTGGAGACGGGTGCGACGGACGCCGTCTTCGACCGTCCCGCCCACCCCTACACCGAGGCGCTGATGTCGGCGGCACCGAAGCTGGACGCCGGATCCCGCGGCAAGCGGATCATCCTCGAGGGTGAGGTCCCGTCGCCGCTGAACCCGCCGTCGGGCTGCCGGTTCCGCACCCGCTGCGCGCACGCCACCGACATCTGCGCGAGCACGGTGCCGCCCGCCGCCGTCGATGCGAGCGAAAGCGGCCACGTCGCCGAATGCCACCATCCTCGCCGTCCGGTCTCGCTCGGCGTGCCGGTCGCGGTCGGGTGAGCGGGGCCGAGTTCGCGGTCATCGCGCTCGCCGTCTTCCTCGCCTCGTGCATGCAGGCGTCGATCGGATTCGGGATGGGCATGCTCGCGGCACCGGTCGTGGCGCTCGTCGATCCGAGCCTGCTGCCCGGGACGCTGATCATGACGGCGACGGTCGTGACGGTGATGGTGGTGTGGCGGGAACGGGAGGCCCTGGACCTGACCGGCACGGGGTGGGCTCTGGCCGGCCGGGTGCCGGGCACCGTCGCGGGCGCGGTACTGCTGGTGGTGCTGCCGGAACGGGGGTTGTCGCTGCTGCTCGCGGGCGTGGTGCTGTCCGGGGTCGTCTTCGCGACCCTGGGCTGGGCGCCGCCACCACGACGCCGGAACCTCGCCGTCGCCGGGGCCGCGTCGGGTCTCCTCGGCACGGCCACGTCGATCGGCGGACCGCCGATGGCGCTGGTGATGCAGGGGTCGAAGGGGGCGCAGCTGCGCGGCAACATGAGCGCGTTCTTCCTGGTGGGCTCCACGCTGTCGGTCGCGGTTCTCGCCGCGACGGGTTCGGTGCATCGCGAGTCGGCGGTGATGTTCGCGTTGCTCGCCCCGGTGACGGTGCTCGGATACGTGGCGTCGCGGTTCGTGAACCGCCACCTGGACGCGTCTCGCCTGCGCCGGACCTCGATCGCGGTGTCCTGTGTGGGCGCGTTGATGCTGATCGGGCAGCAGCTTCTCTGATGCAGTGTCTGCATCGTTCGATGCTCAACAAGTCTTGGACATGTATCGATCGGGCCACTTAGAGTTTTCGTTGTGAGGCGCCTCACGGGCGGCGCTGCGCTGTGAAGGAAGGTTTCGGAAGATGAGTACAACGAGCACCCCGGTCGTCACCGACATGCGAGTGGTCCCGATCGCGGGACACGACAGCATGCTCCTGAACCTGTCCGGCGCGCATGCCCCGTACTTCACCCGGAACCTGGTGATCCTCACCGATTCCGACGGCAACACCGGTGTCGGCGAGGTCCCCGGCGGTGAGCCGATCCGGCGTACCCTCGAGGACGCCCGCGCCATCGTGACCGGGCGCAGCATCGGCGAGTACAACGGCGTGCTCGCCGACCTGCGGCGCACGTTCGCCGACCGCGACTCCGCAGGCCGCGGCAACCAGACGTTCGACCTCCGCGTCGCGATCCACGCCGTCACCGCCGTCGAGTCGGCGCTCCTCGACGTTCTCGGGCAGCACCTCGGTGTCCCCGTCGCGGCCCTGCTCGGCGACGGTCAGCAGCGCGAGAAGGTGCAGGCGCTCGGCTACCTCTTCTTCGTCGGTGACCGCAACAAGACCGACCTGGACTATCAGTCGGGTGCGGGCGAGTCCGACGACTGGCTGCGCCTGCGGCACGAGGAGGCGCTGACACCGGACGCCGTCGTGCGACTCGCGGAGGCCGCGCAGGCGCGGTACGGGTTCGCCGACTTCAAGCTCAAGGGTGGCGTCCTCGCGCCCCGCGAGGAGGCGGCGGCTGTCACGGCGCTGGCCGAACGGTTCCCCGACGCCCGGGTCACCCTCGACCCCAACGGCGGGTGGCTGCTGTCGGAGGCCATCGAGACCTGCCGCGGGCTGAAGGACGTGCTCGCGTACGCCGAGGACCCGGTCGGCCCCGAGGGCGGCTTCTCCGGCCGCGAGGTGATGAGCGAGTTCAAGCGCGCCACCGGACTGCCGACCGCCACCAACATGATCGCCACCGACTGGCGCGAGATGGGGCACACCATTCGCTCCGGCGCCGTCGACATCCCCCTCGCCGACCCGCACTTCTGGACGATGGCCGGATCGGTCCGCGTCGCCCAGCTCTGCGATGCGTGGGGCCTCACCTGGGGATCGCATTCCAATAACCACTTCGACGTGTCGCTCGCCATGTTCACCCACGTGGCCGCCGCGGCCCCGGGCGACATCACCGCCATCGACACCCACTGGATCTGGCAGGACGGTCAGCGGATCACCCGAGACCCGTATGAGATCGAGGGCGGCTACCTGACGGTGCCGTCGACGCCGGGCCTCGGGGTGGAGCTCGACATGGACCGGGTCGAGGCCGCGCACGAGCTGTACCTCCAGAAGGGTCTCGGTGCGCGCGACGACTCGGTCGGCATGCAGTTCCTGGTGCCCGGCTGGTCGTTCGACAGCAAGCGCCCGGCGCTGGTCCGCGCCTGATGAAGATCGTCGTCGGCGACCGGAATCTGCTGCCGCATCGCGAACTGTTCGAGTCGGGGCTGCCGTCCGGCGCCGTGGTGTCGTGGCATCGGACGTTCGACGAGTCGGCGATCGTCCCCGACCTCGCCGACGCCGACGTGTACGTGGGCGGCCGGTTCACCGCCGCGATGGCGGCCGCGGCGCCGAAGCTGCGCCTGCTGCACGTCGCCGGCGCGGGCACCGACAACGTGGCCTTCGACGCCCTTCCCCCCGACACCCTGGTCGCCAACACGTTCCACCACGAGGACTCGATCGCGGAGTACATCGTGTCGTCGGCGCTGATGCTGCGCCGCGGATTCCTCCGACACGATCGCGCCCTCCGCGGCGACGTGTGGGCGACGTCGGTCTACGACGACGCGATCGCGCAGTCCCGGTCCATGCGTGGTGCGCGGATCGGATTCGTCGGCTTCGGTCACATCGGCGGGAGGTCGTGGAGCCTGCTCCGCAAGTTCGGTGCAGAGGGTTGCGCGGTCACCGGCCGGGGAAATCTCGACGCCGACGCGGAAGGCCTCCAATGGGCGGGCGACAACACCTCGCTGCTCCGGCTCATGACCGAGTCCGACGTCGTCGTGGTGTCCGCGCCGCTGGGCGATCACACCCGCGGCATGATCGGCGGGCCGGAACTCGAGGCTCTCGGCCCTGACGGAGTTCTGATCAACGTCGGGCGCGGACCCCTCGTTCAGGAACAGCCGCTGTACGACGCACTGGCGTCGCATCGGATCGCGGGCGCGGCCATCGACGTCTGGTACTCCTATCCCGATGCCGGCGGTCACGGTGCGCCGAGCGCACTGCCGTTCCGCGACCTGCCGAACGTCCTGATGACCCCGCACTCGTCCGGCGTCACCGACCACACGTTCCTCGGCCGCGTCCGCGACATCACCGACAACATCCGCCGGCTGGACACGGGGCGGACGGTCCTGCGCACCTGTCGCTGAGGACCGCCGCAGTCTTGCGACCTTCTATATAGGAGTTCCTATATAGAAGGAGTCGGTGCCGGCGACAGTGGCAGATCCTGAAGATCGGCGGCCGGAATCGCTGCGACCAGGCGATTTGGAAAACGGCGCACGGTTCGCGTAACTTATTCCAAGTCAGAGCGACACGGACACCGACCTTCACCGCAAGGTGAATGCAACGAGGTTGTACGAAGTGCCTGGCAAATCCGAAGTTCACCATCGTGTATGGTGGTGCTTCAACCCCGGAATGTCTTCAGCGGGTGCCGGTTTGCGCCGGTCAGCCCGATGAGATAAGCTGGAAAAGTTGCCCCGGAGCGACTGGCGAGTGAGTCAGAAGTGATGGTGTGCGCGTGTTCTTTGAGAACTCAACAGTGTGTCGATGAATGTCAGTGCCAAATGTTTTTGGTACTCCGCATCATGAATGTTCAACCGCCTCTTGGGGTTTGGTTGATGTTGTGGTGTGGGTATTTGCTGGCTTCCCTCCTTCTTCCGTCGGTGGGGGGTCAGTGTTTGATAATGCTAGTTTGAGTTTTTGATCGCTAGTGATTTGACTCGATGTCTATGACTGATTAACGGGTTCGCCTGTGAAATCTAGAGTCTTCAACGGAGAGTTTGATCCTGGCTCAGGACGAACGCTGGCGGCGTGCTTAACACATGCAAGTCGAGCGGTAAGGCCCTTCGGGGTACACGAGCGGCGAACGGGTGAGTAACACGTGGGTGATCTGCCCTGCACTTCGGGATAAGCCTGGGAAACTGGGTCTAATACCGGATATGACCAAGGACTGCATGGTTTTTGGTGGAAAGGTTTACTGGTGCAGGATGGGCCCGCGGCCTATCAGCTTGTTGGTGGGGTAATGGCCTACCAAGGCGACGACGGGTAGCCGACCTGAGAGGGTGACCGGCCACACTGGGACTGAGACACGGCCCAGACTCCTACGGGAGGCAGCAGTGGGGAATATTGCACAATGGGCGAAAGCCTGATGCAGCGACGCCGCGTGAGGGATGACGGCCTTCGGGTTGTAAACCTCTTTCAGCAGGGACGAAGCGAGAGTGACGGTACCTGCAGAAGAAGCACCGGCCAACTACGTGCCAGCAGCCGCGGTAATACGTAGGGTGCAAGCGTTGTCCGGAATTACTGGGCGTAAAGAGCTCGTAGGCGGTTTGTCGCGTCGTCTGTGAAAACTCGAGGCTCAACCTCGAGCTTGCAGGCGATACGGGCAGACTTGAGTACTGCAGGGGAGACTGGAATTCCTGGTGTAGCGGTGAAATGCGCAGATATCAGGAGGAACACCGGTGGCGAAGGCGGGTCTCTGGGCAGTAACTGACGCTGAGGAGCGAAAGCGTGGGTAGCGAACAGGATTAGATACCCTGGTAGTCCACGCCGTAAACGGTGGGCGCTAGGTGTGGGTTTCCTTCCACGGGATCCGTGCCGTAGCTAACGCATTAAGCGCCCCGCCTGGGGAGTACGGCCGCAAGGCTAAAACTCAAAGGAATTGACGGGGGCCCGCACAAGCGGCGGAGCATGTGGATTAATTCGATGCAACGCGAAGAACCTTACCTGGGTTTGACATATACCGGAAAGCCGTAGAGATACGGCCCCCCTTGTGGTCGGTATACAGGTGGTGCATGGCTGTCGTCAGCTCGTGTCGTGAGATGTTGGGTTAAGTCCCGCAACGAGCGCAACCCTTGTCTTATGTTGCCAGCACGTAATGGTGGGGACTCGTAAGAGACTGCCGGGGTCAACTCGGAGGAAGGTGGGGACGACGTCAAGTCATCATGCCCCTTATGTCCAGGGCTTCACACATGCTACAATGGCCAGTACAGAGGGCTGCGAGACCGTGAGGTGGAGCGAATCCCTTAAAGCTGGTCTCAGTTCGGATCGGGGTCTGCAACTCGACCCCGTGAAGTCGGAGTCGCTAGTAATCGCAGATCAGCAACGCTGCGGTGAATACGTTCCCGGGCCTTGTACACACCGCCCGTCACGTCATGAAAGTCGGTAACACCCGAAGCCGGTGGCCTAACCCCTTGTGGGAGGGAGCCGTCGAAGGTGGGATCGGCGATTGGGACGAAGTCGTAACAAGGTAGCCGTACCGGAAGGTGCGGCTGGATCACCTCCTTTCTAAGGAGCACATCTCCAATGCTGTTGTCACACAGGTGCACAACGGGTTGGCAGAGACTGTTTCGTTCCCACATGTGGAACGGCAGACGCTCATGGGTGGAACACTGACACATTTTCCCGCGTATCGGTCGATCTGATGATCGGCCGGCGGGTGATATATCGATGCACTGTTGGGTCCTGAGAGAACACGCGAGTGTTTTTTCCAGGTAAGAACGACAAGCGATCATGGTGGTCATACCGGCCGGGTTTTTCCGGTGTTCGGTGGCGACAAGAACATGGTTGGTTGTGTGTTGTTTGAGAACTGCACAGTGGACGCGAGCATCTTTGTTGTAAGTAATGAAGAGCGTACGGTGGATGCCTTGGCACCAGGAGCCGATGAAGGACGTAGGAGGCTGCGATAAGCCTCGGGGAGCTGTCAACCGAGCTGAGATCCGAGGATGTCCGAATGGGGAAACCCAGCACGAGTGATGTCGTGTTACCCGCACCTGAATATATAGGGTGTGTGGAGGGAACGTGGGGAAGTGAAACATCTCAGTACCCACAGGAAGAGAAAACAATAGTGATTCCGTGAGTAGTGGCGAGCGAAAGCGGAAGAGGCTAAACCATGGATGTGTGATAGCCGGCAGGTGTTGCATTCGTGGGGTTGTGGGGTTCATCTTGTCAATGCTGCCGTGTTGGCCGACAGTAAGAAATCATTGTGTTAGTGGAAGTGGTCTGGAACGGCCTGTCGTAGAGGGTGAGAGTCCCGTACACGAAAACATGATGACTGTCGTGATGGAAACCCAAGTAGCACCGGGCCCGTGAAATCTGGTGTGAATCTGTCGGGACCACCCGATAAGCCTGAATACTCCCTGGTGACCGATAGCGGACTAGTACCGTGAGGGAAAGGTGAAAAGTACCCCGGGAGGGGAGTGAAATAGTACCTGAAACCGTGCGCTTACAATCCGTCAAAGCCTTCGAGTGACTTGTCACTGGGGGTGATGGCGTGCCTTTTGAAGAATGAGCCTGCGAGTTAGTGGCATGTCGCGAGGTTAACCCGTGTGGGGTAGCCGTAGCGAAAGCGAGTCCGAATAGGGCGTTTTAGTGGCATGTTCTAGACCCGAAGCGGAGTGATCTACCCATGGCCAGGTTGAAGCGACGGTAAGACGTCGTGGAGGACCGAACCCACTTAGGTTGAAAACTGAGGGGATGAGCTGTGGGTAGGGGTGAAAGGCCAATCAAACTCCGTGATAGCTGGTTCTCCCCGAAATGCATTTAGGTGCAGCGTCGCGTGTTTCTCACCGGAGGTAGAGCTACTGGATGGTCTAGGGGGCCCACAAGCTTACCGAAATCAGCCAAACTCCGAATGCCGGTGAGTGAGAGCGCGGCAGTGAGACTGCGGGCGATAAGGTTCGTAGTCGAGAGGGAAACAGCCCAGATCGCCAGCTAAGGTCCCTAAGCGTGTACTAAGTGGAAAAGGATGTGGGGTCGCGAAGACAACCAGGAGGTTGGCTTAGAAGCAGCCACCCTTGAAAGAGTGCGTAATAGCTCACTGGTCAAGTGATCCTGCGCCGACAATGTAGCGGGGCTCAAGTACACCACCGAAGCTGCGGCATTCACACAATGCACCCCTGCGATTCTGCGGAGTCGTGGGCAGTGGTGTGGATGGGTAGGGGAGCGTCGTGTGGCCATGGAAGCGGCGGGGTGACCCAGCCGTGGAGGCCACACGAGTGAGAATGCAGGCATGAGTAGCGAAAGACGAGTGAGAAACTCGTCCGCCGAATGACCAAGGGTTCCTGGGCCAGGTTAATCCGCCCAGGGTGAGTCGGGACCTAAGACGAGGCCGACAGGCGTAGCCGATGGACAACGGGTTGATATTCCCGTACCCGTGTGAACGCGCCCCTGGTGAATCAGTGATACTAACCATCCTGAAGCGTCCTTACGTCCCTTCGGGGGCCCTGGATGTGGATGCATGGGACCTGATCTGGTAGTAGCCAAGCGATGGGGTGACGCAGGAAGGTAGCTGAGCCAGTCAGTGGTAATACTGGTGTAAGCCTGTAGGGCGAATGGTAGGCAAATCCGCCATTCACACAGCCTGAGAGGTGACGCATAGCCGAATGAGGCGAATTCAGTGATCCTATGCTGCCGAGAAAAGCCTCTAGCGAGCTTTCACACGGCCCGTACCCCAAACCGACACAGGTGGTCAGGTAGAGAATACTAAGGCGATCGAGATAACTATGGTTAAGGAACTCGGCAAAATGCCCCCGTAACTTCGGGAGAAGGGGGGCCTCGTCCGGTGATCACTCTTGCAGTGTGAGCTGGGTGGGGCCGCAGAGACCAGTGAGAAGCGACTGTTTACTAAAAACACAGGTCCGTGCGAAGTCGTAAGACGATGTATACGGACTGACGCCTGCCCGGTGCTGGAAGGTTAAGAGGACCGGTTAGCTCTTCGGAGCGAAGCTGAGAATTTAAGCCCCAGTAAACGGCGGTGGTAACTATAACCATCCTAAGGTAGCGAAATTCCTTGTCGGGTAAGTTCCGACCTGCACGAATGGCGTAACGACTTCTCAGCTGTCTCAACCATAGACTCGGCGAAATTGCATTACGAGTAAAGATGCTCGTTACGCGCGGCAGGACGAAAAGACCCCGGGACCTTCACTACAGCTTGGTATTGGTGTTCGGTTCGGTTTGTGTAGGATAGGTGGGAGACTGTGAAGCGCTCACGCCAGTGAGTGTGGAGTCGTTGTTGAAATACCACTCTGATCGTATTGGACCTCTAACCTCGGACCATGATCTGGTTCAGGGACAGTGCCTGGTGGGTAGTTTAACTGGGGCGGTTGCCTCCCAAAATGTAACGGAGGCGCCCAAAGGTTCCCTCAGCCTGGTTGGCAATCAGGTGTCGAGTGCAAGTGCACAAGGGAGCTTGACTGTGAGACTGACAGGTCGAGCAGGGACGAAAGTCGGGACTAGTGATCCGGCACCGGCAAGTGGAAGCGGTGTCGCTCAACGGATAAAAGGTACCCCGGGGATAACAGGCTGATCTTCCCCAAGAGTCCATATCGACGGGATGGTTTGGCACCTCGATGTCGGCTCGTCGCATCCTGGGGCTGGAGTAGGTCCCAAGGGTTGGGCTGTTCGCCCATTAAAGCGGCACGCGAGCTGGGTTTAGAACGTCGTGAGACAGTTCGGTCTCTATCCGCCGCGCGCGTTAGAAACTTGAGGAAGGCTGTCCCTAGTACGAGAGGACCGGGACGGACGAACCTCTGGTGTGCCAGTTGTTCCACCAGGAGCACCGCTGGTTAGCTACGTTCGGAAGGGATAACCGCTGAAAGCATCTAAGCGGGAAGCCTGTTCCAAGATGAGGTTTCTCACCCCCTCGAGGGGGTAAGGCCCCCGGCAGACCACCGGGTTGATAGGCCAGAACTGGAAGTCCGGTAACGGATGCAGGTGACTGGTACTAATAGGCCGAGGACTTACCACAAAGAAGCTACGCGTCCACTGTGCAGTATCTGAAACAACACACGTTTCGGAACTGAAGAAGAAGAACCACCACCACCATCGGTCCAACGATGTGTGGTTGTGTCTTCGCTGATGTTCCGTGTGACAGTTTCATAGAGTTACGGCGGCCATAGCGGAGGGGAAACGCCCGGTCCCATTCCGAACCCGGAAGCTAAGCCCTCCAGCGCCGATGGTACTGCACCCGACAGGGTGTGGGAGAGTAGGACACCGCCGAACATCCGTTACCGAAAGCCCCCCAACCATGTTGGGGGGCTTTCGGCATTTCACAACACTTTTGGCCGACGGCAAAGCGAAAACCGTTGCGGCACGATCTCTGTCGACCGTGACTGGCGTCCCTCAGTAGTTGCCGCAGGTCTCGGCGATCGTCAGTGCCTTCGCGCGCCACTCGACAGCCGGTCCCTCGGTTGGAACGGTCTCCAGCCGGCTCTTCAGCTGCGGGTGCGAATCGAGGACGGCCTGACGATCGGCAGGGGACTTCGAGAAGAAGTCCGCCAGTTGAGCCTTGCGCTCGGGTGCCTGATCCAGGCGCGCGGCGAGCTGCGGGGTGACGTCGTGCATCGCCGCATCGATCTGGGCGAAGCTGCAGGTGCTGTTCACGAGGCGGGCGGAGTCGGTGTCGGCCGGATCCGCGGAGGCGATCCCCGGTACCAGCGCGGCGGCGGCGAGGGTGCCGGCCGCTGCGATGCCGAGGTGCAGACGTGCTCGTGAAACGTTCATGACGAGTCCTCCAATGTCGGTGGGTATGCCGGGGACACGTTAGGGGTACGAGTTGTGATTCGTCTGAGGACCGTCTGCGAATGGGGGCCCGCGGTCACGTCGGGTCGGGCGAAATCATGGACACCACCGGACCCGTCGCGCGTCCGCGGTCGTCCAGGATGTGCCCGAGGTGTTTGCCGATCTGCATGACCACCGAGCGGTCCGCCACCCGCGACCCGGGCAGGAGCTTCTCCAGGAGAAGTTCGAACCGGTGGACGTCGTTGAGGGTGCGCAACCAGACGGCCATGATCAGGTTGTATTCGCTGGCCACGAGCACCGCCAACCGCACTTCCTCGATCTTGCCCAGCGAGGTCCTCAGTCGCTCGACGAGGGGCGCGGGAACCTGCATGAAGTACCAGGCATAGATCGGCCACTCCGAGTAGGTCCGGGCGACATCGGTGCGCAGTCGGAGAGAGCCGTCCCGCCGCATCGTCGCGATCGCGTCGGTGATGCGCTGATTGCTGACGCCTGCGCGTTCCGCGATCGCCGTGGTCGGTGCGCGGCCGTCGATTCCCAGTTCGTGATGGATCAGGCGCTTGAGGCCGGGTGCGACCGTCCGCGCTGCGCGGGGACGCGGCGGTCGGGCTGCGGGAACCTTGGCGACCTGCTCCGCCGACAGCGTCCGGAGCCGCCAGTTCCCGGCCTCGAAGAGCACCTCCGTGATGAGGTGCGTCCGGGCTCGCCGGATCGCCGGATACTCCCCGAGGCGGTGGAGCAGGAATCGTGACGTGTCCACCGAATCCTCTGCCATCAGGGTGAGCAGCAGGTCGCGTCCGCCCGCCGTGAAATCGATACTCGCGACCATCGGATCTTCGGAGATGGCCTCCGCGGTGGAGACGGATTGTCCGGGTGCGCATTCGATTTCGATCAGCGCGCCGCGCCCGGGCGTCCCGGGGTCGTATCCGGTGATCCAGATCAGGCCGGCGTTGAGGAGCCGCTGATAGCGCCTCGACAACGTCACGGGGTCGACGGCCAATGCGGGCGCGAGCGCCTTCCACGATGCCCGTGGCTCGATTTGCAGTGCATGGATGAGTGCGAAGTCGACGTCATCTGGCTCGTAATCCTGCATAGTTTGCCCTTCGATGCCGAGAATGCTGCAAATTTACACGACGGAATTCACGCGGCGGCACTCTTCCATGAGTCACTTTCCACTCGTCCTCTTGGAGTCGACATGAGTTCTTCGCCCCACATCCGGGGAGGCGACGCTGCCACCGCAGCGGTCGGGTTCCTCGTGGTCATGGAGTTCGCGAGCGGGTTGCTGCAGGGGTGGTTCTCCCCGCTGCTGCCCGCCATCGGCGAACGCTTCGACGCGTCGTCCGCCGCATTGAACTGGGTGAGCGCCATGTACCTGCTGGGAACGGCCGCCTGCGTGCCGCTGATCGCCAAACTGGGGGACCTCTTCGGGCACAAACGCCTTCTCGTTCTCGCCACCGCTTCCGTCGCGTTCGGTTCGTACCTCGTCGCGTTCGCGCCGTCCTACGAACTGCTGCTCGTCGGCCGGGCGCTGCAGGCACCGCTCGCGGCGTTCCTGCCGCTCGAATTCGCGATCGTGCGGGACCGAAACGCGGCCACGGCCGGCCGGAGCATCGGCCGGCTCGTCGGGTCACTGACGCTGGGCGCCGCCGTCGGCGGCCTGCTCTCGGGATTCCTCCTCGACTCCGTCGTCGACAATGTCGGGCTGGTCCTGCTCGTCCCCGCCGTGCTCATGACGATCTGCCTGCCCGTCGTGTACTTCCTCGTCCCGGAGACGACGGTACGTAAGGAAGGAACAGTCGACTGGGCCGGTGCGGTCCTGCTCACGGTCGGACTGCTCGGCGTGCTCGGCGGTGTGTCCAACGCGAGCACCTGGGGTTGGACGAGCGCGCTGACGTGGTCGGCCATCGGCGTCGGGGCCGCGGTTCTCGTCGTGTGGGTGTTCGTGGAACGACGCGTCCAGCACCCCCTCGTGGACCTCGACGTCATCGGACGAGGGATGCGGGTACCGATGCTGATGGCGTTGCTGTTCGGCGCCCAGTTGTTCGGTGTCCAGACCCCCTGCGCCCTCTTCCTCCGTGCCGTGCCGGAGACGACCGGCTACGGGATGGGTGTCACCGCGTCCGTGACCGGACTGATCCTGGCGCTGTTCGCGCTCGCGATGTTCGTCGGCGCGTCCGTCAGCGACCGGCTCGCCCGATCCGCCCTCACCGTCCCCGGATCCCTCGCGCTCGGTGCGCTGCTCTCGGCGGCGGCCTACGGACTGATGATCGTCGTCCCGGGGAGCGCCCCACTGTTCGCCCTGTGGCTCGTCGTCGCGGGCCTCGGCGGCGGAGTGGTGGTCGGGGTGCTGCCCACCGTCATCGTGCAGCAGGCGCCGCCGGATTCGGTCGGCATCGCGTCCGGACTCTACAACACGTCCCGCACCGCGGCGGGCGCCGTGTCCGGCGCCGTGTTCGCGCTCGTGATGTCGTCGATGGTCACCCCGGCACTCACCGCCGGCGGCAAGCAGATCCCCTCCGCGAGCGCCTATCACGTGGTCTGGGCAGTCTGCGCGGCACTGTGCGTCGTCACGGCCATCCTGGCGCGCAAACTCCGGTCTCCCGCGACGACCACCGAGAACGACAAGCCCACCCTCGCCGACGGCGAGCAAGTACACGCCTGACAACCCGTGACACCGAACGAAAGGACATCGAAGTGTCTGTCGATCCACAACTCCTCGGCACCATCGACGAGCTCGGCCCGCAGTACGCCGCGTTGAGCGATGCCATCTGGGACAACCCCGAATTGCGTTGGGAAGAGCACGCGTCCGTCGATGCGCAGATCGCTGCTGCCGAGGCGGAGGGCTTCACCGTCACCCGGTCGGTGGCGGGAATCCCGACCGCATTCAGCGCGGAAGCGGGCAGCGGTCAACCGGTGATCGCCATCGTCGGTGAGTACGACGCCCTCGCCGGGCTGAGCCAGAAGTCGGGAAGTGCTGTGCCGGAGCCGGAACCCGGCAACGAGTCCGGCAACGGACAAGGCTGCGGCCACCACCTGCTCGGCGGCGGCTCCCTCCTCGCCGCGACCGCGGTCAAACGCTACCTCGACGCGAACGGCCTGCCCGGAACCGTCCGCTACTACGGCTGTCCCGCGGAGGAAGCAGCCGCCGGAAAGACGTTCATGGTCAAGGAAGGTGCCTTCGACGACGTCGATGCCGCCGTGTCCTGGCATCCCGGCGACACCACCACCGTGCAACGGATCCGGACGCTCGCCTATGTCCAGGCGTACGTCCGGTTCACCGGCATCGCCGCGCACGCCGGAGTGTCTCCTGAACGTGGCCGCAGCGCACTCGACGCACTCGAACTGATGAACGTGGGCACGAACTTCCTCCGTGAGCACATGCCCTCGGACTGCCGGATCCACTACGCGATCCTCGACACCGGAGGCCGCTCGCCGAATGTCGTGCAGGCGTCCGCCGAGGCCTACTACCTGGTGCGCTCGCCCGACGTGGCCGGCATGCGCGAGCTGTTCGCCCGCGTGACGAAGATCGCCGAAGGCGCCGCCCTGATGACGGAGACGACGGTCGAGATCGAGGTCGACGGCGGCTGCTCGGACATCCTGCCCAACGTCGTCCTCGAGGATTCGATGCAGGAGCGGCTCCGCGAGCTCGGGCCGGTGCCCTTCGACGTCACCGATCTCGCGACCGCGGAGGCGTTCATTACCAAGACGGCGTCGGGACGCACGGCGAGCACGCTCGGCGGTGAATTCGATGGCGACGGAGGCGCTCTGCACACCGGGATCGTCACGTTCGACGCGCGCTCGCTGCGCCCGACGATGACCGGATCCAGCGACCTCGGCGACGTCAGCTGGGTGACGCCGCTCGTGCAGTGCGCCACCGCGTGCGTCGGTGTCGGCACGGCCGCCCACTCGTGGCAGATGGTCGCGCAGGGCAAGCTGCCCGCTGCGCACAAGGGGATGATCCACGCCGCGAAGATCATGGCCTCGACCGCCGTGGACCTCCTGACGGACGCCGAACTGCTGGCGTCGGCGCGCAAGGAATTCAGCACCCGCACGACGCAAACTCCCTACGACTCACCGCTTCCCGACGGGATCGTCGCGCCGCCTCTGCGCGACGCCGTCGCCGTCGCGCAGTGACCGTCGTTCATACCCACCAGGAAGGCACCCGCTCATGACTCTCGCCACCTCCGCAGGCGACACCACCGACGCGCGCACGGTTGCGCTGAAGGATGCTGCGGCGCAAATCATCCGGAACAACGAGCAGAAACTGCTCGAGCTCAGCCATCGTATTCACGACACCCCCGAGATCGCGTTCGAGGAGCACCGCGCGGCCGCGCTCGTCGGGGACACACTCCGGAACGCCGGCTTCGATACCGCCGTCGGCGTCTACGGACTCGACACGGCCGTCGAGGCGACCTACGGAAGCGGCGACCTCACCGTCGCGATCTGCGCCGAGTACGACGCACTGCCCGAGGTCGGACACGCATGCGGGCACAACATGATCGCGGCCGCCGGGGTCGGCACCGCACTCGCGCTCGCGGCCGTCGCCGACGAGGCCGGACTCCGGATCAAACTGCTGGGCACACCCGCCGAGGAGCACGGCGGCGGCAAGAGTCCCATGCTCGAAGCCGGCGCGTGGGAGGACGCGGCGCTGTCGCTGATGGTCCACGGCACGTCGGGCACGGACATGCCCTGCGCCTCACTGTGGATGCAGGCGGTCGACCGGTTCGAGGTCACGTTCACCGGCCGCGCCGCACACGCCGCCGGCGCACCCGAGCACGGGATCAACGCCGGAGCCGCCGCGACGATCGCGCTGAACGCCATCGGGCTGGTCCGCCAGCAGTTCCGGGCGAAGACCCGCGTCAACGCGTTCGTCTCGCACGGCGGCGACGTCACCAACATCATCCCGGCCCGGACGGTCGTGCAGGTCGAGGTGCGGGCACCGGAGATCGACGAGTGGCGCGAGGTGAAGGCACGCGTGCTCGCCTGCTTCGAAGCGGGTGCGATCGCGACCGGATGCGAGTGGACTTACGAGGCGACGGAACCGCCGTACGCGCCGATGGTGCAGAATCCGGTGCTCGCGGACATCTGGGACCGGAACCTGCAGGCCACCGGCCGCGAACTGACGTCCGCCGCACTGGGCGGCGGGTCCAGCGACATGGGCAACGTGTCCCAGGTCGTGCCGTCCATCCACCCCGGGATCGCCGTCCTCGGGAGCACCGCGATCCCGCACAACGCCGACTTCGCGGACGCCGCGGCGACTCCTGCCGCGGACACGGCGATCATCGACGGTGCGACGGCGCTGGCATGGACGGTCCTCGACGCCGCACTGGACGCCGGGGTCCGCGGTGAGCTGCTCCGGCTGCAGGCGGAACGCCCGGAGGGATTCACCCGGACCGCGAACTGGGCATGAGCGCGTACGTCTCCCTGACGGAACTGTTCTCCCTCGGGATCGGGCCCAGCAGCTCCCACACCGTCGGCCCGATGCGGGCGGCGGCGGACTTCGTCGACGAACTGCACGCGGCCGGTCGGCTCGACCGGGTCGAGAAGGTGGAGTGCATTCTCTACGGGGCGCTGGCGGCGACCGGCATCGGCCACGGAACCCCCGATGCGGTCGTCGCCGGGCTCGCCGGGGCCCGGCCGGAGACGTGCGATCCCGACGACGTCCGGGGCGCGTGGCGAAGGCTCGGCGACGGCGCCCCCGTGGCCCTCGGCGGGACGCGTCCGGTGATCGTGCGCGAACGGGACGTGGTGTTCGCGCCGCTCACTCGGATGCCGGTGCACACCAACGCATTGCGGCTGCGAGCCGTCGACGGCGCCGGATCCGCCGTCGCCGACCGGGTGTACTACTCGGTCGGCGGCGGGTTCGTCGTTCCGGAGAATGCGCGACCGCCCGCAGTCGACGACGGGCCCGCCGTGCCGTTCCCCTTCACGACCGCCGGTGAGCTGCTCGAGATCTGCGCCGAGACCGGGAACAGCATCGCCGAGGTCGCGGACGCGAACGAGGCAGTACTGATCGGGGCCGACCGCGTGCCGGAAGCGGTCGACCGCATCTGGTCGGCGATGGTGTCGTGCATCGAGTCCGGCGTCGCCACCGAGGGCAGGCTGCCCGGTGGACTGGACGTGGTGCGCCGGGCACCGGGTCTGTACCGGCGACTGGTGTCCACCGGCGCGTCCCACGATGCGATCGACTGGCTGCAGACGTACGCGATGGCCGTCAACGAGGAGAACGCCGCCGGTGGTCGCGTCGTCACGGCGCCGACGAACGGGGCAGCGGGGATCGTCCCGGCCGTCGGGAGGTACTACGAGCAGTTCCTCGCCGGCGGCACCGCGGACATGCGGACGTTCCTGCTCACCGCCACGGCGATCGGATCGCTGGTGAAGGCGAACGCGTCCATCTCGGGCGCGGAAGCAGGCTGCCAGGGTGAGGTCGGATCGGCGTGCGCGATGGCTGGCGGGGCGCTGTGCGCGGTGCTCGGCGGAACGCCGGCGCAGGTCGAGTACGCCGCCGAGATCGCGATGGAACACCACCTCGGTCTCACCTGCGACCCGGTCGGAGGTCTCGTGCAGATCCCCTGCATCGAGCGGAACGGGATCGCGGCGGTCACCGCACTGAGCGCGGCCCGGATGGCGCTCAACCGCGACGGCAGCCACGTCGTCTCCCTCGACACCGTCATCGAGACGATGCGGCAGACCGGCCTCGACATGTCCGACAAGTACAAGGAGACGTCGACGGGCGGTCTCGCGCTCAACGTTGTGATGTGTTGAAACGGGCATATCAGTTGAAACGGGCATATCGGGAGTGGTGGCTGAGCCTAGACTCCGAAGATGGAACGCAGTGCGAAGGCTGCACGCGAGCAGCGCACCGATCAGCGGTCGACGTTCGACAAGTTCGTCGAGCAGATCGAACTCCGGGTCAGCCAGGCGCCGTTCTTCGGGATCTGCGCCGGCGTCGTGGTCCTGTGGGTGGTCAGCATTCCGCTGTGGAAGGACCTCCACGAGTGGCAGATCGCCATCCACACCGTCGGCGCCGTGTTCACGCTGCTGCTGGTGGTGCTGCTCGAGAACGCGAGCAGGCGTTCGTCGGAGGCGCTGCAGGAGAAACTCAACGTCATCGCCGAGGCCCTTGCCGACCTGCTCGACTCCTCCGCCCAGGACGATCCCGAACTGAAGAAGGCGGAGGTGAAGCTGCGGGAGGCGGTCGGGCTCGAGGAGCGGCACTGATCCATGCGCCCCTGTGACACAGCGCACCGAACAGGTAAGTTATGTGTAACCGCGAAAACTACTAACCAGTAGGGGTACGAAATGCCTGTTCCGACCGCCGCCACGTTCGCGCGGCTCGCCGACCTCATCGCCATCCCGGACGCCGCAGATCGCCCGACGCGGTCCGTCGTCGAGGCGTTCACGGGCAAGGAACTGGCCACCGTCCCTGTCGGCACGGCCCAGGACGCCGAGGACGCGATCGCACGTGCGCGGGTGGCACAGAAGGACTGGGCCACGCGTCCCGTCACGGAACGCGCCGCGATCTTCCACCGCTACCGCGACCTGGTGCTCGCGAACCGCGACGCCCTGATGGACATGGCGCAGGCCGAGACGGGCAAGTCCCGCGCCGCCGCGCAGGAGGAGGTCCTCGACATCTCGATGACCGCCCGCCACTATGCGCGCGTCGCCCCCAAGCTGCTGCGTCCCCGCCGCATCTCCGGCATGCTGCCCGGCCTCACCAAGACGGTCGTGCGGTACCAGCCGAAGGGCGTCGTCGGCGTCATCTCGCCGTGGAACTACCCCATGACCCTCGCGGTGTCGGACGCCGTCGCCGCGCTCCTCGCCGGCAACGCCGTCGTCCTCAAGCCCGACAGCCAGACCCCGTACTGCGCCCTGGCCTGCGTCGACCTGCTGTACCAGGCCGGGCTGCCGCGCGACCTGTTCGCCGTCGTTCCCGGACCGGGCTCGGTGGTCGGCACCGCCCTCGTCGAGAACACCGAGTACCTGATGTTCACCGGGTCCTCGGCGACGGGTCAGCTCCTCGCCGAGCAGGCCGGTCGCCGCCTCATCGGCTTCTCCGCCGAACTCGGCGGCAAGAACCCGATGATCGTCACCGCGGGCGCCAACCTCCGTGAGGTCACCGACGCCGCCGTGCGTGCCTGCTACTCCAACTCCGGGCAGCTGTGCATCTCCATCGAGCGCATCTACGTCGAGGAGTCCATCGCACCCGAATTCACCCGGATGTTCGGCGAACGCGTCCGCAACATGAAGCTCGGCGCCGGCTACGACTTCGGCATCGAAATGGGCAGCCTCGTGTCCGAGGACCAGGTCAAGGCCGTGTCCAGCCACGTCGACGACGCCGTCGTCAAGGGCGCCACCGTGGTGGCGGGCGGCAAGGCGCGCCCCGACCTCGGACCCCTGTTCTACGAGCCGACGGTCCTGACCGGTGTTCCCGAGGACGCCGAGTGCTACCGCGACGAGACGTTCGGACCGCTGGTCTCGATCTACCCCGTCGCCGACGTCGACGAAGCGGTCGAACGCGCCAACGACACCGAGTACGGCCTGAACGCGAGCGTGTGGGCGGGAACCAAGGCGGAGGGCGAGGCCATCGCCGCACGGATCCACGCCGGAACCGTCAACGTCGACGAGGGTTACGCGCCGGCGTGGGGCAGCACCGGAGCGCCGATGGGCGGCATGGGGGTGTCCGGCGTCGGGCGCCGCCACGGCGAGGACGGGCTCCTCAAGTACACCGAGCCGCAGACCATCGCCACCACCCGCGTCCTCAACCTCGGTGGCCCGCGGGGACTGTCGCCGAAGGTGTGGGCCAAGATCATGCCGCCCTTCGTGAAGGCGCTGCAGTGGATTCCGGGCCGCTAGACGTGGACAGCGCGAAAATCCTGATCGACGTTCCGCCCACCCAAGTGTGGGGTGTGGTGACCGACGTCGAGGGCATCGGCCGGTTCAGTCCCGAGAACACCGGCGCGCGCTGGACATCGGGCACACCGGCGACGGTGGGATCGCGGTTCGTCGGCGCCAACCGGCACGGACCGGTGCGCTGGAAGACGCACTGCACCGTCGTGGATGTCGTTCCGGACCAGAGGTTCTCGTTCGAGGCGGACGAACCGAAGGCCCGCTGGACGTACCACCTCGAACCCTCCGGCTCCGGCACTCTCGTCACCGAGACCCGGGAGATCTACGCGACGCCCGTATGGTGGGTGCGACTGGTGCAGAAATCGAAGGTGCTGGGCAGCAACCGCGACCGGCTGATGCAGGACGGGATGCGGCAGACTCTCGAGCGTATGAAAGTCGCCCTCGAGAGCTGATCTTCCACCCTGGGGTGCGGATTCGTCACCCTAGGGTGCCTGTCGCAGTTCTCCGAAGAGCCCGAGACTGAACGGTGTCCACACCTCTCGGAGGCGCCTCCATGAATCCTCGGCCGACACCCGTCGAAGCTGGTCGGTCGTGCCCTGACGTCCGCCGCGAGGACGTCTCGTTCACCTCACGGGGGCAGCGCTGCGCCGCCTGGCTGTACCGTTGCCGAGCCGAAACACCCACGCCGGCAGCCTGTGTGGTGCTCGCGCACGGCTGGAGCGGAGTGCGCGAGCAGCGACTCGACGCCTTCGCGGCGCGGTTCGCGGCCGCGGGAATCGCGGCGCTGGTGTTCGACTACCGCCACTTCGGTGCCAGCGAGGGCGAACCCCGGCAACTGCTCGACATCGGCAGCCAGCTCGACGACTGGGACAGCGCCGTCGCATACGTGTGCACCCGCCCTGATATCGACCCCGCCCGGGTTGCGCTCTGGGGGACCTCCCTGTCCGGCGGACTCGTCCTGACCACGGCAGCGCGGGACCGTCGCGTGGCCGCGGTCGTGTCGCAGGTTCCGTACGTCGACGGACTGACCAACCTCCCGCGACTCGGGCCGGCCGGGCTCGGCCGCATGGCGGTCGCCTACCTGCGCGACCGGTACGCCCAACTGCGACACCGTCCGCCGCACATGTTCCCCGTCGTCGGACCGCCGGGCTCGTTCGCGGCCATGACGTCCCCCGACGCGGAGGCGGGGTATCACGCGATGGATCCGCCCGGTTCGACGTGGCGCAACGAAACCCCGGGCCGGGTGGCGTTGCAGGCGGCGCTGTACCGGCCGACGAGGACCGTCGCGAAGATCGCCTGCCCCGTCTTCTTCGCCATCGCAGACAACGACGTCGTCACGTTCACCCGCAGTGCGCAGAAAGCCGCGGCCAGGACCCCCGACGCCGAGGTGCACGTGTACCCGGGCGGGCACTTCGACCCGTACTTCGATGCACTGTTCGAGCAGGTGGTCGCGGACGAGACCGACTTCCTGGTCCGCCACCTCCTGCCCCCGGCCGGCTAACTTCTCACGGCGCCGAACTGTTCGCGCAGAACGCCTTTGACGACCTTGCCGCTGGCATTGCGGGGCAATTGGGGGAGGACCTCGACGAACCTGGGCCGCTTGTACCGGGCGACCCGGCCGTCGAGCCAGTCCGCGAGGGCGTCGACCCCCGGCGCGGCCCCGGCCCGCGGGACCACGACCGCGACGGGAACCTCGCCCCACCGCTCGTCGGCCCGCCCGATCACCGCGACGTCGAGAATGTCCGGGTGAGCGGCGAGGGCATTCTCGACCTCGGCGCAGTAGATGTTCTCCCCGCCCGAGATGATCATGTCCTTCTTGCGGTCCACCACATACACGAATCCCTCGGAATCCACGCGCACCAGATCGCCGGAGTGGAACCAGCCGCCGCCGAACGCGTCCGCGGTGGCCTCGGGGTTGCGCCAGTATCCCTCCATGAGTCCCGGTCCGCGGTAGACGATCTCACCGATCTCGCCCTGCGGCACGTCGTTCATCGTCTCGTCGACCACGCGCATCGCGACCGTGTCGATGGGCTTCCCGACCGAGCCGATCTTGCGCACGGCATCCTTGCCGTCGAGCATGCACGTCACCGGCGACATCTCGGTCTGCCCGAAGAAGGCCACGATCGCGGCGTCGGGGAATGCGGCGTTCAGCCGGTCGAGGAGTGTCGGGGTGGCAGGCGCGGCGCCCCATCCCAGCACCCGCAGGGCCAGATCCCGGCCCTCGGGGCCGGCGTCGTCGAGGATGGCCTGCCACTGGGTGGGCACCATGAACACACTGGTCACCCGCTCGCGCTCGAGCGCGTCGAGTAGTTCGGTCGCGTCGAACGCACCGGTCGGATGGATCACGACGGTCGCGCCGATCAACAGGAACGGCCCGACGCTGCCGAGGGCGGCGATGTGGAACAGCGGCGACGAGACCAGGTTGACCTCGGACTCGGTGTCGAACAGTCGCCATCCCCGGATGAGGGTCAGCGCCTGCGCCTGCAGATTCAGGTGCGACAGCACCGCGCCCTTCGGACGCCCGGTGGTGCCGGACGTGTACATGATGGCGGCAGGCGAGTTTTCCGGTACGTCCGCGATCGGAACGTCGGGATCGGCGGCGCGCAACTGCTTCTCGAGCGACACGTCGTCGGGGGCGTCGCCGACCACGAGCACCGGCACGGCGCCGTCGACCTCGGCGGCGAGATCGGCGAGTGAAGCCTCGACGACCACGACGGCGGCGTCGCTGTCGGCGACGATGAACTTCACCTCGCCGGGACTCAGCCGGAAATTGACGGGGACGGCGATCGCGCCCAGGCGAGTCGCGGCGAGCATCACCTCGAGGAACTCGGGGCGGTTGGTGAGCAGCAGCACGACGCGGTCGCCGCGAGCGACACCGCGGGCGGCGAGTACCGCCGCGGTCCGCGCGCTGCGGTCGTCGAGTTCACGCCAGGTGGTCGACACGCCCCGGAACCGGAGCGCCACCGCATCGGGTTTTCGCGAAAGCATGCCGGGCAACATGATTGGCCCAGTGCGTCCGCCGCGAGGCGAACGGCTGCGCGTGCGACGACGCTGTCACGGTGACGTCCGCTGTCATGATGACGTCCTCAGGCCCGGCCGAACACGGCGGGACGCTTTTCCAGGAACGCCGCGACGCCCTCCTGGAAATCGGCGGCGGCGAGAAGGTCGATCTGGCCCGAACGCTCGCGGGCGAACGCGTTGTCGAGTTCGATGAGCGTCGCGTCGTTGACGGCGTCCTTGGTGAAGTGGAAGGCCTCCGACGGTCCGTCGGCGAGACGTCGCGCGAGGGCGTCGACGGTCGCGGCGAACTCGTCGTCGGGGTATACGTCGGCGATCAACCCGGCCGCGAGAGCCTCACGCGCGGGCAGTCGTTCGGCCAGGAGTGCCATCTTCAGGGCGCGGGCGCGACCGATCGACGCGGCGACCAACGCGGTGGCGCCGCCGTCGGGCATCAGACCGACCTTCGTGAAGGCGAGCAGGAAATAGCTGGACTCGGTGGCGATCGTGAGGTCGCAGGCCAGGGCGAGCGAGACCCCGACACCCGCCGAGGGACCGTTGACCGCACCGATCACGGGCCGCGGGAACGCGCGGATCGCGGCCGCCGCGCGGTTCGCGGCGTCGATCGTCGCGGACGACGGTGGCCCGGAGATGTCGAGGCCACCCAGGTCGGCACCCGTGCAGAAGGCGCGGCCGGCGCCGGTGAGGATCGCGACCCGCGCCTCCGTGTCACCGGCGTGCTTGTCGAAGGCGTCGGCGATGGCGTCGAGGGACTCGGTGGTGACGGCGTTCATGCGGGACGGGCGGTCGAGGGTGACGCGGAGGACGCCGTTGTCGACGGTCGTGTGCACGCCGGGAATGTCGGAGGTCATGAGGATCCTTAGTCAGGAAGGGCGGACGGAGAGGGCGATCTTGCCGGTGGCGGAACGGGTCTCGAGTGTCCGCAGTGCGTCGCCGGCGTGTTCGAACGAGTAGACGGTGGGTTCGGTGATCCGGAGCGCGCCGGATTCGAGGAGAGGGCTCAGGGCCGCCCACTGCCGGCCCGTGTAACCGGGATGGGTGCGCACGTACTCGCCCCATCCCGCGCCGAGAACCGAGATGTTACGCAGCAGAAGCCGATTGACCTTGACGGTGGGGATCTCGCCGCTGGTGAAACCGAGGACCACGAGCCGCCCGTTGGGCGCGAGGCTGCGCAGACTGTCGGTGAAACGGTCGCCGCCCACCGGGTCGAGGATGATGTCGACGCCGCGGCCGTCGGTGAGGTCGCGGACCCGGTCCTTCCACCCGTCCACGAGGACGACGTGGTCGGCGCGGTTGGCCTTCGCGATGCCGGCCTTCTCCTCCGTGCTGACCACGGCGATCGTCTCGAGTCCCAGCGCGGCCGCGACCTGCAGCGCGGCCACCCCGACACCGCCGGCGGCGCCGTGCACCAGCACGGTCTCGCCTGCGCGGTAGCGGGCACGCTCGTCGAGGGCGAAGTGCACGGTGAGGTAGTTCAGCAGGAATCCGGCGCCCGCCTCGAGCGACACCGAGTCGGGGAGCGGGAACACCGAGTCGGGTTCCACCGCGACGGTCTGCTGCCACGCCCCGTCCGTCGCGAGCACGGCCACCCGTTGTCCTGCCCGGATGCCGCTGTCTGCGGGGGCGCTGCGGACGACGCCCGCGCCCTCGAGTCCCAGCACGAAGGGCATGTCGCGGACGATCTGATAGCTGCCGGTGGTCTGCAGCAGGTCGGGAAAGGCGACGCCGGCGGCGTGCAGATCGACGACGACACGTCCGGTTCCGTCGGGTTCGTCGATCTCGGCGAGCTGTACTCCGGCGGGGCCGGAAGCGCTGGTCAGTTGCTGGGCATACACGTGGTGGTCTCCTCCGTCGGTCCCTGACTATCCATACCAGACGCTACTGAACGGGCGCTAGATAAAGTCGGCCATTGACCGTGTGCTCGGCGGCGTGGTACTAACTTTAACGAGCGATCAGTAATCAGGCCGAGTCGGAGGATGAGACGTGCCAGAACAGACCGAGACGGTGGAGGCAGCCGCACTGTGGGAGCGGCGCGGAGGCATCGGCATCATCACGTTGAACCGCCCCAAGGCGCTCAATGCGGTGAACGGCGCGCTGTCGACCGCCGTGGGCAATCTGCTCGAGCAGGCCGAGAACGACCCCGACGTACGGGTGGTCGTGGTGACCGGGTCCGGCCGCGCGTTCTGCGCAGGCGCCGACCTCAAGGCCCTCTCCACGGGTGGGAACATCGCTGCGGACGGGCACCCCGAATGGGGCTTCGCCGGATACGCGCAACACTGGATCAGCAAGCCGACCATCGCCGCGGTCAACGGCTTCGCCCTCGGCGGCGGCACCGAACTGGTGCTGGCCAGCGACCTCGCGGTCGTCGATGAGGAAGCGAAACTCGGGCTTCCCGAGGTCAAGCGCGGACTGTTCGCCGCCGCGGGCGGCGTGATCCGCCTGCAGCAGCAGATCCCCAAGAAGGTCGCGCTGGAGATCGCGCTGACCGGCGAACCGATCACCGCGGCGCAGGGCAAGGAACTGGGCCTCGTCAACCGGGTCGCCCCGGCGGGCACCGCCCTCGACGTCGCGCTCGAACTTGCCGAGCAGATCGCCGCCAACGCACCCCTGTCGGTGCGTGAATCGAAGGCCATGATCCACCGCACCGCAACCGAGCCCGACTGGGGCGACGGGGCATGGGAGGCGAACACCGCCGCCATCGCCACCATCTTCACCAGCGCGGACGCCAAGGAAGGGCCGACGGCATTCGCCGAGAAGCGGCAACCGGTCTGGCAGGGCCGCTGACCCGTGAGTACTTGTTAACCGCGGGCGGTTAACAAGTACTCACGGGTGGCGCAGCCGCACACACTTTCTCCTCCTCGAAAGGGAACATCATGACCAACGCTGTCATCGTGGACGTAGTCCGCCTCGCCTCCGGCAAGGGCAAACCCGGCGGTGCGCTGTCGGGTACGCACCCGGTGGAACTGCTCGCGCACGTGCTGCGCACCATCGTCGAACGGAACGGCATCGACCCCGTACTGGTCGACGACGTCATCGGCGGCTGTGTCGGCCAGGCCGGCGAGCAGGCCCTCAACATCACCCGGACCGCGGTTCTGTCGGCCGGGTTCCCGGATTCGGTTCCGGCGACCACCGTCGACCGCCAGTGCGGCTCCAGCCAGCAGGCGGCGCACTTCGCGGCGCAGGGCGTGATCGCCGGCGCCTACGACATCGTGATCGCCGCGGGTGTCGAGTCGATGTCGCGTGTTCCGATGGGTACGACCACCATCGGGCAGGACGCGTCCGGTCCGGGCATCGCCGCCCGCTACCCGGAAGGCCTTGTCAACCAGGGTATTTCCGCGGAACTGATCGCCGCCAAGTGGAAGTTCGACCGCGACGCCCTCGACGCGTTCTCCGCGCAGTCGCATCAGCGGGCCGCCGACGCCGCGTCGAAGGGGTTGTTCGCCAAGGAGATCATCCCGATCGACGTGACCAACGCCGCCGGTGAGACGGTCACGCACACTGTCGACGAGACGGTGCGCGCCACGACCACCGCCGAGGGACTGTCCGGGCTGAAGTCGTCGTTCTACTCGGAGAAGTACGCGGCCCGGTTCCCCGAGGCGCAGTGGCACATCACCCCGGGCAACTCGTCGCCGCTGACCGACGGTGCATCCGCGGCACTGATCATGAGCGAGGAGATGGCGTCGAAGCTGGGGCTGACCCCGCGGGCACGGTTTCACTCGTTCGCCGTCGCCGGTGACGACCCGGTCTTCATGCTCACCGCGCCGATCCCGGCGACGAAGAAGATCCTCGCCAAGTCGGGGCTGAGCATCGACGACATCGACGCCTACGAGGTCAACGAGGCGTTCGCGCCGGTGCCGCTGGCGTGGGCGCACGAGTTCGGGGCCGACCCGGCCAAGCTCAACCCGTGGGGCGGCGCCATCGCGCTCGGGCACGCGCTCGGATCGTCGGGCACCCGCCTGCTGAGCACCCTGGTCAACAACCTCGAGGCCACCGGCGGACGCTACGGCCTGCAGACCATGTGCGAGGGCGCGGGCATGGCCAACGCCACCATCATCGAACGCATCTGACCCACACCCCCGAAAACCCTGCTTCCGAAAGGTAAGACATGATCGTCAACGACAGCGTCGCACTCGTCACCGGCGGTGCCTCCGGCCTCGGCCTCGCCACCACCAAGGCCCTGCTCGCCGACGGCGCCAGCGTCGTCATCATCGACCTGCCCTCCTCCGACGGTGAGACCGTCGCCAAGGAACTCGGCGACCGCGTGCGTTTCGCCGCAGGCGACGTCACCAGCGAGGCCGACGTGTCCGCTGCACTCGACGTCGCGGAGTCGCTCGGACCGCTGCGTGTCGCCGTGAACTGCGCCGGCATCGGCAACGCCATCAAGACCGTGAGCAAGAACGGCGCGTTCCCGCTCGCCGACTTCACCAAGATCGTCACCGTCAACCTGATCGGCACGTTCAACGTGATCCGCCTTGCCGCCGAGCGCATCTCGAAGAACGAGCCGATCGAGGGCGAGCGCGGCGTCATCATCAACACCGCCTCCGTCGCCGCATACGAGGGCCAGATCGGTCAGGCCGCGTACTCCGCGTCCAAGGGCGGCGTCGTCGGCATGACGCTGCCGATCGCCCGCGACCTCGCCTCGCTGCTGATCCGCGTCAACACGATCGCTCCCGGCCTGTTCAAGACGCCGCTGCTCGGATCCCTGCCGGAGGCTGCGCAGCAGTCGCTCGGTGGGCAGGTGCCGCACCCCTCGCGTCTCGGCGACCCGTCGGAGTACGGCGCCCTCGCCGCGCACATCGTGTCGAACCCGATGCTCAACGGTGAGACCATCCGTCTCGACGGCGCCATCCGCATGGCACCGCGCTGATCGGCGACCTGTGACTCTGCGCGAGGACGGGCCTGCCACCACCGAGACGGTGTATGCCGACTGGCGGACCTTCGAGGCCCTGACGATGACGCCCATCCTCGAGCAGGCACTGGATCTGTTCAACGAGAACGGTTACCACGGCACGACGGTGCGGCAGATCGCCCGTCGTGTCGGGGTGACCGTCCCCGCCCTGTACTACCACCACGAGAGCAAGGAAGCCGTTCTCGTGGCCCTGTTCGAACTGCAGATGCGCGAACTGAACGAACGCGCCGAGGCAGCCGCCCGCGAGGCCGGCGACGACGTGGTGGCGCAATTCGCCAACGTCGTCGAGGCCATCGTCCTGTACATGACGTACCGGGTGCGGCACGTCTCCCTCGACACCGAGTTGCGGCACGTCTCGGCCGACAGCCGCAGTCGCTACGCCGCGACCCGCAAGCGGCTCGAACTGATGATGGTCGACCTCGTCGCCGACGGCGTCGCCCGCGACGTGTTCCACAGCGGCGACGTCCCCGAGACCGTGCGCGCTCTCCTCGGGATGTTCCAGTCGATTCCGCGGTGGTATCAGCTCGGCGGAGCACTGACTCCCGAGCAGGTCGCCGGCCGCTACGTCGACATCGCTCTCCACACCGTCGGGTATCTACCCGCTCACTGACCGTTTCCCCAGAGGAGCCGTGCCATGCTCTCCACCGCATTCACCAAGACCTTCGGCGTCCGCCACCCGATCGTGCAGGGCGGCATGCAGTGGGTCGGTCGCGCCGACCTCGTCGCCGCCGTCGCCAACGCCGGCGCGCTGGGTCTGCTGACCGCACTGACCCAGCCGACCCCGGAGGACCTCGCCAAGGAGATCGCCCGCACCCGCGAACTCACCGACCAGCCCTTCGGCGTGAACCTGACGATCCTGCCGGCGATCACGCCGCCGCCGTACGAGGAGTACCGGCAGGTCATCATCGAGTCCGGCATCAAGATCGTCGAGACGGCCGGCTCCAACCCCGCGCCGCACCTGCCCGACTTCCACGCCGCGGGCGTGAAGGTGCTGCACAAGTGCACCAGCGTGCGGCACGCGATCAAGGCCCAGGACAGCGGTGTCGACGGCATCAGCATCGACGGCTTCGAATGCGCCGGCCACCCCGGCGAGGACGACATCCCCGGGCTCGTGCTCATCGCGGCCGCCGCCGAACAGATCACCATCCCGATGGTCGCGTCGGGCGGATTCGCCGACGGGCGTGGGCTGGTCGCGGCCCTTGCGCTCGGCGCCGACGGGATCAACATGGGCACCCGCTTCATGTGCACCGCCGAATCGCCGATCCACCAGAACATCAAGGAAGCGATCGTCGCCGCCAAGGAGACCGACACCGAGTTGATCTTCCGTCCGCTGCGGAACACCGCCCGCGTCGCGAGCAACACCGTGAGCCGGGAGGTCGTCGAGATCCTCGACCGCGGAGGAAAATTCGAGGACGTCCGGGAACTCGTCGCCGGTGCCCGCGGGCGCACCGTGTTCGAGAACGGCGACCCCGAGGCGGGCATCTGGACCGCAGGCACCGTCCAGGGCATCATTCACGACATCCCGACCGCTGGTGAACTCGTCGAACGCATCGTCGACGAGGCGGAAGCCCTGATCGCGGAGCGCCTCGCCGGCCTGTCGGTTCCCGTCAGCGCCTGATCGTAGGAGAGAAGTCATGCAGCGCACCATCTTCGAGCAGGATCACGAGGCGTACCGGGAGACGGTGCGCGAGTTCCTCGCCCGCGAGATCGAACCGAACTACGAACAGTGGGAAGCCGACCGGCTGATCGACCGCTCGGCGTGGCTGGCCGCCGGAAAGTCGGGGATCGTCGGACTCGCCGTGCCGGAGGAGTTCGGCGGCTCCGGTGTCACCGACTTCCGATTCCGGTACGTCGTCGCCGAGGAGATCGCCCGCACCGCGACGACGTCGTTCGGTTCGGGGCTGGCGCTCCAGGACGACATCGCCATCCCGTACATCGTGAATCTCGGCACGCACGAGCAGAAGCAGCGGTGGCTGCCCGGCATGGCCGCGGGCGAACTGATCGGTGCGATCGCGATGACCGAGCCGGGCACCGGAAGTGACCTGCAGGGCATCAAGACCACCGCGGTGCGAGACGGCGACGACTGGGTGATCAACGGTCAGAAGACGTTCATCACCAACGGTATTCACTCCGACCTCGTCATCGTCGTGGCCCGCACCGACCTGAACGCCGGCTCCAAGGGTTTCTCGCTCCTGGTCGTGGAGCGGGGCATGCCCGGCTTCAGCCGGGGCCGCAAACTGCACAAGGTCGGACTGGCCGGTCAGGACACCGCCGAACTCGTGTTCGAGGACGTGCGGGTGCCCGCAGCGAACCTGCTCGGCACCGAAGGCCGTGGCTTCGTCCACCTCATGGAAAACCTGCCCCTCGAACGTATTTCGATCGCAGTCAACGCAATCGCGGCCGCCAAGGCCGCCTACCGGTGGACCCGGGACTACGTGTTCGAGCGCAAGGCGTTCGGCAAACCGATCGGGGATCTGCAGAACACCCGGTTCGCGCTGGCCGAGATGCTCACCGAGATCGAGGTGACCGAATCGCACATCGACCGGTGCGTCCTCGCCTTGAACGCAGACGAACTCACCGCCGTCGACGCGTCGAAGGGCAAGTGGTGGGCCAGTGAACTGCAGAAGCGCGTCGTCGACCGCTGCGTCCAGTTGCACGGCGGCTACGGCTACATGATGGAGTACCCCATCGGCCGCGCGTACGTCGACAGCCGGATCCAGACGATCTACGGCGGAACCACCGAAATCATGAAGGAAATCATCGGCCGCGACATCGCGGCCGGGTAGGCGGCTCCGCCGCCCGTGCGCCTTTCTGGTTGTTCCCGCTACCAGAAAGGCGCACGGGCGCGTAGCGCCTATCCCAGGCGGGCCTTCGCGTCGGCGTACTCACGGCTGAGGCGTTCGACGATCTGCGCCGCCGGGACTACGGCGTCGACGGCGCCGATGCCCTGCCCGGCGCCCCAGATGTCGCGCCAGGGCTTGGCTTCCGACTTCGCGGCGGTGTCCGCGTCCTCACCGACGCCGAAGTTCATGGCGGACGGGTCGGAGACGGCGAGGTTGTTCGGGTCGAGTCCGGCGGCCTCGATGCTGCCGCGCAGGTAGTTGCCGTGCACGCCGGTGAACAGGTTGGAGTAGACGATGTCGGAGGCGGTGGAGTCGACGATCATCTGCTTGTAGCCCTGATCGGCGTTGGCCTCTTCGGTGGCGATGAACGCGGAGCCGACGTAGGCGAGGTCGGCGCCGGCAGCCTGCGCGGCGAGGACCGAGCGGCCGTGGGCGATGGAGCCCGACAGCAGGAGCGGTCCGTCGAACCATTCGCGGATCTCCTGGATCAGCGCGAACGGTGACAGCGTTCCCGCGTGTCCGCCCGCGCCGGCGGCGACGGCGATGAGGCCGTCGGCGCCCTTCTCCACGGCCTTCTTCGCGAACTTGTTGTTGATGACGTCGTGGAGGACGATGCCGCCGTAACTGTGGATGGCGTCGTTGACGTCGGCGCGGGCGCCGAGGGAGGTGATGACGATCGGGACCTCGAATTCGACGATGGTGGCGAGGTCTTCGTCGAGGCGGTCGTTGCTCTTGTGGACGATGAGGTTGACCGCGTACGGGGCGGACGGTGTCTCGGGGTTGTTGGCGTCGTGCTTGGCGAGTTCCTCGGTGATGCGGGTGAGCCATTCGCGCAGCACGGGTTGCGGGCGGGCGTTGAGGGAGGGGAAGGATCCGACGACGCCGGAGGTGGATTGGGCGATCACCAGGTCGGGACCCGAGACGATGAACATCGGCGACGCCACCACGGGCAGGCGGAGCCGGTCTTGCAGGATGGGGGGCAGGCTCATGAATTTCTCCTTCATGCAGTGATGAGTGATGCGGTGGTG
Source organism: Rhodococcus koreensis (assembly GCF_900105905.1). Classification (GTDB taxonomy): domain Bacteria; phylum Actinomycetota; class Actinomycetes; order Mycobacteriales; family Mycobacteriaceae; genus Rhodococcus_F; species Rhodococcus_F koreensis. Next base: position 4,650,891 of record NZ_FNSV01000005.1, on the reverse strand, counting down.
CAGGGTTTTACGACTGGGACAGCTGGGCGGCCATCCGTGGGATGAGCGCCTGCAGGCCCTTCACGGGCCGGACCATCACCTTGAACGACGTGATCTGGTCACGGTCGTTCCAGTGGATCAGGTCGATGCCGTTGACGTGGATGCCGTCGAGTTCGGTGGCGAATTCCAGGACCGCGGAACGATCGCCGTACCACTCCTCGACGTACCGGAAGCCGGTGCCGTCGAAGACGGTCAGGGCGGCGCCGAGGTAGGCCAGGACCTTCGGCTTCCCTTCCTGTGGACCGCGGGGGAGGAGAACACGGCGTCGTCCGCGACCAGGGCGTCGAGGGCGGCGAGGTCGCGGTGTTCGACGACGTGGTGCCAGCGGTCGACGACGCCGGGCCGGGCCGGCTGTGCGGCGGTCATCCGCGGAACGCCGGGGTCGGAAGGTCTTCGCCGAACACGTCCGGCAGGTCGTCGCGGACGCTGTCGGGGAACACGGCGGGCCGCTTCTCGAGGAACGCGGAGATGCCCTCATGCGCGTCCGGCCCGATGCCGCGGATGTTGATGCCGCGGGTTTCGACGCGGTGCGCGATCATCGGATGCTCGGCGCCGAGCGCCCGCCACATCATCTGGCGGGACAGCGCCACGGACACCGGGGCGGAGTGCTCGGTGAGGCTCCGGGCCAGCGCGTAGGCCTCGTCGAGCAGGGACTCGCGCGGGTACAGCTTGTACACGAGGCCGGCGTCGTGGGCTTCCGTCGCGGGGAACACCCGGCCGGAGTACACCCAGTCGAGGGCCGTCTGCAGCGGGACGAGGCGCGGGAGGAACCACGTCGAGCAGGATTCGGGCACGATGCCGCGGCGGTTGAAGACGAATCCGATGCGGGCGTCGTCGGCGGCGAGACGGAAGTCGGCGGCGAGGGTCATCGTGATGCCCACGCCGACGGCGGGTCCGTTGATCGCGGCGATGATCGGCTTGCGGGATTCGAACATCCGGAGCACCACCCGGCCGCCGCCGTCGCGGCGGGCGTCGGCGCCCTCGTCCTCGTCCTGCCAGTGGTCGAACGTGGCGGCACCGGCCGACAGGTCGGCGCCCGCGCAGAACGCTCGTCCGGCTCCGGTGAGCACGATCGCCCGGACCGTGTCGTCCGCGTCGAGCTGGTCGTATGCGGCGATCAGCTCGTTCTCCATCGTGGTGGTGAATGCGTTGAGCTGGTCGGGCCGGTTCAGGGTGATCGTCGCGATGCCGTCGGCGACGTCGAGTCCGATGTGATCCATCGCACCAGCATGACATCGCTACCGAACGATCGCTAGAGCGGAATCTGTGACGGGACCCACTACTCTGGTGTGGTCGTGTGACGATCGGAGCGGGGACGGAGTACCAGGGATGTGCGCTGCAAAGGTGGCCGCTACGAGCACGGGTACCGGGCGGCAGGTGATCCTCGATTCCGCGGTCGCCAACATGAACGAACGCGGCTATCACGGCACGTCCATGCGCGATATCGCGCGCGGCGCCGATATCACCGTCGCGTCGATCTACCACCACTTCGCGTCGAAGCAGGAGATCCTGCAGGACATCATGGTGCGCGCACTGCACGACGCCATCGCGATGACCCGCGGCGCGCTGCTGCGTTCGGGCGGCGCCCCCGCCGACCAGTTGCAGGCGCTGATGCGGGCGTGGGTCATGTTCCACACCACCCGGCAGCGGGACGCGATGGTCGGTGCCACCGAGATCCGCAGCCTCGACGACCCGGGGCGCCGACTCGTCGTGGCCCTCCGCGACGAACAGGAGCACCTCTTCCGCGACGTCATCGAGCGTGGTGTCGAGGAGGGCGATTTCGCGACCGAATACCCGCGGGACGCGGTTCGCGGCATCATCAACATGGGGCAGTCTGTGTGCACGTGGTGGCACGCCGACGGTCCCCTGAAACCCGAAGAACTCGCCGAGCGCTACGCCGACCTCGCCCTCGCGATGGTGAAACCGGCCGTCTGATCGCATGAAATTCGCCCGAAGACTCGACGCCCTCCAGCAGCGATATCCGGCGATGGGTTTCCCGATCGCCGTCGCGTACAAATTCCTCGACGATCAGGGCGTGTACCTCGCGGCGTTGATCGCCTACTACGGGTTCATCTCGCTGTTTCCCCTCCTGCTGCTGCTGTCCACGGTGCTCGGGTTCGTGCTGTCCGGGCATCCCGAACTGCAGCAGGACATCATCGACTCGGCGCTCAGCCAGTTCCCCGTCATCGGAGCCGACCTGGCCGACCCGCACCGGATCGGCGGCGGAGTGACCGGCCTGGTGATCGGACTGGTCGGAGCCCTCTACGGCGGCCTCGGCGTGGCGCTGGCCTGCCAGAACGCCATGAACACGGCCTGGTCGGTTCCGCGCAACATGCGCCCCGACCCGATCCGCGGCCGGCTGCGGGGTCTGCTGCTGCTCGGCACCATCGGGCTCGCAATCCTGGGGACGGCCGCGGTCGCCGGGATCGGTGCCGCGACGCACCTGTCCGGGTCGTTCACGGTGCTGCTGACGCTCGCCGCGATCGCGATCAACTCGGTGATCTTCATCCTCGCGTTCCGGCTCGCCACCGCCCGCCCGCTGTCCGTCGCCGACGTGGCCCCCGGGGCCGTTGCGGCGGCCGTGCTGTGGCAGGTGCTGCAGTCGTTCGGTGCGTACTACGTGAGCAAGGTGGTGAGCACCGCGTCCGTGACGAACGGGGTGTTCGCCGTCGTGCTGGGACTGCTGGCGTTCCTCTTCCTCGCCGCCGCGGCCGTCGTGGTGTGCGTGGAGATCAACGTCGTCCGCGTGGACAGGCTGCATCCGCGGGCGCTGCTCGTGCCGTTCACCGACAAGGCGGAACTCGCGGACGGCGACAAGCGGACGTTCACCGACCAGGCGAAGGCGCAACGCGCGGTCCCGCGTCAGGGAATCCACGTCACCTTCGACGAACTTTCTGGGACGATGGACGAGTCCGCACCGACGTCGAAGGAGGAGCCGTGACCGATCCGATCTTCGACAAGTCGGAACAGCTGAAACAGGTTCAGCAGGGGATTCTGCCCGGCGAGACGATCATCGCCGTGTACGACTGCATCGGCGCGGGCACCGGCTTCCTCGCGATCACGAACCTGCGCGTCGTGATCCAGGACAAGAGCTTCGTCGGCAAGCGCACCGCGATCACGTCCATCCCGTACAAGAACATCCGGTCGGTCTCGTTTCTCAGCAACAAGTCGTGGGCCGGCCAGTTCTTCTCGTCCAGCAGCATCGCCGTCGACGTCGCCGACACCACGTACGAGGCCGATTTCCGCGGCATGGACAAGGCCCACCACGTGCACACGGTGATCCTGCAGCACATCACGTGACGTAGGTCGCTCCGGTCCGGTGCACCGGGCCCACGTCTCACCTGCGGGCCCGGTGAGTGGAATCACGCCCGCGCGGATTGTTAATTCGCTTGCGGCCTCACCCATACTGGTACGAGCCGGATTGCCACCATCTCGGCCCGGTTCATCCTCAGGCGAGTCCACTGGACGTGCTCGCCGATCCTACGATCAGCCCGACGGGAGTCTTGCTGCCATGACGCCGCCTGCAGTTCACCTCACCGAACCTGCGGTCACCGCTCGTCCGTCTCTGCGTCCGCGGATTCCGTCACCGAGTCGGCGGGGCGCGATGCTCGCGCTTGCGCTCGGCGGGTTCGGTATCGGCACAACGGAATTCGCGTCCATGGGCCTGTTGCCGGCGATGGCTTCCGCGACGGGGGTGTCGGAGCCGGTGGCCGGGCACTTCGTGTCCGCGTACGCGCTCGGTGTCGTCGTCGGGGCGCCCGTCATCGCGGCACTGGCCGCCCGCGTGGAGCGGCGCACGCTGCTCATCGCGTTGATGGGCACGTTCGTGATCGGCAATCTCGCGACCGCGCTCGCCCCCGGATACGAAACGCTGCTCGCCGCCCGATTCCTCGCCGGGTTGCCGCACGGCGCGTACTTCGGCGTCGCGGCGCTGGTCGCCGCGCACCTCGCGGAACCGGGCAAGCGTGCCAAGGCGGTCGCGACCGTGATGATGGGTCTGTCCGTCGCCAACGTGATCGGGGTGCCCGCGACGGCGTTCTTCGGCCAGATCCTCGGCTGGCGGTCGGCGTTCGCGTTCGTGGTGCTCATCGGAATCGTGACGCTGGTGGCACTGGCGCGTCTCGTCCCGCCGCTGGCCGGGGTGCACGTGAGCAACCCGGTGGCCGAACTCGGGGCGCTGCGCCGGGGACAGGTGTGGATGACGCTGATTTTCGCGACGGTCGGGTTCGGTGGCTCGTTCGCGGTGTACACGTACATCAGTTCGACGCTCACCGACGTGTCCGGGCTGCCGCACTCGATGGTGCCGGTGGCGTTGATGCTGTTCGGTTCGGGGATGATCCTCGGCAACGTCGTGGGTGGGCGCATCGCCGACAACGCGGTGGTCCCCGGGCTGTTCGGGTGCATGATCGCCCTGATCTGCGTCCTCGCCCTGTTCGTCGTCGCCGCACACAACCCGGTGACGGCGCTGATCGTGCTGTTCTTCATCGGCATGGCGGTGACGTCGATCTTCCCGGCCGTCCAATCGCGGCTGATGGACGCGGCGGGTGACGCCAAGACGCTCGCGTCGACGCTGATCCACAGCGCGTTCAACCTCGCCAATGCGGGTGGTGCGTGGATCGGTGGCGTGGTGATCGCCGCCGGATACGGCTACACCGCCCCGGCCGCCGTCGGCACCCTGCTCGGCGTCGCCGGACTGATCGTCCTCACGATCGCCGTCCTCCTCGACCGCCGGCGCCGGCCGGAACCGGTCGCCGGCTGACGGTTCAGGCGTGCACCCCGGCGGCGTAGCGATCTCGTAGCGTGCCCTTGACGAGCTTCCCCGTGGGGGTGCGGGGGAGGTCGTCGCTGAAGACGAGGTTCCGCGGGACCTTGAACCGGGCGAGCCGTCCCCGCACGTGGTCGAGGAGTGCGCCGGCCAGCGCGTCGTCCCCGGTCACCCCCGGAACGGTCTGGACGACGGCCAGCACCGATTCGCCCATCTCCTCGTCCGGGATCCCGATCACCGCGACGTCGAGGACGGCCGGGTGCTCGGTGAGGGTGTTCTCGATCTCCTGCGGATAGATGTTGACGCCGCCGGAGATGATCATGAACGACTTCCGGTCGGTGAGGAACAGATACCCGTCCTCGTCGAGATAGCCGACGTCGCCGGTGGTGGTCCACGTCGGGTGCTGCGGGTGCTGGGCGTCGCGCGTCTTCTCGGGGGCGTTGTGATATTCGAACGGCAGGGTGTCCCGCTCGAAGTACAGGGTGCCGACCTCGCCCGGTGCGAGGTCGGCACCGTCGTCGCCGCAGATGTGGGCGACGCCGAGGGCGGCGCGGCCGACGGTTCCGGGCCTGTGCAGCCATTCCTCCGAGTTCACCAGGGTCATGCCGTTGAGTTCGGTGGACGAGTAGTACTCCGACAGGATCGGACCCCACCAGTCGATCATCTGCCGTTTCACGTCCACCGGACACGGGGCGGCGGCGTGCACGGCGACACGCAGGCTGGACACGTCGTACTTCTCCCGCGTCGGCGCGGGCAGTTTCAGCATGCGGACGAACATCGTGGGCACCCACTGGCTGTAGGTGACGCGGAACTCCTCGATGTACGCGAGCGCCTTCTCGGCGTCGAAGCGGTCCATCACGACGACGGTGCCGCCGAGGGCCTGCACCGACGCGCAGGTGCGGAGCGGCGCGGCGTGGTACAGCGGGGCGGGTGACAGGTAGACAGTGTCGGGCGTGACTCCCCACACCGTCGCGTTCATCCCGGTCATGGTGTCGCCCGGGTCCTGGATCTGCCGTGCGGGCAACTCCGGTTTGATGCCCTTCGGGCGGCCGGTGGTGCCGGAGGAGTACAGCATGTCCGCCCCGCGCGGCTGGTCGGGCAGCGGAACGTCGGACTCCGCGGCCGCGGCCTCGTCGAGGGAGGCGTAGCCGGGAATCGTTCCCCCGAACGCCAGTCGGTGCTCGACACCGGGGGTGAGGGCGGGAAGTTCACCGGCGACCACGTCGAGTGCTGCGTCGACGATCAGCGCCCTGGCACCGCAATCGTCGACGACGTACGCGATCTCCGGTGGCGTGAGATGCCAGTTCACCATGGTGAGGTAGAGCCCGGAACGCATGGCGGCCCAGTAGATGTCGAAGATGGCGGGGGTGTTCGTGGCCAGCACCGCGACGTGATCCCCGCGGCGCAGGCCGAGGGCGTGCAGGTGGCGGGCGATGCGGACCGAGCGGGACTCGAGTTCGGCGAAGGTGACCGTCTGCCCGGTGCCGGCCATGATCACGGCCGGCTTGTCGGGTGTGGTGGCAGCATGAGCGCCGGGATACATGGTTACTCCAATTCGTGGTGGATCTCGAGTGGTGAATCCGCCTCGGCGTCAGCCGAGCTGCTCCTGCGCGACCTTGGACCGGCGTGCCACGCCGGCCACCGAGATCAGTCCGATCACCGCCGCCACGATCACGAAGACGGCGGGGGAGAGGATGTTTCCGGTCTTCTCCACGAGCCAGACAGCGACGAACGGCGCGGTGCCACCGGCGATGACGACACCGAGGTTCCAGCCCATCGCGACACCGGTGAAGCGGACGTCCTTGTCGAACAGCAGCGGCATGAGCGTGTACGAGCCGACCTGGGCTCCGATGGTGTTGACCATGATCAGCAGATAGGCGATCGCGGCGATCCACAGGCTGTGGTGCATGACGGCCATGGCGGGGTAGGTGACGATCGCGAATCCGGCGAAGCTGATCACGGTGAACCGCAACCGTCCGATGCGGTCGGCGAGCATGCCGCCGAGCGGCATCGCGAGTGCGACGACGCCGATGACGGCGGTCGCGATCCAGTAGACCGGGGTGCGTTCGTAGCCGAGGCTCTTCATCAGATGGATGCTCATGTAGGTGAGGCCGATGTATGCGGTTCCGTTGCACGCCACACTGATTCCGACCGACTGCAGGAGGGCGAGCGGCTGACGCCGGAAGACGGCGACGACGGGCGCCTGGGCCGGCCCGGAATCGGCGTCCTCGCCGTGGGTTTCCTCGACCCGGGTGCGGGCCCACAGGCAGAGCAGCGTCAGCGGCAGCGCGAGCAGGAACGGGACCCGCCATCCCCAGCTCTCGAGTTGCACGTCGGTGGTGAACGCCGACACCGTGCCCGCGACCGCAGCGGCCATCGCGAACCCCATCGTGGAGCCGAGCGGGGTGAACGCGCCGTAGGTGGCCTTGAGATGCCGCGGCGCCGATTCGGAGATGAACGTGGCCGAGCCGCCGACCTCGCCGCCGGCCGAGAATCCCTGGACCATCCGCACGAGAACGAGCAGCACCGTGGCCCAGATCCCCGCCTGCGCGTGGGTGGGCAGGAAGCCCATCGCCATGCTGCCGAGGCCCATGCAGACGAGCGTCGCGAGGAGGGCCTTCTTCCGCCCGAACCGGTCACCGATGTGCCCGAACACGATGCCGCCGAGCGGACGCATGAGGTAGGCGGTCCCGAACACGGCGAGCGCGGACAGCAGCGCGGTAGCCGGGTCGCTGCTGGGGAAGAACAGCGGCGCCATCACGATCGCGAGGTAGCCGTACAGGCTGAAGTCGTAGTACTCGATGAGGGTGCCCACGCCGCCTGCGATCGCGGCGCGGCGCGCTCGGACGCGGTCTTCGGCCCGCCATTCGGTGGTGGCAGCAGTCCCGGTCAACTGGTCCGTCATGGGTGTCCTGACCTTTCGAGGCGGATGAGACGTGCATCACTTCCGGGAGATCATGCCAACTGAACGATCGCTTGGCAAGTGCTTCAATTTTCGGGAATCTCAGCTATTAATTGCAGAATATAGGGATATTGACTTTCGACGCCCGTTCGGCTGATGATGGGCACTGGCCGAACGAGCGTTTGGCTGAAGATCGAAGGACTTGAAAGGACGCAGCGGATGACGACGTCCCACGCCGAAGCGGACACCCACGAGGACCGGGAGGATTCGGCAGGCGTCGATCTCACCGCCCTCGCCCACTACCTCGACGGCGCGCTCGACGGCGGCGTGAGCGGCGACCTCGCTGTCTCGCTCATCAGCGGCGGCCGATCGAACCCCACCTACCGCGTCGCCGACGCCGACCGGACGTGGGTCCTGCGGCGGCCTCCGTACGGGCACGTTCTGCCGAGCGCCCACGACATGAAACGCGAGTTCACCGTGATCCGGGGGCTGGCCGGAACCGCCGTCCCGGTGCCCGAAGCGGTGCTGCTGTGCGAGGACGCGGACGTGCTCGGCGCGTCGTTCTACCTCATGGAACTGGTGGACGGCATGCCCGTCGGGACGGTCGAGCAGGCGTCCGCACTCACCCCCGGCGAGCGCCGCCGGCTCGGACTGGACCTGGCCGACACCCTGGCCGCACTCCACGACGTCGACCCGGACGCGGTCGGGCTCGGCTCGTTCGGACGCCCCGACGGCTACCTGGAACGCCAACTCGACCGCTGGTCCCGGCAATGGGAGGCCTCGCGCGCCGTCGATCGCCCCGAGGTGGCCGTGCTGCTCGACAAGCTGCGCCGTGCGCTGCCCACCTCACACTTCCCGGGCATCGTCCACGGCGACGTCAAACTCGACAACGTGCTCGCGTCCCGCGGCGACGCCGGGAAGATCGTCGCCGTCCTGGACTGGGAAATGGCCACCCTCGGCGACACCCTCGCCGACGTCGGGATCATGCTGAGCTTCTGGGACCAGCCCGGAGCGGTCGACAACCCGGTGACCAAGGGCCTCGCCCGACTCGACGGATTCCCCACCCGCGCCGAACTTCTCGACCGCTACGCCACACAGCGCGGCATCGAGATCCCCGACATCGACTGGTACACGGTGTTCGCCGACTTCAAGATCGCCGTCATCCTCGAGGGCATCAACGCCCGGCACGCACAGGGCGACACCGTCGGTGGGGGTTTCGACGACGTCGGCGACATGGTCGGCCCGCTGCTGCAGCGGGCGCTCGACCTCGCCGCGGCGTCGCCCGTGTCCGAGCTTCGCCGCTGACCGCGGCACCACCGAAACAGATTGGAGCCACGGAAGTGGAATTCGAGTACAGCCCGAAAGTCGTGGAACTGCAGGCGAAGCTGACGAAGTTCATGCAGGAGCGGGTGCTGCCCGCCGAGGCGATCGCCGAGGAACAGCTCGCGTCCAAACCGGACCACTGGGGTGCGCCGCCGATCGTGGCCGACCTGAAGGCCGCCGCCAAACGCGAGGGCCTGTGGAACCTCTTCCTCCCCGCCCGCGAGGGCGCGGGCCTGACCAACCTCGAGTACGCGCCGCTCGCCGAACTCACCGGCTGGAGCCCGCTGATCGCCCCCGAGGCGGTCAACTGCAACCCGCCGGACACCGGCAACATGGAACTGCTGCACCTCTACGGCACCGACGAGCAGAAGCAGCAATGGCTCGCCCCGCTGCTCGACGGCGAATTCCGCTCGTGCTTCTCGATGACCGAACCGGACGTCGCGAGCTCGGACGCCAACAACGTCCGCCTCGAGATCGCCGACGACGGCGACAGCTGGGTGCTGACCGGACGCAAGTGGTGGTCCACCGCGGCGCTGCGCGACGACTGCCGGGTGGCGATGGTCATGGGCGTCACCGACCCCGGCGCCCCGATCGGCAACCGGCACAGCATCGTTCTCGTCCCGATGGACACGCCGGGCCTGACCATCGTCCGGTCCACCACCGTGCTCGGTTTCGCCGACCGCCACGAAGGCGGCCACGGCGAGGTCGTCTTCGACAAGGTCCGCGTCCCCAAGGCGAACCTCCTCGGTCCGCGCGGCAAGGGCTTCGCCGTCGCGCAGGCCCGGCTCGGTCCGGGGCGCATCCACCACTGCATGCGACTGATCGGGATGGCCGAACGGGCCATCGCGCTGATGACCGAACGCGCCCGCACCCGCGTCGCGTTCGGCAAGCCCCTCGCGGACGAGGGCGTCGTGCAGGCGACCGTCGCGGACGCCCGGATCCACCTCGACGCCGCCCGGCTGCTGGTGCTGCGGGCCGCCTGGCGGATGGACGTCGAGGGCACCAAGGCGGCCCGCCACGACATCGCCGCCGCCAAGGTGATGGTCCCGCTGACCGTCAAGCGGATCGTCGACGACGCGATGCAGATCTTCGGTGGCGCCGGCCTGTCGCAGGACACGATCCTGCCGGTCCTGTACGCGCAGGCCCGGTTCCTGCAGATCGCCGACGGCCCCGACCAGGTGCACCGCCGCTCGCTCGCCCGCGCCGAGTTCGCCGCCACCCCGGTCCTGAAAGAAGTCCGCGGGTGACCGAGGACAGGACGCGCGCCCGGCAGCAGAGCATCGGCGACATTCCACGTCGTTCCGCGGCGCGTTTCCCGCACAAGCTCGCCGTGGTGCACCGCGACGTCCGGCTCACGTTCGCCGAATTCGACGCCGTGATCGACCGGGTCGCGGCGGCCCTGCACGCCGAGGGGCTGACGCGGGGCGACCGGCTGGCGTTGCTGTCGCACAACTGCTGGCAGTACCCGGTGCTGAACTTCGCGACCGCCCGGCTCGGGGTGGTCCTCGTCCCGATCAACTTCATGCTCACCGGCGGGGAGATCGGGTACATCCTCGACGACTGCGCCGCCGACGCGTTCGTCGTCGAGGACGCGCTGGTGCCCGTCGCCGAGACGGCGCTCACGGAGTCGAAGGGAAGCGTCCGGGTGCGGGCGGCGATCCCGCTGGCCGGGTCGGGGGTTCCGGACGGGTGGGTCTCGATGGCCGGTTGGACGGACGGCGAATTCGCCTCGCCACCCGAGGTGTTCGTGGCGGACGACGACGTCGTCCGCATCATGTACACGTCGGGCACCGAATCACGGCCGAAAGGCGCGATGCTCACCAGCCGGTCCCTGATGTGGCAGTACATCAGTTGCATCGTCACCGGCGGCATGAGCAGCGACGACGTGGAGGTGCACGCACTGCCGCTGTACCACTGTGCCCAGCTCGACAACTTCCTCAGCACCGACATCTATCTCGGCGCGACGAGCATCATCGTCGACGGACCCGACCCCCGGGTGCTGCTGCGCACCATCGAGACCGAGCGGGTGACCAACCTGTTCTGCCCGCCGACGGTGTGGATCTCGCTGCTGCAGTCGCCCGACTTCGAGCACACCGACCTGCGGTCGCTGCGCAAGGGCTACTACGGGGCGTCGCCGCTGCCGCTGGAGATCCTGCGGGAGATGAACCGCCGATTGCCGGGCATCCGGTTGTGGAACTTCTACGGGCAGACGGAGATGGCGTCGCTCGCGACGGCTCTCGGGCCGGAAGATCAAGAGACACGCGGCGGTTCGGCGGGGAAGCCCGCTCTCAACGTGGAGACGCGGATCGTGGACGACCGCAACCTGCCGCTCCCCGCGGGCGAGGTCGGCGAGATCGTGCACCGCAGCCCGCACGCCACCGTCGGCTATCTGGGGCAACCTGAGAAGACCGCGGAAGCGTTCGCGGGCAGCTGGTTTCACTCCGGCGACCTCGGCTACCTCGACGAGGACGGGTACCTGTGGGTGGTCGACCGCAAGAAGGACATGATCAAGACCGGCGGCGAGAACGTCGCCACCCGCGAGGTCGAGGAAACGCTCTACGAACTCGACGGTGTCGGTGAGGCCGCCGTGTTCGCGGTGCCGCACCCCCGGTGGATCGAGGCGGTCGCCGCCGTCGTGGTTCCGTCCGCCGGCGTCGAACTCGACGAGAAAGACGTCGTCGAGCACTGCCGCACCCGGCTCGCCGGCTACAAGGTGCCCAAATACGTGATCGTCGCCGACTCCCTACCGAAGAACCCGAGCGGCAAGATCCTCAAACGCGTCCTCCGAGACACTTTCGGTTCCATTGCCCAAGACTGAGCAGGAGACCCCCATGCCCACCGCCTCGCATGCGGTCCCGCCGAAGCCGCGCGCGGCCCGCGCGTCCTTCGCCGCCGCCATCTCGACGTCGCTCGAGTGGTACGACTTCTTCATCTACGCCACCGCGGCCGCACTCGTCTTCAACACCACTTTCTTCGCGACCGACAGTCAGGTCGTCGCCGCACTCAATTCATTCGCCACCGTGGCGGTCGGGTTCATCGCCCGGCCCATCGGCGGTGTGCTCGCCGGCCACTTCGGCGACAAGGTCGGCCGCAAACCCGTTCTCGTCGCCGCCATCGTGATGATGGCCGTCGCCACCTCACTGATCGGTCTCGTGCCGAACACCCAGCTCGTCTGGCTCGCGCCCACGATTCTCGTGACCCTGCGGATCTGCCAGGGCCTCGCTGTCGGGGCGCAATGGGGCGGCGCCGTCCTCCTCGCCACCGAAAACGCCCCCGCGGGACGTCGCGGGTTCTACGGCAGCTTCGCGCAACTCGGCGTGCCCATCGGCGTCGTCCTCGGAAACGTCGTCTTCCTCGTCATCACAGCGGCATTCGACTCCGAGTCGTTCCTCGCCTGGGCGTGGCGCATCCCGTTCTGGATCAGCCTCGTGATGCTCCCGGTCGCGTTCCTCATCCACCGCTACCTGGAGGAGACACCCGAGTTCCAGGAGCTGTCGAAGAAGCTGGCCGAGGCGCCGGCGGCACGAAAGTCTCCGATCCTGCAGGTGCTGCGCAAGAACCCCGGCACCGTCCTCACCGCCGCCGGAGCGAACGCCATCGGCGTCATCTTCTTCTACACGATGATCACCGGCTCCGTGCAGTTCGCCACCACGTACCTCGGGATCGAACGATCCACCGTCCTCGGGTTCATCCTCGCCGCCTGCGTCCTGATGATTCCGCTGGTCCCGTTGGCCGGATACCTCTCCGACCTCTACGGCCGGAAGCTGATCTTCGGCATCGGCACCGCCGGGATGCTGCTGTGGGGAATTCCGATGTGGCTGATGATCGGACACTCGAGCCAGGGCGAACTGTGGCCGTTCGCGCTGGCCGTCTTCGGCGCCGTGATCGTCATGTCGTTCCAGACCGGAACGCAGGGAACGCTGTTCGCGGAACTGTTCCCGCCCGAGATCCGATTCTCCGGAGCGTCCCTCGGCTATCAGATCTCCGCCATCATCGGTGGCTTCTCCCCGATGGTCATGGTGCTGCTCATCAACGGCGACGCCTCCAACGCGTGGCGGGTCGGGGCCTTCCTCGCCGGCGCCGGAATCGTCGGGCTGCTGTGCCTCGTCGCGATCGTGCGGAAGTACTCGTCGCCGGACGTCCAGCAGTCGGCTGCCCGCCGGTCCACCGTCGCAGCCTGAGGTGACGTGAGTGGCAAAGTGTGGTCGGGCACGCTTTGCCACTCACCTGGGGATCGGAGGCGAACATGGGTACCGGATCCTGGAGGGACGTGCTGTCCCGCTCGCAGATGCACGGCATCCTCGAGGTCCTCGAATCGTGCTGCGACGTCGACGACCCCGCCGACTACAAGCGGACCGTCGTGGAATCCATTGCGACGGTGTTCCGGGTCCGCGACGTCACGTTCTTCTTCGGACCGACATTTGCCGACATCTTCGCCGACCCCGCTCCGCTGCTGACGGGTGCCGCCTCCCCGCTGCTGCACGAGTATCACGCCCGCTGGCGCGACAAGGACATCTTCGCGCTCCCCGAGGCGCGCCGCTCGCTGACCGATACCGGGTTCATTTCCCTGGACCACCTGCATGCGCTGCCCGCGCCGCAACGCTCCTACGTCGAGGACTACCTGCACCCACACGGGATGGGAACGGCGTCGGCGCTGCACCTCCGGCTCGCCGACGGCGAAGCTCTGGTGGGCATGTTCGATCGGGAACGGAGCTGGGATGCGAGTGAGACTCTGGCAGTGCAGTTTCTTGCTCGCCAACTCCGCGCCCAGAGCAGGTCGATACGGCTGGCGGGGGACGACGGAACCGTCGACCAACTGAGCAGCCTGACCCCGCGCCAGATGCAGGTGGCCGAATTGGTGAGCGACGGTTTGAGCAACAACGAGATCGCCGGAGTGCTCTCGCTGTCCGAATTCACCGTCAAGAAGTATGTGAGCCGAATCTTCGAGTCCACCGGTCTGAAGAACCGGGCGTCACTGACCGCGTGCGTACTCCGGCGAAGACCTACGGTGTGAGCGGCGAATAGGCGATGACGGTCAGCCCGTGGGGTGACCGAAGCATCACACGGCACTCGTGATCGCCGACGGTCGGTTCGCCCACATCCCATCCCGCGTCCCGTGCGAGCGTCGCGGCCGCGGTGACGTCGTGCGTCTTCCCCATCAGGCACCAGGGCGGCACGTCCGTCTCGTCGGACAGGCACAGGGTCGTGAACTTCGCCCACGCACGCCCGTCGCTGAACGCAGCGGGGCCGAGGACCTCGGTGAGGTCGTCGAATGCCTCCGCCCAGTGCGGGGTGGAATGCATCACCGACAGCTTCTCGAATACGTGACTCAGCGGGACGCGTTCCATGGTTTCTCCTGACGTGTCAGTGGCGGGTGACGAGATGTGCGTGGGTGAGGTTGTGGCCGAGCCGATCCCGCTTCGATGCGAGATACCGGGTGTTGTGATCGTTCGGCGCGATCTCGAGCGGCGTGGTGCCCGCGACGGTGATGCCGGCCGCGGCAAGCCCGGCGGTCTTGGCCGGGTTGTTGCTGAGCAGATCGATGCGGTCGACGCGCAGGTCGCGGAGAATGGCCGCGGCATCGGCGTAGTCGCGGGCGTCGACGGGCAACCCGAGTTGCAGGTTGGCGTCGACGGTGTCGAGGCCCAACCGGTCCTGGAGTTGGTACGCGGCGATCTTCGCGGCCAGCCCGATGCCGCGGCCTTCGTGCCCCCGCAGGTACAGCAGCACCCCGGCGCCGGCGTCGGCGATACGCTCCAGCGCGGCGGACAGTTGCGGGCCGCAGTCGCAGCGCCGCGATCCGAGGACGTCGCCGGTGAGGCACTCGCTGTGGACGCGGGTCAGCGCGGTGCCGACGGTCGGATCGCCGAACACTATGGCCAGGTGCTCGATCCCGGTGGCCGAGCGGTAGGCGATCGCGGTGAACGCGCCGTGATCGGTGGGGACGACGGCGTCGGCGCAGCGGACGACGCAGGGAATAGGTTCGACCGCAGTCATGCCGGGCTCGCGGGGGTGAGCTGGTGGAACGTGGACGTGTAGAACAGCAGCGGGTCGGGGGTGTCGGTGGCGCCGAGTTCGACGACACGGCCGACGACGAGGTCGTGGTCGCCGACAGCTTGGACGAGGTCGATGTGGCAGTCGACCCAGGCGTGCGCGCCGGTGAGGCGGGGAGAACCGGTGGTGGCGGGGGTCCAGTCGATTCCGTGGAATTTGTCGGTGCCGCTGCGGGCGAAGGCGCGGCCGAGTTCGTGTTGGTCGGCGGCGAGGATGTTGGCGCAGAAGCGGCCGGAGGCGGCGACCTTGGGGAAGGTGGTGGAATGCCGGCCGACGAAGAAGGCGACGAGGGCGGGGTCGAGGGAGACGGAGCTGAAGGAGCCGACGGTCAGTCCGACGGGGTTGCCGGTGTCGTCGAGTGCGGTGACGGCGACGACGCCGGTGCAGAATTTTCCGAGGACGGTGCGGTAGGCGTCCGCGATGTCTTCGGGGGTGGTGGCGGTGATGTGCGGTGAGGTGGGGGTTCGCATCGGTACCTTCTTCGGTGCTGAATGTTCGGAGTCCGCCGGACGGAAGCGGACTCCGAACAAGGTCTATCCGCGGACGGACGGATTCGAGACGAGGATCGACAACTCGTCGAGCGCAGCGCGATAGATCGATTCGATCGCCGTCGCCAACTCCGACTCGACCTCCGCCGAGTCCGCGGCGAACGTCGCGGCCCACTCCACGGTGCAGGACTCCGACGACGTGCCGAGCACGGAGATGGTGGACCGGTAGTGCGTCAACGGCAATGGGCCGTCGATGTACTCGTAGGTGTACCGGCGTTCGCTGTCACTGTGCTCGGCGATCCGCTCACGGGCGGGCTGACCGTCGGCGAAGACGATGTGGCGGATCCCCTGCTCCATCCGGGCGGCCGCGACTGACGGAATCCATTCGGCGATGGTTCCCGGGTCGCCGACGCGGTCCCAGATCGTGTCGGCACCGACGGGGAACTGCTTCTGAATGCTGATCTCGGCCATCGTCCTACACCCGTCCCAGCTCGGCCTCGTACTTCTTCGTCATGTGCGCGACGGCCTTCCTGTGTTCGTCCGCCTGCCCCTCCCGCACCCGGCGGGCACGCTCGTCCGCGTCGAGCAGCGGCTGCGCCTGGCCCTGGAAGAACGGCATGACGTCCTGGGCGAACAGCTCGTACGATCGCGCGGTGGCCTGCGGGTTGGCCCAATCATGACCCTGCAGAAGCAGAGTGCCGAAGCCGCCCGACTGATCGACGAGACGCTGGACCTGTGCGCGGGCCTCCTCCGCGGTGCCGATGACGCCGATGCCGGAGTTGTTGATGAAGTCGATCATCTCGCGCTTGTTCTCGCCCTCGACCGCCATCTGCGGGAACGCGGCAACGTGCTGCAGGTACTTGAACCAGTGTTCGATGCCGTGCTCGACATCGCGGTAGGCCTGCTCCCGCGTTTCGGCGATGTGGAAGGGACCCACCAGCCGCCACTTCGAGCGATCGACGTCCTCGCTCCGGCCCGCGAGCGTCGCGAATTCCTCGAGCATTCCCCAATGATGTTGCAGAGCACTGAATCCGTCGGCGGTCAGTGTCGCGGCGATCGACAGCAGCCCGATTCCGTGGTGGCCGGCCAGTCGCGCTCCCGTCGGGGAGGCGATCGCGGCGACGACCACGTCGAAGAGGGGAGAGGAGTACGGCGCCATCTGAATGCACGCGTCGACGAGCGTATGGGTCCGCGTCTTCGCGCTCACCGTCTCACCCCGCAGCAGGCGCATGATGATGTCGGTGTTCTCCGCGAGCAATTCGCGGGTGTCGATCTGCGACAGACCGAGCATCGCCGCATCGGTCGGCAGGGACCCGGGACCGAGGCCGAACAGGACGCGACCGTGGGTCAGGTGGTCGAGCATCACCATCCGCTCCGCCGCCCACAGCGGATTGTGGTACGACACCGACGTCACCCCCGTTCCCAGCTTGATGCGGCTGGTCCGTTCGCCGGCGGCGGCGATCATGATTTCCGGGGACGCGTAGATTTCGGAGCCCGCCGAATGATGTTCCCCGAACCAGGCCTCGTCGTAGCCCAGCCTCTCGAGCAACTGAACCAACTCCAGGTCGCGCTGCAACAACAGCGTCGGATTCTGACCCGGTGTGTGGATCGGCGCCAGAAACGTTCCGAACTTCAGCCTGCTCATGATCACTCCTGTGTGACGGGGGCAACAGTGAGTGAAACGCTATGGCCGCGAGTACATCGCGTGTAGTCCTCTAAAGGAGACACTTCGCGCCGAGCGCCGGATCAGCGGGACAGCTTGCGCTGCCTCGCATAGGCCAGGCCGACGAGTGCGCGCAGTGCCTGCGGTGCCCGCTTCGCGGTCCGCAGGATGGCCTGGTCGATCATGCTCAGCTTCGGTGTGAGTCGCGGGACGGTCCGGGGCGCGTGGTCGGCGTCGGTGAGGGAGTACAAGGGCCATCGGCCCGGCACGCCCTTGAGTTCGCGTTCACCGACAGCGGCGAACCGCAGTCCCGACCCCACCACGAGGTCGCGCACGGTCCGCGACACCAGCACCTCCCCGGCTCCGGCCGCGGAACCGATGCGCGCGCCGACGTGGACGGTCATCCCGCTGACGTCGGGTCCGTTCCGCTCCACCTGTCCGGTGTGGACGCCGGCCCGCACCTCGAGGCCGAGGGTGCACGCGTCGTCGACGACGCCCCGCGCACACCGGACCGCCGCGACGGGGCCGTCGAAGATGCTGAACGTGCCGTCGCCCGCCACGTTGAGGAGACGTCCGCCCGCGTTCTCCACCGCGTCGCGGACCTGCCGTTCGTGGGTGGCGCGCAGGTCGCGGTAGGCGGCGTCGCCGATCCGGGCGAGCATCTCCGTCGACCCGACGACATCGGTGAACAGCACGGACGCGACGAACTGTCCGGCGTCCGGTGTCGGGTGCCCGCCGGTCGCGACTTGCTCGACGTGATCGATGATCGGCTTCCACGCCTCACCGAGCGACGCGCCGGACGGCGCAGGCGGCAGCAGATGGAAGGTGCCGGGAATATGGGTGGCGACGTACCGGGAGGCCGTCGCGGGGACGGGACTACCGGAGACGAGCACAACCCGGGCCGGGCACTGGATCGACGGCAGAATGTCCGAGTAGTCGAGGCGGAAGATCCACTCCATGTGGGCGCGCGCGACGGCCGGCGCCGCGGAGTTCCGCTCGAGCATCGCCATCAGCCGCCGGTTGAACGGGGAATCCTCGAGGGGATCCCACAGCGGCACGGTCGCGCCCGACCCCCACGACTCCGTGGCCGCGCGCCATGCGGAGACGAACTGGTCCCGCTCGGTGGCCGTCCAGCCGTCCGGATCGTGGTCGCCGCCGATCAGCCGCTCGGCGAACGGCTGGATCAGCACCACCCCGGTGACCCGCTCCGGCGACCGCGCCGCCACGAGTGCCACGGCACCGCTCGCGCTGGCCACACCCACCAGCATTGCCTCACGCATCCCGATCTCGTCCATCACGGCGACGATGTCGTCGGCCTGCTCCTCGAGTGTCGGCAGGTGGTCGACCGGTTCGGACAGTCCCAGCCCCCGCTGCTGGAAATACGCGGTGCGGGCGAACGTGCTGCCGCGTTCCATCAGGTAGTGGATCTGCGGGTCGGTCCACATCAGGTCGAGGTGCATGTTGATCTCGAACAGCCACACGACGTCCAGCGCGCCGCCGCCCACCACCTGATACGCCAGCGCGTGTCCGTCCCGCTGGATGTACTGGACGACCGGTGGGTCCATTTTCCCAGCGTAAACGCATGTGAGCGGCAAAGTGTGCGTCCGGACGCTTTGCCGCTCACCTGGGGAGGGTGCCCAGCTCGCGGGCGCGGGCTATTGCGGAGGTCCGAGACTTGACGCCGAGTTTGCCGAAGATGTGAACGAGATGGGACTTCACGGTCGTCTCGGAGAGAAACAGTTCCTTCCCGACCTCCCGATTGGATCGCCCCGCGGCCACCAACGTCAGCACCTGGATCTCCCGCGGGCTGAGGCTGGTGGCCGGTCGGCGGACGCGTGTCATCAGTTTCGACGCCACGGCCGGGGAGAGCACGCTGTCGCCGGCCGACGCGGCCCGGACGGCGGCGAGGAGTTCGGGCGGGGGAGTGTCCTTCAGGAGATACCCGGCGGCGCCGGCGGCGATCGCGTCGAGGATGTCCGCATCCGTGTCGTAGTTCGTGACGACCAGTACGTGCGGCGGATTCGGCAGGGACCGCAGGTTCCGGGTGGCGTCCACCCCCGACGTGCCGGCGCCGAACCGGAGGTCCATGAGGACGAGGTCGACCGGGGTCGTCGCGCACAACGCCACGGCGGCGTCGGCGGTGGCCGCCTCGCCGACCACCTCGATGTCGTCCTCGTGCTCGAGCAGGGCGCGCAGGCCCGCGCGCACGATCGCGTGGTCGTCGGCGAGCAGCAGTCGGATCATGCGCCGGCCTCGAGCGGGAACGACACCGCGACCGCGGTCAGTCCCGGTTCCGACTCCACCGACATCGACCCGTCGAGCAGCTCGACGCGACGGCGAATCGAATTCAGCCCGAACGCTTTCGACGGTTCACGGTCGAGAAGTGCGACATCGAAGCCGATGCCGTCGTCGACGACGTCCAACCGGACCGCATCCTCGTAGTAGGTGAGAGTGACCGCCATCCGGGACGACTGCGCGTGCCGGACCACGTTCGACACCGCACCCTGCGCGATCCGCACCAACGCGGCCTCGACGGGCATCGGCAACCGCACCGGATCCCCCACGACGACGGCAATGGTGTCGAAGGTGTCGCTCCTCGCCTGCGTGCAGATCCGCGCGAGCGCGTCCGCGAGCGACTGCCCGTCGAGGACGGCGGGTGTGAGATCGCCGATGAGCTGACGGGTTTCGGCGAGGCTGTCGGCGGCGGTCTCCCGCGCCAACCGGATACGGTCCCGGGCGGGGTGGCCGGGGTCCGCGCGTTCCACGGCGTGGAGCAGCATCTGAATGCTCGACAGGTCCTGCGCGACGGTGTCGTGGATCTCGCGTGCGAGCCGCTCACGCTCGGCCAGGGAACCGGCGGCACGTTCCTGCTCGGCGAGTTCGGCTCGGGTCCGGGTCAATTCGTCGATGAGGCGATCGCGTTCGACGGCCTCCCGGTACAACGCCCGGTAGCCGAGGCCGATCGCCACCGCGACGCACGCGCCGATCACCGGACCGACGACACCCGCGACGCTCCAGCCGCGGTGCATTCCGGTGCCTGCCACCGCCACGACGGTCGCGGCTGCGACCGCCAGGACTCCCCATCGTCGCGGCAGCAGATGCAGATACAGGAAGAACAGTCCGAACGCGAGATAGGCGGCGTCGGGGGCGAGGACCATCAGGGCCACCCACAGTGCCGTCAGCGCTGCGAGCCACCACCCCCCGCGCAGACGTCGCGTCGCCCCCGCCGCGTACACCGCGAGAAACGCCACCGACAGCACCACGATCGCCGGCGCGTTCGGCGCGTCCAGTAGGACGGCACGCAAGATCACGACTGCAGTGAGCGCCGCGGTCAGCGCATGCAGCCCGAGTTGGAGTCCCGCGAACACGGGAGTGAGAGGGGAGCGGTGCACCCCGTCCAGCTTATCGACGTGAGCGCACCCGGCATCCATCGAAAGTCGGAACCCGCACCCGACCTTCGACCGCCGAGAATTCCATCCCACGTGCGATGGAACCGTGCCGTGCCGGGGGCACGGTGAGTTCGGAGGCCGTGAGCGCCGCCCCGGCCCACATCGACTGCGGCGCCGGTCGTGATCTGGAGAGGACCATCTGTGTTCGTCGCATCGAGAGACCTGCGTGCCGCGCGTGGTCGCTTCGCGCTGATATCCGTCGTCGTGGTGCTGATTGCGCTGCTCGTCACGTTTCTCAGCGGTCTCACGGCCGGATTGCGCCACCAGAACGTGTCCGTCGTGGAACGTATCGACGCCCAGTCGGTGGTCTTCGCGGCCTCCGACGACGGTCCGTCGTTCGACGAGTCCGCGCTGACGTCCGAGCAGGTGGCCGTCTGGCGGCGGAGTGCCGACTCGGTGCACCCGATCGGGGTGGGACGAGGCTCGGCGTCGGCAGCTGGAGGTGCGACGAAGGGGGTGGCGCTCGTCGGCGCGGACGGCGGTGTGGGCGACCGCGCACCGTCCGCGCCGGGAACCGTGATCGTCGGGGACGGCGCGGCGCGGTCGCTCGGGGTATCCGCCGGCGACACGGTGACGATCGCCGGCCAGGCGTTCACCGTCACCGCGGTCCGCGGCGACGACTGGTACGGCCACAGCCCGGCCGTGTGGATGACGCTCGCCGACTGGCAGCACGCGAACCCGCGCGGGGGCGCGGCGACGGTGCTCGCGGTGTCTGGCGGGGACGACGCCACGAACTCCCTCGCGGGGACGACCTCCCGAACCGTGGCCGACTCCTTCTCCGCCGTCGGCTCCTACACCTCCGAGAACGGGTCGCTGACGTTGATGACGGTGATGCTGTTCGCGATCTCCGCGCTGGTCATCGGCGCGTTCTTCACGGTCTGGACACTCCAGCGCACCCCCGACGTCGCGACGCTGAAGGCGCTCGGAGCGTCCACCGGGTCGCTCGTGCGGGACGCGCTCGGGCAGGCGCTCGTCGTTCTGCTCGCCGGCGTGGGTGCCGGTGTCGGGATGGCGGCCGTCGCCGGGGCGATGATCGGCGACGCGGTGCCGTTCGTGCTGGACATCTCCACCACTCTCCTGCCCGCCACCGCACTCGTCGGGCTCGGCCTCCTCGGCGCCGCCTTCGCGCTCCGCTTCCTCTTCACCACCGACCCCCTCACCGCACTCGGGAGCACACGATGACCACACCCGCCCTCACGCTCGACGACGTCACCCTCACCTACCCGGACGGCGCCGGACGCGTCACCGCCCTCGACTCCGTGTCGCTGACCCTCGGCCGGGGTGAGATCGCCGCGATCACCGGTCCGTCCGGTTCCGGAAAGTCGACGCTCCTCGCGGTGGCGTCGACACTGATCCGGCCCGACTCTGGCTCCGTCCGGTTGGGCGACACCGAACTCACCGCGCTCAGCCGGCGCGAGGCGTCCACGCTGCGCCGCGACCGGATCGGCATCGTGTTCCAGCAGTCCAACCTGGTGTCGTCGCTGACGGCCCTCGAACAACTCGAGGCGATGGCGCATCTCGGGCAGCGGTGGTTCGTGCCGCGGCGGGCGGGGCGCGCGAAGGCTCGCGATCTGCTCGACGCCGTCGGCCTCGCAGATCACGCCGGAAAACGGCCGGCGCAGTTGTCGGGTGGGCAGCGGCAGCGGGTCAACCTCGCCCGGGCGCTGATGAACGATCCGTCGCTGCTGGTCGTCGACGAGCCGACCAGCGCGCTCGACCAGGAACGGGGCGCCGCGATCATGGATCTGATCCTCGGTGTCGTGCGAGAACGCGAGGTCGCGACGCTGCTGGTGACACACGACCGCACGCACCTGTGCAGAATGGATGCAGTCCACCGCGTGGTCGACGGCTCACTCACCTGTGAGTACTTGTTAACCACGGGCGGTTAACAAGTACTCACAGGTGTGAACAATATGTTTCTTTCAAAGTCAAGGGTTGACGTTTCTCATGTGCGTGAGATTACATCTTAGCGGTAAGCCTTTGAGGGCTTAAGTAAATGCCTCGACCCGACCCTGAGGATGCTCATGACGACGGTATCGCCCGCCATGGCTGCCACAGCTGAGATGATCAGCGCCCGACTCGAACGCCTGCCGATGAGCAGGTGGCACATCAAGGCCCGCGTCATCGTCGGCGCCGTCACGTTCTTCGACGGCTTCGACCAGTTGATGATCGCGTACTCGCTCCCCGTCCTCATTCCCAAGTGGGGCCTGACCCCCGGCGACATCGCCTGGGTAATCGCCATCGGCGGCATCGGCATGCTCGTCGGCGCGCTCGCCGGCGGCTGGTTCGCCGACCGCGTCGGCCGGCTCAACGTCATCATCTTCTCGCTCGCGCTCTATGCGGTAATGAGCCTGGGCATGGCGTTCACCGACTCCCTGGAGCTCTTCCTCATCTTCCGATTCGTGCAGGGCATCGGCCTCGGCGCCGAGGTCCCGGTGGCGGCGAGCTACATCGGCGAGATCACCAAAGCCCACAAGCGTGGACGATTCGTGCTGCTCTACGAGGTGATCTTCCCCGTCGGACTCGTGATGTCGGCGATCGTGTCGGCGTGGGTGGTCCCGAACTACGGCTACAAGATCCTCTTCGCGCTCGGTGCGCTGCCCGTCCTGCTGCTGCCGATGTTGTGGAAGCTTCCCGAGTCGCCGCGCTGGCTCGCGTCCCGCGGCCGCCACGAAGACGCGCACAACGCCATGACCCGCATCGAGAACGAGATCACCGAGAAGTACGGCAAGACGCTCCCGGCTCCGCAGCCGTTGCCTTCCGTCACCGTCGACGTGCGCCGCGGAACCTTCGCGGAGGCGTTCCGGGGCGTCTACCTGCGCCGCACGCTGATGCTCGCCGCGATCTGGGGCTGCGCCTACTTCGTCAACTACGGCATCGCGTCCTGGCTGCCGACGCTCTACCGGTCCGCATTCAATGTCAGCGTCGACACCGCCCTGCACTACAGCATCGTCACCAGCGTCGCCGGTCTGCTCGGCTGCATCCTCGTCGCGTTCCTCATCGACAACCTCGGACGCCGCATCTGCATCACCGCGTCGATGGTCCTGTGCTCGTCGCTGCTCTTCCTGCTCGCCGCCACCGGCGCCGACACCGCGACGAAGGTCCTGTTCTGGTCGGCCGGATCCGCCCTGTTCGTCTTCGCCGTCAACATGGCGCTCTACGTCTACACCGCAGAGCTGTACCCCACCCGGATGCGCGCCATCGGCTGCGCGATCGGCGGAGCGAGCGGACGCCTCGGCATCATCGTCGGCCCCCTCGCCGTCGGCGCCATCCTGGACGGGGGCGGCACGCTCACCGTCGTCTTCGGAATGTTCTCCGCGGTCGCGCTGATCGGTGCCCTCGTGGTCGGCTTCTTCGCCGTCGAAACCCGCGAAAAGACCCTCGAGGAGATCTCCCAGTGACCATCCTCGACACCGCACCACAGACACTGCCGTTCGTCCCGGTCGCCGACCGGATCCTCGTCGCCGGGCAGTGGCGGCAGGCGAGCGGCCCCGCCTTCGCGGTCACGGACCCATCGAACGGCGACACCCTCCAGGTGATCCACCAGGCCACCGCCGACGACGCCGACGAGGCGGTTCGGAAGGGCCGCGCCGCCGCCGACGACCCGGCGTGGCGCGCGCTGCTCCCGCACCAGCGGGCCAAGTACCTGCACCGCATCGCCGACGCCATCGAGGCGAACACGTCCCGGCTGGCACTGCTGCAGAGCTACAACACCGGCAAGACGGTCGCCGAGACCACGGCACTCGTCGGCAGCGCGGCGGGCACGTTCCGCTACTTCGCCGCCGTCCTCGAAACCGCCGACGACGACCTCACCGCCCCGCGCGGCAACTTCCTCACGATGAGCGTTCTCGAACCCATCGGCGTGGTCGGCGCCATCGCGCCGTGGAACTCGCCGGTGGCCAGCGACGCGCAGAAGATCGCCCCCGCCCTGGCGGCCGGCAACGCCGTCGTCCTCAAACCCGCCGAGTGGACGCCGCTGGTGTCCCTCGAACTGGCGCGGCTGATCGACCAAACACAACTGCCTGCCGGGCTGCTGTCGGTGCTCCCCGGCAAGGGCTCGGTGGTCGGCGACGCCATCGTCACCCACCCCGGCGTCGGGAAGGTGACGTTCACCGGCGGCACCAACACCGGACGCTCCATCGCGCACGCGGCAGCCGACAAACTGATGCCCGTGTCGCTGGAACTCGGCGGCAAGTCGCCGACGATCGTCCTCGACGACGCCGACCTCGACGCCGCCGTCAACGGCGTGATGTACGGAATCTTCTCGTCCACCGGGCAGAGCTGCATCGCCGGATCCCGCCTGTTCGTCGACCGCCGCATCTACGAAAAGTTCGTCGAGAAACTGGTGGCCAAGACGACCCGGCTCCGCCTCGGACCCGGCCGCGACCCCGACACCCAGGTCGGGCCGATGGTCCACCGCAAGCACCGCGACAGCGTCGCCGCCTACGTGGACCTCGCTCGCGAAGAAGGCGGCCGAGTGCTGTGCGGCGGGGCGATCCCCGACGACGAGCGACTGCGCGACGGCGCGTACTACCTGCCGACGATCATCGACGGGCTGCCCAACAATTCGCGCACCTGTCAGGAGGAGATCTTCGGACCCGTCCTGGTGGTCCTGCCGTTCGACGGCGAAGCGGACCTCGTTGCGCAGGCCAATGATTCGGTGTTCGGCCTGGCATCCGGAATCTGGACCGGCGACTACCGCCGCGCCTGGAAACTCGCCCGCCGACTCCAGGCCGGCACCGTGTGGATCAACACCTACAAGCAGTTCAGCATCTCCACGCCGTTCGGCGGCGTCAAGGAAAGCGGACTCGGGGTGGAGAAGGGGCGCAGTGGCATCGCCGCCTACTCGAGGCAGAAGAGCATCTACTGGGGCCTCGACGAGGAACCCAACCCCTGGGCAAATTGAGCGACCCGCTCGTGGGCAAATTGATGTAGTAGGTCGTCCGGAAAGAAATTCCCGCCACCTCTGTACGACCTATTACTTTAGCGCTAAGATATTGAGACCTAAGCAACTGGAGGCTTGCGATGAACCAACCCATAGCCCGGCTGCGGTGCCTGCGCTCCGTCGAACTGCGCACACAGGCCAGCCTCGAATCCACCGATTTCTACTCGGAGGTGTGGGGACTGCGCGTGGTCGAACAGGGCACGAACGGTGCCTGGCTGCGGGGGACCGGTGAGCACCACCACGCGCTGCAACTCACGCAGGCCGAACGGAACGGACTCGGCCGCATCACGTTCGCCGTCGCCACACCCGCCGAGGTCGACGAGGCCGCCCGCAGGCTCGAACTGCGCGGTGTCCCGATCGTCAGCGGCCCGGGGCCGGTCGACGACCTCGGTGGCGGCTACGGCGTGAGCCTCGTCGACCCCGAGGGGCGCGTCGTCGAACTGCTCGCCGACGCGCTCGCGGTCCCCAGGCTCGGCCGCGACGACGCCGTCCCCGTGGGTGTCACGCACGTCGTCCTCAACACCGTCGACATCGACGCCGCGGTGAAGTTCTACTGCGACATCCTGGGCATGCGGGTCTCCGACTGGTCCGAGCACCAGATGGCGTTCCTGCGTTGCAACACCGACCATCACAGCATCGCGTTCAACCAGGCCGAGTGGACGTCGGTGAACCACGTCGCCTACGAGATGCCCACCGTGGACCACTTCATGCGCGGCATCGGCCGGTTGCGGCACCACGGCACCGTGCCGCTGTGGGGTCCGGGCAAGCACGGTCCCGGGGACAACACGTTCTCCTACTTCGCCGACCCGGCGGGGCTGGTGTGCGAGTACACGTCCGGCATCGCGCAGGTCGACGAGGACCGGTGGCTGTGCAAGGTGTGGCGCCGGGTTCCGGAACTGTCCGACCTGTGGGGCACCGCGGGCCCGCCGTCCAAACAGGTCCGCGACCACATGGCCGGCGTCCCCGACCCCGGGGCGTTCGAGCGGTTCGACCTCGGGCGGGCGTCATGACGCACGTCGTCGAATCCGGCTCCGGTCCCGCGCTGCTGATGCTGCACGGAATCGGCGGCAGCGCGGACAGTTTCGCGCCGCAGTTCGACGAACTCGCGGGGTCGCTGCGACTGCTGGCCTGGGACGCTCCCGGCTACGGCCGCAGCGAGGACCCCGGCCGTCCGTTCGACCTCGACGACTACGCCGACGCCGCCGCCGACGTGATCCGCGACCGATGCGGGGACGCGGGGGCGCACGTCCTCGGAATGTCGTGGGGCGGCGTGATCGCCACCCGGCTGGCGCTGCGCCACCCCGGGCTCGTGCGGAGTCTGCTGCTCGGCAGTTCCACCGTCGGCTCGGGAGCGGACGGCGAAGCCGCCGACCGGATGCGTGCCCGGGCCGCAACGCTCGAGCAGCAGGGCGCGGAAGCCTTTGCCGCCGAACGGGCCCCGCGGCTACTGTCCGGGACCGCCGACGACGAACTGACCGCGAAGGCCACGGCGATCATGGCGTCGTCGATCCGGCTGCCCGGCTACGGGTACGCCGCGGAGTCGATGGCGGCCGCCGATCACACGGCCGATCTGCCGAAGATCGACGTCCCGACACTCGTCCTCAGTGGCGACGAGGACGGGGTGACCGGTGTTCCCGCGAGTCAGGTTCTCGCAGGCGGAATTCCGGGCGCCGTGTTCGTCACCATCCGCGGTGCCGGACACCTCGCGAACCAGGAGCGGCCGGACGCCTTCGACGCCTGGGTCGAATCCTTCATCCACATCACCGAACGCCTACGCAACCACCTCTAGAGAAGGAGCACGACATGACACTCGAATACGGCACCGCCGATCTGAAGGAATTCACCGACTCGCTGATCCTCACCCGTGGCTCCCGCCACGAGGACTGGGACACCCTGGGCTTCCAGGCCAAGGCCGGCGACCAGTTCAAGCGCGCGCAGATCCGCTACGTCGGCTCCGGCGCGACCGGCAACCACGAGAACGACAACCGCACCATCGGATCGCGCGGATTCACGTTCTCCAACATGCTGCTTCCCCCCGGCGCCGAGGGCCCGGAGCACACCCACCACGACGCCGAGGAAGCCTTCTTCGTCCTCGAGGGCGAGGTGGAGGTCGGCGTCCACCGCGACGGCCAGGTGGAGAAGCGCACCCTCGGCTACCGCGACATGATCGTCGTCCCCGCCGGCGTGCCCCGCAGCCTGAAGAACAACGGCGACAAGGACGCCCTGTTCTGCGTCATCATCGGCGCGCAGAAGCCGCAGATCCCGACGTACCCCGAGACGTCGGCCATGCACGGCGTGACCCGGGACTGACCGTGAGTCTCGACGGCCGCAGTATCCTCGTCACCGGGGCGGGGCGGGGTCTCGGCCTCGCCCTGGCCCGCCGGCTCGGCGAGGACGGCGCCACCCTGTGGCTCGCCGACATCCGCGAGGACTGGGGCGAGGCCGCGGCGGAAAGCCTGCGCGCGGACGGCGTCAAGGCGCAGTTCGTGCGGGTCGATCTCCGCGATGCGGAGTCCGTCGACGCGATGGCGGCCACCGTCACCTCGGGTGGCCCGCTGTACGGCCTCGTCAACAACGCGGCCCTCGCGGACGGCGTGGGCGGCAAACCGATTCACGAACTCGACATCGACGAGTGGGACCGTGTGCTGGGCGTGAATCTGCGCGGCACGTTCCTCGTGAGCAGGGCGATCGTTCCCTCCATCATCGGGAACGGAGGCGGACGAGTCGTCACCATCGGCTCCGACGCCGCCCTGTACGGTTCGCCGCGACTCGCGCACTACATCGCATCCAAGGGCGGGGTGGCCGCGCTGACCCGCGCCATGTCCCGCGACCTCGGCCCGCACGGCATCACCGTCAACACCGTCTCGCCCGGTCTGACCGAAAGCGAATCGGCGCAGAAGGTTCCGGAGCACCGGCACGAGCTGTACCGCCTCAATCGCGCGCTCGAACGGCCGCAGCAGCCGTCGGATCTCGTCGGCGCCGTCGCGTTCCTGATGGGACCCGAGGCGTCGTACATCACCGGCCAGCAACTCGTCGTCAACGGCGGATTCGTCCTGCACTAGAGAAGGGGACCACGTCGTGGACCTGCAACTGAAAGACCGCACCCACCTGGTGACCGGCGGAAGCTCGGGAGTCGGGCTCGCCACCGTCGCGATGCTGCTCGAGGAGGGTGCCAACGTCGTCACCTGTGCCCGCGACCGCGACCGGCTCGACTCCGTGATCGCGCCGCTGCCCGGCAGCGACCGCGTCCTCACCGCGTCGTGCGACGTCCGTGATCCGGCCGCGGTCGCCGCACTGGTTGACGCCGGTGTCGCCCGATTCGGCGGCCTCGACGGTCTGGTCAACAACGCAGGCAAGTCCCGCATGGTCCCGCGCGGCGAGGCGACCCTCGACGACTGGCGCGACGAACTCGACCTCAAGTTCTCCAGCGTCCTCAACACCGTCGACGCGGCGCTGCCGGCGCTGCGCAAGTCCGACGCCGCGTCCATCGTCAACATCTCGGCGGTCCTCGCGCGCCAGCCCGAGCCGCGGCTGGTCACCACCAGCGCCGCCCGGGCCGGGCTGCTGAACCTCAGCAAGTCGCTGTCGCTGGAACTCGCGACCGACGGCATCCGCGTCAACTCGGTGTCGCTCGGCCTGGTCGACACCGGTCAGTGGCGCCGCCGCTACGAGGAATCCGGCACCGACGCCACCTTCGCCGAATGGGAGGCGGAGATCGCCCAGGACCGCGGGATCGGCCTCGGCCGGTTCGGCCGCGCCGACGAGGTGGCCGCCATGATCGTGACCCTGCTGTCCCCCCGCTCGTCCTACGTGACGGGCACCAGCCTCGACGTCTGCGGAGGCGTCGCGCGCTATGTCTGAGAGGAACACCATGTCGGTAGGAAACGGGGGCGACCTGCTCGTCCAGGTGCTGCGCGAAGCCGGTGTCGACACCGTCTTCGGCATCGTGAGCGTGCACAACCAGCCCCTCGTGCAGGCGGTCGCCAAGCACCTGCGGTTCGTGCCGGTCCGGCACGAGGCCACCGCGGTCAGCGCCGCCGACGGATACGCCCGGGCGACCGGGGGACTGGGCTGTGCGCTCACGAGCACCGGGACGGGCGCCGGTAACGCGGCCGGGTCGCTGATCGAATCGCTCAGCGCCGGAACGTCGGTGCTGCACGTGACGGGCAACGTCGAGAGCCGGTACCTGGGATCGGGTCGCGGGTTCATCCACGAGACAAAGGATCAGCTGGGGATGCTGACGGCGACGTCGAAGCACGCCGCCACCATCCTCGACACGGACAGCGCCGGAAAGGTGTTGCGGGAAGGCATCGCCGCCGCACTCGCCGCGCCCGGCGGGCCGTCGAGCATCGAATGGCCCATCGACCTGCAGTACGCGGAGCACGTCATCGACGTGGTCGAGCCGGTCGTCGAACCGCTGCGCACGCCGGACGTCGACGACTTGGCCGTCGCCTTCGCGCTGCTGCGGTCGGCGGAACGCCCGGTGATCTGGGCGGGCGGCGGCGTCGCCACGGCCGGTGCCGAGCTGACCGCACTGGTGGAGCAGTGGGGAGTCCCGTTGCTCACCAGCAACTCCGGGCGCGGCGCCGTGCCGGAGGACCACCCGCTGTGCATCGGCAACTACGGCAACACCCCGGCTGGGCGCGAACTCCTCGCCGACGCCGACCTGCTGCTGTCGCTGGGCACCCACTTCCGGTCCAACGAGACCGGCGACTACTCCATGCCCGTCCCCGCCGTGCACGTGCAGGTCGACCTCGACGCCGCCGCGATCGGACGGGTCTACCCGGCGCAGGCCGGGGTGACCGCCGACGTCGCGACGTTCCTGCGGTCGCTGTCCGAACTGGCCCCGGTCGACGGTTCGTGGACCGAGCGTGGCCGGGCGACAAGGGAACTGGTCCGCACCCGGCAGCGCGCCGGACTCGGCGACCACGCCGTGCTGTGCGACGCCGTCCGCGCCGCGTTCCCGAAGGACTCCGTGATCGCCCGCGACGTCACCATCGCGTCCAGTTCCTGGGGTAACCGGCTGCTGCCGATGTTCGACCCCAGGTCCAACGTCTTCCCCCGCGGCGGCGGCATCGGGCAGGGCCTGGGCATGGCCATCGGTTCCGCACTGGTCGACGAGACCCGCCCCACCCTGGCGCTGGTCGGCGACGGCGGCCTGGCCGTCCACTTCGGCGAGATCCTCACCATGGCGCAGGAGAAGCCGTGGCTGGTGCTGCTCGTGTTCAACGACGGCGGGTACGGTGTGCTGCGCAACATGCAGCAGGGCGGCGGCGAAGACACCTACGCCGTCGATCTCGTCACCCCCGACTTCCCGTTGCTGGCACAGTCGATCGGCGTGCCCTACCTGCGGATCGGCGGCGCGGCCGAGGCGCACAGCGTGCTCGCTGACGCCGTGTCCCGGCAGGCCCCCGTGATCGTCGAGGTCGACCTCGCCGCCTACGGCGACATGCCGGCACCGTTCACGCCGCCCGTGACGGTGCCAGGAAAGGGTGCACAGTGACCACGGTCGCCGTCTGCGGCGGCGGCATCGGCGGACTCGCCACAGCCATCGCCCTCCGCAAGTTCGGCCTCGACGTCACGGTCTACGAGCAGACGAGGCAGTTCGCCCGCGTCGGCGCCGACATCAACCTCACCCCCAACGCGGTCCGGGCGCTCGACGGTCTCGGTGTCGGGCCGGCGATCCGCGACTCCGCCGCCCGGCCGCAGTTCCGGATCAGCCGCACGTGGGACACGGGAGCCGAGACGTCCCGGCTGCCGATGGGCGACAGCGCGGAACAGCAGTACGGCGCACCGCAGTTGACCATGCACCGCGGCGACCTGATGACCGCGCTCGAGAACCGGCTGCCGTCGGGGTCCGTCGAAATGGGCCGCCGGGTCGCCGGCGTCGCGGACGGGCGCATCGAGTTCACCGACGGCAGTGCGGTTTCCGCGGACGTGATCGTCGGTGCCGACGGCATCCACTCCGCGGTCCGGACCGCGCTCCTCGGACGGGAACAGCCGACATTCACGGGAGTCGTGGCGTTCCGCGCCGTCGTCCCCACCGAACGCGTCGGCAACCTGCCGAACCTCGACTGCTTCACCAAGTGGTGGGGCCCCGACAGTGCGACGCAGATCGTGACGTTCCCCCTCAACCAGGGCAAGGACATCTTCGTCTTCGCCACCTGCGGCCAGGAGGAGTGGACCGAGGAATCGTGGACCACACCCGGTTCCGTCGCCGAACTGCGGGAGCTGTACCGCGACTTCCACCCCGAGGCGCGGGCCCTGCTCGACGCGTGCGACGACGTCCTGAAATCGGCTCTCTACGTTCGGGACCCGCTGGCATCGTGGACCGACGGCCGCTCCGTGCTCCTCGGCGACGCCGCGCACCCGATGATGCCGTTCATGGCGCAGGGCGCAGGCATGGCGATCGAAGACGCCGTCGTCCTGTCCCGCTGCCTGAGTCTGTTCGACGACCCCGCGGTCGCCCTGCAGACCTACCAGGACACGCGACTGCAGCGGACCTCCCGCATCCAGCGGGGCTCCCGGTCCAACGAGTGGCTGAAGGTCGCGGGCAACGGCGACTGGGTCTACGAATACGACGCCTGGCAGGTGCCGTTGGAATTGGCCGCGGCCTGAACGGACGCATGATCGGCGCGACGCCGCCGGACACCTACGGGTTGTCCGGTGGCGTCGACGTCTATGTCGAGGCATCGCCGCCGTACCCGCGTGATCTTGCGCGCCGCCGCGGTCCCGAGAAGGCTGGATCTCACGACACCGCGACGTGATCGGAGCCAGGGATGGACACCACGATTACCGAGATCGCTCCCGACATCTACCGGCTGTCCACGTATCTGGACGAGCCGAACCTGATCATGAACCAGTTCGTCGTCGACGGTGAGGAACCGCTGCTGTTCCACGCCGGTCAGCGTGCGCTGTTCCCGGTCGTGTCCGAGGCGGTCGGCCGGCTGATTCCCCTCGACAGGCTGCGGTGGATCACGTTCGGCCACGTCGAGGCCGACGAGTGCGGCGCGATGAACTCGTGGCTGGCGGCCGCGCCGAACGCGGAGGTCGCGCACGGGGCGATGGGCTGCTTCGTGCAGGTCAACGACCTGGCCGATCGCGCGCCGCGTCCCCTGCAGCACGGCGACGTGCTGGAGACGGGCAGCAGGCGAGTCCGTCACCTCGATACCCCGCACGTGCCGCACGGGTGGGACGCCGGGCTGATCTTCGAGGAGACGACGCAGACGCTGTTCTGCGGCGACCTGTTCACCGCGTTCGGCCATCACCCCACGACCACCGAGGAAGAGATCGTCGGCCCGGCCATCGCGGCCGAGGACATGGGGAGCGCGACGTGCCTGACGCCGGCGCTCGGGCCCACGATCCGGGGGCTCGCCGATCTGGAACCGCTGCTGCTGGCGCCGATGCACGCGCCGGTGTTCACCGGTGACTGTGTGCGGAGTCTGCAGGATCTCGCGCAGGCGTACGAGGAGCGGATGGCGGCCGAGGCCGCGCGGTACCGCGAAGCCGAATAGCCGACCCGGAAATTTCCCCTCGACTGTGGCGCAGAATACATCTTAGTGCTAAATTATTGAGCACTAAGGAACTATGCCTTCGGGTCGAGCTTGGGAGTGAGCGATGACAACAGACGCAGACACCGTCCCCATGATGGTGCGTCAGATGCGGGTCGAGTCCTCGGGCGTCGTCTCGCTCCGCCTCGAACGGCAGGACGGCGGCACGGTCGACCGGTGGACGCCGGGCGCCCACCTGGACCTGCACCTGAACCGCGGGACGATCCGTCAGTACTCCCTCTGCGGAGACCCCGACGACAAGACCGGGTACCGCGTCGCGATCCTCCACGAGGTGACCGGCCGAGGCGGCTCCCGGCACGTCCACGAGACGCTGCGGCCCGGCGACAGTCTGTCGGTGAGCGCACCTCGCAACAACTTCGAACTCCTGCCGTCGCCGCGCTATGTGTTCATCGCCGGCGGCATCGGCATCACGCCGATCCTCGCGATGATCGGCGAGGTCGAACGCATGGGTGCCGAATGGGAACTCCACTACGGCGGCCGCGCCCGCTCGTCGATGGCGTTCCTCGACGAGCTGTCCCCGTACGGCGACCGCGTCCACGTCGTCACCGAGGAGGCCGACGGCATCCTCGACCTCGACGGCATCCTCGGCACCGCCCGCGCGGAGACCCTCGTCTACGCCTGTGGCCCCGAGGGACTGCTCGGCGCGGTCGAGGGGTATGCCGGCTCCTGGCCGGACGGCGCGATCCGGCTCGAACGGTTCAAGGCCAAGGAGATCCCCGCCGACACCCTCGCCGGCGACCGTCCCGTCCGCGTGATCTGCGAACGATCCGGCATCTCCGCCACCGTCGCCCCCGACCGGACCATCCTCGACACCCTCGAGGAGTCCGGCGTCGACGTCCCCAACTCCTGCCGCGAAGGCATCTGCGGGACCTGCGAAACCCGTGTCCTCGCCGGCACCCCCGACCACCGCGACTCCCTGCTCTCCAGCTCCGAGCAGGAGTCCGGCACCACCATCATGATCTGCGTTTCCCGCGCCCGCTCCGACGAGCTCGTGCTGGATCTCTAGAAGGGAAGAACCATGAGCCTGTATCTGCAACCACGCCAGTCCGGCGCGGCGCCCACCCCGTACGAACGGAAACTGGCCGGTGCGATCGAAGAGGTCTTCGGCACCGGGGTGCACCACCTCGAAGGCCTGGTGAAGGGCCTGAACGCCCTCGGAATCCACAGTCCCGGCGGCGACGCCTGGACCACCGACACTTTCACGGACGAGATCCGACGGATGGGGGCCTGACCATGGTGAACCGACTGCACAAGGCGGCACTGACCGGCGACGAGATCTTCGCGACCGGGATGCGCGACCAGTGGCACGCGGTGTGCCCGTCCGACTTCGTCGCGCGCGGAGACATGAAGAAGATCCGCCGCCTCGGCGAGGACTGGCTGCTGTTCCGTCAGTCCGACGGCACCCTCCGCATGCTCGCCGACCGCTGCCCGCACCGCGGCGCTCCGCTGTCGCAGGGGCAGCACCTCGGCGACCGCGTCGCCTGCCAGTACCACGGTGTGCAGGTGGACGGCGGCGGCACCGTCGTCTCCGTCCCCGGGATGCCCGGCTGCAACCTCGAAGGCAAGCGGCTGGTGACCAGCCTCCCCGTGCGGGAAGTGGCCGGCGCCGTGCTCGCCTGGTTCGGCACCGACCCCGACGCCGAACCCGCACCCCTCGAACTGCCCGAGCGCCTCACCGACGACGGCATCTCGCACTTCCTCTGCTACGCGGAGTGGAAGGCGCCGTGGCGGTTCACGCTGGAGAACCTGCTCGACCCGATGCACGGGGCGTTCCTGCACCGCGAATCCCACTCGATGTTCGGCGGGGAGACGTCCGCGAAGTTCCGGATCCGCGAAACCGACCGCGGATTCTTCTTCGAGAAGACCGACCAGCGCGGCGTGAACTTCGACTGGGTCGAATTCTGCCGGACAGGCATCGACTGGGTGGACCTCGAGATCCCGTACCCGCCGACCGCGGGCCCGGGCGGGTCGTTCGGCATCGTCGGCATGGGAACTCCGATCGACGCCGAGACCACCGCGGTGTTCTTCTGGCGCTACCGCCGCGTCGAGGGCTGGGAGCGCGACGTCTGGCGGTTCCTGTACCGCACCAAGCTCGAAGAACGGCACTGGGTGGTGCTCGAGCAGGACCGCACCATGCTCGAGGCGATGGCATTCGACGCGGACCAGGCGGAGAACCTGTACCAGCACGACCTCGGCGTCATCCGGCTCCGCAGGCTCTACCGGGCGCAGGCCGAGGCCCAGGCGAAGGCGCTTCAGGAGGCGTAGGGTCGCGCGGGTTGACTCGAGTGAAATGTCAACTAAGAATGTGTGACGGCCGACACGTGGGCGCCGGCCGGGTGCGAGGAGGCGCGAGCGGTGCTTACGAACGGTGACGATCGGGGTCGGCTCGCGCTGGTCGAAGCGGCGGGGCGGTGCTTCGCCGAACTGGGGTACGAGCGCACCACCGAGGCGGTCATCGCCGCTGCTGCCGGAGTGTCCGAGGCCGAATTCCGCGCCCGGTTCGCGTCCCGCGACGACGCCTTCCGTGCCGTCGCAGCCGAAGTGTTCGACACGTTCGTCGAGGCTCAGCGCATCCCGGTCCCGCCGGACGCGGACCCCCGCAGCGTCCTGCGCGCCGCCACCGCGGCGTTCATCGAGACCGTCTACAGCAGCGGCCGCCTGTTCACGATGGTCGAGGACCGCGCGGCCGTCGACCCCGTGATCGGCGAACAACTCGAGGCGGCACACAACCGGATTCTCGGCCGGTACATCCGGTTCATCGAACGGCTCAACGAGGCCGGGATCGCGACGCCGTGCGCCGAACCCGCCCAACTCGCCCGCAAACTGGCCGAGGCGCAGTGGACGGGTGCGGCGCGCCTGATCGGTGCGTCGCCGGACGAGCAGCGACGCTTCATCGTGGAGATGACGGCGGCCTCCGAACGATTCATCGGATTCGGTGAGGTCGCCGATCTGACCGCCCGCACGGCCAGCTGAGTTTTCCGCTCAGGCGGTGGGGGCCTGGTTCTCGACGATCGAGTGCTCGAGCTTGCGGAGCAATTCGGCCAGCGCCGCCTGATCGTCCTTCGACATCCCGCTGAGGATCTGGGACTCGTTGGCGAAGTGGGCCTCCGCGACCTTCTCGATCACCCGCAGGCCCTCGTCGGTGAGTTGCGCGTGCACGATGCGGCGGTCCTCGGCGTCGCGCTCCCGCTGCACGAGTCCCGCCTTCTCGAGACGGTCGACGCGCAGTGTCACACCCCCGGTAGTGACGAGGGCGGACTCCGCCAACTGTCCGGACGTCATCCGGTACGGCGGACCCGAACGTCGGAGGGCGGCCATGACGTCGAACGACGCCATGTTGATGCCATGCTCCTCGAACACCGCCGCGAGGGACGACTGGTACCGCAGATACGAACGGTGCAGGCGGCCCAGCACTTTCAGCGGACTCACATCCAGGTCCGGCCACTGGTGGGCCCACTGGTCGACGATGTCGTCGACGGCATCGCGATCTGGAACGGGGCGTTGCGTCACCGGGCGCACCTCCTGGATTCTCGAGGGTCTCATCTGTTTAGTACCAAGATATCGAAACGAGCATAGGTGACGGCGACGCTCCGCGGGTCCCCGTCGATTGCTCGAAACGGGGACCCGCGGCGCGGCCGGACGTCAGTGCCGTCAGTGGCCCGCGACCGCCGCGACGGCGTCGATCTCGGCGATGGCGCCGTAGGGGAGGCTGCTCACCTCGAGGAACGTGCGTGCGGGACGCGGCTCGTCGAAGATGCGCTCGAACTGGCGGTTCGCCTCCTCGCGCAGCGACAGGTCGGTGACGTAGTAGGTGAGCTTGACGACGTCCTGCAGCTGCCCGCCGACGGTCGCGAGGCGATCGACCATGCGGTCGACGGCGGCGTCGAGCGCCTCGGTGCGGCCCGGGACGGCGGTGCCCTCGGCGTCGACGGACAGTGCGCCGGAGACGAACGCCAGTCCGCCCGCGACCACGGCCGGGCTGTAGGGGTGGTGGGCGGTGACTTCGGTGAGGGACATGGAGGCTCGCTTTCTCGGGGGGCTGCTCCGGCCACTATATCTTAGCGCTAAACTAATTGACAGGGTCTGGGAAGCGAAGTCCGACCGAACTCCTGGCGCGACGGACCGCCGAGGACGAGATTGAGGGCATGACGAATTCGAACCAGACCATGAAGGCAGTCTCCTACTCGTCCTACGGCGGTCCCGAGGTGCTCGAGATCCACGACGTGCCGGTACCCGAGCCCACCGGAAACCAGGTGCGCCTCCTCATCAGGGCCGCTGGCGTCAACCCGATCGACTGGAAGCTGCGGTCGGGATCGATGGCCGAGGTGATGTCGGTGCAGTTCCCGAAGATCCCCGGCAGCGAGGTCGCCGGCGTGGTCGACGCGGTCGGTCCGGACGCGACCGGTGTGCTGGTGGGCGACGACGTGTTCGGCTGGTCCGACACCGGCGGCTACGCCGAATACGCGCTCGCCTCGATAGTCGTGCCGAAGCCGAGTGGGCTGAGCTGGACGGACGCCGCCACCATTCCCGTCGCCGGCGAGGCCGCCACTCGGGGACTCCGGCTCCTGAAGCTGAAGTCCGGTGAGACGCTGCTGGTGAACGGCGCCTCGGGCGCGGTGGGAACCATTGCGGCGCAACTGGCGCTGGACGTGGGAGTCACCGTGATCGGCACCGCGAGCGAGAAACACCACGACACGCTGCGGGAGCTGGGCGTGACCCCCACGACGTACGGCGAGGGACTGGCGGACCGGGTGCGTGAACTCGCCCCGAACGGCGTCGACGCCGTCCTCGACCTCGGCTTCGGCGGACTCGAGGTGGCGATGGAACTGCGCGGGGGCACCGACCGGATCGTGACGCTGTCGGACGGTGCCGCGTTCGGGCTGGGAATCACCTTCTCGTCCGGCAACGCCGGCGACCGCAGCGCGGAGACACTGCGCACGCTGGGCGCCCTCGTCGTGGACGGGAAGCTGGCCCTCCCGCCGGCCCGGACGTTCCCGCTGGCCGAAGCGGCCGACGCGCAGCGCGCCGGCGAGAAGGGCGGCAGCCGCGGGAAGCTCCTCCTCGTGCGCTGACGCGCCCGTGAGTACTTATTAACCGCCCGGGGGATGTTGCGGAATTGAGTGAGGGTGGTGTGGCCCTCTCGTGGCTTGTGGCGGGTGCCGGTGCGGGCGGGGGTGGCCCCGCCTGGTCAGGTGGTGGCCGGGAGGGTGTGTCCTGCGGTCAGGTGGGTGAGGATCTTGCCGATGTTGTGGACCGCGGCGTGGAAGGCCCATTCGCTGCGGGCCCGGTCGAGGCCGCGGCTGGTGAACCGGCGGAATCCGAGGTTGTGTTTGGCGTGCCCGAACACGGTTTCGGCGATGGGTGAGCGTTGGCGGTAGGTGGCGATGCCGGCCTCGGTGCGCAGTCGGTGGGTCATCGCTGCGATCGGATCGGCGTGTGGTGGTGGGGATCCGGTGACCGGGTTCTCGGCCGCCGCGGTTTCGAGATCACGGGCTTTGCCGGTGGCGATCAACCGGTCCGGGCCCGGGGCGGTCAGATTCTCGCGGGAACAGTAGCCGGCGTCGAAGAGCATCACCCCGATCAACTCCTCCGGAGCCGGAGCCGGAGCGGGGGCGGGGGCGGGGTTCGGGTTGGTGTGGCGGCGGGTGGTGTCGATCACTTGCGCGGCCTTACCGGCCTTGTCGACCATCTCGGGGAAGTAGTCGTAGTCGGCGGGGCCGGTCCCGACCCCGGTGGCCAGGATCACCCCGTCCACGCTGGTGAAGGCCTGGCAGTTGTAGCCCTGCAGCCAGCCGCCGCCGCGTAGCGGCTGCAGCCGCGAGTCGGGGTCGGTGGTGTTGCGGCGACGCTGCCCGGCGGTGGCATCGCGTGCGGCCTGCTTGCGCAGGGCGGTGTCGAGTTCGGTGCGCCGCCGCCGGACCAGGTGGTGCTCGTCGACCGGTTTCGGGACGAACCCGCCCCGGGCCCCGGACGCGGTGCGCTCCTCGTATCGGTCGAGCACCGCCTGCTGGGCGGTGACCGCCTGGGCCAGTCGCCGCTCGGCGGCGGCGACCTCGGCCCCGACCGGGACCCGGCCCATCACCGTCTGGCCGGCGTCGAGCCGGGCCAGGTAGTGCCGTGACTTCCCGTCCCGCTCGGACTGCTCGGCCCGCTTGTCCGCGTCGAGCTGCGCCAACGCCTCCGCGATCCGCGCCGACCGGGTGCCCGGATCGGCCAACTCCGCCGGCACCTGGCCCGAGCCCGGATCGTCCTCGCCGTAGAGGTCGTCCTCGGCATCATCGGTGGCCGCGTGCGCCGCCGCGGCGGCCGCGGCGATCCGCGCGGCCTCGGCGGCGGCGGCCTTGCGGAGCCCGGCCTCGGTGCGGTTGGCGTCCTTCGAGGCGTTCGAGGCGATCTTCACCCCGTCCAACGCGATCGTTTCGAGCCGCCCCAACCCCAGCGACGCCGCCAGGATCAGGACCTGCGTGAACAGGTCCTGACAGGCGGTGTGATTGTCCTTGCGGAACCGGGAGATCGTCACGTGGTCGGGGGTGTCACCGGCGCAGATCACCCGGTAGGACACCACCTCGGTGCAGGCCCGCTCGATCTGCCGGGAGGACCGCATCCCCCGCGACCACGCCCAGATCAGCAGGGTCACCAGCATGTCCGGGTCGTACCCGGCCCGGCCCGCGCCCCCGGTGCGACGAGAAGCGTGGAACGCCGAGGTGTCGAGGTGCTCGTCGACGATCTCGATCACCGTCCACACCGGATGCGTGGGCGGCACCCACTCCCGCATGTCCGGCGGCAACAGGAACTGCTGATCACGATTCACCGGTCGATATCTCTTGGCCACCAACACATTATCCAGGAACCCCAGGTCAGACCATGGTGACACGCGGACACCCCGACCCGGAATTTTGCAACAGCCCCCCCGTGGTTAACAAGTACTCACGGGTCAGGCGGTGGTGGCCAAGGCGGCGGCGAGACCGAACGGAACGGCCATCACCACCACCTCGACGATCGCGCGCCGCAGGGACCCTTCCGCGGTGATCCGGTGCGCGGCGGCCTGGACGACCCACGTTCGCCGCCACCACCAGCCGAGCCCGAGAAGCGCCGCCAACGCCACCGCCTTGGCGAGCACGATGCGGCCGTAACCGGTGTCGAACAGGGGCGTCACCCCACCCAGCCGGACCGCGGCGTCGATCACACCGGTCGCGGTCAGCAGCCACACGCACCGCCACGCGACGACGGAATAGCGCGGCAGCCACGACGACCAGTCCCCACGCGACCGGAGCATCAGGGCGAGCGCGGCGAGGAGTCCGAACCACACGGCGGCGGACAGCGCGTGGACGACGTCGAGGACCGAGCCGAGGACCTGCTGCGACATGTGGCCGGTGATCGGCCGGGCCACCAGGGCCAGTGCCGCGAGCACCAGCACCGGGACGGGAAGCCGGGCGTCGCTGCGACGGAACGCGACCGCCGACCACACGGTGGCCGCGGCCGTGCACACGAGAACGGCGAGGTCGACGCGTCCCGCACTGATCTCGGTCACGTAGGCACCGAACCGCCCGACCGACAGCTCGGACAACCCCAGGGCGTCGGCCTCCGCCGCCGTCATCGACAGCAGCACGGCCTCGGCGAGCATCCACGCGCCGGCGACCGCGGTCGACAACCGCCACAGCCGTTGGTCCCGCAAGAGGGGACGGCTGTCCGCCCGACTGCACCAGCCCAGCGCGGCGAGTCCGAGGACGACCGAACCGAGCACCAGGCACAGCGCCCGGACAGCGCTCGACGGCGACGGGTCTTCCGGTTGCGCCAGCGCCCAACCGCACGCGACCCCGACGAGCGACGTGGGTACGGCGAACAGCAGCCAGGACTGTCGCGCCGCACCCACCGTGCTCAGTTCTCGCCGCGAGGCTTGCGAAGCGCGAACCACAGCCCGCCGCCGAACACGAGCACACCGGCAACAATGAACGGCCACAGCGGAACTCCGCCACTGCCGGATTCACCCGAGCTGTCGGCCGCGGCGCCGGGTGTGCCCGACCCCTCCTGGGTGAGGGTGAACGTGCGGGTCCCGCTCACCGGATGCCCGTCGGCGGAGGTGACGCGAAACGCGACGGTGTACACGCCTGCCGGTCCCAGCTCGCCGAGTTCGGCACTGACCGTGGGCCCTTCGACGACCGGGTCGCCCTTGGTCCACAGGTTCCCGTCGGGTCCCACCACGGTCAGCGACGCGAACGATTCCTGCAGCGCCTCGTTGAACGTGACGCTCACCCGTTCCGGGCCGGACGCGATTTCCGCGCCGTTCTCGGGGGTGGAGCTGATCACGACGGAATGGGCGAGAGCGGTGCCGGCGCCGAGCATGCTCGCGAGCATTGTCAGCAGTCCGACCGCGATCACCTTCACCGACGTGAAAGTGGTGTGTCGTCTCATTTTCGACGGCTCCGGACCATCGCGCCGAGACCGAGCGCCGCACCGAGTGCGCCCAGGACCAGGGCGATGCCGCCGAGCCAGCGGGCGGTGTCGTCGGTGCCGGACGCCGTCGTCTCGGTCTCCTCGGACGTCGTGGCGCCGCCGGCGTCGTGGCTGTGGTCTTCACCGCTCGCCGCGGCGAGCGTCAGGGTGGGGGCCGGCTTGTCGGGCTCCGCGCCGTCGGGGCCTTCCGCCTGATCCCAGTTGACGACCTCCCCGTCGCTGTACGTCTGGGTGGCCGGGAACGACACGTCTTCCTGCTCCGGCAGCGGTCCGGCGGACAGCTCGAACTGCTGGAACTGCCCGGGCGCGACACCGACACCGGGGTCGGCGGACCACGTCACAGACTTCGCGACCTGGGACGTCGGGTCCTTCTCGACGACGGACGTCCACCCCGGCATCGGTGTGGTGCGGGCCGACTTCAGGTCGGGGAGTGTGACGGTCAGCTTGGTGGTAGACGCCGTCTCGGACTCGGTGGGAACGCGGAACGTCAGGACGGAGTAGCCGCCCTGCTCGGCGCCGGGGGCGACGACGGTCACGTGGGCGGCGGCCACACCGGCCGCGAGCAGCATGGCGCCACCGGCCGCACCGGCCGTGAAAAGGGCACGGGAAACGAGGGAATTCATCAAAGGTCCTTTGAAAGGTCTGAAGGGAGAAAAGGTGAGAATCAGACCAGGACCGGTGGGCCGCGACGCGAAATGCTCGCGCGCAGGAGGGCGTCCACGGGATTCGCGGGACGCGCGGGGAGGTGCGCCGTTTTTGCTGCCGAGACGGGCTGCGGTTCACCGCGCAGAACCA
Organism: Rhodococcus koreensis; assembly: GCF_900105905.1. Lineage (GTDB taxonomy): Bacteria > Actinomycetota > Actinomycetes > Mycobacteriales > Mycobacteriaceae > Rhodococcus_F > Rhodococcus_F koreensis. Next base: position 4,608,443 of record NZ_FNSV01000005.1, on the reverse strand, counting down.
CCCGCCAGACGTGGACGAGGGGACCGTACAGCCGCTCGGCGTTGGCGATCAGCAGCGCGCAGACGACGGTGGCGGCCGCGTGCGCGGCGACCATCGGCACGGCGGGGACCGCCGAGTGCAGGTGCGAGGTGAGCGTGAGCGCGAAGTGCGCGGCAACCTGGCCGGCGCCGAGGGCCGCCACGAGTGCGAGCGGTCCGTGGAAGCGGGCGGGCAGTTGTGCGGTGACCGCGCCGACACCGCTGCACGTGACGAGCAGCAGGGTCAGGGCCGCGGATTCGGGAAGGCCGCCCCCGCCGATGCCGTGCGCCGCGACCGCGAGACCGGCGACGAGCGCACCGACCGCCGACCCACGAAGGGTGGCGGTCGCGGCGGGGCGGGCGGGGGACATCGAGTGGTCGGGTCGTTCAGCGCACGCCGAGGCGGGCGAGGAGATCGGCTTCGACTCCGTCGAGTTCGGACGAGATGGCGTGATGGGCGGCCTTGCGGCGGGCCTGCGGCATCTGCTCGGCCGCGCGGACGGCGGTGTTGAGATCACTGAGGCGGTCGCGGATGGCGGCGGCGAACTTCTGCGTCTCCGCGTCGTCCGGCTTCTGCGCGAGGATCTCCGTGGTGGTGCTTTCGGCACCGGCGATGCGGGCGCTGAGCTTGGCGCCGTGCCCGGTGAAGTTGGCGAGCTGGTCGACGTCGATGCCCATCCGGTCGGCACGCCGGGCGTCGATCTGCCCGCGCACGACGGTGGCGGCGCGGTAGGCGATCGGCAGCAGCACCGGTGTCAGCAGTCGAGCGACACCGAGGTACTTGCGGACGGCGGCGACCGTGAAACCCTTCTGGGCGGCGGCCTTCTCCTCGGCCTTCAACGCAGCGATCTGAGCCTTCTCGACCTTCTTCAGCGACCTCAGTTCGGCGGCCTCGAGCTTGCGCCCGGCCTTCGCGGCATGCTTGTCGCGTTTCCGTTCGTTCTTCGCGCTCAGCTTCGCCTCCACTCCAGCCTTGTGCCGGAGTGCCTTGGCTTCCGCCTTGCGGGTGGCTCGGGACTTACGTTTCTTCAACAACCCCATCGAAAAGACCCCTTTTCCTGGTGTTTCAGCGGAGCCCACGCTACCAACTGCATCCGGTGCTTCGGGATCAGCCTAGGGGAGCACATAATCTTCGTCATCGTGTGTTCCCATATCGGTCAGCAATCAGAACCCGACGCCTCTCCCGGAAAGGTGTCGGGGACGGTGATCGATGCCAGCGCCCTGACGCGGTGCCGCCACCGGGTGCACCTCGACGCGGCGTTCCCCGAACAACTCGCGGCCGCGCCGGAGGACCCGGGCGTCCGCCAGCGCCAGGATGCTGCCGCCGCCAAACGTGACGAGGTCCGCCGGACCCTCACCGAGCACGCACCGGAACGGTGGGTGCAGATCGACACCGAGCAGAGCCTGCGCCGGCGCGCCGAGGACACCCTCGCCGCATGCGAGGCGGGCGTGGACCGCATCTGGGGAGCCGTGCTCCCGCTCGACCGCGACGCCGGCCGGAGGGCGCGCTGCGAGATTCTGCTCCGCGACGAGGACCGCGGTGGGTACATCCCGGTGATCGTCGTCAACCACAAGGTCACCGATCCCGGCCGCGGCGCGGTGACGTCGGGAATGTTCGAGTGGAAACCGCAGGAGGACGTGGCGCGGAAGCCCCGCAGCCAGGTCCGCGACCAGATGCGCGTCGCGCAGGTGTACCGGATGCTCGAGCGGCACGGGCTGGCGAGTCCCGCCCTGGTGGCCGGCGCCATCGGTTACGGCTCCGACGTCATCTACGTGCACGACCTCACCACCATCCTCGACGACTACGACGAACGCTTCGCCGACCGGCTCGCCGTCGCACGCGGGGAATCGGCGACCGTGCCGTCGAGGATCGGCGAATGCCGGTCCTGCCCGTGGTGGCCCGGGTGCGAGGAACAGCTGACACAGACGCACGACGTGAGCCTGGTGGCCACGGGGTCGCGCGCCGACATGCTGCGCGACGCGGGCTGCCACACCATCGACGACCTCGCCGCATGGGACCGCGAACCCCTCGAGGACTGGCCGCACGGCGCGTTCGAGGACGCCGTCGTCACCGCCAAGGCCTGGCTCGCGGGGGCGCCGCTGGTGCGACGCTTCCCCGAGATCCGGGTGACGCGCGCCGACGTCGAGGTCGACGTCGACATGGAGAGCTACCAGGAGCACGGCGCCTACCTGTGGGGGACACTGCTCAACGTGGACGGGGTGTCCGCGTACCGGCCGTTCGTCAGCTGGGACCCGGTGCCGACGCAGGACGAGGCCCGGTCGTTCGCGGAATTCTGGACGTGGCTGATGGCCGAGCGGGAAGCGGCGGCCCTGAGCGGCAGAACCTTCGCCGCCTACTGCTATTCGCGGTCCGCCGAGGACAAGTGGTTGCTGGACTCCGCCCGCCGGTTCGCCGGGACGCCCGGCATCCCCACCGAAGCCGAGATCCGCGAATTCATCGACAGCCCACAATGGGTCGACATCTACCAGGCGATCAGCGACCAGTTCATCTGCCCCGGCGGCAAGGGCCTCAAGAAGATCGCCCCCGTCGCCGGATTCCGGTGGCGCGACGCCGACGCCGGTGGCGAAGCATCCATGAGCTGGTACCGCGAAGCCGTCGGCTACGACGGCGAACCCGACCTCACCCAGCGCGAACGACTGCTGCAATACAACGAGGACGACGTTATCGCCACGAAAGTACTGCGCGAATGGATGTCGGATCGGGCCGAGAACGAGATCCCGCTCGCATCCGACCTCTAGGCTGCAATGCAGGGCCCGATTCGGTAGGGGTGGTCAGGTGGAGGTGCCGAAGACATCCACGACGCTGCGGTTCGCGCTGCTCCTCACCGCCGCGGGCGGCTTCCTCGACGCCTACACCTACATCAGCCGCGGCGGCGTCTTCGCGAACGCCCAGACCGGCAACGTCATCCTCATGGCCATCGACCTGTCCGAGCGGCACTTCCACGCCGCACGCGCACACCTGTGGCCGATCCTCGCGTTCATCGTCGGAGTCGCATTCGCGCACCTGCTCAAGGGCGAACTCGCCCACAGCGTCTTCGACCACCCGATCCGGATCGCGATGGTCGCGCAGATCGTCGTCCTCGTCGCGGTCGCGTTCGTCCCCCCGGACGTCCCCAACGCGCTCGTCACCGTGCCCATCGCGTTCGTCGCGGCCATGCAGTTCGGCCTGTTCCGCACCATCGGATCGCTGTCCTACATCGCCGTCGCCACCACCGGCAACCTCATGCGCTTCACCGAGGCGGCGTACGCCGGATTCATCGAGAAGATCCCCGAATCGCGGCGGCACACCCGGGTGTACGCAGCCATCGTGAGCAGCTTCGCGGGCGGCGCCGTCCTCGGCGCCTTCGCCACCCGCTACTTCGGCGGATCCGCCGCCTGGATCCCCGCGGCCCTCCTCATCGTCGCCCTCATCCTGTTCTACGTCGACGACGTGCGGCGCCGCCGCCTGTGAGCGGTTGACGAGTCCAGGGACTCCTTACGCACGCACGGGCGGCGAAGCCGCCTACTCCGAATTCGCGGGCCCGATCCACTCCGGATACTGGACGGCGACCGGCATCGTCGGCGGCTCGAAACCGGGAGGCGGAACGAGGTTGCCGGACGCATTCGCGGCGAATGCCGGGAACTGCTGCTGCCACCAGTCCGTGCACCCCTGAGGAATGACATCACCGTCCAGCCGGCGCAGGTAGTGGAGCTTGGTGATCTTCCAGCCCTCGAACACATTCCACGTCGGCACCCGATTCGCACGAGCGTCCTGCTGGGCAGGGTCGGTGTCGGGAATTCCCGGCTGCCCCGGGTCGGCGGCGGTCCGTTCCAGCTCGACACGGAACGCCGCATTCAATGGATTCAGGGTGATGTTTGGGCGCGGCTCGGAAAAGAGCTCGTAACTACATACCGTGGCCGCCACTCTTGAATCCGTGGTTGCAAAGTCGGCGATGTACACGAAGTTCGTTCCCGCAGCCTGGCTGGTGTCCTCAGGTTCTCGCCAGGTGAGGAACTCCTCCTTGTCGCGATCACCTTGTCTCGCGGGGCCGCCGACAGCACTTTCATATCCGGGATACGAGTTGCTCAGGCCTACATAGGACGTGAGTTCTCCCGCCTCGTAGGCCGCGCGTACGAGTTCGGCGCTCCGGTTGGACACGTCGACATCGGATCCGCCAGACCAGACGTTGGAGTACAAGACCGTGGTCTCTGCCGGAGGAGGCGGATCCGGTTCAGGTGCAGTTTCCTCGGCGCAGCTGGTCGACAGAAGAACCACCGTTCCCAAGGTGAGTGCGAAACCCGCGCGATCAACCATCGTTGCGTACCACGTCGTCGTAACCGTTTCGGATACGTTCCCCGTTCCCGTCGGCCGGATCGCCGAGGTTGCTGAACATGGTTTGGAGAGGATCCTTTCCGTAACCTTTCATCTCGGCATTCGAACGGAGGTCCTCCCAAGACAGGAGGTCGCCAGACGAATCGAATGCCCAGGGGTAATCCCCTCGGAAGCTCGCGGGAAGCTCCGGCGTCGCTTGGAGAATGTTGTAGTAGTCGCGGTAGAAGTCCGGAGCTTCCAGGGCGACGGAGGGTGCCGGCCCCGGCGCCTTGCCGATGACGGCGTCTTTCAGGGGGTCGCCGCCCGCGTCGATCATGGTGTTGATGAATTCCCCGCCGGGAAGGCGGTCCAGGCCTACGGAGCCGATGCTGGTGAGAGCGCCGTATGCCGCCGCTTTGCGGTCGTAGATTGCCTGCGCCTGCTCGGCCTTGTCGCTGTAGCTGTCCTCGGTCGAGAGGAGTAGTCCCCTGTCCATGAGGCCGTGGATTCGGCCTGCGGTGGAGAGGTCGCCACCGGCCAGGGGTGCCGCGGGGTCGTGTGCGTACCGGCCCTCCGCGGCAAGGATTTCCTGCATCGAGGACTGGGTGAAGTGTGTTCCGGCCTCGGGGTCGGTGTTCATCACGGCGAATACGTTCGACGAGCCGCCGAAGTGGTTGTTGTCGGCGGGGTCTGCCCAGGTGCCGATGTTGAAGCCGGGGTTCTCTGGTCGGCCGGCGCCCGCGAGGTCGCTGATGTACGGACTCATGCTGTGGGACATGGTCCGAAGGAGGTCCGGGTTGACCTCTCCGACGGATTGCCCGTCGGTGCCGGGTATTCCCCGGAACGTGTCCCAGTCGGTACTCATGTTCTCGGCGAGGGCTGACATGATCTGCCCGCTGCGTGTCGCGGCTTCGACGTCGGCCGGGTTGCGGGGGTCCTCGACAGTGGCCTCTGCGTCGTCGAACCGGAACATCGAGGCTGCTGCTTGCCCGTTGTCGGACCAGTTGTGAGTGAGGACGTCGCGCACCAGATTCTGGCCGGTGTCGGGCTGGGTGACCGCGTTTTGAACGGCGATCTTGTCGTCGCCGACGGCGGTGAAGATGCCTTCGGTGATCGCCGTGTTCTCGGTTCCCCGGCCGTCGACCGTGAAGTACTCGAACTTGTGGTTTGGGTTCTGTTCGTGCGCGACCTGGGCGTCGAGGTACTGGCGACCGACCTCCAGAAGGTGCTGATCGAGGCTGCTGCCGCTCTTGTACTGCGCATCGCCTGCCTGGACGATGTCGGCGATCGCCTGGTTGTCGGCGACTCCGTTCAGTTCGACGCTGGATGCACCGGTGGGCCCGACCATCTTGAAACCGCGGGTCACGAGATCGTCCCGGGTCAGCGATTCGACCATCTTATCGGGTAGCAGGTTCAGGCCGCCGGTCGTCGGCACCTGCGAGTCGCCCTTGATGGTGGCCGTGATCTTGTCGTTCGACACGATTTGAAGCGAGTTCGCCAGGGCACGCGCAGAGTCCGGAGGTAGCTTGTCCATGATCTGCTGGATCTCCTGTGGACTCTTTCCGTCCAGTGACCGGCTGACCTGATTCAGGTACTCCATCTGCGACGCAGGGATCGTCGCGGCGTTGCCGGAGTTCACGGCGTCGAGCTGCTCGGGGGTAAGTTCCCCGGCCTCGGTCAGTCTCTGGACCTGCTCGGGATTCAATCCGGCGGGGTCGGAGACGAGTTGCGTACCGTCGGACGCACCCTGATCGGAGCCCAGCGCCGCGGCGGAGGTGAACGTTGCCCGGAGCCCGTCGCGAGCGGAAGCGAGTGCGTCCCTGACGGTTGCGTCGGCAGTTTCCGTCGCCGACGCGGCGTCGGCGATGTCGCGTTGCCATCCGGTCATGTCGTTCACGCGATCGTTGTCGGGATCGGGGGTCCCGGGATCGGTGACCGTCAGGTCGTCGGCTACGCGGAAACCCGCAGACTCGGCGGCCACGATCGCCATCCGCGCACGCTGCAAGGGTGCGTCGACGTCGTGGAAACCCTGCTTCGCACGGTTGGCGAGTGCTTCCAGTTGATCGACCACGACAAGCGCCGTCTTCTTGTCGGCATTCGCCCGGTTCTGGGCGGCCTCGGCGGTTTTGCCCTCCCAGTAGGTGTCGTTGACCTTGGTCACGCCGTCGACGTATCGGGTGAAGAGATCTTCGACCTTGGTGCCGAGGGCGATCCATGCGTCACCGATCTCGGTCAGAGTCGCGGGATTCCAGGAGTCGATCTGGGTGCGAGTGAGGCTCATGCTTCGCCGCTCCACTCGCCGGTGGCGTTCGTGTAGGCGGCGACGAACCGGTCGGCTGACGATTCGTCCTGGTTCCGGTACTCCTGCGCGACATGGATCATCACGTCGCCGGTCTCGCCGAGTCGTTCCTTGATCGCCGGCACGAGCGCTGCATCCACGAGATCCGCGGAGATGCCGGATGCCTCGATGACGGAGCTCATCACACCTCCAAGCGTGGACGCGAACGGTCCTGCCGCCGGACCGGTTCGCAGACCACCGGCCTCGTCGGCCAGTGCGCGCAAAGTTCCCCCCAGCTTGTCGAGCTGCTCCAGATCAGCTTTCAACGTCCCCACGAAGCCCCCCTCGTCTGTTCACGGATCGACAGCAGCCTAGCGCCCCGTGAGTGGTTGACGAGTCCCTGGACTCCTCAGCCGCGCACGGGTGGCGAAGCCGCAACCCCGAGTGAGTAGGCGCCGACGATTTTCGGTGCGGCTGTCTCGTAGAAGCGGTCGAGGTCCTGGATGTCGAAACCGGCGTTCGTGACCAGGGCGGGGATGTCGCGGGTGAGGTGGCAACCACCGGCGACGGTTTTCTGGATCGGTTCGAGCCGGCGCTGCCACCGCTGGACGTTTTCGTCCGGGGCGAGACCGTGCTCGACGAAATGCAGTGTGCCGCCGGGTTTCAGGACGCGCAGGACCTCTCGGAGCGCGGCGTCGGCGTCGGGGATGGTGCACATCGTCCAGGTGGACAGTGCGGTGTCGAAACTGTTGTCGGGGAAGGGGAGTGACTGACCGTCGAGGCCGGACCTTTCGACCGGCGTCGTCGACGCCGCCAGGCGCTTGCCGGCCAGCTTCCAGCCGAGGTCGGCGGGTTCGACGGCGCTCACCGACTCGACGGCGGCCGGGTAGAACGGGATGTTGAGGCCCGACCCGAATCCGATCTCCACCACGCGCCCGCGCAGCCCGGCGCAGACGCGTCGCCGCGTCGGTTCGGTGAACTTCATCCCGCAACTGATGTCGACGAGTCGCGGGACGATCCGGTCCGAGTAGAACCCCATTTCAGCCCTCCTAGGGCGCTTCGCGCCCGTGCGCGGTTGAAGAGTCCAGAGACTCGTTAACCACGCACGGGCGGCGGAGCCGCCTACCGCGGCGCCATGCGCAGGGCGCCGTCCATACGAATGGTCTCACCGTTGAGGTAGTCGTGTTCGACGATCATCTGGACGAGTTGTGCGTACTCGGCGGGCTGTCCGAGGCGGGACGGGAACGGCACGCCGGCTTCGAGGCCCTTGCGGTATTCGTCGGTGACACCGGCGAGCATCGGGGTGTCGATGATGCCGGGGGCGATGGTGTTGACGCGGATGCCGAACTGGGCGAGGTCGCGGGCGGCGGGGACGGTCATGCCGTGCACCCCGCCCTTGGATGCGGAGTAGGCGATCTGGCCGATCTGGCCCTCGAATGCGGCGACGGATGCGGTGTTGACGATGACGCCGCGCTGCCCGGACTCGTCGACGGTGTCGGTCTTGGAGATGGCGTCGGCGGCGAGGCGCAGGACGTTGAACGTGCCGAGCAGGTTGACGGTGATGACGGTGCGGAACAGTTCGAGGTCGTGCGGGCCCTTCTTCGACAGAATGCGGCCGGCCCAGCCGACGCCGGCGCAGTTGACGACGATGCGCAGCGGCAGACCCGACTCGACGATCGTGTCGATCGCGGCCTGGACCTCGTCGCCGCTGGTGACGTCGGTGGCGAGGAGGGTGACACCGTCGGGGACGGTGTCGCCGGCGCGTTCGATGGACTGCTGCAGGTCCAGTCCGAACACGGTGGCGCCGGCGTCGGCGAGACGCTTGGCGGTGGCGGCACCGAGGCCCGAGGCTGCTCCGGTGACCAGTGCGGCGGTTCCCTGAATTTCCACAGTTCGCATCCTTCGTTTCCGGCGACCTTCGTTGGCCGACCCTGGTGACCTGCACCATAACGGTCGCTCGGTGTGAAGGCAGCGCTGAGGGAAGCATTGCCGGCGGGGGAGCGGGTAGTTTCTCTCGCGGGTGGAGCGACGACCGTAGGGGGACGGATGACCGAGGATCGGCTCGAAGTGGATCGGGACGCGTTGGTGCGGTGTATCGCCGCGTGCGAGGTGTTGGCGGCGGACATGCGGGACCTGCGGGAGCGGGCGCACCGCGAACTCGCGCCGGAGAACTTCGGCCTCGGCGAAACCCATCTGCGGTCGGCGGCGGAACTGGCCGCGCGGTTCCGGGCGACGGCGATCGGCGGCCCGGGCGTCGCGGAAGAGAATTCGGCGGTCGGGACGTTCGCCGCGCACGAGCGTTACGCCTTGGACCTGAAGGCGAAGTTCGAAGCGGCGCTGGCCCGGTACGACGAGCAGGACGCGGCGACGGCACAGCGTTTCGCGCAACTCTGAGTCAGTGAACGTGCGCCTGCCAGTCCGACGGAACCCGGGGGCCGGGACCGGGGACGGTCTGATCGATCGGATGATGTTGCGGCGGGGCAAGTTCGGGACCTTCGAACGCCGTCTCGGTGGCGTAGTTCCAGAACCAGTCCTCGCCCGGTTCGAAGCTCCGCACGACGGGGTGCCCGGTGTCGGCGGCGTGTTTGGTGGCGTGCTGTTCCGGGGAGGAGTCGCAGCACCCGATGTGACCGCACTGCGCGCAGCGGCGCAGGTGCACCCACCACCCGCCGGCGCTGTCGCATTCGACGCAGCCTTCCCCGCTCGGCGGCACATTCGGGTCGATTCCGTCCAGCTCACCCATCGGTGACTCCTTCTGCTGCTGCGACTTCGGGTTCGATCGGAATGCGGACCTGGAACCGGGTGTCGCCCGGTTCGGATTCCACGCGCAGGTCGCCGCGGTGCTTCTTCACGACGATGCGCCAGGAGATGTCGAGGCCGAGCCCGGTTCCCTCGCCCACGGGTTTCGTGGTGAAGAACGGTTCGAAGATGCGTGACCGGATCTCTTCGGGCACACCCGGTCCGGTGTCGCCGATCTCGATGAGCGCCATGTCGCCGTCGCGCCGGGTGCGGACGGTGAGGGTGCCGTGGCCGTTCATGGCGGCGACCGCGTTGTCGATGAGGTTCGTCCACACCTGATTGAGTTCCGCGGCGTACGCGGGGATCTGCGGCAGCGTGGGATCGTATTCCTTGACCACCGCGATCGAGTCGCCGATCTTGCGGCCGAGCATCACCAGCGAGCTGTCGAGCAGTTCCCGCAGGTCGATGCGCTGGTAGGGGGCACGGTCCATCTGCGAGTACTGTTTCGCGGCGTTCACGAGCGTGGAGACCCGGGCGGTGGAGTCGGCGATTTCGTTCATCAGCAGTTCGGTCTCGATGGTGTAGTTGAGCCAGCGGATCGCGCTCTCGACCATCGCTGCGTCGTCGACACTGGCGACGATCCGTTCCAGCCACGGCACGTCGAGCCCGGCCTGCACGAACGTGGGCGCCAGGTCCCAGCCGCCGGAGACGCCGTGGTCGTCGAACCAGTCGCCGAGTTCGTCCTCGCGGTCGGACGCCTCGAGGGGAGAGAGCGTCGGCGCCTTCGCCACCAGTTCGGCGGTCTCCTCCTGCAACCGGATCAACGTGGCCAGCGCCTGCCGGTCGTACACCCCCGACGCGATGACACCGAGTTTCTGCCGCATGTGCGACACCCGGTCGCGTAGCGACGCCGTCGCCCGGACCGCGGCGGCCGCCGGGTTGTTCAGCTCATGCGTGAGCCCCGCCGACAGTGACCCCAGCGCGAGGAGGCGCTCCCGCTGATCGACGACCTGCTTCGCGTTCTGGTTGCCGAAGAACAGTCCCTCCAGCAGGTGCACGGCCATCGGGAACCATTCGCGCATCAGCTGCCCGAACCGGTCGGCGTCGAGGACGAAGAACTTCGACGGCGCGGTGACGCGCATCGACGCGGTGTACGTCTGGGGTGCGCGGTCGCCGAGGTACGACTGCCAGGCCCCGGAGTACACGCCGCGCTGCGACGTCCGGTTGAACTCGATCTCCTCGCCGCCCGACAGCTTGCTCAGCACGAGTTCGCCCTCGATCAGCACGTAGAAGCACGTCGCGATCTCACCCTCCGCGAACACCGGGCCGGGTTCGATCAGCTCGACGTGCCCCTTCTCGCAGAGCTGCTCGAGCTGGTGGTCGGTGAGCTTCTCGAAGAGGAACAGCGTCCTCAGCTCGGGGGGATCGCACGGAAGTCGGCTCATGGTCTGCCCCTGGTCATGGTTGGCCGATGTAGCGGTGGACGAGCATCACGGCCATGGCGCCTTCGCCGACCGCCGACGCCACCCGCTTCGCCGACTCCGAGCGCACGTCCCCGGCGGCGAAGATCCCCGGAACACTCGTCTCGAGGTGGTGCGGGAGGCGGTCGAGGGGCCAGCCGCGCGGCGGCTTGCCGTCGACGACGAGGTCGGGGCCGGACACGACGAACCCGTTCTCGTCCCGCGCGACGACGCCGTCGAGCCAGTCGGTTCGCGGGGCGGCGCCGATGAACAGGAACAGGAATCCGGCGTCGACGGTCTGCTCGTCGCCGGTCGCGTTGTTGCGCAGCCGGATCTTCTCGAGGTGCGCGTCGCCCTCGACGCCGATCACCTCGGTGCACGGTCGGACGCGGATGCGCGGGTTCCGTTCGATCTGCTGGACGAGGTAGTACGACATCGAATCCTCAAGCGACTGTGCCCGCACGACGATGGTGACCGTCCGGGCGCCCCGTGACAGGTAGACGGCGGCCTGTCCGGCGGAGTTGGCCCCGCCGACGATGTACACGTCCTGGTCGGTGCAGCGGGCCGCCTCGGTGACGGCGGAACCGTAGTAGACGCCGCGGCCGGTGAGGTCGTCGACGCCGGGCGCGGGATGACGCCGGTACGAGACGCCGGTCGCCAGGATGATCGTGTGCGCGTCGACGGTGTCGCCGTCCGCGAACCGGACCGTCCGCGCCGAGCCGTTGACCTCGAGTGCCACGACGTCGCGGGTGGTGATCAGTTCGGCCCCGAACCGGGTGGCCTGCCGGCGGGCCCGTTCGGCGAGTTGCGCGCCGGACACGCCGTCGGGGAACCCGAGGTAGTTTTCGATGCGCGAACTCTGCCCCGCCTGTCCACCGGTGGCCGTCCGCTCGATCAGCGCGGTGCGCAGCCCCTCCGAAGCGCCGTACACGGCGGCGCCGAGACCGGCCGGGCCTCCGCCGACGACGACGAGGTCGTAGAAGTTCTCCGACGGGTCGGTCCGCAGTCCGAGATGCCGGCCCAGTTCGGTGTCCGACGGTTCCACCAGGCATTCGCCGTCGGCGCAGATCACGACCGGCAGGCGCCGGCCGTCCTCGCCGGCGGCGCTGAGCAACCGCCCGCCCTCCGGCTCGTCCGACATGTACCAGCGGTACGACAGCTGGTTGCGGGCCAGGAACTCGCGCACCTCCGAAGACCGCGGCGCCCAGCGATGCCCCACGACCTTCGTCTCCTCGGCGGGGTGGTGATCGGACGACGCCCACGCCTCGAGCAGGGCGTCGACCACCGGGTACAGCTTCTCTTCGGGCGGATCCCACGGCTTGAGCAGGTAGTGATCGAGGTCGATGACGTTGATCGCCTCGATGGCCGCGTCCGTGTCGGCGTACGCGGTGAGCAGCACCCGGCGCGCGACCGGGTACAGGTCCATGGCCTTCTCGAGGAACTCGATCCCGCTCATCGCCGGCATGCGGTAGTCCGCGAGGATGGCCGCGACGGGATCGCCGCGCAGCTTCATCTGCTTCATCGCGTCGAGTGCGGATTCGCCGGATTCGGCGCGGATGATCCGGTACTTCTCACCGTATCGGCGCCGCAGATCGCGGGCGACGGCGCGCGACACCCCGGGGTCGTCGTCGACGGTGAGAATCGCAGGCTTGCCGCTCGCTACGGGATGGTTCACACACGCCCTCTCGTCCGTGAGAACTGCGAGGTACTCCAAGGACTCCGAGTATTGCCCCGGGGCGCGTCTTTGTCGACCGGGTTCAGTCCTGGCGCTGCATCTGTTCGGGCTCGGCCGCGGCCGTCCGGCGGCGCCGCGACCACACCGTGCGTCCGGCGGCACCGGCCAGCGCCAGAACGACGACGGCGGCCCCGGCGATCGGACCGGCGATGTTGCCGGGGAACAGGCCCTCGAGCAGCAGCCAGACGCCGAACGCGAAGAACAGCACGGCCGCGCCGATGCGGATGACGCTCTCGGGCAGATGCTTGCCCAGGACGGCGCCGACGACGATGGCCAGGGCATCGGCCGCCACCATGCCGACGGTCGAGCCGATCCACACGCCGATCGTGTCGTGGTCGGTGGCGAGGGTGATGGTGGCGAGCATGGTCTTGTCGCCGAGTTCGGCGAGGAAGAACGCGGAGGTGACGGCCAGGAACGCGGAGCGGGTCGCGCGGCCCGCCTTGAGTTGCTCGTCTTCGCTGAGGTTGTCGCCGCGCAGCGTCCACGCGCCGAAGATCAGGAAGGCGATACCGCCGACGACGCTGATCGCCGCGGTCGGCAGCGCGACACCGAGGTAGTGGCCGACGGCCACGGACACCAGGTGGACCACGGTGGTCGCGACGGTGATGCCGGCGATGACGACCCACCAGCGGTAGCGCAGGGCGAACGTCATCGCCATCAGCTGGGACTTGTCTCCCAGTTCAGCGACGAAGATCACGCCGAAACTCAGCAGCGCGGCGGTCAGCACGGCACATCCTCCTCCAGTAGTGGGTCGGAGGATGGAATGGATTCCTCCGGCCTGGCAGACGCGGCGATGCGTCTGTCGGCCGAAGGTCTCGCCCACCGGTGTGGAAACCGGTCCGCCAGGCCGGGCCCGGAACCTCGCAGTGCGAGATTGCCGCGCCAGTATGTCGACACAGGCGATTGGGGGCTACTCCCCTTCGTTGCGACCCACGTTAGCGAGGGCCGAACGAAAAGGCAAAAGCGACAATAAGTTTGGGGTCCCGGGGGCTCAAACTTCGGGTACCCTCACGAGGCCAGCAGCATGGCCAAAACAGCGGTGTCGGGATCGCTGATCGGGTCGATGCCGACCCGGCTGACCATGGACGTCACCGTCCCGTCCGCCTCCGCCTCCACCCATGCCGCGCGGTGTTCGAGCCCGAGGTGGGGGAGACCCGGGAGCAGAACACAGCCCGAGGCCGCGCCCGCGCACTCCGGGAGCGACGGGGTGGTCTCCGACGGCGGGTGCAGCATCATCAGCGCCGGCGGCAGATGATCCGCGAACCGGCCCGGAGCGAGCGCGAACTCCCCGAGGACCGTGCCCTCGGCCACCACGAGACCAACCGTCTCGGGCTCGGGTTCCTCGGGCAGGTCCTCGTGCGCTCCGAAGACCGTGGTGGTGCGGAGCAACCCCGGAACGCACGCCACCCGCACGGCGAGCGCGAGGAGCTGAGCCCACTCCTTGGTGGTGTCGGGCCAGCGCCCGGAAATGACGAATCCCCGCAAGGTACCCGCGGCCTGGAAGGGCGAGATGCCGATGTAGCCGTCCCTGTTCATCTCTGCCTCCTCGGTGTGTGATGACACGCTTCGAACATGATTCGTTCTGCACACCTCGTTGGGTACTTGAAGAATGCGCCCGACAGTGTCTGGCACACAAGAGCATGGGAGTGCTAACTGCCTCAGGTGAACACAGACGTCTCAGAGAATCCTCAGAATCGTCACAATCTGCCGCTACGAAAGCCACCTACCCTCACCGGAATGACCTCTGAGCGCACACGGAATCCCGCGAATCACGCCCGAACCGAGTCGACGCGAAAGGTCCTCACACCGCGGCGGGTCGCCGCGGCCGCCATGGCAGGTCTGGTCCTGGCATCCGCAGGCGGGCTCGGATATGTGTTCCTCGGCGACGGCTCGGCCGACAGCCGGACCGTGGCGATCGTCAACACCGATGCCGGTGCGACCGTGGACGGAAAACCGGTGCGGGCGAGCGACACCCTGATCGAGAAGCTCGAGGCGAACGGGGCGTTCGACTGGCAGGTGGTCGACGCGGGCGCGGCGGCGGGCGGCGACTGGTTCGCCACGGTGACCGTGCCCGAGGACTTCAGCGAGGCCGTCTCCTCGGTGTGGGGTGCGAAGCCGCGGCAGGCGACCCTCGACCTCGACGTCGCGGGTTCCGACTCCGCGGCGTCCGAGGAACTGTCCGGGGTGGTGTCCTCCCAGATCGGCGCGGACGGCATCACGGATCTGCTGGCGGACATGTCCTCGTCGCGGACGCGGTTCCAGCAGGCGGGAATGACGGCCGGGTTCCTCGCGGCCGGGACCGCCGCGGCGGACGATGCTGCGCAACAGCTCACCGAGGGCGCCGACACCCTGCTCCCGTATCTCGAGACGGCCCGAGCCGGTTCGGTGCAACTGCTGGAGGTGGCCGATCAGGTGGCGGGCGTGGTCGGTGAGACGTCGGGAACGGCTAACGGCCTCGCGGACCGGCTGAGCGCGCTGGGGCTGACCCTGGGCCAAGCGAACGCCAGCGCGACCCAGATGCGCACCAGGATCGACGACGCGATCCGCGTCCTCGACGCCACACCCGTTGCATCGGACGTGGTCCCGTCGCTCCGGCAGGTCGGTGCCGACCTCGACCTGCTCTCCGCTCAGCTGGGTTCGGTGCCCGGTCTGCTCGGCGGACAGGTCGGCCCCGACACCGACCTCGGCGAACTCGTGCGGGTGGCGATGGGTCAACTCACCGACGCCAGCGCTCAGCTGAGCAGCGGGGCCCGGCAACTGAACGACGGCATCGTCCCGATCGCCGATCAGGCGCCTGCGATGCTCGAGGGCGCCACCTCGCAGATCGTCGACGGGTTCGCGAAGCTGAAGACGCTGTCCGGGCAGCTGTCCACGGACCTCAAAAACGGGGTCGCGGCGATGCCGGTGCGCACGGCGGCCCAGCAGAATCAGCTGGCGACGGTGCTCGCCGAACCGGTCGCGGTGACGCGCACGCTGTCCGCACCGGCGCCGATCCTCACCGCCGAGCACCTCGCCGTCGGCTTCGGGATCACCACCGTGCTGCTCGCCGGCGCCGTCGTGTGGATGGGCCTGCGGCGCAGGGCCTGACCGTCAGCCGGCGTCCTGGATCCGACGCCACGGCGCGGCCTGCTCGAGTTCGAACGCCAACTCGAGCAGGGTCCGCTCGTCGCCGTGGTCGGCCGAGAAGTGCGACGCCAGCGGCAGACCGCGGGACGTCTCGTGCATCGGCAGCGAGATGGCGGGCCCGCCCGACGCGTTGTTCAGCGGCGTGAACGCCGTGTAGGCGATCAGCTTGTCGAACAGTTCCTCGAAACTCTGTGCCGGCGAAAGATATCCGAGCTCCGGAGTGGTGTGGGCCAGGGTCGGGGACAGGATCACGTCGTACTTCTGGAAGATCTGCGCGTACTCGCGGTACGTGCGCCGCAACCGGTACAGCACCCGCGGCGTCTTCGCGATGTTCTTGCGGTACATCGCGGCGAGTCCGCGCGTCAGGTTGTCCGTGGCGTCGCGGTCGAAGTCCGGTCCGAGCATCCGTTTGCCGTTGCTGGAGATGACGAACGACAGGAACCCCCAGTAGATGCAGAAGTCCTCGACGAACGAGGTGCCCACCGGCATCGGGCACTCCTCGACGTGGTGGCCGAGATCCGCGAGCAGATCGGCGGTCGCGTGGACCGATTTGCGGGTCTCGTCGTCCGTGCGGGACGCGGTGACCGAATCGACCACCACCCCGACCTTCAGGCGGGTGTTGCTCGGCCCCTCGACCAACCGGATGGGCGGCAGCGTGGGATTGCGGTAGTAGCGTTCGGCGGCCGCCATCCACCGTGCGGTGTCCCGCACCGAGCGGGTGACGGCGCCCTGCGCGATGATCCGGATCGGCAGCGTCTTGTCCATGGCGTCGGGGACCGTCCGCCCGCGGGACGGTTTCAGGCCGACGAGACCACAGGCGGCGGCGGGGATGCGGATGGATCCGCCGCCGTCGTTGGCGTGCGCGATGGGCACCACACCCGAGGCGACGAGCGCCGCCGAACCACCCGACGACGCACCCGGCGAAAACGCGGGATTCCACGGATTGTGCACGGCCTCGGCGTCCATGAACTCGGTGGACGCGCTGAACCCGAACTCCGGCAGCCTGCTCTTGCCCAGCGAGAGCACACCCGTGGACAGGTACTGCGTGACGAAGTCGCTGTCCACCCGGGCGGGTTTCGCGGCGAACGCGACGCTGCCGTGCTGGGTGGGCACTCCGGCGACGTCCACATTGTCCTTGACGACGGTCGGCACTCCCGCGAACACGCCCTCGTGCGGGCGGTCCGCCTCCGTCAGTGCACGATCGAAGTCGGCGAACGCCAGGGCGTTCAGGGTCGGCCCGACCGACTCGGCGCGCGCGATCGCCGCCTCCGTCACCTCGCGGACCGACACCTCCCCGGCGGCGATCCAGGCCGCGAGGCCGGTGGCGTCGAGGTCGCCGAGCGCGTCGTCGCGGAAGGCGTGGACGACGGCGTCGTCCCTGGCAGAGGTGCTGGACTCGGTCACTCGAGAAGCCTATTGGACGCTCGGCCTGCTCGGACGGGATTTCGCACCCGAAATGGCCACGGGCACCCGGAACACCGAGACGGTGTTCCGGGCGCCCGTGGCCGCGAAAAGCGAGAACTAGACGATCAGACCCGCGGTCTGGGTGCGTGCCTTCTCGAAGCGAGCGGCAACGTCCGCCCAGTTCACGATGTTCCAGAATGCCTTGACGTAGTCGCCCTTGACGTTCTGGTAGTCGAGGTAGAAGGCGTGCTCCCACATGTCGAGGAGCAGCAGCGGCGTGAGGCCGATCGGGATGTTGCCCTGCTGGTCGTACAGCTGCACGATGAGCAGGCGCTGGCCGATGGAATCCCAGGCCAGGATGGACCAGCCGGAGCCCTGAATGGCGTTGGCGTTGGCCGAGAAGTGGTTGCGGAAAGCGTCGAAGCCGCCGAACTGGTCGTCGATCGCGGCCGCGAGCTCACCGGTCGGCTTGTCGCCGCCGTCCGGCGAGAGGTTGTTCCAGAAGACGGTGTGGTTCGTGTGGCCGCCCAGGTGGAAGGCGAGGTTCTTCTCGTGCAGGTTGACCACGGCGGGCAGGGTGTCCGACTCGCGGAGCTCGGCCAGCTTGTCGAGCGCCGTGTTGGCACCGGTCACGTACGCGGCGTGATGCTTGTCGTGGTGCAGTTCCATGATCTTGCCGGAGATGTGCGGCTCGAGAGCTGCATAGTCGTACGGGAGTTCCGGCAGCGTGTAAACAGACACGAGGGTCCCTTCATCAACGGGCTGTGAGCCCTGGTGTGTTCCGGGTGTCGACGGCACGTGGGCACGCGCCTGACACCCGCCTTTGGCGAATCGTTCTCGGGTATATACCCAATCTCATTGGTACACCCTGCGCAACAGTTGGGGTCACGGAGCGATTCCCGGAACGGAAAGTTCGGGCACCCGAAGAAAGGCTGGCACGGCGACACTGAATGTCGTGAGAATTCGTCCGAGCGGTGAACGGAACCTTAAGCTGACGCGATGCCTTCGCTGACACCTGTTGCAGATTCGCATGCGGCCGCGCCGCGTGTGGAGCTCACGGGCGCGAATCTGCTCCGCTTTTTCGCTGTTCTGGCCGTGATCTACTCACACATCTCGTTCTATCTGATCGACGACCTCGGAACCGGATGGTGGTTCATCGACGTCGTCTATCAGATCTTCATCGAGCGGGGCGGACTCAACCAGCATCTGTCGTTTCTCGGGGTCGCCGTCTTCATGATGCTGACCGGTTTGTTGATCACCCGTTCGGCCATTCGCCATGAACCCGGGCAGTTCCTGTTCAATCGGCTCGGCCGCATCCTGCCCGCATTCTGGGTGGCCGTCCTCGCCGCGATCGTGCTGGTCCGCCTCGGCATCAACGGCATGTTCAGCGGCCAGGACGGGGTGTCGAACGTCGACGCCGCGCTGAGTTTCGTGCTCGGCGGTTTCTTCCTCAAACCGGAGGTCGCGGTGCTGGGGGTCACGTGGACCCTCGCCGTGCAGATCCTGTTCTACTTCGCCTGCGTCGCCGCGCGTCCCGTGCTGCGGACCCTGCCCATCGCGATGCCGATGGCCGGCGCCTCGATCTGCGCCCTGATCCTGCTCTACAACCTGTACGTGCCGCAGCCGTACACGGTCCCGATGCTGTCGAAGATCGCCGCGACGCTGCCCGCCGTGTTCCTCGGGCAGATCATCTACCTCGGCTGGGCGCGGCTCGCGGACTGCCGGTGGATCGTCGTCGCCGGGCTGGCGCAGGTCGAGGTGATCCGCCTCGCCACCGACTTCCGCGTGTACTGGGCGGGCGATCACTACCTCTGGACGTTCGCCGTCGTCACCGCGTGCGTCGTGCTGGTGGGCCGGTACGACGGACCCGCGGCGCACTGGGCCGTGGTGCGGTGGACCGCGACCCGCAGTTACGCGATCTACCTCGTCCACACCCTGATCCTCTATCGGGTGTACGAGCACACGGTCGGCTCGTTCGGCAAGACCGGGGCCGTCATCGCGTTTCTGGTGGTGACGGCGCTGGTGTCGGAGGCGCTCTATCGGTGGGTGGA
The DNA here is from genome assembly GCF_900105905.1 of Rhodococcus koreensis. Classification (GTDB taxonomy): domain Bacteria; phylum Actinomycetota; class Actinomycetes; order Mycobacteriales; family Mycobacteriaceae; genus Rhodococcus_F; species Rhodococcus_F koreensis. The sequence goes on along the minus strand of NZ_FNSV01000005.1, from coordinate 4,589,321 downwards.
GGTGCCGGCGACGGGCTGGGTCACCGCCCGCGCCGAGCGGATGCGCATGCAGTCGGCGCTCGCCCGGGAGACCACTCCGGCACCGCGCGTAGCATCGAACCATGTCTTGGTACGACGAGCTTCTGGGTCGAGCAGCCGCTAAGTCCGTGATGGTCACCGCTGAGGACGCCCTCCCCGGACGTAGTCAGCCGATCCCGGTTCCGGCGACGCACTTCGTCAACGGTCACCCCCTGAAACCCCCGTTCCCCGAGGGCATGCAGACCGCGGTGCTGGGCATGGGATGTTTCTGGGGCGCCGAGAAGGAGTTCTGGCAACTCGACGGCGTCTACACCACCGCGGTGGGGTACGCAGGCGGTTACACGCCGAACCCCACCTACGAGGAGACCTGCTCGGGACGCACCGGGCACACCGAGGCGGTGCTCGTGGTCTTCGATCCGAAGGTGATCTCCTACGCCGAGATCCTCAAGGAGTTCTGGGAGAACCACGATCCCACGCAGGGTATGCGGCAGGGCAACGATCAGGGAACGCAGTACCGTTCGGCCATCTACACCATCGACGAACAGCAGGTGGAGATCGCCGAGGCCACCGGTGAGGCCTTCGAGAAGCGGCTCGCCGAAGCCGGGTACGGCGCGATCACCACGGAGATCGCGCCGCTCACGCAGTTCTACTACGCCGAGGACTACCACCAGCAGTACCTCGCGAAGAACCCCGGCGGATACTGCCCCGTGCACGCGACCGGCGTCAGCTGCCCCGTCGGCCTGTTGAAGCAGGACGAGGTCCCGGCGCAGACCGACATCCTGCCGCCCTCGTAGGTCCCGGACTCTCAACCACGGGTCGCGGACCACGTGAGCACTGCGGACGCCGCGATGGCGCTGACGGTGCGCACGTGGTTCCACCCGGTCCAGCCCGACACGTAGTCGCGCCAGAAGTCCGCCGAGCCCGTCGCGTAGGGATCGATCGCGTCCAGCGCGTTGTTGTGCGGCACGTGGTAGACGATGGTCAGGACGATTCCCACGAGATACAGCGCGCACGCGATCACCGCGTAGACGGCCGAACCGTCGTGCCGCACCACACTGACGATCGCGAGCGCGATCGACGTCAGCGCGGTGCCGAACAGCGCCGTCATGAACCAGAAGTTCGGCGCCTCGCGGTTGATCGCCTGCATCGCCGAGATGCCCTGGGCCGGATCCAGGCGACCGAGCCCGGTCATGATGAACGTGGAGAACGCGAACATCACCCCGCCCACCACGCCGGCGCCGACCGCCGTGACGATCGTCAGATAGCGCTCCATGATCAAACCCTCCAGACCCCGGCCGCTGCTGCGGCGCGGACGTAGTCGGTGAAGTCGCGGGGCGCGCGCCCCAGTGCGCGTTCCACCCCGTCGGTGAGTGAGGCGTTGCGTCCGTCCAGCACCTCGTCGAACAGGTAGGTGAGCAGGCCGATCGCGTCGGACGGTACCCCCTGGCCTGCCAGCGCCGTCGAGTACTCCTCCGAAGTAACTGGCGTGTATCGGATTTCGCGGCCGGTTGCCTCCGCGATCTCGGCGACGGCGTCGCCGAACGACAGCAATCGGGGCCCGGTCAGTTCGTAGAGTTCGCCGGCGTGACCGTCCTCGGTCAATGCGGCGACGGCGATCTCGGCGAGATCGTCCGCGTCGACGAACGGTTCGAGCACGTGCCCGTCGACGGGCAGCGCGAGGTCGCCGGTGAGCAGCGAGTCGAGCATGAAACTTTCGCCGAAATTCTGGCCGAACCAACTGGACCGCAGGATCGTCCACTCGGCGCCCGCCGTGCGGATCGCGAGTTCGCCACGCTCCGCCTCGGTTTCACCGCGACCGGACAGCAGGACGAGGCGACGCGCCCCGTTCGCGACGGCCAGGCCGGCGAACTCCTCGACGGCCTCCGCCGCTCCCGGCACCGCGAGATCCGGGTAGTACGCGATGTACACCGAGGTGATGCCGTCGAGCGCCGGAAGCCAGGTGTCCCGGTTCTCCCAGTCGAACGGGGGAGTGCCGGCCCGGGAGGCGCCGCGGGCGGGCACGCCTGCGGCGGTGAGCCGGGCAAGGACGCGGCTGCCGACCTTGCCGGTGGCGGTGAGGACGAGGGTGTGCGGAGTCGTTGTCATGTTTTCAGTCAAGACGGCGGCAGCGAGACTTTCCATGGTTGAAAAGCGCTGTTCCATACGCGAGCGTCTACGCTGAACGTGTGGATCCCCTCGCCGGTCTCATCAGTGGTCCCCGCGCCGCCGGAGCATTCGTGCTCCGATCGATCATGGAACCGCCGTGGTCGCTGCAGATCGACGACCACGCGCCGCTCAGCCTCGTCGCGATGGGCCGCGGCGAAGCCTGGATCCTCCCGCACACCGGCGAACCGGTGCAGCTCACCGAAGGCGACGTCGCGATCATCCGCGGCCCCGAGCGGTACGTCATCGCCGACCACCCGGACACCCCGCCGCACGTGATCATCAACCCCGACCAGAGTTGCACGACGCTCCGCGGCGAACCGCTCGCCGAGGCGATGGACCTCGGCGTGCGCACCTGGGGCAACAGCGCGAACGGCCGCACGGTCATGCTGACCGGCACGTATCAAACCCCCGGCGAGATCAGCCGGCGACTGCTGTCCGCGCTCCCCGAACTCGTCGTGCAACGCCGCGCCGACTGGGACTCCCGGCTCGTCACGCTCATGCACGACGAAGTGGTGCGCGACGAGCCCGGGCAGGAAGCGGTCCTCGACCGCCTCCTCGACCTGCTGCTGATCGCCGTGCTGCGCGCCTGGTTCGCGAGGCCGGCGGCCGAAGCGCCGTCCTGGGTGCGGGCGCAGGGCGACCCGGTGGTCGGCAAGGCGATGCGCATCCTGCAGAACAACCCCTCACACCAGTGGACGGTGGAGTCGCTCGCCGCGGAAACCGGCCTGTCGCGGGCGGCCCTCGCCCGCCGGTTCACGGAACTCGTCGGCGAACCGCCTATGACCTTCCTCGCAGGCTGGCGGCTGTCCCTGGCCGCGGATCTGCTCCGCGAACCCGACGCCACGGTCGCGTCGGTGGCGCAACGGGTGGGATACGGGAGTGCATTCGCGTTGAGTGCGGCGTTCAAACGCGTGCGCGGAGTGAGCCCCAAGGAGCATCGTGAGATGGCGGAGAGCAGATGAGTGTATTACGGCACAGTGCCCAATAACACACCGGATCGACTTGATCTTGTTTGCCTTGCGTACGACCCTGGATGGTAGGGAATTGTCGGCGAGAGGACCGGATCCGGAATGTGGAACAACTCTCAACCACGAGGGCTGCGCAAGCGGTCGGCTCGTCAGCGGCACAACCCGCTTCTCCGGCGCTCGGACCGGATCGAGAACATGCTCACCCTCGCGGTCGTGGTGCTCGCCTTCGCGATGCTGCCCCTCGCCATCCTCGTGGGCGCCCGGACCATCGACAGTCAGCTGACGCTGGCGGAGAAGCAGGTCGCGGACTACCGCACCGTCACCGCCACCACGCTCGCCGACTCCACCGGTGTGTCCGTCACCTCCGACGTCGCACCGTCGGGCGTCGACACCGCCCCCGCCAAGTGGGCCTGGGGTGACGAAACCCGGCACGCCGACATCACGGTCGACCCCGCAACTCCTTCGGGAACGAAGCAGGACATCTGGGTCAACGCCGACGGCAACCTCACCACCGAACCGATGTCGTCGTCCGCCGCCCGCGTGGCCGGCGTGATCGCCGGACTGTTCACCTGGTTCGCGGTGATGATGATCGCGCTGTCCGGCTTCCTCATCTGCCGCGCCTCCCTGAACCGCTCCCGCGACGCGCAGTGGGATCGCGACCTCCGCCAGTTCCTGGATTCGACCACCCGGCACTGAGCCGGGATCAGCTGATCGCACCCCGGAATTCGACCGCGTGCTGCGCGGCCTGCGTGGTGACGGCGATGTCGGCAACCGGGTAGACGTGGAACTCGAAGAAGGGCCCGAACTTCGTCGGACCGTCCAGGATGTCGTTCGGATCGTCCGCCTCGACGAACGCGAATCCGCCGGTGCCGTCCAGGCGGCCGAGGAACTGATGGAAGTTCGCCCCTTCGGCCGGCGTCCATCTTGCGAACACTTCGAGGCTCCGCCGTGCGGCCTCCTCGTTCTCGGCGGCGGAACCGCCCTCACGCACCGTCCACGTAATCACGTACTTCATCGCACCTGTTCATCTCCTCGTGGAGTCGACGCACGGCCGTTCCGGACGTACCTCGAGCATTCCACCGCCGGAGAGGGAACGGAACGTTGCTGAGCCCGCCGAACCAACGTGCCGGTCTCGAACGGACGGTGTGACGGGCGGTTCCGCCTCCGCCTAGCTCAGCTGCGGGACGACCTCGCCGGCGACCAGTTCCAGGTGGTCGAGGTCGCCGAGGTCGAGGGTCTGCAGGTAGATCCGTTGCGACCCGGCCTCTGCGTAACGGCCGATCTTGTCGACGAGTTCGGCAGGCGACCCGGCGAGGCCGTTCTCCCGCAGTTCGCTCACCTCACGTCCGATGTTGAGGGCGCGCTTCGCGATCTCCTCCTCCGTCCGCCCGCAGCACAGGACGAGCGCGTTGGAGTACACCAACTCCTCGGGGTCCCGGTCGATCGTCTTGCACGCGACCCGGACCCGTTCGAACACCTCCCGCGTCTCGTCGATCGACTGGAACGGGACGTTGAACTCGCTCGCGTACTTCGCGGCCAGCGCGGGGGTCTTCTTCTTACCGGTGCCGCCGATCAGGACGGGCGGACCCTGCGGCTGCCGCGGCTTCGGGAGTGCCGGCGAATTCTTGACCGCCAGATGCGTCCCGTCGTAGGAGAACGTCTCCCCGAGCGGAGTGCGCCACAGTCCGGTGATCACGGCGAGGGACTCCTCGAGCCGCTCGAACCGCTCCTTCAGCGGCGGGAACGGGATGCCGTACGCATGGTGCTCCTCCTCGTACCAGCCGGCGCCGATGCCGAGGTCGACGCGACCGCCGCTCATCTGATCCACCTGCGCCACCGAGATCGCCAGCGGCCCCGGGTGCCGGAACGTCGCGGACGTGACGAGGGTGCCGAGGCGGATCGTGGACGTCTCCCGGGCGATGCCCGCCAGCGTGATCCACGCATCCGTCGGTCCGGGCAGGCCCTCGGTGTTCATCGCGAGGTAGTGATCCGAGCGGAAGAACGCGCCGTACCCGAAACGTTCGGCGGCCTGCGCCACCGCCAGAAGATCATCGTAGGTGGCACCCTGCTGGGGTTCGGTAAAGATTCGCAACTCCATGCGAACCACTCTGCCCGATCCCTGATCGGTACGCTGATTTCATGGCGAAGATCCCACTGAACCTGCCGAAACCGCTGGCCGACAAGCTGCCCGACGCGTTCGGGGGCTCCGCCGCCGGGGTGGTCCCTGTGGTGCGGCTGCAGGGGATGATCGCGTCCGGCGGAGCGGGTTTCGGGCGCGTGCTGAGCGCCGAGTCCGTCGAGGAACCGTTGCGGCGCGCGTTCACCACGCACGGCGCGAAGGCGGTGGCGCTGCTGATCAACAGTCCCGGCGGATCTCCGACGCAGAGCGAATACATCGCCGCCCGCATCCGCCAGCTCGCCACCGAACACGAACTGCCCGTGCTCGCGTTCTGCGAGGACGTCGTCGCGTCCGGCGGCTACTGGCTGGCCTGCGCGGCCGACGAAATCTACGCGACCGCCACCTCGGTGGTCGGCTCCGTCGGCGTCATCTCGGCGGGATTCGGGTTCTCCGAACTGATCGACCGCCTGGGCATCGAACGACGGCTGCATTCGGCAGGCGAGGCGAAGGCCCGCCTCGACCCGTTCTTCGCGGAGAAGTCCGAGGACGTGCAGTGGCTCGAACAGATCCAGGAAGGCATCCACGACGAGTTCCGCGACTGGGTGGTCGGTCGCCGCGGGGACAAGCTGAAGGCGGCCGAGGCGGAACTCTTCGACGGCGACGTCTGGCTGGGGCGCCGAGCCGTCGAACTCGGCATCGTCGACGGGATCGGCACACTGCGCGAGGTGGTGGAGAAGCGGTTCCCCGACGCCACGATCGAGATGACCGGGCCGCGCCGCTCCCTCTTCGCGAAACTCGGGCTGCCCGCCGCGAGCTGGGACGACGTGGCCGCCGCGATCGTCGGTGCGGCGAACACCCGCGTCGCCTGGTCGCGGTACGGGCGGTAGCTACTTCGGCACGACCACCCCGACCGGGCCCACCCCGATGCACACGGACAGGTCCGGGGTCAGGGTGCTCACGCGCAGGCTCTGACCGCCGCCGGTGAGCCGCACGAACACCGAGTTCGGGCCGCGGTGCACCGGCACCCGCACCGGGCTGCCGTCTTCCATCGCGACGGCGATCTCACCGTCTGCCGTGGCCAGGTAGTTGAGCTGCGCTGTCCACTCCCAGCCGGTCAGCGGCCCGTCGAGGGGAATCGGCTCGAAACTGCGCCGGTCCACCAGGTGCCCGCAGTCCGGGACGGTTCCGGGCTCGATCGCGCGCACCCACGTCACCTGGGCGTCGACCACCGAACCGGCGTCGTCGATCATCCGGAGGTCCGGGGTGCTGTCGGAGAACGCGGGGCGGTCGCGGAGCGGGGCGAAGACCCGGCTCACCAGGTTGTTCGGGTACGCCACCGGCAACAGCACCCAGATGGACGTGGGCTGCTGGAGGATCGGCGCGTCGTCCCGGTCGGCGAGCGACGCCCGCGCGGTCGCGAGGTAGTCGGTGGTCGGGTTCTCCTCCCAGCTGCGGGTGAACGTGTACGTCGACCACAGGCTGCTCGCGACGAACGCGACCACGGCACCGGCCGCCACCAGCGGCCGCAACCGGACCGGCTCGGCTCGGCGACGGGGTGCACGGGCGATCACGGCGACGGCGATCGCGAGGATCACCGCGGTGTCGGTGAAGTAGCGCAGGGTCTGCGCGAGTTCGTACGTGGTGTCCGCGCCCCACCGCGTGACGACCATCGCCGTCACCGACAGCAGGAAGTACCCGGCGGTGAGCACCCACACCCAGCCGATCCGCCGCTTCGGCCGGACCGTCGCGACGACCGCCGCGACGAGAACGACCCAGCCGACCACCTCCAGCGACGTCGACGGGGACGCCCACGGGGGACTCGGAATCCACCGCTCCCACGTCCACGGCCCACCCACGAACGTGGGCAGCAGGCCGAGCGACGTGCCGTGGTGGAGCAACTCCAACGCGCGCGACGCCCCCGCCCATTCCCACTGCGACGCGACGGTGGAGAAGTAGAAGCCGGCCCACACCGCGAGCACCGCCGCCGACGGGATCCACAGGGCCGCGCCCCGCCGCAACGTCGACCGCACCGGCCGCTCCCGCTCGCCGACGTGCGCGAGCAGGGCGACGGTCGCGAACGCGGCGAACGGGACGACGACGGACTTTTCGAAGAACAGCAGCGACACGATCAGCACGAGCGTGCCCGACACGGCGTACCGCCGCCGTCCGGTGCGGCACAGTTCGAGGGCGTCGCCGGCCACCCACGCCAGCGCGATCTGCAGAGGCAGCGCGTTGAGCGCCGCCGCCCACCACGCGAACGCCGGCACGGTCAGCGGAGAGAACAGATACAGCGCCAGCGGAACCAGCAGCACGGGCCGCGGGCCGAGGATCTTGCGAAGCAACCGGAACACCGCGTACGACGCCACCGCCTGCAGCACGACCATCGTCAGCATCGGCAGGATCCACTGATACGGCGCGATCCGCGTCGCGATACCCGCCACCACGAAGGCCCCCGGCATGAGGTGACCGTCGTGGTCGTAGAGCAGGAGGTCGCCCGAGAGCAGGGGGAGGCTGCCGCCGCGCCCGGCGAGGATCAGGTCGTCCCAGTAGAAGTCGCTGTTCGCGGCAACCCACGTCCGCACGAGAAGTTGCACCACGATCAGGGCGGCGGCCACCCGGAGGACACGGGCGGGCCCGAGGTCCCACCGCGATCCGGCGTCTTCCGTCATCGGTTTCCGAGATTACAGATTGGGTGGAACCAAACCGCGCCGGGCTGCGTCAGATCAAGTGTCGGGACATTTTCGCCCGGCACAGGTGGGGGAGACGACGGCCGGTCCGGAGTTCTCGGGTCGCTTCGCGGGCGATCCGAACTGGAGGGGTAATTCCGGGCCGAGCCGTCGGTCACCGAGTCCGAATGTTCACCGAGCTGCGATGTCAAATTCATCCACCGTTGTGGACCGTTCACCCGAAGCTGTCAACAATCCCGGATTCACATGCGCTCTGACCTGTGTATAAGCACCACTCACACTGTCCATAACTGTGTATGAACCTGTGGAAACTGTGGATAACTCGGCATTTCCGGTGGTGCAGCTCACACATTCTCCCCAAAAAGGACGATTCGGTCGTGGGCTGCCCGTATTCGCGGGCCGTGACAGAATCGGCAATGTGAAGTGGGTGCGGAGGGCATGAGCGTCGTCGTTCAGGTGTGCGCGCGATGCGCGGCCCGGTGGCCGGTCCTCGGCGCCCCGGCGCAGTGGTGCCCGCGCTGCCACGGTGTGCTGCTCGCGCCCGTCCGGACCGATCACAACCAGCCGCCCGCGAGCCGGGGATTCCGCTGGATCGCGCGGTCCCCACTGCAGCGCAGCGGTCTCGCGGCCGAGCCGCCGACGCCGAGCCCCACCCCGCACTACACCGAGATCCCCCGCTGGGGACTCCACGATCACGTCGAAGCCCCCTCCACCCGCCGGGACTGGCCGGAACTGCTCGCAAACAAGGCCGCGCGCTTCCTCACCGTCACCATCGGCCTGTACGCATTCGGAGTGCTCGCCGAACTGGGCCGGTACGCCGTCCTCCTCCGCAACCGGACCCGGCTGATCGACCCCACCGTGCTCGCCGTGTCCGACATCGCCGTGTTCCTCGGCCAGGCCGGCGGGATGCTCTTCGCGCTGCTGTCGGGAATCGCCGGAGTGTGCTGGCTGCTGCGCATGCGTCGCCGCACGTTCGCCCGGGCGAAGAAGTCCGACCCCCGCACGCCGACCGACGTCGTCGTCGGGTGCGCGGTGCCCGGCCTGAACCTGGTGATGCCGGGAGTCTTCCTGCTCGAGGTGATCCGCCGCGACCCCCGCGCGGTCCTGCTGGTCCGCGCCTGGTGGAGTCTGTTTGTCTTCGGTGCCGTGCTCGTTCTCTTCAACTGGTTCTGGCGGTCCAGGCCGGGCCTGCAGGCCATGGCGGACGGCGTTCTGCTGGCCGCATTCACGGCGCTGGTCGCCTCGGCGACCGCGCTCCTCGCGCTGATGGTGCTCCGGCGGCTCGAGGGCCGGACGCTGAAGGGCACGAAGGAACCCGTCACCCGCTGGGTGATCGCCACCGATCCGCTGCCGCGGAACGATGCGGACAAGCCCGCCGCGAAGTCGGCCGAGAAGACGTCCGGGGACGCCGACCGGGAAGCCGTCGCATCGTGAGCCCCGACCGGCGCGGGCCCCTCGTGGTGGCCCACCGAGGCGCATCCGCCGCCATGCCGGAACACACGCTCGCCGCCTACGAACTGGCCCTGGAAGAAGGCGCGGACGGACTCGAATGCGACGTGCGGCTCACCCGCGACGGCCACCTCGTCTGCGTCCACGACCGCACCGTCGACCGGACGTCCACCGGCACCGGCGTCGTCAGCGAGATGACGCTCGAGGAACTGGCGGAGTTCAACTACGGGACCGAGGAGGAGCCCGCCGAACTTCTCGAGCTGAGCGCGCTGATCGCGCTCACCCTGGACTGGACGGCGCGCCCGGTGAAACTCTTCATCGAAACCAAGCACCCCGTGCGCTTCGGCGGGCTGGTCGAAAGCAAGGTCCTCGCCGAACTGCAACGTTTCGGCATCGCCGCACCCCCGTCCGCCGACCACTCCCGCGCCGTCGTGATGTCGTTCTCCGCCGGAGCGGTGTGGCGGATCCGCCGGTCGGCGCCGATGCTCCCGACCGTGCTGCTCGGCGAATCCGCCCGGTACCTCGGCGGGGGAGCCGCGACCACCGTCGGCGCCACCGCGGTCGGTCCGTCGGTGAAAACGCTGCACGAACACCCGGACATCGTCGACAAGGCCGCCGCCGCGGGACGGGCCACGTACTGCTGGACCGTCGACAACCGCAGCGACGTCGAACTGTGCCGCGAACTCGGAGTCAGCTGGGTGGCCACCAACCACCCCGGGCGCACCAAGAAATGGCTGGCCTCCTGACCGGACCGGCGTCGGCGTGTAGGTTTTGGCGTCGTGGCAAAGAAGAGCAAGAGAAACAGTGGTCCGAAGCCGGGTAGCGCCCGCGCCGAGAAGCTCGCGCAGCGGCAGGCGGAACGGGAGAGCGCCGCGGCGGCCGTGACCCGGCCGTTCGAAGGCCTCGCCGCCGAATGCGATCTGGTGGCGCTGCGCGAGTTCGTCCCGTCGGCGACCGCCCCGCTCCCGGTCAAGGATTCGTCCCGTCCCGTGACCCTCGCGACCGTGCTGCCCGGAGCCGTCGCGGCGCTGGTCCGCGACGAGGGGGACAGCGCCACCGGGTTCGTCGGTGTGCAGGTCCAGGCGCACTCCGCCGACCTCGGCGCCGACCTGGCCGCGTCCGTCGCCTGGGTCCGTGATGCCGCCGCCGGCGAATCGCTGGCCTCCGCCAACCCGGGATCCGAGACCCCGGCACTGGCCGACGTGATCGACGCGGACGCACCGCTCGACATCACCGTGCACCAGGATTTCAACTGGTGGATTCCCGAAGGCGTGGAGCCGGCACCCGAGGTCGCGACGACCGTGCAGCACGCGAATGCGGCGATCATGCCGTCCGCGCGCGTCGAGGCCGAGGGTGTCGTCGCGGCGTGGTGGGTCGACGCGGGCGAGAAGGCGCACATCCGCTGGGTCCGCCCGGAGAACGAGGACGATCTGATGCTGGCCCTGGCACGCGTGCACGCGACCGGTGGCCTGCACCTCGGTGAGGGTTCGCGCTACGCCGGGTCCTTCCGGACACACGGACTGCTGGTCCCGGTGTTCGACCTGGACCGCGAGAAGCACGCGAACGAATGGGCCGCCGCCACCGTCGAACTCGGTCAGCGACTGGCCGAGGCCCTGGCCGTCGACGCGCCCCTCACCACCGAGGAGCGCCGCGCCCGCGACGGACTGCGGGGCCGCCAGGTGACGTTGCGATAGGCCCTCCGGGCCCGTGCGCCTTTCTGGTAGCCACCACAACCAGAAAGGCGCACGGGCGCGAAGCGCCTAGATGGAACCGCCCGCCGCGTGCGGTGCGCCGGACGTGTCTGCGGGGCCGCTCATCTCGCGTGCGACGAACTCCTCGAGGTCGAACAGGTTGCTGCCCGCGCGGTCGGCGATGGTCAGCAGCGTCGTCATGCTCGCGACCTCCTCGACCTGCTCCTTGAGGAACCACTGCATGAACTGCTCGCCGAGGTAGTCACCCTCCTCGCGGGCGGTGCTCGCCAGCTGCACGATCTGCTCGGTGACCGTCTTCTCCTGAGTCAGAGCGAGTGCGATCGGCTCGCGTGCGTTCTCGAACTGGCCCTTCGCCGCGTCGACACCCGACAGTTCCACCGAAATGTCGCGGTCGAGAAAGTACTGGACGATCATCATGGCGTGGTTACGCTCTTCGACGGCCTGCTTGTAGAAGTGCTTGGCCAGCTGCGGCAGGTCCGAGTTGTCGAAATAGACGGCAGTCGCGATGTACTGGTGTGACGCGTTGAATTCGTTGCGAATCTGGTCGTGAAGCAGAGCGTGGAATTTCGTCTTGTGCGCGTCAGTGGAAGTCATGAAATGGATAATATCGCTGGTCAGAGCACGTGTCATCCAAGTTCGACCTAATATTGGCAAGCGTTCCCAAACTAAAGTCAACCTAAATTCGGAACCATTCTGGTGACAATTTCCTTGTCTGAGCTGGCGGCGGATCACGGATGGGAACCGGGCAATCCGCGTCGGCGGCCCCGGGCTCGCGTATAAAATTCACAGCGATCTGACGACGCGGCCGGAGGGGCAGGCACATGTTGCGACGATCCGGTGCGTGGATAGCGTTTATTCTCGGTGCCGTTTTCCTGGGCGCGACGATTCCGGCTCCCGTGCAGGCCGACCCGTTGTATCCCTGGCCGGACCCCGACCCCTTCTATTCGGCCCCCGCCGACCTCGGGGTCCTGAATCCCGGCGACGTCGTGCGGACGCGGCGGATCGACACCTGGATGTACGCGAACTCCGACGGGTGGCAGATCGCGTTCCGGTCGACGAACTCTGCGGGACATCCGATCGTGGCCGTCACCACCGTGCTGCTTCCCCGCGGTGTCGCGAATCCTCCGCTCGTGTCGTATCAGGCGATCGTGAATTCGCTCGGAACCAAATGTGCCCCGTCGCACTCGCTGTTCAATCTGGAACTGCAGGAGTCGCCGGGCCTGTATCTGGGGCTGCAGCGCGGCTGGGCGGTGTCGGTGCCCGATCATCTCGGCCCGACGGGCGCGTACGGTGCCGCGAAGCTCGGCGGCATGATCACCCTCGACAGCGTGCGGGCGTTGCAGCGGGTGGCCGAACTGGGGTTGACGCACAGCCCGGTGGCGCTGGCCGGCTATTCCGGGGGTGGCATGGCCAGCGCGTGGGCGGCGGCGCTGGCCCCAACGTATGCGCCCGAACTGAAACTCGACGCGGTGGTGGCGGGTGGGATTCCCGCGGACCTCGAGCAGATGGCCCTGGGTCTGGGGTTCAATCCGCATCCGGGGTTCGGGCTCGCGTTCGCCGCCGCGATCGGTTTGGAACGTGAATACCCGGAGCAGCTGCCGATCTCGTCGCAGCTGAACGCGACCGGGCTGTGGCTGCGCGAGTGGATGTCGAACGAATGCCGCCGGTTCCTGCTGTTCCACGGCGCCTTCCGCAGCGCCGGACAGCTGGCCGCGTCCACCAGCCTCATGGCGAGTTCGGGTGCGCACCAGGTGTTGCGCGAGAACAGTTTGAGGTACTACGAGGGTGTCCCGACCGCGCCCCTCTACCTGTGGCACGGCACCCTCGACGGGCTGACGCCGTTCGATTCGATCGCGGAGACCGCGCACCGCTACTGCGCGGCAGGCGCCAGACTGACGTTCGTCCCGTACGAGATTTCCGAGCACATGACGACGGCAGTGGTGGGCTTTCCGGACGCGTACGAATACGTGGCCGCGCGATTCCGCGGCGAACCGGCGCCCACCCGCTGCTGACCCGAACGGGTCAGACGCCGCCGCCCGCCCTCTTCGGCGCACCCGGCCGGACCGGCGAGTTGCCGCTCATCTCGCGGGCGATGAAATCCTCGATGTCGAACAGGTTGTCGCCGGCGCGCTCGACGATCGTCAGGAGCGTGTGCATGCTTGCGACCTCCTCGACCTGTTCCTCGAGGAACCACTGGATGAACCGCTCACCGAGGTAGTCGCCGGTGTCGCGGGCCGTTCGGGCGAGTTTGGTGATCTGCTCGGTGACGGCACGTTCCCGTTCCACCGCCAGTGCGACGGGGGCGCGCACCGAATCGAAATCGGTGACCACGTCGTCGATGCCGGGGACGGTCACCTGGAGGTTGTTGTCGATCAGGTACTGGACCATCATCAGCGCATGGCCGCGCTCCTCGGCGGCCTGCGAATAGAACCGGTGAGCCAGTTGTGGGAGATCGTGCGAGTCGAAATAGACGGCCACCGCGATGTACTGCTGGGATGCGGTGAACTCGTTGCGGATCTGCTGCTGCAGGAGGGCATGGAACTCGCTGGGTGCCTTCGGCTCCGGGTGCGTCATGGGTGTCAGTTTACGGCCGCGCGTCACGGTCCGGTGGTGACCAGTTCGGCTGGGACCTGACGGTCGTTGGCCAGCGCGTCGAAGAACTGCGATGCCCGGTCGTGATCCCAGAGCAGCACGTTCCCGGAGCCGTCGACGTCCTCGAAACCGCCCACGGGGACGGTGGTGGTGACCATGTCGCCGCGAACCGCCCAGGCGAGTGCGGCCAGGTTCCAGATGTGGTCGCTCTCGTCGACGCGCAACGATGCGGCGGTGTCGGTGACGAGCGGCCAGACGCGGAACGGGTTGAGCCACGTCGCCGGACTGGTGGCCTTCGACATCAACGCCGCCATGAACATCCGCTGATGGTTCATCCGGTCGATGTCGGCGAGCGCGGTCGCGCGGCTGCGGACGAAGCCGAGCGCCTGCGCCCCCGACAGTTCCTGGCAGCCGGGTGCGAGGTTGATCCCCGCGAGTGGGTCGTCGATGGCGGTGTCCAGGCACATGTCGACGCCGCCGATCGCGTCGACGATGCCGGCGAATCCGCCGAATCCGATCTCCGCGTAGTGGTCGATGTGCAGACCGGACGCCTCCTCGACCGTCTGGGTCAGCAGTTGCGGACCACCGAACGCGAACGACGCGTTGATCTTGTCCTCGCCGTAGCCGGGGATCGACACGTACGAGTCGCGCGGGATGCTCACCATCGTCGCCGGGCCGCCGCCGCTGGGGACGTGCACCACGATGATGGTGTCGGTGCGGTCGGGACCGCTGTTGCCGCCGGTCGACAGCTGCTGTTCCTGCTCGGGGGTCAGCCCGGTGCGGCTGTCCGAACCGACCAGCAGCCAGTTCGTGCCGGGGGTGTCACCGATCCGGCCGGGGTAGTCGGCCAGCGCGTCGATCCGGTTCAGCGAACTGTCGAGGTAATAGGTCATGCCCGCGAGCGCCATGACCAGCACCAGGAACAGGATGCCGATGCGACGCCCCCAGTGCCGTGGTCGCCTGGGCCTGCGCTGCTGCGGCGGCTCCGGGGCCCGCGACGGTGCGGGCGGCGGCGGAGGTGGTGGCGTGCGCGGGGGACGCCGGTCGGGCACCTGCGGTGGCGGTGGCGGTGGTGCGTCGCGGTACGGCTGCGGCGTCTGGGTGGGTGCGTAGCCGCGCGGACCCTGCGGCGGGGCCGAGCGGGACAGTTGCGGTTCCGGGGCCTGCGACCAGGCCTGCTGGGGCGGCGGCGGGGCGCCCCAGCCGTCGCGGCGGATCACCTGGGTGCCCTCCTGCGGCGGCGGACCCTGACGTGGCGCGGGGTGTCGCGGGCGAGGCGCAGGAGGCCCCTGTTGCGGCGGACCCTGCGGCGGCACCCGCCGCGTCTGCGGAGGAACCCGCTGGTCGGGAGGCGGGATTCGGCGGTTCGGGGGTGGCGGCACCTGCTGCCCGCCCGGCGTCCGCCGAGGCGGACGGGGCGGCAGCGGAGGATAGGGGGCGTCGCCGGTCACCCGCACGACTTTACTGGTCCGGCCGGATTACGGAATCCAGCCGACGTGCCCGCGCAGCGCGGCGTAGCCGACGAACGCGACCGAATCGATGGTGGCGTGCGCGATCACGAGAGGCCACAACCGTCCGGTCTTCTGCCAGTACCGGCCGAACACCAGACCCATCGCGACGTTGCCCAGCCCGCCGCCGAAGCCCTGGTAGAGGTGGTACGTCCCCCGCAGCAGCGCCGACGCGAGCAGCGAAGAATTCTCGCTCCACCCGAGTTGCCGCAGCCGGGTGATCAGATACGCGACGACGAGCACTTCCTCCGCGCCGGAATTCGCGATCGCCCACAGGATCAGCGCGGGCAGACGCCACCAGTGGTCCCCGATCGTGCTGGGGACGACGGTGAGGTTGGCGCCGATCGCGCGGGCCAGCAGGTAGAAGCCGAGCCCGGGCAGACCGATCAGTGCGGCGAGCCCGACACCGTGCGTCGCGTCGGGGCGCCAGCGGAATCGGCCGAGCCCGACGTCACGTGGGCCGGCACCGCTCCGCCACAGGAGATACAGCCCCAGGGCGCCCCACGCGAGGAGTTTCACGACGCCGAGCAGTTGCCGGGCGACGTCGATGATCTGGTTCTCGGCGCGGGCGACGTTGAGCGCGACGGCCTGGTCGGCCAGGTTGCCGGGTGTGAGCAGCGATTCGGTCAGCGACAGCAGTCCCGACAGCCCGCTCGTCCCGAACGTGACGAGCAGGACGATCGTGATCTCGATCCACAGGGCCCTGCGCTCGGTGCCGGCGGCCACCGGGGCGGCCGGTTCGGGTGAGGCCGGCTGTAGCCAGGAGGTGAGCGTTGCGCGCGAGATCACGCCGCACACGCTAGCGTGCGGCGAACCGGAAGGCCGGTCAGCCGCGCGCGCGGAGTCCGTTCACGAACGGGCATCCCACCAGCAGCCGGATCGCCCTGCTCAGGGCGACGGCGTCGTCGACCGGCGCGGAGAACGGCATCCAGATGTCGCGATCGCCGTGGTCGTTCTCGACGCGCAGTCGCAGTCCGTACCGGTCGATGCCCAGGGGGCGGACGCGTCCGCGCCGCATGTGGGGCGGAAGTTTGCGCGACAGCATGTCGATGAGGTCGCGGTGGTCTTCGTCGAGGTGCTGGAGCCAGGCGGTCTCCATCTCCCAGAACGGGTCGGGCCGGGCGGCGAGCAGATCGTCCAGGGCGACGGGTTCGGCGCCACTCGAATCGGCGACCACCGCCGATTCGAGACGCAGTTGCAGCAGCGTCGCATCGTGTCCGACGTCGAGTAGTCCGGGGTGCGGGTATTCGGAGGCCACCTCGTCGGCGAGGGTGCGGGTGTGTGCCTCGCACAGCGCGTGGAGGTTGCCGCGCAGCCAGACGAGCGACCGCACGGGCTCGCGCAGCGCGAGCGGTGAGTTGTCGGTCAGTTCGAGCACGGCCGGGATTCCGCCGCCGCCGGCGAGCCAGGACAGCGTGGCGGCCGCCGACTCGGTGGGCACCGCGACGACGACGTCGCCGCTGGACCGCAGGTGGTGGACCGACGTGACGGTCGGTGCGCTGCCTTCGACGGCGAGTACCGCGTCCTGGGTCCGTGCGCACGAGCTACGCACACGCTCGGCGGTGGACGGACCGGTGGTCGTGACGGGCATGGAGCCTCCTTCAGGGTTCCGCGATACTGAGGTAACCCTAACCTAATGTGACGGAACCGGCGAGGGCAAGACCCGAAAAGATTCCGGTCCACGAGGCGGGCATACGGTGGGAAGGTGGCCATACCTCTCTCCCTCGGTGTTCCGCGCTCCCGCGGACCGCAGTCGTTGCTCGCGGATCTGCTCAGCGGGACCCGGGACACGAGCCCGGCCGCCGGTGGCGCATTCGGACCGCGGGTGGTCGCGGCGTCCGCGCTGCTCGACGCCGTCGGCACCGACGCCGGCCGTGTGATCGTGGGGCTCGACGTCGACCCGGCCGTTCTCCGCACCAGCGAGCAGGCCTCCTACGAGGCGGTCCGGTTCCACCTCGACTGCCCGGCGGGCCAGCTCGGCGACGCGGTCGCGCTGCGGCTGCCGTCCCCGCTCGCGGTGTTCGTCGTCGCGGACGGCA
Organism: Rhodococcus koreensis; assembly: GCF_900105905.1. Taxonomy (GTDB): domain Bacteria; phylum Actinomycetota; class Actinomycetes; order Mycobacteriales; family Mycobacteriaceae; genus Rhodococcus_F; species Rhodococcus_F koreensis. The sequence goes on along the minus strand of NZ_FNSV01000005.1, from coordinate 4,572,063 downwards.
GCGACGACGCCGGCCTGGCCGAGACGGCGCAGCACCTCGCGGACGTAGGCCGCATCCCGGGACTCGCGAGCGGGCACTCCATCGGCGAGGTCGCCGACTTCCTCGCCGTCCTCGCGCACGCCGACGTCGGATACGTGGCGCGGGCCCGTGACACCGCCGAGGTGCTCGCGCTGCTGTCGGGGACGGTCGCGTCCCTCCGCGGCGACGACGTGCGGGCGGCGCTCGCGACCCCGGATCCCACGAGACTCGCCTCGCTGATCCCCGAGGCCGCGGAGGCCGTCCGCGAGGTCCTGCTCGGGGTCGAGGTCGACGACCCGGTGCTCGTCGCCGGTGAGCTGGCGGACGCGGGTCTGCGGTAAAACATTCACCGTCAATGCGCCGGACCGTCAACGCTCGGTGCGTAATCTCGTAGTCGTGCCAAAGATCGCGTATTTCGGACCGTCGGGAACCTTCACGGAGATGGCGCTCGCCCAGCTCGAGGCCGAGGGTGCCTTCGACGGGCCCGTGGAGCGGGTGGCCGCGACGAGTCCGCCCGCCACCCTGGCCATGGTGCGTGACGGCGTCGTCGACGGCGCCGTCGTTCCCATCGAGAGCTCCGTCGAGGGCGCCGTGGTGCCCACCCTCGACTCGCTCGCGCTGGGTGACCGCCTGCAGATCGTGGCCGAGACCGAACTCGACGTGGCGTTCACGATCCTCGGCGGGGCGGGCGTCGAGCGGCTCGACCAGGTGCGCACCGTGCGGGCGTACCCGGTGGCGGCCGGTCAGGTGCGAATCTGGCTGGAGGAGAACTGCCCCGGCGCCCAACTCCAGACGGCGTCCTCCAACGCCGGCGCCGCCGAGGACGTGGCGAACGGCCTCGCCGACGCCGCCGTGTCCACCGCCCTCGCCGGCGAACGGCTCGGGCTCCGCAGCCTCGCCGACGGGGTCGCCGACGAGAAGAGCGCCCGCACCCGATTCGTTCTGGTCACCGCGCCCACCCGGGTGCCCGCCCGCACCGGCGGCGACCGCACCTCCGCCGTCCTCGAACCCCACAACACCCCCGGCTCCCTCGTCGGTGTGCTCTCCGAGTTCGCGACGCGCGGAATCGATCTCATCCGCATCGAATCACGCCCGGTGCGCACCACCCCCGGCCTGTACCGCTTCTTCGTCGACTGCATCGGGCACATCGAGGACCCGCTCGTCGCCGAGGCGTTCCGTGCGCTGCACCGGAAGTCGCACGTGCGGTTCCTCGGGTCCTGGCCCGCCGCCAACCCGAGCGGCCCGCCCCCGCCGTCCGACGGAGACGCGGCGGACTGGATCGAACGAATCCGTCAGGGAGAGAGGGAATCGTGAGCGGCAGGCTGATCCTGGTCCGGCACGGGCAGACCGAGGCGAACGTCGAGCGCAGGCTCGACACGAGGCTGCCCGGCGCCCGGCTGACACCCGAAGGACTCTCCCAGGCGGAGCGGCTCGGAAACGACCTCGCCGCACGCGCGACGACGGCCGCACTCGTGTCCTCGCAGGCACTGCGCGCCCGGCAGACGGCGCGGTTCGTGGAACTGGCGTCGGGCATCGCCGTCCAGGTGCGGGAAGGACTGCACGAGGCGCAGGCCGGTGAACTCGAGGACCGCAGCGACGAGGAGTCGCACAAGCTGTTCATGAAGACGTTCCACCTGTGGCACACCGGCGAACTGGACGCCCGAGTTCCCGGCGGGGAATCCGCCAACGACATCCTCGACCGGTACGTCCCGGTCGTGGACTCCCTGCGTGAGCAGTACCTCGACGATCCGGCGGCCTCGGGCGACGTCGTGCTGGTCAGCCACGGCGCCGCCATCCGGCTCGTGGCAGCACAACTGGCCGGGGTGCCGGGGCTGTTCGCCGCCAACAATCACCTGGCCAACACCCAGACGGTGGAGTTGACCCCGCTCGCGGGCGGCAGCTGGGAGTGCGTGCGCTGGGGAACCGTGGAGCCGCCGTTCGAGCACCGGGTGATCCCCGGCGCCGACGATCCGATGGGGTGACGTCGTTGCGCGCACCCTGCGGTTGCGCGACGATGGAGGAAACCGTCCTCGAGGAGTGACGGCGTTGGATTGGTTCGTTGGCGAAAACTATTCGCTCGGTCGGCTGCTCGTCACCGAGGGGCTCGCCGCGATCTACCTCGTCGCGTTCCTGGCCGCGAGAAACCAGTTCAGGCCGCTCGTCGGCAGCACCGGGATGCTGCCCATCCCGAAGTTTCTCCGTGCCGTCCCGTTCACGCGTTCGCCGAGTATCTTCCACCTGCACTACTCCGACCGGTTCTTCGAGGGGATCTGCTGGACCGGCGCCGGACTGTCGCTCGCCGCGCTGCTCGGTCTGACGCAGGTCGTCCCGCTCGCCGTGTGCATGCTGGTGTGGTTCGCCCTGTGGGTGCTGTACCTCTCGATCGTCAACGTCTCCCAGCTCTGGTACAGCTTCGGCTGGGAGTCGCTGCTGCTAGAGGCAGGTTTCCTGGCGATCTTCCTGGGCAACGCGTCGGTCGGGCCACCGATCCTGGTGCTGCTGATGCTGAGGTGGTTGCTGTTCCGGCTCGAATTCGGGGCCGGGCTGATCAAGATGCGCGGCGACCGATGCTGGAAGAACCTCACCTGCCTGTACTACCACCACGAAACCCAGCCCATGCCCGGACCGTTCAGCTGGTACTTCCACCGGCTACCGAAGCCGCTGCACCGGGTCGAGGTGCTCGGCAACCACTTCGCTCAGCTGGTGGTGCCGTTCGGGCTGTTCGCGCCGCAACCGGTCGCGGCCGTCGCCGCGACGATCATGATCGTCACCCAGCTGTGGCTGGTGGCGAGCGGCAACTTCTCGTGGCTGAACTGGACGACCATCGTGCTCGGTCTGTCCGCCATCCCCGACAGCGTGTACGAGACGGTGCTGCCCGTCGACGTCCCGGCGGGCAGCGACTCGGCGCCCGTCCCGTTCGCTGCGCTGGTGATCGCGGTGACCGCGCTCGTCGTCGTGTTGAGCTACTGGCCCATTCGCAACCTGATCTCCCACGGCCAGCGCATGAATGCGTCGTTCAACAAATGGCACTTCGTCAACACGTACGGCGCGTTCGGCAGCATCACCCGGGTGCGGTACGAGGTGATCGTGGAGGGCACGTCCGACGCTCATCGCGGCCTGCATTCCGAGTGGAAGGAGTACGGCTTCAAGGGGAAACCGGGTGACGTCAACCGGCGGCCGCGCCAATTCGCGCCGTATCACCTGCGGCTCGACTGGTTGCTCTGGTTCACGGCGATCTCGCCCGGCTACGCCGAACCGTGGTTCCGGGGGTTCGTCGAGCGGCTGCTGCGCAACGACCCGGACACCCTGAAGTTGTTGCAGTACAACCCGTTCCCGGATCAGCCGCCGAAACATGTGCGTGCGCGCATGTACCGGTACGAATTCACCACCTGGAAGGAGCGCCGCGAGACCGGTGCGTGGTGGAAGCGGCAACCCGTGTAGGTCAGCGGAGCCGGTCGGCCAGCGATTCCAGCGCCTGCCGCAGGCGTTGCGGGGTGCCGGGGCTGAGCGACGACCACGCCACGCCGTGCGCGGACACACTGGACGTGCCGACGATGCGCCCGGCCTCCGTGTCGAATACCGTGACGGGCCCGCCGACCGGATCGTATTGCCCGTCGCCGTAGACGATTCCGACGATCTCGGCGTAGGTGGTGCAGCCGGCCATCGCGTTGCCCAGAACCGTCGCGTCGACCGCGGGCACGCCGAGCACGGCGAGCGCGGCCGCGAGCGACTTGCCGTCCCCGCCCTGATCGAACGCCGCGCCGAGTTGGACCGTGGGTGCGTTGACGACGCCGGCGTTCAACGGTTCCACCGCCCCCAGCGCACCGATCACGGGCGCGAAGATGTCGGCGCCCGCATCCTGGACGACGTACGTGTCGCCGGCCCGCAGGGCCAGCACCGACAGTGCCTCGCCCCGGGAGACGCACAGTCGCGAGATTCTGCCGTCGACGTACCAGCGCAGGGCGATCTCCCACAGCGGCCGGGCCAGAACCCGCAGGCGGTCGGCGAGTTCGGGGTGGACCCCACCGCCCGGGAGCAGATCCCGGGCGGCGAGGGCGCCGGCGGCGCCGCGGAACGCGGCGTCCCTGGCGTCGTACGTGTCGTACCGCGGGGTGGCGTCGAGCACCACCGGCAGCACGTCGAGCGCGAGCGTGTCGACGAGATAATCCATTTCGTCGAGGCTCAGGGTCACCGCCGGCAGGGTCGGTACGCCCGGCTGGGTGCCCAGGTCGATCAACGTCCCGACTCCCGGTGGTCGGGGTTCGCGCCGATGACCGAGGGAATGACCGTGCGCCCGTCCGAGAAGTGCTCGAAGTTCTTCAGGTAGTCGGGGGTCTCCCGCTCGTCGTCGTCCTGTGAACCGGCCGCGCCCGCCCCGCGACCGACCGACATCGGTCCGCTACCGGTGCCGCCGCGCGTCGCCGCGGCCGGGTTCACGTCGGCGCGAACGTCTCCGATCACCCCGCCGGGTGCGGCTGCCGGTGCGCCGGGCCGTGCCCCCTGGCCGCCGTCGGTCCTGCCCCAGCCCTCGGGCAGCGTCGCCCCGCCTGCCGCGCCGGCGCCGATGCCACCGACGGAGGTGCGGGCGGCCGCGGCACTGGTCGCCGCGGAACCGCCGCCGTACGAGCCACCGGACAGCACCGGCGCACCGCCCATCATCGGGGCGGCGCCGCCACCGGTGACCGCGGACAACGCCGCGCCGCCGATGTTGCTCGCCGCCGACGTGGCGGTGGAGACGGTGGTGCCCGCGATGCTGCCAACCTGTGACGCGGCCGTGGTGACGGCCGGGTTCTGGCCTGCGGCCATCAGAGCGGCCGCCGCGGCACGTGTCGGATCGAATTCACCGTCGGCCGGGATTTCGTCGAACGTCCCGACCTCCTTCGAATCGGCCTTGGTGACGATCCGCGGGGGCTGCCGGTACGCGCGCTTCAGTGCCAGGATGTTCGACGCGGCCTCGTAACCTTCCATCACGAGCCCCGCGCGGATGTCCATCGCACGGTCCGCGGCCTCCGCGGCCGCGGCGGTGCCGTTGAGCGCACCACCCGTCGTGTACGCGGTGGCCTTCGCGGTCTTCACGGCGACGATCTCGGGAATACTCGGCATGATGAGCGCGGCGGTGGTGTACGCGCCCGCTTCGAGCCCCGCCTTCGCGGCCGTGTCCGCGGCGAGTTCCGCGCATTCGGCCGTCCACACCGTGAACGGCGTGATCTTCGCGAGTGCCGCGACCGCGGACACACCCTGCCAGCCGGCCGCGAGTTCGGCCATCACACGCACCAGCGTGAGGTTGGCGTCGACGAAGCTGGTGGACAGCGCCGTCCACGCCGCGCTCGCCACGCTCAGCGGCACCGGTCCCGCGCCCGCGACGAGGGTGGTCGAGTTGACGGTCGCCCCTCGGGGCAACCAGATGACACCTGTCAGTCCCATGGTCATGTCTGATCTCCTGGTGGTTTCGAGGCGCCGGCCGTCACATGCCCGCAGCGAGGGTCGCGCCGAGCGCGACGTCCTCGGCGACATACAACGCGGCCTGGGTGCGGAGCGTGTTCGCGGTCTCGCGCATCTCGAGAATGCCCTGCGCGACAGCGGGGGTGAACGTGCCCGCGACGGTGTTGAAGTAACCGGCGGCGTGCAGGGAGACCTCTTCGCTCCCGGAGGGGAGCACACGGATGGCCGCGGAGTTGAGAGCGACCGCTGCCTCGAGACGCGCGGCGAGCGCGTCGAGTTCCACGGCGGCGGCGACGAGAGCTTCAGGTGCGACGTGCAGATCCGGCATGTGCGACGAACTCCTTCTTGACCTAGGCAGGCGGAAGGCAGTTGCCCCCCGGCAAACGAACTGCATGTGCAGCTGTCCCTACACACTTGGACGCTGCACCGCGCTCTTCGGTTCCCCCCGATCCCGAGAAATTCTTCTCGGGAAAACCGTTCATCCCCAGCCGAGCTCGTGCAAGCGATCTTCTTCTATCCCGAAGTAGTGCGCAACCTCGTGTATCACGGTGACGGCGACCTCGTGGACGACTTCCTCCTCCGAACTGCAGATTTCGAGGAGGGCGTCGCGATAGACGGTAATCGTATCGGGCAGCGATCCGCCGTAATGACTGTCCCGCTGCGTCAGGGCGATCCCGTGATACAGGCCCAGAAGATACGGGTCCTCGTCGTTGCGGTCGTCGACCAGCACGACGACGTTGTCGATCGCTGCCGCGAGCTGGGGTGGGATCAGATCGAGTGCGTCGCCCACCAATTCCTCGAATCGGTCGGGCGTCATGCTCACCGCCACATCAGTTCCCGGGGGGTGGGGCCGCGCCGGGGAGCGGCGTCGGCATCGACCTGCCCTCCGGGACCGGCGGCGGAGGCACGGGCGCGGCGCCGTTGATGAGGATCTCGCCCTTCGCCGAACCGGTGATGGTCGAGAAGCCGCCTGCGTCGGTCTCCTTACCCACCGAGCAGTTCACCCGTCTGCTGCCCGCGAGCCAGCTGTCGAGTTCCAGGTTGTCCCAGAACAGCGTGAGCGTCTTGTTCCGCAGCGCGTCTGCGGAACCGAGGTATTCGTTGGCGGCCTGCGTGCACACGCCTTCGAGATACTTGTCCTGATCCTCGACGGACGGCATCGACGACGGGAACTGGGTAGCCAGGTCGACGACGGAGATCACTTCGAAGGCATGGGGTTGCGCGCAGTCGACGGGATCGGTCGGCACGTTCTGGTTGATGCCGATGCAGGTGCCCGGGTCCCAGATGTTGGATTGGTCCTGCTCGGCCACCTTCCCGGTGAACGGCAGCAACGTTCCTGCCGTGCTGGAGAATTGGAGGCCGCACCGCAGGGTGCGTTCGCCCGCGGCCCAACCGGACTCGCTGGGGAACATCAGGCCCACACTGAACTTGCCGTACGGATCGAACTTCGCGCCGAGATAGGAGTCGACGGCGGGCACGCAGTGCTCGTCCCGCAGTGCGGCGAACCGCAACGCACCCGGGTAACGCGAACCGGGACCGAACTCGGCGCCGGGATACACGCTGAGATCCAGCGGCGCCGCCACCTCGAACCGGTGCTCGTCCGCACAGTCGACCTTCGCGACGTCCTTCCGGTCTTCCTGGGGGTCGTTCGACGGCGTCCAGTCGAGGCAGTCGCCCGCCGTCGCTGAAGAGAACGCGTCGCCCTCCGCCGAACCCGTCGCCTGCGGTCCGGCACCCGTCGAGTGCGTGGGGAGATTCTCGCTGCGGTTGAAACCGCCGGCGATCGCGACCGTGGCGATCGCGGCCACCACGGCACCTGCCGCGACGGCCGCGAGCGCGCGACGCGTCGTGGTCGCGGACATGCTGCGGGGAGCCTTCTCCGGTTGCCCGGCATTCTGCGGCTGGGGGTCGGCGCCGTTCGACTGATCTGAGGACATCGATTTCCATAATGCCCGTTCCGATCGAGGAAGCAGAACAACTGCCGCAATCGGCTCGAACCCGGCGTACCTTCGACAACCATGAGCGACGACTCTCAGCGCTCCGCCGAGCCGGTGGATCCCGAACTGCAGGAGCTCGCCGGGCGCGTGTTCGATACGGCACGATCCGGCGACGCCGTGTCCCTCGCCACGTACCTCGACGCGGGCGTCCCGGTGAACCTCGCCAATCAGAACGGCGACACGCTGGTGATGCTGGCCGCCTACCACGGTCACGCCGAGGCCGTTCAGGTTCTGATCGACCGCGGGGCCGACGTCGACCGGCTCAACGACAAGGGGCAGTCCCCGCTGGCAGGGGCGCTGTTCAAGGGCGAGGACGCCGTCGTGCGAGCCCTCGTCGCCGGTGGTGCCGACGCCACCGCGGGCCACCCGACCGCCGTCGACGCCGCCCGGATGTTCGGCCGCGAGGACCTCCTGACCCTGCTGGAACCGAAACCGGAGTGAGCCGCTCGGCGGCGCCCGGTAGGGTTTGAAGCCGTGATTGACCTGAAGTTCCTCCGCGAGAACCCCGACGCCGTCCGCGAGTCGCAGCGCACCCGTGGCGAAGATCCCGCCCTGGTCGACGCGTTGCTCGAGGCCGACGCGTCCCGTCGCGCCGCCGTTCTCGCCGGCGACAACCTGCGTGCCGAGCAGAAGGCGTTCGGCAAGAAGGTCGGTCAGGCGTCCCCGGAGGAGCGTCCGGCCCTGCTCGAGGGATCCAAGGAACTCGCGGCCAAGGTGAAGCAGGCCGAGGCCGAGCAGCACGAGGCGCAGGCCGCGCTCGACGCCGCGCACCGGGCGATCTCCAACGTCGTCCAGGACGGCGCCCCCGCGGGCGGGGAGGACGACTTCGTCACACTCGAGACGGTCGGAGAGATTCCGGCGTTCGACTTCGAACCCAAGGACCACCTCGAGCTGGGTGAGTCGCTGGGGCTGATCGACATGGAGCGCGGCGCGAAGGTCTCGGGCGCCCGCTTCTACTTCCTCACCGGCTTCGGCGCCATGCTGCAGCTGGGAATGCTGCAGCTGGCCGCACAGAAGGCGATGGCCAACGGCTTCCAGATGATGATCCCGCCGGTGCTGGTGCGGCCGGAGATCATGGCGGGTACCGGGTTCCTCGGCGCCCACGCGGACGAGATCTACCACCTCGCCGACGACGACCTCTACCTCGTCGGCACGTCCGAGGTCCCGCTGGCCGGGTACCACTCGGGGGAGATCCTCGACCTCGCCGACGGCCCCAAGCGGTACGCCGGCTGGTCGACGTGCTTCCGCCGCGAGGCAGGCAGCTACGGCAAGGACACCCGCGGCATCATCCGGGTGCACCAGTTCGACAAGGTGGAGATGTTCACCTACTGCAAGCCCGAGGACGCCGACGCCGAGCACCAGCGCCTGCTCGCGTGGGAGCGCGACATGCTCGCCGCCATCGACGTGCCGTACCGCGTGATCGACGTGGCCGGCGGCGACCTGGGGTCGTCGGCAGCCCGCAAGTTCGACTGCGAGGCCTGGGTGCCGACGCAGCAGGCGTACCGCGAGCTCACGTCGACGTCCAACTGCACGACGTTCCAGGCACGTCGCCTCGGCGTGCGGTACCGCGACGAGAACGGGAAGCCGCAGACGGCCGCAACCCTCAACGGCACCCTCGCCACCACCCGGTGGATCGTCGCCATCCTGGAGAACCACCAGCAGTCCGACGGCACCGTGCGGGTGCCCGAGGCGCTCGTGCCGTTCGTAGGGACGGATGTTTTGAAACCGTGATGCGCCGCCCCGAGATTTTGGGAAGGCTACCCTTGCGCGATCGCGAGAATGATGTAACCCTTACCTAATCCAGTTGGTTGGTGAGGAGCTCCATATGTTCGTGTGCATCTGCAAGGCCGTGACGGAAGACGAAGTGCATGAGCACTGTGCCGCCGGGGCCGACAGCGCGGATGCGATCGGTGAGCGGTGCGGTGCCGGCTGGGGATGTGGAACGTGCGTAGATCGGTTGAAGGAGATTCTGGGCGAGCGGACGGTCGTCGGTAGCACGGCCGCGTGACAAAACTGCAGCACAACTGAATCCCGCGATTCGCCACACCGTGGTATCGCCAGTGGTACGTTCGCCACAACCGGGGCGAACGGAGAAGTCATGCGTGGCGACGACGAGATCATTGCTCTTCTCAACGAACAGTTGACCAGTGAGCTGACCGCGATCAACCAGTACTTCCTGCACTCGAAGATGCAAGCCAATTGGGGATTCACCAAACTTGCGGACAAGACCCGGGCGGAGTCCATCGAGGAGATGACTCACGCCGAGATCCTCACCGACCGGATCCTGTTCCTCGAAGCGCTTCCGAACTATCAGAAGCTGCTGCCGCTGCGCATCGGGCAGGACCTGCGCGAGCAGTTCCACTCCGACCTCTCCATCGAAGTCGAGGTCGTCGAGCGCCTGCGTCCGGGCATCCAGATGTGCCGCGAGAAGGGCGATGCCACGTCGGCGAAACTGCTCGAGGGGATCCTCAAGGAAGAAGAGGATCACATCGACTACCTCGAGACGCAGATCGAGTTGATGGACAAGATGGGCGACCAGCTCTACATGGCCCAGCTCGTCGATCAGCCGCCGACCGTCGGCTAGGTCGAAAACGGGGTGAGACCCCCGGCGCGGAGTGCGAGACTGGGCGCGTGAGATACCCCGCCGCCCAGCCTTGACCCAGTTCGCAGCGTTCTCTCGCCGTCCGCGTGGTCGGCTACGTGTCGACGCGCGACCTCATCCCGCTCTACGGTCTCTACGACCTGCTGTTCGCCGACCACGGACTGAGCGTCGGTCAGATCTCGTCGCTGTTCGTCATCTGGTCGGTGGTGTCGTTCGTCGCCGAGGTGCCGTCCGGTGCCTGGGCCGACACGGTGTCGCGCCGCGGCCTCCTCGTCCTCGCGTCCGTGCTGTACACGGCCGGTTTCACCGTGTGGATCCTGGTGCCGTCGTATCCGGGATTCGCCGCGGGTTCGTGTTGTGGGGAATCAGCGGCGCCATCTCGTCGGGCACGTTCGAGGCGCTGCTGTACGACGAGCTCGTGGCGCGAGGCGCCGCCGCCTACTTCGCCAAGTTGCTCGGCTACGCGAACTCCGGCGCCATGGTGTGCAACCTTCTCGCGACCCTGACCGCAGCGCCGCTGTACGTTCTCGGCGGGTATCCGCTGGTGGGGTGGGTCAGCGTCGGGGCGACCGCGGTCCACGGCTGCTTCGCCGTGCTGCTGCCCGCCGCTGGCCGTCCCGTGCTGCTGTCGGCGGTCCTGGTGCGCCGGTGGCTGCCGCCGCTGGTGCACGAACGGGACGTTCGTTCGATCTGACCGAACGAGCGTCCCGTTCGTACGACGGGTCAGAGCTTCGTGGACCGCAGTTCGTGCCCCTTGGACGTCTTGCAGCGCCCCGACTCGAGGTCCCACTGCCAGCCGTGCAGGTTGCAGGTGAGGTTGGTGCCGTCGACGACGCCGAACTTCGACAGGTCGGCCTTCAGGTGCGGGCAGCGCCGCTGGATCTCGTAACCGCCGAGTTCGATCGACGCGGAGTCGTCGTGGGCCTCGGCGAACCAGCCGTCGGCGTACGCGATGCGCTCGTCGGTGAGGCACTTGAAGAACGTGTAGAGGAACTCGTTGTACCCGCCGACGCGCCACGCCTCGAAGCGGGTGGACAGGAAGATGGTGTTCACCCAGTCGGGCTCGTCGTCGCGCAGCACCGTGCGCACCAGTTCGGGGGCGATGCGGAAGCCGTACCGGTACTTGCCGTCCTTCTCGCCGCGCGGGCGGACGGTGCGCGCCGGGAAGTCGAGGACGACGGTCTCGTCGCCCATCACCAGGCCGACGGGGTAGCCGATGCCGTCGCAGATCAGGTCGGACTGCTTCATGATCGGCTCGAACTTCGCCTTCAGCGCCTCGAGCAGCGGCTCACCCTCGGCGGGGGCCCACGTGGCCTTCTCGGCGGCGAGGACCGGTGCCAAGCGCTGCGCCATGTCCTCGATGTATGCGGCCTTATCGGAGAAGATCTTGTCGACCTCGGCGTCCGGGATCGGGTGCGTGAGCGTCAGCTCGGCACCCTTCATGTCCGCGGTGGACCCCGGGATCATCAGGATCCCGCCGTCGTTGCCGTGGATCCGCATCTGCTCGAGGAACGTGATCTGGTCGGGGAAGATGTTGCCCTCGTCACCCCGGTCGTCGTTCAGGTAGCGCAGCGCGTCGTCGAGGAACACGGGCGGCCCCGCGGACGGCACCACCCACGTGGCCGCGACCTGCTCGATGTAGCTGCGACAGCGGTCCATGCCGCGCTGACGCTTCTGCTTGCCGAAGTTGGCCTTCGTCTTGGTCGGAATGTCGTAGACCATCGGGTACCAGATGGCGCCCGAGTACTGCAGCAGGTGGATATCGATCTTGCCGAACTCGTCGTGCAGGACGTCCATGTCGACGGGCCGGGCGTCGTTCATGTTGAAACAGGTGGTCTCGCCATCGGACACCACGAGACCCGAGTCGCCGATCGGACCGTCGGCGGGCGCGCGCAGCGCGATGATCATGATGTCCAAGTCACCTTTGGGCCCGGTGACCTTGTGCTTGACGGAGTCCTCGGTCTCGAAGAATTTGTGGAAGCCCAGCGCCTCGAGCTCACGCCTGAGGTCCGGCACCGGATAGTCGGGGAGCAGCACGGTCGCGTCTTTGTCGACGTGCTTGGCCAGGTTCTCCGGGTCGAAGTGGTCCTTGTGCAGGTGCGACACGTACAGGTAGTCGCAGTTGCCGAGGGTGTCCCAGTCGAGCTGCGTGTTGTCCGGAAACGGGAACCAGGACCCGAAGTACGCGGGGTTGACCCACGGGTCGCACAGGATCGAGCCTGCCTCGGTCTGGATGTGGAATCCGGCGTGTCCGACGCTGGTGACCTGCACTGGTATGCCTCCTGGGAGCTGAGCGACTGTTCCAGGGTAGGCGTTCCCCCCAGGTGAGTGACAATGCGCGCTCCAGCACACCGTGCCACTCACGTGCGGTCAGGTCACTTCGCCCAGGCAATATCCGTCGGGTCCGATGGACAGCGTGACCTGCTTGGTGACGGTCACACCGGACACGTCGGTGACCGGAACGGACACGTCCAGGTAGTCACCGCGGACGGGTGTGGCGGTCATCGCGTCGGCGGCGAACGCGGTGGTCCCGGCCAGGACGTCGGGGTCGAGCCGGAGCGGCGGACGGCCGCCTGCGCCCGTGCCCGCCGGGTCCCATGGGCTCAGGCCGGGGCAGATCAGCGGGTAGGCGGTCTCGGTGTCCGCCCGGTTCACCGGCGCGCCGGACTCCCGCGACAGGAACCGGGTGACGGCGTACTCGGCGTCGGCGGGGGTGTAGAAGTCGACGGTCCCGGCGGGGTGGACGTGGGGGCAGGCGTAGCCGGACGCGATCTCGCTGCGTTTGACGGACACCGTGGTCCCGCCGCCCGTCCACGACACCGCGAACTGCCCGTCGAGGCCGGGTTGCGCGAGCGCCCCGAGGATTGTGGACGCGTCGGCGTACTGGTCGGCGGCCTGCGCGGGCGGCAGCGTCCAGCATTTCGCGGGGACGGCGGCGGGCCGGGTGACCAGGTCGGTGGCCCAGGCTCTGACCGCGTCCACCGCCGCGGGGTTGCCGGGCACCTCACCGACGACCACCTGCGGCACGGGGGCAGGCGGTGTGGTGGTCGTGGGCTCGGCCGCGGAGGTGGGCGCGGACACGGCGTCGGCCGGGGGCTCCTCCGTCGGGATGCCGGACTGCGAATCGCACGCCGCCCCCGCCCCGAGGATCACCGCGACGACCGGCGCGATGAGCGCCCTCCTGCCCGTGCCACCCATGTCCAGCGCGCCCTTTCTGTCGACTCCCCACCGAATGTCCGTCCCCGACGGCGGGCCAGATCGCGGATACCCGGCTACGCTAGCCGATTGTGGAACCCGTCTACCGAACCGTCATCGGCATCGCCCGCACCGTATTTGCCCTCGAGGGGCTGAAGTTCACGGTGAAGGGTGATCAGCACATTCCGGCGACGGGTGGGGCGGTGATCGCGATCAATCACACCGGCTACATGGACTTCACCTACGCCGGACTTCCGGCCCGCAGGGTGAAGCGGTACGTCCGCTTCATGGCGAAGAAGGAAGTGTTCGACAACAAGATCTCGGGCCCGATCATGCGCGCGCTCAAGCACATTCCGGTCGACCGGGCCGCCGGCTCGGATTCGTACAAGGCGGCCGTCGACTTCCTGCGTCGCGGCGAACTGGTGGGCGTCTATCCGGAGGCCACCATCAGCCGGAGCTTCGAGATCAAGGAATTCAAGTCGGGTGCCGCGCGGATGGCGATCGAGGCGAATGTGCCGATCGTCCCGGTGGTCATCTGGGGCGCACAGCGGGTGTGGACCAAGGGGTTCCCGAAGCGTCTGGGCCGCACGAACACTCCCATCTCGATCGCCGTCGGTGAGCCGATCCAGCCGTTCGAGCCGGCGTCCGAGCTGACCGAGAAGCTGCACACCACCATGACCGCGATGCTCGCGGACCTTCAGCAGGGGTACGACCACCCGGCAGGGGAGTACTGGGTGCCCGCGCGACTCGGTGGCAGTGCGCCGACGCTCGACGAGGCGAACAAGATGGACGCCGCCGACGCCGAGGCGAAGGCGCAGGCCCGCCGGTCCCGGGAGACCGGTAGCTAGAGACGGTGGCGGTGGAGCCGGTCTACGCGGCTGTCGAGTCGACGGCCAGGGCGTTGTCCCTGTTCCAGGGGCTGAGGATGACGCGAGTCGGCCTCGACAACATCCCCGCCGAGGGCGGTGCGGTGCTCGCGGTCAATCACACCGGGTACCTGGACTTCGTCCAGCTGGCACTCGCGGTCGGTGCAGTGGACCGCAAACTGCGGATCATGGCCAAGGCCGAACTCGCGAACAACAAGGTGATGGCGTTCCTGATGCGCGGATGCGGGGTGATCCCGGTCGACCGGACCGCGGGAGCGGGCGCCTACCTCACCGCGGTGGAGCGGCTGCGCGAGGGCGAACTGGTGGGGGTGTACCCGGAGGCGACCATCAGCCGGAGCTTCGAGATCAAGGAACTGAAGTCGGGTGCGGCGCGCATGGCGATTGATGCCGGGGTGCCGATCGTGCCCGTCATCGTGTGGGGTGCTCAGCGGATCGCCACCAAAGGCCGGCCGAGACAACTTGGACGGCACCGCTTCCCGGTGACCGTTGAGGTGGGACGGCCGATCGAGCCGCGCGAACCGGCGGACGCCCTCACCGAGACCCTGCACGCGGAGATGGACGCGATCCTGCGCCGGGTGCAGGACGGATTCGACCATCCGGCGGGCGCGTACTGGGTGCCCCGACGTCTCGGTGGCAGTGCGCCGACCATCGAGGAAGCCACCGAGCTGGACCGCCGCGAGGCGGAGGAACGCCGGTCCCGGTAACGGCCGCCCGGTGGCGTCGCGGGCCCGGCAGGCAGAATGGCTGGGTGAGCCCAGACCGACCGAGCCTTGTAGCGTCCGATGTCGACGGCACCCTGATCGGGGAGGACGAGCGCATCAGCGCCCGCACCCGGGACGCCGTCGCGTCGGTCGTCGCGTCGGGGACACCCTTCGTGCTGGCCACCGGCAGGCCCCCGCGCTGGATCCATCCCGTGGTCGAGGGCCTCGGCTACGCGCCGCTCGCCGTCTGCGCGAACGGCGCCGTCATCTACGACAGCGACAGCGACCGCGTGCTCAGCGCCGCGACCCTGGACGTGGACACCCTCACCTGGCTGTCGGCGATCGCGCTCGACGTGCTGCCCGGCGCCGGTCTCGCGGCCGAGCGGGTCGGGGTCAGCGCCCACGACGCCGCCACGCCGCAGTTCGTCAGCTCGCCCGGCTACCAGCACGCGTGGCTCAACCCCGACAACACCGAGATGTCCGAGAACGAGGTCGTCGCGGCCCCCGCGGTGAAGTTGCTGATCCGGGTGCCGGAAATGTCCAGTCAGGCGATGGTCGACGCGCTGGCGCCGCACATCGGGCGCCGCGCCGACGTCACGTTCTCCACCGACAACGGGCTGATCGAACTGTCGGCGGCGGGCATCACGAAGGCGTCCGGGCTCGCGCTGGTCGCGGAGCGGCTCGGCGTAACGGCGTCGCAGATCGTGGCGTTCGGCGACATGCCCAACGACATCCCGATGCTGAACCTCGCGGGCCGCGGTGTCGCCGTCGAGAACGCGCATCCCGACGCCAAGGCCGCCGCCGACGAGGTGACGGCCACCAACTGGGACGACGGGGTCGCGAAAGTACTCGAGCGCTGGTGGTCCTGAGACCACCAGCGCCCGAGAGGGGGTAACCCGGTCAGCCGGCCGGAACCGGTGCCGGCTCGACGGGAGCGGGCGCGGGAGCCGGTTCGGGTGCAGGTGCAGGTGCCGGAGCGGGCTCGGCGGGGGCAGGCGGAATCTGTGCCGGGTCCGCGGGCGGTGCGACGGGAGCCGCGGCATTGACCCGGGCGCCGTTCTTGTAGGCCTCCGCGTAGGTGTCGTTGTACGTCTTCAACACCTTGGTCACGATGCCGGTGAGCTCGTTGAAGATCAGCGAGCCGTTCTCGAAGTCGGTGCGCAGACCGCCCGGGATCGAGTACTCGTCACTGGTCGGCAGGCCCAATTCACCGTTGTCGGCCCCGAGGCTCTGCCACGTCTTGAAGATCTGGCCGAGGACCGCCCACACGCCGCCGTTGGGCGAGGTGAAGATGGCGCCGTTGGCGAACTCTGCGCCCGAGTTCCCGGCCTTGGCCTGCAATAGTCCCGTGATGGCCTGGCCGAGCCTGCCGGTGTCGCCGCCTTCCGCGACCCACTTCTGGGCGACGGGCGACGGATCGGTGAGCCGCAGCAGTTCGTTGACCAGGGCGGGGATCCCGGCGCCGAGGCTGCCGCTGGCATCCGTGCCCGGACCGCCGGACGGCGCCGGAGCCTCACCCGCGTGTGCGTCCGAGGCCAGCGACGCGTTGCCGCCAAGGTTGGCGGCCGCGATCTGCCGGATCTCGTCCATGTGCGAGTACGCCGCGTCGCCCGGGCAGGACGTGTTGCCGACATCGCGGTGCGCGAAGATCACCGGCAGGTCGACGGCCTCACCCTCCGCGTACGGGGTGAACTCGGTGCCCTCGGAGTACATCGTCGTCTCGCCGAGCGGGTCGAGTCCGGCATTGCCGAGCTTCCAGCCGAGGAACTTGCCGACGGCGTCGAGCGTGGCCTGCGGCGGATCCTCGGACGAGAAGTCGCCCATCATCGCGACGCCGGTGGTGTTCTCGTTGAACCCGCCCGCGTGTGCGCCCTGGACGGGACGGTCGAGACCGCCTGCGCGGCCCTCGAAGATCTGGCCGTATTTGTCGACCAGCGCGTTGTAGCCGATGTCGCACCAGCCGAGCGTCTGCGCGTGGTACGCGTAGATCGCCCGGACGATCTCGGCCGATTCGGCCTTCGAGTAGTCGTTGGCGCCCGCGGTGTGGTGCACGGTTGCACCGCCGATGAAGTCGTCGTAGTCGGGGTCCTGGCAGCGGATGGACTCGTCCGCGCCCCACTGCTGGCGGCTGATGACCTTGGGGCCGCCGCTGTCGAGCGGGCTCGCGATGTCGCTGAGCGTGGCGTCGCCGGGGCCGCTGCCCGGTTCGATGAGCACGGCGGTGACGTCGTCGGCGCCCGCTCGTGCCGGCTGCTGTCGCAGCGGCGTGTTGACGGCGGCGGGGGTGTACCCGAGCGGCGCGGCCCCGCCGGCGGCGGGCGCCGGTGCGGGAGCGGGTGCCTCGGGTGCGGGAACCGCGTCCGGTGCGGGTGCGGGTGCGCCCGCCTGGGCGGGTGCGGAGGTGGGTGTGAGGATCTGGATCGCCTTCGTCAGCCCGACGTAGACGGGTTCGGTGGCGACCGTGCCGTCCGACGCGGTCTTGTCGGTGCGACGGGTGTCGATCATGTCGGGGGAGACCCACTGTCCCCACGTTCCGTCGGCCTGCAGCGCACGGACCTTCGACTCCGCGGACGCGAGGGATTCGGACGTGAGCGCCACCATGCTGAACGGGGTGTCGCGGGACAGTTCCTTGACGATCGCGCCGGGCTGCTGATCGGCCGGGGGCAGGATCGCGGGGTCGGAGACGTCGCCCGGGGCGGGGATTTTCAGCGGGATCTGCAGGCTCGGGATCTGGATTCCGCCGGGGAGTTGCACGTTGCTGGGGATGTGGAGGTACGGCGGGATCTTCAGGTTCCGGAGGTCGCCGATGTTGACGTCCGGCAGGTTCAGCCCGGTCAGTTCCTTCAGCGGGATCACGATGTCGGGGATCTGCGACAGCACTACCTGCGCGATCTCGGTGGACACGGCGGAGTTGGAGGTTTCGTTCGTGGATCGGACGTCCGAGGGTGCGCTACTGATGCCGTAGACCGCAACGGGACTTGCGACAGCCAGCGCGGCGACAGCCCCGAGGACGATCGAGGGCTTCGGTCGACGGTGCGGCAAGGGGGACTCTCCTCAGTTGTAGTTTCCTGCGAGCGACCTCGCGTGTCTGCAACTCGTGATGCTTGTGTGACGGAAGAGACTGTTGTTGCTAACTCCAATCACTCTTGCCACACTAGTCACACAGGTCCATAACGCTCAACCTTACATTGAGACTTTATCCCGAATTTCTCGGACCCGCTGAGACGAGGTGCACGCCCCGTCTCAGCGCTCGTTGTTCAGCGATGAGGAGTGCAGTGATGGCGAAGACCGAATTCGGGGTTCGTGCAGGTAGACCTGCCTGGACTCGCAGGAGGCGGTACATCGCGGGCCCTCCCGCCCCGCGCGGGTTCAGGGCCAGACTTCTGCGCGCGTCGGCGCTCGGCATCGCACCCGTCCTCGTCGTCGGCGCCGTCACCGGCGTGGTCGTGCAGGTGCGCTCCTCCGGCCAGGACGTCCGGGAAACCGTCGCCTCCGACACGCCGTTCACGCTGTCCGGGCACGGCAACGGCCACGGCCGCGGGATGGGCCAGTGGGGCGCCTACGGATACGCGAAGGATCAGGGGTGGGCGGCCGAGCGCATCCTCGGCCACTACTACGGCGGCACCACACTCGGCACCCTCGCCGACGCGCAGATCAGCGTCCGGCTGCAGGCGCGTGACGACCAGCCGCTCGACGTCTACTCCGACGCCGGCGCCGTCGTCGCCGGCAAGCCCGTCGGACCGGGCGAGGCCGTCCACCTGACGCCGACCGCGGACGGCGGCGCCAACGTCGTCGTCACCCGCGGATGTGCCGGCGACGTCCTGTGGCAGGACGCCACCGACCACCCGTGGGTCGACCCGGTCGACCTCGCCCCGGACCGTCCCGCGAACGAACACCTCAAGCTGTGCGCCGGTGACACCCCCTACCGCGGCGCCCTCGGGGTCGCGCTCGACGGCGCCGCCGTGCGCACCGTCAACGTCGTCGACATGGACGACTACCTGCTGGGTGTGGTGCCCGCCGAGGCGAAGGCGGGCTGGGCCGACACCGGTGGGGCCGAGGCGCTTCGGGCGCAGGCCGTCGCGGCCCGCTCCTATGCCGCCGCCGAGAACCGGGAAGAGTACGCGAAGACCTGCGACACCCAGAGCTGCCAGGTCTACGGCGGTTCCTCGAAGGAGGACCCGCGGACCACGGACGCCGTCCGTTCCACCAAGGGCATGATCCTGACGAAGGACAACAAGCCCGTCGCTGCCGAATTCTCCTCGTCCACAGGCGGATACACCGCCGGCGGCGAGTTCCCGGCCGTCGAGGACCAGGGCGACACCGTGTCGCCGAACCACGACTGGGTGGTGACCCTCACCGCGGGCGACATCGCGTCCGCGTTCAACGTCGGCGAGCTCGAATCGTTCGAGGTGGTCACCCGCAACAACTTCGGGGTCGACGGCGGACGCGTCACCGGTGTGAAGGTTGTCGGAACGTCGGGGACCGCCGAGGCGACCGGCGCCGAGGCGAGGGCGAAGCTGAAGCTCAAGTCCGACTGGTTCACCCTCGGTGACGGACTCGCTGTCCCGGCTCCGCCTGCCGTCCCCGGCGAACCCGACCCGTCCATCCTCGCCTCCGCCGGCGAGGACGAGGACACCGTCGGCACCACCGAGGGTTCGCCGATCGCCGAGAAGTACAAGGAACTCGGCGGGGTCAACAGCACACTCGGCGCGCCGATCGGTCCCGAGATGATGCTGCCGTCGGAGGCGGGGAAGTTCCGGATGTTCACCAACGGCACCATCATCTGGACGAAGAAACTGGGGGCGCAGGTGATCGACGCCAGCGTGCTCCGCGAGTGGCTGCCGACCGGCGGCAGCTAAACGGAAGACAGCGGAGCGGCCCCCTCGAGCACGGCGAGCATCCCGTCGACCGACTCGGCCCAGCCGAAGTCCTCGGCCCGCCGCCGGGCCGACGCCCGGCGGGTGCGGGAGGGGATCTCGAGGATGCCGCTCACCGCGTCGGCGAACGCCGGACCCCGGTCCCGGGCCAGGGCGCCGCAGCCGGGTGTGATGATCTCGGCGAGAGCCGAAGACTGTGACGCGACCACCGGCGTGCCCGCCGCCAGCGACTCGAGCGCCGACAGGCAGAACGTCTCGTGCGGTCCGGGCGCCAGCGACACGTCCGCCGACGCGAACAGCGACGCCAGGCGGCCCTTGTCGCTGATGAACCCGGTGAAGTGCACGGGAAGCCCCCGGGCCCGGTACTGAAGCGCCTCCCGCCGGGGGCCGTCGCCTGCGATGACCAGCCGGGCGTCGTGCCCCTGCCGCCGCAACAGCCGGACGGCGTCGATGCTCCGTTCCACCTGCTTCTCCACCGACAACCGGCCGCAGTGCAGAAGGAAACGCTGCGCCGGATCGGCGAAGGAGTCGCGCATCTCCTGGTCGTGTTTGCCGGGGTGGAACATCGCGAGGTCGACACCGAGCGGGACCCGGTGCAGGTTGGGGGCCCCGATCCGGGTGAACTCCTCGCTCGCGAAGTCCGTCGTGCAGACCACGGCGTCGTAGTTGCGTGCCATCCGGCGGTTCGCGACGTCGGCCCAGCCGCGGGCCACGCGCCGGGGAGCGAACTGGCCGAGCAGCCGGTCGAGGCGCTCGTGTGACACGACGACACTGCGCACCTCGCGGGCGCGGGCCCAGCCCCCGAAACCGCGCAGCGTCAGCCGGTCGGACACCTCCAGGACGTCCGGTCCGAGCCCGGTGACGACGTCGGCCACCCGGCGCGGATCGACGACGCGATAACCCCCGGTCCAGGGGATGGTCGGAGCGGACCGGGTGATCCGCAGGACCCCACTCGGCAGCAGCTCCTCACAGTCCCGCTGACCTGGGACGACGAGGATCACCTCGTGTCCGCGTTCGACGTACCCCTGACCCCAGTTGTGGAGGGCGGTGCGGAGCCCGCCCGACCGCGGTCCGTAGAAGTTCGCCAGCTGGACGATGCGCACCCGCTCATGAAGCGCGATCGCCGCGTCGACGCGAACAACGAGGTCTGCAGAACCGGTGAATACAGGGAGAACTCCTCGTGCGTGCCGAAGGGGTCCCTGCACCCCTTGGCCGCGCACAGGTCGCGGAGTCGCTTACCCTGGTTCATCGTGACCGCTGCAACCCCAGAGACAACCGCCCCTGGCCGGTACGACCTCATCGTCGTCGGCTCCGGATTTTTCGGACTGACCGTCGCCGAGCGTGCAGCAACACAGCTGGGTAAGCGTGTGCTGGTGCTCGACCGTCGTCATCACCTGGGCGGAAACGCCTATTCGGAGGCCGAACCCGAGACCGGCATCGAGATCCACAAGTACGGAGCGCACCTGTTCCACACCTCGAACAAGAGGGTGTGGGACTACGTCACCCAGTTCACCGAATTCACGAACTACCAGCACCGCGTGTTCGCGCTGCACAAGGGCCAGGCGTACCAGTTCCCGATGGGCCTGGGTCTGGTGTCGCAGTTCTTCGGGCGCTACTTCACCCCGGACGAGGCGCGGAAGCTGATCGCCGACCAATCCTCCGAGATCGACTCCAAGGAGGCGTCGAACCTGGAGGAGAAGGCGATCTCCCTGATCGGGCGGCCGCTGTACGAGGCGTTCGTGCGCGACTACACCGCCAAGCAGTGGCAGACGGATCCGAAGAATCTGCCGGCGGGCAACATCACCCGCCTGCCGGTGCGGTACACGTTCGACAACCGCTACTTCAACGACACGTACGAGGGCCTGCCCGTCGACGGCTACACCGCGTGGCTCGAGAACATGGCGAAGGACCCGAAGATCGAGGTCCGGCTCGAGACCGACTGGTTCGACGTCCGCGACGACCTGCGCGCGGAGAGCCCCGACGCCCCCGTCGTCTACACGGGCCCCCTCGACCGCTACTTCGACTACTCCGAGGGCGAGCTGGGCTGGCGCACCCTCGACTTCGAGACCGAGGTGCTGGAGACGGGTGACTTCCAGGGAACACCGGTCATGAACTACAACGACGCCGACGTGCCCTTCACCCGGATCCACGAGTTCCGCCACTTCCACCCGGAGCGGGACTACCCGAAGGACAAGACGGTCATCATGCGGGAGTTCTCCCGGTTCGCGGAGAGCAAGGACGAGCCGTACTACCCGATCAACACGCCGGACGACCGCGCCATGCTCGCCGCCTACCGCGACCGTGCCAAGGAGGAGATGTCCGCGAACAAGGTCCTGTTCGGCGGCCGTCTCGGCACCTACCAGTACCTGGACATGCACATGGCGATCGCCAGCGCGCTGTCGATGTTCGACAACTCCCTGCGTCCGCACTTCGAATCCGGTGCGGACCTGGTGGGGGAGGCCGAATGAGCGCCCGGCATCTGCTCGAATCGGAGAAGGTCACCGAGGACGCGCCGCTTCTCGGCAAGTCACTGCTGCAGCGGGTGATCCTGCCGCGCGCCGGTGAACCGCTCGACGTCCGCACCCTCTACCTGGAGGAAGCGAAGACCAACAGTCGCCGCGCGCATTCGCTGTCGCGGACGTCGCTGTCGGTCGGCGCCGAGTCCGAGGCGTCGTTCTGCACCTACTTCAACGCGTTCCCGGCCAGCTACTGGCGCCGGTGGAGCACGCTGAACTCCGTGGTGCTGCGGCTCGAGCTGTCGGGGCACTGCCGCATCGACGTGTACCGGTCGAAGGCCGATTCCTCGCGCATCCACGTCGAGGGCCGCGAGTTCCAGGACGGCGACGCCGCCCTCGAGTTCGAGATCGAGCTGGCGCCGTTCGAGGACGGCGGCTGGATCTGGTTCGACATCACCAGCGATACCGAGGTCGTGCTGGAGAGCGCAGGCTGGTACGCGCCGGTCGACGCTCCCGGTGAGGCCACCGTCGCCGTCGGCATCCCCACGTTCAACCGGCCCACCGACTGCGTCAAGGCGCTGACGGCGCTGGCGTCCGACGAGCTCGTCATGGATGTCGTCAAGGCCGTCATCATCCCGGACCAGGGCACCCGCAAGGTCAAGGACGAGCCCGGCTTCGCGGAGGCCGCGGAGGCGCTCGGCGACCGGCTGGCGATGCACGACCAGGCGAACCTCGGCGGGTCCGGCGGCTACAGCCGGATCATGTACGAGGCGCTGAAGACCACCGACTGCCAGCACATCCTGTTCATGGACGACGACATCGAGATCGAGCCCGACTCGATCCTCCGCGCGCTCGCCATGTCCCGGTTCGCGAAGTCGCCGATGCTCGTCGGCGGGCAGATGCTGAACCTCCAGGAGCGCAGCCACCTGCACTCGATGGGCGAGGTCGTCGACCGCAGCATCTTCATGTGGACGGCCGCCCCGAACGTCGAGTACGACCACGACTTCTCCCGCTACCCGCTGAGCGACCGCGAGAACTCCCGCCTGCTGCACCGCCGCATCGACGTCGACTACAACGGCTGGTGGATGTGCATGATCCCCCGGCAGGCCGCCGAGGAACTCGGTCAGCCGCTGCCGCTGTTCATCAAATGGGACGACGCCGAATACGGTCTGCGGGCCCGC
Organism: Rhodococcus koreensis; assembly: GCF_900105905.1. GTDB lineage: Bacteria > Actinomycetota > Actinomycetes > Mycobacteriales > Mycobacteriaceae > Rhodococcus_F > Rhodococcus_F koreensis. Next base: position 4,548,707 of record NZ_FNSV01000005.1, on the reverse strand, counting down.
GCCGCCGGCTACCCGACCGTCACCATGCCCGGTGCCGCGATCTGGCACATGGCGTGGAGCGACAAGGACGACGCCATCGACTGGCAGGCGTACTTCCACCTGCGGAACCGTCTCGTCGTCGCGTCCCTGCACATGCCCGGGAACGGCCGCGGCCTCGTGATCAACACGGTCAAGGCCACGATCAAGCACCTGCTGTGCCTCGAATACTCGACGGTCGCGATCCAGAACCAGGCCATCGCCGACTTCCTGCAGGGTCCCGAGCACATCTTCGAACTGCTCCCCACCGCGCTCGGCAACGTCCACGCGATGCGCAAGGAGTACCCGGACGCCGTCGTGCTGCCGTCGTCGACGAGCCTGCCGATGCCCTCCGGTGAGGAAGTCGGCGCGGTCGGCCTGCCGACGAACCCGCTCGCGAAGATCGTCCGACTCGGTAAGGGCCTGGTCCACAACGTCAAGCCCGCGCACGAGCAGCACCACGAGCGTCCCCAGCTCAACGTGCCCACCATCGACGCGCGCTGGTTCCTGCTGTCCCAGGTGGACGGTGTCACCGTCACCACCGCGGACGGGCGCGGAGTCGTCTACCGCAAGCGCAACCCCAAGCTGGCGCTCGCGCTGCTGAAGGAAGCGATCCGGCTGCGCCGCGAACTGGCCCAGCGATTCCCCGAACTCAAGCGCGAGTACCAGGACGCCGTTCCTGCCCTGACCAGCAAGGAGAGGTGGGAACGTGTCTTCGGCATCCAGTGAGATCCAGATCCTGCAGACAGTCCAGTCGACGATCGCGAGCCGTCCCGGCGTCGTCTCGACCGCGCGGGGCATGTCCCACTTCGGTGAGCACGCCCTCGGGTGGGTGGCCGTCGCCGGCATCGGCGCGGCGCTCGACAAGCCCCGCCGCCGGCAGTGGGCGGGCGTCGCCGTGGGCGCCGTCGGTGCCCATGCGGCCTCGATCGTGATCAAACGCATCGTCCGCCGCCCCCGGCCGAACGACCCGTCGATCCAGGTCAACGTGTCGACGCCCAGCAAATTGAGCTTCCCGTCCTCGCATGCGACATCCACCACAGCGGCTGCGGTGCTGCTCGGCCGACTCACCGGGCTACCCTTGCCTGCGTTGTTGGTACCGCCGATGCTGCTTTCCCGGCTCGTTCTGGGAGTGCACTACCCGACCGATGTGCTCGCCGGATCTGCCCTGGGGGCCGCCTCCGCGGTCGCGGTGCTGAAGGCCGAGCAGAAGTTTGGAGAAAAATGAGCGAGGAACCGGCCGTCGTCACCGGACCCCCGACATCCCTGGCGGCTGGCATCGTCAAGGCCGTCCGCCCGCGTCAGTGGGTCAAGAACGTCCTGGTCCTCGCAGCTCCCGTCGCCGCGGGCACGGCGACGGAATCCGCCGTCCTGCTTCCCGTCGCACTCGCCTTCGTGGTGTTCTGCATGGCAGCGTCCGGCATCTACCTCGTCAACGACGCGATGGACGTCGAAGCGGACCGTGCGCACCCCACCAAGCGATTCCGGCCCATCGCGGCCGGTGTGCTGCCCGTCAACCTGGCGTTCGCGATGGCGGTCGTGCTGCTCGGCGGCTCGATCGCCCTGTCGTTCCTCGCCAACTGGCAGCTGGCGGTCGTGATGGCCGTCTACATCGGCATCCAGCTGGCGTACTGCTTCGGCCTCAAACACCAGGCCGTCCTCGACATCTGCATCGTCTCGTCCGGCTTCCTGCTGCGCGCCATCGCCGGTGGTGTGGCCGCCGAGATCGCACTGTCGCAGTGGTTCCTGCTGGTCATGGCATTCGGTTCGCTGTTCATGGCGGCAGGTAAGCGGTACGCCGAACTGCAGCTCGCCGAGCGCACCGGCGCGAAGATCCGCAAGTCCCTCGAGAACTACACCACGACGTATCTGCGGTTCGTCTGGACGCTGAGCGCCACCGCGGTCGTGCTCTGCTACGGGCTGTGGGCGTTCCAGCAGGACGACCTGAAGGGCACCAACTGGTACGCCATCTCCATGGTTCCGTTCACGATCGCGATCCTGCGTTACGCCGTCGACGTCGACGGCGGCGAGGCCGGGGAGCCCGAGGAGATCGCGCTGGGCGACCGCGTGCTCCAACTTCTCGCGATTGCCTGGATCGGAGTGGTGGGTGTCGCTGTCTACCTCGTCTGACTTGGTAGGCGACGCCGAGGAATCGGGCGCCGCCGCGGAGCGGACCACCGAACACCACCGGAAGGCCATCCTCTCGAGGGTGGTCTTCCTCGGGGGTGTGGCCGTCTCGGCTCTCCTGATGTTCTGGGGCGCCTGGGAGCGGCGATGGATTGCCGACGACGGTCTGATCGTGCTGCGCACGGTCCGGAACCTGCTCGCGGGCAACGGTCCGGTGTTCAACTCGGGCGAGCGGGTCGAGGCCAACACCAGCACCGCGTGGACGTACATCGTCTACGCGTTCAGCTGGCTGTCCCAGGCCCGGCTCGAATACGTCGTTCTGACGATCGCGCTCATCCTGTCCACGGCGGCGATCGTGCTCGCCATGTTCGGCACCGCACGCCTGTACCGCGGTGGATCCTTCGCCGGCGGCGGCACGCTGTTCCTGATGCCCGCCGGTGTGCTCGTGTACATCGCGGTGCCCCCGGCCCGCGACTTCGCGACGTCGGGCCTCGAAAGCTGCCTCGTCATCTTCTGGATCGCGCTGCTCTGGCTGCTGCTGGTCCGGTGGAGCCAGGCGGCCTCCCCGTCCACCACTTCGGTGCTGACGCTCGCGTTCGTCGCCGGCATGGGCCCGCTCGTGCGGCCCGAACTGGCGATCCTGGGTGTGCTGTCGCTGGCCATGATCTTCCTGGCGCCCGGCCTCACGTGGGTGGTGCGGGTGGCGATGGTGTTCGTCGCCGGCATCGTCCCGGTGGGCTACCAGATCTGGCGCATGGGCTACTACGCCCTCCCGTACCCCAATACCGCGGTGTCGAAGGACGCCGGCGGCGCGAAGTGGTCGCAGGGTTTCGCGTACCTCTGGAACCTGCTCGGCCCGTACCTGCTGTGGCTGCCGCTGGTCTTCCTGTTCGCCGGCGCCGTGATCGCCTGGCGCGGCCGGGACAAGGACATCGAGCATGGTGTTCGTCACACCGAAGGGAATTGGCTGACGCGCCTGCGCGGAGGGCTGCGCACGCAGAATGCCGTGGTCGTCTTCATTCTCGCGAGCGGGCTGATCCTCGGTCTGTACTCGTTGCGCGTCGGCGGCGACTTCATGCACGGCCGCGTTCTTCTCCCCGTTCTGTTCTGTTTCATCGTTCCTGTCGCCGTAATTCCGGTGCGAATTCCGGACCGCGCATCATGGGGGCGTAACAGGGAATCGTCGATTTTCCTGGCAATGGCTTTCCTGTGGGTCGGCACCGTCGTGTGGGCATTTTTCGCGTCGAACACGACGGGAATGCCGGAAGGTGTCGTTATCGGACGTTCCGGAATTGTCGACGAACGCGCCTTCTACGTTCTCAACACCGGTCATGCGCACCCGATTCGCGCGGACGACTACCTGGACTATCCGCGCATGCGCGCGATGGTCCAGACCATTTCGGACACCCCTGACGGCGGCCTGCTCATCCCGTCCGCCGACTACACGTACTGGTTCGTCGTTCCACCGCCCCTTCCGATCCCGGAGGACGGAGCGGGCCACACCGTGTACTTCCTGAACCTCGGCATGACGAGCATGAACGTCGGCCTCGACGTGCGGGTGCTGGACCAGATGGGTCTCGCCTACCCGCTTGCGGCGCACACCGAGCGGTTGGACGACGGCCGTATCGGGCACGACAAGGCTCTGTACCCCGACTGGGTCGTGGTGGACACGGGAATGATCGACAAGCACCCGTGGATGCCCGGATTCCTCGACGAGGATTGGGTGACCGAGGCGCGGGTCGCGCTCACGTGCCCCGAGACTCAGGACCTGCTGACGTCGTACCGGTCGGAACTGACGTGGCCGCGATTCAAACAGAATTTCAAGGATGCGCTGCATTTCGCGAGTTATCGAATCGAGCGAGTGCCCGCATATGAAATTCAGCGGTGCAATCTCGAGCCGCCGTTCCCGGAACCGGCCAAATAGGGCGTACCGGGCGGGGCCTGTGTCACCGGGGCGTCCCGGCCAGATCTCGATGTCGGAACATCAGATCTCGTTTGTGTAACGCTGGAACTGTCGGCGACGATGTACGTCGATGATGAGTCATCGTGACGGTGGTCTGGAAGTTCCCCGAAAAGCGCTCCGCGAGCGTTTGTCAGGGAAGTTCGTGTGACATACAGTCCACCAAGCGCAGTGTGACTCGGAAGAGGTCCGCTGCCGGCCCGGCCACGTGCCCGGGGCGGCAGGTCGCCTGTTCCCCGACGGAATCCGCCGGAGCCGCCCAGTTGGCGGAGTCCGCAGACGAAGAGAGTGAGCAGTATTCATGCGTTTTGCCAGACCGAGGTTGTCTCAGCGCCTCAAGCAGCGTGCGATGGCCATCGGCGCCGTCGCACTGGTACTGCCTGTAGGCGCAGGAATCGCTGGTGGAGCCGTTGCTGCAGCAGCACCGACGCACGCGGGGCCCGCCAAGACCGCGCCGGCCGGTGGCTACGAGGAACTGTGGGTTCCCTCTTCCATGGGACCGATCAAGGTTCAGGTCCAGTGGGCGGCCCGTGGCGGTAGCTCGGCGCTGTACCTGCTCGACGGACTGCGCGCCCGCAACGACCGCAACGCATGGAGTTTCGAGACCAACGCGTTCGACCAGTACCGCAACGACAACGTGACCCTGGTCATGCCCGTCGGCGGCGAGTCCAGCTTCTACTCGGACTGGTACTCGGCGAGCAACTTCAACGGTCAGCCCGTCACCTACAAGTGGGAGACGTTCCTGACCCAGGAACTGCCCGACTTCCTGGCCAATTACGGTGTCTCGCGCACCAACAACGCCGTCCTCGGCCTGTCGATGGGTGGCAGCGCCGCCCTGACGCTCGCCGCGTACCACCGCGACCAGTTCAAGTTCGCCGGTTCGCTGTCCGGCTACCTGAACATCTCGGCTCCCGGCATGCGTGAGGCGATCCGCGTCGCGATGCTCGACGCCGGCCGCTTCAACGTCGACGCCATGTGGGGCCCGCCGTGGAACCCGGCGTGGCTGCGCAACGACCCGTTCGTCTTCGCGCCGCGCCTGAACGGCCTGTCGATGTTCATCTCGGCCGCCAGCGGCCTGCCCGGTGAATTCGATCACCCGCGCGCGCCGATCGACTACTACAACACCGCGAACGGCATGGGCCTCGAGGCCCTCGCCCTGGCCAACACCCGCGCCTTCCAGGTGCGTCTGGCCAGCCTCGGTGTGCCGGCCACCTTCGACTTCCCGGCCAACGGCACGCACTCGTGGCCGTACTGGGGTGCCGAGCTGTGGAAGGCCCGCGGCCAGATCCTGGACACGCTGGGCGCCTGGTGATCTAGACGCCACCACATTCGTGGCGAATGCCGCCCCGCCTCACCGGCGGGGCGGCGCTCGTGCGTTCTGAAGTGCACGGTCCCGGATCGGAGGGTGAGAGGAAAACCTCGGAATCCGTTCCCCCCGGGAGTGCACAACGGGTCCTTTTGTCAGTAAGGTGATCCCGTCGAGACGCCACCCGCGCAGCGAGCGCTGCGCGGGTGGCGTCTGTACGTGAGATTTTCACGAGAGTTATCGAGAGGTTGCCGCGGCCGCGGCGCGAGACGCATCAAGCGGAGGGAAGACGAGTTCATGCGAGTTGGGGGTTCGACGAGAACAAGCGGATGGGCCAGGCGTACCGCCGCCGCAATTGCTCTGGCGGTCGCACTGCCACTGGGCGTGACCATGGTGGGCGGCGGCGCAACGGCCTCCGCAGCCTTCGACCCCGCAGCGCAGGACTTCTGGGTCGACTCCTCCATGGGTCCGATCAAGAGCCGCATCTGGCGGGCCGCTGACGGCAACACCAACCGGGTCGTCTACCTGCTCGACGGCCTGCGCGCGCAGGACGACCTGAGCGGCTGGGAAGTCAACACCGATGCGGGCCCGTTCCTCGCCTCGCAGAACATCAACGTCGTCCAGCCGGTCGGCGGACAGTCCAGCTTCTACTCCGACTGGTTGTCGAACTCGAACTTCAACGGCCAGAAGACCCCGTACAAGTGGGAGACGTTCCTCACCGAGGAACTGCGCGACGCACTGGCGAACCGCCTCGGCTTCCAGTCCACCCGCAACGGCGTCATCGGCCTGTCGATGGGTGGCAGCGCCGCCCTGACGCTTGCCGCCTACCACCCGGAGCAGTTCAACTACGCGGGCTCGCTGTCGGGCTACCTGAACATCTCGGCTCCCGGCATGCGTGAGGCGATCCGCGTCGCGATGCTCGACGCCGGCCGCTACAACGTCGACGCCATGTGGGGCCCGCCGTGGAACCCGGCGTGGCTGCGCAACGACCCGTTCGTGTTCGCGAACAAGCTTCGCGACAACAACACCCGCCTGTGGGTGTCGGCCGCCAACGGCATCCCCGCCCCCGGCGGAGCCGCACCGACCGGCGTCATCGACGTGTTCAACGCGAGCACCGGTGCGAGCCTCGAGGCGCTGTCGCTGGCGAACACGCGTGCCTTCCAGGTCAAGATGGCGACCCTCGGCGCGAAGAACGTCACATACAGCTTCCCGCCGCGCGGCATCCACACGTGGCGCTACTGGCAGCAGCAGATCCACGATCTGGCCGGGGATCTCGGCAACACGATCGGGTAGTTCGGAAGTAACAATTGCACCAGCTGTAACAGCGCGGCACTCCCACTCGTCTGTTGTTTGCGTGTAGAAAGAACCGGAACGCGAGGCCGTGCTCCGTGTTGGCCTCGACGCGCAGAGAGAGAGTGAACGTCATGCGAGTAGGCCTGTTCAGGGCAGAACGTCAGCGTTCGTCGACCGGAAACGTTCGAAGGCGCGCGCTCGCCTCGCTTGCCGCTGTGCTCGTGGTGCCGGTGGCGGTCGGGTTCACCCAGACCGCCACCGTCTCGGCTGCGCCCGTCGCGGCGCAGGCCCCGGTGGCCACCCAGGCCCCGGGCGGCGCGACGATCCATCACGTCGACTGGCTCACCGACCGTCGCGTGGCGATCTGGATCAACTCCCCGTCGATGGGTGTGCCGATCCAGGTGCAGATGCTGCTGGCGCGGGACTGGAACTCGAAGCCGACGGAGAAGTTCCCGTCCGTCTACATGCTCGACGGCCTCCGCGCGCAGGACAACGAAAACGGCTGGACGCTCGAGACCGACGCCGAATCGTTCTTCGCCGACAAGAACATCAACGTCGTCCTCCCGGTCGGCGGCCAGTCCAGCTTCTACTCCGACTGGGTGGCCCAGGACAACGGTCAGAACTACCAGTGGGAGACGTTCCTCACGAAGGAACTGCCCCCGATCCTCGAAAGCGATTGGCGCACCACCAAGACACGCGGCGTCGTCGGACTGTCGATGGGCGGCACGTCCGCGATGTTCCTCGCGGCCCGCAACCAGGGATTCTTCAAGTTCGCCGCGTCGCTGTCGGGCATGCTCACCACCACGGCGCTCGGCATGCCGCAGGCCGTCGCCTACGCGATGAGCGATGCGGGCGGATTCGACGCGGACGCGATGTGGGGGCCCCCGACCAGCTCTGCGTGGGAGGAACACGACCCCTACCTGCTGGCCGACAAGCTCAAGGGCGTCAGCCTGTACATCTCCAGCGGCAGCGGCACCACGGGTCCGTACGACCAGCCGTCCGGAATCCCGGGCGTCAGCACCAATTACGCGGGCATGGGGCTCGAGATCCTCAGCCGGCTCACGTCCCAGACGTTCGCGACCAAGCTCAACAAGCTGGGCATCCCCGCCCAGGTCAACTACCGGCCGTCCGGCACGCACTCGTGGCCGTACTGGCAATTCGAACTCCACCAGCTGTGGCCGCAGCTCGCCGGCGCCGTCGACGTCGAACCCGAGAAGCCGGTGTGCACCACCGGTGGGTCCATCGCCGGTGTCGCAGGCGCGAACCCGTGGATCGGCGACTGCCTGACCCCCGAGTACAGCCTCGCGGGCGGAACGGTCCAGGACTTCCGCAACGGCCGGATCTTCGTCAAGTCCGACACCGGCGCGCAGCCGGTGGCCGGCGCCATCGGTGGCGTCTACCAGGCGACCGGCGGTCCGGGCGGGTCGCTCGGCTACCCGACGACGCCCGAACTGGCCACCCCCGACGGACGTGGTCGCTTCAACCACTTCGAGCGCGGGTCCGTCTACTGGTCGCCGCAGACCGGGGCGCACGCCGTCCGCGGCGCGATCCGGGACGAGTGGGCACGGCAGGGCTGGGAGGCCGGACCGCTCGGATACCCGGTGGCCGAGGAAGTTCCCACGCCCGGCAAGGACGGCGCAGTGCAGGGCTTCGAGATCGGCGCCATGTACTTCAGTCCCGCGAACGGCACCCACCGCGTGCAGGGAATGATCATGGGCAAGTACGCCGAACTCGGTTACGAGGGCGGCTGGCTCGGATTCCCGAAGACCAGCGAGATCCCCGTCAAGGACGGCGGCCGGTTCAACCAGTTCGAGGGCGGCAACATCTACTGGAGTCCGCTGTCGGGCGCCTGGGCCGTCGAGAACGGACCGATCTTCGACGCCTGGAAGAGCGCAGGCTACGAGGGCGGCCGGCTCGGGTTCCCGATCAGCGACAAGTTCGCCATTCCCGGTGGCGTACAGCAGAACTTCCAGACCGGTTACGTCACAGTGATCGACAACAAGGCCGAGATTCACTGATGGCCGCACCGTACTAGAAATCTCACGCGCAGCGGGCGGGGCCGGGTCCGGCGGACCAGGTTTCCGCCCGATCTGCGTCTGTACCCTGTCGAGAGACAACGACTTGGAAAGCAAGGACGGAAATAGATGCCGCAGCACTCACGTATCAGCACCACCTTCCGACGGTCGATCGCGGTAGGCGCGCTCGCCGTCGCAGCGAGCGGATTGTTGGTCGGGTGCGGTAGCGACGACTCCACGGCCACGTCGAACCCGTCCACCAGCGCCCCGACGTCGGCGGCCGTGTCCAGCGCCGCCGAGAGTTCGGCGTCCGCCGCGCCCAGCGTGAGCGCCTCGGCCTCGGCCTCCGCGCCGGTGACCAGCCCGGGTGAGGCGGCGACGGCGCCGCCGGCGCAGCCCGAGGAAGTTCCGGGCGACTTCCCCGGCCCCAGCGAGGTCCCGGTCAGTGCCGACGGCCAGAAGTTCCTCGACGCGCTGAAGGCCAAGGGCATCGAGCCCGCCGCCGACGGCACCATGGCCGTGAGCACCGCCGACTTCATCTGCCAGGCCAAGGCCGAGGGCAAGAGCGACGCCGAAGCGATGGTGTTCGTCACAGCGATGGTCGGCACCGAGGCGTCCGCTGCGGGGAAGGAACTGACCCAGGAGCAGGCGACGGCCAACGCCACGACCTACATGGACGTCGCACACGCGACCTACTGCAAGTAGACGCCGATGTCGGTGACCGGGCGCGGAACGCGGAAGAAGAAGAGCAGCCTCCTGCGCAAACTGCTGGTGCTGATCGTGGTCCTGCTGGTGATTCTCGTCGCAGTGATCGCACTCTGGTATCTGCTCGCCGGGCGGCTGCCCAAACCGATCCCGACGCCGCCCGGTCCCGAGCGTCCCAATGCCCAGCCGGCGAGCTGTCCCGACGTCCAGGTGGTCGTCGTCCCGGGCACATGGGAGTCCAGCGCCACCGACGACCCGTACAACCCGACGGCCAACCCGGCGTCGCTGATGCTCAACGTGTCGCGTCCGCTGCAGGAGCAGTTCGAGTCCTCGCGCGCCGACGTGTACACGGTTCCGTACGTCGCGCAGTTCTCCAACCCGGTCGCGTTCCCGCCGGACGGGCAGCAGTCGTACAACAACAGCCGCGGCGCCGGCACCGCCGCCACCAACGACATCCTGGTCCGCCGGCACGCCGAGTGCCCGCTGACCAGCTTCCTGCTCACCGGCTTCTCCCAGGGTGCGGTCATCGCCGGCGACGTCGCTTCGAGCATCGGCGCAGGTGACGGCCCTGTTCCGGCGGATCTGGTGCTGGGTGTCGGGCTCATCGCCGATGGCCGTCGCGACCCGGCCGCAGCGACGAACGTCGGGCAGCCGGTCACCGGTGTGGGAGCCGAACTGTCCCTGGCCGGTCTGCAGATCCCGGGCATCACGATGACCGGTCAGCGGCCCGGTGGTTTCGGTGACCTCACCGACCGGGCGGTCGAGATCTGCGCCCCCACGGACGGGATCTGCGACGCGCCGGCGCAGGCGCTGAAGCCGAGCAACTGGATCGGCAGCGGGCTGCGTCTTCTCGAGTACAACAACAACCCGGTCCACGCGATGTACAACTCGTACGTCGTCGACGACTCCGGCACGACGGCCACGCAGTGGATCGCCGGATGGGCAGCCGAGAAGATAGAGGCCGCCCCGACCCCGGCCCACAGTTGATTTTGTGGCGGATGGGTTCACCGTGGTCGGTGTGCCGTGAATCGTCCCGAGCAGATGGCCGCGGCGCGTACTCGCCGGTAGTGTGCGTTTCCCGGCACCGGTAGAGTGCTGCACTGTTGCTGCACCACCCGTGCCCGACCCACCGATGTTCACGTCCTGAACGGGGGCGTTACACCACAGGAGAAGCTATTCATGAGTTCCGACGCCAGCTCGTTGCGTAAGTTCCGATTCGCGGCAGGCGGAGAGGGCAACGCGGACGAGGGCGGCGCGCGTCGGTTCGTCAAGCTTGCGCAGAAGGCCGAGGAACTCGGGTTCGACAGCTTCATGATCCCGGACCACCTGGGTAACCAGGTGGGGCCGATCGCCGCGCTCGGCGCGCTCGCGATCGCGACGGACAAGATCCGGCTCGGCACTGCCGTCCTCGCCAACGGCTTCCGGCATCCGGCGATCCTCGCCAAGGACGCCGCCACCATCGACGTGCTGTCGGGTGGCCGCCTCGAACTCGGCATCGGCGCAGGCTGGATGAAGGAAGAGTTCGACAAGGGCGGCATCGACTACGAGCGCCCGGGCGTCAGGATCGCCAAGCTCGAGGAGACCCTGCAGATTCTCGACGTGCTGCTGCGCGGCCAGGAGTGCAACTTCGACGGCAAGTACTACCAGATCAAGGGCCTGACGGGCAGCCCGCGACCGCGGCAGGGTCCGCGTCCCCCGATCGCCGTCGGCGGCGGCGGCCCCAAGATGCTGGCGCTCGCCGCCAAGTACGCCGACATCATCTCCGTGGCGACGCCGACCAGCAAGGAAGGCAAGCTCCTCCTGTCGGGTGTCACGCTCGAGAAGACGATGGAGCGCGTCGACCGGATCCGGGAGGCCGCCGGTGACCGGTTCGACGACATCGAACTGAACTGGACGATCACCACCATCGTCATCACCGACGACCGTGAGCAGACCGCCGAGATGGCGCTCGCCGCACTCGACCAGGGCTTCCCGCCCAACATCGAGGTCGACACCAAGCTGTCCGTCGAAGACATCCTGAGCTCGCCGTATCTCGCGATCGGCAGCTTCGAGGAGATCGCCGATCAGATCCGTATGGTGCGAGAAAAGACGACAATGTCCTACGTCGGTGTGTTCCCCACACAGATGGATGCGTTCGCGCCGATCATCTCGCAACTGAAGGGCGAGTAGACGCAGCGTACCGAGGGCGGCGATGCCAATCTGTAACATATCGATGGTTTGGAATCGATGAACTTATTCGGGTGAGTGGCGTGTTACGTCGTTTCCCACGAGTTTTACAAGATCCGATTCGGCGAAGGAAGTCTGGGGCGCAGTCATGCCGGTGGCATGCCTGTGTGATCGCTTCGGAGGAGATGGAATGAACGCGAAGTTCGATGATTTTATCGACGAGACGGGCCACATCAGGCTCGACTCGGGAAGCACGCTGGTCGACTACGTCCAGCGGCACACCCGGGAGAACTCGGACGAGCTGGCATACCGCTACATCGACTATTCGCGGGACAGAGACGGCGAAGCGCAGGAGCTGACCTGGGAACAGTTCGGCCACCGGCTGCGTGCCGTCGCGGCGCGCCTCCAGCAGGTCACCAAGCCCGGCGACCGTGTCGCGGTCCTGGCGCCGCAGGGTCTCGACTACGTCATCTCCTTCTTCGCCGCCATCCACGCCGGAACGATTTCGGTGCCGCTGTTCGACCCCGACGAACCCGGCCACACCGACCGTCTGCACGCCGTCCTCGGTGACTGCAAGCCTGCCGCCATCCTCACGGCCACCTCCTCCGCCGCGGGTGTTCGACAGTTCTTCCGGTCCCTCCCCGCCGCCGAACGCCCCCGGATCATCGCCGTCGACGCCATCCCCGACAGCGTCGGCGAGTCCTGGGTGCGCCCCGAGATCGATCTCGACGACATCGCGTACCTGCAGTACACGTCCGGCTCGACCCGGGTGCCCGCCGGTGTGGAGATCACGCACCGCGCCGTCGGCACGAACGCGCTGCAGATGGTCGACTCCATCGAGCTGAACGAGAACTCGCGCGGCGTCACCTGGCTGCCGCTGTTCCACGACATGGGGCTGCTGACCGTCATCCTGCCCGCCCTCGGCGGCAAGTACATCACCATCATGAGTCCGCGCGCGTTCGTGCAGCGGCCGTACCGGTGGATCAAGGAACTGGCCGCGGTGTCGGACGGCGCAGGTACGTTCGCGGCCGCACCCAACTTCGCGTTCGAGCACGCTGCCGCCCGCGGCCTGCCGAAGAACGGCGAGAGCCTCGACCTGAGCAACGTGATCGGCCTCATCAACGGCAGCGAACCGGTCACCACGTCGTCGATGCGCAAGTTCAACGAGGCGTTCGCGCCGTACGGCCTGCCGAAGACGGCGATCAAGCCCTCGTACGGCATGGCCGAGGCCACGCTGTTCGTGTCCTCCACCCGGCACTCGGACGAGGCCCGCGTCATCTACGTCGATCGCGACGAACTCAACGCCGGTCGCGTCGTGAAGGTGGACCAGGACGCCGAGAACGCCATCCCGCAGGTGTCCTGCGGTTACGTCGCGCGCAGCCAGTGGGCCGCCATCGTCGACCCGGAGTCGCGCATCGAGCAGCCCGACGACCGGGTCGGTGAGATCTGGCTGCACGGCGAGAACATCGGCATCGGCTACTGGGGACGCACCGACGAGACCGCGGAGACGTTCCACAACAAGCTCACCAACCGGCTCGCCGAGGGCAGCCACGCGGAGGGTACGTCCGCGGACGCCAACTGGATGCGCACCGGCGACTACGGCGTGTACATCGACGGTGAGCTGTTCATCACAGGCCGCGTCAAGGACCTCGTGATCGTCGACGGGCGCAACCATTACCCGCAGGACCTCGAGTTCTCGGCGCAGGAGGCCAGCACCGCGCTGCGCCCCGGCTTCGTGGCCGCGTTCGCGGTCCCTGCCAACCAGCTGCCGGCCGTCGTGTTCGAGAACACGCACTCGGGTCTGAATTACGACGCGGACGACTCCTCCGAGCAGCTCGTGATCGTGGCCGAACGCGCACCGGGTGCCGGCAAGGCCGACCCGCAGCCCGTCGCCGACACGGTGCGGGCTGCGCTGTCGACCAGGCACGGGGTCACGGCGCGCGACATCCTGCTGGTGCCCGCGGGCTCGATTCCTCGCACGTCGAGCGGCAAGATCGCCCGCCGGGCGTGCAAGGCGAGCTACATCGAAGGCACCCTGCGCGGCGGATACACGCAGACGGCCTTCCCCGATAGCGTTTCCGAATAGTCCACTTCCTGACGGGTAGCTTGGTGAGTTGATGGCTGAAAAAGATGATGACCGGGTCGGGGCGAGCGAAGCGACGGGGAATGTCACCGGCAGCACAGGTGACATGACGGTCGCGCAGCTGCGCGACTGGCTGCGCAACTGGATTGCCGACGCAACCGGGCAACCGGTCGGTCAGATCACCGACGACCGCCCGATGGAAGAGTTCGGTCTGTCGTCGCGTGACGCCGTCGCACTCAGCGGCGAGATCGAAGAACTGGTCGGAGTCACGCTCACCGCGACGGTCGCCTACCAGCACCCCACCATTGCGTCGCTGGCCACCCGGATCATCGAGGGCGAACCCGAGCAGCCCGACGACTCCGCCGACGCCGCCTACTACGCGTCGGCGCCGACGTCGGACGCGCACGACATCGCGATCGTGGGCCTGGCCGCACGCTTCCCGGGTGCGGGCACGACTCCCGCCGAGATGTGGCAGATGCTCGCGGAGGGCCGCGACGGCATCTCCGACCTGCCCGAGGGCCGCTGGGAGGAGTTCACCTCCGACCCGCAGATCAAGGCCGCCGTGGAGAAGGCCAACACGCAGGGCGGCTACCTCGACGACGTGAAGACGTTCGACGCGGAGTTCTTCGCGATGTCCCCGCTGGAGGTCGCGAACGTCGACCCGCAGCAGCGCCTCGCGATGGAACTGACGTGGGAGGCACTCGAGCACGCCCGCATCCCGGCCAGCGACCTCAAGGGCGAGCAGGTCGGTGTGTTCATCGGCAGCTCGGCGAACGACTACCAGTTGCTCGCCGTCAGCGACCCCGTCCACGCGCACCCGTACGCGCTGACCGGTACGTCGACATCCATCGTCGCCAACCGGGTGTCGTACTTCTACGACTTCCGCGGACCGTCCATCGCCCTCGACACGGCCTGCTCGTCCTCGCTCGTCGCGGTGCACCAGGCGGTGCGCTCGCTGCGGACCGGTGAGTCGGACCTCGCGCTCGCCGGCGGCGTCAACATGCTCGTCGCGCCGCCCGCCACGCTGGGCTTCGACCAGCTGGGTGTGATGGCCCCCAACGGCCGCATCAAGGCGTTCTCCTCCGACGCCGACGGCATGATCCGCGCGGAGGGCGGCGGTCTCGTCGTCCTGAAGCGCCTCGAGGACGCCGAGCGCGACGGCGACGAGATCTTCGCCGTCATCGCCGGTAGCGCCGTCAACCAGGACGGCCGTTCCAACGGTCTCGCGGCCCCGAACCCGGACGCGCAGGCCGACGTCCTGCGGCACGCCTACCGGGACGCGGGCATCAACCCGGCAGGCGTCGACTACATCGAGGCGCACGGCACCGGCACCATCCTCGGCGATCCCATCGAGGCGGACGCGCTCGGACGCGTCGTCGGTCGTGGACGCGCCGACGACAAGCCCGCCCTGCTCGGCTCGGCCAAGACCAACTTCGGTCACCTCGAGGCCGCCGCGGGCGCCGCGGGTCTGATCAAGGTCGTGCTGTCGATGCGGGAGGACACACTTCCCCCGACGCTGAACTTCGCCGGACCCAACCCGTACATCGCGTTCGACAAGGCGCACCTGCAAGTCATTCCCGAGGGTGCGGCGTGGCCGCGCTACACGGGCGCGGCCGTCGCCGGTGTATCCGGATTCGGTTTCGGTGGCACCAACGCCCACGTCGTGGTGCGCGAGTACACCGGGCCTGCCGTCGACGACACCGCCGAGCCCGCCGACACGGTCGTGCCCGCCGAGGTAGCGGTGGCCGAGACCGAGCCGACGGTCGTCCTCGCGGTGTCCGGTGCGCTGCCGTCGCGTCGTCGCCGGGCCGCCGCCGATCTGGCCGACTGGCTGGAAACGGAAGAGGGCAGCACCACCCCGCTCGCCGACGTCGCCCGCGCTCTCGCGCGCCGCAACCACGGTCGCTCGCGGGCCGTCGTCCTGGCGAAGACCCGCTCGGAGGCCGTCACCGGTCTGCGCGCCGTCGCCGCAGGCAAGCCCGGGCAGGGTGTGTTCACCGCGGACTCGCCGTCGTCGAAGGGCGCCGTCTGGGTTCTGTCGGGCTTCGGTTCGCAGCACCGCAAGATGGCCAAGCAGCTGTACCTGGAGAACCCGGTGTTCGCCGCGGCCATCGACGAGGTCGACGCGCTGATCGAGGACGAGGCCGGCTACTCCATGAAGGAGAAGTTCCTCGACGACGCGATCGACTACGACGTCGAGACGTCGCAGGTCGGCATCTTCACCATCCAGATCGGTCTGGCTGCCCTGCTGCGTCACCACGGCGCCGAGGCCGAGGCCGTCGTCGGACACTCGATGGGCGAGGCCGCTGCCGCATACATCTCGGGTGGCCTGCCGCTCGAGGATGCGGTCCGGGTGATCTGCGCCCGGTCCCGCCTCATGGGCGAGGCCGAGGCCACGCTCGAGGGCGACGACATCCGTCTGATGGCGCTCGTCGAGTACAGCGCATCCGAGATCGAGACCGTTTTCACCGATTTCCCGCACCTCGAGGTCTGCGTGTACGCGGCCCCGACGCACACCGTCATCGGCGGCCCGGAGCCTGAGGTCAACGCCATCGTCGCGCGGGCCGAGGGCGAGGAGAAGATGGCCCGCGTCCTCAAGACGAAGGGTGCCAGCCACACCTCTCAGGTCGACCCGCTGCTGGGCGAGCTGGCCGCGGAACTGGCGGGCATCGAACCGACCAAGCTGAAGCTGGGCGTGTACTCGTCCGTCGACAAGGACACCTACTACCGCGCAGGCCACGAGCCGATCCACCGCGAGGAGTACTGGACCAAGGGTCTGCGCCACAGCGTGTACTTCACCAACGCCGTCCGCCTCGCCGTCGGCAGCGGGCACACCACGTTCGTGGAGCTGGCGCCCAACCCGGTGGCCCTGATGTCCGTGGCCGCCACCGCGTTCGACGCCGGCCTGCACGACATGCAGCTCATCCAGACGCTCAAGCGCAAGGAGGACGAGCCGCTCGGTGTCCTCGCCGCGCTCGCACAGCTGTACGTCCACGGGCACGCCGTCGACCTGTCCTCGCTGCTGCCCGAGGGCGACTTCGCGGCCGTTCCGCGCACCGCGTGGATCCGCAAGCCGTACTGGGTGGAGACGCGGATCGACTCGAGCGGCAACACCCGTGTTCCGGGTGCGCACGTGTCGCTGCCCGACGGCCGCCACGTGTGGGAGGTCCAGGCCGGCGCGGTCACCGACCTGCCCGCCCTGGTCACCGCCGCCGCGTCGCAGGTGCTGTCGGACGTGACGCTCGCCGCGTCCGTCCTGCACGCCCACGCGCCCGCGGAGGGAACGCTCACCACCACACTCAACCCGCATCCGGGTGGCGCATCGCTGCAGGTGCACGCGAAGAGCGGTGCGAGTTTCACGCTGCTGTTCGACGCCGCCGTCACGTCCGGTGAGGCATTGCCTGAACCGGTTGTCGGGGCGAGCGAAGCGACGGGGAATGTTGGTGCGGCGCCGGTGCAGACGACGGTGCCGGTGGAGGAGCTGCCCGAGGTCGTCGAGGACATCGGCGAGAAGTGGGACCCGAACGGTTCGCAGACGCTCGAAGACCGTCTCGCGCTGATCGTCGCCGAGTCCATGGGTTACGCCCCGGAGGACCTGCCCGCCGAGATCCCGCTGATCGAGCTGGGACTCGATTCGCTGATGGCCGTCCGCATCAAGAACCGCGTCGAGTACGAGTTCGACATCCCGCAGCTGCAGCTGCAGGCGGTCCGTGACGCGAACCTGATGGAGGTCGGCAAGTACCTGCGCTACGCGGTCGAGAACCGCGAAGAGGTGCAGGCCCTCGCCGACAAGCAGAAGGCCGAGAAGGAAGCGGAGGAGGCCGCGGAGGCCGACCGTGATGAGGAGGCCGCGGAGGCCGACCGTGATGCGGAGGCCGCGGAGGCCGACCGTGATGCGGAGGCCGACGGTGATTCCGCGGCCCCGCTCGACGCCGAGGACACGTCCGTGGAGGCGGAGGCCGAGGCGATCATCGCGGCCACCCCTGTCCCGGAGGCTGCGCCCGAGGAAACCGCCGTGGACAGCAAGGAAGCGTTCGCCGAGGCGACCGGCACCGACGTTCCGCCGCGCGACGCCGCCGAACGTCTGACGTTCGCCACGTGGGCCGTCGTCACCGGCGAGTCCGCCAAGGGCATCTTCAACACGCTGCCGATCCTGAACGACGAGACGGCGGAGAAGCTGGCGGCACGGCTGTCGGAGCGCGCGAACGGTGAGATCACGTTCGACGACGTCCTCGATTCCACCACCATCGAGGAACTGGCCAATGTGGTGCGCGGCTTCCTCGAGGATTCCGGCAAGATCGACGGGCTGGTCCGCGCGCTGCGGGCTCGCCCGGAGGGATCCGACGCCGTCCCGGTGTTCGTGTTCCACCCGGCAGGCGGGTCGACCGTCGCGTACGAGCCGCTGCTGAAGCGTCTGCCCGAGGGCACGCCGATGTACGGGTTCGAGCGCACCGAGGGGCCGATCGATGTCCGCGCGGCGGAGTACCTGCCGTTGATCCGCGAGATCCAGGGCGACGGACCGTACGTGCTGTACGGCTGGTCGCTGGGCGGTGTGCTGGCGTACGCGGTGGCGAAGCTGCTGCGCGAGTCGGGCGCGGACGTCCGGATCGTCGGCCTGATCGACACGGTCATGGCCGGGGAAAAGGTGGAGGACACTCCCGACGAGATCCGTAAGCGCTGGCAGCGGTACGCGGCGTTCGCGAAGAAGACGTACAACGTCGACTACCCGCTGCCGTACGACAAGCTCGCGGCGGCGGAGAGCGACGAAGAGCAGATCAAGATCCTGACGGAACTGCTCAAGCTGAGTGGCACCAAGATTCCGGGCGGAATCATCGAGCACCAGCGCACGTCGTGGCTCGACAACCGGGCCATCCAGACCGCCGAGCTCGAGCAGTACGACGGCGACGTCGTCCTGTACATGGCCGACCGCTACCACGACGACGTGATGAACCTGGAGCCCGCGTTCAAGACCCGGAAGCCGGACGGCGGCTGGGGCGACGCGGTGAAGAACCTGGAGATCATCCACGTGGGCGGCGATCACATCCAGATCGTCGACGAGCCGTACATCGCGAAGGTCGGTGCCGACCTCACCAAGAAGCTGGCGGCGATCCAGGCCGCCGGAACCGGAGCGCATCAGTGACCACCACGACCGCAGAGAAGCTTGCCGAACTGCGCGAAAAGCTGGAAACGGCAAAGGAACCCGCGGGCGAGCAGGCTATTGCCAAGCGCGCGAAGAAGGGCATTCCGAGCGCACGGGAACGCATCGACATGCTCCTGGACCCGGGGAGTTTCATCGAGGTCGGCGGTCTGATGCGCCAGCCCGGTGACCCGAATGCGCTGTACAGCGACGGCGTGGTCACCGGCCACGGGACCGTCGAGGGACGCCCGGTCGCGGTGTTCTCGCACGATCAGACCGTGTTCGGTGGTTCGGTCGGCGAGATGTTCGGGCGCAAGGTCGCCGCGATCATGGAGTTCGCCGCGAAGATCGGCTGCCCGTGTGTCGGCATCAACGACTCCGGCGGAGCCCGAGTGCAGGACGCGGTGACGTCGCTGGCCTGGTACGCGGAGCTGGGCCGTCGGCAGGAGCCGCTGTCGGGCATGTGCCCGCAGATCTCGATGATTCTCGGCAAGTGCGCGGGCGGTGCGGTGTACGCGCCGATCAACACGGACGTCTTGGTGGCCACCGAGGAGTCGTACATGTTCGTCACCGGGCCCGAGGTGGTCCGGAAGATCACCGGCGAGGACGTCAGCCTCGACGAACTCGGTGGTGCCCGGAATCAGGCCCAGTACGGCAACCTGCACCATGTGGCGCCCGACGAGAAGGCCGCGTTCGAGTGGGTGCGCAAGTACCTGAGCTTCCTGCCGTCGAGTTGCATGGAGAAGCCGCCGGTCGTCAATCCGGGTCTCGAACCGGAGATCACGGACTCCGACCGCGATCTGGACACGTTCATCCCGGACGCCGACAACGCCGGCTACGACATGCACGACATCCTGCTGCGGATCTTCGACGACGGCGAGTTCCACGAGATCGGCGGGCAGGTGGCGCTGAACATCATCACCGGCTTCGCCCGCGTCGACGGCCGCACGGTCGGGGTGATCGCGAACCAGCCGCTGGTCGCGGCGGGTGCGCTGGACGCGCAGGCCTCGGACAAGGCCGCGCATTTCATCCGCATCTGTGACGCCTTCGACATCCCGCTGGTGTTCGCGGTCGACACCCCGGGATTCCTTCCCGGGCTCGAGCAGGAGCGGATCGGTGTCATCAAGCGCGGTGGCCGGTTCATCTTCGCGTTCGTGACGGCGACCGTGCCGAAGGTGACCGTCGTGATCCGCAAGGCCTACGGCGGCGCCTACGCCGTCATGGGCTCGAAGCAGTTGGGCGCCGACATCAACTTCGCGTGGCCGACCGCCCGCATCGCGGTGATGGGCGCCGAGGGCGCTGTCGACCTGATCGGTCGCAGGCAGATCGAGGCCGCGGGCGAGAACGCGCCCGCCGTCCGCCGGCAGTTGATCAACTTCTACAACGAGAACATCGCGACGCCGTACATCGCCGCGGAGCGCGGATACATCGACGCCGTCATCGAGCCCGCCACCACCCGGCTCGAGATCCGCAAGGCGCTGACGATGCTGCGCGACAAGACGGTGCAGCGCAATCCGCGCAAGCACGACCTGATGCCGCTGTAGTTCGTTCCCGCACCTGCGGTCGGCGGTCATGCCGACCGCAGGTGCGTTTCGGTGTGCACGAACACCGGCGGCCGGGGGCGCGACGCGGCCAGCGTGTACGCAGCGCGCAGGTCGGCGAGAACGGTCGACGGGTCGCCCCGGATCTGCTCCGGCAGGTGTGTCACGACGACGATTCCCTCACGTTGCATCCGTGCCCGCCGCTGCCTCGTCGCCTCGTGCAGTTCGGGTGAGAAGTGGTACTTCGGCGAGTCGATCTCCCAGGCGACGGCGACGTCGTCGAGCCAGCCGTCGGGCCGGGCGACCCACAGCCCGGCCGCGGACAGCACGTCCACGTCGTGCCGCATCGGCGGAAGCCCGCTCGTCGCATACACATTCTGCGCGTGGACCCGGACGGCGGAATGCGCGTCTTCGGTCAGTTCACGCAGGACTGCCCGCGGCAGGTGGCTTCCGCGGTCGCTGCCGTGTGCGATTTCGCGGACCAGTTCGTCTATCGTCACGTCGCCACGCCGGATTCCCTCGGTCAGGAGCGCGTGACAGGCCTCGGCCGTGAGCGTGCGACGTCCGGCGTCCAGAAGGCTGCGCCGCGGCGGAGCGAGGCGCAGGAGCCCCCGGTGGACGGGTGCGGGCAGGTGCCGCGTCCGCTCGACCTTCACGTACGACCAGTCCCGGCGATGCCGGGTGGACGGGATGAGCAGCAGCACGTCGTTCCGGGGCGGTGACGCCGGGTAGCCGAGCGCGGCCAGCGCGGCGTGACCCGACAGGAGCGCGTCCGGGCCGCCGTATTCGAGCGCCGCCAGGTTGCGCTGCAGCGTTGTCGGTGGCCCGTCGTGCAGGAGGACGACGCCGGGGAGGATCCGCTGCCAGGGACCACCGTCGCGGCGGCGCGCGGCGATGGTGTCCTTGGCGACGCCCAGCCGTTCCAGGGCAGCCGCTCGGACCACTCCGTCGCGGCCGGCAGCGGCTGTCCCGGGGAGGTCTTCGGCCCAGCTTTCGGTTCGCATGGGTCCGAGCCTGCCCCGGGCGCAGCGATCCGCGGCCGAAAAGCCCAGGTCGGAAATTGGCCTGTGGATGGACGGAAAGTTGTGGACAACTCCGCCTCTCCGAGACCGCTACGGGGTGGGGTACACCCGCAGAGTGCCCGGCTTCCACAGTCCGGACCGGGTGGCGGTCTCGGTGTCGACGGTGGCCGCGGTGGCGTCCGGGTAGTACCGGTCGAAGCGCTCGAGGGAGCCCCAGTCGCGTCCCCAGTCGTCCCGCATGTAGGTGGGGATGGCGGTGGCGCTGGCGAGCAGTTCGGTGAAGCCGAGGGGGCCACCGTTCTCCGCGGACTGCCAGGTGTCGGTGGAGCTGACGGCCAGCGGACGGTCGGGGAGGATGCGGTAGTTCGGCATCTCCGCGACACCGTACTGGTGGTCGAACGGGCGCTGGCACGGGAACTGCAGTCCGACGGCCCAGTCCAGCAGCACGGGCTGCGAGCTGCCGATCGTCGAGTTGAGGGTCTCGAGCTTCGGAACCCGCGGCGGGGTGAACGCAAGCCACTGATCGCCGGTGAGGTTGGGATCGTTGGCGACGATCCGCACGGAGTCGGCGTCGGGGGACAGTTCGCTGATCGGCACGCGCAGGTTGCGCCACGACGGTGCGGGCCCGATGTCCTTGGGCAGGTAGGTGCCCTGGGCCTGGACGGTGCCGTCGGGCTGACGCTTGCCGTATTCGAGCAGCAGCGACTGACCGTAGGTGAGGGCGCCGGTCGCGTCGACCGACCAGATGCGGCCCGCGGCGGACATGACGATCAGCGGGGTGTCGTGGCTGCGTTCGGGGAGGGCGTACCAGCTGGACGACAGCGTCGCCGGCTCCTGCACGCCTTCCTGGTAGCTGCCCATGACGGGTGTCGTGGCCGGGTTGAGTCCGAACGGCAGCTTGGCGGTGCTGCCGTTGACGCCGACATTTCCGGTGCCGCCGCTGGTTCCGGCGCTCGATCCGGTCTCGAAGCTGGGGCCGACGCTCTGGTTGTCGGTGTTGCCCATGCCCTGCTTGACCTCGACGTAGTCGGCGGTCAGGTCGGACGGCACCCCGTTGGGCGAGAATCCGACGGGGTTCGCTCCGCCGAGCGGGTCGGCGGGGTTCGCGAGCGGCTGCGCGGGATCGTTGATGGGAGTGAGGTTTCCGCCGTTGGTGTCGCCTTCGACGAGGACGTCCTCGGCGAGCCCGCACGTCTGCCCGGTGAGGGAGTCGAAGTTGGAGCGGGCCAGCGAGTACGCCGGGTACTGGGAGACGGCGCCCTTGAGGAGGGAGAGGACTTCGAACAGCACCATGATGCCGGCGACGACGGTGAGGGGGGCGGCCGCGAATTTCCTGATCCGCCTGCCCTTCTCGGTGTTGGCGCGGACGGGTGGCGCGGCGAATCCCTCACGCAGGTACTGCCAGGCGGCCAGGGCGACGGCCAGCCCGAACAGGACGAGGAAGAACGTGTTGGACTGGCGTCCGCCGATGGAGACGGTCTTGTCGAACCACGGCACGCCGTAGCTCGAGACGTACCAGTAGCCGTTGATGCCCGCGAACGTCAACGCCAGCATGAGCAGCAGTCCGGCCAGGAAGATCGTCCGGTTGCGGCGCGACCGTAGCGCGGACGCCGACACCGCGACAGCGGTCAGCGCGGCCAGCGAACCGGCGATGCCCGCGTACGCCCCGAAGTGGTGGGTCCACTTGGTGGGGTTGAACATCATGAAGAAGATCGTGCCGAACACGACACCGAGCAGGCGCCACGACGGTCCGGTGGCGGCACCGGGAATCCGCCTGCGGCGCAACAGGATGAACAGCGTCGTCAGCAGGCACAGGATCATCGTCAGGAACGCGAAGCGGCGGGCCACGGAACCGTCGACGGTCGGGACGAAGAGGTAGTAGTAGCGCAGGAAGTCCTTGTACCACTCGAGGTTCGGGCCGATCAGGGTGCGGACCCGGGTGGCCTCCATCACCGCGGCGACGGTCTGGTCGGCGAACACGACCACGAGGACGATCGTGCCCGCGGCCGCGATCGGCGCCAGCAGCGGCAGCGTCCCCACCTGACGGTGGCGCTTGACGACGATCCGGACGAGCGGGCGGGCGCCGGCGAGCAGGGCGGCCACACACATCAGGCCCGTCGGGGCGGCCGCGAGTGTGAACGCGCCGATCAGGACGGCGACGGCCGCGGGGAGAAGGCGTCCGGTCGCGATGGAACGCTCGATGGAGCACCACGTGAGCAGGGCGCCGAGCGCCACGATGGGCTCGGGCCGCAGACCGTTGTTGTAGGGCAGCCAGAACGCGAGGAACACGAGTCCGCCGGTCCACAGCGCGACCTTGTTGCGCCGGACCGACCGGCCGAGGCGCGGAGCGACCTCCCGGCTGATCACCATCCAGCACAGGATCCCGGCGATCAGGGCGGGCAGTCGCATGAACGGGCTGGCCGTCGAGATCTTGGCCATCGCGGCGAGGACGTCGTAATACCAGCCGAACGGCGCCTCGGGGACGCCGAACCAGCGGAAGTAGTTGGCCATGTAGCCGGCGTGGTCGGAGACCCGGGCCATGGTGAGCAGATAGCCGTCGTCGGAGGTGTTCGCGCCGATGAAGTGCCACAGCACCAGCGTGCCCACGACGATCGTGTCGAGTCCGGTGAACTTCCACCAGTGCGACGGCAGGAAGTTGCGGTGCCCGCGCCCGTCCGTGCCGTCGAGGCGGCCGAGGGCGACCAGGGCGATCGCCGTGGCGAGGAGAGCCACGATCATGGCGACGAGCTTGATCAGCGTGGGGCTCGACGAGAACCGGGAGTCCACGTTCATCGTGAACGACAGACCGGCCGGCGCCGCCCCGTCGCGGAGGTCGCTGAACACACCCACCACCTGCGGGCGGAGGTCACCGGTGAGGGAACCGGCGATCGGGTCGCCGGCCGGGGTGGTCAGGCCCACGAACTCGGCGGACGTCGCGCCGATGTTCGATGTGATGCGGATCTCGCTGCAGGCGCCCGACTGCACCTGTTCGCGGGGCGCCGTGGCGATGGTGACGTTGCGGTCGAGCACGTCCACGGACTTGTCCGACACCCGCACGAACATCGCGTTGAGCGCTGCACCCTCGCCCTGCGCGGGGGCCGTGGCCAGCAGGATTCCGCCCTGCGGGGGAAGCCCGGCCACCGCCGAACACGGGATCGACGCCGACATGTCGATCGGGACCTGCGACACCAGCGGTGCCTCGAGGTCGCCGACGACGCCGTTCTCCGGCCAGTTCACCGCTGCGGTGGTCTGTTGCACCGGCATGAACGGGGTGGCCACCGCCAGCACGAACCCGATGAGGCCGGTGACGATGGCGATCAGACGAGCGGTCCGGTACTCACTCCGCCGGTCCTGGCGAGCAGGCGGCGAAGTGGCTTCGGGATCGGAGACGGAAGTTGTCAGAGCGTCGGGCACGGTTGTCGATGGTATGTCAGGAACCTGAGGAGGCATATTGCCGCCTACCAGAGGGTAGGGGCGCTTCTAGTAGTAACGCACCGGTCCGGCCGACCAGGTACCCGACCTGGTCACCTGTTCGGATTCGACCTCGGCGGGCGTCGCCGACTCGTCCAGCGGCGTGTACCGCTCGAGCGAACCCCAGTCGCGGTCCCAGTCGTTCGACAGGTAGGTGGCCAGGGTGCTCGCCGACAGCAACTGGTCGGTCCAGCCCAGCGGGCCGCCGCCGAACTTGTCCTGCCAGGCGTTCGTGGACTCGGCGCCGATGCGGTCGGGAAGAACGCGCCACTGCGGGACCTCGGCGACCCCGTACCGGTGGTCGAACGGGCGTTGGCAGGGGAATGCGAGCCCGACGGCCCAGTCGAGGAGCACGGGGTCGCTGGACCCGACGACGGTCTGCAGGGTCTGCATCTTCGGCACCCGGGGCGGCGTGACGGCCAGCCATTGTCCGGGGTCGGTGTCCGGGTCGTCCGCGACGAGCCGGACCGTGTTCGCCTCGGCGGGCAGTTGATTGAGCGGCACCCGCAGGTTGCGCCAGGACGGGGACGGTCCGATGTCGATCGGGTCGACCGCGCCGAGCGCGGTGACGGACCCGTCGGGACCGGCCACCCCGTACTCGACCTTCAGGCTCTGGCCGGGGGTGACGACGCCGTCCGCGTCGACCGACCGGATGCGTCCGGCCGCCGAAATCGTCAGGATCGGTGCGTCGTCGCTGCGGTCGGGCAGCCCGTACCAGCCGGTGGTGAGGGAGGCGGGTTTCTGCTCCCCGCCCGGCTGGTAGCTGCCGAGGACGGGGGTTCGGGCGGGGTCGAGACCGAACGGCAGCGTCACGGTGCTGCCGTTGACTCCGGCGGTGGCCTCGGTGCCGCCACCGGTGCCGGAACTGGTGCCCGTGGTCGTCTCGTCGGTTTCGGTGTCGACGGTGTTGGCGCCGCCGGTGGCGATCTTCTCGGAGTCGGCGGTGAGGTCGTCGGCGATGCCGTTGGGGGTGAAGCCCTCCGCGGACGTCGCACCGAACGCGCCTGCACCGTTCGGGTCGGTGACGGGGGTGAGCGGTTGCAGCAGGGCGGCGGTCGGGTCGGTTTCGACGAGGACCTCGTCGGCGAGCGCACACGTGCCGCCGGTGACCGATTCGATGTTGGCCTTCGCGATGGAGTACCCCGGGTACTGCGCGACGGCCCCCTTCAGCAGCGACAGCACCTCGAACAGGACGACGGCACCGGCCGCGACGGTCAGCGGCGACGGCGCGAGCATCCGGGCGCGCTTCCCGTTGGGCTTCTTGCCCGTCTCGTACGGTTCGCGGACGTGGTACCAGGCGGCCAGGAGCAGCGTGAGGACCGTGAGTCCCAGGAACAGCGTGGAGAAACCCTTGCCCGCGATCATCGGCGGCTTGTCCCACCACGGAACGCCGTAGCTGGAGACGTACCACCAGCCGTTGGAACTGGTGAACGCGACCGCGAGGATGAACAGGACACCCGCGGCGAACAGCGTGCGGTTCCGTTTCGAGCGGATACTCGCCGCCCCCACCCCGACCGCGGCGAGCACCGCGACCGAACCCGCGAGCCCCGCGTACACCCCGAAGTGGTGGGTCCACTTGGTGGGCGTGAACATCATCAGCAGCAGCGACGCGAACACGATGCCGAGGATGCGGCGCGACGGCCCGATCGCGGTCCCGGGCACCTTCCCCTTGCGCAGGATCAGCATCACGCAGACCACGACGCACAGCAGCATCACGAACACACCGAACCGGCGGGCCAGCGAGCCGTCCGGGGAGATCCCCATCAGCGAATCCCAGCGCAGCCGCTCGTCGAACCAGGCCACGTTGGGTCCGAGGGCGGTGCGGACACGCGTCGATTCGAGCACCGTCGCGAGTGTCTGATCCGCGAAGACGGCCACCATCACGACCGTTCCCGCGGCGAGGATCGGCAGGATCTGGGACGCAAATCCCACCCGGTGGCCGCGCGCGATGATGATCTGCAGGATCGGCCGCGCACCCGCGATCAGGGCCGCGATGCAGATCAGCCCGGACGGTCCGGCGGCGAGGGAGAACGCGGCGATCAGCACGGCGACGGCACCGGGAAGCAGTCGTCCGGTGGCGATGGCCCGTTCGATGGAACACCACGTGAGGAGGGCGCCGAGCGCGATGACCGGTTCGGGGCGCAACCCGTTGTCGTACGGCAACCAGAACGCCAGGAAGACCAGGCCACCGGTCCAGAGGGCAGTCCTGTTGCGGCGCACGGCGACACCGAGGCGAGGAATGACCTCCCGGCTGATCACCATCCAGCAGAGCAGCGCCGCGAGCAGCGTCGGCAGTCGCATCCACATGCTCGCCGTGCTCACCTTCGCCAGCGTCGCGAGCAGTTCGTACGACCAGCCGAACGGCGCCTCGGGGACGCCGAACCAGCGGAAGTAGTTGGCCATGTAACCGGAATGCTCCGACACCCGCGCCATGCCCAGGAGATAGCCGTCGTCGGACGTGTTCGCGCCCACCACGTGCCACAGCAGCAGCGTCCCGATCATGACGGCGTCGACACCGGTGAACTTCCACCAGTGCGCAGGCAGGAAGCGGCGGGCGCGCCTGCCGTCGATGCCGTCCACGCGGTGCAACGCGTACAGCGACGTCAGCGTCGCGAGGACGCACACGATCATCGCCAGCAGTTTGAGCAGCGTCGGGCTCGACGAGAACCGGGAGTCGAGGTCGACGTGCACATTCAGGTCGGCGGGCGCCGCCCCCTGCAGGTCGGTGAACAGGCCGACCATCTGCGGTCGCTGGTCGCCCTCGACGGAACCGGCGAGCGGTTCGGCGGTGCCCGTGACCTCGGCCGACGTCCGCTGGTAGTCGGACGTGACGGTGAGACCGGTGCAGCCCTGCAGGTCCGCCGCACCCGCCGAGATCAGGGACCTGCCGCGAAGGGTGACGTCGACCGTGCCGCCGGCGCCCGCCTTCACGACGAGGCCGTTCTTCTCGAAGTCTGGCGCCCGGTTCGGGAGGGTCGAGACGACGGTGCCGCCGTCGGGCCCGAGTTGCGTGAACACCGAGCAGGGAACGTTCACCTGCAGGGCCAGCGGTGTGTACGAGACCAGGGGCGCCTCGACGCTACCGAGCGTGCCGTTCTGCGGCCAGTCGATCGTCGCGGCGTCCTGCTTGACCGGCAGGAACGGGGTGGCCAGCGCGAGAACGAAACCGATCAGGCCGGTGACGATCGCGATGAGCCGGGAAGTGCGGATGCTCCGGACGTCGGGCAGCGGCGGTTGTGGCACAGCACGATGTTAGTCACCCGTGAGTACTTATTAACGTCCGGCGGTTAATAAGTACTCACGGGTGGCGCAGCCACCGCACGTCCCACAGCCACACGCCGTCGACGGGTTTCGCCGGCGCCCCGACGAGTTGCCGGACCGTCTCCCGCAGGACGCGATCGTTCTGGGTGTGCGGCAGGACCAGGACGTCGGCGTTCCAGAACTTCAGGTCGGTCAGCGCCTGGGCCCTCGTCGCGTCGTCGATGACCGGCACCTGGCCGGACGACTGCGCGGACGCGAGCAGTAGTGCGGTGGGGCGGTCGTCGGGCCCGTACTTGCCCCGCTGCTCGCTGCCGGCCGGGCCGACGAAATATCCACCGGCAATGGGGAATGCGAGATCCTGCTCGGTCTGCCAGCGCAGCATCCGGGCGTTTTCCGGGGAGGGGAGCGGCACCGTGACGACGGAACCGTCGGTGACGTAGTCCCGCCACGTACCGTCGGCGAAGAAGTTCGGCGCGGCGTCCCGCTGCACGACTGCCAGGGGTGTCGGCGTCAGCGGAAGCAGCGCCACCGCGAGCCACCCCACCCACAGCAGCGTGGTGGTCCGCTGGCCCTCGCGGGCGGACGCCAGGGCGCGGTCGGTGCCCAGCGTGAGCAGCAGCGCGGCGGCGGGCAGGCAGCCCATCGCAAAGCGTGATTCGAGGACGGACTCGAGGAGCGGCAGGTGTGAGATCAGCTTCCACGGCAACGGAATTCCGGTGTCCCAGCCGCCGATCGTCAGCGACGTCCCGAGCGACAGGACGCCCATCACGGCGACCGTCGCGGCCGCGGCGCGTGCGAGCGGCATCCGCCACAGCCACAGGGCGGACAGACCGAGGAGAATCAGCAGGGGCCAGCCGAAGTACGCGTTCTCCTCGGTGGCGTTCATGCTGAACTCGGCGGACCCGGGCTCGCCTGCCAGGGAGGATGTCGGAAAGCTGGTGAACGATTCGGTGTCGTTGCCCACCGGGCCGTGTTCGATCGCGCGGTAGCTGTCGGGCCCGAAGAACTGCCACCACAGGGGAACGGCGGCGACGGCCAGCGCGACGCCGCCCGCGACCGCAAAACCCTTGATGCTGTGCCTGACTGCCGCGAACGCGGTCCGCGGGCGCGACGCCGCGTAGGCGATCCCGAAGACCGTGAACGCCAGCGCGTAGATCAGCAGGGGTTCCTCGCCGAGGAAGATCTGGTAGGCGATCAGCAGTCCCAGCACGATGCCGTCGCGCACGGGTCGCGCGCCGCTGCCCAGCCTGATCACGGCGAGCGCGATGAAGGGCAGCAGGAACAGGGCGACGAAGTTGGGATGCCCGTTGGTGTGCGAGATCAGGGCGGGTGCGAAACCGCACAGGCCGCCGCCGACGGCCGCCGCGAGTCGCGAGGACACGACGTGCCGTGAGAAGACCCAATACCAGGCAATTGCCGTGCCCGACAGGCCAAGTGTGAGTGCCAGAGTGAATGTGACGTTCGGTCCGAACAACAGTGTGACGGGCGCCAGCGGAATGCTGATGCCGAACATCGCCGTGTTGCCCATGAGATTGACGCCCAGCGGATAGTTCTGCAGGTCGCTGGACAGCGGGTTCTCCAGATGGACCAGCGAGCGTGCGGCGACCGCGAAGAACCACTCCCACATGGTCTGGTCCTGGCCGCTGCGCACCAGATAGCCGGTTCCGAGGTGTTTCCACTGGCGGGCCAACACGAATGCGGCCAGGCCGACGTAGAAGACGACCGCTGCGACATCGGCCGGGTGCGGCCGGAAACGGGAGCGGACAGGGCGAGCGGTGGTGCTGGTGCTCCCGGCGGGCCGAGTCGTCTCGACCGGGGTGAGTATCTCAGTCACGCAGCAGCGCCTCCGGTTCTCGGGTCGATGTCAATCGATCGAGGGTACCGGAGGTCGCTGAGAGCTTCCTGGGTTGCGATCGGGTAATTGTTGCGTGTATCACATCAAGTTGATTTGTGAACTTCTGATCAATACAGGGATATTCTTCTGCCCCACTGGTTACGCTCAGCATGCTTTTCCGTATCGGTTGCAGTGCATTCTGAATGGGGTCGGCATGACGGACATCAGCACATCTCGATTTGGGTACAAACGCTTCACACGGACGGTTGCAGTCGCAGGCATCGCCGCGCTCGCCATGGTCATGGGCAACGGCACGGCGTCGGCCGGCGTGGACAATTCCAGCTCCGTGATCGATGCACGAGGGAATCGCATCGAAGTCGTCCAGGGCGACACGCAGTATCAGGTCGTACCGCCGCTGGACGGCGTACCTACCAGCGTGGAGTTCTTCCACAACGGTTACGCGGGGGTCGCCATCACCGGGCCGAACGCGGAAGAGTTCAAGGGAACTCAGCTCACCGTCGGTTATCAGATCGGTTACCCGGTCTCGTTGGCAGGCGCGACCATCGTCCTCAACTCGCCCGGACTCGGGTTCGCAATCGGGTCGAGTAATGGAATCAACCTGGGACTCGTCCCCGACTTCACGCTGGACCTGAACGCAGGGACCAACGCGGAACTCGCCGGTGACATCATTCCGTCGCAGGAACTCGATATCGACCTGGAACCGGGTGGAATCACCACCGTCCCGCTCCTCGAGGGGCAGGAGTTCGACGGATCGGCGGCTGTGGTCAGGATGCAGGGAGTTCATGGCTCCATCTCCGGTGCTATCGGGCCGGTCACCATCCGTCCGTACGCGATGGCCGTGACGGAGAACGGTGACACCGTGATGACTTACGGCGTGCCGCAGAAGCTCAACTAGGCAGCCCGCCCGACAGGGTGCCTGACAGGGGTCGCCGGACTGATGTCCGGCGACCTTTGTCGACTCAGATGGACGACGACGTCGCCGGCGACGAACACGGCGGCGCCGAGCACTGCGACCACGAAAAGCGCCCAGTGCCCGACGTAGACACCGATGATCGCTCCGATCGTCGTTGCGAGTCCGGCATGCACGATCACCTCACCGGGAGCGGTGCCGAGAAGATAGTCTTCGGCACCGCTGCCGGCACGTCGAGGCTCCACTGCATCCGGCATGACCGCTCCTCGCGACGACCCGACAATTCCCCTCAGGGCGCGGAAAATACCCGCTTCCCTGATTGGCTGCGGTGTTCCCGCGAGCAGGGCCGAGTAAACGCGAACAGACCGATCAGTTTCTTGTGACGACGACGAACGGTCCGGTCTCCGACACCGTGAATCGCGGGTCGTCGAACAGTTCCTTCGGGAACGTGACGGTGTAGCGGCGCACGTTGGGGTCGTTGGGATACACGTCCTCGGCGAGCCGCAGCGTGTATCCGTCGGGGCCCTGCCGGAACACGAACGCGTCGGGCGCCCGCCACGGCGCCGCGTCGAGTGCGGCCACCAGCTGGTCGGGTGTCTCGAGCTCGCTCCACTCCGCGATGGTCCGGGCGCGTCCGGCGAAGTCCGCCAAGGGATTCGAGTAATGCGACGTCAGCGCCTGGAACCCGAGGTAGGGGTAGAAGCTGAGGAAGCTGGTGTCGGCGGTGAGGACCACCGTGTCGTCGCGGTCGCGGGGGACCTGCGCCCGGATGAGTTCGTCGACCGCCGCGTAGTGGGCGGCGGCACCGGGTGGGCGCTGGTCGGCGCGTTCGCCGTTGCCGTCGGTGTCGGTGTAGGCGACGGCAATGTCGGAGTCGAGGAACTTCGGGATGTTCTGGACGAACGACAGCGCACCCAGCACGCCGATCACCAGGACCGCACCCTTGACCCGCGGGTTGTCGCTGGTCGCGAGCACGAGCCACCCCGCGAATTCGACGAATCCGAAGACGCCTGCCGCGCCGAGCAGGACGATCAGCACGGGCTCGAGCCGGAACGAGAGCAGGGTGCTGCCGAGCACCGTGAACGCCATCGACAACAGCGACCACAGGTAGATGGCCACCACTCCGACGCCGAGGGCCTGCGCGCGCCGTGACGTCGACGCGCGGGCGACGAGCCAGATGGTGCCGAGCAGGCACAACGCCCCGGTGAGGGAGAAGTGGATCATCGGCAACGGCAGCTGTGCGCCCGCCTCGGGCAGGTAGTGCAGCGCGGTTCCCGACGCGGCGGGCGAACCACCCACGACCTTCAGTAGATACGGCAGCCACACGGTCAGTGCGAGGAGCCCGGACACGGCGGCGATCACGATCAGCCGGACCAGCGGGTCGACCGCCGCCCGCCACGACTTCCGGGCGCGCACGCGCAGCGCCGCCGCCAGCAGTGCGAGCAGGGTGATCGCGAAGGCGGCGAGACCGAGATACAGCGTGTAGAACGTGGCGGCGAGACCGAGGAACAGGCCGGTGCCGATCACGGCACCCCAACCGCCGCGCCCGTCGGCACGATTCAGGCCGCCCCAGGCGAGGACGAGCGCGGGACCGATCAGCAGCGTGATGACGGCGCCGTACGGTTCCGGCGAACCGTAGGCCAGGACGAGGGCCGTCGTCGCGAGGGACACCACGATGGCCAGGTCGTGGCGGATCAGGTTGCTCCACAACACCAGTGCGACGACGGCGGCGACGGCGAGGGATCCGATGGCGTACGGCTTGAACGCTTCCCAGCCGTCCATGCCGAGGAGGTTGGCGACGCGCCCACCCGCCCAGAACCAGCCGGCCGGGTAGTACGGCGGCAGGTCGGCGTACGTCATGTCACGCAGTGCGGCCGAGTCCGTCAGCCGCGTGAGGTATTCGGTGCGGAACTCCTGGTCGACGGAGACACCGTGCAGATACAGCTTGGTCGCGGCCAGCGGCAGACCGAGTGTGACGGTGACGAAGCCGGACAGGCTCGCCCACGACAGCAGCCGGGCGAACCGCGCGGCCCGGTGCAACCGGACCAGCAGCACCGACGCCGCGATACCCGCGATGGCCACGACCTGGCCGACCGTCGTGACGGCCTGGGTCACGTTGGACGAGTTGAACGCCGGCCACTGCACCCGCCCGAACGCGAACAGTCCGACCGCTGCCACCACCGCGGCCACGACGGCCCCCAGCAGCATTTCGGCAGCTGTCGACAGGGACCGTCGGGCCGGTGCTACGTCTGCTTCCGTCACGAGGGCGAAGCTTAGATGGGCAGCTTCTTGAAGATCGGTCGCGGGATGTGCCGCAGGATCATCATCACGTACCGGAATGCGCCGGGCGCCCAGACGAGATCCTTGCCCTTCTCCGCCGACGTGACGGCGAGCTTGGCCACGTCTTCCTTGTTCACCGTCAGCGGGGCTTCCTTCACGTCCGCGGACATGCGGGTACGGACCTGGCCGGGACGGATGACGAGGACGCGCGGACCGAACTCACGCAGGGCCTCACCGAGTCCGAGGTAGAAGCCGTCGAGTCCGGCCTTGGTGGAGCCGTACACGAAGTTGGAGCGGCGCACGCGCTCGCCCGCGGCGGACGACATGGCGATGATCTGGCCGAAGCCCTGTGCCTTCATCTTCTCGCCGACCAGGACGCCGACGGACACGGCCGCGGTGTAGTTGACCTCGGCGATCTGGACGGCCTTGCGCTGGTTCTGCCACAGTTCCTCGGCGTCGCCGAGCAGGCCGAACGCGACGATGGTGACGTCGACGTCGCCTTTCGCCCAGGCGTCGTCGATGACCTTCGGGTGGCTCTCGGTGTCGACGGCGTCGAAGTCGATGACATCGACGGCGTTGGCGCCTGCCGCCTTCAACTGGGCCACCGCGCCGTCGCGCCCGGGGTCGCCGGGCAGCGCGGCGAGGATCACCCGCATCGGCGCCTTCTTCAGGTACTCCTCGCAGATCGCGAGACCGATCTCGGAGGTGCCACCGAGCAGCAGGAGGGTCTGGGGGTTCCCGACAGCGTTGATCACTACAGTTCCAACCTTCTGGACATATCGGAGGCGAAGACATTGGTGGGGTCGTACTTGCGGCGGGTGGCGATCCACTCGTCGATCCGCGGGTACATGGCGTGGAACGTCTCGGCGGTGGTCCGCGAATCCTTGGCCGTGTAGAGACGGCCGCCGAACTTCAGGACCCGCTTGTCGAGTTCGGTGACGAATTCGTTCAGGCCGGGCTTGATGCGGAAGTCGACGCAGATGTTCCAGCCCGGGATCGGGAAGCTCAGCGGCGCCTGGTTGCCCTCGCCGAACAGCTTGAACACGTTGAGGAACGAGTAGTGCCCCGACGTCTGGATGTCGCGGATGATCGCCTTGAACTCCTCGACCGCGGTGGTCGGCACCACGAACTGGTACTGCAGGAATCCGTTCGACCCGTAGGCGCGGTTCCACTCACCGAACATGTCGAGCGGGTGGTAGAACTGCGTCAGGTTCTGAACCTTGTCGCGGTAGGTGCCGGACTTCCGGAACCACAACTCGCCGATCATCGAGAAGTTGAACTTGTTGGCCAGGCCGTTCGGGAACACGTCCGGGAACGTCAGCAGCTGCGGCGCGTCGAACGCCAGCGGATTCTTCTGCAACTTCGCCGGCAACTGGTCGAGCTTCGCCAGCGAGCCCCGGGAGACCGCGGCCCGGCCCAGCTTCGGGGGCGCGGCGATGGCGTCGAACCAGGCGCTCGAGTACTCGTAGTTGGCCTCGCTGCCGTCGCTGTGCAGCGCGATGGTCTCGTCGAGCGTCTGCGTGACGTCGCCGTCGGCGATGAAATACGCCGTCTCGGTCGGCGTCATCTTGATGGTCGCCTTGAGGATGATGCCCGTCAGGCCCATGCCGCCGATCGTCGCCCAGAACAGTGCGCCCTTGGGGTCGTTGCGGCCGCCCTTCGGCGTCAGCGTCCGCACCTTGCCGTCGGCGGTGAGCAGGTCCAGCGACACCACATGGTTGCCGAAGCTGCCGGCGCTGTGATGGTTCTTGCCGTGGATGTCGGAGCCGATGGCACCGCCGATGGTGACCTGCCGGGTGCCCGGCAGTACCGGAACCCACAGTCCGAACGGCAGAGCCGCCTTCATCAGCTGATCCAGGTTGACGCCGGCGTCGACCTCCACGAGGTGGGTGTCGCGGTCGATGCGATGGATCCGGTTCAGCGCATTCATGTCGATGACCAGGCCACCGGCGTTCTGCGCCGGGTCGCCGTAGGAGCGGCCGAGGCCACGGGCGATCACCCCACGCTGCAGGTGAGCGGGCTTCGACTCGTTCTGCTCCGCGACCTGGGCGACCGCTTGCGCGATCACCTCCACGTCGGGAGTGGACAGCACCTGCGCGGTGGTGGGCGCGGTGCGTCCCCAGCCGGTGAGGGTGCGGGTCTGTGTGGGGAGCGCCTGGGTGGGCGTCTCTTCTGCTGTCGTGGACATCGGCATAGAGGCTACCGCCTGTGAGTACTTGTTAACCGCGGGCGGTTAAGAAGTACTCACGGGGCGCTAGCCTCGTCGTCGTGTCAGAAACCCAGCCGAGTCACGAGCACGAACCTCACGTTCCGCTCCCCGTCGAGATCCCCGTCACCGAGAACATCGCCGACGACGCACTGGACCTGAAGACGCAGATCGTCCGTTTCGTCCTGACCGGTGGACTGTCGGCGGTCGTCGACTTCGGCCTCTACTTCCTGCTGTTCGAGGTGGTCGGGCTGCCCGTCAACGTGGCGAAGTCGATCAGCTTCATCGCGGGCACCACCACCGCGTACCTGATCAATCGCCGGTGGACGTTCAAGGCCGAACCGAGCCGCGCCCGCTTCGTCGCCGTCGTGATCCTGTACGCCGTCACGTTTGCGGTGCAGGTGGGCCTCAACTGGGTGATGTACCACGCATTCCCCGACGAATGGTGGCGTCTGCCGCTCGCGTTCGTCATCGCGCAGGGCACGGCGACGGTCATCAACTTCGTCGTGCAGCGCGCGGTGATCTTCAAGATCCATTGAGACGGCCGCCCGGCAACCGGGCGGCAATGCCCCGGCGGGTGCTGCGATACCGACTGGTCGGGTGTTTCGGTAACGACTCAGCAACTTCCCTGGCGCTGCCGACGCGTTCGGTGAGAATCGATCAATGCTGATTGTTCTCGATACCTCGGCCGTCACGCGAGACGCGCGCTTCGAGACGTTCGTCCGCGACGCCCTCGACCGGGGCAGCCGAGTGCTCGTCCCCCGACTCGTCCTCGTCGAGGTCGCCCACCGGTACCAGCGGGAGTCGGTCGCGATGATCGAGGCCCTCACCGTCCAGGCACGGATGTACGACCGGCTCGGGCTCCGCGACGACCTGTCGGTGTTCGTGGACGCCGCGCGGGCCAAGGCCGACGGCTACGTCGACTCGCTCGCCCGGCAGTTGGAGGCGATGGGCTGCGATGTGATCGAGCCGGCGTACACCTCGCACCTCGAAGTCGCCGCCCGTGAACTGCAGCGCCGCCGCCCGTATGTGGACCGGAAGCGGCGCGGCTACACGGCCACGGTGAACTGGCTGACGGTCCTGGACATCGCGGACCGCCGCCCGTCCGAGGACGTGGTGTGGGTCAGCGCGAACTCCCGGGCGTTCGGGAGCGGCGAGCCCGGGGCGTGGCACGACGAGATCTGGGCCGAGTTGCAGGACCGCGGTCTCGACCACCGGCTGCGGTGGGTGACCGGGCTCGACGACGTGGATCTGCGGGACACCGGCCTGCCCCGCCGTGAACGGGTCTCCGTGCCGATCGCCGCCCCGCCTGCCGCGGTCCCCGCCCCGCCTGCCGCCGTC
This sequence comes from Rhodococcus koreensis, assembly GCF_900105905.1. Taxonomy (GTDB): domain Bacteria; phylum Actinomycetota; class Actinomycetes; order Mycobacteriales; family Mycobacteriaceae; genus Rhodococcus_F; species Rhodococcus_F koreensis. The sequence continues at coordinate 4,512,013 of NZ_FNSV01000005.1, read as the reverse complement.
GCGGCACCGCCCACCGTGGCCGCGGCACCACGGCCCGTGGTCGCGGCCCCGCCGCCCCGGACGCCCCTCGTCGTGTCCGACCCCGTGGAACCCCGGGTCGCGCCGCCGCCCGCGCACGTGGCGCGCCCCCGGGTGGCGCCGCAGCGGATCCTGCCCTCCGGCAACGCGGACACCGGCGGACGCCGTGGCATCGGCCGGATGCGGGGCGGCCGCAAGCGCAAGGTCACCGTGGTGGAGGAGCTGGACGACCTCGATTTCGGCTGATCCGACCCGCCGGTAACGATTCGGGCACCGGGCATAACGACTTGGGGCCGAAGCCACCATCAGCGACACACGAGCGTGGCGGGTACTCCAAGGTTGAACTTACGTATCCGTCAACGGCGACGGGTATCGGCGACCAGGGGAGAAGGCATGAAATCTGTGCCGAACGACCGCAAGCCGTCTGTGCAGCAGCGGAATGGGACACCGACCGTCCAATACCGTTCGGGTGCGCGGCTGGCGGGGCCGAGTATCGAATCCCAGGTTCTCTACCAGGCATGCAGATGGTTCCTCCGGCCCGTGGTGCGGATGGCGCCGATCAACGAGTCGGCGATCCGCAGGGCCGCGCTGCTGGACCTCGCGGCGGGGATGCGCCCCGCTTCCGGTATCCGCCGCCAGAAGGTGCGGCTGCCCGGGTTCGACGCGGAGATCGTGCGGGCCCCGGGAGTCTCACCGGAGCTGAGCGACGGTGTCGTCCTCTATCTCCACGGCGGCGGGTTCCTGTGCTGCGGGCTGAACACGCACCGGCCGGTGGTCGCGACGATCGCGAAGCTCACCGGACTGCCGGTGATGCACGTCGGCTACCGGCAACTGCCCGACACGAACATCAGCGGTTCCGTCGACGACTGTCTGACGGCGTACAAGTGGTTGCTGGAGAACGGAGCCCAGGCGGGCGGGACGGTGTTCGCCGGTGATTCGGCGGGTGGGTTCCTCGTGTTCGCGACGGCGTTGAAGGCCCGCGAGGAGGGTGTCGATCTCCCCGCCGGGCTGGTCGGGCTGTCGCCGCTGCTGGACCTGGACTGCGCCGACAAGCTGGTGCACGCCAACGCCGCCCGCGACGTGTTCGCGCCCGTGGAGGCGCTCGTCACCATCGGCAAGCTGGGCGGCGAGGTGGACGGTGTGCTCGACCCCGCGCTGTCGCCCGTGAACGGTGCGCTCGAGGGTCTGCCGCCGTCGTTGCTCTTCGCCGCGGAGGGCGAGGTGCTGCGGTCGGATTCGGAGCTGATGGCGCATCGGCTGAGCGGTGCGGGTGTGCCGACGACGCTGCAGATCTGGGACGGTCAGGTGCATGCGTTTCCGGCGTTGTGGCCCGGTCTGCCGGAAAGTCGTGTGGTGCTTCGGCGTATCGCGCGGTTCGTCGCGACGCGGGTGCGGCCGGACGACGGTGTCGCCCGGGACAAGACCGCCTGACTACCGCGGCGGGCCCTTCTCCAGCACGATCGTCGTCGACCGCGGCCTCCCGGTCTCGTCGAGCCAGCGGATTTCGACCGCGTCGCCGGGGTGCCGCGCGATCATGAGCCCGCTGAGATCGTCCGAGGACCGGATCGGGATTCCGTCGAATTCGGTGACGACGTCCCCGATCTCGATGCCCGCGTCGTCGGCGGGGGTGCCGATGCTGACCCAGAGGACCTCGGCGCCACGAGGATCGTCGGTGACGCTGATCCCGAGGAGGGGAGTGTCGCCGATGTGCACGGTGGCGGACGCCGTCCCGGCGCGAACCTGATCGACGATCGTCATCGCGGTGTCGATGGGCACCGCATACGACCTCGGCTGGGCGGGAGCGGGTTTGGTGGGATCGGAGTCGGCGTTGCCCGCGGTGTTCACGCCGATGACGGCGGCGGTGGCGTCGACGAGCGGGCCACCGGAGTCGCCGGGCCGGACCGCCGCATCGATCTGGATCAACCCGTTCAGCCGGTTCCGGGAACCGTCGGTGGAACTGCGAGCGGTGATCGCCTGCCCGAGATCGGTCACGAAACCCCGTGCCGCCACCGGGACTCCGCCCCCTTCGGCGTTGCCCACCGCGGTGACCGGATCACCGATGCCGACGGCGGTGTCCTTCGCGAGGGGCGCGGCGGAAAGGTCGCCCGCGCCCTGGAGCCGGAGGACCGCGATGTCGCGCGAACTGTCGTAACCGAGCACGTCCGCGACGTACTCCGCACCGTTGCCGAGGCTCACCGCGCTGATGTCGAGTGCACCGTCGATCACGTGATGATTGGTGAGGACGACGCCGTCGGGGGTGAGCACTATCCCCGTTCCCGCGGTTTCGACGAGCCCCGAGTCGGCGACGAGGGTGACGATCGCCGGGATCACCCTGGCCTCGACCTCTTCCGGGGTCAGGACGACGGGCGGCGGTGGCGGAGGCGGCGCGGGCTGGGCCACCGTTGCCGCGGGCGGCCCCGATTCGCGGACCGTCGGTGCGCTCAGCAGCAGGCTGCCGATCACCGCCGTGGCCACGGCGAGGACCGTTGCGGCGCGGGGCGTCGTCATGCCCGGTTGTTTTCGTCGCGGAGTCGGTTCAGGACTGTTTCAGCGACCCCCAGCCGTGCCAGGTGTCGATCTCGATCCAGGCGCTGACCCGTTTGCGGTCGCGGACGGGGTACGGCTTGCCGGTGTAATGCGTGGCGAGGCGGTCGATGTCGGCGAGGTCTTCGTCGTCGACGAACTCCGTCACCCGGCCCTGGACGCTGACGTGGGTGATCCAGTCGCCGGGGTCCATCGCGGTGAGGCTGACCCGGGGATCGCCCCGCAGGTAGTCGAGGCGCTTCCGCTCGGCGTCCATGTTGACCAGCACCCTGCCGCCCTCGAACAGATACCAGGTGGCCACGGACACGGGCTGCCCGTCGGGTCGGACGCAGGCGACGGTGGCGTAATTGGGCCGGGCGAACATCTCGGCGGCCTTCGGTGTCAGAGGTGGCTTCGACATGTCCGAAAGATACCCCTGAGGCCTCCGGCCCGGTGCGTGGTTGACGAGTCCAGACGCTCGTCAACCACGCACGGGGCAGGCGGCCGTGGACTCGCGGACGACGAGGGTCGGGGTGAACGAGAGCTGCTGGTGCCGGTGGGTGTCGGGGTTGTTCACCTGATCGAGCAGGAGTTCGGCCGCCGCTCGTCCCAGTTCGTTCCGTGGCTGGGCGACGGAGGTCAGCGGCACGGCCGCGCCGGCGGCGTAGTCGATGTCGTCGTACCCGACGATCGCGAGGTCTTCGGGCACGCGCTTGCCGTGCTGGATGAACTCCTGGAGCACACCGAGTGCGAGCAGGTCGTTGGCGCAGAACGCCGCCGTGGGCCGCTCCTGCGGCGGCATCGCGAGAATCTCGCGGGCCGCGTGGGTGCCGGCCTCGATGCTGAGGGATCGGGTGGCGACGGTGCGCATGCGGGTGCTCGCCGATTCCGCGACGGCGCTGAGCGCCCCGTCCCGGCGGTCGCGGACCTGCCTGATGGTGTCGGGCCCGCCGACGAACACGAGGTTCCGGTGCCCCTGCTCCATCAGGTGGCGGGCGGCGATCCTGCCGCCGTGGACGTCGTCGACGGCGACGGAGGATCGGCCGGGTGTGCGGGACCCGCGGTCGAGCAGGACCACCGGGGTGCCCTGACGGTCGAGGTTGGCGAGCATCGGCGTGCTCTCGCCGGTGGGGCAGAGCAGGATTCCGTGGACGCGTTGTTCCATGAGCTGGCCGAGCTGCCGGTTCTCGCGTTCTTCCGATTCGCCGGTGCTGATCATGACCATCAGCAGTTCGTTCGCCTCGGCGACTTCCTCGGCTCCCGACGCGACGTCGACGAAGAAGGGGTTCCGCGCGTCGAGGACGACGACGGCGAGCATCCGTGACTGGCCGGCGCGGAGTTGGCGGGCGGCGTCGTTGCGGACGAAGCCGAGCTGGGTGATGGCCTCGTGTACTCGCTGGCGGGTCGCCTCCGACACCAGTTCGGGGTGGTTGAGCACGTTGCTGATCGTTCCCATCGAGACGCCCGCGAGTGCGGCGACCTCGCGCATGGACGCTGCCATCCGATTCCCCCTTCAGCCGGCTCGTTCGACAGCGCACATTGTCGCGTCGGCCGGTGCCCGAGAACAATCCAGTGCTCTTGAATCGCTTCATTCACAGTATCGCCGTCCGCGGGGCCGGAATCAAGACCGGCTGTCAGGCGAGACGATGCGGAATATCCGGTAAGCGACCTGGCGTGCTTTTATAACGATAAGGTCACGGCGGTGACCGGCTCTACCGAACCTCTTGACTTGTGGCGCCTGTCACTTCTAGCTTCATAAACAAGAAATGAACCGTTTCAATCGGAGGTGCTGAATGAGCGTCCCCCCTGCGGTGCCGTTGCTGGAAGTACGGGACGTCACCAAGTCCTTCGGCAACGTCGCTGCTGTTCAGGGTGTGTCGTTTCCGCTCTACGGCGGCGAGGCGCACGCCCTCGTCGGAGAGAACGGTGCAGGCAAGTCGACCATCGTGAAGATGCTCGCCGGCGTGCACGGCCCCGACACCGGATCGATGCTCGTCGGCGGTGAGGAAGTGTCGCTCGGGTCGCCCTCGGATGCCAAGGCCAGGGGTATCGCGGTCATCTACCAGGAGCCGACCCTGTTCCCCGACCTCACGATCGCGGAGAACATCTTCATCGGCACCCAGCCGCGGGCCCGCTTCGGCATGATCGACCGCGGCGCGATGAACACAGCCGCCCGCGCGCTGTTCGACCGTCTCGGGGTCCCGATGGACCCGGACCGGCCGGCCAGCGGACTGTCGATCGCCGATCAGCAGTTGGTCGAGATCGCGAAGGCGCTGTCCACCGACGCCAACGTCATCGTCATGGACGAGCCGACCGCGGCCCTGTCCGGCAACGAGGTGGAGCGGCTGTTCAAGGTCTCCCGGTCCCTGTGCGCGTCCGGCGCGGCGGTCATGTTCATCTCGCACCGCTTCGAGGAGATCTTCGCGCTGTGCCAGCGGGTCACCGTGATGCGCGACGGACGGCACATCGCCACATCGGAACTGGCGGGCCTGACGGTCGACGACCTCGTCCGCAGCATGGTCGGCCGCGACCTCGGCGCCCTGTTCCCGAAGATCGACGTGGAACCGGGGGCGGTCGTCCTCGAGGTCGAGAACCTGTCGCGAGCCGGGGTGTTCTCCGACATCAGTTTCCAGGTGCGCGCCGGCGAGATCGTGGCACTGTCCGGGCTGGTCGGTGCCGGCCGCTCCGAGGTCATGCAGTCGGCGTTCGGTGTGGACCCCCGTGACAGCGGCGACGTCCGGGTGCGAGGCAAGAGCCTGCGCAAGGGCGATCCGAAGGCCGCGATGCGCGCGGGAATGGCGCTCGTCCCGGAGGACCGTCGCCAGCAGGGCCTGATCCTGGACATGTCGATCGAGCGCAACGCCACGTTGACGCGGTCGTCCGCTCTCGCCCGGTTCGGGTTCCTCTTCGGGGGACGTGAGCGCCGGTCGGCCTACGAGTGGACGAAGAAACTGCAGACCAAGTACGCGCGCATCACCGACCCCGTCGGGGTGCTGTCCGGCGGCAATCAGCAGAAGGTCGTGCTCGCCAAGTGGATGGCCACCGCGCCGAGCGTCCTGATCGTGGACGAACCCACCCGCGGGATCGACGTCGGCACCAAAGCCGAAGTGCACCGGATCATCTCGACGCTCGCCAGTGAAGGCGTCGCCGTCGTGATGATCTCCTCCGAATTGCCGGAGGTGCTCGGAATGGCCGATCGCGTCCTTGTGATGAGGGAAGGACGAATCGTGTCGGAACTGAGCAGGGCCGAGGCCGACGAGGAGAAGATCATGTTCGCTGCAACGGGTTCGGAGGCCGCCGCATGAGCGCACCCACCCGCGTCGCGCCTGCGGGCGCCGCGAAGCCACCGGTGAAGTCGGACGGGGGTCCGTCGCTGATCGAGAAGGTGCTGCAGGTCCGTTCGCTCGGCATCCTCGCCGCGCTGATCGTGCTGGTCGTGGTCACCACGATGCAGAACGGCAATTTCCTTTCCTCCCAGAGCATTCGCGACATTCTGCTGGCCGCGTCGATCGTCGGTGTGCTGGTGGTCGGGCAGACCGTCGTCATGATCACCAAGAACATCGACCTGTCGGTCGGCTCGGTGCTCGGGCTGTCGGCGTTCGCCGCGGGCAGTGTGATGTCGGGTGCCGACGGTGCACCGATCGTGGTGGGGATCCTCGCGGGGATCGCCGTCGGCGCGGTCTGCGGACTCGCCAACGCGCTGCTGGTGCGGTTCGGCGGCGTTCCCGCCCTGGTCGTCACGCTCGGCACGATGTACATCTTCCGCGGCATCGCCTACCTGTGGGCGGGTGGCGAGCAGATCACCGCCGACGAGATGCCGCCGGACTTCCTGAAGCTCGGCACCGCAACGCTTCTCGGTGTGCCGGTGCTCGTGATCGTCGCGGTGGTGGCCGTTGTTCTCGCCGGTGTGTATCTGCGTCGCTATCGCAGTGGACGCGACCTCTACGCCATCGGGTCGAACGGCCACGCCGCCGAACTCGCGGGCATCGCCGTCGGCAAGCGCGTCCTGCTCGCCTTCGTGTTCTCCGGGGCCATGGCCGGAGTCGCCGGGGTCATGTTCGCGGCGCGGTTCGGCACCGTCGACGCCGCCGCCGGATCCGGCTACGAACTCAACGTGATCGCGGCCGCCGTCGTGGGCGGTGTCGCCGTGGTCGGCGGCGTCGGCACCGTCTGGGGCGCGGCGCTCGGCGCGCTGCTCCTGACCACCATCAACAGTTCGCTGCCCGTTCTCCAGATCAACCAGTTCTGGCAGCAGGCCATCGTCGGTGCGCTGATTCTCATCGCCATCGCGGCCGATCGACTGCTCGCGGTGCGTGCCGCACAGCAACTTCGGAAGAGGAGCGCCCATGTCGACTGACACCATCGAGCCGGCGACGACCGCACAGCCGGACACCGCGGGGACGTCGACGGTCGGCCGAATCCGCGAGGTGCTCGCCGGCTGGGACTCGGTGATCATCGCCATCACGGTCGTCGTGCTGGTGGTCGCCTCGGTCACCAACCCCGACTTCGGGAGCAGCCGGAACTTCGCGTTCCTCGTCCTCGACCTGGCGCCGATCTTCCTGATCGCACTGCCGATGACGTTCATCATCATCACCGGCGAGATCGACCTGTCGGTGGCGAGCGTCCTGGGGCTGAGCGGCGCCGCGATGGGCTGGATGTGGAACAACGGCTTCGCCATCGAGGCGATCATCCCGATGTGCATCCTGCTCGGCTGCCTCCTCGGTGCCCTCAACGGTTTCCTCGTCGCCAGGCTGGGGTTGCCGTCTCTCGCCGTCACGATCGGTACCCTGGCCCTGTTCCGGGGGCTCGCGTTCGTCCTCCTCGGTGACCAGGCGGTGTCCAACTTCCCCCGCGCATACACGTCGTGGGTCACGGGAACGGTCGGCGGCACGGTCATCCCCAATCTCGCCCTCCCACTGGTCGTCGCGGCCGTCGTGTTCGCGGTGATCCTCCAGGCCACCCCGCTCGGCCGCGACATCTACGCCACCGGCGCCAGCGACACGGCCGCACGCTTCGCCGGCATCGACGGGGCGCGGCTGAAGTTCTGGCTCTACGTGGTGTGCGGGGCGGTCGCCGCCCTCGCCGGGGTGCTGTGGAGCCTGCGGTACTCGAGCGCCCGGGCCGACAACGGATCCGGTCTCGAACTGGCCGTGGTCGCGGCGGTGCTCCTCGGCGGGGTGTCGATCTTCGGCGGCAAGGGCCGGCTGGCGGGTGTGCTCGCCGCGGTGGTGCTGCTCGCCACGCTGCAGAATGCGCTGCGCCTCGAGGACATCTCGAACGAGGCGCTCACCATCGTCACCGGTGTTCTCCTGATCGTCGCGGTTCTGCTTCCGAACCTGCTGAAGACCGTGCGGACGTCCGCGCAGCGTCGAAAGCTGAAAAACGCGCCCTGAATTCCCTGCTTCACCGCTCTTTCTCACTTCAGCGTTCGCGGTGACGCGAACACGAGGAAAGGATCCACCATGACCCGATTCCGCCGGACCTTCGTTCCCCTGGCGGGGATCGTCGCAGTCTCGATCGGATTGACGGCCTGCGGCGGCACCACCCAGGATTCGGCATCGAACTCGGGGGGTGGCGACCGCGCCACCGGGACCGCGAACCCCGACGCGCCGATCCAGGACGGTCTGCAGGTCGCGTTCCTCCCCAAGCAGCTCAACAACCCGTACTCCGACATCGAGGTCGGCGGTGGCAAGACCGCCGTGGAGGAGTTCGGCGGCGAGTACAAGCTCGTCGGCCCCAACGATGCGAGCGCGTCCTCGCAGGTGTCGTACATCAACACGCTGATCCAGCAGGGCCAGAACGTCATCAACATCGCCGCCAACGATCCGAATGCCGTGTGCCCCTCGCTGAACCAGGCCCGCGACGCAGGCATCAAGGTCGTGACGTTCGATTCCGACGCGGCCGAGGACTGCCGCGACTTGTTCATCAACCAGGCCACCACGCAGGGGGTCGGTGAGACGCTCGCGAAGATGACGAGCGAGCAGATCGGCGGCACCGGCAAGATCGCGGTGCTGTCCGCGACCCCGAACGCCACCAACCAGAACGCGTGGATCGAGGTGCTGAAGGCGGAGCTCGCGAGCAAGCCGGAATACCGGAACATCGAACTGGTGGCCACGGTGTACGGCAACGACGACGACCAGAAGTCGTTCCAGGAAACGCAGGGCCTGCTCCAGACCTACCCCGACCTGAAGGCGATCGTGTCGCCCACCACGGTCGGTATCGCCGCCGCGGCGCGCTACATCTCGTCGTCGAGCTACAAGGGCAACGTCGTCCTCACCGGTCTCGGCACCCCGAACCAGATGCGGGAGTATGTGAAGAACGGCACAGTCAAGGAATTCGCCCTCTGGGACCCGACGAACATCGGCTACCTCTCCGCCTACGCCGGTGCCGCGCTGGCCTCCGGTCAGATCACCGGGGCCGAGGGGCAGAAGTTCACGGCAGGCAAGCTCGGCGAGTACACGATCGGCGCCGGCGGCGAGGTCGTGCTCGGCCCGCCCACCGTGTTCGACGCGAACACCATCGACCAGTACAACTTCTGAACCGTCCGATGAACAAGTACTGCTTCACCCTGCAACTCCGGCCGGACCGGATCGACGAGTACGTCCGTCGCCACACCCAGGTCTGGCCGGAGATGCTGGAGGCCCTGAAATCCAGTGGGTGGAATAACTATTCGCTGCACATCCGGCCGGACGGGCTGATCGTCGGCTACGTCGAGTCGGAGAATCTCGAAGAATCGCAGGCGGCCATGGCCCGCACCGACGTCAACCGGCGGTGGCAACACGACATGGCGCCGTTCTTCGAACTCGACGGGGTGGCCCCCGACGAGGGATTCACGCTCCTCACCGAGATCTTCGACCTGGACGCCCAACTCCACACCCCTCTCGACCACACGATCTCCACCGAAGGATGATTCACCATGACGGCAACTGACATTCGGCGCACCGCCGGCGACATCTCCGCCCTTGCCGACTTCGGAATCGAAGTTCCCAGTTGGGCATACGGGAACTCCGGCACCCGATTCAAGGTGTTCGCCACGGCAGGTGTCCCGCGCGACCCGTACGAGAAAATCGAGGACGCCGCACAGGTGCATCGCGTGACCGGGGCGGCGCCGCGGGTGTCGTTGCACATCCCGTGGGACCGCGTCGACGACTTCGGCAAACTCGCCGCGTACGCCGCCGATCAGGGGGTGTCGCTGGGGGCGATCAACTCCAACGTGTTCCAGGACGACGACTACAAGCTGGGGTCGCTGACCAACGCCGACCCGAAGATCCGCGCGAAGGCCGTCGCCCACCACGTCGAGTGCGTCGACGTCATGCGGGCCACGGGATCGAAGGATCTGAAGCTGTGGCTGCCCGACGGCACCAACTACGCAGGCCAGGATTCGATCCGCGCCCGGCAGGATCGGCTCGCCGATTCGCTGCAGAAGATCTACGCCGAACTCGACGACGATCACCGCCTGCTGATCGAGTACAAGTTCTTCGAGCCGTACTTCTACACCACCGACATCCCCGACTGGGGAACGTCGCTGCTGCACTGTCTGGCGCTGGGCGAGAAGGCCCAGGTCGTGCTGGACACCGGTCATCACGCACCGGGCACGAACATCGAATTCATCGTCGCCCAGCTGATCCGGCAGGGACGGCTCGGCGCGTTCGACTTCAACTCCCGCTTCTACGCCGACGACGACCTGATCGTCGGATCCGCGGACCCGTTCCAGCTGTTCCGGATCATGCACGAGATCGTCCGGGCCGGCGCGCACCTCCCGGACTCGCGCGTGAACTTCATGCTCGACCAGTGTCACAACATCGAGCCGAAGATCCCCGGCCAGATCCGGTCGATCATGAACGTCCAGGAAGCCACGGCCAAGGCACTGCTCGTCGACGGGGACGCCCTCGAGGCGGCCCAGCAGTCGGGTGACGTGCTCGGCGCGCACGCGGTGCTGATGGACGGTTACAACACCGACGTCCGGCCGCTGCTCGCGGAACTGCGCGAATCGCAGGGCAGGGAAGCCGACCCGATCGGCGCGTTCGCGCGCTCCGGGTACCTGGAGCGGATCGAGCACGAGCGGGTGGGCGGAAACCAGGCGAGTTGGGGCGCGTGATGACCGTGGCGACGACGAATACCGTGCCCGCTCACCTCGACCGGGTGCGTCCCCGGAAGACTCGGCTGGGGCTGGTGTCGGGTGGGCTCGGCGCCTACTGGCCGCAGTTCCCCGGCCTCCGGGGTGTCCTCCAGGAGTCCGCCCGGTATGTGACGGGCCGATTCGAGGAGCAGGACTGTCAGGTCGTCGATGCCGGGTTCGTCTCGGACCCGCAGGAGTCCGCCGTCGCAGCCGAGACGCTGAGGCAGGCCGACTGCGACCTGGTGGTGATCTTCCTGACCACCTACCTGACGTCGTCGATGGTGCTCCCGATCGCGCAGCGGACCAACGTGCCGGTGCTGCTGATCGATCTGCAGCCGACCGAGGCGATGGATCACGCGAACACCGACACGGGGACGTGGCTGGCCTACTGCGGGCAGTGCCCGCTGCCGGAGGTCGCGAACGTGTTCCGGCGCAGCGGCATCGACTTCCGGTCGGTGTCCGGCTACCTGCACGACGAGAACGCCTGGCGGCGCATCGACGCCTGGGTGAGTGCCGCCTCGGCACGGGCTGCCCTGCGGCACGGCCGGCTCGGACTCATGGGTCACCTGTACCCGGGGATGCTCGACATCTCGACGGACATGACCCTGTTGTCGTCCCAGTTCGGCGCGCACGTGGAGGTGCTCGAATTCGACGACCTCCGGGTGCGGGTCGATGCGGTCTCCGAACGTGAGACCGCGGACCGCATCGCCCTCGCGAAAGAGGTTTTCGCGCTCGACGGTTCGGTGAACGCGGACGATCTGGCCTGGGGAGCCCGGGTCTCCGTGGGACTCGACCGTCTCGTTGCGGACTTCGAACTCGACGCCATGGCGTACTACCACCGCGGGCTGGGTGGTGAGATACACGAACAGCTGGGCGCCGGAATGATTCTCGGAGCGTCCCTGCTGACCGCACGCGGTATTCCGCTGGCCGGGGAGTACGACATCCGCACCGCGGTCGCGATGCTGGTCTCGGACCGGATGGGCGCGGGCGGATCGTTCACGGAACTGCAGGCACTGAACTTCCGCGACGGCATCGTCGAAATGGGTCACGACGGACCGGCCCACCTGCAGATCTCGTCAACCGAACCGCTGCTCCGCGGTCTCGGTGTCTATCACGGCAAGCGAGGGTACGGCGTCAGCGTCGAGTTCGACGTGACCCACGGGCCCGTCACGACCTTCGCGGTCGGGCAGAACCGCGACGGCTCGTACTCGTTCATCGCGTCCGAGGGCGAAGTGGTCCCCGGGCCGCTCCTCGCCATCGGCAACACCACGTCGCGGGTCGACTTCGGCCGGGACCCGGGGGAGTGGACGGACGAGTGGAGTGCCACCGGGACCGGCCACCACTGGGCGTTGTGCGTCGGCCACCGGGCCGGCGCGATCAAGGCCGCAGCAGAGCTGCTCGGCGTCGAATTCATCCGGGTCTGAAGTCAAGAATCTCGAGGGAGAAACAAGAAGTGAACGCCACGAGCACCGTCGCCGAACTGATCGCACGGTCCAACAGACTGGGCGCCGACGCCCGGAACACCAACTACGCCGGCGGCAACACCTCCGCCAAGGGCACCGACGTCGATCCCGTGACCGGCGCCGAGGTGGACCTCGTCTGGGTGAAGGGTTCCGGCGGAGACCTCGGCACGCTGAAGCCCGCCGGACTCGCCGCGCTGCGCCTCGACCGGGTCCGCGCCCTGACCGACGTCTACCCGGGCCTCGACGCCGAGGACGACATGGTCGCCGCATTCGACTACTGCCTGCACGGCAAGGGCGGCGCCGCGCCGTCCATCGACACCGCCATGCACGGTCTGGTGAACGCGCCGCACGTCGACCACCTGCACCCCGATTCCGGTATCGCGTTCGCGACCGCCGCGGACGGTGAGGAGTTGACCCGCAAGTGCTTCGGCGACCGGGTGGTGTGGGTTCCGTGGCGCCGCCCCGGTTTCCAGCTTGGTCTCGACATCTCGGCCATCGCGGAGGCGAACCCGCAGGCGATCGGCTGCATCCTGGGCGGGCACGGCATCACCGCGTGGGGGTCGACGAGCGAGGAGTGCGAGCAGCGTTCGCTCGAGATCATCCGCACCGCCGAGCAGTTCATCGCCGACAACGGCCACGAGGAGCCGTTCGGTCCCGCGATCGCGGGCTACGAAGCACTGCCCGCCGAGGAGCGCCGCCGCCGCGCCGCCGCGCTGTTCCCGCTGCTGCGGGGACTGGCCTCCACCGATCGCCCGCAGGTGGGGCACTTCACCGACAGCGAGGAGGTGCTGAACTTCCTGGCGGCGCACGAGCATCCGCGTCTCGCCGCGCTGGGTACGTCGTGCCCGGATCACTTCCTCCGCACCAAGGTCCGGCCGATGGTCCTCGACCTGCCGGCGACCGCGTCGCTCGAGGAGGTCACCGCGCGACTGCGTGAGCTGCACACCGCCTACCGCGAGGACTACGCCCGGTACTACGCCGAGTACGCGGAGCCGGACAGCCCGGCGATGCGCGGCGCCGACCCGGCCATCGTCCTGGTCCCCGGCGTCGGGATGTTCTCGTTCGGCGCGAACAAGCAGACCGCGCGGGTGGCGGGCGAGTTCTACGTCAACGCGATCAACGTGATGCGCGGCGCCGAGGCCATCTCCACGTACCAGCCGATCGACGAGCGGGAGAAGTTCCGCATCGAGTACTGGGCCCTCGAGGAGGCGAAGCTGGCCCGCATGCCGAAGCCGGCGCCGCTCGCCACCCGCATCGCGCTGGTCACCGGTTCCGCGTCGGGAATCGGCAAGGCGATCGCGCAGCGCCTCGCCGCGGAGGGCACGTGCGTCGTCATCGCCGACCTCGACCAGGCGAAGGCGGCCGAGGCCGCCGCCGAGATCGGCGGCAGTGACGTCGCCGTCGGCGTCGCAGCGGACGTGACCAGCGCCGACCAGGTCGCCGCCGCGTTCGAGGCCGCGGTCCTGGCGTTCGGCGGTGTCGATCTCGTCGTGAACAATGCGGGACTGTCGATCTCCAAGCCGCTGCTCGAGACCACCGAGAAGGACTGGGACCTGCAGCACGACGTGATGGCGAAGGGATCGTTCCTGGTGTCGAGGGAGGCGGCGCGGGTGATGACCGCCCAGGCGATGGGCGGTGACATCGTCTACATCTCCTCGAAGAACTCGGTGTTCGCCGGGCCCAACAACATCGCGTACTCCGCGACGAAGGCCGACCAGGCGCACCAGGTGCGGCTGCTCGCGGCGGAGCTGGGCGAGTACGGCATCCGCGTCAACGGCATCAACCCGGACGGTGTGGTGCGGGGCTCGGGCATCTTCGCCGGCGGCTGGGGCGCCAAGCGGGCCGCCGTGTACGGCGTCGAGGAGGAGAAGCTGGGCGAGTACTACGCGCAGCGCACCCTGCTCAAGCGGGAGGTGCTGCCCGAGCACGTCGCCAACGCGGTGTTTGCGCTCACCGGCGGCGACCTCACGCATACCACCGGACTGCACATCCCGGTGGATGCCGGTGTTGCTGCGGCCTTCCTGCGCTGATGGACGTGTTCGCCGCGATCGACCTGGGCGCGTCCAGTGGGCGGGTGATGCTGGGCCGCGTCGCCGACGGTGTGATCACCCTCGACGAGGTCGCGCGCTTCCCCAACCGTCCGATGCGGCTGGGTGGATCGCTGCACTGGGATCTGGCCGGCCTCTACCGGGGTGTGCTGGACGGACTGCGGGCCGCGGCAACGGAGGCCGTGGCCCGCGGTGACGTCCTCGTGTCGATCGGAATCGACACGTGGGCCGTGGATTACGGGCTGCTCGGCGGCGACGGCTCCCTCCTCGGGATGCCGTACCACTACCGCGACCAGCGGACGGGGGGCGTCGCGGCCGGGGTGCGATCGTCGATACCGGATCGGGAGTTGTTCGAGCGCAACGGCATCGCGCAGCTGCCGTTCAACACGGTGTACCAACTGCTGGCCGAGCGGGAGAGCGGCGCGCAGAGGCTCGACGTCGCGGAGCAGTTGCTGATGATCCCCGACATTCTGGCCTACTGGCTCAGCGGAGTGCGGGCCGGCGAAGTGACCAACGCGTCCACCACCGGGCTGCTCGACCCGGTGCGCCGCGACTGGGACCGTGCGCTCGTCGCCCGGCTCGGTCTCGACGACCGCGTGCTGCCGCCGCTGGTGGAGCCCGGTTCGGTGATCGGACCCGTCCGGCCCGACGTGGCTGAAGAGATCGGGACCACAGACCATCCCCCGATGGTGGTGGCCGTCGGCAGCCACGACACCGCGTCGGCCGTGGCCGCAGTGCCCGCCGCGGGCCCGCGGTTCGCGTACATCGCGTCGGGCACCTGGTCGCTGGTCGGGACGGAACTGCCCGCACCCGTGCGCACCGAGGCAGTGCGCACGGCAGGGTTCACCAACGAGGCCGGCGTCGACGGCACCACCCGGCTGCTGCGGAACGTGATGGGCATGTGGCTGGTGCAGGAGTCGATGCGGCAGTGGCAGGCCGACGGACTCGACGTGTCGCTGCAGGACTTGCTGCAGGACGCCGCAGCGCTGACCGACCTCGGCTCCGTGATCGACCCGGACCTGCCGGTGTTCCTGCCGCCGGGCGACATGCCCGCCCGCATCGCCGCCGAATGCGCGCGGACGGGTCAGCGCGTGCCGGACGGTCCGGCCGAGGTGATCCGCTCCGTGATGGACAGTCTCGCGGACGCGTACCGGCGGTCGGTGCAGTCGATCGTCGAACTGACCGGCACCCCGATCGACGTGGTGCACATCGTCGGCGGCGGATCCCAGAACGCGCTGCTGTGCCGGCTGACGGCGGACGCCACCGGGCTGCCCGTCGTCGCCGGACCCGTCGAGGGGTCCGCCCTCGGGAACGTCCTGGTGCAGGCGCGGGCGGCCGGCGCGCTGTCCGGGGGGCTCGCCGAACTGCGTGCGGTCGTGGCGAATTCGTTCGCCCTGCGCGAGTTCACGCCGTCGCTGTCCCGGGCCTAGCGCCGGTCCCGGAACCGCGGTTCGCGCTTGTCCTTCCGCGCGGCGGTCGCCTCCTCGAAGTTGTCGGTCAGCAGCCGCACCAGCAGCTGTCCGAGACCCTCCTGGTGGAGGTGGGCTTCGAGTGAGGCGGCGTCGAGTCCCGACCACAGCGTGCGCTTCGTCAACTCCAGACCCGGCCGGGAGAAGCGCGACATGCGTTCGGCGAGGTCGAAGCATTCGTCCAGGAGGTCCTCACCGGGCACGCACCGCGACACGAGTCCGATCCGCTCCGCCTCCGCGGCGTGCACGTCCCGCCCGGACAGCATGATCTCGAAGGCCCGGGACGAACCGATCGCGCGGGGCAGCAGGTAGCTCAGGCCCAGTTCGCTGGCCGTCAGCCCGTTGTTGATGCCGGCCGCCCGGAAGTAGGCGTCCTCCGCCGCGATCCGGATGTCGGAGGCGAGCGCCAGGCACAGCCCGCCGCCGATGGCGGCGCCGTTGACGGCGCTGATCACCGGCTGATGCATCCGGCGGAGCGAGAGCACCACGTTGTCGAGCATCTCCATGGCCCGCAGCGCCACGGTCGGCGGGGTGAGGCCGTCGACGTGGGGGAGCGGGCCCGCGGATCTCTGGTCGGCGCCCGAGCAGAAGCCGCGGCCGGCGCCGGTGACGACCACCGCGCGGACCGAGTTGTCGTTGCTTATCTCCTCCAGCGCGTCGCGGAACGGGATCATCACGTCGAACGCCATCGCGTTCATGCGTTCCGGGCGGTTGAGCGTGACCAGGGCGATACCCGGCCGGGGGTGGTCGACGACGACGAAGGTCACGCCCTCGATACTAGAACACGTTCTCGTGAGTCACCGGCCATGTGAGTGTTTTCGTGTACCCGGGCACACGAAAACACTCACATGGGGGGCAGTAGCCCGGCGTCCAGCGCCTGCTTCAGCGACGGCGCCGCCGAATCCTTCTCGGACAGCTGGAACGTCAGCGGGTTGCCGTCCCGGCCCGTCGTGGGCCAGTCGATGCCCAGATCGGGGTCGAGCGGGTGCAGGTCGTGGTCGAGGGCCGGGGTGTACTCGATCGAGCACAGGTACATCACGGTCGACGCGTCCTCGAGGGACAGGATCGCGTGGCCGACGCCGGCCGGAAGGTAGACGGCGCGGCGGTCGACGTCGTCGATGAGCACTGAATCCCACTGCCCGAACATCGGCGACCCCACCCGGAGATCGACGATGACGTCGAGGAACGCGCCCTTGACGCAGGTGACGTATTTCGCCTGCCCGGGCGGATTGTCGGTGTAGTGGATACCGCGCAGGACACCGGCGGCGGACACCGAGCAGTTGGCCTGAGCGAGTTCGAGAGGGTGCCCGACGGCGGCCTCGAACTCCGAGCCCTTGAACCATTCGAGGAACACGCCGCGGTCGTCGCCGAACTGCCGTGGGGTGATCTCCCAGGCGCCGGGGACCTTCAGTTCCCGATACTCCACGTCACCAGTCCTTGCCGCGTTCGAGAAGTTCGAGGAGGTAGTCGCCGTACCCCGATTTGCCGAGAGCCTCAGCACGCGAACACAGTTCGGCGTCGGTGATGAACCCGCGGCGCCACGCGACCTCTTCCGGGACGCCGATCTTCAGTCCCTGCCGGTGCTCGAGCGTGCGGACGAAGTTCGACGCCTCGAGCAGCGAATCGACGGTGCCGGTGTCGAGCCACGCGGTTCCGCGGGGAAGCACCTCTACCTGCAACCGTCCCGCCTGCAGGTAGGCCTGGTTGACATCGGTGATCTCGTATTCGCCGCGATCCGACGGCTTCAGATTGCGCGCGATCGAGACGACGTCGTTGTCGTAGAAATACAGCCCGGGGATCGAGAAGTTCGACTTCGGGGTGGCGGGCTTCTCCTCGATCGACATCGCCCGGCCGGTGTCGTCGAACTCGACCACACCGTAGGAGCTGGGATCGGACACCCAGTAGGCGAACACGGCGCCGCCGTCGATGTTCTCGAAGCGGTTCAGCCGGGAACCGAGGCCGGGGCCGTAGAAGATGTTGTCGCCGAGTACGAGGGACACGGATTCGCCGCCGATGTGGTCGGCGCCGAGGACGAACGCCTGCGCCAGGCCGTTCGGCTCCTCCTGCACCTTGTACGTGAGGTTCACCCCGAACTGGGAGCCGTCGCCGAGGAGCCGGCGGAACTGCTCGGCGTCGTGCGGGGTGGTGATGACGAGGATGTCGCGGATGTTCGCCAGCATCAGGGTGGAGAGCGGGTAGTAGATCATCGGCTTGTCGTAGACCGGGACCAGTTGCTTGCTCACGCCGAGGGTGATCGGGTGCAACCGGGACCCGGTGCCGCCTGCCAGGATGATTCCGCGCATGTGCGCAGTGTTCCAGTGTTCGCGCCGGATAGAAACTCGGGCTCGCCACTAGGGTGGGTGCACATGAGGCTTCTCGTGACAGGCGGCGCCGGGTTCATCGGTGCGAATTTCGTGCACCAGACGGTCGCCGAGCGGCCGGACGTGCAGGTGACGGTGCTCGACGCGCTGACGTACGCCGGCAACCGGCGCTCGCTCGACGCCGTGGCCGACCGCATCGAGTTCGTGCACGGCGATGTGGCGGATTTCGCGCTGGTGGATCGCCTGGTCGCGGAGTCGGACGCGGTGGTCCACTTCGCCGCGGAATCGCACAACGACAATTCGCTGGCCGATCCGACGCCGTTCGTGCAGACCAATGTGATGGGCACGTTCTCGCTGCTGCAGGCCGTCCGCGCCCACGACGTCCGTTATCACCACATCTCCACCGACGAGGTGTACGGCGACCTCGAACTGGACGACCCCGAGCGCTTCACCGAGTCGACCCCCTACAACCCGTCGAGCCCGTACTCGGCGACGAAGGCGTCGAGTGACCTGCTGGTGCGGGCGTGGGCGCGGTCGTTCGGGGTGCGGGCCACCCTGTCGAACTGTTCCAACAACTACGGCCCGTACCAGCACGTCGAGAAGTTCATTCCGCGTCAGATCACCAACCTGATCGACGGGGTGCGCCCCCGCCTGTACGGCAGCGGGAAGAACGTGCGCGACTGGATCCACGTCGACGACCACAACGCGGCCGTCTGGACCATCCTGGAGAAGGGCAGTCTCGGCCAGACATACCTGATCGGCGCGGACGGCGAGGTCGACAACCGGACCGTCGTCGGGACGCTGCTCGAGCTGTTCGGCCGCGACGCCGACGACCTCGACTTCGTCACCGACCGCCCGGGCCACGACCTGCGCTACGCGATCGACTCGACGCGCCTGCGCACCGAACTGGGCTGGACGCCGCAGTACGAGGATTTCCGCAGCGGGCTCGAGGCCACCGTGCGGTGGTACCGCGACAACGAGTCGTGGTGGCGAGCGCAGAAGGAATCCGCGGAGAAGGCGTACGCGGCTACGGAATCCGTCATCGGCTGAGCGCCCGGTAGCTGCACAGCAGTCAGGCCGGGACCGATCCGCGGAACGCCCACGCTCTTGCCGTCAGTGCGATGCGCCCGGCGTCGTCGCGCGGTAGGCGGGTATCGAGGAGGTCGTGAAGAGCGGTTCGGCGTCCGGCGGGCAGAGAGGTGCAGTAGCCGGGTGCAGGGCCCTGACCGCCCAGGAACGGCCGCCAGAAATCGTCGAAGCCGGCGAACACGGTGGGAACGTCGAGCGGGTGCACGGCCACCTCGGTGAACCCGGCGGTGGACAGCGCGTCGCGGAGCGGCTGCGGCCGGCAGAGCGGGAAGCGGGCACCCTCGTCGAGGGTCGCGGCCGTGGCGTCGAGCTCGCGCGCGGCGTCCCAGAAGACGCGGATCATCTGCATGCCGTCCGCGTAGTCCCACACGTATCCGGCGACGGTCCCGCCGGCCCGGGTGACGCGGCGCATCTCGGCGAGCCCCTCGACGGGATGGGGAACGAAGTTGAGGACGAGCCCGGACACCACGCGGTCGAACTCGCCGTCGGCGGCGGGGATCGCTTCGGCGGTTCCCGGCCGCACCTCGAAGCGGGGATCGTCCGCGCCGGCCCGGGCCGCCGCGGCGAACGGCGCCGAAGGCTCGACCCCGACCACCCGGGCCGGGTCGGCTGTGCGGAGAACCGTGTGGGAGAGGGCGCCGGTCCCGCAACCCACGTCGCACCAGGCGCCGCCCGGGCCTGCGGCCAGCCACCGCAGGAACTGCGGCGCGACCAGCCTGCTCCAGCGGCCGATGTAGTTCTCGTACGCGGGATCGACCTCCCAGGCGTCCGTCATCGCGGTCTCCTCACGACGGCTGCGGCACCCGGGAATCCTCGTGCACGAGGGCGTTGCGCAGTGAACGCGAACCGGCGACCGCGGCGACGAAGCCGGCGAGCACCTCGCACAGCGTGAACACCAGTCGGGACGCGAGGGCCAGCCCGAGCGCCACCCCGCTGTCCATGAACGGGGACAGCGCCGCGACGACGACGGCCTCGCGTACCCCGATGCCGGACGGCGCGACGACCACCAGCACGCCGGCGCACATGCCGAGGGCGATCGCGCCGATGCACTGCACCAGGGTGCCCACCGCGAATCCCGACGTGCTCGACGCGAGGAACCAGAGATGCACGCCGTACAGCACCCAGCTGGCGGCGCACCAGCCGAGGGCACGCCCGATCTTGTGCATCGTCAACTGCCGGTGCAGCGGGGCGCGCCGCAGGATTCGCAGGGCCAGGTTCACCAGCCGCGTGAGGATCGGGGGATAGCAGCAGACGAGGGCGATGGGGACGAGGACGATCACCGCGACCGCCGCGACGGTGCTGATGTGGAACAGGGCGGGCAGCGCCAGCAGCCCGACGACCAGTGCGGACGTGATGCTCAGCCCCACGGTGACGAGGACGGCGACGAATCCGTTGGCACGCGACACCCCGGCCCGGCGGACGAGTTCGGTCTGGAGGACGAACGCCCACACGCTGCCCGGCAGATATTTGCCGAGCTGGCCGACCAGGTAGCAGCGGGCGGCGTCGAACGCGGGAATCGGGTGTTCGAGCGCGCCGAGCGCGTGCTGCCACGCGCGCACCGCGGCGCCCATGCCGAGGAAGACGAACACCGCGGAGACGGCGAGCGCCCACCAGTCCAGCTGGGTGATCGTGTCCCGGACCTCGGCCCACTGCGATTTCACGGCGAACACGACGGCGACGACGATCGCGAGGGTGACGAGGATCCGCAGCGCGTGCATCAGGACGGCGCGGCCACCGCGGTCCGGGACGATCTCGGGATCGGTGTCCACGAGAACCACCCCCTCACCGGCAGTGCGCTGCAGCAGTGCAGCGTTCGGTTCCGACGATAGCAATCGGCGGGCGCAGGATCAGGAAACGAGCGGTTTCACCGCCAACTCCCGCCACCAGGCGAATGCGTCGGCGAGCGACCGCGGGAGTTCCGCGCCGGCGTCGAGCCGCCCCGAGGCGAACAGATTCTCCACCGCCTCGATGTCCCGGTCGGCGATCCCGGACCGGCTCATCCCCACCCGGTTGGTGCCGCGCAGGGCGGCGGGATTGCCGAACACCGTGGCGAACGGCGGAATGTCCTTGGCGACGACCGATCCCATTCCGACCATTGCGCGCGCCCCGATCACCCGCCGCTGATGCACCACCGCGCTCATGCCGAGATTGACGCCGTCGCCGAGGGTCACGTGACCGCCGAGGGTGCTCGACGGCGAGAGGACGCAGTCCTCGCCGATCCGGACGTCGTGCTCGACGGACGTGTGGTTCATGACGAATCCGCCCCGCCCGATGGTCGTCGGCCGCTCGGCGCCCTGCTGGACGGCGCTCATCTCCCGGATCACGGTGCCCGCGCCGATCACCACACCCCGGTGCGGGCTGACCTCCGTCCACGTGCGGGGATGCGTCTTCCCGATCCACTCCGGCGGGGCCCCGAGCGTCGCGTGGGCGCCGATCCAGCAGTCGTCGCCGATGTCGAGGGGGCCGGTGAGGACGGCATACGGTCCGATGCTGACCCGGTCTCCGACGGTGACGCCGTCGCCTATCACGACGGTCGGGTGGATCTCGCAGTTTTCACCGATGGTCATGAAAGTTTCGGATTCCTTCCAGGAGCCGTGCAGACCGTGGGAACCTTCAAGTGGTTGCAATCTGTGAAGACGGTGTGAACTGCACGTCAATCTATCGGAGGAACCGTGATCGCGATCTCGAGTATTTCCTTCGGCGAGGATGTCGAGCGCGAGGTCCTCGACACCCTGCGATCCGGGATGGTCGCGCAGGGACCGAAGGTCGCGAGGTTCGAGGAGGGGTTCGCCGAACTCGTCGGCACCCGGCACGCGGTGGCCGTCAACAGCGGCACCACCGCGCTGATCGCGGCCCTGCGGGTGCTGGACCTCCAGCCCGGGGACGAGGTGCTCACCACCCCGTTCACGTTCGTGGCCACGCTCAACGCGATCCTCGACGCCGGCGCGACGGCACGGTTCGCCGACATCGGGGAGGCCGACTTCGCGATCGACCCCGACGTGGCGGAGCACTGCGTGAACGAACGCACCCGGGTGCTGATGCCGGTGCACCTGTACGGGCAGACCGCGGACATGGGTGCGCTGATGCCGCTGGCCGAGTCACGGGGGCTGGCCGTGGTCGAGGACGCCGCGCAGGCGCACGGCGCCACGTTCGACGGCAGGGGCGCGGGCAGTTTCGGGCTCGGCTGCTTCTCGTTCTACGCCACCAAGAATCTCACCACCGCCGAGGGCGGAATGGTCACGACGGACGACGACGCGGTGGCCGACCGGTTGCGGGTGCTGCGGAACCAGGGCATGCGCAGGCGCTACGAGTACGAGATGGCGGGCCAGAACTTCCGGATGACGGATCTGCAGGCCAGTGTCGGGTTGCCGCAACTGGGTTCGTATCTGCAGCAGGTGGAGTCGCGCCGGCGCAACGCGGAGGCGCTGCGGACCGGGCTGAAGGACGTCGAAGGTCTCGTGCTGCCTTCGGAACTCGCGGGCCGCGGGCACGTGTGGCACCAGTTCACCGTGGTCCTCGCGCCGGATGCGCCGATCGACCGCGACGCCCTCGCGCAGCGTCTGGGCGAGCGGGGAGTGGGCAGCGGCGTCTACTACCCGAGGACCGTCTACGACTACGACTGCTACCGCGACCATCCCCGGGTGATCGCCTCGCCGACACCGGTCGCGACGTCGGTGGCCCGCCGGTGCCTCAGCATCCCCGTTCACGCCGCGCTCTCCACCGACGACGTCGACCGGATCGTCGCGGCGGTGCGCGAGGCGATGGAGGCGTGATGACGTCCACGCGACCGCGGATCGCGCTCGTCGGATCCGGGAAGATGGGTTCGCTGCACGCCCGCGTCCTCGCGCAGTCGCCGCTGTGCGACCTGGCGCTGCTGGTGGAGCCGCGGGAAGACCACGGACGGGACGTCGCCGCCCGGTTCGGTACCGAGTGGGCCGCGGATTTCGACGACCTGGACGGCATCGACGCCGTCGTCGTCGCGGCGGCGACCCCCGCACACTACGAAGTGGCGGGCCGCATCCTGGACCTCGGGAAGCCGCTGCTCGTCGAAAAGCCGCTCGCCGCAACGTACGAGGAGAGCACCGATCTGGTGAAACGTGCCGCCGCGACCGGCGTCCCGCTGATGTGCGGTCTGCTCGAGCGATTCAACCCGGCGGTCCGGACGGCCCGCGAATTCGCCGGTGACGTGTGGCAGGTCAACGGAATCCGGCACTCGCCGTTCGTGTCCCGCATCCCCACCGGCGTCGCGACGGACCTGCTGATCCACGACGTGGACCTCGCGATCGGATTCGTCGGATCGCCGCCGGTCGGGGTGAAGGCCGAATTCGGTTACTTCCACGACAGTTCGCGGCGCAACGAGGCCGAGGACTGCGCGGAGGCGGTGCTGCGGTTCGAATCCGGGGCGGTGGCGACCATCTCGGCGAGCCGGGTGAGTCAGCGGAAGGTCCGGCAGCTGTCGCTGCTGGAGCCGGACCGTCTGATCGAGATCGACCTGCTGCGCCGCGACATCACCATCTACCGGCACATCGACGACGACCTGCCCGCCGACGGGTACAAGCAGCAGACCGTCATCGAGATCCCGACCATCCGCTACAGCGACGAACCCCTCGCCGCCCAGCTCGCGCATTATGTCGGGCTGGTCGGCGGCGAGGGGGACGCCGACGCGGAGCGCGAGTCGATCCTGCCCGCGCACCGCGTGGTCCACGAGGCGACCGTGTCGGCTACCGGCTGAGCGCTCCGGCGACCGCCAGGCGGGTGTCTTCCGCGATGAGGTCGGCGTTGAGGGTGGCGGCGGCGGTCAGTCCGGCTCCGGCGGCGACGATGACCTGCGCCTTCGGGTCCGCGACGTTGCCGGCCACCCACACCCCGGGAACCGCGGTGGCGCCGGTCGCGTCGGCGGCGACGGCGGTGCCGATCACGTGTCCGGCCATCTCCATCTCGGTGGTGCCCAGGCCGAGGGTCGTGAGGAAGTCGGCGCGGGCCCGGAACAGCGGCGGGACCACGACGGCGGCGAGGGGGAAGACCCGGCCCGTGCGCAGCCGGACACCGGTCAGCCGGTCGCCGCGCACCTCGAGTCCGGCCACCGCGCCGTCGATCACGGCGACGCCGCGGGCGGCGAGTTGCTCGTACTCCTCGCCGGTGGGCTCGTTCGCGTCGTTCAGGAACAACGTCACCCGATCGGTCCACTGGCTCCACATCAGCGCCTGGTGCACCGCCAGCGGACTGCCGGCCAGGACGCCCACCGGCTGGTCCCGGACCTCCCACCCGTGGCAGTACGGGCAGTGCAGGACGTCGCGTCCCCACCGTTCGGCCACCCCGGGGATGTCGGGGAGGACGTCGACGAGGCCGGTGGTCACGAGTAGCCGTCGCGCCCCGACGGTCCGGCCGTCGGCGAGCGTCACCCGGAACTCCCCGTCCCCGACCTTCTCGGCGGACGTGACGGTGCCGGTCACGATCTCCCCGCCGTATCCGGCGACCTCCTTGCGTCCGATGGCCAGGAGTTCACCGGGAGGGGTGCCCTCTCGGCCAAGATAGTTGTGAATGTGCCCGGCCGGTGCGTTGCGGGGTTCGCCCGCGTCGATCACGAGCACGGATCGGCGGGCCCGCGACAGGGTCAGTGCCCCGCTGAGTCCGGCCGCGCCGCCGCCGATGACCACCACGTCGTAACTGTCATCCATCGCGTTCTCCTTCGTTCGTCGACCTCGTGACGTCCACTGTCCGGGCAGATCGCGATCCTGGCAAGAATGTTTGCCAGTGTGGCAACATGGGTGGTGTGAACGACGACCTACCCGATCTGGACGGTGTCCTCGACGCCGTGGGACCGCGGCTCAAAGCACTGCGGCAGCAGCGCGGCGCGACCCTCGCCCAGCTCTCCGAGTCCACCGGGATCTCGGTGAGCACGCTGTCGCGGCTGGAGGCCGGCCAGCGCAAACCCACCCTCGAACTGATGCTGCTGCTGGCCCGCGCCCACCAGTTGCCCCTGGACGAACTGGTCGACGCACCCGCCACCGGCGACCCCCGCGTCCACCTGCGGCCCCTCGACCGCAACGGCACGACGATCATCCCGCTCACCCGCAGGCCCGGCGGAATCCAGGCGTTCAAGCACGTGATCCCGCCGGGCGACCCGACCGCGGTACCGAACCTGCAGGTCCACGAGGGCTACGAATGGCTGTACGTCCTGTCGGGCCGGCTGCGACTGCTGCTCGGCGAACACGACGTGATCCTGACGCCGGGGGAGGTCGCGGAGTTCGACACCCATGTGCCGCACTGGTTCGGCAATCCCGGACCGCAGCCGGTGGAGATCCTCAGCCTGTTCGGTCCCCAGGGCGAGCGGGCGCACGTCCGGACCGTCCCGCGGGGAACGGCGTCCGGCACCGACCGTCGGTAGAATTCGTGCGGACCGGTGACGAGCGCTACCTCCGAGGCGCAGGACGTGATGGGGAGGCCCCGTGCGACGCTGGATTCTCGGTGTTCCCTTAGCGGTTCTGATTCCGCTCCTCGCCGGCTGCTCCACGTCGACGGCACCGCCGGTGGCGCAACCGCAGCCGCAGCCGGAGTCGCCGCCCGCGGTCGCGACCCTCGTGGGCCTGGGCGATTCGATCCCGGCCGGTGACGGATGCCCCGGATGCACGCCGTTCGTGGAACTGTTCGGCGATCAGCTGTCCGGCGACACGGCCCTGCCCGTCCAGGTGGCGAACCTCGGTGTCGGGGGCTGGACCAGCACCGACCTGCTCGATTCCCTCGAACCCGGTGCATACGACGCCGACGCCGTGGGTGCCGCCGATCTCGTCACCGTCACGATCGGCGCCAACGACTTCTACACCGAACTCGACGACTACCTGGACGGCGACTGCGGCGGCGACGACGGGCTCGGCTGCTTCGCGCCGGTGCTGCCGCAACTGCAGACCACGTTGACGTCCGTGCTCGACCGCATCACCGAACTGCGGGCCGGTCAGCCGACCGCGGTGCTCGTCACCGGGTACTGGGACGTCTTCCCGGACGGCGACGTGGCCCGCGAGTTGTACGGCCCGCAGTTCCTGCGGGACAGCGCCGCGCTGACGTTGCGCGCCAACGACGTCATCTCGGAGGTCGCGGGCTCGGAGGGCGCCACGTACGTCGACCTGTTCAGCACGTTCAAGGGAACGTGGGGCGACGGCGATCCCACCGGACTGCTGGCCGACGACGGCGACCACCCGAACCAGATCGGCCACCAGTTGATCGCCGACGCGTTGTCGTCCGCGGCGGTCGCGGGGTCCGGCTCCACCGAGGTGTCGGCGCTCACGTCGTCCGGGTGGTCGCCGCGCTGAGCTTCCGGCGGCGGACCACCGGGTCGACGACGGACAGGATCAGCACCACGACCGTCGCGGCGCCGAACGCCGCGACGGACAGGTTCTGCCGCGGCGGCCGGAACGTCACCACCAGTTCGTGGTCACCCGGCGGCACCGACACCTCGAGCAGACCGTGCCAGCCCGCGGTCGCGTCCACCGGCTCGCCGTCCACGGTGGCCGAGTAGCCGGGCCACGCGAGGCGGGCGAACGAGACGGTGCCGCCGCTGCCCGTCACCCGCACGGTCTCCGTCGCCGCTTCGGTGTCGGACGAGAGCACCCGGACGCCGTCGGACGCGAACGACACCCGCCCGGGCAGGGGCAGCGGCCGGTCGCGCTGCAGTACCGTCCGGGAGTCGCTGCGTTCGGTGACGTGCCAGCCGGGTGGGGGCGGTGCCGTCTCCGCCTCGGGCACGAGGCGGTGCTCCACCACCAGCGTCGACACCCGCAGGTAGTCGATCAGCGGAATCGGAATGTCCGCGTTCACCGGCTGCCAGAGTGCCCCGTACACCCCGGGGCAGACGGCGCCCCGGTAGTCCATGCACAGGGCCTCCTGGAATTCGGTGAACCCGATGCCGGTGTACGCGTTGATGCTGCTCACCGCGGACGACGCCATGATCTCGTTGCCGAACAGGATCCGGCCTGCGGTGACGTCCTCGGGGGAGGTGTCGCCGAGGTCGGCGAGTTGCAGGACGGTGCCCTGGTAGCGGTCGGTCTGCGCGGACAGCAGCGACGTGCTGGACGGGTCGACGCGGCTGCCGCGGTCGACGTAGTGGGTGAGGGACCAGACCTGCGCGGCGGTCACCGCCACCGTTCCCAGGACGAGAGCGGCGACGAGACCGCTCGGGCCCAGGGTGCGCCAGGCGACGTACGCGATCGCGCACAGCGCCGCGACGAGCAGCGTGAACAGCGCATGCCTGCCGGTCAGGGCCGGGGAGGACGCGAACGCCAGATAGAAGCCCAATGCGATCAGCACCGCCGACGCCGTCGCCCGACGGCGCACCCGGTCACGGGCAAGGCCCAGCGACAGCGCGAGCGACAGACCGATCACCACGCACAGGTAGAGGTATTCGACCAGCCGGATCGGCCAGCGGAACATTCCGACGTTCGACGGTCCGAACGTGAAGAGGAAGTAGACGACCGTGATGATCGCGAGGCTGACGAGCGGTCGCCCGTGCGCGCGGCGGAACCCCGGGGACGCGAACAGCGCGCGGATCCGGCCCCACGGCAGCCACGGCAGCAGCGGCAGCACGAACCACGCGAGGTACAGCGACGGGATCACCTCGACGGGACCCCCGAACGTCATGATCACGGGGAGATACGACGGGCTGCTCATTCCCGCGGGCCCGCCGATCTGCGGCTGCAGGAACGTGTCGTTGAAGATGCCGGTGCTGCCTGCGCGGGTGGTGACGTCGACGCTGAGGAACAGCGGCAGGTACGTCACCAGCGCGGCGGTGCCCGCGCACGCGCCGGTGATCACGAGCACGAGCAACCGGAAGAACTCCCGCTGGACCAGGAGGCCGATCCCGAGGCCGAGGAGAATCACCACGGCGCCGAGCGCGGCGTACGGGTTGCCCATGCTCACCGTCAGCGCGCCGATCAGGAACGTGATCAGCGGGTTCGTGCGGCCGCGCGAGAGACGGAGCGCCGACCACCAGAACAGCGTCACCCAGGCGATGGCCATCATCCCGGACGGCCAGCCCGCCGCCTCGTAGAACAGGGTGAAACCGCTGAACGGAATCGTCAGCCCGGCGAGGACCGCGGCACCGCGGCGGGCGCCGTATTCGCGGCACAGCAGATACGTGCCGAGGGCGAACAGCGCGAGGAACTCGGCCATGATCACGAACGACGCGACCGACAGGTTCTCGAACTTCGCGGCCAGCATGTAGTTGGCGAGGTTGACGGGGTTGTAGAGACCGTAGGCGGCCTCGCCCGCGTAGTTGCCACCGATCCAGGCGTCGGGATTGACGGCGAGCCACCGCCCGGCGAGCAGTTCCCCGCCGATCCGGTGCCAGGACGGCACGAACGATTCGAGCATGTCGCCGCCGTAGTAGAAGCGGTCGTACACGATCCGGGGAACCGTCGCGACGGCCGCGGCAGCCACCGCGACCGCGAGTGCCACCGCCCACTCCGGGACGCCGCGTATCGATCGGGTGAACGTCGAGGACACGGACGCGGAGGGTGCCACGGACTCCGAGCCTACGAGTTAGGCTGCGCCCGTGCGCCTTTTCGGTTGTTCCCACGACCAGAAAGGCGCACGTGCGCCGAAGGCGCTCTCCGTCGTCGTGCCCGCCTACAATTCCGCCGCCGTCATCGAGCAGACCGTCCGCCGGGTGGCCGAACGGCTGGCAGGCCACGACGTCGAGATCATCGTCGTCGAGAACGGCTCCACCGACGGCACCGTGGACATCTGCACCCGCCTCGCCGCGGACTGGGCGCCCGGGCCGGTGACGCTCACCGTCCTGCGGAGCGAGAAGGGCATGGGCAACGCATTGCGGACGGGAGCGGAGGCGAGTCGCGGCGCGCACGTGCTGCTCACCGCCGACGACCTGCCGTTCGGGTTCGACGACCTCGACGGCGCCGAGACGTTCGCCGAGAGCCACGACGGCCGCCTGCCCGAAGTCGTGATCGGGTCCAAGGCCCACCCCGACTCGCAGGTGCGGCGCGGCGCCCTCCGGGGAACCCTGACGTGGGGTTTCGCGGCGCTGCGCCGGGTGGTCCTCGGGATGCGCACCGGCGACCCCCAGGGCACCGTCCTGATGGACGGAGACCTGATCCGCCGCCTCGTTCCCGACCTCGTCGAGCCCGGGTTCCTGTTCACCACCGAACTCGTCTACCTCGCGGAGCGCGCAGGCCTCGTCCCGGTCGAGGTGCCGGTGCGTCTGAGCGCCGACCACGACAGCCACGAAACCCGCATATCCAGGGCCGATGTGCTCGCGATGGGGGTGGGACTGTTCCGGCTGCGGGCCCGTCACCGGGACGGAGGTCGCCTCGCATGGTCGGGGAGCGCGCCGCGAGGTTGATACCCTGCGAACCGAGAAGAGGATCGTGCCGTCGCGTTGGTGCGGTCCAGCCCACCTCTCGCGGGGAACAGTAGGAGCACTATGAACGAGTCTGCGTCGGTAGCACCTGTGGACGGGAGCACGGCCGCGGTCCGGAGTGCTCTCACCGAGCATCGCGCACCCGACCGCCTGGTGGTGGCGCGAGGTCTGTTCACGGGACCGACCACCCGGGTGAAGGACGACCTGTACGCCAGGATCGTCAAGGGACGCGCCCACCGCGAGCGGCACGTCGTGCACCTCGAGAAGGGTGCGACGGTCGACACCGACACCTACTTCGGCCGGTTCGCGGCCAGCTATTACCAGCGCTGGACCTCGGTCACCGACGTGACCGTCGGTTTCCGCCACGAGGCCGACGGCCGCGCCGTGGTGGCGCTGCGCGGCTCCGATTCGGGCGGCAACTCCCGCATCCTGTCGACGACGGAGATCGACGGCTCGGGCACGGCGACGCTGTCCGCGAAGCTCGACGCCTACCTCGACGGCGGCTCCCTGTGGGTGGAGTTCACCGCCGTCGACGGCGCCCTCGCCGTGAGTGAACTGGAGTGGACCGTCGCCGCGCCGTCGGTGATCCGTCCCGCCGCGATCGCGATCTGCACGTTCAACCGCGCCGACGACTGCGCCGAGACCGTCGCCGCCATCGCGAACGACCCGACGATGGCGTCCGGCATCGACGCCGTGTACGTCGTCGACCAGGGCAGCGACCACGTTTCGGACCGGGAGAAGTTCACCGAGGTCGCCGAGATCCTGGGCGACAAACTCGTGTACCTGCGACAGCCGAACCTGGGCGGGGCCGGCGGCTTCACCCGCGGCATGTACGAGGTGTCGGGCATCAACGAGCACGCCAACCTGATCCTGATGGACGACGACATCCTGTGCGAGCCGGAGTCGATCCTGCGGATGAACGCGTTCGCCAACGTCACCACCGAGCCGACGCTCGTCGGCGCGCAGATGCTGTACCTGATGAACCCGGAGCACCTGCACGTCAGCGCGGAGGAAGCGGACCTGTCGAAGCTGAAGGCGGGCCGCTGGGCGGCCGGGTCGCGGCACGACATCAACCTGCTGAAGAAGAAGCAGCACAAGCGCGTCGACGCCGGCTACAACGCGTGGTGGTCGTGCCTGATCCCGGCCGAGGTGGTCGCGCAGATCGGGCTCCCGCTGCCGATGTTCTTCCAGTGGGACGACATCGAGTACGGCATTCGCGCCCGCGCGGCCGGATTCGTCACGGTCACGCTGCCCAACGCTGGTGTGTGGCACGCGGACTTCCACTGGAAGGACCGCGACGACTGGGCCAAGTACTTCAGCATCCGCAACTCGCTGATCGCCGCCGCGCTGCACAGTGACTTCGACGCGAAGTCGCTGAGCAAGATGATGACGCGGGAGATCACCCAGTACCTCGTGTCGATGCAGTACGGGTTGGCGTACACCATGATCCGCGGTATCGAGGACTTCCTCGAGGGGCCGAAGGTGCTCGAGGACGGCGGTCAGGCCGTGCTGGCGGCGATCCGGGAGGAACGCAAGCGGTTCCCCGAAACCGTCAAGCATCCCGCGACGAACATCCCCGGTGTCCGCAACTCCGACCTCGTCACCCGGTATGCGGGTTTCGAGCCGGACAAGAGCAAGATCGACCTCGTCCTCGCCAAGCGTGCGGCGTACCAGTGGCTCGGCCGCACCCAGCACGGTGTCGCGAGTATTCCTGTGGCCGAGGCGCACTGGTGGCACGTGTCGCTGTTCGATACCGCCGTCATCACCGACGCGTCCCAGTCCGGGGTGCGGGTGCGCCGCCGCGACAAGGAGACCGCGCGCGAACTCACGGCCCGGACCGCGAAGCTGATGAAGCGGTTCCGCGAGGATGCGGCGTCGACGCAGCGCCAGTACCGGGATGCGTTGCCGCAGCTCACCAGCCGGGAGAACTGGGCTCGCCTGTACGGTCAGTGACGTTGCCCGGACCGTCGCCGGCCCGCGACGTCCGTGGGCTGTCCCGGGATTCGCTGCTCGTCTTCGCTGTCGGTGTGCTGCTCGGTGCGGCGTGGAGTTGGCGTCCGTCGTTCTGGTACGACGAGGTCGCGACGCTGTATTCGAGTCAGCGGTCCCGGCCGGACCTGTCGAATCTGCTCGGCCACATCGATGCCGTGCACGGTCTGTATTACGTCGCGATGCGCTATTGGTTCGCGGTGTTCGGGGCCTCGGAGTTCTCGGCGCGGTTCCCGAGCGCCCTGGCCGTGGGCGCCGCGGGCGCGGGTGTGGTGGTGCTCGGTGCGCTGATCTCGACCCGGCGGGTGGCGGTGCTGTCCGGGCTCCTGTTCGTGATTCTGCCCAGCGTCACGTGGGCGGCCGCGGAGGCCCGCGGATACGCGGCCACGGCGGCGGCCGCGGTCTGGCTGACCGTGATTCTCCTTGCGGCACTGAGGCTCCGGCGGTGGTGGTTGTGGGCGTTGTACGCCGCGGGCCTGGCGGTGTCGATCGTGCTGTTCGTCTACCTCCTCACGCTGGTGCCCGCGCATCTGCTGACGCTCCTGCTGCTGCGTGCGGCCCGGCGGTCCTGGCTCGGATGGGGGTCGGCGACGGCGGTGGGGATGGTGGTCGCGGCGCCGTTCGTGGCGCTGGTGCGCCGGGAAGCCGTCCAGGTGGCGTGGATCCCGCCGCTCGACCGCAACCTGCCGCGGGCCGTGGCCGAGTACCAGTGGTTCGTCGGCGCACCGTGGTTCGCCGTGCTGTTCGCCGTGCTCGTGGTGGCCGGGGCGGTCGCCCTGGTGCGCGGTCACCGGCTGCCGCCGGCGCTGTCCGTCGCGCTGCCGTGGGTCGCGGTGCCGATGGCGCTGCTGCTCGCCTACTCGCTGCTGCGCAGTCCGGTGTACCTTCCGCGGTACTTCACGTTCACGACGCCGGCGGTGGCCCTGATCGGCGGGCTGTGCCTGGCCGCGCTGACCCGGAAATGGTGGCAGTCCGCCGCGGTGCTGGCCGTGCTCGCGGTCGCCGCGTCGCCGGGCTACGTCGCCCAGCGCGAACAGTGGGCGAAACCCAGCGGTATGGACTTCAGCACCGTCAACGTCTTCGCCGGGCAGCACCTCCGGCCCGGTGACTGCGTGCTGTTCGACAAACCGGCGTGGAACCCCACGTCGCTGCGGCTCGTCAAGGACGTGCGGCCGGAGGCGTTCGACGGGACCCGCGACATCGGGCTCGGGACCACCGCCGCGAGCCGGGGGTCGCTGTGGGACGACGAACTCGCCGTCCCGGACCTCGCCGGCGCGCTC
The DNA here is from genome assembly GCF_900105905.1 of Rhodococcus koreensis. Lineage (GTDB taxonomy): Bacteria > Actinomycetota > Actinomycetes > Mycobacteriales > Mycobacteriaceae > Rhodococcus_F > Rhodococcus_F koreensis. Next base: position 4,479,328 of record NZ_FNSV01000005.1, on the reverse strand, counting down.
GACTCCTGCTCCGTGGTCTGGTTCTTCACCGACTACGAACGCGACAGCGAGCGCATCATCCGGCACACGTCCAACGAGGTGTGGACGCTGCCGCCGTACCACTTCGAGGACACCGAGGCGTTCGCCGCGCTCGCCCGGTCCGGGCTGCGGATCGACGACCGCGCGACGTTCAACGTCACCCAGGCGGTGAAACTGGTGCGGTGATCCGCACGACCACCTGCTCGTGGTTGGCGGTGTAGCTGAGGTACTCGAATCCGACGTCGGTGCGGTCGACGAACTCCGTCCACGCCCGGTACTCGTGCTCCTGCCAGCCGGGGAAGTTGAAGAACTCGTCGAACACGATCACCGTGCCCGCGACGAGCCGTTGTTCGAGCCGGTCGAGCACCGACTTCGTCGACGAGTACAGGTCGGCGTCGAGGTGCACGAACGACACCGGTCCGGGATGCTTCTCGAGGAAGCCCGACAGCGTGTCCTCGAACAGTCCGGGCACCAACTCCGCGCCGCGCACCTTGGGTAGTTTCTCCTGCGCGAACTCCCCGGCCGGGAACCCGGTGCGCCACGTCTGCGGCAGACCGGAGAACACGTCGAACCCGAACACCTCGTGCTCGGCGTCCTTCAACTGTTCGACGATGATCCGGAGCGTCGTGCCCGACGCCACCCCGAACTCGAGCGCCAGCCCCTCGACCTCCACCCGCGACAGCCCGTACCGCAACGTGTCCTGCGGGTTCCAGAACACGGGCGCCTTCGGCATGTGCTCGAGCACGAACCCCGCGGCCTCCTTCGTGGCCCGCACGTCCAGCGCCTGGGTGATGTCGCGGCGGGCCTGCTGCTCGAGTTCGCCGAGCCGCTGCTGGACGTCGGAGATCTCCATGCGGGCGTCGGACAGCTCGGACAGCACCCGGGCCAGTTCCTGGTTGGTCGCGCTCAGCTCGGCCAGGGTCTGGTCGTGCTGGTTCTCGACGAGTTCGCGGGACCGCCGGTCGGACTCGGCGACCACCTCGGACATGGCACGTTGAAACTTGAGACGGGCCTTTCTCCGAAGGTCGAACATAGCCCCATGTTGCCACCCGCATCCCGGCTCAGGGAGTCAACCGGGATGCGGGTCGTTTACCCGGATCAGTGACCGCGACTGCGGTACATCTGGCGTTGCCAACGGGCGATGGTCTTCCACTCGCGCTCCCGCTCGGCCCGCAGCCGTACGTCGGTACGGGACGCGATCCACCCGTTCTCGCGAATCAGCTTGCGGTAGCTGGCGAGTCTGCGTTCGGGTAGCTCGCCGCCCGCCACCGCGCCCTGGACCGCGCACCCGGGTTCGGCCTCGTGCGAGCAGTCCGCGAACCGGCACTGCGCCGCGAGTTCCTCGATCTCGGGGAACGTCTTGTCGATGCCGTCGGCCGCGTCCCACATGCCGACACCCCGCAGACCCGGCGTGTCGATCAGGGCGCCGCCGGACGGCAGCGGCAGCAGTTCCCGGTGTGCCGTCGTGTGCCGTCCCTTGTTGTCGCCCTCGCGGACGCGTCCGGTGGCGAGCACGTCCTCGCCGAGCAACGCGTTCGCGAGCGTCGACTTGCCCGCGCCCGACGGTCCGATGAGGGCGACGGTCCCGTCGATCACTGCGGTGAGGATGTCGATGCCGTCGCCGGTGTCGGCGCTCACCGCGACCACGGTCGCGCCCGGCGCCACCGCCGCCACTTCGGCGGTCGCGAGGGAAATGTCGTGCACGGTATCGGATTTGGTGAGGTCGACCACCGGCTGCGCGCCGCTCTCCCACGACAGTGCGAGCAGTCGTTCGATGCGCCCGAGATCGAGGGCGGTGTCCAGTGCGGCGGCGATCACCACCGTGTCGACGTTGGCCGCGAGGAGTTGCCCCTCGGACCGGCCGGACGCGGACGACCGGACGATCGCGCTGCGCCGGGGGAACAGGTCGGCGACGGCGATCTCGTCGCCGTGCCGGTGGAGCGTCACCCAGTCGCCGGTGCAGAGCGGGTGCTCGCCGACGAGGGCGCGGACGATGCCCGCGGGCGCGGCCACGTCGCAGCGACCGCGGTCCACGCGGATCACCCGACCGGGCTCGCGGCCGTCGGCCGGGTAACTGTCGAAGGTGTCGGAAAGTGTGTCGTTCCAGCCGTAGGGCAGGAGGTGTCCGGAATCGAACATGATGGGTGTGATCCTCGGGTCGATGAGTGCCGACCGGACCACTGCGCGGGTTCGGTCAGGCGAGGGGGAAGGGGGAGCGGACGCACGCGGCGTCGACCGACGAGACAGTCATCGGACACTCACTCCTTCGCGACACATCGGGACCTTCGACCGGAACCCCACGATGCTCCCACCCGGCGGAACCCGGGCGCAACCGAATTTACGGCCGCTCGAACCGCTCCTGACGGCCCAGCTTCCGCAGCCGCATCCACTCCCGCAGACCCTGCGGATCACGCCGCGTGACGAGGAAGTACCACCCGAACCGCACCCACTCCTGCGGCAGCAGCTTCCGCATACCCGGCTGGGACAGCAGATAGCCGCGGTTGCGGTAGGTGAAGAACCGTTTCGTCTCGTTGTCCGGGTACTGCGTGTGCATCCGGCCGCCGAGGATCGGCTTGAACTCCTCCGCGCCGTTCGGGTGCACGTACGCCGTCTGCAGGCAGGTGCCGAACGGCAGCCCCGACCGCACCAGCCGGCGATGCACCTCCACCTCGTCGCCGCGGACGAACAGCCGCAGGTCGGGGACACCGACCGTGTCGATCGCCGACGCCCGGAACAGGGCGCCGTTGAACAGCGACGCGATCCCGGGGAGCAGGTCGGCCGAGTCGTCGCCGTCGGTGAACAGTTCGGACCGCAGCCGACGCCACTCGACGCCGCGGCGCAGCGGGAACGCGAGACGGTCGGGGTCGTCGATGTCGCAGACCACCGGCGACACCTCGGCCAGCCCGTGCCGCTCGGCGCAGTCGAGCAGCGTCTCCAGGACCTTCGGCCCCTCGGGCCTGCCGTCGTCGTCGGCGAGCCACACCCAGTCGGCGCCGAGCGAGAGGGCGTACAGAATCCCCAGCGCGAAGCCGCCCGCCCCGCCCAGATTGTGCTGCGACCCGAGGTAGCTGGTGGGGATCCCTGCCGATTCGACGAGTACGCGCACATCGTCCTCGGCGGCGTTGTCCACGACCACCAGATGGTCCAGCGGACGCGTCTGCGAGCCGAGGACCTTCAGCGACTCCGCCAGCAGTTCGCGGCGTTTGTGGGTGACGACGACGCCGACGATCCGCTCGGCAGCAGCGCTCACGCGGACTCCGCCTCGGCTTCCGCGACCGTGCGAACGGGACGCTCGTTCGATCTGTCGCTACGGACGTCCCGTTCGGCCGAGGCGCTCAGCCCGGACTTCTCCCGGTCCATCTCGTAGATGACATGGCGGACGTGGTCGGCGGCGTCGTCGCCCTCGTACGCGCGGACGACGTCCTCGATGCCGCCCTCCTGCCGGACCTGACCGTGGTCGATCCACATGGCCCGGTCGCACAGCTGGGCCAGGAACTCGTTGGAGTGGCTGGCGAACACCAGGATGCCGGACCGCTCCACCAGCGCCTGCAGCCGTACGCGCGCCTTCTTCATGAACTCCGCGTCGACGGCGCCGATGCCCTCGTCGAGCAGCAGGATCTCCGGGTCGATGCTGGTGACCACGCCCATCGCGACGCGCACGCGCATACCGGTGGAGTACGTGCGCAGCGGCATCGACAGGTACTCGCCCAGTTCGGTGAACTCGGCGATCTCGTCCATCTTCGCGAGCATCTGCTTACGGGTCTGCCCGAGGAACAGCCCGCGGATGATGATGTTCTCGTAGCCGGAGATCTCGGGGTCCATGCCGACACCGAGGTCGAAGACCGGCGCCACGCGGCCGCGGATGCTCGCGCTGCCGCGGGTGGGCTCGTAGATGCCGGACAGCAGGCGCAGCAGCGTCGACTTGCCGGCACCGTTGTGGCCGACCAGACCGATGCGGTCGCCTTCCTTCAGCGACAGGTTGATGTCGCGCAGGGCCTCGACCACCACGACGTCCGAGTTGTTGCGACCGATGGATCCGCCGGCCTTGCCGAGGAACGCCTTCTTCAGCGACCGGGACTTGGCGTCGAAGATCGGAAAGTCGACGCAGGCGTTCCGCGTCTCGATGCTCACGTGTTCTGTCATGGCAAACCCCTATACCCAGTAGGGCACGCGGGCCCGGTACTTGCGAAGCGCGAGGATGGCGGCGGTCCACCCGACGACGGTGATGGCCAGCACGATGTACCAGTGGTACGCCTGCTGGTCCTGGCCGATCATCGGCGCGCGCACGATGTCGAGGTAGTGGAACAGCGGGTTCAGCTCGGCGAGCTTGACGCGCTCGGCGGCCTGACCGCCCTGCGCCTCGAGGCTCTGCGTGGTCCACATGATCGGTGTCAGCACGAACAGCAGCAGCGTCATGCTGCCGAGGATCGGCGCGATGTCCCGGTAGCGGGTGGAGAAGATGCCGAACATGATCGACACCCACGCCGCGTTGACGACGATCAGTGCGATCGCGGGAATCGCGGCCAGCGACATCCAGGTCAGGTGCCGCCACACCCCGAACGCGAACAGCATGATCACGTAGATGACGAGGTTGTGGGCGAACAGCAGCAGCTGCCGCCACACCAGCCGGTACACGTGGACGCTCAGCGCCGACGGCAGCTGTTTGATCAGCCCCTCGTTGGCGATGAACACCTCGGACCCCTCGAGGATGCTCGCGCTGATCAGGTTCCAGACGATCAGACCCACCGTGACGTACGGCAGGAACTCGTCCAGCGGGATGTCCAGCAGGGCCGAGTAGAGGATGCCCATCGCCGCTGCCTGCACGCCGGTGGCGATCGTGATCCAGAACGGGCCGATCACCGACCGGCGGTAGCGCTGCTTGATGTCCTGCCAGCCGAGGCTCAGCCACAGCTCGCGCTGAGCGAAGCCGTCCCTGAGGTCCTTGAACGCGCGACGGAAGGTCTGCGAATCGGACGCCGGGAGCGGGCCGCCTGCGGCCTCGGTTTCGATAGCGGATGCTGACACGGGCACCGAGCCTACCGGGAGTCGAGTTCCATGCTGTTTTGCCCGTTGCTACAGGTACTGGCCGGTACCGCTCGACTGCGATCCCGGATCGTTGTTGTGCGGCCCGTGCGGGTTGCCCATGCTGATGCCCGGAGGCAGGGCTCCCTGACGCATCTGCTCGAGCTGGGAGCGGGCCGCCATCTGCTGGGCGAACAGGGCCGTCTGGATGCCGTGGAACAGTCCTTCGAGCCACCCCACCAGCTGCGCCTGCGCGATGCGGAGTTCGGCGTCGGTGGGGACGGTGTCGTCGGTGAAGGGCAGCGTGAGGCGTTCGAGTTCCTCGCGCAGCTCGGGGGCCAGGCCCTGCTCGAGCTCGCGGATAGACGACTTGTGGATCTCCTTCAACCGGTTGCGGCTGGCGTCGTCGAGCGGTGCCGCACGCACCTCCTCGAGGAGCTGCTTGATCATCGTTCCGATGCGCATGACCTTGGCCGGCTGCTCCACCATGTCGGCCACCGACTCGGCGCCGTTCCCGTTCTCGGCGGCGGCTGCGGCGGCTGCGGCGGCGTCGGAGCCCTCGGGCTTGCTCGCGGCCTCCGCGACGGGAATCGCCATGGGCTGACCGTCGGGACCGATCACGACTACGTGTTCATTCTCCGAGTTCGTCATGCCTCCATCTTGGCTGTTCCTGCGCGGCAGTGCGAAAGTGCGTCCGATTTGGCCCTTTCCCTCTTTGTTGCATTCGACAACAATCGATGGCTGGCTTCGACCGTATTGACTTGGGGTCTTAGAGTGTCGGGCATGGCTTACGACGTTGCCCGCGTTCGGGGACTCATCCCCTCACTCGGCGACGGTTGGATCCATCTCGATCCGCAGGCCGGCATGCAGATTCCGGACGCGGTGTCGCGCACTGTCTCCACGGCCTTCCGGGCTTCTGCCTCCTCGTCGACCGGACGACATGTGTCCAGCCGGCGCAGTGCGGCGGTTCTCGATGCGGCCCGAGCAGCCGTCGCCGACCTGGTCGGAGGCGATCCCGCCGGGGTCGTCCTCGGACCCGACCGATCCGTTCTCCTGGCCTGGCTGGCGGAGTCGCTGAGCACGCGACTCGGTCTCGGAACCGGGCTCGTGCTCTCCCGCCTCGACGAGGAAGCGAACGTGGCCCCCTGGCTGCGCGTCGCCAGCCGCTACGGCGCCCAGGTGCGGTGGGCGGAGGTCGAGATCGAGACCTGCGAACTCCCCAGCTGGCAGTTCCAGGACCTCATCACCACCACGACGCGCCTGGTCGCACTCACCGCCGCCTCCCCGATCGTCGGCTCGGCGCCCGACGTCCGCGTCGCCTCGGACCGCGTCCACGAAGTCGGCGGACTGATGGTCGTCGACGCGATCGGCGCCGCCCCCTACGCGCATGTCGACATCAACGAACTCGGTGCGGACGTCGTCGCCGTCGGCGCCACCTCCTGGGGCGGACCGCAGGTCGGGGCACTTGTGTTCCGCGACCCGTCGCTCCTCGACCGCATCCCGGCCGTGTCGCTCAACCCGTATGCGCGGGGTGTCGAACGTCTCGAGGTCGGGGTGCACCAGTTCGCGCTCCTCGCCGGCCTCACCACGTCGATCGACTTCCTCGCGAACCTCGACGAGTCGGCCACCGGTTCCCGGCGCGAGAAGCTCGAGGCGTCCATCAGCTCGCTGCAGAACTACCAGGACACCCTGTTCGACCACCTCATGTCCTCGCTGAAGCGGCTACCGCAGGTCATGGTCATCGGGCGGTCGCCGAGCCGGGTTCCGACGCTCAGCTTCACCGTCGCCGGAGTCTCGGCCGACAAGGTGGCGTCGCACCTCGCCGACAAGCGCATCGCCACCGTCAGCGGTGTCCACGGCGGCTCCCGGCTGCTCGACGCCCTCGGCGTCAACGACGAGGGCGGCGCCGTCACCATCGGTCTCGCGCCGTACACCACCCGCTACGAGATCGACCAGCTCGTGAACGAGCTCGCCACCCTCGGCTGAACACAGCCGGCCGGCCCGGTGTGACATTCGTTGCACCGGAGGGGAACGACGAATGTCACACCGGACGAAGCGTCAGTTCCGCGGGATCGTCAGGATCACCTTGCCGACGGTGTCGGCGGAGTCGAGCAGTTCGTGTCCGCGCGGCGCCTCGGTGATCGGCAGTTCCGCCGAGACGATGGGATGCACCGCGCCCTCCGCGATCAGCGGCCACAACCGCTTGCGGACGTCGGCGACGATGTCGGCCTTGCCCTCGCGACCCGACTCGGGCCGCCCCCGCAGTCCCGCCGCCGTGACGTGGGCGCGTTTGGCGAGCACCTTGCCCAGGTCCAGTTCGCCCTTCCGGCCGCCCTGCATCCCGATGACGACGAGCCGGCCGTCGGCGGCGAGCACGTCGACGTTGCGGCCCAGGTACGCGCCGCCCATGTTGTCGAGGATCACATCGGCGCCGTGTCCGTCCGTCGCCTTGCGGATCTCGTCGACGAAATCGGCTTCCCGGTAGTTGACGAGGATGTCGGCGCCGAGTTCGCGGCAGCGCGCCAGTTTCTCCTCGGAGCCGGCGGTGACGGCCACCCGGGCCCCCAGCGCGACGCCGACCTGGATGGCGTGGGTGCCGATGCCGCCGCCACCGCCGTGGACCAGCAGCACGTCGCCGCGGGACAGTCCGGCGCCCATCACGACGTTCGCCCACACCGTGCACGCCACCTCCGGCAGCGACGCCGCGACGAGCAGATCGACGCCCTCGGGCAGCGGGAGAAGCTGTGACGCGGGGACGGCCACCTTCTCCGCGTACCCGCCGCCGGCCAGCAGCGCACACACCTGGTCGCCGACGGACCACCCGGACACTCCCTCGCCGAGTTCGGCGATGGTGCCGGAGCATTCGAGCCCGAGGATGTCGCTGGCCCCGGGCGGCGGGGGATAGAACCCCTGACGCTGCAGCAGGTCGGCGCGGTTGACGGCCGTCGCGGCGACGTCGAGGAGAACGTGACCGGGGGGAAGTTCCGGGTCCGGCTGCTCGGCCCACGTCATGACTTCGGGGCCGCCCGGCTGATCGATCGTGATCGCATACATGGGAACGACGCTAGCGAAACGCGGCGCCGTCCGGTGCCCGCGACCGGTCCGAGCGACCGCTCGGCCTCTTCGGGCACCGCACGCTACTGGAAAGTAATGTTGCACTACTAGAATGTGAACCTGTGACAGCAGAAACCTCCGACGCCGAAGCCGCGACCAACTGGTTGACGCCGGCCGAGATGCGCGCATGGCGCGGCTACATGGACGGCAACCAGCGGCTGATGGACGTCCTCAACCGGGATCTGCAGGAGAAGCACGACCTCTCCCTCGCGGACTACCGGATTCTGGTGCTGTTGTCCGAGTCGCCGGACGGCTCGCTGCGCATGAGCGATCTCGCGGACGGCGTCCTCTCCTCCCGCAGCCGCCTCACCCACCAGATCCGGCGGATGGAATCGCAGGGCATGGTCACCCGCGACACCTGCCTCGAGGACGGCCGTGGGGTGCTCGCCGTCATCACCGACGAAGGTCGCGCCCGGCTCGCCGACGCGGCCCCCACCCATGTGGCCGGGGTGCGCAGCAACCTCGTCGATCTGCTCACCAAGTCTCAGCTCAAGGTTCTCGCCGAGGTGTTCGAACGCGTCGACAAGGCCATCGGCGACCGCTGACCGGTTGCCCGATGCCGCCTCCGTACCGATAAGATCGCCCACGGAAGCGTGGCAGAGCGGCCGAATGCACTCGCCTTGAAAGCGAGCGTCGTGAAAGCGACCGGGGGTTCAAATCCCTCCGCTTCCGCCAACGACCGGCAGCCCCGACCTGGTTTCGCCCCAGGTCGGGGCTGCTGTCGTTTCCTATTTCTTCCGCGGCTTCGGCTGCTTCGGCGGAAGTTCGGCGATCTCGGCGAGCGCGCGTTCGATCCACGGGGTGGTGAGGTCCGGGGTGTCCCGCCACCGGTCGGGCAGGGCCAGGTACTCGCGCATCGGCTTCTCACCCGGGCCGAAACCGCCGACGCCGTCGGCAGACGCTAGTTCGGCCTTCGCCTGCTCGGTGAGGAGCCGCACCCCGACGCTCGGCCCGAGCAGCCCGGCGAACATGTTGCCGTTCACGAACGCGCCCAGATTGCCGAACATCGGCTTCACCTCGACGCCGGGGGTGTCGGGGATCAGCGAGCGGAAGAACTGCTTGTCCTCCTCGGAGGGTGTGGGCATCTTCACGGTTACTGATCCTGACGTTCCTCGGGCGTCATGATGCTGAACGTCGCGCCCTGCGGGTCGGTGACACCGGCCATGCGGCCGACGGTGGGGATGTCCATCGCTTCTTCGACGATCGTGCCGCCGAGTTCGACGACCTTGGCTGCGCTCGCGTCGACGTTCTCGACGGCGAAGTACACCCGCCAGTGATTCGGGGTGCCGGAGGTCATCGGCTGACCGCAGCCACCGACCTGATCCTCGCCCACCTCCAGCAGGTGGTACGTGTACTCCGGCCCCATGGACATCGTCGACGAGGTGATCCCGAAGACGCTGTTGTAGAACGCGAGCGCCTTGTCGACGTCGCCGGTGTTCAGTTCGTTCCACAGGCACGCGCCCGGGTCGCCGACGAGCGAGGCGCCGATGTGCCTCTTCGCCTGCCACAATCCGACGGCCGCCCCGGTGGGGTCGGTGACGAAGGACATGCGGCCGGCGTCCGAGATGTCGAATGCAGGCATTAGCACCTGGCCGCCGGCGCCGGGGACCTTCGCGACCGTCGCGTCGACGTCGTCGACGGCGATGTACGTGTTCCAGTTCGCCGGCGCCCCGGCCTTCGCCGCCTCGGGCGGCAGCGGCGCGATGGCGGCGACGTTCTCGCCGCGCACAGTGGCCATCGAGTAGACGGGGCCCTCGGGCATCGGCCGGTCGTCGTACTTCCAGCCGAGCAGTTCCGCATAGAAGTTCTTGGCCGCGTCCTGATCGCTGGTTTGCAGGTCTACCCAGCTCGGTGTTCCCTGGGCGTATTCCGACTTGATGGGCATGACTGGACCTTTCCGTGTGAGGGGTGTCAGGCCGCCGGGACGGGGTGGCGGCCGGTGTAAGCGATGAGCCGGGTCACCGCGTCGCTGGTGTGCGGGGCGGGTACGGGGTCGTCGAACCCGACGGCCTTCCTGCCTTCGGGCGAGATGATCTTGTGTGCCAACGCCAGCACGTATTCGGCGAGTGGCTCGGAAACGGCCACGTCGCCATCGGTCGCTGCCGCGAAATCCCAGGCATGGACCAGGAATTCGATCGACAGAATCCCCGCCGCGACGGTTGCGGGAGCGTTGTTCGGTCCGAGTGTCACGGTGCCGTCGAGGCCGCGATTGCGCCATGCCTCCAGCGCGGGCTGGGCGAGGTCGGCGATTCTGGCCTCGACGGGTTTGCCGGGGTCGTCGTCGAATGTCGCGCCCGCCGCGCCGCCGAGGGCGGTGATCGAACCGGCCAGGTGATCGGTGAGTTGCGAGACGGTGAACTCGGTGCACGGCGTCTGCTTGGACATGTCGTCCGCCGTGACGCCGCGCAGGACGTGTTGCACGACAGCCAATGTCGCCTCGGCGCTGGACAGTTCGTCGAGCGGGTCCGGTGCGGCCGCCCAGTCGTCGGGCCCGGCGTCGCTCGTCTGCGCGGCGGCGACGAGCCGGTCGAGGTAATGGTTCCAGCCCTCCGCGTGGCGGGCGGCCTGTTCGGCATCGAGCCCGTCGTGCACGAGGCGCACCTCGGTGCCGCCGGCGGTCGGGGTGAGAGTGACCGTCACGGTGGACGATCCCGGTGGGAGTTCCTCGTCGCCTTCCCAGCCCCACCCGAACACCACCCGCTTGCCGGGCACGACCTCCCGGAAGGTGCCCGCCGCCGAGTGCCCGGGAACGACGGTCCACCGGTACTCGCCGCCGGCCTGCAGGTCGACGCGGGCCGCGACGGTCTGCCACCGCCGCAAGCGGTCCGGTCTGGTGACGAGATCGAACGTGGCGTCGGGGTCCAGCGGGACGACGACGGTTTTGTCGAATGGCATCAGCTGTCTCCTTTGGGTCCTGCTTCGTCGGTGGCGTCCGCGACGAGGCGGTCGAGTTCGTCGATCCAGAAGGAGTCGAACAACATGCGGAGCTGTGCGAGTCCCTGAGGATCGAGCCGGTAGTACCTGAAGCGTCCGTCCTTGCGCGCGGTGACCAGTCCGGCCTCGGTGAGCACCCGGAGATGTTGCGAGATCGCAGACCGGCTCGCGGGGAAGTGTGCGGCGAGGTTGTTGACGGTCTGTTCACCTGCGGTCAGCAGTTGCATGAGGCGTCTCCGGGTGGGCTCAGCTGCGACTTCCAACTGATCGAGCACGATCAATACGTTAGTCGTGACTAACACGTTGTGCAATGGGTCTCGCCGCCGACGTCCTGAGGTGGGAGAATTCTTGGCGACGAGGGAGTGAAAAATGACAACGTCAAGCCCCTGGCCCACGATTCACGAAGAACGCCGCGCCCTGGTGGACGACCTCGAACCGCTGACCGACACTCAGTGGTCGACGCCGTCGCTCTGCGAGCGGTGGACAGTGCGGGACGTGTTCGCGCACATGACGGCGACGGAGAAGATGACGCCGCCGAAGTTCGTCGGAAAGCTCGTCGGGTCGGGATTTCGGATCAACACCATGTTCGAGAAGGACATCGCGCACGAAGAGGAAGGAACACCGGCGGAGGCGCTCGACGAGTTCCGGGCGCACATGGCCGACTCCACCCACCCACCAGGCCCGATCGACGCCATGCTGGGCGAGATGATCGTCCACGGCGAGGACATCCGCCGGCCGCTCGGCATCGCGCACGAGTACCCGATGGACGCCGTCGTCCGCGTCGCCGACTTCTACAAAAATTCGAACCTGCTGATCGGGTCGAAGTCGCGGGTCGCCGGGCTGACGCTGCGGGCCACCGACACCGACTGGACCACCGGATCGGGACCCGAGGTCTCCGGCCCGATGCTGGCGCTGGTGCTGGCGATGACGGGTCGGCGCGCCGCGCTCGACGAACTCAGCGGAGACGGTCTGGACCAGTTGAAGTCGGCCTTGCCCAAGTAGCGGTCGCGCAATCCGCAGCCGTGTGAACCGTGGTGACTACAACGTGATCACGGTGGAGCACACAGCTGTCGCAAACCCTCTAAGCTCTTGTTGACCGGACGCATTTTGTACTGTGCAATCGGGGTCCACACAGTCCGGGGAAGAGGGTTTACTTTATGCGTCGCGAAGCAATGGCTGCTGTCGGTCTGGCAGTGTCACTGACCCTTCTGGGGCCGGCGTTCACTGCTGTGGCCGATCCGGCGCCCGCTCCGGTCGCGCCCCAGAGCAACGGCGTCGCGAGCGTCGACAAGATCGTCCCGCTCACCGATACCCGCAGCGCCGTCTTCATCAATTCCCCCGCCATGGGCCGCGTCGTGCAGGTCCAGGTCCTGCACCCGGCCGGTGGCGGCTCGCGGCCGTCGCTGTATCTGCTCGACGGCGTCAGCGCCGGCGCCGAGTCGGACTTCCGGGAAAGCACGTGGACGCAGAAGACGGACGTCGTCCAGTTCTTCGCCGACAAGGAGGTCAACGTGGTGCTCCCGGTGGGTGGCACCGCCAGCTATTACACCGACTGGCTGCAGCCCGACCCCACACTGGGAATCAACAAGTGGGAGACGTTCCTGGCCAACGAACTCCCGCCCATCATCGACAAGAACTTCAGCGGCAACGGCGTCAACGCTGTCGCGGGTGTGTCGATGGGCGCGATGGGCGCCGCCAACCTCGTCACCAGGCACCCGCAGCTCTACCGCGGACTGGCGGCCTACAGCGGATGCCTCGACAACTCGAACCCCAGCTCGCGTGACTCGGTCCGCGGCACGGTGGCGTTCAAGGGCGGGAACCCGGCCAACATGTGGGGTCCCGACACCGATCCCGCCTGGACCGCTCACGATCCGTCGGTGAACGCCGAAGCGCTGCGCGGCAAGCAGATCTACATCTCCACCGGCAACGGTCTTCCCGGACCGTACGAGATCACCGGAGACATCGCGTCGACCATCGCGGTGGGCGGTCCCCTCGAGGCGGCGGCGAATCTCTGCACGCAGACGTTCCAGCAGCGCCTGACCCAGCTCGCGATCCCGGCGACGTTCACCTACCGCAACTTCGGCACGCATTCGTGGCCGTACTGGCAGGACGAACTGCGCACGTCGTGGCCGGTACTGAAGAGCGCGCTCGGCGTCTGACCGGCGTTCCTAACCGACCACGGTGATCCGGTCGGTGTTCGGCGGCGTGACCGGTGAATTCGTTCCCAGATACGTCGTGAAGGCGTCGAGGTCGCAGCCCGCGTGCACCGCGTCCGTGCGGGTGCGGAAGGCGTCGAAGCCGTCGCCGCCGTCGGCGAGGAACTTGTTGACCGCCACCCGGTAGGAGACGGCGGGGTCGACTGCCTCGCCGTTCACCCGGAGGTCCGAGATACGTTCGCCGACGATCGCCGAGCGATTCAGGGTGTACGTCAGCGAACGAGACGGCGCCAGGATCCGTTCCGTGACCGTGCCGTCGCCGCGGGGCTGGAACTGCTGCTCCAAAGCGGCCTTCAGCACCGCGCCGGTGACGGTCAGGACCTCGAGGGTGTTGCCGAACGGTTGAGCGGCGTACGTCTGCCCGTAGGTGACGGCGCCGTCGGCGCCCCGCAGCAGGTCTTCGCGGAGCCCGCCGGGGTTGGTGAGCGCCACCTGGGCGCCGTGCCCGGACCCGGCGGACAGCTGGGCGTCGGCGACGGCGTTCCCGAGGGCCGATTCACCGCTGCGGGTCTCGTCGCGGGTGAGGTCGCCGGACAGCGACGCCACCCGCGACGCACCGACCCGGGAGGCCTGGGCGGCAGCGCTGTCGGCGAGCGCCTGGATGTCGGGGTCGGGCGGGATGTCGTGGGTGACCACCTGATTGAACGCGGACGCGCGGTCGCGCAGGACGTCGCGGGTGGTGCGGTCGATCGACACGTCGACCACGGAGATGATGCGGCCGTGGGACGCGCCCTGCATCATCACGCGCGGGTTCCCCATCGGGTCGGGAAACGAGCAGTTGTACTGCTGGTGGCTGTCGGCCGTGAAGATGACGTCGACCTTCGGGGACGCCCGCAGTGCGAGGTCGCGTGCCGGTCCCGACGTCACCTCGCACGAATTGGGGCCGTTGTCGGCGACGGGTTCGGCTCCCCTGTGCATCAGCAGCACGATGGCCCGCACGCCGAAGAAGTCGAGGAGATCCGCGGTCCGGTCGACGGCGGTGAGCTCGTCCGTGAAGCGCAGTCCGCCCACGCCCTCCGGTGTCACCATCGTGGCGGTGTCGGCGGGCATGGTCGCGATGACCCCGACCGGGATGCCTTCCACGTAGTCGACGGTGAACGGCAGTGTCGCGGGTGCGCCGTCGTCGAACTCCATGTTCGCGGCGAGGAGTGGGAAGTCCGCGCCCGCGAACGTGTTTCCGAACCGGCAGCCGTCGACGGGATGGCAGCCGCCGGTCTGCATCCGCCGGAACTCCGTGTACCCCTCGTCGAGCTCGTGATTGCCGATCGCGGACGCGTCGACGCCCATTCTGTCGAGCAGCTGCACGGTCGGTTCGTCGTGAAACATCGCGGATTCGAGCGCCGACGACCCCCAGTTGTCGCCGACCGAATACAGCAGCGAACGGGTGGCCTGCCCGCGCAGCTGGGCGACGTAGGCGGCCAGGTAGGCGGCGCCGCCGGCCGGGACCAGCGAACCGTCGGCGTGCTTGACCTGGCTGCGGACGCCGGGCGGCGGTTGGAGGCTGCCGTGGAGGTCGTTGAAGGCGAGGAGCCGGACGGAGACCGCCGAATCCTGGGCCTGCGCCGTCGGCCCCGACGTCACCGAGATCGCCAGCGTCGTCGCCAGTCCGGCCGCCAGCACGGCGGTGCGGATCACGGCGCGGCGACGCATGTGCGGTCTCCCTTCGGCAAAACCTCACTGAGTCTGCCAACAAGGAGTGACGGGCGTTGTACCCGTGGGTAACGGTTACGTCTCGAGCGTTACGCCCGGACCGCGACGTTCGCGATCGAGCGCGCCTCGGTGCTCGTCGCGAACGCGAGGAACGCATCGTTCTCGGCGGGATCGCCGATCGTGATCCGCACCCCGTCGTCGCCGTACGGGCGCAGCAGAACACCGGCCTCGGCGCTGGCCGCACCGAACGCTCCGGAACGGGTGCCCAGCGGGAGGTAGACGAAGTTGGCGGCGGATTCGGGTACCTCGTACCCGGCGGCGAGGAGGGCGTCGCGAACCCGGTTCCGCTCGGCGACGACGCCGTCCGTGCGTGCCAGCAGTTCTCCGGACGCGGCCAGCGACGCGATGGCGGCGGCCTGCGCGACGGCATTGACCGCGAACGCGATGTGCACCTTGCTCAGCGCGGTGACGACCGCCGGATCGGCGACCGCGTACCCCACGCGGATGCCGGCCAGGCCGTACGCCTTGGAGAACGTGCGCAGCACCACCACGTTGGGGCGTCCGCGGAACAGGGCGACGCCGTCGGCGTCGGACCGGTTGTACTCGAAGTAGGCCTCGTCGAGGGCCACGAGGACGTCGGAGGGAACGGCGTCGAGGAACCGCTCGAGTTCGGCCTTCGTCAGCGCGTTGCCGGTGGGGTTGTTCGGGTTGCAGACGAAGATCAGCCGGGTGCGGTCGGTGATCGCGGCCAGCATCGCGTCGAGGTCGTGCCCGTGGTCGGCGGTGAGCGGAACCTTGACGGGCGTCGCCCCGCCGACCTGGGTGACCACGGGATAGGCCTCGAAGGAGCGCCAGGCGAAGATGACCTCGTCGCCGTCGTTGCACGTGGCCTGCACCAATTCCTGGCACAGGCTCACCGAACCGCACCCCGCGGCGATGTTCTCCGTGGCCACCCCGAGGTGGTCGGCGAGGGCCGCGATCAGGGTGACGTGACCGTTGTCCGGGTACCGGTTCGCGTTGGCGGCGGCGTCCGCGATGGCGTCCCGCACGCTCGGCAGCGGGCCCAGCGTGGTCTCGTTGCTCGCCAGCTTGATCGCGCCCGGAAAGCTCTTGCCGGGGATGTAGGCCGGGATCGTGTCGAGGTCTGCCCTGGTTCGCGGAGTCACCAGGCGATTATGCGCCTCCCGATCGACTGCGCCGACGCCCCCTTCGTGCCAAGGTAGGGACATGTCGGGATTCTTCAGGGACAGTGCAGCCCTGCGGACGTCCGGAGACGCGCCGGAAAGCCCTCAGATGCGTGTTCCGCTCACCGCGGTGGAGCCGGACGGTCCGGCGCGGGGCGGGATCGTGGTCCTGCACGAGTCGCGCACGTTCAGCGAACCTCTCCTCGATCTGATGCGCTCGCTCGCGATGGAAGGGTGGGTGACGGTAGCGCCGCACCTCTTCCACCGGGAACCGGCGCCCAGCGACGTCGAGGTGTTCGGCGAATCGCTGTTCGCCGACTTCGATGCCACCTTCGACTGGCTGATCGCGCGGGGCATCTACGCCGACTGCGTGGGGGTGCTGGGTTTCGACGACGCCGGGACCGCCGCCCTGCTCGTCGCCACGACGCGTCCCGTCGGCGCCGCCGTGAGTGTCGCCGCCCGTGGGATCGTCGACCCGCTGTCGGAGGAGGCGCCTGCGCTGGTGCACGCCGCCCCCGAGCTGAAGGCCCCGTGGCTCGGTCTGTACGGGGAGGACGATCCGTCCACGCCGCCCGATCAGGTCGAGCTGCTGCGCGACGCCACCGCCAAATCCGACGTCGCGGGGCTCGTCGTGAGTTATGCCGGGCTCGCGCACCGGGCCGACGAACCGCCTCAGGTGCCCGACGGCAAGGACGACGACCCGGGAGCCCAGGCCATCGTCGACGCGCAGCGGCGGATCTTCGACTGGTTCGACAGCCACCTGCGATAAAGCGGCCATCCGTACGCTCTGACCAGCCGTTTTGCCTTTGTGGTGGAAAGGTGTGTAATCTTTCGCACCGGCGGTCCGAAGGGATCGGAACCACCCCAGGGAGGCGTGCCAGAGCGGCCGAATGGGACTCACTGCTAATGAGTTGTCCCTTTTACGAGGGACCGGAGGTTCAAATCCTCTCGCCTCCGCCACACCGGGCCTAGTCGGCCGGTGAGAGTTAGACAACTGAAGAACATGCGCCCGTAGCTCAACGGATAGAGCACTTGACTACGGATCAAGAGGTTAGGGGTTCGAATCCCTTCGGGCGCACAAAGAAGCCCCGTCGACTGCAGTGATGCAGGTGGCGGGGTTTCTCTTTGTCGGCTAGCAGCAGGTGGCCCCCTCGGCATCGGGGTCGAGGTGCCGAGGGCTCGACCCGAACGTGTCGGAGTCGGCGAGCACGGTGTAGACCTCCCACTTCTCGCCGGCGGGGCCGGTGACCCACACCTTGTCCTGGGTCGCGAAGCAACAGGTGGTGCCGAGCTCCTCGTCGGTGAAGAGGCCTTCCCCGGTCAGCCGTGCGATCTCCTCGTGCACTTCGGCGCTCGATTCGACCTCGACGCCGAGGTGGTTGATGGTGCCGCCCTCGCCGGGGTTCTCCAGCAGCACCAGCTTGAGGGGTGGCTGCGCGATGGCGAAGTTCGCGTATCCCGGCTTCAGTTTCGCCGGTGGTGTATCGAACAGTTTCGAGTAGAACGTGACTGCTTCCTCCAGATTGTCGACATTGAGGGCGAGTTGGGCGCGGGACATGACAACCTCCACCTGTGCGACATATGTCGAATTTCTTGCACTCCCAGGATCCCACCTTTTTGACATATGTCAAGAACCTGGGAGGATGGATTCATGCCCAAGACGTTGCCGGTCGTAGATGTCTCCGCGCCGATCTGCTGCGCGCCCGTCTCGGCCGCCCCGATGACTGACGAGGCCGCCCTGCACCTCGCGCTGCGCCTCAAGGCACTGGCCGACCCGGTCCGCATCAAGCTGATGTCGATCCTGCTGACCGCGAGCGAGGGTGAGGTGTGCACGTGCGATCTCGCGACCGGCGTGGGGCTGTCCGAATCGACCGTCAGCCACCACCTCGGCCAGCTGAAGAAGGCGGGAATGGTCCAGCCTGTCCGTCGCGGCATGAACGTCTTCTACAGCGCTCGACCGGATGCTCTCGACGCACTGCGGGTCGTCCTCGACCCCAACTGCTGCACCTGACGGTCACGACGTTCGCGTGCTCGATTCGAGGCCGATGGTGGTGGTCGTCGAACCGAGGCCGATCCTCGGCCAGCCGGCGGTGACCGAGATGAATCCCGACGCCGGGATCGCGTCGAGCCAGTAGTGCGGCTCGGTCCGGTACTCGGGCGGCCCGCTCCCGCACGGTTTCGACGCCGCCGCCGGATGGTAGGGGTCGGCTTCACCCTCGATGTCGTCGACGCGCGCCCGCACCGACAGGTAGGACCACCGCGTCGAGGGATCGCCGGGGTCGGACAGTGAGCGGGTCTCGTACTGCGCCAGCTCCGCGGGCCTGCCCGTGGCGGTCAGGGCCATCCGGAGTTGGAGTCCGTCCGCGAACGCCACGACCTCGAACAGCTCGAGCGTGAGGTCGTCTTCGGCCGTGAGGAGCAGGGGGCCGTGCACCCGGTGTCCTCCGGTGGTGGGTGGTGCTACTGCCGGCCAACGCGGTCTGCGCATGACCTCTATGATCCCACCGATCCGAATGCAGATGCAATGGTGGACAACGAAGTTCATGCCGTGTAGAGGCCGGCGCAGACCCGGTCTCAGCTGGTGGGCGGGATGAACTCCGGTTGGTCGAGGAGCCGGAGCCAGGTTCCGTCCGGCTGCCTGCGGACGACCTGCGCCCGCGCGCCGGATCCGTCCTTCGGCGGGGTGGACGTGAGCGCGATGTCGTCACTGATCAGGGTGGGGAGCGGTGTCTCCGGTTCGAAGCGCGGCGCGTTTGCGAGCACCGACTCCCACAGCTTCCGGATGGCGGCCCGGCCGACCGTCCGGCTGCCGGGCGGGTACGCCATGACGGCGTGCTCCTCGTACAGGGCGGCGACTCCGGCCGCGTCTCCGGCGTTGCTGCGCTCGACGAACAGCCGGGTGAGGTCTTCGGGGTTCTGGGCCTTCTCGTAGTCGGTCACCGGGAATCCTTTCGTGGGTGAACTGCTGTCCCTTTCCAGGGTGGTGCCGCCGCAACCGGAAGTCCAACAGATAGTTCTGCTGAATACTAGAATCATTGGTTATGGAACTGAGGCAGCTGGAGTACTTCGTCGCGGTCGCCGAGGAAGCGAACTTCACCCGCGCCGCGGAACGCGTCCACATCAGCCAGTCGGGGATCAGCGCGCAGATCCGGCAGCTCGAGCATGATCTCGGCGCCACGCTGATCGACCGCTCCAGCCGGACGGCGACGCTCACGGCGGCGGGGGAGGCGGCGCTGCTGCACGCCCGCGCCGCACTCGCCTCGGCCGACGCCATGCGGCAGGCCGTCGACGACGTGAACCAGCTGATCCGGGGCAGGCTCGTCGTCGGGATGGTCACCGCGTGCACGATCACACCGCTGTTCGACGCGCTGTCCGCGTTCCACCTCGCTCACCCCGGGATCGAGATCACGCTGACGGAGGACAGCTCCGACCGCCTCGTCGAACGCGTCCGCGCCGGTGCGATCGATCTCGCTCTCGTCGCCACCTCGACCGCCCCGCCGGAGGGGTTGGACGCCTTCCCGATCATCAGCGAAGGGCTGGTCGCCGCCGTGTCGCCGGATCACCCGCTGGCGGGGCAGTCGCGAGTCACGCTTGCCGAACTCGGCGACCATGCGATCGTATGTATGCCGACCGGAACGGGCATCCGGACGGTGTTCGACGAGGCGTGTGCGGCCGCCGGCCTCCGCCCCGGCATCGCCCTGCAGGCGAGCGCACCCGACGCCGTCGCCGATCTCGCGATCCGCGGGCTGGGGGTCGCGATCCTCAGTGAGTCGATGGCCACGGACTACCGGGGCCGGTTGACGGCGGTCGCCCTCGACGGCGTCGACATCCCGGCCGTGCTCGCGCTGGTCTGGAAGAGCCTCGGAGGTCCCGCGCTCCGCGAACTCGTCCGGCACACCCGCCGCTCCTTCGGGGACGTGCAGACCGCACCCGCCGCCGCCGTCGGCCGGTGACTCCTCACACCACCGACGTCATCCCGCCGTCGACGAAGATCACCTGACCGTTGACGTACCGGGAGGCGTCCGACGCCAGCCACACCGCCGGACCCACGAGGTCGTCCGGGGTGCCCCACCGGCCTGCCGGCGCCCGGCCGCGGAGCCAGGTGTCGAACTCGGTGTCGTCGACGAGGGCCTGCGTCATCTCGGTGTGGATGTAGCCGGGCGCGAGGCCGTTGATCTGCAGCCCGGAGCGTGCCCACTCCGCCGTCATCGCGCGGGTCAGATTCCGCAGCCCGCCCTTCGCGGCGTGTACGGCGCGATGGTGGGCCGGGCCAGGTCGCTCTGCACCGAGCAGACGTTGACGATCTTCCCGCTCCCACGGCCGATCTGGAACCGGGCGACCGCACGCCCGACGAGGAAGGCGCTGGTGAGGTCGGTCGTGAGCACCCTGTTCCAATCCTCGAGCGTGACGTCGAGGAGGGGCTGGCGGTGTTGCAGCGCAGCGTTGTTCACCAGGATCTCGATCGGCCCGACCTCCGACTCGATCCGGTCGACGGCGTCGGTTACCCGCTCGGGATCCGTGACGTCGAACGCGTACGCGTGGACACGGGTGTCGCCGAATTCCTCGCCGAGGCGCTCACGTGCCTGTGCGAGGCGCTCGGCCGACACCCCGTTGAGGACGATCGTGGCGCCCGCCCCGGCCAGGCCCCGCGCGAGGGCGTAGCCGATTCCCCGGCTCGAACCGGTGACCAGGGCGAAGCGCCCGGACAGATCGAAGAGGTTCACAGAGCACGCACCGGATTGCTCAGTGTGCCGATTCCGTCGAGCGTGATCTCGGCACGGTCGCCCGGTTCGACCGGGCCCGACGTGAACGGGCAACCCGTGAGCACGACGTCTCCCGGTCCCAGCGTCAGATACCGGGTGAGATGGACCAGTTGCTCGGACACGTTCCACGCCAGCTGCTCCGTGGACGCCTCCGCCACGGTGACCCCGTTGACGCGCACGGCGATCGGCACGTCGCCGGGGTCGAGGTCCGTTTCGATCCACGGACCCAGCGGGGTGAAGCCGTCGCCGTGTTTCGCCTGGGTGAGCTTGTCGTCCAGTGCGATCTGCTCCACGGCGGTGACGTCGTTGCCGATCGCGTAGCCGAGGATCGCGGACGGGACGTCCTCGGGGCGCAGGTTGCGGCACGTGCGCCGGATGACGACGGCCAGTTCGCCCTCCACGACGACCTTCCCCAGCCGTTGGTCGACGACGATCGGATGTTCGGGGCCGATCACCGTGCGCGCCGATTTCATGAACGCCTGCAACGGGAGGTCGCGATCTCCGGGTGCGCCGTTGTGCGCCATCCCGAGCAGGACCCGCGGTTCGGAAGGCGCGAGCAGGCGCGCCCCGTCGACGTCGTGTGCGGGTCCGGTGAACGTCAAGATGTCCGCGAACGGGTCGGCCACCTCGTGCCAGCGACCGTCCCGCAGGCACACCGGCCGCGGTCCCGAATCGGTCGCGATGCGGGCGAGCCTCATGCGTCGACCCGATCCTTGGACGGGGCAACGGCATCCGGTCCGTGCACCGGGTCGGCCATCGCATCCCACGCGAGCCCGAGGTCGCGGCCACGGGTTTCGGGTGTCACGAACGTCGTGGCGAACGTGATGACGCTGAGGACCAGCACGTAGATCGCGAGCGGCACCCACGAGTTGTTCATCAGCGACAGCAGCAGCGCACCGACGAAGGGTGCGATGCCGCCGGCGAGGATCGCGCTCGTCTCCCGGGCGACCGCGACGCCGATGTAGCGGTGACGGTTTCCGAACAGCTCGGGCAGGGCGGCGCACTGCGCGCCGAGCATCACGTTGACGCCGATCCCGTAGCTGACGGCGAGGGTCGCGACCACGAGGTAGGGGTTGCCGAGCGAGAGCAGCCACCACGACGGGACGGCGAGGACGAGTTGCAGCGCCGCACCGAATCGGTACACCCGCATCCGGCCGAAGCGGTCCGACAGCGCGCCCGAGAACGGGATGACGAGCATGCCGATGGCGGCGCCGCAGGCGATGGCGAGCGGTCCGATCGACTTGCTGACACCCACCACCGTCGTCACGTAGCTGATGCCGAGGGTCTGGAAGATGTACGAGCCGCCGTTCTCGGCCATCCGCAGGCCGATGCCGCGGAGCACGCTGGGCATCGAACTTCCGATCAGTTCCCGGAACGGGCTCTCGCTGATCCGTGAGTCTTTCGGCGCAAACCCGGTCCTTCAGGGCCGGGATAGCCGATCTGGATTTGTCGGACTGTGTGGCTAGTGTCTGGGTCATGGCGGGGAGGGTGGTGAAGCGGGCGTTCAAGTACCGTTTCTATCCGTCTGCGGTGCAGGCGGAACAGCTTGCCCGAACGTTCGGGTGCACCCGGTATGTCTACAACCGGGCACTGGCGGAGCGGACGCGTGCGTGGTCGCAGGAGCGGCGGCGGGTCACCTACGCGGATACCTCGAAGATGCTCACCGGATGGAAGCGGGACCCCGAGACGGAGTGGTTGGCGGAGCCGTCGAAGGGGCCGCTGCAGGAGGCGCTGCGGCAGTTGCAGGGTGCGTTCGAGAAGTTCTGGCGCACGCAGACTGGCTACCCGCAGTTCATTAGGAAGGGGCGGTCGAAGGATTCGGCGACCTACTACTCGAACTGCTTCATTTTCAGGGATGGGCAGGTCCGGTTGGCCAAGCAGTCCGAACCGCTGGATATTCGGTGGTCGAGGCCGCTGCCGGAGGGGACAGTACCGTCGCAGGTGACGGTGTCGCGTAATGCTCGTGGTCAGTACCACATCTCGATCCTCGTCGAGGACACCATCAGCGAACTCGAGCCGATCGATCGGGTGGTCGGGCTCGACGCCGGGATCACGAGCCTGTACACGCTGTCGACGGGGGAGAAGATCACCAACCCGCGCCATGAGCGCAGGGATCGTGAGCGGCTGGCGACGGCATGTGCTGGCCAGGAAGCAGAAGGGATCCCGGAACCGGGCCAAGGCCCGACTGAAGGTCGTGAAGATTCATGGTCGGATCGCTGATCGGCGTCGCGATTATCTGCACACACTTTCCACTCGGCTGGTGCGCGAAAATCAAGTGATCGCCATCGAGGATCTGAG
This sequence comes from Rhodococcus koreensis, assembly GCF_900105905.1. Lineage (GTDB taxonomy): Bacteria > Actinomycetota > Actinomycetes > Mycobacteriales > Mycobacteriaceae > Rhodococcus_F > Rhodococcus_F koreensis. The sequence goes on along the minus strand of NZ_FNSV01000005.1, from coordinate 4,456,129 downwards.
TGTGCGGAACATGGTGAAGAATCGGTCGTTGTCTCGGGTGATCTCGGATGCGAGTTGGTCCGAGTTCCGGTCGATGCTCGAGTACAAGGCCGACTGGTACGGGCGCCGGGTGGTGGTGATCGACCGGTTCTGTCCGTCGTCGAAGACCTGCTCGGTGTGCGGGGTGATCGCGTCGACGATGCCGCTGGACGTGCGGGAATGGGCGTGCCGATGTGGCGTCGTCCACGATCGGGATGTGAACGCGGCAAGGAACATTTTGGCCGTCGGACTGACGGTGGCAGCCTGCGGAGACGGTGTGAGACCGCCCCGCACATAACGTGTGGGGTGGCGACTGTCGGTGAAACAGGAACCTCGGGACGCGAGTCCCGAGGGGAATCTCGATCGTTCACGGCCGAGAGGACGTCAACTGGTCCTGCTTCTCCATAAACGTGGGGCTCTCCTGCATGCCTGCATGCGGAGCGGATGAACACGGTGACGGCGATGAGGAAGATGGAGGCCAGGAACAGCACCCGCCACACCCAGGCGAGGAGCAGTTCACGATCGATCTGCCCCCGTCAGCGAGGAACTCATCGGTCTCGTCACCCGGGCGGAACCGCGCATCGACTTCGTCCGCGAGCAGGATCTGCTGCCGCCGTCCCGATTCCCGGGCGATCACTCCGGCGATCCGTCGTTCACCCGGACCGCGGAGCAGCAGAAAGCCTTCGACGACCTGGTCGATTCGGCGCAGGCCCTGTACGGCGTGCCCGACGAAACCCCCGCGGCACTGACGAGAACGGCGCGCGTCAACCCCGGCCTCCGCTGGGTGCACACGATGCCGGCCGGCGGCGGGGCCCAGGTGAAGGCGGCCGGGCATCGTCATCGTCGGACTGGGCAGCATCGGCCGGGCGACGGCACTGAAGCTGAAGGCCCTCGGCGCGACGGTCGTGGGAACGAGCAGGCGCGACACCGCGGTCGAGGGGGTCGACGAGATCGTGCACCCCGACCGGCTGGCCGACGTGGTCGGCGACGCGGACGGCATCGTCGTGACGCTCCCCGGAACCAGCGCCACCGAAGGCCTGGTCAGCGCAAAGGTATTCGGTGCCGTCAAGCCCGGAGTGACGATGGTGAGCGTGGGCCGGGGCAGCGTCGTCGACGAGGTCGCCATGACCGCGGCCATCGAGGACGGGCGGGTCGGCTTCGCCGCGCTGGACGTGTTCGCGTCCGAGCCGCTGGCATCCGACAGCCCGCTGTGGACTCATCCGAACGTGCTGGTCAGCCCGCACACCGCGGCGTTGAATCCCGCGGAGGACCGCCTCATCGCGGAACTGTTCGCGCGCAACGCCACCCGGTTCCTCGACGGCGAGGAACTGATCAACCGCGTCGACACCGTCGAGTTCTACTGACGATCCGGAGCCACGACGGCGCGTCCGGCGGGCGGATCGTCGTGGCCCCGTCAGGACCCGAGTAGTTTCGCCTTCGCCGCCGCGAACTCCTCGTCCGTGAGCACGCCGGCCTCCTTCAGGCGGGCGAGTTCCTGGAGGCGGGACACCAGGTCGTCGCCTGCGGGTGCCGGCGGCGGAGGTGCCTGCTGTTGTGCTGCTTGCTGTTCCGCATACCGCTGCTGCGCCGCCTCGTCGATCCGAGCCTGCTGCTCCGCGTCCTTGTTGGCGGCGCGCCGGTTCATCGCGTTCGACGTCGCCCGTGCGGTGCCGGTGATGACCGCTGTCCGGGCCACCGTGCCGAGCAGCCCGGGACGTCCCATGCGGCGTGGACCCCTGAAAACCATGTCGTTTCTCCGTTTCCGTTCGTGACCGTCAGACCGCGGCGGCGATGGCCGCCTCGACCACCTCGCGCGGGATGTGCAGGTGGAGAGCCACCTCGCCGCCGGCGTGGCGGGACGCGGCCGCGAGCTTGCGCGCCCACGTCTGCTCGTACACGATCGCCACCGCCGACGTGCCCGGCTCCAGTGATTCGCGCACCACCTCGAGGTCCTCGTCGCTGATCAGCGCCTTGGCTTCGAGGGACAGGGCGGCGAGTCCGATGCTGTCGAGGTCCTCGTCCACCTCCACCTGGCGCAGCGTGCCGTCGGTTCCCTTGGAGACGAACACGAGATCGAGGATGGTGACCACACCCTGGGCGACCACCTCGCGGAACGTGTCGATCACCGCGGGATCGGCCCGCTCGCCCGGAAAGGTGAGAAACAGGAACGCGACCGGACCGACATCTTCAGCTGAAATCGACATCTTCTCTCCCTGCGCTGGGGTGCCCTGGTGTCGATGATCGCCACCGGCCGGTGGATGCGCATCATCCGCGACGGGTGATTCCGCGCGCCGCCGTTCATCCCTGACGGATGATGCCCCGGGGTCCGGGTTCTGTGAGGCTCGAGCCCAGTGTTGTTGCCGGGTGGTTCGAGAGACGGGTGATGCATGCCTTCCGTGGGAGCCTCGCTTTTCTGGATCGTGGCCTGCGCCGTGATCGCCCCGCTGCTCGCCGGGCTGTTCCCCCGCAAGCTGGTGCCCGAGGTCGTGCTGCTGCTCGTAGCCGGGATCGTCGTCGGCCCGCACGTCTTCGACCTTGCGGTCGCGGGCAGCGAGATCGACCTGCTGCGCGAACTGGGGCTGGGACTGCTGTTCCTGCTGGCCGGCTACGAGATCGACACGGCCGAGATCACCGGTCGTGGCGGCAGGCGGGCACTGTTGACGTGGCTGATCTCGCTGGCGCTGGCGTTCACGGTGGTGTCGCTGCTGAGCCTGTCCCACGTGGTCGACGCGGGTACGGCGGTGGCCATCGCCATGACGTCGACCGCGCTCGGCACGCTCCTGCCGATCCTCCGGGACGCGGGCGGACTCGACACCCGGCTGGGTCGGACGATCCTCGATCACGGCGCGTTCGGCGAACTCGGACCCGTCGTCGCGATGGCGGTCCTGCTCGGGTCCCGTGGGTCGGTGGCGTCCATCGTGGTCCTCGGACTGTTCACGGCCGCGGCGGTGCTGGTCGCATTCATTCCCGCCCGCGTGCGGCGCGAGGGCTCCCGGATCACCGCGATCATCCGGTCGGGGTCGGAGACGACGTCGCAGACCACGGTCCGGCTGACGATGCTGCTCCTCGTCGCACTCACCGTGCTCGCGGCGGAGTTCGGCCTCGACACCATCCTCGGAGCATTCGCGGCGGGATTCATCCTGCGGCGTACCACCCCCGAAGGCGACGAGACACTCGAAACCAAACTCGACGGCCTCGCGTTCGGTTTCCTGATCCCGATCTTCTTCGTGACGTCGGGCATGGCCATCGACGTCGCCGCGGTGGCGTCCGAACCCGGCGTCCTGATCGCGTTCGTCCTGCTGATTCTGCTGGTGCGGTCGGGACCGGTCTACGTCGCCGGAAGATTCGACCGCGGCGCCGACGGTACGGACCCGCCCTTCACCGTCCGCGAACGCACCCAGCTGGCGCTGTACGCGGGAACCGGTCTGCCGCTGATCGTCGCCGTCACCGGAGTGGCCGTCGACTCGGGCGACATGACGTCCGCCAATGCCTCCGTGCTCGTCGCGGCGGGTGCGATCACCGTCCTCCTCTTCCCGCTCGCGGCATCGTTGCTCGCGTCGACGCCGGAACCGGTGGCCGACTCGACCGGCCCGGGCGCACGAGGAGACCAGAACCCCGGGAGCAGACCGTGACTCGAACCGAATCGACGCAGGCCCCGGCCCGGGCGACGCTGACCCTCGCGACCCTCATCCTCGTCGCCGCCGTCGCCAACCTGAACCTGTCCGTCGCGAACGTCGCGCTCCCCGACATCGGCCGCGCGTTCGACGCGAGTCAGACGCAGCTGAACCTCATCGCCGTGGCCTACTCCCTCGGGCTGGCCGCGTCGGTCCTCTACCTCGGGGCGCTCGGCGACCGCTACGGGCGCAAGCAGATGCTGGTGCTCGGCATGGCGCTGTCGCTGCCGGCGTCGGCGATCGCGGGTTTCGCCGGAAACTTCGAAATACTGTTTCTCGCACGAGTTCTCGGCGGCGTCTCCGCCGGGCTCGCGTTCCCCACCACCCTCGCGATCATCACCGCGTTGTGGTCGGGACCGCCGCGCACCAAGGCGATCGCACTGTGGTCGGCTCTCGGTGGCGCGATCTCCTCGCTCGGACCGATCGTGTCGGGGGCGCTCCTCGAGCAGTTCCATTGGGGCTCGGTGTTCCTCGTGACCCTTCCGCTCGCCGGTCTCGCCCTCGTCAGCGCCATCCTGTGGGTGCCCGCCCACGTCAACGAAACGACCGATCCCGTCGACAATCTCGGCGGCATCATCTCCGTCGTCTTCATCGCCGCCCTCATCCTCGCGATCAATTTCGCGCCCGTGGACGGCTCCGGGGCACTCGCCGTCGGTCTCGGCCTGATCGCTCTCGCCGCGGGTGCCGCGTTCTTCCTGCAGCAACGGCGGGCGGCGCACCCACTGTTCGATCTGCACGTCGCCGCCCGCCCGACGTTCTGGGTGGCCGCTGTCGGCGGGGTGATCGTGTTCGGCGCCTTGATGGGAGCGATGTTCATCGGGCAGCAGTTCCTCCAGAACGTGCTCGAGTACTCCACGCTCGCCGCCGGATCCGCGATCATCCCGGCCGCCGTCGCGATGGTCGTCGTCGCACCCCGCTCCGCGAAACTCATCGAATCGCACGGCTCCCGGTTCACCCTGCTCCTGGGTTACCTGTTCGTCGTCCTCGGACTGGTCGTCGCGCTGGTGTGGTGGGACGAGAACGCGACGTTCTGGTGGGTGGCGCTGGCCTACGCGTTCGTCGGCATCGGGGTCGGGTTCGCGGGAACCCCGGCGTCGCGGTCGCTGACCGGTTCGGTGCCGGTGTCGCGGGCGGGTATGGCGTCGGGCACGTCCGACCTGCAACGCGACCTCGGTGGCGCGATCATGCAGTCGATCCTCGGCGCGGTGCTCACCGCCGGTTACGCGAAGTCGCTGTCCGCCACGATCGCCTCGTCGCCGGACGCCGGCCAGATCAACGCGGAAACCCAAGCGGCGCTCACGAAGTCGTACTCCAGCGCCGAGGTGCTCGCGGAACGCTATCCGCAGTACGCCGAGCAGATCATCGCGGCCGCCCGTAGCGCCTTCCTGGACGGCGACGACCGCGCGTACCTCGCCGCGATCCTGGTGGTGTGCGCCGGGGCGCTGGTGGTGTTCTTCTTCTTCCCCCGCCGCGACGAGGAGAAGCGGCTGCTGGCCGAATACGCGACCGAGAGTGCGCAGTAGGGCGAACGTACCGTCGGTCGCCTCGGAAGCGCCGAAAGGTACATTCGCCCGGCGGTCGCGGGGTAAATTCCCGAGAGGGGCACCTCGACGACGGGACCGCACGATGACAGCTCAGGTCGTGACCAAGACGAATCGGCGACGGGGCCTCGCGGCGGTCGCGGCAGCATTGCTGCTGGTGGTGACGGCGGCGTGCTCCGATGACTCCTCCTCCACGGGCACCTCCGCGACCTCGACGACGACGCAGGCGGGATCGGCGGGTGCCGAGGCGGGCGCCGCCCAGATCGACCCCGGTGTCGCGGACCGACTCGACGAGGCGATCGAGAAGACGATGTCGATGGCGGCGATTCCCGGCGCGATCGTCGGCGTGTGGGGGCCGGACGGTGACTACGTGAAGGCGTTCGGCGTCGCCGACAAGTCGACGGGCGCGCCGATGGAGACCGACTTCTATCACCGGATCGGCAGTGTAACAAAGACATTCACGGTCACGGGTCTGCTGCAGCTGGTCGACGAAGACAAGGTGGCCCTCGACGACCCGATCTCGAAATACGTGGAGGGCGTGCCGGCGGGCGACCAGATCACGCTGCGCCAGCTCGCCCGGATGCAAAGTGGGCTGCCCAACTACACGGCAAACAAGGACTTCCAGCAGGCGTTGCTCTCCGACCCGATGCGGGCATTCACGCCGCAAGAACTGCTGGGTTACGCGTTCACGCAGCCCGCGTCCTTCCCACCCGGTCAGGGTTTCGAGTATTCGAACACGAACACGGTCCTGCTGGGGCTCGTCGTCGAGAAGGTCAGCGGAATACCGCTCCCGGAGTACGTCTCGCAGAAGATTCTCCAGCCGTTGAAGATGGCGGACACCAGTTTCCCTACCACCAACGCGTTCCCCGAACCGCACGCGCAGGGCTACACCGAGCAGACCCTGGACGAGAAGGAAGCCGTCGCCACCGACTGGAATCCGTCCTGGGGATGGGCGGCAGGCGCCATGATCTCCACCCTCGACGACCTGCGCATCTGGGCGCCCGCGCTGGCCACCGGAACACTGCTGCAGCCTGCCACGCAGGCACAGCGGCTCGAGACGGTGACCGCGCCGGGGCTGGCGTCCGATGTCGGCTACGGCCTGGGCATCTTCGACATCGCGGGCTGGATCGGACACAACGGCAGCCTCCCCGGCTACCAGACCGTGTGCATCTACCTTCCCGAGAAGGAGACCACGGTCGCGATCATGCTCAACACCGACGTCCCCTACGAGGACAGCGAACCGAGCACGGCGCTGGCGGGAGCCGTCACCGAGATCATTTCGCCCGAACACGTCTACCGGCTCAGGCCCGGGGTGCAGAATCCGGACGCGTCGTCCCCCGCCACGCCGACGCCGTCGGAGACCCCGGCGTCGTCCACGACCCCCGCCCCGCCGACCAGCTGACCCCCGACGTGAGTGGCAAAGCGTGCCCGGGCACGCTTTGCCACTCACGTGCCCGGGCGCGGTAGTAGCGTGCAGACATGACGATTCTCGTGACGGGGGCAACCGGGAACATCGGCCGAATGCTCGTCGACCACCTGCTCGCGCGGGGTGCGACGGACGTCCGTGCCCTCACGAATCATCCTGACAAGGCGCAACTTCCGGACTCGGTCACCGTCGTCGAGGGATACCTGCGCAGACTCGACAGCCTGCCCGTGGCGTTCGACGGCGTCGATTCCCTCTACCTCGCACCGACTCCCGACACCGCCCCGGACGCGCTGCGCCTGGCGAAGCAGGCCGGAGTCCTGCACGTCGTCGACCTCTCCGGCCCCCACGACGGCCATTGGGGCGACGTCGCACGCGCCGTCGAGGCGTCCGGCATCGAATGGACCCACTTGTGGCCCGGCGAATTCATGGAGAACGCGGGAATCCTGGCACCGCAGATCGCCGCCGGCGACACCGTCCGTGAGCCGTACCCGGCCGCGGCGAACGCGCCGATAGCCATGGACGACATCGCGGAGGTCGCGGCCGTCGCCCTCCTCGACGACGGACACGTCGGCAAGTCGTACGCACTGACCGGTCCCGCGACGATCACCCGCGCGGACCTCGTCCGGGAACTGGGCGCCGCCCTCGGCCGGAACCTCGAGTACCGGCAGGTGCCGCTGGACGAGGCGGTGGACGTCCTGACACCGGCGATGGGGGAGTACGCCCGCTGGTACCTGGACGGGATGGCGAGCCTGGTCGACGCCCCGCAGCAGGCGAACCGCCTCGTCGAGCAACTCACCGGGCGCCCGGCGACCACGTTCGCGCAGTGGGCGTCGGCGCACGCCGCCGAGTTCAGCGGTTCGGGGTGAGCGCGATGACGGGAATCGGGCGGTCCGTCTTCTTCTGATAGTCGCGGTACCGGCCGTGGTTGATCTCGTTCATCGTCGCCCACATCCGGTCGTAATCCGGTTCGCCCGGAAGCACTTTCCGCGCCGCCACGGTGATGTGTTCGCGGCCCACCTGGATCTCGCAGGTCGGGGCGGCCAGCACGTTGTGCATCCAGGCCGGCGACGTCGGCGCACCGCCCTTCGACGCGACGACCAGATAACTCGCGCCGTCGCGGCCGTAGGTCAACGCCGAGGTGCGCGGCTGCCCGGACTTCCGGCCGACGCTGCGCAGCAGTAGGGTCGGCATCCCGAACAACAACCGATGCCCCACCCAGCCGCCGCTGTGTTCGTAGACGAACTGGTGCAGCTGAAGGGTTTTCACGAACAGGTCGGCCACGGCGTCCTCGTCTCGGCATCGGAAGAGATCGTGCCCACAGGGTAGACCGTCGTCAGGCCCGGCGAACCGCGTGCAGAACGGCGTCGTGAATCGTGACGGGCCGACCGTCGGGGTCGAGCGCCTCACGGGACGGGACCGCCGACACGAGAATCTCCCATTCCGCGGGGTCCAGCACAGCCGCGACCTGCTCCGGGGTGAACAACATGTCGGGAACATTGGGTCGCCCGACGGACGTCTCCAGATCGGACGGATGGTGTCCGACGACGAGCAGGCGCCCGCCGGGGCGGACCGCTCCCGCCAGACGCCGGTGCAGGGACTCGCGGGCGGGTCCGGGCAGATGCATGAAATGCGCCGACACCAGGTCGAATCGGCGAGCAGGCGGCTCCCACGACACAATGTCGGCCTGCTCCCACGTCGTCCGGTCCGCGATTTCGGAACCGGCCTCGGCGGCTCGTGCGGCGGCGCGTTCCAATGCCACCGTGGACACGTCCACTCCGGTGACGTTCCACCCGCGGGTAGCCAGCCAGATCGCGTCGGCACCCTCGCCGCTGCCGACGTCGAGGGCGCCGCCGGTGGTGACGTCCGCGATCTGCTCGACGAGGCGCGGGTTGGGGTTGCCGCTCCACACCGCGGTGGTCGAACGGTACCGCTCGTCCCAGAACTCCTGGCTGAGGAAATCGGTCGTGTCCGGTGTGTGCTCGTGGGTCATGCCCCCACTGTGCCGCGCGGAGCCGTCCAACCGGGAATTCCGTTGCCGGAACGGCAAGCGATTACGGGCTGGAGAACGTGTAGATCCGGCAACCGCTCATGTTCGCGGCCGACACGACGCCGTCGGCACGCGCGAAGTCGCCCTTGGCGGCGAGATTGTTGGCGAGGGCGGCCTGGTCCTCGCAGAAGCCCTGATCTGCAGGGTTGGCGGGGGGATTGCTGATGTACGTGTCGCCGGGGGCAGCCACCGCATAGGCCCCCGGACCGACGAGTGGGACGGCCGCTGCTGCAATCGCAATGGAGGCCGCCGCGACGATACGGCGGATCATCATGCGCCTCCGAATGTGGTTCGAACGGTTGCTGATGACACCATCCTGCACCGATCCGGCGTCGGCGACCAGACCCCCAAGGGGTGGGAAGTGCAACACCTTCACCGTCAGCGACGCAGCGCGGCCTGAACCCGATCCGCGGCGACCACCGGATTCTCGTGCTCCCAGATCCGCACCACCGTCCACCCGGCGTCGGTGAGCGCCGCGTCGGTGTCCCGGTCGCGGGTGACGTTTCCAGCGAGTTTCTCGGCCCACCACTGCGCGTTGTTCTTCGGGAACGTGGCGTGCTGCGGGCAGCTGTGCCAGAAACACCCGTCCACATACACGGCCACCTTGCGTCGCGGAAACACCAGGTCGGCGCGCCGCCGGACACCCTTCATCGGCGCCCGGTCCACGTAGTACCGGGCCCCGCGCCGGTGCAGTTCGCGGCGCAACGCGAGTTCGGGTGCCGTGTCGCGCCGCCGCTGCGCCCGCATCCGGGCGCTGGTCGCGGGGTCGGTCGCCGGCATCGCAGGTCCGTCCGGCTACGCGGCAGCCTCGGGGAAGCCGCCCATGCGGTCGAGGTGGCTCTCGACGTCGTCGATGAACCCGGGCACGAAACGCAGATTGCCCATCCGGGCCCGCTTCAGGAACCCGGCGGTCGCGCGCGCCGACAGCAACCGGGTGTCCTCGAGGAAGCCACTGAGATCCTCGTACGGCTCCTGCACCGGCCACGTCGACGTGTGCACGCGGAAGGCCTGACGGTTGCTGCCCCACGCCGCGACCGGCCACGCGTCGCCGGGTTTCATCGGCGTCTCGATGCCCCGCTCGTACTCGGCCGGCTCGAGCAGCCGCCGCCCGACCCACGACGCCATCCGCACACTCACCGCGTTGCCGACGAGCTTCCACCGATGACTGTTCCGCAGACCCGGGACCAGCGCCGCGGGCGCCGTCCAGTCGGGGTCGAAGCCCTGCAGGCGTTCGGCGTCCACGAGACCCGGGGTGACGATCTCGCCCGACGGCAGTCGCACGGCGGGCGGGCTCGCGATCCCGACGGACGAACCGCCCTTGAGGGTGGGCACCGCGTTGACCGCCCACCCGAGGCCGCGGGTGCCCTCGGTCCAGTAGAAACCGCACGGGAAGTCGGTGGGGTCGTCGACGGGGCGTTCCCCGGCGTCCTCACCGAACAGGACCGCGCGGGGATCCTCGGTGCGGGAGGCGAGCATCAGGACCCGCTGCCGGCGCTGGGGGAGTCCGAAAGCGCGCGCGTCGACCACCCGGTACGCCCACGTGTAGCCGAGGTCCTCGAGGGCGTCCGTGATGTGCCTCATAGCGGCCCCGCGACCCAGCTGCAGCATGAACGGCACGTTCTCGATGAGGAGCCAGCGCGGGCCCTTCTTCCGCTTCACCAACCGGAACACTTCGTCGACGAGACCGGAGCGTGCACCGGTGATGCCTGCGGTCCGGCCGGCCTGGGAGAGGTCCTGGCAGGGGAATCCGGCGGCGACGAGTTCGATGTCCTGGGGGAGGGAACGCAGCTTGGTGACGTCGGAATGCACTGGGACGTCCGCGAATCGGGTACGCAGAACCGCCTGGGCGCCCGGGTCGATCTCACAGAGCAGTTCGGTGTTCCAGCCGTGCTCTCTCAGACCCAACTCGAGCCCGCCGATACCGGCGAACAGGCCCACCATGCTCCCGGTTGACGTCACGGCACCCTTCCTCACGAACCAGTCACCCGAGAACGTTACTCGAGATCTGTGGCCGCTTTGACCAACGACCCGTGAGTACTTATTAACCTCGGGCGGTTAACAAGTACTCACGGGTGGCGCAGCCACACATGATAACGAGCCGAGGAGGCGTCCCAGCGTGGATCAGCTGATCGTGGTGATCGGGCTCATGCTCGTCACAGTCCTGATCGTCGGACTCGGTGACCGATTCCACGCACCCTGGCCGGTGCTGCTCACGATCGTCACCGCAGGCGCCGCGTTCGTCCCCGGCATTCCGCACGTCGAACTCGAACCCGAACTGATCCTGCCGCTGTTCCTGCCGCCGCTGCTGTGGGCGCTGGCCCGCCGGACGTCGTGGGCGATGTTCGTCGACCGCTGGAAGACCATCGTCGTCCACTCCGTCGGCCTCGTCATCGTCACGACGGCTGCGGTCGCGTGGACGGCCTGGGCGCTGGTGCCCGGCATCACACTGGCGGCCGCCATCGCGATCGGCGCGATGACGGCCCCACCCGACCCGGTGGCGGTCGAGGCCGTCGCCGAACCCGTCGGGATTCCGCGTCGGCTCGTCGGAGTCCTGCAGACGGAGGGCCTGTTCAACGACGCCGCCGCGCTGGTCGCGTTCCAGGCGGCGCTCGCCGCGACGATTGCCGGCGAGGACCTGCACTTCGGGTTCGAGGTGCTGCACTTTCTGTACACCGTGGTGGCCGCGGTGCTGATCGGTCTGGCCTCCGGCTGGGTGGGTTCGTGGCTGGTGGTGCGGATCGTGGACGTCCCGGGTCGCAGCGGACTGACCCTGGTCATCCCGTTCGTCGTGTACTTGCTGGCCGAGGAGATCCACGCATCCGGCGTCATCGCCGTGGTGGTCGCCGCGGTGCAGATGAGCGCCGCCGACTCCGAGGTGGACGCCGAGGACCGCCTGGCCAGTGCCTCCTTCTGGCACGTCGCCGAACTGCTGGTCACCGGCATCGCGTTCGGTCTGATGGGTCTCGAATTCCGCCAGATCGTCGTCGACGCAGGCAGTGACCTGTGGACGATGGTGTGGCACGGCGTCGTCATCGGGGTGGTGCTGGTGGTGGTCCGCGCGCTGTGGATGGGGGTCACCTGGCTGTACATCCGCGGCTACGAGGACAACGCGTCGTCCGCGCCCCGCACGCCCGCCGAAGCCGTGGTCATGACGTGGTGCGGGATGCGGGGGCTCGTCACCCTGGCGTTGGCGCTGAGTCTGCCGGTCGACGACTTCCCGTGGCGGTCCGAAGCCGTCGTCATCGCGGCCGTCGTGTTGGTGATGAGCATGGTCATTCCGGGATTCACGCTGCCGTGGCTGGTGAAGGCGCTCGGCGTCGCCGGGGTCGCGGACGCGGAGGACGCCGAGGAGCGGGCGCTGGTCGAGCGGGCCCGGCACGCGGCTCTCGAGGTCGTGACCTCCGCGCCCACCACGCTGCCTCCCGAATCGGTGGCCCGGCTCAAGGCCCTCTACGACCGCCTCGAGGAGGACTCCGCACCCGGCACCCACTCGCCCGAATACTCGCAGCGCATCGAACAACTCAAGACCCGCCGCGACGAACTGCGGGCGCTGCAGCGCGGGGCGCTGACCGCGGCGCAGGCCGAAGTGCTGCGGGCCCGCAACGAAAAGGGGCAGGACCCGCACGTCGTCGACCGCGTACTCGAGCGTCTGGACCGGCTGTCCTCGGCGAGCAACACGCAGACTTTCCACCACTGAGAGTCCTAGACTTCCTGTAGGTGGGAACACAGGGAGGCGGCATGATCTCGGGTTTCCGGAACCGGTCGCACCTCGTGCGTGACGCCCAGGGCAGCGGCCTCGTCGAAGCGTTCGTCATCATCGGGATCTGCACGATCCTGCTCACCCGCGCCTACCTCCACCTCACCGGTTATCCACAGGTCGGAGGATCGTCGCTACACATCGCGCACGTCCTGTGGGGCGGGCTCGGCATGGTCGTGGCGCTCGTGACCGTGTTCTCGTTCCTCGGGATGAAACCGCGGGTCCTGGGTGTCGTGATCGGCGGCATCGGATTCGGGCTGTTCCTCGACGAGATCGGCAAGTTCGTCACCAAGACCAACGACTACTTCTACCGGCCGTCCGTCGCGATCATGTACGTGGTGATCGTCGTGTTACTGCTGGTCAACCGGTCGCTGCACGACGTGCGCCCGCCGACCCCGACGGAGGACGTCGCCAACGCCGCCGCCATCGCGCTCGGCGGCCTGGACCGCGGTCTGGACCGGGCGCGCCGGCTACAGGCGCTGGCACAGTTGCGCCGGGCGGCCGCCGCCGGGGCGGACGAGGCGACACTGACGTCGGTGCGGGATCTGCTCGACCACTGCCCGGACCGGAACGGCCGGACCGTGCCGACGGCCAGGGAGCTGGCCCGCCGCGCGACCCCCGCCTTCGCGAAGGGCCCCGGCATGCTCTGGACCGCGGCCGTGCTCCTCACCCTGTTCTCCACCCTGGGACTGCTCAGCGCCGTGATCACCCTCGACGACGACCTCCGCGGCGACGAGGGAACCGACATCACGACGATCGGCCAGCTCACCGGATCCGCGATCGCGTTCGTCCTGTGCTGGTCGGCCGTCGTGCGACTGCGGAACGGCAAACTGTGGCCGCTGCAGTTCCTGCGGGCGGCAGCACTGGTCACGGTGCTCCTCACCGAGGTGTTCGATTTCGTCGCACAGGAATTCGGGGCACTGCTGAACGTCGCGGTCGGACTCGGCGCCCTCGTCGTCTTCTCGTCGCGCATCGCGGTCACGGAACGAGCCCGGGCACTGACTCTCGACAACTCTGCTGCAACGAAACTCGGCCCGTTGCCACCCCGGGAGCCGTCGTCGCTTACCGTAGACAGGTGAGCATCCAAGCCTCCGGTGCCTCGACCTGGCCCGCAGTACTGACGTGGCGGGCGGACAACGCACCCCGAATGGAATCGGTGCGCGTCCAGCTCAATGGCGACCGCATCAAGGCTGCAGGCCGGATCATCGGCGGCGAGTGCCCCGAGCATCCCGCGTTCAGCGCGTCCTACGACCTCGTCACCGACGAGAGCGGCGTCACCCGCCGGCTGTCGTTGCGGACGTCCGTCGCGGCCGGTGAGCGGCAGATGTCGATCAGCCGGGACGAAGAGGGCACGTGGATGGTGGAGCACGGCGCCAACCACCAGCGGTCCACGTTCGAGGGAGCCCTCGACGTCGACATGGTGCTCAGCCCCTTCTTCAACGCCCTGCCCATCCGGCGGTACGGACTGCACCTCGGGTCCGAGGACGTCGAGGTCCCCGTCGTCTACGTGAACCTCCTGGACCTGCGGGTCGAGGGCGCGATCCTCACCTACAGCAGCGGTCCGGACGGCATCCACGTGCTGTCGCCGGTGTCGAGTTCCTCGGTGACGGTCGACCGGGACGGGTTCATCATCGACTACCCGGGGCTGGCGGAACGGATTTAGGCGCTTCGCGCCCGTGCGCGGTTAACGAGTCCCTGCACTCGCCGGGCACTCACAGGCGGCGGAGCCGCCCCCCGCGCCGGCCGGCGTCACGCATCTCCTCGATCCAGCCTTCGTGGCCGGGAACGATGCCGGTGATCTCCCAGGTCTCCTGGTTGTCGTACGTCTGGCGCGCGCCGTGACCGTCTTCGACGAGTCCCGCCGTCGACGACTGTTCCGCCAGTTCGGTCCGCGCGTCCTGCAGTAGCACCAACGCCTCGTCCAGTGCGATCAGCAGGGCGTCCCGGTTGCCCTCACACATGGCACGGACGAGCCCGGGCGCGCTGCCCGCCACCCGGGTGCCGTCGCGGAACGAGCCGGCCGCCAGGCCCAGCGCCAGCGGTCCGCCGCGGGCTCCGGTGATCGCGAGGGTCTCGGCCAGCAGGTGCGGCAGGTGCGAGATGCGCGCGACCGCCCGGTCGTGCTCGGCAGACTCGGCGGGCACGACGACGGAACCGCAGTCCAATGCGAGCTGCGCGACCTGCGTCCAGATGCCCGGGTCGACGCCGTCGTCCGTGCCGACCACCCACACGGCCTCCCGGAACAGGTCGGGGCTGCCGACGCTCCACCCGGACGCCGACGTTCCCGCCATCGGATGCCCGCCCACATACCGGCCGGCGAGTCCCTGGCGGGCCGCGGCCGCCGCGACCTCGGCCTTGACGCTGACGACGTCGGTGATCGGGCAGTTCGATGCGTACAGGGCGATCGCGGTGAGGGTGGCGGCGACGGCGGGCACGGGGACCGCGATCACGATCAGCGCGGATTCGGCGGACGCACGCTGCAGCACCGCGACCAGATCGGTGTCGGCGTCGAATCCGTCCGCGCGGGCGGCGTCGACGGACGGTGCGGACCGGTTGTGACCCCACGCTTCGCGGCCCGCGCGCACTGCCGCACGCAGCAGCGAACCGCCGATCAATCCCAGGCCGAGCACGCACACCGGAGGTGTGGAAGGGGTTTCAGACACCCGAACAGGTTGGCACATTCGACGGCGGACTTCATTTACCGGCACCCAGCGGGCTACCGTTGCGCTCATGGGTGCACAGCGCGCGGAAAACAACAGCGCCTCCACGGATCGGGCAGAGGATCTGGAGGGCTTCGGTGTCGCAGTAGTACACGAGGACGGCCGGTGGAAGGTGAAGGCCCTCACGTCGGCTGCTCTGACCAGTCTGAGCGTCGCGGAGGAGGAGCTTCGGGCCCTCCGTAGCGCGGGCGCGTTCTTCGGTCTGCTGGACGTGGACGACGAGTTCTTCATCGTGCTCCGTCCGGCGCCGTCGGGAACGCGTCTGCTGCTGTCCGACGCCACCGCCGCCATCGACTACGACATCGCCGCCGACGTCCTCGAGGCGCTCAACGTCGAGGTTCCGGACATCGATCCGGACGACCTCGACGACATCGAGCCGTGGGAGGAGGGCGACCTGTCGCTGCTCGCCGACCTCGGGCTGCCCGAACCCGTTCTGGCGGTCATCACGTCCGAGACGGATCTGTACCCCGACGAGCAGCTCGGGATGATCGCGCAGCGGCTCGGATTCACCACGGAGCTGACCGGGGTCCTCGACAAGCTTCCCCGGTAGTCCCGCACGCCGTGACTCTTCAGGACGACGAGCGGATGATCCGCGCGGCGATCGAGGCGGCCCGCGCCGCCACCGACGCCGACGTGCCCGTGGGTGCGGTGGTGTTCGACGCGGACGGCGTCGAGGTGTCGCGGGCCGTGAACTCGCGGGAGGCGATGTCGGATCCGACGGCCCACGCGGAGATCATCGCGTTGCGGGCCGCGGCGCGGGTGTACGGAGACGGGTGGCGCCTCGAGGGGGCGACGCTCGCGGTGACGCTGGAGCCGTGCACGATGTGCGCGGGCGCGCTGGTGCTGGCCCGGATCTCCCGGGTCGTGTTCGGGGCGTGGGAGCCGAAGACCGGTGCCGTCGGCTCGCTGTGGGATGTGGTCCGCGATCGGCGTCTCACGCACCGCCCGCAGGTCAGGGGCGGTGTTCTCGAGGACGAGTGCGCCGGCATTCTCGAAGACTTCTTCCGTGAGCGGCGCTGACCGGTTTTAAACGCTTTCGTGGGGTACTCGACACATTGTGGCCGGGTCCACATGACCCGTGCTTCTCTGGAGACAGGCGCTGACGAGGCGCCGCCGGACCCGTCACCGGGTTCGAAATCGGATTCACGGAGGTATCTCGTGGGAATCGCAGACAAAGCTTCGAACAAGGCGGAAGACCTCAAGGGCCAGGCGAAGGAAGCCACGGGCAAAGCGACCGGCGACCCGGACCTTCGCGACGAGGGCAAGGCCGACCAGGCTTCCTCGGCGGTGAAGGATGCCGGCGAGAAGGTCAAGGACGCCGCGAAGAACCTCAAGGACAAGCTCACGTAAAGCGGCTTCACCTGGCGATTTCAGGCTCGGGCGCCACATCCGGTAAAGTCACCGGCGGTGGCGTGTCCGAGCGGCCTAAGGAGCACGCCTCGAAAGCGTGTGACGGGTAACCCCCGTCCGAGGGTTCAAATCCCTCCGCCACCGCCAAAGCTCCCCACCTGCGCATGCAGGTGGGGAGCTTTTTTTGTGTGTCGGTCCCGTGACGCTCGTTCACAGCACTTTCGCAGGTCGTTCCGGGTGACATCCCTTGAAGCTGCAACTAGCCTGAGCTCATGAAAAAGCTGTGGTGGTTGGTCGGCGCAGTGGTCGTTGTCGTACTCGCGCTCCTGGTGGGACCGTGGTTCTACGGCCAATTCATCGCAGAGGACGACGCACCGGCGGCGTCGGTGTCGACCGAGGGCGCGGAGGCGGCCACCGGATCGGTCGACGGGCAGTGGACCGTCACACCCGGGCAGGGCTCCAACGAGACGGCGGCCGGGTACACCGTCCACGAGATCCTCAACGGCGCCAGTGTCACCGTGGTCGGGTCGACCGGCGACGTGACCGGCAACGCGACCGTCGAGGGCGAGAAACTCACCGCCGGCGACGTGACCGTGCAGGTGGCGACGATCGCGACCGATCAGTCCCGGCGCGACGGCCAGTTCCGCGGCAACGTGATGGACACCGCGACGTTCCCGACGGCCACGTTCACGCTCGACTCCCCGGTCGATCTGTCGGGGCTGCCCGCGGACGGTTCCGTGGGTACGGTGTCCGCGCAGGGCACGCTGACGCTGAAGGGGCAGTCGCGTCCGGTGACCGTCGACGTCGACGTGCTGCGTTCCGGCGACGACCTCATCGCGTCGGGCAGCATCCCGGTCACCTGGACGGACTTCGGTGTGACGCCGCCGTCACTGGGTTTCGTGACCGTGGACGGCAACGGCACGGTCGACTTCCTGGTCAGCTTCGCCCGTTCCTGACGGCGTCCAGCCGGGCGGGCCGAAAACGTAGCCGAGCTTGTCGCGCCACGACGACGCCCGGCGCCAGTCCCGGCCGATGGCGGCGTATTCGTGGGTCTGCAGCTTCCAGATGTTGTAGGTGCCCACCGGTTTGGTGAGTCCGTAGGTGGGGCGGTGCGTTTCGGGTTGGAACGTGCCGAACATCCGGTCCCACACGATGAGGATGCCGGCGTAGTTCCGGTCGAGGTATTCGGGGTCGCAGCCGTGGTGGACGCGATGGTGTGACGGGGTGTTGAACACGAACTCGACGGGCCGGGGCAACTTGTCGATGCGCTCGGTGTGGACCCAGAATTGGTAGACGAGGTTCACGGAGAATCCGATGAACACCATCCACGGCGGAATGCCGATCAGCGGCAACGGAATCCACATCAGGATCTCGGCGCTGTTGTTCCACTTCTGGCGGAGTGCGGTGGAGAAGTTGAAGTACTCGCTCGAATGGTGCGCCTGGTGGGTGGCCCAGATCAGGCGGATGCGGTGTGACATCCGGTGATACGTGTAGAACAGCACGTCGACGCCGAGGATGAGGATCACCCACGTGTACCAGGCGTCCGCGGGCAGGTGCCACGGCGCGAGGTACACCCAGATCGCGGAGTACCCGATCAGGGCCAGCACCTTCCAGAACGTCGTCGTCAGGATGGACACGGCACCCATCGAGATGCTCGCCCGGGCGTCGCGGCGCTCGTAACCCCCGCGAACCGGGCGGGACCGTCCGTCGGGGTCGATGGCCGCGTCCTCGAGGTGCCGGGCCGCGAACCATTCGAGGGCGAGGAACAGCACGAACGCGGGGATGGCCAGTGTCACCGGCTCGTGCAGGGGTGTCAGCAGCGCCGAATTCCATGCCGACGTCACGGTCTCCCACATGCTGCTTTCCTCCATACAAGACGATCGTCCAGTTCAATGTACCTCGGAGTGACACGCATCACTAAGCGTGAGTTGCCGGTTTTCATACTTGGATGGTAGGAATTCGGTGTGCACATCACCGCAAAGGTGGACTACGCCGTGCGGACGCTGATCGAACTCGCCGCGGCCGGGCCGTCCCCGTCCAAGGCCGAGTTCCTGGCACAGTCGCAGGCGATTCCGCACAAGTTCCTCGAGGCCGTGCTCGCCGACCTCCGCCGCGGCGGACTGGTCAACAGCAGGCGCGGACCCGACGGCGGCTACTGGCTGGCGCGGCCCGCCGAGGACATCACGATCGCCGACGTGATCCGGACCGTCGAGGGTCCGCTGGCGTCGGTGCGCGGTGAACGCCCCGAAGACGTCGACTACGGTGGACCGGCCGCGAAACTGCAGGACGTGTGGATCGCGGTGCGGGTGAACCTGCGCGCCGTGCTCGAGAACGTGAGCCTCGCGGACGTGGCGAACGGGCAACTGCCGGGATTCCTCACCACGTTGACGTCCGACCCCGGCGCCTGGGAGCGTCGCACCCGGCCGGCTACGTCGGCTGACGAGGGCGCAGCGCGCGGCTGATCGTCCGGCCTGCCGCGCGCACGAGCGGGACCAGCGCGTTGAGCGACGCCCCCTCCGCCGACACCACCAGCGACACGGCCGCGACCGCCGTTCCGGGACGTTCGAAGATCGGGGCCGCGACGGAGACGGCGTCCATGGTCACCTGACGATCACTGATCGCGACCTCGGACCGGCGGATCTCGGCGAGCGTGCGCCGCAGCACGACGGGGTCGGTGACGGTCCGTTCGGTGAACTTCTCGATCGGCCCGGCCAGCACCTGCTCCTGCACGTCGGTCGGCATGTACGCGAGCAGGGCCAGCCCGATGCCGGACGCCGTCAGCGGGAACCTGCCGCCGACGCGGGTCTGGACGGGCACCGCCTTCTGTCCGGCGATGCGTTCGACGAACACGACCTCGGTGCCCTCCGCGATGCCGAGCTGCACGTTCTCCCGCGTGATCTGCGACAGGTCCTCCATCACCGGCATCGCCAGTTCGCGGAGCATCGTGCCGCGCGGTGCGAGCGACGCGATCTCCCACAGCTTCAGCCCAACCGTGAAGCGACCGCTGCTGTCACGTTCGAGGGCGCCCCATTCGATGAGGTCGCTGGTCAGCCGGTGCACGGTGCTCAGCGGGTACCCGGACTTGCGCGACAGGTCGCTGAGGGTCAGCCGCGGCGACGCGGGGGTGAACAGTTCGAGGAGCCGCAACGAGCGAATGGTCACCGAACCGGTGATCGCCATTACTCGGTCTCCGTCTCACAGTTCCAGCGTCAGGCGTGGACAGCTCGCACGCGAGACGCAGATCATCATGGTGTCGCCCTCGGCCTGCTCGTCCGCTGTGAGCAGGGAATCCCGGTGATCGACAGTACCGCCGAGCACGGTCGTCTCGCAGGTTCCGCACGTCCCCTCCTCGCAGGACGACAGCACCTGGACGCCTGCGGCGGTGACGGCCTGCAGGATCGACTGCTCGGGCGGCACGATGACGGTCTTGCCGCTCAGCGTCAGCTCCACCTCGAACCCCTCGGCCCGGACCGGTTCGTCGAGGTCCTTGGCCGCGAACCGCTCGAGGTGCAGCGTGCCGGACGGCCAGCGGTCGCAGTGAGCGGTGACGGCGTCGAGCAGCGGCGCGGGCCCGCAGCAGTAGACGAGGGTGTTCTCCCGGACGTCGCCGAGCAGCCCCGGCAGGTCGATGAACCCGTGCTCGTCCTGGGGGTGGATCACCACCCGCTCGCCGAACCGCTCGGCGAGGACGTCGGCGAACGCCATCGAACTGCGGCTGCGTCCGCCGTAGACGAGGGTCCAGTCGGCGCCCGCGGTCTCCGCGGCCTGCGCCATCGTGAGGATCGGGGTGATCCCGATGCCGCCGGCGACGAACACGTACCGCGGTGACGGCTCGAGCTCGAAATGGTTGCGCGGACCCCGGACCGTGACGCGGTCGCCCTCGCTCAGCTTGTCGTGCACGAACTGCGAACCGCCGCGGCCCATCGCCTCCCGCAGCACGGCGACGCGCCAGGTGCCGGTGTCGGCCGGGTCGCCGCACAGCGAGTATTGGCGGGTGAGCTCGGGTGTCAGGATCAGGTCGACGTGCGCACCCGGCGTCCACGCGGGCAGGTCGGCGCCTGCAGGGTCGCGGAATTCCAGCACGACGACGCCGTCGGCGCCGAGGGTCCGGGTGGTCAGCTCCAGTTCGAGCACGGGTTCGGGTGGGGTAGGCATGGCGGTCTCTTCCGGGAGGTCAGGCGGGGACGGGGGTGGATGCCGGCGCGGCGGGCAGCGGCACCGCGGGCACCGGCGGGTCGGCGGGGTGGTGGCCGTCGGGGCAGGCGAGCAACCACTCCCACAGGGCGGCGGGTTCCTCGGCCACGTGGCGGGCGCCGCAGTGGCACTCGCCCTCGAGCAGGTCCGAACCTGGCAGCCACACGATGCGCATCACGCGGGTCCCGCGGAGCATCCTCATCGGTTCCACCGGTCAGCCCGCCGCGGCGGTGACGGCCTGCGACGCGCCGGCCAGCTTCTTCAGGAGGCGGCGAGCGCCGAGTCCGCCGGCGTCGATGTTGATCGACAACTCCTGGTAGCCGTCTTTCTCGGTGCCGAGCGCCTGCTGCAGGATGTTCAGCGCCACGACGTCCTGCATGACGACGGTGCGGTTGTTCTCGGCCAGGAACGTCGTGACGGCGTCGTCGCCGATCGCGAAGTCGCGGGCCACGGCCCAGAAGTCGAGGGTGGAGTTCTCCGTCGACGGGGTGATCGCGTAGACGATCTCGCTGTGGAACGCGTGCGGGTCGGAGCCGTCGTCGCCGGGCAGCGGTGCGCCGACCGGGGCGATGCGGCTGTGCAGCAGGTACAGGCACGGCGGCGTGTACTCGATGTCCTGCCAGCGGGTGATGCGACCCTCGATGCCCGTGGACTCGGAGTAGAACGGCGGGCACTCCGCGTCGTCCATGTGCCGCGATACGTAGATGACGTTCCGGTCCTCGTCGATCTCCGTGGTGATCGGGGTTTCCGCCACCTCGGGGGTGCCGATGTAGCCGCCGTGCAGGTACGTCTCGTGCGAGAGATCCATCAGGTTGTCGACGAGCAGGCCGTAGTTGCAGTCGATCGGCTCCATGCCGGACACGACGGTGTAGTCGGGGGAGTCCATCCACGGTGCGCGGGGGATGCGGGTGGGATCGCCCTGCTCGGGGTTGTCCGGGTCGGCGATCCACACCCACACGAACGAGTCCTGCTCGACCACCTGGTACGAGCGCAGCCGGGCCGTGCGGGGAACGCGGGCCTGGCCGGGGACGAACACGCAGCCGCCGTCGCTGCCGTAGGTGAAACCGTGGTAGCCGCAGACCACACTGTCGCCGTCGAGCCGGCTCGGCGCCTCGGACAGCGGGTAGCGGCGGTGCACGCAGCGGTCGCTCATCGCGACGGCCTCCCCGGCCTCGGTGCGCCAGAACAGGATCGGCTCCTCGCAGATGGTGCGCGAGAACAGTTCGCGTCCGACCTCGCGGCCGTAGGCTGCGACGTACCACTGGTTGCGGGCGATCGTGGACATGAGTGCCTCCGGAATATGCTGGGCTGCTGTGTGATTCGTGACGCCGGACTCGAAGAGGCGGCAGCGTCGTCCCCACCACTGTGCGGCACCGGAGGTGATCCACCACACTCGGTTTCCGAATGTCGGAAGGATTTCGTCAGGGCTTGCGAACGAGATACGCGAACATCGTCACCGACATGTGGAAGTCGCCGCTGCGGGCGGCGGTGGTCAGCTGGTCCAGCAGGTCGTCGCGCTGCGCGTCGGTGATCGCTCCCTCGGCGATCGCGGCGGCGGTCATCATCTGGACGAGGGGGCCGGTCACGTCCGCCGGATCCTGGATCAACGCCTCCGAGCCGACGTCCTCGACGACGAGTCCGGCGGCGGTGAGCTGACCCGGGAGCAGTCGCCCGGAGTGCGGGTTGGCGGTGTGCGCCAGCATCACGTCCATGATCTTCCGCAGGACCAGGGGATCGCCGGGGTGCATGATCGCCGTGCCCCAGTCGCTGTCGACGATCGCGCCGCGCCCACCGGGCCGCAGAACGCGGACCACTTCCGCCACCGCGCGGTCCGGTTCGCTCAGGTGCTGGAAGACCCGCTCGCTGCGCACGACGTCGAGGCGGTTGTCGGGGAACGGCAGCGAGTATGCGTCGCCGATCACGAATTGCGCGGTCGAGCCCTCCTCCTCGGTCCGCTCCCGGGCGAGGAGGGCCATGCCGGGATTGGGATCGAGCCCGATCGCCCGGCCCGCCGCGGTGACCGCGGCCGCGAGTGCTCGGGTCTCCGATCCGGTGCCCGAGCCGATGTCGAGCGCGCTCTCGCCCGGCTGCACGTGCAGGGCGGCGAACGACCACTCGCGCAGTCGCCGGATTCCCGGGCGCGCGGCCTGGACGTCGAGAACGGACGCGAGTTGGTCCAGGGCGGCGCGGTCGATCTCGTCCGCCCGGAACGACAGCGGTGCCGTCGGATCGGGCATGGGTCCACCGTAACGCCGCGGTGACCCCCGACACAGTGTCTCGGGAACTGTGGGCAAGGACATAAAAATTGCACACTCACGCAAATTTGCAGAGCTGCGCAAGTTCTGTACCGTCGGTGTAGTGATTTCGGAAATCGGACTGCGGGACCGCAAGAAGGCCGCCACCCGCGCAGCCCTCAGCGGCGCCGCCGCACGCCTGGCCCGGGCGCTGGGCATCGAATGCGTCACCGCTGACGCCATCGCGTCCGAGGCGGGAGTCTCTACCCGGACGTTCCACAACTACTTCTCCAGCAAGGAAGAGGCGGTCCTCGCGCACTTCGAGCAGTCCGTCCACGACTGGGTGGACCTGCTCCGCGCCCGCCCCGAGGACGAGCCGATCTGGGATTCCCTCGAGCACGTGGTGGTCCAGATCGTCACCGCTCCCGGGAAGCCGCTCGAAGAGACCGCCGTGATGATGGACCTCGTCGAGTCCAGCCCCGCGCTGCTCGCGAAGAAGCTCGAAGTGCATCTCCGGGTCACGCGCCTCATCGGCGAAGTGATCGCCGAACGCACCGGCACGAACATCGACACCGACCTCTACCCCAACCTGCTGCACATGGCGGTCGGATCGGCGTGCAAGGCGTCGATCGACCTGTGGCGCAGCGGCAAGACCGGCGCCAGCGGACCCGAAGAACTCGTCCGCGACGCCATGCGTCAACTCCGTCAGGGAATCCCGCAGCCGTAACCGGCTGCCCCGAACCACCCTTCTTTCCACCGACTCACAAGGAGCCTCCCGTGGCCACCTATCTCTATCGGATCGGCAGATTCGCCTATCGGCGAAAAGGCGCGGTCCTCAGCGTCTGGTTGGTGATCCTGGTGCTCATGGGCGTCGGGGCGGCCACGCTGTCCGGGCCCACGAAGGACTCGTTCTCCATCCCGGGCACCCCTGCGCAGCAGGCGCAGGACCTGATGGCCGAACGCTTCCCCGAGGCCGCGGGCAGCGATCCGATGAACGCCGTCAGCGCGCGCTACGTGTTCGCCGCACCCGAGGGGCAGACCCTCGAGAGCGAGCAGAGTCAGCAGGCGATGGACGCCGTGCTCGCCAAGGTGCGCGGCATCGAACAGGTCCAGGACGCCGCCAAGGTCGATCCCGCCAGTGCTTCGGGCGCCGACGCCGCGAAGGCGCTGGTCAACCCCGTCACGGCGAACGATCAGCTCGTCGAGATGGCGAAATCGACGGCGGCCGACAAGGGAATCAGCGAAGCGGACGCCGTCGCGAACGCGCAGGCGCTGTCGCCGCTGAACGCCGACAAGACCGTCGGCTACGTCGAGGTGCCGTTCAAGGGCGGCATGGGCGACGTCGACCAGGCCCTGCGCGACCAGATCTCGGCCGCTGCCGACGCCGGCCGCAACGCCGGACTGACCGTCGAGATCAGCGGGTCCGCCGCCAACGAAGCCGAGCCGCCCGGCGGCTCCACCGAACTCGTCGGCATCGGCGTGGCCGCGGTCGTGCTCGCGCTGACGTTCGGTTCTCTGGTGGCCGCGGGTCTGCCGTTGATCACCGCGATCATCGGCATCATGATCGGCAGCCTCGGCATCACCGTCGCCACCGGCTTCACCGACCTCAGCTCGATGACACCCACGCTGGCCATCATGATCGGCCTGGCCGTCGCCATCGACTACTCGCTGTTCATCGTGTCCCGGTTCCGGCACGAACTCACCCTCACGGACGACCGCTCGGAGGCGGCCGGACGGGCCGTCGGCACCGCCGGCTCCGCCGTGGTGTTCGCCGGTCTCACGGTGATCATCGCCCTGATCGCGCTGCGCGTCGTCGGGATCCCGTTCCTCTCCGACATGGGTGCGGCCGCCGCGTTCACGGTGTTCATCGCCGTCTCGATCGCCCTGACACTCCTGCCCGCGATCCTCGGGCTGTTCGGGAAGAAGGCGTTCGCAGGCAAGATCCCGTTCCTCAGCAGTCGCGACCTCGAGGACGACGAGGGCAAGCCGAGCCTCGCCCTGCGGTACATCAGCGCCGTCGTCCGCAGGCCCGCGATTCCGCTGATCGCCGGCGTCGTGGTGCTCGGGGCGCTCGCCATCCCCGCGACCGGCCTGAGCCTGGCCCTGCCCGGCGAGGGCACCGGCGACCCCGCCACCAGCTCCCGGCAGGCCTACGACCTCGTCAGCGAGGGCTTCGGCCCCGGCAAGAACGGTCCGCTGCTCGTCGTCGTCGACGCGAAGGACGTCACCACCGGCACACCGTCGGAGGCGTTCGGTGAGGTCGTGAAGACAATCAGCGCGCAGGACGACGTGTCCAACGCGCAGGTCGTCGGCGTCAACAAGGCCGGCGACACCGCGCAGATCCTGGTCACGCCGAGCAGCGCCCCCAGCGATCCGGCCACGATGGACCTGGTGAGCAACATCCGCGGGGCGGAGGTAGATCTGCAGAACTCGATCGGCGTCAACTACGGCGTCACCGGACAGACCGCGCTCGAAGGCGACGTGTCCGACACGCTGCAGGACGCGCTGATCCCGTACCTCGCGGTGGTCGTGGGCCTGGCCTTCCTCCTGCTGCTGCTCGTGTTCCGCTCGCTGCTGGTGCCGCTGACCGCCACGCTCGGCTTCCTCCTCAGCGTCGCGGCCACGTTCGGTGCCACCGTCGCGGTGTTCCAGCAAGGCTGGGGCGGCATCATCTCCAACCCGCAGCCGATCGTCAGCTTCATGCCGATCTTCCTGATCGGTGTCGTGTTCGGACTCGCGATGGACTACCAGGTGTTCCTGGTGACCCGGATGCGGGAGGAATATGTGCACGGCGCGACCTCGAAACAGGCCGTCACCGTCGGCTTCAACCACGGTGCCCGGGTGGTCAGCGCCGCCGCGGTCATCATGATCTCGGTGTTCGCGGCCTTCATCGCCGAGCCGAACTCGTTCATCAAGTCGATCGGCTTCGCCCTCGCGGCCGCCGTGTTCTTCGACGCCTTCATCGTGCGCATGGTGATCATCCCGTCGGTGATGGCACTGCTCGGCGACAAGGCCTGGTGGCTGCCGAAGTGGCTGGACAAGATCCTGCCCAACGTCGACATCGAAGGCGAGAAGCTGAAGAAGGTGCTGCACGACGCGGACGAATCGCTGCAGCCCGTCCGCTAGGCGCTCCGCGCCCGTGCGCCTTTTTGGTAGTTCCCGCTACCAGAAAGGCGCACAAGGCCGCAGGCCCGAAAATCCGCGGGCCTGCGGTCGTTTCTGTTGGTAACCTTCGGACATAATGATGACCCGCCAGGATCGCTGCTGCCCATGTTGAATGCCCTGCTCACCACGTACCTCCGCCCGTACAAGCGGGAGCTCACGGCGGTCGTCCTGTTCCAGCTGGTCGCGACCGCGGCCGCGCTCTACCTGCCCAGTCTGAACGCCGACCTCATCGACAACGGCGTCACCAAGGGCGACACGGCCTACATCCTGTCCACGGGTGTCATGATGCTGCTCGTCACCGTCGTGCAGATCATCTGCTCGATCGGTTCGGTGTTCTTCGGTGCCCGTGCCGCAATGGGTTTCGGGCGCGATGTGCGCCGCGCCGTCATGCATCAGGTCGGGAGTTTCTCGTCCCGGGAGTTCGGCCGTTTCGGCGCGCCGTCGCTGATCACCCGCAACACGAACGACGTGCAGCAGGTGCAGATGCTCGTCGTGATGAGCTGCACGATTCTTGTGATGGCCCCGATCATGTGCGTCGGCGGTGTCGTGATGTCGATCCGGGAGGACGCCGGACTGGCCTGGATCCTGGCGGTCACCGTGCCGGTGCTCGCGCTGTCCATGGGTTTCGTGATCTCGCGGATGGTGCCCGCGTTCCGGGAGATGCAGACCCGCATCGACGGGGTCAACCGGGTTCTCCGTGAGCAGATCACCGGCATCCGTGTGGTGCGGGCGTTCGTCCGCGAGCGCTCCGAGATGCAGCGGTTCGGCGACGCCAACGAGCAGCTCACCCAGACCGCCCTGCGCGTCGGCAGGCTGACGGCGGTGATGTTCCCCCTCGTGATGGTGATCGCGAACGTCACCAGCGTCGCCGTCATCTGGTTCGGCGGTCACGAGATCAACAGCGGCACCATGCAGGTCGGCTCGCTGACCGCGATGCTCAGCTACATCATGCAGATCCTGATGTCGGTGATGATGGCCTCGTTCATCGCGATGATGGCGCCCCGCGCCACCGTGTGCGCCGAACGCATCGGCGAGGTGCTCGGCACGGACTCCACCGTGGTGCCGCCGGTCGATCCGGTCACCGTGCTGCAGAACCCCGGGGTGGTGGAACTGCGCGACGCCCAGTTCAAGTTCCCCGGCGCCGACGAGCCCGTGTTGCGCGACATCAGTTTCCGCGCCGAACCCGGCAAGACCACCGCGATCATCGGCGGCACCGGCTCCGGTAAGACGACGCTGCTGTCGCTGATCCCGCGCCTCATCGACGCCACGTCGGGCGCGGTCACCGTGTCCGACACGGATGTGCGCCGCATCGACCTGGACGTCCTGCGGGCCGGCATCGGACTGGTCCCGCAGCGGCCGTACCTGTTCTCGGGCACCGTCGCCACCAATCTCCGGTACGGCAAACCCGACGCCACCGACGAGGAACTGTGGCGGGCGCTGGAGATCGCGCAGGCCGCCGATTTCGTGCGCGCCATGCCCGAGGGCCTCGACACCCCGGTCGCGCAGGGCGGCACGACCGTCTCCGGCGGTCAGCGGCAGCGGCTCGCCATCGCGCGGGCGCTGGTGCGTCGTCCGTCGATCTACCTGTTCGACGACTCGTTCTCCGCCCTCGACCTCACCACCGACGCCCGGCTGCGTGCCGCACTCAAACCCGAGACCTCGGACGCGTGCGTCATCGTCGTCGCCCAGCGGGTCTCGACGATCGTGGAGGCCGAGCAGATCGTGGTCCTCGAGGACGGCGCGGTGGTCGGAATCGGAACCCACGACGAACTGCTCGAGACGTGTCCGTGTTACGTCGAGATCGTCGAATCCCAACGATCGGTCCAGGAAGCACTATGAGCGATCGCGCAACCACCACCACCGCCGAAAGGCCCGTCGGCCCACGTATTCCGGGACCGGTCGCTCCGGGAGCCCCGGGGTCCAAGCCGCACGATCTGTGGCCGTCCACCAAGCGGCTGCTGCGTCGGCTGCGTCCCCACCGGATCGCCGTCGGCGTCGTTTTCCTCGTCGCCGCCGTCTCGGTGGTGCTCACGTCGATCGCGCCGCGCATGCTCGGCCAGGGCACGAACCTGATCTTCGACGGCATCATCGGCGCGCAGTTGCCCGCCGGAATGTCGAAGGATCAGGCCGTCGCCGCGCTGCGGGCCGACGGTCAGAACACGTTCGCCGACATGGTGTCCGGCATGGCCGTCGTCCCCGGGGTCGGTATCGACTTCACGGCACTCGGCCGGGTGCTGGCGATCGTGCTGGCCCTGTACCTGGGGTCGTCGGTGTTCATGTGGCTGTCGGGTTTCCTGCTGAACATCGTCGTGCAGGGCGTCGTGAAGAACCTGCGCGCCGAGGTCGAACGGAAAATCCACCGACTTCCGCTGCGGTACTTCGACTCCCACTCCCGCGGCGACCTGCTCAGCCGGGTCACCAACGACATCGACAACGTCTCGCAGTCGCTGCAGCAGACGATGAGCCAGCTGATCGTGTCGGCGATGACGGTGATCGGCATCCTCGTGATGATGATCGTCATCTCGCCGCTGCTCGCGCTGATCGCCGTGCTGACGGTGCCGCTGTCGATCCTGGTGACGGCGCAGATCGCGAAACGGTCCAAGACCCACTTCGTGTCGCAGTGGAAGTCGACCGGCGAACTCAACTCGCACGTGGAAGAGGCGTACACGGGCCACGAACTGGTCACCGTGTTCGGCCGCGGCCGTGAGGTGGAGGCACGGTTCGAGGAGCAGAACGAGGCGCTCTACCAGGCCAGCTACCGGGCCCAGTTCATCTCGGGCCTGATCATGCCCGCGATCATGTTCCTCGGAAACCTCAACTTCGTGGCCATCGCCGTCCTCGGTGGCATGCGGGTGGCGTCCGGCACCATGAGCCTCGGCGACGTGCAGGCCTTCATCCAGTACTCGCGCCAGTTCACCCAGCCCCTCACCCAGATCGGGGCCATGGTCAACCTCATGCAGTCGGGTGTGGCGTCCGCCGAGCGGGTGTTCGCCATCCTCGACGAGGACGAGGAAAACCCGGACCCGGCCGACGCACCCAACCCGGCCGAGGTCTCGGGCCGGGTGGAGTTCTCGGACGTCTCGTTCGGCTACACGCCGGAGAAGCCGCTGATCGAGAACCTGTCGCTGGTCGCCGAACCCGGCCAGATGGTGGCCATCGTCGGACCCACCGGCGCAGGCAAGACCACCCTCGTCAACCTGATCCTGCGGTTCTACGAACTCGACGGCGGCAGAATTCTCCTCGACGGCGTCGACATCGCCGAGATGTCGCGCGACGACCTGCGGTCCCGCATCGGCATGGTCCTGCAGGACGCGTGGCTGTTCGGCGGCACCATCCGCGACAATATCGCGTACGGACGTCCCGGCGCCACCGAGGAAGAGATCCAGGCGGCCGCCCGGATCAGCTATGTCGACCGGTTCGTCCACTCGCTGCCCGACGGCTACGACACCGTCATCGACGAAGAGGGCAGCAACATCAGCGCCGGTGAGAAGCAGCTGATCACCATCGCCCGGGCCTTTATCTCGCAACCGTCGATCCTGATCCTGGACGAGGCAACCAGTTCCGTCGACACCCGCACCGAACTGCTCGTCCAGCACGCGACGGCAGTCCTGCGCAGCGATCGCACGAGTTTCGTGATCGCCCACCGGCTGTCGACCATCCGCGACGCCGACCTCATCGTCGTCATGGAGGACGGTCGCATCGTCGAGCAGGGCAGTCACGAAGACCTGCTCCTCACCCGCGGCGCGTACTACCGTCTCTACAACAGCCAGTTCGTCAGTGCGTAAACGCCCGTGAGTACTTATTAACCACGGGCGGTTAACAAGTACTCACAGGCACGCAGCGCTTCCGCCGGCCTCGAAGGTGGCGGTGTCGCAGTAGGCGGAGCGCGGATAGTACGGACCCATCGTGGTGGCGGGGTCGGTGTGATTGCTCTGCGACGCCTGCACCGACTGCGGGTAGAAGGCGTCGGACGGCAGCATGTACCGCAGGAACAGCACCTTCTTCGCGACGTCGGTGGAGCCCCAGGGGATGACGGTGACGGTCGGGTCGGCTGCGGCGCGGGCGGGGACGTCCTGAGGTGCGGCGACGACGTACGTGTAGTTGCCGTCGCCGTCGGTGCGGGTCTGGAAGTCGGCGGCGCACGCGACGACCGGGTAGGGCGTCAGCTGGTCGTTCTGGCACATCGACCAGTACCGCACCTGGCGGCCGGGTGCCGTGACGGGTTGTCCCGCACGGGTGTCGGGGAACGTGGGCGCCCGGCCCTGCACGACGACGATGCGTCCGGGCTGATAGGTCAGCCCCGCTCCGACGTATTTGTTGTCGCCGTTGGGGAACAGGCCCGACGTGCTCGCCGGGTTCACGAACGTCGCCTCGGGCACGTTGCCGGGGAACGCGCCGGACGCGGCGCCGGCGATGATCTGATCGAAGCCGGCCTCCGCGACCTGTCCGAGCGGGCCGTTGTCGTAGGCGGACGGGTCGAATTCGGATCCGCACGTCGGCACCGGCGACGTCCGGCCCGCGGACGTCAGCGTCACGTCGGGCAATGGGACTCCGCCCGACGGTGATGCCGGATCGTCGGGCACGTACACCCGGATGATGAGGAAGCCGACGGGTACCGACTGCGCGCCGGCCCCGGCGGGCAGGGCCTGGATCTGGTTGCGCGCGTGATCGGCCGGACCGGTCACGACCGTCGCGTGCCAGCGCTTCTGCGTTGCAGGCAGCGAACCTGCTGAGGCGTCGGTGAAAGGGTTGCCGCTGCCCGGGTCGGGCCCGATCTGGTTGTCGCGCAAAGTGTCGACCGTGTCGAAGTTGGTTCCGTACGTGTTGAGCGAGAAATAGCGGGCGGCCGGGTAGGTGCCGCTCAGTTCGATGGTGTCGCCGGACGCCAACGCGTAGGGCAGAACCCAGTACGTCGCGTTGGCGTCGGGGAACGCGACATTCAGCACCGTCGAGTTGGACATGAACTGCCACGCGCACTGCGCCGTCGGCGGCGGGGCCGCGGAGGCGACGGAGACCCCACCCGACCACATCAGCAGAACCAGCACGGCGGCAACAATTTTCCCGGCCATATCCGTCAGAACACCTCCCCGAACGCGGTCAGCTTGTCGATGCCCTCGCGGTCGATCTGGCCGGGGGTGTACCGGTTGATCACCTGGATGTAGGTGAGGTACCGGGCCATCGCGTCCGCGCTCTGCTGAGCGAACGCCGGGGGCAGCGGCGCGGCGAGCTGAGTCGGCAGATACTGGGTCATCAACTGGGCGGCCATCGCGGGGCCGCGCGGGTCGTGATCGAAGGTGTTGTCGAGTTCCGCCCGACCGCGGTCGGTGGCGTAGTCGTAGAACTCGTACTGGAACGACGCCGGGTCGACGTAGGCGGTGGGCCCCAACCACTTCGAGTACACCGCGACCTTCGCCTCGGGGGTGCGCAGCACGTAGATGTGGGTGGGGGAGTTGTTCCAGTTGATCCCCTGCGGTGCGTGCTCGTTGGTGGCGAGGAGGACGTGGTCGCGTCCTGCCGCGGCGTTGCTCCGCAGCAGCGGCAGGAGGTCGACGCGCTCGGCGTACGTCGCGAACAGGTCCCCGGACATCCAGTTCCGGTCGCCGTGGCCGAGCGTCGCGAGCAGCGGCACGACGTCGACGCTCGACGTGAGCTGGCCGCGCGGGGTGTCGGTGTCGCCGGTGAACCGCCCGGTCGGGTCGGCGACGATCAGCGGGATGTGGAACGCCTCGTCGTAGGCGGTGGACAGCTTGCCCGCGACGAAGCCGTGCGCCCCGGCGTATTCGCCGTGATCGGACGTCATGACGAAGACGGTGTTCGCCGCGACGTCTTCCGGCAGCGAATCGATCACGGTGCCGATGTGGTGATCGACCATCGACAGCACGTTGGTGTAACTGTCCAGTGCCCGTTCCCAGTACGTGTACGGCGCGAACGCGATGTGCCGGTCGGGATCGGTGCCCTGGCCGTATGGCTGGAGGTAGTAGTTCGACAGGTTCTGGACGTCGTCGGTGACGCCGCCCCACACCAGGGCCTGGAACTCCCGCGCGAACACCTGGGTGCTCGGTTTCGACTGCAGCGCCTTCTCGGGTTCCCAGTTGGGCGGCACGGACGGGTAGCCCAGCCGCGGCGGGTCGCTCTCACCGGTGGTCACCGACCACGTCCGGGCGGGGCTGAGCGGGGGAACGTTGTTCGCGTACAGCGACTGGTAGCGTTCCGCTTCCGTTCCGGCCCAGAAGAACTGCTGGTCGTGGGGGTTGACGAAGCTCGCCGTCAGGCAGAACGGGCCGTCGGAGGGTTTGCGCGTCGACAACCACGCCGCGGCCTGGTCGGCGATGTGCCCGTCGAATTCGAAGCCCTCACCGTTCAATCCGATGATGTCGGGCATCGTCAGTCCGTCGAACCCGTACTCCTCGAGGTAGCCGGGGGCGAGCCCCGAATCCTCGTCCGGCGACGGCGACAGATGCCACTTCCCGACGTACGGCGTGACGTATCCCGCCTGCCGCAGCAGTTTGCCGTACGTCGGGAACTCCCGTCCCATCGCCGGGGACGGGACCGGCGACGCCCGATTACCGGTCCGGGTCTGCAGCATCCAGTTCTGCAGCGGGTAGAGCCCGGTGACGAAACACGCGCGGCCGGGGCTGCACGCCACCCCGGCCGTGTAGTGCTGCGTGAACTTCACCCCGGGCGCCCACAACTTGTAGAGGTTGGGCATGAACCGCTGCAGGAACTGATCGGGAGTGGTGATACCGGCCGGAAAGACCTGGGGAAACCGCATCTCGTCGACGACGATGAACACGATGTTGGGCTGCACGTAGTTGTTCGGCTGGCGGCGCAGCGGTTGCTCCGACGCGTCCGCCCGACGGTCGAAGAGACCCGACATCACGGTCACCCCGCCCGCGACCGCGGCACCCGAGAGAAACGTTCGCCTGTCGATCCGATGGCCGGTCTTCTCGTCGCTCATGGCGGTTCCTCCGGTCGAGGGGATGGGATCGTCACACTCTCTGTACCCACTTTCGAACGAAGTAGTGATGTGTCGCCGGAAATGTCGCGCGTGATTGGATACACCCGTGAATGCCGTAGTCCCGACCCCGCCCGATCCGTTCTTCACCGTCGGCACCCGACTCGACGGACAGCTCGGCCGAACCGGAACCATTCACACCCCGCACGGCGACATCGCGACGCCGTCGTTCGTGGCCGTCGGCACCAAGGCCACCGTCAAGGCGGTGCTGCCGGAGAGCATGAAGGACCTGGGCGCGCAGTCGCTGCTCGCCAACGCGTACCACCTGTACCTGCAGCCGGGACCGGACATCGTCGACGAGGCCGGCGGGCTCGGCAAGTTCATGAACTGGGACGGCCCGACGTTCACCGACAGCGGCGGATTCCAGGTGATGTCGCTGGGTGTCGGATTCAAGAAGGTCCTCGCGATGGAAGCGGTCGGGGTGCGCTCCGACGATGTCATCGCGAAGGGCAAGGAACGCCTCGCGACCGTCGACGACGACGGCGTCACGTTCAAATCGCACCTGGACGGGTCGCGGCACCGGTTCACCCCCGAGGTGTCGATGCAGATCCAGCATCAGCTGGGCGCCGACATCATGTTCGCGTTCGACGAGCTCACGACGCTGCTGAACACCCGCGGTTACCAGGAGCAGTCGGTGGAGCGGACGCAGGCGTGGGCGGTGCGCTGCATCGCCGAGCACGAGAAGCTCACCGCCGAGCGGTCCCACCGCCCGTACCAGGCGCTGTTCGGGGTCGTCCAGGGCGCGCAGTACGAGGACCTGCGGCGGCAGGCGTGCCGGGGGCTGGAGTCGATCACCGGGGAGAGCGGACGCGGCTTCGACGGGTACGGCATCGGCGGGGCGCTCGAGAAGCAGAATCTGGGCACCATCGTCCGCTGGTGCAACGAGGAGCTGCCCGAGCACAAGCCGCGGCACATGCTCGGCATCAGCGAGCCGGACGACGTCTTCGTGGCCATCGAGAACGGCGCCGACACGTTCGACTGTGTGAACCCGTCGCGGGTCGCGCGCAACGCCGCGATCTACCACCCGGACGGCCGGTTCAACATCAACACCAGCCGCTTCCGGCGTGATTTCACCCCGATCGACGAGAACTGCGACTGCTACACGTGCGCGAACTACACCAGCGCCTACATCCACCACCTGTTCAAAGCGAAGGAAATGCTGGCGTCCACGTTGTGCACGATTCACAACGAACGCTTCACGGTGCGGTTGGTCGATCAGATCCGCGCCAGCATCGAGGGCGGCTACTTCGCCGAGTTCAAGGCCGAGACGCTGGGCCGCTTCTACCGCACGTGAGTGGGAAAGCGTCCCCGGGGACGCTTTCCCACTCACGTGCGGGTCAGAGCTGGTAGGTGGGTTCGCGCTTCTTCACGTACGCGATGACGCGGTACGTGATCGGCATGACCAGCACCTCCACCAGGGTCTTCCACAGGAATCCGACGATCACGTAGTTGACGAAATCGCTCCACGTGCTGATGCCGATCGCGCCGGCGGCGATGGAGCAGAAGATCAGGGTGTCGGCGAACTCACCGACGATGGTGGAGCCGATGAGCCGCGCCCACAGGTGCTTCTCCTTGGTCCGCTCCTTGATCAGGACCAGCGTCATCGAGTTCAGCATCTGCCCGACGAAGTACCCGGCCAGCCCGGCGAGCAGCAGTCGCGGGTAGACGCCGACGACGGACCGCAGCGCCTCCTGGTTCTCGTAGAAGTCGGCGGACGGCAGTTCGATGAGGAGCCAGAAGCAGAACGCGGCGAGGATCAGCGCACCGAAGCCCAGGTAGATCGCGCGTCGCGTCGCTTTGAACCCGTACAGCTCGCTGAGCACGTCGCCGAGGATGTAGGCCAGCGGGAACAGGAAGAAGCCGCCATCGGTGATGACCGGCAGGATCTGCAGCGGGCCGATGGTGAGCGACGAGTCGGCGAAGAATGCGACGCCTTTCGTCGCGCAGATATTCGAGATCAGCAGCGTCGCCGTGAAGAGGGCAACGAACGTGGGGTAGTACCCCCGGCTGACGTGCGCGAACGTCGCGTGGTCTGGCTTGGTCTGCTGATCTGAGGCTGTCACGCCGCAATCCAAGCACTTGCACGGGGAGAGGCGCGAATCAGGAACGGGTGAACGTACCTTTTGTCCGATCTGAGGCGTTGAAAGGTACGTTCACCCGCGCGATGGCCGTGCCGGGCTAACCCTGGACGACGCGCGTGCCGCCTGCCAGTTCGTCGTGCTTGCCCTGCTTGGTGGGGCTGCCGTTGATCGTCACGGCGATGACGATCGCCGTGACGAACCCGACCAGTCCGAACAGGAACCCGAGGAACGGGAACCCGCCGAGCGCGGCGAGGACGTAGAAGCCGTTCCTGGTCAGCGACTGCTGCTGGGTGGGCAGTCCGCCGTCCGGGCCCTCGACGCGCAGACCCAGAACCTGCTTGCCGACGGTCTGGCCCCGCGTCGTCTCGAAGAACACGAAGTAGCCCACGGCGGCGGCGGCGGTGAGGATCGCGCCCAGAGCACTGCCCAGGAAGGTGCCCAGCACCAGCGAGATGACGATGGTGACCACGGCCGTCGGAATGCCGACGATCAGGCCGTCGATCACCCGCGCGCCCAGGCGGGGAAGGAGTTCGCCCGGCCGGGACGGGGTGAATCCGAAGTCGGGCTGCGCGAACGGCTGGGTGCCGGCTTGCTGCGCCGAATCGAACTGCGGTGGTGCGCCGAACTGTTGCTGCCCGTACTGCTGCCCCGCCCCGTTGTAGTGCGGTTGCCCGTACTGCTGCCCGCCGAACGGTTGCTGTCCCTGGTTGGGATCGAATCCGCCAGTAGTCATGTGTTCCCCCTCGAATCGTCTCGGATGACGCCTGAGCACCTTACGCAAGGGGTGGGAGTGACTCGAGTGACGGGAGTAGCAAAACGGGTGAGCGCGCTTCCTGCCCGAGGGGCGGGAGCGCGCTCACCCGTGGGGAGCGAACGGTCAGGCCGCGACGTAACGGCCGGTGAGCACGCGGTACGCGTAGGTCGACGCGATGATCGTGATCGGGATCGAGACGAGAAGTCCGACGCCGCAGAGGATTGCACCGACGATGTTGATGCCGACGAGGGCCAGGGCCAGCAGCAGTACCGGTCCGACGTTCTGCGAGATCGTGCGGAAACTCGACTTGATGCCGGTGATCGCATCCTCGTTCTGATCGATGACGAACTGCAGCGTCCACCAGGTCAGGAAGATAACGATCAGACCCGGGATGACGAGCAGGAAGAAACCGATGATGGAGGCGACACCGATGATGACGCTGGCGATGATGATCGCCCCGACGTTGGTGAACTGGAAGAACGACCCGAACGCCGGCTTGTTGCCGTCCACCTCGTGCAGCGCGCCCCGCACGAGCGCCGCGTTGATCAGGTATCCGACGATGGTGGTGACGATCGAACCGATGATGCGCCACACCGAGAACGCCGAACTCATGTCGGACGACGTGCTGAAGCCGCCGAAGATGAGGTTCAGCACCACCTGGATGACGGCGGCGATCAGCAGGATGCCGATCCAG
This sequence comes from Rhodococcus koreensis, assembly GCF_900105905.1. GTDB lineage: Bacteria > Actinomycetota > Actinomycetes > Mycobacteriales > Mycobacteriaceae > Rhodococcus_F > Rhodococcus_F koreensis. The sequence goes on along the minus strand of NZ_FNSV01000005.1, from coordinate 4,419,459 downwards.
ATGAGCGCGTTGTCCTTGAACTTGTTCCAGCCGTAGCCGATCGCGTCACCCACCGAGAACTGTCCCGGCGTCTGCCCCGGGGCGCCGTAATCCGACATCGGCGGGGGCGGCGGATATCCGCCGAGCGGTCCCTGCGGAGGGGGCGGGTAATTTCCCTGCGGCGGCGGGTAATTACCGCCGGGCGGGGGTCCTTGCGGCGGCGGTGGGTAATTACCGGGGGGCGGCGGGTAGTTTCCACCGGGCGGAGGGGGATAGTTTCCGCCGGGAGGCGGTGGCGGATATCCGCCGGGCGGCGGTCCCTGCGGCGGCGGTGGGTAATTCCCCGGGGGCGGCGGATATCCGCCGGGCGGCGGTGGAGGATTGCCCCGCGGAGGGTATCCGCCCTGGTCACCACCTTCGGGTTTGTCGTTAGGGTCGTATCCACCAGTCGTCATGTGATCCCCTCAGCAAGAGTTGAGTGCTCGCGCGTGACAGTGCGAATAAACACTACGTGGACAATCCTTTACCCGCCTCCCTTTGGTCTGCTTCTTCTCCTGCGGTTTTGATGCTTTACGCTGGTTATCGTGACTAATTCTGGGGGATCGGACGATTCGAATCCGTACAACGGGCAGACACCACCCACTTACGGCGAGGTTCCGCCCTTGCCGCGCGACGGCTACGGGGTCGACGAATCCGGTTATCCCACGTATTCGGCGCCCACCGAGAAGTACCCCGACTATCAGCAGCCGGGCGCGTACGGGACGTCTCCGAATCCGTATGCCGCGCCGAATCAATACGGCGGCGACCAGTACGGGGTCCCCAGCCAGCAGCAGTACGGGACGCCCAACCCGTACGCCGCCCCGAATCAGTACGGCACCCCGAATCAGTACGGCGCCCCCAATCAGTACGGGGCGGCGGGCCAATACGGTGGCCCCGCCCCGCAGTACGGCGCCCCGAACCCATACGGCGCGCCCTACCCGCAGTCGCGCGGGACGAACGGTCTCGCGATCGCGTCGCTGATCACGTCGATCGTCGGAGGTTGCTTCTACGGTGTCGGCTCCATTGTCGGCATCATCCTCGGCATCGTGGCGCTGGGCCAGATCAAGCAGTCCGGTCAGGAAGGCCGTGGGCTCGCGATCGCCGGGATCGCCATCGGCGGCGCCTACGTCGTCGGGTGGATCCTGTTCTTCGTGATCATGCTGATCGCGGCGGCGTCGGGGGCCTGACCACCCACGGTTCGCGGTGCAGGCGGGCCGGGTCGAATCGGGCGAGGAGGGTCCCGAGATCCACGGCCTCGCCCGGTTCCGCGAGCCCGAGCGACGCCGCCAGCACCCCGAGGACGTCGCTCGGTGTGCGTCCCAACGCTTTCTGGTCGGTGAGGGTGATGGCGCCGTCACGTTTCGCGAGCCGTTTGCCGTCCTCGTTGAGGGCGAGCGCGACGTGTGCGTACGCGGGGGCGGTGAGCCCGAGCAGTCCCGCGAGGTACGCCTGGCGGGGCGCGGACGAGAGCAGGTCGTCGCCGCGCACCACCTGATCGATCCCCTGGGCGGCGTCGTCGACGACCACCGCGAGGTTGTACGCGGGTGTTCCGTCGCCGCGGCGCAGCACGAGGTCGTCCACCATTCCGGAGTAGCTTCCGTGCAGGACGTCGTCGATGGTGAACGACGTGACGTCGGCGCGCAGACGCAGGGCCGGTGGTCGCCCGCCGGCGAGCCGGTCGGCACGCTCGTCCGGTGTCAGGTTGCGGCAGGTCCCCGGGTAGGCGCCCTGGGGTGCGTGCGGGGCCGACGCCGCCTTCAGGATTTCTCTTCTCGTGCAGAAGCACTCGTACGTGAGGCCGGCGGCGTGGAGTTCGGCGATGGCGGCGTCGTACCGCGGCAGTCGGTGCGACTGCGACACGACGTCGCCGTCCCAGTCGAGACCGAGTTCCGCGAGGTCGGCCAGTTGCCGGTCCCGGGCGCCGTCGCGGACGCGGTCCAGGTCTTCGACGCGCAGGAGAAATCGCCGGCCGGTGGACCGGGCGAACAGCCATGCCAGCACGGCCGTCCGCAGGTTGCCGAGGTGCAGGTCGCCGGAGGGGCTGGGCGCGAACCGTCCCGCGCCCTCCGCGTGACGGGGCAGCGGTTCACTCTGACGAGACGGATGTGACATCGGCCGAGGGGTCAGCTGGCCAGTTCGATCGACGACGACGGCACGACGTCGGCGCCCAGCAGAGTCATGCCGATCTGGACGTTCAGGGCGTGCTCGAGGTACTCGGCCGGGTACAGGTCCGGACTGCCGATCGCCTCGAGGGCGAGACCGTCGACGGTGGCGAGGAGAAGCGCCGCACGGGTTTCCGCTTCCGGGGTGCCGATCCCGATGAGCACCGCGGACAGTCCGGTGCGGATGGTGAACAGGGTCGTGCGCCGGATCTCGGCGAGCGACGGGGAGGTGGCCGCCCGGACGGCGAATGCCGCCCTGACGTGCGCTTCCCGCGACCGTGACTCGTCGAGGGGGAGCAACTGCGACATCGCGGCGAACAGGTCCTCGGCGGGGTCGCCGCCGCGGTCGATCTCCGCCAGGCGGGTGAGCAGTGTGTCGACGAGGGTGCGCAGCGCGAACGCGAACATCTCGTCCTTCGTGGAGAAGTGGTGCTGCACGGCGCCGATGGACACACCCGCCCTCTTGGCGACCTCGCGCACGCTGGCGCCCTCGAGGCCCGACTCGGCCGCGACGTCGAACAGGGCCGCAGCCAGGTGTTCGGGGCTGGTGGACGAGTACCGGCGTTCGCGCATGCCTCGAACATTACTTACGTATTGAATCAATACATGCGTCAGGTGCCCGTGTCGCCGCAAGTGGCGGGTGTGACTCCGGTTATCGGCGAACGTACGTCAGGAAAATCATCCCGCTCTCGAATGCGCGGGTCGAGGTCAGCCGGAACCGCTGGGGGTCGAATTCGCCGTCGAACAGCGGAATGCCGGTGCCGATCGCCACGGGTTGAGCTTGATCCGGAGTTCGTCGACCTCGGGTTGCACCGCGGCGGCCAGCTTCCCGCCGCCGCACAGCCAGATGTCCTTGCCGTCCTCCTTCTTGAGTTCGCGCACCTTCTCGATCGGATCGCCCGAGACGATCTGAACGTCCGGGTCGGGCGACTCGGTGATCGTCGTCGAGAACACGTACTGTCGCAGATGCGCGTACGGGCTGGTCACGCCGAGGTCGAGGCCGGGCTGGTAGCTGGCGCGGCCCATGAGCAGTGTGTCGAAATGCCGGTTGGGGGCATCGATTCCCATCGCTGCCCGCACATGGGTGGGGACCGTTTCGGGGTACTCGGCGATCATCGCGGGCATGTGATCACCCTCGAGCTCGAAGACGGTGCCGCTGGGGTCCGAACCGTCGGCCCCGGCGATGAATCCGTCGATGGTGGTGGCGACGTAGTAGACGAGTTTTCGCATGTGAGTCCTCCCGCAGTCGGTAATTACTCCAGTTGTAGTACTATGACTGCAGTGGTTGCAAGTCCTTTTTCGAGGAGTGTCGATGGCGCAGAATCCGGAACGACGTGCGGCACTCGTGAACGCAGCGATCGAAGTGCTTGCGCGAGAGGGTGCGCGCGGCCTCACCTTCCGTGCCGTCGACGTCGAGGCGAACGTGCCCAAGGGGACGGCCTCCAACTACTTCGCCAGCCGCGACGACCTGTTCGACCAGGTCGGCAAGCGGATTCACGAGCGGATGGGCCCCGACCCCGCGGTCATAGAGGAAAGCGGTCGTAAGCCGCAGAATCTCGACCTCGTGATCGAGTACATGCAGGGACTGTTCGGCCGGATCACCGGCGACCGGACGGGCTACCTCGCGTTGCAGGAGTTGCGGCTCGAAGCGGTCCGTCGACCCGAGTTACGCACCACGTTGACGCGCACCATCTCCGGCAACCTGGAGCGCGACATCGGGTTTCACCTCGGCTCGGGACTGCCCGGCGACCGCAGCACCGTGCTGATGCTCTACCTCGCGATGAATGCGCTCATCGTCGAGCACCTGACGCTGCCCGGGGTGCTCGAGGGCGTCGACACCGAGCGGCTCATCGCCGATCTGGTGACGCGCGCCGTCGCTACGCCGGTCGCCTGAGCGCGTAGTCGTCCACGTACTCCTGGCCCGACAGCGTCATGAGGGGGTGCATCAGTTCGTCCGTCGCGGCCCGGACGACGTGCCGGTTGTCGCGCAGCTGATCGACTCCATCTCAGGGCGCGGGGATGACGGCGCGCGGCAGGTCGGCCCGCAACTCCACGTCGGTGACGAAGTCGCCGTCACCGGCCGCGTAGCGGCGCTGCGGATCGAAGTCCTCCACCCGGAAGCTGTCCAGGGTCGGGGAGTGCGTCGTGACCGCGAGGGCTCCACCGTCGACGTCGAACTGCAGCAGTCGCTGGAAGCCGGTCTCGCGGAGACCGTTCACCGTGAAGTACTGGTAGTCGGCCAGCAACTCCACGACCTTCCGGTCGGTGTCGCCCACCTTCCGGTCGGTGACCGTCGTCTGCCCGTCGACGTGCCCCGCGAGGACCAGGAACACCGTGTCGAACGGGACGACGAGCCGATTCCAGATCTGCTGTCCGGCACTGGTACCGATGTCGCCGAACCCGCTCATCCGCAGCGAGCCGTCCTCGTCCAGGTAATAGTGGCTGCCGATCACCACGTTGCGGTCCGGGTGGGCGGCCAGCACGTCCTCGGCCCACTGCAGGACGTGCTCGGGCGGGTTGTAGCCGATGTAGAGCATCAGGAATTTCGCGCCGGCGATGTCGAGCAGGTCGTAGTGCGCCGAATTGTCCGTGTCCGTGACGGATTCACCCCAGTACGGCCGGTCGCGGAACCGCCACGGACCGAAGAACTCGTTGTAGAGGGCGTGGTTCTTCTCGTGCTCGCCGGGAATGAGCCGTCCGCCCACGTTCCACAGGTTGTCGTGGTTGCCGGGCAGGACCCCGTACGGGACTCCGGCGTCCTCGAGCGTCGCCATCGCGCGGTCCGCCACCTCGAACTCGGGGCGCGCGCGGGACTCGGGCGCCCCCGGACGTATCCAGCTCTGGACGAGGTCGCCGGTGTGCATCGAATACGCGATCTTGCGTTCGGCGGCGTTCTCCGCGGTCCAGCGGGTCATGTCGAAATACACCTCGGGCCGGTCCCGGGACACGTACTGGGTGTCGGTGATGTGCTGCAACGCGAAGTCGTACGTGTCCGGGTCGGCGAACTGCTGGTCGGCGGTCGCGTTGGCCTCGCGGAAACTCCGGTCCTGTCGCGGGCTGTCGATGACGAGGATCTGCGCGGCGTCCTCGCCCTCGATCCGGGTGGTCAGCGTGACCGGGCCGCCAGGCTCGGACGGCTGCGCTGTCGCGACCGGCTCACCCCAACTCTGCGTTTCCTCGTCCCACACGTGCATCGCGAGGTCGTCGAGATTCACCGAACGTCCGTGCCACGTCACGTCCGAGCCCGCGGTGTCCGGACCGAACCGGACCTCGTACCGCATGTACGGGTATTCGCCGAAGTCGTGACCGGTGGCCGACATCCCGTCCGACTCCGCACCCGGAACCCGCTGCGACGGGGTGGCCTCGCCGGAGGTCCCGGCGAACATCAGCGCCGACGTGAGCGGCGCCGACGTGACCAGGCCGCGGGCGGGCAGTCCGGACGCACCCCGGGGTTCGGGATCGGCCACCGCGACCACGTCACCGCCGAGCAGCGCCGCGGCCAGTGACACCGCCGTCAGCGCGGCGATCCTGCCCGGCACGCTCATGACTCGAGGTTACAAGCGCGGCCGGGCAGGGGTGAGGTGGATGGACCGTCAGGCCTTGCGGCCGAGGAAGGCCAGGACCCGGGTCTGCTCGTCGGAGTCCGCGGGGACGTCCACGGCCGGGCCGCACACTCCGGCCGTGCGGATGTTGTCGCCCAGCTGCTCCGCGACGCCACCCACCCAGGTCAGGTCGTCGGCAGGGATGGTATCGTCGAGGCCGGTGGCCCGCGCGAGGTCCCAGCCGTGCACCACCAGGTCGAAGCAGTAGAAGCTGTCGACGGTCTTGCCGAGTTCGGTGCGGCCGAAATGCCCGTCGTACTCGCGGCCCGCCTTGGCCGGATCGTCCAGGATCTCCTGCATGCCGTCGCGCGTTGCCGCCCACGCGGCAACCGGGTCTTCGTCGACGGACGGCGGCTCCGGCAGTTCCAGATCGACGACGGTGACGATGTAGCGCTGTGTGTCGATCACGTGCCGCACGACGTCGCGGGCCGTCCAGCCGTCACACGGAGACGCGTCGTCCCAGCGTGCGGCGGGCACGGATTCGACGCGCTTCGTGAACTTCGCGGCGAGGTCGCGGTAGTGGGCTGCGGGGGTTTCGGTTGTCGAGGTCATGCTGCCGATTCTTCCCCCGTCCGGGGCCCGACGGCTTGAACATTTCCGACATCGACGACGGATTCGTTTCCGTGCCAGTCGGGGGCCTCGCTGGCGAGGAGCTCGGACGGGGTGAGCGAGGAGATCCGCCGGCATTCCCGCGACAGGTGCGCCTGGTCGCTGTAGCCGGCGGTGGCGGCGAGTGCGGCGAGACCCGTCCGGGTCCCCGACTGCGCGAGCGCCATGAACCGTTGCAGCCGCAGGATTCCGCGGAGCGTCGCGGGACCGTATCCGAACGCGTCGTTGCATCGCCGCTGCAGTTGCCGCTCCGTGACGGAGGCGGCGTCGGCGAGCGCGCCCACATTCCACGACTGCCGGGCCAGGGCCCGCCGCACGGTGCCGATCAGCGGGTCGGCCTCCGGCCCGCGGCTCCGCCACGCGCGCACGGCGTTCTCGAACAGGGCGATTCGTTCCGCGTGGCCGGACGCGTTGTCGAGCCGGTCGGTCAGTGTCCGTTCCCACGTGGACCCGAGTACGTCGCCGAGGCCGACCCGGATGTTGCGGACCTCGGCCGCCGACGTCCGCAGCAGATGCGAGCCGGCGCCGGGACGGAAACGGACACCGACGGATTCGGTGCCCGGCGGCAGCGTGAACGACCAGGCCGTGGTCTCGGGACCGCACACCCGGATCCCCACACCCCGGATCCACAGGATGTCCATGCACGCGTCCGGCACCAGCAGATGCTCGCCCTGCGTGCGCGCGGACCACCCGCACACGAGCGTGCCGGCGAGGTCGGGTGCCGGCGAGGTCGGCGTGTACCAGCCCATGCACAGGAGCCTAATGACGGATACCGACACGTGCGGGCCCGTCACATCGCCCGAAGTACCCGCACCGGCACGCAACTCGAGGTGAACTGTATGTACGGGTCCGCAGAGGTTCCCCAGGAGGCCCGCCACTTCGCCGTCACAGAGAACGAGGACTCCATGAGACGAACATGGGCGCTGGCAGCGATCGTCGCCGTCAGCCTGACCTTCTCGAGTTGCGCCTACGACCGCACGGATTCCGGTGACACGGGCGGCAACGCCCCGGTGTCCCCGACGCCGACGTCCCCACCGGCCTTGCCCGGAACACCCGTCCTGAAGATGGGACCGACGACGCTCGGCGAGGTGATGGTCGACGAAGGCGGGATGACGGTCTACGTGTACGACAAGGACGAGGTCGGCTCCGGTGCCAGTTCGTGCCGCGACACGTGCCTGCAGTCGTGGCCGCCGGTCACCTCCGTCACCGAGAACCCGACGGTGCAGGGGCTGCAGGAAGTCGTCATCGACACCATCCCCGCGGCGGACGGCACCCATCAGCTCACCGTGAACGGGCGACCCGTGTACCGGTACAAGGATGACAACGAACCCGGTGACGCATACGGGCAGGCGGTCGGCAGCGTGTGGTGGACCCTCGACTCCGCAGGAAATCCGGTCACGACAACTGCGGGCGGCGAGTAGCGCGGTCGATCCGCAGATGGACGGTGACGGTCAGCGCCGCCGACAGTCCGGCGGCGAACCACAGGGCGTCCAGCCCGATCCAGTGATGCGCGAGAGCGCCCGTCACCGCTCCAGCCACCAGGCCCGCCCACAGCGCGAAATGTCGTAGCCACGCCCACCGCGGCCCGCCGAGCAGCGCCGCGGCAAGCCGGTGGCCCATCTTCACGAGGGCGCCCGTCATGTAGGTGAGGCCGATCGTGACCTCGCCGTCCTTCTGGAAGAAGGAGTTCTCCGCGCCCATGGCGAGCAGCATCGCGCCGACGGCCACGGTGCTCGCCCCGACGGTCGCGGCGACGGCGCCTGCGATCAGAAGGCCGGACACGACGGCGAGCACCGTCGTCCGGACGGGCAGCCGCCTGCGATCGGACAGGTGCACGACCACGGCGCCCAGGGCGCAGCCGAGGACGAACGTGCCGATCACCGCGGCGGCCGTCAGCGCATGCGCCCACGACCCGTCCGCGAACCCGACACTGAACCGGGTGAGATTGCCGCTCATGAACGCGACGAAGAACCCGCCGAGCGTGATGAATCCGAGCGCGTCGACGTAGCCGGCCAGCGCGGACAGCACCACCGCCAGCACGAGCATCTGCCTGCTGTCGTCGATCGGCACATCACACATCAAACACTGCGGCGAACGACAGCGGCCCCCGATCCGGAGATCGGGGGCCGCTGTGGCGGAGTTCAGGACGTGCGAACACCTCGACTAAGACGTGCCGAGTGCGGGCGCGAGCGTGTTGGCCCAGGACTCGTGCAGGCGGTCCTGCCAGTAGTTCCACGTGTGCAGGCCCTCGTCGGCGATGTGCGTCTGCAGCTTGGCGCCTGCGCGCTGCGCCGCGGGGACGAAGACCTTGCTGCTGAGGCCCGAGGCGGTCTCGAGGGGAACCGTCTGCGAGAACTTCACCGGGTCGAACGACTTGCTGTCCGGGTCGACGGTGGGATCGCCTGCCGCCGAACCCGCACCGGACGAGATGTAGACGGACTTGCCGCGCAGTGCGCCGACGTTGAGCAGCGGATCGTTGCGGACCCAGGCTGCGGACGGCCAGAAGCCCCACATGTTCTGCGCGTTGCCGCCCATCTGGGCGACCGAAACCTGAATGCCCTGCGCGAAGCCGGGCGAGCTGGCCGTCGGGTACCCGCTGTAGGACGCGACCGCCTTGTAGAAGTCGGGGCGGTGAATGGCGAGGTTCAACGCGGAGGTACCGCTCATCGACAGACCCGCGACCGCGTTGTTCACGCCGTCGCTGCCGAACTGCGAAGCCATCACCGGGGGCAGTTCGTTGGTCAGGAAGGTCTCCCACTTCACGCGGCCCAGCTTCGGGTCGTCACGCAGCCAGTCGGAGTAGAAGGTGCCGCCGCCGCCGAACGGGATGACCACGTTGACGTGCTTGCCGGCGAAGAAATTCTCCACGTCGGTCTCGATCAGCCAGCCGTTGTTGTCGTCCGGCGCGCGCAGACCGTCGAGCAGGTACAGCGTCGGCGCGGGACCGCCACCCGCGGCCTTGAGCACCTTGACGGGAATGTCCTTGTCCATCGACGGTGAGTACACCGAGATCAGGGCCGAGTCGGCATGCGCGATGCCGGTTCCGGCCAGTACGGACACGAGGCCCGATGCCAACACTGCGACCAGGCCCACGATCAGCGCGCGGGTGCGACGTATCGCCATCCGAATGTCCTTTTATCTCGTAACAGACACTGCACAGCGAACGCTGCACCGGAGACGATAACAGGGAGATAACGGGTTGTGCCTGTCGTGGCCTGGGATTGTCGGCGCGGACGGGTCTGCAAACGGCGGTCCGAGGGCGGCGCCGCCTGGTTTGCCCGGAGATGCAAGAAACCCCTGCGAACCACGTTTCAGCGGTTCACAGGGGTTCCTGTGGCGGAGGATAGGGGATTTGAACCCCTGAGGGCGTTAACCCAACCCGCGTTCCAGGCGAGCGCCATAGGCCACTAGGCGAATCCTCCGTGGAGGAGCATACCCAACGACGACGGCTCACCGTTAAACGACCAGGTGGCTGCCGGTTCTACGCCCACTTCAGCTGGCTGAGGGCGTGCTCGGCGAGGGGCACGGACCGGTCGCAGGACGTGTCCGGGTTCGCGGTCGCGTCCAGGCCGAATTTCGACTCGATCGACAGCGTGCCCGCGTCGGTGGTGACCTCGAGGATGCACTGGTACTTGCTCTCGGCGAGCGCCCGGCCCTCGAGTCCGCCGACGTCGATCGTGCGCAGGGCGTCGACCGGTTCCGGCGCGCTCGTGGTGGTGACGGTCACAGTGTTCAGCGCCTCCGGTTTGCCCCACGTGCACGCGCGACGTTCCGGACTGTCGGTGGCGGTGCCCTCGCCGGCGCCTGCCGTCAGGAGCGGTGCGAGCGTCGCGTCGTCCGCGAGCGAGCACGGCTCGGCCGCGTCCCAGCTGACCGCATCGGACGTGGCTGCGTCTTCGCTGCTCCCGCCGCACGCCGACAGTGCTGCGACGACGACGGCGAGGGCCGCTGCGTGTGCTGTCCTTCTGAGTTTCATCCCGATCCTTTGCCGACGGTGGCCGAATGCGGGGGCGACCGTAGCACTGGACGTGGTCTGACGTGCGGCGTCGGGCGCGGGCCGGGGTGGATCCCGGTAGCGGCTCGGGGCCGTCTACACTCTGTGGTGGATCCCGCGCGGCGCGCATCCTGTGAACTCCCCCAGGGCCGGAAGGCAGCAAGGGTCAACGGGCTCTGCCGGGTGCGCGGGGTCCCCTATCTTTCGCATACCCGACCCCCGATGTCGGTGAGAGGCCGCTCCTGATGACCAACCAGACCCAGATCGGGTTGATGAGCCATGAGGAACTACTTTCGGAGCATGAGCGCCAGACTGCGAGCTACGCGCAGCTGAAGACGGAGAAGCTCACGCTCGACCTCACCCGCGGCAAGCCTTCGCCCGAGCAACTGGATCTGTCGGCGGCGCTGCTGGCGCTGCCCGGTGACGGCGACTTCCGCGACGGCAACGGCACCGACACCCGCAACTACGGCGGGCTCACCGGTCTGCCGGAACTGCGCGCGATCTTCGGTGAACTGCTCGGCATCCCCGTCGAGAACCTGCTCGCCGGCAACAACGCCAGCCTCGAGATCATGCACGACAACGTCGTGTTCGCTCTGCTGCACGGCACCCCCGACTCCCCGCGCCCGTGGTCGCAGGAGGAGAAGGTCAAGTTCCTGTGCCCGGCACCCGGCTACGACCGGCACTTCGGGATCACCGAGACCTACGGCATCGAGATGATCCCGGTGCCGATGCGCCCGGACGGCCCCGACGTCGGCGTCATCGCCGAACTCGTCGCGAACGATCCGCAGATCAAGGGTCTGTGGGCCGTTCCCAACTACTCCAACCCCACGGGCGCGGTGTACTCGGAAGAGGTCACGCGCGCGCTGGCGTCGATGCCGGCCGCCGCCCCCGACTTCCGGCTGTTCTGGGACAACGCCTACGCGGTGCATCCGCTGGTCGGCGAGACGGCGCCGTCGCTGGACATCCTCGGGATGGCAGCGGAGGCGGGTCACCCCAACCGGCCGCTCGTGTTCGCGTCGACGTCGAAGATCACGTTCGCCGGTGCGGGCGTCAGCTTCTTCGGTTCCTCGACCGCGAACCTGGCCTGGTACCAGAAGTTCCTCGGCAAGAAGAGCATCGGCCCGGACAAGCTGAACCAGCTGCGGCACCTGCGGTTCTTCGGTGACGCCGACGGGGTTCGCGCCCACATGGAGAAGCACCGCGAGATCCTGGCGCCGAAGTTCGCGCTCGTCCTGAAGATCCTCGAGGACCGTCTCGGGGCGTCGAAGGTGGCGTCGTGGACGGAGCCGAAGGGCGGATACTTCATCAGCCTGGACGTCGTCGAGGGCACCGCGAAGCGCGTCATCGCCCTGGCGAAGGACGCGGGGATCGCGCTCACCGCCGCGGGATCGGCGTTCCCGTACGGAATCGACCCGGAAGACAAGAACATCCGGCTCGCGCCGAGCTTCCCCTCGATGGAGGATCTGGACAAGTCGATGAACGGCGTCGCGACGTGCGTGCTGCTCGCGGCCACCGAATCACGCCTGGACCTGCCGAAGTCCTAGCAGCAGACCTCCGGCCGCTCACCTGTCTCGGGTGCGCGGCCGGAGGTGTCTCTACATCCTGGCGTAGCGCGCCATCACGAAGCTATACAGCCCGTACGCGGCGATGCCCAGCGCGGCGAGGACCAGCAGGAACTGCCCGAACGGCGCCGAGCCGAGGGTTTTCACCGCGCCGTCGAGGCCGGTGGCCTTGGACGGGTCGGAGTTGAAGACCGCCACGATCACCAGCAGGCCCGCGCCCGCGATGACGAGGCCCTTGGCCACGTAGCCGACCACTCCGAGGGGCTCGACGAGTTTCGACGGGGTGCCCTTCAGGTCGTCCAGGAAGTTCTTCGACGCGCCCTTGTAGACGTGGTACCCGCCGATCGCGATGGCGACGAGACCCACCACCACGAGCAGGAACTTGCCGCCCCCGGACTCCATGAGGCGTGCACTCATTCCGGCGTTCTGCTGTCCGCTCGATTTCCCGCCGCCACTCGCGAACTGGTAGGCCGAGAAGGCGAACGCGAAGTAGACGACGGCCAGACCGAACGCCTTCGCACGGTCGAGCAGCGACGTGTCGTCGTCGGACTTCTCGGTGGCGTGCGGGCCGAGAACGGTCTCGGCGAGCCGCCACAGCGCCATCGCGATGAACGCGACCATCGCCACCCACAGCGCGAACCGGCCGCCGGGCTCGGCGGCCAGCGTGCCGAGGGCCCCGGACTGATCGGCGTTGCCGCCGCTGCCGAACGCCAGCTGAACGATGATGTACGCGATCAGCAGGTGCACGAAGCCGCTCATCACGTGGCCCGCCCGCGCGACCCGTTCGAAAGTGGTGCTGTCGGTTGCCCTGTCCACGGCACGGCTCATCCCGCTGGCTCGATTCGTTCCGTCCTGGGCCATCGGATGTCCTTCGGTGTCGTGTGTATGGACCGGAGTCCCTTGACGTAGAGGTACCCGGTACGGGCCGCGCCGACACGGACCGAGCGCTATCGCACTGCGTTCGTGACCCGGTCGATCAGGTTGGTGGCGCTGTAGTAGTCGAGCCGGAAGCTGTCCTTCCCGAGACCGATCACCTGCTTCTTCTCCACGGACGGGGTCTGCTGCAACGTCGGATCGGCGAGGAACCGCTCGGCGTCCGCCGCGTCACCGATCACGATGAACGTGGTGTTGCCGGGCACGGCCCGCGGCAGGTTCTCCTGCCCGACCGGCACGACGTCCTTGCGGCCGGACATGATGCCCTTGTCGGCTGCGCTGATGTCGGCGGGCAGCTCGGCGAGCGAGAATCCGAGGCGTTCCAGCAGAATGCCCTGCGCCGATTCGGCGGTGAACATCCGCGACTCCTCGGGCGAGTTGTAGGCGGGCACGTTCACCGGGTTCGCGGCGGCGACCTTGTCGCCGAGTGCCGACTTGGCGTCGTCGAGTTGCCGGTCGAACTTCGCGACGAGGGCTTCGGCCTGCTCCTCGGCCCCGATGGCCGCCGCGATCCGACCGCTGAGGTCCTGCCACGACTTGTCGTCGTACCGCAGTACCACGACGGGCGCGATCTGCCTCAGCGTGTCCACCTGATCGACTGCCGAGTCGCCGCCCGTGGCGGACACGAAGATGAGGTCCGGATCGGCGGCGGTGATCTCCTCGACGTTGGGTTCGCCCTGGTAGAGCGTGTTGACGCCACGTTCGGCGGCGATGTCCGCCCACTGCGTGAAAAGGCCGTTCTCGTCGGTCACGTCGCTCGGTCGCTGCGCGCCGGTGCCGATGAGGGGTGCGTCGAGGGCGAGCAGCGAGCCGGTGAGTGTGACGCTGGTCGACACGATCCGCTCGGGCTTGTGTTCGATCGTGACGCTGCCCGTCTCGTCCGTGACGGTGCGCGGCCAGCTCTGGTCGGACGCTGCGGGGTTGCCGGTGGTCGCGGACTCGGTAGCGGGATCGGACGAGCACGCGGCCGCGCCGATCCCGGCGGCGAGGACAGCGAGGGCTGCCAGTGAGCGACGAAGTTTCACGGGGGGACTCTCTTTCGCACGGGTAAGGAATGTGACTTAGGCTAGCGTTACCTACGTTCGAATGGGGAAGTGGATGCTGAAACGGGTGCCCGGACCGGAGCGCCGCGTCGCGCGCACGCGGGCGATCGACGACCTGGCACCCGACGACGTCCCCGCGTTCTGGGACCGCCTCGCCGCAGCGGGCAGCCCCCTCGTCGAACGCGACGGGGCCGACCGCGGCTGCGTGATCGCGACGTTCTGCTGGCGGGACCCCGAGGGCGACGAACGCGTGTCACACACGCGGCACGTCTACCTCGACGCCAACGGAATCACCGACCGATCCCGGCCGGAACGGGCCGCGCTGTCGCGGCTCCCCGGCACCGACCTGTGGTCGCTGTCGATCGAGGTGCCCGAGAACTGGCGTGGCGCCTACCGTTTCATTCCCCGGACGGAACCGCTGACCCGTCCCGGCGACGGCACCCCGGGCTGGCAGTGGTGGCGGAACATACTCGCCGGCGCACGACCCGACCCGTTCAACCCGCTGCCCACCCGAGCGGTGCAGGCCGGCGACTGCTCCGAGGCGGTGATGCCCGCGGCGCCCGCGCAGCGCTGGTGGACGGACCGGCCCGGTCGCGGCGAACTCCACGAGACGAAGTTCACGCTGTCGGGCACACCACGGTCGGTGTGGGTCTACGAACCGCCCGGACTCGCCGCCGGATCTCGTCCGGTGGTGGTGCTGCTCGACGGCCGGACGTGGGCGGTCGACCTGCCGATCGCGGGTGCCGTCGACGCGCTCGGACCTGCCGGTCACCGGGTTCCGCTCGTCGTGATGGTCGACAGCGTCGGACCCGGACTGCGATCCGAGGAATTGGGCTGCAGCCCCGCGTTCGCCGTGGGTCTCACCGGCGAACTGCTCCCGTGGCTGCGGCGGGACCGGGCCGTCACCGACGACCCGGCGTCGACGATCGTGGCCGGCTGCAGCCTGGGCGGATTGACGGCCTGCCACCTCGCGCTGGCGGTGCCGCACGTGTTCGGGTGCGCCGTCAGCCTGTCCGGGTCGTTCTGGTGGCCCGGATCGGGGCCGGGAGTCCCGTTCCAGGACCGTATCCGCGCCGTCGCCCCGTCGCGCAGTCGGTTCAGCCTGGAGGTCGGGACACTCGAATGGATGCTCGTCGAACCCAACCGCGAAGTCCGCGACCTGCTGGCCGGCGCCGGCCACGACGTGCGCTACCGCGAGTTCTGCGGGGGTCACGACGCGCTGCACTGGCGTGACGGACTCGTCGCCGGCGTCGCCTCGATGCTGGGTTACGCACCGGTAATGCAGTGATGTGGATAACTCTGTGAATAAACCGCGCGTCGCGGTGAAGGGCGCACCCGCCCCACCGCGGGATGGCAGGATCGAACCATGGCACGCACGCTGAACCTGGTAGGGGATCCGGACGCCGACGCACTCCTCGCGAGTGATCCGCTGGCGTTGCTCATCGGGATGCTGCTCGATCAGCAGGTTCCGATGGAGACGGCGTTCGCGGGCCCCAAGAAACTCGACGACCGGATCGGCGGCCTCGAAGTGCACCGCATCGCGGAGATGGATCCGGAAGCGTTCGCGGCCGTCTGCTCACAGACCCCCGCCGTCCACCGGTTCCCCGGATCGATGGCCACCCGCATCCAGTCGTTGTGCGCGTTCCTCGTCGAGAACTACGACGGCAGCGTCGAGGCGCTGTGGACGAGCGGCGACCCCGACGGCAAAGAAGTGCTGAAACGGTTGAAGGCGCTCCCGGGGTACGGCGACCAGAAGGCCCGCATCTTCCTGGCGCTGCTCGGCAAGCAGATCGGAGTCGAGCCGAAGGGCTGGCGCGAAGCAGCAGGCGACTACGGCACCGAGGGGTCCCGGCGTTCGATCGCGGACGTCGTCGACGACAAGAGTCTCCACGAGGTCCGCGAGTTCAAGAAGGCCGCGAAGGCAGACGCGAAGAAGGCGGCGGCAGCGAAGAAGATGTAGCCGCCGCTACTCCGTGT
Organism: Rhodococcus koreensis; assembly: GCF_900105905.1. Lineage (GTDB taxonomy): Bacteria > Actinomycetota > Actinomycetes > Mycobacteriales > Mycobacteriaceae > Rhodococcus_F > Rhodococcus_F koreensis. The sequence goes on along the minus strand of NZ_FNSV01000005.1, from coordinate 4,403,559 downwards.
CGTCAAAAAGTAGCCGCCGCTACTCCGTGTCGTCTCGGTCCTGCTTCCGTTCCGCGTCGAGTTGCCGCCTGCGTTCGGCCTCGTGCATCCACGGAAAGACGCTGTTGCCCTGGCCGCCGCCGAGGGGTCCGTGGCCGAGCACACCGTGTTCGTACGCCGATTCGGCGTGCAGCGCGAGGTCGATGCCGGAGGACTCGTCCTCGGCGCTCACCCGGAACCCGAAGATCCGGTCGATCAGCTTGCCCAGCCCGTATGTCACACCGAACGCGTACAGGGCGACGACCACCACGGCCAGCACCTGCTTGCCGAGTTGCGCGAACCCGCCCCCGTACAGGAGGCCTTCGGCTCCGCCCGTCATCACCTCGGTGGCCAGCAGTCCGATCAGGATCGTGCCGACGATGCCGCCCATCAGGTGGACACCGACGACGTCGAGCGAGTCGTCGTATCCGAGGCGGAACTTCCAGCCGACGGCGAACGAGCAGACCACACCGGCCACTGCGCCGACGATCACCGCGCCGACCATGCTCACCGTGCCGCAGGACGGGGTGATCGCGACCAGCCCGGCGACGACGCCGGACGCCGCACCGAACGTCGTGGGGTGACCGTCGCGCTTCTGCTCGACGAGGAGCCAGCCGAGCAGGCCGGTGCACCCGGCGACGAGGGTGTTCAGGAAGATCGCGGCGGCCGTGCCGTCGGCGGCGAGAGCGGAACCCGCGTTGAAACCGAACCAGCCGAACCAGAGCAGGCCGACACCGAGCAGCACCAGCGGAAGGTTGTGGGGCCGCATCGACTCGGACTTGAATCCGAGCCGCGGGCCCAGGACCAGGGCCAACGCCAGGCCCGACGCGCCGGACACGATCTCGACGACCAGTCCGCCCGCGTAGTCAAGGGCGCCGAACTGCGCGATCCAGCCCTGCGGGTTCCACACCCAGTGCGCGACGGGCGCGTAGACGACGAGGGCCCAGACGGGCACGAAGATCATCCAGGCCGAGAACTTGGCCCGGTCGGCGATCGCACCGCTGATCAGCGCGGCGGTGATGATCGCGAATGTCAGCTGGAACGTGGCGAACAGGATCTCGGGGACCTGCCCGTGGACGGTGGTCGGGTCGATGCCCGCCATCCCCAGGTGCTCGAGCCCGCCGATCAGTCCGCCGCCGATGTCGTCGCCGAAGATGAGGGAGTACCCGGCCACCAGCCAGGCGACCGTGACGAGTGCGATCGACACGAAGCTCATCATGATCATGTTCAGTACGCCGGTGGAGCGGACCATCCCGCCGTAGAACAGGGCGAGCCCCGGGGTCATCAGCAGGACCAGCGCGGTACTGATCAGAAGCCAGGCGGTTGCTCCGGCGTCGATTGCAGGCACGACATTCTCCTCACACACCCGGACGAAACCAGGTGCGGAAATTCACGATGGCCGCGGGCCGTTTCAACGGTGATGCCGATGCGTTGCGAACGTGTTACGCAATCCGGTCAGGTCCGGATTTCTGCTTGTGAGTAGGGCCCCGAGCGGGTGCCGAACAGGCGCTTCGACCACCCGGGCCGGACTGTCGGGGACCGCCGGTAGTCTTTCCGCGTGGCCCTGTACCGGAAGTACCGACCCGCATCCTTCGCCGAGGTGGTGGGGCAGGAGCACGTCACCGAACCACTGAGCACCGCTCTCGACGCCGGACGGATCAACCACGCGTATCTGTTCTCCGGTCCCCGCGGCTGTGGCAAGACGTCGTCTGCCCGCATCCTGGCCCGATCGCTGAACTGCGTGGAGGGCCCGACCTCGACGCCGTGCGGCCAGTGCCCCTCGTGCGTGGCGCTCGGCCCCGGCGGGTCGGGCAACCTCGACGTCACCGAACTCGACGCGGCCAGCCACGGTGGCGTCGACGACACCCGTGAACTGCGCGACCGCGCGTTCTACGCGCCTGCCGAGTCCCGGTACCGGGTGTTCATCGTGGACGAGGCCCACATGGTCACCACGGCGGGTTTCAACGCCCTCCTCAAGATCGTGGAGGAGCCGCCGGAGCACCTCATCTTCATCTTCGCCACCACCGAACCCGAGAAGGTGCTGCCGACCATCCGTTCGCGCACCCATCACTACCCGTTCCGGCTGCTCGCGCCGACGACGATGCGCGGGTTGCTGGAGAAGATCTGCCAGCAGGAGAGCGTGCCGGTCGCCGACCCGGTGTATCCGCTGGTCATCCGTGCCGGCGGCGGGTCCCCGCGTGACTCGCTGAGCATCCTCGACCAACTCCTCGCCGGCGCCGGCAACGAGGGCGTCACCTACCCGCGCGCGCTCGCGCTGCTCGGCGTCACCGACGTCGCGCTGATCGACGACGCCGTGGACGCGCTGGCCACCGGCGACGGTGCCGCACTGTTCGGGACGGTCGACCGCGTCATGGACGCCGGGCACGATCCGCGGCGCTTCGCCGTCGACCTGCTCGAGCGCCTCCGCGACCTCATCCTGATGCAGGCCGTCCCCGACGCCGCCGAACGCGGCCTCGTCGATGCACCCGGCGACGTGCTCGAGCACATGCGCGCCCAGGTCCAGCGGATCGGTCCCGCCACGCTCACCCGCTACGCCGAGGTGATCCACGCCGGTCTCGGCGAGATGCGCGGCGCCACGGCCCCCCGACTGCTGCTCGAAGTGATGTGCGCCCGGATGCTGCTGCCGTCCGCGTCCGATGCGGAGTCCGCCGTGCTGCAGCGGCTCGAACGCGTCGAGCGCGGACTTCCGCCCGCAGGCTCCGCGCCGGTCGCCGCCGCAGCCGAGCGGCCCGCCGCGGCACCGGAGCGCGCGCCGCAACCGCCCGCCGAACCGGAACCCGAGCCGAAGTTCCAGCGACCGTCGATGCGCCAGGCCGCGGCGGCCACCGTGCCGCCGCCGCCCGAGCCGGAACCGGAGCCGATGCCGCGGCCCGTTCCGGAGCCCGCGCCCGCCCCCGTTCCCGAACCGGAGCCGACGCCGCAGCCCGAGCCGACGCCCGTTCCGGAGCCGACCCCGGCACCCGAGCCGACGCCGCGGCCCGTGCCCGAGCCGGCGCCCGAACCCGCGCCCGTTCCGGTCCCCGAACCCGAGCCGACTCCTGTACCCGCACCCGAGCCGACTCCCGAACCGGAGCCGGAGCCGCCGCTCGCACCCGAGGTGGAGGCGGCACCCGCCGCATCCGCGGGTCCGGATGCTGCGGTCCTGCGCGAGGCCTGGAATTCGCTGCGCGAGAAGGTGAGCCAGCGGAACAAGATCCTGCCCGCGATGTTGTCCGCCGCCACGGTGCACGACGTGCAAGGCAACCGCCTGATCCTGGCGCACCCGGTCCCCAATCTGGGCGCTCGGATCGCGTCGCCGCACAACGCTCAGGTGATCACCGAGGTGCTGTCCGAGATGTTCGGCGGCACCTGGGAAGTGGAGTATCAGGCCGGTGCCCCGACGGCGCCGCCCCCACCGGTCGCGAAGGCTGCCGCGGCGCCGACGAAGCCTGCAGGCGCACCCCGGTTCTCCCGGCCCAGCCAGGAGCGGGCTGCGCAGCGCCCGCAGCAGCAGTCCGACGCACGGAGCACCGATGCGGGTCCGGGTGCGGCGCAGGCACGTCCGCCATCCGAACCGGACGACGACATTCCGCCGCCGGAGGCACCGGACTACCCGGACGATCCCGGGCCGATCGACTACGAGGCTTCGGCGTCGACGCCGCCCGTCTCCACACCCGAGGACGAAGAAGAGATGTTCAAGGAGGCGGCGGAACCCGCCGACCCCGCGACTCGCCGCGACCCGGAAGACGTGGCGTTCGAACTGCTCAAGGACATGCTCGGGGCCAAGAAGCTCGAAGGCTGACCCGGAGGGGCAGGCGTCGCAGGTCCCGCCACATCGGGACATCCGCCCCTGGTGCCCGGGACGCCGGGTGCCCGATCGTCGTCTCATGAGCACAGTGAATGTTCCAGACGGCGTGCAGAACGAGGTCCCGGCGACCGCGCGACCGCGAAGCGGCCGGTGGTGGGCGTACTTCGGGGTCCTCGCCGGCGTGGCCGGAATCGTCGGCATCCAGGCGAGCATGTCGGTCGACGCGGTGTACGTGGAGGCGTCGGCCGGCGACGCGGTCGCCATCATGACCGGGCTCGTCGGACAGCGCACCGGGATCCTGGTGATGCACGTGTCGATCATGACCGCGGCGCTGCTGATCCTCGTCTTCGCCGCCGGGCTGTGCCAGCGACTGCGGGCGGCGTTACCTGCCGAGAGCATCCTGCCGTCGGTCGCGGCGTTCGGACTGGTCCTGACGTCGGCGGCGTGCCTGCTGGGGACCGGGCTGACCACCGAGCTGGTGTTCGGCCTCGGTGACACGAGCCGGCTGGTGCCGGAGTTCGCGGTGGTCGGCGGCCACTGGATGGGCACCATTCCGTGGCTGTGGGCGGGTGCGGGAGTCAGTGCGCTGGCGGTGGCCGTCGCGTTGCTCCGCGGGCACGCGGGCCCGCGGTGGATCGGCTGGGTCAGCCTGGTGCTGGGCCTGGTGACCGCCGTCATCGGCGTCTCACCGCTGCAGTACCTCGCGGGGTTCACCGGGCCGCTGTGGGTGCTGGTGAGCGCGATCGGGTTCGCTTTCGCCGACACCGTGCACGAGTAAGGGAGATACTCGTTCGCACCATGGCGAAGCAGAAGGACACTCCGAGGACCGAGGGGTCGGCAGGTGCGGGCGGTGCGCCCGTACCCGCTGCCGTCATGGCGGTGTCCGCGTGGATCCTGGTCGTCCTGTCGGTGGTGGCGTTCGTCCGGGCCGATCCGGGCATCGATTCGAATCAGCTGTTCTTCCTGGTGGACGTCGTCGGGGCGGCGGTCTACGGAACTGTGGCGGGTGTCGTGCTCGCGCGGCGGGTGCACCCGGTGCCGATCATCCTGGGGCTCACCGCGATCGGCGTGGGTCTCGCCGCACTCGGCTACAGCTACTCGCAACTCGCGGCCGTGCGTTCGGGGCTGCCGTGGGTCGATGTGCTGTCGCCGTTGCAGAACACGGCGTGGATTCCCGGGACGCTGAGCCTGTTCCTGATCGTGCCGTGGCTGATCCGCGACCATCCGCTCGGCGTCGGCGCGAAACTCGGCGTCCTCGCCGGTGTCGCCGCGACGGCCTGGTACTTCTGGTCCCGCACGTTTACCGGGATCCCCGCGGTCTGGCAGATCGCGCCCGTCCTCGTGGTCGGCTTCGCGGCGGCAGCGGACTGCGGGTGGCGGTGGCGGCACGGCCCACCCGGCGAGCGCGTCGGTCTCGGCTGGATGTGCCTCGGCACGGCGCTGATGACGGCCGCGTACATTCCGCTGGCGCTGCCCGCGTCGCTTCCGGGGCTGTGGGTGCTCAACCCGTTGGTGCACTTGGCGGTTCAGGCGTTCTACCCGGTCGCGATTCTGGTGTGCATCCTGCGTCAGCGCATGTGGGGGTTGAACCTGGCCGTCAGCCGCGCGACGGTGGCCGGCACCCTCACCGTTGCGCTGCTGGTGCTGTACGTGGTGGTGGTCGCGGCGCTGACGGCACTGCTGCCCGACGGCGATTCGGTGGGGGCGCAGGTGGTCGCGGCGGGTGTCGTCGCCGTCGCGGTGCAGCCGGTGCGGTTGTGGTTGCAGCGGCGGGTGCACCGCCTGGTGTACGGCGAGGGTGAGGATCCGGCGCGGGCCGTCCGCACCCTCGGCAGGCAGTTCGGCAGCGCCGAGACCCCGGAACAACTCCTCGAGGGTCTCGCTGCCGGCGTCGGCGTCGCGTTGCGGCTCGAATCCGTGTCCGTGCGGCGCGCCAGCGGGGTTGCCGCCGTGTGGGGTTCGGCGACGGGACCTGCCGAGTCGGTGGAGTTGGTGCACCGCGGTGCGGTGCTGGGGACGATGGTCGTGACGGCGCCGCCGGGGGAATCGCTGGGGGCGCGCACCCGACGATCGCTCACCGAACTGTCGGCGGTCGTGACGGCCGGTCTCGTCGTGCTGCAGTCGGCGGAGAACCTGCAGGAGGCGCGGCGTCGGCTGGCGTCCGTGCGACTGGAGGAGCGGCAGATGATTCGCCGCGAACTGCACGACGGCCTGGGTCCCTCGCTCGCGGGCATCCGGCTGGGCCTGCAGGGCGCCCGGAACCTGCTCGGCTCCGATCCGGTGGCCGCCGCGGAACTCATCGACGCGCTGCAGGAGCAACTCGACCATCAGGTGGAAGGCGTCCGGCAGCTGTCGCGCAGCATGTTCCCGCCGGTGCTCGACGAACTCGGACTGGTCCCGGCGCTGCACGAACTGGCGGCCAGCCAGTCGCGCAGCGGGTTCCAGCTGCGGGTGCAGGCCGATCCGCCGCCGAGGCTGGGCGCGGAGATCAGCGCCGCGGCGTACGGGATCGTCGTCGAGGCCGTCACCAACGCGCGCAGGCACAGCGGTGCCGACGGCTGCCGGGTCGACGCCACGGTCGCCCGGGAGGTGCTGACGGTCGTCATCCACGACGACGGGTGCGGGTTCGATCCGGCCGGGGGCGGCGGCGTCGGCACCCGGTCGATGCGCGAGCGGGCACACGAACTCGGCGGCACGCTGCACATCGAATCCGGCCGTCCGACAGGCACGGTGGTCACCGCCCGGTTACCGTTGACCGCATCATGAGCGCGGGCACGAAAAGTTCCACCACCTCGTCCATCCGGGTAGCCGTCGTCGACGACCACCCGGTGTTCCGGCTGGGCATGGTCGCGTTGCTGTCGACCCTGGACGGCATGGAGGTGGCCGCGCAGGCCAGTTCCGTCGCGGAGGCGCTCGACGTCGTCGACGGGGACGTCGACGTCGTGCTCATGGATCTCGAACTCGGCGACGGTTCGGGGGTGGACGCCACGCGGCGGCTCGTCGAGCGGCACCCCGCCCTGCGGGTGCTCGTGGTCACCATGCACGAGGACGACGAATCGCTGGTCGCGTCGGTGCGTGCCGGGGCGCGCGGCTACCTGGTGAAGGGGGCCGATCCGGGGGAGGTCGAACGCGCGGTCCGGGCGGTCGCCAACGGGGAGGTGATTCTCGGCGCCGCGGTCGCGGCCCGCGCGATGAGCTTCATGGCCGCCTCGCGCCGGATGGAACCCACCGTGTTTCCGGAACTCACCGACCGCGAACGGGAGGTTCTCGACCTCGTCGCCCGCGGCTACGACAACGCGAGCATCTCGCGCAGACTCGTGCTGAGCCCGAAGACGGTGCGCAACCACGTGTCGAACGTGCTCGCCAAGCTGGGTGTGCCCGACCGTCCCGCCGCCATCGTGCGGGCACGGGACGCGGGCCTCGGACTCGACACCTGAGGCGCCGGGGTCACACCGCCGCAGTCGAGGTGGTCGGCACGAATCGGATGCCCGGGCCGGTGTCGTCCGTGTTGGTCGCGGTGGGGCCGGAGCCCGGGGCCGCGACCCGCGCTTCGGGGATCTGCCGGGGCGCGGCGCCGAGTGGCGGCGCGTCCCGCCACACCGGCTGCGCCTCCTGCAGTTCCAGGACGATGGAGATCAGCGCCGCCTCGGACCACGGGACCCCGCCCAGCTGCACCCCGAACGGAATGCCGGTGGCCGCGGACCGGCCCACCGGCGTGCAGACGACCGGTGCGCCCGTGTAGTTGGCCCAGAAGTAGTTCTCCCGCGCACCGGCGAACACACTCGAATCGGAGAGGTCGTCGCGCCGTACCCCGTCGGCGAGCGCGCCGGGACGCAGAATTGCGTCCAGTCGGTGCTCGGCGAACATCCGGTTGTAGTCGTGCTGGAAACGCAGGCGCGCGCGTTCGAGGGCGAAGTAGTCGGCGACGGGCAGGGCGAGGCTCGCCATCGCCGCGGTCGCGGCGAGCGCCGACTCCGCGCCGTATGCCGGGAGCCGGTCCGCGAACTGCCGGTGGTACGAGCCGAATTCGGCGTAATCCCCGCTCAGCAGCCCCGTCGGGACCTCGGGCTCGATAACGTCGACGATCTCGCCGCCCAGTGCGCGGACGAGGTCGAGGAACCCGGCGAACAACGTCCCGATCGGGCCGGGCAGGTCGTCGGCGACACCGTGCGGCAACCCGAAACGTCTGCCGGACAGCGGACGTGACCCGCCCGCGGCGGCCAGCGGGTACCCCTCCGCGGGAACGTCGGGGCCCACCGACGTGCTGGGATCGTCGACGTCGACGCCCGCCATGTGGCTCAGGAGCAGCGACGCGTCGGCGATGCTGCGGCCCATCGGACCGGTGTGATCGCGGGTCCAGGTCAGCGGAATCACCCCGCTGGTGCTGCACCGACCGAACGTCGCTTTGATCGACGTGATCCCGCACGCGCTCGCGGGGATGCGCAACGAACCGCCGGTGTCCGTTCCCAGCGCGCAGGGCGTGAACCGGGCGGCGAGAGCGGCGGCGCTGCCACCGGACGAGCCGCCCGGCGAATACGCGACGTCCCACGGGTTCCCGACCTGCGGCGTCGCGGTTCCGATGGCGAATTCGTGGGTGTGCGCGTGGCCCATCAGCACCATGCCCGCGTCGCGCAGTTGCCGCCACACCCCGGCGTCGCCCGCGGCGATGTTCCCGTCGAGGACGCCGCTCGACGCGGTCACGGGCAGCCCGGCCACCGCGTACAGATCCTTCAGCGCGATCGGCAGTCCGCAGACCAGCGGGGCGGACCCGGCCGCCAGTCGCCGCGCGGCGGACTCCGCGGCCTCGTAGGCCTGCTCCGGGTAGATCCGGATCCACGCCTCGACGCCGCCGTCGTGCGCCGCGCTGCGCGACAGGCACGCGTCGAGCAGTTCGCGCGGATGCAGCGCCCGGGACTGCAACAGCGCCGCCGCCTCGACGGCACTCAGAAGTGCCGGATCGGACGCGGAAATCGCGGCGGGCGACGGCAGGCGGCGTGCCGGATTCGCGGTCGCGCCGGCACGCCCCAGGCCGGCAACGGTCACCGCACCCGCGGTCGCGGCGCCGAACAATTGCCGGCGGGACAGTCGGGTGGTCACAGCGTATTCTCCTCCGCTCGGGTCGCGTCGAGCGCCGCGCCATTACAGCACGAAACGGCGGTTCCGGCAGGGCCGAGATCGCCCCGTCGTGATCGCCTGGGTCACGATCCACGATCGCTTCGGTCCTTCCTCCTGTTTTGCAACACGTTCTAAGGTAAATGTGCCGGGGTATGCCCCGTGCAGAGCGCCGTGTGCACGGTCGGCGTCGACGCAGATAAGGAAGGAACACTCCACAGTGACCACAGAGGCATTCATTTATGAAGCCATCCGGACCCCGCGCGGCCGCGGAAAGAAGACCGGTTCCCTGCACTCGGTCAAGCCGATCTCGCTGGTCACCGGCCTGATCGACGAGCTCCGCGCCCGCTTCCCCGACCTGGACGAGGATCGCATCTCCGATCTGGTCCTCGGCGTCGTCACCCCCGTCGGCGATCAGGGCATGGACATCGCCCGCGTCGCGGTCAACGACGCCGGACTGCCCGATACCGTCGGCGGCGTGCAGCTGAACCGGTTCTGCGCGTCCGGCCTCGAGGCCGTCAACACCGCCGCGCAGAAGGTGCGGTCCGGCTGGGACGAACTGGTCATCGCCGGCGGCGTCGAATCAATGTCCCGCGTGCCGATGGGCTCCGACGGCGGACCGTGGGCGCTCGACCCGGCCACCAACTACGACAACTACTTCGTCCCCCAGGGCGTGGGCGCCGACCTGATCGCCACCATCGAAGGCTTCTCCCGCGAGGACGTCGACGCGTACGCCGTCCGCTCGCAGGACCTCGCCGCGAAGGCGTGGACCGGCGGCTACTTCGCCAAGTCCGTCGTCCCGGTCAAGGACATCAACGGCCTCGTCGTCCTCGACCAGGACGAGCACATGCGTCCCGGCACCACTCTCGAGAACCTCGCGGGCCTCAACCCGTCCTTCGCCGGCGTCGGCGAGATGGGCGGCTTCGACGCCGTGGCGCTGCAGAAGTACCACTGGGTGGAGAAGATCAACCACGTCCACCACGGCGGCAACAGCTCCGGCATCGTCGACGGCGCCGCACTGGTCCTCGTCGGATCCGAGCAGGCCGGCAAGGACATGAGCCTGACCCCGCGCGCCCGCGTCGTCGCGACGGCCACCAGCGGTGCCGACTCCACGATCATGCTCACCGGCCCCACCCCGGCCTCGAAGAAGGTGCTCGCCGCCGCCGGTCTGACCGTCGACGACATCGACCTGTTCGAGATCAACGAGGCGTTCGCGTCCGTGGTGCTCAAGTTCCAGAAGGACCTGAACATCCCCGACGAGAAGCTCAACGTCAACGGCGGTGCCATCGCGATGGGGCACCCGCTCGGAGCCACCGGCGCCATGATCACCGGCACCATGATCGACGAGCTCGAGCGCCGGTACGCCCGGTACGCCCTCATCACCCTGTGCATCGGCGGCGGTATGGGCGTCGCCACCATCATCGAGCGCGTCTGACCGCCCGGACCATCAGGAGACTTGAAGCAGTGAGCGAGCAGAACATCATCAACTGGGAACAAGACGCCGACGGCATCGTCTTGCTCACCATCGACGATCCCAACCAGGGCGCGAACACCATGAACGACGCCTACATCTCCTCGATGAAGGCGACCGTCGACCGCCTCGTCGACGAGAAGGACTCCATCACCGGTGTCGTGATCACGTCCGGCAAGAAGACGTTCTTCGCCGGCGGGGACCTGAAGAACATGATCAAGGTCGGCCCGGAGAACGCCGACGAGATCTACAGCCACAGCGTCGCGATCAAGTCGGATCTGCGCCGCCTCGAGACTCTGGGCAAGCCCGTCGTCGCCGCCATCAACGGCGCCGCACTCGGCGGCGGACTCGAGATCGCCCTGGCCACGCATCACCGCGTCGCGGCGGACGTGAAGGGCGTCAAGATCGGCCTGCCCGAGGTCACCCTCGGCCTGCTGCCCGGCGGCGGTGGCGTCGTGCGCACCGTCCGCATGCTCGGACTGCAGAACGCCCTCATGCAGGTGCTGCTGCAGGGCCAGCAGCGTGGACCGGTGCAGGCCAAGGAGGTCGGACTCGTCGACGAGGTCGTGTCCTCGGTCGAGGATCTGGTGCCCGCCGCGAAGGCGTGGATCAAGGCCAACCCCGAGGGCGGCGTCCAGCCGTGGGACAAGAAGGGCTACCGGATCCCCGGCGGCACCCCGTCCACCCCGGCGTTCGCCGCGAACCTGCCCGCGTTTCCCGCGAACCTGCGCAAGCAGCTCAAGGGCGCACCCATGCCGGCACCGCGCGCCATCATGGCCGCCGCCGTCGAGGGTTCGCAGGTCGACATCGACAACGCGCTCCTCATCGAGGCCCGCTACTTCACGTCGCTGGTCACCGGTCAGGTCGCGAAGAACATGATCCAGGCGTTCTTCTTCGACCTGCAGGCCATCAACTCCGGCGCGTCCCGCCCTGAGGGCATCGAGAAGACACCCATCACCAAGGTCGGTGTGCTCGGTGCCGGAATGATGGGCGCCGGAATCGCCTACGTCTCCGCGAAAGCCGGATTCGACGTCGTCCTCAAGGACGTCACCATCGAGGCCGCCACCAAGGGCAAGGCGTACTCCGAGGGCATCGAGGCCAAGGCGCTGTCGCGGGGCAAGACCACCGAGGAGAAGTCGAAGACGCTGCTCGACCGCATCACGCCGACCGCCGACCCCGCCGACTTCGCCGGTGTCGACTTCGTCATCGAGGCCGTGTTCGAGTCGCAGGAACTGAAGCACAAGGTCTTCCAGGAGATCGAGGACATCGTCGACCCGAAGGCGCTGCTCGGCTCGAACACGTCGACCCTGCCCATCACCGGTCTGGCGACGGGCGTGAAGCGGCAAGAGGACTTCATCGGAATCCACTTCTTCTCTCCCGTGGACAAGATGCCGCTCGTCGAGATCATCCGCGGCGAGAAGACGTCCGACGAGGCCCTCGCCCGCGTCTTCGACTACGTGCAGGCCATCCGCAAGACGCCGATCGTCGTCAACGACTCGCGCGGCTTCTTCACCTCGCGCGTCATCGGCACGTTCATCAACGAGGCCATCGCCATGCTCGCGGAGGGCATCGAGCCCGCCACCATCGAACAGGCAGGCATGCAGGCCGGCTACCCGGCGGCACCCCTGCAGCTGTCCGACGAGCTGAACCTCACGCTGATGCAGAAGATCCGCAAGGAAACCGCGGAAGCCGCGAAGGCCGAAGGCAAGGAACTGCCCGCCGACCCGGCAGGCGACGTCATCAACACGATGGTCGACAAGTTCGACCGCAAGGGCAAACTCGGCGGCGCAGGCTTCTACGACTACGCCGACGGCAAACGTACCGGCCTGTGGCCCGGGCTGCGGGAGAACTTCGGTTCCAAGGAACTCGAAGTCCCGTTCCAGGACCTCATCGAGCGCATGCTGTTCATCGAGGCCATCGAAACGCAGAAATGCTTCGACGAGGGCGTGCTCCTCACCACCGCCGACGCCAACATCGGCTCCATCATGGGTATCGGCTTCCCCGCCTGGACCGGCGGTGTGTCGCAGTACATCCAGGGCTACGAAGGCGGCCAGGCCGGCTTCGTCAAGCGCGCCGAAGAACTCGCCGCCAAGTACGGCGAGCGTTTCACCCCGCCGGCGTCGCTGAAGGCGTAGGCGGCTCCGCCGCCCGTGCGTGGTTAAGGAGTCTCTGGACTCGTTAACCACGCACGGGCTGAGTTATCCCCAATCTGTGGGTTATCCACAGGGCAATTCATTTCCCCAGGTGCGACACCGAGACCCGTCGGGGGTCTCGGTGACCGTGCCCGGTATGACCTCCACGCAATTCGCCGCCCTGAAAGACGTCGCCGACGCGCAGTTCGGCCTGATCACCCACACGCAACTCCACGCCCTCGGGTTTCCCCGCAGCCGGGTCCGGCACCGCGTCGAATCCGGTCGATGGCAAGCAGTGCTCCACGGTATCTATTCGGTGAGCAACGGACCGATCACTCGTGAGATGTCGCTGGAAGCCGCGTTGCTCTTCGGAGGCAAGGGCGCAGTCCTCAGCCACCACACTGCCGCCGAGGAATGGCACATGATTCGTGTCGATCCTGCACGCCCCGTGCACATCACCGTTCCCTACGGAAGATCGGCGATCACCCAGCCGCCGACCGTTGTCGGTGCGGGCCTCGCGTCGGTCAGTCTGTGCCACCGGGAAGGAACTGTCGTGCATCCGGGAGTCATCGTGCACCGGTCGCGGGCGCACGATTACATTGCCGTCGATACGGAGCAACCCCGGACGGCAAGGGCGGACACGGCTCTGGATGTGGCGATCGCCGAGCCGATGGCACGGGACGCTTACACCCGGCTCGTCGCGCTCGTGACCAATGCCCGGATCCCACTGCGCGACATCCGGCGACGCATGGAGGAGCGACGACCACGTCGGTACGGCAAGGCGCTCGTGGATGCGGTACGACTGCTCGCCGACGGAGTGCAGTCGGTGCTCGAGTACCGCTATGCCACCGACGTCGAGGATGCGCACGCGCTGCCGCGGGCGCGGAGGCAGTCACCGGTAGTCGTGGACGGACGCACCCTCTTCGAGGACTGCGACTACTCCGACCACGGTGTGCCGCTCATCGTCCGACTCGACGGTCGCCGCGCGCACGCGATGGCGGAGGTGGCGTTCCGGGACCGCCGACGCGACAACGCGGCGGAACTGCAGGGGCGGCCGCGACTCGTGTACGGGTTCGACGAGGTGACGAAAAATCCGTGCGTCGTGGCCCAGGAAGTGGAGACCGTGCTGGTGCGGGAGGGGTGGAGCAGGCCCGGCGAAAACCCCTGCCGGGCCTGTGAGTGGTCAAGGAGTGCAGAGACTCCTTAACCACTCACGGGCGGCGGAGCCGCCTACTTCCACCACGGCCGGAGCGGGACGTGCGCCTCGCCCTTCGGCCCGAGCTTGACGGCGAGGACCTGGTGCAGCTGAACGACGTTGCGTTCGAAGCCGAGTCGCGACCCGGCCATGTAGAGGCCCCACACGCGGGCGGTGCCTTCCCCGACCTCTTCGACGCAGGCGTCCCAGTTGTCGACCAGGTTCTGGCACCATCCGGCGAGGGTGAGTGCGTAGTGTTCGCGCAGGTTCTCCTCGTGTCGCACCTCGAGTCCGACGTTCTGGATCTCGGAGATGATGCGTCCGGAGCCGGTGAGTTCGCCGTCTGGGAACACGTACCGGTCGATGAACCCGCCTGCGCGGGCCTGACTCTGGTTGTCGGGCCGGGTGATGCAGTGGTTCAGCAGCCGGCCGCCTTCGCGGAGTTTGCTCTGCAGCAGTCCGAAGTAGGCGGGGTAGTTGCCGACGCCGATGTGCTCGGTCAGTCCGATGGAGGAGATGGCGTCGAATCCGGTTTCGGGGACGTCGCGGTAGTCGGAGAACCGGACCTCGGCGAGGTCGGACAGCCCCTCTTCGGCGATGGCCTTCTGCGCCCATTCGGCCTGTTCGCGGGACAGGGTGACGCCGATGACCTTGACGCCGCGGCGTGCGGCGAACCGGACCATCGATCCCCAGCCGCAACCGATGTCGAGCAGGCGGTCGCCGGGCTGGAGGCCGAGCTTCTCGAAGACGAGGCGGTACTTGTTTTCCTGTGCCTCCTCGAGGGTCTGCTCGGCGTTCTCGTAACACGCGCACGTGTACGTCATGGATGGCCCGAGGACGTACTCGTAGAAGGTGTTCGAGACGTCGTAGTGGTGGTGGATGACCTCGGCGTCGCGGGACTTGGAGTGCCGCAGTCCTTCTGCGACCCGGCGCCACCGCGGGAGGTGCTCCTGCGGGGGAGGGGCGATGGGGCGCAGCAGATCCCAGCCGAGCGAGCGGGTGATGGCGGCGAGCGTGAGCGCGGACGGACGACGGAAGTGCAGTTCGTCGCCCATGACGCGGAGGATCTCGTACGGGTCGCCGGGGTGGACGCCGCGGGCCTCGAGGTCGCCGGATACGTAGGCCCGGGCCATGCCGAGGTCGCCGGGGGCGGTCGCCAGGTAGGTGGTGCCCCTGGTCGTCTTGAGGTGGAGCCCGTAGGGGGCGTCCTCCGGGCCTGCGGCGCTGCCGTCGTAGGCGGAGAACCGCAGGGGGAGCATGCCGTCGGACAGAGTTTCGAGAATCTCTGCGATGGTCAGCTTGTGGTCTTGCGAGCGTGAAGCTTTCAGGGTTGTCATCGACGTTGCACCGCCTTGGAGAAAAGGTCCAGTAATCGTGATTTGGGGTCGTAGCGTTTTTTCAGTTCCGTGTATCGATCGCCGCCGTAGTAGAGGCGTTCGAAGTCTTCTCGTGAATAGTACGAATCGGAGTAGAGGGACTTGTGTCCGTCGAAGTCGCTGACCTTGTCTTCGATCAGCCGATTCGCCGCCCCCTCGGGCCGGCCCGGGACGATGGGTACCGAGGACCAGAAGCCGATGTTCACGTACGTGCGTTTCGGTTCGAGGGGGTACAGGGGCCAGGGGCGTTGCGAAGACGCGCCTGCGGGGGCGGGTTCCCGCAACCGCAACGGGCACAGCCACAGCGGCTCGATGGGGATCTCGTCGAGGAACCAGCGGACGAAGTCCGCGGTGCGCTCGATGGGCACTTCGACGTCCTGCACGACGCGTTCCCGCGGCGGGTTGCCCTTGCGCTTCTCGAGTCGGTCGCCGATGTCGTACTTGTGGTCGAGGGCGATGAGCTTCCAGTAGAAGCTGCTGCGGAGGAGCTTCTTCGGCCACAGCCGGCGGACGGTGGGGTTCTGGGCGCCGAAGGCGCGCGAGCACCAGAACCAGTCGGTGTCCCAGCGCCACAGATAGTCTCGGATGGTGAGTTTGTCCGTTTTCGGGTGGTTCACGGAACTGTGCTGGATGGACCGGTAGAAGATGTTCTGGCCGGTGTAGTCACTGACGGGGCCGCCCTCGTCGGTCTGATGGCCCAGCGTGAGGTAACTCTCGGACTCGGTGAAGACGACACCGTCCAGGTAGTCGACGGGGATGCCGTCGTGGACGCGCTCGGTGACGATGCGATCCATCGCCGACTGCAGTTCGTCCAGCGAGTCGAAACGCAGATGCCGCAGTGCCACATACCGTTTGACGGGCTCGAGCTGGATGCGCAGACGCGTCGAGTAGCCGAGTGTTCCGTAGGAGTTGGGGAACCCCCAGAACAGGTCGGAGTTCTCGCCTTCCGGTGTCGCGGTGACGATGTCGCCGTTGCCGGTCAGGACGTCGATCTCGAGGACCGATTCGTGGGGGAGCCCGCTGCGGAACGACGTCGACTCGATGCCGAGGCCGGTGACCGCGCCACCGAGGGTGATGGTCTTGAGCTGCGGAACCACCAGCGGCGCCAACCCATACGGCAGGGTGGCGTCCACCAGGTCCTCGTAGGTGCACATTCCGGCGACATCCGCCGTCCGGGCCTGCGGGTCGACGGCGATGACCCCGCCGAGGCCGGAGACGTCGAGGCCGGGTGCGCTGGTCTGCGCCCGGGCCCGGAACAGATTGGACGTCTTCTTCGCGAGCCGCACGGTGGCGTCCGTGGGAATCGCGCGGTAGGACGCGAGGAGTCGTCGGACGCCGGCGCGATGGGCGTCGATCCCCGTGACGGGCAGAGTGCGATGCGCACGGAAGGGGCGTCCACCCTCCCGCATGCTTTTCAGTAGTTCAACCGAAGAGGCAGCCACACCTTGACGCTATCCCTCTCCGGGGGTTCAAGCCACGCATATCGGCGCGCGCGACCCAAGATTCACACAAATGTCTCATCAATGTGCGGGTCGCGACCATGCCGAAGTGAGCTACCTCACAATAGATTGCCACGTCATCGCCCGGACTCGAGGACGGAAGGCAGGATGGGAGGAGGAAGCAGTTTCGTACAAATCGTACAAGAGGAGTCAGACAGTGGGCCAGGTCAGCGCGAGCAGTTCGATCACCGTCGCAGCCACACCGGAGAAGGCGCTCGCGGCTTTGACGGACTACGAGACGGTGCGTCCGCGCATCCTCTCGGAGCAGTACCTGGACTACCGCGTCCTCGAGGGCGGGCAGGGCGACGGCACCGTCGCGCAGTGGACGCTGAAGGCCACCGAGAAGCGGTCCCGCGACATCAAGGCGACGGTCACCGTGGCGGGCAACACGATCACCGAGACGGACGCGAACTCGTCGCTCGTCACCACCTGGGTCGTCGCGCCGAGCGGCAGCGGGTCGACGGTCACCACGACCACCGAGTGGAAGGGTGCGGGCGGCATCGGCGGCTTCTTCGAGAAGACGTTCGCCCCGCTGGGTCTGAAGAAGATCCAGGGGCAGGTGCTGGCGAACCTCGAGCGCGAACTCGGCTGACCCGGTCCCGTTCGCTCCGGCGCCGTCGACGGGATTCGCACGACGGCGTCGGCGCCGGACCGCGCTGACGGTCACGGTCTACGCTGGCAGGGGAAACAGCAGAAAGGACCACGTCAGTGCAACCAGGTGGACAACCCGACATGTCGCAGCTCCTCGCGCAGGCGCAGCAGATGCAGCAGCAGCTGATGGCCGCGCAGCAGGAGATGGCCGAGGCCGAGGTCACCGGGCAGGCCGGTGGCGGACTCGTGACCGCGACGGTCAAGGGGACAGGTGAAGTGGTCGGTCTGAAGATCGATCCGAAGGTCGTCGATCCCGACGACGTGGAGACTCTGCAGGACCTCGTGATCGGTGCGATCGAGGACGCGTCGAGCAAGGCACAGGAGATCGCGGCGCAGAAGCTCGGTCCGCTCGCGGGTGGATTCGGTGGGGGCGGCCTGCCTGGCCTCCCCGGTTTCTAGAGGCGCGGCGTGTACGAAGGTCCGGTTCAGGATCTGATCGACGAGCTGGGCAAGCTGCCCGGCGTCGGGCCGAAGAGCGCGCAGCGCATCGCGTTCCACCTGCTCAGTGTCGAGCCGCCGGAGATCGACCGGCTCAAGAACGCGCTGCAGCGGGTGCGTGACGGCGTCCAGTTCTGCGTGGTGTGCGGCACGGTGTCCGACAAGGAGCACTGCCGCATCTGCGCCGATCCGCGCCGCGACCGCACGGTGATCTGTGTGGTCGAGGAGCCGAAGGACGTCCAGGCCGTGGAGCGCACCCGCGAGTTCAAGGGCCGCTATCACGTTCTGGGCGGCGCGCTGGATCCGCTGTCCGGGGTGGGCCCCGACCAGCTGCGGATCCGGGAGTTGCTCGCGCGCATCGGTAATCAGGAGGACGGCGTCGACGTCTCCGAGGTGATCATCGCGACCGATCCCAACACCGAGGGCGAGGCCACCGCGACGTATCTGGTGCGGATGCTTCGGGACTTCCCCGGTCTCACGGTCAGCCGGCTCGCGTCGGGTCTGCCGATGGGCGGCGACCTCGAGTTCGCCGACGAGCTCACGCTGGGCCGGGCGTTGTCGGGGAGGCGCACGCTGTGACGTCGGATCCGGGCACCGCGGCGCCGGTGAAGCGGACGGCCGAACAGTCGCGGTCGCTGATCGTCGACGCTGCGGGCCGGGCGTTCGCGACGCGTCCGTACCGGGAGATCACGCTCAAGGACATCGCCGAGGACGCGGGGGTCAGCGCACCGCTGATCATCAAGTACTTCGGGTCGAAGGAGCAGCTGTTCGACGCCCTCGTCGACTTCCGTGCCGCCGCGGAGCTGCTGTTCAGCGGTCCGCTGGACGGTCTCGGTGAGCGGATGGTGTCGATGTTCGCGCGGCCGCTCGAGCCGTACAAGCCGTTGTCGCTGAGCATCCTGTTCATGAGCGGGCCGAGCGAGGAGGCCAGCCGGAAGCTGCGGGCCAATTATTCGACGCAGATGATCGACACGCTGGCCGAACGACTGCCCGGGTCGGGTGGCCGGCTGCGCGCGGAACTGGTGATGTCGATGCTGACGGGTCTCGCCGTCATGCGCCGCAAGATGATGCAGGAGCATGCGACGGGCACCCCGGACGAGGTCGTGGCGCAGTACGCCCCGCTGGTGCAGGAGTTGCTCGACGGCTGAGGGCGGATTGTCGGGCTTGCGGGGTAAATGGTTGTTCACCTAATGTGGTGAACAACCATTTACCAGCTGCGCGAGGGGTGACATTTGACGATCTCGTTGCCGCGCCCGCTCTCGGCGCTCGCGGATCACCCGGGCGCGCAACCCGCATCGGCCAACGGATCGCGTTACCTCTTCCCGATTCTCGCGTTCGCGGGCGTGTTCCAGGCCGTCCTGCAGACGGTCATGGTGCCCCTCCTGCCCAGCATGCCGACGTTCACCGGCGCGAGTCAGACGTCGGTGTCCTGGCTGATCACCACCACCCTCCTGGTCGGCGCGGTGGTCACCCCGATCTTCGGCAGGCTCGCCGACATGTTCGGCAAGAAGCGGATGCTTCTCGTCGCCTTCGCGTTCATGACGATCGGCGCGTTGATCTGCGCCGTGACGTCCGACATCGCCTTCCTGATCTTCGCGCGGGGACTGCAGGGGGCGGGCGCCGCCGTCATCCCGGTCGGAATCTCGATCCTCCGCGACGAACTGCCGCGTGAGAAGGTCCACGGCGCCATTGCCATGATGAGTTCGACCCTCGGGATCGGCACCGCGCTCGGACTGCCGTTCGCGGCGGCCGTCGCCGAGTACTCCAACTGGCACGTGCTCTTCTGGGTCATCGCGGGAATCGGGCTCGCGGTCACCGTGGCCGCGGTGCTGTTCATCCGCGAGTCCGAGGTGCGGTCGGGCGGGCGGTTCGACGGGGTCGGCGCCGTCGGCCTCACCGCCGCGCTCGTCTGCCTGCTCGTCCCGATCACCCAGGGCAGCTCGTGGGGCTGGGGAAGTCCCGCGGTGCTCGGCATGTTCGGGTCCGCGGTGTTCCTGTTCGCGCTGTGGGGATATCAGCAGCTACGCAACCGGAACCCGCTCGTGGACCTGCGGGTGTCGGCGCGACGGTCGGTGCTGCTGCCCCACGTCACGGCGCTGCTCGTCGGCTTCGCGTTCTACGGAAACGCCCTCATCACCACGCAGCTGCTTCAGGCGCCCCGTGGCGACGCCGGCTACGGCCTGACCATCCTCCAGGCCGCGGTGTGCCAGCTCCCGACGAGCCTGTCGATGATTGTGTTCGCGCAGGTCGGCGCCCGGGTGTCCGAGCGCTACGGGTCCAAGGTGACGATCCTGTCGGGCGCGATCTGCCTGGTCCTCGGCTACGCACTGCACACCGTGCCGCACAAGGAGCTGTGGCTGGTGATCGCGGCTCTCGGGGTCGCGGCCACCGGCACGGCGCTGGTGTACAGCACGCTGCCGATGCTGATCGTCCGTGCCGTGCCGTCCACGCAGATGGCCGCGGCCAACGGCGTCAACGTGTTGCTGCGGACGATGGGCACGACCATGTGCAGTGCGGTCGTCGCGACGGTCCTGGCGGCGAGCATGGTGGGCGGGGTCGCATCCGCCGCCGGATTCTCGATCGCCTACGGGGTGTGCGCCGTGCTCGCGGTCCTGGTGTTCGCGGTATCCCTGACCCTGCCCGGGCACGATCGGACGAAGAAAAGTCCGGTGGAACCCCTTGTGACGTAGATCACTCGCGTGTATCGTCAGTGATGCGGATCGAGGAAATGTACCTGTGAGCAGAGAAAACTCGAGAAGCAGAGATCCGGCCGAGAATGCAGAAGCATTCCCGGCCGAACCCCTGTCTGGGGTCTTTACTCCTCCATCGATTCCGCGATCTCCTTGATGGCGGCCAAACGACGGTCCCACTCGGCCCCGATCCGCTCCAGCGTCCGCGCCGTCTTGTTCAGTTCGGCGCCCAGCGCGCGGTAGCGGATCTCGCGGCCCACCTTCACCGACTCGACCAGCCCGCACGCCTGTAGCGCGGTCAGGTGCTTCGCGATGGCCTGCCGCGACACCGGAAGTCGCGTGGCCAGCGACGACGCCGACTGGTCTGATCGCCCCAGTTCGGTCAGGATCTCCCAGCGGGTCTCGTCGGACAGCGCCGCGAACACCGAGGCCAGTTCGGCATACGTGCCCACCGTCATGCCTTCACGCCGTGCAGGTACGCGACCAGTTCGTCGAGTTCGGCGTGCCAGCCCTGGACGTTGGCCTCGCGGGCCCGCTTCTGGTCGGCAACGTCGCGGTCGAGGTCGTCGAATCCAGTTTCGACGACGGTCAGTTCGGTGCCGGCGGCGTGCTCGGACAGCGTGAACCGCACCAGAGTCGAGTTGCCGATCACCGGGTCGGCGTCGATGTCGGCGGCCCAGCGGAAGCCGAACGCGTTCGGTTCGTCGACCTCCGTGACGACGGCGCGGGCGGTGCCGTGCTCGTCCCACGTGAAGGCGGCCTCGCCGCCGACGCTGAGATCGAGCGATGTGCGCTGCCCGAACCACTGACTGATCTTGTCGGGATCCGTGATTGCCGCCCACACCGCCGATCTCGGGGCGTTCACGACAACGGTCCGGGTGATGCTGCTCGATGCGTCCATGACGGCCACCTTCCTCGCGGTTATTCTGCAACTCCATGGTTGCACATGTCGCCCGCTTTGTGCAACTGTCAGGTTGCACTGATACGTGAGTGGCAAAGCGTGCCCCAGGACGCTTTGCCACTCACCTGGTTTATGCACAGCCTGTGGATAACTGGGTCTGCGGGACCGATCCGTGTCGGAGCGGGCCGACACCGTTTCCGGCATGGAACACGACTCTTGGCAAGCACTTCTCGACGCCCAGGACGGCGTCGTCACCACGGCACAGCTACGGGCGCACGGCGTCAGTGCCACCGCGCTCCGGCACCGGGTGGTCACCGGGCAATGGTTGAGGGTGTTTCCCCGGGTAATCGCGGTGACCAACGGCCCGCTCACGCGCCCGATGGCCCTCTCCGCCGCGCTTCTCTACGGTGGCGGGCGCGCGATCCTCAGTCACCGGACCGCGGCCGAGGAGTGGGGGATGCTCCGCATCGACGACCCGTCCGCTCCCGTCCACATCACCGTGCCCTACAAGTGCTCGGCGGTGAACCAGGGGCCGACGGTACGTGCACCGGGCGGTCCACGCCCGACCTCCGCCGGCAACGCCGTCGTGCACGGTGGCGTCGTGGTCCATCGGTCCCGGGCGTTCGGGCACATCGCCGTCCCGTTCCGCCAACCCCGAACATCGAGGGCCGACACGGTGTTCGACCTCGCTGTGTCCGAGGCAACCCCGAAGGAAGCGGCTGCGCGATTGATCGAAGCGGCCACGAACGGCAAGGTCCACGTCGACGCCCTCCGTCGGAAACTCGAGCTGCGGCGCCCGTACCGGCACGCGACGGACATCGCCGACGCCGTGACGCTGCTCGGCGACGGCGTCCAATCCGTCCTCGAACACCGATATGCGCTCGACGTCGAGAGGTCGCACGGACTGCCGACGGGGAAACGCCAGATGCCGCACGTCGTGGACGGCCGGATTCTGTACGAGGACGTCGACTACAGCCCGACGGGAGTCCCGCTGATCGTCCGGCTCGACGGGCAGCAGTACCACAGCGGCCGGCAGTCCCGCTTCCGTGACCGTCGACGTGACAATGCCGCGGAACTCGCCGATCGTCCGCGGTTGGTCTACGGGTGGGACGAGACCACCCGCGACCCGTGCGGGGTGTTCGAGGAGGTGCGCCGGGTGCTGGTCCGTGAGGGCTGGGCCGACACGACGCACCGCTGTCCCGCCTGCCCACGTGAGTGAAAAAGAGTGTCCGGGGACGCTTTCCCACTCACCTGCGCAGGTGAGTGGAAAAGCGTGCGGGACCACGCTTTGGCGCTCACCTAGACGCGCAGGCGCTCCCGGCGCAGCTGCTCGACCTCGGGCAGGTCGAGGGGCGCGAGTTCGTCGACGCCCAGTGCCCGCTTCAGTAGCAGGTCGGCGAGTTCGGGGTTGCGGGCGAGCGCGGGTCCGTGCATGTACGTGCCGATCACGGAACCCTGGACGACGCCCTCGAGCCCGTCCCCGACACCGTTGCCGACGCCGTGCGTGACCCGGGCGAGGCCGCGGGCTCCGGCGCCGAGTGTGGTTCCGCCGCGGTGGTTTTCGAACCCCGTCAGCGGCTGCGTCAACCCGTCGATCTGCGGGGCCGTGATCACCTCGCCGATGGACCGCGTCGCCTGCGGGGACGTGGTGACGTCGAGCATCGACACACCGTCGACGCGTTCGCCGCTCGACGTCTCGTACCAGTTGCCGAGCACCTGGATGGCGGCACAGATCGCCAGGACGGGGGCGCCGCGTTCGGCGGCCTTCTGCAGTCCGGGGTACTTGGCGAGGTGCCGGGTGGCGAGGCGCTGCGCCGAGTCCTCGGCGCCGCCGAGCGTGTACACGTCGAGGGACTCCGGGACCGGGTCGTTCAGCGTGATCTCGACGATCTCCGCGTCGTAGCCGCGCATCCGCAGCCGCTGCCGGAGGATCAGGGCGTTGCCGCCGTCGCCGTAGGTGCCCATCACGTCGGGCAGCACCAGGCCGATGCGGACGGTCGAGTCAGGCATTGCGCGCCTCCTTCGCGATGGCGGTGTTGAGGTCGCGGAACGCGGTGTAGTTGGCGAGCACCTCGACGCGTCCGGGCGGGCAGGACGCGATGGCCCGCAACGGGTTCGGGTCGAGGGTGTGCTCGACTCCGGCGTACGTGAGGCGGACGGCCAGGTCGGTGCCGCGTTCGCCGGCCGCCACCACCTTGACGCCCTCGAAGTGCTCGAACCGCACGTCCCACAGCCAGGACAGGTCCTCGCCGTCGGGGACCTGCCCGTTCACGGCGATCACGAGGCCGTCGACGGTGGGGTCGATCATCGACAGCGCTTCCTGCCAGCCGGCGGGGTTCTTGGCGAGCAGCATGTGCACGGAGTGCGAACCGACCTCGACGGTGCTGTAGCGGCCCGCGACCTCCTGCACGGTGGCCGCGGCGGCGACCGCGTCCTCCGCCTTGGCGCCCATCGCGACGGCCGCCGCGACGGCCTGCGCGGCGTTGCCGCGGTTGGCGCGCCCGGGTAGGGCGAGCGTCATCGGGATCTTCAGACCGTCGGGCCCGTACAGGTTTTCGTCGTCCAGCCACCAGTCGGGGGTGGGGCGCGCGAAGTCGGAGCCGGTGCTGCGCCAGTGGGAGCCCTCCCAGACGATGGGTTCGCCGGTGCGCGGACAGCTGGCGGCGTCGCTGGCCCAGCCGCCGCCCGCGGCGACCCAGACGACGTTCTTCGCGTCGTAGGCGACCGAGGTGACGAGGACGTCGTCGCAATTGGCGATCACGACGGACTCCGGGTGCGCGGCGACGCAGGCGCGGAGTTTGCGTTCGATCATGTTGATCTCGCCGACGCGGTCGAGCTGATCGCGGCTGAGATTGAGCAGAACGAGGGCTTCGGGGTTGACGGCGTCGCTGACGTGCGGGACGTGCAGTTCGTCGACCTCGAGGGCGGCGAGGGGCGCGTGGACGCGGGTGCTGAGCGCGGCGACGATGCCGGCGTCCATGTTGGCGCCGTCCGCCTGCGTCGCGACCTCACCGAGCGTGGAGAGCGCCGCCGCTGTCATCCGGGTGGTGGTGGACTTGCCGTTGGTGCCGGTGATCACCGCGGTGCGCCGGTGGGCGCCGAGCTGTTCCATCAGGGTCGGGTCGATCTTGAGGGCGATCAGTCCGCCGATCATCGAGCCCTTGCCGCGCCCGGCCTTCTGCGACGCCCACGAGGCCGCGGCCGCTGCGCGCAGGGCGACCTTGCCGCGCGTCGTGATCCCAGTTCCAGTACTCACTCCGCGAGTTTTGCACAGGGTCCGGTCAGACGCCGACTCGCGCGGGGGCACGTGAGTGCGAAAGTGTGCTCGGACGCACTTTGCCACTCACCTGGGTGGCGGTGGCACCGGCGATGACGACGGCCCCGCCGATCAGCGACAGGACGCTCGGCTCCTCGTGCAGCACCAGCCAGGACGCCCCGATCCCGACGATCGGGACCAGCAGGGAGAACGGCGCGACCATCCCGGCGGGGTAGCGGCTGAGCAGCGCCGTCCACAGACCCGAGCCCGCGACCGTGCCGAGGATCACGATGTAGGCGAGGCCCGCGAGCGCCAGCGGGCCGGCGCCGTGCAGCGAGGACGTCAGGGAGTCCCAGCCGGCCGACGGGCCCTCCACACCGAGCGACAGCGCCAGCATCGGCAGCGGTGGGATGACGCACATCCACAGCATCAGACGCATCGGCTGATCCGACGCGGCCTTGCGATTGCCGATGTTGCCCAGCGCCCACGACAGTCCCGCGAACAGGGTCAGGGCCACCGGCAGCAGCGCGGCGTGCTGGGCGCGGTCCCAGCCGATGAGGGTCATCCCGGCCATCGCCACGAGCAGCCCGCCCACCTGCGTCGGCCGCAGCCGCTCCCGCAGCGCGGCCGCGCCGAGGACCACCGTGAACGGCGCCGAGGACTGCAGCACCAGCGACGCCAGCCCGGTCGGCATCCCGACGTGCATGGCCCAGAACAGGAAGGCGAACTGGCCGACACCGAATCCGAGGCCGTACACGAGCAGCCATTTCAGCGGGACCTGCGGACGGGGAACGAACAGGATCACCGGGATCGCGATGACGAAGAATCGCAGGGCCGCGAAGAAGAACGGCGGGAAGTGGTCGAGGCCTGCGCGGATGGCGAGGAAGTTGAGCCCCCACAGGACGACGACGGTGAGTCCGAGCAGCCGGTCGCGGGAGGTCATGCATTCCATCGTGAGGGCCGGAAACAATCAGGACAAGCGCATAAATGTGCACCATCGATGTAGTTTTGCTACATGGATGCGACCCGGTTGCGCGTGCTCCGCGAGCTCGCGGACCGCGGGACGGTGGCGGCGACCGCGCAGGCGTTGTCGATGACGCCGTCGGCGGTGTCGCAGCAGCTCAAGATCCTCTCGCGGGAGGCCGGGGTGACGCTGCTCGAACCGGCAGGCCGCCGGCTGCGGCTCACCGATGCCGGTCAGGCCCTCGTCGTCCGCGCCGATGACGTCGTGGCCGCCCTGGACCGCGCGGCGGCGGAGATGAGCGCCTACCGCGGTTCGCCGCGCGGCCGGGTGCGGGTGGCGCTGTTCCCGTCCGGGGCCGCGCTGCTGCTGCCCGGATTGTTGGACGCGCTCGCGGGAAGCTGGGTGGATGTGCAGGCGCGGGACGAGGACCTGCCCGCGGCCGCGGTGCCCGCACTGCTCGCCGATTACGACGTGGTGCTGACCCACCGCGACGAGCGGGCCCCGGACACGTCGTCGCCGCGGGTGACGGCCGAGCCGCTGATGCGCGAGCCCATCGACCTCATCCTGCCGCCCGGCCATCTGCTCGCCGGACAGGACGCGGTCCGGCCGGACCAGCTGGCGGACGAGCGGTGGATCAGTGTGCGCGGCGGATTTCCCGTCGACGACGTGCTGATGTCGGTGGCCGCCGCGACCGGTGTGCAGCCGCACGTGGCGATGCGCATCAACGACTTCCGGGTCATCGAGGAACTCGTCGCCGGCGGTCACGGCGTGGCCCTGCTGGCCCGGCACGCGGTGACCAGCCGCGCGGTGGTCCAGCTTCCCCTGGCCGGGGTGCGCGCCGCCCGCATCTACGAACTGGCGCGCAGACCCGCAGCCGACGACGTTCCCGCCGTCGCCACCGTGCTGCAGGCGTTCCGGGACGTCGCGGCCCGGATCGCGGAGTGAAGGGACCGGAAACGGAAGAAGGCCCGCCGGGCAGGCGGGCCTTCGTCGGGGCGGGCGCTCAGCTGCTCAGCGCCTTCGCCTTCAGCGTGTCGTATTCCGCCTGCGTGATCGTGCCCGCGTCGAGGAGGGCCTTCGCGTCAGCGATCTGCTCGGCCGAGGACTTGCCCGCGACGGAACGGATGTAGCTGTCCTGCGCCTGCTTCGCCTCCTGCGCGGCCGCCATCGACCGCTCGGCCATGCTCTTGCTCCGGGTGATGAGGTACACGAGCGCGGTCAGCAGCGGGACGAAGAACAGGAAGACGATCCAGATCGCCTTCACCCAGCCCGACGTCTTATGGTCGCGGAACAGGTCGGTGATGATGGAGAACAACAGGATCAGGTAGGCCACGAAGCCGAAGGTGACGATGATCACCCAGAGAAAGTCCCAGAAAGAGTCCATAGCAGCGCTCCATTCACAGTCGAATTCACTCTGCGCTGACTATCGCACCGGGTCGGGGCGCCCGCGTCATCCGAAACAGGTGAAATGCGGGCCGACCTGACGCCACGCCCGCGAACGCCGAACGGCCGCGACACCGGTAGGTGCCGCGGCCGTTCGGGTGGGGACTACTTGCCGGCTTCGACCGCCCGGCGCATGCCGCGCTCGACCGCACCGATGATGTACGGACGCAGCTCCACGGCGGGGATGACGGCGTCGACGGAGCCGACCCGCTGTGCCCGCTGGATGTTGTGCACGGCCTCGAACTCGGCCGCGACCTCACCGAGCTTCTCGTTCCGCACCGCAGCCTGCTGGGCCGCCAGCTCCACCCGCAGGTGAGCCTGCTGGGCGTCGTTCTGGGCGCCCGCCAGGTTGGCCTCGAGCTCCCGGATCGACGGGTCCGCCGCCACCCGCGAGTTGACCTCACGGGTGAAGACGACGGCCGCGGCGGGGGCGCCACCGAGGACCGAGGCGAACGAGCCCTCGACCGCCAGCACCTCCATGTTGTCGTTCAGTGCTCCGGAGAACACCACGAACGCGCCACCGTGGTAGCGGGAGACGACGCAGAACACGATCGGGCCGTCGAAATTGACGATGGCGCGGCCGATCTCGGCGCCGTACTCGAGCTGGATGTGCCGCAGCGAGTCCGGGGAACCGTCGAATCCGGACAGGTTGGCCAGCACCACGAGCGGCCGGCTGCCGCTGGCGGCGTTGATCGCGCGGGCCGTCTTCTTCGACGACTGCGGGAACAGCGTGCCCGCGGTCCACTGGTCGGGACCGTTGGCCGGCGACCATCCCTTACGGGCGATGGCCCGCGACTCGATGCCGATGACGCTCACCGGGTATCCGCCGAGGTGTGCGTCGAACACGACGGACGTGTCGGCGTCCGCCATGTCGGCCCACCGCTCCAGCACCGTGTGGTCCTGGTCGACGAGTGAACGCATCACCGTGCGAATGTCGAACGGCTTCTTGCGTTCCGGGTTCGTCTCCGCGGAGAAGATGTCGCCGACCGTGGTGAAGTCGCTGGACGGGTGGATGTGCGGGAAGGACCGCACGTCGCGCCCGATCGGGTCGCTGGTCTGCGCCCGACGCGGGAAGCGTTCTCCGGCAACGACGTACGCGTGGTCGTAGTGCGCGAACAGGATCTCGCACGCGGCGGGCAGGTTCGGCGCCCAGTACTGCGCCTCACCGTTGGGGCCCATCACGCGGTCGTAACCACCGATGCCGAAGTTGTCCTCGGCCGAGACGCCACCCGAGTAGTCGAGCGAGTTCTTGCCGGTGAGCACCATGGCGCTGTCGGGCGTCATGACGAGGATGCCCTTGGTGTGCATCAGCATCGTGGCTTCGGCGTTCCAGTACGGCTGCGCACCGACGTTGATGCCGGCCACGATCACGTTGACCTCGCCACCGTCCTGCGTGAACGTGATGAGGCGACGCAGGCCGCGGGACACCCAGTCCATGTTCTCGGTGCCGCTGTCCATGGAGATCGTCGCGCCGGACGACAGCGCGAACCACTCGACGGGAACACCCAGCTTCTCGGCCAGGTCGACACCGGCGACGAGGCGGGCGCACTCGGCCTCCGCGACGGTGCCCAGTGCCTTCGTCGGGTCACCGAACAGCGCGACGCGGGTCATGCCCTCGGGGTGCCGGTCGGTGCGGGCCGTGACCAGACCGACGACGAGGCCGGCCTTGTTCTGGCCGTACGGACGCTCCACGGGCACCAACTGGCCCGACTCGTCCAGGTCGTGCTCGACGAAGCTGCCGTCGCGACCGGTGAGCAGCGGGATCAGCTCGTACGGGTAGACGGTGCCGCGGGCACGGGAGCTGCGGACCTTCTGCGTGTACGCGTCGAGCGGCTGCAGCGGCTCGGTCGGCGGTTCGGTGACCTTGACGACCACACCGGCGCCGGTGCGGTAGGAGAAGCGCAGAGCCTTCTCCCGCGACTCCGTGCCGGGCTCGCCCTGGAGGCGGGCGATCACGGTGATCTCCTCGAGTCCGGCACCCGCGGTGAGCGGTGCCGCGACCCGGGCGAACGCCTCGAGATCCTCGACGGGAACGTCGATCTTCGGCCACACGTACAGCACGACGCGGTTGGCGTCGAGCTTGCGCTTGCTGCCGCGCGTGGCCTGCGCCCGGCGGATGCCGTCGAGGCACGACTGCAGCACGCGTTCCGCGGCGGGAACACCGATGACCTGGCCGTCCTCGTTGCGGACCGGCGTGATGTCGCGGACCTCGGCGAGCGCGATGAGGCGTTCGTCGGTGGGGTTGTCGCGCGAGACCAGGTTGAACAGGAACGTCTCGGCGGCCGCGGGGAGGCGGGTGCCGTCGAAGTTCTTCAGACGCCACAGGTCGAGTCGCTGGCCGGTGAGCGGGTGCATGTCCCGGATCAGCTTCTCCTCCGCGAGGACACCAGCGTCCGGGCGGTAGGTGAACTTGCGGACGTCAACGTCGGTTCCGCCGAAGACGGACACCGTGACGCGGCGGCAGGTCGCGGCCAGCGGCAGCGCCGTCAGTGCCTTCCGCAGGTCCTCGGACATGGTGTCCGGGTCGGCGGGCGGCGCGGTCCACGACAGGTAGAGGTCGAGGACGAGGTTCTCGGGGTTCTCCGAGGCGACGGCACCGATCTCGTCGAGCGCGCCGGGCAGTTCGGCGTACTCGCCGACGGCGGAGACCAGGTTCAGGCGCTCGCCGAGCAGGTCGAAGTTGCCGGTGACGAAACGGCGTCCGTTGCGTTCGAAGGCGGTGACGTCCTCGAGCGTGCGGATGTCGTAGTAGCGCCGGGTGACGACCTCGAGCAGCGGGCCCACGGTCGTGCTCTTGCGTGCGATCCGCTGTCCGAGGAGCTCGGTCAGCGACTGCGGGGTGGCGACCAGGGCCTCGAGGCGTTCCTGGTAGTCGCCGGCGCCGGGGTTCTCGGCGAGGTACTCGAGGCTGCCGCGGACACCGTCGTACACCTGCTCGCGGGCCTTGCGGATCTGCGGCTCGTCGAAGAACCGGAACCGCACGTTGCGGGCGACGTTGCCGATCACCGGGTAACGGACCTGGGTGGCGGTGATGAGCCGGTCCAGGACCTCGCCGAGTCCGCTGGGTGCGCGGCCGGGAGCGTTGCCCTCGTTCAGCCACCGGTCGAGCAGGGCGGCGATGACGGGAACCTGGTTGTCCATGCGCTGCTGCGCGAGGAACAGGCGGTAGACCGCCTCCTCCAGCTCGCCGTTGCGCTCGAGGTCGGTGACGTCGTAGTGACGCAGCGCCCGCGACAGACGGGTCGTGAACGACTCCGGCAGGCCTTCGAGTTCGACGTCGAGGGTGTGCAGGTAGGTGTGGAAGTGCTCGCGCGGGCTGTGGACGCGCTCGTCAGCGTCCTCCTCGGCTGCGGTGGGACGGTTACGTCCGATCTCGCAGATGTCGGCGAACGTGTTCAGCAGGGCGAGTTCCGCCTGCACCAGATCCGCGTCGCCCGCGATGTCGGCGCGAAGCTTCTCGTAGTCGGCGAGGAGCACGCCTGCCCGCTTCGCGCTGACGTCGTACCCGGTGAGCAGCGCGGCGAGCGCGTCGATCTGCTCGAGGGCGTCGGTGCGGACGTCGCCCTTCGAGGCGGGGACGGCGACCGCGAATTCGACGCGCGGCGACTTCGGAGCGGTGGACTCCTCCGCGGTCTCCTCGACGCGCAGCAGTGCGGTGCCGGCGTCGACCTGGGAGTTGACCATCGCGAGAACTTCGCGGACCCGGCCTGCGACGGGCGCACGGACGGCGGTCTCCATCTTCATGCTCTCGAGGACGACCAGCGTGTCGCCTACCTCGACCTCGTCGCCGACGGACACGGGCACCGCGACCACGACTGCGGGAGCGGGTGCGCGGACGACACCGGCCTCGTCCTGGCTGATCTGGTGGCTGATGCCGTCGACCTCGACGAGGTACTGGGCGCGGCCGGCGACCGACACCACGTGGTGGCGGCGGGTGCCGACGACGAGGCGGCTCTCGAATTCGCTGAGCCGATCGACCTCGACCTCGACGTCGGGGCTGTCGCCGTCGACACGGTAGGTGTGGGCGCCGACCTGCGTGACGGTGAGGCCGTAGGCCTGACCCTGGTAGCTGAGCTCCACCTTGCGGCCGATGGCGTGACCGGCGCGGGGGCGGCCACCGCGAGCGGACGACAGGAACGCCTCCCGCTCGAGCTTCTCCTCGGCGTCGTAGACGTCGATGGCGGCGGCGATCAGTGCGACATCGGCCACCTTGGTGGGCGTCGTGACGCTACCGACGCCGGTGCGGTCGAGCCAGCCGGTGTCCGCGGACGCGGAGATGACCTCGTCGCGGTCGAGCAGTTCGAGGAGGAACGACTTCGTGGTGGTGCCGCCCTGCAGGACGACGGTGGTCTCGCGCAGTGCGGTGCGCAGACGCGCGAGGGCCTCGGAGCGGTCGCGACCCCAGGCGATGACCTTGGCGACCATCGAGTCGTAGTCGGGCGGGATGACGTCGCCCTGGGCGATGCCGGTGTCGACGCGGAGACCGCTGCCGAGCGGGAACTTGAGCAGCTGCACGGCGCCGGGTGCGGGAGCGAAGCCGTTGGCGGCGTCCTCCGCGTTGAGGCGGGCCTCGACGGCGTGACCGAACTCGGGTGGGCAGTCGCCGACGAGCGGCTCACCGCTGGCGACGAGGATCTGCAGCTTCACCAGGTCGATGCCCGTGGTGGCCTCGGTGATGGGGTGCTCCACCTGCAGGCGGGTGTTGACCTCGAGGAACGTGAACGTCTTCTGCTCGGGCTGGTACAGGTACTCGACCGTGCCGGCGCCGCGGTAGCCGGCGGCGCGCACGAGCTCGGCGGAGACGGTGCGCAAGTGGTTCGACTGCTCGGTGGTGAGGAGCGGGGAGCTGGACTCCTCGATGACCTTCTGGTTCTTGCGCTGGATGGAGCAGTCGCGCACACCGGGAGCCCAGACGTTGCCGAAGTTGTCGGCAATGACCTGTACCTCGACGTGGCGTGCGTCGGTGACCAGCCGCTCGATGAACACGACGGGGTCGCCGAAGGACCGCTGGGCCTCACCCTGGGTGCGTTCGAGCGCGAGTTCGAGTTCGTCTTCCGACCACACCTTGCGGATACCGCGGCCACCGCCGCCGGAGCGGGCCTTGATGATGAGCGGGTAGCCGATGGCCTGGGCGTGACGGCGGGCGTCGGCGCGGGTGGCGACGGGGCCACCGCTCCACGGTGCGACCGGGACCTCCACCTTCTCGGCGAGGAGCTTGGCCTCGACCTTGTCGCCCAGCAGGCGCATCGATTCGGCGGGCGGGCCGATGAACGTGATGCCGAGCTGCTCGCAGACCTCGACGAACGCGGGATCCTCGGCGACGAAGCCCCAGCCGACCCACACGGCGTCGGCCTTGCTCTCGCGCAGCGCGCGGGCCAGCTCGGCGTGGTCGAGGTAGGCGGTGCCGGTCTTGACTGTGCGCAAGCACACACCTTCGTCGGCCTGCCGGACGAACATCGCGCGACGTTCCGCCTCGGTGTGCAGGGCGATCGTGCGGATGCCGTAGTTGTGCTCGGCGTTCAGTTCGCGCACCGCGCGAATCAGGCGGACGGCCGCCTCGCCGCGGTTCACTATCGCTATTCGCTTGAACATCTGTTATCGCTCCGTTTCCGTAAAACTCATTGATCCGCAGAGTGTTTCGATGGCCAAGGCCATGTCCGCCGAGGACTGGGTGCCGCCTTCGCGGACACGTGCACCCCTGCACAACCCGCTTGACTACCTCCAGGGGCGCCCCGAACGCGATCGTCGGACCTGCGTCGTTGCAGGGCCGATGCTCGGGGAATGCGAGCATAACGTCGAAAATATGTACCCGCGCGTAACTTCTGCGGGGCCCCGATCGGCTTGTCAAGTCTTCAAGGAATTGCGTGTCGACCCTACGAGAGAGTAAGAAGGCCGGAATTCCGTCGAACTGGGCGTCCTTCGGCGAGTTGTCTGCAACCCGTTGTCACGGAGTCGGTTTCGTCCGGTTTTTCGAGATGTTCTCGCAGACGGGAACTTTCACACGGAAGTTACTGAGGGTTCACCTTCGGTTCGGCGGCGGCGGGTTCGGTCGCGTGCGCCACCGCGCCCCGCAGGCCCACGTGCGCCTCGCGGTGCATCCGGTCGACCATGTGCGGATAGTGCAGTTCGAACGCCGGCCGCTCGGAGCGGATGCGCGGCAACTCCGTGAAGTTGTGCCGCGGCGGCGGGCAGCTGGTCGCCCACTCGAGGGAGTTGCCGAAACCCCACGGGTCGTCCACCGTCACCACCTCGCCGTACCGGTAGCTCTTGAAGACGTTCCAGACGAACGGCACCGTCGATGCCCCGAGGACGAACGCGAACACCGTCGACACCGAGTTGAGGACGGTGAAGCCGTCCGAGGGCAGGTAGTCGGCGTAGCGGCGCGGCATCCCCTCCGCACCGAGCCAGTGCTGGACGAGGAACGTGCCGTGGAACCCCGTGAACGTCGTCCAGAAGTGCCACTTGCCGAGGCGTTCGTCGAGCATGCGTCCGGTCATCTTCGGGAACCAGAAGTAGATGCCGGCGTAGGTGGCGAAGACGATCGTCCCGAACAGCACGTAGTGGAAGTGGGCGATGACGAAGTAGCTGTCCGTGACGTGGAAGTCCAGCGGCGGGCTCGCGAGGATGACGCCGGTGAGGCCGCCGAAGATGAACGTGATGAGGAAGCCGAGCGAGAACAGC
The DNA here is from genome assembly GCF_900105905.1 of Rhodococcus koreensis. GTDB lineage: Bacteria > Actinomycetota > Actinomycetes > Mycobacteriales > Mycobacteriaceae > Rhodococcus_F > Rhodococcus_F koreensis. Next base: position 4,369,924 of record NZ_FNSV01000005.1, on the reverse strand, counting down.
ATGGGGGTCTCAAACGTCAGCTGACCCTTCCACATGGTGCCGACCCAGTTGAAGATCTTCACCCCGGTGGGCACCGCGATCAGGAACGTCATGAACGAGAAGAACGGCAGCAGTACCGCGCCGGTCGCGTACATGTGGTGCGCCCACACGGCGATCGACAGGGCCGCGATGGCGATCGTCGCGTAGACGAGCCCGTTGTACCCGAACACCGGCTTGCGGCTGAACACCGGGAAGACCTCAGTGACGATGCCGAAGAACGGCAGCGCCACGATGTACACCTCCGGGTGGCCGAAGAACCAGAACAGGTGCTGCCACAACAGCACGCCGCCGGTCGCCGGGTCGTACAGGTTCCCGCCCAGGTGCCGGTCGACGAACAGACCCATCAGCGCGGCCGTGAGGATCGGGAACGCGACCAGGATCAGGATGCTGGTGACGAAGATGTTCCACGTGAAGATCGGCATCCGGAACATCGTCATGCCCGGCGCCCGCAGGCAGATGACGGTGGTGATCATGTTGACCCCGCCGAGGATGGTGCCGAGGCCGGACAGCGCCAGCCCCATGATCCACAGGTCGGCGCCGACGCCCGGCGAGTGCAGCGCGCTCGTCAGCGGCGAGTACGCCGTCCAGCCGAAGTCCGCGGCACCGCCCGGGGTGACGAAGCCCGCGATCGCGATGGTCCCGCCGAACAGGAACGCCCAGTAACTGAATGCGTTGAGGCGGGGAAACGCGACGTCGGGGGCACCGATCTGCAGCGGCAGGATGTAGTTGGCGAACCCGAACACGATCGGCGTCGCATACAGCAGCAGCATGATCGTGCCGTGCATCGTGAACAGCTGGTTGTACTGCTCGTTCGACAGGAACTGCAGACCCGGGACGGCCAGTTCGCCGCGGATCAGCAGCGCCATCAGACCGCCGGCCATGAAGAAGGCGAACGACGTGATCAGGTACAGAATCCCCAGGTCCTTGGGATCCGTCGTCGTGATCATCTTGTAGAAGAAGCTGCCCTTGGCGCGGCGCCGGGCCGGATACGGACGGACCGGACGATGCTGTTGAAATGCCAGATTCACGACGCCCCCCGAGGGGTCCGAGGCGGTTCGGGTCCGGTGTGGACTCCGTTACCAGGGTAGTCACCCGGTGCCCGGAGAGCGCCATTTTCCGAGGGCCTGAAAATGAGCGGCCCCGGAAACGACGCTGCCGCAGGTGCACGTGATGCGCGCCTGCGGCAGCGGTGGTGCGGCAGCGGTCAGTGCGCCCGGTTGACCGCCGAGACGACGGCGCGCAGCGACGCGGTGGTGATCGACGTCGCGATGCCGACACCCCAGACCACGGTGTTCCGCCCGTCGGGAGCGGTCACCGCGCACTCGACGTACGCGGCCGCCTGGGCGTCGTCGCCCGCCGACATGGCGTGCTCCGAGTAGTCGAGGACGCGCACGTCGAAGTCGATCGTGGCGAGCGCGTCGACGAACGCGGCGAGCGGGCCGTTGCCCGAACCCGAGATCTCGTGCTCCTTGCCGTCGACCTTCACCGTCGCGGTGATGGAGTCGGTGCCGCCGTCCTCCTCGGCCGCGGTGACCTTCTGCTTCATCCGCTCGAGCGGCGTGATCGGAGCCAGGTACTCCTCGTGGAAAACGTCCCACATCTCCTTGGGCGACACCTCCCCGCCCTCGCCGTCGGTGATCCGCTGGACGGCCTGCGAGAACTCGATCTGCAGGCGACGCGGCAGCACCAGCCCGTGATCGGCCTTCATGATGTACGCGACGCCGCCCTTGCCGGACTGCGAGTTCACGCGGATCACGGCCTCGTACGTGCGGCCCACGTCCTTCGGGTCGATCGGCAGGTAGGGGACCGCCCACAGGATGTCGTCGACGTCCGCGTCCTGCGAGTCGGCGTCGAACTTCATCGCGTCGAGACCCTTGTTGATCGCGTCCTGGTGGCTGCCGGAGAACGCGGTGTACACGAGGTCGCCGCCGTACGGGTGGCGCTCGTGGACGGGCAGCTGGTTGCAGTACTCGACGGTGCGGCGGATCTCGTCGATGTTCGAGAAGTCGATCTGCGGGTCGACGCCGCGGGTGAACATGTTGAGTCCGAGCGTGACCAGGCAGACGTTGCCGGTGCGCTCGCCGTTACCGAACAGGCAGCCCTCGATGCGGTCGGCGCCGGCCTGGTAGCCCAGCTCGGCGGCGGCCACACCGGTGCCGCGGTCGTTGTGGGGATGCAGCGACAGGATGACCGAGTCGCGGCGGGCGAGGTTGCGGTGCATCCACTCGATGGAGTCGGCGTACACGTTCGGCGTCGCCATCTCGACGGTGGCGGGCAGGTTCAGGATCACCGGGTTCTGCGGCGTCGGCTGCAGCACCTCGGTGACGGCGTCGCACACCTCCTTGGCGTACTCGAGTTCCGTGCCGGTGTACGACTCGGGGGAGTACTCCCAGCGCCACTGCGTGTCCGGGTAGTTCTTCGCCTCTTCGAGGGCCAGGGTCGCCGCGTCCGTCGCGATCTTCTTGATCACCTCGCGGTCGGCCTTGAACACCACCCGGCGCTGCAGGACGGACGTCGAATTGTAGAAGTGGACGATCACCTTGTTCGCGCCCTCACAGGCCTCGAACGTGCGCTTGATCAGCTCCGGCCGGGACTGCGTGAGCACCTGAATGGTGACGTCGTCCGGAATCGCGCCGTCTTCGATGATCTCGCGGACGAAGTCGAAATCCGTCTGGCTCGCCGACGGGAAGCCGACCTCGATCTCCTTGTACCCCATCCGCACCAGCAGTTCGAACATGCGGCGCTTGCGGGCGGGGCTCATCGGGTCGATCAGTGCCTGGTTGCCGTCACGGAGATCGACGGCGCACCACTGCGGGGCGCGGTCGATGATCTTGTCGGGCCACGTGCGATCCGGCAGCGACACCGGCTCCACTTCCTCGGAGAAGGAGCGGTAGCGGAACGTCGGCATCGACGAATTCTTCTGCGTGTTCCATTCCGGCTGATCGGAGGGAGCAGGCTTGGAAGGCGGCGTGATGGTGCGCGTTCCGGAGGTAAAGGCGTCAGCGGGGGACATGGGATTGATCTCCAGGTTCGATGTGGACTTTCTGAGTCCAACGGCTGTGTCGACCGGCGCACGCGAAACCCCGCGACGGGAAGCCAGTCTGGATCAGACCCCGTCGCGGCAACCAAGGAGGAGTGCGCGCTGCATACTCAGCACTGTACTCCGGGCACCATCGTTCGCGTGCCGGGGTTCGAAGTCCGAGTGAGGAGAGAGCGGTGGGCCGCAGCGCGACGGTGGTATCACCGCTGGTGGCCGCCACTTTTGCGATGCTGCTGGTGTCGTGTTCCGGCGTCGTCGCGGGGGCGCCGAGCGTCACCCGGACAGGCGAGCCGATCTACGGCCTGCCGGTCAGCGAGCACACCCGCGCGGAGTTGGCCGTCGCCGCCGCGGCCCGCGACCTCGCCCCGTGCGGTCTGCTCGACCGAGATCTGATCGCCTCGTTCGGGCAGGTCACCGCGTACGGGCCCGTCGGCGACCTGTCGACCTGCCACGCCGAACTGGTGCCTGCCCGCGGCACACCCGCCAACCCCGTCTGGGTCGAGGTGACGGTGGGTGAACGCGAACCCACGGAGCGCACCGGTGCGGGGGAGGCGACGTCGGGAATCGAGGTGCGTCCCGCGGCCGGCGCACTCCCGGGCACGTGCACCCTCTACTTCTCGCTGCCGCCGGTCCCGGGCGCGGCAGACGCGCCGGGGCGCTGGGGGCACGTGTCGTACCTCGACGGGGCAGGCGGGACGGGCGACTCCGCGGCGGGCGACGACTGCGCGGAGGCGCGCACGGTACTCGCATCGGTCGTGGGCAGGCTGGGGTCCCCGGTGTCTTGGCCGTCGGATATTCCTCTCGCGCAACAGGATCCGTGCCGGGTGGTCGAGAAGCTGTCCGGACGGGGCGTCGAGGCGTTCACCCCCGGCAGCCGCCCCTACGAATGCCTCCTGACACTCCGCGGCGGCGCCGAGGCGTCCGTGCAACTGGCGCTGTCGCCGGAACCGTCGCACGCCGGCGGACCCGAAACGGTCGAACTCGACGACAAGCCGTTCACCTACTTCCGGGACGCGATCGAATGCCACTACTACTTCTATCCGGGGGCCGTGTTCGACACGAACGTGCCGTCGAGCCCGATGAGCGAACGGGACAAAATCGGCAACCGGCTGACGGCGTCCGTCGCGGCGTCCGCACCTAGCTGCGACGACGCGGAAACGCTGGTGCTCGCCGCGACCGAAGTGTTCGACTACTGAGATGAACACACAGGTCGATGTCGCCCGGGCCTATCTGGATGCGTTGCTCAGCCACGACGGCAACTCGGTGCCCATCGAACCCCGGGCCGTGCGGTACGAGATGGGGCTGAAGACGGCATTCTCCGGAAATCACCTGCGCCGAAGCCTGTCCGGCGGCCCCCAGTACCGGGTGATCCGGTCGATCCGCGACTGCGTGTGGACGGTCGACGGCGACGACGTCACCGTCGACTACCTCCTGGACGCCGGACTCCTCGGCCGCACCCTCGCGACGGTCCGGGTGGTCGAGACGTTCCGGATCCCGCCACACGACCTGCGCATCCACCGCATCGACGCGAAGATCCGGCGACCCTGACGGGTCGCCCCCTGAGCGGTTGTCGCGCTGGGACTTCCGGTACGTGAGTGGCAAAGTGTGCTCGCGCGCGCTTTGCCGCTCACGTACCCGTCAGGCGAGCGTCTCGTGCGCTGCGGGAACGGAACCCAGGCGACCGGCCTGGAAGTCCTCGAACGCCTGCAGTACCTCGGCCTTGGTGTTCATGACGAACGGTCCGGCCATCGCGACGGGCTCGCGGATCGGCTTGCCGCCGAGGAGGAACACCTCGAACGACTTGGTCCGCGAGTCCTGTGTGTCGGCCGCGGCGATCGTCAGGGTGTCACCGCGTCCGAAGACGGCCGTCTGACCCATGCGGATCGGACGGCGCTCCGACCCGACGAGCCCCTCGCCCGCGAGGACGTAGGCGAGCGCGTTGAACTCGGGGTTCCACGGCAGCGTCAGGCTCGCACCCGGCGCGACCGTCGCGTGGACGAGGCTGATCGGCGTGTAGGTGGAACCGGGACCGTGGTGACCGTCCACGTCGCCGGCGATCACGCGAACGAGAGCGCCGCCGTCGGACGAGGACAGCAGGGCCACTTTCGCGCCGGTGATGTCCTGGTAGCGGGGTGCGGCCATCTTGTTGTCGCGCGGCAGGTTCACCCACAGTTGGACGCCGTGGAACAGGCCACCGCTCGTCACCAGATGCTCGGGCGGGGTCTCGATGTGCAGGATGCCGCCACCCGCGGTCATCCACTGGGTGTCGCCGCCACCGATGGTTCCGCCGCCGCCGTTGGAATCCTGGTGCTCCATGATGCCGTCGATCATGTAGGTGACGGTCTCGAAGCCGCGGTGCGGATGCCACGGGGTGCCCTTGGGTTCACCGGGTGCGTAGTCGACCTCGCCCATCTGGTCCATGTGGATGAACGGGTCGAGGGCCGGCAGGTCGATGCCGGCGAACGCGCGGCGCACCGGGAACCCTTCGCCCTCGTACCCGACGGGTGCGGTGGTGAGCGAACGGACCGGGCGGTCGACGGCGCCGGGGGCAGGTGCGTCGATACGCGGCAGGGCAAGGATGTTGTCGACCGTCACGGCTGGCATGGGGTGTCTCCTCGTACTCAGGTAATTGATTGTTCAACTACTGCATGGTGTGTAACACCCGCTGCGTCCAGGTATTCCCACAGGGCGGCTCCGCCGCCCGTGCGTGGCCGGCGAGCGCAGAGACTCGTTAACCACGCACGGGCGCGGAGCGCCTAGTTGAGGACGTTCTCGTGGTCCGGGCAGTACCGCGTGATCGCGCCGATGATGTACGGGTAGACGCCGTCGTTGGTGAGCATCGGCGTCCACTCCTCACGCACCTGGTCGAGCGGTTTGCCCGCGTCGAGGGCGGTGCAGATCTCGCCGGCCTGATGGACCGCCAGGTCGTCGTCGGTGACGGTCTGGTTGTTCGCGCGCAGGTAGGCCAGGTAGTCGGCGGCCGTCTGCGGGTCGTCGGCGACCGCGAACACTCGGCTGCCGGGCGCGGTGGCGGCGGTCGTCCGCGCCGCCACGGACGCCGAGGCGGACGTGGTCTCGGATGCTGCGGTGTCGGTGTCGCCACCACCGCAGGCGGTGAGGAGTGCCGCGGAGCAGACGGTGAGGGCGGTCAGAGCAAGGGTGCGGCGCATGGGGCGTGTGATTCCTTTCGAGGCCTGTGACGGCGACGATCGTATCGCCTGCGGGGCCGGTGTTCCCGGCGGCGATCACCCACGCTGTTCCCGGTCAGAGACCGCGATCGATCAGGTCCAGGATCTCCTCACTCGTCGCGGCATGAATCTTGTCGACCGCGGCGGCATGCGCGTCGTCGGACGTTCCGACCTCGGCGAGGAGGCTTCCGAGGCGTTGCGCGATGGCCGACCGCGCCTCGGCGTCGTCGCCGAGTTCGGCGATGGTGGCGCGAAGCCGGTCGACGTCGGCGAGCGCCACCGACATCGGATCCGGAACGAGTTCCGAGCGAAGGAACTCGGCGACGGCCCGCGGACTCGGGTGGTCGAACACCATGGTCGGCGGCAACCGCAGCCCTGTGGCGGCGCCGAGATGGTTGCGGAGCGCGACGGCCGCGAGTGAATCGAAGCCGAGTTCCTTGAACGCCTGGTCGGGGTCCACGGAGTCGGACGCGTCGTAGCCGAGCACGGTGGCGGCCCCGCCCCGCACGAGGTCGAGCATCAGGTGCCGCTGTTCGGGGATCGACAGGTCGGCGAGTCGCTGCGACCAGTCCGACGGCCCCGACCCGTTCGGCCCGGTCACGACCGAATCCGATCCCGCGGCGTGGGGGCGCGACTCCCGGATCAGGCCCCGCAGCGGTGGGGGAACGTACGGTGCGGCCGAACCGGAGTGGTCGAACCGCGCGGCCGCGACGGTGGGGGCACCGGCGGCCAGCGCGCTGTCGAACAGCGCCAGGCCGTCGGCTGCGGGCATGGGAACCATCCCGCTGAGGCGGGCGCGGGCGAGGTCGATGGCACCGAGGTTGTCGGTCATGGCGCTGGGTGTCGCCCACATGCCCCACGCGATCGAGAGTCCGGGCAGCCCGAGGGCGTGCCGGTGGTGGGCGAGGGCGTCGAGGAACATGTTCGCGGCCGCATAGTTCGCCTGCCCGGGAGCGCCGAGGACGCCGGCGAGTGAGGAGAACACGACGAACGCCCGCAGGTCGCTGTCCGCGGTCAACCGGTGCAGGTGCCAGGCCGCGTCGACCTTCGGCCGCAGGACCGTGTCGAGTCGCTCGGGAGTCAGCGACGCCAGGGTGCCGTCGTCGATCACTCCTGCCGCGTGGATCACCGCCGTCAGTGGATGCTCGGACGGTATTCCCGCCAGCAACCCGGCGACCGCCGACTCGTCCGCGGTGTCGCAGGCGACGATGCTCACCTCGGCGCCCAGATCGCCCAGTTCGCGGCGCAACCGGTCGCTGCCCTCGGCGCCGGGCCCGCGCCTGCTGGTCAGCACCAGGTGTCGTACCCCGTGCTCGGTCACCAGGTGGTGGGCGACCAGAGACCCGACCGTGCCGGTGCCGCCGGTGACCAGCACCGTGCCGCCGGGATCGAACGGGGTCGGTTCGTCGACGGCGGGCATGCGCCGCAACCGCGGTGCACAGAGGGTGCCGTTCCGGGCCGCCACCTGCGGTTCCCCGCTCGCCAGTGCCGACGTGATCGCGGCCTCGGCGTCCGACGCGTCGTCGAGGTCGATCAGCACGAACCGGTCCGGGTTCTCGTTCTGGGCGGAGCCCACCAGGCCCCACACCGCCGCGGCCGCGAGGTCGGGGCGAGCGTCGTGGTCCTGCCCGTCGTCGGTGACCATGGCGTTGCGGGTCACGATCACGAGCGGGTTGTCGGCGAACGTCTCGTCGTCCTGCCACTCCTGCAGCAGTCGCAGCACCCGCGTGCACAGTTCGTGGGTCGCGTCCGGACCGTGGTCGCCGTCGGTCGCGCACCCGACCAGCACCGTCCACGGACGCCGGTCGTCTTCGTCCGGCCCGGACTCCATCGCCGTCCGCAACGCCTCCAGGTCGGGACACCCCGGGAACGTCGAACCGGTGCCCGGGTCGCCGAACCCGTCGGCGCCGAGGACGACCACCGGTCCGCGAGGCTCGGACGGCGCGACCTCCACCCGGATCCAGGCGGTCCGGTGCAGTCGCAGCGACGCCGGACGACCCCCGTCGTCCGCCCGCTGCACCACGCGCAGCGCATCGACGGTCAGCACCGGTTCACCGGCGGGGTCGACGGCGGCGACGCGGTGCCTCCCGTCGTCGCCGGGCGTGAACCGGGCGGTCACCGCGTCGGCACCGACGGTGTGCAGACGGATTCCAGACCACGTCTGGGGCCAGCCGTCCCACCCGAGGAGGGGTTCGATCGCGGCCTGCAGCAGCACCGGGTGGATGCCGAACCCACTCGTGTCGACGCCGTCCCCGAGCCGCACCTCGGTCTCGGTGTCGCCCGGATCCTGTTGCGGCACTTGGGCCGACGAGCCGGTGACGTCGTCGATTGTCGCCGACGCGTTCCGAACCCAGCTGTCCGGGCTGTCGGGGTCACCCGACTTCGACGAGACGGTGACGCTGCGGGCCCCGGTGGTGCCCGGCGGCGACACGAGCACCCGGATCGAGGCCAGCCCCGACGTCGGGAGGACGAGCGGGTGGTGCAGGGTGAGTTCGTCGATGTGGTCGAGACCGACGTGGTGGGCCGCGTGCAGGGCGAGTTCGACCGGCACCGCGGGCAGCACCGTCTTCGCCTCGCCGTGGTCGGGTACCGGGGTGTCGCCGTCGTCGACCGACGGTGACACGAGCCAGGGATCCCGGTGCAGCGACAGCTGTCCCGTGAACAGGGTCGCATCGTCGTCGAGGGTCACCGCGGCACCGAGCAGCGGATGATCGGACGGGGTCAGCCCCAGTTCGGTCGGATCGCCGGTGTTCCGGACGGCCGCCGTCGGCCAGTAGGAGCGGCGCTGGAATGCGTACGTGGGCAGGGCCACGCGGCGGCGGCCGGGCAGCACCCGATCCCAGTCGACGGTTGCGCCCTGCACGTAGGCGGCGGCGACCGCCTCGATGATCCCGTGCGCCTCGTTCTCGCGCCCGGGCAGTGTGGCGATCGTGTTCGGGACGACCTCGGCGGCGAGTGCCGCCAGGGTCGCGCCGGGACCGACCTCGACGAGGCGGGTGACGCCGAGTTCGTCGAGGGCGCGAATGCCGTCGTGGAACCGCACCGTGTGCCGGATGTGCCGGGTCCAGTACTCCGGGGACACGAGTTCCTCGGCGGCGGCGACGCGTCCGGTGACGTTGGAGACGACCGGGATCTTCGGCGGCTGCGCCGTCAGCTTGGACAGCACGGCGGTGAACTGGTCGAGGATGGGATCCATCAGGGTCGAGTGGAAGGCCCGTTCGACCCGCAGGCTCGTGGTCTTCAGTCCGGCGGCGGACAGTTCGGCGGCGACGGCGTGCACGTCGCGTTCGCCGCCGGCGAGGACGACGGATTCGGCGCCGTTGACGGCCGCGAGATCGACGCGGCCGTCGATCCGCGGCAGGATGTCCTCCTCGCGTGCCCGGACGGCGATCATCAGACCCGGTTTGGTGGACTGCATCAACCGTCCCCGGTCACCGACCAGGGCAGCCGCATCGGGCAGGCTGAAGACACCCGCGACGTGGGCCGCGGTGATCTCGCCGATCGAATGGCCGATCAGGTAGTCGGGGGTGATGCCCCACTCCCGCAGCAGCCGATACAGCGCGACCTCGATCGCGAACAGGGCCGGCTGGGTGTATTCGGTGCTGTCGAGCTTCGCGCCGTCGTCCTCGTCCCAGATGACCTGCCGTACCGGCGTTTCCACATGCTCGTCGAGGACGGAGCAGACCTCGTCCAGTGCCGTCGCGAACACCGGGTAGGTGTCGTAGAGGCCGCGGCCCATGCCGATGCGCTGCGCGCCCTGGCCGGTGAACATGAACGCCGTCTTGCCGCGGGCGCTCGTCCCGGTGACGACGTTGCCGCCGGGACGCTCCGTGACGATGCGGGCGAGGCCGTCGCGCAGGTCGTCCAGCGTTTGCCCGATCACCGCGGCGCGGTGCGTGAAACCGGATCGGGTGGTGGCCAGCGAGTAGGCGAGGTCGGCCGGGTCCGGGAGTTCGGTCTCGCTCGTGTCGAGGAATTCCGCCAACCGGGTGGCCTGCGCGCGCAGTGCGTCGCCGGTCTTCCCTGAGAGCACCCACACCAGTGGCGACGCCGACGGCGGCGAGGCCTCCGGCACCACGTCCTCGGGTGGCTGTTCGAGGATCATGTGCGAATTGGTGCCGCTGATCCCGAAGGACGACACGGCCGCCCGCCGGGGCCGCCCGGTTTCCGGCCACGCAACCGATTCGCCGAGCAGCGACACCTCGCCCGCGGTCCAGTCGACGTGCCGGGTGGGGACGTCGCCGTGCAGGCTCGGGGGCAGCACCCCGTGCCGCATCGCCATCACCATCTTGATCACGCCGGCGACGCCCGCCGCCGCCTGGGAATGGCCGATGTTCGACTTGACGGAACCGAGCCAGAGCGGCCTGCCCTCCCGGCCCTGCCCGTACGCGGCGAGCAGCGCCTGCGCCTCGATCGGGTCGCCGAGCGTCGTGCCGGTGCCGTGCGCCTCCACGGCGTCGATGTCGGTGGGGCCGAGCGCGGCGTCGGCCAGAGCCTGGCGGATGACGCGTTCCTGGGACGGCCCGTTCGGGGCGGTCAACCCGTTGGACGCCCCGTCCTGGTTGACCGCGGATCCGCGGACGATCGCCAGCACCCGGTGCCCGTTGCGCCGGGCGTCGCTGAGCCGTTCCAGCACCACCATTCCCGCGCCCTCGCTGAGCCCGGTGCCGTCGGCCCGGTCGGAGAACGGCTTGCAGCGTCCGTCCGAGGCGAGCCCGCGCTGGCGGCTGAACTCGACCAGCACACCGGGTGTGGCCATCACCGTCGCCCCGCCGGCCAGCGCCAGCGCGCATTCACCGTCGCGCAGCGCCCGCGCCGCGAGATGCATGGCCACCAGCGACGACGAGCACGCCGTGTCCACCGTGACCGCGGGACCGGTGAAGCCGAGCGTGTAGGAGATCCGGCCGGACGCCACGCTGTTGCTGGTCCCGGTCATCAGATAGCCCTCGGCGTCGACGTTGCGCTGCGCCATCAGGTGGAAGCCGTAGTCGCCGCCCATCAGCCCGACGAACACACCGGTGTCGGTGAGCCCGGGCGCGGTCGGCTGGATCCCGGCCTCTTCCAGGGCTTCCCAGGCGCTCTCGAGGAGCAGCCGGTGCTGTGGGTCCATCGCGATCGCCTCGCGCGGGCTGATTCCGAAGAATGCGGCGTCGAATTCGTCTGCGTCGTAGAGGAACCCGCCCTCCTTCATGTACGTGGTGCCGGGCCGGTTCGGGTCGGGGTCGTACACCTCGTCGAGATTCCAGCCCCGGTTGTGGGGATACGCGCCCACCGCGTTGTGGCCGTCGCGGACGAGTCGCCACAGGTCCTCCGGGCTGTACACCTTGCCCGGGTAGCGGCACGCCATCCCGACGATCACGATCGGGTCGTCGTCCCGCCGGGCCCGCGTCGGGCCTGCCGGCTGCGGAGCCGCCTCGTCCCCGAGCAGGCGGGACACCAGTTCCTGGGTGAGCGCGTCCGCGGTGGGATGGTCGAACACCACCGTCGCGGCCAGACGCACACCGGTGGCGGTCGCCAGCTGATTGCGCAGTTGCACCGCGGTCAGCGAGTCGAAACCGAGTTGCTTGAAGGCACGTTCCGGGTCGATCGCCTCCTTGCCTTCGTGACCCAGCACGGCCGCCACGTGGGTGGTGACGATGTCGAGCACCCGGCTGTGCCGCTCTCCGGGGTCCAGTGCCCGCAACTCCTCGGCCAGGCCGGTCGGGGAATCGGCGGCAGCGGCGCGGCGACGACGGACCCCGAGCACCCGGCGCAGGATCGGCGGCAGCGACTCGCCCTCGGACCGGGAGGCGCGCGTCGACAGCCGGACCGGCACGATCAACGGACGATTCACGGCGAGTGCGGCGTCGAACAGCGCCAGCCCCGCCTCCGGGCTGATGGTGTCGATGCCGTTGCGCTGCAACCTGTCCAGATCGGCCGCATTCAGATGGGACGTCATCCCGCTGGGCCGGTCCCACAGCCCCCAGGCCATGGATGTCGCGGGCAGCCCGCGGGCACGGCGGTGCTGTGCGAGTGCGTCGAGGAAGACGTTCGCCGCCGCATAGTTCGCCTGTCCCGCGCCGCCGAGCACGCCCGCCGCCGAGGAGAACAGCACGAACGCCGACAGGTCGCGGTCCCGCGTGAGGTCGTGCAGATGCCAGGCGCCGTCCACCTTGGGGCGCAGAACCGCGTGCAACTGCTCCGCGCTCAGGGTGGCGGCGGTGGCGTCCTCGAGCACGCCGGCGGCGTGGATCACGCCGGACAGGTCGGGAATGCCGGCGAGCAGCGCGGCCACCGCGTCGCGGTCGGCCACGTCGCACGAGACAGCGTCGACTTCCGTTCCCGACTCGGCGAACTCGGCCCGCAGTTCGTCTTCGGCCTCGGCGTCGAGCGCGCGCCGGCCGGTCAGCACCAGCCGCCGCACCCCGTGCTGCGCGACGAGGTGCCGGGCGATCAGCCTGCCGATGGTGCCGGTGCCGCCCGTGATCAGGACGGTGCCGTCCGGGCCGAACGTGGCGGGGCCCGCGTCGGGCGCGGCCGTCGCGGGGGTCACCGCCGCGAGCATCGGCGCCAGCAACACCCCGTCCCGGACCGCCAGCTGAGGTTCGTTGCAGGCCAGGGCCATGGACAGCAGCGCGGGATCGGAGAGTTCACCGGCCGCCGCGTCCAGGTCGACCAGGGTGATGCGGTCCGGGTGCTCGTTCTGCACCGCGCCGATCAGCCCCCACGCGGGCGCGGCGGACACGTCGTCGACCGGGTCGTCGTCCCGGACCGCCACCGCGAGCCGCGTCGTGACCAGCAGGCGGGTCTCGGCCAGGCGATCGTCGCCGAGCCAGGACCGGACCGCCTGCAGCGTCGACTCCGCGGCGGCGTGCGACCGGGCCGGCACGTCCGCCTCGTCGCCCGGTGCGCGGTCGAGCCACAGCACGCGACCGTCCGGGTCGCCGCCCGCCAGCGCCTCGTCGAGCGGCAGCAGGTCCGCCGGCGAAGTGCTGGACGCACCCACCGGCATCCACTCCACCCGGTACAGGCTGTCGCGGACCCGGGCGGCGGGCACACCCGCCTCGCCGAGCGGCCGCAGCGCCAGCGACTCGGCGGTCAACACCGGTCTGCCTGCCGCGTCGTACGCGGAGACCCGGTACCGCTCGGGCCCGGTCGTGGTGACGTGCACGCGCAGGGCGGTGGCGCCCACGGCGTGCAGTTGCACCTTGTCCCAGGCGAACGGCAGCCGGATGCCGGTGTCCGCGGCTCCGAGCGCAATCAGGTGCAGCGCCGCATCGAGTACCGCCGGATGGATCCCGTACCCCGCGACCGCGGCGGCCGGATCCTCTCCGCTCAGCCGGACCTCGCCGTACAGGTCGTCGCCGCGGCGCCACGCCGCCTTCAGGCCCCGGAAGGCCGGGCCGTACTCGTAGCCGGCGTCGTCGAGCACGTCGTACAGGCCCCGCACGTCGATCGGCGTGACCTCCGCGGGCGGCCACTGCTGTTCGAGGGAGTCGGCGGTGTCCGCGGCGACCGTGAGCGTGCCGGTGGCGTGCCGGGTCCACGGCGTGTCCGGCGCGGCATCCGCGGGCCGGGAGTGCACCGACACCGTGGATCGGCCCGTCTCGCCGTCGGCGAGCACGCTCACCTGCAATGCCACCTCGCCCTCCGCGGGAATCACCAGGGGTGCCTCGATGGCGAGTTCCTCGAGCCGGCCGCACCCGACGCGGTTCCCCGCGTGCAGGGCGAGTTCCACGAAAGCCGTGCCCGGCAGGATGACGGTGCCGTCGACGCCGTGGTCGCTCAGCCAGGGAAGTCGTTGGGGCGACAGCAGTCCCGTGAACACGGCGCCCCGGCCGTCGCCGAGTTCGACCGACGCGGCGAGCATCGGATGCCCGCCCGACTCCATGCCCGTGGACGCGAAGTCGCCCTGCGGAACCGGGCTCTCCAGCCAGTAGCGGCGATGCTGGAAGGCGTACGTGGGGAGGTCCACCCACCGCTGCCGGTCGTCGTGCCGGGCCCAGCTCACCCGGTCCCACTCGACGTGCAGTCCGTGGACCTGCGCCTCGGCGAGCGCGGCGGTGAACTGCCGGAGCCCCGCGCGGTCGCGGCGGATGGTGCCGATGGCGCGGCCGGCGACGCCCGCCGAGTCGAGGGTTTCCTGCAACGCCACTGTGAGGACGGGGTGGCTGCACGACTCGACGAACAACCGGTACCCGTCCGCGGCCAGTGATCTCGTCGCCTGCTCGAACCGGACGGTCCGGCGCAGATTGCGGTACCAGTAGTCGGCGTCCAGCGCGGTGCCGTCCAGCACGCCACCGGTCACCGACGAGTAGAACGGAATCCGCGACCGGCGGGGGGTGATCGACGCGAGGACGTCGAGAATCGGCTCACGCAGTACGGACACGTCCGCGCAGTGCGAGGCGTATTCCACCGCGATCCGCCTGGCCTGGACGCCGTCGCTCTGCAACTGTGCGATCAGCAGGTCGAGGGCGTCGACGGGGCCGGAGATCACCGTCGCGGACGGACCGTTGATCGCCGCGACCTCGACGGCCCCGGCCCAGGGCTGAATCTTCTCCCGCACGAGGTCCGCGGGCAGCGTCACCGACGCCATCCCGCCGCCCCGCCGGGCCGACGCGCCGATCACCCGGCTGCGGGCCGCCACGACGAGCGCCGCGTCGGAAAGACTCAGCGCCCCCGAGACGTACGCGGCCGCGATCTCGCCCTGCGAATGCCCGACCACCGCCGCCGGTTCGACGCCGTGGGAACGCCACAGCCCGGCGAGCCCGACCATCATCGCGAACAGCGCCGGTTGCACCACGTCGACCCGGTCGAGCGCGGCAGGATCGCGGTCGCGCAGCACGTCCAGCAGCGAGAAGTTCGTGTACGGAGCCAGCGCTTCGGCGCACTCCCGCACGGTGTCGGCGAACACCGGTGACGTGTCCAGCAGTTCGGTGGCCATGCCCACCCACTGCGAACCCTGGCCGGGGAAGACGAACACCGGCCGGTCGCCGGCCTCCAGCGCCACACCGGTGACCACGTCGGCGCTGGGCGCGCCGCGGCTGAGCGCGTCGAGACCGTTCAGCAGGGCGTGGGGCTGTGCGCCGATCACGGCGGCGCGATGGTCGAACGTGGCCCGGGAACCCAGCAGGGCGCCTGCCACCGCGGCGGGCGTCAGGTCGGGGTGGCCGCTGACGTACTCGCGGAGCCGCTCGGCCTGCGCGCGCAGTGCGGGCTCGGTGTGTCCCGACACGAACCAGGCGACGACTTCGTCAGGTGGACGGGGTGGTTCGCCGAGTGAAGGCTCGACCGGCGGCGCCTCTTCCAGCACGACGTGGGCGTTGGTGCCGCTGATGCCGAACGACGAGACCGCGGCCCGGCGGGGACGGTCGGATTCGGGCCACTCCCGGTTCTCGGTGAGCAGCGACACCGCACCGGCAGACCAGTCGACGTGCGGAGTCGGCCGGTCCACGTGCAGAGTCTTCGGCAGGACACCGTGCCGCATCGCCATGATCATCTTGATCACCCCGGCGACGCCCGCGGCCGCCTGGGTGTGCCCGAGATTCGACTTCACCGAGCCGAGCCACAACGGACGGTCGGCGGGGCGCTCGCGGCCGTAAGCGGCCAGGAGGGCGGACGCCTCGATCGGGTCACCCAGTTTCGTGCCCGTGCCGTGCGCCTCGACCACGTCGACGTCGCCGGGTCCGAGCCCCGCATTCGCCAGCGCCTGCGCGATCACCCGCTCCTGAGCCTGCCGGTTCGGCGCGGTCAGGCCGTTGCTGGCGCCGTCCTGGTTCACCGCGCTGCCCCGGATGACGGCCAGGATCCGGCGGCCCTTGCGCTCCGCGTCGGACAGTCGCTCCAGCGCGACCATCCCCGCGCCCTCGCCCCACGCCGTGCCGTCCGCCGCGGCGGAGAACGCCTTGCACCGCCCGTCGCGGGCCAGCCCGCGCTGACGGCTGAACTCTACGAACACCGCGGGGGTCGCCATGACGGTCGCTCCGCCCGCCAGCGCCAGTTCGCACTCACCGCTGCGCAGCGCCTGCATGGCGAGGTGGATGGACACCAACGACGACGAGCACGCGGTGTCGACCGTGATCGCGGGTCCGTTGAGGCCGAAGCTGTACGCCACCCGGCCGGACGCGACGCTCATCGCGTTGCCGGTGATGAAGTAACCCTCCAGATCCTCGGGCGGCATGCCGCCCGCCCGCGCCGCGTAGTCGATGCCGGACAGCCCGGTGAAGACGCCGACCTGCCTGCCGTGCACCGACCGCGGGTCGATGCCGGCATGCTCGAACGTCTCCCAGCTCGTCTCGAGGAGAAGCCGCTGCTGCGGATCCATCGCCAGCGCCTCGCGCGGCGAGATGCCGAAGACCTCGGGGTCGAACCCGGCGGGGTCGTCGAGGAAACTGCCCTGCACCGTGTACGTCTTACCGGCCTGCTCGGCCTTCGGGTCGTAGAGATCCGCCAGGCCCCAGCCGCGGTCCTCGGGGAACCCGGCGACGGTGTCCGAACCCGACTCGACCAGCCGCCACAGGTCCCGCGGCGATCGCACACCGCCGGGGAACCTGCAGCCCATGCCGATGACGGCGATCGGTTCGCGGCTCACGCCCTCGACCTCACGGAGCTTCTCCCGCGCCTGATAGAGGTCCGCGGTGACGCGCTTCAGATAGTCGAGAAGCTTCGCCTGATCGGCCATACGAGGTCCTATCCGAGATCCGCCATACGTAGCGCGGAAACCTCGATTGTATCCGCCGTCACGATGCGGATGGAGCGGTCTGAGCTTCGCGCCGACGACCGATCCACCTGGTCAGCTCGGCACGCCAAGGGGATACCCACCGTCGCTCCGGTGTATGCCGATTCCGGCTGTTCGGCTTCCCGGCGACCACCGCTGTCGGTAGTGTTGCGACTCCGAGCAGGATCCGTATCGAGGAGGTGAGTCCCGTGTCCGTTCGTTCAGGTCGGGTGCTCTCACTTCGCGACCGCGCGGTCGTACCGACATAAGGTGACCGGGAGAGCGCCCATCGGCATTCCGAAAGGCTCTCCCATGCCAGTGTCTCTCTCCCCGTCCCTCGAGTTCGTCCTCGTCACGAGGCTGCGCGCCGCCGGCTGTGTGTTCGCCGAGGACGAGGCGCGCCTGATCGTCGCCGCCGCCCGGACGTCGGACGAACTCGCCTCGATGCTGGACCGCCGCGTCGCAGGCGTCCCGCTCGAACACGTCCTCGGCTGGGCCGAATTCTGCGGGCTCCGGATCGAGGTCGATCCGCGGGTGTTCGTGCCGCGGCGTCGCACCGCGTTCCTCGTCGAGCAGGCCGCCGCCCTCGCGTGCCCGCACGCGGTCGTGGTCGACCTGTGCTGCGGTTCGGGAGCGGTGGGCGCCGCGCTCGCCGACACCCTCGACGGCGTCGAGTTGTACGCGGTCGACATCGACCCTGCCGCGGTCCGGTGCGCGCGACGCAACCTCGCCGAACCGGCCCGGGTGTTCGAGGGCGACCTGTACGCACCGTTGCCGACCGCGCTGAGGGGACGCATCGACGTCCTGGTGGCCAACGCCCCCTACGTGCCCACCGACGCGATCAGGTTGATGCCGCCGGAGGCCCGGTTCCACGAGCCGCGGGTCTCACTGGACGGCGGCGCCGACGGACTCGACATCCAGCGGCGCGTCACCGCCGGGGCGCGCGACTGGCTCGCGCCGGGCGGCCATCTGCTGATCGAGACCAGCGAGAGTCAGGCCCCGCTTACCGCCGAGGCGTTCGCGGCGGCCGGGCTCACCACCCGGATCGAGACGTCCGGCGAGGTGGGCGCCACCGTCGTCGTCGGCGCCAATCCCAGGTGAGCGACCACCCCCAGGTGAGCGACCCCCCAGGTGAGTGGCAAAGCGTCCCGGGGCACACTTTGTCACTCACGTGGGGAGTCACACGTGAGATGCACCTCATCGACTGCTTCGAGTGACGCGACCGCTCGTAGGGTGAGTGGTCGTGTCGGTAGGTGCGCAGGATCAGGGAACCGGATCGCGGGATCACGGTGTGCCGATCCCTGCGCCGGCCCCGGCACGGTCGCTGCTTCTCGGGGTGCCCAAGCTGGGTCGACGCTGGCCGGGCGTGGTCCGCGCCGGCGTGGCCGTGGGCCTGCCCGCGCTGGCGGGGGTCGCGCTCGGACATTCGGCTGTCGCGGCGACCGCCACCCTGGGTGCGTTCGCCGTCGTCTACGGCGAGGGCCGGGCGTACCGGGTGCGGTGGCGGGTGGTGTCGATCGCCGCCGCCGTGATGGTGCTCCTGGCCGGCGTCGGCGCCGCGGTCGGCGCATTCGTGCACGACGCGACGGCGGCGGGCGGGTCCGCGTTGTGGGGGATGGCGCTCGTCCTCGCGATGACCGTGGTCGTCGCCGTCTGCGCGTTCGTCGTCGACGGACTGCGACTCGGCGCGCCGGGCGCCTTCCTTCCGCTGCTCACCGTGGAGATCTCGTCCGCGCTGCCTGCGCTCGGTGTCTCCGTGGCGGAGGTGACGGCCTGGGCGGCGGCCGGGGCGGTGTCGGCGTTGATCGTGTCGATGTCGGGGCTGATCGTTCGGCCACGCACCCCCGAGCGTGCCGCGGTCGCGACTGCGGTCGCCGCAGTCGACACCGCACTCTCCGACGGGTCCTCGCCCGGTTCCCGGCGGGACGCGGTGCGGTCGCTGCACGCCGCCTGGCAATGCCTCCACGACGCCGCCCTCGTCGGCGGTGATCACCCGCTGACCCGCACGTTGCGCGCGGCGCACCTGCGCTGTGCGGCGACGGTGGACGGTGTCGACGCGGACCACGCGTCGGATGTCGACGACCTGCGGCCGCAGGTCCCGCTGCCGCGGCCGTCGATCCGCTATCGGCTCGGCCGGGCTTCGCATCTGCGGGGCCGGTCCTGGACGATCGTCGCGCGACTGCTGGTCGCGTGCCCCGCGGCCGGTCTCCTCGCGCTGGGGTTCGGTGTCGGCAGGCCCGACTGGGCGGTGATCACCGCGGCGATGATCCTGCACCAGGGACCGGACCGGGTGCTGGGGACGTACCGCGGGCTGCACCGGTTCTTCGGAACGGTGCTCGGACTGGTGGTGCTCGCCGTGCTGTCGTCGCTCGACCTGTCGGCGGCGGTGCTGGTCCTCGTGGTGGCGGGTCTGATGGCGGGGATCGAGGCGTTCCTCGTCCGCAATTACGGGCTGGCGATGGTGTTCATCACCCCGCTCGCCCTGGTGCTCGGTAGCCGCGGCACGCACGTGGACCTGATGACCGTGTCCCGCGACCGGCTCGTCGAGACCGTGCTCGGTGTCGCGGTGGCGCTGGTGGTGTTGTGGACCGTGCTCCCTGGTTCGTACCGGCGGATCCTGAGCGACGCGGACGAGCAGGTGGCCGCGACGATCGGGCGGCTCGGCGACGCCCGGGAACCGGCTGCCGTCGCCGAACTCTGCCGGGACCTCGAGTTCGATCTGCACGCATCGACGACCGCCGCGATCACCGCCGCCCACACCGACCCGGCGTGGACCCGCGACCGGTGGCGCGAGCACCACCATCTGCACGAGCTCGGGTACCGAATCCTCACCCGGCACTTCGGACCTCGTCTTTAGCCGGTCGTCGCCGGATTCCCGCTGTTAGGGTTCGGTGATGGGTCCTGTGACGGGAATCGGAACAGTATTTCGGGCCTCGTTGGCCGCGGCTCTCTGCGTCGGGGTGCTGGCCGCGTGCTCGTCGGACGAGGAACCGCAGAGCGATCCGGCGGCCACGTGCGCGGATGTTCCCAACGGCACCCCGGTCTCCAAGGCGCCGCCACCGCCCGGCCCGGCGCCGACCACCCAGAACCTCGCGACCAACCCCGAGATCGCCACCGTGTACCGCTCCGGGATGACGCCCGTGACCACCGCGTCGTATGCGGTCTCCACCGCCAATCCGGTGTCGACGCAGGCCGCGTGCGAGGTGCTGCGGGACGGCGGGACGGCCGCCGACGCGCTGATCGTGGCCCAGACCGTTCTCGGTCTCGTCGAACCGCAGTCCTCCGGAATCGGCGGCGGCGCGTTCCTGCTCTATTACGACGCCGGGCAGAACAGTGTCGAGGCGTACGACGGGCGCGAGGTCGCGCCGATGGCCGCGACGGAGAACTACCTCCGCTGGATCAGCGACACCGACCGCACCGAGCCCAAGCCCGACGCCCGCGCGAGCGGACGGTCCATCGGGGTGCCCGGCGTCCTGCGGATGCTCGAGATGGCGCACCGCGACCACGGGCGGGACGCGTGGCGGGAACTGTTCGACCCGGCCATCTCCCTCGCCGACCAGGGGCTGGAGATCAGCCCGCGGATGGCCGGGCAGATCGCCGCGTCCGCGCCCGACCTGGCCGTCGACGAGCCGTCGAAGGCGTACTTCCTGAACCCCGACGGCAGCCCGAAGCCGGCCGGGACGAAGCTGACGAACCCGGCCATGGCCAAGACGCTCGGAGCGATCGCCGCGGGCGGCGCCGACGCCTTCTACACAGGGGCGATCGCCCAGGGCATCGTCGACGCGACGGCGACCGCGTCGGGCGGCCGCACACCCGGCCAGATGACCCTCGACGACCTCGCCAACTACCAGGCGAAGAAGCGGACACCGCTGTGCACGCCGTACCGCGACCACGAGATCTGCGGCATGCCGAACCCGTCGTCCGGCGGCACCGCGGTCGCGGCGACGCTCGGCATCCTGGAGAACTTCGACCTGTCGCAGTACGGGCCGACGAATCTCGACGACAACGGCGGAAAGCCGACGGCGGAGGCCGTGCACCTCATCTCCGAGGCCGAGCGCCTGGCGTACGCCGACCGGGACAAATACGTCGCGGACTCCGATTTCGTTCCGCTGCCCGGCAATTCCCTCGACACACTGCTGAACGAGGACTACCTGAAGCAGCGGGCCGGCCTCATCGACCCGGGCAAGAGCATGGGCACCGCGCAACCCGGCAACTTCGGGCCCGTTCCGCTCGGTGTGCAGCCGCAGGACAAGGAACACGGCACCAGCCACATCTCGATCGCCGACCAATACGGCAACGTCGCATCGATGACGACGACGGTGGAATCGGCGTTCGGCTCGTTCCACATGACGGACGGCTTCGTGCTCAACAATCAGCTCACCGACTTCTCGGCCCAGCCGGTCGGCCCCGACGGGGCGCCCCTCGCCAACCGCGTCGAACCGGGTAAGCGGCCGCGGAGTTCGATGGCACCGACACTCGTCTTCGACCGCGGCAGCGACGGCTCACGCGGCGACGTCCAGTTCGCGACCGGGTCGCCGGGCGGTTCGGTGATCATCCAGTTCGTCGTGAAAACGCTCGTGGGAATGCTGGATTGGGGCCTGAACCCGCAGCAGGCCGTGTCGGCGGTCGACTTCGGGGCGGCCAACACCCCGGTCACCGGCGTCGGCGGAGAGCATCCGAACATCGACGCGGTCGACGACGGCGCCGCCGACCCGTTGATCGTGCAACTGCGGGCGATGGGTCACCAGGTGTCGGTCGCACCGCAGTCCAGCGGGCTCAGTGCGCTGCAGCGTCAGGACTCGGGGTGGGTCGGCGGCGCGGACCCGCGGCGGGAGGGCGCGGTGATGGGTGACGGCACCGGCTGAACCGCGAATGCGGTGTGAAGAAGAGGGGATAGTCCATCCGATGGTTCAGACCCCGGCCGGCGGGGAACCCATCGACCATGGCGAACAACGATGTGAACGATCCCCCGGACGGCACCTGGGCGTTCTTCGACCATACCGAGGGTGCCACAGGGAAATAGAGGCACATCGTGCTCGTCAGCGACCCACGGAAAGTGGGGGTCGAAGAGGAATTCCATCTCATCGATCGCAAGACCCGGCGCCTGACCACCCGCGCGCCGGAGTTGCTGGCACGACTTCCCGACGACGTGTACGTCGACGAACTCCAGCAGTGCGTCGTCGAGGTGAACAGCGGTGTGTACGCCGACCTCGACGGCCTGCGCAGCGATCTGGAGCGGCACCGAACGGTGCTGATCGACGCGGCCGAGGGACTCGGGATCGGGGTGGCGGCCGCGGGTTCGATGCCGCTGGCGCTGCCCGCCGAGATGCACGTGACGGGGACGCAGCGCTACCGGCGGATGCTCGCGGACTACCAGGTGCTCGCCCGTGAGCAGCTGATCTGCGGCACCCAGGTTCACGTCGACCTGCCCGACCGTGACGAGGCCGTGCAGGTCGCGCACCGTGTCGCCCCGCACATGCCCGTCCTCCTGGCGCTCAGCGCAAGTTCCCCGTTCCGGTCGGACGGTGCGGACACCGGCTATGCGAGCGCGCGGACGCTTCTGTGGTTGCGCTGGCCCAGCACCGGTCCGGCCGCGCCCGTCGCCTCGGCCGTCGAGTACGGCGCCCTGATCGACGACCTGGTCGCCAGCGGGGTGATCAGCGACCCGGGCATGGCGTATTTCGACGTCCGGCCGTCGGTGAAGCTTCCGACCCTGGAGTTGCGGGTGTGCGACAGCTGCCCCCGGCTGGACACGGTCGTGCTCGTCGCCGCCCTCTTCCGGGCGCTCGTCGAACGCGAGGTGGAGGGTCTGCGCGCAGGGACGAAGGGCGTCGAGGTGGTCCCGACCCTGACGCGGGCGGCGTTGTGGCGGGCGGCGCGGTCGGGGTTGGAGGGGGAGTTGGTCGACGTGCGGTTTCCGCAGGCGCGTCCCGCGTCCGACCTCGTCGGCGACTTCGTGAACTCGCTGCGACCGCAGCTCGAGCAGGCAGGCGACTGGGACACCGTGCTGGAGTTGTCCGCCGAGGCGTCCGCCCACGGGAGTTCCGCGGCTCGGCAACGTCACGCGCTCGCTCGCCGAGGCCGGCTCACCGACGTCGTCGACCTGCTGCTCGCAGAGACGGCGGGCCGCACCGAACACCTCCCGGAGGTGGAGGTCTCGCCCGCGCCGCCCCGGACGGACCCGACCTCGATCGGTGGTCGCCGGACCCGGCGGTACTGGAGCGCCAGGCTGTGGGATCGCGCCGACACCGCCGACATGACGTGGACGGAGTCGACGGAGCTCGACGAGAAGAAGCTGATCGAGTGGCGCCGGGATCTGCACGCGCATCCGGAGCTGTCGTTCGAGGAACGCCGGACCACCGGAATCGTGCGCAACCACCTCATGGGTCTCGGACTCGAACCCGTCGTGTTGCCCGGCGGCACCGGCCTGTGGTGCGACCTCGGCCCGGAGACGGGCGACTGCGTCGCACTGCGCGCCGACCTCGATGCACTCCCGGTCGCCGAGGCGACGGGTCTCCCGTTCGAGTCGACGGTCCCCGGGGTGTCGCACGCGTGCGGTCACGACGCCCACACCACGATGCTGATGGGGGCGGCGTCGGTCCTCGTGAAGTACCCGCCGCCGACCCGGGTCCGGCTCATCTTCCAGCCCGCCGAGGAGACGACACCCGGCGGCTCCGTCGACACGATCGCCGCGGGCGCACTCGACGGGGTGTCGAAGATCTTCGCGCTGCACTGCGACCCGCACCTCGAAGTCGGCAAGCTGGCCACCCGGACCGGGCCGATCACCTCGTCCAACGACTCCGTCACCGTGCGGTTGTGGTCGTCGGGCGGGCACACCGCCCGGCCGCACCTGACCGGCGATCTGATCCACGCCGCCGCCGTCCTGGTGACGGGACTCGCGTCCGTGCTCGACCGCCGCATCGACGCCCGCACCGCGACCGTCCTCACGTGGGGCAAGGTGGCCGCGGGGCAGGCCGCGAACTCCGTGCCCGAGTCGGGTGAACTGGTCGGCACCCTGCGCAGTGCGTCCCGCGAGACGTGGGCCTTGCTCGAACCGCTGGTCACGGACGCGATCTGCCACCTGCTCGCACCGTACAACGTGCGGTACGAGCTCTCCTACCGGCAAGGTGTCCCGCCCGTCGTCAACGATCCCGACTGCACCGCCGACCTGCGTGAGGCGATCGAATCGGTCGTCGGCTTCGACCACCTGGGCGAGGCCCACCAGTCCAGCGGCGGCGAGGACTTCGCCTGGTACCTCGAGAAGGTCCCGGGCGCGATGGCCAGGCTCGGCGTGTGGGACGGCACCGGCACACCCCAGGAGCTGCACCAGCCGGGTTTCAACCTCGACGAACGCGCCATGGTGCACGGGGTCCGGACGCTGGTCGCGCTCACCCGGCTCGAAGACGAGTCGGAGTGAACGGTCAGGCCGGTTTGGCGGCGGCCTCCGCCAGTTTCGGCACGAGGGCGTCGACGGCATAAGGGAGGCTGAGGACGGTGCCCCAGGTGAGAGCGCCGGAGACGGTGGGGTCGTCGACGAACACGGCCCGTCCGGCCTTCGCCACCGGCAGTGACTGATAGACGGGGTCCGCGGTGATCTGCGCTTCGGCGCCGGGGCTGCTGCCCACGTTCCAGACGAGGACGTCGACGTCGACGTCGAGGATGTTCAGCTGTTCCTTGCTGATGGTGAACGCGTCCTGGTCGCCCGCGAGCTGGGTGATCTGCTCCGGGACGACGAACCCGAGCGATGTCATCAGGCGTGAGCGGGGGTCGTTCGGGGAGCGGACGTAGAACGAGCCGGCGTCGCCCAGTTCGGCCACCGCGACCGTCTTGCCCTCGAATTCGGGGTGGGCGGCGCGCTGTTGCGCGACCAGGTCGTCGACGTCGGCGACGAGTTGATCCGCCTTCCGGTCCTCGCCGAGGGTGGTGCCGACGATGCGGACGGCGTCCTGCCACGGCATGCCGAAATCGGGGTAGTCCGGAGATGTCGTGACGGTGGGCGCGATGGCCGAAAGTCGCTGATACGCGTCGTCGTCGACGTCGATGTACAGCGCGAGGATCAGGTCGGGGCCGAGTTTCGCGATCTCCTCGTACGCGAAGTTGGCCTCACCGGTGAACTGTCCGCGGTTGAAGACTTCGGGGTGCGCACCGCCGAGCGCGTCCTGGGCCCAGGGCCAGGTGGCGTCCGGATAGTCGCCGTACCAGTCGGTGACGCCGACCGGCGTCCGTCCGAACGCGAGGAGCGTGTCCTGGTCGGAGTAGCCGACGGTGACGATCCGCTGGGGGTCGCCCGGGACTTCGGTCGTTCCCTTCTTGTGCGTCACCGTCCGGGTGTCGCCTTCGGAGCCGGCTTCGGTGCCGGACGAGCACGCTGCGGCGACGGCGGCCATGCCGACCCCGGCGCTCACGGTCAGGAACTTGCGACGGTTGAGCGTTCGCATCCACTACCTCACCTGTAGGTGAGGCTAACCTACAGGGAGTGGGTGGGGCTGTGCATCTGTGGCGGAAACGGGGGAGTCGGCTCGGGAATCGGCGGACCAGGGGGCGGCGTCGGCCCCGGCGGACCAGGCTGCGGTCCCGGCTCGGGCGGTGCGGGTTCCGGACCCGGCTCCGGCGGAAACGGGTGGGGTGGTGTCGGCGTCGGCGGCACCGGAGGAGGGCCCGGTGACGGCGGCACCGGCTCCGGGTCGGGCACGGGATTGCCGTGCTCGTCGCGCGCACTCGTCATCGACAGACCACCTTCCGATCGGCTGATTGAGTGGTACCCGGAACGGGCATCCCGCAATCACAGGGCAGCTGTGGCCGCCCGGGAACAAAATGCGGGATCGGTGCGTTGTCTAGCAACCGTGCCCCGCAAGTGTGGAATTTCACGACACGGGGAACATGAGCCAAAGGGAGGAAGTCATGGCAACCGACTACGACGCACCACGGGTTACCGTCGACGACGAACTCGCCGCGGACTCGCTCGAAGAACTGAAGACACGGAGGAACGACTCGCAGTCGTCCGTCGTCGACGTCGAGGAGACCGACACGGCGGAGTCCTTCGAACTGCCCGGCGCCGACCTGTCCGGTGAGGAACTCACGGTCCGGGTCGTCCCGAAGAGGGCCGACGAATTCACCTGTAGCAGTTGCTTCCTGGTCCATCATCGTTCGCGTCTCGCGTCCGAAGAGGGCGGGCAGCTGATCTGCCGCGACTGCGCATAGGAGGCCCGCGTGGCCGACGTCAGCAGAACGTTCACCGTCGCCTCACCGCTCGGGGAAGTCGTCGCATACCTGCGTGACTTCGCGAACACCACGGCCTGGGATCCCGGGACCGAGAAGTGCGAGCAGACCACGCCCGGTCCGGTGGCGGTGGGCACGGAATGGCGCAACGTGTCCTCGTTCTTCGGGCGCACCACCGAACTCACCTACCGCATGACCCGCGACGACCCCGATCACGTCGTCTTCGAGGGTCGCAACGGAGCCGCGGTCACGTCGGACGACCTGTCGTTCGAGAAGGTGCACGACGCCTCGACGTCGATCACCTACCGCGCGCATCTCGAATTCACCGGCCTGGCGCGCTTCGCCGACCCCGCCGCCCGCCTCGCGTTCGAGGTACTCGCGGGCAAGACCGTCAAACAGATGACCGGGGTCCTCGAGGCGAGGTAACAATCTGCCGCACACCGTGTCTGGCCGCACACCGTGTCTGGACGCACACAGTGTGCGGGCGCCCCGCACGATGCGAGGCGCCCGCGTTGTGTCGGGACCGATCAGCTGAGGTGATGCACCTCCTGCAGCCCGTAGACCGGTGTCGGGATCTCCTCGTGCCGCGCTTTGAGCTGCAGGGCGAGGTACAGCGAGTAGTGCCGCGACTGGTGCAGGTTGCCGCCGTGGAACCACAGCGCTTCCTGCTGGGTGGGCTTCCACATGTTGCGCTGTTCGCCCTCCCACGGCCCGGGGTCCTTGGTGGTGTCGGAGCCGAGACCCCAGCACTTTCCGACCTTGTCGGCCACTTCCTGGCCCATGAGGTCGGCGGCCCAGCCGTTCATCGACCCGTAGCCGGTGGCGTAGACGACGAGGTCGGCAGGCAACTCGGTGCCGTCGGTGAGAACCACGGCGTCCTCGCTGAGATGGTCGACCTGTCCGGACACGAGGTGGATGCTGCCGTCCGCGACTAGTTCGGACGCGCCGACGTCGATGTAGTAGCCGGACCCGCGGCGCAGGTACTTCATGAACAGACCGGAACCGTCGTCACCGAAATCGAGCTTGAAACCGGCCTTTTCGAGTCGCTCGTAGAAGTCTTTGTCCCGTTCGGCGATCTTCTGATAGATCGGGATCTGGAATTCGTGCATGATCTTGTACGGCAGCGACGCGAACGTGAGGTCGGCCTTCTCCGTCGTCATGCCCGCCGCGAGCGCGCGCTCCGAGTAGAGGTCGCCGAGGCCGAGGTCCATCAGCGAATCCGACTTCACGATGTGCGTGGACGACCGCTGCAGCATCGTCACGTCGGCGCCGGTCTCGAAGAGCGCCTTGCAGATGTCGTGCGCCGAGTTGTTGGCTCCGACGACGACGACGCGCTTCCCGGCGTAGGCGTCCGGACCGGGGTGCCGGCTCGAGTGGTGCTGCTCACCGCGGAAGACGTCCTGGCCGGGGAACGTCGGAACGTTCGGTTTGCCCGACATGCCGGTGGCGAGCACCAACTGCTTCGGGTGGAGCACCACCTCTTCGCCGTCGCGGTCGAGGACGACGGTCCACTCCTTCGTTTCTTCGTCGAACCTCGCGGACGTGCAGGTGGTGGACGCCCAGTACGGAATCTCCATCACCTTCGTGTACATCTCGAGCCAGTCGCCGATCTTGTCCTTCGGGGCGAACACCGGCCAGTTGTCCGGGAACTGCATGTACGGCAGGTGGTCGTACCAGACCGGGTCGTGCAGGCACAGCGACTTGTACCGGTTGCGCCACTGGTCGCCGGGGCGTTCGTTCTTGTCGACGACGATGGCCGGCACCCCGAGTTGGCGCAGCCGTGCGCCGAGCGCGATGCCGCCCTGGCCGCCGCCGATCACGAGAACGTACGGCTGCCGGGTGTAGCCGAGTTCCCGCTCCTCGATCTCCCGCTTCTCCGCCCAGCTCTGGGTGTCGCCGCCGGAGCCGTGGACCGCGCCCTTGACGCGGTTCCGTCCCCGGCGTTCCTCGTGGCCCTTCAACTCCTGCATGGTGGTGAGGAACGTCCACGCCTCGTCGTCCTTCAGCCGCAGGTGCCCCTTGCCCCGGCCCGTCGCCGTCTCGAATTCGATCCACGCGGACGTGACGCCGTCCGCCTCGTCCGGGGTCTCGGTGGTGCGGAAGTTCGTCGGGTCGGTGTCGTCGAGGCGTGCGTGCAGCATCGCGGCGACGGCGTCGCGCCCCTCCACGGTCTTGAGGTTCCAGGTGAACGCCACCAGGTCCCGCCAGAAACTGTCGACGGCGAACATGCCCGCGGCGCGATCGACGTCGCGCGTGGCGAGAGCGGATTCGAAGCTCGCCAACCACAGGTCGACGCGTTCCTGGGGGGTCAGGGTCGTCTGCACCTCAGTCGGCTGGACCGTCTGTGTCATGTACCTCTCCTTCGCTCGGTATGTGACATGCAGCACACGCCGGTCGGAGCTGAGCGGCAAGCGTTGCATCGTGTTGCAATCGCCCCCGTGAGTACTTGCCAACCGCTGGCGGTTAACAAGTACTCACGGCTGATGTCGAAAACCGGGCCCGCCGTTCGACGTACCGTGTGAGTCCGGGCAGAGGCCGGGACCGACCACAATCGAGGAGGAAATCATGCGGGTCATGGTGATGATCGAGGGTGCCGGAGCCGACGAAGACAAGATCGCCCCGACGGAGGCGATGCTCGCCGCGATGAGCGCGTACAACGAGGACTTGGTGAACGCCGGGATCATGCTCGACGGGCAGGGTCTGAAGCCGACCAGCGCCGGGGCGCGGGTGGTGTTCGAGGGCGGCACGACGTCGGTGGTCGACGGCCCGTTCACGGAGTCGAAGGAGATCGTCGCGGGTTTCTGGATCTGGGAGGTGCGGTCTCTCGAGGAGGCGATCGAGTGGGTGAAGAAGTGCCCCGCCGACCCCGGCACCGGAATACGACAGCTGATCGAGGTGCGGCCGATCTTCGAGTCGGACGACTTCGGGGACGAGTTCACGCCGGAGTTGCGGGAGCGGGAAGAGGCGCTCGCGGCGCGGATCCGCGAGCAGCACCCCGACCGCTGACATGGACGCGCGGCGCACGGTCGAGGCGGTGTGGCGGATGGAGTCGCCGCGGCTCATCGCGTCCCTCACCCGTCTCGTCCGTGATGTCGGCACGGCCGAGGAGATCGCGCAGGACGCGTTCGTGCTGGCGCTGGAGCAGTGGCCGCGGGACGGCGTCCCGGACAATCCGGGTGCGTGGCTGACGGCGACGGCCAAACACAAGGCGATCGATCGGATTCGCCGTGAGCGGTCGCAGCAGTCGAAGTACACGCAGATCGCCGTGGACCCCTCGGCGCAGCAGCCGAGCGCGATGCCCGCGCCGGACGCGGTCGAGGGTGTGGAGGACGATCTGCTGGCGCTGGTGTTCGTGGCGTGTCACCCGGTGCTTCCCCGGGAGTCGCGGGTGGCGTTGACACTCCGGCTGGTGGGTGGTCTCCGGACGGACGAGATCGCGCGGGCGTTCCTGGTGCCGTCGGCGACGATGGGACAGCGGATCAGCAGGGCCAAGCGGACGCTGTCGGAGGCGAAGGTGCCGTTCGAGGTGCCGGCGCGCGAGGAACTTCCGGCGCGACTGTCGGCGGTGCTCGAGGTGGTCTACCTGGTGTTCAACGAGGGCTACGCCGCCACGTCGGGTGAGGACTGGATACGACGTGACCTCGCCGCCGAGGCGATGCGGCTCGCCCGTGTCCTCGCCGGACTGCTACCCCGTGAGCCCGAGGTGCACGGACTGGTGGCGCTGACCGAGTTGCAGGCGTCGCGGTTCGCCGCTCGGCTGGGCCCGGGCGGTGAACCGATCCTGTTGCAGGATCAGGACCGGTCGCGGTGGGACCGCATCCTGTTGAAGCACGGTAATGCCGCGCTGGAGCGGGCCGTCGCGCTGGGCCGCCCGCTCGGTCCCTATTCGTTGCAGGCCGCGATCGCCGGATGTCACGCCCGGGCGCCTCGTTTCGAGGACACGGACTGGGAGGCGATCGTCGCCCTGTACGACGCGCTGGCGCAGGTGGCGCCGTCGCCGGTGGTGGAACTCAATCGCGCGGTGGCGCTGCTGCATTCGGACGGCCCGGACGCGGCGCTGGCCGCCCTCGACGCGGTGCGGGACGATCCCCGGCTGGCCCGCCTCCATCTGTACGGCGCGGTGCGAGGCGAAGTTCTCGAACGCCTCGGCCGCTACGAGGAGGCAGCCCGGACGCTCGAGGACGCCGCGGCCGCCGCACCCACCCGGCGGGAACGCAACCTGCTCATGGCACGGGCCGCCGCCGCGTCCGCGCGCACCGAAGCGTGAGGCGGCCGGGTGGTCGCGGAGCGGATCAGCGCCCCGGACGGGACTGCTTGTGGTCGCCGAACGGCTCGTCGCGTTCGCGGACGGCCTCACGGAATCCGGCGGTGGCCGAGCGCAATTGGAACGCATACCCCTCGCGGGTGTGCCGGGACATCCCGTCGAAGACGGTGCCCACCATCGTCGAGTTGGCGACGCCCTGCGCGAGCAGCGCGCTGTTCAGCGCGAGTTTGACCATCATCAGCTGGTTGATCGGCATCTGCGCGATCCGCTCGACGAGGTCCTCGGTGCGGCGGTCGAGTTCGTCCGCGGGCGCCGACTCCACGGCGAGACCCCACTCGGCCGCCTGCCGTCCGGTGATGCAGTCGCCGGTGAGGAGGAGTCGTTTCGCCCGCTGGTCGCCGAGGCGGTGCGCCCACATGCCGGCCGCCGGCACACCCCACACCCGGGTCGGGGGATAGCCGATCTTCGTGTCGTCCGCGGCGACGATCTGGTCGCAGTACAGCGCGATGTCGGTGCCGCCCGCCACGCAGAATCCGTGGATCTTCGCGACGGTCGGCTTGTTCGCGTGCAGCAGGCTCGCGAAGCCACGGTTGAACCGGCTCATCATCGCGTAGTCGGCCATCGGATCCCAGTTGGCGAACGGATTGTGGTTGCGTGCCTGCACGATCGGATCGAGGACGGTGCCCGTCGTCTCGCCCGGTCGTTCGCCGCTGCCGCCGCTGTTCTCCGCGAAGACGCCCAGGTCGTATCCGCCGCAAAATCCTTTACCGCGCCCCGACAGCAGGATCACGTGCACGCGCGGGTCGAGGTCGGCGCGTTCCACGGTGGCGGCGAGCTCCACGGGAGTGTCGGCGGTGATCGCGTTGCCGTGCTCCGGCCGGTCGAACGTGATCCGGGCGATGCGTCCGGTCACCTCGTAGCTGAGGGTCCGGTACTCCGGCTCGTCGGCCCGGTCCGGTTCACGACCCGCGAACAGGGAGTCTGCGCCCTCGTCCCAGCCGTCGCGCCAGGCCGCCGGGCGGGTGCCGGCGTGGTCGGTCATGACCCCACCTTGGGGGTGGCGCGGTCGATGATGGCGGCGGTGTCGACGCCGGTCGGCAGTGTGCCGAACACGGTGCCCCAGTCGCCGGACAGCCGGCTGACGCAGAACGCGTCGGCCACCGCCGGGTGCCCGTGGCGGACGAGCAGCGAACCCTGGAGGGCGACCGCCATGTCGCCGACGATTCGCCGCGCCCGGTGCTCGAGCGTGTCGAGGTCGCCGAAACTCGCCTTCAGATCCGTGACGGCGGCGTCGAGTCGCGCGTCGGCGCCGGCGGTCGCGCCGAGTTCGTCGAAGAACACCTGAAGCGTCTCCGGCTGTTTGGCCATCGCGCGCAGGGTGTCCAGGGCGGCGACGTTGCCGGAGCCCTCCCACACCGACAGCAGGGGCGCCTCCCGGTACAGTCGCGGCATCCGGGATTCCTCCACGTACCCGTTGCCGCCCAGGCATTCCAGGGCCTCGGCGGCATGGATCGGCCCGCGCTTGCAGACGAAATACTTGCTGACCGACAGCGAGATGCGGCGGAGCGTGTTCGCGTGCTCGTCGCCCGCGGTCGCCCGGTCGGTCAGCGCGGCCAGCCACAGGGCGACGGTCGTAGCCGCCTCCGACTCGACGGCGAGGTCGGCGAGCACGTTCCGCATCAGCGGCTGATCCACCAGGTGGGCGCCGAACGCGCTCCGGTGCACGGCGTGATGTGCGGCCTGCGCCGTGCCGACCCGCATGCCGGTGGACGTGCCGATGGTGCAGTCGAGGCGGGTCATGTTGACCATCTCGATGATCGTCGGAACCCCGCGACCTTCCTCGCCGACGAGCCAGGCAACGGCCTCGTCGTACTCGACCTCGCTGCTGGCGTTGGAGTGGTTGCCGAGCTTGTCCTTGAGGCGCTGCAGGTGCATTCGGTTGCGGGTCCCGTCCGGCAGGACTCTGGGCAGGAAGAAGCACGACAGTCCGCCGGGTGCCTGGGCGAGCACCAGGAACACGTCGGACATCGGCGCCGACGTGAACCACTTGTGCCCGGTCAGCAGGTAGCTGCCATCGGACTGCGGCACGGCCCGGGTGGTGCCCGCGCGGACGTCGGAGCCGCCCTGCTTCTCCGTCATCGACATCCCGGCGATCAGCCCGGCCTTCGTCAGCGGAGGATGCAGCGCGGGATCGTAGACCCGGGCGGTGAGCAACGGTTCGTATCGTTCCGCCAGCTCACGGTTGTGCCGGAGGGCGGGGACGACGGCATACGTCATGGAGATCGGGCAGCCGTGGCCGGCGTCGACCTGGCCCCACACCGCCATCTTCGCGGCCCGTACCAGGTGGGCGCGCGGGTGCGGGTCGGCCCACGGTGCGCCGTGCAGGCCCATCTCGACGGCGGTGGTCATCAGCTGGTGGTAGGCCGGGTCGTACTCGACCTCGTCGATTCGGTGGCCGTAGCGGTCGTGGGTGCGCAGGACGGGAGGGTGCGCCTCGGCGAGGTCGCCCCAGCGCTGCGCCTCCTCGCTCCCGGCGAGGCGTCCGACGTCGTGCAATTCTTCGAGCGCGTCGTGGGCGCCTTCGCGTTGCAGCGCTTCGAGGATCGGTGCGTAATCGGCGGCGTCGAAATTGATCAGCGGCGGCACCTGGTTGACGACCTCGTGTGTGGCACTCATGTCGGGCTCCCGAGGGATCGAAGGGTGAACGTGAGCAGGGCGGGGATGATCGCGGCGTCGGCGGCGCCGCGGGCGAGGGGCAGGATCAGTGCTTCGCCGATGGCGCCGACGATGCAGGCGGCCGTGACCGACGCGTCCTGGTCCGGGATCTCCCCGGCCTCGACGGCGCCGGCGATCGCCACCGCGAGGGCGTCGCGGAACGATTCGCGGAACAGCAGGCGCTCCGTGTCGACCTGCGGGTCGACGGGTTCCACGAGCAGTGCGTACGCCAGGGTGGGTGCGCGCAGCGCGCGTTCGGCGAACGTGGCGACGGAGGCGGAAACGGCGGCGACGCAACGACCCTCGTCGGCACGGGCGGTGTTACCGGATTCGACGGCGGCGCTCACCTCGCGACTGCAGACGATGCGGAACACTTCCGCGAACAGTTCGCCCTTGTTCGAGAAGTGCCGGTAGACGGTGCCGGTGCCGACGCCGGCCTCCGCGGCGACCGCGGAGATCGAGCATCCGGCGTAACCGTCGCGGGCGATCAGCCCGATCGCGGAGTCGATGAGGGTGGTGCGGAGAGCGTCCAGGCGTTCCTGGACGGCGGGTGTGCGCCGGTAGGCCATACCCAAGAAGTGAACACCCGTTCCGTTCTTGCGTCAAGGGTGCTAGCGTCGGCTACACCGGCGAGGAAAGGCGCATGCGATGACTTCCGATTTGGTACTCGTCCGCAAGGACGGCCCGGTCACGACGATCAGCCTGAATCGGCCCGAAGTCCGCAACGCGGTCGACCGGCCCACCGCCGAGGCGCTCGCCGACGCCTTCCGCGCCTTCGACGCTGACGAGGCCGCGTCCGTCGCGGTGCTGCACGGCGAGGGCGGAACATTTTGCGGGGGAGCGGATCTCAAGGCGATCAGTTCCGGGACCGGGAATCGGGTGGCGCCCGACGGCGACGCACCGATGGGCATCTCCCGAATGCGGTTGTCGAAACCGGTGATCGCCGCGATCGACGGGCACGCGGTGGCAGGCGGACTCGAACTCGCGTTGTGGGCCGACCTGCGGGTCGCCGGTGCGGACGCCGTCCTCGGAGTGTTCTGCCGACGCTGGGGCGTGCCGCTCATCGACGGCGGCACCGTCCGCCTGCCGCGGCTCATCGGGGAGAGCCGCGCGATGGACCTCGTCCTCACCGGGCGGCCCGTCGACGCCGACGAGGCCCTGAGCATGGGGCTGATCAACCGGAAGGTCGCGGCGGGGGAGGCACTCACCGCAGCCCGGCAACTGGCCACCGAGATCGCCGGCCTGCCCCAGATGTGCCTGCGGCAGGACCGGTTGTCGCTGCTGGAGCAGTCGGGGCTCACCGAGGATCAGGCCCTGCTGAACGAATTCCGGCACGGCGCAATCTCGCTGGCCAACGGAATGATCGAGGGCGCCGCGCGCTTCGCCGCCGGGGCAGGCAGGCACGGGGATGCTGCGCCCGTGAGTACTTCTTAACCGCCCGTGGTTAACAAGTACTCACGGGCGGTGGCATGGAGCGCATACCTGCTCGCGCTGACCGTCACGATCTTCACGCTGGGGCTGCCCACCGACCGCATCTACCAGGCGACGTGGATCGTCGCGGGCCTGATCGCGTTCACGATCGACCGGCCGTGGCGGGACCATGTGCGGGTCGTGTGGGACTGGTTGCCGCTCATCGCTGCCCTCGTCGTCTACGACCTCAGCCGGGGTGTCGCCCACCACCTCGGGATGCCCGTGCGGGCGCAGGAACTGGTGACCGTGGAGAGCTGGCTCTTCGGTGGCACGATTCCCACCGTGTGGTTGCAGGAGACTCTGCTGCCTCCGACGGGTGAGCTGCCGTGGTGGACTCTGCTCACGGGGATCGTCTACACCAGTCACTTCCTCGTGCCGTGGGTGCTCGCGGCCGTCTTCTACGTGTATTCGCGCGACGTGTGGTCGGGGTACATGCGTCGGGTGCTGCTGTTGTCGTACCTCGGGCTGGTCACGTACATTCTGCTTCCGTCCGTGCCGCCGTGGCTGGCCGCCGAGGGGGACGTGATCTCCGGCAGCGTGGGTCGCGTCGCGGGCTTCGGATTCGGTGTCGTTCCCATGGATGTCAGCACGCGGTGGCTGGAGGCGCAGAGCAATCCGGTCGCCGCGCTGCCGTCGCTGCACGCCGCGTTCGCGCTGCTGGTGGCGGTCGCGTTGTGGCCGTTCGCGAAGAATCTGTGGTCGCGCGTGCTGCTGGCGGCGTACCCGGTCGCCATGGCGTTCGTCCTGGTCTACGGCGGCGAGCACTACGTCGTGGACGTGCTGGCGGGATGGGCGTATCTGGGGCTGGCGATCCTCCTGGCGCGGGCGTGGGAGTCCCACACGACGACGTTGCCTGGCCGAGATCTCACCGTCGGCCACCCGAGGCGTCGCTGGTGACCGACACCTCGTCGAGCGTGGTGCGGAGGAACGGCAGGATGCGCTTGACGATCGCCTCGTTGTACACGACCGGTTGCTGGTTCGGGTTCGCGTGGCCGGTTCCGTCGAGTTTCGCCACCAGCAGTGCGCCGTCGGTCCCACCGGACTGTTCGACGAGGATCTTCTGCGTGTAGTCGACGTCGACCACCGGATCCTTCCAGCCCGCGCGGGGACGCACGAAGACGATCCCCGGTCGCGGTTTGTCGTCCGACTCCACCGCCAGCGACTTCAGGTTGTCGATGGCGCCGGACGCGACGATCGTCTTGAACTGCGATTCGATCAGCCCGTTGCTCGCGACGTCCTCCGACAGGACCTTCTCGGTGAGGACCTCGTCGAGGACGTCGCGGAATTCGTCGACGTCGACGTGCGGATACCAGTCCGACTTCGTGTCGAGGAATCTGCTCTGCCGGGCCGCGGTCTCCACCAGCACGCGCATGGTCCGGCTCTCCCGCGCGCCGGGCAGCCAGCCGATCCACCGCAGCATGTCTTCGCCGCTGTCCCGGCTCCCGGCCCGGACGGCGTGCAGGTCCACCGGGGTGCAGTCGAGCACCACGCCGATGAGGTTGGCGTCGGTGTCCTCATAGATGTGCTGTGCCACCTCCAGCGCGACGACGCCGCCCATGCTGTGCCCGGACAGGACGACGTTGTCGATCCCTTCGTCGGCTGCGCGGGCGGCGATCAGTTCGCTGATCACCTTGGTGTCGATACCGCCGTTGTCGTACTGGACCGCCCAGACCCGCCCGATGCCGCCGTACGAGGACAGTGTCCTGGCCGTGTCGGTGGCGTCCTTGTTGCCGAGGCCGACGAGGTCGACGACGGCGGTGTCGTGGTCGGTGGGCGACTGCGCGTCGTACACCTCGTGGATCTGCGGCTGGGTCAGTGCGAGCCGCTGGCGTTCGGGTTGGACGTCGTGGACCCAGTACTGGCCGCCGGCAAGGAGCAGGGGAACGGTCCCGAGCGCGACCGCGGCGAGGAAGCGCCTGGTGCGACCGAATTTCTGCCACCGGTGACCGAGCCGTGTCGCGTGCAGTCGCGCCTTGCGGCGGTCGTTGCTCCAGTCGGCCACGGTGGACGGATGGCGTGTCACTCTCTCCGGCATCTACTCCGAGGGTACGCGTGGCGGCTCCGCCGCCCGTGAGTACTTGTCAACCGCCCGACGTTGACAAGTACTCACGGCGGAAGCGGCTGGAATCCGGGCAGAGCGCGGCGACCGGGGCGACGTCGGACGCGTAGTCGACGTCGCGGAGCGTCGGCAGCGACAGCACCTCGGCGCCGGCCGCGAGCAGTGCCGCTCGGGTGAGGCGCCCGGTGTCCGGACTCGACGTGGGAACGGAGAGTATCGCCCGCGCCGAAACCGCATCGGGCACACCGAGAATCCACCACCCGCCGTCCTCCGCGAGCCCGAGGGCGCATCGGCCCCGCCGCTCGGTGAGGAGGTCCGCCGAGTCGGCGAGCAGTCCCGCCGTCACTTGTGGTGTGTCCATTCCGATCTGGAGAATCGGCAGTCCGAAATGGCCGAACGTGTCGGCGTGGGCGTTCACCAACCGCTCCGCGAAACTCTCACCCCGCTGCGGCACCACGGTGAAACTGCTCAGCGTCGCGGCGATGTCGCTGCCCCGGACCGCGCGGGCGAGGTCGCCGGTCATCGCCACCACCCGCTGCGCCACCCCGGCCCCGGCGACGGCGTCGAGCGTGTCCAGCAGCGAGGCGGCGGCGAGGCCGGCGGCCCTTGTGTCGCCGACGTCCCGCGCCAGCCGGGTTTTCGCGAAGCCGGGCACTGGAGCCTTCGCGACGACGAGGACGGCGACGTCGAGGGTCACCCGATCACCTTCCAGAAGTCGTGGACGGCGACGACGGTGCCCTTCAGCGAACCCGACACCTTCGACGTGCCCGCGGTGCGCGGGCGATACGTGACGTCCTGCTCCACGACCCGCCAGTGGGCGCGGCCCGCGAGCACGAGAAGCTGCAGTGGGTAGCCGGACCTGCGGTCGTCGACCCCCAGATCGAGAAGGTCCTGCCTGCGTACGGCTCTCATCGCACCGAGGTCGTGGATCGGCAGCCCGTACCGGCGCCGGAGCCGGGCAGCGAGGACGGCGTTGCCGATCCTGCTGTGCAGCGGCCACGTTCCCCGTCGCCGCCCTACGGCGAGGTCGGCGCCCGAGTCCAGGGCGGCGACCAGCCGGGGGAGTTCACCCGGATCCATCGAGCCGTCGCCGTCCAGCACGCAGACGGCCATGGTCTGCGCCGCCAGCACCCCGGCGTGCACGGCCGAACCGTATCCCGGGACGGGCTCCCGCACCACCGACGCTCCGTGTGCCACCGCGACCGCGGCGGTGTCGTCGGTGGAGTTGTTGTCCACCACCACTGTCCGGTAATCGGGCGGCACCGCGGCCAGTACTCCGGGCAGGGAACCGGCCTCGTTCATGCACGGGATCACGACGGTGACGTCCCGCGGAGAGATCGGCGCGCGCTCAGACACGGGGAGGTCCCGCCGGCGCGGCATCCCTCAGGGGTGCATACGCGAACGCCGCGATCCCCTCGGCGGGCAGGATCTGCGCCCGGAACCCCAGCCGCTCCCGGGCCAGCCGGGGGTCGGCGACGATGTGCCGCACGTCGCCGGGACGGTACTCGCCGGTGACGACGGGTTCGGACCCTCCGTACGAACGCGCGAGCGTCGCGGCCACCTCGCCGATCGTGATCGGTTGTCCCGAACACACATTGAACGCCGAGAAACCCGGCAACGCCGCCTCGATCGCGGCCACGTTCGCCGCCGCGACGTCGTGGACGTGCACGAAATCCCGCGTCTGCCTGCCGTCCTCGAACACGCGCGGAGGGTCGCCGTTCTCGAGGGCGGAGCGGAACATCGCGGCCACCCCGGAGTACGGGGTGTTGCGCGGCATGTGGTCGCCGTACACGTTGTGGTAGCGCAGCGCCGTCACGGAACCGCCGGTGGCCAGTGCCCAGGCGAGGGCGTAGTGCTCCTGGGCCACCTTGGCCGCGGCGTAGAGACTCCGCGGCCGCAGCGGCGAATTCTCCTCCACGAGCGCCCACTCCAGGGGCTCACCCGTGCCGGGGTCCGTCTCGTCGAAGATCCCCGCCTCGAGGTCCTCGGCCCGCCGGGGTGCCGGCTCCACGAACTCGCCCCGGCTGTTGCGATACCGGCCCGCCCCGTAGACGACCATCGACGACGCGAGTATCAGCCGCCGGCAACCCGACTCGTGCATCGCGGCGAGCAGCGTCGCCGTGCCGAGATCGTTGTGACTGGCATAGGCCGGGGCGTCGCTCACATCCACGCCGGCGCCGACGACGGCAGCCTGATGACACACCACGTCCACACCCCTCAGCAATTCGGTCAGGGCTGGCAGGTCGCGCACGTCGGCACGCCGCACACCGTCCGGGGGTTCGGCGCCGGCGCCGTGCGCGGACGGAAGCAGTGCGTCGACGGCGACGACGTCGTGACCGGCCCCGGTCAGTGCGGTGCGGACGTGGCCGCCGATGAATCCGGCTGCGCCCGTGAGCAGTACGCGTGTTGCCGTCATGGCAACTCGATCGGCAGGATCACACCCTCGTGGACCCGGCAGGCGTCGCAGGGTCCGTCGGGGGCGGCGGCGATCGCGGACCGGACCAACGTCTTCAGTGAACCGAGGTTGCGCTGGAACTCGGCGAACACGTCCACGGCCCGCACCCCGTCGCCGGTCTCGATTCCCGCATCGAGATCGGTGACCAAAGCGATGGTGGCATAGCACATCTCGAGCTCCCGGGCGAGTACCGCCTCGGGATGGCCCGTCATGTTGACGAGGGTCCAGCCCTGCCGGGCGAACCACAGGCTCTCGGCCCGGGTCGAGAACCGTGGTCCCTCGACCACCACCAGCACACCGCCCTCGACGGTGCCCGGCCGGGCGGCGGCCTTGCGCAGGTCGGCGCAGTACGGGTCGGCGAACTGGACGTGCACGCCGCCGCCGTCGAAGTACGTCTGCGCGCGGCCGCTGGTGCGGTCGACCAGCTGGTCCGGCACGACCATCGTGCCCGGTCCCAGGTCCGGGGTGAGGCTGCCGGCGGCGCAGGGTGCGAACACCCGCTGCACGCCCAGCGTGCGCAGCGCCCACAGGTTCGCGCGGTACGGGATGGTGTGGGGAGCGAATTCGTGCCTTGCTCCGTGGCGGGGGAGGAACGCCACCGTCCTGCCGTCCACGTCGCCGACCGTGATCGGGGCGCTGGGGCGGCCGTGCGGAGTGTCGATCGTGACTTCCATGGCTCCCTCGTCGAAGAACGAGTAGAAGCCGCTTCCCCCGATCACGGCGACGTCCGCGCGGACCGGGTCGTGTGAACTCGTTGCGGTCATACGCTCTATCCTCCGTCGTTATGCTGGGCGCGAGTGCGACTTTCGTCGAAGGAGATGACGTCATCGGATCCCCACAGCGCACCGGCGAGCGGAATTTCCTCTACCGCGACTTCGCCGGCGCCGGGCTCGCCCTGGTCCTCGTGGTGGTTGCGTTCGTCGTCCCGTACCTGGGGAACGAGACGATCACCCCCATCGTCAACCGGACGGTGGAGAGTGTGCGGGATTTCGCGGACGCCGCGCCGCTGTTCGGGTTCCGCGACGTGCATTTCGGGTGGGGCAGCCCGGTCGCCGTCGTCGTCGCGGCGGCGGTCGTGGTGTGGGGCCGCGGGCTGGCGCAGACGCTGTCGTGGCGGCGCCTCACGGTCGGGGTGTGGCTCGGGTCCGCCCTGTGGGCGATGGCGCTCGCACTGGTCGACGGCTGGCAGCGCGGGTTCGTCGACCGCCTGACCTCCACCGACGAGTACCTGCACGACGTCCCCGCTGTCACGGACATCCCGGCGACGCTGCGGGGCTTCGCCGACCGGATCCTGGACCTGCAGCCCGATTCGTGGACCACCCACGTGTCGGGGCACCCGCCCGGTGCGCTCTTGACCTTCATCTGGCTCGACCGGATCGGACTCGACGGCGGCGCGTGGGCGTCCACGCTGTGCGTCACGGTCGGGTCGAGTGCCGGCGCCGCCGTGATCGTCGCCGTCCGGGCGCTCGGTGACGAGGCGACGGCCCGGCGCGCGGCCCCGTTCCTCGTGCTCGCACCCGCCGCGATCTGGGTGGCGGTGTCGGCGGACGCGCTGTTCGCCGGCGTGGTGGCGTGGGGGATCGCCCTGCTGGCGCTGTCGGCGACCCGCGCCGTTCCGGTCCCCGCGCTCGTCGCCGTGGCCGCAGGGGTGCTGCTCGGATTCGGCGTCTACCTCAGCTACGGGCTCACCCTGATGGCGATTCCCGCGGTCGCCGTCCTGGTGATCGCGCGCACGGCCCGGCCGCTGGCCGGCGCACTGGTCGGCGCGCTCGCGGTGGCCGCCGTGTTCACGCTGTGCGGATTCTGGTGGTTCGACGGCTACCAGTTGGTGCAGGAACGGTACTACCAGGGCATCGCGTCGGACCGCCCCTTCGCCTACTGGGGCTGGGCCAACTTCGCGTCGCTGATCTGCGCGGTCGGGTTGGCGGTGCCCGCCGCACTGCCCCGGACGTTCGCCTGGTCGCGGGTGCGGGCGCTGTCGCCGGTTCCCGTTCTGGCGGCCGCCGCGCTCCTCGCGGTGGTGATCGCCGACCTGAGCGCGCTGAGCAAGGCGGAGACCGAGCGGATCTGGTTGCCGTTCGAATGGTGGCTCCTCTCCGCCCCCGCACTCCTGCCGCGCGGAAGCCATCGGTTCTGGCTCGCGGTGCAGGCCGCCGGTGCGCTGGCCGTCAACCATCTGCTGTTCACGAACTGGTGACGGCCGGCGCATCCGGGTAGCCGTTCGACGGCCTACAGTCACTTGGTCGCGATCGTGATGGTGGCGATCCCGACCAGCAGCCCCGGCGTGACGGTGTCGGTCTTGAACGTCTGGTTCAGCAGACCGGCGGCGTCCGCCGAGATCTTGACCTCGGTGCCCTGCAGGATCGCCGTGTCGTTCGGTCCGGTCTGCAGAGGCTTCAGCGTGCGGCCGTTGAGATCGAACAGCACCGCGTCGGTTGCCGCGGGTGAACCGTTGACGCTCACGTCGCCGGTGAGGAGCGACGTGCCCGGATCGATCGCGAAATCGGTGAGTTCGACCACGGTTCCGGGCGCCGCCAGCGACAATCCGCTGCCGTCGTGCATGATCTCGCCCTGCACGTAGGGGTCGACCGTGCCCGGCTCCCAGTACTTCACGTTGCCGCCGGTGATCGGGAAGCTGACCGATCCGTCGGCGAGGGTTGCCGTGCCCACCACTCCGGGTGTGAGGCCGAGCGTCGTCAGCGCCCCGGTGAAGCCGGGATCGAGAGCGACGGCGGTACTCACCCCGGTCAGGTTGTCGACCTGGGCGACGGGTGCGGGCTGGGAGGATGCTGCTGCGCTCATATTCGAGGATGCACTCGAATCATTGCTCGAGCACGCCGCGAGCGGGGTCAGTGCCAGGGCGCCGATGGCCGCTGCTGCGAGTGCTTTTCGATAGTTCGACATGATGATCAAACAACCTTTCCGGAGGAAGGGGTGGTGGGTGGATGTTCACTAGGTATTCGGCGCTACTTCCCCGGCGGATGGGAGCTCTTACGCCCATTCCATCCGCGCGAAGTGCCGATTCGCATGCTGCAGAACATCGATCACCCGCAGCCCGGCCACGCGCGCGACCTCGGACACGGCGGCCACGCCCACGCTCGCCCAGGCGAACCAGTCTC
This sequence comes from Rhodococcus koreensis, assembly GCF_900105905.1. Taxonomy (GTDB): domain Bacteria; phylum Actinomycetota; class Actinomycetes; order Mycobacteriales; family Mycobacteriaceae; genus Rhodococcus_F; species Rhodococcus_F koreensis. The sequence goes on along the minus strand of NZ_FNSV01000005.1, from coordinate 4,327,660 downwards.
CGACGAGATGCTCCGTCTCCCAGCGCAGGAGTTCACGGCGCACCCCCGCCGTGGTCGGCGGATCCACCTCGGCGATCACAATTCCGTTCGGTTGCAACAGCTCTCGTGCGCGGCTGAGCACGCGAACGGGTTCGCCGCCGATGCCGATGTTGCCGTCGGCGAGCAGCACGCGGTCCCAGTTCCCCGACCGCGGCAGCGGCGCGAAGATGTCCCGATGCAACGCGACGCCGCCGCGGCGGATCGTGAGTTGCACTGCCGTGAAGGATGAATCGACGCCCAGCGCTGTGACACCGGCGGACACGAGCGCCGCGGTGAGCCGGCCCGGACCGCATCCGAGATCGACGGTGGCGCCGTGACACGCCGCCAGCATCACACGGTCGGCGATCCGATCGGCGAGCGAAGCCGAGTCGCCGCCCATCCACCGGTCGAGCGGCAGGGCGCGCCGCGTTCCCCGCGCATCACGCACCCAGCACGGGAGCCCCGCCGACGCCCGCCGCAGCAGGAGGTCCGTGGACATCCCGCTCTTCCTCATGGTCGGCTCACCGCGCCGTCGTCGTTGCGGGACAGCGCGAGTCGGGTGGCGTAGGTGAGAGCGGAGAGCGCGAAGAACGCGGCACTGAGCAGCAGCCAGCGGTCGAGATACGGTTCCTGCGTCAACCCTGTTGCCGCAAGATATGCGTCGGCGCCCTGCTCGATGATCCCCGGCAGGAACAGCAGCAGCGTCAGCCCGGATGCGAGCGCCGGCACGCGAATGTAGTTCAGCGCCGGAACCGTCCGGGACCGTGGGCGTCTCCGTCCCCGGACCGCGTCCAGCCCCGACGTCAAAGACCGGTCGGCGAGTGCGTACAGCGGGAACAGCACGAGGTCGTGGGCGATCACCGCACCGAGGAACCACACGGCGATCGACTTCCACCACACGTCCGGATTCCACAGATTCGGCAGACCCACCACCGAGACCGCGTACACGGCGAGTGCGAACGTGAACAGCACGGCCAGCAGATGCAGCGGGTCGGCTCCGTAGACGCGGGCGAATCGGCGCATCTCACGCCTCCCGGAATTCGATGGACTGCACCCATTTGGTGTTGTGGACGCCGGGCAGGGCGGGAACAATGATCCGGGCGGGATAGCCGTGGTCGAGGGACAGTTCCGCGCCGTTCACCTCGAGGGCGAGCAGGGCGTCGGCGTCGCGCACCTGATCGGCCGTGAGCACCGCCTGATTGAACGCCCCCGACCGCTCCAGCGACGTCACCTTCGCCGAGGCGAACGCCGTCACCCCGGCGGCGTCCGCGAGGTCACGCAGTCGCACTCCCGTCCACGTCTCGACGGTGGACCACCCCTCGACGCACGCGATCGGGAGGGACGCGGTGTGCGACGGCATCGCGCGCAGCTGACTTCGGCTCAGCTGCACCGGTTCCGCGCCACCCGCCACCGCGAGTCGCCAGGTGTCGTCCGTCTGTTCCGGGGTGATCTGCGCGGCCGCGGCCGTCCGGTTGATCTGAAAGTCGTTGGGGCCGTTGCCGTACGAGCGACCGCGCGGCAGCAGCAGCGCGGCGCCCCGCAGGAATCCGCCGGTGGTCTGCCCGACCGACAGCACCGCGACGAGCGCGGCGCCGCCACCGACGAGGGCGAGGGCGCCGCGCCTGCTGATCGTGGCCGGGGTGGGGTCCTCGGCCACGAGGCCGTTCTCGTCCGCCGGTTCGGGCCGGGTGTCGGCGCGGGACGTACGCAGCACTTCCCGGAACGACCGGGACCGCAGCGACCGCACCATCAACGGCACCTTCAGGATCGTGTGTGTCACGAACCCGGCGATGAAGACCCACGCGCCCCAGTAGTGCGCCGTGTAGAAGTCGAAACCGAAGATGTAGTCGTACTGGATGTTCAGGACCCCGGTGATGATCTCGAACAGCGCACCGCCGACCAGGGCGATCAGCGACAGCCGTTCGAGGGCCTGCGCCGGCGACCGCACCGGTGGGAACACGAAGAGTTTGGGGATCACCGACCACAGTTTGGCGAGCACGATCGGCACCAGGATCAGTCCGAGCCCGACGTGCAGACCCTGCGTGAGCCGGTACAGCCACGACGGCCGGGTGGGCCACGCGAAGTACGGGAGGTGCAGCCAGCCGACGTCGCCGGGGCGGGCCTGCCCGAACTGGGGCCCGTACGCGATGTAGGAGAGCAGCCCCGTGACGATGACGACGGGCAGTCCGATCAGCAGTACGAGGCCGAATACCGAGGTCAACCATGGTCCGCGCAGTGGACTGCGGAGCCGTGGGCCGCGTGAATGGTCGGTCATCGTGATCAATCCCTCCGGCTCGATCGTCTCGAGCCTCAGAGGTGATTCGGTACCGCCGCCGTGCAGGACGGGTATGCCCTTCGGGCCCGTGAGTACTTGTTAACCGCCCGACGTTAACAAGTACTCACGGGTGGCCGTGCCTGATCTCGTCCCGGGGCTGGTCGTAGCGAACCATCTCGTATCCGATCATCGCGAGCAGGACTGCGGTCAGCACGCCGAGGGTGGCGAGGGCGGGGATATGCCAGACGACGGGGAGCAGCGCGATCAGCACGACCGCCGTCACGACGCGCGGCACGGTTACCGACCTCGTCGCGTACGCCTTGAAGGCGACCAGCGCGAGGAGGTACAGAGCCGCGCCACCGAACAGTGCCACCAGCGGCCAGCCGTACAGCGGATCCACCAGCCGGTGATGGTTGCCGTCGCCGACGTACGACAGGATCTTCTTCAGACCCAGCGACAGCATCACGATCCCGATCACCATCGGCAGGTGGATGAAGCTGTAGCAGTTGCGGGCGATCTTGATCTGACGCGCACCGCTCGCCTCCTCGAACGCGTGCTCCACCGCCAGGGACGTGACGTCGAAGTACGACCACCACAGCAGTCCCGACACCGCGAGCCCCAGCAGGGACGCGACGATGATCGCCCACGAGATCGGCAGGCTCGCGACGCCGATGCCGATCGACACGATCGACTCGCCCAGCGCGACGATGATGATGAGCCCGTGCCGCTCCGCGAAGTGGCTGACCGACCGCAACCGCCAGTCGGTCCCGCCGACCAGTGTCCCGAGGTAGTCGCCGGCGAGGGCCAGGATCCACATGACGGTCTGCGCGGTACCGGTGAGCTGCGACGCGACGAGCAGGAACACGGTGCCGGTCAGCATGCTGGGCGCGAAGCGGAGCACCTGGCCGCGCAGTTGCGGGTCCTCGCGGCTGACCACCCAGAACATCACCAGGTGCAGGAGCCGGACGACGAAGTAGCCGAGGGCGAAGATGACGGGTCCGTCGAGTCCGCCCGCGAGGTCGTCGAAGGCCTCGGGGATCGTCAACGCGGTGACGAACATGGCGCCCATCGCACCGAACATCACGACCCGGACGATGCCCTCGTCGGCGCGCACGAGGTTGCAGAGCCAGGCGTACCCCACCCAGCTCCACCACAGCACGGCCATCACGAGGGCGCCGCGCAGCAGATTGACGCCGGTGGGGTCCTCGGCCATCAGGTCGGTGACACGGGTGAGCGCGAAGACGAAGACGAGGTCGAAGAACAGCTCGAGCGGCGACACCGACGCTCGCTCTTCGACGAGACGGGGACGCAGACGATGGGCAAAGGTCACGGGAAGAATGCTGCCACCGGAGGGCGGCCCGGCAAAACCCCCCGTGAGTACTTGTTAACGTCGGGCGGTTAACAAGTACTCACGGGTGCTCTACTTGACGCCGCCCGCGGTGAGGCCCGACACGATGCGGCGCTGCAGGAGCAGCACGATGATGACGAGCGGGATGGTCACGATCGTTCCCGCGGCCATCACGGACGTGAACGGCTCCTCGTGCGGTTTGCTTCCCGCGAATTGTGCGATGGCGACGGTGGCCGGCTGGGTGATGTCGTTGGACAGCTGGCTCGAGATCAGGTATTCGTTCCACGACGCGATGAAGGCGAGGATCGCGGTGGTGAACAGTCCCGGTGCGGCCAAGGGCAGCAGCACCATTCGGAACGCCTGCCGCCTGCTGGCCCCGTCGATCCGGGCCGCCTCCTCGAGTTCCCACGGCAGTTCCTTGAAGAATGCGGTGAGGGTGTAGATGGTGAGGGGCAGCACGAACGAGATGTTCGGGATGATCAGCGCCTGATACGTGCCGAACCAGCCCATCGACGTGAACAGCTGGAACAGCGGTGTCAGGACGGCGACACCCGGGAACATCGACGCGGCCAGGATGATCCCGAGGACCGCGTGTTTGCCCCGGAACTGCAACCGCGCCAGTGCGTACGCGGTGCCGACCCCCACGATCAGTCCGATCGCGGTGGTGACGGCGCCGATGATCGTGCTGTTGACGAGCGCCCGGGCGAAGTGGTTACCGGCGTCCGTGGAGAACACGTTCGCGAAGTTGTCCAACGTGACGTGGGTGGGCCACGGGGTGGTGTCGAACGTGTAGTCGGAGTCCCGGAAGGCGGTGACCACCATCCAGTAGACGGGGGCCAGACCCCAGACGACGATCACCGCGAGGCCCGCGTAAGTGCGGATCGACGCGAGCGACGGTCCCCGGCGCCTGCGCGCCACCGTGGGCCGGGGAATTCCCGGCGTGACGACTGCTGTGGACATGGGTCAGGCCTTTCGCTGCTGCTCTTGGGTGTCGATCACGTTGACGCCCATCACCTTCACGAGGACGTAGGCGACGGCGAAGATGAACAGGAACGTGATCGTGGAGAGGGCGGACGCGCTGTTGAATCCCTGGCGCATCTGGTCGATCACGAGGATCGACAGTGTGGTGGTGGCGGTGCCGTCGCCGCCGCCACCGCCGGTGAGGATCGCCGGGAGGTCGTAGATCCGCAGGACGTCGAGGACGCGGAAGAGGACCGCCACCAGAATGGCCGGCTTGATGAGGGGCAACGTGATCGAACGGAACCGCTGCCACGCGCCGGCGCCGTCCATCCGCGCCGCCTCGTACACCTCGGCGGGCACCATCTGCAGTCCGGCGAGGATCAGCAACGCCACGAACGGAGTGGTCTTCCAGGCGTCGGCGATCACGACGGCGAACCGGGCGGGCCACGTGTCACCCGTCCACAGAATGTCCGTGCCGAGCAATTTGTTGGCGATGCCGTCGTAGGCGAAGACGAAGTACCACAGTTTCGCGGTGACGGCGGTCGGGATGGCCCACGCGACGAGGATGCTGGTCCGCAGCAGTGCCCGGCCGCGGAACGCCCGGTTCATGATGGTGGCGAACCAGAGTCCCAGCGCGACCTCGATGGTGACGGTGACCACGGTGAAGAACACGGTGACCCACATCGACTGCCAGAACAGTGATCCCAGTGTGCCGCCGGGGCAGGACACCGACGCTCCGGTCGTGTCGGTGCACCGCTGGAACAGCCAGTGCGTGTAGTTCGACAGTCCCGCGAAGCCCTGGTCGACGAATTTGCCGGTGGCGGGGTCGATGGTCGGGTCCTTGAACAGCGACATCACCATCGCACTGATCACCGGGTACAGGACGACGATGCCGAGCAGGATCATGGTCGGCAGAACCAGGAGCATTGCTGCCCTGCTGCGTCCCTTCCGGGGCCGTGGCGGCGTTTCGGACGAATCCGGTTGCGGGACGACCTCGGTCGTCGGTTCCGAGAGTTCGTGAACGGTCATCGGCTTGTCTCCTCTAGGACCCGGCCGCGGCGATCGCGGACTGGATGTCGGCGGCGGCCTGGTCCACCGTCTTCTCGCCCTTGATCGCGGCGTACGCGTTGTTCTGCACGGCCCGGGTGACCGCGGGATAGAACGGGGTCACCGGCCGGGTCACGGCGTTCTCGATCGACGTCTTCAGCGTGGGGATGTACGGGTACTGCTCGATCAGTTCCGGGTCGTCGTAGACGTCGGCGCGGACGGGCGCGAGCGACCCCTGCGACAGGAAGAACGCCTGCGACTTCTTCTCCAGGAAGAACTTCAGGAAGTCGGATGCGGTGGCCTTGTGCTCCGAGTACACGTTGATCGCGGCGCTGTGCCCGCCGAGTGTCGAGTGACCGGGCCCGTTCTTCCCCGGCAGCGGCGCCACCGCGAACTTGCCGGACACCGCGGAACTGCCCTGACCGTTCATCAGGCTGTACGCGTACGGCCAGTTGCGCATGAACAGCAGGTCGCCGCTCTGGAACGCCTGCCGTGCCTGCTCTTCCTGGAACGTGACGGACTCGCGGGGAATCGCACCCGAACGGTACGCGTCGACCAGGGACTGCAGGCCCGCCTTGGCTTCCGGGGTGGTCATCGTCGGGGTCACGCCGTCCGGTCCGAGGATCGACCCGCCCGCCGTGTTGATGGCCTCGGACGCGTTGACGGTCAGGCCCTCGTACTTGGCGTACTGGCCTGCGTAGCAGCCGATTCCGGCCTGCCGCGCCGTCCCGCACGCGCCGATCAGCTCATCCCAGGTGGCGGGCGGGTGATCGAGCAGGTCGGTGCGGTAGTAGAGCAGGGCGCCGTCGCTGGTCTGCGGCGCCGCGTACAGGACGCCCCCGTATGTGGCCCCCGCGACGGTGGCGGGGAGCAGGCCGGACGTGTCGATCGCCATCGGGCCCTCGAGCGGTTGCAGCCATCCGCGGGCCGCGAATTCGGCGGTCCACACGACGTCGACGACGGCGACGTCGTAGCCGGGATCGCGGGACTGGAAATGCTGCACCAGGTCCTCGTGCTGCTGGTCGGCCTGGTCGGACTGCTCCTTGAACGTCACCTCCTCACCGGGATGGGTGGCGTTCCACTCGTCGATCAGCGGCCGGACGACGTTGGAGTTGTCCTTACCCTGCACGTAGGTGATGGGTCCGCGGCCGTCCAGGTTCTGCTTTTCCGCCTGCGCGGCGGCCTCGATGCCCTGATCGGCGCAGGACGTCGCCGCGAACAGGACCCCGACGGCCACCGCGGCGGCGGCGACGCGCTTCATCGTGATTCACCCGAGCCCGGTTCCGACAGCCACACCGCGGCGTCGGACGGGAGTCCGCCGGTGATGCCGGCGATCGAACCGAGCACCACGGTCGAGCCTTCGGGAAGTGCGGCCGGTTCGGTGCCGGTGTTCACCCAGCACTGCACTGCGCCGCGGGCGAACGCGAGAACGCCCGGGGGAGTGTCGAGCCACTCGACGGGATGCGGGGTGTCGAAGAACTCGGGCCGCAGTTCCAGCGCCCGGCGGTACAGCGTGAGGAACGACTCGGGGTGGCCCGCCTGCGCTTCCGCGGTGTGCGGGGCCCAGTGCCCGGGCTGCGGAAGCCAGGTGTCCTCTTCCGCGTCGAACGGGGAGAAGCCGTACGGCACTGCGTCGTTCGACCACGGGATCGGCACCCGGCAGCCGTCGCGGCCGCAGTCGGTGAAGCCGGTCTGGAACCACGTCGGATCCTGACGGACGTCGTCGGGAAGGTCCTCGACCTCTTCCAGTCCGAGTTCCTCGCCCTGGTAGATGTACGCGGTGCCGGGCAATGCCAGCTGCAGCAGCGCGGCGGCGCGGGCACGGCGCCTGCCCAGGTCGTGGTTCGGCTCCTCGAGCGCCCAGCGGGCGCGCTCCCAATCGGTTTCGACGAGGTGGTCGGGCTGCGAGCGGGAGTAGCGGGTGACGGTGCGGGGCACGTCGTGGTTGGAGAGCACCCAGGTGGCGGGTGCGCCGACGGTGGCAGCCTGCTCGAGCGCGTCGTCGATCACGGCGCGAATGCTGTCCGAGCGCCACGGGGCGCGCAGGAAGTCGAACTGGAACGCGGTGTGGAGTTCGTCGGGGCGCAGGTACCGGGCCAGCCGGTCGTTGCCGGGAACCCAGGCCTCGGCGACGAAGACGCGGTCGTTGTAGGCGTTGGCGACGGTCCGCCAGCCCCGGTACACCTCGTGGACGGCATCCTGGTCCCAGGCGGGGTGCGGATCGGTGTGCTGCGAACCGGGAAGGCGCTCACCGGCATCGGGCAGTGCGGGATCCTTGGCCAGGCCGTGGGCGACGTCGATCCGGAAGCCGTCGACGCCCTTGTCGAACCAGAACCGCAGGATGTCCTCGAACTCCGCACGGACCTCGGGGTGCTCCCAGTTGAGGTCGGGCTGTGCGGGAGCGAACAGGTGCAGGTACCACTCGCCGGTGTCGAGACGGCTCCACGCGGGACCGCCGAATGCGCTCTGCCAGTCGTTGGGCGGCTCGTCGCCCGCCGGGCCGCGGCCGGGCCGGAAGATGTAGCGCTCGCGTGCCCCGGGCTCGTCGCGGAGCGCGGCCCCGAACCAGCGGTGCTCGCTGGAGGTGTGGTTGGGCACGATGTCGAGGATCACGCGGATCCCCAGCTCGTGGGCCTCGGCGATGAACGCCTCACCCTCCGCGAGCGTGCCGTACGACGGCTCGATGTCGCGGAAGTCGGCGACGTCGTAGCCGGCATCCGCCATCGGCGACGGGTACCAGGGGTTGATCCACACGGCGTCGACGCCGAGGTCGGCGAGGTAGGGCAGCTTGGAACGCAACCCGGTGAGGTCGCCGATGCCGTCGCCGTTCCCGTCGGCGAAGCTGCGGATGTAGACCTGGTAGACGACGGCCGTCTTCCACCAGGCTTCGGGGTGCCGGCTCGCGACGGTGGTTGCGGTCGACTCCACGGACTGGGTCATCGAATCTCCTCGGTGCGGGGATGGGATGGGCGAATGTGATGCGTAAACGTTTGCGTAATGAGCGTGAGGCACATCACAGGTTGCTGTCAACTCGAACAGGGTGATTTCTTTTCCGCACTACAGCGGCTTGCGTTCCGTGAGGAATTTGCGCAAATATTTGCGTTGCTCGCTTACTGTGGGAACGTGATCCCCAAGCAGTCCGTGAACATGGCCGACGTCGCGCGCCGCACCGGCGTCTCGATCGCCACCGTCTCCCGTGCGCTGCGCGGCGAGAAGGGGGTGTCCGACGCGACGCGACTGCGGATTCAGCGGGTCGCCGACGAGTTGGCGTACGTCATCTCGCCCGAGGCGTCGAAGCTGTCGGGCGGCGCGACGGGCCGGGTGGCCGTCGTCGTGCCGTGGATCGACGCCTGGTTCTACTCACGGGTCCTCGCCGGCATCGAGCACGAACTCCGTGCCGCCGACCTGGACGTGATGCTGTACTGCCTCGAGGAGTCGTCCCAGCGTGAATCGTTCTTCGAACGACTTCCGTTGCGCCGCAAGGTCGATGCGGTCATCGCCGTGGCGTTTCCGCTGACCGGGCCGGAGCGGGCACGGCTCGAGGAGATGGACGTGACCGTGGTGGTCATCGGCGCGCACGCCGGCGACTTCCCGTCCGTCCGGATCGACGACGAACTGGCCGCGCGTCAGGCCGTCGGCCATCTGATCAGGATCGGGCACACGCGGATCGGCATGATCCGCACCGTCGACCCGGAAGGGCAGTCCTGGGCGGGCGACATCGCCCGGGTCGCGGGTTTCCACGGTGCACTCGCCGACGCCGGACTCGACGACGACTGCATCGCGACCGTGCCCTGGGGCGTCGAGGGCGGCGAGCGGGGCATGGAACTGCTGCTCAGCCGAGCCGACGTGCCCACCGCGGTGTTCTGTCATTCCGACGAGGTCGCCGTCGGAGCGCTACGCACGCTGCGGCGAGCGGGGGTACCCGTCCCGGCCGGGATGTCGGTGATCGGCATCGACGATCACCCGACGGCGGAGCTGGCCGACCTGACCACGGTCCGGCAACCGGTGGCAGAGCAGGGAGCGGCGGCGGGCCGGGTGGTCGTGGACCTGCTGAGCGGGCGGGAACCGGCGGAACGGACGGTCGTGCTCCCGACCCACCTGGTGGTCAGGGGCTCGACCGCCCGTCCCGCGGAACTCTGAGGTCAGCGCACCAGGCGCTCGCCCGCCGCGTCGGTGGCGAAGAGGTGCGCGTGTGCCTCGTCGACGCGGACGTGCACGACCTGGCCCTTCTCGGGTGGGTTGCGCCAGTCCACGCGCGCGACCAGGTTCTCGGTTCGTCCGTGGACGGTGGTGCGGCCGAACACGAATGCCTCGGAGCCGAGCTCCTCGACGACGTCGATCTCGAGTTTCAGTCCACCGGAATCGGCGATCTCGACGTGCTCGGGACGGATCCCGAAGATCACCTCGCGGCCCGCCGCCGCGAGCGCATCGCGGGGGACGGGCACCAGCTGGTCGCCGATCAGCACGCCGCCGTCGGTGACGGGCACGGTGAACAGATTCATCGACGGTGAGCCCATGAACCCGGCGACGAACACGTTCGCGGGCCTGCGGTAGAGCTCGCGCGGGGAGGCGCACTGCTGCAGCACGCCGCCCTTGAGGACGGCGACGCGGTCGCCCATCGTCATGGCCTCGACCTGGTCGTGGGTGACGTAGACGGTGGTGGTGCCGAGGCGGCGCTGGAGCTGGGCGATCTGGGTGCGGGTCTGCACGCGCAGCTTCGCGTCGAGGTTCGACAGCGGCTCGTCCATCAGGAACACCTGCGGTTGCCGGACGATGGCGCGGCCCATGGCAACTCGCTGCCGCTGGCCGCCGGAGAGTGCCTTGGGTTTGCGGTCGAGGTAGGCGCCGAGGTCGAGCATGTCGGCGGCCTCCGCGACGCGGGTGCGGATCTCGGACTTGTCGGTGCCTGCGAGTTTGAGGGCGAAGCCCATGTTCTCGGCGACGGTCATGTGCGGGTAGAGCGCGTAGTTCTGGAACACCATCGCGATGTCGCGGTCCTTGGGTTCGGCGTGCGTGACGTCGCGGCCGCCGATCAGGATCTGGCCGCCGTCGACGTCCTCGAGCCCGGCGAGCATCCGCAGCGACGTGGATTTTCCGCAGCCGGACGGGCCGACGAGGACGAGGAACTCGCCGTCCTCGATGTGCAGATCGAGTTGATCGACGGCGGGGACGTCGGACCCGGGAAAGAGCCTGGTCGCGCGGTCGTACGTGATTGTTGCCATGAGAAATGAATCCCTCCACCGGCAGGAACGTGCCGGACGATCCGAGTGTCAGGGGCGTGCCGGCTTGTGCCGACGGGAGAGAACTATGGCGCAGATCACAGGGCTTGTCCACTCGGGCGTCCGGCGTCCACGCCCACTCCGGACCAACGGGACGCTCGTTGCGTCAGATCGAACGAGCGTCCCGTTCGTCCAGTGGCGGTTGGACGCGGTCAGTGTGACCACTGCGTCCGACGCCCCAGGGTGGGGACGGCGATGCCGAAGAGGAACGCGATGGCGACGCCGAGCACGGTTTCGGAAAGCCGTTCGGTGAAGCGGTATCCGGCCTGTTCGGGATCGGAATACAGCAGCAGGACGAACACGAGGAACGTGGTGAACGTGGAGGTCACGTACCAGCGACTGCGGTGGGTTGCCGCGGCGGTCGCGACGACCGCGACGACGGCGGCGCTGTAGACCCAGTCGGCGGGAGTCGCACCGACGACGAGCACGGCCGCCGTGCCCCCGATGAGCATCGACGCGATCCGTCCCGCCATGCGGGTCACCTGTTCGTCGGTGTCGGGACGCATCACGAGAAGTGCTGCTGCGCAGGCCCAGCCGACGTGGTCGAGGTCGAGGGCGAACCCGATCGCGGCGGCGGTCGCGCCTGCGGCGCCGAGTCGGACGCCGTACCCGAGGGTGATCGCGGTCCCGGGCCGAACGGGCGCGACGGCAGCATGTTCGGGGAGCAGCAGCGAAACGACATACGCGAACACCGAACCGCCGATCATGAGCACGGCGAGTCCGACTGCTGTGGCCGGGTCGTCGTAGCTGAGCCCGACTCCGACCAGCGGCACCGACAGCGTCGACAAGACCCTGCCGAGGTTTCGCCGCTTCGCGACGGTGGTCCGTGCGAGCGCCGCCGCACCGACTGCGAGGGTGAACACGACCACGATCGCCAGCAGGGGTGTGTGGGCGACGAGTGAGCCCAGCACCATCGGCAGCCCGGTCAGGATCCCGATGAGAATCAGTGCAGCCCGCGCCCGTCGGGTCGGCGGCAGTCCCATGATCGCCGCGGGCAGCACCCCCACCGCCAGCGCGACACCCGACGGGACGGCGACGGCGGCGGTGACCGCGGCGGCCGGCGCGGCGTCGACGGCGCCCAGCGCCGCGGCCCGCCATTGCCAGTCGATGCGCCGGGTGCCGGTCTCGCCCGGTTCCGGCTGCTGGTGGGCGCCGGGCACGAGCTACGGGCCTGCCGGCTCGATCGACCATGGGGAGCTCATCGAATCCTCCTTCGTGCGATTCGGCGATCGCGATCTCAGATTCCTCCTACCTGTGCGGATGCGGATCACTCCTCGGGGATGAGATCGGGAAGCGGCCGATCGGTGCTGACATACCCAGCACTTTGTTCTCAGAAAAACCAAAGTACGTATTGATAACGAGCCAAAGGTCCTCTAGTGTCAGCGTGACACCGCTCACTCGTAGATTTGAAGAGGACACGAGACATGGCTCTGACAATTGGCATCGACGTGGGTGGCACGAAGATCGCTGCCGGCGTGGTCGACACCGACGGAGTCATCCACCGGATGGTGCGTCGTGACACCCCGTCCCACGATGCGCGCGGTGTCGAGAACGTCATCGCCGAACTCGTCCGGGATCTGGCCGATACCCACCCGGTCCAGGCCGTCGGCATCGGCGCGGCAGGCTTCGTCGCCGCCGACCTCAGCACCGTGCTGTTCGCCCCGAACCTCGCCTGGCGCAACGAACCGCTCGGTGCGGTGGTCGAAGCGGCGTGCGGATTGCCGACGGTGGTGGAGAACGACGCCAACGCCGCCGCCTGGGGCGAAGCGCGCTTCGGGGCCGGGCGGACGGGACAGACCGTCGTCGTGCTCACCGTGGGAACCGGGATCGGCGGCGGTATCGTCGTCGACGGCGTCCTCCACCGCGGCAAGTTCGGGGTGGCCGCGGAGTTCGGGCACCTCAACGTCGAACCGCACGGCCGCCGGTGCGGCTGCGGCAACCACGGCTGCTGGGAGCGTTACGCCAGCGGGCGGGCACTCGTCCGGGAAGCGCAGGACCTCGCGAACGTGTCGCCCGGTTTCGCCGCCGACCTCCTCGCCCGCGCAGGCGGCAGGGCCGACGCCATCACCGGCCTGCACGTCACCGCCGCCGCACAGGACGGCGACCCCGCCGCGCTCGAATGTTTCCGGGTGATCGGTTCCTGGCTGGGACACGGCATGGCGGACATCGCCGCGTTCTTCGACCCCGACCTGTTCATCATCGGCGGGGGAGTCTGCGAGGCCGGTGAACTGCTGCGCGGTCCCGCCGCCGCCGCTTTCGAGAACCGTCTCACGGGACGCGCACATCGACCGGTCGCCGAGGTGCGACTGGCGGAACTCGGCGCGAACGTCGGCATCGTCGGCGCCGCCGATCTGGCCCGGGAACGAGTTCTCGGGCTCGCACACAACGGCTCACGAGTATCTGGAGGAGTGCAATGTCCAATCGGTTGAGTCTTCCCATTCCGGTCGCCGAGGTGTGGGACTGGCAGAGGGACGCCGCGTGCCGCGGCTACGAATCGTCCACCTTCTTCCACCCCGACCGCGAACGCGGCCGGGCACGCGAGATGCGGGACTTCCGCGCCAAGATGATCTGCCGCGGCTGCCCCGTGCTGGTGCAGTGCCGGGAGCACGCGCTCAGTGTCGGTGAACCGTACGGCATCTGGGGCGGTCTCTCCGCGAACGAACGCGAAGAACTGCTCGCCAATCACCACGGCCGGGTCGACGAGGCGGTCGCGGAATCGTTCGGGTTCGACCTGGCACGCCAGGCCTGAGCGGTCAGCTGCCCGCGGGCAGCATGACCACCCGGCTGTTGTCGGTGTCCGCGACGTACACATCGCCCCGGCTCGACACGGCGATCCCTTCCGGCTGGTCCAGGCCCGTGAACGGGAGGACCTCCTGCTCGTCCGAACCGGCGGGCAGCCGCAGAATCCGATTGTGGTTCTGGTCGATCGCGTACACGGTTCCTTCGTCGTCGACCGCGACACCACCGACGCTCTGGAGGTCGGTGAACGGCAGGAAGCTCTGGGCGCGGGTGGCAGCGTTCCACGCGAGCACCTTGTTGGGCGTGCCGACGTACAGATCGCCCTGCTCACCGACGGCGACGGCGAACGGCCCGATCACCGTCAGGGGTACCGCGACGGGGGCGGCGGTGACGTCGCGCAGGGCCATCACCCGGTTGTTCAGCGTGTCCGCGACGTACAGCGTTCCATCCGGTCCGAGCGCGATTCCGAACGGCTGGTTCAGCCCGCCGATCGGCATCGGTACCTGGGTGCTGCCGTGCAGCATCGTCACGGTGTTGGTCACGAGATCGGAGACGTACACGTCGCCGGACGTGCTGACCGCAACTCCCTGCGGAACGTCGAGTCCGGTGAAGGGAAGAACCGTCTGCTCGTAGGACCCGGCGCGCACCTCCAGAACCTGTTTGGCCGCGCTGTCCGCGATGTACAGGTTCCCGCTGCCCGAGACCGCGAGCCCGGCCGGGCCCTGCAAGCCGGTCAGCGGGAGCACCACCTGCCTGTCGGCCGACTCCTCGCCAGGCCAGACGACATAGGCGACAGCGGCGGCGACGAGGACAACCGCCAGAAGGGCGGCGAGCAGCCAGCGTGTGCGCCGCCACCGGCCCGCGACCGTTGTCGGTGTCGTCGGCTCCGCACCCGGCTCGGCGTCGGGCCGGGTCACGGCGGGACGGCTCGTCCGGGTGGTCGCCGCGGAGTCGGCGAGGCCGGCAGGGCGGGTGACACTGCCCGGCCCGTCCCACTCGATCGCGTGGACGGCGTCGCTGAACTCACGACACGTCGAGTAGCGCTCCTCGCGGTCCTTGGCCATGGCGCGCGCGACGACGGCGTCGACACCGGCGGGCAGCCCGGGTCGCACCACACTCGGCTTGGGAATCGGCCCGTTCAGATGACCGTGCATCACCGACGACGCGGTGGTCCCGGGAAACGGCGGTTCGTTGGTGAGCAGATGGAAGAACGTGCAGCCCAACGCGTAGATGTCGACACGGTGGTCGAGTTTCCGGCCCTCGATCTGCTCGGGCGCCGCGTAGTGCAGCGTCGCCACCAGCATCCCGGTGCGGGTCAGCTGATGCGTCTCGTCCAGGGCCTTGGCGGTGCCGAAATCGGTGAGCAGCACACGTTCGGGGTCGCCCGGCGCGAGCAGGATGTTCGCCGGCTTCACGTCGCGATGCAGGATCCCCGCCTCGTGCGCGTGATCGAGCGCCTTCCCGGTCTCGCTGACGATGTGCACGGCGCGCTCCACGTCCAGTGCCCCGGAATTGAGCGCTCTCCGGGCGTCGACGCCGGGAACGTACTGCATCGCGATCCACAACCGGCCGCCCTCGCGGCCGCGGTCGTGGACGGTGACGATGTTGGGATGGTCGAGATGGGCGGCGTGGTCCGCTTCCGACTCGAAACGCGACCGGACGTAGTCGTCGCTCGTCCACGACGTGTCGAGCAGTTTGAGAGCGACCTTGCGCGGCAGGTTGGGATGCTGGGCGAGGTAGACGGTGCCCATCCCGCCTCGTCCCAGAACCCGTTCGATCACGTAGCCGGCAAACACCGTGCCCGGTTCGAACTCGCCGCTCACTCGGCTTCACCGCCTCCCGGGACCCTTCCCCATTGAACCCCGACGCCCGGTCAGTCCGGTAGCCTGCGCATCTCGATGACGGTCAGTCCCAGCGCGTCGAAGCGGGCCAGCATGCCCCGGAGATCCGTCGGGCCGTCGACCGGACCGTAGAGCGTCGTGTCACCGGTCGTGACGTCCGAGACGTCCAACTCGGGGAAGGCCGCCAGCACCCGATCGGACAGGGCGCCGCTGATCAGGAAGGCGTACCTGACCTTGCCGGGCCAGTTCGATTCAGGACGCACCACGGCGGGCTCCTTCATTCGCATCGTCGTTCCAGAACTCGGTCAGCCGTAGATTTCAGGGTGACCGACGGAACGGCGACGCGCCTCACCCGCAAGTGGTGAACCGTCTCAGAGCAAACCGTTGTGTTGCGCGGCGGCGATCGCGTCGCGGCGGGACGTGACGCCGAGTTTGCGGTAGATCCCGCGCAGATGCGTCTTCACCGTGTTCACCGACACGCACAGGTCGGCCGCGATCTGCTCGGCGGTGCGCCACGACGGAAGCTCCACGAGGAGTTCCAGTTCACGGGGAGTGAGCATGTCGGATGCCGTGCTCTCCGACCGCGGGAACGACGCGCGGAGCCTCTCCGCGAACGGTTCGAGGACCCCGAACCGGCCGGTGCTCCGCACGAGGAGATCCCGGATCTGTGGTCCGCAGTCGTGGAACGGACGCAGCACCGACTGCGGCTCCGCGAGACGCAACGCCTCGGTGAGTGCGCTGTGGGCGCGCGAATCATGTTTGCGGGCAAGCGCGATCGACGCGTCCACGAGCCACGCCGCGATCAGGTTGGTGCCCGCCGCGCATTCCAGTTCACCGTCCAGGACCGGCTGGATCGTCCGGCGGGCCAGGTCGAGGCGGTGCAGGTGCAGGTGAATGATCGCCTCGACGAGGGGTGTGTCGCCGGTGGGCCCGAGGAAGGCCTGCGCCTCGGTGGCCAACTCGTGCGCCCACCCGATCTCACCGGCGGACAGATACGCGTACTGGATGGCGGGCAGCAGCACCGCCCGGATTCCCGGCGGCATCGGCAGCGCGGACGACACGGGGCTGTCCGCATGCACCATCGTCACCGAACCGTGCCGGTGTTCGGACTCGTCGAGACCGAACAGGGCCGTGGCGCCGTCGGCGAGACCCGCGGTTCCGGTGCTCGCGCGACGCAACGCCTCGGCGGATTCGGCGGCGACGCGGGCGGCGTCGGGGTCCATCCGCATGTAGCGGCACCAGGAGTCGATGAGCTTCGTCAACTGGAACGTCGGATCGCTCGTCGCCGACTGCGTCCGGCCGATCGTCAGGGCCTCGTCCACCAGTTCGGACACCACCGTCACGGCGCCCCGCGACATCGAGACGGCGGCGAGAGTCCCCAGGCAGTACATGACGCTCAACGGTGCGTCGCCGAGCCTCGCGTGCGCGAGCGACCTCCCGAGCACAGCCTCCGCGTCGTCGTCCCGTCCGAGGAAGAGCAGCGCACGCCCTTCCTGGAGCAGGACGAACGCATCGAGATCGGGGTCGCCGCTCGATCCGCCGCCCACGCTCTGCAGCCGCTTCAGCGCGGTCTCGATGTCGCCGGTGCCGATCGCGGTCTGCACCCGCAGCGATTCGCGGAGCAGCAGGTGCACCCGGGATTCGGTGGCGCCGTCCACCAGCAGACCCGACTTCCTGCGGTCGAGGAGTTCGAGGGTGGACGTGGCCACCGGGATGTTTCCCGAGGCGAGCGCGGCGGCGGCGCGGAGCAGCCGCGCCGACGGATGGTCCTGCGACGCACGGGGCGCCCTCGTGAGAATCCGGTCGACGGCCTCGCCGTGGCCGCCGATGATCAGGGGCAGCGACGTCCGGGCCAGCAGAGCCACGATCTCGTCGTGATCACCGGAGTTCACCGCGTGTTCGAGTGCGAGCAGTGCATCCCCGAATTCGTCGTGCCAGTGGGCCGCCGTCAATTCGAGATGCTCGACTTCGACGTGGCCGATCCGGCTGATCTCCGCGCGCAGATAGCTGCGCAGCAGCGGGTGGTAGCGGTAGTGCGTGGGGTTCTCGGTGATCCGGCTGATCAGGAAATTGTGGTGCTCGAGCCAATCGATGTTGCCGTGCGCGTCGGTGCAGCCCGTGAGCTTCTCGGCGAGTTCGACCGTGAACGAGACGGGGACGGACGTGCGCAGGAGGAACTCGCGCATCTCGTCGGTCTGGCCGGCGAGGACCTCCTCGATGAGATAGTCGGCGACGGCCCGGCGGTCGCCCGAGAACTCGGCGATCAACCGGCTCGGATCCGGATGTCCTTCCAAAGACATTCCCGCCAGCCGGATTCCGGCAGCCCAGCCCTCCGTGCGAACCATCAGGGCGTCGAGATCGTCCGGGGACAGCACCACGCCGTGCTCGTCGAGCATCTCGGCGGACTCGTCGGACGTGAAGGCGAGATCCGTTGCCGTGAGCGTGAACAGCCTGCCGTCCAGGCGAAGTCGCTGCAGCGCGAGCGGCGGCTCGAACCGTCCGACGATGACCGTCCGCAGCATCGGTGGTTGCCAGCGCATGAACGACTCGAGGTCGGTGAGCACGTCGGTGTCGCGCAGGAGATGGGCGTCGTCGATGATCATCCAGATGTTCTCGCCGAGTTCGTGCAACGCGGCCGACAATGTGGCGCCGAGGTCCGGTGACTCGGAAACGAGCCCGGCGCACGCCTTCTGCAGACGAGGATTTCCGGAGTCGGTGAGCGCGCGGAGGATCGCCCGGTGGACGACGTCGAGGTCGTTGTGCCGCTCCTCGATCGTGAGCCAGGCAATGGTCGGAGCGTCGTCGGCGGCCAGCAACTCCCGCGCCCAGTCGGCCACCGCCCGCGTCTTTCCCGACCCGGCAGGCGCGCAGACCAGCGCGACCGGATAGGGGTGGGTCTCGTCGGTGAGCGCGTCGGTGAGCATGGTGTGCAGGCGGGTCCGGGTGACCGTTCGACCCCCTGCACTCGAAGGTATTCGAGTACTCAGATGAAATTCCCCGAGCGGTGCTGCCGCCACGCCGACCCCCAATTCTCGCTGCACCGAGAAACGATCTTCGACAAACGTCAATCTCCGACGCAGTAAGCCGGTGCGATGATTTTAGCGAGAACCCGGTGTTCTGTGTGGATGAACGTGGTTTCCGCAAACCGGCAGCAATCCGAAGTTCACACGAGACGGGTGAATCCGTAGCCGGCGGATCGGCGGACCATGGCCACGTCGGAGAGCACACGGCAGCGGCGAAGTGCCTGAATGGAGTGACCATGAAGTTGGCAGTGGCCGGGCTGATGATGTCGATCGCACTCGTCGCGGCGGGGTGCTCGACCAGCGACGATGCGCCGGAGACGAGCGCGTCGCCGACGACGGCAGGCGGGACCGGCGCGGTCACCGTGCCCGACGCCTACACGGGACTGATCCTCACCCCGATCGGTGATCCGACCTTCCCGTTCCCGGGAACCGACGGGAAGTACCACGTCGCCTACGACCTCCAGTTGACGAACGCGACACCCGTCCCGGCGACCCTCGACAAACTGGACGTCGTCGACGGGACCGACCCGTCGAAGGTGATCGCGTCGTTCTCCGGTGCGGCGCTCGTCGAGCCGAATTGTCCGTACGGCGACTGCAACCGGTTGCGGATGCTCACCGCGCCGGCCGCGACCTCCACGGCGATTCCGCCGCAGGAAAGTCGCATCGTGTTCGTCGACTACACGTTCGACTCGCTCGATCAGGCCCCGAAGGCGGTGCTTCACCACCTCTACGGCAGCGCCGCCGCGGCCCCGTCGTCGCGGGAACCGTCCGCCGTCGACTATCTGGCCACCGCCCTCGACATCGATGCCGGGACCCCACGCGTCATCTCGCCACCGCTGAAGGGCGACAACTGGATTGCCCTCAACGGCTGCTGCCTGCCGGGCTTCCCGCACCGGACGTCGCCGCTCCCGGTCGACGGCAAGATCAACAACAGTCAGCGGTTCGCGATCGACTGGAAACGCACCAACGACCAGGGCGAGTTCTACACCGGCGACCGGACGAAGAACGAAAGCTACGTCGACTACGGGTCCGACGTGTACGCCGTCGCCGACGGAACGGTCGTGGCCACGCTCGACAACGTGCCCGCCAACGCCCCGGGCACACTGCCCGCCGAGGTGCCGGAACTCGCCGCGAAACTCACCGTCGAGAACGTCGACGGAAACCACGTCGTCCTCGACCTCGGGGGCGGCGTCTACGCGATGTACGCGCACTTCATCGAGGGTTCGCTGCTCGTCAAGCCCGGGGACAAGGTCTCGAAGGGCGACACCCTCGCGAAACTCGGGAACACCGGCAACGCCAACGCGTCGCACCTGCACTTCCAGCTTATGAACGGCCCGAGCCTGCTCTACGCCGACTCCCTGCCGTACGTCTTCGACAGCTTCGAATACGAGGGGCAGGTGGCGCCGCAGCAGATCCTCGACGCGGACGACTACCTGTCGGGGCAGTTCCTGCAGGGAAAACTGCCCAGCGGTGAGCCGCGGACGGATCAGCTTCCGAGCAACCTCGCGATCGTCGACTTCGGATAGGCGGCTCCGCCGCCCGTGAGTGGTCAAGGAGTCCAGAGACTCTCTAACCACTCACGGGCGCGGAGCGCCTACGGCGTGACGATCGGGAACGCGTTGTCGGGCGGGTCGAGCAATTCGGTGAGGGCGAGGAGTTTCGACGGGTCACCCGTCACCTCGATGCCCTCCAGACCCCGGCCGGCGAACAGGGCGAGCAATTGCATCTTCGTCAGGGTCAGCGTGACGTCCGGTTGCGTCGGCGTCCTCGGCGCGACCGTCTGGATGAGCGCGCCGTTGGACAACGTCGTCCGGTAGTGCGCTTCGGGGTCGGTGAAGTGCCACTCCGCGACGAGGGTCGCGTCCCAGGCCCGCGGGCCGTTGATGCGGAGGGCGACGGAGTCGAAGATCTGGTCGATCGTCAGGGCGCTCAGCATGTCCGCGCCGAGGTCGCTGAGCGGCGGGGCGACGATGCCGCCGCGCAGTTCGAGTGCCCCGGTGAGGTAGAAGTTGCGCCACGTCGCGTTCTCTGCGCCGAACCCGAGTTGCTCGTACGTGCGGGCCAGCAGGTCCTTGGCCGCGTCGTCGGAGGGGTCGGCGAACACGGCATGCTTGAGCAGTTCGGCCGCGAACCGCAGATCTCCGCGCTCGAGGTACTGCGTCGCCTTCGACCGGACCTCGTCCTGGCCGCCCATGCACTCGACGTAGCGGGTGGCCACGCTTTCGGGTGGATGCTGCCACAGCGACGTCGGGTTGCCGTCGAACCAGCCCATGTATCGCTGGTAGATCGCCTTCACGTTGTGGCTGACCGAGCCGTAGTACCCGCGCGCATGCCAGGCGGATTCGAGGGCGGGCGGCAGCGGGAAGTTTTCGGCGATCTCGATCCCGGTCAATCCCGCGTTGAGCATTCTCAGCGTCTGGTCGTGCAGGTACTGGTACAGGTCGCGCTGCTCCGACAGGAATTTCACCACCCGGTCGCGACCCCACGTCGGCCAGTGGTGGGACGCGAACGCGACGTCGTAGCCGCCATCGAACATCTCGATCGCCTGGTCGAGATACCGCGACCAGGCGCGGGGATCGCGGACCAGTGCGCCGCGCAACGTGAGGAGATTGTGCAGGTTGTGGGTGGCGTTCTCCGCCATGCACAGTGCCCGGTGGTCCGGGAACAGGAAGTTCATCTCGGCGGGCGCCTCCGTTCCCGGTGTCACCTGGAAGAGGATCCGGATGCCGTCGACGGTCTCCTCCTGACCGGTGTGGGTGATGTCGACGGTCGGCGGGATCAGCCCCGGCCTGCCGGTCGACGTGTTCGTTCCGAGCCCCGCACCGAGGTGCCCGCGCGGACCCTTGGGCAGCAGCGGTCCGTACATGTAGGTGGCGCGCCTGCCCATTGCCGTTCCGGCGTAGATGTTCTCGGAGACCGCGTGTTCGAGGAACCCTTCGGGGGCGAGGATCGGGACGTCGCCGCGACCGTCCGGGAGGACGCCGAAGACACCGCCGAAGTGGTCGATGTGGGAGTGCGTGTAGATGACGCCGGTGACGGGCCGGTCGCCCCGGTTCTTCCGGTACAGCGCGAGCGCGGCGGCCGCGGTCTCCTGCGAGATGAGCGGGTCGATCACCAGGACACCTGTCTCGCCCTCGACGATCGTCATGTTGGACAGGTCGATTCCGCGTAGCTGGTAGATGCCCTCGGTGACCTCGTACAGACCGTCCTTCGCGCACAGTTGCGATTGCCGCCACAGACTCGGGTCGGCCGTGTCCGGGCAGTCGCCGGACAGGAACGCATACTCCTGCATGTCCCACACCGCGCGACCGTCCGCGTCCGTGACGGTGCAGGGGTCGAGACGGTCGACGAAACCGCGGTCGGCGTCCTCGAAATCGGTGGTGTCGGAGAAGTCGGGTGTCATGGTTCTTCCTTCTCGTGTCGTGGCGGGGTGGGGGTGGTGGCCGGTGCCGGGGGTGTGGGAGAGCTGCTGAGGATCGTGTTGACCCACCTCGTGGACGGGTCGATGTCGATCAGCAGTGCCTTCGCCATCAGCGTCAGCGGGATGGCGAGGATCGCGCCGAGCGGTCCGAGGATCCACGTCCAGAACACCAGCGACAGGAACGTGAAGGTCACGGACAGGCCGACGGCGTCCCCGACGAACTTGGGCTGGATCACGGACTGGATGATGACGTTGATGACGCTGTACAGGACGATGACCGTCAGCATCAGTCCCGGACCGCCCTGGAGCAGCGCGAGCAGGGCAGGCGGGACGAGCCCGAGAACGAAGCCGACGTTCGGGATGTAGTTGGTGATGAACGACAGCAGGCCCCACAGGACCGGCAACGGAATCCCCAGTGCCCACAGTGCTCCGGTGTCGATGACCGCGACGATCAATCCGAAGACGGTGGTCACGACCAGGTACTTGCGGGTGCCGAGGGAGAAGGCGGACAGGGCGGTGGCGATGTCGGGGCGCATCCGCGTGACGATGCCCATCCGCGAACCGTAGGAGCTTCCGTCGACCGCCATGAACAGCAGGAGGGCGGCGAGGAACAGCAGGTTCGAGAAGATTCCCAGCATCGCCTGCAGGATGCCGTCCACGAAACCGAACACCGTGGCGTAATCCACTTGGGAGAGCATGGTCTGGGCGCTGGCGGAGTTCACGCCGTTGCTGTTCAGGAAGCTCTCGGCGTCGTCGATGAGGGACGTGAAGTCGTCCGCGTACTGCGGGAGCAGCGTGGCGAGCTGCGCGACCGACAGCGCCAGCGACAGCACGAGTACGACGAGGATGCCGTTGACGACCAGGATCGCGGCGATCGTCGCGAGCCACGCCGGCACGCCCTTCCTGTGCAGCCATACGGGCAGCGGATGGACCGCGACGGTGAGCATGAGGGCGAGGAAGATCGGGGCGAGGATCGGTGCCGCCACCTGGATCCCGGCCACGGTGACGACGAGCGCGGCCAGTCCGAGGATCACGATCAGGCCCCGCGGCATCGACCACCGAGAGTCCGGCTCCGCGCCGGATACGTCCTGCGGATCGATCATCGCGTGTCCCTTCGCAACGCCGGGGGTTCCGGGATGCCCCGATTCGACTCTTGCACCGGCGCGTCGGCGTCACATCATCCGTTGCAGATGAGGATCACCCGGCGCGGATGATGCCTCCCACCGCCGGGGGTCGGACGATTCGACTGTTCGCAAACACACTTTCGAGAAGGGCATGGACATGACGACTACCCCGGAGTCCAGGACGGACAGCCCTGTGAAACAGGGTTTTGCAGCAGGAACTTCACTGGCAGCGGCGATATTGCTGCTGACCGTCGGCGTGATCTCGTTCTTCCAGGGCATCGCCGCAGTCGCGTCCGACGATCTGCTGGTCATCGGCGTCCAGTACACCTACCAGTTCGACACCACCGCGTGGGGCTGGATCCACATCGTGCTGGGCGTCGTCCTGGCCATCAGCGCGATCGGACTGATGACGGGCGCCACGTGGGCTCGCGTCGTCGCGGTCTGCATCGCCGCGCTGTCGATCCTCGCCAACTTCCTGTGGCTGCCCTACTACCCGCTGTGGTCGATTCTGATCATCGCACTCGACGTCGTCGTGATCTGGGCGGTCACCACCTGGGACACCGCCAGGGACTAGGACGATGACGACGTGGTGAGTACCGTAACCGGCACCTGGCCGGTGTTCGGCTCGCTGCGGGACTACCAACGGGGGTGGGTCAGGCCCGATGTGATCGCGGGCCTGACCGTGTGGGCGGTGCTGGTCCCGGAGGCACTGGCCTACGCGACCATCGCGGGGGTGCCACCGGTCGCCGGCCTCTACGCGGCGGTCCCGGCACTGATCCTGTACGCGGCGGCGGGCAGTTCGCGTCACCTCGTGGTGGGTCCGATGTCGGCGACCGCAGCCCTGTCGGCGGCGATCGTCGCGCCGCTGGCCGGTGCGGACGGCGGAAAGTATGCAGCGCTGTCCGCCGTCCTCGCGATCGCCACCGGGATCGCGGGGCTGCTGGCCGGTTTGCTGCGCCTCGGATTCATCGCCTCGTTCATCTCCGAGCCGGTGCTGAAGGGCTTCATCGTCGGCCTCGCCCTCACCATCATCGTCGGACAGGTGCCCGCGCTGTTCGGAGTGGAGAAGGAGAAGGGCAACTTCTTCGAACAGGCCTGGGGGGTGCTCACCCATCTCGGGGACACGCACTGGGTGACGCTCGTCGTCGGCGGTCTCAGCCTGGTGGTGGTGCTCGGGTTCAAACGCTGGCTGCCGCTGGTCCCGGGATCCCTGCTCGCCGTGCTCCTCGGGATCGCGGCGGTGTCGCTGTTCGGGCTGGACGACCGGGGCGTCGACATCGTCGGTCACATCGATCCGGGTCTGCCCTCGCTCGGTCTGCCGGCCGGAGTCGGGTTCGACGACTACGTGGACCTGCTGGGTCCGGCGGTCGGGGTGCTGCTGATCGGCTTCGCCGAAGGTCTCGGCGCCGCGAAGACGTACGCGGCGAAGGAAGGCTACGAGATCGATCCGAACCGGGAACTTCTCGGCCTCGGCACCGCAAACCTCGGTTCCGGGCTGTGCTCGGGAATGGTGGTCAACGGCAGCCTCTCCAAGACGGCGGTGAATGGAGGGGCGGGCGCGAAATCTCAGGTCAGCGGTCTCGTCGTCGCCGCGCTGACCGTGGTCACGCTGCTGTTCCTCACCGGCCTCTTCGAGAACCTGCCCGAGGCGACCCTGGCCGCGGTGGTGATCGCCGCCGTCGTCGAACTCGTAGACATCGCCGCGCTCCGCGGGCTGTACGGGGTGTGGACGAGGCGGCTGGGCAGCATCTACGGCCACGCCGCGCGCGCCGACTTCGCGGCGGCTCTCGCGGCGATGGTGGGCGTCCTGCTCTTCGACACCCTGCCCGGGCTGGTCATCGGCATCGGCGTGTCCATGCTCCTGCTGCTCTACCGGGCCTCCCGCCCGCACGTCGCGGCGCTCGTGAAGGACGGGTCGCTGTGGGTGGACGCCGAACGCCACCCCGAACTGCCCTCCACTCCGCACGTGGTGGTCGTGCGGGTCGAGTCCGGATTGTTCTTCGCCAACGCCGATCACGTGAAGGACCGCATCGAAGAACTGTGCACCGACGACACCAGGACGGTGGTGCTCGACGCGGAGACGTCCCCGTTCATCGACGTCAGTGCGGCGCAGATGCTCGGGCAACTGCGGGACGCCCTGAAACGCAAGGGCGTCGACCTCCGGGTGGCCCGCGACATCGGCCAGTTCCGCGACACGATGCGCCGGGCGGACTCCGAAACTTCACCCGTCGGTCTGTACCCGACCGTGCGGGAAGCGCTTGCCGATGTGAGCCGGAAACGGCCAGAGGAGGATTCGTGACCGTCAGCGCAGAATTGCAGGAACTCGCCGCGAAGGCGTGGGTGTACGGGTTTCCGCTGGTGTTCGATCTCGACCAGGTGAACCGCTTCGTGTCGGAGGGGATGGGGAGCCTCGACGCGGGACCCTTCAACACGTTCAGCCATGCCCGCACACTCGCTGGGCCGCGGGACACGTTCGTCTCGGTCAACAACGACACCGTCTACTCGATCGCCCAGATCGACCTCGGCCACGGACCGCAACTGCTCCGGGTGCCCGACAGCGGCGGCGCGTACTACGTGCTGCAGTTCGTCGACGCGTGGACCGACAATTTCGCGTACGTCGGCAAACGCGCGACGGGAACGGCGGCCGGCCGTTATCTGCTGACCGGCCCCGGGTGGTCCGGCGAGGTCCCCGCCGGCGCGACGCGGATCGCGTTCCCCACGTCGGTGGGCACCATCGTCGGCCGCTGGGCCTGCGACGGCGAGGCCGATCTGGAGCGGGTGAAGGCACTGCAGTCGGCCCTGACGTTGGAACCTGTCGGCGACCAGGCACAGGTGGTCGGTCTGCCCGCACCCGACCCGAACGTCCCCGAGCACCTTCGGTTCTGGGAGAAGCTGCGGGTGTATTCGCAGGCGTACCCGCCCGCCGCGCAGGACCTGATCGCCGAGCAGATGTTCGCCCCACTCGGGTTGCTCGAGACCGGGGCGTCGCCGTACCTCGAGGCGCCGCCGGATCTCGCGTCCGTCCTCACGGCGGGCGCCGAGGCCGGGCACCAATCGTTGGTTGCCGCACTGAAATCGGGTGCCGGTGCGGCGGTCGTCAACGGCTGGCAGTTGATGTACCACGCCTTCGACTACAACGACGACTTCTTCGAGGTCGGCACCGTGAACTCACCCGAGTGGCGGATCGAGGACCGCTCGAAGGCACTGGGACTGCGGGCCGGCGCCGCGATGGCGGGACTGTGGGGCAACCACGGCTACGAGGCCGCATACGCGCCGATCTACCACGACAGCGAAGGCAACGAACTGTCCGGCGAACACACCTACATACTCACGTTCGCGCCGACCCCGCCCGTCGACGCGTTCTGGTCGATCACCATGTACGACCTCCCGGAGTTCTTTCTCGTCGACAATCCCCTCGACCGCTACTCGATCGGCGACCGCACCCCGGGACTGGTGTTCGCCGACGACGGTTCGCTGACCATCACGCTCGGCGCGACCGCCCCGGCCGACCCGGTCGCCCGCGCCAACTGGCTGCCCACACCGGACGCCGGATTCCGGCCGATGCTGCGGATGTACAGCCCCCGGGCCGAGGTGTTCGACGGAACGTTCGAGATCCCGCCGATCGTGAAGACCAGGTGATCCGGGAGACAGTGAATCGGCGGTAGTGTTCGGGCCGATTCGAGGGGGGATCGAGTGAAGAAAGTCGCCGCGGCGCTCCTGTGCGCCGCGATCACGTCCGGGTGCGCGCACAGCGTGTCGGGGACCGCGGGAGCGTCCCCGCTGCAGGAACTGAGTCCGGACCAGCAGCGGCACGTCCACGTCGAGGATGAGCTCCGCGCCGCCGATCCGTGCGGACTGCTCGACGAGGCGGTGGTGCGGCACGCCGGGACGGTCCAGCAGTACGGGTCGGCCGTGCAACTGCCGGTGTGCTCGGCGCTGATGACGCGGCCCGACGGCGTCACCACCTATGTGGAGGTGTCCCTGCTGCCGTCGATGCTGTCCGACGCATCGCTGACGCGGCCGGAGACGGTGGACGGGGTGACCGTCTACCGCGGTGCGGGCGCCGACCTGACCCGCGGGACGTGCGAGCGTGTCTTCCGGCTGCCCCTCGGAACCGACGACGAACAGGTGGGACGGCCGCCTGCGACCGTCCGCGCCGGAACCGTCGCGGGCCAGGACGCCTGCCCGCTGGCCGACGCGGTGCTGGACTCGGCGATCGACAGGATGCGGTCGGGGCTGCCCGCCCGCGACGCCGGCTCCCCGGATCAGGTGGTGCTCGCCGTCCACGACCCCTGCGAAGTCCTCGACGTGCTGGGGACCACGGCCGGCGGACGTGTCGTCGATCCGGAGTCGCCACCTGCCCCGTTCGACTGCGTCCTGTTCCCGAATCCGAATCGGGTGCCCGGGAGCGAGGTGACCGTGTCGTTCACGATGTCGCCGGTGAAGGAAAACAGACCACTTGTTCCCGCCGAGCCGGAGACGGTCGGCGACCGGTGCCGGTGGACGAGCCCGATGGGTGAGCCGATCGACATCACACGGCCCGGGGCGGGTGTCGACGAGTTCACCCGCAGGCTCGGCCACGCGGGTGCAGTCGTCACTGTTCACGGCCCGAACTGCGCCGCCGTGGCAAGGGTCGCGGACGCCGCGAACACGGCGTTCGGATAGGCCGCCGAACGGACTCACCCGGGATCAGATTGGACTCCGCCGGTAAGCTCGACAGCTGGACCAGTACAGATTCATCGACCTGGAGGTAGAAACGCGTGGCTCTCGTCGTCCAGAAGTACGGCGGATCCTCGGTGGCAACCGCCGAGAGAATCCGACGAGTGGCTGAACGGATCGTCGAGACCAAGAAGGCCGGCAACGATGTCGTCGTCGTGGTTTCAGCGATGGGGGACACCACTGATGAGCTGCTCGATCTGGCTCAGCAGGTGTGCCCAGCCCCACCCGCCCGCGAAATGGACATGCTGCTGACCTCCGGTGAGCGCATCTCCAATTCTCTCGTCGCAATGGCAATTCATTCGCTCGGTGCGGAGGCCCGTTCGTTCACGGGCTCGCAGGCGGGTGTCATCACCACCGGTGCTCACGGCAACGCCAAGATCATCGACGTCACACCGGGCCGCGTCCGGGATGCGCTCGACGAGGGCTCGATCGTCCTCGTCGCCGGATTCCAGGGCGTCAGCCAGGACAGCAAGGACGTGACGACCCTCGGGCGCGGCGGTTCGGACACCACCGCGGTGGCCCTCGCCGCAGCCCTCGAGGCCGACGTCTGCGAGATCTACACCGACGTCGACGGAATTTTCACCGCCGACCCGCGCATCGTTCCCGACGCGCAGCGGCTCGAGACGGTGTCGTTCGAGGAGATGCTCGAACTCGCGGCGTGCGGCGCGAAGGTGCTCATGCTCCGCTGCGTCGAGTACGCCCGCCGCTACAACGTGCCTGTGCACGTCCGTTCGTCATACACGACCAAGCCGGGCACCATCGTGTCCGGATCGATGGAGGACATCCCCGTGGAAGAGGCAATCATCACCGGAGTCGCGCACGATCGCGGCGAGTCCAAGATCACCGTCGTCGGCCTGCCCGACACCCCCGGTTACGCCGCGCAGGTCTTCCGCGCGGTGGCTGATGCGGAGATCAACATCGACATGGTGCTGCAGAACATCTCGAAGGTCGAGACCGGCAAGACGGACATCACGTTCACCCTGCCGACGGCCGACGGCCCGCGGGCGGTCGAGAAGCTGACCAAGCTGCAGGGCGAGATCGGCTTCACGCAGGTGCTGTTCGACGACCACATCGGCAAGGTGTCGCTGGTCGGTGCGGGCATGAAGAGCCACCCGGGCGTCACCGCGACATTCTGTGAGGCGCTCGCGAAGGCCGGCGTCAACATCGACCTCATCTCCACGTCGGAGATCCGCATCTCGGTGCTCGTCAAGGACGTGGAGCTGGACAAGGCCGTGAAGGCGATCCACGATGCATTCGAGCTCGGCGGCGACGAAGAAGCCGTCGTGCACGCAGGAACGGGACGGTAATCATGACCACCATCGCTGTCGTCGGTGCCACCGGACAGGTCGGCATCGTCATGC
Organism: Rhodococcus koreensis; assembly: GCF_900105905.1. Taxonomy (GTDB): domain Bacteria; phylum Actinomycetota; class Actinomycetes; order Mycobacteriales; family Mycobacteriaceae; genus Rhodococcus_F; species Rhodococcus_F koreensis. The sequence continues at coordinate 4,298,505 of NZ_FNSV01000005.1, read as the reverse complement.
GCACCCTCCTCGAGGAACGCAATTTCCCCGCGGACAAGGTGCGGTTCTTCGCCTCCGCGCGGTCGGCGGGCAAGAAGCTGCCGTTCCGCGGCGAGGAGATCGTCGTCGAGGACGCGTCCGCGACGTCCGACGAGGACCTGAAGGGCATCGACATCGCCCTGTTCTCGGCCGGTGCCACGCTGTCTCGTGAGCAGGCCCCGCGCTTCGCGGCGGCCGGTGCCACCGTCGTCGACAACTCTTCGGCGTTCCGCAAGGATCCCGACGTGCCGCTGGTCGTCAGCGAGGTGAACCCGGAGCAGGCGAAGAACCCGCCGAAGGGCATCATCGCCAACCCCAACTGCACCACCATGGCCGCGATGCCGGTGCTGAAGGTCCTGCACGACGAGGCCGGACTGCAGCGTCTCATCGTGTCGAGCTACCAGGCCGTCTCCGGCAGCGGCATCGCCGGTGTCGAGGAGCTGGTGGGCCAGGCCCGCGCCGTCATCGGCGACGCGGAGAAGCTGGTCCACGACGGCAGCGCCGTCGACTTCCCGGCCCCGAACAAGTACGTCGCACCGATCGCGTTCAACGTGCTGCCGCTGGCCGGCTCCATCGTCGACGACGGCAGCGGTGAGACGGACGAGGACCAGAAGCTCCGCAACGAGAGCCGCAAGATTCTCGGCCTGCCCGACCTGCTGGTGTCGGGCACGTGCGTCCGCGTCCCCGTGATCACGGGTCACTCGTTGTCGATCAACGCCGAGTTCGAGCGTCCGCTGTCGGTGGCACGCGCGCAGGAGATCCTGTCGAAGGCTCCCGGTGTGCAGCTCGTGGACGTCCCCACCCCGCTCCAGGCTGCGGGCAGCGACCCGTCGCTGGTCGGGCGCATCCGTCAGGATCCGGGTGTTCCGGAGGGCCGCGGGCTCGCGCTGTTCGTGTCCGGCGATAACCTGCGTAAGGGTGCCGCCCTCAACACCATTCAGATCGCCGAACTGCTCGTCTAGCTCCCCCCACGTGATGCTCCTATGAGTGTCAACCCGGGTTTGCGGGGTTGAGGAGGGCGAAGATTTCTCGGGCGACGGCTCGTTTGAGGCAGCGGATGATGTCGCGTTTGCTTTTGCTTTGGGCGAGTCGTTTGTCCCGGTAGGCGCGGGTGCGGTCGTCGTACTTGAGTCTGGAGAGCACGATCACGTGCAGTGCCCGGTTGGCTTGCCGGTCACCGCCCCGGTTGAGGCGGTGCCGGGTCGTCTGCCCGGACGACGCCGGGATCGGGGCGACCCCGCAGAGGTTCGCGAAGGCACCCTCGGAGGTGATGCGGCCCCGGGTTGTCGCCGGCGGTGATCAGCAGCTGGGCGGCGGTCTCGACACCGACGCCGCACCGTTCGAGCAGCCGTGGTGCGGTGTGGGCGACCAGGGCCGCGATGTTCGTGCGCAGGGCCCGACCCTCGGCGGTGAGGGCGCGGATCCGGCGGGCGAGGGACCGCAACGCCGTCTTGACGGCCGCGGTCAGGTCGCCGGGGACGATCGGGCCGGGACGCAGCGCGGCACAGGCGGCGAACAGGGCGGGGTCGGACAGCCCGCGCAGGGCGGCGCGGAGGGGTTCGGGTGCGTTCACGATCATCGCCTTGAGGGTGGTGATCGCCTCGGCCCGGGACTTGATCACGCTGCGGCGGGCGTTGTGCAGGAACCGGATTGCCTCGACGTCCCCGCCGTGGGTCTTGGGGACGGTGGTGGCGCGTCCGGTCAGGGCCGCGGTGGCGGCGGCGTAGGCGTCGAGCGGGTCGGATTTGCCGTGCCGTCGTCGGGAACGACGGTCGGGGCGGTCGACCTCGACGACGGTGAGGCCGGCGTCGTGCAACACGTGGGTGAGGCCGGCGCCGTAGCTGCCGGTGCCCTCGACACCGACGGAGGCGATGATGCCGGTGCCGGCGAGCCAGCTCAGGAGTTGGTGGTAGCCGGCGTCGGTGGCGGGGAACTCGCGGTCGGCGAGGGGGCGACCGAGGTGGTCGACGATCGCGGCGTGGTGGGTGTGTTTGTGGGTGTCGACGCCGGCGTGGATGGTCAGGCTGACATCCGGCGGGGTTTCGGTCATGCTGGTCATGGCTGTCCCTTTCATCTGGTGGCCACGCACCGGTCGGGAACGGCGGACAACTCAGTGATGGGACTTGTCGAAGTCAGGCTCCTATCAGGTCACTCCGCCCGACCGGCCGCGTGTGTTCGTCGACGCGGTCGGTCGACACATCACGTGAAGGACAGTCCTTGCGGGCGTCAGAGTGGCAACGAGTCAGACCGGCCGCGTCAACGAACCCAACCAGTATCACTGAGTGGCAAAGTGTGCTCCCGCACGCTTTGCCGCTCACGTGTCGGTTGCGGGTGGATACTGGGCCGATGAGAGTGGTCGGGGCTGCGGTGGCGGCGGTTCTGCTGCTGCTCACCGGCGCGGCCGAGGTCTCCGCGCAGCCGCCCGGGATCCTGCTGTCGCAGGAGCAGCTGCCCCCCGGTACGGTCCCCGCCCAGGCGGGAGACAGCGTCCGGGTGCGGTACTCCACCCTCCGTACCTCCACCGCGACCGGTGAATCGACCGGATCGGTCTTCCTTCCCCACGGCGACCCGCCCGCCGGCGGCTGGCCGGTGGTGTCCTACGCCCACGGCACCGTCGGTGTCGCCGACCAGTGCGCACCGTCCGTCGCCGGGTTCAACTACGTCGAGCTGCCCGCGATCGAGCAGTGGCTCGCAGCCGGGTACGCCGTCGCCGCAACGGATTACGCGGGAATCGGCACAGCGGGTGTCAACGCCTATCTGGACGGTCCGGCGGCCGCCGCGAACGCCGTCGACGTCGTCCTGGCCGCACACGAGGTCTACGGCGACGTGCTCGCCGACCGGTGGACCGTCACCGGACTGTCGCAGGGCGGGCAGGCGACCTACTTCGCCGCCCGCGAGGCCACCACCAGGGCACCCGCGCTCGACTTCCGCGGCGCCGTCGCCGTGGCCGCGCCGACCCACCTCGACCAGCTCTTCCCGGCCGTGGGTCCGGCCATTCCGGCTCTGCCGACCACCGGAATCGTGAACTACGCACTGCTGACCCTCGCCGGTATCGACGACCAGCGTCCCGAGGTCGACATCCGGCGCTACCTGTCGCCGACAGGACTCGACCTGATGGAGTTCGCGAAGGTGACGTGCAGCCGCGAACTCGGCCGGTACCTGCTGGCCCACCCCACGTCGGTCGGCGACCTGTTCGCGGCGCCGCTGTGGAACGACCGGTTCCGGGAGCTGTTCCGGGAGATGCAGCAGGTGCCCGTCGACGGCTTCGACCGTCCCCTGCGGGTGGTGCACAGTTTGTCCGATGCGTCGGTGCCGATTCCGTTGACGTGGGCGCAGCTCGCCGAGATGCGGCAGCACGGGGTGAACGTCGAATTCCAGCAACTCGTCGGTGAGGACCATCGCGGGTCGCTGATGGCCTCCATGCCGGACTCCCTCGCGTTCGCCGCGCGCGTGCTGTCCCCCAGGTGAGTGGCAAAGCGTCCCCGAGCACGCTTTGCCGCTCACCTCACCCGGGACGTGCGAGGCGGACACGGCCGCCCGACCCTACGGTTCGGACATGGGCTCAGTCATCGGAGAACTGTTACCGCTCGCGGTGGGTGTCGCGATCTCGCCGATACCGATCATCGCCGTCATCCTGATGTTGCTGTCGAAGCGTGCAGGCGGGGCGAGCGCGGGCTTCGGTGTCGGCTGGATCCTGGGCATCGTCGTCGCGACAGGGATCTTCGTGCTCCTCGCCGGCAGCGTCGACACGTCCGACTCCGACGGCCCTTCCGCGACGGCGTCGTGGGTGAAAGTCGTTCTGGGTGTGCTGCTGCTCCTGCTCGCGGGGCGGCAGTGGCGAAGTCGCAACGCCGACGCGGAACCCCCGAAGTGGATGCAGGCCATCGACGACCTGAACTTCGTGAAGTCCACGGGACTCGGATTCGCGCTGGCGGCGATCAATCCCAAGAACCTGCTGCTCTGCGTGTCCGCGGGCGTCGGAATCGGCACCGCCGGCGTGAGCGGGGCAGAGCAGGTGGTGGCCCTTCTCGTGTACACCGTGCTGGCCGGGTCGACCGTCCTCGTCCCGGTGGTCGCGTACGCCGTGGCCGCCGACAGGATGCGCGGGACCCTCGACAGCCTCAAGGTCTGGCTGCAGGCCAACAACGCCGCCGTGATGAGCGTGCTGCTACTCGTGATGGGCGCCGTCGTCCTCGGTAAGGGACTCGGCGGCCTGTTCTGACGCGATCGCGTCCGGTCCGCGCAGGTAGTGCCCGACGTAGCCCTCGTCGAGCGCGATGGCCTTGACGATCACCGCGGACCCTACGATCACGACGGACAGGACGAACAGCCAGCTGATCGCGGTGAATACCAGGCCGAGCGGCCCGAACTGGTGTTGCGCGGCTGCGGTGATCCGGGGCAGGACGAGGCGTCCACCGACGTGGAGGGCGGTGAGCGCGGCGGCGGTCAGCATCCCGGTCGCCCAGAGAACGCGACCCTTGAGGGTGCCTATCGTCAACAGGTACGGGCTGAGGGTCCACACGGCCATCCACACCGCGAACTCCCCGGCGACTGCGAGAGGTGGACCGATGAACCGGACGTTCGTGAGCTCGCTGGCCAGGCCGATCGCCGTCCCCGACAGCGCGACGGCGAACAGGACGACGAGCCACCGCCAGGCGTCTCGGAGGCTGATCGACGGGACGTTCCAGATCTTGCCGTAGACCCGGGCGAGGGCCCGCGCGAAGGACGTGCCGCTGATCGCGATCATCAGCAGCCCGACGACCCCGAACGCGGCGAAGGAGGGGTTCGTGGTGTCGACGTCGCCGGAGGTGGATGTCAGTTCCGTGGGGTCGAAGCCGAACTGGGTCTTGATGGTGCTTGCGGTCACGTTCCAACTGCTCAGTGTGGATGCCGCGATCATCACGGGCAGCACGGACGTGAAGATCCTGGCGGCGAGCGTCATCGACCTGTCGAAGAGTTCGATCCCCACCAGCCCGTCGATGATGCGCCGGACCGTGCGCCCGGGCGGGGTCCCCTGGAGCCAGCCGTTTGCCGTTTCGGTGTGCGCGGCCAGAGCTTCCCTGGCCAGCGCCACAGATAGTTTCGTCGACCGCACTCTTCGAGCGAACACCGATTCGGACGGGTTGTCATCATCCGCGTCAGGTGAGAACGCGGGGTCCGGTCACGGGCGGACGATGCACCGGAACCCGATGTGGCAGGTCGACGTCTCCTCGGTGTCACCCTGCCGGGCCGAGGGCCGGTAGCGGAGGCAGTAGTTGGGCGCGCAGAGATGCGAGCCGCCCTTGATCACGCGGCGCGCGTACGGCTCGTGCGGGTCCGCGGCGACAGCGGTGTCGATGCGGGGATTCGCCGGAATGCAGCAGGAACTCGCCGGTGCCACGTTCTTGCCGCCCGCGGAGTGATCCGCCGTGAAGTAATCGGTGGTCCATTCCCACACGTTGCCGGCCATGTCGCCGAGTCCGTAACCGTTGGGCCGGAAATGGCCCACCGGCGACGTCCCGGCGAACCCGTCCTCGAGGAGGTTCTCCCACGGGAACCGGCCCTGCCACACGTTTCCGCCGGGCCTGCCACCCGGTTCGTGCTCGTCGCCCCACACGAACGGCTTCCGGTCCAGGCCGCCGCGGGCGGCGAACTCCCATTCGGCCTCGGTCGGCAGGTCCTTGCCCGCCCACTCCGCGTAGGCGCGGGCGTCGAACCACGACACGTGCGTGACGGGATGGCGTTCGCGTCCGCCGACGTTGCTGCCCGGACCCTCCGGGTGCCGCCAGTCGGCGCCCGGCGTGAACGACCACCAGCGGGTGAAGTCGTCGAGGGGCACGGGACCGGGGGTCGGGGTGAACACCAGCGAACCGGGCACGAGCAACGCCGGATCCGCGCCGGGGTACTGGGCGGGGTCGGGGGCGATCTCGGCGGTCGTGACGTGGCCGGTGTCCTTCACGAACCGCCGGAACTCGGCGACGGTGACCTGGTGCGAGTCCATCCAGAACCCGTCGACCGTCACCTGGTGGACGGGGCGTTCCTCGGGGTAGAAGTCCTCCGAACCCATCCAGAAGGTGCCCCCGGGGATCCATGCCATGTTCTTCTGAACTGCACGAGTCATGGGGTCAGACTGGCACGACGACGGCCGTCGTGCGACGGTGCGCCCGTAAACCGGGTGCGCGCAGCGACGGTTGGGGTACCGTCGGCTACTCGAGTCGGCTACTCCAGTCGCAGCGCTGGTCGCATCGTGCAGGGGGCTCCACCGTATGGATGGACGAATTCCGCGTAGGTCGTTCGTGCGTGGTCTGGCGCTGACGGCCGGGCTCGGCGCCGTCGGAGCGGGATCGGCGAGCGCCTACCCGTTCGGGATCGATCCACTGCGGCCGTTCGTCTTCTCCTCGCCGCCGCTGCAGCCGTTCCGGGAACAGTTGCCGCCGTTGCCGGTGCTCGGCGGGACCGCCGTCGAGGTGCACGCGAGCAGCACGATGCACGTGTTCCATCCCGACCTGCCTGCATCCCCGGCCCTCGGCTACGGCGGCATGGATTACCTGGGCCCGACGATCGAGGCGCACGTCGGCGAACGGACCTCACTGACCTACCGCAACGACATCACGAGCAACCCCCTCGCCGCCGACGTCGACACGCGGATCCACGGCGTGAGCGAGCAGGACCGCACCCAGGTCCCGACGTCGCTGCACCTGCACGGCGGACGGACGCCCCCCGAGTTCGACGGACATCCCGAGGACACGATGCGGCCGGGACAGGGGATGGTGCACGAGTTCCCGAACCGGCAGGACGCCTGCGCGCTCTGGTATCACGACCACGCGATGGGCGTCACCCGGCTCAACATCTACGCCGGGCTGGCGGGCATGTACCTGCTGCGCGACGAGTACGACACCGGTCAGACCGGCAACCCGCTCGGTCTGCCTGCGGGCGAGTTCGAACTGCCGCTTGTGTTGCAGGACAAGAACTTCACCGACGGCGGACGGCAGAGTGTCCGCTCCAACCCGCTGAATCCGCAGGGCAGCTGGGAGGCCGCCACCCCCGGTGACGTGGGGGTGGTGAACGGCAAGGTGTGGCCGGAGATGCCGGTGGCGCGCGGCCTGTACCGGCTGCGGATGGTGAACGCGGCGTCGTTCAGCGTGTGGAATCTGTTCTTCGAGAACCGGATGAGGTTCTGGGTGATCGGCGCCGAGGGCGGGCTGCTCGACGCGCCCGTCCCCACCGACCACGTCCGCCTCGGACCGGGGGAGCGGGTGGACCTCCTCGTCGACTTCGGGGCCCTCGCCCCCGGGACGACGGTGGAACTGCGTAACGACGAGCCGATTCCGGCGCAGGTCGCGCAACGCGGCGTGCAGATCATGCCGCGGTTCTGCCGGTTCCGGGTCGGGACGGCCGCCGGCTTCACCGGCGGAGTGCCGGAGACACTGCGGGGAGGCAGTCGTGGCCTCGCCGTACTCCCGCCCGTCGCGCGGCCGTCGGTGGTGCGCAACGTGTCGGTGATGCAGCTCGCGCAGGGCCTGGGTCAGCCGTCGCCGCTGATGTCGCTGAACAACCTGCGCTACACCACCGACGACATCGAGATGCCCCGGCAGGGGACCGTCGAGCAGTGGAACATCGTCAACGTCACGCCCGAACCGCATCCGATCCACCTGCATCTGGTGACGTTCCGGGTGATCGGACGGCAGGCGATCGACACGAACGCCCTGATGCAGGCCGTCCCGGTACCCGCGGTCGGGGTGCGGTGGACGCCGTCGGCGGACCCGTTCGTTCTCGGGCCGAACCTGGCGCCGCAGGTGTGGGAGTCCGGGTTCAAGGACACCGTGATCGCGGACGCGAACTCGATCACCCGGATCGTCGTCCGGTTCCCGACGGCCGACGAACTCGGCTTCGACCCGGACGCCACCTTCGGGATGTCGGCGGCGCACACGATGGATCACTCCGGTGGCGGCCACATGGAGCAGTCGTCGCATCCCCTGCAGGGGTACGTGTGGCACTGCCACATGCTCGACCACGAGGACCACGACATGATGCTGCGGTACCGCCTCGTGCCGTAGGCCCGTGAGTACTTATTAACGTCCCGCCCCGCGGTTAATAAGTACTCACAGGTGCATTTACAAGCAGTCTGGACTGTTTTCTTTTTCCCGCCTACAGTGCTGGGTGTGACACCTGACACAGCAGTAGTCAAAACGACCCGCACGCAGGCCGAGCGGACCGCGGCGATGCGCACGAAGCTGCTCGACGCGGCCGTCGACTCCCTGGTCGAGTTCGGATACGCCCGCACCACGACGCAGGGCATCGCGCGGCGGGCCGGGGTGTCGCGCGGCGCGCAGTTGCACCACTTCCCGACCAAGGAGTCGCTGGTGGTGGCCGCGGTGGAGCATCTCGTGGACAAGCGGATGGAGGAGATCCTCGCCACCGAAGTGGATGCCGGCCGCGGCATCGAGGTGCTCGCCGACGCCTTCTCCGGACCGCTGTTCTACGCGGCCCTCGAACTGTGGGTGGCCGCCCGCACCGACCCGGCCCTGTTCGAGGCGACGGTCCCGCTGGAGCGGAAGGTCACCGACGCGCTGCGTCGCGGGTCGGCGGAGGTGTTCGGCGATCGGTTCGACTCCGACGCCATCGAGCTCAGTATCGAATTGGTTCGCGGTCTGGCGGTGTCGGCACTGTTCCGCACCCCCGAGGCCGAACAGTCACTACGCGCGCGGCTGTTGCCCGTGTGGGAATCGAAGGTGGAGAAGTCGTGAATCTTCCGCAGCACGTACACACCCTGATCGTGGGGGCGGGTTTCGCGGGCATGGGCCTGGCGGCGCGCATCCTGCAGACGCAGCCGCAGGCCGACGTCCTGATCATCGAGCGCGGCGACGACGTCGGCGGCACGTGGCGCGACAACACCTACCCGGGGTCCGCGTGCGACGTCCCGACGTCGCTGTACTCGTACTCGTTCGCGCCCAGCGCCGACTGGAGTCACACGTTCGCCCGCCAGCCCGAGATCCATCGCTACCTGAAGAAGGTCGCGGCCGACACCGGTGTCCGGTCCCGGGTGGTCACCGAGTGCGAACTGCAGGAGGCGCACTGGGGCGACGACGCGGCCGTCTGGACCGTTCGGACGAGCCGCGGAACGCTGACGGCCGACGTCGTGGTGGCCGCGACCGGTGCGCTGTCGACACCCAGCGTCCCGGACATGCCCGGGCTGGAAACCTTCGGCGGCACCACGTTCCATTCGGCCACGTGGAATCACGACCACGACCTCACCGGTGAACGCGTGGCTGTCATCGGAACCGGCGCGTCGGCGGTGCAGTTCGTGCCCGAGATCGCGCCCGTCGCCGAGCACCTCACCGTGTTCCAGCGCACCCCCGCCTGGGTGATCCCGCGACTCGACCGTGCATTGCCGGACGCCGAGAAGACCCTCTACCGGCGACTGCCGTTGGTGCAGAAGGTAGTCCGCGGTTCGGTGTACAGCTTCCGGGAAGCCCTGGGCGGGGTGCTCGCCCACGCCACCGGACTGCTGCCGGTGTTCGAGGCGGTGGCCCGGGTGCACCTCCGCAGGCAGGTGCGCGATCCCGAACTGCGCCGCAAGCTCACACCGAACTTCACGATCGGCTGCAAGCGGATGCTGCTGTCGAACGACTGGCTCCGGACCCTCGACCGCCCCGACGTCACGCTCGTCGACGCCGGACTCGCCGGGGTGACAGCGGACGGCGTCGTCGACGCGGTGGGCAACGAGCACAAGGTCGACACCATCATCTTCGCGACCGGGTTCACGCCGACGGAACCGCCGGTGGCGCACGCGTTGCGCGGGGCGAACGGCCGCACCCTCGCCGAGCACTGGGCCGGGAGCCCGAGTGCGTACAAGGGGACCACCGTCGCCGGGTTCCCCAACCTGTTCCTGATGTACGGGCCCAACACCAATCTCGGTCACAGCTCCATCGTCTACATGCTCGAATCGCAGTCCGCGTACATCGCCGACGCGTTGACGGCGATGCACCACAACGGAATCGCGGCTTTCGAGGTCACCGAGGAGGCGCAGCGCCGATACAACACCCGCATCCAGTCCGAACTGCAGACCACCGTCTGGAACAAGGGCGGCTGCTCGAGCTGGTACTACGACTCCGAGGGCCGGAACTCCGTCCAGTGGCCGACGTTCACCTGGAAGTTCCGCTCGCAGTTGCAGCGCTTCGACCGGGAGAACTACGTATCCCGGCGCAGGACGGCGAAGGAGACCGTCGCGTGACGCATTACGACGTGGTCGTGGTCGGCTCCGGTTTCGGCGGCAGCGTCGCGGCGCTCCGGCTCACCGAGAAGGGGTACCGGGTCGGTGTTCTCGAGGCGGGCAGGCGCTTCACCGACGACGAACTGCCCGAGACGAGCTGGCGGTTGCGACGCTACCTGTGGGCACCCTGGCTGGGCTGTTACGGCGTGCAACGGATCCACCTCCTGCCTGACGTCCTGGTCATGGCCGGCGCCGGGGTCGGCGGTGGTTCGCTGAACTACGCGAACACGCTGTACCAGCCGCCGCGCCGCTTCTTCGAGGACCGGCAGTGGGCGCACATCACCGACTGGCAGTCGGAGCTGGCCCCGTACTACGAGCAGGCGAAGCGGATGTTGGGGGTGACGACCAATCCGTCGTTCACCCCCGCCGACGCCGTCATGCGCGAGGTGGCCGAGGAGATGGGCGTCGGTGCGACGTTCACGTCCACACCGGTGGGTGTCTTCTTCGGCGAACCGGGGTCGCGGGTGGCCGACCCGTTCTTCGGCGGCGAGGGTCCCGACCGCACGGGGTGCACCGAGTGCGGCAGTTGCATGACGGGTTGCCGTGTGGGAGCGAAGAACACGCTCGTCAAGAATTACCTCCACCTCGCGGAGAAGGCGGGCGCCCGGGTCCATCCGCTGACGACGGTGAAAGCGTTGCGCCCCCGGCTGGGCGGCGGCTACGAGTTGCGGACCCGCCGCACCGACGGAATCCGTAGGCGGGAGCGCACGTTCACCGCCGACCAGGTGGTGGTCGCCGCGGGCACGTACGGTACCGCCCGGCTGCTGCTGGCGATGAAGGAATCCGGTGCGCTGCCACGGTTGTCGCCGAGGCTGGGGTCGGTGGTGCGCACCAACTCGGAGGCGGTGCTCGCGGCCACGGCCAGGAACCGCGACACCGACTTCACGAAAGGCGTGGCCATCACGTCCTCGTTCCACCCGGACGACCACACCCACATCGAGCCGGTGCGGTACGGCAAGGGCAGCAACGCGATCGGGCTGCTGCAGACCGTCCTCAGCGACGGCGGCGGCCGGGCGCCGCGGCTGCTGAAAACGGTGGGAGTCGCGCTGCGCCGGCCCGGGGCGTTCGCCCGCAGCCTATCGGTGCGGCACTGGTCGGAGCGCACCGTGATCGCGCTCGTGATGCAGACCGACGACAATTCGCTCGAGCTCGCCAAAGGGAAGGGCCGACTCGGGCGCGCGGTCACCAGCCGTCCGGGTCCCGGAGATCCGCCGCCTGAATGGATCCCGCAGGGGCACAAAGCCATCAGGAAGGTGGCCGAGCGGATCGGAGGAGACCCCGGCGGTTCCGTCGCCGACGTCGTGAACATACCGATGACCGCGCATTTCCTCGGGGGATGTGCCATCGGGGACTCGCCGGACACCGGGGTCGTCGACCCCTACCTGCGCGCGTACGGACACGACGGGCTGCACGTGGCCGACGGGTCGGCGGTGAGCGCGAACCTCGGCGTCAATCCGTCGCTCACCATCACCGCACAGGCCGAGCGCGCGTTCGCGCTGTGGCCCAACAGGGGTGAGACCGACACCCGGCCCGAGCCGGGCGAGCCATACGTACGTATCGCACCGTCACCGCCCCGGAATCCGGTGGTGCCGGCCGACGCGCCGGGCGCACTGCGGCTTCCGCTGACGGTCGTGAACCGAAGGGAGACAGTCGATGTGGAGCGTGCCTGAATCGACCACCGACCGCACCGACTGGCCCGAGAGCTCACCGCCCCCGTGGCCGGCGGCCGTCCGCGCGACGCTGTGGTGGCACCGCAGCACCGCGGCCGCCCGCGCCCTCGGACCCGGCGGCGCCACCGTCCCGATGACCCTCGCGATGATGGTCGACTATCTCGACTCGCCCGTCGGGCCCTACCGGGAAATCCTCGCCAGCCCGGTGCTCCGCGCGCCGGGACGTCGTATCGGCGTCCTGCCGCGCATGGCGGTCCCGTTCATCGCCGTAGATTCGGAACCCTCCGTGCACGGTGGACGCGCGCACTGGAGCCTGCCCAAGGTGCCTGCCAAGTTCGACGGCGACGTGCACGGCGAGTTCGCGGCGTCGTCCGGGGCATGGCGCGTCACCATGAGCACCCGGCCGCGTGGACCGCGGCTACCGATCGCCGGAGCGCTGGGGTTCGCGCAACCGGGTGACGACGGTCGCGGTCTCGTGACGGCGTCCGCGCGGCTCCGCGGCCACTTCCGGTACGCCCGCGTGGACGTGGCGGCCGACGGGCCCACGCTCGCCGACTGGCTGACGCCGGGAACGCATCACGGCATCGTGATCACCGACGGCCGGATGACCACCGGACCCGCGCGTCGGCGCTGACAGCCCGGGGCGCTACGCGATCTCCGCGGCGACGCCGGCGAGGCGCGGCAACACGGTGTTCCGCCAGCCCGGACCCATCCGCTCGAACGCGTCGCGGCTGCGTTTGTCGTCGAGGTCGAAGCCCGAGTGGTCGAGGAACAGGCGCGTGCCCGCACCCTCGGGAACGAGGCGCCACACCAGCGTCCAGTTCTCGGTGAACGTGTAGACGAAGCGCCGTTCCGGCTCGACCTCGACCACTTCGCAGGGCACGGCGCCCCAGCCGGGCATGTCGAGGTGGAACCGGTGCCCGACGGTGGCGGCGATGTCGCCCGCTGCCCACCAGCGGGCGAGCAGATCCGGCTCGGTGAGGGCGCGCCACACCTTGGCCGGCGGCGCGGCGATGAACTGGTCGACGGAGATCCGGGTGGTGGTGCGGTCGGTCACGAGTCCTCCTCGAGGAAGTCGGCGAGTGTGCGCAGGCGGTGATGCCAGAACCGCTCGAACGGGTGCAGCCAGTCGCCGACGTCGGCGAGCGGCTCGGCGGTCAGGTGGTAGTGCCGCTGCCGTCCGGACGGTTCGTCGCGGACGAGCCCGGCCCGGCGCAGCACCTGCAGATGCTCCGCCACCGCGGGGCGGCTGAGGTCGAACCGGCCCGCGAGGTCCCCGGCGGTGAGCGGTCCGTCCACGAGGATTTCCAGCAGACGCCGTCGCACGGGGTTGGCGAGGGCGAGGAAGACGTCGTCGTCGGGCACGGGGCGAGCTTATGTCGGAGATTTCCGACATGTCAATAATCTCCGACACATCCTTTTCTTGACTAATTCCAAAAAGGCGCGATACTGGAACACATGCAACACGGCACGGATCCCACAGCGCAGCTGCGCGGCGTGGGCCTCCGTGTCACTGCACCACGTGTTGCAGTGTTGAATGCGGTTGCCGTACGGCCGCATTCCGACGTCGACGACATCGCAGCCGTAGTCCGCGAAGAGCTGGGATCGGTCTCCACCCAGGCGGTATACGACGTCCTCAAGGCGTGCACCGCCGCCGGTCTGCTCAGACGTATCGAACCCGCGGGATCGCCCGCACGGTTCGAAACCCGTACCGGAGACAACCACCACCACCTCGTGTGTCGCAGCTGCGGGACCGTCGTGGACGTGGACTGCGCGGTCGGCGAGGCACCGTGCCTCGACCCCTCGCAGGCCCACGGATTCGAGATCGACGAGGCCGAGGTCGTCTTCTGGGGGCTCTGCTCTCAGTGCCAGGCCGACGCGCAGAGCGAAACCGGGTCGGCAGCAGCCCTGTCCTGATCCCGGTTCGTTCCCGCCGATACACCCTCACCCGATTGCAACCTGGAGGCTCTCAACTGGGTGGGGGTCGAGGGGGCCGCGTCGTAGGCCCCTCGGCGTACAGGTTTCCGGTCAGCGAGTTTTCGACCGGGAGGATCGCGACGTCAACCTGGATGGACCTGCACCGGAGAGTGTTCGGGCCGACGGGGCGGAAGCAGTTGTATTGCTGGGTGTCCGGCTCGACTGGCCAGGACCCCTCACCCGCCGATCAGGATGTGACGTTGCGTGGGCGTGCCAACGGCACCTGGTGCAGAGCCTACCAGGATCGTGGTTCCGGTCCACGGGAGAGACTCGAGCGGGTGTGAATCGGGTGGGTGACGACGCGGCCACCGGCCGGTTCGCGGTGGTGCGGGTGGTGGCGGGATCGGTCGGCGTGGGTTTCGGGGTGGCGTGGATCGAGCGTGACGTGTCGGTGGTCGGCGTTAGGGTCGAGACCGTCGGTGAGGATGGGGACACAGTCTCGGGTGGGGGAGCTGATGGGAGACGATCATGGCGTTGAGGTGGGCCAGCTGATGGCCGATGCCGGATTGCCTGCGCTGCGGCAGTTCTCGTTCACCACCCGCCCGTACCTGGCGGTCGATGACATCACCGGTGAGCCGATCGGACTCGACGATGTCGACACCCGGGTGGGGTGGCTGCTCGACCTGATCTCGGGCGCCGAAGCGCGGCTGCTGGCGCGGCTGTGGCGACCGGCCACCTTCGATGTCCTCGCCGCCGGCGTGGACCGCCAGGGCCGCAAGCTCCCGATACAGGGTCATGTCGCTGCTGCGCGTCTGGGCTGGACCCCGCACTACCCGGACGATGTCTACATTCCGTCACGTGTTACCCGGGTGGTCACCGCACAGGCGATGGCGACGCTGCGGACCCTGACATACCGAGACACCGCGATTACTGCACTGTCGGCCCGGTTCGACCCGGCCACTGGCACTCTGGCGCCGCCGACCGAACCGGGTGACTGGGTGCCATTGGGTTTCGCCCGGGGCGTGGTGCGGCAGCTCACCGCGCGCGCCTGCCGCACCGACGGCGCGGTGCAGGCGCGGCTGCGGATCACCGACATGCAGGCACCACCGAAGACCTCGGCGATGGCTCGGCTGTCCGCAGCGGATCGACAACTCGCACACCTCACCGTCACCGACGCCGTCATGACGTTGACCGTCAAACTGCCCACCACCGTCGCCCCGACAGGACATGCGCAGTGGCGACGAGTCCGGTTGACCGCCGCGATCCCACCGCACCTGCACGACCGGCCGATCACCGACTGGCATCTCCCCACCCTCGTCCTCGACCGGAAAGGCCTGTTGTGGCGGTGCGCGGCCACCGAGACGGTCCCCGCCGCTGATCTGACATCGGGAACTTCTGCGGTGGGCGTGGACTGGTGCCCGTCCACGCTCGGTGCCGCCGCCACCGCAGCAGAGGGCCCGGAGGGGCTGGTCTCCGATTACCGGGGCGTCACCTACGACGACCGCGGCCTCGGGACGAAACTCGCCCGCCTGCAGGCCGAGGGGCAGATGCTGCACCGCAAGGCGGCCCGGCTGACGCGACTGGCCGCCACCGCCCCACCCGAGGTCCGCGCCCGGCTGGAGGCGAAGATCGCCGTCCTCGACGCCCACCGCGAGGCGGTGGGTATCAAGCGGGGAAAGATCAACCGAGAACTGGCCTTCCACTTCGCCCGGCAGGTCACCGACTACGCCACCTCGGCGGGCGCACGGGTGATCGCGGTGGAAGACCTGACCACCCTCGAGACCCGCGGGCACGGCCGGGTCAACAACAATCGGGCCGCGCAGTCCGCCCGCCGTAAAGCGACCGCCGCCCTCGCCCACACCGCCGCCGGTGTCGGTATCGTGGTGGTCTCGGTGCCCGCCCGAGGATCCTCGGCACAGTGTCCGGGCTGCGACGCACCCCTCGCCCGCCCCGGCGGCTATCACACCGCGTGGTGCCCGGGCTGCCGGGTCGGCGGCAACCGGGACCACGTCGCGGGGGTGAACCTCGCCAAACGCGCGCTCCTCGGCAAAAACAAGGCCACCCGGCGGCGGGGGCAGATGCCCGCGATTCGGGTCGCCGAGCACGCACCGGTGCGCCGGTCCCGGGACAAGACCAGTCCGACCCCGCGTCGGCCGCGGCATCGCCGGGTCCGCCGCAGCCTGCCCACCGTGACACCGCGGGCGGGGGTGACTCCGAACAGATATGTTCCTGCACCACAAGCGTCGGTGTGGGACACGGTCAAACCCGCACCACCTCACGGTGATGCGGGTAGCCGTGACACACGTCCATCTCCCACGCCGCCACGCAAGTGGCAGACAGTATGAGATCTACGTAGACGCTTTGCCATGCCTGAAACACAGCGCGCGACCACCACCAACGCCGGGATTCCCGTCGCCAGCGACAACGAGTCGCTCACCGCCGGGACTCAGGGCCCCATCCTGCTGCACGACCACTACCTCGTCGAGAAGCTCGCGCAGTTCAACCGCGAGCGCGTCCCGGAGCGCGTCGTCCACGCCAAGGGCGCCGGCGCGTTCGGCGAACTGGTCGTCACCCACGACGTGAGCCGGTACACGAAGGCCACGCTGTTCCAGCCCGGCGCGAAGACCGAATCGCTGGTGCGCTTCTCCACGGTCGCAGGTGAGCAGGGCAGCCCCGACACCTGGCGCGACCCGCGCGGATTCGCCGTGAAGTTCTACACCGAGGACGGCAACTACGACCTCGTCGGCAACAACACGCCCGTCTTCTTCATCAAGGACCCGATCAAGTTCCCCGACTTCATCCACTCGCAGAAGCGGCTGCCCGGATCCGGTCTGCGCGACCACAACATGCAGTGGGACTTCTGGACGCTGCGGCCCGAGTCCGCACACCAGGTGACGTGGCTGATGGGTGACCGCGGCATCCCGAAGACGTGGCGGCACATGGACGGCTTCGGCTCGCACACGTACCAGTGGGTCAACGCCGACGGCGAGCGGTTCTGGGTGAAGTACCACTTCAAGACCGACCAGGGCATCGAGTTTCTCACCCAGGACGAGGCCGACACCCTCGCGGGCACCGACCCCGACCATCACCGCGCCGACCTGTACGACACGATCGCCCGCGGCGAGTTCCCCAGCTGGACGCTGAAGGTCCAGGTCATGCCCGTCGACGAGGCCGAGGGCTACCGGTTCAACCCGTTCGACCTCACGAAGGTGTGGTCGCAGAAGGACTACCCGCTGATCGAGGTCGGCAAGTGGACCCTCAACCGGAACCCCGACAACTTCTTCGCCCAGATCGAGCAGGCGTCGTTCGAACCGTCGAATGTCGTTCCGGGAATCGGTTTCTCACCCGACAAGATGCTGCTCGGGCGGGTCTTCTCCTACGCGGACGCGCACCGGTACCGCATCGGCGCCAACTACGCGCAACTGCCGGTCAACGCCCCGAAGAACCAGGTGAACTCGTACTCGCAGGACGGCGCGATGCGGTACGCCACCAATTCACCCGAGACCCCGGTGTACGCGCCGAACTCGTACGGCGGCCCGCACGCCGACGCGTCGCTCGCGGGCGACGAAGGCCTCTGGGCGTTCGACGGTGAGTCGGTGCGCGCCGGTTACGTCGAGCACGCCGAGGACGGCGATTTCACGCAGGCGGGCACCCTCGTCCGCGAGGTCCTGAGCGACGACGAACGCGACCGCCTGGTGAACAACATCGTCGGTCACGCACTCGGCGGTGTCAGCGAACCGGTTCTGCTGCGGGTGTTCGACTACTGGAAGAGCGTCGACCCCGACCTGGGCAAGCGAGTGGAAATCGGTGTCCGGGAAGGACAGGCCGGGAACTGATGTCGTTGGTGGGGCACGCTCAGAGCAGGCCCCACCAATAGATCAGCAACGCGAGAACGAATACCACCACAGTTTCCACGACGACCCTCCTTCGCCCGGCTGCACGCACCGCACGATTCCATCATCCCCCATGCGCTTCGCGCCCGTGAGTACTTCTTAACCGCCGGCGGTTAACAAGTACTCACAGGTGTGTGACGGGTGTGTCGGATGTTGTTGCTAGGTTGAGCGGTGTCAGGACACCGGCTCGGATGACCGTGTCCCGAGTCGGGGTCGAAAGGTGCTGTCTTCCATGGTGATGGGTCCCACCCACGCAATGTCCGGTGCGGCCGTCGGTCTGGCGGTGGCAGATCTGCTGCCGCTCGACTGGGGTGGGCCCACGTCCACCGCCGAGACCCTCACGTTCGCGGCGGTGTGCGCCGGGGCGGCGCTGCTCCCGGACCTCGACACGAGCCAGTCGACGGTGTCGCGTTCGTTCGGTCCGGTCAGCAGCGTCGTCGCGAAGGGTGTCGATGCGGTGTCGCTGGGTTTCTACACGATCACCAAGGGCAAACGGGACGGCAAGCGGCGGGGTGGGCACCGCACGCTCACCCACACCGCCCTGTTTGCGGCCGGCATCGGGGCCGGAGTGTCCGCGCTCGTCGTCCAGTTCGGCAAGCCCGCCATCATCGCGACGCTGTTCGTCTGCCTCGGCCTGGCCCTGCGCGGGCTGGCCGGTGAGCTGGCCAAAGAAAAAGGCTGGCTGGCGGTTTCGGCGGTCGCCGCGGTGCTGTCCGCGCTCACCTGGCAGTCGTATCCCACCGAGGCCGGTTCCACCGGGCTCGGCGTCGCGGTGGCCCTCGGCTGCGCAACCCACTGTCTTGGGGACGCCATCACCAAGGAGGGCGTCCCCTTTCTTGCGCCGTTCCTCACGCTCGGCAAGGAACGGTGGTGGGAGTTCCGGCTCCCGTCGTTCCTGTCCATCCGGGCGGGCGGGCCCTTCGAGAAGGTCGTGCTCGGGCCCGCCCTGACGGTGGCCGTCGGACTCATGGTCATCTGGGCCATCGACGGTGCGCCGCAGGCAATCTACGACGCGTTCGTGCCCGCGCCGAAGTGACTCGGGGATTCGGGAACTCAGGCGGCGAGCATCTTCTCGAGGTCGTCGAGGACGAGCATCGCCCCGGTCGGTCCGAGCGCGAGGAACCAGGTCTCGTCGCTGACGTGCACGGACTTGCCGTCCTTCACTGCCTGCATCTGATTCCACAGCGGGCCGCCGACCACGGTCGACTCGTCGGTGGTCTCGGGTGCGCCGTAGCTGGAGTAGAAGATCCGGTCGGCGTCCGCTTCACCGATCGTCTCCTGGCTCACCTCGACGGCGAGTTCGTCGATGTTCTGCACCGTGGGGCGCGGGAGCCCGACGTCCTGCAGGATGACACCGATGAACGACAGGTTGCCGTAGAGGCGGATCTTGCCGGACATGAACCGGACCAGCGAGATCGTCGGCTCGCCGGTGATGGACTCCCGGACCTCGTCCGCGCGAGTCTGGTAGGCGTTGAGCACGTCCTCCGCCTTGGTCTCCTCGCCGAGGGCGTCCGCGACGAGCAGGAAGTTCTCCTTCCACGGGAAGCCGGGGCGGATGCTGAATACGGTCGGTGCGATCGACGACAGCTGCGGGTACAGCTTGTCGGCGCGCAGCTTGCTGCCGAGGATCAGATCGGGCTGGAGCGCGGAGATCGCCTCGAGGTTCAGGTTGTTGGTGGTCCCGACGTCCGGGACTCCGGCGAGCTTGTCGGCCAGGTAGGACGGCTGTCCGGCGGCGCTCTCTGGGCTGGCCAGTCCGACGGGCGTGATTCCCAGGGAGAGCACGTCGTCCAGCTCGCCGCCGTCGAGGACGATCACCCGCTCGGGCTTCTTCTCGATGACGGTTTCCCCGAGCGCGTGGGTGATGGTCCGGGGGAAGACGCCGGGTTCGGCATCGGTGCCGAGTTTGGCGGTCTCGGCGTCCGCCGTGGCGAACTGGCGGCCGCCGGTGGCGACGTCGGTGTTGCCGGCGGTCGAACCGGTGTCGGTGGTGCCGCAGGCGGCGAGAAAGACGCTGGCCAGGGCGACCAGCCCGGCGCGTACGTAGAGCCTCGATGACATGAGGTGAGGCTAGCCTGAGGTTTCGGAGCGGTGGCCGCGGGGTCCGGGCAACCGGAAAACGTCCCCACCACGCAGAAGAGGCCTCGACCGGCGAACCGGTCGAGGCCTCTTCTCGGTGTCTCACACTGTCGGGGTGGCGGGATTTGAACCCACGACCTCTTCGTCCCGAACGAAGCGCGCTACCAAGCTGCGCCACACCCCGTGTTGAACCTCGGCTAGCTTACATTACCCAACCAGTCACCATTAAATCCCCTGGTCAATTGCGTAAAACGGTGCTCTCCGACGACTCGGCGCGAGCCCGCGCGGTGTCGGAGTCCGAGCCGCCGCGCTGAGCCGGGACCAACGTCAGGAGCGTCGCCTCGGGGCGGCAGCAGAAGCGGGCCGGCGCCCACGGCGACGTCCCGATCCCGGCGGACACGTGCAGCTGGGTGTGCGCCCCCCACTTGGACGGCCCCTTCACCCGTGAGCGGTCGATGTCGCAGTTGGTGACGAGTGCGCCGTAGAACGGCAGGCACAGCTGACCGCCGTGCGTGTGGCCGGCCAGCACCAGGTCGTACCCGTCGTCCGCGAACCGATCGAGAACCCGCGGCTCGGGCGAGTGGGTGATGCCCAGCCGGAGATCGGCCAGCGGATTGGGCGGACCGGCGATGGTGTCGTACCGGTCGCGCTGGAGGTGCGGATCGTCGACCCCGGCCGACGCGATCCGGACCCCCGACACCTCGAGGTCGCGGCGCACGTGCGTGACGTCGAACCAGCCGCGTTCGGTGAACGCGGCCCGCAGGTCGCCCCACGGCAGCGGCTCGCCGAGGATGCGCTTGCGATCCTTGCGGAAGTACTCGAACGGGTTCTTCGGTTTCGGCGCGAAGTAGTCGTTGCTGCCGAACACGAACAGTCCGGGGCGGGCGAGCAGATTCCCCAGCGCCTGGACCACGGCGGGCACCGCCCGCTGGTGCGACAGGTTGTCGCCGGTGTTCACGACGAGGTCGGGGTCGAGGTTGTCGAGTTCCCGCAGCCAGTTCTGTTTCAGCCGCTGTCCGGGCATCATGTGCAGGTCGCTGATGTGCAGCACACGGAGCGTCGACGACCCGGGTTCGAGCACCGGCATCGTGACCTCACGCAGCGCGAACGCATTGCGCTCGATGAGCGAGGCGTAGCCGATGCCGAGGGCGGCGGCACCCGCCGTACCCAGGGCGGCGCGGGTCAGGTTGGTGCGGAACTCGTCAGACACTCTTCCAGGATACTGATGAGCGCAATCGAGATGCAGTGGACAAATCGGGGCGCGTAGCGTTTCGCCCATGCCAGATTCACTGAAAGCAAGACTGCGCTCCGACATGACGGCCGCCATGAAGGCCAAGGATTCGCTGCGCACCGCCACGATCCGCATGCTGATGGCCGCCGTGCAGACCGAAGAGGTTTCCGGCAAGGAAGCCCGCGAACTCACCGACGACGAGGTGCTGAAGGTCCTCGCGAAGGAGTCGAAGAAGCGCGGCGAGTCCGCCGAGATCTACACCGAGAACGGTCGGGGTGAGCTGGCAGCGCAGGAGCGGGCCGAGGCGCAGATCATCGACGAGTACCTGCCGACGCCGCTGACCGACGCCGAACTCGTCGACGTCGTGGACACCGCCATCGCCCAGGTGGCCGAGGAGATCGGTGAGCGTCCCGGCATGCGTCAGATGGGTCAGGTCATGAAGGCCGCCGGCGCGCTTGCGGGCGGCAAGGCGGACGGTTCGCGGCTCTCGCACGCGGTGAAGTCCCGCCTCTGACCCGCGCGTGAGTGGGAAAGCGTGCGCCTACACACTTTCCCACTCACCTGCGGGTCACCGGGGTATGGGCGGCAGCTGGATCGGCGGCAGGCCGGGCAGCTGGATGGGCGGAACGGGGATTCCCTGAGCCGGGGCCTGCGGGGGAGCGGCCTTCACCGATCCGTCGCTGACGTAGATCGTGATCGTCGACCCCGGAATCGCCGAACCGGACGGCGCCGAGCTCGTGACCGTCCCCTTGGCGACCTGTGACGCGGTGGTGATCGCGTTCACGGTGAATCCGGCTCCCTGCAGGCGGGACGTCGCGGCCGACTGGCTCAGGCCGGTGACGTCCGGAACCTGACCGTTCTGCGAACCCCGCGCGTACTTCTGATCGATCGGCGGCAGCGTCGTCGGCCCGAAGTTGTTGGCGACGGGATTCATCGCAGCGAACCACGTCTGGGCGGGCTCGTTACCGCCGTAGAGATTTCCGTCGCCACAGGGCCGTAGCGGGCCCGAGCAGATCTCGCCCGGTGTCGGCGAGTCGCCGAACACGTAGACGGCGGCGGCGAAGTTGTTGGTGAACCCGAGGAAGCCCGACGACATGTGGGACTCGGTGGTTCCGGTCTTACCCGCCATCGGGAGGGTCCAGCCGGCGCTGCCCGCGGCCCCGGCCGACGTGCCGCCTGCCTTGTCGTCCTTGCTCATGGCATTGGCGAGGGTGTCCGCGAGGCCGGGCTCGACCACCTGCTCGCAGGCCTGCTGCGTGACCGAGACGGGCTTGCCTTCACGGTCGAAGACCGAATCGATGGGGGTGGGCGGGCACCACTTGCCGTGCGACGCGAGCGTTGCCGCGACATTCGACAGTTCCAGCGGATTGACCCAGGTGGGTCCGAGGGTGAACGAACCCAGATTCTGATCCTTCTGGAAATCCGCCATGCTGCGGTCGTCGAATCCGGAGGTGCCGGGGTCGGCGTACGACCGTAGCCCCAGCCGCACCGCCATGTCGACGGTGGGGGCGACGCCGGTGGCCTGGATGAGCTTGACGAACGCCGTGTTGGGCGACTGTGCGAGCGCGTCCGTCACCGACAGCGACGCCGGGTACTTGCCTGCGTTCTCGACGCAGTACGTGGCCGCCGGGCATCCGCGGGCACCACCGCTACCCATGCCGCGGGCCTCGAACCGTCCGGGGACGTCCAGGACGGCGTTGGTGCCGAGGCCCTTCTCCATGGCGGCGGCGGTCGTGAAGATCTTGAAGATCGACCCGGCGCCGTGACCGGCCAGCGAGTACGGCTGGGCCTGCACGGTTTCGTTGGCGTTCGCGTCGAGACCGTAGGTGCGGCTACTGCCCATCGCGAGGATGCGGTGTGAATCCTGGCCGGGCTGGACCACGTTCATGACGTTGGCGATGCCGTCGAGTCCGGGGCTGGCCTTCGCGGTGAGCGCAGCCTTGGTGGACGCCTGCACCGCGGGGTCGAGCGTCGTCTTGATCAGGTAGCCGCCCTTGTCGATCTGCTCCCGGCTGATGCCGGCGTTCGCCAGGTACTGCAGGGCGTAGTCGCAGAAGAAGCCGCGGTCGCCGGCGGCGATGCACCCGCGGGGCAGCCGGTTGGGTTCGGGCAGCACGCCGAGGGGCGTCTCCTTGAGTTCCCGCAGTTCGGCGGCGCGCTCGGGGATGCTCGAGATCATCGTGTCGAGAACCACGTTGCGGCGTTCGAGGACGCCCTCGGGGTTCGTGTACGGGTTCAGCGCCGAACTGGACTGCACCATGCCCGCGAGCATCGCGGACTGCTGGGTGTTCAGTTCGGACGCGTCGATGCCGAAGTACGTCTGGGCGGCGTCCTGGATGCCGAACGAGGCGTTGCCGAACGGCACCAGGTTGAGGTAGCGGGTGAGGATCTCGTCCTTGGTGAGTTCCTTGTCGAGCGTCAGCGCCATCCGGATCTCGCGGATCTTGCGGGCGGGCGTCGTCTCGATCGCGGCCCGGCGTTCGGCGTCGGTTTTGGCGACGACGAGCAGCTGGTAGTTCTTCACGTACTGCTGGTCGAGTGTCGACGCGCCCTGCTGCACCTCACCGCTGGTGGTGTTGGTCAGGAAGGCGCGCATCGTGCCCTGCCAGTCGACGCCCTTGTGCTCCGGGAACCGGCGGTCCTCGACGGAGACGATGGCGAGCTTCATCTCGTTGGAGATCTTGTCGCTGGGCACTTCGAAGCGGCGCTGGTCGTACAGCCACGCGATGGGATTGCCCGCGGAGTCGACCATCGTCGAGACTGCGGGAACCGTTCCTTCGACCAGTTCGGCGGAGACGTTGTCGACGGTGTCAGCCGCCCTGTTGGAGGCGTAACCGAAGCCTCCGGCGAGCGGAAACATCACGCCGGCGAGGAGCACTCCTGCCAAGGCGGAGGATCCTGCGAGCTTCCCCACTGTTTTTGCAATCGACACGATCTACAGACTACGTGGGGTCTGAGGGTGCGCTGGTTGGGCGCAGAATTCGGCCAGGAAAATGCCCTGAGCACGGGGTATGGACGGGCGTACCAAAAAAGCGTGTTCACCGTCTTGCGCGTGGCGGTTTCTTTACCTAAATTGTTGGAACAGTGTGATGGAGATAACACCCCATCGCTTATGTGGTGCAGCCTCGGCGTGCTACGCGCTGGGTTTGCGCAGACTCGAAGAGGGGAAACGAATGCACATGACCACCCCAACCAGCCGTCTGGACGTCGAGCAAGCAGAAGCGCGAATCGCCTGGGTCACCCAGGCCCGTTGCCGGGAAGTCGATCCCGATCAACTCTTTGTACGCGGCGCAGCACAGCGCAAGGCCGCAACCATTTGCCGGCATTGCCCGGTATTGATGCAGTGCGGAGCCGATGCACTCGACAACCGTGTCGAGTTCGGCGTGTGGGGTGGCATGACGGAACGTCAACGCCGGGCGTTGCTCAAGCAGCACCCCGAGGTGGACTCATGGTCCGATTTCTTCGAAGCTCAGCGGCAGCACCAGTCCGCTGTCTGAGATTCGGGATCGGATTCGCAGTCAGGCAGGACACAGGCGGGTGACCGGTTCTCCGGTAGCGAGCTGATCAGCTCGTCCGGGTGAGCTGGTCGCCTACCGCTCTCAAGGCCTCGAGGTCCGACACCTCGAACGGCAGCGAGGGCACGCCGACGATCGGCACCCGAGGGTGGGCCGCCGTGAACCGGCTCAGTAGTTGGACCTCACGCTTGGCGATCACCGCCCGATGGGCGTGGATTCGCAGCACAGCGGCGGTGAGGGGGTCTTGGTCCCCGAGTTGGTCGGCGGCAGTGACCGCGTGATCGGCCGACAGGGAACTGAGAGTGGGGTGCGTCCGATTCAGGACGAGGCCCGCGAGCGGCATCTCGTCGCCTGCGAGCCGGTCGACGAAGAAAGCCGCCTCACGCAGCGCATCCGGTTCCGCTGCGGCGATCACCAGAAACTTCGTTCCCGGCTGCCGGAGCAATTCGTAAGTGCGCGTTGCCCTTTCCCGGAATCCGCCGAACATCGAGTCCAGTGACTGCACGAAACTCGAGGCGTCCGACAGCATCTGACTGCCGACGATGGTGGACACACCGCGCAGCGCCAGGCCCATCGCGCCGGTGACGAGCCGGGTGAGGCCGCGGCCGGGCGCGGTGAGCAACCGGATCATGCGGCCGTCGAGAAACGCGCCCAGACGCTGGGGTGCGTCGAGGAAGTCCAGGGCGTTGCGCGACGGTGGCGTGTCGACGACCACCAGATCCCACTCGTCGCTGGAGGCGAGTTGCCCCAGCTTCTCCATCGCCATGTATTCCTGCGTTCCCGAGAACGAGCTGGCGACGGTCTGATAGAAGGGGTTCGCGAGAATCTGCTCCGCCTTCTCCGGCGTGGAGTGCTCGATCACCATCTCGTCGAACGTGCGGCGCATGTTGAGCATCATGGCGTGCAGTTCGCCCGTCGCGTCCGGTCCGAGCTGCACGGGCTGCGGCGTGTTGTCGAGTTCCGCGACGCCGAGAGCCTGCGCGAGCCGGCGTGCCGGGTCGATGGTCAGCACGACCACCTTGCGTCCCTGCTCCGCCGCGCGCAGTGCCAGCGACGCCGCCGTGGTGGTCTTACCGACGCCGCCGGCTCCGCAGCAGACGACGATCCGCGTTGCCCTGTTCTCCAGAATCCCCGCGACGTCGAGTGCGGAGGCGGTGCGGCGACGCTCGTGTTCAGTTGTCTGGGTCATCGGACACCCTGTTCCGTCAGATATTCCGCGAGCTCGTACAGCCCGCCCAGGTCCACACCGTCGGCGAGGGACGGCAGGTGCAGCCGCGCCCCGTCCACTTCGCTGAGCTGTCCGGCGCTCTCCTCCTGCGCTTCGAGGACGGACGCGTGTTCGATCGTCTCGGTGAGCAACCCGGCGAAATTCTCTTCGTCCAGGGTGATCCCGGTCTTCTGCAGTCCGGCCCGGACGGCCTCGGCGTCGATGCGGCCCTTCGCGACGTCGGCGAGGGTGTCGGCGGGCAGGAACTGCGGGCTGGTGCGGTTGACGACGACGGTGCCCAGCCGCAGGTCGGCGCGGGCCAGTTCCTCTGCGGCGTCGGTGGTCTCCTGCACCGGCAGCGCCTCGAGCAGCGTCACGAGGTGGACGACGGTCTCGTCGGAATGCAGCAGGCGCACCACGCCCTCGCTCTGCGAGCGCACCGGCCCGCCCTTCGCGAGGTCGGCCATCGCCTTCGTCACGTCGAGGAAGTTGCCGATCCGCCCGGTCGGCGGGGCGTCGACGACGACGGCGTCGTACACCCGTTTACCCGACTTGTCGGAGCGCACCACACATTCCTTGATCTTGCCGGTCAGCAGCACGTCCCGGAGACCCGGTGCGATGGTGGTGGCGAACTCGATGGCGCCGAACTTGCGCATAGCGCGGCCCGCGAACCCGAGGTTGTAGAACATCTCGAGGTATTCGAGGAACGCGGTCTCGATGTCGATGGCCAGTGCCATGACCTCTCCGCCACCCTCGGCGGCCGCGACCTTCGTCTCCTGCGGCGGCAGCGGGGGCACGTCGAAGAGCTGAGCGATCCCCTGCCTGCCCTCGACTTCCACCAGTAGCACGCGGCGCCCACCCTCGGCCAGGGCGAGCGCCAACGTGGCGGCCACCGTGGACTTTCCGGTGCCGCCCTTTCCGGAGACGAAGTGCAGCCGGGCCCGCGCGGCCTTCTCGGGCCACGTCGGGGTGAGCTGGTCTGGGGATGCAACCACGGGGTCGAGCCTATAAGTCTGGGAGCCAGGATGTGCGGGGGATAGGCTCACCGGCATGAGTGAATTGACTTCCTGGGAGTACGCCACCGTTCCGCTGCTCACACATGCGACCAAGCAGATCCTCGATCAGTGGGGCACCGACGGCTGGGAACTGGTGACGGTGCTGCCCGGACCCACCGGTGAGCAGCACGTCGCGTACCTGAAGCGTCCGAAGGGCTGAGGGCCGTGGCAGAGACTCGGAACTGGTCCGCCCGCCTGAGTGAACTCGGCATCACGCTGCCGTCCGTCGTTCCGCCGGTGGCCGCCTACGTGCCCGCCGTGCGCACCGGCAATTACGTCTACACGTCCGGGCAGCTGCCGATCGTCGAGGGCAAGCTGACGATCGCGGGCAAGCTCGGCGCCGGTGTGTCGGACGAGGACGCCAAGGCCGCGGCCCGGGCGTGTGTACTCAACGCGCTGGCGGCGGTCGACGCCCTCGTCGGCATCGACTCGGTGGTGCGGATCGTCAAGGTCGTCGGGTTCGTCGCCTCCGCCGAGGGCTTCACCGGTCAGCCCGGCGTCGTGAACGGTGCCTCCGAATTCCTCGGCGAGGTGTTCGGCGAAGCCGGGGCCCACGCACGCTCGGCCGTCGGTGTCGCGGAACTGCCGCTCGGCGCCCCCGTCGAGGTGGAACTCATCGCCGAAGTGCAACCGGAGTCGTAGAGCCATGACGCTTGCCCATCCGGCCTACGCCCAGGTGCGGGAGGTCACCCCGATCGTCTCGGTCGTGCTCGAAAACAATCCCGGCATGATGACGCTCGACGGAACCAACACGTGGATTCTGCGCGCGCCGGGCCGGGACGAGTGCGTGGTGGTCGACCCGGGCGACGCCGACGAGGAGCACCTCGCCCGCGTCGCGGCACTCGGACCGGTCGCATTGACGCTGATCACTCACCGTCACTTCGACCACACCGGGGGAGTGCAGCGGTTCTTCGAACTCACCGGCGCGCCCGTGCGCTCGGTGGACCCCGAGTTCCTTCGCGGCGGCGGCGAACCCCTCGTGGACGGCGAGACCATCGACGTCGCCGGGCTCACCGTCACGGTGATCGCCACGCCCGGGCACACGAAGGACTCGGTGTCCTTCACCGTGGAAGGTGAGGGCACCGTCCTCACCGGCGATACGATCCTCGGCCGCGGCACCACGGTGCTCGACGACTCGGACGGCGACCTCGCCGACTACCTGTCGTCGCTGCGCCGGCTGCTGGACCTCGGCACCGGACACCGGGTGATGCCCGGCCACGGACCCGAACTGCCCGAACTGAACGTGGTGGCGCAGCAGTACCTCGATCATCGCGAGGAGCGGCTCGACCAGGTGCGGGCCGCGCTCGGTGCGCTCGGGGGCACCCCCACGGTCCGCGAGGTGGTCGAGCACGTCTACTCCGACGTCGACCCGAAGTTGTGGCCGGTGGCGGAGAAGTCCGTCAACGTGCAGCTCGCCTATCTGCGCAGCCTCGACTGACCGCATAACGACTTCGGCCACCCCCTCGCTGTGAGGGGGTGGCCGAAGTCGTGGATGCGGGGACTACCGTGCGCGACGTGCCAGGCGCTCGGAGTCGGAGATCAGCACACTCTTGCCTTCGAGGCGCAG
Source organism: Rhodococcus koreensis (assembly GCF_900105905.1). Lineage (GTDB taxonomy): Bacteria > Actinomycetota > Actinomycetes > Mycobacteriales > Mycobacteriaceae > Rhodococcus_F > Rhodococcus_F koreensis. The sequence goes on along the minus strand of NZ_FNSV01000005.1, from coordinate 4,270,101 downwards.
CCATCCGCGGTGCGCGAAGTCGGCGAGCGCCTTGTTGACGGTCTCGCGGGAAGCGCCGACGAGCTGGGCGATCTCTTCCTGCGTGAGGTCGTGGGTGACGCGCAGTGAGCCCGCCTCCTGGGTGCCGAACCGCTGTGCGAGCTGCAGCAGCGCCTTGGCGACACGACCGGGGACGTCCGTGAAGATGAGGTCGGCCAGGTTGTTGTTGGTACGACGCAGACGGCGCGCGAGGACCCGCAGCAGCTGTTCGGCGATCTCGGGGCGGTGGTCGATCCACGCCTTGAGCGCTTCGCGGTCCATGCTGACCGCGCGGACCTCGGTGACCGTGGTCGCGGTGGACGTACGCGGACCCGGGTCGAAGATGGACAGCTCACCGAACATGTCGGACGGGCCCATGATCGTCAGCAGGTTCTCACGGCCGTCCGGCGAGCGGCGGCCGATCTTCACCTTGCCGGAAACGATGATGTACAGGCGGTCACCGGGCTCACCTTCGTTGAAGATGACATGTCCGCGGGGGAAGTCGACAGGCTGCAGCTGCTTGGTCAGCGCCGCTACCGCTGAGGGCTCGACTCCTTGGAAGATGCCGGCTCTTGCCAGGACGTCGTCCACGTGCGCTCCTTGGGAATATTGTTCGTCTGTATGCATATTGTGCGCGATTTGCTGCATGTCGACGATGCCCCGGTGATCCGCGGCGTGTCGCTGTGCAACAGGTACGGCTCTGAAGTCTACGTTGAGACGGCTCGGTCTGAGTGACCGATGCCACGGAAGTCGCAAAAGTTAACCGGATGATGCGTCCGGTGGTGCGTCTTTGCGGGGGTTTCCAGGGGTCAGCTGGCGCGCCGCGAGCCCACTCCGGTGATGTCGGCGTCGTCGGATTCGAAGCCCGACCGACCCTTGCGACGTCGATGGAAGCGTGCCAATGCGTGGGGGAAACCTTCGTGGGCCAGGGTGGCCACTTCGTCGTGACTTGCCTGGTCGAGGAACTCTTCCACCTCTTGCTGACGAACCGTGAGCCGGCGGAGTCTGAACTCCACCCGCTCCATTGCCAGCGCAAACAGCATCAGCAGCACTGGGAAGAGGACCACAGCGAGACCTTGCATACCGGGAAGTAAACACTGCAAATGTCTCAGAAGCGACACAGCAGCAATTCGGATCGGTCGGGTATCCGTAGAGTTGATCCCGTGCATGCGACCCCCAGCGACGGCTCCGAAGTGCGTGGACGCACCCGTTCGCGGGCCGCGAAGCAGGAAGAAACCCGACTCGGACTCGTCCGGCGCGCCCGGCGGATGAACCGCAGGCTCGCCGAGGCCTTCCCTCACGTCTATTGCGAACTCGACTTCACCACACCCCTGGACCTCGCCGTCGCGACGATCCTGTCCGCGCAGTGCACTGACGTGCGGGTGAACATGGTGACGCCGGCGCTGTTCGCCCGCTACCCCGATGCGAAGGCGTACGCGGAGGCCGAACGGACCGAACTCGAGGAGTACATCCGGTCCACGGGTTTCTACCGCAACAAGACGAACTCGCTGATCGGGCTCGGGCAGGCTCTGCTCGAACGCTTCGACGGCGAGGTCCCCGGCAATCTGAAGGACCTCGTGACGCTGCCCGGGATCGGCCGGAAGACGGCCAACGTGATCCTCGGCAACGCGTTCGATGTGCCGGGAATCACCGTCGACACCCACTTCGGCCGGCTCGTGCGGCGGTGGAAGTGGACCGAGGAGGAAGACCCGGTCAAGGTCGAGCACGCGATCGGCGCCCTGATCGAGCGCAAGGAGTGGACGCTGCTCTCGCACCGGGTGATCTTCCACGGCAGGCGCGTCTGCCACGCCCGCAAGCCCGCCTGCGGGGTGTGTGTGCTCGCCAAGGACTGTCCGTCGTACGGGCTCGGCCCGATCGACCCGGATGTCGCCGCCGAACTGGTTCGTGGACCGGAGACGGAGCATCTGCTGCGTCTGGCCGGCAGGTGAGGGTAGATACGAGTGTCTAGTGCAGCGCGGTGGAGTCTGGCCGCCCTCGTGGTCGTGGTGGCTCTCGTCGTCGCGATCTGGCCGCGGGGCGACGACGCGGAGACGCCGTCGTACGAGGACCGGTTCGGTGCGGGCGGCAGCACCCCGACGTCGGTGAGCGCCGATCCCGACGCGCTCGCGGCACAGAGGACGCAGGCGGGCCTGGCCCCGTGCCCCGCCCCGGCGGCCGCGTCCGGGCCTTCGGCGGATCCGGTGCTGTCCGGCATCACGCTGGAATGCGTGGGCGACGGCAGTCAGGTGGATCTGGCGGCCGCGCTCGGTGGTAAACCGGCGCTGCTGAACCTGTGGGCGTACTGGTGTGGCCCCTGCGCCGAGGAGCTGCCCTATATGCAGCAGTTTTCGGATCGTGCGGGCGACGCGGTTACCGTGCTTACGGTGCACACCGATCCCAACGAGTCCAGCGCGCTGTCGCGGCTCATCGATTACTCCGTCACCCTGCCCGGTGTGCAAGACGGCGACGGTCGCGTCCGCGTCGCGGTCGGGGCCCCTCCCGTCCTCCCGGTCTCGGTGCTGATCCGGCCCGACGGCACGGTGGCGAAGGTGCTGCCGCAGCCGTTCCGCAGTGTCGACGAGATCGCGGACGCCGTCGAACAGAACCTGGGGGTGGCGGCATGACGTCTTCCGTGGACGGCGTCGCCGTTCCGCCCTGGCTGCGCCGGGTCGTGCACCGCACGCCGGCCGACCCGCACAGGATCAACCCCGTCCTCGATCGGCGCGCACCCCGTGGTGCGATCACCCGTGAGGCGGCGGTGCTCGTGTTGTTCGGCGGTCCCGTCGAGGCGGACCCGTTGATGTCGGGCGGCCTGCCCGCCGGCGCCGACGTCCTGCTCACCCAGCGTGCGTCCACGATGCGTCAGCACAGTGGTCAGGTGGCATTCCCGGGCGGTGCCAGCGATCCCGGAGACGAGGGACCCATCGCCACCGCGTTGCGGGAGGCCCAGGAGGAAACGGGACTCGACCCGTCCGGTGTCCGCCCACTCGCCGTGCTCGAGGAGATCTTCATCCCGCCGTCCGGCTTCGACGTCACTCCCGTCCTCGCGTACTGGGAGAAGCCCAGCGCGGTCGGCGTGGTCGATCCCGCGGAGGCCGAACGCGTCGCCCGGGTTCCCGTGCACACCCTGATCGATCCGCGGAACCGGTTCCAGGTGCGCCACCCGGCCGGATACCAGGGGCCCGCGTTCGCCGTCGACGGCATGCTCGTGTGGGGTTTCACCGCCGGCATCCTGGCCGCCCTGTTCGCGGTCTCCGGCTGGGAACAGGAGTGGGACCGCCACGACATCCGCGACCTCGACACCGTCCTCGCCGAACTCGACAACGACCTGGACGACGACCACCTGACCCACGGTCACGGCCGGCCGGCGGCCGAGCGATGACGGGCTCGCACTGGATCGACCTGGCGATCGTGCTGATCGCCTTCGTCGCCGCGACGTCGGGCTGGCGTCAGGGCGCCGTGGCGTCGGTACTCGCCTTCATCGGCGTGGTGCTGGGCGCGGTCGCGGGCATCCTGATCGCCCCCCACGTGCTGGTGCACGTGGACGAGGGCCGCGGTCGCGTGCTGGTCGGCATCGCCCTCATCGTGGTGCTGGTCATCGTCGGCGAAGTCGCGGGCATGGTCCTCGGCCGAGCCGCGCGGGGAAGCATGCACAGTCCGGTCGCGCGGTCCGTCGACAGCGTGATCGGCGCCTGCGTACAGGCGGTCGCGGTGTTCGTCGCGGCGTGGCTGCTGGCGATCCCGCTCACGTCCTCGTCCCAGCCTCAGCTGGCGGCGGCGGTGCGCGGGTCGACCGTCCTCGAGACGGTCGACAACATCGCGCCCGCCTGGATGCGGCAACTGCCCACCGAGTTCACCGCGCTGCTCGACACGTCCGGGCTTCCCGACGTCATCGGGCCGTTCGGGCGCACCCCCATCACGACCGTCGACCCGCCGGACGCCAGCGTCCTGGAGAGCCCCGTCGCGTCCTCGCTGCAGTCGAGCGTGCTGAGGATCCGGGGTGTTGCCCCGAGTTGCCAGCGCGCGCTGGAGGGATCCGGGTTCGTCGTGGCACCCGACCGGGTGATGACCAACGCGCACGTGGTCGCGGGAACGGCCGGGATCGTCGTCGACACCGCGAACGGGCCGATGGACGCCGAGGTCGTGCTGTTCGACCCGTCCGCCGACGTCGCGGTCCTCGAGGTGCCCGGACTGGACGCGCCCGTCCTGAACTTCGCCCCCGAGCCGGCGCAGACCGGCGACAACGCGCTGGTGCTCGGCTACCCGGGCGGCGGCCCGTACACGGCCAGCGCCGCGCGGGTCCGGGAGATCCTGGACCTCAGCGGTCCCGACATCTACCGGGCGGGCACCGTCCAGCGTGAGGTGTACACGGTCCGCGGTTCCATCCGGCAGGGCAACTCCGGCGGACCGCTCGTCGACAGCGACGGCCGGGTGCTCGGGGTGGTCTTCGGCGCCGCCGTCGACAACAGCGACACCGGGTTCGTGCTCACCGCCGCCGAGGTGTCGCGTCAGTTGCAGGCGGCGTCCGGGGCGTCGGTCGCCGTGGACACCGGGGCGTGCATCCTCTGACGGTCAGGCCGTGCGGGGCGCGACGAGGTCGAGCAGTGCGGCGTTGACGCGTTCCGGGGCTTCCCAGTGCGCGTAGTGGCCCACGCCGGGCACGGTCTGCATCTGCTGGGTGGGTGCGAAGCGGTGGCTGCGGCGCACGGTGTCCGCGAGCACGTACGGGTCGAGGTCGCCGTGCAGGTGCAGGACGGGGATCCGCAGCGTCTGATCCATCGACGCCATGAACCGGCTGCCGTCCGGCCGGAACTGGCTGCGGAACGCCCACCGCTGGTACTCCAGGGTGCAGTGCGCGGTGCCGGGAATCTGGATCGCCGACCGCATCCGTGACACGACGACGTCGAATTCCGGATTCTCGGTCCAGCCGGGGCCGGAGCGTTCGCGGATCAACCGCTCGACCTCCGACCCGTTGTCCCGGGTGAGGCGACGTTCGGGACGCCACGGCACCTGGCAGGAGACGAACGAGGGCAGCAAAGCTTTGCGCTGGTAGCGGTCGTGGAGGACGGCCTGCTTGAGCGCGAGTGGATGCGGCGAGCTGACCAGTGCAATCGACCGGACGAGACGAGCATGGAGGACCGCCGTGGCCCAGCAGACCAGGCCGCCGTCGGCATGCCCGACCAGTGTTGCCTCGCCATAGCCCATCGCCCGGATCAGGCCGGCGATGTCGCCGGCCAGCGTCCACCCGTCGTAGCCGCGCGGCGGTTTGTCGGAATCGCCGTAGCCGCGGAGGTCGACGGCGACGGCCCGGTACCCCTGCTCGGACAGCGCGGTCAGCTGGTGGCGCCACGACCACCAGAAGTCCGCGAACCCGTGCAGCAGGATGACGAGCGGCGCATCCGGTGCGGATGCGCCGACCTCGACGGTGTGGAATCGGATTCCGTTGGCATGGATGTCGCGATGAATCCAGGGGCCGTCGAAACGGACGGTGGACGGATCGGGTGGTGCCACAGGAGCGAGTTACCGCGCGTGACGTCCGGTGGGCGATGCGAGATGGGCCTCCGCATCCGAGTACGACGTGGGCAGCACCGTCTTGGCCTGCCTCAGGGAGTCGATGGTCTTCTCGGGTGCGCGGAGTTTGCGTACCCGCAGATAACCGAGCAGCGCGAGGATCGCCGTCACCACGAGCATGATCAGGAAGACGATCAGGAACGCCAGCCAGCGGGCGATCCACACGTCGAGGAGTTCGGCGAGGAAGAAGAAGAAGAAGAACGAGCTGAACAGCAGCACGGTGAACGCGAGGATGAAGAACAGGCTGCCCTGCAGGCCCTTCTTGACCTCACCGGTGACCTCGGCCTTCGCGAGCTCGACCTCGGCGCGGACGAGGGTGGACACCTGCGCGGTCGCATGCTTGACCAGCGTGCCGAGGCTCGCCTCGCCGGGTGTCTGAGCGTCCACGTCCGTGAGCGGGATCGACGACACCGTGTTCGGCACCCCGTCTCCCGTATAACGCGGGCTGTCTCCCTTGCCGTGAGTGATGCTCACTTGTCGACCCCTCCAGGTAGCTCTTGCACGTCCGAGTCATCCTGCCGGGCCGCATGGGCCCGACCGCGTCGCCACAGTAACGCTGATCCGATCAGCGACGCTGTCAACGATGTCACGAGCACCGCGACCTTAGCTATTTCGGCCGCGCTGCCGTCACCGATTCCCGCAAGCGCGAGATCCGCTACGAGAAGGCTAACGGTGAACCCGATCGCACCGAGCACTGAGAGGGCAAACATGTCCCGGAACCCCAGTGCACGCGGTTTCTTCGCGATACCCAGGCGGATCGCGAGCCAGGAGACGCCGAAGATGCCGACGGTCTTGCCGACGAGGAGCCCGGCGATCACGGCCTGCGAGATGGGGTCGGTGAACAGCTGCCCCAGGAGCTCGCTGCTGAGGGCGACCCCGGACGCAAACAGGGCGAACACCGGGACACAGAAGCCCGCCGACAACGGCTGGATGCGGTGCTCGAGGCGGGACGCGGGGGATTCGCGTTCGCCGGGGTCGCGCCGCACCCGGGTGAGGAGGCCGAGAGCGACGCCGGCCAGCGTGGCGTGGATTCCGGCTTGGTGCATGCAGTACCAGGCGAACAGTGCGAGCGGAACGTAGAGCAGTGGAGTGGTGATGCGCCGGTGCTGGGCGACGACGTAGACGACCAGGCACACGGCGGCGCCCAGCAGCCACAGCACGGCGATCGAACTGGTGAACAGGACGGCGATGAGCACGATCGCGAGAAGGTCGTCGACGACGGCCAGGCTGAGCAGGAACACGCGGGCGCTCGCGGGGATGCGGGACCCGGTCAGCGCCAGCACACCCAGTGCGAACGCGATGTCGGTGGCGACGGGGATGGCCCAGCCGCGGTCCATGCCGGGTGTTCCGGCGCCGATCGTCGCGGCGATGATCGCGGGCACCACCACCCCGCCGCAGGCCGCGATGATCGGGAGCAGCGCACGTTTGCGGTCGGCGAGTTCGCCCACCACCAGTTCTCGTTTCAGTTCCAGGCCGGCGACGAAGAAGAAGACCGCCAGCAGCCCGTCCTGCGCCCACGTCCCGACCGTCAGGTTCAGGTGGAGCGCCTCCGGGCCGATCGTCCAGTCGCGCAACGCGAAGTAGGAATCCGAGACGGGGGAGTTCGCCCACAGGAGGGCGACCGCGGCGGCGGCGAGCAGGATCGAACCGCCGACCGTCTCGGTGCGGAGGTAGCGGGAGAGTTCGGAGCGGAGGGGCTGGGTCACCGGGGTCGCTCGCTTTCGATGTGGTCGGGGTACGGCAAATGCTCTGCCGACCAGACTTCCCGGCGCACCGAGGAGAGCTTATCCAATTTGCCAAGCGAAAGACACGAGGTGTTCAATTCCTAAGGAATGGACTGTCGTCCCAATAGTTGAAATAGCATCGTGCAGGAGTAAGTCGAGTGAGCAGTGCCGTCGATACGTCGAAGCCAGAACCGGACGGCGGGGCCACCGTCGCCGGCGTACCCAGAAGCCGGATCGTCGTTGCGAGCATGGTGGGAACGTCCATCGAGTTCTACGACTTCTACATCTATGCGACCGCGGCCGTATCCGTGTTCCCGCATCTGTTCTTCCCCAAGGGAAACGGCACCACCGCCCTGCTGGCGTCCCTCGCCACGTTCGGTCTCGCCTTCGTCGCCCGGCCGCTCGGTTCGATCCTGTTCGGCCACTTCGGCGACCGCATCGGACGCAAGACGACGCTCGTCGGCTCACTCCTCACCATGGGCATCGCGACGTTCGTGATCGGTCTGCTGCCGACCTACCATCAGATCGGCATCGTCGCGCCCGCGCTGCTGGCGTTGATGCGCTTCTGCCAGGGTCTGGGACTGGGCGGTGAGTGGAGTGGCGCGGCACTGCTCGCGACCGAGACCGCCCAGAAGGGCAAGCGCGCGTGGGCGGCCATGTGGCCGCAGCTGGGCGCGCCGATCGGCTTCTTCCTCGCCAACGGTCTGTTCCTGATCATCACGCTGTTCCTGGACCACGACAACAGCAGCCCCGACCTGGACGGCGCGTTCCTCACCTGGGGCTGGCGGATCCCGTTCCTGCTCAGCGCGATCATGGTGATGATCGGTCTGTACGTGCGGCTCAAGCTGGAGGAGACGCCCGTGTTCGCCCGCGCCGTCGCGCGCGGCGAGAAGGTGAAGACCCCGATCGCCGAGGTGTTCAAGACCAGCTGGCGTCAGTTGATCATCGGCACGTTCGTCATGCTCGCCACCTACACGCTCTTCTACATCATGACCACCTGGGTGCTGAGTTACGGCACCGGCAAGACCCCCGCGCAGGGCGGCACGGGAGCCGGGTTCCATTACACCGACTTCCTGGTGCTGCAACTGGTCGCGGTCCTGTTCTTCGCGGCCGCCGTCCCCGTGTCGGGGTGGCTGGCCGACCGCTTCGGGCGCCGCATCACGCTGCTCACGATCACCGGGTTCATCATGCTGTTCGGCCTCACGTTCGGTGTCATGCTGAACCAGGACGGCATGGGCAACGCCCGCATGCTCGTGTTCCTGGCAATCGGAATGTTGTTGATGGGAATGACCTTCGGGCCGATGAGCGCCGTTCTGCCGGAGCTGTTCCCGACCAACGTGCGCTACACGGGTTCGGGGATCGCCTACAACACCGCCAGCATCCTGGGCGCCGCCGTCGCACCGTTCATCGCCACCTGGCTCGCCACGTCGTACGGCGTCGGTTGGGTGGGCATCTACCTGCTGATCGCCGCCGCGCTCACGTTCATCGCGCTGCTGGTGATGAAGGAGACGAAGAACGAGTCCCTCGACGACGTAGGGGTGTAGTCCCCGTGCGCCTTTCTGGTAGCAGGAGCAACCAGAAAGGCGCACAGGCGCGGAGCGCCTATAGTTCTTGCATGGCGAAAGCCGTGCTGCTGTCCAGGACGGCCCGGATCCGGCTGCCGAAGCAGGATCTGTGGTCGTTCCTCGCCGATACCGATCGGCTCAATCGCAACATCGATCTGTCGCCGGTGCGCTTCGCTCCGATGCTGGACCGCCGGCGCAAGGGGCACTATTCCGCGGAGACGCGTTCGTACGGGCGGCGGGTGCGGTACGAGGAGTTCCCGTTCGAGTGGGTCGAGGGCCGCTTCTATCAGGTCCTTCGACGTTTCTCCCGCGGTCCGCTCGTGGAGGTGTCCACGGGTGTCCGGCTCCACCCGGCCGCTGACGCCACCGAGGTCGAGGTGTTCGCCCGGATCGTCCCGCGCACCCGGTTCGGGACGATCGCCGCGCGAACGCTGCTGGCGCGCACGGGAATAAGGAAGACGGTGGCGCTCGCGCACGCGCTGGAACGACACGTCCGCGACCCGCGCGCGCATGCCGTCCCCGCCCTGCCGCCGCCGGAGCAACTCGACGCAGGCAGGCTGGAACTCCGCACGGCGCAGCTGTCGCGATCGCACGACGCCCCGAACCTGATCGGGCGCTTGGAGTCCCACTTGCGGACCGCGTCCGACCTGGAGGTGACGGGCATGCGCCCGTTCGAGCTTGCGGACCGCTGGGGTGCCGACAGGATACAGCTGCTGTACGTCTTCCTCCACGCCGCGGACTGTGGTCTGCTGGACCTGAGCTGGAGCGTGCTGTGCCCGGTCTGCCGGACCGCCCGCGAGGACGCCGCCCACATTCGACAGTTGCCGAGCCGCGTCCACTGCGACACCTGCGACATCGCGTTCGACACGGACCTCGCGCGGTCGGTGGAGATCCGCTTCGACGTCAACCCGGCGGTCCGCCGGGCGGAGCGGGCCCGGTACTGCATCGGTGGTCCGGCGAATTCACCGTCGGCGGTGGCTCAGTTGCGGCTCGAGCCGGGGGAGCGGCGCTGCGAGCGACTCGAACTCGACCCCGGGTGGCTGCGCATCCGGTGCTACCAGGTGGGCGCCCCGGTGGCCTGGGAGGTCGGTCCGGCCGGCGGCACGCTTCGGGTCGACTGCGGGCCCGGTGAACTCCGAGTGCGTGATGCGCCCGGCACCGACGGTGCCTGCCTGCTGGAGGTCGCGAACCGGCTTCCCGGTGAGGCGCTTGTGGTGGTCGAGCGGGAGCGGTGGAAGGACGCTGCGGCGACCGGCGCGCTCGTGACGTCGCTCGACGGTTTCCAGGACCTGTTCCCGGATCAGGGGGTGGCGCCGGGCGACGAGATCGGGATCGCGAACCTGGCGGTGCTGTTCACGGATCTGAGCGGTTCGACCGCCCTGTACGAGCGCATCGGCGACGTCCGGGCGTTTGCGTTCGTGCAGAGCCATTTCCGCTACCTGCGTGACGCGGTGGTCCGCGAGAACGGCAGCGTCGTGAAGCAGATGGGTGACGCGGTCATGGCGACGTTCGCCGACGCGCGGGAGGGCTGGTCTGCGGCGGCGTCGATGCAGGCGGGCTGGGACGACTTCCGCCGCCGGCACCTGGGCGACGACGACTCGGTGTCGTTGAAAGTCGGGTTGCACCAGGGGCCCGCCGTGATGATCGACAACGCCGGCCGCACCGACTACTTCGGTGCGACGGTCAACCTGGCGGCCCGGGTGCAGGGCTGTGCCGCGGGCGGCGACATCGTCCTGTCCCGGGCCGTTCACGACGACCCGGAGGTGGCGCCGCTGCTCGCGACGTCCGGCTACCGGTGCGACGTCTTCACCACCGGGCTGAAGGGAATCGGCGAGGAGCAGACGCTGTGGAGGCTTCGCCGCCCGTGAGTGGTTGAGGAGTGCAGAGACTCGTCAACCACTCACGGGGCGCGGAGCGCCCTACTTGCCGCGGATCGCGTCGAAGACCTTGGGGTCGACGAGGGTGGAGGTGTCGCCGAGGTCGCGGCCTTCGGCGATGTCCTTGAGCAGGCGTCGCATGATCTTGCCCGACCTCGTCTTGGGGAGTTCGGGGACGATCGTGATCTGGCGGGGCTTGGCGATCGGGCTGATCTCCCGGGACACCTCGGCCTTGAGTTCGGCGATGAGGGTGTCGCCGGTGTTCTCCACACCTTCGCGGAGGATGACGAACGCGACGATGCCCTGGCCGGTGGTCTCGTCGGCGGCGCCGACGACGGCGGCCTCGGCGACGCCGTGGTGTCCGACGAGGGCGGATTCGACCTCGGAGGTGGAGATGCGGTGTCCGGAGACGTTCATGACGTCGTCGACGCGGCCGAGCACCCACAGGGCGCCGTCCTCGTCGTACTTGGCACCGTCACCGGCGAAGTACCAGCCCTGCTCGGGGTAGCGGGACCAGTAGGTGTCGCGGTAGCGGTCCATGTCGCCCCAGATGCCGCGGAGCATCGCCGGCCACGGCTTGTCGAGGACGAGGTAGCCGGAGCCGCCGGCGCCGAGTTCGTTGGCGTCGTCGTCGACGATCTTCGCGGAGATGCCGGGCAGCGGTGCCATCGCGGAGCCGGGTTTGGTGGCGGTGATCCCGGGCAGCGGGGAGATCATGATGGCGCCGGTCTCGGTCTGCCACCAGGTGTCGACGATCGGGGCCTGGTTGCCGCCGATCACCTCGCGGAACCATTTCCAGGCCTCGGGGTTGATGGGTTCGCCCACCGAGCCGAGGAGCCGGATGCTGGACAGGTCGTGGGCGTCGGGGATGTCGCGGCCCCACTTCATGAATGTGCGCACCAGGGTGGGTGCGGTGTAGTAGATGCTGACACCGTATTTTTCGATGATCTGGAAGTGGCGGTGCTCGTCGGGGGAGTTCGGGGTGCCCTCGTAGACCACCTGGGTGACGCCGTTGGACAGGGGCCCGTAGACGATGTAGCTGTGGCCGGTGACCCAGCCGATGTCGGCGGTGCACCAGTACACGTCCTGGCCGGCCTTGTGGTCGAAGACGTTGTGGTGGGTGTAGGAGGCCTGGGTGAGGTAGCCGCCGGAGGTGTGGATGATGCCCTTGGGTTTTCCGGTGGTGCCGGAGGTGTAGAGGATGAACAGCGGGTGCTCGGAGTAGAACGGGGTCGCCTGATGGGTGCCGGAGGCCTTGTCGACGGTCTCGTGCCACCACAGGTCCCGGCCCTCGGTGACCGCGACGTCGATGCCGGTGCGCTTGACGACGAGGACGTGCTCGACGGACGCGGCCCCGTCGACCGCCTCGTCGACGGCGGGCTTGAGGGGTGCGGCCTGGCCGCGGCGCCACTGCCCGTCGACGGTGACGACGAGCTTGGCTTCGGCGTCGTCGATGCGGGAGCGCAGGGCGCTGGCGGAGAAGCCGGCGAAGACCACCGAGTGGGTCAGGCCCAGGCGGGCGCAGGCGAGCATGGTGACGATGGCCTCGGGGATCATCGGCATGTAGATCGCGACGCGGTCGCCGGCGACGAGTCCGAGGTCGGTGAAGGTGTTGGCGGCCTTGCTGACTTCGGTGAGCAGGTCGTTGTAGGTGAGGTCGCGGGTGTCGCCCGGTTCGCCTTCGAAGTGGATGGCGACGCGGTCGCCGTTGCCGGCGAGAACGTGCCGGTCGACGCAGTTGTAGGCGACATTCAACTCGCCGCCGACGAACCATTTCGCGACGGGTGCGTCGGACCAGTCGAGTACCTCGGAGAAGGGCGTGTGCCAGTGCAGGCGCTCGGCCTGTGTCGCCCAGAATGCGAGTCGGTCCTCGTCTGCGGCAGCCTGCAGTTCGGGGCCGGCGTTGGCCGCGGCGGTGAACTCGGGGCTCGGCGGATATACCTGCGGGACGGCATCAGAGTGGTCCGACTGATCCGTCGCTCCGCTCGCCTGTGCGGCATTCCCCGTCGCTCCGCTCGCCTGTGCTGCACTGGTCATTGTGGGCCGGCCTTCTTTCCAGTCTCGAATTCGGCACTTCTAGCACGTGTGAGGGTAGTCACAAGGGCTCCCGAGCGCACCGTTGCACAAGGTTGCATGCCCATATTCTGCGACGATCGGTCGAATGGGCGCGACGGACGGCAAGCGCGGACGACGAGTGGCGACCCCAGCGCCGACGATGTTTCGATCGGATGCCGATTCCGCGAGTTTCACCCGTCGTGGCCACACAGATTGAAACGTTGACTTATCGTCATCCCATCGTTCGGGCTGCGCCCGGCACGGCTGCCCGGAACCATGCAGATCTGGGAGGATCGTCTTGCGCATCACACGTGTGGCAACCGCCGTTCTGGCGGTTGGCCTGGCAGCAGGGATGCTGTCCGCCTGCTCGTCCGGTGACTCGACGGGCGGGGGTGGCAGCGGAATCGTCAACGCCTGGGCAGGTGAACCGCAGAATCCGTTGATTCCCACCAATACCAGCGAGAATCAGGGTGGCCGCGTCGTCGATGCGCTGTTCGCGGGGCTCGTCTCCTACGACTCCGACGGTGGAGTGAACAACGAGGTCGCCGAGTCCATCGAGACGACCGACGGCAAGAACTTCACCGTGAAGCTGAAGGACGGCTGGACGTTCACGGACGGCACGCCGGTCACCGCGGCCTCGTTCGTCGACGCCTGGAACTACGGCGCGCTGTCGACGAACGCGCAGCTCCAGGCGTCCTTCTTCGACCCGATCCAGGGCTACGACGAGGTGGCTGCCGAGAACCCCACGGCGCAGACCATGTCGGGACTGAAGGTGGTCGACGATTCGACGTTCACGATCGAACTGAAGCAACCCGAGTCCGCCTTCCCGGACCGTCTCGGTTTCGCCGCGTACTACCCGCTGCCCGCGGTGGCGTACCAGGACATGGCCGCGTTCGGCGAGAATCCCATCGGCAACGGGCCATACATGATGTCGGGTCCCGGGGCGTGGCAGCACAACGTGCGAATCGACACCGTCGTGAACCCCGACTACAACGGCAACCGTAAGCCGAAGAACGCCGGCGTCGACTTCGTCATGTACAACAGCCTCGACACGGCATACACGGATCTGCTCGCGGGCAATGTCGACGTCCTCGACCAGGTGCCGCCGAGTGCCGTCACCACGTTCGAGACCGACCTGCCGGGTCGCACCGTGAACCAGCCGTCCGCGACCATCGAGACGTTCACCATCCCGGGCCGTCTACCGCATTTCAGCGGTGAGGAGGGCACGCTGCGCCGGCAGGCCATCTCGATGGCGATCAACCGAGACCAGATCACCCAGCAGATCTACAACAACACCCGCACCCCCGCGCTCGACTTCACCAGCCCCGCCATCGAGGGCTGGTCGGATTCGCTCGTCGGCAACAGCAACCTGAAGTACGACCCGGAGGCGGCGAAGAGGCTGTGGGCCCAGGCCGACGCCATCGCCCCGTGGTCGGGCAGTTTCGAGATCGCGTACAACGGCGACGGCGGCCACAAGGAATGGGTCGACGCCACCGCCAACAACATCCGCAACACCCTCGGAATCGACGCGAAGGGCAAGGAGTATCCGACGTTCGCGCAGATTCGCACGGAGGCCACCAACCGGACCATCCCCAGCGCGTTCCGTTCGGGGTGGCAGGGCGACTACCCGCAGCAGTACGGCTTCCTCGCGCAGAACTACCAGACCGGCGGCAGCTCCAACGACGGCGACTATTCGAACCCCGAGTTCGACCGGCTGCTGCGAGCCTCCGCGGGTGAGGTCGATCCCGGAAAGGCGCAGGACCTGCTGAACCAGGCGCAGGAGGTTCTCCTGCACGACCTGCCCGCGGTCCCGACGTGGTACCGCAACGCGGCGAGCGGCTGGTCCGAGAACGTGTCGAACGTGGTCATCGACTGGAAGGGCATCCCGATGTACTCGGACATCGAGAAGAACTGACGCACGGGAGTTTTCTCCGACGGGTGGGGCCGCGAGCTGTCAGTTCGCGGCCCCGTTCGGGAATACGGGCCGAGGCTCCGGATTCCTGACGTCACGGCCCCCGACGAATAGGAGGTGATCCGATGCTCTGGTACGTCGGTCGCCGTTTGCTCCAGATGATTCCCGTGTTCATCGGGGCCACGTTCCTGATCTACGCGATGGTTTTCTTGCTGCCCGGAGACCCGATCGCGGCATTGGCGGGCGACAAGGCCCTCAGCCCCGCGGTGGCGGCGCAGCTCCGCGCCCGGTACCACCTCGACCAACCGTTCCTGATGCAGTATTTCCTGTATCTGAAAGGCATCTTCACGCTCGACTTCGGTACGTCCTTCTCCGGTCGCCCGGTCAGCGAGGTTCTGGCGCAGGCCTTTCCGATCACCATCAAGTTGTCTCTGATGGCACTCGCGATCGAGGGGATCTTCGGGATCGGCTTCGGCCTGTTCGCCGGGCTCCGCAAGGGCGGCATCTTCGACAGCACCGTCCTCCTCGTCAGCCTGGTGATCATCGCGATCCCGATCTTCGTCATCGGTTTCCTCGCCCAGTTCTTCATCGGCGTGAAGTGGGGGCTGGTGCCGCCGACGGTCGGGGGCAACACCAGCTTCAAGAATCTTCTGCTGCCCGCCTTCGTCCTCGGGTCGGTGTCGTTCGCGTACGTGCTCCGGCTCACGCGGACGTCGGTCGCCGAGAACCTCACCGCCGACTACGTGAGGACCGCGACCGCCAAGGGTCTTTCGCGGCGCCGGGTGGTGCAGGTGCACGTGCTGCGGAACTCGCTGATCCCGGTGGTCACCTTCCTCGGCGCCGATCTCGCCACCCTGATGGGCGGCGCGATCGTCACGGAGGGCATCTTCAACATCAACGGTGTCGGCGGCACGATCTATCAGGCGGTCACCCGCGGTGAGGCGCCCACGGTGGTGTCCTTCGTGACGGTGCTGATCGTCATCTATCTGCTCGCCAACCTGATCGTCGACCTTCTGTACGCCGCGCTCGACCCGAGGATTCGTTATGTCTGAGAAAGTGGAGAACGAGTCCGCCGGAACGGGCGACCGGAAGACCCGTCAGGCGCATTTCGTGGCGCCCGAGGAAGTGGCGGCGCCCGGGGAGACCGACGCCGTCCACATCGACCAGCCGCCGACGAGCATGTGGTCGGATGCATGGCGCGATCTGCGTAAGCGCCCGCTGTTCCTGGTCGCATCGGTGATCATCGTCGTGGTGATCGCCGTGGCGGCGTTTCCGGACGTGTTCACCAGCACCGACCCGCGGTTCTGCGATCTCGCGTTCAGCATGCAGGGGCCGTCGGCGGGGCACTGGTTCGGATTCGACAAGCAGGGCTGCGACATCTACTCCCGCACGATCCACGGGGCGCGGGCGTCGGTGCTGGTGGGTGTCGGCGTCACGTCGATCGTGCTCGTGGTGGGCGTGGTGTTCGGTTCGGTCGCCGGGTTCTACGGCGGCGCGGTGGACTCGCTGCTGTCCCGGGTCGCCGACATCTTCTTCGGCATCCCGCTCATCCTCGCGGCGATCGTCCTGATGCAGCTGTTCACCAACCGCACCATCTGGACGCTGATCGTCGTCCTCGCCCTGTTCGGGTGGCCGCAGATGGCGAGAATCGCTCGGGGCGCGGTGATCTCGGCGAAGGGCAACGACTACGTGATGGCGTCGCGGGCGCTCGGCGTCTCGAACGTGCGCACCCTGATCCGGCACGTGCTGCCGAACTCCCTCGCTCCGATCATCGTGATCGCGACCATCTCCCTCGGCATCTACATCGTGGCCGAGGCGACGCTGTCCTTCCTCGGCATCGGGCTGCCGTCCACCGAGATCTCGTGGGGCGGAGACATCAGCACCGCCCAGGTCACCCTGCGCCAGGGTTCGCCGATCCTGTTCTACCCGGCGACCGCCCTGGCGATCACGGTCCTCGGCTTCATCATGATGGGCGACGCTCTCCGGGACGCGCTCGACCCCAAGGCCCGGAAGAGGTGAGCGCGATGACCGCGAACGATCCGGCCGGACCGCAGAATTCGGCCGACGAGGTGCCGCTGCTCGAGATCCGGGACCTGGAGGTGTCGTTCCAGTCCCATTCCGGGCTCGTGCCCGCGGTGCGTGGGGCCAGCCTCACGGTGTATCCGGGGCAGACGGTGGCTATCGTCGGTGAGTCCGGTTCGGGCAAATCCACCACCGCCCACGCGATCATCAACCTGCTGCCCGGAACGGGAAAGGTGACCGGCGGCCGGATCCTGTTCGAGGGGCAGGACCTCGCGGAGGCGCCCGAGCGGGAGTTCGTCGCACTGCGCGGGAAGAAGATCGGCCTCGTCCCGCAGGACCCGATGTCCAACCTCAACCCGGTGTGGAAGGTCGGGTTCCAGATCGAGGAGGCGTTGGAAGCCAACGGGATCGCGAAGGGCAAGGCCGCGAAGGCGCGGGCCGCCGAACTCCTCGAGGAGGCGGGCCTCGCCGACGCCGAGAACCGGCTGGGCCAGTATCCGCACGAGTTCTCCGGGGGCATGCGCCAGCGCGCGCTCATCGCCATCGGGCTGTCGGCCCGCCCGCAACTGCTGATCGCGGACGAGCCCACGTCCGCCCTCGACGTGACGGTCCAACGTCAGATCCTCGACCACCTCGACGGTCTCACCGACGAACTCGGCACCGCGGTCCTGCTCATCACCCACGACCTCGGTCTGGCGGCCGAGCGGGCGGAGCACCTGATCGTGATGAGCAAGGGACGGGTGGTCGAGGCGGGGCCCGCGCTGGAGATCCTGCAGCGGCCGCGTCACCCGTACACCCGGAAACTGGTGGCCGCGGCGCCGTCGCTGGCGTCGCAACGGCGGAGTTCTTCGCTGGCCCGGGCGGACATCCGGGAGCACGCGCTCGAGGTGGTGGGCGAGGCCGAGGAGCACGGGCAGATCGGCGTCGAATTCGGCAAGGCCACCGACGACGTGGTCGTGGCCACCGGGCTGACGAAGGTGTTCAAGATCCGCCACGGGCTACGGAAGTCCACCGACTTCACCGCCGTCGACGACGTTTCGTTCGCGGTCCGGCGTGGGACGACCACGGCCATCGTCGGCGAGTCGGGGTCGGGCAAGTCGACGGTCGCGCAGATGGTGCTGGGACTGCTCGCTCCGACGGCGGGGAATGTGGTGTTCGACGGCAAGGACGTCGCGACGCTGGACCGCAGGGAGACGTTCGCGTTCCGCCGGCGGGTGCAGCCGATCTTCCAGAACCCGTACGGCACGCTCGACCCGATGTACTCGATCTTCCGCACCGTCGAGGAGCCCCTGCGCACCCACAAGGTGGGGACGAAGGCGGAGCGGGAAGCGCGGGTACGCGACCTGCTGGACAAGGTGGCGTTGCCGGCTTCTGTCATGCGGAGGTTCCCGAACGAGTTGTCGGGTGGCCAGCGGCAGCGGGTGGCGATCGCCCGGGCGCTGGCGCTGCAGCCCGAGATGGTGGTGTGCGACGAGGCGGTGTCGGCGCTCGACGTGCTGGTCCAGGACCAGATCCTCACGCTGCTGAACGACCTGCAGGCGGAGCTGGGGCTGACGTACCTGTTCATCACCCACGACCTGGCGGTGGTGCGGCAGATCGCCGACGACGTGCTCGTCATGTCTGTCGGCGCGATCGTGGAGAAAGCCACCACCGACGAGGTCTTCACGTCGCCGAAGGAGGAGTACACGCGGAAGCTGCTGGACGCGATTCCCGGCGGATCGATCCGGCTCGGCGCCTGACCCGCGGCGGCGCCGGGTAGCGTTCCAGTACGTGAGCGACCCGTTGCAGCCCCTCGTCGACCTTCCCGGTGTCCGCGAAGCCGCGGACCGTGCGCGCGACGCGCTCGGCGCGGTTCACCGGCACAAGACCAACCGGCGCGGCTGGCCGACCACGGCGGCCGAGGCGGCGGTCCGGGCGGCCCGCGCCTCCGCGTCGCTGGACGGGGGCAGCACCGAACTGCCCGCCCCCGGCGAGGCCGGCGACCCCATCCTGTCGGGTGCCCTGCGCGTCGGGCAGGCTCTCGACGGTGACGCCCTCACGCTTCTGCAGTCCACGTGGCAGCGGGCGCCCCTGCAGGCCCTTGCCCGGCTGCATCTGCTGGCCGCGGCCGACCTCGTGGAGGATCAGGAATTGCTCGGCAGGCCGCGAGCCGGGTCCGGCGTCGCGGAGCGGCTGGACGGTCTGGCTCAGCTCGTGACGGGAGGAACCGCTGCACCCGCGCCCGTTCTGGCGGCTGTGGTGCACGGGGAATTGTTGACGCTGAGGCCGTTCGGGGTGGGCGACGGCATCGTCGCGCGCGCCGCATCCCGTCTGGTCTCGGTGTCGAGCGGGCTCGATCCCCACAATCTCGGGGTTCCGGAGGTCAGCTGGCTGCGCCGGCAGCAGGCGTACCGCAACGGGGCAGCGGCCTTCGCCTCGGGCGAGCCGGACGGGGTCGGGAGCTGGGTCGTCCTCTGCTGCGGTGCGCTGGAGGCCGGGGCCCGTGAGGCCACGTCCATCGCGGAAGCGGCGGCAAGTTAACTCGAATCCGTTGCACTGCAACATGTTCCCGACATGTGAAACGGGCGGCGCTGCCGACTGGTGTCGACTTCGCCGCCCGTTAGCACGGACAACCGGTTACCAAGCGTGCAATGGTGGGTTGTGTGGGTGGCCTCGGCGAGAGTCCGAATATCGTCGGGTCGTCCTTGCAACCTGTGCAGGGTCCTTGCCGGTGAAGACTCGAGTCTCGCAGGCCCACAACGCTTTTGCCCTTATAGTGGCTTATGCTTCGCGTGGGTGCCTAGTGCCCGTGCTGGGAATCCTGGTCGGGAGATCGATCCTTCTCTTCTGGGTCGACCTTGGCCTTCCGTTCTTCCGTAACTCCTTTGTACCCCGTGACCCCCCTCACAGCAAGTATCAAATTAGGTTTGTGACCGTGTCGCGGGTTGCGGCGGTCAGCGCTTGCGGCGCAACACTCCATAGGTGAATGCGCCCGCCACCAGGGCCCCGACGCTCACCGCGGCGGTGGTCGCCAGGGTGGTGGCGGACGGCGCCTGGAGGCGCGCCCTGAGGGAGACCGGATTCGAGAAAGTCAATATGGGCCAACCGTTTCCGGCCGCGGCCTTCCGGAGCGCCCGGTCCGGGTTGACGGCCGTCGGGTGGCCGACCGCGGTCAGCATCGGCAGGTCGGTCACGGAGTCGGAGTAGGCGTAGCATGCCGACAGGTCGTAGTGGTATTCGTCGGCCAGTTGCCGCATCGCCTCGACCTTGCCCTCGCCGTAGCAGTAGAACTCCACCTCGCCCGTGTAGAGCCCGTCCGCGACCGCCATGCGGGTGGCCATGCTGCGTGTCGCCCCGAGTGCTTCGGCGATCGGCGTCACCACCTCCTCGCCCGACGCCGAGACGACGATGACGTCGTGACCCCGCAGCTTGTGGTCCGCGATGAGGTCGGCGGCCTCCGCGAACACCAGGGGGTCGACGATGTCGTGGAGGGTCTCGGCGACGACGGACCGGACCTGCTCCACGTTCCAGCCCGCGCACATGCTCGTGAGGTAGGCGCGCATCCGCTCCATCTGATCGTGGTCCGCGCCCGACAGCAGGAACAGGAACTGCGCGTAACTGCTCTTGAGGACGGACCGTCGATTGATCAGGCCCTGGTCGAAGAACGGTCTGCTGAACGCGAGGGTGCTGGATTTCGCGATGATCGTCTTGTCGAGGTCGAAGAATGCGGCAACCCGACCCGTCTCGGTGTGTCGACCTGTCTTGGCACTTCTCTGTGGCTTCGCGGTCACAATTTCCAAGGATATGCGGACTTCGGCCCGGGGTGCGCGTTCCGTGCAACGGCCCGGAACAGGGGCGTTCGGTATCTCCGACACCGTAAAACATTTGAACAGTTGAACTTGCAAATACTGATCTGGGGAGGTGTAGTATTGCTGATGTCCGGATTTGATCCGGACGATGTTCAGCCCGACCCCCCGGGGCTGAACACTGACGACCCTCGCCTCCTCCCCCCCTGGCGAGGGTCGTCCTCTGTTTGTGGGCGCTCTGCCATCCTTCGCTCTCTGCTCGCTAGAAATTGGTGCGGTAGTACCAGTTCTTATCCCCAGCCCCGAAGTTGTCCACAATTCGCAAAGGGCACCTTTCCGCGGTCTCCGGCAGCGGGCACGCTCGCTGCATGGACGCACATGACGGTGGCGAAGTGCTGGTTCTGGTAGACGATCCGGCGCTGCTGCACAGCATCAGGCGCGTGGCGGCAGCGGCCGACCGGACGCTGAACGAGACCGACGTCGCCGACGCCCGGCACGCCTGGGGCAGCGCGCCGATCGTCGTGCTCGACGCGCGTGCCGCCGCCGCGTGCCGCAACCGGCTTCCACGCCGGCGGCGGGTCGTGCTGCTGTGCGACGGGCCGCCGGGCATCGACGAGTGGCGGATCGCGACAGCGGTCGGTGCCGAACACGTGCTGGCCGTGCCCGACGACGAGTCGGCCCTGGTCGCCGTTCTCGGCGAGCAACCCCAGCGGCCCGAAGCGGACGGAACCGTCGTCGCCGTGGTCGGCGGGTGCGGCGGAGCCGGCGCCTCCACCCTGGCGGCGGCGACCGCCCTCACCGCGGCGGCGCGGTCGCAGCTCACACTGCTGCTCGACACCGACTCGTGGGGATCCGGGCTCGACGTGCTGCTGGGCATCGAGGACGTGCCCGGACTGCGGTGGTCGGGACTGTCGATCGAAGGCGGCCGGATCTCTTCGGGCGCGCTCCGGGACGCGCTGCCCGCTCGAGGCGAGCACCTGCGGGTCCTCGCCTGCAGCAGGACCGGGCACGGCGCGGGACCGACGGCGGCCGCGGTCCGCGCCGTCACCGACGCCGGGCGTCACGCCGGCGAACTGGTCGTGTGCGACGTGTCGCGGTTCCCGGGTCCGGTCACGGAGGCCGTCCTCGAACTCGCCGACCTCGTGGTTCTCGTCGTGCCCGCGACCGTCCGGGCCTGCATCGCCGCGGGGAAGGTGTCGCAGTGGATCACCGAACGGAATCCCAATCAGGGACTCGTGGTCCGTGGCCCGGCACCTGGCGGGCTTCGCGGGGCAGACGTGGCGGAGGTCCTCGACCTGCCGCTGATCGCGTCGATGCGCGCCGAGCGCGCGCTCACCGGAATGCTTGAACACGGCGGTCTGCGGCCGGGGCGGCGCTCCCCGCTGGGCGCCGCGGCCGAGGCGGTCCTCGACACCGTCGGCAGCAGACCGCGCACACGGGAGTGGGCGGCATGAGTTCCCTCGTCACCCCCGACCTCCTCGACCGGGTGCGCGAACGCCTCGCGCACACGTCCGGCGAGCCGACACCCGCGACGGTTGCCGCGGCCATCCGGACCGAGTCCGGCGGCGTGCTCGGCGACACCGACCTGCTCGGTGCGTTGCGGGTGCTCATGACCGAACTCACGGGCGCAGGCCCGCTCGAGTCGCTGCTGACGGAGCCCGGTGTCGCGGACGTGCTCGTCACGGCGCCGGACCGGGTGTGGGTGGACCGCGGCCGCGGACTCGAGCGCGCAGCGGTCCGGTTCACGGACGAAGCAGCCGTGCGCCGACTCGCCCAGCGACTCGCGCTGTCTGCCGGCCGCCGCCTCGACGACGCCCAGCCGTGGGTCGACGGAAGGCTGCGGGACGTCGGAAACGGCTCGTTCGGTGTACGGCTTCATGCCGTACTGGCGCCCGTCGCTCAGGGCGGCACCTGCCTGTCGCTGCGGGTGCTGCGCCCGGCCACCCAGGGGCTGGGTGCGCTCGTCGCGGGCGGCGCCGTGACCGAGGCGGCCCACGATCTGCTGGTGAAGATCGTGCACGCACGCCTCGCCTTCCTCGTCACCGGCGGCACCGGGGCGGGGAAGACCACGCTGCTGGCCGCGTTGCTGGGTGCGGTGGACCCGGCGGAACGGATCGTGTGCGTGGAGGACGCCGCAGAGTTGGCGCCGACGCACCCGCACGTGGTCAGGCTGGTGGCCCGGGCACCCAACGTCGAGGGCGTGGGCGAGGTGACCGTCCGGGACCTCGTCCGTCAGTCCCTCCGTATGCGACCCGATCGGATCGTCGTGGGCGAGGTGCGCGGCGCGGAGGTGGTCGACCTGCTGACGGCGCTCAACACGGGGCACGACGGCGGCGCCGGGACGGTGCACGCCAACTCGCCCGAGGAGGTGCCCGCCCGGCTCGAAGCGCTTGCGGCACTGGGCGGAATGGACCGCGCGGCGCTGCACAGTCAGCTGGCCGCGGCCGTGCAGGTGATCCTGCACGTCCACCGGTCGTCGAGTGGAGCGCGGCAGTTGACGCAGATCGGTGTCGTCACTCGCGACGAGCACGGACGCGTCACGATCGTTCCCGCCTGGAGTCACGACAGGGGGGAGGGGCCGGCGGTGGACCGGCTCCGCCTCTGGTGTTCTCGGCGGGAACGGTCGGCTTCTCCTCGGGAGGCGTCGTGATCGCAGGTCTGGTGGTGCTTGCGTGTGCGGTACTGGCGGTGCCGTCCGCGCGGTCGCGTCCGCGCTTGCTCGCGGTGACCGGGCGGGGAGGTTCCGGGCGGCGGATGCGTCTGCCCTGGGCGGTTCCGGCGGCGGTCGTCTGCGCTCCGGTCGTGTACGAACTCGGCGGGATCTGCGCGGTTCTGGCGTCGGTGATCGTCTGTGCGACAGTGCGGTTCAGGTCGGTGCGACGTCGGTCGGCGAAGGCGAAGGACGCCGATCTGCGCGTCGTGCTGGCGGGCCTCGAGGTGGTAACGGCGGAACTTCGGGTGGGCGCGCATCCCGCCGCGGCATGTCAGACCGCGGCCGACGAATCGGTGGGCAGTGTGTCGGCGGCGTTCCGGGCCGCTTCGGCGCGCTCGCGGCTCGGGGGATCCGCCGCCGACGGGTTCCGGATCGCGGACTCCCGTGTCGGCACCGAGTTGGGGCGGATCGCCGACATCTGGGCGGTGGCCGACGCGCACGGTCTCGCGCTGGCGGAACTGCTCGAGGCGGCGCGGACGGACCTCCTGGGGCGCAGTCGCTTCCGTCGGCGGACCGAGGCGTCCCTCGCCGGAGCGAGGGCGACGGCGACCGTGCTGGCCGGGCTGCCGCTCCTGGGTGTCGGTCTGGGTCAGATGATGGGGGCGTCCCCGCTGGCGGTGCTGTTCGGCGGCGGGGTGGGCGGCATCCTGCTGCTGCTCGGTGCGGGATTGGTGTGCGCGGGACTGCTGTGGACCGACCGGATCACCGGGCGGGTGACGGGATGATCTGGGGCGCGGTACTTCTCCTCGCCTGCGCCGTGTTGGTTCTCCCCGCACCCAGATCACCGGTGCAGCGACTGCGCGGCGACACCGGCGGTCCGGGCAATGCGGTGGCCACGGCGGACGACCCCGCGCGCCGCGAGGACCCGCTCGCGACCGCCGCCGCCTTCGACCTGCTGGCAGCGTGCCTGCGCGCAGGGTTGCCGGTCGCGACCGCGGCGCAGGCCGTGTCGCGGTCCGCGCCGGCGCCGCTGTCGGAATCGCTCCGCCGCGCCGCAGACCTACTCGCGCTGGGGGCCGACGCGGCGACCGCGTGGGAGGCGGCGGCGTCGGACCCGGCCACCGAATCGCTCGCTCGGATGGCGCGACGGTCGGCGGCATCGGGTTCGTCGCTCGCCGGTTCGATGACGGAACTCGCCGCCGACGGCCGAACCCAGGTCGAGCATCTGGCGGCGGCATCGGCCGAACGAGCGGGTGTGCTCATCAGCGGTCCGCTCGGGTTGTGCTTCCTGCCGGCGTTCATCTGCCTCGGGATCATCCCGGTCGTCGTGGGGCTCGCCTCGCGCGTGCTGGACGGCGGGTTGCTGTGACACGCAGACACTTCCGGCGCAGAACCGCTGCGCCGGACACTCTGAAGGGGGAACACCATGAAACACGGAATCCGGTCTCTGGCGGCAGTGCGGGCACTGACGGCGCACCTCGCGCTGCTCGCGACGGACGAGGACGGCATGTCGACCGCCGAGTACGCCATCGGCACCATCGCGGCCGCGGCGTTCGGGGCCGTCCTGTATTCGGTCGTCACCGGCGACAGCATCGTCACGGCGTTGACCAACATCATCGACAAAGCGCTGAACACCGCGGTGTGATGAGGTCCGCCGAGAACCTGCGCCGGTCGGAGGCAGGCGGCGTCACGGTGGAGGCGGCGATTGCGATCGCGTCGATCGTCGCGGTGGTCGTGCTGTGTGTCGGCGCGATCACCGCGGTGACGCTGCACGTCCGGTGTGTCGATTCGGCGCGCGAGGCCGCCCGGCTCGCCGCCCGCGGAGATCACGAGTCGGCGATCTCCGCGGCGGAGGGGGTGGCCCCGGGCGGCGCCGAGGTGTCGGTACGGACCGAGGGGGAGTTCGTCGTCGCGACCGTGCGGGCACACAGCCCACTTCTTCCGCTGGTGAACATCTCCGCGGAGGCGGTGGCCGCTCTCGAACCCACGGTGCCGGGGTGGAGTGGGGGAAGCCGGTGAGTGCGGGGATCTCCGACGACCGCGGTGCCGCGACGGTGCTGGCGTGTTGTGCGCTCGCGGCCTTGGTGGTGGTCACGGCGATGCTGGTGCACGTCGGTTCGGCGGTGGCGGTGCGGCACCGGGCGCAGTCGGCCGCGGATCTGGCCGCTCTCGCCGCGGCCGTCGGTCTGGACCGCGGCACCGCCGCGGCGTGCGACGCGGCGCGGGAGGTCGCGGGGCGGATGCACACCGAGGTCGTGTCCTGTGAGGTCGACGACTGGGACGTGGAGGTCGCGGTCACCGCGCCGGTGCTGCTGTCCGTGCCGGGGGTCCGGGACGCCCGGGCGGTGGCGAGGGCGGGCCCCGCGGAGTGACGTCGACGGCGGGGCGGCACTGGTGACGCCCATCGCTCCAGCGTGCGCGGGGTTTCCCGGATTATGACCAGATCGGTAATAATCCCCGGCCGGAGAAGTATTGGACGGCATGGATCCTGTGATGCGAGTCTCACTGAAGCGAGCTGGTTTCCATTCACACCACTCCCCTTGGCGAGAGAGGGCACTACATGACCACGGCACCACCGAAGCGGACCGAGGCCGAGACGAAAGCGCGGAGAGCGGGCATCGCCTCGTTCATCGGCACCACCATCGAGTGGTACGACTTCTACATCTACGGCACCGCGTCCGCCCTGGTCTTCGGTCAGGTGTTCTTCTCCGACACCCTGCCCGCAGGCATGGGCACCCTGCTCGCGTTCGTCACGCTGTGGGCCGGGTTCCTCGCCCGACCGATCGGTGGCATCGTCTTCGGGCATCTCGGCGACAAGATCGGCCGGAAGACCACCCTCGTCATCACGCTCGTGATGATGGGGACCGCCACGGTCGGGATCGGCCTCCTGCCCTCCTACGCACAGATCGGGGTGTGGGCGCCTGTCGCACTGGTCTTCCTCCGCGTCGTTCAGGGCGTGGCCGTGGGTGGCGAGTGGGGCGGGGCCGTCCTGATCGCCAGTGAGAACGCACCCAAGGGCAAGGGAATTCTGTACTCCGCGTTCGCGCAGCAGGGGTCGCCCGCCGGAAACCTTCTGGCCACGATGGCGTTCTTCCTGCTCTCCGCGATGCCCACCCCGGAATTCGTGCTGTACGGCTGGCGAATCCCGTTCCTGATCTCCGCGGTCCTGGTGATCGTCGGCATGATCATCCGCCTCAAACTCGAAGAGTCGGACGCCATGAAGACCGTGCTGAAGCGCAAGAAGACCGTCGCACTGCCGATCGGTGAGGTGTTGCGCAAGCATTGGGTCCTCGTCCTGCTCGGTGCGGGCGCGCTGCCCCTGGCGCAGGTGACGTACTTCAAGAACACCTTTGCGTTGTCGTGGGCCACCAGCGAACTCGGCTACGACCGTGGCACGTTCCTCGGTGCCATCGCGATCGCCCTCGTGGTGCAGTTCATCGTGCAGCCGTTCGGCGCCGTCCTGGTCTCCCGGATCGATATGCGGAAAGCCATGTGCATCATGGTGATTCCCGAGTTCGTCCTGATGCCGGCGATGTTCTTCGCGATCCGGACCGAGAACTTCGCCGTCGCCGTGGTCATGATGTGCCTCGCAACCATTCCGCATTCGATGTTCTACGGCGCCATCGCCGGTGTGCTCGCGCGTGCCTTCCCCGCCAACATCCGCTACACCGGCTTGTCAGCGGCCTACCAGCTGTGTTCGCTGATCGTCGGCGGCGGCACACCGGTGCTGGCGCAGTGGATGCTCAACTCGTCCGGCAACATTGTCGGTGTCGCCTTCGTGTCGGCCGGCTACGCCGCCGTGTCGCTGGTCTGCACGCTCCTGCTATTGAACCGGACCGGATTCGACGCGCGCCGGTTGTCGACGGCGGAGCAATCCGACGCCGACGAACTGCAACTCGACGTCGAGGAAGACGACGAGGCGGACGGCACTCCGAGCGCAGGGCAGGCACATGCGACAGCCCACTCCTGACCGCGCGGTGTCATTCCGGAGTGGGCAGTCATTCCGGAGTCGGCAACGCCTCTTCGGACAGCCTGAGGACTTCCCGCAACGCGGCGCTGTCGTCGTCTGCACGCCACGCGATCCGCAACTGCAGGGTGCTGGGACCTCCGACCAGCGGGAGGAACACGACATCCGGGTTGTTGACGTTCTCGACGACGGAGGAGACGGTCAACGCGCAGCCGACCTCCGCGGACACCAACGCCATCAACGACATCGAGTCCGGCGCACTCTGCACGATCCGGGGCGTGAAACCGGCGTCGTGGGCGGCCCTCTGCAGGGAGTCGCGCAGCGCGGATCCGGGATCGGCGGGCAGCGCCACCCAGGGCTCGGTCGCGAGCTCCTCGATCCGGACGCCGTCCCTGCCCGCGAGCGGGTGGTCGACGGTCATGGCCACCACGAAGTCCTCGTTGAGGATGACGCGGGACGCGATGCCGGGTGGGGTGAAGATCCACCGGCCCAGGCCGATATCGAGGGTTCCGTCGAGGAGTTTGTTCAGTGCCTCGCTCGCGAAAGCGGAACTGTTCAAAACGAATTCGATTCCCGGATGAGTGTGCCGGACGAGTTTCGCCCACCGTCCGATGAGCAGATGGGACGAGACGCCGGAGAAGCCGATGCGCACCCGGCCGACCTGGCCGCGCCCGGCGGCGGCAACGGCGATCTCCGCGAGCCGGCAGGCGTCCAGGACCTCGCGCGCCGGGCCGAGCAGTGCCTCGCCGGCGGAGGTGAGGCGGACGTTCCGCGTGTTCCGGTCGAACAGGGTTGCCCCGAGCTGCTTCTCCAGTTGCCGAATGGTTCTGCTCAGCGGCGGCTGAGCCGAGTGCAGGCGCTGTGCGGCCCTGCCGAAGTGCAACTCCTCGGCGACCGCGAGAAAGGCAGTGATCTGAGAAATCTCCACACCAGAACTATTGCAGTTCGAGCAATAGAACTGTCAACACTATTGAGCGCGACGGCGGTAGTCCGGTGGGAAGGTTCCCGAAGCGACCCCCGGCCGGTCCGGAGAAGGGCATGGCAATGAGCAAAGTGGTCAGTATGGCGGACGCCATCGAGACGTACGTCGAAGACGGCATGACCGTGTGCCTCGAGGGCTTCTCGCATCTCATCTCGTTCGCGGCTGCGCACGAGATCATCCGGCAGCAGCGCCAGAACCTGACGCTGTGCCGGATGACGCCGGACATCGTGTCGGATCAACTCGTGGCCGCCGGCTGCGTCACCAAGCTCGTGGCGTCGTTCTTCGCGAGCGGCTCGGCCGGGTCCCTGCACGAGTTGCGACGACGCATCGAGCGTCACGATCCGGTGCCGCTCGAGGTCGAGGAGTACAGCCACTACGGAATGGTCTGCCGCTATCAGGCGGGCGCCGCCGGTCTGCCGTTCTTTCCGCTGCGGTCCTACGCCGGAAGCGACCTTCCGCGGCTCAATCCCCGAATTCGACTGGTCGACGACCCCTACGGGGAGGGCACCGTCTACGTCGTGCCGCCGCTGAACCCGGACGTCACCATCGTTCACGCGCAGCGCGCGGACCGCCACGGCAATGTGCAGATCTGGGGGATCTCCGGGGTCCAGCAGGAGGCGGTCTACGCCGCGAGGAAGGCGATCGTGGTCGTCGAGGAGATCGTCGACGACGAGGTCGTCCGCTCCGACCCCAACCGCACGTTGATCCCCTCCCACGCTGTCGACGCCGTCGTCGTCTGTCCGCGTGGGGCGCATCCCTCGTACGTGCAGGGCTACTACGACCGGGACTGCGCGTTCTACCGGCGCTGGACCGCTATCAGCAAGGACTCGGGACTCCTGCAGGCGTGGCTGAAGGATTGGGTGCACGGCACCGCGAATCACGAGGAGTACCTGGACAAACTCGGCGGCGACTACTGGGACGACCTCGCCGTCGCGCCTCGATTGTCCGAACCAGTCGACTACGGGAGCAGAAAATGACCACAGCACGAGTCGGAGGGATCTCGGCGACCGAGGTCATCGTGTCCGTTGCCGCCCGCGAACTCGCAGGCAAGAGGCGTGTCTTCGCCGGCGTCGGCCTGCCGACGCTCGCCGTCGACCTGGCCAAGCGGACCAGCAACCCGGACGTCGAACTGATCTACGAATCGGGTGTGTGCGGCGCCCATCCCAGCGCGATGGCCGAGGGCATCGCAGACTCGGTGGTCGTGTCGGGTGCGGAGTCGGTGGTGTCGATGTCGGCGTTGTTCGGGTACGTGCTGCAGGGCGGCAACGTCGACGTCGGGTTTCTCGGTGCGGCCCAGATCGACAGGTACGGCAGCCTCAACACCAGCATCATCGGCGACTGGGACAGGCCGACGGTCCGATTGCCCGGTGCCGGTGGTGCCGTGGAAATCATGCCCAACGCCGGCGAGATCTTCGTGGTGATGCGGCGACACGATCCGAGCGCCTTCCCCGCGGAACTCGACTTCTGCACGTCGCCGAGCCCGGTCCGGGCCCGGGCGGCGGGTGACGGGATCGCTCCTCGCGGCCGCGGGGTGACGAAGGTGTTCACGAACCTCGGCGTGCTGTCGCGGCAGGGCCCGTTCGACGAACTCGAGTTGGTCAGCGTGCACGAGGGGGTCACCGTCGACGACGTGCGGGCGCAGACCGGCTGGGAGTTGAAGGTCGCCGACGATCTCACGGTCACCGCGCCGCCGACCGGCGAGGAGATTCACCTGCTCCGCGATGTGATCGACACGGTGCGGTTGTATCTGCGCTGATCGGAAGGCGGTATCTCAGCCGAGCGAGTCCAGCACCGCGGAGAGGACCTGGATCGCCCCGTCCTTGTCCAGGGGATCGTTGCCGTTTCCGCACTTCGGCGAGTACACGCAGGACGGGCACCCGGACGCGCATTCGCACGAGCGGATCGCTTCGCGGGTCGCGCCGAGCCAGCGGGTGAGTTCGGCGTGCCCCCGGTCGGCGAATCCGGCGCCACCGGCGTGACCGTCGTAGACGAACACGGTGGGAAGTCCGGTGTCGGCGTGCAACGCCGTGGAGACGCCGCCGATGTCGCCTCGATCGCACACCGCGACGAGGGGCAGGAGCCCGATCGCCGCATGTTCCGCGGCGTGGAGTGCCCCGGGCACGCGTTCCGCCGGAACACCCGCCTGCAGCAGGAGTTCCGGGGTGACCGTGTACATCACCGCGCGGGTGGGGAGGGTGTGCTTCGGCATGTCCAGTTCGACGGCGTCGAGGATCTCGCCGGACGACAGTCGCCGCAGGTACCCGATCACCTGATGGGTCACCTCGACCTCGACGAGCGCGACCTCGACATCGCCGAACTGCTTCTGCTCGAGCACCGAGGTGACGGTGATCTCGGTGGTTTCGCGGGCCGACGTCGTCCAGTCGGGGTCCTCCGCGTGCACGAGGGCGAGGCCCTGGTCGAGGTCGAGTTCGTCGACGACGTACGACTCGCCCTGATGGATGTGGACGGCACCGGGGTGCGCTGTGGCGGGAGCGCGGCCGGTGTCGACGGTCCCGAGCATGCGTCCGGATTCCGACACGACAATCGCCACCTGGGTACCGATTCCACCCCGGATATCCACTGCGCCATGAGGATTTGTGCCGGCGGTGACGAACCAGCCGTGTGCGCGCCGTCGGATCAGGCCCTGCTCCGACAGCTTCGCGAGCACGTCGAGCGCCCCGAACGCTTCGGCCTCCGCGTCGGACAGTGGTAGTTCCATTGCCGCGCAGAGCAACTGCGGGCCGAGAACGTACGGATTGCTCGGGTCGGTGACGGTGGCCTCGACGGGCTTGTCGAGCAGCGCGGACGGATGATGGACGAGGTACGTGTCGAGCGGGTCGTCGCGCGCGACCAGCACGACGAGCGAGCCTTCGCCGCGCCGGCCGGACCGGCCGCCCTGCTGCCAGAACGACGCCACCGTCCCGGGGAACCCGGCGACCACGACGGCGTCGAGGCCGGCGATGTCGACGCCCAGTTCCAGCGCATTCGTCGTCGCCGCCCCCAGCAGGGTGCCGTCGGCGAGGGCTGTCTCGAGTTCACGCCGGTCCTCGGCCAGGTAACCGGCCCGGTACGACGCGACGCGCGACGCGAGTTCGGGATCGATCTCCCCGAGTAGGCGTTTGGTCGCCATCGCGGTCAGCTCGGCGCCCCGGCGGGAGCGCACGAACGTCAGCGTGCGGGCGCCTTCGACCATCAGATCGGCCATGATGCGGGCGGCCTCGGAGCCGGCGGGCCGCCTGACGGGGCTCCCGTTCTCCCCGGTGACCTCCCGCATGAGCGGGGGTTCCCACAGTGCGACGGTCCGGGGACCGTGCGGCGAACCGTCTTCCACGATCTCGGCGCAGGGCGCCCCGATCAGCCTCGACGCCGCCGCCCCGGGGTCGGCTGTGGTGGCGGACGCGAGGACGAAGACGGGGTCGGCGCCGTACCGCGCCGCGATGCGCCGCAGCCGCCGCAGCACGAGCGCGACGTTCGAACCGAAGACGCCACGGTAGGAGTGGCATTCGTCGATCACCACGTACGCCAGATTGCGGAAGAAGTGCGCCCATCGCTGATGGGTCCGGAGAAGCGAGATGTGCAGCATGTCGGGGTTCGTGAAGAGCCACCGCGAGTTCTCCCGGGCCCAGTGCCGCACCTCGAGGGGGGTGTCGCCGTCGAACACACACGGGCACGCACCGCGCAGGTCGTCCCCGGCGTCCAGGACCTCGGAGTCGATGAGGGCCGTCACCGCCCGGAGCTGGTCCGCTCCCAGCGCCTTGGTCGGCGAGAGGTAGAGCGCGGTCGCCCGCGGATCCGTTGCCAGAGTGGTGAGTACCGGAAGCTGGTAGGCGAGGGATTTACCCGAAGCGGTGCCGGTGGACACCACGACGTTCGTCCCGTGATGCGCCAGGTCGGCGGCAGCGGCCTGATGAGTCCAGGGACGGGCGATCCCGTTCTCCTGCATGGCCCGGACGACGCTGGGGTGCGCCCAGGCCGGCCATTCCGACAGCTGAGAAGTCCGGGCGGGCATTTCTGCGGCGAAAGTGAGCGGTTTTTCGTCCCGGGGAACACCCTCGAGGACTCGGTTCAGCAGTGTTCGGCCGTATGTTTCGCCCGTATTTCCACTGTCGTCACGGGGTGAAAACGGTGTGCTCACTGAAGTCTCCGGGCTGTCGTAGGGACGGGCGAGTAGCTTCCACACCGCCACGACCTGCGCATTTGATGATAACGAGTGCCCCTTCGGGCCTGTCGCCCGGGGTGTCGCGACGCCGTCGCTAATGCCCAGTTCCGTGCCTGTTCGCTACAAGATCAACTTTTTGTGTGAATTGTTCGGATTTCGACTGTTGCGTTCCCGGAGTTCATGGTTGACTACAACTGGTCGCAGCTTCTGTGTTCGTAGGCTTGAAAGAGTGAACGTTCGCAGGATCGATGTTGCGAACGCGGTGCTCTGCTTTTCCTGAGGGGGAAATCTAGAAGTACAGCGGTCGGAACCGGCCCGGCGGACTGTATGTGCTGTCCGCCGAATCCGGTGGTTAGAAAGAGAAGGAAAAGCATGGCACAGGGCACTGTGAAGTGGTTCAACGCGGAAAAGGGCTTCGGCTTCATCGCACCCGAAGACGGCTCCGCTGACGTCTTCGTTCACTACTCCGAGATCCAGGGCAGCGGCTTCCGCACCCTCGAGGAGAACCAGCGCGTGGAGTTCGAGGTCGGCCAGGGCACCAAGGGTCCCCAGGCAACCGGCGTTCGCGCAGTCTGATTCTGCCGTTCACGTTCGTGAACACGTAAATCAGATAGGCGGGGTCCTCGTGGCCGCGTCTGATTCGTCCCCCATCGCCTGAGGCGGTGGGGGACGAGTCGTTTTCACGGCAACGGTGCCGTGGCAAAAGGGGGTACTTCAGTGAGCCAGCTCTCCTTCTTCTCTGCGGAGGCGATGCCGCCGGCGATCACCGATCTGTGTGGTCTTCTCGCGGCGACGGGCCAGGTGGTCACGTCCGGCGGGCGGGCGCGCATCTCCATCGTGGTCGACGCGCAGTGGCGGGCGGAGGCGATCGCGGAGCTGATCGCGCAGGCCGGACTCGAGGTCGAGATCACGCGGAGCGACGAAGGTAGTCCCCTGGTCCGCACCGCGTCCGTCGTCGACCTGCGGCCTCTCGCGGACCAGTGGACGAGGGGAGCGGTCAAGGCGGTGCCCTCCGGCTGGGTGCCGTCGGGGCGTCAGCTGAGGGTGTGGGCGCTGGCGTCGGGTAGGGGTGAAGCGGAGGGCGAACGGTTCGTCCTCGGACTCGATCCGCACGCCCCGGATACCCACGCGCCGTTGGCCCAGGCCTTGATGCGGTCGGGCATCGCGCCGACGCTGATCGGCACCCGTGGGTCCGGTCCGGGTCTCCGGATCTCGGGTCGGCGTAGGCTCGGCAGACTCGTCGAGAGCATCGGCGAGGCTCCCGGAAATGTGGACGACCGTACCGGTTGGCCCCACGTGTAGGGCCGCGTAGACGGTACTGATCTGCGAGGATGGGTTCCGGGTATGTCACTCTAGTAATAGGCGAACCGGGTATAAAAGGGTTTGTCTGCACAACTGTCGAGTGGCAGCGATCGACTTCAGGAAGGCTCGGGCTTCACGTGGCTAAAGGGGACAACGGCAGTGCACAGGGTGCGGCGGGAGCGTCCGGCCAGCCTCGCCGCCTCGTGATCGTCGAGTCGCCGACCAAGGCCCGCAAGATCGCCCCGTACCTCGGAAAGAACTATGTCGTCGAGGCGTCGGTCGGCCACATCCGCGACCTTCCGCGAGGAGCCGCCGACGTCCCGGCCAAGTACAAAGGTGAGCCGTGGGCGCGGCTCGGCGTCAACGTCGACCAGGACTTCGAACCTCTCTACGTGGTCAGCCCGGAGAAGAAGTCCAAGGTCACGGAGCTGAAGAGCCTCCTCAAGGACGCCGACGAACTCTTCCTCGCCACCGACCCCGACCGCGAGGGCGAAGCGATCGCCTGGCACCTCCTCGAGACGCTCAAGCCGAAGATCCCGGTTCGCCGGATGGTCTTCCACGAGATCACCGAGCCGGCCATCCGCGCGGCGGCCGAGGACACCCGCGAGCTCGACACCGACCTGGTCGACGCGCAGGAGACCCGCCGCATCCTCGACCGTCTGTACGGCTACGAGGTCAGCCCCGTGCTGTGGAAGAAGGTCATGCCGCGGCTGTCGGCAGGCCGCGTGCAGTCCGTCGCGACCCGCGTCATCGTG
This sequence comes from Rhodococcus koreensis, assembly GCF_900105905.1. Taxonomy (GTDB): domain Bacteria; phylum Actinomycetota; class Actinomycetes; order Mycobacteriales; family Mycobacteriaceae; genus Rhodococcus_F; species Rhodococcus_F koreensis. Next base: position 4,235,754 of record NZ_FNSV01000005.1, on the reverse strand, counting down.
CAGCGCGAACGCGAGCGGATGGCGTTCCGCTCGGCCTCCTACTGGGACATCTCCGCCACTCTCGACGCCGGCGCGGACGCCAGCCCCCGCAGTTTCGGGGCGCGTCTGGTGACCGTCGACGGGTCCCGGGTGGCCTCCGGCCGCGACTTCGGTTCGGACGGACAGCTGAAGACGAGCACCGTCACGGTTCTGGACGAGGCGCGGGCGCAGCGCCTGGCCGAGTCCCTCGCGGGTGTCGATCTCACCGTCTCCTCCGCGGAGAGCAAGCCGTACACCCGCAAGCCCTATGCACCGTTCATGACGTCGACGCTGCAGCAGGAGGCGGGCCGCAAGCTGCGGTTCACGTCCGAGCGGACCATGCGCATCGCGCAGCGGCTGTACGAGAACGGCTACATCACCTACATGCGAACCGACTCGACGACGCTGTCGTCGTCGGCGATCGCTGCCGCCCGGGCGCAGGCCACCGAGTTGTACGGGGCCGAGTATGTGCACGACACTCCGCGGCAGTACACCCGCAAGGTGAAGAACGCGCAGGAGGCACACGAGGCGATCCGCCCCGCCGGCGACGTGTTCCAGACCCCCGGTCAGCTGCATTCGCGCCTCGACACCGACGAGTTCCGTCTGTACGAGCTGATCTGGCAGCGCACCGTCGCGTCGCAGATGGCCGACGCACGGGGCACGACGCTGACGCTGCGGATCACCGGAACCGCGGGCACCGGCGAGGAGTGCACGTTCTCGTCGTCGGGCCGCACCATCACGTTCGCCGGCTTCCTGAAGGCCTACGTGGAGAGCGTCGACGAGGAGGCCGGCGGCCAGTCCGACGACGCCGAGTCCCGTCTGCCGGTGCTCGTCGAGGGCCAGGCGGTCACCGCCACCAAACTCGACCCCGACGGCCACACCACCAACCCACCCGCCCGGTACACCGAGGCGAGCCTGATCAAGACCCTCGAAGAGCTGGGCATCGGCCGCCCGTCCACGTATTCGTCGATCATCAAGACCATCCTCGATCGCGGATACGTCTATAAGCGCGGCAGCGCGCTGGTCCCGTCCTGGGTGGCGTTCGCCGTCATCGGCCTTCTCGAGATGCACTTCGGACGGTTGGTCGACTTCGACTTCACCGCCGGCATGGAAGACGACCTCGACGCGATCGCCGGTGGCCGCGAACAGCGCGGCAACTGGCTCAGCAGTTTCTACTTCGGCGGCGATCACGGAGCCGAGGGTTCGGTGGCCCGTGAGGGCGGCCTGAAGAAGATGGTCGGCGTCAACCTCGAAGAGATCGACGCCCGCGAGGTCAACTCGATCCGGCTCTTCGACGACGCCGAGGGACGGGAAGTGCACGTCCGCGTCGGACGGTTCGGTCCGTATCTCGAACGGATGGTCCAGAACCCGGACGACCCCGAGGGCGACCTCATCTCCCAGCGCGCCAACCTGCCCGACGACCTTCCGCCGGACGAGTTGACACCGGAGTACGCGGAGAAGCTGTTCTCGACGCCGCAGGAGGGTCGCAAGCTGGGCGTCGACCCGCTGACCGGGCACGAGATCGTCGCGAAGGAGGGCCGCTTCGGCCCGTACGTCACCGAGATCCTGCCCGAGCCGGAACCGGAGCCCGAGCCGGCCGTGGTGCCGGTGCCCGACGAATCGGCCGACGGGACGACCAAGACGAAGACCGCTGCTGCCAAGAAGGCACCCGCGAAGAAGGCGGCGAAGAAGGCCACCGGCCCGAAGCCGCGGACGGGCTCGCTGCTCAAGTCCATGGACCTGGCGACGGTGACCCTCGACGACGCCCTCAAGCTGCTGTCGCTGCCGCGTGTGGTGGGTGTCGATCCGGAGTCGAAGGAGGAGATCACCGCGCAGAACGGCCGCTACGGCCCGTACCTGAAGAAGGGCACGGACTCGCGGTCCCTCGCCAACGAGGACCAGATGTTCACGGTGACCCTCGACGAGGCGCTGAAGATCTACGCGGAACCGAAACGTCGCGGACGTCAGGCCGCCGCCACCCCGCCGCTGCGTGAGCTGGGCGTCGACTCGGTCAGCGAGAAGCCGATGGTGATCAAGGACGGCCGGTTCGGACCGTACGTCACGGACGGTGAAACCAACGCCAGCCTCCGCAAGGGCGACGAGGTGGAGTCCATCACCGACGCTCGCGCTTCGGAACTGCTCGCGGATCGGCGTGCCCGCGGCCCCGTCAAGAAGAAGGCCGCTGCGAAGAAGGCGCCCGCCAAGAAGGCTGCGAAAAAGACCGCCGCCAAGAAGGCACCCGCCAAGAAGGCCGCCTCGACGAAGGCCGCGGACAAGAAGGCGTGAGCCGGTACCGCGGGCCGGTAGGGATGTCGCACGTGCCGGTTAGGCTGGCGCGATGACGGTATTCGACCGGTTGGTGGGCCAGGAGGACGTCGAGTCCGAGCTGACGGCCGCGGCGACTGCCGCCCGTCGTGGAGTCGGCGAGATGGGCTCCGCGATGACGCATTCGTGGCTGTTCACCGGCCCGCCCGGCTCGGGTAGGTCGGTGGCGGCGCAGTGTTTCGCCGCCGCCCTGCAGTGCACGAGCGACGGCACACCCGGCTGCGGCGCCTGCCACGCCTGCACCACCGCGATGGCCGGCACCCACGGCGACGTCCGGCAGGTCGTCCCCGAGGGCCTGAGCATCAGCGTCAAGGAGATGCGCGCCATCGTGCAGACCGCCGCCCGCCGTCCCAGTACCGGGCGCTGGCAGATTGTCGTCGTCGAGGACGCGGACCGGCTCACCGAGGGTGCGGCCAACGCGCTCCTGAAAGTGGTGGAGGAGCCACCGGACCGCACCGTGTTCCTGCTGTGCGCGCCGTCCGTCGACCCGCAGGACATCTCCGTGACGCTGCGGTCGCGCTGCCGGCACATCCATCTCGTGACGCCTTCGGCCGACTCCATCGCCAAGGTCCTGCGCGAGCGGGACGGCCTGGCCCCCGAAGACGCGCAACTGGCGGCCTCGATCAGCGGCGGCCACGTCGGGCGCGCCCGGCGTCTCGCGACGGATCTGAACGCCAAGGTGCGTCGGAAGGACGCGCTCGATCTGGCGGTCGCGGCGCTGCGGCCGGCCACCGCGTTCGCCGCAGCGGAGGAACTTGTGCGTTCCGCCGACGCGGAGGCGAAGGAGATGAGCGCCGCTCGGGACGAGCAGGAGACCGAAGAGTTGCGCACCGCTCTGGGCGCGGGCGGTACCGGTAAGGGTGCGGCCGGAGCCCTCCGTGGTTCGGCAGGCGTGCTGAAGGATCTCGAGAAGCGCCAGAAGTCCCGGGCCACCCGCACGGGCCGCGACGCACTCGACCGCGCACTGATCGATCTGGCCGGTCTCTACCGCGACGCGCTCGCCGTCGCGTGGAAGTCGAACGCCGCCGCGAATCACCCGGACATGGCCGATCGAGCCGCCGACCTCGCGTCGCGAACAACCCCGGAAGGCCTTCTGAAGTGCATCGAAGCCGTCCTGGAGTGCCGCGAGGCGATCACCGTCAACGTCAAACCGCAGTGGGCTGTCGACGCCATGGTGGCCAGTCTCGGCGACGCGTTCAGGGAGCCGTTTTCGCATACTCGGGGTTGAGGCGCTAGACTCGCCACCGCCGAAAGGCACCGCTGCCTTAGCTCAGTCGGTAGAGCATTTCACTCGTAATGAAAAGGTCGAGAGTTCGATTCTCTCAGGCAGCTCAGCGGTCCTCTGGCCCTTCCCGATCAGTCGGGAAGGGCCAGAGTCGTCTCCGGGGTCCGATCCACCGCAGACCGGAAGAATCGGGAAGACTGGACGGGTGGACACCCAGAGTGGAACTCCGGCGACGCGGGCGGTCGGTCTGCGTGCACTCGGAGCACCCGCCGCTGTCGCCGCCGGCGCCGTGGTCGCGACCGCCGTCCTCCACTTCCGGGATCCGCATCAACCGGGTTCGTACGGTTTCTGTCCCGTCTACGCCCTGACCGGGTGGTGGTGCCCGGCCTGTGGCGGGCTGCGGGCAGTGCACGACCTGACCAACCTCGACCTCGGCGCGGCCGTCGCCGGCAATGTTCTGATCGTCCCGTTCATCGCGGTCATGGTTTTCGCCTGGATCGGCTGGGCACGTCACCGCTGGCAAGGACGACGCGACCGCGTCTTCGTGGTGGGACCGCGAGTGACAGTGGGTGTGCTCATTGTGCTTGCGGCGTTTACCGTCACCAGGAACACATCTTGGGGAAGCTGGCTCGCGCCGGTCTGACACCTGGTCGCCGCGGGCACGAAACAGAGAGTCGGTTCACAGATGGCAATGCAGGTCTTTTCGTTGATCGCGATCCTGGGCGCGCTGATCGTCCTCATTCCGACCGCGCTGCGAGTCTTCGGCAAGAGCGACAACGTGAAGGCGCCGGACGAGACCGAGGAGTGACCGTGTTGCACTCTCGACAACCCATCGCCGCACGACCATGATTTCGATATGAGCGATTCGCTGAAGGACCGGGTGCGCGAGAAGCTGTTGCGTCAGCTGGCCGAGGACGGGGGGCACCCGGTCCAGGAGGCGGAGGGGGACGACCCACGATTGGTCTCCATCGACTCCGACCTCGCGACGTTGGAACAGGCATCGGAGGGAGATCTGGTGATCGAGGAGCTGGCTGCCAAGTACTGGGTGCCCTGAATCGGCCGAATAGCGACGTTGACCTGGCGATTTGGTGTTCTCGTTTCCCTTCGCGTAACTTATTCCAGGTCAGAGCGACACGGACACCGACCCCGGCCGGAAGGCGGGGGACACGAGGTTGGACGAAGGCGCCTGGTAAATCGGAAGTTCACCGCCGTGTATGGTGGTGCTTCAATCCCGGTTTGATCTTGATCAGCGTCACGGCTTGCGCCGGTGAGGCTGGTAGGATAAGATGGAACGGTTGCCCCGGAGAGGCTGAAGTTGATACTTCGGCAGTGATGGTGTGCGCGTGTTCTTTGAGAACTCAACAGTGTGTCGATGAATGTCAGTGCCAAATGTTTTTGGTACTCCGCATCACGGATTGCTTTCGGGGCCTTCGGGTTTCGGGGTGTGTGGTGTGGGTATTTGCTGGCTTCCCTCCTTCTTCCGTCGGTGGGGGGTCAGTGTTTGATAATGCTAGTTTGAGTTTTTGATCGCTAGTGATTTGACTCGATGTCTATGACTGATTAACGGGTTCGCCTGTGAAATCTAGAGTCTTCAACGGAGAGTTTGATCCTGGCTCAGGACGAACGCTGGCGGCGTGCTTAACACATGCAAGTCGAGCGGTAAGGCCCTTCGGGGTACACGAGCGGCGAACGGGTGAGTAACACGTGGGTGATCTGCCCTGCACTTCGGGATAAGCCTGGGAAACTGGGTCTAATACCGGATATGACCAAGGACTGCATGGTTTTTGGTGGAAAGGTTTACTGGTGCAGGATGGGCCCGCGGCCTATCAGCTTGTTGGTGGGGTAATGGCCTACCAAGGCGACGACGGGTAGCCGACCTGAGAGGGTGACCGGCCACACTGGGACTGAGACACGGCCCAGACTCCTACGGGAGGCAGCAGTGGGGAATATTGCACAATGGGCGAAAGCCTGATGCAGCGACGCCGCGTGAGGGATGACGGCCTTCGGGTTGTAAACCTCTTTCAGCAGGGACGAAGCGAGAGTGACGGTACCTGCAGAAGAAGCACCGGCCAACTACGTGCCAGCAGCCGCGGTAATACGTAGGGTGCAAGCGTTGTCCGGAATTACTGGGCGTAAAGAGCTCGTAGGCGGTTTGTCGCGTCGTCTGTGAAAACTCGAGGCTCAACCTCGAGCTTGCAGGCGATACGGGCAGACTTGAGTACTGCAGGGGAGACTGGAATTCCTGGTGTAGCGGTGAAATGCGCAGATATCAGGAGGAACACCGGTGGCGAAGGCGGGTCTCTGGGCAGTAACTGACGCTGAGGAGCGAAAGCGTGGGTAGCGAACAGGATTAGATACCCTGGTAGTCCACGCCGTAAACGGTGGGCGCTAGGTGTGGGTTTCCTTCCACGGGATCCGTGCCGTAGCTAACGCATTAAGCGCCCCGCCTGGGGAGTACGGCCGCAAGGCTAAAACTCAAAGGAATTGACGGGGGCCCGCACAAGCGGCGGAGCATGTGGATTAATTCGATGCAACGCGAAGAACCTTACCTGGGTTTGACATATACCGGAAAGCCGTAGAGATACGGCCCCCCTTGTGGTCGGTATACAGGTGGTGCATGGCTGTCGTCAGCTCGTGTCGTGAGATGTTGGGTTAAGTCCCGCAACGAGCGCAACCCTTGTCTTATGTTGCCAGCACGTAATGGTGGGGACTCGTAAGAGACTGCCGGGGTCAACTCGGAGGAAGGTGGGGACGACGTCAAGTCATCATGCCCCTTATGTCCAGGGCTTCACACATGCTACAATGGCCAGTACAGAGGGCTGCGAGACCGTGAGGTGGAGCGAATCCCTTAAAGCTGGTCTCAGTTCGGATCGGGGTCTGCAACTCGACCCCGTGAAGTCGGAGTCGCTAGTAATCGCAGATCAGCAACGCTGCGGTGAATACGTTCCCGGGCCTTGTACACACCGCCCGTCACGTCATGAAAGTCGGTAACACCCGAAGCCGGTGGCCTAACCCCTTGTGGGAGGGAGCCGTCGAAGGTGGGATCGGCGATTGGGACGAAGTCGTAACAAGGTAGCCGTACCGGAAGGTGCGGCTGGATCACCTCCTTTCTAAGGAGCACATCTCCAATGCTGTTGTCACACAGGTGCACAACGGGTTGGCAGAGACTGTTTCGTTCCCACATGTGGAACGGCAGACGCTCATGGGTGGAACACTGACACATTTTCCCGCGTATCGGTCGATCTGATGATCGGCCGGCGGGTGATATATCGATGCACTGTTGGGTCCTGAGAGAACACGCGAGTGTTTTTTCCAGGTAAGAACGACAAGCGATCATGGTGGTCATACCGGCCGGGTTTTTCCGGTGTTCGGTGGCGACAAGAACATGGTTGGTTGTGTGTTGTTTGAGAACTGCACAGTGGACGCGAGCATCTTTGTTGTAAGTAATGAAGAGCGTACGGTGGATGCCTTGGCACCAGGAGCCGATGAAGGACGTAGGAGGCTGCGATAAGCCTCGGGGAGCTGTCAACCGAGCTGAGATCCGAGGATGTCCGAATGGGGAAACCCAGCACGAGTGATGTCGTGTTACCCGCACCTGAATATATAGGGTGTGTGGAGGGAACGTGGGGAAGTGAAACATCTCAGTACCCACAGGAAGAGAAAACAATAGTGATTCCGTGAGTAGTGGCGAGCGAAAGCGGAAGAGGCTAAACCATGGATGTGTGATAGCCGGCAGGTGTTGCATTCGTGGGGTTGTGGGGTTCATCTTGTCAATGCTGCCGTGTTGGCCGACAGTAAGAAATCATTGTGTTAGTGGAAGTGGTCTGGAACGGCCTGTCGTAGAGGGTGAGAGTCCCGTACACGAAAACATGATGACTGTCGTGATGGAAACCCAAGTAGCACCGGGCCCGTGAAATCTGGTGTGAATCTGTCGGGACCACCCGATAAGCCTGAATACTCCCTGGTGACCGATAGCGGACTAGTACCGTGAGGGAAAGGTGAAAAGTACCCCGGGAGGGGAGTGAAATAGTACCTGAAACCGTGCGCTTACAATCCGTCAAAGCCTTCGAGTGACTTGTCACTGGGGGTGATGGCGTGCCTTTTGAAGAATGAGCCTGCGAGTTAGTGGCATGTCGCGAGGTTAACCCGTGTGGGGTAGCCGTAGCGAAAGCGAGTCCGAATAGGGCGTTTTAGTGGCATGTTCTAGACCCGAAGCGGAGTGATCTACCCATGGCCAGGTTGAAGCGACGGTAAGACGTCGTGGAGGACCGAACCCACTTAGGTTGAAAACTGAGGGGATGAGCTGTGGGTAGGGGTGAAAGGCCAATCAAACTCCGTGATAGCTGGTTCTCCCCGAAATGCATTTAGGTGCAGCGTCGCGTGTTTCTCACCGGAGGTAGAGCTACTGGATGGTCTAGGGGGCCCACAAGCTTACCGAAATCAGCCAAACTCCGAATGCCGGTGAGTGAGAGCGCGGCAGTGAGACTGCGGGCGATAAGGTTCGTAGTCGAGAGGGAAACAGCCCAGATCGCCAGCTAAGGTCCCTAAGCGTGTACTAAGTGGAAAAGGATGTGGGGTCGCGAAGACAACCAGGAGGTTGGCTTAGAAGCAGCCACCCTTGAAAGAGTGCGTAATAGCTCACTGGTCAAGTGATCCTGCGCCGACAATGTAGCGGGGCTCAAGTACACCACCGAAGCTGCGGCATTCACACAATGCACCCCTGCGATTCTGCGGAGTCGTGGGCAGTGGTGTGGATGGGTAGGGGAGCGTCGTGTGGCCATGGAAGCGGCGGGGTGACCCAGCCGTGGAGGCCACACGAGTGAGAATGCAGGCATGAGTAGCGAAAGACGAGTGAGAAACTCGTCCGCCGAATGACCAAGGGTTCCTGGGCCAGGTTAATCCGCCCAGGGTGAGTCGGGACCTAAGACGAGGCCGACAGGCGTAGCCGATGGACAACGGGTTGATATTCCCGTACCCGTGTGAACGCGCCCCTGGTGAATCAGTGATACTAACCATCCTGAAGCGTCCTTACGTCCCTTCGGGGGCCCTGGATGTGGATGCATGGGACCTGATCTGGTAGTAGCCAAGCGATGGGGTGACGCAGGAAGGTAGCTGAGCCAGTCAGTGGTAATACTGGTGTAAGCCTGTAGGGCGAATGGTAGGCAAATCCGCCATTCACACAGCCTGAGAGGTGACGCATAGCCGAATGAGGCGAATTCAGTGATCCTATGCTGCCGAGAAAAGCCTCTAGCGAGCTTTCACACGGCCCGTACCCCAAACCGACACAGGTGGTCAGGTAGAGAATACTAAGGCGATCGAGATAACTATGGTTAAGGAACTCGGCAAAATGCCCCCGTAACTTCGGGAGAAGGGGGGCCTCGTCCGGTGATCACTCTTGCAGTGTGAGCTGGGTGGGGCCGCAGAGACCAGTGAGAAGCGACTGTTTACTAAAAACACAGGTCCGTGCGAAGTCGTAAGACGATGTATACGGACTGACGCCTGCCCGGTGCTGGAAGGTTAAGAGGACCGGTTAGCTCTTCGGAGCGAAGCTGAGAATTTAAGCCCCAGTAAACGGCGGTGGTAACTATAACCATCCTAAGGTAGCGAAATTCCTTGTCGGGTAAGTTCCGACCTGCACGAATGGCGTAACGACTTCTCAGCTGTCTCAACCATAGACTCGGCGAAATTGCATTACGAGTAAAGATGCTCGTTACGCGCGGCAGGACGAAAAGACCCCGGGACCTTCACTACAGCTTGGTATTGGTGTTCGGTTCGGTTTGTGTAGGATAGGTGGGAGACTGTGAAGCGCTCACGCCAGTGAGTGTGGAGTCGTTGTTGAAATACCACTCTGATCGTATTGGACCTCTAACCTCGGACCATGATCTGGTTCAGGGACAGTGCCTGGTGGGTAGTTTAACTGGGGCGGTTGCCTCCCAAAATGTAACGGAGGCGCCCAAAGGTTCCCTCAGCCTGGTTGGCAATCAGGTGTCGAGTGCAAGTGCACAAGGGAGCTTGACTGTGAGACTGACAGGTCGAGCAGGGACGAAAGTCGGGACTAGTGATCCGGCACCGGCAAGTGGAAGCGGTGTCGCTCAACGGATAAAAGGTACCCCGGGGATAACAGGCTGATCTTCCCCAAGAGTCCATATCGACGGGATGGTTTGGCACCTCGATGTCGGCTCGTCGCATCCTGGGGCTGGAGTAGGTCCCAAGGGTTGGGCTGTTCGCCCATTAAAGCGGCACGCGAGCTGGGTTTAGAACGTCGTGAGACAGTTCGGTCTCTATCCGCCGCGCGCGTTAGAAACTTGAGGAAGGCTGTCCCTAGTACGAGAGGACCGGGACGGACGAACCTCTGGTGTGCCAGTTGTTCCACCAGGAGCACCGCTGGTTAGCTACGTTCGGAAGGGATAACCGCTGAAAGCATCTAAGCGGGAAGCCTGTTCCAAGATGAGGTTTCTCACCCCCTCGAGGGGGTAAGGCCCCCGGCAGACCACCGGGTTGATAGGCCAGAACTGGAAGTCCGGTAACGGATGCAGGTGACTGGTACTAATAGGCCGAGGACTTACCACAAAGAAGCTACGCGTCCACTGTGCAGTATCTGAAACAACACACGTTTCGGAACTGAAGAAGAAGAACCACCACCACCATCGGTCCAACGATGTGTGGTTGTGTCTTCGCTGATGTTCCGTGTGACAGTTTCATAGAGTTACGGCGGCCATAGCGGAGGGGAAACGCCCGGTCCCATTCCGAACCCGGAAGCTAAGCCCTCCAGCGCCGATGGTACTGCACCCGACAGGGTGTGGGAGAGTAGGACACCGCCGAACATCCGTTACCGAAAGCCCCCCAGCCTCGTTGGGGGGCTTTCGGCATTTCACAACACTTTCACCCACCGCAACTTGATAACGCTGCGGTAACGTCCCCCCGGTTCCCCTTTGGCAGGTCCTTCGCCTGCGTAACGTGGCCCGGGCAGATCCGTTGGGATCGTGCCGTGCGGTGCGCGTCCTCCCGGATCACCCGAGGTGACGAAGGGGAATCTGTGGTGACGAGCACGATGTCGAAACAACGTCCGGCTGTCAGAGCGGCTGTCGCGTTCGCAGGCTTGATGGTGGCCGCCGGCTCCGTCGCGGGGTGCACGAAGACCGACACCGCGAGCGGCGGATCGCTCCTCCAGCAACTGCAGGACAGCGGAACGGTGACCGTCGGTTTCGCCGGCGAGGCGCCGTACAGCTTCGAGCAGGACGGAAAGTTGACCGGCGCCACCGTGGCGTTGCACCGGGAAATCTTCGAGAACCTCGGCATCGACAACGTCGAGGGCGTGAGCACCGACTTCGGAGCCCTCATTCCCGGACTGCAGGCCCGCCGCTTCGACGTCGTCAGTGCCGGCATGTCGATCCTGCCGCAGCGCTGCGAGCAGGCAGCGTTCAGTGAGCCGGAATTCAACTACACGACCGCGCTGATGGTGCCCAAGGGCAATCCCGCGAACCTCACCGACATGCAATCGGTGCAGCAGAGCGGGGTGCGGATGGCCGCGATGACCGGGGCGATCGAATCGGACTACGCGCAGCAACTCGGAATCGACGCGATGCAGGTGGCGTCGCCGCAGGACGGAATGGACGCCGTCGCCAACGGGCGAGCGGATGTCTTTGCGCTCACCGGGATCTCGCTGAACTGGCTGGCGCAGAACAACCCGCAGGTCCCGGTGGAGGTGACCAACTCGTTCGTCGCAGTGATCGACGGGGTGCCCCAGGTCGGCGCCGGCGGAACGGTCTTCCGGAAGGAGGACACGGAGTTGCGCGACGCCTACAACGCCGAACTCGCCAAGATCACCTCCGACAAGGAGAAGTACCTGTCGATCGTCGGACCGTTCGGATTCACCGAAGAGGAACTGCCCGATCCGAACCTGACCACCGCCAAACTCTGCGGCGAGACCGGCTGATCGACGCCGGGGTCTGCTGCCTGTGAAGGACAACATCGACGCGCTGCTGGATGCGTGGCCGAGCATCCAGGAAGGCATCGTCGTCACGCTCCAACTGACGGCGGGAGGCGCGCTCCTGGCGTTCGTGCTCGCGCTCGCTCTCGGGTTGGCTGCCCGTGCCCACAACATCGTGATCCGGGGATCGGCTCGCGCGTTCATCGAATTCTTCCGGGGCACTTCGCTGTTGGTGCAGTTGTTCTGGTTGTTCTACGTGGTTCCGCTGTTCGGCTATCTCATCGACCCGGTGCTGTGCGGGATCCTCGCGCTCGGGCTCAACTACGGCGCCTACGGAGCCGAGGTGGTCCGCGGTGCGATCAACTCGGTGCCGCAATCGCAGTGGGAGGCGGCGACGGCACTGGACTTCAGTCACTGGCAACGGCTGCGCCGGGTGGTCTTCCCGCAGGCGTGGGCCGAGATGATTCCTCCGCTGACGAATCTGCTGATCCAGCTCCTCAAGGGCACCGCGCTCGCGAGCTACATCCTTTTGCAGGACTTGACCTTCGAGATCGACCAGCTGCGGCAGACGACCGGGAACACGCTCTTCGCGTTCGGTGTGGGGCTCGTCATCTATTTCGTCATCGGCTATGTGCTGACCCTGCTGATGAACGCGCTCGAGGTGCGGGCGAAGAATCGCCTCGGCACGGGGCCGTCTCTGCGTGAAATCTTCAGTCTCGCACCGTCCGATCCACGGGGATTGGAGGCGGCGAAACAATGAGTGCCCACTGGAGCTGGGACCGCGCATTCGAGGCTCTGCCCGTGCTGCTCGAGGGTTTCAAGATCACCCTGATCGCCACCGTGCTCGGGTTCCTGATCTCCGTCGTACTCGGACTCGTCATCGCGTTGATCCGGCAGGCCGCACCGCGGTGGGTGAGTGTGCCGGTCCGCGCGGTCAGCGAATTCATCCGGCTGACCCCGCTCGTCGTGCAACTGCTGTTCGTGTACTACACGTTCACGGGACTGTCTCCGCTGCAGATCGGTGTGGTGGTGCTCGGAATTCATTATTCGACGTACATGGCAGAGGTGTACCGGGCGGGGATCGAAGCGGTGCCCGTCGGTCAGTGGGAGGCGGCGCGGGCGTTGTCCATAGCGCCGACCCGGACGTGGCGGGCGATCATTCTGCCGCAGGCCATCCGTCGCGTCGTCCCGGCGCTGGGCAACTACGCGGTGTCGATGTTCAAGGACACCCCGTTCCTGTTCGCCATCACTGTGGTGGAGATGGTGACGGCCGCACAACAGTTCGGTGCCCGGCACTTCCAGTACCTCGAACCGTTGACGCTGGCGGGTGTGATCTTCCTGCTCGCCAGCTACCCGACGTCCCTGCTCATACGGCGATTGGAGAGACGTCTTGCCCGATGACGCGAGCGCAGCAACCCCGATGATCCGATTCGACGACGTCGTCAAGCAGTTCGGCGACCATGTCGTGCTCGATCACCTGGATTTTCAGGTCGAACGCGGCGACCGTGTGACCCTCATCGGTCCGAGCGGATCGGGGAAGACGACGATCCTGCGGCTGCTCATGACCCTCGAGAAGGTGAACGACGGCGTCATCTGGGTGGACGGAGCGCCGCTGACGCACGAGGAGAAGGGCAGCAAACTCGTTCCGGCGTCGGAGAAGTACGTGCGCCGGATACGACGCCGGATCGGCATGGTCTTCCAGCAGTTCAACCTGTTCCCCAACATGAACGTGATCGAGAACATCACCGAAGCGCCTATCCACGTGCTCGGCCTGGACAAGGCCGCGGCCGCGAAGCGGGCACGTGAGTTGCTCGAGACGGTCGGTCTGTCGGACAAGGAGACCGCGCACCCGACGCAGCTGTCCGGCGGTCAGCAGCAGCGGGTCGCGATCGCGCGAGCCCTGGCGATGGACCCCGACATCCTGCTGCTCGACGAGGTGACGTCGGCACTGGATCCGGAGTTGGTGGCGGACGTCCTCGACGTGCTCAGGGACGTCGCGCGCACCACCGACATCACGATGCTGATCGTCACACACGAGATGCAGTTCGCGCGGGACGTGTCGAACCGGGTGATGATGTTCGACGCGGGCCGCATCGTGGAAGAAGGCGACCCGGCCACGATCTTCACTGCGCCGAAACACGAGCGCACCAAGACGTTCCTGAAGGCTGTACTGGCCGACTGATTCCCGGACTAGCGTGAGGTGGTCGCGAGTTCCGTGTCGTCGGCGGGAGCGCGCCGTGCCAGCCTGCCTGCCATCCACGCGCACACCAGCAACTGCAGTTGGTGGAACAGCATGAGCGGCAGCACGATCAGGCCGATCGGCTGGCTGGCGAACAGGACGGTGGCCATCGGAAGACCGGTGGCGAGGCTCTTCTTCGACCCGCAGAACGTAATCGTGATCTGATCGGCCCGGTCGAACCCGAGTCGCTTCGACCCGAACCAGGTGAGGGACAGGACGATCGCGAGCAGCACCGCGCACACCGCGAGCAGGCCGAGGAGCCGGCCGACGGACAGCGTGCCCCAGATGCCCTCGTTCATTCCTTCGCTGAATGCGACGTAGACGACCAGCAGGATCGACCCCCGGTCGACGAGCTTGAGCGGTGCGCCGTGCTTCTTCACCCACGGACCGATCCACCGTCGCACGGCCTGACCGGCGATGAACGGGAGCAGCAGCATGACGAGGATGCCGATCGCGGAGGACGCGTCGAAACCCGCACCCTCGCTCGTCATCAACAACGCCACGAGCAGCGGAGTGACGACGATGCCGAGGATGTTGGAGAACGACGCGCTGACGATCGCCCCGGGCACGTTGCCGCGGGCGATCGACACGAAGGCGATCGACGACTGGACGGTCGACGGCAGGAGGCAGACGTACAGAAGGCCCAGATACAGCGGCTGGGTCAGGATCGTCGGGACCAGCACGCGTGCGGCGATTCCGAGGAGCGGGAAGATGACGAACGTCGCCGCGAGGATGGTGAGGTGGAGCCGCCAGTGACGCAGGCCCTGCAGCGCCTCCTGTGTGGAGAGCCGGGCGCCGTAGAGGAAGAACAGAATTCCGACAGCAACCTTCGTGGCCCAGGTGAACGCCGTCAGGGCCGTGCCGTCAGCGGGGAGCAGGCTGGCGATCCCGACGGTGATCAGGATGCCGATGATGAACGGATCGAGTCTTCCGAGCAGCGGGATCTTGGTCAGCATGGTTCGACCGTAAGGAATCCGCGGATATTTCGAAAGGCGATAGTGACGTTTACTGTAATGCTGAACCGTGATAACAATGGATCATGTTCGATCCGGTTCACCTGCGGAGCTTCCTGGCGGTCGCGCGCACCAGGAGCTTCACCGCCGCCGCCCGGCGCCTGGACCTGCGGCAATCGACGGTCAGCCAGCACGTCGGCAAACTCGAGAACGCCGCCGGTCGCCGCCTGTTTCTGCGGGACACGCATTCGGTCGAACTGACGGCGGACGGCTCCGTGATGGTGGGGTTCGCGACGTCGATACTCGAGCGGCACTCGGACGCCGAACGCTACTTCACGCAGTCCGGGGTGCGCGGACGCGTCCGGTTCGGCGCGTCCGAAGATCTGGTTCTGCACGAACTCCCCCGGATTCTGGGCGAGTTCCGGCGCAGCCATCCGCTCGTGGATCTCGAACTCACCGTGGCGTTGAGCGAAGTGCTGTTCCGGCAACTGCACGAAGGCCGGCTGGACCTGGTCTTCGGGAAGCGGCGCCGAGGAGACAGGCACGGGGAACTGGTGTGGACCGACCGGTTGGCGTTCTTCGCCGCACCCGATTTCGTGCCGGACGCCGAGGGCCCGGTGCCGCTGGTGACGTACCCGCCGCCGTCGATCACGCGGGCAGCGGCGCTGGACGCCCTGGAGAAATCCGGGCGCGGCGCGCGCGTGGCCTGCGTGACGGACAGCTTGAACGGGTTGCGGGCCGCCTGCCTCGCGGGTCTCGGCGTCGTGTTCCACGCGGAGACCCTTCCACCCGCGGGGCTGGTTCCGGTGCGGATGCGTTCGCGCGACGAGTGGGGGCCCGCGGTCGACGTCGAATTCGTGCTGGAGGCCCGCCGGAGCGTTCTCAGCGAACCGGAGCAGGCGTTGCGCGCCGCCATCCTCGAGAACGCGGATCGACTGCGCGCGTGACCTCGGTGGGAGGGCTGCCCCACCGAGGCCGTCGAGCTTTCAGAAGATGAGGACGGACAGCGCTGTGGACAGCACCAGGCCGGACACCACCGGCACGAAACACTTCCGGGCGAGTTCGAGGACGGGAACCCGGGCGAAACCGGCCACCGCGATCAGCGACGACCACGCGACGAGCGTTCCGCCGCCGGACCAGATGTTTCCCATCTGACCGATCGCAGCCAGGGTTGCGGGATCCATTCCGACCGCGGGTCCGAGTGCGCCTGCGAGCGAACCGGTCAGCGGCAGGCCCGTGAAGCCGGAGCCTTCGAGTCCCGCGATCATTCCGATGGCGAGAATGCCGAACGACGTGACGAACGCGTTCTGGGGCAGGTGGGACTGTGCGGCGTTGACCAGGTCGAACAGCAACGTCGGACCGGTCGCGTCCGCGGGAAGCCCGAGAATGGCGGCGGAGAAGTCACCGTTGCCGATGAAGAAGAAGCCGGCGATCGGGATCACGATGCCCATCGCCTTGAACGCGAAGACCAGGCCGTCGATCAGGTGCTCGGACGTCGTTTCGAGGAAGCCCTTCTTGTCGTTGGTCGCGGCGGCCGCGAACAGGATGAGCGCCGCGATTCCGCCGACCATCGCTGCCGCGTCGCCGCCCTTGAGGTCGGGCACCAGGTCGGTGAATTTGCCGACCATGAGGTAGACGATGAACGCCAGATACGCGGTGGGCACGAGCACCGCGAAAGTCTTTGCGGCGCGGATGCTCTTGAACGTGTCGTCGATGACCTGCCGCGCCGACGCCGTGACGGGTTCGGCGAGGACTGCCGTCGACGTCTGCGGAGCGGTAGTCGTCGCCGCCTCGGCCGGTGCGGGACCGGTCGTCGTCCCGCCGCCGGTGGGGGCCGCACCGCCGTCGGGGGCGTCGCCGACGGGCTTGCCGAAGTCGCTCTCCGCGCGTGACTCCCAGTCGGTGAGCAGTTCCGGCGCGGGGCGGCGCATGTGCCTGCGCTGCGTGACGTAGGCGATGACGAGCGCGGTGAGGCCGACGATCAGGGACATCACCAGGGCGCGGTCCGCGACGACGTCCGGATCGACGCCCGCCGACTTGGCCGACAGGCCCGGCGCCACCTTGATGATGTAGTCCGAGGACAGCGCCATGCCCTGCCCGCAGATGGCGATGGCCATGCCGACGGCCATCGGGGGAAGGCCGGCGCGAATGGCGACGGGGATGAGGACGGCGCCGATCAACGGAACCGCCGGGGTGGGCCAGAAGAACAGCGAGATCGTGTAGGTGACGACGGCCAGGACGATGAAGCTGCTGGTGCCGCCGCGCATGACGCGCCGGAACGGGGCGACCATCAACCTGTCGGCGCCCATCTGCCGGAGGGCGCCGAGCATTGCGGTCACCAACGAGATGATGAGGAAGATGTTGAAGAGCTCGCGGGCGGCGACGAGGCTCGCGTTGAAGATCGACGCGAGACCGGTGACGAGGCTGTCGGAGAACACGAACGCGGTCAGGAACGTGCCGATGACGGCGGGGACGACGATGTTCTTCCGCATGAGCATCGTCCCGAGGATGACGACGATTCCTCCGAGATACACCCAATGTGCGGCGGTGAGACTTACATCCACGGTGCGCCCCTTCGAAATAGGTACAGACTAGTGGCACTAGTCACAGTGCAGTGATACTGCGCGGGGCGTTTTCCAGGGTCAACGTCCAGAGTGCACATCGATAACCAGCGTATTTGTGCATTGTGCCCGGCATTTTTCCGCAGGATTGCTTGTTGTCACGCGTAAGTAAAGGAATGCTCGGGAGAGGCCCTTTCCCGGAATCTTGTGTTCATAATTAGGATTGCCTAACCAAATTTGAGGGCGGGCGTGTCAAGGGTTGCGCGGCGAGAACGGGCATCGCCGAAGCGCGAATTCTCGGATGAAAGTGGACTCTATGATGACGGCGATCGGTCAGGCGCGGAGCGCAACCGCGAGTGAGGAACGAGGACCGGGCACGTCGCCCGCGCTGGCGGCGCTGCTCGCCGGAACGTTCGTCGGCACGGTCAGCAACAACATCGTCAACGTTCCGCTGAACGCGATCCTCACGGACTTCGACGCCGGACTCGGTGGCGGCATCTTCGTCGTCGTCGGATTCCTCCTCACGTTCGCGACGACGATGCCGCTGGCCGGGTGGATCGGGGACCGGTTCGGTCGCAGGCGCATGTACTGCGCCGCCCTGCTGGGGACCGCGGTCTGTTCCCTCGGCGCGGCGCTCGCGCCGTCGCTGCTCGTGCTCGTGCTGTGGCGGTCGCTCGGCGGGATCGCGGCGGCCGCGTTCGCGCCCGCGGTCATGGGGCTGATCGCGTGGCTGTTCGGGCCCGCAAGGCGGGCGAGCGCCGTCGGCGCGTGGGCGGCGGTGAACGGCATCGGTCAGGCCGTGGGTCCGTCCATGGGCGGAATCGTCAGCGACTGGTGGGGCTGGCGGTGGGCGTTCGTGCCACTGGTGCCGGTCGCCCTGATCGGATTCGCCGCGACCCTCCGCTACATCCCGAGATACCCCGGCAAGAAGATGCGGCTCGACGCGATCGGGGCGCTCACCGTCACACTCGGGGCGGCCCTGCTGATCCTCGGTCTCACGACCGTCTCGCAGGAGCAGGTGCCCGCCTGGGCCAGCATCGCGACCATCGGCCTCGGAGTCGCCGTCATTGCCGCGTTCGTGATCCACTGCAGGCGGGCGGCGAACCCGTTCGTGCCCATCGACCTGGTGATCGAATCACGTTTTCTGCGTAGCGCTCTCGCCGCCTTCACTCAAATGTTCGCGCTGGGGGCAGTATTGCTCGCGCTTCCGCTCTACCTGACGGGCTCGGGCAGTTCGACCACGCAGGCCGGGCTGATGCTCTTCGTGCTGCCGGTCGTCATGACGTGCGTGGCACCCGTCGTCGGGCGTCTCGTCGACAGGATCGGGGCCCGGGTGGTGATGCGATCCGGTCTGGCCGTGTTGATCGGTAGCCAAGTGGCACTGGCGATCACATTGTCCGCCGACGTCCGGAACCCGGTCGCGCTCGGAGCCGTACTCGTCGTCGCCGGACTGGGAATCGGCATGGTTCAGACGCCCGCCGCGGCCGGTTCGACCCGATCGCCCGCGGGGGCCGTGGGGACGGGTCTGGGACTGTTCAACCTCATCCGCTTCGGCGGCTCCGCCGTGGGCGCCGCCTGGGTCGGCGTGTCCGCACACCTGGCGTCCGATCCGTACGGGCTGCTGTTCGTCGTCGCCGCCCTCGTCGTCGTCGCAGGATTGGCCGGGACCTTCATCGGCGAAGACCCGGTGGCCGCGTGAGGTCTAGCGAGTCACGATCTCGTTGTTGACCGTGTCCTGCACCTGGGAGAGCAGATCGAGCCGGAGCGCCAGCCACAGCGTGAACTGGTTCTCCGGTTCCCGGATGTCCATGCCGATGAGCCGCGACGTGCGGTCGAGCTTGGCGATCATCGTGTTCCGGTGGATCCGGAGCCGCCGCGCGGCGGCGTTGATGTTGCCGCCTTCTTCGAGATAGGCGAACAGCAACTCCTCGGTGTCGGCGTGCGAATTCGACGCCCGAAGGGGGCCGAGAACGTCACGGATGAGCCTACGGCTCTCGTCGGTGTCGGTGGCGCGGGCGAGCACGCTGAACCCGCGCAGGTCGTTGTAGGCCACCGAGCCGGACAGCCCGAGCCGCTGGGCGATACCCAGGGTGATGCGGGCCTCGCGGTAGCTTTCCCCGATGTCGCGGGCGCCCGCCGCCGGGCGACCGTGGGCAACGGGAATCCGCTGGCCCAAACGGGTTTCGAGATCGAGCGCCATGGCGTGCGCGTACTCGCCGATCTCCGAGTCGACGCCGGGGGCGCCGGCGGAACTCAGGGATCGGATCACCACGAGCACGTCGCCGATGACGGTGACATGAGAACGTACGCCCGGACGGGGGAGCACGCCGGCGGCGTAGCGAGCCAGCCGGACCATGCTCGCGCCGGGTCGTCCCGCCGCCCGGTCGACGAGACCGGGAGCGACGAACACGATGTAGTGCAGGTCCAGATCGATCTCGTGCAGTGCGGCCCGGGTGCGCAGGTCGTGGTCGTTGGCGAAGTTGCCGTGCACCAGGGCCTGAACGAAGTCGCCCCGGGCCCGCTCCTCGGCCTCGTCCACGCTCCGCTGCCGGAGCATCTCGGTGCCGATGATCGTCCCGGCCTGCTCGACGACCACCCGGTGCTGCGCGATGTCGTGCCTGCGCGGGTTGGCCCCGGGCACGATGACGACGACCCAGCCCTCGTAGCGGCCTGCCAGTTGCATCGCCCCGGCGACCGCCGTCGTGGGGGCGAACAGTCCATCCGGATGCTCCAGGCGGATCACGTGCACGTTGTGCATCCGTGCCGGTGGCGATTCCTCCAACCGCGGCAGGGCGTCGGCGAGCGCGTCGAGCAGCGCGACGGTGCCCGCGTCCTCGGCGTCCGGAAGTCCGGCGTGCGCGAGGAGGCGTCCCCGGACATCCAGAGCGACCGCGACGTCCGAGGTCAGCGCCGCGACCTCGCGGATCAGCATCGGCAGGCCCGCCCCGCGGTGCAGCAACCCCGCGAGCGACTGATGCACGGTGAGCGCATAACGCATCACGTGCGCTTCCTGGGTGAGTGCGCGCTCGGCGAGGAGTCGGTTGAGCGCCGTGAACCCTACGGGAAATCCCAGTTCCACGACCGTCAGTCCGGTCGGCCAGGTGATGCCTACGGGCGCCGACCCGTCGACCAGGAGGACGCCGGCACCCCGCGCCACCAGCGACTCGAGTTCGCGTCCGGGTGCGGACAGGGTTTCGGGCCGGGTGTAGACGGCGACCTCGGCGAGCGAGTCGGGCCTGCTCATCACCTCACCCCACGGCAGGCACCACGTCACCGGGCCGCTCAGGGCGTCCGTGCCGGACAGCACCCGGGCCGACGCGAGCAGTGGCTCTTCGAGCAGGCCGCGCAGCGACAGTCGCTCGTCGTCCGCGTTCGGCGTCGTGGTGTCGTCCACTACGGACCTCCTCGGCTGGAGTCGAAAGGTGCAGTATGGCGGAGCGCGCACCTGCACTGCCTATGCACTATGCCCTGATTTCACGGAAATTGCCGGATAGTTTGACCATGGTTCCGCCGGCGATGCCGGTGATAGAAATCGGTGCATCACTTCCTCCCGAATACGCAACGGAGAAGACCATGCATCAGGTTCACCGCATCACCCTCGACGACGCACTCCCGCTGCTCGCCGCGGGACGCGCGAAGGCCGAGGAAATCGGCGTCAAGCAGACCCTGTGCGTCTGCGACGACGGCGGCAACGTCCTGGCCCTGCACCGACTGCCCGGAGCGCGCCTCACCGGAGTCGACATCGCGATCGCCAAGGCGTTCACCGCGGCCGGCCACGAGCGGGCCACGCACCTGTTCAACGAGGCCCCGGACGGCCCCGCTCTGCCCGGGAACGAGGCATTCGGCATCAGCCACATGCTGCCGGGCAAGTTCGCGGTGTTCGTCGGCGGATTCCCCCTCGTCTTCGACGGCCAGATCGTCGGCGGCATCGGGATCAGCGGCGGAAACGGCAAGCAGGACAAGGCGGTCGGAGCGGCGATGCTGGCCGAGTTCGAAGCTCTCGCGGTAGTGCGCAACTGACAAACTTCCCCGTGTGCCGACAACGTGCACATCGAAACCGTTCCGTCGCAGTCACTTCGACCGTGGTCGCCCCGATCTCGAGTCGATACCGTCGAATTCACTCCAGTCGGAGCATTCCCCAACCATCTCATATCCGAGGAAGACGAGGCACATCATGACCGAACTACTGGGCAGGGACGAATTCCGCACAGCTCTGGAGAACGCCATCAAGGGCCGCGAGGCGAAGAACGCGTCGTTCAGCAAGGCGTGGGCCGAGGGCAAGCTCGAGAAGCACCACTTCGCGCGGTGGGCGGAGAACCACTACCACTACGTCGGTCCCTTCGCCGACTACCTCGCGAATATCTACTCGAACACCCCCGACACCTTCACCAATGCAAAGGATTTCACCCTCCAGAACATGTACGAGGAGGAACTGGCCGACATCCGGCACACCGACCTCCTCATCAAGTTCGCCGAGGCGTGCGGCACCACGAAGGAACGCGTCGAGGATCCGTCGAACATGAATGCGATCACCCGCGGATTGCAGTCCTGGTGCTACGCGGTGTCGCAGCGTGAACACTTCGTCGTGGCCACCGCCGCACTCGTCGTCGGACTCGAGTCGCAGGTTCCGAGCATCTACAAGAAGCAGATCGTCCCGCTGCGTGAGGTGTACGGGTTCACCGAGGACGAGATCGAGTTCTTCGACCTGCACATCACGTCGGACGTCGTGCACGGTGAGCGCGGATACCAGATCGTGCTCGACCACGCGGACACCCCGCAGCTGCAGCAGCGTTGCCTGCAACTCGTGCAGTGGGGAGCCGAGATGCGCTTCTCGTACACGAAGGGTCTCTACGACACGTACGTGGCACCGGACCTCACGCTCGCGACCGCCTGACCGTGCGAAGGGAGGGGCCCGGACCGGGCCCCTCCGGACGCAGGCCGCCCGACAGGAGAGAACGATGGAGACGAACTGGACCCGGCTGGTCACCGTGCGCGAACTCGGCCGACGCCGGAAGCTTCGAGTCGAGGCCGGGGACACCGCGATCGCCCTGTTCCAGACCGACGACCAGATCTACGCCTTCCGTGATCTGTGCGTCCATCAGGATCGGTCGCTGGCGAAAGGCACACTGCTGCACGGGCGCGTCATCTGCCCGGGCCACCAGTGGGCGTTCGACCTCGACACCGGCTACGAGGAAGACCAGGACCTGTGCCAGCCGACCTACGCGGTGAAGGTCGAGGACGACGTCGTCTACGTCGATCTCACCCGCAGCCCCGATTACGCCGAGACCGCGACTTCGCCGGCCGAAGTCGACTGAGAGAGCGAGTGACACCATGACGCTGAACACCATCGTCACCATCGGTGCCGGCCAGACCGCCGCTGTCGCGGCGCGCACCCTGCGGCGCCGAGGGTTCGACGGCAGGATCCTCCTCGTCGGCGACGAGCCGCACGCGCCGTATCAGCGCCCACCGCTGTCCAAGGAATTCCTCGCCGGGCAGGAGGACCGCGAATCGTTGATGCTCCTGCCCGACGCATGGCGAGACCAGCAGAACGTCGAACTCCTCACCGGCACGACGGTGACGCGGATCGACGCGAGCGGCGGATCGGTCGAACTGTCCGACGGGCGGAGCATCGCGGCCGATGCCGTCCTCGTCGCGACCGGCGGCAGGCCGCGCACGATGCCGGTGACCGGCCCCGCACCGGAACGGGTGCACTACCTGAGGACGATCGACGACGCCGAACGGCTCGCCGCCCAGCTTCGCCCCGGCGTTCGACTGGTGCTGATCGGCGGCGGTTTCGTCGGACTCGAAATTGCTGCCACCGCGCGAACTCTCGGCGCGGAGGTGACGGTCCTCGAGGCGGACGCGGTGCCTCTCGCCCGGATTCTCGGGCCCGAGATGGGCGATGTCTGCACGCGGTTGCAGCGCGAGAACGGCGTCACCGTACGCGGCGGCGTCCGGGTCGACGCCGTGACGACCCGGCCGGACGGCGTGCTCATCGCGCTCGAGGGCGGAGACGTGATTGAGGCCGACGTCGTGGTGGTCGGGATCGGGATCGTCCCCAACGTCGAGGTCGCGCAGGCCTCCGGACTGGCCGTCGACGGCGGAATCCTCGTGGATGCGCAGGGGCGGACGTCGGTTCCGCACGTGTACGCCGCCGGCGACGTGGCGGCCCGATTCTCCGACGCGGCAGGCAGGCACGTGCGCGTCGAACACTTCGACAACGCGAGTAAACAGGGGGCCGCGACGGCGAACCTGATGCTCGGGCGCGTCGGGGCCGTGGACCCCGCGCACTGGTTCTGGTCCGATCAGTTCGGCAAGAACATCCAGTTCACCGGCGCCGCCACCTACACGGACCTGGTATTCCGCGGCAGCGCCGACAGCGGCGAATTCACCGCCTTCTATCTGGACCGCGGCGTCGTGCGCGGCGCCTTCACGCTCGACCGCGGCGAGGAGATCGGCGCGGCCAGGGAACTGATCGGCCGGGCGATCGCACCGGCCCGGTTGGCGGACGAGAGCGTCGACCTGTTCGACCTGATGGACGAGGACGACGAGGAATTGGTGACGGTGTCATGATCGAGGGACTCAATTTGATCGACGGGCAGTGGGTTCCGTCGTTCTCGGGCGAGGTGTTCGAGCGGCGCAACCCCGCCGACCACCACGACGTGATCGGCGTGTTCCCCGATTCCACCGAGGCGGACGTGGATGCCGCCGTGGGCGCGCTGGCCAAGGCGGCGCCGCAGTGGGCCGCGACGCCCCCGGAACGCCGCGCGGCGATTCTGGAAGGTGCCGCCGCGCACCTCGAGACGCGGGCAGCCGAACTCGTCGACGAACTCGTTCGAGAGGAGGGCAAGACCCGGGCGGAGGCGACGATGGAAGTCGGCCGCACTCCGATGAACCTGCGCTTCTACGCGGGTGAGGCGCTCCGGACCACCGGCAGCACGTATCCCACCCCGGGCGAGGGACTGGTCATCACCCTGCGCGAACCCGTCGGCATCGTCGGCGCGATCACCCCGTGGAACTTCCCGCTCAACATCCCGTCACGCAAACTGGGACCTTCCCTCGCCGCGGGAAATGTCGTGGTGTTCAAACCGTCCGAGTTGACGCCGCTGATGGGACAGCGGCTGGTCGAGGCACTGCTGGCCGGGGGGCTTCCGGCCGGGGCCGTCGCTCTGGTCCAGGGCTCCGGCCGCGCCGGCGCCGCAATCGCGGCGGACGAGCGCGTCGACGCCGTGACGTTCACCGGCTCCACCGGCGTGGGCCGCGCGATCCACGCGGCGGTGGGTCCGTCGCGCCGGAGTCAACTCGAGATGGGCGGCAAGAATCCCGTCGTCGTCCTCGACGACGCAGACGTGGACAAGGCGGCAGCGCTGATCGTCAAGGGCGCCTTCGGGTTGTCCGGGCAGGCCTGCACGGGCACCAGTCGGGTGATCGCGGTGGGCTCGATCCACGACCGGTTGCTGGACCGCGTGGTGGAACTCGCCGGCGAGATCACCGTCGGGCCGGGCGCGGACCCGGGAGTGGGGATGGGTGCTCTCGCGAGCGCGGGGCAGCTCGCCAAGTTCCTCGAGTACGTGCAGATTGGCCGTGACGAAGGCGCCGAACTGGTCTGTGGCGGAACCAGTCTCGACAGCGAGAACGGCTATTTCGCCGTCCCGACCGTGTTCGCCGGAGGCCGCCCGGACATGCGGGTGGTGACGGAAGAGGTGTTCGGACCTCTGCTGGTATTCTTGCGGGCCGCCGGCTTCGACGAGGCGGTCGCACTCGCGAACGACACCGAATTCGGGCTCAGCGCCGGAATCGTCACCAACGACGTGACCAGGGCGCTCGCGTTCGCGGGCCGTTCCGAATCGGGCCTGGTGAAGATCAACCAGCCCACCACCGGCATGAGCATGAACGCGCCGTTCGGCGGGTACAAGGCGTCGAGCACGCAGACCCACAAGGAACAGGCGGGGGACTCGATGATGCAGTTCTACCAAGCCGAAAAGACCGTCTACCTCAGCCCTTCGGCCTGAGACCGACCTGTCGACAGAGGGAGAAGACCATGGAATTCACTCGCGTTGCGCGCTCCGGACAGGTTTCCGAAGGCATCGTGCGCCGCTTCTTCGCCGGTGACCACGAGTTCGCCGTGGCCCGCCTGAACGGGAAGGCCTACGCCACGTCCAACTACTGCACGCACCTGGACTGCCTGCTCTCGTCCGGGAAACTCGTGGACGACGGCATCGGATGTTCCTGCCACGGAAGCGTGTTCGACCTCGAGACCGGTGAGCCCGTGTGCCCGCCGGCGACGGTGGCCATCAAGACCTATCCCGTAGAGGAACGTGACGGCGAGATCTTCGTCGGCATCGACCCGGACGACATGAGCTCCATTCCGCGCCGGCGGGCCGCGCGGGGGTGCATGAAGTGAACCCTCGACCGTCCACCCTCTCCACCGACGGCATGGTCTCGTCCAGTCATCCCGCGGCGAGCACGGTCGGTGCGCGCGTACTCGCCGACGGCGGCAACGCGATCGACGCGACACTGGCCATGGCCGCGATGACCTGGCTGACGTTGCCCGGCCAGTGCGGGATCGGCGGCGACGCGTTCGCCGTCGTCCGCGAACCCGACGGAACGGTGTGGACGGTCGGGGGCAGCGGCTTCGGGCCCGACGGCGCCGACGTGGACTTCTACACCGAACGCGGGCTGCGGTCGGTTCCCCTCGACGGGGCGCTGGCGGTGGCGGTTCCCGGAGCGCCGGCCGCCCTCGCCGCACTCCACGCGGGCGGGGCCACCCGCTCGCTGACGGATCTCTGGGCGCCGGCGGTCCGCGCGGCCGAGAAGGGGCTGCCCTGCTCGGCCAAGACTCGCGACGACGTGCGGGAGGCGCAGGCCGCGGTCGCCGCCGACCCCGGACTGCGTGCCGTGTATCTGCCGGGCGGGCGGTTACCGCAGGTCGGGGAGTTGCTGCCGCAGCGCGACCTGGCCGGATTCCTCCGTCAACTGGCGCGCGACGTGCACGGTTTCTACACCGGCTCGTTCGCTCGGCGGGCCGTCGACGCGCTCCGCGCCGGAGGGGCGCCGTTCGGCGGGGACGAGTGGGCGGCAGGCGCCGACGTGCGACCGGAGTCCGCGATCAGCGGCCACTACGCCGGCGCGGTCGTGCACCAGACGCCGTTGCCCACACCCGGATGGATGGTGCTGCAGCAGGCAGCGCTGAATGATGGCGTCGTCGGCTTCTCCCCGTGGCTGACCGCTCCGGCCGTCGACCGCATGGCGAGAGCGGCGCGCCTGGCGTTCGAGGATCGGCTCGCGACCTGCGGCGCCGGCAACGACGGGTGGCAGGCGGTCCTCGAGCCGGCCGCGGTCGGGTCGGCGCGGGACCGGCTGGACGGTCACCGGGCGTCGTCGGGCGCCTTCAGTGTGAGCGCGGGAGACACCACCTCCACCGTCGCGGTGGACGCCGACGGCCGTGCCGTCAGTTTCATCCACTCCCTCGCCTTCACGTTCGGCGCCAAGATGACCGTCCCCGGCACCGGGGTGGTGCTGAACAACCGATACGGTCGCGGGGCCTACCTGATCCCGGGACATCCGAACGCCGCGGCGCCGCGGCGCAAGCCGCTGCACACCCTCAACGCGTGGGTCGTCACCGACACGTCCGGGAATCTGCTGCACGTCGGCAACACCCCGGGCGGAGACGGGCAGGTGCAGTGGAACATGCAACTGATCTCGCACCTGCTCGACCACGGACTCGACCCGGCGGAGGCCGTCGCGGCCCCCCGCTTCACGGTCTTCCCCGGCAGCGACGCCGACGTGGTCGGCCGCCCGGCGGAACTGCGCTGCGAGTCCCGCATCCCGGAGAAGGTGCGTGCCGAGTTGGAGCGGCTGGGTCACGACGTCGCGGTGCAGGGGCCGTGGGCGGCAGGCGGCAGCGCTCAGATCATCTCCGTCGACACCGCACGCGGACTGCTGTCCGGTGCCGCCGACCCTCGTCAGGAAGGGATAGCACTCGGTGTCTGAGCCGGAATCCGTGCCACGACCGCAGGGCCGCTACATCCCCGCCGTCGTGCACGACGGGATCGCGTACAGCGCGGGGATGACACCGCGCCGCGACGGGGTGCTGACCGTGACCGGTGTCGTCGGACGAGACCTGGACATTCCGCGGGCCCGGGAGGCCGCCGGGTTGGCGGCGAGAAACGCGATCGCCGCCGTCGCCGCGGCCGTCGGTGGCACGGCCGCCATCTCCCGGTGCCTGCGGATGAGCGTCTTCGTCGCGTGTGCCCCGGACTTCCGCGAGCTGTCCGCGGTGGCCGACGGTGCATCCGACGTGCTGGTCGAATGCCTGGGACCCGGCGCGCTGCCGGTGCGCAGCGCGATCGGCGTGTACGCCCTGCCGTCCGGCGCGCCCGTGGAGATAGAGCTCACAGTGGCCGTCTCGGCATAGACCCGTCCTCGGCTCAGGAGTATAAATACATCTTGTGTCTATGTTGTATTCCGCCGCGGAGCAGGCCTATCGCGAGGTCAAGGAACTCATCCTGTCGGGCGGCCTGCCCGGCGGTGAGCTGATCAGCGAGGGCGAGATCGCCGGACGGATGGGGCTCAGCCGCACCCCGGTGCGCGAGGCCTTCCTCCGGCTCGAGGCCGAGGGCTGGATGCGGCTGTACCCGAAGCGGGGCGCGCTCGTCGTGCCCGTCGCGGACGGCGAGGCGGAACACGTGGTCGACGCCCGCCAACTCGTCGAGACACACAGCGTCCGGGTGCTCGCCGATCAGCCGCACGCCCGCCAACTCCTCGTCGCCCGCCTGCGCGAGAACCTCGCGGAGCAGCGCGAGATCGCCGCACGAGGCGACGTCGCGGCCTTCAGCGCCGCCGACGCCGACTTCCACCGGATGATCGTCGAGGCGGGCGAGAACCCGCTGCTCGCGACGTTCTACTCCAGCATCCGCGAGCGCCAGCGCCGGATGACGACACACTCCATCACCCGCGACCCGGGACAGCTGCCCAGGATCATCGCCGACCACGAACAGCTGACGGAACTCGTCGAGGCCGGTGACGCCGCCGGCTTCGACGCCGCGGTGCTCGTCCACATGCGCCAGGTCCACGCCCTCAACCCGAGAGGAGTTGCGCGATGACCGCCGTCCGCGAATACCCGACGGAGATGCCGCAGGCCCTCGCGTCGCCGCGCGCCTGGATGCTGGTGGCCGCGACCATGTTCGCCGTCGCCTGGGGTGGCAACGAGTTCACGCCGCTGCTCGGGATGTACCGCGCCGATCACGGATTCTCACCGGTCACGGTCGACCTGTTCCTGTTCGCCTACGTCGTCGGGATCGTGCCCGCCCTGCTCCTCGGCGGACCACTGTCCGACCGGCTGGGACGACGGCCGATCCTGCTCCCCGCGCCGTTCCTGACGGTCGCCGGCTCCGCACTCCTGGCCCTCGGCGCCGACTCCGCGGCGATGCTCATCGTCGGCCGCGTCCTGTGCGGCGTCGCGCTCGGCCTCGGCATGGCCGTCGGCGGCAGCTGGGTGAAGGAGTTGTCGACCCCGCCGTGGGATCCCGCGGCCGCGGACGGTGCGGGTGCGCGGCGGGCCGCGATGAGCCTGACGGGTGGGTTCGGCCTGGGTGCCGGTGTCGCCGGTGTTCTCGCGCAGTGGGCGCCGCTGCCGAGCGTCCTGTCCTACGCCGTGCACAGTGCGATCGCCGTCGCCGCAGCCGTCGCGCTGTGGCGGGCCCCCGAGACCCGCGCGGCCCAGCCCGTCTCCGAACGAGTCCCCCTCGCCCGCGACCTCGCGATCCCGTCCGCCGCGCACAAGCGGTTCCTGTTCGTGATCGTGCCGCTCGCGCCGTGGGTGTTCGGCACGGCGGCCGCCGCCTACGCGGTGCTCCCGTCGCTGATGTCCCGGAACACCGGTGGGCTGCCGCTCGCGTTCTCCGCGCTCATGTGCATGGTCGGCCTCGGGGCGGGTTTCGCCATCCAGGCTCTCGGCCGCAAGATCGACACTCCCCGGAACGCGCGGGCCGTCGTGGTCTCGCTCGTTGTCGTCGTCGCCGGAATGGGTGTCGCGGTGATTGCGGCGTCCGCGCTGACCGTCCCGCTCGCGCTCGCCGCGGCCGTCGTGCTCGGCTGCGGATACGGCATGGCGATGGTGTCGGGACTGCAGGAGATCCAGCGGATCGCGGGTCCGGACGACCTCGCCGGACTGACCGCCGTCTTCTACTCGCTGACGTATCTGGGGTTCGGGACACCCGTCGGGATGGCGTACCTGTCCGAGACGTTCCCGGCGGTGACGTACCCGAGAATGTTCGTGTTCGGGGCGGTCGCGGCCGTCGGCTGCCTCGCGCTCGCCCTCACGAAGTGGCGCGCGCACCTGCCGAATTCGGAAGCGGCGTCAGATCACATCGACGGCAGCGTCTTCTCCCCGAGCCACGAATCCCACAGCAGGCGCAGCGATTCGTCGGTGTAGTGGGCGGCCAGGTCGGTGAACTGCTCGCTCGTGACGGTGGAGTGGCGATGGGCCAGGGTCCACTCGCGCAGCAACGCGAAGAACTTGTCGTCGCCGAGCCGGCGCCGCAGCGCGTGGAGCGTGAGCGCGCCGCGCTTGTAGACGCGGTCGTCGAACATCAGCTGCGGTCCCGGATCGGCGATCATCAGGTCCTGTGGTTTACGGGCCAGGCCCTGATGCGCCTGCAGGGCGAGTTGGTGCGCCGAATGTCCACCGGAATTCTCCGACCAGATCCACTCGGCGTAACAGGCGAAGCCTTCGTGCAACCAGATGTCCCGCCACTGGCCGAGCGTCAGGCTGTTGCCGAACCATTGGTGGGCCAGTTCGTGCGCCACCAGACGCTCGGCCCAGCGCCTGCCGGTGCAATGGTTGGCGCCGAAGATGGACAGTCCCTGCGCCTCGAGCGGGATCTCCAACTCGTCGTCCGTCACGACCACCGTGTAGTCGGCGAACGGGTAGGGGCCGAACAACCGGGAGAACACGTCCATCATCTGGGGCTGTCGGCCGAAGTCCACGTCGAACGACGCTCGTAGCCGCGGCGGGTGGACGGCGAACATGGGAACACCACCGGAACCGAACCTGCGGCGCTCGTACGGCCCGATTTGGATGGTGGCGAGGTAACTCGGCATCGGCTCGGTCTGCTCGTACACCCACGTCGTCTGACTGGCCCGGGTCTGTTTGCTCACCAGCGCGCCGTTGGCCACCGTGTAGTACGGCGAATCGGTCGTGATCGCGATGCGGTAGCTGGCTTTCGAGCTGGGATGGTCGTCGCACGGGAACCAGGACGCCGCCCCGTTGGGCTGACTGGCGACGAGGGCGCCCTCGGACAATTCCTCCCACCCGACCTCACCCCACATGCTGCGGATCGGTTTCGGCGAACCCCCGTACTGGATGGTGAGCACGAGAGCGCCGCCCGGGGGGATCTTCTGCGCGGGCGTGATGATCAGCTTGCCGTTGCGGTGCAGCCACTTCGTGTTGCGGGAACCGTTGGCCGCGACCTTCGTGACGTGCATGCCGGCCGCCAGGTCCAGGGCGAACCGGGAACGTACCGCGGTCGTGACCGCGGTGATCGTGGCCTTGCCCGTCAGCCGGTTGCTGTGGACCTTGTAGGTGAGGTCGAGTTCGTACCGGGACACCCGGTATCCACGGTTGCCGTTTTGGGGGAGGTACGGGTCGACCGGCTCGTCCATCCCCTTGTCGGACTTCACGTGGCCGCCCAGGGGGCGATCGGGTTCCCCTGCCACCGCGTGGACGGCGGCACGGAGTCGCCGCGCATGACGAGGGAGGCCGGTCCGACCGTGCCGCCTTCGCCGATCCGGGCGGCGGGCAGCGCGACACAGTGCGGCCCGAGGGTGGCTCCGGCTCCGAGGATGACGGTGTCCATGGACATGATCCGATCATGGAACAGGTGAGTCTGCACCACGCACCCCCGTTCCACGGTCGCCCCGTCGCCCAGCGTCACGAGATCGGCCTCGGGGAGCCAGTAGGTTTCACACCACACCCCCTTGCCGATGGTGGCGCCGAGGCCGCGCAACCAGACGTTCAGCACTGCGGTGCCGGTGGCGGCGCGCGCGAACCAGGGTGCGGCGACGGTCTCCACGAACGCGTCCGACACCTCGTTCCGCCACACGAACGAACTCCACAGCGGGTGTTCGATCTTGCCGATCCGACCCACCACCAGCCACTTCGCGATGACGGAGATCAGTCCGGCGGCCGCACCCGCGATGAGGAGCACGAGCCCGCTGGCCAGCGCCGCGAGCCAGAAACCGACGCGGCCGGCCATCACCTCCACCGCGAACAGCACGCCGAGCCCGATCCCGAACGTCACCATCACGGGAAGGAGACGGCACGTTTCGACGACGGCACGAGCGACCTTGAGCCGGAACGGCGGACGGAACGTGCGGGAGGCGTCGGTGTCGCCGGGCGCCCGGCGGAGGCGGACAGGCGGACTGCCCAGCCAGGAGGAACCGGATTTCGCCTTCGACGGCGTGGCCGACAGCACGGCGACGAGACCGTTCTTGGGAACCCGCCTACCCGGGCCGGTCATCCCGGAGTTGCCGAGGAACGCGCGCTTACCGACCTTCGCGTGCTCGATGTGCATCCAGCCGCCGCCGAGTTCGTAACTCGCGATCATCGTGTCGTCGGCGAGGAACGCGCCGTCCGCCACGGTCGTGAACTTCGGCAGCATGAGGACGGTCGACGCCTCCACGTTCTTGCCGATCCGGGCGCCGAGCAACCGCAACCAACCCGGTGTCAGCAGGCTCGCGTACAGCGGGAACAGGAACGTGCGGGCCGAATCCATGAGCCGTTCGGTGGCCCACACCTGCCAGCCGATGCGACTACGGACCGGGTGGTAGCCCTCGCGCAACCTGATCGACAGCAGCCGGACGGACACGACCGTGAGGACGGCGAACACGGCGAGGCTGACGAGCGTCGCGACGGGGAGGATCACCAGCGACTGGAGTGCGGCCGCCCCGACCGTTGCCGCGTCGCGGATCCACCACCCGACGACCACGATGCCTGCGACGAGGGCGAAGATCGGCAGTCCGGCGATGAGCATGGACGTCACGCCGAACGCGGGAACCCAGTAGGCCGCGCGGCGCGGGGTCCCTTCCGGCCACGGGTGGACCGCCTTGCCGACCTTGACCGCCGGTGAACCGGCCCAGTGCTGATTTGCCTTGACGCGTCCGAACACGGCGGAACCGGCCTCGACTTCGGCGTTACGTCCGATGGTGGCGCCGGGCAGCAGCGTCGATCGCGCGCCGACCGAGGCGCCGGGGCCGATCTTGATCCCGCCGATGTGCACGACGTCGCCGTCCACCCAGTGCCCGGACAGGTCGACCTCCGGTTCGACGGAGCAGCCGTCGCCGAGTTCGAGCATGCCGGTGACGGGCGGCAGTGTGTGCAGGTCGACGCCCTTGCCGACGTCGGCGCCGAGCGCCCGCGCGTAGTAGAGCATCCACGGGGCCCCGGACAGGTTCGCGGCGCCGCTGGCCTCGGTGAGGCGCAGTGCCACCCACAGTCGCAGGTGTTCGCTGCCGCCGCGGGGGTACGTTCCCGGCTCGAGCCCGCGCAGCAGGATCCGTGAACCGAGCACCGAGATCGCCATCCGGCCGACCGGGCTGATGAACGCGAAGAACGCGAGCAGAATCCACCACCACGACACCGTCGGCGCCCAGGACACGGTCGTGAACCAGGAGAAGACGTTGTTCGCGATCGCCAGCCACGTCACCCACTGCAGACCGGTGAGCGTGGTGAGCGGGACCGTGGCCGCGATCTGCGCGAGCTGGCTTCGCCGCGGAGTCGGGGTGACGATGCGGGGTTCGGCTGCGTCGATCGGCGCCAGCTCGTCGAGGTATTCGGCGAGGGAACCGAGCCGCGGATGATCGTAGAGTTGCGCGACAGTCACTTCGGGGAACCGTTCGCGCAGCGCCGTGACCAGCTGGGCGGCGGAGAGGGAACCCCCGCCGAGTTCGAAGAAGTCATCGTCGGTTCCGGTGATCTCGGCGCCCAGAATCGACGTCCACAACTCGGCGACCCACGCCGGTGTGCCCTCGAGGCCCAGCTTCTCCGCGGCGTCGTCGACGCCCGGCGGCGGCCAGGGAAGGGCGTTGCGATCGACCTTCCCCGACGTGCGGGTGGGGAGTTCGTCGACCAGCACCAGCCGCGGGACCAGCGCAGCCGGAAGCTGGCCGGTGAGCGCGGTGTGCGCGGCCTTGAGGTCGAAGTCGGGGTTGGTGCTGGCCAGGTAGCCGACGAGGATCTGGTGACCGGCGCCGGTCCGGCGCACGGCCGCGGCGGCGCCGCCGACGCCGGGGAGGTTCTGCAGCGCGTTGTCGACCTCGCCCAGCTCGATCCGCCTGCCGCCGAGTTTCACCTGGTCGTCGGCGCGGCCCTGGAACAGCAGTCCGCGGCGGTCGAGGCGGACCAGGTCGCCGCTCCGGTAGGCCCGATCCCAGCCGAGCGTCGGCATCGGGGCGTACTTCTCGGCGTCCTTCGCCGGGTCGAGGTACCGGGCCAGGCCGACGCCGCCGATGACCAGTTCGCCCACCTCGCCCTCGGGTACGGGTTCGCCGGATCCGTCGACGACGGCGAGGTCCCAGCCGTCCAGCGGGAGGCCGATGCTGACCGGGCTCCGGCCGTCCATCAGCGCGCCGCAGGCCACGACCGTCGCCTCGGTGGGCCCGTACGTGTTCCACACCTCGCGACCGTCGACGGCGAGGCGTTCGGCCAGTTCGGGCGGGCAGGCCTCGCCGCCGAAGATCAGCAGGCGCACGGCCTCGAGGGCCTCGGCGGGCCACAGCGACGCCAGGGTCGGCACCGTCGAGACGATGCTGACGTCGCGGGCGACGAGCCACGGGCCGAGGTCCATGCCGCTGCGCACCAGCGACCGGGGTGCGGGAACCAGGCAGGCGCCGTGACGCCACGCCAGCCACATCTCCTCGCAGGACGCGTCGAACGCCACCGACAGTCCGGCGAGCACCCGGTCGCCGGGCCGGATCGGGTCTTCCTGCAGAAACATCCGGGCCTCGGCGTCCACGAACGCGGCCGCGTTGCGATGGTTCACCGCGACACCCTTGGGGGTGCCGGTGGACCCGGAGGTGAAGATGATCCACGCGTCGTCGTCGACGGTCGGCGGGCGGGCGCTCGGCGCGTCGGCCCTGGCCGGTGCGGTGCCGGCCATGATCCCGGTACCGGTCACCACACACCGCACCTGCGCCTCGCCGAACACGAGTTCGGCGCGTTCTTCGGGGTCGTCCGCGTCGACCGGCACGTACGCGGCGCCGACGGCGAGCGTCGCCAGAATGGCGACGTAGAGCGAGCAGGATCCGGACGGCATGCGGATTCCGACACGATCGCCGGCCCCGACTCCCGATCCGGCGAGGACGTCGGCGGTCTGCCGGATCTCCTCGAGCAGTTCCTGGTACGTCAGCGACGTGGTGCCGTCGTCGATCGCGGGGGCTTCGGGGTTCGCCTCGGCCGTCGCGAACAGGATGTCGACGAGGGTGCGCGGCGCCGGTGCGAATTCACGGCGGAGGAATTCCCGGGGTATACGGAGCGACAGGTCCGAATCCGTCGGCGACTGGAGAGACAATCCAGGATTCCTTCTCTGAGCGGGTAGTGGTGCGTACGGCTCGTTATCTCACGATCAAGTGGCCAGATGGTGAACAGTTGGTGGTTGGCAGGCCTTCTTCGACCATTCTTCACCTGCTGTTGGAGGTTTCTCGCCGCGGATGTAGAAGTTCGCTACTTTTCTTCGTCGTCTGGTCAGAGGGAGCACCCGAGTTCCTTCGAACCGAGGAAGGATGACCCCATGTACTACCTGGCATTGCTGGCGGACGAGAAGAACGCCACAGAATGGGCACCGGACAGTCCGGAGTTCGCGGTGGCCGTTGCGCGCCATCAGGCGTTCACGGAGAGAGCGGGCTCCGCGATCGTCGGAGGTGGTGCCTTGTATCCGAGCACGGAGGCGGCGACCATCCGGAACGAGGGCGGCCGCGCGCTGATCACGGACGGTCCGTTCGCGGAGACCGCGGAGGTGATCGGTGGTTTCTACGTTCTCGAGGGACCGGACCTGGACGAGGTGCTGAATGTCGCGCGGCACATCCCCGAGGCGATCATCGAGTTGTGGCCGATGTTCGAGTGGATGCCCGTGACCGATCAGAAAGGCTGCTGGATGGCGCTGCTCCGCGAACCGGTGGCGGCGGCGGTGGCGCCGGGCACACCCCAGTGGGACGAGGGGATGGCCGAGCACGAGAAGTTCGGTCGCCTCGCCGGGTCCGCGGTGCATGGTGGCGGAGCCCTGTATCCGCCGGACTCCGCGACGACGATCCGCGTCCGCGACGGCGAACTTCTGCTCACCGACGGCCCCTTCGCCGAGACCACCGAGGTCGCGAACGGTCTGTACGTGCTCGCAGCCGACGACCGGGAGAGCGCGATCGCGTTGTCGGCGAAGATCCCGGTGTCGCCGAAAGGCTGCATCGAACTCCGGCAGATCGTCGACTTCGCCGAGTAATGGACGGCGACACGCTGAGCCGCGTCTTTCGGGAGGAGTCCGGTCGGGCGCTGGCCACCGTGGCTCGGATGGTCGGCGATCTGTCCCTCGCGGAAGACGCGGTGCAGGAGGCGTTCGCCGAGGCGATCCGCAGCTGGCCGGATTCGGGTGTGCCGAACAACCCGGGGGCGTGGATCACGACCGTCGCCCGCAACCGGGCACTGGACCGGTTACGCAGGGAGTCGCTGCGCGGCGACAAGGAGCACGATGCGGCGAGGCTCGTTCCGCCTCCGGACGAGGAAGAGGTGTGGCCGGTGCGTGACGACCAGTTGCGGCTCATGTTCACGTGCTGCCATCCCGCGCTGTCCTCGGAGTCGCAGGTGGCGTTGACGCTCCGGCTGGTGGCCGGGCTGAGGCCTGCGGAGATCGCCCGGTTGTTCCTCGCCCCGGAACCGACCGTGTCCCAACGGCTCAGCCGCGCCAAGGCCAAGATCCGGACGGCCGGGATCCCGTTCCGGGTTCCGCCCGACCATCTGCTTCCCGAGCGCACCCCGCAGGTGCTCGCCTGCATCTACCTGGTGTTCACCGAGGGGTATTCGGCCACGTCCGGTGACGCCGCGATCCGGGACGAACTCTGCGACGAGGCGCTGCGGCTCGGCCGGTTGCTGTGCGAGCTGATGCCGGACGAGGGTGAGGCGTGGGCGTTGATGGCGCTCATGCTGTTCCACGACAGCAGGCGGACCCAGCGCACCGACGACGCCGGTGACCTTGTCCCGCTCGAGTGCCAGGATCGCAGGCGGTGGGACCGGGCGAAGATCGAGGAAGGCGTCGTGTGCCTGCGGGCCGCCCGGCGCCGGGGAGGCGGTCCGTACAGCGCGCAGGCCGCGATTGCCGCCGCCCACGCGACGGCGCCGAACTGGGAAGCCACCGACTGGGATGCCGTCGTCTCCGGATACGACGATCTCGCCGCGTACGGTGACTCACCCGCGGTCCGTCTCAATCACGCTGTCGCCGTGAGTTTCCGTGACGGTCCCGACGCCGGCCTCGCCGAGGTGGACGCGCTCGTCGGGGAACCGAGGCTGGCCCGGACGCACACCCTGCACGCCACCCGCGCCGACCTGCTGCGCCGAGCAGGCAGGCCGGCGGAGGCGAGCGTGGAATACCGCGCCGCGATCGCACTGGCGGCGAACGAACCGACCCGGCGTTTCCTGACCCGACGGCTCACGGAAGTGGACGGCGAAACCGGTGCCCGTCAGATCCGCCCGCGCGGCTGATGCTGGGTGATGCAGTGGATGCCGCCGCCCCGCGCGAAGATCTGCCGGGCATCGACGGTGACGACGCGACGACCCGGGTAGACGCTCGACAGGATGTCGCGGGCGAGGGCGTCGTGGGGGTCGTCGAAGCCGCACGCGATGACGCCGCCGTTGACGACGAGGTGATTGATGTAGCTGTAGTCGACCCACCCCTCCTCGTCACGCAGGACCGTCGGCGCGGGCACCTCGACGATCCGCCACGGCGCACCGGACCGGTCACGGCTGTCGGACAGCACCTTCAGGATCTCGGCGGTCACCTCGTGGTCGGGGTGGGACGGGTCGCGCTGGCAGTGCACCAGGACCACCCCGGGTGCGGGAAGCGCCGCGACGATGTCGACGTGCCCCTTGGTGCCGAACTTCTCGGAATCCCGCGTCAGGCCGCGCGGCAGCCAGACGACGTGCTCGGCGCCGATCGTGCGCGCGAGTTCCGCCTCGACCCCGGCCGCGTCCAGGCCGGGGTTGCGCAGTGGGTCCAGTTGCACCGTTTCGGTGACGAACACGGTTCCGTGGCCGTCCACCTGAATTCCGCCGCCTTCGTTGACCATCGACGATGGGACCGGCCGGGCGCCCGACCACGCCGTGACGGCCGCGCCGATCGAGCGGTCGTGGTCCCAGGTGGCCCACTCCTGCTGTCCCCAGCCGTTGAACACCCAGTCGACGGCACCGAGGCGGTCCTCCTCGTCGAGGACGAACGTGGGACCGATGTCGCGCATCCAGGCGTCGTCGAGGGGCGCCTCGACCACGTCGATGTCCGGGGACAGGTACTGCCGGGCGACGTTCCTGTCTGCCGGATCGACGACCATGGTGACCGGTTCGAATTCGGCGACCGCGTGGGCGGCGGCCGCCCACGCGGTCCGCGCCTCGTGGGCGTCGTCCGCCGTCGCGGTCATCGACGCCCCGAGAGGCGGGAACGCCATCCAGACCCGCTCCTGAGGTTCCGTCTCGCTGGGCATCCGCCAGGTCATGACAGGGTCTCCGCGGCGGCGACCGTCGATGGAAGACCGTAGGGGTGCTCGTGGTCGACGGCGTCCGTCAGCCGGGTGTACGTGTCCGGCCTACGGGTGGTCAGGAACGGGAAGAGGTCGAGCCAGTCCTTGCGCTGGTCGAGGTCGAGGTCGGCCACGAGGACCGCTTCCTCGTCGCGGGGAGCGGACACCAGCACTCGGCCGTACGGGTCGGAGATGAACGAGGAACCGTAGAAGTCGATGCCGCCCTCGTTGCCGCAACGGTTCGGGACAACCATGAATGTGCCACTGGTGATGCCGTTTCCGACGATCACGTGCTGCCAGATCGGCTGCGTGTCGAACGCCGGGAAGCTCGGCTCGGACCCGATCGCGGTGGGGTAGACCAGGATCTCCGCGCCGGCGAGCGAGTACATCCGCGCCACCTCGGGGAACCATTCGTCCCAGCACGTCGGCAGTCCGAGGGCGGCGCCGCCCAGTTCGGCAGGCCGGTAGACGGGGTAGGCGTCGTCGGCGGGGCCGCCGCGGAAGTAGGTGTCCTCGTAGTAGCCGGCGCTGACGGGGATGTGCAGCTTGCGTGTCCGGGAGAGCAGTTCACCGGACGGGGACACGAGGATGGCGGTGTTGAAACCGAGACCGTCCGGGGCGTCGGCCCTCTCGTACAGCGAGGCGTGGACGCAGACCTGGTGGCGGGCAGCGGCGGCGGCCGCGAAACTGTATGTCGGTCCGGTCGTGAGGTCCTCGGCGTCGCGCCCGGGTGTCCCGGTCGCGCGGGTGTCGGCGGGGTACTTCGACAGCGTGAGTTCCGGCAGGAACACCACTGCCGCGCCGAGGGCGGCCGCCTCGCCGATCGCGTCGGTCAACCCGGTGCGCAATGCGTCCGCGTCGGCGAGCCAGCGGTGCTGCACCAACCCGACCCGCAGCGGAGTGCGGGCGGACGCCGTGGAACGTGCGGGGGAGGAGGGTGCGGGCAGCGCGGTGATCGTGCGGATGGTCATCGTTTTTCCTTCGTTCTGGTGGTGACGGGGTTGTCGGTGGTGCGGTTGGGGGGCTCGGACATCACGACGTCGATCGCGCCGAGCAGGTGGGAGCGGGCGTCCTCGGTGGAGATCTCCTTGCAGAGCCACCGCCCGGACAGTCCTTCGACGAGGGCGGTCATCGTGACCGCGGTGCGCCGGGGGTCGAGGGAGGGGGAGATCTCGCCGGTGGCCTGCGCCTGCGTGATCGCGTCGGCGATCTCGGCAACCCACGCGGCGGTGGTCCGCGCGAGGGGCTCCCGCAGCGCCTCCTCGTACACGGCGGAGGCGCGTAACTCGTTCCAGGCCAGCGAGTTCTCCACGACCTCGGGGCGGTCCTGGATCTCGCCGAGGAGCGAGCGGGTGAGCCGGTCGCGTGCGGAGTCCGCGGACCCCTCGCCCTCGCTGCGGTAGTCGCGGGCACGGTCGTTGATGTAGTTCAGGGCGGCCTCGAGCAGGCCGATGCGATCCTTGAAGTGGTAGTACAGCAGTCCCGGCGAGACGCCCGCGACCTCCGCGACATCGTTGACGCGCAGCCCGCGGATACCTCGCTGGGCAATCGCCGTCGCGCTGGCCTTCAGAATCGCGTCGCGTCGCTCGCTCATCGGAATCTCCTTCGGTTCGTGTCGTGCTAGGACGACGGCGCCTCGACCGGGGCCACGTGTTCGGGCCACAGTCGCAGCGCGACGAGGTAGCCGGCCACGGCGATGACCGACGATCCGATCAGACTGACATCGACACCGTGCGCGATGTCGGCAAGAGGCCCGGAGTACAGCGACGTGTCGACCGCGAGCAGGCCGAACAGCGATCCTGCGGCCCAGGGGATGACGGCGCGAAGGTTCCAGCCGCCGGTGAACCAGTACCGCCCGCCCTTCCGGGCCAGGTTGAACACCTGGAGATCGACGGCGTCGTACTGCCCTCGCCGCGCAACCAGGAAGCCGGCGACGTTGATCGCGACCCACGGCGCGGCGAAACCGTTGAGCACCAACGTCATCGCCGTGATCGAATCGACGGCGTCGACGACGAAGACACCGATGTAGAGCAGGGCCACCGCGAGCGCCGACGTGATCAGCGTCGTGTGGACGCGGCGCAAACGGGGGATCAGCGCCTCCAGGTCGAGCCCGCTGGCGTAGACGTTGAGGACGCCCTGGCCGAGTCCGCCCGCGAGGGCGACGAGGACGATCGGCAGCACGTACCAGCCGGGAGCCTCCGCCACCAGGTCGGCGACGTAGGAGTCGCTCAGCGTTGTGAACGTCGACGCGGTGAACGAACCGAACGCCGCGGTCAGGAACAGTCCGAAGAAGATCCCGGCCATCGTGGCCGCGACGATCGAACGGTCGCTGAACCGCACCCGGGAGATCCGCCTGCTGTAGTCGCCGAGCGTCGGGGCGTAGGACAGCGGACCGCCGACGGCGAGGACCACGGCCAGAATCCAGGTCGGCCAGAAACCGCCGAGCAGGTAGTCGCCGCTGCCCGCGCCGCCGTCGAAGTGGCCACCGAACGCGAAGACCCCCAGCAAGAGTAGTGCGGCGACGACGGGCAGCACGAACTTCTGGAGCGCGACCACCGTGCCGTGGCCGAACAGTGCGACGGCCACGATCTCGGCGGCGATGATGCCGTAGCCGAGGGCGAGCATGCCGTTGTCGACCGGTGTGCCGAACAGGCGGTGGGCGGCGGCGATCAGTGCGTCCCCCGACGTCCAGACCGCGATCGCCGCGTACGCGAGGGCGAAGAGGAGGGTGAGCCCCGAGCCGATCATCCGTCCGCTCACGCCGAAGTGCGCACCACTCGACACGGTGTTGTTCGTGCCGGTGCGCGGTCCCAGGAGTGACAGGGGAGCGATGAGGAGCGTTCCGAGCCCGATGCCGATCGCGCTGGCCGCCAGCGCGCTGCCGAAGCTGAGCCCGAATGTGATGGGGAGCCAGCCGAACACGATCACGGAGAACGCCAGATTGCCGCCGAAGAACACCGCGAGCATGTTGAGCGGTCGCGAATCGCGTTCCGATTCGGGGATGTACTCCACGCCGATCGTCTCGACGTGGCCGAACCGATCCTCCGGCGGGGAGGGAGCGGTGTCGTCGAGGGGCGTCGTCGGGTCGAGATTCGTGGACACTGCGGACCTCACATTCGGGGCGGAGGTGACCGGTATCACGTCCTGTTGGCTACCGAACATATTCCAAACTGAAAATTCAGTCAAGACCAGACGGTGACGTGCGCCACCGCGGACTGTGCGGAGTTTGCGCTGCTCCGGCGACCGGACTAGCTATATGTGTGACCGTTCGTCTCATGTAGCTACCTGTCATCGGAGTGCCTGTGTCTGCGGCCGCCATCGCCAGTCGTCTCGTGAGCCGGCGCCGGCTCACCGCCGCGGGGGCGGTGCTCGACCGGTGCGACATCGAGGGCGCACGGTGAGGTCGCCGATGGTCCGGTGGCAGCTGATCGGCTTCGTTCTCGTCGCCCCCCCCGGGGGGCACGGCCAAGCCGATGCCCGTCGAGGAGTTACTCGCCAGCGCAAAGGGATTGACCGAATCCGCGCCGATCGACGCGCTCCACACCGTCGTGACGGAACTCGGCGCGGCATTCGACGGAAAGGGTGAAGACCTTCAGTCGCTGGCGGACCGGCTGCGCAGCAGCGACCCCGATGTCCGGCGGCTGATCGATAACGGAAATCCCGCGAGAAAGCAACTGGGGCAACTGGTCTCGGATGCGGGCCCCGGCATCACGACGAACCTCGCCAACCTGTCCGCCACGGCGAAGGTGATCTCCGTGCACCTGGGCCGGGTGGCCGAGACGAACAACCCGCCGTCGTGCACCGTCGGGTAGGAGGGCACCCGGGCGATCCTCCGGGAGATGAAGCGCCAGGATCCGAACTTCGACGACACGCAGCAGGACTTCCCGCAGAACACCGCCGCCACCTGTGCGGCCCCGCAGGGCAGTCTCACCGGCGTCCGCAGCGCGAACCGGATCGTGTTCGGCGACCCCGCCACCGTTCAGCCGTGGGACTCCACACCCAAGAAGGACCCGAACAAGCTGGACCTCAACCCGATTGCGAATCGGCTCGCCCCGCTGCTCGGAGTCACCCCCAACTGACGCGAGCGCCGAGCCCGGATCCCGGACCCTCCCGGTGTCGGGTTGACAACTGCGCGCCGATCCTGCAATCTTCGAAACAGGTCACGAGTACCAGCGTCAAGCCCCGGCTAGCTGGTCGGCAACCCTCCACCGCGGCGGGGTGCTCCGGGTGACGACCAGGCTGAGGTTCATACCGAACCCGGCAAGCGCGGACTCCGAGAGGGCACCGACCCTGCGACGAGTCCCTGACTACGAGGGATGTCGTGATGACTGCTGTATTGACTGCTGACGTGTGTGTTGCCCCCCTGGCTCAGGTTTCGGGTTCCGACCTGCGGGTTCCGCTCGTTCAGGGCGGCGACTGCACCTACGTGAACTTCGACTACGCGGCCAGTGCGCCGGCGTTGGCGCAGGTGACGGACCGTATCGGTGCCCTGCTTCCGACGTACTCCAGCGTGCACCGCGGCGCCGGTTACGCCTCGCGGGTGTCGACCGAGTGCTACGAGAAGGCCCGCGACTCGGTGGCCCGGTTCGTCGGAGCGTGCGATGACCAGGTGGTGGTGTTCACCCGCAACACCACCGACTCGCTGAACCTGCTCGCCGGCTGCGTTCCCGGCAGCACCGTCGTCCTCGACATCGAACACCACGCGAACCTGCTGCCGTGGAAGGACTCTCGCGTCGTTCGGGCGGCGGACACGCTGGCCGAGACCGTCCGGCTGCTCGTCGCCGAACTGTGCTCGAAGCCCACCGCCCTGCTCGCGGTGACGGGGGCGTCCAACGTCACCGGTGAGGTGCTGCCGATCGCCGCCCTCGCCGAGGTGGCGCATCGTTGCGGCGCACGGATTCTCGTCGACGCCGCTCAGCTCGCACCGCACCGCCGCATCGACGTCGAGGAGTGGGGTGTCGACTACCTCGCCTTCTCCGGGCACAAGCTGTACGCCCCGTTCGGCGCCGGCGTGCTCGTGGGCCGCCGGGACTGGCTCGACGCCGCCGAGCCCTACCTCGCGGGCGGCGGCGCGGTCCGGAACGTGACCGTCGAATCCACCCAGTGGGCGCCTGCCCCCGCCCGGCACGAGGCGGGAACCCCCAACGTGCTCGGCGCCGCTGCCCTCGCCGCCGCGTGCGATGCGCTGTCCGAACTCGACTTCGGCACGGTGGCCGAACACGAGGCGGCACTCACCGGCCGGCTGCTCGACGGCCTCGGTTCCGTCGACGGCCTGGAGTTCCTGCGGCTGTGGTCGGACGCCCCCGACACCGTGGGAATCGTGACGTTCACGATCGA
This sequence comes from Rhodococcus koreensis, assembly GCF_900105905.1. Taxonomy (GTDB): domain Bacteria; phylum Actinomycetota; class Actinomycetes; order Mycobacteriales; family Mycobacteriaceae; genus Rhodococcus_F; species Rhodococcus_F koreensis. Next base: position 4,192,394 of record NZ_FNSV01000005.1, on the reverse strand, counting down.
CGGTTTCGAGCCGGGGGAGATCGCCGCCTACCTGTCCGCCGAACACGGAATCGGAGTTCGCGACGGACGCTTCTGCGCACACCCGCTGCTCGGCCGCCTCGGCAAGCCCGACGGTGCCGTGCGGGTGAGCCTGGGTCTCGGAAGCTGCTCGGAGGACGTGGATCGGCTGGTCGACGCCGTGTGCTCCCTGGTGGCGGGACGCCGGAACTGGGCCTACGCCAAGGAGAGCGGCCAGTGGAATCCGGTGCCCGAGACCCGCTTTTCGCGAGACGCGCTAGTATGACGGCATGGCATCGCAGGCTGGGAGCACAATGATTGCTCACTGGTGCCGTCGGCATGTCGATCTGTGCCGAACCGCCTCGGGTATGTGTTCGAGCTGACCGGTCTTCCCGCTCCGTTTCACTCACACGCACACGTCATTCCCGAGGAACCCTTATGTCTCGAGACAATGCCTTCGTTTCCCGTCCCCTTCGCGTCGCCGTCGAGCTGACCGGATCGGGACACCACCCGGCCGCCGAGGGCGCCGCAGGCACGCGGCCGATCAACGGTGCCGACTACTGGGTGGACCTGACCGCCGACTCGACGGATCAGCTCGACCTCACGTCGTTCCCGCCGAACGTCGTCCGGATCCGGGCCGCCGATCTGCGTGAGGCGCAGCAGGAGCGCGCGCGGATCCGTGCCGAGATCGTCGCCGACGGCCGCGACCCCGACAGCGTCACCGTCCTGGTGGACCTCGAGGTGCTCATCGCCGGAGAAGCCCGCGCCGCGCGCAAGGAACTGGCTCTCCTCGACAGTGCGCTGGACACACCGCGCACACCGGTGTCGTTGCAGTACATCGGAACTCCGGTCGGCCTCGCCGGCCTCATCGCCGACATCCAGGCGGCCGGCGTCGCCGACGGCGTGACCCTGCTCCCGCTGTCGCTGCCCAGGGTTCTCGAGCAGCTCGTCGACGGCACCCTCCCGTGGCTGGAGCAGCGGGGTCTCGTCACGTCCGCCGAAGCGGTGGACGAGGCGCTGCGCCGCTTCGACCTGCCCCGCGTCGAACGGGTGCTGGCGTCCTGACCAGGTCAGTTGCCGTTGTTCGCTGAACCCAGCGGAGTGGGCCGGTAGTACCGGCCCTCGTGATACAGCAGGGGAGCCGACGCGGAATCGTCGTCGGCCTCGGCGTGGACGCGGGTGACGAGGCCGATGACGAGCGTGTGGTCGCCGACCGGGATCAACTGGTCCACGACGACCCGCATCCAGCTGGGAGTTCCGTGGAGAACCGGTTCGCCGGTGTCGAGCCGCGCCCACAGCGACTCGTCGGAGAACCGCTGGTCCGCGCTCCGCGAGAAGCGCTGAGCCAGGTGCTGCTGGTGCTCCCCGAGCAGGTGGATCACCAGCGAGCCCGCCGAGTGGAGCGCATCGATGCTCGACGACGTGTTCGCGATGTTGAACGACACCAGCGGCGGGGCCAGCGAGACGGACGAAAACGAGGATGCGGTGAAGCCGACCGGGCCCGATCCCGAGTCGAGGGTCACGATGGTGACGCCCGCCGGGTGACGGCGCAGGGCTGCGCGGTAATCCTCCGCACAGATTCCGGGGGCGAGTTCGGGGTCGCGGGGGAGGTCCGAACCATCGACGGTATCGGCGTTCTCGGCTCTGTCGGACAAATCATTCTCCGGGTCGGCCCGTGTGGGCACTGTGTCATTCTCGAGCGCGGTCATTCTCGCGCGCGTCTTTCTCGTTCACGAGATCTGACGTCAACTATAAGGGCGGGAACCGCCCGGGATTCAGTCGACGTCGATCGCCAGGCCCGCGGTGATCCGGACCAACTCCGAGAACGACGTGCGGAAGACGGTGTCCGGGTGACCGGCGGCCGCCCACAGTTCCGCGTACTCCGACAGGGCGTTGTCGACGTAGGTCGGAAGGTTCGTGGGATGGCCGAGCGGGGCGATACCGCCGATCGGCTGCCCGGTCGCGATCCGCACCATGTCGAGGGGTGCCTGGGTCAGATTCCCCTGCAGTCGTTTGCCCGTGTTCGCCAGATCCACCTCGTGCGCCCCCGACACGAGGAGCAGGATCGGGTCGTCGTCGAGGAGGAACACCAGCGACTTGGTGATGGCGCCGACATCGACCCCCAGAGACTCCGCCGCCTCGGCCGCGGTGTGGGTGGAGTCGGGCTGGGTCACGATCACCCCATGGTGCCCTCGCGCGATCAGAGTCTCGGCGACATGCGCGGCGTGGGGGTGCAAGGGCGTCGGCATGAACCAAGAGTAGGTCCATTCCCCTGGAACGACATCAAGAAGCGTCTTCCGACACGACATCGGAACGGGGCGTAGTCGATTCCAGCTTCCGGAGCCGCCGGACGGTGAACCCGAACAGCAGTCCCAGCCCGACCGCGGAGTACAGCGCGAGGGCGAGCGCGGGCTGTCCCAGCCCCACGTCGTCGAAATACACGATGCTGCGGATTCCCTCGGTACCCGCGCCGGGGGTGATCCACCGTCCGATGGCCGCGTAGAACGTGGGGATGACGTTCGAACCGAACGCCCCGCCGGCGCTGGGATTGCCCAGGATGACGAAGACGGCGATCGCGAGCGGCACCGCGAGGATGCCGACCGAGGCGCGCAGGCCGAGCGTGAACACGGCCGTGCCGAAGACGACACCGGTCCCGAGAAGCCACAGCGGGAACCAGTGGCCCGCGAACGTGCCGAGCACGTGCGTCGTGATCAGGGCGCCGAGTGCGCCGGAGAGCAGGGCGTAGCCGAACAGGACGGCCGTGTGCGCCGACGCCTGGCGCAGCGTCCGAGGGGCGCCGATGAACAGGCCGATCGCCGCCGCGAGCAGGTAGCCGCCGACCACCCACCCGATCGCCAGATAGAAACCGGACAGCCCGCGGTTGTCGTGTGCACCGACGGGAATCTCGTCGCGAACGGTGAACTCGCGACCCTGACTGTTCTCCACCTGGGTGAAGACAGATTCGAGTGCGCTGGAGATGGAACTGCCGCCCGCGCTCGCCGTGATCAGGGTGTCGGGGCCGGCGGGATTGATGACGAACGCGCCCTGGATCTCGCGGTCGTGGAGGAGGCGACGGGCGTCCGCGGTGTCCGAGACGACCCGTGCGCGGAGCGGCCTGCCGTCGATCGCGTCGAGCCGGTTGGCCACCTGCTGGTCCGTCCCGGCGGGCAGTCCCGCCGCGGCGACGACACCGATCTCGATGTCGCGGGGCGTCGGCTGATGGAACGCGGCCACGTAACTGAGGATGAAGCCGAGCTGGAGGAGGAGAACACCGAAGACCAGCGCGGCCATCACCTTGGGCGCGCCGTATTTCGACACCGGGCTGTCGTGGTGCGCGGGAGCCGGGGTGGTGGTTTCGCTGGCGGTGATGGTCATCGGACGTCCTCGATCCTTGTCGATACCGTAGGTATTGAATACCATAGGTATCGTGACTGAAGAACGTCAACCGGACAGTCGTCACACCGAATGGACGCCGACGACGCGTCCCGGTCGCGACGTCGTACGCCGGCGCCTCCTCGACGCGGCGGCGGAGGAATTCGCGGAACGCGGCTTCAGCGCGGCCAGGCTCGCCGAAGTGGCGCGCCGGGCCGGGTTCACCAAGGGGGCGGTCTACTCGAACTTCGAGTCGAAACAGGACCTGTTCGCGGAACTCTTCGCGGCGCGCTCCCTCGAACTGGCGGGACGGGTCCTCGCCGAGATCGCCGGCATGAACCCCACGGACGCCGCGGGCAAAGGCGGCGAGGCCGTCGCGTCGTGGATGGTGCGCGAGCCGGGCTGGTCGCTGCTGGTGCTCGAATTCGGTGTGCTCGCCGCCCGCGACCCGCAGATCGCGCAGGCCTACCTGCGGGAACGGCGGCAACTACGGGGACGGCTCGTCGGATTGATAGGCGAGCGCGCGCGGGAGTGGGGAGTCGACGACACGTTCGACGTCCGCACCACGGCCATCTCGCTGATGGCCCTCATCTCCGGCCTCGTGCTCGAACACTCCGTCGACCCGGAGGAAGTGGACCAGCAGACGATGGGCGCCGCGGTCACCGCGTTGTTCGCAGGTGCTGTCGCCCGGGCCGGGCTCGTTTGAACAGCCCGGGCCGGGCTGATGTCAGGCGGTCTGCGCGACGACCCCGTCGAGGAAGCCGTCGATGTGTGCCCACGTGGAGTCCTTGGCCTTCGGGCCGGCGACGAGTCCCAGGTGGCTGCCCGGCGCGGACTCGAACCGCACCGACAGTGACCCGGTGAGCACGTCCGTCGCCGCCCGGACCGACGGGATCGGGGCGATGACGTCCTCGGTGCCGCCGATCGCGAGGACCGGCACCGTCAGATCGGCGAGCGCGATCGCGCCGTTCCGGGTCTCGAAGTTCCCCTCGGTGAGCGCGTTCCCGAGGATCAGCTGAGTGCAGACCTGGCGGAAGAAGCGTGCGGGGTACCCGGGCATGTCGGCCATGAACCGGTCGATGGACTCCATGCGGGCCAGGGTCTCGGTGTCGTGCAGGTTCCGCGCGATGAACCACGGCTTGGTGAGTTCGCGCTGGAGTGCGGTGAAACGGTAGCTGGCCTGGACCAGTGGCGCGGGCAGTCCGCCCATCGCTCCCGTGGCGGTGGTGAGGGGACGGTCGCCGGTGAACCGGCCGACCGCCCGCAACGGCGCGATCATGGTCACTGACTCGTAGTCGATCGGCGTGCCGATCGCCGTCACCGAACCGATCGGCAGATCGCCCCGGCCGGCGGCCGTGAGCAGCGACATCGTGCCGCCGAGGCTCCAGCCGATCAGGTCGACGGGTGCGCCGTCGTGGAGTCGGGACACGCGGTCGACGGCGGCCGGGATGAAGTCGTCCACCCAGTCCTCGAACCCCAGGCCGCGGTCGGCGTAGCCCATCGTTCCGTAGTCGACGAGATACGTGGCCTTTCCCGACCCGGCCAGGTGCGCGGCCAGGCTCTGGCCGGGCCGGAGGTCGAAGCACTGTGCGGGCGCGGCGAGCGGCGGCACGAGGAGGATGGGCCGGTCGTCGTCGGTGTCGGAACCGTCGAACCGGTACAGGTCCTGATGGGGTGCCTCGTGGATGCGGGTCGACGGGGTGCGCTGGACGGGCGCGATGCCGCCGCCGAAGGACAGCCGCCAGGCGTTGCGGGTCAGCGTGTTCAGCGTCGGGTTCCAGGCGATGTCGAGCACGGATTTCCTCTCGTGGCGGCGCAGATCCTCCAGGTATCTGTGACGTCAACATACAGGTAATCCTGCGGTGGTCCGTCAGCGGGAGGCGAGCAGAACCCGCAGCACCGTCGCCGGTCGGAGCAACGTCCCCGGACGGTCGAGGAGATGCGTCACCCGGAGGAAAGCGGACCCCACGGCCGGGTCCACGGACGCGGCCCGGTCGAGCCGGGACGCATAGGCATTGGCGAACCGCACCCGCGCCGACCGTCGTCCCGGCACGGCCGGGATCCGGAGGTCATTGTCGGCGGTGAGGGTCCACGCGGCATCGATGCACCGGTTCGCCCCGCGCAGGAACCGGCGAGCGAGATGCGTCCGACCCGACCGCAGGCAGTCCCGCAGGATCTGCGCCTCCACCGCGGCGACACTCATCCCCTGACCGTAGATGGGATTGAACGAGCAGATGGCGTCCGCGAACGGCAGATAGTTCGGCGGCAGATCGTCCGCGGAATAGTGCCGCCGGACGGTCGTCGGGATCCGGTAGCGCACGCCGTCGTCCACCGGCACGGCCGTGCGCAGTGCGTCGTACATGTCCGGAGCCGGGAACGACTTCACGAAGTCGAGGAACCCGCCCGGATCCAGCGGCGGCACGTCGTCGCCGTACCCGGCGAGCGTGACGATCCACGTGCCGTTCTCCTGCACGCCCATGAATCCACTGCGCGGACTCGACGGTCCCGGCGCCATCCCGATGCCGGAATCGCCGTCCAGGTGCGGCGGGTCGAGCCGGAAGTGCCTCGTCGCGTAGCTGACGGCCACGGCCACCTGTGACTCGGACGGCGGCGAAAACCCCAGCGCGCCGAGCCGGGCGACGCTTTGCGAACTGCGGCCCGACGAATCCACGACGAGATCGGCCCGGACGACCTCCGGCGGAACCCCGCCCCGGTGCTGCACGGTCACGCCGGTCACCCTCTCGCCGTCCAGGGCGAGACCCGTGACGTCGGAACGGTCCAGGATCCGCACGTTCGGCAGGGCCTGGATCCGCCGCCGCACCTGCCACTCGACGAGCGGCCTGCTGGCGAGGATGCCGGGAACCCCGCTGGTCGCGCGGGCCATCCGATGCCCGTCGACGATCCACCGGATGTCGCCGAGCGCGTCGCCCGCGGTGGCGCCGAGGGCGAGGAGTTCGGACACGAGACCTGGCAGGAGGTCCTCCATCGCGGCCTGCCCGCCGGCGAGGAGAGCGTGCACGTGGCGGGCCTGCGGCACACACCGGCGCGCCGTGGCCGCGTCGGGAAGAACGTCGCGGTCGAGGACGACGACATTCCGGAACGTGCTGCCGAGCGCCGCGGCGGCCAGTAGACCACCCATTCCGGCGCCGACGACCACGGCGTCGCCACCCGGGGTCGTCCGATGCGTCATCGCGGCTGTCCGTTCGCAAGGCGATGCAGAGACCTCCAGGGTATTTCTCCTGACACCGGCGAGCGGAGGTTACTCTCGAGTAATGACCGAACAGAAGACCTGGAATGCGTTCACCGTCGAGCGCAAGGATCACGTCGCGCAGGTGACGCTCACCGGACCCGGCAAGGGCAACGCGATGGGGCCGGATTTCTGGAGCGAGCTCCCCGAGATCTTCGGTGAACTCGACTCCGATCCGGATGTGCGGGCCGTGGTGATCGCGGGCTCGGGCAAGAACTTCTCCTTCGGTCTCGACCTGCCCGCCATGAGCGGCAGCTTCGGCTCCGTGCTCGCGGACAAGGCACAGGCAGGCCCGCGCACCGCGTTCCACGACATGATCAAGCGGATGCAGTCCGGCATCAACGCGGTTGCCGACTGCCGCAAGCCGGTGGTCGCGGCCATCCAGGGCTGGTGCATCGGCGGCGGCGTCGACCTGATCTCCGCCTGCGACATCCGTTATGCCGGCGCCGACGCGAAGTTCAGCATCCGCGAGGTGAAGGTCGCGATCGTCGCCGACATGGGCAGCTTCGCCCGGCTGCCCGCCATCATCGGCGACGGCCATCTGCGGGAACTCGCGCTCACCGGCAAGGACATCGACGCGGACCGCGCGCAGAAGATCGGTCTCGTCAACGACGTCTTCGCGGACGCCGACGCCGTCCTCGCGGCCGCGCACGCCACCGCAGCCGAGATCGCGGCGAACCCGCCGCTCGTCGTGCACGGCATCAAGGACGTCCTCGACCACTCCCGGGCGGCCGCCGTCGACGACAGCCTCCGTTACGTCGCCGCGTGGAACGCTGCGTTCCTGCCGTCTCAGGACCTGACCGAGGCGATCACCGCAGTCTTCGAGAAGCGCGCCCCCGAGTTCAAGGGCGAGTAGTCCGGCGGCGGCAGGGCTTATCCGCAGGTAAAGCCCAGTCCAACAGTTGCCCGAATCCTCGCTGCGCTCGCATACTTGCCGACTACAAGTAAACGACAGCGCAGCGAGGAAACAGTGTCGAATTCGGTCGAAACGCCGGTGGCCTACACCCACCGGCAGATCCTGGCTGTACTCAGCGGGTTGATGCTCGGCATGTTCCTCGCCGCGCTCGATCAGACGATCGTGGCGACGGCGATCCGCACCATCGCCGACGACCTCGACGGCTACTCGCTCCAGGCGTGGGCCACCACCGCCTACCTCGTCACCGCCACCCTCGCGACGCCGCTCTACGGCAAGCTGTCCGACATCTACGGCCGCAAGCCGTTCTTCATGTTCGCCATCACGGTGTTCGTGATCGGCTCGGTCCTGTGCACGTTCTCGACGTCGATGTACATGCTCGCGGCCTTCCGTGCGGTGCAGGGACTCGGCGCCGGCGGCCTGTTCTCGTTGGCGCTCACCATCATCGGCGACATCGTCTCCCCGCGTGAGCGCGCCAAGTACCAGGGCTACTTCCTGGCCGTGTTCGGCACGTCCAGCGTGCTCGGGCCGGTGCTCGGCGGACTGTTCGCCGGGCAGGACGTGATCCTCGGAATCGACGGCTGGCGTTGGGTTTTCCTGGTCAATGTGCCGGTGGGGCTGGTCGCGCTCACCGTCGTCTCCCGGGTGCTGCAGCTTCCGCGGCGACCGGGCGGAAGCAGGCGGATCGACTGGTGGGGCGCGATCGCCCTCGCGGTGGGTGTCGTGCCGTTGCTCGTCGTCGCCGAACAGGGGCACACCTGGGGATGGGGCAACTCGAAGTCGTTGGCGTGCTACGTGATCGGCGCAGTCGGCGTGCTCGCGTTCGTGCTCGTGGAACTGGCGATGAAAGACGACGCGCTCATCCCGATGCGCTTCTTCCGCAACAGCACCTTCGCGCTCGGCGTCGTCATCAGCCTCGTCGTGGGCGCCGTGATGTTCGGCGGCATCACCCTCCTGCCCCAGTACCTGCAGGTGGTGAAGGGCTCGAGCCCCACCCTCGCCGGGTTCCAGATCCTGCCGATGGTCCTCGGTCTCATGGCCGGGTCGGTGGTCAGCGGCCAGATGATCTCGCGGACCGGGCGGTACCGGTACTTCCCGATCCTGGGGACCGCCCTGATCGCGGTCGCCGCGTTCCTGCTGCACACGCTCGCAGCCGACACCCCGATGCCCGTCGTGATGGCGTTCATGCTGATCCTGGGACTCGGTCTCGGAAACCTGATGCAGCCGCTCACCCTCGCCATTCAGAACGCCCTGCCCCCGCAGGACATGGGGGTGTCGACCGGAGCGGCCACCTTCTTCCGGCAGATCGGCGGCACGGCAGGCGTCGCGATCTTCCTGTCGATCCTCTTCTCCCGCCTCACCCCGGCCATCGGCGAGCGCGTGACGGCCGCCGCGGGCACCTCCGACTTCCGGCGGGCAGTGGTAGCCGCCGCGCAGAGCAACGACCCCGCCGAGGCCGCCATGGGTCAGGGAATGCTCAGCCCCGACCACGCAGGCGTCAGCGGCGTCCTCACGGACAGTTCGGTGATCGGAAGACTCGACGACGTGCTCGCCCTGCCGTTCCGGCAAGGATTCGCCGACGCCATCGGATCCGTCTTCCTCAGCGTCTCGATACTCGCCGTCGTCGCGTTCGTCCTCACCGTGCTGTGGAAGGAAGTACCCCTGCGGAGTGAGTCCGGACTGCAGGCCGCGGCCCGCGGCGACGCGGGGGAGTGAGACGGCAACGGCGCCCGGTCCACCCGATGACGGGAGAACTGGGCGCCGCTCGAACGAACGTCGGGCTCAGTGCCCGCCGTTGTCCTTCAGACGCTCGAGCGAGGCCTCGACCTCTGCCTTCGCCTCGGCGAGCCCGACCCAGTCGGCCGCCTCGACGTGCTTGCCCGGCTCGAGGTCCTTGTAGTGGACGAAGAAGTGCTTGATGGCGTCCAGTTCGAACTGCGGGACGTCGCCGATGTCCTGGATGTGGTCCCAGCGCGGGTCGCCGGCGGGCACACACAGCACCTTGTCGTCGCCGCCGGCCTCGTCGACCATCTTGAACATGCCGACGGGACGTGCCTCGACGATGACTCCCGGGAACACGGACTCGGGGAGCAGAACCAGCGCGTCCAGCGGGTCGCCGTCCTCGCCGAGGGTGTTCTCGATGTAGCCGTAGTCGGCCGGGTAGCCGAACGCGGTGTACAGGTAGCGGTCCAGCTTCACGCGACCGGTCACGTGGTCGACCTCGTACTTGTTTCGCTGACCCTTGGGGATCTCGATGGTGACGTCGAACTCCACGCCGATTCCTCGCTGTCGTGTCGATGATGATTCGGGGAGAGGATATCGGGTCGAGGATAAGGTTGGTTGTCTGACCACCCACGAATCACAGTGAAGACGGAGGCGCGTTGCCGGGCCAGGGAAAGAAGAAGATGGGCTCGTTGGCGGGACGCCACCGTCGGAACATGCGAATTCTGTTCGCGTCGGTCGTCGTCGTGGTGCTCGCGATGGCCGCCGTGCTGGTGGTCGCGGTGAGCGCGCACAACGCGTCGGCGGGCCGCGGTGAACTGACGATCGCCCCCGCACCGGCGCCGATCATCGCGGCCCCGCAGGTCACGCCGGTCCCGGACGACGCGCCGATGCCGACTGCGCAGGGGATCGCGGCCGCGGTCGATCCGGCCGCCGCCAACCCCGACCTCGGCAAGTTCAGCGGAACGGTCGCCGACGCGGTCACCGGTCAGGTGTTGTGGAGCGTCAACCCGCAGACCCCGATGACGCCTGCGTCGACCACCAAGGTCCTCACCGCGGGATCCGCGCTGCTGTCGTTGCCGTCCGACCACCGCGTCACGACGAAGGTGGTGCAGGGGGCGACTCCCGGGGAGATCGTCCTCGTCGCCGGTGGTGATCCCACTCTCACCGCGAAGCCGGTCGGGGAGAACGGCTACTACCCGGGTGCGGCTCACATCTCGCAACTGGTCGATCAGATCCGGAACGCGGGCATCCAGGTGACGCGCATCGTGGTCGACACCGGCATCTACTCGGGCGACACCATGGCGCAGGGGTGGTTCCCGACCGATGTCGGCGCCGGATTCATCACCCCCACCGAGCCGATCATGATCGACGGCGGACGCGCCGACCCACTCGTGGACGAGTCGCCGCGCAGTTCGACGCCCGCGCTCGACGCCGGGCGGACGCTGGCCGGTGCGCTCGGCGTCGACCCGTCTGCGGTCGCGTCGGGCGTCGCGGCACCCGGCGCCGCCACCGTCGCGAGTGTGCAGTCCGCGCCGCTGCGCGACCGGTTGCGGCAGATGATGGAACACTCGGACAATGTGCTTGCCGAAGCGATCGGGCGGGAGGTTGCCATGAATGCCGGCGCGGAAGCATCGTTCGCGGGCGCCGTCGCGACCATCGGCCAGACCCTGTCCGGTGCCGGATTCGATCTGTCGGGGCTCACGCTGCACGACGCGAGCGGGCTGTCCGTGGACGACCGCATCGCACCGCACACGCTCGACCAGGTCCTGACGGCGTCCGCCGGGGAGGGGAATCCCGCCCTGCGGCCGATGCTCGACTACCTGCCGGTGGCCGGTGCCACGGGCAGCCTGTCGGACCGGTACGCGTCGGGGAACCGCACAGGCGCCGGATGGGTGCGCGCGAAGACCGGCACCCTGTCCACGGCCAGCGCCCTCGCCGGCTACGTGGTGGACCAGAACGGGCGCGTCCTCACGTTCGCGCTGATGTCCAACGACCGCCCGCCGGAGGTCAGCCGTCCCGCGCTCGACGCACTGGCGGCCGCGCTCCGCACGTGCGGGTGCGAGTGATGGCCGCCGAGGGAAATGCCTTCAGCGGTGCCGTCGACTGGAAACTCGCAGCCAGGACGGGAGTGAGGCTGGCGCGCAGCGGGCCCGCCACGTCGCGGTACACGGCCGAAACCGTGGTCGCGGAACTGGCCGACGCGTCGATGCGCGCGGAACTGCCCGTCCGGGAAGTCACCGGCCTCGCCGACGGACTGCCGGTGCCCACCGCCCAGATCCTCGATCGGGCGGGGTGGATCCACGCCGCCGCGCATTCGATGTCGCAACTCACCGGCGGCGACGCCGCCCCCGGCATGCTCCTCGGCAAGCCGGCGGGCATTCAGGCCGGCGCGATGCTCGCCTACCTGTCCTCGGCGATCCTCGGCCAGTACGACCCGTTCACCGGCGACAACGGGACCCTGCTGCTCGTCGCGCCCAACGTGGTGTCCGTCGAGCGCACACTGCGGGTGCGGCCCAGCGACTTCCGGCTCTGGGTGTGCCTCCACGAGGTGACGCACCGGGTGCAGTTCTCGTCGTCACCGTGGCTCACCGGGTACATGCAGGAGTCGGTGGAGACCCTCGGATCCGCCGAGGACGAGTCGATCACCGACATGGTCGGCCGGTTGTCCTCCGCGCTGCGCGACCGTGGGCGCACGGAGCCCGACGAGTCGGGTGCGCCGGGCGGCATCGTCGGACTCCTGCGCGCGACCCAGGCCGAGCCGCAGCGTGAGGCACTCGACCGTCTGCTGGTGCTCGGCACCCTCCTCGAGGGGCACGCGGACCACGTGATGGACGCGGTCGGTCCCGCGGTCGTGCCGTCGGTGGCCGCCATCCGCGCGGCCTTCGACAGCCGGCGCCGCCGCAAGAGCAACCCGGTGCAGCGCGTCATCCGGGCGCTGCTCGGAATGGACGCAAAAATGGCGCAGTACGTGCGCGGCAAGGCGTTCGTCGACGCTGTCGTGGACAAGGTCGGGATGGACCGGTTCAACGTCGTGTGGACGGGCCCCGACACGTTGCCCCGGCTCCCGGAGATCGACGCGCCGGACACCTGGGTGTCCCGGGTGCTGGGCTGATTCGCGAAGGACTGAGCCGGTGACAGTGCTTCCCGAGGAGCCGGCGATCCTCGAGGTTCGTCACGGGGTGCGGCGCTGGATCGCGGCACACGCGCCGGACGGCGACGTCGCGGTCGCTCTGTCGGGCGGCGCCGATTCACTGGCACTGACCGCGGCGGCCGCCGCCGAGGCGCGTTCGGCTATCGCCCTGGTCGTCGATCACCGGCTGCAGCCGGGGTCGGACGCCGTCGCCGACGAGGCGGCAGCGCGTGCCCGGGCCCTGGGCTGCGCGTCCGCCGAGGTGCTTCCCGTCGACGTCACCGGAACCGGCGGGCTCGAGGCCGCCGCCCGGCAGGCCCGCTACCGGGCCCTCGACTCGGCGCGCGGAACCCGCCCGGTGCTGCTGGGGCACACCCTCGACGATCAGGCCGAAACGGTGTTGCTGGGGCTGTCGCGCGGTTCGGGCGGTCGATCCATCTGGGGAATGAGCCCCTACGACAGCCCGTGGGGCAGGCCGCTGCTGGACGTGCGACGCGCGGTGACCCGGCAGACCTGCGCGGAACTAGGCCTGCGCCCGCACGAGGATCCGCACAACAGTTCACCCGACTTCGTCCGGGTGCGGCTGCGCGCCGAGGTGCTGCCGCTGCTGGAGGACGTCCTGGGCGGCGGCGTCGCCGGGGCCCTCGCCCGCACCGGCGAGCACCTGCGCGAGGAAGGGGCGGTCCTCGACGCGCTGGCCGCCGACGCCGGAGCGAACGTCGTGGTGGACGGCGAAATCGACGCGGCCGTGCTCGCTCTGTCGGCGCCACCCGTCCGCCGGCGGGTGCTGCGCAGCTGGCTCCTCGCCGCTGGTGCGCGCGGTCTCGGAGATACCCAGCTGCGGGCCGTGGACGACCTCGTCGCACGGTGGCGCGGACAGGGACAGGTAGCGATCGGGGGCGGAACTCCGGACGCGAGGTTGGTGGTCCGACGGCGACGTGGCAGGCTGAACGTCGGATTGGACGACCGACGAAGGGTTTGATCGCGTGTACGAAGGCGACATCGCATCGGTACTGATCTCCGAGGACGAGATCCGTCGACGTACCGTCGAACTGGCCGAGGAGATCGCCAAGCGCTACCCGGAGGGCGCCCCGGAAGGGGATCTGCTCCTGGTGGGTGTCCTCAAGGGCGCCATCTTCTTCATGACCGACTTCGCGCGGGCCCTCCCCATCCCCACCCAGATGGAGTTCATGGCCGTCAGCTCCTACGGGTCGTCCACGTCGTCCTCGGGTGTCGTGCGCATCCTCAAGGACCTCGACAAGGACATCGCCGGCCGCCACGTGCTGATCGTCGAGGACATCATCGACTCCGGTCTCACGCTGTCCTGGCTGATGCGCAATCTCTCGACGCGGAACCCGGCGTCGCTCGAGGTCGTCACGCTGCTGCGCAAGCCCGACGCCATCAAGGTCGACATCAACGTCGCGAACGTCGGCTTCGACATCCCCAACGAATTCGTCGTCGGCTACGGCCTCGACTACGCCGAGCGTTACCGCGACCTGCCGTACATCGGAACGCTCGAGCCCTCCGTCTACGGCGGCTGAACCCCGCCCGTCAGCGGACGGGTTCGTGGGACACGGCGAGCTCCAGCGCCCGCAGATCCTGCTCCAGCTGGCGGAACAGCCAGTACACACCGACGAACGCGAAGATGCCGCCGACGCACAGGATGCGGACGGCGATGATCACCAGCGTGATCTCGTCGGGCGACAGGAACGTCACCCCGGCCACACCGGCCAGCGGAACCGACGCGGCCACCGCGAGATACAGCGTGCTGCGGCGGTCGAGTCCACGCAGTTTGTGCGCGTCGGCACTGCTGGCGATGTCCTGCGGTAGCAGGGTCGGGTAGATGCAGCGCACCGCGAAGAACGCCACCACGAAGAACGGGTACGCCACCGACACCGCACCACACACGATCAGCGACGCGATGAAGTGCACGTACGCGCCCGGCGGCACGTTCCCCGCCGCCAATTGCAGGGAAATCGGATAGGCGATTCCCGCGATCACCCACAACCCGAACACCACGAGCACCACGCGGTCGCCGAGCAGCAACGTGTCGGTGCGGGCTCGGGCCAGGGTCTGGCGGTCGTACGTCCGGCCCTTGCGCAGACCCCGCGGAACCAGCAGCGGGTAGCGGCACCAGTAGAGCAGCATGATCGCGCCCAACGGGAACGCGATCGAGTTGATCACCAACTGGATCCCCTCGAACGACTGCTGCGCCTCCGGCGTCAGATTGCTGATGATCAGCATCTTGTTGTGGTGATAGTTGTACGCGCCCGCGAGCGCGTTCGGCACCGCGATACCGAAAACCAGAATCGGAAGCGCGAAGCGGCGCAACCGCATGCGCCAACTGTTCGGCGGCGGATCGACGAGATCACGGGCCCGCGGGTTCAGGCACAGGTCGAACTGCTGGGCCAGTTCGGCGCCGGACGACCACCGGTCCTCCGGCTTCGGCGCCAGACACGTCAGCAGTACCCGGCGCAGCGACGGCGGGCAGTCGGCGGGCAACTGGTCCAGGAACTCCGGGTCGACGTCGCGGCTGCGGCTGTCCAGCATCGCCTCGAGTGCGGCGAGCGACTCGCTCGACACGTCCTCGTCCTGGAACGGACGCCGCCCGCACATCAGCTCCCACAACATCACCCCGAGCGCGAAGATGTCGCTGCGGGTGTCGAGGTCCGCCGCCGTTCCCGGCATTCCGCGGTGACACGCCTCGAGTTGCTCGGGGGACATGTAGGCCAGGGACCCGCCGAAGTAGGCGAGCGGTGACGCCCCGGTGACGGTGTCGCTGAAACTGATGTTGAAATCGGCGAGCTTGGGCACACCCTCCGCCGTCAGCAGGATGTTGGCGGGTTTGATGTCGCGGTGCAGGACGCCGCGCTTGCCTGCGTAGTCGAGGGCCTCGGCCAGTCGCCGTCCCAGCCACGCGATCGTCTCGGGCCAGGTGAGGGACGCGATCTCGTCGCGCACACTCGAGTCGGTGGGCCTGAGTTCGCCCTTCTCCCGCATTTCCTCGTCGACGACGTCGAGCAGCAGGCTGCCGGTCCGCTCCCGCTCGGGGGTGACGCGCACGCGCCGCAGAACCCGCAGCAGGGTGCCACCCGGCAGGTACTGCATGTAGAGCAGGCGCAGTTGACGGTCCTCGAGCAGCCGCTGGTCGAACACGCGGACGATGTAGTCGTGGTCGAGTTGCGCGAGGGTCTGCGGCTCGTTGCCCTTGTCGTGGGAGATCTTCACCGCGACGAGACGCTGCATCGACCGCTGGCGTGCGAGGAACACGCGGCCGAACGCGCCGCTGCCCAGCCCCATCAGCAGATCGAAGTCGTCGACCTGCTGCCCGACCTCCACGTCGTCGAGCGCCGCATTGCCGGGCGGCATGGTGATGAGCGTGTCCGGCTGCCGGGCGGTCACGGTCGGACGGGCCTCCGCGGTCTGTTCGGCGGCAGCGGTTCGCTCGGCCTCCGCGGTCTGTTCGGCGGCAGCGGTTTGTTCGGACGCGGCGGTCTGTTCGGCGGACGCGGTCTGCTCGGCGGTCATCGTCCGTGCCGACAGTGCTTGCTCAGCCGTCACCGTCGACGGGCCGGCCGCGACCGTCGCTTCGCTGCTCTCGTGTTCGGAGTTCGTGACTCCGACGGTCCGTTCGGCAGAGTCCGATCCAGCGGCCGATCCGTCTCTGCCCGACCCGTTTCCTCTGGTCATTGCACATCGAGGGTTCTACTGGGCGGGTTCTCTGGGCACATCGAGGTTGTCTGGAGCGGTGTGAAGAGTCCCATCCAGGGACAAGCGAATGGTAACCCCGCAGACCTACCGTATCCAGCGCGAATACTCGAAATCGCTGCTGCGCTGCACCATATACTCGGATGATGGGGGACTCCCCGTTCACCTCAGCCGTCGTCGTCGCCGAGCAGGTCCGCTCGGGCGTCTCGAGCCCGATGGAGCAGGTCGAGGCCGCGCTCGCGGCCATCGCGG
Organism: Rhodococcus koreensis; assembly: GCF_900105905.1. Classification (GTDB taxonomy): domain Bacteria; phylum Actinomycetota; class Actinomycetes; order Mycobacteriales; family Mycobacteriaceae; genus Rhodococcus_F; species Rhodococcus_F koreensis. The sequence continues at coordinate 4,176,050 of NZ_FNSV01000005.1, read as the reverse complement.
AGCGTGAACCGAAGATCCAGGCGTTCGCCGCGGTCCTCGGCGACCAGGCCCGAGCCGAAGCGCTGGCCCTGTCCCGCCGACCGGATCTGGCCACTCTTCCACTGGCCGGAGTGCCTGTCGCGATCAAGGACGTCATCCCCGTGGCCGGGCTGCCGATGCGCGAGGGATCAGGCGCGACCAGCGCCGAACCGAGGGCCGCCGACCATCCGGTCGTGGCGCGACTGCGGGCGGCGGGAGCGGTGGTGGTGGGGCTGACGACCCTCCCCGAACTGGCGGTGTGGGGAACCACCGACGCGCCCGGCCGCATCACCCGCAACCCGTGGAATCCGTCCCGGACCTGCGGCGGCTCGTCCGGGGGAGCGGCCGCCGCCGTCGCCGCGGGAATGGTGCCGCTGGCGCACGGGACCGACGGTCTGGGGTCGATCCGCATCCCGTCGGCGAACTGCGGAGTGTTCGGTATCAAACCGGGCAGGGGAGTCGTGCCGTCCGAACTCGGCGCCACCTCCTGGTTCGGCATGGCCGAGAACGGGCCCATCGCCACGACCGTCGACGACGCCGCCCTCATGCTGTCCGTGATCGCCGACCGTCCCGAACTCGCAAGGATCGGGCCGTCGGAGCCACTGCGGATCGCGGTGGCGTCGGGGTCGCCGACGTTCCTGGCCACGGTCGATCCGCAGTGGCGGGACGCGGCCGTGCGTGCGGGGACGGAACTGACCGGCTCGGGCCACGACGTGAAGCCCGCGACGTTGCCGTACCCGGTCAACCTGATTCCGGTTCTCGCCCGCTGGACGGCGGGAACGGCCGCCGACGCGGAGGGCCTCGACCGCAGGCGACTGCAGCCGCGGACCCGCAGGCACGTCGCGCTGGGTCGCGCGCTGGGCCGGTTCGTCCGCCCGCAGCAGGTGAACAGGCTCGAGGACTCGCTGCGCGCCTTCTTCGAGAACTACGACGTGGTGATCACCCCCGCGCTCGCGCAGCCGCCGCTCGCGGCGACGACGTGGAGCGAGCGGTCGTGGTTGTCGAACATCGTGGCCAACGTGCGGTACGCCCCGCTCAGCGCGCTGTGGAATCTCGTCGGCTGGCCGGCGGCCAGTGTCCCCGTCGGCACGCACTCGCATTCGGGCACCCCGCTGGCCGTGCAGATCGCGGCGCCACCCGGCGGCGAGGCCAGAATCCTGGCCCTCGCCGCCCACATCGAGCGGGTCGGCGGCGGCTGGCCGAGGGTCGCGCCTACGCGGTGAACTCCCGCACATCCGAACCCGGATCGAGGCGGAGGGAACCGATGGGCTGCCGCGCGCGTTGAACGAAATAGAGACCGCTCGCGACAGCGGTTGGCTGCTACCTGGAGTCGCCGGGGTGCCTTCGCGGTAACCTGGTTTGTCCGGTTGGCAGCCGGAAGGCGCACCCGGAAGACCCGCACTCTCGAAAGGACCGGCCATCTCGGCCGACCTGTATGAACCGTAAGACTGTGTTTCGAAACCTGGCGATAGTTGCCGGCATCCTGCTGGTGATCTACGCCTTCAGCTACTTCGGCAACGACACGCGCGGCTTCAAGGGTGTCGACACCTCCGTGGCGATCGCGCAGCTCGACGCGAACAACGTCGAGAAGGCGCAGATCGACGACCGGGAGCAGCAGGTGCGCCTGTGGCTGAAGGACGGCAACGACGCCACCGACGGCAAGACCGAGATCCTCGCCAAGTATCCGGCGTCGGCGTCGGAGCAGATCTTCAACGAGATCTCCGACAAGGGCCTGCAGAGCTACAACACCACGGTCACGCAGGAGAGCTGGCTCACGTCCATCCTGCTGTTCGTCCTGCCGATGGTGATCCTGCTCGGCATCTTCTTCTTCGTGATGAGCCGCATGCAGGGCGGCGGCCGCGGCGGCGTCATGGGCTTCGGCAAGTCGAAGGCCAAGCAGCTGTCCAAGGACATGCCGAAGACGACCTTCGCCGACGTCGCGGGTGCGGACGAAGCCGTCGAGGAGCTGTACGAGATCAAGGACTTCCTGCAGAATCCGGCGCGCTACCAGGCACTGGGCGCGAAGATTCCCAAGGGTGTCCTGCTCTACGGTCCTCCCGGAACCGGTAAGACCCTGCTCGCCCGCGCGGTGGCAGGCGAGGCCGGTGTCCCGTTCTTCACGATCTCCGGTTCGGACTTCGTCGAGATGTTCGTCGGTGTCGGTGCGTCCCGCGTGCGCGACATGTTCGACCAGGCCAAGCAGAACAGCCCCTGCATCATCTTCGTCGACGAGATCGACGCCGTCGGACGCCAGCGTGGCGCCGGTCTCGGTGGCGGTCACGACGAGCGTGAGCAGACCCTCAACCAGTTGCTGGTGGAGATGGACGGCTTCGGTGACCGCACCGGCATCATCCTGATCGCCGCCACCAACCGCCCCGACATCCTGGACCCGGCGTTGCTGCGTCCGGGCCGCTTCGACCGGCAGATCCCGGTCGGCGCCCCCGACCTCGCCGGCCGTCGCGCCATCCTGAAGGTGCACTCGCAGGGCAAGCCGATCGACCAGCACGCCGACCTCGAGGGCCTGGCCAAGCGCACCGTCGGAATGTCGGGTGCCGATCTGGCCAACGTCATCAACGAGGCGGCGCTGCTCACGGCCCGCGAGAACGGCACCGTCATCACGGAGGCAGCGCTCGAGGAGTCCGTCGACCGTGTCGTCGGCGGTCCGCGCCGCAAGAGCCGCATCATCAGCGAGCACGAGAAGAAGATCACCGCGTATCACGAGGGCGGGCACACGCTCGCCGCGTGGGCGATGCCCGACATCGAGCCCGTCTACAAGGTCACCATCCTCGCCCGCGGCCGCACCGGCGGTCACGCGATGACGGTGCCCGAGGACGACAAGGGCCTGATGACACGGTCCGAGATGATCGCCCGCCTGGTCATGGCGATGGGTGGCCGCGCGGCCGAGGAACTCGTGTTCCACGAGCCCACCACCGGTGCGTCCTCCGACATCGACATGGCGACGAAGATCGCCCGGTCGATGGTCACCGAGTACGGCATGAGCGCCAAGCTGGGTGCCGTGCGGTACGGCCAGGAGGGCGGCGACCCGTTCCTGGGCCGGTCGATGGGGCAGCAGTCCGACTACTCCCACGAGGTCGCGCGCGAGATCGACGAAGAGGTCCGCAACCTCATCGAGGCCGCGCACACCGAGGCGTGGGCGATCCTCAACGAGTACCGCGATGTGCTGGATATCCTGGCCACCGAACTGCTCGAGCGGGAGACCCTCACCCGCAAGGATCTCGAGAAGATCTTCCACAGCGTCGAAAAGCGCCCCCGGATTACGGCGTTCAACGACTTCGGCCACCGGACCCCGTCCGACAAGCCGCCGGTCAAGACGCCGCGGGAACTCGCGACCGAGCGCGGCGAGCCGTGGCCCCAGCAGCCCGAACCGGTGTTCGCGCAGCAGCAGTCGCAGCAGGCCCCGCCGCAGCAGCACTACCCGCAGCAGGCGCCCGCCAACGGCTACTCGCAGCCGGCTCCGGCCCGGCCGCAGGGCGGCATGACGCAGCCGCGTCCCGACTACGGCGCCCCCGCGGGATGGTCGGCTCCGGGCTGGCCGCCCCGCGATCCGGGCAACCAGAGTCCGGAGGGGCAGTACCCCGGCAACCAGGGGCCGGGGACCAACCAGGGTCCGGGGAACCAGTGGAATCCGCCGCACGAGCAGCGGGGCACCGGGGACGACGATGCGCAGACGAGGGCCTGGAAAGGACCGGACGGATCGAACTGATCCGCCCGACACTAGGCTGTTGCTTCGGGACGATCGGTCCCGGTACTGGAGGAGTTTCGGTTGTCGGTGAATCATCTCGGTAGTGAGCCCGTGGCACTCGAGACAGGCCGGGTGTTCGATCAGCCGCGTGCCGAGGCTGCGGTGCGGGAACTGCTGATCGCGATCGGTGAAGACCCTGATCGTCCCGGACTCCGCGATACGCCCGCCCGCGTGGCGCGGTCGTACCGCGAGGTCTTCGCGGGCCTGTACACCGATCCGGACACCGTGTTGAACACGACGTTCGACGAGGGGCACCAGGAGTTGGTGCTCGTCCGCGACATTCCGCTGTACTCCACGTGTGAGCACCACCTCGTGTCGTTTCACGGGGTCGCGCACGTCGGGTACATCCCGGGCCGGACGGGCAAGGTGACCGGGCTGTCGAAGCTGGCCCGCGTGGTCGACCTGTATGCCAAGCGCCCGCAGGTCCAGGAGCGTCTGACCAGCCAGATCGCCGACGCCGTCATGCGCAAGCTCGATCCGCGCGGTGCGATCGTGGTCATCGAGGCCGAGCACCTGTGCATGGCGATGCGGGGGATCCGCAAGCCTGGTGCGAGTACCACCACCTCCGCGGTGCGTGGTCTGCTCCAGTCCAGCGCGGCCTCACGTTCCGAGGCTCTGGACCTTATTCTGCGGAAGTGACCGTGATCGAGCTGCCCTCACCGGGCCGCACCGTGGTGATGGGGATTCTCAACGTCACCACCGATTCCTTCTCCGACGGCGGACGCTTCCTCGATCGTGACGCGGCGCTCGAACGCGGTCTCGCGTTGAAGCGTCTCGGCGTCGACATCGTCGACGTCGGCGGCGAGTCCACCCGGCCGGGCGCGGCGCGGGTCGATCCGGACGTCGAGGCCGGACGGGTCGCACCCGTCATCGCGGACCTGGTGGCCGAGGGCATCTGCGTCAGCGTCGACACGATGCGGGCGTCCGTCGCGGAGGCCGCGATCGGCGCGGGCGCGTCGATCATCAACGACGTCGCCGGTGGTCGTGCCGATGCGGCGATGGCGTCGGTGGTCGCGGATGCCGGAGTTCCGTGGATCCTGATGCATTGGCGTTCGGCCGGCGACTACGTGCACCGCGGTACCGCCGACCACTACGACGACGTGGTCCGTGAGGTCCGGGACGAACTGATGACGCAGGTCGACCTTGCCGTGAAGGCCGGGGTGGATCCGGGCTCGCTGGTGCTGGATCCGGGTCTCGGTTTCGCGAAGAACTCCGATCACAACTGGGCGCTGCTGAAGGCGCTGCCCGAGTTCAACGAGCTGGGATTCCCCGTTCTCGTCGGCGCATCCCGCAAGCGGTTCCTGGGTTCGCTGCTCGCGGATGCGGACGGCGAACCCCGTCCCCCTGCGGGCCGGGAGACCGCGACCGCCGTCGTGTCGGCGCTCGCCGCGACCCACGGAGCGTGGGGAGTGCGTGTGCACGACGCACAGGCCTCGCTCGACGCCATCGCGGTCGCCGAGGCCTGGACGAGGGGTGCAGCCGGACGTGAGTGATCGAATCGAGTTGCGCGGATTGAAGGTTCGCGGCAATCACGGTGTCTTCGACCACGAGAAGCGGGACGGTCAGGACTTCTACGTCGACATCACCGTCTGGATGGACCTCGCGCCCGCCGCGGCGTCGGACGACCTCGGAGACACCCTGGACTACGGCGGCCTCGCCGAGCGTGCGGCCGCGATCATCGCGGGCCCCTCCCGGGACCTGATCGAGACCGTGGCGGCCGAGATCGCGGACGGGGTGATGACCGACCCCCGCGTCCGGAGCACTGAGGTGGTGTTGCACAAGCCGTCCGCGCCGATCCCGCTGACCTTCGCGGACGTCGCGGTGGTGGCGCACAGGTCGAGACCATGAGTCGCGCGGTGCTGTCGATCGGGTCGAACGTCGGCGACAGCCTTGCCCACCTGCAGTCCGTCCTCGACGGTCTGGGTGACGCGGTCGTTGCGGTGTCCCCGGTGTATTCGACGGCGCCGTGGGGCGGCGTCGAGCAGCAGGACTTTCTCAACGCGGTCCTCGTCGCCGACGATCCCGCCCTCGACGGCTACGGCTGGCTGCGGCGTGGGCAGGAACTCGAGGCCGCCGCCGACCGGGTGCGGGTGAAGCGGTGGGGTCCGCGCACGCTCGACGTCGACGTCGTCACGTGCGACGACATCCGCAGCGACGACCCGGAACTGACGTTGCCGCACCCGCGAGCTCACGAACGTGCCTTCGTGCTGATTCCGTGGCTGGACGTCGAACCCGACGCCGCGTTGCCGGTCGACGGCACGACGACCCGCGTGGACGCGCTGCTGCCGCTGCTGGACGCCGAAGAGCGGGCCGGTGTGCACCGGACGGACCTCGCTCTGGACCGGCGGTCGCGATGAAGCCGGAGCCGACGGGCACGATGAAACCCACCCGCATCTGGGATCTGCTGTTCCTCGCCGCGCTCGCCGTCGCCGCCACCTGGATCCTGGTGCGCGTGTTCTACGGGTCGTTCCCGCCCATCCCCGTGTACGCGGGGGCGTCGTTGTATCCGGTCGCGCTGATCGAGGTCGTGCTCGCGTTCATGGTGCGATCCCGGGTCAGTAACCATCAGGTGGGTGACGGGCCGCGTCAGCTGCACCCGATCACCGCCGCCCGGGTTGCCGCTCTGGCCAAGGCATCCGCACTCGTCGGCGCCGCGACGGCCGGGGTGTGGGGAGGCTTCCTGCTGTACCTGCTTCCGCAGCAGTCGGTGTTGCGCGCCGCCGGCTCGGACAGTCCCGGCGCGTGGGTCGGTCTCGTCGCGGCACTGGCGCTCGTCGGTGCGGCGCTGTGGCTGGAACACTGCTGCCGCACCCCCGACGACCCCTCGGACGAGCCCGCGCATTAGGGCACAGGGGATCGCCGCAGGTCGGATGGAATGCGCGGTGCACCCTTCGCGGCCAAGTACCCTTGGCACCATGACGAATCCTGGTCGCCTCAAGTCTGCGCGCCGCAACAGGCGCAGCGCGAGCCAGATGATCGTTGCGGGTCTGCTCGCTCTCGCGGTGATCGCGTCCCTGTTCCTGATCTTCAGCGACAGCGTCCAACTCCTGCGCGTGGGACTGGTGGCCGCGCTCTGGGCCGCCACGGTCGGTGCCATCGCCATGACGAAGTACCGGCGCGAGTCGGCGCTCGACAAGGCGAAGGTCAGCGACCTGCAGACCGTCTACGAGTTGCAGCTCGAGCGGGAGATCTCGGCACGGCGCGAATACGAGCTCACCGTCGAGAAGCGGGTGCGCAGCGAAGTGCGTGCCGATGCAGAGGAACTCGCCGCGCTGCGCGCCGAACTCTCGTCGCTCCGCAAGAATCTCGAGGCACTGTTCGACGGCGCGATGCCGACCGAACGGATCGCGCTGCGGGCGGATTCGACGCGTGTGCAGGAACTCGCAGGCGGCTCGTACAGCAGCTATCAGCCGGCCGCCTCGGGCCTGTACATCCCGGGCGCGGGGCACGCCGCGGGAGCCGGGCATCAGAGCGGTTCCGCGCAGTCTTCGCATTTCGCGAATCCCGACGACGATCCGGTCACCGCCGAGACGTCCATCGTCGAGCCCGCCGGCGCCGGACAGACCGAACCCGAGATCGAGGTCGAACCGGAACCGGAGCCCACGCCGGAGCCTGTTGCCAAGATCGCGCCGGTCACCGCGCCCGCGCCCGTCGCGAAGGTCGCGCCCGCGCCTGTCGCCGAGCCGGAACCAGAGCCCACGGACCCCGAGCCGGAGCCCGAGGCGGCCGAGCCGGAGCCCGAGGGGCGGCGGGGCCGCAGGCGGGCGGCGGAGGACGACGACTCTTCGGGCGCGCACTCGAACGGGCTGTCCGTCGCCGAGATCATGGCCAACATGCAGTCCGCGTCGGGGGCGTCCCAGAGCGCCGGAGGCAGGCGTCGGCGGGCCGAATAGGCTCCGACTCGCCCGAGGATCAACCCGCACGGTGTGAGGCATATATCACTCTGCCTGCGCATGGCGGGCCGAGTTCGAGCCGGGCTATCCTCACCGTGGAACGTCTGGTACCCGCCGAGCGGGACTGGAACGAACGAGAGGACGAAGGTGACCTCTTTCGGGATCACTAATGGCCCTGCGCCTGCGAGATTGACGGTAGGAATCGTCTCCGCCGGCCGGGTCGGAACAGCAATCGGTGCCGCGTTGGAGCGGGCGGGTCACGTCGTCGTCGCCTGCTCGGCCGTCTCCGACGCGTCACGGCATCGGGCACGTACTCGGCTTCCCGAGACCGAGATTCTGCCGGTCTCGGAGGTCGCGGCCCGCTCCGAACTGCTCATTCTCGCTGTCCCCGACGCCGAACTGCCGTCGCTGATCGCGGGGCTGGCCTCGACCGGTGCCGTGCCGGGTCGCGCGATCGTGGCCCACACGTCCGGCGCGAACGGCATCGGGATCCTCGGCCCCCTCACCGAGCAGGGTGTCGTTCCGCTCGCGATTCACCCCGCGATGACGTTCACCGGCCACGACGAGGACACGGTCCGTCTCGCATCCGCCTGTTTCGGTATCACCGCCGCCGACGACATCGGCTACGCGATCGCGCAGTCGCTGGTTCTCGAGATCGGCGGCGAGCCGGTGCGGGTCCGCGAGGACATGCGGCCGCTGTACCACGCCGCTCTCGCTCACGGCAGCAACCACCTGGTCACGCTCGTCGTCGACGCCGTCGCCGCACTGCGAGTCGCGCTCGAAGGCCAGGAACTGCTCGGCCAGGAGTTGATCGGCGACGATCCGAACGGCCTGGCCGAACGAGTTCTGCAGCCGCTGCTGTCCGCGGCGCTCGACAACGCGCTGCGCCGCGGACCCGCGGCGCTCACCGGGCCCGTCGCCCGGGGCGACTCCGAGGCGGTGGCCACGCATCTGCGCGTCCTCGAGGAGGTCGATCCGCGGATTGCGGCCGGCTACCGGGCCCTCTCGCTGAGGTCGGCGCAGCGCGCCGGCGCCCCACCTGAACTGCTGGACATCCTGGAAGACCGGAGGTGAGCCCCGTGAGCGATCTGCAGGGCGGATACAAGCGCGGCGAACTGACCGTGCACCACGACCCGAGCGTGCTGACGCGGGTCTCGAAGGCGCTGCGCGGCGTCGGCCGCCAGGTCGCGCTCGTGCCCACGATGGGAGCCCTCCACACGGGTCACCTGGAACTGGTGCGGCAGGCCAAGCTCACCGGCGCGGTGGTGATCGTCTCGATCTTCGTCAACCCGTTGCAGTTCGGTGCCGGCGAAGACCTCGACGCCTACCCGCGCACCCTCGACGCCGATCTCGAACTGCTGCGTGAGGCCGGAGTCGAGCTGGCGTTCGTGCCGACCGCGGCCACCATGTACCCGGCCGGTCCGCGGACGACGATCCACCCCGGACCGCTGGGCGCAGAGCTGGAGGGCGCGTCCAGGCCCACGCACTTCGCGGGCATGCTCACCGTCGTCGCCAAGCTGCTGCAGATCGCCGCACCGCACGTCGCGTACTTCGGCGAGAAGGACTACCAGCAGCTGACACTGATCCGGCAGATGGTGACCGACCTGAACTTCGACGTCCGGATCTTCGGGGTGCCCACCGTGCGTGAACACGACGGACTCGCGCTGTCCTCGCGGAACCGCTACCTCGACGAGGATCAGCGGAACGCGGCGACGACGTTGTCCGCGGCCCTGATCGCCGGTGCCCACGCCGCGGCCGGGGGCGCCGAGGCGATCCTCGCCACCGCGCGCGAGGTGCTGGCGTCCACCCCCGAGGTGGAGGTCGACTACCTCGAGGTGCGGGGCGTCGACCTCGGTCCGGCCCCCGCGCGAGGCGATGGCCGGCTGCTCGTCGCCGCCAGGCTCGGAAACACCCGCTTGATCGACAACGTCGGTGTCGCCGTCGGCACCGGTTTCCTCGAACGTGACACCGAGGCCTCGGACGCGTCGGCGACAGACGAACTTCTTTCCCGCTAGAAGAGTAAGGACCGGAACATGTTTCGCACCATGATGAAGTCTAAGATCCATCGCGCCACCGTCACACACGCCGACCTGCACTACGTGGGCTCGGTGACGGTCGACCAGGATCTGATGGATGCCGCCGACCTCCTCGAGGGTGAGCAGGTGTGCATCGTCGACATCGACAACGGCGCGCGGCTCGAAACCTATGTCATCGCCGGCGAGCGGGGAAGCGGTGTCATCGGGATCAACGGTGCGGCAGCGCATCTGGTCAAGCCCGGCGATCTCGTCATCCTCATCGCCTACGGCGTCATGAACGAGCAGGAGGTGCGCGACTACGAGCCGCGCGTCGTGTTCGTCGACGCCGCGAACACGCCGGTCGAACTCGGTGCCGACCCGGCGCACGCGCCGGAGGGCTCCGGCCTGATCACCCCGCGCATGCTGTCGACGCTCGACGCCGAGCGCGAATCCAGTTTGGTGTAACCCGTGCTCCTCACCGTCGACGTCCGGAACACGAACATCGTTCTCGGACTGTTCACCGGTACCGGTGAACATTCGAAGTTGGTGCAGGACTGGCGGATGCGCACCGATGCGAGGATGACGGCCGACGAACTGGCGCTCATCTTCCGCGGGCTCCTCGGCGCGCACACCGATCAGATCACGGGGGTGTCCGCGCTGTCGACGGTGCCGTCGGTGCTGCGGGAGATCCGCGTGATGCTGACGCGGTACTGGGGGCACGTCCCGCACGTGCTGGTGGAACCCGGGGTGCGAACCGGTGTTCCGCTGCTCGTCGACAACCCCAAAGAGGTCGGCGCCGACCGGATCGTGAACAGTCTTGCGGCGCATCACCTCTACGACGCGCCGTGCATCGTGGTCGACTTCGGGACGTCCACGTGCGTCGACGTCGTGTCCGCGAAGGGTGAGTTCCTCGGCGGCGCCATCGCGCCCGGCCTCGAGATCTCCTCGGACGCACTCGCGTCGCAGTCGGCGGCGCTGCGCAAGGTCGAACTGGTGCGGCCGCGCTCCGTCGTCGGCAAGAACACCGTCGAATGCATGCAGTCGGGTGCGGTGTTCGGTTTCGCCGGCCTCGTCGACGGACTGGTCCGCCGGGTGCGCAGGGAACTGCCCGCCTTCTCCGGTTCCGACGTGGTGGTGATCGCGACCGGCGACCGTGCGCCGCTGATCATGCCCGAGACGGAGACCGTCGACGAGCACGAACCGGATCTCACGCTCGAAGGGCTGCGCCTGGTCTACGAGCGGAATCAGGCCCGCAAGGGAGCGCGTCGCAGTCCGCTCGACTGATGGGTTCCCTCTTCGCGGAAGTTATGTCAGAATGGTCCCCGTGAATCTCTGCACGAGTGCTCAGGAGTGTTGTCGAGGCTGAACGCTGCCTTGACCAATTCACACTTCTGGGAGTCTCTCTCGTGCTCGCAACGTATTCTTCTGCATCTGTACCCACCCGTCTTCGCCCGGCTGACCTGCTGCGCATCACCGATCAGGGTGCTTCCGAGGTCCTCGACGGCCGCCACGACGTCCTGCTCCCGCAGAGCTGGCCCACCGACGAGCGCTGGTCGACCCGGCTCTACTCGGACGACGACGTCGATGTCTGGCTGATCAGCTGGGTTCCCGACCGGAATACCGAATTGCACGACCACGCAGGATCTTTCGGTGCGCTCACCGTTCTCAGCGGCGCGCTGTCCGAGTTCCGTTGGGCGGGTGATCAACTGCGTCACCGCATCCTCGACGCCGGCGATCAGGCCTCGTTTCCGCTCGGCTGGGTCCACGACGTGGTGCGGGCGCCGGACGCACCCGGGGCACAGGCGGTGACGCCGACGCTGAGCGTGCACGCTTACTCGCCGCCATTGTCGGCCATGTCCTATTACGAGGTCACGGACCACGGCACGCTGCGCCGTACCCGGACCGAGCTCACCGATCTCCCCGAGGGCGGTTCGAAGTGAACATCGACCAGATGCTCGAAGAGGCCCGCACCAAGATCGACCGGATGTACGCGTTCGAGCTGCCCGAGGCCGTGGCGCGCGGCGCGATCGTGGTGGACATCCGCCCGCAGGCGCAGCGCGCGATCGAGGGGACACTGCCCGGCGCGCTCGCCATCGAACGCAACGTCCTCGAGTGGCGCTGCGATCCCACCAGCTCGGCGCACTTGGCGCTGGCCGTGGATCACGACGTCGAGTGGATCATCGTCTGCTCCGAGGGCTACACGTCGAGCCTCGCCGCGGCGGCCCTGCAGGAGCTGGGTCTCCACAAGGCGACCGACCTCGTCGGCGGGTACAAGGCGATCAAGGCGGCGGGGCTGCTGGGGTCGCTCATCGCGACGCAGCACTGCGTGCGGGAGTTGGCCACCGTCTCGGCGCACTGACGGCGAGCCGTCGGTCGGTGCTGACGGCGAGCCGTCGGTCGGTGCTGACGGCGAGCCGTCGGTCGGTGCTGACGGCGAGCCGTCGGGATGAACGCTGACCTCTGAATAGGGGCACGACCGGCTGTCGATTAGGCTGGTGACCCGTGAGTGAAGTAGCAGCCCAGCCAGTCGACGACACCCCCGAGCAGCTTCGGATCCGCCAGGAGAAGCGTGAGCGCATTCTCGCGGAGGGACGCCAGGCGTACCCGGTGTCGGTGGCGCGCACCCACTCGCTGGCGGAGATCCGCGCCAAGTATCCGGACCTCGAGCCCGACACGACCACGGGCGACCAGGTCGGTGTCGCCGGCCGGGTGATCTTCGTGCGCAACACGGGCAAGTTGTGCTTCGCGACGCTGCAGGAAGGCGACGGCACTCAGCTGCAGGCGATGATCAGTCTCGCCGCTGTCGGCGAGGACGCTCTCGTGTCGTGGAAGGCCGATGTCGACCTCGGTGACTTCGTGTTCGTGCACGGTGAGGTGATCAGCTCCCGTCGCGGTGAGCTGAGCGTGATGGCCGATTCGTGGCAGATTGCGTCCAAGTCGCTCCGGCCTCTGCCCGTTGCGCACAAGGAGATGAACGAGGAGTCCCGGGTCCGGCAGCGTTACGCCGATCTGATCGTGCGCCCCGAGGCGCGGGACAATGCGCGTAAGCGTGTGGCAGTGGTCCGTGAGCTCCGGAACGCGCTCGAGCGTCGCGGGTTCCTCGAGGTCGAGACGCCGATGCTGCAGACGGTGGCAGGTGGCGCGGCGGCCCGTCCCTTCATCACGCATTCCAATGCCCTCGACATCGACCTGTATCTCCGGATCGCCCCCGAACTGTTCCTGAAGCGGTGCGTCGTGGGCGGTATCGAGAAGGTTTTCGAGATCAACCGGAATTTCCGCAACGAGGGCGTCGACTCGACGCACTCGCCGGAATTCGCGATGCTCGAGACGTACGAGGCTTACGGCACATATGACGATTCGGCCGTCATGATCCGCGAACTCGTTCAGGAGGTGGCGCAGGCCGCTTTCGGTTCGCAGGTCGTCACTCTTGCCGATGGCACCGAATACGACCTGAGCGGTGAATGGAAGACCCTCGAGATGTATCCGTCGCTGTCGCAGGCGATCGGTGTCGAGGTCACTCCGGATACCACGGTCGAGGAATTGCTGGCTCTCGCCGAGAAGGTGGGCCTCGAAGTCCCGAAGGACAAGGGTTACGGGCACGGGAAGCTGGTCGAGGAACTGTGGGAGCACCAGTGCGGCGACCAGTTGTTCGAGCCGACTTTCGTCCGTGATTTCCCGGTCGAGACGTCACCGCTGACTCGTGACCACCGCAGCAAGGCCGGGGTGACCGAGAAGTGGGACCTCTACATCCGTGGGTTCGAGTTGGCCACGGGCTATTCGGAATTGGTCGATCCTGTGATCCAGCGTGAGCGGTTCGTCGATCAGGCGCGTCTCGCGTCGGCCGGCGACGACGAGGCGATGGCCCTCGACGAAGAATTCCTCGCCGCAATGGAGCAGGGAATGCCGCCGACCACCGGTACCGGAATGGGAATCGACCGTCTGCTCATGGCATTGACGGGATTGGGAATCCGCGAAACAATCCTCTTTCCCATTGTTCGGCCTTCTTCTCGCTGATTCGCTGGGGGTGAATTCGCGCGGATAAATTCGATCCATTCCTCGTATTCCGAATCGGAAGAACAGGGGTATGGTTACCTCGGGTCGTAGCTCACGTTGACGATGAGACGTCGCTTCATTCGAGAGGAATTTCATCCCATGGCTAAGAAGGTCACTGTCACCCTGATCGACGATGTCGATCAAGAGGCGTCTGCCGACGAGACGGTCGAGTTCGGACTCGATGGTGTTCAGTACGAGATCGACCTTTCCTCGGAGAATGCGGCGAAATTGCGCGAGCAGCTCGACGTGTGGGTTTCCCACGCGCGCAAGGTGAGCTCGCGCAAGCGCGGCAAAGCGGTGGCGGCCCCGGCCGTCACCAAGTCCCGAGTTTCGGTCGACCGGGAACAGAGCGCCGCTATCCGGGAATGGGCGCGCAAGAACAACAAAAAGGTTTCTGCGCGCGGCCGTATCTCCGCCGAAATTATCGAGGCCTACAACAAGGCGAACTGAAAGTTAGCTGGGAACAGAATTCGCTGATTCGCTCCGCAAGGCGACCTGGACTGTTACCGTCCCGCTCTGATCCGACATTCGGGGAGTCTGGGGGTAGCTGTGCGCCGCTGCGTGTCCGTTTCAGGGATTCTGTTCCTGGCTTTCGTTATGTGGGCCGGGGTGGCATCCGCAGCGCCTGCCTATCCGGTGCCGGATTCGTTCCTCGCCGGAGTGCCCCTCGAATTGGGAAATCCGGACGGTTCGGCCCCGGGCTCGAACGACTGGTCCTGCCGGCCGAGTGACGCGCATCCCGAACCGGTGGTCCTCGTCCACGGGACGGGAGGCGCGCGCCAGACCAACTGGGCGGTGTATGCACCCCTGCTCGCCAACGAGGGTTACTGCGTGTACTCCCTCACCTACGGCAACTTCCCCGACCTGCCCTGGCCGCTCGACGCGATCGGCGGAATGACGCCCATCGACACCGGCACCGCTCAGATCGCCGCGTTCGTCGATCAGGTGCTGGCGAGTACGGGCGCCGCGAAAGTCGACCTGGTGGGACATTCCCAGGGCACGGTGCAGGCGAACAATTACGTGAAGTTCTTCGGGGGTGCGGACAAGGTCGCGAAGATCGTGTCGCTCGCCCCGCCGTGGCAGGGCACGTACGGAAACGATCAGATCAGTGCAGGCCGGTTCCTGCGTTCGCTCGGCATCGACGACGCGGTGGCGGCAGGTTTCCCCGTCTGCCAGGCGTGTCCCGAGATGCTTCAGGGGTCGAAGTTCATCGACCGCATGCGCGCGGGCGGGGTCTACGTCCCCGGGATCGAGTACACGAACATCGTCACTCGCTACGACGAACTGGTCGTCCCGTACACGAGCGGCCTCGAGCCGGGGCCGCACACCATCAACATCGTCGTCCAGGACGGGTGCCAGCAGGACTATTCCGACCACGTCGCCGTCGCCGGCTCCGCCCGCGCCGCCGGTTTCGTCCTGAACGCGCTGGACCGCGACAATCCGCGCGTGGTGCCGTGCAGTTTCGTCGCCCCTGTCGCGGGGTAGCCCCCCGCGAGATCCATCTGCCGCCAGTTACCGGGGGAGGCCTGGGCAACCCGCTGGGTAACGCCGCCGACCCCGGCGGAAACGAATGGGTGGCGAACTCACAGCTCGTCGACATACCCTGTCCGGATACGCAGGTCTCGCCCCCTCGGGGAGCGGGCCGCCGGCCTCTATCGACCGGGTGCCCTTCACAGGCACCACCGGACCTGTTCGCTCCAGGCGTACAGCGAAGGGGAAACGATTGCCGGAGCTGGGGCGTTAAATACGAATAAGCAGGCGTGCTCGCCCACCTAAAGGGGTGGAGGGGCAGCAGGTCGATCGGCAGCCAACTAGAGTAATAGCTGGGGTCGTGGAACCTTCGTCGGTTGGGGGCTTCTGCCCTCGGAGCAGGCGCTGGCGATCTGCTTGTAGTGCCGGAGCGAAACGCGGCGAACAGGGACGAGACACCCGGTCTCGTGACTGCACGTCGGAAAGTGTGAGGGAGAGCGATGTTCGAGAGGTTCACCGATCGCGCACGGCGCGTTGTTGTCCTGGCTCAAGAAGAAGCCAGGATGCTCAACCACAACTACATCGGTACGGAGCACATCCTGCTCGGCCTCATTCACGAGGGCGAAGGTGTCGCTGCCAAGTCGCTGGAGTCGTTGGGCATCTCCCTCGAAGGAGTGCGCAGCCAGGTCGAGGAGATCATCGGCCAGGGCCAGCAGGCCCCGTCCGGCCACATCCCCTTCACCCCGCGTGCCAAAAAAGTCCTGGAGCTCAGCCTGCGCGAGGCACTGCAGCTCGGACACAACTACATCGGTACGGAGCACATCCTGCTCGGCCTCATCCGCGAGGGTGAAGGCGTCGCAGCGCAGGTTCTGGTGAAGCTCGGCGCCGATCTCAACCGGGTCCGTCAGCAGGTCATCCAGCTGCTTTCCGGTTACCAGGGCAAGGAGCCGGCCGAATCCGGCGGCACTCGTGGCGAGGCGGGCACCCCGTCCACGTCGCTGGTGCTCGACCAGTTCGGTCGCAACCTCACCCAGGCGGCCCTCGAAGGCAAGCTCGACCCCGTCATCGGCCGCTCGAAGGAAATCGAGCGCGTCATGCAGGTGCTGTCGCGCCGTACCAAGAACAACCCCGTGCTGATCGGTGAGCCCGGTGTCGGTAAGACCGCCGTCGTCGAAGGTCTCGCTCAGGCCATCGTCAACGGCGAGGTCCCCGAGACGCTCAAGGACAAGCAGCTGTACACGCTCGACCTCGGGTCGCTCGTGGCAGGCAGCCGCTACCGCGGTGACTTCGAAGAGCGCCTGAAGAAGGTCCTCAAGGAGATCAACACCCGCGGCGACATCATTCTGTTCATCGACGAGCTGCACACCCTGGTGGGTGCCGGCGCGGCCGAGGGCGCCATCGACGCGGCCTCGATCCTCAAGCCGAAGCTGGCCCGCGGTGAGCTGCAGACCATCGGTGCGACCACCCTCGACGAGTACCGCAAGTACATCGAGAAGGACGCCGCCCTCGAGCGCCGCTTCCAGCCGGTGCAGGTCGGCGAGCCGACGGTGGAGCACACCATCGAGATCCTCAAGGGTCTGCGCGACCGTTACGAGGCGCATCACCGCGTGTCCATCACGGACGGTGCACTCGTCGCCGCGGCCACCCTGGCCGATCGCTACATCAACGACCGCTTCCTGCCGGACAAGGCCATCGACCTCATCGACGAGGCCGGAGCACGGATGCGCATCCGCCGGATGACCGCACCGCCGGACCTCCGCGAGTTCGACGACAAGATCGCCGACGCCCGCCGCGAGAAGGAGTCCGCGATCGACGCGCAGGACTTCGAGAAGGCCGCGAACCTGCGCGACAAGGAGAAGACCCTCGTCGCTCAGCGTGCAGAGCGGGAGAAGCAGTGGCGTTCCGGTGACCTGGACGTCATCGCCGAGGTCGACGACGAGCAGATCGCCGAGGTCCTGGGTAACTGGACCGGCATCCCCGTGTTCAAGCTCACCGAGGAGGAGACCACCCGTCTGCTCCGCATGGAGGAGGAGCTGCACAAGCGGATCATCGGTCAGGAAGACGCGGTCAAGGCCGTCGCCAAGGCCATCCGTCGTACCCGTGCCGGCCTGAAGGACCCGAAGCGTCCGTCCGGTTCGTTCATCTTCGCCGGCCCGTCCGGTGTCGGTAAGACCGAGCTGGCCAAGTCGCTCGCCAACTTCCTGTTCGGTGAGGACGACGCTCTCATCCAGATCGACATGGGTGAGTTCCACGACCGCTTCACCGCGTCGCGGCTGTTCGGTGCCCCTCCCGGCTACGTCGGCTACGAAGAGGGCGGACAGCTCACCGAGAAGGTGCGCCGCAAGCCGTTCAGCGTGGTGCTGTTCGACGAGATCGAGAAGGCACACCAGGAGATCTACAACACCCTCCTGCAGGTGCTCGAAGACGGCCGTCTCACCGACGGTCAGGGCCGGACCGTGGACTTCAAGAACACGGTGCTCATCTTCACCTCGAACCTCGGCACGTCGGACATCTCCAAGGCAGTGGGTCTCGGCTTCACGTCCGGTAAGGGCGACGAGTCGAACTACGAGCGGATGAAGCTCAAGGTCCACGACGAGCTGAAGAAGCACTTCCGGCCCGAGTTCCTCAACCGCATCGACGACATCGTCGTGTTCCACCAGCTCACCACCGAGCAGATCGTTCAGATGGTGGACCTGATGGTTGCGCGCGTCGAGGTGGCCTTGAAGAACAAGGACATGACGATGGAGGTCACCGACAAGGCGAAGTCGCTGCTGGCCAAGCGTGGCTTCGATCCGGTCCTGGGTGCGCGGCCGCTGCGTCGCACCATCCAGCGCGAGATCGAGGACCAGCTGTCGGAGAAGATCCTCTTCGGCGAGGTCGGCCCCGGTCAGATCGTGTACGTCGACGTCGAGAACTGGGACGGCGAAGGCGCGGGCGAGGACGCGAAGTTCACGTTCCGCGGCGAGACGAAGCCGGTCACGGTGCCCGACGAGGTTCCGGTCGACCTGGCCAAGTCGGGCGCAGCCGACTCGGAGTAGTCGGGCAGTAGTCGAACGAGACGGGCCGCCGGTGGTTTCCACCGGCGGCCCGTTCGTGTGTGCGGGGTTCAGATGCTCTTGCGTCCCGACCAGTTGACGAGGCGCTCGGTGGGACCGGCGGTGGGGTGCGGCTCGACCACGTCCGCGAACGGCACGTGCCCGCCGCGTGGTTCCGCCGGGATCGCGCGCTGTGCGACGGCGAGCATGGCCTCCGCGAGTTCGGGGCGGGTTTCGGAGGGCTGGCCGGTGGCGACCGCCAGATCCCAGCCGTGCACGAGCGTCTCGTTGATGTAGCCCCAGATCGCGGCGCGGCCGGGGACGGTGCCCCACGGGGCGGTCACCGTTGCGTCGAGGCGGCTGTCGTCGGTCCAGACGGGCCACATGCGGTCGGCGGCCGACCGGTAGGCGTCCGCGTAGCCCTCGTCGGGGATGTCGGTGACGACGAGCGGAACGGTGGCCGGGTCGCCGCCCTCACCGATCACGCGGGCACGCTCCACGGTGGCGACGAGGTGGCCGAGCATGGTGCGGACGTCGAAGTCGGCGCACGGGGTGGATGCCGTCAACTGGTCCTCGCGGACGTTCTCGATGAGACCGGTGGTCCAGGTGAGGGCTTCGTGGTACAGGGGCCGGGGATCTGTCGTGTTTGTCATGAGGCAACTATCGCCGCAATACATGACATCCTCTGTCGTGTATTTCTGACAGACTTTCCGCATGCGCGCCGACCGTCTGCTCTCGCTCGTCCTCCTGCTCCGCAACCGTGGGCGAATGTCGGCTGCGGCGCTGGCCCGCGAACTCGAGGTGTCGCCGCGCACCGTGCTGCGAGACATCGATGCGCTGTCGACGGCGGGGATCCCGGTGTACGCCGAACGCGGCCGGGACGGCGGTTTCGAGTTGCTCCCGGGATTCACCACCGACCTCACGGGCCTGACCGTCGACGAGGCCAAGGCCCTGCTGGCGGCGGGCTCCGCGGTGACCTCGGAGTCGCTGGGCATGGCGCCGGCGTTCGCGTCGGCGATGCGCAAGGTGGTCGCGGCGATGCCGGACGCGCACCGGGCCGCGGCGACGAAGGTGGCGGAGCGGGTGTTCGTCACCCAGGGTTCGTGGCTGACCGATCCGGAACCGGTCGACGACCACCTCGGGCTGATCCAGCAAGCGGTGTTCGTGGGCAGGCGCCTGAGCATCCTCTACCCGTCGCGGGGCAACGAACCGGTGTGGCGGGTCATCGACCCGCAGGGTCTCATCCACGCGGGGGGACGGTGGTACCTGGTGGCGACGGACGCCGGCCGCGACCGGACGTACCGGCTCGAGCGGATCGCGGACGTCCGCGAACTCGACGAACCGGCACAGCGACCGGCCGACATCGACCTCGCCGCGATCTGGGAGCATCGCCGTTCGGCGTTCCGGGCACGCGGCACACCGATCGTCGTCGACGTTCTCGTCCGCCGGGAGTGCCGCGACGTTCTGGCGGAGCGTGCCTACGCCGTCCGATCCGAGCAGCCCGCCGACGGCGACCGGGTGCGCCTGGAAGTGGTGTTCGGCGACGACTCCCACGCGAGCGGCGTGCTGTGGTCGCTCGGCGAGGACGCAGAAGTGCTGGCGCCGGACGATCTGCGGGCCGCCCTGCGTTCCCGGGCGCTGCGGATGTGCGCCAGGTACGAGTAGGTTCGACACGTAAACCGAAGAACCACGAGAGGATGTGGCATGCCGACACGTACCGCACGGACCGCTTGGAACGGATCACTCGAACAGGGAAGCGGCCAGGTGGAACTCACCAGTTCCGGTGTCGCGACCTTCGACGTCTCGTTCCCGAAGCGCGCGGCGGAGGAGGCGGGTGGAACCACCAGCCCGGAGGAGCTGATCGCGGCGGCGCATTCGTCCTGCTACGCGATGCAGCTGTCCGCACTCATCGCGGAGGCAGGCGGAACCCCGCAGAGCCTCGAGGTGAAGGCCGATGTCTCACTCGGGCCGGACAACCCGGGTTTCAAGCTCACCGGCATCAAGTTGACGGTCCGCGGTGAGGTGGACGGGCTCGACGCAGACGGCTTCGCCAAGGCCGCTCAGGCCGCGAAGGAGTCGTGCCCGGTGAGCAAGGCACTCACCGGCGTCGAGATCACGTTGGACGCGGCACTCGAATCCTGAGTGCCGGCTACCGACGGTTGACCCGTGCGCGCACTTCCTCCATCTTCGCCTGGAGTTCGTCCGGGCTGATGACGCCCTTGTCCATCAGCGCGTGCGCGGTGGCGACGACGGACCGGGAGCGGACGGGGAAGTCGCGGTAGATGGTTTCGCCCAGCTGGTCCTCGGTGTGGCGCCTGTCGAGATTGTCCCAGGCGCCACGCCAGGACAGGCATTCCGCGGTGGCCTGCATGCTCGATTCCCACGGGTCGGGCTTGCGGTCGAGGTCCGGGAGCGTCACGTCGTCGCGAGTTGTCGCCGGTGTCAACGTGTTCAGGATGACGTCGTAGCCCCTGTCTGCCATCATCGCGCGGCTCCTCCGTTGTCCGAGGGTGGTGTGGTCGCCGTCCAGTCGACCTGCGGGACGGCGACGCCGATCATGGTGTCGCGGGTGACGATCGACGCCAGCTGTTCCTCACTCCACCCCTCGGTGCCTTCGGGGCGCATCGGCATCACCATAAATCGCGATTTCTGATTCGAATCATGCACGCGCACTTCGACGTCCGACGGGAAGTGCAGGCCGAACTCCGCGATCACCTCGCGGGGCCAGCGCACCAGCCGGCGGCGGTAGTTGGGTGTGCGGTACCAGTCCGGGGACATGCCGAGGACGGGCCGCGGATAGCACGAACACAACGTGCAGACGATGACGTTGTGCACTTTCGGGGTGTTCTCCAGTACGTAGAAGTACGTGTAGTCGCTCGGTGTGCCCGACCCGGTGGGGTCGCGCCAGTCGATCCCCACTTCCTTGCAGGTCTCGGTGCCGTCGGCCAGTAGGCGCTTCTTGAATTCCGGATCCACCCACGCCTTCGCGACCAACTTCGAACCACCCGACGGCCCTACCGATTCGGCCCATTCCGAGAAGCGCCGGTGATCCTCGCGGGAGAACAGTCCGTGTTCGATGGACAGTTCCCGGATGGCGGTTTCCAGGATCTCGAATTCGCTGACCTCCTCCGAGGCCTGGATCGGGGCGTGATCGTCGTGCGAATGCGTCATGTGTCGGCCTCTCCTGCCGGCTCGAGCCAGCGCTCGGAGCACTCGGTTTCCAAGGTGTCGATCTCGTATCCGGTGTAGCGGGGCCAGAGGTCGGTCTGCTGGAAGCGGACGACGTAGAACGGCTCGGTCCGGCCGTCGTCGACGCGTCCCCACGCCTCGTCCTCGGGGATCACCCACGCCGGGCGGTGTTCGACGACGACGCCGGTGTGCCCGCGGATGAATGCCTGCGTGCGGGTGTGGAACATCGACGTCGCATCCTTGACGGTGACGCGGTCGCCGATCTCGAACTTCGTCATGACCGGCCTCCCGCCGTAGGTCCGCCGGCGGTCCGGGCCCGCACTTCGTCGATCTTGGCGGAGAGTTCGTCCGGCGTGATCAGGCCCTTGTTGATGAGTGTCTTGGCAGCCACCGTGATCCACCGCGCGTAGTACGGCAATCCGAAGTAGAGCGTGGCACCCAGGTCGTTCTCGGCGCGACGGCGTTCCTCCGAGTTCCACACGCCCCGCCAGCCGAGGCATTCGCACGTGACGTACGTGCTCATCTCCCAGTCCTCTTCGACCTTCTCCTCGTACGCGACGGGAAGGGCGGGCTGGCCGCCGACGTCGTGCAGCACGTGCCGCAGCGCGTCGAACGCGGAATTGGGGAGGTAGTACGGCGAATCCATCTCTTCGTGATGGAGGGGGCCGTACCCCGCCACTCTGTTCGCCTGTGCTTCGAATTCTGCTGGAGAGTTCATCGCGCGCTCCGTAGGGGTGGAACTAGTGACAGGGGACTCCCAGGAGATGGCGTCCGTCGTGCATCAATTCGTGCAGGTACATGCCACTTCGGGAGATCGCACCCTGGTCGAAGCCGACCAGGTAGAGGGTGAGAAGTGAGAGCAGGACGACTCCGACGGCGATCAGCACGATTCCGACTGATTCGACGGACTTGCTCGGTGAAGAGACGTAAACCATGGCTACTCCTGGAGGAGTTCGGGTTCCGCAACCATCGGCCGTCGATTGTCCGGGCATCGCGACGAGCGCCCCTCGTTCAGCGGCACGATCGATACGACGTTACTCTCGCCGTGTCGACACCCTCACCGTACCGTTCGGTCGAATTCGGCGGGCGTAAATACACCACGGCGAGCCAAGACATCCTCTGAGCGGAACGAGCCGGAACAGAATCCGGCACCGATCTGTTCCACTGAACTGTGACGACACAGCAGAAGCACGACGGCGACATCGAGATCGAGATCTGGTCCGACGTGGCCTGCCCCTGGTGCTACATCGGCAAGCGCCGTTTCCTGTCGGCCCTCGACGAGTTCGAGGGGCGCGACCGGGTCAACGTGACGTGGCGGTCGTACCAGCTGTCCCCGGACACGCCGGTCGGGGAGCGGCGCACCGAACTCGACGCCCTGGTGGAGAGCAAGGGGCTGTCGGCGGAGCAGGTCCGTCAGATGTTCGGGCACGTCGCGCAGACGGCGGCCGACGAGGGTCTGCGACTGGACTTCGACACGGTCGTCGCCGCCAACACCTTCGACGCGCACCGGCTGATCCACCTCGCGGGCGACAGGCGAGATGCCGTGGTGGAGGGACTGTTCCGCGCCCACTTCGGTGAGGGCGCCGTGATCGACGACCGCGAGGTGCTCGTCGACATCGCGGCGCGGGCCGGGCTCGACGCCGACACGGTGCGCGCCGAACTCGATTCCGATGCCGGTGCGGACGCGGTCCGGGCCGATCTCGACACCGCTCGTGCGTTGCAGGTGTCGGCGGTGCCGTTCTTCGTCGCCAACCGCCGGGTCGCGGTATCCGGTGCGCAGCCGAAGGACGTGTTCCTGCAGCTCCTGACGCAGGCGAGCGCGGCGCCGGTCACCTAGCAGCGGGCGAAGTACCGGTTGGCGTCAGCCCGGAACATGAGTGCCAGTGCGGCGATCACCGCCGCGAGGTGCGTGAGCCGGGCGAGCGCGATCACCGCGACGTCGAGCGTCAGACCGGAGACGGCGGACATCGGGTCATCGCACGCCGTCATCCAGGCGATCGGCTCCGCCACGAGCGACGTGACGCCGAAGATGCCGAGGCTGATCGCGAGGACGCCCCGCGCCCACGCCCTGCCGCTGCGGAACCGGGTCATGACGAACAGCACCGCGGCGTAGACGAGAACACGGACCGCGAGTTGTCCGGCGAGCCCGGCGACGTCGGCGTCCGGATTCTCCAGTGCGGTGGACGCGTGTGCAATCGCCTCCACCACGCCGGCGAACAGGGCGAGCCCGAGCAGCCGGAACGCGTGTTCGACCGTCTGCGGGGCCGGTGGTGCGGTGCGAGTGGTCATGTCCCCAATGCTGGTATCGGTGACATCGCGGGCACATCACCCCGGGGAGTGGCGGCCACCCCTACTCGGGTATCGGTGCGGCACCTTGCCATCACTCCGGACGGGGAGCACATTGAAAAGCACGTCGTCGGCAGGGAGGCACTGTGCGCGAGCAGACACGATCCGGAGATGCATGGCCGGCGTTGAAGGTGGACGAGTGGACGTCGACGAGGGACACCCTGCACATGTGGACGCAGATCGTCGGGAAGATCCGCCTGGCCCACGCACCGCTGATCAACCACTGGTGGCAGGTGCCGCTGTACGTGAGCCCCCGCGGTCTCACCACGTCGACCGTCCCGTACGGCACCGAGTGTTTCGACATCGAATTCGACTTCGTCGACCATCGGCTGGTGATCCGCACGAGCGCGGGCGGAACCGGAACGGTTGCGCTCGAACCGAAGTCGGTGGCCGATTTCTATGCGGAGACGATGGACACGCTGGCCGAACTGGGCGTGACGACGACCATCCTGGCCAGGCCCAACGAGGTGGAGACGGCTGTTCCGTTCGCCGAGGACACGCAGCACTGCTCGTACGACGGTGAGTCGGTGCACCGGTTCTGGCGGCAGCTCGTGCAGGCGGATCGTGTGCTGCACGAGTTCCGTGCCCACTTCATCGGGAAGGTCAGTCCCGTGCACTTCTTCTGGGGTGCGCTCGACCTGGCCTGTACCCGGTTCTCCGGTCGAAGCGCGCCCACTCATCCTGGGGGAGCGCCGAACTGCGGCGACTGGGTGATGGTCGAGGGCTACTCACACGAGCTGAGCAGCTGTGGATTCTGGCCCGGCGGTGGCGTCGAGGGCGCGTTCTACGCGTACGCCTATCCGGAACCGGACGGCTTCGCCGACTACCCGGTCGGGCCGGACGGCGCGTTCTACAGCGCGGAGTTCCGGCAGTTCCTGCTGCCGTACGAGACCGTCCGCACCGCGGACGACCCCGATGCGGCTCTGCTGAAGTTCCTGCACAGCACGTACGATGCGGCCGCCGATCGGGGTGGCTGGGACCGGGCCGCCCTGGAGACGGACCCGGCCCGTTGGGACACCCATCCCATGTGAGTGGCACGGTGTGCTCCAGCACACCGTGCCACTCACATGGTCAGGCAGAGGCGTTCGCCGACGCGGGCGCCGTGGCCCGGGTGGCACGCTCCGTGAGGAACGCGAACACGAGTCCGAGAACCAGCCACAGCGTGGCCTGCGTCGCGAGGGACGACAGCCGGAACTGCCACAGCAGCACGGCGGGGAAGTCGTCACCCACTTCGTTGATCGTGGGCAGCACGAGGTATCCGATGGTCGCCACCACGAGGAACGCGACAACCGGCGCCGCGATCCGCACCGACAGGAACTCCTGCGCGGCGACGGCCTTCGCCGCGAAGACGGACGCCACCACGGCGAGCAGGCCCAGCGCGACTGCGGCAAGCCACAGCCAGGTGCGCTGGTTGATCGTCTCGGGGTCTCCGACGGCGGGCGGGTTGGCGGGGTACTTGAAGAACGGCACCGCCTCGATTGCCAGCCAGCCGAAGGCTGCCAGGCTCAGGCCGAGCGATGGTCCCGACAGCGTCGTCACCCGACGTGCGTAATTCGCGACGACGGCGAAGATCGCTCCGAGAGCCAGTCCGGCGAGGGACGTGGCGAGGAACAGTCCGAAGCGCTGCCCGTCGCGGCTGACCAGTGCGTCTTCCTCGTCGTGCGAGTGCCCGGCAGGCTCGTCCGCCTGGGTGGCGGCGTCGTGTGAGTGGCCTTCGGGTTCGGCGGCGCTGTGCGATTCCTCGATCGCGATGGCCGCGTCGATGTGCGACTCACCGAGAACGAACGCGACGCCACCGGCCAGGATGCCTGCGATCAGGCCGGCCAGCAGACCGCGGATGAGGAGTTTCGTGAAGGAATCGGTCAGTGGCATGGCAGACCCAGGAGGTGGCGGCCGTCGTGCATCAATTCATGCATGTACATGCCACTGCGCGAGATCGCGCCCTGGTCGAATCCCACGAGGTAGAGAGCGAGCATCGCGAACAGAACGATCGCGAAAGAGATGACGGCGAGACGGGTCGTGTCGACCGACGAGCCGGGTGCGTAGGCGAGTGCCATAGTTCCTCCTGGGATTTCGCGTCCCCTAGGTCCAGGCGATGGCCGCAGTATCTGGCTGTCGAGGTGGTTCCCGTGAAGGACTACTCCGATTTACAGTGGCGCGACCGCTCCGGGATTGCACCGGATTCCTGCCGAACCATCGCATTGTCCTGCGAACTTTTGCACCCGGCGGGCCGTCGTGTCAATCCTCGGCCCGCCCCCGCCGCTCAGCTCTTGTTCGCCGCCGCGACGTCGAGTACGACCTCGAACTCCAGCAGCGACGCCCCGGACGCCACCGGCTTCTTCCGCTCACCCGCATGTGCTTCCCGGGCCGGACCGTCGCGCCACGCCGCGAATGCCTCTTCGCTCTCCCACTGCGTGACGACGAAGTAGCGGTTCTCGCCCTGCACCGGACGCAGGAGCTGGAAGCCGAGGAAGCCGGGAGAGTTCTCCACGGCGTGCGCGCGCGCCGCGAAGCGCTTCTCGAGTTCGGGCCCCGCACCCTCGGGGATTTCGATTGCGTTGATCTTCACCACTGCCATGCGGGCGAGATTACTCCGCTAGCGTCGGAGTGGTGGCGGGTGAGAGTGCGTTGCACGACGAGGGTGGGACGGGACAGCCGATTCTGTTGCTGCACGGACTGATGGGCAGTGCCCGGACGTGGGGACGGCACGTGCCGTGGCTGCGCGAGCACGGCCACGTCTTCACGTTCGACGCCGCAGGCCACGGCAGGCCCGCGCCGTCGCGGTTGACGACGGAAGCATTCGTTGCAGATCTGTCCGCGGCTCTCGCGGCCTTCACCGAGCCGTGGGTGGTGATCGGCCATTCGATGGGCGCCCTGCACGCCTGGTGCCTGGCGGCCGAGCACCCGGACAAGGTGTCGGCGCTCGTCCTCGAAGACATGGCCCCCGACTTCCGTGGCCGCACCGCCGACGACTGGGCGGCGATGATCTCGAACTGGCCGCAGCCGTTCGCGACCCGGGAGGATCTGTTCGAGTTCTTCGGTCCGGTTGCCGGACAGTACTTCCTGGAGTCGTTCGAGAAGCGCGCCGACGGCTGGTACCTGCACGGCGACGTCGACACGTTCCGCGACATCTCGGCGGAGTGGGGCGACCGGCACTTCTGGGACCAGTGGGCGTCGATCACCGTTCCGGCCCTGCTGATCGAGGGGGAGTTCACCATCACCCCGGACGGTCAGATGCGGACCATGGCGGAGCGGCATCCCGGCGCCGAGTACGTCCGCATCGCGCAGGCCGGGCACCTCGTCCACGACGACCAGCCGGAGCAGTACCGGAAAGTGGTCGAGGAATTCCTCGACGAACTCGGCTGAGAGCCACCTCGTCCGCTGCTCAGGACATTGTGTGTTCGTTTTTTTCGTTTTATGGTTGAGGTATGGCCGCTCTGATGAACCACACGGTGTTGCCGCCGGGCGCCGACGATCGGGACCTTCTCACCGCGTTGAAGTTTGTTCTCGCTGGTCAGGGCGATGTGACGATCTCGACCCCGGAGGGTTCGGCGCCGTTGCCGGACAGTGTCCGCGGGTTGCTCGTCGACGCGGTCACGGCTCTGGATCGGGGGCAGGCGGTGACGGTGGAGCCGCACCGGACGGTGCTGACGACGCAGGAGGCAGCCGAACTGCTGGGCATTACCCGGCCGACGTTGGTGCGGTTGCTGGAGGCCGGGAAGATTCCGTACTCGTCGCCGGGCCGGCATCGGCGGGTGGAGTTGGCGGATGTGCTGGCCTTCCGACAACACGAGCGTGCGCGACGCGGTCAGGTGTTCGAGGAGATGGCGCACGAGGAAACCCCGGACCCCGGCGACGCCGCTGACGGCTTCGTCTCGACCCGCTGATCGAGGGGCAGGGCAACCGGTGGCTGCCTTTCGGGTGGTTCTCGACGCGTGCGTCCTGCTTCCGCAGGCTCTGAACAACCTGCTGCTCACCCTGGCCGATGCCGAGTTGTTCCGGCCGGTGTGGACGCCGGATCTGCTCGACGAGGTGGAGCACAACCTGGCCGGGGAGAGGTTCGGTAAGTCGCCGGAGCAGGCGGCGCGGCGGATCCAGCAGATGCGCAGAACGTTCCCGTTCGCGGAGGAGGAGTCACGCGGGTACCGCGAGTTGATTCCCGCGATGACCAACGATCCGAAGGACCGGCACGTCCTGGCCGCGGCGGTACGGTCCGGTGCGGCATTGATCGTGACCGCGAATCCGAAGGACTTCCCACCTGCGGCCCTCGACCCGTTCGACGTCGAGGCGATCCACCCCGACGAATTCCTCTGCGATCAGCTCGATCTGGACTCCGAAGCGGTGTTCGAGCGGATCCACGTGCTGGTCGCCCGGAATACGCTCCCGCCGCGCACGGTGGGGGAGCTGCTCGAGTTACTCGACCGGCTGACCCCACGGTTCGTCGACGCGGTCCGGGCATTGCTGGTCGACCGGGACGACGCCTCGGACCGCGGTGCGGTGCCGGCGGTGTCCGCCCTTCCGGAGCTGACCGACGAGCAGATCGACTCGTTGCCGCCCGAGGTGCGGCAGACGTACCGGCAGATTCGTGCGGTGGATCCGGCCGAACTGGTGCGGTTTCTCGGGCACACAGATCTGGTGAATGCGGCGTGGGCATTCCTGATGCCGGTGTGTGTGGACGGGGATCTGCTGTCGGTATGGCCGAACGTGGACCCCGACTTCCGGGCGGTACTCGCGCAGAAGTGGGTGCGTGACAACCACTATCAGATGACTGTTGACGGTTGGGACAGTGAAGCGGTTGAGGCGGCCCTTGCCGGGCCTGTGCCGGATCATCCGCTGTGGGTGCATTTCGAACGCGTGCATCTGCGGTCGTTCCGGGCGATGCTGCCGGATCCGGCGACGTGGGGAATCGGTTCAGCCACCAGGATGGTCGCCCCGGGGGTCGAGGCGCTCTACGTACTCGACGCCTCGGCGCTGGAGGGCGGCCTGTGGCAGCCGAACGATCCCCGGTACGTGTGCCCGGTCCTCATGCATCTCGTCGACGGGCGTTGGCTGGTGCGAAATCTGGGGTCGGAGTCGGACCCTGCGACTACCACCTGAACCTACGTCGGTGCGGGGCGGGGGTGAATGGTTGCCAGCCCCTGGGTATCTATCGCGCGACGCGGTGAAACCTCACGCTGGTTGAACGCCCGGGAGTCCGGGAGTTCCACGTATTGCTGTACTCCACGACCTATTCAAAGGCGCACAATGTACTTCGACTTCCGTGACAAGCCCGACCGTCTCTGTGTCAAAGAAATGGTTCACGGCTACAACATATCCAGCTGCTTGTTCGTAGCCGTCGAGCTGGAGCTCGCCGATCTGCTGGCGGCGGGCCCACTGGCGCTTGCCGACCTCGCCCAACGAAGCGGCACTGATCCCGATGCGCTGAATCGGATCCTCCGCCTGCTGATGAGCGCGGGGATTTTCTCCGTGGACGAGCAGGACAGATGCGCACTCACGCCGCGAGCCGAATTCTTGCGCAGGGATAATCCGGAATCGATCGCAAGCGAGGTGGAGCTCTTTGCCGGCGCAGAAACGTACCTGGCCTGGAGCGAGCTGCTCCAATGCGCTCGTACGGGGCAGACAGGATTCGGCCAGTTCTTCGGCAAATCCCTCTTCGAGTACCTGGCCGAGCACCCCGACTCCGCCCGGCGCTTCCATCTGGGCTGGCACGAGATCTCGATCCGCGCCGGTCTCGAGACCGCGGAGGCGATCGATTTCGCGGACAATCGGCACGTCGTCGATGTCGGCGGTGGCTACGGCATCGTGACCGCCCAGCTGTTGCGCAAATACGGTCATCTGCGGGGCACGATTTACGACCTGGAGTTCTCGCTGGCCAGGGCCGGTCACACCTTGCGGGAATATGGCGTCGATGAGCGGTGTGGCATTGTGCCCGGCGACGGTTTCACAGAGGTGCCTGGCGGGGGCGACGTCCATCTGCTCAAGAGCGTTCTCCACACGATGAACGACGACGACTCGGTACGTGTCCTCACCAATTGCGCGAACGCACTCGAGCCCGGCGGCAGGATCCTGGTGCTGGAGCGGGTGATCAGCGAGGACGGCGGATACGTCTGGGGAAATGTGGTGGACGTCGCCATGCTGGTCATGACGGGCGGCCGGGAGCGAACGATTCAGGACTACGCGCGCCTCTACGAGCGCGCAGGCCTCGGACTCACCGGCAGTACGCTCCTGCCCTGCGGCTTCAGCGTAATCGAGGGCCGGAAGTGAGACCGGCCGGACGAGCGCGACCTCCGGGAATCAGCGGACCTCGGGGAGCTGGGTCGGCATGGCTCACATCTTGATCGTCGGCGGACATGACGAGACTTTCCGAATGATCGAAGATCTACCGGTCGAGCTGTCTGTGTTTCAGAATTCCGAATCGGTCACCGCGCAGCAGGCCAGGCGCGCCCACCGGCTGTGCGTATTCGATTACCGCAACCATGCAGAGGCGCTCAGCATGGCGCGGGAGCTGCACGAGGTCGAACCCGTCGATGCCGTCGTGTCCTTCACCGAGCACGGCCTCATGCCGGCCGCCGTGATCAAAGAGGCATTGGGCATCAAGGGCAATGCGCGGGAAGCCGTCCGGTTGACCCGCGACAAGATCGCCATGCGCGAGCACCTGGCCGGTCGTGATCTCGGAGCTGTGCGGACCCGAAGCTGCCATTCGGCCTCCGAGGTACGGAGCTTTCTTCAGTCAGTGGGCGGCCCGATCATCGTCAAGCCGGCTGAAGGCGCCGGCAGCTCCGGTGTTCTTCGCGTCTCCAGCCTTGACCAGGTCGAATCCGCATTCGCCTGCTCTCGAGGCGAGTACCCCGGGCCGACCCTCGTCGAAGAGTTCATCGACGGCCCCGAATACAGCGTCGAATCCTTCACCATGGATGGCCGGCACGACATCATCGCAGTGACCGCAAAAACCACCACCGGCCCGCCACGGTATATCGAAACCGGTCATCTGATGCCGGCCGTGCTCGCGGTATCGGCCCTTGCCGAGCTCCGCGGTCTCGTCACCGATTTCCTCAGTTCGATCGGTCATTCCTTTGGGCCGGCCCATACCGAAGTGCGTATCGGTTCGGCCGGGCCCCGGATCATCGAGGGCAATACCCGTCCTGGAGGCGATTTCATTTGGGAGCTGGTGCACCGTGCGATGGGTCGCGATCTGGTCCGGGAGTCGATCTGTCATCTTGCCGGGCTGCCGCCGCAATCGCGAACACTCGGGCTTGGAGCAGGCTGCGTCGCATTCTTTGGTTACGAGAATGTGGTGATCGAACGCGTGCAGGGCATCGAGGCCGCGCGTCAGGCCGAGGGGATAATCCGGTTGCAGTGTTCTCTCGAACCAGGGCAACACCTCGGTCCGCTCCGGTCCTCTGCGGATCGTCAAGGTGTCATAGTCGCGGTCGGCACCGATCTCGTGGACGCCGAGCGCCGGTTGGCTGACGCGCAGGCTCGGATTCGGGTGGAGACGAGTCCGCTCCCGCACTGACCGGGCAGATTCATGTTCTGCCCGGTCAGCCAGGTGTGGGGCATTGCGTGGGCTGCTCGATCGGCACGACTTGCACGGTCGTCAGGATTTCGCGAATGAGTGAGGTCACTTCCGAGCTCGACCGGCCGGCGACGATGCCGCTGACGGGTAATTCGAAATCGAAATAGCTCACCGTCTCCGGAAGAGAAGCGCCCGCGTCCAGCTCCTTCCATCGAACAACGTCTGGGTGGGCTTGAAACCGTTCTCCACCCGATATCGCGCAGTACCGCGACGGAAGCAGGTGACCCGGGAACATGAAATC
Source organism: Rhodococcus koreensis (assembly GCF_900105905.1). GTDB lineage: Bacteria > Actinomycetota > Actinomycetes > Mycobacteriales > Mycobacteriaceae > Rhodococcus_F > Rhodococcus_F koreensis. The sequence continues at coordinate 4,144,451 of NZ_FNSV01000005.1, read as the reverse complement.
CCCGTAGACCGTGCTGCTCGCCGTACTTTCGAACCATCGTTTCAGTGGATTGATGTCGAGAGGTGACCAATCGAGGTTGCAGGCCAAACCGGCCGCGACCAAGTCGATGCCTGTGGCAAGCCGGAACGTCTCCTTGATATGTCCGCCGCCGGGGCGGGCGCCGACCTCCAGAAAAACCATTCCATCTGCGGCCTCGATCATTTCGAGATGAAATGGGCCATTGTCGATACCCACGGCCCGAAGGTACTCGACCGCTACCTTGCAACGCCCACCGTCGTCGTCGACTTGAATCGATCCCTGCGGAACTCCCTGGGCGAACTCGAGGCAAGTGCCCAGATATCTGCTGGCGACGATCGCCACCGGCGCACCGGCAAGCATCACGCCATCGAAGTGGAAGATCGGCCCCTCCACATATTCTTCGAGCTGGAAGCGTTCCGGATCCCAGTCCTCCAGACCTGTAGGGTGATTGAGAATCGCAGCGCCGGCGTCAGCGTAGGTGGCGAAAACGAAAACATCCTTGCTGGCGGTTCCATCGAGTGGTTTGAGCACCGTCTTCCCAGCCCAAGGAGCGACATCGGCGGACGCAGCGGTGAGCGCCTCGTCGCAGCGAACAAATCTGGGCACGCGAAGTCCGCATCCTGCGACCGCGGCTTTCATCGCTACCTTGTCGTTCACGATGTGGACCTGCTCCGGTGATGTCCCTTCTACTCCGAGGCTCCGTCTTATCTGCGCCGCCTCCATCATCTCGTATTGGGAGACGCTGATGACCCGGTCGAAGGCATCGTCGGTGGAGAACAGGGTGCGAACTTCCTCGGCCAGACCTGCTCGACCCGGGCGTTCAACCCTCGTGCAGGGAAGGTCGGGCGGCAGGGTCGCAAGTTGCGCGCTCGAGCCCACGTAGACGACATCGTGAATTCCATGATCGATGACACGATGGTATTCGATGAAGGAATACGGAACGCGATGGAGGATGAGCAGTTTCATTCGGAAGACCCCGCTGGATGGAATACCGTTCGGCAAATAGGACTTTCACCTTCCAGTACTATCCCGAGCCGACGGCCGTGAAGCAAGGAACCCTGGGGGGAAAGATCGCCCACCTTGTGTGGTCGTCATCGGATCGCGGACCGGCCGTTGGTCAAGCGCCGATACTCGGTTGCAATCGCATCGACCACTGCGGACTTCGCATACCGGATCTCGTCGATGTCGGAAACCCCCATGATTTCGATCGCAGTGCCACACAGAAATGCGGCGTCGAACGATCCGATCTCGTCGTAGGCGATGTCGCGTTCCGTTACCGAGAGCTTCAGTCGCGGACACAACTCATCGATGACCACCCTTCGGGTAATCCCGTCGAGGGCCAATTCGGCAGTGGGCGTGAACAATGCGTCTCCCTTGACGAAGAACACATTCGAGCCGCTCGACTCGCACACAGCGTCGGCTGTCGAGAGGAAGAGCACATCATCGTAACCGTCGGCCCGCCCGCGGTGGCTCAAGTAGCTCAACGCGTAGGTAGACGACGTTTTCGCCTGATACGGGTGGCACGAGGCGGGTGCACGCCGCCACGTTGCCGTAGAGAGCCGATAGTGCTCCGCGGCCGAATACGAAGGAAAGGGCAGCGCAAACAGGACCACCTTGCTGGACGAGCCCTGCGCCTTGAAACTCACATCGGTGTCGTCATAGAAGACCAAGCACTTGATGTACGCATCGGTAAGGTCGTTGGCCCTCACCAATTCGCGGCAAGCATCGGCCAAGTCCGCATCCGAATAGTGCACGGTGTGCCCGAACAACTCGGCGGACCGCCGCAACCTCGCTATGTGGTCGTCACATTTGAAGATGCTGCCGCCGTACGTGCGGATACCGTCGAACACCGATGTGGCATACGACAACCCATGGGTGGCAGGTGACAGGCTCACCTCGTCGAATCGCACGCATCGTCCATCTGCCCAGGCTATTTCGCTGATCATCTAGTCTCCAAGTCGCGATCTCGCGTAGTCCCGCATCGCCTGCGTACGCCGCGTGTTGACCGGAATCAGCCAGTTGTCCAGGTCGACAATGTGAATTGCGCCTACCCGGACCTTCGCGTCGATGGCGCCTCGGCCGAGGCAGACGTCCGCGAAACCCAGCCGATCCGCGAAATGATACATTTGGTAGTAGTCGGCGATGTACAGATTCAATCCGCGCGGAATTCGGTCATGGTCCAGTCCCCGAACGAGTTTCGTAAACACGCCACGGTGGTCGTCGGCGTAGCTCAGTGATCCGGCCAACGGAGTATTCGAATACTTGTCGTAGTCCAGCTTCACGAAGTATTTCTCACCTTCGGACGAGCCTGCCAGCATACGCAGCACATCGTTCGTATAGAGGTTCTTGGCGTGTCCGTATTTGGCCACATTCAAGGCCTGAAGGCAGGCGAAATCGCGCAGGACCCGATTGTCTTCTGCCACGTCCGAGAGACGGTGTATCTCGGTTGTGCACGCCGCCTCGGCCTTCCTCGTGAGCCTGACGATCGATTTGTATTGGCTGGCTCCTACCGCGGTTCGCAGGGCGAGGTCCACACTTCGCGAAGACCGGAAGAATGCCGCCTTCATGAATGGAACTGCAATGACGTCGGCGCGCCGGCGGCGATCGGATCTGCGAAGGGAAGGGACCAGCAACCAGTCGGCGGTTGACGCCAGGCTCGACAACTCCGCCAGTGCCCGATCGTCGGGCTCGTCGCACACGGGCATGTAGAAGTATCCGGGTGCGACGTACGCTCGCTCGTGGTGCAGGGCGTCATCGCTGCTCACGCTGCCCTGGAGTACCGCGTTCCAGTGCGCGATGTTCCTCAGCGGAAGTTGTGGCCGTGGAACGTTGTGACTGTTACAGAACGCATCGCGTTGGGGCAGCCATTCCATGGTCGTCCTCCTTTCCATTCCAGTTCCGATCGGCTCTCGTGTGCGACTGGCCGGAATTCTCGAGGAGGCGTCGCTCGCCGTTGAAGTGGAAGACTCGGCTGGCAAGTTCGGTCAGCCCGGGATTGTGCGTGATGATGAAGAAGAGCGTGTCCGGCAAGGCAGAAATCACGGCCTGCAATATCGAGAGCTCTGCTGCTGTACTCAACTCGGATGTTGCTTCGTCGAGAATTGCGATCGCCGGGCGATTGATCAACAGGTCGAGGAGCGCCAGCCGCTGCAGTTCCGTCTTGCTCAGATTCAACTGACCGGTGGCGGGGACGGGCTCGTCGAATCCGGACGGTAGTCGCCCGACGACGTCTGCCACGTCGAGATAGTCGACGACGCGAGCCAATTCGAGCGGTAACGGGCTGTTGAAGTGTTCGATCAATCTGCCTGGCTTGAAGATCGGACTCGACGTCAGGAGGAGGATGTCTCCGGCGTGGGAATTCGAGACGTATCCCGTCGTCCGGCCCAATGTCGAGAGGACGCCTGTTGTCGGCTGCAGACTGCCCACAACCAGCTTCGCAAATGTCGACTTGCCGACCCCGCTCGGCCCCATGATGACCACGACGTCTCGGCTGGCAAAGGACTCGGAAAGCTCTTCCAGCAGCACCGCCCCGGTGTGCGGCGCGACGTACGCTACCTCCGAAAACGACACGAGCGCTGCGTCGTCAACTGCTGAGCCGGTCCAGCACGGCGCCGGGCGGGTCGGAGGCGTGAGGAGGCGATCCGCGCTGTCGAGAACCTGTCTGAGGTCCACCAGGCAACGGCCCACTCGGGCGAAAACGGCGATGAGGCTGTACGAGAGACTGAGCGCGAGAACACCGCTGAGGCCGGATCCGCCGCCGACCTGGACAAATACGGTGGAGCCGACGACGACCGACAGGAAGAGCACACCCATCAAGTCGAGCTTGTAATTAAACCAGCGGCGCGCGCCCGCATTGTCCATCGAAGCGAAGGCGCGATTCATCAAACTCTTGTTCAGCCAATTGACGAGGGCCGAGTTGTCGCGTGCCAAATCGAATCTCGCTGAGCTCCAGGTAATGGCCTCGACCCGCTCCAACACGGTCGACGTCGTACCGATCTCTCTATCGTTGAAGTCCTGCAGTCGCCTTCCCGATCGCTTCGAACTGTGCCAGTAGGCGAAGCACATCCCGACAAGGGGCAGTAGGACGAAAATGTTCTTGCTCAATACGAACGCGGCGGTCGTGAGCAGCAATGTAACCGCACCCAGCGTATTCAGAAGTACTTCTGGCAGAAGTTCGTCGATACGTCGTTGATCCCATGTCAGTTTGCTCTGATAGTCCTGATCGACCTCGTCGAAGGCCGACCTGGAGGGCTTTGGACTCATGACGGTCGAGAAGTAATTCCGACACTTTCGGGATGCCGCCATGATGCTGCGTTTGACGATGAACAGGGAGGTGAAAATCGACAGGAGTGCCCCGGCGGACAGTGCGGCGATGAGGATTGTCGCTGCTGTCCGCGCATTCGTGGTCGAAATTCCGCTGGCAGCTGTGTAGTCACCGACAATTGTCAGAACGTCGCGGCACGCAAACAGGACGCATGCGACAACCGCGACCTTCGCGACGCCCAGGCTCATCAGACTGCGGCGTGACGAGGTCGAGAATTCCGGTCGGTCCACGCCCTGGGGACGGCGAGCGACCGACCGATCCTCGTGAGCGAGAGCCCCTGTACGGTCTCGAACAGGATTCGCCGCACGTGGTGTGAGGTTTCGCATCACCTCCACGACCTCGCCTCCGGCCACTACCCATATCTCGTCTGCGGCATCTTTTTCATCGGGCTTGTCCGTTGCATAAATGACCGTGGTGTCGTGCCACGGCCCGCGTAGAAGGGCGGCCAGCAGCCCATTCGCCAGGTCGTCGTCCAGCCCTGCTGTGGGCTGATCCAGGTACACGAACTTCGGTTCGGCCAATAGTGCCCGTGCCAGTTCCAGTCGCTTCCCCTGCCCGCGGGACACGTTCCAGCCCTCGGTCCGGTCGCGTGACTTGCTCGAGAGGTAGTCGCCGTAGAAGGTTTCGGGAAGTCGGGACAGTGTCAAGGCTCGACGGGCCTCGTCGTCGGTGAATTCGCTTCGATAGAGACACAAATTCTCGTAGAGCCCGCCAGGGAATATCCACGGTTCATCCGGTACGAAGAACGTTTTGCTGTTCACCTGGCTGCTGTGACGTGCACCGATTTTCAGAACGGATGTCTTGCCACTGCCCGCGGCGCCGACGACGGCGATGTGCTTGGCCGTTGTTGCCGGTAGGCGCGTTGCGGTCGCATCGGTGTCCAGCGGGTGCGGACTGGATAGATACTTCGCAACGTTGGTGTGCCCGACAATGCCCTGGGACAGACTCTGAACAATGAAGGGAATATTGTTGGCGACGGATTTCAAGCCTCCGACCAGCGCCATTGTGGACAACAGGCCTGCTGGATCGACGTAACCAAGGTGGGCCAGCTGGGTGAACACCGCGGCAAGCATGGCAACGATCGGAGTGAGTGTCGATATGAGGTTGATCCGCGCGATGAGACGCGCCGCTTTCAGGAGCGCGCGCTCCTCGCCATCTCGCTTGTCGGCATAGCGCCGAAACAGTTCGTCGTTCCAGTTCTTGAGCCACGCGAGCAGGCGATTGTTCAGCGAGAACAGGCCGACTTCGATGCGATCTGCCGCCGTCGCCGACAGTGCAGCGTGCGCGGCATTCAATTGTTTGGCGTTCCAGTAGATCACCGCGGAACTGACGAGAATCACCGACAGTGCCGCCAGAGCGCTCAGTCCCAACGCCACGAAGAAGTACGCGGACGTGAAGGTGATGGTTGCGAGTGCCAGAATGATGAAAATGAGTCCGGACCACGCGTTTTCGACGCGTGCTGCCTCCCGGTCCAGCAGCGTGACCAGGTCGGCCGGTTGGTCGGAAGGGGCATTGCTGCGTTTCTTGCGCAGCAGCCTTTGTTCTATGTATGTCCGGGCTCCGATGCCTACCACGTCGGCTTGCATGAAGGTGTGATTCAAGGCAAGCCACGCCAAGTAGGTCAGCACGATGCAGGTGATACCGAGCGTGAGGTTCGTCGTGAGTGCTGAATCGCCGGTGACGAGGTGCTGGATCAGCGATTTCAGCGTGATCGCAGCACCGAAGGCGCATCCTGCATTAATCGCGATGGCCACGAGCCCGAGCATGATGTCACGACGAAGTCCGCCGAAGACGGATCTGCTCAGTCGCTCGCCTCGGGGCGCGTTCACGCTGTCCCGCTGCGCCGCGTCACACCACCGCTGCCATCTGGCAAGGTGTGAGGCGTTGGGCACCGGGTCGAGTCGAGTTCGGGGTGTGGGAACCTCGAACCAGACGATTTTCCTGAGGACGCTCAGCATGTGGAGTACGTGGGGACCGCCGTGTCGGCCAAGGCGATCGACGCGATTCTGTCGCACAATTGCGTGATCATCTTCCATCCCTCGGCAAGTGCTTCACGGAGTTCTCGAATCTCGGCCGGCGTTGCTCGATCGAGCAGATCGATCCCCATACTCACGTGCTCGCCGTCTTCTTCTCCGTGTTCTTGGAAGTGCGGAATTGCCGGAAACGCTCGCGCCGCTTCCCGGTGCCAGATTTCGCCACTACCTTCCAGCACCACATGCATCAGCAGAGTGCGCACCATGTCGCTCCGGTACAGCATTTGATGCCTGAACCACTCCATTGTCGATACGAACGTCTCATCGGTGACCGGCGCGTGCGCTGAACCCCGTTGGTTGCGCAGGTTGTCGTTATGGCCCAGTTCCTCGACCAGATGGTCGAGCGCCACCTGCTTGTGCGCCGTATCGGTAGTCATCGCGACACGCAGGTGCAGCAGGTCCTGAAACACGTCCGACCAGGTCTGCTGGCAGTCGAGCAGCCGTTCCCGAACGTGTGGGTTGTCGAACGAGGGGTCGTCGATCAGCCGCAGCAGGCTGCTGGTTCCGAATTGCTGCAGGTACTTCTCGTTGTCCGCCAGGAGCACAGCCGCCCGATTCGGTACCTCGCCTGCAAACACTGCGTTGGGCTGCTCGGCGTCCTCGTAGAGTGCCTTGCCGTCGAACTGGATCGAGAGCGCCCAGAAACCGTCCTGGGTTCCTTCGAAGCCGTGCCAGGTGTCGCCGGGGACGAGGATCATGTCTCCCGCACCGACCTCCTGCTCTGCACTGCCCATCGTTCGTCCGGAGCCCTCGCAGATCAGGATCAGGCTGGGCTCCGGGTGCTTGTGCACCGCCAGCACCTCACCGCACTCCAACCTGACCCAGCTGATCGCCAAATTGCTGGAAGCAGGAATGAATTGCGCCAACTGAGGGTGCTGGCTGAATATCTTGACGACACCCAGGTTGTGGACGCTCCCGCCGACAACGGCTTCGTTGATCGTCTCGAGTGCGCTTCTGGCGATTATGTGCATAGATTTCTTCCTTCTGTGGGATCGACCTGCCTCGAGTTCTGTATCGCTCCCAATCCTGGGCACGTGCCTGCGGGCGGAACAGGCACCCCAGGGTTGAAAACGTCACCCCCCCAGCGGAAAGGGTGCCGCAAAGTCTCCCTAGGGTGTCTATCCGCATTCGCCGCGCGTCGTCGAAGATTGCTGAACACCGCAGTAAGGATGAGAGGCGGGTTTCGCATTGATTTCCGAAACGCTGCTCGAAGCCGAGCAGAAGTTTGTTCGTTCCGGCGTGATCGGCGTCGGGGGCACGTGCGTTCAGGCTGCTGAAGCGACGACCGATGAATTGTCTGGACGCAATATCGAGAATGCGCTCCGACAATGGGAGGCGGGGGACGCGGAGTTTCCCCATGCGGCCGTCGCGGCCCATTATCAGACGGTCGGGCGTAACGGGGTCCGGCCCCGCCTGGTCGCCATGCTGCAAAACTTCCATGACAACAACCGTGCGCATCATGTTCTCGGTGCCTGGCTACCGATGACGTTCGATGCCCAGAATGGCGACTATCTGTCATATGTCGGGCTCGACTATTTCGACCAGGTCGTCCGGTCCGATGACGCGCAGCGCGTGGACGCATTCGTTGCTGCCGCGGCCATGGACCTCGCGTTGCTGGAGGCGCGAGCACTCGGGAGGTCGGCACACGCACCCCAGGTGGTCCGGACGCGCGCAGTGACACGGGTCGTGACCCAACTCGACAGGCTCGCACCCGATTTCTCGCTCGAACCTTCCGTCGCTGCGGCCGGTCTCGCGGCGCTGGCTCAGCCGGGCGCCGACTACGGCCCGTTTGCTTCAGTCGCTGCGCCGGCGCTGAACAGTGTGCCCGAAGAGATCGGAAGTGCAGTTCGGCTGACGTTGCTGCCGACGACGCGCCTGCACGACGAGCAGATGTTCATCCGCTGCATCCAGATCTTCGAAGGTCTGTATCGGCAAGTCGCGACGGCGATTTCGAGGTCGATCCGTGACCTGCGCGACGGTCTTGCTGCAGCGGCGAAGGATCGCCTCGACCGGGCGTCGATCCGCCTCGAAGCGGTGCCTGCGCTCTTCCGGGTTCTCACGACGATGCCGGTTGACGCCTTCTCGATTATTCGCGGCTTCACGCATGGGCGGAGCGCGGTGCAGTCGCGCGCGTTTCGTGAGGTCGAGTTCGCTTGCGCTCCACCTGAGTCCCGTGACTTCGAGCACGTTGGGAAAATCGATGTCGGGGAGGATACATTGCAGGACGTCTATCTCGCGATGCGCAAGACGCATCCGGATGCACACGTTCTCGAGGAGGCGATGCGGCGCCTGGACCGTGCGTGGGTTGCGATGAAGCGCGGCCACTGGGGCATCACCCTGAAAGTCATCGGAACGGTGCCTGGCACCGGCGGGACGGCAGGCGCGTCGTATTTAAAACATGCTGCGATGACGTCACTCTTCCCGCGGCTGTCCGAGGTGGCGTGAACATGAGCGATATCAACCACCGAGTGAGAAAACAGATCATGGGATACATCGTGTCCCAATCTATTTCAGCCGTCTGTGAGCTGGGTGTGCCCGACCGACTGGCGGACGATGCGTGCTTGCTCGGCGATCTCGCGGCGAGCGTGGGCGCCGACGCCGACGCACTCGGTCGATTCCTGCGGGTCCTCGTCGCGGAAGGCTTGTTTGCGGAAGACGGTGGAGGGCGATTTGCGTTGACGGAGGCCGGTGAGCTTCTGCGGACAGACACTCCGGGCTCGCTTCGTCACTTGGTCGGCTTGATGTCGAACGAGGCCTACCTCGTGTGGGGGCACGCAGCGCATTCGATCCGGTCGGGGAAGGAATCGTTTTCAGCGGCGTTCGGCAAGCCGTACTTCGAATGGTTGTCCGAGAATCCGTCGGCAGCCGATGAGTTCGCACGGGGCCAAGCAGGGCTGGTCGAGCTGCGTTTGCTGCCCTTGCTCGACCACGACTGGTCTGACGTGGGAACGGTCGTCGACGTCGGTGGCGGGACCGGCGCGCTGATCACCCGGTTGCTCGATCGGCACGAGCATCTACGCGGAATTCTGTTCGATCTGCCTCATGTGGTAGCGGAAGCGCCGTCGACGTTCGGTTCGGCCGGCATCGGTGAACGAACGACAGTCGTGGGCGGAAGTTTCTTCGACGACGTCCCAGGCAATGGTGACGTGTACGTGCTGTCTCAGATTCTCCACGACTGGGATGACGCGTCCGCAGGCAAGATCCTCAGCAGTTGCCGGCAAGCGATCCCGCCAGGCGGACGATTGATGATTGTCGAGCAGGTCCTGCCGGAATCGGCGACAACCCACCCTATGGCTCTGCTGGATCTCCACATGCTGGTTCTCCTGGGAGGTCGCGAGCGCACGATCACCGAATGGCGCCGACTGTTGACCGACCACGGATTCACGCTGGATTCGATCACGCAAGGTCCGCGGTCATCCGTCATCGAAGCGGTTCCGGTGTGAGCTGGCTGCCCTCGCCCGCGAGGGCGAAGAGCCCGTCGTCGGTCTGCTCGACGAGGCCGTCGATCAGCAGGGAGTGGAGGGCGCGGTCGCGTTGCCCGGGGTCGTCGAGCCACACCTGGTCGAGCAGGACGCGTTCGACCGGGGCGGTGCTTTCGCGGAGTACGGCCATGAGCTTGCCGCGCACCTGACGGTCGGTGCCTGCGAATTTCTGCACCTTCCGGCGCTCTCCGGTGTGCGCGGGACGTCCGGCGTCGACCCAGGCGCAGTTCGGCAGCGGGCAGCGGGAGCATTCGGGGGAGCGGGCGGTGCAGACGGTGGCGCCGAGTTCCATCAGGGCCGCGGAGAACGTGGCGGCCCGGGCACGCGTCCGGGGGAGCAGGGTGGACACGTCGGCGAGGTCACGGGTCGTCGACGGGTTCCCGGGCTCCGCGCTGCCGTGCACGGCCCTGGCGACCACCCGCCGGACGTTCGTGTCGACGACGGGGACCCGCTGTCCGTAGGCGAAGCAGGCGACGGCCCGCGCGGTGTAGGCGCCGATGCCGGGCAGGCCGAGGAGGGTGTCGACGTCGCTCGGCACCACGTCGCCGTGTTCGGAGGCGAGCACACCGGCGCATTCGTGGAGTCGCAGCGCACGACGCGGGTAGCCGAGCTTCCCCCACGCGCGCAGGACGTCGGCCTGGCTCGACGCGGCCATGCGGGAGGGGACGGGCCAGCGCTGCACCCATTCCTCCCAGATCGGGGCCACCCGGACGACCGGTGTCTGCTGCAGCATGATCTCGCTCATCAGGATGTGCCAGGCGGTGACGCCGTCGCGGCGCCACGGCAGATCCCGGGCCTGGGCCTCGTACCAGTTGATCAGCGCGGAGGAGTCAACGGCCACTTCGTCCTCACAAGTCCCTTCGTTCACGGGTGAAACAGAATTTCCGGGGTCGTCATAATCCCGTCGCGACGGTGCCACACGCCCGGTGCACAATGATCCCATGCCTAATTCGAACCCGGTGTCCGCATGGAAAGCCCTTCGTCAGGGTAACGACAGATTCGTCAGCGGCACCTCGCTCCATCCCAGCCAGGGCGTCGCCGATCGGGCGAAGCTCGTCGGCGGCCAGCACCCCACGGCCGTCCTGTTCGGTTGCGGAGACTCCCGCGTCGCCGCCGAGATCATCTTCGATCAGGGTCTGGGCGACATGTTCGTCGTCCGCACCGCGGGTCACGTGATCGACGACGCCGTGCTCGGGTCCATCGAGTACGCGGTCGGCGTGCTGAACGTCCCGCTGATCGTCGTGCTCGGTCACGACAGTTGCGGTGCCGTGAAGGCGACGCTCGACGCCCTCGACGACGGCAACGTGCCGCCCGGCTTCATCCGCAGCATCGTGGAACGCGTCGCGCCGTCGATCCTCATGGGACGGCGAGAGGGCCTCAGCACCGTCGACGAACTCGAGGGTCGCCATGTGGTGGAGACCGGTGCGCTGCTCATGCAGCGTTCGCGGATCATCGCGGACAAGGTGGAGAGCGGCGCGTGCGCCATCGCGGGCGTCACGTACAAGCTGTCCGACGGCCGTACCCACCTGCAGGGCGCTGTCGGGGACATCGGTGAGCTCACGGACTGACCGCGACACGCCGCAGCCGCTGAGCCGTTGCCGCGCGACGCCGAACTACCGTTGACGTCGTGCTGGAACCGAATGGACCGTTGCCCCCCGAGATTTACTGGCGCCGCAGGGCGCTGGCGATCGGCGGCGCCATCGTCGTGTTGCTGCTCGTGGTGTGGTTGATCAACTCGCTGCGTGGTGGCGGTGACTCCGAGACGGATCCGGCGGCAGCGAGTTCGTCGTTGACCACTCCTGTGTCGATTTCCCCGACAGCCTCGGGTTCGTCCACGTCCAGCGGTGGTTCGGGCGGTTCCGGTGGCGGCGGCGGTGGCGCCGCTGCCGCCGGCGGCGAGGCGTCGTCGGGCACGTCCGGTTCGTCGGGGGCGTCGAGCAGCGGCGCCTCGAGCAGCGCAGCTCCCAGCGGTCAGCCGGTCGCTGCGGGACAGTGCCCGGACCAGTCGCTGGCCATCAAGGTGGCGGCAGACAAGCCGACGTACCTGCCCGGTGAGGAGCCGAGCTTCACGACGGTCGTCACCAACATCGGCACCACGCCGTGCGAACGCGATCTGGGCAGCAGCCTGCAGCAGGTGCTCGTCTACACGATCGACGGTGCCGTGCGCCTGTGGTCCAACATCGACTGCTTCCCGCAGTCCGCGGCCGATGCGCGCACCCTCGCCGCGGGCGAGCAAGCCCAGTTCACCGTGAAGTGGTCGGCCAAGACGTCTGCGCCCGACTGCCTGACGCAGCCGGAACCCCAGCGTGATCCGGTGGGGCCCGGCGCGTACACGGTGGTCGGGCAGCTCGGTCAGCTCCGCAGTGCGCCGGAGCCGTTCAATCTCAGCTGATCCTCGGTGCGGGGTCGATGCGTGAGCGTCGATCGAATTCCTTGTCGAGGTCGGTGTGCTCGGGGTCGGCGAGCAGCGCCGCGAGCAGGATGCGGGCCTGACCTGCTCTGAGGTCGGTGGAGAACAGTGCCCCCGCCGAGATGAGGTCGTGTCCGCCGCCCCCGCCGCCATACGTGGCGGAGGTCGGGCCGTGCGGCACCCGGGTGGTGACCACGACCGGGATTCCGGCGGACGTGCAGTCCCGGACCGCCTCGACGATCGCGGGGTTCGCGTTCCCGGATCCGAGCCCGTCGAGCACCAGCCCCCGGGCCCCGGCCGCAAGGCACGCGTCGATCTGGACGCGATCCGCGCCCGGATAGGCGGCCACGATGTCGACGCGGGTTCCGGAGATCGGATGCCACGACAGCGGATCGGGACGTTGCGGCAGCAGGTCGCCGGTGGGGTGGACGGATCGGAACGCGTCGAGGGACGTCGTGTCCGCCTTGCGCGTTCCGGACGCCCGGTGCAGGGCACCTCCGAACGCGATGAGGACACCCGCTCCGCGCAGGGCGGGGTTCGTTCCCGCGGCGATCGCGTCGGTCAGGTTGGCGCGGGCGTCGGATTCCGGATGGTCGAAGGTGCGCTGCGCACCCGTGAAGACCACCGGCCGCGGGTCGGCGTGGTGGAGGTCGACCAGGAATGCGGTCTCCTCCATGGTGTCGGTTCCGTGTAGCACGACCACCGCGTCGAGATCGGGGTCGCTCAGCTCCGAGGTGACGGTGTCGCGGACCCGGTCCATGTCGGCGAACGTCATGCTCGAACTGTCCTTCGACATCACGTCGACGACACGAATTTCCGTTCCGGCTCGGGTGCTGCCCAGCAGATCGGAGCCTGCGACCACGGGCCTGCTGACACCCTGCCCGTCCCGGGTGCTGGCGATGGTGCCTCCGGTGGTGACGACGGCGACTTTCGGCACTGTTGTCCTTCCTGCTAGGCGTTGGGGCGGTCGGATGCCAGGGTCCGGATGCGGTTCCTCGCGCCGTACCATCCGATCACCAGCAGCGGGGCGATGATCGCGATGGATCCGACGGTCCAGGTTCCGACCGGGTGATCGAATGCCATCAGTATGACGACGCATCCGAGGAAGACCAGGGTGAGGAGCCCGGTGTAGGGGGCGCCGAACATCCGGAAGCCGGGGCGGGTGAGGGTGCCGTCCTTCGCGAGTTTCCACAGTTTCAGCTGGCACAGCACGATGACGGCCCAGGCGCTGATGATCCCGAGTGCGGCGAGGTTCAGAACGATCTCGAATGCCTGCGTGGGAACGACGGCGTTGAGTCCGACGCCGAGCAGGATGACGAATCCGGTGAGGGCGATGCCGCCGTACGGAACTCCGGCCTTGTTCATCCGGGCGGCGAACGACGGGGCCGACCCGGCCATGGCCATCGAATGCAGTATTCGTCCGGTGGAGTACAGGCCGGCGTTGAGAGACGACAACGCGGCGGTGAGCACGACGAGGTTCATGATCGCGTCGGCGCCCTGCACATTGATGGAACCGAAGAACGTGACGAACGGGCTTTCGCCGGCGTGGTACTCGGTGTAGGGGAGCAGTAGCGACAGCAGCAGGACGGATCCGACGTAGAAGACGAGGATCCGGACGATGACCGTGTTGATCGCCTTCGGGATGACCTTCTGCGGGTTCTTCGTCTCGCCCGCAGTTGTTCCCACGAGTTCGATCGAGGCGTAGGCGAAGACGACGCCCTGGATCACCACGACGGCGGGCAGGATTCCGTTGGGGAAGAGTCCGCCGTTGTCGGTGATCATGCTGAAGCCCGACGAATGTCCTTCGATCGGCGTTCCGAACAGCACGAAGTAGATGCCGAAGCCGAGGAACGCGGCGAGGGCGACGACCTTGATGAGGGCGAACCAGAACTCCAGTTCGCCGAACACCTTGACGGAGACGAGATTCAGCCCGAGGACCAGTACGACTGCGGCGAGGGCGAAGACCCATTGGTCGACGTTTCCGAGCGGTGCCCAGTACTTCTTGAAGAAGTTCATGTACAGCGCGACTGCGGTGACGTCGACGACGGCCGTCATCGCCCAGTTCATCCAGTACAGCCAGCCCGCGGCGAAGGCCATCTTCTCGCCGAAGAATTCCCGCGAGTACGACACGAAGGACCCGGACGTGGGGCGATGCATCACGAGTTCGCCCAGGGCCCGCAGGATCAGGAAGGCGAAGAACCCGCAGAGGGCGTAGACGAGGACGAGTGCGGGGCCGGCCTGCTGGAGGCGTCCGCCCGCGCCCATGAACAGGCCGGTGCCGATCGCACCGCCGATCGCGATCATCTGGATCTGTCTCGGGCCGAGCGCTTTCCGGTAGCCGAGGTCTTCCTCGACGAAGATGTCGGCGCCGGAGGTGTCGTCCTTCTCGATCGTCACGAGACCACCTCCGCGGCAGCGGCGACGGGTGTCTGCCGTGGCGAACCGGACGCTCTCAGATTCGCGAGATGCTCGGGACTGAGGAGGCGGTCGAGTTCCTCACGGTCGAGCAGGCCCGCCTCGATCACGAGGTCGGCGACCCTGCGGCCGGAGACCAGCGCTTCCTGTGCGATCCGGGTCGAGGCGGTGTAGCCGATGTACGGGTTGAGCGCGGTGACGAGTCCGATGGAGTCCTCGACCCGGGCCCGCAGCAGATCGGCGTTGGCGGTGATGCCGAGTACGCAGCGGTCGGCCAGGATCCGGCAGGCGGCACCGAGGTGGCGCATCCCCTCGGACAGGGAGTGCACGATGATCGGTTCGAATGCGTTGAGCTGGAGCTGGCCGGATTCGGCGGCCATCGTGATGGTGACGTCGTTGCCGATGACCTCGTAGGCCACCTGGTTGAGGACTTCCGGGATCACCGGGTTGACCTTGCCGGGCATGATCGACGAACCGGCCTGTACCGGTGGGAGATTGATCTCGTTCAGGCCCGCGCGCGGCCCCGACGACAGCAGGCGGAGGTCGTTGCACACCTTCGACAACTTGACCGCGATCCGCTTGAGCACGCCGGAGAGGTGGACGAACTGACCGACGTCCTGGGTTGCCTCGACCAGGTCCGTGGCGAGGACGAGGGGGAGTCCGGTGAGTTCCCGGAGTGTGTCGCACGCCGCCTCGGCGTAGCCGGCGGGTGCGTTCAGGCCCGTGCCGATCGCGGTGGCGCCGAGGTTGATCTCGTGGACGAGGAGAGCGGCCTCGCCGAGACGGGCGCGGTCCTCGTCGATCATCACCGAGTACGTGGCGAACTCCTGGCCCAGCGTCATCGGCACCGCGTCCTGGAGTTGGGTGCGCCCCATCTTCACGGTGTCGGCGAACTCGACTGCCTTGGTCGCGAAGGCCTCCTGCAGGACCCGCATGGCGTCCAGCAGGTCGTCGATCGCGAAGATCGTCGCGATGTTGACCGCGGTGGGGTAGACGTCGTTGGTCGACTGGCTGAGGTTCACGTGCTCGTTGGGATGGAGTTCCGTGTACTCCCCGCGCCCGTGGCCGAGGATCTCGAGTGCCCGGTTGGCGATCACCTCGTTGGCATTCATGTTGGTCGACGTCCCGGCGCCGCCCTGGATGACGTCGACGACGAACTGCTCGTGCCAGCGGCCGTCGACGATCTCCCGGCACGCCTGTCCGATCGCGTCGGCCTGGCGGTGATCGAGGATCCCGAGTTTCTCGTTGGCGCTCGCCGCGGCCCATTTGACGTACGCGAGTCCGCGGATCAGGTAGGGGTTCGTGGAGATCGGCCGGCCGGTGATCGGGAAGTTCTCCACGGCCCGCAGCGTGTGGATTCCCCAGTAGGAATCCGCAGGCACTTGGCGGTCGCCGAGCAGATCGTGTTCTGTTCGCGTTTCGAGCACTTGATCATTCCTCACGGGGATTCGCGCGAGCCGTTGCTCTGCACGGATGCGGTGGACGGAGTCTGCTGCTCGAAGAGGTAGACTCCCCGGTCGAGCCACCCGGCTATCCACCTGCCAGGCTGTCAGACAGGTGCAATTGTTACCTCGCTCACTCGCAGGCGTCAACCCCGGGGTGTCCCGTATTGACGTTGCGGTCGGTGCGTGAGCAGAATGTCTGTATGAACCTGTCGGACAGCTGGGCAGCCAGGCGCCCTGTCACGGCGCGGGTCAGCGCCGCGGAGGCGGTCCTCGCAGACCTCCGTGACGCGATCACCTCGGGTGAGCTGTCGGTCGGTGAACGACTTCCGTCCGAAGCGTCCCTCGCGGCGCGGCACGGGGTCAGCCGGTCGGTGATCCGGGAGGCCCTGCGGTCCTGTCATGCGCTCGGACTCACGGAGACGAAGTCGGGCCTCGGGACGTTCGTCGTCAGCGATTCGATCGCCCGCGACCTCGACTTCGGGAACTACGCGGCCAACGAACTCGTCGAGGCACGCCCCCACGTGGAGATTCCCGCCGCCGGATGGGCGGCGCAACGGCACACCGGCGAGGACCTCGCCGCCCTGCGCGGCCTGGTGGACCAGATGCGGGACGAGGACGACCCCCTCGTGTGGGTGTCGCTGGATGCACAGTTCCACGCGTACATCGCCCGGACGAGCCGGAACCGCGTATTCGAATCCGTGATCGTCGACATCCGCGAAGCCCTCACCCGCCAGTCCGAAACGCTGAATCTGGTTGCGGGACGGCAGCAGAAGTCGAACGACGAGCACGACCGGATCGTGGACGGCATCGCATCCGGAAGCTACGACAAGGCCGCCCGCGCCATGGCCGAACACCTGGACGCGGTGCGGGTCGCACTGGAATCCGTGGTCGGAGAAGACAGCCCGGACCACCGACGGTGAACTGCGACCACCGACGACTAGTCGTACGGGCCGGAGATCGACGTCTCGGCGAGCCGGGACAGGCCCTCGCGGATGTGGCGCGCCCACAGCCCGCCGATCCCCTCCACCGACTGCAGGTCGGCGGCCGTCGCGGCCAGCAGTGACTGCAGGGTTCCGAACGAGCCGACGAGCCGGTGAATCTGGTTGAACTGCAACCGGGGAACGCGAGTGAGGACGCGGTAGCCGCGGGGGCTCATCGGCGCCTCGAGCGCCTCGATGGTGCCCGGGTAGCCGAACGCCCGCGCCAGCGTCGTGAGGTCGAGAAGGTCTGCGTCCGTGATCCTGTCGAGCGCGGTGAGCGACTTCTCGACGTCCTCGGCGGGCGCCGGGCCGGAACCGGCCAGATAGTCGCGCACGATGAGTTCCCTCGCCACGTCGTTGTCGCCGACGAGTTCCTCGAGTTGCAGTGCGAGCTGCCGCCCGTCCGTCCCGAGTTCGAGCACGTCCTGCTCGATCTCGACGGACACGCGCCGCACCATCTCCAGGCGCTGCACCACGGTCAGGGCGTCGCGGAGCGTGACGAAATCCTCGATCTCCACCACCGACAGCTGGCGGGTCACCTCGTCGAGCCGCGCCTTGTACCGCTCGAGGGTGGCGACCGCCTGATTGGCGCGCGACAGGATCGTGGCGGACCCGTCGATGACGTGCCGGATGCCGCCGACGTACACGCTGACGATGCTCATCGACTGGCTGACCGACACCACCGGGTATCCGGTTTGCATGGCCGTCCGCTCGGCGGCGCGGTGACGGGTGCCGGACTCGACGGTCGGGATCTTGTGGTCGGGCACCAGTTGGACGTTGGCGCGCACGATGCGGGACCCGTCGGTGGACAGGACCACGGCGCCGTCCATCTTCGACAGCTCACGCAGGCGGGTCGGGGCGAACTCCACGTCGAGTTCGAAGCCGCCGTCGCAGATCTCTTCCATCTGCTCGTCGTAGCCGAGGACGATCAACGCACCGGTGCGGCCGCGCAGAATGCGTTCCAGGCCGTCGCGAAGTGCAGTTCCGGGAGCCAGCCGGGCAATCGTTTCGCGCAGTGCAGACGACGACTCGGCATCGTTCATCGCGCAATACTCCCGCTGAGGTAGACGTCACTTGTCGGGGACCGCCGCGGAAACACGTCCGGACCCGCGTTTAGATTACCTATCCATGAGTGGTACCTGGACTTTGCCCGACGACCTGACCCTGCCCGGCCGGGTCGGCAGCTTTCCCGCCGCAGGTCAGCCGGTGCCGCACCACTGGTCGAGGTGCTTCGGGTGCGGAGACCAGTCGCCCGCCGGCATGTCGATGAGCTTCACGGCCGGGAACGGGCTCGACGTGTGGGGCCGGCTCGAGGTGGCACCCCGCTACCAGGGCGGTCCGGGAGTGATCCACGGCGGCATCCTGTCGACAGCGTTCGACGAGGCGCTGGGCATGGTGTGCCGGTCGATCGTCGACGGACCGGTGGTCACCGGGCATCTCGAGATCGACTTCGCCAGGCCCATACCGCTGGGTTCCGTCCTCGAATTCCACGCGCGGGTCGACGGGTCGATCCGGCGCAAGGTGTACGCGAGCGCCGAGGCGCGCATCGTCGAGGGGCCCACCGCCGACCCTGGCGTGGTGGTGGCGACGTCGAGGGGGCTGTTCCTCACCGTCACGGCCGAGCACTTCGAAAAGACGAAGGACTTCGTGGACGGCGTGCCGGAGCGCCCGTTCGGAACCTCGTCGATCTGAGCAATCTCACCGCAGCGACGCGATCGCTGCTCCCAGGTTCCCGACCTCGGTGACCTTCATACCCTTCGGCGCCGCCCCGGAGTCGAGGGGAACGATGGCGCGGGTGAACCCGAGGCGGTGCGCCTCGGCGAGCCTGCGCCCGACGCCGGGCACCCGGCGAACCTCACCGGCCAGTCCCACTTCGCCGAGGATCACGAGCCCGTCGGGAACGGGACGGTCCTTCACCGCGGACGCGACGGCGAGGGCCAGCGCCAGGTCAGCGGACGGCTCGGTCATCCGCATCCCGCCGACGGTGGCGGCGTAGACGTCGTTCTTCGCGATCGGCACCCCGCACCGGCGGTCGAGCACGGCCAGGACCATGGCCACCCGGGCGCTGTCGAGTCCGCTCACGGCGCGCCGGGGTGCGGGCATGGACGTGGCCGCGACGAGTGCCTGCACCTCACCGAGGAGTGGCCGTTTGCCGTCCATCATGACGGTGACGGCGGTTCCGGGAACGGCTTCGGCGCGGTGGTGGAGGAACAGTCCGGACGGGTCGCTGATTCCGGCGATGCCGTCTTCGCGCAGTTCGAAGCAACCGACCTCGTCGGCGGCACCGAAACGGTTCTTGACGCCGCGCACCATCCGCAGCGTCGAATGCTTGTCGCCCTCGAAGTGCAGCACCACGTCGACGAGATGCTCGAGCGACCGCGGACCGGCGACCGCACCGTCCTTGGTGACGTGGCCGATGAGGAGCACCGGCACGCCGCTGGCCTTCGCGAGGGAGGTGAGGGCGCTGGTGACGGCCTTCACCTGGGTGACGCCGCCGACCAC
Organism: Rhodococcus koreensis; assembly: GCF_900105905.1. Lineage (GTDB taxonomy): Bacteria > Actinomycetota > Actinomycetes > Mycobacteriales > Mycobacteriaceae > Rhodococcus_F > Rhodococcus_F koreensis. The sequence continues at coordinate 4,124,842 of NZ_FNSV01000005.1, read as the reverse complement.
GCCGTCGACGTCGGCGGCCAGCATGGTCTGCACGGAGTCGACGATCAGCAGGGTGGGACGCACCTGCTCGACGTGACCGAGGATGGTCGCGAGATCGGATTCGGCGGCGAGATAGACCCGCTCGTGGACGGCGCCGGTGCGGTCGGCCCGCAGTCGCACCTGCCCGGCGGATTCCTCGCCGGTGACGTAGAGCGACCGGTCGTCCGGGCCTCGCCGGGCCCACTGGTGGACCACCTCGAGGAGCAGGGTCGACTTGCCGACGCCGGGTTCGCCTGCGAGGAGAACGACGGAACCGGGCACCACACCGCCGCCGAGAACACGGTCGAGTTCGTCGATGCCGGTGGGCTTGGCGCGGGTGGACGTGCTGTCGATCCGCGTGATCGGAGTGGCCGGGGTGGACGGAAGGACCGCTCCGGCTCCCGCTTTCGCGAGCGAGGCGCCGGAGCGGCTCGCGACGGCTGCGACGATCGGGGCCTCGTCCATCGAGCCCCAGCTACCGCATTCGGGGCACCGCCCGACCCATTTGGGAACCGTGCACTGGCACGACGAGCAGCGGAAGCTGGATTTGAGTTTGGCCACCCGGCCAGCCTAGGTATCGGGTCCGACAGCGGACCCGATACGGCTGCTAGTGTCCGCCGCCCTCGGCTTCGGTGCCGGGCGACTTGTCGGAGACGTGCCGCTCGGTCTCGTGGCCCGCGTCGACGGGAACGGACACGGTGATGTCTCCGGCCTTCTCGAACGAGAACGTGACGGGGAAGGTGAGGCCCGGGCGGACGCCTTCCTTCAGGCTGTTCAGAGTCACCAGGACGACGTCGGTCGGCGCGTCGGCGCTCTTGTCCGTCTCGGCGGCGGCGTCCGCGCCGGCTTCGGCGTCCCCGACCGGCAGGCCGGCGACGAGCGCGCTCTGCGGCGGAATCTCGAGTCCGCCGGACTTCTCGCCGAGCGTGACGGACTGCGCGAAGTCGGTGCTGATGCGGGTCAGCGTGTCCGGGGTGTCCTCGTTGTTGTTGATCGCGGTGAACGCCAGGACGGCGTTGCTCCCCGGCTCGAGGCTGTACTCGGCGGAGTTGGGGTAGACGACGTGCACGTTGCGCAGGGCGATCGATCCGGCCTCCGCGCTGTTGCCGTTGACCGCGGCGACCTGACTCGACGTCTGAGTGATCTGGCCCGCACTGCACGCGGACAGCACGAGGGCTGCGCCGGCAGCGAGAGCGACGGCGATAGCGACTCGGCGAGTCGACTTGTCGAGAGCAGTCACGAGTTGTCCTCCGGTGTCAGGTTCGCACTTCAACTAGGCAGAGTAGTAGTTCCCCCGCGTGGCCTGCTCGCTGGGTACTCACAATGGTTGTCTGCGTGCGGTTTCGGTGCCGGAGAACGGCCGGATCGGGGTGTCCGGAATGCACGTATCGGGACCCCTGTCAACCCCTAGGGTCAGGCCATGATGCCCCTGACCTGCACCGTTGATGCGACCAGGATCCGGACACGTGTTAAACTCGAATGATCGAAAGGGGCACGGGACAGATGATTTTTAAGGTCGGAGACACCGTCGTATACCCCCATCACGGTGCGGCGCTGATCGAAGCTATTGAAACCCGCACCATCAAGGGTGAGCAGAAGGAATATCTCGTTCTCAAGGTTGCTCAGGGCGATCTCACCGTACGGGTTCCCGCAGACAACGCAGAGTACGTGGGCGTACGCGACGTCGTCGGCCAGGAAGGTCTCGACAAGGTCTTCCAGGTACTGCGGGCTCCGCACACCGAAGAACCCACCAACTGGTCACGCCGCTACAAGGCGAATCTCGAAAAGCTCGCGTCCGGTGACGTCAACAAGGTCGCCGAGGTCGTTCGTGACCTGTGGCGTCGTGAGCAGGACCGCGGTCTGTCCGCGGGAGAGAAGCGCATGCTCGCGAAGGCGCGGCAGATCCTCGTCGGCGAACTCGCACTCGCCGAAGGCACCGACAGCGACAAGGCCGAGACCATCCTCGACGAGGTCCTCGCGGCCGCGTCCTAGACAGTCGCGATACACACAGTGGCCGAGGGACAAGGTCCTGTAGTCGCGCTGGTTCCCGCCGCAGGTCAGGGAGTGCGTTTGGGTGAGAACAAGCCCAAGGCATTCGTTGATCTCGGGGGGACGACCATGCTGACACGCGCGGTCGACGGGCTCCTGCAGTCGGGGGCTGTCGACCGCGTCGTCGTGATCGTCCCGGAGGAACTCGTCGAGTCGACGCGCAGCCTCCTCCCCGGTGACGTCACCGTCGTCGCCGGTGGGAGTGAGCGGACCGATTCGGTTCGCGCCGGACTCGCCGTCGCGGACGACGCCGAATATGTCCTCGTGCACGACGCCGCCCGCGCTCTGACGCCGCCGTCGCTCATCGCGCGGGTGGTCGCGGAGCTGCGGTGTGGCCGCACCGCGGTGATTCCCGTCCTCCCGGTGGCGGACACCATCAAGACCGTCGACGTTCTCGGTGCGGTCACCGGCACCCCCGAACGGTCCGAACTGCGGGCGGTGCAGACGCCGCAGGGTTTCACCGCGGAACTGCTCCGCCGCGCGTACGCCGCCGCCGACGGCATCGCCACGGACGACGCCGGCCTGGTGGAGCGGCTCGGGGAACGGGTCCGCAGCATCGTCGGAGAACCCACAGCATTCAAGATCACCACGCCGCTGGACCTCGTCCTGGCCCGCGCGCTGGTGGAAGAGGGAGCGCACTAGTGCGAGTCGGAATCGGGACGGACGTCCACCCGATCGAGCAGGGACGGCCGTGCTGGATGGCGGGCCTGCTGTTCGAGGACGAGAACGGCTGCGCGGGTCACTCCGACGGCGACGTCGCCGTCCACGCACTCTGCGACGCCCTGCTCTCCGCCGCCGGCCTCGGCGATCTCGGCTCCGTCTTCGGAACCGGCAGACCCGAGTGGTCCGGGGTGAGCGGCGCCGCGATGCTCGCGGAGGTCCGCCGGCTCCTGGAAGAGGACGATTTCGGTGTCGCCAACGCCGCGGTCCAGGTGATCGGGAACCGGCCGAAGATCGGCCCGCGCCGGAACGAGGCCCAGAAGGTGCTCAGCGACATTCTGGGAGCCCCGGTTTCGGTGTCCGCGACCACCACGGACGGGCTTGGTCTCACCGGCCGCGGCGAGGGGATCGCCGCGATGGCCACCGCATTGGTCATTCCCGATCGAAGCGCCAGGTAGGATCGCTGGTCGTGACCCTGCGCCTATTCGACACCGAGACGCGGGCCTTGCGTGACTTCGCTCCGCTGGCCCCTGGACACGCATCGGTGTACCTGTGTGGCGCCACGGTGCAGGGCGACCCCCACATCGGTCACGTACGCAGCGGCGTCGCCTTCGACGTGCTGCGACGCTGGCTGCTCGCCCACGACTACGACGTGGCGTTCGTCCGCAATGTCACGGACATCGAAGACAAGATCCTGAACAAGGCCGCCGAGGCGGGCAGGCCGTGGTGGGAGTGGGCCGCCACGTTCGAGCGGTCCTTCACGTGGGCCTACCAGCAACTGGGTGTGCTGCCGCCGTCCGTCGAGCCGCGCGCCACCGGGCACATCACGCAGATGGTCGAGATGATGCAGCGCCTCATCGACAACGGCCACGCGTACGCGGCGGGCGGCGACGTCTACTTCGACGTCCGCAGCTACCCGCAGTACGGCAGCCTGTCCGGGCACAAACTGGACGACGTGCACCAGGGCGAGAGCGCCGGCGAATGCAAACGCGACCCCCGCGACTTCACGCTGTGGAAGGCGGAGAAGCCGGGCGAGCCGTCGTGGCCGACGCCGTGGGGCCGTGGCAGGCCGGGCTGGCACCTCGAGTGCTCCGCGATGGCCGAGTTCTATCTCGGGGCGGCGTTCGACATCCACTGCGGTGGCCTGGACCTGGTGTTCCCGCACCACGAGAACGAGATCGCGCAGGCCAAGTGCTCCGGCGACGACTTCGCGCAGTACTGGCTGCACAACGGCTGGGTCACCATGGGTGGCGAGAAGATGTCGAAGTCGCTCGGCAACGTTCTCTCCGTGCCGAACGTGCTGAAAAAGGTTCGGCCGCAAGAGCTTCGGTACTATCTCGGCAGTGCCCACTACCGGTCGATGCTCGAGTACTCCGACACCGCGCTCGACGAGGGCGCGGCCGCGTACCGCCGCATCGAATCGTTCGTCACGCGCACGCAGGAGCGCGCCGGTGAGGTCGCGGTCGGCCGGTGGACGGACGCGTTCGCTCGCGCTCTCGACGACGACCTCGCCGTCCCCGCCGCACTCGCCGAGGTGCACGGCAAGGTCCGCGAGGGCAACATCGCGCTCGACGGGGGAGATCTCGAAGGCGCGCGCGCAATCGCGTCGCAGGTCCGGGCCATGCTCGGAATCCTCGGCGTCGACCCGCTGGACGCGCACTGGACTCAGGAGACCGCGGACGCGTCCGCGGCAACCGATGCCCTGGACGTTCTGGTCCGGGCCGAACTCGAGCGCAGGCAGACTGCCCGCGCCGAGAAGAACTGGGCTGTGGCCGACGAGGTGCGTGACCGTCTCATCCGGGCGGGCATCGAGGTCACCGATACCCCCAACGGGCCCGAGTGGTCTCTCAAGGCAGGACAGTAGTAATGGCTGGAAATTCGAGTAGGCGCGGAGCCATCCGCAAGGCCGGCACCAAGAAGGGCCAGGTCGCCGGTTCCGGTGGCCAGCGTCGCAAGGGGCTGGAAGGCCGTGGCGCCACGCCGCCCGCGGAGGCCCGCACCAAGCACCCCGCCGCGAAGCGGGCCGCCCGCGCCGCCCGGGACGCCGAGAAGCAGCCGGGCCGCGGTCGTCAGACCGCGGGTCGCAAGGTGCTCGACGGCCCCGAGAACGTGCTGGGCCGCAACCCCGTCGTCGAATGCCTGCGTGCCGGTGTCCCCGCGACCGCACTGTACGTCGCGGTCGGGACCGAGAGCGACGACCGTCTGAAGGAATCCGTCCAGCGGGCGGCCGACGCGGGCATCTCCATCCTCGAGGTTCCCCGCACGGATCTCGACCGGCTCAGCGCCAACGGCATGCACCAGGGCATCGCGTTGCAGGTGCCGCCGTACCGCTACGCGCACCCCGACGACCTGATCGCGGAAGCCCGCAAGCACCAGGAGGCGCCGCTGCTGGTGGCCCTCGACAACATCACCGACCCCCGCAACCTCGGTGCCGTCGTCCGGTCGGTGGCTGCGTTCGGTGGTCACGGTGTGGTCATCCCCGAGCGGCGCAGTGCGTCGGTCACCGCGGTGGCGTGGCGCACGAGCGCCGGCGCCGCCGCGCGTCTGCCCATCGCCCGCGCCACCAATCTCACTCGCACGCTGAAGGATTGGGCGTCCAAGGGCGTCCAGGTGGTCGGGCTCGACGCGGGTGGCGACACCACGCTCGACGAGTTCGACGGCAGCGGCCCGGTGGTCGTCGTGGTCGGCTCCGAGGGCAAGGGACTGTCGCGTCTGGTGCGCGAGAACTGCGACGCCATCCTCAGCATCCCGATGGCAGGCCCCGTCGAATCGCTCAACGCGTCCGTCGCCGCGGGTGTTGTGCTCGCCGACATCGCCCGGCGCCGCCGGAGTTAGATTTCCGCCCCGATCACTTCGGGATCGGCGACGTCACCACCCGGTGGAAGCGCACCCGGTGCCCGGGTCGCAACTGCGCGGCCATCGGCAGGTCAGCCTCGGCGACCACGGCGATCACCGGGTAGCCGCCCGTCACCGGATGGTCGGCGAGGAACAGGATCGGCTGACCGTTCGGGGGCACCTGCAGGGCACCCGCCACCATGGCCTCGCTCGGCATCTCGTCACGCACGGATCGGTGCAGCGCTCCCGGGCCCTCGAATCGCGCCCCCACCCGGTTGGTGTCGGAACTGACCGTCCACGTCTCGCGGAGAAGGGCGTCGACCGACGCGGGCGTGAACCAGTCGTCCCGCGGTCCGAGGCGGACGCGCATCGTCAACGGATCCTCGGGGGTGACCGGTGGCGGGATGATCTCGTCCGCGGGCCAGTCGCCGGCATCCGCACCCACGAGCAACCGGTCACCCTCGGCGACGGGATCGGGGCCGAGGCCCGACAGTGTGTCGGTGGACCGGCTCCCCATCACCGCGGGTACGTCGAACCCTCCCCGCACCGCGACGTAACTGCGCAGCCCCTCGGTCGCGAACGCGATCTCCAGTAGATCTCCCGTGTTCAGGTGGAGCATCGTGTAGTCGGGTCGGGGTTCGGAATTGACGGTGACGGGGTTGCGGGCGCCCGTGACGGCGACGGAGACGGTCCCGGTCGCCCGCACGGCCAGCCCGCCGAGCGTGACCTCCAGTGTGGCTGCGCCGGAGTGGTTGCCCACCAACCTGTTTGCGCTGTCGTGCGCCTCGCGGTCGGCGGCACCCGACTCGCCGACACCGATGGACGCATAGCCGGGGCGGCCGCGATCCTGCACGGTGGTGAACGGTCCGGTGCGCACGACCTCGAGCCAAGCCATCGTCCGATTGTCCCGCATCCCGGCGTCGTCTGGATACGCTCTCGACCATGTTGACCGCGACTCTGTACGGCCTCGGCACGGCCGTACCCTTGCTGATCGGTGCCGTCGTCGGGCTGCGCTACGACCTGCCGCGGCCGGTCCTCGCGGCACTCATGGCGTTCGGTGCGGGAACGATGGTGGCCGCCGTGTCCACCGAATTGTTCCAGCCCGCGTTCGAGACCGAAGGGATCTGGACGGCAGGCGCGGCCCTGTTCACGGGGGCACTCGTCTACGTGGTCGCAGACCGGCTCATCGAGCAGAAACTCGGTGCCGCCGCTTTCGGCTGGGCGTTGATGCTCGGTGCGCTGCTCGACGGCATCCCCGAGAACACCGCCCTCGGGGTGACGATCAGCAGCGCAGGCGGGGTGGTGCTGCTCGTCGCCGTCGCGGTCGGAAACGTGCCCGAGGCGGTCGCGGGCGCGGCGTCCATGCGGTCCCAGCCGCACTTCAGCCGCGGCCGCGCCCTGTCGGTGTGGGTGGCGACCGCCGTCCTGCTGGTGCTGGTGGTGATCGGTGCCGATGCCGTGTCCGACACCATCTCCGACGGCACCATCGCGACCATCCAGGCGTTCGCCGGTGGCGCGACCATCGCCGTGCTCGCGGACTCGCTGATGCCCGAGGCCTACCGGGAAGGTGGGTGGTGGGTCGGGTTGTCCACCGCGCTCGGGTTCCTCGTCGCGTTCGGGCTCGGCGCCTAGCGTCTCAGGCGGGCAGTGTCGCGGCCGGGTAGCCGTGCGCGGCAGCGACTTCGGTGGACAGCAGCTTGCCGTCGTGGGTGGACAGTCCCTCTGCGAGGCCGGGAACGGTCGCGGTCGCTTCCTGCCAGCCCTTGTCGGCGAGGGCGACGACGTACGGCAGGGTCGCGTTGGTGAGCGCGTAGGTCGACGTGCGGGGGACGGCGCCGGGCATGTTGGCGACGCAGTAGAACACCGAGTCGTGGACCTGGTAGGTGGGTTCGGCGTGGGTGGTGGGACGCGAGTCCTCGAAGCAGCCGCCCTGGTCGATGGCGATGTCGACGAGCACGGAGCCGGGCTTCATCCGGGAGACCAGGTTGTTGGAGACGAGGGTGGGGGCCTTGGCGCCGGGGACGAGGACAGCTCCGATGACGAGGTCGGCGTCGAGGACGGCCTGCTCGAGTTCGAGACTGTTGGAGACGATGGTCTTGACCTGGCCGTGGTACTGGGCGTCGATCTCCCGGAGGCGGGCGATGGACAGGTCGAGGACGGTGACGTCGGCGTGCATGCCGTGTGCGATGGCGATGGCGTTCTTGCCGGAGACGCCGGCGCCGATGACGACGACCTTGGCCGGTCGCACCCCGGGGACACCGCCCATCAGAACGCCGCGGCCGCCGCCCTGGCGCATCAGGTGGTAGGCGCCGGCCTGCGGGGCGAGGCGTCCGGCGACCTCGCTCATCGGGGCGAGCAGCGGCAGGGAGCCGTCGGCGCCGGTGACGGTTTCGTAGGCGATGGAGGTGGTCTTCGACGCCAGCAGTGCGTCGGTGCACTCCTTGGATGCGGCGAGGTGCAGGTAGGTGAACAGCACCTGGTCTTGGCGGAGGCGGGGGTATTCCTCGGCGATGGGTTCTTTGACCTTCAGTAGCAGGTCGGCACTCTCCCAGACCTGGTCGGCGGTCGAGAGGATCTGCGCGCCTGCGGCTTTGAAGTCCGCGTCGGCGAAGGACGAGCCGACGCCGGCCCCGGTTTCGATGATCACCTCGTGGCCGCGGCCGACAAGTTCGTGGACACCGGCGGGGGTGATGGCCACGCGGTATTCGTGGTTCTTGATTTCGCGGGGGATACCGACCTTCATGAGAACTCCGTGCTGTTGGAAATTCGATTGGTAGGTGCCAATAGTGAAGAAAGCGATCATTCATGCCAACAGTTCTGAAGATAATTCTCAATATCGGGGTTCCGGATCGCGACTATTCGGATGTTGGCACCCTGAGCCGGTTCTCGTCGAACGATGTTCGAGAGTGGCTACGCCCCGTGAGTACTTATTAACCGCCCGACGTTAATAAGTACTCTTAACCGCCCGACGTTAAAGATGTTTCGGTAATAGGGTGTGTCGTTGCGCGTGATTCGCACCGTGCTGCTTGATCATTGATGAATGGCAGGGAAGGAAACCGGTTCCGGCGTGGGGTCCGACGCCCGGAAAGTCAAGCGGCGCGGCGGTCGCCGTGACCTCGGGGCGTTGCGTGACCGGCGGATGCAGGCCGCGGAGATGTTCGCCGCAGGGCGGCGGCAGGTGGATGTCGCGGTCGAGTTGGAGGTCTCCCAGCAGACCGCCTCACGCTGGCATCGACAGTGGATCGAAGGAGGCAACGAGGCATTGGAAGGTGCCGGTCGCGCGGGACGTCGGTCCCGGCTCGATGACGCCCAGATCGCCGTGATCCGAGAGGAATTGCTGAAAGGGCCCCAGGCTCACGGCTTCGCGACCGGGGTGTGGACGCTGGGCCGGGTCGCGATCGTGATCGAGCGGCTCACCGGCGTGACCTACGGACCCACCCAGACCTGGACGATCCTGCGGACCAGGCTGGGCTGGAGCCGCCAGCGTCCCGCACGGCGGGCAGTCGAACGCGACGAGGACGCCATCGTCGCCTGGCGCGAGAACGAGTGGCCGCGGATAAAAAAATAGCGCGGCGCCAAGGTGCATGGATCTGCTTCCAGGACGAAAGCGGTGTGTCGCTGCTCCCGGTGGTCCGAGCAACCTGGGCGCCGAAAGGCGTGACACCGGTTCTGCATCATCGATTCTCCTGGAAACGCATGTCCATGGCCGGGGTCCTGGCCTATCGACACGACCGCAGTCGCAGCGCGTTCGTGTTCTCCATGACCGACGGCGCCTACAACACCGACAAGCTCATCGAGTTTCTCACCGAATTACGCACCCATTTCGCCGGCGAGAAGGTCATCGTGATCTGGGACGGGCTCATGGCCCACCGGTCCCGCGCGATGACCGCGTGGCTGGCCACCCAACGCGACTGGCTCCACGTCGAACGCCTCCCTGCCTATGCTCCTGAGCTCAACCCGATCGAACAGGTCTGGGGCAACATGAAATCCACCGAACTGGCCAACCTGTGCCCCGATACCCTCGACGAGGTCCGCGTGGCGACCGAGTTCGGGCTGACCCGAGTCGGCTCGAGCTACGACCTGTGTCAGAGCTTCCTCGACCACACCGGACTTTCCTTATGATCAGTTCTCACTCAATTACCGAAACATCTTTAATAAGTACTCACGGGCGGCGGAGCTGCAGGATCAGCATGGCCGTGTGCAGCGACGTCCGGGACTCGGCGTCGTCGAGGTCGACACCGAGCAGTCGCTCGATCGTGGCCAGCTTCGCGTAGAGCGTGGGGCGCGAGAGGTGGAGCCTCTTCGCGAGTTCCGTCTTGTTGCCGCCGAGTTCGAGGAAGCTCCGCAGGACTTCGACGCTGTCGCCGCCGTGGCGCGCGCGATGCTCCAGCAGGCCGCGGAGTTCGGTTTCGGCGAACGCCTGCACCCGCGGATCGGTCCGGATGAGGGCGAGGAGCCCGCGCAACCGGATGTCGGCTGCCCGGTGAAAAGCCTTGTCGTCCGGTGGCAACGACAGCGCGACGTCGGCGATGTGCGCGGATTCCGCGAGGCCGCCCGCGGCGTCCAGCAGCCGGGTCGATTCGGGGCCGACGCCGATCGTGCAGTGCAGGACGCCGTCGAGCCGGGCGAGTGCGGCGCGGATCGCCCCGCAGAGTTCGGTCAGCGCGCCGGGTGCGGACACCGGCGGATGGGACAGGAGCAGGTCGATCTGCCCGGCCCGGGTGTTCGCGGTCAGTGCCGTCTGCCGCGACGTCCGGACCGCGTGACGCACGGCGTCGAGCATGGTGATCCGGCGTCGCTGTGCCAGAACCTGGTCGGCGCTGGCGGTTTCGCCGACCCGGACCGTCATCGGCAGGTAGGTCAGTGCCGGCCGGAGACCGAGTGCGTGGGCGCGTGCGGTCGCCTCGGCCTCGTCCTGGATGCGTCCGCGGCGGAGTTCGTCGATGAGCCCACTCTGGGCCTGCTGCTCGAGTGCGGTTCGGTCCTGTTCGACCATGCGGTGCAGTGCGAGCGCTTGGGCCGCGCGTTCGAGGGTCATCCGCGCACGACCTTCCGCGGCGACGGGGCGGGGGGCGACGAGTCGTCCCCATTCCTGCCGATGTGCGCCGACGGGGGTGGTCGTCCACGACTCGGGCCCGTCGACCGCGGTCTGATGCGACACGGGCGTGAGCCGCGACCGGCGTTCCCACTCGGCGAGGAGGTCCGCCGTCGCGGTGCCCTGCGCCGCGAACGCCAGCACCTGCCGGTTGAGGTCTTCGAGCACGATCGGGGCGCCGAGCATGCCTGCCGCGGCGTCGACGATCTCGCCGAGCGACGCCCGCTTCATGCTGAGGTCGGTGAAGACCTCGTGGGCGTGCCGTGCGAACGCGACCTCGTCGTACTGCTCTGCGACGATCGATCGGTGCACAGCCTCCGTGACCTCGACGAACTTGATCTGACGGTGCAGCGCGATCAGGGGGAACGACAGTCTGTCGGCGGCGCGTGCCACCCCGTCCGGGACGGTGTCGACGTGGACGCCGAGTTCGACGACGAGTCCGGCTGCGCCCGCCGCGGCCAGCCCTTCCAGGTATTCCACGCTCGACGAGTCGTCGGCGAGGGGTTGCCCGGTGGTGAGGACGAGTTCGCCGCCCTGGAGGAGGTTCGACAGGTCGGGTAGATCGCTGACGTGCACCCATCGCACCGGCCTGTCGAGTGTTCCGCCGCCGATCACCTCGGGCGTCCCGGCCTGGACGACCGGGAGCGCCAGGATGTCGACGATGGTGGGCAGCATTTACGCAGTGTAAATCAGAAGGCGGATTGTTATACAGATCGTCGGGGTCTGGGGGCTGGTTCACGGACCAGAGTGGAGGCATCACGCGATCCGTGCGGATCGCCCCGGTATCCGCTCTCTCCCGGTTAGGACACCCATTTCATGACACACAGCGACGGCGCCGCGCAGACCCGAACGATCTCGCACTGGTTCGACAACAAGAGCTTCGCGGGCACCAGCGGGAACACCGCCCCCGTCACCAACCCGGCGACCGGCGCCGTGACCGGTCAGGTCGCCCTCGCCAGCGTCGAGGACGCCCGCGCGGTCATCGACTCGGCCGCCGCCGCCTTCCCGGCGTGGCGTGACACCTCGCTTGCCAAGCGGACGCAGATCATCTTCAAGTTCCGGGAACTGCTCAACGAGCGCAAGGGTGAACTCGCCGAGATCATCACCTCCGAGCACGGCAAGGTCGTCTCCGACGCCCTCGGTGAGGTGAGCCGCGGCCAGGAGGTCGTCGAATTCGCGTGTGGCATTGCGCATCTGCTCAAGGGCGGCATGACGGAGAACGCGTCGACGAATGTGGATGTGCATTCGATCCGTCAGCCCGTCGGACCGGTCGCGATCATCTCCCCCTTCAACTTCCCCGCCATGGTCCCGATGTGGTTCTTCCCCGTCGCGATCGCCGCCGGCAATACGGTGGTGTTGAAGCCGTCGGAGAAGGACCCGACCGCCGCGATCTGGATGGCCGAACTGTGGGCCGAAGCCGGCCTGCCCGCCGGGGTGTTCAACGTGCTGCAGGGCGACAAGACGTCCGTCGACGAGCTCCTCACCAACCCGGCCGTCAAGGCGATCAGCTTCGTGGGGTCTACCCCGATCGCGCAGTACGTGTATGCCACCGGCACCGCCCACGGCAAGCGAGTTCAGGCATTGGGTGGGGCGAAGAACCACGCCATCGTCCTGCCGGACGCCGACCTGGATCTGGCCGCCGACGCCATGGTCAACGCCGGCTTCGGATCCGCCGGCGAACGCTGCATGGCCATCTCCGCCCTCGTCGCCGTCGGGGACATCGCCGACGAGTTGGTCGCGAAGATCACCGAACGCACCAACACGTTGAAGATCGGCGACGGCACCAAAGATTCCGACATGGGACCGCTGGTGACGAAGGTGCACCGCGACAAGGTCGCCTCCTACATCGACGCCGGCGAGAAGGACGGGGCCACCATCGTCGTCGACGGCCGGCAGGTGCAGGCCGACGGTGGCGAGGACGGGTTCTGGCTCGGCCCGACGCTGATCGACCACGTCACCACCGACATGAGTGTGTACACCGACGAGATCTTCGGACCCGTCCTGTCCGTGATTCGCGTCAAGAGCTACGACGAGGCGCTGGAACTCATCAACTCCGGCCCGTTCGGCAACGGCACCGCGATCTTCACCAACGACGGCGGCGCCGCCCGGCGGTTCCAGAACGAGGTCGAGGTCGGGATGGTCGGCATCAACGTGCCGATTCCGGTCCCGACCGCGTACTACTCCTTCGGTGGCTGGAAGAACTCGCTGTTCGGCGACACCCACGCCCACGGCGCCGAAGGCGTCCACTTCTTCACCCGCGGCAAGGTCGTCACCAGCCGCTGGCTCGACCCGAGTCACGGCGGCATCAACCTCGGCTTCCCCCAGAACAACTGAGCAGGAAAGGACCCACGGTCATGACGACGACAGTCTCCCAGGAACTCCTGCCCACCGGTCAGCCCCTCGACGCGGCCCGTGCCGAGGGCGAGCGCGCCTACGCGCTCGACCGCGCGCACGTGTTCCACTCGTGGTCCGCGCAGGAGCAGATCACACCGATGACGATCCTCGCGTCCGAGGGTTCGTACGTGTGGGACGGTGCCGGGAACCGCATGCTGGACTTCTCGTCCCAGCTGGTCAACACGAACATCGGGCACCAGCACCCCAAAGTCGTTGCTGCCATTCAGGACCAGGCCGCGAAGCTGTGCACCATCGCACCGCAGTATGCGAACGACGCCCGCTCCGAAGCCGCGCGGCTGATCGCCGAACGAACCCCGGGCGATCTGAACAAGGTGTTCTTCACCAACGGTGGCGCCGACGCCAACGAGCACGCCGTGCGCATGGCCCGCCTGCACACCGGCCGGTACAAGGTGCTCTCCCGCTACCGCTCGTACCACGGTGGCACGGACACCGCGATCAACCTCACCGGTGACCCGCGTCGGTGGCCCAACGACTACGGCAACAGCGGAGTCGTCCACTTCCACGGACCGTTCCTGTACCGGTCGCAGTTCCACTCGGAGAACGAGCAGGAGGAAACCGAGCGCGCGCTCGAGCACCTCGATCAGTTGATCCGCCTCGAGGGGCCGAACTCGATCGCGGCGATCGTGCTCGAATCGGTTCCCGGGACCGCGGGGATCATGGTGCCTCCGCCCGGTTACATGGCCGGCGTCCGCGAGATCTGCGACCGCTACGGCATCGTGTTCATCGCGGACGAGGTGATGTCGGGGTTCGGCCGGACCGGAAAATGGTTCGCGATCGACCATTTCGGTGTCATACCCGACCTGATCACGTTCGCGAAGGGGGTCAACTCCGGCTACGTTCCGCTCGGCGGTGTCGCGATCAGTGAGAAGATCGCGGCGACGTTCGCCAACCGGCCGTACCCGGGCGGACTCACCTACTCGGGACATCCGCTCGCCACCGCCGCCGCGGTCGCGACGATCAATGCGATGGAGGACGAGCGGATCGTCGAGAACGCGGCCAGGATCGGCAGCGAGATTCTCGGTCCCGGACTGCGTGGCCTCGCCGACCGGCACCCGTCGATCGGTGAAGTGCGCGGGCTCGGCGTGTTCTGGGCGATCGAACTCGTCGCCGACCGTGCCACGAAGGAACCGCTCGCCCCGTACGGCGCGTCCAGTCCGGCGATGAACGAGGTGATCGCGGCCTGCAAGGCAAGTGGACTGCTGCCGTTCGCCAACTTCAATCGTATTCACGCGGTGCCGCCGTGCACCGTCACCGAGGCCGAGGCCCGTGAGGGTCTCGCGGTCCTCGACACGGTTCTCGACATCGCGGACGCACACCGCAACTCCTGACACACCCCGTCCGACGACACACCCGTGTCCCGGCACTCGATCCGCCCCGCGGTCAATGGCGCCCGCGGGGCGGATCTTTCTCTATTCCACGACAACCACTCGGCGCCCGGATCTCAACGGAGAGAATCTATGAGCTCGATTTCGTCCACGATCGCCCTGTCCCTGCCGGAAGGCTATGTCGAAGAACGGGATCGGCCACCGCTTCCCGACGTCGCCATCCTCGACCGACTGACCGCCGACGCCTTCGACCTGCACGTCGACACCGCCGGAACCGGTGAGAATCCGCAGTTCCGGGTCACGCTCTACAGCGGCGGCTCGACCGTGTCGCTCGAGCGGGTGCTCCGCCTCCTCGGGAGTCTCGACCTCGCGGTCGACGACCAGCGGACGTCCGTATTCCGCCGCGCCGACGGACTGGTGTGCCGGCTCTACGACTTCCGGGTGTCCGCGGGACCGCTCGTCGCGTCCGCGATGGCCGCGGGATCCGTCGAGCCCGAGGCCGTCGTGGAGACGTTTCGGGCGATGTGGTCGGGCCGGGCGGAGGCGGATCGGTTCAACGTGCTGGTGCTCGCCGCCGGCCTCGACTGGCGGGAGGTCGTGCTCCTGCGCGCCTACGCGCGCTTCCTGCGGCAGAGCGCTCTGCCCTACGACCAGGGCCGGATCGAGGCGGTGCTGTTGTCGCGTCCCGAGTTCGCCTCTGCGCTCGTGGGTCTGTTCCACGCGCACTTCGATCCGCGCGGGCATTCTGCCGGCGACGTCGAAACCTGCCGAGCCACGGTCGAGTCACTGCTCGAAGAGGTCGAGGGCCTCGACGCCGACCGGATCCTGCGCGCGTACGTGAATCTCGTCTCGGCGACGACCCGCACCAACTTCTACCGGGACGGGACGCTCGGCCCGGCCCGGCCCCAACTGTCGCTGAAGTTCCGCTCCGGCGAGATCGACGAACTTCCGCGGCCGCGGCCGTTCTACGAGGTCTTCGTGTATTCACCGGACATGGAGGGTGTGCATCTGCGATACGGACCCGTCTCGCGCGGCGGCCTCCGCTGGTCCGACCGCCCCGACGACTATCGCACCGAGATCCTCGGACTCGTCAAGGCGCAGGCGGTGAAGAACGCCGTGATCGTGCCCGCAGGCGCCAAGGGCGGTTTCGTCGTGCGCAATCCGTCGTCCACCGGCCTGGACTGCTACCGGCAGTTCATCTCCGGGTTGCTCGACGTCACCGACAACCGTTCGGACACCGCCGAATCGGTTCACCCGGACGGCGTCGTCTGCCGCGACGGCGACGACCCCTACCTGGTGGTGGCGGCGGACAAGGGCACGGCCACGTTCTCCGACGCCGCCAACGAGGTGGCCCGGAAATACGACTTCTGGCTCGGTGACGCGTTCGCGTCCGGTGGTTCGGTCGGCTACGACCACAAGAAGATGGGCATCACCGCGAAGGGTGCCTGGGTGAGCGTCACCCGGCATCTTTCCGAACTCGGAATCGACGTCGATCGTGACAGCTTCACGGTGGCGGGGATCGGCGACATGAGTGGCGACGTCTTCGGCAACGCCATGCTGGAGACGTCGAGCATCGGGCTGGTTGCCGCGTTCGACCACCGGCACATCTTCGTCGACCCCACTCCCGGCCGCGAGCAGGCCTGGCAGGAACGCCGTCGGTTGTTCGAGCTGCCGAGGTCGTCGTGGGCCGACTACGACCGGACGCTCATCAGTGCGGGCGGGGGTGTCTGGTCGCGGGAGAGCAAATCGATTCCGGTGAGCAGCCAGATGCGGACTGTGCTCGGTCTCGCTCCGTCGGTGACGACGCTGACGCCGCCGGAGATGATCCGCGCCATCCTCGCAGCCCCGGTGGATCTGCTGTTCAACGGCGGCGTCGGGACGTACGTCAAGGCCTCGTCGGAGTCGCACACGGACGCGGGGGACAAGGCGAACGACAACGTCCGGATCGACGCCGGCCGGCTGCGCGCACGGGCCGTCGCCGAGGGCGGGAACCTCGGCATGACCGCACTCGCCCGCATCGAATTCGCCCGCACGGGTGGACGCGTCAACACGGACGCACTGGACAACTCGGCCGGCGTGGACTGCTCGGACCACGAGGTGAACATCAAGATCCTGCTCGACTCGCTGCCGGTCGACCGGCGGCTCGATCCGGCCCGGCGCTCGGACCTGCTCGGGACACTCACCGACGACGTGTCGGAACTCGTCCTCGCGAACAATCGCGCACAGAATCGGGTTCTCGGCGACGCCCGGTCGAACGCCCACCGGATGGTGGACGTGCACGCACGGATGGTGGGCGACCTGGTCGACAAGCGCGGCCTGGACTGCGAACTGGAGGCGCTGCCGAACGCCGACGGCTTCACCGAACTGTCGGAGGCGGGGCTCGGGTTGACCTCACCGGAACTGGCGACCCTCCTCGCGCACGCCAAGCTGGATCTCAAAGCGGAACTGGTGGATTCGGCCGTCTTCATCGACGGGTACTTCTCCGGACGGCTCGGCGCGTACTTCCCGGCTGCACTGCGCTCCGTCCTCCCCGTCGACGCGCACCCCCTCCGCCAGGAGATCCTCGCCACCGAGATCGTGAACGACATCTTCGCCCGCGGCGGGCTCAGCTATGCGCACCGGTTGCGCGAAGAGACGGGGGCCGGGCCCGCGGATGTGGTGCGCGCGTTCGTCATCACGTCGGAAGTGTTCGGGCTTGCGGAACTCTGGTCCGACATCGCCGCGGCGAAACTGCCGCCGGCGACGGAGTACGAGCTGGTCGTCGAGGCCCGCAGGTTGCTCGACCGGGCGTCGCGGTGGTTCCTCGCCAACCGACGCCAACCGCTGTCGGTGGACGCCGAGATCGACGACTTCCGGCGTGCCGTCCACACGCATTCCGGCGACGTCGGCGGATGGCTCCGCGGCGCCGAGGTACTGGCGATGGAGGAAACGCGGCGAATCTACGACGAGGCGGGCGTCGAGACGTCCATCGCCCGGCGGATCGCGGACGGCCTCTACCGGTTCAGCCTGCTCGACATCGCCGACGTCGCCCGCGAACTGGACCACGACGTCGCCGAGGTGGCGCCGCTCTATTTCGCGCTCTCCGATCACCTCGGTGTGGATCGGTGGCTGATCAAGGTGTCGGCGCTTCCACGGGGTGAACGGTGGCACACCCTCGCCCGGGTGGCGCTGCGTGACGACCTGTACCGCTCCGTCCGGCTCCTGACCCGCGACGTGTTGTCCTCGGGTGAATCCGGAGATTCAGCGGACTCCCGGATTCTTCTGTGGGAGAGCACGAATCGGGCGAGAATCGAGCGCGCTCGCCGGACGCTGGGGGAGATCGACGCCGCGTCCACCCACGATCTCGCGTCACTGTCGGTCGCGGCGCGCCACGTGCGCTCCATGGCCTGATGCGCTTCGCGCCTGTGAGTACTTATTAACCGCCCGCGGTTAATAAGTACTCACAGGCGAAGCTATACGGTGCGCGCCGGGTCGGCGGCGGGGGCGTCGTCCTCGTCGTCGTCGGGCACGAAATCGGCCTCGACGGCGGACGCCGGTTCCTTCCAGACCCACGGCTGACCGTCCTGGACGACGCGCCGGTAGGCGTACAGCACGATCGACAGGGACAGGACGAAGACCCCGACGATCAGTTCCTTCGTGCTGCCGTAGCCGGTGATGGAGGCGCTGAGAGCGCCGACGACGACCATGATCGTGTCGACGACCACGAGGACGCCGGCGATGTACACCCACTGCTTGCCGAGCTTGATGGGGCGATGGGCGTCCGGTTCGTCGCGGCGCAGGTTGAGGAAGCCGGTCAGCGACAGGATGTGGCAGATCAGGTAGCCGACGATGCCTGCGACGATGACGGCGAGGGCCTCGCCGACGAACAGGATCAGGATGACGTTGACGAGCAGGTCGAGCGACATGGCCCGCCCCGGGACCTTGAAACGGTTGAGTTCACCGAGTTGCTTGATGGTGAGGCCCTCGCGGGCGCTGCCGTGGAGCACGCGTCCGCCGTCGGCGGTGGTCATGACCATCAGGAGAACGAGGCCGGCGATGAGGCAGATCGCCATCACGATGTCGCCGCCGGGGAGGAGGCTTTCGAACACGGTCAGGTAGAAGGAGACGGGGTTCTCGGCGACGTCCGCCTGGTCGACGAGTCCGCCGACGCCGAACGGGACCAGGATGTAGACGGCGATGACGAAGAAACCGGCCAGTCGCAACGCAATTCGGCTGTCGCGGATGGTGTCGCGGAACTCGGGCACGAACGAGGCGACCGCCTCGATGCCGTAGACCGACCAGGCGAGGACGAACATCCAGGCGATGGCGGTGCGCCAGCCCGCTTCACCGCTGGCGGCGATATCCCAGTGCAGGTTGCTCATCGACCAGGTGTCGGATAGGAGCGGAGCGGCCGCGAAGACGACGATCGGGACGAGGACGAGGGCACCGGTCGCGTACATCAGCCACATCGCGGGACGCATCCCGAGGACGTTCAGTCCCCAGCCCATGAACAGGACACCCAGTGCGATGACGTGGGGTAGTCCGATGGTGGCCAGGCCCGTGGAGAACGTCCACGTCTGTTCGGGGAACCACTCGGCCTGGACCAGTTTCCCGATCTGGAGGCCGTAGATGGCGAGCGAACTGGACCACGAGAACCAGTAGCCGTAGGTCGCGAGCGGACCGACGAGGGTCGAGCGGGTCCGCCAGCCCTGATGGGCGTACATCGAGATGCCGCCGACCTTGTCGACGAACATGCTGGCCATCTCGGAGTAGATGAAATTCTGCAGGCACGCCAGGACGGCGACGGCGCCGAGGAGGACGAGCGTCGTCCAGGCGCCGATCAGGCCGATTGCGTAGCCCATGCCGACGAACAGTGCGGCCGGGATGGAGAGGCTGATGGTGAAGCCGTCCCACCACCGCAGGTTCTTCTCATAGGTGTGGTCGTCGGCGAAGGAATCGTGCAAGCTCACGGGATTCTCCAGTTCTGGGCCTTGTCGGCGCAGTGTGTGTATTCAGAATGCGGCCCTCGGTGACTCGAGTCGAGTGGGGTGGAGGCCGACGGGCCGCCGCAAGTATGTGATTCAAGACACTAACACCGCGCAATGCGTCGCACAAGACAAGATATCAACGCAATGCGCATCAACTGAGGCTTTGCGTCCATGAAATGCAGTCTTTTGTCCCCGGAACGCCACTGATCTCGTCGTTCTGGATAGAGTCGGTCCATGTCTCAGCACACTCTGGACGAACTGGACCGCGCGATCCTGCGGCAACTCGAAGACGATGGGCGGCGAGCGTTTCGGGAGATCGCCCGCAACCTGGGTTCGTCCGAGGCGACGGTACGGGCCCGCGTGAAGCGTCTGCAGGACCTGAACATCCTGCGCATCGTCGCGTTCGCCGATCCCGAGCGGCTGGGCGACTCCCAACTGGCTCTCGTGTTCCTCACCGTCGACCCGGCCCGGCATCAGGACGTCGTGGACACGCTGACCGAGATGCCCGAGATCACGTACGTCTCGACGCTGCTGGGGCGGAGCGACATCTGCGTCGAGGTCGGCAGCGCCAACAACGCCGAACTGTGGGCCTTCCTCAATCAGCACGTCAGCGCCATCGAGGGCGTGCGCACCACGGAGACCATCTCGATCCTCAAAGTGCACAAACTG
Organism: Rhodococcus koreensis; assembly: GCF_900105905.1. Lineage (GTDB taxonomy): Bacteria > Actinomycetota > Actinomycetes > Mycobacteriales > Mycobacteriaceae > Rhodococcus_F > Rhodococcus_F koreensis. Next base: position 4,104,809 of record NZ_FNSV01000005.1, on the reverse strand, counting down.
CGGTACGGCACGCCCTCGAAGGAGTAGCCCTACTGCGTCGCGCCGAACACCGTGCGGTGCCACGCTTTCCGCGACACTCCGGTGATGTCGCTCATGACGTGCTTGACGGTCAGGTACTCCTCGAACGAGTACGTCGACATGTCCTTGCCGAAGCCGGACGCGCCGACCCCGCCGTGCGGCATCTCGCTGATGATCGGGATGTGATCGTTGACCCACACACAACCCGCGTCGATCTCCCGTGATGCGCGCTGCGCGCGGTACAGGTTCGTCGTCCACGCCGACGCGGCGAGACCGTAGTCGGTGTCGTTGGCGCGGCGGATCGCGTCGTCGTCGCCCGAATGACGGCTCACGGTGAGCACCGGTCCGAACGCCTCGTCGCGGTACACCTCCGCATCCTCGGTGACGTCGGCGATCAGGGTGGGGAGGTAGAACGCTCCGGGCAGGTCGGGGGCGGATCCGCCCGTCACGATCCGGAAGCCGGCGGCGCGGGCGCGCTGCACCATGCCGTCGACCCGGTCGCGATGCGCGAGCGTGATCAGCGATCCGAGGTCGGTGTCCGGGTCGTAGGGATCGCCCACCACCACCCGTTCCATCAGTTCGGCCACACCGGCGACGAAGTCGTCGTACAGCGAGTCCGCCACGATTGCGCGGGTCGCCGCGGTGCAGTCCTGGCCGCCGTTGATCAGCGACGCCGCGACCGCGCCGTGCACTGCCGCCTCGAGATCGGCGTCGTCGAACACGACGAACGGGGCCTTGCCGCCCAGCTCGAGCTGCACGCGGGTGCCGTTCGTCGATGCCTGCGCCATCACCGTGCGGCCCACGGCGGTCGACCCGGTGAAGGTCAGCATGTCGATTCCGCGGTGTCCGGCGAGCGCGGCGCCCACCTCGGCGCCGGTGCCCGTCACCACGTTGAACACGCCGTCGGGCAGCCCGGATTCGGTGGCCAGCCGGGCGAGGCGGAGCGTCGTGAGGGGCGTGAGCTCGCTCGGTTTGAGCACGACCGTGCACCCGGCGGCCAACGCCGGAATCACCTTCCAGACCGCCATCTGCAGCGGATAGTTCCACGGCGTGATCGACCCGACGACGCCGACGGCGTCACGCCGGATGCTCGACGTGTGGTCGGGGGAGTACTCCGCGGCGGCCTTGCCCTCGAGATTGCGGGAGGCTCCGGCGAAGAAGTCGATGTTGTCGATGCTGCCCGGGACGTCGAACTCGCGAGCGAGCCGGATTGCCTTGCCGGTCTGCGCGACTTCTTCGCGGGCGAACAGTTCCGCGTCGCGCTCGAGTGCGCGGGCAAGGGTGGTGAGAACTGCTGCGCGCTCGGCCGGGGCGGCACCCGACCAGCCGGGGAAGGCGGCACGCGCCGACCGGACGGCGGCGTCGGCGTCCCGGGCGGTCGCGAGGGTCAGTGCCGTGACGGGGGCGCCCGTCGCCGGATCGACGATGCGGTGAATGGCGCCGGAGCCCTCGGCCGGGGATCCGGAGATCCAGCAGCCGGGCACGGTGGCGGGCAGGTCGAGCGAGGTGGACGGCGGAAAAGGGACCGAGACGGTCATGAGATCACTCCAAGACGGGGGCGAGAAAAAAGATTCACCCACAGTAGAAGAGCGCACTCGTGTTGGCTACCCGACGCCACGAATTCGGTCATCAAACCGGAACATTTCCTGCGCATTGCGTCAATATTTATCAAGTTGCTACTTGAATTCGCGGGCAGAAGGCGTCACGATTGACGCATGCCGGATCGGACCTCGGCGTTCGACGGCCTGCCGAGGCGATCGGCCCGGATTCGGCCGCTGATGCTGGAACAGTCCGAATTCGACTGAACCGAAACACAATTGAGGACTACGATGACTGCAGTCACCGAAAGAACCACGACCGGACTCGAAGCGTCCGCCCGCCGCCATCTGTGGGGGCATTTCTCCCGGCACGGGGACAACATCACCCCGCCGATCATCACCCGCGGCGACGGCGCCCGGATCTGGGACTCCACCGGTAAGAGTTACCTCGACGGGCTGTCCGGGCTGTTCGTCGTGCAGGCCGGACACGGCCGGGCCGAGCTCGCCGAGGCCGCCGCCAAGCAGGCCGAACAGTTGGCGTTCTTCCCACTCTGGTCCTACGCCACCGAACCCGCCATCGAACTCGCCGAACGCCTCGCCGGCTACGCCCCCGGCGACCTGAACCGGGTGTTCTTCACCACCGGCGGCGGCGAGGCCGTCGAAAGCGCCTGGAAACTGGCCAAACAGTACTTCAAGAAGGTCGGCAAACCCGGCAAACACAAGGTCATCTCCCGCTCCATCGCCTACCACGGCACCCCCCAAGGGGCCCTGGCGATCACCGGCATCCCCGCGCTGAAGGCCCCGTTCGAACCGCTCACCCCCGGCGCGTTCCGGGTCCCCAACACCAACATCTACCGCGCCCCCGACCCCCTCGGCAGTGATCCGAAGGCGTTCGGGATCTGGGCCGCCGACCGGATCGCCGAGGCCATCGAATTCGAGGGCCCCGACACCGTCGCCGCCGTCTTCCTCGAACCGGTGCAGAACGCCGGCGGCTGCTTCCCGCCGCCGCCCGGCTACTTCGAACGGGTCCGGCAGATCTGCGACGAGTACGACGTGCTGCTGGTCTCGGACGAGGTGATCTGCGCGTTCGGGAGGATCGGGTCGATGTTCGCGTGCGAGGACTTCGGGTACGTGCCCGACATCATCACCTGCGCCAAGGGCCTGACCTCGGGGTACTCGCCGATCGGGGCGATGATCGCCTCGGACCGGTTGTTCGCACCGTTCGCGGACGGGACGTCGATGTTCGCGCACGGCTACACCTTCGGCGGGCACCCGGTCTCCGCGGCGGTGGCATTGGCGAACCTGGACATCTTCGAACGCGAGGGCCTCAACGCGCACGTCGCCGAGCAGGCGCCGGCGTTCCGGGCCACCCTCGACCAGCTCACCGATCTGCCGATGGTCGGGGACGTGCGCGGGGAGGGGTTCTTCTACGGCATCGAACTGGTCAAGGACAAGGCCACGAAGGAGTCGTTCAGCGACGCCGAGGCCGAGCGGATCCTGCACGGGTTCCTCTCCACCGCCCTGTTCGACGCCGGCCTGTACTGCCGGGCCGACGACCGCGGCGACCCGGTCATCCAACTCGCACCGCCGCTGATCTGTGGGCAAACCGAATTCGACGAAATCGAAAACATCCTCCGCGGCGTCCTCACCGAAGCGTGGACCCTGTTGTAACGCAACAGGCCCCACACGAAGGCGGCACTTCGACAACGGCGTCGAGGTGCCGCCTTCGTGTTTCCGGTGCGCCTCACGCGCGCATCGCACCTTCTCACGAGAACGGCAGAATCATGACTTCCCACTCCTCGCTGTCCGCGAACGGCGGTGCCGGCCCGGACGGCCCCGATCGCGGCGAGAGCATGCATCCCCTGAACCGCGGATTGGGCGTCGGCGCCATCGTCTTCATGGTGGTGGCCGCCGCCGCACCGCTCGCCGTCGTCGCCGCCCAGGTGCCCATCGTCATCGCGTTCGGCGGCAGTATCGGTGCGCCGCTGTTCTTCCTGATCGCCGCTGTCATCCTCACCTTGTTCGCGGTCGGGTACACGCTGATGAGCAGGCACGTCCGCAACGCGGGGGCGTTCTACTCGTACGTCCAGGCCGGGCTCGGACGGATCAACGGGCTCGGTGCCGCGTTGCTGGCGCTCGTGTCGTATTCGATGCTCCTCATCGCCGTCTACTCCTATCAGGGGGTGGCGGCGAGCAACGCCGCCGCGCAGTACCTGCATGTCGACGCCCCCTGGTGGGTGTTCTCGTTCTCAGCTTTCGGGATTGTCTCCGTGCTCGGGTACCGCGACATCGAGCTCAGTTCCAAGGTTCTCGGGGTACTCCTGATCGCGGAGGCGCTCATCGTCGTCGTGCTCGACGTCGCCATCCTGGTCAAGGGCGGCGCAGCAGGACTGACAGCCGCCCCTCTGCTGCCGACCACGGTGTTCGACGGCTCGCCCGGGCTGGGTCTGATGTTCGCGTTCTTCGCCTTCTTCGGGTTCGAGGCCACGGCCGTGTTCCGGAACGAGGCGCGCGACCCCGACCGCACCGTTCCGCGCGCAACGTACGTCGCGGTCGTGTCGATCGGTGCGTTCTACGCGCTGTCCGCGTGGGCGGTGGTCGTCGGAGCCGGTGCGACCGATGCGGTGGATACGGCATCGGACGATCCCGTGAACATGGTGTTCGACCTCGCCACCCGGTACGCGGGGACGGTCGTGCACGACATCATGCAGCTTCTCGTGGTGACCAGCGTCTTCGCGTGCGTGCTGTCGTTCCACAACGTCATCACGCGATACCAGTTCACTCTCGGCTCGATGGGAGTGCTGCCGTCGGCGCTCGGCCGGGTCAGCCCGAAGTACGGGGCGCCCTCGCGCTCGTCGATCGTCCTGACCGCGATCTCCGGAGTGCTGCTCGCGGTGGTCGCGGTCAGCGGTATCGATCCGATCACCCAGGCCTACACGTGGCTGTCCGGTGCGGCGACGCTCGGGATCGTCCTGCTCATGGCGCTCACCAATCTGGCGGTCATCGTGTTCTTCCGCAGGCACGATCTCGACAAGCGCCGGTGGCACACGGTGGTGGCACCGTCGCTCGCGATCCTCGGTCTGCTCGCGGTGGTCGCTCTCGTCGTGACCAACTTCGAACTCCTCATCGGAGATCGGCTGGGCGCGTTGATCATCGGAGGCCTGGTGCTCGCCGCGTACGGCGTCGGTGTGGTCGTCGCCCTGCGGATGCGACGGTCCCGCCCGGCTGTCTACGCGGCGCTGCGGGACGGCGAAACGCAGACCGGCGACTGACGCTGCGCAATGCGCAGCAGGACCGACGAAGTTCGACGCAAAGTTTCGGTGTTTCTAGGGTTGTGTGGCGGTTTGCGCGCTGTTAATGTGGTCTGCAACACGCAAAGCGTTGAATCAATCCGCATTGGCTGCCGAAATGCGCAGCATCGAGTCGAATCCGCCGCCGAAGCGGCGCAATCAGAGGAGCGTGTCTTGACGATCCAGGACTTTCCCACCGCAGACTGGCCGGGCGGCAAGGCCGCCGCGGTGTCGTTGACCTTCGACGTCGACGCGGAGGCCGGCTGGCTCGGGGAGGGCGACGAGTACGCACGCCGTCTGACCATCCTGTCCGAGGGCCGCTACGGCGTCACGCGCGGAGTGCCGCGCATCCTCGACCTGCTCGCCCGATACGACATCTCGGCCACATTTTTCGTCCCCGGACACACCGCGCAGCATCACCCCGCGATGGTGGAGAGCCTGCTCGACGCGGGGCACGAGATCGGACACCACGGACACCTGCACCTGCGCAGCGACAAGGTGAGCGAGCAGCAGCAGATCGACGAGATCGACAAGGGCCTCGAAGCCCTCGAACGGCTCGGCGTCCCGCGGCCGCAGGGATACCGCTCCACGTCCTGGGAACTCACCCCCGAGACATTCGGACTGCTCGTCGACCGCGGATTCCTCTACGACTCCAGCTGCATGGGCGACGACCGACCGTACGTCGAGTCCTGGGACGGCCTCGAGATCCTCGAACTGCCCGTGCACTGGTCGCTCGACGACTGGCCGCGCTTCGGCTGGAACATCGACGGAGGCGGCAACGTCGCCGACCCCGAAGAGCTGCGTCGTTGCTGGACAGCCGAATTCGAGTCCGCCCGCGCCGAACGTCGGCACACGAGCTTCACGATGCACCCCGAGGTCATCGGACGCCCCTACCGGCTCGGCCAGTTCGAGCAGGTGGTGGCGCACATGGCCGAATCCGGCGACGTGTGGTTCGCCCGCCTCGACGAGGTCGCCGAGTTGGTGGCGCCGCGACTGCTGCGGGTGGCGTCGTGACCCGCCGGTTCCGCTCCACGCAGACCCGGCCGTGGGACCGCGGACACGAATTCGGCAGTGCCCACGCGGAACAGGTCGGCGCGTCGGTGGCCGCGTACCAGCAGCTGTTCGACCGCGCTGCCGGCTCGGCCGTCGACCTCGACCACTGGGGGACCCTCGCCCTCGAGCGGATCACGGCGGCCGCACCCGCACTCGCCGACGAGATCGCCGGCATCGCGGACGGCGCCGGTCTGTCGGTGGCCGCGGTCGCGGCGATCAATGCGCGTACCGAAGTGCTTGCGGCGGTTGGCTCGATCACGCCGAGTGAGTGCTCGACCGTCGTCCGACTCCGGGACGGGGCGCCGCCGGTCTCCGTGCAGGCATGGGACTGGTTCGCCGAACTCGCCGACCTGTGGCTCGTCTGGGAGATCCCGCACGAAAGCGGTCACGTGACCACCACCGTCACCGAATACGGCATCGTCGGCAAGATCGGCGTCAACGACCGCGGCCTGGGCGTGCACTTCAACATCCTCCACCACACCGGGGACGGGAACGGGATCGGCGTCCCGGTGCACGTGCTCGCCCGCGCCGTGCTCGACGAATCACGCGACCTCAACCACGCGCTCGTCCGGCTCGCCCAGGCGGAGGTGTCCGCGTCGACGTCGCTGACGCTCGTCGCGAGCACCGGCGGCGAATCCGCGGCCGTGAGCGTCGAACTCAACCCCGGCGGAATCGGGTACGCACTGCCGGACCCCGACGGCCTCCTCGTCCACACCAACCATTTCCTCAGCAGCCCGGCGAACCTGCACGACAGGGAACTCCGGGACGGACCGGACACCGTGATCCGGTTCGACATGCTCCGCCGTCGACTGGCCGGCAGACCGGACGTCGACGCCCCCGCGGTTGTCGAGGCGATGACGTCGCACCTGCTCGGCGGCGGGGCGACGTGCTGCCACGTCGACCCGGCCCTGCCGGCGTCGGCACGCTTCGAAACCCTCGCCACCGTCTCGCTCGACGTCGAGAACGGAACCCTGACCGCCCATTCCGGTGGGCCCTGCACCATTCCTGCCGATTTCGCGGCACCGACCAAGGAGAACACCGTGCTGAAACTGAAGCGCATCGACAACATGGACATCCTCACCCGCGATGTCGACGCCCTCGTGGAGTTCTACCACGGCGTCCTCGGGCTGCCCTTCCACCTCCCCTACGAGAAGGACGAGGAGTGGGCGGCGATCGACATGGGCAACGTGACGCTCTACATCTTCAAATCCGAAGTGGGCGAACATGCTCCGCGCCGCACCGCGGTCAACCCCGACAACGCACCCGGCTACGACTCGATCGCGTTCGAGGTCGACAGCCTCGACGAGGCCGAGGCCGCGCTCGACGGGCGCGTCGAGTGGGTCGACGAGCGGATCCAGTGGAAGCACCCCAGTGGCACCTGGTACCAGTACCGTCCGTTCTTCGACCCCGACGGCAACATGCTGTACATCACCGAGCCGCACATCGTGGGGGCGGGAGCATGAGTGTCACCGCCATCCCGGGTGTTCGGCTGGACGACCGTGTCGCGCTGGTCACCGGCGCCGCACGGGGCATGGGAGCCGCACATGCCCGGACCCTCGCGGCCCGCGGCGCCGACCTGATCGTCGCCGATCTCGACGCCGCGGAACTGTCGGCGGTCGCCAAGGAGATCCGCGACAGCACCGGCCGCCGCGTCGAATGCCTCGAACTGGACGTCACCGCACCGGACGTCGGCGAACGCGTCGTCGCCGTCGCGAACGACAACTGGGGTCGCCTCGACATCCTGGTCCACAACGCCGGCATCATGCACGACTGGAAGTCCCTCGGCGACACACCTGTCGAGAACCTCCGGCCGTACCTCGACGTCAACGTCCTCGGGCCGTACGCCATCACCCGCGCCGCCGCGCCGCTCCTCGCCCGCAGCGAGGCACCGCGCGTCATCTTCATCTCCTCGCAGTGGGGGCAGGTCCCCGGCGGCCACTCCTACGGCTACATGGTGTCCAAGACCGCGCAACTCGGGCTGATGAAGGCGCTTGCCTCCGAACTCGTCTCGCAGAAGATCCTCGTCAACGCCGTCGCACCGGGCGCGATCCACACCCGGATGGTCCCCGACGACGTCTACGCCGAAGAACTCGCCGCCGTTCCCCTCGGCCGTCTCGGTGACGCCCACGAAATCGCCGCGGCCGTCGCCTTCCTCGCCTCCGACGGAGCCGCCTTCATCACCGGACAGACCCTCGCGGTCAACGGTGGAGCGCTCGTCGTCGGCGCCTGAACTCCCCGAAAGGACCCTCGTGACCACCTCGATCCCCACCCCCACCAAACGCGAACTGGCCGAAGCGTCGATGCGCCGCTCCTGGTTCCCCGTCGCCCGCCTCTGCGACCTCGACAAGCCCCAGACGGCCACGCTTCTCGGCGTCAGCCTGGTGATCTACCGCGACGGCGAGGGGCGGATCTCGGTGCAGTCGCGGCGCTGCCCGCACCGCGGCGGCGACCTGTCGATGGGCGAAGTGCACCAGAGCTCCATCGGCTGCCCCTACCACGGCTGGGAGTTCTCCAGCACCGACGGCAGCTGCAGCCGCATCCCGTCCCTTGCCGATCAGGGCAAGATCCCACCGCGCGCGTCGATCGCCACCTACCCCGCCGTCGAACGGTTCGGTCACGTCTGGACGGTGCTCGAAGACCCGATCCGCGACATGTACGAGATCGAGGAGTGGCAGGGCCTCGACCTCGAATGGCTGGCCGCCGACCCGATCGACTCGTCGGTCGGAGTCGGGGTGACGATCGAGAACTTCCGCGACGTCGCGCACTTCCCCTTCGTCCACAAGGTGTCGATGGGCCCGACACCGGAGATCGTCGAACCGCTGAACGTCAACCGGGACGGACTCGACGTGTGGATGGACCGGCCACTCGACGCCGGCTCCGGCGACTGGGCCAACGACGGCGACTGCATGATGCGGTACCGCTGCTCCGCACCGGGTCTCGCGTCCATCACGTACCACTACGAGAAGCTGGGCCGCCGCGTCGTCGCCGGGTTCCCGTCGCCGATCGATTACGAGCACGTCAAGATCTTCTGGGGCGTCGCCAACGAGGTCGGCTACCGCGGCGCGGACCTCGAGGAGTGCCTGCGCGTCGAGGAGATGGTGTACCTCGAAGACATCCCGATCGTCGAATTCATCGAACCCCGTGAAATCCCGTGGGATTCCGAGTTCCAGGAATTCTCCGTTCCCGCCGACCTGTTCACCCTCAACTACCGGCGCTCGTTCACCGAGCTGATGAACCGCGTCAAGGACGGCAGCCATGTCAACGAGTTCGTCTGATCCGCAGACCCTCCCGCTGCGTGTCGTCGCTGCCCGCTGGGAGGCGGAGTCGATCACGTCGTACGAGTTCACCCGTTCCGACGGCGGCGAGCTGCCGGCCTGGGAACCGGGCGCACACGTCGACGTGCACCTGCCGTCGGGGACGGTCCGGCAGTACTCGCTGTGCGGCGACCCCGCCGACTCGAGCCGCTACCGCATCGCCGTCCTCGAACTGCCCGCGGGCAGGGGTGGCTCGGTGGAGGTCCACCGCGAGCTGCGTCCGGGTCGCGTGGTCGAGATCGGCTGTCCCCGCTCAAATTTCGCGTTGACCGAGGCGGACCGGTACGTGTTCGTCGCCGGCGGCATCGGCATCACCCCGATGCTGCCGATGATCCGGGAAGTGCAACGCCGCGGCGGAACCTGGGAACTGGTGTACGGAGCGCGCACCGCCGAGCACTTCGCGTTCGTGAGCGAGCTGGACGCGTCCGCGGTGCGGTTGGTGCCGCAGGACACGGACGGTCACCTCGATCTGGCGTCCGTCGTGGCGTCCTCGTCGGGGGCGGCGGTCTACTGCTGCGGGCCCACACCGCTCATGGACGCGCTGGTGGAACGGATGTCGCAGGCGGGGCGCGCCGGCGATCTCCACCTCGAACGGTTCGCCGCGGCGGCCCCGGCGGTCGGGTCGAGTGGTGAGTTCGAGGTCGAACTCGCCCGCAGCGAGAAGGTGCTCCCGGTGCGTCCCGACCAGACCGTGCTCGAAGCGGTCCGCGACGCCGGCATCGACCATCCGTCGTCGTGCGAGATGGGCATCTGCGGGTCCTGCGAGGTGAAGGTCCTGAGCGGCGACGTCGACCACCGCGACGACCTCCTCACCGAAAGCGAACGCGCGCAATGCAACAGCATGATGATCTGCGTGTCCCGGGCGAGGGGTGATCGTCTGGTCCTGGACCTGTGATGCGGCTCCGCCACCCGTGAGTACTTATTAACCGCGGGCGGTTAATAAGTACTCACGGGCGCGAAGCGCACGACGACGCCGGGACGGAGCAGGGCAGGGGGAGTGCGCCCGGCATCCCAGATCGGTTCGTCCGTGGTTCCGATGAGCTGCCATCCGCCGGGCGAGGAGCGGGGGTAGATTCCCGTGAACTCCCCTCCGAGCGCCACCGTCCCGGCGGGGACGGAGGTCCGCGGCGTCGCGCGGCGCGGCACGTGCAAGTCGGGTGCACCGCCGGTGAGATAACCGAAACCGGGGGCGAAGCCGCAGAACGCCACCGTCCACGGCGTTCCGGTGTGCGCCGCGACGACGCCGTCGACACCGAGCCCGGTCAGTTCGGCCACGTCCTCGAGGTCGGGGCCGTCGTAGCGCACGGCGATCCGGACCTCCTCCGGGGCGCCCTCGGCGACCGCCGCCGCCGGTTCCGTCGTCCGCACCCACTTGGCGACGCGGTCGCGGCTCGTCGCGCCGTGGTCGAACCGCACCAGGATGGTGCGCGCCGCCGGTATCACCTCCCGGACCCCGGGTGGCCGGGAGTCGTCCAGAGCACGGAAGTGCGCGAGCACGGTGCCCTGGTCCTCGAACTCGGCGAGGATCGCGCTTTCTCCGACGTCGAGGATGCGCATCACACGAACGGCTCCACCGTGACGCCCTCGGCGTCGAGCAACGACCGGATGGCGGTGGCCATCTCGACGGCGGCGGGCGTATCGCCGTGTACGCAGACGGATTCGGCGGTGACCGCGAGGACGGTGCCGTCGACGGCTTCGAGGGTGTGATCGACGACGAGTCTGCGGACCCGCTCCGCCACGACCGCCGGATCGCGCAGGACCGCGCCGTCCGTCGTGCGGGGCACCAGCGTTCCGTCGGGCGTGTACGCGCGGTCCGCGAACGCCTCGATGACCGTCCGCAGCCCGGCCTTCTCGGCCTCCTCCAGGAACACCGAACCGGGCAGACCGAGAACCGGAAGCGTGTCGTCGTACGCGGTCACCGCCGCGACCACCGCGCGGGCCTGCTCACGGTGATGCACGATCGCGTTGTACAGCGCGCCGTGCGGTTTCACGTACGCCACCGCGGACCCGGAGACCTGGGCTAGACCGTCGAGTGCGCCGATCTGATAAACGACGTCGGCCGTCAGATCACGCGGGGCGACGTCGATGAACCGGCGCCCGAACCCGGCGAGGTCGTGATAGCCCACCTGCGCGCCTATCCGGACCGTCAACTCGGACGCCGCGGAACAACAGGCCCACAGCGTCGCGGGGTCGCCCGCATGAAAACCGCAGGCCACGTTGGCGCTGGTCACGAGCTTCAGCATCGCCACGTCGTCGCCGAGGGTCCAGGCACCGTAGCTCTCGCCGAGGTCGCTGTTCAGATCGATTGCCGGCACATATTCGATACTAGGGTTCCGAATGCCGTCTTGTAGATTCTCTCGCGGGGGCGGGCGGAACCGGTGAGGGTCCTGCTGCGTCAGAACAATTGACCGTGTGTGGCGGACCGCGCCATCGGAGGGGGAAACGTGACCGACCCGGCATACATCAAGGATCCCGAGAACTTCCACTCGGACCAGTGGGACCACGCGAGGATCGCGAGTGCCGTCGCCGGCATGGACGTCGAGCACGTGAGCGGCATCGCGCGAGCCTGGACCGAACTGGGGACGACGGCCCACGACGCGATCGTCGAGTTCAGCGACGCGATCAAGAAGGCGATCAGCGAGAGCTGGCAGGGGGCTGCCGCGTCGGCGGCCTATGGCGAGACCGAGCGGTACTCGACGTCCGCGCCGGAGGCACAGGATCAACTTCACGGAGTGGCGGCGGCGCTGACCCCGCTGGCGGAGACGGTCGCGTCGCTGCGGTCGCAGGTCCCCGAAACCATCGGCACCGGACTGTGGGACAAGCTGACCCCCTGGGACACGGACACCGAGGACGAGTACTACCGGCGCGAGGGCGAAGCGCGCGAGAGGATGGCCACGATCTACAACCCGGGGCTCGCGACTTCGGACGGCAACGTCCCGGCGTTCACGAGACCGGAGAGCCGGGTCGATGTTCCTTCGGGTCCGTCCGCGCCCGGCGTCGATTACTCGAGCGGCGCCCCCAGCTCGAGCGAGCGGTTCGGGGGACCGAGCGCCGGCCGGCCGAATTCCGGCGACGCTCCGGATATCGACAGTCCCGCCAGCGACGCGTCCGCTGCGCCCGGCACCCCCGCAGCGGACGGCGCGCAGCAGAATGCGGAAACTGCGCCGTCGTCGGCCACCGCGCCCGCGGCGACGGCCCCGGCCTCGGTGTCGGGTGATCAGGCGCAGAGCCGATCGGTCCTGCCGCCGGGTGCCGACTCGTCCTCGGGCGCCGGTTCACGATCTGCGGGTGCGGGTGCGGGTGGGGGTGCCGGTGCGGGCGGATTCGGCGTCGGCGGGCTCGGCGGCGCCAGCGGCGTCGGTGCCGGAAGTCGGGCGGGTGCCGGTGCCCGGTCGGGCTCCACACCCGGGGTCGCGGGGGCCGCAGCCGGTGGTCGCACCGGCGCCGGGATTCGGGGTACCGGCCCGATGGGCGGCGGAATGATGGGCGGCGCCCCCGGGGCTGCCAAGGGCGGCGGCGAGGACAAGGAACACAAGACGCCCGACTACCTGATCACCCTCGACAACGGCAACGAGCTGATCGGCAAACTGCCCCTCGTCTCGCCGCCGGTGATCGGCGCATGAGCATGCGCAATTGGCGGCTGCGTCCCGAACTGTTCGAAGCCCTGTGGGCAGGCACCGGGCAGGACCGCATCCCGTACCCGTTCCGGATCGTGAGCGCACACCCCGGGCTCAACGCCTATGTGGCAGAGCAGAACCGGATTCGAGAAGCCTTCGCGGGAGCCGAGCACGACGACGTGAAGTCGGCGTTGGGCGTGCTCGCCGAGCCCGACGTGTATGTAGAGATCTCCGGTTCCACCGCCGACGAGACACCGATCCGCATCATCGGTGCCCAGCACCGGCAGTGGGTCGTGATCGCGTCACAACTCCTCGGCCGGGCACCGCGGATCGGCGGCGACGTGGTGATCGGCGCCGGGCAGGCCGGAAAACTGGGCGCGCAACTGATCGGCCTCATCCCGCAGAACGCCGCCGGCAGGCGCCGGTTCCAGCGACGGGACGACGAAGATGCCCACTTCTCCCAGGGAATCCTGCAGGAGGTCAACCGGGCGGCTCCCGTCCCCAGACTCGAATCCGCCGTGCAGAAGGGATACGCGGGCCGCGGCAAGATCCGAGTCTTCCGCGGCCCCCGCTACGGCACCGGCCGCGACGTCGGCGTCATGCAGTGGATCGACATCGCCGGCGACGGCCGCTACGTGATCGGCCCGCACGATCCCGCCGCCGCGCACCCGGCAGGTCCTGACCAGCTCGTATCCTCGCTCGACACCCTGATCAGGGTGGGTACGACTCCTCGGGCAGGCTCGGTCGGTGCCCGCGGTTGGTAGATTGCCACGCGCCGGCGATTGCACAGGTGGGGACACAGCACGACACACGGAGGGGGCACGAACATGGCGGGGCCAGAAGCACCGGAAGCCGGTTGGAAGGCTTTCACCGAGAACATCGTGGGGGGAGGCAGGCTCGAACTTGACCCGGCCGGGTTAGAACAGTGCATCAAGCTGTGCCAGGACCATGCGGATCGCATGAAGCTTCTCGGAGGCCGAGCGCGCCGAGAACTGCGCGCTACGGACCTTGGACTAGGGGAAAAAGACATCGAGTCGGCCAAGCAACTCGCGCGAAAGTTCGATGAAAAGGCGATCGGCGGAGATGACATCGAGTTCGCAAACACTGCGGTCGGCTTGTTTCTGGCTCACGAGACCTACGCGTCGGATATGAAGTCGATGTTCGAGGCCGTCTTGGCGAGCTACAGAGAGCAGGACGCTGCAACCGCCGCGCGACTGGGATCCGTTGGAGTGCAACTGTGAAGCGTGTCGCGGTCCGCGCGACGATGGTGACCTTGAGTCTCCTGTCGGTTGTCGGGGTCGTCGCATGCTCTCAGCCGGTCGACGGGGAGCCTGCAGGAGAGCCCGCGGTCGAGATCACTTACCAGCCATGCGACGCCTTCTCGCCGGAAGCGCTCGCCGCGGCGAGGATCGATGCGGCACCGCCTGACCGGATGCCAGATCGAGATGACCCCCCAAATCATGCATGCGGGTTCTTGTCTCGAAATCCCTCCTACGTGGTCGTGACTTCGGCGATCGGCACACCTTTCAGTGGTATCGCGAGCGACGAGCGCTTCAACGTTCTGAGTGAGACGGAGATTGGTGGACGGAGTGCGCTGGTGTCGGATTTCCGCGGTGGTAGTGCGTGCACGGTGTCGGTGGCGATCGAGCCGGGGATTCTGGAGTTCATGATCGGGTACAGCGAGTTGGAGGATTTCACGACTGTCGACGCGGCGTGCGATCAGGCAACGAAGGTGGCGACGGCGCTGGCGCCGTATTTCCCCGACCACCTCTAGGCCCGCTTGCACTGAGCCGCCACCCTTCGGCGTGTGAGGGCCGATTCGGCCGCCGAGCGGCGAATAGTGGCGGCTCAGTGCGTGTGTGCGTGGGTGTGGGCGATGCGTCCGGCGTTCTTGCGTCGTGAGGAGCCGCTGAGTCGGCATGCGAGGTAGATGACGAACGAGATCGTGGTGACGAAGCTGGACACGGGCACGCCGGGTGCGAGGGACAGCAGGATGCCGCCGACGGCGGCGAGTTCGGCGAACACGATCGACAGGATGGTCGCCTTGAGGGGGCTGGCGGTGACGTAGGCGGCGGCTGCGGCGGGGGTGATGAGGAGTGCCATGACGAGTAGTGCGCCGACGATCTGGACGCCGAGGGCGGCGGTGATGCCGACGAGGACGGCGAACACGATCGACAGGGCGCGCACGGGGACTCCGCGGGCTTCGGCGACGTCGGGGTCGGTGCTCGAGAAGAGGAGGGGACGGTAGATCAGGCCGAGGACTCCGATGACGAGCACGGCGCAGAGCAGCAGCAACTGCAGGCCGCTGTCGCCGGGTGCGACGATCTGGCCGATCAGCAGCGAGAAGCTGGTGCCGGTGCGCCCTTGGTACGACCAGATGAACAGCACCGACAGGCCGAGCCCGAACGCCATGATCACGCCGATCACGGAGTCACGGTCGCGGGCCTTCGCGCCGAGCAGCCCGAAGAGGACGGCCGCGACCACCGAACCGGCGATGGCGCCTGCCCCGACGCTGACGCCGATGAGCAGGGCTGCCGACGCACCGGTCAGCGACAGCTCGCTCGTGCCGTGCACGGCGAACGACATCTGCCTGCTCACGATGAGCGGTCCGATGGCTCCCGCGAGGAGGCCGAGGATGGCGCCCGCGATCAATGCCTGCTGCACGAAGTCGTACTGCAGGAGGTCGACGGTGGCAGAGACGTCGAACATGCGTGACATGGCGTCGGTGAACTTGTTGCTCATGCGTGTCCCTCGTCGGTGTGGTGCACACCCTCGCCGGGGCGGAGGCCGCCCGCGCTGCCGAGGGCGTCGATGGCGTCGCCGGTGCCGATCACGACGAGGCGGCCGCGCACGTGCAGCACCTCGACGTCGGTGCGGTACAGCTCGGACAGCACCTCCGACGTCATGACCTCTTCCGGTTTGCCGATGCGGAACTGGCCGTCGACGAGGTAGAGCACGCGGTCGACGAGGGGGAGGATCGGGTTGATCTCGTGGGTGACGAACAGGACCGCGGTGTCGTGGGTGCGGCGCCGCCGGTCGATGAGTCCGGACACGAGGTTCTGGTTGGCCAGGTCGAGGCTGAGCAGCGGCTCGTCGCACAGCAGGATCTGCGGGTTGCCGACGAGGGCCTGCGCGATCCGCAGTCGCTGCTGCTCACCGCCGGACATGGAACCGATCGGCGCGTCCGCGTAGTGCTGGGCGCCGACTTCGGCGATCGCCGCATCGACGATGGCCCGGCGCCGGCCTCGCCGGAGGAGACCGGTTCCCCACTGGTGGCCGTCGACGCCGAGCCCGACGAGGTCGCGGCCGCGGAGCGGCAACCCGTCGTCGAGCGACTTCTGCTGGGGGATGTACCCGACGTGCGAATTGCCCTTTCGCGCCGGGGTTCCGGCGATGCGCGCGGTGCCGGAGCTGAGGGCGAGCTGACCGAGCAGCACCTTGAGCAGCGACGTCTTGCCCGACCCGTTGGGTCCGAGGACGGCGACGAATTCGCCGGGTTCCACGGTGAGGTCGAGGTCCTGCCAGAGTGTGCGTTCGCCGAAGGACAGTCGCGCCCCCGTCAGTTCCAGTGCGGGGACGCGACCGTTGCCGGCGTTCTTCGAAGTGGGTTCTGTCACAAGCCGATCAGTTCTATTGCAGAGCCGCGGCGAGCGACTCGGCGGTGTTGGTCTGCCACTGAATGTAGTCCAGGCCTTCGGGGAGGGTTTCGGTCACCTCGACGACGGGGATGCCCGCCGACTCGGCCGTGGCCCGCACGTCCTGGGTGACCCGGTCCTGCGTCTGCACGTTGTAGACGAGGGCCTGCACCTGCTTGCCGGTGAGCAGCTGTCGCGTGGCGGCGATGGCGGCGGGCGCGGGGTCGTTGCCGTTCTCGATGGCGCTCGTGAAGTCGGGCGGGGTGACGTCCTTCAGGCCCGCGGACTGCAGCAGGTAGTAGGCGATCGGTTCGGTCTGGGCGACGGGCGCGTCCTTGTGGGCGGCCGCGATGCCGTCGGTGATCGCGGAGATCTGCTCGAGCTGACCGTGGAAGGTGGCGGCGTTGGCCTTGTAGGCGTCGGCGTTGTCGGGATCGAGTTGGCCGAGCTTGTCGGCGATGGACTGCGCGGTGGCATCGACGGTGTCGACGTCGAACCAGACGTGTTCGTTGACGTCGCCGTGGTCGTGGCCCTCGTGCGAGTCACCGCCGCCCTCGCCCGCGTGCGCGCCACCCTCGAGGAGGTCGAACGCGTTGACCGTGAGCTGGTCGCTGTTGCCGGTGCCGATGATGTCGTCGACGAAGTGGTCGTATCCGCCGCCGTTGTAGACGATCAGCGAGGCGTCGGTGAGCTTGGCGGCGTCGGTCGGGCTCGCCTCGAACGAGTGCGGATCGGACGACGGTTCGGTGATGATCGAGGTGACGTCCACCTTGTCGCCGGCGACGGCCTGCGCGACGCTGCCCCACACGTTCGTCGATGCGACGACGGTCAGGGTGCCGTCACCGGTCGTGTCGGAGCCGCACGCGGTGAGGGTGAGGGCCGCGGCGAACGACAGCCCGACGGCCGCCGTGACGGCACGAAAACCTGAGGAAGCGCGCACAGAAAACTCCTGACCGAATACGAACGCTAAACGCTATTGGAAACCGTTACCGTTGCACTTTAGCGGATAGGTCCTGGTAGTGCACTTTCGGTGCAGCCCCGACGCGCCCGAACGCGGGCCAGGTACTAACGTCCCCCTATGCCCAGGTCTCGACAGCCTCGTCGCCAAGCCACGCTGGCGTCGCTCGCGGCCGAGCTCAATATTTCGCGAACGACGGTGTCCAACGCCTACAACCGGCCCGATCAACTTTCCGCGGAACTCCGCGACCGGGTGCTGCAGGCGGCCAAGCGCCGCGGCTATCCCGGCCCCGACCCGGTGGCCCGATCCCTGCGCACCCGCAAGGCCGGGGCCGTGGGACTGCTGCTCACCGAGGCCCTCAGCTACTCCTTCCGCGACCCGGCCGCGATGAGCTTTCTGTCCGGACTGGCCGAGTCGTGCGAGGCCGCCGGGCAGGGGCTGCTCCTGATTCCGGCGGGTCCGGGTCGCGAGGAGGCGGACGCCGCCGCGGTCGTGCAGCAGGCGGGCGTCGACGGGTTCGTCGTGTACTCGGTGGCGGACGACGACCCGTACCTCGCGGCGGTGTGCGAGCGGCACCTGCCGATGGTCGTGTGCGATCAGCCGCGGGAAATCCCGGGTGCGTCGCTCATCGGCATCGACGACCGCGGCGCGATGCGCGGACTCGCCGACTACCTGATCGGCCTCGGCCACCGCGACATCGGCGTGCTGAGCATGAGGCTGGGGCGCGACCGCGCGGACGGGGTCGCCGACGCGGAGCGCCTGCGGTCGCCGAACTTCCACGTCCAGCGCGAACGCATCGAGGGCGTGCGCGACGCCATGTCCGACGCCGGCCTGGACCCCGCCACCCTCACCGTCATCGAGCGGTTCGAGCACACCGGGAAGTCGGGGCACGCCGGTGCCGCACAGGCGCTCGCCGTGAATCCCCGGATCACCGCGCTCGTGTGCACCACCGACGTCCTCGCTCTCGGCGCACTGGACTGGGCGCGCTGGCAGGGCATCGACGTGCCCGGACAGCTGTCGGTCACCGGATTCGACGGCGTCGACGACGCACTGCGCGAGGGCCTGACCACCGTGCGGCAACCTCAGGAGGAGAAGGGCCGCCGCGCGGGGGCCCTGCTCATGTCGCCGTCGCACTCCGGGGTCGCGACCGTCGAAATGCTCGAGACCGAACTGCTGCGCGGTTCGACGGCCGGGCCCGCCAGACGCTGACCCGGCCGCCGGCTCAGGCCAGGAGCTGAGCGCAGCGCAGCAGTCCCAGGTGGCTGTACGCCTGGGGGTGGTTGCCCAGCGACCGCTCGGCGACGGGGTCGTACTCCTCGCTGAGCAGTCCGGTCGGTCCGGCGGCGTCGACCAGTTGCGCGAACAACGCTTCCGCCTGCGACCGCTGACCGATCAGCAGGTACGCCTCCACCAGCCAGGCCGCGCAGAGGTGGAACCCGCCCTCGGTGCCGGGCAGTCCGTCGTCGTGGTGGTACCGGTACACGGTGGAACCGCTGCGCAGTTCCGCCTCGGTGGCCGTGACGGTGGCCGCGAACTTCTCGTCCGACGGGTCGATCAGCCCGGACAGTCCGATGTACAGGGTGGCGGCGTCGAGGTCGGTGCCGTCGTAGGCGGCGGTGTACGAGCGGACCTCGTCCTTCCAGCCTTTCTCGCGCACCTCGTCCGCGATCTTGTCGCGCAACGGCGTCCACCCGGGCTCGATGTCGCGGCCGAAGTGCTCGGCCAACGCCACCGCACGGTCGATGGTGACCCACCCCATCACCTTGGAATACACGTGGTGCCGGGGGTTGTCGCGGATCTCCCAGATGCCGTGGTCGGGTTCGAACCAGCGACGTTCGACGGCCTCGACCATGGCGCAGACCAGTTCCCAGTCCCGGTCGTTGAGCGCCACCTCGGCGCCCTGCTTCTCGCGGGCGTGGGACAGGTCGTGGATGAGCTCGACGATGGGTCCGAACACGTCGAGTTGGACCTGCTGATTGGCCGCGTTGCCGATGCGGACCGGCCGCGAGCCCGCGTAGCCGGGCAGCGAGTCGATGACGGCCTCGGGCGGCAGACCGCCACCGTGCAGCGTGTAGAGAGGGTGCAGGCGTTCGGGGCCGGGCAGCGTCTCGAGGACGTCGTGCACCCAGTCGAGGTAGCCCTCGGCCTCGCTGAGGGAGCCGAGGCTCACGAGCGCGGACGCGGTGAGCGCCGCGTCGCGGAGCCAGCAGTAGCGGTAGTCCCAGTTGCGGACGCCGCCGATCTCCTCGGGCAGCGAGGTGGTGGCGGCCGCCATGATCGCTCCGGAGTCGACGTGCACCAGACCGCGGAGGGTGAGCGCGGAGCGCTTCATCAGGTCGGGTTTGAGCGTGGGCAGGGTGAGGCTCTTCGCCCAGTCCGACCAGTACGATTCGGCCAGTGCGCGACGCTCCTGCTCGGGCGTCTCCGACGGTCCGAGTTCTTCGGTGCCGCACCGCAATTCCAGGACGACGTCGCCACCGGACGGATCGACGACGGCATGCGCGGTCTGCTGGTTGCCGTCGGAGGTGACGTTCCACTGCACGCCGGGGGAGCGCAGCACGATCGGCTCGTTGGTGCCGTGCACCCGCAGTCCCTCGCTGACCGCCTCGAGGATGACCTGGCCCTGACCGAACTCGGGCCGCGGTGCGAACGTCACGACGGCGGCGGCCTGCCCGCTGATCACCCGGGTCAGGTCGGTGCGGCCCAGACGGACGTCGTGCGGCAGGTAGTCGGTGACGGACAGGCTGGCCCACCGTGTCTGCACGGTCATGGTGCTGTCGATGTACCGCTGGCTCAGCGGCAGGGCGCTGCGGTGCGGGCCGACGCTGAAATGGCCGGCCTCCGGTCCACCGAGCAGGTGCGCGAACACGGACGCCGAGTCGGGTTCGGGATGACACAACCAGGTGAGGGTCGCGTCCGGCGTGACGAGGGCGACGGTCCGCGGGCTGGCGAGCATGGTGAGGCGCTCGATCGGCGGCGCGTGGGCCCCGGACAGCCAGGTGCGGCGCTCCTCGAGCAGGAACGCGAGGGCCGCGGCGACATCTTCGGTGCTCGACACCCGGAATTCGGCGAGACTGTCGCCGGGGCCGACCTTCACGCCGAGGTCGGGGCCCTGGAGGCGTGCGAACGCCTTCTCGTCGGTGACGTCGTCGCCGACGAACACTGCCGCGGTCGCGCCGTCCTGGTGGCGGATCAGGTCGAGGGCATGGCCCTTGTCGGTGGCGACGACGGCCAGTTCGATGACGGACTTGCCCTCGGTGACCTGCACGCCCACCCGCTGCCCGGCGTCGGCGCGCACCGCGGCCAGTGCGCGGGCGCCTTCCTCGGCGTCGGCGTTGCGGACGTGCAGGGCGACGCTCGCCGGCTTCGCCTCCACCGACGTGCCGGCGTGCAGGGCGGAGATCCGCCTGAGTTCCTCGGTGATCTCTCCGAGAAGTTTCTTGGCGTCGGCGTCGATCGCATGGATGAAACCGATGTCGAATTCCGAGCCGTGGCTGCCGACGAGTTGAACCTCGGCGGGCAGCCGCGACAGCGCGGCGAGGTCTTTGAGTGCCCGGCCCGAGATCACGGCCGCCGTGGTTCCGGCGAGGCTGGCCAGGGCGCGGAGAGCACGTACCGATTCGGCGTGGGGAAACGCCTTTTCGGGGTCCGAGACGATGGGGGCCATCGTGCCGTCGTAATCGGACGCGACGAGCAGACGAGGGGTCCGCGCGACCCGGGAGAGGGCACGACGAAGTTCGATGGGCAGATCATGGGCGCTCACACGTTCAAATCTAGGGGATGTGACGGATGTGAGCGCGTTCTCGGCCGGGGCTGTGCCCCGATCGCGTCCTACTCGGGTCTGCGGCTCCCGTCACCGAGCAGCAGTTCGACGGTGAGTTCGAGCCGATTCGCGACATCGGTCGCGGACGAGCGGCGTGTGAGCCAGGCCACCAGGTTCGACAGCCACACGTCGGAGATGACGCGGGCGACGGCCAGTTGGTCCTCGGTGGGTTCGGTGTCCGTCATCGCGCGGGCGAACAGCCGGTCCATCAGCTTGCCCACCTGATCGACCTCGGCGGCGGCGGACGCGTCGGCGAACATGAACGCGCGCGTCATGGCCTCGGTCAGCAGCGGGTCGCGCTGCATGGCCCGGGTGATCTGGCTCAGGATCAGCTGCATCCGCTCGAGGGGGTTCCGGCCCGGCGGGTTCTTTCCGCGGGAGTCGATCCGCTCGAACTCGCGGGCGAGCGCCGACACCAGCAGGTGCACCTTGGACGGGAAGTAGCGGTACAGCGTTCCCACGGCGACGTCGGCGCGTTCGGCGACGGCCCGCATCTGCACGGCTTCGTATCCGCCCTTGGACGCCAGGGCCAGGGTCGCGTCGAGGATCCGCTTGCGCCGTTCCTTCTGCGCGTTGGAACTGAGATCGTCCTCGCCCAGCGTCGCCGCAGCGACCGTCGTGGACCGTGATCGAGAGCTGGTCGTCATTACCTGTTTTCCTTCGCGCCTTGACTCATGGCCAGGTGTCATATTAGAACACGTTCTAGACGAATGTGTCATTCAGGAGAGGCGGATACCCGTTGTGACTATCGCCACCACCGAGGAACAGAGAGCTGCAGCGGGTGCGATCCAGGCTTGGGCGCGGTCGACGGACCCGCTGGTCACAGTACGGCAAGGACCAGCAGATTCGTGGCACACGTCGTGGCCGTCCTTCTCTTCGCTCGGAATTTTCTCGGTCGCCGTGCCCGAAGAGGTCGGTGGGTCGGGGGCGGAGATCGTCGATCTCGCCGCGATGCTCGAACAGGCCGCGACCGAACTCGCCCCGGGTCCTGTTCTCTCCACCGCTCTGGCCGCTCTCGTCGTCGGGCGCAGCTCCGGCGCCGCCGCGAAACGATGGTCCGAGGATCTCGCCGACGGCGCGATGCCGTGCGCGGTGGCTCTCGGCAACTCCCCGGTGAACGCGACCCTCGGGGCCGACGGCGGGTTGACGGTCACCGGCGACGCCGGCTTCGCGATCGGCGGCGACGCGGGCATCGCCGTGCTGTTGCCGGCCGACACGGGCGAGCAGGTCGTGTGGTGCCTGGTCGACGGTGAATCCGACGGCCTGAACATCGCGGTCGCCGACACGATCGACAAGAGCCGTCCGCTCGCGCGGGTGCGGTGCGACGGGGTGGCGGTGGCGGCCGACCGCGTGGTCACGGGGGTGCGGGACGGGCTGGTGTCCGACCTCGCCGCGACCCTGGCCGCCGCGGAGGCGTCCGGCATCGCGGCCTGGTGTCTGCGAACGGCGGTGGAGTACGCCAAGATTCGCGAGCAGTTCGGAAAACCGATCGGATCGTTCCAGGCGATCAAGCACCTGTGCGCGGAGATGCTGTGCCGCGTCGAACAGTCCGGGGCCGCGGCGTGGGACGCGGCCGTTGCGGCGGAGGACGCGTGGAATGCGGACGGTGGCGAGCTCCCGGTGGCGGCGGCGGTGGCGGCGACGATCACGCTCGACGCCGCCGTCGAGACCGCCAAGGACTGCATCCAGGTGCTCGGCGGAATCGGCTTCACGTGGGAGCACGACGCCCACTTCTACCTGCGCCGGGCGACGTCGCTGCGGCAGCTGCTGGGCGGCTCCGCCCGCTGGCGGTCGCGGGTCACGGAACTGACCCGGGCGGGCGCTCGCAGGCACCTGTCGATCGACCTGACGGGCCTTGGCGCCGAGCGGGCCCGGATCCGCGCCGACATCGCCGCACTGGTGGCGCGGCCGGAGCCGGAGCGACGCGCGGCCTTCGCCGAGTCGGGCTACCTGGCCCCGCACTGGCCCGCGCCCTACGGGCGAGGTGCGCGCGCCGCGGAGCAGATCCTGATCGAGGAGGAACTGGCGGCCGCCGGGATCGGCAGACCCGACCTCGTGATCGGCTGGTGGGCCGTGCCGACCATCCTCGAGCACGGCAGCGCCGCGCAGATCGAGCGTTTCGCCACCCCGACGCTGCGCGGCGAGATCATCTGGTGCCAGCTGTTCAGCGAACCCGGCGCCGGCTCCGACCTGGCGGCGCTGCGAACGTCGGCGGAGAAGGTGGACGGCGGGTGGCGGCTGAACGGCCAGAAGGTGTGGACGTCGAGGGCGCAGGAGGCGGACTGGGCGATCTGCCTGGCCCGCACCGATCGGGAGGCGCCCAAACACAAGGGCATCAGCTACTTCCTCGTCGACATGACGAGCCCCGGCATCACCATCTCGCCGCTGCGCGAGATCACCGGCGACGCCCTGTTCAACGAGGTGTATCTCGAGGACGTGTTCGTGCCGGACGACCTGGTGGTCGGGAATCTCGGCGACGGCTGGAAGCTGGCCCGCACCACGCTGGCGAACGAGCGGGTCGCGATGGGCGGGGGCTCCTCGCTGGGCGCGGCGATGGAGGAACTGCTCGCACTCGCGGGTGACGGCGACCCGGTCACCGACGACACGCTCGGCCGGCTCATCGGCAACGCGCTCGTCGGCTCGCAACTGGAACTGCGCACCACCCTCCGGCAGCTGGACGGCCAGGACCCCGGGCCCGAATCGAGCGTCCGCAAGCTGGTGGGCGTCCGGCAGCGGCAGGCGGTCGCGGAATTCGCGATGGAACTCGGCGGCACGGACGGCTGGGTGGAGGGACCGCTCGCGCGCGAGTTCCTGAACACCCGCTGCCTCTCGATCGCGGGCGGAACGACGCAGATCCTGCTGACCGTGGCGGCCGAGCGCATCCTCGGGCTGCCGCGCGGCTGAGCCGGGCCGGGCTCGGCCTTTCGCGGGGTCCGGGATGGTGATACAACTAGAACACGTTCTAAATCGAAAGTGGGATTGTCAGCGTGGACTTCACTCGAGACGAAACCCAGGAGGCCGTGGCCCAGGTCGCGGCCGGACTGCTGGCCCGCGACCTCGACGGCGACGCCCTCTGGGCCGCCTTCGCCGACGCCGACCTGCTGACCCTCGCACTGCCGGAACGTCTCGGAGGCGAAGGGCTCTCGGTCACCGACGTCGGTGCGCTGCTCACCGAGGTCGGGCGGCAGGCGGCGCAGGTCCCGGCCCTCGCGACGCTCGGATTCGGGGTGCTGCCCATCGTCGCGCTGGGCGACGACGCGCAACAGGACGCCCTGCTCACCGGTCTCGCCGGCGGTCGCACTTTCACGGCGGCGCTCGCCGAACCCGGGGCGCAGTTCCCGGCACGGCCGTCGGTGACCGCGGTCGCGGAGGGCGACGGCCACTCCGTCACCGGTCGCGTGCTCGCGGTCCCGTACGCCGAGCGGGCGCACCGGATCCTGGTGCCGACGGACGCCGGGGTGGTGCTGGTGGATCCGGGCGCGGACGGCGTCGCGCTCACACCGACGCCCTCGGCGTCGGGCAGCCCCGAATTCGCGATCACGTTCGACCGGGCGCGGGGCGATCTGCTCGCGGCCGGCGACAACGCGGTGCAGACGCTGTACCGGATCGCGCTGGCCTCGATCGGGGCGGTGGCCGACGGACTGCTCTCCGGTGCAACGGTTCTGGCGGGCGAGCACCTGGCCACCCGGCACCAGTTCGGCAAGCCGCTCGCGACGTTCCAGGCCGTCTCGCAGCAGATCGCCGACGTTTACGTCACGTCCCGCACCCTGCACGTGTCGGCGCTCGCGGCGTCGTGGCGGGTGTCCGAGGGCCTGGACGCCCAGGACGATCTGGACGTGATGGCCTACTGGATCGCCGCCGAGGTGCCCGCCGCCATGCAGGTGCTGCACCACCTGCACGGCGGGATCGGCGTCGACGTGACGTACCCGCTGCACCGCTACTACTCGACCGCCAAAGACCTGGCCCGCCTCGTCGGCGGCGCCTCGTATCGACTCGACCTCGTGGGGGCCCGGTGTTCATCGATCTGACCGACGAGCAGCGGGAGCTGCAGGCGGAACTCCGGCGCTACTTCTCCGGGCTGATCTCCCCGGCCGAGGCCGAGGTGATGCGCACCGAGCGCCACGGCGCCACCTACCGCGAGGTCATCCGCCGGATGGGTAAGGACGGCTGGCTCGGGGTGGGCTGGCCGGTGGAGTTCGGCGGTCGCGGCTTCGGAGAGATCGAGCAGCAGATCTTCGTGAACGAGGCTGTGCGCGCCGATGTTCCGCTGCCCTCGGTGACGCTGCAGACGGTCGGGCCGACGCTGCAGACCTACGGCACCGAGGAGCAGAAGCGCAAGTTCCTGCCCGCGATCCTGGCGGGCGAGGTGCACTTCGCAATCGGCTACACCGAACCCGAGGCGGGAACCGATCTGGCGGCGCTGCGGACCACGGCCGCCCGGGTGGGGGACGAGTACATCGTCAACGGCCAGAAGATCTTCACCACCGGCGGCCACGACGCCGACTACCTGTGGCTCGCCGTCCGCACCGGTTCGGCCGACTCGCGGCACCGCGGCATCTCCATCCTGATCATGGACACCAAGGACCCCGGCTACAGCTGGACACCGATCATCACGTGCGACGGCGCGCACCACGTCAACGCCACGTACTACTCCGACGTCCGGGTGCCCGCGAACATGCTGGTGGGCGAGGAGAATCAGGGTTGGCGCCTGATCACCACCCAGCTCAACCACGAACGCGTCATGCTCGGACCGGCAGGCCGGGTCGGGGGACTGTACGACCGCATTCGCAACTGGGCGGTCGCGCACGACCTCCTGGGCGAACCGGACGTGCGGCGCGCGCTCGGCGAGATCCACGCGACGTACCGCCTCAACGAACTCCTCAACTGGCAGGTGGCGTCCAGTGAGTCGGACGCCGTCGACATCGCCGACGCGTCCGCGACGAAAGTGTTCGCCACCGAACGCATTCAGCGCATCGGCAGGCTCGCGGAGGAGATCGTCGGACGTTACGGCGACCCGTCCGAGCCGGCGACCGCCGACCTCGTGACGTGGCTCGACATGCAGGTGAAACGCAACCTCGTCATCACGTTCGGCGGCGGCGTCAACGAGGTGATGCGCGAACTGATCGCGACAGCCGGCCTGAAGCTTCCCCGAGTCCCGCGATAGGAGCGCCGCGCGATATGAGTTCCGAACAGATTCTCGCTGCCGCAGAGGAGGTCCGGTCGGCGGGCCCGAGTGCTCCCCGGCCCGGACGGGACCCGATCAACCTGCCGATGATCCGCAATTGGGTGGAGGCGATCGGCGACAAGAATCCGATCTACGTCGACGAGGCGGCCGCGCGGGCAGCGGGACACGACGGCATCGTCGCCCCGCCCGCGATGGCGCAGGTGTGGACGATGCAGGGCCTGAACGCCGTTCGGCAAACCGACGACCCGCTCGGGCGCATGACGACCATCCTCGACGAGGCCGGGTTCACGTCCGTCGTCGCCACCAACTGCGATCAGATCTATCACCGCTACCTGAAGGTCGGGGAGGAGGTCACCATCACCACGACCCTCGAGGATGTGGTGGGCCCGAAGAAGACGGGCCTCGGCGAGGGATGGTTCTTCAACACCCGCAGTGTGTGGCGCGACGCCGCAGGCGAACCGGTGGCCGAGATGCTGTTCCGGATTCTGAAATTCATGCCGAAGACCGACCGGCCCGGGCCGTCGGGGAACGGGCAGGGTGCGTCCTACGACGACCTGGACCCGTCGAGGATGATGCGGCCCAGCGCCTCGCCGGACACCCAGTTCTTCTGGGACGGCGTGGCCGCGCACGAACTGCGGATCCAGCAACGCGAAGACGGGTCGCTGCAGCACCCGCCGGTGCCCGCGCTGTGGAAGGACAAGTCGGAGGCGACGGACTACGTCGTCGCGTCCGGCCGCGGCACGGTGTTCAGTTACGTCGTCCACCACGCGCCGAAGGTCCCGGGACGTTCGCTGCCGTTCGTGGTGGCGCTGGTCGAACTGGAGGAAGGCGTCCGCATGCTCGGCGAACTGCGCGGGGTCGAGCCCGCCGACGTGACGATCGGGATGCCGGTGGAGGCGATCTACCTCGACTTTCCCGGTGACGACGAGACGGGCGGCGCGCCGTGGACCCTGTACGCGTGGCAGCGCGGAGCGAAGGAGCAGTCATGACGTCCACTCTCGATGTCGTCGTGGGAACGACGCTTCCGGAACTGTCCGTCACCGGCGACCCGACGTTCGTCGTCTCGGCCGCACTCGCGACGCGCGACTTCCAGGACGTCCACCACGACCGCGACCTGGCGCAGCAGCGCGGATCGAAGGACATCTTCGTCAACATCCTCACCGACACCGGTCTGGTGCAGCGGTTCGTCACCGACTGGGCGGGACCGACCGCGGTGATCACGTCGATCGCGCTGCGCCTGGGGGTGCCGTGGTACGCCTATGACACGCTCACGCTGAGCGGCACGGTGGCGTCGGTGGACGACGGCGTCGTCACGCTCGA
The DNA here is from genome assembly GCF_900105905.1 of Rhodococcus koreensis. GTDB lineage: Bacteria > Actinomycetota > Actinomycetes > Mycobacteriales > Mycobacteriaceae > Rhodococcus_F > Rhodococcus_F koreensis. The sequence goes on along the minus strand of NZ_FNSV01000005.1, from coordinate 4,077,058 downwards.
TGTCGTCGGGAAGAACGGTCTCGGCAACCACATCACGTCGAAGGTGACCCTCGTCCTGGACGGACGCACGAACGGAGCGGGTGCATGAGCGGGTTGTCGGGCAAGGCTGTCATCGCCGGGATCGGCGCCACCGACTTCTCGAAGGATTCGGGCCGGAGCGAATTGCGGCTGGCGGCGGAGGCCGTGACGGCGGCGCTCGAAGACGCCGGGCTGACACCGGCGGACGTCGACGGGCTGACGTCCTTCACGATGGACACCAACACCGAAGCCGCCGTGGCCCGTTCGGTCGGTATCCCGGATCTGAAGTTCTTCAGCCGCATCCACTACGGCGGGGGCGCGGCGTGCGCGACCGTGCAGCAGGCCGCGATGGCCGTCGCCACCGGCGTCGCCGACGTGGTGGTGGCGTACCGGGCGTTCAACGAGCGGTCGGGGATGCGGTTTGGGCAGGTGAACTCCGGTCTGGTGCAGCAGGTGAACTCGTCCGGTACCGACAACGCGTTCTCCTACCCGCACGGCCTGTCGACGCCTGCGGCGTTCGTCGCGATGGTCGCGCAGCGGTACATGCACGAATACGGCGCCACGAGTGAGGACTTCGGACGGATCGCGGTCACCGACCGCAAGCACGCGGCCACCAATCCGAACGCCTTCTTCCACGGCAAGCCGATCACCCTCGAGGACCACCAGAATTCCCGCTTCATCGCCGAACCGCTGCACCTGCTCGACTGCTGCCAGGAGTCCGACGGCGGCATCGCGATCGTGGTCACGTCGCCGGAGCGGGCGAAGGATCTGAAACAGAAGCCGGCGGTGATCGCGGCGGCGGCGCAGGGGAGCGGCAGCGACCAGTACATCATGACCAGCTATTACCGGCCCGAGCTCGCGGGACTGCCCGAGATGGAACTGGTCGGCAGGCAACTGTGGGATCAGGCCGGACTCGGCCCGCAGGACATGGATCTGGCGATCCTGTACGACCACTTCACACCATACGTATTGATGCAGCTCGAAGAGCTCGGCTTCTGCGGTCGCGGCGAGGCCAGGGACTTCATCGCCGACGGCGCCATCGATCTCGACGGCAGCCTGCCGCTCAACACCCACGGAGGCCAGCTCGGGGAGGCCTACATCCACGGCATGAACGGCATCGCCGAGGGGGTGCGGCAGATCCGCGGCACGTCCGTCAACCAGGTCTCCGGTGCGCAGAACGTCCTCGTCACCGCAGGCACCGGAGTGCCTACGTCAGGGTTGGTGCTGACGGCCTGACACCGGCCCGGGACTGCCTGCGCGCGATGTGTTTCGCGACGTAGGCGGCGTCGCGGCCCACCCCGCCGGTGAGCATCGACGCGAATGCCTGCAGGAACGGCAGACCGACGAAATACAGTCCGGGATGGTCGGGTGAGACTCCGCGGGACTGCTCGGGCCACCCGTCCGCACCGGTGACGGGGATCTGGATCCAGGTCGTGTCCTTGCGGAACCCGGTGCACCAGATCACGTTGCGGACGTCGAGAGCGGTGCCGTCGTCCAGGATCGGTGTGCCGTCGCGCACGTCGGTGACCTTCGCCGGGAAGTGCTCCACACCAGCCGCGGCCAGGTCGGCGCGCTTGACCCGGAGCAGTGGGCCGCCACCCGAGCGGACGTGGGTGCGCATCTTCCGGCCGATGGGGGTGCGTTCGGTCAGAACGTGATTCGCCATGAACCACATGATCGGGATCGCGACGTGCGCGGCGCGCCCCTCGAGGTCGAACGGCACCTCACCGCGGACGGGACCGCAGATCGTGGTGCGATGCGAACGGGAGGCCTCCAGGGCGATGTCCGCGCCGGAGTGGCTGCACCCGACCACCAGCACCGGCCCGTCCTGCAGTTGGGAGGGATTGTGGTAGTCGCTGGAATGCAGTTGCCGGATCCGGGGGTCGAGGCGGTCGGCGAGGTCGGGGATGACCGGGGTCTGCCAGGTGCCGGACGCGACGACGACGTTGCCGGCCTCGAATCGGTCCGTTCCGGCGGTGACGACGTAGCGGTCGCCGAGACGGGACAGTCCGTCCACGGTGACGCCGGTCCGGACCGGCAGCGCGAACCGCTCCGCGTAGGCCTCGAAGTAGTCGGCGACCTCGTCCTTCCCCGGCCAGGACCAGGCGGGGGCGGGAATTCCCCAGCCGGGCAGCCCGTCGTACCGGGCCGGACTGTAGAGCCGGAGCGAGTCGAACCGTTCCCGCCACACGTCCCCGACGCGGTCGTGGGCGTCGAGGATCACGAAGTGCTGCCCGCGTTGGGCGAGGTGGTAGCCGGTGGCGAGGCCGGCCTGCCCGGCACCGATCACGATCGTGTCGAAACGTTCTGTGGACATCGGGTGCCTTCTTCCCTCGGCGTTCGGTGGTTGTGCTCAACGCTAGGAGCGAGGCCGACCCGGGCGCGTCGGGAGAAAGGCGCAAATACGTACGACCGTATGGGTACTTTCATGTAGCCGGGCCGACGAGGTGATGCTCGTAGGCATAGGCCGTGGCCGCCGACCGCGACGAGATTCCCAGCTTGACGAAGATGTTGCTCAGGTGCCGGGCGACCGTCTTCTCGCTGAGGAACAGTTCCGTCGCCACCGCCCGGTTACTCTTGCCCGCCGCGACGAGGCGGAGCACGCACACTTCACGCGGGGTCAGCGGAGTGGAGTCCGCGGAGCCGGGACGGAACTCCGCCCGTAGTCGTTCGAGGTCGGGGAGCGCGCCCAGTTGCCGGTACGTGGCGGATGCGAGGTCGTGCTCCATCTGCGCGGTGTCTTCGTCGCCGAGGTCGCGGCACACCAGCGCGACCGACTCCCGGACCCGCGCGCACTCGTAGGGCGCGCCGATCTCCTGCCAGCGCCGCCACGCGTCGCGCAGAACGGTCAGCGCGTCACTGCCCCGCCCCTCGGCGTGCAGCACCGATCCTGAAGCCTGCGCCGCCAGGGCACACAGATAGGGAATCGCGAACCCGGATGCCGTCGAGTCGAGTTCGTCCGCGGCCGATCTCGCCGCCGGGACGTCGCCCGAGGCGAGCAAGATCTCCACGCACGCGGGCAGCAGCCGGGCGCGTTCCACGGCGCCGGTGGCTTCGTCCAGAGCACAGCGGATCGACGCGGCCGCGCTGCCGACCCGCCCCTGCGCCATCCGCAGCAGCGCGAGTCCGGGTTGCGGGCGCCTGCCCAAGCGGTTCGCCTCCAGGAACAACTTCTCGGCCTGGGCGACCTCGCCGCGCAGGCGGTGGAGGTCGGCCATCACGTAGGCGGCGGACCCGGCCGCGGGTTGCGAGGCGAGTCGTTCGTGCGCCCGCCGCGCCGAGTCCATCGCCGTCGGCCAGTCGCCCTGCAGTTGCAGGATCTCGGCACGGTGGACGAGGCATTGGCCGCGGTAGGGGACGAGGCCGGGTTGCGAGGAGCACCATTCCTCCAGCGCCACAGTCCATTCCCGGGACCGGCGGAGGTCGCAGATGTTCTGGCACTGCTCGATCACGGCGCAGTACACGATCCCCGCGACCACCGGGGACACGTTGTCGGACGTCACCCCGACCATCGCCTCGTCGAAAGCGGACACCGCCTCCGCGACGTGCCCCAGCAGGACGAGCGAATGGCCGGTGCCCAGCACCCCGAGCGTCGTCAGATCCGGGTCGGCGAACCGGATGCCCACGTCCGTCACCGTGCGGAAGATGTCCTGGGCCGCGGTGCCGTCGCCGTCGTCGATCCGGCGTAGCCCCTGCGGCACCAGCAGGTAGCCACGCTCCGCGCAGTCCACGCCCGCGGTGTCCAGAAGTCGCTGGGCCTTGCCCAGCCAACCGCCGCCGCGGGCGTGCTCGCCCCGCATGAGCAGGCCGAACGAGAGCCAGAACGCGCACCGCGCCGAGCGCACCGGTCGACCCGTGCGGGTCCACTCGTGCACCGCCCGCTCCCACCATTCGGTGCTGGCGTCGTCCTCACCGAGCAGGTAGGCGGCGGTGGCGAGCAGTTCGAGGTCGTCACCCGGCAGCGGGTCCCGCCGATCGGCGCTCGACAGGCGGGTGTAGGTGTCGCGCCAGTCTCGCCGCTCGAAGGCCGCACGGCCCGTCCGGAGTTCCGACGCCGCATCCGACATCATGGTCTCCTGCCGAAGATCTGCACGCTGACCTGCCCGAATTTCAGACTACCGCCGCACAGGGCCTGCCCGGAACGTCGAATATTCCGCTGTACCTGTCGGTGCCTCGAGTCACACTGGGTCGACACGCCAACGGATGGGAACTTCTGATGGTCGATGCGATAACGGCAGAGGGTCTGGTCAAGAAGTACGGCAAGGTCACAGCGCTGGACGGGGTCGACCTCGCGGTCCCCGCGGGAACGGTGATGGCGCTGCTCGGCCCGAACGGCGCAGGCAAGACGACGGCGGTGCGGGTCTTCACCACCCTCCTCGTCCCCGACGCCGGCCGGGCAGAGGTCGCCGGTCTCGACGTCGTCCACGACGCGCGGGTGCTCCGGTCCCGGATCGGCGCGTCGGGTCAGTACGCGGCCGTCGACGAGTACCTCACCGGTTTCGAGAACCTCGAGATGGTCGGTCGGCTCTACCACCTCGGGGCCAAACGCAGTAAGGCGCGAGCCCGCGAACTGCTCGAACAGTTCGACCTGGTCGAGGCGGGAGATCGCCCCGTCAAGGGCTACTCGGGCGGCATGCGCCGGCGTCTCGACCTCGCCGGAGCGCTGGTGGCCGAGCCGGAGGTGCTGTTCCTGGACGAACCGACCACCGGGCTCGACCCCCGCGCCCGGCTGGCTCTGTGGGACGTCATCGACAATCTGGTCGCCCGGGGCACCACGCTGCTCCTGACCACCCAGTACATGGAGGAGGCCGAGCGCCTCGCCGACCAGATCGCGGTGATCGACCACGGTTCGGTCATCGCCCGCGGAACCGCCGACGAATTGAAGGATCGCGTGGGCGGTGAGCGCATCGAGTTGAGCGTCCGGGAGGGCATCGACCTCTCCGTCGTGCGCGACGAACTGGCCCCGCTCGCCGCAGGCGAGATCCTGCTGGAAGAGAACGTCCGCCGGGTGACGGTGCCGGTGACCGGCGGTGCGGACGCCCTCGTCGAAGCGCTGGGCCGACTCTCCAATCGAGGAGTGAAAGTGTTCGACGTCGGTCTGCGCAGACCGACCCTGGACGACGTCTTCCTCACCCTGACCGGACACGAAGCCGAAGAGGAGCACGTCTCATGAGCGCACCACAGACGGCGTCCGTGCACACCGCGCTCGCGGACGGGCTCACGATCGCCAAACGCAACATGATCAAGATCAAGCGCGTCCCCGACCTCATCGTGTTCACCACGTTGTCGCCGATCATGTTCGTGCTGCTGTTCGCGTACGTCTTCGGCAGCGCGATCCAGGTTCCCGGAATGTCGTACCGCGAATTCCTGATCGCCGGGATCTTCACGCAGACAGTCATCTTCGGGGCCACATGGACGGGCCTCGGGATGGTCGAGGATCTGCAGAAGGGGATCATCGACCGATTCCGGTCGCTGCCGATGGCCCCGTCCGCCGTCCTCCTCGGCCGCACGTCCACCGACGTCCTGATCAACATCGTCAGCCTCGTCGTGATGTCGCTGACCGGTCTGATCATCGGGTGGCGCATCCACTCGAGTCTCGGCGAAGCAGTTCTCGGCTACCTGCTCCTGCTGTTGTTCGCCTACGCCCTGTCCTGGGTGATGGCGGTGGTCGGACTCTGGATCCGCACCCCGGAAGTGTTCAACAATGCCAGTTTCATCGTCATCTTCCCGCTCTCGTTCATCGCGAACACGTTCGTCGAGACCACCAACTTGCCCGGCCCGCTCAAGGTGATCGCCGAATGGAACCCGGTGTCCGCGGTGACACAGGCCGTGCGGGAACTGTTCGGAAACACCAACCCGGCCATGACCGTTCCCGACGCCTGGCCGTTGCAGCACCCGGTCATCGCCTCACTCCTGTGGTCGGCGGTCCTGCTGGTGATCTTCGTACCGTTCGCGATCCGGCGGTACAAGAAGGCGGTCAGCCGGTGAACGGTCGCGGCCGTGCTGTCGCCGGACGAACGGGACGCTCGTTGCGTCAGATCGAACGAGCGTCCCGTTCGTCCGAGGCGCTAGTGGAGTTCGCGCGGCGAATCGACGTCGCGTCCCGAGCCCAGATCGGAGCAGTCGACCGCCTCGGCGCCGTGTGCCGCGAGGTACTTCCGCGCGCCGGAGTCCCCGGTGAGGCTGTGCCGCAACGGGAGCCAGTGGTCCCGGCCGATCAGAACCGGGTGACCCGGGCGTCCGCTGTAGTGGGCCTGGCGCAGCGCCGACCGGGCGTCGCCGGGCGGCACCGACACGATCCGCCGGACGGCGTCGACACCGAGGTCGGGGAGGTCGACGAGGGTGATGACGACGGCGTCGACGTCGTCGAACGTCGCCGCGACCTCCAGCCCCCGACGCAGGGACGCGGACATTCCCGACTGCCAGTCGTCCGCGATCCCGACGGTGACGGGGACACCGCCGGGCAGGAGGTGCTCGGCCTCGTCGGCGCGGGCACCGAGCACCACGACGGTCGGCTCGCATCCGGCCTCCGACAGCACCCGGACCCCGCGCGCGAGCCACGGTTCTCCGTCCGCGCCGACGACGAGCGCCTTCGGCATGCCCATGCGCGAACCGGCCCCGGCCGCGAGCAGCACGCCCCCGATCGTCATCGAACTCTCACCGTCCCACGCTGCATGCGTTCAAACATACGACGGTACGGCCGTAGACTGGCCGGTGGCCTCGGCAGGCCCAACAGACGGCACGCCCAACAGTCGGAACGGACGGACGCATGGTTGATCCGAACAGAGTCGGCGAACCTGCCCAGCAGGAGTTCGCGCAGCGATGGGGTGGCGCGGGCAGCATCGTCGACCTCGACGGTCCCGTTCACTGGGTCGAATACGGCGAGGAGACCGAGTTCCCTCCGGTGGTCATGGTCCACGGGCTCGGCGGCTCGCACCTGAACTGGGTGCGGATCGCACCGGTCCTCGCCGAGCGCACCCGCGTGCTCACCGTCGATCTCCCCGGGTTCGGGCTCAGCCCGTCCGGACGACGCCGCACAGGGGTCGGCGCCAACGCGAAGGTGCTGCACCGTTTCCTGCGCGACGTCGTCGGCCGTCCCGTGATTTTGATGGGCAACTCGATGGGCGGCATGATCTCGCTGTTCGAGGCGGCGGCGCACCCGGAGACGGTCTCGGCGCTGGTCCTGGTCGACCCCGCACTGCCTGTCGCGCAACGGATCCCGGATCCGCGGATCGCCGCACAGTTCGCGATGTACTTCACCCCGTTCGTGGGGGAGCGGTTCCTGCAGTACTCGAGCCGGAAGTTGACGGACCGGCAGTTGGTCGAGCGGATGATCGACCTGTGCTTCGCCGATCCGAGCCGAGCGTCGGAAGATTCCCTCGACGCCGCAGCGGCTCTCGCGGGCTACCGGCGCGGGCTGCCGTCCGAGGACGCGGCGTTCCTCCAGGCCAGCCGCTCACTGATGCGGGTCCTGGCCCGCCCGCGCCGGTACCTCGACACCATGCGGTCGATCGCGCAGCCGGTCCTCCTGCTCCACGGCGACCGCGACCGGCTGGTTCCGGTCGCGGCGGCCCGCAAGGTGGCGACCGCGAATCCGCGGTGGGACAGCGTGATTCTCGCGGATGTGGGGCACACTCCGCAGCTCGAGGTCCCCGACACGATGCTCGACCGTGTGCTGACGTGGGTCGACCGGCACGGTCTGATCGACGTTTAGGTTTCGGCCGCTCCGCCGGTCCCGGCGATCGACTGCGCGAGCGCACGGAACAGGTGCGTCAGTTCGGGCCGCGTCGCAGTTCCGCTGCGGACGACCCCGCACACCGGGATGCGCAGTCGATCGTGCGCCTCGCGCAGGAAGCTCAGCCCGCGGCGGGGCGTCGCGTCGGCGGTGTCGGCGTACAGCACCGTCCACGACCGCGGGGTGGTGAGGACGTCGAGGGTGGCCGTGTGGTCGCTGGGGATCGACGGTCCGAGCATCACGCGCTGCCCGACCTGCCGGAATGCGTCCTCGACGACGTTGTGGATCAGGATCTGACTGCTGCGGGGCGGCAGTAGCAGGGGGTAGGGCGCCAGTTCGCTGAGGTCGACGGTCGAGACCCCGGCGAGTGGGTGTTTGCTCGACGTCACGATCACCAGGTCCTCGAGCCCGAATTCGACGGTTTCGAGGCCCGGCCGGTCGACGCCGCCGCGGATGAGTGCGAGGTCGGCGTCACCCGACGCGACGGCGGTCATCCGGTCGGTGAAATCCTTGATGACGAATTCGATGTCGAGCTGCGGGAAGTCTTCGCGGACAGCCGATATCGCCTCCAGGCTCTGCGTCGCGAAGCTCATGCTCGCGCTGATCCGGAGCCGGTTGCGGGGGTCGAGTCCCACCGACAGCGCGCGCGCCTCGAGGCCCATCATCTCGGCGGCGATGGGCATCAGTCGTTCGCCCGCCGCGGTGAGCCGGGTGGCGCGTGTCGAGCGTTCCAGCAGGGTGGTGCCCAACTCGGTTTCGAGTTTGGCGATCTGATGGCTGATCGCCGACTGGGAGATGAAGCAGCGTTGTGCCGCGCGCGAGAAACTGCCCTCCTCGCCGACCGCGAGGAAGTAGCGAAGCTGTCGGAACTCCATGACCTGAGGTTACGTCCTTCGGGGAAGACTTATGAGCAATCGAGATAACACTATTTCGATTTCCCCAGCTTACTGGCAATTAACAACGGTCGATCCCTAATGTGGAGCTCATACGCGGAGCTAAGTAGACGCATGAAGCAGTAGGAGGTTTTCGGTGGATCGCACACAGGTTGTCATCGTGGGATCGGGATTCGGCGCACTCGCGGCGGCGAAGAAGCTCGGCAAGGCCGGCACGCCGTTCGTGCTGATTTCCGAGACCACCGAGCATCTGTTCCAGCCCCTTCTGTACCAGGTCGCGACCGGTGTCATCTCGCCCGGCGAGATCGCCCCGTCCATCCGCGCGATCCTCGCCAAGTACCCCAGTGGCGACGTCCGCCTGGGCCGCGTCGTCGACGTCGACCCGGACAAGAAAGAGGTCGTCTACGAGGCCGGCAGCATCCGCCACACCATCGGTTACGACAGCCTCATCGCCGCGACGGGCGCCCGGCAGGCCTACTTCGGGCGCGACGAGTTCGCCGAGGTCACGTACGCGCTCAAGACCGTCGCCGACGCCGACCGGCTGCGCAGGCAGATCGTCCGCTGCTTCGAGGAGGCGCACACCACCTCCGACCCGGAGCGTCGTCGCGACCTGCTGCACTTCATCGTGATCGGTGCCGGCCCGACCGGTGTCGAACTGGCAGGTCAGATCAAGGAACTGGCGGGCCGCTACTTCGAGAAGTCGCTTCGCGACATCACGTCCGAAGAGGTCACCGTCACGCTCGTCGAGGGTGCGAACGAGACGCTACCGGTCTTCGGCGGCAAGCTCAGCAAGTACACGCAGGACTCGCTGGAGAAGGCGGGTGTCGAGGTGGTTCTCGGCACGATGGTCACCGACATCGACGACCACGGCGCCACCCTGTCGTCGCCGAGCACCGGTTTCGAGAAGCGCCTCACGGCGGACACCATCATCTGGTCGGCGGGGATCCAGGCCAACGACTTCGCGGCAGTGCTCGCGGACCGGACCGGCTGCGAGACCGGCCGCGGCGGCCGGCTGCTGGTCGACGAGGACCTCACGGTGGGCCGCTACGACGACGTCTACGCGATCGGCGACATGGCGTCGCTGAACAACCTGCCCGCGCAGTCGCCGTTCGCGATGCAGGGTGGACGCCACGTCGCGGCCATCATCACCGGGAAACGCGCCCTCGGCACGCCGTTCACGTACCGCGACAAGGGCAGCATGGCGATCATCAACCGGTTCCGCGCGATCACCCGCGTCGGCAAGGTCGAGCTGACCGGTGTGCTCGCCTGGTTCCTGTGGCTCGCCGTGCACCTCGTCTACCTGGTCGGATTCCGCAACCGGTACGTCGCGGTGATGTCGTGGTGCGGTTCGTTCCTCGGACACCGCCGCCCGCACTTCCACTACGCCCAGGAGATCGAAACGATCGAGTTGAGCGACCAGCGGGAGGACGCCGCAGCCTAACGTGGTCCCATGACCGTCACCAGCGCTGGAGTACTCCTGTATCGCACAGACGATGCGGGGGTGCTCCAGTTGTGGATCGTGCACATGGGTGGCCCGTTCTGGGCGCGCAAGGACGACGCCGCGTGGTCGATCCCCAAGGGCGAATACGTCGAGGGCGAGGATCCGTACGCGGCCGCGCTGCGCGAGTACGAGGAAGAGATCGGCGCGCCGCCGCCCGCGGTCGAGTACGAGTTGCTCGGCGAATTCCGGCAGCCCTCACGCAAGGTGATCACCGTGTACGCGGCAGAGGTGAGCGAAGACGTCGCCTTCGTCGAGAGCAACACGTTCGAACTGGAATGGCCGCCGCGGTCCGGGAAGATTCAGCAGTTTCCCGAGGTCGACGACGCCCGCTGGTTCCCGTCGGATGTCGCCGAAACGAAGCTGGTCAAGGGGCAGCGTCCCATCGTCGAGGCACTGCTGCGGCTTCGCCGCCCGTGAGTACTTATTAACGTCGGGCGGTTAACAAGTACTCACGGGCGGCGAAGCCGCACGCCACACGGCGGCGGGGGTCATCGGGAGCCGCCGAAGCCGGGCGCCGGTGGCGTCCGCGATCGCGTTGGCCAGGGCCGGGGCGACCGGGTTGTACGGGGACTCACTCATCGACTTGGCGCCGTGCGGGCCCAGCTCGTCGTAGGTGTCCGCGAAGTAGACCTCGGTGTCCGGCACGTCCACGAGCTGCGGGATGTGATAGTTCCGCAGCTGCGGGTTGAGGACGGTCCCGGCGCCGTCGAGCAGGATCTCCTCGTACAGCGCGCTGCCGATGGCCTGCGCCACGCCGCCCTCGACCTGCCCGCGGCACTGCTGCGGGTTGAGGACCGTGCCGGCATCCGCGGCCTGGATGGACTGCAGGATCCGGACCTCCCCGGTGACGGTGTCGACCGCGACCCGGAAGGCGTGCACGTTGAACACCACCGACCGCGGGGTGCCGTCGTGGTGGCCCTCGGCCCGGAGCGGTCCCTCGGGTACCAGCTTGTCGAGTTCGACGGTCCGCCCGGCGACCACGACCGCGTCGGGTGTGAGCGCGCAGTCGCTGTCCTCGGCGGCGCCGGCGACGCGACGGGCGACCTCGAACAACAGCTCCCGCAGCCGGGTTCCGGCGAGATGTACCGCCTTCCCGGCGACGACCGTGCCTGCCGAACCGAATGCTCCGGTGTCGTGCCCGGCGACGTCGGTGTCGGATTGGATCACGGTGATCCGGTCGGCGGTGGTGCCGAGCGCGGATGCGGCGAGCTGCGCGTGCACGGTGGTGGTGCCGTTCCCGAACTCGGCTGTGCCCACCCGCAGTTCGTACCGGCTGCCCTCGACGAGGGTGCAGGACACGTCCGCGAAGTGCCCCCGCGGCGGGATGGTCGCGATCATGGACGCCGCCATGCCCTCACCGACCCGCCACTGCGGCCCGTCCGGCGGAAGCGCGTCGTTGCCGCGGCGCAGGGCGGCCTCCGCCAGGTCGAGGCACTGGTCCAGTCCGTAACTGCCGTACGTGAGGTCGCCGTGTTCGACTTCGAAATCGACGAAGTCGTCGCCCGGGACGACCACGTTGCGACGACGCAACTCGAACGGGTCGATCCCCAGCTCCGCGGCCAGCTGGTCGAGCGCGGACTCCACCGCGAAGATGATCTGCCCCAGCCCGTAGCCGCGGAACGCCCCGGACGGCAGGTTGTTGGTGTAGACGGCCTGGGCGTCCACCCGCTTGTTCGGCGACCGGTACAGCGCAACGGATTCGCTGCAACCGTGGAACATCACGCCCACCGAATGATTGCCGTACGCACCGGCATCCGACAGCACGTCGACGGCGAGTGCCGTCAGCCTTCCGTCGCCGTCGGCACCGACCTTCACCGACACCCGCATGGGATGCCGGCACGGGGCGATCGTGAACTGGTCGGAACGGGTGAACTCGTACTGCACCGGTCGGCCGGTGCGCAGCACGGCGAGGGCGACGAGGTCCTCCACCAGCATCTCCTGCTTCGCGCCGAAGCCGCCCCCGACGCGGGCCGTGAACACCCGGACCTGCGCGCGGTCGAGTGAGAACAGGTGAGCGAGTTCGTCGCGGACGAGGAAGGGCACCTGGGTGCTGCTGCGGAGGGTGAGGCGACCGTCGGAGTCGAGCCAGCCGATGGCCGAGTGGGTTTCGAGATGCGTGTGCTGCACGCGCTGGGTCTGCCACGTGCCCTCCACCACCGCACCCGTGTCCCGCGCCGCCGCCAGTCCGGCGGCGAGGTCGCCGGTCTCGCCGTGGACCTCGGCCACCAGATTCCGGGCCGGGTCCGCGATCCGGGACTCGGTGCCTTTGTCGCCGTGCAGCAGGGGTGCACCCGGGCGGCGCGCCAGGTCGGGGTCGAAGACCGGTTCGAGGACTTCGTACTCCACCTCGATCAACTGCAGTGCGCGCCGGGCGATGTCGACGGAGTCCGCGACGACCGCGGCGACGCGCTGCCCGCGGAACCGGAGGATCGTGTCGAACACGTAGGTGTCGTCGGGGTCGTCGGTGCGGAACTCGTGACGCGCGGTGGAGAAGGCCACGCCCGGACTGTCGCGGTGGGTGAGCACCGCGTGGACGCCGGGCAGTCGCTCGGCGGCGGACGTGTCGAGGCGGGTAATGCGGGCGTGCGGGTGCGGGCTGCCGAGGATCTGGATGTGGGTCAAACCGTCGACGGCCAGGTCGAGCGTGTACGGTTCCGCGCCGCACACCACCCGGGTGGCCGCGGGTGCGGGAATCGACCGTCCGAACGACTCACCGGCACTGTCCGATTCGGTGGTGCACACGCCGCCGACGGCGTCGCGGACGGAGCGATAACCGGTGCAGCGGCACAGATTCCCCTTCAGTGCGCGCGGCAGGTCGGCGCGTTGCGCGGAGTCGAGCGCGGACGCGGTCACCACCATCCCGGGTGTGCAGAACCCGCACTGGAATCCCGCCGCGTCGACGAATTGCTGCTGCACGGGATGGAGTTCGTCGGGACTGCCGAGACCGGCGGCGGTGGTGACCTCGCGGTTCTCCGCGCGATGCGCCGGCACCACACAGGAGTGCACCGGGGCGCCGTCGAGCAGCACGGAACAGGCGCCGCAATCCCCGGCGTCGCAGCCCTTCTTGACCGCGAACCGCTGCTGTTCCCGCAGGAAGGTGCGCAGACACTGACCGGGCCGTGCGTCGGCGTCCACCGACTGACCGTCGACCGTCAACTTCATTCCAGCTCCCTCCGGATCTCCTCGGCGAGGACGCCCGTGACGTGGCGACGCCAGTCCGCGGCGCCGTGCGCGTCCGTCAGGTAGGCGTCGGGGGAGATCCGTTCGGCCAGAGCGGCGCTCAACGGATCGGTGCCGGGAACGGCAGGGAAGCGCAGGACGAACGGGCGGACGGTCGACGCGGTGACGGTCAGCGTGAATCCGTCCGCGCCGACGCGTCCGGCGAGCAGGGCACCGGACCGTCCGAGCGGCGAGTACGCGATCTTCCGCAGCGACGTGCGGCCCCGCAATGCGGCGGCGGGGAGGTGGATGCTTCGGATCAGTTCACCGGCCTCCAGCGTCGTGCTGCCGGCCCCGGTCACGAACCGGTCCACCGGAACCCGGCGTTCGCCGCCGTCGGCGGTCCAGATCAGGAGTTCGGCGTCGAGCGCGCAGCACAGCGTGATCATCGCGCCGGCAGGCAGCGCCAGTGCGAGGTTGCCGCCGACGGTCGCGGTGTGCCAGATCTTCCACGACGCGACCAGCGACTCGGCGCACGGCCGGAACAGGTTCTTCGCCGACCACTCGGCGGGAAGCGGTGCATTGCAGAGGTTCTCGATGGTGCACGTCGCGGCGAGTTCGAGTTCGTCGTCGTGGACCGTGATCGCAGGCCAGTCGAGGGTGGCCAGGTCGACCAGCCGGGTGACCGTCGGTTGCGGCTCCGAATACAGCCAGGTGCCGCCCGCCAGGTACGCCGTTCCGGGTTCGGGGGCGGGCAGGTCGTCCCGGCTGCGCGGCGCCGAGATCTCCGTCACGAACGACAGATCCATGGTCTCACCCCGCCTTGCGCACCAGGGCCCGGTGGGCCTGCTCGACCTCCGCGGCGACGTCGTCCTCGTTCACGGTGATCACTCTTCCACGCTCGACGACGGCGCGCCCGTTCACCAGAAGCAACTCCAGCGGCGCCGTGGCCCCGAGAACCAAAGCCGCCACCGGGTCGGTGATGCCGGAATGTGCGAGGGTGTCGACCCGCCACAGTGCGAGGTCGGCCAGTTTGCCGGGTTCGACGGAGCCGAGTTCGTCGTCCCGGCCGAGCACCCGGGCCCCGCCGATGGTGGCGAGTTCGAGCGCGGTGCGCACCGTCATCTCGCGCGGGCCGCCGCGTGCCCGGGCGAACAGCACGGCGTGGCGGGCCTCCTCGAGCATGTTGCACGCCTCGTTGCTGGCGGCGCCGTCGACACCGAGTCCCAGCGGGACCCCGGCCGCGTGGAGGTCCCGGGCCCGGGCGATCCCGGCGCCGAGGCGGGCGTTGGACGTGGGGCAGTGGGCGACGCCCGTGCCGGTGCCGGCCAGGGTGGTGATCGCGACGTCGTCGAGGTGGACGGCGTGGGCGTACCAGACGTCGGGACCCACCCAGCCGAGTCGCTCCATGTACTGAACCGGGGTGCAGCCGAACCGGTCGAGGCAGAAGTCCTGCTCGTCAACGGTTTCCGCGAGGTGGGTGTGCAGTCGCACGCCGGCGGACCGGGCGAGGGCCGCGGCCTCGGTCAGCAGGTCGGCGGTGACGGAGAACGGGGAGCAGGGCGCCACCGCGACCCGCAGCATCGAGTCGGGCGCCGGGTCGTGCCAGCGGTCGATGACGTCCTGGGTGCCGGTGAGGACGTCGTCGAGACGCTCCACCACGGAGTCTGGTGGCAACCCGCCCCGGCTGTGGCCGAGGTCCATCGACCCCCGGCTGGGGTGGAACCGCAGCCCGACGGTCCGGGCGGCCTCGATCTCGGCACCGAATACGTCGCCGCCGTCGCGGGGCACGACGTAATGGTGGTCGGTCGTGGTCGTGCACCCGTGTTTCGCCAGCCAGGCGAGACCGCCGGTGGCCGCCGTCCGGACGGCGTCGGCGTCGATGCCCGCCCAGATCGGGTAGAGGGTGGTCAGCCAGCCGAACAGGTTGTCGTCGGCGGCGAGCCCGCGGGTGATCCACTGGTACAGGTGGTGGTGGGTGTTCACCAGTCCGGGTGTCAGCAGGCAGCCGCGTCCGTCGACGACCCGTGCGCCCTCGATCTCCGGCGCGGGACCGGCACCGACGTCGACGATGCGGTTGCCCCGGACGACGACGTAGCCGTCCGGATGCTCGGTGCCCGACGTGTCGACGGTGGCGACGTACGCACCGGAGACGACGACCGTGCCGGGGCCCTCGGACATCAGCTGAGCCACCCCGCGTACGCGGACCATGCGGGTCCGGGGTCCGGGGCGTCGGAACGCTGCACCGTGGCCTGGATCAGGCCGTACGGGCGGTCGGCGGCGTGGAAGACCTCGTTGTCGTTCTCCACGCCGAAACGGGCGAGGTCGTGGGCGAAGTGGTGCTTGTTCGGGGCGGACAGGCGCACCTCCGCGAGCACGGGGTAGCGCTCCAGGATCGCCTTGCCGATCTCGTACAGCGTCTGCTGCAGGGCGAGCGAATGGACGGTCGCGAACGTCGCGACGATCTGTTCCTTGATGCCGGCGTAGACGCTGTTCCAGTCCACGTCGGTGGTGACGAACCGCCACTGCACGACCAGCGACGTCGCCATCACCCGGTCGTGCGTCTCCTCGAGGATCGTGTACTCGTCCTTCAGGAATCCGAAGAATTCGCTGCCCGTGGACTTCAGGATCACCAGATCCTTCAGCCCGCCGACCACCCACGTGCCGTCGGCGTCGACGGTGATCGCCGCGGTGCGCACCTCCTCGCCCTTGCGCACCCAGGTGTGGTCGTGTTCCGCCCCGTCGACCACCGCGCGCTGCCACGCGTACTCCTCGATCTCGATGCGAGCGCCCACGACCGGGGCCACGTCGTCCACGAAGTGCCGTGCCAGCGTCAGCCCGTACTCCTCGATGGAGTCGAGTCCCTTCTCCTTCGCGTAGGAGTACGCCGTCTGCTTCTGGGTGTCGGTGGGCAGCACCGAACTCTGGTCGCCGGCGAGGTGCGCGGCCGAGAAGTCGCCGCGCAGGCACGTCGACACGCTCACGTCCCGGATTTCGTGTCGCGGGGTGTCGCGGTAGATCCGCACGACGCGGTTCTCGGCCTTGCCGTACTGGTGCTCGCCCAGGACGATGGCGCCGGTGAGGTCGGTCATTCTTCAGCTCCCGCGGTAGGTGGAATAGGCGAACGGGGACAACAGCAACGGGACGTGATATCCCCGCTGCGGGTCGTCGAGGACGAACGTGACGGTCACCTCCGGGTAGAACGTCTCCCGGCCGCGGGCGGCGAAGTAGTCGCCGGTGGCGAAGACCAGCGAATAGGTGGCCGCGGTCAGACCGTCCGGCGCGATCTCGGCGATGCGGCCGTCCGAATCGGTCGTCGCGCTCGCGAGGACGTCGCCGGCCGAGGACACCAGCTGCACGTGCACCCCCGTTGCGGGTGTGCCGTCGGTGGCGTCCAGTACGTGGGTGCTCAGGATCTTGGACATCAGGGGACCGTGTCTCCGATCTCGCCGAGAAGGCGTTCCAGGCGCAACCGGTTGATGGCGGCGAGTTCGGTCCGCAGGATCGTGCGTTCCGTCGCGGCGTCGTTGCCGAGACGCGCGTGCAGCACGTCGAGTAGTTCCTGCGCCGACCGACCGGACGCGCACACCAGGTAGACGTGCCCGAACTTCTGCTCGTACTCCTCGTTACCCGCCCGCAGGCGCGCGCGGACGTCGTCGTCGGCGGACGCGACCGCCGACTGTTCGCGCGCCGACGAGGGGTTGTCCGCGCGGTCGCCGATCCGCGGATGACCGGCCAGCGCCGCGTCGACCTCGGACTCGCTCAGGTCGGCCAGCACGTTGTCGGCGGCGGTGTGCAGCGCGTCGGCGGACGGGAACGGCCGCTCGGCGGCCATCCGCTTCGCCCACACCGTCGACGCGCAGCACTGCACCAGCAGGTCGACGGCCCGCGCGTCGCTCAGAGCGTTGAACGCGATCAGGCCGGGCGGTTCGGTCATGACGGCTCCTCGCTCGTGCGCCTTTTCGGTACCTCTGGCTACCACTATGGCGCACAGAGCGCAGCCATTCGGGGTCAGCGACCGAAACCCTCGAGCAGTCCGGTGTACTTCTTGGGCAGGGGAGCCGCGAACTCGCCGCGCGCGCCGGTCCGCAGACCGAGCGTCACGAGGGACTGCACCATGAGGGTCGCCGCCGCCACGCCGTCGACCACCGGCACGCCGAGTTCCGCCGAGATGACCGCGCACAGATCCGCCATGCCCGCGCAGCCCAGCACGATCGCGTCCGAACCGTCCCGGTCGAGGGCGACGCGGCAGGCCTCGGTGATCACCTTCACCGCGTCCGGGTCCCGGTCGAGGTCGAGGACCGCGATCTCGCACGCGTGCACCCCGAGGCAGAAGCGTTGCATGCCATACCGTTCGGCGAGTTCCCACGCCCGCCCCCGGGTGCGTCCCAGTGTGGTGACGACGCTGAACCCGCGGCCCAGGAAGCTCGCGGTGTGCATGGCCGCCTCGGCGATGCCGAGCACGGGGCCGGAGGCCAGTTCCCGGGCCGCGTCGAGGCCCGGATCGCCGAAGCAGGCGATCACGTACCCGTCCACGCCGGCCTCCTCGCCGCGCGCGATCTCCTCGAGAAGCCCGGGGACACTGAGTGCTTCGTCGTAGTGACTCTCGATGGAGGCGGGGCCCATCTGCGGGCTCACCGCCTCGACGAGCGTCCCGGGCCCGGCGACGGAGCGGGCGCAGTCGCCGATCTTGTCGGTCATCGCCCGGGTGGTGTTGGGATTGACGATCTTGATGTGCACGGTCCTCGACCTACGCCTCGGCCGGGGCCGTGCGGTGCGCACGACGCGCGCCGGTGGACAGTGCGAAATAGCAGAGGAATCCGATGCCCATGCCCAGGAACCACGAGTACTGGGCGGCGCCGGCCATGCCCCACACGTCGAGTCCGAACGGCTGGGCCTTGAGGATCACGGGAACCATCGCGACGATCGCGCCGACGACGGTGGAGATGATCGCGGCCGGGTTGTAACCCTTCTTGTACCAGTATGTTCCGTCGTGCGACATGGTGAACATGTCGTCGAGGATGATCCGCTGCCTGCGCACCAGGTAGTAGTCCGCGATGAGGATTCCGAACAGCGGCCCGATGAAGGCGCCGAGCGTCTCGAGCGTGTAGTGGATCACCTCCGGGTTGTTGTACAGGTTCCACGGGGTGATCAGGACCGATCCGACGGCGGCGATCATTCCGCCCGTGCGCCAGCTGATTCGCTGCGGGCTGACGTGCGAGAAGTCGAAGGCCGGGGACACGAAGTTGGCGACGATGTTGATACCGATGGTGGCGACGATGAAGGTGAGCAGGCCGAGGACGACGGCGAACAGGTTGTCCATCTGCGCGACCGTCTCGACCGGATCGGTGATCAGGCGGCCGTACACGGGCAGGGTCGCCGACGCGGTGACGACGGTGAGGATCGAGAAGAACAGGAAGTTCACCGGGAGACCGAGGAAGTTGCCGCGCTTGACCGCGGCGAACGTCTTTCCGTACCGGGAGAAGTCGCCGAAGTTGAGCATCGGGCCCGAGAAGTACGACACGACAAGGGCGATCGCGCCCAGCACCACGGGCACCGCCGACCAGCCGGTGTAGTTCACCTCGCCGAGGTTCAGGCTGATGTTCGACCAGCCGGCCTCGCTGATCAGATAGATGGCGAGCATCAACATCACGACGTAGACGGCGGGGCCGCAGAAGTCGATGAACTTGCGGATGCTTTCCATGCCGCGCCAGAAGACCAGCGCCTGCAGCACCCACATCGTCATGAACCCGGCCCAGCCGAGCGCCGACAGGCCGAGGAATCCGTGCTCGTGCACGTCCGCCCAGGGCGCCAGGCCCGGCCAGATCTTCAGGCCGAGGATCACGAGCGCGTGCGACGCCAGGTAGGTCTGGATTCCGTACCAGGCCACCGCGATGAGGCCGCGGATGACGGCCGGGACGTTCGCGCCCAGGACGCCGAAGGCGCTGCGGCACATGACCGGGTAGGGGACACCGGTGACCTGGCTGGGTTTGGCCACCAGGTTCGCGAACACGTTGACGATCGCGATGCCGACCACGAGGGCGACGAGGACCTGCCAGCTGGTCAGCCCGAGCGCGAACAGGCTGCCCGCGGTGACGTACCCGCCGACGCTGTGCACGTCGGACATCCAGAACGCGAAGATGTTGTACGACGACCACGACTGGGTCTTCAGCGGCGCGAGGTCGTCGTTGGTCAGTCGCGGGTGGTAGCCGGGTTTGATCAGCCCGGCGCCGGCCAGGTGTGCACCGGGGACGGTTTCCCCTTCGGAGGAGGAGGGCGCTGTCTGAGTCATCGTTTTGCTCCCTGGTGCAGTCCGGAGACGACTGCTTCGACGTGAGGGTGCCTCGGTGAAAAGCACACCACCGAAGCGCTGGGAGCAAAAGTAGTTTTCGGATATTTCCTGACTGTGACGGCGAAGATATATTCTCGCGGGCGCCCGATCGGGCCGAGAATATATCTTGCCGCACGGCCTACCCGGGCGTGTCCCGGAAGATCCCGGTGTCCGTGGGCAGGGCGGCGATCACCGTGTCGAGTTGTTCGTTGTGCCGATCGGTGGCCGCCTTCAGCGCCGCGGCGTCCCGGGCGAGGAACGCCGCGAGCATGTCGCGGTGCCCGAGGTGCAGGCGCAGCCGCTCCGGGGTATCGACCTGCGACATCGGCTGCACCGGCTCGGTGATGTTCCACGCCGCCTCGAACATGTGCAGCAGCCGCTGCATCCGGCACGGCGACGCCAGGGCGAGGTGGAAGTTGCGGCTCTCCCGGTGATACGCGGTCAGGTCGTCCTCGAGAACCGAGCGGTCGAGCGCCGCGTACGTCTCCCGGGCCCTCGTGTCGTCGGCCTCGTCGGCCAGGGTGATGGCCACCGAGTGCGCCGCCGACTCGAGGACGCCCCGCACCAGGTAGAGCTCCTCGAGTTCGTCGACGGTCAGCCGGGCAACCGTGTATCCGGCATTGGCCCGGTGATCGACGAGACCCTCGCCGATCAGCGTCTTCAGCGACTCCCGGATCGGGATGCGGCTGACACCGAAGTGCTCGGCCACCTCGTCCACCGGAATCGGGGTGCCCGGCGGGGCGCCGCCGCTGAGGATCACCCGGCGCAGTTCCTCCAGGATCACGGTCTGCGAGCTGCCGGGATCCCGGTTGGCCAGGTTCGTGACCAGCAAGGACGGTCTTCGCGGGGGCATCGGTCCGTCCTCAGGCGGGGTGGACGGCGCGCCAGTGGCGGGCGATCTCGATGCGCCGGGCGACCCACACGTCGTCGTGGGACTGCACGTGGTCGAGGAAACGCTCCAGCGCCGCGGTGCGGGCGGGCCTGCCGACGATGCGGCAGTGCAGACCCACGGACAGCATCTTCGGCGCCCCGGCCGTGCCCTCCGCGTACAGGACGTCGAAGGCGTCCCGCAGGTGCGCGAAGAACTGCTCGCCGCTCGGGAAACCGCCGGGGGACGCGAACCGCATGTCGTTGGTGTCGAGGGTGTACGGCACCACCAGGTGGTCGACGAGGCCCTTCCCGGGGGCGTCGACCTTCACCCAGTAGGGCAGGTCGTCGGCGTACGAGTCGGAGTCGTACTCGAAGCCGCCGTGCTCGACCACCAGTCGCCGGGTGAGCGGGGAGTCGCGGCCGGTGTACCAGCCCAGCGGGGCTTCGCCGGTGAGGTCCCGCAGGATCTCCACCGCCTCGGCCAGGTCCCTGCGTTCGGCGTCCTCGTCGGACAGCTGGTACGACTTCCACCACAGGCCGTGGCAGGCGATCTCGTGACCGAGTTCGCGAAAGGCGCTGACGGCCTCCGGGTTCCGCTGCATGGCCTTGGCCACCGCGAAGATCGTGAGCGGCAGTCCGCGCCGCTCGAACGCCCGGAGCACCCGCCACAGCCCGGCGCGGGAACCGTATTCATAGATCGATTCCATGCTCATGTGCCGATTCGGGAACGGCTGCGCACCGACCATCTCCGACAGGAACGTCTCCGACGCGTCGTCGCCGTGGAGGACGTTGTTCTCGGCGCCCTCCTCGTAGTTGAGGACGAACTGGACAGCGATCTTCGCGCCGCCCGGCCACTGCGGATCGGGCGGGTGCGGCCCGTATCCGACCAGGTCACGGGGATAGCTGTCATCGAAACCGTGAGTCATGCCGTCAACCCTGCCCGACCCGCGTCGGTCAGGGAACCCCACAACCGCAACCGCGCCATGCCGCCATCCGGGAAGATGTCGAGCCGAGCCTCCGTGACGGGCCGGTCGCTGTCGATGACGAAGCGGTGCCTCGTGTCGGGCTGCAGGCGCGTCCGCGGAAGCAGATCCGTCCACTCACCGTCGCCGTCCCGGCCAAGGAGGCTCGCCTCGCCGGGGGCATTGCCGAGGAAGTAGGAGGTGTCGAGTTCGGCCAGCGACACCGTGCCCTGGGCGGCGAGCCGGATCTCGACCCAGTCGTTGCCGTCGTCGCGGCGGCGGGACGTCTCCCAGCCGTCGCCCATCACCCGGGCGAGACCGGGGAGCAGCATGTTCTGCGGCGACCCGTAGAACATGTTGGAACAGGACCTGACTCGGGCGCCGTTCTCGAGCGCCGCGAGATCGACGGGGCCCGCGTCGAGGAAACGGGGGTCGGGACGGCCCTCGCCGTGCACCCGGAGCCGGGCGACACCGCCGTCCGGGTGCATCGTGAGCTTCACGTGCGTCCACCGAGCGCCGGAGTCGACCGCGAACGGATTCTCGGTGTCACCCTGAACGGGGCTGCGCTCGACGATCGTGGTCCAGTCGGCGCCGACCAGTTCGTCGGCGGACGGGTAGCCGTCGACGGACGCGGCCTGCACGGAGACCTCCGGTGGGTAGTTGCCCTTGAACCAGGCGGTGTCGACCACGACGCCGCGCACCACACCGGGAACCCCGAGCCGGACGATCGCCTCGTCCGTCCCCGCCACCCGGCGACGGCGGGTCTCCCAGCCGTCGTACACCTGACCCTTGTGCCCGAACGTCGCCGGCTGGTACACGGCGGCCGTCGGGCGGATGAGGTTCTCCCGCTCGGCGAACAGCTCGTCGTTGGCCCACACGACGGCGCCGCCGAGTGTGCGTACGGCCAGGTCCGGCAGACTCCGGAAGCTGGGCGGGGTCAAGGCGTTCGGGGTCACGGGCGCTGGTACCTCCTGATCGGGCGTGGGCCAAGTGTAGGACCTCGGAGGGGGTGGTGCGGGTGGTCCTCGTGGGCGGGGAGGCGGTCAGCTCTCCGGGACCACCACCCGGGTGAGGAGGTCGCGGAGCGTGTCCACCGTGCATCCGGGGGCCTGCGCGCGGACCGCGTCCTCGTCGAACGCTCCGCACGCCAGCCCCCGCAGCACCACCGTCGCGAGGGCCTGCGCGGTGGCCGGTTCGTCCATCACCCCGCCGCCCTGGCGGTCGAGGTAGGCCTGCAGGCGGGTGGCCGCGGCGGGCAGGGCGTCGCGGTAGAAGTCGAACGTCGCGAGCCAGCGGGTGATCAGATGCCCGGGATGCATATCCCACCCCTGGTAGTACCCGCGTTCGAGCGAACGGGTGACGAGCCGGTAGTGCCGGGCCAGCGCCGCGCGGATCTCCTCGTCGCTGCCCTGCGGGACCACCTGGGTGGATCCGTCGCACACCCACACCCCGGTCTGGGCCGCCGCCACCAGCATCACGGACTTGGCATGGTCGGCCACCGGGTGCTCGAGCGACTGGAACCGGGAGGCGATTCCGCAGGCCGCGCTGTAGTCGTAAGTGCCGTAGTGCAATCCGGTGCAGCGTCCCTCGGCGAGCTGGATCGCCTTCGCGACGGTCACGGTGCCGTCCGGCCCGAGGACGGCCTGCGGGCTCTCGATCTGCAACTCGAAGCGCAGCGACCCGTCAGGAAGCCCGTACGCGCTCTCCAGTTCCTCGCACAACGCGACGACGGCGGTGACCTGCTGGGCTGCACGCAGTTTCGGCACGGTGAACACGAAGCCGTCGGGAACCCCACCCGCGCCTTCGAGGACGAGTTCGAGCGTGCGGATCCCGCGGCGGCGCTCGTGCGGCGCCAGGCCCTTCGCGCGGATCCCCAGCGACCGCGGTCCGGACAGATCGGACGACAGCTGTCGCAGCGTGCGACCCGTCTCCAGTGCGGCCGCGTCCTCGACGTCGTCGCTCCGCCAGCCGAAGCCGTCCTCGAAGTCGATCCGCAGATCCTGGATCGGACTGCGCTCGAGCGTCGCGCGCACGTCGGGAAGTGCACCGGTCGTGCCGATTTCGGACAGTGCCTCGGTGTACCTGTCCAGCAGTTCGACAGCCTGCTCACCCCACACCCTCGGGGTGTCCGGGCCGGCGTCCGCCGCGCTCACGTAGACGGTGTGGATGGGCTGCGGTTGCTGCCGATCACCCGGAAACGCCGCCGCGAGGTCGCTGTCCACGGGCGCGAGGAGTGCGTCGACGCGGTCGAAACCGCTGTCGGGGAGACGGCTGAGGTACTGGGGGTTCACGTCACGATCTTCGCAGAAATGCGGGCTTCTCGTCGCCCCACTTGCCTCCTTCGGGCCGTCGCGCCGCGCAGTCGCCCTCCTCACATCTGCTTGTCGCCCGAGACTCCCCGTTCGTAGTGTCTCCTTCCGTGGATGTAGAGGTTCTGCTGGACGACGCGCAGCGCTCGGCCGCGGCTGTCCTGGACGAGACCGCCGACGGCCTGGCGCAGGGGAGACCCGGGGTTCGCGGCGTGTACCTGTGGGGGCCCGTCGGACGTGGCAAAACCTGGCTGATGGATCGCTTCCACGCGGCTTCCGAGGTCCCGAAACGGCGCGTGCACTTTCACTCGTTCTTCCGCCGCCTCCACGCCGACGCGCACGCGCTGGGGTCCATCGACCTCGCGATCGACGCGGCGCTCGGCGACGTCCGGTTGCTGTGCTTCGACGAGTTCCACCTCCACGACGTCGGGGACGCGATGCTGGTGGCGCGGCTGCTGAAGGCGCTGTTCGCCCGCGGCATCACGCTGGTGGTGACGTCGAACTATCCGCCCGAAGGACTGCTGCCCAACCCGCTATTCCATCACCTGTTCGAGCCGACGATCACCGTGCTGCAGCAGAATCTGACCGTCGTGAGGGTGGCCGGACCCGTCGACTACCGCACCGCGGGAGCGCCGGCTGCCGGATTCGCCGCCGGCCGCTTCGTCAATGCGTCCGAAGTGGAGGTTCCGGCCCTGTGCGAGCGGGTCGCCCTGACCGTCGGCACGCGGACCGTGACGGCAGCGGCGGTACGCGACCGGACGGTCTGGTTCGAGTTCGCGGCGCTGTGCGGTACCCCGACCGCGCCCGCCGACTACCTCGACCTGTCCGAGCGGTACGGCTGCTGGGTGATCACCGGTGTGCCCCGGTTGCGGGAGGCCGGCCCGGACACCGTGCGACGGTTCGCGAACGTCGTCGACGTGCTGTACGACCGCGGCACCGCGCTGACCGTCGTGGCGGACTCGCCGAGGGAGGGCATGTTCAGCGGACTCGCGGGCACCCTCGACGTCGACCGCCTGGTGAGCAGGTTGTCGACGCTGCGCCGGTGACCGCCGAGGCGGACCCGGGGGTCTGCCTCGGCACATCGATCAGACGTACCGGCTGTACGCGGGGAGGTCCAGCTGGCCGTTGCCGGACAGTCCGATGACCACGACCTCCGGTTCGGTGACCGTGCGGGCATGCGCGATGGCCGCGGCCACGCCGTGCGTGGATTCCGGAGCGGGGATGATGCCTTCGGCGCGGGCGAAGAGCAGGCCCGCGGTAAGTGCGTCGTCCTGTTCGATCGCGGTCGCCTCCATCAGTCCGAGGGCGACGGCGTGCGAGACCATCGGCGACATGCCGTGGTACCGCAGACCGCCCGCGTGGATTGCAGGCGGAACGAAGTCGTTGCCCAGCGTGTACATCTTCAACAGCGGAGTCAGACCCGCGACGTCTCCGAAGTCGTAGCGGTACTCGCCCTGTGTGAGCGACGGGCAGGCCGCCGGCTCACACGCGACGAGGCGGGTGGTGGTGCCCTCGCGCAAGTTGCGGCCGAGGAACGGGAACGTCAGGCCGGCAAGGTTGGAACCGCCGCCGGCGCAACCGAATACCGTGTGCGCGACCGGCTCGCCCGCCTCCTCCAGCTGGGCCATCGCTTCCTGGCCGATCACGGTCTGGTGGAGCATGACGTGGTTGAGGACACTGCCCAGTGAGTAGTGTGCGCGCGGGTCTTTGGCGGCAACCTCGACGGCCTCGCTGATCGCCATGCCCAGCGAACCCGTCGTGTCGGGGTGCTCGGCGAGAATCGCCCGTCCCGCCTCGGTGAGGTCGGACGGCGACGGATGGCAGATGCCGCCGTACGCCTCCATCTGGAGTCGGCGGTACGGCTTCGCGTCGTAGGACGCGCGAACCTGCCACACCTCGACGTCGAGACCGAGCAGCGCACCGGCGAACGACAACGACGCGCCCCACTGGCCGGCGCCGGTCTCGGTGGTGAGCTTGGTGGTGCCCTCGAGGGCGTTGTAGTAGGCCTGCGCGACAGCCGTATTCGGCTTGTGCGAGCCGACCGGGCTCACACCCTCGTACTTGTAAAAGATCCGTGCCGGGGTGCCGAGCACCCGCTCGAGCCGATGCGCCCGCACCAGCGGCGACGGGCGCCACATGCCGTAGATCTCCCGAACCGTCTCGGGGATCTCGATGTAGCGGTCGGTCGCGACCTCCTGCTCGATCAGGCTCGCCGGAAACAGCGGCGCCAGGTCCTCCGGTCCCAGCGGCTCGCGGGTGCCCGGATGTAGATGCGGCGGAACGGGTTCCGGAAGATCCGCCGCCAGGTTGTACCAATGCGTGGGAACGGCCGAGGGGACCGCAACCCCCAGAGGCTCCAATGAACGAGCCAGTTCGGCTCCGGTTGCCGGGGACATGGTCAAGTAACTCTCCTTCGTCGATGGGTGCGTCCGGAACGTGCTGCGCTGCAATCGTGCCCCGACGGATGAGCCTGCTGGATCACCGTGCGGGCGCCGGCCGGCACGGTGACGCGGGTGGCCGTCAGCGATAGGGCCACCAGATAGCCGCCGGCAGGTTCACAGACCAGATCGTACCCGTCGATTTGCCGCAGGGGCCGGAATGCTCATCCGGGCACCCGTGTATTCTCCCAGTGCGGCGTGCGCAGTTCCCGTTTGAGGATCTTGCCTGCCCCGGACATCGGTAGTGCGTCGACGAATTCGATGGAGCGGGGCACCTTGTAGCTCGCGATTCGTTCCCGGCAGTGCTCCCGCAATCCGTCCGGGCTCGCCTTTTCGCCGGGGTGAACCACCACGACGGCATGCACCCGCTCGCCCCAGCGGGTGTCGGGCACGCCGATCACCGCACATCCGGCCACCGCGGGGTGCTCGGCCAACGCGTTTTCCACCTCGACCGAGTAGACGTTCTCACCCCCGGTGATGATCATGTCCTTGAGACGGTCGACGACGAAGACGTATCCGCGGTCGTCCATGTATCCGCCGTCGCCGGTGTGCATCCAACCGTCCCGCACAGCGTCGGCGGTGGCCTCGGGTTTGTTCCAGTACCCGCGCATGACGTGGTCGCCGCGCGCGACGACTTCGCCGATCGTTCCCCGGGGCACCTCGTTGCCCTCGGGGTCGACGATGCGTACCTCAGCGTGGGCGACCGCGCGTCCCGTTGCGCGTGTCAAGGCCGGGTCGTCGTGGTCGGACGGTGCGAGCAGGGTGGTGATCGGCGAGAGTTCGGTCATGCCGTATGCCTGGGTGAATCGGGCGGTGGGAAAGAGTGCGCGGGCACCGTCGAGTAGTGCTTCGGAGATCGGTGAGGCGCCGTAGACGAAGTGCTCGACGCTGGTGAGGTCGATGTCGGCCCCGGACGGGTCGTCCACGAGCATCTGGATCATGGTCGGTACCAGTAATGCATCCGTGATGTGGTGTTCGGAGATGGCGTTCAGGGTGGCGGCGGAGGTGAACGTCGGGATGATGACGTGCGTGGAACCGGCGAGATTGCCGATCGTCCACATCGCGATATCGGCCATGTGGAACATCGGGGCGGCGTGCAGTATCCGCCCGCCGTGTGTGACCACCTGGCCGGTCGCCAGGGATCCGAGCCCCGACGTGACGAGGTTGTCGTGGCTCACCATGACGCCCTTCGGGTGCCCGGTTGTTCCGCCCGTGTAGAACAGGCCCAGCAGTGCGTCGCCGCCGGTCCGCGTGTCCTCCACCGCCTCGCTGCCCGCGATCAGGTCCTCGTATCCGAATGCCGTGTCCGGGACTTCGCCCTCCCCGGCGAAGATGGCGATCTGCAAGTGTTCGACCTGATCTCGAAGCGCTGGAACGATTTTCGCGAAAGCCTCGTCGACCAGCAGGACACGTGTGCCCGAGTCGGTCAGGGAGTAGGCGATCTCGGCGGGGCTCCACCGGATGTTGACCGGGTTGACCACGCCCCCGATCCACGGCACCGCGAACAGATACTCGTGGTAGCGATCGGAGTTCAGACCGAGAAATGCGACGCGGTCGCCGGCCTGGACTCCGAGTGACCGCAACGCCCCGCCGAGTCGGGCGATCCGATCGACCGACTCGGCGACCGTGCGGACCCGGTCCCCGAAGATCGTGGCGATGCGGTCGGGCTCCTGCTGAAGCGCGCGGTGCAGTGATTGGGTGAGATACATCGTGGATTCCTTCGAGAAGTGGGCGTCAGGTGTCCGGGTCTCGGCCGCGGCCCCGGCCGTTCCGATCGATCAGCTGGTGGCCGGTGCACACCAGTCCAGCGCGAGCGCCGCATAGGTTCGCGCGGCTGTGTGCACCTCGTCGAGCAGGCAGTACTCGTCGTCCGCGTGCGAGACCCGGAGATCACCGGGGCCGTAGCTGATGGCCGGGACACCTGCGCGGGTGAGGAAGGAGCAGTCCTCCACGGCGCAGAATCCGGTGACCGTCGCCGGGCCGGCGTAGGGGGTGTCGCCCGCGGCGGCGACGTGGGCGGCCGAGACCGCCGCGGTGATGTCGACGGCGGCCTCGCCGGGATCGTTGGCGGGCCAGTTGAGCTTCCACTCGACTGTGGGCGGGTGGTCCCGCAGCCAGCCGTCGGTCTGCGCGATCGCTTCGATCTGGGCTTCGATCTCGCGTTTGACGTCCTCCGGGTCGTCCTGCGGTGGATACCAGACGCAGTACTCGGTGGTCATCGACTCCGACAAGAAGAACGGCACCTGGACACCGTGAGGTCCCCCGGCGACGACTCCCGGATGGATGGTGAAGTGTCCCGGAGCGAACAACGGATGGGTTTTCGTGAACGCCCACTCCTCCTCGAGACGCTGAATGGCCTGGTAGACGAGGAAACCTTTGTCGATGGCGTTCACGCCCACGCTGGACCCGCCGCCGCCCGCGCGGATGGTCTGCCCGCGCATCGAGGAGTGGGTGGTCTTGCCGCCGACCGTGACCGAGAACCACAGCAGACCGGGACTGACCGGAATGACGCCGAGCCGGGTCGGGCCACTCGGTTCCGCGACCACCGCGGCGTCCGCACGGTAGCCACGCTCCAGGGTGGACGAGATTCCGCACTCGTGGTCCATCACCTCCTCCCCGACCACGGCTTGGATGATCAGGTCACCCTGTAATCGAACTCCGGCGCGGGTAAGAGCTTTCACCGCGAAGGCCTGCGCCACCAACCCGGCTTTCATGTCGCTCGCACCGCGGCCCCAGATGCGGTCGTCGTCGATTCGGCCGGAGAACGGCGTTCCCGATTCCCACCGGTCGGAGTTGCCCGGCGGAACGACGTCGACGTGACCGTTGAAAATGAGGGACCGACCGGGGCCGCCGCTGCCGGAGATCGTGCCGACCGCATTCGTCCGCCCCGGCTCGACCGCCCATCTTTCGACGTCCGCACCGGCATCCTGGTAGATCTCGGCGAGCACCTCACTGACATGCCCCTCTTCACCGACGACGGCGTCATACACCTGACCGGGATATTTGGGATTGACGCTGGGAATCGCGATCACGTCGGACAGCACGGAGACCATGTCGTCGCGCAGAGCATCGACCGCATCGAAGACGGCGTTCAGCTGTGTTCTTCCTGTCGGTTGCCGGGACATTGCGATCTCCCTCATTCCGCGATCGGTGTGCGCGCCGGAGCAGGTGGCAGCACGATCGCCACCCCACTCGCGATGAAGGCAAGAATCCCGATCAGTACGAGTGCTGCCCCGAGGCGGAGATCGGCGAAGCCCCCCAGGGCACAGGCGAAGGCGCCGGCCTCCGCACTCGTCGGTTCGGCACAGATTGCGTTCATCGCGTGAAACCTCTCTGGTTGGGTGTGCTTCGGCGTCTCAGCGTGCCGACGACGAACCCCGAGGGGAATCCGTCATCGTGCGGATCGCATGCGGAGTTCGGAGTTCGGCGCACATGTATCCGGCGGTCCGAGCGCGCGAATCCGTAGCCGGATACGTACAACGACCGATGGCAGACCGGCGGCGGCGTCCGAGGATGTGAAGTGCCAGCCTGAACCGATCCCACGGGAGTGCATCGCCATGACGACGATCTCCGAGCCATTCGACCAACGGACCCTGCGAACCTTCTTCGGACGGATCCCGAGCGGGGTTCTCGCGCTCGGTGCCATGGTGGACGGTGAACCCGTCGGCATGGCGGTGAGTTCATTCACCAACGTCTCGCTCGACCCGCCGCTGATGGTCGTGTCCATCCGCAACGAATCTGCCACCTGGCCGCTGATCGCCCGGGCGGAGGCGATCGGCGCGAGCATCCTGGCCGAGTCTCAGGGCGCGTGCGGGGTGCAACTGTCCGCGAAGGAGGCGGACCGGCGCTTCGACTCGGTCGGTTACCGCGTGACCGCCTCGGGGGCGGTCGTCATCGACGATGCGTCCGCATGGTTCGAGGCCACGGTGTCGGAGGCCATCCCCGCCGGCGACCACTTCCTCGTACTGCTGGCGCTGCGCCGTATCTCGAACGGTGTCGACCGGTCGCCCCTGTTGTTCTTTCGCAGCACATTCGCGGCGGTGCGCCATGCCTAGTCAGGTGTCCGCTGCGCGTCGAATCGCAGTGTTCGTCGTGGGCCGCCACACCGATCCGGTGTTCACCTCGACCGGTGCGGTCTGCGACCGCTATCCGCACCTCCTGGACGCGGACAACCTGCGTGAGGCGGCGCTGGAAACCGGCAGGCTCGAGCCCGACGAGGCGGGGAGAACCCCGCTGCCGCTTCTGCGCATCGACACGACGGCTTCGGTACCGACCGGCCCGTACCGTCCCCTCGACGGCCGGGCGGTTCCCTTCCCGAATTCGCCGCGGCTGCTGGCCGGCCTGATCGCGGACGCGAGACGGGTGGGTGTGGCGTCCGGCGCGCTGATCGCGGTGGACGGCCCGCCGGCTCTGCGTCACCGACTGCGGGGCGCCGTCGTCGAGTACCTCCGCCACGCGGGCTTCGACGTCGTGCTCTACCTGCCCGGCTGGGTCCTCGACGAGGGGCTCCTCGCGCGGACGAGCTGAACTGACCGGCGCCGATATCGAATCCAGTCGATCGTTCCCGAGCAGGAATAAACTCGAATGACCGGGATCGCCGACCGATGCACACCTTCGCCGAGCAGGGGACGGATATGGCCAATGGATGACGTCGACCCGCTGGCCACTCAGCGCGGATCGGCGGTCGATATCGCCGCCGAACTCGCTGCCGACGGTTTCTGCAATGCGCGGGAGATCGCACGTGGCGGCTTCGGAGTCGTCTACCGCTGTGAGCAGACGCCACTCGAACGCACAGTTGCAGTAAAGATTCTGACCGCGGATCTCGACGAAGAAAGTTTCGAACGGTTCATCGAGGAACAGCACGCGATGGGTCGACTGTCCGGACACCCGAATATCGTCACGATCCTCCACGCGGGAGCAACCGAAAGCGGCCGGCCCTACCTCGTGATGCCCTATCACCAGCAGGAATCGCTGGAGACACACATCCGCAGGCACGGCCCGATCGGATGGACCGACGCGCTCCGGCTGGGCGTGAAGATTGCGGGTGCGCTCACCGCCGCACACCGCATCGACATTCTGCATCGCGACGTCAAGCCGGGGAATATCCTGCTGACCGAGTACGGCGAACCTGAGCTGACCGACTTCGGGATCGCACGGATCACCGGCGGATTCCGGACCGCCGCCGGCGTCGTTCTCGGGTCACCGGCATTCGCCGCGCCTGAAGTGCTCCGCGGGCAGCCGGCCAGTGCCGCATCCGATGTCTACGGTCTCGGAGCGACGCTCTTCAGCGCGGTAACCGGCCATGCCGCGTTCGAACGACGCAGCGGAGAGGACCTCGTCGCGCAGTTCCTGCGTATTACGAATGAACCGATTCCGCCCCTGCGCGAGTACGACATACCCCCCGACGTCGCCGCCGTGATCGAGCGTGCCATGGCGCAGAAACCGGAGGATCGTCCCGCGTCGGCGACGGAGTTCGGTGACGAACTGCGGAATATTCAACGGCGCCACGGACTGCCGGTCGACGAGATGGCGACGCCCAGCATGCTCGGCGTCACACCACGGCCCGCCGCGGCGCCGTCCCGCGACACCCGTAAGAAAGACGCCGGGAAATCACCGCTGCGCCGACACAACATCTCCGCCGACGTGACGAGCTTCGTCGGCCGGAATCACGAACTTCGCGAGATTCGAGAACTGTTGCGGCGGGCACGATTGCTGACGTTGACCGGTATCGGGGGCGTGGGCAAGTCACGGCTCGTGAAATCCGCGGCCCTCGGATTGCAGCGGGCGTTCCGCGACGGGGTGTGGCTGACCGACTTCAACTACGTCCAGGACGGCAGATTCGTCCAACAGGCGATCCAGGACTCGATACCGGGGCCCGGCACGGTATTGTCCCTGGCCGAGCAACTCGGCGACAAGAACACCCTGCTGATATTCGACAACTGCGACACCCTCACTACCGAGATCGGGGACATCTCGGCGAGCGTGCTGGCACAGTGCCCCAACGTGAAGATCCTCGCGACATCGCGAACCTCCCTGGACATCAGCGCCGAATTCGTATTGACGGTCCCGCCGTTCGCCCATTCCGGTAACTCGGACGCCGAGAACGACGCCGTCGTGCTGTTCCGGGAACGCGCGCAGGCGGTAGGCGGGTGTGGGCAGGGAACCCTCGATGAAAGCTCCGTCGTCGAGCTGTGCAACAGACTGGACGGCCTGCCCCTGGCCATCGAGCTGGCCGCACTGCGGACACGGACGATGTCGATCGAGGACATCGGCACCCGGCTGGTCGATCGATTCGGGCTTCTCCGTGGCGGTCCCCGCGACGTGCACCCGCGCCATCGCAGTCTGTGGACGCTACTCGAGTGGACCTGGGATCAGTGCAGTACCGCCGAGAGATCCCTGTGGGCCCAGTTCTCCGTCTTCGTCGGTTCGGCCTCGCTGGACGCGGTGCACAGCGTCTGCACACTGAGCGGTGACGGTGACATCGCCGATGCCGTCGACGGTCTCGTGCAGCAGTCCATTCTGTCGCGGAGGCAGGCGGGGCACCTTCTCCGATTTCAGATGCTCGACACCATCCGTGAATTCGGCCAGTTGATGCTCGAGCGGGAGGCGGCGTCCCTCGGACTCGCTGCGCCACAAGCGGATCTGCGTGACCGACACATGCGGTTCTATTCGGCGTTGGCGAAGAGTTCGGAACACGACTGGTTCGGCCCGGAGCAACACCGCGCCAGTTCGACTGTGTCCGAAGAGATTGCGAACATGCGTGCCGCCTTCGAGTGGGCGCTCGAAACCAGCGAACACTGTGGGACAGGCGCCGCGATGGTCGCCGATCTGTGGTTCTACTGGCTCGGTTGCGGGCATTTGAAGGAGGGCCGGCTGTGGTCGGAGCATGCGTGGGACCGCGTGCACCGCCTCGGCATACCGCACGAGGCCAGGTCACTGTGGACGCTGGGATGGAATCTGCTGATCACCGGGGAAATCGATCGTGCGGAACAGCACCTGCGGGAGTGCCTCGCGCAGGCCCGGCAGCAGGACGACGCACGAGCGGCCTCCTTCGGCAGAGCGATGCTGGGTGCGGTGTACTTCTTCCGAGACGATTTCGACGGGGGCGTCGAGCTGTACCGGACCGCGATTTCGGAAGCGCGGCAACGCGGCGACGGACTCGCCACCGCCATGTTCTCGTATCAGCTGGGGGAGGCGTACTGCCTGTACCGAGAGTTCGATCTCGCGGAGGAGTGCTGCCGGGACTGCATCGCGGTCTGCGAGAAGAACGGTGACCACTGGTGCATCTCGTACGCCCGATGGGTTCAGGCCCTCGCCGCCTACCTGCAGGGATCGTACGAACACGCCGCGTCGATCGCGAAACACGCGCTGGCGGCAATGGCGACCATCGACGACCAACTCGGGATGGCGCTGATCGGCGAACTGCTCGCCTGGCTGGCCGCGGAGGACGGCAGATACCTCGAGGCGGCACGAATTCTCGGTGCGACGCAGGCGTACTGGTCTGCAAGCGGTTCCTCCGTGATGGGATTGCACCGGTTGATGCAGCACCGCGACGCCTGTGCCGCGAAAGTCCGGGCTCATCTCGCCGAGCGCGACGTCGCAGACGCCACCGCGAGCGGTGCCGCACTCGGGATCGAATGGATCGCTACACTGCCCGGTGCGGACGTCGCCGACTCCGCGGCGGCCCATCGCGGCGGCCGGGTTCCGGAGGTGGATGCGAGATCTGCGGTCCTGCAGCACTTGACGAACCGGGAGCGGGAGATCGCCGGCCTCGTGGCGCGCGGGATGACGAACAAGGAAATTGCGGCCCAGTTGATCATCGGAAAGCGCACCGTGGATACCCACGTCGCGCATGTCCTCGCGAAATGCGGTCTGCGCCGGCGGTCGGAGATTGCCTCTCTGGTGACCGCGAATCCGGAAATGCCGTGATCCACTGCCACCGGTGAGGCAATCTCCCACCTGACCACTCACTTCCAGTGGATGTGGGCGCGCACCCGGCCGCTGCCGGAGTCGGTCCACCCTTTTCCCGCGGCATAATCGACCATCGCTGCGAGAGCGGTGTTCCACTCGTCGGTTCCGCGCCCACGGCCGCGGAGAAAGTCGACGTCGATCCAGAGATGATCGCCGTCCACGGCGCCCGCTCCCGTCGACACGGCGACTGCGGTCACCGCTTCCCGCGTCAGCCCGACCGCGTCGACCGCCAACTCCGTGAAGTTGTCCCTGTCGTCGAGTCGGATCACTCCGTCTCGACGTGCATCATCGGTGGTGACGACGACGATCATGACCCCTCGCTCAGATTCGTCACGTGCAGCGCCGGTCGACGCTCGGCCCATGGTCGCGCCTGCTCCAGTTGCGCCGCGAGACCGAGCAAGAGGTCTTCCCGGTACACGTCGGCGCCGAATTGCACGCCGACAGGCAAGCCGTCGCTCGTGGTGCCGAGCGGGAGGCTGATCGCCGGCGCACCCGTGACGTTGTACAAGGCGCACATCGGATGCGGTGTGATGACGTGACGCACCCACTCCTGCGCGGAGAACGATGCGTCGTTCGCGTCGAACGTCCCGAGATCGACCGGCGGCGTGATCGCGGTCGGTGTGACCAGGATGTCCCAGTCCGCCATGAACGCCGCCACCTGCCTGCTCACCCGGTTGTTCGTCGCGAACGCGCGGGCGAGGTCGACCGGTGTCAACGCGCGGCCGGCCTCGGCGCACGCGATCGTCGTCGCCTCGAAGTGGTCCGGGCTCAACCCGACACCGATCGCCTCGCCGAGCGGTATTACGTCCGCTGCGGTTCCCGCGCAGAACGTGGTGGTCAGCGCGTCGAGGAACTCCTCCCACTTCAACGCGGGCGTGACGACGTCCACCTCGTGGCCGAGGTCGGACAGCAACTCGATCGTCGACATCAACACGCGCCGGACATCCCCGTGTACCGGGCGGTCGCTCCACGAATCGAGGCACACCGCGATGCGTAGCGGCGATTGTGGTCCTCGCATCTCGTCGCGGTACGGCCGGGCCGGACCGGGCGCGCCGTACTTTTCCCCGGGAAGGTTCCCGTGCACGGCATCGAGCAACGCCGCCGCATCCCGCACCGACCGGGTGAGGGCGAACTCCACCACGTTGCCGTAGAAGGCCTCCTGCATGCCGGGACCGATCGGGATCCGCCCACGACTCGGTTTGAGGCCGACGGTGCCGGTGTGACAGGCCGGAATGCGGATCGACCCGGCACCGTCGTTGGCGTGCGCGATCGGGACCGCTCCCGCCGCCACCAGCGCTGCGGATCCGCCACTGGATCCGCCGGGGCTCTTGGTCGGATCCCACGGGTTGTGGACCGCACCACCGAACAGGGGCTCGGTGGTGGGGCACAACGCGAACTCGGGAATCTTCGTGCTTCCGACGGCGGCGAGTCCGGCGCGACGGAACCGGGCCATCAGTTCGGAGTCGTGATCGAGCACGATCCCCGCCGCGAGCGCCCGGCTGCCCAGGTGGAGCGGTACCCCGGCGGCGTGGCAGCAGAGGTCCTTGAGCACGAAGGGAACTCCGGCGAACACGCCCTCGGTGCTGGCGTCCAGCGGCGAATCCCACGGCCCTTCCACGGTGGCATGCAGCCGCTCGTTCGCGAGTTCGACTGCCTTGATCCCCGCCTCGTGAATCTCCGCCGGCTTGACCTCACCCGAACGCACCAGGCCCGCCAGCCCGGTGGCGTCGTAGGACGCGTATTCCTCGATCGTCACCATCAGTACGACACCTCCGCCGGCGCATCTGCTTCGACGTGAGTCCAGATGTCGCGGTGCATCAACCACGATCCGTCGTCCTGCCGGACGTGGACGACGAGGTAGTTGCTGTGCACCTCGGATCCGGCGGCGAACTCGCCGATCGCGCGGCCTTCCTCGACAGCGACGGTGTCGCCGATGGTCAGTTGGACGTTCTCGACGGCCTGCGTGACGAGCCCCGCCCTCAGCCAGTTGCCGAACTCCTCGGCGATTGCGTCGCGCCCGTGTACAGATCGCCCGTCGGGCGTCAGCAACCTGCCGTCGCTGGTGTACAGCGACGCGAACAACGCCGGGTCGCGATCCTCGATGGCACGGACCACGCTGCAATGGAGGTCGGCCAATTGCTCACGATCGAACGTCGACATGCTCACCCCGCCAGTTCTTCGGCGGTGTCGATCTCGTAGCTCGGACGCTGCCGCGGGTCGCCGGGAAGCAGACCGACCGGCCCCGTGCGGACCACACCCGCGGGATTGCCGAAGTACGGAATCACGTACCTGCCGAAGTTCTCGATCGACTGCATCCGCTCGTCGTGGGTGCCTCCGTCGATGCGCAGCACGATCTCGTCCGCCCCCATGTCGGCGGTGCGCTGAACCTGCTCGACGCAGTGCTGCGGATCGCCGACCAGAACGGTCGGGCCGCAGGTACGCAGCCAGTCCGCGTCGTCGGCGTGCTTGCGCAGCAACCCGATCCGGGAGAATTCGCCGTACTGCTCCGGTGACCGTTCGGCGAGTTGCACGTAGACGTCGTTGATGATCATCTGCGCAAACTTCAGCAGATCGGCCTCCGCGTGTGCGAGTGCCTCGTCGTTTGTCTTGGCGCATCGCGCCGACATGACGCTGCTGGCCGCCGACTTGATCGCGTAGCGGCCGACGGGCGAGACCTCGTCCTCGGACACCGCGTTGTAGGCGTCGAGGTTCGCTTGCAGGACCTCCCAGCCCAGGTAGGCGTCGGAGGTGATCATGCCAAGGCCCTTGCGCCGGGCGTCGGCGGCAGACTCCACACTCTGGACGATCTTGTACAGCGGCGGGTGCGGCTCCTGCAGAGACTTGGGGCTCAACCGGCGCTCCGGGATCGTGCCCCAGTGCGGGCCGTCGTGGCTGAATGTGTCATCGCTCAACGCCCGGACGATGAGGTCGAGTGCCTCCTCGGACCGGTCGCGGGTTTCCTCCAGGGAGACGCCGAACGCGTCCAACTGCAGCAACGTATTTCCCCGGGCGGTGGTCAGCTCGACGCGGCCGTCCGACAGCAGGTCGGTGGTCGCGGTCTGCTCCGCGACGAGGATCGGATGAATCACGGAGGTCAGCCGGCTCATGTACCGCAGACGAATCCGGTTCGTGCGCATCGCGACAGCGGTGAACAGACATTCCGGCGCGGATGTGACGCACATGTCGTTGAAGAAGTGGTGCTCGGAGGTGCCCCAGCCGTAGAAGCCCATCTCCTCGGCGAAGACGGCTTCGTCCACCATGTCCCGATAGCGCCGGTGGTGCGTGGTGCCGGGCTCGGTTGCACATTCGCTCATCATGATGAATCTCATCGCGACTTCCTTCGGTTCGGGGGAGTGCCTCTGTCGGCACGTTCCAGCGTCCGCCATCGAGTCCCGCCGCAAATCCGTCATCATGCGGAGGAGATACCGAACTTTGCTGCGGATACGGAGTCGTGACATCGAACCGGGAGGTACGTGTCGCTGCGCTGTTCACGGGGGTGAACGAGTGATTTTCCCGGTCCCCGCGTGTCACGATGGAGGGGCAACTCGGGAGTGAGGATGCCGGACCGTCGGGTGATGAGCAGGGTCGTCCACACGGTCGCCCTGCTGGCGGCCGTCGTGACGGTCACCCTTGTGGTCAGGGCGGTCCCCGCGCCCGACACCCCTGCCACGGCGGAGCCGGGTGCGGGGGCGACGCGCGCGTTGGTCGTGCTCTCGGCGATCGCCGTCGTCGTCGCGGCCGTGGCGCTCGCGTCGGCCGTGCGCGGCGGCCGGCCACGGGTCGCCCCGGACCCGCCGACGGTCGGGCCGACCGGGAACACCGGGTCCTCGGTCTCGCGCCGGCACGTGGTCGGGTGGGCGGTGTTCGCCTCCCTTCTCGTGGCCGCGGCGTTCCTCCTCGGATCCGTCCGTGGCGACGAACCCCCGGGCCGTCAGCGGCCGACGACGACCCACGCCGCCGACGAGGGGGCCGACCGCACCGACCAGGTGGTCCCCGGCGAGACGGTCCCGCCGCCCGACACGGTTGCCGAGGCCCGCGAGGACCTGGCGGAATTATGGACCGCGGCAGCGATTGTCGGGCCGATGCTGGTGACGTTGCTGATCCTCGGCGCCGTGGCCAGGCGCCCCCTCCGGGCTCGGGTCGGCGCCTGGACCGCGGCGAGTTCCCCCGACGCTCCGGCAGGCGCGCAGTCGCTGGCCCGGGCCGCGGAGGAAGGTCTCGCCGTGGTCGTGGCCCCCAGTCTGCCGCCGCGCGAGGCCATCATCGCCAGTTACGCGGCCATGGAGGACGCATTGCGGACGGCGCCGGGCGCCGAGCCGCGGGATTCGGACACACCGTCCGAAGTACTGGCTCGCGCAGTCCAACTCGGAGCGCTGCGCTTCGAGGCGGCGGCGCCGCTGGTGCGGCTGTTCTCGGAGGCGCGGTTCAGCCTGCATCCGATGGGCGAACAGCACCGTGACGAGGCCGCGGACCTGCTCCGGCGCGTGCTCGCCGACCTGGGGAGCGATGCGTGCTCGCCGTCGCGGTAATCGGGGTCGGAGTGGTACTGGCCGTCGAGGTCCCGCTGGTGGCCGCGGGCCGGTACGGCGCCGCCGTGCTGATTGCGGGAGCGGTGACGGCGCTGGTGCTCTTCGAGATTCGGCGACGGATGGCACCCGCAGACGTCGACGGCGACACGTCGGGTCTGGAAGCGGAACGGGCCGAGGCGACGGCCCGCTGGATGGCGCGGACGGAATCGTTGATCAGCTGGGCGGACGGTACCCGCGGCGACTGGGATCACCATCTGCGTCCGTTGCTGGCGCGCGAATTCCAGCAGTCCACCGGACAGCGGCAGGGACTCGACCCCGCCGACACCGCCGCCGCGGGTGAAGTGTTCTTCGGCGACCTGTGGCGGTGGGTCGATCCCGACGGCGTCCAGCGCGTCGACAGGACGGAGCCCGGTCCGGGCCGGGACGTCCTCGACCGGATCCTGCAACGACTGGAGCAGCTGTGACGATGCCCGCCGAGGTCACCACCGCGCGCGCCCACGCCGTGCTGGCGGAGGTCGAACGGGCGGTGGTCGGCAAGCACGACGAACTCACGTCGATTCTGCTCGCTGTGCTCGCGGGCGGACACGTGCTCATCGAGGATCTGCCCGGACTCGGAAAGACTTTGGTGGCACGCTCTTTCGCCGCCGCGCTCGGACTCGACTTCACACGCGTCCAGTTCACCCCCGACCTGCTGCCCGCCGACCTGCTCGGCGCCACCATCTACGACATGCCGTCGGGACGCTTCGAGTTTCGTCCGGGCCCGATCTTCACCAACCTGCTCCTGGCCGACGAGATCAACCGCACCCCGCCCAAGACCCAGGCCGCTCTGCTCGAGGCCATGGCCGAGGGGCAGGTCAGCGTGGACGGCACCACCCGGATCCTGCCGCGACCCTTCGTCGTGCTCGCCACCGACAACCCCATCGAATACGAGGGCACCTACCCGCTGCCCGAGGCGCAGCTGGACCGGTTCACGCTCCGCCTGAGACTGGGGTACCTCACCGAGACCGACGAGCACGAGATGCTGCGCCGCCGGCTCGACAGGGGATCCGCCGCCGTCGTCGTCGAGCAGGTGGTCGATGCCGCCGACCTCCTGGCGATGCGGGAGTCGCTCGAACAGGTCAGTGTTCATCACGACGTCCTCGGGTACGTCGTCGCACTCGCGAACGCCACCCGGCACCACCCGCAGGTCGAGGTCGGGGCCAGTCCCCGCGCCGAACTCGACCTCGTCCAACTGGCGCGGGCACGCGCCCTCCTCTCCGGCCGGGACTTCGTCATTCCCGAGGACATCAAAGCGCTGGCCGTTCCCGCCGTCGCGCATCGCATCAGCCTGCGGCCGGAGATGTGGGTGCGCCGCATCCGCAGCGACGACGTCCTCGCCGAACTGTTGCGCCGCCTCCCCGCGCCGAGGGCACGATGACGCCGAGGGAACGATGACAGAGCACCCGCTGACGTGGCGGGCGTCGCCGGCGGCCCTCGCCCTGACGACCTGCGCGGCCGTGGCACTGACCGTGGGCGTCGTGGGGCGGTGGTGGGAACTGATGGTGTTCGCCGCCCCGATGCTGGGCGCGCTCGGTGCGCTGACGTGGTTGCCGCGACCTGCCACCGGAGTGCGGGTCGACAGTTCGGGCGGCACCGTGCGGTGCTTCGAATCCGAATCCGTGCAGTTCTCGGTGGACGTGACGACGTGCGGCGGCGCGGCGGAACTGACGGTGACACCGGCGCCGTCCGACAGCTACCGGGTCGAGCAGACCGGCGACGGCGAGTACCTGCTGTCCGCGGACCGGTGGGGTCGATACGAACCCGCACTGATCGTCACGGCGCGCGCGGGCGGCGGCCTGCTGACCGCGACGGCGCGGGTTCCCGCCACGGAACTGCGGATCTTTCCGCTGGCACCGCCGACGCCGACGCCACTCCCGCACTCCCCGCTTCCGGACCGGATCGGCGCACACAGCACCCGACGATTCGGTTCGGGAGTCGAATTCGGCGACATCCGGCCGCACGCCCCGGGAGATCCGCTGCGCAGCGTCAACTGGCCCGTCAGTGCACGGCGCGGCAGGCTGCACGTGACCGAACGGATCATGGACCGCGCCGCCGACGTCGTCGCCGTACTCGACACCACCCCGCAGGCGCCCGGCCCGGCGTCGGAGAGTCTGCACCGCACCGTCCGCGGGGCGACGCAGGTGGTGCAGACAGCCCTGCAACGCGGCGATCGGGCCGGGGTCGTCGCCCACGGTCTCCGGCTGCGGTGGCTCGGCGCCGACATCGGGCGCAGGCAGTTCTACCGGATCCTCGACACCGTCCTCGACGCCGGCGGCGCGGCTGAGGGCACGCTGGTCCCGCGGGTCGCGTTGCCGCCGCGGGCGGTGGTCATCGCGTTCTCCACCATGCTGGACACCGGGTTCGCGCTGTCGCTGCTGGAGTTGCGGAGGCGCGGTCACGTCGTCGTGGCCGTCGACGTCCTCCGCGGTCCGCCGTTCGAGCACGAACTCGATCCGATGACCGGCCGGATGTGGCGGCTCGAGCGCCGGAACATGTACCGGAACATGGGTGTCCTCGGGGTCCCGGTGGTGGCGTGGGAGGACGATTCGGCACTGGATCTGGCGCTGGCCCTCGCGGACCGGGCCCGCAGGCTGTCGGGAGCGCACCGATGAGATGGGTTGCGGTGCTCGCGGTGCAGGGGGCGCTCATCGCGCTCGTCCTGGGCGACGCGTCCGCGCCCGCGGCGGCCGCTGCCGGCGTCGCGGCGACGGCACTGCTGCTCGTCGCCTACGTCGGCCCCGCCCGGGGAATCCCGACGCTCCTGCTGGGAGCGGTCGCCGCCGGCGCCGTGGCCGTGCTGGCGGCGGCACTGCCGGACGCGCCCGCGTGGGCGGCCCTGCTCGGACCGGTCGCGGTGGTGGTGCTGTTCGTCGTCGCGGTGTGGCCGTACGTCGGCGACCGTCAGAACCGCCGGATGTCGTAGATGTGGAACTGCGACAGCGGCGCCAGACCCACCGGCACGCCGCGCCCGTACGCATTGAAGACCTGACCGAAGCCCGCGTAGATACCGATGTGCGACGCGTCGTCGTTGAGCACCACGATGTCGCCGGGAGCCAGCGCCCACAGCGGAATGTGGGCACCGACCTCGGCCTGCTCCCAGGTAGTGCGCGGCAGGTTCACCCCGGCCTGCCGGAATGCCCATTGCACCAGACCCGAGCAGTCCCACGCGTCCGGACCCGTCCCACCCCACAGATAGGGCTTGCCCGTCTGGGTCGTCGCGGCCGCGAGCGCGGCCAGCCCCGTCGGAGTGGGAATGGGCGTCGGGAGAACGGACGAACCCATCGAACTGCCGCCGGTGCTGCCGCTGTCGGAACTGCCCGCCACCGGTGCGGCATTCGCGGGAAGAGCGACGAGA
Organism: Rhodococcus koreensis; assembly: GCF_900105905.1. Lineage (GTDB taxonomy): Bacteria > Actinomycetota > Actinomycetes > Mycobacteriales > Mycobacteriaceae > Rhodococcus_F > Rhodococcus_F koreensis. The sequence continues at coordinate 4,034,948 of NZ_FNSV01000005.1, read as the reverse complement.
GCGGTCGCACAGAACGCGAGAGCACCGGCAACGGCGGCACGGCGCACGGGACGGAGAGGTCTGCGCTGGGACACGAGGTCCCCCCTTTGTTCGCTACTGCTCGTGAAGAGCCGTGGAACCGCCCCGACCATCGGTTGACACGTCTCGATGAGGTCACGGACAGCGTACAAAGTGTTGCGGCGTCGTGCCTGGCAATTGCGAATATCCGCCGGAACTGGGCGAATTCGGTCAAATTTCGGTAACTGTCACCCCTCGGTCAGGGTCAGGACCACGTCGGCCAGGGCTGGGGCGTGATCGCGCTGGGGGACCGTCGCCGAGATGAGGAAGCTTCCCTGTTCCTTCCAGATCCGCGTGTGCAGTGTCTCGCCGGGGAACACGACGCCGGCGAACCGGACCCGGAATCCTGCGACCTGCGCTGCGTCCGAGTCGAGGACCGCGTCCACGGCCGCCTTGCACACCATTCCGTACGTGCACAGGCCGTGCAGGATGGGGGCGGGAAACCCTGCGGCGGAAGCGAACTTCGGGTCGGAATGCAGGGGGTTGCGGTCACCGCACATCCGGTACATCAGTGCCTGCTGCGGGAGGACGGGGGTGTCGACCTCGACGTCGGCGGGCCGGTCGGGCAACTCCACGGACTGGGACGGTCCGCGCTCACCGCCGAAACCGCCTTCGCCGCGGGCGAAGATGGACGACCGCCCGGTCCACAGGGGAGTGCCGTCGAGGTCGGTGGTCACCGATTCCTGCACGATGACGGCGGCCTTGCCCTTGTCCCACACCTCGGCGATGCGGGTGGTGGTGCGGGCCTTGCCCTCCGGGGGAATCGGCCGGTGCACGGTCACTTCCTGGGTGCCGTGGACGACCTTGGCGAGGTCGATCTCGACTCCCGGGAACGACACGCTCGGCGCCTCGGTGGCGTGGAAGTTCGCGGCGACCGTGGCGAACGTCGGAAGCACCTGCGGTGTCCCGTCGGTCAGGTAGCGCAACTCCCTCTCGTCGAGCGGGCGCGACCCGGCGCCGAGAGCGAGGTGGTAGTGCTGGACGTCGGAACTGGTCCAGGAGAACTCCTGGGTGGGCAGTTCGGCCCCGATGGCGATGTTCGGATCAATGGGCATTGGTGGCGTCTCCGGTCAGTGACGTCGGCGAGTCGGACTGGGCGGACTTCTCGAGGATATCGAGAACCGCGAGGTAGCCGAACGTCATCGCCGGACCGATGGTCGCGCCGGGGCCGGCGTAGGTGTGGCCCATCACCGGACCGCTGGCATTGCCCACCGCGTAGAGGTTCTCGATGGTGCTGCCGTCCGCCCGGAGCACGCGGGCGTTGCGGTCGGTGCGGAGCCCGCCCTTGGTGCCGAGGTCGCCCGGAACCATCTTGACGGCGAAGAACGGCGCCTTCTCGAGCGCGCCGAGGCTCGGGTTCGGCTTGTTGCGGGGATCCCCGTAGTAATGGTCGTATCCGCTCTCGCCGCGGCCGAAGTCCTCGTCCTTGCCGTTCCGGGCGAAAGTGTTGAAGCGCGAGACCGTTTCGGTGAGTGCGTCGACGGGCACGCCGATCTTCCCGGCCAGTTCGGCGACGGCGCCGGCCTTGACGATGACACCGGCCTTCAGCCAGCGACCGGGGAACGGGGACCGCGGGGTGACGCCGGCGAACGCGTACCGGTCGCGGTACCGCTGGTCGAGGACGAGCCAGCACGGGACGTTCTCGCCCGGCCCGTCGCCCTGGCCGTGCGTGCCGCCGTACATCGCGTGCGTCGCCTCGACGTACGGTGCCGATTCGTTGACGAAGCGCTTGCCGGATTCGTTGATCATGATGCAGCCGGGCAGGCTCCGCTCGGACAGCGCGAACCACGGTCCGCCGGTGAGCGGGATGGACGGCCCCCACCACGCGTCCTCCATCAGATCGAGCGCGGCACCGAGCTTTTCGCCGGCCCAGATGCCGTCGCCCGTGTTGGCTTTCGCGCCGACGGTCCACTCGGTGCCGATCGGCGCCCGCTGGTACTTCTTGCGGGCCTCGTCGTTGTGCTCGAAGCCGCCCGACGCGATCACCACGCCGCGGCGCGCCCGGAACACCTGCGGCTGTCCGTCGACCGTGGCGTTGACGCCCTTGACCACACCGTCTTCCACGTACAGGTCGGTGAGCGGGGTGTCGAGCAGGATCGGGACGCCGGCGGCCTTCAGTCCGGCCTGCAATCCGGCGACGAGGGCCTGACCGCGGACGAGCAGGCGTTTGCCGGTGAGTTTGGCGCCGAGGAACCGGAGCCCGACCCGGGCGGCCCGCAGCGGACCGCGCGGGTTGCGCATCAGCAGGTTCAGCCAGCGGTAATCCGCCTGGGTGATCACGAAATTCGACGGGGCCTTGACGTAATCGGGTTCGAGCTTCGCAAGGTCGGCGCCGAGTTTCCGGCCGTCGAACGGGGTCGGCTCGACGGACCGTCCGCCGAGCCGACCGCCGGGCGCCTCCGGATAGTAGTCGGAGTATTCGGGCACCCACTGCAGTTTCAGCGGGCTGTTCTTCAGCACGAACGACAGCATCTCGGGGCCGCGGTCGATGTAGGCGTCGATCCGGTCCTTCGGGACGACGTCGCCGATGATGCTGTGGAGGTAGGTCCGCGCGGCGTCGGTGGTGTCCTCGACGCCCGCGGCGATCAGCGCCTCGTTGTTCGGGATCCAGACGCCACCGCCGGAGCGCGCGGTGGAGCCACCGAAGTGCGCTGCCTTTTCGAGGATGACGACGCTGAGTCCCTTGTGGGCCGCGGTCAGGGCCGCGGTCATTCCACCGGCACCGCTACCGACGACCACGATGTCGTATTCGTGCTTGCTCATGTAGAACACGTTATAGAATGATGGGGTTGTCAGTCCATCGTTTCTGCCAGGAAGTATTACTGACGCCAACGAAGAAGAACGAAACACGTTGCAGTGGAAACCGGTGGGCGTGCGCACGCACACGAACTTCAGGGAAGGCCTCACACCATGCTCTCGACGCAACTACGCACCGAGTTGGCGGATCAGCTCGACACCGCGGAACGCGGCCGCGCCCCCATCGGCCCCCTGACCGCGGACCACCCCGACATCGACGTCGTCGACGCCTACGAGATCCAGCTCATCAACATCCGCCGCCGGCTGCAGGACGGCGCGAAGGTCGTCGGGCACAAGGTGGGGCTGTCGTCCCTCGCCATGCAGCAGATGATGGGCGTCGACGAACCCGACTACGGCCACCTGCTCGCCGACATGGAAGTGTTCGAGGACCAGCCCGTCGACACCGCCCGGTTCTGTTTCCCGCGCGTCGAGGTGGAGGTCGCGTTCGTGCTGGGCGCCGACCTTCCCGGCGCAGGCTGCACCGAACAGGACGTCCTCGACGCCACCGTGGCGTTCGCGCCGTCCATCGAACTGATCGACAGCCGGATCACCGACTGGAAGATCACCCTGCCGGACACGATCGCCGACAACGCGTCGTCCGCCGGCTTCGTGCTCGGCAAGAACCGGGTGCGGCCGGCGGACATCGACATCAAGGCGATCGACGCGGTCCTGACGAGCAACGGCGAGATCAAGGCCGAGGGCCGCAGCGACGCGGTGCTCGGCAACCCGGTGACCGCCGTCGCCTGGCTCGCGCAGAAGGTCGAGAGCTTCGGCGTGCGGTTGAAGGCCGGCGATATCGTGCTGCCCGGCTCCTGCACCCGCGCCATCGACGCGCACCCGGGCGATCACTTCCGCGCCGAGTTCAGTGGGCTCGGCACCGTATCCCTGCAGTTCAAGTAGGAGTTTGTTCATGACCAAGGCAAGTGTGGCGATCGTCGGCTCGGGCAACATCAGCACCGACCTGCTCTACAAGCTGCAGCGATCCGAGTGGCTCGAACCCCGCTGGATGATCGGGATCGACCCCGAGAGCGAGGGTCTGGCACGGGCCCGCACGATGGGGCTGGAGACGTCCGCGGACGGCGTCGACTGGTTGCTGAACCAGCCGGAGAAACCCGACCTCGTCTTCGAGGCCACGTCGGCGTACGTGCACCGTGAGGCCGCACCACGGTATGAGGCCGCGGGAATCCGCGCCATCGATCTCACCCCCGCCGCCGTCGGACCGGCCGTGGTCCCGCCCGCCAACCTGCGCGAACACCTCGGCGCACCCAACGTCAACATGATCACGTGCGGCGGGCAGGCCACGATCCCGATCGTGTACGCCGTCTCCCGCGTCGTCGACGTGCCCTACGCCGAGATCGTCGCTTCGGTGGCGTCCGTCTCCGCGGGCCCGGGCACCCGCGCCAACATCGACGAGTTCACCAAGACCACCAGCCGCGGCATCGAGACCATCGGCGGAGCGCAGCGCGGCAAGGCCATCATCATCCTCAACCCCGCCGACCCGCCGATGATCATGCGCGACACGATCTTCTGCGCGATCCCCGAGGACGCCGACCGCGCCGCCATCACCGATTCCATCCACCGCGTCGTCGCGGACATCCAGCAGTACGTCCCCGGCTACCGGCTACTGAACGAACCCCAGTTCGACGACCCGAGCGTCGTGTCGGGCGGGCAGGCGACGGTCACGACGTTCGTCGAGGTCGAGGGTGCAGGCGACTTCCTGCCGCCGTACGCGGGCAACCTCGACATCATGACCGCGGCGGCAACCAAGGTGGGCGAGGAGATCGCCCAGAAGCTCCTGAGTGTGGAGGCATGAGCACGATGGTCCATTTCGACCCCAGCTGGGACATCCGCGTCACCGACACCTCCCTGCGGGACGGTTCGCACCACAAGCGGCACCAGTTCACCGGTGACGAGGTCCGGGCCATCGTCGGTGCCCTCGATGGCGCCGGGGTCCCCGTCATCGAGGTGACCCACGGCGACGGACTCGGTGGGTCCTCGTTCAACTACGGGTTCTCCAAGGTGCCCGAGCAGGAACTCATCTCGATTGCCGTCGAGACGGCGAAGAACGCGAAGATCGCGTTCCTGATGCTGCCCGGGCTCGGCATCAAGGACGACATCATCGTCGCCCAGGACAACGGCGCGTCGATCTGCCGCATCGCCACGCACTGCACCGAGGCCGACGTGTCCGTCCAGCACTTCGGGCTGGCCCGCGACCGCGGACTCGAGACCGTCGGCTTCCTGATGATGGCGCATTCCATCCCACCGGAGAAGCTCGCCGAGCAGGCCCGCATCATGGCCGACGCCGGCTGCCAGTGCGTGTATGTCGTCGACTCCGCGGGCGCCCTCGTGCTCGAGCAGGTGTCGGACCGCGTCGAGGCGCTGGTGCAGGAACTCGGCTCCGACGCACAGGTCGGCTTTCACGGTCACGAGAACCTCGGCCTCGGCGTGGCCAACTCGATCGCCGCGATCAGGGCGGGCGCCAAGCAGATCGACGGCAGCACAAGACGATTCGGTGCCGGCGCCGGAAACGCGCCGGTCGAGGCGATCGTCGGGGTGTGCGACAAGATCGGTGTCAAGACGGGCATCGACTTCTTCGCCATCGCCGACGCCGCCGAGGACGTGGTGCGTCCCGCGATGCCCGCCGAATGCCTCCTCGACCGGCAGGCCCTGATGATGGGGTACGCGGGCGTCTATTCGAGCTTCCTCAAGCACGCCGAACGCCAGGCCGAGCGGTACGGCGTCTCGTCCGCCGAACTCCTCGTCCGCGCGGGCAAACGCAAACTCGTCGGCGGCCAGGAAGACCAGCTCATCGACATTGCGCTCGAACTGCAGCGCGAGAATGCGGCTGCGCCGCCCGTGAGTACTTCTTAACGTCCGGCGGTTAACAAGTACTCACGGGTCAGCGGGCGGTCTCCCACAGCCCGACGACGTTGCCCTCGGAATCGGTGAAGTACGCGGCGAAACCCATGTTCCCGACGGGTGTTCTGCCGGTGACGGTCTTCCCTCCGAGGGATTCGATCCGTTCGAGGGCGGATTCGATGCTCTCGACGTCGACGGTGACCACGGGGGAAGTCACCTCCCCGCGCTGCATCATGCCGCCGTTGATGTAGCCGGGCTCGTCGGGCATGCCGCTCTCGCCGACGGGTCCGGTGGTGACCATGCTGTATTCCATGTCAGGGATCTCGGCGATGACCCACCCGAATGCGTCCCGATAGAACGCTCGTGCGCGGTCACCGTCGTCGAAGGGGATCTCGAAGTGCACGATTCGGCCTGTCATGGCACGCCTCCGCGGTTCGGCTGACGCCGCCGCGTCCGACGGCACATTCCAGCGTAAGCGCCCGATGTGACATTCGTGCAGCTCCTGACTGCACGAATGTCACATCGGGCGATCTACCCGGGCGCGCAGGCGCCGGCGACTATTCGACTCGATCTCGCACGTCGATGAACCCCTCCATCACCGCGTGATCGATGCTGTCCCACAGCCGCGGGCACCCTTCCCGGAGCGCGGTGGACTTTCCCTCGCCGGCGGCGTCCCGGAAGGTCGGGCACGTCTTCGCGGGGTCGTCCGTCCACTGGACGCTCGTGTGCTCGAGGCTGTTCTTGCGCACCAGCACACAGGTTCCGCACGTACGGCACTCGACTTCGTTCATGCCGTCGTCGAGGTAGCTGGCCTTGTCGGCCACCGTCTGCGCATGAATGGCCTCGAGCCGGGCAGGCTGCCCGGCGAAGTCGGGAGCTTTGGCCCATTCGGTCGAGGCACTCATGATCAGACCTGCGCTTCCCTGCTGTCGGACCCCTCGGCAGTCGTCTTCTCGGACCCCTCGGCAGTCGTATTCTCGGACCCCTCGGCAGTCGTCTTCTCGGACCCCTCGGAGGCCTCACGTTCGGCCTTCTGCCGGGCCAGGTTCTCGTCGACCTCGTGCTGCCAGGCCTCGTTGGCCTTGGTGGTGTCGACCTCGAACTCGAAGCGCTGCGTCATCTTGTCGGTGACGTCGGCGACGTCGACGTAGAACTGGTCGTACCAGCGTCGCAGCTGGTAGACCGGACCGTCTTCGTCGCAGAGCAGGGGATTGTCGATCTTGGTCTTGTTCTTCCAGATCTCGACGTCCTGCAGGAAGCCCTCGGCGATGCCCTCGGTGAACTTCGCGGCCAGTTTGTCGGCCGTCACGTCGTCGATGCCGGCGGGTTTCTTGACGGTGACGCCGTACTGGAGCACGAACGAATTGTTCGTCACCGGATAGTGGCAGTTGATGAGAACGCTCTCGACCTCGTACCCGCCGTAGCTGTTCCACAGTGGATTGATCATGTAGGACGGGCCGTAGTACGCGGCCTCGGAGCGCAGCAGCGATTCCATGCCGTATTGCGTCGCCATCCCGACGTCGGGACGGCCCTTCGTGTTGAGGTACTGCGTCGCGACGTGGCCTTCGAAGACGTTCTTGAAATACGTCGGGAACGCGTAGTGGATGTAGAAGAAGTGCGCCATGTCGACCACGTTGTCGATGATCTCGCGGCAGTTGGAGCCCTCGATCAGCATTGAGTTCCAGGTCCAGTCGGTCCAGTCGTCGCTGTAGGCGCCCTCGATGCGGGGGATGGTGACGTTCTCCGGCGGGGGGTTGCCCTCCGGGTCGTTCCAGACGAACAGCTGACCGTTCTGCTCGAGCGTGATCCATGCCCGGGTGCGGGCGATCGGGGGAACCCGGCGTGCGTAGGGAATGCTGGTGCACTTGCCGTTGCCGCCCCAGCGCCAGTCGTGGAACGGGCAGGCCACGGAATCGCCCTTCACGGTGCCCTGCGACAGGTCTCCGCCCATGTGCCGGCAGTACGCGTCCAGAACCTTCAGTTCGCCCTTGCTGTCGGCGAAGACGACGAGCTTGGTGCCGAATGCCTCGATCGAATGCGGTTTGCCGTCCTTGAACGTCTTGGTCAAACCGAGGCAGTGCCAACCACGCGCGAAGCGCGTCTGGACCGTGCCCACATCGATCTCGCGAATCTGCGCCATTGTGCCCTCACATCCCTTCATGCTGTTAGTAGAACACGTTATAGAACTTCGACACGATCCGCCAGATTTTCGGGGGCTTTCTTCCAGACCTGGGCCCTCAAGCAGCGCCTTTGCCGGTATCTCGACATAAATGGGAACGTGTTCTAATCTCAGAAGACAAGTGAACCATCGAACGAGACAGGAGCGTCCTGTGGGTGACCATGACAGTCACGAGGTGATGCAGCGGCTCGACGCACTACTGCCGACGCTGCGAGAGCGGGCGCAGGAGACCGAGGATCTCCGTCGTATCCCCGACGATTCCATGAAGGCGCTCCAGGAGACCGGATTCTTCCGGTTGCTCCAGCCCGAACAGTGGGGTGGTTACCAGGCGGATCCGGTGCTGTTCTACTCCGCGGTGCGGAAGATCGCGAGCGCGTGCGGTTCCACCGGCTGGGTCTCGTCGATCATCGGTGTCCACAACTGGCACCTCGCGCTGTTCTCTCAGCAGGCGCAGGAGGACGTGTGGGGCAACGACACCGACGTTCGCATCTCGTCGTCGTACGCGCCGATGGGCGCAGGCCAGGTCGTCGACGGCGGATACACGGTCAACGGCGCGTGGGCCTGGTCGTCCGGCTGTGATCACGCCACCTGGGCGGTGCTCGGCGGTCCCGTCATCAAGGACGGCCGCCCCGTCGACTTCGTCAGCTTCCTGATCCCCCGCGAGGACTACCGGATCGACGACGTGTGGAACGTGGTCGGGCTCCGCGGAACCGGCAGCAACACGGTGGTGGTCGAGGACGTGTTCGTCCCGCGGCACCGCGTCCTCAGCTTCAAGGCGATGAGCACTCTCACCGCGCCCGGGCTCGAGCGTAACACCGCGCCCGTTTACAAGATGCCCTGGGGAACAATCCATCCCACCACCATCTCCGCGCCGATCGTCGGGATGGCCTACGGCGCCTACGACGCCCACGTCGAGCACCAGGGCAAGCGCGTCCGAGCAGCGTTCGCCGGCGAGAAGGCGAAGGACGACCCGTTCGCGAAGGTCCGCATCGCCGAGGCCTCGAGTGACATCGACGCCGCGTGGCGCCAGTTGTCGGGCAACGTCGCCGACGAGTACGCGCTGCTCGTCGCCGGTGAGGAAGTGCCGTTCGAGCTGCGACTGCGGGCGCGCCGCGACCAGGTGCGCGCCACCGGCCGCGCCATTTCGTCCATCGACAAACTGTTCGAGAGCTCGGGGGCCACCGCGCTGGCCAACGGTACACCGCTGCAACGGTTCTGGCGGGATGCGCACGCCGGACGCGTCCACGCGGCCAACGATCCCGAGCGTGCCTACGTCATGTACGGCACAGGCGAATTCGGTTTGCCCATCACCGACACGATGGTCTAGGAGAACACGTGACGACGACCGAAGAAGCCCTCACGTTCGAGTCCACCTCGAAGTTCGCCCAGGTGCGGCCTGACCTGACGTTGCACTACCACGAGGCCGGCGTCGGCAACGACACCACGATCGTGCTGCTGCACGGTGGCGGTCCGGGTGCGTCGTCGTGGTCGAACTTCGCCAGGAACATCCCGGTTCTCGCCGAGAAGTTCCATGTGCTCGCCGTCGATCAGCCGGGGTATGGGTTGTCGGACAAGCCGACCGAGCACCCGCAGTACTTCGTGCACAGTGCGTCCGCGCTGAAGGACCTGCTCGACACCCTCGGCATCGGCGGACGCGTCCACCTGCTCGGGAACTCCCTCGGTGGCGGTGCCGCAGTGCGTTTCGCGCTGGACTACCCGGACCGCGCAGGCCGGCTGGTGCTCATGGGGCCGGGCGGGCTGAGCGTCAACCTGTTCGCCCCGGATCCGACCGAGGGCGTGAAGAACCTCGGCAGGTTCGGCTACCAGCCCACCCGCGAGAACCTCGAGGCGTTCCTGCGCATCATGGTGTTCGATCAGAAGCTGATCACCGACGAGCTGATCGACGAACGGTTCGCGGCCGCGAGCACCCCCGAGTCGCTCGCCGCGGCGAAGGCGATGGGAAAGTCGTTCTCCTCGGCCGATTTCGAACTGGGCATGCTCTGGCGCGACGCCTACAAGCTGCGCCAACGGGTGCTGCTGATCTGGGGCCGTGAAGACCGGGTCAACCCGCTCGACGGTGCGCTGGTGGCGCTGAAGATGATCCCGCGGGCGCAGTTGCACGTCTTCGGCGGGTGCGGACACTGGGCGCAGCTGGAGAAGTTCGACGAGTTCAACCGTCTGGCAACCGATTTCCTCCTGGACGGGGGTAAGTGATGAGTATTCGTTCACTGGCGTACATGCGCATCGAGGCCACCGACATGGCCGCGTGGCGCGAATACGGCCTCAAGGTGCTCGGCATGGTCGAGGGCAAGGGCTCCGACCCGGACGCCCTGTATCTGCGGATGGACGACTTCCCGGCTCGTCTCGTGATCTTCCCAGGGGAGCACGACCGGCTGTCGGTGTCGGGCTGGGAGACGGCGAATGCGGCGGAGCTGCAGGAGGTTCGCGACAACCTGTCGGCGGCCGGCGTCGCGTTCAAGGAGGGCACGGCAGAACAACTGCAGGACCGCAGGGTCGACGAGCTGATCACGTTCGAGGACCCGTCCGGCAACACGCTCGAGGCGTTCCACGGCGCGGCCCTCGAACATCGGCGGGTGGTCAGCCCGTACGGGCACAAGTTCGTCACCGGAGAGCAGGGTCTCGGGCACGTCGTCCTCTCGACGACGGACGACGAGGCGTCGCTGCACTTCTACCGCGACGTGCTCGGCTTCCGCCTGCGCGACTCGATGCGGCTGCCCCCGCAGATGGTCGGGCGGCCCGCGGACGGCAAACCGGCGTGGTTGCGGTTCTTCGGCTGCAATCCGCGGCACCACAGCCTCGCGTTCCTGCCGATGCCCACGCCCAGTGGCATCGTGCACCTCATGATCGAGGTCGAGAACTCCGACGACGTCGGGCTGTGCCTCGACCGCGCACTCCGCAAGAAGGTCAAGATGTCGGCCACGCTCGGCCGTCACGTCAACGACCTGATGCTGTCCTTCTACATGAAGACCCCCGGCGGCTTCGACGTCGAATTCGGTTGCGAGGGACGTCAGGTGGAGGACGAGAGCTGGATCGCGAGGGAGAGCACGGCCGTCAGCCTGTGGGGTCACGACTTCAGCGTCGGAATGCAGCCGTGAGCGAGGTGACCGGGGACGGGGCCGTCGCGGCCGAGGCGATCGATCCGCGACGGTTCCGGACGGTGCTCGGCCAGTTCTGCACCGGCGTCACCGTCATCACGACGATCGACGACGGCGTGCCGGTGGGGTTCGCGTGCCAGTCGTTCGCCGCGCTGTCGCTCGAACCCCCGCTCGTGTTGTTCTGCCCAACGAAGACGTCGCGGTCGTGGGCGTCGATCGAGCGCAGTGGCATCTTCTGCGTCAACGTGCTTGCAGAAGAACAACAGTCGACGTGCGCCCGCTTCGGTTCCCGCGATCCGGACAAGTTCGCCGGGATCGACTGGACGGCGTCGCCGCTGGGCTCACCGATCCTCACCGGTTCGCTCGCCCACATCGACTGCTCGCTCGAGAGCGTGCACGACGGCGGCGACCACTGGGTCGCGTTCGGCCGGGTCTCCTCCCTGAGCGAGATCAGGGAGGAGCGACCGCTGCTGTTCTACCGCGGGCAGTACACCGGCATCGAACCGGACAAGACGGTGCCTGCGCCGTGGCGCGACGACCTCGAGGCGTTCCTCACGACGTCCTCGGAAGACACCTGGCTCTAGATTTCTAGATGGCGACACCGATGTATTTGGTCTCGAGGAATTCGTCGATGCCGGTGGTCCCGCCCTCGCGCCCGAGCCCGGATTCCTTGACGCCACCGAACGGCGCGGCCGGGTTCGACACCACACCCTGGTTGAGCCCGACCATGCCCGACTCCAGCGCCTCGCACACGCGGATGCCGCGCTTGAGGCTCTCGGTGTACACGTAGGCCACCAGCCCGTACGGAGTGTCGTTGGCCCGCTCGACGGCCTCGGCCTCAGTCTCGAACGTACTGATCGCGGCGACCGGGCCGAAGATCTCGTTGTGGCACATCTCGGCGTCGTCGGGCACGCCCGTCAGCACCGTCGCCGGGTAGAAGTTGCCCGGGCGGTCGAGTGCCTCGCCTCCGGTGAGTACGGTGGCGCCGCGGTCGATCGCATCCGCGACGAGGCTGCTCACCTTGGCGACGGCGGCCTCGTCGATCAGCGGTCCGACGACGACGCCGTCTTCGGTGCCACGCCCGACGGGCAGCGCCTCCATCCGCGGCGTGAGCTTGCGGGTGAATTCCTCGGCGACCGAACTGTGCACGAGGATACGGTTGGCGGCCGTGCAGGCCTGGCCGATGTTGCGCATCTTCGCGGCCATCGCCCCGTCGACGGCGTCGTCGAGATTCGCGTCGTCGAACACGAGGAACGGCGCATTGCCGCCGAGTTCCATGGACGTGCGCATGACCGTGCGGGCGCACAGTTCGAGTAGATGCTTCCCGACCTTGGTCGAACCGGTGAACGACAGCTTGCGGGCCCGGCCGTCGAGGATGAGGGGAGTGATGACCTCGTCGGGGCTGGACGTGGTGACGACGTTGACGACGCCGTCCGGCAGCCCGGCCTCGGTGAGGATGTCGGCGAGCGCCAGGATCGACAGCGGCGTCTGGGCGGCCGGTTTGATGACGGACGTGCATCCGGCGGCGATCGCGGGCCCGATCTTGCGGGTGCCCATCGCCATCGGGAAGTTCCACGGGGTGATGAGCAGGCTCGGCCCGACGGGCTGTTTGGTGATGAGGAATCGCGATCCGCCGCCCGGCGCCGTCGTGTAGCCGCCGTCGATGCGGACGGCTTCCTCGGCGAACCAGCGGAAGAACTCTGCGGCATAGGCGATTTCACCACGGGCCTCGGTGAGCGGCTTGCCCATCTCGAGTGTCATGACGAGCGCGAGCCGGTCGACGTTCTCGAGCAGCAGACGGTGCGCGTTCATGAGGATGGTGCTGCGTTCGCGGGGCGTGGTGGCCGCCCACGACGGTTGCGCGGCCACCGCGGCGTCGAGTGCCTCGCGGGCCTCCGCGGCGTCGGCGTCGGCGACCGTGCACAGGAGTTGTCCGGTGGATGGGTCGTGGACCGGCATGGTGTGCGCACTGTCGCGCCACTTGCCGCCGATGAACAGGCCGGTCTGCACCGATCCGATTGCTGCGTCCTCGAGCATGATTTTTCCCCGTTCTCCGTTGCCGTAGGGACGGTCCCCATGTTATACAGATTGTCAACAATCTGACAATGCACTTGCCGACATTCGAAGGCATCAACGCGTGGGAGGGTTACCCGTGACTCGGCTATCTCCACTGCTCGCTCAGGCCACACCCGTGACGGTCGATCACGGTGAAGGTTGTTACCTCTACGGCACCGACGGCCGCCGCTATCTCGACTTCACCGCGGGCATCGGCGTCACCAGTACCGGGCACTGCCACCCGCACGTCGTCGAGGCCGCCCGCAGGCAGGTCGGCTCCCTGATCCACGGCCAATACACCACGGTCATGCACCAGCCGATGCTCGAACTGGTCGACCGCCTGGGGTCGGTGCTGCCCGAAGGACTCGACTCGCTGTTCTTCGCGAACTCCGGAAGCGAGGCCGTGGAGGCGTCGCTGCGACTGTCGCGGCAGGCGACCGGCAGGCCCAACGTGATCGTCTTCCACGGCGGATTCCACGGACGCACCGTCGCGACGGCGACGATGACCACGTCCGGCACCCGGTTCTCGGCCGGCTTCAGCCCGCTGATGGGCGGCGTGCACGTGGCACCGTTCCCCAACGCGTACCGCTACGGCTGGTCCGAGGAGGAAGCCACCGCGTTCGCGCTCAAGGAACTCGACTACATCTTCGCGACGCTCACCGCGCCGAACGAGACGGCCGCGTTCGTCGTCGAACCGGTGCTCGGCGAGGGCGGGTACGTGCCCGGCAACACCGCGTTCTTCCAGGGGCTCCGTGAGCGCGCGGACCGCTACGGCATCCTGCTCGTCATCGACGAGATCCAGACCGGGTTCGGTCGCACCGGCAAGTTCTTCGGGCACCAGCACTTCGACGTCCGCCCCGACATCATCACCATCGCCAAGGGTCTGGCCAGCGGCTTCCCGCTGTCGGGCATCGCGGCGTCCGAGGAGCTGATGTCCAAGGGCTGGCCGGGGTCGCAGGGCGGAACGTACGGCGGCAACGCGGTGTCCTGCGCGGCCGCGATCGCGACACTCGAGGTCATCGAGAAGGAAGACCTCGTCGCCAACGCCGCCGCCCGAGGCGCGCAGTTGCTCGACGGTGCCCGCCGGAAGGCCATCGACGCGATCGGCGACGTCCGCGGCCTCGGGCTGCTCGTGGGCAGCGAGTTCACTGCCGGCGACGGCACCGCAGACCGTGCGAAAGCGGCTGCGGCGCAGCAACTGGCAGCGAAGAAGGGGTTGCTGCTGTTGACCTGCGGCGCCCACATGAACGTGGTACGGATGATTCCACCGCTCATCGTGACGGCAGACCAGATCGAGGACGCCCTGAAGATCTGGTCCGAGGTACTCGACGAAGTGTGACCAGCACCCGTGAGTACTTGTTAACCGCGGGCGGTTAAGAAGTACTCACGGGCTCCGAAGGAGGACCTGTGGCTCGCTACATCACCATCACCCTGGACAAGCGCGGCGTGACGTGCCGCGCCCGGCTTCTCGACGAGGACGCACCACTCACGTGCGACGCCGTCTGGGACGTCCTTCCACAGAGCGGCGACGCGTATCACGCCAAGTACGCGCGCAACGAGGTGTACACGCTGATCCCGCGGATCACGGCGGCACCGCGGCGGGAAAATCCCACCGTCACACCGATTCCCGGTGACGTATGCCTGTTCGACTTCGAGCCGTGGGAGATCGGCAACTCCGCCTACGGGTACGAACCGGGCTCCGAGGCGCACGCCGCGCAGGGCGCCACCGACCTCGCGATCTTCTACGGCCGCAACAACCTGCTGCTCAACGGCGACGTCGGCTGGGTGCCCGGCAATGTGTTCGCCGCCATCGAGGAGGGTCTGCCGGAGCTGGCGGCCGCGTGCAACGACCTGTGGATGCGCGGCGTCGAGGGCGAGACGATGAGCTTCGCGCGGGCCTGACGTCGGGGGACCGCTCGAGGCGGGGACCGGTCCAGAGTGTCCGGGATGGCCCTCGACGACCGTCGGGGCATCCGCCACCATCGGACGTTATGAAGCTGGACATCCATCAGATCGACGCATTCGCCGCCGGACCGTTCGAGGGCAACCCGGCGGCGATCATGCCGCTGACCGACTGGCTGGACGATGCGGTTCTCCAGCAACTGGCCGAAGAGAACAATCTGTCCGAGACGGCGTTCTACACCGCCCGCCTTCCCTCGGACGCGACGCCTCAGGACCCGGCACATCCGGCGTATCACCTGCGGTGGTTCACTCCGGCCGTCGAGGTGGACCTGTGCGGCCACGCGACGCTCGCCGCCGCCGCGCAGATCTTCGAGGACGTGCACGCGGACGCCGATCGCATCCAGTTCTGGACGCGCAGCGGCTGGCTGCACGTCGACCGCGGACCGGACGCGACCCTGGTGATGGATTTCCCCGCCGAGGCGCCGGTGCAGACCGCCGCCGATCCCCGGGTCGTCGCAGCGCTCGGCATCCCGGTGCGGGAGTGCCTGAAGGCCACCGATCTCGTGTTCGTCGCGGAATCCGAACACGACATCGCGTCGATGACCCCCGACTTCGCCGTGATCAGTCCGCTGAAGGTGCGCGGCGTCGTCGTCACCGCATCATCGGACGCGGACGGGGTCGATTTCGTGTCGCGATGGTTCGGTGCCGCGGCCGGCGTGAAGGAAGACCCGGTGACCGGGTCCGCGCACTCGCAGATCGCGCCGTACTGGGCTGCCACGCTGGGGCGTGGCAGCCTCGTCGGACGGCAACTGTCGGCGCGCGGCGGAACCGTTCACTGCGACGTGCGCGGCGACCGCGTCCACCTGTCCGGGGCCTACCGGCGGTACCTCAGGGGCACCGTCGAGTTCTAGCGCTGGCTGAAGACCTCCGAATACAGTGTCTCGATCTGCTCGGCGGTGGGCGCGACCGGGTTGTTGCCGGGTGACCCGGACGCCAGCGCCTGCTCTGCCATCAACGGAATGAGGCCGTCCCAGGCGTCGCGATCGATCCCGTATTCGAGCGGGGTCGGCACCTTCAGATCGTGACAGAGCGTGCTCAGTGTCTCGACGAGGAACTGCGCGGCCACGGAATCGCCGGCCGATTCCGACGCGGCGCCGAACGCCCGCGCGCAGTCGGCGTAGCGGCTCTCCGCGCCCTGCACGGAGAACGCCGTGATCGCGGGAAGCAGCATCGCGTTCGACAGTCCGTGTGCGACATGGAAATGCGCACCGATCGGCCTGCTCATCCCGTGGACCAGCGCCACGCTCGAGTTGGAGAACGCCATGCCGGCCTGCATGGACGCGACCATCATCGCTTCCCGCGCGGTGCGGTCTTCGCCGTCCGCGTAGGCCGTGCCGATGTGCTTGCCGATGGTGCGGATCGCGGCGAGAGCGAGTCCGTCGGTGAACGGCTGGGCCTTCTTACTGACGTACGCCTCGATCGCATGGGTGAGCGCGTCGATTCCGGTGTCGGCGGTCAGTCGCGGCGGCATCGACATCGTGAGTTCGAAATCCACGATCGCGGCGATCGGCAGGAACGACAGCCCCGGACACAGCATCTTCTCGTCGGAGGCGCTATCGCTGATGACGGTGAACTGTGTCGCTTCGGAGCCGCTGCCTGCGGTGGTCGGGATCGCGATGATCGGCAGCGCCTTCCCGGTGTACACGTGCGGTGCCTTGTACGAGCGCATCTCGCCGCCGTTCGCGGACAGCACGGCCAGCGCCTTTGCGGTGTCCATCGGACTGCCGCCGCCGAATCCGATCACCGAATCCGCCCGGTGTTCGGCGACGATCCTCAGCCCGTCCGCCAGGGAATCGGTGGTGGGGTCGGGCACCGTGCCGTCGAACAGGGCGGGGTCCTTGCCTGCCGACCTGAGGAGGGCCATCACCCGGTCGGCCGCGCCGGTGCCGACGAGGTAGGAGTCGGTGACGAGAACCGGTCTCTGCAGACCCAATTGGTCGACGACCGAGCCGATCTCGTCGACTGCTCCGGCCCCGATCCGGGCGAACCGGGGGAGTGAGAGGTGTGCGCTCATGGGAGAGGTTCCTTATGCGTTCTGGGGGAATCCGAGGTTGAGGCCGCCGTGGCTGGGGTCGAGCCAGCGGGTGGTGACGACCTTGCCGCGGGTGAAGAAGTGGACGCCTTCGGTGCCGTGGGCGTGGGTGTCGCCGAACAGGGAGTTCTTCCAGCCCCCGAAGCTGTAGTAGGCCATCGGGACGGGGATGGGGACGTTGATGCCGACCATGCCGACCTCGACCTCGTTCTGGAATCGGCGGGCGGCGCCGCCGTCGTTGGTGAAGATGGCGGTGCCGTTGCCGAACGGGCTGGAGTTCACCAGTTCGAGGGCTTCGTCGTAGGAGTCGACGCGGATGACGGACAGGACGGGTCCGAAGATTTCGTCGGTGTAGACGGACATGTCGGTGGTGACGTGGTCGATGAGGGTGGGGCCGAGCCAGAATCCGTCCTCGCCGCCGTCGGGCTGCACCTGCCGGCCGTCGACGACGATGGTGGCCCCGTCGTTTTCGCCGGCGTCGATGTAGGAGGCGACCTTGTCGCGGTGCACCTTCGTCACCAGCGGTCCCATGTCGGAATCGCGGGTGCCGTCACCGGTCTTGAGGGTGTTGGTGCGTTCGGTGATTTTCGCGACCAGTTCGTCGGCGATGTCGCCGACGGCGACGAGGGCGGAGATGGCCATGCACCGTTCGCCGGCGGATCCGAAGCCGGCGTTGACCATGGCGTCGGCGGCGAGGTCGAGGTCGGCGTCCGGGAGGACGATGGCGTGGTTCTTCGCGCCACCCAAGGCTTGGACGCGTTTGCCGTGGGCGGTGCCGGTGGCGTAGACGTACTGGGCGATGGGGGTGGAGCCGACGAAGCTGATGGCCTTGATTGCGGGGTTGGTGAGGAGTTCGTCGACGGAGGTCTTGTCGCCCTGCAGGACGTTGAAGACCCCGGCGGGGAGTCCGGCTTCGGCCCA
The DNA here is from genome assembly GCF_900105905.1 of Rhodococcus koreensis. GTDB lineage: Bacteria > Actinomycetota > Actinomycetes > Mycobacteriales > Mycobacteriaceae > Rhodococcus_F > Rhodococcus_F koreensis. The sequence continues at coordinate 4,016,971 of NZ_FNSV01000005.1, read as the reverse complement.
GAGTTCGGCCATCCAGATGGCGGCGGTGGGGTCCTTCTCGGACGGCTTCAACACCACCGTGTTACCGGCGGCGATGGCGATGGGGAAGAACCACATCGGGACCATGGCGGGGAAGTTGAAGGGGGAGATGATGCCGACGGGGCCGACGGGTTGGCGGAGGGAGGAGACGTCGACGTTGGTGGAGGCGTTTTCGGTCATGCCGCCTTTGAGCAGGTGGGCGATGCCGCAGGCGAATTCGACGACCTCCTGGCCGCGGGAGACTTCGCCGAGGGCGTCGGAGACGACCTTGCCGTGTTCGGAGGTGATGATCTCGGCGAGTTCGCCCTTGCGCTGGTTGAGTAGTTCGCGGAATGTGAAGATGATCTGGGTGCGCTTGGCCAGGGAGGTGTCGCGCCAGGCGGGGAAGGCGGCGGCTGCGGCGTCGATGACGGCGCGGGCGTCCTCGACGCTGGCGAGGGCGACCTGTCCGGTGACGGCGCCGGTGGCCGGGTTGGTGACGGGGGCGGTGTTACCGCTGGTGCCGGGGAAGGTCTTGTTGTCGAACCAATGGGAGATGACGGCCATGGGATGTACTCCTGGAAAGGTGGGGTGACCACGAGTCTGCTGGGCAACAATGCCTGCGTCAACGAGTAAAATGGCACTTCGGACTGCAGATTTGCACGAGGGTGAGGGTGATGTTTACCGCAGACAACATGCGTTACCTCCTGGAGTTGTCGAGAACCGGCCGCCTCGCCGACGCGGCGAAGCGACTCGGTGTCGATCACACGACCGTCTCGCGGAAAATCACCCGACTCGAGAAGGACACGGGCACCAGGCTTTTCGACCGCGGGGTGTCGGGATGGCAGCTCACCGAAGCGGGCAGGCGGCTGGTTCCCCACGCCGAGGCGGTGGAGACCGCGGTCCTCGCCGCACTCGACGAGACGTCGTCGCGGGGCGGGCTGACCGGCACCGTCCGGATCATCACGCCCGACGGTTTCGGGTCGTTCGTGCTGGTGCCGGGTCTCGCGGCGGTGCGGTCCGAGCACCCCGATCTGTTCACCGAACTCGTCACGTCGACCACCCACGACCTACTGACCGGGCGCGACTTCGACATCGCCGTCACCCTCGAACGACCGTCGCCGCGGTCCGTCGTGGTCCGCAAACTGGCGGAGTACGACCTCCGCCTGTACGCGTCACGGCACTACCTGAGCGAGCACGACCCCATCACGGCCCTCGAGGATTTACGCCATCACACGCTGATCTGGTACGTGGACGCGTTCCTCGACGTCGAACCGCTGCGCATCCTCGACGCGCTGATCCCGGATTTCCAAGCGCAGATCCAGACCAACAACATCGCCGGCCACTACCAGGCGGTGAAGCACGGCGTCGGGATCGCGCCACTGCCGAGTTACATCGGGGCGCTCGACGAGGACCTCGTGCCGATCCTCACCGACGACTTCATCGCCCACCGCACCTACTGGCTGGTCGTGCCGCGGGAACTGACCCGCCTGGCCCGGGTCAAGGCGATCACCGAGGCACTCTACTCCATCGTCGACGACAATCCCGAACTACGCGGCGCAACAGGTTAACTCATTGATCGGTGGGCGGGGGGCCGGCGCTCTCGCGGACGACGAGTTCGGTGGGCAGCGTGATTTCCCGACCCGCGCCGCCGCCGATGATGTCGAGCAGCAGTTGGGCGGCCTCGCGGCCCTTGTCGACGAGGGGTTGCCGAACCGTCGTGAGTCCCGCGGTGCGGGCCGCGGGAATGTCGTCGAAACCGACCACCGACAGATCCTCGGGCACCCGGAGGCCGCGTGCCTGGGCGACGTCGATCGCGGCAAGGGCCAGCAGGTCGGACGCTGCGACGACCGCGGTCACGGGTCCGGCGTCGAGCAGCGTCTCGACGGCGGTGCGGGACAACTCGTAGTCGAACCCGCCTGCTTCGACGACCACGGCAGACGACCACGGCACCCTGTGTTTCCGGCAGGCGGACGCGTAGCCGGCGAGTCGTTCCTTCATCACGTGGTCGCGGGCTGCCCGGGTGCGGGCGGCGTCGACACGCCCGCCCTTGCCGTCGGGCACGAGGCGGTCGACGAGAAACCCGACACGGCGGTGCCCGAGGGAGAGCACGTGCTCCGCGATTTCCTTGGCGGCCTGCCGATCCTGGATTCCGACCCGGGGCAGCCCGCCAGGATTCGGACCGTCGATCACGACGATCGGCAGCCGGCGGCTCATCGCCGTCTGCATTCCGGGGTGGCCCTCCGGCATCGCGTACGCGAGGAAGCCGTCCACCGCGCCGCGCACGAGTACCCCGGAGCCCTCCGCTACCCGGGTGGACTCGAGGGGGCAGGGCAGCAGCGTCAGCGCGACCTCGGCGAGTTCACCGACCTCCGAGATGCCCTTCAGCAGCTGTGAGGTGGCGGGATCGTCGAAGGCGTAGCGCAACGAGTCGGTGATCATCAGCCCCAGCGCACCGACCTGCCCGGTCCGGAGGTTGCGGCCCGCGGGGTTAGGGCCGGCGTAGCCGAGTTCCGCGGCCACCTGGAAGATGTGGGCGCGCCGCGCCGCGGACAGCTTGTGGGGCTGGTTGTACGCATACGAGACCGCGGCCTGGGACACGCCTGCCGCCCGGGCAACGTCGTGCATCGTGGTCACGAATGCCGATCCTCTCCGTCACGCGGTTACCCGGCCCAGCTTATCGGCCGGACCGCGCGCGTCTTCGGGGTGTCAGCTCGCCCTGGTGACGACGAGGTCACGTCGTCGTGCCCTGGATGAGACAACGCTCCGCGGCGCTGGTGAGCCCATCACCGCGTCCGGGTGACGGATCTGTTCGCGAAGTGATCACATATGTGGCCGGCGCGCTGCGGGCTCATCCGCGAAAACCGGACAACGCGGTCGGTACCCATGTCGACCGGACTGGATCACCGCCGCGCTGCCTGGTCAGGTGTCGCGTGAGAAGACCTGTTCAGCCGGCCAGTTGGTCGCGCAATGTTCGGGCGATGATGTGTTGTGCGTCTGTGAGGATCGAGTCGACTACCTCCTCGCAGCTGCCGATATCGTGAATCAGGCCCTGGGCCTGGCTTGCCCACCAGAGCCCGCCTTCGACGTCACCGTTGCCGTACACCTGCTCGCGGCCGCGGACACCGCTGGCGAGATGGGCGATGTCGCCGAAGCCGGCACCTGGGCGCCGGGACAGGTCGAGGATCTCTTCGGAGACCGAGTTGCGGGCAACGCGTGCGGAGTTGTGGAACTCGCGGAACACAATTCGGGTGTCGCGTTCGGTGTTCTGAACAATCTGCTGCTTGACGTTGTCGTGAATCGGGGCCTCGGTGGTCGCCATGAACCGGGTGCCCATGTTGACGGCGGAGGCGCCGAGCGCGAGGGCGGCGACGAGTCCGGCGCCGGTGGCGATTCCGCCGCTCGCGATGATCGGGATGGTCAGTGCCCGGGCCGCAGCGGGGATCAGCACGAGCCCGGGAACGTCGTCCTCACCGGGGTGCCCGGCGCACTCGAAGCCGTCGATGCTGATCGCGTCGACGCCGAGTTGCTCGGCCTTGACGGCGTGCCTCACCGAGACCGCCTTGTGGATCACCTTGACACCCGCGGCTTTGAAGGTGGGCAGGTGTGGGGTCGGGTTGCCCCCGGCGGTTTCGACGATGGTGATGCCGCTGTCGACGATGGCGTCGCGGTATTCGTCGTAGGGCACCGGCTGGATGGTCGGCAGGATGGTGAGGTTGACGCCGAACGGCTTGTCGGTGAGGTCGCGGCAGCGGGCGATCTCCTTGACCAGCGCCTCAGGGGTCGGTTGGGTCAGGGCGGTGAGGAATCCGAGCGCCCCGGCGTTGGCCACCGCGCTGATGAGGTCTGCGGTGCCGACGGCGGTCATGCCGCCGCACACGATGGGGTGCTCGATCCCGAAGGTCTCGGTGAAGGTGTTGGTGAACAAAGTGGTTCCTCGATGTGGGTTTGGTGGTCAGGACGGGAGGTCAAATGCGCGGATTGCGTTCTCGCGCAGAAACGCTGCACGCGTCTTTTCATCGAGCTCGAGCTTGTCCAACCCGGACAGGCAGTCGGGGGCCGGCCAGGCCGGGTGGTTGGAGCCGAACAGCACCTTGTTCCGGCCGTGCCCGCGGAGGTAGTCGACGATCTCCGCCGGGTAGCGGGAGGTCTTGTACGCGGAGGTGTCGATGTAGACGTTCGGGTACTTCGTGGCCAGCGAAATGGCTTCACCCGTCCACGGAACTCCGATGTGGCCGGCGATGATCCGTAGTTCGGGGAACTCGAGGGCCACGTGGTCGAGGTACGGGATCGGGCGGCCGGGTTCGGAGGGGCACAGCGGGCCGGTGTGCCCGATCTGCGTGCAGAAGGCGATGTCGAGGTCGCAGCACGCCGCGTACAGCGGGTAGTACCGGCGGTCGTCCGGAGGCAGGTCCCACAGCCACGGCAGGACCCGCAGGGCGCAGGCGCCGTACCCCTCGACGCATCGGCGCAGTTCTCGTACCGCCTCCATCGGCTGGTGGAGGTTGACGGAGGCGACCATCAGGAAGCGGTCCGGGTGGCGTTTGACGATGTCCCCGACCTCGTCGTTGCTGATCAGCGGTCCCGCGGGGGCGTGCCAGGCGCTGAGCAGGCCCAGTTCGACGCCGGCCTCGTCCATCCGGTCGATCGTCCACGACACCGGCGGTTCGGTTTCGGGGATGGTTCCCTTCGACCAGTGGCGCAGGGAGTCCAGGAACGGCATGTCGAGCCATCGCTGGGTCGGGTGCTGCATCCAAGTGTCGATTGTGTTGGTCAACATGCTGCCTCTCGAAGTGATTCCTTCTCAGGCGGTTTCGGGAATAGGGCGAGCCGCCCGACTGTTGCCGGTTCCGGTGTCCTCCATGGCGCGGTGCCGGGTTTCGGGCAGGGCGAGGGCACAGGCGAAGCTGAGGAGGCCGAACCCGGCGAGCATCCACCCGACGGCGGTGCTGCCGTATCGAGAGGTCAGTTCCGCGGCGAGCATGGGTGCGGTGCCGCCGCCGATGACGCCGGCGATCGCGTACGCCATACCGGCGCCGGTGTAGCGGTATTCGGTGTGGAACATCTCCGGGAGCAGTGCCCCCGCGGGACCGTAGGAGACGCCCATGATGACCAGGGCGAGGGCCAGGCCGGCGAGGAACGCGAGCGGGGAGCCGGTGTCGAGGAGGGGGAAGAGCACCAATCCTCCGGGGATGGCCACGATGCAGGAGGCGAGCACCAACTTGCGGCGGCCGATTCGGTCGGAGTAGATGGCGGACAGGATGATTGCCGCGCAGAAGACGGCGGCGGCCAGGAGTCCGAGGGACAGAACTGTGGTGCGGCTCAGGCCGAGGGTGGCGGTGCCGTACGAGGTGAGGTATGCGGTGCCGATGTAGAAGAACGCGAACATCATCGCCAGGGATCCGGCGGCAACGAGCAGCTCACGGGGCTGGTTCTTGAAGACCCCGAGGAGCGGGCCCGCGCCGGTGTGGCGAGTCTGGGTGGCCTGACGGGCGAACATCGGTGTCTCCTCCACCTTCAACCGGACATAAAGGCCGATGAGCACTAGGAGTGCGCTGGCGATAAAGGGGATCCGCCAGCCGTAGTCGAGGAACGCCTGCGAGGTTTCGCCGACGAAGACGTTGACCGCCAGGAAGGTGCCGTTGGACAGAGCGAAGGCCAGTGACGGTCCCAGCTGCGGGAATACCGCGTACAGGCCCCGTTTGCCGGTGGGGGCGTATTCGGTGGCCAGCAGGGTTGCCCCGGCCCATTCACCGCCGACGGCGAGGCCCTGCGCAATCCGCAGCGCAATCAGCGCGATCGGTGCGGCCACACCGATGGTGGCGGCACCGGGGAGCAGTCCGATGAGGACGGTGCTGATCCCCATCAGCAGCAGTGTGCTGACCAGAGTCTTCTTGCGGCCGATCCGGTCACCGAAGTGGCCGAAGATCGCGGCGCCGAGTGGCCGGGCGACGAACGCGACGGCGAACGTGGCGAAGGAGGCGACGGTGCCGGCGGCGGTGCCGAGGGCGGGGAAGAAGACCTTCGGGAAGACCAGTGCTGCCGCGGTGCCGTAGATGAAGAAGTCGTAGAACTCGATGGTGGTGCCGGTGCAACTGGCAATGGCGACGCGGCGCATCGGGGTGGTCGGTGGGCTCGTTACCGGGTCGACGGTTCGGGACATCTGAGATCTCCTGCTCGGTGGGCCCATCCGCCCGCTGGCGGAGGAGCTGAGGTACGACGAGCAGTGTGAGCGCCGTTACATCGGGTCCTACACCCCCCAAAGTGGGTTGCCCTCCCGGGCAGCTACTTTCGTGGGTACACGACGGACGTGCAGGGGCCGCGCTTCGTGCCTGTGGCGCGCCGGCGTCAGCGGAGGAGTCCGCGCTCGCGGGCGGCGAGGATTGCTTGGACGCGGTTGGTCGCGTGCAGTTTGCGCATGGCGCTCTTGAGGTAGGACTTGACGGTGTTGGGCAGCAGACCGAGGGCCTCGGCGACCTCACGGTTGCTCAGCCCGCGTGCGACGTGTTCGAGCACGTCGACCTCGCGGGGCCGCAGCAGCGTGGGGGGTTCCTGCGATCTGGCAGACCCCAGCACGGGCGCAAACCGGTTCCCCACGGCCTCCACTTTGGCGCGTAGGGTCTCGTCCTCGATCTGGTCGGCCAGGTTCGTCAGTTCCTGAGCGATGTCGTACAGGTCGGCGCGACTGAGCGTCGCCCGGTCGGCCTCGGCGGTGGTGCGCATGAGGCTCAGCCGTCGCCGCACTTCGTCCTCGACCGCGATGTCGCGTTCGAGCCGCCGGACCAGCGGGGTGAAGCTGTCGAACCAGCGGTCGCCCAGGCGCACATGGGTGCGGGCCGCCAGGTAGATCAGGATCCGGGGCGTGCGGTCGACGATGATCGGAAGCGCGGCCAGGGTCTCGATCGCTTCCGGTCGCACGGCGTGGTCGTAGACGTGGGTGATGCCTTGCGACGAGATGTAGTCGGCCACCGACACCGGGCGGGCGAGCATCAGCGCCTTGCCGCCGAGTCCCTCACCGTTGCGGACGACCAGGTTCACCGCCGAGCGGGTGCGGACCCCGGTCAGGTCGGTGATCTCCATCGCCGCTGCCCCGTGATGCACCGGCCCACCGAACACCATGTCCATTCCGGCGTGCTTTCGGAGAGTCTCCAGCGAGCGCGCGAGGATGCGCCGTTCGATCGGCGTATCGGTTTCGAATGACATGGTCACGTCGGCCTCCAACTAAACATCTGATCCCGAGGCTAGTGAGTGCCGTCACACCGTGGCAACGTCGTACCCACGAAGGTGGGTACGACATCCCCGACCTACCTTCGGGGGTCCCGCTCCGTTCGTTTCACGGGTCACATACCTCCCAGAACGGAGGAACACACATGGACATCAGGCTGAGTCATACCGTCGGTCCGACCGAGCGGCCGCTGCTCGAGATGACGATCGGCGACAACTTCGACCGGACCGCCTCGAGATTTCCCGAGCGCGAGGCTTTGGTCGACGTTCCCACGGGCCGGCGGTGGACGTACGCCGGTCTCCGCGCCGACGTCGATGCGCTGGCTTCTGCCCTGCTCGAGGAGGGGATCGTCCCCGGGGACAGGGTTGCGATCTGGGCCCCGAACTGCCCTGAATGGGTGCTGGTGCAGTTCGCGGCGGCGAAGGTGGGTGCCATCCTGGTGAACCTCAATCCCGCATACCGCTCCCACGAACTCGAATACGTCCTCACCCAGGCGGGGATCCGGCTGATGTTCGCGGTCCAGTCGTTCAAGACCTCCGACTACGAGGCGATGGTCGCAGAGGTTTCGCCCCGGTGCCCGGGGCTCGATCGGGTGGTAATTTTCGGCAGCGACGAGTGGGCGTCACTGTTGATCCGCGGAGATCAGGCCTCGTCCGAACGGCTCACCGAGGTGCAGGCCGTCCTGTCACCGGACGATCCGATCAACATCCAGTACACGTCGGGAACCACCGGGTCGCCGAAGGGTGTCACCCTCTCGCACCGCAACATCCTCAACAACGGGTTCTTCGTCGGCGAGCTGCTCGGCTACACCGAACTCGACCGGATCTGCGTGCCGGTGCCGTTCTACCACTGCTTCGGCATGGTCATGGGCAACCTCGGGGCCAGCACGCACGGCGCGTGTGTCGTCATTCCGTCACCGTCGTTCGATCCCGTCGCCACGCTGACGGCGTGTGCGCAGGAGCAATGCACCTCGGTATACGGAGTGCCGACGATGTTCATCAGCATGCTCGACGTCCCCGACTTCAGCTCATACGACCTCTCGTCGATACGCACCGGAGCCATGGCAGGCTCACCGTGCCCGGTGGAGATCATGAAGCAGGTCACGGCGTGGGCACCGGAAGTGGCGATCGCGTATGGAATGACCGAGACATCCCCGGCCTCCACCCAGACCTGGGTGGACGACTCCCTGGACCGGCGGGTGTCCACCGTCGGCCGCGCCCACCCGCACGTAGAGGTCAAGGTCGTCGATCCTGAGACCGGCGAGGCCGTGCCACGAGGACGGTCCGGTGAATTGTGTGTCCGCGGTTACTCGGTGATGCTCGGCTACTGGAACGAACCCGACAAGACCGCCAAGGCCATCGACACCGACGGCTGGATCCACAGCGGCGACCTCGCGGTCATGGACGAGGACGGGTTCGTCGCCATCACCGGACGGATCAAGGACATGGTGATCCGCGGCGGGGAGAACATCTACCCGCGGGAGATCGAGGAGTTCCTCTACACCCATCCCGACATCCTCGACGCCCAGGTGATCGGAGTTCCCGACGACAAGTTCGGGGAAGAGCTGATGGTCTGGCTGCGGCTACGCGAGGGCGCCGAGAAGATCGACGCCGACAACCTCCGGGAGTTCTGCACGGGCCGACTCACGCACTACAAGATCCCGCGCTACGTGCACTGCGTCGACGAGTTCCCCATGACCGTCAGTGGGAAGGTCCGCAAGGTCGAACTGCGCGAACAAGCTCTCCAGATCCTCGGGTTGTAGACCCGAACACGCCCATACTCGAACAACATTCACGACAAGCCAAACGGAGGACATGATGAGCTGGACAATCGAACGACGCGGTCGCGTCGCCGTCGTCACGATGAACACCAACCCGGTCAACGCGCAGAACCGCGCCTTCTTCGCCGACCTGCACGACGCCTTCGATCGACTCGAACGCGACCACCCACAGTCGCCGGTGGTGCTGACCGGCACCGGCACCCGATTCTCCGCCGGCCTGGACCTGGCCGAGCACTTCCGGCTCTTCGCCGGCGACGAGGCAGCAGTCGCATCCTGGTTCCAGGACTATCGGGCAACCAATATCCGGTTGTTCACCTACCCGAGACCGACGGTGGCCGCGGTGAACGGGCACGCCTTCGCCGGAGGTCTCATCACCGCCGCCGTGTGCGATCGCACGGTCGCCGCCGCCGGCGAGGCCCGGTTCGGAATCAACGAGGTCAACATCGGGATCCCGATGCCGGCGGTATATCTGCGGATGCTGGCGTACGCCTGGGGGCAGCCGGTGGCATCGCGGACCTGCCTGCAGGGGGAGATCTTCTCCGTGCACGAGGCACACGAAATGGGGATTCTGCACGAGGTGGTGCCAGCCGAGGAACTACTTGACCGGGCCGTCGCCCTCGCCGAGTTGACCCCCGAGGACTGCATCGACAACTACGCCTATACCAAGCAAGCCTTGCAGGCCCCGACCCTGCGTGACATCGCGGACTTGTCCGACCCACTGGACCGGAAGGAACTGGCCGCCGGCATGACGAGCGAGCCGTCCCGGCGTGCCCACCGCCGGTACTGGGAACAGCTCAAGGGCCGCCCCGCCGACTGGTGACCGGAGTGGACACCAATGGCGCAGAACGGTTGCCCGACTGGGTGATCTGGCAGCAGCGGCCTTTCCCTGATGCCAACCTACTGCTGATCGACGGGCGGGAAGCGGCGCTCGTCGACAGCGGCTTCGTCGGACACGCGCAGCAGACAGCCGACTGGGTGCGGGCACACAGCGACAACCTCACCCGAGTCGTGAACACGCACTGGCACGCCGACCATGTCGGAGGCAATGCGCTGCTCCAGGCGAGGGGCGCCGGCATTGCGGCCAGCGCCCCGGACGCCGACGCCGTCGCGCGTCGCGACCCGGGCTGCTGTCTCGCGGAGTACCTCGACCAGCCGGTCGCTCCCTACACCGTCGACGAGCCGGTCGACGACGGGCACGTGCTCCGGCTCGGTGACGCCGACTGGGAGGTGGTCCGCACCCCCGGCCACACCCCGGGCCACTTGGCGTTGTGGCAGCCTGAGGAACGGCTACTGGTTGTGGGAGATGCGTTGTCGGACTACGACGTCGGCTGGGTCAACAGTGCCCTCGACGGCCCCGACGCGGCACACGCGGCCCTGCAGTCGCTCCACCGGCTGACCGACCTGCAGCCGCGGGTGCTGCTGCCCGGGCACGGACCGATTCCCGCCGACCCCGGCGCGGCGTTGGCCAGTGCACGGCGCCGGGCGCGACGCCTCGTCGACGACCCGGACGGCGCAGTATGGTACGGAATTCGGCGAATCTTCGCCTTCGCATTGATGATTCGTGACGGAATCTCCGCCGACGAGGTCGAGCCCTACCTGCATGCCCGTGCTTGGCTCGTCGACGCAGCCCGGCTGCTGCGCCTCACCCCCGAGGCGCTTGCCGCCGAACTGGTCGAGACGATGGTGCGCGGTGGTGCCGTGGTTGTTCGGAACACGCGACTGCATGCGGCGGCCGAGCACACCCCGGTCACGCCGGAAACGCTGCCGGTGTCCTTCCCCCGGGAATGGCAGTCCCCGGCACCCACAGGTCCAGCGCGGCCGTGAAGAACGAGCCCTATCCGACCACCCGCTCGACCAGCAGCACGGCCCCGATTCCGATCATCGCAGCCCCGGACACCCAGGTCACCACCCGCGCTGCGGCGGGGCGGGTGCGCAGCACCACCCGCGCACCTGCCCCCACCCCGGTGTAGATCACGGCGCAGCTGGCCGTGTGTACCAAACCGAGCAGCACAATCTGCAGCGCGAGCGGCCACCGCGCGCCCGCGTCGGTGAACTGCGGCAGCAGAGCCAGGAACAGCAGGAACACCTTCGGGTTCAGCCCGCTGATCCCCAGGCCCTTGACGGCCTGCCGTACCCACGATTCGGGTGCCTGCTCGGGACCGGCCTGCGGCGGCGCCGAAGGTTTTGCGAGCGTCGTGATCCCCAGCCACACCAAGTACGCCGCCCCGACCCCGGTCAACGCGGTCAGCACCAAGGGCGAGCGGGAAACCAGCGCGGCGACGCCGGCCGCCACCACCGCGGTCATCACCAGGTGCCCCGACAACAGACCGCCGATCGCCGGCACCACGGTGCGATGCCGCAACCCCGCCGCGATCGCGTACGCCCAATCCGCGCCAGGCGTCAGCACGAACAGAAAAGAAACCGCCCAGAACGCGGCAACGGTACCGATCGCCATAATCTCCCTAGTCCTTCACTCTCGCGGAACACCAGAACGCCCAGCGGTTCCGATAAGAAAGACTAGAAATAATGGAGGAGAAAGTGTTGCCAAAGATTCCCTGAACACCCCACATTTGGGGAAGAATCTTCCGGATGGACAGCGTTGACAGGAAAATCCTTGCTGAACTCCAGCAAGATGGTCGACTCACCCTCACCGAACTCGCCGACCGGGTCCGCCTCAGCATCTCGCCCTGCCACCGGAGGCTGCGCGCACTGGAGAGCTCCGGCGCGATCACTGGTTACCGCGCGCAGCTCGACGCCCACGCGCTGGGACTCACATTCGAGGCGCTCGTCTTCGTCACCATGCGCGCTGCCGACCGCGACACCATCGAGGCATTCGAACAGGCCGTAGCTGCCATTCCCCATGTCCTGCAGGCTCAACGGCTGTTCGGCGACCCCGACTACCTTCTGCGGGTCATCACCCGCGACCTCCCAGGCTTCCAGGCGCTCTACGACGAAAGCCTCGCCACCCTCCCCGGCGTCCAGCGCCTCAGCTCCACCCTCGTCATGAAGAGCGTGGCCGACAACCGGCCCCTGCCCCTGTGAGGGCCGGGAGAGTTCAGTGGGGCGCGGGGGCTGGACTGCTCACGGCCGGCAGGCGAAATCTGACGCTCGGCACGACCTCCTCGAGCGTAAGTGGTGTAGCGCTACACCGTCCCCGCCGACGCGCCTCGCGAGAACCCGCGCGGCGGTGTTCGGCGAACGCGGAATCGGCCGACCGATAAGCATTGTCATGCGCCGGCGAAAGATAAATCGTCTGCCGAATCGGCCACTGATCGTGCCATCCTCGAAGCAACTCAAGTCTAAGGAAAGTAGGACGCGTCGTGAAGGTTGCAATTATCGGGTGTGGGGAAGTTGGGCGTGCGTATGCCCTGGCCGGTGCGGCCGCCGGCTACGAACTCGTGCTCGTGGACCCTCGTCCGTCGGCTGCGACTACCGCAGTCGCCGATCAGACTCGGGCGGCGCTCCATCTCTCGCCGGACGAGGCCGTCGGCGACGTGGACCGGGTATGGATCTGTGTGTCCGGAGACCTGGTGAAGACGATTACTACATCTCTGATCGGAAATCTGCCCCGTCACGCCGTGGTAGTCGATTTGACGACTGCGTCGCCGGACGACAAGCGCGAGTGCTCGGCGACCCTTGCAGCGCACGGCATCGAGTATGTCGATGCCGTGATCATGGGGTCGGTGACGCTGACCGGATCGCGCACCGCGTTGCTGGCTGCGGGCCAGAAGGCCGGAGAAGTACTCGCCGAGTTCGCAGAGTTCGGGGCGCCGGTGCAGACGATGGCCGGCGGCCGGGCGGGTGACGCCGCCGCAATCAAGCTTCTGCGTACGATCCTGACCAAGGGTCTCGAATCACTTGTCGTCGAGTGTTTCATGGCCGCCGAGCAGCAGGGCCTCCGCAGCAATCTCTACGACGTATTGACCGATGTCGACACCATTGGGTTCGTTCCCTTCTTGGAGATGCTGATCACCAGCCATGTTCAGCACGCCGAGCGTCGGATGCACGAGGTGGAGCGGGCCCGCGCCCAACTTGCGGAGATGGGTTGCCCGTCGGTGGTTCTGGCCGGCACCGAGGCGCGCTTCGCTCTGACCTCAGCGGCATTGAAGGACAAGGGCCCTGGACAGCTCGCCGCAGGTGATGTGGCTTCGACCATCGCATGGCTGTTGAACTCGGCTCGGGCATCCGAGACTGTCTGACACGCTCAACCAGTCCGTTAAGCGGACTTCTCTGCGGGCGGTACCCGAGACGCATAGTGCGACAGAGTATGTCGTGGGAAACTTCGTGCGTGAGAGTAACCGTCATTGGTGTCGGCCGGATCGGCGAGGCACTCGTAGCAGGACTGTGTCGAGCGGGGACGTCCGCTGAATCGATCACCGTCATCGGTCGCACTATGGAACGGACATTCGAGGTCGCGCATCGGCACGGGGTACGAGTTGCCGATATGCGAAATCTTCCCAAGGAGTGTGACGTTCTGGTGGTGGCGGTGAAGCCGCAGCAGATCGAGGACGTGTTGCCCGACCTCGGAGTGGCGCTGCACGGATCGACTCGCCGTCCGGTCGTGCTGTCGGTGGTGGCAGGGGTGGCCACCAAGAGAATCGAGCAATTTCTTCCCTCTGTGGTGCCGGTGGTACGCGCGATGCCGAATACCCCGATGACGGTGGGCGCGGCGGTCACTGCGATCGCGCGTGGCGGCGCGGCAACCGAGCGCGATCTGCGGCTGGTCGAGTCCGTGTTGGAGTCTGTCGGTGAGGTACTGCGTGTCCCCGAGGATCAACTCGACGCCGTCACTGCAGTTTCCGGTTCTGGCCCTGCGTACGTGTTCCTCGTGGCGGAGATGATGATCGACGCGGCGATGAAGCTGGGACTGGACCGGGCAACGGCGGACAGGTTGGTGACCGGAACCTTGGCCGGCTCGTCGGCGATGCTCGGTGACGCCGACCCGGTCCAACTGCGGGCGGCTGTGACATCGCCGGCGGGGACAACGGCAGCGGCGTTGGAGGTCTTCGAACAATCCGACATTCGGCAAACGTTCCGAGGAGCATTGACCGCGGCACGTGACCGATCGCTGGAACTGTCCGGCATCGTGCGCCCACCCCTGGCTCCGGCGTCCGCTGACCAGCACTGAGCGGGGTGCCGCCTGCCCGGGGCGGCACCGCCGCTACGAGCGCGTGCGGACCTCGGGATCCGGCACGCTGCGGGCCGAGTCGCCGTGGGGGATCACTTCGGGCTCCTCCCCGCCGACCGGACGTTTCACCCTCCGCGGCGGCATCGCAACCACCCGAATCGCGAGGGTGACCACGACGACACCGACGACCTGGGTGGGGGAGAGGCGCTCGCCGAGGACCACGACGCCCAAGACGACGGCGAGAACCGGTTGGAGCATCAGGAGGCTGGCTCCCACCCCAGGGGTGAGGCGCGGCAGAGACACGCCGACAAGGATCCAGCCGGCGACCTGCCCGACGATCGCGAGTGCGGCGAGCCAGCCCACTGCGGCCCACCCGGGGGACAGGTCGACCGGATCCCAGATGAGGGCGAGCACCGTGCCGGTCGCCCACGCGACGACGGACGAGCAAAATACTTGCGAGGAAGCGCGATTCGGTGGGCACCAGGCACCGATCGCGAAGACGTAGGCTCCGTAACAGATCCCAGCGACCAGGGCCAGCACGGATCCGTACGCGATCGTGTGGAGGTCGGCCGTGGGCTGCGCGATACCAGTGGTGAGGGCCACTCCGGACAGCAGGAACGGGACCGCGACGATGTAGGCCTTCGACGGCCGTTTGCCCGTGATGCACAGCCCCAGCAGGGGAGCGACGACCACCTGGATGTTGACCAGGACGCTGGAGACGCCGGCTCCGACGAGGGCGACCGATTGCGCCCACATCGCCATGTCTACACCCAACAGAACCCCGGCGACCACTTGCACGGTCAGCACCCGTCGAGGCAGCGGGCCGTGCTTGCGGTAGTCGTGCCAGGCGAGAGCCGCGAGAATCGGGACCGCGATGAGGTATCGGACCAGAATCGTCGTGGCGGTCGACACGGAAGCGAGGGCGATGAAGATCCCCGAGCCGGCGAGAGCTGCCGCGCCGAGGCCGAGTTGGAGGGTGGGAGGGAGATGCCGGGTTTGGTCTCGGCGGTTAGCGAGCAGCACGGACTTGCAGGGTGACTCCCGCGCCTGCGGTGTCGGTATCGAAGTAGGTGAAGCCGGCGCCGGTGGGCAACCGGCCCCGCAACTTCGGGGACGGGCCGGCGGCGGTGACTCGGGCTTCGGCCGCGTCGACGTCGGGGACGGAGAATCCGAGGTGGAACACCCCTTCGCCGTGTTCGTCGAGGAACCGGCGTTGCAGCGTGTTGCCCTCGGGCGGGCAGCACAGCTGCAGTTGTACATTTCCGAGTTCGGCGTACCGGTACTCGAGCTTCATGAAGTCGTCGACATCGGGGGCCTGCAGGTCGGGGCGGAACGCCTCGAGCGACGGAAACGGGTGCCAGGGGCCGATCCCGAGGGACTCGTAACAGGCCACGGCCCGGTCCATGTCTGCCACGACGACGCAGACGTGATGCAGGTGCTGGAATTCACTGGTCATGGGGCGATTACCTTTCTGTCGCCATGCGCTGGTCGTACTCGTGTGCGGCCTGCTCGAATGTCTGGCCGGCGCGTGGGTTCCACTGGATGCCGGAGCGGGCCTTGATGCCGGGCTTGAGACGTTGGGTTTCGTCGTAGTCCTCCCAGGGGTGGAAGAACAACGGTTCGGCCTCCTCGATGGCCGTCAGGTGTCGCGCAAATCCGTCCAGGTAGCCCTGCCGCTCGTCGGCGCTGACCCGGCCGGGCATCCAGGCCGCGAACGGCGGCAGTACGGTGAAGCCGGTGTAGGCGAGGATCCCGTTGTGGATGGGCCACAGCACGTGGAGCAGGTCGCCGTCGATGCCGTTCGGCTCGTACAGCGTCGAATCGGTCCCGGTTGTCAGGCAGATCATCGCCTTCTTTCCGAAAAAGTGACCCTTGCCGTACTTGCGGCCGGCCGAGTAGGCGAAGCCTCGGGCGAACACCCGGTCCACCCACCCCTTCAGAATGGCCGGCATCGAGAACCACCACACCGGGAAGTGGAAGAGGATCAGGTCGGCCTGGGCCACCTTGCGCTGTTCCTGCTCGATGTCGAACGCCTGCGTCCGTGTGGCGAAAGCGTGCTCCTGTTCGCGGGAAAGATCCAGGTAGTCGGCGTCGACTCGCTCACCGGTGAAGTCCTGGCTGTCCAGTTCGGCGATCCACTTCATGGCGTAGAGGTCGGAAACGGTCACCTCGTGTCCGAGGTCGGTCAGGGTCCGGACCGCGGTGTCCTTGAGGGCACCGCAGAACGAGCGGCGCTCGGGGTGCGCGAAGACCACGAGAATGTTCATCGGTTGTCTCTCTCGATAGGAAAAGGTGGTCGATGGTCTGACCAACGGTCTCATGTTGGTCGTGGTGAGGTCAAGCGAACCGGCCCGGCGCTTGGGGCGGCCGGGCCGGTTCGTCAGGAGTTCGGACTCTGCCGGATCTCGAGGGTCACTCCGGCCGACGGCGGTGTCTGCAGGTAGGTGAATCCGGTCGAGTCGGGGCGGCGCCCGTACATCCACGGTTCGAGTCCGACGGCGCGAGCGGCCTGGGCTCCTGCGTCGACGTCGTCGACGACGAAGCCGATGTGGAAGACTCCGCCGCCGGTGCGGTCGAGGAATTGTCGCTGCGGGGAGTTGCCGGGTCCGGGTTCACACAGTTGCAGCTGGAGTCCCGGGGCGTCGGTGTACTTGTAGGTCAGGTCCAGGAAGGCATCCAGGTCCGGCACGTCGAGGTCGGTGAATGCGCTGAGCGGCGGGAAATCCTGCCATCCGCCGATGCCGACCTTCTCGTAGAACGCGATCGCAGCGTCGATGTCGGGCACGACGATGCAGACGTGGTGCACCGCGTCGAACGGTGGAGTCATGATGGCGTCCCTTTCAGGTGAGCGGTGCTCAGGGGTGGATGAATCCGTACAGCCGGTGGGCGTTGGTGGTGAGGATCGCCTCGCGGGTCGCGGGGTCCGGTGCCCAGTCAGGGAGCAGATCCAGAAGGGTGCCGACGTTGGGCATCTGTCCCCAGAACCCGACGTGCGGCCAGTCCGAACCCCACACACAGCGGTCGGGTGCGGCCTCGATCAGGCTCTGCGCGAACGGAATCGTGTCGGAATAGTCCGCCGTTCGCGCCATCCGGAAGGCCCCGGACAGCTTGGCCCACGCGCCGTCTGCCATCAGTTTCAGAAACTGTGTCCATTCGGGTGCGTCGACACCGGCGGCGACGTCGAAGTCGCCCATGTGATCGACCACGTAGGGCACGGTCAGCGTGCGCAGGTTTGCAGCTGCGGCGGCGAGATGCCTTGTGTTGGTGAGGAACTGCAGGTGCCAGCCCATCTCCGCGCAAATGGCGTCGTACCGGGCGAGCTGGTCGAGGCCGATGCCGCCGCCCGACAGGGTGTTGAGCCGCAACCCCACGACACCCGAGTCCTGCAAATGGGCGAGCGTGCGATCGTCGACGTCGGGCGCGACCACGGCGACCGCACGCAGCCGGTTACGGGCCCCCTCGACGGCTTCGAGCATTACCGTGTTGTCTGTGCCGTGCACGCTGATCTGCACCAGCACCCCGTAGGTAGTTCCCACGGCGTCGAGCATCGACAGGTACTGCCCGGCGGATGCCGGTGGCGGGGTGTAGCTGCGCTCGGGGACGAAGGAGTGCCCCACGACGTGCGCGTGGGTATCCACCGCGCCTGCGGGCAGGGCGAACCGTCGCGGCGCGTGCGGGGCTGGGTCCGGCGCCGGGCACACCTGGTCGACTTTGTCCGTTCCGAAATCCATGGGTGTCTATCCTCGCTCTCGGCGTTCGGTCAGCGGGCCGACTTGATCAGGGTCTTGGCGATGGTGTTCTTCAGGACCTCGGACGATCCTCCGGCCACCTCGTAGGCCTTGGCGTCGCGGAAGTAGCGTCCGAACGGTGAGGTTTCCTGGGTACCGGTCGCCCCGCAGACCTGCACGGCCATACTCGCGACCTTCGTGGCCAGTTCGGCGGCAAGCAATTTCGCCGCGGACGAGGACCGCTGGTAGTCCCCGCCGGAGTCGAGGTCGCGGGCGGCCTGGTAGGTGACGAGTCGAGCGGCATCGATCTCCGCGGCGGCCTGAGCGAAATACCATTGGATGCCCTGGAAGTCGATCACGTTGCCGTCGAACGCGGGCCGGGTGCGCACGTACGCGAACGCGTCGTCGAACGCAGCGCGGGCGATGCCCAGTGAAATGCCCGCAGCGAGGGTGCGGCTGTTCGACAAGGTGACCAGGGCCTGCCGCAGCCCATTGCCTTCCACACCGATCAGGGCGTCCCCGGGGATCTCGACGTCGTCGAGGACGAGGTTGACGTGCGGGCCGTTGCGCAGCCCGAAGGTCTGCGCTTCCCGGGTCTGCCGGGTACTGACACCGGGGGCGTCGCGATCGACCGCGAACGTGGAGACCCCGACCGGGGTCTCGGCCAGCACGACGAAGAACTCGGCACGCGACCCGGACGTGATGAATGCCTTCTCCCCGGTCAGCACCCACCCGTCGCGTTCGTTGCCGCGGGCTTTGGTGTCGAGGGTGCGGATGTCGCTGCCGTGCCCGCGCTCGGTCAGCGCGTAGGAGGCGCGCAGGCCGTGCGCATACCGCGGCAGGACCCGTTCCTTGAGGCTGTCGCGGCCGTAGAGTTCGATGATCTTGCTGCTCTGCAGGATCGTGATCAGCGAGACTCCCAGGCTCGCCGACCCGGCTCCGAGTTCCTCGAAGACCCCGAGGGCGTTCTCCATCGACTCGCCCTGGCCGCCGTACTGGGTCGGCAGGGTCATCGCGTTCCAGCCCAGCTTCGCTGTCTGCTCGACCAGGTCCACCGGATACACATCCTGGTGGTCGATCTCGTCGGCGACGGGTTTGACCACGTCGTCGCTGAATTGGCGTGCGGGGGCGGCGATCTTCTCGTCGACCAGGTATCTCCAGAAACTCATGGTTCGGCCTTTGCTCGTGATCTCGGTATCGGTGATGAGTCAGGGTTGATGTCGGATGGGTGGCCGGGACGGTTCATCGGGATGACTCCCGCACCCCGAACCCTCAGGCAGGCTGGAGGGCGTGTAGTTCGTCGAGAATCCGCGCGTTGTAGCCATCCATGTCGACGAGTTCCTGCTCGGGTGTGGCGAGGTCGTAGGTGCGCACACCCGACCGGTGGGCCACCTCGAGCGCCGAGCGGATCCTGGTTGCCCGGCCCAGGAGCCGCAGGTCGGGGCACCAGTCGAGCAGTGCTGCCAGCGCGAGCCAGGCGCCCGTCGGGTTGGAGCGGCGGGTGCCGGTCCGGTGTGGTGAGGATCCGTGTGCCGGTTCGAACAGTGCGGTGATGCCCGACCCGAAGTTCCGGTCGGGGTTGATCGTGGCGGATCCGCACAGAGCGGGGGAGCCGGCCCGGGCGCAGACGATATCGGAGAGAATGTCGCCGAAAATGCCCTCCGTGGCGATCACAGCGGGCAGCTGCGGATAACTGACCAGTTCGTAGGCTGCGCGATCGACGTTGACGTGATCGAACGCAACCCCGGTCCGGTCGGCGACCTGTTCGGCAGTGGCACGCCACAGCCGTGAGGTCGCGAAGACGCTGGCCTTGTCGACACTGATGTACCGGCGTCCGGGAGCATCTACGGTGAACCCGGCCGCCATCTCCAATACCTCGCTCACACGAGCGGGCAGGAGCCGGAGCTGGTCGACTGCGGCGCTGACACCGTCGCTCTCCTCGCGCTGGCTGGGATCGGCGTACGCGCCGCCGGTGATGTTGCGGACGATGGTGACATCCTCGCTCAGCTGTGGAACCCACACCGTGCGGACACTGACCCGCAGGTCGAACAGGTTGCGGAGGGAAATCAGCGCCGCCTCCGGATTGGGGCACTCCTCGGCGGTGACCCCGGGATGCGTTCCGACCGCCCCGCTGAGCACGACATCGGCACTGCGGCACGCCTCGATGGTCTCCTCGGGAAGGATCGAACCGGTCGCGTGCCAACCGGCGGTGCCGTAGGGCAACGGCCCGGTCAGCGTGAGCGGAGCTCCGGCGGCGGCGAGCCGGCGGAGAAACTCGAGCGGCCCGTCGAGGATCTCACTGCCGATCCCGTCGCCGGGCAGAACTGCGATGACAGTCATGGGGTGCGTCCTTTCGCGGAGGGGAGGATCGTGGGCCGTCAGGACATCGCGGTCCAGGACAGGACCTGCTGCTCGTGCAGAAGCCGACGCTGAACCTTGCCGGCGGCGGCGTCGCGGGGAATCGTCGCCACACGCGCAATGTGCGCGGGACGCATGAACACCGGCAAATCGGCGACGGCGTCGCGGATGGACTCGAGCGGCACGCTGTCGGCGACCACGTAGAGGACGACGTCGTCGTCGACCAGCTCACCGGGCTTCTTCCACAATGCGAGGTCGGTGAGAGCGTCGATCGTGCCGAGTCGTTCCTCGACGTACGGGATGGGCACGAACTCGCCCTTGACACGGATGCTTTCGGCCGCCCGCTCGAGGAACACCAGGCCACCCTGGTCGTCGCGTCGGCCGAGGTCGCCGGTGGCGAACCAGCCGTCCTCGTCGCGGCTCGGGTCGACGGCGCCGTCCCGGAAGTACCCGGCGAACAGGGTGTTCGGCGCGCTCTCGCGTACGTAGATCTGACCGTCGTCGTCGAGATGGTCCTCGACGTCGGCTCGGGTCTGTCCGCCGAATCGACTGGCGTTGGAGGGGATCTCGGATTCATCGGTGAGTGACCAGCGGTGCAGGTGGCTCACTCCGGCTGCCTCGGTGGAGCCGTATCCAGATACGGCGACGGGAATGCCGAAGCGGGACATGAATTCCCGGTCGGCGTAGAACATGGTGCGGACCCTGTGTTCACCGGAGTCGGCGGTCGTCGTGGCGCGCTTGAGGATTTCCACGGGCGGTGCGTGCAGCGCCAGCGCGGTCACCCCGTGCTCGCGGACAGCCGGCCAGAAGCCGCTGGCCGAGAACTTCCGGACTGTCAGGGCGTCGGCGCCGGCGCACAGGGCGCCGATGATGCCGTATCCCATCGGATTGATGTGGAACAGTGGCAGCGGAGCGAGCATCCGGTCGCCTGCCTGCAGGTCGAGGGCTTCGGCCATCGCCGAACCCAACCTCAGGAAGTACTCGTGGGTCTGGGCGCAGAACTTCGGCAGCCCGGTGGTTCCGGAGGTGTGCATGAAGGAGGCGAGGTCCGACGGTGCAGCGTCGAGGCCGGGGCTGGACTGCGGGTCGACCGGTGCCCACTCCCGAGCCGTCGACAGTGGGAAGGTGCGCATCGTCGCGGGGAGAGTGTCGAGGTCGGTGAACACGGCGGCCGGATCCAGGCGCTCGAGCATCTGCGCGAGCAGTTCCGGCGGATACGTGGGGTTCACCAGGGCCACCGGGGTGCCCGAGAGCAGACACGCCATCCACACCAGCATGTACTCGGTGGAGTTGTTCGCGACGATGGCCAATCGCTGATCACGCCGAATGCCCAGTTCCTGCAGTTCCTGCGCACCTGCGGCGGCGATGCGGACCGCGTCGGACAGGAGGATCTGGTCGTCGACGGTGCCCACCCGGAGATCGGGTCGATCCGATGACCGTTGCAGAAAGAGTTGGGCGAGGTTCGTGGTGCTCATGTCGTCTCTTCCGGGCTGGAGGGCAGGGCGTCGTCACACCGCGAACGGGCTGGCCGCGGGCGGTGGAAGGTCGCTCCCTGGAGCTGGTTGCACAGTCGATGGTCGCCGACGGATTCAGATAAGAGAACGGCCCTCAGCTAGCGTCAGCGGTAAGCGAAACTTATGTCTCGTGTCGGTCGACATGCCCCGTTGGGGCTGATGACCTCGGGCGCCGCTGTGATACACATACGCCATGTCCACAGCCTCTCCCTTCGGCGCCGACTTCGAGTCGCTGCTCTCACCCGCGGTCCGCACGACGTCAGTGGACGACGTGGTCGCCAAGCTTCGCGAGATTCTGCTGACCGGCGGGGTGGCCCCGGGGGAGAAGCTTCCGAGCGAACGGGAGTTGGCCCGGTTGCTGCAGGTCAGCCGGACCACGGTCCGTGAGTCTCTGCGCACACTCGAGGCGCATGGGCTGATCACCATACGTCTCGGTGGCAGCGGTGGCGCATTCTTCAACCCCCCGGACCCGGGCCTGATGGGCTCGGCGTTGGCGATGCTCCTCGCGTTCGAGTCCGTGTCCGAGGAGGACCTCACCGACTACCGCATCGACTTCGAGCAGGAAAACGCCGAGCTGGCGGCCCGGCGGGCCACGGACGACGAGATGGCGGGACTGCAGAAGATCCTCGACGAGGTGCGCGAACTGGGCTCCTCCGGCTCGACCGACTGGGACCGGGTGCGCGCCCTGGATCTGACCGTCCACGAACTGCTGCCGAGACTTTCCCACAATGCCGTCCGCGTGGCGATCTCGGCGGGCATCCACGACGCGCTCGCCCGTAGCTTCGCTCAGGTCGAGCCGAGCGCGTCGAGCCCGGAGCTGCTGCGGGACGAAGTGATCGAGCTGCTCACCAAGGTCATTGCGCGTGACGGGGACGGCGCCCGCGTGGCGATGGCAGGGCATCTGCGGCGCTGGCGTTCGTAACGCCGTTAACAAACTTGGTGGCCGCCGTAACAAACCGTTAACTGCTGTGCATTGACTCACTCGTACCACTATGGGACCGTTGGTCAGACCATCGACCACCCCCTCTGGAGACGATTGATGAATATTTCCGCCGGCCGTACCGGCCTCTTTCCCATCGGCCCCACCGATCCCTACGCCTTCGCTACCGGCTCGACCGAGCGCGCGGAGATCGCCGCCGCGCTCGACGAGATCCGCAACACCGACTTCCAGGTCGCGAGCAACATCGCCGGCAAGGAGGTCCGCACCGGCCGCACCATGGCCATCCAGGCGCCGCACAACCACTCGCAGAAGCTCGGTGAGCTCGACCTGGCCGGCCCGTCCGAGACCCAGGCCGCGATCGACGCCTCGCTCGATGCGGCCCGGTGGTGGGGCACCCTGCCCTGGGAGGAGCGGGTCGCTCCCTTCCTCAAGGCAGCCGACATGCTCGAGCACGGCCCGTGGCGGGCCAAGCTCAACGCCGCGACGATGCTCGAACTGTCCAAGACCACCTACCAGGCCGACATCGACGCCGCCTGCGAGACAGTCGATTTCATCCGCGCGAATGTCAAGAACATGCTCGACATGTACGAGACGCAGCCCGGCTCGCAGGCAGGTGCGTGGAACCGAATCGAGTACCGGCCGCTGGAGGGCTTCGTCTTCGCGGTCACCCCGTTCAACTTCACGTGCATGAACAACCTCGCGTTCGGGCCCGCAGTGCTGGGCAACACCGTGGTGTGGAAGCCGGCCGAGAGCGCCTCGCTCGTCGCCCACCTGTCTCTGCAGTTGCTGCGTGAAGCCGGTCTGCCGGACGGTGTCATCAATGTCGTCTACGGCACCGGCGGCGACGTGGGCCCCACCGCCCTCGGCAACGAACACCTCGCCGCCGTCCACTTCACCGGTTCCACCGGGACCTTCCAGCACATGTGGCAGGAGGTCGGCAAGAACGTCGGAACGTACCGCAACTACCCGCGCGTCGTCGGCGAGACCGGTGGTAAGGACTTCATCCTGGCCCACCCGAGCGCAGATCTCGAGGCGTTGGCTGTCGCCTGTATCCGCGGCGCCTACGAGTTCCAGGGCCAGAAGTGCTCGGCTGCCTCCCGGCTCTACGTGCCGCGCAGTCTGTGGCCGCGCCTGAAGGATCGGCTCGTCGCGCTGACCGAACAGATCAAGGTCGGCGACCCCACCGACCCCGAGGTCTACGTCGGCGCCGTCATCAACAGCCGCCAGCACGCCAAGCACACCGAGATCCTCGCGCGGGCTCGTGCCGAGAAGGCCGTGGTCGTCGGCGGCAACACCGACGACAGCATCGGCTGGTTCGTCGACCCGACAATTCTCGAGGTCACCGATCCGCACTCACCGCTGATCACGGAGGAGATCTTCGCCCCGGTTCTGACGACCTACGTGTACGAGGACTCCGACTGGAACGACGTGCTGCGTCTGGTCGACACCTCGACGCCGTACGGCCTCACCGGCGCCGTGTTCGCCGAGGATCGTCGCGCGGTCGAAGAAGCCGACGCCGCCCTGCGATACACGGCAGGCAACTTCTACATCAACGACAAGCCCACCGGCTCGGTCGTCGGCCAGCAGCCGTTCGGCGGTGCGCGCGCGTCGGGCACCAACGACAAGGCCGGCACGGTGTGGAACCTGATTCGTTTCGCCAGCCCGCGGACCACGAAGGAAAACCACCTGAGGGTGACGGACTACCGCTACCCCCACCTCGAGAAGTAACGTCCGATCCACGACAGGAAACGTCATGACCAATCCAACCGTGTACGACGTCGTGGTCGTCGGAGCCGGCATCATCGGTGCCAGCTGTGCACACCACCTGGCCCAGCAGGGGCATAAGGTCGCCGTTCTCGAGGCGAAGGCCGGTGCCGCCGAGGGCAGCACCGGGCTGTCGTTCGCCTCGGTCCGTGCGCAGTGGGCCGACGGCCTCAACACCGAGCTGTCCTGGCGCAGCATCCGCTTCTATCGCGACTTCCAGGACCGGCACGGCATCGACATCGGGTACCAGCCCAACGGGTACCTGTTCCTTGTGCCGGAAGCGAACTGGGAACGTCAGCTCCACGCTGTCGAGCTCCAACGCGCCCACGGTGTCCCGGTCGAGGTCCTCGACGTCGACCGGGCCCAGAAGATCACCCCCTTCGACCCGGCCGGAATCGGCGGGGCCACCTGGGGGACGGCCGATGGGCAGATCGACCCACACAGTGCGACGAACGCCTTCCTCGCGCTCGCTCGCGGCAAGGGCGCCGACGTCTTCTTCAAGGCACCGGTGGACGCGATCGACAAGGCCGGCGAGCTGTGGACCGTCTCGGCGGGCGACCGCGCGGTTACGGCCCGCCATGTGATCAACGCAGCGGGCGGTTGGGCGGGCGAAGTCGCGGGTCTCGCAGGGCTCGACGTGCCCGTGGTGCATTCCCGCCGCAACGTCTACGCCACCGCCGAGGGCGCCCTCGATTCGTACGTGCCGATGACGGTGGACCTGGCGACGGGTGTGTACATGCGCAGCGAAGGTAGGCGACTGCTCTTCGCCGGCGCCAAGCCCACCGAGGTCGACGGATACAACACCGCGATCGACTGGCCCTGGATGGAGGAGTTGCTGGCGCTGGCCGCCGACCGCTTCCCCTGGCTGGTGGAGCTGCCACTCGATCGCCGTGCCTGCTGGGCGGGCACCTACGAGAACACCCCCGATCACGACGGCATCGTCGGCGCCGACCCACGAGAACCACAGTGGATCAACGCATGTGGCTTCTCCGGGCACGGCCTGATCCAGGCGCCGGAGATCGGTCGACTCGTCACCGAGCAGGTCACCACCGGGGCCATTACCAGCATCGACCTGTCCGAGCTGTCCCTGACCCGATTCCAGACCGGTGCCATCGAGAATTCGGTGTCGCTGGTCTTCTGACCGGCGTAGGGGTACGGCTCCCGCCCGAACCCTCCAGGTCACCGGCCAGGCCTCAGTCCTGCCGACGGCCGCATCGAGAATCGGACACGGCGAATGGTGCGGGCAACAATGCACCACGCCATCGCCGCGCCCAACCCCGAAAAGCCAGGGGGAGGCGGCAAGTTCAATGACGCACTCGCTGCCTTCCTCTGGCCGGGGAGTAATCTCCCCGCTCCAGGTTGCCCGTCCTCGACGTGGCAAGACTCCCAGATCCCCTTCTGTCCGCGCCCTTTCGGCCCGGCAGAGTTGCAGGGCGAGAACACTTCCGACTCCGGAGGTAAGCGAATGCACTCGCTGCCATCACTCAGGATGAACGCTCTCAGGTGACTGTGTTCTCCGTCACCAACGCCCTGTAATCTTCGATCTGTCCTCCTCCGGCGCCTTGGATTTCGAATCCGAACCGGATGCAGGGCACCCCCGCCCTCCCTCCCCTCAGCGCTCATGTGCCGAAGAAACTGCCGGCGCCGCTGATCACGAAACAGGAAACTCATGGCACTTTCATCCGCACCATCGGGTGGCATCGCCGCCCCGGGAGCGTCGTCGGAGAAATTGACGCGCTCGATGTCCCTGACCAACCTGATCTTCCTCGGTGTGAGTGCGCAGATCGGCTCCGGGTGGTTGTTCGCCGTTCTGTCCGCCGCAGGGGCCGCAGGACCGGCCGCAGTCTTGTCCTGGGTACTCGCAGCTCTACTTTTCGGTGTCATCGCGATGCCCTGGATGGAACTGGGCGCCATGCTCCCCCGCTCGGGCGGACCGGTCCGGTACCCGAGTCTGTCGCACGGCATGATGACCGGCTGGCTGGTCGGCGGCGCGTACTGGATCGCCACCGTCGCGGTCACGACCCTCGAGGCCCAGGCAGTGCTGACCTATGTCAGCAGCAACTGGCCTGAACTCGGGTTAATGCACGAGGTCGACGGGCTCGAGATCCTGACCTGGCCGAGGGGCATCCTCGCCGGTGTCGCCATCCTCGCCGTCTTCACCGTCCTCAACATCTTCGGCATCAAAATGCTCAGTGAAGCGAACCGTTGGATCACGCTGTGGAAGATCGCGATCCCGACGCTGACCTTCATCCTGCTGTTCACCGCGTTCCGCAGCTCCAACTTCACCGAGACCGGATTCTTCGCCATGGGCTTCGACGGCGTCCTCCACGCCATCCCCGCCACCGGTATCGCCTTCGCCTACCTCGGCTTCCGCCAGGTCCTCGACTTCGGCGGCGAATGCAAGAACCCGCAACGCAACATCCCCATCGCCATCGCCGCATCCATCCTCATCCCGATGGTCGTCTACGTGCTGCTCCAGGTTGCGTTCATCGGAGCACTGGACTGGGCCGCCGCCGGCCTGGCACCGGGCCAATGGGGATCGCTGCTGTCGAGTGACTGGGCATCGGCACCACTGTTCCAGGCCCTGATCGCCGCCGGGTTCGGCGGATTCGGCACACTGCTCCTGATCGACGCGATCGTCTCCCCTGCCGCAACCGGGTGGGTGTTCCTCGGTAGTGCCACCCGGTCGACCTACGCACTGTCCGAGCACGACATGGCACCGTCGCTGCTGCAGCGACTGAACCGATTCGCCGTGCCGTGGATGTCGCTGCTCGTCTCCTTCGCCGTGTCCTGCCTGTTCCTGCTCCCGCTGCCGAGCTGGTACCGCCTCGTCTCCATCGTGTCGGTGGCACTGCTGCTGAGCTACCTCGTCGGCAGCTCCAGCATGATGGTTCTCCGCCGCACCGCCCCGGACCTGCCGCGTCCCTTCCGCCTCCGAAATGCCGGATTCTGGGCGCCCGCCAGCTTCGTGGCAACCCTGATCCTGGTGTACGTCGCCGGCTTCTCGACCGTCCTCAACCTGGCCATCGTGGTCTTCGCGGGTACCCCGGCATACGTCGCATACATCGCCGTACGACAGGGTTGGATCACCCGCGCTCGCGCGTACAGCTGGTCCGCAGTATTCCTCGCGGCGTGGGGCTTCGTGAGCTGGCAGGGTGGATGGTTCATGACGGTCAGCGGCGGCCAGCGAGAAGGCGCCTGGGATACCCCCGCCTATCTGGTGGCCTGCACGGCAGTGCTCGCCGTCGGCGGGATCGTCCTCTACCTGATGAGTAACACCGTTGGCCGCGTGCATGTTTCCCGGTCGACCTGGTTCGTCACGTTGCTGGTGGCCGTGCTCTTCCTGTCCTTCTACGGAAGCTACGGGCCGCTCGACCACCCCGCCTTCGGTGAAGGCTGGGACCTGATCCCGGTGACGGTCGCAGGCCTCGCAGGCTACTACTGGTCGGTTGCCTCCGGCTTCCAGACCGACGAAGTGCGGGAAAATCACCTCGAAGACGACGTCGTCCCGGTGTGATTCCTCGAAGGGGGCGGCGCCGACCGGTGCCGCCCCCTTCGACGTTGATACAGGCCCCGCCGACCGCCGCGTCGCGCTGGCCGCCGGACTTCCGGAGAAGACGCCGGCGTATACCGTCAACCGGTTGTGCGGGTCCGGTCTGCAGGCGGTGTGGTCGGCGGCGCAGCAGATGCGGTGGGGTGGGGTGAACTTCGCCCTCGCCGGCGGCGACGAGAGCATGTCGCGGATGCCGTTCTACGACTTCTCGGCGCGCTCCGGGTACAAGCTCGGCGACCGGACACTGGTGGACGGCACGGTCGCGATTCTGACCGACCCGTTCGGTGGGGTGCATATGGGCCGCACTGCCGAGGCCGTGGCCCGCACGTACGACGTCAGCCGGGAGCAGCAGGACGAGTTCGCCGTCGAATCCCAGCGCCGCGCCGCCACCGACGCCGCGCGGGCGGCGTTCGCGGAGGAGATCACCCCGGTGCAGATCGGGGGCCGGCGTCCCCAGACGGTCGAGGTCGACGAGCATCCCAAGCCCGACACCACCCTCGAAACCCTGGCGAAGTTGCGGCCGGCGTTCGAGGAGGGCGGGTCGGTGACCGCGGGGAATGCGTCGGGGATCAACGACGGCGCCGCGGCGCTGGTGCTGGCCACCGAGTCCGCCGCGCGGGAGAGGGGCCTGACCGGGCTGGTGACGTTGGAGGCGGTCGCGACGGCGGCGATGGACCCGGCGTTGATGGGGTACGCCCCGGTGCTGGCGTTGCAGAATTTGTTCGAGCAGACCGGGACCACCCCCGGTGATATCGATGTGATCGAGTTGAACGAGGCGTTCGCGTCGCAGGCGGTCGCGGTGATCCGGGACGCGAAGCTGAACCCGGAGAAGACCAACCCGTACGGTGGGGCGATCGCGTTGGGTCACCCGGTCGGGGCGACCGGGGCGATCCTGAGCCTGCGCCTGGCGAAGGATCTGGTGCGCCGCGACCTCGAACTCGGCATCGTCACCATGTGCATCGGCGGCGGCCAGGCCCTCGCCGCACTCTTCCGAAGGATCTGACATGAGAAATGTTCAACGACCGGCAACGACTCGACGGCCGATCAACCATCTCGGCCGTCGTCGAGGTATCGCTACCGTCTGCCGCGAGGAGAGCGCCCTCGTCGAGTTCGCTTTGACGTGGCTACCTTTCGGCACTATCGCGAACGAACACCTTTGGGTCGAGTTCGGGATGACCCCCAGTCGGTATGTGGATCGTCTCGCCGAGGCGCTCGAGGGGCCGGTCCGGCGCACGCTCCATCCGGAAACCCTCCAGGAGCTCAAACGCTTCGTCTCGCATCAGATGATCGAGCGCCGCCGGAGGAACCATCAGGACTGACAGGCAGATTCGAACTCGACGGGTTTCGCCGGCGGGAGTCGAGCACGGAAGCACGTGCGGGCAGCGACGTGGTCGCTGCCCGCACCCGCTTGTCAGCTGAGCGCGCGGGCGATGATCGCCGTGGCCATGTCCAATGACGTGGGCTCGTGATATGTGCTCTGGTCCTCGATTTGGGAGAGCTGGTCACGGACCGCTTCCGCCGTCAGCTCCTCCAGAATTGCCCCCGAGGTTTCTCCGACGAAGATCTTTGCAACCCGGCCGCCGGCGACCGAGTACACGGCCCCGGAGACGGGGCAGTCCTCGTGTGCGAGGAACGCAACCACCGGGCTGACGCCTTCCGGCGTCACGTGTGCTGTCAGATCGCCCAGCAGCCCCGCTGTCATGCGGGTCGCGGCAATCGGCGCGATTGCGTTCGCGACGATTCCGTAGGCCGCCCCTTCCAGCGCGAGAACGCGGGTAAGGCCTGCGATCCCCGCCTTCGCGGCGCCGTAGTTCGCCTGCCCGAAATTGCCGAACAGGCCGGAGGCCGAGCTGGTGTTGACGATGCGGCCGTAGCCCGCCTCCCGCATGGCACGGAAGGCGGGTTGAGTGACAAACAGTGTTCCCTTGAGGTGAACGTCGATGACGGCGTCGATCATCGCGCCATCCATCTTGTGAAAGGCCTTGTCCCGCAGAATACCTGCATTGTTGACCAGAACGTCCAGTCGGCCGAACTCATCGAGTGCCGTCTGGACGATCGCGCGACCGCCCTCTTCCGTGGCGACGCTGTCACGGTTGGCGACAGCCGTACCGCCGAACGCGGTGATCTCGTCGACGACGGCCTGCGCCGCGTCCGTCGACTG
The DNA here is from genome assembly GCF_900105905.1 of Rhodococcus koreensis. Taxonomy (GTDB): domain Bacteria; phylum Actinomycetota; class Actinomycetes; order Mycobacteriales; family Mycobacteriaceae; genus Rhodococcus_F; species Rhodococcus_F koreensis. The sequence continues at coordinate 3,986,823 of NZ_FNSV01000005.1, read as the reverse complement.
TCCGTCACCATGTAGCGAGCCACCCAGGTCATTGACCACCACCCGCGCGCCCCGGCGCGCGAGTTCGAGGGCGTGCGATCGGCCCAGACCGTTGCCGGCTCCGGTCACGATGGCTACGCGTTCGTCGAAATGTAGCGAGGACAACTGAACTCCTTCGGTAGTTTCCGTACAATCTGTGGGGCTCACCAACACGGGCTGAGGCCGGCGTCGTCATCTACCGCCATGTCCTCGGGGACGGGCCCATCGAGAAATCGCAACACCCGCATGGCGACTGGGTTCGCGACATCCGGGCGTTGCAGGTCGTGTCCCGCCGGAACGACGGATATCACCGCGTTCGGTATCCGCGTGGCAAGCAGGTGACTGTTCGTCGGCGGCACGATCCGGTCGTACTCACCGCCCACCACCAGCGTCGGCGCCGAGATCGATCCGAGCAGGGGGATACTGGACCAGTTCGCTACTGCCGCGACCTGCCAGAGCGCACCGACCGTACGTGCCAGCCCCCAGTGACGAGGATTGCGCTGATCGATAGTAGTGGCCCACAGCTTTTTTCCGGAACCTGGTGTTGCCCCACGACCGCAGGAGGTGGACAGCAAGGCCAGTCTGCGGACTCGTTCGGGTGAGCTGAAGGCGAACTGCTGGGCGATCGCGCCGCCGTGCGAGAAGCCGACGACATCGGCCCGTGCGACGCCCACCGCGTCGAGCACGTCGGCGACGACGTCCGACAGTGCCTGCATCGACAACGGCAGCTTCGGAGTTTTCGACGCGCCGACGCCGGGGGCGTCGAACGATACGATCATCCGCTCGCCCAGCACAGGGGTGAAGGCCGACCAGCTCGCCATCGGTCGCGCAAGACCGTTGAGCAGGACCACCGGGTTTCCGGATCCGCTCACGTGCACCGCAACCTGCTGGCCGTGCCGAGTCGCCACCTCGAATGTGGCGGAGGTCGGCTCCGTGTTCGCCACTGTCACGCCTCCTCCTGCACGTAGACGCCGGGCGCGTCGTCGAGCGGCGGATACGTCGCGTTGCCGAGCGCCGGTGGCGCCGGCTGTTTCGCGCCGGCTCGGTCGGCGAGCCACGTCGCCCAGTCCAGCCACCACGTGCCGTCCCGCAGCTCGGCGGCGGCCTTCCACTCGTGGGGATCGCCGCTGTGTGCCTCATTGACCCAGTGCTTGGCCTTCGGGCTCGGTGGGTTGACGATTCCGGCGATGTGCCCGGACGTGCTCAGAACGAACCGGCTGTCCCCGCCGAGCAGGTGGGTGGTCTTGTAGCTCGACGTCCACGGCACGACATGGTCGTCGACCGCCGCCACGATGTAGCTGTCGATGTCCACTCGCGAGGGATCGAGGAGCTCCCCGTTGATCTCGAACTCGCCCCGCGAGAACTCGTTACGCAGGTAGCACGAGCGCAGGTACTCCCCGTGCATGCGTGCGGGCATGCGGGTGGAATCGGCATTCCAGGCGAGTAGGTCGAACGCGGGAGGCTTGTTGCCGAGCAACCAGTTGTTGATCACGTACTGGAAGATCAGGTCGTTGGCGCGCAGGGTGCTGAAGGTGCGTGCCATTTGCGACGAATCGAGATACCCCTTCCGGGCCATCTGCGTCTCCAACGCCGCGATCGTGTTCTCATCGGTGAACGCGCCGAGCACTCCCGGCTCGGTGAAGTCGGTGTGAGTATTGATGAAGGTCGCGGATCCGATGGACGGATCGTCCTGAGCTGCGTTGTATGCCAGACCCAGCGCGGTGAGGGTGCCACCCAGGCAGATGGATACGGTGTTGACCGTCTCCGAGCCGGTGATCTCGCGGACGACTCGGACCGCGTCGAGCGGGCCGTCGAAGAGATAGTCGCGGAACCCGAGGCCACTCATCGATGCATCCGGGTTGCGGTAGCTGATGGCGAAACAGGTGTGGCCGTGCTGAACCGCCCATTCGATCAGGCGCTTTCCCGGTGCCAGGTCCATGATGTAGAACTTGTTGATCCACGGCGGGCAGAACAGCAGTGGGGTCGCGTACACATCGGGGGTTTGCGGCGTGTACTGGATGAGCTCGATCAGATCGCTGCGGTAAACAACGGATCCGGGTGTGGCGCCGAGATCGACGCCCACCGCGAATTGTGACCGATCGACCTGCGACGGCCACCCTCCGTTGTGTCGGAGATCGTGCAGAAAGTTCCGAAGACCACGCACGAGACTGAGCCCACCGGTGTCGAAAGCCTTGCGGATCGCTGCCGGGTTGCCGGGGAGGGTGTTGGTGGGGCTGAGGGCGTCCAGAATGAACCGGGCGGCAAACCGTGCTTTGACCGCGGTGTCCTCATTCAGTTCGGCGCCGTCGATGAGCTCGTTGACCAGGTGTTCGAGAAGCAGGTACTGCTGTGCCAGGTAAAAGTACGCGGCGTTCTCCCGATACGCATTGTCGGAGAACCGCTTGTCACCGGGCTTGGGCACTATCGGTCCCGGATTGTCTCGGCCGATCGCCCGTCCGGCGGCAGTGCGCAGCGCACTGCCGGAGCCGAGTAGGAGCCGACAATGCGCGGCAGCGGTTCCACTGGGGTGCTTCAGCGCGCCGATGCCTGCTGCTCCGAGTGAGCGCAGGAACGCTGCAGGGTCGACATCGGAGGTGGTGATTCTCAGCGCCCCGAGATCACGCGGCGGTGTCCACGATGGGATGGCTTTCAGGATCGACACGGACGTATTCCCCCACTGATGAAGTTACTCGTATGCGCGGTAGATCAGCTCGACGACAGCTGCGGGTTTGGTGCCGCGGTCGCATTCGAGCCTGCTGAGGATGACGAGCTCATAGCAGTCGTCGCCGATCCGAGTCACCTCGGTGACGGTCGCGGCCAGGCGGATGCGCGCACCGGCCGGGACCGCCGACGGGAACCGCACCCGGTTGAGCCCGTAATTGACGACCATCCTCACGTTGGTGAAGTCGAGGAGTTCGGCGAGCAGTGGAAAAACAAGGGACAGAGTCAGATACCCGTGTGCGATGGTGGTTCCGAACGGGCCCTCCCTAGCACGTGAAGCGTCGGTGTGAATCCACTGTTCGTCACCGGTCAGCGCGGCAAACCCTGCGATGTCGGATTTGGACACGCGCCGGGGCGTGCGTTGGCGGCGCCGCGGTGCACCGATGCCGCTAGGCGAGGTTCTCCGCGAACGAACGCAGGGCGTTGGTCGCAACGAGCAGAACCGCCAACTCGGGTTCGCGTGCCGGATCGAGGGCAGAGTCCAGCACGTTGTCGAGCCATTCGGAGGGAAGGTCCCCGACCTGACCGGGCTGCGACTGCCGCGGGTCGGAGTCATTGATCAGGCGCCGCGTCGCGTCGCTGACCGCGAAGTAGAGATCATCGCGCAGCGCGGCCCGGGACATCGCGTCCCAGTTGTCGACTCGACGAAGGGCCGCCACCCGGCGCAGAAGCCGATCGAGGCGGAACCTCTCGGCGACCTGGAAGTAGGTGCGCGCCGCTCCTTCCGGATCCGTGCCGGTGCGCAGTGCGGTTTCGCTGATCGGGAACAGCGAGAACTCCTGGAACAGGCTCGCCGATCTGCGGGCGAGGGGTCCGGGGACGTTCCGGTCGTCGAGGTACCGCTGATGCTTGGCATCGACTGCGGCCCGGTCGGCGCCGACGAGGAAATCCGCCAGGGAGCAGCGCAGCGACTCGACGAGGGGAGTGAGGCGGGCAGTTTCACCGGTCACATCGATGGTCTGCCGCCGGCTCGCCAGGAGCCAGCGCACCGAGCGCTCGACAAGTCGTCGATGACTCAGCTGCATCCGGACGCGGGTGTCCGCCGTGACCGACGGGTCCAGCTCGGCAATGCTGGACAGATAGTCACGCTGACCGATAGCGCGGCGGACGACCTCCCACGCCCGGATGATCGCACTTACCGACGCCCCGGTTTCCTCCTGCATCCGGAAGACGAAGGTGATGCCGTTGTCGTCGACAAGGCGATTGGTGATCGCGGTAGCGGTGATCTCCTTTGCCAACGGGTGCGCCCCGAGACGATCACCGCACACGGCGACAACATCGGCGGGGAAGTACTCGGTGCGGAAATGCTCGGCCCACGACTCCGAGGTGATCCCGGACGCCAGGACCGCAGATTTCATCTCCAACTTCACGTAGGCCAGCAGGGTGCCGAGTTCGGGAGAGGTCAACACCCCGCCCTGGGTGATGCGCTGTTCGAGCTCGGCGTCACTCGGAAGAGACTCCACCTCCCGGGACAGCAAACCCTTCCGTTCGAGTCCCGTCAGCATCCGGCGATGCACCGGCGCCATCTCCGCGGCCTCGGCACGGGCCACCGACAGCATGGTGTTCTGTGCGCGATTGTGGTCGAGAACGCGGTCGGCGATGTCGTCGGTCAGCGACTGCAGTAGAACGTTGCGTTTGTCCTGGCCCAGGACGCCGGCGGCGACGGCATCGTCGAGCGCGATCTTGATGTTGACCTCGTGATCGGAGGTATCCACACCGGCGACGTTGTCGATCGCATCGGTGTTCAACCGAACCCCGTGCAGCGCCGCCTCCCGCCGCCCGAGCGGGGTGAGCCCGAGGTTTCCGCCTTCACCGATCACCCGGGCACGTACCTCACACCCGGTGATGCGGACGGCGTCGTTTGCGCTGTCGCCGACCTCGGAGTCGGTTTCCGAACTCGCGCGCACGTAGGTACCGATCCCGCCGTTGAACAGCAGATCGACCGGTGCCGCCAGGATCGCCTGCACCAGCTCATTCGGTGTGTACTGTGCCCGTTCCTCGTCCAGTCCCAGTGCGACTCGGGCCTGCGGGGCGAGCGTGACACGCTTCGCCGAGCGAGCGAAGACGCCGCCGCCGGAGCTGATGAGGTCGGGACGGTAGTCGGCCCAGGAGGAGCCGGGTTGGTCGTAGAGTCGTTGCCGTTCCTCGAACGCCGCGCCAGCCTCGGGCTGGGGATCGAGGAAGATGTGCCGGTGGTCGAAGGCGGCGACCAACCGCACCGAACGAGACCGCAGCAGTCCGTTCCCGAAGACATCCCCGCTCATGTCCCCGATCCCGACCGCGGTAACCGGATCGGTGTCGGAGTCGATGCCGACCTCGAACAGGTGCTGGCGCACAGATTCCCAGGCGCCGCGCGCGGTGATACCCATCTGCTTGTGGTCGTATCCGTTGGATCCACCCGAGGCGAAGGCGTCCCCGAGCCAGTACCCGCGGCCGGTGGCGATTGCGTTGGCGACGTCGGAGAACTGTGCGGTGCCCTTGTCGGCGGCGAGGACCAGGTAGGTGTCGTCACCGTCGTGCCGCACCGTCTGCGGTGCCGGGTCGAGGCGGTAGGTGCCGGACTCGTCCTTGGTGAAGTTGTCGATCAGATCGAGCAGTCCCTCGACGAACGTGCTGTACGCGGTGCGTGCGATCTCGAGCTGCCGGGCTCGGTCGGCCCCGGTGTGCAGCAGCCGCGGAAGGAACGCGCCCTTGGCTCCGGTGGGGACGATGACCGCGTTCTTCACCATCTGCGCACGCACCAGACCGAGAACCTCGGTGCGGAAATCCTCGACCCGGTCGGTCCACCGGATGCCGCCGCGCGCAATGTGCCCGAATCGCAGATGGGTGCCCATGACATTGCGGGCGAACACCCACGTCTCCAGTTGTGGTACTGGAGTGGGAAGGCCACGAATCGTGCGGGGATCGAGCTTGAAACTCAAGATCGTGTCGACCGGTCCGTCGGTGTGTGCGAACAGTCGCCGGAACGCGTTCGTTCGCACGGTGGCGAGCACGGTGTCGAGCAAGGTTCGAAGGATCAGGTCGGGTTCGATTCCCTGAACCTCGTCGATTGCGCCTTCGATCTCCGCGACCAGTTCGATGTGGTCGCGTTCGCCGTCAGCAAGCGCCGGATCGAACCGCGCGCGAAACAGCGTCCACAGGGCAGCGGCGATCTTCGGGTGACCTGCGATCACGGAATTGACGAACTCCGAGGAAAAGGTCCAACCGCTCTGCCGCAGATACCCGGCATAGGCGCGCAGAACCAGGACCTGCCGCCACTCCATGTCAGCGGTGGTGACCAGCGCCTGCAGTGCATCCGGATCGGTGTGCCCGCTGTAGCTCGCCTCGAACGCCTCGGCGGTCCGCGCCGCTGTGGGCGCGTCCAGGCGGTGCTGGCGATAGCGCGAGCGGAGGATGAACTCGTATACGTAGGCGAGTCGCCCGTCGGTACTGGTCAGCGTGTGTGGATGTTCCGCTGCGAGTTCGTATCCCAGATGCCCGAAGATCGGCAGTGCCGAAGCGAGGACCATCGGCTCGGTGGTGACCGCGATGGCCGAGATCAGGTCCGAGGTTGCGTTCTCGGGTGGGGTGATCGTCAGCTGCAGCCGCCGGTGCGGATCCTGCGTCAGTTCGGAGAGCGCCGACAAGTGGGCGACTGCTTCGGCGGGAGAGAACCGCTCCTGATAACTCAGGGGCACTGCCACGGGGATGAAGTCGTCGTGAACCGATGTCGACGCCTCGGAGAGGAGATCGTCGAGCTTCTCGGTCCACGACCGGGCGGCTTCCACCACCACGCGCGACAACTCCGCGACATCGATGCGCTCGTCCCCGGTGTTCGGCCAGGCGGTGACGTGAACACGCACCAGCGCGGTTTCCCCGATTCGGGTGTTGTGATCGACCGCGGCGCCGCCCAGGAACTGCGAGACCGCCGCCACCACTGCCCGTCGAACGGCAGGTGAGAACCGGTCCTGGGGGACATACAGCAGAATCGAGATGGCCCGGCCGTAGGTGTCCTGGCGGATGAACGCTCGCACGCGAGGATGCCGTTGCAGATGCAGCACCGCGAGAACCGTCGGAGCAAGCTCTTCGGCGGTGCTCTGCAGAATCTCCCGCCGCGGGTAGTCCTGGAGAATGTCGAGCAGCTCGAGGCCTTCTCGGGAGCGCGGATCGCGCTCGAGCATCGACAGAGTACGTCCGGCAGTTCGGTTGACGACCGGGATCGTCCGCATATCCGACGTGTCGAGGGTGTTTTCGAACAGACCGAGGAAGCGGTGCTCGCCGACCGTGATCCCGTCGGAATCGACGATCTTGATTCCCACGTAGTCCAACGGGGCGTCGCGCCGCACCGTGCTGCGGGTGCCGGCCGCCGACACCATCAACACATCCGGGCCGAACGCGCGAGTCGTGGTCAGCGGATCGAGGGTGTGGTGGCGGTGCTCGTGGTGATGGGGCCGAAGGATTCCCAGTCCGGTCTCCGGAAGTGGTTCGAGGGTAGCCGTTCCCGACTCCGTCGCCTTCACCAGGCGGTAGGAGCAGTAGCCGAGGAACGTGAAGTTCTCGGCGCACATCCAGTGCAGCAGCTCGCTTGCCTCGTAGGCGCTGTCGAGTTGGTTCTCGGTCGCATCGGACTTCAAGGACAGTGCTGCCTGGCGGGCGACACCTTCCATGTCGGTCTGATCGGTCACCGCGACCGCGACGTCGGCGAGGGTGCTGCGAATCGCGTTCTCGATCATCGCAGTGAACTCCGCGGAGTGGGGTTCGGTTCCCGCGGCAGGCAGCAAAGTGATCTCCATCCAGGATTCGACCAGCGGGTCGTTGTCGTACTGATCGTCCTGGCGTGGGCGGGTAATGCCGTCGGGGATGAGCACTCCCTCGGTATCGCGTCGTACTGCCAGCGTGACGTGACGGAGCGCGGAGACCGTGCCGTGCCGTCGAACGGTCATTGCCACCGAGTCGACGAGGAAGGGAAGGTCGGTGTTGACCATCAGGATGTGCGCGTGGCTTGTTCCCGCCTCGACTTCGCACTGCACCAGTGCGACCCCCTCGGCCCGGAGCCGAGCAAAGCGGAGATACTCATAAGCGCGGCCGGCGAGTGCAGTGTCGGTCCATTCGGCGAGATCGTCGCGGGGCTCGTGACGGAAGAGCGCATCGACGTAATCCTGGTAACCGCTCGGTGCGGACGCCAGGGCACCGAGTTCAGCACTGACCTCGAGCTGACGGTCGTGTTCGAGTCCTTCGAGATTCACCTGACATCTCCTGTGGCACTTGATGGTGGGTCCGCCCGGCACTGATTCGTCCTGGCTTCGTATGCACAATGATCCGGTCAACAACCCGTCAACGGAACGACGTTCTCGATTGCAGAGCATTAACTCTGCTTAATGCTTCGAAGTGCATTGCTCCGCAACCCGCCATGTGGGTGCCGGAGCGGCTGGGAGAATCCGTGCGCAGTCGACACCGGCCTCTCGAAGAGGCCGGCGCGTATGGTCGCGGACCGGAATGGTCACCAGCTGTGTAGGAGCTGCATGCCCTGATGCATGAGGTCACCGGTGACGATCAAGACCACCAGCAGCCCCATGGCGAGGGTGGCCCGCCGCATCCTCCACGAGATTCGGTGCATTCGGGATCCTCTGCGAACGAGTCGGTCTCGGCTACACCGACACCGACGAGCGATGGACATCGGCGGCGCGATCGCGGTGGACGAGCTCGGCGGCCGACAACCGGATGCAGGTGCACAGGCCATTGATCGCCAACTGCAACTCGGCCTCGGACGGCAAACTCGGTGCCAACCGGATGTGGCTGTCCCGAGGATCATTGCCGGACGGGAATGCCGAACCGGCCGGTGTCAGAGCGATACCGGCATCCTTCGCCAGCGCCACCACCCGCTTGGCCGTGCCGGGCAGCACCTCGAGGTTGACGAAGTAGCCTCCGCGCGGATCCGTCCACGATGCGATGCCGGAATCGCCGACCTCGCGGCGAAGGATGGTGGTGACGAGTTCGAACTTCGGGGCGAGAATCTGTTGGTGCTTGCGCATGTGCGTACGAACACCGTTCACGTCGACGAAGAACCGGACGTGCCGAAGTTGGTTGACCTTGTCCTGTCCGACCCGCTTCTGCGAGAGGTGGCCCAGATACCACGCAACGTTCTCGCCGGAACCGGCGAAGAAACTCACACCGCCACCGGCGATTGTCATCTTCGACGTCGACGCGAAGACGAACGGCCGCTCCGGATTGCCCATCTGTGCGGCGATGGCCAGTACATCGAGAACCTCCGGGGCGTCGCCGACCAGGGCGTGCACCGCATAGGCGTTGTCCCAGAAGATGCGGAAGTCCGGTGCGGCGGTCTGCATGCTCAGCAGGTCGCGAGTGACCTGTTCGGAATAGGTCACCCCACTGGGATTGGAAAACATTGGGACACACCATATACCCTTGATCTGCGGGTCCCCGGCAACCAACTCCCGGATCGCGTCGACATCAGGACCGTCGGAGACCAGGGGGACCGCAATCAGCTCGATACCGAACGACTCGGTGATGGCTAAATGCCGATCGTAACCGGGTACGGGGCACAGAAACTTCACCGGAGCGGAAGACCACGGAGCGCCGGCGTCACATGTCCCGTGGATCCACGCAAACGAGAGTACGTCGTACATCGTCTCCAGACTCGACGTGCCACCGGCAATCAAACTTTCCGGGGCGATATTGAGGACCTCACCGAACAGTGCTCGCAGCGACGGGAGTCCGGGCAGTTCACCGTAGTTGCGGCAGTCGATTCCATCGATCACGTAGTCGTTGTCGCCGGGGAGGGAAAGCATCGCGGCTGATAGGTCGAGCTGTTCCGGCGCGGGCTTGCCCCGGGTGATGTCGAGGGCCAGCCCGCGCGCCTTCAATGTGTCGTACTCGGCGCGGCTCCGGGTGAGCTCGGCGTCGAGCTCGTGGTCGGTGAGACTGTGCAGAGACGTGGACATCTCGGTTCCTTCAGATGTTGGCTGTTACTTGAAATAGCAGACTGGGGGCGGTTGAGGCGGAACGCAGAAGCTTTTCATGCAGGTGAAGGGTCGACGGCGACCAGACCGCCGTCGACGTCGAGCCGCCCGTGATCCGCGGTGTGGAACCAGCCGTTCTGGTCGAGTGTCGAGGTCACGCCGGGAAAGGTGAAGTATCCGGTGAACAACGTGCCACGGGCGGATTCGCGGATCAGGATCTCACCCGAGTCCGTCAACTTCCATTCGATGTCCTCTCGCCCAGGCCCGCCGTGGCGATGGGCGTCGGTGGGGATGTAGTCGTCGATGGACCACGTGCGCAGGTGACTCGCTCCGGCGGCCTCGGGCGAACCATATCCGGAAACCGCCCGGACCACCCCGAACTGCTGCATCAACGCACGATCGGCCGGGAACATGGTTCGCACGCGGTGGCCGGCCGAGTCCTTCTCGGTGGCGGTGCGCGCGAGATTGTGCGCCAGTGGTGCGTCCAGTGTCAGCGCGGTGATCCCGTGGTCGATGGCCTCGGACCAGAATGTGCCGGCCGCAAAGGTGCGGGCGAGCAAGGCGTCCGCGCCCGCGGTCAGTGCGCCGACGAGCCCGTACCCGAGGGAGTTGATTCGTGAGAGGGGCAGCGGAGTGAGTGATCGATCGCGGTCGGTGAGTGTCATCGCCTCCGCGACCGCCCGTCCCAGTCGGAGAAAGTACTCGTGCGATAGGGCGCAGAACTTCGGGATACGCGGCGTGGGCCGGGCCGGGTGCATGAGCGATGCCGTCGAGTACCGACCGGAGTTGGTGCCGGGGGCGTGGCTGGGATCGAGCCGAGGGGCATTACGGAAGGCGCTGATGGTGATCGCGTTGCGAGTTCCAGCGAACGATGGGGCCGCGGGGCGGTCAGTGATCACCACCGTGGGGTCGAGGACGTCGAGCATGCACGCCAAGGGCTCCCGAGGGTAGGTCGGATCCACCAGCGCGACAGGCACGCCTGCCAACAAGCAACTCAGCCAGGCCAGAACGTAATCCGTCGAGTTTTCCGCCACGATTGCGACGCGGTCGTCTGGGGACAGGTTCCGGGCACACAAGTCGGCTGCCCCACCGGCGGCAAGTTCGAGAGCGACTCGCAACGAGATCTGATCGTCGAGCACACCGACCATCAGGTCGGGGCGGATGGATGCGCGATCGAGGAAAAGGTGTGGGAGATTGTCGATCATCACGGTCCTTCCTGTGTCTTTGGGCCCGTCAGCGGGGGCGCGACAGCGACCACATCTGCCGGGCGCGTTCGACCTCGATTGCCGCCTGCCATGCGCACGGTGGTGTGGTCGTCAACCGCAGGCTGTTCGCCAAGGCCCGAGCGAGTTCAGGATCGCGGGCGACCGGTTCGGCGAGGCGCTGGGCCGCCTCTTCGAGATCGGCCACCGGAACCGCGTCCCACACCAGTCCGGTGTCAGCGGCACTCGCCCCGGTCAAGCGGTGCCCGAACACGCCTAGCGCGGCGGCGGCCTGGCGACCGGCTGCCCGCTCGAGAAGGTGGAAATGCCCACCGCCAGGATGAATTCCGTTCTCCGCGAAGCCCGGCACCAGCAGCGCGTCCTCGGCCGCAAGACGCACATCCGCCGACAGCGCCAAATTGAGTCCGGCTCCCACCGCGGCACCATTGATCGCGGCAATCGACGGAACAGTCACCTCACCGAATCGGCGGAACGCACGGTAGAGGGAGTCGAGCGCCTCGTACGCCTCGTGCGGCTGTGCACTTGCAAGATTCCCGAGTGCGGCTCGGTCGGCTCCCGAGCAGAAGGCGCTTCCGGCTCCGGTGATCACCACAGCACCCACCGATGGGTCAACGTCGACGGCATCGCAAGCGTCGACCAGGGCTTGCGCGCTGTTCCGATCGAGGGAGTTGCGGGTGTCCACGCCATCGAGGGTGATCCAGGCGACGTTGCTACGGACGTCGAATCGAACGGAGGTCGTCACTGGAGGACACCTGACTTCCAGGCGCGGGAGTCGGCGGCGCGAGTTGCGCGAGGTGAACTGGCCATCAGGGCATACTCCTTCTGCGGGTTTCGATACCGTCCATCGTCTCGCCGAAATTGAATAAGCAGAATGGCGATCTAGCTGCTGCAGCGCTAAGGTTTGCTTAATGAACCTCACCTCGTCGCAGTTGGCCCTCCTGCTGGCCGTCAAGCAGGGGGGCAGCCTCGCACGCGCAGCAGAAACACTCGGAATCACTTCCCCCGCAGTGTCACAGCAGCTCGCCAAGCTTGAACGCGACCTCGGCGCACTGCTGGTCGAACGGGGCGCGCGAGGTGCCAAGCTGACCCCTCTCGGAAGCCTGCTGGCCGAGCACAGCGAACGCGTCTCTGCCGAACTGTCCCGAGCGGAGGAAACCGTCGCGGACTACCTCGGCGCTCACGCCAACAGACTCCGTCTCGGCGCGTTTCCCTCGGCGGCGGTTGCGTTGCTTCCGGACGGACTGACCGCGCTGCGATACCGACACCCCGAAGCACAGTTGTCGGTCGTCGACGTGCCCACCGACGGAGGCATCGAACTGATCACCAGCGGTGAGCTGGATATGGCGATCACCGCCTCGTACAGCGGCACCCCGAGTGCAGTCGAAGGAGTTCGATTCGAGCACCTTCTCACCGATCCGCTTCGGGTCGTCCTCCCCGACGATCACCCTCAGGCGCAAGATCCGGCCTCTCAGGCTGTGGAGTTGAAGGCCTTCGAGAAGGACGCCTGGGCGTGCAGCATCACCGGCAGACCCGCACGTACACAATTGAACTCGGCAGCCGCAGACTCCGGGTTCGTGCCTTGGGTGCCGTTCCAGACCGAGTCCTACGATGTCGCACAGGCTCTCGCCGCCTCCGGTGTCGCCGTCGCATTCGTTCCCGAGCTCGCCCTGGTTCCCGGCCGCGGAACTCGCGCCCGCCGGTTGAAGCCGGCGCTTGCGCGGGAGATCTTCGTGGCCCTGCCTGCCAGCGCCGGCCATGTCGCTCTGGCGGGTGAGCTCCTCACCATCCTGAAGAAGACGGGAAAGGCGCTGCATCGGCGGCAACAATCGGCCGCCACGCTGGGTTGACATTCTCCATTTCCCTCCGCCGACGTGGCGAAGTCGCGGGCCGAAGCATCTTGGACGTGCGGGTCGGAGGGTAGCGTTCCCCGCTGTCTATCCTGGCAGGGTGGCCGAAGACAAGAAGCCGTCACCGACGTTAGGTGAGTTGATCAGGCAGCAGCGGGAACTTGCCGAGCTTCCGATGCGGCAGTTCGCCGCGATGGTGGGGATCTCGAACCCCTACCTTTCGCAGATCGAACGCAAACTCCGGGAGCCGAGTGAGCGAGTTCTCGACGCCATCGCGGAGCACCTGCAGACCTCGGCTGATGTTTTGCTCGGGCAGGTCCGAGCGCGTCCGGAGGAGTCTTCGAGCGTAGTTCGGGCGATAGGGCAGGACGGCGACCTCACCAATGCCCGGCGCACGGCCTTCGTGGAGATGTACGAGACGTTCCGCAAGGTGACGAGGGCCGAGCGTAAGCGCGGATAAGCGCAGACGTCTGTGTCGCCTTTGGGCGGGAGACGGAATGAATTTCCCGCGGAGGGCTCTCGCTCGGGAGGCGGCGGTCAGGACCCACGGTGACCGTACTACCGTGCTACCGCGGGCCCTGGCAGCTACTTCAGCAATTCTCGAGCCGCTGCGGTTGTCGCCGCGCTGATCTCGCGGGCCAGCTTCGCGTGCGCATCCGCAATCGTCGAAACCCACTCGACGTTGGTGACCGCCGCGATTGCCGAGTGGTATTCGAGGCTACTGTCGAGAGCCTTTTCGTAGACGTCGAGCGACCGGTTCCCTGCCTTCTTGGTCGTGTCGACGACCTTCGACCCGATGCTTGCGAACGCGTTCTGATCCTTGCCCTTCCCGGAATCTGTTGCGCGGGAGGGATTTCCACCGGAGACCTTCGTGTCGGTCGCTTTTGTGCCGGACGTTGGAGTGGTCATGAGGAGCTCCTTCTCTTACGGGATGTTAGCAAGTTAGCATGCTCACTGCTAATTGTCTGTACGGCCCTGATGGGTGAACATCCCTCGCACCGGTCGAGGAGAACGAGTTTGCCCAGGACGTTGCGTGCCAACACTTGTTGATCGGTGACCGTCAGCTGTCCCCGCCACGAGCCGAGGAAGGTCCACGTCCACGACATGAGCGTGGACAGGCGGCTTCGGAACCCGACGACGTAGACGACGTGGACGGCCAGCCACAGGATCCAGGCGAGGAGTCCCGCGAGTTCGACGCCCCCGACCTTCACGACGGCGTTGAATCTCGAGATCGTCGCCATCGACCCCTTGTCCCTGTACCGGAACGGAAGCCGGTCGGGTGCGGACGCGCGCGGGCGGGCATCTGCTGCGATCTGCTGCGCCGCGTACCGGCCACCCTGGATCGCGACCTGCGCCACCCCGGGGAGGCGGTCGCGGGCCATCATGTCGCCGATCACGAACACCTCCCGGTGCCCCGGCACCGTCAGGTCCTCGCGGACGGCGATCCGCCCGGCGCGGTCGAGTTCGGCCCCCGACTGCTCGGCAAGCTGCCGGGCCAGCGGGCTGGCTTCCACGCCCGCCGACCACACCTTGCACGCGGATTCGATGCGGACGGTCTCGCCTCGCCCGTCCTTGATCGTCACCCCGTCCGCGTCGACGTCGGTGACGGCCGCCCCGAGCCGCACCTCGACGCCGATCTTCTCGAGACCCTCGGCGGCGGTCGATCCGAGTCGGTCGCCGAACGGCGGCAACACCGTGGACGCGGCGTCGAGCAGGACGATCCGGGCGTCGCGGGTGTCGATGTTCCGGTATGCGCCGACAAGGGTCCGGTGGGCCAGTTCGGCTATCTGCCCGGCCATTTCCACTCCGGTGGGCCCGGCGCCGACCACCACGAACGTCAGGAGGCGGGCGCGTTCCTCCGCGGCGGTGGACAGTTCGGCACGTTCGAACGCGCCCAGGATCCGGCCGCGGAGTTCGAGTGCGTCGTCGATGGTCTTCATGCCGGGGGCGTGCTCGGCGAAGTGGTCGTTGCCGAAGTACGACTGCCGGGCCCCGGCCGAGACGATCAGACTGTCGTACTCGGTGGTGGTCGTCCTGCCCTGATGGGTCAAGGTGATGCTGCGCCCCGCCAGGTCGATGTCGGTGACGTCCCCCAGCATCACCGAGGCGTTCGACTGCTTCTTCAACACCATCCGCGTCGCCGGCGCGATCTCGCCCTCGGACAGGATCCCGGTCGCCACCTGGTACAGCAGCGGCTGGAACAGGTGGTGGCTGGTGCGGTCGACGACGAGGACGTCGACGTCGGCCCGGCGCAACGCCTTCGCGGCGAACAGGCCGCCGAATCCGGAGCCGACGATCACCACCCGATGACGTGCCTCGGTGCGGGCAGGAGTATTCATGACAAGCTCTTCCCGGATCGCGGCTATCGCCATCCGCACTGCTGGTAGGGGTGAAACGTGCCGCCCGGCACACGGGGTGTCGGGCGGCACGCTGTGGACACGACGCGCCGGAGACTCGAATGTCGGTTCAGGATCCAGCGTGTCGTGGGATCACCTGCGGGGCCGGTGACGCCGTTGTCAGCCGGTCTGGATGCGGGTGATCAGATCGGTGAGATAGGTGTAGCTCTTCTTCGCGGCGTCGAGGCCACCGCATTCGACGGACAGGACGATGTCGTGGTCCGCCTCGTGGAGGGTTTTCACGATCCGTTCCCAGTCGATGACGCCGTCGCCGCAGGCGCAGCCGAGCATGCCGCGGATTTTGCCGCGCAGCCGTTTCGCGTCGTCGACGCCGATGTCCTTGGCGTGCAGGTGGGTGACGTCCCCGATGATCTGTTCGAGCCACTCGTGCGGGTCGTTCTCGCTGAGGTAGCTGTTGCCGGTGTCGAGGTTGATCGTCAGCGCGGGGCTGTCGATCAGGTTCATGATCTTCTCGAGCCGCTCCGGGGTGGCGGTGTACTCGCCGTGCGTCTCGATCGCGATCTTGATGCCGCGCCGTTCGGCCACCTTCGCCGCCTCCTGCAGCGTGTACCGCATCAGCGTGTAGTTCTCCGCCTCGGTGGTCCACGTCGGCAGCGGCCCGTCGTCGACCATGATCATCGGCGACCCGACCTCGGCGGCGTAGCGGATCGACTGCTTGAGGTAGTCGACCGACACGTCCGGCTTGGCCAGCGGGGCGTGGCTGGACAGCGACGAGATGCTCAGCCCGCGGGATTCGGCGGCGTCCCGCATGATCAGTGGGTCGTCGAGCATCGACCGGGTGTGGAAGTACCCGGCGGTGCTCAGCAACTCGCGGCCCCAGTAGACCATCGGCTCCACGTACTTGTAGCCGATCTCCGCGGCCTGGTCCATGGCCCAGTCGAACGACCCGTTCTCGAAGCGGGCGAACTCCAGGTTCAGGCCGAGTTTGATTTCTCCCATGCCGGTCCCCGATCAGAATCCGCGCTGAGCGACGTAGTCGTCGCGGACCTCGCCGTGGTAGGCGGGGACGGTGATGTCCCACCAGCCGGTCGGGTGCATCTCGGTCCACGGCAGTTCGTGCGCGCTCATCGCCTCGATGATCACCGGGCCCGGCGTCGCGAACGCGCGCTCGATGGCGTCGGCCAGCTTCTCCGGGTCCTCGACGCGCTCGGCGCTGCAGCCGAGTGACTGGGCGAACCGGGTGATGTCGGCGAAATACGGTGTCCCGTCGAGGTTCTTCCACCCGGAGATGATTTCGCGTTCTTCACCGAACAGGCTGATCTGGAGGTCCTTGATCGCTTCCCAGCCGCCATTGTTGAGCACGACGATCACCAGCGGCACTCCGAGCATCGCGGCGGTCGCGATCTCGGTGCCGGTCTGGAGGAAGCTGCCGTCGCCGACCATCGCCAGGACCGGGGTGTCCGGGGCGCCGATCTGCGCGCCGATCGCGGCGGGCACACCGAATCCGATGCCGGAGAAGCCGCCGGCCACGATGTTGGTCTTCGGGCCGTAGATCGGGAACTCGTTGAACGCCTGGTTCGCGGGGTTGGACGAGTCGGTGACGAGGATGCCCTCGCGCGGAAGGGCCTTGCGGATCTCGACCATCGCCCGCGAGTTGGTCATCGGCAGGTAGTCGGTGGTCCGCATCGGCCGCAGGTGCTCGTCCCACTGGGCCTTGAGGTCCTGCAGTTCCGCGAAGTAGTCGGTGCTGCGGTAGTCGCGGCCGGGCCCGAGGTCGGTGAGGGCGTTCTGCAGGGACTGCAGGGAGGTTTTCGCGTCGCCGACGACACCCACCTCGACCGGGTAGTTGCGGCCGATCTCGAATCCGTCGATGTCGATCTGCACCAGTTTGGTGTTCGGGATGTCGAACGTGACGCCGGGGCGGTACGAGGAGGTGATGCGGTCGCTGAACCGGCAGCCGACGGCGAGGATCACGTCAGCGGTGCGGGTGACGCCGTTGCCCGGGATCGAACCCATGTCGCCGCACGGCCAGGCGTAGAGGTCGTGGTCGGCGGGGAAGGCGCCCTTGCCCTGGAACGAGTGCGTGACCGGTGCCCCGAGGTGCTCGGCGACGGCCATCAACTCCGCGGCGGCCTCGGCGTGGATGACGCCGCCGCCGGCGACGATGACGGGACGTTTCGCGCCGGCGAGCAGGCGGGCGGCCTCGGCGATCACGGCCGGGTCGCCGGTTGCGCGGGTGGCGGGCCTGCGGGTGCCGGTGTCGGGGGTGTAGTCGCCGTATTCGGCCTGCAGGTCCTGCGGGATGTCGACGAGCACGGGCCCGCGCCGGCCCTCGTGCATGGTGTTGAACGCCTGCGCGAGCGCCACCGTAAGCTGTTCGAGGCGGCTGGGCTGCCACCAGCGCTTGACCACCGGTTCGACCATGCGGGGAAAGTTGTTGCCGTGCGGGCGGTCGATCTCCTGCAGTACACCCCGGTTTTCCATGTAGGTGTGCACGGCGCCGGTGATCAGGAGCATCGGCATCGAGTCGGCGAACGCGGTCGCCAACCCGGTGAGGGTGTTGGTCGCGCCCGGACCGATGGAGGTACAGATCGCGGCGATCTTGCCGGAGGCCCGGTAGTAGCCGTCGGCCATGTGGGCGGCGCCCTGTTCGTGCATGGCCGGCACGAGTTCGATCTCGTCGGCGCGGTCGACGAACGCGTCGAGGAGTGCGGTGTTGCCGTGGCCGGGGATCGCGAAGACCTTCTCGACTCCCTCGCGGATGAGGAAGTCGACGACCATCTGTCCGCCGGTGAGTTGCTGTGTTGTCATATCGGTGGTTCCTAGCTGTCGGTGACGGTGTCAGACGGACGTGGGCTCGGCCGGGGAAGTCCGGCCTGCGGTCGTGCGGTGCTGTGCGGTGATCGCCTCGGCGACGCGGAAGGCGTTGGCCGCGATGGACAGGGCGGGGTTCATCACGGGCAGGGACGGGAAGAAGGACGAGTCGACGACGTAGAGGTTGTGCACGTCGTGGGCGCGGCAGTCGGCGTCGAGTACGGAGGTCGCGGGGTCGGTTCCGGCGCGGACGGTGCCGGCCTGGTGGGAGTTGACCTCGATGCCGGTGCCCTCGCTGAAGACGAACGGGTACCCGATCTTGCGGAGGATCTTGCGCATCTCGCGGACCAGCACCTCGTGGGCGCGCGTGTTGTTGGGGGTCCACGCGATCTGGATGTTGCCGTCGGCGGTGAGGGTGACGCGGTTGTCCGGATCGGGCAGGTCCTCGGTGAACAGCCACCAGTCGATGCTGCGGGCCGTCGCCTGGCTCAGCGCCCACTTGGGGATCAGCGGACGTTGGCCCTTGATCATCTCGCCCTGCAGTTTCCCGATCAGCTGCACGTGCCCGAGCGGATAGGGGTGCTCGGCGGTGCCGCGGGTGTAGAAGTCGTTGAGGTACAGCGTCTTCTGGAACTCGGCGGTGTTCTTCTTCAGCGGGTTGATGCCGACCATGATGGAGTTGTTGTGCACCATGTAGTTTCGTCCGACCATGCCGGAGGAGTTGGCGAGACCGCCCGGGTGCGCGGGGTTCGCCGACCGCAGCAGCAGCGCCGCGGAGTTGACGGCGCCGCAGGAGACCACCACGGTGGCTGCCTCGACGACGAGTTCGGTCCCGCGGTGCCGCAGCCGAACTCCGGTGGCCTGCATGCCGGTGTCGTCGGTCAGGACCTGTTCGGCGTAGGCGTTGGTCAGCAGTTCCACCGTGCCGGAGGCCACGGCGGGACGCACGCAGCGCACGTCCGCATCGGACTTGGCAAGCACGCGACAGGGGAACCCGTCGCAGGTCCGACATCGAATGCAGCCGCCGCCCTCGCGCAGGTCGATGCCCAGCGGAATGTTCGACGGGGTGTATCCGAGGCGGCGCAGGGCGTCGGCCGCCTCCTGCACCGGCGGTTCGTGTCCGATCGCCGGGTAGGGGAACGGTTCGTCGCGGGGCAGGGTCGGGTCGTCGGTGTGGTCACCGTGGACCCGGTACACCTGTTCTGCGCGTGCGTAATACGGCGCGAAGTCGTCGTACGAGAAGGGCCACTCGGGTGATTCGCCGGCCTCGTGCTGCGTCGACTGGAAGTCTTCCCGGCGGAACCGCACCAGCGAGGAGCCGTAGAGTTTGGTGTTCCCGCCGACGTAGTAGTATGTGCCGGGGCTGAACGGTCTGCCCTCGGTGTCGTACCACTGCTCGGCGTTCGCGTACCGGTGTCCTTCGAAGACCTCCTGCGGGCTCCAGTTCTGCTTTTCCTGCGGCAGGAAGTCGCCGCGCTCGATCAGAAGCACATCGACTCCCGAGTCCGCGAGCGCGTAGGCGAGCGTTCCACCGCCCATTCCGCTGCCGACGATGACGACGTCGTAGCTGTGTTTGCTCGGGCCTGTGGGCTCCCCCACGGATGCGTCTCTCATGGGTCCTGCTCCTCGGTCGTAGAGAGTGGTGTGACGAAGTTGGTTATACGTATAACTAAAGGTTAGCGACGACGTCGTGGATGTCAACCCCACACGAGCAGCTCATCCCGGCAGGGGACGAGCTGCTCGCGGTCGTCAGGGCACGAGCGGTCGAGTGAGATTCTCCGGCCGCAGCACGTCGTCGAGCTGTTCCCGGCTGAGCAGACCCCGCTCGAGCACGAGCGCGGCCACGGTGCGACCGGTCGCCAGTGCATCGGCGGCGATCGCGGTGGCCGCGGTGTACCCGATGTGCGGGTTGAGGGCCGTGACCACGCCGATGGACGCGTCGACGCTGTTCTTCAAGTGCTCGATGTTCGCGCCGATCCCCACGACACACCGCTCGCGGAGTACCGCGCATCCGCGGGTGAGCAGTTCGATCGTCTCGAACAGGCTGTGCGCGATGATCGGCTCGAACGCGTTGAGCTGTAGCTGCCCGCCCTCGGCGGCCATCGTGACGGTCAGGTCGTTCCCGATCACCCGGAAGGCGATCTGGTTCACGACCTCCGGGATCACCGGATTCACCTTGCCCGGCATGATCGACGAGCCGGCCTGGACGGGCGGCAACGTGATCTCACCAAAGCCGGCGCGCGGCCCCGACGACAGCAGCCGAAGGTCGTTGCAGATCTTGGACAGCTTCACCGCGGTGCGCTTGAGCACCCCGGACAGCTGGACGAACGCGCCGACGTCCTGGGTGGCTTCGATCAGGTCGGACGCCGTCGTCACCTCGATCCCGGTGATCGCGGCGAGATGCTCGCGGACCCGCCACGCGTACTCGTGGTGCGCGTTGAGACCGGTCCCGATCGCCGTTCCGCCGAGGTTGATCTCGGAGATGAGCGTCGCCGCCTCCCCGAGCCGCTGCGAATCCTCGTCGATCATCAGCGCGAACGTCGCGATCTCCTGCCCCAGGGTCATCGGGACCGCATCCTGCAATTGGGTGCGCCCGACCTTGAGGACGTCGGCGAACTCGGTCGACTTCACCGCGAATGCCGCCGCCAACTCGTGCATCGACGCCCGCAGCCTGGTCAGGGCGGTTTGCAGACCGGCCTTGATCGCGGTGGGGTAGACGTCGTTGGTGCTCTGGCTCATGTTCACGTGCTCGAGCGGATGCAGATGCTCGTAGCTGCCGCGGGCGTGGCCGAGCAGTTCCAGCGCCCGGTTGGCCACCACTTCGTTGGCGTTCATGTTGCTGGAGGTGCCGGCACCGCCCTGAATGACGTCCACGACGAACTGGTCCCGGAGGGCGCCGGCCCGAATCTCTTCACAGGCCCGGGCGATGGCGTCCGCTTCGCGCCGCGGTAGCAGGCCGAGTCCGGCGTTGGTCTGCGCCGCGGCCTGCTTGACGGCTGCCAGCGCCGACACGAGGTCGGGATGGCTGGACAGGGGAATGCCGGTGATCGGAAAGTTCTCGGTCGCCCGCAGGGTGTGGATGCCGTAGTAGGCGTCGGAGGGAACTTCCCGGTCGCCGAGGAGATCGTGCTCGAGACGGGTCATCGGTCCGAGGTCACTCGCGTCGGGATGTCGCCCCATGCCAACGGGGCGTTACCGAACTTGGCTGCCCGGAGGTCGCCGGACCGGGCGTGGCCCTCGAACTTCTCGAGTCGCGAGACCCGTCCGCAGATCTCACCCAGCTGGGCGCTGGTGTCGAGATTGCGGACCTCCTGGTAGGTGAGCGTCTTGAGGAACTTGCCCACCCACAGACCGCCGGTGTAGTTCGCGGCGCCGAGGGTCGGGAGGACGTGGTTGGTGCCGATCAGCTTGTCGCCGTAAGGAACACACGTGCCTTCGCCCAGGAACAGGGCGCCGTAGTTGCGCATGGCCGTCAGGGCCTGGCGCGGGTCCTCAGTGAGGATCTGGACGTGCTCGGACGCGAACTCGTCGGCGAGGGCGTAGGCCTCGGCGAGGGTGTCGACGATGTGGACCTGGCCGTGATCGCGCCACGCGGGACCGGCGATGGCGTTGGTCACCAGGCCCGGGAGCAGCGCCTCGATGTGGTCGAGGGTGGCCCGGCCGACCGCCTCGGACGTGGTGATCAGCACGCACGGGGAGTCGGGGCCGTGCTCGGCCTGCGACAGCAGGTCGACGGCGATGGTGAACGGGTCGGCGTGGTCGTCGGCGACGATGAGCGTCTCGGTCGGTCCGGCGAACAGGTCGATCCCGACCTCACCGAACAGTTGCCGCTTGGCCTCGGCCACAAAGGCGTTGCCGGGGCCGGTCAGGATCGAGACCGGGTCGACGGTGTTGGTGCCCAGTGCCAGGGCGGCGATCGCCTGGACGCCGCCGAGGACGAAGATCTCGTCGGCGCCGGCCAGATGCATGGCGGCGACGCTGATCGGCGGTGCCTCGCCCGCGTTCGGCGGGGTCGTCGCGGCGACGCGTTCGACGCCGGCGACCTTCGCGGTGAGCACGGTCATGTGCGCGGACGCGGTCAGCGGGTAGCGGCCGCCGGGCACGTACGCGGCCGCGGCGTCGATCGGGACGTTGCGGTGGCCGAGGAAGACGCCCGGCAGCGTCTCGACCTCGATGTCCTGGATCGAGTCCCGCTGCGCCTGAGCGAAGTTGCGGATCTGGCGCTGCGCGAACCGCAGGTCGTCGAGGACGGTCTCCGGCACGGACTTCACGATCTCCGCCACCTGGTCCTCGCTCAACCGGAACGACTCGGGGGACCAGCCGTCGAACTTCTCGGAGTACTTCCGGACGGCGTCGTCGCCGTTCGCGCGGACGTCGGCGATGACGGCGGCGACGGTGTCGACCACGGCGGGGTTGCTCGCCCGCTGCGCTGGTTCGCCGACGGCGGCCTTGAGAACGAATGACATGGGTGCTTCCTTCGGATGAGCGAGGGGCTGGATCTGTTGTCATTCAGCATTGCGGTGCCACACCGTTTCCGACAGTTGCATTGTGGGAACTATTTGCGTCGGTTCATGCACGTTCTGTGTACCATTGTTCATGGTCTTCACCGTCGCCGATGCCCTCGAAATCGATCTCCTCAAGGACGCGGGAGCCCGTGTCCTGACCGGATCGGGCAGCCTCGACCGTGAGGTCCGCTGGGTGCATTCATCCGAGATCTCGGATATCGCCCGCTTCCTCCGGGGCGGAGAATTACTCCTGACCGCCGGGCTCGGAATGGGCAACACGGGCGCCCTGCAGCAGGTGTTCGTGCGCGCAGCCGCTCATGCCGGGGCCGCCGCTCTCG
Organism: Rhodococcus koreensis; assembly: GCF_900105905.1. GTDB lineage: Bacteria > Actinomycetota > Actinomycetes > Mycobacteriales > Mycobacteriaceae > Rhodococcus_F > Rhodococcus_F koreensis. The sequence continues at coordinate 3,964,041 of NZ_FNSV01000005.1, read as the reverse complement.
TCATCGAGGAGTCGGGACGGATGTTCGACCGCGTACCGGATGCCGTAGTCGCCGAAGGGCAGGCCTGCGACCTGCCGATCATCGCCCTCGCCCGCGAGGTGTCGTTCGCCGGTGTCTCGGCGCAGGTGCACGAGATCCTGACCGACAAGCGCCTGCAGGCGCTCACCTACGAGCGGGAAGTCGAGTCCACGTTCTCGAACCTGCTGCTCGACGGCGCCGACTACCTGTCGATCGTGCAGACGCTGGCCGAACTCACCGACGGCACGGTGGTGCTCGAGAACATCGCGCACCGCGTGATGGCGTACGTCGGCGAGTTCGACGAGGAGGCCGGCATCGAGGACTGGGACAAGCACGCGCGCGGCCTCCACAGCGACGACGACGGATGCGTTCGCAGGCCGGTTCTGATGCGCGGCCAGCCCTGGGGCTGGATCCACGTCTTCACCGACCGGCCCGCGACCGCACGCTCCACCGCCACGTTCGCAGCGGAGCGCGCCGCCGCGTCCGTCGCGATCTCCTTGCTGACCGACCGGAGCCGGGAAGCACGGGACGACCAGCGGAGCACGGCACTGATCACGCGACTGCTGATCGGCGACCTCTCCGGAGCCGAATTCGTCGACCAGGCAGGAAGACTCGGATATCAGCTGGGGTCGGGACACATCGTCGTCGTCATCGCGAACAAGGACGGCCGCGACGAGTCGTCCGCTCCGCGCGGGGGCCGCCAGCCCGACACCGGGGCGATCAACGCCGACATGGGCGACTACGTCGTGGCGGTGGCGGCGGAATCCGGGCGAACACGCGCCGACCTCGCGGGCCTGCTCGGGAAGATGGAGCACGGGGGCGGCATGAGCCGCGCGGTGCCCGCCTCGATGCTGCAGGTCGCGGTCACGCAGGCAAAAAGTGCGGCCGCGGTGTCGCGCTCCCTGCCCGCCTCACCGATGCTGCATTTCGACGACCTCGGTGTCGAACGTCTGCTCGTGACGTTGGCGCAGGGTCCCGAACTCGCCAGCTTCGTCGAGGACGAACTCGGCCCACTTCTCACGAAGGATGCGCAGTCCACGACCCCGCTGCTCCCCACGTTGCGGGCCTTCCTCGCCGTCGACGGCCGCAAGACCGAAGCGGCGGACAAACTCTTCATCCAGCGCCGGACGCTGTACAACCGGCTCGACCGCATTGCCGCGATCCTGGGTAAATCCCTGGACGACGCCGCCACCCGGCAGAGCCTGCTGCTCGCGGTGAAGGGGCTGGATCTGCTCGAGGGGTCGTCGGTCGCGGCGCGCAGGAGCGGGCGACCATGAGTGAGGAGCGGGCGACCATGAGTGCGGAGCAGGCGACCATGACATCGCCGGCGCTGCCTTCTCACTCTGTGCAGTCTGCGCGCGGGAGGTACACGGTCTGTACCTGTTGTGCGGCGCGTCACCTTCGTAGTGTTTTCACCAAGATTCCGGCCATCCAGTCGGTGTTGATCGAAAGTTCACGCGCTCGCTACTCGCTGAACGGATGCCTACCCCCGTAGGCGCCCGCGGCGGTCCGAGACCTACGGCAAGGACGAAATCATGGCAACACATGGAGCAGGCACCGCTCCCGTGCTCGACCATACACGCGTGCGAAAGGCGCGAATCGCAACATTTTTCGGCTTCTTCCAGTTGGGCGCCGTGATGTTGATGTGGTCGACGAGCACCACTTCGTTGCGTAGTCACCTCGGATGGGAGGGCGACGGCGGCGACTCGCAGTTCGGCCTCCTCGCGCTGTCGATCGGCATCGGCGCAGCCGTCGGGTGCTTCGCCATCGGCCCGTTCATCGATCGGTACGGCCCGCGAAACACGGCCATGCCCACGATGGTGATCTACCCGCTCTGTTACATCCCCCTCGCGTTCCTCGACGGACTGGTCGGAGCGATGGCGATCGGCGTGCTCATCGGACTGCTCCGCGGCGCATTCGACACGGCGTTCAACACCCACGGCGTGCAGGTCGAGCGGTACTACGGGCGACCCATCATGTCCGCGTTCCACGCCGCCTACCCGGCGGGTGGCTTCGTTCTCGGTCTCGTCGGCAGCGCGCTGGCCCGGCACTTCACCGACAGCCCGGCCGTCGCCTACATCTCGATCGGCGTGGTGTTGTCGGTCCTCGGTTTCGTCTTCGGCAAGTGGCTCCTCTCCCTCGACGAGTTGCTGCCCCCGGAGCAGGACGAGATTCCGGGCGCAGCCGACCCCGCCCACCCGGGGAAGCGGTCGGCCACCACGGCGACGCTGCTCGTGATGATCGGATTCGGTGTGCTCCTGCTCGGGTCGATGTTGAGCGAGGGCGCGGTCCTGGACTGGGGCCAGGAATTCGTTCGCCGTGCGGTCGGCACCACGGCAGGGCTGGCGGCGACGGCAGTGACGCTCTACTCGGGTGCGCAGTTCGTCGGCCGGTTGTTCGGCGACAGGCTGGCCGAGTACTTCGGTGCCCGCCTCATCGTCGGCGCGAGCGGAGTCATCGGCGCCGCCGGTGCTCTCCTCGCGATGCTGGGCGGCTCGGCCCCGCTCGCACTCACCGGCTTCGTGCTGCTCGGTCTCGGCCTGGCCTGCATGGCACCGCTCATGCTGTCGGCGGCCGGGCGACGCGATCCGGAGAATGCGGGACGGAACATCGGTCTCGTCAACGCGATCGGCTACGTGGGCATGCTGGTCGGGCCGGCCGCGATCACCGTCGTCGTCGACAACCTCGGTATCGAATGGATGCCACTGCTGCCGGCCATCCTCCTCGCGCTGATCGCGATCGGCGGTCCCGCCCTGATGCGCCTGGTGCCGCGCTACCACAAGCCGGTCAACGAGGCACACAACGAGCAACGACCCATCGCGGCCGGCTGACCCGGCCCGACCGAACCACTGATGCGGTTCAGCACTCGACAGTGTGCTGAACCGCATCAGCGTCGTGAAGAAGAGCAGATGCATCCGAGAACGACATCGCCGCTGCGAGACTCGGTGCGCATGGCGGACATCGCACGAGAAGCCCGAGTATCGATCGCGACCGTGTCGCCGTTGTCGTGCCCCGCATCGACTCAAGCGTCGAGGCCGGCGCCTTTCTCGATACCTTGCCGCTGCGGCGAAAGGTGGATGGGCTCGGGACCGAATCTGTGCGTGCGCTCCTCGGCATCCTGGAGGAGGATCCCCGCAATGACGAGTGACAACGAAGTCACGGTTCTCGATTGGGTCGAGACGACTCCTGACGAACTGCTCGCCCGCCTCTGCGAAACACGACAGATGAACACGAACCGCCCGATCGTCATCGGAATCGATGGCCGGAGTGGGTCGGGAAAGTCCACCGTTGCCGCTCGACTCGCTGCAGCGACCGGTGACAGCGTAATCGTCCATACCGATGACATAGCCTGGCACCACTCCTTTTTCGGTTGGCACCATCTTCTTGCCGACGGCATCCTCTGCCCTCTCCGGCAGTGCGGGGCGCCTGTCTCGTTCCGTCCACCCGGGTGGGTGGCACGCGGACGGCCCGGTTCCATCGACATTCCGGATACCGCGAACGTCGTCTTCGTCGAAGGAGTAGGGGCAACCCACCGCGACCTAGCCGGATGGTTCGACGCCACGATCTGGGTGTCCACCGACCCGGTGGTCGCCTACCGCAGATGTGTCGAGCGCGGGGTCGATCCGCCCGCGTTCATCGAGGAGTGGATGGCGCAGGAGAACCCCTTCCTGGCCGAAGACCGCCCGTGGGCGCGGGCATCGGTCATCATCTCCGGAGAGCGCGTGCCGGCCGGGACGTCAAACGGCCGAATCCCACGTGAGTGGGAAAGCGTGTCCCGGCACACTTTCCCACTCACATGGTCAGTGTCCGGTCGGCCAGTTGTCGGACAGTGTGTAGCCGGTGGGGAAGGGGTCGGCGGGGTCGAGGCCGACCTGGCTGAGTTCGGTGATGTAGGCCTGCCCGGTGACGCGGGGTACGACCGCCTCGTAGTCGCCCACACTGGTGAGCCGGTCGATGCGGCTGGTGAATCGGCTGCCGATCACGGATTCGTGGACGAAGGTCTCACCCACCTCGATCAGGCCTTTCGCTTTCAGGACCGCAAGACGTGCGGACGTGCCGGTGCCGCAGGGCGAGCGATCCAGCCGCCCCGGTGAGACCACGACCGCGTTACGCGCGGTCAGGACGCCCTCGTGGCGGGACAGCGGGCCGACGAATTCGGTCTGGGTGATGCCGGCGAACTCCGGGTTGGTGGGGTGCTGGGCCGGAATTTGCTCCGCTGCTGCGGTTTTCAGCCTCTGTCCGAGTTCGCACAGGTCGCGGGCCTCGTCGGGAACCAACTTCAGGCCGAGGGCCTCGGCGTCGGCGAGCACGTACGCCATGCCGCCCCAGGCGACGTCGACGGTGAGGGTGCCGTATCCGTCGAGTTCGAGCGGTACCTCGACCGCATAGGCGAAGGCGGGCTGGTTTTCGAACTCGACGCCGGTGACCTTGCCGTTCTCGCAGGTGCACCGGATGCGGATGAGCCCGGCGGGCGCCTCGAGGACGATGTCGGTGACGGGTTCGACCATGGGGATCATCCCGGTCTCGAGCAGTGCCGTCGCGACACACATCGTGTTGCTGCCCGACATGGCCGGATACTCGGTCGACTCGGCGATGACGTAGCCGAGCTGGGCCTGCGGATCGGTGGCCGGGACGATGTAGTTGACGCAGTGGGTGACCGCACCGCGGGGTTCGTGCAACAGCAATTGCCGCAGGTCGTCCTGATTGTCCCGGAAGTGCTTCATCTTCTCGAACACGGTGGCGCCGGGAACGTCACCGATCCCGCCGGTCACGACGTTGTTGATTTCTCCACCCACGTGACACTTGACCACGTTGACGACTCGGCTCCACCGCACGACTTCCTCCGATCCGATGCGCTTCGATGGCGTTCATCGAAGCAGTGTCAGTAATTGTTCTGTGCCGCGGCGAGCGGCCTTCCCTTCGAGCGTTGCACAGCCGGGTATGCGGCCGCGGCGTCGTCGGCGAACATCGCCGGCACACCACCGGTGTGCAGGAACACGATGGGCCCGGTCAGGCGGGGGTCGGACAGTGCGGCGACGGCCTTCGCCGTGTACACCGGGTCGGTCACGATGCCCTCGTCACGGGCCAGTTCGGTCATCGCCGCCTGCGACCGGTCCGAGGCAAGTGCGTATCCCGGACCGAGGTACTCGTCGAACACGGTCGGGGTCACTGCGGGCGGGTCGAATCCGAGCTCCGCGGTGGCGGCCACCAGGTCCCGGACCCGTCCGCCGAGGTCGGAGTGGATCTGCGCGACGTCGACGCCGACGATGTTCGCCGGGGCGCCGAGCAGTGCGGCACCGAGTTCGAGCCCGGCCTGGGTGCCGCCGGTCGAGGAGGCGTGGACGATGGTGGCTTCGGTGCGGTCGACGAGATCGAGTTGGTGGTGGATCTCGAGGAAGGCAGCGGCGTAGGCCAGTACTCCCGAGCTGGTGCTGCCGCCGGCGGGAACGAGGTACGGGCGTTTGCTGCGGTTGCCCTGATCCCGCAGCCGGGCACACAGCTGCCGGGCGTGCGCACTCATCGAAGTCCAGTCGAGGTCGTCGACGAAATGGGTTTCGGCGCCGAACAAGTCGTCGAGGAGTAGGTTGCCGCTGGGGCGGTGCGGGGCACGGCCACCCAGGATCAGGTGGGCGTCGATGCCCGCCGCGGTCGCGGCCGCCGCCACGGTGCGGGCATGGTTGGACTGCTGCGCCCCGACGGTGACCAGGCTGGTCGCGCGGGCGTTCATCGCATCGGCGAGAATCAGCTCCAGCTTCCGGGACTTGTTGCCGCCGGCCGCGAACCCGGTCAGATCGTCCCGCTTGATCCAGACCTCACGGCCCAGGCGTTCGGAGAAGTTCGGCAGCAGATGCATCGGTGTCGGGGTGGCGGTGAGCCTGATCCTGCACCGCCACCGCCGCGCGAGGATCTCTCGGGCGCGGGCGTCGGCGATGCAGGGCATCAGGTACGAGACGGGATCGGTGACGGAGACGTTTGCCACCGGCCTCTGCGCGCGTGTCATGGGAAGGGTCGCTCCTTTCGAAACGCGTGCGATTCGGGTCGGCGATGCCGGCCGCGGTGGGCCGACATCGCCGACAGTCGGTGAGGGGCCGGTCTACTTGCCGTAGTTCAGTCCGGTCTCGGCGATCAGCTTGGTGAGCTCTTCCTTCTTCTCCGCGGGCAGTTCGCCGTAGGGTGCGCGCGGCACACCGAGGTCGACACCCACGGCCTGTGCGGCGGCCTTGGTGGCCACGGCGTAGCCTTCCTTGCCCAGGAAGTCGAGGACGTTCCACAGACGCTTGAAGATCTCGAGGGCCTCGGTGTACTTGCCGGCCTTGGCCAGCTCGTAGATCGCCACGGTCTCCTTGGGCGCGAAGTTCGGTGCACCCCAGATGGATCCGGCGGCACCAGCGGAGAAGGCGGGCAGCACGATGGTGTCCCAACCGACGAACGTGTCGATGGCGTCACCGAGGTTGAAGATGAGGTCGAAGGCCTGCTCGATCGAGCCGGAGGTGTCCTTGATGTACTTCACGGCGTCGGTGCGCTCGAGCAGCTCGCGGTAGAACGGGCGGTCGAGGTTCATTCCGGTGACACCGGGCAGGTTGTACGCGATGACCGGGATGTTCGCGGCCTCGCCGACGGTGGCGAAGTACTCGATCACCTCGTGGCGGGTGGGCGCCTCGTAGAACGGCTGGACCAGCAGGACCGCGTCCGCTCCGGCGTCGGCGGCGTGCTTGGACAGTTCGATCGCGTCCGCGGTGCGGGTCGAGCCGGTCTGCGGGGCGACGGGCACCCGGCCTGCGGCCTGGTCGATGACGACTTTGTTGACGAGCTTGCGCTCGTCGAGGGACAGTGCCGCGAACTCGCCGGTGCTGCCACCGGGAACGAGACCGTGCAGACCGTTGTCGATCAGAAAGTCGACGTGGTTGCGCAGTGCGCCTTCGTCGACGGAGCCGTCGGCGGCGAAGGGAGTGGAAACGGCAGCGAGGATGCCACCCAGCTTCTTGGTCATGTTCGTGTCCTTGTGTCGTGGTTGGTCGGCTACTTGAGGGCCGTGGATTCTCCGAGTCGATGGCCCGGATCCCGCTCGTCTCCTCGACCGTCGTAGATTGACGATTGTCGACAAGTGAACGATAGAAATTTAACTGTGGCGCGCGGTGCTTGTCAAGGGTTCGGGTGGCGGGGTTCTCATTCGCCGACCCGGACCGGGTCGTACTGAGCCGGACGGGCGGCGATGACGGCGTCGGTCTTGCGTCCGGCGGTTTCGTGGAGGGTGGCGGCGGCGACGATCGCGGTGACCCCGGTGACGATCAGGATCACCGAGGGGGACACCGGGCTTCCGGTGGCGGAGATCAGCCAGGTCGCAAAGTACGGTGCGGTGCCACCGAAGAGTGCGACGGAGATGTTGAAGCCGATGGAGAAGCCGGCGTAGCGCACTCTCGAGGGGAAGATCTCCACCATCGCGGCGCCGGAGGCCGACATGAACATGGCCAGGCACACGCCCATGGCGGCGTGGGCGACCATGATGGCGGCGATGTTGCCGGTGGAGAACGCCACGAAGGCGGGGAAGACGATCAGTGTGCTCGACACCGCGCCGAGGATGATGACCGGCTTGCGGCCGAAGTGGTCCGAGAAGCGGGCGAAGACGAAGATCGACACCGCGGCCGACACCAGGCAGGTGACCGTCGACGCGGACGCCATGCCGAACGAGAATCCGACCTCGGCCTGCAGGTAGGTCTCCATGTAGACGAAGATGAAATAGAAGGCGGCGGCCTGGAAGGCGATGCAGCCGACGACTTGCACGATCTGGCGCCGGCTGGTGGCGAGGGCGTCCTTGATGGGTGACTCACTCACCTCGCCGGAAGCCTGCAAGCGCTCGAATTCCGCTGTGTCGCTGAGCTTGAGCCGGATGTAGAGGCCCACCAGTCCGAGCGGACCGGCGATCAGGAACGGTATCCGCCAGCCCCAGGCGAACATGGCGTCGTCGCTCAGGGCCGCGTTCAAGCTCAGGACGAGGATCGAGGCGGCGGCGTTGGCGAGGTAGCTCGAGCAGTGCCAGAAGCTCACCGTGCGTGCCCGTCGTCCCCGCGCGGCGGACTCGACCAGGAACGTGGCGGCACCGCCGGGTTCGCCACCGGCGGCGAAGCCCTGCAGGATGCGCAGAGCCACCAGTAGGACGGGCGCGGCGATGCCGATGGAGGCGTAGCCGGGCAGCAGGCCGACCGCGAAGGTCGACATCGACATCAAAATGATGACGGTGGCCAGGATCTTCTTGCGGCCCACCTTGTCGCCGAGACGGCCGAAGACGAATCCGCCGATCGGATTCATCAGGAAGGCGACCCCGAATGCGGCGAAGGTCGCCAGCAGACTGGTGGCGGGGTTTTCGGAGGGGAAGAAGATCTGCCCCAGGAGTACGGCGAGGAACCCGTACGCCGCGAAGTCGAACCAGGTGATGAAGTTTCCGATGGCCGCCGCGGTGATGGCTCGACGCATCTCCGAGCCGTGCAGATGGCCCTGGTGTTCTGTCATGGATGCTTCCGATCGATTCGTGGGCACCCGCACAAGTTGTAGTGCGGTCTATTGTCGACAAGTGACGTTCCTGATTGTTGTCCGGGTCACACACAATGTCAACGTCGAGTAAAGCCACTTCGCGCGCGCTCAGTCACCTGCTTACGGGGTGAAGGTGAGGACTGCCGGGCTCCCGGGACGTGCGAAAGCCGCCCTGCCGAATCAGACACCGCGGGAGGATGACTGGTTCGGCAGGGCGGGCAGGAAGCGATCGCGGATGCGGGCGGGTGTCAGGAGCAGCGGGCGGGGATGAACTGCCCGACCCCGTTGAGCGTGGGCGCGGTCTGGGTTGCGTTCGCCAGACCGACCGTCACCGGTCCTCGGGACGGGTCGACGTCGCGCATGATCGACCACGGCACCCGGAACACGCGGCCGGGGGAGGCCGCCCAGGGCAGTGTCTTGGTGGTCACGACGCGGCCGTTCTGGGAAATGGTGACCTTGGGGAACCGGACGAGCGCGTCCGTCCACAACAGCAGGCGCTGTCGCGGAGGCGCCGGGTCGCCCGGGCGCAGCAGGCCGGGAGATACCCACCGGAACGGCTCTTCGGCGAGAATGCGCAGAGCCTCTCCGGTGGGAGCGGGCGCATGCGAGTCGAGGTAGCCGGCCACCTGATCGGCGACGAAGGTGCCGTCGAGTGCTGCGATGTCGGCGGTGTCGACCGGGTGCAGGACGTTGCCGGCGGCGAAGACGCCGCGAGCGCTGGTGCGCAGGGCGGTATCGACCAGCGGTCCCTTGGTGCCGGGATCCAGTTCGATGCCTGCGCTGCGGGCCAGTTCGTGGTCGGGGATCCAATCGCCGGTGAAGATGACGGTGTCGCAGTCGATCTTCGTCCGGACGCCGGTGTCGAGGTGTTCGATCTCGATCGCTTCGACGTTCTTGCGCCCGATGATGCCGACGACACGGGTGCGGGTGGCGATCGCGAACCGGAACAGCGCCTTGCCGGGGATGTTGAAGGCGGCGTACGACTCAGGTGAGGGGTATTGCGTGGTCATCAGCACGGTGTCGCAGCTGGCGTGCCGCAGTGTCATTGCCGCGGACCAGCTCACGAGTTCGCCGCCGACGATCACGGCCCGTGTGCCGACGCGACCGTGGTGCAGATGCACGAGATTCTGCAACTGCCCGGTGGTGTAGACGCCGGCGGGTCGATCACCCGGGATCAGGCGGGCCGGGCGGGCCCGCTCACGGGCACCGGTCGCGAGGACGAGTGCCTTCGCCTCCACCCGCAGCAGCCCGGCCGGGCTGGTGACATCGAGCGCGCCGTCGGGGTGGACGGCGGTGACCGTCGCGTTGGTCCGGATCTCTGCCCCGGCGTCGGTCGCCGACCGGACCAGGCGCTCGGCGTACGCGGGACCTCCGATGAAGGTGTGGAGGTCGCGGATGCCGTACCCGGGATGGTCGCAGTGCCTGGGGATTCCGCCGGCACGGCTCTCCCGGTCGAGGACGAGGGCGCGGTGGCCGTGGACCTTGCCGAGCCGGGTGGCGGCGGACAGGCCCGCCGGGCCGCCACCGACGATCGCGATGTCGGTCTCGACCACGGTGCGTGGTGAGGTAGGGACGCTCATCGGTTTTCCTTCGGTGTCGTGGCGGCGGAGCGGCCGGCGCATCGGTAGCCCTCGGCCAGGGCGCCCACCTCTGCTCCGCAGAAGAAGCCCTGGCATCGGCCGTTCATGGCGCGGGTGCGTCGGCGCAGACCCTCGAGCCCGGCCGGGGGAATGAGGGAGGCGTAGGCATCACGGATCTCACCGGCCGTGACCCGCTCGCAGAAGCAGACGACCTTGCCGTATTCGGCGTCCGCGGCGATGCGCGCACCGTCCTGGTACGGGCGGGTGAACGCCTCACCGATGTTCGGCATCGCCGGCGGGTCCGGCAGCTCGGCGCGGGGTTCGCCGAGAGCATCGGCCTTGGTGAGAAGTTCGCCGACGTACTCGGCGACAGCCATTCCGGACGTCAGGCCGGTCGACCGGATCCCGCCGACCAGGACGTACCGCTGATCGGTGTCGACCTCGATGAGGTAGTCACCGTAGTCGGCGGCGGCCCGGAGCCCGGCATAGGTGGCGGTGACCTCTTCGTCGAGCAGCCGGGGCAGGAGCTTGGCGCCCTTGCCGAGCAGGAATTCGAACCCTTTCGCCGAGGTGCCCGTCGCCGACCGGTCGGTGAGGTCCTCTGCGGTCGGGCCGAGCATGACGTTGCCGTAGATGGTCGGCGATATGAGCACACCCTTGCCCCGGGAGGTGGGAACGGGCAGCACGATCTTGTCGACCAGGGGGCGGGCCAGCTTGTCGTAGACGAGCAGTTCGCCGCGGCGTGGGGTGATGTGGAAGCGGTCGTAGCCGAAGGCCTGATCGAGGAAGTCCGCCCCGAGCCCGGCCGCGTTGATCACCCAGCGGGCGGTGATGTCGCCTGCCGAGGTGTGCAGGGTGGTGCGGTCTGCCTCGACCGTCACCGACTCCGCACGCGTGTTGGTCCGCAGCGTCACCCCGCGGGCGACCGCGTCGGTGGCCAGCGCGAGGTTGGTCGTCCAGGTGCAGATGATGGACTCGTCCGGCACGGTCAGACCGCCGAGGACACCCTCGCCGAGATCGGGCACCATCCCGTACACGGTGTCGGCGTCGACGATTTCGCACTCGGTGTAGCCGTTGGCGGCGGCCTTGTCCCGCAGACTCGGCAGAGCGTCGTACTCCTCGTCGTTCCAGGCGACGAGGATCGCCCCGGTGTGTTCGACGGGAATTCCGGTCTGTTCGGCGTATGCCGACAGCAGCGTGTAGCCGCGGCTGACCATCCGTGATTCGAGGGTGCCGGGTTTCGCGTCGAATCCGGTGTGCAGGATCGCGGTATTCGCCTTGCTGGTGCCGTCGCCGACATCGTCGCGGGCCTCGACGAGCGCGAGGGTGAGGTCGTATCTGGCCAGTTCGCGGGCGATCGCCGAGCCGACGATACCGGCACCGAGGACGACGAAGTCGTAGTCGGTGGGGGTGGGTGAGTCAGTCATCGTTTCTCCTGGGGAAGCGTCGCGTGTGCCGCCGACGCCCAGTGGTGTCGGAATTCTGCTGCGCGGTCGGGTGACCAGCGAGGTTCGTAGGTGGTGGCGGGAGTCCAGTCAGTGACCGCGTCGGCAAGGGACAGGCCGGGATTCATCGCCAGGCGCGCGCACGCGGCCGCACCGAGAGCGGTCGCATGCGAGGAGGGATAGACGTCGATGGGGATCTGGGTCAGGTCCGCGGTCGCCTGCATCAACCGCCGCGACTGAGTGAGTCCACCGTCGACGCGCAGCCGGGTCAGCGGGCCGCCCAGGTCGACCTCCACGGCCGAGACCAGCTCGGCGGTCTGCGCCGCCAGGCCTTCCACTACCGCGGCCACCAGCTGCGCCCGATCGGTGGACAGGGTCATCCCGGTGAACGAGGCGGTCGCGTCCGGTCGCCACCACGGTGCGGCCAGTCCTGCCAGCGCCGGGACGAAGTAGGTGCCTCCGGAATCCTCGGCGGCGGTGCTGTCGAGGTCCCGCGCCGACGCGATCAGCCCGAGGTCCTGTATCCACCGGATCGCCGACGCCGCGGTGTACGCCTGCCCGTCCACGCAGTAGGAGGTCTGCCCCCGCACGTTCCACGCCACGCAGGAGGCGAGCTGGGACGCCGAGCGCACCGGGCGTCGGCCGGTGTTGGCGAGCAGGAACACTCCGGTGCCGAAGGTGCACTTGGCGGTGCCGGGATCGAGGCACCGCTCCGCCAGCAGCGCCGCCTGCTGGTCGACGATCAGCCCGCCCACGGCGGCGCTCCCGCCGAAGGCATCGGTCTTGCCCACCAGGGCGTCGTTGCCGACGATCTCGGGCAACCGCTCCTCGGCGAGTTCGAACAGCTCCAGCAGTTCCCGATCCCACCCTCCGGTGTCGAGACCGGTCAGCAGCGAGCGGCTCGCGGTGGCGGTGTCGGTGACGAATTCGCCGGTCAGGTGACGCACGATCCAGGTGTCGGTGGTGGTGACCACTCCCTCGCGGGAGACATTGCGGCGCAGCCACTGCATCTTGGGCGCCGAGAAGTACGGGTCCAGAATCAATCCGGTCCGCTGTTCGACCCAACTCCGGGCCGCCGCCTTGTCGCGGCACAGCGTTTCCGACCGGCGGTCCTGCCAGACCACTGCCGGGCTCAGCGGTCGTCCGGTCTCCGGATCCCACACCAGGACGGTTTCGCCCTGGTTGGCGAGGGAGACGGCCGACACCGGTACTCCCGCCTGGGTGACCGCCTTCCGGCCGGCGTCCAGGACGGAGTGCAGCAGGTCCATCGGATCCTGCTCGACGCCACCGGCCGCGAGATAGGTGGGGCGCACGGTGTTCTCGGCGATCGCGAGGACGTCGCCGTCGTCGGAGACGACGACCGCCTTGGTCCCGGAGGTGCCCTGGTCGATGGCAAGGACTGCCACGATCTCTTCCTTTCGAGAGTGTGAGCGCCGGAATCAGAACAGCGCGGATGCGCCGGCGGACTCCGGCGAGGATCGTGGGGACACCCCGAGCAGTCGTGAGAATTCCTCGGTGCTGACGATCCGGCTCACTCGCAGTGCCTCGGCCATCCGGCGGTGACGCTCTGCTGCGAGCATGACGACCCTCCTGATTCTGTGGATTATGCGCCACGCCAATGCTTTCGGCATGGCGCGGCGCACTCCGGCAATCAACGGGCGATCACGAGGAACTGGTCAGGAGAGGCTGACGATGACCTGCTTGACTCGCGTGAACTCCTCGAGCCCCGCAGCGCCGCCTTCCTTGCCGTAGCCGGAGCCCTTGAAGCCGCCCAGCGGGCCTTCCGGTCCGACGGCCATGTGGTTGTTCACCCAGACCACCCCGGACTCGATGGCGTTGACGTTCCGCAGGGCCCGGCCGATGTCGCGGGTCCACACCGAGGCGGCCAGTCCCTGCTCGACCGCATTGGCCTTGGCGAGGGCATCGGCTTCGTCGGTGAAGGTCTGCACCGTCGCGACCGGTCCGAAGATCTCCTCCTGGACCAGCTCGTCGTCCTGCTGCAACCCGTCGATCAGGGTGGCCTCGTAGAAGTAACCCGGACCGTCGACGGCCTTGCCGCCGGTGACGACGCGGGCGTGGGCGGGGAGCCGGTCGACCAGCTCGGCGACCCGGGCACGCTGGCCTTCGGAGATCAGCGGTCCGAGGACGGTCGACGCGTCGGCCGCGTCTCCGATCTCGGTGGCGGCCAGGCTGGCCGCGAGCGCCTCGACGAACCGGTCGTGGATCTTCTCGCTCACCAGCAGACGGGTGGCGGACATGCACTCCTGGCCGGCGTTGAACAGGATGCCGTTGGTCAGGATCGGCAGCGCGGCCTCGAGGTCGATGTCGTCGTAGATCACGACCGGAGCGTTGCCGCCGAGTTCGAGCACGAGACGCTTGGGCGTCGCGCCTGCCGCCTCGGCGATGCGCTGACCGGCCGCGGTGGAGCCGGTGAACGAGACCAGGTTGACCTCGGGGTGACGTACCAGGTGATCGCCGACGACGCTGCCCTTGCCGTGTACGACGTTGAGGACACCGGCGGGCAGCAGCTGCTGCGCGAGTTCGGCGAACCGGGTGGTGGCGATCGGGGTCAGCTCGGCCGGCTTGATCACGACCGTGTTGCCGGCGACCAGGGCGGGGGCAAGCTTCCAGACCGCCTGCCACAGCGGGAAGTTCCACGGGGTGATGCCGAGAACGACGCCGAGGGGCTCACGCCGGACGAAGCTGGTGTTGCCTGCGACGAATTCGCCGGCGGCCTGGGCGGCCAGTGTCCTGCCCGCCCCGGCGAAGTGCCGGAACGCCGCGACGATCCCGGGCAGTTCGTCACCGGTGGCCGCGGTGGTGGGCTTGCCGGCGTCGATCGTTTCCAGGTGGGCGAGTTCGTCGAGGTTGGCCTCGAGCAGATTCGCCAGTTCGTGCAGGATCTGCGAACGTTCGCCGGGGGTCTTGGCGGACCAGGCGGGGAAGGCGGCGCGGGCGGCGGCGACCGCCCGGTCGGCGTCCTCGATCGTGGACTCGGTGAGCTCGGCGACCACCTCGCCGGTGGAGGGGTTGAGGACCGTGCGGATCTTGTCGGACGATCCCGTCACCGCCTTGCCGTCGATGATGTTGGTGAGCTGGATGGGGGACGACATGTGAAACCTTTCCTCGGTTGCGATTTGTCGGCGGGTGCGGTTACAGGTGGCCTTGCAGGGTGTCTATGGACTTGCCGCGTCGGCTCTTGGGGATGGTCATGTACACGACTGCGCCGGAGAGGATCACCAGCAGCATGCCGATTCCGACGTGGGTGGGGTCGGAGTAGATCAGCAGCGCGCACAGCACCACCGACCAGGCGATGGCCAGGACGAAGATGAGCGGGCTCAGGAATCCGTAGTGCCACGGGTGCTTCGGCAGCTTGCGCTTGACCAGACCCCAGAGGCCGACGGTGACCACGACGCCGTACGCCAGTCCCCAGGCCAGGGCGGTCATGGCGGCCAGTACCGACAGCAGCGACGACCACAGGGCGAAGATCACCGACAGGGCGAAGATGGTGAGGGTGGCGTTGATCGGGATGCGCTGCGCACTGACCTTGCGCAGCCAGTGTGCGGCGGGCACCTGACCGTCGCGGGCCTGCGACCACAGGACCCGGATTCCGGTGAGCTGCAACATCACCAGCGCCGCGAACAGGGCGATGATGGCGACGGCCTCGAAGATGTTGGCGAACGCGGAGCCGACGGCGGTGTCGAGGATCAGCTTGACCGGGGTGTCGCTGTCCATCACCGCGGGCAGGTCCTGGATCGCGAGCATGATCAGGGCGACCATGAACACGCCGACCACGTAGGACGACACGTTCGCCATGACCGATGCCATCGGGGCCTTGCGGGCAGCGTCCTTGGTCTCCTCGGACGCGTTGCCGGTGGCATCGAAGGACGAGATCGCGTAGGCGGGCAGGATCATCGCGAACAGGAACGGGACGAACCAGTTCCCGCCGGAGGCGGTTCCGCCGGAGTCGCTCAGGAAGGACAGCGGCTGGGTGGGATGCTTGACGACCAGCAGGACGCCGACGAGTGCAACCACGCACAGCACCTCGGCGACGACGCCGATGTTGTTGAGCACCGCGGCGACCTTGACGCCCGCGATGTTGATGATCGTGCCGAGGACGATCAGACCCAGTGCCCAGGGCAGGGTGTCGGCGGGGCCGTCGAACGTGACGCCGAACCATCCGGCGATGAACGGGGAAATACTGACCGCCACGGTGGTGACTGCGACCGTGTGGGCGATGAGCAGCCACCATCCGGTCTGCCAGGCAAGCCACGGCTTGCCCGTGATCCGGCCGGTGATCTGGTAGACACCGCCGGCCAGCGGGTAGGCGGACACCAGCTGTGCCACTGCCAGGCCCACGGTGAACACCTGCAGGCCGCCGCCGACGAGGAAGGACCAGAACGAGGCGGGGCCGAAGAATCCGAATCCCACGATGAGGGTGGTGAAGATGCCGGAGGCGATCGCGATCGAGGTGAACTGCACTCCGAACGCGGAGAAGAGTCCGAGTGTGCGGTTGAGCTC
Organism: Rhodococcus koreensis; assembly: GCF_900105905.1. Taxonomy (GTDB): domain Bacteria; phylum Actinomycetota; class Actinomycetes; order Mycobacteriales; family Mycobacteriaceae; genus Rhodococcus_F; species Rhodococcus_F koreensis. The sequence continues at coordinate 3,947,948 of NZ_FNSV01000005.1, read as the reverse complement.
CTGCTTGTACCCGAGCTTTTCCAGGTACGCGGCGTCGGAGTCCGTGGGCGTCCCGGTGGGCGCGGACTCGAAGTCGGGTCCGGGCGCGGGGGGCTGGGTGGACACGGTCGGCTCTTCGGGTTTTGTGGCCATGCTGACCTCACTGGTCGGTGTCGAGAAAGCCTCGGCAGTGCGGCGAGGCTGGGGTCGGGGGTAGCCGCACAAGGGGAAGTCTATCCGCTCTTTGAGCAACTGTCGACAATCTACCATAGATGCGTGTGATCTCAATCACTGACTGTTTCGGCTGGGCTACCGCCCGCTCGGAGGGGACAACAGACCCCGGTCCCCGCAGGTCAGATCGACCAGGGATCGAGCGGTGTCGTATCCGCGGCCGCTCAGGCGGGAGGCCAGCACCAGAAAGACCTGCGCCGTGGTGACGGCGTCACCGAGTGCGTGGTGCGGATCGACGACGGGGAGTCCCAGCGCGGTGGCGAGCCATTCGAGACCCGCGTCGCCGCGCTGACCCGCGGGCGCAGTGCCACACGCGCGGGCCAGGGCCGCGGTGTCGATCAGCGGGACCCGAAACCGGATGCCGGCGTCCCGGAACGCGCGGGTGAGGAAGGCCTGCTCGACCCACGCCGAGTGTGCGACGACCACCCGATCGGTCATCAGGGCGGCGAGAGTGTGCACTGCGGCATCCGGCGGTGGCGCATCCGCGACGTCTGCCGGGCGCAGGGTGTGGACGGCGATCGCCTCCGGGGACATTGCCGACCGGGGGCGGACCAGGTCGTAGACGCTCTCGGCGGTGATCACCCGGCCGTCTCGGATGACGACGGCGCCGTACGAGACGATGGTGTCCTTCTTCAGGTCCAGCCCGGTGGTCTCGAGGTCGACGACGAGATATTCGCTCTGCCGCCACGGTTTTCGTAGAGGGTCCTCGCGTCGTCGTCTCCAGCGCACTGTCATGGCAGTCGCGCCACCCACTCGCTCTCGAGCCGATTCTGCACCTCCGCGACGGCGCGGAACGCCTCCCGCAGGTAACGACGGGTCAGGGAGTCGAGCTGATTCGGCGCCACCCAGGTGGTCGCGGCAGTGGAGGTCTTGATCGCGTCGATCTCCCGGCCGAGGATCAGCCCGTAGATGTACTCGAAGGCCTGCACGAGGACCTCGGTCTCGTCCGGTGTGAGCAGGTTCGACGCGCCGCCCCGCCGCAACCGGGTAATCGTCGAGCCGCGGTCGTCGCCGGTGACGACGGCGATCCACCGCCCGAGCGAGGCGATCGGGACCAGTCCGCGGGCCTTGAGGTCGAGGTGGCCGCGGTTGGCGCCGGACTGCTCGACGACGAAGTTGCGGACGAAACCCACCGGCGGGCGGCTCGAGACGGTGAAGCGCAGCAGCGCCGAGAGGTACTCGTGGCTCCGGGTGGTCGCCAGCATCGCATCCGACACCGAGCGGCCCAGCGACAGCCCGGTCACCGGGCGGCTGTCCGCGATCATCGACGACAGCAGCAGTGCGTTGTGCTGGGTGGGATTGCGGATCCACGACGTGGCGGTGGAGACGGCATCGGCGCGGGAGCGGGCGAACTCCGGGTTGGTGGCATTGGCGCCGTCGACGCAGCGCTCCAGCCCGCACCGCTCCATGTTGTCGAGGACGCGCCCAGCCCAGCGCTGCAATTTCCGCGCCGGATTGCGTTCTCCGGGTAGGTCTTCCCAGACCAGGCTGGTGTCGACGTCCGAGCGGGGGAGCGGCTCCCGGCGTGCCACCGAGCCCAGCAGCAACCAGGACGTCCGGTGTGGCACGCAGTCGTCACCGATGTCGGTGAGTTCGACCAGCCGCTGCAACAGGGCGTCCACGACTGCCGAGAGAAGTCCGGCGATGTGCATCGGTGCCACGCCCGTGTCGTACAGCTCGACCCAGGTGCCGGGCAGCAATGCGGCCGCGGCGGCGAGTTCGTCGATGGTGTGGGCGTCGTCCACGGCGCGGCGGATGACGAGTGGATTGCGTACCTCGGCGGAGGCCAGGTCGACCACCCGCAGCACGCCCACGGGCCGGTCGGCGGCGCCCCGGACCACCAGGTGGTGCAGTCCGCACTCGATCATGCGCAGGAAGGCGTCACCCACCAGGGCATCGGCACCGATGGATTCGGCAGGAAAGGAGGCGATGGTGGTCACGGGAGCGTGCGGATCGAACGACGCCGTCGCGAGGGCGCGCCGGAAGTCGCTGTCGGTGACGATCCCGATCTCCCCACCACGGTCGAGCAGGGCGTAGGACTGGGCGGCGTCGGTGATCACCGCCGCGGCCTCGGACACGGTGGCCCCGACGGGGCACCACACGGCCGGGCGCATCTGATGGCGGGCGGCGCGCAGTGCCTGATCCACCAGGCCGGACCGGGTGAGGCGTTCCCGGGTGACGAGGGTGTTGTAGTGCTGAAATTGCAGACGTTCGGGGTGAGCGAGGATCGGTCTCGGGTCCGGGAACCGGTAGCAGAGGCTGTCCTCGGCGGCCCGCACGTCCAGGGGCGGCGGCAGCCCGGACAGGACCGAGATCTGCCCGAAGGTCTCCCCGGACCCGAGCAGGTCGATCACCCGTCCCCGGTCGACGACCTCGACCTCCCCGGTGCGCACCACGTAGAAGTGCGACAACGGGGCTTCGCCGGCCTCGATGATGCGGGTCCCGGCCGGGAAGAACTCGACCTCGACCAGGCGTGCCAGGGCGTCGAGGTCGGTCGACTCGAGTTCGTCGTACGGCGGCTGACCGCCCAGGAAGTCGACGTACTCACGCATGCGTGGCGGAAGCGGCCTCGCGCACGGTGTCGACGGCGTCCAGGGCGGATGCGGGACCGTGCACGTGACGATCGATCTCCCGGGTGATCGCGTCCATGTCGCCGGTGTCGATGATCGCCAGGAGCCGCTCGTGCTCGGCGACCACGTCGTGCAGGTCGGCGAAAGACTGGTGATCGGCGGACAGGAACAGCTGCAACTGCGATTCCCAGCTGCGCCACAGGTCGAGCAGCAGCCCGTGCTCGGAGAGCTCGTAGAACACGCGGTGAAAGCTCATGTGGGCGTCGATGGTTCGGGTCATGTCGCCGTCGTCGGCGCCGCGCGCCATGTCCTGCAACGCGCGGATGACCTTCGTGCGGCCACCGGCCGCCAGCCGTGGCATCGCCAGCTCGATCGCATACGGTTCCAGGCGCTTGCGCAGGCTGGCGATCTCCGCCATGCCCTGGGCGCTGACCTCGGCGACGAAGGCGCCCTTGTAGGCGATCTTCACCACGAGACCTTCGTCGGCGAGGATGCCCAGGGCTTCGCGGAGAGGTGCCCGGCTCACTCCCAGATCGGCGGCGATGTGTGCCTCCCGCAGCTGGCTGCCGGGGGCGAGGGTGCCGTCGAGGATGGCGGTGCGCAGCACGCCCGCGACGGTGCCGGGCGTGGTGCGCTGCTGGATTCGTCCGAGGGAAATCTCCCCCTCGTCGCGGCCCACTGTCGACCCCGGACGATTCGGTGACAGAGTCATTCCGTTGTCCTTTCTTGCTTCGGCCTCGTGGTTGCTCACTCGACGAGGTGGTATCAGTCCTACTCGGGTTGCAGGTGTCTTGTCGACAGTAGATCAGCTGGTGACCCGCCTGGGGGCCTCACTCCCCGGTGGCGGAGACGTAGATGGATCCGCGTTCGATCACCGGGTCGAGGATGCCGGTCGACAACTCGTTGGCGGCGTCCTCGAATCCGGCAGCGTCCCGGTGCTGTCCGGGGTACCCGATCAGCGCCTTGACCTGCGGGGTCATGAAGTAGGCGCCGGCCACGATCGAGGAGAGCGGGTCGAAGGTGACCTTGTCCTCGGCCCACATGCGCTTCAACCGGGCGTGGAGTTCGCCGCCGTGGAGATCCGCGACGTCGTTGATCGCCGTGACGACCGCGTCGAAGACGTCGGCGCGGGCGGCGAGCGCCAGATCGAGATACCGCAGATAGTCCTGCGCCTTGCTGGCGGCGGGATTCTCTCCGGATTCGGGGATGAGGCTGTCCGCGATCCGCAACAGGATGGTCAACTCGTCCTCGGACAGCTGCCGGGGCGGGCGGAGCGTGCGAACCGGCACGGACAGACGCCGCGGCGCCGAGGTCTTCAGTTCGATGGGTGTGGTGCTCATGCCTGGGCCTTTCCTGCGGTGACGTCCTCGACGACCTTGCGGCCCACCCGCAGTGCCAGAGCGCTGATGGTGCAGGTCGGATTGGCCGAGCCCGAGGTGACGAAGATGCTGCCGTCGGCGATGTAGAGGTTGTCGACGTCGTGGCTGCGGCCGAAGGAATCGACGACCGAGGTGGCCGGGTCGTCGCCCATCCGGGCGGTGCCGAGCAGATGTCCGGGCTGATCGACCCACAGTTCCTGGGTGATTATCTGCTTGGCGCCTGCCGCTTTGTGCAATTCCACCATCCGCTCGACGGTGTACTTCAGGATCTTGCGGGTGTTCTCGCTGACCCGGTATTCGACCTTCGGCGCGGGCAGCCCGTCCGAGTCGAACTCCTCCGTGGAGAGGGTGACCCGGTTGTGTTCCTCGGGTAGATCCTCGACGTTGGCTGCCCACAGGATGCCGTTCGACGACGCGCGTGCCACGTCGTGGACGGCCGGTCCCCACAGCTCGTCGAAGTCGAGCTGGCGGTGGGTCTCGATGGTGTTCAGCGGTCCCGGGGTCGGCAGCGCGTGCAACTTCGCACCACGGACGAAACCGCGGGAGGTGTCGGTGTCGTAGAACTGCATCGAGTGGATCAGCTGTCCGGCCGGGCCGCGCCAACTCTCGAGGTTCTCCTCGTAGTAGCCGACCGCGGTGCAGTTCGGGTGCAGCATCAGGTTCTTGCCGACCAGCCCGGAGGAGTTGGCGAGCCCGTCCGGGTTGCGCTCGTCCGCCGACAGCAGCAACAGTCGGGGTGTGCCGATTCCGTTGGCGCACAATACGACCGACTTCGCCGGTTGGAAGTGGACGGTGCCGTCGCGGTCGATCCACTCGGCACCGGTTGCCCGCCCGGTGTCGTCGGTTCTGATCCTGCGCACGCGCGCCCCGGTCTGCACCTGTGCACCGGCCTGCTGCGCCTGCGGCATGTAGATCAGATCGAAGGAGGCCTTCGCGCCCTGCGGGCAACCCCATTCGCACACCCCCCAGCGGCCGCACTGCTCGAGGGTCTTGTTCTTCTGGCTCGGGATCGCGTTGGTACCGGGCCACCAGTGCCAGCCCAGTGTGTTCGCCGCTTCGGCCGCCTTCATTCCCGGCTTGCCCAGTGGATGCGGCGGCAGCGGGTACTCGAGCCCGTCGGGGTAGGCGGTGTCACCGTCGACGCCGGACACGCCGATGAACGCGTCGACCTCGTCGTGGTACGGCTTGAGGTCGTCGTAGGCGATCGGCCAGTCGTCGGCGACGCCGTCGAGTGTCTTGACCCGGAAGTCCGAGGGCAGCAGTCGCGGCCACTCGGCGCCGTAGTAGATGGAGCTGCCGCCGACGGCGTTGAACATCACCGGCCACATGTCGGAGTCGCGGATATCCACCGGATAATCGGAGGGCAGTGCCCGCACGTTCGGGTCGTGCGCCCAGTCGTGCTGGATCAGCAATTCCCATTCCGGGTGGTTGGCGGGGAAATCGCTGGGGTTGACCCAGTCGCCCTGTTCGAGGCACAGGACGTTCAGGCCGGCAGTCGCGGCCGTATGGGTGACCACTGCGCCGGACGGACCCGCGCCGATCACGAGCACATCGACGGAATCGTGCTCGGTGACATCGTGGCTGGTGGAAGTCATCGGAGTCGACCTCATTTCGTCTAATTGTCGACATTTTGTCATAGTGGCGTGCGTCACGTCCGCTGTCAAATGAAAGTGCGGTGGAGGCCCGAGGCTCCAGGGCCTCCACCGCACGTCAGGTGTGATCAGGCGCCGGCGAGGACACCGCCGTCGACCACGAACGCAGTGCCGGTGATGGCCGTGGAGTGATCCGAGAGTAGGAACGCGACCGAGTGGGCGATCTCGATGGGGAGGATGGCGCGTCCGATCGGCTGGAAGTCGGGGAGCCCGGCCTCGAGCTCGTCACGGCCACCGAGGGCGGTGTAATGCGGGACGTTCAGCGGGGTGTCGACGAAGCCCGGGCACAGGGTGTTGGCCCGAATGCCCTGCGCGCCGAAGTCGAGGGCGACCGCCTTGGTCAGCGTCAGCACCGCACCCTTGCTCGCGGTGTAGGTGGTCAGCAACTTCTCCGCGCCGATCGAGTTGATCGAGCCGAAGTTGACGATCGATCCGCCGCCGGCCTTGAGCAGCTCGGGGATGGCGTACTTCGTCCCGAGGAATACTCCCTTGACGTTCACGTCGAACGTCTTCTGGAAGTCCTCGACGCTGGCGTCGAGGATTGTCCCGGGCTTGAGGACGCCGGCGTTGTTGACGATGCCGTCGAGCTTTCCGAAGGTCTGCACGGTGAAGTCGATAACACTCTTGACCTGCTCTTCGTCGGTCACGTCCACGACCTTGGCGATCAGGCGGTCGTCGTCCACCTTCAACTGCGGCAAGCTTGCCTCGGAGTGGACGGTGGCGACCACCTGGGCGCCCTCGTCGTGCAGATGCAGCGCGGTGGCCAGGCCGATCCCGCCTCCGGCACCGGTGATGATTACTGTCTTGCCTTCGAGCAGCTGGCCCATAGTTCGCTCCTTCAGGGTGGTTTTCGCGGAAACAGGTCGCGCCGCGCAGGGGATTGATCCTTTGTCGACAATCGACCGACACGTTTAGTGTGCGTGCTTCGGGCGGCCGGGTCAAGCCTCGATTTGCCGGGCCGAACACCTCTTGACGGATGCCGTCGCCCGGCTTACGTTTCTAGTCGATTGTCGACTAGAGCACATTCGGCATTCAACGGGCCGAGGTCGATCGGTCGTTCCGGCCGCGGATCGCGGCGATTCCACCACGAGGAGAGGACACATCCATGGCACCGAAGGTCCGTCTGTTGCACGAGCGGTTGGCGGCAGTGGTGAGCCAGCTACGCCACGGCGAGATGGTCTACATCGCCGATGCCGGAAGCGGCACCTCGGCGGCCAGTCTGGTGCCGCTGTCGCCGCAGGTCGAGACGATCGATCTTGGCATCGCTCCCGGTCTGCCCTCGGTCGGTGACGTGCTCTCCGTGCTGTGCGAGGCCGGAGATTTCGAGGCGGCAATCGTCACCGAGGACATGATCCGGGCCAACCCGGAGGGCCGGAAATTCGTCTCCGAACTGGTGGGGGAGGAGAACGTGCACGAACTGCGCTATCTGCCCGAGTTCTACCAACTACGCGACCGGGTCAAGGTTTTCGTCCAGACCGGGGACTACTCGGTGCACGCCAACACCATCCTCGTCGCCGGCTACCCCAGCCCCCCGATCCCGTTGAAGTGGCTGACGTCGCCGACCTGGTTCCAGGACCTGTCCGACGGGCAGGCCCCCGACTCGACCGCACCGGAGGCGTGACGTGCCCTTCTTCGACGGCGTACGCAACAAGATCTACTACCGGCACTGGGCTGCCCGGTCAGCCCACGCCCAGGTGCTGCTTCTGCACGGCTTCGGGGAGCACACCGGGCACTACCACCGGCTGGCCGGGCAACTGACCGATGCGGGCATCGAGGTGTGGGGCCCGGATCATCTCGGACACGGCCACACCGGCGGCCGCCCGGGAATGTTCCCCTCCGTCGACGAACTCGCGTCCAACGCCGGCATCTTGCTCGATCTCATGACGAGCACTCGCCCGGACCTGCCCGTCGTCATCGTCGGGCACTCGCTGGGCGCGTTGACCGGGGCGCTGCTGGCGATGCGCACCGCGACCGCCCGCACCGGCCTGGTGATGACCGGTGCGCCGCTGTGGGGGCTGCCTCCCGAGGCGGAGGGACGCACCGATCTGATCATGGCGAAGGACGAGGAATACCTCGACGCGCTCGCGAACGATCCGCTCGGATTCGACACCGCCCCAGCCGAACCGAACCTGTGGAGCGCGCTCGCCGTCGCCGGATGCAAGGTCCGCACGGGCCTTCCGGCCCTCATCATGCCGATCCTGTTGATCAACGGCGAGCACGACGCATTCGCCGCACCTGGTAAGGCATCGGAATTTGCGAGCGAACTCCACCAGTGCCGTGCCGTCGCGATCCCCGGTGGCTACCACGACATTCCCAACGACCTCGCGCACCGCGAGGTCGCCGGATTGATCATCGAAGCGACCACCCAGTGGTGCAGCGCGGGTCCCGTGTTGTCGGCGAGTTCGCGGTGACCACCGAGGTCGAGGCGTTTCGCCTGGCACCCCGGCCGTTGCGGGAACGAATCCGGGTGGCGATCGACCACTGGCTCGACCGTGACCCCGCGGCGCTGTGCACAGAGTCGGCGGCGGCCCGGACACCGTTCCGCACCCGTGACGGACGGAGAAGCCTCGAGGTGGGTGTCAGCGCACTCGTCGACCACTGACTTCCGACTGCACACCGCTGACCGGACACTGGCTGGGCGCCTCGGTTCCGGTCGGCCCTCGCAATGCCTTCGCCCCGTGGTCGGGTCCGAAACCGGACCTCCCGCATCGGGGCGGGAAAGCTGACGATGACCACGATTCGGGCGTTGATTCTTCCCAAACCGATTACTCCGGAATGGGATTGGCAGATCCACGCACTGTGCCGGCAGATGGACACCGAGCTGTTCTACTCGCATGACGGCGAAGAGCGTGCTGCCCGTGCCCGCCGAGAACGAGCGGCCAAGGAAATCTGCCTGGGCTGCCCCGTACGGCGAGCATGCGCAGACCACGCCGTCACGGCCGGCGAGACGTACGGCGTGTGGGGTGGAACCACCGAGCGCGACCGGCAGACGATGATCCCGCGTGCGAGACGGGACGAGGCACGCCGTCGCCGCTCTCTGCGTGTGCTTCCTCGCTCACGCCCGCCGGGCACTCGGATGCGTTGGGAGTCCGAGCCTTCGGCCTGACGTACGCATGGACGGTGGCGCCAGTCGGTGGACGGCGGCCGGTACCCGGCCGCCGTCCGTGACGGGACGAACCGAGGCACTGCCTCAGGCGCGCGCGGTCTCCGTGACGAACTCGTCCGACGCCTTCGACCACAGGCTGACGCGACGGCCGCGGCTTTCGAAGAACTCGATCTCTCGCTCGATTCCCGAACTCCGATCCCATCCCTCCAAGTCGAGGATGATCAACTCCCGCATCGATTCCATGAAGTGGGCGTCGACGGGTGCCCACAGCTTGCCGACCTCGCTCGGGTCGATTGTCTTGAAGGCCAGATTGATCGGGTGCGACATCGACACCTGACTGAAGACGACGTTGCCCGACTCGACGATCGTCGCGGCGACCTCGTTACAGGCGAGGAAGCGCTCGTGGACGACACGTTCGTCCGCGTGGCTGTACGGGCAGGCCAGAAAAATCTTTCGCATGGGAAACCTATCCATTCGGCGGGATCGACTGTCCCGCAGGGTGTGAGAACATCGCCCTCGGCAAATCAGCGGGCGCGCTACGTGGCGCAAGTCCGCTGCGATGAACGATCTGTCGACAATAAACTAGAGATCGCAATGTTGTCGACAGCCTCTGAGCTCGCTCGGTAACTCGACACGGTCGGTCGCGAGGTTCTACGTTCGGGCTCTTCGTCACCCGGGTCTCAGTCCCGATCTGATGTAACCTAAGCCATGCTTGTCGACAATCGACAGCATTGACCCAATGATCGACGGTTCTGGAGGGCATGTGCGCAACGCAACGGACGACTCGATCGGGAATCTCGTCACGGTGAGGAATGCGCGGTTGGCTACATTCGCCTCGTTCTTCCTCGGTGGGTACACCGTCGCAATGTGGGCGTCCAACGTTCCGCTGATCCAGGGCCGCAACCAGGTCAGCGACGGCCAGTACGCGATCGTCGCCCTCTACATCGGTATCGGGGCCACAGTCGGATGCATCGCGGCGGGCCGCATCGTCGACCGGTGGGGGCCAAAGTGGACGCTGCGACTGTCGGCGGCGTTGTACGCCGTATCGCTGCTGCCTGTCGGATTCGCAACAGGGGCAGCGTCACTGGGAGTGGCCGCGTTGACGATGGGGTTTCTGCGCGGCGCCACGGACACGAGCGTGAATGCTCATGGTGTAGCAGTCGAGCGTCGCCTCGGGCGGTCGACGATGCTTGCATTCCACGCGGCCTGGCCGGCTGGTGGCTTGGTCGGCGGCCTCGTGAGTGCCCAATTCATGAGGATGGCGCCTGACAATCCGGTGCTGTGCCTGACCGTCAACGGGATCAGCGTCGCCGTTGCGGTGATCGCCCTGAGCCGGTGGTACCTCCCCGAGGCTCCAGAAGTCCACGGTGGCAGGATGATCGACGATCACGCATGCGCTGGTGGGCCGGCCGCCGCAACGAGTCCGGCACGGTCGGCGAGCACACTATTGGCCGTCGCCCTCGGATGCACCGGTCTGTGCGCCATGCTCGGCGAGGCGTCATCGGATTGGACCGGGAAGTACCTGCACGAACAACTCGCAACCACCACGGCAGTCGCTGCGCTCGCCTTCGCGTTCTTCTCGGTAGGCCAACTGGTCGGCCGTCTCGGTGGCGACGCACTCACGCGGAGATGGGGAGCTACGGCAGTGACCGCGACCTCGGGACTTCTGGCTGCTCTCGGCCTTGCGTTCACCCTCGCGCTGCCCCATGCGTACACCGCGCTGCTGGGGCTCTTCGTCTTCGGCCTCGGGCTCGCTCCCATCGTCCCGCTGGTGCTGGCCACGGCCGGTCGCATCGACCCGGCCCGAAGCGGCACCAACATCGGAATCGTCAACATGCTCGGGTACGGCGGACTGCTCGTCGGACCGGTCCTCATCGGCACTGTCGTAGTCCACGCCGGATTGACTCTCGCACTCATGATCCCAGCACTGCTGGCACTCGTGGTCGCGGTCATCGGGCCACCGGTGATGCGGAAGGCGCGCCTCGGTGCGAGTCATTCCTTTGTCGCGACAGTCCCGGAATCGGTCAGACGATAACGGGCCCGGAATAGTTCAGGCACCATGGCCGATACACACACAGGAATGTCTTCAACACCGGGGAGTTCACCAATGAAGATCCTCGTCGTCGGAGGAACCGGCCGCATCGGCGCGGCTGTCGTGGATGCTCCGACCCCGCGCAACGCCCCGCCGTCGTCACCGAATCCCTCGACGTCTACTGCGACTATTCCCGGGATTCACGCCCGTTCCCGTCGCCGACGTCGCCCGCGCCTTCGTCAAGTCCGTGCACGGCATCCACACCGGGTGTACGAGCTCGGTTAGCCGGTGGTGACAGCGGCGATCCGCGGACCCTTCCTCCGTGTCGCACCCGTCGAGCGGGGCGCGACGTGATCGGAAGGGCCGCGGAGCGACGTTATTCTGCGGCGGACGCGATGCGGGGCGCGACCCGCAGCGCGTTGGCTGCGATGGTCAGCGCGGGGTTGAGCGCCGCCGACGACGGGAAGAACGACCCGTCCACCACCCACAGGTTGTCGACGTCGTGACTGCGGCAGTTCGGGTCGAGGACACTCGCCGCCGGATCGGTCCCCGCGACCGCGGTTCCGCACATGTGCGAGTTCGTCGCGATCCCCATCCGTTCGGTGAGGATGATCGGATACCCTGCCCTGCGGACCGCCGCGGAGACCCGGCGAACCAGTTCACTGTGCGGCGCAGTGTTGTTGGGCGTCCAGTCGACGATGATCCGGTCGCCGTCGACCCGGATGCGGTTGCTGCGCACCGGGAGATCCTCCGTGGTGAGGTAGATGTCGAGACTGCGATCCACCACCGCCTTCAGCGCCCACATCGGGGCCCAGGGCCGTGCCCCCTTGACGTGCGCGGCCTGCAGTTTGCCGAGCATCTGCAGATTGCCGAGCGGGAATTCGTTGTCCGGGCCGGCGACGTACCAGTCGTTGATGCCCAGTGTCTTCTGCCACGCGGTCGTGTTGGTCCGGAAGGGGTTGACGCCCATGAAGAACGTGCTGTTGTGCACCATGTAGTTCCGGCCCAGCAGTCCCGACGAGTTGCCGAGACCGTCCGGGTTCCGCTCGTCGGCCGAGCGGAGCAGCAGCGCCGCGGTGTTGACCGCGCCCGCCGAGACCACGAACTGGTTGGCGGTGATCCGGATCGTGCGACCACGGAACTCGGCCTCCGCGGCGACGATTCGCGTGCCCTTCGCGTCGGTGAGAAGGCGCGTCACCTTGGCCTCGGTGAGCAGGCGTACCCGGTCCGACTCGAGGGCGGGGCGCAGCGCGCGGTTCTCCGCTTCACTCTTGTGGTCGGTCTGCGACGGGGTGCCGTCCGACGCGGTCGACTGCCGGCGATGCTCCTGCGTAGTCAGGTTCATGCCGTTCGGCGTGTGGAACGGGTGCAGACCCTGTTTGCGCAGCGAGGACGCGAAACGCTCGATCGTCGGCTCGTGCGGCAGCGGCGGCAACGGGTACGGAGTCGACCGCGGCGGTTCCGTCGGATCCTCGCCGTCGCTGCCGTGCACCTGGTAGAGACGCTCCGCCTCGGCGTAGAACGGTTCGAGGTCGGCGTAGCTGAACGGCCACTTCGGTGAGACGCCGTCGTAGTGCTGCGTCTCCTCGAAATCCGTGACGCGGAAGCGGGGGAGGCTGCCGCCGTAGAACTTCGTGTTGCCGCCCACCCAGTAGTACACACCGGGCTGGAACGGCTCACCGTTGCTGCCGTCGAACCACGGTTCGGCGGTCTTGTACCGGCCCTCGAGGAACATCTCCGCGGCCTGCGAATTCTCCACCTCGCGGGGGAGGAACCGGCCGCGTTCGACGACCAGGACGTCGACGTCCCGATCCCGGAGCGCCCACGCCAGGGTCGAACCACCCATCCCGGACCCGACGACCACGACATCGGCCGTGACCGTGTCGGAGTCGCCCACCTCGACCACCGCGCCCTCGCGCAGCGGTGAATACGCGTCGATCTGATCGTGGCCCGAGGTTCTCACAGGTGCTGTTCCTTGGCTCGGGTCGCCCAGTACTCGTCCTGACGTTCGTCGTCGATGTACGCGGGGACGGGGAAGTCCCACCACCCGGGAACCCACGGTCCGGCGGCGTCACGATCCGTCGGGATCTCGATCAGGGCAGGCGCTTTCGAGTCGAAGGCCTTCCGGTACGTGCTCTCGAGGTCGGCAGGGTCGTCCACCCGGAACGATTCGAGGCCGAACGACTGGCCGAGCGCCTTGAAGTCGGGGCTGTACGGGGTGCCGTCGGGGCGGTTGAACTCGGTGCCGATGTGCCGGCTGGTCTGCTTGCGCTGGCCGCCCCGAATGGACATGAAGCCGGCGTTGTCCTGGACCACGAAGACCACAGGAATGTCGTGCTGCACGCAGACACCGATCTCCTGCGACGTCATGAGGAAGTCGCCGTCACCGAGCACACACGCGACCTGCCGGTCGGGGGCGGCGAGCTTGGCGCCGATCGCGGCGGGCACGGCCCAGCCCATCGACGAGAATCCGCCCGAGGTCAGGTGCGTGCGCGGGTGATACACCGGGAACGTCTGCTTCACGGCGCCCTGGGTGTTGCCGGAGCCGGCGACGATGATGCCATCCCGTTCCATCACCGACCGCAGACCGCCGAGGGGGCGTTGCGAGGTGAACGGGAACCGGTCGGAATCGCGTCGGCCCGCGAGCTTGGCCTCCCACTCCGCCTTCAACTGCTCGAGTTCGGCGAGGTATTCGGAGCGGTCGGCGCTGCTGCGGGGGAGAGAGGAGACGATCGCGGCGACGGTCGGCTTGGCGTCGGCCACGATGCCGACCTCGGCCGGGTAGTTCTTGCCGATCTCGTGTGGGTCGATGTCGATGTGGATGAGCTTGGCCGGCGGAATCGAGAACGTCACTCCCTGCGCGTAGCTGGAGGAGGACCAGTCGGTGAACCGGCATCCGATGGAGATCACCACGTCGGCGCGAGAGGCGACGGCGTTGCCGACGATCGTGCCGGTCTGGCCGACGCTGCCCGCGAACAGTGCGTGGTCCTCGGGGAACGCGCCCTTGCCGTTCCACGTGGTGACCACGGGGATCTGCCACGCCTCGGCGAGGGCGAGTACCTCGTCGGCCGAATCGGACGTGATGGCGCCGCCGCCGACGACGATCACCGGCCGGCGTGAGTCACGGAGCACGTCGACGGCCTTGTCGATCGCCAGCGGGTCGGGCTGCTGCAGGCCGACCGGCAGCCGTCGCGCGAGGTCGTGCAGGGACACGTCGGCGGCCTCGGCCTGCACGTCCATCGGCACCTCGATGTGCGCAGGCCCCGGGCGACCGGTCAGCATCGTGCTGAACGCGCGGTGCATGATGAACGGCAGTTCCTCCACGCGGGTGGCGACCCAGCTGCGCTTCGACACCGCGTCGGTGACCTGCGGAAAGCCGTTGTCGGTGTGCCGCTCGAGTTCCTGGAGCAGACCGCGCCCGCGCATGTGGGTGGGCGGCCCGCCGGTGATACACAGCAGGCTCGTCGAGTCGCTGTACGCGGTCGCGAGACCGAGCACCGTGTTCGCGGCGCCCGCCCCGATCGACGCCACCGCGGCCATCGGCTTGCCGGACACCCGGTAGTACCCGTCCGCGAGGTGTGTGGCGCTCTGCTCGTGGTAGACCTGGATGAACGGGATCTCGGACCCCTTCTCCAGGAACGCATCGGTGAGCGACCAGATGCCGTGGCCGGGAATGCCGGTGACGTATTCGACGCCGTACTGCTTCAGGACCTGGGCGACCACCTGCCCGCCGGTCAATTTCGCCATGATCGTGTCTCCTTGCTGTGTCAGTTGGCTACGCGGGCGGCGTAGCGCAGTCCCTGCTTGGTCAGTCGGCGCACGTTCGGCTCCGACAGGTCGGCCGGGGTGTGGCCGATCGAGTGGTAGAAGACCCGGCCGGCGCCCCACTGGCGCACCCACGCCACCGGGCTGCGCAGTCCCTCCAGCCAGGGCAGGTGCTCGCCGCTGAACTCGGTTTCCGCGAGTACCCGGTTGTTCGGGTCGACGTGCATGTAGTACTGCTCGGACGCGACGGCGAAGTCCTCGACACCCGCGGTCACCTCGTGCTCGCGGTCGGTGATGCTCACCTTGTACGGCTGCGGGAAAGCCTCTCCCGCAGGGTGTTCGACGAAGTCGCCGCCGAGGAGGAAGTGGTACTTCAGGCTCGCCCGGAACGCGGCGGCGGCGCCGTGCCACGCCGCGACCCCGGTTCCGGCCGCGACGGCGTCGAGCAGGTTCTTCTCCTGCGAATCGCTCAGGTCTTCGGTGGTGAGCGCGTTGTTCCAGCCGAGCACGATCAGGTCGTATCCGGTCAGGTCGCGGTCGAGGGTGAAGATGTCCTGCGACTCCTCGACCTGGTAGTTCAGCTCGGAGAACAGTTCGCGTGCCCACGCGGCGATGTCGTACGGATGGTGGCCGGGCCAGCCGCCGTAGAGGTAGAGGACCTTGGTCATGAGTGCTCCCAGGGATGGTGAAACCGGAATGGTGAAAGCAGATGGTGAAAGCAGATGGTGAAACGATTAACTTATGGTGGTGAATCGTATCACCGGCTGGAGCGCTGTCAATGGGTGATGTCGAGGGGAGCGTCGGGAGCGCCCGACCGCGGACTAGGATCGGGCTTCGCCACCTGTGCGCTTCGGTGCGCAACGGCCGGTTGTGGCCGATGAACGCCGACGAGGGAGTACCACGTGGTCACGATGAAAGACGTCGCGAAAGCGGCCGGCGTATCGGTCGCCACCGTCTCCTACGCCTTCAGTAAATCGTCGAAGGTCTCTGCGACACAACGGGAACGCATCTACTCCGTGGCCGCGGACCTCGGCTACGCCGGGCCGAACATCGCCGGAAGCAGCCTGCGGTCGGGACGGATCGGCGCGGTCGGTGTGATCGTGCCCGACTCCCCGGTGCAAGCGCTGGAGGATCCGTCCGTGACCCTGCTGATGAAGGGCATCGCCGAAATCGGGAACTCCGCCGACATCGCCCTCACCCTGTTCCCGGCCTCCCGCGGTGGCTCGCCGGACTCGCCCCCGAACTCGCCGATACTCCGTGGACTCGTGGACGGTGTCGTCATCCACAACGTCCCGGACGGTCACCCCCTGGTCGAGGCGATCATCGCGCGCGGCATCCCGGCCGTCGTCGTCGATTCGCCGCGAAGTGCGGGACTGCCGTTCGTGGCCATCGACGACCGGAACGGCGCCTATCTCCAGATGGACCACATCCTGAAACTGGGCCACCGGCGCATCGGGATCATCGTCGACAAACTCGGTCAGGACTCCGACTGCCGGATGGTCACGACGGACGACGTCGGTGCGGCAACCGAGCGCAACGCACGCGAACGCCTCGCCGGCTATTTCGACGCGGCCCGCGACCACCACCTTCCGGTGGAGGAACTGTCCATCGTGGTGGCGGGCAACATCGACAGCGACTCCGGTGCCGAGGCCACCCGGATCCTGCTCGACGCCGCACGGCCGACCGCGCTCGTGGCGACGTCCGACGTGCACGCGGTGGCGGCGTGGCAGGTGCTGCGCGAGCGCGGGCTGTCGGTCCCGGACGACATGTCCGTCATCGGTTTCGACGACGCGCCCGTCGCAGAACTTCTCGGTCTCAGCACGATTCATCAGCCGATCGTCGAGAAGGGGCGTGCGGCCGCGACGATCCTGCTCGATCGGCTGGGTGGCGGCACCCGCACGCGATCGTTGATGAAGACGTCACTGGTCGTGCGCGCCAGCACCGCCCGGTTGCGGGAATCGTGACGATGGGCCGGCCTGATCGCGCATGATGGGTCGATGACGAATGCGGTGCCGCGACTGGGCGTGACGTTCATCCCGGCGATCGAACCTGAGCGGTTGAGAGACTTCGCGCGGGTGGCCGAGAGCAGCGGCCTCGACGAGATCTGGTTGTGGGAAGACTGTTTCAAGGAGAGCGGCGTCGCGTCGGCGGCCGCGGCGCTCGCATGGACGGAACGAATCCACGTCGGCGTCGGGTTGATGCCCGCCCCGCTGCGTAACGTCGCGCTCACCGCGATGGAGATCGCCACGATGGCCCGGTTGTTTCCCGGCCGGGTGATCGCGGGTGTCGGACACGGGGTGCAGGACTGGATGGAGCAGGTGGGTGCCCGGGCCGGGTCGCCGATGACCCTGCTCGAGGAGTACTCGGTGGCGCTGCGGGCGCTGCTCGACGGCGAGTCTGTGAGCACCCGCGGGCGGTACGTTCGGCTCGACGACGTGACACTGGACTGGCCCCCGGCCGAGCGGGTGCCGCTGATGCTCGGCGGCGAAGGCCCCAAGTCGATCCGCCTGGCGGCACGGCTGGGTGACGGCAACCTCCTCCCGTCCGCGGTCGGCGACGACGACGTCCGCCGAACCCGCGACCTGATCGCGCAGGAGATCGGCGGCGACCGGGCCGCCTCGCATGACGTGGTCGTCCCGAAGATCGCCGCCACCGGCGACGGTGCGCAGCGACGGGTGGATGCGGAACTGGCGCGGTGGGAGAAACCGGCCGACGCAGGAATCGGCGTCGCGGGAGACGCGAACACCATCGCCGCGGAGGTGCGCAGACTCGCCGATCTGGGCGCGACGTCCGTGGCGATCACGCCGACCGAGGACGAACCGGATCTGCTGGGATTCGTCGAATTCGTCGGCCGGGACGTCACACCGCTGCTCGCCAGGTGATCGAGCCGTTTCCTCCCCAACTCCGCATGCCGGGCGGTCGTTTCCGTGGGACGGTGGACGGGTAGCCGACCGGTGCGGAGTCGACGAGATGACGACGGAGGACCATGAACCCCGAGATCCATCACGAGCCCAGCGAGATCAGCTACGACGAGCAGTTCTACCCGGCGCGTCCGCGGCCGTTGAAACCGTCGGTCCGCCGCGCGGCCAGGGTGGATGCGCAGTCGGGTGAACCGGTGCCGGACAACCCGAAGTATGTGGAGTGGCTGATCAACCAGTCGATCCTGCACGATGCGAAGTTGATCGCGGAGCAGTTGTCCGGCAAGGGCAGCATGTGGCAGAACCCGTATGCCGACCCCAATCCGCGGGCCGCGGTGGAGCGGGGTTCGGTGTGGTTCACGGCGTACCCGATCTCGATCATCACGGCGCCGGGCGCGAGTTTCCTGAGTTCGCTCGGCGACGAGTCGCTGTGGCAGGCGTTCTCCGACATCGGGGTGACGGCGGTGCACACGGGGCCGGTGAAGCAGGCCGGTGGGATCGACGGGTGGCGGGCCACGCCCTCGGTGGACGGCCACTTCGACCGCATCAGCATGCAGATCGACTCGGCGTTCGGGACGGAGGATGAGTTCCGCAAGCTCTGCGTCGTCGCCGCAGCGTACGACGGCATCGTCATCGACGACATCGTCCCCGGTCACACGGGTAAGGGCGCCGACTTCCGGCTCGCCGAGATGGCGCACGCCGACTATCCCGGCATCTATCACATGGTGGAGATCGAACAGCAGGACTGGCACCTGCTTCCCCGCGTGCCGGACGGCCGGGACGCGGTGAACATCGACGCCGACACCGAGGCGCAACTCGCCCGCGCCGGGTACATCATCGGGCAACTCCAGCGGGTCATCTTCTACGAACTCGGGGTGAAGGAGACCAACTGGAGTGTCACACCCGCGGTGATGGGGGTGGACGGCGTCGAGCGCAGGTGGGTGTATCTGCACTATTTCAAGGCGGGGCAGCCGTCGATCAACTGGCTCGATCCGTCGTTCGCGGGCATGCGCCTCGTCATCGGCGACGCATGCCATTCCATCGCGGACCTCGGCGCAGGCGCGCTCCGCCTGGACGCCAACGGTTTCCTCGGGGTGGAACGCCGCACCGAGGGACTCCCCGGCTGGTCGGAGGGGCACCCGCTGTCGGAGGCGGCGAATCACCTCATCGCCAGCATCGTGCGGAAGATGGGCGGATTCACGTTCCAGGAGTTGAACCTCACCATCGACGACATCAAGGCGATGGGCACGACCGGCGCCGACCTGTCGTACGACTTCATCAATCGCCCCGCCTACCATCACGCGCTGGTCATGGGGAACACCGAATTCCTCCGGTTGACGATGAACCTCGCCCGCGATCACGGCGTCGACGCGGCTTCGCTCGTCCATGCTCTGCAGAACCACGACGAGCTGACGTTCGAGCTGGTCCATTTCGCGACGCTGCACAAGGACGACGAGTTCGACTACGGCGGCGAGTCCGTCACCGGGTCGGACCTCGGCGACCGCATCCGCAAGGACCTCTGCGAGCGGCTCACCGGGCGGTGGGCGCCGTACAACCGCACGTTCACCACGAACGGGATCGCGTGCACGACAGCCAGTGTCATCACCGCCGCGCTGGGCATCCGCGACCTCGACCGGATGGACGCCGCCGACATCGACACCGTCAAGCAGGCCCACCTGCTGCTGGCGATGTTCAACGCACTCCAGCCGGGAGTGTTCGCTCTGTCGGGCTGGGACCTGTGCGGGTTGCTTCCCGTGCCGTCCGAGGACGTCGCCGATCTCCTCGCGGAGGGGGACACCCGCTGGATCAACCGGGGTGCGCACGACCTGATGGGCGTCAACCCGGACGCCGAACGGTCGGAGTCGGGCATTCCCCGCGGACACAGTCTGTACGGGAGTTTGCCTGTGCAACTGCAGGATCCGACGTCCTTCGCACGCCGCTTGGCCCGCATCATCAACATCCGGAACCGATTCGGCATCGCCACCGCCGTCCAGCTCGACGTGCCGACCGTGTCGCACAAGGGGCTGCTCGTGATGGTCCACGAACTGGCGGACGCGAGTCTGGAGGTCACGGTCCTCAACTTCACATCCGAGGAGATCGCCGCGACCGTCCAGTCGCAGTTCCTGCCCGCGGGCTCGCCCGCGGTCAACCTGTTCACCGACGAACAGATCGGCGCCGTGGACGAGCTGCACAGTTTCCCGATCACCCTCGCGCCGTACGAAGGCGTCCCCGTCGTGGTGCGGCCGGAATCGGCGTGATGCGGGCCTTGACTCGGACAACGCTTGTCGGAGTAAACTCGGATACGGCTTATCCGAGTAAAGGAGAGAAGACGTGAAGATCGTCATTTTCGGGAACGGACTGATCGGACGGCAGGTCGCGGCCACGCTCGGCGAGACCGGGCACGACGTCGTGGCACTCGGCCGCGCCGACGGAATCGACACGACCACCGGCAAGGGCGTCGCGGAGGCCGTCGCGGGAGCCGACGCGGTGGTGGACCTGACCAACTCGCCGTCGTGGGCGGACGACGACGTCCTGGCGTTTTTCCGGGACTCGACGAAGCACATGCTCGCCGCCGAGGAGGCCGCCGGCGTCGGGCACCACGTGGTCCTGTCGATCGTCGGCGCCGACCGGCTTCCCGACTCGGGATACCTGCGGGCCAAGGTCGCACAGGAAGACGTGGTCAAGGCGGGCCCGGTGCCCTACTCGATCGTGCGATCGACCCAGTTCTTCGAGTTCATCGCGGGCATCGCCGACGCCGGGACCGTCGGCGACACGGTGCACGCGACGCCGGCGCACCTGCAGCCCATCGCCTCGCGTGACGTCGTGTCGCGGGTGGCGGAGGTCGCCGCAGGCGCCCCGTTGAACGGCACCGTCGAGATCGCCGGTCCCGAGCCGCTGGGCATCGACGAACTGGTGCGCCGGCTGTTCGCGTCGACCGGAGACAAGCGGTCCGTGACGACCGATCCCGCCGCCGGCTACTTCGGTGCGCAACTCGACGACGCGGCCATCACGCCGACACCCGGCGCCGGCGCCTGGATCGCCCCGACCACCCTGGACGAATGGTTGCGCAAATAGGGTCGTGAGCATGAAGATTTCCGGTGGTGTGGAGTGGTCGCTCCACTGCTGCGTCGTGCTCAGCCAGGCCGAGGGTCCGGTGCCGACCGCGCGGCTGGCAGACCTGCACGGGGTGTCGAAGTCCTATCTCGCCAAGCACCTGCAGTCGCTGGCACGGGCCGGCCTCGTCCACCCGACCGAGGGCCGCGACGGCGGGTACGTCCTCACCCGTGCCCCCGGCGACATCACGGTGCTCGACGTCGTGCAGGCGGTCGACGGCGCGGCACCGGCGTTTCGGTGCACGGAGATCCGGCAGCAGGGGCTGCTCGCCGCGCCACCGGAACAGTGCACAACCCCCTGCGGCATCGCGAAGGTCATGGCCGACGCCGAGCGTGCGTGGCGGGACACCCTGTCGGGTGTGACGATCGCCGATCTGGCGGCCACGCTGGACGTCACCGTTCTCAAAGCGACACTGGCGGCTTCCGGGTAGCTGCTCGACCGGCGGTCCCTGTTGCCCCGGACCGCGACCGCGGCGAAGACTGATCTCATGGCCGGCACACGGGGCGATGCCGAGTACCACCGGCTGCGGACCCCACGGGCCGCAGCCGTCGCCGGTGTCGTCTTCGGCGTCCTGTTCGCCTCCAGCATCGTCCTGCTGCGCAGCGCACTGCCGGGCGCCGCGGGCACCCCGTGGGTGAGTCACCAGACGCAGATCACGGCGGCCCTGGTCCTCGCGCCCTTCGCGGGCATCGCGTTCCTGTGGTTCATCGGCGTCATTCGCGACCGGCTCGGAGAACTCGAAGACCGATTCTTCTCGACCGTCTTCCTGGGCAGTGGGCTGTTGTTCCTCGCGACGACCTTCGTGTCGATGGCCCTCGCCGGTGGAATGCTCGCCATATCCCGGCTGCCGACCGCTCCGCAGAACGACCTGGTCTACTTCGGCCGCGAGGTGATGTTGCACGTGAACAACGTGTACGGGGTGCGCATGGCCGGGGTGTTCATGATCTCGCTGGGGACCATCTGGCTGCGCACCGGGCTGATGCCGCGTTGGCTGGCCGTCGCCACCTACGTGCTGTCACTCACGCTCCTGGTGGTCGTCAGCTTCAGTCTCTGGGTGACGCTGGTGTTTCCGGTGTGGGTGATGGTGATCAGCGTGTACATCCTGGCCGTGGACCGACCGGCGTCCGTGCCGCCGGACTGACGCAGGTCGGCGGCACGAGGTTCTCACCCGGCGCGGGTGATGTGGCCGGGACGTACGGCGAGCATCGTCAGGACTGCGATTCCCCCGATGATGCGAGGAGAGACAGATGACGGACCCGAAGCCGAACATCCTGGTCATCTGGGGCGACGACATCGGTATCACCAATCTCAGCTGCTACAGCGATGGCCTGATGGGGTACCGCACACCGAACATCGACCGTCTCGCCGACGAAGGTATGAAGTTCACCGACTCCTACGGCGAACAGAGTTGCACGGCGGGCCGGGCGTCGTTCATCACCGGGCAGAGCGTGTACCGAACCGGCATGAGCAAGGTGGGAATCCCGGGAGTCGACGTCGGATTGTCGCCGGAGGACCCCACCATCGCCGAGCTGCTCAAGCCCCTCGGATACGCCACCGGACAGTTCGGAAAGAACCATCTCGGCGACTTGAACAAGTATCTGCCGACCGTGCACGGGTTCGACGAGTTCTTCGGCAACCTCTATCACCTCAACGCGGAGGAAGAACCCGAGCTCCCCGATTATCCCAGCGCGCAGGACTATCCCAAACTGCACGAGGTGATGATGCCGCGCGGCGTCCTCCATTGCTGGGCCACCGAGGAAGATGCCGGCGAGGTCGATCCGCGGTACGGGCCGTTCGGGAAGCAGCGCATCGAGGACACCGGGCCGCTGACCAAGAAGCGCATGGAGACCATCGACGACGAGACGGTATCCGCGGCAATCGACTTCATCACGCGGCAGAAGGAAGCGGACACCCCGTTCTTCGTGTGGATGAACACCACGCACATGCACCTGCGGACCCACACCAAACCGGAGAGCGTCGGGCAGGCCGGGCACTGGCAGTCGCCCTACCACGACACCATGATCGATCACGACAGGCACGTCGGCCAACTGCTGGACGCCGTCGACGAACTCGGGCTCGCCGAGAACACCATCGTCATCTACAGCACCGACAACGGTCCCCACGCGAACACCTGGCCGGACGGCGCGACCACCCCGTTCCGCAGCGAGAAGGACACCAACTGGGAGGGTGCGTTCCGCGTCCCAGAGGTGATCCGCTGGCCGGGCAAGATTCCCGCCGGCGTCGTATCCAACGAGATCGTTCAGCACCACGACTGGCTTCCCACCTTCCTCGCCGCCGCGGGTGCGCCCGAGATCGTCGAGAAACTGAAGAGCGGTCACGACGCCGGCGGCAAGAGGTTCAAGGCGCACATCGACGGCTACAACCTGCTGCCGTATCTCACCGGTGAGGTCGACAAGTCCCCGCGCCGGGGCATGGTCTATTTCTCCGACGACTGCGACGTGCTGGGCATCCGTTTCGACAACTGGAAGATCGTGTTCATGGAGCAGCGGGCGCAGGGCACCCTCGGACTGTGGGCGGAGCCGTTCACTCCACTGCGGCTACCGAAACTGTTCAACCTGCGCACCGACCCGTTCGAGCGGGCCGATATCACGTCGAACACCTATTGGGACTGGTTCCTCGACCACGACTACATCGCGATCTACGGAACGGTCATCACGACTCAATTCCTCGAGACGTTCAAGGAATTTCCTCCGCGGCAGGAGCCGGCAAGCTTCACGATCGACCACGCGGTGGCGAAGCTGCACGCCTTCCTGTCGAAGGACTGACCGGGATGGGTGCCGGACTGGGTGGTTCCTGGGCGGACGGATCGACGCGGTCCGCGATCGAGGACTTCGTCGGACGGGTAACGGCGCGCGGGCCGGACTTCGTCGAGCCTGCGGACCGGGTCGCCGTTTTCGACAACGACGGCACACTGTGGTGCGAGAAGCCGATGCCGATCCAACTCGACTTCACGATCCGGCGCTTGGCGGAAATGGCCGCTGCCGATCCCGATCTGCAGCAGACGCAGCCCTGGCAGGCCGCGCACGAGCACGACCTGAAATGGCTCGGCGCCGCGATGGTCAAGCATTATCACGGCGACGACGCGGATCTGAAGCTGTTGATGGGTGCGATCACCCGGGCGTTCGACGAGGTCAGCGTCGAGGACTACGACGCCCGCGTCACCGCATTCTTCGACGGGGCGGACCATCCGACGCTCGGTCGACCGTACCGGGGCTGCGGATACGCACCGATGGTCGAACTGCTGCGCTACCTGGAGGCGAACGGATTCACGATCTACCTCGCGTCCGGCGGTGACCGGGACTTCATGCGCCCGATCGCAGGGCAGCTCTACGGGGTGCCGCCGGAACGGATCATCGGCAGCGCACTCGGCCTCTCCTACCGCGCCGAGGAAGGCCGGACGGAGCTGCTCTACAAGGCGGCGATGGACTTCTTCGACGACGGACCGGAGAAACCGGTCCGGATCTGGAGCAGGATCGGGCGTCGGCCGATCCTGTCGGTCGGCAACTCCAACGGCGACCTGCCGATGCTGGCGTTCTCCGGGCTGCCCGACCGCCCGTCCCTGCGGGTGCTGATCCTGCACGACGACGCCGATCGCGAATTCGACTACGTCGCCGGCGCCGAGCAGGCCCTCGAAGAGGCACGAGCAAACAACTGGACCGTGGTAAGCATGAAGAACGATTGGACGAGCGTCTTCTCGCCGGCAGTCACCTGAGCAGTCGGAAGGGGAGACTTCGTGGATACCGTGACCGTTTCCGACGTCCGTCGCATCCCCGCCCAGACGTTCACCATGGGCTCGGATCGGCACTATCCGGAAGAGGGTCCGGCGCATCGGGTGGCGGTCGACGCGTTCGCGATCGAGGCGTACCAGGTCACCAACGAACAGTTCACGACGTTCGTGCGGGACACCGGTTACGTCACGGTCGCCGAGCGTCCGCTGAACCCCGCCGACTTTCCGGGGGCTCCGGCGGAGAACCTGCAACCCGGATCGATGGTGTTCACTCCCACCCGCGGGCCGGTCGATCTCCGTCACCTGAGCCAGTGGTGGACCTGGACGGTCGGCGCGTCCTGGCACCGCCCCACCGGACCGGCGTCGACGATCGCCGGCCGTGAACGGCATCCCGTCGTCCACGTCGCCCACGAGGACGCGGCCGCGTACGCACAGTGGGCCGGACGGTCCCTCCCCACCGAGGCGCAGTGGGAGGCCGCGGCGCGCGGCGGTCTCGACCAGGCCGAATTCACCTGGGGCGACATCCCGGACGCCGAGTCCCCGCCGCCGGCGAACTACTGGCACGGGGACTTCCCGTGGCGCGCCGACCCCGGGTACGGCACCACGACCGCCGTCGGTAGTTATCGGCCCAACGACTACGGTCTGTTCGACATGGCGGGAAACGTGTGGGAGTGGACCGCCGACTGGTACGCCGATCGGCACGACGACACCGCGCAGTCGTGCTGTGCGCCACGCAATCCGCGTGGACCCGGCATGGCGGAGAGCTTCGACCCGCGTCAACCCCAGTTCCGGGTTCCGCGGCGAGTGATCAAGGGTGGATCGTTCCTCTGCGCAGACATCTACTGCCGCCGATACCGGCCCGCGGCCCGGCGGCCGCAGATGGTCGACACCGGGATGAGCCACATCGGATTCCGCTGCGTCGAGGCCGCGCCGGGGTCAGAGTAGAACCAGCACGGCGAGGAGCGCGAGCAGTGTGACGACGCTGGAGGTGACGACGGCGGCGAACGTCGCCGGCGCGAATACCCCGGATTCGATCTGCCTGGTGATGACCCGGTATCGGTAGGTGCCGTAGGCGGATACCAGCAGGCCCGCGCCGATCAGAATGAATCCGGCGGCAATGGCGTGGTCGCCGCGGTGCGGGGCGAACTTCGCCACCGCCACACCGAGTGCGGCGACACTGATGCCGGTGCGATGCCACGCGAGATAGGTGCGCTCGTTCGCGAGGTGGTCGCGCGCGGTGCTTCCCGTGTTCGGCTGGGTGGGGCCGAAGATGTCGCGACTCATGCGCCGCCGCCCAGGAACCCGATCTCCGACAGGCTCGACTGGAATCCGGATTCGACCGGGGACAGGCCCGAGATCCACACGAGGACGCGGGTGGTGGGTGCGGGCGTGCGGGCGGCGATCCGGGTGACTCCGGGCGCGAGCGTGGCGGCGCCGAGCAACTGGGTGTGGCCGATGTTGGCCCAGGCGGCGGGCGCGGTCCGGATCTCGACCCTGGTGCCCGGCGTCGGTGATTCGATCCAGACGGTCCGCAGATCGACGGGCTTGGGGAACGACACGATCAGGCCCACTCCGCCCTTCGTCGGCGGCAATTGCTGCGGGTAGCGGTCGGTGGCCCAGAACGTTGCCGGGTTCGCGTCGACCGCGAGCGACGCCCTCGTCCCGTTGTCCGGGAAGTGCTGGGGGGAGTAGACGGTCGCGGACGACGGGATCAGCGGTACCGGGTCGGGTTCCGGCGCGGGCACGATCTCGCTGAGCGTGCTGTCCGCGACAGCCGCGGGCGGTGCGTCCGACGCGGTGAACGAGGTGCCGATCGCCCACCCGGCGGCGCCGAGGGCGACGACCACGGCGAGTGCAGCGCTCATCGCGGGAAGCGGCGCCCTCGATCGGGCCGACCGGTCGTCGGCCTTCGGGCGGACCTTCTTCTTCGGGGCGAACGCGGGAGCCGACCGAGCCCGCGCGTCCGCCAGCATCCGGTCGAGGGCGTCGACCACCGCCTGCGCGGTGTCCATCCCGGGTCGCCGGGTGAGCGCGTTGACGGCCACGTCGGACAGTCGCCGGGGAATCGTGGGCCGCACCCGATGCGGCGGGACGACGGAACCGTCACCCCGACGACCGGCGGGGGGCAGTCCGGCCGCGTGGGTCTCGCCGGACGAAGGCAGCGGCCACGTGCCGAGCAACAGTGCGTACAGCAGCGCGCCGAGGCCGGCGACGTCGTCGGCCGTGCTCGCAGCGGCGAGGGTGGCGGGGAAGGCGAGGACCGCGAGTCCTTCCCGGGAGATCCGCACCCGGTTGGGATGATCGAGTGAGATGCGGGCACCGAAATGGTGCGCGTCCGCGGTGGCGGCGGCGAGGTCGCGCACGATGCGCGCGGCGTCCAGCGGCCGCGGAACCGTGCGCGCGATATCCGCGAGACGCCATCCGGGCGTCCATTCCGCGACCACGGCGATCCGGTCGCCGACCACCGCGATGTCGTAGACCTGCGCGATCCGCCCCTCGTGGCTGAAGCTGGTGCCGGTGGTGTTCCGGCAGAACCGCGCCACCGGATCCGGGCGGGTGTCGGTGTCGCGGAGGTGCGCCGAGTCGACGAGGCTGAGCGAGACGTCCCTGCACAGTTCGGTGTCGTGCGCGTGCCACCACTGCACCCAGTCGGGTCCGGCGAATCGTCCGAGGAGTGTGTATCGAGTGGCGACGACCATGCCCGGGGCGAACGGATCCCGGTCCTGCGGCGAATGCGGCGGGACCCCGGACACCGGCATTGCTGTCATCTACTCTCCCGGGCTCTCCTCGACCCCGAAAACTTCTGTCAGGCAACTGTCGCCCGGCAGCAGAGCAGATGTTCGGAGCACCGGGCCCAGTTCTAATCATCCTCGGATGCAGCGCGAATCGGGTGCTTTTCGGCCGACCTAGCCGAGGACGTGCTCCGCGTACCGTGCGACCGCGAGCACGAGGTCGTCCGAATGCCGGGGGCCGATGATCTGCAGGCCCACCGGCAGACCCGCCGCGGTGCGACCGATCGGGATGCTGATCGCCGGCTGCTGGGTCAGGTTGAACGGGTACGTGAACGGCGTCCACTGCGGCCAGCCGGTGAGGTCGCTGCCCGGCGGGACGTCGTGGCCCGCCTCGAAAGCCGGAATGGGGACGGTGGGTGTGAGCAGGACATTGTGCGTCAGATGGAATTTGCCCATCGTGATGCCGATGTCCGCGGCGACCGCGCGAGCGTCGAGATACTCGACCGCGCTGAACTTCTCGCCTCGTTCCCAGACCTTGCCGAGGCCCGGGTCGACCTTGTCGCGTGCCCCCTCCGGGAAATTCTTCAGCATGGCGGCGGCCCCGGCCGCCCACAACAGTTCGAAGGCGTCGATCGGATCGCCGAACCCGGGGTCGGCGGCGGTGACCGGCAGGCCCGCCGCGTCGATGGCCTGCACCGCCCGGTCGACGATCGCCCGGACCTCCGGATCGACGGTCACGTAGCCGAGTGTGGGGGAGTAGGCGACGCCGAGTCCGACCACGTCGCGGCCGATTTCGCCGCGGAAGGTGGTCGGGGACGGCGCGAGCGACGTCGGGTCGCGCGGGTCGGGCAACGCCAGGATGTCCATCAGCAGCGCCGCGTCCTCGACCGTGCGGGTGATCGGGCCGGCGTGCGCCAGCGGCCCGAACGGGCTCGCCGGGAACAGGGGGATCCGGCCGTGGGTGGGCTTGAAACCGACGACGCCGCAGAACGACGCGGGGATCCGCACACTGCCGCCGCCGTCGGTGCCGACGGAGCAGGGACCGAGACCCGCGGCGACCGCCGCGGCACTGCCGCCCGAAGAACCGCCGGCCGTCTTGGTCGGGTCGGCGGGGTTGCGGGTGATGCCGCACAGAGCGCTGTCGGTGACGGCCTTCCAGGCGATCTCGGGGGTTGTGGTCTTGCCGAGGAACACCATCCCGTCCTCGCGCAGCCGGGCGGCGACGGGACTGTCGACGTCCCACGGCTGGTCCTCGTCGACGGCCTGCGATCCGCGGAGCGTCGGCCAGCCGTCGGTGAGGAAGATGTCCTTGATGGAGATCGGGACGCCGTCGAGCAGTCCCTTGGAGTAGCCGGTGTTCCAGCGCTCCTCGGACTTCCGGGCCTGCGCGAGCGCCCGCTCCTCGTCGACGAGGCAGTACGAGTTGATGGCGCGATCACGCTCGGTGATGGCGTCGAGCATCGCCTGCGTCGCCTCCACCGGCGAAAGTTCTCCGGACGAGTAGGCCGTGACCAGTTCGACGGCGGTCATGTCGGTGGGATTCATGAGAACTCCTTCAGCCTGGACGTTCGGGCCCTGTCATCATCGGCTCGGTACGTACCCGAGGTGCTTGTCAACTACGTTCTCGAGCGGGTACCCCGTCACCCAGCGTTCGAAATTGTCGGTGAACACGGTGATGAGGTCGTCGCGCCAGCCGGCGAAGTCGCCCGAATTGTGGGGCGTGATCGACACGTTCGTCATGTCCCAGAGCGGATGGTCCGCGGGGAGCGGTTCCGTGTCGAACACGTCGAGCGCGGCGCCCGCGATCGTTCCCGCCCGCAGCGCGGCGACGAGGTCGTCGGTGCGCACGAGCTCACCCCGTCCGACGTTGACGAACCGCGCGCCCGGCTTCATAGCGGCGAACGTCGTATCGCGGAACAGGTGACGGGTCTGCTCGGTGAGCGGGGCCACCGCGATCACGTAATCGGCGGCCGCGAGTTGCTCCGGGAGATCTTCGGTGGCGGTGACCGTCCCGAAGTCGGGATCGGCGTCGCGGGCGGTGCGACCCGAACCGCTGACCTTCATCCCCGCTGCGCGGAGAAGTCGGGCGGTGGCGCGGCCGATGGGGCCGGTGCCGACGATCAGGGCGGTGCGGCCCGCGATCCGCTCGGATTCGCGGTGCTGCCACGTGTGGGACTGCTGCAGTCGCAGCGAACCCGGCAGATCCTTCGCGAACGCGAGGATCTGCGCGAGCACGTACTCGGCGATCGCGCCGTCGAACACGCCCCGGGAGTTGGTGATCGTGACGTCGCTGTCGCGGGCCTCGGGGAACATGACGGGATCGACGCCGGCCGCGGCGATGTGCAGCCACTGCAGGGAACCGGCGGCATGCCACGCTCCGGGCACCGCATCGGTGAGGAAGTCGTAGAGAAACAGCACGTCCGCGCCGTCGAGGGCGTCGCTCAGCCCCGCCTTGCCGGTGTAGCGAACTTCGGCACGGGTCGCGACCGGTGCCATGAGTTCGTCGCTCGGCAGAACGTGGGCATGTAGCACCGCGACGATCGGGTTCCGACTCACGTTGACACCGTAAGAGTAACTCGTATGATTGTCAACAATCTGATAATGCTCGGGCGCGGCCGAATCGAAGGTGAGGCCTGGTGTTGGAACTGAACATTCCCGAATTCGAGGGGCCGATCGCGCAACGGGGAATAGGCATCATCGCCCCGTTCGACCTGGCGCTCGAACGTGAACTGTGGCGTTGGGCTCCCCTCGAGGTGAGCCTGCATCTGGCGCGCACGCCGTACGAACCCGTGCCCGTCAGCCTGGAGATGGCCGAACTCGTGTCCGAGCGAAGACACCTCATGGCGGCGACGCGCGACGTCCTGCACGTCGAGCCGGAGGTCGTGGCGTATCTGTGCACGTCGGGAAGTTTCATCAAGGGCCTCGAATACGAGCGGACGCTGTGCGACGCGATCTGCGAGGCCGGCGCCCTGCACGCGGTCACCACGTCCGGGGCGCTGGTCGAGGCGATCGAGCACCTCGAGCTGAGCAGGCTGTCGGTGATCACGCCGTACGACGCCCCGCTGACCGAACGGTTGCACGCGTTCCTGAACGAGGCCGGCACCGAGGTGGTGCGCTCCGATCACCTCGGGCTCGGCGGCGGCATCTGGAAGGTCAACTACCGCACGATCGCCGAGCGGATCATCGCGGCGGACGACCCCCGGTCGGAGGCGATCTTCGTCAGCTGCACCAACCTGCCGACCTACGACGTCATCGCGCCGCTCGAACAGGAACTCGGCAAACCGGTGCTCACCGCCAACCAGCTCACCATCTGGGCCTGTCTGGGCCGGATGAAACTCCCCATGACGGGGCCCGGGAAGTGGCTCCGCAACGTCTTCTGACATCAGCCCACACGACCCTCACGACGGAACGAGGAGAACGCATGACGAGCACGCCGACCCCCACTGTGGGATTCATCTACCCGGACCACGCCGCCGAAGACGACTACCCCTTCGCCGCGGAGATGCTCGGAGTCGATCTGCCGGTCGTGCACATCTACGGCACCGACCTGCACGCCGTGCCCGAACTGCTCGACCTCGGTAGCCCCGAGAAACTCGCCGGCGGGGCCGCGCTGCTCGCCGGCGAGAAGCCGGACGCCGTCGTGTGGGCGTGCACGTCGGGCAGCTTCGTCTACGGCCCCGACGGCGCGAAGCAGCAGGCCGAGACGCTCGCCGCCGCCACCGGTGTGCCCACGTCCAGCACCAGTTTCGCGTTCGTCAACGCCCTGCACGCCCTGGGGATCACCCGGGTCGCGGTGGCCGCGAGCTACCCGGAGGACGTCGCGAAGCTGTTCGTCGAATTCCTCGCCGCCGCCGGCATCGAGGTGCTGTCGATGG
This sequence comes from Rhodococcus koreensis, assembly GCF_900105905.1. GTDB lineage: Bacteria > Actinomycetota > Actinomycetes > Mycobacteriales > Mycobacteriaceae > Rhodococcus_F > Rhodococcus_F koreensis. The sequence continues at coordinate 3,916,847 of NZ_FNSV01000005.1, read as the reverse complement.
CGAGCGCGGGGATCGACACCGCTGCCGAGGTCGGTCAGCTCAGCCCCGAATCCGTGGTGGAACTCGCGGTGGAGAACGACCACCCGGACGCCGAAGCCCTGCTCATCCCCGACACGGCCATGAGGACGCTGGGTGCGCTGAGTACTCTCGAGCAGCGCCTCGGCAAGCCGGTCCTCACGGCAAACCAGGTGACCATCTGGGAAGGCCTGCGTCTTGCAGGCCACACGGCGGTGCAACCGTCGTTAGGAACCTTGTTCGAGAAAGGCCACAGTCATGGCTCTGACTGACCTGGAACCCGTCAGTCGTCAATCGACTGCCGAATTCATCGCGGACCGCCTGCGGGTCGCCATCATGAAGGGTGCGCTCGAACCGGGTGCACAGCTGGGCGAGGCGGAACTGGCCGCGCATTTCCAGGTCTCGCGCGGACCCCTGCGCGAAGCCATGCAGAGGCTCGTGTCCGAGGGCATACTGCACAGCATCCGTCACCGCGGGATCTTCGTGACGGAACTGACCCTCGACGACGTCGTCGACGTGTACCGCAGCCGGTCGGTCATCGAGCGCGGGGCCCTCGAGATGATTCTCGCCGACGGTCGCCGGGAAGCCACCTACCTGGCGCTCGAACCCACCGTGCTCGTGATGCAGGCCGCGGCCGAGCGCGGCGACGCCGCCGCCGTGTCGGACGCAGATCAACAGTTCCACCAGATCCTGGTGGAGAGCGCGCAGAGCCCGCGGCTCATCCGCGCGGCGCGGACGCTGCTGATCGAGACCCGGATGTGCCTGGGTGCACTGCAGACCACGTACGACGACATTCGCGAGCAGGCGCAGGAACACGCGACCCTGCGCGAGGCGATCCGGTCGGGCACGGCTGACGAGGTGCAGAAACTGCTCGCCGAACACCTGGACGACGCCGTCCAGCGGCTCCGCGCCGATCAGAAGACTCTGTCGCCGTAGCGACAGTGAAGTAGAGGTAAGTGCCGAGGAGGGACAATGACTCAGGTAGCTGAGGTTCAGGGATTCACCAACCACAACGATCGCTACCCCACTCGGATCACCTCCGAGCCGTCGATGCTCCAACGGAACGAACCTGCCGCCTGGGGAACGCCCGCGGACGGACCCTTCGACGCGGCCGCCCTCGCCGGACACGAGGCACGCGGCTTCACCATCGTCGACCACGTCCTGAACACCGGCGAAGTGATGACGTGCCGGGAGGAACTCGACCGGCTGTCCCGGGACCCGTCGATGCGCGACAGCGGTCGCGTCATCACCGAACGCGGTTCCGGCGAGGTCCGGTCCGTCTTCGACGTCCACCGGCGCAGCGACGTGGTCGCCGCGCTGATCCGCGACGGCAGGATTCTCGACCGCGCGCGACAACTCCTCGGCTCCGACGTCTACATCCACCAGAGCCGGATCAACTCCATGCCCGGTTTCAAGGGCACCGGCTTCTACTGGCACTCGGACTTCGAGACCTGGCACGCCGAGGACGGGCTCCCGGTGCCGCGGGCCGTCAGTTGCTCGATCACGCTCACCGAGAACTACCCGTTCAACGGATCGCTGATGGTGATGCCCGGTTCGCACAAGCGGTTCGTCCAGTGCGTCGGCGCCACCCCCGACGACAACTACACGTCCTCGCTCGTCGAGCAGGAGGTCGGGGTTCCGCGCCGGGAAGACGTGACCCGGATGGCCGCGGAGTTCGGGATCGACCAGTTCACCGGTGCGGCGGGCACCGCGCTGTGGTTCGACTCCAACGTCATGCACGGGTCGGGCAACAACATCACGCCCTACCCGCGGTCGAATCTGTTCCTCGTGTTCAACAGTGTCGAGAACACGCTCGTCGCGCCGTTCGCCGCACCGCGGCCACGGCCGGAGTACATCGCGTCGCGCGACTTCACACCGCTGTCCTGATGTGAGTGGCAAAGTGTGCTCGCGCACGCTTTGCCACTCACCTACGCGGGGAGCTCGTGCAGGGTGCGGGCGAGGTGGGCGAGTTCGGGAACCTCGGCCGCCCGGTCGAGCGCCGCTTCCAGCGTGGCGTCGTGGGTGGGACGCGCCTCGTCCAGCGCGGCCCGGCCCGCGGGTGTGAGTTCGGTGTAGATGCCGCGACGGTCGTCGTCGCACAGGATCCGGGTGAGCAGGCCGCGGTTCTCCAATCGGTTCACCAGCCTGGTGGTGGCGCTGCTGCTCAGCGCGGCCGCGCGGGCGAGCTGCGCCATCCGCATGTGCCAGCCGTCCTGGCGGCTCAGTGCGTCGAGCACCGTGTACTCGACCACCGAGAGGTCGTGACCCCGCTGCAGGGCGCGTTCGAGTTCCGCCTCGAGCAAACCATGCAGGGCCGCGAGCGTGCGCCATCCCTGCGACCGGATCTCGACGGCGTCGTCAGCGACTGCCATGGCCACCTCCTGTGGATACGAGTGCCAGGTCAGAATACCAGCTTGCGCACGTAGCAGGCGTGTGCAACTATTTATGACGCGCCTGCAACTACTGCAGACGCGGTATTCGAGCTAGCGCTCTTATCTCTCGAGTCTGTAAGAAAGGAGTGGCCGCGATGCCACTGGGTCTGCTCGCCCTCGCAATGGGCGGCTTCGGGATCGGTCTCACCGAATTCGTCATCATGGGACTGCTGCCGGAGGTGTCGGCCGACTTTCAGGTGAGCGAGTCCGTGGCCGGCTACCTCATCTCCGGCTACGCCCTCTCCGTCGCCGTCGGAGCCATCGTCATCACCGCGGCGGTCACCCGCTTCGACCGCAAAACGGTCCTCCAGGCGCTGATGGTGCTGTTCATCGGCGGCAACCTCCTGTCGGCGCTCGCCCCGACCTACGAGGTCATGATGGGCGGACGCGTCCTCGCGGCCCTGTGCCACGGCGCGTTCTTCGGCATCGGGTCGGTGCTCGCCGCGGACCTCGTGCCCGCGAGCAAGCGGGCCGCGGCCATCGCGACGATGTTCGCCGGACTGACGATCGCCAACGTTCTCGGCGTCCCGCTCGGCACTTTCCTCGGCCAGCAGTTCGGCTGGCGCTCCACGTTCTGGGCCATCACCGTCATCGGCGTCGTGGCCTTGATCGGCATCACCGCGCTGGTGCCGTCCGTGTCCCGTGCGGCGGACGCGCCGGAACCTGCCGGTCTGCGCAGCGAACTGCGGGCCTTCCGAAATCCGCAGGTGTGGTTCTCGATCGCCGTCACCATTCTCGGATTCGGCGGCATGTTCGGTGCGTTCACCTACATCGCGTTCACCCTCACCGAGGTCGGCGGATTCGCGTCCACCAGCGTCCCGTGGCTCCTCGTGCTCTTCGGCGGCGGCCTGTTCGTCGGCAACGTCCTCGGCGGACGCGCCGCCGACAAGGCCCTCACCCGCACGCTGACCACGGTCCTCGCCGTGCTCGCCGTCGTGCTCGTCGTGTTCGCCCTCACCGCAGGCAGCAAGCCGATGACGATCGTCGCCCTGTTCCTCATGGGGCTCTTCGGATTCGCGACCGTTCCCGGACTGCAGATGCGCATCATGAACTACGCGGCGCAGGCGCCGACCATGGCGTCCGGCGCCAACATCGCCGCCTTCAACGTGGGCAACGCACTCGGGGCCTGGCTCGGCGGCATCACCATCGCCGCGGGACTCGGCTTCACGTCCCCGATCTGGATGGGTGCCGCACTCACCGTGGCCGCGCTCGCCGTTCTCCTCGTCGCCACCGCACTCGACCGGCGGTCGAAAGATCAGCCGGTGGAGAACGATTCGGTGGTCGTGCCGGTATAGCGCTTCGCGGTCGGTTTGTCCGCTCGCGAAAGACGAGGACGGCACAAATACGAACACCCCGCAGCGGATGCTCGCTGCGGGGTGTTCGGGTCGAATGGGGGACTACCGGTGGGTGAACTCCGGCGACCGCTTTTCGACGAACGCGGCCATGCCTTCCTTCTGGTCCTCGGTGGCGAATGTCGAGTGGAATACGCGTCGTTCGAAGCGAATTCCCTCGGTGAGGGTGGTCTCGAACGACCGGTTGACCGCTTCCTTCGCCATCATCGCGACGGGCAGCGACATCTCGGCGACGGTGGTGGCCGTGTCCAGCGCCTCGTCGAACAGGTCGGCGGCCGGGATGATGCGGGCGACGAGTCCGGCTCGTTCGGCCTCCTCGGCGTCCATGTTCCGGCCCGTCAGGCACAGTTCCATCGCCTTGGCCTTGCCGACGGCGCGCGTGAGGCGCTGTGAGCCACCGATGCCGGGGATGACGCCGAGTTTGATCTCGGGCTGACCGAACTTGGCGGTGTCGGCGGCGAGCAGGATGTCGCACATCATCGCCAGTTCGCACCCGCCGCCGAGGGCGTATCCCGCCACTGCGGCAACGATGGGTTTACGGGCGGCGGCGATGCGGTCGCCGATGGAGAAGAAGTCGTCGAGGTAGACGTCCATGTACGACTTGGTCTGCATCTCCTTGATGTCGGCGCCGGCGGCGAACGCCCGGTCCGACCCGGTGATGAGGATGGCGCCGATGTCGCTGTCGGTGTCGAGTTCCTCGACTGCCGTGACGAGTTCGCGCAGCAGTTGGGAGTTCAACGCGTTCAGGGCTTTCGGACGGTTGAGGGTGATGATCCCGACCCGGCCCTTGCGGTCGAGGAGGATGGTGTCGTAGTCGCTCACAGGTGCTCTCCGGTTGTCGTAGGGGCCGTGAGGCCGAGTTCGAGGTCGCCGAGGGGTGCGAAGAATGTGGCGACGGCGGCGTCGGTCACGTCGTCGATCGTCGCGGGTGACCAGTGCGGGTTGCGGTCCTTGTCGACGACCTGCGCCCGGATCCCCTCGACCAGATCGGCCGAGCCCAGGCAGGCCACCGACACCCGGAACTCCTCGTTCAGCACTTCTTCGAGGCTGGCCGCCACCCGGGCCCGGCGCAGCGACGCCAGGGTGACCGCGCACGCGGTCGGCGACTTCGACAGCACCTGCCCGGCCGCCTTCGCCGCCTCCGGCACCCCACTGCCCTGCAGCCGGGCCACGATCTCGGCGACGCTGTCCGCGGAATATGCGGCGTCGATCCACGCCTGCTGCGCCAGCAGGTCCGATTCCGGGGCCGGTTCGGTGAACTCCGCCAACGCCGCCTCCACCGACGTGTCCGTCAACTTCTGCACGAACTGCTCGATCCTGGCGGACGGGATGAAATGGTCGGCGAACCCGCACGCGATCGCATCCCCCGCACTGAGGCGGGCGGTGGTGAGCGCGATGTGGGTGCCCAACTCTCCCGGGGACCGGGCCAACAGGTAGGTGCCGCCGACGTCGGGGACGAACCCGATCCCGGTCTCGGGCATCCCGATCATCGACCGCTCGGTCACGATCCGCACACTCCCGTGCGCCGACACCCCGACCCCGCCGCCCATCACGATGCCATCCATCACCGCCACATACGGCTTCCGGTAGTTCGCAATGGCGGCGTTGAGGATGTACTCGTCCCGCCAGAACTCCCGCGACCCCGTGCCACCCTCCTTGGCGTCGTGGTAGATCGAGACGATGTCCCCGCCCGCGCACAGCCCGCGTTCCCCGGCGCCGGTGATCAGCACCGCCGCCACCTCGTCGTCCCCGGCCCACTCCGCCAACGCCGCGGCGATCCGCGCCACCATGGCGTGGTTGAGGGCGTTGATCGCCTTGGGGCGGTTGAGCACGATCCGGCCGAGGCCGTCGCGCTTGTCGATGAGTACCTCGGGGTCGGTGATTGGTTCGGTCATTTATGCCACTCCTCGGTTTCCGACGACGCTGCGGGCAATCACGACCCGCATGATCTCGTTGCTGCCCTCGAGGATCTGATGCACCCGCAGGTCGCGGACGATCTTCTCGATCCCGTACTCGGCAAGATAGCCGTACCCGCCGTGCAGCTGCAGCGCCTTGTTCGCGACCTCGAACCCGGTGTCGGTGGCGAACCGCTTCGCCATCGCACACAACTCCACCACGTCCGGGGCACCCTCCTCCAGCGCGGCCGCCGCCCGCCACAACAGGGTGCGGGCCGCCTCCAGCTCCGTGCGCATGTCCGCCAGCTGGAACTGCAACGCCTGCGACTCGAGCAACGACGCCCCGAACGCCTTGCGGTCCGCCAGATAGGCGACGGCCCGCTCCAGCGCGGTCTGCGCCCCACCGACCGAGCAGGCGGCGATGTTGAGCCGGCCCCCGTTCAGGCCGGCCATCGCGATCCGGAACCCACCGCCCTCGGTGCCGAGCAGGTTGCCCGCCGGCACCCGCACATCCTCGAAGATCACCTGCCGGGTCGGTTGGGCGTTCCAGCCCATCTTCACCTCGTTCGGCCCGAACGACAGCCCCGGTGAGTCCTTCGGGACGATGAACGCCGAAATCCCGCGCGGCCCGCCCTCCCCGGTGCGGGCCATCACCACATACACCTCCGAGGTGCCGGCCCCGGAAATGAACTGCTTGACCCCGTTGAGGACGTAGTCGTCGCCGTCGCGGACCGCCCTGGTGCTCAGCGCCGCCGCATCGGAGCCGGCGCCGGGTTCGGTGAGGCAGTAACTGCCCAGCTGATCCATCGCGCACAGCCCCGGCACCCAGGCGTGCCGCTGCTCCTCGGTGCCGAACCGGTCGATCATCCAGGTGACCATGTTGTGGATGGAAATGTAGGCGGCGATCGACGGACAGCCCTTCGCCAACTGCTCGAAGATGCGGGCCGCATCGACCCGGGTCAGCTCGGAGCCGCCCACGTCCTCGCGGATGTAGATCCCGCCCATCCCCAGCGAGGCCGCCTTCCGCAGCACATCGACGGGGAAATGCTTGGCCTGATCCCATTCCACCGCATGCGGCGCCAGATGCTCGGCCGCGAAATCACGGGCCGTGTCACTGATCGCCCGCTCGTCATCGGTCAAGGTGAACATACAAATCGACCCTTTCAGGTTCGGGTAGTTGGAAGTACTATAGTTGGATATCCATGTAAATTGCCAGTGGGATGTGACCCGAAAGTGGTCGTTCATTGGATGCCCGAGTACGAACCACGAGGAGGCTACCGGTGGCCACTATGCAACCACCCCACCCGGCGCCCGGTGCCGATTCCGTCGCGCCGGCCACGGCGGTGATCGCCGCCGTCCTGCAGACGCAGAAGCTGATCACCCATCACCTCAACTCCACGTTGCGCCCACTCGGCCTGTCCTTCGCCCGGTACGAGGTCCTGGCGATGATGGTCGCCGCGAACGGCCCGCTGCCCATGGTGCGAATCGTCCGTGCCCTGGACCGGCACCCGACCACCATCGGAACGCTCGTCGACGGCCTCGAAGAGGCAGGGCTGTGCGTGCGGACGATCAATCGCTCCGATCGTCGCTCGACCCTCGTCACGGTCACCGACAAAGGCCTCGAGGTGGGGGCCTCGGCGAGCCGGGCCCTCGACGGCGTCGCTCTCGCGGACCCGCAGGACATGCACCGTCTCCACGAGGGTCTGCAACAGCTACTCACCGCAACCCGGCGGGCATCGACCGCTGCCGCCGAAATGTCGGAGGGCCGGCCGTGATCGACGTACGCAATATTCGCTCGGATGATCTGCGGTACCTGCTTGCCGTGGCGCGCACGGGTCGCCGCCAATCCGCGGCGATGGACCTGGGCGTCGATCACACCACCGTCTCGAGGCGCGTGCGCGCGCTCGAGAAGGTCCTCGGCGTCCGACTGCTGCAGCGCAGTGCCGACGGGTGGGAGTTGACCGATGTCGGCCGATCGATCGCGGAGAAGGCGCAACAGATCGAGGAAGCCGTTCAGGAAGCTGCGGACGTGGTCCTCGGCATCAGTGAGAATCCACTCCGCGGAACGGTCCGGATCACCGCCCCGGACGGATTCGGCTCGTTGTTCGTCGCTCCGGCGCTGGCCAAGCTGAGAATGAATCATCCGCATCTCGTCGTCGAATTGGTCACCGATACAAGGCAACTCAACCTCTATCAATCGGGGTTCGACCTGGCCGTCGCGGTGGGGACACCGATCACCAGTCGGCTGGTTTCCGAACGCGTGTGCCAGTACTCGCTCGGGTTGTACGGCAGCGAAGAGTACTTCCGCGACTACGGTGAACCCGGCAGCATCGAGGAGCTGACGGCGCACCCGCTGGTCTTCTTCGTCGATTCCCTGCTGCAGGTCGGGGATCTCGACTTGAACCGGCATCTGCCCGGGGTCGCGGCAAAATTCATGTCCACCAACATCTTCGCTCACGTCGCGGCCACCCGGTGCGGCGGCGGCATCGGACTGCTGCCGGCGTTCATGGCCGACCAGCACGCCGATCTGCGCCGGATCCTGCCCGACACCGTCGACGTCCGGCTCGCCTTCTCCCTGGCCGCTCGCCGCGAAAGCCTGACCAATCCTGCGGTACAGGCTGTCCGGCAAGCGATCCAGGAAGAGGCGCTCAGTCGTCGAGACGAACTGGTCCCGACCCTGTAGTTCCGCCGGCCGGCGTCACGCCTGCGCCGGCACCATGGTGTCTAGCGGATCGGCGGCGTCCACCACGTCGAGCCAGTCGAGGATCTGTTCGGTGTGCTGCCCGAGCACCGGTGGTGCTGCATGCTCGGCGCGCACCAGCGAGTCGCCGCGTGCCGTTTCCATCCGCAGGGACGGACCGGGCAACTGCACAGGTCCCACCACCGGGTGCTCGACCTCGAGTAGCAGTCCCTGGCTGCGGGTCTGCTCCCACTCGTACACCTCGTCGATCGTCCGGATCGATCCCGCGGGAACACCCGCGGCCTCGAGCGCGGCGAGCACGTCGACCCGCGTGCGGTCGGCGAAGTCGGCCTCGATGGCGGCGATCAATGCATCCCGGGCCGCGACCCGGTCACGGTTGACCGCGAACCGCGGATCAATTGCCGACAGACCGGCCACCGGGGCGAACTTCGCCCAGATCGCCTCGCTGCCGACCGCGATCTGCACGTAGCCGTCCGCGCAGCGGAAGCTGCCGTACGGGGCGATCTGCGGATGGTGGTTGCCGGACCGCTGCGCGACCTGCCCGCCGACGGTCCACTTCGTGCCCTGGAAGGTGTGCGCGCTGACCGCGGCAGCCAACAGCGACGTGCGGACCACCATGCCCTTGCCGGTCTTCTCTCGGGCCGCCAGCGCCGCCGACACCCCGGCAGTTCCGTGGACACCGGCGAGGACGTCCGCCATCGGCACACCGATGCGCGTCGGTTCCCCGTGGGGATCACCGGTCACCGACATGAGTCCGGCCTCGCCCTGGGCGATCTGGTCGTAGCCCGCCCGGGATCCTTCCGGCCCGTCGTGCCCGAACCCGGTGATCGACAACGTGATCAGCCGCGAGTTGAGCTCTTCGAGCACCTCCGTCGAAAATCCGAGGCGATCGAAGGCGCCGGGCCGGAGGTTCTCGATCAGCACGTCCGCCCGCCGGATCAGCCGACGCAGCGCGTCCTTGCCGTGCTCGGATTTCAGGTCCAGCACGATCGATTCCTTGTTCCGGTTCGCCGACATGAAGTACGACGACTGCGGGTCGTCCTGCGGCCCGACGAACGGCGGCCCCCAAGTGCGGGAGTCGTCGCCGGTGCCCGGGGCTTCGACCTTGATCACCCGGGCGCCGAGGTCGCCGAGCATCATCGCGGCGATCGGCCCGGCCAGTGCCCGGGAGACGTCGAGCACGAGGATGTCGTTCAGAGGTCCGACAGTCATGATGCGTTCCCTCCTCAGAGTGTGCGCAGGCGCACGTTGACCTGCTTGGTCTGGGTGAATCCGGCGATCATGCCCTCGAGGGACACCTCGCGGCCGAGGCCGCTCTGCTTGTATCCGCCGTACGACTGGCCGATCATCTGGCCGCCACCCTGGTTGACCTGCACCCACCCGGTTTCGAGGGCGTGGGCCGTGGACAGGGCCAGGTCGAGGTTGTGGGTCCACACGTACGCGGCCAGACCGTAGTGCGAGTCGTTGGCCATCGCGACGACGTCGGCGTGGTCGTTCCACGGGATCGCGACCAGGGCGGGTCCGAAGATCTCCTCCCGCGACAGTCGCCAGGTGTTGTCGGCGCCGGAGAAGACGGTCGGGCCCATGTAGTAGCCGTCGGTGTTGCCGATCGTGTCGGGGGAGCCGTCGAGGACGGTGGAGACCTTCGTCGAGCTCAGGCCGTCCTGGAGGAACCCGTTCACCGAGGCGAACTGCTTGTCGTTGATGATGGCGCCCATGTCCGTCGACTCGTCCAGCGGGTTACCGACTTTCAGGCCGGCGAGGGTGGTGACGAGTCGGTCGAGGACCTGGTCGTAGATGTCCTGGTGCAGGAACAGGCGGGAGCCGGCGGTGCAGCTCTGGCCCTGCCGGTGCACCCGGGTCGAGAGCAGCAGCTGGTTGATGAAGTCGTCGTCGACGTCGACGTCGGGGAACACGATGGACGGGTTCTTGCCGCCGAGTTCGAGCGAGACGTGCGCCAGACGGCCACCGGCTTCGCGGGCCACGTGGCGGCCGACCTCGGTGGAACCGGTGAACGACACCTTGTGGACGTCCGGGTGCTGCACGAGCGCCTCACCGGCCACCGACCCGGATCCGGTGATGACGTTGAGGACACCGGCGGGCAGGTATTCGGCGCAGATCTCGGCGAGCAGCAGGACGCTGAGCGGTGCGGCTTCGGCGGCCTTGACGACGACGGTGTTGCCGGCGACGAGGGCCGCGGGGATCTTGAAGCCGGCGATCATCAGCGGGGAGTTCCAGGGCAGGATGGCGCCGATGACACCGAGCGGTTCCTGCCGGGAGTACTGCAGCTGGTCGTCGCCTGCGGGCAGCACGGTGCCCTTGATCTCACCGGCGACGCCGGCGAAGTAGCGGAACAGGTTCGCCAGGGTGGTGACCTCGGGGCGGGCCTGGGTGCGCAGCGCGTTGCCGGTGTCGAGGGCGGTGAGGCGTGCGAGTTCCTCGGAGCGGGCGTCGATGGCGTCGGCGATCTTCGCCAGGATCCGGGCTCGTGCGGTGAAGTGCTGGGAACGCCACTGCGGGAACGCCTTGTTCGCCGCGCGGACCGCCCGATCGACGTCCTCGACGCTCGAGGACGGGACGCGGCCGATCACGTGCTCACGCAGGATCGGGGTCGTCACGTCTCGCCATTCGCCGGAGCGGGCTTCCACCCAACTGCCGTCGACGAACATGGGATAGTCGCGGGTTTCGGGAATCTCGAGATCGGCGAGTGTGGGCTGTGTGGAGGTCATGTCGGAATCTCCTTGAAATACGGATAGGTCTGCCGGGGTGCAGGGAAAGTGCTAGGTGGATGGAGCGACGCTGCCGCGCTCGGACAGCGCGTCGATCGCGTGGGTGTAGACGTCGTCGACCTCACCGTCCGCATCGACCGACAGCAGAAGTGCCGAGTAGTAGTCGAGCAGTGGGCTGGTTTCGTCGTGATAGACGCGCAGACGTCGACGGATGACGTCCTCGGTGTCGTCGGCGCGTCCGCGGGCCAGCATCCGCTCGACGACCGCATCGTCCGCGATCGAAAAGTCCAGAACAGCGTTGATCTGGATCAGCTGCTCGCCCAGGAGTTCGTCGAGGGCGATCGCCTGAGCCACGGTGCGGGGGAAGCCGTCCAGAATGAACCCGGCGGTCGTGTCGTCGTCGGCGAGTCGCTCCACCACCATCCCGATGGTGACTTCGTCCGGCACCAGTTCGCCCGCATCGAGGAACGACTTCGCTCGCCGGCCCAGTTCCGTGCCCTGCGCGATGTGGCTACGGAACAGATCGCCGGTCGAGATGTGAGGGAGTTGCAGTGTCGACGAAAGAGACTGCGCCTGAGTTCCTTTACCCGCTCCCGGCGGTCCTGTCAGAATGATGCGCACAACGAATTCCTTTCGCGTCGAGCGGGGATTATGCTTTCGCGTCGAAGGCGCCGGAACGGATCGCCGTCACGATCGCGGAGAAGTCACGGCCCGGGCCGTCCTGAGCGACGAACTGTTCGTACAGTTCGGTCGCGCGCCGTCCGAGCGAGGTGTCCACCCCGTTGTCGGTTGCGGCGGCCTGCGCGAGGCGAAGATCCTTGAGCATCAACGCACTCCCGAATCCGCCGGCGTAGTCGCGGTTGGCGGGGCTGGTCGGCACCGGACCGGGGACCGGGCAGTTGGTCGTCAACGCCCAGCACTGACCGGACGCGGTCGACGAGACATCGAACAGTGCCTGGTCGGTCAGGCCCAGCTTGGCGCCCAGCGCGAAAGCTTCGCTGACGGCGATCATGGAGATTCCCAGGATCATGTTGTTGCAGATCTTCGCGGCCTGACCGGCCCCGGCGTCGCCACATCGGACGATGCGGGACCCCATGGCATCGAGGAACGTGGCGGCCTGGTCCACCGCCTCGGCCGGACCACCGACCATGAACGTGAGGGTTCCGCCGTCCGCACCGACGGTGCCGCCGGAGACGGGGGCGTCCACGGCACTGTGCCCGGCGGCGACGGCGAGTTCGGCGGCGGCCCGCGCGTCGGCGACGTCGATCGTCGAGCAGTCGAGGAACAGGGTTCCCGGCCGCGCGGCCGGGACGAGGTCGGTGTAGACGTCGAGCACGTGCTTGCCGCTGGGCAGCATCGTGATGATCACGTCGGCATCCTCGGCGGCGGCGACAACGCTGTCAGCGGAGGCGATTCCGTGTGCGCGAGCCTTCTCCGCCGCTGCCGGGGAGGGATCGAATCCGACGACCGTGTGGCCGCCTCGCGTCAGATTCGTGGCCATACCCAGGCCCATGTTTCCGAGCCCGAGGAAAGCGATCTTGCTCATCTGTACTCCTTGTGGTTGCCGACGTTCCACGCAGGGGGCATCGATCCGAACAACAGGTCGTGGGTGAATCCCGGGAAGCCGGCCGCTGTGCGTCGCTCTCCGCCGGGAACGGTTTCGAGTGTGCCCGCGCGGGGACGATTGCGGAATCACCGAACCTGCACAGGGGATGTGCAAAATTGCATCGCCGCGGTCGCTCGGGCTTGCGATGCGTCACACTTGCCGGACCATCGCCCCCGGCAACTTAGGAGCAGGCGAAAACCGCGGGCGTCATCGACCTGGGGGTGCGCTGGATCCGACGGCTCGTCCTGATCGGGGCGGGTCTCGGCATTGCCCAGCAGTTCACTCCGGGACGCGGGCTATTCCGGACCGCTCCCGATCGAGAACGAGGACTACACCCTCGGCCAGTGCGAGTCCGTCGCCCTCGCCGTCGACACCCTCCAGCGCGCTCGCAGCGCAGCGACCGCCCGGAAACCGACCCCGACGAGGCATTTTACCGTCAACTGCTCGCTCCGTGTTACCGGCGTGAACCCGCCTCACTGGCGACCTGACGTTTCGACATACGACGCCAGGTTGGCAAGCGAGGACGCGATGCCGGCCTCGTGGTCCGCTTGGCTGATGCCCGGTGGCACGTCCGTGGCGGTGACGGTCACCTCGGTCCCGCCACTGGTCGGGGTGAGTTGCCAGGTCATCGTCAGGGTGCCCGCGAACGACGGGTCGTCGGCCTCGAACACCGCCTGCTGCACCACCCGCTCCGGCGGCACCAGGGCTGCAAACCCGACGTCGACGACATCCGTCGCAGCCGAACTCTTGCCGGGGCTGTCGGCGGGATCGAGGTAGGTGAGGACCATCCGGAACCCGCCACCCGGCCGAGGGTCCCACTGCTCGATCCGACCCCGCATGCCGTCCGGCGGCAACCAGGCCTCGACGGATTCCCGATCGAGCAGGGCGTCGTAGACGGTCGCCGGTGATGCCGCGATCACCCGGCTGGCGCGGTCGGTCCTTCCCATGGGCCGAGTCTAGGGCGAGGTTCCCGCCCGGCAGAGGCATTTCGATTCACAGATCGAGGACCAGTCGGTCGGACGTGCACCGCGATACGCAGATCATCATGGTGTCGCCGCGCTCGCGCTCGTCGTCGGTCAGGACGGTGTCGCGGTGCTCGGGCCTGCCTTCGAGGACCGGCGTTTCGCAGGTGCCGCACAGCCCTTCCCGGCACGACGAGAGCACCGGAACCCCGTGCTCGCGGACCACGTCGAGGATGGAGCGGTTTTCGAGGACGTGCAGGATGTCGCCGGTGCGGGCGAGTACGACATCGAACGCGGTATTGATCTCATCGTGCTGGGTTGGGGCGCTGAATCGTTCGGTCTGAAGGGTGAGGTCTACGGCGCTGCACGCGGTGGCGAGGGCGTCGAGGAGCGGCGCGGGCCCACAGGCCAGGACTGTCGTGCCCGGATCCGCGGAACCGAGGAACGCTTCGAGGTCGAGAAGCCCGTCGGTGTCCTGCGGGCTGACGAGGACCTTGTCTCCGTGGCGTTCGAGGTGGGACAAGAAGGCCATCGATGATCGGGTTCGTCCGCCGTAGAGCAGCTTCCACGGTTTTGCGCGTCGTTCGGCGTCCTCGATCATCGGCAGGATCGGCGTGATGCCGATGCCACCGGCGACGAAGACGTATGACTCGGCGTCGGGCATGCGGAAGTGGTTGCGTGGGCCACGAACTCGGATCGACGCACCGGCTGCGATGTGGTCGTGTACGTGCGCCGATCCTCCGCGAGAGCGGGGTTCGCGCAGGACGGCGACGCGCCACCTGTCGTGGTCGTGGGGGGCGCCGCACAGGGAATATTGACGGGTCAGGCTGTCGGTCAGGCACAGGTCGATATGAGCGCCCGGCTCCCAGGCGGGGAGCGTGACCCCGGCGGGTGGGGTGAGGGTGAGCGAGGCGACGCCGTCGGCTTCGGTTTCTACGGCCTCGACCACCAGGTCGGCCTCCCGCAGGGTGCGTTGGGAGACGGGCGGACTCGCCGGTGCGTCCGGGTGCTGGCGGACGGTGGTGTGGGTGGCGGCCATGGCCTGCCAGGTTCTGCGTTGGAACATGGCGATGGTCGACTCGCAATTGGTCATTAACCGGCCCTGCGGGACTGCACCGGAGTCGTATCCGCCCTGCTGGGCGGCGACGACTGTCTTGTCTTCGTCGAAGGTGCGGTCGTAGACGTCGGGCCATTGCCCCAGCACCTTCGGGTCGGTGCCGGGTTTGACGAACGTGTCGACGACGAACCGACTGCCGTGTGAGCCCGCCGGTATCTCGGTGAGGTCGATGAGTCCGGACCGGGGTTCGAAGGCCACGATCAGGCTTTCAACTGTTGCCGATATGTCGAACACTAGTTACTAATTAGTTCGTAAGTATGTCGACTATTTGGCCGTGTGTCTGATTGAATCATGGTGTGCGAGATAACGATGGCCGCAAACTCGACCATGCAACCCTTGCTGTGCTGAGAAGGCGTGCGGTGGAGCAGGTTCAGGCCGGGGTGCATCCCGAACAGGTCGCCGAGACGTTGGGGCTGCACCGCAAGACCGTCTACGGGTGGGTCGCGAAGTTCCGCGCCGGGGGCTGGGAGGCGCTCGAAGCGAAACCGGTGCCCGGCCGACCTCCCACCTTGACCGGCGATCAGCTGGCGAGGCTGTATTCGATCATCGTCGGCACCGATCCGCGTCAGCTCGAGTTCGAGTTCGCCTTGTGGACGCGGAACATGATTCGCGAGGTGATAGGCCGCGAGTTCGGGGTCACGATGTCCGAGGTCACCGTCGGCCGGTGGCTCAAAGCGATGGGATTGTCCCCGCAGAAAGCCCTCTACCGGGCGTATCAGGCCGACCCCGAGGCCGTCGAGCAGTGGAAGAGCACGACGTTCCCGAAGATCCAGAAACAGGCTAAGAAGGCGAAAGCGACGATCTACTTCACTGACGAGGCATCCGTGCGCAGTGACTACCACGCCGGCACCACCTGGGCGCCGGTCGGGCACACCCCGGTCGTTGCGGCGACCGGGGCCCGGTTCTCGGTGAACATGATCTCCGCGATCAGTGCCAAAGGTGCTCTGCGGTTCTCGATCATCGATGGCACCCTCACCGCAACGAAGTTCATCGACTTCTGCAAACGCCTGCTCCGCGACAACGACGGGCCGGTGTTCCTGGTCCTCGACGGACATCCCGTCCACCGATCCAAGGCCGTCACCGTCTTCGCCGACTCCACAGGCGGCCAACTGACCCTGTTCCGCATCCCCGCCTACTCGCCCCAACTCAACCCGGACGAATGGGTCTGGAAAAACGTCAAACATGACCGCATCGGCCGCTCCGGCATCACCGGACCCGACCAATTCAAGACCCTGTGCACCCGGGCTCTGCGGCGGCTGCAACGCATGCCGCACCTCGTCCGCGGCTTCTTCGCCGACCCCCACCTCGCCTACATCCGCGCCGCCGCATAACCAGTCGACATACTTACGCTCGCCTTAGTAAAGGTTGCTTCGGCAATAGGGTGTCTCGTTGCGCGTGATTCGCACCGTGCTGCTTGATCATTGATGAATGGCAGGGAAGGAAGCCCGTTCCGGCGAGGGGTCCGACGCCCGGAAAGTCAAGCAGCGCGGGCGGCGGCAGGTGGATGTCGCGGTCGAGTTGGAGGTCTCCCAGCAGACCGCCTCACGCTGGCATCGACAGTGGATCGAAGGAGGCAACGAGGCGTTGGAAGGTGCCGGTCGGGCGGGACGCCGGCCCCGGCTCGATGACGCCCAGATTGCCGTGATCCGAGAGGAATTACTCAAGGGACCCCAAGATCACGGCGTCGCGACCGGGGTGTGGACGCTGGGCAGGGTCGCGATCGTGATCGAGCGGCTCACCGGCGTGACCTACGGACCCACCCAGACCTGGACGATCCTGCGGACCAGGCTGGGCTGGAGCCGCCGGCGTCCCGCACGGCGGGCAGTCGAACGCGACGAGGACGCCATCGTCGCCTGGCGTGAGAGATGAGTGGCCGCGGATAAAAAATAGCGCGGCGCCACGGTGCATGGATCTGATTCCAGGACGAAAGCGGTGTGTCGCTGCTCCCGGTGGTCCGAGCAACCTGGGCGCGGAAAGGCGTGACACCGGTGTTGCGTCACCGATTCTCGTTTCAAGCGCATGTCCATGGCCGCCAGTCCTGGCCTATCGACACGACCGCAGCCGCAGCGCATTCGTGTTCTCCATGACTGACGGTGCCGAGGGCACCGACAAATTCATCGAGTTCCTCACCGAACTCCGCACCCATTTCGCCGGCGAGATTGTCATCGTGATCTGGGACGGGCTCATGGCCCACCGGTCGCGCGCGATGACCGCGTGGCTGGCCACCCAACGCGACTGGCTCCACGCCGAACGCCTCCCTGCGTTTGCGCCTGAGCTCAATCCCATCGAACAGTTTTGGGGCAACATGAAATCCACCGAACTGGCCAACCTGTGCCCCGATGCTCTCGACGAGGTCCGTGTGGCGACCGAGTCCGGGCTGACCCTGATCGGCTCGAGCTACGACCTGTGTCACAGCTTCCTCGACCACGCCCGACTTTCCTTATGATCAGCGCTCACTCAATTACCGAAGCATCTTTGATGGGTTCTGACATTGTCTGCCTGTGTGAATTGGTGAGGCCGCGGAATGCTTGGGATGTCGGTGGTTGTGGTGTGCAATACGGCGGCATGGGGCCGGTGGCCTTCTGGGAGTGTCGGTTCGGGTCACCGAATCATTGACCGCGCGGACCTCGCTGCTCTCTGGGCAGGCCCGGAGGGGAGTGTGCGGGAGCGACGCCGGAGAGGGGGTGGAGGCGGTGTATTGCCGGGTGTGGGGCTCGAGGGGACAACGGGACGTCGATGGCCGATCGGGAAAAGATGGTGCGGGACAGCGCCACTGGTGAGGTGTAGCGGGGGTGGGCATGGATCGCGGCCCCGAGTCCGCGGGGGCGGCGCGCGGGGTTGGGCCGGATGCTCGGCGGCGCGGCCGCGCGTCGGTTCACGGTGGCGCGGGTGGTGTGGCGCGGGATCGATTGGGCCGGTTCGCCCGTGGGCTGGTTCGGGCGGCGCATGTCGGAGGTCGGCGTTACAGTCGAGATCTTACGAGAGGGGGGTGTCACATGTGCTGGTGGGAGGGTCGATGAATGACGTCACGGCGGCGCCGGCATCGTTGTCCGGCCCGTTCTCCGGGCGCTGTGGCCGACACAGCAACAACGACGGGGTCTCCACGACGCCGCGGCAGTTCGCGTTTACCACCCGCGCCCACGTGGCGGTCGACGACGCGACCGGCGAACCGATCGGCCTCGACGACGTCGACACCCGGGTGCGGTGGCTCCTCGACCTGATCACCGCGGCCGGCGGCCAGTTGGTGTCGCGGCTGTGGCAGCCGGCGACGTTCGACGTGCTCGCCGCCGGCCGGGACCGGCACGATCGCAGGCTGCCCGCACAGGGCCACGTCGCCGCGGCCCGCCTCGGCTGGAACCCGCACTACCCGGACGGAATCTACGTGCCCTCGCGGGTGAGCAGGGTGGTAGCGGCGCAGGTGATGGCGACCCTGCGGACCCTCGCCTACCGGGACACCGCGATCACGGCACTGTCTGAGCGGTTCGACCCGGCCACGGGCCGGATAGCCCCACCCACCGCCGCCGCGGACTGCGCGCCGTTGGGTTTCGCCCGGGGCGTGCGGCGCCAGCTCGTCGCCCACGCCCGCCGCACCGGCGGGGCACTGGCCGGCCGGTTGCGGATCACCGACGTCCAGGGGCCGCCGCAGGTCGCGGCGATGGCCCAGCTCTCCGCCGCCGATCGGCAGCTCGCACAGATCACCGCGACAGAACGTGAGTTGGTGTTCACGGTGAAGTTGCCGACCTGCCCGGCCCCGGCGGGGCGGGCGCAGTGGCGCAATGTCCGGCTGACCGCCACCATCCCCGGGCACCTGCACGGCCGGGCGATCACCGACTGGCATCTGCCGACCCTGGTCCTCGACCGGAAGGGTCTGCTGTGGCGGTGCGCGGCGACCGAACTCGTCCCCGACTGTGACCTGGGATCGGCGACCGTCGCGGTCGGGGTCGACTGGTCTCCGTCCACGCTGGGTGCCGCCGCCATCACCACCGAGAACCCGGACGGGCTGTCCTCGGATTACCGGGGCTTCACCTACGACGACCGCGGCCTCGGGACCAAACTCGCCCGCCTACAGACCGAGGGGCAGATGCTGCACCGCAAGGCTGCCCGATTGACCCAACTGGCCGCCACCGCCCCACCCGAGGTCCGCGCCCGGCTGGAGGAAAAGATCGCCGTCCTCAACGAGCACCGCACCTCGGTGGGCGTCAAGCGGGGCAGGATCAACCGGGAGCTGGGATTCCATTTCGCTCGCCAGGTCACCGATTACGCCGAGGCGGCGGGCGCGCAGGTGATCGCGGTCGAGGACCTCACGACCCTCGAGACCCGCGGGCACGGTCGGGTCAACAACAATCGGGCCGCGCAGTCCGCCCGCCGTAAAGCGGTCACCGCCCTTGCGCACACTGCCGCGAGTGTCGGTGTTGCGGTGGTGTCGGTGCCGGCTCGGGGATCGTCCGCGCAGTGTCCGGGCTGCGACGCACCGCTCGCCCGTCCCGGCGGCTACCACACGGCGTGGTGCCCCCGCTGCGGGGTCGGCGGCAACCGGGACCACGTCGCCGGGGTGAACCTGGCCAAACGCGCGCTCCTGGGTAGAGGCAAGGCCATCCGCCGGCGGGGGCAGCTGCCCGCGATCCGGGTCGCCGAGCATGCACCGGTGCGCCGGTCCCGGGACAAGACCAGTCCGACACCACCTCGGCCGCGGCATCGCCGGGTCCGCCGCAGCCAGCCCACCGCAACGCCGCGGGTGGGGGTGACTCCGAAACAGCATGTTCCTGCACCACAAGCGTCGGTGTGGGACACGGTCAAACCCGCACCGCCGCACGGTGATGCGGGTAGCCGTGACACACGTTCTATCTCCGACATCCGCCACGCAAGTGGCAGAGAGTATGAGATCTACGTAGACGCTGTCTCCGTCCATCGGGTATTCGTACTGTGCGAAGTTCAGGACGGCGTCGCTGTCGGCGAGGGCGGCGAACTTCCCGATGTCGCCCTTGACGCGGATCCAGACCTTCACTCCGCTCGATGCCTGCCCCTCGGAGGCGACAGTCCGGGGGTGACGGCGATGCTGCCCAGAATGTTGAGCGGCACGGTGATCACCACCCTTCTGCCGCGCAGGCTGGTTCCGTCGCCGCAGGTGACGGTGATCCCGTCGGCCGTTTCGTCGATGCTGGTGACGGTGGTGTTCAGGCGGATGTCGGCGCCGGCCGCGTCCGCGGCGATCGCGTCGAGAAGCGACTTGGTTCCGCGGGCGAACTTGTAGGTGGCGCACGCCTCGAACATCAGTTTCCAGTCGCCGCCGGAGAGGGCACACCAGCGCAGGGCCTGGGTGTAGCCGCTGCGGGCGGGATCGCCGCTGAAGTTCAGTGCCCACATGCCGTCGAGGAGGGCGCGTTGCTGCGGGTCGAGGTCGAGCCTCGCGATCTTGTCGGCCACGCTGACCTGGTCGAGGGTCTTCATCTCGTCGGACAGCGGAAAGTAGTCGTACGGCTGGGGCAGTATCCGGCGGGACTCGGCGAGGACCTCGGTCATCGACGCGTCGAGTAGATCGAGCATGGTGCCGGCGGTCCCGGTGCGGACCTCGTCGCCGACCCGCCAGTAGGCGGTGTCGAGTTCGGGGCTGGCGACCAGGTCCAGGTTGTAGCGGCTGATCTCGGCCCACACGTGCGGCTGGATCCAGTGCACCCAGGTGCCGCCCATGTCCAGCTCCCGGCCGAGGGCCGTGTCGCGGGTCCAGGTGCGCCCCCCGAGGCGGTCGCGGGCTTCGAGGACGACGGTCCGCACGCCCTGTCGGGTCAGTTCCCGGGCGGCGGTGATTCCGGCGAATCCACCGCCGACGACGATCACGTCGGTGTCGTAATGCATGTCAGTACTCCTGAGAAGTGAAGGACGAATTCGTTGACGCGGCAGCGGGTCGGGCGAGCGCGGGTGCCATTGGGGTTTCCGCCCGGGCCGAGAACTGTCCATCTGGACAGCAGTGATCTATGGCACATAGAATGCACCTCGTGGAGAAACTGGTCAAGTGGACAGGGAGAAATTTCTTCGCAGGGTCCGGAACGGCCCAGGTTGGCGACGACCGAGTACAGAATCGGAGAATGACCACGATGAGCAGCTCGCAGGAAGACCCCGCCCGTCAGGCGCCCCGCTACGGAGAGGGCCGCACCGCCCTCCTTTCAGCGGCCGTGCGTGTGGTCGCCGAGCAGGGACTCCGGAAATTGACGTACCGGGCGGTGGCGCGCGAGGCCGGCGTCGCTCACGGGTTGGTGGCCCATCACTTCGGCTCTCGCGACGCGCTCCTCGAAGCGGCGCTGCAGTTCTCCCTGGACAACAGCGTGACCTCTATCAGCACCCGTCCGGGAAGTGGTGATCTCGACGCCGTCTTCGCCGGGTTGGTGACGATGGTGGAGAAAAACCCCGACGATCAAGCCTTCCAGTACGAGCTGATCCTCGAGTGCCGACGCCGGCCGGAACTGCGCCCGTACGTCGAGTCGATCTACCAGGCGTACATCGATGGGCTCCAGTTCGAGCTCGAGTGCGCCGGGATGGACCCCGACCCCGCCTTGAGCCACCTGATCTATGCGGCCGCCGACGGCCTGGTTTTCCATCAGATCACCATCGGCTGCCCCGAGTTGACCGAACGATCCCTCACGCATCTGCGAGCCCTGCTCCAGCAGAGCAGATCCGGGCGAGGAGTATCGCCGTCTTCGTCGAAGCCGGCGGAGCACCTGCACTCCGGTATCGAGGACCGAGTCAACTATGGGTGAGATCGTCGAACGTCGGAATCGATCCGTCGATCTCGACACGTTCCGAGCGTCGGTGATCGACAGCTTCGTCCCCCTGGAGACGTCGATTGCCCCGGACACCGATTTCGAGGGCTACATCCACGGCACCTCCCTCGGTCAGGTCCAGGTTGCCGAGGTTGTCGCGTCGGCGCACACCGTGCGCCGCACTCCGAGGACGATCCGCGCGAGCGATCCGGGTTTCTACAAGGTGGGGTTGCAGGTCCGCGGCTACTGCGTGCTGACGCAGGACGACCGTGAGGCAGCGTTGACCCGGGTGACTTCGCGATCTACGACACGACGAGGCCCTATCAACTCTCGTTCGACGATCGGTTCCGGATGCTGGTCATGATGTTCCCGCGCGAGCTGCTGCGGGTCCCGCCCACAGGAATAGCCGAGCTCACGGCGCGGAGGATCTCCGGCCGCCAGGGCATAGGCGCGCTGGTCGCTCCGTTCGTCAAGGATCTGGGGGAGCGGGTCTTCGATACCGCGCCCGCCGTGGCGGTGCATCTCAACGACGCGGTCCTCGATGTGCTCGCCGCGGCATTTGCCGAACAGCTGCAGATCACCGACAGCCTGTCGCTCGAATCGCGGCACACGGCTCTCCGCGTTCGGGTCGGTTCGTTCATCGAGGATCACCTGTCGGATCCGGGCCTCGATACGGCGATGGTCGCTGCCGCGCATCACATTTCGGTGCGGCATCTGCAGAAGATCTTCGAGGCGGACGGCACCCCCGTTGGCGGGTGGATCCGGGAGCGCCGACTCGAGCAGTGTCGGCGAGATCTCCTCGATCCGCGACATTGCCACCTCCCGGTGGCCGCCGTGGGAGCGCGCTGGGGGTTCTCCGACCCGGCGCACTTCTCCAGGTTGTTCAAGACCCGTTTCGGAGTCACCGCCGGCCGCTATCGGTCTGCCGGCGGTGCCCTCGATCAGGCTCTTGACTGAAAGTGCTTGTTCAGCAGCATTGTTTGTTGTCGCCTACTCGACCATCTGCGGAACCGGCGTGGTGACGACAGGCGTGGCGATCCGCCGGGGTTGGGCAGCGATGATCAGTGCCAGCGACAGGACCAGTCCCGCAGCACTGACCGCGATCAACGTTCCGTATCCGCCTGCGCTCTCGACGAGGCGGCCTCCCATGAACGGGCCGATCGCGAAGCCGCCGCCGATTGCGATGTTGGCCAGGTTCACCACCCGCCCCGACCGGTCCAGGCCGGACAGGGTGGACATGATGTAGGGGAGAATGAACGTCCAGGTGAACTTGAAAAGGAGTGCTGCAATGGTGAACCGGAGCAGCCCGGGCATTCCGGCGAGCAGGCCGACCGACAGCGTCATCGCCACATACCCGACGAGGAGGTTGGTTCTCGTGCTCGGCCGGGAGCCCAGGACAGTGGCCAGCGCAGAACCGGCGATACCCAGGACGGTGGCGACCGACAGGATCGAACTCGAGGTTTCGGTGTCGATGGTGGATGCCGCGGCAACGCCGCCGACGAACGTCCAGACTCCGCTGAGGCTCACGTAGAAGGCGAGCACGGCGACGAGTCCGAGTGCGGCGCGCAGCACGTAGTTGCGCGTCGGTCCGGTCTCGTCGTTGCCGTCGTGGTCGGCCGTGACGTTGCGCTCCGGCAGGAATCGTGCGAGCGGGAGAACGAGGATCATCAGCACGGCGAGGGTCCAGTACACGATGCCGATTCCGAAGCTGCCGAAGAAGTGCGGAAGCACCGCCAATCCGATCGCCCCGAAGGACAATTGCCCCATCACCCACAGTCCGTACACGCGGTTGCGGTCGCGGGTCTGGGCGGCGAGCGACATGCACAGGACCATCAACGACCCGCCCGCGAGGGAGGTGAGAAAGCGTACGGCGAGTAGGGTGCCGTAGTCATCGATGTACGCGGAGCTGACGTTGCCGGCGATGAAGATCACGCCGAAGATCGTGGACATCGTCCGGATGTTGAATCT
Organism: Rhodococcus koreensis; assembly: GCF_900105905.1. GTDB lineage: Bacteria > Actinomycetota > Actinomycetes > Mycobacteriales > Mycobacteriaceae > Rhodococcus_F > Rhodococcus_F koreensis. The sequence goes on along the minus strand of NZ_FNSV01000005.1, from coordinate 3,893,315 downwards.
CTTCATCCACCACAGTGCGGGGATCGAGGCGAAGCTCATCGCACCGAGTTCGGCAGAGAACAAGTCACCCGTCTGCGAGGGATTCAGTCCCAGCTGAAGTTGGAGCTGACTGGCCACGGCAGGAGCCATGAGCAGGAGAGTGCCGACAACGGAGGAGAAGAGAACGATCAGTGCCACGCGTCCCCTGGAGTTGGGATCGGTGCTGTCGAAGGGGGTGCGTCGACCGTCGAGAGTGTGGGGCATCGGGTGGTCCTTCGTGATTGGGGGAAGTTGGATTCACTGCAGTCCGAGCTGGGTGAGAACGGTGAGCTGATCCCAATACCGCCGGGTCGAAGCGATCCGGCCGTTCTCGACCCGGTGGATGTCGCAGAAGGGAACCGACAGTGTGCGACCGGTGGGGCGGATGTCGTCTCCGTCCGGGGTCGGGAGGGGGCCGGTGTGGGTGCCGACGGCGACGAACTCCGTGACGACAAGACCGTCCCCCCCCGCGAAGGTCAGCTTCTCGCACGTTCCGTCGCGGAACGGCCCGTCCCAGTGCCGGTAGTTGTCCGCCATCCCGTCGTGGCCCGCATGGATCTCTCCGGTGGGCAGATTCGTCCAGGTCGCGTCGGGGGTGAAGGAATCGACCCAGGCCGCGATGTCTCGGGTGTTCCACGCCTCGTACAAGGCTGCGACGATGTCGAAATCGGGATTGGACACGGTGGGTCCTCCAGGATTGGTCAACGGTTGGTAGGGGTGTACTGCGCTCAGCGCTGATGAAGATCGGTGGCGGTCGATATTTCGGCGTCGAAGACGGTGCGCCCCTCGAAGAGGGTCCGCAGCACCTGCGTGGATCCGACGTGCTCGGAAGGGACCTCGAAGATGTTGCGGTCGAGCACGATCAGGTCGCCGGACTTCCCGGGGGTGATCGTGCCCTGCACGTGGTCGCGACCGACGACCCGTGCGCCGCCGAGGGTCATCAGATACACAGCGGTGGCGAGATCGACGGCCTCGTCTCCGCGTTGCAGCATGCCCTGAAGGGCAGGGAACAGGTTCGGATTCGGGGTGATGATCCAGTCCGAGCCAACGGTCATCGTGGCACCCGAGTCGAGGATGGTGCGGAATTTGAATGCATCGTCGTGCCCGGGAATGTCGAGGTGCCAGATCGCGGGCGACATCTCGGCGATCACGTCGAGCTGGCCGAATCTCTTGTAGTCGTCGTCGTGGATGAATGGGCAGTGCGCGATCTCGTGAGCTGGGCCGCGTGTGCCGTTGATCCGGCGGACGGTCTCGAAGGCGTCGAGTGCGGCGCGCACGGAACCCGCACCGGCGCAGTGAATTTTCACCGACAATCCGGCCGCGTCGAATCCGCGTAGCACCTCGGTGAGTTGATCTTCGTCGACGAGAATGTTGGTGGGGTCGACGCTGCCGTGGGCGTCGAGGTCCGCCTGTGTCATGTGCGGCGGCAGGGGTGACCCGTCGAGCCAGATCTTGATGCGTTCGGTGTCCAGATGTTCACTGGTGAACGTCGCCCGTTCGGCGATGGTGCGGTCGAGTTCGGCGGTATCGGCCATGCCGAAACCCTCCTCCTTCCAGACCAGGTGCGCGGCAACGTGCAAGTTCAGTGCGCCGTCCCGGTCGAGGTCCCGGTAGGCCGCGAGCGCCTGCGGAGACGCGGAGGCCTCCTGGACGGACGTGATGCCGTACCGATGGCACACCGACGCCGCCCAGGCAACCGCGTCACGATAGATGTCGGCACGGTAATCGGACATGGCGCGCATGACGGGCCAGCGGGCCTGCTCGACGAGTTCCCCGGTCAGCTCGTTCGTCCCTTCCCGGCGGACCAGTCGGCCACCAGGTGGGTCCACCGAGTCTTCGGAGAGCCCGGCGAGGTCGAGTGCGGTGGAGTTGGCCAGGGCGTGGTGAATGGTGTAGTCGTACAAGAACACCGGCTGATCAGGAAACGCTTCGTCGAGGAATTTGCGGTCCAGTTCTCCCGCGGCGAAGTCGGCAGGAACGAACTCGCCGCCGACGATCCAGGGCTGCACGTCCTCGTCGACGAGTTCGGCGCATCTGCAGTGACCGAGGTCGTGCACGATCTCCTTCGGGGAGCCACCCGGTGTCAGGCGGGTCTCGTAGCGAAACTTCAACCCGCTGAACAGCAGATGGGTATGGGCATCGTGCAGTCCGGGCATCGCCATGCGGCCGTCGAGGTCGACGAATTCGGTACCGTCCGGGGCGGCGTCACGGACGTCGTCGTCGGACCCGACGACCGTGAAGACGCCGTTGTCGACCAGAACGGCCTGCACCCAGGGTGCGGCCGGGTCGACGGTGTAGATGCGGCCGTTGAGCAACGCGGTAGGCATCGGTTCTTCTTTCCATCGTGGGTAGGGGCGTCGATTTGAGCAGTTCGCACTGTGGTCCGTCAGGGCATGGGGACGGCGAGCGAGAATCGTGGGTCGAGGGAGACGGTGCCGACGTCGACCGCGCTGTGCCCGCCGTCCACCGGCAGCACGGCGGCGTTGACATAGGAAGCGGCGGGGGAGAGCAGCCACGCAATGGTGGCGGCAACTTCGGCGGCATACGCGGGCCGAGGCAACGGGACGAGTGCGGAGGCGAGGCGATAGGCCTGCTCCGCGTCGACGCCGCGTTCACCGCCGAGTTGGGCCATTTCCTCGTCGGCCATCTCGGTGCGGGTCCAACCGGGGCAGACGACGTTGGCGCGCACTCCTCGCGGCCCGTAGTCGACGGCGACCGACTGCAGCAACATGCTCAGTCCCGCCTTGGTGGCGTTGTAGCCGGGGGTTCCGCCCGAGGCGCGCAGCCCGCTGACCGAGGACACGCCGACTACTGCCCCGCTGCTCCTGACGAGGTGCGGCAGGGCGGTGTGCAGCAGGCGGTAGGGGGCGGTGAGGTTGGTCTCGACCATCGCCGCCCAATCGCTGTCGGACAATTCGCCGACCGGCCCGGGGCGGACGACTCCGGCGTTGAGGACCAGTCCGTCCAGGCGCCCGAAGCGGGTGACGGTGCTCTCGACGAGGCGGGCCACGGCGGCCTTGTCGGTGGTGTCGGTGACGATCGGATGTGCCCCGGTGGCGTCGGCCACGCGCTCGAGGGCTTCCGCCCGCCGCCCGCAGATCGCAACGGACCAGCCGACGGCCGTGAGCGCCTGCGCGGTGGCAGCGCCGATCCCGCTCCCGCCGCCGGTGACGATGGCGACTGCGCCGGACGCCTCCCGGTCAGTGAGTGTGGCCTGCGGTTCGTGGTCCGCCGTGTTCGTCATGGTGGGGGCTCCTTCTGAGTGCCGAGGGCAATGGCGCGGTCGAAGCGGACCGCGAGCGAAGAGAGGCGAAATATCCAGATGGATAGATGTGATCAGTGGCACAAATATGCCCCGTGCTGTACAACTAGTCAAGTGGATAGATGAAAAGAATGTTGGAGGACACCGATGACCGCTGTTGCGTCCACACCGGGTCGGAGTTCGCCGATGTATGGCGAGGGCAGGCAGGCGCTGCTCGCCGCCGCCGTCCGTGTCGTCGCCGCCCAGGGGTTGCGACATCTGACCTACCGCGGCGTCGCCCGCGAGGCGAACGTCACGCACGGCCTCGTCGCCCACCACTTCGGCAGCCGCGACGCCCTGCTCGAAGCTGCCCTGCAGTATTCCGTCGAGAACAGCGTCACCTCGATCAGTACCCGGCCCGGCACCGGTGATCTCGACGCGATCTTCGCCGGACTGATCGGGATGGTCGTAGTCAATCCTGACGAGCAGGCCTTCCAGTACGAACTGATCCTCGAATCGCGGCGCAGTCCCGAGCTGCGTCCGCACGTCGAGTCTCTGTACGGCACCTATCGGCAGGCCCTCCGTGAGGAGTTGGCGCACGGCGGAATCGACTGCGACGAGGCGATGGCTCAGCTGTTCATCGCGGCCGCCGACGGACTGATCTTTCAGCAGATCACCCTTGACCGCCCCGAACTCAACGAGGCCGCGCTCGCGCACCTGCGCCGGTTTCTGCGCACGCTTGTCGAGTGAGGTGCGTGGCTCCGTGCTCCCTCAAATAGGTTCTGGTGACATGGTATTCGCCTCCGGTCGTCGTGCGTTGTCGCTTCGCCGCCCGCCCCGCCTCGTCGTCCGTCGGCCGTGGCGCTCTCGATTGACCTGTCGCCGCCGAAGGTGTGCGGGATTAGTCAATGCTTGTACGGACTTCGGCAATGCATTCCCACAGATCCCGGAGCAGAGTGAGACTCACGTCACGTGACCTGGTCACGAGTATTTCGAGGAGTTCTCACAATGGATGTGCGCGAGCAGTTGCTGATCGACGGCCGGTGGGTTCCGGCCCGGTCCGGTGCCGAGTTCAAGACCTACGATCCGGCGACGGGTGAGCCTCTGGGCACGGTCGCGGACGCCGGCGCAGCGGACGTCGACGCCGCGGTCGCGGCGGCGCGGCAGGCGCTGACCGATCCGGCGTGGAAGGCACTGGTGCCCGCCGCCCGCGCACGGCTGCTGTGGAAGGTCGCCGACCTGATCGAGCAGCACGCGGACGAACTCGCCGAACTCGAAACCCGCGACCAGGGCCAGCCGCTCGGGGTCGCGAAGACCGTCAGCCTCACCATGGCCGCCGAGGTCTTCCGCTACTACGCCGGCTGGTGCACCAAGATCGAGGGCAAGAACTCGGCGGTGTCGATCCCCAACACGATGCACTACACCCGCCGGGAACCGGTCGGAGTGTGTGCCCTGATCACTCCGTGGAACTTCCCGCTGATGATCGCCGCCTGGAAGCTGGCCCCGGCGCTGGCCTGCGGCAACACGGTGATCCTCAAGCCCGCCGAACAGACGCCGCTGAGCACCGTGTTCCTGGCCGGGCTGTGCGTGGACGCCGGTTTCCCGCCCGGAGTCGTGAACTGCCTGACCGGCGGCCCCGAGGCGGGCAAGGCCCTCACCGAGCACGTCGACGTCGACAAGGTGTCGTTCACCGGGTCGACCGCGGTCGGTAAGCAGATCGTCGTCGCCGCCTCGGGCAACCTCAAGCGCGTCACCCTCGAACTCGGCGGCAAGGCACCGAGTGTCATTGCGCGAGATGCGGATATCGACGCAGCGGTCGCGGGGAACCTACAGGGCGCCCTGCTCAACAGCGGTCAGGTGTGTGCCGCCTACACGCGGTTCTTCGTCGACTCGAAGAGGGTGGACGAGTTCACCGAGAAGATCGCCGCGGCGGCGAGCGTGCTGCCGATCGGTCCCGGCATGTCGCCCGAGACGGTGATCGGCCCGCTGGCCTCGCCCGAGCACGCCGACCACGTCGAGCGGCTGGTCAACGCCGGGGTCGCCGAGGGCGCGCAGTTGGTGACCGGCGGCAGCCGCGTCGGCGGAGAGTTGTCCGGCGGGAACTTCTTCGCGCCCACCGTGTTCTCGGGTGTGCGTGACGACATGACCATCGCCCGGGAAGAGATCTTCGGGCCGGTGTTGTCGATCCTGTCCTATGACGACGCCGACGAGCTCGCCGCCCGCGCCAACGACACCGATTACGGTCTGGCCGCCTGCATTTGGACCAAGGACCTCGAGCTGGCGCACAACCTCGCCGCGTCGATCCACGCCGGCAGTGTCTTCGTCAACATGCTGCCGTTCCTCGATCCCGCCGCCCCGTGGGGCGGATTCGGTTCCAGCGGATGGGGCCGGGAGATGAGCTCCAACGCCATCGACGAATTCACCGAGACCAAGGGCGTCTGGGTCAACCTCGGCTGACCCGGCCCCGAACGACCCACCGGAAATCCCTCCACAGATTCAAGGACACCTGACACCATGAGCACCTCCACTACCTCGGCCTTCAGCTGGAACAAGGACGACTGGGCGTCGCTGAGCGAGATGGCCGACGGCTTCGACGAATACCGGCCCGCCTACAGCCGCGCCCTCGACGGCCGGGAACTCAGCCTGAACGCCCGCTTCGTGGATTCGGGTGACGAGTTCACCCTCACCCACGCATTTTCCGAAGGAGAACTGAGCTGGCGCACCGGCGAGCAGGCCGGCACCGAGACTTACGAACTGTTCGAGATGCAACCCGGACTGTTCTACCTGCACTACCGGCGCAGCGGCGAGGACCACCCGGTCGTCGTCAGCGCGGCGCTCGATCTGACCACCGGTCAGGTCACCGGCGCGGTCGGCGAACTCGGACTCGGCCCCAACCCTCACCTCGCCCGCCAGCGGTGGTTCCAGGGCCAGATCGCCGGCAGCACCGCCACCGCGGCCGACGCCCACGAGCCGACCGACGAGCTGATCGGGCGCCGGGTGCGCTACGCCTACAGCGGCGACGACGTCTACGACCACGTCTACCTCAACGAGAACCTCTTCACCTGGCTGTGCATCGGCGGTGCCGAGCTGGGAGTGGGGGACACCGACAGCTGCACCTACTGGAAGCTGCGCGAGAACACGTACCTGTTCTCCTGGCTGGAGAAGAACGTCGGCGTCGAGGGCATGGTCCTGGTCGACCTGAACGCTCTCCGCACCGTCGGCATCCAATTCGGCATCGACCAGCAGAGCGGTGACCTGGTCAACATAACCATGGGCTCGTACGCGCGCGAATTCGAACGCACCCCGTCCGTCGACGACGCCCGCCCCGGACCCACGGCCTGACGCGGATCCGTCCGCCAACTGTCAACCACGAACACGCCGCGACACCCACCCCGCACTACCCCGCGAATGTCTTTCTTCGGAGGCTCCAATGTCCACCCCTCCCCACCAGGCCGTCCCGCCGCAGAACACCGGTCACAACGAGCCCCCCGGGGAGGGGCGGGCGGGGTTGCGGGCCGGCAGGCTCGGGGTCGCGGCGATCGTGTTCTTCGTCGTCGCCGCAGTCGCCCCGATGGCCGCGATCGTCGGCGCCTCTCCCGTCGTCTTCTCCGTCAACGGCGTCGCCGCCCCCGCGACGTATCTGCTGGCGGCCCTGTTGTTCGTCGTCTTCTCCGTGGGGTATGTGACGATGAGCCGGCACATCACCAATGCCGGCGGCTTCGTCGCGTACATCGCGCAGGGATTCGGGCCGCGACTGGCCACTGCCGCCGCCGGGCTGGCCATCCTGGCCTATACGGCGCTGCAGGCGGCCCTGTGGTCCCAGTACTCGGTGTTCGCGCAACAGTTGATCACCGACAAACTCGGTGTCGACGTGCCGGCGTGGGTGCTGCTGTTCGCCACCTTGGCCGTGGTCACCGCACTCACCGTCCGCGGTGTCGACGTCAGCCTGAAGGTGCTGGGGCTGCTCGTGCTGCTCGAGGTCGCCGCCTTCGTCGTCCTGGACGTCGCGATCATTTTCGGGGGCGGCGTCTCGGGGAACTCGCTGGCGGCCTTCGATCCGTCCGCGCTGGTCGGTCCGGGGCTCGGTGTGGCGTTCCTGTTCTGCATCACCTGCTTCACCGGTTTCGAGGCCACCGTCGTCTTCTCCGAGGAGGCGAAGGACCCACACCGCACCATTCCTCGCGCCGTGTACACCTCGATCGCGTTCATCGGCGTCTTCTACGCCCTGACGACCTGGGCGCTGGGCAACTCAGTCGGCGCGGACGCCGTCCAGGCCGCCGCCACCGACGACCCGGCCGGATTCGTGTTCGCCATCGCCGAGGCCGAAGTCGGTGCCTGGTTGAGCACGGTGATGGAAATCCTGGTGGTCACCAGTTTCATCGCCATGCTCATCGGCTTCCAGAACATGCTCTCCCGCTACCTCTATGCGCTGGGACGAGCGAAAGTGCTGCCGCACCGCCTCGGTGAAGCCAACGCCAAGACCGGCACCCCCGCTGCGGCCGCCTTGGTAGTCGGCGTCGCGCTCGCGATCATCCTCGCTGTCTTCGAACTCGCCGGCGCGGACCCGATCACCGTCACCTTCAGCTGGTTGCTGTCCCTGGGCACCGTCTCGCTCATCGTGATCCTCGCCCTCACCTCGGCGTCGATCATCGCCTTCTTCGCCCGCACCCGCCTGGAGACGAGCATCTGGAAAACCAAGGTGGCACCCGCCGGCGCACTCCTCGGGTTCGCGGTGGTCGGATGGCTCGCCGTGCAGAACTACGACGTCCTGCTCGGCGGACAGGGCGGCGTCGCACGATGGCTGCTGCTGCTGATCCAGCTCTGCGCGGCACTGGGATTCGGCTGGGCGGCACTACGTCCGGACATCGACTACCAGGCCGAACTCGTCTGACCCTCACCCCTACTCCGCCGCCCACACAGTCGCGGGGCGTGCCCCAGCCGGCACCCACACACCACCTCGGACATCGCGAATGACCTCACCGCTCACTCCTGCCTCGACACCAGCGATCATCCTCGCCCTCCCACCACACGGTGAGGCGTCACTCATCACCCGGCTCTCAGCCGACGCCGGCTTCCGCGTGATCCGCGGAGCAGCCGTGCAGTCCACGCCTGAGCGACCCGATGTCGTCATCATCGACTCCCGAGTCCCGTGCTTCGACGGCCTCGCGGTTTTACGGGACGTCAGAATTGCAGAACCGGACATCGGCATCGTGGTGATCACCGGACCGCAACCGACCGGCTCCGACAGCGTGTGCGAGTTCCTCGAGGCGGGCGCCGACGACGTCTTGATTGCCCCGGTTGTCCACGATGAAGCCATCGCCAGGCTACGCGCGTTGCTCCGGCGCCTCGCACCCCCGGCACTGAATCCGTCACACCCCGCGTACATCGCCCTGGATGTTGCGCGCAGGGCAGCCGAAATACACGACGCCCGAATTCTCCTGACCAGAACCGAATTCGAACTGATGGGCATCCTCACCGAGAACGCGGGCCGTGTCGTCAGCCGCCCACACCTCCTCCGTACCGTCTGGGGCTATCCCGGCGAAGCCCGCACCAACGTGCTCAACATGTGCGTCAGCTCGTTGCGCCGCAAGCTCGCATCGAGCGGCATCCCGCCCCTCATCCACACCGTCCGCGGGATCGGCTTCACACTGCACGCCTGATCTACGCCGGGCATCGTGCGGATCCGGAAGGGCGACATCGATATCGGCGGCCGAGCTGGGTGTCCGGCCGCCGATACCGGTCACGTCAGGCCGGTGCCATGCCGGCCCGGCGGAGGTGGCGGGCGAAGAACCGGGCCGAGCTGTCACGCTCGTACTCGGGCACCTGGTTGTACCCGCCCGGGTGGGCGTGCAGTGTCTTCTCCCTCGAGCCGAAGGCGTCGAACAACGCGAGACCGGCTCGGCGGTCAATGTATTCGTCGTCCCACGGAATCCGGTACTCGACCGGGACGGTGATCGTTCGTGCCGTCTCGATCAGAGCGTCGTCCACGAAGACCGCACCGATGCTCAGGGCAGCGATCCGGGGTTCGACCGTCGCCAACATCAGCCCGGTCACGACACCCAACGTCATGCCGCCGTAGCCGACGGGCGCTCCGGAGCCGATCTCGGGCAGCGCCTGCAGTGCGTCGAGGGTTTCCTGCCATTCCGGCACCGCACGCTCCGCGAGCGAGGTGTTGTAGTCGATGACGATCGGGGCGATCGGCTCGCCCGCCGCCCGGGCCTGATGGATCGCGTCGCCCCACCGCTGATCCTGAGGGCTCCGCGGCCGGTCACCGTGTCCGGGCGCGTCGATGGCGGCGACGGTGTACCCGTAGGTGCTCACGCAGTGGAGTGCGCCGGCCACCAGTCCGGGCGCCTTCTTGTGCATGCCGCCGCTGTGCCCCGACAGCAGCAGCGGTGCGCCGACCGTTCCGGATGCGGGTGACCAGAGCACGCCGGTGATCTCGCCCAGGGTGAAGTTGCGTTCGATGACACCGTTCGACGATGTCTCAGAGGTGAAGTGCATGGTGTTGCCTTTCGGGATTGCCTTGTTGTCGAGGCGCTCCCGGCGACATCTACGTCGATCGCCCGGCCGTGAAGAGGGGGAGCACCCACCTGCGTACTGCGTTCATGGGTCTCACCTCCTCGCTCGAAGTCACGGTCCTCCGAACGTTAGCAGTGCGGGCTTCGTGCCCGCCAACCATTTTCCGGCCGCCCGTCGGGTCTCACGACCGTCTCCCCGCAATCGCTGACATGCCGAAATGGCGCGTGGCCTGTGGTGCCCGCGCCTTGTTCCATCCGACTTCTCGGGAGCTGTGGCGCCTTGACAACCACCGCCCTCTGTGACCACGATTACTCCATCACGTGATAGACGTTATCACAGTATGAGAGGAAATTATGAAGGTCGCTGTTCTCGGGCTCGGTGAAGCCGGAAGTCTCTACTCGTCGGGATTCCTCGCGAAGGGCTGGGAGGTGACCGGCTTCGACCCCGCAGACACCGCCACCCCGGCGGGGGTGCTGCGCTTCGACGCCGTCGCCGACGCTGTCCGGGGCGCGGATCTGGTGCTCAGCCTGACCAGTGCGAAGGTGGCCGTGCGGGCCGCCACCGACGCTGCCCCCCATCTGTCGGACGGCGTCTGCTTTGCGGACATGAATGCCGCTGCGGCCGAGATCAAGGCGCAGGTCGCCCACGTGGTCACCGCAGCCGGTGCCTCGTTCGCCGACGTCGCAGTCGTCGGCTCGGTTCCCGCCAACGGGGCGCGCACCGCGCTCGTGATCAGCGGCGACGGATCAGCATCGGCAACAGCATATTTCGAGGAACTCGGCGCCTCGGTCGAGGACATCGGCAGCGCCCCCGGGGACGCCTCGAACCGCAAGCTGCTGCGCAGCACCTTCATGAAGGGCCTCGGCGCGTTGATCGTCGAATCGGTCGATGCCGGGATCGCCGCCGACGCCGAGCAGTGGGTGCGTGCCCAGATCGCCGGCGAGCTGTCCGGCAGCTTCGCGGCCCTGGACCGGTTGCGGGACGGCACCCGCAAGCACGCCGCACGACGCTCGGTGGAGGCGACCGCCTCGGTCGAACTCCTCGACACGCTCGGCGTCCGCCCGGTCCTCACATCCGCAACGGCACAGGCCCACCGCACGCTCGCCGATGCGAACGGCCGCGCCGCCGACGAACTGCTCGACTCCTACGCCGGGCTCCCGGTCGCCAACATCGGCGACGCCCGCCAGCGCATGGGAATGGTCGATTCGGGTATCCACGCAATGTGGAAGGGTGCACGTATCGTCGGTCGCGCCCGCACGGTGTGGACCCGCGCCGGTGACAACAAGGCGCTGCACGAGGCGCTGGCGAAGGTGCAGCCGGGTGAGGTGATCGTCATCAACGGACAGGGCGACCAGAATCGGGCCCTGATGGGTGAACTGATCGCCGAACGCGCCCGCTCCCGCGGCTGCGTCGGCATGATCATCGACGGCGCCGCCCGCGACATCGACGTCCTGCAGGAAATCGGGTTCGGCGTCTGGGCCCGCGCGGTCAACCCGGCAGGCCCCTACAAGGACGGCCCCGGCAAGATCGACGTCCCGGTCGCGGTCGGCGGTGTCGTCTGCGCCCCCGGCGATCTGGTCGTCGCCGACGACGACGGCGTCATCATCGTCCCGGCCGCCGAGGCGTTCACCAGCCTCGCCGGTGGCCGCGCGGTCGAAGCCGACGAGGCGCAGCGCCGCGCCGCGATCATCGCCGCGCGCAAGGTCGCATCATGATCGCCATCTGGGCGTTGCTGGCGTTCATCGCCTCCATCGTCTTCTGGAATGCGGTCCTCAAACGCAACATCGGCGAGGCGATGATCGTCGGGTTCGTCGTCGTCGGTGCGTTCGCCGGTCGCGACGCCCCGAAATACATGTGGGACGGCTTCGTCGATTCGATGCAGGAGGAAGTGACGTTCGCCGGTTTGGCGTTCATCTTCATGAGTTTCATCCTCGCGAAGACGCCGGTGCTGGATCGGCTCATCGACATCCTCAACTCCTTCCTGGGACGGCTGCGCGGCGGCCCGATCTACACCTCCACTGTCGCGGGCGGCATGTTCGGTGCCATCGCCCACGTCGGGGCCTCGGTCACCGCAGCGGTCGGCTCGGTCACCGTGCCGTGGATGAAACGCTCCGGCGTCAGCGGTGAACTGTCCGCCACCGTCGTCGCCGGCTGCGCCGGCATGGGTGTGACCTTCCCGTTCAGTGCGACCATGTTCATCCTGGTCGGGTCGAGCACCGTCACCGGCATGATGGCCGCCGACGACATCATCGTCCCGCTCGCGATCGCCGGCCTCTGGTGCCTCGGCTACCGGCTGGTGCTGAGCTACTACCTGGTGCGAAAGAACGGCCTGCAGCCCATCGCCCCCGAGGACCGCATCCCGGTCAAGCGGAGTCTGCGCGTCGGCTGGACCTCGCTGTTGCTGTTCGTCCCGATCGTGATCCCGCTGCTGCTCACCCGCGGGCCGATCGCCGCCCCCATCGCGCACTACACCGACCTGGTGATGTCGAGTGCCCTGAGCCTGATCACCTGGATCCCGGTCCTGATGATCCTGCTGGTGCTCTTCCTCGGCCGCCGGCACCTGCCCAAGACCACCACGGGCTGGTGGAAGGTCCTCGGCGACGCGGCACCCCAGTTCGGCGTCATCGGCATCACCATCGTCGCCGCGTTCTCCGCTTCGGCGGTGCTGGCCAAGCTGAAGCTGCCTCAGCAACTGACCGCGATGCTCGAAAGCCTCAGCGCACCGTCCTGGTTGATGGCGATCCTCGTCGGCATCATCATCGTCATCATCGCGATCCCGCTGACCGCCTCCGCCACCATGGCCTCGGTCGGCCCCGTCGCAGTCGCCGCACTGGTCGGCACCGGCATCGCCGCCCCCGTGGCCGCGGCCGCCGTCCTGGTGTTCGCGTCCACCGAAGGCGCCTCCCCGCCGTCCGGCGCCCCGATCTACGTCGCCTCCGGCATCGCCCGGATCGACCCGTCGAAGATCTTCATGCCGCTCCTGAAGTACTACTGCGTCCCCATTCTTGGCATCGGAGTGCTCATCGCCCTCGGCCTCCTCCCCGTCTGACCCTCGCGACAGGACACGTCATGTTCCAGAAAAGCTTCTCCACCCTCTTCCGCATCAGCGTCGTCGCATTCCTGCTCGGCGGACTGGCGATCGTGCTCGGCCAGACCGTCGGCCTGATCCTCGGTGACGGCCACATCGTCACCCACGTCGAGGAACTGCTCGCCTCCTACGCCTACGGCGCCGCGGGCATCGCCGGACTACTCGCCTTCGTACTGTCGTACTTCCACCACGGCGGAGAGGAGGACGCCCTCGGAAACGAGGACTCTCCCGCCCGCGCCGCCGAGCACGTCGGATGACCAGTCCCGTGAGCACGATCGGCCCCGACTCCACCTACACCGACCTGTGCGCCCGCACCGACGGCGCCCCGGCGGGGTCGAGCTGGGGAGTCTTCGACGACCCCGACCGGGGGACGGCGAATTTCGCCGGCCCCGAACAGGTCCGGGCCGCCGCGGAGCTCGTCCGCCGCGGAGCCGTGTTCGCCCTCGACCATCCGCTCGGCGCGTTCGATCCGCCGATGGCGCGGTCGCGCACGGCGCCGAAGCACACCATCGTCTCCGCGCACGCCGAATCCCGCGACGACCTCCTCGACGGCTTCTACCTGCAGGCCAGTAGTCACCTCGACGGGCTGCGCCACCGACGGGTGTCCGGACACGGCTTCTACGACGGCACCCCCGACGGCCAGGTCACCGAGAACGCCCCCGCTCTCGGAATACAGGCCTGGTCACAGAACCCGATCGTCGGCCGCGGACTGCTCCTCGACCTCGAGGGGCTGTTCGCGGACCGGGGCACCCCACTCGATCACGTTCGCGGACCGGCGGTCCAGGCCGCCGACCTCGACGCCGCCCTCGACCGTCAGAACACCCGGATCCAGGACGGAGATCTGATCCTCGTCCACACCGGCTGGGCGCACTGGTACCTGACCGCCACCGACGACCAGCGCAACGAGGTCCGCGCCGGCCGCCGCTCCACCGGATTCGCACAGAGCCGCGAACTCGCACGATGGTTGTGGGACGACAAGATCGCCCTGTTCGGCACCGACACCTTTGCCGTCGAGGTCCTGCCCGTCGTCCCAGGCAGCCCCTTCGCCGAGTCCGCTCCCGAGGACGCCGGCATGATGCACCAGGAACTGATCGGCAAACTCGGCGTCCCACTCGGCGAACTGTGGAACCTCACGGCCCTCGTCGAGGACAGCCGCCGCACCGGTACCTGGGACGCCCTCGTCACCGTGAAACCGCTCAACTTCGTCGGTGGCGTGGGTTCACCGTGCAACGCGACCGCCATCCGCTGACCGTTCTCGCACAATGATAAGTTCGATCGAAAGTGGGTCCATCGAGGAGGACAAATGGCGGTGCCGACCAACAACATGCGCTCCCTGGACCGCGCGTTCGACGTCCTCGGCGTCCTGCAGGACGCCAAGCAGCCACTGCGATTGAGTGAGGTCGCCCGGCATGCCTCTCTGCACGTCGCCACCGTCCAGCGCATCCTCGGGGTGCTCCTCGACCGCGGCTACGCGGCCCGGATCGGCGACACCTACACCGCAGGCCCCGCCGCGCTGGCGGTCGCCCACGCATTCATGGTCACCAACCCGCTCAGCGTCCTCGCCCAGCCCACGCTGCAACAACTCGCCGCCAACACCGGTTTCACCGCGTCGATGTACGTGCGGGTCGAAAACTCGCGAGTCCTGATCGCCCGAGTCGAAAGCGAACACCCGCTCAGCTACATACTTCCCGTCGGCGAGCGCCTCCCGCTGTACCTCGGCGGCGCCGGCAAGACCATCCTCGCCCACCTCGGCGCCGAGGAACTCGAGACGATCCTCGCCGGCATCGGCGACGTCCCCCTCGCCGGCGGCGGCACACTGCGGAAGGACGAACTGCCCGCCCAGCTCGACAAGATCCGCAGCGACGGCTTCGCGGTCTCGGTCAGCGAACGCCTCTTCGGCATCGTTTCCGTCACCGCTCCCGTCCGGGCCGCCGACGGCACCCTCGTCGCCGTCCTCGGCGTCACCGGACCCACCGACGCCCTCGACGACGCCCAGATCGCGCACCTGATCCCCGAAGTCCGTCGCGCCGCCACCACCCTCGGCGCCCGGGTACCGGTCACCGGCTAGCGGATCTCTCCACCCCGCGGTTCCCGCGCGACCCGTGTGGGCGGCGCGGATCGGTGAGGACGCCATGGATCGTTAGGGTGTTGCCATGGAGCGCCGGATCGACGAAGCCGTGGTCCATTGGGTCGAGCACGGCGGTGGTGTGCCGATTGTCGCCCTGCACGGCGCCGGCGTGGATCATCGTGAGATCGAGGCGGCGATCGAGGCCGTCGTCCCGGGCACGGGGTACCGGCGGATCTACCCGGACCTGCCGGGGATGGGCCTGTCGACAGCAGACGGGCTGACCTGCAACGACGATGTGGTGACGCTGCTCGGCGACTTCATCGACGGCCTCGGGGCGGGCCCGGTGACGCTGGTGGGGCATTCGTACGGCGCCTATCTGGCTCGCGGTGTGGCCGCGCAGAGGCCAGACGTGGTGCTCGGTCTGGCGTTGTTGTGTCCGGTC
This sequence comes from Rhodococcus koreensis, assembly GCF_900105905.1. Classification (GTDB taxonomy): domain Bacteria; phylum Actinomycetota; class Actinomycetes; order Mycobacteriales; family Mycobacteriaceae; genus Rhodococcus_F; species Rhodococcus_F koreensis. Next base: position 3,877,936 of record NZ_FNSV01000005.1, on the reverse strand, counting down.
GGCGAGCGGTCGCGGAACGTACCCGACCACACTGTGGTTCGTCGGGACGCCGATGCCTACGACGAACTCGACCGTGCGCAGTGGGCGGGGTTCGACGAGTACTTCGTCGTTCACACCCGGGCCACCGCTCGCCGCTACCGCGACCATGTGGTGCCGGGTTCGACGCTCGTCGACGAGGAGGCGCTCGGACGTATCTTTGCCGGGTGGGCGGTCGACGTCGGGTCGAGTGTGTTCCCGGGGCCGACGGTGATCGTGGCCGGCAGGCGCGATTCGGTCGCCGGGTACGCCGACGCGTGTGAATTGCTCGAGCGCTATCCGCACGCCGCCCTGGCTGTCATCGAGGACGCCGGTCATGCGCTCGTGCACGAGCGGCCCGAACTGCTCGCCCCGCTGCTCGGCAACTGGCTCGATCGCCTCGATCGAAAATAGTCCCGGAGACGATGTCGAGAACCGGTGATCGGCTCCGTCCCTGTGGTGAATGCGGCCAGAATGGGTCGCACCCGTACCGAGGAGAACATGATGGCCAAGTACCTTCTGCTCAAGCACTACCGCGGCGCGCCGGCGGCGGTCAACGACGTGCCGATGGCGGAGTGGACGCCGGAGGAGATCTCGGCGCACGTGCAGTACATGCAGGATTTCGCGACCAAGCTGGAGGGGACCGGGGAGTTCGTCGACGGTCAGGCGCTTGCTCCGGAGGGGACGTTCGTCCGCTACGACGGTGAGGGACGGCCGCCGGTCACCGACGGCCCGTTCGCGGAGACGAAGGACCTGATCGCGGGCTGGATGGTGATCGACGTCGAGACCCACGAGCGCGCGCTCGAACTGGCCGGCGAGCTGTCGGCGGCGCCGGGTGCGGGCGGGAAGCCGATCCACGAATGGCTCGAGCTGCGGCCGTTCCTGTCCGCGCCGCCGACCATCTCGGACTGCCACGGTGGATCAGGCCTCGAGGCCTGACGCATTTCGGCCGGCATCGAAGCCCCGTGGCAGGCTGGGGCGAGGGGAACCGATTCGGACGACCCCCTCGGCCTGGCCACACGAAAGGGGACGTCGCTGATGACCGTCCGTACCGTGAATACAGAGGCGGGGCGACTCTCCGGTGACCACACCGACGGGGTCGCCCGCTTCCTGGGAATCCCCTACGCGGCAGCCCCGGCGGGCGAACGCCGATTCGCACCGCCGGCCCCGGCCGAACGATGGGCAGGGACCAGGGACGCCACCGGCTACGGCGCGACCGCACCCCAGCCGCAGTTGCATCCCACTCAGGCGTGTCTGGCGCCGCTGGTCGGGCCCGGATGGGTAACCGGAGACGGCAACTACCTCAATCTCAACGTCTGGACACCCGACCCCGGCACGAGCGGGCTCCCGGTGATGGTCTACCTCCACGGCGGCGGGTTCATGATCGGTTCGGGTGCCGCACCGGCGTTCGACGGCACCGCGTTCGCGCGCGACGGCGTCGTCCTGGTCACCGTCAACTACCGACTCGGCGCGGAGGGCTTCCTCGCGCTGCCCGGTGAGATCACGAACATCGGACTGCGCGACCAGATCGCCGCACTGCACTGGGTTCGCGACAACATCGCCGGGTTCGGCGGGAACCCGGACAACGTCACCGTCTTCGGCGAATCGGCCGGCGGCACCTCGGTCGCGTTCCTGCTGCACTCCCCGCCGGCCACCGGACTGTTCCGGCGTGCGATCGTCCAGAGCGGACACGACGAGATGGCCCGCCCGCTCGCGCTCACCGAAGAACTGACGAAGGCAGTCGCCGCCCGGCTCGGAACCTCCCCGACCGCAGACGCATTCCGAGCATGCTCTGCCCCCGACCTGCTGCGCGCGCAGGGCGCCCTGCTCAGAACCGCACCCCGCCCAGACCTGCGCGACGACAACGGTTTCGACCCGGGCCACGGACGCGCACTGTTCCTCCCCACCACGGGGGACGACGTCCTCCCCGACCCGGTCGGGGTCCCGAGCACCCACGCGCGCGGCGGCGAGCTGTTGATCGGCACGACACTCGAGGAAGCCAACCTCGGTTTCGGTGCCGACGGGTTCGCCGCCTTCGACGCGGACGACGCGGTCGCCGAACTGGCCGCCACCTACCCCGAGGCCGAAGCGCTCCTGGAACGACACCGTCTCCACGACCCGGCCGTGACCCCCGCGCAGGCACTCACCGCCGCCTACACGGACCTGATGTTCCGGTCGCCGAGCCGCCGCACCGCGCACCGTCACCCCGGCCCCGCTTACGTCTACGAATTCGCATGGCGATCACCACTGCACGGCGCAGCACACGGCCTCGACGTTCCCTTCGTCTTCGACACCACACAGACATGCCGCGGCCTCGTCGGCGACGACGCTCCGGACGCCCTCACCCGTGCGATGCACCGAACCTGGCTCGACTTCGCAGCGCACGGGGATCCCGGCTGGCCCACCTACGACATCGCCGGACAAGCGATGAGGTTCGACGCCGACCCCCGACTCGGCGAGGACACCGCTCCCGACGACATCGGCGCCGGATTCAGTCGGTGGCCTCGTCCCGTCGGCGAGCAGGAAACACGACACGAACGGTCAGTGCGCTGCCGGTGAGGAGTGCTCCGACAGCGCACCACGGTGCGGCGAGGGGCCACCCGGTGGACGGCACGGCGTCGATCAGGGCGCCGACGGCGACGGATCCCAGCAGGACGGCGGCTCCACCGATGGAGGCGAACACGCCGTAGTACGTTCCGAGCCGGCGGCCGGAGGCCATGCGGGCAATCGCATCTCGTGCGACGGGCATGGCGATCATCTGGCCGAGTGCGAGCAGGAGTACGAACGCGGCGGGTGGAATCAGTCCGGGTATCCCGCGGGGTTGCGCGGGGACGGCGACGGCCATGACGGCGAAACCGACGGCCATGACGGCGAGGCCGAGGGGAAGCGCGGCGTGGGTGTGCGCCCGTTTCGTGATGGGGAGTTGGGCGGCGACGACGAATACCGAGGACAGGGCGAAGAACCAGCCGAGCGGGGATTGCGAGCCCCAGGCCCGCTCCACCTCCAGCGGCAGTAGCAGGTACAGCTGGTTGTACGCGACCAACTGCGTGCTCATCGCCGCGGCGAAGAGGAGGAACGGCCTGTTTCCGAGTACTTCCCGCCAGCCGTCGCGCCAACTGTCGGTGGCGTGGACGCCGGGCCCGGACGGCAGCCACCGCAGGTGCGCGAGCATGATTGCGACGAATACCCCGGCTGCGGAGAGGCACGCGGCCGAGAAGTCGGCGAGCAGCAGGACCGATCCGACGAGCGGCCCGGCGAACGACCCGATCTGCCCGCACACGTTGAACAGTGCGAACGCGTCCACCCGGGACCGTCCCCCGTCCTCGGTTCCGCCGGCGGCCGTGGCGAGCGCCGATTCGACAGCGGGCGAGAACAGCGCGCCCGCGAACCCGGTCAGGACGGTCGCGACCACGATCCCGGGCACGGACGTGAACAGTGCCAACCCGGCGAAACCGAGGATGCGGCAGACACAACCGGTGAGGACCACCGGTTTGACGCCCCAGCGGTCGGCGAGCGAACCGCCGACGAAGAACAGCCCCTGCTGCGAGAAGGTGCGGAGACCGAGCACGGCGCCGACGAACGCCGCCCGCAGACCGAGATCCTCGAACAGGTACACCGACAGGTAGGGCAGCACCATGAAGAAGCCGACGTTGAACGCGAGTTGGGTGAGGACGAGCAGCCGGACCTCCGGGGTCGCCGCGGCCAGACTGCTCAGCAGCGACCATCGACCCACGAAGCGCCGGCGGGTGTCCGTCTCCGTCACGAGTTGTCGTTCCTCAGTGGACGGGAACGGGAACCGGACCCGGCTCGAACAGGATGGACAACCGCCCCTTGGGCTCGTCGACGAGTACCTCGGCCCGGACGTTGTACATCTGGGCGATCAGGTCCGACGTCAGCACGTCGGCGGGGGTTCCGCCGGCGACGACGCGACCCTCCTTCAGCACGATGACGGTGTCGCAGAACATGGCGGCGAGATTGAGGTCGTGCAGGGCGATCACGCTCGTGACCGGCAGCCGCGTGACGAGCGAGAGCAACTCCAGCTGGTGATGGATGTCGAGGTGATTGGTCGGCTCGTCGAGGAGCAGCTCGCGCGGTTGTTGCGCTAGGGCACGGGCGATCTGCACTCGTTGCTTCTCGCCGCCGGACAGTCTGTGCCAGAGGCGATCCGCCTTCGCTGCGAGGCCGGTGTGCTCGAGAGCGGCGGCGACGGCGGCCTCGTCGGCGGCCGGGTTGCCGCCGAACGTTCCGCGGTGCGGGATGCGTCCGAGTCGCACCACGTCGCGCACGCTGATGTCGACGTCGGTGTCGGCGTGCTGGCTCACGACGGCGACGGCGCGCGCAATGTCCTTGCGACGCACGGTGGTGAGGTCGTTGCCGTCGAGGGTCACGACACCCGAGGTGGGGCGGACGACGCCGTTCAGCAGGCGCAGGAGCGAGGACTTGCCGGATCCGTTGGGTCCGAGCAGACCCACCGTCGCACCCTGTGCCGGTGTGACGGTGACACCGTCGACGACCAGTGCGCCCCCACGATTCCAGGTGACGCCGTTTGCGTGGAGTGTCACTGGGCTCTCCTTCGCCGGGACAGGATGAGGATGAACGCGGGAACGCCGACGAGGGCGGTGCCGACACCCACCGGCAGCGGTGTGGGTGCGAACGCGACCCGGGAGACGGCGTCCACCCACACCATGAAGACGGCGCCCATCACCGCGGTCGCCGGGATCAGCCGACTGTGTGTGGGGCCCACGAGGAATCGTGCGGCGTGGGGGAGTACGAGTCCGACGAAGCCGATCGCGCCGGCGACGCTGACGAGGGTCGCGGTGATGATCGCCGTGACGACCAGCAGCAGGAGGCGGACCTTGCCGACGGCGATGCCGAGCGACGCTGCCACCTCGTCGCCGAAGGAGAAGGCGTCGAGGACGTACGCGTAGCGCAGGCACAGGGCGGTGCCGGCGAACACGACGATCGCGCACAGGGTCACGTCGTCCCAGCGGACGCCCTCGAGGGAGCCGAGTAGCCAGAACATCACGCCGCGGGTCTCGTCGGAATCGGCGAACGCGAAGATGACGAACGACGTGAGCGCCGAGAACAATTGGGTGCTCGCGACGCCCGCGAGGATGACACGGTCGTTGTTGCCGCCGGAGATGTGGGCGAGCAGCAACACGAGCCCGAACGCGACCAGTGCGCCGATGAATGCGCCTCCGGACAGTCCGAGCGCGGCGCCACCGACCCCGAGCACACCCACCACCACCGCGCCGGTCGACGCACCCGACGAGATCCCCAGCACGAATGGATCGGCGAGGGGATTGCGCAGCAGTGACTGCATGATGACGCCGCAGAGTCCGAGTCCGGCGCCGCACGCGGCGGCGACCAGTGCCCGGGGCAGGCGCTCCTCCCACACGATCGCGTTCTTCGACAGCCGCACCGGAATATCCGCCAGCCCGGTGTGATTGAGCAGCACGTCGCGGACGTTGACCAGTGAGACGTCCGCCGGTCCGAGCGTGACTGCGACGAGAATCGACAGTCCGAGCGCGACGATCCCGCCGGCCGCGATCAGGGTCCCGAACACCCACCGCCGCCGAACCGGTGCGGGGACACCGGTGTCGGCGTGGTCGAGGGTGGCGGTCAGGACGGGACCTTCTGATCGCGCAGGCCGGCAGCGACCTTCTCGAGGCCGTCGACCGCGCGGATGGACGGGTTCATCTCGGCGCCGTGCAGGGCGATGTACCGCTTGTTGCGCACCGCGTCGAGGTTCTGCGTCACCGGATCGGATTCGAGGAACGCGATCTTGTCCGCCAGCAGGTCGCCGGGGAAGCGGTTGCGGAGCAGGTCGCCGAGGATCAGGACGTCCGGGTTCCGTTCCACCACGATCTCCCAGCCCACGGGCGACCAGTCGTCGGTGAGATCGGAGAACACGTTGGTGGCACCGACGGAGCGGGCGAGGAGGCTCGCGGACCCCAGACCGCCGGCCACGTACGGACTCTTGGTGTCGGCGAACCAGAATGCCGTCGACGCAGTCGACTTCTCGATGGACGCCAGTGCGGCGGTTTCTCGTTCTTTCAATTCGTCGATCAGCTGTGTGCCGCGCTCGGTCACGTCGAACACCGCGGCGAGCTCACCGATTTCCTGGTACAGCGCTTCCATGGTCAGCGGGTTCGTGCGCTTGCCGCCGCCGTTGATGCTGACCCCGTTGTCGCAGTCGGTGGGAGACAGGTACGACTCGACTCCGGTCTCGGCGAACCGGGCGCGCTCCGCCACGCCACCCTGCTTGAAATGCCGGCCGAACGACGCCGTCACGAAGTCGGGATCGGCGTCCAGGACCACCTCGTACGTCGGGGCGTTGTCCGCGAGCCGCGGCACCGACGCGTTGGCCACCGCGAGGTTCTCGCGGATCGGGTCCGTCCATGACGCCGTGCCCACCAGCCGGTCGGCGAGGCCGAGCGACAGCAGGATTTCGGTCGAACCCTGGTCCAGTGACACCACCCGCTGCGGCGCGGCGTCGACGGTGACCTGCTGTCCGCAGTTGTCGAGGACGAGGGGGTAGCTCGTGCTGCCCTCGCCGGTCGACGCGGCGCCGGAGTCGTCGACGGTTTCGGATTGCCCACAGGCGGCCAGGGTGCTCGCCAGTACTGCAGTGATGGCCACGAGGCCGATTCGGCCCACGGATGTTCTCACGCTCGTCATGCTTTCTGTTCGTCCAGGATCAGCGCCCCACTCGGGCGTCGATCCCGGCTGTCGAACGAAAAGAGCGATCAGCACGTGCACGCGAGGAAGCGCGTGAACGTTATCACGAAGTAAACCTAACCTAATTTACTGGTGTGGTCTCGGCCTACTTCGTCGAGGCCAGCGAGCGCAGGAAGAACGCCAGGTTGGCGGGGCGTTCGGCGAGGCGGCGCATGAAGTAGCCGTACCACTGCTCGCCGTAGGGGAGGTAGACCCGCAGGTGCTGCTGCTCACCGATGAGCCGCAGTTGTTCGGCGTCCCGGATGCCGTAGAGCATCTGGAGTTCGAATTCGTCGACGTCGCGGCCGTTCGCCTCTGCGTACTGCAGTGCGGCGTTGATCATGGCGGGGTCGTGCGAGGCGACCATCGGGTAGCCACGGCCGTTCATCAGGATCTGCAGGCACCGCAGGTAGGCGTCGTCGACGGCGGCCTTGCCCTGGTACGCGACCGAGGCCGGTTCTTTGTAGGCGCCCTTGCACAGCCGGATCCGGGATCCGGGGCCGGAAAGATCCTTGCAGTCGGCCTCGGTGCGCTTGAGGTAGGCCTGCAGTACGGTGCCCAGCGACGGGAAGTCCTGCCGCAGCTCGCGCACGATGGACAGGGTCGAGTCGGTGGTGGTGTGGTCCTCGGCGTCGACGGTGACCCATGCCCCGGCTTCCTCGGCGGCGGCGCAGATCTTGTGTGCGTTCTCGAGCGCCACCTTGTGCCCGTCCCGGGGCAGGAACTGACCGAGTGCCGACAGCTTCAGGGAGACCTCGATGTTGCGTGGCTCACCGGTGTGCGCACCGGCGGGTGCGAATTGCGCCAGCGAGGACAGCAGCGTGAGGTAGTGCGAGACGGTGCTGTTCGCCTGGGCGAGGTCGGTGGTGTCTTCGCCGAGGTAGTCGATGGTGATGTAGCGGCCGGAATCGAGGATGCCCGTGGACGCGGTGACGGCCTGGTCCTCGGTTTCGCCGGCGACGAACCGGTCGACGAGGTTGCGGGTCACCGGGATCTTGGTGATGGTGCGTTCCATGCGGGGGGAGCGGGCGGCGGCGAGCAGCGCCGGACGGAGCAGATCGGAGGCGGCCATCAGATGTCCTGGTGGGGGTAGTGGTGGTCGGTGGCGGGGACGAACGTTTCCTTGATGGTGCGGGCGGAGGCCCAGCGCAGCAGGTTCTGCGGGGAGCCGGCCTTGTCGTTGGTGCCCGACGCCCGGGCTCCTCCGAAGGGTTGCTGTCCGACGACGGCGCCGGTGGGCTTGTCGTTGATGTAGAAGTTGCCGGCCGCGAATCGCAGGTCCTCGGTGGCTTTCGCGACGGCGGTGCGGTCGTCGGCGATGATCGAGCCGGTCAGCGCATACTTCGAGCCCTTGTCGACCAGGTCGAGCACGGTGTCGAAGGATCCGGCGGCCGAGTCGTCGTAGACGTGTACCGCCAGGATCGGCCCGAAGTATTCGGTGCGGAACGCGTCGTCGGTGGGGTCGTCACCGAGCAGCACGGTGGGGTCGACGAAGTAGCCGACGGAGTCGTCGGCGTGGCCGCCTGCGGCGATGGTCAGGCTGGGGGTGGCCTTGGCGCGGGTGAGGGCGTCGGCGTTGCGGTCGAAGGCCCGCTTGTCGATGACGGCGCCGCCGAAGTTCGAGAAGTCGGTGACGTCGCCGTATGTCAGCGTCGACGCCTTGTCGATGAAGTCGTTGCCCATTTTCGCCCACACCGATTTCGGGACGAACGCGCGGGAGGCGGCGGAGCACTTCTGCCCCTGGTAGTCGAAGGCGCCGCGGATCAGGGCGGTGGTGAGGGTGTCCGGGTCGGCGGAGCTGTGGGCGAGGACGAAATCCTTGCCGCCGGTTTCGCCGACCAGGCGCGGGTAGGAGTCGTAGTGGGCGATGTTGGTGCCGACCTGACGCCACAGGTGCTGGAACGTGGCGGTGGAGCCGGTGAAGTGGATCCCGGCCAGGCGACGGTCGGCCAAAACGACGTCGGAGACGGCGGCGCCGGGGCCGTTGACGAGGTTGATCACGCCGGGCGGCAGGCCGGCGGCCTCGAGGAGTTTCATCGTCCAGTACGCGGCCACGGCCTGGGTCTCGGAGGGCTTCCAGATCACGGTGTTGCCCATCAGGGCGGGGGCGGTGGGCAGGTTGCCGGCGATGGCGGTGAAGTTGAACGGGGTGATGGCGTAGACGAAGCCCTCGAGGGGGCGGTATTCGACCTTGTTCCACACGCCGGGGGAGGAGATGGGTTGGTCGGCGAGGATCTGCCGGGCGAAGTGGACGTTGAACCGCCAGAAGTCGATCAGCTCGCACGGGGTGTCGATCTCGGCCTGGTACGCGGTCTTGGATTGGCCGAGCATGGTTGCGGCGGAGAGTGTTTCGCGCCAGGGACCGGACAGCAGGTCGGCGGCGCGGAGGAACACCGCGGCGCGGTCCTCGAAGGAGAGGGCTCGCCAGGCCGGGGCGGCGGCGGTGGCGGCGGTGACGGCGTCCTGGATGTCCCGGGCGCCGGCGTTGGTGAAGGTGCCCAGCACCGCGGCGTGCCGGTGCGGCTGCACCACGTCGATCGTCGGGCCGTTGCCGCGTCGGTGCTGCCCGCCGATCACGTGGTGGATCTCGGTGGGGTTCGATCCGAGTTCGGCGAGCTTGGCCTGCAGCCGCGCCCGCTCGGGGCTGCCCGGCGTGAAACTGCCGACCGGCTCGTTGACCGGCTGCGGGGTGGTGGTGACGGCGTCCATGAAACCTCCTACGAGATGTGGCGGCGAGTGGACCGCCGCAACGAACTAGTCACAGTGAACACCGGAAAAGCCGCTGGTTGATGAGTCAGCCGAACAAATTATGGTTCACTGAGTTGTACGCTTGGCCAAGCTGCTTTTCGATTTCCGAACTGGAGACATCACCATGAGCCGCCGCGATCGACCCGTATCTCCGATCCCGGAGAAGGCACCGGACGAGGTCGAGATCATCACTCTGCGTGAGCTTCTCAGTGCTCTCGACACCGCGGTCGTCGAACTGGTCGAGGCTCCCGCCGGTGACGACGTCGTCCTCGAATCGGTCGCCCTGGTCGACGGCACCGATCTGGCCGCCGAGATCGAATCGCAATCTCCGCTGCCGGACCTGCTGTTGCACGTCGGGGTCGGCAAGGCCGAGGCGGTGCGCTGGTTCGATCGCGTTGCGCAGCGGCCACCGGGACAGCGACCGCGCGCAGTGATGTCGAAAACGGCAGTCGACCCGCGCGCACTTCAGGCCGCGGCTCGCCGCGCCGGTGTCGCGCTGGTGGCCGTGCACCCGAGGGCCCGGTGGGACCATGTGTTTCCCCTGGTGCAGCGCATGCTGGACCGTTCCCGTCGGCTGCAGACCGGTCTGGGAGACCAGGAACTGCTGGCCACCGACACCGACCTGTTCGGACTCGCCCAGATCGTGGCCCAGAACTCCGGCGGGATGGTGTCGATCGAGGACGCGCAGTCGCGCGTGCTGGCGTATTCGTCGTCCGACGAGTCGGCGGACGAGCTGCGGATGCTGTCGATCCTCGGCCGCGAGGGACCGCGGGACTATCTGCGCGTGCTGCGGAAATGGGGCGTGTTCGACCGGCTTCGCAAGAGCGACGAGGTCATCGACGTCCCGGCACACCCGAAGCTCGGTACCAAGCGGCGGCTGGTGGTCAGCATCCGGGAAACCACCGAAGGGGCGAGTGTGTCCCGGCTGCTCGGCTCGATCTGGGTGCAGCAGGGCGACGCACCACTGACGCCGGACGCGGCCGACGTGCTGCGGGGCGCGTCGGCGATTGCCGCACGGATCATCTCACGCACCCTCAACGCCCCGTCCACGGAGGCGTTGCTGATCCAACGGCTGTTCGGTGCGCGCGGGGGAGGGGTGGACGTCCCGTCGGTGGCCAGTGCCCTGAATCTGCCGGTGACCGGCCCGGCCGCCGTCGTCGGGTTCGCTCCGACCGCCACGGACACGGCAGCGCCGATCGGCGACTTCGCGGAATCGGGCAGCATGCTGCGCCTGCACGCCAGTTCCTTCAGCCGCGACTCGGTGGCCACCATCATCGGCGACCGCGCGTATGTGCTGTTGCCGCGCTACAAATCGGCGAACACCGTCGCCGCTTGGACCCGGCAACTCGTCGACCAGTTCGAAACGAAACGGTCGATCGTCCTCCGGGCGGCGATCGCCGTCCCGGTCATGGATCTCGGGCACGTCGCCGGCGCGCGGACCGAGGTCGACCGGGTCCTCGACGGCACCGCCGCCACCTTCCCGGAGGGGCGGGTGACCACCCTCGCCGAATCGCGCACCGCGGTGCTGCTCGGCGAGATCCTGGACCTCGTCGATCAGCACCCCGAACTTCACGATCCACGATTGGATGCTCTGTTCGAGTACGACACCACACACGCGTCGAACCTGAGCGAGAGTGCTGAAAGCTACCTCGCGCATTACGGCGACGTCCGCAGCGCCGCGGCGGCCGTGCAGGTGCATCCGAACACCCTGCGGTACCGGATCCGCCGCGTCGAGGAAATCGTCGGGGTGGATCTCCAGGACGCCTCCGATCGCCTGCTCCTCGAGTTGCAACTCACCCTGCGCCGACGCCGCGATCGGGAGAAGCCCGCCACCTGAACGGGTTCGGAACCGTGAGACAAGTACTGCAAGTACCCAAGGGTGAACCTGCCATTCGACGGAAACAGCATGACTGGTCCGTGACTGTCCCGGGGGTCCTCCGTCCATTTCGAACGGCGGAATGCCTATCCGACGTGCGAAGCCGAGGTCCGCGGCCCTCGTGGGCGCGGACCGGGGGAGACACCGAGCACGACGAGCGGGCGACGCTCTTCGTCCGGCAGCGCGTCGGCCCGCCACTTCTTCACCGCTCGATAGAGCCACTGGCCCACCTGTTCTCCGTCGGCGGTGACGTAGTTCGCAGGAACGAGTGCGTTGCCGTGCTCTTCGCGGTAGGCGGCGATGGCGGTGAGCATTCGTCGCCGCTTGCTGTCGGCCGGTGACACGGCCGGGAGCGGGACGGCGTCATCGCTCCACAGGAAGCCGATCGCGTCGAGTTGCTGGATGCGTTGGGGCGGCAGGGTGCCCAGCATGCGGGCCACGCGCTGGCGATCCTGCCAACGTCCGAGTCGGAAACCGCAGTCGGTGACGTAGTCGGAGGGCATCACGCTGCGCGGATGCTGGTGTCGAAAGGCGCAGTAGAGTTGCAAGGCGGAGGCTGCGGACTGGTTATCTCGCATCGAGATCGCATCCTTGTGAGAGCCGTGAAACATTGTCCGGGTAGTCATTAGTTCAAGTATGTCAAACACATTGACGATCTGTCACGGAAGTCGGCTCGTGTTGGGGTGCAATTGTGTGCGAATGACCGTCCTTGCGGGCGTTACACCGCCATCTCCCGTGTCTTCTGCGCCAGCTCGCCGAGGCGCCGGGCCCGGGCGATCTCGGCCGGCGTGAACGGCTCGTCCGCCGACCGCACGAAGATGAGCAGCTCATCACCCGACGGGATCTCGACACTCGCTGCCGTGGTGGGAACGTCGCTCACGCGCGTATCGACGTATTGGGCCCCGAGGAGTTCCGCGATCGACAGGGGAAGTTCGGACGGATCGGCCACCACCCGCGACGCCAACGTCAACGCCTTGGTCTGGCCGTCGATCAGGGCGAGCGCCGATGCCGGCCAGATGCCGACATCGTGACCGCCGCCTGCGCGAACGGCATTCGACAGCGCCTCGGGCGACGTGTCCCGGCACGCTCCGACGATCAATTCGTCGAGTGAACCGCCGTCCAGGTGATGGACGTGCACGGTCAGGATGTTGGCGTCCAGCTCCGCGAGGTTGCGGGCCAGCGATTCCAGCTGCCCCGGGCGATCGCTCACCCGGACACGGATGCGCCAGAGCGACTGTCCGGTCGCGAGGTGGCCGTGCTTACCGTCCGCGGGACCGTGCAGCCACCCGCCGAGGAGCCGCATCGCCGACGGCTCGACCACCCAGATGACCAACACGGTGGTGGTGACGGTGAGAACCGCGACGGTGATCAGATAGGAGACGTGGAAATGAATGACCAAGGCATGGAGCAACAGCTCGACGGGAAATATGGCGCACAGCTTCGCCAGCGCCAGACGAACGCGGCGGGGATGCGGAAGCCGGCCGCACGCCTCGCACGCGTTGACGTGAACTCCGGGTTCTCTCACGGGATCGTTCATGCACCCACTGTCGTCCCGCAGTGTTGCGAAGCGGTTTCCTCGCACGGTCGGCGATGTGACGGTCATCGTGAAATACGTTGGCGTGCAGCGGACATGTGGCGCGGCAGACATGTGGTGCGGAAAACACCGCGCGGCCGGTGTGAGCGGGAACATGGAAGCGCCGCTGCCGCCGGGGACTGGCGCCCGGCAGCAGCGGCGTGTTCGGGGAGAACTCAGCGCAGTGACGCCGCGTCGCTCAGGTCCGTTCCCCGAGTCTCCGGGGCCATGAGGAAGCTGACGAGTGCGCCCACTCCGGCGATGCCCGCGGCGATGTACATCGTTGCGGAGAGTCCGAGGTTGGACAGCGCCCACGGGGTGGCGAACGTGCCGATCGCCGCACCGATCCGGCTGATTCCCGTGCACAGGCCGACGGCGGTGGCCCGCACCTCGGTGGGGAACAGTTCGTTGGGGTAGATCCATTCGAGGATGGAGGGTCCGCCGTTGAAGAGCGCATAGATCGCGAACGCGAATGCGATCACCCACAGGCCCGCGTCCGGCTTGATCGCGAGGAACAGCAGTCCGAGACCGGAGAGCACGAAACCCCAGATCAGGATCGGCCGTCGCCCCAGTCGATCGACGAGGAGCAGTGCGACGACATTGCCGATCAGGAAGAACAGGTTGATGAGGCCGTATCCGATGTGGGCGAGATTTCCGGAACCGAGGTTGAAGAGTTCGAGGATCTGCGGGCCGAAAGCGTAGATGGCGAACAGCGTCACGATCGTGCACGTCCAGAAGATCGAGATGAACACGACGCGCTTCAGGTATACGCCGCGCATCAATCCGCGGATGGACGTGCTTCCCTCCTCGTCGGGCAGGTCGTCCAGCGTGGCATCCGTCCCGATCGTCTTTCGCAGCACGGTGAGTGCCTCGTCGGACCGCCCCTTGCTCAGCAGCCACCGGGGAGACTCGGGGATGCTCGTGCGTGCGACGACGATCAGGGTGGCGGGAACCGCGGAGGAGAGCAGCATCCACTTCCATCCGTCGGGGTTGCTGAGCAGCAGGTATCCGACGAACGCGGCTGCCGTTGCACCGACGAACCACATGGCGTTGAGGCCGCCGACGAGTTTGGCGCGCCACGCCTTCGGCGCGAATTCCGTCACCAGCGCGGTGGCGATCGGATAGTCGGCGCCGACCGCGATGCCGATGATCAAGCGCAGTATGAACAACTGCATCTCGTCCGCGGCGAAGAACTGCAGTACCGAGCAGACGATGATCACGATCAGGTCGATGGTGTACATCAACTTCCGGCCGATCCGATCGGTCACCGCACCGAACACGGCCCCACCGAGGAACACCCCGATGAGCGCGGAGGATCCGATGAGGCCGGCCCACAGTGCGCTCATGTCCCACTGTGCCTGGATCTGCACCATCGCGATGCCGATGATGCTGAGGATGTAGCCGTCGAGGAAGGGGCCGCCCGAGGAGAAGAGGGCGAGCTTGGCGTGAAAGCCGTTGAGTCTGGCGCTGTCCAGTGTGACGCCCGATCGGGCGGAGACGGTGGTGTCGAGGTTCATCTGAGGAATCCCATCGGGGGTGTGGGCTTGAGGGTGTGTCCCCACGTGATGTGGTTGCTGCCACAGTAGGAAGAGAATTCGCGGCGCGGAATTACCAATCTCCTACCAATTCATGCTCTGTGCTTATCAATTCGCCGGGTCGACGGCCGCGATCCCGTCGATCTCGATTCGCTTGTCGCCGCGGAACCGAGCAACCTCGACAGTCGTCCGCGGCGGCAGGGGAATGCCGTCCAGCCGGGCCAGGTACGCGGTGTTGTATTCGTCGAACTCCGACAGGTCGGCCAGGTACACCGTGGCCTTCAGAAGGGTGTGCAGGCCACCGCCCGCAGTGTGGAGGGTGGCCTCCAGATTGTCGAGCGCGACCCGGACCTGGTCGCCGATCGCGGTCGGGGTCCGTCCGTCCGCGGTGGTGGGGATCTGCCCGCAGGCCCAGATGGTGCCGGCGAACACCGCCGCCCGCGCGTACGGTCGCTCGGTGCCCGCGGGATGTGGGACGAGTTCACGCTGATCGGTCACGAATGTGCCTCCGGGACGAGGAATCGCCTGCCGAGTTCGTAGGCGCGCGACCACGTCGCGGCGTCGACGAACACGCCGTAGGAGACGGCGTGGCGGTAACGCGTCTCCCGTTCGGCGGCGGTGTGGACGGGACGGGACAGGTGTGCAGCGGGCGGTGCGGTCTGGAGGAGCGTTCCCGCGATGGCCGGTACGCCGGTGGTGAGCGCCGCGGCGGCGGCGTCGCGGTACATGTCGCCCGCCTCCGTCACGACGGTCGCGCCGGCCGGGTGCCCACCGTCGTCGAGCGTGATCAGGCGCAACGTGGCACCGGACCGGGAGACGGCGTGCAGGGCGTACCAGGCGACGGCCTCGTGATCGACGATCCGGGGCAGGAGAACCGGACGAGACTGCGACAGCGCCAGATCGACCGCCGGCGGACCCGTGAGCAGTGCACTCCGCGGTGACCGGGCGACGATGTCGACTTCCGGACCTCTCGTCAGCGTGACGTCAGCGGCCCCGGCCGGTGACTCGAGTTCGGCGATCGTCGTCAGGAGTGTGTCGATGCCGTTGCGGGCGTGAAGTTGCATCGCCGTCACGACGTCGGCCGCGCCACCGGCTTCGCCTGCGCTTACGCCCGCGGCGTAAAGGGCGCGGAACGCCGTCTCGCGAACCTCCCGTACCGCCAGCCTGATTCGGTTTCCCGGCGGGAGAGCGGTGACGTCTTCGAGGGTGTGGGTGAGCATGTCGGTCATCGGCGTTCCTGTGATTCGGGCAGTCCGGGGAAGACGTCGTCGAAGATCCGCAACCAGTTCTCGCCGAGGATCTTCGCGATGGTCGCGTCGTCGAGGCCGACCTTCTGCAGGCACTCGGTGAGAACCGGAAAGTCCGCCGGACCCGAGAACCAGTTCGGCCACATCGGCCACTCGGGCTCGACCGGATTCTGGCTGGGCGGTCGCCAGCGACCGTTCCGCAACCACGCGACGTAGTCCTCCGACCAGTTGCGGGTGCAGTCACTACCGATCGCGACGTGGTCGGGACCGATCTGGTCGACGAGCCGCGCGACCATGACCGCGAAATCCGCGCTGGACGTCGCTTCCCCACCCAGGACGTTCGGGTAGAGGCAGCAGCCGATCACACCGCCGCGCGCGGCCAGCGCGTCGATGACCTCGTCCGGTTTGTTGCGGGGACTGTCGACGAACCAGGTCGGGTTCGAATGCGTGATCGCGACGGGCGTGCGCGAGGCGTCGATCGCGTCCAGGCAGGTGCGGTTCCCGACGTGGGAGAGGTCGACGAGCATGCCGACCCGATTCATCTCCGCAATCATGATGCGCCCGAACGCGGTGAGTCCAGAATCGTGCTCGTCGTAGCAGGCGCCGCCCGCCAGGTTCTGAATGTTGTAGGTGAGCTGCGCGACGCGCACCCCCAGCCGGTGGAAGATCTCCACCATGCGATAGTCGTCCCCGAACGGCGACGAATTCTGGAACCCGAGCAGCACGGCGATCCGGTTGTCCCGCTTCGCGTTGCGAATGTCGTCGGAGATTTCCGCGAGGGTGACGATGTCGTCGTTGTCGGCGGCGAGCTGATACCACTGTGCGACGGCGCCGAGCGTGTCGGCCGGACCGTCCCACACCGCGCAGGTGGCATTCACGCCGGTGACCCCACCGGCGCGCAGTTCTTCGAGGACTTTCCGGTCCCAGTTGTTGATCCGTGAGTCTTTCGGCGCAAACCCGGTCCTTCAGGGCCGGGGTAGCCGATCCGACTTTGTCGGACCGTGTGGCTAGTGTCTGGGTCATGGCGGGGAAGGTGGTGAAGCGGGCGTTCAAATACCGCTTCTATCCGACTGCAGTGCAGGCGGAACAGCTTGCTCGGACGTTCGGGTGCACCCGGTATGTCTACAACCGGGCACTGGCCGAGCGGACGCGGGCCTGGTCGCAGGAGCAACGGCGGGTCACCTACGCGGACACCTCGAAGATGCTCACCGGATGGAAACGCGACACCGAGACCGCGTGGTTGTCGGAGCCGTCGAAGGGGCCGCTGCAGGAATCGCTGCGGCAACTGCAGGGCGCGTTCGAGAAGTTCTGGCGCAAGCAGACCCGCTACCCGCAATTCAAGAAGAAGGGCCAGTCGAAGGATTCGGCGACCTACTTCTCGAACTGCTTCACCTACCGGGGTGGGCAGGTCCGGTTGGCCAAGCAGTCCGAACCGCTGGATATTCGGTGGTCGAGGCCGCTACCGCAGGGGGTGACACCGTCGCAGGTGACGGTGTCGCGCAATGCTCGTGGTCAGTACCACATCTCGATTCTCGTCGAGGACACCATCAGCGAACTCGAGCCGGTCGATCGGGTGGTCGGGCTCGATGCCGGGATCACGAGCCTCTACACGCTCTCGACGGGGGAGAAGATCACCAACCCGCGCCACGAGCGCGCGGACCGTGCGCGGTTGGTGAAGGCGCAGCGGGCACTGGCCAAGAAGGAGAAGGGATCGCGTAATCGGGCCAAGGCCCGACTGAAGGTCGCGAAGATTCATGGTCGGATCGCTGATCGGCGTCGCGATTATCTGCACAAACTTTCCACTCGGCTGGTGCGCGAAAATCAAGTGATCGCCATCGAGGATCTGAGTGTGCGGAACATGGTGAAGATTCGGTCGTTGTCGCGGGCGATCTCGGATGCGGGGTGGTCGGAGTTCCGGTCGATGCTCGAGTACCAGGCCGAGTGGTACGGGCGGCGGGTGGTGGCGGTCGATCGGTTCTGTCCGTCGTCGAAGACCTGCTCGGTGTGCGGGGTGATCGCGTCGGCGATGCCGCTGGATGTGCGGGTGTGGGCGTGCCGGTGCGGCGTCGTCCATGATCGGGATGTGAATGCGGCGAGGAATATTTTGGCCGTCGGACTGGCGGTGGCAGCCTGCGGAGATGGTGTGAGACCGCCTCGCACATAACGTGTGGGGCGGCGACTGTCGGTGAAACAGGAATCTCGGGACGTGAGTTCCGAGGGGAATCTCGGTCGTTCACTGCCGAGAGGAGGTCAACTGGAGTCCGTCCACCACCAGCAGGTCGGAGTGTGTGAGCGTGTGCACTAGGCGTCCTTTCGCGGCTTGCGGGTGAAGATCCAGTCGTCGTCCACCCCGGCGGCGACGTCTTCGGCCCGTGGGGCTCCCGAGTAGAGGGTCACCCGGAGCCAGTCGGTCGATTGCGGCATGTAGTTGTCCATCCCGTACATCGCCAGCTGGAAGCGCTGCAGATTCAGGGGCAGGAAGTTCCGGGCGAGCAGGTTGTCGTGGGCCTCCGCGTACGGGACGCCGGTGAGCGTCTGCACGCGGGCGACGATGCCGCGGTGCCGCGGATGTTCGACGAGAAACGCGGCGACCGTGGTCTCGTCGCGGGCGGACGCCAGATCGCGTTCCAGGGCGGTCACGGATCGGGCGACATCGATCGGATGCTCGACGTGCTCGCCCGGATCGACACCGCGGCGTCCCCGGCGCGGCTCCTCGTTGTTCTCGGACGAGAACCAGAAATGGGCCTGCTCGTCGGGATCGTCGAAGTCGAACCGCTGCACCCACGCGTAACGGTCCCGGAGGACGGCGCGGAGTTCGGCGCAGGTCTGCGCCGGTTCGACGGCCAGCCGCTGATCGCAGCACAGCAATTCATCGACCTCGGTGTCGAGTTCCGGATGGACCTCGACGATCACGGAGTCCATCACTCCGCGGGCCTCCGCGCCGATCGACGCGGCCCGGTCGTGCAGCGCCCGCCAGGCGTGGTCGGTCGGCGTCCCGCCGACGGTCCCCGACCCGATGTACTCGGACAGCAGGTCCCGGAGCACGGCGAGTTGGGAGGCAAGCTCGCCGCAGGTGACAAAGGGCGCGGTCGACATGTCTGCTCGCTCGCCGAAGTAGAGCGTGGCACGGTCGAGCAGGTCACGGGCGCGGTGGATGCGCGGGCCGCCGGGTGCGGTCGTCTGCGCCAGCGCATGCGCGAGAGGCAGTTCGCGGGTGGCGCACCAGGCGTCGAGCACCTGCGGATGATTGACGACGTACGGCACCATGCCGAGACCGGTCGCATTGCCGAGCCCGAGGTAGCGTCGCCAGTCTCCGGACAGCCGCGCCGCCCGCGGGTTCCGGGCCCGGGCACAGTGCTCGACCAGGTCGTAGCTGAACTCACGCAGCAACCAGGCGGTCAGCATGTGTGCCCGGTACGGCAGTCGCAGGGGATGGTCGGCACCGAGCCGATCGAAATCTGCCAGCCCGAACTTCCCGTTGCTGTAGAACGCGGTGCTCCGCAGGATGTAGGCGGCGTCGCCCATCGTCTTTATGTCCGGTTGACCGCCCGCGGACAGGCGATCGGCGACGTAGTCGAAGAACCGTGCGCTGCGATTCGCCCGGGTCCAGATGAGGGTGCCGTCGTCCGCCCGGCCTTCTTCCTGACGCGGCACCTGCATTCGCAGTGCGCTCGAACGACTCTCGGTGAGCGGCCCCTCGATCAGGGCTGCGGTGACGTCCCAGGCCTTGGCGATGACGCGGTCAGTTCGGTCGCGCTCGGCGAGGGTCGTCGAGAACACGACGAATCTCACCTCCCGCGCGCCGATCCCGACGCGGTAGACGACCTCGCCGCGGCCGTCGGCGTCGACGTCCCACCGCTCGCGTTCGACCCGCCAGTTCTCGGCGGCCGCGGTTCTGAGGAAGGACCGCGCGAAGCTGTGCCGGGTGTAGCGGGCGGCTCCCATGTCGGCCGGGTCCAGACCTGTTCGGGTGACCGGGCGGATGTCTGCGTCCGCCGCAGCAGTTCGGTCGGTCTCATGCCTCGCTCCTCGGTGTTCCGGTGCGGGAGTAAGCGATCTTGCTCCAGGTGAAGAACTCGGCGCTCGTCGCCGCATTCTGCTCTCGGGGAGCGGGGAACGACGAATCCTTGAGTCCGCCGAAGGGAGCGTGCAGTTCGGACCCGGTGTTGGGTGCGTTGACCTTGATCAGGCCGGCGTCGAGGTCCCGGATGCAGCGGCGGACGGCCCGCTCGTCGCACGTGAAAACCGCGGCGGTGAGACCGAACGACGTCGCGTTCGCGAGGGCGATGGCCTCGTCGAGGTCGCGCGCACGCAGGACGAGGGTGACCGGACCGAACACCTCGTCCCGGCTGATGGTCAGCGCCGGCGTGCCGGCGAGCAGTGTCGGGGCCACGAAGGCCGCACCCGACTTGGGGAGTGGTGCAGACCCCAGCAGTTCCGCGCCCTCGGACAGCGCCTGGTCGATCGCGGCAGTCACTTCCTTTGCCGCGCGGGCGGAGACGAGCGGGCCGATCTGCGACTCCGGGGCAAGCCCGTCGCCGACGACCAATTGCTCGACCCGTGCGACGAGTTCGGGCACGAGGTCGTCATAAGCGTCGCCGACGGCGATGATCCTCCGCGTCGCCGTGCATTTCTGGCCACTGCTACCCATCGCCCCGGCGATCAGGACCGCCGCTGCTTCCCTCGGATCGACGTCGGGGAGCACGATTGCCGCGTTGTGCCCGCCGAGTTCCATCTGCACCTTCGCGCCGCGCGGCACCGCGGCGGCCTGGATCGACCTGCCCACCGGAACCGATCCGGTGAAGGTGACTCCCGAGATCTCCTCCCGCGCCACCAGTTCGGCGCCGATCGTCCCCGGGCCCAGGATCATGTTGAGGACACCCGCCGGAACACCCGCTGCGGCAAGGACTTCGGCGAAGACTGCCGCGACCGCGACCGTGTCGCTGGCGGGTTTCCAGACCACCGTGTTGCCCCACAGCAGCGCCGGCGCGAGCTTCCACGCCGGAATCTGCAGCGGGAAGTTCCACGGGGTGATCGCGGCGACCACGCCGAGCGGTCGGCGGACCGTGCGGATCACCTCCTCGGGATGCGAGGAGGGGAACGTGGCGCCGTCGGCGTTGCGCGCCTGCGCCGCGTGGTAGTGCAGGGTCTCGACGGTGGCTCCCACCTCGGCCCGCGATTCGGGGAGCGTCTTGCCCTGCTCCCGGGTCATGAGTTCCGCGACCGCGTCGGCACGCTCGGCGAGGATCTCGGCCGCCCGGCGGAGGACGAGTCCGCGTGCGATGATTCCGCGGTCGTCCCACTCGCGGCGTGCCGACACCGCGGCAGCCACCGCCGCGTCGAGGAGCCGGCTGTCGGCCGGATGGTATTCCGCGACGACCGTCTCGTCGGCCGGGTTCGTCGTCGCTGCGACCGGACCGTCGCCGTCCACCCACTCGCCGCCGATCAGGTGGCGGAGACGGGTGTCCGTGTCTGGTGCGGTGAGATGGTGCTCCACTGCTGACTCCTCGAAGGGCTGGTAATTCGGTGCCCTCAACGCTAGGCCCGGCGACCACCGTGCAGAAGTACCTATTGTCAACCGACTGATAAGTTGCAAGTATCAATCGGGTGGAACTGCGGCAGCTTCGATACTTCGTCACGGTGGCCGAGGAGATGAACTTCAGGCGCGCCGCGGAACGCCTGCACATCGCGCAGCCCGCGCTCAGTCAGCAGATCAGCAAGTTCGAGAAAGAACTGCGCACCACCCTGTTCGAGCGGACGACGCGACGCGTCGAGCTCACCGACGCGGGTCGGGTACTCCTGGACGAGGGCAGGCGTGTCCTCGCGGAAGCCGATCACGCGCTCGCCGCGGTGGAACAGGTCGCCCACGGGGAGGTGGGGCTGCTCCGCATCGGTTTCGTCAGTTCCGCGGCACTGCGAATCGTCCCCGCGACCATGCTCGCCCTGCAGAAGGAGTGGCCCGGAGTTCAGGTGGAGTTGTCCGAGTCGACGACCGACCGCCAGCTGTCGGCGATCACGGACGGCATCCTCGACATCGGGCTGGTCCGCGAAGTCGACCGCGCGGACGGCATCGTGGTCCGGCCGCTGACCCGCGAGCCTCTGCTGGTGGCGATGCACTCGTCGCACCCCTTCGCCGCCCGGGAGTCGGTGCGGCTCGTGGAATTGCGCGACGAACGGTTCCTCACGTTTCCGCGCGGCCAGGTGTCACGACTGTACGACCACATCGCCGCCCTGTGCCATCACGCGGGCTTCCGGCTGGAGGCCGCGCAGGAGGCCGTCCAGTTTCCCACCCTCCTCGGGTTGGTGGCGGCGAACACCGGCGTCACCATCGTTCCGGCCAGCCTCCGGGCCCTGCACCTCCCGGACCTGCGGTACGTCGCACTCTCCGACGCGCAGGCGGTATCGACGGTGTCGGTCGCGTATCGCGCCGACCGGCAACAGATCCCGGCGATCCGGCACTTCCTCGACGTGGCGACCGCGCTCGACCTGTCCTAGCGTCCAGGACAGTCGGGCGTCCGGGGTCGTCGGGGCGGCTACTCGACGTCGAAGTCGTTAGACGTCCCGGTGAACGAGGTGACCGCTCCCGCCGCGTTCCGGCTGTCGCCGTAGTGCTGCACTCGGTATCGGCCTGCGGGCGTTCCGGGCGGAACGTCCCACGTGATGCGCGCGACCGACCGGTGGGGCTCGGTGCGTGTCCAGTGGTACTTGGTCGACCAGTCGCCGTCGTCGGCGTGCCGGAGCCAGTGGTCTCCGCTCAGGCGCTGGATCTCGAAGAACGTTCCCCCACGGCGCGGGTTGTCGCGCGGGTGTCCGGTGACGAACTCGACGGTGACCTGTTGGCCCGACTGTGTTTTCGTGGCCGGCTGGGTGAGTGTGTCGCCGAAGGCGCGGCCGGCGGGTCGCTCGTCGTGGTCGATGCCGGGACCGAAATACGGCTGGAACTGCGACAGGTCGCGAGGTGCCGGGCCGCGCGGGACGTCGCTGCCGGAGTAGCCCATCATCCCGACGTCGGCGACCGGCCCGGTGGCGTCGGAAATGCCGACGCCGACCAGGAATTCGCCGGAGTCAGGGCCGCGCCCACGAGCACGCTGCGTCGTGTGATCTGCACTACCGGTCGTCCTTTCGGCGGCAACCCCACGTGAGTGACAAAGCGTGCCGGGGCACACTTTGCCACTCACCTGCGGGTCAGGCGGGCTGCGCGTCCCCGAACGTCATCTTCAGTTCGGGAATCGACGACGTGAGGAGCGCCCGCTTCGGAAGTCCCAGCGACCGCAGTTCGTCGGCGATCGGGTGGCTGCCCAGTTTCAGTTCCGCGCCTCCCGGCCGGGAGCGGACGCCGGTCGGGCTCATGTCCCAGGTGGTGAACCGGGTGAGTCCGTCGAGGTGCGAATAGGCGGCGAGTGACGTACTCGCGCCCGAACCCGGCACCGGAATGCCCTGTTTGACACTCAATTGGGCGATCAGCCGACCGCCCTGGCTCACCGACCCACGTTTGACGGAGCCGGAATGGTCGACGTCGAAATGGGCGAGGACCTTCGGGAAGCCCCAGATGCCGCGGCCGGCGGCCAGGGTGAAGTCGCCGTCGACCGGCAGGTGGTGGATCAGCGCCCCGGCCCGGCCCTGGGTCAGCGCCTTCAGATCCTGCGGGACCGAGGTCCCGGCGGCCCGGTGGTCGCGGACGAGGAACGACACCCCGAATTCGTTGTACGGGCCGAGGTCGCCGTCCACGTAGTCGACGAACACCAGCACGCACACGCCGCGCCCGGGCCGGAACTGCAGGATCTCCAGTCCGGTGGAGTCGATCAGCGACTGGGCCGCGGCGGTCGGCACCGAATACATCGCCGTGAACGCCGATGCCGCCCGGATCTCCACGGGCATGTCGACCTGCTTGCCCAGAACCAGGTGCGACGTCACGGCGCGACCACCCCGCGCAGGCCGTCGGCGCCGAACATGGGCTCGAACATCGACCCGAAGTCGGGGCCGCGCCGCAGCATCTGCCCGCCGTCGACGTTGATGATCTGACCCGTGATCCAGGTGGAGTCGGGGCCGAGGAGGAACTTGGCGAGCGCGGCGATGTCGGTGACCTCGCCGACCCGCGAGATCGGGGTGTTGGCCAGGTAGTCGTCCAGGACGGGTCCGCCGTCGGTGATGAGCGCGACGAGGTCGGTGCGGGTGAGTCCGGGGCGGATGCAGTTGACGCGGACGTTGCTGGCCCCGAGTTCGTCGGCGGCGAGTCGCGTCAGGTTGTCGACGCCCGCCTTCGACGGGCCGTACGCGCCGAACCAGCGGTGGGTGTTGCTGCTCGCGATCGAGGAGATGGTGACGATGGAACCGCCGCCCCCGGCGACCAGTGCCCGGGCGGAATGCTTGATCGTCAGCATCGTGCCGGTGACATTGAGATCGACGGTTCTGCGCCAGGCGTCGACGTCGAGTTGGGTCACGGGCCCCACCGTCTCGTTGCCGCCCGCGCAGGTGACGACGCCGTCGAGTTGCCCGGTGCGCTCGCACGCCTTCGTGACCGCGCGGACGACGTCGTCCTCGTTCGTGACGTCGGCGGTCACCGCGTCGACCGTCCCCGTCGGGTTGTCGGCGCTGATCTGCTCCGCCGCGCGTGCCAGCTTCTCCTCGTTCCGACCGCAGATCGTGACGTGGACGCCCTCGGCGGCCAGTGCGGTGGCGATGCCCAGTCCGATGCCACTGCCGCCGCCGGTGACGAGCACGGACGTCTTCGCGAGCCCGCTGCTGCCGTCGTTGGTAACCACGCACACCTCCAGGTAATAGAACTCGTGTCAATTCTCGAGCCGTGGATCTGTGAAAACTGCCGCTATACCTCTGCGTCATAGTAGGAACACGTTCTATTATCGGGGCACGAACGGCGGGATTCAATGCGGAGGAGCGTCTCGATGACGGACAGGCCGGAATTCGATCTCATCGACGGACGGTTCTACTCGGGCGAACTCGGCGACCCCCGGCAGGCATACGCCTGGATGCGCGCCCACGAACCGGTGTACCGGACAGGCGGCATTCTCGGCGCCGCGTCGTACGAGGCCGTCCTGGCCGCCGAACGCGATCCGGAGTTGTTCTCGAACGCGGGCGGAATCCGGCCCGGGGTGGGCCCGCTGCCCCAGATGATCGACATGGACGACCCCCAGCACCTGCAGCATCGCCGACTCGTCAACGCCGGCTTCACCCGCAAACAGGTGGAGGCGAAGGTCGGCCGGATCCGCGAGATCTGCGACCACCTCATCGACGCCGCGTGCGACAAGGAGGAAGTGGACTTCGTGCGCGATCTGGCGGCGCCGCTGCCCATGGCCGTCGTCGGCGACATGCTCGGCGTGCGCCCCCAGGAACGCGACCTGTTCCTGCAGTGGTCCGACGACCTGATGAATGCGCTCGGCAGCAACGCCACCCCGGAAGGACTGCAGGCACAGGCCAACGCCTACCTCGCGTTCAACGAATTCACGCTCCGCACCATCGAGGAACGGCGGCAGAACCCGACGGACGACCTCACCAGCATCCTCGTGCACAGCGAGATCGACGGGCACCGGCTGAGCGACGCGGACATCGTCGGCGAAACCCTGCTGATCCTCATCGGCGGCGACGAGACCACCCGGCACGTCCTCAGCGGCGGCATGGAACAACTGCTGCGCCACCCCGAACAGCAGGCGCGTCTCGTGAACGACCCCGACGGCATCCCGACGGCGGTCGAGGAGATGCTGCGCTGGTCGTCGCCGATCAAGAACATGTGCCGCACCGTCACCCGCGACGTCGACTTCTTCGGAACCGCCCTCCGCGAGGGCGAGAAGATGATGCTGCTGTTCGAATCCGCCAACTTCGACGAGGCGGTATTCCACAACCCCGACGTGTTCGACATCGGACGGTCCCCGAACCCGCACGTCGCATTCGGCTTCGGCACCCACTTTTGCCTCGGCAACCAACTCGCCCGGCTCGAAGCGAAGATCATGTTCGAGCAACTGCTGTCGCGGCTACCCGACATGATGCTCGTCGACGACACCCCGCTGCGGCGTCGTCCTGCCAACTTCGTGTCCGGGCTCGAGGAGATGCCGGTCAAGCTGTAGGCGCTTCGCGCCCGTGAGTGGTTGAGGAGTCTCTGGACTCGCTAACCGCGCACGGGCGCGAAGCGCCTATTCCGGGGCGCCGATGTTCAACTCGTCCGGGTGGGCTCCGACGCGGGCGCCGTCGTCCATCGTCTCGATCTCGCTGAGGTCCTGCTCGCTGAGTTCGAAATCGAACACGTCGATGTTCTCGCGGATCCGCGACTCGTGGACCGACTTGGGGATGACGATCAGCCCGCTCTGCAGATGCCAGCGGATCAGCACCTGGGCAGGGCTCTTACTGTGCCGGTCGCCGATGCGCGTGATGATCGGATCGGTGAGCAGGACGTTCGGCTTCGAGTCGTCGCCCCACCCCGAGTTGCTGGTGCCGCCGAGCGGGCTCCACGATTCGACGGCGATGCCGTGCTCGACCGCGTACGTCCGGATCTCCTGCTGGGCCAGATGCGGGTGCAACTCCACCTGGTCGACCGCCGGGACGACGCCGCCCCGGTCGATCAGCAACTGCAGGTGGCGCGGTTCGAAATTGCACACACCGATCGCCTTCGCGCGCCCGGACTCGGCGATCTTCTCCAGCGCGTCCCACGTGCGGAGGATGCGGTCGTCGTCCTGCAGCGGCCAATGGATCAGGTACAGGTCGACGTAGTCGACACCGAGACGTCCGAGGCTGGCGTCGAACGCTTTCAGCGCCGGCTCGTAGCCCTGGTCCGAGTTCCACAACTTGGTGGTGAGGAAGATGTCCTCGCGCGGGACTCCCGAGTTCGCGATGCCGCGGCCGACCCCCTCCTCGTTGCCGTACGCGGCGGCCGTGTCGATGTGCCGGTAGCCCGCCTCGTCCAGGGCGAACCCGACGGCGTGTTCGGTCTCGTCGTTGTCGGCCTGCCAGACCCCCAAGCCGAGCTGGGGGACGATGGTTCCGGAATTCAGCACGATGCTGGGTACTCGAGGACTCATGCTGTCCAGGCTATCGACTGCGATGGGGTCGTGAGGGGTACATGCGCCGCCTGGCATCATGCGGAGGTGACCCGAATTCGGCTATTGGCGACGGACCTCGACGGCACCCTGCTGCGATCGGACCGCACGATCTCCCCGCGCACCGCGCAGGCGATGGAGGATGCCCGACGGTCGGGGGTCGAGGTGGTGTGGGCCACGGCCCGCGCCCGGCATTCGGTGCACGAACTCGCGCAGTCGTGCGGATTCCGCGGCAAGGCGATCTGCGCGAACGGTGCGGTCGTCCTCGACCTGGCCGACGGCACCCCGGTGATCACGGCGACGACGACCATCGCGATGGCGTCGGCCGCCGCGGCAATGGACCGGGTGCGGACGCTGATGCCCGGTGTCGTATTCGCGAACATCGGCCCGACGCGCTTCGTCGCCGAACCGGCGTACGCGGCACTGTGCGAGTTCGCCGACCACCACCGGCATCCGCACGAGATGATGCTGTCGGAACTGCTGCCCGATATCGACGAGCCGATGGTGAAGATCGTCGCCCGGCACCCCGAGGTTCCCAGCGCGGACCTGTACCGCGCGGCGGTGGCCGCCGGCGTCGACGGCGTCGAACTGACGCACTCCGGTGCGCCGTACGTCGAGATGGCGGCGTCCGGTGTGTCCAAGGCGAGTGCGCTCGCCGAACTGTGCGCCGTCGACGGGATCTCGACGGACGAGGTCGCCGTCGCCGGGGACGCCATCAACGACGTCCCGATGCTGACATGGGCGGGCACGGCGCTGTGCCCGTCCAACGCGCTGCCCGAAGTTCTCGCCCTCGCCGACCACGTCCTGCCCAGCAACGACGAGGACGGGGTCGCCAGCTACCTGGAGGGGCTGCGCCCGTGAGTGGTTGACGAGTGCAGAGACTCGTGAACCACGCACGGGCGGCGGAGCCGCCTAGAGTCCGGCGGCGGTAGCGAGCTCGGCGAGGTAGTCGCGCGGCTGCCCGAAGAGCTGCGCGCTCCCGTGCGCGCGTTTGAAGTACAACTGCGCGTCGTGCTCCCAGGTGATGGCGATGCCGCCGTGCAGCTGGATGGCCTCGGCCGCGACGTTCTGAAGCGCCTCCGAGCAGTACACCTTCGCGACGACGGCATCGTCGTGCGTCCCCGACAGCGCCGCCGCGTACGACATCGACCGGGCCGTCTCGACGAGCGCGTACATGTCGGCCATGCGGTGTTTCAGTGCCTGGAAGGATCCGATGGCGCGCCCGAACTGCTTGCGCGACTTCGCATATTCGACCGTCTGTTCCAGCGCCGCGGACGCCGCGCCGACCTGTTCCGCCGACAGCGCGACCAGCGCGACGGTGCGCAACTGGTCGACGAGGTCGGTGGGGGAGACGAGCCTACGCGCCGCGACGCCGTCGAACACGACCTCCGACAGCGCGCGCGTCGGGTCCATCGCCGGGACGCGACGACGCGTCACGCCGTCCGCCGCCGGGTCGACCTCGAACAGGCCTTCGGATGTAAGAACCAGCAGCACGTCCGCGACGTCACCGCCGAGCACGTACGACGCCGTCCCCGACAGCGTCTCGCCCGATGCGGTGACCCCGAAACCGGACCAGCCGTCCGGGCCCGCCCAGCACAGCGCGGCCACCGAACCCGCCGCGATGCCGGGGAGCAGCCGGGCGCACGCGTCGTCGTCCCCCGACAACACCAGCGCCTGCGCGGCCAGCACGGCGCTGCCGAGCATCGGCGACGGCGTCAGCGTGCGGCCCAGTTCTTCCTGCACCACATGGACTTCCAGCAGCGACGCCCCGACGCCGTCGTACTTCTCCGGGATGGCGAGCGCGGCGACACCGATCTGCTCGCACAATCTGGACCACAGCGCGTCGTCGTAGCCGTGCCCGGTGGTGATCGCCCGGCGGACGGCGGCGGAGTCGGAGTGCTTGCCGAGCAGGTCCCGGACCGACGACCGGAGCGCGGCGCGTTCCTCGTTGTCGAAACTCATGATGCCTCCACGAGCGAGTCGACGACACGACCGCGGTGGAACGCCGGCGTGCCCCAGGCGGTGATCAGTGCCCGGACCTTGGTGAGCCACAGCGACAGGTCGTGCTCCTGGGTGTACCCGATGGCGCCGTGTACCTGCAGCGCCGCCCGCGCGGCCCGGTACGCGGCATCTCCGCACGCCACCTTCGCGGCCGACACGTCCCGGGAACTGTCTGCGGAGCCGTCCCGCACGGCCAGCGCCGCACCGTGCAGAAGCGGCCGCGACATCTCCAGCCCGACAGCCACTTCCGCCAGGTGATGTTTGATGGCCTGGAACTGTCCGATCGGCTTGCCGAACTGCTTGCGCTGCTTGGCGTAGTCGGTGGTGACGTCGAGCAGGGTCTGGCCGAGTCCCTGCAGTTGGGCCGCGGTCGCGAGGGCGCCGAGGTCGAACGCGGGTGCGAAGTCCACGTCACCGAGGGTCTCGCCGGCGGTCAGCGGGAACAGCCGCCGAGACTGATCCACCGAGTTCTGCACCGCACCGGCCTGTCCGAGAGACAGGGTGGCACCGTCGACGAGCAGGACCAGATCGGCCGAGTCCGCGTCCACCGCGAACGGCACGTGCGGGCCGGCGGCGACTGTGGCGAGCAAACCGGAAGCCAACGCCGACAGCCGGTCCGATGACACCTGCGCGAGCAGCGCCGGCGCGACGGCGACGGTCTCGGCCACCGGGCCGGGGACCGCGTGGCGTCCGAGTTGTTCGACGGCCACCGCGAGGTCGACGGCGTCGGCGCCGAGGCCGTCGTGTTCCTCGGACACCAGCAATCCGTTCACGCCCGTCTCGGCGAGGCGCTGCCACACCTTCAGGCCGGGGCCGGTGTCGCCGGTGTTCCACGACCGGATCACCGCCGGCATGTCGGCCTTCGACAGCAGTGCGTCGATGCTGGACGCGAAGTCCTGATGGGAGGAGTCGAGTGTGAATCTCATCGATCCGCCTTCGGTAGGCCGAGCAGGCGCTCGGCGATCACGTTCTTCTGAATCTCGTTGGTGCCGGCGTAGATCGGGCCGGACAGGGAGAACAGGTAGCCGTCCGTCCAGTTGTCGGCGAGCTCCGCCGAGGCGCCCTGCAGCTCGAGCGCAGTCTCGTGCGTGGTGATGTCCCACTCCGACCAGAACACCTTGTTGATCGACGACTCGGCCCCGAGTTGGCCGCCGTCCGCGAGCCGGGTGACGGTGCCGAACGTGTTCAGCTGGTACGCGCGGGCACCGATCCAGGCGTCGGCGACCCGGTCGCGCAGCGCGGTGTCGTCGGTGCGTCCGGAGGTCTCGAACAGCGCGACCAGCCGGTCCACCGTGGCAAGGAACCGTCCCGGGCTGCGCAGCGACAGTCCGCGCTCGTTGGACGCGGTGCTCATCGCGACCCGCCAGCCCTCGTTCACACCGCCGATCACTCCTGACTCGCCGGGGTTCGCGGGGTCGTCCGGCACGAAGACGTCCTCGAGGAAGATTTCCGCGAACCCGGGTTCGCCGTCCAGCTGGTCGATCGGGCGGACGGTGACACCCTGCGACCGCAGGTCGAACATGAAGTACGTGATGCCCTTGTGCCGCTGGGCGTCCGGGTCGGACCGGAACAGCCCGAAACCCCAGTCAGCAAAGCTCGCGCGGGAGCTCCACGTCTTCTGCCCGTTCAGCACCCAGCCGCCGTCGACACGGCGGGCGGTGGAGCGGAGCGACGCGAGGTCACTGCCCGACTCCGGTTCCGACCAGGCCTGCGCCCAGATGTCGTCGGCGCGGGCCATCCGCGGCATGATGCGGGCCAGCTGCTCGGCGTTCGCGTGCTCGAACAGCGTCGGGGCGAGCAGGAAGATGCCGTTCTGGCTGACGCGTCCGGGTGCACCGGAGCGGTAGTACTCCTCCTCGAACACCACCCATTCCAGCAGCGACGCGTCGCGTCCGCCCAGTTCCTCCGGCCACGACACCACGGACAGCCGGGCGTCGGCGAGAGTGCGTTCCCACGCGCGGTGCGCCTCGAAACCCTCCGCGGTGTCCATCGACGGTAGCGGCTCGGCGGGAACGTTGTCGCGCAGAAAGGTTCGCACCTCCTCGCGGAAGGCGACGGTGGCGTCGTCGAACTCGAGATCCACTTACTTGGCTCCTTCGTTCGAGTTGCGGGCGCTGGCGGCCATCGACTTGGCGTCCATGCCGCCGAGCGGATCGGTGTCGATCTCCGCGTTGTGCGCGTGCGCGAAGTGGTGGAGGCCGAAGACGGAGTCCATGCCGTTCCGCATGCCCATCTGGTCTTCGCACTGGTTGACGGCCTTCTTGGTGAGCGCGAGACCGAACCGGGGCATCGCGGCGATGCGGCCGGCGATCGCCAGGGTCTCCGTCTCGAGGTCCTCGCGCGGCACGACGCGGTTGACCATGCCCACCTCGTACGCGCGCTGCGCGGTGAACCGGTCGCCGGTGAAGAGGATTTCCTTCGCAAACCGCGGTCCGAGCATCCACGGGTGCGCGAAGTACTCGACTCCGGGGATGCCCATACGTACGACCGGATCGGAGAAGAAGGCGTCGTCCGACGCGACGATCAGGTCGCACACCCACGCCAGCATCAGGCCGCCGGCGATGCAGGCGCCCTGGATCATCGCGATGGTCGGCTTCGGGATCTCGCGCCAGCGACGGCACATCCCGAGATACACCTCCATCTCGCGGGCGTAGCGCTGGTCGCCGCCGGGCTTGTCGACGTGGTCCCACCACATCACGGCCTTGTTGTCGTAATGGACGTGATGGTCGCGGCCCGGGGTGCCGATGTCGTGCCCGGCGCTGAAGTGCTTGCCGTTGCCTGCGAGGACGATCACCTTCACGTCGTCGTCCTCGACGGCCCGCTCGAACGCGGCGTCGAGCGCGTACGTCATCACCGAGTTCTGGGCGTTGCGGTAGTCGGGGCGGTTGAGCGTCACGAATGCGACACCGTCGCGCACGTCGTAGGTGACGACGTCACCCTCGTCCGGAACCGTCATTTCTTCTCCTCACGCAGAACGTTTTTCATGACCTTCCCGGAGGGGTTCCGGGGGAGGGAGTCGACGAAGCGCACCGAGCGGGGCACCTTGAAGTTGGCGAGGCGTTCCTTGCAGAACGCGATCACGTCGGCCTCGGCGAGCGCGGTACCCGCCTTCGCCACGACGAACGCGCGCCCGACCTCGCCCATCCGCTGGTCGGGAACACCGATGACGGCAGACTCCGCGACACCGTCGAGCCTGGCAAGGGCGTTCTCCACCTCAGCGGGATACACATTGAACCCGCCGGAGATGTACATGTCCTTGAGACGGTCGGTGATGTCGACGTATCCGCGGTCGTCGAGGGTGCCGACGTCGCCGGTGTGCAGCCAGCCGTCGGCGTCGATGGTCTTGGCGGTGGCTTCGGGGTCGTCGAGGTAACCGAGCATCACGTTCTCGCCGCGCACCAGGATCTCGCCGTGATCGCCGATCCGGACCTCCATCCCGGGGATCGCGCGACCGGACGTGGTCGAGACGGTCACCGGGTCGTCGTCGGTCCGGCACATGGTGACCACCACGGCCTCGGTCTGGCCGTAGGCGGTGAGGACGGCGTCGAAGCTGAGTTCCGACTGCATGCGTTCCACCAGGGCGACGGGCACCGCGGCCGCGCCCGTGATCGCGACCCGCAGGCTGGACAGGTCGTACTTCGGGCGGTCGGGGTGGTCGAGGATCGACTGGAAGATCGTGGGGGCGCCGGGCAGCACCGTGATCTGCTCGTCGTGCACGGTCGCCATCACCTTGGGGACGTCGAACACGGCCATCGGCACGACGGTGACCCCGTTCAGCAGGCACACCAGGAACCCGGCCTTGTAGCCGAAGGTGTGGAAGAACGGGTTGATGATGAGGTAGTTGTCGTCCGACGTCACCTCCGCGCACTCACCCCACGCCCGGGCGATGCCCACCGACTGCCGGTGCGCGCTCATCACCCCCTTGCTCCGGCCCGTGGTGCCCGACGTGAACATGACGTCGGAGACGTCGTCGGGGGAGACGGCGGCCGCGCGGGCGTCGGCCTCGGCGCGGGTGTCCTCGTCGGCGAGGGCGAGGAAGTCGTCGAAGTCGACGACACCCGGGGTCGGGGTGTCGCCGCCGTCGACAGGTACGCGGACGACCGTCGGCAGGTCGAGGGTGCTCGACTCGTCGCGCAGCGACGCGTACCGGTCGGTGCCGAGGAAGTTGCCCGCGACGACGAGTGCGGTCGTCTTGGTGCGCTCGAGGATGTCGAGGGTCTCCGGTGCGGTGTACCGGGTGTTGATCGGGACGAGCGTCGCGCCGGCGTAGTGGATGCCGAGCGCGGCGACCACCCAGTGATACGTGTTGGGCGACCACACCGCGACGTGGTCGCCGGGCCGCACGTCCTGCGAGCAGAGTGCGGCGGCGAAATCGCGGACACGGTCGTGCAGTTGTGTGAAGGTCAGACGGACGTCGCCGTCGGACACCGCCGGAAGCTCGCCGTATGCACGCGCGGCGTGGATGACGGCGGACGGGATGGTTCTCGGATGTTCGGTCACTGGGCTCCCTACCTACCTAGCAAGTGCTTGGTAGGTTATCTTACAGACGTGGACCAGAGCGAGAGCCCGGACGGGCTGATCACCGACGACGACTTCGCCGAGAGCGTCAGAACGTGGCTGAAAAACAATCTGACCGGCGACTTCGCCCGGCTGAAGGGCAAGGGCGGCCCCGGTAGCGAGCACGAGTTCTTCGAGGAACGGCTCGCCTGGGACCGGCACCTGGCGGCCGCCGGATGGACGTGCCTCGGCTGGCCGAAGGAATACGGCGGGCGCGGAGCGACGCTGGCTCAGCAGGTCGTGTTCCACGAGGAATACGCGAAGGCAGGGGCACCGGCACGCGTCAGTCACGTCGGCGAGGAATTGCTCGGACCGACGCTCATCGCGTTCGGCACCGAGGAGCAGAAACGACGCTTCCTGCCGGGGATCAACACCGTCACCGAACTGTGGGCGCAGGGCTACTCCGAGCCCGGTGCCGGCTCCGACCTCGCCAACGTCGCGACCACCGCACGACTCGACGGCGACAAGTGGGTGATCAACGGCCAGAAGGTGTGGACGTCGCTCGCGCGCGTCGCGCAGTGGGCGTTCGTGCTGTGCCGCACGGAACCCGGGTCGAAGCGGCACCAGGGGCTGAGCTTCCTGCTCGTGCCTCTGGACCAGCCCGGCGTCACCGTCCGGCCCATCCAGCAACTCACCGGCACGTCCGAGTTCAACGAGGTGTTCTTCGACGACGCCGTCACCGACGCCGATCTGGTGGTCGGGGAACCCGGCGACGGCTGGCGGGTCGCGATGGGGCTGCTCACCTTCGAACGCGGCGTGTCCACGCTCGGGCAGCAGATCGGATTCGCCCGCGAACTGCAGGGCGTCGTCGACCTCGCGAAAACCACCGGCGCAGCGTCCGACCCGAACATTCGCGAGAAGATCGCCCGCGCCTGGGTGGGGCTGCGCGTGATGCGCGCCCACGCCCTGCGGACCCTCGAGGCCGTCGACGCCGGAACGTCCGGGCCCGAGGCGTCCGTCGCGAAACTGCTGTGGGCCAACTGGCACCGCGACCTCGGACAGCTGGCGATGGAGGTGCAGGGTGCGTCGTCGCTCCTCGCCCCCGTCGACCCGACGTCCGACATCACCGATCCCGAACATCTCGAACTCGGCGGATGGCAGCGGCTGTTCCTGTTCACCCGCGCCGACACCATCTATGGCGGATCCAACGAGATCCAGCGCAACATCATCTCCGAGCGCGTGCTCGGACTCCCCCGAGAGGCACGACCGTGACAAAACCCGCACCGCTCGCCACCGCACCCTTCGAGACGCCGGGCCACGACCTGCTGAAAGGAAAGAAGGTCGTCGTCACCGCCGCCGCGGGCACCGGCATCGGCTACGCGTCCGCGCATCGTGCCCTGCTCGAGGGCGCCGACGTCCTGGTGTCGGACTGGCACGAACGACGGCTCCGCGAGACCCAGGAGAAGCTCGCCGCCGAGTTTCCCGGGCAGGCCGTCGAGGCGCTGACGTGCGACGTGTCGAGTACCGAACAGGTGGACGCCCTGATCGCCGGGGCGGCCGACGCCCTCGGCCGGATCGACGTCCTCGTCAACAATGCCGGACTCGGCGGTGAGACGCCGCTCGTCGACATGACCGACGAGGAGTGGGACCGCGTCCTCGACATCACCCTGAACGGGACATTCCGCGCCACCCGCGCGGCGCTGCGCTACTTCAAGGGCGTCGAGCACAACGGAGTGCTCGTCAACAACGCGTCCGTCCTCGGCTGGCGGGCGCAGCACTCGCAGGCCCACTACGCGGCGGCGAAGGCCGGCGTCATGGCCCTCACTCGGTGCAGCGCGATCGAGGCCGCCGAATACGGGGTCCGGATCAACGCCGTCGCACCGTCCATCGCGCGGCACGCCTTCCTCGCCAAGGTCACCAGCGAGGAACTCCTCGACAAACTGGCATCCGACGAGGCCTTCGGCCGCGCCGCTGAGGTGTGGGAAATCGCCGCCACCATCGCCATGCTGGCCAGCGACTACACCACCTACCTCACTGGCGAGGTCGTGTCGATCTCGTCGCAGAGGGCGTAGCCGCCCCGTGCGCCTTTTTGGTAGCTCCGACAACCAGAAAGGCGCACGGGGCCGGAGGCCCTAGCAAGCGCTTGGTTGATAGGATGTGACGATGACCCCACCCCTCGACGACACGACCGGCAAGACCGGACGCAGGGCCGAACTCCTCGACATCGCGGCCACCCTCTTCGCCGAACGCGGCCTGCGGGCCACCACCGTGCGCGACATCGCCGACGCCGCGGGCATCCTGTCGGGCAGCCTGTACCACCACTTCGACTCCAAGGAGTCGATGGTCGACGAAATCCTACGGGGCTTCCTCGACGACCTGTTCGGCAAGTACCGCGAGATCGTCGCATCCGGACTCGACAGTCGCGCGACCCTCGAAGCGCTGGTCACTACGTCCTACGAGGCGATCGACGCGTCGCATTCGGCGGTCGCGATCTACCAGGACGAGGTGAAGCATCTCGTCGCCAACGAGCGCTTCACGTACCTGTCCGAACTGAACACCGAATTCCGCGACCTATGGATGGGTGTGCTCGAGGCGGGGGTGAAGGACGGCAGCTTCCGGGCCGACATCGACGTCGAACTCGCCTTCCGTTTCCTCCGCGACACCGCCTGGGTCGCCGTCCGCTGGTACCGCCCCGGCGGTTCCGTCACGGTCGACACCGTGGCCAAGCAATACCTCTCGATCGTCCTGGACGGACTCGCGAGTCCCCAACACTGACTAGGAGTTTCACATGACCGAGGCCTACATCGTCGACGCCGTTCGCACCCCGATCGGCAAGAAGAACGGTGGCCTGTCCGGCGTGCATCCCGCCGACCTGGGTGCGCACGTCATCAAGGCCGTCGTCGAGCGCACGGGCATCGACCCGGCCGGTGTCGACGACGTCGTCTTCGGTTGTGTCGACGCGATCGGCGGACAGGCAGGCAACATCGCCCGCACCGCGTGGCTCGCCGCCGGCTACCCGGAAGAGGTCCCGGGGGTCACGGTCGACCGGCAGTGCGGGTCGAGCCAGCAGGCCGTCCACTTCGGTGCGCAGGCGATCCTCAGCGGCACCGCCGACCTGATCGTCGCGGGCGGTGTGCAGAACATGAGCCAGATCCCGATCGCGTCGGCGATGGTGGTCGGGCAGCAGTACGGATTCGACACCCCGTTCGGCGGATCGACGGGCTGGGCCGAGCGCTACGGCGACCAGGAGGTGTCGCAGTTCCACGGCGCCGAACTGATCGCGGACAAGTGGGACATCAGCCGCGAGGCACTCGAACGCTGGGCGCTGCAGAGCCACGAGCGGGCGCGGACCGCCATCGCCGAGGGTCGCTTCGACCGCGAGATCGTGCCGGTGGGCGACTTCACCACGGACGAGGGTCCGCGCGAGACCAGCCTCGAGAAGATGGCCGCCCTGAAGACCCTCACCGACGGCGGACGTCTCACGGCTGCGGTCGCGAGCCAGATCTCCGACGGTGCGAGCGCGGTGCTGCTGGCCTCACCGGAAGCGGTCGAGCGGTACGGCCTGACGCCCCGCGCCCGCATCCACCACCTCAGCGCCCGCGGCGCCGACCCGATCTTCATGCTCAGCGCGCCGATCCCCGCGACCCGCTACGCGCTGGAGAAGACCGGCCTGAGCATCGACGACATCGACCTGGTCGAGATCAACGAGGCCTTCGCGCCGGTGGTCCTCGCGTGGCTCGCGGAGATCGGCGCCGACCCGGCGAAGGTCAACGTCAACGGCGGCGCGATCGCCCTCGGCCACCCACTCGGCGCGACCGGCACCAAGCTGATGGCGACGCTCCTCAACGAACTCGAACGCACCGGCGGCCGCTACGGTCTGCAGACCATCTGCGAAGGCGGTGGCACCGCGAACGTCACCATCATCGAACGCCTGTGAGTACTTGTTAACCGCCCGCGGTTAACAAGTACTCACGGGTGCGAAGCGCTACGCTCGAACAGGATAGTGACGAGTCCTGAACGGGGCCGTGATGCACGAATTGGCAATCACCCAGAGCGTCGTCGACGCCGTCTGCGAGACCGCTGCGGGACGGACGGTCCACAGCGTGCGGGTGCAGGTGGGGGCGCTGACTGCGGTGGTCGCCGATTCGATGCAGTTCTGTTTCGAACTGGTCACCGAAGGGACCGTCGCGCACGGTGCCCGTCTCGACATCGACCACACGCCGGGCGGTGCGCACTGCCGTGAATGCGGCGACGACTTCGTGCTCACGGACCTGGTGTTGCTGTGCCCGTGCGGAAGTGCGGACGTGGAGGTCACGTCGGGTCGGGAACTACGAATCCTCTCGATGGAAGTGAGCTGACGCAAATGTGTGCCACCTGTGGATGCGGAGACGAGACGGGGACCAGGATCACGGTGCCCCACGAGCACCCCCACGACCACGAGCACCCGCACGACCACGAGCACCCGCACGAGCACACTCACGAACACCCCCACGACCACGAGCACGCACACACTCACGAGCACACGACCGAGACGGTCACCCTCGAACAGAAGGTGCTGGCGAAGAACGACCTCACGGCCGAGCGCAACCGGGGCTGGCTGGCGGGGCGCGGGGTGCTCGCCCTCAATGTGATGAGTTCGCCCGGGTCCGGGAAGACGACGCTGCTCGAACGCACCATCGCCGACATCGGTGGGCAGCGTCGGGTCTCGGTGGTGGAGGGCGACCAGGAGACGATGCTCGACGCCAACCGCATCAAGGCGACGGGATGTGCTGTGGTGCAGGTGAACACGGGCGCCGGGTGTCATCTCGACGCCGAGATGATGCGGGACGCGCTGACCGCCCTGGACCCCGAGCCGAATTCGCTGCTGTTCATCGAGAACGTGGGGAATCTCGTCTGTCCGGCACTGTTCGATCTCGGTGAGAAGAGCCGGGTGGTGGTGATCTCGGTGACCGAGGGGACGGACAAGCCGCTGAAGTATCCGCACATGTTCGCGGCGGCGAACCTGGTGATCGTGAACAAGGCGGACCTGTTGCCGTACGTGGACTTCGACGTCGACCTCTGCACGAAGTACGCCCGGTCGGTAAACCCGGACCTGCAGATGATCACATTGTCGGCGACGACCGGTCAGGGCATTCGGCAGTGGTACGACTGGATCGCGAAGCAATGAAGCCACTACACGACGGGGCCGGACGACGCGGCGCGACGCGCCGGGGACCGTTGACATCCGCTCGGCGGCGGAGCTAAATAAATATCAGCGCCACGCAGGTGGGCCGACGGTCGACTCCGGTGGCGACAGGAGTTGTGTTCACTCCGGAAAGCGACCTGATATGCCGACACAGGAAGCAATCAACGCCGAGGACACCCTGATTCACGTGCTGTGGATCAATGCGGGACTCAGTTGCGACGGCGATTCGGTGGCCTTGACGGCTGCGACGCAGCCCAGTGTCGAGGAGATTGCCCTGGGGGCCCTGCCGGGCCTGCCCAAAGTGGCCGTGCACTGGCCGCTGATCGACTTCGACAACGGTCCGGAGGGCGGCGCCAACGACTTCCTGGAATGGTTCTGGAAGGCGGACCGCGGCGAACTCGAACCCTTCGTGCTGGTGGTGGAGGGTTCCATCCCGAACGAGCAACTTCACGACGAGGGTTACTGGTGCGGCTTCGGCAACAATCCCGAGACCGGTCAGCCGGTGACGACGAGTGAGTGGCTCGATCGTCTGGCTCCGAAGGCGACGGCGATCGTCGCGGCGGGCACGTGCGCGACGTACGGCGGCATCCACGCGATGGCGGGCAACCCGACCGGGGCGATGGGTGTTCCCGATTATCTCGGCTGGGACTGGAAGTCGAAGGCGGGCATTCCGATCGTCTGCGTTCCCGGTTGCCCGATCCAGCCGGACAATCTGTCGGAGACGTTGACGTATCTCCTCTACATGGCCACCGAGCAGGCGCCCATGATTCCGCTCGACGACGCGCTGCGTCCGCAATGGCTGTTCGGCGCCACGGTGCACGAGGGCTGCGACCGCGCCGGCTACTACGAGCAGGGTGATTTCGCCACCGAGTACGGCTCACCGAAGTGCATCGTGAAGCTGGGGTGCTGGGGTCCTGTCGTCAAGTGCAACGTCCCGAAGCGGGGCTGGATCAACGGTGTGGGTGGGTGCCCGAATGTGGGTGGTATCTGCATCGGGTGCACGATGCCGGGCTTCCCGGACAAGTTCATGCCGTTCATGGACGAACCGCCGGGCGGCAAACTCTCCACTACGGCGTCCGGACTGTACGGATCCGCCATTCGCAGTTTGCGCAAGATCACCAAGAACACGTTGGACAAAGAGCCGCACTGGCGCAGTCGCGGTACGAAACTGACCACGGGCGCGACACGCACCTGGTAGTCCCGCTCGGGGTCTCGGGCGGTGGTCCGCCGGCCTCGAACACTGAGAGGTACGTCGATGACAACGATCATTCCGGAACCTTCGCACAAGTCGGAATCCGACGGCCTGGTCGAGATGGCGTGGGATCCGATCACGCGCATCGTGGGTAGCCTGGGCATCTATACGAAGATCGACTTCAAGCAGAAGGAAGTCGTGGAGTGCCACAGCACTTCGTCGATCTTCCGCGGCTATTCGATTTTCATGAAGGGTAAGGACCCCCGAGACGCCCACTTCATCACGAGCCGGATCTGCGGCATCTGCGGTGACAACCACGCGACGTGTTCGTGCTACACCCAGAACATGGCCTACGGTGTGAAGCCCCCGAACATCGGCGAGTGGATCGTCAACCTCGGCGAGGCCGCGGAATACATGTTCGATCACAACATCTTTCAGGAGAACCTCGTCGGTGTGGACTTCTGCGAGAAGATGGTCTCCGAGACGAATCCGGGGGTGCTGGCGCAGGCCGAGAAGACCGAGGCGCCGCACGCCGGGGAGCACGGCTACAAGACCATCGCCGACATCATGCGGTCGCTGAACCCGTTCACCGGTGAGTTCTACCGGGAGGCGTTGCAGGTCAGCCGGTGGACCCGAGAGATGTTCTGTCTCATGGAGGGTCGGCACGTGCACCCGTCCACCCTGTACCCGGGTGGTGTGGGAACGGTCGCGACGATTCAGCTGATGACCGACTACACGACG
Source organism: Rhodococcus koreensis (assembly GCF_900105905.1). Taxonomy (GTDB): domain Bacteria; phylum Actinomycetota; class Actinomycetes; order Mycobacteriales; family Mycobacteriaceae; genus Rhodococcus_F; species Rhodococcus_F koreensis. Next base: position 3,837,561 of record NZ_FNSV01000005.1, on the reverse strand, counting down.
CGTCTGATGCGCTACGTGGAGTTCATGAAGAAGGTCGTCCCCATGCACGACGACCTGTTCGACTTCTTCTACGAGGCGATGCCCGGCTACGAGAAGGTCGGCCTGCGCCGGACCCTCCTCGGCTGCTGGGGGTCGTTCCAGGATCCCGCGGTGTGCAACTTCTCCTACAAGGACATGGAGAAGTGGGGTCGGGCGATGTTCGTGACGCCTGGCGTCGTGGTGGACGGAAAGCTGGTCACGACGTCGCTCGTCGACATCAACCTCGGTATCCGAATCCTGTTGGGCAGTTCGTATTACGACGACTGGACCGACCAGGAGATGTTCGTGAGGAACGATCCGCTCGGGAACCAGGTCGACCGCAGGCATCCGTGGAACCAGCACACCAACCCGCACCCGCAGAAACGCGACATGGAGGACAAGTACAGCTGGGTGATGTCGCCGCGCTGGTTCGACGGCACCGACCACCTCGCGCTGGACACCGGCGGCGGGCCACTGGCCCGGCTCTGGAGTACCGCCCTCGCGGGCCTCGTCGACATCGGGTACGTGCAGTCGACCGGTCACAGCGTGAAGATCAACCTGCCGAAGACCGCGCTGAAGGGCCCGGTCGAGTTCGAATGGAAGATCCCGCAGTACGGCAGCAACACGATCGAGCGGGACCGGGCGCGGACCTACTTCCAGGCCTACGCGGCGGCGTGCGCGCTGCACTTCGCGGAGCAGGCGCTCGCCGAGATCCGGGCCGGGCACACGAAGACCTGGGAGAAGTTCGACGTCCCCGACGAGGGGATCGGCTGCGGCTTCACGGAGGCGGTGCGCGGAGTCCTGTCGCACCACATGGTGATTCGCGACGGCAAGATCGCGAACTATCACCCGTATCCGCCGACGCCGTGGAACGCCAACCCCCGCGACAGCTTCGGTACACCGGGGCCGTACGAGGACGCGGTGCAGGGCCAGCCGATCTTCGAGGAGAACGACCGGGAGCACTTCAAGGGCATCGACATCATGCGGACCGTCCGCAGTTTCGACCCCTGCCTGCCGTGCGGTGTGCACATGTATCTCGGTGAGGGAAAGACGCTGGAGAAGCTGCATTCGCCCACCCAGTCCGTGACCGGCGAGTGACGGGGTACGCATGGAGAGTGGCGGATCGGAGACGTGGGGGAGTGACGAAGTAGCAGACGACCCCGATCGGTGGCGGACAGCCGGCGAACGGATCGACAGCCTGTTGGACGCGAGTTCGACAGGTGGCTCGGTGGCCCGCGAGCGCGCCGAGCAATTGGTCCGGGAGGTGGTCGAACTCTACGGCGCCGGGTTGCAGCGTGTCCTCGACATCATCGGTGACCGCGACGACGACCTCGTAGAACGTCTCGCCGCCGACGAACTCGTGGCCAGCCTGCTCCTCGTGAACGGACTCCATCCGCACGATGTCGAGACGAGGGTTGCCTCCGCACTCGACAGCGTGCGCCCCTACCTGGGCTCCCACGGCGGTGACGTGGAATTGCTCGGCGTGGTGGACGGTGTGGTGCGGTTGCGGCTGACCGGCAGTTGTCAGAGCTGCCCGTCGTCTGCGGTGACGTTGGAACTCGCCGTCAAGGACGCCGTGCTGGCGGCCGCGCCGGAGACCGTGGACATCGAGGTGGTGGGCGCCACCCCGGCCGCCGGTTCCGGGCTGATCGCCGCGGAATCGCTGTTCTCCCATGTTCATCCGAACGGATTGGACGGGTCGAGCGGCACCGGGACGTGGGTGTCGGTGCCCGAACTCGAGGAACTGACACCCGGGGAGGTGGCCGGGTTCTCCGTCGCCGGGCTGCCGATCCTGGTGTGCCGGATCGGGGAGCAGTTGTTCGCCTACCGCGACCGGTGCGCCGCCTGCACCCACTCGCTGGCCGGGGCCACGCTGCAACGGAAGGCGGGCGGTCAGGTGGGGGACGCGGTGCTGCGCTGCCCGTCGTGCCGGGCGCATTTCGACCCGCGTCGCGCGGGCCTGCGCCTGGACGGCGACGCGGACGCCGAAACGCTCTCGCCGCTCCCGGTCCTCGTGCGCGACGGCGTCGTCTCCGTGGCCGTGCCCGCCGCGGAGGTGGCGTGATGAGCCCGTCGGGGAACGGGCTGCGCATTCTGCAGCGCATCGCGTCCGAGCGGCCCAAACCGGTGGTCGGGGAACGGTGCGACATGTGCGCCGTGCCGATCGCCGACGCCCACCAGCACGTCGTGAACGTGCAGGACCGGCAACTGATGTGCGTGTGCCGCGGGTGCTACCTGCTGTTCACCGACGAAAACGCCGAACTGCGCTTCCGGGCCGTGCCGGAACGCTACCTGTCGTTTCCGAACTTCGAACTCGCCCCCGGTCGCTGGGACGAACTGGAGATCCCCGTCGGGCTCGCGTTCGTGTTCCGGAATTCGCTGCTGGCCAAGACCGTCGCGTTCTATCCCGGTCCGGCGGGCGCGACCGAATCGGAACTGCCCCTCGACGCCTGGGACGGTGTGCTCGCGGTGAACCCCGCGCTCGGCCGGCTGTCCGCCGACACGGAAGCCCTGTTGCTGCGGGTCCCCGAACACGGCGAGGGCGACCCCGAGTGCTACCTCGTACCCATCGACGCCTGCTACCAGTTGGTGGGGCAGTTGCGGCAGGTGTGGCGGGGATTCGACGGCGGCCAGGACGCACGGCGGGTCATCGACACGTTCTTCGACGACGTGCGGGCGCGCAGTCGCGTCGCGAAGGAGCCGACGTGACCGAGTTGACGTTCCGTGTGGCGGACGTGTTTCCGGAACCGTTCGCGGTTGCGCCGAATCTGACTGCGCGGGTGGAGGTGACGGAGTCCAGCGATGCTGTCGTGCATGCGATGGCCGTCCGCTGCCAGGTCCGCATCGACCCGCAACGCCGCCGGTACACGGACGGCGAGGCGGAGGGCCTCCTCGATCTGTTCGGGCCCCGCGAGCGGTGGACGGCCACGCTGAAGCCGTTCCAGTGGATGCAGACCAGCACCGTGGCCCAGGGGTTCACCGGGTCGAGCGTGGTGGAGTTGCCGCTGCCGTGCACGTACGACTTCGAGGTGACAGTCTCGAAGTACCTGCACGCCCTGGATGAGGCCGGGTCGACGGTGCCGCTGGTGTTCCTGTTCAGCGGAACGGTCTTCACGCGCGGGGTCGCCGGGTTCGGCGTGGAACGGATCCCGTGGGACCGCGAATCGACGTACGACCTGCCGGTGGCGGTGTGGCGCGAACTCGTCCAGGCGCACTACCCGAATACGGGCTGGGTGCGCCTCGATCACGACACGCTGGCGGCACTGGCGAAATACAAGGCGGCGCACGGACTGCTCGGACTGGACGTCGCCATCGCAAACCTGCTGCAGGGAGCCGGGGAGGTGATCGCATGATCTCCCCGGCGTCCCTGCAGCGAGTACGGGCCGTGGCCGACGCGGTCCTCTACGAGGGCTACCTGCTGTATCCGTATCGTGCGAGTTCGTCGAAGAACCAATCCCGGTGGCAGTTCGGCGTCCTCGGACCGCCGGGTGCGGCGGAATCGGGAGTCGGCGAGGAACCGCGCCTGTCCTGTCAGACGCTGATGCGCCCCCGTCGGGGTCAGCGGTCCGGCGTGTCGGTGACCGTCCGGTTCCTGCAACTGCAGGTGCGTGAGGTGGAGAAGGCCGCGGGGTCCGGGTTCGAGCCGGTCGGGGAACTCACCGTCGCCGGCCGCAGCTGGCTGTCGTGGGACGAGGCGGTGGAACGCGAGATCGATCTGGGCGCGGTGTTCCCGGCCGAGGAGCTCGAGGACTGCCGGCTCGACGTGGACGTCGAGGGGGGAGTGGACGTCGAGGAGTTGCGCGAGGACGACGGCACCCTCGCCGGGCGCGTGGTGCGGACCAGGTGGCCGCTGCGCGCCGTCGTCCGCGTCGGCAGCGACCGGCACGACGGACTGGACCTACTGCGGGTGTCGATCGAGAACGTGAAGATCGACGCGATCGGCACGTGGTCGAAGGATTCGGCCATCAGGCACTCGCTGATCGGGGCGCACCTGATGTTGGCTGCGGAGGACGCCGAGTTCGTCTCGCTGCTCGAGCCGCCCGACGACGCCGCGCCGCTCGCGTCGACCTGCCATCAGGAACGCTGCTACCCCGTGCTGGCCGGGCTGCCGGGGGAGACGGACCTCGTCCTGGTGTCGCCGATCATCCTGTACGACCACCCGGAGGTGGCCGAGCAGAGCGACGGCGCCCTGTTCGACGCCACCGAGATCGACGAGATCCTCACCCTGCGGGTCATGACGCTCACCGAGGAGGAGAAGCGTCAGGCGCGCGCCACCGACCCGCTCGCCGCCCAGATCATCGACCGCTGCGAGCAGATGTCGCCGGCGACGCTCGCCCAGATGCACGGCGTCCTGCGAAACCCGCATTTCCCGAGCCGCGACATCCCGGAGCAAGGTAACGCCGAGCGCGGCCTCCCCGACATGGGTCTCGTCCCGGAACTGACCGACGACGTGCCGTGGTGGGATCCGGACGCCGACACCGCCGTGCGCCCCGACATCGACGGTGTGATCGTCAACGGCGTCCGGGTGGCGAAGGGCACCGTCGTGCGGATCCATCCGTCGCGCCGCGCCGACGCCCAGGACCTGTTCTTCGCGGGACAGCTCGCTCGGGTGGTGACCGTGCACGCCGACGTCGACGGTGGCACCCACGTCGGCGTCGTGCTGATGGACGATCCCGCTTCCGAGTTGCACGAGTGGTACGGCAGGTATCTGTACTTCGCCCCGGACGAGGTGGAGCCCGTATCGGCAGACACCGGAAAGGAAGAACAGTCATGAAGATTCTCGGAGAGGCCACCACCGCCGCGCTGGCGTTGCTGGCGGTCGCCGGTGTGGCGGTCGCCGTCTTCTCGCTTCCCGACATCAAGCGGTACCTGCGTATGCGCAAGATGTGAGGCCACGTGACGGACAGGCGGGTGCTGGTTGCCGGTGTGGGCAACATCTTCTTCGGCGACGACGGATTCGGTCCCGAGGTGCTGCGTGGTGTCGCGACGAGGTCGCTGCCGCCGGGAGTCCGGGCCGTCGATTTCGGCATCCGTGGAACACATCTGGCGTACGAACTGCTCGACGGGTGGGGTGCACTCCTGCTGGTCGACGCCGTTCCCGATCGAGGTGAGCCGGGGGCATTGAGGGCGTTCGAGGTGGGACCCGATTCGGTGCCCGCGGCGCCGCTCGACGCGCACAGCATGGATCCGGGGGCGGTGTTCGCCAGTCTCCGCGCGCTTGGCGGAACCCTGCCGCGCGCCGTGGTCCTCGGCTGCCAGGTGGACAACACCGACGAGGGAATCGGGCTGTCACCGCGCGTCGCCGCCGCCGTCGCACCGGCCGTCGACACGGTCTTCGAAATCGTGGACCAACTGCTGGCGCCCCACGCAGCGACGCTGCAACCGGAGAAGACGGAGGGCTGAATCGTGTGTCTCGGAATTCCCGGCCGGGTGGTGCGCATGCTGGAGGGCTACGGCAACCAACTCGCGCTCGTCGACGTCGTCGGCGAACAGCGCAAGGTGAACGTCGGCATGCTGCCCGAGGACGTCAGCCTGGAACCGGGCGACTGGATCGTCATCCACATGGGATTCGCGATGGAGAAGGTGGACGAGGCAGGCGCCGAAAAGGCGATGGCGGGACTGGAGATGATGGGACGCTCGCGGACGGCGGACGAAGACTAGCTCTGCGTTCCGGCGTGGCGGGGGTCCGGCGGTCCGGCGACGAAGTCGCGCGCCCGATTCCAGCGGGCGTGGTAACGCTCCCCGAACCGCGCCTGGGAGCGCGCCAGCCGGCGCGGTCGGGTCCCGTAGCGGCGCACTGCCCACCAGGAATCGGGCTTGGCCAGGCGAATCGCGCCGACGATCGCGACGGGCTGGAACACGATCCCCACGATCCCCGTGACGAACTTGCCCTTGAGCAGGCAGATCAACGAGATGCCGAGTGAGATGAGCAGATAGCCGATCGACGTCCACCACTGGGCGGTGCCGATCTGCCCGCTCACGAGTTCGGCGCCCCCGATCATCAGACCGGTGATCATGAGCGCGCAGAAGATCGCGTCCACCGACTTTCGTCCGGACGTGCTCCAGTACACGTCGTCGAGGTGTACCCACAGAGCGAACTCGTCGAAGGTCAGTGCGAGACCGACCCCGAACAGCGCGGCGAAGACGTTGAGTGCCGTGCCCTCCGGGGTGGTCGCGATCAGTGCCAGCCCCGCCAGCGTCATGAACAGGATCCCGAAAACCTGGTGGTGCAGGTGCACCCCGCCGACGGTGATGTCACCGATCAGACCGCCCCCCGAGTCCGCGGCGTCGTCCGTGGGCTCCGCTCCCGTTTGCGAGCGAATACGGCGGGTGATGATCCGGGTGACCACGAACGTCACCAGAACCGCGATGAACAGCCACATCACGGGATACAGGACCACTATCCGGCTGTCGCCTTCGGTGTCCACGACGATTTCGGCGAGAAGGGCCATCTCGACACTCCGTCAGGTGGGGGAAATCGATCTCTATCCGGGTATACACCCCGACCGCGGACCGCAAACGACGTTCCGCCCACCGACTTCCTGCCGGACCTCGTCACGCCGGGAGACCGGCCAAAGGGCGGTGGCCGAAGGCCGTGCCGGTGGCGGTCAGCAGGCGGGTGGGGTCGTACCAGTGGTCGCGGCCGATCAGATCGAGGTGCCGTTCGGTGAGGCCGTGCCGGGTTCCGGCGGTGACGGCGTCGTCGAAGGTGAGAGAGCTGCCCAGCAGTCGGAGGCGTCCGGAGTCCGCGAGTGCCCGGCCGAGTTCGCGGACGGTGACAGGGTCGGGATGGCAGGCGTGGAACACGTCGCCGGAATGTGCCGGGGCCTGCGCGGCGAGGGTCGCGAGAATCCGGGCGAGGTCGGTCACCGCGACGACCGAGATCCGGGACCGCCCCTCGTCCACCCAGGCGCCCAGCGTCTCGAGGATCCGGATGAATCCGGGGACGAACCAGCGGTCGCCGGGCCCGTGGACGAATCCCGGCCGGACGACGCAGCCGCCCGATGCGAGGACGCGGTGTTCGGCGGTCAGCCTGCTCGCGCTCAGCGCCGAAACGGGTGCGGGCGTGGCGTCGAACTCACCGATACCGCTGTGCGGTCCGGGGCCGTACACGCCGATGGTGCTGACGTAGAGCACCCGGCGGATACCGTTCCGCGCGGCGGCGGCAAGGAGATTCTCGGTGCCGTCGACGTTCACCGCGATGCAGTGCGCCGGGTCGCTGCCGGTGTAGGAGGCGGCGTGGATCACGACGTCGACGCCGGTGAGCGCCCTGCGGAGGCTCACCGGATCGGTCAGATCCGCCTGCGCGGACGGCACGCCCGGAATGTCCTGATCCGACGGTGTGCGCGCGACCGCGGTGCACGCAATCCCGGCCGATACGAGGGCCCGCACGGTGGCGGATCCGATGAAGCCCGTCGCTCCCACGACCGCGACACGCACCGGCGCGGAGGGTGTTCGACCGCGCTCGCTCGCGGTCGACGCTGGTACCGTCTCTCCGGGCAATGGGCGCGTGTTCCGTGCTTTCATCGTCATCGTTCTTCTCTCGTGCGGCAGGGAAAGGTGTGAACGTGGTTCAGCAGGCGCGTGCTGCGGCGACTCGACAGCAGATCGTCCGCGGGGCGGCGGAGATGTTCGAGAAGTCGGGTTTCGAAGGAGCCAGACTCGGCAACATCGTCGAGAACGCCGGAATCACGAAGGGGGCCTTGTACTTCCATTTCCGTTCGAAAGAGGATCTGGCGCGTTTCATCATCGGTGAGCAACACCGGATCTCCATCGCGTCGGTCGAGGCGATCGGCCGCGAGCAGGTGTCGGCGATCGAGCAGATCGTGATGCTCTGTCACGAGATGGCTCGGCAGATCGTGAACGACCCGATTGTGCGAGCCGGTATCCGGATCACCCTCGAACTCAGTGCCGACGACCAGGGCCCCGCGGATCCCTATCTCGACTGGATCAACAGTTGCGAGATGCTCGCCACTCGGGCAGTCGAGCAGGGGGATCTCCGCGCGGACATCGACCCGCCGAGGCTGGCGCGGTTCATCATCGGCGCCTTCACCGGCGTCCAGACCGTCTCCCAGGTGTTGACGCAGCGCACGGACCTCGAACAGCGCGTCGACGACATGTGGGGGTTCCTGCTCCCCGGGATCATGCCCGCGACCCGGCACCAGGACATCGCCCGGATCCGGCGGGCCCGCTGGGTACCGGACGACGCCGACTAGCCGGACGCGCATGCGCTCACCGCGGTAGGTGCGAGCGCCGCGGTTCCGCGCACGACCGCCACACCGCCCTGCCGTATCGACCCGCTGATGGACAACGCGCCGTCGTCCATTACGTCCAGCCGGATCGTGGTCCGTTCGTCGAGTTCGGCGAAACGGTGGAACGTGGCGCCCAGGGACGCGAGATGCGCGTCCGGCAGGCCGAGTCGGGCGCAGGCCGCCTGCCGCATCGCCTCGAGCAGCAGCATCCCGGGAATGTGATCGCACGGATGGTCGAACAGCACGGGGTGCGCGTCGTCGATCCGCAACTCCCACTCGCTCTCGGAGCGTCGCGGACCGAGGACCACGTGCGCGTCGTCGACGTGACCGACCACCCCCGCCGGGACGGGAGCGGGACACCGCGGCGCTCCGATCGCCCGCGGGCCGCGCTCACCCCACCGGGCGCGTGAGTACGCGGCCGGAGGGAAAACTACCGCGTGACCCGTCGCGGAGCCGGCATCCTGTCCGTCGATCCGGAACCGCAGGTCGACGCGGAACGCGGACAGCGCCCCGCCGCGGTACACGTGCTGGGACACGGTGACCTCGACGACCACATCCGCGGCCGCCGCACCCACCGCGAGCGCGCCGGGTACCGCATGCACCTCGAGGTGCTGCATGACGAACCGGTTCGGCAGGGGGACGGAGAAGCGGGTGTGTCCCAGGTAGATGGCGGTCTGCCGGAGCGTTTCCGCCAGCAGCATGGTGTCGTAGTGCCCGTCTCGGGCGCGGTAGAAGCCGTGCAGGCGGGGCCACTGCGCGGCGACGACGAACCGATCCGGCGCAGGCAGCGAGACGCAGTCGGTGAGGAAGACCTCGGCCACGGATTGGCGGTGCACGTACCTGCGGGGCACGGTCCGCTCGAACGACATCGGAGGAAGGGCATCGGGTACCGGACGGGAAATTCGCGCCACAACCCCATCTCCCCACAGAACCGGTCGGCCCGATGCCGCGGACCGCCCGAACTATAGAACACAGACCGCGCGGTCTGTGATGTGGGGAGTGCGTTGCTACCGGCCCTTCAAGCTGCCGATTCGAAGCGATCCGGGGTTGTCGTCCTCGTCGAGGTCCTCTTCGATCTCGCGGACGTACTCCTTCGGGTCCTTGTCCGAGGTGTCCACCTCCGACACGGTGCGGTGAACGAGGAAGTATTCGGCGAACCGCCGCCCGAGCGACTCGCGAAGATCATCCGGTGCGGTCCGGAAATCGGCCAGGCCCTCCCGTTCCTCCTCGGCCATGTGTTCGTCGTTGGCCCGGCGCGTCCGTCCGACTGCCGCCCACCACTCCTCGGAGAGGACGGGGTTCCCCGCCGCCGCCCGGACGCCGTCGCGGATGTCGTTGTGGTCCCCGATCGCGTCGAGGGTCTCGGCTTCCGCCTCCGCGTCCTCGCCGACACGAAGGAGTTGGGGATAGAAGATTTCCTCTTCCGCTGCAGCGTGCAGATCCAGGCGTTTCGCCAACGGCGTCCACACCGCCTCCACGGCCGTGATCTCCACCCGGCGCCGAGACTTCAATTCGTCCAGTGCGGCGAACTGCCGCCGGAACCACTCGTGGTCGTCGAAAATCAACTCGATGATGTCGGTCATGATTCGATCCTGCATCTCTTCAGGCGGCTTCGCCGCCCGTGCGCCTTTTTGGTAGCGCGAACAACCAGAAAGGCGCACGGGCGCGGAGCGCCTGTCAGTCCCCGGTCGCCGCCTTCAGATGCGCGGCGGAGGCCGCCTTGAGATGGGTGAGATCGGACGCGACGGTCGCGAACGTGTATCCCTCCGCGAGTCGGCGGGCTGCTACCGAACCGTCGGGGGTGTGGATGCCCGCCGCGATGCCTGCCGCCGCGGCGGCTTCGCGGACGCGGACCAGGGCCGCCTCGAACTCGTCGTCGACGCTCGGATCGTTCGGGTGCGCACCACCCACGGCGAGGCGCAGGTCGGACGGCCCCACGTAGACGCCGTCGAGTCCGGGGACGGCGCAGATCTCTTCCACATTCGCCAGGCCCTGCGGCGTCTCGATCATCACGACGACGACAGTGTCGCGGTTGGCATCCGACGGGGTCGGGCCGATCCGCAGTTGCGAGCGCATCGGCCCGTACGAGCGCACGCCGGCGGGCGGGTAGGTTGCGGCAGCAACGGCGCGGGCAGCTTCCTCTGCCGTGTTCACCAGCGGAACGATCACTCCCGCCGCGCCGGCGTCGAGGGCCCGGCCGATCGGCGTCGGGTCGTTCGACTCGACCCGGATCATGCCGACGGTGGAAGCGGAGGCATCGATGGCGGTGAGTCCCGCGACCATGCCGGAGTATCCGATCAGGCCGTGCTGGAGGTCGAGGGCGATGTAGTCCCAGCCGACGTGGGCGAGCCACTCCGTCGACACCGGGCTGTCGATCACGGACCAATAGCCGACGATCCGTTCCCGGCCGCGGAGTCGGGCGGCGAATTCCTGGGCGCTCATGTGGGCGATTTCTCCTAGCGGTTGTAGTTGGGCATGGGTCCGCGCAGGGCGCTGCCCACTTCGTCGCACGCGTCGATCAGTTCGTCGTCGAGTGTGCCCTTCGCGACAGCGGCGATGTTCGACTGCAGGTGCGCGACCTTGGATCCCCCGAGGAGGATCGGCCCCGCCGCCGGCTTGGACACCAGCCAGCGCAGAGCGAGTTCGGTGAGCGGGATGCCGGCCTTGTCGGCGATCACCGACAGCTGGGTGATCGCATCGAAGATCGCGGTGTTCCAGTACCGGTCCTTGTACATCTGCGCCAGCCGCGAATCACCGAAGCGGCCGTCCGCCGGCTTCGTGTCGAACGAGTGCCGTCCGGTGAGGAGACCGCCGCCGAGCGGGTTGTAGACCATCGTGATCAGTCCGGTGACCGCGGCGAATTCGACGTACTCCTCCTCGATGCGCCGGGCCAGCAGGTTGTAGAGCTGCTGGGCGACGATCGGGCGGGGTGCGCCGACGGCGTCGGCGGTGTGGTTCAGTTCGGCGATCTGCCAGGCTGCGAAGTTGGAGACACCGAGGGCGCGGATCTTTCCCTCCGACACGAGTTCCGCGACGGTGGACAGGGTGTCGGCCAGGGGTGTGGCGCGGTCGGGCTGGTGGAGATAGAACAGGTCGACGTGATCGGTGTCCAGTCGTTTCAGGCTCGCTTCGACGCTCGACCGGAGACCGGCGGGGGACAGCGGTGAGTGGTCGCCCGCGTCGGGGTGGGGCATCCCGGCCTTGGTGGCGAGGGTGACGCGGTCGCGCCGGGTGGCCAGCAGCCGGGCGAGGATCTTCTCGGACTCTCCGCCGGCGTAACCGTTGGCGGTGTCGATGTGCGTGATTCCGGCATCGAGCGCAGCGTCGACCATCGCTGCGGCGCCGTCGAAGTCGACGGTGTCGCCGAAGGTCATCGTGCCGAGCACGAGTGAGGTCAGGTCGAGTTCGGGCATCAAGCTACTCCTCGGGATGTGGTGCGGGAAACGTCGGCAGCGCCGGGTGAACGCGAGACGAGGTGGCGGGGTTTGATCCCGACCATGGTGGTGGGGTCGAGCGCGGCGGCGCGCAGGGCCCGGGTGTACGGCTCGGCGGGACGTTCGAGAACGTCGGTGGTGGAACCGCTTTCGACCACCTGTCCGCGGGACATGACGATCACGGTGTCGCTGATCTCGCGGACGACGCCGAGGTTGTGGGAGATGAAGACGTAGGTCAGGCCGGTGTCGTGCTGGATCTCGCGGAGCAGATCGAGCACCTGAGCCTGCACCGACACGTCCAGTGCGCTGGTGGCCTCGTCGCACACGAGGAGTTCCGGCCCGCTCGCCAGGGCCCGGGCGATGCCGATGCGTTGCCGCTGACCGCCGGAGAACTCGGCGGGGCGGCGATGAAGCGCCGTGGCGGGCAGGCCGACGCGATCGATCAGCTCCGCGGCCCTGCGCGCCCGCTCGGACTTGCTCCGGACGCCCTGCAGGCGGAGCGGTTCGCCGACGATGTCGACGGCCGTCAGGTGCGGGTCCAGTGAGCCGTACGGGTCCTGGAACACCATCTGCACGCGAGACCGGAAGGGCCGCAGCGCCTTCTCCGACAGCTGCGCGATGTCGGCACCGTCGACGAGGATCCGGCCGAAGGTGGGGGTGAGCAGCCGGACGATCGATTTCGCGATAGTCGATTTCCCGCACCCCGACTCACCGACGACGGCGAGGGTCGCGCCCTTGTCCACCGAGAAGCTGACGGTGTCGACGGCGCGGAACACACCGTCGGGGACCGGGTATTCGACGACGAGGTCCTCGACGGACAGCAGAGGGGCATTCATGTCGACGCTCCTACGGTCGTGGTGAAGTCGCCGAGCCGCGGCACGGCGTCGAGCAGTTTCTTGGTGTAGGCGCTGCGAGGGTGGAGAACGAGGTCCTCGGCTCCGCCGTTCTCGACGAACCGGCCGTCCTTCATGACGTAGATGCGGTCCGACATCAAGCGGGCGACGCCGAGATCGTGGGTGATGACGAGCATTCCGACGCCGGTGCGCTCCTGGAGTTCGAGCAGCAGGTCGAGGATGCTGGCCTGCACGGTCACGTCGAGGGCGCTGGTGGGTTCGTCGGCGACGATCAGTTCGGGACCCGACGCGAGCGAGCAGGCGATCAGCACGCGTTGCAGCATTCCGCCGGACAACTGGTGCGGGTATTTCCCGAGTTGGCCGGCCGGGTTCTGGATCCGCACCTGTTCGAGCAGTTCGACGGCCCGCGCGGTTTCCTTCGACTTTCCGGTGATTCCGCTGTGGCGCACCGCCTCCCGCAGCTGGGATCCGATGGTGTGCACCGGGCTCAGCGCCGTCATCGGGTCCTGCGGGATCAGGGCGATGTGCCGTCCCCGGACCTTCGCGAGCGCTTTCTTCTGTCCGAGGATGTCGCAGTCCTTGAACCGCACCGCGCCGGAGAGGACGGCGAGGTCGTCGGGCAGCAGACCGAGGAGGCCCATCGCCGTGGTCGATTTTCCCGACCCGGATTCGCCGATGATCGTCACCGTTTCGCCGGCGTCGATGCTGAACGACACGCCGTCCACTGCGCGGATGACGCCCCGGGCGGTGATGAGTTCGATCTGCAGTTCGTCGACTCGCAGCAGATTCGTCATGTCACGCAATTCCCTTCCACGCCCGGAGTCGCTGTAGTACGCCCGGTTGCAGTCGCAGCGACTTCGGCCGATCCCGGAGCCCGTCGCCGAGCAGGTTGACACCGACGACGAGCAGCACGATGACGAGGCCGGGGAGGGTCACCAGCCACCACGAGGTGGTGATGTAGTCCTGCCCGTCGGAGATGATCCGGCCCCAGGTGGCGAATGGACGTTGCGGTCCGGCACCGAGGTAGCTCAGCGCGCTCTCGAGGAGCACGGCCTGCGCGAGCAGCAGCAGCACGACGAGGGACGCCTGCTTGATGATGTTGGGGACGATGTGGCGGAGCAGGATGGCGGTGCGTCCGAGTCCGAGCACGCGGGACGCCGCGATATACGGTTTCTCGCGTTCGACGAGGACGAGTGAACGGGTCAGCCGGGCGATCTCCGGCCACTGGGCAATGGCGATGACGAACGTGATGACCGGGATCGACGGGCCGAACAGGGCGACGACGAGCAGCAGCATCATGAGGAGCGGCAGCGACAGCTGGGCTTCGAGGAGACGGCTGACAACGGTATCGGCCCAGCCGCCGAGGTAGCCGGCGAGTGCGCCGAGGCACAGGCCGATCAGTCCGGACACGACCACCGCGAGAATTCCGACGGTGAGCGATACCTGCCCGCCGTAGAGGACGCGGGAGAGGAGGTCGCGGCCGAGTTGGTCGGTGCCGAACAGGTGCCCGGGTGTCAGCGGTGGCAGCCGGCGCTGGGCGAGGTCGGTGGCGTCCGGAGACGGCAGGGGCAGTAATTGTGCGCAGGCGACCGGCAGAATGACGGCCAGGGCGCAGATGCTGCCGATCCAGATCTTCACCCGGCTGTCGCGAGCGACTCGGGTGGCACCGGCCCGGGCGATGTCGCGGCGGGTGACCGTGGACGGGCGCGCATGCGCCGGGGGATCGACGATGGTGGTCATTTACTCGTTCCCTTTCCGAGTCGGACGCGCGGGTCGAGGAGCGGATAGCAGAGGTCGACGAGAAGCTGGACGAGAACGGCGAGTACTGCGGTCACCAGGACGGTGGCCTGGATGAGGGGGTAGTCCCTCGTCTCGAGTGCCCGTACGACCAGCGATCCGACGCCGGGCCACGCGAAGACGACCTCGACCACGACGACACCGTTGAGCATGGATGCGAACCGGGTGCCGAGAGCGGTCAGCACGGGGATCGCGGAGTTCCGCAGCGCGTACCGCCAGATGAGCTCCCGCTCCGGGACACCCCGCGAGCGGGCCACTGTCATGTACGGCGAGGAGAACGCGCCGACCATCTCGCGGCGGACCATGCGGGAGATCAGGGCAATCTGCAGGACGGCCACGGTCACGGTGGGCAACACCAGGCTGGACCAGGTCGTGAATCCGGCCGCGGGAAAAATCGGGATCAGGACAGCGAACACGGTGATGAGCATCAGCCCGGTCCAGAAGTCGGGCATGGACTGGCCGGCGATCGTGACGACGTTGGCGCCGAGTTCGCGCCTCGTGTCGGCGCGGCGCGCCATCCACACGCCCAGCGGGATGGCCACCAGCGTGGTGAGCACGATCGCCGCGACGGACAGGGTGATCGTGTATGGCAGCCGGGCGAGGACGACGTCGAAGGCGGGTGCCTGGAACGAGTACGAGGTGCCGAGATCGAGGTGGAGAAGGCCGCGGAGATACAGCAGGTACTGGGTGAACACGGACTGGTCGAGGCCCATGTCCGCCCTGATGCGAGCCAGGTCCTCGGTGCTGGCCAGTGGCCCGGCCATCGAGTAGGCGGGATCGCCGGGCGCCATCCGGATGAGGACGAACACGGTGGTCAGCGTCAGGAAGACGGCCAGCGCGCTCTGTCCGAGGCGTTTGACGACGTAGCGGGGCATGGCCGCCGTCAGCACCCTCGGGGCGCGGGAGGTCCGGGTCCGGCGGGGAGCCGATGATGCCGAGTCCGGGGGCTGGGCTGCAAGCGCCGTGTCGGCGGCGTGCTGCGTCATGAGGTCACCGGCCGTTCGGGGTCTGCGTGAGGGGTCATCGTCGACCTTTCGATAACGCCGGCGATGGAGGAGTCGACACCGCGGCGTGTCGGGTACAGCAGCTTCGTTTGTAACTCAGCTCACAATCGCACTAATGCGCGTTGTGCGCAAGTCCCGCTCGCCATCTTGCGCATCTCAAGCAACTCTGAGTAGAGTTTGGATGTGCCGGCGATCACATCGCCTGGTGGGCAACCGCCTCGCGCCGTGCCTGATCGCTGCGCCCCACACCCATAGTCCCGAGAGGTCGACGATGACCAATTCTCTTTTCGAACAGCGTTTTTCGAGGAGAACGCTGCTCAGGTCGGGTCTCCTGCTCGGCGCCGGCCTCACGCTCGGTTCCGCAGCGGGCTGCGCGACGCCGACCGGAACACCCGGACCGAGGACCGTGAGCCTGGCCCTGAACCGATCGCTCGTGAGCCTCGACAACAAGCTGAACCAGTTCGATGCGGCACTGACGGTGCAGCGGGGGGTGCGGCAGGCCCTCACCGAAATCGACCGCGACCTGCGGCCCCGGCTCGTTCTGGCCGACCGGTTCGAACTCGTCGCACCCACCCAGTGGTACGTGCACCTGCGGCCCGGCATCCGCTATTCGGACGGAACGCCGGTGCGGGTGCAGGACGTCGCGACGGCCCTGCAGATGTACAGCCAGGTCGACGGATCCTTCGTCGGCGGATTCTTTCCCGAGTGGCCCACGGTCGACCAGATCGACGACACCAGCTTCACCCTCAATACCGAACGTCCCGTCCCCGTGCTCGACTACCTCATGTCGAACATTCTCGTCACCCCGGCGGCCGCGAACCTTCCCGAGGAACTGCAGTCCGGTGTGGGAACCGGACCGTATGTCGTGACCGAAAGCGACCGCGGCACCGGCAACTACACACTGGTGCGCAACGAGAACTACTGGGGAACGCCGGCGCAGATCGAATCGGTGCGTGTCCGCTTCGTCCCGGACGAGTCGAACCGCGTCGTGACGTTGCGGAGTGGCGAGGTCGACGTCATCGACTCCATCACCCCGGACGCGGCGGACCAGCTCGCCGGACTGTCGGGTGTCTCGATCGACCGGATCGACGGCGTGCGACTGAATCAACTCTTCTTCAATTTCCGGAAGCCGCAGGGGCATCCGCTGGCCGACGCGCGGGTGCGCAGGGCCCTGACCTACGCGATCGACGGGCGAGCCCTCGTCGACCAGGTTCTCCAGGGCTCCGCCACCCAGTCGCGCGGGGTCATTCCCCTCACCCTCGACGGCGCTGTCGAGACCGGCGAATACAGCTACGACCCGGCGCGTGCCCGCGGCGAACTCGACGCCCTCGGGGTCCGCGACCTGGAGCTGAAGATCATCTGGGAGACAGGCGAGTTCGCCGCCGACACCGACATCATGGAATCGGTGCTGCAGATGCTGTCCGCGGTCGGTGTGCGAACCACCCTGCAGCAGTTCGAACCCGGCGGCGACATCTCGCAGTGGCGTCAGGGCAAGGCCGGCGACTGGGACGTCCTCGGCAACGGCTTCCCGAGCCCGACCGGTCTGGCCCTGACCATCATGCAGGGCATGTACGCCGGCACCGCGGAGAAGGAAGCGACCCGGGACACCTACCACGGGTACATCTTTCCCGAGATCACCCAGACCATCACCCAGGCCTCCGAGGAGGCCGACGCCACCCGGCGCGGCGAACTTCTCGCGGATGCGCAACGCCGGATCTGGGACACGTGCCCGTGTCTGTGGTCGTTCGTCCCGAAAGCGGTCCTCGCGCGCCGCTCGCGGATCGACGGTGTCGCGTTGCGGCCCACGAATTCCTACGACCTGAGTGTCGCGGCGCTGCATGCCTAGACGTGACGCGACCGCCGCCGTCGACAACCCGCCCGCCACCATCCACGCACTGGAGACGCAGATGACCACACCGAGTCCCGCAACCGATACCCGGCCCACCGACGGCGTCCTACGCGACGTCGCCGAGGCGGGTCGACGCGACGCTCTGCTCCCCGCGCCACAGGTGCAGAATCACGCGGCCAATCTCACGGTCCTGCCCGACGGGTCCCTCGGGTGCGTGTGGTTCGCAGGCACCCAGGAGGGCGTGCCGGACATCAGCGTCTGGTTCTCCCGGCTCGCCCCGGGCGTGGGCGTGTGGTCCGGGCCGGTGCAGCTGTCCGATGATCCGACGCGGTCGGAGCAGAATCCCGTTCTGCACGTGACGAAGACGGGCGCCGTGTGGTTGCTGTGGACGTCCCAGCACGCCGGCAACCAGGACACGGCGCGGGTCATGCGGCGCATCTCCGCCGACGGCGGCCGGACGTGGGGCGAGGCGCACATCCTGCTGCCGGAGACCGACGCCGGCGGCGTGTTCGTGCGGCAACCGGTCATCGCACTCCCCACCGGGCGGCTCCTGCTGCCCGTGTTCCACTGCGTCCGCATCGAGGGCCGCAAATGGGTGGGCGATCGCGACTACAGCAGCGTGATGATCTCCGACGACGGCGAGTCCTGGCGGGAGGTGGTCGTGCCGGGCAGCGTCGGCTGTGTGCACATGAACATCGGACGCCTCTCCAACGGCACCCTCGTCGCCCTCTACCGCAGCCGCTGGGCGGACTCGATCTACCGCAGCGTCTCGACGGACGACGGCGACACCTGGACCGAGCCGGAGGCCACCGAACTGCCCAACAATAATTCGTCCATCCAGTTCGTCGTGCTGTCCGACGACCGGCTCGCCCTGGTGTTCAACGAGTCCAGCGCCGTGAACGCCACCGCGCGGCGGACGTCCCTGTACGACGAGATCGACGACGACGGACTCGCCGACGCACCGCCCGCGGCGGCGGACGCGGAACCGGAACCACTCGACGA
This sequence comes from Rhodococcus koreensis, assembly GCF_900105905.1. Lineage (GTDB taxonomy): Bacteria > Actinomycetota > Actinomycetes > Mycobacteriales > Mycobacteriaceae > Rhodococcus_F > Rhodococcus_F koreensis. The sequence continues at coordinate 3,819,351 of NZ_FNSV01000005.1, read as the reverse complement.
CGGCGACAGCCGCAGCGCGTTCTGGGGTGCCCCCCGCGCGCCGATGACGCTGGCGATGTCCGAGGACGGTGGCCGGACGTGGCCGCATCGCCGCGACATCGAGGTCGGCGACGGCTACTGCCTGTCCAACAACTCCCGCGACGGCCTGAACCGTGAGTACTCGTACCCCAGCATCACCGCCGGGAACGACGGTCACCTGCACGTGGCGTTCACCCGGTTCCGTCAGGCGATCGAGTACGTCGAACTCGAGGCGGGCTGGATTGCCGACGGGGGCCGGTCGTGACGGGGGATGCGAAGCGGGCGGTCGTGACCGGGGTCAGCTCCGGCATCGGCGCCGCCACCGCCCGCCGGCTTCTGGACGACGGGTGGTCGGTCACCGGATTCAGCAGGCGGGATCCCGGCATCGATCACGATCGGTTCGCCCGGGTTGCCGTCGATCTCGGTGATCTCGACGCGTTGTCCGCGGAGGCGACGGCGGTCGGTCCGGTGGACGCCGTCATCCATGCGGCCGGACTGCAGTCCTCGGCGCCCCTGGGGAAACTCCGGGTGGAGGACGGCCTGGACATGTGGCGTATCCACGTCGCGGCCGCCGAGGTCCTCGTCAACGGGCTCGTGCCGTCGATGCGCGACGGTGGCCGGGTGGTCCTGGTCGGGAGCCGCACGATGTCCGGGGCGGCGGGCAAGAGTCAGTACGCCGCCACCAAGTCGGCCCTCGTGGGGATGTCGCGGTCCTGGGCCGCCGAGTTGGTGCACCGGGCGATCACGGTCAACGTGGTCGCGCCGGGGCCGACGGACACCCCGATGCTGAACGATCCGGCACGCACGTCGACGCCCCCGAAGCTTCCGCCGCTCGGCCGTTTCATCGCGCCGGAGGAGGTGGCGGGGCTGATCGGCTTCCTCGTCGGACCGCTCGGCGGGAGCATCACGGGTCAGGCGATCGTGCAGTGCGCGGGGGCTTCACTGTGAACATGCTGCGCGCAACGCGCATAACTGCTAGCATTCGATGCACGGAACGCGCACATAATCGGGCAAAGGCGGCGTCATGAGACCGAACTCGATCGGACCGGATCCGGCCGTCGCGGTCTTCGCCGACGACCTGTCCGGTGCGGCGGAAGTGGCGAGCGCCTTTCTCGACCGGAGTGCGCCCCTGTCGCTTCTTCTCGGCGCCGGCGAGGCGCACGCGGCGGGCGGAGTCGTCATCGCGGATCTCGACACCCGGTCGATGAGCGCCGAGGGTGCGGCCCGGACGATGCGCCGTGCCCTCGACGGCGTTCCGTCCGGCACGCTCGTGGTGAAGAAGATCGACTCACTTCTGCGCGGGAACATCGGGGCCGAGGTGGGAATTCTCGCCGACAGCGGTCCGGTGGTTTTCGCGGCGGGCCTGCCCGCACTCGACCGGACCGTGCGCGGCGGCGTCGTGCACGTCGGTTCGACGCCACTCCATGCCGCCGGCGTCTGGTCGGCGGAACCCACCCCGCCGCCGGAATCGGTGGCCGCACTCTTCCCGGGCCGTCCCACGCGGTGCGTGCCCCGCGGTCCCGGCGTCGGCCAGGCGCTGGCCCGCGCGGCGTCCGACGGCGCCATCGCGATCTGCGACGTCGAGACCGAGACCGACCTCGACTCGATCGTCCTGGCCTGCCGCACCATTCCCGGAGTGCGACTGGCCGGGACGTCCGCCCTCGCCGCGGCCGTGGCGCGCACCCTGCCCCGACGCGACGTCACCGCTCCCGCGGTCACGCCCGCGGACTCCGTCCTGACCGTCGTCGGAACGGCGGAACCCATTGCTGTGCAACAGGTTGCATCACTCGTCGCCGACGGTGCCCGGCACATCCCCGTCGGCGCCCGCAACCTTCTCCTCGGCGACGTCGACACCGGGCCCCTGAGCCGCGCACTCGACAGCGGTCACGCAGTCCTGACGGTCACCGGAGACGTCGACCCGTCGAACGCGCGGACGCTGTCGGCGGCGCTCGGCCGACTGGTCGCCGCCCTGCAGAACGGCCACCGCTCCGATCTTGTGCTCACCGGCGGGGAGACGGCGCGGGCCATCGTCGACGCGCTGGGCATCACGTCACTCCGGCCGGTCCACGAGGTGCACCACGGCGCCGTCGCCTCCGTCGCGTCCGACGGCCGTCGCGTCGTCACCAAGCCCGGCAGCTTCGGCGACACCACCAGTCTCTCCGCGATCGCGGCCTACCTGCGCGGCCATGAGCCGCCCACCCACACTCCCACACAGCGAGGACCTCACATGAGCGCGTCAACCGATACCGCGAACCTGCCCATCGTCGCCGTCACCATGGGCGACGGCGCCGGAATCGGCCCCGAGGTGATCGTCCCCGCCCTGCTGGACGAGGCCACCCTGTCCTGGTGCAAGCCCGTCGTCATCGGCGATGCGAAGCGGCTGCGTCTCGCGGCGAACGTGCTCGGCATCGACGTCGACATCGTGACCGTCGAATCGATCGCCGACGCGCAGTCGGTGCCCGGGCGCGTCAACGTCATCGATCTCGACCTCCTGCCCGAAGACCTGGCGTGGGGCGAACTGTCCCCGGTCGCCGGTCACGCCGCGTACGAGTACATCCGCGTCGCCAGCGAACTCGCGGTGCGCGGGGAGGTGCAGGCCATCTGCACGGCCCCGCTCAACAAGGAGGCCCTGCACGCCGCAGGCCACATCTTCCCGGGGCACACGGAACTCCTCGCGCACCTCACCGGCACCGAGGAGGTGTCCATGATGCTGTCGACGCCGAAGCTGAAGGTGATCCACGTGACCACCCACATCGGCCTGCTCGACGCCGTCGCGAAGATCGAACCCGGACTCGTCGAGCGGACGATCCGGCGTGGGCACGAGGCGCTCGTGCGCTCCGGAATCCCGGAACCGAAGATCGGGGTGTGCGGCATCAATCCGCACGCCGGCGAGCACGGGCTGTTCGGCTACGGGGAGGAGGAGCAGAAGATCATTCCCGCGGTCGAGCTGCTGAAGGCGGACGGCATCGACGTCCACGGACCCCTGCCTGCCGACACCGCATTCTTCCTCGCGGGACGCGGCGACTACGACCTGATCGTGGCGATGTACCACGATCAGGGGCACGGGCCGGTGAAGGTCCTCGGCATCGAGGCGGGTGTCAACATCACGGTCGGGCTGCCCGTCATCCGGACGTCCGTCGACCACGGCACCGCCTTCGACATCGCAGGCAAGGGTATTGCGGAGGCCGGTAGTATGGTCGAAGCTCTTCGTCAGGCTGCCGAATTGGCAACCAGCACAGCGGTTGTGAAGTAGGGGGACGAAACATGGCGGTTCGCGAGTCGGAAGCACGCCGATCCGAGATCGTGCGGCTGGCCCGGTCGAGCGGGCTGGCCAGCGTCGACGACCTGTCGGCACAGTTCGGTGTCACCGCCTCCACCATCCGGCGGGACCTGAGCCAGCTCACTTCCCAGGGGCTGATCGCCCGCACCTACGGTGGCGCCATCGCGCTCGACCCCCAGCAGGAATCGTCACTCCGCCAGCGCGCTCTCGAGGGTTTCGACGCGAAGCGCGCTATCGCGGAATGGTCCGCCAGCCAGGTCCGGCCGGGCGAGACCATCCTGCTCGACGCGGGCACCACGGTGGGTGCGATGGGGGAGTTTCTGCGCGACATCGAAGACATCACGGTCATCGCGGCCGGTCTGACCGCCCTCGAATCGCTCGCCGACGCCGACTCCGTGCGCGTCGAGTGCATCGGGGGAACACTCCGCCATCTCAGTCAGGGGTTCGTCGGACCGCTGGCGGAGGCCACCCTCCAACGTGTCACGTTCGATCGCGCGTTCCTCGGGGCGGATGCCGTCACCGCGGATCTGGGCATCTGCGAAGCCGAACTGGAGCAGACGCGCCTCAAGGAAATCATGATCGCCCGCGCGGACGAGGTGTACGTGCTGGCGCACGCGGCAAAACTCGGGCAGCGCCCGTTCCATGCGTGGGCGCCGATCCCACCCGGAACCACCATCGTCACCGACGACTCCGCCGACATCGGGGAGACGGCGTCCTTCGAAGCCGCAGGGATGCGTGTCGTGCGCGTCTGACGCCGGTTTACCGCTTGTCCTTCTTCGCTTGTTTCCGTGCGCCCGCGGCGATGGTGGAGGCTTCGAATTTCTTGCGGCCGGACGATTTCCGGGTGGCGTCGACGCGGGCCTTGCCGGACGAGCCGACCTTGCCGTCACTGTCGCCGAGTTCGCTGAAGGAGGGGGAGTCGCTGCGGGCGCGGGCGAGTCGTTCGTCCTTCAAGTCCTGAGCGCTGGCGCGTGCCGCCGTCGCCAACTGGCGGCTCACCCGGCTGAGTGCTGCCTCGAAGACTTCGGCCTTGTCGGCGTTGCGGACGTTGGCCGCCTTACCGGCCCCACGCGCTCCCTTGTCCTCGACCTTCGCTGCGCCTTCCTGGCGGTACAGCTTGACGTGCTTGTTGCGGGCGCGGCGAACGCGGGTGTGCAGCTTGATCAGCTTGTCCTCGTCCAAGCCGGCCATCTGCGCCTTCTTGGTCTCGCGAATCAGCACGAACTCGTCCTCGGACAGGGAATTGAGAATCTTCTTCATGTCGGCTCCGATCCGGCCACAGGCCGTGAGTTGTAGTCATGGTAACCGGGAAACGTTCCCGTCGGTCCGTTTCGGTGAAGTGGTGGTCACCTCCCGGTCGAGTCGTCGATTGGTCTGTGCAAGTTGCCATTCCGTCTGCCGGGCCAACCGCTCGACCTGGTCCGGGTCGAGGCGGTCGCACACGAAATCCCAGTGCACCGCCACCCGGTCGCCCACGGCGAGATCGTGCACGAAAGTTCCCTCGGGCACGCGGTAGTCGGCCGGGTCGTCCTGCTCGGGGCCGAGCGACAGCCGGGTTCCGTCCCACGACAGGCGGCGCGACCGGACAAGCGCACGATCGGTGTCGACCCCCACCACCTCACCCCAGCGGATGCGGCAGGAGTCGAGAACCTGCAGTGGCTGCGGCATTCCGGTGTCCAGCAGCCGCGACCACGGGTACACCCCGAACACGTGAAAGTTGTGGGTGGGCGCCGCCTCCCCGAGCAGGTCCGAGGTGAGGTGCTTCCAGTAGTGACCGGCCTGCGACGCGAGGCGGGACAGCAGGGCGGAGCCGAACTCGGCCCGGTCGATGTGGTCGGAGAGTTCGTCCGCGATCCAGTACCCCCGGACAACCCTCTCGTCCAATGGGTCCGCGATTCCGGCGAGCCGGGCGATCACCTCCTGGTACGGCCACGCGCCGCTGAACTGCCTCGCCATCGCCACCACATCGGTCTCCGGCGTGCCGCCGCACGCGACGGCCTGCAGTCGCTCCGAGCCGGGAGGACCGCAGTACCCCAGGGCATTCGGGGCGTGCGCGTACTGCGCGAACACGCGGTGCCCGGGAGGGATCACCTGGTCAGCCTCGCTGACCCAGCAATTGCGCCGTCTCGCGGTGGAGCCGGCCGAAGTTGTAGTACGCGGCGCACGCACCCTCGGGGGAGACCATGCACGTGCCGATCGGAGTCTCCGGGGTGCACGCCGTCCCGAACACCTTGCATTCCCAGGGTTTGATGACGCCCTTGAGGACCTCGCCGCACTGGCAGGCCTTCGGATCAGCCACCCGCACACCCGGCATCGAGAACTTCTCCTCGGCGTCGAACTCGGCGTAGTTCCGGTGGACCTTGAGCGCGCTCTGCGAGATGAAACCGAGTCCGCGCCATTCGAAGTGCGGGCGCAGTTCGAACGTCTCGGCCATCAGCTTCAGTGCCTGCACGTTGCCCTCCGCGCGCACCACCCGCTTGTACTGGTTCTCGATCTCACAGCGGCCCTCGCGAATCTGCTGGAGCAGCATGTGCACCGACGCGAGGATGTCGAGAGGCTCGAAGCCCGCGACCACCATCGGCTTTCCGTACACCTCGGACACGAACCGGTACGGCCGCAGCCCCACCACGGTGGACACGTGGCCCGGGCCGAGGAAACCCGACAACCGCAGGTCGGGGGATTCGAGGATGGCCTTGATCGGCGGAACGATCGTGACGTGGTTGCAGAACACGCTGAAGTTCTGCACGCCCAGCGCCCGCGCGCGCACCAGGGTCACCGCGGTGGACGGCGCGGTGGTCTCGAACCCGACGGCGAAGAACACCACCTGGTGGTCGGGGTTGTCGAGGGCCACCTTCAGCGCGTCCAGCGGCGAGTACACGAAGCGGACGTCCGCGCCGCGGGCCTTCGCCTCGATGAGGTTTCCCCTGGATCCGGGCACCCGCATCATGTCGCCGAACGTCGTGAAGATGACGTCGGGTTGCTCGGCCAGCCACATGGCGTCGTCGACTCGGCCCATCGGGATGACGCACACCGGGCATCCGGGGCCGTGCACCAACTCCACGGACTCCGGAAGCAGGTGTTCGATGCCGTGCCGGTAGATGGTGTGGGTGTGCCCGCCGCACACCTCCATGAACTTGAACTCGTCACCGCGGGCCAGTTCGGTGATGGATTTGACCAGGGCGCGCGCCGCCGCCGGGTCCCGGAATTCGTCGACGAACTTCATCCCTGTTACCTCGTTCTTGCTGTTGTCACGCGATTTCGGACGAGTTGAACGCGTCGATCTCGTTCACGTAGTCGGCGCCCATCTTCTGCACCTGATCCAGCGTCAGCTGCGCCTCGATCTCGTCGATCTTCGCCATCGCGAAGCCGACGTGCACGAGCACCCAGTCACCGACGACGAGACCCTCTTCGGCGAGCAGTCGCACACTGATCGTTCTCTGGACGCCGTTCACGTCCACCTTGGCCAGATGCTGTTCGGCGTCGACGATGTCGACCACCTGACCGGGTATCCCCAGACACATCGTGGTTCTCCTTCTCGGGCTGTTCTTCAGCAGATTCGGGGGAGCGGGTCACCGACGAGCATGTCGACGATCCGGCTGCCGCCGAACGAGGTTCGCAGTGCGACGATTCCCGGCGGTTCGGCCAGGATCTCGCCCACCGCGGTCGCGTCGGCTCCCCGCGGGTGGGCTCGCAGCGCCGCGACGGCCGCGTCCGCCTCCTCCGCCGCGACGATGGCGACGAACTTGCCCTCGTTCGCGACGTACAGCGGGTCGATGCCGAGCATGTCGCAGGCACCGAGCACCTGAGGCTCGATGGGCAGCGACTGCTCGTCGATGATCACGGCGAGCTGGCAGGCATGGGCCAGTTCGTTGCACACGGTGCCGACGCCGCCGCGGGTGGCGTCGCGCATCCACCGCGTCGACGGGGCCGCCTCCAGCAGCGTCTCCACCAGGGAATTGACGGGGGCCGTGTCGGAGGCGATGTCGGCCTCGATGGCCAGGTCGCCGCGGGCGAGCATCACGGCCATCCCGTGTGCGCCGATCGTGCCCGACAGCAGCACCTTGTCGCCCGCGCGCACGAGGTCGGGCGACAGCCGCCTGCCCTCCGGGATGACACCGACGCCGGCGGTGGAGATGTAGACCCCGTCGGCGGCGCCCTTGCCGACGACCTTGGTGTCGCCGGTGACGATCTGCACCCCGGACAGGACGGCCGCCTCGCTCATGTCGGCGACGATCTCCCGCAGTTCGGCGATCGGGAAACCCTCCTCGATGACGAACGCCGCCGACAGCCACCGCGGGCGCGCACCGGACACGGCGAGATCGTTGACGGTCCCGTGCACCGCGAGATGCCCGATGGAACCGCCGGGAAACCGCAGCGGCTGAACCACGTACGAGTCGGTGGAGAACGCGAGCCGCTCACCCGAGGGCATGGTGAGCGCAGCGGCGTCGCCGAGTTGCTCGAGTTCCTCGTTGCGGAACGCCTCGACGAACACCGCGTCGACGAGCGCGGCCGACGACTTTCCGCCCGCACCGTGGGCGAGTGTCACCACCTCGTCGAGCAGCCGGGGCCTGCGCTGCCGGAACTTGTCGATCCGCTCCAGCACCCGGTCTTCGCGTTCCGCCGACGTGGCCGGTTCAGTTGTGCTCATGAAGCCTCCACGGAGTTGGGAGCGGGCCGCGTCATGTGTTCCTGGGCCACCGACCACAGCCGGTACCCGAGCATCGCGTGGCTCTCCTGAATCCGGTGGATGCTCTGCGAATGGACGGTGTAGCAGAAATCGAGTTCGCCTGCGGACGCCATCGCCGCCATCCGGCCGCCCTCGTGCCCGGCGAACCCGATGGTCAACAGCCCCCGCTGCTTCGCCTCGGTGAGCGCGGTCATCAGGTCGTCCGAGTTCCCCGACGTCGACAGCGCGATCGCGACGTCGCGGTCCCGGGCGTGGGCGATGATCTGCCGTTTGAAGATCAGATCGAAGCCCACGTCGTTGCCGAGCGCCGTCACCACGGCCTGATCGGCGGCGAGCGACCAGGCCGCCACCGGGCGTCCGCGGGCGGGACGGCTGAACAGCGACGCCAGCGTGGCGGCGTCGGTGGAGCTGCCGCCGTTGCCGAACGTGTAGAGGCGGCCGCCGCGGCGGAACCGGTCGGCCATATCGATCCCGGCCGCCGTGAGACCGTCCCCGTACTCGTCGAGGGACGCCTTCTGCAGGCGCGCGCTCTCGGCGGCCTTCCCACGGGCGGATGCGGCGAGGTCGTCGAGGAGGCTCTGGGCGTCGGTTTCCTCCGAGTCGATGAACGGGTAGAGGAAGCTGGTGCTCTCCGAGTCGTGGGTGGTCATCGGTTCGCCTCCGGACTCGTGTCGTCGAGTCGCGTGATCGCCGCGCCCGCGTGCACCAGGACGAGGTCGTTGGGCCGGACGTCGCCGAGGACGCTGACGTCCACCCATTCCTCGCCGGCGGCCGTGCGGACCAGGGCGGGGCCGAGGGGTTCGGCGGGCTCGATCACCACTTCACCGAGACGGCCCTCGTCGCTGCACGTGACGCAGACCGTCTCGTCGCACTCCTCGGCGTCGGGCTTCAGCAGTCCCGAGTGCTCGAAGCAGACGTGCGTGAGTTCCCACAGCAGGTGGTACATGAGGACGAACCGTCCGGTGGCGGGGACCATCGGGTCGTCCGAGTCGACCCAGAGGATGTGGTTCGCCGCGCCGGCCGGTGGCCGCGGGCCCGCCCCGATCCACATCGTCATCGCCCCCCACGCCGGTGCGCGGCGCATGGCGTCGACCACGGCGGGTTCGTTCGCCGACGCCACCGCCAGCAGGATGTCGCCGGGCCTGCTCGCCACCCGGGCCTGCGCCACCGGATCGGGTTCGACGAGGGCCACCGACGGCAGCGCCCGTTTGCCCATGATCACGGGATGGACGAATTCGACGGCGACGTGATGGGCGTGCGGTTCCCACTGCGGTGAGATCACCCAGAGCGTCGCCCCGTCATGGAATTTGCGGGCGAGCGACAACGCCGCGGCGGCGAGATCCGCGGACAGGTCCGTGTCGACGAGGTGCCCGCCCGCCTCTGCGGTGGTGGTCATTCACTAGCTCCCGTCCCGGGCCGTCCGGTCGGGGGCTGCCGACGTCACGGTCCGCGCATGGTTGCCGCGGCACCGATCACCGCCTGGCCGAGGGAGAGTCCTCCGTCGTTGGGAGGCACCCGGTGGTGGGTGAGGACTCGATAACCGCTGCTCTCCCAGTGTGCTCTCACCAGTGCGAGGAATAAACGGTTTTGAAAGACTCCTCCGGTCAGCCCGATCGTCGACGCACCGGTCGCGGTGGCGGCCCGGTCGACGAGGTCCGCCGTCGCGCCCGCGAGGGCATGGTGGAAGCCGAGCGCGAGCGCCGCGGGCGGGGTTCCGTCGCGCAGACTTGTGACGATGCCGGACACCAGAAGAGGCAGAGTGAGCTGGTCGTTCTCCACCTGCATGGTGAGGGGCGCGGGGTGCGGGGCGGTCCGGGCGAGGGCCTCGAGTTCGATGGCCGCCTGCGCCTCGTACGTGACGCGGTGCCGGACCCCGAGCAGCGACGCGACGCCGTCGAACAGGCGGCCCGCGCTCGTCGTCCTGATGCATCCGACACCCGAGACGAGTTGCGATTCCACGGCCGCGCGTTCCGCGGCGGGGATCGCCGTCACGCAGGGCAGTCCGCCGACGTCGGTGATGCCGCACTCGTGCAGCAGCGCGAGTGCCACCCGCACCGGATTCCGGACGGCCGCGTCGCCACCCGGCAGTGAGAACGGCTGCACGTGTCCGACCCGCCGCGAGTCGAGGATGTCCGGGCCGACGAGGAGGAGTTCGCCGCCCCACACGGTGGTGTCGCAGCCGTACCCGGTCCCGTCGAACGCGACACCGAGCACCGTCGTCCCGACCAGTCCGTGTTCGGCCATCAGCGATGCGACGTGCGCGTGGTGGTGCTGCACGGTGAGCAGCGGGACGCCGGTGCTGTCGCTGTAGCGCCGGGCCCAGTGGCGCGTCGAATATCCGGGGTGCCGGTCGGCGACCACGGCCTCCGGGGTGATGCCGTGCAGCTGCGTCAGCTGCCGCACCGACGTCTCGAAGGCGCGCTGACTCTCCAGGCTGCCCATGTCTCCGAGGTGCGCCGAACAGAACGCGTAGTCCTGCCGGGTCAGGCAGAAGGTGTTCTTGATCTCCGCGCCCACCGCCAGGATCTCCGGGCCGTGCGCGGGCAGCACCACCGGCAGCGGCGCGAACCCGCGCGAGCGCCGGATCGGCAGCACCGCCGCATCCGCCACCGCCAGCACGGAATCCTCGCACGGCACCGCGATCCGGCGGTCGTGCATCAGGAACACGTCGGCGATGTCCCGCAGCCGGGTACGGGCGTCGTCGTTGTCGAAACACAGCGGTTCGCCGCTGAGGTTGCCGGACGTCATGACCAGCACCCGCGGTGGGTCGACGTCGCTGCCGGGGGTCCGGGTGAAGAGCAGGTGATGCAGGGGGGTGTACGGCAGCATCACGCCGAGGTCGTCGATCCCGGGCGCGATTCCGTCGGCAATCGTGGCAGTATTCCGCTTGTGCAGCAACAGGATCGGCCGGGCCGCGTGCCGCAGCAGCGCGCTCTCGGGTTCGGAGATCTCGCACAGTTCGGCGGCGATGGACAGGTCTGCCGTCATCACCGCGAACGGCTTGTCCGGGCGGTGCTTGCGTGCCCGGAGGGTCGCCACGGCGGACGCGTCGGCGGCCTCGCACACGAGGTGGAACCCGCCGAGGCCCTTGACCGCCACGATCCGGCCGCCCCGCAACGCCCCCTGCACCGCGGTGATCACGGCGTCGTCCCCGTCCACCCGGCGACCGTCGATCTCGGCGAACAGGTGCGGACCGCAGTCGGGGCAGCACACCGGTTGCGCGTGGAACCGGCGATCGGCAGGGTCGCGGTACTCGGCCAGGCACGCCGCGCACAGCGGGAACTCGGCCATCGTGGTGTTCGGCCGGTCGTAGGGCAGGTCGGTGATCACCGTGAACCGCGGCCCGCAGTTGGTGCAATTGACGAACGGGTGCCGATACCGGCGGTCGTGCGGATCGGCCAGTTCGCGAAGGCAATCCGCGCACGTCGCTACGTCCGGCGACACCAGCGTCCGTGCGCCGGGGACGTGCCTGCTGTCGATGATCCGGAACGACTCGTCCCCGCGCACCGGCACGGGCTGGACCGTCGCGTCCACGATCACGGCCATCGGCGGCGCGTCCGTGCGGAGCCGCCGCACGAACTCCGACACCGACGCGGACTTGCCCTCGATCTCGATGAACACGCTGACGTCGTCGTTGCCGCAGTGGCCGTGCAACCCCAGGTCACCGGCCAGTCGCGCGACGAACGGGCGGAAACCGACCCCCTGCACGACCCCGTGGACCGTGATGCGCGATCGTTCGACCGTCATCCTCGGATGATTCCCCCGCCGAGGTGCGGGGCGCAAGAGCCGCGCCCGCGGTCCGCCTGCCGGATCACTCGCCTTCGACGGTGCGCGCACCGGTGATCGTGTCGATCAGCCCGTAGTCGCGGGCCTCGTCGGCGGTGAGGATCCGGTGGTCCCGCATGTCTGCGATCACCGTGTCGACGGGACGCCGGCAGGAGTCGGCGATCCGCTGCTGGAGTCTGCGCAGCTGTTGCTCGTGCTGTTCCGCGGCGATGGCGACGTCCGACGCCGGACCGGTGCAGGACGTCCGCGGTTCGAGGAGGTGGAACGTGGCGTGCGCCGCCGCCGTCCGGCGGTCGGCAGGCGCGAGGAGAGCGATCGCCGTTCCGCGGACGTCGCCGCGGCAGTGCACGTGCAGCCGGACGCCCATCAGGTCCAGGGTGTCGAGGAGCGTGGCGGCCGCGTCGACGTCGGCGTCGACGCCCTGCAGCCACAACTGGACCTCGTCGTCGCCGGACGCGTCGAGCAACGCCAGCGACGCCGCCGCGCGGTTCGTGGCCTCCGCGTCGAGCCGGCCGGTGAGCGAGACGATCCGCTTGTCGAACAGGCGCTCGGCCAGCCAGTCGGGACCACCGGTAGCGCCGACGGACGTGACGGGCATCGGTGCCGACGGTAACCGGGGGTCCGGCTGCCAGGGCGTGTGAAAAGGCGGGACCGACGGTGGGGTGGGTGGTGGCCAGATCATGGTGACTCCCGGTGCGGTGAGATCGTCCAGTCGACCGTCCCGCCCACGGCCTCGGCATACCGTTCGAGTGTCGACAGGCGGGGATCGACGTCGCCGCGTTCGAGCCGTGCCACGGCCGACTGCGACGTGCCCATGTGGGCGGCGATCTCCGTCTGCGTCAGACCCCGCTCGCGGCGGGTGGTGACGAGTTCGTCCAGCAGCGCTCGACGCCGATCGGACAGGTTCCCCAGTCCGGGAAAAGACGTGCGTCGAGGGGTGGTCGACATACCATCGATGGTATCTCGAAAACGGTATACGGAGGGGTGCTCATGGCGAAGGTTCGTGCGGCCGTCATCGGCGGCGGCATCATCGGTCTGGCGGTCGCCCGGGAACTTCTGCACCGGATGGACGCCGTCGAGGTGACGCTGTTCGAGAAGGAAACGCGGGTCGCGGCCCACCAGACCGGGCACAACAGCGGCGTCGTCCACGCCGGTCTGTACTACCCGCCGGGCAGCCTCAAGGCGCGCCTGTGCCGCCGCGGCGTCACCCTCCTGCAGCAGTACGCGCAGGACAAGGGTGTGGCCTACGAGGAGTGCGGCAAAGTGGTGGTCGCCCACGACGCGTCCGAAGTGGGCCGGATGGACGCCATCTTCGACCGGGCGGTGGCCAACGGGGTTCCCGGTATCCGCAAGATCGCGGGGGCGGAGATCCCCGAGATCGAACCGCACGCCCGCGGGGTCGCCGCCGTGCACTCGCCGCACACCGCGATCATCGACTACGTGGCGATCGCGGAGGCCCTCGCCGCGGACATCGCCGCGGCGGGGGGACGCGTGCTGCTCGGCCGGGAGGTCGTGGGTCTGGACAGCCGGGCGTCGGAAACGGTGGTCACCACCGGGCACGGCAGTGAGGTCTTCGACCTGGTGGTCACGTGCGCCGGACTGCAGTCCGACCGGGTGGCGCTGCTGTCGGGTGAACCGCGAACCCCCCGGGTGGTGCCGTTCTTCGGCGACTACTTCCTGCTCGAGCCGGAGCGGTCCTCACTCGTGAAGGGGCTGATCTACCCGGTCCCGGATCCTCGGTACCCGTTCCTCGGTGTCCACCTCACCAAGCGGATCGACGGGCGAATCATGCTCGGGCCGAACGCTTTTCTCTCCCTCGGGCGGGAGGCGTACGACCGTCGGGGGTGGTCGGCATCGGACGTGGTGTCCGCGGTCGGGTTTCCCGGATTCTGGCGGTTCGCCGCGCACAACACCGCGGCGGCGGTCCGCGAGGCCCGCACCGTCCTCAGTACGGGCCAGTTCGTGAAGGAGGCGCAGAAGTATGTGCCCGACCTGCGCCGCTCCGACGTCACCCGCGGCCCCCGGGGCATTCGCGCCCAGGCGATGAACGCCGACGGCAGCCTCGAGGACGACTTCGTCATCACCGGGGGGCACCGCGTGATCCACGTCCGGAACGCGCCCTCCCCGGGTGCGACGTCGTCGCTCGCCATCGCCGAACACGTCGTGACGGAAGTTCTCGAACGCACGACCACGTGACGGTCTACGACGTGGTGTCCCGCCCGAGCGGCAGCCCGTCCTCGAGGAATTCCAGTGCGCGCAGGGCGAGCGGCAGATTCCCCGGCAGCAGATCGACCACACCGAGGACGACGCCGACGATGGCCCCGGCGAGCGCGCGGACCTCGAAGTCGTCGGCGGTGCGCCCGACCCTGCGCGCCGTGACGCCCGCGATCATGTCGATGCTGCGCACCATCTCCTGCATGATGGCCCCGCGCAGTTCCGGGACCGAATACATCAGTTCCTGACGCGTCCGCTCGAACTCCATGTCCGCCTCGGACAGACCGGCGAACACGGACTCGGCGGCCTTCCGGAACGCGGTGATCAGCGGGACGTCCGGCGGCTGCGCCTCGATGGCCTCGATCATGGGCGGATCGAGATCGTCGGCGAGGACCAGTTGTTCCTTGGTGGGGAAGTACCGGAAGAACGTGCTCGGCGACACGTCCGCGGCCTCCGCGATCTGCTCGATCGTGGTGTCGGCGTAGCCCTGTTCGTGGAACAGCCGAAACGCCTCGGCGCGGATGGTCAGCCGGGTGCGCGCCTTCTTCCGCTCCCGGAGGCCTGGTCGGGCATCAGTGGACATGTACCGATTCTGACTCATCCTGCGCAGGGACCGGGGTATCGCGGGGCGTGAAACGCGCTGCGAGCACGACCGCGACGGCGCAGATTCCCGCGCAGATCCACAGCATGAGGCTCATCCCGGAGACGAAAGACGCCTGGACGTGCTCGAGCATCGACGGGTCGCCGGTTGCCTTGGCCACCGCGACGCCGGCGTTGACGCCGTCGCGGACCGGATTCACGTCCAGTTCGCCCAGTTCGGACCGGTACCGGGTGGCGAGGACGGTGCCGAGCACCGCGACCCCGATCGTGCCGCCCGCCTGTCGCAGCGCCTGGATCAGTGCCGAGCCGGAACCGGACCGTTCAGCCGACAACGCCCCGAGGGCGGCACCCATCGCCGCCGGCATCACGAAACCCATTCCCGCGCCGACGAGTGCGATCCATGTCGCGGTGAACCAGTACGCGGAATCGATGGACGTCAGGGCGCCGGTCGCGAGACCCGCGGTGAGCAGTGCGAACCCGATGACGATGACCGGCCGGGCGCCGGCCCGCCGAAGCAGTTGGTCGCAGAGCCGGGTGCCGACCAGCAGTCCGCCGATCAACGGCAGCAGGCGGAGGCCGCTGCCCAGCGCGTCCACTCCGAGCACGGCCTGAAAGTACTGCGGCACCGTAAAGAACAGCCCGAACATCCCGAAGTTGACGAGCGTCGTGAAGATCGTGCCCCAGCGGAATCCTGGGCTGGCGAACAACGACGTGTCGATCAGCGGATGCCGTGACCGCCGTTCCCACATCGCGAACAGCCCGAGCACGACCACGGACGCCGCGATCGACGTCAAGGCCAGTGCGTCGCCCCAGCCGTCCTGGCCGGCCTTGATGAAACCATAAGTGAGGCTGAGCAACCCGAGCGACGACAACACGGCGCCGAGGTAGTCGGTGGTCGACCGCTCCTCGCTACGCGATTCCGGCACCAGGGTTGCGACGGCGATCGCGCCGACGACGACCAGGGGCACGTTGATCAGGAACACCGATCCCCACCAGAAGTGCCCGAGCAGCCAGCCGCCGAGGATCGGACCGAGGGGCAGTCCGATCGCGGTGGACGTCACCCAGATGGTCAGTGCCCGCGACCGTTCGTCGGCGTCGGCGTCGGGGAACAGGACGGGCAGCACCGCCATCGACAGCGGCATCATCACCGCGGCTCCCAGCCCCAGCAAAGTGCGTCCGGCGATCAGCTGACCCGACGTGCTCGCGTAGCTGCAGAGCAGCGACGCGGCACCGAACAGGACGAGTGCGCCGAGCAGCAGTTTCTTGCGGCCGTACCGGTCGCCGAGTGCCCCGGCAGGCAGGAGAGCCGCGGCGAGGACCAGCGTGTATGCGGAACTGAACCACTGCAATTGCGAGTTGTCCGCTCCGAGATCGACCGCCAGCGTGGGCAGCGCCACCGTCAGGACCGTGATGTCGAGACCGATGGTCAGCATGGCCACGGACAGGGCGCCGAGCGCCCACCAGCGGCGCGGGGTGACTTCGATGACCGTCGTTTCACTCATGACAGCTCCACTCGAAAGGAAGTTACTATATTTTGATAGTAACTCTCACTTTGTGGCTGTCAAGGGGCGGCAGTGCTCAGCGTCGGCGTAACTGCAGCGTGAATCCCTCCGGCATGAGGGTGAGCCGCTCGGCGACCTTCAGGCGGTAGCCGGGGTCGCCCGCGATGTCGTACCGGCGCAGGATCGTGCCGAGAACCAGCACCGCCTCGTGGAGGGCGAACTGCCGTCCGATGCAGGCGCGCTCGCCGGTCCCGAACGGCTTGTACACGTGCGCGGGACGGGACCGGATGCGCTCGGGCAGGAAATGGTCGGGGTCGAACGCCTCCGGGTCGTCACCCCACACGGGGTCGCGGTGCAGCGCGGGTATGAGGACGAGGACCCAGTCGCCGACCTTCATCGGGTACGTGCCGACGAGGGTCGTGTCGACCGTCGCCTCCCGGCCGTACGCGGGCGCCGTCGGCCACAGCCGCAACGATTCGTCCAGCACCCGGCGCACGTAGCGGAGCTTGGCGACCTGCTCGAACGCGGGTTCCTCGTCGCCCCACACCGCATCGACCTCCGCCTGAGCCTTCGCGAGGACGTCGGGATGCCGCGACAGGTAGTACAGGGCGAAGGACAGTGCACCGGAGGTCGTTTCGTGTCCGGCGACCAGGAACGTCACCACCTGGTGGCGGATGTTCAACTCGTCGATCCGGTGGGGGTCGTTCTCCCGGGCCGCCCGCAGCATGAGTTCGAGCAGGTCCTCGGGGCCGGCCTCGGCGCTGTCGCGGCGGGCGCGGATCACCTCGTCGACGACCTCGGCCATGTGTTCCAGGTTGGCGACGTTGCGGCGATCCGACCGCCGGACCAGCAGGCGTCCGAGCGCCGTCGACTTCACGAACGTGGTGCGCTGCGAATGGCTGAGCGCGCCGACCATTGCCTGCACGAATGGGTGCGGGCGCTCGCGTCGGAAGGAATCGAAGGAATAGCTGAACCCCGTCCGGCCGATGGTCTCGAGCGTCAGCTTCGTCATGTCGGACGACACGTCGACGGGGGAGTCGCCCACGCGCTCGTCCCAGTGCTCCGTCAGTTCGCCGGCAACGTCGAGCATCGTGCGGTGATACGAGCGCATCGCGGATTTCGTGAACGCCGGTGCGAGGAGGTTGTGTGCCTTGCCCCAGTTCGGCTCGTGGTTGTACGCGGTGAACAACCCGTCGCCGCCGACCTCACGCAGCGACGCGACGCCGGGTGCCAGGTGCTTCGCGAACCGGGATTCGTCGGAGAGTTCCGCGACCATGTCGGCGCCGGAGGCGAACACGAACCGGTTGCCGAGAATGTCGCGTTCGAAGATGGGCCCGAGTTTTCTGCCGATCTCCATCGAATTCTGCACGGGAGTGCGGATGCTGATCCCGAACACGTCGCCGAAGACGGGAAGCCGCCATCGGGGATGCGGAATCGTCGCCTCCGCTGTGCTGTGCAGTGATCCGACGCTCATTGTCGACCCCCGTGTCGATGTGGCCCGCGTTACTGAATTGATGTCTAGTACGCAAGGTACGCCTTACTGAACCGGTGTCAAGCAGTACGGTGGCTGGCATGACCAGCGCCCGCCGTCGACTCGCCCCGGAGCAGCGGCGCGCGCAGTTGCTTGACATCGGCGCGCGGTTGTTCGCGGACCGCCCCTACGAGGATGTCTGGATCGAGGAGGTCGCGGAACTCGCTGAGGTGTCGCGCGGATTGATGTACCACTACTTCCCGACGAAGCGGGATTTCTTCGCCGCGATCGTCGAACGCGAATCCGAACGACTCCTCGACGTGACGGCCCCCGACTCCACACTCCCCGTCGAGGAACAGGTCGCGGCCGGACTCGACGCGTACTTCGAGCACGTCGCGAGCCACCGGCACGGAGTCCGGGCCATCAACCGCGGCGCGCTGTCGGCCGACGCCGACATCCGGGCCATCGTCGACCGGGAACTAGACGCGCAGCAGCGCCGCATCGTCGACGCGCTCGATCCGCCCGCCGGCGAGCGCGAACTCGTCGGCGTCGCCGTGCGCGGCTGGATCGCCTTCGTCCGCGCCGTCTGCATGGACTGGCTCGACCACCCCTCGATCGCCGAGAGCGAGCTACGGGAACTCTGCCTCCGCTCGCTGCGGGGCATGCTGAGTGGACGGCTCGACTGAGCCGCTCGTCTCGACGACGTCAACATGTCGATCACGTGTAGCCAAACACTGGCACTTAAATAAATCAGTTGATATATTTAAGCCGAAATCCGTTCCGTGATCAAGGAGATCCCGCATGAGTGCACCCACTGTTACGTCGCAGGGCCGAACGAATCCGGTGAAGACCGAGACGGAACTGCGTCGTGAACTCGCGGCGGTGTACCGACTGCTCGCGCATTTCAAGATGACCGACCTGATCTTCACGCACGTCTCGGTCCGGCTGCCCGGGCCCGAACATCACTTCCTCATCAACCCGTACGGCCTGCTCTTCGAGGAGATCACCGCCTCCAACCTGGTGAAGATCGGACTCGACGGCGAACTCGTCGAACCATCCGAATATCACGTCAACCCTGCGGGATTCGTGATCCACGGCGCGATCCACGAGGCCCGGACGGACGCGCAGTGCGTGCTGCACACCCACACGAAGGCCGGGTGCGCGGTGGCCGCGCAGGAGCAGGGCCTGCTGCCGCTGAACCAGATCTCGATGGAGTTCTACAACCGGGTCGGCTACCACGACTACGAGGGCATCGCCCTCAACACGGCCGAGCGGGTGCGGTTGGTCGAGGACCTGCGCGATCACCCCGCGATGATCCTGCGCAATCACGGACTGCTCACCGTCGGCGAGTCCGCCGCCGAGGCGTTTCTGCGAATGTTTTACCTGGAGAAGGCGTGTGACATCCAGATCGCCGCCCAGGCGTCGGGCGACCTGCGCGTTCCATCGCCCGAGATCGCCGAGCATACGGCGCGGCAGTTCGCCGGCGAGGCCACCGACGACTTCGCCGACGACCAGGCCTACGAGATGGCGTGGGCGGCGCTGCTGCGGATGCTGGACCGGACCGCCCCCGAGTACAAGGACTGAACAGCGCCACAAGGACTGACAGGGGCAATCACATCCCCGGTGGGGCAACGACTCCCACCGGGGATGCGCCCGTCAGGACCGCGGCGACGTTGCGCGCCGACTGCTCCGCCAGCGTGCGCGCGACCTGCGGCGAGTACCACGCGGCGTGCGGGGTGATCACGAGGTTGGGGATGTGCAAGATCGGATCATCCTGTGCGGGAGGTTCGTTCGGAAGGACGTCGACGGCAGCACCGGCCAGGTGCCCGCTGCGCAGTGTGGCTCCGAGCGCGTCGTGGTCGACGAGTCCGCCGCGGGAGACGTTCACCAGATACCCGCCGCGCCGCATCGTCGCCAGCGCACGCTCGTCGATCAGCCCCTGCGTCTCGGGGGTCAGGGGAACGTGCAGACTCAATACGTCGGAGCGGCGCAGTAGTTCCTCGAACCCGACCACCTCGATGCCGTCGGCCGCCAGTTCCGCGGTGCGGTCGCTCAGCCCGCGACCGCTGACGAGCACGGTCATCCCCACCGTCCGGGCCCGCACCGCGAGCGCGCCGGCGATCCGGCCGAAGCCGTAGAGGCCCAGCACGGTTCCCGCGATGCGCCGCGGTGGTGCGGCCGTGACGTCCCACCCGCCGGCGCGTACGGAGCCGTCGAGGGTGTGGGTGGATCGGATCAGTCCGAGGGCGAGCGCGAACGCGTGGTCCGCGACCTCCTCGGTGCAGTAGTCCACTGCCCGCGTGACCCACAGGCCGCGTTCGTGCGCCGCCGACACCGGCAGGTGGTCGTACCCGGCGGAGGTGGCCGACAGTAGTCGCAGGTCCGGGAGTGCCGACAGGTGACGCGGCTCGAGTCCGGTGTTTTCCGGACCCACCAGCAGGGCGACGACACCCGGTCCGGACGGGAACTCGGACTGATGAATCACCTCCGCGGAAATACCCGCGGCGGCAAGAGAATCGGACAGCACTTCGGCCGGGATGAAGCCGTCGAGGACGACGACACGGTCGGTCATGTGCCCACCGCTCCCGCTTCTTCGGTGGTGCGTCGCACGGCGGCGTCGACGCAGCGCGCGGCCGCGTCCCCGGTGCTGATCGCTTCCATCACAACGGGATCCAGGATGGCCTGCAGTGCAAGCCCGTCGGTCAGCGCCACCAGTGCGACGGTGACGGCGTCCGTGTCGAGGTCGGCGGAGACGATGCCCTCCCGCTGTGCGGCGACGACCGCCTCGCGCACGACGCCGCGCCAGCGGGCGAGGAAGCCCGCGATCTCACCGCGGGCCGTGTCCTCGGCCGCCCCCTCCGCATAGAAGAACAGGAAGACGCGGGTCATCGCGAGTCGGCGTTCGTCGAGCGGCAGGATGCTGGCGGTGATGTTCCGCAGCTTCTCGATCGGACCGGCGCCCTCCTCCTCGAGGATCGCCCGGTACAGGTCGCCCTGGATGTCGCCGGCCCGGCGAAGCGCCCCGAGGAGCAGTTCGTGCCGGGACCCGAAGTAGTGGTTCAACACTCCGGTCGACCATCCGCTCTCCTCCGCCACCGCCCGCGTGGTGACGGCGGAGATTCCCTCCCTGGCGATCAACGCGAGAACGGCGTCGGCGAGCGTTTGTCTCCGCTCGTCGTGGTCGACGATCTTCGGCACGATCATTCCTCCCGCTCGTGCGCACTCACCCTCGTGCGCCGGTGTCCCTCAGGCTATCGGTGTCGATGTGCTCGCGACGCTCGGTGTCGATGTGCTCGCACCGCTCGGTGTCGATGTGCTCGCGACGCTCGGTGCCGGGACCGGAACCGGCTCTTCCTCGTCCTTTCCCGACACTCGCGCGTTCCACACCGACATCACGTTCGCCGGGGTGGGTTCGGTGAACAGGCTGGTCGCGACGAATACCACCAGGGCGCTGACGAGTCCCACGTACACCGGTTCGTTCGCCATGACGTCGCCGACGACGAACATCGTGGCGATGGTCGCGAGGGTGCCCACCGCCATGGCCGCCATCGCGGCCGTTCCCGTGGCGCGCTTCCAGACCAGTCCGCCGAGGATGGGGACGAGGAGTCCGCCGACCAGGATGTCGTAGGCGATCGTCAGCGCGGAGACGATGTCGTTGATGAGCGCGGCGATCACGATGCTGACGAGGCCGATCACGATCACGTAGAGACGGTTGCCGCGCACGTCGGCTTCCGGGTCGGACGTGTCCAGTTCGGGC
This sequence comes from Rhodococcus koreensis, assembly GCF_900105905.1. GTDB lineage: Bacteria > Actinomycetota > Actinomycetes > Mycobacteriales > Mycobacteriaceae > Rhodococcus_F > Rhodococcus_F koreensis. Next base: position 3,798,036 of record NZ_FNSV01000005.1, on the reverse strand, counting down.
CGGGTACGGCCGAAGATCTGGGCGACCAGCGGAAGGACGTCCTGCCGGGCGACCGTGGCGGTCGCGATCAGCGCGCCGGACGCGGTCGACATCATCGCGGCCACCGCGGCGGCGAGGACGATGCCGCTGAGGCCGACGGGCAGGACGTGGACTGCGACGTCGGCGTACACGTCGTCGGACGAACCGATGTCGGGCATGAGGGCGGATGCGGCCAGACCGATCAGCGCGCCCGCGACGCCGTACAGCAGGCAGTAGATGCCGGCGGTGACGCCGCCCCACCGTGCGACCTCCGGCGACTTCGCGGTGAACACGCGCTGCCAGATGTCCTGTCCGATGAGGATGCCGAGGGTGTAGACGACGAAGAACGTGATGATGGTGCCGGTGCCGATGGTGCCGAGCCCGAGTGCCTGTTCGCCCACGCGTTCTTTGATGCCGGCGTACCCGCCCGCCTTGCTCCACGTGAACGGCAGCAGCAGGACGAAGACGCCGATGGTCTTGATGACGAACTGGACGACGTCGGTGAGCGTGATCGACCACATGCCGCCCATCGCGGAGTAGGCCACGACGATGAGGCCGCCGAGGACCACCGACAGCGTCCGGTCGAAGCCGAACAGCACGTTGAAGATGGTGGCGTAGGCGATCGTGGACGTGACGGTGAGCATCAGGGTGTACGCCATCATCACGAGACCGGACGCGCCGGTGGCGTCGATGCCGTAGCGGAGTTTGAGCATCCCCGAGACGGTGTAGACCTTCAGGCGCTGAATCCGCGCCGCGAAGAGCAGGCTGAGCAGCAGCACGCCGGCGGCGATCGACACGACCAGCCACATTCCGGAGATGCCGTACTTGTAGCCGAGGCCGACGCCGCCGACGGTGGAGGCGCCGCCGATGACGACGGCCGCCATCGTGCTGGTGTAGAGGACTCCGCCGAGGCGGCGGCCTGCGACGAGGTATTCGCTGGAGTTGCTCGCCCGGCGTTTGCCCCACCAGCCGAACGCGAGCATCGCGCCCAGGTAGAGCAGGATGATGGTGATGTCCATGATGCGTCCTTCACGTGTCCTAGCGGATCGGTGATGACGGGCGCGGGTCCCGTCGGTGCCGGTCTCGTCAGACCGTTGCCCTAGACGGTAGGAGAACATTGACGTGAAATAAATCACTTGATACAAATAATCACTTCAGAAAATCGTGAAGTAATGGTGCGAGCCAGCTCACACCCTGTTTTCGACCCCGCCGGAGGAGCACGATGCGCAGTTCGCTGCCCGATCTGAAGCTCCTCCAGATCTTCGCGGCCGTCGTCCGTCACCAGGGGTTCGCGCCCGCGCAGCAGGAACTCGGACTGTCGGCGTCGGCGATCAGCACGTACATGAGTCAGCTCGAACGCCACCTCGGCATCGTGCTGTGCCACCGCGGCCGGGGCGGATTCGGTCTCACCAGCAAGGGCGAGCTCTACCACAAGGAATGCCTCCGCATCCTGGGGGAGCTCGAGGGCTTCGAACGCTACGGCGCCGCGCTGCAGGGCGAACTGCGGGGCACCCTCACCATCGGGGTTCTCGATTCCACCGTCACCGACGCCACCCTGCCGCTCGCCGACGTGATCGGCGTGTTCAGCAAGGACCATCCCGCCGTCTACCTCGACCTCAAGATCCAGACCCCGCACGAACTGCAGGTCGGGGTGCTCGACGACCGGATCGACGTCGCGGTCGGCGCGTTCGCCTCACCGATGAACGGCCTCGTCTCCCAGGCGCTGCACCGGGAACAGCACTGGCTGTACTGCAGCGACAAGCATCCGCTGTTCGGCAGGAAGCGGGTGCCGCCCGAGGTCATCACGCAACAGAGGATGGTGACCCGGGGCTACTGGTCCGAGCAGGAACTCGCCCGCCAGGGATTCCCGCAACCCTCGGCGACGGTGGAGAACATGGAGGCGCAACTCATCCTCGTGCTGTCCGGCGCCTACATCGGATACCTGCCCGAGCACTACGCGGAGTACTGGGTGGACCGGAACCGGCTGCGCCCGATCCTGCCCGCGTCGTTCGGCTATCAGGCGCCGTTCTCGCTGATCTACCGGCGCGGCCGGGCCCGCGAACCGATGGTCCTCACGTTCCGCGAGTTCGTCCGGACCAGCATGGACAGCTGACCGTCGCTCACTCGGTGGGGGAGCCAAGTTCCGCCGACAGCGCACGGCAATGTTCGACCAGGACGAGACCGTGCTGTGCGCACAGCGCGTCGTCGAGGCGGAACGACGGCCCGATGACGCTGAGCGCGCCCACGATCCGCCCCACCGCGTCGTAGATGGGGGCCGCCACACCCGTCGACTGGTCCTCGATGGTGTCGTGGGCGATCGCGTATCCCTCGCTCTGGAGGTCGCCCCGCAGCGCGGCGCCGACGGCCGTGCCCTCGAGCGGCACCGTCTGCCCCACCCAACCCATGTGCCGGATGGCGTGGGTGCCCTCGATCTGCGCGAGATACAGGGCGGTGCCCTTCGGGCCGTGGGTCGACAGGTACGTGGATTCGCGGGTTCCCTCCGCGATCGCGACCATCGCGGGCCGGGCCCGGGACAGCAGCTGGTTGTCGCTGATCGCCCGGGCGCCGATCTGGAGAAGTCGCGGTCCGGCCCGGTAGACGTTGTCGTCGCCGCGGACCAGGAACTCGCTCTGCTCCATGCTGCGGATCAGGCGCAGCGCGGTACTCGTGGCGAGGCCGGCGGCCTTCGCGGCGTCGCCGAGCGTCAACCCGCCCTGCTCGGTGATCGCGCCGAGCAGTTCGAAGGTGCGGCTCGCGCTGCGGGTCACATCTCCGGGGGCCATGGGTTCTCTCCTGACGGTCGCGGGTGTCGGCGTGAATCTACCGTGACGCGATCTCGGACAGCAGGGGCTGCCGGTGTTCGTCGAGCAGCGGGCTGCGGCGGACCCCGGGGCGTGCGCTGTCGCCGAACACGACCGGCTGCCGCACGTAGTCGATGGTTCCCGCGACGGGATGCTCGAACGATTCGACGAGTCCCCGGTGCCTGCTCTGCTCGGACGACAACGCCTGTTCGACGTTCCAGATCTCGGAGCCCGCCAGTCCGGCCGCGCCGAGGATCGCGACCACCTCGGCGACCGTCTTGTCCTTCGCCCAGATCTCGATCTCGGTGCGCAGGGCGGGTTCGTGATCGGTGCGGGAGGTGTCGTCCGCGAAACGGTTGTCGCCGAGAAGATCTGCGCGATCCATGGTGTGCGCGAGCTTCTCGAACCCGGACTGGCTGGCGACGGCGAGGACGAACAGGCCGTCCGACGCCCGGTACGTGTCGAACGGGGTGGACACGGGATGGCGATTTCCCACGCCTGCCGGCGCGACCCCGGAGGCCTGCAACTGACTGTGCGCGGTGGGCAGCATGGCCAGCATGCTGTCGAACATGGCGACGTCGAGGTGTTGCCCCACACCCGATTCCCGGGTGCCGACGAGGGCGGAGCTGATGCCCCACGCCGCGAACAGGCCCGCGACGAGGTCTCCGAACGATTCACCGAGCCGGGTCGGCCCGGATTCGGGGGAACCGGTGATGCTCATGATCCCCGACATCGCCTGCACGACGAGGTCGTACGCGGCCGCACCCGCGAGCGGCCCGTCCTGCCCGAAACCAGAGATGGACGCGTACACCAGCCGGGGGTTGCGGGCGTGGACGGTGTCGTAGTCGATGCCGAGCCGGGTGGTCACGCCGGGCCGGAAGTTCTCGACGAGGACGTCTGCCGTGTCGAGGAGGTCGAGCAGGACGGCGCGATCCGCTTCGTCCTTGAGATTGAGTGCCAGTGAGCGCTTTCCACGGTTCAGCACGTTGAAATAGATGCTCTCGCCGTCGCGGAACGGGCCGAGGTGCCGCGAGTCCTCGCCGGCGGCGGGCTCGATCTTGACGACGTCGGCGCCGGCGTCCGCGAGCAGCGCCGTGCAGTACGGCCCGGCCAGAACACGGGAGAGATCGACGACGCGGATGCCGTCGAGGGGAGGCAGGGTAGGCATAACGAGCCCTTCTCAGAATTCGGTCGAGCGCGGCGACGGCGCGTTGGCGGCGATGGTGAGCAGCTGGATCTGCGAGGTGCCCTCGAAGATCCGGAGGATCCGGCAGTCGCGGTAGAGGCGTTCGATCTCGGATTCGCGCATGAACCCGGCGCCGCCGTGAATCTGCACGGTCTGGTCGACGATCGAGAAGCAGGCCTCCGTCGCCACGTACTTCGACACCGAAGCGGCGCGGCGCAGGTCCGCTCCGGCGTCCTTCACGTCCGCCGCCCAGTCTGCGGTGACCCGGGAGGCGACGAGTTGTGCGTCGCACGCACCCAGCAGCAACTGGATCGCCTGGAATTCGGCGATGGGGTGTCCGAACTGTTTGCGCTCGGCCGCGTAGGACCGGCCCAGTTCCCAAGCACGCAGCGCGATTCCGTTCGCCATCGCGGCCACGTCGATGCGGGCGCGGTTGAGGGCGGCGAGTGCGATGTTGCCGCCGCGCCCCTCCGTTCCCACCACCGCGTCGTGGGGCAGCACCACGTCGTCGAGGTACACGGTGTAGGTGGGCGCCGATCGGATGCCCAGCTTGTCCTGCGGCTCCGAGTAACTCACGCCGGGAGTGCCCTGGGGGAGGACGAACGCGGTGATGCCACGGAAGCCGGCGGACGGATCGGTCTTGGCGAAGAGGACGACCAGGTCGGCCTCCTTGGCGTTGGAGATGTACGTCTTCGACCCCGACAGGTGCCACCCGTCGTCCTCGCGCCGCGCCGTCGTGCGCATCGACGCGATGTCGGAGCCGGCGTCCGGTTCGGTGAGGGCGAACCCGGCGAGCAGTTCCCCGGACGCGAGGCGGGGCAGCCACCGGTGCTTCTGCTCCTCGGTGCCGCCGACAAGGATCGGCTCGAGCCCCAGGTAGTGCGCGGTGTAGATCGAGGCGAGGGCGGCGTCGGTGCGGGCCACCTCCTCGATGGCGATCAGCTGCGTCTTGGTGGACATGCCCAGTCCGCCGAATTCCTCGGGCACCGAGATCCCCATGAGGTCCTGTTCGCCCAGTCGCTTCACCAGTTCCGCCGGGAACTCCCGCCTCTCGTCCCGGAAGGCCGCGCCGGGGTGGATCTCACGGTTGGCGAAGGCGCGCACTGCGCCGCGGAACTCGGCGGCATCGAGCAGCTGATCGGTCACGGGAACTCCTGTCGGAGGATCGAAATTGCCATCTAGTGAAATAGCAATGCCACTTGGTGGCATATCGACTATGAAGGAGAATGCCGAATTTGTCCAGAGGTGCCGGTGTCCGACGCACACGAGGGGGTACTCGACGAAGGACGGACAGCGCACATCCCGTCCGGCAGGGCAGGGGGAGGCAAGAATGCGTGCGATCACACGAGGGATCGTCATCGTGGGAACCGCGATCGGTGCCGCACTCGTCGGCGCAGGGACTTGCGTGGCCCAACCCCCGGTACCGTCCGGCACCTATCAGGGAACGACCACCGCACCCGCGGGAGAGTTGATCTGGAAGGGGAAGACCTTTCAGGGCGACACGGTCGTCAACAACTTCGCGTTCGGACTGACCGGACTCGCGGGCACGACTTCGCAGGACGGGAACGGAAACACCGTCATCGACTACAGCCCATCAGGTCTGGGGTTCCTGACCGACAGGATCTCCCCCAACGCCGACGGGAGTTACACCGGGGCCGTCTACGTGGGCGGCAGCCAGGTGGGAAGTTTCGGCCTCTCGAGATAGCTGTCCCGGGGCCTGCTACGACAACGAGGCCGCACCGCTCGGGTGCGACCTCGTCGTCACAGTGTCATCGGGGCGTCGGTCAGACGGCCCGCACGTTTTGGGCCTGCGGGCCCTTCTGGCCCTGTCCGACCTCGAACTCCACCCGCTGGTTCTCCTCCAGCGACTTGTAGCCGCTGCCCGAGATCTCGGAGTAGTGAACGAACACGTCCGCGCTACCGTCGTCCGGCGCGATGAATCCGAAGCCCTTCTCGCTGTTGAACCACTTCACAACACCCTGCGCCATACCGTTCACTCCCTGAGTTGCCGCCCGGGATCTCACATCGAGATCCCGTTCGCGTAAATCTCATCCTGTCATCTAGCCGCGCGTGCTTCCAGTGGTAGGCCCACGAATCCTCCGGATCCTGGGCTCCGGGGAGGTCATGGGCGAGAAATTTTCCCCACATGACCGATGATTCTGCCCGTCGGGGGCGGTCCTACCTGCGACCGATGATCACCTGCAACGAGGAGAACTCGATGAATTCCGCATCGACCGCCACCACCCACGCCCGGACCCTCGACGTTCCCGGTGCCAGGCTGTACTACGAGGTACGGGGCTCGGGTCCCGTCGTGGTGCTCGTCGGCGCCCCGATGGACGCCGACTCCTTCGCGCCCGCGGCCGATCTGCTGGCCGCCGGATACACTGTGCTCACGACGGACCCGCGGGGCATCCGCCGCAGCCCGGTCGACGACCGCGACCGCGATTCCACCCCGGAGATGCGCGCCGACGACCTCGCCCGGTTGCTGATGCACCTCGACGCAGGCCCCGCCGTGGTGTTCGGTTCCAGCGGCGGCGCCGTCAGCGCGCTCGCGCTCGTGCAGGCGCATCCCGACCTGGTGCACACCGTGGTGGCTCACGAGCCGCCGCTGGACGAACTGCTCGACGACCGCGAGCAACTGCGCGTGAAGACCGACGAGATCATCGACGCCCACCTCGGCGGGGACGTCGCAGGGGCGTGGAGGAAGTTCCTGGACCTGGCGAACATCCACCTGCCCGAGGAGGTGTTCCAGCAGATGGTCGGGGGTGAGCGGGACGAGCAGACCGAGGCCGACGAGTACTTCCAGCACGCGCACATGCTGCGCCCGACCACCCGCTGGTGCCCGGACGTCGCCGCGCTGCGCTCGGCGTCCACCCGCGTCGTGGTCGGGATCGGCGAGGAGTCGGGAGGTCAACTCTGCGACCGGACGTCGCGGGCGCTCGCCGCCGAACTGGGCGTCGAGCCCACACTGTTCCCGGGTGATCACATCGGCTTCGCCCACGACCCGGCCGCGTTCGTCACCCGCCTGCGCGCAGTGCTGCGGGAGGGCTGAGCGCAGGCTCCCCGGGCGATCTCAGCCCACGATCGGAATGCGCTTCGTGGCGATCCGGTGGATGAATCGGGCGGCGGTGCGGGCGGTGCGGTTGTCGATGTCGAACGATGGATTGAGCTCGGCGACATCGACAACCGCGAGCTTTCCGCTGGCGGCGACCGCGTCGCACACGAATTGAATCGTCTCCGCGGGCACGCCGTACGCTGCGGGAGCGCTCACTCCCGGCGCGACCGCGGCGGGGAGGACGTCGAGGTCGATGGTGAGGTAGACGAGATCGACGTCCGACAGGAACTCGCTGACGAACACGGCCACCCGGTGCCGGTCGGAGACCGAGCACTCATCGTCCAGGAGGTACCGGACGTCGTACCCGCGTGCGGTGTCGAACAGCGCGGTGGTGTTGCTCGGCTGGCTGATGCCGAGCACGGAGTACTGCAGGGTGGTGCCCGCCGCGTGTTCCCGTTCGAGGATCTGCCGGAACGGTGTGCCCGAACTCGGCACCGGATCGGACCGCAGGTCGAAGTGCGCGTCCAGGTTCAGGATTCCGACCCGTTTGCGCGGGGTCCGGACCGCCGCCTGCGCCAGACCGAGGTACGTCCCGAACGCCACCTCGTGGCCGCCGCCGAGGACCACCGGGAACTGGCCGGCGTCGAGCGTCGCGGCAACCACCGCGCCCAGCGCCTCCTGCCCGGCTTCGAGGCGATTGTCGGTGACCGCGACGGTGCCGGCGTCATACGCGCGGAGCGGCTCGGCGAGCGCCATAGACGACAGCGCGCTCCGCAGCGCGTCCGGACCGCGGGACGCCCCGCGGCGCCCCTTGTTCCGTTCCACGCCCTCGTCGCTGGAGAATCCGATGAACACGCAGGCGCCCGGCTCGGCGCCGTCCCGGAGCGGGGTCACCGCCTGGTGCCAGCGGAGGTGGTGACTCGACGTGCCGTCCATCCTGCCGACCCAAGGGGGTGGCGGTATCAACAGGTTCTCCATCATCGCAATGCCCTCGCTTTCTCGTGACCGACGTGCGCGGACCAGGCGAGTTCGCCGCCCCGCCACACATCGCTGACCAGGGGGACGCCGGGCCGGTAGGCCAGGTGCAGGTACGACGGCGCGTCGAGGGAGAGGGCATCGGCCCGCGCTCCGGGACGCAGGACCCCGACGTCGGCGCGTTGCAGCGCGCGGGCGCCGCCCGCCGTCGCCGCCCAGATCGCTTCGTCCGGGGTCATGTGCATGTCCCGCACCGCGATCGCGATGCAGAACGGCAGGCTGGTGGTGTAGCTGGTGCCGGGGTTGCAGTCCGCGCCCAGCGCGATCGTGACCCCGGCGTCGAGCAGGGCCCGGGCATCGGGGTACTTGTTGCGGGTCGAGAAATCCGCGCCGGGCAGGAGGGTCGCCACCGTCGAACTCTGCGCCAGCGCGTCGATGTCGGCCTGCGTGGTGTAGCAGACGTGGTCGACGGACGCGGCGCCGAGTTCGACGGCGAGCTGGACTCCGGGCCCCTCGCGGAGCTGGTTGCCGTGGACGCGGGGGATCAGTCCCTTCGCCATTCCGGCGGTGAGCACGGCGTGCGCCTGATCGCGGTCGAACGCGCCGGTCTCGCAGAACACGTCGATCCATTTCGCCTGCGGTGCACAGGCATCGATCATCTCCGAGCACACCATGGCGACGTAGTCGTCGGCGCGGCCCGCGTACTCCGGCGGCGGAACGTGAGCGGCGAGCAGCGTCACCTCGTCGGTGAGGGACGCCGCAATCCGCGTGCTGCGCAGTTCGTGCGCGACCGTCTGCCCGTAGCCGGTCTTGCACTCCACCGTGGTGCTGCCCGACCGCAGCGACTCGTCCAGCAGTCGCCGCGTGTTCGCCTGCAGTTCTTCGTCGGTGGCGTTCCGCGTCGCCTCGATCGTGTTGCGGATGCCACCCGCCGCGTACGGCTGCCCGGCCATGCGGGCGGCGAATTCCTCCGCGCGTTCCCCGCCGAACACCAGGTGCGAGTGGCTTTCGACGAAGCCCGGCAGCACCGCCCGGCCGTCGAGGTCGTGCCCGACGTCCGCGGCGGGCGCCGCGTCGGTGCTGCCGACCCAGGCCACCACGCCGCCGTCGAAGACGACGGCGGCGTCGCGGATCAGCCCGAGCGGACCTTCCCCCACTGTCGGGTCGTTGGTCACCAGGGTGCCGATGCCGGTCAGCGCTGTGGAGCGGGAGGTGTTCGCTGTCACTGCTGTTCCTTCCAGTGGTTCGAAGATACGGTCGCTCGGGCGGATGGTCATCCCTCGGACATCGGCACGCGGACGCCGCGCTCGCGGGCGACGTCGGCGGCGTGGTCGTAGCCGGCGTCGACGTGCCGGATGACGCCCATGCCGGGGTCGTTGGTCAGGACCCGCTCCAACTTCTCCGCGGCCAGGTCGGTGCCGTCCGCGATGCACACCTGACCGGCGTGGATGGACCGGCCCATGCCGACCCCGCCGCCCTGGTGGATGGACACCCACGACGCGCCCGACGCGGTGTTGACGAGCGCGTTGAGCAGCGGCCAGTCGGCGATCGCGTCGGAGCCGTCGAGCATCGACTCGGTCTCACGGTACGGCGACGCGACGGATCCGGAATCGAGGTGATCGCGACCGATGGCGACGGGCGCCGACAGCTCACCGGACGCCACCATCTCGTTGAACTTCAGGCCGGCCTTGTGCCGTTCGCCGTAGCCGAGCCAGCAGATCCGGGCCGGCAGACCCTCGAACGCCACCTTTTCGCCTGCCATCGTGATCCAGCGCTTGAGGTGCTCGTTCTCGGGGAACAGTTCGAGGATCGCCTTGTCGGTGGCCTCGATGTCCTTCGGGTCGCCCGACAGCGCGGCCCAGCGGAACGGGCCGAGGCCCTCCTCGAACAGCGGACGGATGTAGGCCGGCACGAATCCGGGGAAGTCGAACGCGCGGTTGTAGCCGGCCTTGCGGGCCTCGTCACGGATGGAGTTGCCGTAGTCGAACACCTCGGCGCCCTTGTCGAGGAAGCCGACCATCGCGGCGACGTGGCGGGCCATCGACGCGCGGGAGTCCTCGGTGAACTTCACCGGGTCCTTGTCGGCCATCGCTTTCATGTCGGCGAAGTCGATGCCGAGCGGCAGGTACGACAGCGGGTCGTGTGCCGACGTCTGGTCGGTGACGATGTCGATGGGGGCGTTCATGGCCAGCAGTTCGGGGAAGATCTCGGCGGCGTTGCCCTCGAGCCCGATGGACAGCGGACGCTTCGCGTCGCGGGCCTCGATCGCCAGACGCAGGGCGTCGTGGATGTCGGTGGCCTTGGTGTCGAGGTACTTGTGCGCGATCCGGCGGTCGATGCGGGTGACGTCGCAGTCGACGCAGATCGCGACGCCGTCGTTCATCGTCACGGCGAGGGGCTGGGCGCCGCCCATGCCGCCGAGGCCCGCGGTCAGGGTGATGGTGCCGGCGAGCGAGCCGCCGAAGCGCTTCCGGCCGACCGCGCCGAACGTCTCGTACGTGCCCTGCAGGATGCCCTGCGTGCCGATGTAGATCCACGACCCGGCCGTCATCTGCCCGTACATGATCAGTCCGAGGGCGTCGAGCTTGCGGAACTCCTCCCAGTTGGCCCAGTCGCCCACCAGGTTCGAGTTCGCGAGCAGGACGCGGGGCGCCCACTCGCTGGTGCGGAACACACCGACCGGCTTGCCGGACTGCACCAGCATCGTCTCGTCCGACTTCAGGGTCTTCAGCGTGCGGACCATCGCGTCGAACGCTTCCCAGCTGCGCGCGGCCTTGCCGGTGCCGCCGTAGACGACGAGCGAGTCGGGGTGCTCGGCGACCTCGGGGTCGAGGTTGTTCATCAGCATGCGCAGGGCGCCTTCTTGCTGCCAGCCGAGGGTCGTCAGTTCGGTGCCGCGGGGCGCCGACACGTGGCGGGGTCCGGAAACCGGAGGCGTCGTGGTGGTCATGTCGTGTACTCCTTGATGGTCGAACGAGAGAGGTGGAAGAGTTTGGGGGTCAGCGTGATTCACTGTCGTGTGTCAGCCATGGCGGTGTGTTCCGGGTAGATCATGGCCGGGGGCGGGTTGCTGCTGCGCCGTGCGAGCGGGTAGTAGATCGCGGCGGTGAAGACGATGCCGACGATCCAGGAGATGTCCGCGCCGCCCAGCATGTCCGTCACCGGGCCGGTGTAGAGCTTCTGCGCGAGGAACGGGATCTGCGCGACGACGCCGATGGCGTAGCAGCTCATCGCGGTCTTGTTCCAGCGGCCGTAGCGGCCCGCCGGGTCGTACAGGGCCGGGATGTCCACGCGCTCCTTGGAGATGAGGTAGTAGTCGATCAGGTTGATGGCGCTCCAGGGCGTGAAGACCATCAGCAGCACGAGGACGAAGTTCTTGAAGTTGTTGAGGAAGTCGGCGCTGGCACCGATCGCGATCAGCATCGACACCGCGACGAACCCGATGATGTACAGGGTGCGGGCCCGGGACGAGATGCGCGACTGCCCGTTGAACGCGGTCACGGTGGTCAGGATCGACATGAATCCGCCGTACGCATTGAGGCAGTTGACGGTGAGCTTCCCGACCAGGATCACCAGGTAGATCATCAGGGCGATGACGGCGGGTCCGGCGAGTTCGCCGATGAAGCCGACCTGGTCGCTGAGGAACGCGTCGCCGGCGACGGCGGCGACGAGCGCGCCCAGCGTCATCGACCACTGCGAGCCGATCACGCTGCCCGCGAACGTCGACCAGAACGTCGTCCGCTCGCTCGTCGAGCGCGGCAGGTAGCGGGAGTAGTCCGCGACGTACGGTCCGAACGTCAACTGCCAGCCGGCTCCGAGCGAGATCGCGAGGAGGAACGTGACGATGTCGAAGCCCTTGATCCCGACGAACGCGGCCACGTCGTACTCGGCGAACAAGCGGATCAGCAGGTAGGTGAAGCCGATGATGCCGACGACGGTCGCGACCTTGCCGACCACGTGGATGAGCTTGTACCCGGTCACCGCCACGAACGCGGTCATCGCGCCGAAGATGAGGATGCCGACGGTGGCGTTGTCGATGTGGAGGATCTCGTTCACGGCCTGACCGGCGAGGACGCTGCCGGTCGCGGCGAAGCCGAGATACATCAGGACGACCAGGACGAGCGGGAGCACGGCGCCGAGGACGCCGAACTGGGCCCGGCTCGAGATCATCTGCGGCAGACCGAGGCGCGGCCCCTGAGCGGAGTGCAACGCCATGACGGCACCGCCGAAGACGTTGCCGATCAGCAGGCCCACGATGGCCCACAGCGCGTCCGCGCCGAAGACGACTGCCAGGGCGCCGTCCACGATCGCGGTGATCTGCATGTTGGCGCCGAACCAGAGCGTGAACTGGCTGCGCGGAGATCCGTGGCGCTCGTCGTCCGGGACGACGTCGATGGTGCGACGCTCCGGCGCGAGGCTGATCTCGGGAGGTCCCTCGTGTGTCATAGGCCTGTTCTCTCTGTGACGAGTCCGGCAGCTTCTGGTCGGTCCCGGGTGCTCTGTCCCATGTCCTGAATCCAGTGTGCTCTGACTCACGTTTTTTATCGCCTTAGATGTATAGTCCTGTATAGACAACCCCCTGTCAAGCGTTCTCCACGGACCCAGCCGAGAAGCGTGCCGGCCCGCCACTGCACCAGCCGGGAGTCCCGATGCTCCCGACGGAAGGTACTGACATGAGAGTAATTTCGACGTCCTCACATCCGCTCGAGCGCGATGAGCAGCTGTTTTCCGATCACGAGGCGCGCGAGCGCTTCCTCGACCTCTACCTCCGCACCGCAGGTCACCCCTACGCCGACAACGCGGATCCCGAGGCACGTGATCGGATCGCGAACACACATCTCGAGACGGGGCGGCACCGGATCCCCGGGACCGCGGTCGTGCGCGGAATCGACGCCGCGGACCCCAGCGGGATCGGACCCGCCGTGCAGATCGTCACCGACGACATGGCGCTGCTCGTCGAATCGGTACTCCTCACCGCGGCCAGGGTCGGCGCCCCCATCGAGGAGGCACTGCACCCGGTCGTTGCCGCCCGCCGCACGGAGTCGGGCACCCTCACCGACGTGCGTCCGGCCACCGAACCGGGGACGGCGGAGTCCTGGATCCACGTGGGACTTCGCTCCGACACCGGCGAGACGGTCGTCGCCGCACTCGTCGAATCCCTGACCGCCGTCCTCGCCGACGTGCGCCGGGTCAACACGGACCTGGCGCGCATGCGCGAACTCCAGACCCAGGTGTCCGGGCAACTCGACGCGCAGGCAGGCCAGGACGCGCTGTCCGAAGAACTCCGCGAGGCCGCCGACTTCCTGCGCTGGTGCGAAGCGGGCAACTTCACCGTCCTCGGATACGCGCGGTACGGCGCCGACGGCGCACCCCGGGAAGGTCTCGGCGTTCTCCACGACCGGGAGGGCGACCGTGCACCGGCCACCGATGCCGGTCCCGTCCTCGCGATCGGGCAGGCGGCGCTTCCGGTGTCCGTGCACCGTTCGTCGTATCCGTCCTTCGTCGGTGTCCGGGCCGCAGGGGAGGAGCACCGCTTCGTCGGCGTGTTCACGCCCGCGGGCAGGCACGAGAACGTCCTGGACATCCCGGGTGCGGGCCGCCGGGTGCGGGCCCTGCTCGACCGCGCCGGCTTCGATATCGATTCCTTCTCCGGACAGGCCGTGCTGCAGGTCGTGCAGGCGCTGCCGCTGACCGAGTTGTTCGCAGCGAGCCCGGACTCGCTGCATTCGGCCCTCACCGAGGTCGCCGGCATCACCGCGCGCGAACACATCCACCTCTTCCTGCGCACGGACGTCCCCGGCGACAGCATGTCGGCGCTGGTGTTCATCCCTCGCGACCGGTACAACACGCGGACGCGCCTGGTGGCCCAGCAGGTCCTCCTGGACGAGTTGAACGGCACCGCCGTCGAATACACCACGAACGTGTCCGAGTACCCGCTGGCGATGGTGCATTTCACGATGCGCGTTCCTTCGGACACCGAGGTGACGGACACACGGCGACTGGACATTCAGCGCCGGATCGCCAGGGCCTGCCGGACCTGGGAAGACCGATTCCGCACGGGCGGCGACGACGAACTCGGCGCCGCGTTCGAACGCGAACTCCTCGCGCACTATTCGGAGAACTTCCCCGCGGTGTACAAGCACGACTTCGACGCCCGGCGCGCCCGGACCGACGTCGCGGTGTTCGAGACACTGACGGACGGCGCGATCGAGACGCGACTCGACACGCAGGCCGCCGACTGGCGTTTCACCTTCTTCGTCGGCGGCGCCCCCGCCTCGCTCAGCGACGTGCTGCCGATCCTGCAGAGCATGGGCGTCGCGGTCCTCGACGAGCGCCCGTACACGGTCGCGAACAGCCGCGGAACCGTGTGCTGGATGTACGAATTCGGGATTCGCCACACAGCGGCCGGGCCGGTGGACGACGCACTGCCGCACCGCTTCACGGAGACGTTCGCCGCGGCCTGGGAATCCCGTGCGGAGACCGACAGTTTCAACGAACTCGTACTCCGGGCGGGCCTGGATTGGCGGGAGGTGGAGGTGCTGCGGGCGTACGCGCGTTACCTCCGGCAGGGCGGGTTCCCGTACAGCCAGAACCACATCGCGACGGTCCTCGGGGATCACCCGGAGATCTCGCAGGCGCTGATCCGGCTGTTCGCCGCGAGGTTCGATCCGGACGCCGCGGAGGAGTCCGGCGAACTGGTCGGCTCGCTGGAAACGGCGATCGGCGACGTGCTCGGCCTCGACGCCGACCGCATCCTGCGCGCCTACCTCAACGTGGTCCTCGCGACCCTGCGCACCAACCGCTACGTTCGTACGGGCCGGGAACGGGAGGTCCTGTCGTTCAAATTCGATCCGCAGCGGATCCCCGAATTGCCGCAGCCGCGGCCCCGTTTCGAGATCTACGTGTACTCGCCGTGGGTCGAGGGTGTGCACATGCGGTTCGGCGCCGTCGCGCGAGGCGGCCTGCGGTGGTCCGACCGCAAGGAGGATTTCCGCACCGAGGTGCTCGGCCTGGTGAAGGCGCAGGCAGTCAAGAACTCGGTGATCGTGCCCGTCGGCGCGAAGGGCGGGTTCATCGTCACGCGTCCGCCGGCACCCACCGGCGACCCGGCGCGGGATCGGGACGCGCAGCGCGCCGAGGGTGTGCGCTGCTACCGCAGCTTCATCAGCGGACTGCTCGACGTCACCGACAACGTGGACCTCGCGAGCGGCGCCGTGATCCCGGCGCCCCGGGTGGTGCGGCACGACGGAGACGACACCTACCTCGTCGTCGCCGCGGACAAGGGCACCGCGACGTTCTCCGACATCGCGAACGACGTTGCGGCGCAGTACGGGTTCTGGCTCGGTGACGCATTCGCGTCCGGCGGATCCGTCGGGTACGACCACAAGGCGCTCGGCATCACCGCCCGCGGCGCGTGGGAGAGCGTGAAACGGCACTTCCGGGAGATGGGGGTCGACACCCAGTCGGAGGAGTTCACCGCCGTCGGGATCGGCGACATGAGCGGCGACGTGTTCGGCAACGGAATGCTGGCCAGCCCGCACATCCGGCTCGTCGCCGCATTCGATCACCGGCACGTGTTCCTCGACCCGAATCCCGACGCGGCCACCTCCTTCGCGGAACGGGAACGCCTGTTCGCGATGCCGCGGTCGTCGTGGGCGGACTATGCGCCCGACCTGATCAGCGCGGGCGGCGGTGTGTGGGAACGGTCGAGGAAGAGCGTTCCGGTCAGCGACGAGGCGCGGCGCGCGCTCGGGCTGGCGCCCGGGACCACCGAACTGTCACCACCCGACCTGGTTCGAGCGATCCTGCGGGCACCGGTGGATCTGCTGTGGAACGGCGGGATCGGGACGTACGTGAAGGCGGGCACCGAAACCCACCTCGACGTGGGGGACAAGGGCAACGACGGCGTGCGGGTGGACGGCGCCGACGTCCGGGCGCGGGTGATCGGTGAGGGCGGCAACCTCGGCCTCACCCAGCTGGGACGCATCGAATTCTCCCGCAACGGCGGGCGGATCAACACGGACGCTCTCGACAACTCGGCGGGTGTGGACTGCTCCGACCACGAGGTCAACATCAAGGTCCTGCTCGACGCCCTGGTCAGCGGCGGCCGTCTCGCCGCCGAGGACCGCGCGGGTCTGCTCGCCGAGATGTCCGGGGAGGTGTCGCGTCTCGTGCTGTCCGACAACGTCGCCCAGAACGACGTGCTCGGCACGAGCCGGGCCGACGCCGCCGCGTCCCTCGCGGTGCACGGACGGCTCATCGGCCACCTGGAGGGCCGCTACGGTCTGGACCGCGCCATCGAGGTGCTGCCGTCCCGGAAGGAGATCGCCGCCCGGGAACGCGCGGAGGCGGGACTCACCTCGCCGGAACTCGCGACGCTCATGGCGCACGTCAAACTGGCGCTGAAATCGGACCTGCTCGCCGGCGACCTGCCCGACAGCCCGGCGTTCGCGGACGCCCTCGCCGGGTACTTCCCGCGCAGACTCCGGGAGTCGTTCGGTGACGCCATCGGCGAACACCCGCTGCGCCGGGAGATCGTCGCGACGGTCCTCACCAACGACGTCGTCGACAACGGCGGCATCACGTACGCCTTCCGGCTGGGGGAGGAGGCCGGTGCGAGCGGCGCCGACGCCGTGCGCGCGTTCGCGGTGGTCTCGGAGGTGTTCGACCTGCCGTCGCTGCGCCGCGACATCCGGGACGCCGACCTCGACGCCGCGCTCTCGGACGAGTTGACGCTGTTCACCCGGCGGCTGCTCGACCGGGCGTCGCGGTGGATGCTCACCCGCAGGCCCCAGCCGCTGGCGGTCGGGGCGGAGATCAGCCGATTCCGTGACCGGGTCGCGGACCTGACACCGCACGTCGCGGGCTGGCTGTGCGGCGAGGACTCGGAGAGTCTCCGCAGCCGCACGGCGGCGCTGGTGGCCCGCGGTGTCCCCGCCGACCTGGCCGGGCGCGTCCAACTGCTGCTCGATCGGTTCGCGCTGCTCGACATCGTCGAGATCGCCGACATCACCCAACGCGACCCCCGCGAGGTGGCCGAGGTGTACTACCGGCTCGGGGAGTGCCTCGGCCTGGTTCACCTCCTGGTCGGGGTCTCGCAGCTGGGACGGGGTACGCGGTGGAACGCGCTGGCCCGGTTGTCCTTGCGCGACGAGTTGTACGACACGGTGCGGGCCCTGTGCCTCGACGTGATCGCGGGCAGCGAAGTCGCGGACACGGCGGAACAGAAGATCGGGGAGTGGGAGGACCGCAACGCCGCCCGGCTGGCGCGGGCCCGCCACACGCTCGACGCCGTCACGGAATCGGGTGAGCACGACCTGGCCGCCCTGTCCGTCGCGACCAGGCAACTCCGCAGCATGGTGAGGTGACGTCGGGCGCACCGCGCGGTTGCGGCTTACCCGTGCAGTCGGCCGATAGACTGCAGACGGCCGACTGCACGGGAAGTTCGTCGGTGCCGCAGAGGAATGGGTGTCAGTGGTAGAGATCGCAGTAGTCGACGCGGAGCTAGCTGCGTTGTACAACGGACCGGGGACGGAGTCGGCCCCGGCGTACGAACGCGTCAAGCACCTGATCGTGTCGCAGATCAACGCCGGCCGCTGGCAGGAGGGCGATCAACTGCCCTCGGAGAATCAGCTCGTCGGCGCTCTGGGGCTGTCCCGCATGACCATCAACCGCGCGCTGCGCGAACTCAGCGCCGAGGGCCTCGTGGTGCGCCTGATGGGGGTGGGCACGTTCGTGGCGGCCACGAAGACGGCGTCGCCGCTGTTCGAGGTCAAGAACATCGCGGACGAGATCCAGCAACGCGGACACCGCCACCGAACCGAAGTGGTGTACGTGCGCGAGGAAGACGCCGATCCGGCCAACGCCTTCATCCGGGATTCGATCCGCGGCAAGGTGTTCCACTCCCTGATGATCCACTACGAGGACGACACACCGATCCAGCTCGAAGACCGGTTCGTCAATCCCGCCGAGGCGCCCGGCTATCTCGATCAGGACTTCACCCAGCAGACGCCCAATCACTATCTGAGCGTGGAAGCCCCGCTGACGAGGGGTGAGCACGTCGTCGAGGCGATCCTCGGATCGCCCGAGGAATGCCGGCTCCTCCACATCGAGCGTTCCGAACCCTGCCTGCTGATCCGACGCCGCACCTGGTCGTCCCGAGGACTCGTCAGCGCCGCGCGTCTCGTCCATCCCGGTTCGCGGAACCGGCTCGAAGGGACGTTCGGGACGGGCTGATCGGTTCGGGCCACGCGAGGCGTCCGTCGCGGATGCTCGCGATCGTCGACGCGATCCAGTCCAGTTCGGCCCGTGCGGCGTGGAGTGCGTAATCCGCCTCGACGACGAACAGGGCGGGCACCCCGTCGCCGAGCGCGCGGGTGAGCTTGGTGTGGTCGGATTCGATTCTCGCGGTAAGTCGTTGGGCGCGTTCGGTGAGCGCGTCGACGGCGCCCTCGCGTCCCAGCGCGCCGAGATAGCTGATCGCGGCGAAGAACGGTGAGAATTCCCTTGCGGCGCTGCGGATCTGGATGTCCAGTCGGCTCACCAATTCCGCGCGCCCGGCGTCGGTGAGGGCGTAGACGGTGCGGACGGGCCGACCCTCCCGCTGCGCACGTTCGTGTTCCTCGATCCAGCCCGCCGCCGCGAGGGCGGCGATCACGTTGTTCAGTGAACCGCGGTTGAGCGGCCACTGACCGTCCTCGCTGCGCTCACGCAGCGTGACCTCCACCTGGTAGGGGTGCATCGGCGATTCGAGGAGCAGGCCCAGCACCGGCAGAACGAGCGGATTGTCGAGGACGCGTCCGGGCATGATCGAAATATACCAGTCTAAATAAACTAGGACGAAGCACGCGGTTCGGGCGCCACGACCTCGCCTTTATCACGATTGGGTCACGGCCCGCTACGGTGGACCGTTGACCACGACGCCGATCATGAAAGAACAAATTCTTGTTACAGAGTGAATCGAAGTTCAGGGATTATCGCCTCCATGCCGTCGCGCTCCTCGTGGGCGTCCTCTCCGTGGGGGTGGTGGCCTACCGAGAGTTCGATGCGGCAACGGGCTACCTGATGGACCTCTCCGTGTTCCGCGACGCCGGCCACGCCTTCGTCGGCGGGCTGCCGCTCTACTCCGCGGACTTCCCGAGCAGTTCCGGGTTCAGGTTCATCTACGCACCCTTCGCGGCGATCCTTTTCGCGCCGATGGCCGAGATCGACCCCGCGGTCCTGCAGGCGCTGTGGTGCGCCCTCAACCTCGGGCTCGTGTGGTGGATGGTCAAGGTGGCGCTGTCGAAACTCGACGTCGGCCGCCCCGAACTTCTCGCTCTGCTGTCGATGGGCCCGGTACTGCTCCTCGAACCGATGCGCTCGAACTTCGACTTCGGTCAGATCAACATCATCCTGATGGCGCTCGTGGTCGCCGACTGCACCGGAGTAATCCCGAAGAGGTTCCGCGGAATCGCGATCGGCCTCGCCGCCGCAATCAAGATCACCCCCGCAGCCTTCCTGCTCGTCCTGCTCGTCCGCCGCGACTTCCGCTCGATCGGACGGTCGCTCGCCACGATCCTCGTCACCGTCGGACTCGGTTTCTGGCTGCTGCCGCAGTCGTCGGTGTGGTTCTGGACCACCGAATTCTTCGCCACCGGCCGTGCGGGCGCGCCCGACTTCTTCCGCAACCAGGCCGTCACCGGCGTCATCGCCCGGCTCGGGGCGGAGGGCAGGCTCGCCAGCGTCCTCTGGGTGCTCAGCGCGGCCGTCATCGTCTCCGCCGCCGCATGGTCGGCGTACCGGTTCACCCGGTCGGGTGAACACCTGATCGCGCTGTCTGTCGTGGCCCTGGCATCGCTGCTCGCGGCGCCGTTCGCAGTCACCCACCACTGGGCGTACAGCATCCTGCTCATTCCGATCCTGATCGCACCGCAGTACCGCAGCTGGCGGCCGGTGGTCGGCGCCGCGACGCTGATCTTCCTGATCGGCCCCAACTTCGTGCTGCAGTCATCCTCGTCCGGCTGGGTGGAGGCCGCCGTCCGCGAGGTGATCGGCAGCTCGCAGTGCCTCGTCGCCCTCGTCTTGCTCGGCGCCGCGGTCGTGGCCGCGCGATCCCGCACCCCGCTCCCGGACGTCGAGACCGACGCGGTGCCCGCCGACGAAGGCGCTCTGGAGCCCGCCCGCAGCTGACAACCCGCTTTTCCGCCGGGCCGCGCGGAGGACCGGGCGGCGCTATCGTCGAGTCATGTGCCGAAACATCACCGAGCTGCGCGGACTCGAACCGGCGGCCACCGCGGAGGAGATCGAGGCGGCGGCGCGTCAATATGTCCGGAAGGTCAGCGGAATCCAGAAGCTCTCCGACGCCAACCGTGAACCGTTCGAGGAGGCGGTTGCCGTCGTCACCGAGGCCACCACGAAGCTCCTCGCCGCACTGCCGGCGCGCAAGCAGCCCCCGCAGACCGTGCCCCCGCTGCGACGGCCGGAGGTCCGGGCGCGCATCGCGGCGAAGGCCGCGTCATCCAGCTGAGCGCGGCGAAGGCCGCCACTTCCTAGCCGGACGAACGGGACGCTCGTTGCGTCAGATCCAACGAGCGTCCCGTTCGTCCGGTCTCAGGCGCGCAGGGCGCCGAGTGCGTCGATGCGTTTGATCGCGTCGGCGACGATGCCGTCGATGAGGTCCTTGCACGTGGGCAGGTCGTCGAGCAGTCCGACGACCTGACCGGAGGCGAGGACGCCGGCGTGGGTGTTGCCGTCGACGAGCCCGGCCTTGAGCAGCATCGGGGTGTTGGCGGCCATGATGATCTGCTGCCAGGTGCGGTCGCCGGACTTCTTCATGGCGAGACCGTCCTTGACGAGCGTCGACCATTTCATGCCGGTCATGGCCTTGAATTTCGACGCGTTGCGGGCGGCGGCGACCAGCCCGCGCACATTGCCGGAGTGTTCGAGGCTGTCGACGAGTTCGGTGTTGAGGACCCGGTGGGGCATGCCGTCGACCTTGTGGGAGACCGTGGTGTCCTGCAGTCCGCGGGCGAGGTATTCCTGTTTGACGGAGTCGGGGACCGTCGATTCCTGGGTGAGCAGGAAGCGGGTGCCCATCGCGACGCCGGCGGCGCCGTACGCGAGGGCGGCGGCGAGCCCGCGGCCGTCGTAGAAGCCGCCCGCCGCGACGACGGGGATGTCGACGGCGTCGAGCACCGACGGCAGCAGCAGGGTGGTGGCGACGGGGCCGGTGTGACCGCCGCCCTCGCCGCCCTGCACGATCACCGCGTCGGCGCCCCACGACGCCACCTTCTTGGCGTGTTTCGCGGCGCCGATCGACGGAATGACCACCACCCCGGCGGCTTTCAGCTTCGCGATCAGTTCCTGCTTGGGGGCCAGTGCGAACGACGCGACGCGCACGTTCTCCCGGATGAGCAGGTCGATGCGTTGCGGGGCGTCGGTGGCGTCGGCGCGGATGTTCACCCCGAACGGCTTGTCGGTGAGCGTCTTCGTCTTCGTGATCGCGGCGGCGAGTTCGTCGTACGTCATCGTGGCCGACGCGAGGATGCCGAGACCGCCGGCGTTGGCGGTGCCCGCGACGAGGCGCGGTCCCGCGACCCAGCCCATTCCGGTCTGCACGACCGGGTGCTGCACACCGACCAGGTCGGTCAGTGCGGTGCGGAGCGTGCTCATACCGACACCTCCCGGTCGCGCAGGGTGCGGGGGTCGAGGACCTCGCGGATCAGCCGCAGTTCTTCTTCGGTGGGTTCGCGGGTCACGCCGGCGTCGGCCAGCCCTGCCACCTCGAACGAGGTGTTCTCGGCGACCTGTTCGGCGGTGACGCCGGGGTGCAGCGACAGCGCCCGGAACGTGTGTCCGGGTCCGCCGAAGTCGAACACCCCGAGGTTGGTCACCACCCGGTGCAGGTGGTGGAACCGGTAGGCCGGATTGTCGGGGTCGATCCGGTCGTAGCCGACGCCGGAGACGATGTCGACGGTGTCGCAGAACACCCGCGACGTGTGCTTGCCCACCCAGTAGCTGGTGGGGTGGTTGATCGTGTTGCCGGGCGCGCCGCGGACGCCGAACATCTGCCGGGTCGGCTGCTGCAGCGGGCCGAACGCCGAGAGGTTCTGGTTGCCGTGCCGGTCGATCTGGTTGGCGCCCATCACCACGTGGCGGCGACCGGACGCGACGACGTCGAATACCTTCCGGAACGGCATCCAGCCCTCGACCGGTGCCTTCGCGCCGACGGCGGGGGTGTCGGCGAAGATCAGTGCTTCGCCGTCGGTGATGAGCAGGTCGGGTTCGGTGGTCAGTCGCGCGAGCCGGGCGCCGATCAACGGCAGCGTCGCCATCGGGCTGGCCATGATCTCGCCTGCGCCGGAAAAGATCTCGGCGCACGCGATCGCGCAGTACTCGGCGCGGGTGACGCCGGTGGTGGTCTCGGTCATGCCTGGGACTCCTCTGCAAATCGCTTCACGGCCGCCTGGTAGTCGTCCTCACTGCCGGACAGGTAGGTGTCGACGAACTGCTGCCATCCCTCGGGGGTCTTCGCCGCTTCGGCGTAGTGGCGCTGGAACTTCTCGTCGCGGCCGTAGCTGTCGCCTGCAAGGGTGAAGTGGGCGCCGTTCGGTGCCTCGACGACGCCGTCGACCATCATGCGGTTGAGGATCAGGTTCTGCAGCGGAACGGTTTTCACCAGCTCCTCGGTCTCCACCACGCGTTCGACGGAGACGAACCGCTTCTCGGCGGCCGCGCAGTACAGGTCGTCGAAATAGGGGTCGACGCCGGTGTAGGCGGCGTTGCCGTGCTTGTCGCCCAGGTTCAGATGCACCAGTGCCGCATCGAGATTCAGGGCCGGCATCGCAATCAGCGTCTCCGACCGGCCGGACGCGTCGGGGTAGGGGGAGGTGACGGTGCGCAGTTCGTCGCCCCAGAAGTTCCGGACGTCGGAGCCGAGTCCGGCGCGGATCGGCAGGAACGGCAGCCGGGCGGCGGCGGCCTCGAGTCCGCACTTGACCATGCCCTCGTCCATTTCGCGGACCTCGATCTCGCCGCCGGTGCGCGCCTTCGCGAACCACGGGTCGTAGAACGGGGCCGAATCGAGGGACACGAACCCGTAGTACGCCTTCTTCACCTTGCCCGCCGAGCAGAGCAGCCCCAGGTCGGGGCCGCCGTAGGTGACGACGGTGAGGTCGGTGACGTCCGAGCGCAGCAGCGCCCGGACCAGCGCCATCGGCTTACGGCGCGAACCCCAGCCGCCGAGGCCGATGGTCATCCCGCTGCGCAGTTCCCCGACCGCGTCGTCGAGCGACATCCTCTTGTCGCGCTTGCTCGCCATCGATGTCAGCCTTTCCTGTTGTTCGAGTTGGAGCGGGGCTTGCCGGTTTCAACGAACTCGTCGCGGTGCTCGTCCGCGACGCCTGCCAGGTTGAGTTCGAAGGTGTAGCCCTGCTCGAGGCGGTAACTGGTCTTCACGTCGACGGGGTCGATGCCGTTGATCGCCTCCTTGGCGCAGCGGATGACCCGGGTGTCCTTGGCCGCGATCTTGGCGGCGATGTCGCGGGCGGTGTCGTCGAGTTTCTCGCGCGGCACCACCTCGTACACCGACCCGAAATGCTGGAGTTGCTGGGCGGTGACGTTCTGCGCCGTGTAGTACAGGGTGCGCATCATGTGCTGCGGGACGAGCCGGGCGAGATGGGTGGCGGCGCCGAGCGCCCCGCGGTCGACCTCGGGGAGACCGAAGACGGCGTCGTCGGATGCCACGATCACGTCGGCGTTGCCGACCAGCCCGATGCCGCCGCCGACGCAGAACCCGTTGACCGCGACCACCACGGGCACGGCGCAGTCGTAGACGGCGGCGAACGCGGCCGCGCAGCCCCGGTTGGCGTCGACCAGCGCGCCGTACCCCTCGGTGGCCTGCATTTCCTTGATGTCGACGCCGGCGTTGAACCCGCGTCCCTCGGCTCGCAGGATCACCACGTGGGTGTCCGGGTTCCGGCCCGCGTCGAGCACGGCGTCGGCCAACTCGAACCAGCCCCGGGAGGGGATGGCATTCACGGGCGGGTAGTCGACGGTGACCGTGGTGATGCCCCCCGGATCTGTCTCGCTCCGAATTCCCACTGTTTTCTCCTCGTCAGATCCGCACTTCACGCACCAAGCAATTGCTTGGTAGGGTAGCACGATGGAAACAGGTTCCAACATGACCGGAAGTGTCGTGCTCGTGACCGGCGGAGTTCGCGGGGTGGGCGCGGGCATCAGCCGCACCTTCCTGCGGGCGGGGGCGACGGTGGTCGCCTGCGCTCGCCGACCGGGCGACGACCCCGTGGAGGTGGACGGACGCGCCGCCGAATTCCTGCCGTGCGACATCCGCGACCCGGAGCAGGTGCAGGGCCTCGTCGACCGGATCGTCGAGCGCCACGGCCGCCTCGACGTCCTGGTCAACAACGCCGGCGGGGCGCCGTTCGCCCTCGCGGCGGACGCGAGCCCGAAGTTTCACTCGAAGATCGTCGAGCTGAACCTCCTTGCCCCGCTGCTCGTCTCGCAGGTCGCGAATGCTCAGATGCAGACCCAGGATTCGGGTGGCGCGATCGTCAACATCTCCAGCGTCAGCGGGTCGCGGCCCTCGCCCGGCACCGCGGCGTACGGGGCGGCGAAGGCGGGCGTCGACAGCCTGACCACCAGCCTGGCGGTGGAGTGGGCGCCGAAGGTGCGGGTCAACTCGGTGGTCGTCGGCCTGGTCCGCACCGAACTCGCGCACCTGCACTACGGGGACGAGGCGGGGATCGCGGCGGTCGGGAACACGGTCCCGCTGGGCCGGATGGCCTGCCCCGAGGACGTCGGCAACTGCGCGGTGTTCCTGGCTTCACCGTTGGCGGCGTACGTCAGCGGTTCGACACTGACCGTCCACGGCGGCGGGGAACGTCCCGCCTTCCTGGCGGCAGCAACAGCATCTACATCAGCTACAGCATCTACAGAGGAGAAGGCATGAGTGGAGTGGTCGACGGTCGCGTCGTCATCGTGACGGGCGCCGGGCGCGGAATCGGACGCGCCCATGCGCTGGCGTTCGCCGCCGAGGGGGCGAAGGTCGTGGTCAACGACATCGGGGCCGGACTCGACGGTTCCGCGACCGGGGAGAGTCCCGCCGAGCAGGTGGTCGCGGAGATCGTGGCCGCGGGCGGCGAGGCCGTCGTCAACGGCGACGACGTCGCGGACTGGGCCGGGGCCGAGAACCTGATCCGGACGGCGATCGACACGTACGGGCGGCTCGACGTGCTGGTGAACAACGCCGGATTCCTGCGCGACCGCATGCTCGTCGGGATGAGCGAGCAGGAGTGGGACGCCGTCGTGCGGGTGCATCTCAAGGGGCATTTCGCGACGCTGCGGCACGCCGCCGCGTACTGGCGGGCCGAGGCCAAGGCGGGCAATCCGGTGGACGCCCGGATCGTCAACACCAGTTCCGGTGCCGGACTGCAGGGCTCGATCGGGCAGGGCAACTATGCCGCCGCGAAGGCGGGGATCGCGGAGCTGACCATCCAGGCGGCCGCGGAGTTGAAGAACTACGGCGTCACCGTCAACGCGATCGCGCCCGCCGCCCGAACCCGGATGACGGTCGGCGCGGGCGGCGCGATGGCCGAGGCGATGGCCGCGCCCGAGGAGGGGTTCGACGCGATGGCGCCGGAGAACATCTCCCCGCTCGTCGTGTGGCTGGGCAGTGTGGACTCGAAGGACGTGAGTGGGCGGGTGTTCGAGGTCGAGGGAGGCAAGATCACCGTCGCCGAGGGCTGGCGGCACGGCCCGGCCCAGGACAAGGGCGCGCGTTGGGAGCCGAAGGAGATCGGGCCCGTCGTCGCGGACCTGCTCGCGAAGGCGGAGGACCCGGTCCCGGTCTACGGCGCCTGAGCAGGTGAGTGGCGATGTGTGCTGGGGGACGCATTGCCACTCACCTGGGCGGGACGAACGGGACGCCCGTTGCCTCAGATCGAACGAGCGTCCCGTTCGTCCGGCCGCGCGGAGAACTGGAGAGTTGTTTGGACACATTGATAAACAGGTGTCCAGAAGTTAGTGTGCTTGAAGGAAAAGGCTCTCGGCCAAGGAGAATTCGTGAAATTCGGCATTACGTTGTTTACGAGTGACCGCGGGATCGGGCCGGCCTCCGCTGCGAGGGGTGCAGAGGTCACCGGATTCGACTCGTTCTACGTGCCCGAGCACACGCACATTCCGGTGAAACGCGATGCGGCGCATCCTCAGACGGGAGACGCGTCGCTGCCCGACGACCGGTACATGCGCACCCTCGACCCGTGGGTGGCCCTCGCCACGGCGGCTGCGGTCACGGAGCGGATCGAACTGGGCACGTCGGTGGCGCTGCCCGTCGAGCACGATCCGATCACGCTGGCCAAGACGATCGCCTCGCTCGACCACCTCAGCGGCGGGCGGGTGATCCTCGGCGTGGGGTACGGGTGGAATCTGGACGAGCTCACCGACCACAACGTCCCGCCGGGCCGGCGGCGGACGATGCTGCGGGAGTACCTCGGGGCGATGCGTGCGTTGTGGACGCAGGACGAGGCGTCCTACGACGGCGAGTTCGTGAGCTTCGGTCCGAGCTGGGCGTGGCCCAAGCCGGTGCGGGTGCCTCCGGTGGTCGTCGGCGCCGCCGGCAACGACAAGAACTTCAAGTGGATCGTGAAATCCGCCGACGGCTGGATGACCACCCCGATCGAGCAGGACATCGACGACCGCGTCGCCGCGCTGCGACGGATGTGGCGGGAGGCCGGCAGGGACGGCGAACCGCGGATCGTCGTGCTCGACGGCAAACCGGACGTCGACAAGTTGCGCCGGTGGAAGGACCTCGGCGTCACCGAGGTCGTGTACGGGGTGCCCGACCGCAGCGAGGAGGACGTCCTCGCCTACCTCGGACGCCTGGCGGGAAAACTCGAGGGATTGCGCGAGTCGACCGCGGTGGGGTGAGTGAGTGCGGTTGGATGGAACGAGGACACACCCCGAGTAGGAACGTGTTCTAGTATTGCTTGCCAGTTGCTCGAGGAGAGGCCGAAGTCCGTGCGCATCGCACTCTTGTCGTACCGAAGCAAGCCCCACTGCGGTGGGCAGGGTGTGTACGTCCGCCATCTCAGCCGTGAGCTGGTCGAACTCGGCCATCAGGTGGAGGTGTTCTCGGGCCAGCCGTACCCGGACGTCGACCCCCGGGTGACGCTGACGAAGGTCCCCAGCCTCGATCTGTACCGCGAGCCGGATCCGTTCAGAACGCCGCATCCCCGCGAGTTCCGCGACGCCGTCGACGTGCTCGAGGTCGCGACCATGTGGACGGCCGGTTTCCCGGAGCCGCTCACGTTCAGCCTCCGCGCCGCGCGACTGCTGAAGGATCGCGCCGACGAGTTCGACGTGGTGCACGACAACCAGTGCCTCGGCTACGGGCTGCTGCAACTCCAGAAGGCCGGGCTCCCCGTCGTCGCCACCATCCACCACCCGATCACCCGCGACCGCGAGCTGGACCTGGCGTCGGCGAAGTGGTGGCGCAAGCTGACGGTCCGCCGCTGGTACGGCTTCCTGCGCATGCAGAAACGGGTGGCGCGCGCCATCCCCGCGCTGCTGACGGTGTCGCAGTCGTCCGCCGACGACATCGGTGCCGCGTTCGACGTTCCCGCCGCGAACCTGCGGACCGTCCCGCTGGGGGTGGACACCGAGGTGTTCCGGCTCCCGTCCGCCGCGCGGGTGCCGGGCCGCATCGTGTGCGTCGCCAGCGCCGACATGCCACTCAAGGGGGTGTCGACGCTCCTCGAAGCGGTCGCGAAGGTGCACACCGAGCGCGCCGTCGAACTGGTGCTGGTCACCAAGCTGGCACCCGGCGGAGTCACGGAGAAGCTCATCGAGGAATTGGCCATCGGTGACGTCGTCCGGACGGTGTCGGGCATCGACGACGCCGAACTGGCCGCGCTGCTGGCGTCCGCCGACGTCGCGTGCGTGCCGTCGCTGTACGAAGGCTTCTCGCTGCCTGCCGTCGAGGCGATGGCGTGCGGTACCCCACTGGTCGCGAGCCGCGCAGGCGCCATTCCCGAGGTGGTGGGAACGGATGAGGAGGCGGGTGTGCTCGTGACGCCCGGCGACCCGCAGGAACTCGCGGACGTGCTGGGTGCGTTGCTCGACGACCCGCAGCGCCGCGCCCGGCTCGGCGACGGTGGCCGCCGTCGCGTCCTCGAGCGCTACAGCTGGGCCGCCGTGGCCGCGAGAACCGCGCAGACCTATGCCGAAGCGATAGCGCAGACCCGTGAAGGAGGCCGACCGTGCTGACCGTGGACTTCGACCGGCTGGGTGTGAAGCCCGGCGACAAGGTGATCGACATCGGGGCGGGCGCCGGACGGCACTCGTTCGAGCTGTATCGACGCGGCGCCGACGTCATCGCCTTCGACCAGAACGCCGACGAACTCGCGGACGTCGAGAAGATGTTCGTGGCGATGGCCGAGGTCGGTGAGGTCCCGGCGGGCGCGTCGGCTCGGGTGGAGGTCGGCGACGCGCTGAACCTCCCGTACGAGGATGCGACGTTCGACGTCGTCCTCATCTCCGAGGTCCTCGAACACGTGCCCCGCGACGGCCGTGCCATCGCCGAGCTGACCCGAATCCTGAAGCCGGGTGGCGTTGCGGCGGTGACGGTTCCGCGGTGGCTGCCGGAGAAGATCTGCTGGGCGCTGTCCGACGCGTACCACGAGGTGGAGGGTGGGCACGTCCGCATCTACCGCGCCGACGAGCTCGCGGAGAAGCTGACAGCCGCGGGCCTGGAGGTCCGCGGCCGGGATCATGCCCACGCCCTGCACTCGCCGTACTGGTGGCTCAAATGTGCGGTCGGGGTGGAGAACAACGACAACCCGCTCGCGAAGGCCTACCACCAGGTTCTGGTGTGGGACATGATGAAAGCGCCCTGGCTCACCCGGACCGCCGAGAAGGTCCTCAATCCGGTGGTCGGCAAGAGCGTCGTGTTCTACCTCGAGAAGCCGAGGGAACCGAGCGTGGTGAAGGCGCCGCGGTGAGAGCCGCCGGCGTCCCGTCGGTGCCGAACGTGCTGTCGGAGAGCCAGGTCCGGCTGACGGCACGGTCGATCGCGGCAGCGCAGGAGTCGTCGGGGGCGCTGCCGTGGTTTGCCGGTGGGCACACCGACCCGTGGGATCACGTCGAATCCGCCATGGCGCTCACCGCGGCCGGCCTGATCGAGGAGGCGGAGGGTGCGTACGAGTGGTCGCGGCGGACGCAGCGACCGGACGGGTCGTGGCCCATGAAGTTCCGCGACGGGACCGTGGAGAATCACGATTCCGACAGTAACTTCTGCGCGTACCTCGCGGTGGGGGTGTGGCACCACTACCTGATCACCGGTGACCGCAATTTCGTCGACAGGCTGTGGCCGTCCGTGCAGGGCGGTCTCGATCTCGTTGTCGACATGCAGTCGTCGAGCGGCGAAATCTGGTGGGCCCGCGGTCAGAACGGTCAGGACTGCCCCGAGGCGCTGCTGACGGGGAACTCCAGCATTCATCACAGCCTGCACTGCGGGCTGCTCCTCGCCCGGCTGGTCGACGACCCGCAACCGGAATGGGAGTTCGCGAAATACACGCTGGGCCATGCGATCAGGCAGCACCCGGAGTCGTTCGCGATCAAGGACGAATACTCCATGGACTGGTACTACCCGATCCTCGGGGGCGCCGTCCGCGGTGAGGCCGCGTCGGATCGCATCGATTCGCGGTGGGACGACTTCGTGGTCGAGGGGCTGGGTATCCGCTGCGTGAACCACCGGCCGTGGGTGACCGGCGCCGAGACGTGCGAGCTGGTGCTGGCGCTCGACGCGATGGGGAGCACGCCCGCGCGCTCGCGCAGTTCACCGCCATGCAGCACCTGCGGGATCCGGACGGCTCGTACTGGACCGGCCTCGTCTACAGCGACGGCAAGCGGTGGCCGGTCGAGCAGACCACGTGGACGGGCGGTGCGATGATCCTCGCTGCGGACGCGTTGTCCCGCACCACGCCCGGACACGGGATCTTCCGGGACGCGGCGCTGCCCGTGGGACTACCGATCGGTCTCGACCGCTGCGGCGACTACTGTCACGCCAGCGGTTCTCCCGTCTGACCGCCCACCCGCTCGAGAACGCGCAGCGACCCGGTGACGGACGTTTCCTTGAATTGTCCTGTCGCCAGGGCTCGTTTGTAGATCTCGAACGGCGGCCGACCACCGTCCGCCGGGTCCGGGAACACGTCGTGGATCACCAGGGCGCCGCCCACGTTCACCCAGGGCGCCCACCCCTCGAGGTCCGCCGACGCCGCCTCCGACGTGTGGCCGCCGTCGATGAACACGAAGTTCACGGGGGTGCGCCAGAACGTCGCCACCGTCGACGACCGGCCCAGCACCGCCACCACGTACTCCTCGAGCCCCGAATCCGCCATCGTGTGCCGGAACCGGCCGACCGTGTCGAGCAGACCGGTGTGCGGGTCGACGAACGCCGGTTCGTGATACTCCCAGCCCGGCTGGTGCTCCTCGGAACCGTGATGGTGATCGACGGTGACGACGCGGGCGCCGCGCGCCCTGGCCGCCGCCCCGAGGTAGATCGTGGAGCGGCCGCAGTACGTGCCGATCTCGACGCCCAGCCCACCGGGAGTCAGGTACTGCATCGCGGCCTCGTGCAGGGCCGTCCCCTCGTCCTCCGGCATGAAGCCGGGGACGGAGTCGGCGAGTCGAAGTAGCTCTGGTGTCAGATGTTCGGTGCTCATGTGGCCTCTGCGTCCGGGGCGGCCGCTCTGGCCGCTTTCTTCCGCTTGTGTAGCACCCCGCCGATCATCGCGTCGAGTTTCGTCCCCAACGGCCAGCCCACGTAGTGGCACAGGAACAGGGCGATCTCCCGGAGTTGGTCCTCGTCCAGCTCCTCGTTGTGCAGGGCCGCCCCCACCTGGATCTCGGCGACGTCGACGAGTCCCTGCGCGGTGAGCGCCCCGAGGAGCAGAAGCCGGCGGTCGCGGATGCTCAGCCCGGGCCGCGACCAGATGTCGGCGAACAGGTGGTCGGCGGTCACGGCGAAATGCGCGCCGGGCCCGTCCTGCATCTCGAACCCGTAGACCTGCTCCATCATGGCCAGGCCACGGGTGCGGGTGTCGTCGGTCATGGTTGCTCCTCCTTGTCCACGATCTTGTCCACGGTGCTGTCGACGCCGAGTCCCGGACCCAGGCCCGAGAGCGCGAGCCGGGCGAGCGGCAGCGCGACGTCGAGTCGTTCGGCGAGCCCGATCGCCAGCGACAGGTCCTTCTCCCCGAGGTCCCGGACGTGGGACATGATCGGGTACCAGTTGTCGTTCTCGTCGAGAGCGTCGGTGGTGTCGCGGAGCATGATCGCGCCCGCGCCACCGGTGATCGCGTCGGTGTGCCGCACCACCTTCCCGAGTTCGGTGATGTCGAGACCGGCGGCCTCGGCGAGCCGCTGCGCCTCAGCGGCGGCGGTGAACGAGACGAAGTGCAACAGGTTGCGGGCCAGCTTCATCCGCGTGCCCGCGCCCACGTCTCCGGCGTGCACGACCAGTTCGGCCCAGTGCCCGAACGGCTCCCGCACCTTCTCGAACGCGTCTTCGCTCGCTCCGACCATCACAGCCAGCTTCCCCTTGTACGCGCCGGGTGCGCCGCCGCTGACTGGCGCGTCGATCAGATCGACGCCGTGCGCGCGGCAACGGTCGGCCAACTCGACGGCGGTGACGTCGCTGATGGTGGAGTGCACCGCCACGACGGTGCCCGGCCGCGCGGCCTCGAGGATCTGGGTGACCACTGCGCGCACCTGCTCGTCGTTGAGCACGGTCACGGAGATGACGTCCGCGTTCTCTGCCACCTCCCGCGGACTCGACGTCACCTTCGCACCCGCCTTGCCGAACGGTTCCAGCGCCTCCGGCCGGGTGTCGCACACGATGAGTCCGCCGGGCCGGGCCAGCAGCCGCTTGGCCATGGGCGCACCCATGTTGCCGAGGCCGATGTAGCCGACGGACACCTGCTCGGTCGTGGTCATGATCGGAAGATCTGTCCGCCATCGACGTTGAAGATCTGCCCGGTGATCCAGCTCGCCTCGTCGGACAACAGGAACAGGCAGGCGCCGACGAGGTCGTCGGGGGTGCCCATCCGCTTCAGTGGCAATGTCTTGACCATGTCTGCCACCATATTTCCCGGTGTCACGGTGCGGGTGGCTTCGGTATCGATCGGTCCGGGCGCGATGGCGTTGACCCGGATGTTCATGCCGCCCACCTCGTGGGCCAACTGCTGGGTGAGTCCGTTGATCCCGACTTTCGCGAGCCCGTAGAAGCCGGAGTACAGCCACGCCGCCGTCGACGACTGATTGACGATGGAGCCGCCCCCGCGCTCGTTCATCGCCGGCCACACGGCCCGCGTCACGTTGAGGGCGCCGTCGAAGTTCACGGCCATGAACTTCTTGTAGTAGTCCCACGGCACGGTGATCAGCAGGTCGAGTTTCATGGCGCCGTAGATCGCGGCGTTGTTCACCAGATGATCGATGCCGCCGAACTTCTCGACGGTGAACGCCGCGAGTTCCTGCGCCGAAGCCTCGTCGGCGACGTCGACGTCCTTGAACACCGCGGTCCCGCCGTCGGCGGCGATCTGCTTGGCCACGGTCTCGCCGAGTTCCGCGTTGAGGTCGGCCACCACCACGTTGGCGCCCTCGCGGGCAAGAGCACGCGCGTACCCCTCGCCGATGCCCTGTGCGGCGCCGGTGACGATGGCCGTCTTACCGTCGAAACGTCCCATATCGATTGACTCCCTGCATTATCGGGCCGGCTCGCCGGCGTATTATCGGGCCGGCTCGCCGGCGTATTATCGGGCCGGCTCCGCGACCAGCTTGGTTTCCAGGTATTCCTCGAAACCGGCCACACCCATCTCGCGGCCGATTCCGGACTGCTTGTAACCGCCGAACGGGGCGTCGGCGGAATACCAGACGCCGCCGTTGACGCTGAGCGTGCCCGTGCGCACGCCGTCGACCACGCGCTGCACCCGTGCGGGATCCGTGCCCCACACCGATCCGGACAACCCGTAGGGCGAATCGTTGGCGATGCTGATCGCGTCCTCGTCGCCGTCGTGCGGAATGATCACCAGCACCGGTCCGAAGATCTCTTCCCGGGCCACCCGCGCGGTGTTGTCGAGGCCGCTGATCAAGGTGGGTTCGACGAAGAACCCGCGGTCCCGATCGGCCGGGCGGCCGCCACCGACCACGATCGTGCCGCCCTCCTCCCGGGCGAGTCGCAGGTACTCCTCGACCCGGGCACGTTGCCGGGCGGAAATGAGCGGCCCGCAGATGGTGCCGGGTTTCGCAGGATCGCCTGCGCTCAGTCCGCCGAGTGTGCGGGCCGTCGCCTCGACTGCCTGGTCGTACTTCTCGCGGGGCACGAGCAGCCGGGTGGTGATGGCGCAACCCTGTCCCGCGTGGGTGGAGACGGTGAACGCGGCGACCCCGCACGCCCCGGCGAGGTCGGCGTCGTCGAGCACGATGAACGCGGATTTGCCGCCGAGTTCGAGGAACACCTTCTTCAACGATTCGGACGCCGCCGCCATGACGGCTTTCCCCGTGGTGCTCGAACCGGTGAACGATACGAGGTCGACTCGGGGGTCGGTGGCGAGCTGTGCGCCGAGGGCATGGTCGCTCGACGTGACGATGTTGACGACACCGGCCGGAAGATCGGTCTCCTCAGCGATGAGGTGTCCGACGAGGGCGGCGCACCAGGGAGTGTCGGGTGCGGGTTTGAGCACCACCGTGTTGCCGGCCGCCAGCGCGGGGCCGATCTTGGCGAAGTTGATCTGGTGCGGGAAGTTCCACGGTGTGATGGCCCCGACCACCCCGACGGCCTCCTTGAGGACACGTCGGCGGGTCCTGATGCCCATCGGTTCGGCGACGCCCAGATCCTGTTCCCAGGAATAGCTTTCGGCGAGGTCTGCGAAGTAGCCGAGGTCGGCGACCGGGCCCTCGAGCTGCGGTCCGCTGGTGAGGAAGGCGGGGGCGCCGACCTCCGCGATGGTGAGGTCGCGCAGTTCCTCGATGTGGGATTGCAGTACGTCGCGCAGCTGTCGCAGGCAGCGGGCGCGGAAGCCGTGGTCGCGGGACCACGTGGTGTGGTCGAAGGCTCGCCGGGCCGCGGCGATCGCGGCGTCCATGTCGGAGTCGGTTGCGTCGGCGGCCCGTCCCAGCACTTCCTCGGTGGCCGGGTTGATCACCTCGAACGTGCCGCCGGAACCGGGAATCAGTTTGCCGTCGATCAGGAGAGCAGAGCTGTCGGTGGGGCGCAGAGTCATCGATTTTCGCTTCCGAGTCGGGTAAGTGTCACAGCGATCTCTGAAAACTGGACATGTGTCTGGACTATAGTTTGAACAACTGGATGCCGCAATGACGAGTTCCCGGAGGTGCGAGGACGGCGCGCGCGAAAAGGCGACTGGAAGGGTGGGGAGCCGGCGACCTCGCCACAGGCATCACCGGGCGAATCTTCGCCGGATCAGTTTGCTTCGTCGGTAGATTCGACCGACCGACTCCGACACTGCTGGCCTACCGCGGCCACGCGACAGAGCCGCCGTGGTCGCTCGACGAACTGGCGGAGCTGGTGGGTGCGGCATCACCCGGCTTACGAGGATGCTCGATATACCAACGATGTCTATAACTACGTTTGAGGTGCTAAAAGTAAGTTAAGGTAGCCGTTATCTTACGTTCGTCCTCGAACGAGGAGATTGTTGTGATCTGGCCGCCGCATCGAAGAGAGTCTCGAGAGTGGAACCCGCGTCATCGGCAGGGTTCGCGCGCCGACCGCACTCTGGAGTCGGTCGACGTTTCGATTCCGCCGATGATCGGTTCCCTCCACTGCGACCTGGTCGGTGCTGTCGCTCGCGTGCACGAGGAGGCGGTCATCTCCGTTGCCCGCCTCGAAGCTGGTTTCGGCGAGCACCTGGTGCCGCTGTCGGATTTTCTGCTGCGCAGCGAGTCGGTGGCGTCGTCGAAGATCGAGCACATCGATGCGGGCTGGCGGGCGTTCGGCAAGGCGCTGGCCGGCGGTAAGGCGAATGAGGAGGCCAAGTCTCAGCTCGCCGCGGTCAAGGCATTGATTGTGATGGTCGACGCCGCCGGCGGTGGCCCGATCACGCTCGAGACTCTGCTGAGTGCGCACCGGCTGTTGATGGCACCGGACTACTACACCGCCCGCGACTCCGGCAAGGTCCGCGACGTGCAGCACTGGGTCGGTGGCAGCGATTACACCCCGATCGACGCGCTTTACGTGCCGCCGCCGCCGGAACTGGTTGACGATCTGATGGCCGATCTAGTGGAATTCGCGAAGCGCACCGATCTGCCGATTCTCGCGCAAGCGGCGATCGCGCACGCCCAGTTCGAGTCCATCCATCCGTTCATCGACGGCAACGGCCGCATCGGCCGAGCCCTGATCAGCGCGATTCTTCGACGCCGCGGCCTGACGCGCCGCGTCACTGTCCCGTTGGCGCCGGTGATGCTCGCGGACACGCGCCGCTACTTCGACCAGCTGACCCGCTACCGTGCGGGTGACGCCGACGAGTTCGTCGAGTACGTCGCCCGCGCGGCGATCGTCTCCAGCGAGGCCGCTCAGGACTCTGCCCGCGCCCTGGCCGAACTCCCCAGCTATTGGCGGGATATCGCACGGCCGCGCAGCAATTCCGCCGACGAGAAGATCATCGACGCCCTCCTGGACATGCCGATCTTCAGCGCCGACACCGCCCAGCGGATCACCGGCACCACCGATGCCAGCACGTACCGCGCCTTGGGCCGGCTCACCGCGGCCGGGGTGCTCGAGGTGCTGTCCGAGAGCAAGCGCAACCAGATCTGGGCCGCCACCGGTGTGCTCGCCGAACTCGACGCCCTGACCACCACGATCGGCAGACGCACCACCGAGCACCCGTAACCGACGGGCAGTCACACGCCCGCGGTCGCCGGTGCGCGGACCGACACCTCTTCCGTGACGGCGGCTGCGGCGTCGATCAGCGCCTGTCCGGGTCGGCGAGTCGCGAGGTCGGGAAGCGCGGCGCGCAGGCGATCCGCGTGTGCCGCGTTCGCCACTTCCCAGTCCAGCCGGATCAGTTCGATGACGGCGCCGTCGTCGGTGCCCATGACGCGATCGACGTTCAAGGTCGCGGACACGGTGAGCGCGGCGGACTCGGCGATCGCAACCTCGCCGAGGAGCCGCAGCACCACGAGGGAGGCGGCCGCGATGCCGGCGAGCATGTGTTCCACCGGGTTTGCGCCGGAATCGTGCCCGCCGTACTGCTGGGTTTCGTCGATCGTCAACTCGTGCCTGCGCGCGGTGACCGTCGTGCCGTGGGTCCCGGGCAGCGCGTGCACGACCAGTTGCTCACGTCGAGAAGTAGTCATCGAACCGCCTCATAGAAGTCTGCGGCGGTGTTCCCGCCTGTATTCAACACGTCTGCAAGCCATTCGATCGCATCCGCACCGGCAGCTCGGACGTCACGTGGATCGGGACCGTACTGAGGGGACAGGTAGTCCGCCAGCAAGCGCTGCGCATCTGTCCCGCTGTCGTCGTGGAGCAGCGACGCCACGGCGTCGAGTGCCACAGGATCTCTGCTCCTGACCTTGGCGATCGCCGCCGTCTGTGCGGCGACGACCTTTCGTACCGACGGATGGTCGATTCCGGTCTTGTCCACGTCGACTGCGACACCTGCGGTGGGGAACCTCAGGGCGACGCCGAAGAACAACGATTCGGCGAGCCCGAGCCGTGACAGGGTGCCGGGAGCGAATGCGGAGCCCAGAACCGCGGCGTCGGCTTCTCCGGATCTCAGTGCCTCCAGTCGCTGCCGATCGCCTGCGCTTCCTGCGGGGAAGCGCAGCATCGACGGGGTGCCGTGGCCTGCCCAGCGATAACTCAGCATCCGCTGGGTGAATGCGCACACGATCGATCCCTCCGGGTGGCCGGCCACGACGGTCGGCCCGGCTGATCGTGTGTCACCCTTTCGCGTCCAGATCCAGAACAGCGGGTGGAGGGTGTGGACGAGCGCAACTTTCCAACGACGTTGCCCCCGAAGGGTTTCGACCAGAGATCCGCCGAGCCCAGCAGACAGGGCGGCCTCCGGATGGTCTGGGCCGGACACCGCTTTCACGTCGATGCCCAGACGGTCGTAGTAGCCCGCTCGCGCGGCGATCTCGTGGCACACCAGTTCGTGGACATTGTGATCGCGATACCCCAGCAGAATCATTCCTGTTCCTTACTCGGCGAGTTCGGTCAACCGCTCTGTTCATTATGCTGAAGCCGATACGATATTTGGAACACGCCGAACATATGATCCGCGCCGGAATCTGTCAAGCACCCCTCATCGAATCTTCTGAGCGCTCCTGTAGGTCAACAGGATCGATTTCGTCGCGATCGTCACCACGAGGAGAGTCGCGGCGCCGAGCAGTCCGGCCGTGAGGGGCTGCCAGGCACGTGGCTGTACGAGGTGAAGCCACGTGATGGTGAGGGCGACGACACTCGCCACCGGAAAGGTGAACGACCAGAAGCCGTGCGAGAACGTCAGGGCGCGGTAGCGCGTCAGCAAGGGCGCCTGGACCATGACCATGAACGCCGTGACGGCGGTGAGCGCCACGAACAGGGCGTCGGGTCGCCCGTTCGAGATGGTCAGCCATGCTGCCGAGCCGACTGCCGGCGGAGCGATCATGATCGCGAGTGTCGGGGTCAGGGGCGCGGGCATGGTGGGGCGCAGCGCGAGTCTGAGGAACAAGAACACGGAAATGATCACCCAGAAGAACAGGCCGACCGCGAAGCTTCCGACGGCGAGCCAGTCGAGACCGATTTGGGCTGCGGCAAGCGCACCGACGAGGCCGGCTGCGCTGAGGGGGAGGTAGTAGCCGCCGTGCACGGATTCGAGCGCCATCTCTCCGCTCATCCAGAAGCTCAACATCCATGCGCCGAATACCGCCCCGGCCGTGATGGCGAGCAGGGTCAGAGCCGTGCCGGCGATCGGAAATGTGCGGTGCAGGTTTGCTCCGAGCAGCATCGCCGAGATCGGAAGTAGCGCCGCGAGTGGGCCGTGGACGAAGTGTGTGAGCTGTTGCGAAATCCCGTGGTCCGCGCGTCTGGCGCGATGCGTGTGTGCGGTGGCGGTCCAGATCCAGGCGAGCGCTGCGAGCAGCCAGAACGCCTGGGTCAGCGCGAACGGAGTGCCGAGCGCGGTCGTGGCGACCGACCAGGCCTGGGCCAGTCCGGCGAGACCCAGAGGGATCGCGAACAGGTTCAACGGTCGGTGGGCGCGGACGCGTGACTCACGGGCAGTGCTCGGGCGGTGATTGGACAAGGAAAAT
Source organism: Rhodococcus koreensis (assembly GCF_900105905.1). Classification (GTDB taxonomy): domain Bacteria; phylum Actinomycetota; class Actinomycetes; order Mycobacteriales; family Mycobacteriaceae; genus Rhodococcus_F; species Rhodococcus_F koreensis. Next base: position 3,759,692 of record NZ_FNSV01000005.1, on the reverse strand, counting down.
GCCTTCCTTCTCGAAACGGCGTACTCCGTTATTGACCTAGAGGTCTAATATGGGCGAGGGTCACCGTATTGCTATTTGACCTTGAGGTCAAATAGCGATCGCGAGTAACCTACTTCGGTGGCTAGACCGAGGCTGTTCGAGACGGATGCGGCGATCGACAAGGCGATGGACCTGTTCTGGCTTCAGGGGTACGCCGCGACGACGCCCCAGGAACTCGCCGGTCAGATGGGGATCGGCAAGGGCAGCTTGTACAACACATTCGGGAGCAAGCACGACTTGTTCCTGCGAGCGCTTCGGCGTTACACCGCGATGCGGCTCGAATACCTCGCCGATCTGTTCGCCGCGCCCGGCCCGGTCGGGCCCCGCCTCGAGACGGCGATGGCGGTACTCGCCGGGGTCGGCGAGCACCGGCGTGGGTGCGTCATGGTCAATGCCGCGGCCGAGCTCGGCACCGTCGACGACGAGGTGAACCGCATCGCGGACGAGCTGTTCGCCCGGATCGAAGGCATCTTCAGGGACGCGATCGAGCAGGGGCAGCAGTCCGGGGAGTTCGGAGCGGACCGGCCTGCCGACATTGCGGCGCGTCAATTGCTCGCGTCGGTGATCGGACTCAGCGTGCTCGTGAAATCAGGTGGCCGACCCGAGGCGTGTGCGACCGTCGTCGCGGGGTGCGTCGGCGGACTGTGATCTGCGCAAGACCGGGGTGTCCGGAACTCGAGTCGGCGACGTTCAGATGCTCCCGCGCGCAGGGTCTGCAGCGATATCCTTGTGGGCACGCCATCGAGAGGCGAGTCCACGGTTGTATCTGTGCTCTGGTCGTGCCGTCGGGACCGGTGTTCGGGACCATGAGCCGACGGGGTGAGTAGACCGTCCGATGGGTGAAGCCGATCCGCTCGACACGCAGCGGTACGTCGTCCCCGTCGTGGCGTCGGAGCTGAGTGCGGCGGGTTTCGACGACGCCCGGGAGATCGGGCGCGGCGGCTTCGGGGTGGTGTACCGCTGCATTCAGGCGGATCTGGATCGCACGGTGGCGGTGAAGGTGCTCACCGTCGATCTCGACGAGGAGAACCGGGCCCGGTTCTTCCGGGAGCAGCGGGCGATGGGCCGGCTGACCGGTCATCCGAACATCGTCGGCGTATTGCAGGTCGGCGCCACCGACAGCGGCCTTCCCTACATTGTGATGCCGTATCACCCGCAGGACTCGCTGGAGGTCCGGGTTCGTCGGGACGGCCCTCTCGAACTGGACAGAGTATTGCGGCTGGGGGTGAAGATGGCGGGTGCGGTCGAGACCGCGCATCGGCTCGGGATCCTGCACCGGGACGTGAAACCCGCCAATATTCTGCTCACCGATTACGGCGAGCCGGCGCTGACCGATTTTGGCATCGCGCACATCTCCGGCGGTTTCGAGACCGCGACCGGTGTCGTCACCGGGTCGCCGGCCTATACGGCACCGGAGGTCCTCGAGGGCGATCCGCCGAGCCCGGCCGCGGACGTCTACGGTCTCGGGGCCACGCTGTTCAGCGCTCTCACCGGTCATGCCGCGTTCGAACGCGGCAGTGGGGAGCAGGTGGTCGCGCAGTTCCTGAGGATCACCACGCAACCCGTGCCCGACCTGCGGGAGCACGGGATCCCCGACGACGTGGCCGACGCGATCGCGCGCGCGATGTCCCGTACTCCCGGCGAACGTCCTGCGACGGCGGCAGATTTCGGAGAGGAACTGCGCCGGATCCAAGTCGATCACGGTCTTCCGGTCGACGACATGGCCCTCCGCATGGAATCCGACGCGCACGGGAACGACGGACAGCCGGTGTCCGGCCGGTTTCGATCCACGGGCACTACCGGTACGTCCGCGCGGAGTGGCGGGCGGAACCTCCCCCTGGAACTCACCAGTTTCGTCGGCCGCCGGAACGAGCTCACCGAGGCCAGGAATCTGCTCGCGGGGTCGCGGTTGGTGACGTTGACCGGGATCGGAGGGGTCGGCAAGACGCGGCTGGCGATGCGGGTCGCCGCGGCGGTGCAACGGGACTACGGCGATGGCGTGCGGCTGGTCGAGTTGGGCGAGGTGCGTGAGGAGTCTTCGCTGGTCGACGCGGTGGCCGCGGCGGTGGGTGTGCGGGATCATTCGGCGCGGCCGCTACGCGAGGTGTTGATCGAGTTCCTCGCTTCCAGGGAACTGCTGCTGGTCCTCGACAACTGTGAGCACCTGGTGGACGCTGTGGCGGAGCTGGCCGAGACACTGTTGCGGGTGTGCCCGGCGCTGCGGATCCTGGCCACCAGCCGCGAACCCCTGGTCATCGGTGGGGAAGCGGTGTTGCGGGTGCCGCCGCTGGCCGTGCCGGAGCTTGACCGGAAACCGTCCCTGCGGAGTGTGCGCAGATACGAGGCGGTGTCGTTGTTCGTCGAACGTGCCGCGGCCGCGGTTCCCGGGTTCGAGCTGACGGAGGACAACGCGGCGGCGGTGGCGGGGATCTGTAATCGCCTCGACGGGTTGCCGTTGCCGATCGAATTGGCCGCGGCTCGGTTGCGGGCGATGTCGCCCGAGCAGATCCTGCACCGTCTGACCGACCGCTATTCCCTGCTGTCGCGCGGCAGCAGGGGTGCGCCGACGCGGCAGCAGACCCTGCGGTTGTCCATGGACTGGAGTTTCGAATTATGCACCGCCGGTGAGCAATTGGTGTGGGGACGGCTGTCGGTCTTCGCGGGGAGCTTCGAACTCGATGCCGCCGAGCAGGTGTGCGGCGACGGACTGGGCCCGGACGAATTGCTCGACACGCTGACCTCCCTGGTGGAGAAGTCGATCCTGATCCGGGAGGGGCACGGGTCGGTGGTGCGGTTCCGGATGCTCGAGACCCTCCGCGAGTACGGTTGCGAGAAGCTCGAGCAGACCGGCGAGACCGTGACTTTGCGTCGTCGTCACCGTGATTGGTACGAGACGCTGGCGCTCGAGGCGGAGTCCGAGTGGATCAGCGCCCACCAGTTGGACTGGATCCGCAGGTTGAAGCGCGAGCAACCGAACCTGCGGGAGGCCCTCGAATTCGGTGCCGACGACGATCCCGCCGCAGCACTGCGCACCGCATCCGCACTGTTCCTGTTCTGGGGCTCCCAGGGTCTGTACGGCGAGGGGCGGCGCTGGTTCGCGCAGTTGCTCGCCCGGCAGAGTGGTCCGCCGACAGTCGAGTGGGTCAAGGCACTCCAGCGTGCCGGCATGATGGCCAATGTGCAGGGTGACCTGCAGGCGGGGGCGGCACTCGTGGCGGAGGCGCGGACTCTCTCCGCGCACACGAGCGATCCCATGATGCGCTCTCTCGTTGCCTATGCCGAGGGCATGCTGGCCCTCTACAGCGGTGAACTGGAATCTGCGTCCTCGCACCTGGAAACGGCGCTCGCGGAGTTCGCCGAACGCGGCGATCGCACGCTCGAAGTCGCCGTCCTGTACCCGTTGGGGCTGGCGTACGGGCTCCGCGACTTGACGGACCCGGCGATCGAATACCTCGGGCGTGTTCTCGCGATCACGGAACACCACGGCGAGAAGATGTATCGGTCGCATTCGCTGTGGGCCTTGGGGATTGCCGTGTGGCGACAGGGCGACGACGATCGCGCGGTCCGGGTGCTCGAGCAGTCGCTGGAGCTGACCCGGCAGGTGCACGGCCCACGCGTCGCCGCGTCGGGGCTCGAGGCACTCGCCTGGATCGCCTGCGGGCTCCGCGACGAACCGAGGGCCGCGGTGCTGCTCGGAGCAGCGGAAGGGTTGGCGCGATCGGTGGGAAGCGCTGCGGTGATCTATTCCGATTTGCTTGTCTACCATGAAGAATGCAAACAAAAGAGCCGGAAGGCACTCGGAGGCAAGGTGTTCGACGCTGCCCACCGCAGAGGTGAGCAGCTCGGCTTCGATGCGGTCATCGCCTACGCCCTGCATGAACAGCCGGCCGGCACGTCCGCGCACGGCACCGGCCCGTCGACGCGTCTGACCAAGAGGGAGCGTCAAGTCGCCGACCTCATCGCCGAAGGGCTGACCAATCAGGCCATCGCCGACCGCCTGGTGATCTCGCCGCGCACCGCTCAGGGGCATGTGGAGCACATCTTGGCGAAACTGGGCTTCACCTCGCGAGCACAGGTCGCGGCCTGGGTCGTGGAGCAGACCGGCGGCTGAACGCAGGCACGTCCGTTCTAGTCGAACGGATGAAAATCTGTGGTCGGCAAACGTGTATCTCGCGCTTCGCAAGTCTTCGCGGCGAGGTCCGGCAGCGGTGCCGTCCTGGGGCCGAGTCGCGCACTCTGCCCGCCGATCGGCGGCAAATCCCCTCTTGACAGCGGGTGGCGGTGCTCGTAACGTCCGTGGAGTTCCAAATAATGATGTCAGTTCAGGATTATGAACGGAGCTTGTGATGGGGTTCACCGGAAATAGCGGAGCGTTGTCGGGCATCAAGGTGATCGACGCCGCGACGATGGTGGCCGGCCCGTTGGGCGCGTCGCTGCTCGCCGACTTCGGTGCCGACGTCATCAAGGTCGAGCCGATCGGTGGTGACGAGTCGCGGACGTTCGGACCGGGACGCGACGGCATGAGTGGCGTCTACTCGGGCGTCAACCGAAACAAGCGCGCTGTCGCGCTCGACCTTCGTACAGCGGCAGGTCTCGAGCTGTTCCACGAGCTCTGCTCGACGGCGGACGTGCTCATCGAGAACATGCTGCCCGGGGTTCGTGAGCGATTCGGGCTGACCGCCGCCGAGCTTCGCGAACGGCACCCTCACCTGATCTGCCTCAACGTCAGCGGGTACGGCGACAGCGGGCCCCTCGCGGGCCGTCCTGCCATGGACCCGGTCGCTCAGGCGCTCACCGGCCTCATGGAGGCCACCGGGGAACGCTCCGGGAAGCCGCTCAAGGCCGGGCCGCCCGTAGCCGACAGCGCCGCGGGCTACCTGGTCGCGATCGCCGCCCTCGTCGCACTCTTCGCGAAACAGCGCACGGGGGAGGGGCAAACGGGCTCAGTGTCCCTGGTCGGGGCGTTGTTCCATCTGCAGACTCCGTGGCTGGGGCAGTACCTCCTCGCCGATTACATTCAGGGCAAGGTAGGCAACGGCAGCAATTTCTACGCGCCGTACAACGCCTATACGACCCGTGACGGCGGCGCGGTCCACCTGGTCGCGTTCAACGACCGCCACTTCGTCAAGCTGACCCGGGCGATGGGTGTGGAGGCTCTCGTCGACGATCCGCGCTTCGCGGACGCCGCGTCCCGGTTGGAGCACCGCGAGGCCCTCGACTCCGCCTTCGCGCCCTGGTTCGCCGCCCGCGATCGTGACGACGTGGTCGAGTTGCTCTCGGCTCACGACATCATCTGCGCCCCGGTCCTCGCATACGACGAGGCCGTCACCCATCCCCAGATCCAGGCCCTGGACCTCGTCGTCGACATCGACCACGACCAACTCGGACCGCTGCGGGTCCCGGGCCTCCCGGTCAAGCTCTCGGGCACCCCGGGTCACGTGCATCGCCCACCGACTTCGCTGGGCGAGCACACCACCGAGATTCTCCGGGATCTCGGCTACCAGGACGACCGGATCGCGGCCCTCCGGGCCGACAGCGTCGTCCGATGACCACCGAACACGGCGAAAGGAAGCATCAATGAAGGTCGGAATCAGGATCCCGGGAGCGGGACCGTGGGCAGGGCCCGAGGCGATCACGGAGGTCTCGCGGTACGCGGAGAAGATCGGCTTCGACTCCCTCTGGATGACTGATCACGTCGCGCTGCCGACCCGAGTCGAGACGCCGTACCCGTACACCGAGGACGGCAAGTTCCTGTGGGACCCCGCCACGCCGTACCTCGACTGCCTCACGTCGTTGACGTGGGCGGCGGCGGCCACCGAGCGGATCGAGCTCGGCACGTCGTGTCTGATCCTGCCGTGGCGTCCCCTCGTCCAGACCGCGAAGACGCTGGTGAGCATCGACGTGATGTCGCGCGGGCGGCTTTCGGTCGCCATCGGCGTGGGCTGGATGAAGGAGCAGTTCGAACTGCTGGGAGCGCCCTTCAAGGACCGCGGCAAGCGGACCACCGAGATGGTCAACGCGATGCGGCACATGTGGAAGGAAGACGAGGTCGACTTCGACGGCGATTTCTACCAGCTCCACGACTTCAAGATGTACCCGAAGCCGGTGCGTGGCACGATCCCCGTCTGGTTCGCGGGGTACAGCACCGCCTCGCTGCGCCGCATCGCCGCGATCGGCGACGGCTGGCACCCCCTTGCGATCGCGCCCGACGAGTACGCCGGATACCTGGCCACCCTGCAGCAGTACGTGGAGGAGGCGGGCCGCGACATGAGTGAAATCACGCTCACCGCAAGGCCTTTGCGGACGGCGCCGTACAACGCCGAGACGATCGAAGCGTACGGCGACCTCGGTGTCACCCACTTCATCTGCGACACGTCGTTCGAACACGACACCCTCGAAGCAACCATGGAGGAGCTCGCGGAACTCGCTGACGCCGTCCTCCCCACCGCACACAACCTGGCCTGACGGCCCGGCGGAAGAAAGGACGAGAATTGTGCAGGCACTCACCTCGACAGTTCCCCTCGTCATCGGCGACCAACTGAGCCCGTCGTCGACAGGGGCGACCTTCGACTCGATCAACCCGGCCGACGGGTCGCACCTGGCCACGGTGGCCGAGGCGACGGTTCAGGACGTCGCGCGCGCCGTCGAGTCCGCGAGGGTCGCGGCCAAGGCGTGGCAGCGCATGCGTCCCGCCCAGCGGACCCGGCTCATGTTCCGCTACGCCGCGCTGATCGAGGAACACAAGATCGAGCTCGCCCAGCTGCAGAGCCGGGACATGGGCAAGCCCATCCGAGAGTCGTTGGGCGTCGACCTTCCGATCATGATCGAGACCCTCGAGTACTTCGCGGGCCTCGTGACGAAGATCGAGGGTCGCACGACGCCGGCTCCCGGCCGGTTCCTCAACTACACCTTGCGTGAGCCGATCGGCGTGGTGGGTGCCATCACCCCGTGGAATTTCCCTGCAGTGCAGGCGGTCTGGAAGATCGCGCCAGCTCTCGCGATGGGCAACGCCATCGTGCTGAAGCCTGCGCAGCTCGCCCCGCTCGTCCCCGTGGCGCTCGGCGAGCTGGCCCTCCAGGCCGGGTTGCCGCCCGGGCTGGTCAACGTCCTGCCCGGTCGGGGCTCGGTGGCGGGTAACGCCTTGGTGCAGCACCCGCTGGTCGGGAAGGTGACGTTCACGGGCTCGACCGAGGTCGGCCAGCAGATCGGCCGGATGGCGGCCGACCGCCTCATCACGACCTCCCTCGAGCTCGGCGGCAAGTCGGCGCTCGTGGCGTTCGGCGACTCGTCCCCGAAGGCGGTCGCCGCCGTGGTCTTCCAGGCGATGTACGGCAACCAGGGCGAGACGTGCACGGCTGCGAGCCGGCTGCTCGTCGAGCGGCCCATCTACGACGAGGTGGTCGAACTCGTCCAGAAGCGGGTCGAGGCCGCCCGGGTGGGCGATCCCCTCGACCCCGAAACGGAGATCGGCCCGTTGGTCAGTGCCGCGCAACGGGAATCGGTCCACTCGTACGTCGTGGCCGGGACCGAGGAGGGCGCCAAGCTGATCAGCGGCGGCGGCCAGTCACCGAACGGAGCCGCGGAGCAGGGCTTCTACTACCGTCCGACGCTGTTCGCCGGAGTCACCGCGGACATGCGCATCGCCCGGGAGGAGATCTTCGGACCCGTGCTGTCGGTCCTGCCGTTCGAGGGCGAGGACGAGGCGATCACCCTCGCCAACGACACCATTTACGGGCTGGCCGCGGGCGTGTTCACCCGCGACGTCGGCCGCGCACTGAGGTTCGCGCAGACCCTCGACGCCGGCAACGTGTGGATCAACACCTGGGGAGTGCTCAACCCCGCGTCGCCGTACCGCGGCTTCGGACAGAGCGGCTACGGCAGCGACCTCGGCCAGGCCGCCATCGAGAGCTTCACCAAGGAGAAGAGCATATGGGCACGCCTGGATTGACCTCCGGGCCGTCCCGGCCACAGATCGTGGGACGGCTGATCGACGCCCGCCACGTTCAGGACTGGGAGCCCGCGGCGGACTACACGATCACCGAGGACGCCCTCTTCTCCCGCGATCCCGACGCCGTTGCCGTGCTGCGCGAGGGGACCCACGCGCCCGAGAAGGTGACATTCGGTCAGGTGCAGCGCGTCGCCGTGCGCATCGCGGGTGTCCTCCGCGCCCGCGGGGTCGAGCCCGGTGACCGTGTCGTCCTGTACCTCGACCCGTCGGTCGAGGCCGCCGAGGTCGTGTTCGGGGTGCTCGTCGCCGGGGCCGTGCTCGTGCCGGTCCCGCGACTGCTCACCGGCAACTCGGTGGGGCACCGGCTCGCCGACTCGGGTGCGACCGTGCTGGTCACGGACGGTCCGGGCGTCGACCGGCTCGAGTCGACGGGGTGCTCGCTGCGCGACGTCGACGTGCTCACGGTGGACGGCGCGCGTGGTCCGAAGCTCGGGGACCTCGCCCGCCGGGTCGACCCGTTGGCCCCGGTGCCCGGCCGGCCCTCGGACCCGGCCCTGCTGATGTACACATCGGGCACCAGCGGTCCACCGAAAGGCATCGTTCACGGACACCGCGCCCTGCTCGGGCACGCGGGCGTCGATTACGCCTTCGAGCTGTTCAGGCCCGGGGACGTGTATTTCGGCACCGCGGACTGGGGTTGGATCGGCGGCCTGATGCTCGGGCTCCTGGTCCCGTGGTCGTTCGGCGTCCCCGTCGTGGCTCATCGGCCACAGCGTTTCGACGCCGCCGCCACCCTGGACATGATGGCCCGCTTCGGCGTGACCACCGCCTTCCTGCCCGCGTCGGTGCTGCGGATGTTCGCCGAGCACGGGGAATCGGCACGGCAACGCCTCCGCGCGGTCGTGACCGGGGGAGAGCCCGCCGGTGCTGCGGAACTCGGCTGGGCCCGCAGCCACCTCAGTGACTGCGTCAACAAGGCCTACGGCCAGACCGAGGCCAACGCCCTCATCGGCGACTCCGCGGCTCTCGGATCGGTCGACGACGCAACCATGGGCGCCCCGTACCCCGGGCACCGCATCGCAATTCTGGACGAGGACGGCGTCCGCGTCGCACCCGGTGAGGTCGGTGAGATCGCGCTCGAACTGCCGGATCCGGTTGCACTCCTCGGCTATTGGGACTCGTCTTCGGCTCGGGCGGTACCCCCTCCGGGGGATTGGCACCGGACGGGCGATCTGGCGCGGCTCGCACACGGGCGCCGGCTGGAGTACCTGGGCCGCGCCGACGACGTGATCAAGAGCCGCGGCTACCGCATCGGCCCCGCCGAGATCGAAGAGGCCCTGAAGCGTCATCCGCAGGTCCTGGACGCGGCAGCGGTGGGGCTGCCCGACCGGGAGATGGGCCAACAGGTCAAGGCGTTCGTGCACCTCGCTGCCGGAGAGCTCACGGAGGAGATCGCGGCACAGCTCCGCGAACTCGTCACGGCGGCGGTGGGTCCGCACGCCCGGCCCCGTGAGATAGAGGCAGTCGCAACGTTGCCGCGCACGGAGACCGGAAAGGTCCGGCGTCGCGAGTTGGTGCGGCCCCCGGCTTGAGCACTCGGCGAATCCCGCGAACCCGCGGAGCGCCATCCATCGACCCAGCTAGACGAACACGAAGGACGAAGCAATGCGAAAATTCTGGCACGTCGGCATCAACGTGACCGACATGGACAAGTCGATCGACTTCTACCGGCGAATCGGCTTCCAGGTAGCGCAGGACAAAGAGGTCGACGACAGCAACCTCGCGCGGGCATTCATGGTCGAAGGGGCCAGCAAGCTCCGCTTCGCGCACATGCGCCTGAACAACTCCCCGGACGAGGCCATGCTCGACCTCATCCAGTGGCGGGACGCACGCTCCGAGGGGCGGGCGCAGAGCGACCTCGTACACCCCGGCCTGTGCCGATTCTCGATCCTCACCGACGACATCGACGCCGAATACGCACGGCTGGCGGACGACGGTGTCGAGTTCCTGCACTCGCCGCAGACCATCATGGGTCCGGACGGAGTCAACGGCTGGCGGCTGCTCTTCGCCCGCGATCCCGACGGCACACTGTTCCATTTCGCCGAACTGCTGGGGCAGGCCGCTACGGTCGGCTGACAGCATTCGCACGACGAAGGTAGGAACCCTTGACCAAGGCAGAAGTCCCGGGAAGCGGCACGACCGACGAGCGGGGCGAGCAAACCGGCGAACAGTTGGTCCCCGCTGTCTCACGCGCCACCCGCGTGCTCGAGACGCTGGTCCAGCAGTCTGCCGGTGCCACGCTCACCGAGCTGGCCAAGCGCTGCGCCCTGGCGAAGAGCACGGCGTCGGTCCTGCTCCGGACCATGGTGGTCGAGGGTCTCGTCGTGTACGACCAGGAGACGCGCCGGTACAACCTCGGTCCGCTGCTCGTGGAATTCGGGGTCGCGGCGATCGCGCGAACGTCGGCCGTCGCCGCGTCGCGGACGTACATGGAATGGTTGGCCGAGCGGACCGAGCTGGCCTGCCTGGCCATCCAGCCGATGCCGGACGGTCACTTCACGGCGATCGCGAAGATCGAGAGCCGCAAAGCCGTCAAGGTCACCATCGAGGTCGGTTCGCGCTTCGACCGCACTACCCCGTTGATCAGCCGATTGGCGGCAGCATGGCCGGGCCGGGGGTGCCCGGGGCCCGTCTCGTTCCCCGACTCCGAACTGGAGCAGCTCCGGGCGCAGGGCTACGGCGCGGTCTACGGCGAGTATCGCCCCGAACTCAATGTCCTGGGGGTCCCGGTATTCGACCGGGACGGCGTGCCATGCCTGTTCATTGCCCTGCTCGGCATGGGTGACGACCTGACGGTCGAGGGCGTGGCCGGCATCGCCGACTACCTCGTCACGGCGTCACGGGAGATCAGCTCGCGCATCGGTGGACACATCCCCGCGGACTACCCGACTCCCGCCGGGGCGCCGGACCTCGACGCCGGACGCGGCTGACCGACCCGCACTTTTTCTTTCCTGCGGCGACCCCACCCGGGGCCTGCCGCTCCGAGTCGACCCTCGATGGTCGGCTGCCCACCTCCGGGTGCCACGCGCCCGAGGTATCCCCGTCCACTGTTCGTAGGAGACATAGATGACCAGCAACAAGATCGCCGTCGTCGGCGGCACCGGGCCCCAGGGAAAGGGGCTGGCGTACCGGTTCGCAGCGGCCGGCAGACACGTCGTGATCGGATCGCGTTCGATCGAACGCGCCGAGGAAGCGGCCGCCGAGGTGCGCAGACGCGCCGGTGACGGCGCCCGGGTCAGCGCTGCCGACAACGCGTCGGCCGCCGCCGACTGTCCCATCGTCCTGTTGGCCGTCCCGTACAAGGGCCATCGTGAGCTGGTCTCCGGGTTGGCTCCCGTTTTCGCGGGCAAGCTCCTGGTCAGCTGTGTGAACCCGCTCGGCTTCGACAAGGCCGGGGCGTACGGTCTGGACGTCGAGGAGGGCAGCGCTGCCGAGCAGTTGCGGGACCTGGTGCCCGACGCCACCGTCGTGGCTGCGTTCCACCACCTGTCGGCGGTCACACTCTGGGAGCACGAAGGCCTCGTCCAAGAGGATGTGCTCGTGTGCGGCGACGACCGGACCGCCAAGGACGAGGTGGCCCGGCTCGCAGTCGCGATCACGGGCCGGCCCGGCATCGACGGCGGGGTACTGCGGGTGGCGCGGCAGCTCGAACCGCTGACCGCCGTTCTCATCAACGTCAACAAGCGCTACAAGACGCACTCGGGTCTCGCTGTGAACGGGGTTGTTCATGATCCACGAGCTGCGTGAGTACATCGCTCTACCGGGCCGCGCCGACGACCTTCATCGCAGGTTCGCCGACGAGACCCTGGCCCTGTTCGCGGAATTCGGGCTGCAGGTCGACGGCTTCTGGCACGAGGCGGGCAACCGCGGCCGGATCGTGTACCTGGTGGCCTTCCCCGACGCCGAGGCCGCGGACGCGCACTGGGCACGGTTCCAGACCGATCCTCGGTGGCTCGCGGTGAAGGCGCGCACGGAGAGCGACGGGCCGCTGATCTCGGAGATTCGAAGCACGTTCCTGGTCACTCCGGCGTACGCCCGGCCCTGAGCGGCGCCCGAAGAGGTTGGGCCCGACTCTTGACCGTCGCCGCATCCTGCCCCTAATCTGTTCCATATAGTGATTCGAGTTCAATATCATGAAGAGAAGTTCCATGATCAAAGGAATCCAGCTTCACGGCTGGGCTGACGGGCCACAGATGGTGGAAGTGGCAGAGATCGCTGCTCGGAGTTTCGAGACCGTCTGGCTCAGTGACCAACTCCAGTCCCGAGGCGTTGCGGTTCTCCTCGGCGCCATCGCTGCGCGCACCGGCGCGGGCGTCGGCACGGCGGTGACGTTCCCCTTCGGACGCAACCCGCTCGAGATGGCGTCCAGCATGGCCACCCTCGCGGAATTCATGCCCGAAGGACGCCGGGTCAGCATGGGAATCGGCACCGGGGGTGGGTTGGTGAGTGCGCTCATGTCGCTGCAGAATCCGATCGAGCGGGTGGCCGAGTTCATTGCGATGTGCCGACTTCTCTGGCAGGGCGACGCGATCCGAATGGGTGACTACCCCCAGATCTGCGCAGGCCTCGGATTGCGTGAGGATGCTCGGGCGTCGTTCTCCTGGACGAGCAAGCCCGACGTGCGCGTCGTGGTCGCCGGCGCCGGACCGAAAGTACTGGAGATGGCCGGCGAGCTTGCCGACGGCGTCATCTGCGCCAGCAACTTCCCGGCGCACAGCCTCGCGGCCTTCCGCAGCGGCCAGTTCGACGCGGTGAGCAACCTCGATTCGCTCGACCGGGGACGACAGCGCAGCCAGCGGGGAGAGTTCACCCGGATCTACGGTGTCAATCTGTCCGTCTCCGCGGACCGGGACAGCGCCTGCGCGGCGGCGCGGCGACAGGCCACACTCATCGTGAGTCAGCAGCCTCCGGAGAACCTGCACCGGGTGGGCTTCGAGCCGTCCGACTACGCCGCCACCCGAGCGGCGCTCAAAGCCGGTGACGGCGTGGACGCCGCTGCCGACCTTCTCCCGCAGGAAGTCGCGGACCAGCTCGTCGTGTCCGGCACACCGGGCGACTGCATCGAGGCGCTGGCCGAGCTGCTCGAGTACGCGGAGGACGCCGGATTCACGGAGGCCTACATCGGTGCCCCGGTCGGCCCCGATCCCCGTGAGGCAGTCGAGCTGCTCACCTCCCAGGTCCTGCCGGAGCTCCGATGAGCGCGAATAGGGAAGTAGCCCTGGACTTGTGCCTGGCCGAGCACCACGACGGTCTGGTCGTCCTGACACTCAATCGTCCCGAGGCACGCAACGCCCTCGACGTCCCCCTGCTCGAGGCGTTCGTCTCCGCACTTGCCGAGGGAAAACGCGCGGCCGTCGATGTCCTTCTCGTGCGGGCGGAGGGACCCGCGTTCTGTGCAGGAGCCGACGTGCGTTCGGACGACGGCACCGCGACCGGCCGCCCGGGTCTCCGGCGCCGGCTGATCGAGGAAAGCCTCGACCTGATCGGCGACTACCCGGCCGCAGTGGTCGCGGTCCAGGGCGCCGCGGTCGGCGCCGGCTGGGCCATAGCCGCGGCCGCGGACATCACCCTGGCCTCACCTGCCGCTACGTTCCGATTCCCCGAGCTCCCACTCGGGTTCCCGCCACCCGACAGCACGGTGCGCCGACTCGAGGCCGCCGTCGGCCCGGCGCGGGCACTGCGGCTCCTGGCCCTGAACGAGCGCTTCGTCGCCGACGACCTCGCCGGGCTCGGTCTGGTGGACGTCGTTCCCGAGGATTCGCTCGACGTGACGGCGCGCGAGACGGCCGCCCGACTCGCGGTTCTTCCGCCCGAGCTGTTGCGCGATCTCAAAACAGGGCTCTCCGCCTGGAAGCGGACCTCTCTACCGAACACCCTCGAAAGGCAATCATGACCACCAGCATCCACATCCAGACCGACGAGCAGGCGCACCTGCGCACCACGGCCCGGGCGTTCCTGGCCCGACACGCTCCCGCGCTCGACGTGCGAATCTGGGACGAGGCGGGGACGTACCCCGAGCACCTGTTCCGCGAGATCGCCCGCCTCGGGTGGTACGACGTGGTGGCCGGAGACGAGGACGTCGACGGTACGGCCGGCCTGCTGATCACGCTCTGTGAGGAGATCGGCAAGGCGAGCTCCGACCTCGTGGCCCTGTTCAACCTGAACCTCAGCGGGCTGCGCGACATCCACCGCTGGGGCACGCCCGAGCAGCAGGAGACGTACGGTGCCCCGGTGCTGGCCGGCGACGCGCGCCTGTCGATCGCGGTCAGCGAACCCGACGTGGGCTCCGACGCGGCCAGCGTGGCCACTCGCGCCGAGAAGGTCGGGGACGGTTGGGTTCTCAACGGCCAGAAGACCTACTGCGAAGGCGCGGGCCTGCCCGGCGCGGTGATGGAACTCGTCGCCCGGGTGGGCGGCGGTGGCCGCAAGCGCGACCAGCTCGGCGTATTCCTCGTCCCGGTCGACCATCCGGGTGTCGAGGTCCGCCGGATGCCGGCGCTGGGACGGAACATCAGCGGCATCTACGAGGTCTTCCTGCGCGACGTCACCCTCCCGGCGACGGCGGTGCTGGGTGAGCCCGGTGAAGGATGGCAGATCCTCAAGGAACGCCTGGTGCTCGAACGCATCATGATCAGCTCCGGCTTCCTGGGCAGCGTGGCCGCGGTGCTCGACCTGACGGTCCACTACGCCAACGAGCGCGAGCAGTTCGGCAAGGCACTGTCGACCTACCAGGGCGTGACCTTGCCCCTCGCCGAGATGTTCGTCAGGCTCGACGCGGCCCGATGCGCCGTGCGCCGTTCGGCCGACCTCTTCGACGCGGGTCTGCCGTGCGAGGTGGAGAGCACCATGGCGAAGTTCCTCTCCGGTCAGCTCTACGCAGAGGCCTCCGCGCTGGCGATGCAGATCCAGGGCGCCTACGGCTACGTGCGCGACCATGCCCTGCCGATGCACCACTCCGACGGGATCATCGCCCGTGTCGTGGCGGGGCCGCCCTCGGTGCAGCTCGACTTCATCGCCCGGTCGATGGGCTTGGGGACAGGAGCGAGCAGGTGACGGGTCTGAGGCGCGCACTCGCGCGGGCGAGCGCCGGCAAGACCATCGACGCCGGTGAAGCCGAGGCCCTCCTCGGTGCGCGCGGCGCCGACCTCGACCGACTGTGCGAGGTCGCCGCGGGCGTCCGGTCGGCGGGCCTGTTCGACGCAGGCCGCCCGGGGGTGGTGACCTACAGCCGGAAAGTGTTCATACCGCTCACCCGCCTGTGTCGCGACCGCTGCCACTACTGCACCTTCGCAACGACCCCCGGGCGGGTCGACGAGCCGTTCCTCTCTCCCGACCAGGTGCTCGAGATCGCCCGTGCGAGCGCCCGGATGGGCTGCAAGGAAGCGCTTTTCACGCTGGGCGACCGGCCCGAGGATCGGTGGGACGCCGCCCGCGACTGGCTCGAGTCGCGCGGCTACGCCGACACACTGTCCTACGTGCGGGCCATGGCGGTGCTGGTCCTCGAGGAGACCGGCCTGGTGCCCCATCTGAACCCGGGGGTCATGAGCTGGGCGGAACTCCAACGCCTCAAGCCGGTGGCCGGTTCCATGGGACTGATGCTCGAGAGCACGGCCCGCTCGCTGTGGGCAGAGCCCGGCGGCTGCCACTACGGCTCCCCGGACAAGGATCCCGCCGTCCGACTGGCCTGCATCGAGGACGCGTCCCGCACCAACATCCCCTTCACGACCGGGATCCTGGTGGGGATCGGCGAGTCGTACGCCGATCGGGTGGAGTCCATCCTCCAGATCCGCCGGATCGCAAAGCAGTACGGCTCCATCCAGGAAGTGATCGTCCAGAACTTCCGCGCCAAGCCCGACACCGCGATGCGGTCCGCCAACGATGCAGACCACGAGGAGTACCTGGCCACGATCGCGGTGGCACGCATCCTCCTCGGACCTTCGATGCGCCTGCAGGCCCCACCCAATCTGTCGGAGCCGGGTGAGCTGCGCCGGCTGTTGGCGGCGGGCATCGACGACTGGGGTGGGGTGTCGCCGCTGACCCCCGACCACGTGAACCCCGAACGCCCCTGGCCGGAGATCGACCGGCTCCGTGAACTGAGCGCTGCCGCCGGTTTCGAGCTCCGGGAGCGCCTCGCCGTCCAACCGCAGTACGTCCTCGCGGGAGATCCGTGGATCGACGCCCGGGTCCGGCCGCACCTGCTGGCGCTCGCCGACCCGGAGACCGGTCTGGCCGCGGACGTGCTTCCGGAGGGCCGGCCGTGGCAGGATGCCGCGCCCGTAGAATCCAGTGGCCGAACCGATCTGCACCTCGAGATCGACGCGGAAGGGCGTCGTACCGATACCCGCAGCGACTTCGCGAACGCGTTCGGTGACTGGACGGTACTCGGCGAGGAGATGAACGCACGCGCGGCGGCCGGCGCCCATCCCCGCCTGGGCGGTGAGGTGCTCGCCGCCTTGCGCACGGCCGAGCGGGACCCCGCGGGTCTCAGCGACGACGAGGCGCTGGCGCTCATCCACTGCGACGGCGCCGATCTGGATGCCTTGTGCGCCTTGGCGGACCAGGTCCGGCAGTCGACGGTGGGCGACGCGGTGACCTACGTCGTCAACCGGAACGTCAACTTCAGTAACGTCTGCTACACCGGCTGTCGATTCTGCGCGTTCGCGCAGCGCGCCAGCGACGCTGATTCGTACCGGCTCTCCGTCTCCGAGGTGGGGGACCGGATCGCCCAGGCCTGGGACGTCGGCGCCACCGAGATCTGCATGCAGGGCGGGATCGATCCCGGTCTCCCCAGCACCATTCATCTGGACCTGGCCGCCGAGGCGAAACGCCGGGCCCCGAAGATCCACCTCCATGCGTTCTCGCCGATGGAGATCGTGAGCGGGGCGTCGCGCATGGGCATCTCGGTGGCCGAGTGGCTGACCGAGGCGCGCAACGCCGGGCTCGATTCCGTGCCGGGCACCGCCGCCGAGATCCTGGACGACGAGATCCGGTGGGTGCTCACCAAGGGCAAACTGCCTGCGGCCGAGTGGATTCGGGTAGTCAAGACCGCGCACGAGCTCGGGATCCGCACCACCGCGACGATGATGTACGGGCACGTGGACGAGCCCCGGCACTGGGTCGGTCACCTTCGCGTGCTGCTGGACATTCAGCGGGAGACGGGCGGCTTCACGGAGTTCGTTCCGCTGCCGTTCGTGCACCAGAGTTCACCCATCTACCTCGCAGGTCTGGCGAGGCCGGGCCCGACCCGACGGGACAACCGCGCGGTACACGCATTGGCGCGGTTGATGTTGCACGGTCAGATCGACAACATCCAGTGCTCGTGGGTCAAGCTCGGTCCGGACGAATGCGTGGAACTGCTTCGCGGTGGCGTCAACGACCTCGGCGGCACCCTGATGGAGGAAACCATCAGCAGGATGGCCGGTTCGACCAACGGATCGATGAAGACCATCGCCGACATCACCAACATGGCCGCGGCGGCAGGCCGACCTGCCCGGCAGCGCACCACCACATACGAAGCCGTCGACGCCGAACGAACCGCCGCAGCCGAACGGTTCGACGACAGGGCGAGGTCCGTGCTGCCGCTCGCCGTCGGGATGGTCGGCCAGTGACCGCACATCCAGCTCCCGAGAGTGGTGGAACCCGCAGTCGAGGTCCCCGCGGGCCGTGGGTGGCCGTGATTCCCCAGCGGGACATCACGTCGGCGAAATCCCGGCTCCTGCTCCGGCCGGAGGCCCGGCAGGCGGTGGTTCGCGCAATGTTCCGAGACACCGTCTCTGCGGTTCGGGCTGCCTCGCAGGTGGAGGCGGTGCTCGTTGTCGTCGACCGGATTCAGGACGCGGCCCACGTGCGGTCGCCGGGTGTCGTCCCACTCGTATTGCCGGGCACGCCGGGCATGAACGCCGCCCTGCGCGAAGGTGGGCGCCGGGCCCGCGAGTGGTGGCCGCGCTGCCGGCTGGCGGGACTGCCCGCCGATCTTCCGAGCCTTCGCAGCGAGGACCTGGACGTCGCGCTGAAGGTGGCCGGGCGGCACGAGCGCACATTCGTGGCGGACCGAAGACGCGAGGGGACAAGTCTTCTGACGGCCTCCGAGGGCGTCGACCTCGATCCGGAATTCGGGGAGCGCTCGCGGCTGGCGCACCTGGGCTCCGGGGCGGTGGAGACGCTCGACCCGAACATCGAGTCCCTGCGGCGGGACGTCGACGATCTCGACGACCTGCTGGACGCCGCACTGGGACATCCCGGTGCCGCGCTGGGCGCCGTGCTGCGCAGTCTGGGTCACCCGTTCGATCGGATGTCGGCGCGGCAGCGGTCCGGCTCTTCCTCGGTGGCGCCCTGACTTTCGTTTCGGCGCACTGATTTTCATCCCTATACAGCGGTGATCGGCTCGATGAGGGTGACCTGTCGGTGACCTCGCGAGCATCGATCGCGTGTCTCGCTGTGTTCTCGGTCGGCCTGAGTGGGAATGTGCTCGATGGTCGATTCTCTTCATCTCCACCAGTATTCAGAGCGGCTCCCTTACTTTCTTCGAGGAGACACATGAACAATCGGCTCAGCTTTCCTGCATATGTGGGCGTCGCCGCCCTGGCATTTCTCGCGATAGCCGCTGACGGCTACGACCTCGCCATCTTCGGTGCCGCGACGCCGAACTTACTCCACTACGCAGATTGGGGTCTGACGACCGCGCAGGTCGGAGTGATCGCCAGTGCGGCGATCCTCGGGATGGGCATCGGATCCATCGCCGCCGGAGTGCTCGCCGACCGATACGGTGTTCGGCGGTTGTTCCTGCTCTGCGTCAGCTGGTTCTCGGTCGGCATGATGCTGTGCGCCGTGGCACCCACCGCCGAACTGCTGGGTGCCGCCCGGTTCTTCGCAGGGTTCGGCCTCGGCGGGGTCGTGCCCACCGCGGTCGCGGTGACGATGAGCGTCGCACCGGCAGACCGGAAGAACTTCCTCAACGGCGTGATCCTGGCCGGCATACCCATTGGCGGCGTCCTGGCCGCTCTCACCGCCCTGGCCTTCCTCGACGTGCTGGGCTGGCGCGGCGTCTTCTTCGTCGGGGGCGCTTTTCCCCTGCTGACCGTGGTACCGATCGCCGCGGTGAAGCTCCGGCGGTGGGTACCCACGCCGAACGCTCTGCGTTCGGACGGCGCGGCCGACCGCCGCACCTTGCGTGTCGTCTTCAAGAATCTCGGACCGACCGGATGGGGAGCGCTGGCAGTGTTCACCGCGCTGACCTTCTGCGGCCAGATCCAGTGGTACGGACTGCTCACCTGGTTGCCGCAGATCATGAAGGCCAGCGGTTACTCCCTCGGATCCGCATTGGTCTTTCTGGTGATCTTCAGCCTCGGAGCCGCCACCGGTGCGTCCGGAGGTTCCTGGATTGCGGACAAGTTCGGAGAACGTCGCGCAGTTCTCGCCGCGTTCACAGTCGGCGCGGTCGCCGTCATGACCCTCGCGGTACACCTGCCGTCACCCGTTCTCTACGTCTTTCTGTTCCTCGCCGGGGCGGGGACGGGCGGAACGCAGCCGATCGTCTTCGGCTACGTGGCCACCTACTTCCCCGTCGACATCCGCACCAGCGTTCTCGGATTCGTTGCCGGAGTGGGCCGGATCGGTGGTGTCTGTGGACCGATCCTGGGCGGCCTTCTCGCGGGCCGGCCGCCGATCGTCATCTTCTCGGTCCTCTCTGGGATCGGGGTGTTCGCCGCACTGCTCTGCGCTGTCGCGCTGGCGGCGCGCAAGGCCGAGAAGGACCACACCACCGTTACGGCGAGCACTCCAGCCGAGGTCTGAGTGAACGTGACTGTAGTGGTTGGCGGGGTCGGTGGGGCCCGGTTCCTGCAAGGGGTGCGGCGGCTTCTCGGCGTTGATGCGCCGGATGGTGGGGGTTCGTCGCATCGGATCACGGCGGTGGTCAATGTCGGTGACGATGTGTGGATGCACGGGTTGCGGATCTGCCCGGATCTGGACACCTGCATGTACACCCTCGGCGGGGGTATCGACACCGTCCGGGGGTGGGGGCATGCGGGTGAAACCTGGAACGCGAAGGAAGAACTCGCCGCGTACGGGGCGAAGCCGGAGTGGTTCGGGCTCGGCGACCGGGACATCGCGACGCATCTGATCCGCTCCCAGATGCTGCGGACGGGGTATCCGTTGTCGGCGGTCACCGAGGCGTTGTGCAACCGGTGGCGGCCGGGGGTGACGTTGCTGCCGGTCACCGACGATCGGAGTGAGACTCACGTGGTGATCACCGACCCGGAGGACGGGGAGCAGCGGGCGATCCACTTCCAGGAGTGGTGGGTTCGGCACCGCGCGCAGGTCCCGACGCACAGCTTCGCGCACATCGGCGCCGAGCAGGCGTCCCCGGCGCCGGGGGTGCTGGAGGCGATCGAGGGCGCCGACATCGTGTTGCTGGCGCCGTCGAATCCGGTGGTCAGCGTCGGCGCGATCCTGGCGGTGCCGGGGATCCGGGGGGCGCTGCGCACCACCACCGCGCGGGTGGTCGGGGTGTCGCCGATCGTCGGCGGGAAACCGTTGCGCGGCATGGCCGACGAATGTTTGGACGTGATCGGGGTGGAAACCTCCGCGGAGGCGATCGGGCGCTGGTACGGGGCGCGCAGTGGCACGGGGATCCTCGACGGGTGGCTGGTCCACGACACCGACACCGCCGACGTCCCCGGGGTGGCCGTGGCCAGTGTGCCGTTGCTGATGTCCGACCCGGACGCCACCGCGGACATGGTCCGCTCCGCATTCGACCTGATGGGAGCCCTGCTATGACCGAACCGGAAAGACCGGCCGATCATGCGCCAGGCGGCGCGATCGAAATCCGGCCCATCGCGGGTCTGCCCGAGTTCCGGCCGGGCGACGACCTGGCTGCCGCGATCGTTGCCGCCGCGCCGTGGCTCGAGGACGACGACGTCCTCGTGGTCACCAGCAAGGTGGTGTCCAAGGTGGAGGGCCGGATCGTGTCCTCTCCCTCCGATCCCGATGCCCGTGAGGCCGCTCGGCGCCTCCTCGTCGAACAGGAAGCCGTCCGGGTCGTAGCGCGCAGGGGCCCCATCCTGATCACCGAGAACCGGCTCGGGATCGTCCAGGCGGCGTCGGGGATCGACGGCTCGAACGTCGACGGCGCCGAACTCGCTCTGCTGCCGGAAGATCCGGACGCCAGTGCCCGCACCCTGCGCGATGCGGTGAAGGGTGCATTGGGTGTCACCGTCGCGGTGGTGGTCACCGACACCATGGGCCGGGCATGGCGCAACGGCCAGATCGACGCCGCGATCGGTGCGGCCGGGGTGCCGGTGCTGCACGGGTACGCCGGGGCCCGGGACTCGCAGGGCAACGAACTCATGGTGACGGAGGTCGCGGTGGCCGACGAGATCGCCGCGGCCGGGGATCTGGTGAAGGGCAAGCTCGGTGGGGTGCCGGTCGCGGTGGTCCGCGGTCTGGGTTTGGCCGACGACGGGTCGCGGGCGCGGGATCTGATCCGGGCCGGTGAGGAGGACCTGTTCTGGCTCGGGACCGCCGAGTCGGTGGAGCGGGGGCGGGCGGAGGCGGTGCTGCTGCGCCGCTCGGTCCGGGAGTTCGCCGACGATCCGGTCGATCCGGGTGCGGTGCGGGCGGCGATCGGAGAGGCGTTGACCGCCCCGGCGCCGCATCACACCCGGCCGGTGCGGTTCGTGTGGGTCCGCACCCGCACGGTGCGCGAGGAGTTGCTGACCGCGATGCGGGAGCGGTGGCGCACCGACCTGACCGCGGACGGTATGGACGGGGCGGCGGTGGCGGCGCGGGTGGCGCGGGGGAACATCCTGTTCGACGCGCCGGAGGTGATCGTCCCGTTCTGCGTGCCCGACGGCGCGCACCCCTACCCGGATCCGCGTCGGCGGGCGGCGGAGGCGACGATGTTCACCGTCGCGGTCGGTGCGGCCGTGCAGGGGCTGCTGGTGTCGCTGGCGACCAAGGGGATCGGCAGCTGCTGGATCGGTTCGACGATCTTCGCCCCGGACACGGTGCGCGGTGTCCTCGACCTGCCCGACGACTGGCAGCCGCTCGGCGCGATCGCCGTCGGCTACCCCCTCGAACCACTCACACCCCGCCGGCCCACCGACCCCGGCGACGCCCTCATCGAGAAATGACCCACACACCATGAGGCACCTGAACGAGGCGAGAGCTCCTTGCGCCGCGCACGCACACGCTGATCGATTGTGACGACACGCTGACGTGGATCGTCGAAACCGAAAGGGAATGAGTAGAGAATGACCATCGTGTCCGAACCCACCGCATCGCAGAAGGTCGAGCTGACCGACGAGGAGATTTTCGCCGGCCACGTCGGGGGAAAGCTGTCCGTGGAGTTGACGACCCCGCTGGACAGCCAGCGCGACCTGTCCATCGCCTACACCCCCGGTGTCGCGCAGGTCTCCCGCGCCATCGCCGCCGACGAGACCCTCGCCGACCGCTACACCTGGACCAGCCGCCTGGTGGTCGTCGTCTCCGACGGCTCCGCGGTCCTCGGTCTCGGGGATATCGGCCCGCGTGCCTCCCTTCCGGTGATGGAGGGCAAGTCGGCCCTGTTCAAGAACTTCGCGGGCCTGAACTCCATCCCGCTGGTCCTCGACACCCAGGACCCCGACGAGATCGTCGAGACCCTGATCCGGCTGCGCCCGAGCTTCGGTGCCGTGAATTTGGAGGACATCTCCGCGCCCCGCTGCTTCGAGATCGAACGGCGCGTCATCGAGGCCCTGGACTGCCCGGTCATGCACGACGACCAGCACGGCACCGCCATCGTCGTCCTGGCCGCGCTGAAGGGTGCGGTCAAGGTCCAGGACCGGGACATCCGCGGGTTGCGCGTGGTCATCTCCGGTGCCGGCGCCGCCGGTGTGGCGTGCGCGAACATCCTGCTCGCCGCCGGGATCGCGGACGTGACGGTCC
Organism: Rhodococcus koreensis; assembly: GCF_900105905.1. Classification (GTDB taxonomy): domain Bacteria; phylum Actinomycetota; class Actinomycetes; order Mycobacteriales; family Mycobacteriaceae; genus Rhodococcus_F; species Rhodococcus_F koreensis. The sequence goes on along the minus strand of NZ_FNSV01000005.1, from coordinate 3,736,720 downwards.
TCGACTCGAAGGGCATCGTCTCCGTGGATCGTCAGGATTTGAACGCGGTGAAGGTGGATCTGGCCGCGCGCACCAACCCGGCCGGTCGCCGCGGTGGCGTCGCCCGGGCCCTCGACGGCGCGGACGTGTTCCTCGGGGTGTCCGCGGGCACCGTGCCGGAGGAGTTGATCGCGACCATGGCGGAGAACTCCATCGTGTTCGCACTGTCGAACCCGGACCCGGAGATCCACCCCGACGTCGCCCGCAGGCACGCGGCGATCGTCGCCACCGGACGCTCGGATTTCCCGAACCAGATCAACAATGTGCTGGCCTTCCCCGGTGTGTTCAAGGGTGCCCTGGATGCCGGTGCCCGCCGGATCACCGAGGGCATGAAGCTCGCCGCCGCCGAGGCGATCCTCTCGGTCGTCGGTGACGAGTTGGCTGTGGACAAGATCGTTCCCAGCCCGCTCGATCCTCGTGTCGCCCCCGCTGTCGCGGAGGCAGTCGCCGCCGCTGCTCGCGCAGAAGGCGTCACCGACTAGCGAGAATCCAGCCGAGCACCCCGATCCGGAACCCGCACCCACGGTTCCGGTGTCGGGGTGTCCGTGACGAACAGGCACGAACGCATCCGAGGGTGCGAGTGACACACCGCGGCATTCGGCTCATTGTTGGTGGAGGGGACACCGGTCCGGCTGACCGGTCAGGACAGTCGCCGCGGCACGTTCGTCCAACGCCTCGCCGTGCTTCACGCCCGCGACAATGGTCAGGAATGGTTTCCGCTCACCAACATTGCCGAGGGCCAGGGTCGGTTCTGGATCTACGACTCGCTGCTCAGTGAGTACGCCGTAATGGGATTCGAATACGGCTATTCGGTGGAACGGCCCGGCGCGCTGGTTCTGTGGGAGGCGCAGTTCGGCGATTTCGCGAACGGTGCCCAGATCGTGTCGCCGGCCGATCAGGAAACAATGTTGCGGGAGAACGCTATTGGTGCAGGATTTCGGATCTGCCGGGATCGCGGCCCGTGTCCCGGGGGGAGCAGCGTGCGGGGCGTGGCCGGATGCTCGACGACGCGGCCGGGGCCGGCTCCCGGTGGTGTGGGGTGGTGTGGCGGGATCGATTGACCCGGTTCACAGGTGGCGCGGATCGAGCGGTTCTTGTCGGAGGTCGGCGTTACAGTCGAAGCCCTACGAGAGGTGGCGTGCCAGACGGTGGGAAAGAGGCAATCGATGAGCTTTTCGGGCGGCGGCGACTCTGCTCGGAAGACCGATGAGCCCGGGTTGATTCGGGTTGTGCCTGGCGCCGGGTCGGCCGGCATGACCGGGCCGGGATCGCCCGCGCCGCGGCAGTTCGCGTTCACCACCCGTGCCCATGTGGCGGTCGACGACGCGACCGGCGAACCGATCGGACTCGACGAGGTCGACACCCGGGTGCGGTGGCTGCTCGACCTGATTGTGGCGGCCGGCGGCGAGTTGGTGTCGCGGCTGTGGCAGCCGGTCACGTTCGATGTGCTCGCCGCCGGACGGGACCGCCAGGACCGCAGGCTGCCTACTCAGGGGCATGTCGCCGCGGCCCGCCTCGGCTGGAACCCGCAGTACCCGGACGGGGTGTACGTGCCCTCACGAGTGAGCAGGGTGGTGACGGCGCAGGTGATGGCGACCTTGCGGACCCTGGCCTACCGGGACACCGCGGTCACATCGCTCTCGCAGCGATTCGACCCGGCCACCGGCACTCTGGCGCCGCCGACCGAACCGGGCGAATGGGTGCCGCCCGGTTTCGCTCGGGGCGTGCGTCGCCAGCTCATCGCACGCGCCCGCCGCGAGGGCGGGGCGCCCTCGACCCGGTTGCGGATCACCGACGTCCAGGAATCACCGCGGGTCGCGGCGATGGCACGGCTCTCGGCCGCCGACCGGCAGCTCGCACAGATCACCGCGACAGACCGCGAGCTGGTGTTGACGGTGAAACTGCCGACCTGCCCGGCCCCGGCGGGACGGGCGCAGTGGCGCAGTGTCCGGCTGACCGCCACCATCCCCGCGCACCTGCACGGTCGGGCGATCACCGACTGGCATCTCCCGACCCTGATCCTCGACCGGAAGGGGCTGTTGTGGCGGTGCGCCGCGACCGAACTCGTCCCCGACTGTGACCTGGGATCGGCCACCGTCGCGGTGGGGGTCGACTGGTCCCCATCCACACTCGGCGCCGCCGCCATCACCACCGAGAACCCGGACGGGCTGTCCTCGGATTACCGGGGCTTCACCTACGACGACCGCGGCCTCGGGACCAAACTCGCACGCCTACAGGCCGAGGGGCAGATGCTGCACCGCAAGACGGCCCGGTTGACGCGGCTGGCCGCCACCGCCGCACCCGAGGTCCGCGCACAACTCGAGGAGAAGATCGCCGTCCTCAACGAGCACCGCACCGCTGTCGGCGTTAAGCGGGGCAGGATCAACCGAGAACTGGGATTCCACTTCGCCCGCCAGGTCACCGACTACGCCGAGGCGGCGGGCGCGACGGTGATCGCGGTGGAAGATCTCACCACCCTCGAGACCCGCGGGCACGGACATGTCAACAACAACCGGGCCGCGCAGTCCGCCCGCCGTAAAGCGGTCACCGCCCTCGCGCACACCGCCGCCGGTGTGGGCATCGCGGTGGTCTCGGTACCCGCCCGCGGATCCTCCGCACGGTGTCCGGGCTGCGACGAACCGCTCGCCCGCCCCGGCGGCTACCACACCGCGTGGTGTCCCCGCTGCCGGGTCGGCGGCAACCGCGACCACGTCGCCGGGGTGAACCTCGCCAAACGCGCGCTGCTCGGCAGAAGCAAGGTCGCCCATCGGCGGGGGCAGCTGCCCGCGATCCGGGTCGCCGAGCACGCGCCGGTCCGAAAGTCCCGGGACAAGACCAGCCCGACCCCGAGCAGGCCACGGCATCGCCGGGTCCGCCGCAGCCTGCCCACCACAACGCCGCGGTCGGGGGTGACTCCGAAACAGCATGTTCCTGCACTACAAGCGTCGGTGTGGGGCACGGTCAAACCCGCACCACCGCACGGTGATGCGGGTAGCCGTGACAGACGTACATCTCGAACACACGCCACACCAGTGGCAGAGAGTATGAGATCTACGTAGACGCTCGCCACGTCTCCGGATCCGCAGATCGCGCTGGTGAGAATCGAACAGTTCTACCCGCTGCCCGAAACGGAGCTGGCCGACGTCGTCGGCTCCTACCCCAACGCCGAACTGGTATGGGTGCAGGAAGAGCCGAGAAACCAGGGTGCCTGGACGTTCCTCCTCAGCGAACTCGGGACCATCGGCTCGCGTCGCCTCGGCCTCGTGTCGCGCCCGGCGTCCGCCGCCCCGGCGACGGGCTCGAGCAAACGCCACGCCCAGGAACAGAGGAAGCTGATCGACGAGGCGCTGGAGAAGTAGGCCGCGAATCACGGCGTGAGAGCGCGCGTCAGTAGCGCGGTTTGTTACTCGCGGGTAGCGGTGCTCGAACAAGTCGCCGGCGATGCCGCAACGTAACCTGATAGTCGTCGCGATCCGATAGCTGCACGCTGAACCTGTGAAATTTAACCGAACTGACGCGGGAGAACAACAACAATGAGCGCCCATAAGCCGCCGACCATCATCTACACGTTGACCGACGAGGCGCCGCTGCTCGCGACCTACGCCTTCCTGCCGATCGTGCGGACCTTCGCCGGTGCCGCGGGCATCGAGATCGACTCCAGCGACATCTCCGTGGCGTCGCGGATCCTGGCCGAGTTCCCCGAGAACCTCACCGAAGAGCAGCGCGTCCCCGACAACCTCGCCGAGCTGGGTCGCCTGACGCAGCTGCCCGAGACGAACATCATCAAGCTGCCCAACATCAGCGCGTCCGTGCCGCAACTCCTGGCCGCCATCAAGGAACTGCAGGGCAAGGGCTACAAGATTCCCGACTTCCCGGACGACCCCAAGTCCGACGAGGAGCGCGATATCCGTCAGCGCTACGGCAAGATCCTCGGCAGCGCCGTAAACCCGGTCCTGCGTGAGGGCAACTCCGACCGTCGCGCACCCCGGGCCGTCAAGCAGTACGCCCGCAAGCACCCGCACAGCATGGACGAGTGGTCGATGGCATCGCGCAGCCACGTCGCACACATGCGGCACGGCGACTTCTACCACTCCGAGAAGTCGGTGACGCTGGACCGGGCGCGCAAGGTCCGGATGGAACTGGTCACGAAGGCCGGCGAGACGATCGTCCTCAAGCCCGAGGTGGACCTGGGCGAGGGCGACATCATGGACAGCATGTTCATGAGCAAGAAGGCGTTGCTCGACTTCTACGAGGAGCAGATGGAGGACGCGCGCAAGACGGGCGTCATGTTCTCGCTCCACGTCAAGGCGACGATGATGAAGGTATCGCACCCCATCGTCTTCGGCCACGCGGTGAAGACGTTCTACAAGGATGCCTTCGCCAAGCATCAGGCGCTGTTCGACGAACTGGGCGTCAACGTCAACAACGGCCTCGGTGACCTCTACGACAAGATCGAGACGCTGCCCAGCACGCAGCGCGAGGAGATCATCCAGGACCTGCACGACTGCCATGAGCACCGTCCCGAGTTGGCCATGGTCGACTCCGCCCGTGGCATCTCGAACTTCCACTCGCCCAGCGATGTGATCGTGGACGCCTCGATGCCCGCGATGATCCGCTCCGGCGGCAAGATGTACGGCGCGGACGGACGGCCCAAGGACGCCAAGGCCGTGATGCCGGAGTCCACGTTCGCGCGCATCTACCAGGAGATCATCAACTTCTGTAAGACCAACGGCGCATTCGACCCGACGACCATGGGCACCGTCCCCAACGTCGGGCTCATGGCGCAGAAGGCCGAGGAGTACGGCTCGCACGACAAGACCTTCGAGATTCCGGAGGAGGGCGACGCCAACTTCGTGGACGTCGAGACCGGTGAGGTGCTGCTCACCCAGCACGTCGAGGCCGGCGACATCTGGCGCATGTGCACCGTCAAGGACGCGCCGATCCGCGACTGGGTCAAGCTCGCCGTCACCCGGGCACGCAACTCCGGCATGCCGGTCCTGTTCTGGCTCGACCCGTACCGCCCGCACGAGAACGAGCTGATCAAGAAGGTCAACCTGTACCTGAAGGATCACGACACCGAGGGCCTCGACATCCAGATCATGTCGCAGGTGCGTTCGATGCGGTACACCCTGGAACGCCTGATCCGAGGGCTGGACACCATCGCCGCGACCGGCAACATTCTGCGCGACTACCTCACCGACCTGTTCCCGATCCTGGAACTCGGCACCAGCGCGAAGATGCTGTCCATCGTGCCGCTGATGGCCGGTGGCGGCATGTACGAGACGGGTGCCGGCGGCTCGGCGCCCAAGCACGTCAAGCAGCTGGTGGAGGAGAACCACCTGCGCTGGGATTCGCTCGGTGAGTTCCTGGCGTTGGCCGTCAGCCTGGAAGAACTCGGCACCAAGACCGACAACGAGCGCGCGAAGATCCTCGCGAAGACGCTCGATGCGGCCACCGGCAAGCTGCTCGACGAGAACAAGAACCCGTCGCGCAAGACCGGTGAGCTCGACAACCGGGGCAGCCAGTTCTACCTCGCGAAGTACTGGGCGCAGGAACTTGCCGCGCAGAGCGAGGACAAGGAACTGGCGGAACGCTTCGCCACGCTCACCCAGGCGCTGGACGAGAACGAAGACACCATCGTGCGGGAGCTCATCGAGGTGCAGGGAACCGCGGTCGACATCGGCGGCTACTACAAGCTGGACGGCGACAAGACCGCCGCTGTGATGCGTCCGAGCGCGACGTTGAACAGCGCGCTGGAGGCCGTGCAAAGCTGAGCCTGAACCACGACACCCCCGGGTCGGACCCGGGGGTGTCGTGGTTTATCGGAACTGTTCCCGTACAACATAATTCAGTGATAGCGATGCCTGTGCCGTGGTTGCGGGGCAATGGCCGGTCGTGGTCCCTCCCCCTTCCTTGCCTCCGCTGCGGACGATGAGTGCCGTCTTCCAGTGACGAAATGCGGTCAGCTGCCGAAGATTTTGCCCAGATCTCCCGCGTCGGGGATGGCGGCGGCGGGTGGCGCGGGGGCGACGCTCGGCACGGTGACCACCGAGGATGCTTGCTCCACGGTGTAGGCGGTCATCGGGAACTGGACCAGGAATTGCTCGATGCCGGGGTAGTCGGACACCCACAGGGCCGGGGCGTTGCCCTCCCGCCCGCAGGAGGCGAGTGCGACATAGGAGCCGTCGGGGACGTCGAGCACCGACTGGGTGGTGGTCCCGGGTGGTATGTCGTCGTGCTGGTAGAGGGACTGTCCGGGGCCGACGACTTCGGCAACCGGTGGGAGCACGCCGTCGGGGGCGAGGGCGAGCGAGGTCGTGCAGCCGATGGTGGCACCGGTGTTGTTGGTGATCGTGTTGGTGACGGTCGATCCGTCGACGCCGAAGGCGTAGGTGACATCGGTGGCTTCCGCGGCCGATGCCGGGGCTGCGGCGATGGCCAGGGGGATGGTCGCTGCGGCGAGGAGGGTGGTGCGGGCGATCGTGCGCATCCTGGTGTCCTGTTCGTCGGGGCGTGAGTCGTCCTCTGTGAATGGTGCAGCAAAAAGCGACCGATCGGAATGGTTTTGGTGAATTGCGGGCACTCCCGGTCGGTGGACATGCTCGCGCGCTGCTGTCAGGACCGTGTGGACGTGCGCTCCGGCCACCCGACGCTGGAGAGTGCTCCGCGCAGTACGGATTCGTAGATCGCGTCCAGATCCAGTTCGTTGCCGAGGAAGTCGGTGTTCACCAGCATCACGAAGCCGTGCATGGCGGCGAAGACGCTGACGGCGGCGTCGAGGGTGTCTTCGGGTGGCAGTCCGCACGACGCCAGCATTGTGCGTAGTGCCGTGTTGGCGTCGAGTGCGGCGGAGATGAAGGCGTCCCGGTCGACGGGGCTGGTGGTGAGTGTCTGGTACCGGTGCGGATGTGCGGTCGCCCAGGCGCGGTGCGCGTCGACGAGGGCGCGGAGGCCGTCGGGACCGGTTCGGCCCATGGCGATTTCGCGCAGGTGCGCGCCGAGTTCTGTCATGGTGCGCACCTGAACGGCGCCGCGGATGTCGTCGAGGTTGCGGACGTGGTTGTACAGCGAGGCGGTGACGACGTTCAGCCGGGCCGAGAGGCTCGTCATCGACAGTTGCTCCCAGCCGAGTTCGTCGATGATCTCGATGGCGGCATCGACGACCTTGTCTCGGGTGAGGGTGCGACGTCGGATCGGTGCGTTCTGTCCTTTCGCCATGGCCTCAGCATACGGTCTTCCATTCTAAATGAAAGTGTGTAGTTTAAGACGCATCACATTCGTTTATCGATCGAGGAGCAGTGAATGACCGCATCTCGGATTGATCTGAAATCCCCCGATGTCTACACCGAGGGAGTGCCCTACGCGTTCTTCGACCACCTGCGGTCGAGCGAACCCGTCTACTGGCAACCCGAGGAGAACGGCACCGGATTCTGGGCGGTGACCAGGCACGCCGACGTCGTCGCCGTGTCCCGCGACAGCGCGACCTTCTCGTCGGCGGTGGGCACCACCCAGATCGACGACTTCGACGAGCAGACCCGCGCGAAGCAGGCCGCCATGCTCGTCAACCTCGACCCGCCCGACCACACCCGGTTGCGGCACCTGGTCAGCCGCGGATTCACCCCGCGCACGGTGAAGGTGCTCGAGGGCCACATCCGCGACATCTGCACCCGGATCGTCGACCGACTCCTCGAGGCGCGTGACGTCGACTTCGTCCCCGAGGCGGCGGCGCCGCTACCGCTCGAGGTCATCGCGGCACTGCTGGGTGCGCCGCCCGGGGACGTCGACAGGCTGTACGACTGGTCCAACCGGATGATCGGCTTCGACGATCCCGAGTACGGCACCACCCAGGCCGACGGGGAGATGGCTGCGGCCGAGATCTTCCTGTACGCGAACGAGCTTGCCGCGCAACGCCGCATCGAGCCGCGGGACGACATCGTCACCACACTCGTGCAGCCGGACGAGAACGGCGACACGCTCACCGAGATGGAATTCAACATGTTCTTCGTCCTGCTCGTGGTGGCGGGGAACGAGACGACGCGCAACGCGACCGCCGGTGGGATGCAGGCGTTCATCGACCATCCCGATCAGTGGCGGCGACTGCAGTCCGAGCCCGAACTGGTCGCGAGCGCGGTGGAGGAGATCCTGCGGTGGGTGACCCCGGTGATGGATTTCCGGCGCACCGCCACCCGGGACGCGTACATCGGCGACCAGTTGGTTCGGGCCGGCGACAAGGTGGTGATCTACTACCCGAGCGCGAACCGGGATGAGGCGGTATTCGACGAACCGTACCGGTTCGACATCGGCCGGAGTCCCAACCCGCAGATCGCGTTCGGCGGAAGCGGGGTGCACTTCTGCCTCGGTGCGCACCTGGCGCGACTCGAACTGAGGATTCTGTTCGAGACCCTCGCCGCGCGGATTGACCACGTGGAACCCACCGGGCCGGTGTCCCGGCTGCGGTCGAATTTCATCAGCGGCATCAAGACGATGCCCGTGCGGATTCACCCGCGCAGTCCGGTGTGAGACCCCGGTTTTCGTTGCCACCCGGCGGTAACTGTAGTAGCGTCCAGACACGTGTCCAGTAGTATGAATTTCGAGTCCACTCGCCGCCGTCTGACCGAGAAGCAGGCCGACACCGTCGACCGCCTCACCAGGGCGGCCGTCGAAGTACTGCGTGAAGAGGGCTTCGCAGGGCTCACCGTCCGCTCGGTGGCCGGGATCGCCGGGGTCGCACCCGCCACGGCCTACACGTACTTCTCGTCGAAGGAGCACCTCGTCGCCGAGGTCTTCTGGCGGCGTCTCGCCGCCGCACCGCAGCCGGCGGACGAGGGACTCGACCGCACCGGACGCGTGGTCGCCGTGCTCCGCCACATCGCCCTGCTGGTGGCGGACGAACCCGAACTCGCCGGAGCCGTCACCAACGCGCTACTCGGCCGCGACCCCGACGTGGAGCACCTCCGCGCCCGCATCGGGCTCGAGATCCGGGATCGCCTCGCCACCGCACTGGGCGACGGCCACGATCCCGACGTCCTCGAGGCGCTGGAGCTGCTGTACGCCGGCGGCCTGGTCCGCGCGGGAATGGGATACGGGTCCTACGCCCAATTCGCCGATCGACTCGAAACTTCCGCCAAGCTGATTCTGGAGTAGATGCCATGACCGCAGCCTCGATGCCCGGGGTGTCACACAATCCGGTGACGTTCAATCCGTACGACTATGGCTTTCACGAAGACCCGTACGTCACGTATCGAAGACTGCGGGAAGAAGCACCGGCCTACTACAACGAGGAACTCGACTTCTGGGCGTTGTCCCGGCACGAGGACGTCGTCGCGGCCTTCCGCGACAACCAGCGCCTGTCGAGCGCGAACGGGGTGTCGCTCGACCCGGCGGCCTACGGTCCGCACGCCCACAAGACGATGTCCTTTCTTGCACTGGATGATCCGCGGCACATGCGGATGCGTCAGTTGGTGTCCCGCGGGTTCACCCCGAGGCGGGTGAACGAACTCGAGGGGCGGATCCTGGACCTGACCCGGCAGTACCTCGACCCGGCACTCGAGGTGGGCGAGTTCGACTGGATCGCCGAGTTCGCGGGCAAACTGCCGATGGACGTGATCTCGGAACTGATGGGGGTACCGGAGGCCGATCGCGTCGAACTCCGCCGCCTCGCCGATCTGGTGGTGCATCGCGAGGAGGGCGTCCTCGACGTGCCGCACGCGGCGATGGAGGCGTCGCTCTACCTCGTCGGCTACTACGCCGACATGCTGGCGGAGCGGCGCAGGAAGCCGACCGAGGATCTGACGTCCGCGCTGCTCGAGGCGGAGATCGACGGCGACCGGCTCACCGACGACGAGATCATCGCGTTCATGTTCCTGATGGTGGTGGCGGGCAACGAGACCACCACCAAACTGCTCGGCAACGCGCTGTACTGGGGATTCCGCTATCCGGGCGAGGCCAGGCAGGTGTTCGAGGACGCGAGCCGGGTGCCGGACTGGGTGGAGGAGACGCTCCGCTTCGACACATCCAGCCAGATGGTCGCGCGGACGGCGGCCGTCGACCTGGACTTCCACGACCGGACGATCCCCGCCGGCGACAAGGTGCTGATCCTCATCGGCTCAGCGAACCGCGACTCGGCGGTATTCGAGGACGCCGACGAATACCGGATCGGCCGGGACACATCCAACAAGCTGGCGAGCTTCGGCGGCGGCACCCACTTCTGCCTCGGCGCCCACATGGCTCGGCTCGAAGCACGGATCGCGCTCACCGAACTCGTCTCCCGCATAGACGATTACGACGTCGACGAGGCAAACAGCGTGCGGGTCCACTCGACCAACGTCCGTGGTTTCGCCACCCTTCCCCTGAAAGTGCAGGTCCGCGATGCCTAGGTTCGAACCCAATCCGCAGCGCCGGCCGTCGATCGTCGCCGGGGCGTCGTCGGGCATCGGCACGGCGACGGCCTACGCGCTCGCCGAGGCAGGCCACCCCGTCGCGCTCGGCGCCCGCCGGGTCGCGGAGTGCGAGGAGATCGCGGAGAAGATCCGCAGCAACGGGGGAGAAGCGTTCGCGCACTTCCTCGACGTCACCGACACCGCGTCGGTCGACGAATTCGTCACCGCCGCGGAGAACGCGCTCGGCCCCACCGAGATCGCGTTGTCGGGAGCCGGCGACCTCGAGTTCTCCGTCGCACACGAGATGGACCCCGACCAGTTCCTGGACCAGGTCAACGTCCACCTCGTCGGGGCGCAGCGTCTCGCGCACCGCATCGTTCCCGGCATGATCGAACGCCGGCGCGGAGACTTCGTCCTGATCGGCTCCGACTGTGCGGACTCGCCCCGGCCCCGGATGGGGGCCTACAACGCGGCGAAGGCCGGTGTCGAGATGATGGGCCGGCAGATGCGGATGGAACTGGAAGGCACCGGCGTCCGGGCGTCGGTCGTGCGGCCGGGGCCCACCCAGACGTCGATGGGAATGAACACCACCGAGGAGGTCATCGGACCCGTCCTCGAAGACTGGGCGACATGGGGATTCGCCCGGCACTCGTACTTCCTGCGCGCCTCCGCGATCGCCGACGCCGTCGTCGCCGCCGTCAGTGCACCCCGCGGCGCGCACATGGTGCTGATCGAGGTGCAGCCCGAGGCGCCCCTGCGAAAGGATGGAGAATGAATCTGGTTACCCCGCAACGTGTGTCCGGCGGTGAGCACGAGCACGGACATCTCGAGGAGCTGCGCACCGACCCGATCGCGCTGATGCGCCGCGTTCGGGAGGAATGCGGAAACGTCGGCGTCTTCCAGCTCGCCGACAAGAAGGTGGTGCTGCTGTCCGGCGCCGAGGCCAACGAATTCTTCTTCCGCTCCACCGACGAGGATCTCGATCAGCAGGCCGCCTACCCGTTCATGAAGCCGATCTTCGGCGAGGGGGTCGTGTTCGACGCGAGTCCCGAGCGTCGCAAGGAGATGCTGCACAACCAGGCGTTGCGCGGTGAGCAGATGAAGGGGCACGCCGCAACGATCGCCCACGAGGTCGACCGCATGGTGGCGCAGTGGGGCGACGAGGGCGAGATCGATCTGCTCGAATTCTTCGCGGAGCTGACCATCTACACGTCCTCGGCCTGCCTGATAGGCACGAAGTTCCGGGAACAACTTGACGGCCGGTTCGCGCACCTGTACCACGAACTCGAGCAGGGCACCGACCCCATCGCCTACGTCGACGCGTACGCCGACATCGAGAGCTTCCGCAGGCGGGACGAGGCGCGGGTGCAGTTGGTGGCCCTCGTCCAGGACATCATGACCGGGCGCATCCAGAATCCTCCGCAGGGCAAGGAGGGTCGGGACATGCTCGACGTGCTCGTCTCGATCAAGGACGAGGACGGAAGCGAGCGCTTCACCGCCGACGAGATCACCGGCATGTTCATCTCGATGATGTTTGCCGGGCATCACACCACGTCCGGCACCGCGGCCTGGACGCTGATCGAACTGCTGCGGCACCCGGACTACGCGAAGCAGGTGGTCGCGGAACTCGACGACCTGTATTCGGACGGCTCCGACATCAGTTTCGGAGCGCTCAGGCAGATCCCGAAACTCGAAGCGGTACTGAAGGAGACGCTCCGGCTGCACCCTCCGCTGATCATCCTGCTGCGCGTCGCGCGGGGCGAGTTCGAGGTCGGCGGCTACCGGATCGCGGAGAACGATCTCGTGGCGGCGACGCCGGCGATCTCCAACCGGATCGCGGAGGACTTCCCGAACCCGGACACGTTCGACCCCGAGCGCTACATCGACCCCAACCAGGAAGACATCGTCAACCGCTGGACGTGGATTCCGTTCGGCGCGGGCAGGCACCGCTGCGTCGGAGCGGCGTTCGCGCTGATGCAGCTGAAGGCGATCTTCTCGATCCTTTTGCAGGACTGGGAGTTCGAGTTGGCGCAACCGTCCGAGACGTACCGCAACGATCACAGCAAGATGGTGGTGCAACTGCAGCAGCCCTGCACCGTGAGGTACCGGAAGCGAAGCACGTGATGAAAGTCGAAGCCGATCTCGACCTGTGCCAGGGCCATGCCGTGTGCGAGATGGAGGCACCCGACGTCTTCGTCGTCCCCAAACACGGCAAGGTCGAGATCCTCGACAGCAACCCACCCGAGAATCAGCGCGCTGAGGTCGAGAGCGCCGTGCGTTTCTGCCCGACCCAGGCCCTGCGGATCTTCGCGGACACCGACTCAGAAGGAGAATCCTGATGGCACCTTTCGACCGCGCCGAACTCGACGAGATGGTGCAGCGCTGGGTGGACGAGAACAAGCGGTGCGAGGCGCTCGGCGACTGGAAGCCGCTGGCCGAGATGTACACCGAAGACGCCACGTACGGGTGGAACTACGGGCCGAAGGACGACTTCATGGCCGTCGGCCGGGACGAGATCCGCGACCTGGCGCTCGGTCAGGAAATGGACGGCCTTGAAGGCTGGGAATATCCGTACCAGCAGTTCGTCATCGACGACCGCAGCGGCGACGTCATCGGATTCTGGAAGCAGGTGTCCGAACGCACCCGGGACGACGGCACCCACTATCAGGTCACCGGGATCGGCGGCAGCTGGTTCCGGTACGGCGGAAACTTCCAATGGTCCTGGCAGCGTGACTTCTTCGACTTCGGCAACGTCTCGAGCCTGTTCCTCGAGATGATCACGAACAACGCGATGTCCGACGGCATGAACGCGCGGATCCAGCGCGCGACGTCCGGTCGGCTGCCGGGGTGGTATCCGGTCGGGAAGGCGCCGGTCTCGCTGTGGTGAGCACGGTGAAGGTTCCGGCGTCGTTCGCGGATCTGTCCCGCGAGGATCTGGCGATCCTCGTGCCGGAACTGCTGCTGTGCGGTCATCTCATCGACCGCTCCGGGATGCCGCACCTGATCGGGGCGTTCGGACGCGAGGGCATGACGCAGGTCGCGATCGAGGAATGGATGGCGTCGAGCCCGATCTACGCGAGGCGCATGCAACGCGCGCTGGGGTTCGAGGGCGACGGCGTCGTGACGATCTTCAAGGGCCTGCAACTCGACATCGGTGCGCCGCCCCAGTTCATGGACTTCCGGTACCGCGTCGCCGATCACGACCACGGCGAGTTCTGGCTGAATCACTGCGGGGCGCTGATGGACGTCGAGCCGATGGGCGACGAGTACGTCACGGCCATGTGCCACGACATCGAGGACCCGACGTTCGACGCCACCGCCCTGGCCACCAACCCGCATGCGCAGGTGCGTCCCGTGCACCGTCCGCCGCGACGGCCCGCGGACCGGACACCGCACTGCCTCTGGACGGTCGCCATCGACGACACGAACGAGCCGCCGCCGGTCCCGGACGGGCTGGTGACGGTGGGGAAGTCGCGGGCGGCGACGGTGGGGCTGTCGCCGATCGACACCGGCGGTCCGGGACAGCACGACTACGCGGGCGCGCTCCTCGCCGACCTGCGGTTCCCGGACTTCTCCCATTCGGCGCTCACCCGGATCGCGGAGGAGGTGTGCGTGCAGCAGCACCTGTTGACGCTCGGTTTCCTGCTCGCGGTGCGGGCTCGCACCGACGCCGCGGCCGCGCTGGACATCGCCCGCAAGCAACTCACCGGCATCGCCGGCCTCACGTCGGAGCGGATCCGGAACGCGCTGGGCCTGCCCGCGGATCTGGAGGGGCTGGCCGTCGTCCTCGCCGTGCACCCGGCGCTCAATCCCCGGCAGTACGTGGACGTCACGATCTCCCTCGGCGACCGACTGCTGCTGACCCTGGGCCGCGAGTGCGGCGCGTCGGAGGACGGGGCGTGGCCGTCCATGATCGACGGCGAGCATCTCGCGCCGTTGACGGCCCTGGTGCGCGGGGTGTCGCCGCGGTTCGCCGTGCAGGTGGTCGAGGAGACGGACACGGCGCTGACGGTGGAGGTCGTGACCGGTGAACCGCCGGCGAAGGAGGCACCCGAAGTCGCGCTCACCCGGTTCAGCACCGGGGCCGATTTCGCCTTCACCGATCGAGGGATTCCCCTTCCACTCACCGTCGTCTGAGAGGACACTCCCGTGGCCTACAACCTGGCAGATCTGTTCGAGCACTCCGTCGACGTGATGCCGGAGCGGGTGGCGCTGATCTGCGGCGCTCGCCGCGTCACGTACCGGGAACTGGAGGACCGCGCCAACCGGTTGGCCCACCACTTCCTGGACGCAGGACTGACCGCCGGTTCGCACATCGGCGTGCACCTGCACAACTCCATCGAGACCATGGAGACGCTGGTGGCGGCGTACAAGATTCGCGCGGTTCCGGTGAACATCAACTACCGCTACACCAGCGACGAACTCGCCTACGTGTACGGCAACGCGGAACTCGACGCCGTGGTCCACCATCGGATCTACTCGCCGCGCATCGCGGAGGTCCTGCCCTCGCTGCCGAGGATCCGGCACACCGTCGTCGTCGAGGACGATCTCGGCGGCGCCGGTCTGCCCAGCGGCTCCGTCCCGTACGAGGAGGCGCTGTCCGGCAGCGGCGACCGCGACTTCGGCGGACGCAGTTCCGAAGACCTGTTCATCATGTACACCGGCGGCACCACGGGACGTCCGAAGGGTGTGGTGTGGACGCACGAGGCCATCTGGCGCGTCCTCGCGGGCGGTCTCGACTTCTACACCGGTGAGGCGATCGACGACGAGTACCAGCAGTCGCGGGTCGGGGCGCAGGGGGAGCCGACGCTGTGGTTCGCGTTGCCGCCGCTGATCCACGCGGCCGCGATGATGCCGACGTTCACCGCGCTGTTCAGCGGGAACACGGTGCTGCTGGAATCGAAATTCGACGCCGACCGGACGTGGGACCTCGTCGAGCGGCACCGGGTGCAGATCCTCATCATCACCGGCGACGCGATGGGGCGGCCGCTGATCGAGGCCCTCGACCCGGCCCGGACCGACACGTCGAGTCTCGGTGTGGTCGCGTCGGGAGCCGCGCTGTTCTCCCCGGTGATCAAGGACGCGTTCCTCGAGGCGTTCCCGGGGCTGCTGGTGTCCGATTCGATCGGCGCGTCCGAGACCGGTTTCGGCGGAATCGGTTTCGCGACCAAGGGGGAGACGCAGGTGGGTGGTCCCCGGGTCCCGCCGGGGCGGTACGCGCTGGTGATCGACGACGCGGGGCGTCCCGTCGAACCGGGCTCCGGGGTCGACGGCTGGTTCGCCAAGGGCGGCTACGTTCCGCTGGGCTACTACAACGACCCGGAGAAGACCCGAGAGATCTTCCGTGAGGTCGACGGACGATCGGTGGTCGTCACCGGCGACCGCGCGCGGATCGAGGCCGACGGGTCGATCACGCTGCTCGGTCGCGGCAACATGGTGATCAACACCGGCGGCGAGAAGGTGTTCGCCGAAGAGGTCGAGAGCGCGGTGAAGGCGTACCGCGACGTGTACGACGCCATCGTGGTCGGCGTTCCCGACGAACGGTGGGGGCACCGGGTGTCCGCGGTTGTGCAGGCGCGCGACGGCCGGGGCGTCGACTTCGCCGGCCTCGAGCAGCACGTGCGGCAGAGCCTGGCCGGCTACAAGATTCCGAGGCTGGTGTGGGTGGAAGACGCCGTCCATCGCACACCGAGCGGCAAACCCGACTACCGCTGGGCCCAGGGCGTCACCAAGCAGCGCGGCCCCGACCACCGCACGTGAGTGGCGAAGTGTGCTCCCGCACGCTTCGCCACTCACATACGGGTCAGGCGGGAGCGCGGACGACCAGGACCGTTCCCGGGAACTCCGCGGCGAGTTCCTGACGGCTGTGCTTCACGGCCGCGGTGCCGTAGCCCTTCTTCCGGGCGTCGGGGGAGATCCAGATCGCGACGTCGACCTCGCGTCCCGACAACTCGCCGAACACCATGCCGACGGCCGTGTTCTCCTCGGTGTCCTCACACACGAACCACGCGGCGGACTCGTCGTCGACCCGGCTCAGGCCCTCCGCGCGCTCCTTCTCGACCCGCTCCTCGGACCATTGCGTGCCCGCGTCGTCGACCTGTTCGACGCAGCGGCGCCGGAACAGTTCGGCGTCCTCGTCGGTTTCGGTGAACGGGCGGAGGCGGAAGTTCCGGCCGGTGCTCGCAGGCCGGTCCGTCGACGTCCACTCCAGCGTGGCGTCGAGGTCCTTCAGTTCCGTCTGGATGCGGCGCCGCTCGACCTTGGTGAGACGGCGAAAGGTCAGGTTGAGGACGGCTTCCGCGTACGCCTCGGTCGTCTCGAGGAGCCCGGCGACGGTGGTGAGGGCCTCGGCGTGGTCCTCACTGTCGACGATGGCGTCGAGAACCTCGTGCCGCTGCTCCAGTGCGCGCAGCAGGACCGCGGTGAGCTCTCGACGGTCGTGTATCCGATCTTGAACCTGTGTACTCATCTGCAATTCCTCGCCCTCGGCCGTCCTACAAGTCCGTACGCGTCAATACTGCAAGAAGTCCTCCGACATGGCACGCGTTACCCGACGGTACATACAACTGCTATCGGGGTGTGCAGACGACGACGGGGATCGTGCGGTCCGTCCAGGCCTGGTAGTTGTCGAAGTCCGCGTACATGTCGACGAGCCGCGGCCACAGCCGCGCGCGTTCCCCGGGGTCCGCCACCTGGGCGGTCATCGGCCGGATCCGCGACTTCACCTGGACGGTCACCTGCGGGTTCGCGCGCAGGTTGAGGTACCACATCGGGTGTTTCGGGAGGCCGCCCTGCGACGCGACGAGGATGATGCGGTCGCCGTCCTCGAGGAACAGCAGCGGGCTGATCCGGGGCTCGCCGCTCTTGCGGCCGGTGGTGGTGAGCAGGCAGACGGGCAACCCGCGCGGGAAGGCGCTGCCGACGCGCCATTTGCTGCCCAGTCGCCCGCCCGTCCGCCGGTACAGCACGACGTTGATCTTCGACATCCACTTGATGAGGGAGGCCGTCCACTTCGAGTCGAGACCGGGCGGTCGAGCGGAGCGAGGGGAATTTGGCTCGGGTCGGGCGGGGGCGGGCGCATTCATCGGGCGGCCCTAGATCCGCTCGATGATGGTGCCGGTGGCCAGTGCGCCGCCGGCGCACATCGTGATCAGGGCCGTCGACCCGTCGGTGCGCTCGAGTTCGTGCAGCGCCGTCGTGATGAGCCGGGACCCGGTGCTGCCCACGGGATGTCCGAGTGCGAGCGCGCCGCCGTTGACGTTCACCCTGTCCATGTCGGGCTCGTGCACCGACGCCCACGACAGCAGGACCGAGGCGAACGCCTCGTTCACCTCGAACAGGTCGAGGTCGCCGATCTTCATGCCGCTGCGTTCGAGGACGCGCGCCGTGGCCTGGACAGGTCCGTCGAGGTGGAATTCGGGTTCGGAACCGACGAGCGCCTGGGAGATGATGCGGGCCCGCGGTTTCAGGCCGAGGGCGCGCGCCCTGGCCTCGTCCATGAGCATGACGGCGGCGGCGCCGTCGGAGATCTGCGAGGAGGTGCCCGCCGTGTGGATGCCGCCCTCGAGTACGGGCTTCAGCCTGGCGAGCGATTCCGCGGTGGTGTCGCGCAGACCCTGATCGCGCGTCACGATCCGGGTCTCCCCGGTGAGGTTGCCGTCCTTGTCGACGACGGGCGCCGCCACCTGCAGCACTTCCCGGTCGAAGCGTCCTTCGTCCCACGCCTGCTTGGCACGGGCCTGCGAACGCACTCCGAGGGCTTCGACGTCGGCGCGGGTGATTCCGCGGCGGCGGGCGATGCGCTCGGCGGCCTCGAACTGATTGGGCATGTCGATGTCCCAGTCGGCGGGCCTGCGTGGGCCGGCGTTCTCCCCGACGTTCGCCCCGAGCGGCACCTGGCTCATGGCCTCGATGCCGCAGGCGATTCCGACGTCGATCGCGTCCGTGGCGATCAGGCCCGCGATCAGATGGTTGGCCTGCTGCGCGGAGCCGCACTGACAGTCGATCGTGGTGGCGCCGACCTGCCAGGGCAGTCCGGCGTGCAGCCACGCGGTTCGGGTGATGTTGTTCGATTGCGCACCGGCCTGGGTGACGCAACCACCGATCACCTGCTCCACCAGGTCGGGGTCGATGCCGGAGCGGTCGAGGATGCCCCGCTGAGCGGCGCCGAGGATCTCGGCGGCGTGCAATCCGGACAGCCAGCCACCGCGCTTTCCTATGGGGGTGCGAACTGCCTCGACGATGACGGGTGTGCCCACGGCGGGCTCCTTTCCTTGTTCTCAGAAAATAGAACAGGTTCTGCTGTCTGGGCAAGGTCTGATTGAGCTTTCCTTTGCTAGTCGCCCGGCTTGTGCTTCAATGCTAGTAGAACGTGTTCCACATCACTGAGTGGTGTATGGCTTAGGGCAGGAGACAGCAGTGGCGCAGCCCAATCTTCCAGAGGGTTTCGACTTCACCGACCCGGACATCTACGCAGAACGCATCCCCTACCAGGAGTTCGCCGAACTGCGGAAGACTGCGCCGATCTGGTGGAACCCGCAGCCGCCGGAGATCGGTGGCTTCCACGACGACGGCTACTGGGTCGTCAGCAAGCTCGAGGACGTCAAAGAGGTGTCGCGGCGCAGCGACGTCTTCTCCACCCACGAGAACACCGCGATCGTGCGCTTCGCCGACGACATTCCGCGCGAGAACATCGAGATGCAGCGCTTCATCCTCATCAACAAAGACGCTCCCGAGCACACGAAACTCCGCAAACTCGTCTCCCGCGGCTTCACACCCCGCGCGATCAACAGCCTGCGCGAAGAACTCACCGAGCGCGCCGAGAAGATCGTGAAGGAGGCCGCCGAATCGGGGGCCGGCGACTTCGTCACCCAGGTGGCATGTGAGCTTCCGCTGCAGGCGATCGCCGAACTGCTCGGCGTGCCGCAGGAGGATCGGCTGAAGGTGTTCGACTGGTCGAACCAGATGACGGGCTACGACGACCCAGAACTGGACATCGACCCACAGGCCGCGTCGATGGAGATCCTCGGCTACGCGTACCAGATGGCGGACGAGCGCAAGAAGTGCCCCGCCGACGACATCGTCACGACGCTGATCGAAGCGGACATCGATGGAAATGAGCTCTCTCCCGAGGAATTCGGCTTCTTCGTGATCCTGCTGGCGGTCGCCGGCAACGAGACCACCCGCAATGCCATCACACACGGCATGATGGCGTTCCTCGACCATCCCGATCAGTGGGAGCTCTACAAGAAGGAGCGTCCCAAGACGGCGGCGGACGAGATCGTCCGGTGGGCGACCCCGGTCAACTCGTTCCAGCGCACCGCACTGGAAGACACCGAGCTCGGCGGCGTGCACATCAAGAAGGGGCAGCGGGTCGTAATGCTGTACGGCTCCGCGAATTTCGACGAGGATGCATTCGAGAATCCCGAGAAATTCGACATCCTGCGGGAGAACAACCCGCACGTCGGGTTCGGCGGTACGGGCGCGCACTTCTGCCTCGGAGCCAACCTCGCCCGCCTCGAAATCGACCTGATCTTCAATGCGATTGCGGATCACCTGCCGGATATCAGTAAGCTGGGAGATCCGCGGCGGTTGCGCTCGGGCTGGCTCAACGGTATCAAGGAGTTTCAGGTCGATTACAAGCCTGCGTCAGGCGGTTGCCCGGTCAGGCACTGACCCCACTGATTCAGCGGCGTCGGAGGGCACCCTCATCCTCTCCGACGCCGCTGTTCCCTTTCTGTCCGAGGAGGGTGGGAGCAGGTCATGACTGTGCGGTCCATCGTCCACGACCCGGGTGCCGGTTTCTCGGCGCCGGGAGATCCGAGCGTCACTGCCGCCCTCGACGCGTTCCTTCGCCGCCTGGACGCCGCTCCTCGCCTGCTCGGGTTCGGCGAGCCCATGCACGGGGAGGAGAGCTTTCTGCTGCTCCGCAATCAGATGTTCCGATACCTCGTCGAACACGAGGGCTATCGATCCATCGCGATCGAAAGCAGTTGTCTGAAAGGGATACTCGTCGACTCCTTCGTGCGGGGCGCGAACGGCGTGCCACTCGACGACGTCATGGAACACGGTTTCAGCCACGGCTTCGGAGAGTCCCGGGCCAACCGCGACCTGATCCGATGGATGGCCGACCACAACAGCCGACGCGAACCGGGCGAGCACGTGCGGTTCTTCGGTTTCGACGCCCCCATCGAGATGACGTCCGCCGACAGCCCCCGGCAGGCCCTGACCTTCCTCGACACCTACCTGCGGACCCACCTCGACGAGCGGGATCTGCCCTGCACTCCGGACCGGATCTCCGCCCTGATCGGCGACGACGACCGCTGGAGCGACCCGGCCGTCGCCATGGACCCGGCCCGATCCGTCGGTGCCACCGCCGAGGCCGGACAGTTGCGTCTGATCGCCGACGACCTGATGACGCTGCTGGCCTCGGAGGCGCCTCGCCTCGTCGCTGCGGGCACGCGAGACGAATGGTGGGGGGCCGAACTGCACGGTCGCGTCGCCACCCGCCTGCTCAGCTATCACGCCGGAATGGCAGAGAACTCCCCACGCCGCATTGCCCGCCTTCTGGGGATCCGCGACACCCTCATGGCGGACAACCTGTCCGCGCTGGTGCGGAGGGAGGCGGATCGGGGGCCGACATTCGTCTTCGCCCACAACGGCCATCTGCTGAAGGGCGAAACCCACTGGGATCTCGCCGGAATGCACCTGCACTGGTGGTGCGCCGGCGCCCACCTGGACTTGCGGTTCGGCGACGCGTACACGGTCATCGGTTCCGCGGTCGGTGAGGCGCCCGGTCACGGCATCGGACAGCCGCCACCGGGCACCCTCGAGGATCTGCTCTTCGCGGTCGGCGAGAGTTGTCTCGTGCCTGCCGCGGCGATGGCGGACGCCGTCCGCGGCGCACAGAAGCGCGCCGACCCGTCGAGCAACTCCACATACTTCCCGCTCGACCCCGCGTGCCTCGGCGAACTCGATGCCGTCCTCTTCGTCCGGCACCTCGACGAGGCCGCCGGGTGATCCGAATCCTCAGACCTTGCGCAGCGTCTTCATCGCCCGCTCGACCTCCCAGAAGGCCCGTAGCGACGTGATCTTGCCTTCGTCGTCCACGCGGTAGACGAACACGCCCTCGGCGTCGATCTGCGATCCCGCCACCGTCGACCGGATGGTCCCGATGTTCACGTTCTCGTTGCCGCACACCAGTGAATCGGTGATGAGGAATTCGAGCGATTCGGTGGTCGCGATCGTCATGTCGTAGAACCGGGAGATCGCATCGAGGCCGTGGTGCCCCTTCCCTTCGGGGTCGAAACCCGAAGGGCCGACGGGATCTTCGACACATGCGTCCTCGGCGAACAGGGCCAGCCACTCCTCCTTGCGCCTGCCGCTGGCCGCCGCGCGGGACGCCTGTCCGGCGAGGCGGGCAGGATGGTCGGTCGTCGTCATGTCCACACTCCTATCCGATGTACTGATCGGCGAACTTGCGCAGCGACTCCTGTTTGGCGTCGAGCGGTCCGTCGAAGCCGATGCCGTCGAACACCCACGGGACGACGATCGTGTCGGTCACCCCGGCGTCCGCGAGTTCGGCGTAGCCGTCCTTGCCGAAACGGTCGATGCAGACCGTCTGGATCTCGTACGGCAGATCGGCGCGGCCGTACTCCTCCCGCAGTTCCCGCAGTCGCGCGATGACCTGGACGAGATCGTCGAACTTGATCATCGCCGACGTCCATCCGTCGCCCACCCGGGCGGCGCGCCGGAGTGCGACGTCGGTGTGGCCGCCGACGTAGAACGGCACCGGCTTCGTCGGGGCCGGGCTCATCTGCAGGCGGTCGAAGTCGTAGAACTCACCGTGATACTCGACCATCCCGCCGCCGAGGATCAGTTTGATGACGTCGATCATCTCGTCGACGCGTGCGCCGCGTTTCGCGTACGGCACCCCGCACCACTCGAATTCCTCGGGCGCCCAGCCGATCCCGACACCGAAACCGAACCGGTTGCCGATCAGGTTGGCCACCGATCCCACCTGGCGGGCCAGGAGCACCGGATTGCGGGACCCCAGCTTGAGGACCTGGGTGTAGAACTCGATCTTCGACGTCACCGCACCCATGGCGGCCGCCGCGATCAGCGGATCCACCCACGGCGTCTCCTCGGTCCACATCCGGGAGCCGTCCGGTGTGTACGGGTAGTCCGCGCTCTGCTTCTCCATGAAGAACAGCGAGTCGGGGAGTGCGATGGACGAGAATCCGCACTCCTCGGCTGTTTTCGCGAGAGCCGGCAACTGATCGAGGGGATTCATGGCGATGCCGACGGTGAATTTCACTGGTGACGTCCCTACTACTTGTTGTTCGGCCGGTCGGAACCGACCACCCACATCGAGAAGTACTGCGAACCGCCGCCGTAGGCGTGGCCGAGTGCCTTGCGCGCGTCCTTCACCTGGTGGTCGCCGGCGCGGTGCATCACCTGCATCGCCGCCTCGGCGAACCGGATCATCCCGGAGGCGCCGATCGGGTTGGACGACAGGACGCCGCCCGATGCGTTGAGCGGGAGCCGGCCGCCGATGGCCGTCTCGCCCGCCTCGGTGAGCTTCCAGCCCTCGCCCTCGGCGACGAAGCCGAGATTCTCGAGCCACATCGGTTCGAACCAGGAGAAGGGGACGTAGATTTCGGCGACGTCGATCTCGTCGAGCGGATCCTTGATGCCCGCGGCCTTCCACAGTGCGGCCGACGCGTCCCGTCCGGCCTGCGGATTCACCTGGTCGCGTCCGGCGAACGTGGTGGGCTCGGTGCGCATCGCGGTCGCGTGTATCCAGGCCACCTCACGGCCGTCCGCGACGACCTGCTCGGCGGCCTCCTCGTTGCCGATCACCAGCGCGCAGGCGCCGTCCGAGGACGGACAGGTCTCGTCGTAGCGGATGGGATCCCACAGCATCTGCGAGGCCTGCACCGATTCGAGCGTGATGTCGGGCTGCTTGAGGTGGGCGTACGGGTTGAGGCTGCCGTTCAGCCGGTCCTTCACCGCCACCATCGCGCCGATGTGATCGGGTGCGCCGGACCGCCGGATGTACGAGCGGACGTGCGGGGCGAAGTACCCGCCCGCGCCCGCGCCGACCGGCATGTGGAACGGAATGGGTGTGGACAGCGCCCACATGGCGTTCGACTCGGACTGCTTTTCCCACGCCACCGTCAGCACCCGCTTGTGCACCCCCGACTTCACGAGGCTCGCCGCCACGCACGCGGTCGAACCGCCGACCGAGCCCGCGGTGTGCACACGCAGAAGCGGTTTGCCGTTGGCGCCCAGTGCGTCCGACATCGCGAGCTCCGGCATCATCGACCCCTCGAACAGGTCGGGGGCCTTGCCGATCACGACGGCGTCGATGTCGTCCCAGCCCACCCGCGCGTCTTCCATCGCGCGGCCGATCGCCTCGCGCACCAGCCCGGCCATGGACACGTCGTGCCGTTTCGCCACGTAATGGGTCTGACCGGTGCCCAGTACGGCGGCCAATTGATTCGCCATCAGTTGCGTCCCTCCAAGACTGCGACCAGATTCTGTTGCAGCACAGCACCACTCGTGGCGTGCGCCAGCGTGCGCCCGGCGTTGCCGTCCATGATGGCCTTGGCTGCGTAACCTATGCGTTCCAGACCCGCGGAGAACATCGGGTTCCCGCTCAGCGGGCCGCCCGACGGGTTGATCGTCGTCGCATCGGACAGCCCGATGGCCTCGCGGAGGATCAGTTCCTGATGGGTGAACGGTCCGTGCAGTTCGGCCACGTCGATACCGCCGACGTCCCCGCCGGTGGCCGCCCGCGCCGACGCCGTCGTCGACGGCGAGACCGTCAGGTCACGGGCGCCGAAGTTCGGGGAGTCGATCCGATGCTCGATCCCGGTGATCCACGCCGGTCGCTCGCACAGCTCTCGGGCACGGTCTCCGGAAGCGAGAACGACGGCAGCGGCGCCGTCCGTGATCGGCGCGCAGTCGTGGGCGCGCAACGGATCCGCGACGAACGGTCTCGCGAGCAGTTCGTTGATGTCGACGTGCCCCGACAACTGGGTGTTCGGGTTGCTCTCGGCCGCGGCCCGGCTGCGCGCGGCCACCGCCGCCATCTCCTCGGACGTCCACTTCCCGGCGTCGAGTCCGAGACGCGCCTGCAGTCCGGCGAGCGACACCGAGTCCAGGGCCAGTGGCGCGACCAGGTAGGGGTCGAGTTGCATGGACAGGACCTTGCGGAGATTGCCGGCCGAGGACTTCCCGAACCCGTACACCAGGGCGGTATCGACCTCGCCGGTCATGATCTTGATCCAGGCCTCGTAGAACGCCCAGGCGGCGTCCATCTCCACGTGCGACTCGTTGATCGGGGGTACCGCGCCGATCGAGTCGACCGCCGAGATGAAGGAGAACGCACGGCCGGCCAGGTAGTCCGAGGATCCCGAACACCAGAAACCGATGTCGGACTTGGTGATCCCGAGATCCTCGTACAGCTGCTGGAAGCAGGGAACCAGCATCTCGACGCCGTTGGTGGTGCCGGTGGTCTCACGCACGTGCGGTGCGTGCGCGAACCCGACGACTGCGATATCTGTCATTGTGCCGCGCCCTCACAGGTGGTGTTTGTAGGTGTCGTACTCGGCGTCGGGCTCGCCCGTCGGCCTGAAGTACTCGATGTTCTCGAGCGTGTAGTCCCACTCCTCGCGTGGCTTCCACTTGGCCTCCACTCGCATGCCCATCCGCACGTCGGCGGCATCGCAGTCGAGGATCAGGTGCAGGAACGCGATGTCCGCGCCGTCGAGCAGCACGTAGGCGGCGACGTACGGCGGCTTGATCCGCTGCCCGAGGAAGGGGACGTTCACGATGCAGAACGTCGTGACGATGCCCCGGTCCGGCAGTTCCACCTGCTCCTTCGTCGGGATGCCGTCGGTGGGGTTGGCGCTGCGCGGCGGGATGTACACCTTGCCGCCCGGGCCGGTGCGGCCACCGATCAGCTTGCCCTCCTTCAACCCTCGGAGGTAGAAGCTCTCCTCGGCGGACGCGGAATGCAGGTAGTCGAGATCGATCGGCGTCGTGACCATCGTGACCGGTTCCGACTCCGAGGCCGGTCCGGGTTCGCCCGTCGACTCGCCGGGTTCGAAGCACACGATGTCCTGGATCCGCCCGACGCGTTCCTGCGCCCACCGTGCCCGCACCCGCATGCCCGTGCTCATTCCGGCAGGGGAGGCGACGTCCACGGCATGCACCAGCGACGTGTCGGCGCCGTCCAGCTTGATCAACGCCCACGCGAACGGGGTGGTGAGAGGTTGCCCGGCAATGGGTTCCGGCATCCACGTCCAGCTCACCACGGTGCCTGCGTCGGACACCCCGACGAAGTCGGTGAGTGGTTCGGCGGTGTCCGGGTCGAATTCGGGCGGTGGGACGTAGACGCGTCCGTCCGAGCCGCGAGCGCCGATGACCTTGCGGTCGCGCAGCGCGGTCACGAAGGCGCCGATGGTCGGGCCCACCGATCGGGTGTAGTCGAATTGAAGTTTCAGCGGGGCGCTCAACGGTTCGTTCGAGAATTTTTCGGCCACCGCGCTCTTTCCCATGCTCACAACTTCGAGTAGAACAGGTTCTAGTGTTTGTGGCAAGGGTCACTTCTGACGACGGTCGATGCGGAGGCACACGATGAAGCTCGGGTTGCAACTCGGATACTGGGGCGCACAGCCGCCGGCGAATGCCCCGGAGTTGATCGCCGCCGCCGAAGCCGAGGGATTCGACGCCGTCTTCGCCGCCGAATCGTGGGGATCCGACGCCTTCACCCCCCTCGCCTGGTGGGGATCGAGCACCGACCGCGTCCGCCTGGGCACGTCCGTCGTGCAGATCTCCGCGCGCACACCCACCAGCACCGCGATGCACGCACTCACCCTCGACCACCTCAGCGGCGGCCGGGCGATCCTCGGGCTCGGCGTGTCCGGGCCGCAGGTCGTCGAGGGGTGGTACGGGCAGCCGTTCACGAAACCGCTCGCCCGCACCCGCGAATACGTCTCCATCGTCCGCAAGGTGCTGGCGCGGCAGGAACCCGTCACCAGCGACGGCCCACACTTCCCGCTGCCCTACACCGGTCCCGGCAGCACCGGACTCGGGAAACCACTCAAGCCGATCACCCACCCCCTCCGCGCCGACATCCCGATCTGGCTCGGCGCCGAAGGTCCGAAGAACGTCGCGCTCACCGCCGAGATCGCCGACGGCTGGCTCGCCATCTACTACTCACCCCGCCTCGCGCCCATGTACAACGAATGGCTCGACGAGGGCTTCGCCCGCCCCGGCGCCCGTCGCTGCCGCGAAGACTTCGAAGTCGCGGCCACCTGTCAGGTGATCGTCACCGACGACCGTGCCGCCGCCATCGCCGGCCTCAAACCCGTCACCGCGCTGTACGTCGGCGGCATGGGCGCCCCCGAACTCAACTTCCACGCCCAGGTTTACACCCGCATGGGTTACGGCGAACAGGTCGACGAAATCGGACGCCTCTTCCGCGCCGGCCGCAAGGACGAAGCCGCCGCCGTCGTCCCCGACGAAATGGTCACCGAAACCATGATCATCGGCAACGTCGACGAAGTCCGCGCCGACGTCAAACGCTGGGCCGACGCCGGCGTCACCATGCTCCTCGTCTCCTGCCGCGACGCCGACCACGTCCGCGAACTCTCCGCCGCGGTCCTGGGCTGACCCCTCCGGCCGACCTCCCCGGCCCGGGCGAATGTACCTTTCGGCGCACCTGAGGCGTTGAACGGTGCATTCACCCGGGCGCTCCGAGCATCCGGACCTCAGGCCGGGGCCGCGAGGACGCCAGCTGGTAGTGCGACTGGAGGTCGGCGATCACGCGGTCGGGGTCGTCGCGGATAGCGCTCGGCAACGTCGGCAGCACAATAATGCCGTGGTTCTGCATCCGGGTGCGGCGCTCGACGGTCGATTTGTACGCCTTCGGCGCCAGATGCCAGTCGAGAGAGTCGATGTCCCACGCGAACGCGACATCGTCGATCCAGCCGTCGGGCATGGCGATGAACTGCCCGGCAACGTCGCCGATCCTGCGGTTGAAGACCATTCGGGGCAGTCCGCTGCGCAACCACAGCCGACGGGCTTCGGCCTCGGACACCGAGTGGACGTCGGCACTCACTTCGCGCAGCACTGTCCGGGGGAGTGCGGCACCCCGGCCGCTACCCGAGTTCAACTCCGCGATCAGCTCGGCGACACTCACCTCGCCTCGCTGGACTACCTCCGCGATGAGGGATCGAGTGCTGTCCAGGGTGCGGCACCGCCGCGCCGCGTCGAGCAACGCGCGCGGAAGCGGGGCACAGGGAAGTCCGTTGCGCGTCACGGGTGCCGGCAAACGCGTCGTACGTTCGACGAGCACGAAGCCCGTGGACTGCACGCGCCGATGCGTGGCGATCAGAACATGGGCATCCCCGGAGTACGACGTGCCGTACCCGTATTCGTGCAGCGCTGCGCGCCCCGTGAGGACTGCGTTCTCGCCGCTGAGCACGATCGCGGCCACCGCACGCTGACGCGCGGTCGGGTGGCCGTTGCCGAGCATCACGACACCCGGAAGGATGCGTTGCCACGGCCCGCCCGGACGGCATCGAGCGTCGATCGCCGAATTCGACACGCCCCATTGCCTCAACTCGGCGGTGCGGATGATCCCGGACCGGCTCACTCCGTACAGGTCTTCGAGGCGATGCCCCCACTCTCCCCGTCGCATGAGTTGATGATGACGCACCCGGTGCGGGCGGCAGCTTCGGTCACCAGGCTTTTTGGTGGGGCCTGTGGATAAGGTGGGGCTGTGGATAACCCTCACACCCTGGGCGAATGTACCTCTCGGCGCCGCAGATGCGCCGAAAGGTACATTCGCCTCCGGGGTTATCGCACCGCGGTCAGCGACCCTCGAACTTCGGCGCGCGCTTTTCGGAAAAGGCGCGGGGACCTTCCTTCGCGTCGGCGCTCTTGAAGACCTCGGTGCCGAGGGCGGCGTCGATCTGAAAGGCCTCTTCCTCGTGCATGCCTTCGGTGTCGCGGATGGTCTTCAGGATCGCCCGGACGGCGAGGGGACCGTTGGCGGAGATGAGGTCGGCGAGTTCGAGGGCCTTGTCGAGGGCCTGGCCGTCGGGGACGACGTGCCCGATGAGGCCGATTTCCTTGGCCTCGGGGGCCTTGATGTGACGTCCGGTGAGCAGGATGTCGGCTGCGACGGTGTACGGGATCTGCCGGACGAGGCGTACGGCGGAGCCGCCGAGGGGGAATAGTCCCCATTTCGCTTCGGAGACACCGAATTTAGCGCCCTCGCCGGCGACGCGGATGTCGGTGCCCTGCAGGATCTCGGTGCCGCCGGCGATGGCGGGACCCTCGACTGCGGCGATGAGAGGTTTGGTGAGGCGCCGTCCCTTCAGCAGCGCCTCGATCTTGGACAGGTCCCAGCCCGAATTTTTCCCCTCGCTCTGCTCGCCCGCGCCGGAGAAGGAGTCGCCGGGGTGCTGCGACGTCATGGCCTTGAGGTCGGCGCCGGCGCAGAAGGCACCGCCGGCGCCGGTGAGGATGGCGACCCGGATGTCCGGGTCGGAGTCGACCTGATCCCACGCGTCCCGCATGATCGTCATCATTTCGCCGGACAGCGCGTTCTTCGCCTCGGGGCGGTTCATCGTGACGATCAGGACGTGCCCGCGTTTCTCGACGAGGCAGTGCGGCGACTGTGCCGAAATGTCGGATTTCTCGGTCGTTGTAGAGGACACTGAAGTCTCCCGAAGGGTGTGTGAGCTGGCTCTCAAATTAGGTCTTGCCAGAAACGGTAACACGTTCTACTTTGTTGACGTGGCCCTTAATATCGCAGACCTCGTAGAGCACGCAATCGACCTCGTTCCGGACCGCGTCGCGTTGGTGTCCGACGACCGGGAAGTGACGTACGCGCAGATGGAGGAGAGGGCCAATCGCCTCGGCCACTACCTGCGTGAACAGGGTGTCCGGCCCGGTGACAAGGTGGGCATCTACTGCCGCAACACCATCGAGGCCATCGAGGCCATGGTGGCGGTCTTCAAGATTCGTGCGGTGATGGTGAACGTCAACTACCGGTACATCGAGAACGAGTTGCAATACATCTTCGACAATTCGGACATGGTCGCGCTCGTCCACGAACGCCGGTACTCCGACAAGGTGGCGAATGTGCTCCCCGAGACGCCGCTCCTGAAGACCACCGTGGTGGTCGAGGACGGCACCGATCTCGACTACGAGGGGGTCGAATACGAGGCGGCGCTGGCGCAGGGTTCCCCCGACCGCGACTTCGGCGAGCGCAGCAATGACGACCTGTACATGCTCTATACCGGTGGCACCACCGGAAAGCCGAAGGGGGTGATGTGGCGTCACGAGGACGTCTGGCGGGTGCTCGGCGGCGGCATCAACTTCATGACCGGTGAATACGTCGAGGACGAGTGGGATCTCGCGAAGCTGGGCGCCGAGAGCCCCGGCATGACGCGCTTCCCGATCCCGCCGATGATCCACGGCGGCAGCCAGTGGGCGGTGTTCCAGAGTCTGTTCGGCGGCGGAAAGTGCGTCATGCACCCCGAATTCGACGGCCACGACGTGTGGCGGATCGTCGACCAGCACAAGGTCAACCTCATCTTCATCACCGGCGACGCGATGGCGCGCCCGATGCTCGACGCGCTGGTGGAGGGCAACGAGGCAAGCGGCGAACCCTACGACCTGTCTTCGCTGTTCCTGATGGCGAGTTCGGCGGCGCTGTTCTCGCCCAGCATCAAGGAGAAGTACCTCGAACTGCTGCCCAACCGGATGATCACCGACTCCATCGGTTCGTCCGAGACGGGTTTCGGCGGCCTCAGCGTGGTCGCGAAGGGCGACTCGCACGGTGGCGGCCCGACGGTGAAAATCGACGCGTCCACCTCCGTCCTCGGCGAGGACGGCAACCCGGTCGAGCCCGGCTCCGGCGTCGTCGGCATCCTGGCGCGCCGGGGGCACATCCCGATCGGCTACTACAAGGACGAAGAGAAGACCAAGGCCACGTTCAAGGAGATCAACGGCATCCGCTACTCCATCCCCGGCGACTTCGCGCAGGTGGAGGCGGACGGCACGGTGACGATGCTGGGCCGCGGTTCGGTGTCCATCAACAGCGGCGGCGAGAAGATCTTCCCCGAGGAGGTCGAGGGCGCACTCAAGTCGCATCCCGACGTCTTCGACGCCCTCGTGGTCGGCATTCCCGACGAACGCTTCGGCCAGCGGGTGGCCGCCGTCATTCAGACCCGTCGTGGGGTGCGTCCGAGCCTGCACGAGATCGCCGACGCGGCACGCAAGGAGATCGCGGGATACAAGGTTCCGCGCAGCCTCTGGTTCGTCGACGAGATCAAGCGCTCGCCTGCGGGCAAACCCGACTACCGCTGGGCCAAGGAACAGACCGAGACCCGGCCGGCCGACGACCACAACGGCAACGGTTCGCCCGAAAGCAAAGGCGCGTAAATGCATACGAGTTTGAGTGAGAAGTTCGGCATCGAGTACCCGGTGTTCGGGTTCACGCCGTCCGAACACGTGGCCGCGGCGATCTCCCGGGCCGGCGGCCTGGGTGTGCTCGGCTGCGTCCGGTTCAACGATCCCGAGGAACTCGAGGCCGTCCTGGCGTGGATGGACGAGAACACCGACGGCAAGCCGTACGGCGTCGACATCGTGATGCCCGCGAAGGTGCCCACCGAGGGCACGTCGGTGGACCTGGAGTCGCTGATCCCCGCGGAACACCGCGCGTTCGTCGACCGGACCCTGTCCGAACTGGGGGTGCCGCCACTGGATTCGGGGGTCGAACACGCGACCGGCGTGCTCGGCTGGCTGCACTCGGTGGCGCGGTCGCACGTGGACGTCGCCCTGAATCATCGAATTGCGTTGATCGCCAACGCCCTCGGTTCACCCCCGAAGGACGTCATCGACCAGGCCCACGAGAAGGGGGTTCCGGTGGCCGCGCTGGCCGGCGCCGTGGAGCACGCGCGCAGGCACGTCGCGAACGGTGTCGACATCGTCATCGCGCAGGGGTACGAGGCCGGTGGGCACACCGGGGAGATCGCGTCGATGGTGCTGGTTCCCGAGATCGTCGACGCCATCGGAGATTCCGCCGGCGTACTCGCGGCCGGTGGTATCGGCAGCGGACGCCAGGTGGCCGCGGCGCTGTCGCTGGGGGCGGCGGGGGTGTGGATGGGGTCGTACTGGCTCACCACGTCCGAGTACAAACTGGGCAGCGCGTCGGCGGAGGGTCCGTCCGCGATCCAGCGCGCCCTCCTCGGGGCGACGTCGGCGGACACGGTGCGGTCCCGGATCTACTCGGGCAAACCCGCGCGCCTGCTCAAGACCAAGTGGACCGACGCGTGGTCGAAGCCGGACGCGCCCGCGCCGCTGCCGATGCCACTGCAGAATCTGCTGGTCAGCGAGGCGCATCAGCGCATCGCCGCGTCCGAGAACCCGGATGTCGTGGCGATGCCGGTGGGGCAGATCGTCGGGCGGATGAACGAGATCCGGCCGGTGGCCGAGGTGATGGACGAACTGGTCAAGGGCTTCGACTCGGCGGTGTCCCGCCTCGACAGCTTCCGCTAACCCAGGTGAGTGGCAAAGCGTGCGCCAGCACACTTTGCCACTCACCTGGGGGAGTAGCGGTCTCCGTCGCGGACCCACACCGGATCGGCGCACTGCGTGGCCTCGGCGCTCAGCGCGCGGGTGAGCACCTTGAACGTGGCCGTCCGCGGGAACTCGACACACACCCGGATCAGACTCGGGCGCTGCTTCGGACCCAGATCGGATTGCGCGTCGAGGAAGTCCGCGAAGGCCACGGGATCGAACTCCCGGGTCGGTACGACGGCTGCCATCACCCGGTCCCCGACCTCGACGTCGGGCACCCCGTACACCGTCACCTGGGCGAAGCCGTCGTACCGCAGGAGGATGCGCTCGATGGGCGCCGAACCGAGGTTCTCGCCGTCGACGCGCAGCCACCCGGAACTGCGGCCCGCGAAGTAGACGAATCCCTCGGCGT
The DNA here is from genome assembly GCF_900105905.1 of Rhodococcus koreensis. GTDB lineage: Bacteria > Actinomycetota > Actinomycetes > Mycobacteriales > Mycobacteriaceae > Rhodococcus_F > Rhodococcus_F koreensis. Next base: position 3,704,284 of record NZ_FNSV01000005.1, on the reverse strand, counting down.
CCCGGTAGGCGAGGTCGCCACTCCAGTACCGACCGTCGCGGATCCGTTCAGCGTCGGCCTCGGGATTGTTGTAGTAGCCCGCGAACGCCCCCGACCCCGCGACATTGACGAGTTCACCCGTTGCGGCCTCGGCATTGACGACCCGGCCGGCCGCATCGAATTCGGCTGGCGGGCAGGGATCTCCGGTCTCGGGGTCGAGGATCGCGACGCCCTCGGGGAGCCTGCCCAGAGAACCCGGCGGTGCCCCGGGTGCCGAGGAGATGGCGATGCCGCCCTCGGTGGAGCCGAACCCGTCGATCACCGCGGTGCCGAAGCGGCGCGCGAACGCCGCGACCGCGGGAGCGGACCCCTCGTTGCCGTACATCACCCGCAGGGTGTTGTCGGCGTCGTCGGGCATGTCGGGAGTCGCCAGCACATACGACAGCGGCTTTCCGACGTAGTTGGCGTACGTGACGCCGAATCTCCGCACGTCGGGCAGGAAGTTCGACGCGGAGAACCTGCGCCGCAGCGCAATCGAGCTGTGCCCCGCGAGCGCCACGGACCACGCCGCCATCATGGCGTTCGAATGGAACATCGGCATCGACATGTACACGACGTCGTCCGGGGACAGCGCGAAGCGCTCGGCGAGCATGACGCCGGGGCCGGTGATCTTCGCGTGCGTGCAGCGCACCGCCTTCGGGTCGCCGCTCGTGCCCGACGTGAAGATGAGCATGAACAGGTCTTCGGGCGCGGCGGCCTTCGGGGTGAAATCGGGGCGCTCCTCGGCGAGCAGATCGGACCATGCCGGTGAATCCACGTCGACGACGGGAACACCGGGGTCGACACCGTCCAGCAGGGCGGGCCGGCCGGATTCGGTGAAGACCACCTGGCAGTCGGCCAGCACGATGTCGCGGGTCAGCGCCTCCCCGCGCCGAGTGGTGTTGAGCCCCACGAGCACGGCGCCGGACAGCGCCGCCGCCCCGGCGAGCAGGGAGAACTCGGGGACGTTGTCCATCAGAACCCCGAAGTGCCGGGGCCGCTGCGCGTCGAGGAGGTGGTCGAGAATCGCGGCGCGGCGCAGGCTCGCCCGCACGTGTTCGGACCACGACACGAACCGGTCCTCGAAGTACAGCCCCTGCGCGCCGGAGTGCGCGACACCGAGCAGCAGGTCCGATACCGTGCGGGCGAGCGTGGCGGTCATGCCGGGACGGTGGCCAGTTCGGCGCCGAGGACCCGCAACTGCTGCGTGGCCGAACCGAGCCGGAACTCGAGCGCCTTGGCGGCGAGGAAGTACCGGTGCACGGGGTGGTCCTCGTCGAGTCCGACGCCACCGTGGACGTGGACGAGGGTGTGGGACACCCGGTGTCCGGCGTCGGACGCCCAGAAGTTGGCGGTCTGGACATCGCCTTCACTGGGCAGTCCCTCACTGAGCCGCCACGCCGCCTGCCACAGTGTGAGCCGGACGCCCTTCACGTCGATGTAGCCGTCGGCGAGTCGCTGGGCTACGGCCTGGAAGCTGCCGATGGGCCGGCCGAACTGCACCCGCTCCCGGGCGTAGGCCGCGGTGAGTTTCAAGGATTCGTCGAGGACGCCGTACTGATACGCGCACGCGCCGAGCGTGCCGCGCTCGACGATCCAGTCGACGATCTCGTGGCCCCGCTCGACGCTGCCGAGAATGCGGTCCCCGGCCAGTGACACTCCGCGGAGGGTCACCTCACCGACGCTGGCCAGGTCGACGGTCTGCTGGCGGGTGACGGTCACCCCGGCATCGTCCGGGCGGACGAGGAAGACCGCGACCCCGTCCGGGGTGGTTGCCGGGACCAGGAAGAGGTCCGCGGACGGTGCCGCGTCGACCACGATCTTGATGCCGTCGAGCGTCCAGCCGTCCGCGCCGGGTTCGGCACGGGTCGTCGGCGCGGCCGGGTTGTCGCCCAGTTCCTCGTCGAGCGCCACGGTGAGGATCTTCTCGCCCCTCGTGGCCGGAGTGCCCCAATCGGCACGCTGCTGTTCGCTTCCGTACTGCGCGATCGCCCCAGCCGCCATCACGATCGACGACAGGTAGGGGACCGCTGCCACGGCACGGCCCAGTTCGACGAGAATGCTGCACTGCTCGAGGACGCCGAAACCATCGCCGCCCACCGACTCCGGCAGTGCAGCGCTCAGCACGTCGGACGACGCGAGCGCGGACCAGAGCCGGCGATCGAGACGGTCTTCCGCCGCGTCGAGTTCGCGCAGCCGGTCGTTGGTGACGAGATCCGAGACGATTCCTCGGGTGAGCCCGGCAAGATCCTGCTGGGCCTCGGTGGGAGTGAAGTCCATGGTGATAGTCCTAACGCTTCGCGGGGGGCAGGCCGAGGGCGGTCATGGCGATGATGTCGCGCTGCACCTCGTTGGTTCCGCCGCCGAACGTGAGGATCAGCGACGACCGGTGCATCCGCTCGAGCCGCCCGCGCAGCAGGACGCCCGGGGAGTTCTGCCGCAGCGTGGCCGACGGTCCGAGGATCTCCATCAGCAGCCGGTACGCCTCGGTGGCGAACTCCGTGCCGTACACCTTGTTCGCCGACGCCGCCTCCGGGCCGGGGGCGTGAGCTGAGTCATCCCCCGTCGCTTCGCTCGCCCCGGTCGACGAGGCGATCTCCCAGTTCATGAGCTTCAGGTACTCGGCCTTCGCGTGGACGCGCGCGAGATTGATCTGCACCCATTCCTGGTCGATGACGCGGCGACCGTCCGGCAGCTTGGTGTTCTGCGCCCATTCGCGCACCTCCCGCTGGGCGGTGAGGACCGGCCCGGCGGACGTCAGGGCGACGCGTTCGTGATTGAGCTGGTTGGTGATCAGCGCCCAGCCGCCGTGTTCGGGGCCGACGAGCGCGGACGAGGGCACCCGCACGTCCTGGTAGTAGGTGGCGCTGGTGTCCGGGCCCGCCATCGTGTGCACGGGGGTGTACGAGAAGCCTTCGGCGGTGGTCGGGACGATCAGCATGCTGATGCCCTTGTGCTTCTTCGCTTCGGGATCGGTGCGGCACGCCAGCCACACGTAGTCGGCGTACGCGATCAGACTCGTCCACATCTTCTGGCCGTTGATGACGTAGTCGTCGCCGTCCTTGACCGCGGTGGTGCGGAGGCTGGCGAGGTCGGTCCCCGCTTCGGGCTCGGAGTAGCCGATCGAGAAGTGCAGTTCGCCGGCCGAGATCTTGGGCAGGAAGAACGATTTCTGCTCGGGGGTGCCGAAATGCATGATCGTCGGCGCGACCGAGTTGATCGTGAGGAAGGGGACGGGCGCGCCTGCGATGGCTGCCTCGTCGGTGAAGATCAGCTGATCCATGGCGGATCGTTCCTGGCCGCCGTACTCCCTGGGCCACCCGAGTGTCAGCCAGCCGTCCCTGCCCATCTGGGCGACGACGTCGCGGTAGACGTTGCCCTCGCCGTATTCGCCGGTGGTGGCGGCCAGTGCCTCTCGACGCTCCGGCGTCATCAGCTTCGCGAAGTACGCGCGCAGCTCTTCCCGCAGCTGTTGCTGCTGCGGTGTGTACGTGATGTGCATCGAAATACCTCTCCGGTCCGAGAGCGAAATCAGCGGAAATCTGGCACAGGTTCCAGTCTCTGCGGTGCATCGGCGGAGTCGGCTCGGGCCGGCCCCGGAGCGTGCCCGGTAGGCGTGCCCGCAGTCGTGGAACGAATCATTGCACACGACTGGAACAGGTTCTAGTGTTATCGGAGGAACGGCGTGCGCCACAGCCCGGCTGCACCCGGATCCGCGAGTGACGAGACGAGAAGAAGTGAGGGTTGCCATGGAGGTCAGAGTCGATTTCGACCGTTGCGAGGCCAATGGTGTGTGCGTGGGGATCGCACCCGACATCTTCGAGCTCGACGACGACGATCAGCTGCACATCACGAGTGCCGTTCCTCCCGCTGACCGGGAGGAAGACGTGCGTACGGCGATCGCCCAGTGTCCGAGGGCCGCGCTCACCGAGCACCCCTGAGGATTGTTGCCCGGAATGAGAACACGTTCTACAGTGACGTCGACCTACCGCCGCGCCGTGGTTCACGACCTGCGGCGAGCGCACAGAACCAGGAGAGCGTGTTCATGAATGCTGTGGCTGACCGCGAAGTGAACGTGGACGGCAAGGTCGCCGTCGTGACCGGTGCCGGATCCGGCCTCGGAAAGTTCGAGGCGATCGCACTGGCCCGTGCGGGTGCGTCCGTCGTCGTCAACGACCTGGCCGCGAACGAGGCCGTCGAGGAAACTCTGGAGGAAATCCGGGGCCTGGGCGCAAAGGTCGAGTTCGTGGCAGGCGACATCGGCGAACGGTCCACGGCCGACGCGATCATGGAGGCGGCGCAGAGCCGGCTCGGCAGCCTCGACATCCTGGTGAACAATGCGGGCATCACGCGGGATCGCATGCTGTTCAACATGTCCGACGAGGACTGGGACCTGGTGCTGAAAGTGCATCTGCGCGGCCACTTCCTGCTGTGCCGTTCCGCCGCGTCGTATTGGCGGGGCAGGTCGAAGGAGGCCGGCGCGCCCGTGTACGGGCGGATCGTCAACACCTCGTCCGAGGCGGGACTGCTCGGACCCGAGGGGCAGGCGAACTATGGTGCCGCCAAGGCGGGCATCACGGCGCTCACGCTGTCGGCGGCCCGTGGGCTCTCCCGGTACGGCGTCCGGGCCAACGCGATCTGCCCTCGGGCCCGCACGTCGATGACGGAGAGCGTCTTCGGGGAGGCTCCCGCCGAGGGAGTCGATCCGTTGTCGCCCGAGCATGTGGCCGCGCTGGTCGCCTACCTCGCATCTCCCGCCGCCGACTCCGTGAACGGCCAGGTCTTCGTCGTCTACGGCCCGATGGTGGCGTTGATGGCGGCGCCGGTCGTCGAGCGGCGCTTCGACGCCGTGGACGGCCGCTGGACACCCGGTGCGCTCGCGGAGGAGCTCGGGACCTACTTCGAGGACCGGGATCCGGCCGCGATGTTCTCGGCCTCCGCGGCGCTGCGCGAACTGGGCTGATCCGCGTCCTGCGGGTCGAGGAATCGACACGACCCGGGTTTGCGTATCGTTTCCGCAGGTAATGCGTCCGCGATGGGCGATACTGAAGGCAACTGAACAGCTGCGGAGCGGGGCCGGGTGACGGTGGAGGGGGTGTGGAACGCGTGCCGGATTTGACTAGATCGTGTTCTAGTTTTCCGCCGTCGACCGGTTCGATCACCCTTGCCTGCGACACTCCCGAAGCGCTGGTGCCCGGCGGGCGCGCCCGGTCGCCGGAATCGGACGCAAAGGCGATTTCCGCGCTCGCCCGTGCGCGATGATATTTATTCAAAGGTCTTGTGCTATAACAACTTAGCGCCAACGCTTTGTGTTTCCGGCTGGCACCAACTTCCAGGTCCGATCGCGGGGTGACACGCCCTGATTTTCGGTCGAATCCGACCCTCGGAGCGTGCTGAATATGGGACGATTCTTGCTGATGAGCGGCCACCTTTGACAGGTGAACACGTTCTAGTTAATATGACCTGAGTCACAGACCGTTGGGGGGCTGGGCTCGAACTGACAGTCGGTGCTGGGCGAGATCATGGACGAGGAGGACGGATGGTAGACCTCCTCGAGGTGCCGTTGCGTGCGGTCGGCGGGTTCTTCACGATGTCGGGCGAAACGTTGAGGGCAGTCTTTTCGAGGCCCTTCCAGCGTCGCGAGTTCGTCGACCAGGCGTGGTTCGTCGCCCGGGTCTCGATGGTGCCCACCGTGCTGGTGGCCATTCCGTTCACCGTGCTGGTGAGCTTCACGATCAACATCCTCCTCCGTGAGATCGGCGCCGCCGACCTCAGTGGCGCCGGCGCCGCTCTCGGCACCGTCACCCAGGTCGGCCCCATCGTCACCGTGCTCATCGTGGCGGGTGCAGGCGCCACCGCCATCTGCGCAGACCTCTCCGCCCGCACCATCCGCGAAGAGATCGACGCGATGCGCGTGCTGGGCATCAACCCGATCCACCGCCTGGTCGTGCCGCGCGTGCTGGCCTCGACCGTCGTGGCGCTCCTGCTCAACGGGCTGGTCTGCACCATCGGCATCCTCGGCGGTTTCGTCTTCTCGGTCTACATCCAGGACGTCAACCCGGGTGCGTTCGTCAACGGCATCACGCTGCTCACCGGTTTCGGGGAACTCGTGATCTCGGAAGTCAAAGCCGGTCTGTTCGGCATGATCGCCGGCCTCGTCGCCGCCTACCTCGGCCTGAATGTCAAGGGTGGCGCGAAGAGCGTCGGTGACGCCGTCAACCAGACCGTCGTGTTCTCGTTCATGGCCCTCTTCGTGGTCAACGTTCTCGTCACCGCCGTCGGCATCAAACTGACGGCAGGGTGATCGACTTGGTGGTGGAGTAGATGGCACTAGCGGCGGCCGGGCGCTTTCCCCGAACTCGCAGACGGTTCGCGTCGGCGTCCCGCTCGATCGACCGGCTCGGTGAACAGGCACTGTTCTTCGCGCGGGCCATCGGCTCGGCGCCCCGCGCCCTGATGCACTACCCGAGGGAGACGCTGCGGCTGATCGCCGAGATCAGCATGGGCACCGGTGCGCTCGCGGTGATCGGCGGAACGGTCGTCATCGTCGGCTTCCTGACTCTGTTCACCGGCGGCACCATCGCCGTGCAGGGGTACAGCTCGCTCGGCAACATCGGTGTCGAGGCACTCACCGGCTTCTTCGCGGCATTCATCAACGTGCGCATCGCGGCGCCGGTCATCGCGGGCATCGGGCTGGCGGCCACCATCGGCGCCGGCTCCACTGCCCAACTCGGCGCGATGCGCGTCTCGGAGGAGATCGACGCACTCGAGACGATGGCGATCCCGTCGATCCCGTACCTGGTCAGCACCCGCGTGATGGCGGGCATGATCGCGATCATCCCGCTGTACGCCCTGGCGGTGATCGCGTCCTTCATGGCGAGCCGGTTCGCGACCGTCGTGCTGTACGACCAGTCGTCCGGCGTCTACGACCACTACTTCTCGACGTTCCTGATACCCACGGACATCCTGTGGTCGTTCGCCCAGGCCATCGTCATGGCGATCGCGATCATGCTCATCCACACCTACTACGGCTTCAACGCCTCGGGCGGCCCGGTCGGCGTCGGTGTGGCCGTCGGCAACGCGGTGCGCTCCTCGCTGATCGCCGTCGTCACCGTCACCCTGCTCATCTCGCTCGCCATCTACGGCGGGTCCGGCAACTTCAACCTTTCGGGATAGGAGTGCCGGTAGATGACTGATTCGAGTGGGAAGAAGAAGCTCGCGGCACTCGTACTCGTGGTGAGTCTTCTCGCGATCATCGGTGTGTCACTGGCCATGTTCAACGGCACGTTCAACGAGACCACGCCCGTCACCGTGACGTCGGATCGCTCCGGACTGGTGATGGAACCCGACGCCAAGGTCAAGCTCCTCGGTGTCCAGGTCGGCCGCGTCGCCGCCATCGAGCACGTGACCGACGGCGCCGAGCTGAAACTGGCGATGTACCCCGACATGATGTCTCTGATTCCGTCCAACGCGACTGTGGAGATCAAGTCCACCACCGTGTTCGGCGCCAAGTACGTCAACTTCGTGATGCCGGAGAACCCGTCGTCCACCCCTCTCCAGTCGGGGGACGTCATCGCATCCGACAACGTCACCGTCGAATTCAACACGGTCTTCCAGCACCTGTCCGACGTGTTGGCCAAGGTGCAGCCGGAGAAGCTCAACGCCACCCTCGGTGCCATCTCCTCGGCGCTGCACGGGCGGGGTGACGAACTCGGCGCCCTGCTCGAGCAGAGCGACAGCTACCTGGCGGAGATGAACCCGAGTCTGCCCCAGTTGCAGGAAGATCTGGCGAAGGCGGCGCAGGTCACCGACGTGTATGCCGACACCGCGCCCGACCTGCTCCGGGTGCTCGACAACGCGACGGCCACCAGCGGCACCGTCGTCGACGAACAGGACAACCTGGACGCCGTGCTGCTCAACGTCACCGGGCTGGCCGACACGGCGAACACCGTCCTGACCGAGAACGAGCAGAACCTGGACTCCGCTCTCGGCCTGCTGCTCCCGACGACGGATCTGCTGGCCGAGTACTCGCCCGAGATCTCCTGCTTCATCGTCGGCCTGAACAACGTGATCCCCCTCGCCGAACAGCTCATCGGCGGCAATCAGCCGGGTATCGCGCTGAGTGCCAGCTTCATGTACGGGCAGGAGCCGTACACCTATCCGAAGGACCTGCCGAAAGTGAACGCGACAGGTGGGCCGAACTGCCACGGTCTTCCCAACCCTGATCTCAGCAAGCACGCGAACTTCGTCGTGGCCGACACCGGCACGGTGCCGTTCGTGCCGTCGACGGAAGTCCAGGTACATCTGCCGAAGGTGTTCCAACTGTTGTTCGCGGGCGTGTACCCCGGGCAGGGTGGGCAGTGACTGTGCGAGCGACCACGGTCAAGCTGCTGATCTTCGCGACGGTGATGTCGGTGATCTTCGCCGGGCTCGCCCTGGTGTTCAGCCAGTACCGCTTCAGCAGTTCCGACGGCTACCACGCCACGTTCACCGACGTGTCCGGGCTCAAGCCCGGCGACAAGGTCCGCATCGCCGGCGTTCCCGTCGGCGCCGTCGAGAAGGTGGGCATCGACGACGACAACCTGGCCGACGTCGACTTCACCGTCGACACCAAGTACTCGCTGTTCGACGGGACCAAGGCGACGGTGCGGTACGAGAACCTCGTCGGCGACCGGTACATGGAACTCCTCGAAGGCGCCGGATCGGTGGAACCACTGCCAGACGGTGGTTCGATCCCCGTCGAGAACACCTCTCCCGCACTCGATCTCGACCTTCTGCTGGGCGGGTTCAAGCCGCTGCTCCGGGCGCTGGACCCGCAGCAGGTCAACGACCTGTCGCAGGCGCTGGTCCAGGTGTTCCAGGGGCAGGGCGGCACGCTCGTCTCGCTCCTCGGCAGCACGAGTTCGTTCACGAACACCCTCGCCGACCGGGACCAGTTGATCGGCGAGGTGATCACGAACCTCAACCAGGTGCTCGGGACCATCAACGACCGCGGCGACCAGTTCCGGTCGACGCTCGACCAGTTGCAGCAGTTGGTGAGCGGGCTCTCCCAGGACCGCGATCAGATCGGTGACGCCATTCCCCGCATCGCCGGGGCGACGGGCGATCTCGCACATCTGCTCGAAGGTGCGCGGCCGCCCCTGCAGAGCACGATCGCCGAGGCCAACCGCACCGCGACTCAACTCCAGGCGGGCGAGGACGACCTCGACTGGGTGTTCCAGAATCTGCCCGACGCGTACCGCAGGCTCATCCGCATCGGCACGTACGGCAGCTTCTTCCAGATGTACGTCTGCACGGTCAAGTTCAAGTTCTCCGGCCCGGACGGATCGGATCTGCTCCTGAACATGCCGGGCGGTCAGACGGCAGGGAGGTGTGCACCGTAGCCATGAAGAGTGAACGCAATCCCGTACAGGTGGGACTCATCGGTGTCGCCGTCGCGAGCATGATCGTGATCGCGACCCTGCAATACGATCAGCTGCAATTCCTTTCGGGCGGCACGCAGTACTCCGCCTATTTCGAGGACGCGGGTGGGCTGATGACCGGCGACACGGTGACCCTCGCCGGTGTCGACGTCGGGAAGGTCGCCGAGGTGGAACTCGACGACCAGAAGGTGCTCGTCACGTTCACCATCCAGGACGGCATCGCCCTCGGCGACGCCACCGAGGCGAACATCAAGACCAACACCGTTCTCGGGCGCAAGTCCCTCGCCGTCACCCCGCTCGGGCACGACACGATGCGGGTGGGATCGACTATTCCGTTGGAGCGCACCAACTCTCCGTACTCGCTCAACGACGCACTCGGCGATCTGTCGACCACCGTCTCCGAACTCGACACCGACGAGGTCAACAACGCGTTGAACGCGATGTCCGGCGCTCTCGAGAACACGCCGCCCGAGCTGCGCACCGCACTGGACGGCCTGACCCGGTTGTCGGAGAGCATCAACTCGCGGGACGAGAGCCTGCGGCAGCTGCTCTCGCGGGCCGAGAACGTGACCGGAATCCTCGCCGAGCGCAGCGGGCAGATCAACTCGCTGATCGTCGACGGAAACGAGCTGTTCGGTGAGCTCGACCGTCGCCGCGCGGCGATCAGCCAGCTGATCGTGAACATCTCCGAGGTGTCCCGGCAGCTCACCGGGCTGGTCCAGGACAACGAGGAGCAGATGAAACCGACGCTCGACAAGCTGAACTCGGTGGTCGACGTCCTCCAGCGGAACAAGGACAACATCTCGCAGGCGCTCGACGGCCTCGCACCGTACGCCACCCAGCTCGGCGAGTCGGTGGGTAGCGGTCCGTTCTTCATGGCGTACGTCTACAACATCGGCATCGGTAACCTGTTCCAGGGGCTCAGCGACGCGGTGACGTGGCCGGAGCATCTGCCCAACGACCTCCAGGCGTACCTGCAGACGGGTCCGTCCATCGAGCTGAGGGAACCGCCGCGATGACGACGAACCCGGAAATCACCAACACGCGGAAGAAGTGGCTGATCCGCGGCGGCGTCGCCGCGGTCGTGGTGGTGCTGATCGTCGGCGCCGCAGTGATGTTCGTGCCCAAGCTGTTCCAGAACACGATCACCGCCTACTTCCCGGCGACCACCGGGCTGTATTCGGGCGACGACGTCCGCGTCCTCGGTGTGAAGGTGGGGACGATCGATTCGATCGAGCCCGGCGCCGACTTCGCGCGGGTGACGATGAACGTGAACAAGAGCGTGAAGATTCCGGCCGACGCGAAGGCCGTCATTGTCGCGCCCAGCCTGGTGTCGGGACGGTTCGTCCAGCTGACACCCGTGTACGCGGGTGGGCCGACGATGGGCGACGGCGCGAGCATCCCGGTGGAGCACACCGCCGTCCCGGTGGAATGGGACGAGATCAAGACCGAGCTGAACAAGCTGTCGGAGGCGCTCGGACCGCAGGGCGCCGACCCGCAGGGCTCGCTCGGCACGTTCATCGACACCGCCGCCGCCAATCTCGACGGGAACGGCGAGTCGCTGCGCAACACGTTGCGGGAACTGTCGGAGACCATGCGGACCCTGTCCGACGGCCGCACCGACCTGTTCTCGACCATCCGCAACCTGCAGACGTTCGTGGCGGCGCTGTCGTCGAGCAACGAGCAGATCGTCCAGTTCGAGGGCAGGCTCGCGTCGGTGTCGAACATGCTCGCCACCAACTCCGACGAACTCGGAACCGCCCTGAACGACCTCGACCTGGCGCTCGGCGACGTCAACCGGTTCGTGGCGGAGAACCGCGCCGCCCTCAGTGAGCAGGTCGGCCGTCTGGCGGACGCCACCCAGGTGCTCGCCGACAAGAGGCCCCAGATCGAGCAGGTGCTCCACGTGGCGCCCACGGCGCTGGCGAACTTCAGCAACATCTACAAGCCGGCGCAGGGGTCACTGGTCGGTGCGGTCGCGTTTGCGAACCTCGGAAACCCCGTGAACTTCATGTGCGGCGCCATCCAGAGCCTGCAGGCCAACGAGGCGAATCGCAGTGCCGACCTGTGCACCCAGTACCTGTCGCCGGTCCTGAACTCGCTGACGATGAACTATCTGCCCGTCCTCACCAACCCGACCACGGGAGTGAATGCGTTCCCGGATCAGATCGAGTACACCCCGCCGAGTCTCGAGGCCTCCGTGCCGCCGCGGTCCGCGCCCCCGGTGACCGGCACCCTCGCCGGGATGCCGACGGTGGACGTGCCCAGGGACCTGAACGATCTGCTGCAGCCGGGAGGTGGGCGATGACGAAGCACGCACGGATGCGTCGCGGTGGCATCGCCGCGGTGGCGATCACACTGACGCTGACCCTGACCGGATGCGAGTGGGAAGGGCTGAATTCGCTTCCCCTGCCGGGGACCGAGGGGCAGGGCGACGACGCCTACACCGTCGAGATCCAGATGCCCAATGTGACGACGCTGTCGCAGAACTCGCCCGTCCGGGTGAACGACGTGACGGTGGGTTCGGTGACGGGCATCGAGGTGCAGGACTGGCACGCCCTGGTCACCGTGTCGATCAACGGCGACGTCCAGTTGCCCGCCAATGCGACCGCCAAGATCGGCCAGACCAGCCTCCTCGGCTCGCAGCACCTCGAGCTGGCTCCGCCGAGCGACGTCGAGCCCGAAGGCAAACTCGAGGACGGCGACGTCATCCCGATCGAGCGGGCGGGCGCCTACCCGACCACCGAGCAGACGCTGTCGTCGCTGTCGGTGGTGCTCAACGGCGGCGGCATCGCCCAGATCCGCGACATCACCCAGGAACTCAACGCCGCGCTGGGCGGACGGGAGGAGTCCATCCGCGACCTCCTTCCGCAACTCGACCAGCTCGTCACGAGCCTCGACCGGCAGCGCGGCGACATCATCGGTGCGATGGAGGGGCTCGACCGGTTGTCGGGCACCGTCAACGAGCAGAAGGCCACCCTGGACGCGGCGCTGGACGGCATCCCGCCCGCGCTGGACGTGCTCGTCACCCAACGGCAGAATCTCACCACCGCTCTGGTCGAGGTGGGCAAGCTCAGCGACACCGCCTCCCGTCTCGTCGAGAGCAGCGGCGAGGACCTGAAGGCGAACCTGCGCAACCTCACCCCGGTGCTGCGTGAACTCGCCAACTCGGGGAGCGCGCTGACCGAGGTGCTGACCCTGATGCTCACGTACCCCTTCCCGATGAAGACGATGGACAAGGCGATTCAGGGCGACTACGCGAACCTCATGATGACGATCGACATGACCAACGAACGCGTCGACAGCAACTTCCTGACCGGAACCGGGCTCGGCGGATCACTCGGCGGCGTGGAGGGCGCCGTGGGATCGCTCGCCGGGGTGGCCGGACAGTCCGGCGATCCGCTGCAGGCGCCGCTGCAGCCGGCGCCGAAACCGGCACCCGCGCCGCCGGTGATTCCCGGGCTCCCGCAGATACCCGGACTGCCGCAGATACCGGGCCTTCCGCCGCAACTGGGAGGGGCGCCGACACCATGAGAATGACGAGATTCGTTCGTATTCAGCTGATCATCTTCTCGATCCTCACCGTCATCGGGCTCGTCGTGATGTCGATCCAGTACATCAAGGTGCCGGTGCTGTTCGGCGTCGGACGCTACGAGGTGAGCGTCCGGCTGCCGTCCACCGGCGGGCTCTACTCCCACGCCAATGTCGCGTACCGCGGCACCAACATCGGTGTCGTCGAGAACGTGACGCTCACCGGCGAGGGTGTGGAGGCGAAGATGTCGCTCGACAGCGACTACAAGATCCCGGCCGACGTCGACGCGGCGGTCAAGAGCGTGTCGGCGGTCGGCGAGCAGTACGTCGACCTGATCCCGCGGGAAGGCACAGCCGACGGCCCGTACCTCGCGAACGGCGATGTGATCCCGGAGGATCGGGCGACCATCCCGCAGGACGTCGGCGAGATGCTCGACCAGGCCGACGAACTGCTCGCCAGCATTTCGGACACCAGGCTGCAGACGGTGATCGACGAGGCGTTCACGGCGTTCAACGGATCCGGTCCCGACCTGCAGCGGCTCATCGACTCGGCCCGCCTGTTCGTCGAGGAGGCCGACGCGAACAGCGACGCGACAAAGGCCCTGATCGACCAGGTCGGTCCGCTGCTCGACACCCAGACGGTCAGCAGCGACGCCATCCGCTCGTGGACCCAGGACCTCGTGACGTTCACCGACCAGTTGCGGGCGAGCGACCCGAGCCTGCGGTCGGTGCTGGAGAAGGGTCCCGGCGCGGCGCAGGAAGCCACCCAGCTGTTCCAGGACCTGCAGCCGACGCTGCCGATCCTGCTGCGGAATCTGGTGAGCGTCGGGCAGGTCGGGGTGATCTACAACAAGAGCATCGAGCAGGTGCTGGTCATCTACCCGCCGCTGACCGCGGCGCTCGTGACGGCGGCGACCGGCGGGCCCGTGGAGGACGGCGCGATCGTCGACTTCGCCCTGCAACTGCACGACCCCCCGGCGTGTACGACGGGATTCCTGCCCCCCGACCAACGCCGGTCGGGAGATCAGACCGACCCGATCGCGACACCGAACGACCTGTACTGCAAGGCCGCTCCGGACGACCCGTCCGTCGTGCGCGGCGCGCGGAACCTCCCGTGCATGGAGTTCCCCGGACGCCGCGCACCGACGGTCGAGGCATGCCGCGAGGGCTGGGAGGCGTCGGGCAACAACCCGCCGTACGGGCCGATCATGCCGCCGGATGTACCCTCGTACACAGCCGTTCCGAGTTCCTACGAAGGCTCCGCGGGTGCACCGGTCGCGGCCGTGCCCTACGACCCGGCCACCGGTAGCTTCATTGGTTCGGATGGAAAGACGTACACCCAACCGGATCTGGCGGTGCAGGGAAAGGACTCGACGTGGCAGACGATGATGACAGGTCAGCAGATTTGAGTTCCGGCACGGACGAGCGCGTGACCGACTCCGCGGATCAGGCGCAGCAGACACCCGCATCGACGGACCGGACGAGACGCCGGGCCGTCCGGCACGCCGGCCCGCCGGTGGGGGAGACCGAGGCCCCGAAGCCGGTGGTCCTCGCCAAGCCGGCGGTCGCGCAGGCCACTCCCGAGGCGGAGAAGGTCTCCACGACGACGTCCGCACCACAGGCGTCCGAGGCGCCGCCGATCGAGGCGCCGAAGCAGGGTCGGCCCCTGAAGTCTTTGCTCGCGTGGGGCGTTACGGCGGTGGTGATTGTCGCACTGGTCGTCGCGGCGGTAGTCCTGCTGCTCGACCAGCTGTCCGCGCGCGAACGGGACGACCGCCGTCAAGCCTTCGTCGACACGGCCCGGCAGACGGTGCTCAACCTGACGACCATCCACCCCGAGACCGCGAAGGACGACGTCGCCCGAATCGTCGCCGGTGCTTCCGGCCAGTTCCTCGAAGAGTTCCAGGGCCGGGAGGATCCGTTCGTCGGTGTCGTGCAGGACGCGAACGTGACCACCGAGGGCGAGGTCATCGAGGCCGGCATCGAGAACGGTACCGAGACGTCGATCTCGGCGAACGTCCTGGTGGCCGCGCGGACGATGGTGAGCAGCAAGGAACAGCCGGAACCCTCACCGCGCGACTTCCGGATGCGGGTGACGATCAGCGACGTCGACGGCAAGTTGACCGCATCGAAGGTGGAGTTCGTCCCATGAGCGACAACAACGAAGGCAAGCGAAAGTTCGCAATCACCAAGGGCGCAGCGCTGAAGATCGCGGCCGCGGTCGTGGTGGTCGCGCTCGCCGTCGGGGTGGGCTTCCTCTGGTACGGCCACCGGCAGGATCAACTCTCCGAGCAGGCGCGCATCGACGCCGTCGACGCCGCGGGCAAGCAGGCCGTCGCGATGCTGGCGTACGACTTCGCCGACGTCGACAACCAGTTGGCCTCTGCCGCAGACGGACTCACCGGTTCGTTCCGTGACGACTACACCACGCTCGTCCAGGAGACCATCGCACCGGGCGCCAAGCAGAAGCAACTCACCGTGCAGGTGTCGGTGCAGGCCGCCGCGCCGGTGTCGACCACACCCGACGAGGCGGTGGTTCTGCTGTACCTGAACCAGACGACGACGAGCGCCGACGCCCCCGACGCCCGAACGTCGGGCAGCCGGGTGCGGGTGTCGCTGCAGAAGGTCGACGACCGCTGGCTCGTCGATCAGCTGACCCCGGTGTAGCTGCGCTGCCTGTGAGTACTTATTAACGTCGGGCGGTTAAGAAGTACTCACGGGGCGGAGCCACCCCCTTCACAAAATGAAACAAGTTCTAGTAGTCTCGGGGTTTCCTGGCCGGGTGCCGACGCACGACGCTGTGTCGCACGGCCACAACCGAACGGGGAGTCGTCGATGAAGGTTGCAGTAACCGGCGCCGCGGGATTCGTGGGCAACAATCTGCTGAATCTGTTGGTCGAGGCAGGGCATGAGGTGACTGCCATCGACCGCGTCCGTTCCCGGTACGCACCCGAATACGGGGTCACCTGGGTGAACGCCGACGTGCTCGACGTCGAATCCATGAAGCAGGCGCTGGACGGCGCCGAGGTGGTCTACCACCTGGTCGCGATGATCACCCTCGCCCAGAAGGACGACCTGGCGTGGACCGTCAACACCAAGGGTGTTCGCGCCGTCGCCGAAGCCGCTCTCGCGGTGGGAGTTCGGCGGATGGTGCATTGCAGTTCTGTGCACTCCTTCGACCAGAGCAGTTGCGGCGGAACGCTCGACGAGCACTCGCCGAGGTCCGTCGACGCGTCGATCCCCGTGTACGACAGGTCGAAATGGGCAGGCGAGATCGAACTCCGCGAGGTGGTCGACGCCGGCCTCGACGCGGTGATCTGCAACCCCACCGGGGTGTACGGGCCCGCCGACTACGGACTGTCGCGGGTGAACGCGTTGCTGCGCAACGCCGCTCGTGGCCGGGTGCCCGCGGCGGTGCAGGGCGGGTTCGACTTCGTCGACGTCCGCGACGTCGCCGCCGGACTGATCGCCGCAGGCGAGAAGGGCCGGACCGGTGAGAACTACCTGATCTCGGGGCACATGCTCGGCATGCATGATGTCGTGAGGAGGGCAGCGCGTGCGGCGGGCCGTCGGGGGCCGCTGTACTCGTTCCCGCTCAGTGTCATCGAACGCGTGCTGCCGATCGCCGAACCGATCGGGACCCGCTTCGGGTCGGACGTGCTGTCGCGGTCGGCGATGTCGGCGCTGCTCGCGGCGCCGGACGTCGACGGTGGCAAGGCGCGGTCCGAACTCGGTTACGCCCCACGTCCCGCCGACGAGACGATCCGCGACTTCGTCGCCTTCCTGGTGACGTCCGGTCAGCTGAGCCGGGGAGGTCAGCTGTTCCCGGTCGCGTCTTCGGTGTAGTCGGACTCGGAAGCCTCGGCGGGAGCGATCAGCGCGGGGCCCGCGGCGCCGCCGTGTGCGAGGGCGTCGAGGAAGGACCGGGCCCACCGGTCGACGTCGTGTGCGAGGACCTGCCTGCGCAGGGCCCGCATGTGGCGTCGGCCGTCCTCCTTCGGCTGGTTCAGGGCCTGCTCCATCGCGTCCTTGACGCTGTCGAGATCGTGCGGATTGCACAGGAACGCCTGACGCAGTTCGGCGGCCGCACCGGTGAACTCGCTGAGCAGCAGCGCGCCGCCGAGATCACTCCGGCACGCCACGTACTCCTTGGCGACCAGGTTCATGCCGTCCCGCAGCGGGGTCACCAGCATCACGTCGGCGGCGACGAAGAACGCGATCAGTTCGTCGCGGGGGATGGGCCGGTGGATGTAGTGCACCACGGGCCTGCCGACCTCGCCGTACTCGCCGTTGATCCGCGACACCGACTGCTCGATCTCGCCGCGCATGTGGACGTAGCTCTCGACGCGCTCGCGGCTGGGTGTCGCGAGTTGCACGAGCACGGTGTCGGCGGGGTCGACGCGGTTCTCGTCGAGCAGTTCGTGCAACGCGGCGAGGCGGACGTCGATGCCCTTCGTGTAATCGAGGCGGTCGACGCCGAGCATGATGTGTTTGGGATTGCCCAGTTCCTTGCGGATCTTCCTGGCGCGGTCCCGGATGGACTTGGACCGGGACTGCTCGTCCAACTGCCCCGAGTCGATGGAGATCGGGAACGCGCCGACGCGGACCGTGCGGAAACCTACCTGCACGACGCCCAGCTTGGAGCGGACGCCCACGTTGCCGCGGGACGTCTGCTGGCCGGCGAGCTTGCGGGCCAGGTAGAGGAAGTTCTGGGCACCGCCCGGGAGGTGGAACCCGATCAGATCGGCGCCGAGCAGGCCCTCGATGATCTCGGTGCGCCACGGCATCTGCATGAACAGTTCCACCGGCGGGAACGGAATGTGCAGGAAGAACCCGATGGTGAGGTCGGGTCGGAGCATGCGCAGCATCTTCGGAACGAGCTGCAGCTGGTAGTCCTGGATCCACACGGTGGCGCCCTGCGCGGCAGCCTTCGACGTGGCCTCCGCGAAACGGCGGTTGACCTCGACGTAGGCGTTCCACCAGGCGCGGTTGTACTCGGGCTTGACGATGACGTCGTGGTACAGCGGCCACAGGGTGGCGTTGGAGAAGCCCTCGTAGTAATCGGCGATCTCCGCGGCGCTCAGCGGAACCGGGTACAGCTCGAGATCGTCCTCCACGACGGGATCGAGTTCCGCGTCCGGGACCCCCGCCCAGCCGACCCATGCGCCCTTGTTGCGGCGCAGGATCGGCTCGAGCGCGGTGACGAGGCCACCGGGGCTGCGCTTCCAGCGGGTGGTGCCGTCCGGAAGGCGTTCGAGATCGACGGGGAGTCGGTTCGCGACGACGACGAAGTCGGCTTGCCCGGAAACCGGATCAGAAGTCGAGCGTGATGACGATGCTGACGATTCCGAACTGGCAGCCACGGGCTTCCTTCGCAGTCGAAGTGGATGAAATTCTCAGTCGAGCTTGGAGGTGGGTCCGATTCCCAGCATCGCGAGCAGCATCCTGCACTCGTCGGCATCTTCGGCGTATGCAGCGACAACACGCTGCGCCTGGCGAGCGGTCTCGTCGGCTAGGGGTTCGAGATCCTCGTCCGCGATGTCGTTTTCGGCGGTCGTCTTCGCGGCCATCTTTGTCCTCTCGGGCTTGCTGCTGCGTCACGCGCAGTAGTTCGTATCGGCGACTCTATGAGAACCGGGCATGTCAACGCTAGTTGCCCATCGATTAGGGTTCATCTAGTTAGGGTCCGCTTACTTTGTGGTGGGTGGGGAAGCGTCGGCGTTGGGAGTTACGCGCGTGAAGACTGGTGGCACCGCAATTCTGCGTCGCACCCTGGTGCGGAATCGGGGACGGCTGGGCATCGGCACCGTACTCGTCTGCCTGCATCAGGTAGCCGAGACGCTGGTCCCGATCTCGATCGGTGTGATCGTCGACCGGGCCGTCGCGACCGGCGACGTGTTCGCGCTCACGGTGTGGCTGTGCGCCCTCGCACTGCTGTTCCTGGTGCTCACCGCGGCCTGGCGCTACGGTGCGCGTTTCATCGTCGTGGCGATGCAGAACGAGGCCCACCAGCTGCGGATGGAGGTCGCGCACCGCATCCTCGACCCGCGGGGGGTGCGCACCGAGCTGCGCGCCGGTGAGCTGCTGTCCGTGTCGACGTCGGACGCCGACCGCGCGGCCTGGATCGCGGACATCACCCCGCGCGCCGCCGCGGCCCTCACCGCGGCGATCGGATCCGCGATCGCCCTGCTGCTGATCGACGTGCCCCTCGGCCTCGCCGTCCTGATCGGCACCCCCGTCATCCTCGGACTTCTCCAACTCGCGGCACCGCTGATCACCCGCCGCGCCACCGACCAGCAGGCGGCGGTCGCGCGGGCGTCCGCGATGGCCACCGACCTCGTGAGCGGGCTCCGCCCCCTGCGCGGGATCGGCGCCGAGGTGTCGGCGTCGCGCCGGTACCGGGCGGCCAGCCGCGACGCACTCGGCGCCACCCTGCACACGGCGAAGAGTTCCGCCGTGTTCGCCGGGGTGTCGATGACCGTCAGCGCACTCCTCGCCGTCGGGGTCGCGGGTTTCGCGGGCTGGTTCGCGCTCGAGGGCCGCATCACTATCGGCGAACTGATCACCGTCGTCGGACTGTCCCAGTTCTTCATCGAACCGCTCGGCGTTCTCGCCGGCCTGCCCGGGTTCCTCGCCCTCGCCCGCGCGTCGGCGGACCGCCTCGCACTCGTACTGGACGCGGAACCCCTGCTGCCCGCCGGGGCGGGCCGGACACTCGACGGCAGCGAACTCAGCCTCACCGGCGTGTCCTACCGGTCCCTGAGCGGACTGGACCTCCGGGTCACCCCCGGCGAACTGCTCGGCGTCGTCGCGTACCGCCCCCAGGACGCGGAGGCGCTGGCCGCGCTGCTGTCCGGGCAGGTTCCGCCCGACCGCTACGACGGCGAACTGACGGTGGGCGGTGTCCGGCTGTCGGACGCGGATCTTTCGCACGCCCGCCGGACGCTGCTCGTCGAACCGCACAACGGCGACCTGTTCTCCGGAACCGTCGCATCGAACGTGACCGCGGGCAGGCCCGGCGCGACGGCGTCCGAGGTACACGCGGCGCTGTCCGCGTCCGCGGCGGTCGACGTCGTCGAAGCGCACCCCGAGGGGCTCGACCACGAGGTCGCCGACCGCGGGTCCTCGCTGTCCGGTGGTCAACGACAGCGCGTCGCCCTGGCACGCGCACTCGTGGCGCAGTCGCCGGTGATGGTGCTGCACGATCCGACGACGGCGGTGGACGCCGTCACCGAACACGCGATCGCGGGCGGAATCGCGGACCTCCGGCATCGCGGCTCCCCGGATCGCCAGACCACGATCCTCATCACGAGCAGCCCCGCGCTGCTGTCCGTCACCGACCGCGTCGTCGTGCTCGACGACGGAACGGTGGCCGGTGAGGGCACCCACTCGCAACTGGCCACCGAGAACGCGAACTACCGTCAGGCGGTCCTGCGATGAGTGAACTGCTTCCCATCGCGAACGCGCGCGACACGTGGGCGTGGCTGAGGTCCGAGCTGGGACAGCGCCGCGGCCGGAGCGTCTTCACGCTGCTGGTGGCGGCTGTCGCGGCCGGCATGGCGCTGGTCCCTGTCTACGTCTTCGGCGTCCTCGTCGACCGCGTCCAGGACGGTGCGCCGCCGTCCACCATCGGCTGGGTGGTCGCGGTGATCGCGTCCGCCGCGGTGATCGGCGGACTGTGCGCCGGGTTCGCGTCGTACCTGATCCGCAGTCTCGGCGAGGGAATCCTGGCGGACCTGCGCGAGCGGACCGTCGACCGGGCGCTCCGGCTGCCGATCCAGACGGTCGAACGGGTCGGCAAGGGCGACCTGCTGTCGCGCGTCGGCGACGACGTCGCGGTGATCGGCAAGGCCGTCACCGACGTGGTCCCCAATCTCGTCACGGCGGTCCTGCTGGTGGTGCTGAGCATGGTCACGATGCTCGGCATCGACTGGCGGCTCGGGCTCGCGGGCATGGTGGCGCTGCCGATGTACGCGCTGGCGATGCACTGGTACCTGCCGCGGTCGGCGCCGGTGTACGCCGCCGAACGCGTCGCGATGGGGGAGCGTTCGCAGGCCCTGATCAGCAGCATGCAGGGTGCCCGGACGGTGCGCGCCTACGGCCTGGAAGACAGCCACCTGGGTCAGATCAACGGCGCGTCGGAGAAGGCCCGCGACCTGTCCGTCGGCGTCTTCGCACTGTTCACCCGGTTCGCGGGACGCGGCAACCGGGCCGAGTTCGTGGGGCTGGCCACCATCCTCGCCGCCGGATTCGCCCTGGTGAACGCGGACATCGTGACAGTCGGCCAGACCACGACCGCGGCGCTGCTCTTCCACCGGTTGTTCAATCCGATCGGCATGCTGATGTACACGTTCGACGAGGTGCAGTCTGCCGGTGCGAGCCTGGCGCGGCTCGTCGGCGTCGTCGACCTCGACGACGAATCCTCCGCCGGGACCGCCGCCGCCGGGGAGAACACGGACGCGACGCTCGAACTCGACGGCGTCCGCCACACCTACGACGGCAGCCACGAAGTGGTGCACGGCATCAGCCTGCACGTGAAGTCGGGTGAACGTGTCGCCCTCGTCGGCTCGACCGGGGCGGGCAAGACGACGGTCGCGGCGATCGCGGCCGGGTCGATCGTCCCGACGTCCGGCTCGGTGCGGATCGGCGGAACCGCGCTGGCGGACCTCGAGCCGGGTGGCCTCCGTCGCCGGGTCGCGATCGTCAGCCAGGAAGTCCACGTGTTCGCCGGACCGCTGATCGACGACCTGCGGCTCGCGGCACCCGACGCGTCCGAGGAGGACGCGGCGATGGCATTGAAGGCCGTCGGCGCCGACGGCTGGGTGACCGCTCTGGACGACGGGGTCCACACCGTGGTCGGGGAGGGCGGACACGAGTTGACCGCCGCCCAGGCGCAGCAGCTGGCCCTGGCGCGACTCGTCCTCGCGAACCCGGCGGTCGCCATCCTGGACGAGGCGACGGCCGAAGCGGGCAGCGCGGGTGCCCGCGAACTCGAGGCGTCGGCGGAGGCCGCGACCCGCGGTCGCACGACGCTGGTGGTCGCCCACCGGCTGACGCAGGCGGCCGCCGCAGACCGGGTCGTCGTCCTGGAACACGGCCGGATCGTCGAGGAAGGTCCGCACACCCGGCTCGTCGCGGCCGGCGGACGCTACGCCGAGCTGTGGTCGGCGTGGGAGGGGCGGTAGGGCGTTCCGCCCCGTGCGCCTTTCTGGTAGCACCCACTACCAGAAAGGCGCACGGGCGTCAGCTGAGGTAGCCGCCGCCGTGGGGGAAGAAGTCGGTCCCGGCGAGTTCGGTGCCGTCGTCGAGGCGGACGCGCTGGATCTTCAGGCCCTTGTTCTGTCCGGTGCGGGCGTCGGGTCCGGCGACGATGACCATTCCGTCGCCTTCGTGGATGAAGACACGCCCGGGCGTTCCACCGTAATTTCCCTCGGATACGGCGGCCTTCAGAACCCGGACACGCTGACCCTTGAAATGGGTGAAGGCGTTCGGGTACGGGTCGGACTGCGCGCGGACGAGGCGTTCGATGGCGTCGGCGGGCCACGTCCAGTCGATGAGGCTGTCCTCGGGGGCACGCTTGTGGAAGAACGTGGCCTGCGAGCGGTCCTGCGGCGTCCAGTCCGTGCGACCGGACTCGATCAGTGCGAGCGCGTCGAGCGTGATCGGGCCGATCATGTCGACGGTGCGGTGGAACAGATCGGTGACGGTGTCCGTCGGCCCGACCCGCGTCGACCTCTGCAAAACGATGTCGCCGGCGTCGAGTTCCTCGTCCATCAGGTGCGCGGTGAGGCCGACTTCTTCCTCGCCGTTGATGAGCGCCCAGATCAGCGGGGAGAATCCTGTGTACTTGGGCAGGAGCGAATCGTGAATGTTGAGGGTGCCGTAGCGGGGAGAGTCGAAGACGTCCCGCGGCAGCCACGTGCGCCAGTTGTTGGCGACGACGATGTCCGGGTCGGCCTGCTTCAGCGCGGCCTTGAAGTTCTCGTCCGGCTTGGTGGCGATGTGCACGGGCACCCCGTGCTCGGTGGCCAGGTCGGCGACGGAGTCCGCCCACATCTGTTCGTAGACGTGATCGCTCTTGGGGTGGGTGATCGCGAGGACGACCTCATGGTCGGACTGGAGCAGGGCCTGCAGGGTACGGTGACCCCAGGTTTGATATCCGAGTGTGGCGACTCTCAACGCGGTCCTCCTGGACGAGCTTGTCGGTCAGCGCCGCTTTTGAGCGGCGACGAAGCCAGCTTAGGCTATCCAATCTAGTTCGGTGAGACCGCCCAGGGAAGGAAGGCAAGATGACGATCGCCACGATCAACGGGATCCCCCTGAATTACCAGGTCAAGGGATCCGGCGATTTAGTGGTGCTCATCATGGGAACCGGAAGCCCGGGGCGGGTGTGGGATCTGCATCAGACCCCCGCGCTCGTCGACGCCGGCTACCGCGTCTGCACGTTCGACAACCGGGGCATCGCGCCGTCCGGTGAGAGCGTCGACGGGATCACCATGGACGACCTCGTCGCGGACACCGCGGGACTGATCGAGCACCTCGGTGGCGGACCGGCCCGTGTCGTCGGCACCTCGATGGGCGCCCGTGTCGCGCAGGAACTGGCACTGTCCCGCCCCGATCTCGTGCTCAAGGCGGCCTTCCTCGCCGGCCACGCCCGCATGGACTACTTCCAGCAGACCCTCACCGAGGGCGAGCGCGCCCTCCACGACAGCGGGGTCGAACTCCCCGCCAAGTACCGGGCCGCGGTGACCGCCGTGATGAACCTGTCGCCCGCGTCGCTCGTCGACCCGCACACGGCCCGCGACTGGCTCGACCTGTTCGAGTTCAGCGGCGGCCGGACGTCGGACGGTGTGCGCGCGCAGATGGAGATGGACCGCAGCTTCGACCGCAGGCAGGCCTACCGGGCGATCACCGCGCCGTGCCTGTCCGTCGGTTTCGCCGACGACAGGATGATTCCGCCGTACCTCTCGCGTGAGGTGGCCGAGGCGATCCCGTCGGCCCGGTACTACGAGATCCCCGACGTGGGGCACTACGGCTACCTCGAACAGCCCGAAGTGGTGAACAAGGTACTGCTCGAGTTCCTCGCCAACTGACCGGTGGCTGCCGCCACCGTTGTGAGTAGGGTGGATCTTCGAGTGGCTGGGGGGCGATCACGGTGACGGCGAGGACCTGATGGCGTTGGGCATTCCGCGCCTCGGGGTGGGCATCGTCCGGTACGACGTCATGAACGGCACCTTGTGGTGGGACGAGAAGGCCGCCGCCATCTTCGGGGACGACGGTTCCCTGCCGCCGCTCGAATTGTGGCGGGAGCGCGTCCATTCCGAGGACATCGGCACGGTGCGCCGGATGTTCGAAGACACGGCCGGCTCGGTCGGCGCGGAATGCGTGTTCCGTATCGTGCTGACGGATCGGTCGACCCGGTACATCCTCACCCGCAGCATCGACGTCACCACCGATGCGTCCGGCGATCCCGTCGAGTTGACGGGGGTCGTCATCGAACTCGGACACGTCGCCGGCCGGGACGCCCAGCTCGCGTCTCTGCTCGACCGGGTGGGCCTGGGGTTCATGGCGCTCGACGAGGACCTTCGGATCATCTACGTCAACTCCGTCTGCCTGCGGCACGTACGACGGTCGCGGGAGGAGTTGCTCGGCCGCGTCGTCACCGAGGTTCTCCCCGAAACGCAGGGCAGCTACTTCGACGCACTGTGCCGCAAGGTCCTCGCCACCGGGACTCAGCAGCAGACCCGGGTGGATTCGTTGTATCGGCCCGGGGCGACGATCGAGGTGACCGCCGCGGCCGACGCCGGCGCGCTGGTCGTGCATTTCCGGGACGTCACCGCGGAAGTCACCGCCCAGAAGCAGGCGGAGGAGGCGCATGCGCTGCTTCTGCACGAGGCCACGCACGACAGTCTCACCGGGCTGCTCAATCGCGCCGCCATCACGGAGCATCTGCAGCGCCTGTTCGAGCCCGGCGTGGGTCCGGCGGTCGCGTTGTTCCTCGACGTGGACGGGTTCAAGGAAGTCAACGACACCCGGGGCCATCGCGTCGGCGATTCCATCCTGCAGGCGGTGTCCGAGCATCTGCGGCACGCGATGCGGACGCCGTCCGCGGTGGGCAGACTCGGCGGCGACGAGTTCGTCGCGATCCTTCCGGACATCGACGAACTGGACGCCGACGACGTGGTCGACCGGATGCTCGCCTCGATCATGACGCCGATCGACGTCGGGGACGAACTGCTCGTCGTGACGATCAGTGTGGGGATGGCGCGCAGTACGTCGGCCCGCACGGTCGACGAGTTGCTCCATCACGCCGATATCGCCCTCTACGCCGCCAAGCGCCGGGGCGGGAACACCGCGGTCTGGCACGAATAGGTTTGCCGGGCGGCTGCGGTTGCTGGACGGCTGCCCCCGGAAACCGGCATCGCCCGGGCCTCCCGAGTGAACGAACGCACGGTATGTTTATGGGGCAAAACCCGACGTAGTGACCGCTTTGGCGCGGGGAATTCTGTTGGCAGTGCGGGGGACACGCGGCCGGGGAGATTGAACCGAAATTGCCGCCGTGATAACCATCGCCTGTGAACTTGCTGGCAACCGGCTTGTTGCTGGTGGGTAGCCTAACCTAAACTTCCTCGGGTGCCCGTCGTTGGACGGGCGCTCTCGACGGACGATCGGATCACCCATGTCTCCGGACCACTCGGCGGCTGCTCGCCTTCAGCACCTTTCGGCTGAGAGCGCTTCTTCCTCGATCGGCGCCAGTTCGACGCCTGTCGTGTTGCCGGTGACGGCCGCGCAGTCCGAGGTGTGGGTCGGGCAGCAGCTGAACCCGGGCAGCCCGGTCTACAACCTCTCGCTCGTCGTGGAGGTCGCGGGCCCGATCGATCTGGACCGGACGGTCGCGGCGATCCGGAAGACCGTCGCACGGGCCGACGCCCTGCACGTGCGCTTCGAGCGCGGTGAAGGCAACGAATTGCTCCAGGTGCCGACAGCGCCCGGCGAGTGGACCCTGAGCGTCGTCGACCTGCGCCGCGAAGAGGATCCCGAAGCGAGTGCGCGCGCGTGGATGGACCGCGACATGGAGACGGTCGTCGACATCGAGGGCGACGAACCGCTGTTCCGGCACGCCCTGCTGCGCACCGGAGACGAGTCGGTCATCTGGTACCAGCGCTACCACCACAGCCTCATCGACGGGTACGGCATCACCCTGCTCGTGGCGGACGTCGTCCATCGATACGACCATCCGGAACTCGAGACGTCCACGGCGCCGTGGCCGCTCGACTCCCTCGTGGCGTCCGATCGCGACTACCGCGCCTCGGAGCGTTTCGAATCCGACCGCGACTTCTGGATCCGGCAGGTCGTCGACGCGCCGGAACCGCCCCGCCTGCTCCCGCAGGTCGTCGACCACTCCGGGACGCCGATCTCCGCCCTCGTCGAGATCGACGGGGACGACGCCGACGCGCTCTACGCCTTCGCCTCCGATGCCGGGATCCGGCGCACCCGGCTGCCGCTCGCCGCGGTCGTGGCATACATCCACCGGCTCACCGGCCGCCGCGACCTCACGTTGTCGCTGCCGATGACGGCGCGGGTCGGGCGCGAACTGCGCCGCATCCCGGGGATGTGCTCGACGATCCTGCCGCTCCGGGTGCAGGTGGATCCCGAGATGACGGTGGGTGAGCTCGCCACCCGCATCGACACGACGCTGATCTCGGTGCTGCGGCACGGGCGTTACCGCGGTGAGGACCTCGCCCGCGAACTGCGGTCGATCGACCCGGACCGCCAGATCTTCGGTCCCGGAATCAATTCCATGATGTTCGAGCATTCGCTGACGTTCGGCGGATTCCCGGCGTGGGTGCGCGGTTCGGCGACCGGACCGGTCCGCGACCTCGACTTCTCGATCCGCGGTGGGCAGGATTCGGAGCCCATCCAGATCGACCTCCGGGCCCCGGCCGGTCTCGGGGCCGAACTCGAGGAGCACCGCCGTCGGCTCGAGCACTTCGTCGGGCAGATCGTCGCCGACCCGGCGCAGCCCATCGCGTCGCTCGATCCGATGACCGTGGCCGAGCGCCGGCAGTTGCTGGTGGAGTTCAACGACACGGCGTCCCCGCAGGAATCGGTGACGGTCCCCGAACTGTTCCACGCCCAGGTGGCGCGGACGCCGGATGCCGAGGCCCTGATCGCCGGCGACGTCCGGTTCACCTACCGGGAGCTCGGGGAGCGGGTGGCGCAGCTGTCCCACCACCTCCTGGACCGCGGTGCCGGGTCGGAAACCGTTGTGGCGATAGGCCTTCCGCGCTCCGCGGAAATGGTGATCGGACTGCTCGCCGTCATGTGCTCGGGTGGGGCGTTCGTGCCCCTGGACCCGTCGTGGCCGGAGGACCGCCGGACGTCGGTGCTCGCCGACGCCGGGGCCGCCCTCGTTCTCACCGGCCCCGGCGGGGTCACCGACGCGGGGGAGCGGGCCGTGCCCGTCGACCTCGCGGCGTGGGCGCACGCCGGGCAGCCGACCGAACCGCCCGCCGTGACCGTGCAGGGTGCGCGGCTGGCGTACGTCATCTTCACGTCGGGTTCGACGGGCAGGCCAAAGGGGGCCATGATCCGGCACGAGGCCGTCTGCGCGAGACTGCTGTGGCAGCGCGACGAGATCCTGGGATTCGGACCTTCGGACGCGTCGCTGTTCAAGGCGCCGCTGTCTTTCGACATCTCCGTGAACGAGATCCTGCTGCCGCTGGTGGCGGGTGCCAGGCTGGTGGTGGCCGAGCCTGGCGGGGAACGGGACCCGCAGTATCTCCTTGACCTGATCGCGCGCGAGTCGGTGACGTTCGTCTACCTCGTGTCGTCGATGCTGGACGTGCTGCTCGACCTGTCCCGGGGCACGGACCGGATGTCGGCGCTGAAGCACGTGTGGTGCGGCGGTGAGGTTCTCACACCCCGGCTGTTCGAGAGGTTCCGAGCGCAACTGGCCATCACGATGTACCACGGCTACGGTCCGGCGGAGGCGACGATCGGGGTATCGCACGTGATCTACCGGGAGGACGCCGCGCGGATCGCGACGTCGATCGGGCGCCCGAATCCCAACACCCAGCTGTACGTGCTGGACGAGCACCTGAACCCGGTGCCGCTCGGCACCGGCGGTGAACTGTACGCAGGCGGATTCCTCCTCGGCCGCGGCTACGTGGACGCACCGGAGCTGACGGCGTCCCGCTTCGTCGCAAACCCGTTCGCGGACGACGGTTCCCGGCTGTATCGGACCGGCGACCTCGCCCGCTGGGCGCCGGACGGCACCCTCGACTTCCTCGGACGCGCCGACAACCAGGTGAAGATCCGGGGCATGCGGCTCGAACTCGAGGACGTCGAGGCGGGCATCGTGTCGCATCCCGCCGTCCGGCACAGCGCCGTCGTCGTGCGGGAAACACCGACGGGTACAAAGTATCTCGCGGCCTACGTCGTGGCGAAGCAGGACTCGGTGCCGGACGTCGCCGAGCTGCGGGTCTGGGCGTCGTCGAAGCTGCCGGAGTACATGGTGCCGTCGGCGTTCGTCGTCCTCGACCGGTTCCCGCTCACCCCCAACGGAAAACTGGACCGGCGCGCACTGCCCGAGCCGGACCTCGGCGCGGCCGGTGAGAACGTCGCGCCCCGCACCGCCGCCGAGGAAACCCTGTGTGCGCTGATGGCGGGTGTTCTCGGGGTGGAGTCCGTCGGTGTCACCGACGACTTCTTCGCGCTGGGCGGCGACAGCATCGTCGCGATCCAGCTGGTCAACCACGCTCGGCGGGAAGGGCTCTCGATCAGCCCGCGGGAGATCTTCCAGCTCCGCACCGCGGAGGCGCTCGCCCGGGCGCAGGACGGCCGGACCGTGGCCGCCGCCGATTCGGACGACGTCGCGGTCGGGGACGTTCGCAGCACCCCGATTCTCGCCCGCACCGCCGAGAGGGGCGGCGAGATCGCCGCGTTCCACCAGTCGGTGCTGGTGCAGACTCCGGCGGCCCTCGACGAACCCGCCGCGCGGGCGGCCCTGGCAGCCGTACTCGAGCGGCACGACGCCCTGCGCGCGACGCTGGTGCGCGGTAACGGAAGCGGCCTCCGCCGCGGGGGCGACCACTGGACACTGTCCGTGCCGGAATACTCCCCGGCGGCGGTCGACGGAATCTTGCGGGTCGTCGAATTCGACGGCAGCGCAGAGCAACTCGACAGCGAGACCCGCGCGGCGGTTGCACGGCTCGACCCGGACACGGGCACGATGATGCAGGCCGTCCTCTTCTCCACGGTCGAGGGGTCCGGCCGGTTGTTGCTGATCGGCCACCACCTGGTGGTCGACGGAGTGTCCTGGCGCATCATCCTCGAGGATCTCGCCCGCGCGGGCACCGCGGCGGCGGCCGGGGGCGTCCCCGAACTGCCCCCGGCCGGGACGTCGCTGCGCCGCTGGTCCGAATTGCTCGACGAGCACGCGAAGTCGGGCGCGTTCGACCACGAACTGCCGTTCTGGGCGGACGTCGCAGCCACACCCGATCCGCTCCTCGGCTCGCGGGCGCTCGACCCTGCCGTCGACCTCGCCGGTGACGCCGAAACCCTCACGGTGACCTTGCCTGCGGAGTTCACCGGGCCGCTGCTGTCCACGGTGCCCGCGGCGTTCCACGGCCACGTCAACGACGCTCTTCTCACCGGTGCCGCGGTGGCACTGCGGAGGTGGCGCGGCGGCGAACCCGGCCCCGTGCTCCTCGACGTCGAAGGGCACGGACGCGAGGAAGACCTCGTCCGCCGCAGCGACGGACCCGCCCTCGACCTGTCCCGGACCGTCGGCTGGTTCACCACGGTCTACCCGATGGTGCTCGACCCCGGTGCGGCCGCGGACGAAGCGGGAATCGCCGACGCACTCAAGGCGGTCAAGGACCAGTTGCGCCGCATCCCGGGTGCCGGGTTCGGCTACGGCGCCCTGCGCTACCTCGGTGCCGCGAAACCGGAACTCGCGCACACGCCGGCACCGCAGGTGCTGTTCAACTACCTCGGGCGGGTGACGTCCGGCACCGGCGCCGATTGGCTGCCGCAAGCGATGGGCGGCGCCGACGACCGGCGGATGCCGATCGGACATGCCCTCGCGTTCGACGTGATCGCCGAGGACGGTGCCGGCGGTCCGGTGCTGCGGACGACGCTGACGTGGGCGCCCGGTGTGCTCACCCGCGACGCCGTCCGGGCCCTCGCCGACGAGTGGACCGCGGTGCTGCGGGTGCTCGCCGGGGTCGGTGATCTAGGCGGTCACACGCCGTCGGACTTCCCGCTCGTGTCGCTGACCCAGCCGGACGTGGACGCGCTGGCGGGGGCGGCCGACGTGCTGCCGCTGACACCGCTGCAGGAGGGCATCTACTTCCAGTCGGCGTTCGAGGACACCGGCACGGACCCGTACGTGGTGCAGCAGGTGATCGAACTGACCGGACCCGTCGACGCGGCGGCGCTGCACCGCGGACTGCAGGCCGTCGTCGACCGGCACGCGGCCCTGCGCGTCGGGGTGCGGGCGGTATCGGACGGCCGGGTGGTCCAGGTGGTCGCCGACGACGTCCGGGTGCCGATGGAGGTACTCGATCTCACCGGCGTCGCGGATCCGGCGCAGCGCGTGGACGAAGTGCTGGCGGCGGACCGGGCGCGGGGCTTCGACTTCGCCCGCGGACCCCTGCTGCGCTACACGCTCGCCCAAACCGAACGTGACAGGTTCCTTCTGCTGCAGTCGATTCACCACATCGTCGCCGACGGGTGGTCGGTGCCGGTGATGTTGCGCGAACTAATGGCCCTGTACAGCGTCGAGGGGACGCCGCAGGCGCTGCCGACGCCGACGCCCTACCGGAACTACCTCGAATGGCTGGGGGTGCGGGACCGACAGGCGTCGCTCGCGGTGTGGCGGGAGGCGCTCGCCGATGCTCCCGAGCCGGTGGAACTCCCTGCACCCACGCGGACGGGCGAGTCCGGGATCCGCAGTGTCCGGGTGGCACTGCCGTCTGAAGACACCGCCGCCCTCACCGCGGTCGGCCGGACCCGCGGGCTGACGCTCAGCACGCTGGTGCACGGCACGTGGGGCCTGGTCCTCGGCCGCCTCACCGGCAACGAGGACATGCTGTTCGGTTCGACGGTGTCGGGCCGCGGCGGCGATCTGCCCGGCATCGAGACCATGGTGGGCCTGTTCATCAACACCGTTCCCACCCGACTGCGGTACCGGCCCACCGACACGGTGGCCGCGGCCCTCGCCCGGTGGCAGCACGAGCAGTCGACGCTGCTCGACCACCAGTACCTCGGACTGGCCGAACTGCGCCGGGAAGCGGGACTGCAGAACCTGTTCGAGACACTGGTCGTGTTCGAGAACTATCCGCTCGGCGACGGCGCGGTCGCGGACCCGTCCGGTGCGGTGCAGTTGACCGGCATCCGTTTCGACGAGCACCCGCCGTACGCAATGACGCTGATCGTGATGCCCGGCGACGCGCTGACCCTCGAGCTGAAATACGACGCCGCCCGCATCGACGCGGCGACCGCGACCCGGTTCGCGGAGTCGACGATCGCCTATCTCACCGAGCTGACCCGCGACGCCGACCAGACCGTGTCCGCCGTCCCGCTGGCGTCGCGTCAGCCGATCGAGGCCGCACTGCGGGACGTCGAGGTGGAGTTCCCCGACACGACGGTGACCGCCCTGCTCGAGGAGCAGGCCGCGCGGACGCCGGACGCGGTGGCCGTCGCGATCGACGACGACCACCTCACGTACGCGGAACTGCACGCACGCGCCAACCGCCTCGCCCGGCTGCTCGCCGAGCGTGGGGTGGCACCCGAGTCGAAGGTCGCGGTGGCACTGCCGCGTTCGCTGGACTTGATGGTGGCGCTGCTCGCGGTCGGGAAGGCGGGCGGCGCCTACGTCCCGCTCGACACCGGGTACCCCGCGGACCGGCTGGCGTACATGCTGGCCGACGCGGAGCCGGTGTGCGTTCTCACCGACGGCACCGTGACGTTCGCCGGTTCCGGCGTCCCGGAGGTCCGGGTGTCCGACGCCGACCGGTACTCGCCCGAGCCGCTGACCGGTGTCCCGCTCGCACCGCAGCACCCGGCCTACGTCATCTACACGTCCGGCTCGACGGGACGGCCCAAGGGGGTCGTCGTGCCGCACACCGGCATCGTCAACCGTCTGCTGTGGGTTCAGCAATTCCGCCCGATCACCCCTTCGGACAACGTGTTCCAGAAGACGCCGTCCAGCTTCGACGTGTCGGTTCTGGAATTCTTCGGACCGCTCCTCGCCGGCGCGACGCTCGTGCTGGCCCGGCCGGACGGCCACAAGGACCCGGCGTACCTCGCCGACGTCATCCTGCGGCAGTCGATCACGCGCGTGCACTTCGTCCCGTCGATGCTCGAGGTGTTCCTCGCCGAGCCGGCCGCCGCCCGGTGCACCGGTCTGCGGATCATCTCCTGCAGCGGTGAGGCGCTGCCCGTGGCGTCCGCGCGGCGCGTCGCCGAACTCCTGCCGGGAGTGGAACTCGACAACCTCTACGGCCCCACCGAGGCGTCGGTCGACGTCAGCTACGCCGCGTCCGTCCAGGGAATCGACGCGGCCGCGCCGTCCGTGCCGATCGGCCTGCCGACGTCCAACACCGGCCTGTACGTGCTCGACCGGTATCTGCAGCCCGTGCCCGCGGGCGCCGCCGGTGAGCTCTATCTGTCCGGTCCGCAGCTGGCCCGCGGCTACCTGGGCAGGCCCGGGTTGAGCGCGGAACGCTTCGTCGCCGACCCGTTCTCCCGCAACGGGTCCCGCATGTACCGCACCGGCGACGTCGCCCGGGTCGACGCGGACGGTGCCGTCGAGTACCTCGGCCGGATCGACGATCAGGTGAAGCTGCGCGGCTTCCGGATCGAACTGGGCGAGATCGAAGCGCAGATGGCCGCGTGCCCCGGCGTGCGGCAGGCCGCCGCCGTCGTGCGCTCGGACGCGCCCGGCCGGCAACAGCTGGTCGGGTACGTCGTCGGGGACGCCGATCTGAACGACGTCCGTGCGCGCCTCGCCTCGGCGCTGCCGGAGTTCATGGTGCCCGTCGCGTTCGTGAACGTGACCGAATTCCCGCTCGGCCCCAGCGGCAAGCTGAACCGCAAAGCCCTTCCCGCGCCGGACTTCGCGGCGCAGGCGAGCTCCGAGCCTGTTGTGGAGAGCGGGACCGCGGGGGTGCTCGCCGCCCACTACGCCGAGGTTCTCGGTCTCGGGGCGGTCGGGGTGGACGACGACTTCTTCGCCCTGGGTGGAGACAGCATCCTCGCCATCCGCCTGGTGAATCTCGCTCGCCGGGAGGGGATCACGGTCACCCCGCGGCAGATCTTCGAGCAGCGGACACCGGCCGCGCTCGCGCGACTGGTCGCGGCCACCGCCGTCGCACCGGCCCCGCGGGTGGAGGAATCGGGCATCGGCGTCCTGCCGCCCCTTCCCGTCGTCCACCGGCTGTCCGAGTGGAGTGGCGGAAAGAACCGCTTCAACCAGGCCGTCCTCCTCCACACCCCGGCCGGCACCGACGCCACCGTCCTCACGGCGGCCCTGCACTCGGTGATCGCCCACCACGACGGCCTGCGGCAGACGCTCACCCGGCACGCACCGGGCGTGTGGTCGCTCGAGATCGCGGCCACCGCCGACCTGACGCTGCGCCGCGTCGACGTCACCGGACTCGACGCCGACGCGCTGCGCGAGATGGTGGCGGCCGAATCCGACGCCGCCACAGACCGTCTGAACCCCGACGACGGCACCGTGCTGTCCGCGGTGTGGTTCGACGCAGGCCCGCAGGAACTGGGCAGGCTCCTGCTCGTCGCGCACCACCTGGTGATCGACGGGGTGTCGTGGCGGACCCTGATCGAGGACCTCGCCATGGCGTGGGTGGCCGCCGACAGCGGCGAGAACGCGGCACTCGACCCGGTGCCCACGTCGCTGCGCGGATTCGCCCGCGTCGTCACCGAGCAGGCACAGGAACCGGCCCGCCTGGCAGAACTCGACCACTGGCTGCGGGTCACCGAACCCGGTGCCGACCTGGTGCCCGGCACCGACGGACACGCCGTGGTGAGCAGCGGCGCCCGGCGGACGGTCCGCCTGGACCGGACACTCACGACGGCCGTGCTGACCACCGTGCCCGCCGTCGTCGGCGCGGACGTCACCGACGTGCTGCTCGCGGCGCTGCGACTGTCGGCCGACCGCTGGCTCGCCGAGCGCGGACGCGCCAACGACCTGCTGGTCGACCTCGAGCGGCACGGACGCGAAGAACTCGCCGAGGGCGTGGATCTCTCCCGCACGGTCGGCTGGCTCACCAACGTCACCCCCGTCCGGTTGCGCAGCCGGGCAGGCGCGCTCGACACGCTCAAGGACGTGAAGGAGCAGTTGCGCGGCGCGCCCGAAGGCGGCATCGGCTACGGCATGCTCCGGTACGTCAACGCGCGCACCGCCGGTCTCCTCGCGGCACGGTCCGAATCGCAGGTGCTGTTCAACTACCTGGGCCGCATGCCGCACGCCGCGCCCGGACAACCCTGGACTCCCGCGGTCGAATCCGACTCCCTGGCAACCGATCCCGATGCCGACCTCGGCGGTCCGTACCGTCTGGTCATCAACGCGCTGTGCGAGGAATCCGCAGAGGGCACCGAACTGCAGGCCGTGTTCGCCTGGTCGGACGCCGACCTGAGCGAGGCCGACACCGTCGCGTTGAGCGACGGCTGGGTGGCCGCCCTTCGTGAACTCGCCGACGCCGCCGCAGCACACGACGGACCGGCGATGCTCACGCCGTCCGACCTGCCGCTCGTGACGCTGACGCAGGACGAGATCGACCGGATCGTCCAGGCGAGCCCGAGCGGGGTGGACACGGTGCTGCCGCTGTCGCCACTGCAGGAGGGCCTGTACTTCCAGGCCGGGTTCGACTCCGGCACCGACATCTACACGGCACAGTTCTCCCTCGACTTCGAGCACCGCCTCGACGCCGATCAGCTCGCCGCCGCGCTGCGAACCCTGCAACGCCGCAACCCCACGCTGCGAGCAGGATTCGTCAGCGCGGGCCTGCCCGCGCCGGTGCAGTTCTTCGGCACCGGACTGGACGTGCCCGTCGCCGAGTTCGACCTGCGCGAACTCGACGAGACCGAACGCGACTCCTACGCCGCACAATTGACGGCGCAGGACCGGCTGACACCGTTCGACCTGACCGCCCCGCCGCTGTGGCGGGCAATGGTGTTGCGACTCGGTGATTCCCACGACCGACTGGTGATCAACCGGCAGTTCCTGCTGTGGGACGGATGGTCCAACGGTCTCGTCGTCAGTCAGCTGCTCGCCCTGTACGAATCGGGTGGCGACGACACCGGGTTCGCCGCCCCGGAAGGGTCCTTCGAGGACTACCTGCAGTGGCTGGCCACCCGGGACGCGGACGCCGCGCAGTCGGCGTGGACCGACGCCCTCGGCGGGCTCGACGAACCGACGCTGCTGGCCGCGACGGTCACCGGGGAGCCGCAGCCGCCGCAGCGCCGGGACGCGGTGCTGTCCGAGGACCTGAGCGAACGGCTCCGGGCCGGTGCCCGCGGCGCCGGTGTCACGTTCAACGCGGTACTGAACGCCGCGCTGGCCGTCGTCCTCGGAATCGAGACGGGACGCCGCGACCTCGTGTTCGGCACCACCGTGGCCGGACGGCCACCGGAGGTCCCGGGCATCGACGCGGTGACGGGCATGTTCCTCAACACCGTCCCCGTCCGGACGACACTGCGCGCCGACGAGACCGTCGCCGACCTGCTGCGGCGCATCCAGTCCGAGCGGTTGGCGCTGACCCCGTACGACTACCTCGGGCTCGCCTCCATCCAGCGAGTCTCCGAGCACCGGCAACTGTTCGACGTGCTCTACGTGCTGCAGAACTTCGTGGACGAGAAGCAGGTGTCGGCGCTCAACGCGGCGCACGACATCAGCGGCGGCGACAGCATCGACCACACGCACTACCCGGTCACCGTCGTCGTGACACCCGGCGCGAGCGTGAAGGTGAAGTTCGAGTTCCATCCGGAGAAGATCCCGGCGTCGCGGGTCGAACGCATGCTGTCGCGGTACGTGACCGTGCTCGAGGAGTGGTCCACGGACCTGTCGGGCATGGTCGGCGGAATCGCCGGTGCCGCAACACCCGTGCCGATCCAGCCGAAAGCCCTGCCCGACGCGACCATCGCCGACCTGTTCGCCGACGCGGCGCTCGTCCGTCCCGACGAGACGGCCCTCGTGTTCGGGGACCGCGCCGTGAGCTACGCCGAACTCGACGCCGACGTGAACCGGATGGCCCGGCTGCTGCTGGGCCGCGGCGCGGGACCGGAACGGATCGTCGCGCTCGCACTGCCGCGGACGGTGGAGATGGTGGTGGCGCTGTTCGCCGTCCTGCGCACCGGATCCGCGTATCTGCCGCTCGAACTCGACCATCCGGCCGAGCGTCTCGTCGCGATGCTCGACGACGCCCGGCCGACGGTCCTCGTCACCACGTCGGACGTCGCGGGCACGCTCGCCGCGGCCACCGTCGACACGCTGGCCGTCGACACCCTCGACCTCGGCGCGGTCGCGTCCGCACCGCTGTCGGAGGCCGAACTCGGCGGGTTCGCGCCCGGAACCCCGGGGCGCCTGGACCATCCGGCGTACGTCATCTACACGTCGGGGTCCACCGGCAAGCCGAAGGGCGTCGTCACCCCGTACCGCGGCCTGACCAACATGCAGTTCAACCACCGGGAGGCGATCTTCGAACCCGTCGTCGCCGCGGCGGGCGGCAGGCGACTGCGCATCGCCCACACCGTGTCGTTCGCGTTCGACATGTCGTGGGAGGAACTGCTGTGGCTGGTGGAGGGCCACGAGGTCCACATCTGCGACGAGAACCTGCGGCGTGACGCGGAGGCGCTCGTGGCCTACTGCGACACCCACGAGATCGACGTCGTCAACGTGACACCGACGTACGCGCAGCACCTGATCGAGGAGGGTCTGCTCGACGACGGCCGGGGACGGCACCGGCCGCCGCTGGTGCTTCTCGGCGGCGAAGCGGTGTCGGATTCGGTGTGGAACCGGTTGCGCGACACGGACGGAACGTGCGGGTACAACCTGTACGGACCCACCGAGTACACTATCAACACGCTGGGTGCCGGCACCGCCGACAGCGCGACGCCCACCGTCGGCACACCGATCTGGAACACGTCCGCCTATGTGCTGGACGCCTGGTTGCGTCCGGTTCCGGACGGCGTTCCCGGTGAGCTGTACATCTCCGGGGTGGGGTTGGCCCGCGGCTACCTCGACCGGTTCGCGTTGACGGCGGAGCGTTTTGTCGCCGACCCGTTCCGTCAATCCGTACGTATGTATCGGACGGGCGACCTCGTCCGCCGGCGTGACGACGGGAACCTCGACTTCCTGGGTCGCACGGACGATCAGGTGAAGATCCGCGGTCACCGGGTGGAACTCGGCGAAATCGCCTCGGCGCTCGAAGCGCTGGACGGCGTGCGCCAGGCGGCGGTCGTCGTCGACTCGGGGCCGGGCGGGTTCAAGCGGCTCGTCGGCTACGCCGTCCCCGTGAGTACTTATCAACCGCCGGACGTTAACAAGTACTCACAGGCGCTGCGCGCAACGTTGCCGGACTACATGGTGCCCGCCGCGGTCATCGAGGTCGACAGGCTGCCGATGACGGTCAACGGCAAACTCGACGTCAAGGCGCTGCCGTCGGCGGACGACGTGCTCGGCCGGAGCGGCGGTGCGCGCACCGAACCCCGCACCGACACCGAACGGGTGCTGTCCGAATTGTTCGGCGAGATCCTCGGCGTTCCGGCCCCCGGGGTCGACGACGACTTCTTCGACCTCGGCGGTCACTCGCTGCTCGCCACCAGGCTGATCAGCCGGGCACGGGCCGCGCTCGACACCGACCTCACCATGCGCGACCTGTTCGAGGCGCCGACGGTGGCCGAACTCGCCACCCGGATCGGCGACGACACCGCGTCGACGCGTCCGGTGCTGGCGGCCAGGCCACGGCCCGAGCATCTGCCGCTCTCCGCTGCGCAGCAACGCCTCTGGCTCCTGCAGCAGATGGAAGGGGCGTCGGTTCGAGATGGGGCGGGCGCCGCCGTCGCCTACAACTTCCCGATCGTCCTGCGACTGCGGGACGCACTCGACCCGGAGGTGTTCGAGCAGGCGCTGACCGACGTGGTGTCGCGGCACGAGTCGCTGCGCACCGTGTTCGGGGAGCACGACGGGGAACCCGTGCAGGTGATCCTGGACGACGTCCGCCCCGACGTCGCGGTCGTGGACGGCACCGGGGCCGATCTGGTCCGGCTCGTCACCGAGACCGTCGGCCGGCCGTTCGACCTGGCCACCGAGATCCCGGTGCGCGCGAGCCTCATCCGGGTCGGCGACGAGCAGGTGCTGGCGATCGTGCTGCACCACATCGCAACCGATGAGTGGTCGGACCGGCCGTTCCTGCGGGACCTGATGACGGCGTACGCCGCTCGCGCGCAGGGTTCGGCACCGGGGTGGACGCCGCTGGCCGTCCAGTACGCCGATTACACGCTGTGGCAGCGCGACGTCCTGGGTGACCCGCAGGAGAAGTCCAGCCTCGTCAGCCGTCAACTCGACTACTGGGCGAAGACCCTCGACGGGGCGCCGGAGGAGTTGGTGCTCCCCGCCGACCGCACCCGGCCGGCGCGGCCCAGCTTCGCGGGCGGCGCCATCGAGGCGACGCTCGACGCCGCGACGACGCGGGCGCTCCGTTCGCTCGCGCGGACGTCGGGGACCAGCATGTTCATGGTGCTGCACGCGGCGTCGGCGGCGTTGCTGCACCGTCTCGGCGCGGGCGACGATCTGCCGATCGGGGCACCGGTCGCCGGCCGCAGCGAACTGGGCCTCGACGACCTGATCGGGTTCTTCGTCAACACCGTGGTGCTGCGGACGGACGTGTCGGGCAACCCCACGTTCGACCAGCTGCTGGCCCGGGTCCGCGACACCGACCTGGCGGCCTTCTCGCACTCGGACGTTCCGTTCGAAACCGTTGTGGAGAAGGTGAATCCGGCGCGGACGCTGGCCCGGAACCCGCTGTTCCAGGTGATGGTCGGCTACCACAGTCGGACGTCCGATTCGGCGCAGGCCGCCGGATCGGCCCTCACCCCGGTGGTGTTCGAGGAACGCACGGCCAAGTTCGACCTGGTGTTCAACTTCACCGAGTACCTCGACGACGACCGGGTCGAACTGCGCCTCGAATACGGTTCGGACCTGTTCGACAAGGCCACCGCGGAGAAGATCGCGCGCAGGCAGGTCGAGGTGCTCGGCGCCGTCGCGTCCGACTCGGGGCGCGCCGTCGGCGACCTCGA
The DNA here is from genome assembly GCF_900105905.1 of Rhodococcus koreensis. Classification (GTDB taxonomy): domain Bacteria; phylum Actinomycetota; class Actinomycetes; order Mycobacteriales; family Mycobacteriaceae; genus Rhodococcus_F; species Rhodococcus_F koreensis. The sequence goes on along the minus strand of NZ_FNSV01000005.1, from coordinate 3,664,988 downwards.
CGTGTTCCTCGGCGACGAACGTGAACTGGTGGTGCACGGGTTCAACGACACCGCACAGCCGGTGGCGGAGGAGACGTTCTACGAGGCGTTCGCGCGCCACGTCGCCGCGACCCCCGACGCTGTGGCCGTCGTCGACGCCGCGGGCGAGGTGACGTATGCGGAGCTGAGTGCCCGCGCCGACCGGATCGCCGCGCTGCTGCATCGCCGCGGTGTCTCGGCCGAAGACGTTGTGGGTCTCGCGGTCCCGAGGTCTTCGCAGATGGTGGCGGTCGTGCTCGGGGTGCTGAAGCTCGGGGCGGCGTACCTGCCGCTCGACCTGAACCACCCGTCCGACCGCATCTCCTACATGCTCGCCGACTCCGCGGCGCGGGTGCTGGCGACCACGGTGGGGGAGAGCCCGCGCATCGCGGAGGCCGACGGCCTCGTTCGCGTTCTGCTCGACGACGAGTCCGTCGTCACGGAGCTCGAGGCCGGGTTCGACGGACCGGTGCCGCAGCCCCCGCGGGGCCTGAACCATGCCGCGTACGTCATCTACACGTCGGGCTCCACCGGTAAACCCAAGGGCGCGATCCTCACTCACGACGGGATCTCCAGCCTCGTCGCCACCGCCGAACAGCGGATGAAACTCGTCCCGGGCTCGGTGGTGATGCAGTTCGCGTCGATCGGATTCGACGTGGCGGTCTTCGAGTTGTCGATGGCGCTCTGCACGGGCTCCCGTGTGGTGATCGTGCCCGACGAGTCCCGCGTCGCCGGACCGGAACTCACCGATTTCATGGCCGCGCATTCCGTGACGCACGCGATCATTCCGCCGTCCCTGCTGGCGGCGCTGCCGTCCGGATGCGACGTCCCCGAGGGATGTACCGTGCTGGTGGGCACGGAGACCGTGCCGCCGGAACTGATCGGACGGTGGGCGGAGCGGCTCAACCTGCTGGCCGCCTACGGTCTCACCGAGGCCACCGTCAACAACACGTTGTGGCAGGCGGAGCCCGGGTGGAACTCCGCTGTGCCGATCGGCATCCCGGACCCCAACGAACAGGCGTACGTCCTCGACGACCGCCTGCAGCCGGTGCCGCCGGGGGTGGCGGGCGAGTTGTACATCGCCGGCCGCGGACTGGCGCGCGGATATCTCGGCAGGCCCGACCTCACGTCGGTCCGGTTCGTGCCCAGCCCCTTCGGCGACGCGGGCACCCGCATGTACCGGACCGGTGACCGGGCGCGCTGGCGGGCCGACGGCAACATCGACTTCCTCGGACGCGTCGACGACCAGGTGAAGATCCGTGGGTTCCGCATCGAACTCGGCGAGATCATCGCGGCCCTCGGAAGCCATCCGGCCGTGAAGCAGTCGGCGGTCGTCGCCGATCGGTCCGGCGACATCGTCCGCCTCGTCGGCTACGTCACCCCGGCCGACGGGCACGGGGCCGGGCAGATCGATCCGCAAGCAGTGCGGGAACACGCCGCCGCGCGCTTGCCCGACTACATGGTGCCGACTCTCGTGGTCGTGCTGGACGGCGAACTTCCGTTGACCCCCAACGGGAAACTCGACCGCAAGGCGCTGCCGCTGCCGGACTGGTCGGCCCTGACCGGGGACGGCACTCCGCAGACGCCGGAGCAGAAGGAGATCGCCGCAGCGTTCGCCGAGATCCTGCACCTGCCGTCGGTCGGCATCCACGACAACTTCTTCGACCTCGGTGGTAACTCCATGGCGTCGATGCGGCTGGTGGGCCGGATCCGTGGGCGGTTCGCCGTCGACATCGGCATCCGGGACGTGTTCGACAGTTCCACGGTGGCCGAACTCTCCGCGATCGTCGCGGCGGCCGCGTCCACCGGCAGGCCGGTGCTGACGGCGTCGGACCCCCGGCCCGAGACGCTTCCGCTGTCCGGGCCGCAACGCAGGTTCTGGAAGCAGTTCCGGGCGGCGGGCGCCGACGCCCGCGCCAGTCACGCACTGTCGCTGCAGCTTCGCGACACCGTCGACCCCGAGATCCTGGCGCAGGCTCTCGACGACGTCACGACGCGGCACGAACCGCTGCGCACCGTGTACGTCGAGGTCGGGGACACCGTGTTCGCCCAGGAGGCGGTGCGGCCCGCCCTCGAACTCGTCGACGTCGAGGACGGGGACGTGCACCGCACGGTCTTCGAGTTGGCGCAGGCACCCCTCGACCTCACCGAGCACGCACCGCTGCGGGTGCATCTGGTGACCGGTGCGGACGGCACCCAGGCGCTGCTCCTCGCGATGCACTACATCGCCGTCGATGAATGGTCCGTGGTGCCGTTGCTCGGTGACCTGATGGGCGCATACGCCGCCCGCTCACACGGCGGCGAACCCGAATGGGACCCGCTGCCCGTCGGATACGCCGACTACGTGGTGTGGTCGCAGGCACTCGCCGGCGATCCCGGGGACCCGGACAGCCGCCGGTCCCGTCAGCTCGCGTACTGGCGCGAGACGCTGGACGGGATGCCGTCCCGGCTCGAACTTCCCGCCCCGGGCATTCGCGGACCGCGGACGGCGGAGATCGTGCCCGTCGAGATCGACGCGGAACTGCACAGCGCGGTCGCGAAGTTCGCGAGCGACACGGGCACCAGCCTGTTCATGGTGTTGCAGGCGGCGCTCGCGACCGTGCTGACCCGGCACGGCGCCGGCACGGACATCCCGCTGGGGTCGCTCGTCGCGGGACGCACCGAGGAGACGCTGGACGCGCTCGTCGGCTGCTTCTTCAATATCGTTCTGCTGCGAACGGATACGAGTGGTGATCCCGATCCCGTGGAGTTGCTGCAGCGTATCCGCGCTGGAAATCTCGACGCGCTGGACAACCAGGACGTGGCATTCGCCGACGTGGTGGAGGCGCTCGGCGACACGCCGGTGCTTCGTCCGCAGGTCATGATCGTTCATCACGAGCAGGCCAGGCTCGGTCACCTCGACGCGCTGGGCGGCTTCATGCCGGTGCCGGTGGGTGTGCCGGATTCGGATCTGACGCTGAGCTTCTACGAGCCGATCGGCGGCGGACCCGTCCACGCATATTTCTCTTTCTCCTCGGATGTGCTGGATGCCGAGGAGGTCCGTGGCTGGGCGTCGGAGTTGTCGGCGCTGGTCACCGCATGGGTGGAAGGCGTCCGATGATCAAGAGTGATCTAGGTCGCAGTTCTGGGGCGGACTTCGCCGCCTCGGGGGCCGGAAGTACTTGGTACTGTGCTCGAAATAAGGATAGGCTTCACTATCTTGCCGGAAGACAGACGGCGGCTGGGTCGGGTGCGGCGCGGCGTCGAGGACGGACAACGAGCTATGAGTGAATCGCCGGAAACGGTCGGTACAGATCTCCCGGTGCGAGATGTCGTGGGTGTCGGATTCGGTCCCGCCAACCTCGCACTGGCCATTGCCATCGAGGAACACAACGCGGAGTGCCCCCCGCGCGAGCGGATCAGCGCGCAATTCTTCGAGAAGCAGGATCGATTCGGGTGGCATCCCGGAATGCTGCTCGACGGCGCCACCATGCAGATCGCGTTTCCCAAGGATCTGGTGACGTTCCGGAATCCGCGCAGCGCATTCACCTTCTTCAATTACCTCTTCGATCAGGGTCGCCTCGTCGACTTCGTCAATCACCAGACGTTCTTCCCGACTCGTCACGAGTTCCACGACTACCTGCAGTGGGCGGCACGCCGAGTGGACGCCGACGTGCGGTACGGCACCGCGGTGGAGACGGTACGCGGAATCCGCGGCGACGACGGGGTGATCGACCGTTTCGAGGTCCGTGCCGCCGACGGCTCCACGGTGATCGCACGCAACGTCGTGGTCGGTGCGGGTCTGCGGGAACGAATCCCCGAGTGGGCCAACCCCTCTGCGCGGTGCTTCCACAACCATCAATTCCTGTTCCGGCTCGGCGAGATGCCGGCCCCGGTTCACCAGCGGTTCGTCGTCCTCGGAGCGGGTCAGAGCGCCGCCGAGATCGTCCAGTACCTGCACGGAAACTACCCCGAAGCCGAAGTCCACAGCGTCTTCTCGCGTTACGGCTACAGCCCGGCCGACGACAGTCCGTACGCCAACCGCATCTTCGATCCGGAGGCCGTGGACGACCTGCACGGCGCCCCGGAGGGGGAGCGTCTGCGATTGCTGGATGTCCATAGGAGTACTAACTATTCGGTGGTCGACATCGAGCTCATCAACGAGCTGTACGCGACCGAGTACCAGGAACGCGTGCGCGGGCGCCGCCGGCTGTTCATGCGCCGCGCGTCGGAGATCATTGCCGTCGACGAGACTTCGGACGGAATCGAGGTGGCGGTGCGCAGCGGTGTGGACGGCCTCACCGACACTCTTGCTTGCGACGCACTGATTCTGGCCACCGGTTTCACCCCGGCTCCGCTCGAGCCGCTGCTCGGCGAACTGGCGCCGAAAACCCACCCGCCGCGGGAAGTCGGCCGAGATTACCGATTGGCGGTTTCGCCGGACGTCACAGCGGGAATCTATCTGCAGGGCGGCACGGAGAAAACGCACGGAATCACGTCGTCGCTCCTGTCGAACGTTGCCGTGCGGGCGGGAGAGATCGTTACATCTGTCGTAACAAGGCGTGGCCGCAACGGCACGCTTGCTAGTGTGAACGCACAGGACACGTATGCGACAAGCGAGGCGAGATGAGCACCAATCCATTCGATGACGAAGAAGGCCGCTTCTACGTGCTGGTGAACGACGAGGACCAGCACTCACTGTGGCCCACGTTCTCTGAGGTGCCGGCAGGCTGGCGCGTGGTTTTCGGCGAGGAAAGCCGGGCAGCCTGCCTCGAGTACGTGGAGAAGAACTGGACCGACATGCGGCCGAAGAGCCTGCGTGAGGCCATGGAGGCCGACGAGAAGTCGGGCGGACGGCACAGCGTCGACAAGAGCTGACCTCCTCGTCGCCCGCGTTTCGGCGACGTTGTGGGCCGGGACGACCGTCCGGTGAGATTCCGGCGGTCGCGCCCGGCCGACGGCCGAGAGGCCGTCACCTGAAACTGCCTCAGGCCGCCTTCTGTGTGTGTGTTTCGACCGGCTTCCGCCGCCTCGTCTTGAAGACGGGGCGGCGGATGTCGTCTGTGCGGCGCAGGATGCGCGGCCTCCGCAGGGTCCGGGCGATCCATTCGCCGAGTGTGACGCCGGCCGCGAGCGCGCAACCGATACCGAACGCCGCCAGCAGCGAGCCCAGTCCGATCACCACCTCGTTGTTGAGCAGGGCGTACAGACCCCGGTACAGGGACAGACCCGGCAGCAGCGGCGTGATACCCGCCACCACGACGACCAATGGCGGCGTGAGCGCGCGGCGGGCCATCAGACCACCGGCGAAGCCGACCACGGTGGCGGCGAGTGCCGAACCGATGATCGGGCCGATGCCGAACTGGTGCGCCACCATGTACACGAGCGCGCCTGCCGCGCCGCCGAACCACGCGGCCGTCAGGGCCCGCTGCTCGGCGTAACAGGCCAGTGCATAGAACATCGACGCGAAAGCGCCCGACATCACCAGCACGGGGAGTTGCACGAGTTCGGTGATCTCGACGTTGACCGGGGGCAGGGTCGAACCCAGCACGCCGGTCAGACGCAACGAGATGGCCACACCGGCGATGATGCCGCCGGTCATCATGACCACTTCGAAGAATCGCGCCGCCGCCGTGATCGGTGCTCCCGTGATGGCGTCCTGCACGGAACCGACCAGTGACAGCCCGGACAACAGCACCACCACACCGGCCGAAATGATCTGCGACGGTCTGATCTCGACACCCAGCTGATCCTGGAACGTGTAGAGCGTCGCCGCCGGGGTCGCGGCCACCAGGCCGCCCGCCACCTGCTGGAAGAAGAACGGCAGACCGATGCGGTTGAGGACGCGGTTGACCCGGTAGATCACCATCGTCGTCAGGAAGGCGACGGACGCGACCAGCACACCACCACCCATCAACACGGACACCGACGCGGCCATCGACGCCCAGGCGAGCGTCGCGATCCAGCGGTTGTACGGGTGCGGCGCCGTGGTGACCGCGGTCAGGGCCTCGTGCGCCTCGCCGGGGGTGACCGCTTCCCGGCGGATGCGCCGGGTGAGCCGGTCGACCGCCGCGAGCCGGGTGAAGTCCATCGAGCGGTAGTGCACGATCCGCATGGTGCTCGCCGGCGGGAGGGTGGGCCCGCGGTACGCCGACAGCACGATGGAGTTGTACGTGACATCCACATCGCACTGGGCGAGGCCGTACGTGGCGGCGATGAACTGCACCTGTTCGGCGGTGTCCATCGCACCGGTGCCGGACGCGAGGAGGACTTCACCGACTCGCACGGCGAGGTCGAGTACTTCGGCGACGACCGCATCGTCGGTGAGGTCGATCGGCTGCAGCGGGGTGGGTGCAGCGGTGACCGCATCGACCGTTGCGCGACGGTCGCCTGTGAGACGTTGGAGGGATTCTGTGAGCTTGGACATACTACGTGTCGGAGACAAGGTCTTTCTCGGTCAAATCGGTAGCGGAGAGTGCAGACTCGAGTGTCTCGTGGCGGAACGTGGAGATGACCTGATCGTGGACGACACGGAATGCAGAGGCCAGGATACGCGTCTCTTCCGGGTCCGTGGCCCACGTGGCCTGCTGTTCGACCACCAGCACTCCGTCGTAGTAATACATTCGCTGCGGATTCAGCGTGATGCCCGCGGTGGACGCCCATTCCCGCAGCGCCGCCAGGCCCTGAGTGGCGCCTTTCGGTCCACCCATCTCGATGTCGTCGCTCGACAGCGACAGCAGAGTGTCGATGTCGCCGGAGTTGAGGGCGTCGTGCCAAGCGAGGACGGTGGCGATCTCCGAGGTACTCATGGCTCCAACGCTATCCAATGTGGGCGGAAGTAGCCGACGTTCCTGCAATGGATATGATGGGCGCGCGTGTCCGCCTCCTTAGCTCAGTGGTAGAGCACTCGCCTTGTAAGCGAGCGGTCGTCAGTTCAATCCTGACAGGAGGCTCCACCGCGGAATTGCCTCCGCACACAGAGGGCCACCTTCCCCCGGGAAGGTGGCCCTCTGTCTTTTCCGCACGCTCACCCCTGGGTGGGCAGTTCGTCACCCTGGGGTCCCTGTCTCCGACCCCGCCGGTCATTGACGATGGGTACATGCAAGTGAATTCGTGCAGGTCGGCGGTATTGGACGCGGTCGACGCGCTGCCCGCCCTCGAAAGGCAGACACTGGCCCTCGTGTACTACCGGGGAATGTCCTGCGACGAGGTGGCGGCGACGATGAAGACCACCGTCGACGTCGTCCGGTCCCGGCTCCACGAGGGCTCGCGCACCCTGCTCGCCGGTGTCGGCGGGCTGTGAACCGTCACGTCCCGATCGGCTGACCGAGCAGGCTCGCGAGTGTGTCGCCGACGATCGACGACCACACCGGCCACGTCTTCTCGTCGAGGGCCATCGACCCCACGTCGTGGGTGGCGCACCCGGCGCCGGCCGGGACCCCGTCGAAACGGTCCCGCAACCACATCAGGGCGCTCGCGGCCGCGACCGGCTCGAGGGACAGGTGCTCGCTGGCGTGGTCGCGGATGTACGTCACCCGGGCGTCCGGGTCCTGGCAGTACGTGTCGACGAGCCGGTCGACGGGCCCGACCGGCACCAACCAGTCCGGGTTCGCCTGATACATGAACATGGGGACGTCCGGCACCCGATGGCCCATCCTCGTCCGGTCGAGTACCGATTCGACCACCGGATCGCGCAGCGGGTCGCCGCTGGGGCTGTCGAACAGGCCCCGCAGGTTCGCGAACGGCAGCAGCGCGGACTGATAACTGACGCACAGGTTGCCCTTGGCGGCGAGGAGCTGCTTGCCGAGGGGGTTCAGGTGGGTGTCGAGATACTCCGCGAGTTCGGGGTAGTCCCGGCTCACCCCGAACACCCCGCCCAGCACGATCCCCGCGCCCAGGTTGTTGCCCGCGAGATCGACCAGGGCGCCGAGATCGGCCGGGATACCGCCCTCGGCCGCGCCGACGATGTTCAGGTCCGGCGCGTAGCTCTCGTGGAGTTCGGCGGCATGCCCCGTCGCGATCGCGCCACCCGAGTACCCCATCAGTCCGACCGGGGTCTGCCTGCCGGACAGCTCCAGGGGGTCGAAGTTCTCCGCCGCCCGGATTCCGTCCAGGGTGATGCGGCCCGCGAGGGGCCCGGCCGCATACGCCGCGTTCGGGCCCTGATGGTCCGGCATCACGACGGCCCATCCCTGGGCGAGGGCGGCCTGCGCCTCGAGGAACTGCAACGGCGCGACGACCTGACCGGTCAGCGGCGCGGGAACGGACCACTGCTGCAGCGCGTACGAGGCGGCGCAGTACTGGCCGAGCGAGTCTTCCGCAGGCTGGAGCGACAGCAGATTGCGGACGCCGTCGATCGTGCCCCGAGGTTTGATCACCGTCGCGACCGCCGGGATCGCCTCGTCCCGCGAATTGTTGGAGCGGTAGGACAGCTGCCAGGCGTCGACGTTCACCGGAAGCACGGACAGGTTCGCCAGGCGCACTTCGCGGGCGGCGATGATCTCGCCGGGCTCGGCGGCCGCGACCACGTCGGCGGGCGGCTCGTAGAACCCGCGGTCGGCCTCGGGCCAGGCGGGAACGGCCGGGGCCGGTTGCACGTCCACCGCCGTCCCGCCGTCGGTGGGCGCCCCGACCGACGGTGCGGCGACGGCGAGCTGTGCACCCACCACCATTGCGCCCACCAGCAGTATTCGGTGTCGCAGCGCTCTCGATCTGATCATGTGGTCCTCCCCGGGCCGAAGTGAGACGTCCATGTCTCACTTTGAGTGCAGACCTTAGATCAGGTGTGACGGGTATCGCAATACTCGCGAGTAAGTTCCGGTCAGGCCTGATCGGTGACCAGCGCGATGAGCATCGTGCTCAGGACGTCCACCAGGACCGACGCGGACGGCCGGGGGGAGGCGGTGCTCCAGTGGTGGGCGAGGTCGTTGACCGCCCCGATGAAGGCGATCGACACCATCGCGAACCGTTCGGGTGGGTCGACGACGCCACCGTCGATCGTGCGGGTGACCGCCTCGAAGAGTTGCGCCCACTGTGCGCGGCGCTCGAGGCGGTACTGCTCGACCCGGGGGCCCGCCCCGACCACCTCCGCGAAGATGATCCTGGCGCGCCGCTCGTCGGTGCCGACCGATTCGATGTAGGCCGTCATCACGGTGCCGGCTACGGTCCGCGGATCGCGGGAGGGGGCCGCCTCGTTCGCGGCGAGCACGGCGTCCCGGGCGTCGTCCTGAATCGTGTCGTAGACGGCCAGGAGGATGTCCTCGCGGCTGCCGAACTCCTCGTAGAACTGGCGCCGCGACAGTCCCGCGTCGGCGCAGATGTCGCTGATCGAACTGTGGGCGTACGTCTTCTCCGCGAAGACCGACAGGGCCGAGTCGAGGAACCGTGCCCGGCGGGCTACGCGACGTTCGGCGACCGGTTGGCCGCTGTACGTCCGACTCGATTCGGCTCGGGACACATGATCAGCCTACGGTGGCGGACACCGCGAGGCCGTCGCCCGCGCGGCGGACGTGTCGGGCCCGGCCTCGGCTCACATCAGTTCCCGCATCCGCTCGTGCAGGATGATGCGCCCCGCGGCCTCGATCAGCGCGAGGTGGGAGAACGCCTGCGGAAAATTGCCGAGGTGACGGCCCGTGCTCGTGTCGAATTCTTCCGCGTACAGGCCCAGGGGAGACGACACGCTGACCAGTCGCTCCATCAAATCGGTGGCCTCCTGCACCTGATCGACCACGGTCAGGGCCGACACCAGCCAGAACGAGCAGATCAGGAAACTGCCTTCCCTGCCCGACAATCCGTCGTCGGTTTCGCCGGTGCGGTAGCGCAGGACGAATCCGTCCTCGGTGAGATCGCTCGCGATGGCGTCGACGGTGGCGCGCAGCCGGACGTCCCCGCGGGGTAGGAACCCGAAGACCGCGGCGAGCAGCGTCGACGCGTCCAGCGCCTCGGTGTCGTAGTGCTGTCGCAGCACCCCCTTCTTCACGCCGTGCGCGAGGATGTCGGCGCGGATCTCCTCGGCTGTGGCACGCCAGGTGTCCTCGGCCGCCCGATCGCCGCGGATGCCCGCGATCTTCGACGCCCGGTCGAGCGCCACCCAGCACATCAGCTTCGACGACACATAGTGCTGCGGTGCGCCGCGCGCCTCCCAGATCCCCTGATCGGGGTCGCGCCACACCGCCGAGGCGCACGCCGCCTGCTGCTGCACGAGCGGCCACAACCGGCGGGGAAGTCGCTTGCTGCGCACCGTGTGCAGCAGGATCGAGTCGAGGACGGCGCCGAACACGTCGTTCTGCCGCTGGTCGAACGCGCCGTTACCGATCCGCACCGGGCGCGCGCCCGCATAGCCGGACAGGTCGTCGCGGGTCGACTCGGTGAGGTCGCGGGTGCCGTCGATTCCGTACATGATCTGCAGTGCGCCGTCACCGTTCGACTCGAGGTCGGCGATGAACTGCATGAACTCGTCGGCCTCCCAGTCCAGGTTCAGGTAGTGCAGGGCCTGCAGCGTGAACGTGGAATCCCGCATCCACGTGTAGCGATAGTCCCAATTGCGTTCGCCACCCGGGGTTTCCGGCAGGGAAGTCGTGAGGGCTGCGACGGTGGCTCCGGTCGGCATGTACGTGAGGCCCTTGATGGTCAGGGCGGACCTCTGGATCGCCTCACGCCACCGATGGTCTGGGAAGCGGGCGTGACTGAACCAGCGCCGCCAGAACGTCGCGGTCGCATCGAGTTGCGCGACAGCCTCTTCCACCGTTCCCGGCGCGGCGAGTTCCGCGGCCCAGGTCAGCGCGCAGTACAGGGTTTCGCCCTTCTCGAGCATGTGGCGCGCGCGAACCCGTCCGCCCTCGATGCCGAGCGCCATGTCCGTCTGCAGGCGCAGCGTGAGCCCCGCACCGCTCGCGTCGGCGGTGTGCCGATCACCGTTCACGAGAACCCACTCCGCCGGTGCGCGTCCGTAGTCGAACACGGGCTCGCACACCAACTCCACCTCCACGCTGCCGTCGAGGCACGTGACCGTGCGGACCAGCATGTGGTCGGCATCCTCGTCCGCCGGCGGCCTCGTGTGGGGAGTGACGGTGTCCTCACCGCGGGTCGTGCTCATCGTCAGCGCACTGCGCACGTTCACCCACCCGGTCGGGGTGTTCCACACCGCCGAGATGATGTTGGTGCCCGGCTCGTACTGGCGGGACGCCGGAACGTTGAGCCCGAACGGGCCGATCCGGAACATCCCGGCCTCACGGTCGAGGAGGGAACCGAACACGCTGGGCGAATCGAACCGGGGCACGCACAGCCAGTCGACGGAACCGTCCGGCGCGATCAGCGCCCCGGTGTGGCAGTTCGAGAGGAAGGCGTAGTCCGCGATCGGCGGGAACGGCGACGGCGCGGCCGCGCTCCGGGGTGGGGCATCGTCGTCCGAGGCAGTAGTCACGTTCGCGCCCCTCTCCCCGGGTGTCGGCTCCCTCCATGCTGCGGGTCGCGGGGCCGACGGTCATCACCCGGTTCGGGTGACCGGTCAGTCCCCGAGGACGGCGAGATCGAGCCGGCGGACGCGATCCGGCTCCGCGATGACGTCGATCTCGGTGATCTTCCCGTCCACGATCGTGAACGCCAGCACCAGATACAGCCGCCCTCGGGGAGCCATCACGAGCCCGGCCGCCCCGTTCACCAGGGCCACCTGGGTGACCCGGGCCCGTTCCGCGGATGCGAGAGCGCCCTTGGCCACGACGCGGGCGCCCCGGATCACGAGAGGTCCCGGGGTGGGTCCGACAGCGGGATCGGCCCGAAGCACCACATCCGGATCGAGCAGCGCGACCAGAGCGTCGAAGTCGCCGCCGCGGGTGGCGGCCAGATAGGCGTCGACGACAGCTCGCCTGCGGTCCAGATCCGCGGGGTCCGGTGCCGACGACGCACCCTTCACCCGCCGGCGGGCACGGCTCGCGAGTTGCCGCACCGCCTGGGAGGAGCGGCCCACGATAGGGGCGACGTCGTCGAACGGCACGTCGAACATGTCGTGCAGCACGAACGCGAGCCGCTCGGCCGGGGTCAGCGTGTCGAGCACGACCAGCAGCGCCAGCCCGACCGAGTCGGCCAGCATCGCTTCGTGTTCGGGGTCGCCGCCGTCGTCGTGGCCGACAGCCGGATCGTGTGCCTGCACGTCGAGAGGTTCCTCGCGCCGCTGCTCGCGTGAGCGCAACACGTTCAGGCACACCCGCGACACCACCGTGATCAGCCACGCCTCGAGGTTCTCCACCTCGCCGGTGTCCGCGCGAATCGTGCGCAACCACGCTTCCTGGACGGCGTCGTCGGCCTCGCTCACCGAGCCCAGCATCCGGTACGCGACGGCCCGCAGCCGCGGCCGGTGTTCCTCGAAACGCTCGGTCAGCCGATCGCGGTCGTCCACCGTGTCACATTCCTTCCTCGCGGCGTGTCTCACAGGTAGACCCACCGAAATCAGCTGTCCGAAGAATCTGGAGAGATCATGACATCACCCATTCTCATCACCGGCGGTACCGGCACGCTCGGACGTCAGGTCGTCCCACTGCTGCGGGCGGCGGGGCGGGACGTGCGAGTCCTCAGCCGGCACGGCCGTGACCCCGGCGACGGCGTCGAGTACATGGTCGGCGACCTGTTCGAGGGCAAGGGAATTGAAGCCGCACTGGACGGGGTCGAGACCGTTCTGCACCTGGCGGGTGGCCCCAAGGGCGACGAGGTGGCGACCCGGAACCTGGTCGAGGCCGCCTCGCGTGCCGGGGTGCGGCATCTCGTCTACATCTCGGTGATCGGGGCCGACCGGGTTCCGCTCGGCTGGTTCACGTCCAAGCTGGCCGCGGAGCGAGCGGTGGCCGACTCGGGCCTGCCGTGGACGACGTTGCGCGCAGCCCAGTTTCACGAACTGGTGCTGAGCATGCTGCAGAAGATGGCGAAACTGCCGGTGATCCCGGTCCCGGGCGGACTGCGCTTCCAGCCGGTCGACTCGGGGGAGGTGGCGGCGCGTCTGGTGGAACTGACGCTCGGCGCCCCGGCAGGCCTGGTTCCCGACCTGCCCGGGCCGACGGTGTACGGGATGGGCGATCTGGCGCGCAGTTACCTGCAGGCGACCGGCAGGCACCGGCTGACGATGCCGGTCCGGATGCCGGGCAAGGCCGGCCGCGCGTACCGGGACGGCGTCAACCTGTCGCGCGAGGCGGCGACGGGCAAGCGGACGTGGGAGGACTTCCTGGCCGCCTACCCGGGCATCTGACCGCTGGCGTCGGCGAGTTTCCCGCGCAGGTCCGCCAGGGTTTTGTTCAGCAGCCGGGACACCTGCATCTGCGAGACGCCCACCCGAGCGGCGATCTGCGACTGGGTCATGTTGCCGAAGAACCGCAGAACGAGGACGGTGCGTTCGAGGTCGGGAAGGGATCCCAGCAGCGGCTCGAGAACCACGTGGTCCTCGACGTGTGCGAGGGACGGGTCGACGTCGCCGATCGTCTCCGACAGCGGGCGCTCGTCCTCGCCGAGCGGGAAATCGACGGACAGGGTGCTGTAGGCGTCGGCAACCCGGAGGCCCCGGACCACCTCCTCCTTGTCGATCCCGAGGGCCTCGGCCAATTCGCTCGCCGTCGGGGCGCGTCCGAGTGTGGTGGTCAGTTCGGTCGTCGCGGTCGTGAGGGAAAGGTGCAGTTCCTGCATGCTGCGCGGGACGCGCATCGCCCATCCCGTGTCGCGGAAGTGCCTGCGGACTTCGCCGGTGATCGTCGGGACGGCGTACGACACGAAGTTCGCCCCGCAGCGGGCGTCGAAATGGTCGACTGCCTTGACCAGACCGATGCGGGCGACCTGGATCAGGTCGTCGAGGGGTTCTCCGCGACCGAGGAAACGCCGGGCGATGTGTTCGGCGAGCGGCAGGCACCGCTCGATCAGTCGCTGTCGCAGCAGTTCGCGGCGGGGGTCGGAGGCGGCGAGCCGGCCGATGGCCTCGCACTGCGCGGGCACGTCACGATACTGGTCACGCTCGCGGCGCGCGGTCTCGTTTCGGGCCTGCCGTAGCTCTACTCGTGCGGCGTCGGCGTCGGCTGCGGACTTCGTGCGATGCACCGGCTTCGACCGCGTGGGGATGCGTCGGATTTCGAGCGATGGTTCGACGAGCGGGGTGGACACTTTCATGGCTCTGCCCTTCTCTGACCTGCCGGCATCGGCGATGGCGTCGCTATTCGACGAGTGCGGGGGACGTGTCTGCGGCCTCGTCGGCGAACATCGCCTCGATCCGGGCCTTGATTTCCTCGGTGCTCATCGTGGCTCCGCCGCGCGTGGTGCTGGTGGCGGAAGCGTGGAATGCGGAGCTGGCGGGCATGAGGGCTGCGTCCTGTCGTGTGCGAAGAGTCTGTGTCTGGGTCTGTGTCGGTGTCGAACGGGTGCGGGTGTCGGGGTGTCCGGTCACGTCGGCAGGGACGAGAGGAGAGTGAGCGCGCTGAGCGCCAGCGTGGCGATCAGGCCGCCGGCGATCGCTCCGCCGCTGCCTGCACCGAGAACGAGGACCTCCCCGTCGTGGGGAGTGCTCTGAGGGTCGTGGGTGGTCATCTGCGGTTCTCCTTCGTGCGGCCTCGTCGTGAGAACTAATCTGCGTTGAAGAATATAGATTTGTTCTACAGCGGTCGGACGGGAAGTTCAAGCCGAATCGGCAAGATTGCTGGTCCAGCCCCGCGGGGGTGTGGGCATTCCGGAGCGAACCTGCGCGCCCCGCGGCATATTGTGTCCACCGGCGCTTGCTAAGGTTGATGTGCCCTGAGAAGAAGGGAGACCCGGTGACGTCCTCTCATATGCCGCTTCGTTCGCAGCGGGGTGTATACGGGATCTCGGTAACGTCGGAACTGACGGGTATCGGACCACAGACGCTGCGCCTGTACGAGCGGCGCGGGTTGATCACACCGACTCGCACGGGCGGTGGCACACGCCGGTACAGCGAGGACGATGTCGCGCGCCTCCAGAAGATCACCGAACTCGTCGCCGCAGGAGTCAATCTCATCGGCATCGGCCAGATCCTTCGGCTCGAGGCCGAGAACGCGGTCCTCGCGGCGCGGAACGCCGAACTCGAGCAACTCGTCCGATCCGAGGTCCCGGACCGCGCCTGAGCGGCGCCGGATCAGCTCGCAGACTGGTCGTTCGTGGGGTTGAACTCGTCGAACGACGCGTCGGCCGACTGCCATTTACCTTCGGCCCGGATGTCGGCGAACGCGAGGTCGAATGCGTCGACCAGCCACGCGTGCCCGGCGGTGGCCAGCAATTCGTCGGACGTGCCGTCGGCGGCGCCCTGGAACAGGCTGACCCTCCACTCGGACGCGTCCTCGACGGCGTCGGTCAGTCCGTCGGTGGCATTCGACGCGAGAAGGTACCGGTTGAACTCGAAGTCGACCCGGATCGCGTAGCCCGCACCGGTGTTGACCACGTTGGCCGGTCGCTGCGTGGCCGCGGCGAGCGCCGTGAGGGCGTCGCGGTAGCGATCTGCGTGTTCCTGAGTACGGGGCACCGTCTTCTCGTCTCTCGCACAGAGGCCGCGGCGCTCACGGCCACGACACCTCGACGAATCCGTCCGGGGTCGGTGGCGGTTCGTGTTCGGTTCGGGTCCGAGATTACGTGACCCGATGGTCGTCTTGGCGGCCGCCGGCCAGGCATGACGGGTCCGAGATGCAAAATCTGTATTTACGAATGCAGATTCATTTCATTTGCGTGTTAATATCAGGTGTTCCTTAAGCAGAAGGGAGCCTGTTATGACCATCGACGTCCTGCCCCGCTCACGTCGCGGGGTCTACGGAATTGCGGTGACGTCGGAGTTGACGGGCATCGGCCCGCAGACTCTCCGCCTGTACGAGCGGCGGGGGTTGCTCACCCCCGCCCGGACCAGCGGCGGCACCCGCAGATACAGCGACGACGACCTGATCAGGCTGGCACGCATCGCTCAGCTCATGGACGACGGTGTGAACGTCGCCGGCATTCGGCGCATCCTCGCGCTCGAATCCGAGAACGCCGAACTGGCGTCCCGGCTGGACGGGCCGGGCCGCACGCCCGGATAGTGATCCACCACTGCGCCGGGGAGGTGAACTCTGTACCCGCCAGGGCTCCGACTCTGGCCCCGCATTCGACTCCAGACGGGACAAAGAATCATGACCCTCACGGCCCACAATGCATTCCGCACGCACAGTGCCCGGCACGCGAAGGACCGGCAGGCAGAGCCCGACCGCCGCTTCTCGCTCGGAACCGCGCTCGTCGCCGCCCTCGTCGCGGCGGCGCCGGCAATGGCCGTGACCGGTTCGGTGGTCCTCGCGGCCGCCACCGCCGGATCCGTTCTCGTCGGCGTGCTGCTTGCCGCCTTCCTCATCTCGAGCCTGATCTGACCGCTCCGGATCCGCTCAGCGAAGTCCGGCGAAGAAGTCCCGGATGTCCGCAGTCAGGGTCGCGGGCTCCTCGAGTGCGGCGAAGTGGCCGCCGCGATCCTCGACGTCGGTCCACCGCGTGATCGCATGCTCCCGCTCCGCGTAGCGGCGGATGCCGACGTCGTGGGCGAAGACGATGACGGCGGTCGGGATGCCGGACACGGAATTGGCGGTGCCCCAAGAAGATTCCTGCATGTAGCCGACGTACGCGGCCGAGGACGCGGTGTCGGTCAGCCAGTACAACATGACGTTGGTGAGCAGGCGGTCGATGCCGACGACGTCGTGGGGGAGCGCCTCCCGCGGATGCGTCCACTCGCGGAACTTGTCGACGATCCAAGCGAGCTGACCGACCGGTGAATCGGCGAGCGCGGCACCGAGCGTCGCAGGTCGCGTCGACTGGATGGAGATGTAGCCGAACTCGTCGGTCAGGAACCGCAACACCCGGTCCAGGCGGTCCCGCTCCAGCGGTGTCAGGCTCGCCCGCTCCGCCTCGTCCACGTCGTGGACGGGAACCCCGATGTTGCCGTTGAGGTGCACCCCGGCCACCGCGTCCCGGGCGATGCGGGCGACCTCGGGCGAGACGCCCGCGCCGATGTCGCCGCCCTGGACCCCGTAACGGTCGTATCCGAGCCGGCTCATCAGCTCCGCCCACGCCCCGGCGATCCGGTGGATGTTCCAGCCCGATTCGCGGACCGGTCCCGAGAATCCGAATCCGGGCAGCGACGGCACCACCACGTGGAATGCGTCCGCGGGGTTGCCACCGTGCGCCACGGGGTCGGTGAGGGGCCCGATCACGTCGAGGAACTCGACGAACGAACCCGGCCAGCCGTGGGTGAGGACCAGGGGCAGTGCGTCCGGTTCGGGTGAGCGGACGTGCAGAAAGTGGATGTTCTGCCCGTCGATCTCGGTCACGAACTGCGGGAAGGTGTTGAGCGATTTCTCCTGTGCCCGCCAGTCGAACTCGTCGCGCCAGTACGCGACGAGTTCGACCAGGTAGGACGTGGGCACCCCGGTTTTCCAGTCGTCACCCGGGAGCGGGGTGCCGAACCGGGTCCGCGCGAGTCGTGCGGCGAGATCGTCGAGTTGCGCCTGCGCGATGTCGATGCGAAACGGTCGGATGGACTTCGTCGTGTCGGTCATGCAGACCACGCTACGAAGGATTGAGGACAGTTCCGGTCCTTGATCGAGGGACGGGTCAGCAGGCCCCGGTCTTGGCGGCGTCGTAGGCCTGGATCATCTGATCCTTGCGCTCCTGCGGAGCGTCCTTCCACTCCGCCGTCTCGGCCGACTGGGTGAAGAGGTCGTCGAGGGCCTTCGTGCGGTCGAACGTCTCGCCGCTCTGCTGCGCGCGGGCCTCGGCGCCCTTCGCGTACTGGAGGAGGCCTTTGCACAGGTCCGCGACGGCGGGCAGGCCTGCGGAGGACGCCTCGGTGGCCTCGGTCGTTGCGCTCGCCGTGGACTCGGCGTCGGTGGTGGTCGATTCGGAACTGCACGCCCCGAGCAGCAGGGCGGCCGGGATCAACAGCGCAACGATGGTTCGTGTCATGCGAAATACATACCAGAGGCAGGTGTCGGTCAGTGTCGGCCGGTCGCTCCCAGGCCGTCCCGAGCGGACAGCGTCAGGCGGGGCCGAGGGTGTAGTCGACGCCCGGACGGTCGCCCTTGCCCTTGTTGAGCCAGCGCCCCGGCAACTTGCCCGCCAGTTCACCGAGCGGCCCGACGGCGGCGCTGAGAACCCCCACCGTCTCCTGCAGCAGGTCGACGCTCGCGCTCATCCGCTCGAGGTTGGGCGCCAGCGCCGTCAACGTCTCGGACAGTGCCACGATCTGATCGAGCGGGCCGCCCTCGGCGATGAGGCGTTCGAACGCGCCGCCCTCTGACAGCAGTGTGTCGAGGATGCCGTTCTCGGCGAGCGCCCGATCCACCAGTCCGCCCGGCGCCGTGAGCCGTTCGACCGCGCCGTCCTGCGCAGTCAGCCGTTCGAGGGGTCCCTGCTCGGCGGTGAGACGGTCGAGCAGGCCGTCTTTCGCGAGCAGTCGCTCCAGGGTGCCGTCCTCGGCGAGGACCCGGTCGAGCGGGCCGTCCTTGGCGAGGACCCGCTCGAGCGGCCCACCCGGCTCGAGCAGTCGTTCGAGGGTGCCGCCCTCCGACGTGAGACGGTCGACGGGGCCGCCCGGGGCGAGGAGACGATCGAGCGGACCGCCCGGCTGGAGGGCCTGCCCGAGCGGCCGGTCGTTGGCCGCCAGCGACGACAGTTGGCTGATCACCTGCAGCGGGCTCCCCTGGGTGCTCATTCCCGTGACCACGCCGGTCCCGGCGACCGCGGTCCGCACCGACACGAGGGCGGCCTCGGCGATACCGAGACCGACATCGGCCGCCGCGAGACCGGCACGCACCGGGAGGGTCATCAACGACACCAGGTTCATGGAGTTACTGTAACCCGCGACACACAATCATCGAGCGTGTCGATCAGGTCAGTGCAGAGCCTTCAGTCCGACGACGCATCCCACGATGCCCAGGATCAGCAGAATCTTCACCGGCGTGGCACTCTCGGCGCCCGTCAGCATCGCGAACCCGACCGTCAGCGCCGCGCCGATGCCGACCCACACCGCGTACGACGTTCCGGTGGGGAGACTGCGCATCGCGTAGGCCAGACCCGCCATGCTGAAGACCAGGGCGACGCCGAAGACGATGCTGGGCCCGAGCTTGCTGAATCCCTCCGACCGGCCGAGGGCGGTGGCCCAGACAGCCTCCAGAACCCCCGACAGCACGAGCACGATCCACGCCATGACAAACCTCCGGGCACCGTCTTGTCGCTGGCCGGGTACGGTGCGCTCGTCCGGATGTCGTGTCGACGAATTCCACGGTACCCAAAGACGCGCTCCGCGCCCGTGAGTGGTGAGCGACTCCACAGGCTCGCTCCGCGCGCACGGCGCGGGAATGCACCGAATATCTCGCAGATCGAGACCTGCTGACTTATTGTCGAGCGCGACAGTGAATTCTGTGCGTATACCACGGAAGATAACGAGGAACATCATGATGCTCGGACTGCTCGCCGCAATCAACAGCGCTTTCACCCTCGGACTCGCCAACACGATCGGCACGTTCGGCGGAGTGGTGCTCAACCTGAACGTCGTCGCCTGAACTTCCTGCCTGTCAAGACAACTCCGGTCGCAACCCCGCCGTCGGCTCGACGGCGGGGTTGTCGCGTTGTGCGGCGACCGTGAGCGCCGGGGCGCGGGAGAGCAACTGTCCCATCCTCGCTCATGCGCCCGGAATTTCATCCTTTTTCGCTCGAGAAGAATGGGTGATTTTATTCAGGGAAATTGCGTGCGCGTGTCGCCACGAATTTGTCGAACGTGACTTAGTGTCATCCGCAACGCGTACGGACAGCGCGCAAACACCCCTTCACCGGGGCGACGATGGAGGTCATGATGCTGGGACTGCTCGGGGCGCTCAACAGTGGTGTCACACTCGGATTGGCCAACACGATCCTGACGTTCGGCGGGGTAGTGTTCAACCTCAATATCGTCGTCAACTGACGATCGGAATCCGTCCGGCCAGGGCCGGCCGCACCGGCTCACAGGAACCTCCCAGGAAACCTACAGCGACGATCCAGCGTCACGAGTGATGATGGGTTGCGTGAATGATAAGCCTGTCGAAGCCCGCGTCCTCGTCGTCGACGACGAACCGAACATCCTCGAGTTGCTCTCCGTGAGTCTCCGATTCCAGGGATTCGAGGTGGCGACGGCGTCGACCGGGGCCGAGGGACTCGACACGGCGCGCACCTTCCGCCCGGACGCCGTCATTCTCGACGTCATGATGCCGGGAATGGACGGGTTCGGCCTGCTCAAGCGGTTGCGCGCCGACGGTGTGGACGCGCCGGTGCTGTTCCTCACCGCGAAGGATGCGGTGGAGGACAAGATCAGCGGCCTGACCCTCGGCGCGGACGACTACGTCACCAAGCCGTTCAGCCTCGAAGAAGTGGTGACCCGGCTTCGCGTCATCCTCCGGCGGGCGGGCAAGGTGTCGGTGGAGGAGCAGTCGGCCCGCATCAAGTTCGCCGACATCGAACTCGACGACGACACGCGGGAGGTCTGGAAGGCGGGCGACCTGGTGTCGCTCTCTCCGACGGAGTTCACGCTGCTGCGGTACTTCATGGTCAACGCCGGCACGGTGCTGAGCAAGCCGCGGATCCTCGACCACGTCTGGAACTACGACTTCGGCGGTGAGGTCGGCGTGGTCGAGTCGTACGTGTCGTACCTGCGCCGGAAGGTCGACACCGGCGAGACCCCGCTGATCCACACCCTCCGCGGCGTCGGCTACGTGATGCGCGAACCGCGGCGATGACCGCGCCCGCGGCTCCCCGGGAGTCGGCCGAGGTGGTCGCCACCGTCCCGAACAGGCCTGCGCGACGGTGGATCCGGGCGATGCCACTGCGCATCACGCTCGTCGGCGCCGTGCTCCTGCTCGCTGCGCTCGGGCTTCTCGCGTCCGGTGTCGCGGTGACGTCGGCGCTCGAGAATTCGCTGACCAACCGCGTCGATCACCAACTCCACGAGGCCGCTCAGGGGTGGGCGAAGCCCGGCAAGTCGCGTCCGCTGCCGCCGCCCGACGAACCGAATCCCGGACGTCCGCCGAGCCCGTTCTACGTCCGCACGACATTGGCCAACGGCACCGTGCTGCGTGAGATCAACGACGAATCCGTCTCGCCCGCACTGCCGGAAGACCCCGCCTCCGTGCCCGTGACGGTCGGCTCGACCGACGGTTCCGACGTGCGGTGGCGGGTGCTGACCACCACCGCGCCGGACGGCATCGAGACGACGGTCGCGATGACGCTCACCGAGAACGACGAAACCGTGAACCGGCTGGCCGTGCTGCAACTCATCATCGGTGTGGTGGTGCTGATCGTGCTCGGAGTGGTCGCGTATTTCGTGGTCCGGCGCAGTCTGCGTCCCCTCGTCGAAGTGGAGGAGACCGCCGCGGCGATCGCGGCGGGAGACCTGCACCGACGCGTCCCGGAACGGGACGACCGTACCGAGATCGGGCGACTGTCTGTGGCGCTCAACGGAATGCTCGCGCAGATCCAGCACGCGTTCGCCGCCACCGAGGCGTCGGAGGAGTCGGCGCGGCGGTCCGAGGAGAAGATGCGGCGATTCGTCGCCGACGCGAGCCACGAACTGCGCACCCCGCTCACCACGATCCGCGGCTTCGCCGAACTGTATCGACAGGGCGCGATGACCGACACCGAAACCCTGATGAGCCGCATCGAAGGGGAAGCGTCGCGGATGGGTCTCCTGGTGGAAGACCTGCTGATGCTCGCCCGGCTCGATGCCCAGCGACCCCTCGAGACCCGGCCCGTCGACCTGCTGTCGGTGGCATCCGACGCCGTGCACGGGGCGCGCGCCGTCGCCCCCGAGCGGTCCATCGCCCTCGACGTCCGCCCCGGACCCGGGACACCGGAGGTGATCGGCGACGAGGCCCGGCTGCGGCAGGTCCTCGGCAACCTGCTCGCCAACGCCGTCAAACACACCCCCGCCACCGCGGACGTGACGGTCCGGCTCGGCACCACCGAGCACAGCGTCGTGCTCGAGGTGGCCGACACCGGACCCGGACTGACCGAGGAAGACGCGGCCCGGGTGTTCGAGAGGTTCTACCGCACCGACGCGTCCCGCACCCGGGAGAGCGGCGGCAGCGGGCTCGGCCTGTCGATCGTCGCGGCCCTGGTCGCCGCCCACCGAGGGTCGGTAACCGTCGACAGCCGGCCCGGCGAAGGTGCCACGTTCCGGGTGGAACTGCCGCGGTCGAGCTGACCGTCAGTCGGGGACGTTGGCCCCGTGGCCGAGTTCGCGCAGCGCCGCCTTGATCTTCGCCTGCGCCTCCTCGAGCGATTCCTGGGACGGATTCTGCTCGGCGTTGCTGATGTTGAAATCGCCGAGATCGTAGGCGGGGAAGACGTGCAGGTGCAGGTGGGGCACCTCGAGGCCGGCGATCAGCAGTCCCGCCCGCGGTGCGTCGAACGCCGGGCGGACGGCCTGCCCGATCGTGCGGGCCACGTCCATGACCTTGTTCCAGACCTCACCGTCGACGTCCTGCCACTGGTCCACCTCCTCGCGCGGCACGACGAGGGTGTGGCCCTGGGTCACGGGGGCGATCGTGAGGAACGCGACGACGTCCTCGTCCTCCCACACGAACCGTCCCGGCAGATCTCCGTTGATGATGGCGCTGAATACAGATCCCATGGCCGCCATTATGCGGCTTCGCCACCCGTGAGTACTTATTAACCTTCCGCGGTTAATAAGTACTCACGGGCGCGAAGCGCACAGGAAACTCCCAGCCTCCGTCCAGAGTGATCGCAGCGTCCGGGCCGAACCTTGGACGCATGACGACGAATTCCCTCTCCCGAGCACCGGGCGCCATGGGACGACTCGAGACCTCCGGAACCTCCGAGACCGCGCCCGTGCTCGACGTTGTCGTGCCGGTCTACAACGAGGAAGCCGGACTCGAACGTTGCGTGCGCCGGCTGCGGCGGCACCTCGACGAGAACGTTCCCTACACCGCCCGCATCACCATCGCCGACAACGCCAGCGTCGACGCCACCCTCGCCGTGGCCCACCGACTGGCCGCCGAGATCGACGGCGTCCGCGTCGTGCACCTCGACGAGAAGGGACGCGGCCGCGCCCTGCGCGCGGTGTGGAGTGCCTCCGACGCCGAGGTGGTGGCGTACATGGACGTCGATCTGTCGACGGACCTCAACGCCCTGATGCCGCTGATCGCACCGCTGCTGTCGGGGCATTCGGACCTCGCGATCGGCTCCCGGCTCGCCCGCTCCTCGCGGGTGGTCCGGGGCCCGAAGCGTGAGTTCATCTCCCGCAGCTACAACCTCATCCTCCGCAGCGCGCTGCACGCGCGGTTCTCCGACGCGCAGTGCGGGTTCAAGGCGATGCGGGCGGACGTCGCGCAGCGTCTGCTGCCGCTGGTCGAGGACACCGGATGGTTCTTCGACACCGAGCTGCTGGTGCTCGCGGAACGCGCAGGCCTGCGCATCCACGAGGTCCCCGTGGACTGGGTCGACGACCCGGATAGTCGCGTCGACATCGTCGCGACCGCTGTCGCCGACCTCAAGGGCGTGTGGCGGGTGGGCCGGGCGCTGTCCACCGGATCGCTGCCGATCGGCAGCTTGCGGGACAGCTTCGGACGCGAGCCGCTGGTGCCCGGGGTTCCCCGCGGCATGGTCGGGCAGTTGGCCCGGTTCGCGGTGATCGGTGTCGCGTCCACCGTCGCGTACGCGCTGCTCTACCTGGTTCTGCATCCGGTCCTGGGCGCGCAGTGGGCCAACGCCGTCTCACTGCTGGTCACGGCCGTGCTCAACACGACCGCGAACCGCGCGTTCACGTTCGGGGTGCGCGGATCCGAAGGCGCCGCCCGGCATCAGATGCAGGGTCTGCTCGTGTTCGCCTTCGGACTGCTGCTCACCAGCGGTTCCCTGTTCGTCCTGCACTCGGCGGCCCCGGACGCGTCCAAGCACGTCGAACTCGCCGTCCTCGTACTCGCCAATCTCGTTGCCACCATCAGTCGTTTCATAGCCCTTCGCTGGGTGTTCCGGAACGCTCGCCCCGAAGGAGTTCACGCATGACGACGACCCTCGAACAACCGAAGGTCGAAACGCCCGAACCTCCTCCGGCCCGGCGGAGGTGGGAGCCCTGGGCGCTCGCCGCACTGCTCGTCGGGACGGCGGTCGCGTACATCTGGGGGCTCGGCGCCTCCGGCTGGGCCAACTCGTTCTATGCCGCCGCGGTGCAGGCCGGTTCGGAGTCGTGGAAGGCGTTCTTCTTCGGGTCCTCCGACGCCGCCAACTCCATCACCGTCGACAAGCCGCCGATGTCGCTGTGGCTGATGTCGCTGTCGGTCCGGATCTTCGGCCTCAGCTCGTGGGCGATGCTGGTGCCGCAGGCCCTGCTCGGCGTCGGTTCCGTCGCGCTGCTGTACGCGACGGTGAAGCGGTGGTTCGGGGCCCCGGCCGGTCTGCTCGCCGGTCTGGTGCTCGCACTGACGCCGATCGCGGTGCTCATGTTCCGGTTCAACAACCCCGACGCGCTGCTGGTGCTGCTGATGATCGCGTCCGTGTGGGCGATGCTGCGTGCCGTGGAGGACGGACGCACCCGGTGGATGGTGCTGACCGGCGTGTTCGTCGGGCTGGGGTTCCTGACCAAGCAGCTTCAGGTGATGCTCGTCGTCCCGCCGCTCGCCCTGACCTACCTCTTCGCGGGACCACCGAAGTTCGGCAAACGCCTCGCCCAGTGCTTCGCCGCGCTCGGCGCGATGATCGTCTCCGCGGGCTGGTGGTTGCTGACCGTCGAGCTGTGGCCGGCGTCGTCGCGGCCCTGGATCGGCGGTTCGCAGAACAACTCGATCCTCGAACTCACCCTGGGCTACAACGGTCTCGGCCGGTTGAACGGTGAGGAGACGGGCAGCGTCACGCCCGGTGGCGGCGCGCGTGGCGAAGCCGGAGCAGCAATGGGTGACGCCATGGCAGGCGGGGGCTTCCCCGGAGGCGGCCCCGGCGGTGGCGGCGGAATGTGGGGCAGCACCGGCATCACGCGCATGTTCGAGTCGGCTCAGGGCGGTCAGATCGCCTGGCTGATCCCGGCCGCTCTGATTCTGCTCGTCGCCGGTCTCGTAGTGCGTGGCAGGGCGCCACGCACCGACACGCAACGTGCGTCGTTCGTCGTGTGGGGCCTGTGGCTGCTCGTCACCGGGCTGACGTTCAGCTTCATGGCCGGAATCTTCCACGCGTACTACACCGTCGCGCTCGCACCGGCCGTGGCCGCGCTGGTGGCGATCGGTTCTGTGACGCTGTGGCGTCGACGCGACACCCTGTGGGTGCGTGCTGTTCTTGCGGTGACACTGCTGGCCACAGCGGCCATGTCCTGGGTTCTGCTCGGGCGCAGTGCGTCGTTCGTGCCGTGGCTGAAGTGGGCCGTGGTCGTCGCCGGTGTTCTCGCCGCGGTGGCCGTGCTGATCCCGGCGCTGACCCGGGGACGGATCGCGGCCGTCGTCACGCTGGCCGCGCTGTTCACTGGGCTCGCCGGACCGACGGCGTACGCCGTCGACACGATCGCGACGCCGCACACCGGTTCGATCGTCTCGGCCGGACCCACCGTCGAAGGCGGTCGCGGTGGCTTCGGCGGAATGGGTGGCCCCGGTGGCATGGACGGTGCCGGACGCATGGGCGGGCGCACCGACGGCGGCGCCGCGCCCACGATGCCGGGCGGTGCGGCTCCCGGTGCCACCGACGGCGCAACGGCAGGCGCCACCGACGGCATGGGCGGCATGGGAGCCATGGGCGGCGCTGCCGGGGGACTCCTCTCCGGCAGCAACCCCGGCGAGGAACTGGTGTCGCTGCTGGAGCAGGATGCCGGCAACTACACCTGGGTGGCCGCGGCGATCGGTTCCAACAGTGCGTCCGGCTACCAACTCGCCACCGAGGACCCGGTCATGCCGATCGGCGGGTTCAACGGCAGCGATCCGTCACCCACGCTCGAGCAGTTCCAGCAGTACGTGGCGGACGGGAAGATCCACTACTTCATCGCCGGCGGCCGGGGCGGCGGAATGGGTGGCGACGGCACCGCGTCGGAGATCTCCACCTGGGTGCAGGCGAACTTCACCGCAGTCACCGTGGACGGCGTGACCCTGTACGACCTCACGTCCTGACCGAAACCCCCTGTGAGTACTTGTTAACCGCCCGCGGTTAACAAGTACTCACAGGTGTGTCAGAGGGGGAACGAGATCTCGGGCGTGCGGCAGATGAGCAACCTCCGCACGAGCCCGGACTCGTCGAGCTGTGCCGAGGTGTTGAACGACGCCTCGAATTCGCCGTTCCGGGTGGTGCGTCCCAGTGCCAGTTCGACGTCACCCACCCGCGAGCCCGCGAGGATCTCGTGTACCAGCACGCTCTTCTCGCGTTGCTGCAGGTACCCGACGAGACCTGCGCGATCGCCGACGAATTCGGCTGCCTTCCCGCCGCCGGTGGAGAACTGGATCGACATCCGGAAGTCGTCGGTGATCATCGTCAGGACGCGGTCGGGATCGTCCGAATCCATGAACGCGAACCATGCGACCAGCACGGGCGTCGGTGACGTCGTCGGATTCAGGTCAGTCGCGCTTGTCATGTGCCAACTCCCTTGTGAGAATGCTGAATTCCGTGTCGAAGGACACCTTGTACGCGTCGATGGCGCCGTCGGCGCCTAAGTGCATGGCGGCGAGGAAGTAGCCGGTCGTCTTCGTCTCGTTCTCGACGACGGAGCCGTAGGCGAACTGGACGTCGCCGGCGCTGCTCGTCCGGAGCAGCACGTGCCGCCGGTCGACCGGGGGTCGTCCCCGGAGGTAGTCGAGCATGTCGGCGCGGGTGTGGCCGCGACGGACGGTACCGGGAAGAACTATGGCGAACTCGATCGATTCGTCGAGCAGGGCAACCGCGTCTTCGATCCGGCCGCTGTCGAGGATCGCGTAGTACTGCTCGATCACGAGTGCATCGGTCATGAAATGAACTTAGTTCAACATGGGTGGGTCTGTCGAGAGTCCTTGCCGTCTCGTCTTCTGCGAAACTAAACTGAACTCACGTCAATTTATAGGAGAGTTCAATGCAGTCCTCCCATTCCAGCCCTTGGCCCGAGACCGAACCCGCGGCGATGACCCCCGTCGCCGAGCACGAAGACATCCGCGACGTCATACGCCGCCTGCTCGACCGCCACTCGACCCTCGAGGACGGCCGGCTCGTCGCCCGGTCCCCGGTCGGCTATTCCCCCGAGTTGTGGTCGCTGCTCGTCGAGGAGATGAACGTCGCGGCCCTGACGGTGCCGGAGGATCGCGGCGGCCTCGGATACAGCGTGGTCGAACTCGGCATCGTTCTCGAAGAATGCGGGCGCGCGCTGGTCTGCGAACCGGTGCTCACGTCCGCCACGCTGGGAGTGCACGCCCTACTCGCGGCCGAAAGGTCGCAAACAGTAGACGAACTGCTCGACCAGGTCGTCCGGGGCGAACTCGTCGCGACGGTGACGGCCCTGAGTGGGCAGACCGATTTCGTCGACGCCGCGCGCGCCGGCGACCGATGGTCGCTGTCCGGTCGCGCGACGAATGTCGTGCAGGGCGGCGCCGCCGATGTCGTCGTGCTGCTCGCGCACGCCGACGACGGACCCGGCCTCTATGCGGTCGATCTGCGGACCGCGACGGTGCGGCGAACAGAACTTCCGGTGGTCGACCCCAGTCGACGGCAGGCGAATCTGCTCTTCGACGACGCGGAGGCGGTGCGGCTCGCCGGACCCGGTGACGCACCGCGCGCGGTCGAATCGTTGCAGAGTCTCGGAGTGATCGGACTGGCCTGCGAGCACGTCGGCGTGATCGACCGATTACTGGACAGTACACGGGAATACACCATGCAGCGCCGCCAGTTCGGGCGGGCGATCGGCTCCTTCCAGGCTGTCAAGCATCGACTGGCGAACACTCTCGTCGAGCTCGAGAAGGCGCGATCGGCGGCGCGGTACGCGGCCGCGGTGTTCGCGGAAGACCCGGGCGCCGCGGCGCTTCCGGCCGCTGTCGCGGGTGCGGTCTGCACCGAGGCCGTGATCGCCACCGCGATGGAGGCCGTGCAACTTCACGGGGGAGTCGGCTTCACCTGGGAACATGCGACGCACTCCTATGTTCGCCGCGCGCTCGGAGACGAACCGCTGCTGGGGGATTCGCGGGCGCACCGCGGGCGGATCGCGGATCTCGTCGGACTCTGACATCGGGCCGGCTGCTGCCGGCCGAATCCGACGCTCTTCGACCCCGCTATTGACGGAACACCTCCCACCCAGTAGAACTGAAGTGAATCCAGTTCAGTTTCATCCCTCGAAAGGACCCCGACATGGTGGACACCGATCACATCGTTCTCGAGAAGGACGGCGACGTCGCCCGCGTGTGGCTCAACCGCCCGCACAAGAAGAACGCGGTCACCGTCGAGTTGCTGCACCGCCTCGACGAGATCATCGTCGAGGTCGACAACGACCCCGAACTCAAAGTGCTGGTCCTGCGTGGACGCGACGGCACGTTCTGCTCGGGATTCGATCTCGACGAACTGCGGGAGAAGTACGTCGGCTCCACCACCGCGATGGATGTCGCGGTGCTGTCGGCCCGGGTGTGCGACCGCCTGTACTCGATGAACACGCCGTCCGTCGCGGTCCTCGAAGGCTTCGTCACCGCGGGCGGTTTCGAGCTGATGATCTCCTGCGACTTCGCCATCGCGGCCGAGGACGCCCGTATCGGCGACTTCCACATTCGCCGCGCGCTGTTCGGTGGTGCGGGCCCGATCTACCGGCTCCCGCGGATGATCGGCATTCGGAAGACCAAGGAGCTCATGCTCACCGGCAAGCTCCTCACCGGCAAGGAGGCGGAGGCCTTCGACCTGATCAACGCTTCGGTGCCGGCCGAAGACCTCGACAAGCTCGTCGCCGAGTTCATCGCGCCGATCGTGGACAAGAGTCCGTTCATGATGAAGCTCACCAAGATGTGCATCGACCGCGGTCTCGACGCGGACATCCAGTCGCTCATGGTGATGGAGCACCTCGCCGTCGGCAACGCGCTGCAGTCCGAGGACGCACGCGAAGGCGTGAACGCGTTCCTCGAAAAGCGTGACCCGGTCTGGGTCGGTCGCTGACCCGAACGCCGCCGACGAATCCCGAGGAGAGATTGACGATGGGCGAGACACATACCGCGCCGGCACTCGGCGCGAGCCGGTGCTCCCACTGCTCGACGGTGGCGTTCCCGGCCACCAGCCTGTGCTCGCAGTGTTCACGACCGGCGATGTCGCCGGTTGCGCTGAGCACACGCGGAACGGTCTGGGCGTACACGGTTCAGCGGTTCGCCCCGAAATCGCCGCCGTATGTTCCGCCGCCGGACGGGTTCTCGCCGTTCGCGGTCGGCTACGTCGAACTCCCCGAGGGAATCAGGGTCGAAGCCGTGCTCGACTGCCACGACTTCGACGAGTTGGACGACGGGGCGCCGGTGACCTTGGTCGCCACGGCACCGGTGCCCCGGTTCGCCACCGACGCATATCTGAAGGAGACCCGCTGATGTCCACCGTGTCGATCATCGGGGCCGGACTGTCGAAATTCGGGCGCCAACCGGACAAGACCGGCCGCGGGCTCGCCCTGGACGCGATCGCGTCCGCCCTGGCCGACGCCGGCATCGCGTGGACCGACGTTCAGGTCGCGTTCGGTGGCAGTGACGGCTCCGGGCTCGCCGACACCCTGGTGTCCGAACTCGGACTCACCGGAATCCCGTTCACCAACGTCAAGAACGGTTGCGCGACAGGGGGTAGCGCACTGGTGTCGGCCGTCAACGCCATTCGTGCCGGCGCCGCCGACATCGCGCTCGCGGTCGGCTTCGACAAGCACCCGCGCGGTGCGTTCGACCCGGCGCCACAGGACTGGGGTCTGCCCGTCGGCTACGGCGAGGCGGGTCTCATGGTCACCACCCAGTTCTTCGGCATCAAGATCGCGCGGTACATGCGCGAACACGGAATCAGCGCCCCCACACTGGCCGCCGTCGCGGAGAAGGCGTATCGCAACGGCTCCCTGAACCCGAATGCCTGGCGGCGTGAACCCATGTCCGCCGAGACGATCGCCGCCGCGGACATGGTCAACGACCCCCTGACCAGGTACATGTTCTGCTCACCCGGCGAGGGCGGTGCGGCCGTCGTCGTGGCGAGCGAGACCGCCGTCCGGCGACTCGGCGGACGACCGGTGCACCTGCGGGGCATTTCGGCGGGCACCCGCCGGTTCGGCTCGTTCGAGGTGTTCGGCCCGTCGATACAGGGCGCGGGTACCCCGTCGAGCGTGAGCACGTCCACCGCGGCGGCCGCATTCGAGCAGGCCGGACTCGGACCTTCCGACGTGGACGTCGCGCAACTCCAGGACACGGAGAGCGGCGCCGAGATCATGCACATGGCCGAATGCGGATTCTGCGAGCACGGCGAGCAGGAAAAGCTGATCGCCGCAGGGGAGACGGAAATCGGCGGGCGGATCCCGGTCAACACCGACGGCGGTTGCATCGCGAACGGGGAACCGATCGGCGCGTCCGGCCTCCGGCAGATACACGAGATCGTCACGCAATTGCGCGGTGAGGCCGGTGCCCGGCAGGTCCCCGGAAACCCGCGCATCGGATTCACCCACGTCTACGGTGCGCCCGGGATCAGCGCCTGCACCGTCCTGTCAGTCTGAGGAAGAGCCATGAATCAAGCAACGATGCCCGGCCTGGACCAGTTCGTGGACGGCGCCCGCGCGTGGCTGCGAACGGTCGCCGAACCGCGCACCCAGATCAAATGGGGGGTGGGACCCGACTCGGTCGCCGTCTTCGAGAACTGGACCGCCGCGCAGGAACGCGAAGAGACCGACCACATCCGGGCGTACGAGCAGACGAAGTTCGACGCCGGCTGGGGTTCGATGAACTGGCCGGTCGAATTCGGCGGACGCGGACTGCCGATGTCCTATGTGCTCGCCTTCCGGCGGGAGGAGAACTGTTTCGACGTGCCCCGCCGAACCGAAATGTTCTCGGTCACTCAGCAACTGGTCGCACCGGCCATCGCCCAGTGGGGAACGCCCGAGCAGTGTGAGCGGTACGTGCGGGCGATGCTTCGCACCGACATCATCGCCTGTCAGCTGTTCTCGGAAACCGAAGCCGGATCCGACCTGGCGGCGGTCCGGACGAAAGCGGTCGAGCGGGACGGCCGGTGGACGATCACCGGGCACAAGGTCTGGACGTCCGGCGCCCGGGTCGCCGACGTCGGGGTCGCGGTGTGCCGCACCGACCCCGACGCGCC
The DNA here is from genome assembly GCF_900105905.1 of Rhodococcus koreensis. Classification (GTDB taxonomy): domain Bacteria; phylum Actinomycetota; class Actinomycetes; order Mycobacteriales; family Mycobacteriaceae; genus Rhodococcus_F; species Rhodococcus_F koreensis. The sequence continues at coordinate 3,633,731 of NZ_FNSV01000005.1, read as the reverse complement.
CAAACACAAGGGCCTCACCGTCTTCCTGGTCCCGATGGACGCTCCCGGCGTCACCGTCCGGCCGATCCGCCAGATGACCGGGGGCAGTTCCTTCAACGAGGTGTATCTCGACGGCGTCGAACTGTCGGACGACTACCGGCTGGGGCCGGTGGGGCAGGGCTGGCCGGTCGCATTGACCGTGCTGGCCGCCGAGCGCCTCGACGCCGGGAATCTCGGCCTGGCCAACGCGGACCAGGCCGTCGAACTCGCCCGCCACCTGGGCCGGGAGCTGTCCGAGATCGAGCGTGACAAGGTCGCGGATCTGGTGACGCGCAGCTATGTCCAGCGGGTGACGGGAATGCGGGTGGCCGCCGCCGTCGTCGCCGACAAGGACCCCGGCCCGGAGGCGTCGGTGGGCAAGTTGCTCGCCACCGACACCATGGCGCGCACTTCGGAGGTCGTCCGGATGCTGCTGGGGCGCGACCTGATCGCCGACTCGGGCGAGTGGGGAACGTTCGCGTGGACCGAGCACGTGCTCGGCGCACCCGGCTACCGCATCGCAGGCGGCACCGACGAGATCCAGCGCAACATCCTCGCCGAGCGCGTGCTCGGCCTGCCGAGGGAGCCCCGCCCGTGAGTGCAACGATCACCCTCGACGACCGTGTGGCGCGTCGCCTGCGCGAGCAGAACCCGGGCCTGGACGTCGGCCCGCTCGAGCCGCTGCCCGGCGGGCACTCCGGACTGACCTACAAGGTCCGGACCGGTGGGGGCGACCTCGTCGTCAAGGCTGTGCCCGAGGGGCAGCGTCCCATCGGGCGGCACGACATGGTGCGCCAGGCGAGGATCATGGAAACGCTCGGCGCCACAGCGGTTCCCGTGCCCCGCATCGTCACCGTCGACGAGGACGGTCCGGCGTGGTTCGCGATGGAGTGCGTCGCCGGGGAATCCCTCGAGCCGGTGCTCGATACACCGGCGGTCGAACCGGCCGTCGCTGCCGCGCGGATGCGCCGGGCCGCCGAGGTGCTCCCGCTTCTGCACGCGGTGCCCCTCGACACGATCCCGGCCGCCGGTGATCCGTTGTCGCCGGCCGCCGAGCTGGCGCGGTGGCAACGCACCCTGGGCGCCGTTCCCCCCGAACTCGTGAGCGGGGGCGAGGAGTTGCTGCGTCTGCTCGCCGCCGATGTCCCGGACGGGATGGCGCCCACGTTGGTGCACGGCGACTACCGGCTCGGCAACATCATCGCGCGGGGCACGGAGCCGGCGGCATTGATCGACTGGGAGATCTGGAGCCTGGGCGATCCGCGGGTCGAGCTCGGCTGGTTCCTCGTCTTCGCCGACGGTGTGAACTTCCCCGGTGTGGGGCGCGCGGTGCCGAACCTGCCGAGCGAGGACGAGCTGATCGACCTCTACACCGGGGACGCCCCGGCACTGCCGGACATGAACTGGTTCAACGCACTCGGCCGTCTGAAGATGGCGGCGATCATGGGCCACAACCTGCGCAGGCACCGAGAGGGCCGCCACCACGATCCCGATCAGGAACGGCTGCCCGACACCATCTCGCAGCTCATTCGCAGCGGCACCGCACTACTTGCCTGACCACTCTTTCGCGCACCGCTCGAGGCGCTGACAGGAACAGAAAGGACGACACGTGGACTTCGGATACTCCGCACGCACCGAGCGACTGCTCGAGCAACTGCGGACCTTCATGGAAGAGCACGTCTATCCGGCCGAGGCCGTGTACGACGAGCAGATCAGGTCGAACGACAACCCGCACGAACAGCCGAAGGTCATGCTGGACCTGCAGGCGAAGGCACGGGAACTCGGACTGTGGAACCTCTTCATGACGCACGGCGAATGGGGCGCCGGGCTCACCAACCTCGAGTACGCCCCTCTTGCCGAGATGGTCGGACGATCGGTGATCGGCAATGAAGCGATCAACTGCTCGGCACCCGACACCGGCAACATGGAAATACTCGCCATGTACGGCACCCCGCAGCAGCAGTCACGCTGGCTCGCGCCGCTCCTGGACTGCACGATCAGGTCGGCGTTCGCGATGACGGAACCGGAGGTGGCGAGTTCGGACGCCACCAACATCACCTCGACCATCCGCCGCGACGGCGACGAGTACGTCCTGAACGGCCGGAAGTGGTACACCTCGGGCATTCTCGATCCCGACTGCAAGCTCGTCATCTTCATGGGCAAGTCCGATTCCGACGCCCCGACGTACCGGCAGCAGAGCATGATCCTGGTGCCGGCGGATGCTCCCGGCATCGAGGTGCTCCGCGATCTGCCGATGTTCGGCTACCGGGACCGGCTCGGTCACGGCGAGGTCCAGTTCACGGACGTGCGGGTGCCCGCCGACCACATGCTCGGCGCCGAGGGCGACGGGTTCGCGATCGCGCAGGGCCGACTCGGGCCGGGGCGCATGCACTACGCGATGCGGGCGATCGGCATGGCCGAACGCGCCCTCGAGCTGATGTGCCGACGGGTCCTGCAGCGCACCGCGTTCGGGGGACCCCTCGCCGATCGCGGTGTGGTGCGTGAGTGGATTGCGCGGAGCCGGATGGAGATCGACCAGATCCGGCTGCTGGTTCTGCAGTCGTCGTGGCTGATGGACACCCGCGGCAATGCCGCGGCCCGCTCGGAGGTCGCCGCGATCAAGGTGGCGGCGATGGAGGTTGCGCATCGAGTGGTCGACCACGCCGTCCAGGCGCACGGCGCTGCGGGCGTGAGTGACGACACGATCCTGGCCCGGCTGTACGCGATCACCCGGGCACTGCAGATCGCCGACGGCCCGAACGAAGTCCATCTGCGCACGATCGCGCGCCTCGAACTGAAGAAGTACGCATGAACACGACACAGGAGTTGACGGGCAAGGTCGCACTGGTCACGGGCGCGACCCGCGGGCTCGGATACGCCATCGCCGGCGGCCTTGCCGCCGCGGGAGCCACCGTGATCGTGTCGAGCCGCAAGGAGGAGGCGTGCGTCTCCGCGGCCCGTGCGATCGTCCGGGACACCGGTGGAATCGCCGAACCGCTCGCACTGCACGTCGGGAAGTGGGACGCGATCGAAACCGCGGTCGACCACATCGTCACCCGATTCGGGAAGCTCGACGTCGTCGTGAACAACGCCGGCATCGCACCCCTGTCACCGACACTGGAGTCGGTGTCCGAGTCGCTCTTCGACAAGACGATCGAAGTCAACCTCAAGGGACCGTTCCGGCTGATGGCGGTGGCCGGCGCCAGGATGAGCGCGGCCGGAGGCGGTTCGATCATCAACATCTCGAGCATCGGCGCGGTGCGGCCCAGCCCGCCCGAGGCGATGTATGCGGCGTCGAAGAACGGCCTCAACGCGCTGACGATGGCGTTCGCGCAGGAATACGCGCCCCGGGTGCGGGTGAACTGCATCATGCCGGGCGGATTCGCGACCGACATGGCGGCCGACTGGGACGACGAGTTCGTCGGCAAGATCGTCGACCGGCTGCCCGCCGGACGGCTGGGGCATCCGGATGAAATCGCCGGCCTCGTCGTGCATCTGGCCGGGGACCGTGCCGGCTACACAACAGGGGCCGTGATCCCGGTAGACGGCGGACGCACCGCCGTCTACTGACGCGCGTGCCACGAACAGGAGTAGGAGCCAACCACATGCAGGTACCCGAGCTGTTCCAGCTGAGCGGTCGCGTCGCCGTCGTCACGGGTGCGTCGTCCGGACTGGGGATGGGATTCGCGCGGACGCTGGCCGCGGCAGGCGCCACCGTCTACGCGGCCGCCCGCCGCATCGATCGGCTCGAGGCACTGGCAGCGGAGGTCGACACCGTGGTCCCGGTCGAATGCGACATCACCGTCGACGCCGACCGCCGCCGCCTCGTCGACCGCGCCCGCGAGCGAACCGGCCACGTCGACATCCTGGTCAACAATGCCGGCAAGCCCGGACCTCCGAACGCGGAGGACGAAACCGCCGACGGGTTCTCGTCGATCCTCGACGTCAACCTCGCGGCGGGTTTCCATCTGGCCACGTATGCCACGTCGACCGTTCCGGAGGGCGCGGGGATCTCGATCATCAACATCTCCTCGGTGATCGGTCTGGTGTCCACCGCTCCCATCGGCGGTGCGAGCTACGCGGCGTCGAAGGCGGGCATTCTCGGGCTGACCCGCGAGTTGGCGGGTCAGTGGGGCAGGCGGGGCGCCCGTGTCAACGCCGTCGTGCCCGGGTGGTTCGATACCGAAATGACGGACGGACTGTTCGGCAACCAGCGCTCGGCCGACTGGGTGCGCCGCAATACGATGCTCGGCCGCGGTGGCCGGGCGGGCGAGGTGGACGGCGCCGTGCTGTTCCTCGCATCGGATGCTTCTTCGTATGTCACCGGACAGACGCTCGTCGTCGACGGCGGCTGGGCAGCCAGGTAGGCGACAGGACCATGGACATCGAGATGATGCGTGCAGTGCGCCTGACCACCTGGGGCCAACCGGTGGAGGTCCAGCGCGTCCCAGTCCCCGAACCGCGGGGCGCCGAACTGCTGATCGAGGTCCGGGCCGCCGGGCTCTGCCGATCCGACCTGCACGTCATGGACGCACCCGCAGGTGCGTTCGACTACCCGCTCCCGCTCACACTCGGGCACGAGGTGGCCGGAACCGTGGTCGGCGCGGGACCGGACGCCGACAGGTCGTGGATCGGCGAGTCCGTGGTGGTCCACGGTGTGTGGTCCTGCGGGGAGTGCCGCAACTGCAGGCGGGGCCGGGAGAACTACTGTCACGACCTGCGTCCGCGGGCGGACGGCAGGCTCGCGGCGATCGGCAACGGTCTCGGGCACGACGGCGGCCTCGCCGAGGCCATGATCGTTCCCTCGGAACGGTTCGTGGTGCGCACCCGGGGGCTCGCTCCCGAGAGTGCCGCCCCGCTCGCCGATGCCGCCCTGACCGCCTACCACGCGATCCGAACGAACCGGGACCTCGTCGACGGCCACTCGGTCACCGTCGTGGTCGGTGTCGGGGGGCTGGGCCATCTCGCTGTCCAGATCCTTCGCGCTCTCGGCGCCGGCACGATCATCGCGGTCGATCCACGCGAGGACTCGCGCGACCTCGCCCTCCGGTTGGGGGCGGACCGGGCGGTGTGCGAGGTGGCCGATTCCGGCACAGAGCCTCGCTTCGCCGACGTGGTGTTCGATTTCGTGGGATCACCGGCCACGATGGAATCGGCCGCGCAGTTGCTCGGCCCCGGTGGCCGCCTGGTGACCGTGGGCAGCGGGGGCGGCCGGCTCACGGTCGGCAAGGACCTCGGACTGCCGGGCGGCTGGCAGGTCAGCGCCCCGTTCTGGGGAACCCGCGCCGACCTCGAGGCGGTGGTCGATCTCGCGCAACGAGGTCTGCTGAGCGTCGAATCGACGGCGTACCGATTGGACGACGCCGTCGACGTGTACGACCGGCTGCGCCGCGGAGCGATTCGCGGGCGCGCCGTCCTCGTGCCGTGACCGACGACGTCTGCGCAATACCGCGCATGATGACCGAGAATGACAGTGGTTCGCTGAACAGGAGGATTGCGGGATGTGGGAGTTGGCTCGCGAATTCGTTGCTCGCGCAAAGAATTCGCCCGATGAGATCGTGGTCGTCGACGCCTCGGGTGAGTACACCGCCGCGCGCATCGCCGCGGCGGCGACAGAACTTGCCGCACTTCTGGACACCGCTCGCGGGGGTTCGCCCACCGTGCTCGTCCAAGCGGACAACAGCTGGCGGACGCTGACTGCCGCACTCGCCGTCGGTCTGCGAGGCGGCGTCGTCGCAGTGTTCAGCAGGCACGCCACCCCGTCGGAGTTCGCCGTGGCCCTGCACGACATCGCACCCGACGTGGTGATCGCCGACCCCGGGTCCCTTGCGCACTGGGGCGCGTCGGACGACCACTTCAGCGAAGAGGCGACCGCGCTGGACGGCTGGTCGATGCGCTGGTCGCGGACACCGGTCAGCGACGTCGCACGGTGGAACGGCGGAATCGCGATCGCGATGACGTCCGGGTCCACTGGACACCCCAAGTGCGTCGTGCAGTCGGAATCCGCGATCCGTTACGCCTGCCGCTGCACGATCGACGCCGTCGGCCTCGAACCCGGAGACCCGGTCGCCGCGTTCGTTCCGCTGTCGTCGGTGGCCGCATTCTGCTTCGGTCTCTACCTCCCCACGATGCTCGCCGCGCCGATGGTCTGCATGGATGGCTGGAAGCCTGCAACCGCCCTCGAGGTGGTCAGGAAACACCAGGTTGCCTGGACGATGCTCGTCCCGACCATGGCGCTTCAGCTGGCTGTCGCACCCGACGCGGCGGGCGCGCTGACCTCGCTGCGGGCGATGACCGTGGGCGGCGGCCCGATGGACGCCGGTGCGCTCGGTCGCGCCGAGCAGATTCTCGGGACGACGTTCCTGCGGGTGTTCGGGATGTCCGAGTGCCTCGGGCACACCACCCCGCTGCCGTCGGACGCGCCGGACATACGCCTCGGACGGGACGGCAGGCCGTTCCCCGGCACCGTTGTCCGAGCCGTCGACGAGCACGGCGCTCCGCTGCCACCGGGGCGGGTGGGCGACGCTCAGGTCAACGGGCCCTCCCTCTTCGTCGGTTATGCCCGAGCCGGGGTTCCCGCGCCGCCCGGACTCACCGCGGACGGGTTCCTGCCCACCGGCGACCTCGTCGAGATCGCGGACGACGGGAGCATCCGGGTGATGGGGCGGCAGAAGCAGATCATCATCCGCGGGGGCCGCAACATCGACATCAACGAGGTCGAAGCCGCCATCGCTCGCATCCCGACCGTGTCCCAGGTGTGCGTGGTACCGGTGCCGGACGAACTGCTCGGTGAACGCGCCGCAGCCCTCGTCGTGAGCACGGGTGCAGCAATTACCCTCGGTGAGGTGGTTGCGCACCTCGGTGACATCGACTTCCCCAAGTTCAAGTGGCCGGAGTTCGTATTCACGATCGACGATCTGCCGCAGAACCGGGTCGGCAAACTGTCTCGACCGGATGCGGTGGACCTCGCAACACGCCTGCTCGCCGGTAGCGAGACCACCTGATCTCCACCCGACCTGACCTCAGTTCAGGTAGTCTTACCGATACCGACCCGACGACAAATGGATGGGGATCCCGTGTCCGTAGAAGCCATGACGCTCCGCGATGGTCCGCGTTCCAAGCGCGGGCTCATCCTCACGGCCGCAATCGAGCGCTTCGGGGAAGTGGGCTTCGAGCACACGAAGTGGGCGTCGATCGCCGACGAGGTCGGTATCGGCCAGACCGCGCTGTACCACTACTTCGAATCCAAGGCGCACTGCCTGCTGACGATCATGCGTCTCGAACTGGCGCAATCGCTCGAGCGATTCACGACCGCGATCGAGGGCATCGACGACCCGGTCGAGGCGTTGAGCGCCGCCATCACCAGCGCCCTGGAAGCGACCCCCCGCGACGCCCTGCAGCGTCGGATCCTCCAGAGCCACATGGATCTGCTGGCCACGCCCCGTCAGTCCGAGAAAGAAGAAGCCGAGCGCCAGACGTCACGGGCGCTGGTGAATTCGATCGAAGAGGCATGGTCTCTCCTCATCGCGAAGGGGATGGGCGCCGGGGCCTTCGCCGATGCCGATGCGCGTTTGATGGCCCGGCTCGTCCTCGGACTCGTCGTCAGCGTGTGGCGCTGGTACCGGCCCGACGGCGACATGACACTCGACCAGCTCAACCGGCACGTTCGCGACGCCACTCTGCGTATCGTCCGCGCGTGACCCGCGGAGATCGGAGAGTGGCTTTTGCACACCCTCGATAATTGAACCTAATTCATGTCAGTAATGGAGAGATGATGTACAACTTGATCGTCCTGGCCGCCCGTCCGCACGACTGGAGCCACGAGCAGTTCATCCAGTGGTGGCGCGGTGAGCACGCCGACGTGACCTATCCGCTTCCCGGCCTGCGACGCTGGCAGCACACCGAAGTGCTGGACGCGATGGACGACAGGTCCCGGGAGTGGGACGGTGTGTCGATCCTGAGCTTCGACTCCCGCGAGGACCTCGATGCCGCGCTCGCCAGCCCGGAATGGCAAGCCGCAGTGGAGAACGTCGGCAAGATGCGCGGAAAGCGCATCCTCGTCATGGGCGAGGAGAAGACGATGGTCGAAGTGGACAGCGCAACATCATGAGGGCGGGGTGGATGGAGCCGGGCTGCTACGAGGTGGCGCCCGGTGTGCATCGAATACCCCTCCAGATGCCCGGTGACGGTCTCGGGGCCGTGAACGTCTACGCCCTCGAGACCCCGGACGGTCTGGCCCTCGTCGACGGTGGCTGGCGAGTCGGCACGACGTTCGAGGAGATGGAGCGGGCACTGCTCCGGATCGGCCACGGCACCGAGCAGATTCACGACATCTACGTCACCCACGTGCACCGCGACCACTACACGTTCGCCGTCGAACTCCGCCGCCGTCACGGTTCACGCGTCCACCTCGGAGTCGCGGAGGCGGACGGTCTGGCAGCGGTCGGCGCCCTGGGCAGCAACGTTCCGACGGATTCGCTGAACGAACTCCGCCGCGCGGGAGCCCCCGTCCTGGCAGACACCGTCGAGGCCCTGACCGCCGCGGAACCGTTCTACCCCGCGGACTGGGAAGAACCCGACCACTGGCTCGCCGCGGGTCCACTTCCGATCGGCCGGCACACCCTCGACGTCGTGCACACCCCGGGCCACACCAAGGGACACATGGTGTTTCACGACGTGGATCAGGGGCTGCTGTTCAGCGGCGACCATGTCCTGCCCTCGATCACGCCGTCGATCGGCTTCGAGTTGGGCGAGTGGGACCTGCCGCTGGGGCGCTACCTCGACTCGCTGTCCCGGTTGCTCGACCGCCCCGATTCGCAACTTCTGCCGGCACACGGAGATCCGACACCGAGCGTGCACCGTCGAGTAGAAGAGCTTCTCGCGCACCACGACCAGCGATTCGATGCCATGCGCAACGCGCTGATCTCTCTCGGGCAGGGGACCGCGACCGCCGTGGCACACGTGGTCACGTGGACTCGTCGCGAAAGGCCGTTCACCACGCTCGACCCGTTCAATCAGATGATCGCCACCTGTGAGACCCTCGCGCACCTCGACACTCTGGTCGACCGCGGCCGGCTCACCGTCCGAAAACGAGACGGCCACGACGTCTTCTCCGTCGTTTGAGTCGACGTCGTCTCCGTGGTCTGAGTCGACGTCGTCTCCGTGGTCTGAGTCGACGTCGTCTCCGTGGTCTGAGTCGACGTCGTCTCCGTGGTCTGAGTCGACGTCGTCTCCGTGGTCTGAGTCGACGTCGTCTCCGTGGTCTGAGTCGACGTCGTCTCCGTGGTCTGAGTCGACGTCGTCTCCGTGGTCTGAGTGGAAAGGATTCCCGTGCAGAGTCGTGAGCTCACACTGGCACACCATCCCCAGGGGAGGGTTCGACCGTCGGACTTCCGCCTCGACGTGGTGACGGTTCCCGAAGAACTCGGGCCCGGTGACATTCTCGTGCGCAACTCGTGGTCGTCGATCGACCCGTCCGTCAGGATGCGACTCGGCCCCACCGGCCCCGCCGGCTACCTGCCGCCGTTCCGCATCGGGGAGACGCTGACCGGGTTGGCCGTCGGGGAGGTGCTCCGGTCCCGTGCCCCCGGCTTCGCGCCGGGCGACACGGTGCTGCACATCAACGGTTTTCGTGAGTTCGCCGTGCTCCGGCAGGACGGTGACACCCTCGCCGGGGCCGGTGGTGTGACGCGACTCGACATCGGCGAGCACCCGCCGCAGGCATATCTCGGAGCGCTGGGCAGCGCCGGGCTCACCGCGTACGTGGGATTGCACTGCATCGGTGAACTCGCAGGCGGAGACGTCGTGTGGATCTCGTCGGCGGCCGGAGCGGTCGGCAGCCTCGCCGCCCAGATTGCCAAGCTCCGAGGTCACTACGTGGTCGGCAGCACGGGATCCACCGAAAAGGTCCGGTTCCTGCTGGAAGAACTGAATCTCGATGCCGCGTTCGACTACCACACGCCGGACCTGACGCGGGCCCTCGACAGTGCGGCACCCGACGGCATCGATCTGTATTTCGATAACGTGGGCGGAACGCATCTCGGGGCCGCCCTGCATCGCCTTCGGCCGGGAGGCCGAGTGGCCATGGCCGGCGCCGTCGCGTCCTACGACGCCGAGACGGCGGCAGCAGGTCCGGACAACCTCTTTCAGATCGTGTCGAAGAGCCTCACGGTGAAGGGTTTCCGGGCCGGTGCCTACGACCACCTGCTCGGCGACATGCGAGCCGAGGTCGGGGCCTATCTCCGCGACGGGCGGCTCGTGGCCGAGGAGACCGTGTTCGACGGTCTCGAGTCGGCGCCGGACGCGATCGTTGCGATGCTGCGCGGCCGCACCGTGGGAAAGACGCTGTGCCGTCTGCGGTGACGACCCAGCCACACAGCAAACCTGGCCACACAGCAAACATGGCCTCCGCATCGCGCGGAGGCCATGTTCGTGTGCCGGGGTTCAGGCAGCCGTCCACCCGCCGTCGGCGTAGATCTCCGATCCCGTGATGAAGGTGGAGTCGTCGCCGGCGAGGAAGGCGACCGCGGCCGCGATCTCCTCACCGCGCCCGAGTCGGCCCATCGGCGTGCCGGCGAGCATCTCGCGGTGACGCTCGGTGCCCTCCCACCGTTCGAGCAGCGGTGGCGTCGCGATGAATCCCGGGTGCAGCGAGTTGACCCGCACGCCCGCTTTCGCCCAGTGCAGGGCAGCGTTCTTCGTCATCGTGCGGACGGCGCCCTTGGCGGCCGCATAGGCGACACTGTTGCCCAGGCCACCCACGGTTCCCAGGATCGAGCACATGTTCACGATGGAACCGCCGCCGCTGCGTTGGATCAGGGGGCCGGCATGTTTCATGCCCAGCCACGTGCCGGTCTGGCCGATCCCGATCACACGATCCCAGTGCGCTCGGGTTTCGTCCTCGGCTGTTGCGACACTGCCGATGGCAGCGTTGTTGACCAGGGCGTGCACAGCGCCGAACTTTCCCTCGACTGCCGCGACGACCGCCTCCCACTGCTCCTCGGAGGAGACGTCCAGGGCGTGCGCGGCATGTCGCTCGGGCTGGGCGAGAGTGCGGAGCAGGTCGTGGCAGGCCGATTCGTCGAGATCGGTGACGACGACGTGGGCGCCTTCGTCGGCAAGCCTGCGGACTATCTCGACGCCGATTCCACCGGTCGCACCCGTCAGCAGGACGACCTTGTCGCGAAGCCGGTCAGGTCCCACACTCATCTGTACTCCTCGTCATTCGTTCGGATCGGGCAGGACATACCGATATCACAGGTTGCTCAACACGTTCCGGCCACCGACGAGCATCGCGAACACGACGCCGATGCTGGTCACGGCCGTCATGAGCAGCGCCATCGCCGCCACCAGCGGGTACGAACCGTTCTCCCACAGGTCGAACAGCAGCGTGCCCATCACCTGTGTCGTGGCGGCACGGACGAGCAGCGAGGCGGCGAACTCGTGGGTCAGCAGGATGAACATCAAGGCGACGGCACTGAGCACGGTCGGTCTCATCAGCGGCAGGATCACCCGGAGATTGGTGACGAACGGGCTCGCGCCACTGGTCGCCGAGGCCTCGGCGTAGGTCTCCCCGAGCGACAGCATCGCCGTCATCTGCATCCGGGTGGAGAACGGCACCATGAGCACGACGTACACGAGGATGATGACCGCTTTGGTGCCGTAGAGGATCAGCGGAGGCTGCGTGTAGGTCAGCAGGAACCCGACACCGAAGATCACCGCCGGAATGCCCAGGGGAAGAGCCGTGATCACGTCACCGATGGTCCCCAGGACCCGGTGCTTGCGGCCTCGCACGAGCAGAGTGGCGGTGAGATAGCCGATCGGCACGCAGATCGCCACTGCGACGACGGAGGTGAGAAGACTGGTGAACACCGAGTCGACGATGCTCGCCGTCTGGAAGAGTGCCCGGAAGTTGTCGAGCGTGAACAGATTCCAGGACAGCGATTCCGACCAGTACGGAGACACCGCCACGATGGCGAGCCCGATCAGCGGAACGACGAGTGCGAGAATCGCGTACACGGAGATCGCGGCGGCGGCCCAGACCGAGCGACCGGTGTTCGGTGCGAACGCTTTTCCGCCGTGGGTGACGAAGCGCTTCTGATTGCCGAGAAGCATCTTCTGCGCGAGCACGACAACGATTCCGAAGATGACGAGCGGTGACCCCGCGGCCGCCGCGGCCGCGAAATCCGCAGGCGACTCCGACACACGGCGGTACATTTCGGTGGTGAGCACCTTCACACCCGCGTTCTGCCCCAGCAGGAGCGGCCCCGTGAACTGGCCCAGTCCGAGAAGCAGCGCGATTCCGCCGCCGTACACCAGGGACGGGCGGAGCAGCGGAAGCACGACGCGAAAGAACACCCCGAGCGTCGACGAACCGCTGATTTGTGCGGCCTCGAGGTGCTCCGAACTGATGTTCTGCATTCCCGCGCTCACGAACAGGTACACGAACGACGTGAGTCCGAAACCGGTGAGAATGATGATCCACGGCGTGCTGTAGACGTCGATCGGTCCGGAATCCACGGTGTTCCACCAGGGAAGCTTGCGCAGGAGTGCGTTCAGGTACCCCGGCCCCGGAGAGAGGAGGAATGCCCACCCGACCACGTTGGCAACCGCGGGCATCACGATGGGCAGGATGGGGACGATCCGGAGAAAGCTCAGCCGGCGTGGCAGCCTGGTGGCCGCGAACGCGAGCACCGTTCCCAGCACCATCGCGATGGCGAGCGACGTGACGGCGAGGGCGATGGTCGTCCGGATGGTCTGACCGATGTCGTACCGCCCGTACTGGGCCTGATATCCGCGAGCGCCGTCTTGGAACGCCAGCGACTGCAGCCGGAACAGCGGGAGCACGACGAGGTACGCGAGAAACGCCAGCAGCGCGCCGTACCCGAGCCGGGTCCGCCACACCGCGCTGACGACGAGCGGCCGCGCGCTACGGCTCACGGCGACGGTAGCCATCATGCCTCCGATCGGGCTGCGGCCCGAGCGAGCTCGGGAGCGTGCAGATCGACGTGCCCGTCGGGGTGCGGGAACGCCCGTAGTGCGCTGGGGGAGAAGCTGACCACCAGAGGAGATCCCGTGGCGGCGCCGCGCAGCCAGGACCCGTGCCGTCCCGCATCCGCGCGCAGGTACAACCGCTCACCGCCGGCGTCGACCGTCACGTCGAAGTAGCGGCCGCCGTACTCGGAGGTGACGAGTTCACCGGTCAGGCCGACATCGCCCGGGGCGGCCTCGTCGAGCGAACGGTGCAGTGCGAGGTCGTCGGGGCGCATTCTTCCCAGGGCCGCGTCGCCGCCGATGTGTCCGCCCTGGATGCCGGCCGCATCGAGATCTACCGGGGTGCCCGCGCGCGTCGTCCAGCCCTCGTGCCGCCGGACGAGCTCGAGTCGGTTGGCCATGCCGATGAAGGCGGCGACATAGTCGGAGGACGGCGTCTCGTAGACCCGCTCCGGGGTGTCGTACTGCTCGATCTTGCCCGCCTTCATGATGGCGAGCCGGTCTCCGAGCGCGAACGCCTCGGCCTGATCGTGGGTGACGAAGACGGCTGTGAAGCCGAGACGTTGGTGGAGCTGATGGATCTGGGACCGCACCTGATCGCGCAGTCGCGCATCGAGATTGCTCAGGGGTTCGTCGAACAGCACCAGGTCGGGTTGTGCGACCAATCCGCGCGCCACCGCCACCCGCTGTTGCTGCCCACCGCTGAGCTGGGAGGGATACCGGTCGAGCAGGGCCCCGCAGTCCACCATTCCCGCAGCGGTTTCGACCTGGCCGGACGCCATGGCGCTCTTCATCCGGCGGACCTTCAACGGGTACCGGATGTTCTCCCGCACCGTCATGTTCGGCCACAGCGCGTAGGACTGGAAGACCATGCCGATGTTGCGTTTGTACGCCGGAACATTGATCCGGGCCGATGCGTCGAAGACGGTGTGGTCCTTGAACGTGATCGACCCGCCCTCGGGTGTCTCGAGGCCGGCGATGCAGCGGAGCGTGGTCGTCTTCCCACAACCGCTCGGGCCGAGCAGGACGAGGAATTCACCGTCCTCGATGTCGAGGTCGAGCTGGTCGACGATGGTGTTGGACCCGAAGGTCTTGGTCAGGTTGGAAACCCTGAATTGCGATGTCACCTGGCACCTGCTTGGTTGCGAGTGGTTTGTCTTGGAGGGCGTCCGTCCGGCTCCCGGGTTCGGAGCGCCGGTCGGAGATAAAGTGAATTCAGTTCATTTCAGCGTAGCGGTGGGAAGCCCGGCGGGCAAGGAGTTGCCCGGCCGGGCCGTCACGACGACGAGAGCTTGGGAGTCCTGGCGCCCGCCGACGTTCCACCGTCGATCATGAGGTCGGTGCCGGTGACGTAGCTGCTCTCGTCGCCCGCGAGGAACAGGATGGCCTTCGCCACCTCGAGCGGCAGACCCCGGCGCTGCATCGGAATGCTTTTCACATACGCATCCACGTCGTCGTCGGCGAAACCTGCGCCCGCGGTGATGGCCGTGTCGATACTGCCCGGGCACACCGCGTTGACCCGGATGTTCTTCTCCGCGAACTCCAGCGCCGCAACGCGGGTCAGGGCGCGAACGCCGAACTTCGACGCGCCGTACGCACCGAGTTCGGCGGTCGCGAGGACACCGCGCAGCGAGGACAGGTTGACCACCGACCCGCCTGCGGTCATCGCGGCGCCCGCGGCCTGCAGTCCGAGGAACGTGCCCACCAGGTTGAGATCGATCATGCGTCGCAACTCGGCGAGCGAGGTGTCCATGATCGACGCCTTGGACGCGGCGCCGGCCGAGTTGACGAGAATACGCAGCGGGTGGCCGCGGTCCGCCATCTCGGCGGTCACCCGTGACCAGTCAGCTTCGTCGGTCACGTCCAGATGCCGATAATGGGCTCTCGCACCGAGTTTCGCCGCGACGCTGTTGCCCAGGTCGTCGTCGACGTCGCACAGGTACACCGTCGCGCCGTGCGCATGGAAGAGTTCCGCGGTCGCGGCGCCGATTCCTCGTGCCGCACCGGTGACGAGAGCGCAGGTGTCACGCAGTCGCGCATCGTCTGAAGTCACTGGATGAATCGCTTTTCCCAGTCGGCCTGGTATTCGGTGAGCGATTCGGGCGTCAGATCGGACGGGTTGGGCAGTGCGATGTCCTGGGCCCGCGCGACGCTGCCTTCGATGCCGGGAAGGGCGCTCGCATAGCCGAGCGACAGCGCCTTCTGGCCGGCCGGGGTGACCATGAAGTTCGCCAGGACCTGAGCCGCATTCGGGTGCGGCGCCGCGGACAGGGCATGCGTGAACCAGGGTGTTCCCCACGGCGGCGTGGGCAGAGCCCAGTCGACGGGCGCACCCGATTCCTTCTCCCGCACCAGGGGTTGCACCACCGGGGTGGCGACGATCTCGCCGGACGTCAAGGCCTGGGCGACTCCCAGCGCGCTCGGGTAGATGCGCGGTTTC
Organism: Rhodococcus koreensis; assembly: GCF_900105905.1. GTDB lineage: Bacteria > Actinomycetota > Actinomycetes > Mycobacteriales > Mycobacteriaceae > Rhodococcus_F > Rhodococcus_F koreensis. Next base: position 3,618,280 of record NZ_FNSV01000005.1, on the reverse strand, counting down.
AGTTCGGCGAGTTTCTGGAGATAGTCGGGGCCGAAGTTCTTTTCGAAGAAGCGGTAGAAGTCGACGTAGGAGGCGATACCGGACGGGTTGACGATGCCGATCTTGCCCTTCAACGCCGGGTCGAGGAGGTCTTCCGGCTTCTGCAGGCCGCCGGGAAGTGCTGTCGTGTTCCATCCGAGGGAGAACACCGCCGCGCTGGTCAGGAAGAACTTGTCGGAGATGATGCTCTTCTGTGGTTCGTACTCCGGCGTGTCGAACGCCGGGCCGACGAGGTCGGCCGAGTACGTGCCCGACTCCGCGGCCGTCTCGATCCAGGCGGAGTCGGTGAGCATGTGGACGTCGGCCGTGCCGCGTTTCGTCTGATTCTCGACCTCGACCTTCGGGTTGATGTCGGCGTCCGTTCCCCGGACGTATTCGAGGGAGATCTCGGGATACTCCTGCTCGAACGCCACTTTGAGCGCCTCGAGATTGGCGGGATTCTGGCTCGAGTACAGCAGTACGCTGCCTTCGCTCTTGGCTGCCGCGACGACGTCGTCCCACGTCCCCGACACTGGTTGACTGACACCGGACCCGCCGGATCCGCAGGCGGCGGAAGCGAACGCGGCGACCACCGCGACCGCCATCAGCTTTATCGGCACACTTCTCATGGCATGAACGTCCTTCCGGAATCGGTTCGCCGGATGCGAAACCGTGTATTTGTTTTGCGGAGCGAGGGATCGAATGCGCGGCGACGGCCTACGACGAGAGCCTGTGAAGCAGCGCGGCGACCTGATCGGGAATCGTCACCATGGCCATGTGGCCGGATTCGAGAAAGACGGTATCGCCGCCGACGACGGCGGCCGATCGCTCCTGCAGTTCGGGCGGATAGCAGGCGTCCTTCGTCAACCGTACGTATGTGCGGGGTATGTCGGCCCGAAGGCCGGACAGATCGACGGACTCGGTGAGTAACGCGGCGGAGTCGTCGACCAGCTGGTCGATCATCCAGCCGGTCTGCTCGGCGTCCATGTCGTTGCAGAGCATCGCTGTGGCGCCCCCGGGATCCTGGCGATAGACACCGCCTTGTACCGACTCTTCCACTGTGGCGCGGACGTCCGGGTCGATCTGGTCGAGCACTCGCGTGCCGTCGGCCGGGACGACGGCGGAGAGGAAGACGACGTGCCGCAGTCGGCCCGCGAGCGCCGGCATGGCCGGCGTGGCCGTCACTCCGGCGAATGAATGTGCGACCAGAACGATGTCCTCGAGGTTCGCCGCCTCCACATCCTCGACGACGGCCGCGGTGCAGTCGGCGAGGGTGACGGACCGCGGGTCGGCGGACCGGCGTCTACCCCGTCCGGGGAGATCGACTGCGAGAGTGTCGCCTTCGAGCAACGGCAGGAGTGGGTCCCAGCAGGAGGCGCCCATTCCTGCGCCATGGATGAGAACGAACGACATGATTCCCCTCAAATTGAACTGATATCAGTTTGAATCTAAAGAAGTTACCGTGTGATGTCAATCACCTGCTAGCGTGAAGTGAATCCAGTTCAGTTAGGAGCATTCATGACGTCTCCACGTGCTGCTCGGCCGCTGCAGCTCGGCCCGCTTCGGTTGGCGAACCGACTCGTCGGGACGGCGCACGCCTCGGGAGCCGTCGCCGGCGGTGTCCCGTCGCCCGGCGACGCAGACTACTGGCGCCGCCGGGCAGCGGGCGGGGCCGCGATGCTGATCGTCGGCGGCACCGTGGTGTCACCGAACTCGGTCAACCGCAACGGCAACATCACCGAGGCCTGGCGTCCGGAAATCGTCGCAGGCCTCGAGGCCCGGGCACGGGCGATCACGGAGGAGGGGGCCGTGGCGGCGTGCCAACTGGTCCACCTCGGTCGTGAAACGCTCGGCGCCGAACTGTGGAGCCATCCCGTGGGACCGACCGTCGTCCGCTCGCCTCGCGAACCGACGCGTCCCCGCGCACTCGGGCCCGCCGAAGTCGACGGGATCGTCGACGCCTTCCGCACATCCGCTGTTCACGCGTGGTCCGCCGGATTCCCCGTCGTCGAACTGCACGCAGCCCACGGATACCTGCTGGCGCAGTTCCTCTCGCCGGTCACCAACTTCGGCCCCGACGCCACGACGGTCTCGCAGCGGGTGCGGATCCTCGACCGCATCGCGGCCGCGGTCCGCGACGCGTGTCCCGGTCTCGTCCTCGGTGTGCGCGTCTCCGCAGAAGGGGGCGAAGAAGCCGGCCTCGGCATGGACGGGCTGTGTGAGCTCCTTCCGTACCTCTCCGGCTTCGACTACGTCAACGTCACTGTCGGCGTCCGCACCACCTACGTCCGGGACATGGCCGTCACCGACCCGCCGCTGCTCGATGCGGTCGGACGGCTGCGCGCGGCCACCGCGACACCGCTGCTCGTGTCACAGTCCTTCCGCACCGGTGCGTCCATCGACACCGCCCTGCGGTCGGGTGCCGACCTCGTCGGCGTGGCACGACCGCTGATCGCGGACCCGCACTTCCCGCGGAAGATGCTGACCGGCCGGGAATCCTCGATCCGCCCGTGCGTGTCCTGCAACGAGGACTGCCGGGCGTTCGACCCGGTCCTGCTCTGCTCGGTCAATCCGGAACTCGCTCCGCCGGGCGAGTCCGCACGCCCGGCGTACCCGCTGACCCTCGGCCCGACGCGCCGGTCCACGGACCGGCGCCGGATCGCCGTCGTCGGTGCGGGCCCGGCCGGGCTCGAGTGCGCGACGCGGCTCGGACCCGACCACGACGTCACCCTCTTCGAGGGTCGCGACCGGATCGGGGGCCAGCTCGCGATTGCCGCGGGCGCACCACACCGCAGCGGCTGGCGTCGCCTCCTCGACTACTACTCCGACAACCTGTCGGGGGTGACGATCCGGCTGGGCCACCGGGTGAGTGCCGCCGAGCTGGAGGGCTTCGACGACGTGGTCCTGGCGGTCGGGGCCGAGGAGACGCTGCCCCGTGAAGCGGCAGGAACGACGTCGCTGCTCACGTCGCAGGCACTGGCCGGGGGAGGGGAGCCCCTGCGCGGCGCCGGCCACGTCGTCGTGGTCGACGACGGATTCGGGCTCTGGCCCGCGGCGAGTTCGGTCGAAGCCGCACTCGCCGCCGGCGCCGACCTCGTGACGGTCCTGACGCCGGCCGCGGCCTTCGCGTCGGGCCTTCCCGCAGAGGGACGCGTGCAGTATCTGCGCCGGCTGTCGGGCCAACCGGTCGACGTGCGCGTGCTGTCGTCGATCGTCTCGGTCTCCGACGGCTCGGTCGAGTTCGAGAGCACGCTGTCGGGGGCGAGGACCCGCCTCCACGCCGACCGGGTCGTCGTCGCCGGCGAGCGGCGCCCGGCCGACTGGTCGCTCCTCGCGCCCGACAACCCACGCGTACACGTCATCGGCGATGCGCTCGTCCCACGCAAGGTCGCACACGCCGTCGCCGAAGGCCATGCTGTCGCCCGTGAGTACTTGTTAACCGCCGGCGGTTAACAAGTACTCACGGGGGCAGCGGTGTGGTTGCGCTCACACTCGCGGTCCCTTAGGTTACTGAACTGAAGTCAACTCAATTCGAATCGGCCGCCCTCGGAGGCATCGTGGATCAGTTGTTCATCACCTTGACCACCGGCATCGCCAACGGTGCCGTGTACGGTCTCATCGGACTCGGATTGGTCATCATCTTCCGATCGACCGACGTCATGAATTTCGCAATGGCATCGCTGTCCACTCTCGCCATCTATGTCGCTCTCAGTGCATACGGGGCCGGCGTGGGCATCGTCGTCGCACTGGTCGTCGCGGTCGTTTTCGGAGCCCTCAGCGGAGTCGTGGTGCGGGAAGCGCTGATCCGTCCACTGGGGCAGGGAAAGCTCTTCGCCGCGCTCGTCGTCACGATGGGCTTGTCGATCATTGTCGAGCATCTGATCGGCCAGTACTGGGGAGAGCAGCCGCGACGCTTCCCGCAGCTCATCGACGGCACGATCTCGATCGGCAACTCGAATCTGATGCTGCAGGACATCGCCACGATCGTCCTCGCCGCGCTGGCCGTGTCGGCCATTGCGTACCTCTTCACGCGTACGCCGCTCGGATCTGCGATGCGCGCGGTCGCCGAATCTGCCGAGACCGCCGAGATCATGGGCATCAACGCGCACAAGGTCGCGCGGACCGCCTGGGCTCTCGGCATGGCGCTGGCGGTGCTGGGAGTCTTCCTGTACGCCCCGAAAACCGGGGTGTCGCCGGTGATCCTCGCCCCCGTGTTGTTCCGTGCTTTCGCAGGCATCCTGCTCGGTGGTCTCACAAGCATGTACGGCGCCGTCATCGGTGGGCTCATCATCGGTGTCCTGGACAACCTCGCTGCAGCCTATATCTCCGCCAGCTTCCGCGACACGTTCGTCTTCTGCGTGGCTGTGCTCGTGCTGCTCATTCGTCCCCAGGGCATCTTCGGCCGCCAAACCTTCGAGAGGGTCTGATATCCATGGTCACAAAAGACATCTCGGCCCAGCCCACCGGACGCACCGCCCAGCGGCTGTACAGCGCCGGTCAGCTCCTCGGAGGCCCGGCTGCCGCGCTCCTCACGCTGGTGGTGCTGTCTTCCGGACTCGTACCGGGCTACCAGATGTACACGGTCGGACTCGCTGCCGTGTACGGACTGATCGTCCTGTCCATCTCGCTGCTCGCCGGGTGGACGGGTATCTGGTCGATCGGGCACCCCGCAATGGTTGCGATCGGCGCGTATGCAACCGCCTACGGCAGCAGTAACGGTTGGGGACTTGCCTTCACCTCCGTTGTCGCCGTTGTCTTGTGCGCACTGCTGGGAGGCTTCCTCGGTTTCGCCGGCTCCCGCTTCTCCGTGCTGTACGTCGCCCTTCTGACGTTGGCGTTCACCTTGGTGATCCTCGAGATCATCGGTGCGTGGAAGAGCGTCACCGGCGGCGACCAGGGAGTGCCGGTCGAGACGTTCGAGACCGCGCTCGGCGACCTCGTTCCGTCGTCCGACGAAGTCACCTACCTGGCCGTCGGAATTCTCGGTCTCGCGATCGCGGTGTCGGTGTTCCTGCGCCGCACGACCATCCGTATGCGTATGGTCGCCGCCAAGACGCACCCCCTGGCGGGCAGGTCGATCGGTATCGCTCCCGAATTGCAGTCGAGCCTCGGCTTCGCGATCAGTGCGGGTGTCGCGGGCCTGTCCGGTGTGCTACTCGCCTTGCTGTCGGGCTTCATCAGCCCGGAGGGCTTCTCGATGGTGTTCGCGGTCAACCTGATTGCCGCGACCGTCCTCGGCGGGACCGGCAGTGTGATCGGCGCCGTTCTCGGCGGCGCGTTCCTGGCGTCCGCACCGACCTTGGCGTCGTCCCTGTCGATCGACCAGCCCTACCTGATCGGGGGTGTCCTGATTCTCACCCTGCTGTTTCTCGCCGATGGAATCGTCCCGACGGCCGGGAAGCTGTTGCGCCGATTCGTCCCGGTCACCCGGGCACTCGGCCGCCCGGCGCCGTCCCTCTCGGGACCCGACCTCGTCGACACTGCGGGATCGGGCGCGAACCTGCGGGCCGATGCCGCCGATGCCGCCGATGCCGCCGATGCCGCCGATGCCGCCGAGGCGGCCGTGCTGAGGACGGAGGCACTCGGTGTCCGATTCGGTGGTCTTCAGGCCGTGCACGATATCGATCTCCGCGTCGGTGCGGGTGAGGTGCTCGCGATCATCGGGCCGAACGGGGCCGGCAAGACCACGTTCGTCAACGCCCTGTGTGGCCTGATCGGTGGCGGTGAACTCGAGGGGACGATGGAACTCGGTGGCCGACCGCTGAACGGCGTGCGGGCGACTCGTCGACGTTCGCTCGGCCTCGGCCGGACATTTCAGCATGCCGAACTTTTCGCGGAACTGACCGTTCTCGAGAATGTCAGTGTCGTCAACCGTTGGGAGCGCCGTGCCGATCGCGACTCTGCGTTGCAGGTACTCGCAAGTGTCGGGTTGGCCGACCACGTGCACCGACTCCCCGGAGAACTGCCGTTCGGGCTTCAGAAGCGGGTCGATCTGGCCCGTGCGGTCGCGGCGCTGGCCGACAACCCGCGATTGATGGTTCTTGACGAGCCGTTCGGTGGCCTCGACGCGGACGAACGTCGGACCCTCGCAGAACACATCCGCCGACTCTCGGATTCCGGTACCTCGGTGGTCATCATCGACCACGTCCTCGACGATCTGTTCGCCGTCGCGGATCGGGTGGTGGCGTTCGACTTCGGTGAGCTGATCGCCGATGGAACCCCGGACACCGTTCTCCAGAACCAAACGGTCCGCGACTCGTATCTCGGAAACATCGACACCACACTGATCGCACCCGACATCGATCGAGCGGCGACGCCGTTGATCTCCGTGCGGGGGGTCGAGCACCACTACGCGGGTGTACGTGCGTTGTCCGGCATCGATCTCGACGTCCACGCGGGCGGCATCCTCGGCATCGTGGGCGCGAACGGCGCCGGCAAGAGCACCCTGGGCCGGATCCTGCACGGCGACCTGCACTCGACCGGCGGCACCCGGACGGTCACTGGCACAGATGCGCTGCGGCTCAGCCTGGTTCCCGAGGGACGTGCCTTGTTCCGCACCCTGTCGGTGCGCGAGAACCTCGAGGTCGCGGCGTACGCCGCAGGAATCTCCGGCCGCCGGTTGCGCACTCGGCTCGAAGAGTTGCAGCACGGACTCCCCGAACGTGTCCGCACCCGCATGAACATCCCGGCAGGCTCGCTGTCCGGCGGCGAACAACAACTGGTCGCCATCGCCCGTGCGCTGATGGCCGACCCCGAGGTTCTGATCCTCGACGAACCTGCGCTGGGTCTGTCCCCGGCCATGGTCGACGAGGTCTACTCGCAGGTCAATGCTCTGGCGCGTCGCGGCATCACGACCATCCTGCTCGACCAGTCCCTCGCCCGCGCGCTCGAATCCTGCAGTGAGATCGTTGTTCTCCGTCAAGGTGAGGTCGTCGCGCGCGGCAACAGCGGCACGCCGGGATTCGGTCAGATCGCGGAGGCGGCGTACTTCGGTACCGAGATCCCCGCGCACATCGGGGAAGTGTTCGTACCAAAGCCGTGACGGCCGTGGGTGTTCCGCGAAGCTGAATCGCCGTCCGGATCGATCGGGCTCGGAGAAAAGGAGAACGGAGAAGATGAACAAGTCTCGGACGGCAGGACACGGCAGATTCGACGGCGCAGTAGCCCTGGTAACCGGAGGCGGATCAGGAATCGGAGCAGCCGTTGTCGCGCAGCTCGTCGACGAGGGTGCTGCCCGCGTCTACGTGGTCGACATCGTGGTCGACGAGCTGCGCCGTCGGTACGGCGACGATCCGAAGACGATCGTCCGAGTGGTCGATGTCTCGGACCCGGCGGCCGTCGACGCCGCCATGGCGGAGGTCGTCGCCGCCGAGGGCCGGCTCGACGTCGTCGTACACGCCGCCGGTGTGGACGACCCTGAGTCCAAGAAGATCATCACGGAGGCGACTGCCGCCGGCACCCCGATCGACCTGACGGCGAACCTCACCGATGCACGGTGGCGCCGCGTGATGTCGGTCAACCTGGACGGAACATTTCACGTGGTGCGCTCCGCAGTGCGGGAAATGAAGCCGAAAGGTGGCGCGATCGTCGTGATCGGCTCGTCCTCGGCATTCGACACCTTGACGGGGTACCCGCACTACGCGGCGTCCAAAGCGGCCGTCCATGCTTTCTGCCAGGCCGTCGCCAAGGAGGTCGTGGCCTTCGGCATCCGGCTCAACCTCGTCGCTCCCGGACCGACGGAGACCGGCATGTCCGCTCGCACACCGGAAGAACTGAAAATGCAGTGGGTCAACAACACACCGGTGCCGTACGCGACACCGGACGAGATCGCGGACAACGTGCTGTTCCTCGCCTCGGAACAGGCCAGGAACGTCGTCGGTGCGGTGTTGCTCAGCAACCGTGGGCGATTCACCGTCTGAGCTCCACCCCCACCGACAACTGTGTCCCGCCCCTGAATTCAGGGGCGGGACACAGTGCTACTGCGGTGCTACTGCGGCGACACGAAGTCGCCGATGGGGACGAACTTGCCGTCCTCGACCTGGACCCGGACCACGCTGCGGGTGCCGACATGCTCGTCGGCGCTGAACGTGAGCGGAGGCATGACGCCTGTGTCGAGGGTGCCGCTCGCGACTATCGCGTCGGTGATGGACTCGGACGTGATCTCGCCGTCGATGGTCGCGAGAACCTGGGCGAACGCTTTGGCCGAACCGTAGGTTGCCAGCGAGTAGAAATCGGGCTTCTCTCCGGGCTTGTACTTCGCCAGTGCCTGACGGTATTCCTCGACCTCCGGGGTGTCGGCGGTGGGAGGCAGCGTGAGTGACACGGCGCGGAATCCGTCCGCATTCTTACCTGCCAGGTCGAGCAGGCTGTTGCCGACCGTAGGGGAGTAGCCGTAGCTGGGAATCTTCACACCCTGCAGCGCCATCTCGTTGAGGTAGGCGGCGGCCTCCTGGATCGGCAGAATCGTGAGGACCGCGTCGGGTGCGGCCGCACGGATCTGGGACACGAACGGGCTGTAGTCCGTGGTACCGAGCTTGACCTCCACGGTCGAAACCTCCGCACCGGCCTTCTCGAGCTCGGTCGTGGCGACTGCGCCCACATTCACGAACGCGGCCGGATCGTTGCGGATGATCGTGACCTTCTTGGCACCCTCGTCAAGTGCCCACTGCGCGGCAGCGCGCGCCTGGTTCTCGTAGAGCGTCTGGCTGCCGAACAACCCGTCCCGCGGCGGGTCGTACCAGGCGGCGGAGCCGCCGTAGGTCCCGAACACGGGGATCTTGTTCTGTTCGAGGACGAACGGAAACGTTGCTTCCGTGGTGGCCGTGCCGTTGGCGCCGACGATCGCGACAACCCGGTCGCGAGAGACCAACTGTCGCGCCACCTGAATCGTCTGCTGCGGATCGAAGGCATTGTCGACCGGCGTCCACTCGACGGGGCGTCCGTGGATCCCCCCTGCCGCATTGAGCTGATCGAAGAACGCTTGGGTGCCCGCCTCCTGCGGAAGACCGCCCGACGCCTGTGGCCCCGAGAGGGGAAGCCACGCACCGAGTTTGATCGGGCCACCCGCATCGCCGTCGCCGGCATGCGTTCCGCAGGCGGTCAAGGTTGTGGCGAGAACCACGCCGACCGTGAGAAGAATTTTCCGCACATCCACTCCTTGAATCGAGTTCAGTTCAATGGATGCTATAGGGGAACTCGTGTGTCGGCAATCACATTCGTGCACGACGCGGAGCCGCGCGGCTCGGCAATCTCCCGAACTATTGAACTGACTTCAGTTGAAGAGTTAGTGTGTCGGTGGTAACACAACGGCTCGGTCACATGCGATGAGGAGAATTGGATGGCAGAAATCGAAACCGACGTACTCGTGATCGGCGCCGGGATGGCCGGGTTGACTGCGGCCGCGCGGGCGGCGACCAGCGGAAAATCGGTTGTCGTCGTCGAGAAGTCCGCGGCGATCGGCGGGTCCGCGCAGTTCGCCGGATACGCATGGACCGCGCCTTCGCACGAGGTCATGGACGAGGTCAACCCGGACGGTGATCCGGAATTGCGGCGAGCGCTGGTCGACGGGTTCTCCGACGGAATCGACTGGATCCGGTCCCTCGGCGTCGACTGCGCGGACGCGGTCACCGTACTCCGCTACGGCACCGGGCATCAGTTCGACACCAACCGGTACATCGACGAGTGTCGTCGCCGAATCCGAAGTCACGGCGGTGAGGTGCACACAAGTGCAGAGACTCTCGCGTTGCTCCCGCTGGACGGTGGAGTCGCCGGTGCGCGTGTCCGGCTCGCGGACGGCACCGAATGTGAAATACATTCCCCGGCGACGATTCTTGCGACGGGCGGATTCCAGGCGAATCCCGACCTGGCCTCCGCGCACATCCACCCCGCGGCGAGCGAAATGCAACTGCGCTCCAATCCCACCAGTGCGGGAGACGGACTTCGCCTGGCCGAGGCCGTCGGCGCGGCGACCGGGACGGATCGGTCCGGCTTCTACGGCCACCTCGTACCGACGGGCGTGCGCTTCCGCGACCCGTCCGATTTCGTCGCACTCTCGCTCTACTACAGCGAGCACGCGCTGTTGTTCAACCTCGACAACCGCCGTTTCACGGATGAGACCGTCGGGGACCATCTGACCACGATGGACCTGCTGGAGCAGCCCGAGTCGCGAGGGTTGCTCGTTGCCGATGCTCGGGTCTACCGCGACTGGATCACCGGCAGCTACGTGGAAGGCGCCGCGTCTCTCGACAAGTTCGACCTCGCGCAGCGCCGGGGTGGGCGGTGTGGAATCGCCGAGAACCTGGACGAGTTCGCCTACCTTCCCGAGGAGTGGGGCTACGACGGCGCTGCGATCGCACATCAGATCCGCTCTCTCAACGCGGCGGGTGCGGACGGGCAGCCTCCGCGGAGGTTCGACTCGTCCCCGCTCGACGAGGGTCCGTACTACCTCGTCGAGGCATGCCCGGCTCTGACGTTCCCGTTCCACGGCATCCGCATCGACGAGCACGGCCGTGTCCTCGATTCGGCGGGCGGCACGATCAGTGGACTGTTTGCCGCCGGATCGGACACCGGCGGACTCTACAACCGCGCATACACCGGAGGTATCGCACCTGCTCTGGTGTTCGGCTTGGCCGCCGCGGATCGAGCAGCTTGCTGACGCCCGTGAGTAATTGTCAACCGCCGGCGGTTAACAAGTACTCACGGGTGGCGGAGCCGCAGCCTGGCGCGGCCCGTAGGCTGACACCCGTGCGCGTACTCGTTATCGGCTCCGGAGCCCGTGAACATGCCCTCCTTCTCGCCCTTGCTCGCGATCCGGGTGTCAGTGCCCTGATGTGCGCGCCCGGCAATGCCGGGATCGGCAAGATCGCCGAGCAGCACTCGGTCGACATCGCGTCCGGGGAGGCGGTGGCGGCCCTCGCGAAGAAGCTGGACGCCGACCTCGTCGTGGTGGGCCCCGAGGTCCCGCTGGTGCTCGGTGTCGCGGACGCCGTCCGCGCGGCAGGCATCGCCTGCTTCGGCCCGTCGGCCGACGCCGCGCGTATCGAGGGTTCCAAGGCGTTCGCGAAGGACGTCATGGCCGCCGCCGGCGTGAAGACCGCGCACAGCGAGATCGTCGACTCGCCCGCCAAGCTGGACGAGGCACTGGACCGCTTCGGGCCCAACTGGGTGGTCAAGGACGACGGCCTCGCGGCGGGCAAGGGTGTCGTGGTCACCACCGATCGGGACGCCGCCCGCGACCACGCGGCCGAACTGCTCGAGAACGGCCACCCCGTCCTCCTCGAATCCTTCCTCGACGGTCCCGAGGTGTCGCTGTTCTGCGTCGTCGACGGTGAGACCGTCGTGCCGCTGCTGCCGGCCCAGGACCACAAGCGGGTCGGCGACGGCGACACCGGACCCAACACCGGCGGCATGGGCGCCTACACGCCGCTCCCGTGGCTGCCGGAGCAGACCGTGACCCAGATCGTCGACGACGTCGTGAAGCCGGTGGCCGCCGAGCTCGTCGCCCGCGGCAGCGCCTTCAGCGGTCTGCTGTACGCCGGGCTGGCGATCGGCAAGGACGGCCCGGCCGTCGTCGAGTTCAACTGCCGTTTCGGTGACCCCGAGACCCAGGCGGTTCTCGCGCTGCTGAAGAGCCCGCTCGGGGAGCTGCTGAACGCGGCGGCCACCGGAACGCTCGACCGGGTCGCGCCGCTCGAATGGCAGGACGGCTCGGCGGTGACTGTCGTGGTCGCGGCCGAGCACTACCCGGCGACCCCGCGTACCGGCGACGTGATCACCGGCGCCGACGGTGACGGCGTCCTGCACGCAGGCACGAAGCTCGTCGACGACCAGGTGGTCTCCGCAGGCGGACGCGTGCTCAGCGTGGTCGGCGTCGGAGCCGACCTCGACGCGGCGCGCGCCGACGCGTACTCCAAGATCTCCGCGATCAAGCTGCCGGGAAGCCACTTCCGGAAGGACATCGGGCTGGCCGCGGTCGAGGGCCGCATCGCCATTCCCTGAGGTCGAAGCACTGTCGAAGCAGGCGTGCACCCCCGGAGTATCCGGGGGTGCACGCCTGCTTCGTCACCAGGTCATCGGGCGGTCCAGCCTCCGTCGATCGTGTAGGAGGCGCCGGTGACCATGCCTGCGTCGGCGGACGCGAGCCACGCGACGAGGGAAGCGACCTCCGACGGTTCCACCAGTCGCTTGATCGCACTCTCGGTGAGCATCACCTTCTCGATCACCTCGGACTCGCTGATGCCGTGCACCTGCGCCTGATCCGCGATCTGCTTCTGCACCAACGGCGTCAGGACGTATCCGGGGTTGACGCAGTTGCTGGTGACGCCGTGCGGACCGCCCTCGAGGGCCGTCACCTTCGACAGTCCCTCGAGCCCGTGCTTGGCGGTGACGTACGCGGCCTTGAACGCCGACGCGCGGAGTCCGTGCACCGACGAGACGTTGACGATGCGCCCGAAACCCGTCGCATACATGTGCGGCAGGGCGGCACGGATCAGCAGGAACGGCGCCTCGACCATCAGAGTCTGGATGCGCCGGAAGTCCTCGGGGCGGAATTCCTCGATGGGACTGATGGTTTGGATCCCGGCGTTGTTGACGAGGATGTCCGTCTCGAGCCGCAACTCGGTGAGCGGATCGGTGTCGAGGAGGTCGACGTGCCACGCCGTTCCGTCGATGTCGTCGGCGAGGCTCTTGGCGGCCACGTCGTCGACATCGGCGACGGTGACGTGGGCTCCGCGCGCGGCGAGCGCCCGGGCGCAGGCCGCGCCGATGCCGCTGGCGCCGCCGGTGACGAGCGCGGTGCGCCCGCTCAGGTTCTGCTCGGTCATGCCGGGACCTCGTTCTTCGCGCCTGCGGCCTTCTCGTCGGCGAGGATCTGCGCGTCCGCCGCGTCGATCGACTCGAGCGAGATGCCCTTGGTCTCCCGGGCGACGACGACGGCGACGGCGGTGATCAGGCAGGCGATCGCCAGGTAGATCGCGATCGGAACGGCCGAGTCGTACTTGCTGAGCAGGCTGGCCGCGATGATCGGCGCCAGCGAACCCGCCACGATCGACGTCACCTGGTAGCCGAGGGAGACACCCGAGTACCGCATGCGGGTCGGGAACATCTCGGCCATGATCGCCGGCTGACCGGCGTACATGAACGCGTGGAACACCAGTCCGATGATGATCGCCGCAAGGATGACGGCGTTGTGCCCGCTGTTCATCATCGGGAAGGCGAAGAAGCCCCACGTGCCCGCGGTCAGCGCACCGATCATGTAGACGGGACGGCGGCCGATGGTGTCGGAGAGCCGCCCGACGAGCGGGATCGCCGCGAAGTGCACGGCATGGGCGATCAGCATCCACCAGAGGATCTGCGCGGTGTCCGTGTGGACGACCACCTTGAGGTACGTGATCGAGAACGTGACCACCAGGTAGTACATGACGTTCTCACCGAAGCGCAGGCCCATCGCCGTCAGCACGCCGCGGGGGTAACGCTTGAGCACCTCGAAGACGCTGAACGACGTCTCCTTGATGTGCTCCGCTTCCTTCTGCGCCTGGATGAAGATCGGCGCGTCCGTCACCTTCGTGCGGATGTAGTAGCCGACGAGGACGATGACGGCGGACAACCAGAACGCCACACGCCAGCCCCAGCTGAGGAAGGACTCGTCGGACAGCGTCGTCGTGAGGATCAGCAGGACCACGGTCGCGACGAGGTTGCCCGCGGGCACACCGGCCTGCGGCCACGACGCCCAGAAGCCGCGGGATTTGCTGGGGCTGTGCTCGGCCACCAGCAGCACCGCGCCGCCCCACTCGCCGCCGACGGCGAATCCCTGGATGAAGCGGAGCGTGACGAGCAGGGCGGGGGCCCAGTACCCGATCTGGCCGTAGGTGGGCAGGCAGCCCATCAGGAACGTGGCCGTTCCGACGAGCAGGAGGCTGAACTGCAGCAGTTGCTTGCGGCCGAACTTGTCGCCGAAGTGACCGAAGACGATGCCGCCGAGCGGCCGGGCGACGAAGCCCACGGCGTAGGTCACGAACGCCGCGATGATCGCGTCGAGTTCGTTGCCCCCGGCCGCGAAGAAGACCTTGCTGAACACGAGCGTCGCCGCGGTTCCGTAGAGGAAGAACTCGTACCACTCGACGACGGTGCCGGCCATGGATGCGCCGACCACCTTCTTCAGCCCGGACGGCGGGGCTTCCTTCACGTGCGCTGTATCGTCGACGCTCATCTGTCGCTCCTCTTCACACTCCGCACCCTGTTGTGACTGGGGGCACAGTTCATTGGTCCTGCCGAGTATTGATGCATATTTGTGCGCACACAATGACGCAACCTGCAACCCGCATGTGCAAATATGCAGAAGTGACGTCCGGAACAGCCATGCCCAGCCCCGACGACCTCCTCGTTCTGCTGGCAGTGGGGCGGACCGGCCGCTTCAATACCGCCGCCGACGACCTGGGTGTCAACCACACGACCATCTCGCGTCGGATCGCGAGTCTGGAGAAAAGCCTCGGCGGCCGGGTGCTCGTGAAGGCCGCGGGCGGATGGGAACTCACCGACCTCGGGCGGCAGGCGCTGACCGCGGCCGAACGCGTGGAGGCCGCCGTCCACGGACTCGTCGCCGAACCCGGCGGCGCCGACCACCTGAAGGGAGTGGTCCGGGTGTCGGCGACCGACGGGTTCAGCGCCTACATCGCGGCGCCCGCAGGCGCGCTGATCCGCAGCAGGCACCCCGACGTGTCCGTGGAGATCGTCGCGATCACCCGCCGGGCCTCGCAGCATCGCTCGGGACTCGACATCGAGATCGTCGTGGGCAAACCGCAGGTGCACCGGGCGGAGGCGCTGTGGCTGGCCGACTACACCCTCGGCCTGTACGGCGCGCGGTCGTATCTGTCCGAACACGGCACCCCGACGCGAGTGAATGATCTGGCCGATCATTCACTCGTCTACTTCATCGACTCGATGCTGCAGGTCGACGAACTCGACCTGGCGCGCCGCCTCACCGTCTCGATGCGCGAATCGGTGACGTCCACCAATGTGTTCGTGCACGTCGAGGCCACCCGGGCGTCGGCTGGGATCGGGCTGCTGCCGTGCTTCATGGCCGACCGCCACGACGACCTCGTGCGGGTGCTGCCCGGGCAGGTCGAGGCCACGCTGGCGTACTGGCTCGTGGCGCGGCCCGAGTCGCTGCGACGACCGGAGGTCGCGGCGGTGGTGGGGGCGATCCGGGAGACGGTGGAATCGCAGCGGGACGCGTTGGCGGGGGAGTGAGCGCGTCACGCTAGCGTCATGGGGTGCGTCCCGAATCCCAGCGGTCCAACATCCAGACCTTCCACGTGATGGACGTGTGGAAGGCCGCCACCGAACGTCAGCGCACCCACGGCGACGTGCTGACCCTCGCGGCCGGGCAGCCGTCCACGCCCGCGCCGCAGCCGGTGCTCCGCGCGACGCGGGAAGTGCTCGACGGGCACCTGCTCGGCTACACCGAGACGTTCGGGATCCTGCCGCTGCGGGAGGCGATCGCCGGATATCACGCCGGCAAGTCCGGGATCGACGTCGACGCCGAGGACGTCGTCGTGACCACCGGTTCCTCCGGCGCATTCACGCTGCTGTTCCTCGCCGCCTTCGACGTCGGCGACACCGTCGTGGTGGCCCGCCCCGGCTACCCGGCCTACCGGAACACGCTCGCCGCCCTCGGCTGCAACGTCATCGAGATCGACTGCGGAGCCGACACCCGGTTCCAGCCGACGGTCGCGATGCTCGACGCCCTGCCCGAGCCGCCCGCCGGACTGATCGTCGCGAGCCCCGCCAACCCCACCGGCACCGTCATCGACCCCGGCGAACTGGCCGCCCTCGCCCGCTGGTGCGACGCCCACGGGACGCTGCTGATCTCCGACGAGATCTACCACGGCATCGGATACGGCGATCAGGCGATGACCAGCTCGTGGGAGACGTCCCGCGAATCCGTCGTCGTCGGCTCGGTGTCCAAGTACTTCTCGATGACGGGCTGGCGGCTGGGCTGGATGCTGGTCCCCGAGGGGCTGCGCCGGCCGTTGCAGCGGCTGGCGTCGAACATGACGGTGTGCCCGCCCGCCATCTCCCAGTACGCGGCGATCGCGGCGTTCACCGAGGAATCGAGGGCCGAACTCGACGGCCACGTCCAGCGCTACGCCGTCAACCGGGAGTTGCTGCTCACCGGACTTCCCGAGCTGGGCATCACCGACCTGGCACCCGCCGACGGGGCGTTCTACGTCTACGCCGACATCGGGCACCTGCTCGGCGGATCCCACGGCGCGACGTCGACGGAATGGTGCTCGCGGCTGCTGCAGGACACCGGTCTGGCGCTGGCCCCCGGCATCGATTTCGACACCGTCCACGGAGACAAGACCGTCCGGCTGTCGTTCGCCGGGTCCACGGCCGAGGTCCGGGAATCCCTGGTGCGACTGGGCCGCTGGCTGTAGCCGCGGTTCGCTCTTGCGGCGATGCCGCAGCAGTTGTTCGATGGACTTGGGCGCACCGCGTGTTCGGGCGCGCCAGGCAAGGAGAACGACGATGCTGTACGTCGCGTTGCTCGCATTCGTGTTGTGGGTCCTGTGCTTCGCCGACGCCGTCACCACCGACGACGACCAGTTCCGGAACCTCTCGAAGGAGGGGTGGCTGGTGATCGTGCTGCTGCTTCCGCTCGTCGGCTCGGTGCTGTGGCTCGTGGCCGGGCGGCCGCAGAAGATTCCGCGCGATCGGCTGCCCGCCGATCCGGAGGAAGCCGAGTTCGTGCGGCGGTGCCGGGAACGCGCGGAGGAACAGCGCCGGCAAGGTTTCCACGGGCGCGACCAGGAATAGAAGGCCTACACTGTGGCTAGGATTACAGTGTTACAAACCAGGCGCGAGGCGACGACATGAGCGACATCAGTCATCCACAGCCACCCCTTCCTGGCGGAGTCCGCATCGGGACCGTGGAGCGGGAGCAAGCAGCGGCGGCACTCGCCGAACATTTCGCAGCCGGACGGCTCGAGACCGACGAGTTCGACGCCCGGGTGCGGGCGGCGTACCTCGCCAAGACCGCCGGCGACCTCGTGCCGCTGTTCGCGGATCTTCCGGACAAGCAGCGCTTCACGCCCGAACCCGAACGGGTGCGCGTGCGACGCGACCCCGGGCGGGAGGCGGCGGCGCTGCGGGTACTCGTGTTCGTGGTGGCCATCCTCGCCGCGATCCTGTGGGTCGCGTTGGTCCGCGTCCCCCCGCTCGTCTTCCTGCCCATCGTGTGGCTCGTGCTCGCCCGTCGCAGCTTCGGGCGGGGGTCTTGTCGGGCGTGGTGAGGGTCTGACTCGGGCCGAGAACTGGCGAAAACTACCGCGAGGTCGGTTGTGGCTCCCGTATTCTGACAGGCAGGTTTGACGCCGTCGAGCGATCGAGGAGCCACGATGACCAGCAGAATTGTGCGCTGTGCGAGCCTGATCCCGGTAGTCGCGGCCTCCGCGCTGCTGCTGGGCGGATGCGGTTCCGACAGCGGTGACACCCCGTCGACCTCCGCCAGTGCCACGGCGTCGGCCTCCGCTGCGATGACGTCGCCGACCGCCACGAGCGCGGCAGGGGCCGCGGCGGTCACCAAGGAACAGGCGGAGCAGACCGCTGTCGCGACGGTCCCGGGCGGCACGGTCGTGAACTCGGAGCAGCAGCAGCGGGACGGTAAGCCGGTGTGGCACGTCCACATCCGCGACACACGGGGCTACGACTACGACGTGAACGTCGACGCGGCGACCGGCACCGTGGTGTCCGACAGCCAGGACGGGCAGACCACCACGGCGGCCGCACCCGCACCGCCCGCCGGCGCGGTGACCCAGCAGCAGGCGGAGCAGATCGCCCTGGCAACGGTCCCGGGCGGCACGGTCGCGAATTCGGAGCAGCAGCAGCGGGACGGTAAGCCGGTGTGGCACATTCACATCCGCGACGCCAAGGGCTGGGACTACGACGTCAACGTCGACGAGGCGACCGGGGCCGTCCTCCCCGACAACTGACCGTAGTGGGTAGAACGACTCAGATGATCGTCTCGGGAAGATGGGTAAGTTACCCGATGCCCGGACGGTGACGTCGCCCTAGCGTCGTGGTCATGGTCACCACGTCAGTTCGCGTGTCACGCCCCGACTTCCAGCGGTGGGCGGCCCGCGCGGGCGTCGCGGGCCCGGTGTTGTTCACCGCGGGATTTTTCGTCCAGGAGGCATTTCGCCAAGGCGACTACAGCCGGATCGCCGACCCGATCAGTGCTCTCGAGGCGGACCCACGCGGATGGATCCAACAGCTGAATTTCGTGGCCTTCGCCGTGCTGCTGACGATCTTCGCGATCGGACTCCATCGCGGCATCGCGAAAACGCGGTACGGCTGGGCAGGGCCCGCTCTGCTCGGCGTGGCGGCGGTGGGGCTGATACTCGCCGCAGTGTTTCCGTTGCGCGAAGATCCGGCAGGGGAGCCCTACGACCCGGGCCACCACGTGATCGCGGGGGTCACGTTCTTCTCGTGCAGCGCCCTCGCCCTGGTGGTGCTGTCGCACCGGTTCGCCGCCGATCCGCGGTGGCGCGGCCTGGCGCGGTACGTCGGGGTCGCCGGAATTCTCGGTCTGGGCTGTTTCGTGTTGCTCGGCCGGTTCGCGATGCCGGGCGGCGCACCGTTGCACGAGGTCGCCGGGCTCCTCCAGCGCATGACAGTTCTCGCCGTCACGTTCCCGGCGCTGGTGGCGATCGCGCTGCGGCTCCGTCGCCTCGCCTGCCGGCCTCCGGCTCTCACCCGGTCGTGAATACCGGCATCTGCACTCGCGTGAGGCAACTCGTGTCGTAGTCGCCGGTCGGCTGCTCGAGGAAGCCGATCGTGACGGCCGGGGCGCAGTCCGAGGACTGCAGCACGTCGTGGCCGAGTCCGGGAAACTCGAGCACCTCGGACCGCGACAGGGTGGCGGCAGCGGTGCGCGCCTGCGACGGCGGAGTAACGGCGTCGAGCGATCCGGTGAGGAGCAGGGTCGGCACGTTGCTTCCCGTCGGCTCATGCACGCGGACGTCGGACGCGGGCACGTCCCAGACGTCGCAGTCGTCGAAGATCCGGGCGGCCTGCGGCACCAGCGACAGCACCGCGTCCGGGAAGTCCGGGAGCACCTGCTTCGCGGTCGCGGCAACCTGCCCACGGTCGGTGAACGCCGTCTGCTCACCGCAGAACACCCCGAACGTCAGTCCGTAGCCGATGAGGCCGGGCGGCGTCACCGTGCCGAGCAGTGCGGTCGCGGCCGGGACGCCGTCGCCGGTGGCGGTCGCGTGGACGAGCGCGGGGAGTCCGGCGTAGTTGCCCGGCGCGAGGCTTTGCTGGATGACCAGATTCGCGAACGTGTACCCGTCGAGCACGACGCGTCTGCCGGACAGGTCGACGGTCAGCGGAGCGACGGCCAGGCGGTTCACGGTCGCGGTGAATTCGTCCTCGAGGCCCGGGTAGGCCTCGGCGCACGCCGGCTGAGCCGCGCACGCGTCGAACAGTGCTCGGTAGCCCGCGGCGGCGCCCGGCCAGAAGCCCTCGATGATGTTGTTCTGCGTCGGCACGACCGAGTCCAGCACCACGCTGCGGATGCCGTCCGGGTGGTCGCGGAGCACGGTGAGTGCGAGGTCGGTGCCGTACGAGACGCCGTAGACGTTCCACTCGTCGAGGCCGAGCGCCACCCGCAGATCCGCGACGTCGGCGGCGTTCTCCGCGGTGTCGTAGGCGCCGAGGTCGTAACCGCCCCCGGTGACCCGGTCGCGGCAGGTCCGGGTGGCCTCGACGTCGAGCGGTGCGGTCGCCGGATCGAGCGGGCTCAGAGCCGTCTGCGCCGCCTGGAACTCGTCGATCTCGGGGCATGCCAGGAAGGGGTCGGAATGCATGGTGCCGCGCTGGCCGAGGAACAGGACGTCGCGATCCCGGTTCAGCCCGAGCGGCGCGACCTCGGCGGCACTCGCCGGCGCGGGCCCGCCCGGACCTCCCGTGAGATAGACGAGAGGGTCGGGTCGCGGGGTCGCGGACGTGGCACCGAGCCGCGTCACGGCCAGTTCGATGCGTCGTCCGTCCGGACGGGAGCGGTCCTCCGGAACGGTCAACGTGCCGCAGCTGAACTCGGCGCCGAGGTCCAGTTGCGGCAGTCCGGGGACGTTCGGCGACGGGCATGCGGCGGCGGTGAAGACGGCCGCCGGATCGGGTGCCGGATCGCCGGCGGACCCGCACGCCGACGCCAGGACCATCGGCGCCGTCGCCGCGCATCCCAGGGCCAGCATCCGCACCGACACCCGCATCGTTCCGACGCTACGCCGGTGCGCGGCACCACCCACATACTTCGCGGTCTGTCGCCCAATCTGCCCTGGTGCGGCATCCGCGGCTGGCAGGATGAATTGGTGTCATCCGCGGCAACTCCGAAGGGCGAACGGCGCCGACAGGCGCTGGTCGAGGCTGCCGCCGATCTGCTCCTCGAGGGTGGATTCGACGCGGTCCGGCACCGCTCGGTGGCCACCCGCGCCGACCTTCCGCTCGCGTCGACCACCTACTACTTCGAGTCGCTGGACGACCTGATCGCGAAGGCAGTCGAATGCAACGGCAACCGCGACCTCGCGGTCATGCGCGGCCGCGTCGAGGACGTGACGCACCGGCGCCGCGGCCGCGAGTCCACCGTCGACCTCCTCCTCGACCTGCTCGTCGGACCGGCCCTGATCAGTGAGGACTGCCGCGAGAGGCTGATCTCCCGGTACGAGCGGTTCACGGCCTGCGCGCGCCGCCCCGAACTGCGCGAAGTCCAGTTGCGGTTGCGCGCGCAACTGGACGACGTCCTGACCGAGGCGCTGCGGCGCTCCGACCGCGACGTCCGGCAGGAGCAACTCCGGCGGCTCGTCGCCGTCGTCGACGGAGCCGTGGTCACCGCGCTCGGCGAGCACGACCCCGACCTGCGGGCCCTCGCCCGGGCGATGCTGCTCGACGTCGTCGACGTCGTCGCGCCCGCCCTCGACCGGCCGGACCACGTCGAGCTGTAGCGCCGCCGTAAACTGAGGACTCGTGAGCCGCATCCCGAACGTCCTTGCCAACCGTTACGCCAGCCCCGAACTCGTCGAGTTGTGGTCGCCCGAGCACAAGATCGTCCTCGAGCGTCAGCTGTGGCTCGCCGTGCTGCGGGCTCAGGCGGAACTCGGGATCGACGTGCCGGCCGAGGCGCTCGCCGACTACGAACGCGTGCTCGAGCAGGTGGACCTCGACTCCATCGCCGACCGCGAGCGCGTCACCCGCCACGACGTGAAGGCCCGCATCGAGGAGTTCAACGCCCTCGCCGGCCACGAGCAGGTCCACAAGGGGCTGACCAGCCGCGACCTCACCGAGAACGTCGAGCAGTTGCAAATCCTGCGGTCGCTCGAGCACGTCCACGCACACGGTGTCGCGGTCGCGGCCCGGCTGGCCGAGCGGGCCGCCGAGTACAGCAGCCTCGTCATGGCAGGCCGCTCGCACAACGTCGCGGCGCAGGCCACCACCCTGGGCAAGCGGTTCGCGTCCGCCGCCGACGAACTGCTCGTCGCGCTCACCCGGCTGCGCGAGCTGATCGACCGCTACCCGCTGCGCGGCATCAAGGGCCCCATGGGCACCGCGCAGGACATGCTCGACCTCCTCGACGGTGACTCGTCCAAGCTGGAGGCGCTGGAGCAGAAGGTCGCCGAGCATCTCGGCTTCTCCCACGTGTTCACGAGCGTCGGCCAGGTGTACCCGCGGTCGCTGGACCACGACGTGCTGTCCGCGCTGGTGCAGGTGGCGGCGGGGCCGTCGTCGTTCGCGCACACCATCCGCCTGATGGCGGGCCACGAACTGGTCACCGAGGGCTTCCAGCCCGGGCAGGTCGGGTCGTCGGCGATGCCGCACAAGATGAACACCCGCTCCTGCGAGCGCGTCAACGGACTGCAGGTCGTGCTCCGCGGATACGCGTCGATGGCCGCCGAACTGGCGGGCGCGCAGTGGAACGAGGGTGACGTGTTCTGCTCGGTGGTGCGCCGCGTCGCGCTGCCGGACGCGTTCTTCGCGATCGACGGACTCATCGAGACGTTCCTGACGGTGCTCGCCGAATTCGGCGCCTACCCCGCCGTCATCGAGAAGGAACTCACCCGGTACCTGCCGTTCCTCGCCACCACCAAGGTCCTGATGGCGCTGGTGCGGGCCGGAGTGGGCCGGGAGACCGCGCACGAGGTCATCAAGGAACACGCCGTCGCCGTCGCGCTGGCGATGCGTGAGCAGGGCAAGGAGCCCGACCTCCTCGACCGGCTCGCCGCCGACGACCGCCTGCCCCTCGACCGGGCCGCCCTCGACCAGGCTCTCGCCGACAAGAAGGCGTTCATCGGTGCCGCAGAGGCGCAGGTCGCCACGGTCGTGGCGCAGGTGCAGAAGCTCGTCGACGCCAACCCCGAGGCGGCCGCCTACCAGCCGTCCCCGATCCTGTAGGCGGCTCCGCCGCCCGTGCGCCTTTCTGGTTGCTGGGACTACCAAAAAAAGGCGCACAAGCACCGGAGGTGCCTACGTGAACTGCATTTTCTGCGAGATCGTGTCCGGCCGTTCCGATGCCAGCGTCGTGCACGAGGACGAGAACGTGATGGCGTTCATGGACATCCGGCCGTGGACGTCCGGACATCTGCTGGTGGTCCCGAAGCGGCATGCGAGCGGGCTCGCCGACCTCGACCCGGGCGACGGCGCGGCGGTGTTCGCGGTGGGGCAGCGTCTCGCGACCGCGCTGCGGCACGGGCCGATGCGGGCTCAGGGCGTCAACCTGTTCCTGGCCGACGGGATCGCCGCCGGCCAGGAGGTCTTCCACGTCCACCTGCACGTCGTTCCGCGGACTGCCGGTGACGGGTTCGGGTTGCGCGGAATGCCGAAGTCGCCGAGCCGGATCGCGCTCGATCAGACGGCGGGGGTCATCCGGTCCTCCCTCTGAGGTGAGTGGCAAAGCGTGCGGGAGCACACTTTGCCGCTCACGTGGGGAGGGGGCCGTTCTCGTCGAAGCGTCGCTCGGTGATGTCGTAGGTGCCGTCCGCCCGGACCCGCAGCAGGGTCGACGCCCGCGTCCCGTACTCGCCGTGGCGGATGAACCGGGACGACAGGGCGCGTTCGAGTTCGGGTGCGACGCCCGTGTCGGGCAGCGCGTCCCACGGTGCCGGGTCGCTGTCGGCGAGCACGTCGAAGTACGCCCCCGGATCCGTGTCGGGGCTGCCGTCGTCCGCGGCGAGCGCGGCGGCGAACGCCTGTTTGCCGCCCGTCACCTTCGGCCACGGGGTGTCGAGTTCGGCGTTGGACAGGCCGTGGACGCCGGGTTCGACGCGCTGCCTGCGACCGTGGGGCCGGTTGGTGACCCACCACAGTTCTGCGGCGTCGCCGACGAGCAGGTTGAAGCTGCCGTACTCGGCGCCGGTCGCGGCCACCTGTTCGGCGTGGTCGGCGGGTGAGAGCAGGCCGCGGAGGTAGTCGACGGGCAGGTCTCCGCGGGACCGGGCCCCGGTCGCGGGGGCGCCGTCGCGGACGTTGGTGACGGCCGCGAACCGCAGGGTGTCGGAGATGCCCATCCACGTTCCGCCTGCGAGCAGATCGCGGCCCGCGACGAAGCCGTCCTCCCATCGGTGCAGCGGTTCGGTGGGGCGGGCGTAGAACTCGTCGCGGTTGGCCGCGACGACGAGGGGGAGATCGGGGCGGGTATGCCAGGCGAACAGAACCAGGCACATACGGACGTCTCCTCGTCACCCTCGGTTACACGGTTGCAGGCCCGAGCGTAGCCGCCCTCGTAATACCTCTGAAACAGAGCTATATTGTGGTATGGCACAGAACGAGGCTCCCGACCACTCCGGGTTGGCGCCTGCCGAGCAACTCTTCGCCGCAATCGGATTGTTGCGCAGGCACACCCGCCGACGCGTCGGCCGGCCGTGGCCGGAGACGCCGCTGACCGGGTCGCAGGTGGAGTTGGTGCGACTGCTCCGCCGCAGGCCCGGGACCTCCGTCGCGGAGGCCGCGGCGGCACTGGGTCTCGCGGCGAACACCGTCTCCACCCTCGTGCGGCAACTCACGGACGCCGGGCTGATCGAACGGGTGCGGGACGAGTCCGACCGCCGCGTCGCCCGCCTGGCGCTCACCGGCGCGGCGCGGTCGCAGGTCGAGCGCTGGCGCGACCGCCGCAATCTCGAGGTCGCGGCCGCATTCGACGGACTGAGCGCCGAGGACAGGGCGGCCATCGAATCCGCCATTCCCGCCCTCATCCGCCTCGCCGGAGCGCTCCATCCGGATCGCGCCGAGGACAGCGATCAGGAGGTCGCCCGATGATATTTCGCAGGGAGAAGGCCGCCGCACGAGCGCGGCCGTCCCGCAACGCGCTGGAACTGTCGCATGTGACCTACCGGTTCGGCGACTACACCGCGGTGAACGACCTGAGCCTCGTGATCGAGGCGGGCGAGTGTTTCGGCCTTCTCGGCCCGAACGGCGCGGGGAAGACCACGACGATCCGGCTGCTCAACACGCTTCTTCCGCTGCAGGACGGTGACGTCGGCATCTTCGGATACGACGTGCGCACTCAGGCGATGTCCGTTCGACGGCTGCTGGGGTACGTGCCGCAGCAGTTGTCGATCGAAGGCGCGCTCACCGCCCGGGAGAACGTGTCCTGGTTCGCCCGCCTCTACGACGTCCCGCGGTCCGAACGCCGCGGCCGGGTGAACGAGGTGCTGGAGATGGTGGATCTCGCCGACGTCGCCGATCGGGTGGCGTCGAGTTTCTCCGGCGGCATGGTCCGGCGCCTCGAACTCGCGCAGGCGCTGGTCAACCGGCCGTCGCTGCTGGTGCTCGACGAACCGACGGTCGGGCTCGATCCGGTCGCGCGGGATTCGGTGTGGACCCGCGTCACCGAGATGCAGAAGCAGTACGGGATGACGGTGCTGCTCACCACCCACTACATGGAAGAGGCCGAGGCGCTGTGTGATCGGATCGCGCTGATGCACCGGGGCGAACTGCGCGCGGTCGGTTCGCCGGCCGGACTCGTCGCCGCACTCGGGCCGGACGCGACGCTCGACGACGTCTTCCGCCACTACACCGGTGACAGTCTCACCGCCGACGAGAAGGGAGGGCTCCGGGATGTCCGTAGCGCCCGCCGCACCGCGCGTCGTCTGGGGTGAACCGCCGACCCGGGGTGTGCTCCGGCTGATCTCGCGGATCGCCACGTTCTGTCTGGTCGAGTTGCAGAAACTCCGTCACGACCGAACGGAGTTGGTGACCCGTGCGATCCAGCCGATCCTGTGGCTCGTCATCTTCGGGGAGACGTTCAGCCGCATCCGTGCGATCCCGACCGGCGACGTCCCCTATCTGGACTACCTGGCGCCGGGCATCATCGCGCAGTCGGCGCTGTTCGTCGCGATCTTCTACGGCATCCAGATCATCTGGGAACGCGACGCCGGTGTCCTCACCAAATTGCTCGTGACACCCACTCCGCGTGCGGCTCTCGTGACGGGCAAGGCGTTCGCGGCCGGTGTCCGCGCGGTGGCCCAGGCCGTGGTCGTGGTGGTCGTGGCGGCGCTGCTCGGCGTCGCGATGACGTGGAACCCGCTGCGCCTCCTGGGCGTCGTCGTGGTGGTGGTGCTGGGAGCGGCGTTCTTCTCGTGCCTGTCGGTGGCGATCGCGGGGGTGGTGCTCAAACGTGACCGGCTGATGGGGATCGGGCAGGCGATCACCATGCCGCTGTTCTTCGCGTCGAACGCGCTGTATCCGGTGGAACTCATGCCGGGATGGGTCCAGGCGATCAGCCGGGTCAACCCGCTGAGCTACGAGGTGTCCGCGCTCAGGGGGCTGCTCATCGGCCAGCCGACCAACTACTGGCTCGATTTCGGGGTGCTCGTGGCAGCCGCGGTGCTCGGGATCGCCGTCGCGTCCGCGCTGCTGGGGAGACTGTCCCGGTAGCCGGCCGGGTCACGACCTGACGAACGTCTTCTCCAGTGCCCGGCGCAGTTCCGACTTGCTGATCTTGCCGATACCGGTGACCGGGAACTCGTCGACGAACACCACCTTGTCGGGCACCTTGTAGTCGGCGAGTCCGCGGCCGCGGACGAACTTCTTGAGTTCCACGGCCTTCGGCTGCTCGCCCTGGACGACGACGAACGCGCAACTGCGTTCGCCGAGGTACTGGTCGGGCATCGACACGACCGCGACGTCGGCGACGGCGGGGTGCACGAGCAGATGGTTCTCGACCTCTTCCGCGGCCACCTTCTCGCCGCCGCGGTTGATCTGGTCCTTCGCGCGGCCCTCGACGACGAGATAGCCGTCGTCGGTGAGGCGGACGATGTCGCCGGTGCGGTAGAAGCCGTCCTCGGTGAACGCCGTCGAATTGTGTTCGGGGGCCCGGTAGTACCCGCGGATGGTGTAGGGGCCGCGGGTGAGCAGATGACCGGACGTGCCGCTCGGGACGGGTTCGCCGTGGTCGTCGACGACCCGCACCTCGTCGTCGGGGCTGATCGGCCGGCCCTGGGTGGTGACGATCGTGTCTTCCGGGTCGTCGAGCCGGGTGTAGTTGACCAGTCCCTCGGCCATCCCGAAGACCTGCTGCAGCGTGCACTCGAGTTCGGGCCGCACCCGCTTGGCGGCCTCGGCGCTGAACTTCGCGCCACCGACCTGCAGCACCTCGAGACTCGAGATGTCCCGTTCCGTGCGGGCGGCGGCGGACAGCCACGCCAACGCGAGCGGCGGCACCAGCGACGCGATCGTGACGCCCTCCCGCTCGATGAGCGCGAACGCGGTGTCGGGACTCGGATCCGGTGCGAGCACCACGCGGCCACCGGCGTGCAGCACGCCGAGGATGCCGGGGGAGCTCATCGGGAAGTTGTGCGCCGCAGGGAGAACGACCAGCAGGCGGGTGTTCTCGTCGATACCGCAGATGCGGTCCGACTCACGCACCGAGTACAGGTAGTCGGTGTGGGTGCGCGGGATCAGCTTCGACACCCCGGTCGTTCCGCCGGAGAGCTGCAGGAATGCCACGGATTCCGGACCTGCCGCCGGCTCGTCCGAGATCGGGTCCGCCGTGCGCAGTTCGTCGAGGGAGGTGAACTCCTCCGCGTCCCCGGCCACGAAGACTGTCGGCGGGTTCTCCGCCGACGCCACCACGTCGCGGGCGAGCGTGCGATAGTCGAAACCGGCGTGCGTGTCGGTGACGACGTAGGCCGCGGCGTCGGCGAAACTGCAGAAGTAGGAGATCTCCTGGGAGCGGTGCGCGGGCAACGCGAACACCGGCAGGGCGCCGAGCCGGAAGACCGCGAAGATCACCTCGACGTACTCGACGATGTTCGGCAGTTGCACCACCACCCGATCGCCGGGCTGCACCCCCGACGACTGCAGCCCGGCGGCGAGCCGGTCGGCGCGGTCGGACAGTTCCCGGTAGGTGAGGGCGCGGTCGGTCCCGGACGCGTCCGGTCCGGTCACGGCGATCGCGTCCCCGAATCGCTCGGCGCGGGCGCCCAGGAACTGCTGGAACGTCTCGTCCGTCCAGTACCCGGCGGCACGGTACCGTGCGACGAGTTCGGCGGGATAGCCGGTGGTGGTCTCCAGGGGAGCGCGAACGCTCGTGGTCATCGAAAGTCCTTTCACGGGCACGGCTGTTCGGGGCGGTCAGGCTTGGAGGGTAGCGCCGCCGTCGACGTAGAGCGCCTGCATGGTGATGTGCCGCGCGCGATCCGACAGGAGGAACTCGACGGAGTCGGCGATGTCGGCCGCGTCGGCGATGCGACCCAGCGGGATGCCGACCTTGAACGAGCCCAGGTCGCCGTCGATCGCGCCGCGCGCCCCGGTGTCGTCGTCGGGGTCCGACCACAGTGACCGCTGCATCGCGGTGTCCGTCGAGCCGGGGGCGACGATGTTGGCGCGGATCCCGTATTCGGCCAGCTCGAGGCCGAGTACCCGGACGATCATCGCGACGGCGGCCTTGGACGCGCCGTACGCGCCCATCCCGGTGCGGGGGACGCCCGCTGCGTTGGAGCCGACCACGACGATGGAACCGGCTGAGCGGTCCCGCATTCCGGTGCCGACGGCCCGCAACAC
Source organism: Rhodococcus koreensis (assembly GCF_900105905.1). Classification (GTDB taxonomy): domain Bacteria; phylum Actinomycetota; class Actinomycetes; order Mycobacteriales; family Mycobacteriaceae; genus Rhodococcus_F; species Rhodococcus_F koreensis. Next base: position 3,590,209 of record NZ_FNSV01000005.1, on the reverse strand, counting down.
GTTGACGAGGCCGGTGACGTTGACGTCGAACACGCGCTGCCAGCTCGCGGGATCGGCGTCGAGCACCGACCCGGTTTCGAGTACCCCGGCCACGTGCGCGAGAGCGGTGACGGGACCGTGCTCGTCCTCGATCCGGCGGACCGTGTCCGTGACCGCGGCGGTGTCGCGGATGTCGGTGACGGCGGTGCCGAGCGGAGGGGCGTCGAGCAGTGCGGCGGTGGCGGCGAGGCCGTCGGCGTCCCGATCGAGCAGTACCAGGCGGTGACCGGACCGCGACAGGGTGACGGCGGTGGCCCGCCCGATGCCCTGCGCCGCCCCGACGACCAGTGTCGTGCCGCTCATCGGGGAAGTCCCAGTGCCGCGAGGACGGTGCCCAGTTTGGTTGTGGTCTCGGCGAGTTCGTCGTCCGGTTCGGACGCGGCGACGATGCCCCCGCCCGCGTACGCCGTGACGGTGGTGCCGTCGGCGTCGATCTGCGCGCACCGGATGGTGACCATCCATTCGCCGTCACCGTCGGCGTCGGCCCAGCCCACGGCGCCGGCGTAGAAGCCGCGGTCGCCCTCGAGTTCGCCGATCAGCGTACGCGCGGCGTCGGTGGGGGTGCCGCACACCGCCGGTGTCGGGTGCACGGCGACGGCCAGGTCCAGCGCGGTCACCGAGCGGTCCCGCAGCCGTCCCGCCACGGGTGTGCCGAGGTGCCACAGTTGCGGTGTGCTGGTGAGGGTGGGCCGGTCGGGGATGTCGAGTTCGGTGCAGAACGGTTCGAGGCTCGCGCGCAGCGCGTCGACGACGAGGGCGTGCTCACGCAGGTTCTTCTCCGAGGAGGCGAGGTTCTCCGCTGTCTGCCGGTCGATCTCGGGGTCGGCGTGCCGGGGAGCCGAGCCGGCGAGAGGATGGCAGGTCACGGTGTCGCCGCGGCGGCGGATGAGTACCTCCGGGCTCGAGCCGACGAGGTGCCGTCCCGACCATCCGGTGCCCGCGGAGCCCAGGTCGACGCTGAAGCCGTTGCCGCCGAGGTCGTTCGCGACGAGCCGGGCGAGCAGCGTGTGCGGGTGCAACGGTTCTTCGGCGTGCAGGACGACCGATCGGGCGAGCACCACCTTGTGCAGTGCGGCCTCGGGTTCGCGCAGCACATGGATCGCGGCGGCGACGCGGGCGAGGTGCTCGTCCTCCGGGGGGACCGACGTTCCGGCGCGCACGTGCGGAATCGTCTGCAGGCGAGGAGCCCAGCTTCCCGGGTGATGACGCAGCGTCTGCGGCGCGACCAGTGCGGCGGGGTGGGAGGGGTCGAAGGCGAGTGCCCCGGCCACCGAGGTCACGGTGCCGCTCTTCAGGGCCGCGGCGGCGTCGCGGGCGGAGTCGAAACCGGTGCGGATGCCGTCGGCGATTACGGTGCCGTGCGGGCGGGAGAGGACGAACGGCGCGCCCGGCGGAAGGTCCGCCGAAGTCTCTGCGGACCCGGCAACGGCCGTCGACTGCATGTGCGATCACCTTTCGTAGTGGACAACTGCGGCGCGCGTCGCGATGCGTACCGTCACACCCCGACCATATACGGTTAGCCTAACCTTTGGCGGCTCACCTTCTCGGCCGGCGGTCCGAGAGCGGGGCGTATTGCCCTGCAGTCCAGCGGTTTCGATCATCCATGCGCGGGTGCGATTCGGCCCGCGACCGGATCGGAGTTCTCGACGTCAACGACTGGCCTAACATCGCATGCACACGTGGCATGGAGGGCAGGCTTCTGCAATGACCGAACGCAGGTTCTCGCTCGATCAGCGGATCGTCGCCGCCCTCCAGGTCGACGGGCGGTGCTCGTGGAGTCGGATCGCCCAGGCGCTCGGCGAACCCGAGCGGAACGTGACCCGGCACGGCATCGCGCTCCTCGAGTCCGGCCGAGTGGCCGTCACCGCCGTCGCGAACAGCGGCGGCACCGCGATCGTCCGTCTCCAGTGCTCCCCGGGAACGGTGCGGGTGGCGGCGAGCGCCCTCGCCCAGCGCAGTGACTGCATCTTCGTGTACATCCTCACCGGCACCGCCGACTGCGTGGCCGAGATCCACGTGTCGCGGGACCGCCTGCCGAAACTCGTCATGGACGAACTGCCCGCGACGATGGGCGTCGTCCGGAGCTGGACGGACCCCGTGCTGCGGTACTTCCGCACGGTCCGTGAATGGGAGGCCGGGGTGCTGACCCCCGCCGAGAAGGAATCGATCGGCGGGGTCGCGCCTCCGGCGTCGTTCCTCACCGACCTGGAACGCGGAACCCGGGATCCCATCGACCGCACCATCATCCGCGAACTCATGCAGAACGGGCGGGTGGGCACCACGGCCCTCGCCCGGACCGCGGGGGTGTCCGAGGCGACGGCGCGGCGACGCGTCCAGTCGCTGCTCACCGAGGGGGCGATCAGTCTCCGGGTGGTGGTGGATCCGGCACTGTTCGGGCTGCGGGCCGAGGCGATGCTGTTCATCAAGACCCAGCGCAACCGGATCGAACCGCTGGTGCGGGGAATGCTCGAGATGCCCTACGTGCGGTACGCCGCGGGCACGGCCGGCGAGTACCAGGTGGTCGCGAACATCGCCGCACCCGACGAGTCGGTGCTCTACGACTACATCACCACCGCCCCGTGGGTGGCGGACGCGCTGGCGCTGGAAACCAACATGGTGGTGCAGGCGGTCAAGCGCAGCGGCAGGGTGATGTGACGGATTTCGACATCAGACGGCCCCTCCGACGCGTCTGATTGCGATCTCCGACAGGTGGGTGGCCGATTTCGCCGAACCTCCCTCAGCGGTTGAGTGCTGTGATCCGCACCACGCATGCTTCCTCTACTCCCTGGATGGAAGAAGGAACAGCATGCAACGAGAAGCCATTCTCGGGGCGATCGAGGATTCGCCGCAGCGCCGCTGGCTGCTGCTCGTCCCGGTCGCCCCGGTGCTCGCGCTCGTCACCGCCGTGTGGCTGCCGTTTGTGAACACGGCCGATCTGTGGCTGGGCATGCCCCGGCTGCTCGTCTGGTGCTCGGCGTGGGTGCTCCTGCTGCTGCCCGCGCTGGCGGCGGTGGAGTTCGGCCTCGTCCGGCCGTTCGAGGACGGCCTCCGCCTCGAGGAAGCGAGTCTCCGATGACGAACTCGGCTCTGTGGATCACCCTGGCAGGCATGATCGGTCTCGCCGTGATCGCCGTCGGCGGACACCGGACACGCGCTCAGAGCCTGAGCGAGTGGACGGTCGGCAAGCGGAACTTCGGTGTGGTCACCAGCTTCTTCCTGGAAGCCGGTGAATCGTTCACCACGTTCACGTTCCTCGGCGTCGCCGGTATCGCGTTCACCGCGGGCATCGGCGCCACCTACGCCATCCCGTACATCCCGCTCGGCTACGTGGCCCTGTATTTCATCGGACCGCGGATCTGGAAGCTCAGCAAGGATCGCGGGTACATCACCCAGGCCGACTTCTTCGCCGACCGCTACCGCAGCCCGCTCCTCGGCCGGCTGGTCGCGTTGTGCGGCATCATCTTCCTGCTGCCGTATCTGCAGTTGCAGATCACCGGACTCGGCCTCATCGTCCGCCTCGTCACGGGCAGCGCGAGTTCGGGCACGCTGAGCATGATCGTCGCGACCGTCCTCGTCGTCGGGTTCGTGCTGTGGGCGGGCATCCACGGCCTGGCGCGCACCGCCTACGTCAAGGACGTCCTGATCCTGCTCGCCGTCGTGGTGCTGTCCATCGTGATCCCGCTGCACTTCGCCGGTGGCATCGGCGACGTGTTCGGCCAGATCGCGCAGACCCACAGCGAGATGCTGACCGTGAACCCCGGCGACTACGACAAGGTCTGGTGGACCACCAGCCTGCTCATCTCCGCGATCGGCTGCGGCTTCCTCACCACCCCGCACCTGTGGCCGCCGCTGCTCGCCGCGAAGAACGGCCGGGTGATCCGCTCCAACAACACTTTTCTGCCGATGTACCAGGTGGTCATGATCCTCCCGATCATGCTGGGTTTCGTCGGGATCCTCGCACTGAATCCGAACACCAGCAGCAACGCCGTCCTGCTCACGCTGGCCGGGGGAGCGCTGCCGAACTGGGCGCTCGGCCTGATCGCGATCGCCGCCGCCTCCGCCGCGATGCTGCCCGCCGGCGCCATCTGCATCGGAATCTCCACCCTGGCCTCGCACAACCTGGTGAAGATCGAGAGCGAGCGGACGAAGCTCCGGTTCAACCACCTCGTCGTGATCGCCGCCGCCACCATGGCTCTGGTGCTCGGCCTGACCCGCCCCGACCTGCTGGCCAATCTGCTGCTGCTCACGTTCGGCGGTCTCAGCCAGCTCGCCCCCGGCCTGGCGCTCGCCCTACCCGAGAAGCCGCTGCTCGCCAAGCAATCCGTGTTCGCCGGTCTGCTCGTGGGAATGCTCACCGTCATCGTGATGACCGTGTTCGACCTCAACCTCGCCAACATCGACGCGGGCATCTGCGGCCTGGTCCTCAACCTCGCGGTGATCGCCGCGGTCGAGACCGTGGTTCGCCTCGCCCGTCCCCGCCCCCCGACCCCCGCGCCGTCGGAAGACCGTCCGGCCACCGCCCCGATCCTGGAGACCTCGAAATGACCCTCGACCACTACTCGACCGCGCGTGAGATGCTCACCGCACTCCGCAGCAGGGACATCTCGGCCCGCGAGCTACTCGCCCTGCACACGGACCGGATCGCACAGGTGAATCCGACGGTCAACGCGCTCGTCAGCCTCGACCTGGACCGCGCGCACGCCACCGCCGCCGCCGCCGACGCGCAGACGGCCGCCGGCGACCCTGTGGGTCCGCTGCACGGACTTCCGTTCGCATTCAAGGACACTCACGACGTCGCTGGATTCCCCACGGTCGCCGGTTCGCCCCTGCTCGTCGACAACGTGCCCCAGACCAGTGAGCTGATCGCCGAACGCGTCACCGCGGCCGGCGCCGTCACGGTCGGCAAGACGAACGTTCCCGAGTTCGCCGCCGGATCGCACACGTTCAACCCCGTCTTCGGGACCACCACCAACCCGTACGACCCCACCAGGAGCGCGGGTGGCTCGAGCGGCGGCGCCGCAGCCGCACTGGGCGCGGGACTGATTCCGCTCGCCGACGGCAGCGACATGGGCGGTTCGCTGCGCAACCCGGCGTCGTTCTGCAACGTCGTCGGACTGCGCCCCACGCCCGGCCGCGTGCCGTGCTGGCCCAACAGCGCGCCCTGGGACGCACTGGTGACGCAGGGGCCGATGGCCCGCAACGTCGACGACCTGGAACTGCTGCTGTCGGTGATCTCCGGACCCGACGCGCGGATCCGCAGCTCGCTCAGTGCCGATGCGCTCGCGCCCCGGCACGGTGTCGCCGGCCTGCAGGGTCTGCGTGTCGCGGTGTCCGCGGATCTGAACGGCCTCTTCCCGGTGGACGCGCCGGTCCGCGAGATCCACGACCGCCAGTCGTCGATCTTTGCCGCCGCGGGTGCGGTCGTCGCCGAGGACGCGCCGTCGATTCCCGACGCCGAGTGGGTGTTCCGCACCCTGCGGGCGTGGCGGTTCAAGATCGACCTCGGTGACCGCGCCGACGCCACCCCCGAACTGCTGAAGCCGTCGCTGCTCGACAACATCCGGCAGGCGGACCGGCTCTCCGCAGACGACATCGCGAAAGCCATGGTGGCCCAGGCGGAGATCCAGGCTCGCGCCGTCGAATTCTTCTCCCGCCACGACGTCCTGGTGATGCCCGTGTCCCAGGTGCTGCCGTTCGACGCCGAACTCGAGTACCCGGCGGCGGTCGACGGCCGCCGCTGCGACGACTACCTCGACTGGATGACGTCGGCGCTGACCGTGACGGTGCTGGGGTGCCCCGCGATCTCCGTCCCCGCCGGGTTCAGCGCCGAGGGTCTGCCGGTCGGCGTGCAGATCGTCGCCGCCCCGGGCAACGACCTGTTCCTGCTCGACGTTGCCCGGGCCTACGAGCAGCTCGGCCCGGTCGGAGCCGTTCGCCCGCACCTGCTCGAGACGGCAGCAGCGTCCATCCCGTCGTGAAGTCGTCGTCGCCGACCCGGTGGACGTGGATGAGGTTGGTGGATCCGACGGTGTGCGGGGGAGAGCCGGCCGCTCGGGAGAGTGGCCTGGCCGCAGGTGTCGGCGACCTCGACCACGGCCGTGCCGGGAGTCAGCCGAGGATCCGGATGAGAGAGGCGGCGGAGATGACCGTGGTGACACCGCCGAGCCGGGTCGAGATCTGGGCGAAGGGCATGAGGTTCATGCGTTGGGACGCAGACAGGATCGCAACGTCGCCGGTTCCGCCGAGGCCGCTGTGGCAGACGGTCACCAGGGACGCGTCGACCGGGTACATGCCGATCGCCTTGCCCACGTAGAACCCGACGAGCACCATCGAGAGCACCACGGCGGTGCAGGTGATCACGTATCCGATGGAGACGACATCGATGACATCGGCCAGCGGGACGTAGAGCATCCCGAGACCGATCATGACGGGGTAGATGAAGTATCCGGAGATGATCTTGTAGACGCCCCGGGCGCTGTCCTCGACGCTGTGCGGGAAGACGTTGAACAGCTTGCAGATCACCGAGATGAGGATGACGAGAACCGGTGCCGGCAGGTGGACGAAATGCTCGAGCAAGGTGCCCAGGACGAACAGACTGCAGATCGTCAGCACACCCATCGCGTAGTTGGGTGATGTGCTCGATTCGCGTTCGGCCGCCTCGTCCGAGGGGGCGAGCAGGTCGTCGGTGTCGCCGGTCTTGACCAGCTGGCCTCCGCCGTCGAGGTGGGGTTTGCGGTCACCGATCCGGCGTAGGACGCCGGCGCTGATGATGGCGACGATGTTGCCGATGATCGCGGCGGGGATGAGCTGCGAGATGTAGGTGGACGATTCGCCGCCCATCGCCGAGGCGTACGCCGCCGAGAGCGGGATGACTCCCTCGCCGATTCCGCCGCCGAGGATGGGGACGACGATGAAGAACAGCGCGCGGTGGAAGTCGTAGCCGAAGAGCATCGCAACGCCGATGCCGACCGAGACGGCGACGGCGGTGCCGACGAACAGCGGCGGGAAGATCTTGACGAGGCCGCCGATCATGACCTTGCGGCTCATGCCCAGGATGCTGCCGACCACCAGTGTGCAGATGACGAAATAGAGGAAGTTGGCTTCTTTCATCAATGAGTGCACGGCGTCGAGTGTGTTGTCGTTGAAGACCCCGAAGTAGACCAGGATGGACGGGGTCATCAGGCAGACGAGTGCGCCACCGCCGATCTTGGAGATGATCGGAAGTCGATTACCCAACGGTCCGAGCAGCATTCCCAATCCGACGATCACCGCGAGACCGCCGATCATGTTCTTGGGAATGGAGTTGAACAGGCCGGCGACCATCACAACGGCGGTCAGTGCGATGGGAATGATCAGCGGCACGCCGTCGAGCTTGGCTCGGCGGAAGGGTGAAGCAATCTCTGGTCGAGTCTCGATGCTCATGGGTTTTCCCCTCGGGGGGTGTGGCGGCCTCGCAAGCCGCAGGTGGAGGGAGCGGAGGTGGTCACGCTCGATGGGTGCGCAGGGCGCGGCCGGCGGGAATGCGTCAGGAACGGACCAGTCGGAGGCTGGTGTTGGTCTCGAACTGCCGGGTGACCGCTTCACCGAGCGAGACGGTGGTGGCGGAGCCGCCCATGTCGGGTGTGAGCGTGTTACCGCCGACCGCGAGGACGTCCTCGACAGCGGTCATGACGGCGGCGGCGGCCTCGATCTCGCCGAGGTGCTCGAGCATCATGCTTGCGCTCCAGATCTGCCCGATCGGGTTGGCGATTCCCTTGCCCGCGATGTCGGGGGCCGACCCGTGGACCGGCTCGAACAGGCTCGGGAACTTGCGCTCGGGGTTGATGTTTCCGCTCGGGGCCACGCCGATGGTGCCGGTGCAGGCCGGGCCGAGGTCGGAGAGGATGTCCCCGAACAGGTTGCTGGCTACGACGACGTCGAACCAGTCCGGGTGCAGGACGAAGTTCGCGGTGAGGATGTCGATGTGGTACTTGTCCACCGCGACGTCCGCGAAGTTCTGGGCCATCGCTTCGACGCGCTGGTCCCAGTACGGCATCGAGATGGAGATGCCGTTGCTCTTCGTCGCGGAGGTCAGATGCTTCTTCGGCCGGGACTGGGCGAGATCGAAGGCGTACTTCAGGATTCGGTCCACACCGGTTCGCGTCATGACCGTTTCCTGGATGACGGTTTCGCGGTCGGTGCCTTCGAAGATCTTGCCGCCGATGCTCGAGTATTCGCCCTCGGTGTTTTCCCGCACGACGTAGAAGTCGACGTCACCGGGTTCGCGTCCGGCGAGCGGGCTGGTGATGCCGGGGAGGAGTTTGACCGGGCGCAGGCTCACGTACTGGTCGAAGTGGCGGCGGAACTGCAGCAGGCTTCCCCACAGGCTGATGTGGTCGGGGACGACGTCCGGCCAGCCGACGGCGCCGAAGAAGATCGAGTCGAAGCGGCTGAGCTGATCGAACCAGCCGTCGGGCAGCATCGTGCCCGTCGTGGTGTAGTAGTCGGCGCTCGCGTAGTCGAACTGCTCGTAGTCGAGTTGGAAGTCGAACGCCGACGCCGCGGCGTCGAGGACCCGCAGACCCTCGGGGACGACCTCCGTGCCGATTCCGTCGCCGGGAATGACTGCTATCCGATGCGTTGCGCCCATGATGCGTGTGCTCCTTACTGGGGTGAGAAAGTCTGGCACGCGGCGTATTCCGCGGAAAGCGGAGTGACCGGACTGCGCGATGCCAACTACTGTGGGACTGATCACAGCCTATTGGGCAACAATCGGATAGAAAAGCGGTGAATACGCAAGACAGTTTTTCCTCGAGGGAAAGAATGGACCTATGACAAGTGATGCATCGGCCGAGGACGTACTGTTCTTCGACGTCGTCGCGCGGTCGTCGAGCCTGACCGAAGCGGCCCGCGAGTTCGGCGTGTCGGTCTCGTCGGTGAGTAAGAGGCTGAGTCGGATCGAGAAGCGGCTAGGGGTCCGGTTGATCCAGCGAACGACTCGCCGGCTCACGCTCACCTCGGAGGGTGAGCGCTACGCGGCGGGGGCGGCGGTCATCGCCGCAGAAGTGACCGAACTCGAGGAATCGATCTCCGAGCAGCACGCCGAACTCGTCGGCCGCGTGCGGGTGCATGCCACTTTGGGCCTGGGCCGAGCGCACATAGCGCCGCTGGTCGGACAGTTCCTCGACGAGCATCCTCGTGTGCAGATCGAACTCGACCTCTCGCCGCTCCCGCTCAACATCGCCGGGACCACGTTCGACGTCGGCATCCGTGTCGGGTCGTTGCAGGACTCGAGGTTGACCGCCAAACGCCTGAGCCGGAACCGCCGCGTGGTGTGTGCCGCTCCGGGCTATCTCGAACGGCATGGAACGCCCACACAGCCCAAAGACCTCGAACACCACAACTGCATCGTGTTGCGTGAGAACGAAGGCGACTACGCACTGTGGCGGTTCGGGCCGGCGAACGACGAGATCGCCATTCGAGTGGCCGGAAACCTTCTGTGCAACGACGGGGACGTCACCACGCGCTGGTGCGTGGAAGGACACGGCTTGATCATGCGTTCCCTGTGGCACGTGGCTCCGCTTCTTCGTGAGGGGGCACTCGTGCAGGTGTTGTCCGACTTCCCCACGCCCTCCGCCGACATCAACGCGCTGTACTCCGCCACGTCGCACGTGCCCCGTCGTATCCGCGCTCTCGTCGACCATCTCGCCGCCGGACTGAGCGACCGGATCGAGCCGAGTCAGGAGTAGGTCTGGCCGATTTCGCGCCCGATGTGGCTGATCTCGATTCCGGACAGGTGCGCTGCGCGGGCGGAGTCGATCGTCGCGACGTCGGGAAGGGTTCGCCCGCACGCCCGCAGGGTCGTCCCGAGGTGTCGGAAAAGGTGAACCCGAGGGCGGCGAGCATCCCGAGAGGACGTTGCCTGCTCGTGATGCCCGCCGAGGCGAGTCCGGCCGAGAGATGTTCCGCGACATCGGCCGCGGAGAGCGAGCCCTGGAATTTGTCCGGGACAACCAGAACCCTCATCGGCCTTCCTCTCTCGTGTGCAGTGCGACTGCGGTTATCGCTGTGCGGAGTGCGCGGGCGCCGCCGCGGGATCGAGCCGTTCGTGGTCGATGCGTTCCGGTCGTGGTTCCTGTTCAAGCACCTCCATGTCGAAGTCGTTCTCGACCTCACCCTCGGGTGCGGGAAGGACCTCGCCGGCGAAGACGCGGCGGGCGCGGTCGACGTCGAGTTCGTGGTTCCATTTGGCGACGAACAGGGTGGCGACGGCGTTGCCGATGAAGTTCACCAGGGCGCGGCATTCGGACATGAACTTGTCGATGCCGAAGATGAGCATGATGCCGGCCGCGGGGATGGTGCCGAGGGTGCTCAACGTGGCTGTCAGGGCGATGAATCCGCCGCCGGCGACACCCGCGGCGCCCTTCGAGGTCAGCAGCATGACCCCGAGCAGGCCGAGTTGCTGAGGGATCGACAGGTCGGTGTTGGTGGCCTGGGCGATGTACAGCGCGGCGAGGGAGAGATAGATGGCGGCGCCGTCGAGGTTGAAACTGTAGCCGGTGGGCACGACGAGACCCACTGTGGGCTTCTTGACTCCGGCGTACTCCAGTTTGCGCATCAAACCGGGCAGCGCGGGCTCGGCGGTGGAGGTGCCGAGAATGAGCAGCAGTTCTTCCTTGAAGAAGCCGAGCATGCGGAAGATGTTGAGCCGCAAATACGCCATGACGGATCCGAGGACCACGACGACGAAGAACGCGGAGGTGGCGTAGAACAGCAGGATCAGGCTGCCGAGGCTGGTGAGGGTGGAGACACCGTACTTGCCGATGGCGAAGGCCATGGCGCCGAACGCGCCGAGCGGTGCGAGTTTCATGATGAAACTCAGGACCTTGAACACCACTGCGGTGAGGCGTTCGACGGCGTCCCGGATCGGCGCGGCGATCTGTCCCACCGCGTTGATGGCCACACCGAAGATGACGGCGAGGAAGATGACCTGCAGGATGTCGCCCTCGACGAACGGTCCGAACACGCTGTCCGGGACCAGGTGGGTGATGAACTCCCACCACTCCTTCTCCTCGCCGGCCTTGATGAGTTTGCCGGCGGATTCGGTGGTTTCGAGGGAGGATGCGTCGGCATTCACCCCGTCCCCGAGGCGGAAGAGGTTGATCGCGACGAGTCCGGTCAGCAGCGCGAGGATCGTTCCGACCTGGAAGTAGGTCAGCGCCTTGATTCCGGTCAGCCCGACCTTCTTCAGATCCGCGACACTCGCGATCCCGCCGACGATCGTCAGGAACACGATCGGGCAGATCAGCATCTTCATCGCCGTGATGAAGGTGGTGCCGATCGGCTCCATCGCCTCGCCGGTGTCGGGCCAGAGCCACCCGACGAGGATGCCGAGCACGATCGCGATCAGGACCCAGAAGTACAGTTGCCTGTACCAGGGTTTCTTCACCGTGGCCGCCTTCGCGGCGGGGTCCGCGGTCACCTGTGGGTAACTCGCTGCGCTGCTGAGTGTTTCCATGACATTCACCTCGGGTGAGAGCGTTCAGGTATGAAGACGGGGTGGCCGAGAGTTACCGACCGTTCGAGCAGTGACGACCCGACCCGGCAGATCATGCCGAGTCGGGCCGGCGGTGTGTGGGTCGGTCAGGCAGGGGTCAGTGCGGTCTGCAGGGCGTGCACGATCGCTTCGGTGACGGCCGCGGTGTCCGACGAGCCGCCGATGTCGCGGGTCAGTGCGCCGCTCGCGGTGGCGGCCTCGATGGCGGCTTCGACGCGGCGGGCCTCGTCGTGCAGGCCGAAGTGGTCGAGCATCAGGGCGGCGCTGGCGATCGCGCCGATCGGGTTGCTGATGCCCTGGCCCGCGATGTCGGGGGCGGAACCGTGGACGGGTTCGAACATGCTGGGGAAGCGGCGCTCCGGGTTGAGGTTCGCGCTCGCCGCAACCCCGAGGCTTCCCGCGAGCGCGGAGCCGAGGTCGGAGAGGATGTCGGCGTTGAGGTTCGACGCCACCACCACGGACAGGTCCTCCGGGTGCAGGATGAACTTCGCGCTCATCGCGTCGACGAGGACGCTTTCGGTCGCGACGTCCGGGTAGTCGAGGGAAACGCGCTTGAAGACGTCGTCCCACAGGACCATGCCGTACTGCTGGGCGTTGGACTTGGTGACGCTGGAGACCTTCTTCACCGTGCGGGTGCGGGCCAGGTCGAACGCGAAGCGCATGATGCGCTCGCATCCCTTCTCGGTGAACAGCGCGGTCTGCAGGGCGACCTCGTTGCCCGGTCCGCGGCCGCTGAGGTTACGTCCGCCGAGGCCGGCGTATTCGCCTTCGCTGTTCTCCCGGACGACGACCCAGTCGAGTTCGGTGTCGTCCGCCTTGCGGAGCGGGGACTGCACGCCGGGGAGGAACTTCACCGGTCGCACGTTCGCCCACTGGTCGAAGTTCTGGGTGATGTTGAGCCGCAGCCCCCAGAGGCTGATGTGATCGGGGACGTTCTCCCAGCCGACCGCACCGAAGTAGATGGCGTCGAAGGCCTTCAGGGTGTCGAGGCCGTCGTCGGCCATCATCTTCCCGGTCTGCTCGTAGTACCCGCAGCCCCAGGGGAACTCTTCCCACTCGAAGGCGAAACGCCCACCGGACTGTTCTGCGAGGACGTCGAGCACGCGCCGTCCGGCAGCGACGACCTCCTTGCCGACGCCGTCGGCGGGGATCGATGCAATCTTGAACGTCTGCGGTGCCATGTCGTTGCCTCCATCGTGTTGTGCTCGTCACAGTGTGTGATGCATTCATTAACCCGTCACACTCGCGCAGCGTCCATGACCAAGACTCGATCCGGCTTATAGGTTTCACCTAATCGGCGGCTGTTTCCGCAGGTAGAGTGAGTGGCCCGGACAGCGGTTCGGCGCGAGGTGAACGGAAACGAGGTGAGCCGGTGGACGCGCGGCAGTTGCGGTACTTCCTGGCGGTGGTCGATCAGGGTGGCATCAACCGCGCGGCGGAAACACTGCTGATCGCGCAGCCGTCGCTCTCGCAGTCGATATCCGCGCTCGAACGGGAGCTGGGGGTGCCGCTCTTCCACCGCGTCGGACGCAGGCTGGTACTCAGCGACGCCGGCGAAACACTCGTCGGCCCGGCCCGTGTGGTGCTGCGCGACCTCGAGGACGCGAAGGCGTCCGTCGATGCGCTGAAGGGGCTGCGCGCCGGCCGCGTCGACCTGATCACGATGCCGTCACCCGGGATCGAACCCCTCACCACGATCCTCACCAGTTTCAGCCGCACCTATCCGTCGGTCACCGTCAACGCCGAGGCGGCGTTCACACCCGAGGAGGTTCTGCACGCCGTGCGCACCGGCGTCTGCGAGGTCGGGATCCTCGGTTCCCCCGCCGCGGTGCGTGCCCCCGAACTCGACGTCGTCGCGCTGGAAAGCCAGCCGCTGATCCTCATCTCCGGGCCGGGCGCCGAAACGCCGGAGCGCCCGGAGATTCGGAGATCGGAACTGTCCGGATTCCGGTTGATCGTGTCGCAGCGGGGGTCGTTGATGCGGACCCTCGTCGACGAGGTGCTCGCCAGCGGCGTCGCGGCCACCATCGTCGCCGAGGTCGCGCACCGCACGTCGATCCTGCCGATGGTGCTCAGCGGATTCGGCCAGGCCGTCATGCCGTCGTCCTGGGCGCCGTCGGCCCGGCAGGCGGGCGCCACCGTGCACCGCATCGTCCCCGAGTCCTACCTCCACGTCGCCGCCGTCTGCCGGCAGAGCCACCTCACGCCACCCGCGCGGACGCTCATGGACGAGGCGCGACAGTACGCGGCGCGAACACCCTCTGCGTGGGAAGTGCCCGCGACGGAGCGCACACGTGATGGATACTGAAAGGGGACGCCCGGAAATGGCGAGGTGGTGGCGATGGCACTCCACGAGAGGGACTCGGCAGAATCTGCGGATCCTGCGAGCGGGCGCCGACGTTGGCTGGCCCGGGCCGCCTACCTGGCGATCTTCGCCTCGGTTGCCGTGCTGCTGGTGTTCGCCGGATTGCACACCCTGACGCTGCTGATCGTGGCCGTCGGCGCTGCGGTGGTGGAGGTCGCGGCGCTGTTCTGGTTCCTCACGAGCCGCGGCGCGCTCCGCTGGGTATCGCTGGTCGTGCTCATTCTGACTCCGATCGTCGTGCTCTGGCTTCTGGTCAGCGCCCGTCTGTTGTGGGTGGTGTTGCTCGCCGCGGCGCTCGCCGCGCTCGCCGTCGTGTGCGCCCGCGCCGCCCTCGGCCGGGATCGCTCGGACTGGGTGATGCCCGAGCATCCGGCCGTGCCGCCGAAACGCGCCTTCCTGGTGATGAATCCGCACTCGGGTGGCGGGAAGGTCGGGAAGTTCGATCTGAAGAAACGAGCCGAGGCACTCGGCGCCGAGGTGGCCCTGCTCGAAGGACCGGGGACGGTGGACGTCGAAGCACTGGCCAGGGACGCGGTGGCACGCGGCGCCGACCTGCTCGGCGTGGCCGGCGGCGACGGCACACAGGCGCTGGTCGCCGGCATCGCCGCCGAGCACGACCTCCCGTTCCTGGTGATCAGCGCGGGCACCCGCAACCACTTCGCGTTGGATCTCGGATTGGACCGTGAGGATCCGTCCCGCTGCCTCGACGCGCTGACGGACGGGATCGAACTGCGCATCGACCTCGGCAAGGTCGGCGAACGAACCTTCGTCAACAATGCCTCGTTCGGCGCCTACGCCGAGGTGGTACAGAGCCCCGCCTATCGGGACGACAAGACCGGCACGACCCTGCGGATGCTTCCCGATCTGATCGAGGGGCAGCGCGGGGCACGCCTCCTCGCCCGGTTAGGGGACAGGAAGGTCGAGGGACCCCAGGCCGTTCTGGTGAGCAACGGGCCGTACGAGATCTACGATCTGGCCGGTCTCGGACGCCGCCCGCGACTCGACCGCGGCACCCTCGGCGTGGTGACGATCTCGGTGAGCAGCACCCGGCAGGCCGTGGCTCTGCTTCGTCGTGCGCGCCAGGAGGGGCTGATCCAGCATTCCGGTCGCGAGGTCGTCATCACCGCAGACGCGCCCTCGATTCCCGCCGGGATCGACGGCGAAGCCCTCGTGATCCCGACGCCCGTACGGTGCACCGTCACTCCCGGGGCGCTGCGGGTACGGGTTCCACGCAACCGTCCCGGTGTCCGCCCGCCGACCCGGCCGGTGGACTGGGTCCGGCTCCGCCGACTGGCATTCGGGGGCTCGAATTCTGCGTGACCCGGTACCGGTCGGCGGCGGCCGTCAGTAACCCGCGTCGAAGTCGAACTCGTTGATCAGGGCGGCGTCACCCGACAGGTAGCGTCCGAGATTCTCGACGAACAGATCGACGATCTTCCCGTTCTCCGACGGCACGTTGGATGCGCTGTGCGGGCTGAGGATGACGTTGTCGGCCGTCCACAGCGGCGAGTCCTCTCGCAGCGGTTCGGTGGACGTGACGTCCAGGACCGCCCCGCCCAGCCGCCGCGCCGACAGGGCTTCCGCGAGAGCGTCTTCGTCGATGATCGGCCCCCGGCCGAGGTTGACGACCAGTGCGCCGTCGGGGAGGGCGGCGAGTTCCAGCTGTCCGATCAGGCCGCGCGTGTGCTCGGTGAGGGCACAGGAGATCACGAGAATGTCTGCGGTGGGCAGATGCTCGGCGATCCGGTCGGTGGTGGTCATGACGTCGAAGGGTCCGCCGGCGGGTCGCGGCGTGCGGGCGACGCCGGTGGCGGTGACGGCGAAGCAGCGGAGCAGTTCCGCTGTGCGCGAGCCGATCTTGCCTGCGCCCACGATCAGCGCGTGGCGTCCCGCGAGTTCTGTCGTCGCCTGTTTGCGCCACGTCCGGTCGCGCCGGTCGGCGATGAGCCGGGGGAGTCCGCGCGCGAAATGCAGAATGCCGGCGAGCGCGAACTCCGCCAGGGGATCGGCGTGGACGCCCGCGGCGGTCGTCACCGTCAGTGGGGCGTGCGACAGCCCGAATTTCTCGATGAGTTGCCCGGCGCCGGCGGACGTCGCCTGGATCCATTGCAGATTCGGCGACTGTTCGAGCCGTGCGTTCGGGGTGGCGCCAGTCGAAATCGAACATGACGTCGGCGGTCCGCAGCATCGATGTCCACCGGTCGTGCTCGCCGGCCGTAAGTTCGCGCGGCACCCCGACGTGATCGCTGTGCCATCGGGGCCGGGGGAGCAGTTCGGGGGCGTACGACACCCGGATCCGCGGGTCGCTGCCTGCGATCCTGTCGACCAGGTCCTGCTCGAGATACGACGCGACGAGCACGTCGACGCACGGGTCGGGCACGGTGTCTCCTTCAGTGCTGACGGTTGGACGTCGCTGCGCTCGGCTCGACCTCCGGTGCGGCGGCGGATTTCGGCATCGCCGCCGCGGCGACGACGAGCACGACGGCCGCGCCGAGAGCGGCCAGGAACACCAGGTGCAGGGCGCCGGCCAGATCGACCGGCGCCGGGTGGTCGTCGCCGCCCAGCCGCGCATTGACGAGGGCGCCGAACAGGGCGACCCCCACGGCGCTGCCGATGGACCGGGCGAACATGTTGGTCGACGTGACGACGCCGCGCTCCGACCAGTCGACGCTCGACTGCGCGGCGATGAGGGTGGGGCTCGCGACGAGACCCATGCCGCCGCCGATGACGAAGCAGCAGATCGCCACCTGCCACACCGCCGACTCGATGGACAGGGCCAGGGTGAGTGCGGTGCCCGCGACGACCAGCAGGCTGCCCGCGGTGGCCGTGACACGGAAGCCGAAGCGCAAGTACACCCGACCGGACTGCGATGCGGCGATCGGCCAGCCGATGGTCAGCGTGGCGAGCGCGAACCCGGCCACGAGTGCGCCCGTCCCGAGCACGCCCTGGGTGAACGTGGGGACGTAGGTGGTCAGGCCGAGGACGATGGCCCCGACCAGCAGGGAGACGAGATTGCTGGCCGCGAGAACCCTGCGGGTGAACACCCACAGCGGCAGGACCGGTTCGGCGGCGCGTCGTTCCACGAGGACGAACGCGATGAGGAACACGAATCCCGCGGCGAAGATTCCGAGGCTGACCGGTGAACTCCACGCCCAGGCCTGCCCGCCTTCCAGAAGTCCCAGGATGAGCAGCGTCGCCCCGACGGCCAGGATGCCGGCGCCGGCGTAGTCGACGGACCGCTGGGTGCGCACCCGCTTCTCGTCGAAGTTGCGGATCAGCATCACGGCCGCGAGCAGGCACAGGGGAATGTTGACGAAGAAGATCCACCGCCACGACAGGTACTCGGAGAACAGGCCGCCGAGGGTCGGGCCGACCACCGCCGACATGCCCCACACGCTGGCCAGGTAGCCCTGGGCCTTGGCGCGTTCGGCGAGGGTGTAGATGTCTCCGGCGATGGTCATGCTCATCGGCTGAACCGCTCCGGCGCCGAGTCCCTGCACCGCGCGGAACGCGATGAGCGCGGGCATGCTCCACGCGATCCCGCACAGCACCGAGCCGACGCCGAACAGGGCGATGCCGAGGAGCATCACCGGTTTCCGGCCGAAGATGTCCGCCAGCTTGCCGTAGATCGGCACCGACACGGCCTGGGTGAGCAGGTAGATCGAGAACAGCCACGGGAACTGCGTGAACCCGCCGAGATCCCCGACGATGGTGAACACCGCGGTCGAGATGATGGTCGCGTCGAGCGCGACCAGTGACGTCGTGAGCATCAGCGACACGAGAATCGGTCCGCGTTCCGAACGGAATCCGACGTCCACCTGGGCCGTGTCCGTCGCCATTAGCCACCTTTCCCGTTACCGCGCTCACAAGAGTTCCTGAACAACGGTAACGACACCGGGCGGCGATGTGTTCCACGGCCGTGCCCGCGGGGCGGCTACGCGGTGGCGGAGGATCCGCGGAACGCCGCGCGGTACGAGTGGGGGCTCGTCCCGACGACGCGCTTGAACCGCTCGCGGAACGCGGTCGGCGAACCGAACCCCACCTGCACGGCGATGCGGTCGACGGAGTGCGAGGTGGTCTCGAGCAGATACTGCGCCTGATGGATCCGGATGCGGTGGAGCCACTGCAACGGTGTGGTGCCGGTCTGCTCGCGGAACCTCCGGTTCAGGGTGCGGGCGCTCATCCCGGCCCGCCGGGCAAGTTCGTCGAGCGTCAGGTCTTCGCGGCTGTTCTCGTGCATCCACCGGAGCAGCGGGTCCAGGCTGGACAGTTCCGCGGACGGGGGACGGTCGTGGACGATGAACTGCGCCTGCCCGCCTTCGCGTTCCAGCGGCATCACCGACAGCCGGGCGGCGTCAGCGGCGACGGCGGATCCGTGATCGGAGCGGATCATGTGCAGGCACAGGTCGAGGCCCGCCGCCGCACCGGCCGACGTCAGGAACTGGCCGTTGTCGACGTAGAGCACGGCCGGGTCCACGTCGACGAGGGGGTGGCGCGCGGCGAGGAGGTCGGCCGCCGCCCAGTGCGTCGTCGCCCGGCGGCCGTCGAGCAGTCCGGTCGCCGCCAGGGTGAACGCTCCCACGCAGATCGACGCGATCCGGGTGCCGCTGCCGGCGGCCCGGCGCAGCGCCTCGAGCACGCCGGACGGAAGTGGGGCGGTGGGGTCGGCCAGTCCCGGCAGGATGATCGTGTCTGCCGTGTCCAGGGCGCGCAGATCCCAGGGTGCGCGGAGCGTGAACGCGCCGGCGTCCACATCCCCGTCCGGTGCGCACACCTTCACCCGGTAGGCGGCGCGTCCGTCCGGCAACCGGGTGCGGCCGAACACCTCGACCGGGGTGGCGAGGTCGAACGCGATCACCCCGTCGAGCGCCAGAACCGCCACGGTGTGCATGGCTACAACCTACGCAGTCGACGAGTTCTCGCCAACCGCATGTAAAGCGTGGGAAATTCAGGACCCGGCCCGTCGTAATCGCGAGATATCGGCTGGCGAAAATCCGTTGCATCGTGGCAGAAATGCCAGTTCTTCGGGATCGGCCGGGTGGCTAGCGTCATCACGGCCCCGGCATTCGGTAGGGGGCACGCCATGAAAGGTCCCACCGATGCATGTCCAGATCGCGCTGTTCGACGGCTTCGACCCGCTCGACGTCATCGCTCCCTTCGAGGTGCTCCACGCGGGTGGGCTGTTCGCCGCAGGCGCGGTGACCGTCGCATTGGCGTCGGTCGAGGGTGCACGCGACGTTCCCAGCGGAACGGGGTCGCTGAGCCTGCGCGCCACCGAGGTGCTCGACACGTCCCGGGCCGATGTGATCCTCGTGCCGGGCGCGTCGGGGCGCGTGGAGGAGCGTAACGAGGGCGACGACACCATCCCGAAAATTCTCGGGCGGACCCTCGAGACACGGCTCCCCGACGTGCTGCGGGAGGCCTGCACCGACCCGGAACTGATCGTCGCCACCGTCTGCGGCGGATCGCTGGTGCTCGCGATGGCCGGCTTGATCGAGGGCCGCCACGCCGTCACCCATCATCTGGGGATGGATCTGCTCGACGCCACCGGGGTGGTCGCCGTCGACGCCCGGGTCGTCGACGACGGCGACCTCGTCACCGCGGCCGGCGTCACCTCCGGGCTCGACCTCGGCCTGTATCTGCTCGAGCGGGAGCTGGGACCGCGCATCGCGCACGCCGTCGAGCAGATGTTCGCCCACGAACGCCGCGGCACCGTCTGGCGGCCCCGCGGGCTCGAACCCACCACCATCTGAGGAGCACAGCCATGTCTGTCGAAGGCACCTGGAACGTCGTGATCGCCACCCCCATCGGGAAGCAACGGGTCGAGCTGACCTTCTTCACCGAGGACGGCGAACTCCGCGGGATCGCCCGCGGCGACGCCGAAGAAGTGCCGCTCACCGATCCCGTCCTCGACGGGAACCGGCTCACCTGGGCGCAGTCCATCACCAAGCCGCTGCGACTGCACCTGAAGTTCGACGTGCTCGTCGAGGACGACGAGATGACGGGGAAGTCGACCGCGGGGCGTCTCCCCAGCTCGAAGGTCAGCGGCCGGCGGTCGGTGCCCGACCGATAGGCTGGATCACCGTGCGCCCCTCACTCGATTCATACGCCCATCTGGCCGGTGGCAAGGTCCGCGACCTCTACACGATCGACGACGAGCACCTCCTGTTGGTCGCGAGCGACCGGATCTCCGCCTACGACCACGTCCTCAGCACCCCGATCCCGGACAAGGGGCGGGTGCTCACTGCGATGAGCGTCTTCTTCTTCGGCGTCCTCGGCGGCAACAACCATCTGGCCGGTGAACCCGACGACAGCCGGATCCCCGAAGAGGTCCTCGGCCGCGCACTGGTGGTCCGGAAGCTGAAGATGGTTCCCGTCGAGTGCGTCGCCCGCGGGTACCTCACCGGATCCGGGCTGATCGACTACAACGAGACCGGCGCGGTGTGCGGAGTCGCACTGCCCGAGGGGCTGGTGGAGGCGAGTCAGCTTCCCGACCCGATCTTCACGCCCGCCAGCAAGGCCGAGCTGGGCGAGCACGACGAGAACATCAGCTTCGAGGCCGTGGTCGACAAGGTGGGCCAGGATCTGGCCGTGAAGCTGCGCGACGACACCCTCGACGTCTACGGCCGGGCGTCCAACTTCGCCGCCGACCGGGGCATCATCCTCGCCGACACCAAACTCGAATTCGGACTGGACCCGAAGGGCAACCTGATTCTCGCCGACGAGGTCCTCACCCCCGACTCGTCCCGGTACTGGCCGGCCGACGGCTACGAGGCCGGGAAGGTGCAGCCGAGCTTCGACAAGCAGTTCGTCCGCAACTGGCTCACCGGACCCGAATCGGGCTGGGACCGGGCATCAGACACTCCGCCGCCGCCGCTGCCCGCGGAGATCGTGGAGGCGACCCGTGAGCGGTACATCGAGGCGTACGAGCGGATCTCGGGTCTGTCGTTCGCGGACTGGGTGGGCTGAGACATGACCTCCGAAGGCGCGAAACTCACCCCGCCGGTCGCGAAGAAGGTCGCCACCGAACGCGTCCACCACGGTCACACGTTCGTCGACGAGTACGAGTGGCTGCGGGCCAAGGAAGATGCCGAGGTCGTCGCGTACCTCGAGTCCGAGAACGCGTACACCGAGCAGCAGACCGCGCATCTCGCGCCGTTGCGGGACCAGATCTTCCAGGAGATCAAGTCCCGCACGCAGGAAACCGACATGTCGGTTCCCACCCGGATGGGCGACTGGTGGTACTACGCCCGCACCATCGAGGGCAAGCAGTACGGCGTCCAGTGCCGGGCCCCGATCGCGGGCGCCGACGACTGGACCCCGCCGGAACTGGCCCCGGGCGTCGAACTGCCCGGTGAGCAGGTTCTGCTCGACGGCAACGCCGAGGCCGAGGGCCACGACTTCTTCTCCGTCGGCGCCTTCTCCCTCAGCCACGACGGCACGCTCCTCGCGTACTCGGTCGACGTGGTCGGCGACGAGCGCTACACGCTGCGCTTCAAGAACCTCGAGACCGGGGAACTGCTGCCCGACGAGATCCCCGACACCGCGCCCGGCGTCACCTGGGCGATCGACCACAGTCACGTCTTCTATCTCACTGTCGACGACTCCTGGCGCCCCGACACCGTGTGGCGGCACAAGCTCGGTACCGACCGCGCACAGGACGTCACCGTGTTCCACGAGCCGGACGAACGGTTCTGGGTGTCGGTCGGGTCCACCCGGAGCGAGAAGTACCTCGTGATCTGGGTGGGGTCGAAGATCACCAGCGAAGGCTGGGTGCTCGAATCGGAGAATCCGGAGGGCGAGTTCCGGGTGGTGCTGCCGCGGCGCGAGGGCGTCGAGTACGGCGTCGAACACGCCGTCGTCGCCGGCGAAGACCGCTTCCTGATCATGCACAACGACGTCGTCGACGGTGAGAAGGCCGAGAACTTCGTGCTCGCCGAGGCGCCGGTGTCCGACCCGACGTCGCTGACCATCCTCATTCCGCACCGCTCCGACGTGCGGTTGGAGGAGGTCGACGCGTTCGCCGATCACCTGGTGCTCGGGTACCGCAGGGAAGCGTTGACCCGGCTGGCCATCTGGCCGCTCGGCGAGGGCGGCTACGGCGAGTTCACCGAAATCGCATTCGACGAGGAACTCTTCAGCGTCGGGCTCGGGGCAAACCCGGAATGGCGGCAGCCGACACTGCGGATGGCGTTCACGTCGTTCATCACGCCCGGTCAGGTCTACGACTACGTGCTGTCGACGGGTGAACTCGCGCTGCGCAAGTCGCAACCCGTGCTCGGCGATTTCGACGCCGGCAACTACGAGCAGCAACGCGACTGGGCCGTCGCCGAGGACGGGACGCGCATCCCGCTCTCGATCGTCCGGCGGAAGACGAACGGCACCGACGACCCCGCCCCCACGCTCCTCTATGGGTACGGCTCGTACGAGGCCAGCATGGATCCCGCGTTCTCGGTCGCCCGGCTGTCGCTGCTCGATCGCGGCGTGGTGTTCGTGGTCGCGCACGTGCGCGGCGGCGGCGAGATGGGCAGGCACTGGTACGAGACCGGCAAGACGCTCACGAAGAAGAACACCTTCACCGATTTCGTCGCGAGCGCACGGCATTTGATCGACACCGGACGCACCACGCCACCGCAGTTGGTCGCCGACGGCGGCAGCGCGGGCGGCCTGCTGATGGGTGCGGTGGCCAACCTGGCTCCCGAACTGTTCGCCGGCATCCTCGCCAACGTCCCCTTCGTGGACCCGCTGACGTCGATCCTCGACCCCTCGCTGCCGCTGACCGTCATCGAATGGGACGAGTGGGGCAACCCGCTGGAGAATGCCGAGGTCTACGAATACATGCGCTCGTACAGTCCGTACGAGAACGTCGAGGCCAAGGACTACCCGGCGATCCTCGCGATCACCAGCATCAACGACACCAGGGTGCTCTACGTCGAACCGGCGAAGTGGGTCGCCAAACTGCGCGCCACCAAGACGGGCGACTCGCCGCTGCTACTCAAGACGGAGATGAGCGCCGGGCACGGCGGCGTCAGCGGACGTTACGAGAAGTGGAAGGAAGTAGCGTTCGAATTCGCCTGGGTGCTCGACACGATCGGCAAGGTCTGATCAGATCTGGTCGCTCTGACCCTGCTCGACCACCCAGGCGGCGATCTGGGCGCGAGAGCTGAACCCGAGCTTGACGAGTATGTGCTCGACGTGGCCCTGCGCGGTGCGTTGCGAGATGACCAGAGTGGTCGCGATCGCCTTGTTGGTGAGTCCCTCTGCGACGAGTTCGGCGACCTGCCGCTCGCGTCGGCTCAGGGAAGGATTGTCGCTGTGTGACTGCGCGATCGGTCGTGGCCGCTCGTTCAAGGCGAACGCGACGGCGTCCCCGAAGCTGAGGCTCGATCCATGCCGGAAGGCGGTGTCGAATGCCTTTCCGCCCAGGTCACGGCGGGTTCGACGTTCGCGCTCGTCCTGGTGGCCTGCGAGCTGCGGAAAGACCTCTGCCGGGCTGCCCACACCCTGCCACAGCGCTTCGGCGGCACCCATGAGGGTCGCGGCGCGTTCCGGTGAGTGATCGTCGGCGGCGATCCAGGCCAGGATCTGCATGCACCACGCGGAGTTGATGCGGTCGTCCGCCCGACGTGTCTGGCGCAATCCGTCCTGCAGGAAATCGTTGGCCCGTTCGTGCTCGCCGCGTTGCCACATTGCCAGCGCCGCGGTCCACAGCGACCACCCGCGGTACACCGACTCGCCGTGTGCTTCGGTGATCTCCTGAATCTTCCGCTGGTAATCGACAGCTCGGGTCACGTCTCCGAGGTGCGCGCTCGCCAGGCCGAGTCCGAGGAGTGCCCAAATTTCTTGGAGTGAATCGCCTTCCGTGTGGAAGACTTCCCGAGCGCTCTCGAAGCACGCGAGCGCGTACGCGAGGTCGTCACCACGGAACAGGGATATGAATCCCTCGGCAGACGTGACGAGCGCCCGCATCGACGTGTCCCCGGACCGGTCGGCGAGGACTCGTCCCTCCTCCACGAACGCACGAGCAACCTCGAGATCCCCCTGAGCCCCGGCCAGCATACCGGCGGCGTGCAAGGCGGTGATCCTCTCGGCGGTGTCTGCCGTAGGCGCCGGAGTCAGCGCACGATCGAACCAGTGCCTACCTTCGTTCAGCAGACCGAACGAGCGCCAGAACAGATACAGGGCGTTGGCGATACGAAGGGCGGACTCGTTCTCGGTGGGCTGCCGCACGGAGAATTCGAGTGCCTCACGAAGATTCGGTTGTTCACGATTCAGCCGGGCAACCCACTCCAGCTGTCTCGGGCCGATCCATCCGGATCGAGCGTCCGACGCCAGACGCTCGAACCAGTCGCGGTGCTTTCGTCTCACGCTGTCGTATTCACCTGATTCGCGCAGTCTTTCCAGGCCGTAGTCGCGAAGTGTGTCGAGTAATCGAAAGCGGACGACATCACCGGCCTCTTCCCGTATCAGGATCGATTTGTCGACCAGCGACGCGACCACGTCGAGCACGTCGTCCGGGGCGAGATCGCCCGCGCAGATTCCTTCAGCCGAATCCAGCTCGAACCCACCGGCGAAGACCGCCAGCCGACCCCACAGTGCCCGTTCGTCCGGGGTGCACAGGTCATAACTCCAATCGACGCACAGACGTAGCGTTTGCTGGCGAGAGGGAGCGCCTCGGGTGCTCGAGGTGAGCAACGTGTACCGGTCGGTGAGCCGGTCGAGGATCTGTTGCGCAGTCATCGCCCGCAGCCGAGCTGTCGCCAACTCGATCGGCAGCGGCAGTCCGTCCAGACGCTCACAGATTCTGGCAATCGTCGAGCCGTTGTCGTCGGTGATGGCGAAGCCGGGTAAGGCCCTGGAGGCGCGTTCAGCGAAGAGGGCAACGGAGTCGTAACGGGCGAGCCCCGCGGGAGGGGACGGTCGACTCGAATCCGGAAACGGCAGCGGCGGGACCCGGAGGGTGGCCTCGCCATCGATGCCGAGTGGCTCGCGGCTGGTCGCGAGGATCCGGAGCTTCGGGCACGTCTTCAGGAGTGACTCGGCCAGCGCCGCGACCGCATCCACCAGGTGCTCGCAGTTGTCCAGCACCAGCAGTAACTGCTGATCGTGAAGATGCCTCTGCAGGATCGACGAAGTTCCCGATGCCGACTGTTCCCGCACGCCGAGCGCGCTCGCAACGGCTTCTTCGACCAGTTCCGGAGCCTGCAGTTCACCGAACCCCACAAGCCACACTCCGTTGGCGAACGCGCGGCGAGCGTCGTCGGCGACCCGGAGCGCGAGTCGAGTCTTACCTACACCGCCGATACCGGTCAGCGTCAACAGTCTCGACACGGACAGCAACCGTTTCGTCTCCGCCGCTTCACGGCGCCGACCGACGAAGCTGGTCAGCTCACACGGCACGTTTCCCAACTTGCGTTGTGCGGCGGACATGACAACTGTCGCTTTCCTCTCACGGGATCTTCGAGTAACCGTACTCGCTCACCGGGATGTGCCGAGTCGAGACTGTGCGAGTAGTTTCGCCGCTCACCAGGCACTATGCTGACGCTACGGTGTGATCAGCCGATCCGGAAGTCGAGGCCGGCGATGGTCGAGTTCGATCCGCTAGCGACTCAGCGGGATGCTGCCGTGGATATCGCGGCCGAACTGGAGGCCGAGGGGTTCGACAATGCCCGGGTAGTGGGGCGAGGCGGGTTCGGCACGGTGTACCGGCTCGACCAGCGCAACCTGAACCGCGTCGTCGCGATCAAGGTCCTGCAGTCGGACGTCGATCGCGACAACCGCGAGCGCTTCCTTCGCGAGCAGCGGGCCATGGGGGCGTTGTCCGGGCATCCGAACATCGTCGCCATCCTCCACAGCGGGGTCACAACGTCCGGGCATCCCTACCTCGTGATGCCGTACCACGCGAGAGGTTCGCTCGATGCGCGGATTCGAGGCGACGGGCCCCTCGACTGGCGAGCAGCGGTCAGCATCGCCGTCAGACTGGCAGGTGCTCTCGAAGTTGCCCACCGGTTCGGCATTCTCCACCGTGACATCAAACCGTCCAATGTCCTGCTCACCGATTACGACGAGCCGGCGCTGACCGATTTCGGGATCGCGCGGATCGAGGGTGGGTTCGAGACGTCCGAAAGCATCATCACCGCCTCACCTGCGTTCACTGCTCCCGAGTTGCTCCAGGGGCAGGCGCCCACCGCTGCATCGGACGTCTACTCGCTCGGAGCGACACTGTTCTGCCTCCTCACCGGCCACGCCGCATTCGAACGCCGATCCGGCGAAAGTGTGGTTGCCCAATTCCTTCGCATTGTGCGCCAACCGGTCCCGGACCTGCGATACGACGACATTCCGGATGATCTCTGCGCTGCGATCGAGCACGCGATGGAGCAGGATCCGGCCGACCGCCCCGGAACCGCTGTCGAATTCGGCAACGAGCTCCGCCTCGTCCAGAGCAGGCACTCGCTCACCATCGACGACATGGCTCTGCCGGGTGAGCAGGGGAGCAGAGCAGAGCGCCCGCCACGGTCGACTCCGCCCACGCCGCGTACCAAGTACCGGCCGCCGACCGCCGTCCACCCGTTGGTCGACCGCAGCCGGTTGGTCGGGATTCTTCGCGCGGGCCAGGGGCGACGACTGACGGTGATCCACGGTCCCGCAGGATTCGGCAAGACCACGTTGGCCGCCCAATGGCGAAACCAATTGATTGCGGAAGGAATCGCGGTCGCGTGGCTCGCGATCGACCACGACGACAACAACGTGGACTGGTTCCTCGCCCACCTGATCGAGGCGATCAGGCAGGTCCGGTCGAACGTCGCCGAAGAGTTGGTGCGAGTGCTGGAAGAACACGGTGACGATGTCGAACGGTTCGTCCTCGCGTCGTTGATCGACGAGATACACGAAGGGGGCGAGCGTCTGGCAATCGTGATCGATGACTGGCATCGAGTGACGGACACCGCCTCCGTTGCCGCAGTGGAATACCTGATCGACAACGGCTGCCACCATCTGCAGCTCATCGTGACGAGCAGGAACAAGTCCGGGCTCCCGATGAGTCGGGCCCGAGTTCGCGACGAATTGGTCGAAATCGACTTCCATGACTTGAGATTCGATATCAGGGAGTCGACCGAGTTTCTCGTGGAGTCGAGAGGGCTGGCGCTCGGGAACGCACAGGTCGCCTCGATTGTGGGATCGACCGATGGATGGGTGGCCGCGCTTCAACTGGTGTCGCTCTCGTTACGCGGCCGTGGCGACCCAGCGACATTCATCGAGAAGCTGTCGGGGCGGCACCGCGCGCTCGGGGAATATCTCGTGGCGAATGTCCTGGATTCGCTCGAGCCGAAGATCGTGAACTTCCTACTGTCGATCTGTCTGCCCGGACGAATGTGCGGGGATCTCGCGTCGTCGCTCGTCCACAGCGACGATGGTCGCGCGATGTTGGAGGAGGTCGAGAGCAGGGACCTGTTCCTGTACCGGGTCGACGACGAGGGGGACTGGTACCGATTCAGTAGTGTCTTCGCGGAGTTTCTCCGTGCCCGGCTCGAACGGGACCGACCCGATCGGGTGAAAGGTCTTCACACGATCGCCTTCCGCTGGTTCGCCGGCCACGAATTGCTCAGCGAGGCGGTCGATCACGCCCTTGCTGCCGCCCAGGTCGACGAAGCGGTCGAACTCGTGGAGACCCATGGAATGTCCCTGGTCTCGCACGGACAGCTGGCCACGCTCCTCGGCCTGGTCGCGAAGCTTCCGCCGACCGCGGTCCTGGAACGCCCGCGATTGCAGATTGCCCTCGCTTGGGCCAACGTTTCCCTGCACCACTCCGAGGATGCGGAGTCGGCGTTGAATCGTGCCGAGTACTTACGCGCACAGAAATCGATTCCCATGCCTGACGACGACCCGGAGCTGGAATCCGATCTCGTCCGTGCGCTCCTCGACGTCACCGCCGATCGCGTCGACAGGGTGGACGAACTCGTGGCGGGTTGTCTGGCCGAGCCGGACACAATGAGTCCGTGGTGCGTATCGGTGGCGGCGAATCTGGCCTCTTTCGCGGGGATGTGCCGGTTCGAATTCGATGCGGCTCGAAATATCCAGGATTGGGCCGCCAGGTATCACGAACAATCCAGCGGCCCGTTCAGTGCGGTGTACGGATACTGCTACGCGGGCTTGGCCGCCAATGAGCAGTTGGATGTCGTGGCTGCCGAGGAAACCTATCGAAAGGCTGTGCAGGTTGCGCGTGAATCGATGGGGATCCACTCCCACGCTGCACGCATGGCCAGTGCCCTACTCGGCGACATGATGTACGAGCAGAACAACCTCGACGAAGCCGAACGGCTTCTCGATGAAAGCCGGGCGCTCGGTTCGGAGATCGGTTTGGTCGACTTCATGATCGCGATCTATGCGACCGGGGCGCGGGTCAAAGCCCTGGCGGGTGACAGGGAATCTGCGACAACACTGTTGAACGAGGGCGACAGGATTGCGCAGGTAATGGCGCTGCCGCGATTGGCGGCGCGGATCGACGACGAGAGGATCCGGTTCGGGCTCGTCCTGCCATCCGGCGTACGACAACCACGACGAGGCCTGGAGACGGGCGCGCCACCTTCGCCGGGGGCGATGGATCAGGCGCCTGCCACCGGTATCGAAACAATCACGGTGCAGCTGAGGGAGTCCGGCGCCATCCGGCGACTACTCGCCGAACGGTCGCCGGGTCAGGCCGGCTCTGCGTGCACCAGGGCTCACGACCTGGTGCACGCAGTTGCGGCTCAGAATCGACCGCGGGCGTTGTTGCACGCGAGACTTCTGCTGACCGCCTGCTTGTCTGCATCGGGCAGAAAGGCCGAAGCCATGGAAGAACTCGCCCCACTTGCTGCGACATGCGCCGAGTTGAACCTCATTCGACTCGTGTGTGATGCCGGACCGTCGGTTGTCGCGGTTGCCTCCGGACTTCGGGAGGAGCAACTAGCCGGCCGATGGCGGGCGGAATGGCCGGCTGTTCCGCCCGGGTTCCTGAACGCTGTCGTCACCGCCACGTGATGCGGGCCGGGGCGAACTACAGTTGCGGCGGCGTCCACAGCACGGGATCGTCCGATGGCGCCATCTTTGCGAGGATCACCTCGTCGAAGACGTTGGCAGTACCCCACTGATCCTGCTCCTCGAGGCTGGTGCCCCACACCTTCGGAGTCCAGCCGTGCTCTTCGTCGATGACTTGAAGGGCAGTCGTGTACTCCATGACGAAGCCACTCGACGGCTCCTGGAAATACGAGTACGTGTTGTCACCGGCGCCGTGGCGGCCGGGGCCCCACAGGGGCTGGTGTCCGGCCCGCATCATGCGGCCGGTGCCGCGCATGAACTCGTCGATTCCGTACAGTTCGAACGAGACGTGGTTCAGGCTGGTGTTCTTCGACTGCGCGAAGGCGATGATGTGGTGCCAGCGCCCGGTGCGCATGAAGCAGAAGAAGTCCTGGAGCCAGTCCGAGATCTTGAAGCCGAGGACCTCGCCGTACCATCTGATCGTCTTCTGCAGGTTGGCGGTGTTGAATACGACGTGGCTGATGAACTTCGGACGGGACTCTCCGGCTTCGACTTCGCGGAAGATTCGCTGGTCGATCTCGGCGGCGAGTTCGATGGCGCGCCCGTCGCAGTCGAAGAAGATGCATGAGTAGCCGCCGCCGAAGTCGCTGCGATCACCGGGTTCGCGGATGATCCGGGCTCCGCTGTCGGCGACCCGCTTGGCGAGGAAGTCGACGCCGGCGCGGTCGGTCACATCGAACGTGGTCAGTTCGATTCCGGCGACATCGTTTTCGCGGAGCTTGATGGCGTAGTTGTCGGCGCATCCGGTTCCGAAGTAGGCCTTGCCGTCATCTTTCGTGACGAGGTCGAGTTGCCACAGGTCGCGGTAGAAGTTGGTTGCGGTGGCGAGTTCTTCGACGGCGATGGTGACCGAGCGGACGTGGGTGATGGGATGGACTGAGGGAAAGGACATGTCTTCTCCTGGAGCTGAACTGGGAAATGAGCGGCGTCGTCACCAGTTGGTGGCGATGTACTTCGCTTCCATGAACTCGAGCAGACCCTCATGCGCGCCCTCGCGGCCGAGTCCGCTCTGCTTGACGCCGCCGAACGGTGCTGCGGGGTCGGACACCAAACCCCGATTGACGGCGACCATGCCGGCCTCCAACCGGCTCGCCACGGACAGAGCGCGCTGCAGATTGCCGCTGTAGACATAGGCCGCGAGCCCGAGGTCGGTGCTGTTGGCCGCGGCGACAGCCTCGTCGTCGGTGTCGAACGCGATCAACGATGCGACCGGTCCGAAGATCTCCTCGCGCACGATCGCAGATTGCGGGTCGACACCCACCAGGACGGTGGGAGAGTAGAAGGAGCCCCTCGAGATCGGCCGCTGGCCGCCGGTCAGCACCGACGCACCGTCGGCGACGGCGGCGTCGACGAGCTGCTCCACCTTGTCGACTGCCTTGTCGTTGATCAGTGGTCCGCACTCCGAACGCTCATTGGTGCCGGCGCCGACGCGCAGTGTGCCCATCCGTTGTCCGAGGAGCCCGGCCACGTCGTTGATGATCGACCTGTGAACGTAGATGCGGTTGGCCGCGGTGCACGCCTGGCCGCCGTTCCGCATTTTGGCGATCATGAGGCCGGTCACGGCCTCGTCGATGTCGGCATCTTCGAGAATGAGAAACGGCGCGTTGCCCCCGAGTTCCATTGCGGTCTTGAGAATCGAATCCGACGATTCGCGCAGCAGCGTGCGCCCGACTTCGGTGGAGCCGGTGAACGACAACGCCCGTACGCGTGAGTCGTGGAGCATGGCGGAGACGACCTGACCCGCGCGTGAGGTGGTCACCACGTTGATCACGCCGTCCGGAACGCCTGCCTCACGGCAGATCTGGGCGATGAGCAGGCTGGTGAGAGGAGTCTCGGTCGCGGGTTTGAGTACCACGGTGCAACCGGCAGCGAGGGCGGGCGCGATCTTGCGTGTCGCCATCGCGGCCGGAAAGTTCCATGGGGTGACGAGCACGGCTACGCCGATCGGCTCGTACTCGACCAATATGCGGTTGGCACCGTTCGGCGAGGTGCTGAGTTGTCCCACCGCGCGGACCGCTTCCTCCGAGTACCACCGGAAGAATTCGGCCGCGTATGCGGTTTCGGCCCGCGAATCGGCGAGCGTCTTCCCGTTTTCGGTGGAGATCAGTTCGGCGATGTGCTCCGCGCGGTCGGTCATCAGTTCCCAGCACCGGCGGAGTATTTCCGCGCGTTCGCGCGGACTGGTGGCGCGCCAGGCGGGGAGGGCGTCCGCTGCGGCGCCGACCGCGTCCAGTCCGTCCTCGACGGTGCCGTCCGGAACCGTGGCGATCAGCGCACCGGTGGACGGATTCAGGACGTCGATCGACTCCCGGGTGCGTTCGATCGGGTGTGCGCCGATGACCAACTCCCGGGGCAGGGTGGCGGAGTTGAGCGACATGAGAAGTTCCTTCTTTTCTGGGTCCGGCCAGAGTCCGGTGGCTGTCGTGGGATGGATCGACGAGAATCAGGCCGGGTTGCGGCCCACCAGGAATTCCTCGTCGAGCGAGGTGGTGACGTCGAGGCCGGCCGCGACCGCCCCGGCCCGCAACTGCTTCATCTGCCCGTCGTTGATGCGCGCCTGAGGGGCTCGGAGCGGACCACCGTTGAATCCGTTGAGCCACCCCTGGTACTTCCACAGGTACCGTGGCACCATCGCGGTTCCCGCGAGTGCCTGTCCGACCACCACCGCGTCGGATTCCCGGATCGGGTGGAGTTTCCAGTAGATCTCCATGGCGTCCTCGAACTTGCCGTCGCGCATCAGGTCGAAGTAGCGGGCGACCCACGGGCCGTAGGCCTCGTAGTTCGACGTGCCCATCCACTGCATGCCGTACGCGGCGTGCCAGGCGGGCGAGTTCGACTCGATCGGGTCCATGACGATCACGTCATTTCGGTAGCGCTCGAAGATCTGCGCGATGCCGCCGACGCCGGGACCGCCGACCTCCGTCTTGACGGCCACGACGTTCGGAATCTCGTTGATCATCCGGCCGATGAGGTCCGGCGAGAAGTGGCTCGGGTGGAATCGGCGGAAGTTCCACAGGTGCATCGCGAACACGATGATGCCCAGATTGGTGCTCTCGGCGATCGCGCGGGTGTACTCGAAGACTTCCTCTTCGGACTTCGGGTAGTAGGTGAGCGGGTAGGAGACCAGGACGACGTCCGCGCCCAGACGCTCGGACTCGCGCACGAGTGCGATGTTGTCTTCGAGTGTCGGCAGGACAGCGTGCACCACGGTCTGGAGCCCGCCGGCGGCTTCGTCGACAGCGATTTCGGTGACCTGAAGTAGCTCGTCGAAAGTGGTTCCACATTCGGCGACGAGTAGTGCACCCGAGATCCCCAGCTCCTTCTCTCGGGCGATGTCGTGCCGGATTGCGCGCTCGTTGATTCCCTTCAGATCGCTGGTGAAGGTGGGCAGGAGGCATCCGCAGATGCCCTTCATGTTCGCCTGGGCCCAGGAGCGGGCATCGGACCGGGAATAGCTCATGAATGGAACTCCGTTCGTCGGATTCTTGCGGTGCGCAGGCAGGGGCGGTTTCGGCCGGCCCGTACCCGGCCGGACTGTGATGTCGGCGCGCAGGTAGGTGATCAACCCTCTTACCGATATCCAAATAATGGATATGCAGACCGGTATGTGGATGTGTGGACGCTAACACCGGCTGTCGTCCGCCGTCAACGATTTCTCCGGTCGACGTTCTCGACTGGCCGCGAGTGAGGTGGATGGGGTGAGGCCGCGCAGCTCGGTCGACCCTTTGACATCTGCGGCAAAACGTTGTTACCGTCATCACATCCACCAGACGGACCCTGTATCCATTATTTGGACATACGGCCTGGTGTATCAATCCACTCCTGATAGGGGTCATCCAGATGACACGTGTTACCGCGGACGTCACTCGCGTGAGCCGCCGTTCCTACTGGGGCCGAGACGAATTCGATTCCGAGATGGAACGAGTCTTCGGCCGGTGCTGGCTGTTCGCCGCCCACGAGAGCGAAATTCCGTCGCCGGGCGATTACGTCACCAGGAAGCTGGGAGGCGAGGACGTCATCGTCGTCCGGGACGAGACCGGCGACGTCCGCATCCTCCTGAATTCGTGCACGCATCGAGGCAATCAACTGTGTCGTGCCGACATGGGCAACTCATCGCACTTTCGGTGCAGCTACCACGGCTGGACCTTCTCCAACAAGGGCACGTTGCGTGGAGTGCCCGAGCGCAAGCAGGTCTTCGACGCGGACTTCGACAAGAGCAAGTACAACCTCGTCGGGCCGCCGAACGTCGACGTCTTCCACGGGCTGATCTTCGCGAGCTGGGACCCCGAGGCTCCTTCGCTGCTCGACGAACTCGGCGACATGGCCTGGTATCTCGAAGCCGTGCTCGACAAGGCCGGTGACCTGCAGGTCGTCGGTCCGCCGGCGCGCGCACTGGTGCGAACCAACTGGAAGCTGGGCGCGGAGAACTTCGCCGGCGACGGTTATCACCTGGGAACGACGCACAAGAGTCCGATAGACCTGGGTACGTATCTGAACACCGAGGCCTTTCCGCAGCTGGACGACGTCTCGATGGATGCGATGCGTGGGCGATGCATCGTCGCCGGCAACGGGCATACCCTCCGGGTCCAGCACTACGGCCTGGAAACCGATGAACCGGTGTTTCTCGGATACCCGGAGGAGCGCTGGGCCGACATCGCGAGTGGTCTCGACCCGAGACAGGCGGACCTGATGTCGAGAATCTCTGTCCTACACGGAAATGTCTTTCCCAACTTGTCCTTCATCGATGCCGCGGCCCTCTATTCCGGGGACGACACCCCGGCCGTGTCGTACGTCCAACTCCGGCAGTGGCAACCGGTCGACGAGATGCACTGCGAACTGATCATGTTCGCGTTGGTGCCGCGGTGGTACGACGAGGAGCAACGCGCGCACTCGCAGCGCGCGAACCTCCGCATGGTCGGTCTCGCCGGGATCTTCGACACCGACGACTTCCAGAACTGGACGAGCGTCGCCGACATGAGCCGCGGCCGGGTGTCGCAGTCCACCGATTTCGTCTACGCCGGCGGTGTCGGTATCAAACCGGCCGACGATGTCGGCTGGCCCGGCGCCGTCTACGACGTCGATCACTCGGAGGTCAACCAGCGGGAGATGTTCCGCAGGTGGTCCGAACTGCTCGACGACGACAGCATCTGCACCCGCACGACCGGGACGGCCGACCAATGCTGAGCGCGGAACGGATCGATGTCGCCGCGGACGATGCGACGTTCGCCAATGTGAGCAGGTTCTACGGCCGTGAGACGGCGTTGCTCGACGCGCACGACTACGCGCGGTGGATTCCGCTGCTCGAACCCGAGTTCGTCTACCGGATCCCCGTCACCGTGACACGCGACGACCCGTCGCAGTCACCCTTCGTGGCGGGTGCGTACCTGCTCGACGAATCCCGCGACTCCCTGGCCAATCTCTGGGCGAGGCGCCTCGAACCCGACCACATCGACTTCTCCTGGGGGGAGGTCCCACTCCAGCGGGTGCGGCGATTCGTCTCGGTCCTGTCCGTCGCCGACACCGGGCGCGCCGACGAGGTGTCCGTCACGTCGAACGTGCTGGTGGCCGTTGTCCACCAATCGGATCCGGTGGTGATGACCGCGGCCGGACGGCATGACATCCTGCGTCGTCGCGGCGACGGCTGGGGTCTCGTGGAACGGACGGTCCATCTCGACGAGAGCGTCGTCAGACTGCCGCACCTGCGAATGGTGATCTGATGTCAACTCCCCGGACGCGCCCGACGGACGACTCGCTCGCCCCGCACGGTGGCGACGGAACCGTCGATGCCGAGTTCACCGTCGTCAACGAGTTCACCGCCGTACGGGTGCGGAAGATCCTGACCCGCAACGGGCAACGGCTCGAGATCACCTCGCTCCGACTCGACCACCACATCCGCCTCGATGCCCTCGCGCTCGAAGGGCTGAGCTGGCAGAACGAAGAAACGATCTCCGCCTACCTCGACCAGCCGTTCGGCCCCGAGGATCCCCCGACCACCGAAATCGGAAGAGAGTAACGACCAATGCTGCTACTGACCGACGAGCATGTGCGAAGCCTCACGCAGATGTCCGACCTCGTCAGCGCCATCCGCGAGGGCTACCGCACGCAGGCCCGCGGCGGTGCGCAACTGCCGGATCGCATCAACCTGGAGTCGACGCCCGGATTCTTCCGGCTGATGCCGGGCGTGTCGGCCGGCACCGGCTTGATGGGATTCAAGGTTTTCAACCAGGTCTCCGAAGGTGGGGTCCAGTACCTGATCGGCCTGTTCGACGAGCTGACCGGTGAGTTGCTCGCTCAACTGGACGGGGCATACCTCACCGCTGCCCGGACCGGCGCGACCACGGGCGTGGCCGCCGGTCTTCTCGCGCCGCGGACCGCCGTCGAGATCGGGGTCATCGGATCCGGGTTGGAGGCCGAGACGAACCTCGAGGGCGTGTTCGCCGCCCTCGAGGTGAAACGGGTACGGGTCTTCAGCCCGAACCCGCAGCGGCGGAATGCATTCGTCGAGCGGATGGCCGCACGCCTCGACGTGGAGGTCGTCCCGGTATCCGATCCCGCGGAGGCGGCCGCCGCACCGGTCGTCGTGGTCGCCACCAACACCGGTGCCGGAACAGGACGTATCGCTCTCGAGGGCAAGTGGCTCGCGCCTGGGACCACGGTGCTGTCGATCGGTTCCACCATGCCCTCGTTGCGGGAGATCGACACCGACGTCGTCGACCGGGCCGCACTCGTGGTCAGCGACGCTCCCGAACAGGCCCGTATGGAGTCCGGGGATCTGCTCGCGGCCGACGAGAAGGGGCTCCTCGACGGCAAGATCGTGACACTCGCGGACCTCGCCATCGGCAGAGTGCCCGCCCACGACGCAGACGCGATCACCGTGTTCAAGTCGGTCGGCACCGCCTTGCAGGACCTGGTCGCGGCCAAGGTGATCTACGACAGGGCCGTGCAGAACGGAATCGGGACGACGGTGGACCTGCTGCGCACCAAGAAGCCCGCGGGGGCGTGAGCACCGTGGCGAATTGGGCCGAGCGAGTGGCGGTCGTGACCGGTGGCGGCAGCGGAATCGGACGCGCTGTCGCCACCCGTCTGGCCGACGACGGATACGCGGTCGCGGTGATCGACGCCAACGACGTGGGCGCCAAGCGTACGGCCGAGATCGTCTCCGGGACGGGCGGGCGCAGCACCGCCTACGCGGCGGATATCACCGACGAGGAGCGTGTCCGCACGGTGGTCGGCGAGGTCACGTCCGACCTGGGAGAGATCGACGTCCTGGTCAATGCCGCCGGCATCTTCGACCAGAACCTGGATTTCGACGAGCTCACCTCCGCCACCTGGGAACGGGTCCTGCGCGTCAACGTCCTGGGTACCGCGAATGTGATGCGGGAGGTCGGAACGCTCATGGTCGAACGCGGCCGCGGCGCGATCGTCAACATCGCCTCGTCGGCCGGGCTCGTGCCCCGCGGCGGCGGGTCCGCCTACATCGCCTCGAAATACGCGGTCGTCGGCCTGACCCTGAAAATCGCTGCGGAGTACGCCGGTCGCGGGGTGCGTGTCAATGCCGTCGCTCCTGGGTGGATTCCCACCGACCTGTTCACCACCAGCGCGGCAGCACTGCGGCGAGCCGGGGGATCCGTCCCCGACGACCCCTCACCCGTCGGGGGGAACATCCCGATGAACCGACCCGGAGATGCACAGGAGGTAGCGGCCGGAGTGTCGTTCCTCGCCTCCGCCGCAGCGGGCTACATCACCGGTGTCGTCCTGCCGATCGACGGCGGATACCTCGTCGGCTGACCGGCCGCTGCGCCGTGCCGGGCGCACCACTCGAGAAAGAACGAACAATGTTGTCACCAAACAATTTTCAACCGCGAGCAGTCGCGGACGACACCAACAGTGAGGTGTAGTCATGCATGTCACCGCAGATGCCGGCAGGTGCCGTGGTTACGGTAGCTGCATGCTCGAAGCCCCCGAGGTCTTCGATCTGGACGAAGACGAGAACAAGGTGATCCTGCTGCAGGAAAGCCCGCCCGAGTCCTTGCATACGAAGACCGACAGGGCGATTCGATCCTGCCCCGCGAAGGCGTTGGGAACCCGTGATGAGTAGGTTCGAGCGGATCGTCGTGGTCGGCGGTTCCCTCGCCGGCATGAACGTGATCCAGGAATTGCGGCGCCTGGGAAACTCCGGCGGCATCACCCTCATCGGCGAAGAGAAGGTGCGATCACCCTACGACCGCACCGAACTCTCGAAGAAGTTGCTCACCGGCTCGAGTGATCCGGACGATCTCTACTTGCTGACCGAGGAGGAGATCGACGAACTCGACCTCGATCTTCGCCTGGGCCGCCGGGCGACGTCGCTGTCGCTCGACCCGTCGCGGCACACTGTCACGCTCGACGACGGCACGGTTCTCGAATTCGACGCGCTGGTCGTGGCCACCGGCTCGCGGGCTCGGCGCCCCGCCTTCATGGGGCACCTCGCGGGTGTCCACGTTCTCCGGACGCTGCCGGACGCCCTCGCACTCAGAACCGAGTTGAACAGTGCCCGAGACGTTGTCGTCGTCGGTGCCGGGTTCATCGGTGCCGAGGTGGCGGCGAGCGTGCGCACCCGCGGACAGTCGGTGACCCTGGTCGATCCGCAACCGACCCCCTTGGGAACCGTCCTCGGGGCAATCGTCGGCTCTCACTTCGCGGATCTGCACACGAGTCACGGCACCGACCTCGAACTCGGGGTGGGCGTCCAGGAACTCATGGGAGACGGGCGGGTCAACGGGGTCAGGCTCACCGACGGACGAATTCTCCCCGCCGATCTGGTCGTGGTCGGGGTCGGCGGTGCTCCGGTGACCGAATGGCTCGACGGTTCAGGCGTGGAGGTCGACAACGGGGTTCTCTGCGACGACGGCGGGCACACCAACGTGCCCGGCATCTACGCTGTCGGTGACGCCGCCCGTTGGTACTCGGACTACTTCGGTGCGCAGGTGCGCAGCGAGCACTGGAACAACGCCACGCTGCAGGCGACGGTCGTCGCGGAGAATCTCATCGCCGGAACGAAACGGTCGACGCTGTCTGCTGTCCCCAGTTTCTGGTCCGACCAGTTTCGCAAGCGCACTCAGATGGTGGGCTGCCCTCTCCCCACGGATCAGGTGCGCTTCATGAGCGGTGCGCCGGGGGAGGAGAGGTTTGTCGCACTGTACGGCCGCGACGACCGGGTGACGGGTGTCGTGTCGTTCAACTCGCCTCGAGGCCTGAGCAAGTACCAGCACCTCGTCACCGCCCGAGCGTCGTGGTCCGAGGCAATCGGCTCGGCCTAGACCATCACTGAAAATGATAGTGGCCATCGGGACGCGTTGAACCCATCCATCTCCCCAATTGTCGTGGAGGCGGATAGATTCGGGATGCCGGCAGAGACCTGGGTCACAGGATCTGACTCTCGGGTCGCCGTAATTGCCGAACTGTCACCAAGCGAGAGCTTCGTATCGTATTGCGCTCTCTCCCAATCTCACCCGCGGTTGCCTCGAAGGCAATGTGCCCGATGGAAGGAACCCCATTGTCGACTATTGACGGTAGAGACGGCGACGTCTACCAGGCCAGATGGCGAATGCTCGCTCTGCTCGTCCTCGGCTACGTCAGCCTGACGTTGAACTGGTTCAACATCGCGTCGGCCTTCACCCCCATCAGCGAGGACCTCGGCGTGAGCTTCGAGCAGCTCGCCATGCTGATCGCGCTGTTCGTGCTCGGCTACGGGGTCGCCCACGTCCCGGGCGGCATCATCGCGGCCCGACTCGGGATGAAGCGCACTCTCGTCCTCGGGATGGTGCTCCAAGGGGCCGGTGCGGCGCTGTCCGGCGTCGCGGTCGGCTTCCTCGACCTCGCCCTGTACCGAGTGATCGCCGGTGTCGGCGCGTCCATCTTCATCGCCGTCGCCGTCGCCGCGGTCAGTGTGTGGTTTCGTGATCACGAGATCAACCTCGCGCTGGGCATCGCGTGCGGTGCCGCATTCAGTACCGGTGTCGCGCTGGGTCTGTATGCGTGCATCTACGTGACCGACCTCGCGGGATGGCGCGGCATGCTCGCGATCTGCGGCATCGTCAATATCGTCTTGGCGGCGGCGGTGGCCGTGTGGTTCCACACCCCGCGCGGCGTCAGCGGACTCCACGGCGGCCGGATCAGCCGCGCCGGCCTGATCCGGGCACTGGTCGACAAGCAGCTGTGGATCTACGGCATCGCCATGCTCGGCGTGTACGGCGCCTACTTCACCGCATCGCAGCTGTTCAGCGAGTACGCGGTCGCGCAACGCGGCTTCACACCCGGCCAGGGCGGTATGCTCGGCGCGATCCTGGCCCTCGCGGGAATCCCCGGCAGCCTGGTCGGTGGCAAGGTCGCGGACCTGGTCCGCAACTACCGATCCGTCATCGTCGTTCCCCTCCTGCTGATGGGGGCACTGATCGCCGCGATCCCCGTCGCCCCCGATGCCCTGCTGTGGTTCATCTCCTTCGCGATCGGATTCCTTTTCGTCTTCAGCTACCCGGCCTGGCTGGGTGTGCCCGCGGACCTGTCGAAGATCGATCCCGAACAGGTCGGCACCGCGGTCGGCGTGATGCTCACCCTCGCGGCGGTCGGCGGATTCATCGTCCCCGTGGTCTTCGGGCACATCGTCCCCGATCACGGTTTCGCGGCCGGTTGGATTGCTGTCGCGGCGATCTCGGTGCTCACCGCCCTCGTGGGTCTGCTGGGCAGGAAGCGAGCCGCCGAGCCGGTCGACGAAGACCGCAAACTCACAGTCGGCTGACTGTGCACCTACCACATCCCCTGTCGCGCTGTGAGATCCAGAGTGCGACCGACCGAAAGAAATGAGGAAGTAAGCAGATGAGCAGAATCATCGACATCTCCATGGTCACCGACGGTGACCCCACCCTCGAGGGCAAAGGCGTCATCTTCGAGCCGCACTCGCTCGGCGCCGAATGGAACCAGGAAAACTACGACATCGACCCGAATCACTGGCCCACGCCCGGTGCCGCGTTCGCGGTCGAACATATCGACATGAACTCGCACACCGGCACGCACATGGACGCACCGTGGCACTTCGGCCCGGTGATGGCGGACGGGTCGAAGCCGAAGACCATCGAAGAGTGGCCCATCGAGCGATGCATGGGTGACGGAGTCGTCATCGACATCAGTGATGCCGAAGACGGCGCGGAGGTCTCCCTCGAGGAAATTCAGCAGAAGCTGAAGGACATGAACTACACCATCAAGCCGGGCGACATCGTCCTCACGATGACCGGAAACGACAAGTACTGGGGGAAGCCGGAGTACACCACCCGTGGTGGCGGACCCAGCCGTGAGGCGCTCAAATGGATCCTCGAACAGGGCGTGACGGTCGTGGGAACGGACGCCTGGAGCTACGACCGTCCGTACGCCGCATGGGCCGCCGACTACCACAAGCACGGCAAAGACCCGAAGTACCTGTGGCCCTGCCACCTCCTCGGCCTCGAAATCGAATACGCGCACATCGAGAAGCTCGCCAACCTCGACCAGCTGCCCCCGCACGGTTTCAAGGTCATCGCGCTGCCCATCAAGATCGCCGGCGGCACAGCCGGATTCGTCCGGGCCGTCGCCATCGTCGACGAGGTCTGACCAATGACCACTGTCGGCGAAGATGTGAAGTACGTGACCGTTCCCGGCCTGCAGGCCGATGCCGCCTGGCACTGGGCAGCGGAAGCCGGGAATCTGGTGTTCACCTCGGGAGCGGTGCCGCACGACGAGTCCGGTGACATCGGTGAGGACCTCTCGGCTGGGGCACAGGCGGACCGGGCGTTCGCGAACCTCGAGCGTGCCCTGCAGGCTGCGGGCAGTTCGATGGACCGCATCGTCAAGATCACCGGGTACCTGACCGACCCGGAGTCCCTCCCGGAGATTCGTACTGTCCGCGACAAGTGGATTCCGAACCGTCCGCCGTCGACGTTCGTGTACGTAGCCGGTCTCGTGGATCCCCGGATGCTGATCGAGTTCGAGGCGATTGCCGTCAAGAGCTAGAGGCTGCCGGTAGGCCTTCTCCTCGGCGCCGAGGAGAAGACCTACCGGTTTCGCCAGCCCATCAGCTGGGAAAGCGATTGGGCGAGTCCGAGGACCTCGTGAAGAACGAGATCCCGCGGCGGCATCTGTTCGCGGTAATTGGCGATCGATACCGATGCCGTCACCTCGCCTGCGGCGTTCCGGATCGGCGCTGCAATCCCACATGTAGCAGTGGTGACATCCCGGTCGCTGGTGGCGTAGCCATCGGCCACGATCTGCTTCAGCTTGGCCCGCAACTCGGCGGGTTCCGTGATCGTGTACTCGGTGAACGAACGCAGCGGCTCCTGGACATAGGTGTCGATGAACTCGTCGGGGCAGTATGCGAGCAGCACCAATCCGCGGGCTCCCGTGTGGAGGGGATAGGCGCGGTACGTATTCGCATAGGACAGGGTGGGAACGGGAATGCGGGGCTCGACGCTGGCAATGGCCACCGACGAATGCCCGTCACGCTCGGCGATCTGAACGAATCCGTTGATCCGGTCGGCGGCCGTCCGCATCAACGGTTCGCTCGTCGTGAAAAGGGGATGATCGCCGAGGTAGGCGGAGCCGATGGCGAACATCCGGCGACCGACGTAGTGCAGTCCGGTTGTGTCGTCGCGCCTGACGAAGCCCTTGTCACGAAGGTAGGTCAGTGTGCGGTGCGCAGTTGCCCATTTCGCTCCGGTGGCTTCGGCCAGTTCTTTCGCGCGCATCGGCTGTTCCGCGAGCAATTCGAGCATGTGCATTCCACGATCCATGCTCTGCATCGTGGAAATCTCGGACTTTTTCTCGGGCTCGTGCGCGCTGCTCACGCCCAAAATATACCACGGCCCGTTTTCGAAATGGATTCCGGTTCAACCAGACAGGGATTATTCGACCTCGTGAATTATCCCCATGAAGCGCGGCGCTGTACGCGAGGAAAGGGGCGAAGAATTGAAGCCGGTAGTCCGTAAGGGGTCGACCAGGTCGTCGACCGGTTCGAGGGCGAGATCGTGTCGGGACGGTGGGCGGTCGGAAGTCGGATTCCGACCGGACTGAGCGCGGTGTCTCCGGAGGATATCGAATCCATCCGGAAAAGGAATATTGAATGGGCGGCGTCCACGGAGACCGCATATTCGGGGCCGGACGCCGGCGATATACTTGTCCCGGACAAATGTCGTGAGTACCCGGAACCTTGCGGCCGGTAAGTTATTCGCTGCATTACCGTCACAGTTGCTCGGCCAGCCGGCGAATGCCGTGGCGAAGCCATCGGTGACCGGGATCGTCGGAATGGCGCGGATGCCAGTACATCATCTCGGTGATCGGGGCCAACGAAACCGGCGGCTCGAGCAGTCGAATGCCGGCGCTGCGGTGAAGTGCTCGCGCCAGGCGCTCGTACAGCACCGCCACCATCTCCGTTCCTTCCAGCAGGAATGGGGCGGCGACGTAACTGGTCGTCGACGCTTCGATGCGAAAGGGCAATGAGATTTCGTCGAACTGGGTCTCGGCGAAGGACGGCGGGATTCCGCCGGTGGCGGACAGGTGCGGAAACGCGCTGAACTGCTCCCGCGACATCGTCTCGCCCACAACGGGATGGTCCGCGGCGACCACGCAGACGTGCCGGTCCGTGAAGAGGGAGGCACTGACGTAAGCGGTTCCGACGTGTCCCACGATCTCGCGTGGGATGATCACGAGATCAGCCCGCGCCTCGCGAAGCGGATCGAAGTAATTCGTTTGTGGCGGAGCGATATTGATCCGCACGTTCGGCGCTTCGCCGGTGGCAGCCCTGACGAACGAGCGGAGTAGGACGAGCGTGACATAGTCACTCGCGTGGATGGTGAACGTGCGGGTGTCACTCGCCGCGTCGAACGGTGCACGCACGGTCACCAGCGTCTCGATCGATCCGAGTATGTCGTGGACCAGGTACGTGAGGGACTCCGCGAGCGGTGTCAGCGTCATCGACGACCCGTCGCGGACGAGCAGGGGATCGTCGAAGAGTTTTCGCAATCGCGACAATGTGCCACTCATCGCCGGTTGCCCGACCGAGAGTTGCTTCGCAGCGCGAGAGACGCTCCTCTCCGACAGGAGGGCGTCCAGGCCGACGAGAAGGTTCAGATCAATTCGGTTCAGTTTCATTCGCATCTCTCGTCACCTCTCCGGACGTTCGCCGGCGGTCGATCATCAGTCGAAATGATACCTCTCATCGGCAAGACGTGACCAGCACGATCTCGCTAAATCGGCTGTGCCTCGGTATCTTTGGGATTGCCGAGCGGGCCGATCGGTACCGCTGCCCGCAACAATCCGGAGATGTCGTCCGTGGCCCGCTTCTTCCAGCCGGCCGGACACGTCCTATCCGACTTTCGATGGAGTTGTCATGACTGTAAGGGATGGTTGGGCGGTACTGGACACCACGTCCGCGACCGCGGTCGGTGTCAGACGGGCGGGAGATGTCATCGACACAGTGGATCGCCGCTCGTACCTGCACGCCGGCCCGCAGGTGGAGCCCGGCGAGGTAGTGGGTCCGATGAGAGGTGCGATTCTCGGGGCACTGGTGCTCGAGGGTGAGGCTCCCGATCTCGCGGCCGCCGGTGAACTGTTCGACGCGGGGAAGATCGATCTGCGGCCGTGTCACTCGGCATCCGCTGTCGGGGCGATGGCAGGCATCATTTCTCCCAGCACTCCCGT
This sequence comes from Rhodococcus koreensis, assembly GCF_900105905.1. Lineage (GTDB taxonomy): Bacteria > Actinomycetota > Actinomycetes > Mycobacteriales > Mycobacteriaceae > Rhodococcus_F > Rhodococcus_F koreensis. The sequence goes on along the minus strand of NZ_FNSV01000005.1, from coordinate 3,546,494 downwards.
GGTGGTGGTGGAGGGAGACGACGGGCACAACGCGTTCGCGCCGTTGAACGAAGGGCTCGGTCGAGCACTCCGGTTCGGTGCCAACGATGCCGCTGTGCTCGAGCGGCTGCGGTGGATGAGTACCGTCCTGACGCCGGTTCTCGACGACGCGTTGCGGGCGGGGGACGGTATCGATATCACCGCACTGCAGTCGGAAGGCCTTCGGCGCGGCGACGAATGCCACAATCGGAACGTGGCGTCGACGGCGGCGCTGACGATCAGGCTCGCGCCCGCCGTGGTCGAGCACGCCCCGGACTCGGGGACCGCCGCGGCCGTCCTCGATTTCCTCGCCGGCAATCCCCACACCTTTCTGTCTTTCTCGATGGCGGCAGCGAAGCTCGTCGCGGATGCCGCCCACCGCTGTGGAACCCGGGGGTTGGTGACAGCGATCGCGGGAAACGGCCGGCGGATGGGGATTCGCGTCAGTGGCCTCGACTCGTGGATCACGGCATCCGCGCCCGTAGGAGATCCGAAGCTGTTCGAGGGCTATACCGTCGACGATGCCTGCCCGATGATGGGTGATTCGCTCGTGACCGAGGTGATCGGGCTCGGCGCCTTCGCTCTGTCGGCGGCCCCCGCCATCAGTTCCTATATCGGGGGAAGCCCCAGCGTGCTCCAGGACTATGTGTCCGAGATGCGTCAGATCACCCGAGGGGGTAGTAGTCGGTTCCTGATTCCCGGCGAGGGCTTCCGGGGCACACCGATGGGAATCGACGTCGAAGCGGTAGCACGTACGGGAATTTCCCCGGTGGTCAACAACGGATTCGCTCACCGAGATGCGGGGATCGGACAGGTCGGCGCGGGAATCACCAGGCTCCCCATAGAGCCGTTCGTGGCCGCGCACAACGCCTTGCTGGATCTGGGAGCAGGCGATTGGCTGACGTCAGCGGGAAGCCGGTGGGGTGAATGATCTGGGCGCGGCCCGCCAACGCCCTGCGCCACGTCGAGAAGCTCGACGCACGAGTCACTCGCATCGTCGCGGGATTCGCTGCAAGCGACGTCTTCTGGTCGTCCGGTTGTGATCCGAGAAGGTTCCCCACCAATTCGGCGGGATCTCTGGTCGTGCCCCACATGTTGTGGGACATGAGCAATGGCGACGTCGTCGCGATCGACGACGTCGAGGTCGGATACGGCGGAGCGGCCCCGGGACGTGCCTTCTCCCTGCTCAGCGAGCTGGGTCTGAGCGATCCGGTGGCACGCGGGATTGCCTATTCACGAAGGTCGCTGACCCGGCTGGGACGCGACGGCCGCACGGTGCTGCAGTCGATCGCCCATTCGGATTGGCCAGGATTTCGATTGCACACGCCGACCAGGATCGGGACAGCGTGGGTTCTGCGTGTCACGGCGGACAATCTCGAGGACCGGCTGCGACCGGTTGGCGCACCAGCGGTGCGACCGTCGACGGGCAGGATCGCCGCGATGATCGCAGACGAACTGGACCGCGACGATCTGCCCGGATGGGCTCGAGGTCCTCGGATCGCGCGGTACCTCCCCTCCCGCGATGCCGCGCGGAACGCAGGTTTCGTCGATCGGAGTGATCGGAATTCGCCTGCTCCGGATCGAAGCAGGGCGTATCAGTTGATCGTGGAGCAGGGAAGTCTGCAGTTGTGGTTCGAACTTCCGGACCAGCAGGGCGCCGGTGGGCAGCCGCCCCGGGACGCGTACGTCTTGATGCAGAATCTGCGGATTCCGAGGCCGAGTGGCGAGAGTGTCGTCGCAGACGATGATCGTCTTCGGTACGGCTACCGCTGACTCCGGGGCGGACGAACTCGCGGCTCCGTCCGGCCGATCGTCCCGATACTCACAACACCCGATGCATGTCCATTCACGAAGGAAGGTCGTCCATGGCGGAGCCGCTGTACTACCGCAGCGCGACGGAGCTGTCTCAGCTGATGCGTGCAGGAGAGCTCTCGGCGCGAGAAACCGTGTCGGCGCATCTCGAGCGCATCGATGAGGTCAACCCCGACGTCAACGCCATCGTGACGTACCTTCCGGAAGCTGCGATGGAGCAGGCGGCAGCCGCCGATCAACGGTTTGCATCCGGCGGGTGGGACGGCCCGCTCCACGGAATTCCCGTCGCCCACAAAGATAACCACCTCACCATGGGAGTCCGGACAACCTTCGGTTCCCGGATCCACGAGCACTACGTGCCCGAACTCGACGATCTCGTCGTGGAACGGATGAAGGCCGCGGGCGTCGTCACGCTGGGCAAGACCAATGTTCCCGAGTTCGTCGCAGGTGGTCATACCTTCAACGACCTCTTCGGTGCGACGCGCAATCCCTACGACCTCGCCGTGACCGCGGGCGGTTCATCGGGAGGTGCTGCCGCAGCTCTCGCCGCCGGCATGCACCCCATCGCGGACGGCAACGACATGGGCGGGTCGCTTCGACTCCCGGCTGGGTACTGCAATGTCGTCGGATTACGCCCGAGTGCCGGGCGGGTGCCCACCTACCCTGCGTCCGACGGCTGGTGCGGGCTGTCCGTTCAAGGGCCGATGGCACGCTGCGTCGACGACGTTGCGCTGCTGCTGTCGGTGATGGCCGGTCCGGACGGCCGGTCTCCCCTCAGCCTGGAGGAGCCCGGATCCCGATTTGCAACTGTCGCCGCAGACGGCCTTCGAGGTCGAAGAATCGCATTTTCCGTCGATCTTGGCGGAACCATTCCGGTGGACCCGGAGGTTCGCCGAGTCGTCGAACGCGCTGCGCACACGTGCCGGGAGGCAGGCGCGATCGTCGAGGAAGCATGCATCAGCTTCGACGGCGCGGGCGAGTGCTTCAGGACTCTGCGTGCGTGGCAGTTCGAAGCTGCGCTGGGTGATCTGTTCGACGCGAATCGGGAGTGGGTTCGGCCCAGCCTGTACGAGAACATGCTTGCCGGGCGACGACTCTCCGGTCGAGACGTCGGTCGCGCTGCGCGGCTCAGGACGGAACTCTTCCATCGCATGCGAGAGTTTCTGGAAACGTACGACGGTCTGCTTCTCCCGGTGTCGCCCCTCCCGGCGTTCGACGTCGACCTGCAGTATCCCGCCTCGGTGTGTGGCGTACAGCAACCGGATTACCTCGGCTGGATGGAGTCCGCGTGCCACGTCACCGTGACCGGCCACCCGGTCATCTCTCTACCGGCGGGCTTCAGCGAAGCGGGGACACCACTGGGGATCCAGCTGGTCGGGCGACACCGCGCGGAGGACCAATTGCTCGATATGGCGAAGGATTTCGAGCAGCGGACGCGGCACGCGTGGACTCGCCCCCGATCGGGCGCGTCCGTCGATCACCGGCCCGGCGACGGACAACGGGACTGACGATTCGAACGCAGGTTCGCACCGGTCTGGCGGGCCCCGGGCACGACGGCGTCGACGGACGCTACGAGACATGCACAGATGTAGCGTTCGAGTTCGCCCCCCGCACTGCTCAGATGCAGAAACTGATGCTGGCCGACCCCAGTGGCAGGTTGAGGCAGACGGCGATCGAACCGACTGCCGGGGTCGGTGACGGCGCGGCCGGCGCCGCGACAGCTGCGGGAGCAGCCAGAGTACCGAGCGACAGGGTCAATGCGATTGCGGCGAGTGTGGTGGCAATTCTGCTAGACATTGTGAAGGTCCTTGACTGAGTTACTGCGAGCCGGAGGTGACTCCTCTACAATCGTCCACCGATGTGATCTAGGTCACAACCCCGGTTCGTACTTCAGCGCAGCGCGTACCGGATCTGCGGACGGCCGGCCCTGCCGTACTCGGTGTGCCGGGTGAGCACCCCGTCGTCGGCGAGACGTTCGAGATACCGCCAGGCCGTCACCCGGGAGACCCCGATGCTGGCCGCCACCTCGGCCGCCGTCAGCGGTCCGGCAGCGTCACGGACGCACGCCGAAACGTGGTCGAGCGTCTGTGGTGCAACGCCTTTCGGGGATGCAGCGCGCTCGTCGGAGGTGCGTAGCGCGGACATCGCCCGATCGATGTCGTGCTGACTCAGTGCGTTGCTTCCGGCAGGCAGGGCGTCGCGGAATTCCCGGTACCGCTCGAGTTTGTCGCGGAACGCCGCGAACGTGAACGGCTTCAGGAGATACAACGCGATTCCGCGCGCCACGGCGGTGCGGACCATCTCCAGGTCGCGGGCCGAGGTCACGGCGATCACGTCGGGACTCGGTCGCACGCCGCTCAGTGCCGCCGCGACGTCGAGGCCGCTGGCATCCGGCAGGCCGATGTCGAGGAGGACGAGGTCGATGGGGTCGTCGCTGCCGTTCGCCGCGGCGACCGCCCGCATGGCGCCGTTGCCGTCGTGAACGACGGTGTGCACCGAAAAGCCCGGAATGCGTTCCACATACGCCCGATGGGCCTCGGCGATGAGTGGTTCGTCCTCGACGATCATCACGCGGATCACGAGGCGGCCCCCTCGATCGGGATCTCGACGACGACCATCGATCCGAGTGACGGCTCCGTGTGGATCGTCCCGCCGTGCCGGGCCACCACCTGGGCGACCAACGCCAGTCCGAGCCCGCGCTGACCCGACTTGGTGGAGTAGCCGCGCGTGACCGCCTTGTCGAGTTCGTCGGCGGGAATGCCGGGTCCGCTGTCGGCCACCCGCACCACCATCGTCGAATCCTCTTGACGGACGGTCACTTCCACCCACGCATCCTCTCCGGGGGATTCCATCGCGCCGCGGGCGGCGTCGATCGCGTTGTCCACGAGATTACCCACCAGCGTCACGAGTTCACGCGCACTGAGCGGCGCCACGGGCCCGAGAGCGGTGTCCTCGGTGACGGTCAGGTCGACTCCCCGCTCGGCGGCCACCCCAACCTTGCCGAGCAGCAGTGCGGCCAGGGCGGGTTCGTGCACCGCCGTCATCAAGCGGTCGATCAGTTCCTGCGACAATCGCAGATCCTCGGTGGCGAACGCGATCGCGTCGTCGTAGCGGCCCAGTTCGACCATCGTGATGATCGTGTGCAGTCGGTTCGCCGATTCGTGCGCCTGTGACCGCAGCGATTCCGCGAAGCCGCGCACGGAGTCGAGTTCGCCCATGATGCTTTGCAATTCCGTGCGATCACGCAGTGTCAGCACGGTCCCGAGACGCTGCCCCTCCCACGTCACGGGTTCCCGGCTGACGAGCAGCACGCGGTCGGGGGTCACGTGCACCTCGTCCCGGGAATCGTCGTCCTGCGACTGCCGCAGCGACTCCGGCAGCGCGGCCAGCGGGACGGGGCCCTCGGGGAGATCGAGGAGGCGGCGCGCTTCGTCGTTCACCACTTCGGCATTCGCGGTGTCACCGCTGTCGCGGCCGAGCACCACCAGGCCCTCACCGATCGAGTGCAGGACGGCGTCGTGATGCTCGTACATCTGCCGCAGCTCGTCCGGGGCCATCCCCAGCGTCTGACGGCGCAGGCGCCTGCTCAGCAGGAACGAACCTGCCGCCGACACCGCCAGACCGATCGCGGCGACCGCGAAGATGGTCGGCAGGCTCGCGGCGAACTGGTCGCCGATCTTCGCCCGGGTGACGCCGACGGACACCAGGCCCGCGATCCGGTCGCCGTCGTACACCGGTGTCACCGCCCGGATCGACGGTCCCAGCGAACCGGCGTACGTCTCCGTGAACGTCTCCCCGCGGAGCGCGCGCTCGATGTTCCCGGAGAACACGCCGCCGATCAGCTCCGGGTTGGTGTGGGTGAAGCGGATGCCCGCGGGCGTCATCACGACGATGAAATCGGTGCCGGTCGCGGCGCGGATCTGCTCGGTCTGGGGCTGGAGAACGGCCGTCGGGTCGGGGGACCGCAATGCCTCGACGGTGCCGTCCGACAGCGCGAATGTGGTCGCGACGGCCGTGACGGCGCGCCGGGTGGTCTCGTCGCTGTCGCGACGCTGGTCGACGATGGCCAGCGCGGTCCCGGCGCCGATGACCAGCACCAACACGACGAGCTGCAGGAGGAAGAGCTGCCTCGCGACGCTCATGGGCCGTCTCGGCGGATGGTGCGGCAATGCATTTCTCCTGAACGTAATGAACACAAACTTCTCCAGCCAAGCGATCGCTTAGAAGATTCTTCCAAGACGTGATCGCGGTCACTCACCGGCCTCACCGATCAGCTTGCCACTCGAATTGGAGGACAATCCCATGAGTACTGCGACAGGGAAGACCAAGAAGCGCGACCGGACACACTGGTTGTACATGGGGGTCATCGTCGCCGTCGTCGCGGGCATCCTCGTCGGGTGGCTGGCTCCGGGAGTCGGCAAGTCGCTCGGCGTGCTCGGCACGATGTTCGTCGATCTGATCAAGATGATGATCAGCCCGGTCATCTTCTGCACGATCGTGCTCGGCATCGGATCGGTGAAGGCCGCCGCCAAGGTGGGCAAGGTCGGCGGACTCGCCCTCACCTACTTCATCGGCATGTCCACGGTCGCGCTCGGCATCGGTCTGCTGGTCGGCAACCTGCTCGACCCGGGCACCGGCCTGAACATCAGCGCCGACACCGCAAGCACGGGTGCGGCGCTCGCCGAGAAGGCCCACGGAGCCGGCGGCACCATGGACTTCCTCCAGTCGATCATCCCCACGTCGCTGATGTCCGCGCTGACCGAGGGAAGCGTCCTGCAGACCCTGTTCGTCGCGCTGCTCGTCGGCTTCGGACTGCAGGCCCTGGGCAAGCAGGGTGAGCCGATCCTGCGTGCAGTCGGCTCCGTCCAGAAGCTCGTCTTCAAGATCCTGTCGATGATCCTGTGGCTCGCCCCGATCGGTGCGTTCGGTGCCATCGCGAACGTCGTCGGCCAGACCGGCCTCGGCGCCGTCGTCCAGCTCGCCACGCTCATGCTCGGCTTCTACCTCACCTGCCTGATCTTCGTGTTCGGTGTCCTCGGATCCGTGCTCCGCGTCGTCGCAGGCGTCTCGATCTTCAAGCTGGTCCGGTACCTGGCCCGGGAGTACCTGCTGATCTTCGCCACGTCCTCCTCCGAGTCGGCCCTGCCCCGCCTGATCGCGAAGATGGAACACGTCGGCGTCGAGCGCACCACCGTCGGTGTCGTCGTCCCCACCGGCTACTCGTTCAACCTCGACGGCACGGCGATCTACCTGACCATGGCGTCGATCTTCATCGCCGACGCAATGGGCCAGCCGCTGTCCTTCCCCGAGCAGCTGTCGCTGCTGGTGTTCATGATCATCGCGTCCAAGGGTGCTGCCGGAGTCAGCGGCGCCGGGCTCGCCACCCTCGCCGGCGGCCTGCAGAGCCACCGTCCCGAACTGCTCGACGGCGTCGGCCTCATCGTCGGTATCGACCGGTTCATGTCCGAGGCCCGCGCGGTCACGAACTTCTCCGGCAACGCCGTCGCCACCCTGCTCGTCGGTTCCTGGACGAACACGATCGACAACGACCGCGTCCGCACCGTCCTCGACGGCAAGCTCCCCTTCGACGAGTCGACGATGGTCGACGATGGCCACGGCGAGGTCGTCGAAGAGCAGGCCACGGAGACCCCTGCCGCCGACGAGCCGAAGGTACTCGTGAAGAGCTGACACCCACTCCGAAGTAAACCTCTGTGCGCCCGGGCGATTCGAAGCCTGGGCGCACAGAGGTTTGTTGGCTACGTTGGTGCGCATGACGACACCTGTTCAGAACATCGGTATCAACACACTCGGCGGCACCCCGACCTCCCTCGGCGAATACGACGGTCGCGCCGTCCTCGTGGTGAACGTCGCCTCGAAGTGTGGACTGACCCCGCAGTACAAGGGCCTCGAAAAGCTCGCCACCGACTACGCCGACCGCGGCCTGACCGTGATCGGCGTCCCGTGCAACCAGTTCATGGGGCAAGAGCCCGGCACCGCCGAAGAGATCGAGACCTTCTGCTCCACCACCTACGGCGTCACGTTCCCGCTGCTCGAGAAGATCGAGGTGAACGGTGAGAACCGGCACCCGCTGTACGAGGAACTGACCAAGGCCGCCGACGCCGAGGGCGCCGCGGGCGACATCCAGTGGAACTTCGAGAAGTTCCTCGTCGCACCCGACGGCACCGTCGTCAAGCGGTTCCGTCCCCGCACCGAGCCCGAGGCGCCCGAGGTCGTCGAGGCCATCGAGGCGGTTCTGCCGAAGTAGGCGGCTTCGCCGCCCGTGCGCCTTTCTGGTAGCTCCGACTACCAGAAAGGCGCACGAGCTTTGCCCCTTGTTCACGTTCACCTGTCACGCTGGGGCCCATGACCGGACAGCTGATCGTGTCGGTGTCGGGGATCAAGGACGAGACGCGCGACTTCGCGGCCGCGTTCGCCGAGGAGATGGATGCGCGCGGCGTGCCGCTGTCGCTGCTCGTCGCCCCGCGCCTGAAGGACAAGTACCGCCTGGTCAACGATCCCGCGACGCAGGACTGGCTCCGTGTGCGCCGATCCCGCGGCGACGCCGTCGTCCTGCACGGATACGACCAGGCCGCCACCAAGCGCCGTCGGGCCGAGTTCGCCGCGCTGCCCGAGCACGAGGCGCGGCTGCGACTGCTCGCGGCCGACCGGGTGATGGAACAGACCGGGCTGCGCACCAGACTGTTCGCCCCGCCCCGCTGGCTGGCGTCGCAGGGCGCCGTCGCGGCACTGCCGTCCGCCGGGTTCCGGCTGCTCGCCGGGATGACCGCCATCCACGACCTCGAACGCGGGACGTCGGTGCGGTCGCGGGTGCTGGGGATCGGGGAGGGGTTCCGGGCCGAACCGTGGTGGTGCCGGGCCCTCGTCCTCGGCTCCGGACGCACGGCCAAACGCGGGGGCGTGGTGCGCCTCGCCGTCACCGCCAAGCAGCTGGGCACGTCGGGACCGCGGCAGGCGATGCTCGACGCCGTCGACCTCGCGCTCTTCCATGACGCGCGGCCCGGCGTGTACCGCTGGGAGCGGCGGATTTCGCAGATCGGTGCCGCCTGACCCGTGAGTACTTGTTAACCGCCCGCGGTTAACAAGTACTCACGGGGGCGTCAGGCCACCTCGATGCTCGACTCGCTCGGCATCGTGCGGAACTCGGTGCCCTCGGGCGCCATGTCCGTGTAGCGGCCGTAGAATATGCCGGTGGCCTCGTTGGCGATGATCGCCTGGTGGATGGGCACCGCGACCCGCGGTGCGACGGCGCGGAGGTAGTCGATGGCCTCGGAGATCTTCAGCCACGGCGCCGCGGCGGGCAGCGCCAGCACGTCGACCTTCTGCTCGGGGACGAACAGGGAGTCGCCGGGGTGCATCAGCCGGGCGGGGTTGCCTGCGTCGCCCAGCAGGAACGCCGTGTTGTCGATCACGGGGATGTCGGGGTGGATCACCGCGTGCCTGCCGCCGGTGCCGGTGACGTGCACGTCGCCGATGTCGAATTCGTCGCCGGCGTGCACCCCCGTCCACGCGCCGCCGAGCTGGGCGGCGGTCTGCGGGTCGGAGTACAGCGCCGCGCCGGGGTTCGCCTCGACGAGGGCGGGCAGTCGCTGCTGGTCGACGTGGTCGGGGTGCTGGTGGGTCACGAGGATCGCGTCCAGTCCGGTGATGCCCTCGAATCCGTGCGAGAAGTTGCCCGGATCGAAGAGGATGGTGGAACCGTTCAACTCGACGAGGACGCAGCTGTGGCCGAAGTGAGTCAGTCGCATGAATTCGAGTATGCGCTTGCGTGCATGGCTCGTCCCGTTCGTCCGATGCGAACCGCAGGCAGGTAGCCCGGTAAACTTCCGGGTGCCCGGTGTTCCACTCTGGGCTCGCGCACAACAACAAGGAGCAGCACGTGGCCCGTGTCGTCGTCGAAGTCATGCCCAAGGCCGAGATTCTCGACCCCCAGGGGCAGGCCATTGTCGGAGCGCTGCCGCGGCTCGGCTTCGCTGGAGTTTCCGATGTCCGTCAGGGCAAGCGGTTCGAGCTCGAGGTCGACGGCAGTGTCGACGACGCTCAGCTCGAGAAGATCGCCGAGGCCCTGCTGGCCAACACGGTGATCGAGGACTGGACCGTGAGGCGCGTCGAAGCATGAGCGCCCGCGTCGGAGTCATCACTTTCCCCGGCACCCTCGACGACGTCGACGCCGCCCGCGCGGTGACCCTCGCCGGCGGCGAGGCCGTGAGCCTGTGGCACGGCGACGCCGACCTCAAGGGTGTCGACGCCGTCATCGTCCCCGGTGGCTTCTCGTACGGCGACTACCTGCGGTGCGGCGCCATCGCCCGGTTCGCGCCCGTCATGGGCAAGGTCGTGCAGGCCGCGCAGGGCGGTATGCCCGTCCTCGGTATCTGCAACGGTTTCCAGGTGCTGTGTGAAGCGGGCCTCCTGCCCGGCGCGCTCACCCGGAACGAGGGCCTGCACTTCATCTGCCGCGACGAGTGGCTGAAGGTCGAGGCCACGTCGACGGCGTGGACGTCCCGCTACGAGACGGGTGCCGAGATTCTCGTCCCGCTCAAGTCCGGCGAGGGCCGCTACCAGGCGTCGGAGAACGTTCTCGACGAACTCGAGGGTGAGGGCCGCGTGGTGTTCCGCTACGCCGGCGACAACCCGAACGGTTCGCAGCGCGGCATCGCGGGCATCTCCTCGGCCAACGGCCGCGTGGTGGGCCTCATGCCGCACCCCGAGCACGCCACCGAGGCCCTCACCGGCCCCAGTGACGACGGGCTCGGCATGTTCTACTCCGTGCTCGACAGCGTCATCTCCGCCTGATCCGACCGGCGCCGTGCGGGCCTCGGCCACGCACGGCGCCATCAGGCCATGTCTAGCTGACGGCGCGGATCACCACGATTTCCTCGAGGGTCTGACCGACCTCGATGAGCCCTCGCCGCTCGAGCATCTCCCGCCGTTCGACGAGGACGGGTCCGAACGGGATCTCGGCCGTCGCGGCGACGTCGACCGTCATATTCTGCTCCTCGAGCATCGTCAGTGTCTTCTCGACTCCGCTCAGGCCGGACTGCGCCAGCAGCAGAACCCCGCCGTCGACGAGAAGGTCGGGGGCCTGGCAGCAGATCCGGTCGAGCAGTGCGCGACCGTTCTTTCCCGCATCCCAGGCGCGCGCCGGACCGCGGTCGGGCACGGTGTCGACGGATGCCGGGACGTACGGCGGATTGGAAACGACGAGGTCGAACCGCTCTTGGCGGACGTGTTCGGTGAGGTCTCCGTGGATCACCCGGATCCGGTGCCCGCGGGCGAGCGCATTGAGCCGAATGCTGATCGCCGCCCGCCTCGACACGTCCACCGCGGTCACCCGGCCCGCACCGGCGGCCGCGGCGGCCATGCTCAGCGCGCCGGTCCCCGCGCACAGATCGAGCACCCGGGAGTGGGGACCGAGTCGCTCCGCCGCCAGGACGCCGGCCAGCAACTGCGTATCGTGTTGCGGGCGATAGACTCCGGGAAGACGTAGCAGCATCGAAGACTCCTCGGTTGCCGGGCGCATCGGCGTACGCCAACCGAGTGCCACCGGGCGCTCACCGTGGACGCCGTGCGTCTGATTACCGAACAGTTACCCCACTCGCCGCAGGGCCAATCACGCCGGCGGGTCCGACGGCCGTGGCGGCGATCCGGAAGACGCGCGGAACCCGAGGCGAACTGGCACGATCGACGGGTGACGTACACCGAGCAGTTGCGTGATCTCGCGACCCGGCACGGGGTTGCGACGTCGTATCAGGGTTGGGACCAGCGGCGTCACGACGTGGGCGACGACACGCTCCGCAGCGTCCTCGCAGCGCTCGACGTTCCCGCCGCAACGGAGGACGAGGTGCGGCGCGCCCTGTCCGAGTGCGAACTGGCGCCGTGGCGGCGGATGCTGCCGCCCGTCGTCGTCGGCAGGAACGGATCCGAGACCCGTTTCGTGGTCCACGTTCCGCACGGCGAGGCGGTGGACGTCACGATCGACACGGAGTCGGGCGCGACGGTCCCGGCACGCCAACTCCAGGTGTGGGTCGATCCGCGAGAGGTCGACGGTGTTCTCGTGGGGCGCGCGACGTTCGCCGTGCCCTCCGACGTTCCGTGCGGGTGGCACACGGTCCAGGCGTCCACCTCGGGCACCTCCTCGTCGTGCACGCTCGTGGTGACACCGGCGCGGTTGACCACTTCGGACGCACTGCGCGACCGCAGGCGCTGGGGTGTGCTCACGCAGTTGTACTCGATCCGGTCGCGTCGGTCCTGGGGTGTGGGGGATTTCGGCGACCTTGCGGATCTCGCGTCGATCTTCGGTTCCGTCCACGGCGCCGACTACGTTCTGGTCAATCCACTGCATGCCGCGCAGCCCCGACCGCCGATCGAGGCGTCGCCGTACCTGCCGACCACCCGCCGCTACGTCAACCCGCTGTACATCCGCGTCGAGAATATCCCGGAGACGGCGTACCTCTCGACGCGACGCCATGCGCGGATGCGCGACGCCGCAGCGCGATTCGAGAGGGCGAACGACCGGTCCGACCGGATCGACCGCAACCCGTCGTACCGGGCGAAACTCCGGGTGCTCGAACGGGTCTTCCGGATCGAGCGCAGCCCGAGCAGGCAGCACGCGTTCGAGGAGTTCTGCCGCGTCGAGGGGGACGGGCTGCGGGACTTCGCGACCTGGTGCGTGCTCACCGAGAAACTGCCGCCCGACGACCCGCGATGGACGACGAAGGCCGGTGCGCCGGACAGCGACTGGGTGCAGGCGCAGCGGCGCAAGCTGACGCCGCGAATCCAGTTCTACTCGTGGCTGCAATGGGTGTGCGACGAGCAGCTTTCCGACGCACAGGACGCTGCGCGCGCGGCGGGCATGGACATCGGGATCGTGCACGACCTGGCGGTCGGGGTCCAGCGCGGGGGCGCGGACGCGTGGTCGCTGGGAACGGCTCTGGCGGAGGGCATTACCGTCGGCGCTCCTCCCGACGACTTCAATCAGCAGGGCCAGCAGTGGAATCAGCCGCCGTGGCGGCCGGATCGGCTGGCGGAACTGGGGTACGCCCCGTACCGCGACATGCTGCGCACCGTCCTGAAGCACGCGGGCGGCCTGCGGGTCGACCACATTCTGGGACTGTTCCGGCTGTGGTGGATTCCCGCCGACGCGCAGACGCCTGCCGACGGAACGTACGTCACCTACGACCACGAGGCGCTCATCGGGATCCTCGCGCTCGAGGCCGAGCGGGCGGGCGCCGTGGTGATCGGCGAGGACCTCGGGGTGTTCGAGCCCGCGGTGCAGGACTACCTCGCCGAGCGCGGCATCCTGGGGACCTCGATCCTGTGGTTCGAACACGACGGCGAGCGGCCGACACCGCCGGAGCAGTACCGGACCCTGTGCCTGACATCCGTGACCACGCATGATCTTCCGCCGGCCGCCGGATACCTGGCCGGCGAACACATCGAATTGCGCTCGCGGCTCGGGCTCCTCGAACGCGACCTCGAACTCGAGAAGGAACACGACGCCCAGCAGCGCGAGGCCGTGCTCCAACTGGCGCGCGACCGCGGGTTGCTGGCGGACGACGCGTCGATACCCGACACCGTGAAGGCGCTGTACCGGCTGATCGCCCGGAGCCCGTCGCTGCTATCGGGTGTCGCACTGGCCGACCTGGTGGGGGAGTACCGCATCCAGAATCAGCCGGGCACCGACGAGACCCAGTATTCGAACTGGAAGATTCCCCTCGCCGACGCGTCCGGGCGCGCGGTCCACGTCGAGGACCTCACGCACGGCGATTTCGGGTTCGTCGAGGACGCAACCCGCGCTTAGGGCGCGAGGGCGCGCATCGCCAGGTCGACGACGGCGTCCGCGTGCTCGTGGGTGAGGGGATGGGCTCCGGACTGCCAGCGGTAGAACATCGGCGCCATGAACAACTCGAACGCCAGGGCGAGGTCGACGTCGGGTCGCACCTGCCCGGCGTCCTGCGCCGAGCGGAACCGCGTGGCGACGAACTCGAACTGCGGCCGGTAGATCCGTTCGACGATCTGTTCCCTCAGGGCCGGGTCCTGCAGCGATTCGATGGACAGCGCCCGGAACAGCGGTTCGAAATCGGGGGACGTGAACTCGTCGACCGTGGCCCGCAGCACCAGCCTCATGTCGGCGGCGAGGTCGCCGGTGTCGGGCAGGGCCAGGGCCTCCTGGGCGCCGGCCGCGTTCTGTTCGTGCAGGGCGTCCACGACGAGTGCGCCCTTGGACCGCCACCAGCGGTAGATGGTCTGCTTCCCGACCTTGGCGCGTGCGGCAATGCCCTCGATGCTGATCTTCCCGTAGGGCTGTTCGCGGATCAGCTCCTGCGTGGCCTGCAGGATCGCGGCGCGGGACCGTTCGGATCGGCGGGGATTGTCGGCGGACGGCATGAACGGATCCTAGACCAGACCAGACGAGACGTATCGTCTTGACTCGTCTGCGGCCGGATGTCATCATGTATCGAGACGGACCGTTCCGTCTCGGAAAGGATGAAGATGACCCGCTCACACATCGCCATGGTCAGCATCCCGGCGCCCGGGCACGTCAACCCCAGCCTGGAGATTCTCCGAGAACTCGTCGCGCGCGGGCACCGCGTGACGTACGCCAACGACGCCGCAGTGAAGGACGTCGTCCAGAGCACCGGAGCGGAATTCAAGGAGTACGCCTCGACGTTGCCGCGCGTGAACACCGCAGGCGCGGCGGACGCGTCCGGGAAGTCCTGGGACGGCGACACCATCGATCACCTCACCCTGTTCCAGGCCGAATACGAGTCGATGCTGCCGCAGTTGCGGAGGCTGTACGAGGACGACCGCCCCGACCTGTTCCTCTACGACATCGCGGGAGGTCCCGCCCGCGTCCTCGCCGAGGAATGGAACGTGCCGACTGTGCAACTGTCGCCGACGTACGTGGCCTGGGAGGGCTACGAGGACGACATGAAATCGTTCGTGGACACCATGCGTGCCGACCCGCGCGGCGCCGCACTGTACGAGCGGCAGGGGAAACTGCTGCGGGACAACGGTGTCGAGACCGACCCGGACGAGTTCTACGGGCGCCCGGCCCGGGCGGTGGTGCTGATCGCGAAATCGATGCAGCCCAACGCCGACCGCGTGAACGAGGACGTCTATACGTTCGTCGGACCTGCGCTGCCCACCCGGCGGCCCGCCGATGGCCGGTGGGAGCGTCCGGCAGGCGCGGGCAAGGTGCTGCTCGTCTCGCTCGGCACCGCGTTCACCGATCACGCCGACCTCTACCGCCGCTGCATCGAGGCGTTCGGCGACCTCGACGGCTGGCACGTCGTCCTGCAGATCGGGCAGCACGTCGACGTCGACGACCTCGGCGCCGTGCCCGGCAACGTGGAGGTCTACCGCTGGGTGCCGCAGTTCGACATCCTGGGGCAGGCCGACGCGTTCCTCACCCACGCCGGCATGGGCGGGTCCAGCGAGGGCATGTTCACGGGGACCCCGATGATCGCCGCGCCGCAGGCCACCGACCAGTTCGAGAATGCCGACGCGCTCGTCGCCGCGGGAGTGGCGGTGCGCGTGGACAGTTCGGACGTGTCGGCAGCCGGACTGCGGGACGCGCTCACCTGGGTCGACGCCGAGCCGGTCCGTCGCCGCAGCGCGGAGCTCGCCGCCGAGTTGCGTTCTGCCGGTGGCGTGGACGCTGCCGTCCGGGTCATCGAGGAGTTCCTGTGAAGCTGCGAAACGTGTCGGTGGTCACGGCTACTGTGCGGGCATGGCACTCACACTCGGCATGATCACGTTCGACACCACCGATCCGGGGCCGCTCGCGAACTGGTGGGCGAAGCAGACGGCGGGCACGGTCGAGCAGGAGAACGACGGCTGGTTCTACGTCGTCGCCCTCCCGGGTTCCGCGCAGAAGCTGGCGTTCCAGAAGGTCGACGATCCCACTCCGGGGAAGAACCGCATCCACCTCGACCTGGCCTCCGAAGACCTCGACGGCGAGGTCGGCAGGCTGAGTGCCGACGGCGCGACGGAGGTCGGGCGGCACGAGATGGGCGGTTTCCGATGGGTCACGCTCGCCGATCCGGACGGCAACCAGTTCTGTGTCTCGGGTCCCCACCCGTGACAGCGGGTCCTGCATGATTGACCCCATGCCTTCCACTACGTGGGCCGACGCCCAGGGACTCTGCACCTTCGTCGATGCCTCACCGTCGCCGTTCCATGTGTGCGCGACGGTGTCGATGTTGCTGACCGGCAACGGTTTCACCGAGTTGCACGAGACCGACTCGTGGCCCGGCGAGCCCGGCCGGTACTTCCTGGTGCGCGGCGGATCCCTCATCGCATGGAGCACCGAGGGGGTGGGCCGGACGGCGCCGTTCCGCATCGTCGGCGGGCACACCGACAGCCCGAACCTGCGCGTCAAGCAGCACCCCGACCTCTCGTCGGCGGGGTGGCAGCTGGTGGGTCTCGAACCGTACGGCGGCGCGTGGCTCAACTCGTGGCTCGACCGCGACCTGGGCATCTCCGGGCGGCTGAGTGTGCGGGCCGGCAACACGGTGGAGGAGAAGCTCGTCCGCGTCGACGAGCCGATCCTGCGCGTGCCGCAGCTGGCGATCCACCTGTCCGAGGACCGCAAGGGCGTGCACCTCGATCCGCAGCGCCACCTCAACGGCGTGTGGGGCGTGGGTACCGAACGCCGGTCGTTCATCGACTTCGTCGCCGAGCGGGCGGAGGTGCCCGCCGACGCGGTGCTCGGGTGGGAACTGATGACCCACGATCTCGCGCCCAGCGCCCTGGTCGGAACCGAACAGGACCTCGTCAGCGCGCCGCGGCTCGACAACCAGGGCACCTGCTACGCGGGCACCCAGGCGCTGCTGTCGGCGGCCGAACGTCCCGGGGATCAGGTGCCGGTGCTCGCTCTGTTCGACCACGAGGAGGTGGGGAGCATGTCCGATCGGGGCGCGTTCTCCGATCTCCTGAGCACCGT
Source organism: Rhodococcus koreensis (assembly GCF_900105905.1). GTDB lineage: Bacteria > Actinomycetota > Actinomycetes > Mycobacteriales > Mycobacteriaceae > Rhodococcus_F > Rhodococcus_F koreensis. The sequence continues at coordinate 3,529,699 of NZ_FNSV01000005.1, read as the reverse complement.
CCTCGAGCGCATCGTCCTCGGCCGCGGCGGCGGTCGCGAAGAATTCCTGCAGACGATGGCCGGGTCGATCTGCGCGTCCGGGGACATGGCGCACGCGACCCACCCGAATTACCCGGACCGGCACGAGCCCGCCCACCACATCGCCGTCAACGGGGGACCGGTGCTCAAGGTCAACCAGAACCTGCGCTACGCCACCGACGCGGCCGGGGCCGGTGCGTTCGCGCTCGCCTGCGACCAGGCCGGTGTGCCGCTGCAGCGGTACGTGCACCGGGCCGATCTGCCGTGCGGTTCGACCATCGGCCCGATCACCGCGTCCAGGACGGGGCTGAGCACCGTCGACGTCGGCGCCGCGCAGCTCGGAATGCATTCCTCGCGGGAGCTGATGGGTGCCCGTGACGTGCGCGCCTATTCCGACGCCCTTGCGGCCTTCCTCACACCGACGGCGTGACGGGGAGGGGCGAGGAGCGCCAGGTCGGTGCCGGAACGAGCCGCCGGATAGACTGACGTACGGCTCGTCGCCACCCGGCTTGCGCCGACCGTGACTCCCGGCTTGCCTCTCTTGACTCCCGTAGGGAAGGGACCCCACCTCCAGTGTCAGCACACCCGGTCGATACCGTCACCGCCGCCACCGCGACCCCCGACGTCGCACAGCCTTTCAAGGAGCTGGGTCTCAAGGACGACGAGTACGCCCGCATCAAGGAGATCCTGGGCCGGCGCCCCACCGAGGCCGAGCTCGCGATGTACTCGGTGATGTGGAGTGAGCACTGCTCCTACAAGTCGTCCAAGGTGCACCTGAGGTACTTCGGTGAGACCACGACCGACGAGATGCGGTCCTCGATGCTCGCGGGCATCGGCGAGAACGCCGGCGTCGTCGACATCGGCGACGGCTGGGCGGTCACGTTCAAGGTCGAGAGCCACAACCACCCCTCCTACGTGGAGCCCTACCAGGGCGCGGCCACCGGCGTCGGCGGCATCGTCCGCGACATCATGGCCATGGGCGCCCGTCCCATCGCGGTGATGGACCAGCTGCGTTTCGGTGCGGCGGACGCCCCCGACACCCGCCGCGTCGTCGACGGTGTGGTGCGCGGCGTCGGCGGCTACGGCAACTCGCTGGGCCTCCCCAACATCGGCGGCGAGACCGTCTTCGACGAGTCGTACGCCGGTAACCCCCTGGTCAACGCCCTCTGTGCCGGCACGATGCGGGTCGAGGACCTGCACCTGGCGTTCGCGTCCGGCGCCGGCAACAAGATCATCCTGTTCGGTGCGCGGACCGGCCTCGACGGCATCGGCGGCGTGTCCGTGCTGGCGTCCGAGACGTTCGACGGCGACGAATCAGGTACCGGCCGGAAGAAGCTACCGGCGGTGCAGGTGGGTGACCCGTTCACCGAGAAGGTGCTCATCGAGTGCTGTCTCGAGCTGTACGCCGCGAAGCTGGTGGTCGGTATCCAGGACCTCGGCGGCGCCGGGCTGTCCTGCGCGACGTCCGAGCTGGCCGCGGCCGGCGACGGCGGCATGCACATCAACCTCGAGCAGGTCCCGATGCGGGCCACCGGCATGACCGCCGCCGAGGTGCTCTCCAGCGAGTCGCAGGAACGCATGTGCGCGGTCGTCACCCCCGAGAACGTCGACGCGTTCATGGAGGTCTGCAAGAAGTGGGACGTCCTGGCCACCGTCATCGGTGAGGTCACCGACGGCGAGCGCCTGACCATCTCCTGGCACGGCGAGACCGTCGTCGACGTGCCGCCGCGCACCGTTGCCCACGAGGGCCCGGTGTACGAGCGCCCCGTGCAGCGTCCCGCGAGCCAGGACGCCCTGGTCGCCAACACCACCGCCGGCCTGACGCGCCCGGAGTCGGCCGACGAGCTGAAGGCGACCCTGCTGAAGATGCTCGCGTCCCCGGCGCTGTGCAGCCGCAAGTGGATCACCGAGCAGTACGACCGCTACGTGCGCGGCAACACCGTCCTGGCCGAGAACGCCGACTCCGGTGTGATCCGCGTCGACGAGAAGACGGGCCGCGGCATCGCGCTCGCCACCGACGCGTCCGGCCGCTACACCGCGCTGGACCCGTACACCGGTGCGCAGTTGGCACTCGCGGAGGCGTTCCGCAACGTCGCCGTCACCGGCGCCACCCCCAAGGCCGTCAGCAACTGCCTGAACTTCGGGTCCCCCGAGGATCCGGGCGTCATGTGGCAGTTCCAGCAGGCCGTCCGCGGTCTGGCGGACGGCTGCGCGAAGCTCGGCATCCCCGTCACCGGCGGCAACGTCAGCTTCTACAACCAGACCGGCTCGACCCCGATCCTGCCCACCCCGGTCGTGGCCGTGCTCGGTGTCATCGACGACGTGCACCGTCGCATCCCCACCGGTCTCGGACTGGAACCGGGCGAGACGCTGATCCTGCTCGGCGACACCCGCGACGAGTTCGACGGGTCCATCTGGTCACAGGTCGAGCACGGCCACCTCGGCGGCGTGCCGCCGAAGGTCGACCTCGAGCGGGAGCAGTTGCTGGCCGACATCCTCCTCGCGGCGTCCCGCGACGGACTGGTGTCGGCGGCGCACGACCTGTCCGAAGGTGGTCTCGCGCAGACCGTAGTCGAGGCGGCGCTGGCCGGGGAGACGGGCTGCCGCATCCTGCTTCCCGACGACGCCGATCCGTTCGTCACCCTGTTCTCCGAGTCGTCGGGCCGCGTGCTCGTCGCGGTCCCGCGCACCGAGGAAACTCGCTTTACCGGTATGTGCACGGCCCGTAATCTGCCGTGGGTGCGCATCGGTGTGGTGGACGAGGGGTCCGATTCCGTCGAGGTCCAGGGCCAGTTCTCGGTCTCGCTGGCCGAGCTGCGCACGACGTTCGAGGGAACTCTGCCGGCATTGTTCGGGTGATGAATGGTCGAATCGGGGGCATTGGAGAGGGTTGACAGGGGGCCGCGGGAACTCTCGCGGCTGGTTGATCCTGCACTCCTCCACGGTCCCCGACTCGACCGGACCTGGCGTTTCCTTCGGCTCGACTTCACCGGCATCGCGTTCGCGACGCTGTTCTTCTGCTGGTCGCTGACGCCGTCGCTGCTGCCCCGCGACTGGCTGTTCCAGGGGCTGATCGGCGGCATCAACGCCGCGATCGGCTACACGGTGGGAACGGCGATCGGCTGGCTGGTCCGCCGCTACTTCCTGCGGCACCGGTCGTGGTGGCCGCTGCCGGAACCGTGGTCCACCGGCCTGCGCGTGCTCGTGACGGTGACGTGCGTGTCGGTGAGTCTCGTGATGCTCGCGTACTCCGCGGCGTGGCAGCGTGAGCTCGCCGCGCTGATGGGGGCGGAGGGCACCACCACCACCGGCTACATCCGCACGGGCGGTCTGAGCCTGCTCGTGGGTGCCGCGATCATCTCCGTGTGGCGGCTGTTGCGCGAACTGGTGCGGTGGATCGCGGCGCGACTCATCCGGCGGTGGCACCTCGCGATCCCGACGGCCACCACCGTCGGCATCCTCATCGTGACGGTGTTGTTCTTCCTGCTCGTCGACGGCGTTCTGATGCGCGGCGTCTACGCCGCCACGAATGCGGCGTTCAGCCTGCAGAATTCGACCACTCGCGACGGCGTCGAGCAGCCGCTCGATCCCGAGAAGTCGGGCAGCCCGGAGTCGCTGGCGCCCTGGGACACCCTCGGGTACGAGGGCCGGAACTTCGTGTCTCGCGGCCTCGACGCCGACGAACTGACGGCGGCCAACGGCACCCCGGCCAAGGATCCGATTCGGGTCTACGCCGGACTCGAGACCGCCGAGGACCCCGACGAACGCATGGACATCGTCATCGACGAACTCGAGCGGACCGGCGCGTTCGCGCGCAAGGTCCTCGTCGTCATCCCCACCACCGGTACGGGCTGGGTCAATCCGACTGCGGCGCAGGCGATCGAGTTGGTCCACAACGGCGACACGGCGCTGGTCGCCGGCCAGTACTCGTTCCTGCCGAGCTGGATCTCGTTCCTCGCCGACCGGGAGAAGGCCGCCGAGGCGGGAAAGATGCTGATCGACCGGGTGCACGAACGGTGGTTGCAGGAACCCGAGGCGACCCGCCCCAAGCTGCTCGTCTACGGCGAAAGTCTCGGCACCCAGGCAGGGGAGGGCGCCTTCGACACGCTGAGCGACATCCGGCAGACCGTCGACGGTGTGCTGTGGGTCGGGCCGCCCAACTCGAACCGGCTGTGGGGGCAGCTGGTTCAGCGCCGCGACCCGGGCACTCCCGAGGTCGACCCCGAGTACTCGGCGGGTCTGGTGGTGCGGTTCGCCGACGACTCCGCCGACATGGTCGAAGACCCGGGGGAGTGGTTGTCGCCGCGCATCCTGTACGTCCAGCATCCGTCCGATCCCGTCGTGTGGTGGTCGCCCGACCTCGCGTTCACCCGGCCCGACTGGTTGAAGGAACCGCCGGGCGACGATCGCTCGCCGTCGATGAAATGGTTTCCGTTCGTGACGTTCTGGCAGGTGTCCGCCGACCTCACGAACGCCGCCGGGGTGCCCGACGGGCACGGCCACAATTACGGAACCCTCGTCCTCGACGGCTGGATCACCGTCGCGCAGCCCGAGGGGTGGACGCCCGCCGACACCGAACGTGTCCGGTCCACCCTCGAATCCCTCGCCGGGACAGAGGGTCCGGAGAAGTGACCAGGCTCGCCTCCGTGGCCGGTGCGGCGGCGGCCGTGCTGTGGAACAACGTGGTGCTGCCCGGTTCGGGGCTCGGCCCGTACGGGCGGGCCGTCGCGGGCGGCGCGCTCGGACTGTCGGTGGTGGGAGTCGCCCGCACCGCAGGGTACGGCGTCGACGAACTCGGGCTGTCCGAGTCGGCGCTCCGGTCCGGGCTGCGGTACGGCGCCGTGGCGTCGGTGATCCCGCTCGCCGGATACGCGATCGCGCTGAGCGTGCCCGCCGCGCGCAGGCGGGTTCCGACCGGCGACCGCGCCACCGATGTCGCCGGCTGGGTGGGGTTCCGGATCCCGGTGGGGACCGTCGCGCACGAGGAACTGCTGTTCCGCGGCGTCCTGTCCGCGATGCTGCGCCGGGGCTGGACACCCACCACGGCGTACGCCCTGCACGCCGTGACGTTCGGGCTGTGGCACGTGCGCGCGGCCCGGATCGCCGGTGACCCGATCGCCGCGAGCGTGCTGCTCACCGGTTCCTCTGCCGTGCTGTTCGAGTGGTTGCGACGGTGCAGCGGCAGCGTCGTAGCCCCTGCACTGCTGCATCTTTCGGTCAACGTCGGCGGGGTGGTGGCCGCCGAAGCCGTGCGGGCCCGCACAGTAGATTGAGCCCATGCCGTCGCGTCGAGCCGTAGATCCCGCCGAACTGAGGGCCGCCGTACTCGAGGTCGGTCCGTGGCTGCGCGGCGACACCGAGGAGAAGCCGTCCCGCACCCAGCTGGCCGCGGCGGTCCGGCTCAGCGCACGGACGCTCGAGCAGGTGGCACCCGGGTCGAGCGTGGAGGTGCGGGTTCCCCCGTTCGTCGCGGTCCAGTGCATCGAGGGTCCCCGGCACACCCGCGGCACCCCGCCCAACGTCGTGGAGACCGATCCGCGGACGTGGCTGCTGCTGGTGACGGGACTGCTGGATTTCGACGGCGCGACGTCCGGCGGCGAGGTGTCGGTGTCGGGGAGTCGTGCAGGGGAGATCGCCCACTGGCTGCCGCTGCTGCGCGTGTAGTAACCCCAGCCACAGCGCCAGGGTGCGCGGCCGGCCGCTCGATCCGGTGTCGGACGCGCACGGCGAGGACCTGATGGATCGTCAGGCGACCCTTCTCCTCGAACCCCAGGGCGCTGGCCGCGAGATACAGCAACCAGGTGCGGGCCCGCGCCCATTCGGCCTGTTCGTGGCTGAGGGTGATCCCGACGACGGACACGTCGTACTTCTCGGCGGCGTGGATCGCCATCGAACCCCACCCGCAGCCCACGCCCCAGCAGTCGCATGCCCGACTGGAGTCCGAGCTTGCGGCAGACGTGTACGGGAAGGGGGATGCCCATCGCACCTTCGAAGCCGCTCAGCAGACGTTCTGCGGCGGTCGGAGCCGTGCTGCGGACGTTCATCGGAACAGCCCCCGCTCTGTGGTTCGAGGATGCTGATCGATACCGAAACCAATCTATTTTCGTCCCGTCGTCCGGGAGTCGGGCCGGTTCGATCGGCACCGTGGGAGAAGCGGCGGCGCGGGGCACGTAGACTGACCTTGCCCCTCACACGCCCATCCCCAGGGAGCACCCCGGTGACCAGAGCCGATCTGTCGGTCCACAGTCCTAATCTTCTCTCTTCGAACCCGTCCGACGAGGACGAGAACGAGCCCCGCGAAGAATGCGGAGTCTTCGGCGTCTGGGCGCCGGGAGAGGATGTGGCGAAACTCACCTACTACGGGCTTTATGCTCTGCAGCACCGTGGTCAGGAAGCGGCGGGCATCGCCGTCGCCGACGGTTCGCAGGTGCTGGTCTTCAAGGACCTCGGGTTGGTCAGCCAGGTGTTCGACGAGCAGACTCTGGCAGCGATGCCGGGCCACGTCGCCGTCGGTCACTGTCGCTACTCCACCACGGGCTCGACCACGTGGGAGAACGCGCAACCGATCTTCCGCACCACCGCGGCGGGCAGCGGCATCGCCCTCGGCCACAACGGCAACCTCGTCAACACGGCGGAACTGGCGCAGCGCGCCCGTGCGGCGGGCCTCGTCAACGACAAGCGCCCCGGCGGCGCCACGTCCGACTCGGACGTGGTCGGCGCCCTCCTCGCGCACGCCGCCGCGGACAGCACCATCGAGCAGGCGGCCATGACGCTGCTGCCGACGCTGCGCGGCGCGTTCTGCCTCACGTTCATGGACGAGCACACGCTCTACGCGGCGCGTGACCCGCACGGCATCCGCCCCCTGTGCCTCGGACGACTGGACCGCGGCTGGGTGGTGGCCAGTGAGACGGCCGCACTCGACATCGTCGGCGCGTCGTTCGTCCGCGACATCGAGCCAGGCGAACTCCTCGCCATCGACGCGGACGGCGTCCGCTCCTCCCGCTTCGCGAACCCCGAGCCCAAGGGCTGCGTGTTCGAGTACGTGTACCTGGCTCGTCCGGACAGTGTCATCGGCGGACGTTCGGTGCACTCGACCCGCGTCGAGATCGGTCGTCGCCTCGCCACCGAGCACCCCGCCGAGGGCGACCTCGTCATCCCGGTCCCCGAATCGGGCACTCCCGCCGCGGTCGGGTACGCGCAGGGGTCGGGCATTCCGTACGGCCAGGGTCTGATGAAGAACGCCTACGTGGGCCGCACCTTCATCCAGCCCTCGCAGACGATCCGCCAGCTCGGTATCCGCCTCAAACTCAACCCGCTGAAGGAAGTCATCCGCGGTAAGCGCCTCGTGGTGGTGGACGATTCGATCGTCCGCGGCAACACCCAGCGCGCGCTCATCCGGATGCTCCGCGAGGCAGGCGCCCTGGAGATCCACGTCCGGATCGCGTCGCCGCCGGTCAAGTGGCCCTGCTTCTACGGCATCGACTTCGCCTCCCCGGCCGAGTTGATCGCCAACGGTGCGGGTGGCGGCGGCGAGCCCGGCAGCTTCGACGAGATGCTCGAAGGGGTGCGCCGCTCCATCGGCGCCGACACCCTCGGTTACATCTCCACCGAAGGCATGATCGCGGCCACCGAGCAGCCGGCGTCGCGACTGTGCGCGGCCTGCTTCGATGGCACGTACCCCATCGCGCTCCCCACGGAGACGTCGATCGGAAAGAACGTTCTCGAGGGAATGCTCGAGAGCGCGGCAGGCGGTCCCGCGACGCGGGAGAACGACAACGCGAACGCCCTCAGTCGGCCGTAGGCCGGTACATCGGGAGCCGGCCGGAGAACGTACTCCGGTACCGTAAGGACGCAATCACAGCACTCGATTGCCCGACCGACACGATTTTGACGAGCAACAGAAGGCTGGAGTAACAACCACATGACCGAGGATCCGACAAGTCGCCCTGGCGCGTCCTACGCCGCCGCAGGAGTGGACATCGCCGCAGGCGATCGGGCGGTGGAACTCTTCGCTCCCTTGGCCAAGCGCGCCAGCCGTCCCGAGGTTCTCGGTGGTCTCGGTGGATTCGCGGGACTGTTCTCGCTCAAGGGTGACTACAAGGAGCCGCTGCTCGCGGCGTCCACGGACGGTGTGGGCACCAAGCTCGCCGTCGCCCAGGCGCTCGACAAGCACGACACCGTGGGTCTCGACCTGGTCGCGATGGTCGTCGACGACCTCGTCGTCTGCGGCGCCGAGCCGCTGTTCCTGCAGGACTACATCGCCGTCGGGCGCGTCGTCCCGGAGCGGGTCGCGGAACTCGTCAGCGGCATCGCCGAAGGCTGCATCCAGGCCGGTTGCGCGCTGCTCGGTGGCGAGACGGCCGAGCATCCCGGTGTGATGGCGGACGGCGACTACGACCTGTCCGCGACCGGTGTCGGTGTGGTCGAGGCCGATCAGGTGCTGGGCCCCGACCGGGTCCGTCCCGGCGACGTCGTGATCGCGATGGGTTCGTCCGGACTGCATTCCAACGGTTACTCGCTGGCCCGTAAGGTGCTGCTCGAGATCGATCACATGAGCCTGACGGCGCACGTCGACGAGTTCGGCCGCACGCTGGGCGAGGAGATGCTCGAGCCCACGAAGATCTACGCCAAGGACTGCCTGGCGCTCGCCGCCGAGACCGACGTGCGCACGTTCTGCCACGTCACCGGTGGTGGACTGGCCAACAACCTCGCGCGGGTCATGCCGAAGGGTCTGGTTGCCGAACTCGACCGCGGCACCTGGAGCCCCGCTCCGATCTTCGCGATGATCGCGCAGCGCGGACGCGTGGAGCGGGCCGAGATGGAGCAGACGTTCAACATGGGCGTCGGCATGGTCGCGATCGTGGCGCCCGAGGACGTCGATCGTGCGCTGGCCGTCCTGACGGCGCGGCACATCGACTGCTGGACGCTGGGCAGCATCAAGAAGTCGCACGACGTGTCCGCCGAGCGCGCGATTCTCGCCGGCGACCACCCGAGGTTCTAGGGTCGGGTGCCGTCTGTCGGAACGGGGCGAGCTAGTGGCCCCGACCGGCTGAAGATGTGGAAATGAGGGGGAGCCGGTACCGGCTCCCCCTCATTTCTGTGTCTTCAGATCTCAGCGCCGCCAGTCGTCGTCGTCCTCCCGGGAGTGACCCTCCCTGTCGGCACGCTGGTCAGCGAAGACCTCGTCCCGATGCGAGTTGGACGACCCACCTGAGAGCTCTCTTTGCAGGCTGTCAAAATCCGTGGTCGGTACGCTGTACTTCAGCTCGCGTGCAACCTTGGTCTGCTTTGCCTTAGCCCGGCCGCGGCCCATGGCTGACCCCCTCGCGCTTTCGCGGGGCGGCCTGGGGAATTTGGCGGCCCCGTTTGAGTGTGTAAGTTCCTGCCCCACACTCTAGCGTGGAAAAGTCCCTCGCGCTTCCATCCACACCCCGAACCGGTGTCTGTTTAGTCTCATCGAGGTCGCGAGCTGCCCCGATGCGGGCATTTCGACTTCAGAAGACTCCCGGAATTGCCCGGACCGTCCCCACCCGGACGCCGCCGCCGAGCACGGGCTGCGATGCGAGGGCGGCCAGGTCCTCGGTCCATTCGGCGCCCATCCGGTGGAGAAGCGCTGCGGCGAGGGGCAACCGGGCCCGTTCGTGACCGTCGTCGATCTTCAGCGCGAACGCCGAGCCGTCGGGGAGCGCGCCCGCGTAGACCCCGTCGGCGCCGGCCTTCGTCATCAGCCCGGGAACGACCGGCATCAGGCGCGCGTCGTCCTTGCCGGTACCCGAGACGAGATACGGGTGCTCGCGGACGGCGTCGGCGACGGCGAGCTCGGGGGAGCCGGGCTCGGCGGTGACGAGCCGCGCGAACGCCCGCGCCAGATGCGTCAGCGACAGCGGGACGATCGGCAGCCCGCATCCGTCGATGCCGAGTTCGGCGTCGACGTCGCCGCTGATCGAGCCGAGCGTCTCGACGACCGCGAGTTGCAGGGGATGCGTCGGCTCCAGGTAACTGTCCAGCGGCCAGTCGTTGGCCAGGCACGTCGCGAGCATCGCCGCGTGCTTGCCGGAGCAATTCATGTACACCGGGCGGGGGAGCTCCCCGGCGGCCAGCAATTCGGCCCGCGCGAGCTCGTTGGAGGGCAGATCCGCGGGGCAGCGGAGCTGATCCTCGTCGAGGCCGTACCGGGCGAGAAGCCGCTCGACGAGTTCGACGTGGTCCGACTCGCCCTCGTGGGATGCGGTCGCGATCGCGAGCTCTTCCGAACTGGTCGGTTCGAAGCCGTTCCGCAGCATCGTCACGGCCTGCCACGGCTTGTTCGACGATCGCGGATAGATCGGTGTGTGCACCTCGCCGAGGGCGAGCGCGATCTCGCCGTCCGCGCTGAGGATCACCGCGGAACCACGGTGGACGCACTCACGGAATCCGGAGCGGACGACCTCGACCAGTTCGATGCTCAATACGTGACCTGCACTTCCAGTCCGGCGATCCGCCGGCGGGCCTTGTCCGCGACGGTCGGAGCGAGGTTCTCCTGCTGTTCGAGCAGCGCCACGAACCGTTCCGGGTCGCGGCCGGTGAACAGATCGCGCACGGTGACGCCGTGCCCGGGCACGTGGATGCGGTGGACGGCGTCGCCAGCGGTTATCGACCCCTCGGTCACCACCCGCAGGTACGCACCCGTGTCGCCGCGTTCGGAGAACCGCTTGACCCACCTCGGCTCGGCGGCCCACACGCCGAACGTGCCGCACGGCGTCCGCGGGCCTGCCACCTCCAGTTCGGTGGTGCCGATCCGCCAGCGCTCGCCGATCACGGCGTCGCTCGCGGCGATGCCGTCCAGGCGGAGGTTCTCGCCGAACCATCCCGGGGGCAGTGCGCGGCCGAGTTCCGTCGCCCAGCGCTGCGCCTCGTCCTCCTGGTACGCGTAGACGGCCTTGAACGGCCCGCCGTGGTATTCGGTGTCGCAGACGCGGTCGCCGGCCAGTCCGGCGGTCGTGACGGACACCGGGCCGTCGACGGGCCGCTTGTCGATCGCCGTGCGGGTCACCCGCCGGGTGCCGCTGTCGCGTTCGGTGTGCAGCACGCAGACGGCCAGCACCTCGCCGGCCGCCGCGGTGGCCCCGCTCATCGGCCCCGGAGCCGGTCGACGGCGGCGCGGCCGGCCTGGACCGCGTCGTCCGCGGGCACCGAGTCGGGGTCGATGGACGCGGCGCAGGAGCCGACCACCAATTCGGTGTCGGTGGGGATGGACCGTTTGACGAGGGCCAGCGCGATGGGGCCGAGTTCGTGATGGTCGATCACCGTGCCGATCCGTCCGACCGCGCGGCCGCCCGCCGTCACCGGGTCACCGGGTTCCGGCCTGCCCTCGGCGCTGCCGTCGAGGTGCAGCAGGACCAGGTGTCGCGGCGGCTTGCCGAGGTTGTGGACGCGGGCGACCGTCTCCTGACCGCGGTAGCAGCCCTTCTCGAGGTGGACGGCGCCGTGCTCGGCGGGACCGCCGATCCAGCGGACCTCGTGCGGGATGGTGCGGTCGTCGGTGTCGAGCCCGATCCGCGGACGCACGGCGGCCACCCGGAGGGCCTCGAACGCCCACGTTCCGGCGGGGGCGGCGCCGGCGGCGGTGAGCCGGCCCCACCACGTCGCGAGTCCTTCCCGCGGGACCAGCAGGTCGAAGGAGTCGGCGGTCGGCCACGGCATGCGGCGGACGAAACCGCCCCCGGCCACCACGGCCGCGGCGTACGGCTCGGCGGGCACGGCGACCCCGGCGGCGTCGAGGACCGCCGCGGCGTCGGGGCCGATCACACTGAGGACGGCGAGTTCGTTGCCGTCGCGGGGCTCGGCCTTGGACCAGAACACCATCTTGGTGAGGAACGAGAGAAGGTCGGATCCGCGGTCGGCTTCGGTGTCGATCCAGGTGACGCCGTCGAGGTCGGTCTGGACGAAGTGGTGTTCGACGCGGCCGTTGACGTCGAGGCTGAGGTTCTCGGCGCTCGAGCCGTCGGGGAGTGCGGCGACGTGCTGGCTGGAGATGGTGTGCAGCCAGGTGAGTCGTTCGGGTCCGCTGATCGCGATGACGAACCGGTGGGAGCGGTCGACGACCACCGCGGAACGCTCGGCGCTGCGTTGTTCGCCGAGCGGATCGCCGTGGTGCCAGGCGACGCCGGCGTCGGGGGAGCCTTCGGGCGCAGGGACCGCGCCCGGGGCCGTGACGAGTGGACTGGGTGAGACGGGCAGTTTGTCGACCACGGACCCAGTCTAGGGACCATGGACCTCGGGTGGCGGTCAGCAGGGTCGATAGGCTGGGTCTCATGTCTGATCGAGTGCTGGTGACGCTGGACCACGAGGTGCGCGACGCGGATGCCCCGCTGCTGCACGCGGACGATCTGGCGGTGGTGCGCGGCGACGGTGTCTTCGAGACGCTGTTGGTGCGCGGCGGTCGCGCACTGAAGGTGGAGCCGCACCTCACTCGACTGGTCGCGTCGGCGCGGGCCCTCGGTCTGCCGGTGCAGGACCTGGACGACTGGCGGCTGGCGCTGGAGTTGGCCGTCGAGGAGTGGGGGTCCGAGCGGGAGGGCGCGATGCGCCTCGTGCTCAGCCGCGGCCGGGAGTCCGGTGGCGACGCGACTGCATTCGTCACCGTCGGGCCGGTCTCCGATCGGATCCTGGACGCGCGCCGCGACGGGGTGTCGGTGCTCACACTGGCCCGGGGCTATTCGGTGGATCTGTCGGCGAGCGCGCCGTGGCAGCTGCTCGGGGCGAAGACCTTGTCGTATGCCACGAACATGGCCGCCCTGCGGTACGCGGCCACGTTCGGGGCCGACGATGTGATCTTCGTCAGTAGTGAGGGCAATGTGTTGGAAGGGCCACGTTCCACGGTGGTCATCGCCCGCGAGAAGACGCTCCTCACGCCGCCGCCGGAGCACGGAATTCTGCCGGGCACCACGCAGCAGGCCCTCTACGAGGTGGCGTCCGGCAAGGGGTTCCGCTGCGAGTACGCCGCACTGCGCCCGGCGGATCTCATTACGGCGGAAGGTGTTTGGCTCATCTCCAGCATCACCATGGCCGCGCGGGTGCGCAAGATCGACGGCCTCGCCCTGCCGGACGCGCCCCTCGCCGACGAGATCGTGGAGCTGGTCGACCTCGCGGTCGAGACGTCGGGTGCCGAGTCCGCGGAGGCTTGACAGGTCTACTACATTTCGTAGTAGCAAAGTCCTGCGGGGGAAACGACCCCGCAGTACGTTGTTTTCAAGGGTCGGGCGGAAGCCCACGCTCCGGCCCTGAAGCCTGTCCTACGGGCCCAGTTTCGGAGTAGCCATGGATGCCTTGGATGTCTCCCGGTGGCAGTTCGGCATAACCACCGTCTATCACTTCATCCTCGTACCGCTGACGATCGGGCTCGCCCCGCTGATCGCCGTCATGCAGACGATGTGGGTGGTCACCGGAAAGGACCACTGGTATCGGCTCACCAAGTTCTTCGGGAAACTCTTCCTGATCAACTTCGCGCTCGGCGTCGCCACCGGCATCGTGCAGGAGTTCCAGTTCGGCATGAACTGGAGCGAGTACTCACGCTTCGTCGGCGACGTGTTCGGCGCGCCCCTCGCCCTCGAGGGACTGGTGGCGTTCTTCCTCGAGTCGACGTTCCTCGGACTCTGGATCTTCGGCTGGGGCAGGCTGCCCAAGCTCGTCCACCTGGCCACCATCTGGCTCGTCGCGATCGGTGTCAACGCGTCCGCGTACTTCATCATCACCGCGAACTCGTTCATGCAGCACCCGGTGGGGGCCGTCTACAACCCCGAGACCGGGCGCGCGGAACTCACCAGCATCTGGGAACTGCTCACCAACAACACCGCCCTCGCGGCCTTCCCTCACGTCGTCGCCGGAGCATTCCTCACGGCGGGCACGTTCGTGGCAGGCGTCGGCGGCTGGTGGATGGTGCGCAGCATGCGCAGGTCGAAGGAAGCCACCGAACCGGAGGTCGCGAAGAAGCACGAGGAGACCGCCAGGACGATGTTCCGTCCGGTCACGATCCTCGCGCTGTGGGTGATGGTCGCCGCGGGTGTCGGACTCGCGATCACCGGCGACATCCAGGGCAAGCTGATGTTCGAACAGCAACCCATGAAGATGGCGTCGGCCGAATCGCTGTGCCACACCGAAACCGGCGCCGACTTCTCGATCCTCACCGTCGGCACCCAGAACAACTGCGACAGCATCACCCAGCTCATCAAGATCCCCGGGCTCACCTCGTTCCTCGCGGACGGCAGCTTCGACTCCACCGTCGAGGGCGTCACCGAGATCCAGGCCCGCTACGAGGAGATGTACGGGCCGGGCAACTACAAGCCCAACCTGTTCGTCACCTACTGGACGTTCCGCGCAATGATCGGCTGGGCGGCCGGGTCGGCGCTGCTTGCCGTCGTCGGCCTGTGGATGACCCGCGGCGGCCGCGTCCCGGACAAGAAGTGGTTCGGCTGGCTGTCGATCGCGGTCATCCCGACGCCGTTCCTCGGCAACAGCGCGGGCTGGGTGTTCACCGAGATGGGCCGCCAACCGTGGGTCGTGGCACCCAACCCGACCGGGGTCGACATGATCAGACTGACTGTCGACCAGGGCGTCTCGAATCACTCCCCGTGGACCGTCTGGGTCTCGCTCATCACGTTCACCGTGGTCTACGGGTCGCTGGCGGTCGTGTGGTTCACGCTGATCCGCCGATACACGGTGGAGGGACCGCTCGAACACGACGCGCATCCACCGGGTGACGACCACGACGAGCCCGAAGAACCGGGCCGGCCCGAGCAACTCTCGTTCGCGTACTAGGGGAGACGGTCATGGGACTTCAAGAAGTGTGGTTCATCCTGATCGCGGTGCTCTTCATCGGGTACTTCGTCCTCGAGGGATTCGATTTCGGTGTCGGCATGCTGATGCCGGTGCTCGGCAGGCGCAAGGACCCGAACGGGGACACCCGACGGCGGGTGGTGCTCAACACGATCGGCCCCGTGTGGGACGGCAACGAGGTGTGGCTGATCACCGGCGGCGGCGCGTTGTTCGCGGCGTTTCCCGAGTGGTACGCCACCTTGTTCTCCGGTTTCTATCTGCCGCTGCTGATCATCCTCGTCGCGCTGATCGTCCGGATCTGCGCCATCGAGTACCGCGGCAAGATCGACGACGACACCTGGCGCCGACGGTGCGACTGGGGCATCGTCTTCGGATCCTGGGTGCCTGCGGTGCTGTGGGGTGTCGCGTTCGCGAACATCGTGCGCGGCGTCGACATCGACGCCGACAAGCAGGTCACCTCCACCCTCTTCGATCTGCTCAATCCGTATGCGCTGCTGGGCGGTCTGACGACCGCGCTCGTGTTCGCCCTGCACGGCGCGGTGTTCCTCGCCCTGAAGACGGCCGACGAGGTCCGCACGGACGCCGTCGAACTGGCGTCGCGGCTGGCAATCCCGGCCGTTCCGGTGGCAGGCGCGTTCGTGCTGTGGACGCAGTTGGCGCACGGCAAGGGCTGGACGTGGATCCTCGTCGCGATCGCCGCCGCCGCACTCCTGGGCGTGGTCGCGCTCACCCGCGCCGAACGTGAGGGCTGGGCGTTCGCGCTCACGTCGATCGCGGTGATCGCCACCGTGGCCCTGCTGTTCGGCTCGCTGTTCCCCAACGTCATGCCGTCCACACTGGACGCCGCGTACAGCCTCACCATCGACAACGCGTCGTCGAGTCCGTACACGCTGAAGGTGATGACGTGGGCCGCCGCGTTCCTCACCCCGGTGGTGCTGATCTACCAGGGCTGGACGTACTGGGTGTTCCGTCAACGGATCTCGACCAAGCACATCCCGCCGTCGATCGGTCTCCCGCTCGAGCGCAGATGAGCACAGCGGTCGGCGACGCACCCCGCCCCGCCGGGGAGCGAGGTTCCCGGCGCCCCGTCGATCCCCGCCTGTGGCGGTACTCCGCGGCGGCCCGCGGGTATCTCGTCCTCACGGTCGGGCTGTCGATCGTCAACGTCGCGATGGTCATCGTGTCGGCGCTCATGATCGGCCGTGTGCTCGGTGGCGTCATCGTCGACGACGCCACCGACCTCGGGCGGTGGTCCACCGAACTGACGGTCCTCGCGGCCGCGGTGGGGATCCGCGTCCTCGGCACCTGGATCCAGTCCCGGTTCGCGCACCGGTCCGCCACGCGGGTCGTGGCGGAACTGAAGGGCGAGGTGCTCGGCGTCGCCACACGCCTGCGGCCGCGCGCACTCGATCCGCGGCGGGACGAGATCGCGACCGTGCTCACCCGCGGCATCGACGGACTCGTGCCGTACCTCACCGGGTACCTCCCCGCCCTGGTCCTCGCGGGAACGCTCACGCCGGCGACGTTGGCGGTCATCGCATTCCAGGATCTGACGTCGGCGGCCATCATCTTCGTGACTCTGCCGCTCATCCCGGTCTTCATGATCCTCATCGGCCTGCTCACCAGGGGCAAGGCCGCCAAGACGCTGACCGCGATGACCACACTGTCCTCCCAACTGCTCGACCTCCTCGCCGGACTGCCCACACTCCGCGCGCTGGGCCGCGAACAGGGGCCCGCGACGCGGGTGCGCGAACTCGGCGACGCCCACCGCCGGACCACGATGTCGGCGCTGCGGGTGGCGTTCCTCTCGTCGATGGTGCTGGAACTGCTGGCCACCCTGTGCGTCGCGCTCGTCGCCGTGAGCATCGGACTGCGGCTCGTCTACGGGGGCATGGGACTCGAGGCGGGGATCGTGGCACTGATCCTCGCCCCCGAGGTGTACCTCCCGCTGCGGATGGTCGGCACCCAGTTCCACGCCGCCGAGGACGGGATGGCCGCCGCGAGTAGCGCCTTCGCCGTCATCGATGCCGACGAGCCGGATTCGGACGAGCCGGTCGATTCTGACGGTGGGGTGGTGGACGCCACCGGGGCGCGTCTCGAATTCGACGACGTGGACGTCGCATCGCGCCGCGGCCGGGCGCCGCGCGGACTGTCCGGGACCCTCGAACCCGGCGCGGTGACCGTGCTGACCGGACCCAACGGCGCCGGGAAATCGACTGCGGTGCATGCACTCCTCGGCCTCGTCGCACCCGAGGGCGGACAGGTGCGGGTGGCGGGTGTCCCCGTGAGTTCGCTCGACCGGTCCGCGTGGTGGGCGCAGGTGGCGTGGCTGCCGCAGCACCCCGTCCTCGTTCCCGGCACCCTGGACGAGAACCTCCGGCTCATCGGCGACGTCGTCGACCTCGAACAGGCCTGCACGGCTACGGGTTTCGATCAGGTCCTCGCCGAACTCCCCGACGGCTGGAACACGCGCGTCGGATCCGGGGGAACGGGACTGTCGCTCGGACAGCGGCAGCGGCTCGCGCTGACCCGGGTGCTGGCCACCCGGCGTCCGGTCCTGGTGCTCGACGAACCCACCGCACACCTCGACGACGCATCGGAGCGGACCGTGCTCGATTCCCTGCGCGGCCTGGCCGCCGCCGGCCGGACGGTCGTGGTGGTGGGGCACCGGCCGACCGTGCTCGCGGCCGCCGACCGGGTGATCGAGGTGAGCGCCGATGTCGCGTGACCCGCTGCTCCGGGCGCTGCCGCTTCTCGACCTGAAACCGGGACGGGTGGCGCGGGCCGTCGCCGCCGGAGTCGCCACCCTGGGCAGTGCCCTCGCGCTGGCGGCGCTGTCGGCCTGGTTGATCACGAGGGCATGGCAGATGCCGCCCGTCCTGGACCTCAGCGTGGCCGTCGTGGCGGTGCGGGCCCTGGGCATCTCCCGCGGCGTCTTCCGCTACCTCGAGCGGCTGGCCACCCACGACACCGCCCTGCGTGGCACCACGTCCGCCCGCACCCGGCTGTACCAGCGGCTCGCCGACGGTAACCCCGCGGCCGCGGCCGGACTGCGCCGTGGCGAACTCCTCGCGCGCACCGGTGCCGACGTCGACACCCTCGGTGACGTCGTGGTCCGCGCGCTCGTTCCGATCGCCGTGGCCGTCGTCCTGGCCGTGGCCGCCGTCGGCATCCTCGCGGTGATCTCGCCGGCCGCGGCGCTCGTGCTCGCAGTGGCGCTCGCGGTGTCGGGGGTCGCGGCGCCCTGGTTGTCCGCGCGGGCCGCCCGCCTCGCCGAGACGTCCGGAGCGCAGGCGCGCGCCCGGTTCAGCGCGGACGCCGTCACAGCCCTCGATCACGCCGCGGAACTGCGCGTCGCGGGTCGCCTCGACCGCGCCGTGTCGCGGGCCGTCGATGCCGAGCACGCCGCGGTCTCGGCCACCGACCGCGCCGCCGCACCCAGCGCGTTCGCGGACGCCGCCACACCGCTGGCAGTGGGGGTGAGCGTGATCGCGTCGCTGCTCATCGGCATGGACCTGTACTCGTCGGGGACCATGCGCCCGATGGCGATGGGCATCCTCGTGCTTCTGCCGCTGTCCGCGTTCGAGGCCACCGCGGCACTGCCCGCCGCAGCGGTCGCGCTGACCCGCGCCCGCATCGCGTCCCGCCGCATCCTCGCCGTGCTCGACGCCGCAGTCGCGGATCCGCACCCCGGAGACCGGGACCTCGACGGACCGGCGGAAGTGGTCGCGAAGGACCTGCGGTGCGGCTGGCCCGGCGGGCAGATCACCGCCCCGCTCGACCTCGACCTGCGGCCGGGTGCCCGGGTCGCGATCGTCGGGGGCAGCGGGTCGGGGAAGACGACCACCCTGATGACTCTCGCCGGGTTGCTGCCACCCGTCTCGGGGACGGTCCGGGTCGACGGCGTCGACCTCCACCAAATCAAGTCCGAGGCGGTGCGCCGGAACGTCGGGTTCTTCGCGGAGGACGCGCACCTCTTCGATACGTCGGTGCTCGAGAATCTGCGCGTCGCGCGCGGCGACCTGGATGCCGAGGCGGCGGTGACCGTCCTGGAGTCCGTCGGGCTCGGGGGATGGGTGGCGGGGCTTCCAGAGGGAGTGCACACGACCCTCGCCGGCGGTGCCAGAGCGGTGTCCGGCGGGCAGCGTCGCCGGCTGCTCCTCGCCAGGGCGTTGCTGTCGCCCGACCGGGTGCTGTTGCTGGACGAACCGACCGAACACCTCGACGCCGACGCGGGCGCCGACCTGCTGCGGAGACTGCTCGCACGCGACGGCGGATTGGTGTCTGCGCAGCGCACGGTCGTGGTGGTCACCCACCAGCTTCCGCAGGATACCAGCGCTGACCTGGTGATACGGGTGGAGAAAGCTGAGAGCGAAAATGCGTTGCCGACTCCGTGAGTGCGGCGTACGTTCTTGTGTACACGAGGAAGGAGGTGGTCTGAAATTGAATGACAGACGGACACGTGAGGTGGCTGCCAGCTAGCCGCTACCGCTGACGGAATTCACTGACCGCGCGAGCGGCGAGCGAATCCCAGGCAGCTACCCGGCCCCCGAGCCCCCGGTCTGGTCCAAGATCGGGACCGGTGCACAAGCACCGGAAGGCTCGGGGGCCGTTGTGCGCTTCGCGCCCGTGAGTACTTGTTAACCGCCCGACGTTAATAAGTACTCACGGCAGCGCGGGCACGGGTTCGACCCACTCCAGCCGCCCCGCTCGAGCACCGTGCGCACCTCGGCCGCGACCTCACACGAGCGTTGCGTCACCTCCTCCCAGCCGTACACCAGCGCCGCCTTCCCCGCGAGTTCCGCCGCGTTGCCGCGACGCCGGTCGCGCAGCGCCACCGACCGCGACGAGTGGTACCGCAGCCCGTCCAGCCGCACAAGGAGCGGAACACCGCTGTCCGAGTAGTCCACGTCCTCGTACAAAGTCTTCCCGTCGACGAGCACAGGCGACTGTCGCCGGGCGGCCGGCAGTCCGTGGGCGAGTTCGACGTCGACGGCGTACCGGTGCTCCAGAATCGACTGGACTCCGCTGGAGACGAATGTCAGCGCGTCGGTCAGTGCCCTGCGGTATCTGCGCGGCGGACGCTGCTCGATCCGTCGAAGGAGCGTGTGGACCGACACACTGGTGCCGGTGACCGCCGACACGACGACCCGCGCGGCCGCCGGCGCCGACGGCTCCTCGACGGCCAGATCGACGACGGTGTCGGCCAGGGACGTTCGCGGCAGGAGCGTCGGGACGAGGATGTGGGCGTGCGCCCGGGAGCGGTGCACCACGACCCCCGGGTGGAGAAGATCGCCCTCGCGCGGAACGGGACGGTCGGATCGCCGGCCGACCTTGCGATACGTCGGCCCCTGGTGCTCCGCAGACAATCCGTAGGGCACGGTGACGTGGATCGGACCCTCGGGATCGACACGCACCAGCGACCACTCCTCGGCCGCGGTCCGGTGGCTGAGAATCGCGCGGGGACCACCGAACAGCAGCGCCGCCCACAGCATCATCGGCCGATCGAGGGGACCGTTGGTGACGGCGTAGACGCCGTGCAGAACCGCCGACCATTGGCCGGACTCCACCATGTGCTGGATCTGCCGGGTGGAGATGCCCAGCCCGCGCAGTTGCCGGGCCGTGACGAGGCCGTGCTGGTGGTCGAGGACTGTTTGGAATTCGGGCTTGAAGTCGATCGTCGCAGGTGTCATGGACGCGACGGTGCGCACGCCGGCCGACAGGATTCGCCCGAGAAGGGCCGATTTCAACTGGCCTGTGGATGAACCTGAGGTTGTGGATAACCCGAGCCGTGAGTACTTATTAACCGCCCGCGGTTAACAAGTACTCACGGGGCGTCAGCCAACGTAGCGGGACAGCCGCGCGGAGAGGTGGGGGCGCAGTTCCCCGTCCGCGATGATGCGTTCCTCGACGTACGCGAGGTCGCCGCCCTCGACGATGCCGTAGAGACGCTTGGCGCCGCCGACGAGAACACCGGAGGTGCTGCGAATCACGACGTCGGTCGCGAGTTCCCACGACGACTGGGTGAGGGCCCGGCCGTAGAACAGTTCGACGATGCCGGAGCTGTGGGCGAGGAGAAGTTCGACGACTTCCTCGTTGGTGCTGCCGGGAATGCCGTCTCCGCTGATCCGCCAGAAGCCGGTCTCGTGGAGATCGGGGCGCACGTACTCGCCGTCGGTGCCCAGAACCCAGGTCTGGGATCTCCACTCGAGGTAGTTGCCCCCGTTGTGGGAGACGATGATCTGCTGCCCGAAGCGGTAGTCGCCGGTGGCGGGGTCGTGGCCTTCCCCTTCACCGCGCCAGACGCCCACGAGCGGCAGTACCGCGAGAAGTTCGTTGTTCAGATCCGGGCCGAGGCGCAGATTCGCGGTGTCCTCGGGCAGCGGAAGGTCCGGAAGCTGCGGGATGTTCCGCGACGCCGTCGTCTTGGAACGCTCGATGGCGTCCGCGACGGCTGCGTCACCGCTACCACGACGCACGGTGGGGGAGTCCCCAGCGGGCGCGCTCGTAGTCGGGTGCTCGGAAGGCGGATCTGCGCCTGCGTCCGGAGTTTGACTCACGACTCGTCGGTGACCAGGCGGTAGATCGTGTAGAGGGAGAACCACGTGATCAACACGGCGGCAAGGACAAGAAGTACCTCGAAGAAGATAACCACGGTGACATCCTAAACCGAACCCGTCGAACGGTCGAAACGGGAGGCGGCTTACCGTCACTGCGGCTACGGTTTTTCGAAGGCGACCACCCGGTCGGTTCCGGATATCCTCATGCCGTCGTCTCGTCTCCCGCTCCTCCCGGAGGTCCCATGCTTCGATCCAGCCCCGCCCTCCCCGGCCTGGCGCGAGCCGCGATCACGGCGACGGTTCTGCTGCTCACCGTGTCCGCGTTCGGCGCTCCCGGCCTGGCCGTCGCGGCCCCGGACTCCGGCAGTGCAGGGTCGGGAAGCGCCGGTTCGGGGAACGACGACACCGACCGCGTCGATCCGAACAACTACGCCGCCGACTGCCCGGACATTCTCATCGTCGCGGTCTCGGGCGCGACGGATTCGGAAGAAGACCGCAACCCCCTCGCGGAGAGTGGCGAGGTGTGGTCGAACTGGGTGGGCAACGTGACGGTGCCGACCGGCGAGGCGAACAAGGACGAGCCGGGAACGGTGGGGTGGATGTACGTGCCGTACCCGTCCACGTACGGCCTGAGTCTGCTGCAACCTGTTCCGACATACCAGGATTCGATGGCCGCCGGTGTCGCGTCGACGAACAGGATCCTCGACGAGAACAAGGCGAAGTGTGGCGACGGCACCAAGTACGTGCTGCTCGGATACAGCGTCGGCGCCGAGGTCGTCGAACGGGTGGCGCGCGAACTCGGCCACCGCGACAGCAATGCTCTGGTTGCCGCCGACGACATCGCCGGCGTCGCATTGATCGGCGACCCGTACCGTCCGGCGGGCACCCCCTCGATGGGCGAACCCGGCCCACCAGGAGGCGGATTCATGTCGTCCGAGCCGGCCGACTACGGCGCTCTCGACGGCAAGATCACCTACGCGTGCCGCCCCTACGACATCGCGTGCGACGCGCCGCAGGAGATCGCCGTCCTCGAGCTGGCACTCGGCGTGCTGGGACAGCTGCACTTCACCCTGCTGAACCCCGGCCAGACCGTCTCCGACTTCGCGAATGCGGTGACGAACATGGCGGCACGGTCGATCGTGCACATCGTCACCCACGACGACTGGTTCGCCTCCGACGAGTCCTTCCTCGACGTCCTGCGCAAGGTGGCCGACCGGACCTACGACCCCGACGGGCCGGACCGGAACACGCAGGTGTCGCAGGAGCAGATGGTCGAGGCGCTGAACTGGGCGATGGGCCCCGGTTCCGAGGTCGTGAAGGCGAAGCTCGCGAAAGAGGGCCCCGGGTTCGTCGAGGACAACCGGGACGTCTTCGATCTCGTGATCAAGCCGTACATCTTCCTCGGCTTCATCCAGCACCTGTTCTACTGGAACAACAACCCGAACGACCCCTGGTACTGGGAGAGCGAGAAGGTCGTCGACTGGATCACCGCGCTCGCGCAGAAGCAGTAGGCGCTCCGCGCTTGTGCGCCTTTGTGGTCGCTGGAGCAACCAGAAAGGCGCACGAGCGGCGGAGCCGCACGAAGAAGGCCCCGCTCCGAATGCCGGAGCGGGGCCTTCCTGCGTTGGTGCTGAGTCTTACTCGCCGACCGTGACGTCGACGTTGTGCACGCCTGCGCTCGTCGGGCTCACCGTGGCGGTGCCGTTGCCGGAGCTGGACAGTGCACGCACGGTCCAGTCGCCGGGAGCGGCGAAGAAGCGGAAGTCTCCGGTGCCCGAGGCGACGACCTCGGCGGTGAACTCTCCGCCGCCGTCGAGGAGACGCACGAACGCTCCACCGATCGGCTGGCCGTCAGCGGCGAGAACGCGGCCGGTGATGACCGTTTCCTTCTCGACGTCGACGCCCGCGGGCAGGGTCTGGGTCTGTACAGGTGCTCCACACATGGCTCAGTGAACCTCCAACTCGATGGGTGCGCCGACGAGTGAGCCGTATTCGACCCAGCTGCCGTCGTAGTTCTTGACATCGGACTTGCCGAGGATCTCCTTGAGCACGAACCAGGTGTGGCTGGAGCGCTCGCCGATACGGCAGTACGCGATGGTGGGCTTCGACTCGTCGTAGCCCTTCTCCGAGTACAGCTTCTCCAGGTCGTCGTCCGACTTGAAGGTGCCGTCCTCGTTTGCGGTGGTGCTCCACGGGATGTTGATGGCCGTGGGGACGTGTCCACGCTGCTGCGCCTGCTCCTGCGGCAGGTGCGCGGGGGCGAGGATCTTGCCGGAGAACTCGTCGGGCGAACGCACGTCGACGAGGTTCTTGTTGCCGATGGCGTCGATGACCTCGTCGCGGAACGCGCGGATCGTCAGGTCGGGTGCGTCGGCCTTGTACTGGGTGGCCTCGCGGGAGACGGTCTCCTTGGAGAGGGGGCGTCCGTCGAGCTCCCACTTCTTGCGGCCGCCGTCGATCAGCTTGACGTCCTGGTGGCCGTACAGCTTGAAGTACCAGTACGCGTACGCCGCGAACCAGTTGTTGTTGCCACCGTAGAGAACGATGGTGTCGTCGTTGGCGACACCCTTGGCGGACAGGAGGTCGGAGAACTGCTGCTGGTTCAGGAAGTCACGACGGACCCCGTCCTGCAGGTCCTTCCGCCAGTCGAGGCGAATGGCGCCTTCGATGTGGCCGCCGTCGTATGCGCTGGTGTCCTCATCCACCTCGACGAAAACGGTCTTGGGGGCGTTGAGGTTCTGCTCAGCCCAGTCGGCGGAGACTAGGACATCGGAGCGAGCCATGGTGTTCCTTTCGATGTGTTCTTACTTGTGTCGGGTGGATCGTGCAGTGGTTCTCGATGTGAAACTTTCAGGCCGCGGGCCGGAGGCGTGCGACGAGTGGATAGATCTGGCAGCCGAGACAGAACCCGAATGCGGCGTTGAGGAACGCCGCGAACAGGGCGAATGCGGTGGCCACGGCGCCGACGAGGCCGGAGCCGGCGAGGAAGCCGACGGTGCCGACGGCGGCGAAGACGAAGCCGACGAGCTGCGCGAACCGCAGCGGTGCGGCGGGTTCGCGTTCGCTCACCGGAGTGAGTCGCGGCGCGACGAGGCTGCCGAAGATCCGGCCGTACGGGCTGCGCCGCGGCCCGGAGGCCGCGCCTGCCGCGAAGACGACCGCCTGCAGTGCCAGCAGAATTCCTGCTGCGACCAGCGAGAACGTCGACACGACGAGGACGGCGACGAGGACTGCGGTGGTGACCCAGGCGGCGAACCGGGGGCCACGAACGTCGACCTGCTCGACCTCGAGTGTTGTGGACATGAGAAGTGCTCCTGCGTTGAGTCCTGAATGCTTGCCTGGCGCCGAGCAACGACGGACGACGTCGTCATCGGGTTTCGATCACGTGCGCGGAGTCCGCGGTGTCAGCAGAAAGCGACAGCCCTGGTGATCAGCAACAGGTACAGCAACAAGCCCCGAGGCGGCACAGGTCTACCGTGCGGCGTCGGGTGAGCATGAGCTCGTGGCTGGATTGCACGACGACGAGTTTACCCGGTTCTTCAGGAATTTGAAGCCGGGGGCCGGGTGAGGGGTCCGAGCGCCGCCCTCAGGTCGGACGCCGAGGGTACCCCGGACACCCGGAAGCGTTGCTGCAGGTCGGCGTCGAGAATGAACGTCGTCGGCAACGACAGAACGCCGAGTTCCTTGGCGAGAGCGGGATACTCGTCGATGTCGACTTCCACCTCGACGGGAGGTTCCGGCTCGCCGGTGAGGTCGGCGACGACCTGTCCGACGACCCTGCGCACCGCTGCGCAGGGTCCGCACCAGTCGGCGGAGAAGTGGAGAACGGTGGCCGGTCGCCCGTGCCCCGAACCCGACCCGACGCCCGCCGCCTCGAGGAGCAGGCGTCGCTCGTCGGTCACGGCCGCGGTCGTCTCGCCGGTGGTCCGGACCTTCCCCTGGCGGCGCTGCCAGACGAGCCCGAACGCGAGGGCCGCGAACAGTGCGATCAGTAACAGTGTGATTCCGGTCATCGGCTCTGCAGTTCGTTCAGGTCGATCGTGACGTTGTCGCCGACGCCCTCGATGACGATCTGCGAGCCCTCCGCGTACACCTCCGTCGGCTGGACGCCGAACGGCAGTTCCCGGGGGTCGATGGTCCGGGTGAAGAGGCCGAGGATCGCGGGGGCGAGCGGCTCGGGGATGGTGAAGTCGGCGTGGCCCTCGGGCCCGAAGTAGAAGTCGCTGGCGACGATCTTCACCTGATCGCCGTCGAGGACCAGGTCGGCCTGCACGCTGACGGTGGTCTCGAGCGGGCCGACGGGGACGGTGCCGGTGAGGACGACGCCGCCCGCGGTCGTCATTCCGGAGCCGCCGGAGCCGCCGGTCCCGTCCGACTTGCTGGCCGGCGGGGCCGAAACCTGCAGGTCGGGGATGTCGAGGAAGCGGCCGAGGTCGGTGGCGTCGATGAGCATGCGGCCGGAGAGGTGGTCGACCGGAAGGCTCGTGACGGAGCCGTCGACGAGGTCGGACAGCGGCGCGGACACGCCCAGGAGGGTGGACTCGATCGTCACCTCACCGACCACGTCGCTCTGTACTCCCTGGGCGCGGATCTCGATGTTCTCGTACTTCCCGGCCCACGCCTGGGTGAGGAAGGGGAAGCCGTGCACCGTCACCTCGGGATCCGCGGTGAGGGACGCGCCCGCCCGCAGTTCCCGCGACACCCGGTATTCCGCGTACGCCGCCGAACCGAAGTCGACGACGAGACCGAGTGCCACGAGGAAGATGATTCCGATGATGAGTTTCCGCACGGCCCCATTGTGACGGACACGGTGCCGGTGCAACCTTCGCGCCGGTTGCCGGGGTTCGGTGCGACGGACCTTGACGGCGGCGCGCTACTCTGTCACCGACAAAAGTGTCGATACCTTCAGTGTCGATCTACCTGGACCGGCGGACGAACCATCCGTCGGCCGGCCGGGTACGACGGCGACGAGATGGGAGGCTGTGTGGAGCTACTGCTTCTTACCTCCGACCCGAACCCCGAGGCAGTTCTGCCTGCCCTCGCCCTGCTGGCGCATTCGGTGCGGCCTGCCCCGACGGAGGTGTCCTCTCTCCTGGAAGCGAGCTCCGCCGACATCGCCCTGGTGGATGCGCGCACCGATCTCGCGGCGGCCCGCGGCCTCTGCCGGCTGCTGGGCAGCACGGGTTCCGCGGTCCCCGTGGTGGCGGTGCTCACCGAGGGTGGCCTGGTGGCGGTCAATTCCGACTGGGGTCTCGACGACATCCTGCTCCCGGGCACCGGGCCGGCCGAGGTGGACGCCCGCCTCCGACTGCTGGTCGGACGTGCCGGCGGCGTCGCCAGCCCGGAGGCGTCGGGCAAGATCACGCTCGGCGAACTGGTCATCGACGAGGGCACGTACACGGCCCGGCTGCGTGGCCGCCCCCTCGACCTCACCTACAAGGAGTTCGAACTCCTCAAGTACCTGGCGCAGCACGCGGGTCGCGTCTTCACCCGCGCGCAGTTGCTGCAGGAGGTGTGGGGATACGACTTCTTCGGTGGTACCCGCACGGTGGACGTCCACGTGCGTCGTCTGCGCGCCAAGCTGGGCAGCGAGTACGAATCCTTGATCGGTACAGTCCGCAACGTCGGATACAAGGCCGTCCGTCCCACCCGCAGCAAGTCGGGTGCGCCGGTGCCGCCGGTCGACGACCTCGATGCCGAAGATGCAGACTTCGAATCCGCGGAAGGACCTGTGATCCAGTGAGCGCTTCGGTGCAGTCCTGGACCGATCGACTCGACGGCAAGCAGGCCGCGGACGTGTCCGCACTGCTCGACCGCGCGACGGCAGCGGACGGAACCGCGCCCGTGTCGGAGCAGGGCGTGCACGCCGTGTCCGGGGCCGGCGGCGACGGTGTCCGTCATCTCGTGGAGACCGACGCCCATCGGATCGTCGGGTACGCGCAGCTGCAGCCGGGTCACGGCGAGCACCCCGCGATGGCCGAACTCGCGGTCGATCCCGAGGCGCGCGGCCGGGGGATCGGTAGCCGGCTGGTTACCGAGGTCCTGTCCGAGGGTGGTCCGGACACCCGGGTGTGGGCGCACGGCAACCTGCCCGCGGCGCAGGCGGTGGCGCACCGCCTCGGGCTGAGCGGTGCACGCGAACTGCTGCAGCTCCGGCGTCCACTCGAGGGTGCCGAGCTTCCGGAAATCGTTGTGCCGGAGGATATTTCACTCCGCTTGTACCGCGGAGTCGAGGATGATCCCGAGGTGCTGCGGGTCAACGCCGCCGCCTTCGCCTGGCACCCCGAGCAGGGGTCGTGGACCGAACGGGAAATGGCCGAACGCCGCGCGGAGGCCTGGTTCGATCCGGCCGGGCTGTTCATGGCGTACGGCACGGCGGACGAGAAGCGGCTGCTCGGATTCCACTGGACCAAGGTGCACCCGCAGCAGGGCGACGAGCCGGCCATCGGTGAGGTCTACGTGGTGGCCATCGGACCCGACGCCCAGGGGCGCGGTCTCGGCCGGTTGCTCACACTCGCCGGACTGCACTACCTGCGTGACCGCGGGCTCGGTGCGGTGCTGCTCTACGTCGAGGGCGACAACACGTCGGCGCTGCACACCTACGACCGGCTCGGGTTCGAGCGGTTCCACACCGACGTCGCGTACGCGCGAGCCTGAGGCGCTCCTCTTACTTCGGCACCCGTCGTTCGTCTCGGAAATATGGGCAAATGCTCGGTCTGTTCACTTTCCGTTCACCGATCGTGGTCCAACTGGACATTAGCTACCCCTAGGTTTCTCCGTGGGCAGCGCCGTGCTGCCTGGTGCAGGATCCTCCCGGTCCGCGCCTCATGTCGCCGCCCGATCCAGGGCGAGACGGTATTTCCGGAGGACTAGGTGAATCTCAAGCGCAATGGCGCCCTGCTCGGTGCAGTGGCCCTGGGTGCCATGACCTTGGCCGCGTGTGGCAGCGACAACAACGCCGCGTCGAGCGGCGTCGACGTAGCCGCCTCGAGCGCGACGTGCGAGGGCAAGGCCAACCTCTCCTCGGCCGGTTCCTCGGCGCAGAAGAACGCCATGGACCAGTTCGTCTCCACCTACATCTCCGTGTGCCAGGAGAAGGGCAAGACCGTCAACCTGGCGTACAACCCCAGCGGTTCCGGTGACGGACGTACCCAGTTCATCGCGGGTCAGGTCGACTTCGCCGGTTCCGACTCGGCGATCAAGACCGAGCAGGCCGAGCAGGCCAAGGCGCGTTGCGTCGGCGGCGAGGCGTGGAACCTTCCCCTCGTCTTCGGGCCCGTCGCGGTCGCCTACAACCTCGACGGTGTCGAGGACCTGGTGCTGAACGGTGAAGTGACCGCCAAGATCTTCAACGGCACCATCAAGAAGTGGAACGACCCGGCCATCGCCGCCCTCAACCCGGGCGCCACCCTGCCGGACCAGGACATCACCGCGATCATCCGCTCGGACTCCTCGGGAACCACCGACAACTTCCAGCAGTACCTCACCGCCGCCTCGAACGGCGCCTGGACCACCGGTGCCGGCTCCGACTTCACCGGCGGCATCGGTGAGGGCGCCAAGGGGTCGGCCGGTGTCGCGCAGGCAGTGGCCTCCGCCCCCGGCTCGATCACCTACGTCGAGAAGTCGTACGCAGACCAGAACAAGCTGTCGGCAGCGCAGATCGACACCGGCTCGGGCCCCGTCGCGCTGTCCGACGAGTCCGCGGCGAAGGCCATCGAGGGTGCGCAGTTCAAGGGTGCGGGCGAGGGCGACCTGACCCTCGACCTCGCCTCGATCTTCGGCACCAAGGAAGCCGGCGCGTACCCGCTGGTGCTCGCCACCTACGAGATCGTGTGCTCGAAGGGCTACGACGCCGACACCTCCGCAGCGGTCAAGTCGTTCCTGACCAGCGCCGCCAACGAGGGCCAGGACAACCTGGCCGCGCAGGGCTACGTGCCGCTGCCCGACTCCATGAAGGAGAAGCTGAACGCGTCGGTCGCCGCAATCGGCTGATTCACACGGTAAGTCGTTCGGACCCGCCCATGACTCGATATTCTGACGATGAAAGATTGGGAGCGCAGATGAGTGAAGCGCACACCGAATCAGCACCTCGCGCCTCCGGCTCCGCTTCCGGCGGGGCCGGGGTGGGCGGTCCGAACGGCACTCCGGAGGCCGAGTTGAGTTCCACCAAGGCCGAAACCCCGACCCCGACCGATACACCTCGCGGCAAGGCCGTCGCGAGGCCGGGAGACCGGATCTTCAAGTCCCTCGCGACCACGTCGGCGATCGTCATCTCCATCCTCATCGCCGCGATCGGCATCTTCCTCGTCTGGCGTGCCGTTCCCGCGCTGAGCCGGAACCAGGTCAACTTCCTCACCAGCCGCGAGTGGGTCACCCAGGACATCAACGCGATGGCGTTCGGTGTGCTCGACCTCTTCCAGGTGACGGTTCTGGTGTCGCTGTTCGCGCTCGTGCTCGCGATGCCGGTTGCGCTGGGTATCGCGATCTTCCTCACCGAATATTCGCCGAGCTGGCTCAAGCGTCCGCTGGCGTACGTCATCGACCTGCTGGCCGCGGTGCCGTCGATCGTCTACGGCCTCTGGGGTCTGCTGGTGTTCGCGCCGGCAATCAGGCCGCTTGCGGTGTGGCTCAATGAGACCCTCGGCTGGTTCCCGCTGTTCGCGACGGGCAGCGGTTCGATCACCGGCGGCGGCACCATCTTCACGGCCGGCATCGTCCTCGCCGTGATGATCCTTCCCGTCATCACCGCCGTGACCCGCGAAGTGTTCGTCCAGACACCGACGTCCCATATCGAGGCGGCGCTCGCCCTGGGCGCCACCCGGTGGGAAGTGGTGCGTACCACGATCATTCCGTTCGGTAAGTCCGGCTACATCAGTGGTTCGATGCTGGGCCTCGGTCGCGCCCTCGGTGAGACCATGGCGCTGTACCTGATCCTGCGCACCACGTCGCAGCCCTTCGGATGGTCGCTGTTCGACGGCGGCGCCACCATCGCGTCCAAGATCGCCCTCGGCTACGCGGAGTTCAACAACAACATCCAGGCCGGCGCGTACATCGCCGCAGGTCTGGTGCTCTTCGTACTCACGTTCGTCGTGAACGCCGCGGCCCGCGCCGTGATCGCAGGAAAGAAGGACTGACCCATGACCGCGACACTCGACAAGCCGGTCAAGGCACCCACCTTCCGGGGTGTCGGTACCCGGCGGCGCATCACCGATATCACCGCCACCGTTCTCGTGACGCTGGCAGTGCTCGTCGCCCTGGTTCCGCTGGTGTGGGTCCTGATCACCGCCGTCGTCAAGGGTATTCCCGCCCTGACGTCGGCCACCTGGTTCACCCACTCGCTCAGCGGACTCACGTCGTCGGCCGAGGGCGGCGGTATCTACCACGCGCTGATCGGCACGATCCTGCAGGGACTCGTCTGCGCGGTGCTGTCCATCCCGCTCGGACTGTTCGTCGCGATCTACCTCGTCGAGTACGCCGACCGGAAGTCGCGGCTGGCGAAGCTGACCACGTTCATGGTCGACATCCTCAGCGGTGTCCCGTCGATCGTGGCCGCCCTGTTCATCTATGCCCTGTGGATCGCGACGTTCGGCTTCCCGAAGTCCGGGTTCGCGGTGGCGCTCGCCCTGGTCCTGCTGATGGTGCCCGTCGTCGTCCGCAGCACGGAGGAGATGCTCCGCATCGTGCCACAGGACCTGCGCGAGGCGTCGTACGCGCTGGGCGTTCCGAAGTGGAAGACGATCGCCAAGATCGTGCTGCCCACCGCGCTGCCGGGCATCATCACCGGCGTCATGCTGGCGCTGGCCCGCGTGATGGGCGAGACTGCTCCGCTGCTGATCCTGGTGGGGTACGCACCGTTCATCAACTTCAACCTGTTCGGCGGCGAGATGGGCACCCTGCCCGGCGTCATGGTCGCCGAGATGAACAACCCGACCGATGCCGGTACCAACCGCATCTGGGGCGCGGCGCTGACGCTGATCCTCCTGATCGCCGTCCTCAACATCGCGGCCAAGGTCGTCGGCCACTTCTCACAGGTCCGCAGCAAGTGACACATACACTCGAGTTCGTACATCAATCAGTAGGGAGCCGGTAATGGCCAAGCGTCTGGATCTCAAGGACGTCAACATCTACTACGGCAAGTTCCACGCCGTCGCCGATGTCGGGCTGTCGGTCCCCCCGCGGAACGTGACCGCGTTCATCGGTCCGTCCGGTTGCGGCAAGTCGACCGTGCTGCGTTCGCTGAACCGCATGCACGAGGTGACTCCCGGTGCGCGCGTGGAGGGTTCGATCCTCCTCGACGGTGAGGACATCTACGGTTCCGGCATCGACCCGGTCGGGGTCCGCAAGACGATCGGTATGGTGTTCCAGCGTCCCAACCCGTTCCCGACGATGTCCATCAAGGACAACGTGGTGGCCGGCCTCAAGTTGCAGGGCGAGCGCAGCAAGAAGCGTCTCGACGAGGTGGCCGAGCGGTCGCTGCGCGGCGCGAACCTGTGGAACGAGGTCAAGGACCGTCTCGACAAGCCCGGTGGCGGACTCTCCGGCGGTCAGCAGCAGCGTCTGTGCATCGCCCGGGCCATCGCCGTCTCGCCCGATGTCCTGCTGATGGACGAGCCCTGCTCGGCGCTCGACCCCATTTCGACCCTCGCGATCGAGGACCTCATCACGGAGCTGAAGAAGGACTTCACCATCGTGATCGTCACCCACAACATGCAGCAGGCCGCGCGTGTGAGTGACCAGACCGCGTTCTTCAACCTCGAGGCCACCGGCAAGCCGGGACGTCTCGTCGAGATCGACGACACCGAGAAGATCTTCTCCAACCCGACGCAGAAGGCCACCGAGGACTACATCTCGGGCCGCTTCGGATAACGCACACCGAGGAGAACGCCCCGGCCGGATCTTCGGCCGGGGCGTTCTTATCGTATGGACGACTTCCAGCGAACGAACGGGACGCTCGCACGGTCAGACCGTACGAGCGTCCCGTTCGTTCGAAAAGTGTTGGGGGAGTTCTACAGTTCCGGGTAGGACGTGAGGTTGTCGGCGTCTTTCACGGCGGTCTCGGTGTCGTCGGGCAGCTTGCCGGTGACCAGGAAGATCACCCGGCGGCCCACCTCGACGGCGTGGTCGGCAAAACGCTCGTAGAAGCGGCCGAGCAGGGTGACGTCGACGGCGGCGGCCACGCCGTGTTTCCACTCGCGGTCCATGAGCACGGTGAACAGGTGCCGGTGGAGGTCGTCCATCGCCTCGTCCTCTTCGCGCAGGCGCGCGGCACGCTCGGGGTCGCGCGTCTCGAGGACTTCGCGGGCGGCGGCGCCGATGGAGACGGCGATGCGCCCCATCTCGGCGAAGTAGCCGTTGACCTCTTCGGGGAGCACGTGGTTGGGATGTCGGCGGCGCGCGATCTTGGCGACGTGGAGCGCCAGCGCACCCATCCGGTCGATGTCGGCGACGATCTGGATTCCGCTGACGACGGAGCGGAGGTCGCCGGCGACCGGTGCCTGCAGGGCGAGGAGGGCGAACGCCCGCTCCTCGCAGATGGTGCTGAGCTCGGTGATCTTGTCGTGCTCGCCGATGACCTGCTCGGCGAGCGAGAGGTCTGCCTGGAGCAGCGACTGGGTGGCTCGCTCCATGGCGACCCCCGCAAGCCCCGCCATCTCACCGAGAAGGTCGGCAAGCTCGGTCATCTGTTCGTTGTAAGCCACGCGCATGAGGTCACAGCCTACGGTGCACGGGAAACCAAGTCACGATCACACGGTGAACGCAGGGTGAACGACGCTGCTGAGCGTGCGCTCAATCGCAGGACGTGTCGCCTGCGTTCACAACCGCCAGGTCCGCGGGGATTTCCGCGTCCTCCGGCTGGCCGATTCGCACGTCCGACACGTTCAGCGGAGTGTCGATCGGACTCGGTGTCTGCACGGTCCCGGAGAAGCTCGAACCGAGCGCGACCTCCACGACCGTTCCGAGTCCGGTGGTCGCCTCGAGCACCGCACCCGGGAACGACGACGCCAGGGTCGCCGCCTCGGCCTCGTGGCCCGGCGAGAACCGGATGACGGTCTCGCTGCTGGTGCCCGTGTAGTTGCCGACGTTGTAGATCTGGAAGCCCTCGGCGGCGAGATTGTCGGCGACGGTCGCGGCCAGCCCCGACTCACCCGATGCGTTCGACACCTGCACGGTCACGCTGGACGGGTCGACGGCCTGGACCGTCTCCGGGGCGGGCGGCGCGGCCTGCGGTTCGGGGGCGTTCGAGGGCAGCGGTTCCGCCCGCTTCTCGCCGGGCAGCGCCTCGTCGTCGATGATGGCCCGGAAGATGGCCTTGATGTCGTCGGTGCGGGGAATCTCGTTGCCCCACTCGGTGGTGCCCGCCGTGGGCACGGTCAGGAAGGTGACCGCGCCCGCGTCGACGTTCTGCAGTGAGCGCCCGAGCGTGACCAGCGACTTCGTGTCGATGTTCTCCACGAACGTGTCGCGGGTGAACGCGTTGATGAAACCGTTCAGTTTGCCGGGATTGAGCAGCACCTGACTGGACAGGGCCCCCCTCAGCAGGGCGGAGAGGAATCTCTGCTGCCGGTTGATGCGCCCGTAGTCGCCGTTGCCCTCCGCCTCGACGTGTCTGGCGCGGACGAAGTTCAGTGCCGTCTTGCCGTCGAGCATCTGGGTGCCCGCCTGCGGCAGAACGGTGCCGAGTACGTCGTCCTCGAGCGGCTGGGTGGTACAGACCTTGACCCCGCCGATCTCGTTGACCATCGACTCGAAGCCGGCGAAGTCCATGCCGACGAAGTGGCCGATTTTCAGACCCGACATCTTCTGGATCACCTTCACCAGGCATTTCGGTCCGCCGAGAGCGTACGTGGCGTTGAGTTTGTCGCCGTCGGCGGCGGGGAAGGTCTCGCCGGTGTAGCTGCCGCTGTCGTTGTCCCAGCCCTGGCAGACGGGTCGCTCGACGTCGAGGTCGCGGGGGAACGACACCGCGACCACCCGGCTCCGGTCGGCGGGGATGTTGACGAGCATCACCGTGTCGGCGCGGGAGCCCTCGGCGTCGTCGATGGTTCCGGCGCCGACCTCGCCGCTCGCGCCGGCGCGGGTGTCGGTGCCGACGATGAGGTAGGTCTCGTCACCGGTCTGCCCGACGGCGTCGACGATGTCGGTCGACTCGGTGTCGAGTGCCGCGATCTGGTCGAACTTGCCCTCGGTGGAGCGCAGGTAGCCCCAGACGATGCCGGTTCCGGCGAGTGCGACCACCGCGACGAGCGCGACGACGGCGCGTCCCGCTGCGCGCAGACGCTTGCGTTTGCGGGTCTTGTTGAGGGCCAGGCGTGTGGTGCCCGGGTTGCCGACCACCTGCGGTACCGCGGTGGTCTCGGCGGAATCTGCGACCCATTCGGGTTCGGGCGTGCTCTGCGGCGGCTCCGACGGCGGCGCTGCCGGTGGGGTCTTGCGCGGCGGAACCCCGGGAGGCGGCGGCTGCCGCTCGTCGATCGGGGGAATCGTCTCCGTCTTCTCCGGATCGCTCGCGTCGTCCTCGGCGACCTTCTTCACCAGGTCGGCGACGGAGAGCGCCTCGGTGGGTCCGCCCGCGGCCCGGCGGCCGATCCGGCCGCTGTCGTGGCGGGACGATTCGGTGCGTTCCACCGGTGCACGGTGCTCGGGGGCTGCGGGCGGTTCGGGAGGCCGCCGTTCGGGAGGTGGCTGTCGCGGTGGGAGTCGCCGCGGCCGCCCCGACTGGGCTTCCCGGTAGCTGGGATCCGCTAGAGGACGCTCCCAGGGGGCGCGGGATTCGGGAGTCGGTGAGTCCGCACTGTGATCATCACCCACCGATGCAACCTGACCTCTCCGCCGACTCGGACCTCCGTCGGCCCCGACGGATTCCAGCCATAGTACTTATCGAACGTCGAGGCTCCCCACAAGTAGCGAGGTGACGCGCGTTCGCGCTGCTAACCACCGGAATGCATGAGGTCGGCGCCGGCGGGCACCAGGCAGTCGTCGGGGTCGTCGAGCCACCCCTCGGGGAGGGCGACCGTGCCGGGCGATCCCTGCCGCCCGCGCGGACCCTCGGCGTCCTTGGGGAACGGGATGGTCGGATCGAGCTGGACGAGGAGGTCGTCGAGTTCGGTGAGTTTGCTCACGAGGGCCATCGCGACCCGCAGTTCGGACCCGGCGGGGAAGCCCCGCAGGTACCAGGACACGTGCTTGCGCAGTTCGCGCAGGCCCTTGTCCTCGCCGTGGTGATCGGCGAGGAGTTCCGCGTGCCTGCGGATGATCGTGGCCACCTCGCCGAGGTTGGGCGGAGTGGGCTGCGGCTTCCCGTTCAGTGCCGCGCTCAGCTCCGCGAACAGCCAGGGCCTGCCGAGGCACCCGCGTCCGACGACGACGCCGTCGCACCCGGTCTGCTCCATCATGCGGGCCGCGTCCTCGGCCGCGAAGATGTCGCCGTTCCCGAGGACGGGCACGTCCGTGACGTGTTCCTTGAGCCGGGCGATCTCGTTCCAATCGGCCGTGCCGGAGTACCGCTGCGACGCGGTACGCGCGTGCAGCGCGACGGCGGCGGCGCCCTCCCCGGCGGCGATCCGGCCGGCGTCGAGATGCGTGTGATGCTCGGCGTCGATGCCGACGCGGAACTTGACGGTCACCGGGACGTCGGTGCCCTCGGTCGCCTTCACGGCCGCCGCGACGATCCGGCCGAACAGCGTGCGCTTGTACGGCAGCGCCGCACCGCCACCCTTGCGGGTCACCTTGGGGACGGGGCAGCCGAAGTTCATGTCGATGTGGTCGGCCATGTTCTCGTCCACGATCATCTTGGCCGCCGCGTACGTGGTGTCCGGGTCGACGGTGTACAGCTGCAGGGACCGTGGCGTCTCGGTGGGGCCGAACGTCGTCATGTGCAGGGTCGCGGGCTGCCGCTCGACGAGCGCACGCGCGGTCACCATCTCGCAGACGTACAGGCCGGACGTGCTGCCCGCGCGTTCCGTCTCGAGCTCACGGCACAGCGTGCGGAAGGCGACGTTGGTGATCCCGGCCATGGGGGCCAGAACCACCGGACTGCGCAGCTCGAGCGATCCGATACGAAGGGATGACATTGACGACCTCTGGGAAAGTGCTGGAAAAAAACTGTGCCCGGTACCGAATCCGGTACCGGGCACAGGATAACTGTTTACGTCAGGAAGCCTTCTGCTCGCGCTTCTTGGCCTCGCGGGCCAGCATGCGGTCGCGCTGCTCCTCGAACTTGGTGGCCTGGCCCTCGAGGTTCTCGAGGAACTTGCCGAGGCTCTCGCGGATCTCCTCGCCGCGGGCGGTGAAATCGTTCCGCTCGAAGATGTTCCACTTGCGCAGGACGGGCATCACGACCTCTTCGAGGTGCTGACGCAGGTCGTAGATGCCGTGCTTGGCCATGAGCACACCGTTGCGCCGGAAGTTCGGCATACCGGCGCCCGGCATCTGGAAGTTCTGGACGATCATGTTGACGGCCTCGAGCGCCTGGTCGGGCGCGAGGTCGAGGGCCGCACCACACATGTTGCGGTAGAAGATCATGTGCAGATTCTCGTCGGCCGCGATGCGCTGCAGCATCTTGTCGGCGATCGGGTCCTTGCACGCCTTGCCGGTGTTGCGGTGGCTCACACGGGTGGCGAGTTCCTGGAACGTGACGTACGCGACGGAGTGGAGGAAGCCTGCGTCGACGTCGGCCGGGGAGGCGAAGCCGTTCGTCATGTGCTCCATGCGGAACTGCTCGAGCTGGACGGGGTCGACGGCGCGGGTCACGACGAGGTAATCGCGCATCACGATCCCGTGACGGTTCTCCTCGGCGGTCCAGCGACCGACCCATGTTCCCCATGCGCCGTCCTGGGAAAAGTTCTCCGCGATCTCGCGGTGGTACGACGGCAGGTTGTCCTCGGTGAGGAGGTTCGTGATCATCGCGGCCTTGGCGACCTCGTCGAGCTGCGACTGCTCGGGGTCCCAATCGGTGCCGCCCATCGCGGCGAAGTTGCGTCCCTCGTCCCACGGAACATAGTCGTGGGGGTGCCATTCCTTGGCCATGGAGAGGTGGCGGTTGACGTTCTCTTCTGCAACCGGCGACAACTCCTGCAGCAGTTCGAGTTGGGTCAGGTCCCTCGCCATGTGTAATGCCTCCAGTAGCTCAAATTTGACTTTGTTCAGCCTACGGCACCGTAAGTAGGTTGGTAAACGCCGTCGGCGGCCCGGGAACCGTCGAAGTTACCGATCCGTAATGGACCTTCCGGGATGTGTCGCCGCCACGCGGCGAACCGTTACATGACAGTGTACTGATGAGGTTGCGTGTGCGGTGACCAGCGTAATCATCCCAGGGAGAGATCATCACAGCGACGCGCGGGCAGTTGTGGACGATCACAGATTTGTGGGTCTCCACAGATTCCCCGCCCTAACTCGAGCCGTGTCGACGGTTGCGTAGGAGGCGCTTCGTCCGGCTCCGAGTCTCCTGGGAATTCGATCCACCCCAGGTGTGAATATCGACACCCTGCGGGGCGGCGGTGACCCGCCGCCCCGTCTCGCTACTTCTTTCCGCCGCCGAGCAGTCCGCCGAGCATGTCGCCCAGTCCGCCGCCCGCACCCTTCCCGAGCAGGCCACCGAGAACCCCGCCGAGCCCGCCGGAACCGCCGCCGCCTCCGAGGAGTCCGCCCAGTACGTCCCCGAGGCCTCCGCCTGCCTGGCCCGCATCTTGCGGCTGCGCCTGCGGAGCGGACCCGCCGCCCGTTACCTGCTTGGCGATGTACGCCAGCACGATCGGCGCGAGGATCGGCAGCAACTGCTTCATGAGGTCGCTGCCCACTCCGCTGCCGCCGCCGACCCCACCGAGTGTGCTCGCCACCTGGTCACGTTCGCCGCCGAAGATGTTGGACACGATCTTGTCGCCGTCGTCCGTGTCGACCTGGTCGATGTCGATTCCGCCGTCCAGCAGCGTCGTGCCGCGGTGATCGTGCAGCGCGCTCTGCAGGGACGCGGCGCCGTCCGGGTCCTCGGCGTTGGCGCCGAGCCCGCCGACGAGCGTCGGCAGCGCCGACTTCACTGCGGTCTCGGCGGTGGCCTCGTCGACGCCGAGTTGCCGGGCGATCTGGTTGATCGGAATCTGGGACAGAAGGTCGTCGATCGATGCCATGGATGCCTGCCTCGTCATGGGGCTCTTCGTCGAAACCCCCGGACTTCCGACATTAGTGAATCCCGTATGTCCGATATGCCTGTTGCGGTCGGTCGGGGTGCTGCCGACAATCGTCACATGGGCAACAACATGAGCCGCCTCGAACAGATCGCCGCCGAATTGCC
Organism: Rhodococcus koreensis; assembly: GCF_900105905.1. Taxonomy (GTDB): domain Bacteria; phylum Actinomycetota; class Actinomycetes; order Mycobacteriales; family Mycobacteriaceae; genus Rhodococcus_F; species Rhodococcus_F koreensis. Next base: position 3,491,020 of record NZ_FNSV01000005.1, on the reverse strand, counting down.
CGAAGCCGTACGGGTGGACATCGCCCAGTGGGACGGGCACCCGACGTTCCGGGTGCGGGGCAAGAACTTCGTGTTCAGCGACGTGGACGCCACCCGGTTGACGGTGAAGCTCACCGTCGACGAGGCAGAAGCGGTGGTCGCGACGGAACCGGGGGCCGAGCCCGCGGGATACGGTCTCGGTAGACACGGCTGGATCGCAGTGGACGTCGCGGACGCGGACGGGCCCCGGTGGGAACAGCTGCGTGAGTGGATCAGGACGTCGTACACGCTCGTCGCGCCGAAGCGACTGGCGAAGCAGGTGCTGGACGAAGAACCGTTGCCGACGCAGGGAGACCAGTCATGACGACCGACAACAGCGCATCCACCACCACGCCGGCGAAGTCGGGACTGCCGTCGTGGGCCAAGAAGGCCATCGGGATCGCCGTCCTCCTGGTGGTGCTGGTCATCGCGTATTTCATCCTCGCGGCGTACCTCCCGCGGGCGTGGGCGCAGAACGTGGGCGGGATGGCGGACGGCAGCTTCGGCGGCGGCATCCTGTGGGGACTCTTGTTCGGCACCCTGTGCACGCTGCTGCCCCTGCTGCTGTTCCGCGGGGCGTGGCGGTTGTTCCGCAAGCGCCGGTTCAAGCCCGTGCAGATCGTGTTGCTGATCCTCGGAGTCCTTGTGGTGCTGCCCAATCTGCTGACGCTCAGCGTGGTGCTCGGCGGCAACAGCGCGGCGCACGCCGGCGAACGGATCATGGACGTCGACGCGCCCGGATTCCGCGGTGCGTCGCTCGCCGGCGCCATCATCGGGGTGGTGCTGTTCCTCGGCGTCGCCGGAGTCAGCTTCACGTACCGCAAGCGCGGTGAGGATCTCGCCGAGATGCGCGGGGACACGAAAGCGAAAGACGGGCAGGTCGGCGACGGGCCGTCACCCGCCGCGCCCTGACAATTCACCACACGAGCACGGGTTTGATCACCGTCCCCGCAGCCTGATCGGCGACGGCGCGGTTGATGTCCTCGAACCGGTACTCGGTGACGAGACGGTCGAACGGGAACCTCCCCTCGGCGTGCAACGCCAGCAACTGCGGAATGAACTGCTGTACGGACGAATCGCCCTCGACGCAGCCGCGGAGGGTCTTGCCGTTCAGCATCAGGTCCTGAATGTTCACCGCCACTTCGGGTGTGCCCAGTCCGACGACCACCGCGCTGCCTCGCGCCCGCAGCGACGACAGCGCCTGACCGATGACGGCGGGGATCCCCGTCGTGTCCAGGGTGTGGGTGGCGCCGCCGCCGGTCCCCGCGCGGATCGCCGCGACGACGTCCTGCGTCCCGGGATCGAGCGCGACCGCACCGAACTCCGCCGCGAGCGCACGCCGCGCGGGCACCGGATCGACCGCGAAAATTGTTGCGACACCTTTTGATCGGGCGGCGAGCAGCGCAGCGAACCCGACGCTGCCCGCGCCGAAGACGACCACACTCGAATCGCTGCCGGGCCGGAGCACGTTCAGTACCGCACCGGCACCCGTCTGGAACCCGCAGCCGAGCGGCGCCGCGGCGGCCAGGTCGACGGACTCGTCGACGACGACGATGTTGTCGGCCGTCGCGAGAACGTGGTCGGCGAAGCTGGACTGGCCGAAGAAGGCGGCGCGCACCGGTTCGCCGTTCCGGGTGACGGTGGCCGAACCGTCCACACGCCTGCCCGAACTGTTCAGGCGGTGCGCGTCGACGCAGTACGCCGGACCCGCACTTCGGCATTGGTCGCAGTCACCGCAGTGGCGGTAGCTGAGAATCACATGATCGCCGGGCGCTATCCCGCTCACGCGTGCCCCGACGTCGACCACGATCCCGGCACCTTCGTGCCCGAGGACGGCCGGACCGGCGGCGGTGGGGAGTGCCGCCTTGGTGACGAGGTCCGTGTGGCACAGGCCGGTGGCGACGACCCGCACCAGAACCTCGTCCGCGCGGGGCTCGTCGAGTTCGACCGTCTCCAGCGTGAACGGAGACTCGGGACCGAGGGAGAGCGCTGCGGTGACCTGCATTGGGGCTCAGTCTCTTTCGAGCAGGAAGTAGTAGTGCCTGCCGCCGTCGAGGACCAGTGCGGACTTGCCGTTCATGATGCCCATGAGGGTCGAGTCGTCGACCTTCTTGAAGTGATCGAAGATGGGGGCGCCGTCGTACACCATGGTGGCGGCGACCTCGCCCCGGAACTCGATGTTCCACAGACTGGCCTCGCCGTTGCCGCCCTCGACGTCGGAATAGAGGTTCCCGTCCGCGTCCCGGCAGATCAACGGTTTCGCGTCCTCGAGGGAGTGGAACGTCTTTCCGTGCCAGCGGCCCGCGACCAGCTTGTCGTGCAGGCGGTGCCCGGTGGCGAAGTCGTCGCCCTTCCAGCTGCCGAGGATGTCCTCGGCCCGCACGGTGTCGAGCGCCGCCCACACGGCGTCGAGTTCGTCGGGGGAGACGCCGGCGTCGCGCTGTCGAAGCTCGTGGAACGTGCTGCGGGCCTGATCGATGTTCATGGTCGTACCTCGGGTTCTCGTGCGGACGGGAAGGTCGAAGAGTTTCCGAACCAGATTGTTCGTCAACTGCGCACGCTACGCCGAACCAAATGGTTCGGCAACGGGCAATTTAGGATGTCGGCATGCGATCAGCGGGAGAAGCCACGCGCGACCGGATCCTCGCCGCGGCCAAGGACGAATTCGCCCGCTACGGAGTCGCCGGGGCCCGGATCAACCGCATCGCGGAGGCGGCCCGGGCGAGCAAGGACCGCCTGTACGCGTACTTCGACAGCAAGGAAGCGCTGTTCGACGCCGTCATCCAGCAATGGATCGTGGAGACGACGGAGCAGACGGCACTGCGGGGCGACGATCTGCCGGGGTATGCGGGCCGCTTGTTCGACGACTACGTGGCGCACCCCGAGAACGCACGGCTGCAGGAGTGGGCCGACCTCGAGATGCGGGAACAGATCGCGGACAGCGACGCGCGGATCGTCACCCTGCGGCCCAAGGCCGCCGAGATTCGCCGAGGGCAGCAGGAGGGGTTCGTCGATCCGTCGTGGAACGCAGGCGAACTACTGCTCGTGATCACCGACGTCGTCCGATCGCTGGCCACCGCGCCGGGCGGCAAGAAGTCAGGGGAACGCACGGTGGCGCAGCGGCGGCAGACCGCCGTCGAGGCCGTTCGGCGGTTGATCCGGGTGTCCCCGGTGGAGGACGCGCCGCGCCGCGGGTGAGTGCCGCTCAGCTCCGCAGTAGCGCGTTGAGTCGGGCGGCCTGACGCGTGAGGTGGTCTCGTTCGGGGAGATTGGGCGCCTTGTCGGCCGCCTCCGCGTAGAGCCGTGCCGCCGTTGCCAGGTCGCCGTCCCGCTCGCGGAGATACGCCGCGACCGCGGTGTGACGGGGCAGTGCGTCGTCCAGCGCCGCGAGTGCGGCCAGCCCGGCGCGCGGGCCGTCGGCCTCGCCGACCGCGACGGCCCGGTTGAGGCGGGCCACCGGGCTGTCGGTGAGGTGCACCAGTTCGTCGTACCACTCGACGATCTGCACCCAATCGGTCTCCTCGGCCGTCCGGGCGTCGGCGTGGAGCGCGGCGATGGCGGCCTGGGCCTGGAATTCGCCCAGGCGGTCGCGGGCCAGGGCCGCCTGGAGGATGTCGACGCCCTCGGCGATCAGACGGGTGTCCCACAGGCTGCGGTCCTGCTCGGCGAGGGGTACGAGGCTGCCGTCGGGGCCGGTCCGTGCCGGGCGCCGCGCGTGGTGAAGCAGCATGAGCGCGAGCAGACCCGCGACCTCCGGATGGTCGATCGCGGCCGCGAGCTGACGGGTGAGCCGGATCGCCTCGGCGGCGAGGTCGACCTCGCCGGAATACCCCTCGTTGAACACCAGGTAGAGCACCCGCAGCACCGTGGCGACATCGCCGGGCTGGTTGAACCGGACGCCCGAGACGGTCCGCTTGGCCCGGCTGATGCGCTGGGCCATCGTCGCCTCCGGAACCAGGTAGGCCTGCGCGATCTGACGCGTCGTCAGGCCGCCGACCGCGCGCAGCGTGAGCGCGACGGACGATGCCGGTGTCAGGGACGGGTGCGCGCACAGGAAGTACAGCTGGAGCGTGTCGTCGACCGCCTCGGCCGGTCCGGGCACCGGCTCGGCCTCGATGCGTTCCTCGCGCTGCCTGCGGGAGGAGTGGGCGCGGGCGGTGTCGAGGAACTTCCGCCAGGCCACGGTGACCAGCCAGCCCTTGGGATCCCGCGGCGGGTCGTCCGGCCACACGCGCACGGCCTCGACCAGGGCGTCCTGCACGGCATCCTCGGCCTCCGCGAAGTCGGCTCCGCGGCGGACGAGGATCCCGATCACAGCGGGGGTGAGGGTGCGCAGTGCCGCCTCGTCCACTGGCGAACCTCCTTGGTGAGGTACGGCCCATTGTGGCCGTGTTCACTGCGGGGACGGAGCCGGCCGCGGATTCTCGACATCCCGCGACCAAGGTGAGCACGTCGCCGGGTCGACGGGTGGTCACATGGTGACCACTCCGCCGCTCCGAACGCGTCTATCGCACTACCTGACCAGGATGAACCGGTCAGGACGGTGCCCCCAGTAGGGCTCGAACCTACGACCTGCGGATTAAAAGTCCGTAGCTCTACCAACTGAGCTATAGGGGCGCGGGGCCAGAGTCTAGTGCGCAGACGGTGACCGAGAGAACAGCACCCCCGGCACGGCGCGCCGTGCCGGGGGATGGAAGTGGTCGGCTCGGGTGCGCACCCCCTGCAGCGCACCCGAGCCGACCCAAATTATACCACTTGGTGTGTTTTCGGCGGCGGTCCGATTTCGGGTCAATAACGGGCGCAGGGTTTGTTTTATGGAAGTTTTCATGATCTAAAGACTGCTCTGTTGGTTCTTTCAAAACGGGGATACTGTTATGTATGGCTCCAAGCTCGCCCCTGCAGGGCGAAAAGCGGGGGTTACTACATTTGGGAGAGGGATTCACCGTCATGGCACGTCAGCAGGAGCGTGCGCGACGCACTCGCGCTGCACTGGTGGAGTCGGCCGCGATCGAGTTCGCGAAGCGCGGCTATGCGGCGGCGTCGGTCAACACGATCCTCGAGGGCTCGAACGCCACCAAGGGGGCGATGTACTTCCACTTCCAGTCAAAGGAAGAACTCGCCCGCGCCGTCCTCCAGTCCGGGGTGGAGCAATTCACCGCCCTGACCGACAGGTGGACGAGTCGCACGGACATCGGGCCCTTCGAGGCGCTGCACGGTTTCGTGATCGACCTGGCGAAGCTGTTTCATTCGAGCGTCATCGTGCGGGCCGAGTTCCGGCTGATCGTCGAACCCGAGTTCTACCCGGACGTGCAGTCCGGTGGCTCGCAGGTGTGGGGGCGCACCGCGCGCGCGTTCGCGATCCGCGCCCAGCGGGACGGGTCGCTGCGCGCCGATGCCGACCCGGAGAAGTTCACCCGGGTCCTGGCGGCCTCTCTCGCCGGCCAGCGGTACATGTCCGACATGACCGCGCTGGAGGGCGACCTCGGTACACGGTTCGTCGAATCGCTCGAAGTGATCCTCGCGGCGATGGCTTCACCCGAATGGCTGGAGAAGTTTGCGCGGGACGGATGGCCGGATTCCGGGTCAGAACTGCCCGATTCGTAGTCTGACCTGGCGATTTGGGAAATTCTCGATCCGTGTCCTAAGCTATCCAAGCTCCCAACGGAACGCCGTTGAGGTACTGGTTCGGAGAAATCCGACGGGCCCCCTTCGTCTAGCGGCCTAGGACGCCGCCCTTTCAAGGCGGTAGCGCGGGTTCGAATCCCGTAGGGGGTACGTTTGACCGGTGTCGAGCATGCGGTATGGTTCGACGGCAGTAAAGTGACACGCAGTAACGCTCTACACTTGTAGAGCACAGCAGGACAAGCAAGGCCCTGTGGCGCAGTTGGTTAGCGCGCCGCCCTGTCACGGCGGAGGTCGCGGGTTCGAGTCCCGTCAGGGTCGCAAGTGTGTTGCCGATACACGGTATCGGCAACACAATGCGATAGGCATTCGGTTCGGGTGCCGTCCGGCCAGGTAGCTCAGTTGGTACGAGCGTCCGCCTGAAAAGCGGAAGGTCGCCGGTTCGATCCCGGCCCTGGCCACCACGATTCACAGAAACTCCGTTGTCGAGAACGTCGACAGCGGAGTTTTTTCGTTCCCACCCCACGTGAGTGCCAAAGTGTGGGGGACCACACTTTGGCACTCACGTGGGGCTACCGTCGCGCGACGCCGGCGAAGTGACTGTCGCTAGGCTGACGTCCATGAGCACTGCTGAAGAGCCGCTGACGGCGGGCCGCGACGGGCTGTTGTCGTTGCTCCGCAACGGGCAGCTGCCCTCGCGCGGGGCCAAGGCCCCGCAGCGGGAGCGTTACCAGCGGATCGTCGCCGCGGCGATGGAACTCGCCTCCGAGGGCGGGTACGACGCCGTGCAGATGCGCGCCATCGCGGATCGGGCGGGCGTCGCGCTGGGCACCGTGTACCGGTACTTCCCGTCGAAGAACCACATGCTGGTGATGGGCCTCCTGATGGTGTTCGAAGGCATGCGGTCCCGGTTCGAGAACGTCACCATCCCCGGCGACACCCCGTCGGAGCGGATCCTGTTCGTGCTCCGGAAGAACACCGAGGTCCTCGAGAAGGACCGGCCGCGGTACGAGGCCCTGGTGCGTGCGTTCATGTTCGCGGACGCGTCGGCCTCGGCCGAACTGGATGCGTTCGGCGCCCTGATGACGGAGATGTTCGCCAAGACCATCGGTGTCGAGCAGATCTCCGACGACCAGTTGAACGCCATCCGCGTGATCGGCGACGTCTGGATGTCGAGCCTGGTGTCCTGGGTGGCCGGCCGCATCTCGGTGGACGAGGTGATGGCGCACCTGGGGCTCGCGGTTCGTCTCGTGTTCCGCCGCCTCGGCGGCTAGTCGTCAGCCGACGCGCCCGAAGTAGGCGTCCCGGATCACCGCCCTGTCGTCGATCTCGCCCGCATCCGCGTCCATGACGACGCGTCCGACGTCGAGGACGGTGACGTGATCGGCCACGCTCATCGCGGCGTCGACGGCCTGCTCGACGAGGAGCACCGCCAGCCCGGCCTCCTTGAGGGTGTTCACGCGTTCCATGACCTCGCCGACGATTACGGGCGCCAGCCCGCCGGACGGCTCGTCGAGCAGTAGCAGGGTGGGTTTCGCCATCAGCGCCTGCCCGATCGCCAGCATCTGCTGCTGCCCGCCGGACATCGCACCGGCGAGCAGGCCGCGTTTCGCGCCGAGGACGGGGAACAGGTCGTAGATCCGCTCCACCTCCTCGCGGACGGCGGACCGTCTCATCCTGCGGACGTACCCGCCGAGAATCAGGTTCTGTTCCACGGTCTGCCGGTGGAAGACCCGCTTCCCCTCCTGCACGTAGGCCATTCCCTGGCGGACCCGCCGGTGCGGCGCCACCTTCGCGATATCGCGGCCGTCGAACTCGATCGTCCCGGCGGACACCCTGTTCAGCCCCGAGATGGCACGCAGGGTGCTGGTCTTCCCCGCACCGTTCCGGCCGAGCAGTGCGGTGACCTTGCCGGGCCACACGTCGAGCGAGACGTCCCACACCACCCGCAGGTCGCCGTATCCGGATTGCACGTTCCGCAGGCTCAGCAGCGGTGTTGCAGTCTGATCGCTCATGAGGTCGCCTCTCCGGCCAGTTCCGTGTCCTCGGCGACGACGCCGAGGTATTCGCTGAGTACGCGAGGGTTGTGTTCGATCTCGGACGGTGGACCTTCGGCGATCACGCGGCCCTGAGCGAGCACGACGATGGTGTCGGCGAGTGCCAGTACCAGGCGGAAGTTGTGCTCGACCAGCACGATCGTGCAGCCTGCGTCGCTGAGTTGACGGATCAGGCCGGCAAGGCGCTCCACTTCGTCCTCGTCGAGGCCGGACGCCACCTCGTCGAGCAGCAGGACCCGCGGTGCGGCGACCACCGACCGGGCGACCTCGAGCAGCCTCCGCATTCCCAGGGGGAGTGCGGTTGCGGTCTCGTCGCGCAGGTGCGACAGCCCCACGACGTCGAGTGCGCGTTCCGCCTCGGCGATGTCGGCGGCGCAGACCCTGTGATGACGGGGAAGCCGCAGGACGGTCGAGAGCATCGAAACCCGGTCGGTGCTGTACCGACCGGAGGCCACCGCCTCGAGGACGGTGACACCGTCGGGGATGTCGGGTGTCTGGAACGTTCGGGCCACGCCGCATCCGGCGACCCGTTCCGGCGCCTTGCCCTGGACCTCGGTGTCACCGATCAGGATTCGACCGCTGTCGGGGCGGTAGAACCCGCAGATCATGTTCAGCATCGTGGTCTTGCCCGAGCCGTTCGGTCCGATCAGTGCGGTGATGCTGCCCGGTTCCGCTCGCAGCGATGCGTCGTCGAGTGCCTGGTTGCCGCCGAAGGCCTTCGAGATGCCGTCGACCACGAGCACCCGACCCGGCATCGGGTCCATCGCCGATCGATCCGTGCCTCCGGGGCGGGCGTGTGTTCCACGGCCGGTCAGGCCCGCCGCGCGGTCCAACCGTGCCGCGGCCTGCTTGGCGACCTTCGCGAGGCCACCACTGAGGAGGACGCCGCCGAGGATCAGGAATCCGCCGTAGAAGACGAGGGCGTACTGCTGGAACTCGGACGACTGGTTCGGGCCGAGTTGCATGATCGCCGCCCCGACCGCCGCGCCGTAGACGCTCGTCGCGCCCCCGAGGATGCACGCCGCGAGAACTGCTGTCGCGAACGTGAATCCGAACGCTTCGGGGGAGACGTACATGTCGATGTTCGCGAACAGGGCGCCCGCGAGGCCGGCGGGGAACGCGCCGATCGCATAGCCGAGAAGCTTCATCCGGAACACCGAGATGCCCACCGAGGACGCGAGGACGGGGCTCTGTTTGAGGGTGCGGAACGCAATGCCGTGCCGGGAGGCCACCAGGTTGCGCAGGACCGCGAACCAGAGGATCGCGACGATGACGACCACCATGTAGAACCGGTCGGCGTCGATCGCCTCACCGAACAGGGTGGCCGGTTCGATCCCGCTGAGTCCGTTGCGGCCGCCGGTGGTGTCGCCGAAGACGGCGATGATGTCCGGCACGAGGAGAACGAGGAAGAACGACGTCATCGCCAATGACCAACTGCCGAGCCGCAATCCCGGGATTCCGGTGACGATGCCCACCGCGAGCGCCACCAGCCCCGAGGCGGCCAACTGCAGCACGATGTCCGTGTATCCGGCGATCGACATGAGCCCGGCGGTGTACGCCCCGGCCGCGTACATCGCGGCCTGGCCGAGCGCGAGTTCCCCCGCGTAGCCGAGGCTGAGATTGAGGCCGCTGACGACCAGCGCGAGGATGCAGGCGAGTTGCACCTGCCGGGACAGCGCGAAGCCCAGACCGAACTCCGGCAGGAACAGCACGAGGAGGCCGACGGCGAGCGGGAAGAGCCAACCGGGGGCCGATCGAATCAGGCGCCACAGAGCCATTGCTTACACCACCCGTTCCCGCGTCCGGCCGAACAGTCCGGCCGGACGCACCATGAGGATCGCGATGAGGACGACGAAGACCGCGATGTTGCTGTACTGGCTGCCCAGGTCGAGAGCGACGAACGACTCGACGAGTCCGACGGTCAGGCCGCCGACCAATGCGCCGGGGAGCGAGCCGAATCCGCCGATGGCCAGGGCGACGAAGCCCTTGATCGCCAGCGCCGAACCGAGGGTGGCCACCGCGAACGTCTTGGGACCCACGAAGAGCCCGAGGAAACCGGCGAGCGCTCCGGAGAAGGCGAACGCACCGAGGGCCAGCGCCCGGACGTTGACACCGCGCAACAGGGCGGCTTCGCGGTCCTCGGAGATGCCCAGGAGGGCGAGACCGGTCAGGGTCCGGGTGCCGACCCGGCCGAGGACGACCACCAGCACGACCGCCAGAATCAGCAGCACGATCTCGACCGGATACGTGCGGCCGCCGAGGACCGTGATCGGGTCGTTCGAACCGAAGAACGGGACGGTGAGCGGTTCGCTTCCCCAGATCAGCTGCGTCGCACCGTTGATCAACGTCGCGGCGCCGAGCGTGGTGACGAGCTGATTCTGGTGATCACGGACCGGCCGGACCGCGACGATCTCCTCGATCCCGGCCAGGATCATCACGGCGACCGTGGCCGTCACCGCGACGACGAGGATGGGCAACTTCAGGGTGACCAGGCCGGTGTAGGCGACGAAGGTGCCGACCATCATCAGCTGGGCCTGAGCGAAGTTGAACGTGTGGGACGAGATGAAGACGATGTTGTAGCCGATCGCGACGAGCGTGTAGACCGCCCCGAGCGCGAGGCCAGACCAGACTATGGTCACCGATATCTCCTGTGGGTGGGTGTCACGCGCTCGGGTTTCCGTACTGGCCGTTCAGGAGTGGGCTCGGCGGCACGAACTTGTACGCTTCGTCTCCCGGTTTCGACGCGTGCGAGTCTGCCGAGAAGTGATAGGACGGCGAAAACGCGGTCTCGGCGCCGTCGAGGACTTCCTGGTTCTCGAGCGCCTCGGCGAGGGCTTCGGGATCGGACGAGGAGCCGGCCTTGTTTGCGGCGGCCACGACGAGGGGCAGTGCGTCGTAATTGTCGGCGAGGATCAGCGTCGACGGGATGTCGCCCATCGCCTTCATGTTGTCGACCATCGTGTTGACGGCGGTGTCGTTCGCGTCGTAGACCGTGCTCGACAGCACGTGCATGACCAGGTTCGCCGTGGCCGGAGTGCCGAGCACGCCTTCCGGTGCAGCCTTCGAGACCAGCGACGTTCCCGCGACCGACGTGTTTCCGACGAGCGGGATGTTCCAGTCGAGCCGCTGAAGGCTCGCGAGGAGGTATCCGAGTGGTGCCCCGTAGGCGTCCACGACGAGCGCCTGCGTGCCCCGGTTCTTGAGCGATTGCAGTTGTGCCGTCATGTCGAGTGCCGCGGTGTCGTACTCCTCGGATCCGGTGCTGCTCACCCCCGCTTCGCTCAGCGCGTCTTCCATCGCCTGTCCGAACACTTCGCCGTAGGCACTACTCCCGTGGACGACGCCGACGGACTGGTATCCCTTGCCCTTGATGTATCGCGCGATGGTCTCGGCATTCTCGGCCGGTCCCGAGGCGAGGTCGAAGTTGAGCGGGTACTTCTCCGGATTCGCCGAATCCTCGGTGGGTCCGATGTTGAACGAGAGGATCTTGTTCTGCGCGAGGATCGGCAGTGTCGCGGTGGTGATGGTCGACGGACCGGAATTGAGGAAAAGGTCGGGCTTCTTTCCCGATGCGATGGCCTCCCGCAGTTTGGACACGGCCGTGGTGGCGTCGCCGGCGTCATCGACGACGGTGATCTCCACTTGGCGTCCGCCGACGCCGCCTGCTCGGTTCACGGCCTCGGCGCTCGCCTTCGCCGCGAGCACGGACGTCTGCGCGTTCGCGGCGAGCGCGCCCTGCCCGCTGATTCCGCCGGTCACGAGCACCCGGTAGGGGCCGCCGGCGGCGTCGGCGTCGTCTGCGCCCGCCCCGGAACACCCGGTGAGCGCGAGTGCGGTCGCGGCGAGCGCCGCTGTGAGAGCTGAGGATCGAATTCGCATGGGCGCCCCTTTAACGTAAGCAAGCAAGTGCTTGGTTCGGCAAAAGGTAGCAGAACTAACGGTCGATGTCCGCGGAATGTCTCACTCGGCGGGAGGATTTCGCCCGGAACGTGCCGAACTCAGCGAAACGACTGCCGGATCACCGGTTCTCGCCGTTCGAGGATGGTGGCGGTGTGCTGCCGGACCATCGTGTCGAGGTGCTCACCCTGCGGTGCGAGCCAGAAGTCGCCGCGGTCGATGCCCGCGAAGACCAACTCCGCGAACGTGTCTGCGTCGAGTCCGTCGGTGTCGAGCAATTCGCGCATCTGCGTGACCATCCGATCGACGGCCGGATGGGAGACGGTCCCGAACGGGTTGTCGAACACGGATGTGACGACGGGCCCGGGTGCGAGCACGCTCGCGGACACCGGGGCGTCGATCATGCTCAACTCCATCTGCAGGCATTCGGTGATCGCGACGACCGCGAATTTCGATGCGCTGTACGGCGACATCATCGGACCGGGCGCGAAACCGCCGACCGACGCCGTGTTGACGACGCGGCCGGCGCCGCCCTGATCGAGCATCCGCGGAACGAACGCGCGGATTCCGTTGACGACGCCCGTGATGTTGACGCCGAGTGCGGCGTCCCAGTCGGATTCGCCGAGTTGCCAGAGGAATCCGGCCCGCATGATGCCGGCGTTGTTGAAGAGCAGGTCCACCCGGCCGAACGAGTCGAACGCGAGTTCGGCCAGGGCGTGGACGGATCGGGAGTCGGACACGTCGGTGACGCAGGTGAGGGCGCCGCCCAGGTCCGCGGACGCACGGTCCAGTGCGGCCGCGTCGATGTCGGCGAGCACCACGGCCATGCCGCGGGCGTGCGCATGCCGGGCGATCCCCGCACCGATTCCCGAGGCCGCGCCGGTGACGACGACAACCTGCTTCTCATCTGATTCCGGTTCCGTCACGGCTCGACGGTAGGACCGTCGACGGCGGCCTCGGCCCGGCCCTCTCGCTCAGCGGGAGGGATTCACGTGCCGCGACCCCACAGTGGTTCGAGGTCGGGGCCCTCCTCGCCCTGTTGCGCACCCCGGAAGCGCACCGCGAAGACGATCCAGCCGATGGCGGCCATCAGCAGGAAGCTGACCAGCCGGTAGACGACGATCGCGGACACCGCTTCGGAGCCGGCCATTCCGCTGGCGGTCAGGGCGGGCACCAGCACGGCGTCCATGACACCGAGCCCGGCGGGCAGGAGTGGGATGGCCGAACCCGCGGCGTTGCCCGCCGCGTACGCGACGGCGAGCCCGGCGAATCCGGGATGGGCGCCGACCGCGTAGCACGCGAACGCGAGGCACGAGGCGTCTGCGATCCAGTTGAACAGCGACCACCCGAACGCGCGGGCCGTGTCGCGGCGATCCATCCGGACGGCGCTCATCTGGTCGACGATGTGCTTCCACTGGCGAACCCCGGTCAGCGGAGGCTTCTTTCGCAGCGCGTTGACGCCGCGCAGCGCGGTGATGCCCACGCCCTCGAGTGCGTCGGGTCGTGACGCGGCGTACTGGGCCACGACGAGGAAGGCGCACAGGCCGCCGAACGTGAAGATCAGCGAGAACGGGTTGGTCTTGGCTCCGACGAGCAGTGCGCCCGCGAGTCCGACGAGCGCCAGGCCGATCGCCTGAAGGACGCCGGCCATCACCAGTTGCCACGTCGCGATCACGGGCGACGCACCCCAGAGCCGCGTCTGCCGGTACGTGAACGTCGTCGCGAGCACCGGGCCGCCCGGCAGCGTCACGCTCATCGAGTTGGACGCGAACGTCACCGCCAGCGACTGCCGCTGCCTGATGTGCACACCCGCGACCCCCAGCAGGCAGCGCTGCACCCGGGCGAAGCTCGACACCGACGCCAGCGACGCCACGACGGCCGCGGCCACCCAACCCCATTTCAGGTCGCCGAGGTTCTGGACGCTCTCGGACAGGTCCGGCCAGATCAGGACGATCTCCACCGCGAGCACCACGACGAGCAGGCCGCCGATCACCCATTCGACACGACGCCTGCGGGGCGTCGGGCGGGTGTCTTCGGCGTCAGTCATACGCGTCCATTACACATGGCGGGTGATCAGACCGTGTATCCGCCGTCGACGTCGAGCTTCTGCCCGGTGACGAAACCGGCCCGGTCGCCCGCGAGGAAGCAGACGGCCTCGGCGACGTCGGCGGCGGTGCCGAACCGGCGTAGCGGTATCCGGCTCATTGCGGCGTCGAGTGCGCGTTGATCGAGTTCTTCGGAGGTGATCAGCCGCTCGGCCATGCCGTCGGTGAGCATCCCCGGGCCCACCGAGTTGAAGCGGACGCCGTAGCGGCCTTCCTCGGCGGCGAATCCCTTGACCAGTTGTTCGATCGCGCCCTTGGTTCCCGGGGAAAGGCCGTCGCGCACCGGGAAGCGGCTGGTGGCCGCGGTCGTGACGGCGACGACGCAACCGGAGGCGTCCCGCAGCGCGGGCAGGGCGGCCTTGACGACGGTGAAGAACGCGACCGCCTCCTGCTCGAGGTGTTCGGCGTAGTCCCGGGGAGCGACCTCGGACAGGTGGATCATCGGGACGTGCGGTCCGGCGGCGTGGACCAGGATGCCGAGGCCGCCGAAGTGTTCGACGGTCTGCTTCACGACGCTCGCGACGCGCGGCTGGTCCGTGAGGTCGGCGGAGAACGCCTGTGCGGCGACGCCGCTGCCTTCCAGTTCGCCGACGAGGTCCGCGGCGACGTCGGCATTGGACCGGTAGGTGATGGCCACGTCGTGGCCGAGGGTCGCGAGTTGCCGTGCGATGGCGGAGCCGATGCCGCCGGTGCCGCCCGTGACCAGTGCGGCGCAGCGATTTCGAGGGGTGCTGGTGGCGGGTGTCGCCATGAGGAACTCCAAGCGTGTGAGGGAATCGCGTCCCTAACCTAGCAACTGCTTGGTTTCGGTGTGCGGGGAACCGTGCACCGAAGCCGAGCGCAGCCTTGCCTGGCTATCCGACCAGGCCTTTTCGTCTTAGCCTGAACGCATGTCAGCGCAGAACGCCGAGCGGGCCGAGCCCTCGCGGCACCCCGACGAGCCGCACGCACCCAGTCTGGCGAGCCGCCTCAACTGGTTGCGGGCCGGTGTCCTCGGCGCCAACGACGGCATCGTGTCGACGGCCGGTCTGGTGGTCGGGGTGGCGGCGGCCACCACCGAGCGATCGGCGATCTTCACCGCCGGATTCGCCGGTCTCGCGGCCGGGGCGGTGTCGATGGCGCTCGGCGAGTACGTCTCGGTGAGCACCCAGCGTGACACCGAACGTGCGCTGCTGTCGAAGGAGCGTCGCGAACTCGCCGAGACCCCCGACGCCGAGTTCGAGGAACTCGTCGAGATGTACGAGGACAAGGGGCTGCGGGACGAGACCGCCCGGACGGTCGCCCGCGAACTCACCGATCACGATGCGTTCGCCGCCCACGTGGACGTCGAACTGGGCATCGATCCGAACGATCTGACCAACCCCTGGCAGGCTGCGGGATCCTCGGCGCTCTCGTTCACGCTCGGCGCATTCGTCCCGCTGCTCGCGATCCTCTTACCGCCTGTGCACCTGCGGATTCCGGTGGCGTTCGTCGCAGTGCTGGTCGCGCTCGTCCTCACGGGCACCGTCAGCGCGGCCCTCGGCGGCGCCCGGCGCACCAGGGCGGTACTCCGCGTCGTGCTGGGTGGGGCGCTCGCGATGATCGTCACCTACGGGATCGGTCAGCTGGTGGGGACGAGCATCTCCTAGCCTCGCGACCGTCACTCGTTCCGGCAGATCATGACCGGGCAGGTGGCGTGGTGGAGCAGATTCTGACTCGTCGAGCCCATCAGCGCGCCGAGCAGCGGTCCCCGGCCGTGGCTGCCGACGACGATCAGCTGGGCGTCGGCCGAGTGCCGCAGGATGACGTCCGCGGCGGCGCCCTGCTCGGCCACCCTGGTCACGGACACGTCCGGGTATCGTTCCGCCTCGCCCGCGAGGCCCTCGGAGAGCAGGGCCTGCTCCTCCTGCTGCACGGCATCCCAGTCGACGAGCAGGCCGGTGCCGCCCGCACCGGGGGAGCCCTGCCAGGTGTGGACGGCGCTCAGGGGCGCCTCGAAGAACGACGCGAACTCGAAAGCGTGGGCCACCGCGTCACCGCTGAGGTCGCTTCCGTCGACCCCGACCACCACCGGACGCTGGTCCGGCGCGGTGACCTCGCCCCGGAGGACGGTCACCGGGCAGGGCGCGCGGTTGACCACGTGCAGCGCCGTCGAACCGACCAGCACCGAACGGAACGCGCCCGCTCCCGTGGACCCGAGCACGATCAACCGCGCCCAGTCGGCGGCCTCGAGCAGCGCGGTGCCTGCCGGGCCGGGACTGATGGTCGTCTCGATCTCGAGACCGGGGAACTTCGGCCCCAGCAGCCTCTTCGCCGTCCCGATGATGGCTTCGCCGTCCTCGCGCAGCTGACTGAGGAACTGCGATTCCAGCATGATCGCCGCCGGGCTGTACAGCGGACCGTCCTGCGGCAGTGCGTGCACGAGCGACAGCGTGGCACCCCACTTCGACGCGACTGAGGCACCCCACAGGGCGGCGGCGGTGGAGGCGTCGGATCCGTCCAGGCCGACGACGACGGAATGACTGGCGGGTGTGCTCACGTCCGGATCCCTTCGCTCACGCTGGTGGGTACTCCCCGACTGTGCCTTACTTCCAGACTTTTCGGGCCACCTTCTTCGCGCTCTTCCACTCCGGTTTCAGATCGGCTGCCAGTGCGTCGCCGCGGTCGAGTTCACGCTGCAGCAGCATTCCGAGGCCCAGGCTCGACTCGGCGGAGTGCTGATCCTCCGCGACGGCCGCGAGGATGTGCTCCCGTGCGACGACGGCGTCCTGGTAGTCGCCGAGTACGTCCTGAAAGCCTTTGAACTTCTTCTGCGCGCGGGCGGACGCCTTCGGTGTCAGTGACCGCGTCGACTCGATCGCATAGCGCAATCGTTTGGCGCGCTTACGCGCTCGGTGCGTCAGTTCGTCGCGCTCGGCCCGGATGGTCGCGGCCGCCGCCTTCCCCACGCGCCCGTGGACGGACTTCGACAACGTGCGCAGGGTTTTCGCGACGGTCTTCTTCGACGGACCCGAGCCCGCCGACGACTCGACGGCGGCGAGGAACGTGTCGAGCCCGGCGAGCAGGTCGAGGTAACGCTGCGAGTTCAGGGCGGCCAGCGCCCCGGGCCGGGCCGCCGCGGCGAGTCCCGAGAAGTATTCGTCGAGACGCGCCCGCACGACCTCGCGGTCGGGTATCTCCTCGGCGTCACCCAGCCGATCCACGAGCCGGCTCCACTGCACCTCGGTGTCCCGCGCCGGGCCGAGGGCCTGGCCGACCCAGCGGAGTTCGGCGATCAACTCGTCGACCGTCTCCTGGTCGCGCAGGCTGGACCCGTACACCTGGAGAATGCTCCGGATCCGCCGGGCCGACACCCGGAGGTCGTGGACGGACTCCTCGAGGTCGCGCCGCACGCCGAGGTCGGCCGTCACGAGAGAATCCTTCTGCTCGGCCAGATACTCCAGCAGCAGCGTCCGCGGCGCGGACCGCTTCTTCCCGCGCACGGGGGCCGGGGTGCCGCCCACCGCGTCGCCGAGTGCCCGCCGCAACTTGGACGGCGCGTCCGAGCGGGTGATTCCGGCATCGGTCAGCCGGGAGTCTATGGCATCGAACAGCTTTCGGTCACCGGCCGCGAGTTCGACTTCGATCTCCCGCCACACCCGCTCGTCGGTTCCGGTGCCCGTCTCGGGTACGGCGGCGATCACGACATCCGACACGACCTCGGCGAGCGTCGTGCCCGCCGCGTCCACGAGCCGTTGCCGCTCGCGGTCGGTGCTGATGAGCGCGACCGGGTTCAGGGCGGCGCCCCGGGTGAAGGCCGTGAGCAGTTCCGCGAACTCGCGGGGCACCTCCGTTTCGGGGTGCTCGGGGTCGGGTGCCAGCTGCAGCTCGGTCCGCTCGTCCGCGCCTGCCGGGATCTTCAGATGCCAGCCGGCGTCGTCGCCGCCTTCCCGGCGGCGGAGCGTGATTCCGGAGCGGAGCAACAGCAGTTCACCCGTGTCGTAGTACAGGGCGGACAGCTGGACGGTGTCGCGCCGCGGCTCACCGTCGACGCCCGGAAGCCCCGACAGCGCCGGGAGCTGCTGCTCGGATGTCGCTTCGTACTTGCGTTCCACTTCGGAGACGGACGTCGCGGTACTCATGTCACCATCCTTCCGGCTGAGCGGGCCGGGCGAAAGAAGCCGAGGTCACAGCGGCCAGTCGAGGCTCCGGAGGCTCGCGAAGCGTCGTGTGACGCCGGAGCAGGGGTCGACGAACTCGACGGAACGGGACAGCAGCCGCAGCGGCGTCGAATAGTCGTCGGCGGCAACGTCGTAGAAATCGGGATAGAAGTTGTCGCCGTGGATCGGGATGCCGAGCGAACTCATGTGCACCCGCAACTGGTGCGTCTTGCCGGTGTGCGGAAGCAGCCGGTACCGGGCCGCGTCGCCGTGGACCTCGAGCAGTTCGATCCGGCTCTCGCTGTTGGCGGGACCGTCCACCTCGTACGCCTTCAGGACCCCGCGTTCCTTGACGATTCGACTGCGGACCGTGGCGGGCAGCGGGAGATCGGGGTCGTAGCGGGCGACGGCCTCGTACTCCTTGGTCACCCGGCGCTGATCGAACAGCGACTGGTAGTCGCGCCGGACCTCGCGCCGCACCGTGAAGATGAGCACCCCGGCGGTCAACCGGTCGAGCCGGTGCGCGGGTGTCAGTTCCGGGAGGTCGAGGTCTCGGCGCAACCGGACCAGCGCCGACTCGGCGACGTACGCGCCGCGCGGGGTGCTGGCCAGGAAGTGGGGTTTGTCGACGACGAGGAGATTCTCGTCGCGGTGGAGGATCTCGATCTCGAACGGCACCCGCTTCTCGACCGGCGGATCCCGGTACAGGTACACGAATCGGCGGGGCGCGAACGGCGTGGACTCGGTGATCGGCTGCCCGCGCTCGTCGACGACTTCGGCCGTGTCGACCTTCTCGCGCAGGCGGGTCTCGTCGTGCGGAAAGCGTGCGACGAGGTATTCGAGCACGGTGGCCCACGTGCCGGTGTCCGGCATCCTCAGCCGCGTCGGGTTGAGGCCGTCGCGGACGGGAAGTGGGGCGTCGGGCACGTTCGTCACGGTAGTCGAGTGGCTGGGAAAACCCGTCGTTGACCGCGGGGGGACTCATGGTTACTATCCGGTAAGTTTGTGACGCGGGCCACCCTGATGGTCGCTGAGGCGCGTCATCGGAGGATTTTCACGGGGGTCGTGGTGATCGTGCGTCGACGGGCGTTTCGTCCGGGTGCGGTGGCAGTTGCTCTTGCGGTGGCGGTGGGTCTCGCTGTCGTTCCGGCGGTGACGGCGTCGGCGGATCCGACGGGGGGAGTGGCGGGCGCCGCGTGGAACGCCGTGGTCGACGCGCCCCCCAAATATCCGGTGATCGCGATCGACTGGGACGTCCCCATCACGATGACCGACGGAACGGTGTTGAAGGCCAACGTCTATCGCCCCGCGGACGCCTCGGGCACGCCGATCGACACGAAGATGCCGTCGGTCCTCAATGTCACGCCGTACACGAAGCTGGTCGGCAACCTCGTCGATTCCGTGCTGGCGGTGCCGGGGCTCGAGGACACGGTCGTCGATCTGGTGAACTCCTTCGATCTCGCCGGAACGCCGCTCGACGGCGTCGGGGAACTGGCGAAGGTGCTCACCGGCGGCGGCATGCGCGTGTTCGGCGTCAACCGCGACCTCGTCCGGAACGGATACACCCAGGTGGTGGTCGATGCGCGCGGCACCGGCTTCTCCCAGGGCGAATGGCAGGCGCTCGGTCCGCTCGAGCAGCAGGACTCCGTCGAGATCATCGACTGGATGAGCAGGCAGGGGTGGTCCGACGGCAAGGTCGGGATGGCGGGCGTGTCCTACTCGGGAATCAACTCGCTGCAGGCCGCGGGGCATCGGCCACCGGCGTTGAAGGCGATCTTCCCCACCGAACCGGGCAACGACCTGCTCCGCGACATCGTCGGGACGGGCGGTGGTCTCGGCGTGGGATTCATGCCGCTGTGGCTGTCACTCGTCAACGGTCTCAAGTTCGTTCCCGACGTCCAGGCGCTGGCTCAGGGGAACTTCGACGAGCGGTGGTTGCAGGACCGGTTGCGCGATCCGCTGACCCTGTTCCCCGCACTCATCCAGGCGATGACCGCGACGCAGATCGGCGATCTCGACCCCGGCACGCTGCGGGTGGCGCAGGACGGCCAGTTCTACGAGGAGCGGAAGGCGCAGGCGGGGAACATCGACGTGCCGACCATGCTCTACGGCGCCTGGCACGACATCTTCGCGAACAGCGAACCGCGGGTCTACAACGACATTCCGCTGCCCGCCGGGGAGAAGCAGCTGATCATGAGCGACGCCTACCACGTTTCGTTCGGGGGCGGCTTCGGCGAGCCGGGTGCGCCGCCGCGACTCGACGTCCTCGAACGCGCGTGGTTCGACAAGTGGCTGAAGGGCATCGACAACGGCATCGACGAGTACGGCCCGGTCACGCTGTATCAGCAGGGCAACGGCTGGACCACCACCGATCAGTTCCCGCGGGCCGGTGTCGACTACCAGCGGATGTACCTGTCGGGTGCCCCCAGCGGCACCGCCGGGCACGCCGCCCACGACGGCAGCCTGGTGCCGGCGAAACCCGGCGACGCGGCGCAACTCACCGTCGCACCCGGACTCCGCGGGCTCTGCTCCCGCGACGGAACGCAGGGCACCGCCGGCGCGGCCGTCGTCTTCGGATCGGTGTGCAGCAAGGACTCCCGCTTCAACGAGGCCGAGGGCCTGACGTTCACCAGTGCCCCCGTCACGCAGCCGACGGAACTGTCGGGTCCGGTCAACCTGCACCTCGAAACCGTGCTGGACGCGCCGGACGGATTCTGGGCGGCGACGCTGAACGACGTCGCACCGGACGGCACGTCGACCCCGCTCACCAACGGTGCGCTCACCGCTTCGATGCGGGCGGTGGACGATTCGAAGAGCACCAAGTCGGCGAACGGCGACTACACCGAACCGCACCACTCTCTGACGGTGGCCGCGCGGCAGCCCCTGGTTCCGGGTGAAGTGACGCCGGTCGACATCAACTTCGTGCCCACGGACGCGGTCCTCGCGCCGGGGCACCGGTTGCGCGTCGACGTGTACGCGGGCAGCGTTCCCCGGTATCTGCCGCTCGGACCGATTCTGGCCGACAGTCAGCTGAAGCCGCAGCACGTGGCGTTGTCGCCGGACCGGCCGAGCTTCCTCAATCTGCCGCTGGTCGGGGCGCAGACGTGGTGACGGGTTCACGACGCGTCCCGAGATCCGTAGGGTTGACGGCATGACCAAGTGGACAGCTTCGGACATCGTCGATCAGAGCGGCCGTACGTTCGTCGTCACGGGCGCCAACAGTGGTCTGGGGGAGGTGGCCGCGCGGGCCCTGGCCAAGGCGGGAGCCCACGTCGTGCTGGCCTGCCGCAACACCCACAAGGGTGAGGTGGTCGCGCGGTCGATCGGCGACAACGCCGAGGTGCGCCGTCTCGACCTGTCCGACCTCGCGTCGGTGCGCGAGTTCGCCGCCGGCGTCGATTCCGTCGACGTGCTCGTGAACAACGCCGGGGTGATGGCGGTTCCGCAGCGAAAGACGGCCGACGGATTCGAAATGCAGATCGGCACAAATCATCTCGGGCATTTCGCGTTGACCGGACTGCTGCTCGGCAAGATCACCGATCGGGTCGCCACGATGTCGAGTGCGGCACATCAGGCGGGAACGATACATCTCGACGATCTCAACTGGGAACACCGCAAGTACAACCGCTGGAGCGCGTACGGGCAGTCGAAACTCGCGAATCTGCTGTTCACGTACGAATTGCAGCGCAGGCTCGCCGCGGCGGGGTCTCCCGTCACAGCGGTGGCCGCGCACCCCGGCTACGCGTCGACCAATCTGCAGGCGCACACCGAGTCGGTGCAGGACAAGCTGATGGCGGTCGGCAACCGGATCTTCGCGCAGTCGGCGGAGATGGGGGCGCTGCCGATGTTGTTCGCGGCCACCGCCCCCGGCGTGATCGGCGGAAGTTACATCGGGCCGGACGGCCTGTTCGAGCAGCGTGGCCACCCGAAGGTGGTGGGCTCCAACAAGAAGTCGCGGGACGAGCAGACCGCGAAGGGGCTGTGGTCGCTGTCGGAGGACCTGACGGGCGTCGAGTACAGGTTCGGGTGACCCGACGCCCGCGCAGGATGCTCAGTCTTCGGTGACCTCGAGGGTGACGTCGACGTTGCCGCGGGTGGCGTTGGAGTACGGGCACACCTGATGTGCCTTCTCCGTCAGTTCGAGTGCCTCCGCGCGCGGCAGGTGGGGGAGGGACACCTCGAGGGTGACGGCGAGGCCGAATCCGCCGCCGTCCGTGGAACCGATCCCGACGCGGGCGCCGACGGCCGAGTCGGCGATGTTGGCCCCGGCCTGACGGCCGACGAGCTGGAGCGCGGAGTGGAAGCAGGCCGCGTATCCGGCGGCGAACAGCTGCTCGGGGTTGGTGCCGTCGCCGGACCCGCCCATCTCGGTGGGGATGGCGAGGTTCAGGTCGAGCCGGCCGTCGGACGTGCGGGCGTGGCCGTTGCGGCCTTCCCCGGTTGCGAGGGCTTCGGCGGTGTAGACGATCTTCATGGTTACTTCTCTCCTGTAGGGGTTTCGAAACTGTGGAGCGATTCGGTGAGGCGCGACAGGGTGTCGCGCAGGGCGACGAGTTCGCCGACGCCCATGCCCGTGGAGCGGGCGAGTTCGGTGGGGATGCCCTCCGCGGCGGTGCGGAGGCCCGCGCCCTTCTCGGTGAGGTGGATCCCGACCCGGCGTTCGTCGGCCGACGAACGCCTTCGTTCGACCAGGCCCAGCGCGTCGAGCCGCTTGAGCAGTGGCGACAGGGTTCCGGTGTCGAGATCGAGGGCGTCGCAGATCTCACGCACCCCGCGGCCGTCCTGTTCCCAGAGCACCAGCAGCACGAGGTACTGCGGGTAGGTCACTCCCAGCGAGTCGAGCATCGACCGGTATCTCGCCGTCATCGCCCGGGAGGCCGAGTACAGCGCGAAGCACACCTGGCGGTCGAGGGCGAGGTTGTCGGTCACCCATGAATAGTTGCACACAACTAGGTTGTGCACAACCAAAAGGTCGATACCGGTGGTTGCCCTACACTGTTGGCCAGTGACACGGGGTGCTGCCCGGCGAAGATCCGGGCGGCTGAGAAGACACCCGTCGAACCTGAACTGGGTAATGCCGGCGAAGGGATGTCGCGGAGACGGCCGTATGCGCTCATCCGATGTCTCGTCGCCGACCGAACGGAAGGTGACAGCAATGCAGCTCGACAAGCAGATCGTCCTGGTGACCGGCGGTGGCCGGGGACTCGGTTCCGCCATCGTGCGCTCGTTCGCGGCGCAGGACGCGCGGGTGGTCGTGAACTACCGCAACAGCCGGGATGCGGCGGAGGAACTCGCGGCATCCCTCGGTGCGGACCGCGCGGTCGCCCTCGGGGCCGATGTCACCGATGCCGCGCAGGTGGCGGCACTGTTCGCCGCCGCGGAAGAGCACTTCGGATCGCCGGTGACCACCGTGATCAACAACGCCCTCGCCGACTTCTCCTTCAACGGCGACGCACGCGAGAAGGCGGACGTCATCACGTGGGAGGCCTTCGACTCGCAATTGCGCGGCAGCGTGCAGGCGACCCTGAACACCACGCAGGCCGCGCTGCCGGGCATGCGCGCGCTCGGGTTCGGCCGCATCGTGAACATCGGGACCAACCTGTTCCAGAACCCCGTCGTCCCGTACCACGACTACACGGCCGCCAAGGCCGCGGCACTGTCGCTGACCCGCACGCTCGCCGCCGACCTCGGACCCGACGGCATCACCGTCAACATGGTCTCGGGCGGGTTGCTCCGCACCACCGACGCGAGCGCCGCCACCCCCGACGAGGTGTTCGACCTCATCGCGGCGAGCACTCCGCTGCAGCGGGTCACCACCCCGGACGAGTTCGCCGACGCGGTCCTGTTCTTCGCGTCCCCGTGGTCGCGTTCGGTGACCGGCCAGAACCTCGTCGTCGACGGCGGACTGGTCAAGGACTGACATGAGCGACGCCCGGCAACTGCACTTCAACGCGTTCCTGTTCGGCTGCGGGCACCACGGCGCCGCATGGCGGCACCCCTCCTCGCAGGTGGAGCGGCTCAGCGACATCGCCTACTACGAGGAACTGGCGCAGACCGCGGAGCGGGGCTGCCTCGACGCGGTGTTCTTCGCCGACGGGCATTCGGTGCGCGACCCCGCGTCCGGGGGCATGTGGTTCCTCGAACCGCTCACCGCGCTGTCCGCGATGGCACGGGCAACCGAGCGGGTCGGTCTCGTGACGACCGTGTCCACCACCTTCTACACCCCGTTCCACGCCGCGCGGATGCTGGCGTCGCTCGATCACATCAGCGGCGGTCGCGTCGGCTGGAACGTGGTGACGTCGATGTTCGACGCCGAGGCCCGCAATCACGGTCTCGAGGAGATGCCGCCGCACGACGACCGCTACTCGCGGGCCGCGGAATTCGTCGACGTGGCACTCGCGCTGTGGGATTCGTGGGAGCCCGACGCGCTCGTCCTCGACCGGGAGGGCATCTTCGCGGATCCGGCCAAGGTGAACCCGATCGGGCATCGGGGCAAGCATTTCCTCGTCGACGGCCCGTTGACCGTGCCGCACTCGCCGCAGGGGCGCCCCGTGCTGTTCCAGGCGGGCGCGTCCGACCAGGGCCGCGACCTGGCCGCCCGGTGCGCCGAGGGCATCTACGCAGTCGCCTACGACCTCACGGCCGCGCAGAGTTACTACGGCGACGTGAAGCGTCGCATCCGCGCCGCGGGCCGCGACGCCGACGCGGTGACCGTGATGCCCGGTCTCGTCACCTACGTGGGCTCGACCGCCGAGGAGGCGCGCCGGAAGAAGGCGGAACTCGACGCGCTCCTGCCCGTCGAACAGTCGCTGGCGCAGTTGTCGATGTTCGTCCAGCAGGACTGCAGCGCATGGGAACTGGACGCACCCGTTCCGGCGCTGCCACCGCTGTCGGAGTTCACCGGACCGCAGGGGCGGTACGACACGATCCTGCGGATCATCGAGAAGGACCGTCCCACCGTGCGGTCGCTGCTGGGCACGCTGGCGGCAGGCGGCGGGCACTGCACCATGATCGGCACCCCGGAATCGATCGCCGACGAGATCGAGGTGTGGTTCCGCGGCGGCGGCGCCGACGGCTTCAACCTGATGCCGCCGCTCTACCCGAACGGGCTCGCGGACTTCGTCGACGAGGTCGTCCCCGTCCTGCAGAGGCGTGGGCTGTTCCGCGCGGAGTATGAGACAGCGACCCTGCGCGACCATCTCCGGGGTCGCCGGTAGTTGCCACCACAAAGAACACAACCTTCTCTAAGTACGCAACAGTGACTGTGAGCGTCCCTCCCCCCGACACTGGCTGTTATCGCGATCACATCGCGGTGCAAGCTCGGACGAGGAGTGGCAATGCTGGTAGCACTCGGCTTTCTGATGGTGGCCGTGTTCATGTTCTTGATCATGTCCAAACGGGCCACTCCCGTGGTCGGGCTGATCGCCGTCCCGGTCGCATTCGGCATCGCGGCCGGGGCGGGTCTCGGCATCGGCGACATGATCACCGACGGGATCAAATCGCTGGCCCCGACGGCCGCGTTGCTGTTCTTCGCGATCATCTTCTTCGGGATCATGATCGACGTCGGCCTGTTCGACCCGTTGGTGAAACTCATCCTCCGGCTCGTCCGCAACGACCCCATGCGGCTCGTCGTCGGCACTGCGGTCCTCGCGATGGTGGTGTCGCTGGACGGTGACGGATCCACGACGTTCATCATCGTCACGTCCGCGCTGTTGCCGCTGTACATGAAGCTGAAGGTCAGCCCCGTCGTGCTCACGGTGGTCGCCGGCCTGGCCAACGGCGCGATGAACATCGTCCCGTGGGGTGGGCCGACGGTCCGGGCCGCCTCGGCGCTGGGCATTTCGCCGTCCGACGTGTTCGTCCCGATGATCCCGTCGCTGGTGGTCGGTCTTGTCGTCGTCTTGCTGTTCGCCGTGCAGCTCGGCTACAGCGAACGCCGCCGCATCGGCACACTCGAACTCACCGACGAGCGTCTTCTCGTCTCCGCCGGCTCCGGCCTCCGCCGCTCCGCCT
The DNA here is from genome assembly GCF_900105905.1 of Rhodococcus koreensis. GTDB lineage: Bacteria > Actinomycetota > Actinomycetes > Mycobacteriales > Mycobacteriaceae > Rhodococcus_F > Rhodococcus_F koreensis. Next base: position 3,465,190 of record NZ_FNSV01000005.1, on the reverse strand, counting down.
CGGGCTCGGGCTCCGGGGGCAGCGGTGACGCACCCCGGACGGGTGGCGGTTCCGGCGACGCCGGTTCGGACGACGGCCAGGGCTTCGTCGACGGCCTCGACCCCGAGCGGCCCACGCTGCGACCGAAGCTGTTGTGGTTCAACATGCTCGTGACCGTGGCGCTGCTTGTCGTGCTCGTGATGGACGTGCTGCCGATTCCGGTGCTGTTCATGGTGGCCGCGTCGATCGCGCTGACCGTCAACTTCCCGCGGGTCAAGGAACAGCAGGAAGCGATCACCCGGCACTCGTCGAGCATCGTCTCCGTCGTCGCGATGGTGTTCGCCGCGGCCGTGCTCACCGGCGTGTTCCAGGGCACCGGAATGGTCGAGGCGATGGCGCAGTGGCTGCTCGAGATCATCCCCGCCGCGCTCGGACCGCACCTGGCGGTCATCACCGGCATCCTGAGCCTGCCGTTCACGTTCTTCATGAGCAACGACGCCTTCTACTTCGGCGTCATGCCGGTGCTCGCCGAAACGGCGTCCACGTACGGCATCGAGCCGGTCGAGATGGCCCGCGCCTCCATCACCGGCCAGACGTTCCACATGCAGAGCCCCCTCGTCCCGGCCATCCTCCTGCTCGTGACCCTGGCGGGTGTCCCGCTGGCGGACCATCACAAGAAGGTGCTGTGGCGCGCGGCGCTGGTGTCGCTGTCGATGCTGGTGGTCGGTGTGGTCCTCGGGCAGATCCCCTGGTGACCTAGTCGTCCCCCGGTGACCTAGTCGTCGGAGTCGGAGTCGGTGTCGGTGGCGGGCCCCTCGAGGGTTGCGCCACCTTCGCCGCTCCAGTCGGCGCCGGAACCCTTGTCGTCCTCGGCCGGATCGGACATCACGTCTTTGTCCGCGCCGGGGGCGCCGCTGTCGGTGCTCGTGGTCTTCGGTCCGGAATCGTCCTTCGGTGTCATGTCCGACGGATACCCCGACTCCGGGGTGCGCCAATCAGACGCTCGCGGGTCTGCACGTCGAAAGCTCTGTCGGGGATTGGCAGGTGAACAATACTTCGACGTAGTGTTCCCCGGGTTATCGACGATGAAGGAGTGGAACTGTGGCGCGCAAAGTTGTTGTCGAACGCATCGACGACATCGACGGAACTCCGATCAAGAGCGGTAAGGGGGAGACCATTCCGTTCTCAGTCGACGGCGTCGACTACGAGATCGATCTGAAGCTCAAGAACGCCAGGGAATTCCACAAGACTCTCGACTTCTACATCGAGCATGCGACTCGGGTCGGGGGAAGGAAGCGCCGGTCGACCACTGCGGTGGATCCGTCGCAGGGGCGTGGGCAGGCGAAGGAAATCCGGGAATGGGCGACGGCGCAGGGCTATGAGTTGTCCGCGCGCGGACGTATTCCCGCCCAGATCGAGGAAGCGTACAACGCGGCGCACTGAGACCGCGTCGTCGCGGGTGGTCGAACGACGCCCCCAGCCGCCCCCGACCGGGCCGGCTGGGGGCGGTCTTCGGACGCAGCCGTCAGTACCGTCGCGCTGCGTGAAACGACATGGAGTTCAAGGCCACTCGCGTGACCGGTCGTCCCGGGGCGGGGGCGTGGACGACGGTGTCGTTGCCCGCGTAGATCCCGGCATGGCCGCCACCGTAGAAGAGGACGACGTCACCGGGCTGCAGGTCGTCCCGGTCGACGGCGGTTCCGTGCAGGAGTTGCTCGTGGGTGGTGCGCGGAACCGATACGCCCGCCTGTTTGTACGCCCACTGGACGAGGCCGGAGCTGTCGAAGGCGCGGTGGTCGCCGGCGCCGCGGGTGCAGGCGATGCCGATTCTGGTGGTGGCGGCGCGCAGGGCGTGGCGTCCCGGCCGGACCGGATCGGCGCGAAACGTCTGAACCAGGTGAAGTCCGTGGTTTCCGGTGTGGGGGTTCATGCCGTCGGTACTCCAGTGCGCTCGGTGTGGTGTCGCGTCTGCGGGGCGCGCTCTGATTACAGGGTGGCCCCGACACGGGCCGGACGCACCGGCCGAATTACCCGGATATGTGCCTGTCTTCCGTTCATTTGTCGCCGGGTTCGAGGTCCGGCGCCAAAATTATGCGATCTGGTCGGTTTGGTACTCGCGAGTAGTGCATGCCCCCAATTAACGTCGAACAGGTAATGCTTACGCAAAGAGGAGTGGTCCGCTGCGTCCTGTGGGCTGGGATGGAGGAAGGCGGACGATGACGATCCGACAAACCGCGAACTGTGCCCTCGGCGTCGCGCGGCTGGCGTTCGACGCTGGAGCCGCCCTCCTGTCCGTTGCCGTGGCCGTGCCGGTCGCCTTCGTCGCGGGCGAGGCGAGAACGATGGCTCACACGGCGCGCGGCGACATCACGCCGGACCCCGAACATTCGGACCGGGAGCACGTGCACGACCTGGGGACAGTCGTCGAACTGAGCTAGCCGGCACGGCGGGAACCGCGCAGCCGCAGCCGGGCGTAGGTGACGACCCCGAGCACGCAACTGATGAGCACCAGCATGGCGATGCTGAGCAGCCACCACGACGCGGCGTGCTGCCACAGTGTGTCGGGCTCGGTGCCGGTGGCGTTGGTGCGCAGGTCCACCGTCGAGGCGGCGGCCGCGAACCCCCAGCGGGACGGGAAGAGCCACGACAGCTGTTCGAGGACTTTGCGTCCGGTGATGGTGATCAATCCTCCGCACATCACCAGCTGCACCATGATCGTGACCACCAGCATCGGCATCACCTGCTCGTTGGAACGCGCCACCGAAGACAACGCCAAACCGACGAGGACGCAGGAGCAGGTGGTGACGGCGATGTCCACGATCAGTTCGACGGAGCCGGAGGGAATCAGGCTGCCCCGGCCCGGAAAACCCTTGCCCACGAACACGATCACCACCATGATCACCGACTGCACGATCGCGGCGGCGCAGAACACGACGATCTTCGCTGTCAGGTAGGCGGACGGTAGCAGCCCGGCGGCACGTTCGCGGTGATAGATCATGCGCTCGCCGACCAGGTCACGGATGGTCAGTGAGCATCCCATGAAGGCTGCGCCGAGGATCAGCACGACCAGGATCTGGGTGAGTTCGCCGGATTCGTCGAGGCCGGACGGGCCGAACCCGGTGTCGCCGGGCACGAGCACGGCCAGCCCGCCGAGCACGAACGGCAGCAGGGACAGGAAGATCAGGTACCCGCGGTCGGCGCGGATCAGCCGCACCTGGCGGCGGGCGACGGTGCTCAATTGCTTGCGCCGCGAGGTGTGCGCCGGACTGCCGAGAGGTCCCGGCGGGCTCGGGGCCGGCACCTCCACCGACGGGCGGGTGGCGCGGTAGTCGGCGAACACCCCGTCGGGGTCGGCCGCGACCCGGGCGAAGATGTCGGCCCAGTCGGTGCTGCCGAGCGCGGCCCCGACCCGGTCCGGCGGGCCCACGTAGGCGGTCTTGCCGCCCGGTGCGAGGAGCAGCACCTGATCGCACATCTCGAGGTACGACAGCGAATGGGTGACGATGACGACGACGCGGCCCGAGTCGGCCAGCCGGCGCAACGTCGCCATGATCTGCCGGTCGAGCGCGGGGTCGAGGCCCGACGTCGGTTCGTCGAGGATCAGCAGGGACGGGCCGGTGAGCAACTCCATCGCGACGGACGCGCGTTTGCGTTGTCCGCCGGACAGCCGGTCGACTCTCGTGTCGGCGTGTTCGGACAGTTGCAGTTCGTCGAGGACCGTCGCGATCACCTCCTCGCGATCCTCTCGGCTGGTGTCCGGCGGCAGTCTCAGCTCCGCCGCGTAGCCGAGTGCCTGACGGATGGTCAACTGGCGGTGCACGACGTCGTCCTGGGGGACCATCCCGATGCGGGAGCGCAGCACCTGGTATTCGGCGTGCACGCTGCGTCCCTCGAACTCGACCACGCCTTCCGTCGGACGTTCCGAACCGGAGATGATGGTGGCCACCGTCGTCTTACCCGCGCCGGAGGGGCCGATCACCGCGGTGAGACTGCCAGGCTGGGCAGTGAACGTGACGTCCTCGAGCAGGCGCCGCCCGCCTTCGATGGTGAGTCCGACGCCGTCCACGCGCAGACCACCCGCGGTCGGGGCCACCACCCGCCGGGGAACGAGTCGCCCTTCCCGGACGCCGAAATCGGTGTTGCCGATCGTGACGACGTCGCCGTCGGTCAAGTGCGCGCGCGACACCCGGGCGCCGCCGACGAACGTTCCGTTGACGCTCCCCAGGTCGTCGATCTCGAGGCCGGACGGCACGTGGTGGACGATGGCGTGATGGCGTGAGGCCAGCACGTCCCGGACGACGATGTCGTTGTCGGGTGACCGCCCCACCGTGAGTGATCCCGCCGGAGTCTCCTCGTGCGGTGCCTCGGCCGGGGGGCGGGGTGTCCCGACGCTGATCGTCGACTCGTCCCATCGGGCGCCCACGTCCTGTCGCGTCGCGTCCGGATCCTCGACCGAGAGCCGCACGACCGGACCCTCGGTCGCATCACCCAGGCGGACGCGGACGGGACTCGTGACGGGGACGTTCTCGCGGCGCTCACCGTCGACGTAGATCCCGTTCTTGCTGCCGGAGTCGACGAGCTGCCAGCCGTCGTCCCAGGTGAGCTGCGCATGTTCGCGCGACACCACGGGGTCGACGATCGTGACCTCCAGCTGCGGATCCCGGCCGATGCGTACGGTTTTGCCCGCGCTGTGGCTCGTGCGGCCGTGTTGGGTCTCGACCACGACCCGCGGGTGAGCTGTGTTCGCCCGGTCGTCCATCGCCACGGCCTCCGGTCAGCGTCATCGGGCGTAGAGCGTCGACTCCTCCATGGTCGCACGCACTCCCCCGGCCGCGTGGGCAGAACGGGTACTCCCGAACCGGGGCCGCGAGTGAGGAACACTGGGCCGGGTGAGTACGTCCCTGGCGAATCCCGGTGTCGGACTGGCCGTGCTGTGCACGGTGATGGTCGTGTGCGCGGCCGTGGTCTACCGCTTCACTCGACTCGGTAGTCCACTGGTCGTGCCCGCCGCGGCGATCCGGGGCGCCGCCCAGCTCGCCGCGGTGTCCCTGATCCTGGCCGCCGCTCTCGCTCAGCTGTGGTCCTCGGTCCTCGTGCTGGTCGTCATGTTCGCGGCGGCGGTGGCGACGTCGGCTCGTCGCGCGAAGGCCGGGCGGTCCGCCTGGTGGCTGGCGCTGGCGCTCGCGGCGGGAGTGGGCACCGTTCTGCCGTTGATGCTGGTGAGCGGGGTGGTTCCGCTCGAGGGTGTCGCTCTCGTTCCGGTCGGCGGGATCGTGCTCGGCGGCGCGATGACGGCCACCTCCCTCGCGGCGCGGCGCGGGCTCGATGCGGTCGAACAGCGGTGGGGTGAGGTGGAGGCGGGGCTCAGTCTCGGACTCAGCGTCCGCGACGCCCGCCTGGAAGTGGTCCGGTCCGCCGCCTCGGACGCGTTGCTTGCGGGGCTCGACCAGACCCGGACCGTCGGGCTGGTCACCCTGCCGGGGGCGTTCGTCGGGGTGCTGCTCGCGAGCGGGTCCGCCGTTCAGGCCGGCGCCGTCCAGATCCTCGTACTGGTGGGGCTGCTGCTCGCGCAGACCTGCGCGGTGGCCGTGACGATCGAACTGGTGGCCAGGGAGGCCGTCCGCCGGCCGCGAGCGCACGCCGTGCCCACCTGAAATCTCCGGCTACTGCCTCTGTCTGGCCCGAACGCCGGTCGATCCCGTGGCCGGTCCCGCATACTGGGCGGTGGTCGGTCCCTGCTGACGAGGTGGTGTCGTGTGGTGCATCCCGAGGTATTGGTGGTCGGAGCGGGTCCCGTCGGTCTGACGGCGGCGATCGAACTGCGCAGGCGCGGCGTCGCCTGCCGCATCATCGATCCGCTGCTCGAGCCCCCGCAGTACGCGAAGGCGGTGGGAATCCAGCCGCGCACCCTCGAGGTGTTCGAGAGCATGGGTGTGCTGCGGAACATCCTGGACGCGTCGATCGAGATGCTCGGGCAGATCGTGTACGTCAACGGCGACGAGGTCGCCCGGCTGGACCTGTCGCTCCCGGCGGACATCCCGTTCGAATTCATCGGGCTGCCCCAGTACGCGACCGAACGCATCCTCACCGGTCACCTGGCCACGTTCGGCACCACGATCGAACGCGGAACCAGGTTGACGGCACGACGACGGCGTCGTCGCCACGGTCACCGGGGCGGACGGCGACGAAACCGTCCGATCCCAGTACCTTTTCGGCTGCGACGGCGCCCACAGCGTGGTCCGCAAGGGGCTCGGCCTCACCTTCGAGGGCGGTGCGTTCGTCGAGCAGTACATGCTCGGCGACGTCGAGGTCGACTGGGCGATGCCGCGCGGCTACGGAATCCGGTCGATGCATCAGACGGACGGCGAGACCGACGACCTGCTCGTGTGCATTCCGCTGCCCGGGCGCCGCCGCTACCGGATGTCGATGCTGGTGCCCAGCGATCTCGCCGGCACCGGAACTCCCGCGGCCGACAAGATCGCGCACGGATTCGAGGCCGGACCGGCACCCGAGCTGAGCCACATCCAGGCCGTGCTCGACCGGCTGTCGCCCCAGCCGACCCGGGCGTCGAACCTTCGCTGGTCGTCCGTCTTCCGGATCAGCCACCGCATCGTCGACTCGTACGGGCGCGGCCGGGTGTTCGTCGCGGGCGACGCGGCGCACATCCATCCGCCGACCGGTGCGCAGGGCATGAACACCGGCATCCAGGACGCCCACAACCTGGCGTGGAAGGTCGCGCTGGCGGTGTCCGGTGCCGCTGCCCCCGATCTGCTGGACAGCTACGACGCCGAACGGCGGCCCGTCGGGGAGGAGGTGGTGGGACGCACCGTGCGCAGCGCCCGGGAGGGGATCGGGGCGGGGTCGTCGGATCCCGATTACGTGATCCGCCGCGAGGCGCAACTCCTCATCAGCTATGCGGACAGTCCGATCGTCGGCGAACCGGCGTCGAATGCGGGCCTTGCGCCCGGCAGCCGGGCGCCGGACGCCCGCGGGCTGACCCGCACCACGGTCGCGTTTCCCCTCCGGCTGTTCACGCTCCTCGCGGGACCGAACCACACGCTGCTGCTGTACGCCGACGACTCGGTCGACGCGCGCGGGCTCGAACTGCTCGAGGCCGCCGCGACGTCGGTGGACGCGGCGACCGGCGGACTCGTCGACACGTACCTCGTCGCGTCGCCTGCCGCCGAGGTCGGGGAAACGGTGCTGCCGCTGATCCGGGACCGCGACGGCGAGTTCGCCCGCGCCTACGGTGCCGAGGGTGCCGCCGCGTTCGTCATCCGTCCGGACGGCTATCTGGGATTCCGGCAGAGTCCGGTCGCCGTCGACGGTCTCACCGGGTATCTGAAGCCGACTTTCCGCTGAGTTCGACGGTGGTGGGCAGGCCGCGCCGGATGTCACCCGGCGCGGGCTTGCCGAGCGGTGCCCCGGCCCGGGTCGCCGAATCGAGCAGCCACGGCACGCTCGTGACCATCACCCCGGACGTGAACAGCAATCGGCCCTTGAGGCGCAGCGCATTTTGATTGTGCAGCAGGTGTTCCCACCAGTGACCCACCACGTACTCGGGGATGAAGATGGTGACGACTCCGCCGGGAATCCGTTTCCGGACGGATTTCACATATCCCACGATGGGGCCGGTGACTTCCCGGTAGGGCGATTCGAGGACCTTCAGCGGCACCGGAATCTCGTATTTCTCCCACTCCCGCTGCAGTTTCGTGGTGTCGGCGCCCAGTACGGTGACGGCCTCGAGCGTCGTCGGATGGGTGGCGCGGGCGTACGCCAGGGCGCGGGCGGTGGGCTTGTTGAGCACGGACACCAGCACGATGGTGTGCACATCGGAGGGGAGGGTGAAGCTGTCCTCGTCGACGACGAGGAGTGCCGCGATCCGGTCGTAGTGCCGCCGCACCCCGCGCATCAGGAAGAACAGGATCGGCATCGCGATGACCACCAGGTAGGCGCCCTGGGTGAACTTCGTGATCGTGACGATGACCAGGACGGTGCCGGTGAGGATTGCGCCGGAGCCGTTGAGCGCCCGCCTGCCGTGGATGCGTCGCCGTTCGCGGGAGTCGGATTCGGTTGCCAGCACACCGTTCCAGTGCCGGACCATGCCCGCCTGGCTGAGGGTGAAGGACGTGAACACACCGAGGATGTACAGCTGGATGAGGTGGGTGACGGACGCGTGGAACAGGACGATCAGTCCGCCCGCCGTCACCGCGAGGAGCACGATGCCGTTGCTGAACGCCAACCGGTCGCCGCGGGTGTTGAGCTGGACGGGAAGGTAACGGTCGCGGCCGAGCACCGACGCGAGCAGCGGGAAGCCGTTGTATGCGGTGTTCGCGGCGAGCACGAGGATCAGCACGGTCGCGGCCTGCACGTAGAAGAAGCCGAAGTTGGTGGTGCCGCCGAACACCGCGGCCGCGATCTGGGCGATGACGGTGCGCTGCGGGTCGGTCTCGCAGTTTCCGGCGAACCCGATCAGATCGCACGGGTTCACCGCGACGTGCACCTTGGTGACGATGGCCAGCGCGGTGATTCCCGCGAACATCACGATCGCCGTCGCCGCCATCGCCATGAGGGTCTTCGCGGCGTTGGCGCTCTTCGGTTTACGGAACGCGGGCACCCCGTTGGAGATGGCCTCGACCCCCGTCAGCGCGGTACATCCGGACGAGAACGCGCGCAGCGCGAAGAACACGAGGGCCAGACCGGTCAGCCCGGACAGTTCCGGTTCGATGGTGTAGCCGGCACTTTCGGCGACGGGCGTCGAACCGGCCGCGACGCGGATGAACCCCGTCACGATCAGGATCATCACACCGGCGATGAACCCGTACGTCGGGAAGGCGAACGTGGTCCCCGATTCGCGGATCCCGCGCAGGTTCATCACCGTCAGCAGCACCACGAACGCCACGGCCAGCGTCACCCGGTGCGTGTTCAGCGCGGGCACCGCCGAGATCAGATTGTCGACGCCCGCCGAGACCGACACCGCCACCGTCATCACGTAATCGATGAGCAGCGCGGACGCCACCGTCAGGCCCGCGGACGGGCCGAGATTCTTGGTGGCCACCTCGTACGAGCCGCCCCCGCTGGGATAGGCGTACACCACCTGGCGGTACGACAGGGCGACGACGGCGAGAAGCACCACCACCCCGACCGCCAGATACGGTGTCAGATAGAAGTACGCGAGACCGCCCAGGGACAGGATCAGCAGGATCTCTTGCGTCGCATACGCGACGGACGACAGCGGGTCGGACGCGAAGATCGGCAGCGCCAGACGCTTGGTCAGCAACTGCTCCCCGAGATCGTCACTGCGCAGCGGGCGTCCCAGAGCCAGCCGCCGGACCGCTCGAACGAGAGCCACCACCAGTTCAGCGTAGAACCGCGGCGGGGTGCAGCGCGGGTTTTCGCTCTCAGGCCGCGCCGCACCCCGCCGGAGGGTTACACGTACGCAGGCCGGCGTGTGGCGCCGGGGGCCCGGGTGCGCTGGCGCCCCAGAACTTCGGCCCGCGCCTCGTCGTCGGTGGCGAGGTCGACGATCGCCGCGGCCAGGGCGTAGGCCCCGTCGACGATGGCGTCGTCGGCGCCCGGCGAGATCGCGTCGGCCGCGAACGCCGCGGTGTGCGGCGCGGCCGTCGAACCCATCACTCCGATCAACGGGTGGATCGACGGGAGGGCCTGGGAGACGTTGCCCATGTCGGTCGATCCGCCGCCGAGTACGCCGCCGTCCCGTGGTGTCATCACCCGGCCCCGATGCCCGAGGGCCGCGTCGAAACGGTCGGCGAGGAACGGGTGCTGGACGAGAGGCTCGTAGATCGGGTCGACAGGGGTGACGGCGTAGTTGCATCCGGTGGCCGTCGCGGCGCCGTCCACGCAGGCGAGCACCTTCTTCTTCAGTTCGGCGGTCTCCGCGAGGTCGAAGGATCGCACCTCGGCCTCGACGACCGCGGTCGCCGGAATGATGTTGGAGACGTCGCCACCGGACAGCGTGACGGCGCTGACGCGCACGGTGTCGGGCAGGTGCTGCCGCAGCAGCCCCACCGCCACCTGCATCACCGTCGCTGCGTCGCCCGCGTTGATCCCGACGCTCGGTGCGGCGGCCGCGTGCGACGCCCGCCCGGTGAACTCGACCCGGAACCGGTCGCGGGACTGCGACGTGCTCCCCGCCGTGGGCACGACGATGCCGGGACCGGGGTGAACCATCAGCGACACCGTCGCGTCCTCCCAGGCGCCGGCTTCGAGCATGTGGGCCTTGCCCGCACCCTTCTCCTCGGCCGGCGTCCCGAGAAGCTTGACCCGGATGCCGAGTTCGTCCGCCACCCGGGACAACGCGATCGCCGCCCCCGCCCCGGCAGTCGCGATGATGTTGTGGCCGCACGCGTGTCCGATACCGGGGAGGGCGTCGTACTCGGCGCACACCACGACCGTCAGTTCACCGCTGCCGTACACGGCCTCGAGAGCGGTGTCCTGCCCCCACACACCCACTTCCACCGCGAAACCGGCATCGCGGAGCAGGTCGGCGACGAGCGCCGCCGAACGATGTTCCTCGAACGCGAGTTCCGGATGGGCGTGCAGGTCGTGGCTCGTGGCGACGAGGCGGTCGCGCCATTCGAGGACGGTGTCCTCCACACGTCGCTTCAATTCCTCGGCTGCTGCGTTCGGGCCGCCGGAGACGTCGATGTCGCCGGCAATTGCGGTGTCGGTCATGAACTTTCCTTTCTGGAGGGAACGGTCATCACGCCTCGGCGGGCGCGACGGCAGTGACGGTGGGGGCAGTGCGGTCGGCGGCGGGTCCGCGGGTCACCACCGCGAGGCCGGCGACGGCGAGCGAGAGCAGCCCGCAGATCACCCACACGGCTTGGTACCCCGCCTCACTTGTGATCACGGAACCGCCGTCGAGCGTCGCGGTGAACCCGGACATCACCGCCGTGAAGCTGGCGCCGGCGATGGCACCGGCGACGGTGCGGGCACTGTTGTAGAGGCCCGATGCGATGCCGACCGAGTCCCGCGGCGCCCGTGCCACCACCACGTTGGGGAGCGCGGAGATGATGATGCCGTTGCCGAGACCGGACACGACGAGCCACACGAGGACGCTGACGGTGTCCGAGTGCAGCACTGTGAGCAGGGCGTACCCCAGTGCGGCGGTGACAGCGCCGACGATGACGGCCGTGACATCGCCCACCCGCGCACCGAGCCGCGGTCCGGCGAACGTGCCGGCGAACGCCGCGATCGACGCGAACACGAGGACCAGCCCGATCAGCGACGACGACAAGCCGAGCCCGAATCCGGCCGCTGCCGGGTCGGTGCCGACGAAGAGCGCGATCGGGGTCTGGCTGCCGAACAACTGGGCACCGAACAGGGCCGCGAGCAGGATCGGCAGCCCGACACCGGCACGGCCGGAGAGCATCGCGAAATCCACCAGCGGCGAGGACACCCGCCGCTCGAGCACCACCCACAGGGCAAGAAGCGTGCCGCCGAGCAGGAGCCCGCCCAGCACCGGCCCCGACGTCCACCCGAACCTGTTGCCCGTGCTGATCGCGAACAACGCGAACGCCAGTCCCGCCCCCAGGAGAATCGCCCCGGCCCAGTCGAGGCGGCCCGACGTGCGCGCCGTCGTTTCGGGGACGAAGAACACCACGACGACGAGCGCGATCGCCATGAGCGCCGCCGGAACGAGAAGCAGCACAGTGAGATTCAAGAACGATGCGAGTACTCCGGACAGGACCACGCCGACGCTGGCGCCGAGCGTGAGCCCGCCGACCAGCAAACCGATCGCTTTCCCGGACTGCTCCCCGGCGCGCTCACGCACGATCGCGAACTCGAGCGGCAGGAACGCCGCGAGTGCGCCGGTGATCGCCCGGCCCAGGATAAAGATGCCGTACGTCGGGGCGAGCGCCGACACGACACTGCCGACCGTGACCATCGCCGTCGCGACGACGAGCATTCGCTTGTGTCCGTACTGGTCGCCCATCTTGGCGAGCACCGGCACGAGGACCGCGGTCGCGAGCAGATAACTCGTTTGCACCCAGTTCAGGTCGGCGGGACCGACCGAGTACTTCTCACCGATCGCCGAGAGGACCGGACTGAACCAGGCCTGGAGGAATCCGCTCGACAGTTCCATGGCGAAGAGGAACCCGACGAAGCCGGCCGCGGCGCCGAGACGCCGGTCGGAACCGGAGCCGGTGGGGATGGGGGATCGGAGTGCTCCCATGTGTGACCTCCAATGGTGCAGGTCGCCCCGAGAGGCGACATGACAATATGAGCGAAACGACCGAGTCGATGCGTCCGAGTGTCGGGTGAGTGAGTTTCTGCGGTGTAAATGCGCAGAAGTTGACGCTGAAGAGGTGCTGATATGCAGGAGAAGACGCCCACGGAGGACGAACTTCGACTTATCCACGCGTTGCAGGTGTGGCCGCGGGTGCCGTGGTCGCAACTCGGGCCGATCCTCGGGGCCGACCCGGTGACTCTCGCGCGACGGTGGTCCGGGCTGAGCGAACGGGGCATGGCCTGGGTGACGGCCCAGCCGCCGATGTCCGATGCCGCGCGCGGCGCGATCGTCGAGGTCGAGTGCGTTGCCGGGTCGATCGACGCGGTGATCACCGAGTTGTCCCAGGACACCGAGTGCATGTCCGTCGACGTCGCCTCGGGTGGTCGCGACCTGATCCTCACCGTCGGCTGCCCCGACCCGACAGCGTTCAACCGGTACGTCGTGTCCCGCGTCGCGGGCATCCCCGACGTCCGCACCGTCCGCACGCACCCGGTGATCACCGCGATCTCCGGGGCATCGCAGTGGCGTCTGCGCGCCCTCGACGCCGACGAGTCGAGCGCGATCGACGCTGCCCGGCGCCGGGACGACGCCCGGCTCTCGGCGATGTTCGCCCGTCCGCCGGTCGCCGAACGCGACATCATCTCCATCCTGTCCCGCGACGGTCGTGCGAACACACGGACTGTCGCGGAGGCCCTCGGGACCTCCACACGGCGGGCGCGCGAACGGCTGAGCGCGACACTCGCGTCGGGCGCTTTCGAATTCCGCACGGACATGCCGCGCTGGGCCTCGGGGTATCCCGTCTGCGCGTGGTACTTCCTCCGCGTTCCCGCCGCCCAGATGGCCAGGGTCGGCGCCAACCTGAGCGGGCTGCCCGCGGTGCGGACGGTGTTGTCGGTGGCCGGGCCTGCCAATCTTCTGGTGTCGGTGTGGTTGCGTGGACTCTCCGACGTCGAAGGGCTCGAAGCCGTCGTCGAGCAGAAACTGCCCGCGGTCCGCATCCTCGACCGGTGCCTCGTTCTCGGCGTCCGCAAACGCATGGGCCGGGTGTTCGACGAGGACGAACTGCCCATGCAGATCGTGCCGTGGTCGGGGGACTAGCAGGAACGGCGTTCGTCCGGTCAGCCCGATATGGTGCCAGGAGCGGACACGAGCAGCCGTTCCCCGGTGGTGGCGCCGCTCTCGGCGGCGTCGAGGATGGCTGCGGCGACGGTGGCGCGGGAGACCTTGGGCAGGCCCGACACTTTTCTGACTGTCGACATGGGCCGGACGGTGGCATGGGGGTTGAGCGGTCCGTCGTCGAGGATGACCGGAAGCACGCGAGTGACGTCCAGGCCGGCAGCGGCCAAGGCGGTTTCGGAGATTTCCTTGTCCCGGTACGCGGAGGCGACCAGTGTCTTGTAAGCGAACCGGGCCAGGGGTGAGGCGGTGCGCGCGGTGTCACCGACGCCGTAGGCCGACAGCAGTATCAGCCGGTCGATGTGGGCGTCGCGCATGGCGGAGGTGATGAGCGGCAGGTTGTCCTGCATCACCGTGACGCCGAACATGCCGGCCAGTCCGGCCTTCTGGCCGATCGTGCACAGGACGGCGTCGGCGCCGGACAGTGCCGCTGCGAGCGCGTCGCGGTCGTCGAGGTGGCCGCCGACGATGGTGAGTCCGGGTCGCGGGGTCAGGGCGTCGGGGCGGCGGCAGTAGGCCACGACGTGATGGCCGCGGTCGATTGCTTGGTCGATGATCTGGAGTCCGGTGCCGCCGGTGGCGCCGATCAGTGCGAGCTTCATGGGGAAGGGTCCTTTCGGTTGCGTCGCTGCGCCTCGCGCAGCAAGTGCGGGTCGTGGGCGTTGACGAGCAGCAGGTCGGGTTCGGCCGCAGCCCACAGTTCGGTGAGCCGCGCGTGGTTGGCCTGCACCGTGGCCCAGTCGTGGGCGATGAGGCGTTCCATCGCGCGTAGCCCTCTGGGCGCCTTGGTGGTGCCGTCGATCTGGCCGTGGTGGTAGAAGGAGTCGCCGACGTGGAGGATCCACCGGTCGCCTGCGTCGACGGCGACCGCTGCGTGGCCGCGGCTGTGGCCGGGCAGGTTGATCAGGGCGATGCCGGGGGCGATGCCGGTGAGTTCCTGGGCGCCGGGGAAGCCGCGCCAGGCCTCCGATGCGGAGGGGGTGTGTTCGACGAGTATGGGGTGGTGGTCTCGCTCGGCGGGTAGGTATCGCTGCTTTTCCGTCAGGCCCCGGGGGTGCAGTGCCGCGAACGCTTCGGCGGCGGTCAGGTGAATCCGTGCCCACGGGAAGTCGGCCAGGCCGCCGACGTGATCGGCGTCGAAGTGGGTGAGCACGATGTGCCGCACGTCCTCCGGATCGAATCCGAGTCGGGTGATCTGGCGGCAGGCGCTCTCGTCGGGATCGTAGGCGGGCCGGACGTAGAACCTGGCCGGGCCGAACCGGTTCGCGCGGTCGTGGGGATCGCGCAGGCCGAGGCCGGAGTCGACGAGGACGAGGCCGGCGTCGGTCTCGAGGAGCAGGACATGACACACCAGCCCGTCAGGTGTCCCGGGTGGTCGCATGGTGCCGCAGTTGAGGTGGTGGACCCGCATCAGCCGGCCGCTAGCATTGCGGGGTCGATGACCTGCACCGGATGTGTCCCGTCCCAGTTCTCGGCGGCCAGCTTCACGTACTCGAAGAGCTGCGCCTTGGCGCCGCCGAGGTCCGAGATCTCGATGCAGGTGCCGGGGTGGTGTTCGGTCTGCAGGTACGCGAAGCGTCCGGTGGGGCCGCCGAGTTGTCCTTCCTGGCCGACGGTGAATCCTGCGGCGAGTGCCCGGTCGTACAGGTCCTGGTAGTCGGTGGACCAGTAGGCGAAGTGCTGCAGGCCCTCGTTGCCCGCGTGCAGGAAGTCCCGGTACATCGACGGTTCGTCGTTGACGGGGGTGATGATCTCGATCTGGATGTTGCCGCTGTTGGCGACCGCGACATCCATTGCCATCCCGGAGGACGTGCCGTTGTAGGTGAAGTTCTCGGGTTGCACGTTGCGCAGCAGGAACCACGGCCCGATGCCGCACTTGACGAAACCCTCGATGGAGGCGTCGATGTCGTGGACGACGTACCCGAGCTGGGTGATGCTGCCGAAGAAGTTGGCGACGGGGGCCCGGTCGGCGGGCTCCTCGGCGGGGCCGTCGGCGAACGACAGCAGGATCTTGCCGAGCGCCTCGTTGGAGCGCAGTCGCTCGGCGGCGTCGATGGCCCGCTCGAACGGGAAGATCTTGTCGATCCGGGGCTGGATGCGGCCCGCGGCGACCGCGGGGAGGACGGCGGCGTGTAGTGCGCCGCAGACCTCGCCGAGTTCGTCGGGGGTGCGCACGCTGAAGGTGGTGCCGATGAGGCGCTGCCGCCGGAACGCCAGCTGGTCGAGGTCGAGGCTGGTGCCGGGGCCGGCGAGGCGGCCGATGTTGACGATGGTGCCGCCGATCCGGGTGGCGGCGGGGAGGTGGGCGAAGAGTTCGCCACCGATGTGGTCGAGGGTGACGTCGACTCCCCGACCGCCGGTCGCGGCGAGGACGGCGGCGGGCAGGTCTTCGGTGGTGGTGTCGATCGTGACGTCGGCGCCGGCGTCGATCAGGGCCGGCCGCTTGTCGGCGCTGGTGGTGGTCGCGATGACCGTGCCCGCGCCGAGTGCCTTGGCCAGCGCAATGGAGATGAGGCCGATGGAGGTGGTGCCGCCGACGATCAGGACGCTGTCGCCGGAGGTGAATCCGGCTTGGGTGAGCGCGTCGTTCTCGGTGGCCAGGGCGACGGGCAGGGTCGCGGCTTCCTCGAACGACATGCTCTCGGGAATCGGCAGGACCATGCGCGGGTCGCACAGTGCGTAGTCGGCGAACGCGCCCATGGTCACGCCCATGACCCGGGTGCCGACCGGGTACTGCGGGGCCAGCGGGCTCGAGGTCTCCACGACGCCGGCGAACTCCATGCCGGCCGGGTAGACGTCGCCGGGTTTGAGGTTCGGGCTGTAGGTGCCCTCGAGCATGTAGAGGTCGGCCCGGTTGAGGGCCGCGGCGATGACCCGCACGCGCAGGGCGCCGAGTTTCATGGCAGGTATCGCGGTGTCGCCCTTGGCGACCCAGTCCGGTTCGAGGCCGCCGATGAGAGCACGCATGATGGTTTCTCCTTGTAGGACGAGGGTCAGTGGGTCAGGTCGGGGGCGGTGGTGTCGAGCAGTCGGGGATCGGGTTCGCTGCCGGCCATCGCCAGCAATCCGACGACGGCGCGGCCGAGCGTGAGCAGGTCGCGCGGATTCTTCTTGTCGAGGCTGCCGAGCAGTTGCGAGAGGATGGTGAGCTGGTCGAAGTAGATTCGTTCGGTGACGAGGTTTTCGTCCTCGTCGAAGATGAAGTAGGCGGTCATCCGGGTGCGATGCCGGCCGCCGGTCGGCGGGATCTTGCCGAGCGGACCGAGATGAGTTCCCATGAGCCAGAATTCGACGATCACCGCATCCGCACTGTGGCGCAGGGCGATGATCTCGTGGTCCTGGTCGGGGAAGGCGACCCGGGTGTCGTGGTAGTACCCGCGAACGGGGCCGTCGCCGTCGTGGACGGTCATGCTCGCGATGAGTTCGTAGTGCGGGTGCGGGAACGTGTCGAGCACGTCGTCCCAGTCTTGGCGGACTTCGTCGTGAAAGTGGTCGAGCACGAGCTTCTCCCGTGCCCGCAGGACGTCCTCGGTGGGGATGGTGTGGCGCGACATTGCGGTCTCCTCGGGGTGCGGCGCTCAGGACTGATGGGTGATGGCGTGGTGGCTGAAGGTGGGCTTTGTGCCCGGGTTGGTCCACATCGGCGTCAGCTCGCTGGAGGGGAAGAACTGCAGGAAGCGGGAGTCGGTCTGGCTGCGGTCGACGATCGACTTCTCCAGGACGATCGAGTTGTATTGGTCGGCCGTGGTTTCGATCGTGTTGGCGTTGAGCACGACCTCCTGCTGCCAGGAGGCCGACCAGCGGGCCAGGCCCGGCAGCCCGGAGTGTTCCGGTGTGAGACATTCGGCGGCGATGACGTTTTCGCTGCTCACCCAGATTCCGGTCGAGGTGTTGAGCGCAAGGCTCTGGTTGCCGAACACGTGCCCGGGCGTCTTGATCACGGCGACGCCGGGGCCGAGCACAACCGAGCCGTCGATCGGTGCAAACGCATCCACGGGGATGTCGCGGTACGTCTGTGGTTGATACCACGGGGTTTGTAGCGGGTGCAGGTCCGACATCGCGGTCAGCTCGTCCCGCTGGACGATCACCTTGGCATTCGGGAAGGTCGGGGCCGGCCGTTCGCCCAGATCGGGCTGGTACGCGGTCGTCCCCACCCAGCGTCGCAGATCCTGGGTGTGCAGATGATCGAAGACGATGTAGTCGACCTCGTCCGGCGTGATCCGCAGGTGCGCGAGGTGGTCGAGCACAGTGCCGTGCTCGACCACCATTCGCTTGATGATGGGTGCCGGCGTACGCCGGGCGAGCTCGGCGAAGTACGGCGTATTACGCCCGAGTTTCACGTCGCTCGGTTCGAAGAGCAGCACCCGCGGACGGCCGTCGCTGTCGTTCCACCGGATCACCAGCATCCGGTTGGTGATGGACAGGAACGGTGCGATCGCCCGCGATGCCCGGAACAGTCCGAATCGCGTCGGGTAGGGCAGTGTGACGAGGTCGCAGGTATCGACGCGCAGTGGCACCCCCGTTCCGGCGAACTCCCGGCGGAAGTCCGCGCCGCGCGTCCGTAGGTCGCGTAGCCGGGCACCGGGTCCGCCCTCGATCTTGCGATCGAGCACCTCGACGGCGTCTCCGACACCGGTCAGGTCGACGAGGTCGTCGGTACTCCACTGCAACACCATGGTCGGTTCCTCTCGCTCCAAAAACCCATACCGTGGGTTTCATCCATTTACCCACGATGTGGATTTAAATGTCAAGGGATGCGAGGATGGGATCCATGAGCCACGCGATACGACCGGAGACTCGCCGCGGCCGGCCGCCGGCCGGCCAATCGACCCTGTCCCGGCAGGCGATCCTCGGGGCCGCGATGGATGTCGTCGACGGCAAAGGCGTCGAGGCGGTCAGCATGCGCACCGTGGCGCGTGTGCTCGGGGTCGACCCCAAGAGCCTCTACAACCACGTCGAGAACAAGGACGCTCTGCTTGACGGAATCGCCGGGCTCATCCTGTCCCGGATGGTGGTTCCGGATTCCTGCGGCGATCTGCGCGAAGACCTCACCGCCATCGCCCGGGCCTTCCGCGGTGCTGCCCTCGCCGAACACCCGCGCGCAGCGAGGCTCGTGCTGACGCGTCCGGTGGAATCGCTCATCACCCTCGAACCGTTGGAGGTGGCGCTCGCCGCGTTTCTGCGCGCAGGGGCATCGCCCGAGGTTGCCGTGCACTGCCTTCGCACGATGCTCGCTTTCATCACCGGCACGCTGCTGCGTGAGGCGGAAGCGGCCTTTACTCTCGCGCTGAGCGATCCGGACATGGCGACGGAGCGACAGCGGACACTGGAGGCGGTCGAGCTGCCGAGCGTACGGGCGGCTGCGCCGCACCTCGCGAAGTGCGACCACGAGCAGGAGTTCGACTTCGGGCTCGGGCTCCTCATCGATGCCCTCGAATGCCGCCTCGGCTGAGTCGAATCGTTCACCGACAGGCCTGGTGACGGGGCTCACACCCGCGAAGGCGCGAGCTCCCGGTCCGGCAATACCCGCTGTTCAGCGGGGTGTGCGCCGCCGGCCGGACTCATGGCCCCGGGCCCGCGCTCGCCCACTCGTCCCTCACGGGAATTGATCGCAGGGTTGGCACGTTAGTTGAGTGAGTAACGCTCAACTTATAGGAGGCTGAGGAATGCCAGCATTCTTCGGGCCGGAGGGCCCAGGTCGCATCGACATCAGTCGGCTCATGAGTCGCTCCACCCAGGAGCTCATGGCTGCTGCTGCCCGCTTCGCCGCAGGCCGTGGCGACGCGGAACTCGATGCACTCCACGTTCTGCGCGTCATGACAGAACACGACCCCGTCACCTCTCTGATGCGCCGCGCAGGCGCCGACACGTCGGCCGTCGCCGATGCCGTCGAACTGCGACTGCCTCAGGGCCGCGACACGTCCGGCTTCACGACACCCGCACTGAGCGGTGCGCTGAAGACCGCGCTGCTCGAGGCACACCAGCTCGCGCGCGCTCTCGGTTCCACGTACATCGATCCCGAGCATCTCTTCCTGGCGCTCGCCGCCGATCAGGACCACGCCGCCGGACGCCTGCTCGCGTCCGAAGGCATCACCCCGGAACGCCTGCAGACCGCGGTGCAGGGCGGATCGGTGGAGGAGTCCTCGGACTCCGAGACCCCCACGCTCGACAAATACGGCTTCGACCTCACCGAACGCGCACGCGGCGGCGGAGTCGACCCGGTGATCGGGCGCGCCGACGAGATCGAGCAGACCATCGAGATCCTGTCGCGCCGCACCAAGAACAACCCGGTACTGGTCGGTGAGGCCGGCGTCGGTAAGACGGCGGTCGTCGAGGGCCTGGCCCAGCGGATCGTCGACGGCGACGTACCCGACCGTCTGACGGGTAAGCGCATC
The DNA here is from genome assembly GCF_900105905.1 of Rhodococcus koreensis. Classification (GTDB taxonomy): domain Bacteria; phylum Actinomycetota; class Actinomycetes; order Mycobacteriales; family Mycobacteriaceae; genus Rhodococcus_F; species Rhodococcus_F koreensis. Next base: position 3,445,384 of record NZ_FNSV01000005.1, on the reverse strand, counting down.
GTGCAACTCGACCTGTCGAGCATGGTGTCGGGCACCCGGTACCGCGGCGATTTCGAGGAACGCCTCAACAAGGTGATCGACGAGATCTCGGCCCACTCGGACGAGCTGATCGTCTTCATCGACGAGGTCCACTCCATCGCCGGTGCCGGTGGCGGCGCCGACGGCGCGATGGACGCGGGCAACATCCTCAAGCCGAAGCTGGCCCGCGGTGAGCTGCACATCGTCGGTGCGACGACGCTCGACGAGTACCGCAAGCACATCGAGAAGGACCCGGCGCTCGAGCGCCGCTTCCAGCCGGTAACGGTGGCGGAGCCAAGCGTCGACGATGCGGTGGCGATCCTGTCCGGTCTCCGTGACCGGTACGAGGAGCACCACGGCGTCCGCTACACCGACGAGGCGATCACGGCCGCCGTCGAACTGTCGGCCCGCTACATCGGCGACCGCTTCCTGCCGGACAAGGCGATCGACCTGATCGATCAGGCCGGAGCCCGGTTGCGGCTGCGGATGCCGAGCGTCGACGTCGAGGCCCTGCGGGCGAAGCTCGCGGAACTCGAACAGGCCAAGGAGCAGGCCGTCGCCGACGAGCAGTACGAGAAGGCCTCCGGACTGCGCGACGAGGCCATGGAGGTCCAGGCCCGGATCGACGGGAAGGCCGTCGGAGTCTCCGACGCCACGCCCGAGGTGACTGCCGAGCAGATCGCCGAGGTCGTGTCGCGGGCCACCGGGATCCCGGCCAGCCAGATGACGGAGGAGGAGAAGGAACGTCTCCGCCGGCTCGAGGACGAACTGCACCGCCGAGTCGTCGGCCAGGACGACGCCGTGAAGGCCATCGCCCGGGCCGTGCGCCGCAGCCGCACCGGCATGAACGATCCGGACCGTCCCGTGGGCAGCTTCCTGTTCCTCGGACCGACGGGTGTCGGCAAGACCGAACTGGCGAAGGCGCTGGCCGCCACGCTGTTCGGTGACGAGAACAAGATGCTGCGACTCGACATGAGCGAGTTCGGTGAACGTCACACGGTCAGCCGGCTCGTCGGTGCTCCTCCCGGCTACGTCGGGTACGGGGAGGCGGGGCAGCTCACCGAGCAGGTCCGCCGGAACCCGTACTCGGTGATTCTGCTCGACGAGATCGAGAAGGCGCACCCCGACGTGTTCAACACGCTGCTGCAGGTGCTCGACGACGGTCGGCTCACGGACGGTCAGGGCCGGACGGTGGACTTCAAGAACACCGTGCTGATCATGACCAGCAACCTGGGGTCCGACATCATCTCCAGCAAGTCGGGTGCGCTGGGCTTCAGCACCGGTGACGCGGAGGCGTCGGAGAAGCCGCTGCGGGATCGGGTGATGGGCCGGCTGCGCGAGTCGATGCGTCCCGAGTTCCTGAACCGGATCGACGAGATCGTGATCTTCCGCAAGCTCGACACCGATCAGCTGCACCGGATCACCGACCTGCTGCTGGACGACAGCCGGAAGCGGCTGCAGTCCAAGGGTATCGAGATCTCGTTCAGCGACGCCGCAGTCGATTGGATCGCCGAGCACGGACACCAGCCCGAGTTCGGGGCACGTCCGTTGCGCCGGTCGATCCAGCGGGCCGTCGACGATCGGATCGCCGATCTGCTGCTCGACGACGTCCTGGTCGAGGGTGGCAGCATCGCGGTCGGAGTGTCCGACGACGAGCTGGACCTCGTGGTCGGCTGATCCCCGACGTGAGTGGCAGAGTGTGCTTCCGCACGCTCTGCCACTCACGTGTGTGGGTAGCCCCTTGCCCGCCCTCGCCGTCTCGATCAGCACCCGGTGATGAGGTGTGGGCCGTGCACCGTCACCTGTAACCAATTCTCCTTCTGCACTTGCAGATCGATGTCCCGGATCCGCCGCGCGAGATCCCCGCACGTGTGGCGACAGTCGGTTCACCCCACGTGAGTGCCGAAGTGTGTTCCGCCCTCCTTCGGTACTCACGTGCTGGTGGGGGCGACTATCGTCGTGGGTATGCGAGCGGAAGACGGCGAATTAACCTCCAAACACCAGCCGTTGCTGGTGCTGAGCAAGATCACGGAGATCCTCGATGCCTTCAGCCTGTCGCGTCCGTCGATGACGCTGGGCGAGATCCACCAGGCCACGGGCCTGCCGACGTCGACGGTCCAACGGCTGGTCAGCAACCTGGTGGCGCAGGAATTCCTCGACCGGTCCGGCGACCAGATCCGGATCGGCGTGAAGATGGCGTTCTGGGCGGCGACGGCCACCAAGGGACTGGACGTGCTGGCCGTCGTCACGCCGGTGCTGAAGGAGATCCGCGACGCCACCGGTGAGACCGCCAGCTTCTTCCGGGTCGAGCAGGGCTACCGCGTGTGCGTGGCCATCGCGGAGACCGAGCACGCCCTGCGACGGAACATGTACGTCGGAAAGATCGTCCCGCTGCCCGCCGGGTCGGCTGGTCGGGTGCTGCTCGCCTGGAACCCGGACCTCACCGAGCAGGTCCTCGCCGGACCCATCGAACCGATGACGGAGGGCACCGTCACCGACACCGCGGTGCTGCGCGAACTGATCCACCAGGCGCGCGCCGACGGGTACGCCATCACGGCGGGGGAGCGGGAGGACAGCGCTTCGGGATTGGCTGCGCCCGTGTTCGATTCGTCCGCCGACGTGCTCGGCGCGCTGGCGATCAGCGGGCCGACCCTCCGTATGCCCCGCGAGCAGTGCGAGAAGTGGGTGGATCTGCTCGTCGGCAGCGCCGAGCAGGTCACCAGGACGCTGGGCGGCCGCTACCCGTCCTGAGGCGTGCTCGCGCTTCAGGACGGGTCGCGGCCGCCGTCACGACGTCCACGCCTCCGGGTTGACCGGGTGCGGCGGGATCCGGTTCTGCGCCATGGCCACCGCGTTTTCGGCGCACAGCCGCGCCATCTCGGACCGTACGGCGATGGTGGCGCTGCCGACGTGCGGGAGCAGCACGGTGTTCGGCAGTTCCGCCAGCCCCGGTGCGAGCGCGGGCTCGTCTTCGTAGACGTCCAGTCCGGCCCCGGCGATCTCCCCGGATTTCAGGGCGGCAACGAGGGCAGTCTCGTCGACAACGGGTCCGCGCGCGGTGTTGACGAGGATCGCCGTCGGCTTCATCGCGTGGAGCACGTCCGCGTCCACCAGGTGCCGGGTCTGCTCGTTCAGCGGAACATGCAGGGACAGGAAGTCGCTGGTGGTGACGAGGGTGTCCCAGTCGGTGTGGGTGACGAGTCCGGCGAACTCGCCGAGTTCGGCGTCCGGCACCGGCCGGTCGCCGGGAGGCCGCGGGCAGAACAGCACCTGCATGCCGAAGGCCAGTGCCCGGCGGGCGGTGGCGCGGGCGATCCGACCGAACCCGGCGAGCCCGAGGGTGCTCCCCGAAACATCTTGGCCGAGTAGTAGGTTCGGTTCCCATCCGGTGAACTTCCCGGAGCGGACGAACGTGTCGGCCTCCACCGCCCGGCGCGCGGTGGCCATGATCAGCAGCATCGCGACGTCGGCGGTGGCGTCGGTGAGCACCCCCGGGGTGTTGCCGACGAGGATCTTGTTGGCGGTGGCCGCACCGATGTCGACGTTGTTGAACCCGACCGCGTAGTTGGAGATCCCACGGATCTTCGCGGCGGCCAGGAGGTCCGCATCGAACGTGTCGCGTAGTTGGGACACCACCACGTCGTAGTCGCCGGACACACAGACCTCCCGCAGTCGGGCGGCGTCCGGAAGCTCTTCGGGCACTTCGACGCTGCCCGCGGCGCGCAGCAGCGTGAGGGCGGGTTCGGGGATCGGGGTGGTGACGTAGAACCGGGCGCCGCTCATCGGCCGCCGCCGATGACCCACTCGAACGCGGAAGCGTTGGAGCGCGCGCCCTGCGCGGCCTTGGATCGATTGGCTTCGCCGAGTTCGGCGAGGGTCTTCTCGGACAGTTCCACCAGCGAGCCGAACGTGGTGGGGTTCAGCCAGTCCGGGCGGGTGGCGAACAGCAGGTCCTCGCTGGCGGTGTTGCCGCTGGCGCCGGGCGCGAACGGGCAGCCGCCGAGCCCGCCGAGGGCGCCGTCGATGGTCATCGCGCCTGCCGCGACCGCGGCGAGACTGTTCGCGACCCCCAGGCCCCAGGTGTCGTGACCGTGGAAGACGATGCCGCGCTGCGGGGTCTCGAGCCGTACCCGGGAGACGAGGGAGTACACCTCGGCGGGGACGGCCTGGCCGAGGGTGTCGCAGACGACGACGTCGACGGCGCCGTGCGCGCGCGGGTCGTTGGCGATGTCGATCACCCGCTGCTCCGGCACCCGGCCCTCGAACGGGCAGGTGAACGACGTCGCGATGCACAGTTGGATGCTGCCCCCGACGTCCTGCGCGAGTTCGATCGCGGCGGGCATCGCGGCGAGGCTGTCCTCGGTGGAACGGCCGATGTTCGCCTGGTTGTGGGAATCGGACGCGGAGAAGCAGTACTGGAAATGGCGCGCGCCGGCGGCGGCCGCCTTCTCCACGTGCCGGGGTGTCGCCACCCACACCCAGCAGTGCTCGAGTTCCTCCGGGGTCAGCTCCGAGATCACCTCGACGGTGTTCGCCATCGGTGGGACGAGGTCGGGGCGGGCCATCGACCCGATCTCGAGCGCGGGCACGCCGAGTTCGAGAAGCCGGCGCGCGATCTCGAGCTTGCGGGCGGTGGGCAGCATCTTGCCGGTCAGCTGCAGTCCGTCGCGCAGGGTGACGTCGCGGAGCAGGGCGCGTGATTCGAAGGATTGCGTCATGAGAGGTCACCTACCGTGTCGTTGACGAGGGAGTCGATCTGTTCCGGGGTCTTGCCGAGCAAAGTTTCGAGGACCTCCCGGGTGTGCTCGCCGAGGTCCGGTCCGACGTTCCGGATGGGCAGCGACTTGCCGCCGATCACCGGGACGATGCCGGGGAACCCGACCTGCTTCGGTTCGGCCTCACCGGTGTCGACGGTGAACTGCTGAATCATGTTGCGGGCCGCGTACTGGTCGTCGCTGCAGATGTCGGCGGCGGTGTTGATCGGACCCGACGGCACCCCGGCGGTGTCGAGGATCTTCAGCGCGTCGTCGCGGGAGTACTGGATCGTCCACTCACCGATCGCGGCGTCGAGTTCGTCGCGGCGCGCCCACCGTCCGGCGTTGGTGGACAGGTCCGGGTCGGCGCCGAGGTCGGGGCGGCCGATGGTGTCCATGTAGCGCTGGAAGATGGCGTCCCCGTTGCCGGCGATGATGATGCTGTTGCCGTCGTTGCAGGTGTACGCGTTCGACGGGGCGATGCCCTCCATCCGGCCGCCGACGCGTTCGCGTTTGATGCCGTACGCCAGGTAGTCGGGGATCAGCGACTCCATCATCGACAGGATCGATTCGTTGAGCGCGACGTCGATGATCCGATGCGGCAGGGACGGGCCCTGCGTCCCGGCGACCTTCGCGGCCTCGCGTTGGAACAGCGCCATCACCGCCCCGAACGCCGCGTAGAGGCCGGCGATCGAATCACCGATCGACACCCCCACCCGCACCGGCGGCCGGTCCGGGTCGCCGACGAGTTCACGGAACCCGCCGGCGGCCTCCGCGACCGCGGCGAAACCCGGCCGCTGCGACATCGGGCCGGTCTGCCCGAACGCCGAGATCCTTGTGATCACCAGGTCCGGATTGGCCTCGTTCAACGCGTCCGGTCCGATACCCCACTTCTCCAGGGTGCCGGGCCGGAAGTTCTCCAGCAGGATGTCGCAGTGGGCGGCGAGGTCGAGGACGAGTTGCCTGCCCTCCTCGGTGCGCAGGTCCAGCACGATCGACTTCTTGTTCCGGTTGATCGTGCGGTACAGCATCGAGGTGTCGCCGGAGTAGAGGCGCCAGTTACGCAGTTCGTCGCCGGTCTTCGGGCGCTCCACCTTGATGACCTCGGCCCCGAAGTCGGCGAGCATCCGGCCCGCCGTCGGTGCGGCGATGTAATTGCCCAGCTCGAGTACCCGAACGCCGTCGAGTGGCCGAATGGTGTTGTCGGAGAACATGGTGATCCTTAACTGATAGTGACGCTCAGAGAACGAGGCTCATGGGCAGGACGAGCAGTATTGCGACGACCGATGCCACCGATACTCCCACCGAACACGTCTTCAGCGTGCCTCGTGTGGTCTGACCCATCAAGGACTGCAGCAACCAGAAGGTGTTGCTCGTGACGTGCACCGCGAACAGGGAGCCGGCGCCCGCCGCGAGAGCGATGAGGACAGGGTCCAGACCCAGGGTGGGGGCGATGGGTGCGAGGACGCCCGCGGCGGTGATGGCCGAGATCGTCACCGAGCCGACGGCGACGTGCAGGACGGCGGCGATCAGCCACACCATCAGCAGCGGAGCCGCGTGATTGGCGGTGAAGTACTTGCCGAGGATGTCGCCGAGGCCGGCCGCGGCGATGGTCGCGGCGAGGGACCCGCCGACACCGGTGAGGATGAGAATCTGGCCGCTCTCGCTGAATCCGCTGGCGATCGCCTTCTGGACGCGGTGCTGGCCGATGCTGAGGCGTCCGACGAAGCTGGTGCCGATCAGTCCGATCAGCAACGCGATGAGCGGTTCCGACACGAACGAGACGACGGGGTTGCTGATTTCGGCGATGTCCAGGATCGCGCCGGTCGCGATGAGCAGCAGGGAGAGGAGCAGCGGAGCGAGGAGCAGGATCAGCGGACGGTCGTGCTTGGCGCGCTCGGTGGTGACGGTCGCGGCGCGTTGCGCCTGGGCGACACCTCCGCCTGCGTCCGGCCGAGGGGCGCTGCCACCGCTGCCGCCGTCGGTCCAGTCCTCTTCTTCGTCGTCGACGACCGTCTGATGGAAGTGCTCCTCGTCCTTCTCCGGATTCCACCAACCGCGGGTGAACAGGAACGACATGATCGCGACCGAGATCGCGACGGTCGGGATCACCAGGATCAGCCCGAAGATCAGCATCTTGCCGAGCGGCACACCGAGCAGTCCGGCCAGGGCGAGAGCGCCCACACCCGGGACCATGAGCACGATGCCGCACTCGAGGCCGATGGCGAGGGCGGTGGCCATGCGGGCTGTCCCGACCCGGCCGACCTTCGGTGCGAGGTTGCGGGCGAGCGGAGCGGAGATGACGAGCAGGACGTCGAGGAAGATGGACTGCAGCAACGTCGCGATCGTCAGCGACAGCGCATAGGGCATTCGTTTCGGCCCGAACACCCGGAGAAGCGTTCCGACCAGGCGCTGAATGGCGCCCATTTCTTTCAGCATGGCGCCCATTAGGACGCCGAAGGCGATCAGTAGTCCCACTTCGGCCATGATGTCGCCGAAACCGGTGCTGATGACCTTCACCGTCTCGGCCGTGCCGAGTCCCGTCGTGAGTCCGAGGTATGCGGATCCGACGACCAGCGACACCACGGGGTTGAACTTGAAACGCACGATCATCAGCACGACCGCCGCGACGGCGACCGTGGTGTTGATCAGGATTCCTACGTCTGACATGTGCGCGTCCTTCGAGGAGGCGGGCAGTGACTGGTGTCACAGGTACACCCATATTATGAGCACAAACTCACGATATAAGCAATGCCGCCCATGCGCCGTTTTGGTTGTTACCGCTACCAAAAAGGCGCACAGGGGCCGGAGGCCCCTGGGTGGGATACTCGACGCATGGTCGCGCTGGATCCGTTTGCGGTGGGACGACCACCGGCTGCCGAGCGCAGGGCGTCGGACGACTGGGACGAGATCCGGCACTGGTCCGACCGCGTCTACATGCCCTATGTCGTGCGTCCGCTCGGGGTCGGGCTGGCGCCGAGGTCGAGCATGTATTCCACGAAGATCGGCGACATCACGGTCACGCGGTTCTCCTACGGCATCCCCGTCTCGGTCGGCGACTTCTCGCCCGACGCCGGAAACGCGCTCGTCCTCACGACCATCCGCGGGAACGCCCGGCACCACGTCGACCACGACGCCACCGCGGACACACCGGCCGGGGACACGTTCGTCGCCGACTGCAGCCGAGTCGACTACCTCGTCGAGTTCTCCCCGGACCACGTGCAACTCAATCTCACGATTCCGCACCGCGTGCTCGCCGACACGGCGGTGCGCTGGTGGGGATTCGATCCGGGAGACGTTCTCTGGCAACGCAAATGCGCCATCGGGGGCGGTGGGTCCGGCTGGCAGGCGCTGCTCGGGTACGCGATGCGGACGACGGGGGAGTTACCGGCGCACGCCACGGACGGGCGCATCGGGCTCAACCTGCAGGAGTTGCTCGTCGGCCACCTGCTCACCGAGTGGGCGGCTCGCGCGGGAGTCGACCTCGACAGGACCACCGGCCCGGCGGCGCCGGGCTACGTGCGGCACGCCGTCCAGTACATCCGGGAGTGCGCCCGCGACCTGCCGACGGCCTCCGACATCGCCGAAACGGTGGGGGTCAGCGTCCGGACCCTGTCCGGATCGTTCCGGAAATACCTGGACACCACGCCGGCCGAGTACGTGCGTGAACAGCGGCTTCGGGGCATCCGGGCGGAACTGCTCACCGCACCTACCGGGGAGACCGTCGCCTCGATCGCAGGCGCATGGGGATACGTCAACCTCGGCCTGTTCGCGGCGTCCTACCGGCGGCGGTTCGGTGAGAATCCGTCGCAGACCAGGGCCTCCGGCCCCGTGAGTGGCTGACGAGTCCAGGGACTCCGTAACCACGCACGGGCGCGGAGCGCCTACAGCCAGCCGTTCGACTCCGCCGCGCGGACGGCCTCGGCGCGGGTGCTGGCGCCGGTCTTGCCGATCGCCGAGGACAGATGGTTGCGCACCGTCCCCGCGGAGAGGAACAGCGCGGCCGCGATCGAGGCGACCGGCGCTCCGTCCCGCGCCGCCCGCAGCACGTCGGTCTCCCGGTCGGTGAGCGGCGATTCCCCGCTGACGAGACTGTCGGCGGCGAGGGTGGGATCGACGACGCGCAGTCCCGCATGGACCCGGCGCACGGCGTCGGCGAGTTGGCGGGCCGGGGTGTCCTTCACGACGAATCCCGACGCGCCCGCCTGCAGGGCCTTGCGCAGGTAGCCGGGACGACCGAACGTCGTCACGATCAGGACGCGGGTCCGCGGCATCGCGGCGCGCAGTGCCGCCGCGGCGGCGATCCCGTCCAGGCCGGGCATCTCGACGTCGAGGAGCGCGACGTCGGGGGAGTGCTCGCGGGCCGCCGCGACCACCTCGTCGCCGCGCCCGACCTCCGCGACCACCGTCAGGTCCGCCTCCAGGTCGAGCAGGGCGGCGAGGGCGCCGCGGACGAGTGCCTGGTCGTCGGCGAGCAGCAGTCGGATCGTCACGGGACCTCTTCCTTCAGCACGTGCAACGAGAATCCGCCGGGTTGCGGATGGGTGATCACGACCCGTGCTCCGGCCGCAGCGGCGCGCTCCCGGAGACCGACGAGACCGTTGCCGTGCGCACATTCGCCGCAGCCGGAACCGTTGTCGACGACGGTGACGTCGCATTCACCCACCGTGACGGCGCAGTGCGTCGCGCCGCTGTGCCGGACCACGTTCGTGACACCCTCGCGGACCGTCCACGCGAACAACTCGCGCAACCCGGTGGGCACCGACTCGGTGCTGCCCGGCAGCTCGGCCTCGATTCCGGCCGCCCGCAACGCCTCCCTGGCTCGGGCGATCTCCATCGGCAGCGACAGCCCCCGGATTCCCTGCACGGCCTGCCGGACGTCCGCGAGCGCGTCGCGGGAAAGACGTTCCAGGTCTGCCACTTCCGTGCGGGCCCGGTCGACGTCGATGTCGAGGAGCCGGCCCACGAGTTCGGCCTTGACGGTGATGACGGTGAGGGAGTGCCCGAGGATGTCGTGGAGGTCGCGGGCCATCCGGGTGCGTTCCTCCTGCACCGCGAGCCGTTCGCTCTCCTCCCGTTCCCGGACGAGTTCGATGTTGCGGTTGATCAGCTTGGTCACCCCGAACATCGCGAACGCCGCCGCGCACACGCCCAGCGAGAGCCCGGTGCCCGACCCCCAGTCCATTACCGCGGAGATCACCTCCACGAGAGCTGCGACGGTCAGAGCAGTGATCCCGCCCAGCCAGGCGGGGAACAGCATGACCGCGGAGACCGCGAGGTAGACGGCGGCGGACAGCCCCGACGACCCGACGGCGACCACCATGACGGCCGCGAGCCCGAACAACGCCACCACGAGCGGCACCGCCTGGTTCAGCGGCGGCCGAAACTCGTTGTGCGCGCGCCGGGTATGCGACCACCGGAACATCGCGAGGTACGTCACCGCGAACGCGAGCGTGGCGATCATCCCGATCCAGCCGCGGACGTGACCGCGGTCGGCCCAGCCGTCGAGGAACGGCTGGAACAGGAACACCGTCCACGCGGCGGCGAAGATGAATCCGAAACGGCCCCATCGTCTGGTCACGACGGGGCCGTCGGGGGTGGTCACGGAAGTCACGATACCGCCGTCACACTCGCTCGGTGTCGCGCTGGAACCGCCACACAGCGCCGCCGACGAAGATCGCCAGCCACACCGCGACGTTCAGGACCCACGTCCACTGCATCGCGTCGCCGGTGAGCGGTGCGTGCACGAGTTGGCTGAGCCCGTACGTGGGCATGAACTGTGCGATCGACGCCCAGACGGAGCCGTCCTGTAGCGGCATGAACAGGCCGCCCGCGAAGCCGAGCACGGCGAGCCCGGGGCCGAGGATCTGCATGACGTTCTCGCTGGGCAGCAGGTATCCCATGAACAGGCCGAAGGCCGCGAACACCGCGGAGCCCAGCCACGTGATCAGGGCCGTCGTGAACCACAGGGACGTGTCCATCCGGACGGACGTGAACGCGCCCACGAGATAGACGACGCCGACGGCCGCGAGCCCGAGCATCATCGCGACCAGCACCTTGACGAAGATGTAGACCCCAGGGGACAACGGGGTGAGCCGCAGTTGCCTGCTCCACCCGGACGCGCGTTCCACCGACACCATCGCGCCGCCGCTCGTCGTCGCGATCATCGCGCCGTACAGCGCCATGCTGATCATCACGTACGCCGAGACGTTCCCGTTGCCCGCACTCTCCCCCGAATAGCTCGGATTCAGCCCGAAGATGAGGAAGAACACGACGGGCATCACCAGCGTGATGATCATCGTGCGCCGATTGCGCAGCAGGCGACGCAGTTCGAGTCCGAGGAGGGTGGCGTTGAGTCCGCCGAGGGCAGGGACGCGGCGACTCGGGGCGAGAGTGGTCATCAGTTCGATCCTTCCGTGGCAGCGTCGTCGGAGGTGAGCGCGATGAACGCGTCTTCGAGGCCTCGGGAGACGATTTCGAGGTCGCTGGCGGGTGTCCGGGTGAGCAGATGGCGGGCCACAGCGTCGGTGTCCGCCGAGTGGATCAGGACGCTGTCGCCGCGCACCTCGATGCTGTCGGCGCCGGGAATCACGAACAGCTGTTCCCGGTCCGCGCCCGGGAAGTGGGCGCAGACCGTGCGTCCCGCGGCCAGCGCCTTCACCTCGGCCGCGGTGCCGTCCGCGACGACTTTCCCCTTGCGCACCAGCACGATCCGGTCGGCGTACGCGTCGGCCTCCTCGAGGTAGTGCGTCGCGAAGACGACCGTCCGGCCGCTGTCCGCGTCGGCGCGGATCGCCGACCAGAAGTCCCGCCTGCCCTCGACGTCCATACCGGTGGTCGGCTCGTCGAGGATCAGCAGCTCCGGATCGGACAGCAGTGCCATCGCGAACCGCAGTCGCTGCTGCTGCCCGCCGGAACACTTGCCCACCAACCGGTTTCCGAGATCGGCGATGCCGGCCCGGGTGAGGACCTCGTCGACGGGCCGGGTGTCGGCGAACAGGCTCGCGGTGAGCCGGACGGTCTCCTCGACCGTCAGCTCCTTCAGCAGCCCGCCCGTCTGCATGACCGCGGAGACGAGGCCCTTCGCGATCGCGGTGCGCGGATCCGTGCCGAAGACGGACACCTCGCCGGCTGTGGGGCGGGACAGGCCGAGGACCATGTCGACGGTGGTGGTCTTGCCTGCGCCGTTCGGGCCGAGGAACGCGACGATCTCACCGGGCCGGATCTCGAGGTCCAGCCCGCGCACGGCGTGAACGTCACCGAAGTGCTTGTGGACGCCGCGCAGGCTGACTGCCGGAGCCTGCGATGCGGACGCCTTCGCGGAGGTGCGGGGTTCTGTCGATGTCATGCATTCAGCGTGCGATCCGCACGGCCGGCGACCCTCACACCTCCGTCACGACCTCACCGTGACAAATGTCAGGCCCGGGGTCGGTGTGGCGCCGATCCGGGTCAGCCGTTACTGTGGCCGTCATGCAGCGCGCATATTTCTGGTTTAGCAGGCCGGCCCCGGGTGGGCCGGTCGGCGTAACCACGCGCTGACCTCCTCCACCCCAGAGCCGGATTACAGACCGGCTCGCGGGAATCTCCACAGTCTTCGAGGGCCGGCCTGAGAACAGGAACCCGAACCCATGACTGTCACTCTCGACACCACTACCAGCAGTGATCGCCTGGACGCCCAGCGCACCGTGAGCATCAGCCCGCTGGTGGCGCCATCCGTCGTGCGCCGCGAACACGCCCCCGACGACGTCGCGTCCGCGACCGTCCGCTCGGGCCGTGCCGACACGGTGAACGTGCTGAACGGCGACGACGACCGCCTGCTCGTCGTGGTCGGCCCGTGCTCCGTGCACGATCCCGTCGCCGCCATGGACTACGCCCGCAGGCTCGCCGCCAAGGCCGAGGAACTGCGCGACGACCTGCACATCGTGATGCGGGTCTACTTCGAGAAGCCGCGCACCACGCTGGGCTGGAAGGGTCTGCTCAACGACCCCCACCTGGACGGCACGTTCGACATCGACACCGGGATCCGCATGGGCCGCAAGCTGCTGCTCGACGTGTCCTCGCTCGGCCTGCCGGTCGGCTGCGAGTTCCTCGACCCGATCATGCCGCAGTACATCGCGGACCTCGTCACCTACGGCGCGATCGGTGCCCGCACCGCCGCCAGCCAGGTGCACCGGCAGCTGTGCAGCGCACTGTCGATGCCCGTCGGAATCAAGAACTCGACGGAAGGCGACGTGCAGGTGGCCGTGGACGGCACCCGCGCCGCCGCGGCGAGCCACGTGTTCCCCGGCACCGACCTCGACGGGCAGGCCGCGCTGATCCGCACGGTCGGCAACCCCGACTGCCACGTCATCCTCCGCGGCGGCAGCGACGGACCGAACTACGACACCGAGACGGTCGCGGACACCCTCGCCCGGCTGAACAAGTCCGGTCTGCCGGAGCGGGTCGTCATCGACGCCAGCCACGGCAACAGCAGCAAGAACCACGAGAAGCAGGTCGACGTGCTGGACGACATCGCCGCCCGTCTCGAGGCAGGCGAGAAGGGGATCGTCGGTGTGATGGTGGAGAGCTTCATCGAGGCCGGACGCCAGGACCTCACCCTCGGAAGGTCCGAGGAACTCACGTACGGTCAGTCGATCACCGACGCCTGCATCGACTGGAACACCACGGCCGCGCAACTCGACCGGCTGGCGCAGGCAGTCGCGGCCCGGCGCGGATAGTCACCGCACGCCCCGCGTCCGGAATTGCACGCTGATCCGCGGTCCGAGCGGGCGGGTGCTCTTCGGTACACAATGCTCCCAGGTGCGCTGGCAGGAACCACCCATCACCAGCAGGTCACCGTGGCCGAGGGAGTACCGGATCGAGTGCCCGCCGCCGCGCGGACGCAGCAGCAGCGGACGCGCGGCGCCGAGCGAGAGGATCGCGACCATCGTGTCTTCGGTCCGGCTGCGACCGGTGTCGTCGCCGTGCCAGGCGACGCTGTCGGACCCGTCGCGGTAGAAGCACAGCCCGGAAGTGGCGAACTTCTCGCCGAGTTCGGGCAGGTAATGCCTGCTCAGGGCGTCGCGTGCCGTAACTAGCAGCGGGTCGGGGAGCGGCTCGTCCTCGCGGTAGAACCGGACGAGCCGAGGCACGTCCACCACCCGGTCGTACATCTGGCGCCGCTCCGCCTTCCACGGCACCGTCTCCGCGAGCGTCGTGAAGAGCTCGTCGGAGCCGGTCATCCACCCCGGTCGCACGTCGACCCACGCCCCGGCCGTCAGCGTGCGGCGCTGCACCGCCGGCCCGAGCTCGCCCAGCTCTACACCGAACGACGCGTCGTCGAACAGCGAAGCCTGCAGCGCATACCGCGCATCCGCGGAGGTCATGCGGTCATGCTACACCGGTAGTCGAACGTATGTTCCCATGTTTCCCTGACGGCGGCGGCTAGCGCGGCACCGCGGGCTCGCGGTCGTCGCCGGTGTCGATGGTCGCCTTCTGCCTGCTCGGCCACCAGAAGGCGCGACCTTCGAGTGCCGACAGGCTGGGCACGAGCATCGGGGCCATGGCGAAGGCGGCGATCGCGACACCGATCGCGACGCCGAAGCCGAGCTCGGCGAGGTTGGCCAGTCCGGTGAGGGTCAGGGACGCGAACGTCAGCGCCAGGATCAGTCCGGCGGCGGCGACGGTGGGGGCGTCGTTGGCGACGGCGATCCGTGCTGCGTCGCGAGGCGCGTAGCCGTTGCGGAATTCCTCGCGCAGACGCGAGGCGAGCAGGATGTTGTAGTCGGTGCCGATCGCGACGACGAACAGGTAGAGCACGATCGGAATGGAGAAGTCGATCCCGTCGTAGCCGAGGCCGTGCAGGAACAGGAGCACCACGGCGCCGAGGGTGGCGACGAACGTGAGTGCCACGCACACCAGCAGGTTGAGCGGGGCGAGGACGGCGAGCAGGAGCACGGCGAGAATCAGTGCGATCGCGACGGCGGCGACGGGGAACACCCGGCGGGTGTCCGCCGCGAGTTGCGCGCGAACATCGACGAACGTGGACGTCTGCCCTCCCACAACGACTTCCGAGCCGGGGACGGCACCGTGGGCGGCATCGCGGATCGGGCCCTCGACGAGATCGAGGGACGCGTTCGAGTAGGGGTCGTCGGCGAGCACGACGTTGACGAGCGCGGCGCGACCGTCCTGGCTCGGTCGCGGCGGCGCGACGGAGGACACGCCCTGCACTTGCGTGAGGGCCGTGACGAGCGGGGTCAGCGACGCGGGATCGAGTGGTCCGGGAGCCACGACGTACACCTGGGTCGGGCTGAGCGCACCGGCGGGAAAGGATTGGTCGAGGGTGTCGAATGCCTGCTGTGACGGCGTGTCGGAGGGCAGTTCGCCCAGCGTGTTGTACGTCGACTTGTAGCCGGTCGCGAAGGAGGCGAGCGCTATCAGCACGACGCCGATCACGACGGCGAACACGGCCGGGCGACGCCCGATCGCGGTGCCGATCGAGGCGAACGGCGTGTGCGGGCTGTCGTGCCCCGGCCCGAGCGGCCAGAACAGGTGGCGGCCCAAAACGGTGAACACGGCGGGGATGAGCGTCAACGCCGTCACCAGCATGATGGCCACGGCGACGATCAGACCGGGTGCGAGCGTGGTGAGCGACCCGAGTTTCGCCAGCAGCAGTGCGGCGAACGCGACGATGACGGTGAGCGCGGACGACGCGACGACGCGCCCGACGACGTCGGTGGAGAAGACGAGCGCTTCGCGATGCGTGTCGGTGGTGGACCCCGCGGCGGCCTGTTGCCGCAGCCGTTCGCGATAGCGGAACAGCAGGAAGACGATGTAGTCGGTGCCGACGCCGAACAGGACGACCACGAGTATCGATTGCAGCGACGTGCTGACCTGGAAGTCGAACAGGTCGGCGAGGACGGCGGTCAGGCCGGTGACCACGGCGAGCACCACGCCGATCACGGCGACCGGCAGGACGGCGATGACGGGACTGCGGAAGATCAGGCCGAGCAGGGCGAGGATGACGATGACGGTGGCGATCGTGATGATTTTGTCGGCGTTGTCGTATGCGGCGGTCGTGTCGACCTGAATGGCCGCGTTACCGGTCAGCCCGCTCACCAGTCCGGTGCCGTTCAGTTGCTGCTCGGCGTCGCCCCGGATGACCGGTACGGCGTTGTTGACCTGGTCGTCGCCGGGTTGTCCGTTGAATACCACCTGCAGTGCGGCGGCCTTCCCGTCGGAGGACAGCGACGCAGGCGACCCCTGTACGCTCACGACTCCCGGGATCGCCGAATTCTGCAGCGAGGTCGCGAGATTCAGTGCCGTCTGCTGGTCGGCGGGTGACAGTGGCGCGTCGTCGGCGCGGACGACCACCAGGCTGCCGGTTGCGCCCGACAGGCTGGGGAAATACTGGTTGCCGGCGGCCTGCGCCTCGGACGACTCGAATGAACTGGGCAGGAACGTCTGCTGATTGCCGGTGGTGTAGTCATCGAGGCTGGGTGCGAACAGAATGACGGCAACGGCCGCGACCACCCAGGCCGCGATGACCTGCCACGGGTGTGCGACGACGGTGCGCGCGATGTAGGCAAACATCATTCCCCGTTCCGGGAGATGAAGGTTCGGCCGGCGCCCGGGGCCGGGCGGTCGAACCGTTGCCAAGCCATCGTCGCATGCACGGCGTCGCGAAGGCTACGGGTTTCGCGGTATCGACAGACCGCGGCCCCGCTCCGACGTCAGGGAGCGGGGCCGCGGTACGTCATGGTGCTCGTTACCGCAAGGGGGTGAAATCCCGGCTGCCGAGGTAGTCGGGGCGCGGGGCGGGCGCCGAGAACGGGTCCGTCAGCGTGTTCTCGACGCTGTTGAACACGATGAAGAGGTTGGACCGCGCGAACGGCGTGATGTTGCCGTTCGAGCCGTGTATGCAGTTGGAATCGAACACGGTGGCGGAGCCCGCCGGTCCGGTCATCATGTCGATGCCGTACTCGTTCGCCATCCGGGTGAGCGTCGGCTGATCGGGCGAGCCGGTGGGCGGAACGCAGCTGACCAGCGATTCCTTGTAGTAGTCCTCGGGGGTCTCGCCGGCGCACGAGACGAACGCGCGGTGCGATCCGGGCATGATCATCAGCCCGCCGTTGTGTCCGTAGTTCTCGGTCAGCGCGATCGAGATGCTCGCGGCGCGGGGAGCAGGCATCCCGTCCTCGGCGTGCCAGGTCTCGAAGTCGGAGTGCCAGTAGAACGGGCCACCGGTGAAACCCGGTTTGAAATTGAGCCGCGACTGGTGGACGTAGACGTCCGAACCGAGGATCTGGCGGGCGATACCCACCACCTCGGGGCGCCGGATGATCTCGTCGACGACGTCGCTGAGACGGTGCACGTCGAACACGGAACGGACGGCGCCGTCGCTGTTCTCCCGCACGATGCGGTTGTCGCCGCGGAGAGTGTCGGTGTCGGCGAGGCGGGTCATCTCGTCGACCAGGTCGAACACGTCGCGCGGTGGGATGATCGCGTCGGCGGAGTGATATCCGCGCTTGTCGTAGTCGGCAATCTGACTCGCTGTGAGCGGACCGGACCGGGTATCACCCCGTTTCGGATCGAACCAGGTGACCGGGTCCTGACGGACGGTCATCGTGCACTCGTTGCGGTCCCTCGTGGGGTAGTTGTCGGCTACGGCCGTACGCATAACTCGTGTTTCACCCTTTCGGATTGGACAACGCTTTACTCTTCCGACGTTCTCACTGGTCGTCGACGAATGCAACCCGGACACAGGTCCACCGAGGCTGGACTGGACCGCGACGGCGCGTCGCCGCGGTGGGATCGTCACAAACATGATCGATTCGGTGGCGGTACTCGGGGTGGCGGCGATCGCGCTCGGCATGGTTCTCACGCCGGGACCCAACATGCTGTATCTGGTCTCGCGCAGCGTCACTCAGGGCAGGGCGGCGGGCCTGGTCTCGCTGGCCGGTGTCGCTCTCGGGTTCCTGTGCTATCTCGCCGCTGCGGCACTGGGCATTTCGGCGGTATTCTCCGCCGTCCCGCAGGCGTACACCGCACTGAAGCTGGCGGGCGCGTGCTACCTGGGATGGCTGGCGTGGCAGGCGTTGCGGCCCGGCGGTAGTGCGCCGTTCGCTCCGTCACGCGTCCTGCCGCGGGATTCGTCCGCCCGGCTGTTCCTGATGGGTCTCACGACGAATCTGCTCAATCCGAAGATCGCGGTGATGTACCTGGCGCTGATCCCGCAGTTCGTGCACCCCGGCGCCGGGCCGGTCTGGTTGCAGAGTCTGCTGCTGGGCAGTGTGCAGATCGTGGTCGCGCTCACCGTGAACGCGCTGATCGTCTGCGTCGCAGGAACTGTCGCGACATTCCTGTCCGGGCGCCCGGTGTGGCTGCGGGCGCAGAAGTTCGTGATGGGAAGCGTCCTCGGCGGTCTCGCCATCCACCTCGCGCTGGACCGGGCCCGGCCTGCGGTCGTCTGAGCCGGCCGCGGCCCGAGTCGCCTGAATCATGCACACCCGGGCATTCTTCGCGGGTACCGTCGAGGCAACGACGACGAAGGGACGAGCGATGGCCGGGACCATGCGGGCGGAACGATTCCACGCCGATACGAAAACAATTGCTGTGGAGGATATTCCGATCCCGGGGCCCGGCCCCGGTGAAGTGCTCGTCAAGGTGGAGTTCTGCGGCATCTGCCATTCCGACCTGAGCCTGATCGACGGGACGTTCCCCGCGCTGCTGCCCGAGGTGACCCAGGGCCACGAGGCGTCGGGCACCATCGCGAAAGTCGGTGCCGGAGTGACCGGCTGGGCCGAGGGCGACCGTGTCGTGCCGTCCGCGGGCAGGCCCTGCTTCGCGTGCCGCAACTGCCGGCGCGGGGACCTCACGAACTGCCTGAACATCCAGCTCATGGCGTTCGCCTACGACGGCGCGTGGGCCGAGTACACCGTCGCGCATGCCGGGGGACTGACCCGCATCCCGGACAACGTTCCGTTCGAGCAGGCGGCCATCCTCGCCGATGCGGTGTCGACGCCGTTCGGCGCGGTCGTGCGCACCGGCAAGGTCGTGGTCGGGGAGACCGTCGGAGTGTGGGGTGTGGGCGGCGTCGGCACCCACATCGTGCAGCTGGCGCGTCTGGTCGGCGCCGTCCCCGTGATCGCGTTCGACATCAATCCCGCTGTGCGGGAACGTGCTCTGGAACTCGGGGCCGACTACGCGTTCGACTCCCGGGACGAGGATCTGAAGGAGAAGGTCGCGGAGGCCACGGGCGGCCGGATGCTGGACGTGGCGTTCGACGCGGCCGGACTGAAGGTGACGTTCGAGCAGGCACTCGACTGCCTGACGGTCGGCGGCCGCCTCGTCGCGGTCGGGCTCTCAACTGTTGACCTAGTGTCTAGATACTTCCTATCGCTGTCGGTTCATGCGCATCGGCGAGGCGGCGGAAACCTGAGCATGTCCGTGGTGGGGGTCTAGGAGGCTGCTGAATTATCGGCGCGCCTACCGGGTTTATCGTCCTGAACTGGGAAAATAGGTTAATGCAGGGTGTGGAGCGGGAGGATCGGGAACTTCTGGACGCGCAGGCGCTGGTCGGTCACCTGGTACCGGAGGGCGGCATGTTCGCGTTCCTCGCCGCCCACCGCCATGACGTGTTCTCCGACGAGGAGTTCGAGGACCTGTTCCCCTCGGGGCGGGGGCGCCCCTCGATCCCGGCGTCGGTGATGGCCTCGATCCTGGTGCTGCAGACCCTGCACGACCTGTCCGACCGGGAGACCGCCGAAGCCGCCCGATGCGACCTACGGTGGAAGGTCGCGACGGGGATGGCATTGGACCACAAAGGTTTCGACCCTTCCACACTGGTGTACTGGCGTAAGCGGCTGGCCAAGTCCACCCGGCCGCACCGGATCAACGACGCGGTGCGGCGGGTCGTCGAAGAGACCGGCATCCTGCGGGGCCGCCGCAAACGCGCGGTGGATTCGACGATCCTCGCGGACGCGGTCGCCACCCAGGACACCATCACCCAGCTGATCTCGGCGATCCGCCGGGTCGGCCGGGTGGTGCCCGGCGCCGCCGAGCAGATCGCGGCGGTGTGCACCGGACACGACTACGACGTTCCGGGTAAACCGGTGATCGACTGGGACGAGCCCGGTGCGAAGGAGACCCTGGTCTCGGCGCTGGTCAACGACGCGAATGCGCTGCTCGAGGCATACTCCGGCGTCGATGACGACGAGTGGGACGAGCCGGCGCGGGCGGCGTTGGCGCTGCTGGCGTTGGTTGCCGGGCAGGATGTCGAGCCCGCCGAGGGGTCCGACGGCACCGATGGGCGGTGGCGCATCGCCCGCAGGGTCGCCCCCGATCGGGTGATCTCCACGGTGGACCCCGAAGCGCGGCACACCCGCAAGTCACCCGAGGCCCGCCGAGACGGGTATCGGGCGCATGTGGCGGCCGAACCGGAGACCGGGATCATCACCGACGAGGCACTCACCAAGGCCACCGGGACGGAGAACTCCGATCCGGGTGTCGCCGAGAAATTCCTGGCCGCGGACGCCGAGGCCGGTGCGGATGGGGCCGGCGCACGAGAGTGGTACGGCGATTCCGCCTACGGCACAGGGTATCTGCGCGGTGCGATGCACGACGCCGGGCACGACGCGGTGATCAAGCCCAAGCCGCTGCACGCCGCGGTGGAGGGCGGATTCACTGTCGACGACTTCACCGTCGACGAGCCGGCGGGGACGGTGACCTGCCCGGCCGGCAACACCCGCCCGATCACCAAGGCCCGCCACGTGATCTTCGGCGCGCTCTGCCGCGACTGCCCGCTCTCCGCGCGCTGCACCACCTCCAAATCCGGTCGCACCCTCGATCTGCACGAACGCGATGCTCTGCTCCGCCGGGCCCGCGCCGACTGGGCCGCGAAACCCGAACTGCGGGAGAAGTACCGGCAGAACCGACCCAACGTGGAACGCGTGGTCTCCCACATCGCCAGCCGCGGCGGCCGCCGCCTCAAACTCCGCTACCGGGGCACCGAGAAGAACCACGCCTGGCTCACCCGCCGCACCGCCGGGCTCAACCTGCGCACCCTCGTCGGCCGCGGCCTCGTCCGAACCGCAGGAATCTGGGCCCTGACACCGCAGACCACCTGAAACGGCGGTCCCACCGGTGCCTACCGACGACATCACCGGCCCCACCGACCACCGCTACCCGCCTGTCACGGTCCGGCGAGCCCTACACAACCACGATCCGGCGTTCACATGCGCACGCCCTCGAGAATTCCGCCTGTCGCCGGGTCCCCCGAGAACCGTCTTGTTCAGCGGCCTCCTAGAGGGCCGCGTCGGAGGACCGGTTACCGTCTCGGCGACAGGTTCCGGTCGGCGAGTTTTCGATCGGGAGGATCGCGACGTCAATCTGGGTCGACCTGCACTGGAGAGTGTTCGGGCCGACAGGGCGGAAGCAGTTGTACTGCCGGGTGTCCGGCTCGACCGGCCAGGAACCCCCGCTCGCCGATCAGGAAATGGCGTTGCGTGAGCGTGCCACCGGCACCGTGTACCGGGCCTACCAGCATCGTGGTTCCGGTCTACGGGAGAGACTCGAGCGGGCGCAGCGTGACGACGCAGCCATCCGCCAGTTCGCGGTGGTGCCAGTGGTGGCGGGATCGGTTGGCGCGGGTTTCGGGGTGGCGTGGATCGAGCGTGACGTGTCGGTGGTCGGCGTTAGGGTCGAGACCGTCGGTGGGGATGGGGACACAGTCTCGGGTGGGGGAGCTGATGGAAGCCGGTCATGGCGTTGAGGTGGGCTCGCTGATGGCCGATACCGGATTGCCTGCGCTGCGGCAGTTCTCGTTCACTACCCGCCCCTACCTGGCGGTCGATGACGGCATCGGTGAGCCGATCGGGCTCGACGATGTCGACACCCGGGTGGGGTGGTTGCTCGACCTGATCTCGGGCGCCGAAGCGCAGATGCTGTCGCGGCTGTGGCAACCGGCCACCTTCGATGTCCTGGCCGCCGGCGTGGACCGCCAGGGCCGCAAGCTCCCGATACAGGGTCATGTCGCTGCTGCGCGTCTGGGCTGGACCCCGCATTACCCGGACGGGGTCTACGTCCCGTCGCGTGTCACGCGGGTGGTGACCGCACAAGCGGTGGCGACGCTGCGGACCCTGGCATACCGAGACACCGCCATCGCGTCGCTGTCGGCCCGGTTCGGCCCGGCCACCAGCCGCCTCGCCGCACCCACCACTGCGGCGGAGTACCTCCCGGCCGGATTCGTCCGAGGCGTGGTGCGGCAGCTCACCGCGCGCGCCCGCCGCGAGGGCGGGGCACTCGCCGGCCGGTTGCGGATCACCGACATGCAGGCACCACCGAAGACCTCGGCGATGGCTCGGCTGTCCGCAGCGGATCGACAACTCGCACACCTCACCGTCACAGACGCCGTCATGACGTTGACGGTGAAACTCCCCACCACCGTCGCCCCGACGGGACGCGCGCAGTGGCGACGAGTCCGGTTGACCGCCGCGATCCCACCGCACCTGCACGGGCGGCCGATCAGCGAGTGGCATCTCCCGACCCTTCATCTCGACCACCGAGGTCTGCTGTTGCGGTGCGCGGCCACCGAGACGGTCCCCGCCGCTGATGTGACCTCGGGAACTTGCGCGGTGGGCGTGGACTGGTCCCCGGCCACTCTCGGCGCCGCCGCCATCACCACCGAAACCCCGGACGGGCTGGTGTCTGATTACCAGGGCTGGACCTACGACGACCGCGGCCTCGGGATCAAACTGGCCCGCCTACAGACCGAAGGCCAGATGCTGCACCGCAAGGCCGCCCGGCTGACGCGATTGGCCGCCACCGCCCCACCCGAGGTCCGCACCCGGCTGGAGGAGAAGATCGCCGTCCTCGACGAGCACCGGGAGGCGGTGGGCGTCAAGCGGGGAAAGATTAACCGAGAACTGGCCTTCCACTTCGCCCGCCAGGTCACCGACTACGCCACCGCCGCGGGCGCGCAGGTAATCGCGGTCGAGGACCTGACCACCCTCGAGGCCCGCGGGCACGGCCGGGTCAACAACAATCGGGCCGCGCAGTCCGCCCGCCGAAAGGCGGTCGCCGCCCTCGCCCACACCGCCGCCGGTGTCGGTGTCACGGTGGTGTCGGTGTCGGCACGCGGATCGTCCGCGTTGTGTCCGGGCTGCGACGCACCACTGGCACGCCCCGGCGGCTATCACACTGCGTGGTGTTCGGGTTGCGGGGTCGGCGGCAACCGGGACCATATCGCGGGGGTGAACCTGGCCAAACGCGCCCTGCTCGGCAAACACAAGGTGACCCGGCGGCGGGGGCAGATGCCCGCGATCGGGGTCGCCGAGCACGCGCCGGTGCGCCGGTCCCGGGACAAGACCAGTCCGACCCCGCGTCGGTCGCGGCATCGCCGGGTCCGCCGCAGCCTGCCCACCGTGACACCGCGGGCGGGGGTGACTCCGAACAGATATGTTCCTGCACTACGAGCGTCGGTGTGGGACACGGTCGAACCCGCACCACCTCACGGTGATGCGGGTAGCCGTGACACACGTCCATCTCCAACGCCCGCCACGCAAGTGGCAGACAGTATGAGATCTACGTAGACGCTGTCGCAGATGCAGGTACTCGGCCATCTGGGGTACAAGAACGTCGACATCGAAACCCTTGCCGAACTGGTGTCGCGCGGCCGCCTCGACCTGTCGCGGTCGATCAGCGAGATCGTCCCGCTCGAGGACGTCGCGAAGGGCATCGAGAAGCTCGCGAACCACGAGGGAGATCCCATCCGGATCCTGGTCCAGCCCTGACGGCCGACATACCGGAACCTGTCGGTGCCCCGCTGTACCGTCGGGCCATGGGATATGAATTTCAAGTCACAGTGGACTCGGAGAACCCGCATACCCTGGCCAAATGGTGGGCTCAGGCGCTCGGCTGGGAGGTGGAGCCGAGCGATGAGGAGTTCATCCGCGGGCTCGTGCAGGCCGGCCACGCGCAGGAGTCCGACACCATCGAATTCGAGGGTGTCCTGGTCTGGCGTGAGGGCCAGGCCATCCGCGATCCGGAGCACCCCGAGCGCCCCCGCGTGCTGTTCCAGCTGGTTCCCGAACGGAAGACGGTGAAGAACCGGCTCCACCTGGACATCAGGGTCGGGGACGCCCGCTACGAGGTCGCCGAGAAGCTGGAGCAGGCCGGCGCCACCGTGCTCCACCGGGGCCGCCAGGGGCCGAGCGAGTGGGTCACGATGACCGACCCGGAGGGCAACGAATTCTGCGTCAGCTGACGCGCCGGCCACTCAGCGGTAGGAACTCGGGGTGCTGCCGGTCCAGCGCTTGAAGGCGCGACGGAACGCGCTGGGCTCGGAGAAGCCGAGCCGCGCCGACAGGTCGTCCACGGACTCGCCGCGCCGGAGCCCGGCGACGGCGGCGTCGCGGAGCACTTCCTCACGCAGCTGGTTCAGCGACGTCCCCTCCTGCCGGAGCAGCCGGCGCAGGTGGGGGACGCTGATCGACAGCATCTCCGCGATGTCCTCGGCCGTCGAGGTGCGGCCCTTCATACCGTGCTCGAGAACCCGGCGTACCTGCGCGGACGCCGTGCTGTCGTAGTCACGCTCCGACATCAGCAGCGTCGGCGACTCCCGGAGATAGTCAGCGAGCGTCTCCTCGGTCTGGATGATGGGCGCCCGCATCACGGAGTTGTCGAATTCGATTGCGGGAATATCGGAATCGAATGTCACGGGGACACCGAAGATGTGATCGTAGTTCTCGGCGAGCTGCGGCAGCGGCGCCGGATACGGAAGTTCCACCGCCAGCAACCGGACTCTCTTGCCCACGAGCCACGCTGCGAAACGATGAAGCAGGATCAGCAGGAAGTCCGTGACGACTCGCGTCACCTCGACGGATATCTGCACTTCCTCGGTGGACCGTTCAGCCGCGGCTGAGCGGATGTCGATGGTCATCCGGGTTCCGCCGTGGGCACCGGGGCCGATGTGCAGGGCGGGCAGTGACGGCAGGGCGCGCAGGATGTCGGCCATCCGTTCGAGCGCGGCGGACAGATCCGCGGTGTGGATCAGGGCGAGGCACACGAGCCGGAACGTGCCGCGGGGAACCGGTGCCGGGCCGAGGCCGAACAATTCGTCGCCCGTGATCTGCCAGACGGCCTGGGTGAACGCGGTGACCTGGGTCGGCGTCAACCGGGCCAGCGGGTCCTCCAGCGACGCCGTCGTGAGTCCCGCCGCCGACAGCGCGGGGGAGAGGTCGACGCCGCTGCGCGCCGACAGGTCGAGCGCCCGCCGCACGAAGTCGGCGGGGATGGTGCGGGCAGTCACGATCCGGGCTCCCCGAGGGTCCGTAGCCGCCGCGCGGCCTCCTCGAGCACGTGATCCTGTTTGCAGAAAGCGAACCGCACCAGCGGGTTCCACGGCTGCGGATGGTCGGTGAACACGCTGACCGGCACCGCGGCCACGCCGATGCGCTCCGGCAGTGTGCGGCAGAAGTCGATGCCGTCGCGTTCGCCGATCGCGGTGATATCGGCGCACAGGTAGTACGTGCCGCCGCCGGAATGGACCTCGAGACCGGACGCGACGAGCGCGTCGTACAGCACGTCCCGCTTGGCCTGGAGACTGTCCCGCAGTTCCTTCACCCACTGCTGCTCGTGGCTCAGCGCGTGCGCCACCGCGGGCTGGAACGGTCCGCCGCCGACGAACGACATGTACTGCTTCGCGGTGCGGACCGCGTCGATCAGTTCCGCCGGACCGCACGCCCAGCCGATCTTCCACCCGGTGACGTTGAACGTCTTGGCGGCGCTCGACACCGAGACGGTCCGTTCGTACATTCCCGGGAGGGTGGCCAGGGCGGTGTGCGTGCGGCCGTCGAAGACCAGGTGCTCGTACACCTCGTCGCTCAGCACCAGCAGGTCGTGCTCGCAGGCCAGCTCCGCGACCGCGGCGACCTCGTCCGGGGTGAACACGGTGCCCGTCGGATTGTGCGGG
Organism: Rhodococcus koreensis; assembly: GCF_900105905.1. Lineage (GTDB taxonomy): Bacteria > Actinomycetota > Actinomycetes > Mycobacteriales > Mycobacteriaceae > Rhodococcus_F > Rhodococcus_F koreensis. Next base: position 3,419,662 of record NZ_FNSV01000005.1, on the reverse strand, counting down.
GTGTTGATCACCAGCATCCGGGTCTTCGGTGTGATCGCGGCCCGCAGCGCGTCGAGGTCGACGACGAAGTCCTGGCCGGAGCGGGCGAGCGGCACGCTGCGCCGCACCGCACCCGCCAGGGCGACCGAGGCGGCGTAGGAGTCGTAGTACGGCTCGATCAGCACCACCTCCTCACCCGGTTCGACCAGACCCAGGATGGCGGCGCTGATGGCCTCGGTGGCGCCGACGGTGATCAGCACCTCCGAGTCGGGGTCGTGGTCGAGCCCGTACCGGGCCAGACGGTCGGCGGCGACCGCCTGCCGGAGCACGGGCATGCCGGGGCCGGGTGGGTACTGGTTGAGCCCGTCCGCGATCGCTTGCCGCGCGGTGTCGAGCATGGACGCGGGACCGTCGGTGTCGGGGAAACCCTGACCGAGGTTGATCGCGTCGTGACGCACGGCGAGCGCGGTCATCTCGGCAAAGATGGTGGACGCGAACGGCTGCAAGCGCTGGACGGTGCGGTTGCGCGGCGTTGCGGGCATTACTGCAGCGTAGTCGGTGTGACGGCGCCGGTTGCACAGGGCCGCGTCACGTTCTGCGGGGCTGTCTCGTCTTCTCTGTAGACGGCGCGCGAAGGGCGCCCGGTGACGATGGAGGACGCAATGCCCCGCATTCCCGCAGTGGCCCCCGCGGACGCGAGCCCGCTGGTGAAGGTCGCCTACAAATATGCTGCCCACAAGTTCGACGAGGTGCCCGAGCCGTTTGCCGTGCTCGCCCATCACCGCAAACTGTTCGTCGCCTCGGCCCGGCACGAGATGGCGGTGCAGAAGGCGTCGACCGTCCTCCCGGCGAACGTGCGGGAGATCGCCGTCTTCCGCGTGGCCTGGACGATCGGCTGCTCGTGGTGCGTGGACTTCGGCACGATGCTGCAACGCCTCGACGGCCTGGACGTGGAGCGGCTGAAGCACATCGCCGACTACGCCGACTCGCCCGCGTACAGCGAGGACGAGCGCGCGGCCATCGCGTACGCCGACGCGATGACGGCGACGCCCACCACCGTCACCGACGAGCAGGTCGCGGACCTCGAGCGCCGGTTCGGCCGGGCAGGCGTCGTCGAACTGTCCTATCAGATCGGTATCGAGAACATGCGCGCCCGGATGTACTCGGCGCTGGGTATCACCGAACAGGGGTTCGGCACCGATTCGTGCCGGGTGCCGTGGGCCGACGACGCCGCCGTCACGACGGACGGTCCGGGAGCATGATCCCGGCGAACTTCTCCGGGTTGGCGATGTCGTACGCCGCGTAGACGAGACCGTCGCGGACGGTGAACCCACCCACTCGCGCAGGCGAGCTGCGGTGGGCATCGTCTCCGGTGAATCCGGCGGTGAAGTAGCCGAGCTGGCCGTTGACCAGAACCGGCTGCATGGCGGTGAACACCTCCGGCCCGTACCGCTGGACGAGGCCGAGGAAGAAGCGGGCGAACTTGTCGGCGCCGCGGATGACGTTGACGGCGGTGCTCGTGGTGCCGTTGGCGTCGCCGATGACGAGGGCGTCCGGGTGCAGGGCCGCGACCACCGCGTCGAGGTCGCCGCCGGCGAGTGCCTCGAGCAGTCGCTGCACGGCGAGAGCATGCTCCTCGTCGGGAACCGCGGGTGTCGTTGTGGCAGCCGCCTTGCGGGCTCTCGACGCGAGCTGGCGCGCCGCGGGTGTCTCGATACCGAGAATCGCCGCCACCTCGTCGAACGGCACCCCGAAACCGTCGTGCAGCACGAGCGCGACCCGTTGCGCCGGGGTCAGGGTGTCGAGCACGATCAGCGCCGCGAGACGGTTGTCTTCGTCCCGGACGACCGCCTCCAAGGGGTCCGGCTCGGCGGACGGTGACAGCCCGGTGACGACCGGTTCCGGAAGCCATTGGCCGACATACTGTTCCCGCCGCACCGCGGCCGAACGCAACCGGTCGAGGCAGATCCGCCCGACTACCGTGGTCAGCCAGGCCCCGAGGTCGCGGATGGTCGCGGCGTTCGCGTCGTCGAGTCGCAGCCACGACTCCTGCACCGCGTCCTCGGCGTCGCTGACACTTCCGGTCAGCCGGTACGCTACCGAGAGCAGATGCCGCCGGTGGGACTCGAATTCGTCTACCAGCGTCGCAGTGGGCATGCCGATATCCTACGTGCGGTCCAGACATAAAATCCGTCGTGTGCGTAACCGTTGACCCTGGTGGTGGGTCCGGACGTATGGTGTGGCGACCACACCACGTCCAGGGAGTCTGCCATGTTCCAGTGTTTCGGCTGTCGTAGCTGACCTGGCTTTTCCGCACCCCTTTTCTTCTGCACGTCCTGCCAACCCCCCTCCGGCGACCGCCGGGCCGGCCGGAGTGCGTTCGCACGGCCCGCTGCTTCGTCGTTTGCGGGCATCACACACTAGGAAGACCTTCGATGATTCGTCCCCGTTTCGCGCGGACTCTGGCGGCCGCTGCCGCCCTGCTCTCCCTCACCAGTCTCGCTGTTGCCTGCTCCAAATCCGAAACCACCACGACCGCCGACGGCAAGACCGTGCTGCGCTACGAGGGCACCACGGGCCAGGTCTCGTTCCCGGAACTCGCGGCCGACCTGGGCTACTACCAGAAGGTCGAACTGAACTGGATCGGCGACACCACCAGTGGGCCGCAGAGCATTCAGAACGCCGCCACGGGCCAGACCGACTTCGGTGGGGCGTTCAACGGAGCGGTCCTGAAGCTCGCCGCGGCCGATTCTCCCATCACGTCCGTCATCGGCTACTACGGCTCCGACAAGGAGACGTTCAACGGGTACTACGTACTCGACGGAAGCCCGATCACGTCGGCACGTGACCTGATCGGCAAGAAGGTCGGCATGAACACGCTCGGCGCGCACCACGAGTTCCTGGTCCGGGAGTGGCTGGCTCGGGAGGGGCTGACCCCGGACGAGATCAAGCAGGTCGAGCTGACCGTCGTGCCGCCGGTGAACACCGAGCAGGCGCTGCGGCAGGGGCAGATCGACGTCGGCACGCTCGGAAGCGTGTTCCGCGACAAGGCAGTCGAGCGCGGTGGCATCCGTCCGCTGTTCACCGACGAGTCCATCTTCGGTTCCTTCACCTACGGTTCGCTGATCTTCCGCGACGACTTCATCGCGAAGAACAAGGACGCCGTCGCCGACTTCGTGCAGGGCACGGCCCGCGCCATCCGCTGGACGCAGGTGACGCCCCGCGACGAGGTGATCGCGAAGTACAAGGAGATCATCACCGGGCGCGGTCGCAACGAGACCACCGATCTCGTCGGCTACTGGAAGTCGCCGGGTGTCGCAGGCCCCGGTGGCGTGCTCACCGACCAGGAAATTCAGACCTGGATCGACTGGCTCGTGCGTAATGGGGAACTCGAGGACGGCAAGCTCACGCCCGCCGACGTCTACACCAACGAGTACAACCCGTATGCCAACGGCACCTACCCCGCCGACAGCGGCCCCGACGGACAAGCGCTGGCCGCCAAGTGAATTCCACCCCAGGTCCTCACGAGAAGAAAGTGAAGTCGATGTCCCACTCCCGGTTCCGGCGAGGCGCCGTGCGCGCACTCGCGGCGACCGCAGCACTGTTCACGTTGGCCTCGGGAGTGGCGGGATGTGCCGGCTCGTCGGACACCGCCACCACCGAGGACGGGAAGACGGTCCTGCGATACCAGGGGTGGGCCGGAGACGTGGGTTTCCACGAACTCGCCGAGGACCTGGGGTACTACGACAAGGTCACACTCGAATGGGTCGGCGACACGACCAGCGGCCCGCAGGACATCCAGTCGGCGGCCACCGGTGACGTCGAATTCGGTTCGGCCTTCAACGGAGCCGTCGTCAAACTCAACGCCGCGGGGGCGCCGATCACGTCGGTGCTGAGTTCCTACGGCGCGGATGCCGGCGAGTTCACCGGATACTTCGTGCTGGACGGCAGCCCCATTCGCTCGGCGCGTGACCTGATCGGCAAGAAGGTCGGGATGAACACGCTCGGCGCGCACCACGAGTTCCTCGTCCGGGAGTGGCTGGCCCAGCAGGGCCTGTCCCCGGACGAGATCAATCAGGTGGAACTGATCGTCGTTCCGCCGGTGAACAACGAACAGGCGCTACGCGAAGGCCAGATCGACGTGGCCGCCATCAACGGCATCTACCGTGAAACAGCCCAGGAGCGTGGCGGAATCCGGCCGCTGTTCACGGACCGGGATCTCTTCGGCGCGTTCAGCTACGGCACATACGTGGTGCGGGACGACTTCCTGGCCAAGAACGAGGACGCCGTCGCGGACTTCGTGCAGGGCACGGCCCGGGCCATCCGCTGGACCCAGGTGACCCCGCGCGAGGAGGTGGTCGCACGGCTGAAGAACATCATCGACAGGCGTGGCCGCAACGAGAGCGACGAGGCCATCGACTACTGGCGCAGCTCCGGAATTCCCATCGCCGGGGCCGTGATCCAGGAGAAGGAGCTGCAGACCTGGATCGACTGGCTCGTCCGGAACGGTGAGCTCGACGAGGGCAAGCTGACCGCGACCGACCTGTACACCAACGAATTCAACCCGTACGCCAACGGCACGTTCCCCGCCGAGAGCGGGCCCGACGGAGAAGTACTGGAAGGACAGAAATGAGCACCACCGCCTCGAATCCCGACCGGGTTCAGACGCCCAAGCTCCGCCTCGAGCACGTCACCAAGCAGTTCGACGTGCGCGGGTCGAAGGACAAGTTCACCGCGATCGAAGACATCGACATCGATCTCGCGGACGGCGAATTCCTCGTCCTCGTGGGGCCGAGCGGTTGCGGGAAGTCCACGCTGCTCGACCTGCTCGGCGGGCTCAGCACCCCCACGTCCGGCCGGATCCTGCTCGACGGGCAGCCGGTGACCGGGCCGGGTCTCGACCGCGGCATCGTCTTCCAGCAGTACGCGCTCCTGCCGTGGCGGACGGCACGGCACAACATCGAGTTCGGGCTCGAGGCCAAGGGACTGCCCAGGAAGGAACGGCGCGAACTCGCCGAGCACTACCTCGAACTCGTCGGCCTGAAGGGATTCGGCGACCGCTACCCGCACGAACTGTCGGGTGGTATGAAGCAGCGCGTCGCGATCGCCCGGAGCCTGGCGTTCGACCCCGAGGTGCTGCTGATGGACGAGCCGTTCGCCGCGCTCGACGCGCAGACCCGCGAGTCGCTGCAGGACGAACTGCTGCGCATCTGGAAGGCCACCGGCAAGACCATTCTGTTCATCACCCACGGCATCGACGAGGCCATCTACCTCGGGCAGCGGGTCGCCGTCCTGACGTCACGCCCCGGCCGGGTGAAGACGTTCGTGGACATCGACATCGACCGCAGCGGCGAGGACGTCCGGTCCAACGAGCAGTTCCGGCACTACCGACACCGCATCTGGACGCTGCTGCACGGCGAAGTGGAGCGTGCACAGGTAATCGAGAAGGAGGAAGCACATGTCTAGCGCACTCGCGACACCGGAAGTTCCCGTCGCCGCCGATCCGACCCGGACCGCGGCTCCGACGCCCGCTTCCACCCCGCCCGAGCCGGGTGCCGTCCAGCGTGCCGGCGCGGCGCTGCGTCCGCTCGCGTGGCGGATCCTGAAGCCGTCCGTCGCGATCGTCGCGTTCTTGGCGCTGTGGGAGATCGCACCCCGCGTCGGTCTCGTCGACGAAGTGTTCCTGCCCCCGTTCAGCACGGTGATCGAGGCGTTCTTCGACCTGCTCCAGAGCGGTGAGCTGTGGCAGCACGTGTCCGCCAGCCTCTCTCGCGCGTTGATCGGTTTCTTCGTGGCCGTCGTGATCGCGATCCCGCTGGGCATCGCCATCGCCTGGTACCGGCCCGTGTCGGACTTCCTGAACCCGATCCTGGAGCTGTTCCGCAACACGGCGGCGCTGGCACTGCTCCCCGTGTTCATCCTGATCCTCGGCATCGGTGAGGAGTCCAAGATCGCCCTGGTGATCTACGCGTGCACCTTCCCGATCCTGCTGAACACGATCTCCGGTGTCCGCACCGTCGACCCGCTGCTGATCAAGTCGGCGTCCTCGCTGGGACTGTCGCCGGTGCGCCTGTTCCAGAAGGTGGTGCTGCCCGCCGCTGTTCCCACCATCTTCACCGGAATCCGCATGGCCGCCGCGTCGTCGATCCTCGTGCTGATCGCCGCCGAGATGGTCGGGGCCAAGGCCGGGCTCGGCTACCTGATCACGGCCTCCCAGTTCAACTTCCAGATCCCCAACATGTACGCGGGCATCGTCGCCATCTCGGTTCTCGGCCTGACGATCAACGCCGTTCTCGTACTGATCGAACGCAGGCTGTCCCGCTGGCGGGTCTAGTCCTTACCGGAAAAGAAAACCTACATGTCACAGGATTCACAGTTCCACCTCAACGCGTTTCTCATGGGCGTGGGACATCACGAGGCGGCGTGGCGCCACCCCCGCACCGAGGCGCACCGCGTTCTGGACGTCGCGCACTTCCAGGAACTCGGCCGGATCGCGGAGCGCGGCAAGCTCGATTCGGTGTTCTTCGCCGACGGTCTCGCCGTCGGACCGCGGATCAAGCACAACACGCAGGCGATCTTCGAACCCGTCACGCTGCTCTCGGCGATCGCCGTCGCCACCGAACACGTCGGGCTGATCGCCACGGCGTCCACGAGCTACTCCGACCCGTACACTCTGGCCCGCAGGTTCACGTCGCTCGACCACATCAGCAGCGGCCGGGCCGGGTGGAACATCGTGACCTCGGCAGGCGCGGACGAGGCGGCCAACTTCGGCGTCGACGGCATCCCCGCGCACAGCGGACGGTACGAGCGCGCAGAGGAATTCGTCGACGTCACGCTGGCCCTGTGGGACAGCTGGGAGGACGGCGCGGTGGTGCTGAACCCGGAGACGGGCGTGTTCGCCGACCCCGACAAGGTCCACACCATCGACCACGACGGACCGCGGTTCCGGATCAAGGGCCCGCTCAACTCGCCGAGATCCGCTCAGGGGCGGCCGCTGCTGGTGCAGGCCGGATCGTCGGAGAGCGGCAAGGAGTTCGCGGCGCGGTACGCCGAGGCGGTGTTCACCGCGCAGCGCACCCTCGAGCAGGGGCAGGAGTTCTACCGCGATCTCAAGGCGCGGGTCGTGAAGCACGGCCGCACTGCCGGCGACCTGAAAGTGCTGCCCGGCATCGTGCCGTTCATCGCCGACACCGAGGAGGAGGCGAAGGCGCTCGAGCAGTCGTTCACCGATCTGATCTCGCCCGAGTACTCGCTGCGGCAGCTGTCGACGATGCTCGGTGTCGATCTCACGAAGCATTCCCTCGACGCGCCGCTGCCGCCGCTTCCCCCGCTCGACGAGATCCAGGGCAACAAGAGCCGGTACCAGCTGGTGAAGGATCTCGCGGCGGACGGATCGCTCACCGTCCGGCAGCTGATCGGGCTGCTCGGCGGCGGACGCGGGCACCGCACGTTCGCCGGCACTCCGGAACAGGTGGCGGACGAACTGCAGACGTGGTTCGAGCAGGGCGCGGCCGACGGTTTCAACATCATGCCGCCGTACCTGCCCGGCGGACTCGACGACTTCGTCGACCGGGTCGTCCCGATCCTGCAGCAGCGGGGACTGTTCCGCACGGAGTACACGGCGACCACCCTGCGTGGTCACTACGGTCTCGCGGACGTCGACAACCGGTTCGCGGGTGCGGTCGACGAAGCGAGCGCATGAGCGGCGAGACCGGTCTGAAGCCTCTCGTCACCACCGTCTTCGTCCCAGCAGCGATCTTCGGCATCGGCCAGGGGGCCGCCGCCCCGGTCATGGCGCTGACGGCCCGCGAACTGGGTGCGTCGGTTGCCGTGTCCGGGCTGATCGTCGCGGTCGTCGGGCTCGGCGCCGTCCTCGGCGACCTGCCCGCGGGCCGGATCGTGGCGAGGTTCGGGGAGCGGCGGTCCATCATCGGCGGCAGTGCCGTCGGCGCCACCGGAGTGCTGGTCTGTCTCCTCGCGCAGTCACCCTGGATGCTCGGTGTGGGCGCACTGCTGACCGGGCTCGCGAACGCCGTGTGGGGGCTGGCCCGCCAGAGCTATCTGGCCGATGCCGTGCCGATCGGGTTGCGGGCCCGGGCGATGTCGTCGTTCGCGGCGATGTGGCGGCTCGGCTTCTTCGTGGGCCCGCTGCTTGGTGCCGCCGTGATCCTGGTGGTCGGCGCGCGGGGCGGGTTCATGGTGCAGTTCGTCGGCGTCGTGCTGTCCGGGTGGCTGATGTCGCGGGTCCCCGACCCGCCGCGCCGCAGTGCAGCCGCCGTGGGCGGGCACGCGACGCTGCCGTCGATCCTGCGTCGCCACCGGAAACTGCTGGCCACACTCGGAGCCGGGTCGCTCATGATGGGCGCGGCCCGCGCCTCCCGGGAGGCGGTGCTCCCGCTGTGGGCCGCCCACCTCGGACTCGACGCCGCCCAGGTCAGCCTCGTCTTCGGTGTCGGTGCCGCCGTGGACCTGCTGTGCTCGTATCCGGCCGGACATTTCATGGACCGCTACGGCCGGAGGTTCATCGCGGTGCCGTCGCTGCTGGTGATCGGCGCGTCCTACCTGGCGTTGCCGTTCTCGCACGACCTGTGGTCGATCGGGACCGTCGCCGTCGTGATGGGAATCGGCAACGGCCTCGGCAACGGCGTCATCATGACGCTCGGCGCCGACATCGCGCCACCGGCCACCCGCGCCGAATTCCTCGCAGCGTGGCGGCTCACCCACGACACCGGGATGTTCGCAGGACCGTTCGGGGTCGGCGCGCTCGCCGCGGTGGTCCCGCTCGGCGCCGCCGTCGCCGCGATCGGGGGAGCGGCGCTGGTCGGCGCCGGACTCCTGTTCCGGTTCATCCCGATCTATTCCCCCTGGCCACCGCCGCCCGCGGCGGAGCCGGATTCCTCACCGCTCGAAAAACAGGAAGCATAGGTACATTCGTTTCATGCGCTTCGGATTGTTCGTTCCTCAAGGTTGGCGTCTGGATCTCGTCGGAATCGATCCCGCGGATCAATGGTCGGTGATGCGCGACTTCGCGTTGCGCGCCGACCAGGGTTCCTCCTGGGATTCACTGTGGGTCTACGACCACTTCCACACCGTCCCGGCACCGACCGAGGAGGCCACGCACGAGGCGTGGACCCTCATGTCCGCGTTCGCGGCCGTCACGTCGCGGGTGCGTCTCGGCCAGATGTGTACGGCGATGAGCTACCGCAACCCCGCCTACCTCGCCAAGGTCGCCGCCACCACCGACCTCATCTCCGGCGGACGCATCGAGATGGGCATCGGCGGCGGCTGGTACGAGCACGAATGGCAGGCATACGGGTACGGATTCCCCTCCGCTGGTACGCGTCTCGGCCGCCTCGACGAGGGCGTGCAGATCATGCGCCAGGCCTGGACCAGCGGCACCGCGACCCTCGAAGGCAAGCACTACCAGGTCGACGGCGCCATCGTCCGCCCACTTCCGCTGCAGGACGGCGGTATTCCGCTGTGGATCGCGGGCGGCGGCGAGAAGGTGACGTTGAAGATCGCGGCAAAGTACGCGCAATACACCAACTTCGACGGCACACCCGACGGATTCGCGCAGAAGTCCGAGATCCTGCGCAAGCACTGCGACACCGTCGGCACCGACTTCGACGCCATCACCCGCTCGGCCAACTACAACGTCGCGATCGGCACCACCGAGGCGGAGGTCGAGCAGCGGTTGCTCACCCTGAAGGACCGGCTCACCCCCCACGTCGGCGCCGACGCCGCCGAGGGTGCGCTCGGAGCATTCCGCGGCATGCCCGGCGTGGGAACGCCGGAACAGATCGTCGAGAAACTGTCGGCGCTGAAGGAACTCGGCATGTCCTACGGCATCTTCTACTTCCCCGAAGCCGCCTACGACACCTCGGGCATCGAACTGTTCGAGAAGGAGGTCCTGCCGGCGCTGCGCTGAGGGCCGGCCCGTCGGCCGGACGTGCTGATGGCCGGCCCGTCGGCCGGACGTGTTGATCAGCAGACCGCCGCACCGGGCATAGAGTGGCGGGCATGCTCGTCGTCACCCTCGCCGCCGACAACGTGTGGCTGAGCCCGCCGGTCGTCACCGACATCGATGCGATCTGCTCGGCGTGCGGCGACGCGTCGATCGCCGAGTGGACGACGATGCCCGCCCCGTACGCACGCTCGGACGCCGAGCAGTTCGTCCGGCAGACGGTGCCGACCGGCTGGGCCGACCGCAGCCCCACCTGGGCGCTGCGCGAACGCGAGAACGGCCCGGTGCTGGGGATGATCGGCCTGATGGCGCGGGACATGACGGCAGCGGAGATCGGGTACTGGCTGTCACCGTCCGCCCGCTCGCGGGGACTGATGACGACGGCGGTGAACCTGGTGTGCGATTTCGCGTTTCGGACGGACGGGATGGGCCTCGAACGCATCGAATGGCGCGCGTTCGTCGGCAACCTGGATTCGGCGGCCGTCGCCCGCCGGGTGGGCTTCCGGTTCGAGGGACTCCAGCGCGCAGGACTGGTGCAGCGCGGCGTCCGGCGCGATTCGTGGGCGGCCGCCCTGCTGGCCGGCGACCCGCGGCAGCCGGCCGAGGGCTGGCCCGGCTAGCGGCCGGTCAGCGCAAACTCTCCGGAAGGTCGTGCTCGGACACCGTGACCCGCTGGTCGGGGCTGGTCCGGATCTGCTCCGACTCGGCGATCCGGCTCTGCAGGAAATCCCACTCGACCTGATCGATCGCGTCCTCCGCGCGGGACCGCACGGCCGCGTCGCGGGTGCCCCACGCGATCGGCATCGGGCTGACCATCTCCCAGGTGTCGGACATGCTGTGCGTGCTGCGGTCGTTCAGCAGTGCGACGGACGGCACTCGGTCACCCACCCGCTGCTTCTGGCCGGTGCGGATCGGAACGTTGCGGGTGACGAGCGCGTACGACGGGTGGACCGCGGACGGCTTCGCGACGTCGATCAGCGACAGCAGGGTCAGCGCGCGGGGGTGGACCTCCGAGACGACAGCGGGCACCAGCGGGCTCTTCGCGTACAGGTCCTCGATGCTGCCGACCTTCTTCGGCACCCAGAACGCCACCCACACGGACGTCAGCGCGGCGATCGCCACGACGGCCCCCAGGATGATCGACCAGGGGTGGGCGAGCAGGATCAGACCGACAGCGGCGGCCGCGAACAGCAGCGCCACCACGATCGCCGACACCTGCAGGCGTCGCATGTCGGCGAACGTCTGATTGACGGACTTCGCGTAGGGCCGGTCGACGGTGAACTCGAAATGTCGCACGGCCCCAGCTTAGAGGCCCGGCTCCGGCGGCAGGCGGTTACCCGATGGCCGGGCCCAGCAGGTCGTCGGCGTCGGTGATCCGGTACGCGTAACCCTGCTCGGCGAGGAACCGCTGCCGGTGGGCGGCGTACTCGGCGTCGAGCGTGTCCCGCGCCACCACCGAGTAGAAGTGGGCCTGGCCGCCGTCGTGCTTCGGTCGCAGCAGGCGGCCCAGCCGCTGAGCCTCCTCTTGACGGGACCCGAACGTACCCGAAACCTGCACGGCGACAGACGCTTCCGGAAGGTCGATCGAGAAGTTCGCGACCTTGCTGACGACCAGCGTCTGGATTTCGCCCGCCCGGAAACGGTCGAACAGTTCCTCCCGCTCCTTGTTCTTGGTCGACCCCTTGATGACCGGGGCGTTCAACGCCTCACCCAGTTCGTCGAGCTGGTCGAGGTACGCGCCGATGATCAACGTCGGTGCGTCGGTGTGCCGCTCCAGGATCGACTTCACCACCGCGATCTTGGTGTGCGCCGTGGAACACAGCTTGTACCGCTCGTCCGGTTCGGCGACGGCGTAGGACATCCGTTCGGCGTCCGTCAGTGTCACCCGCACCTCGACGCAGTCGGCGGGAGCGATCCACCCCTGCGCCTCGATGTCCTTCCACGGCGCGTCGTACCGCTTCGGCCCGATCAGCGAGAACACGTCGCCCTCACGGCCGTCCTCACGCACCAGGGTGGCGGTGAGGCCGAGGCGCCGGCGGGACTGCAGGTCGGCGGTCATGCGGAACACCGGGGCGGGCAGCAGGTGCACCTCGTCGTAGATCACGAGACCCCAGTCGCGGGAATCGAAGAGTTCCAGATGCTTGTATTCGCCCTTCGTGCGCCGGGTGATCACCTGGTACGTGGCGATCGTGACGGGGCGGATCTCCTTGCGCTCGCCGGAGTACTCGCCGATCTCCTCCTCGGTGAGTGACGTGCGCGCGATCAGCTCACGCTTCCACTGCCGTCCCGCGACCGTGTTCGTCACCAGGATCAGCGTGGTGGCCTTCGCCTTGGCCATCGCCGCCGCACCGACCATCGTCTTGCCCGCACCACAGGGCAGGACGACGACGCCGGACCCGCCGGCCCAGAACGAGTCGGCGGCCATCTCCTGATAGTCGCGCAGGTGCCACTGGCCGTCCGCGGACCCGGGGGAGGTGCCGTCGAAGTCCAGATCGATGGCGTGCGCCTCGCCGTCGACGTATCCGGCGAGGTCCTCCGCCGGCCAGCCGACCTTGAGCAGCAACTGCTTGAGGCGGCCGCGCTCGCTCGGGTGCACCACCACCGTGTCGTCGTCGACGCGGGCGCCGAGCATCGGGGCGATCTTCTTGTGCCGGGTCACCTCGGTGAGGACCGCGCGGTCCAGGCTGACCAGCGTCAGACCGTGGGCCGGGTTCTTCACCAGCTGCAGGCGCCCGTACCGGGCCATCGTGTCGACGATGTCGACCAGCAGCGGCTGCGGCACCGCGTACCGGGAGAAGTTGACGAGGGCATCGACCACCTGCTCGGCATCGTGCCCGGCGGCGCGCGCGTTCCACAGCGCCAGCGGGGTGATGCGGTACGTGTGGACGTGTTCGGGCGCGCGCTCGAGTTCCGCGAACGGCGCGATCGCCTGGCGGGCGTCGTTCGCGCGTTCGTGATCGACCTCCAACAGCAGGGTCTTGTCGGATTGGACGATCAACGGTCCGTCGGTCACGGAAGCCTCCTCGAAAATGCGGTGCCGGATGTAGCCAGCCTGTCCATTGTCCTGATCCGGGCGGCGGCGCGCCACGTCGCGGCCCCCGGCAGGGCCGATACCTGCACATCCGGGGCGGTCGGGGCCTAAATTGAGGGGCAGCCGGATGGATCGACCCAGAGACGAGGCTCGCGATGACCCAGCCCCCCGACGACCCGAACCGCCCCGATCCGAGCGTCCCCGGCGAACCGCCGAACAACCCGCAGCAACCGTACCCGCAGGGTGGGCCGCAGCAGCCGTACCAGCAGGGTCAGTACCCGCAGCAGCCCTACCAACAGGGTCAGTACGCCCAGCAGCCCGGCCAGTATCCGCCGGGCCAGTACGGGCAGCAGCCCGGCCAGTACCCGCCCGGTCAGTACCCACCGCAGCCGAAGAAGTCGCGGAAAGGGTTGTTCATCACTCTCGGCGTCCTCGCCGTCGTGATCCTCGCCGCCGTCGCCGCGTTCGGTGTGTACGCGGTGAAGAGCGCCGACGAGAACGCCCTCGATGTCGGCGACTGCCTGTTCTTCGAGTCCGCGTCGACCACCGCGGCCGACACCTCGCACGAGAAGCGGGACTGCTCCGACAGCGAGGCCACGTACGAGGTGGCGCAGAAGAACGACGGCGACGTCCAGTGCGGGGAGGACTACTTCTCCTACACCCTCGTCGGCGAGGACAAGGACGTGCAGACCACGCTGTGCCTCGTCCCGAACATGATCGAGGACTCCTGCTACCTGCTCGAGGACGACGGCCGGATCGTGCCGTCCGACTGCTCCGACATGCAGACCGTCAAGGTCGTGAGACGCGCGGACGGCCAGGACGACGAAACCCTGTGCAACGAGTTCGACACCGCCTTCCCCATCGCCTTCTCCGAACCCCAGCGCACCTACTGCATCGAGGTCAATCTGGGTGGCTAGCGCCCCGTGAGTACTTGTTGACCGCGGGACGTTGAGAAGTACTCACAGGGAGTTAAATTCACGGGAATCGAGTCCGTTGAACTGCACGTTCCCCTTCGCTAGCGTTCGAGGTCAGACCACATCACTGCGCGCGGCGAAGGGGGAACGATGGCGCGAACGCAGCCCGTCACCCGGCGCGGCGCCGGACGTTCCGGCGCCAGCGCGGGCACGGTGCTGCGCACGGTCCTCGACAGCGGGCCGATCGCACGCAGCACCATCGCCCGCGTCACCGGGCTCTCACCCGCGACGGTGACCACGGCCAGCGCGCAGCTCGTCGACCACGGCCTGCTGCGGGAACTGCCGGAGATCGCGGGCCCAACCGGACTGGGACGGCCACACGTGCCGGTGGACGTCGACGACAGCCGGTACGTCGTCTACGGCATCCATCTGGCCATCACGCACGTGACCACCGCGTTGCTCGACCTGCGCGGGCGGGTGCTGGCACGGTCCCGCGATCCGCACTACGGGCTGGGACCGGCCGAGATCCTGCGGAACGCCGTGACGACCCTGGAGGGGCTGGCCGTCCAGCACGGTGAGTCTTCGGTTCCGATCGGTGTCGGTTTCGCGGCGGGCGGCTGGATCGACTCCGAATCGGGTGTGGTGCGCGAGCATCCGATCCCGGGATGGAACGGGTACCCGGTCCGCGCGGATCTCGAGCACCGCACGGGTCTGGACGTCCGGATGGATTCGCACGCGCGCGCTCTCATCGACGCGGAGGTGTTGTTCGGGGAGCCGAGGGCGCGGGAGAGTGTGGTGCAACTCTTCGTCGGGAACGTGGTGGACGCCGCGTTCGCGACCGGCGGCGTGGTCCACCACGGCCCTCGCGCGGCGGCGGGCGCGGTGGCGCACGTGCCCGTCGAGAACAGTGTCGAGGAGTGCGCCTGCGGGCGCACCGGATGTGTGCAGGCCACCCTGTCGGATCTGGTGCTCGTGCGCAGGGCGATGGAGCTGGGCATCATCGAGCGGCCGATCTTCCGCGACCTTCTCGACGCGGGCCGTAACAGGCACCCGGAGGCGCTGGCACTGTTCACGGAACGCGCGCACGGCGTCGGGGTGGTGGCGGCGCGTCTGCTGGATCTGTTCAATCCGGAGGTCCTCATCGTCTGCGACCAGAGTGTGAGCGGGATTCCCGGGTGTCTGGACACGGTCCGGCGTGCGGTCGCGGAGTCGTCGGCGACGTGTGACGATCCGTCGTGGTCCGTGCTGTCCACCAGCTTTCCGGGACGGGCGCTGCCGGTGTCCGCCGGTGCCGTGATCCTCGCGGAGCTCTACCGCGCGCCGCTCACCAGCTTCGTGCGCCCACTGGCCGGAATTTCGTGACGTGTATCACAGCATCGGAGTTAATTCGGTGGGAAGCAATGTTGACGGGGATTGCGCTGGATCGCAAGGATATTGGTGTGAACACCTCTACGGCGGACAGCGTGCGTACCACCTCGTGTCGCCCCGGGTCCTGTTGTCGCCGCACGCGATGGGGTCGCGTCTGACGTTTCCGGCCTGACGCCGCGGACGCCCCGAAACACCGTTCCGTTCTTCCTTTCTCGCTCCTGCACGGCACCCGACCTTCTGCGTCCGGGGTGCCCATCGGAGACCACATCCTTCGAAGGATCAATCATGTCCAGTTCACTCGTGTCTTCCGCCGGGTACCGGCGCCTCACGCGCGCCGCCTTCGCCGGCGTCGTGGCGCTCGGGCTCGCGTCCTGCTCCTCCGGTTCCTCCGGCGGGCTCGCGCTCGATGATGCTGTGCCCGATCAGGTTCCGGAGGGAACCTCGCTCAGTGTGTCGATCAAGACCACCCGGCTGCAGCTCGAGGCGACCGACCAGATCGCCGATCTCCCGTTCACCGTGTCGGACTGGCCGGACGTCAGTGCCGGTCCCGACGTGATCCAGGCCTTCCGCGGCAACGCGGTCGACCTGGCCACCAACGCCGCGATCCCGCCGATCCAGGCGCACGCCACGGGGCTGGACGCGAAGATCGTCGCGGTCCGGGAGAAGGAACAGCCGCAGTACGTGCTGGCCACCGCCCCCGGCTCGGACATCGCGGCACTGCCGGACCTGCGGGGCAAGAAGATCGCGTTCTCGCCCGGGCAGGCGCAGGGTGTGGTGATCCTGCGAACGCTGAAGGCGCAGGGCCTGACCACGAAAGACGTCCAGCTCGTCGAGCTGCCCAGCCCGCAGTTCCTCACCGCGCTGCAGTCGAAGCAGGTGGACGTCGCGCCGCTGTCGGAGCCGACGGTGACGAAGTACCTGAACCAGTACGGTCCGGACGGAGCGAAGGCGTTGCAGACCGACGCCGTGGACGCGCTCACCGTGCTCTGGGCGCCGGTGGAGGTCCTGCAGGATCCGGCCAAGGCTGCGGCGATCAAGGCGTTCATTCCGTTCTGGGCGCGCGGGGAGATCTGGGCGTGGGAGAACCAGGACGCGTGGATCCAGAAGTACTACGTGGAGAGCGAACAGGTGTCGGCCGAGGACGGCAAGCGCATCGTCGCCTCCGTCGGGCAGCGGCCGTCGTACCCGGTCAACTGGGACGCGGCCGTCGAGTGGACGCAGGACACCGTCCAATTGCTCTCCGACGCCGGGTACTTCAGCGAGTTCGACGCCAACGAGCTGTTCGACCGCCGATTCGAAAACATCGCCGCCGACGCCGTGCCGGCCGAGTACCGAGGCGGTGTGCAGCGATGACCAGTATTCTCTCCGCGCCCGCAGCAGCACCGGCGCGCACGACTGCCGCCGGTGCCGACAGGTCCGGGTCCGGCGCCGCCGAGCGGCCGATCCGGCGACTCGGCCTGCGCAAGGGTTTCCCGTTCTCCAGGCTGGCCGGGGTGCTGCTCCTCCTCGCGGTGTGGGCGGTGGGCAGCGTGGCGGGCCTCATCGACCCGCGGAAGCTGTCCGCGCCGTGGACGGTGGTGACCACGGCCGTCGACCTGATCTCCACCGGCATCCTGCAGGAGCACATCGCCGCGTCGTTGAGTCGCGCCGCCGTCGGGTTCGCGTTCGGCGTGGTGATCGGGACGGCGCTGGCCGTCGTCGCCGGACTGACGCGTTCCGGTGACGCCCTGATCGACGGGCCGATCCAGCTCAAACGGGCCATCCCGACGCTCGGCCTGATCCCGCTGCTGATCCTCTGGCTCGGCATCGGCGAGACGTTCAAGATCGTGATCATCGCGCTCGGTGTCGTCGTCCACATGTACATCCAGACCCACAACTCGCTGACGTCGATCGACAACCGGTACGTCGAACTCGCCGAGGTCCTCGGGCTGTCCCGGGCCACGTTCATCCGCAAGGTGGTGCTGCCGGGTGCGATGCCGGGATTCTTTCTCGGACTGCGTCTCTCGGTGACCGGTGCCTGGCTCACCCTCATCGTCGTCGAGGGAATCAACGCGGTGACCGGTCTGGGGAAGATGATGTACAACGCGCAGAACTACGGCCAGTCCGACGTGATTCTGGTGGGGCTCGCCGTCTACGGCATCTTCGGTCTGCTGTCCGACGCCGTCCTCCGCTACATCGAAAGGCGGTCGCTGTCATGGCGCAAGACGCTCGCAGGCTAGAACCCGCCGCCGTGCAGGTGCGGTCCCTCGTTCGCGGATTCGGCGACAAGACCGTCCTCGACCACCTGGACCTCGACATTCCCGAAGGCCAGTTCGTGGCCCTGCTCGGCAAGAGCGGGTCCGGCAAGAGCACACTGCTGCGCGCGCTCGCGGGCCTCGACTACGACGTCGAGGGCCGCGGCGGAACGCTCACCGTGCCCGCGGAAGTGTCGGTGGCTTTCCAGGACTCACGGCTGCTGCCGTGGCTGCGGGTGCTCGACAACGTGACGCTCGGGCTGGGCCGCACCGGCACGAGCAGGGGCGCCTCCGCCCTCGCGGAGGTGGGGCTCGCCGGCCGCGAGAAGGCATGGCCCAGTGAATTATCCGGCGGTGAACAGCAGCGGGTGGCGCTGGCGCGGGCGCTGGTCCGCGAGCCTCAGCTGTTCCTCGCGGACGAGCCGTTCGGCGCCCTCGACGCGCTGACCCGGATCAAGATGCACGCGCTGCTGCAGGAGTTGATCCGCCGCCACCGCCCGACCGTCCTGCTCGTCACCCACGACGTCGACGAGGCGATCGCGCTCGCCGACCGGGTGCTCGTCCTCGACCGCGGGCAGATCGTCGTCGACGAGATCGTCGACATTCCGAGGCCGAGAGCGCTCGGCGACAGCAAGTTCCACGAGTTTCGCAATACGCTGCTCGGCGCCCTCGGCGTCGAGGTAGCGGCACAGTGAGGAGTTACACCATGAGTTCGTCACCACAGCGCCGGCTGCATCTCAACGCATTCCTGATGGCGATCGGGCACCACGAGGCGTCCTGGCGCCTGCCCGAGAGCGACCCGAACGCCAACCTCGACATCAAGCACTACATCTCGCTGGCGCAGACTGCCGAGCGCGGAAAGTTCGACTCGGTGTTCCTCGCCGACAGCCCGGTGCTGTTCAGCAATCCGGAACGCAGGCCGAGCGGCAAGCTGGAGCCGACCATCATCCTCACTGCGATCTCCGCGGCCACCGAGAAGATCGGCCTGATCGCGACCGCGTCGACCAGTTACAACGAGCCGTACAACCTGGCGCGGCGGTTCGCGTCCCTCGACTTCGTCAGCAGCGGCCGCGCCGGCTGGAACATCGTCACCACCGCCGGCGCCGACGCCGCGCAGAACTTCGGGCTCGACGACACCCCCGCACACCGCAGCCGCTACGAGCGGGCCGCGGAATTCGTCGAGGTGTCCACCAAGTTGTGGGACAGCTGGGAGGACGACGCCATCGTCGCGGACAAGGACGTCGCGATCCACGCCGACTCCGCCAAGGTCCACGTCATCGAGCATGAGGGCCGGTTCTTCAAGGTGCGGGGACCGCTCAACGTGCCGCGGTCGCCGCAGGGATACCCGCTGCTCGTGCAGGCGGGATCGTCCGAGGACGGAAAGGATTTCGCCGCCCGCTACTCGGAGGCCATCTTCACCGCCCAGCCCACCCTGGACGAAGGGAAGGCGTTCTACGCCGACGTCAAGGACCGCGTCGCGGCAGTGGGAAGGGATCCGGAGCAGGTGCTGATCCTGCCCGGCATCGTGCCGGTCATCGCGGACACGGAGGAGGAGGCCCGTGAACTCGAGGCCGAGCTGGAGCGGCTGATCTCGCCGGAATACGCCCGGAAGCAGTTGGCGCAGCGGTTCAATCTCGAACCCGAGCAACTCCCGCTCGACGAGGAACTGCCCGACGACCTGCCGTCCGAGGACGAGATCGAGGGCGCGAAGAGCCGGTACACGCTGATCGTGGACCTCGCCCGCCGGGAGAAGCTCACCGTCAGGCAACTGATCGGGCGACTCGGTGGCGGTCGCGGTCACCGCACGTTCGCGGGCACCCCACTCCAGGTGGCCGACACTATCGAGCACTGGTTCCGCAACGGCGCCGCCGACGGGTTCAACATCATGCCCGCCGTCCTGCCGTCCGGGCTGGAGAAGTTCGTCGACTCCGTGGTCCCGATCCTGCAGGAACGCGGACTGTTCCGCACCGACTACACCGAGACCACGCTGCGGGGGCACTACGGTCTGCCGCGGCCCGCGAATCAGTTTGCGGTCGAGAAGGATTCCACGCTGGTGTCTGCGCAGTGACGACGGCAACTCCGGAGAACGCCGGCTGGCTGCGGTATCTGTTCGGTTACTGTCTGCGCCAGCGCCGCAATCTCGTTCTCGCGTACGGCGCGGCGGCGGTGGCGGCCGCGGCCACCGCCACCATCCCGCTGGCCGTCCGGCACGTGATCGACAACGCCGCGGTCGACACGAATCATTCGCTGGCGCCCTGGATCGCGGTGCTCGTCGTCCTCGCGGCCATCCGCTTCGCCGCCGCCTACACGCGGCGGTACCGCTCCGGGCAGCTGTCCCTCGGCGTGCAGTACGACCTGCGGGGCGACGCCTTCCGATCCCTGCTGCGGCTGGACGGCGTCAAACAGGACGGGCTGCAGACGGGGCAGGTGGTGAGCCGGTCGATCTCGGACATCACGCTGATCCAGATGCTCCTGCAGTTGCTGCCGCACATGGCGGGGAACCTGCTGATGTTCGTGATCTCGCTGGCCGTGATGGCCGTGCTGTCGCCGATCCTCACCCTCGTCGCCCTCGCCGTGCTGCCCGCGCTGTGGTTCATCTCCCTGCGCAGCCGCGTCGACCTGTTCCCCGCCAACTGGCATGCGCAGGAACAGGCGGCCGTCGTGGCGGGCGGGGTGGAAGCCGCCGTCACCGGGGTGCGCGTCGTCAAGGGATTCGGCCAGGAAGATCGCGAACTCGAAGACCTCGAGAAGCGGGCGGGTGAGCTGTTCCGGTCCCGGCTGCGCGTCGCGCGGCTGACCAGCCGGTACAACCCGGCACTGCAGGCGGTCCCGATGCTCGGGCAGGCCCTGGTGCTGGCCCTCGGTGGGTGGCTGGCTCTGCACGGCACACTGTCGCTGGGCACGTTCGTCGCCTTCACCACGTACCTGGCGGCGTTCGCTTCGCCCGTCCGTCAACTCGCCACCCTGCTGACCGTGAGCCAGCAGGGGCGCGCGAGCGTCGAACGCGTACGCGAGGTGATCGACAACGCGCCGGCCGTCACCACCGCGCCCGGCGCCGTGGACCTGCCGGACGGCCCCCTCGCGGTGGAATTCGACGACGTGGCTTTCGGCTACGACCCGTCGAACCGGCTGCTCGACGGACTGTCGCTGCGAATCGCACCCGGCGAAACCGTGGCGGTGGTCGGAGCCGCCGGATCGGGCAAATCGACTCTGGCCATGCTCGTTCCGCGGCTCTACGACGTCGATGCGGGTGCGGTCACCGTCGGGGGGATCGACACCCGCAGGCTGTCGCTCGAATCGCTGCGCTCCGCGCTCGGCGTCGTCTTCGAAGACAGCTACCTGATGTCCGAGACCATTCGCGCGAACGTCTCGTACGGCAGGCCGGACGTCGACGAGGCAACGGTGCGTGAGGCACTGCGCGTGGTGCAGGCGGAGGAATTCGTCGACGCGCTGCCGGACGGCCTCGACACCGTCGTGGGGGAGCAGGGGGTGACGTTGTCGGGTGGTCAGCGGCAGCGCATCGCCCTCGCCCGGGCACTGGTCACCGATCCGCGGATCCTGGTGCTCGACGACGCGACCTCGGCGGTCGACGCCCGGGTCGAGGCCGCCGTCCATCACGAACTGCGCGTCGCCACCCGGGAGCGGACCACATTGATCATCGCGCACCGCCGGTCGACGCTCGCCCTGGCCGACCGCATCGCCGTGCTGGCGGACGGCCGCATCGTCGACGTGGGGACGAGCGCCGAACTCGACGAACGCTGCCCGCTGTTCCGTGCGCTGCTGTCGAGTGCGGACGACGTCGCCGCCCCGGACCCGTCGCCGCCGCTGCCGGACGTCGACGGCGTCACCGCCGAGCTGTGGCGCCGGGAGGACGGTGACGAGGCGTCCGGGGTGTTCGACGCCAGGGCCGCAGCGGCTTTCGCGACCGCGGCGGCCGGTGCCAGCGGACCCTCGCGCGGCGGCGCGGCAGGGGGAATCCTGTCGTCGGCACCACCCGGACCCGACGTGATGGCCCGACTCGACGACCTGCCACCGCTCACCGGAGACCCGGACGTCGCCGCCGACGAGGCCCGGGCCGCCGACCCCGCGTTCGGGCTCGGCTCACTGCTGCGGCCCCTCCTGCTGCCGCTGGTCGCGGGACTGGTGCTGGTCGGATTGGACGCCGTCGCGCAGATCGCGGTGCCGGTCCTGGTCCGTACCGGCGTGGATCGGGGAGTGCTGCAGGGCGCCCGCGACCTGCTGCTGCTCGCGGCGGCCGCGACCGTGGTCGTGGTGCTGCTCGACTGGGCGGTCAACGTCGCCCAGACCCGGGTGACCGGACGTACCGGTGAACGGCTGCTGTACACGTTGCGGGTCAAGACGTTCGCACAACTGCAGCGGCTCGGTCTGCAGTACTACGAGCGGGAACTGGCCGGCCGGATCATGACCCGCATGACCACCGACGTCGACAGCCTGTCCAACTTCCTGCAGACGGGTCTGGCCACCGCGGTCGTCAGCGGGCTGACCATCTCCGGTGTGCTGGTGGCACTGCTGGTGATCGACGCGGAACTGGCCCTCGTGCTGGTACTCGTGGTGCCCGTCCTCGTCGCGGCCACCGTCGTGTTCCGCCGGAAGTCGGTGCCCGCCTACGCCGAGGCCCGCGACCGCGTCGGAATCGTCAACGCCTACCTGCAGGAGAACGTGACGAACATCCGCGTCACACAGGCATTTCGGCGCGAGGACTACAACGCGGCCCAGTTCGCCCGGCGGGCCTGGGACTTCCGGGAGTCGCGGCTCCGGGCCCAGCGATACATGGCGTTGTACTTCCCGTTCGTCGAATTCCTGTCCGTGGTCGCGACCGGGCTCGTGCTCGCGGCGGGGACCGCGCGGATCCACACCGGCACCCTCACCGTCGGCACACTGATCGCGTTCGTGCTGTACGTCGAACTGTTCTTCGCTCCCGTGCAACAGCTTTCGCAGGTGTTCGACGGCTACCAGCAGGCGGTCATCGGGCTGGGACGGCTGCGGGGGCTGATGCGGACGCCGACCACCACACCGCAGGCAGGCGAACCGATCGTCCTCGACCGCATCAGCGGTGGCATCGTGTTCGACGACGTCCACTTCGCGTACGAATCCGGCAAGGGTGAGGCGCTGCGAGGGGTGGAGCTTCACATCGAACCGGGCGAGACGATCGCCCTCGTCGGCCAGACCGGCGCGGGAAAGTCGACGGTGCTCAAGTTGCTCGCCCGCTTCTACGACCCCACCGCGGGGGCGGTGCGCGTCGACGGCATCGACACCCGCGCCCTGGACCTCGCGTCGTTCCGGCAGCGACTCGGCGTCGTCCCGCAGGAGCCGCACCTGTTCGGCGCCACCGTCCGCGACGCCGTCGCCTACGGGCGCCCCGACGCGACGGACGCGGAGGTCGAGGCCGCCAGCAGGGCCGTCGGCGCCCACGACATGGTGTCCGGGCTGGCCCTCGGATACCTGCAACCGATCGGGGAACACGGGCGCAACCTGTCCGCCGGACAACGCCAGTTGCTGGCACTGGCCCGCGCCGAACTGGTGGACCCCGACATCCTGCTGCTCGACGAGGCCACCGCCTCACTGGACCTGGCCACGGAGGACCGGGTGCGCCGCGCGACCGAGAACCTGTCCCGGCGGCGCACCACCGTCGTCGTGGCGCACCGGCTGAGCACCGCCGCGCGAGCCGACCGGGTGGTGGTCCTCGACGGCGGCCGGGTCGCGGAAGTCGGAACGCACGACGAGTTGCTGGACCGGGGCGGCGTCTACCGGGAACTCTGGGAGGCTTATGCGGCTTCGCCACCCGTGAGTACTTATTAACCGCGGGACGTTATGAAGTACTCACGGGGCGGAGGCCACGACCGGGGGATGCTCCGCCACGCAGAAGAGATTGCCCTCCGGGTCGGCCAGCGTCGTCCACTGCACGTGGGGGTGCTCGTCGAGGACGTCCCACCGGTGCGTTGCCCCGAGCGCCAGTAGCCGCTCGACCTCGCGTTGCCGTGAACCCCACGGAACGGTGAGGTCCAGGTGGATGGCTTGGCGCTCGGGACGGGCGCCGGTGAGCGGCTGGAAGAACATCGCGAACCCGTCCGGGTCGGCCGGTGGCAGATAGACGCTGTCACCGCCCGGGAGCGGCGTGGCACCGGTGACACCGGCCCAGAACGCGGCGAGCGCTGCGGGGTGCGCGGCCTCGAGATTGATTGCTCCGAGACTGATCTGATGTTTCTCCACGTCCGCGATACTAGGTGGTACCTGTGGGGCCCGCTCAGGCGCCGATCGACGCCTTCATCATCGGCAGCATCGCCCACAGCTGGTCCTGCCAGTAGCCCCAGCTGTGGGTTCCCGTCGCCGGGAAGTCGTAGTGCGCGGGGATTCCGAGGGTGTCGAGTCGCACCTGGAAGGCCCGGTTCTGGGCCAGCGCGATGGCCTCCAGACCCATGCCGGTGCCGACGTTGAAGACATCGATCGCGGACTGCGGCTGATCGTGCGGGCCGGGAAGGCCGGCGCCCGCCGAGATCCACATCGGAAGCCCGCGCATGAGGGGTGCCGCGACGAACGGGTCGTTCCGCAGCCAGGCGGGATCCCACGGCGGGCCCCACATGCAGTCGGCGTTGTAGCCGCCGGCGTCGAGCATCGCGATACGGATCGCCTCACGCATGCCCGGCGCCGACAGGTTCAGATACCCCGACATCGACCCGGCGAACGTGAACTGGTCGCGATGGTAGGCGGCGAGGATCAGCGACGCGTTGCCACCCATCGACAGTCCGGCGATGGCGTTGCTGGTGCGGCTGATGCCGTAATTGTTCGCCAGGAAGTCGGGCAGGTTCTGGGTGAGAAACGACTCCCACTTGTACGTGTACGGCTGGTTGTTGGTGTTGCTGGGTGCGTACCAGTCCGTGTAGAAACTGGACTGCCCGCCGACCGGCTCGACCACGGTGATCCCGTGATCGGACAGCCACGCGGCGTTGGTCTCGTGCTCCCAGCCGCTGACGTCGTCGGTCGCGCGGAGGCCGTCGAGGAGGTAGAGGGCCTTGTTGCTGCCGTTGTTCGCGAGCCACATGCGGATCTTGATCTGCCCGACCCCGCCGGGTGCGTCGACCCAGTGTTCGCGCAGCCGGCTGTACGGGTCCGCGGACGCCGTCCCGCCGCCGACGAGGACGAACGCGAGAGGCAGGACCACCACCGCAATCATCAGCCGGACGACGCCTCGTAACCAACCGTGTAACGGCTTCGTTGCTGTGACACTCATGGTTCTGCCTCCTGGTAAGTCGTCCCCGGCCAGGTACATACCAGCAACACGGTATTGCGCGGCCCGGAATTCCTCGGCGTTTGCGCAGAATCGTTATGCGACCTGTGAGTACTTGTTAACGTCCCGCGGTTAACAAGTACTCACGGGTCAGTCGACCCTGGCGACCGACGTGATGCGGTGGAGGGTGAACCGGCGGACCGCGCCGCTCGCCGGATCGAAGGCGTCGAGTTGGCCGCCGCCGACGCTGACGGGATCGACGATGCGGTGCGTCGCCACGCCCTGCGCGTCGACGTAACCGATCGTCACGCTGGAGCGTTCGCGCGCCGCGGCGTTGAGCAGGGCGATGGTCGCGGCGCTGCTGGCCCGCGACCCGTCGGACCGGATGCTGCCGGAACCCTTGGCCGACGCCGCCAGGTCACCGGCGCGCAGCGTCCGGACGACCGCGTCGAGCTGGGCGTCCGTCGCGACGGCCGGGAGGCGGCTCGCGGGCGCCTTGCGCCGGGTCAGGACGCGGGCGCCGCGTGGGCGCAGATCGACGAGGGCACCGGACGAGTCCTCGCCTGCCGGCGCGAACCCGGCGGCCCGCAATTCGCCCAGCACTTCCCGCAGCGGCGCCTGCGACACCGCCACCGTCGGCGCCAGCGCGCGCAGGGCCAGGGCGGCGGCCACCGGCGACGCCAGGACCTCCGCGAGCAGCGTCGGGTCCTCGCAGCGGACGAACGACGCCGCGACACCGGCCCGGAGCCGGCCGTGCCGCCGCGCGACGTCGTCGATCAGATACGACAGCGACTGCGGGACGGGCGTGCGCGACCGGGTTGCGAAGAGGCTGTGCAGTTCCGCCGCCGTCATCCCGACGTCGAGGGCGCGCCGGACGCTGTCCTCGCAGATCCGGTACATCGACGCCGCACCGGCGGACTCGATGTCCGCGACGAGGGTGATCTGCTCCAGCAGGTCGGGGGTCAGCGGTCCCGGGGCGACGACGGTGAGGTCGGCCTGGACGAGAACATGGTCGACGGGTTCGGGCAGTGACGCGTGCATCTCGGCCTCGGCGTCGCCGCCGTGGAGCAGCGCACGTCCGGGGGAGCTGAGCGCGCCGCGGGCGACGAGGCCGAGTGTCGCGGCTTCCTCGAGGGTGCGTTCCACCGCGTGGACCCGCAGCCGGGCGCCCCAGCGGGGGCGACGCCAGGCCAGAAGGCGACTGACCTCGGCGGGGTCGGCCGAGTGCCCGCTGCCCAGTTCCGCCAGCAGCCCGAGAATCGCCTGCCGGTCCCGCGGCGCGGACGGCGCGCGCACTTCCTCGGACAGCGCGGCGACCGGTTTGTCGTTGGCGTCGCGCATGCCGATGAACCACGCCATGCGCGGCAGTTCCAGCCACGCCGCGGCCAGGGCGTGCCACCGCCGGGCGACCGGGGAGGTCAGCCAGTTGTCGACCGCGGTGGTCGGGGCCCAGTAGTTCTCCCCGGTGTCGGACGTCGGCGCCGGGTCCGGGGTGCCGCTCGCGATCAGTCCCGCGGCCGACAGCAGTTCGACGAGCAGGCTCAGCCGGTTCTCGTCGATGCCGGACGTCTTGGCGATCCGTCGCAGTTCCCGGACCCCGAGACCACCCGCCCGCAGAGCCGGTGCCGGGATCTCGCCGAGCGCCTTGACGACGTCCTCGCAGTGGCGGACCAGTTCGAGAGCCTCACCCGCGGCGGCGGCGTTGATGTCGGCCGGCTTGTGTTTGCGGCCCGTCACACCGGGTGCGGCCAGCGAGGTGGGGTCGAAGACGGCCTCCCCACGCAGGACCTGCCGCACCTGGAACGGCAATTCGACGGTCTCGTCGTCGATCCACCGCAGCAGCCCGGCGGCGAGGAGCCGCTGAACGGGACGGTCGGGGGGTGTCCCGGGAGCCGCGTCCCGGGTCCGCCCGATCGAACTCGACTTCGCCAGGGTCTCGAGGATGTCCCGTTCGGCGGTCTGCAGTCCCGCCAGCGCCGCCGTGATCCCGGCCTCGTCGAGCGTCTCGACGGGTTCGGCGCTTCGTCCGACGCGCCACGGGATGGTGGCCACGACGGCGGGAACGATCCGCAGCGTCGTCTTGTCGCCCCAGACGATCCCGACGGACCGCAGGCCGTCGAGGGTGGCGTCGACGGTCTTCTTCGTCGCCCGCGACCCCACCGCCTCCTGCAGGGTGGCCCGGGGCACGGGCACCTCGTCGGCGCGCTCGAGCGCCAGGAGTTCGAGGACACCGAAGTCCAGGGACGTGAGGTTGTCGGCCGCCCGGGCGACCGAGGCCCGTTGCTCGGCGCGGCCGGCGAGGACGACGATCGTGGCCGGCGGCGGGACCGCGAGATCGGGGCGCCTGCGGAGCAGATCCGTCAGTTCTGCGTCGCTGCGCGCGGCCAGCCAGTCCGCGAGCGTCGCGGCGCCGCGGGGGGAGACTGCGGTGCCGTTGGTGCTCGCGATGGTGTCGTCGGTGTCGGTCATCGACTATCAGATTAGAGACCTGGGCTGTACGTCGCCGAATGCTCCTGTCAAAATGGCACCGTGGCTAACAATTCGAAGAAGCAGTATGTGGATCCAGGGTGGCCCGAAACCGCCGATGGAGATCACGCCGTGACCGAACTGTCGTCGACCCGTGCGGGCGGATTGTCCCCGTTCGGCGAGGACACCGAGTTCCCGTTGCCGGCGGAGTCGTTGCCGTACGCGCACCCGCACACGGTGATCAACCGCTGACCATGCGACAGAAGAGGGGCCCTGCACCGGATCGGTGCAGGGCCCCTCTTCTGTGAGTTGCGGGGATTACTGCGGGAGCAGTCCCTTGTTCGCGTCGATGAGCTGCAGGATCTGGGGATCGATCGCGATGCCCTGGGCCTTGACGGCCTCGATCGCGCTGTCGACGGCGCCGGCGTACTGCGAGGTGCCGCTGGTGCTGGGGACGCCGCCCGTGATGTCGGGGAGGGCAGGCGCCGCGGGCGCCTCGGGCACGGTGGCGGGGGCGGTGCGCTGGGTGGGTGCGCTGCTCAGGCCGAGGCTCGAGGAGCAGGACGGCCATGCGCCCCAGCCCTGGGAGTCGAGGACCTTCTCGGCGACGACGATCTGCTGTTCACGCGAGGCCTGGTTGGCGGTGGCTGCGTACTGGGTTCCACCGTGTGCGTTCCAGGTGCTCGGGGAGAACTGGAGTCCGCCCTGGAAGCCGTTTCCGGTGTTGATGCCCCAGTTTCCGCCGGACTCGCACTGCGCGAGGCGGTCCCAGTCGGAGTCGGGTGCCGCGTTCGCGGTGCCCGAGAAGGCTGCTCCGGCGACGCCCATGATGGCGCCGGTGACGGCGACCTTGGCGACGGTGCGGCCGGTGGTGGTGGGCTTGCGATGGCGTCCGCTCATAGTGGTAGAGATCCTCTCCACACGCGCCTGCGAGGTCAGCTGTCGGGTTCGGGCTGAGAGGTCGCCCGGCCTCGCCTCTCCTGGCTGGAGAGGGTCTGGCTTCACCCCAAGATCCGACTGTGCGAGGCACATTCGGACCGGTGTCCGTCTGGAAACTTGCGTTCCCTGGAGGACTTTGGGTCCCCCGTCCTCGTCCCTGGAATGCTTCGTCGGGACTCCGGTACCCGCGGGACGAGGTTTGGCGCGGCGGGCCGGACGTGGCCGATGTTTCATCGGCCGGTGACGACGGTAACGGGCCGAGGCCGCAGTGTCACCATTTGATAACGCGGAGTGTCTTCGCCTGTTGCGGGGCCTCATTGGGCGCGCCGGGACTCTTCCCAGCTAGTGGCGACGAGACGTGCGTATCGCCGTCCCGTTGCCCTTCCGTTACCGGGTCGTTATGTGAGGAAGCTCACATCACTGCGGTGCGTCGACGATGTCCTTGCCGAGGGGCATCAGCGAGATGGGAATCATCTTGATGTTCGCGACGGCGAGCGGGATCCCGATGATCGTGATCGCCATGGCGATTGCCGTCACGACGTGCCCGATCGCGAGCCACAGACCAGCGATGATGAACCAGATGACGTTGCCGATCAGCGAGGCCACACCGGCCGTCGGCTTGTCGATCACGGTCTTCCCGAACGGCCACAGCGCGTAGACGCCGACGCGGAACGACGCGATGCCGAACGGGATCGTGATGATCAGGATGAAGCACAGGATTCCGGCGACGAAGTACCCCAGCGCCAGCCACAGACCGCCGAAGACCAGCCAGATGATGTTGAGCAGAATTCTCATGATCGTCCCCTCGGTGGTTGGGAATGCCTCGGTGATCGGGTGTGTCAGCGCGAGCGTCTGCCCTGCCTCAGTGCCGCGACGATTCCGAGCAGGAATCCGATCGGGCAGGCGAGGGCGATGAGGTAGAGAACGAGACCCGGTTCGGAATCGGAGAGCACCGGGGTCAGGAAGATCGCCACGATCGCGACGAAGCCGATCGCGAAGAGAGCGAGCGCGACCCGCAGGAGTCCGTCGCCCCTCCGGGGTGTGTGAGGTGTGCTCGAAGGAGTCGATTCGTGGGCCACACCAGCAACGATAGTGCCTGGAAACCCGAATGCCGGAGGGGGTGTCTGCAAGGTAGACTGTGGGCACTGCGCGTCCCGCACCAGAGGTGGGGCGCGCTGTTTTGCATACCAAGTGCAACAAATACCAAGTGCAACCAACTGCACTCCAAGTGATGAGCGGGTGAACGCGGTGCCGACCGGCAAGGTGAAGTGGTACGACGTCGAAAAGGGCTTCGGCTTTCTGTCGCAGGAGGAGGGGGAGGACGTCTATGTGCGTTCGTCCGCTCTTCCCGAGGGCGTCGAGGGCCTCAAGGCCGGTCAGCGTGTGGAGTTCGGCATGGCCGCCGGTCGACGCGGACCCCAGGCGCTGAGCCTGAAGGTGCTCGACCCTGCGCCGTCGCTGCGTCAGAACGCCGCGCGCAAGGAGCCGTCCGCCAAGAAGCACACGCCGGACGAACTGCACGGCATGGTCGAGGACATGATCACGCTGCTCGAGGCGAAGGTCCAGCCGGACCTGCGCAAGGGCAAGTACCCCGACCGCAAGACCGCCCAGCGCATCTCCGAGGTGGTCCGCGCCGTCGCACGCGAACTCGACAGCTGATTTCTCCGACGAGAAGGGCCCCGCGCTGTGACAGCGCGGGGCCCTTCTTCGTGAGCGTGTCGTTCTAGGCGGTCTTGATCGACCAGGCGGCCCGGGCCTGCGTGAGCCCCTGCTCGTCGACGACGGCGGACGGCAGCTGGATCTCGACGCCGGCCAGTTGCAGGTCTTCCGAGGAGGGCACGGTCACGGCGCGGGTCTCACCGGCGCGGTGCGCCTGTTCCTGGACGAGGAGCTGGCCCGAAGGATCCTGGTACACGATGAGCATGCGCCACGGCGCGTCGACGATCTCCTGCGGCAACGACAGCTGCAGCGACGAGCCGGGGGGTACGTCGAGTTCGGCGATGTCGCCGGTCTGGCAGTCCTCGAGGTACAGGTTGCAGTAGCCGAGCGGGGCGACCTGCTCGGCCCGGTCGTGCGCGAAGGCCGTGATCTCGGGCAGGCGGGGCGAGGAGTTGCGGACCAGTGTGTAGACGACTCCGACGAAGGCCACCAGGACCACTATCAGGCCCACTGCAATCAGTGCCAGGATCTTCTTGGTTCGCGCCTGCATTCTCACTTACTTCACATTTCCCGTCGATCGGTCGGCCCGGTGGGTCGAGTGGTGCTCGGTGGTCACTTCTTGTTCGGCCAGGTCGGGGCGTTTTCCTCCGAGCCCTGGCAGGAGGGTGCTGCCGCGGTACGTGAGGACGGTCTGGACGAGCCCCACGGTCATGACGGCGGAGACCACCGAGAACCCGATCCAGTATTCGGTGGGCAGCAGGACACCCAGCGCCCCGCCCACGACCCAGCTCAGCTGTAGAACGGTCTCCGAACGTCCGAATCCGGACGCGATCGACTCCTCGGGCAGGTCGTGCTGCAGTGACGCGTCCAGCGACACCTTGGCCAGGGCGCTGGCCGCCGAGGCGACGAGGGTGGCGAGGGCGGCGGTCAGGAGATTGTCGGTGATCGCGGCGAGGACGGCGATGATCCACACGGCGCCCGTGCAGCGCAGCACGATGAGGGCGGGGCGGCCGAGCTTGATCCGGGCGCCCGCGGCGTTGCCGGCGAAGTTGCCGATGCCGGCGGCCGCGCCGACCAGGCCGAGCATGGCGGCCTGGACCAGAGGCTCGTGGTCGGTCTTCGACTTCGCGACGAACGCGATGTACAGGGTGAGGAACCCGGTGAGCACGCGGATGGTGCTGTTGCCCCACAACCCGGTGATGACCGCGCGGCCCAGCGGTTGCCTGCGTTTGCCGGTCTTCGCGGTGGCCGGGGCCTCGGGCTGCAGCACGCGGGTGCGTCCGATCACCTCGGTCGGGTGCTCGTCGCCGTGGTAGGTGAGGGTCGCGGGGACCTCGCCTTCGGTGACCTCGACCCACGATGGGATCCGCATGGAGAGGTACGCGCCGAGGGCGGTGATGACGGCCGCCAGCCACAGCGCGCCGACGGAACCGGTGGCCATGGCGAGACCACCCGCGAGGGCGCCCGCGCCGATGGTTCCGCCGAGGAGCCCGAACACGGTGAGCCGGGAGTTGACGCGCACGAGGTCGATCTCCGGCGGCAGCACCCGTGGGGTGACCGCACTCTTGAGCACCGAGAACGACTTGCTGAGCACCATCATTCCGAGCGCCGCCGGATACAGCACCCAGCTGTCGAAGTTGAAGACGAGAACGATCGCCAGCATCGTCCGGAGTCCGAACGACGTGGCCAGTGCGACGCGGCGGCCGTGCTGGAGTCGGTCGAGCATCGGACCGATCAGGGGAGCGATGACGGCGAACGGGGCGATCGTGATCAGCAGGTACAGCGCGACCTTCGTCTTGTCCTCGCCCGTCGCGGCCGAGAAGAACAGCGTGTTCGCCAGCGCGACGGCGATGGCCGCGTCGGTCGCGTTGTTGGCCATCACCGCGTAGGTGAGCGCGGTGAGCCCCGACTTGTCCGCACCGTCCGCCTTGGCGGCACGGTGGAACGTCGCGATGCCCTTGTTGGTGAGTTCCCGGCTGCGCATCGCCGCCACCCGGGTGACGGTGAGCTTGCGCGGCATCGGTGGCGCCTTGGGGGCGTCCGCCCGCTCCTCGTCGGATCGGGGACGCTGCCCGCCGCCGACCGGATGCAGGGGCGGCAGCGGCGTGCGCCGCCCTCCGGGGCGTGCCGCGGGCGGGTATTTGTCGTAGCCGGGATGAGCGGGGGGCCCGGGATTCTCGTCAGGAGCCCGACCGCCGTCAGGCTCGTAGGGTTCGCGCGGTCCGGTCACTCCCTAATTCTGTCCTAGTCGGGAGACCTGCGACCACAGCAACCCCGGGCAATGCTGGTCAGATCGGCCTGTCAGGGAACGAACCGCACCTCGAACATGGCCGGCCAGTACTTTCCGGTGACGAGGAACCGGTCCGTTCCCGGGATCTGGGCGATGCCGTTGAGGACGTCGACGTCCCGAGGGCCGGGCGGAAGCGCGTCGCGGACGGCGGAGGCGTCGATCTCCGCGCTGACCCGCCCGTCCGACGGATCGATGCGGACGAGGGTGTCGGTGGTCCAGACGTTCGCGTAGATCGCGCCGTCGTCGGCGCATTCGAGTTCGTTGAGCCGGGAGACGGGGTTTCCGTCCTGCACCGCCTGCACGGTGCGCCGGGGCTCGAACGTGACCGGGTCGCGGAACGTGAGGGTGGGGGAGCCGTCGCTCGTGACCAGCGCGCCGGGCATTGCGCAGATGCCCCACCCCTCGCCGTCGAACGGGACCCGCCGCTGTTCGGCGAGCGTCGCGCGATCCCGGACGACGGCGACCCCGTCCCGCCACGTCAGCTGCCAGATCGTGTCACCGCTCACCGTGATGCCCTCGCCGAACAGCGGAGACGGCAGTTCGGCGCGCACCCGGACGGTGCCGCTGTCGAGGTCGGTGGCCTGCACCCAGGATTCGCCGGGGCGGCCGGTGCCCTCGAGCAGTTCGGTGCCGTCGATCTCGAGTCCCTGGGTGAACGCATTCGGGTCGTGGTCGGCGGTGCGGACGATCTCCGCGCGAAGGTCCGCGCCGGGCGCGCCCGACGCCACGGGGCTCTGCGGGGAGCATGCGGCGACCATCCACGCCACCGCGAGCAGGGCTGGGACGAGGTGCCTCCGGCCGGTCATCGGACCAGCATGACAGCCCAGGTGGGCACGCACTTGCGGTGGTGCGGCAAACTGGTGGTGTGAGTGTTGCTTCTTCCGACGAGCGCGCAGTGGCGCGTCCCGTACTGACCGACGCCGTCGAGCTCGCCCGGACCGCAGTGGTCGAACTGCAGGAAGGGGGAGTCGGCGACTATCTGGGCGTCACGTCCGAGGACGAGTGCGCCGCGACTCACCGTTTCGTTGCGGACCTTCCTGGCTACCGGGGCTGGCAGTGGGCGGTGGTGGTGGCCGCCGATCCCGAGTCGGACCGTGCCACCGTCAGCGAACTCGCCCTCCTCCCCGGACCCGATGCGCTGGTCGCACCCGACTGGATCCCGTGGGACCAGCGGATTCGCCCCGGAGACCTGTCCGCGGGCGATCTGCTGGCACCGCCGGCCGGTGACCCCCGCCTCGTGCCCGGCTATGTCGCGACGGGTGACCCCGAGATCGACGACGCCGCCCGCGAACTGGGCCTGGGCCGCAAGCAGGTGTTGAGCCTCGAGGGTCGCCTCGACGCCGCCCAGCGCTGGCACGACGGCGACTACGGCCCCGATTCCGAGATGGCCAAGGCTGCGCCGTCGACGTGCGGGCTGTGCGGTTTCTACCTCCCGCTCGCCGGGTCCCTGCACGGGGAGTTCGGCGTGTGCGGCAACGAGATGGCCGCCGACGGGCACGTCGTCGACGTGACGTACGGGTGCGGCGCCCACTCCGACACCCTGCTGCCCACGGGCGCCGGTTCGCCGCAGTACGACGCGTACGACGACGGCGCCGTCGAGGTCGTCGAGCGGTCCGCAACCGAGACGGGGGCCGGCACCGAGCCCGAGGCTGCCGCGGTCACCGAGGCCGAGGAATCCGCATCGACCAGCTAGCCGATCCTTTCGGCACCGCCGCCCTGAGGGATTCGACGCTCCTCGCGTGGCGCACGTCGCCCACCCGCCTGCGGGAGGACGCCGCGGCCGAATCCGATCTGGCCCGCGCCGGCTACCGCGACCGGCTCCTCACCGAGCTGGCGCAGAACGCGGCCGACGCCGCGGCCCGAGCCGAAGTGCCCGGAGAGCTGTCCGTGCACCTCGACGGACGGGTCCTCAGCGTGTCCAACACGGGCACACCGCTGGACGAGCCGGGAGTGCAGGCGCTGGTCGCGCTGCGGGCGTCGAACAAGTCCGGGGCCACCGTCGGCCGTTACGGCGTCGGCTTCACGGCGGTGCTGTCGGTGAGCGACGAGGTCGAACTGCGGTCGACGTCCGGTTCGGTGCTGTTCTCCGCGGGCCGTACCAGGGCGGAACTGCGGGACCTCGACGGCGCCGACCCCGGCGCGGGTGTGCCTGCTCTCCGGCTGGCGTGGCCCACCGTGAACCGCCCGGCCGCCGGTGCGGAGTCGGAAGTCGTGCTCACGCTGCGCGAGGACGTGGACGCCGAGTCGCTGCTCGCCTACATGGCCCGCGAAGCCCCCGACCTTCTGCTCGAACTCCCGGCGCTCGTCTCGATCACCGTGGGCGACAAGCAGTTCCGCCGACGCGAACGACCACTCGATTCCGGGTTGACCGAGGTCGCGATCGGCGACGACCGCTGGTGGCAGTACGAGTCCGGGCGGGCCCGCTGGCTCGTCCCGGTCCGGGACGGCGTCGTCGCACCCGTGACCGAGGATGTCCTGCGCGCCCCCACCCGGTCGGACGAGGAACTGTCGGTACCGGCGATCCTCGTCGCCGACATCGCCATGCAACCCGACCGCAGGCGCATCCTGCCCGGCGCCGCGATCGCCGAGTTGGCCACCGGATACGCCGAGTTCGTGGCCGCGGTGCCGCCCGATCAGCGACTGTCGCTGGTCCCCGTCCCCGCGTTCGCACGCAGCGAGGTGGACTCGGCGTTGCGCGACCATCTCGTCGCCGAACTCCGCGAGCACCCCTGGCTGCCGACCGTCGACGGCAAGGACAAGGCCCCGGGCCGGGCGTCGGTGGTTCCCGGGCTGACCGAGGAACTCGCGGAACTGCTCGCCGAGATCGTCGACGGCCTGGTCGTCCCGGATCTGTCCGGCCCCCGCTGGGCGCCTGCGCTCGCCGCCGTCGACGCCCACCGCCTCGGCCTGGCCCGCCTCACCGAACTGCTCAGTGGCGTCGAACGGGCACCGTCGTGGTGGCAGCGCCTGTACGCGGCGCTCGAACCGCTGGCCGTCGACGCCCTCGCGGCGGAGGAACTGGCGTCGATCCCGGTTCCGCTGTCCGACGGCCGCACGGTGACCGGCCCGCGAACGGTGTTGCTGGGTCACGACATCGACGAAGTGCTGGGTGTCGACTGGACGAGGCTCGTCCACCCCGACGCCGCGCACCCGCTGCTGTCGAGGCTCGGCGCGAAGACGGCCACGGCCGTCGACCTGCTCTCGGATCCGGCGTTGCGCGCCGAGATCGAGGACCTCGATCCCGACGACGCGGCGGCTGCCGAGGAACTCTCGGTCGCGGTGCTCGCGCTCGCAGGCCGCGTCGACCCGGGCGTCCTGCCGTCGTGGCTCGGCCTGCTGCCCCTGCCGGACGTCGACGGGGAGTTGCGCGGTGCGGACGAATTGCTGTTGCCCGGCGCGCCACTCGCCGAGGTCCTGGTGGACGACTCGCCGTTCGCGTGCGTGGACTCCGCGTTCGCGGAGCGGGTAGGGGAGGACGCTCTCCGCGCCGTGGGTGTCGGCTGGGGCTTCACCGTGCTGCGCGCCGAACTCCCCACCGGACCCGACCACGACCTCGACGACGAGGACCGCTGGTGGGACACGCTCGACGACGACCCCGACGTGATGGGGGCGGTGCGCGACCTGGATCTGGTGGACGAGAACCGCTGGCCGCAGGCGCTGACGATGCTCGCCCGGGACCCGGCGACGCGTCCGTTGCTCGCCGACCGCGCCGGGTACACGGCCTGGTGGCTGCGTCACAACGCCGAGTCGGACGGCCAGGTGCTCGGTCTGCTCCGCGACCCCGCCGACGAGACGTTCGCCGGACTGCTCGACCCCGTCGAGCACCCGGAATCCGCCGTGTTCGCCGCCGCACTGGCCCCCGCGACGGTCGACTCTCCGGAACTCGCGCAGCTACTCCTGGACCGGCTGGCCGACCCGGATCGCGAACCGTCCCCGGCGGTGATCGCGCGGGCCCACAGCCTGCTCGCGGCGGCCGCGGCCGGGCACCTCCTCGACCTCGAGGACCTTCACCTGCCCGAACACGTGCGCGGACTGACGGGCGCCCTGGTCGACCCCGCCGACGCGCTGGTGCTGGACGAACCGTGGCTGGCCGCCGCGGTGCCGCGCGAGCGCCTGGTGGTCGGGAGCCTGGACACCGCCGAGTCCCTCGCCGATCTGCTGGACGTCCCGCTCGCCTCCACCGCGATCCGCGGCACCGTCACCGGCTCCGGACGGGAATCCACGTGGGATCGCGAACCCGCCGCAGTCCTCGCCTTCGCCGCACTCGGCCGCGACCTGCCCCGCGGGCCCGTCGTCGTCCATCCCCGGCTCACGGTGAAGCTCACGGGTGCCGTCGACGCCGAGATCGCGGTTCCGTGGTGGGTGGACGAGCAGGGCACAACCCATTGTTCCGAGTCGTGGGCCGAGGGCACGTGGGGCGCCGCCGGTGTCGTTTGACCAGAGCATCCTCGACAGCGCGGTCGAGGAGCGCACACCCTGGCTTGTCGACGTCGTCACCGTCATCACGCACAGCGGCGGAACGGTCGCCGCCTGGATCGTGTCCACCGTCCTGACAGTGGCCCTCCTGCTGCAGGACCGTCGTCGGGAAGCCGTCCTCGTCGCCGGCGCGATGCTGTCCGGTCTGGCCGTGATGACCGCGCTCAAGAATCTGTTCGAGCGGCAGCGTCCCCCACTGCCGGATCGGCTGGTGGAGATCTCGTCGTTCTCGTTCCCGTCCGGTCACGCGATGATGACCGCGATTCTCGCGAGCGTGCTCGTTGCCGTCGTGCTCCGGGACGTGCTGGTGCGGCACGTCCGGATCACGCTCGTCTTCCTGCTGGTGCTGTACCCGCTGGCGGTGGGGCTGTCGCGCGTCTACCTCGGCGCGCACTGGATGACCGACGTCCTCGCCGGGTGGGCCTTCGGCGCGCTGTGGGCGGCATTCTGGATCCTGCTGACCCGCACCCGGCCCCGCCGCAGCCAGGCCTAGGACTGCATCACTCGAGCAGTCCCTGCTGCATCACTCGAGCAGTCCCTGCTGTGCCCCGCGGCTGCCGCGCCGCGCGGCCCGCCGCTGCAACGCGAACAATCCGTACCCGAGGAATCCGACGACGACACCGGCTATACACGTCGGAAGCGCATCCGACCACCGGTCGCCCGTGACGATCACCACGACCATCGCGACCGCCCACAGAGTGGTTCCCAGTATCAGCGCAGGTCGCGGGTCGGCGAGGCGCTGAGTGAGGGGTCGGCGATCTGCGGTTTCGTTCACCGAATGAACGCTACCCTCGCCGCGGTGCCCTAATCTCCAAGGGCGACGCGCGACTTCTGGCGATGGGGACTGAACAATGGGTGCTGCTCCGAAACTGCTCGACAACTACTTCAAGATCACCGAGCGTGGTTCGACGGTAGGCGCGGAGATTCGCGGCGGCGTGGTGACGTTCGTCGCGATGGCGTACATCGTGGTGCTGAACCCTCTCATCCTCGGCAGCTTCTCACCCGACGATGCCGTCGCCAAGACCGACGTCCTCGGCAACATCCTCCCCGTGAACCAGGTGGCCGCGGTCACAGCCCTGGTGGCGGGACTGATGAGCATCGTGTTCGGGGTCGTCGCCAACTACCCCTTCGCGATCGCGGCGGGCCTCGGCATCAACAGTCTCCTCGCCGTCACCATCGCGCCGCAGGTCACCTGGCCCGAGGCGATGGGTCTCGTCGTGATCGACGGTGTCATCATCGTCGTGTTGGCGCTCACCGGTTTCCGGACGGCCGTCTTCAATGCCATTCCCGCCGAGCTGAAATCCGCCATCGCCGCCGGTATCGGCATGTTCATCGCGTTCATCGGTCTCGTCGACGCCGGGTTCGTGCGGCGCATCCCCGACGTCGCGGGCACCACCGTCCCCGTCGGCCTGGGCATCAACGGATCGATCTCCTCCTGGCCGACCGTGACGTTCGTGTTCGGTGTGCTGCTGATGGGTGTCCTGGTGGTGCGCAAGGTGCGGGGCGGTCTGCTGATCGGCATCGTCGTCACCACCGTGCTGGCCGCGATCATCGAGGCCCTCGCCGGCGTCGGACCGTCGCTCGGCGTGAACCCCTACGGCTGGAACCTCAGCGTTCCGGCCGCTCCCGATGTGCTGGCGGAACTTCCGGATCTCAGCCTCGTCGGCGACGTCAGCATCTTCGGGGCGTTCACCCGCATCGGCGTGCTCGCGGCCAGCCTGCTGGTGTTCACGCTCGTGCTCGCCAACTTCTTCGACGCCATGGGCACGATGACCGGGCTCGGCAAGGAGGCAGGCCTGACCGACGAGGACGGCAACCTTCCCAACATCGGACGGGCCCTCGTCGTCGAGGGCACCGGCGCGATCGTCGGCGGCGGGGCCTCCGCGTCGTCCAACACGGTCTTCGTGGAATCCGCTTCGGGTATCGCCGAGGGCGCCCGCACCGGACTCGCGAATGTGGTGACGGGACTGCTGTTCCTGGCCGCGATGTTCCTGACCCCGCTGTATTCGGTGGTGCCGATCGAGGCGGCCGCGCCCGCGCTGGTCGTCGTCGGCGCGATGATGATCGGCCAGGTCCGGGACATCGACTTCACGAAGTTCTCGATCGCGCTGCCCGCGTTCCTCACCATCATCGTCATGCCGTTCACGTACTCGATCGCCAACGGCATCGGCGTCGGATTCGTCTCGTGGGTCGTGCTCAATGCTGCGAGCGGTGGTATCAAGAAGATTCACCCGTTGATGTGGGTGGTGGCGCTTCTGTTCGTGGCCTACTTCGCGGTCGGTCCGATCACCGACGCAGTAACGTAAACGGCGGCCGATCGGTCCCGTATTGTCATTCCCGTGACCACGGATACGCGAGCACTCGCCAGCGACCTCTCCCTGGCTGTCGTGCGCCTCACGCGTCACCTGCGTGGGCGCCGCGTCGACGCCCAGGTATCGCTGACCCAGCTGTCGGCACTGGCCACCCTCGCCCGCGACGGCGCCATGACGCCGGGCAATCTCGCGGCGCGCGAGAAGGTGCAGCCGCCGTCGATGACCAGGGTCATCGCGTCCTTGGTCGAACTGGGACTGGTCGAGCGGGCACCGCATCCCACCGACGGACGCCAGATCATCGTCACGCTGTCGGACGCCGGTCACGCGCTGATCGCCGACGAGACGCACGCCCGCGAGGCGTGGATGAACGAGCGGCTGTCCGGGCTCGACGAGTCTCAGCTGAAGACTCTCCGCGACGCGGTCGGCATCATCACGTCCATCGTCGCCGACTCGGAGTGAACCGCCGCGGCTGATCGGCAGCTGCCCAGCAGTACAACGGCATTCGGCTCCCGGAACCTGGGTAGGTATCCGTTACCGCGATATCGCGGAGCAAATCATCTGCCGGAGAACGCAATCGGAATCCCCAGCGGTCCGGCCACCGAGGCGCGCATAGGGGCAGGTCGAAGGCGTTCCGGTGGCGGGAGCAAGATGGAAGGGTGCCGCCCGAACCCGAAACCACCGCCCCAGACCAGCCGAAGACCGGCATGTTCGCCGCACTCCGCACCCGGAACTACCGGTTGTGGGCGTCGGGGCAGATCGTCTCCCTCGTCGGCACGTGGATGCAGCGGGTGGCGCAGGACTGGCTCGTCCTGACGTTGTCGAACGGCAACGCCCTCGCGGTCGGGATCGTGATGGCACTGCAGTTCGGCCCGACCCTGTTCCTGTCCGTGTGGGGCGGCGTCCTCGCCGACCGGTACGACAAGCGGCGCATCCTCATCGCGACACAGGTATCGATGGCGTTGTGCGCGCTGGTGCTCGGCCTGCTCGACGTCGGCGGACTGGTCGCCCTGTGGCACGTCTATCTCATCGCGTTCCTGATGGGCTGCGCGTCCGCGATCGACGCGCCGGCGCGGCAGTCGTTCACGATCGAGATGGTCGGCAAGGACTCGCTGCCCAACGCCATCGCGCTGAACTCCATGACGTTCAACACGGCCCGGATCATCGGCCCGGCGATCTCCGGTGTGCTCATCACCCTCATCGGCACGGGCTGGGTGTTCCTGCTCAACGTGGGCACGTTCACCGGCGTGCTGATCGCACTGCTGATGATGAACGCCCGCGACCTGTTCACGGCACCCCAGGCGGAACGCGGGAAGGGGCAGGTCCGGGAGGGTTTCCGCTACGTGTGGAGTCGCGCCGACCTGCGGGTGCTGATGGTGGCGATCTTCATGGTGTCCACGTTCGGTCTGAACTTCCCGATCAGTCTCGCCGTTCTCGCCCGCAACACGTTCGATCGCGGTGCGGACGCCTACGGACTGCTGTCGACCACGCTCGCCGTGGGCACGCTGGCCGGCGCCACGATCGCCGCGAAACGCACGACCCCGCCCCGGCTGCGCACGTTCCTCGGGGCCGCCGCCGCATTCGGGGCGTTCGAAATCCTGGTCGGGGTGATGCCCACCTATGCACTGGTGGCGATCATGCTCGTCCCGACCGGTGCGCTGACCCTGACGTTCACGACGGCGGCGATGAACATCCTGCAGATGTCCGTGCCGTCCGAGATGCGCGGCCGGGTGATGGGCATCTACATGCTCTGTTTCCTCGGCGGCACCCCGCTGGGCAGTCCCGTTCTGGGGTGGCTGGCCGACGCCCTCGACCCCCGCGCACCGCTCGTGATCGGCGGCGCGATCTCCCTGGTCAGCGGCATCGGCGCGGCCCTGTACCTGATGCGGCACCAGCGGGTGTGGATCACGGTGCGCAGACCGGACGCCGGCCGCCACCTCCCGGTGATCGAACTGCGCAACGTGCTCGAACCGCGCCCCGTCGTGGTCTGCGACGCCACCGAACAGGCCGTGGAGGCCAGCCGCGACCCGCGGTCCTGACGGCCCGGGCCGTTCAGACGCCGACCGCCGTCGCCACGGCCCGCCGGGTCAGCACTCTCGCGAGGTGGGTGCGGTACTCGGCGTCGGCGTTGCCGTCGGTGACGGGGTCGGTGCCCTCGGCGGCGTGCTCGGCCGCCGCCCGGATCGACTCCGGGTCCGCGGCCTTGCCGACGAGCGCGTCCTCGACGCCGCGAGCGCGCACCGGAACCGACCCCATGTTGGTCAGCGCCACCCGCGCCTGCCGGATCGTGCCGCCGTCCACCTGGATCGTCGCGGCCACCCCCACGATCGACCAGGCCTCCGCCACCGTGTTGAACTTCTCGTACCGCGCCTCCCAGCCGGTGTGCTTCGGGATCCGCACGTCCACGAGGATCTCGTCCGGTCGCAACGTGGTGGTGTAGTAACCCTCGAAGAAATCGGCGACCGGAATGGTCCGTCTGCCCGCGGGGCCCACCACGGTGAGGGTGGCGTCGAGGGCCAGCGCGGGTCCGCACAGGTCACCCGCCGGATCGGCATGCGCGAGAGCGCCGCCCAGCGTGCCGCGGTGCCGGATCTGCGGATCGGCGACGGTGCGGCTCGCCTCGACGAGCAGCAACGCGTGCTCCTGGACGAGCGGGTTGCGGATCACGTCGTAGTACGTGGTCATCGCGCCGATCACGACGCTGTCCCCGTCCTCGCGCACGCCGCGCAACTCGCCGATCCGTCCCAGGTCGACGAGGGTGCTCGGCGAGGACAACCGCAGCCGCAGGACCGGCAGCAGACTCTGCCCGCCGGCGAGGATCTTGGCGTCCTCGCCGGCCTCGGCGAGCGCGGCCACCGCCTGGTCGACGGAGGTCGGGGCGACGTAATCGAAGCTCGACGGAATCATCGGGCACCTCCCTGGGCGGTGTGGACGGCACGCCAGACCCGCATCGGCGTCAAGGGCATCTCGATGTCACGCACCCCGAACTGCCGGACCGCGTCGAGGGCGGCGTTGACGACGGCCGGGGTGGACGCGATCGTCCCCGCCTCGCCGACCCCCTTGACGCCCAGCGGGTTACCGGTGGCGGGGGTCTCGGTGCGGCCCGTGGTGAACGACGGCAGATCCGCTGCCGACGGAACCGAGTACTCGGCGAACGAACCCGACAGCAGGGTGCCGGACTCGTCGTACACCGCCTCCTCGTACAGGGCTTGCGCGATGCCCTGCGCGAGCCCGCCGTGCACCTGCCCCTCCACGATCAGCGGGTTGACCACGTGCCCGATGTCGTCGACGCACACGTAGGAGCGGATGCCGACCTTCCCGGTCTCGGTGTCGACCTCCACCGCGCACAGGTGCGTGCCGTGCGGGAACGAGAAGTTCTCCGGGTCGTACGCCGCCTCGGAGTCCAGGTTCGGCTCTACACCGTCGGGTAGATCGTGCGCGGCGAACACCGCGAGCGCGACGTCGGCGATGCCGACCGCCTTCTCGGTGCCCTTCACCCGGAACCGGCCCTCGGTGAACTCGAGATCGTCCTCGGCGCATTCCATCAGGTGCGCCGCGATGGGTCTGGCCTTGGCGATCACCTTCTCGGCGGCTTTCACCACCGCGATCGCACCGACCGCCAGCGACCGGGATCCGTACGTGTCCATCCCACGCGGCGACGTCTGGGTGTCGCCGTGCAGCACCTCGACGTCCTCGAACGGAACCCCGAGCTGATCCGCGACCACCTGGCTCCACGCGGTCTCGTGGCCCTGGCCGTGGGCGGAGGAACCGGTGACCACCTCGACCTTGCCGGTGGGCAGCATCCGGATCGCCGCGTGTTCCCACCCGCCGGCCCCGTAGGCCAGCGCGCCGAGCGTGCGCGACGGCGCCAGACCGCACATCTCGGTGAACGTGGACACCCCGATGCCCAGTTGCACCGGGTCCTTCCGCTCGCGGCGCTCCGCCTGTTCGCGGCGCAGCCCGTCGTAGTCGAACAACTCCCGTGCCTGCGCGGTGGCGGCCTCGTAGTTGCCGGAGTCGTACGTCAGGCCCGCGACGGTGTCGAACGGGAACTCCTCGTGGGTGATCCAGTTCTTCGCCCGCAATTCCAGTGGGTCGAGCGACAACTCGGTCGCGAGTTCGTCCATCATCCGTTCGATCGCGAACGTCGCCTCCGGTCGCCCCGCCCCGCGGTACGCGTCGGTGGGCACCTTGTTCGTGAACACGTTGGTGCACGTGAAGTGATACGCCGGGAACTTGTAGATGCCGTTGAACATGAACGCGCCCAGGATCGGCACCCCCGACGTCACCAGTCGCAGGTACGCGCCCATGTCGGCGAGCAGTTCCACCTTCATGCCGGTGACGGTGCCGTCGCGGCGGGCGGCCAGCGTCAGCTTCTGGATCTGGTCGCGACCGTGATGGGCCGCGAGCATCGATTCGCTGCGGGACTCGGTGTACTTGACCGGCTTGCCGAGTCGCCGCGCGACGAGCAGCGCGATGACTTCCTCGGGCGTCACCTGCAGTTTGCCGCCGAAACCGCCGCCGACGTCCGGTGCGACGACGCGCAGTTTGTGCTCCGGGATGTCGAGCGTCATCGCGAGCATGAGCCGCAGGATGTGGGGGATCTGCGTGGCCGACCACATGGTGATCTGCGCGCCGGTCGGGTCGACCACCACCGAGCGGGGCTCCATGAACGCCGGGATGAGCCGCTGCTGCCGGAACGTGCGTTCGACGAGTACCTCGGCGTCGCGGATGGCCTGCTCCACGTCGCCGCCGGTGCCGGCCTCCGCGGAATCGAACGTCCAGGTGGCGCTGAC
Organism: Rhodococcus koreensis; assembly: GCF_900105905.1. GTDB lineage: Bacteria > Actinomycetota > Actinomycetes > Mycobacteriales > Mycobacteriaceae > Rhodococcus_F > Rhodococcus_F koreensis. The sequence goes on along the minus strand of NZ_FNSV01000005.1, from coordinate 3,375,991 downwards.
GTTCGTCCCGAGATCGGGGTGCACGAGTTCGGCGCCGTCGGCGGCCGCGGACGCGAGGTCCAGCACGACCGGCAGGTCGTCGTACTCGACGTCGATCGCCTCGCGTGCGTCGTGAGCCTCGTAGGCGCTGCGCGCCACCACGACCGCGACGGCCTCGCCTGCGAAGTTCACCCGGTCGACCGCCACAGACGGGGCGGGCGGCGACTTCATGTCCGGGGTGATCGGCCAGGCGCACGGCAGGCTGCCCTGCTCGTCGGCGAGGTCGGCGCCGGTGAAGACCGCGACGATGCCGGGCATCTCGCGGGCGGCGGAGGCGTCCACACCGGTGATGCGGGCGTGCGCGAACGGGCTGCGCAGGATCGCCAGGTGCTGCATGCCGGGCAGCACCAGGTTGTCGGTCCATCGAGTGCGACCCGTGATCAGGTGTTCGTCTTCCTTGCGTGTGCGGGCCTTGCCGATTTCCGGTTCGGCGGTGGCGGTCATCGCACACCTCCCTGCGCGGTGTCGGTCTTCGCGTCCTTCGGTGTCTCGGCGGTGCTGCCGCCGCGCAACCGCTGCGCCGCGTCCTGGACCGCGCTGACGATGTTCTGGTATCCGGTGCAGCGGCACAGGTTGCCTTCCAACCCCAGCCGCACCGTCCGCTCGTCCGGGTCGGGTTCCTCGGCGAGCAGGTCGAGGGTCTGCATGATCATGCCGGGTGTGCAGTAGCCGCACTGCAGGGCGTGGTTGTCGCGGAACGCCTGCTGTACGGGGTGCAATTTCCCGTTGCGGGACAGGCCCTCGATGGTGAGGATGTCGCCGCCGTCGGCCTGCACGGCGAGCACCGAGCAGGACTTGACGCTGTGACCGTTCAGATGAACGGTGCACGCCCCGCAGTTCCCGGTGTCGCAGCCGATGACGGTGCCGACCTTGCCGAGCCGGTCCCGAAGATAATGGACGAGGAGTAGTCGTGGTTCCACGTCGTCCGTGTATGCCGTTCCGTCGACGGTGACGGTGATGCGCATCGCGCCTCCAAAGCCGAGAGCCTCAGGTGATACGTCCTACTCTGCGCCGACCGGGCCCGAACAACACCCGGAATCGGGGAACCGCTTCCGGATCGGTCACGTCCGGCGCGCCACCTCGAGCAGTTCCTGCAGCGTCGCGAGACTGTGGCCGGCGAGGAGCCGGTCGATATACGGCAGCGCGGCGACGATCCCGGACTGCACCGGTTCGTAGCCGTCCGCGCCGGCGTGCGGATTCACCCACAGCACGGCGTGGGCAAGCCGGCGCAGCTGAGCCATCTGCTCCGCGAGCAGGGTCGGGTCGCCGCGCTCCCAGCCGTCGGAGAAGATCACCACGACGGCGCCGCGGGCCACGCCGCGGCGCCCCCAGCGGTCCAGGAATGCGCGCAGCGTCTCGCCGAGGCGGGTGCCGCCCGCCCAGTCGGGCACGGCCCGGCTCGCGGCGGCCAGTGCCACTTCCGGGTCGCGGACCCGCAGTGCGCGGGACAGCCGGGTCATCCGGGTGCCCAGCGAGAACACCTCGGTGCCCGCCGGATTGCTCCGCGCGACGACGTGACCGAACCGCAGGAGCGCGTCGGCGTACGGGCTCATCGATCCGGACACGTCGATCAGCAGCACCATCCGGCGCGGCCGGGTGGCCTTGCGGTGGTGGCTCGGCCGCACCGCTTCTCCGCCCGCCGCGAGCATGCCCCGCACCGTCCGCCGCGGATCGACGGCGCCCCGGCGGGCGGGGCGCATCCGGATGGCCGGGCGGGTCGGGGGCCGCGGGCGCAGGGTGGCGATCAACTCGGCGAGGTGCGCGCGCTCGGCCGCGGTGAGCTCGGCGATGTCCCGGTGGCGCAACACCTCGGCGTCGTCGGCCGCGACCCGCAGCCGCGGCGCGTCCCCACCGGTGTCGCCGCCGTCCGTCGAAGTCAAGGCGGCGGACCTGGCGCGGCGCGGCTGCTCCCCGGACCGCGGCGTGTGCAACGGGACGGTACCGCCGAACCAGCCCTCGAACGCCGAGTCGTACCGCGGGATGTCGTCGGGACCGCGGCACAGGGTCGCGCGCCCCGCCCAGTACACCTGACTCGGATCGCTTACATCCACCTGGCGGAGGGCCCGGATGAACGCGGCGACGGCGTCCGACGCGACCGGCAGTCCCGCCGCCGCGAGGGCGTGCGAGAACCCGGCGAACCCCACCAGCGGGTCGCCGGCGTCCGGGGTCGCGGGCACGGTGCTCACCCCGCCAGGAGCCGGTCCAGTCCCGCCCGGGCCACGCGTTCGAGGTCCTCGCGGTACTTGAGGACGGCGCCGAGCGTCGCGGCTGCGGTTTCCGCGTCCAGCACGTCCCGATCGAGTTCCTGCAGTGCGCGCGCCCAGTCCAGCGACTCGGCCACCCCCGGCGGCTTGAGCAGTTCCATCTCACGCAGGGAGTGGACGGCGTGCGCGACCTGGCCTGCGAGTTCGGCCCCGATGCCGGGGATGCGGCGGCGCAGGATCTCGACCTCCCGCGCCAGATCCGGGTGTTCGAGCCAGTGGTACAGGCAGCGGCGTTTGAGGGCGTCGTGCACCTCGCGGGTGCGGTTGGACGTGAGCACAACGAGCGGCGGTGTCGCTGCCCGCACCTCGCCGAGTTCGGGGATGGTGACGGCGTTCTCGTCGAGGACCTGCAGCAGGAACGCCTCGAACTCGTCGTCGGCGCGGTCGATCTCGTCGACGAGCAACACACACGGGGCTTCGGTGAGGGCCCGCAGCAGGGGGCGCGCCAGCAGGAACCGCTCGGTGTACAGGGAGCGTTCGACGGCGTCGGCCTCGAGGGATCCGTCGCTCGCCGCCTCCAGCGTCCGCAGGTGCAGCAGCTGCCGCGGGAAGTCCCAGTCGTAGAGCGCCTGCGCGGCGTCGATTCCCTCGTGGCACTGCAGCCGGATCAGCGGCAGGCCGAACGCCTCCGACAGCGCGGCCGCGAGCGACGTCTTGCCGGTGCCGGGTTCGCCCTCGCAGAACAGAGGCCGTCCCATACGTATCGCGAGGAACGCGGCCATCGCGACGCCGTCGTCGGCGAGGTACCCGGTGGCGCCCAGCGCCCGCGCCAGTTCCGCGGGCGAACCGACCGTCGGCGTGGAATCACTCACGTCCGCGAGCCTAGATCAGTGCCCACGCCCCGGTACCCGACTCGGGCAACGGTGCACGCCGTCAACCATCCGGCTCCACTCGGCCGCGGTCCTCGCTCAACCGCCGGAACATCGCGGTGGCGCCGAATCTCGCGGCCACCCGCTCGGCGAGTCCCGGCGCGATCTGCGCCAGGGCGAGCAGGGGGCGGATCGGTGCTCCGCTCTCGACGACCTCGGGCAGGTCCCGCCGAATCGCCCGGATCACGGTGGCGGCGACCTTGTCGGTGCTGGTCTCGCCGGCCATCCGGCCGGCCCTGATTCCACGTTCGGTCATCCGCTGGTACATGCCGTCGCCCGCGATGAACCCGGGGCACACGACGGAGAAGCCGACCGGTGCGCCCGCATATTCCGCGCGCAGCGACTGGGTGAGACCGATCAGGCCGGCCTTCGTCGCGGCGTACGGCGCGCAGTACGCCGGACCGATCTTCGCTGCCAGCGACGACACGAACACCACGTGACCGCGACCGCGGTCGAGCATCCCGGGAAGCGCCCGGCGAGTGAGAAGCAGTGGTGCGGTGAGGTTTACGTCGACCATGGCGGTGAGCTCGGCGGGGTCGAGCCGGGTGAACGCCGAGACGTTCTCCACTCCGGCGTTGTTCACCAGGACGTCGAGGGGGCCGACCGCCGCCTCGGCGCGCTCGATCAGCGCATCGAGCAGGTCCAGTCGATTCAGGTCTCCGGGCACGGCCTCGGCGCGCACACCGAGCGCACGCAGTTCCACCACGAGTTCCGCGAGTCGGTCCTCACGCCGGCCGGACACGGCGACGGCGACACCCTCGCGCGCCAGGGCCCGGGCGACGACGCGACCGAGACCGCCGGAGGCGCCGGTCACCAGAGCCGTGCGTCCGTGCAGGTGCTTCATTCCTTCGAGCTTTCGCGCCCCGCGGAGGGGAGTCAACGCTGTGACGCCGCGCATACGGCAATATGGACCGGTGGTTCACGTCATCGACATAACAGATCCGGCCGATACCAGGCTGGACGACTTCCGCGATCTCAACTCCTCGGACCGGCGGCCCGATCTCCCCGAGGGTAAGGGCCTGGTGATCGCGGAGGGTGTGCTGGTGGCGCAGCGACTGCTGGCGTCCCGGTTCGACCCGATCGCGCTGCTCGGCGTCGATCGGCGGCTGGAGGAACTGGCCGACGACCTCGACGGCGTGGACGTGCCGTTCTATCGGACGACGGCGGACGTCATGGCCGAGGTCGTCGGGTTCCACCTCAACCGGGGTGTGCTCGCGGCGGCGCGTCGCCCGGCACCCCTCGAACTGGCGGATGTGCTCGAGCACTCCCAGACGGTCGCGGTGCTCGAGGGTGTGAACGATCACGAGAACCTGGGCTCGATGTTCCGCAACGCCGCGGGGCTCGGCGTCGACGCCGTGGTGTTCGGCAAGGGGTGTGCCGACCCGCTGTACCGCCGGGCGGTCCGGGTGTCGATGGGGCACGTCCTCCGGGTTCCGTTCGCGCACGTGACGAAGTGGCCGCACGATCTGGAAGCGTTGCGGGAGCGGGGGTTCCAGCTGATCTCGCTGACCCCGAACCCTGAGGCGGTGACGCTGGCGGAGGCGATGACAGGGGAGAAGGTGGCGCTGCTGCTGGGCGCGGAAGGGCCGGGCCTCACCGAACACGCCATGCGCGCCACCGACATTCGTGCCCGCATCCCGATGGCACCCGGAACGGACTCACTCAATGTCGCGACGGCGGCGGCTATGGCGTTCTACGAGCGCGTCCGCACGGGCCGGTGAGAATCCTGGACCCTCATTCCCCGTATCCGCCGCCGACGGGAACACCGTGGTTCACCGGACTTCTCGTGGCAGCGTTCGCCGCGGCGGTGGTGGCCGTCGCGATCATGGCGTTCGGCTCGCAGCTCGCCCGGATCAATCCCGCGCTCGCAGCGTTCCTCGAACTCGTCGTGGTGGCCGGGGTCGCGCCGTCGGTGTGGCGACTGCGCCGGACACCGGTGTGGCGGTGGCTGGTGTACGGCGCCGCGGCCGGAGTTCTCGCGGGCTGGTCGGCGCTGCTCGTCGGCGCCGCCTGACTCCCGCGGGCGTCAGAAGCCGAAGTAGCGGCGGAGCAGTCCGCCCTTGCGGGCGGCCGGCGGCGGAGCGGGCGTGGTAACGGGTTCGGGGGCGGGGTGTTCCACCTCGGCGGGTTGTTTTACCTCGGCGGGAGGCTCGACCGCCGGACCTTCGCCGGGCGGGTGGACGGTGAAACCGAGTACGGTGATCTTTTTCGGGTCGATCTCGGTGCCCTGGGGGGCGCCCGTGTACCGGAAGTTCAGCCATTCCCGGTTGGCACCCTCGGCGAACTGCTGCGGGTGGAACGGCAGCGACTGTGGGTCGGGCAGCACGCCCGGCGGATGTTCGAGCGGGAAGTCGCCCGCCCAGAACGGTCTCTCCCACACCAGGGGGATGCCGAGGTCCTCGTGAATGTGGACCGGCGTGGCGCTGAACGCGCGGGTGAGGTGCCCGTCCTCCCACATCGCGAACGAGCCCCACGCGATGTCGGGCTTGGATGCGATGTAGTACGTCTTCGCGGATTCGGTGGGCCGGACGCGTGTTCCGGGCAGGGTCGACGGCCGGGGAACGGCCAGATCGGGCCCGCACACGACGGTGATGCCGGGGTAGGAACCGATGTGCACGGTCCCCGCGGCGTCGAGTCGCGCGGCCTCGGCCAGCGGAACCGGGCCGGTGGGGGTGGCCGCCAGGTCGGGATAGAGGCGGGCGGCGAGTCGCCGCGCCGCAGCGAGGTCAGGCTCGGGGTGATGTCTCAGAACAGCCGCAGGGTCGGGGACGTCGACGTACCAGATCGTTGATACCTTGGCCCCCACGGTCATCCCCCTCTTCCGAAGTCTTCCTGAAAGAGTACGACCCCGACCGGGTTCCCGGCCTGCTTACCGCGCCGACGGTCAGCGTCCGCTGCTGCGGACACCGAGCAGGACGTCGTCCCAAGAGGGGAGTGCGGGTTTGCCGCGCTTGTCCTTGTTGTTCGTCTGGTGCGGGGCGATCTTGGGTGCGGCCGGCTCCTCGGGCGAAGCGGGCTCGTCCTCGGGCTCCTCGGTGACGTCGGCCTCGATGATCTCCTCGGGCTCGATCGTCGGCACCTCCACCTCGGTGGGGAACTCGGCGAGTTCGAGCTGTTCCGGTTCGTCGGACGCCACCGGCGCCAATCCGCGCAGCGGACGGCCGAAGTCGGGGTCGATCAGGTCGAAGGCGGTGTCGTCGAGGGCGACGATGGTGCCACCGTGCGCGTCCGGTTGATACCGCCAGTGCGCCGCGTTGGTGGTCCGCCCGGCCTGCCACTGCAGCTGGGCGACCCAGTGATTGTCCTCGTCGCGCCACGCGTCCCACGCGGCGTCGTCGATGTTGTGTCCCCGCGCGCGGAACGCCTGCGTGACGATCTCGGCGAGAGTGGGAACGGCGGGGCCGTTGTCGCGCACCGGGTGTCCGCCCTGCGCCATCTCGGCCGCACGGGAACGTTCGAGCAGAACGGGATACGCGAAGCGCTCCACCTTCGCCAGGGGGATACCGGCCTCGTCGGCAACCTGTTCGACGGAGGCGCCGGCACGGATGCGGGCCTGGATTTCGCGGGGCCTGAGCTGACTGTCCATTTCGATCTCAATCTGGCCGAGTCGAGCGATGTCCCCGCGGGATGCAGCGCGGAGTTTGTCATCGGCGGGAAGCCGGAATTTTTCGCCGGTACTGGCATCTGCGCACACGACGTGCGAACCATCGGGCTCGAGACCGATCACTCGAAGCTCTCGCACGTTGACCTCCTTATCGCGCCGGCTCGCGACTCTGCGCCCCGGCAACTGTAATTCATTCGTGACAGCCCGCGCGGCAGGACACGCGCGGGTAAATCCCGTTCCGGCGTCGGGTGCGCGCTACGCTTCCTCGTTTCCCGATCGATCCGTCCTGCGGGGTGCGCGCTGACTCGTGCGGGTGACCTGGACGGGGGCGATCACGCTGGAGAACTCCGTCGGGATCGGCCTCCAGGACCTCGCCGCGGCGCGCATACTGATCGACACAGCCCGGCAACGGGGCGTCGGAACAGAAGTGGATCTGAGTCGATGAGCCAGAGCGATGTCGACGACGTGGACCTTGCCCACCTGCGGCGGGCCATCGAACTCGCCGACGAGACGGGGGACGCGGGCAACAGGCCGTTCGGTGCGGTCGCGGTCGGCGCCGACGGTCACGTGATCAGTGAGGGCGCCAACTCCGTGGCGACGTCCGCCGACGTCACCGAGCACGCGGAACTCGACGCGATCACCACCGCCTGCGGTGAAGGCCGAACGGGCGACCTGGTCGGCGCCACCATGTACGCGAGTGGTGAGCCGTGCCCGATGTGCAGTGCGGCGATGGTGTGGGCCGGGATCACGCGGGTGGTCTACGCGGCCTCGTCCGCGGACTTCTCCCGGATTCTCCCCGACGGACCGCGGTTCACGCTGGGCTGCGCCGACGTGCTCGATGCGGCGAGCGTCGAGATCCAGGTGAGCGGGCCGCATCTCGGCGACGAGGCGCTCGCGCCGTTCCACCGCTTCCTCGACACGGACTGACCCCGAGACGCCGTCAGCCCCCGGCACTTCGGTGCCGGGGGCTGACGGGTACAGGTGCCGGGTCTCAGCCGAGCTGCGAGACGACCCAGTCGATGCTCTTCGTGAGCTGCGAGACGTCCTCGGGATCGATCGCCGGGAACATGCCGACACGCAGCTGGTTGCGGCCCAGCTTGCGGTACGGCTCGGTGTCGACGACGCCGTTGGCCCGCAGGATCTTCGCCACCTGGGCGGCGTCGATCTTGTCGTCGAAGTCGATGGTGCCGACGACCTGCGAGCGGTGCGCGGGATCGGTGACGAACGGTGTGGCGTAGTCGCTGGCCTCGGCCCACTGGTACAGGCGCGAGGACGAATCGGCGGTACGCGACGTGGCCCAGTCGAGGCCGCCGTTGCCGTTCAGCCAGTCGATCTGGTTGGCGAGCAGCAGCAGCGTCGCGACCGCGGGCGTGTTGTACGTCTGGTCCTTGGAGCTGTTGTCCACGGCGATGGGCAGCGACAGGAAGTCGGGGGTCCAGCGACCCGAATCCTTGATCTCCGCGACCCGCTCGAGCGCCTTCGGGCTCATCAGCGCGATCCACAGGCCGCCGTCGGCGGCGAAGCACTTCTGCGGCGCGAAGTAGTACACGTCGGCGTCGGCGACGTTCACCGGCAGACCACCGGCGCCGGAGGTGGCGTCGATGGCGATGAGCGCGTTCTCCGAGCCCGCGGGACGCGAGACGGGGATCGCGACACCCGTGGACGTCTCGTTGTGCGCCCAGCCGATGAGGTCGACGGACGGATCGGAGACCGGTTCGGGCGCGCTGCCCGGGTCGGCGGAGACGACGATCGGGTCACCGATGAACGGGTTGTTCTTCGCGACCGACGCGAACTTGGAGCTGAACTCGCCGTTCGTGAGGTGCAGCGACTTCTCCCGGATCAGGCCGAATGCGGCCGCATCCCAGAACGCGGTGGTGCCACCGTTGCCGAGCACCACCTCGTAACCCTCGGGCAGGGAGAACAGATCGGCGAGGCCGGACCGCACGCTGGCGACGACGTCCTTCACGGGCTTCTGGCGGTGGCTGGTGCCGAACACCGAGGCGCCCACCTCGACCAGCGACTGCAGCTGTTCGGGGCGAACCTTGGAGGGTCCGCAGCCGAACCGTCCGTCGGCGGGCAGGAGGTCTGCGGGGATGATCGGTGTGGAGGTCATCGCTACTTTCTGTTCCTTACTGATTCAGGCGGGGAAGACGGTCAGCTGGTGTGGGCGATCTGGTCCCAGCCCTCGACGGACTCGGGGGTGCGGGGTGCGGGCCCGGTGTAGATGGCGGCGGGGCGGACGAGCTTGCCGAGGCGTTTCTGCTCGAGGATGTGGGCGCACCAGCCGGCGGTGCGGCCGCAGGTGAACATCGCGGGCATCATGTGCGCCGGGACCTCGGCGAAGTCGAGGATGACCGCGGCCCAGAATTCGACGTTCGTCTCGATGGCCCGGTCGGGGCGGCGTTCGCGCAGTTCCGCGAGGGCGGCCTGCTCGAGGGCGGCGGCCGCCTCGTAGCGGGGTGCGTTCAGGCGCTTGGCGGTGGCGCGGAGCACCCGGGCGCGGGGGTCTTCGGCGCGGTAGACGCGGTGCCCGAAGCCCATCAGCTTTTCCTTGCGGTCGAGGATGCCCTTGACCAGGGCGCGGGCGTCGCCGGACTTCTCGGTGTCCTCGATCATCGGCAGGACGCGGGCGGGGGCGCCGCCGTGCAGCGGGCCGGACATGGCGCCGATGGCCCCGGACAGGGAGGCGGCGACGTCGGCGCCGGTGGAGGCGATGACGCGGGCGGTGAACGTGGAGGCGTTCATGCCGTGTTCGGCGGCGGAGACCCAGTAGGCGTCGATGGCGGCGACGTGGGCGGGGTCGGGGTCGCCCTTCCAGCGGACCATGAACCGTTCGGTGACGGTTTTCGCCTCGTCGATCCGTCTCTGCGGGACGGCGGGCTGGTAGATGCCGCGGGCGGACTGGGCGACGTAGGACAGGGCCATGACGGAGGCGCGGGCGAGTTGTTCGCGGGCGGTGTCGTCGTCGATGTCGAGGAGGGGCTGGTATCCCCAGATGGGGGCGAGCATCGCGAGGCCGGCCTGGACGTCGACGCGGACGTCGCCGGTGTGCACGGGCAGGGGGAAGGGTTCGGCCGGGGGCAGTCCGGGGCCGAAGCGGCCGTCGACGAGCAGGGCCCACACGTTGCCGAAGGTGACGTGCTTGGAGACGAGTTCCTCGATGTCGACGCCGCGGTAGCGCAGGGCGCCGCCGTCCTTGTCGGGTTCGGCGATGTCGCTGGTGAACGCGACCACGCCTTCCAGTCCGCTGACGAAATCGTCCGGTATTGCCGCGCTAGCTGACATAGCTCGTGGACTCTCCTCGTTCGAGTGCCCCCGGTCAGAGCGGCACTGTCTCGGCGTTCGACAATTGCGCTGGGCGTGCATGCGGGATGGGCAGGCACCCTCGTCCGCGCAATCGACTTGCCGTCCCCGGGCATCGCACGATCGCGGCTGCAATCCGAGGGGACGGGTTCGGTCCCCAAAACTTTAGCCGGTGTCACCGGAGAGTTGATCAGTGCATACCCGGGAGTAGCGTTCTCGGCTGTGTCTCCAGATGCAGAACACCCGAAACCGGTGAACAAGGACCTCGCGGCCATGCGCGTCGGTTACGCACACCAGGGCGCCGACGGAGCGTATATCGACTCCGATCTGGACGCCGACCAGCTGAGCGACGGCTGGCTTCCCCTGATGCGCGGGTGGCTCGAGGACGCTGTGGAGTCCGGGGTCCCCGAACCCAACGCGATGACCCTCGGAACCGTCGACGAGCACGGACACCCGTGCACCCGCACCGTCCTCTGCAAGGGACTGAGTGCCGACGGTGTGCTGTTCTTCACCAACTACGACTCGGACAAGGGCCGCCAGTTGGAGTCGGTGCCGTACGCGTCGGTGACGTTCACCTGGGTGCCCGTCGCCCGGCAGATCACCGTCCGCGGCCCGGTCGAGCGCGTGAGTGCCGAGGTCACGGACGAGTACTGGCACAGCAGGCCCCGCGGATCCCGGCTGGGGGCGTGGGCGTCCGAGCAGTCGCGACCGATCGGTTCACGGGCCGAACTGGACGCCGCGCTGCTGCACGCGGCGGAGCGTTTCCCCGTCGACGTCGACATCCCGGTGCGGCCGGACTGGGGCGGAATCCTGATCCGCCCCGCTGTCGTGGAGTTCTGGCAGGGCCGCGCCAACCGGATGCACAACCGCATCCGGACGTCGCTGGTCGACGGCTCGTGGACGGTGGAGCGGCTGCAGCCGTGACGACCGGGGAATAGTGAGCATGGGAAACGAGCTAAGGGAAGAATGACCGACACCGTCACCGAGAAGAGGAAGCGGCGGCTGCTCGCCGACACGGCGCCGCTGCAGAACCGGGACTACCGGCGCCTGTGGGCGGCCGGGATCGTGACGGTGATCGGCGGACAGCTCAGCGTCGTCGCCGTGCCGCAGCAGGTGTACGAGATCACCCGTAGCTCGGCGTACGTGGGACTGACCGGTGTCTTCGCGCTGGTACCGCTGGTCGTGTTCGGACTGTGGGGCGGCGCGCTCGCCGACGTCATGGACCGGCGGAAACTGCTGACGATCACCACCGTCGGACTCGGTGTCACGGCGGTGCTTTTCTGGGTGCAGGCGGCGCTCGGCCTGAACAACGTGTGGCTGGTGCTCGGACTGCTGGGTCTGCAGCAGGCATTCTTCGCGGTCAACCAGCCGACCCGCAGCGCGATCATCCCGCGGCTCATCCCGGTGGAACAGCTGCCCGCGGCCAACTCGCTCAACATGACGGTCATGCAGTTCGGCGCCATCGCCGGACCGTTGCTCGCCGGGGTCATGATTCCGGTGGTCGGGCTGTCGACGCTGTATCTCGTCGATTCGATCGCCCTCCTGGCCACCCTGTGGGCGGTACTCCGGCTGCCGGCCATCCCGCCGACGGGGGAGTCCCGGCGCGCCGGGCTGCGCGAGGTGTTCGACGGGTTCGCTTACCTCGCCACCCAGAAGGTGCTGCTCGCGTCGTTCGTCGTCGACATCATCGCGATGGTGTTCGGTATGCCGCGGGCGTTGTTCCCGCAGATCGCGCACGACACGTTCGGCGACCCGGCCTCCGGCGGTGTGGCGCTCGGCCTGCTGTTCGCGGCGATGTCCGTCGGCGCGGTGGCCGGCGGCGTGTTCTCCGGCTGGCTGCCGAGGGTCCGGCGTCAGGGCCGCGCCGTGATCGTGTGCATCGCGCTGTGGGGTCTGGCGATGGTGGGCTTCGGCGTCGTCGTGGGACTCGCCTCACCCGGCGGCAGTCCCGCCCTGTTGTGGATCGCTCTGGCGTTCCTCGCGTTCGGCGGCGCCGTCGACATGGTCTCCGCGGCGTTCCGCAGCACCATGCTCCAGCAGGTCGCCACGGACGAGATGCGCGGACGACTCCAGGGCGTCTTCATCGTCGTCGTCGCCGGGGGTCCGCGGATCGGCGACGTCCTGCACGGCGCAGCGGCCGCGGCGGTCGGAACGAGCGTCGCCGCGGCCGGTGGCGGCGTCCTCGTCGTCATCGGCGTGGTGATCGCCGCGCTCGCGTTCCCGGCGCTGATGCGGTACAAGGTCACGCGCTAGGTTCCCGTGCGCCATCACATATCTCGTGCAGATCTCGTGCACACTGAAATGCATGGGTGAATCACAGTCGTCGAAGACGGACAGGCCTGCCGCGGCTGGATTCGAGATCCGGGGCGGCGGCTACCGGGCCGGTATCGCGGCCACCGGTGCCGGACTCCGGCTACTCGAACGGGACGGTCCGGACGGGCCGACGGCGCTCACCGAGACGTGGGACCTCGGCACCCGGCCCCCGCTGTCGGCCGGGCTGATCCTCGCGCCGTGGCCCAACCGGATCCGCGACGGCCGGTTCGCCTTCGACGGCATCGACCATCAGCTCGAGATCACGGAGCCGGGGTTCGCCAACGCGAGCCACGGATTCGTCCGTCGCCGGGACTGGCGTGTCGTCAATCACGCCGACGACCGCATCGAGTTGTCGATCGACGTCGGCCTCCACAAGGGGTGGCCGTACCCGCTGCGGCTCACCGTCGACTACGTCCTGGGCGACGACGGTCTGACCGTGACGCACACCGCCACCAACACGGGGGCCATCCCGGCGCCGTTCGGGATGGGTTTCCACTCTTACGTCCGCGCCGGCGACTTTCCCCTCGACGAGTGCACGCTGCGCCTGTCGGCAGGCACCCGGCTGCCGCTCGACGAGCGGATGCTGCCCAGCGGCGGTTCGCAGGCCGTCGCGGGCACCGACTACGACTTCACCAGCCCTCGGACGCTGGCGGGTGTGGCCCTCGACACCCCGTTCAGCGCACTGGATGTGGACGTGGACGGCAGGTCGCGGCACGAATTGCGCGCACCGGACGGCACCGGAACGGTCCTGTGGGCGGCCCGGGAGTTCGGTTGGCTGCAGGCGTTCGTCGCGGATCCCGACGCGGGCAAGTCGTACCCGGGCCGCGGCCGGGCGCTGGCCCTGGAACCGATGACGTGCCCGCCGGATGCGTTCAACTCCGGAATCGATCAATTGGTGCTCGCTCCGGGACAGCAGTGGACCGGTGTGTGGGGCATGTCGGCGCGGGGGTCGTAGCGGTTCGATTTTCGACCGCCGGGTGCCCACTTGGTGAGACGGTGTAACACCGGTCGCGGTCCGGCCGATACGTCCGGCGGGGGTTCTCCCGTCGCGGCCGACGGTCTTTGTGCCAGCCTCTGTACTTCCCTCACTGCACCGGGTGCCACGGCGTGCGTTCTTCGCCGTCCTCGGCATCGGTGCAGGTAACGAGGCCAGTCCAGTCCCGGGCAACTGGCCCCCACGGATTCCGCTCCCGCGCCGTGCGGGCAAATCGGACACTCGACCAACCCGTTCGCCGACCCTTCCCCGAGGTCGCCACGCATCCCGCGGGGAGGCCGCGTCACGGCCCCTGAGCGGACCCGCCTTCGGCAGGCAGGCCAGAGTGGGGCTAGTTTCTACCTGAATGAAGTTGTTACTCATTGGTTTGAGCTTGAGAGGGATGCTTCGTGCCTGACAATGACACAAAGCCCACGCTTACCTACCCTGGTGGTGAGCACACGATGTCCATTGCCAGGGCAACCGAGGGCAATGACGGTATCGAACTGGGCAAGCTGCTCGCCAGCACCGGGTACACCACCCTGGACCCGGGTTTCGTCAATACCGCCTCCACCAGCTCCGCGATCACCTATATCGACGGTGAGAAGGGGATCCTCCGTTACCGCGGATACCCGATCGAACAGCTGGCCGAGAAGTCGACTTTCATCGAGGTCAGCTACCTGCTGATCTACGGTGAGCTGCCCACTCCGGCGCAGCTGGAGTCGTTCACCGACCGGATCCGGCGCCACACCCTGCTGCACGAGGACCTGAAGAGGTTCTTCGACGGGTTCCCCCGGAACGCGCACCCGATGCCGGTCCTGTCCAGCGCCGTCAACGCGCTGTCCGCGTACTACCAGGACTCCCTGGACCCGGCCGACCCGGAACAGGTAGAACTGTCGACCATCCGCCTTCTCGCGAAGCTGCCGACCATCGCCGCCTACGCGTACAAGAAGTCCGTCGGGCAGCCGTTCCTGTACCCGGACAACTCCCTGAACCTCGTCGAGAACTTCCTCCGGATGACGTTCGGCTTCCCCGCGGAGCCCTACGAGATCGATCCCGAGATCGCCAAGGCACTCGACATGCTGCTGATCCTGCACGCCGACCATGAGCAGAACTGCTCCACGTCGACGGTCCGCCTGGTCGGCTCCTCCGACGCCAACCTGTTCACCTCGATTTCCGGTGGCATCAACGCACTCTGGGGCCCGCTGCACGGCGGCGCCAACCAGGCGGTGCTGGAGATGCTCGACGAGATCAAGGCCAGCGGCAGCAACGCAGGCGACTTCGTCCGCAAGGTCAAGAACAAGGAAGACGGCGTGAAGCTCATGGGCTTCGGGCACCGCGTCTACCGCAACTACGACCCGCGCGCCGCGATCGTCAAGCAGACGGCACACACCATCCTCGACAAGCTCGGCGGCGACGACGAACTGCTCGAGATCGCGATGGCCCTCGAAGAGGCGGCGCTGACCGACGACTACTTCGTCGAGCGCAAGCTGTACCCGAACGTCGACTTCTACACGGGTCTGATCTACCGCGCCATGGGCTTCCCGACGCGCATGTTCACCGTTCTGTTCGCCATGGGCCGCTTGCCCGGGTGGATTGCACACTGGCGCGAGATGCACGAAGATCCCGCTACGAAGATCGGCCGTCCGCGCCAGATCTACACCGGCTACACCGAGCGTGACTACAAGGACGTCACAGGTCGCTGATCGCGAACGCCTGTGCCGAACCATAGAGCCCTCATCGAGGAGGACACATGACCAAGCCCGAGATCGAGTTCCAAGAGGGACCCGCCCCGACCGACCTGGTTGTCAAGGACGTGGTCGTCGGAGAGGGCGCCGAGGCCGTCCCCGGTGGCACCGTCGAGGTGCACTACGTCGGCGTCGAGTTCGAGTCCGGCGAGGAGTTCGACTCCTCCTGGAGCCGCGGCGAGTCCATCCAGTTCCCGCTGCGTGGCCTCATCAAGGGCTGGCAGGACGGCATCCCCGGCATGAAGGTGGGCGGACGTCGTCAGCTCACCATCCCGCCGGAGCTCGCCTACGGTCCCGCCGGCGCCGGACACCAGCTGTCCGGCAAGACGCTGGTGTTCATGATCGACCTGCTGGACGTGAAGGAATAGTCTCCACGGTCCGAAGGCCCCGCATCACCTCACGGTGAGGCGGGGCTTTCCGCTTTCCGGGTCGTGTCGGTGTGCAATTCCACGACGAGCCGTGCGCCGCCGAGCGGGCTGACCTCGAAACGTGCGCTGCCGTTGTGCAATGCGGCCTGCTGGGCGACGAGCGCGAGGCCCAGGCCCGATCCGCTCTTCGTCGCGTTGGAACCGCGGTGGAACCGTTCGAACACGGCGGTCCGCTCGGCCTCGGGCACCCCGGAACCGTTGTCGTCGACGACGACGGTGGTGATGCCGTCGGCCGCTCTCAGTGTGATCGTCACCGCGGTGGCGCCGCCGTGCCGGACCGCGTTCTTGATGGCGTTGTCCAGGGTGAGGCGCAGTCCGCCGGGCATGCCGCGGACCGTCACCGGGGCCGCGTCGACGGTCACCTGCAGGCCGGGGTTGTGACGCATCGCCTCCTCCGCGGCGAGGTCGCTGATGTCGACGAGGTCGCAGTCCACGAAGTCCTTGTCGGTGGACAGTTCGCCGCGGGCGAGGCGCTCGAGGTCGGACAGCGTCGACTCCACCCGCCCCTGCGCCCGGGCGAGGTCGTGAAGGATCTCGTCCCTCTGCGGCTGAGTCAGGTCGTGGGTGGTGAGGACCTCGAGGTCGGTGCGCATCGCGGTGAGCGGCGTGCGCAGTTCGTGCGCCGACACGGCGGCGAAATCGCGGGCGGTGGCGAGGGCGGCGGTGGTCGCGGCCTGCGCCTCGGCGACGTCGCGCAGCATCGACTCGGCGGCGGACGCCAGTTCGTCGGCCTCCCGCACCCCCGAGGACGTGGGTGTCAGTTTCGGTTCGCGGCGCACGATGCGGCCGGTCAGGTCGACCAGGGGTCGCACCGCACGACCCCCGAACAGCCACCCGAGGCCGCTGGCGGCGGCGACGGCGAGGACCCCCACCAGGGCCACCTGCCGTTGCTGCTCGGACGTCACGTCCTGCGCTTCGGCGTACGGCACGGCCAGGGAGATCCGGGTGCCGAGGAGCGGCACGGTGGCGGTGTACGCCCGGTACTGCGTGTCACCGACCTCGACGGTCTGTGTGCCCGGATCGAGTTCGGGCAGCTGGGTGGGGGTGCTGACCAGCACGGTGTTGCCGTCGGCCGAACGGATCGTGATCGCGAACGCGCCCTTGTCGCCGAGCGCCCCGAGGAACAGCCCGGCGGTGGCGGCGTTGGGCACGAGGACATCCGACGCCGTCTCTAGCCGCCGGTCGAGCTGCGAGAGGTTGTTCCGGTTGATCGCCAGCGACACCAGGATGCCGAGCGCGACGACGATGATCGTCGCCCCGAGCGCCGTCGCGGCGGCCACACGGGTCCGGAGGGAGAACGACCGTTTCACGACGGTTCCCGCAGCACGAACCCCACTCCGCGGACCGTGTGCAGGAGGCGCGGCTGACCACCGACCTCGAACTTGCGCCGCAGGTAGCCGACGAAGACGTCGACCACGTTGGTGTCGGCGACGAAGTCGTACCCCCACACCAGTTCGAGGAGCCGCTCGCGGCTCAGCACGATGCCGACGTTGCGGGCGAGAACCTCGAGCAGTTCGAATTCCCGCTTGGTCAGTGTCACCTCCTCGCCCGCCATGAAGACCCGGCGTGCGGACATGCGGATCTCGAGCGCACCGATCCGAATCGGCGGGGTCGCGGGCGAGTCGGCGGGCGCGGCGGTGGTCGTTCCGTGCCGGCGCAGCATCGCCCGGATCCGCGCGATCAGTTCGGCGAGGACGAACGGCTTGACCAGGTAGTCGTCGGCGCCCGACTCCAGACCGGAGATGCGGTCGTCGACGGTGTCGCGGGCGCTGAGCACACAGATCGGGATGTCGTTGCTCATGGCGCGCAGCGCGGTCACCACGCCGGTGCCGTCGATGACCGGCATGTTCATGTCGAGGACCATCGCGTCCGGGCGCTGCTCGCTGACCACCCGCAGTGCGTCGGCGCCGTCGACGGCGGTGAGGACGGTGAATCCGGACAGGCGCAGGCCGCGTTCGAGCGAAGTCCGCACGTCCTCGTCGTCGTCGACCACGAGGACACTGGCTGAGTCGGTGACGGTCACCCCTGCATTGTGCCGTGGGCGCGACCACAGAGCGTGCGGATGGCAGTTGTGAGAGCGTGTCTCGTCCGTACACTCGTTGAGGATGTTTCCTTCGCTGCAGGCATTCGAACTGACCGAAACCAACCGTGACTGGCTGATTCACCGGCCGGCCGAGATCGCGACCTACGTCGTCCTGGCGCTCGTACTGCGATTCGCGTTGCACCGGATGATCGACCGGATGACGCGTCCCCGGGAGCCCTCGGACAAGCCGGCCATGCTCCGGCCTCTGCGGGAACGCGCCCCGCGCGGTGTCAAGGAAGCCATGGTCAACGAGCGTCGCGCGCAACGCGCCCGGACGATCGGGTCGGTGCTCAAGTCGACGGTGTCGATCGTGGTCCTCATCTGGGTGGTGCTCCAGGTGCTCGCCGTCCTCGGCGTCAACGTCGCGCCGTTCATCGCGTCCGCCGGTGTGATCGGTGTCGCACTCGGTTTCGGTGCGCAGAATCTGGTCCGGGACTTCCTGTCGGGCATCTTCATGCTGCTCGAGGATCAGTACGGGGTCGGCGACGTCGTCGACCTCGGTGAGGCCGTGGGAACGGTCGAGACGGTGGGTCTGCGGGTCACCACGATCCGCGACGTCAACGGCACCCTCTGGTACTGCCGCAACGGTGAGATCGTCCGCGTCGGCAACATGAGCCAGGGGTACGCGGTCGCGGTGGTCGATCTGCCGATCGCGCACGCCGCCAACGTGCAACGGGCGTGCGAGGTGGCGCTGGAGGCCGTCACCGAGGCGGCCAAGGGCGACGCGATCGCGGCGGACGTGCTCGAACCCCCGGAACTGCTGGGCGTGAACTCGGTGACCGCGGAATCGGTCACGCTGCGGATCACCGCGCGAACCAAGCCCGGCAGGCAGTGGGCGGTGCAGCGGACGTTCGCCCGCGCGGCGTTGTCGGCGTTCACGCACTACGACATCGACGCCCCGTACCTGTCGGTGCTGTCTTCGGCTCGCTCCACCAACTGAGCGGCCCGCATTTCGTTACCGTGGCAGACATGGACACCGCACTCGTCTGGTTCCGCCGCGACCTCCGGCTCGGTGACCTGCCGACGCTCCACACGGTCGCCGAGTCGGGGGCGGGTGCGCTCGGCCTGTTCGTTCTCGACGACCGGTTGCTGACCACGTCGGGCGGCGCCCGCCGGGACTTCCTGTTCCGCAGCCTCGCCGCACTGGACGACCGGCTCGACGGCCGGCTGCTGGTGGTGAAAGGCGATCCCGTCGACGTGGTTCCGCGGGTGGCGAAGAAGGTCGCGGCCGGAGAAGTGCATGTCAGCGCCGACTACGGACCCTACGGTCGCGAGCGGGATGCCGCCGTCGCCGAGCACGTCGATCTGGTGGCCACCGGTTCGCCGTACGCCGTGGCGCCCGGCCGGGTGACCAAGGCGGACGGGGAACCGTACCGCGTGTTCACCCCGTACTTCCGGCAGTGGCTCGAGCACGGGTGGCGCGCGCCGATCGACACCGGGCCCGCGACGGTGGAGTGGATGGACCCGGACGACGTGAAGACGCGGCGGGTGACGATCCCCGAACCCGAATCCGACGGGTACACCGCCGGTGAGGCGGCGGCTCTGGAACGGTGGGCGGAGTTCTGCGAGGACGACCTCGCCGGGTACGAGGACGCGCGGGATCGTCCGGGGCTCGACGCGACCAGCCGGATGTCGGTGTACCTGAAGTACGGCAACATTCATCCGCGGACGATGCTCCGCGACCTCGCCCGCCGCCGCAGCAAGAGTGCCGAGCAGTACCGGCGGCAGCTCGCGTGGCGGGACTTCTACGCCGACATCCTCTTCCAGCGCCCCGACAGCGCACGGGGAAACTACGACCGCCGCTTCGACCACATCCGCTACGACAGCGGGCCCGACGCCGAGGAGGCGTACACGGCGTGGTGCGAGGGCCGGACGGGATTCCCGATCGTCGATGCCGGGATGCGTCAGCTGAAAGCCGAAGGCTGGATGCACAACCGGGTGCGGATGATCGTCGCGTCGTTCTTCGTCAAGGATCTGCACCTGCCGTGGTGGCGGGGCGCCCGCTTCTTCATGAACCAGCTCGTCGACGGCGATCTGGCGAACAACCAGCACGGCTGGCAGTGGACGGCGGGGTCGGGGACGGACGCGTCGCCGTACTTCCGGGTGTTCAACCCGACGACCCAGGGGGAGAAGTTCGACCCCGACGGCGAATACGTGCGGCGGTGGGTGCCCGAACTGCGCGGGATCTCCGGGAAGGCCGTCCACGCCCTGAAAGACGGCCGCCCCGAGGACTATCCGCCGCCGATCGTCGACCACGCCCACGAACGGCAGGAGGCCCTGGCCCGGTACGGCGAGATCAAGACCCCGTGAGTACTTGTTAACCGCGGGCGGTTAAGAAGTACTCACGGGCGCTTTGCGCAGGAGGGCCGCCGCGGCGAGGACGATGACGAGTCCGCCGTAGATG
Source organism: Rhodococcus koreensis (assembly GCF_900105905.1). Classification (GTDB taxonomy): domain Bacteria; phylum Actinomycetota; class Actinomycetes; order Mycobacteriales; family Mycobacteriaceae; genus Rhodococcus_F; species Rhodococcus_F koreensis. The sequence continues at coordinate 3,355,963 of NZ_FNSV01000005.1, read as the reverse complement.
CGGGTGGTGTCGACGAGTCCGACCTGCCCGACGAGGTATCCGGCGACCAGCGCCGGAAGGCTGTTGGCGAGGTAGGCGATCACGTAGATGCTCGACAGCAGCCCTGCCCGCTCGTGCGGTTCGGCGAGCGGCATGACGGTGCGGATGGTGCCCTGGAAGCCCGCGCCGAACCCGATGCCCGCCACCGCGGTTCCCGCGAGAATCAAGGGTGCCGAGGATGTTTCGGCGCCGACCAGGGTGACGGCGACGCCGGCGACGAGGGCCGACGCTCCGACTGCGAGGATGCGCCGTGCCGCGACGTTGCGCAGCAGGAACACCGCGAGTGCGCCGGTCCCGGTGAGCGTCGCGACCATGACTGCGCCGATCAGCGACGTGTGCACGTCGAGCGCGTTGCGGGCGAGTGACGGTCCGAGCGACAGGTAGAAGCCGCCGAGTGCCCACACGGCGATCAGGCAGGGGCCCGTGGCGACGAGCATTCTCCGTGCGGTGGCCGGGACCGCGAGCGCCGGCCGCATCGACGCCAGCGCACCCTTCTGCCGGACCGCCGTCTCGGGTGCGGCCCAGATGCCGAGGATCTCGGCGACGAACAGCGCGAGGAGCACCAGGAACACGGTGCTGGTTGGCCGGGGAAGGTGCTCGCTGATGAGGCTCGATCCGATGGCGCCCAGCGCGAGACCGGCGGTGGGCGCGATGCTGTTGACGGTGGCGCCGCGTCCCGGTGTGCGTTCGAGGTCGAGGAGGGTGGAGCCGAGGGCGCTGATCGCGGCGCCGGTCGCGAATCCCTGCACCACCCGGGCGAGCAGCAGCAGTCCGATGCCTTCGGCGGTCGCGAACATGATCATCGAGACGGCCTCGAACGCGAGCGCCGTGATCAGCACGGGGCGCCGGCCGACGTAGTCCGACAGGGACCCCACGGTGAGCAGTGCGAGCAGCAGGCTCAGGGCGTAGATGCCGAAGACGAGCGTCGACTGCAGCGAGGAGAAGCCCCAGTTCGACTGGTACAGCTCGTACAGCGGTGTCGGGGCGGCGGACGCGCCGAGCAGGGTGGCGATCACGACCGCGACGAGCGTGAATGCGGCGCGGCGGCGCAGCGCGGGCCGAGAGGTCGGTGGTGCTTCGGGTGCAAGGGTCGGCATGGGCTACTCCCGGAGAACGTTAAAGCAAAAGGTTTGCGTTAACGAACGCTACGCCGCAGCCATTCTTAATGCAACATCTTTGCGTTAGCATGGGGTCATGAGTCCGGCTCCAGGTCCACGCCCCGGCGGGCGCAGCGCCCGCATCCAGCAGGCGGTGCACGCGTCCACCCGCAAGCTCCTCGACGAGCGCGACCGAGCAGACATCACGGTCCCGATGATCGCCGCCGACGCCGGGATCACTCCGTCGACCATCTACCGGCGTTGGGGTGACATCACCGAGGTGTTCGCGGACGTCGCGATCGAGCGACTGCGTCCCGATACACCTCCGCGCGAAACCGGCAGTGTGCGAGGCGACCTCGTCGCCTGGGCGCAGGAGTACCTCGAGGAGATGTCCTCGCCGGTGGGGCGGGCGGCGCTGCGCGACGTCGTGATGAGCGGCGAGACCAATCCGCTCCAGTGCGCGACGTTCTGCCGCACCCAGATCGAGACGATCGTCGGACGCGGGGAGCCGGTCGCCTCGGGTGTTCAGGGCGCGGTCGAGCACGTGATCGACCACGTGGTGGCGCCGATCATCTACCGCATCCTGTTCGACCTCGACCCACTAGAGCCGGACCGCGTCGAGGTGCTGGTGGATCAGGCACTCGACGCGGCCGTCCGGGTCTGAGCGGTCAGCCGCCCAACTGCTTCTTCAGCGCGTCGAGTACGGCGACGTCCTCGATGGTGGAGGGCACCGTGTACTCCTCGTGGTCGGCGATCTGCCGCATCGTCTTGCGCAGGATCTTGCCGGAGCGGGTCTTGGGCAGCGCCTGCACGACCGTCACGTCGCGGAACGTGGCGACGGCCCCGATCTGTTCACGCACCATTGCGACCAGTTCGGTGCGGAGTGTCTCGGGGTCGATGTCGACGCCGGCCTTGAGCACCACGTAGCCGCTGGGCCGCTGGCCCTTGAGTTCGTCGCGGATCCCGACCACCGCGCACTCGGCCACCGCGGAGTGTCCCGCGACCACGGCCTCCATGCTTCCGGTCGAAAGGCGATGTCCGGCAACGTTGATGACGTCGTCGCTGCGCCCGAGGACGAACACGTACCCGTCCTCGTCGATGTACCCGGAGTCGCCGGTGAGGTAGTAGCCCTCGAACGTGGCGAGATACGACTTCACGTACCGCTCCGGGTCCCGCCACAACCCGGCCAGGGTCCCCGGAGGCAGGGGCAGGCCGATCACGATGTTGCCCTCGGCCCCCGCCGGAACCACGTTCCCCTCGCCGTCGACGACCTGCACCCGGTACCCGGGAACCGGGACGGTGGGGGATCCGGCCTTCAGCGGCATCGGTTCGAGCCCGCGCAGGTTGGAACAGATCGCCCAGCCCGTCTCGGTCTGCCACCAGTGGTCGACGACGGGACGGCCCAGGACGCGGGTCGCCCACGCGTACGTGTCGGGGTCGAGGCGCTCGCCCGCCGCGAACAGCGTCTTCAGTGAGGAGATGTCGTACTTCTCGATCTCCTTCGCGTCCGGATCGGCCTTGCGCACCGCGCGGATCGCGGTCGGTGCCGTGAACAGGGCCGACACCCCGTGATCGGAGATCACCCGCCAGAACGCCCCCGCGTCCGGGGTCCCGACCGGCTTGCCCTCGTAGAGCACGGACGTGGCACCGGCGAGGAGCGGCCCGTAGACGATGTACGAGTGGCCGACCACCCAGCCGACGTCGGACGCGGTCCACCACACGTCACCCGGGCCGATGTCGTAGATGTTGCGCATCGACCACGTCAGCGCGACCGCGTGCCCGCCGTTGTCGCGGATCACGCCCTTCGGCTTCCCGGTGGTGCCGGACGTGTACAGGATGTACAGCGGGTCGGTCGCGGCCACCGGAACCGGCTCCGCGGGTGCGGCATCCACCACCAGTGCGTCCCATTCGAACCACGCCGCGTCGCCGCCCTGGTAGTCGGCGGCCGAACCGGGGACCTGCTCGCGGTCCTTGACGATCACCGTGTGCGGAGGGGTGGCGGACAACTCCAGCGCCTTCGCCACCATCGGGAGGTATTCGACGGTGCGCCCCGGTTCGAGGCCGCCCGACGCCGTCACCAGGACCACCGGTCCGGCGTCGTCGATGCGGGTCGCGAGTTCCTTCGCGGCGAAACCCCCGAACACCACCGAGTGCACGGCGCCGATGCGGGCGCAGGCCAGCATCGCGATCGCCGCTTCGGGGATCATCGGCATGTAGACGATCACCCGGTCCCCGGCCACCACGCCCTGGTCCTTCAGGACGCCGGCAAACCGGGACACCTCGTCGAGAAGTTCTGCGTAGGTATAGGTGCGGGACGCGTCGGGGACCATCGCCGAGTCGTAGATCAACGCAGCCCGGTCCCCGTTGCCGTCGCGCACATGCCGGTCCAGGGCGTTGAAGCAGGTGTTCAGCGACGCGTCCGGGAACCACCGGTACATCGGGGCGGCGGAGTCGTCGAGCGCCCGCGTCGGCGGCTGCTCCCACTCCACGGCACCGGCGGCGGCCAGCCAGAACTCCTCGGGACTGTCGGCGCTCCGGCGGTAGACCTCGGCGTAGCTCTGGCCATGGTTGTCGCTCGAAGGCGCAGTTCCCGGCGAACTCATCGATGCACGTCCTCTCGTCGTCCTGTGACCCGAAACACCCTATGCGACGTCGGGTGCGCCCGGTCAGACGCCGAGGGAACCGGCGATCATCGGCCAGGAGTTGTGCAGGTCGTCCTGCCAGTAGCCCCACGAGTGGGTGCCGGTGGGCCGGAAGTCGTACGTGGCCGGGATTCCCAGCGCGTTCAGCCTGTCGGCCAGCTGATGGGTGCACTCGTTGGTACCCGCCTCGATGATGCCGCCGATGATCACCTGATTGGCCAGCACACCCACATCTCCGTTGATGTCCGGGCCGTTGAGGTTCTCGTGGATGCCGGGCAGCCCGGTGGCATTGCTGATGTACAGGTCGATGCCGCGCAGCTTCTCGGCGTTGACGACGGGGTCGTTGGCCACCCAGGCGGGGTCGTCGGGCGGTCCCCACATGTTCTCGACATCTCCGCCGCGGAAGCTGACGACGAAGGTGACGTAGTCCCGGCCCGGTTTGGTGCTCGTCTGGGCGCACCCGCTGAACGCGCCGACGGCGCGATACAGCGAGGGGGCGGCCTCGGCCAGGCTCAGGACGGATGTGCCCGACATCGACAGACCCGCGATCGCATTCTCGCCGTTCGCTCCGAGTGCGGCGTCGACGATCGGGGGAAGTTCCTCGGTGAGAAAAGTGGTCCACTTGTTCACGCCGAGGACGGGATCGGGCTTCTCCCAGTCGGTGTAGTAGCTGTACGCCCCGCCGACGGGAGTGACGACGTTGACGTTCTTGTCGGCGAAGAAGCTGACCACGTCCGTCCGCGCCTGCCACGTCGCCGAATCCTCGCCGCCACCGGCACCGTTGAGCAGGTACAGGGTCGGCCGGGGAACGCTCGTGTCGGCGGGGCGGATGACCTCGAGGAGGATCACCTTCTCCATCGCCGCCGAGTAGACGAACATGTTCAGCTGGCGGTCGTTGATCTCCTCGATGTGGTCGAGGGCCGAACCGTCCGCCGAAGCCGGCTTGTCGGCAGGAAGGGCCCGCCACACGTCCGCAGACGCCGTCGCCATCTGACCGAACATGGCAGACGAGGCAATGACGGCGACCGCCAGGAGTGCCCGACAGTGTCCGATCGCGCTCATAGCCGCTCCTCGTGCTTGACTGCGGTGCCCGACAACCGTCCGCTGATACCCGGAAACATTCCCCCTTCACGGTAACCGGCAAACATTCCCCGGGGCGGCTGAACGGACACCGGACTTCACGTCGCCGTCCCCCTATCGTGGAAGCATGACGCTGCTCGCCGAAGACCTGCTGTTGCTGCTGCTCGACGACGCTTCGGGCAAGCCCGTCGTCGACGCGACGAGGTTGCCGCGCGTCCTCGCAGGCGCCGTTCTCCTGGAACTGGCCCTCGGCGACGTCGTCACGCCCGCCGAACCCGGTGAGGACGTGAAGAAGGGCCGCCTCGTCGTCCGGGACGGCGCGTGGCCGCAGGATCCGCTGCTCGCGCGGGCAGTCGATCTCATCGGTAGGTCGAAGCCGCTGAAACCGGAAGCAGCGATCGAGAAGCTCACCAAGAATCTGCGCGAAGAACTCGCCGGGCGCATCGTCGCCGCGGGATGGGTCCGCGAGGAGAAGAGCAAGGTGCTCGGCATCTTTTCCGCCACGCGGTGGCCCGAGGTCGACGGCAGCCACGAACGTGCGGTGCGGAACGAACTGAGCGCCGCGCTCCTCGACGGGGTCACGCCCACTCCGCGCACCGCCGCACTGGTCTCGCTCCTCTCCGCCGTCGACGCCGCCCCGAAGCTGTTCCCGGACGCCGACCGTCGCGCTGTGAAGAAGCGGGCGAAGGACATCGCCGAAGGCGACTGGGCAGGCAGGGCCGTGCGCGCATCCGTCGACGCCCTCAATGCCGCCATCATCGTCGCCGCCACCGTCCCCGTCATCGTGGCAGGGAGTGGCTAGGGGCGGGTTCCGTCGGGGTATTCTGGAGCGCAAGGGTTTTCGCTAGTGTAGAACACATGTGGCGCTCCTGAGGTTTGTGTGGGCGTCATTTCTGCTGTTCAGGGTGGGTTGTTGGACGCAGTGGTCGGCGAGTTGCCGGTGAAATGAGGGACGCGCACGTGTTGGGTCTCTAGATTTCGGGGTTCCTACACCAACCTCAACCCGGAGGACCGCTGCACGTGCGCGTCAGTACTGCATTTAACTGTCTGCTTCAAATCCCCGGTGCATCGGTGTCGGATGTGTCGATCACCGACGACTCCGTCGAGGTCACCGTCAGGCTCGCAGCACGCCGTGTGAAGTGCCCATGCGGCTACACGAGCGCCGCTGCCTACGACCACGCGCCGCGCGCTGGCGCCATCTCGACTTCGGCCGCCACAAGGTGTGGTTGAAGTATCCGATCCGACGGATCGAGTGCCCGACCTGCGGCGTCCGGACCGAGGACATTTCCGTGGGCGCGCCCGACAGCACGGCATACACGCGACTTCGAGGACATGGTGCTGTGGTTGGTCACCCGCACCGATCGGACCTCGGTGTCGACCTTGATGCGCTGTGCATGGCGGACGGTCACCTCCATCGTCACGCGGGCAGTCGATGCGTTGATCGACTCGCGCAGGCTCGAGAATTTGTATCGAATCGGAGTCGACGAAATCTGCTACCGGCATCCGCACAAGTACCTCACCATCGTCGGCGATCACGACACCGGCAAGGTCGTCTACATCACCGAGGGCCGAGGCCGAGACTCGTTTTCGGAGTTCTTCGAGCAACAGTCGGCGAAGGAGCGCGACAAGGTGCAGGTGGTGTCGATGGACGGCTCTCCCGCCTTCCGTGCCGCCGCAGAGGATCATGTCCCGCGGGCTCGTCAGTGTATGGACCCCTTTCATGTCGTCGACGCGGCGCACGCACGCGACATCGCCGCCGACGCGGACGTCGAACCGGTGCGGGTTCCGAACTCTGAAACCCCGACCACGTACCGTCCCGGCACCGTGCTCGACACCTGGATGCGGGTGCTGGCCGGCGGATGCGAATGGCTGCACTGCGATGTGGCCGCCTGGAACACGGACCTCGATCATCATCGGCCGTTCGACCATTCCGATCCCGCCGCCGGAGGTCCGACGGCGGCGGGGAACCTCACCGCCTACTGTCGAAATCATCACCGGCTCAAACATTCCGGTCACTGGCAGGTGAACGCCGACGGCGGGATCGAGTTGGTCGCGCCCACCGGTCACCGATACCGTCCGAGGTCCGCCGGAATCCTGGGCGCACGCGGGCGTGATCGCATCGTTGACCCCGCCACCCGCCGTCGCACCCGTGCGCAGAACGATGCCGCACGGATCCGGGCCGAGCGCCGCCGACGGCACGCGACCGACGAGCCCGCACCGTTCTGACCGGCGGTGATTGCGGGCTCACCGCCTGTGCGCCGAAAAGGGTTACCGTGGACTATAGGTGGTTAGCAAGAGTAAAGAACTGTCAATGCGATTGCTACGGTTCGGACTCGGTTCGCCACCTCGCAACTGACCATGCGCGCCGAAGGAAGAGCGCCAGCGACAGCCGGAGGAACAAATGTGCGGAATCACCGGATGGATCTCGTTCGACCGTGATCTACGCGTCGAACAGTCCACCGTGGATGCCATGGCCGAGACGATGAACTGCCGGGGGCCGGACGATCGCGGTACGTGGGTCGCCGAACATGCGGCGCTCGGGCATCGACGGCTCGCGATCATCGACCTGCCGGGCGGTCATCAGCCGATGAGTGTGGACACCCCCGGCGGGACCGTGGCGATGGTCTATTCCGGGGAGGTGTACAACTTCGGTGAACTGCGCGAGGAACTGTACGGGCGCGGTCACCGGTTCGCCACGAACTCCGACACCGAGGTGGTGCTCCACGGATATCTGGAGTGGGGAGAGGCCGTCGCGGAGCGGCTCAACGGCATGTACGCGTTCGCCGTGTGGGATTCGCGGACCGATACCCTGGTGATGATCCGCGACCGCATGGGTATCAAGCCGTTCTACTACTACGAGACCCCCGACGGTGTGCTGTTCGGTTCGGAACCCAAAGCGATCCTTGCCAATCCGATCGCCGAGCCGACCGTCACGATGGACGGGATCCGGGAGCTGTTCGCGTTCGTGAAGACGCCGGGCCACGCCGTGTGGGAGGGCATGCGTGAGGTGGAGCCCGGCACGGTGGTCACCGTCTCGCATGCGGGACTGCGGACGCACCGGTACTGGACCCTGCAGACCCGCCCACACACCGACGACCGGGACACGTCCGTCGCGCACGTCCGCGAACTGCTCGACGACATCGTGCGCAGGCAACTGGTCGCGGACGTGCCGCGCTGCACGCTGCTGTCCGGTGGGCTCGACTCCTCGGCGATGACGGGCATCGCCGCCGGGCAACTCGCCGAGGTGGGGGAGACGGTCCGCACGTTCGCCGTCGACTTCGTCGGGCAGACCGAACATTTCGTCGCAGACGAACTGCGGGGCACCCCGGACACTCCGTACGTGCACGACGTGGCCAGCAGGTCCGGGACCACGCACCAGGACATCGTCCTCGACTCCGACGACCTCGCGGATCCCGCGGTGCGCGCGAAGGTCATCCGGGCACGCGACATTCCCATGGGCCTCGGCGACATGGACGCGTCGCTGTATCTGCTGTTCAAGGCGATCCGTCAGCACTCCACCGTGGCGTTGTCCGGTGAGTCGGCCGACGAGGTGTTCGGCGGCTACAAGCAGTTCTTCGCCCCGAAGGCGCAACAGGCGAACACCTTCCCGTGGCTCGTGCAGTTCGCCGAGCACTTCGGCGACGAGAGCAACATCTTCACCCCGGACGTGACGGCGGGGCTGCGCATCGACGACTACGTGCAGGACTCGTACGACGCGGCGATATCCGGGATCGACCGGCTGGACGGCGAATCCGACTTCGAATGGCGGATGCGCAAGATCTGCTACCTGCATCTGACACGGTTCGTCCGGGTCCTCCTCGACCGCAAGGACCGCGCGAGCATGGCCGTCGGACTCGAGGTGCGGGTGCCGTTCTGCGATCACCGGCTCGTCGAGTACGTGTACAACACGCCGTGGTCGATGAAGACGTTCGACGGCAAGGAGAAGTCGTTGCTGCGGGCCGCGACCAGGGATGTGCTGCCGCAGTCGGTGATCGACCGGGTGAAGTCGCCGTACCCGTCCACCCAGGACCCGAAGTACGCGGTGGCGTTGCAGCAGCACGGCAAAGATCTGCTCGGCGACCCCTCGCACTCGGTGTTCGGTCTGGTCAGTGCGGACTGGCTGTCGCGGGCGGTGTCCGTCGACACCCCGCAGATCACTCAGGTGTCGCGTCGCGGACTCGAGCGCACCCTCGACCTCGCACTGTGGATGGACATGTACAACCCGACGATCAAACTGTCTTAGCCGAGGCCGAGGTTCCGGTAGCGGGCGAGCCGGGCCGCGAAGCGCTCGCTCTCCGGAACCCCGGTCAGGGCGCGGAGCTCCCGGGAGATGGCCTCGCCGACCCGCTTGGAGAAGTCGACGGCCTCGTCGGCGGCGTCCGGATGCTCGGGAATGATGGCGTCGATGACGCCGTCCCGCAGCAGGTCGAGGGAACGGATGCCCTGGGCGGCGGCCATCTCGGGTGCGTGGGTGGTGTCGCGGTGCACGATGGCGCTGGCACCTTCGGGAGGCAGCGGGGCCAGCCACCCGTTCTGCGCCGCGAGCACACGGTCGGCCGGGAGGAAGGCCAGCGCCCCGCCGCCCGTGCCCTGACCGAGCAGAACGGACACGGTCGGAGTCTTCAACGTCACGAGGTCGGAGATGCAGCGCGCGATCTCGGGAGCCAATCCACGCTCCTCCGCCTCCTGCGACAACGCCGCACCGAGGGTGTCGATCACCAGGACGAGGGGGATCTGCAACTCCTCGGCCAACCGCATGCCGCGGCGTGCCTCGCGGAGGGCGGCGGGCCCCATCGTGTTCAGCGCCGACTGGCCGGCGCGGTCCTGGCCCAGCAACACGCACGGCGCGCCGCGGAAACGGGCCAGCGACAACAGCACCGTCCCCTCGGTCTCGCCCTGACCGGTGCCGCTGAGGGGAACCTGCTCGGTGGCCGCGTGCCGCAGCAGGTGGCGGATGCCGGGCCGGTCGGAGCGCCGCGACAACATCACCGACTGCCACGCGGGCACGTCGGGGATGTCGACGGCCGGCACCGGTTCGGTGGCGGCGGCCGGCGTCGGCGCATCGATCAGCACCCGCAACGCCCGGTGCACGAGCCGGCGCAGGCGGGTCGCGGGGACGACGCCGTCGATGACGCCGTTGCGGTACAGGTTCTCGGACGTCTGCACGCCTTCGGGGAACTTCTCGCCGTACAGCGCCTCGTAGACGCGGGGTCCGAGGAACCCGACGAGCGCACCGGGTTCGGCCACCGTGATGTGCCCGAGCGAACCCCAGGACGCGAACACGCCGCCGGTGGTCGGGTTCCGCAGATACACCAGATAGGGGAGGTGGGCGGCCTTGTGGGTGGCGACGGCCGCCGCGATCTTCACCATCTGCACGAAGGCGACGGTGCCCTCCTGCATGCGGGTGCCGCCCGACGTCGGGGAGGCGAGCAGGGGGAGGCCCTCGCGGGTGGCGCGTTCGATGGCGGAGACGATCCGCTCGGCGGCGGCCACGCCGATCGAACCGGCCAGGAACGCGAACTCGCAGGCGATGACGGCGACCGGGCGACCGCGGACGGTGCCGACGCCGGTGATCACCGATTCGTCGACGCCCGACTTCTCGGCGGCCTTCTGCAGGTCTGCCTGGTACTTCTCGTTCGGCCGCGCGTCGACGGGCGTGGTGTCCCAGGAGACGAAGCTGCCTGCGTCCAGTACCAACTCGAGCACGTCGTGGGCGGAGATCTTGGCGGCCATGGACCTGAGAGTAACGGTCGGGCCGGGGCGGTAGATGTCTGCTACGACGGGTGACGGTCGCAAGCGCGGGTGGAACAAGGCAAAAAACGCCGGTACGGCTGTCGCGGTGTCTAGAGTCAGGTGAGTTGACGCAGGCCGGGTACAAGAACGACGACACATTCCCCGAGTGGAGCAGTCATATGGACCTCAACACCATCACCGATGTCGTGCGGCGCCCACCCGACCGGCCGGGTGCGCAGTGGCGGGACGGCGACGCGTGGCTGGCCGGGGGAACGTGGTTGTTCTCGGAGCCACAACCCGGCCTGAGCAGGCTCGTCGATCTGACGGCGCTCGGCTGGGATTCGCTGGTGCCGGGCGATGCGGGTCTGGAGATCGGGGCGACGTGCACGGTGCGTGAACTGTATGCCTTTGCGCCGCCGGGCGACTGGCTCGCCGACTCGCTGTTCGCAACGAGTTGTGAGGCGTTCCTGGCGTCGTTCAAGGTCTGGAATTCGGCGACGGTGGGCGGCAACATCTGCATGTCGCTGCCCGCGGGCCCGATGATCACGATGGCCGTCGCACTCGAGGCGACGTACACCCTGTGGGCGGCCGACGGGTCCGAGCGCACCGTGGACGCCGCCGACTTCGTCACGGGCAACCACGAGAACATTCTCTCGCCGGGTGAGATCCTGCGGCGCATCGACATCCCGGCCGGCGCCCTGCGCAAGCGTCACGCGCACCGCCGCTTCACGCTGACACACCTGGGCCGGTCGACACTGTTCATGATCGGCACCCGGTCGCCCGATGCCGACGACCTGCTGCTCACGATCACGGCGGGCACCACGCGTCCGATCCGGTTCGCGTTCGACGCCGTGCCCGGCGCCGAGACGCTGCAGCAGAGCATCGACGCTTTGCCCGAGGACGTGTGGTTCGACGACCCCAACGGCACCCCCGACCATCGTCGTCACCTCGCGAAGCATTACGCCGAGGAGATCCGGACCGAACTCGCGGCAGGAGGTCGGCGATGACGTACACCGTCAACGGCAGGACGTTCGACGAGGAGCCGAATCCCGGACAGTGCCTGCGGACGTTCGTGCGTTCGCTCGGTCATCACGGCGTCAAGAAGGGTTGCGACGCAGGCGATTGCGGAGCGTGCACGGTGTGGCTCGACGGCGATCCGGTGCACAGTTGCATCACACCCGCGTTCCGGGCCGAGGGACGCGAGGTGACCACCATCGAGGGCCTCGGTTCACCGGACGACCTGCATCCGTTGCAGCGGCAGTTCCGGGACGCCCCCGGGTTCCAGTGCGGATTCTGCACCGCGGGGATGATCATGACCTCGGCGACGTTCACCGACGCGCAGAAAGCCGACCTGCCCCGCGCATTGAAGGGCAATCTGTGCCGCTGCACCGGCTACCGCGCGATCGAGGACGCGGTGAACGGTGTCGCCGCGATCGAGGTCGCCGAACCGGGCCGGGCCGTCGGCACCAGCGTCGGGGCGCCCGCGGCCACCGACGTCGTCACGGGCCGCGCCCGATTCACGATGGACACCGACATCGAGGGCCTGCTGCACATGAAGGTGCTGCATTCGCCGCACGCCCATGCCCGCATCGTCTCGATCGACACGGCGGCGGCGCTCGCCGTCCCCGGAGTGCACCGCGTGTACACGTGGGAGGACGTGCCCCGGAAGCTGTACACGACCGCGATCCACACCGATCACCTCGTCGACCCCGACGACACGTACATCCTCGACGACACGGTCCGCTTCGTCGGACAGCGTGTGGTCGCGGTGGTGGCGGACACGGTCGGCGCCGCGGAGGAGGGCTGCCGCAGAGTGGTCGTCGAGTACGACGTGCTGCCCGCGGTGTTCGACCCGGAGGAGGCGATGGCCGACGGCGCACCGCAACTGCACGGTTCGGATGATCCGTTCGTCCAGGACCCCGTGCGCAACATTCTGCTCGAGCTGCACGGTGAGGTGGGGGACATCGAGGCCGGGTTTGCCGAGGCCGACGTGATCCACGAGGGCACGTACTTCACGCCGCGTGTGCAGCATGCGCATCTCGAGACGCACGGGTCGATCGCCTGGATGGAGGACGGCCGCCTGCACGTGCGCACGAGTTCGCAGTCGCCGTCGATCGCGAAGGTCAAGCTGGCTCACCTGTTCGACCTGCGTCCCGACCAGCTGCGGGTGTTCTGCGAGCGGGTCGGTGGCGCGTTCGGCGGCAAGCAGGAGGTGATCACGGAGGATCTGGTTGCGCTCGCCACCCTCGACACGGGCCGGCCGGTCTCCCTCGAGTTCACCCGGGAAGAAGAGTTCACGACGGCGTCGCCGCGGCACCCGATGAAGCTGACGGTCAAGCTCGGCGCCCGATCCGACGGCACGCTCACGGCGTTCCAGGTGCGCAACGTGTCGAACACGGGCGCGTACGGCAACCACGGGGGCGAGACGTTGTTCGCCGCCGGGGCAGCGATCTCGACGTACCGGTGCCTCAACAAGAAGTTCGACGCGTACTCCGTCTACACGAACACCGTGCCCAGCGGGGCGCTGCGCGGGTACGGCATGACGCAGCCCGCGTTCGCGGTCGAGTCCGCCATCACCGAGTTGGCGGTCGCGCTCGGCATCGACGCCGTCGAGTTGCGGCGCCGCAACATCGTCCGCCCCGGCGACTCACTGGTGGCGATCGAGGACGGGCCCGACGACGTCGTGTTCGGGGAGGACGGGCTCGGGCAGTGCATCGACCTCGTGGACGCCGCATTGGGACGGACCGGGAACGGGCAGGTGCTGGGCGAGGATTGGCTCGTCGGCGTGGGCACCGCGTGTGGCCTTCACGAGACCGCGCCCCCGACCGAGCACATCTCCGAGGCGTGGGCGACGCTCGGCGAGGACGGCGTGTACGAACTCGCCGTCGGCACCGTCGAATTCGGTGAGGGGACGTCGACGGCGCACGTGCAGATCGCGGCCACCCAGCTCGGCACGACGCCGTCGCGGGTGCGTCTCGTGCAGTCCGACACCGACCGCACGGGTTTCGACACGGGGGCATTCGCCAGTGCGGGGCTCTTCGTCGCGGGCAACGCCGTGTCGCAGGCGTCGGAAGCGCTGCGCACCCGCATCCTGGCGTTCGCCGCCGCGCACACCGGGGTCGATGTCGCGTCCTGCTCGATGGACGACGACGGGGTACTCTGCGACGGCACACGTGTGCCGTTGACCGAACTCCTCGACGCCGCCCGCCCCCGCGGCATCCGGTTCACGGAGGCGCGCAAGGCGTACGGGTCGCCGCGCAGCGTCGTCTCCAACGCCCACGGTTTCCGCATCGCCGTCCATCGGGTGACGGGCGAGATCCGCATCCTCGACAGCGTCCAGGCCACGGACGCCGGGGTCATCATCAACCCGGTGCAAGTGCGCGGCCAGATCGAGGGCGGCGTCGCCCAGGGCATCGGATTCGTGTTGACCGAGAACTTCCACGTCGACGACAACGGTGTGATGACCAACCCCAACCTGCGCAACTACCGCATCCCCACCTTCGCCGACGTTCCCCGGACCGAAGTGCTGCTGGTCGATTCTTCGGACTCCGTCGGGCCGATGCGTGCGAAGGGAATGGCGGAGTGCTGCATCAACCCGGTGGCGCCTGCACTGGCCAACGCGCTGGAAGACGCGACGGGCGTGCGCTTCCGCGAGTTGCCGCTCACCCCCGAGCGCATCTACAGCCGTATCGGCGAGAACCGATCGGTTCCGACGACCTGAGCCGTGAGGAGAGGGCGATGGACACCGAGAAGCCCACCGAGAAAGTCGCCGGCAACGCCGCGACGGTCATCATCGGCCAGAAGGTGCGTGCCGGTTCCGAGGAGGCCTTCGAGGCCTGGCAGCGGGACATGAACGCGGCCGCGTCCCGCTACCCCGGTTTTCTGGGCGCCGAGATCTCCGCACCCACCGCCGTGCAACCCGACTGGGTGGTGGTCTACCGCTTCGATTCCGTCGCCCACGTGCAGGCGTGGATCAACAGCGCCACCCGGCAGGACCGGCTGGACGCGGGGCAGCCGTACTTCGACGGCCCCGCCACCCAGCAGGTCATCACCGGTGGCGGCGTGCGGGAAGCGGATCCGCTCGTGACGGTCGTCGTGACGCACCGTGTCCGCCCCGAACACGTCGACGACTTCCTCGCCTGGCAGGACCGACTGCGCCTGGAGGAGAGCAGGTTCGACGGCTTCCGCGGGAGCGAACTGTTCCGCCCCGTCGAAGGTGTCCAGGACGAGTGGACCGCGCTGTACCGCTACGACAACGCCGCCGACCTCGACACGTGGCTCACCTCGGCGACACGTCAGGAGCTGCTCGCGGAGGGCGAGAAGTTCCACGACTTCGAACTGCGCACCATCGACAACTCGTTCGGCAGCTGGTTCGCGTTCGACGAGAACGGCCACGAGGCGCCGCCGCCGTCCGAGACCAAGACCTCGATCGCGGTGTGGGTCGGCCTCTATCCCACGGTCGTGATCCTCACCCTCGCGCTGTCGCCGCTGAAGATGCCGCTGTGGCTCGGCCTGCTCGTCGGAAACCTGCTGTCCAGCTTCATCATGAGCTTCGTGACGATGCCGTACTACGTGAACCGGATCCTGGGGCACTGGCTGCGGCCGGCCCAAGGCGTTCCCGAAGCGAGGACGAACCGTCGAGGGCTCGCCGTCGTCGCCGGGGCTATGGTGTTCTGGGTCGTCGTCTTCTATCTGGTGACCACCCAGTTCTGGACCCTGCCCTGACACCGAGAGAAACGGGTGCCACATGTCAGCCTCGGAAATCCGAGTGAGCCGAACGATCGACGCGCCCGCGAGCGCGGTCTGGAATGTCCTCACCGACCTGGACAACGCGGAGTCGGTTCTGAGCGGCGTGGAGAAGCTCGAGCGGCTGGACTCGACGAAATACGAGGTCGGCACGCGGTGGCGTGAGACCCGGGTGCTGTTCGGCAAGTCCTCGTCCGAGGAGATGTGGGTCGCGGAGATCGACCCGGAGAAGCGCACCGTGGTGAAGGCGTCGTCCCGCGGCGCCGACTACACGACGGTGTTCACCCTGACGCCTGCCGGCGACGGCACCACCCTGACGTTTCACTTCTCGGCGGAAGCAACCGGTATGGGTGCCTTTTCGCGATTCCTGATGAAGGTGTTCGGCTCCTTCGCGCTGAAGGCCACCACCAAGATGATCCGTCAGGATCTCGACGACATCGCGGCCGCCGCCGAGAAGCGGACCGCCTGACACCGGCACCTACCGGCCGCCGAGCGGCACGGAACCAGGCGCTGCGGGCAGCGCGGGCAGGGCGCCCAACGGGAGTGGTACCAGCGTCGTGGCCTGGGGGTCGGGGCGGCCCAGCCCGAACTTGCGCACCTCGGCCCCGCCCGGCCCGGCGCCGCTGACGAGCAGGTCGGCGCCCGTGGTGGTGCTGGTCGTGGCGACCTGCACGCCCGTGCCCGGAGTGCCGCCGGCGAACGGTGCGAACGACGCGATCTGGGTGAACACGACGTCGCCGGAGTGGTGGTCCGGGCTCTCGAGATACATGCCCGGCTCACCGTCGAGGCGTGACCCACTCGACCACACCCGGACGGTGCCGTCGCCGCCCAGCATGCCGGTGACGATGCTCTTGGCTCCGCCCTCGGCGCCGGCCACCCACCCCGTCGAGAGGGAGACACCGCCGAGGTAGTTCTCGTCGAAGGCCAGGAACTCCGACGTCGCCCTCGGTCCGCCGGTGTGGCCGGCGTGCTCGTCCGCGGTGCCGTCGGCCTGCGCCGCGGCGGTGGGCTCGAACAGGTCGTACCGGAACGTCTTCACGCGAGGCGCTTCACCCGGCCCCGGGGCGGTGACGATGCTCGCCCGGCCCGAGGCGGTGTCGACCAGGCCCGTCGCGACGGTCACCCCGGACTGCGAACCGGGGTAGGGGGTGAACGTCGAGAAGGTCTCGGGTGCCGCGCCCTCGTCCGTGGGCAGGGTGGACGAGAACACCTTCACCTGCGTCTCGGTGCCGGGCCCGGTGCCGGCGATGATGTTGTCGGCCAGCGCGTTTCCGTCGATGTCCGCACCCGCGACGTTCACGCCCCCGCGGAAGCCGTCGTCGAACGGGGCGAACCGGGTCAGCTCGGCGGTGAACGGGCCGGAGCCCACATCGTTGCCGTCGTACGCGACGACCTCCGGTGCCACGCCCGCACCGGTCCCGGCGACGAGGTCGAGGATCATGTCGCCGTTGACGTCGGCCATCGCCACCGTCGGGGTGCCCTCGAACGCCGGGAACGGGGTGACCGCGGCGATCACCTTGTCGCCGTTGCCGTCGTGGACCTGCACGGTGGCGGGGGTGCCCGCCGAACCCGGCACCGCCACCGCGTACGTCGACACCTCGGGGATCACGTTGACGGTGGCCATCAGTCCGTTGTCCTCGTGGTTGAGGCGGTGGCAGTGGATCACGAAAGTGCCGGTGTACTCGGTGAATTTGGTGCGCAGCGTCACCGATGCGGGCACCAGCGGATTCTCGTTCGCGTCCGTGACGGGCGCGGGCACGTTGACGTTGTCCTCACCCCACGGCTGCACCCCGGTCCTGGTGCCCGCGATCGGATCGACGATTTCCATCACCTGGAAGTCGTTGACGTGGATGTGCATCGGATGCTCGTCGTTGTTGAGGTTCGTGATCGACCATTCCTCGACCGAATTGAGGCGCGGCTGGATCAACGGGATGTTCGGGAACGTGTTGTCGTCGAACTCGTACGTGAACGCCTTCGGGTCGCTGTTGCTGGCCTTCTCGTTGCCGAACCCGCCCGACACCGTGAGCGTGCGCTTCACGTCGGGTGTCATCACCGACGTGTCCACGAACGACGTGTAGGCGTCGAGGTTCTGGCCGGGCTCGAACGGTGTGGTCCGGCCTTCGCCGCTGTCGGGGGTGACGTGCACGAGAGTCTGGGTGGGGAAGGTGAAGAAGCCGTCGGCGTAGCTGATGACCGACGGGTCGACGGTCACCGTGCCCAGTTCGGCCGGCGGGTTGCCGGTGCCGTTGTTCGTGTAGAGCACGCCGGGATTGGTGACGGGTTTCGCGCCGTCCAGCGGCGGCATGTCGAGCACCAGATCGCCGGTGTCCGGCATCGTCACGGCGATCGCGTACCGCGACCCCGGCGGAATGACGAGCCGGGTTCCGTCACCGCCGACCGGCCGCTGCACCTGGGTGAAGGGGTTGCCGTCCTGGCCGACGATCGAGAACTGGGGATGCTCGCCCGTCGCGGTCTCGGTGAGCCGCAGCGGCATGTACGCGAAGTCGCTGATGTTGGCCAGCACCCAGATCTCCGTCTGGCCCGGCTTCAGCTTCAACTCCGGCTGGAACTGCCCGTTGATCGTGTACTGCACGTCGCGCTCGTTGTCGGGTAGCGAGGGATCGGCGGGCACGTTCGTGGAATCACTGCGGAAACTCTGCAGATTGCCCGGCACGAACTGGTTCTGACCGCGGTGATTCGCCGGGGACAGCGGACCGGCATACCAGTTGGTGACGTACTGGGCCCCCTCCGTCGTGTCGGCGAAGTTCACCGGGGCGAGGCTCGGCGAGTACGTGCCGTCGGCCAGCTGGGATCCCTCCGGGGGCTTCAGCGTGCTCACGAACTGAGGCCAGTTCGGGTCGTTCAGCTGGTGGCCGTTGCCTTTACGGTCGAAGACGAAGTTGTACTGCAGCGCCATGTCGCGGATGGGAACGTCGTTCTGCGTCACCAGGGGAAGGTTGCCGTCGGGCCTGCCGATCTCCAGCAGTCCCGCGAGCCCCGCGTACGTCTGCTGCGCGGTCATCGTGTGACGGTGGCTGTGGTACCAGTACATGCCGTTCGGCATGTCCTTCGGCACCGCGTAGTCGTAGACGTTGCCCATCCCGGCGGGGATGTCGAGCAGCACGTTGTCGGCGTTGCCGTCCGGGCTCACGTGCAACCCGTGGGTGTGCAGGTTCAGCGGCGCGGACTCGAGGGCCGGCGGATAGATCGGGACCTCCCCGCCCGCCGGCGTGAACGCGGGGTCGTAGAAGTCCTCGATCGTCAGGTTCCGGAGATCGTTGTCGTAGTGGATGATCAGGCGCTCACCCGGATCGACGCGCAACGTCGGTGCCGGGTAGACGTCGTCGCCCGTGGTCGAGCCGTTCGAACTGGTGCCCTGCAGAACCTCGTACCCGAAGACCAGGAAGTTGGACACCGGTTCCGAGACGGTGTCGAGGTCGACCGTGCCCTGATGGGCCGACAGCCGGACCTCGAGCACCCCGTTCTCGCTCGACAGCTTGACCGGCTCCGTGTAGGCGACCGGGGTGCCGTCGGGGCCGGCGTTGCCACCGCCCGCAGTGGTCGGCTCGTCGGACGTGCATGCCGTCAGCAGCAACGTCATGCACGCGACCACGGCGACGGCGAGGGCGACGATCGGCTTCCGGCGACGGACGACCATGGTGTTCCCCGTTCCGAAACGGCAGCTGAGCAGCATCGATCGACGATTCGAAGACTACCCGGGGAACTTGGCTGGGCACCGGGAATTCACGACCTCCCCAGCGCCTCCCTCCACGACACGACCTTGCCGATCCGCAGGATCGAGCGCTGGTAGATCTTCGCGGCCAGCACGCTGAGTGCGGCGGTCACCGCGAGCATCAGGGCGATGGTGACGACGACCTGGACCGGGGACGCCACGCCGGCGGCGATGCGCAGCGGCATCAGGATCGCCGAGAACGGCGGAATCCAACTGAGGACGTTGCTCAGGGTGCCGTCCGGGTTGCTCACCGACGAGAAGGCGCTGAAGAACATGATGACGATCAGCACCATCAGCGGTGACGCGGTGGCGTTGACATCCTCCTGCCGCGACACCATCGACCCGGCCGCGGCGTAGAGGACGGCGAAGAACGCGAATCCGAGCACGAACCAGCCGAGCGTTCCGGCCAGCACCCCGAGCGCCGTCCCGGTCACGGTGAGCACGCCCGTCGCGAGTCCGGCCGCGACCCCGGCCACACCGTAGGCGGTCAGCTGGACGAGTCCGACCGCGCCGATGCCGATCACCTTGCCCCACAGCAGTTGCAGCGGTCGGAGCGTCGACAGGAGCAGTTCCACGACGCGGCTCGACTTCTCCTCGACCACACCCATCGCCACGTACATGCCGAACATCATGATCTGCATGTACAGCAGGACGACCACGGCGACGGAGAGGGCCACGCGCTGGCCCTTCTCCGGGTCGGGCGGGTCGAGAGCGTCGACGGTGACGACCGCCCCGCCGGTCGCGGCGGCGAGTTCCGCGGGGTCCACACCCCGCGCGGCGAGGGCGCCGGCCTGAGCCTGCTGCATCACGGCCGCGTCGATCACGGTGCGAAGCCCGGAGCTCAGCTCGGATTCGGTGACGGCCGTGACCGATCCGCCGGTGCCCGGAATCAGCGCGACGTCGAGGTCACCGCCGCCCACCTGGTCCCGTGCGGCCTGTTCGTCGGCCGCCGGGACGACGTCGACCGGGGTGCCGGTCGCGTCACCGGTGGCGACGAGAACCGGCGCGAGCGACTGGTCGCCGACGAGTCCGACGGTGGCCCGGTCTTCGTCGCCGCCCGAGAACAGCGAATACGCGACGATGCCGCCCACGATGGCCAGCAGGATGATCACGTTGCTGATGACGAAGCTCTTCTTCGCCACCTGGGTCAGGAATTCGCGGCGGGCGACGAGGCCGATCGCGCGGGCGGGACTCACGGGGGCGCTCATGCGGTGACCACCTCTCGGAACAGATCGGTCAGAGTGGGCCTGTGCAGCGAGAACTCGTGCACCGGACCGGTCTTCAGGGCGGTGTGCAGGACCAGCTGATCGTCCACGTGGTCGTCGAGCGACAGCAGGGTCCGGCCGTCGAGGTGACTGATCGTGGTGACCCCGTCGAGGTGATGGGCCCACCCGACCGGCGCCTCCGGCGCGTGGACTTCGAGTCGGGCGTTGCCGCCGCCGCGCAGTTCGTCGACGGTGCCGACGGCACGCATCCGGCCGTGGCTGATGATGCCCACGCGGTGGCACAGGCGCTGGACGAGTTCGAGCTGATGGCTCGAGAAAATCACCGGCACTCCGGTGTTCGCCTTCTCCACCAGTACGTCGCTCATGACGTCCACCGCGACGGGGTCGAGCCCGGAGAAGGGTTCGTCGAGAACCAGCACCGCGGGGTCGTGGACCAGCGCGGCGGCCAGTTGTACGCGTTGCTGATTGCCGAGCGAGAGTGCGTCGACGGTGTCGCCGACACGGTCCGCGATGCCGAGGCGCTCGGTCCAGCGGGCGACGGCGTTCCGCGCCGCGGAGCGGGAGATGCCGTGCAGTTCGGCGAGGTAGGCGAGTTGCTTGCCCACCTTCATCTTCGGGTACAGCCCGCGTTCCTCCGGCATGTAGCCGATGGTGCGCCGCACGTCCAGGTCGACCGGCTTGCCGCTCAGCCGGACCTCGCCGGAATCGGCGGACAGGACGCCCAGCGCGATGCGCATGGTGGTGGTCTTGCCCGCGCCGTTGCTGCCGACGAAACCGAAGATCTCACCGGGGCGGACCTCGAAGGACAGGTCGTCGAGTGCGACGACGTCACCGTACCGTTTGGAGATGCCGTCGATCGTGAGGGTGTGAGACATGGGTCCTTCCCATCTGGAGGCGGATGTTCCTACGAGGCCAGGTCGTCGGGCTCGGGGTCGGGTCGGGTCCAGCCGAGGATCATGGCCGGCGTGCAACCCCCGACCATCAGCGCGGTGACGACGAGCAGTCCCGCGGCGTACGGCACGTTGCTGTGATCGACGTCCAGCGCACCGACGAAGATCAGGTACATCGCCGGAAGCAACGTCAGCAGCTGGGTGACCGTGAGTCCGATCGAGCGGGCACTGTTGCGCTGCTGGATCTCCCACTCGTCGAGAGCGTCGCGCGGCGCGTCCCCCTGCCGTCCGGACACGATCTGGAGCATCGTCCACAGCGGGAAGAACAACAGGCACGCGGGCAGCCAGAGCAGCGGACCGACCGTCATGTCGACATGACACACGATCCCGACGGCGGTCATGAACACAAACGTCACCGCGAGGGCGACCACCAGGATTCGCCTGCGGCTGCGCGTCCGCCACTGCGGCAGCCAGGTGCGGTAACGGCTTTCGTTCTGGAGGAATCTGCGCGTCCGGAACCCCTGGTACCTCTCGATCAGATTGGTCTCAGGCATGGGAACTCTCCCCGCTTCCTGTCGTGGACGGCGGTCGGTCGGTGCGGTACAGCTCGGTGGACAGGGGCCCGAACTCGGTGCGGGAGAAGATGGCCTCCACCGGCAGTTCGAACACCCATGAGATACGGAACGCCAGGTCGAGGCTGGGGTAGTGGTCGCCCCGTTCGAGTGCGCCGACGGTCTGGGGGTTGACGTCGATGAGTCCCGCCAGCTGAGCCCGGCTCATCCCGCGTTCGGCGCGCAGGACGCCGATGCGGTTGTAGATGGGCAGGGAGTCCCCGCGCCGTACTGGGCTCATGCAACAAAGTGTTGTGAAAACCCAACAGTTTGTCAACCGTGGGCAACAGGCCCGGGCGCCGAAATGACAGGTTGACCCTGGGGAATTGAGTGGCAGAGTAGAGGCGATTCGCGCAGGACGGCAGGAAAGGACAGGATTACAGACGTGACGTACACCATCGCGGAGCCCTGTGTCGACGTTCTGGACAAGGCATGCATCGAAGAATGTCCCGTCGACTGCATCTACGAAGGCGGTCGGATGCTCTACATCCACCCCGACGAATGCGTCGACTGCGGTGCCTGTGAGCCCGTCTGCCCCGTCGAGGCGATCTTCTACGAGGACGACGTCCCGGACCAGTGGGTCGAGTACACCAAGGCGAACGCCGACTTCTTCGACGACCTGGGATCGCCCGGTGGCGCCGCGAAGCTCGGGAAGGTCGACTACGACCCGCCGTTCGTCAAGGCGCTGCCGCCCATGGCCGAGGGCGACTGACTACTCCTCGGACAGCCGGCCGCCGTCCATCCGCCAGCGGCGGGTGCTGCGCGTCGAATCCAGCATCCGCCGGTCGTGGGTGACGAGCAGCAGCGTGCCGTCGAAGTTCTCCATCGCCTGCTCGAGCTGTTCGATCGCCGGGAGGTCCAGGTGGTTGGTGGGCTCGTCGAGCACCAGCAGGTTCACGCCCCGCGCCTGCAGCAGGGCGAGGGCGGCGCGGGTGCGTTCGCCGGGCGACAGCGACGCCGCGGGCCGCAGCACGTGGTGTCCCTTGAGGCCGAACTTCGCGAGCAGCGTCCGCACGTCGGCATCCGGCCAGTCCGGGACCTGCGCCGCGAACGCGTCGGACACCTTCTCGGCGCCCTCGAACAGGCCGCGGGCCTGATCGATCTCGCCGATCGCCACACCCGAACCGAGTGAGGCGGTGCCCGCGTCCAGGGCGACCTTGCCGAGCAGCACCTTCAGCAGGGTCGTCTTCCCGGAGCCGTTGGCGCCGGTGACGATGATCCGGTCACCCCAGTCCACCTGAGTGGTGACTGGGCCGAACGTGAACTCGCGGTCCCCGCCCCACGCGACGGTGGCGCCGTTCGCCGTCGCCACGACCGAACCGCTGCGCGGGGCGGCGGCGATCTCCATCCGCAGTTCCCACTCCTTGCGCGGCTCCTCGACCACCTCGAGCCGCTCGATCCGGCGTTGCGTCTGCCGGGCCTTCGCGGCCTGCTTCTCGGTGGACTCGGTGCGCAGCCCCTTGCCGATCTTGTCGTTGTCCTTCGCCTTGCGGCGCGCGTTCCGGACTCCGTGCTCCATCCAGTTCCGCTGCATCTGCGCGCGGTCCTCGAGATCCGAACGGGTTCCGGCGTACTCCTCGTACGCCTCCCGGGCATGCCTGCGTGCGATCTCCCGTTCGGCGAGATACGAGTCGTAGCTGCCGTCGTAGACCGCGATCTGCTGCTGCGCGAGGTCGAGTTCCACGATGCCGGTCACGGTGCGCGCCAGGAATTCTCGATCATGACTCACCACCACCATGGCTGCCCGGCTCTCGGCGACGAAACGCTCGAGCTGTTCGAGCCCCACGAGGTCGAGGTCGTTGGTCGGCTCGTCGAGCAGCAGCACGTCGTACCGGGACAGCAGCAGCGACGCCAACCCGGCGCGCGCGGCCTGCCCACCGGACAGCGACGTCATGTGCGCGTCGAGCGGCACCCCCAGCCCGAGTTCGCTCACGACCTTCTCCGCGCGCTCGGCGAGGTCGGCGCCGCCCAGTGCCAGCCAGCGTTCGAGGGCGGGGGAGTAGAGATCCTCGTCCGACTCGCCGAGTGTTTCGGCGGCCGCGTTCATGGTGTGCTCGGCCTCGGTGACCCCGGTCCTGCGGCCGAGGAAGTCGAGGACCGTCTCGCCGACGATTCGATCGGGCTCCTGGGCGAGGTAGCCGACGGCGGCGTCGGGCGGGCTCAGCACGATGCTGCCCTCCACGTCCGCCGAGCCGACCCCGGCGAGGGCGGTCAGCAGCGTCGACTTGCCGGCACCGTTCGCCCCTACCAGTCCGGTCACGTCGCCCGGGGCGACGGTCAGGTCGAGGCCGGCGAAGAGGGTGCGCTCACCGCGCGAAGCCGACAGTCCGCTGATGCGCAGTGTTGCAGTCACCTGGAGATTATCCCCCCGCCCGTGAGTACTTATTAACCGCGGGCGGTTAACAAGTACTCACGGGCGCGTCAGCGCTTGACTAGGCGGAACCAGCGCGGGTCGGCCTTCTTGAGTGGTCCCGGCATGCCGGTCGTGTCGGCGTCGACGTCCGACACGAGTTTCCACTTCTCGAACGTGCGCTCCACGTCGGAGCGGGACACACCCCGCGGCAGCGGGCCGCGATGTCCCGGCCCGAACGCGAACATCAACAGCGTGGCGTGCGGTTCGGTCACCGTCGTGACGTTCTCGGCGTACGCGACCCGGGCGTGGTCGCTGAGCCCGTGGTAGCACCCCACGTCCAGGATCAGGTGGTACCCGCGACCGACGGCGTGCTCGAGGTCGGTGGCGTCCGCGTGCATGAACCGCACGTCGACGCCCGCCTTCCGTGCCTTGGACCGCGCCTTGTCGAGGGCCAGCTGGACGGTGTCGATCCCCGTCACCTGCCACCCCCGCCGGGCCATTTCGATGGCGTGGTCACCGGTGCCGCATCCGATGTCGAGGACCTCGCCCGGTGGTGCGTCGAAGGGATCGATCAACGTCTCGATCTGGTTCCCGAAGACCCGGCCCGCCTTCACCCAGGGCGTGATCTTGAACCGATAGGCCAATGTGTATCCGAGGCCCATGTCCGCCCCTTTCACCGGGCGCGTCACCACCTGAACGCCGATGCCGTCGGATTACCCGGTGATACCGAAACGACACGCGAAAGTCCACATTCTGAGACGCCGGGAACATCCGGTCCGGGTGCCCGGTTGGACAGTCCCATGGGTTTCAACAATGCACAGAGTCCTGTACCTACGGTCACGCTCAACGACGGGAACAGCATTCCTGCGCTCGGCTTCGGCGTGTGGCAGGTGCCCGACGACGAGAGTTACGCCGCGGTCACCGAGGCACTGAAGGCCGGGTACCGCAGCATCGACACCGCCAAGATCTACGAGAACGAGACCGGAGTGGGCCGCGCGCTCGCGGACTCCGGCATCGCCCGTGACGAGTTGTTCGTCACCACCAAGCTGTGGAACGACGACCAGGGTTACGACTCCACGCTCCGCGCGTTCGACGACAGCCTGAACCGGCTCGGCCTCGACTACGTCGACCTGTACCTCATCCACTGGCCGGTGCCGTCCGCGGACCGCTACGTCGACACATTCAGGGCCTTCCAGAAGATCAAGGCCGACGGGCGTGCGCGGTCGATCGGTGTCTCCAACTTCACCCCGCAGACCCTCGACCGTCTGATCGCCGAGACCGGCGAGGTGCCCGCGGTCAACCAGGTGGAGCTGCATCCGCGGTTCAACCAGGCCGACCTGCGTGCCTTCCACACCGGTAAGGGCATCGCGACCGAGGCGTGGAGCCCGCTGGGGCAGGGCACCGTCCTCGAGGACGAGTCCATCGCGAAGATCGCTGCCGCGCACGGTAAGACGACCGCGCAGGTGATCATCCGCTGGCACCTGCAGATCGGCAACGTCGTCATCCCCAAGTCGGTGACGCCGGAGCGCATCGCCGCCAACTTCGACGTCTTCGACTTCGAGTTGACCCCCGACGAGATCAACACGATCGGTTCGCTGACCCGGACCGACGGCCGCATCGGGCCCGACCCGGACGCGTTCGGCGCGTAGCACCCGTGCGCCTTTCTGGTAGCTGGAGCAACCAGAAAGGCGCACGAGCGCGAAGCGCCTAGAGCTGGAAGTCCGCGAAGTCGAAGCCCGGGGTGACGACGCAACTGACGAGGGTCGGTTGGTCGCCCTCGGGTTTCGCGCGCTGCCAGTGCCGCGGCGGGACGAGCAGTTGCGGTTGCTGACCCGCCGCGACGTCCGCGCCGAGGATCAGCGCGTCGGGGGCGGCGGGTTCGCTTCCGTCGCCGCCGAGTTCGAGCCGCAGGGGGCTGCCCCGGTGGTACATCCAGATCTCGGCGCTGCGCACGCTGTGCCATGCCGACTGCTGTCCGGGCATGAGCAGGAACAGGATCGCGGTGCCCGCCGACCGCGGCCCCGGATAGTCGTCCGGCAGGCTCGCCTCCGGGATGGTGACGTCGCTGCGCCACGTCTCGCGGTACCAGCCGCCTTCGGGGTGCGGGGCGAGGCCGAGGGTTCGGGCCCACTCCGGTAATTCCGTCATGGCCGCCATTGTGCCGCCCGGCGCAGCGTCCGGGGGTGGGGTTGTACCACCCCTGAGGTGTCTTATCTCGAGGGCCGGGAGCAGCGAGAGTCGTAGGTGTTCAGAAAGCGGGGGCACGACATCCCGTACACCATCGACGACAGGAGACAACATGCTCGGAATCATGCTCGGATTGGGCGGAGCCGCAATCGGACTCGGAATCGGCGTCATGGCCCTCGGGGTCGGCCTGCTCCTCAGTGACGCGACGATCAAGCACGATGTCGGCGAACTCCCGGACTGACTCCGTGTGGGTCGACACCAGTCGGGGGCGGGTGCGGGCGCGAACAGCGGCCCGTACCCGCCACCCGTTGGCGTGGTTTCACTCCGTTCTGACCCGCAAGCGCGGGGTTGCCGTCCAGGCGCCGCCTGCCAGTGCGAGCGAGGTGCTCGACCGCCTCGCCGAGATGCCGGTCAGCGTCTGGACCTACGGTTTCGATCACGAGTCGGTGCGGCACCTGGGCCCGATGGCGCAGGATTTCGCCACCGCGTTCGGGCTCGGTTCCAACGACCGTCGCATCGCCATGGTCGACGCGAACGGGGTGTGCATGGCGAGCATCCAGGCCCTGTACCGGCGGGTCATCGCGCTCGAAGCGGAAGTGGAGCGCCTGCGGGCGTAGCCGCCCCGCTCCCGTCCCCGCCGGCTGCCGCCGCGCGGCGTCCGCCCGGCCGCCACCAGTTGGCGTCACCCAGCAGGTACATGGTCGCGGGCACCAGCACCATCCGCACGATCGTCGCGTCGATGAGGACCGCGGTCGCGAGACCGACGCCCATCATCTTCACGGTGACGTCGCCGTCGAGCGCGAACCCGGCGAACACCGCGACCATGATCGCCGCCGCGCTCGTGATGACCCGGCCCGTCGACGCCAGTCCCTCGACGACGCTGCGGTGCGAGTCGCCCGTGGCGAGCCAGCGTTCACGGACCCGGGAGAGCAGGAACACCTCGTAGTCCATCGACAGTCCGAACAGGATGGTGAACATGAGGATCGGCACCCAACTCGACACCGGAAGCGCATGGGGGAGCCCGAGCAGCTGTGCACCCCAACCCCATTGGAACACCATCACCATGACGCCATAGGCCGCGGCCACCGACAGCAGGTTCATGGCGGCCGCCTTCACCGCGACCACCGGCGCGCGGAACACGAACGTGAGCAGCACCACCGACAGGGCGACGACGAACGCGATCACCAGCCACAGCCGTTCGGCGAGGCGGGCCGAGATGTCGGCGAACACGGCGGTGAGTCCGGTGACCTGGACGCCGTCGGCGGCGTCGGACCGGATCCTATCGAGCAGTTCGGTGCTGCGGGGATCGCTGGGACCGGTGGTCGGCTGCACCGAGACGAGTGCGGCCGTCGAATCGGCGTTCATCAGGACGGGCGTCACGGACGCCACCCCGGGTTCGGCCGCGAGGTCACGCACGATCGACGGAAGCTCGGCTGCCGGAACCTTGTTCAGGTCGACCGCCACCATCAGCGGCCCGTTGGCGCCGGGCCCGAACTCGGAGTCGATCAGGTCGTAGGCCTGACGGATCGTGTTGGCGGCCGGTGCGCTGCCCGCGTCCTGCGGCCACGTACGCATGCCCAGCACCGGCGCGGCCAGGAGCAGCAGCACGCCGAGCGCCGTCAGCGCCCACAGCCACGGGCGGCGGCTCACCCGGATCGCCCACCGTTCGGTCAGCGGCGACGTCGTGCGACGTTCGGCCCGGGCACGGGACCGTGTGCCGAGCACCCGCGTGCCCGCCAGCCCGCACAGTGCGGGCACCAGCGTGACGGAGGTGAGCATGACGATGCCGACCATCGCGAACGTGGCGTAGCCGAACGACGCGTACATCGGCAGCCCGGACAGCCGCAACCCGAACAGGGAGACGAGGACCGTGGTCCCGGCGAAGATCACCGACGTCCCGGCCGTGGAGTTGGCGGCCGCGACGGCGTCTCGGACCGGCATCCCGGACCGCAGGCCCTCGGTGTACCGGGTGACGAGCAGCAGCGCGTAGTCGATTCCGACGCCGATGCCGACCATCGTCGCGATGGTCGGTGCGATGGTGCTGATGCCGGTGAATCCGGCCATGATCGTGATGAGGCCGGACCCGATGCCCACCCCGACGAGCGCGACGGCCAGGGGCAGTCCCGCGGCCACCACGGAACCGAACGCGAACACCAGGATGATCAGCGCCAGGATCATGCCCACCGCCTCGGCGGTGCCCGACGGCTTGGAGATGTTCTCGGGCACCTGCCCGCCCAGTTCCACCTCCAGTCCCTGCGTCCGGGTGCCGGCGACCGCGGCCTCGAGTGCGTCGACGCCCTCGCTGCCCTGGAAGTCCGTGACCGGGATGCGGTAGTTGAGGCTGATCACCGCCGTGTCGGAATCCTGGGACAGGCGGGGCGGCGACACGGCACTCACCCCGTTCACGTCCGCCAGCCTGCTGCCGAGATCGGTGAGGACCTCGGGGGCGAGCGGGCCCGTGTCGGAGTGCACGACCACCCGGGCGTCCGCCCCCGACATCTCCGGGAACCGTTCGCTCAGCAGATTCGTCCCCTCCTGCGACGGCAGACCGGGCACGTTGTAGTCGTCGTGGTTGGTACCGCCGAACGCGGACGCGGCGGCGAACACCAGGACGAGCAGCGTCAGCCACGCGGCGATCACCCGCCAGGGACGGGTCGCGGCGGCCGCGCCGACGCGGGCGAGCAGGGAACTCATGGGGAAGCCTCCAGGAAAGCCGGATGGTTCGGTCACCTCCGACTGTGCGCCCGGCCGCTAGTGACCCACTTGGAACTCGCTTGGCTGGGTGGTCACCCGGGTGCGGGCGGCGTCGATCCAGGCCGGGCAGCCGCAGCGTTCGGCCAGTGCGAGCGCCGCGGCGTAGTGCGTGCGTGCCGCCCCGGTCCTGCCGAGGAGCATCTCGAGGTCGCCGAGGATGGTATCGACGGGCCCGACCGCGAACGCCGCAGTGTCGCCGCCCCCGATCTGGCCGCTGTAGGGGCTCAGTTCCGCGTGCACCGCCGCCGCCTCGTCCCGCTCGCCAAGCCCGGCGACGACGACGCCGCGCAGCGACATCATGAGGGAATGGAAGAAGTCGCGGCGGACGGGGCGGAGGTGGCGCCTGACCTGACGCGCCTGCTCCGGTTTGCCGTTGCCGAGAAGGGCGAGGGCGTGCAGATCGGCGAGCACGTCCGTCGCTGCACTGTCGACCGTCGCGATCACGGCCTCGAATTCGCCGGCCCGGCCCTCGGTGAGCCGCAGCGTGAACACCGCGAGGGCGAAGACGCTGTCCGCGTCGAGTCCGGCCCGGACCATCAACTCGTGGCCCCGCTCGTAGTGGCGTTCCGCCGCGGCCAGGTCGCCGGTGAGGTGCGCGACCATCCCGCGGTTCATCTGGCGGGTCGCCTGCGCCTGCTGGAACCGGTACCGGTCCGCCAGTGCCGACTGCAGGCCCATGTGATGTTCGATCGCCGGGATGTCACCGTTGCCGGACGCGATCTCGGCCAGCAGGTGATGGCCGAGCATGGTGAACACCGGTAGCTGCGTCCGGTCGCCGATCCGGAGCAGTTCGTCGCCGATGACCTGGTCGCCGAGTGTGCTGGTCGGCGAGCCGGTGCCGGCGTGGACGGCGCAGAGCACCAGCCCGAGCAGCACCGGATCGTCCAGGTCGCGGGCGAGGACCTCGGCCTCCCGGACCGCGGACCCGGTGCGCTCGTGATCCTCCGCCCCGATCTCGTGGACCAGCGTGACCAGCAGCCGGCACCGCACCGCCGGCTCCGGTTCCTCGTCCCGCAGCAGGGCCTCGATCAGGTCCACGACGGCCGTGTCCACTTCGCCGTAGCGCCGGTTGATCCACGGCGTCGGGGTGTCGACGAACGCGAGCACCCGGATCGCCAGATCGGTGCGGCCCGCGTCCCGGGCGAGCTCGAGGGCCCGCTTCCGCGAACGGGCCCCGTCCAGTCCGATGCCGGCGGCGAGTTGGGTGCGGCTGAGCTCGGTGAGGATGTCGACGCGCTCGTCCACGGACGCGGCGGCGTCGGGCGGCAACCGGTCGGCCGCGCGGAGGGCGTCGTTCAGGAAGCCGATCTCGGCGTCGTGGGCGTAGCGGTCGGCCGCCTGCGCCGCGGCCGCGACATTGTGGTCGAGGGCCTGCCGTGCGGTCGCGGCGGACAGCGCCTCGGTGAAATGGTGCGCGAGCGCCGCGACGTCGTGCGGTCGCAACTCCTCGAGTGCGGACCCGACCCGGGCGTGCCAGCGGCTCCTGCGCAGGCGGGTGAGGTCGGAGTAGAGCGTGTCGCGGACGAGGGCGTGTGTGAAGCGGACGGTCCCGGCGCGCGGCTCGCCGAGCAGTCCGGCGATCACGCCCGATTCGAGTGCGTCGAACACGGCGTCCTCGCCGACTTCGGCGGCCCGGGTGAGGACGTCGACGTCGGATTCGCGGCCCACCACCGCGGCCAGTCGCAGGACGGACACGGTCAGTTCGGGGAGGCGGGCGATCCGCCTGCGGAGAACGTCCCGGACCCCCTCGGGCACCTCCGACGTGGCCACCAGTTCGCCTTCACTGTCCAGGAGCCGGGCGCTTTCCTGCAGGTAGAACGGGTTTCCGCCGGTCCGGTCGGCGAGCGCGCGGAGGATATCGGGGTCGGGGTCGCGGCCCGACACGTGCCGGATCAGCTCCGCCGACTCCTCGGGTCCGAGTCCGCCGAGGCGGATGCGCGTGGGTTGCAGCGACGCGAGGTCGGCGAAGCAGTTCTCCAGGTTCGCGTCGACCTCGTCCGGGCGGAACGCGAGGATCAGCAGGATCGGCGACCGCTGCTGGGCGAGCCGCACGAGGATCGACAGGGTGTCCTCGTCGGCGCGGTGGACGTCGTCGAGGACGACGGCGAGCGGGCCGTGATCGCGGACGGTCCCGAGGTAGTCGGCGACGGCACGGTGCAGCAGGAACCGTCCGCTCGGGTCGTCCGGCCGCGCCGCGTGCGAACGGTCGTCGGCGAGCAGGGGCGCCAGCGCGTCCGCCTCGGCACCGGGGTCGACCGTCTCGTGCAGTGCCCGCAGGATTTCCACCCACGCCCAGGCGGGCGGGGCGCCGTCCACCTCGGGGCAGCGGCCCACCGCCACCTGCCACCCGGCGGCGTGCAGGGTGCGACGGAACCGGCGCAGCAGGGACGACTTCCCCGATCCGGCGTCGCCGCCGAGGAGGACCACGGGGGTACCGGGATCGCTCATCAGGTCGGTCAGGGTCGCCAATTCCGCGGCGCGGCCGAGGAACCACGGGGCCGGGGCGGTGTCGAGGGGCACCGCGGCGGGTGCCGGTGCAGACGGGACGGTGCCCGTGAGGATCCGGCGTTCGAGTTCCGTCAGACCGGGACCGGGGTCGAGGCCCAGTTCGCTCACCAGCCTGCCGCGGGCCTCCCGCAACGCGGCCAGGGCGTCGGCCTGACGCCCGCTGCGGTGCAACGCCAGGGCGAGCAACCGCCACCCCTCTTCCCGGAGCGGATGGTCCCGGGTGAGGGACTGCGCGTCGAGTACCGCGCCCGCGGCGTCGCCGGACGCGACGGCGGCGGCCACCACCCGTTCGCGCGCCACCACCCGCAGTTCCTCGAGCCGGGCGATCTCGGCGAGCGCCCAGTGCTCACCGGCTACCTCGGCGAACGCCGGCCCCCGCCACAGGCCCAGCGCCCACTCCAGGTCGGCCCGCCCGGTGCCCGCGGCGGAGCGGACCAGGCTCTCGAACTCCCACGCGTCGACCGCGGACGAGGGCAGGGTGAGCGCATAACCGGGGGCTCGGCTCACCAGGACGGTCGAGTCCGCCCGCGGCGCGCGGCGCGGCTCCAGCGCCCGCCGCAGATTGGAAATGTATGCCTGAAGTGCACCGACGGCCCGCGCCGGGGGAGCGCCGTGCCAGAGGTCGTCGACGAGCCGATCCACCGGAACCACCTCGCCGCGCGCGACGAGCAGCAGGGCGAGCACGGCCCGCTGGCGGGGGCCGCCGAGGTCGACTGCCCCCGATTCGTCCTCCGCCTCGAGCGTCCCGAGTACTCGAATCCGCACCATCGTGCCAAGCGTAAGCACTAGTGGCTTCCAAGTGCTCTCCAAGACGCCGAACCGACCCTTGATCGCATGACAACTCCGACTGCTCACACGACCCGCCCCGACACCCGCGAGATGGTGGTGGTCCACAACTGCTTCCGCCGCCAGTTCGCCGCGCTGCCCGCGCTCGTCCGCCGGGTTCCCGCCGGCGACGCCGCCCGGGCCGGGGAGGTGGTGGCGTTCTTCGAGGAACTCGCCACCGCCCTCCACCACCATCATTCGAGTGAGGACGACCTGCTGTGGCCGAGACTGCTCGACCGCGCGCCCACCGACGCGGCGCTGGTACTGCGGATGGAGGAGCAGCACGAACGCATCTCCGAACTGCTGTCGCTGGCGCAGTCGCAGGGCGCCGCGTTCACGGTGGATGCGGTGGACGGCGAACCGCTGGCGAAGACGCTGACCGCGCTGTCCGCGGCGCTGGGCGAGCACCTGGACGAGGAGGAGCGGCACATCCTCCCGTTGGCGGAGCAGTTCATGACGCTCGCCGAGTGGCAGGAGATGGGTGACCGCGGCCGCGCGTCGATCCCCAAGGACCGGCTGCTGGTGTTCCTCGGTTTCATCCTTCAGGGGGCGACACCCGAGGAGCGTCGAATGTTCCTGTCGGAGATGCCTTTCGCGGCCAGGATGGCATGGTCGATCCTGGGGCGGCGGGCGTTCCGCAAGGACTACCGGCGCATCTACCGCACCGAACCGGCGGCCTTCTGACGCCGGATCACCCTGCGCCGCAACCGGCCCCGGCTGGTCCGTTCCCAGAAGCTCGGCGGTTTGCGTTCGGGATCCATCAGTTCGTTCTCGGCCAGCGGGCTGTCCTCGTCCTCGACCGTGTCCGGCTCGAACTTCTCCAGGGTCCGGCCGCCGCCGCGCAGCGCCTCGACCGTGCCCAGGAGCGACGACGTCTCGGTCAGCGTGTCCTCGAACAGCCCGGCCGGGACACCGAGGTGCTCGCAGACGAGCTGACGGCGAATGCCGAGGATGGTCGCCCGCAGTTCGTCACCGTTCGCCGTGTCCGCGGTGACCTCGACCGCGAGATCGCATTCGGAGTCGAATCCCATCGACCGGTTGTTGAGGTTCGACGAACCCACCCGCAGGAGACGGTCGTCCATCACCAGCACCTTGGCGTGGACGTAGATCGGTTCACCGCCCGCCGTGACGGGGTAGTAGACGCCGAGCCGGTTCCCGGTGTCGGCCCGCCAGAGCAGGTGCAGCAAGCGGCGGCGGGCGCCGTCCATCGCCTTCTGTTCGAGCCAGCCGTCGGCGTTGCGCGGCAGCACCAGCACGATCTCCGGCCCGTCCGGTTCGCGGAGTCGCGCGGCGATCGCCTCGGCGAGGGTGCGCGACGCCAGGTACTGACTCTCGATGTACAGCGACCGCTCGGCGCCGGCGATCGCCGCCAGATACAGGGCTTCGATCTCCCGGACCTCGTCCCGGTCGTCCAGCTCCGGCAGCGTGCGTGCGACGCCCACGTCGACGCCGCGCATCGTCGGCTCCAGCCCCTCCGGCCACGGCGTCCGTCCCACGATCTCGTCGACCGCCGCCAGATCCTGCCCCGTGGCCGCCTTCCACCGGGTGCGGGCCAGTTCGCCGATGGCCTTCGCCGCGTCCCCGTCGACGGCGGTCGTCGCGTCGTGCCACGGCCCGTACCGCTTGCCGTTCGGCTGCGTCCGGTAATGGTTGCGGTCCCGATGTTCGGGGGTGTCCCACCGGTCGACGGTCATGTCGATGCCGCCGCAGAACGCGAGCGCGTCGTCGATGACGACGATCTTCTGGTGGTGCGCCGAACCGATCGGGTGGGCGGCGTCGAGTTCGAAGTGCAGGCGGCGGTCCGTCACCCAGTTGACCACGAAGATCGGGGTCATCCCGCGTCCGATCGCGGTGAAGGCCCCGATATTCCATTTGAGCAGGTAGATGTCGAGATCCGGACGTTCGCGCGTCAGCCAGGCCAGGAACCGGCCGAGTTGATTGGGCCCGTCGAGCGTCTTCTCGTCCGGTTCGAACTCGATCCTCGTGTCGAAGTCCCAGCCGATGAGGATGATCCGCCTGCGCGCCTGCAGCATCGCGGACTTGGCGTGGCGGAAGTAGTCCGCCGCGTCGACGATGCACGCGAGACGATCGGCGCGGGCAACCTGCCAGCAAGTGTCGCCGGGAGTCAGGATCGGGCTGTCGTCACTCATGTCTCTTCTGCTCTCCCGGTCTCGTGCGTCCCGCTTCCCCGCGAGTGGACGATTCACAGTACTGTGCCGCCCCCGCGCAGCTACCGTTGAGAGGTGCGGAGATGGTGGCGCATCGTGGCGTTGCTCGCACTGGTCAGCGTGCTGTGGGCACCAACTGTCGGTGCGGATCCCCTGCGGGCCGGATCGAGCCCCGGCACCGTCGTCGCCTCGTCCGAGTTGCCTGCCGAACTCTGGCTCCGCGGAACCGGAAGTGCGTACCGGATGACGTACCTGACCACCGATCGTCACGGCATCACCCCCTGCACCGGGATGGTGTTCGTGCCGCCCGGGACGCCGCCCGCCGGGGGATGGCCCGTCATCGCGTGGGCACACGGAACCGTGGGGGACTCCGACGCCGACGCACCCTCGGGCACGGGCGTCGACCCGCAATCCTGGGACTACGTGAGCAGCTGGCTGCAACTCGGCTACGCCGTTGCCGCCACCGACTACGTGGGCCTGGGCACTCCCGGGGTGCCGCCCTACCTCGACGGGAAGGTCGCAGGCCGCAGCGTGATCGACTCCGTGCGCGCCGCACGGGAGGTCGACGCCGACCTCTCCTCCACGTGGATGGCCGTCGGACTGTCCCAGGGCGGTCAGGCCGCGGTGTTCGCCGC
Organism: Rhodococcus koreensis; assembly: GCF_900105905.1. GTDB lineage: Bacteria > Actinomycetota > Actinomycetes > Mycobacteriales > Mycobacteriaceae > Rhodococcus_F > Rhodococcus_F koreensis. The sequence continues at coordinate 3,320,736 of NZ_FNSV01000005.1, read as the reverse complement.
ACACGCAGCCACGTCGTACGCGCCGGAACTCGACTACCGCGGGGCCGTCGCGAACGGGGTGCCGTCGAACATCGAGACGGTGTCGAACTGGAGCGGCCCGTCGTTTCCGCCGCAGGGCCTCGCCGGTCTCACCGTGTACATGTCGTACCTGATCGCCGGGGTCCGGGACGCGTACCCGGAACTGGACGTCGACAGCTATCTGACCCCGGTCGGGAAGCAGTTCGTGGACGCGGCCCCCGAGGTGCCGTTCCGGCAGTTCACGGCCATGACCGGGAACGTGTCGGTGGCGCAGATGCTGTCGCGGGCGCTCGACGTGCCCGCGCTACAGGACGCGTTGCGCGAATACCTCGAGGTCCCGGTCACGGGGTACGACCGTCCGCTGCTGCTCGTGCAGGGGGTCACCGACGCGTCGGTGCCGCTGCCGCTGACGGAGAAACTCGTCTCCGAGATGCGCACGGCCGGGACGACTCTCGACTACCGGGTGTACTCGGGTGGTCACTTCGGCAGCATGTACCAGGCGGGACCCGACCAGGCCTCGTTCGTCGCCTCGCTGATCAAGTAGGGGCGGGCAACCCGAGGTGCCGGGTGAGTTCGCGGGCCGCGGCCTGCCCGGCCCGGTTCGCGCCGATCGTGGACGACGACGGTCCGTAGCCCACCAGATGGATCCGCGGATCCGACGCCACCTGGGTGGCCAGGCGTCCGGTCATCGTGATGCCGCCGCCCGGACCGCGCAGCCGCAGCGGTGCGAGGTGATCGAGTGAACTGCGGAAACCGGTGCACCACAGGATCACATCGACCTTTTCCTCGTGGCCGTCGGCCCAGCGGACACCGTCCTCGGTGATCTCGCTGAACATCGGCTGCCGCGCCAGCACCCCGCGTTCGCGGGCGGCACGGATCGCGGGCGTCACGGGCAGCCCCGTCACCGACACCACCGAGCCCGGCGGCAGCCCGCGGCGAACCCGGTCCTCGACCAGAGCGACTGCGGCGCGGCCGATCTCGGGCGTGAACGGCTCGTCCCGGAACTCCGGCGGGCGGCGCGTCACCCACGTCGTGGTGGTGACCCGGGAGATCTCGTCCAGCAACTGCACCGCCGAGATGCCGCCGCCGACGACGAGGACATGCTGCCCCGCGAAGTCCTGCGCCGAGGAGTAGTCCCTGGTGTGCACCTGGCGGCCGGTGAACGACTCCGCGCCGGGGTAGCGGGGAATGAAGGGGCGCTCCCACGTTCCCGTCGCGTTGATCAGACCGCGGGCCGACACCACGCCGCTGTCGGTCTCGATCCGCAGACGCTCGCCGCGGGCGCACACCACCCGGGTGTGCACAGGACGGTGCACCGGTAACTCGAACTGCTTCTCGTACGTCGCGAAGTAGTGGGGAACCGCGCTCGACGCGTGCACCAGCGCGGCCTCGGGGTCGTGCGGGTCCACGCCGACCGTCTCGGCGAAGCCGAGCCCGGGCAGGTCGTGAACACCGTTGACGGTGCTCAGCGTCAGGGACGGCCACCGGAACTGCCACGCGCCGCCGGGCCCCGGGGCGTGATCGAGCACGACGAAACCGGACTCCGGTTCCACTCCGAACCTGCGCAGATAGTAGGCGGCGGACAGCCCCGCCTGCCCCGCGCCGATCACGGCGACGTCCACTTCACTGTTCATGTCGGTCCTCACCTCCATCCTCACAACTACCGGAGAGGCTCGTGTGTTCCGGTCGATTCGACTGTGGTTGGGTGACGGATGTCCAGTCGGGTGGGCGGGGAGAAAATTGTCAGTGGACAGCAATCACGAAGAAAGCGAGTGGACATGATCGGGACGAGTCGTGACGGCGACGTCTTCACCCTCGAACTGCAACGACCCGACCGTCGCAATGCGTTGAACACCGAGATCTGCGAACTGCTGCGCGAGGAGACGGAGAAGTCCGTCACCGACGGCGCGCGGGTGATCGTCCTCACAGGGCAGGGCAGCGCGTTCTGCGCGGGCGCCGATCTGTCGGGCGACGTGTACGCCGACGGGTTCACCGACACCCTGCTCGAGATGCTGCACACCATCGACTCGGTGCCCGTCCCCGTCATCGCCGCGATCAACGGTCCCGCGATCGGCGCGGGCAGCCAGCTGGCGCTCGCCGCGGACCTGCGGGTGGTCGCACCCGAGGCGCGCTTCGCCATCCCCGCCGCCAAGCTCGGGATCTCCGTGGACCGGTGGACCGTGCACCGGCTGGCCGCCCTGATCGGCGGCGGACCGGCACGAACGATCCTGCTCGGCGCGGAAGAGGTCGGGGCCGACGAGGCGCTGGCGCACGGCCTCGCCAACAAGCGCGGCGACCTCGCCGTCGCGCAGCAGTGGGCGCACTCGATCGCACGCCTGGCGCCGCTGTCGCTGCAACACCTCAAGATGGTGCTCAACGACGACGGCACCCAGAGTCCGCCGCCGCCCGAGCAGCTCGCGGCGTTGCATGCGGCGTGGAAGAGCTACGACGCGCAGGAGGCGCGGGCCGCCCGCGCCGAGAAGCGTCCCCCGGTGTTCCGCGGTCAGTAGCCGTCGGCCGCACCTTTCCCGCACGCGTGGTTACAGTTGTCGGGGTGAAAGCGAAGAACGCCGTGACGACTGTTCTGGCCACCGCCGCCCTCGGGTGGCTGACACGCGCCGCGTGGGGCCTTCCGTCTCAGATGGGCGCGTCGCGTGCCAAGGTGCGCCCGTACGCCGCGACGTCGCCGCGGTACCGCGACTGTCAGTTCCACAACACCGATCCGAGCAGCATGATGCTGCCCGGTTCGGAGACCGGGATTCTCAAGGCGCTGATCACGCGGGGCAAGGCGGGACGCCCGCGCAGGCCGATCCCGCTCGCGACGCCCCTCGCGCCCGTCGAGGCGGCCGACGTCGCCGTCACCTGGTACGGCCATTCGAGTGTGCTCGTCGAGGTCGACGGCTACCGGGTGCTGGCCGACCCGGTGTGGAGCAATCGGGTGTCGCCGTCCGCGCTTCTCGGTCCGTCCCGCATGCACCCGACCCCGGTGCCGCTGGCCGACCTGCCCGTCCTCGATGCCATCGTCATCTCGCACGACCACTACGACCACCTCGACATGGCCACCGTGCAGCAACTCGCCGCCACCCAGAAGGCGCCGTTCGTCGTTCCGGTCGGGCTCGGTGCGCACCTGCGTCAGTGGCGGGTGCCGGAGGAGAGGATCGTGGAACTCGACTGGGACGAGTCGACGACACTCGGTGAACTCACGCTCACGTGCACCGAGGCCCGGCACTTCTCCGGCCGGGGCCTGGTGCGCAACACCACCCAGTGGGCGTCGTGGGTGCTCGCAGGCCCGAGCCGGAAAGTGTTCTTCGGCGGCGACAGCGGATACACGACGCGGTTCGCCGACCTGGGCCGCCGGTACGGACCGTTCGATCTCACGCTGCTGCCCGTCGGCGCCTACGACACCAGGTGGGCGGACATCCACATGAACCCCGAGGAGGCGGTGCAGACGCACGCCGACCTCAACGCCGGCGACGCGACCCGTGGACTGCTGGTGCCGGTGCACTGGGCCACGTTCAACCTCGCGTTCCACACCTGGTCCGAGCCGATCGTCCGGCTGCTCGCGGCCGCGCAGGAGGCGGGCACCCCGGTGGCCGTGCCGATGCCCGGGCAGCGCGTCGACGCACTGAAGCCGGCCGCCCAGACTCCGTGGTGGACCGCACTCGGCTGAGTCCGGCGCGCATCCCCTCGGAGCCGAGCGTCGTTGCGTAGCCTTTGACCATGGCATACGACGAAACCGGCACCGACAGCGTTGCAGTCGTCGCGGTGGAGGGGCTGACGGCCGCCCAGGTTGCGGAGCGGGTGGCGGCCGGCAAGACCAACGACGTCCCGGATCGGGCCAGCCGGTCGGTGCGCGACATCGTGCGCGCCAACGTGTTCACCCGGATCAACGCGATCCTCGGGGTACTGCTGATCATCGTGCTGGCCACCGGTTCGATCATCGACGGCATGTTCGGCCTGCTGATCATCGCCAACAGCGGGATCGGCATCATCCAGGAGGTGCGGGCCAAACGGACCCTCGACAAGCTGGCGATCGTCAGCCAGACCAAACCGGTGGTGCGCCGCGACGGCGTCGCCGTCGCGATGGCACCGCGGGAGGTCGTGCTCGACGACATCATCGAACTCGGCGCCGGCGACCAGATCGTCGTCGACGGGGTCGTGGTGGAGGCGGCGTCCCTCGACATCGACGAGTCCCTCCTCACCGGTGAGGCCGACCCCGTGCACAAGGACATCGGTCAGCAGGTGCTGTCGGGGAGTTTCGTCGCGTCGGGCAGCGGCTGTTACCGGGCCACGAAGGTCGGAAGCGACGCGTACGCCGCCAAACTCGCGGACGAGGCCAGCAAGTTCACGCTCGTGCACTCGGAGTTGCGCAGCGGCATCGACAAGATCCTGAAGTTCATCACGTACCTGATGATTCCGGCGGGTCTGCTGATCATCTACAACCAGTTGTTCTCGAGCGGCGAGTCGATCCGGCCGGCGCTGAGCGGGATGGTGGCCGCGCTGGTCCCGATGGTGCCCGAGGGGCTGGTGCTGATGACGTCGATCGCGTTCGCGGTCGGGGTGGTCCGGCTCGGTCAGCGGCAGTGCCTCGTGCAGGAGTTGCCCGCCATCGAAGGCCTCGCCCGCGTCGACGTGGTGTGCGCCGACAAGACCGGCACTCTCACCGAGAACGGCATGCGGCTGTCCGAACTGCGCTGCGCCGACCCGTCCGACGCCGAACCGTCCCGCGCGGCGCTCGCCGCGATGGCGGCGTCCGACCCGCGGCCGAACGCCAGTGTCCTCGCCATCGCGGAAGCCTTCCCCGACGCCCCCGGCTGGGGCGACGCCACCGCGGAGGCCCCGTTCTCCTCGGCCAAGAAGTGGAGCGGCCAGTCGTACGGTGCCCACGGCAACTGGGTCCTGGGCGCACCGGATGTGCTGCTCGACCCCGGCAGCGACATGGCCCGGCAGGCCGAGGAAGTCGGCTCCTCGGGACTGCGGGTGCTCCTGCTCGGCAGTTGCGACGTCCCGGTGGACCACCCCGCGGCGCCGGGTGCGATCACGCCGCGCGCGCTGGTGATCCTGGAACAGCGCGTGCGTCCCGACGCTCGCGGCACCCTCGAGTACTTCGCGAGCCAGAACGTCACCGTGAAGGTCATCTCCGGTGACAACGCCGTGTCGGTCGGCGCCGTGGCCGGGTCGCTCGGACTGCCCGGCGGCGACCGTCCCGTCGACGCCCGCGAACTGCCCGCCGACCGCGACGCCCTCGCCGAGACCCTGGAAACGGCGACGACGTTCGGCCGGGTGCGCCCAGACCAGAAGCGGGAGATGGTGGGGGCGCTGCAGTCTCGCGGTCACACCGTCGCGATGACGGGCGACGGCGTCAACGACGTGCTGGCCCTCAAAGATGCCGACATCGGGGTGTCGATGGGCTCGGGCAGCCCTGCCACCCGCGCGGTCGCGCAGATCGTGTTGCTGGACAACAAGTTCGCCACCCTGCCGTACGTGGTGGGCGAGGGTCGCCGGGTGATCGGCAACATCGAACGCGTCTCGAACCTGTTCCTCACCAAGACCGTGTACTCGGTGTTGCTGGCGTTCCTCATCGGACTCACCGGTGTGCTGTCGCAGATCTTCCATTTCGAGCCGGTGCCGTATCCGTTCCTGCCGCGGCACGTCACGATCGCCGCCTGGTTCACCATCGGCATTCCCGCGTTCATCCTGTCGCTGGCCCCGAACAACGAACGGGCGCGCTCCGGGTTCGTGCCGCGTGTGATGCGTCTCGCCGTGCCGTCCGGTGTGATCATCGGTGTCACGACGTTCATTTCGTACCTTCTCGTGTACGCGGGCCCGGATCAGACGGAGACGCAGAAGATTCAGGCAGGCACGTCGGCGCTCATCACCCTCATCATGATCGCCCTGTGGGTGCTGGCCGTCGTCGCCCGGCCGTACGTGTGGTGGAAGCTGGTGCTGATCTTCGGATCCGTAGCGGGATACCTCATCCTGTTCGCGTTGCCGTTCACGCGGGAGTTCTTCAAACTCGATCCGACCAACGTCGCCGCCACCACCTCCGCTCTCGTGTGCGGGCTCGTGGGAGTGGTTCTCGTCGAAATCGGATGGTGGGTCACGGGCCGGCTGCACGGTGAGCACCGCCGCCTCTTCGCGGCCCCGGAAGATCTTCCGGGCGTGCACTGACCGGAGTACCGCTCGCGACGATCCGAACGGTTGGCGTCGCCGAGTCAATGCTGTGAGACTGGGTGCACGGCGGGTGATCGAACTCGCGCGGACACTGCGTGCGCATGCACAAGGAGGAAGAACGATGAGTTTCGTCGACACACTGAAGGGCCTGCTGGGCAAGGGGAAGGAAGCCGCTTCGCAGAACGCGGACAAGGTTCACGGCGCCATCGACAAGGCCGCCGACGTCGCGGACAGCAAGACCGGGGGCAAGTACAGCGACAAGATCGACAAGGCCGCCGACGCGGCGAAGAAGGCTGTTCCCCCGAAGGAGTGAACCCTTCCCAGACACACCCGTGCGGGCCCCGGTTCTCGGACCGGGGCCCGCACGTGTCTTCGGAGATGACCCGCGCATCGTGGGCGGGCGCGGCAGAATCGGTGTCGTGAACGGCGTCCTCGTGCTCCTCGTCATCATCGCGGCCATCGCCGTGACGAGTTTCGCGAAGCGCCGCGATCTGCAGGCGCCGCTGGTGCTCGTGACCATCGGGTCGGTGGCGTCGTTCATCCCCGGGATGCCGCGGCTCGAACTGGACCCGGACGCCATCCTCGGTGTGGTGCTGCCGCCGCTGCTGTATTCCGCGGCGCTGAAGTTCTCGGTGGCCACGTTCCGGCGCCACCTTGCACCGATTCTCCGGCTGGGGATCTTCACCGTTCTCGTGACCGCCGTCGGGGTGGCCTTCTTCGCCAACTGGCTGGTCCCCGAATTCACGCTCGGCGCGGCGCTGGTCCTCGGCGCCGTCGTCGCGCCGACGGACGCGGTCAGTGCCGTCGCGGTCGGCCGCAGGCTCGGCCTGCCGAACCGGGTGATCGCGATCCTCACCGGCGAGGGGCTCGTCAACGACGCGACCGCGCTGACCCTGTTCACCGTCGCCGTCTCCGCCGTCGTCGGGGCGACGATCCCGGTCCCTCCCGTGGTGTTCTTCGGCTACGAGGTGGTCGGCGGGGTGCTCATCGGACTGGTACTCGCGAAGATCGTCGAGTGGGTGCGTCACCGCATGTACGACTCACCGCTGGAAACGGTGCTGGGGCTGATGCTCCCGTTCGTCGCGTATCTCGTCGCCGAGGAGGTACACGCGTCCGGTGTGCTGTCGGTGGTCGCCGCGGGGTTCCTGATGGGGCACAAGGCCACCGACGCCTCCGTGGCCACCCGAATCCAGGAGCGGTCGCTGTGGGAGAGCGTCGACCTCCTGCTCGAGATGTTCGTGTTCGCCTACATGGGACTGCAACTGAAGTTCGTCATCGACGACGTCCGCGACCAGGGCCTACCGGTGCACCACGTCTTCTTCTACGGCTTCGCGGTCCTCGCCGTGGTCATGGCGATCCGGCCGGCGTGGATCCTGCTGCACTGGCTCCGCCGCCGGCTCGGGCTGGCGATCACAGCGCCGGGCGGCTCGGTGGAACTCGGGTGGCGGGAGAGCGTCGTCGTGTCCTGGGCGGGAATGCGCGGGGTGGTCACGCTCGCCGCCGCGTCCGGTGTGCCCGTGGTGATCGCGAGCGGGCAGCCGTTCCCGGGACGCGAGGTGATCCAGGCGATCGCGTTCGTCGTGGCCGTCGGCACACTGCTGATCCAGGGCGCCACCATGCCGCTGCTGATCCGGACCCTCGATCTTGCGGATCCCGACGAACGCAGGCGTGAGGAGGAACAGGTGACGCTGGCCCGCGCGATCTCACGTGACGCGGGCGAACGGGCGCTCGTCGAATTCGCCGCGAACCCGCCCGCGGGAGTCGACCGCGCGTCGGTCACCGACATCCTCGACCGGGTGCGGCGGTCGATGCGGGCCCGCCTGCAGGCCGAGGAGGCGGAGGACGCCGCCGAGAAGCAGCGGGCAGGCGCACTGTTCGACCACTACCGCCGCGCCGCCCTGCGCGCGCAGCGGGAGGCGCTCATCGCCGCCCGCGATGCGGGCACACTCGACGACGAAGTGATGCGTAGCGTGTTGGAAGGCCTCGATGTGGAGGAGGCCGCAGCCGAGGAGCGGGTGCGGAGACGTCGCGAATGAGGTGCGAGGTGGGTGTGCGTCCGGTGCGAACCGCCGTGGTCGCGCTGGCCGGTGCCCTGGCGCTGACTGTTCCCCTGACGCTGACCGCCTGCGCCACGGACGCGGCCTCCCCGGCCCCGCCCCCCACGACGTCGGTGGCCGCACCCGCTTCTCCGTCCGTTTCCCCGGCGCCGACGGGCGACCAGCGGGGCGCGCTGATCAGCCGGCAGCCGGTGCCCGACATCGATCCGGCGATCACCGCACTCGGTGCCACGGCCACCCGCGTCGTCTACCGGTCGACGTCCGGCGTCGACGGCGGCGGCGCGGAGGTGGTGGGCACGGTCTTCACTCCCGGCGGCCCCGCACCGGACGGTGGCAGGCCCGTCGTGACGGTGGGGCACGGCACCACGGGCGTCACCGACGAATGCGCCCCCTCGTCCTCGCCGACGCTGCTGGGCACCACGAACCTCGTCCGCCCGCTGCTGCAGCGCGGCTACGTCGTGACCGTCACCGACTATCAAGGTCTCGGCACCGACGGCCCGCACCCCTACCTCGAACCGGACACCGCCGCCTACGACCTGATCGACGCGGTCCGGGCTGCGCGCAACGTGGTGCCGGACGCGTCGGCGCGCTGGGCGGCGCTCGGAGTGTCGCAGGGCGGGCAGGCGTCGTGGTCCGCGGCCGAGCACGCCGGAGACTACGGCGACGGCCTCGAATTCGTCGGCGCGGCGAACCTGTCACCCGCTGCCGACCTGTCGGGGATCGTCGCCGACGGGACCGTCGAACCACTGTCGTTGCCGCAGAAGATGTTCCTGCCGTACCTCCTCGAGGGACTGAAAGTGATCCACCCGGAGCTGAACCCGGGCGACTACATGCGCGGCGCCCTCGCCGCCAGCCCCGACGTCACGCTGTCGTGCGTCGCCGCGAAACTCCAGGAGAAGTGGACGGTGGCAACCCAGCTCACCCCGGCCGACACGGGCCCGCGGACGGCGGCCGACGCCGAGCGCATGCGCGGGTGGCTGCAGGACATCGCGCTGCCGAAGACCGGTGCGGGCGGCCCGATGCTCGTCGTGGTGGGGGATCGGGACAACCTCATTCTGCCGCAATGGACTTCGCAGGCCGTCGACAACGCGTGCACGCTCGGCGACGTCGTCGAGTTCGACACCCGGCCCGGGGAGGGCCACGCGGACGGGCGATCCGTCCCCGGGGCGGTGCAGTGGATCGCCGACCGCTTCGCCGGCGTGCCCGCACCGGACACGTGCGCCGAGGGAGGAACACCGTGACCGCCCGACTGGACGCCGGCGAATGACGGGATCCGTCGTCGCCGTGGTGGCGTTGCTCGTCCTCGTTCCTCTCGTCACGTTCACCGCCGTGTGGCTGCGCGCCCGGCGCGAGTTGACGACACCCACCGAGCGGGCCGTCCACACGACCCTGCATACCGCGTCGCTGGCGGCGCGCCCGTTGCGGCGGGGGCTCGACGAGACGTCGGCGGACGAGGCCGCCCCGCATCTGCGTCAGCTGACCGGGGCGCAGGCGCTGGGTGTCTTCGACGCCGCCGGTGACCTGCTCGCGTGGAGCGGACCGCACGAGGCCATGACCGAACAACTACGCGACGCGGCGGCCCGCGCCGTCGACGGGGAACGCCGGGTGCTCGTCGCCTACGGCGGCCTCGTCCGGGGCACCGGCGACAATGCGGTGCGGGCGCTGATCGCCCAGCCGCTGCTCATCGAGGCCACCGGGGTGGTCGGCGTGCTCGGCATCGTCACCACCGAAGACCCCGGACCGGGCATGCTCGGCGCCGTCACCGAGGTCGCCCGGTACGCGTGCAGCCAGATCGAACTCGCCGACCTCGACGCGTCCCGCGCCCGCCTCGACCGCGCCGAGGTGCGGGCGCTCCGCGCGCAGATCAGCCCCCATTTCATCTACAACGCGTTGAACACGGTGGCGTCGTTCGTCCGCACCGACCCCGACCGCGCCCGGGAACTGATCCTCGAATTCGCCGACTTCACCCGGTACTCGTTCCGGTCGGCGGGCGAGTTCACGCTGCTGGCCGACGAACTGCGCAACATCGACCGGTACCTCACCCTCGAGCGCGCCCGGTTCGGCGACGCCCTCGCCGTGAAACTGCAGGTGGCACCCGAGGTGCTGAACGTGGTGCTGCCGTTCCTCGCCCTGCAACCGCTGGTCGAGAACGCGGTGCGGCACGGCATCGCCGCCAAACCGGCCGGCGGCACCGTCAGCATCGTCGCCGCCGACGAGGGCACCGACTGCGTGATCAGTGTCGAGGACGACGGCGTCGGCATGGACCCGGAACTGCTGCGGTCGGGGTCGCTGGACGCGGTGGCCGAGTCCTCCGGGGTCAAGGAGGCGGCGCACGTCGGGCTCGCCAACGTCGACGACCGCCTGCGCGCCGCGTTCGGCAACGACTACGGACTGGTGGTGGAGACCGCGCCCGGCGCGGGCACCAAGGTGAGCATGCGCGTCCCGAAGTTCCGGCGGGGGATCTCGACGTGAACGGGAAGCGTCCGTGCGACGATTGCTGTCGTTGTGAACCACACTGACGACAGGTCTCCGGACGCACCCCTCACCGTGCTGGCCGTCGACGACGAGAAACCCGCCCTCGACGAGCTGGCGTTCCTGCTGCGCGCCCAGGACGCCGTCGGCGACATCCGGACCGCGGGCGACGCCACCACGGCGTTGCGCATCCTCCGGGACGGCGACATCGACGCCGTCTTCCTCGACATCAACATGCCCGGACTCGACGGTCTCGAGCTGGCCGGGATCCTCGCGAACTTCGCGTCCCCGCCGCAGGTGGTGTTCGTGACCGCCCACGACGACCGGGCCGTCGCCGCCTTCGACCTCGGCGCCGTGGACTACCTCCTCAAACCGTTGCGCGAGGAGCGGCTGGCGGAGTCCGTGCGCCGCATCGTCGAGGGGCGTCGCAGGCGCATCGACGCCGGGCCTCCCGCTCCCACCGACGAGGTGATCCCCGTCGAACTCGGCGGCATCACCACCCTCGTGCACCGGTCCTCCGTCGAATGGGTCGAAGCGGACGGCGACTACGCGCGCCTGCACACCGCGGACGGCTCCCACCTCGTCCGCATCCCCATCTCGGCGCTGGAGACACGGTGGGCGGACGCCGGGTTCCTGCGGGTGCACCGCTCGTACCTCGTCGCGCTGCCGCGGGTCACGGGGATCCGGACCGTCGGCACGGGTCTGGTCGTGTGCCTCCGCGCCCACGGCGACCACCCGCCCGTCGAACTGCCGGTCAGCCGCAGGCACACCCGGATGCTCAAGGACCGGCTGGTCCGGGCGCCGAAACAGACGTGGACCGCGCGATGAGCTCGCCCGAGCGGGTGCGGGTCGTCCTCGCCCAGCGTCGCGGCGCGCGCATCGTCCGCACCCGCGTCGAAGTACAGGAACAGACGGCGGTCGGGGACGCGATGATCCGCGGGCTCGTCCGCACCCAGCTCGTGCTCGCGATCCGGCTGGCGCTCCTCGCGGCGTGCCTGCTGTGCGCGGTGCCGCTCGTGATGTTCCTGTTCCCGGCGTTGTCGAACGTGTCGGTGCTGGGAATCCGGCTGCCGTGGGTGGTGCTCGGCGCGCTCGTGTACCCGGTGCTGCTCACCACCGGCTGGATCTACGTGCGGCAGGCCGAGCGCAACGAGCAGGAATTCACCGACCTGGTGGACGACTGAGCGTCCCGTGCCCACCGACCAACCCATTCCCTGGCTGACCCTGGCAGGTCTCGCGGCCGCCGCGGTCGCGACGGTGGCCATCGGCATCTACGGAGTGCGGTTGGCGCGCACCACCTCCGACTTCCTCGTCGCGTCCCGCAGCGTCGGACCGCGGTGGAACGCCGCCGCCATATCCGGCGAGTACCTGTCCGCCGCATCCTTTCTCGGCGTCGCAGGCCTGATCGCGAAATACGGCGCGGACGCCCTCTGGTACCCGATCGGATTCACCGCCGGCTACCTCGGGCTGCTGCTGTTCGTCGCCGCACCGCTGCGACGGTCCGGCGCCTACACGGTGCCCGACTTCGCCGAGTTCCGGCTCGGGTCGCGCCGGCTCCGCACCCTGTCGATGCTCGTCGTCGCCGCCGTCTGCGCCCTGTACCTCGTCCCGCAACTCCAGGGCGCAGGACTGACGCTGAACATCCTGCTCGGCGTGCCCAGCTGGGTCGGGGCCGTCGTCGTCGGGGTCATCGTCATCGCCAACGTCGTCGGCGGCGGCATGCGGTCCATAACGTTTGTCCAGGCCTTCCAGTACTGGCTGAAACTCACCGCGGTCGCGATCCCGGCGCTGGTGCTGTCGGTGTACTTCTTCGCCGACCACCACGAACTGGGCGCCGCCGCACCGCCCACCGTCAGCGAACAGACCACCGTCGACATCACCACCGACGTCGTCGTGCAGGTGTCCGAACCGGTGACCGTCGGCGGGTCGGGGACGATCGACGGCGTCGCGGCGACCGGCGACATCCGGCTCGAACCGGGCGAACACCACCTCGGCGAGGGCACCACGATGACCCTCGAAGCCGGGGCACCCGTTCCCGTGGTCGCGGGCGCACCCGCCGACAACTCCGACTGGATCGCCCCCGGCTGGGGATTCGGCGGCGACCACCCCATGTACCAGGTGTACTCGCTGATCCTCGCCACCTTCCTCGGCACCCTCGGGCTGCCGCACGTGCTGGTCCGGTTCTACACCAACCCCGACGGGCGGGCCGCCCGGCTGACGTCGCTGGCCGTGGTCGGGTTGCTCGGCGTCTTCTACCTGTTCCCGACACTGCTCGGGGTGTTCGCGCGGCTGTACGTGCCGCAACTGCTCATCACCGGCACGTCCGACGCCGCGGTCCTGCTGCTGCCCGGCTCCGTCTTCTCCGGGTGGGCCGGGCAACTCCTCGCCGCGCTGGTCGCGTCCGGTGCGATCGCCGCGTTCCTGTCCACGTCGTCCGGCCTGCTCGTCAGCATCGCCGGGGTACTGAGCACCGACGTCCTGCGCGGCCGGATCCGGGACTTCCGGATCGCCGCCGTCCTGGCCGGGGCGGTGCCGCTGGCGCTGTCGCTGGCGGTGACGTCGCTGGACCTGTCGCGCACCGTGGGGCTGGTGTTCGCGGTCGCGGCGTCGACCCTCTGCCCGCTGCTCGTCCTCGGCATCTGGTGGCGTGGACTCACCGCCGTCGGGGCCGGTGCCGGGATGGTGACGGGCGGGCTCGTCGCCGGGTGCGCGGCCGGAGTGTCGGTGTTCGGCGGTCTCACCGTCGACGCCTGGAACGGCTGGCCCGCCGCGATGGTCGCCTACCCGGCGGCGGTCAGCGTCCCGCTGGCCTTCGTCACGATGGTGCTGGTCAGCAAGGTGACGAAGCGTCAGATCCCCGTCGACCTCAGTCGGATCTTCACCCGCATGCACGCCCCCGAGCGGCTCGATGTGGGCTCCGACCGCGAGAGGGAGCTCCGCTCCCCGTGAGCCTTTTTGGTAGCTCCCGCAACCAGAAAGGCGCACGGGCGGCGGAGCCGCTTGTCGCGGTCGGGTGACCGCTCGCCGCACAGTCCGGCAGCTCGCCGTGTGACAGCCGCCACAGCCTGTTTCTGTGACTCACCTCTCACTAACGTCGGCACCCAGTTCACTTCACACGACCAAGGAGTCTGCAGTGACCACAGCCGACCTCAGTGAGGGCGCACCGCAGAAGCGGCGCACCCCTGATGCGCAAGCCTTCGTAGACATGCAGGCGAGCCCGGAATTCCAGGAGTTGCGACACCGCCTGCGCAGTTTCGTCTTCCCGATGACGGCATTCTTCCTCGCCTGGTACGCGGCCTACGTCCTGCTGGCCACGTACGCCCCCGAGTTCATGGCCACCAAGGTGATCGGCAACGTCAACCTCGGCATCATCCTCGGTCTCGGCCAGTTCGTGACCACGTTCGTGATCACCGCGCTGTACGTCAAGTTCGCCAACCGGGAACTCGATCCCCGCTCCGCCGCGATCCGCGAAGAGCTGGAAGGACCGCTCAAGTGATCACCACACTCGCCGCAGCCACCGACGTCGGCAACCCGCTCCTCAACATCGCCATCTTCGTGGCGTTCGTCGTGATCACGATGACCATCGTGATCCGCGCGAGCCGCACCACCAAGAAGGCCTCGGACTTCTACACCGGCGGCGGCCAGTTCTCCGGACCGCAGAACGGCTTCGCCATCGCCGGCGACTACCTGTCGGCGGCGTCGTTCCTCGGCATCGCCGGCGCCATCGCGGTATACGGCTACGACGGCTTCCTGTACTCCGTCGGCTTCCTCGTCGCCTGGCTGGTGGCCCTGCTGCTGGTCGCGGAACTGCTGCGCAACACCGGCCGATTCACGATGGCCGACGTGCTGAGCTTCCGGCTCAAGCAGCGTCCCGTACGGATGGCGGCGGCGCTGTCCACTCTGGTGGTCTCGCTGTTCTACCTGCTTGCGCAGATGGCGGGCGCGGGCGGGCTCGTCGCGCTGCTGCTGAACATCGACGGCAAGGTCGGTCAGGCAATCGTCGTCGCGGTCGTCGGTGTGCTGATGATCGTCTACGTACTGGTCGGTGGCATGAAGGGCACCACCTACGTGCAGATGGTCAAGGCGGTGCTGCTGGTCGCGGGCGCAGGCGTCATGTTCTTCCTCGTGCTGTTCGCGGTGCGCGGCAACTTCTCCCAGCTGCTCGCCGACGCCCAGGCGACGGTCGCCGGCTCTACGAACGAGGCGATCGCAGGTCGCGACATCCTCGCGCCCGGCGCCAAATACGGCATCAGTTCGATGAGCAAGCTCGACTTCATCTCGCTCGGCATCGCGCTGGTCCTCGGCACCGCCGGCCTGCCGCACGTCCTGATGCGGTTCTACACCGTCCCCACCGCCAAGGAAGCCCGCCGCTCGGTCACCTGGGCGATCGGACTGATCGGCGCGTTCTACCTGTTCACGCTCGTCCTCGGCTACGGCGCCGCCAAGATGGTCGGCCCCGATGTCATCCTCGCCGCACCCGGCAAGGAGAACGCGGCGGCACCGCTGCTCGCGTTCGAACTGGGCGGCACCATCTTCCTCGCGATCATCTCCGCGGTGGCGTTCGCGACCATCCTCGCGGTGGTGGCGGGGCTGGCGATCACGGCGTCCGCATCGTTCGCCCACGACATCTACGCCAGCGTCATCAAGCGCGGACATGCGTCGGAGGAGTCCCAGGTGCGGGTCTCCCGGATCACGGTCGTCGTGATCGGCCTCGTGTCGATCGTCCTCGGCATCCTCGCCATGGGCCAGAACATCGCGTTCCTGGTGGCGCTCGCCTTCGCAGTGGCCGCGTCGGCCAACCTGCCGACGCTGCTGTACTCGCTGTTCTGGAAGAAGTTCAACACCACCGGCGCCCTGTTCAGCATCTACGGCGGCCTGATCAGCTGCCTCCTGCTGATCGTGTTCTCCCCGGCCGTGTCCGGTAAGCCGTCGTCGATGTTCCCGACCGCCGACTTCGACTTCTTCCCGCTCGCCAACCCGGGCATCGTCTCCATCCCGCTGGCGTTCGTGCTCGGCATCGCCGGTACCTACATCGGTCGCGGCAAGGCGGAGGATCCCGCCAAGCAGGCCGAGATGGAGGTCCGCTCGCTCACCGGTGTCGGTGTGGAGAAGGCCGTCTCGCACTAGGGCCTTCGGCCCCGTGAGTACTTGTTAACCGCCCGCGGTTAACAAGTACTCACGGGCCGTTAGGCTGCCCCAATGGCGAAACTCACGGTCAAGACCGACGTTCCCCTCAGCCCCCAGGACACCTGGGACAAGGCCTCGAATCTGCGGGACTTCGACAAGTGGTTCGTGGTCCACGACGGCTGGCGCGGCGAACTGCCCGAGACACTCACGGCCGGAACCGAGATCAGTTCCGTCGTCACGGTGAAGGGGCTCCGCAATCGGGTGAAGTGGACGATCAAGGAGTACGACGCCCCTCACCGCATCGTTCTGAAGGGTGACGGCAAGGGTGGCGTGAAGCTCGGACTGGTGCTCGACGTCCAGGCGAAGGGCGGCGCGTCCGAGGTGGCGTTCACCATCGAACTCGGTGGTGCACCGCTGTTCGGACCGATCGGCTCGGGTGTCGCGAAGGCGTTGAAGGGCGACATCGAGAAGTCCCTGCAGACATTCGTCGAGCTGTACGCCTGATCAATCGAGGACGTGCGCGCCGCCGGTGTCGGTGATCCACTCGGCGGCAAGGGCGTCCAGCGTCCCGTCGGCGTAGAGCGAATCGACGGCCGCCGAGACGCACGCGGTGAGCGGACTGTTCTTCTCCAGTACGAGGCCGAAGAATTCGGTGACGGCGTTCGGGCGCGGGAACTGCCCGACGAGGACACTGTCCTTCACTTCGTTGGCGGTGATCTGAAATCCGGTCGGGATGTCCACCACGAGCGCGTCGATGGTGCCCGCGGCCAGGGCGGCCTTGGCGTCGTCGGTGGTGGTGAAACTGACCGGCGCCTGGCGGGGCTGCACGGTCTGGGTGATGGCGTCGAAACTCGTGGATCCCACCTGCGCCCCGAGGCGGAACGGCGCGAGGTCGGCCAGCGACTTGGCTCGCGCCGCGGGAGAGTTCTTCAGCGCCAGCACCGACTGCGTGACGGCGTAATAGGGCGAACTGAAATCGACCGTCTCACGCCGGGTGTCGACGATCGTGAACTGGTCGATCGCGAAATCGAAGTTCTTCTCGCCGGGCGCCAGCGCGTCGTTGAACCCGACGGTCTCGAACTGCACCTGGTCCGGACTGTATCCGAGCTTTTCGACCACTTCCCGCGCCACGGCGCCCTCGTAGCCCTTGCCGTTGGACGGGTCGCCGTCGACGAACCACGGCCGGTACGACGGGCTGTCGGTGGCGATGGTGACGACGCCGTCGTGCGTGGTGACCCCGCTCCCCGGGGCGCAGTCGCCGACCGCCCGCGTGGACGGAAGTTTGGTGAACGCTTCGGGAATCGACGAGGCTTCGGCCCGGGCGTCGACCTCCGACGGGGTGTCGGTGGAGCAGGATCCGGCGAGCAATGTCAGTGCAGCGGATATGGCGGCGACGGCTGTCTTAGGTCCTCGGTGCACCCCGTCATCTTGCCTGCCGGGTAGCGATCCGGCCAGCGAAGCGGCCGCGCGGCGCACAATATGTATGTATTGGCGGAGGGAGGTGCGCGTGGTCACGGCGGGAACTCGGCAACTGACGGTCGACGGACATCGCCTGTCCCTGACCAACCTCGGCAAGGTCCTCTACCCGGAGTCGGGCACGACGAAGGGCGAGGTCATCGACTATTACACGCGGATCGCGCCCGCCATGCTCCCGCACGTCGTGGACCGTCCCGCCACCCGCAAACGCTGGCCCAACGGGGTGGACAGCGAGCCGTTCTTCGAGAAGAACCTCGCGGCCTCCGCACCGGGGTGGCTGGAGCGCCGTGCACTCGCGCACTCGGACCGTTCCGTGCACTACCCGCTGCTGAACTCGGTCGCCGCCCTCGTGTGGGCGGGACAGCAGGCCGCACTCGAACTGCACGTGCCGCAGTGGCGGTTCGACGGCTCACATCGAGGTCCGGCGACCCGCATCGTCTTCGATCTCGACCCCGGCCCCGGGGTGGGACTCGCTGAATGTGCGGAGGTGGCACGGGCCGTGCGCGACCTGGTCGCGAACCTCGGATGGACGGCGTACCCGGTCACCAGTGGCAGCAAGGGCATTCACCTGTACGTGCCGCTGGACCGGAAGCTGGACGGTTCGGGCGCGTCGACCGTCGCGAAGCAGGTGGCGACGGGACTGGAGAAACTGCGCCCCGAACTCGTCACCGCCACCATGGCCAAGGCGGTGCGCGCGGGCAAGGTATTCGTCGACTGGAGCCAGAACAATCCGTCCAAGACCACCATCGCCCCGTACTCGCTGCGCGGGCGGTCCCAGCCGTACGTCGCGGCGCCGCGCAGCTGGGACGAACTCGACGACCCCGACCTACGACAGCTGCGGTTCGAGGAGGTGCTCGAACGGTGGGAGTCGGACGGCGACCTGCTCGCCGGACTCGATCCGCCGCTCGAGGACGACGCCGCCCTCGCCGAGTACCGTCGCAAGCGTGATCCCGGGCGGACACCGGAGCCGATGCCGGACACGGTGCGGCCGGGGGAGGGCAACAGTTTCGTCATCCAGGAACATCACGCGCGGCGTCTCCACTACGACCTGCGGCTCGAACGGGACGGGGTTCTCGTGTCGTGGGCGGTGCCGAAGAACGTGCCGACGACGACGGGGGAGAATCGCCTGGCCGTGCACACCGAGGACCATCCGCTCGAATACCTCACGTTCTCCGGGAGCATCCCGAAGGGCGAGTACGGGGGCGGTCAGATGACGATCTGGGACACGGGGACGTACGACACCGAGAAGTGGCGGGACGACGAGGTGATCGTCCAGTTGCACGGTGAGCAGGTGGAGGGCCGGTTCGCGCTGATCCGCACGAAGGGCGACCAGTGGCTGATGCACCTGATGAAGGACCAGACCCCGGGCGGGTCGCGGTCGTCGGAGCTGCCGCGCGGGTTGTCGCCGATGCTCGCGAGCCCCGGCACCCTCGACGGCCTCGACGCCGACGAGTGGGCGTTCGAGGGGAAGTGGGACGGCATCAGGGTGATCGCCGAGATCAGTGGCGGCGAGCTGAAGATGACGAGCCGCGCGGGCAACGACAAGACCCAGGACTATGCGCAATTGGGTTGGCTGGCAGACTCTCTCGAAGACCACGAGGTGGTACTCGACGGCGAAGTGGTCGCGTTCGACGAGCGGGGTGTCGCGAACTTCGGTCTGCTGCAGCAGGGCAACGAGCCGCACTTCCTCGCGTTCGACGTGCTGTACCTCGACGGAGTGTCGTTGCTGCGCAAGAAGTACACCGATCGGCGCCGCGTCCTCGAAGCGCTGGCGGCCAAGGTGGACGACCTGGTGGTTCCGCCACAACTGCACGGGTCCGCGCAGGAAGCCCTGGACGAGAGCCGCGGCAAGGGGTGGGAAGGTGTGGTGGCCAAACGCCGCGAATCCGTGTACCTGCCGGGCAAGCGGGGGTCGAGCTGGATCAAGGTGAAGAACTGGCGCACACAGGAAGCCGTGATCGGCGGGTGGCGCCGCGGTCAGGGCGGGCGGTCCAGCGGGATCGGCTCGGTGCTGCTCGGCGTCCCCGAAGACGACGGGCTGCGCTACATCGGGCGCGTCGGGACCGGGTTCAGCGAACAGGATCTGCAGGAACTCGCCTCCACCCTGGGACCGCTCGAAACCGACACCAGCCCGTTTGTCGAAGACCTGCCCACCGCCGACCGCAAGGGTGCCGTGTGGGTGACCCCCACCCTCGTCGCGGAGGTGCGGTTCATGGATTGGACCGGCTCGCGAAGACTGCGGCACCCCAGCTGGCGTGGGCTCAGGGACGACAAGTCACCCGGAGACGTCGAGGTGGAGTCCTAATACCGCCAGGGGGCCGGCTCGAACGGGTCCACCGCCGCGGTGTCGAACGATCCGGGCGATTCCTGCGTCGGGGTGTTCAGCGCCGGGGGAGTGAAGACCGGGAGGGGTGTGGACTCCGTGTCCACGTCACGGTGCTGTTCGGTGACACTCACGTCGGCGGCCGGAGGCGCAGTTCCGCCTGCCACCGCGATCCCGGCCGCGCCGACGACGGAGAGGACGAACGCCGCGCCTGCGCCGATCGCGATGCGGGTCTGGATGTGGGACATGGTGTGAAATTCCTCCGGTGATCTAGGGACCAACGACGGTTCCGCCGTCGACGGGGCCGACTCCGCCGGGCGACTGCGGGGCAGCGGGCGGGGCAGGCTTCGGGCCGCCGCCGACGGGGAACGGATTGGTTTCGGGTTCGAGCACGCCCGGCTCGACCTGGCCCGGACCTTCGAACGGACCCTTCGGCGGGCGAACGGGGTCGACCACGACGGGCGGGTCTGCGACGACGGGCGGGTCTGCGACGACGGGCGGCTGGGCGATGGGCTGCTGGGCAACCGGCGGCTGGGCGATCGGTGCTCGGAGGATGGGCGGTGCCGCCACGATGGGCGGAACGACACCCGGTCCCGGTGCGAGCGTTTCGGTGTCGGCCGAATCGCCGGGCTCCGCCGAGTACCCGGGGTCCATTGGTTCTACGGAGTAGCCGGGGTCTGCGACGACGATCCGACTCGGGGCCGGTGCGATCGCCGGAGCCGGTTGCTGCTGCGAGACGGCGCCCTCCGAGCTCGGGGTCGGAGCCCCCTCGGTATGTCCACCGGCAAGAACGATCACTGCGGCTCCTGCGACGGAGAACGTGAGGGCGGCGGTTGCGCCGATCGCGATGCGGGCTGCGGTGTGGACGATGGGGTACCTCCGATGGATTGGGGTGTCTAGCTGGGCTGATAGACCAACCTTGCGCCGGACGGGAGACTTTCGACAGGCACCCCAGGGTGCGCATCTCTCACCCCGCCGCGGAACCGCGGGCAAACCTGCACAGAATCTTCACAGGCTCTGACCGGGATCCACACGTGCGCGCAATACAGTCGGGGAATGAGCCAGCGAAGAGTGCTCGTCGTCGACGACGAGGCGACGATCTGCGAGGCGGTCGCGGCGCGGTTGCGTGCGGAAGGCTTCGATGTCGTGACGGCGTCCGACGGTCCTGTCGCTGTCGCGGTGTGTGAGGCCTCGTCGCCGGACGTGCTGGTGCTGGACGTGATGCTGCCGGGTTTCGACGGTCTCGAGGTCTGCCGGCGCGTCCAGACGTCGCGGCCCGTGCCGGTGCTGATGCTCACCGCGCGCGCCGACGAGACCGACATGCTGATCGGGCTCGGCGTGGGCGCCGACGACTACCTGAGCAAACCGTTCAGCATGCGGGTGCTGGTGGCGCGGGTGCACGCACTGCTGCGACGGGCCGATCGCGCCCACGAGACCGTGCCCGCCGAACCGGCTGGACTGGCGGTCGGCGACCTCGAGGTGGACCTCGTCGAGCGTCGCGTCCGGCGCGGAGCCGACGAAATTCATCTGACACGAACAGAATTCGACCTGCTCGCCTATTTCGCTTCCCGGCCGCGGGCGGCGATTGCCCGGGAATCGCTTCTCGCCGAGGTATGGGGGTGGGGCGACGGCGCGGGTAGCCGGACCGTCGACAGTCACGTGAAGGCACTGCGCCGGAAACTCGGCGGCGACCTGATCCGCACCGTGCACGGCGTCGGTTACGCCCTGGACGTGCAGCGGTGACCGCGGGCCGGATCCTGGACAGGATGCCCCGACCTCTCGACCCGCTGCGATCGTTCAAGGTGAAGACCGGTCTTCTCGTGGTGGCCGCGCTGTTCTTCGCGTCGCTGATGTTCTGGGTGACCGCTCGCTGGCCGTTCCGGTACGCGCTCGTCCTGGCGCTGCTGGTGTCGCTGGCCGTGACGCAGATCCTCGCGCACGGCATGACGTCTCCGCTGCGGTCGATGACGGCCGCCGCCCGTGCGATGGCGACCGGCGACTATTCGCGCCGCGTGCGGTCGACGTCGCGGGACGAGATCGGGGAACTGGCCCGCGCGTTCAACCAGATGGCCGAGGATCTCGAGGCCGCCGACCGCTATCGCCGCGAACTGATCGGCAACGTCTCGCACGAACTGCGCACCCCGATCTCCGCTCTGCAGGCACTGCTCGAGAACGTCGTCGACGGGGTGGAGGAGCCCGACCCGGCCCGGATGCGGGTGGCGCTCGATCAGACCGAGCGGCTCGGCCGCCTCGTCGCCGAATTGCTGGACCTGTCGAGGGTGGAAGGCGGTGCGGTGCAACTCGAGCGGGAGATATTTCCGGTCCGCGAGTTCCTCGACGACGTGGTGCGGCAGTCGGAGGACCCCCGGCGGGTGACCGTCGACGTGCAGCCGCCCCACCTGCGCGCCGACGCCGATACCGCGCGACTGCACCAGGTGGTGGCGAACCTGGTGGACAACGCGTTCCGGCACGGCCCCGCCAGGACCGAGGTGGTGGTCCGTGCCCGGCCGGACGCCGGCGGCGTGGTTCTCGAAGTGGAGGACGACGGCCCCGGTATCGCACCCGGCGAGCGGTCCCGGGTGTTCGAGCGGTTCACCCGCGGTGGCTCCACCGACGGCGGGACCGGACTCGGCCTCGCCATCGCCCGCTGGGCGGTGGATCTCCACGACGGCCACATCGAGGTTCTCGACACGGCCGGGGGCTGCTGCATCCGGGTGAGTCTGCCCGCCGCCTGACCACAGCTTCACAACCGGGACGCGACGTCCCGCGATGACGCCTGCCTTCATCCGGCAGCGACAACCAGGGAGGGAATTATGACCATCGCACCCCCGCAACCCGTAGCGCCCACCCGACGCGACTTCTGGCCGAGACGGGCCTGGCGCCGCGATCGGACGTCGATGGCGCCGCGCCCGACCGTTCTCGCGGCAGTGGCGGCGGGCGTCGTCGCGGCCCTGACCCTGCAGGTCACGGTGGTCGGTCTCGGGTACGTCCTGACCGGTGGCGCGGTGGCCGCCGCCGTGTTCGCGACGCGCAGAACGATGCCGACGGCCGTGCAGGCCGCCGCGATCCTCGGCGCCCTCGCATTGCTGGCGGTGCTCAGTGTGCGCGGTGCCGGGTGGCTCGCCGCGGTCTGTGTGGCGCTGAGTTGGGGGGTCGGGTCGTTCGCCCTCGTCGGCGGACGCACGTGGACGGGGCTGGCCGCAGGGTCGTTCGCGTTGTGGTTCACCCCGCTGCGGGTGGTGCGGTGGACGCGCCGGGGCGCGCGACGGTGGCACGCGACCGGGACGGTGCCGGTGGGCCGGGTGTTCGGGGTCGCCGCCGTGACCGTCGTACTGCTGCTGGTGTTCGGTTCGCTGTTCGCCGGCGCGGACGCGGGTTTCGCCGCACTGCTCGGCCGGGCCGCACCGACCGTCCACGTGTCGAATCCGTTCGGGCGGTTCGTGCTCGGCGTTCTGGTGTGCGGCGGGACCCTGGGCGCCGCGTACCTGCTGCGGCGTACACCCCGCGTCGATGCGCTGGCCCCGCGGCCGGGGCACCCGGTTGCCCGGTGGGAGTGGGCGATTCCGTTGGCCGTGCTGGATCTGCTGTTCCTCGGATTCGTCGCGGTGCAGTTGACGGTGCTGTTCGGGGGGAACACGCACGTGCTGACCACGGCGGACCTGACGTACGCCGAATATGCGCGACAGGGTTTCTGGCAGTTGCTGGCGGTGACCGCGCTGACACTGGTGGTGATCGCGGTCGCGGTGCGGAAGGCGTCGCGGGTGGAGGTCGCGGACCGGGTGCTCGTGCGGGTGCTGCTCGGACTGCTGTGCGGTTTGTCGCTCGTCGTCGTCGCGTCGGCGATCCACCGGATGTCGTTGTACGAGAGCCAGTACGGGTACACGCGGCTGCGGGTGACGGTCCTGGTGACGGAACTGTGGCTGGGCTTGGTTTTCGTGCTGCTGATCGCGGCGGGCGTGCGGTTGTCGGGGCGGTGGCTGCCGCGCGCCGTCCTGGCCTCCGCGGTGGGCGGCATGCTGCTGGTCGCCGCGATCGACCCGGACGCATACGTTGCCAGGAAGAACGTGGAGCGGTTCGGCGACACCGGGCGAATCGACGTGAGCTACCTCGGTTCGCTGTCCGTCGACGCCGTCCCCGCCCTCGATCGGCTGCCCGAACCGGAACGGTCCTGCGCCCTGTACCGACTCGACCGGGAAGTCAGGGGCGACTCGGAGTGGTACGAGTACAACGCGGCCCGCAGTCGCGCGAAGGAACTGCTGGCCGCGCATCCCGTCGGCTCGTGTGAGCGGTCGGGCTCGTAGCCGAGACGCCGCGCGCTGTTTGCCCACCGATTCGCTGGAATCATGCGCAATTGCGCGGGAATCCGACCAATCCGTGTGCGGCTGTGGCGAGTACGGCCCGGGAGCGGCTAACCGACCGGCTCGGGCACCCGCGTCTGCGCGATCCACCGTCCGCGTTGCCGGTGGATCTCGATGGGGTGGTCGAAGCATTCGCTGATGGTGGCGGTGGTGAGGACGTCCGCCACGTCACCCTGTGCGATCACGCGGCCGTCGCGGATGAGGACGGCGTGGGTCGTGGTGGTGGGGATTTCCTCGAGGTGGTGGGTGACGAGGATGCTGGCGAGGCTCGGGTAGCGTTCGCGCAGTTCGTCGAGTGCGGTGAGGAGTTGTTCGCGCGCCGCGAGATCGAGTCCGGTGGCGGGCTCGTCGAGCAGGAGGAGTTGCGGTTCCGCCATCAGGGCCCGTGCGATGAGGGCGCGGCCGCGCTCACCCTGGGAAAGGTTGGGCCACAGGGCGTCCGAGTGCTTCTGCATGCCGAGGGAGGCGATCAGTTCGTCGGCGCGGGCGATCTGCTCCGCGGACGGCGACCATCGCGGCACGAAATCGGGTGTGTTGGTGAGGCCGGTGAGCACGACGTCGCGCACCGCCAGGGGCGCGTCGATCCGGTATCGCGGGTTCACGTGCCCGATGTGGGCGCGCAACTCGCGCATGTCGACCCGGCCCAGCTGGTGGCCGAGGACGCGGACGGTGCCGCGCGTCGGGTGCGCGACCGCGCCGAGCATGCTCAGCATCGTGCTCTTACCTGCGCCGTTCGCGCCGAGCAGCACCCAGTGCTGCCCGCGTTCGATGCGGAGGCTGATGTCGCTGAGCAGATACCGTCCGCTCCGCACGAGGTCGACGTGCTCGATGCTGACGACCGAATCCGGGGTGGTCACTGATTTCCGCCTTTCCGCAGAATCGACATGGTCGGGTCGAGGTTGGCGGCGGTGGCGGCGACGGCCGCCGCGGCGTCGCCGGCTTCCAGTGCGCGCACCAGATCGTCGTGGGCGCAGCTGGTGTCGGGCCGCCCCGGTTCGTGGTCGACGAGTTCGGCCAGCGCGTCGACGAGGAGCGGCCGGATCGAATCGAACAGGGCGGACAGGATCGAGTTGCCTGCGATCTCCAGGATCGCGGCGTGGAAGTCGAGGTCGGCCGCGACGAACACGGCGGTCGACGCGGTGGTGCTGTCATGCCGGGTGGACAGCTGCTCTCGCAGCCGCCGGAGGTCCTCGGGGCGCACGCGTTCCGCGGCGAGCCGGGCGGCCTCGATCTCGAGGGCGCGCCGCACCTCGTACACCTCGAGCAGGCGGGCACGGCGCAGCAGCTTCCCGAGTCCCGCACCGCTCGTGGGGGGCTGTGCGACGAACGTGCCGACGCCGTGCCGCACGTCGAGCAGGCCGTCGCGGGCGAGCAGCCGAACGGCCTCGCGGACGGAGGACCGGCCGACGCCCAGTTCGGTGGCCAGTTCGGCCTCACTGGGGATGCGGCTGCCGAGTGTCCACTCGCCGTCCCGGATCCGGGCGGTGAGGAGTTCCTCGAGTTGGGGGACCAGCGGTCCGCTGCGGAGGGTGGGACGTCCGGCCATGCGCCGACGCTAGCACAGTCCTCAGACGTCTGAGGACTCCCCCGGGCCTAAGGTGAGTCCGGGAAGAACCACCGCAGCAGAGGAGAGGTGCACAATGGCCGTCGCCACCGCAGACCGTGTCACGAGGGAAGAGTTGCTCGACTTCGTCCGCCCGCGCCATCGCAGCGTGCTGATCACCCGGAAACGCTCGGGCGGCCTGCAGATCTCCCCGGTCACGTCGGGACTCGACTCGGAGGGCCGGATCGTCGTCTCCACCTACCCGCAGCGCGCCAAGGCCGCGAACGTGCGGCACGACCCCGCCGTGAGCGTGTGCGTGCTGTCCGACGAGTTCAACGGCGCCTACGTGCAGATCGACGGCACCGCCGAGGTCCTCGACCTGCCCGACGCGCTCGAACCGCTGGTGGAGTACTTCCGCGGCATCTCCGGCGAGCATCCCGACTGGGACGAGTACCGGGATGCCATGCGGAAGCAGAACAAGAGCCTCATCCGGATCACCATCGACGAGTGGGGACCCATCGCGACCGGTGGTTTCCCTCCGGGCACCGATCGCGGATAGGTCCCGTCGCCGCACTCCGGTTCGTTAGCAATCACTGTGCTATTTTGCTAACGACCCAGTCGCGAAGGAGACCGCCATGACCACCCCCACCCCGAATCCCAAGTCCACCAACGCGAAGACGGAGGCCAAGTCCGTCGGCTCGCAGTTCGTCGACGCCGCCAAGAAGGCAGGCAACCTGTCGCTGGACACATACGAGAAGGCTCTCGACAGCAGCCTCGACTTCCACACCAACCTCGCCGACGCGAGCAGCTTCGAGTGGATCGGTACCGTCACCCGCGCCCAGGCCACGCTCGTGCGGGAGGTCAGCGCCGCGGCGACGTCCGCGGCCCGTGAACTGCTGAAGTAAGCCGCGATCCCGAGCGCCCACGGCCGTTCCCCGACGGACGCCGTGGGCGATCGCCGTCCGGTCCATCCCCACGCTCATGACATGTCGTATCGTCGAAGGCGTCGCCACGGTTGAAAGCGAGAATCCGTCGACGGCGGGGGACCTGTCAGTCGGCGACGCCTGAGTCGTCGCCCGCCGCCGGCCGTCCCCGCTTGCGCTTGCCGCGGGTGACCTCACGGAACGTCTCGTACATCTCCACGAGGGCCTTGCGCTGTGCGTTGGTCAGGTCGGGGTCCTGATCGATCGCGGTGACGACCCCGGACACGGCTCGAGGTTCGTTCCGGAGCTGCCCGAGCAGCATGTCGGTCGACATCTGCAGATGCTCGGCGATCGCGTCGAGCACCCGCTCGCTCGGCTCGCGGAGGTTGCGCTCGATCTGGGAGAGATATGGATTGGAGATGCCGACCATCGCGGCGAACTGCCGCATCGGGAGCTCGGCCAGCTCCCGCTGTCGCCTGATCAGTTCCCCCAGAGTGCGATAGCGTGCTTCCTCGTCGACCACTCCATCAGGTTAACCGGCGAGGAATCGAAGCAGCATCTCCGCGATGCACACCGGACGGCTTCCGCCCTCCACGTCGAAGGTGAGGGCGATGGTGGCCTGATATCCGCCGGTGCACGGCTCGACAGCCACGAGGTCTGCGACCGCGCTCAGCATCGAATCCACCGGAACGGGTGCCGGAAACCGCACCTTGTTCAGCCCGTAGTTGACGACCTGGTCGCAGTCGGACACCTCGAAGATCTCCCACAGCAGGGGGACCGCGAGCGAGAGCGTGAGGTACCCGTGCGCGATCGTGGTGCCGAACGGGCCGGTCCGCGCACGATCGTGGTCGACGTGAATCCACTGACGGTCGTCCGTGGCCTCGGCGAAGGTGTCGATGCGATCCTGCGTGACCACCATCGTCCCGGACGAACCCAGCCGGGTACCGACCAACGCCGGCAGCTCCGCCATCGTGACACTGCGTGCCGGTGTGTGGGTGGTGGCACCCGCTGCCGAAGTGGATGTGTTCATGGATCCCCGTCGATGAATGGGTGAATTTCTTCCGGCTCACCCGCGGAGATCGGACAGTAACGCACACGCCGGCTTCGCGCGAATTGATCCCACACTCTTTCCCGTGCCCGCACGGTGTCGCATGCCTGTGGACCGCGACGCCAAAACAGTTACCGCTGACGGAATTTCGATCAAGAATTTGGCTCGTGTTTCCATTTTCGACATATGTCCCAAGAATGTCGAAGATGATCTTGCTCGAAATTTTTCATTACGCGCGGGTAACTATTTTTGGTGTTTATGATCCGGTCTACGCCGGACGAATCCCCGCGACGGGGTGACAGGTCCAGGTGCAGACAGAGGAGAACCGTTGACCAAGACAGCGGAGACGAAGGTGGCACTCGTGACACCCGATGCCACCCCCGATGGACAGGACCGCGCCGGCGGGTTCGGCGTGCGGAGCGCGGTGAGCGCGGTGGCGGGTGCCTTCGGGCAGGGCCGGGTGGTCCTCGACGAGTCCCTTCGCCTCGGGCGCGAATTGACGAAGATCGCGGTGGGCCGCTCGGAGGTGGCTCCGCACGGCGGCGATCGGCGGTTCACCGACCAGGCGTGGACGAGCAATCCCCTCTACCACCGCGTGCAACAGACCTACCTTGCTTCCGTCGACGCGATCGACGGCGTCGTCGAGGAGTGGGGCCGACGGGTCGACCACCGTCGCGCGCAGGAAGCGGCGTTCGTGTCGGCCGTCCTCACCAGCGCGCTCGCGCCGACGAACTACTTGCCCACCAACCCGGCGGCCGTGAAGGAGGCATTCGACACCGGCGGCATGAGCCTGGTGCGCGGCGCCCGCAACTACGTGTCCGACCTGCGCCGTAACGGTGGGATGCCGCAGATGGTCGATCCTGATGCCTTCACCGTCGGCGTCGATCTGGCCGTGACGCCGGGAGCCGTCGTCGCCCGCGACGAGGTCGCCGAGGTGTTGCAGTACACGCCGACCACGGAGACCGTGTACGAGCGGCCGGTGCTCGTGGTGCCGCCGCCGATCGGCCGCTTCTACTTCCTCGACCTGCGTCCCGGACGCAGCTTCGTCGAGCACGCGGTGTCCCGGGGTCTGCGGACGTTCATGCTGGCGTGGCGTAATCCGCAAGCAGAACAGGGCGATTGGGATCTCGATACATACGCGCAACGCGTGTCGGACGCGATCGACGAGGTCCGGGAGATCACCGGCAGCGACGACGTCAACGTGATCGGGTTCTGCGCCGGCGGCCTCATCACCACCGCCCTGCTCAACCATCTCGCAGCCACCGGGGACACCCGCGTGCACAGCATGTCGTACGCCGTGACGATGCTCGATTTCGCGGACCCGGCGGGGCTCGCGGCGTTCTCGGGACCGAGTCTGCTGAAGTTGGTGAAGGGTCGGTCCCGGCGGAACGGCATCATCTCCGCCCGCGACATGGGTAGTGCCTTCACCTGGATGCGCCCGAACGATCTCGTCTTCAACTACGTGGTCAACAACTACCTCATGGGGCGCACGCCACCGGCCTTCGACATCCTCGCCTGGAACGCCGACGGCACCAACCTGCCCGGGGCGCTGCACGTCCAGTTCCTCGACATCTTCGAGGACAACTCCCTCGCAACGCCGGGAGCGATGACGTCGCTCGGCACACCCGTCGACCTCGGCAGGATCACCGTGCCCACCTTCGTCTCCGGCGCGATCGCCGACCACCTCACGTCGTGGAAGAACTGCTACCGCACAACCCAGCTGCTGTCGGGCGACAGCAAGTTCGTGCTCAGCTTCTCCGGGCACATCGCCAGCCTCGTCAACCCGCCCGGCAACCCGAAGTCTCACTACTGGGAAGGCGGCGAGCCGGGATCCGATCCCGAGGCGTGGCTCGATGCGGCGACGAGGAAGACCGGCAGCTGGTGGGAACCGTGGGCCGACTGGGTCTCCGAGCGGGCCGGCGAGCGAATCGCCGCCAGCACACGTCTGGGCAGCGACGAGCACACCGTCCTGGGCGACGCACCCGGTCTCTACGTGCGCGATCTGCTTCCCTCGCAGGTCGGGGAACACGTGGGACGTAACTAACCGTCCGATTAGGCCGCTGTTCGAGCACCCGCTCAGTGGTCGAACGGCGGTTCGGACGATCATGGCGCGAGAGGACACCTGACGTGAATACCAACGTGGTCCAGTTGCTGCTGTTGCTCGCCGGTGCACTCGGCGGCACCGGCGCTCTGCAGGCACTACTCGCGCGGCGGTCCGAGCATGCGTTCGGCGATCACGTTGAGCTGCACCTTGGTGGTGCCGCCGTAGATGGTGGTGGCGCGGCCGGCGATCAACAGCTCCATCGCCTTGTCGCTCGGCCCCCCCGGGGTGGCACATAGGCCTCCATCTTCTGGCTCAGCGCCACCCGCTCGCCGGCCAGCGTCGTGCGCGCCACGTTCCAGCCGTCGTTCATGTTCCTGACCACGTTCGCGTAGGGGATGAACACGTCGTCGAGGAAGACCTCGTTGAACAGGACCGACCCGGTCATCTCGCGCAGCGGCCCGACGGTCACGCCCGGCGTCGACATGTCCAGCGATGCCCATGTGCGCGCACTTGTGCTCGACACCCTGGAACTGGCCGATCGGACGCCCGAACTGCACGCGGGTTTTCGCGTACTCGGACGCGGTGGACACGCACCAGGACATCACGCCGAGCGCCTCCGCGCCGAGAATGACGGTGGCCACGGACCGGACGCGCTACTCGGTGAGCCCGTCGAGGATCCGATCGGCGCCCACCCGGACGCCGGCGACCGTGATCCGTGCCGAACCGCGGAGCACGTCGGTGCTGTCCTGTAGCGTGACGGTGACGTTGGCGGAATCGACTACGGCCCAGCGGACGTCGGCGTCGGGATGACGAAATTCGAGTGCCCATTGCGGATCCCCGAGTCCGGAAAAATATGTGTACGACACCCTGTCTCACCAAAGTATGTGAGACATCCTGTCCAGTCAACAGTCGGATGGGTAACGTATGGGCGATGCCGGACAAAGTGGAAACCGCCGCGTCGCCCCAGGGTGACGGCCGCGCCACGCGCTGGGAGGACCACAAGGCGGAACGCCGCAGCCGGATTCTCGACGCCGCGATGGAGGCCATCAACGAGGACGGCCCCGACGTGGGCGTCCAGCAGATCGCGAACTGCGCCGACGTGCCGCGGTCGGTGGTCTACCGGATCTTCACCGATCGCGGCGACCTCGACGAGCAGTTGCGCGGCCGTATCATCGAACGGCTGATGGCGGACCTCGCGCCCACGTTGACGCCCGAGGGGACCGTCGGCGAGGCGATCGCGCGCGCGGTCGAGACGTATCTGCGGTGGATCGTGGAATTCCCGCGACTCCACCAGTTCCTCGGCACCGGGTCGCCGAGCAGGCGCACCACCGGCTCGCGCGTGGTGACGGGCACGAAGACCGCGATCGCGCTCCAGCTGTCGGGCCTGCTCGCGACGGTCCTCGACGCGGTCGCCGGCAACTCCGACCTGGCCGAGTCGCTGGCCTTCGGGTTGGTGGGACTCGTCGACGCCAGCGTCAACCGGTGGCTGAGCAACCCGCAGTCGGCGCTCGGCAGCGACGACCTCGCCGAGTTCCTGGAGGTGTCGATCTGGCAAGTGCTGCACGGCAATCTGACGCGGATCGGCGTGACCATCGACCCGTCGACCCCGGTGTCGGAACTGCAGTAGGCGGACGGGTGTGGCCAGCTACCATGGCTTTCATGCCCTTCCGGCGAGGTTCACCGGCCGCTTCCGAGCAGGCCCGGGTGTCGGACACGGCGGTCGGCGACGCCGTCGCGCGCTTCGCCAGCGCCTGGGAGTCCTCGTTGTCCGCGCCCGATCTGGTCGCCTATCTGCCCGCGTCGCCGGCACTTCGCCGGGTCACGCTCATCGAACTGATCAAGGTCGACCTGGAGAACCGCTGGCTGCGCGGCGACCACCCGAAACGGCTGGCGCAATACTGCGAGGAGCTGCCCGAACTGCGGCGGTGGCCGCTGCCGCCGGACCTGCTGTACGAGGAGTTCCACATCCGGCGGCGCAGCGGCGAGTCGGTCGAGGCGAACGAGTACACGCTGAGCTTTCCGGGGCAGGCGGGCGAACTCGGCGAACTGCTCGGCACCGGCGAATATCAGAGCACCTCGCTCCATCACGGGGAGATGACCCAGTCGGCGAGCCCCGGCTCGCTCGACGACCTCGAGGTAGGCAGGCGCATCGACGACTTCGACCTGATGACCGTTCTCGGCCGGGGCGCGTTCGCGCGGGTGTTCCTCGCCCGGCAGCGGTCGCTGCAGCGACTGGTCGCGGTGAAGATCTCTCAGGACCGCGGCACCGAGCCGCAGACCCTGGCCCAGTTCGACCACGACTACATCGTCCGGGTCTTCGATCAGCGACTTCTCGCGGGCCGCGACCTGCGCCTGCTGTACATGCAGTACGTGCCGGGGGGAACGCTGCTCGACGTGGTCGGGCGGGTGCGGGAGACGCCGCCGGAATCGCGCAGCGGCGCCGTGCTGCTGGACGCGATCGACCGCGCCCTGGTCGGCAGGGGCGAGATCCGGCCCAGCGAATCTCGTGTGCGCCAGGAGATCGCGACGCTGACATGGCCCGAGACGGTGGCCTGGCTCGGCCGGAGGCTCGCGCAGGCGCTCGACTACGCGGGCGCGCACGGCGTTCTGCACCGCGACGTCAAACCGGCAAACGTGCTGCTGACGGTCGAGGGCGTCCCGAAGCTCGCCGACTTCAACATCAGTTCAGCGGCAACCTCGCGGGCGCGAGTCCGGTCGCGTACTTCGGCGGCTCGCTGGCCTACATGTCACCGGAACAGCTCGAGGCGATCCACCCGGACCGGCCGGGCACGCCCGCCGATCTCGACACCCGCAGCGACCTGTACTCGCTCGCCGTCGTCCTGTGGGAGTTGCTGACCGGCGCAAGACCTTTCGACGACAGTGACGCCGATCTCCACTCCCACCCGCCCGGCGACCGCACCACCCTCGACGCGATGCTCGCGCGGCGGCGGGGGCACGACGAACCGGCCGTCGCCGAGCTGCCCGCCGACTGCCCGAATGCGCTGCGGCGAGTGTTGCTGAAATCGCTGGCGCCGGAACCGAAGGACCGGTTCTCGTCCGGGGCCGAACTCGCCCAGCAACTCGATGTCTGCCTCGACGCGCACGCCAGGGATCTGGTCGATCCGCCGCCGGGGAGCCGGCGCCTGCGGATGCGCCGGTGGACGCACCCGATCATGTTCCTGGCCATCGCAGTTCCCAATCTGCTGGCCATCCTGTACAGCTACCACCACAACACCACGCTGATCATCAGCAAGCTTCCGCCCGGCGCGCAGGACAGCTTCGAGCGGATCACCCGGATCGACTATACGATCGCGTTCCTGATCGGGACCGTGGGCACGCTGTCGATGGTGCTCTACTTGACGGCGGTGGCCGGCGGTCTGCGCCGCGGGAGGGTGTACACCGGCGCCCAACTCGCCCGCGCCCGCAAGGACACCCTGCTGCTCGGCCAGCGGTGTGCACTGCTGTGTCTCGGGCTGTGGGTGGTCACCGGCATCATCGTGCCGATCACGCTGGAGGTGAGCGGCAGTGAGGTTCCGTGGAACACCGTCGTCCACTTCACCGCGTCCCAGCTCGTCTGCGGAGCGATCGCCGTGGTCTACCCGTTCTTCTTCGTGAACTTCTTTGCCGTGCGCTGCCTGTACCCGGTCTTCCTGCGGCACGGCGAGATCAGTGCCTCGGACGCCCGGATGCTGAAGCGGTTGGGACGGCGCAGCACGTTCTTCCTCGCCGCGGCCGCCGCCGTGCCGCTGCTCGGCGTCGCGGGGGCCACGTTCATTCCCCCGGAGGACCTGCCCCGCGTCATCGTCGCGCTCCGCGTCCTGTGCGTCGGCAGCGTCGTCGCGTTCGTCGGGGCCTACTGGATGTTCCGGATGCTGTCCGAGGACCTGCAGGCGCTGCAGCGTGTCGTGTCCGGTGCGCCGCGGCACGAGTGATCAGTTCGAACCGGTGAACGTCAGCCACAGCAGCGACACGTTGAGCACGACGATCAGCGACGCCGCCACCCAGGCGGCGACCGTGGTGGCCGTCGCGTTGCGGTGGACACCCATCAGGTCGCGGCTCGACGTCATCCGCACGAGGGGGACTACCGCGAACGGGATGCACAGGCTCAGAACGACCTGGCTGAGGACGAGCGCGAAGGTGGGATCGACGCCGACCGCCAGCACGACCAGTGCGGGAATCAGGGTGACGACCCGGCGCAGCAGCAGCGGGATGCGCATCGACAGCAGGCCGTACATGATCTCGGATCCGGCGGCGCAGCCGATCGACGTGGAGGCCAGACCGGAGGCCAGCAGCCCGACGGCGAAGATGACGGCGACGGTGGGGCCGAGTGAACTCTGGATGGCGGCGTGCGCACCGTCGATCGAATCGGTGCCGGGAATGCCGCGCAGGGCCGAGGCGGCGAGGAGCAGCATGCCGATGTTCACCGCACCCGCCACGATCAGCGCACCGACCACGTCCCACTTCGTCACCCGCAGCAGTCGCGCGAGGCGCGGGCCTTCGAGGTCGTTCCCGTGCCGGTCGCGGGCGAGAGCGGAATGGAGGTAGATCGCATGCGGCATCACGGTGGCGCCGAGCATGCTCGCGGCGAGCAGCACCGTCTCGGTGCCTTCGAACCGCGGCACGAGACCGGCGAGTGCGTCCGGGCCCGACACGTCGGTGAACGCGAGTCCGGTGAGGAACCCGACGGTGATGATCGTGAGGAGTCCCATCACGACGAACTCGAACGTCCGCTGACCGCGGCGGCTCTGGATCGACAGGATGCCCATCGACACGACACCCGTGATCAGGCCGCCGACGAACAGGGGAACGCCGAACAGGAGGTTGAGCGCGATCGCCCCGCCGATTACCTCGGCGAGATCGGTGGCGATCGCCATCGCCTCCGCCTGCAACCAGAACGCACGACGGTTGCCGGTCCGGAGTCGGGTCCCCAGCATCTCCGGCAGCGATTTGCCGGTGACCAGCCCGAGCTTGGCGGACAGGTACTGCACCAGCACAGCCATGGCATTGGCGAGCACGAGGACCCAGACGAGCAGGTATCCGTACTTCGCGCCCGCGGTGAGGTTGGCGGCCACGTTTCCGGGGTCGACGTACGCGATGGCCGCCACGAACGCTGGCCCGAGGAGCGCGACCGTTCGGAGGCTGCCCTTGCGGCGGGGTGCGCGGCGCGGGAGGAGAGGGCGGG
This sequence comes from Rhodococcus koreensis, assembly GCF_900105905.1. GTDB lineage: Bacteria > Actinomycetota > Actinomycetes > Mycobacteriales > Mycobacteriaceae > Rhodococcus_F > Rhodococcus_F koreensis. Next base: position 3,285,991 of record NZ_FNSV01000005.1, on the reverse strand, counting down.
GGGCCTCGATGCTCACGGAGCTCCTGATTTTCGTCGCGTAGATCTACCTGCTGATTCGTATCTCCGCACTATAGATTTAGGTGATACGAACTTTCAAGTGTGGAGTGCGGATCGGCTCGAAAACCGGCACGCCGGGCTATATTTACTAGAACGTGTTCTACTCACGACTCGTTCTACTGACTGCGGAAGGGGAGTCCCGATGGGTCAGGTTCTCGACAGAATCGAAGGCGTCGCCGAGGAGATTCGCGGGCAGGCCGTCCGGTCGGAGGCGGACTGCCGGCTCACCGACACCGCAGCCGGCCTCATCCGCGACTCCGGGGCGATCCGGTTGCTGCAGCCCAAGCTGTACGGCGGCTACGAGGTCCACCCCCGCGAATTTGCCGAGACCGTCATGGCTATTGCCTCACTCGACGGTGCGAGCGGATGGGTCGCCGGGGTCGTCGGCGTGCACCCGTGGGAACTGGCGTTCGCCGCCCCGCAGGTGCAGGAGGAAATCTGGGGCGAGGACAACGACACGTGGATGGCGTCGCCGTACGCGCCCATGGGCATCGCGACACCGGTCGACGGCGGTTACGTCCTGAACGGTCGGTGGTCGTTCTCGTCCGGAACCGACCACTGTCGGTGGGCCTTCCTCGGGGCGATGGTCGGCGACGGCGACGGCGGTATCGCGCTGCCGCCGTCGTCGCTGCACGTGATTCTGCCGCGCACCGACTATCAGATCGTCGAGGACACGTGGGACGTCATCGGACTGCGCGGAACGGGAAGCAAGGACCTGATCGTCGACGGTGCCTTCGTCCCCGGATACCGGACGTTGAACGCGTCGAAGGTGATGGACGGGCGGGCGCAGAAGGAGGCGGGCAGACCCGAACCACTGTTCAACATGCCCTACTCCTGCATGTTCCCGCTCGGCATCACCGCCGCCGTCATCGGCATCACCGAGGGCGCGCTGGCCTGTCACATCGCGGTGCAGAAGGACCGCGTCGCCATCACGGGCCAGAAGATCAAGGAGGACCCCTACGTCCTCAGCGCGATCGGGGAATCCGCCGCCGAGATCAACGCGTCCCGGGTCTCCCTCATCGAGACCGCGGACCGGTTCTACGACAAGGTCGACGCGGGCAAGGAGGTCACGTTCGAGGAGCGTGCGATCGGACGCCGCACCCAGATCGCCGCGGCCTGGCGTGCGGTGCGTGCCGTCGACGAGATCTTCGCGCGCGCCGGCGGCGGCGCGCTGCACTACAAGACGCCGATGCAACGGTTCTGGCGGGACGCGCACGCCGGTCTCGCTCACGCCGTCCACGTGCCCGGACCCACCAACCACGCGAGCGCGCTCACCCAGCTCGGCGGCGAACCGCAGGGAATGATGCGCGCGATGATCTGAACGCCGGGGGCCGAGTCTCGGCCCCCGGCATCGGATCAGACTGCGGCCGCGGCAAATCCGGTCTCGAGGTCGGCGAGGATGTCGTCGATTCCCTCGATGCCGACGGCGAGACGGACCAGTCCGGGCGTCACGCCGGCAGCGAGCTGCTCCTCCGGGGTGAGCTGCGAGTGCGTCGTCGACGCCGGGTGGATCACCAGCGAGCGCACGTCGCCGATGTTCGCGACGTGGCTGTGGAGGGTGAGCGCGTTGACGAACTTCTTGCCGGCATCGACACCGCCTGCCAGTTCGAACGTCACGATCGCACCCGGACCCTTCGGGGTGAGCTGCCGTGCGCGCTCGTGCCACGGCGAGGACGGCAGACCCGCGTACGCCACGGATGTGACGTCCGTGTGTGCCTCGAGGAACTCGGCGACCTTCTGCGCGTTGGCGACGTGCCGCTCCACCCGCAGGCTGAGGGTCTCGATGCCCTGGGCGATGAGGAACGCGTTGAACGGGGCGACCGCGGAACCGAGGTCGCGCAGCAACTGCACGCGCGCCTTCAACGCGTACGCCGGGGCGCCGAGGTTCGCGAACACGACGCCGTGGTAGCTCGGGTCAGGGGTGGTGAAGTTGCCGTGCCTGCCCTGGGTCCAGTCGAACGTGCCGCCGTCGACGATGACGCCCGCGATGGCCGTGCCGTGGCCGCCGAGGTACTTGGTGGCCGAGTGCACCACGATGTCCGCGCCGTGCTTCAGCGGCTGCAGCAGATACGGTGTGGCCACCGTGTTGTCGACGATCAGCGGGATCCCGTTGTCGTGACCGACCTTCGAGATTCCCGGGATGTCCAGGATGTGGTTCTTCGGGTTGGCGATCGTCTCACCGTAGAACGCCTTCGTGTTCGGGCGGACGGCGCTGCGCCACTGCTCGAGGTCGTCCGGGTCTTCGACGAACGAGACCTCGATGCCGAGCTTGGGCAGCGTGTAGTGGAAGAGGTTGTACGTGCCCCCGTACAGGTACGGGCTGGAGACGATGTGATCGCCTGCCTCCGCGAGATTCAGCACCGCAAAGGTTTCCGCGGCCTGCCCGGACGACAGCAGGAGGGCGGCGACGCCGCCTTCGAGGGCGGCGATGCGCTGCTCGACCGCGTCCTGGGTGGGATTCATGATGCGGGTGTAGATGTTGCCGGGCTCGGCCAGACCGAACAGCGCGGCAGCGTGATCGGTGCTGTCGAACGTGTACGAGGTGGTCTGGTAGATCGGCAGCGCCCGCGCCTTCGTGGTCGCGTCGGACGTCTGCCCGGCGTGGATCTGCTTGGTCTCGAACGACCAGTTGGCGGTGGGATCGATGCTCTCGGTCACGAGTGGAGTCCTCCGGATTCGGTGCAGTGGATGTGATGAATCAGTTGTCGCCGGTAGCTGTTTCGACCACGGTGTGGACCGGGGTCGGATTGCGGGTCAGGTCGAGGACGGGGCAGTGCGCGTCGACCGCTTCCTGCAGTTCGAGGTAGCGCTCCCGCGATTCCGGACCGGTGAGTGTCACGACGACGCGCACCTCTCCGAACCCGGGGCGGACGGCGTCGTCGAAGCCGAAGAACCCGCGCACGTCGAGGTCTCCCTCCGCGCGTGCCGAGATGTCGTCGACACGGACACCGAGCTTCTCGGCCCAGAAGCGGTACGTCACCACCTGGCAGGAAAGCAGCGAAGCGAGGTAGTACTCCACGGGATTGGCGGCGGAGTGCTCACCGCCGAGCGCGGGCGGCTCGTCCACCTCGACGCTGTACTTGCCGAGCGAGACGGTGCTCGCGACGGCGTCGTGGGCCTGCGCGGAGGCGGTGAAGACGACGTGCGCGTTCGCGGAATCCTGCGACACGGCGTCGCGGGTGGCGCTGATGACGGACGTGAGATGTGAAACGGATGCAGTGGTCACGAGTGACGAATCCTTCGAAAACGTGGGTGTGCAGAGAGAACCCGGCGTGGGAGAACATCACGCCGGGACGGGTCCGATCAGGAGATCGGACACCTCGAGGTACACACCAGTGCGAAATCGACATGGCGGCGCCGCGTCAGCAGCTCGCCTGAGTCGATCACACCGGATTCGGTCACGGATCAGACTGTAACCGCACGACACGCATTCCGACCAGTCCCATAGGAAATTCTGCTCACGGAGTGGGCAGCGCGCGGCACAGGGCGTCGAGCGTGGCGGCGAAGCGGGCGGACGACGGCGTGCTGTAGCCGACGACGAGCCCGTCCGGCCGGTCCGCGGGACCGTCCGGATGACGGAACGTGCGCAGACCCTCCACCGCGAGACCGAGGCCCGCGGCCCGGCCGACGGTGGCCGCCTCGGTCCCGGCCGGAAGTTCGAGGACGGCGTGCAGGCCGGCCGCGATGCCGGTGACGTGCACGTGCGGTGACCGCGCGGCGAGCGTCTCGACGAGGGTGTCGCGCCGGCGGCGGTACAGGGTGCGCATCCTGCGGACGTGCCGGTCGAACGCGCCCCGTTCGATGAAGTCCGCCAGGGTCAGCTGGTCCGTCGCGCTGACCCACCTCTCGTACACGCCCTTGACCGCCAGGACGTCGTCGATCACGTGTTCCGGCAACACCATCCACCCCACACGGATCGCGGGAGACAGGGTCTTGCTCACGGTGCCCAGGTACGCCACCTGTTCCGGGGCCAGACCCTGCAGGGCGCCGACGGGTTGGCGGTCGTACCGGAACTCTCCGTCGTAATCGTCCTCGATCACGATCCCACCGGTCGTGCGCGCCCATTCCACGAAAGCCGTTCTCCTGCTGGGGTGGAGCGGACCTCCGGTGGGGAATTGGTGGGCCGGGGTGAGCAGTGCCGCGGACAGCCGCGTACCCGTCGCGTCCGGGGGCTGGGCGCCGTGGGCGTCGAGGTGCAGGGGCACGGTGACGGCCCCGGCGTCGCCGAGCAGTTCGCGATGGAAATGCAGCCCGTACCCTTCGACGGCGACCGGTCCCTGCACGGCGCGGGCGAGGAGCCACAGTCCATGCCCCGAACTCGCGCTGACCACAATCCGATCGGGATCGGTGCGGACCCCTCGTGCCCGGGCCAGGTATTCGGCGACGGCGCGGCGCAGTTCGGGGCGGCCCCGCGGATCGCCCGGACCGAACGCGTCGTGGGGTGCCGCGGTGAGCGCCCGGCGCGCCGACGCCATCCAGGCGGCACGGGGAAACTCCGCGACGTCGGGCGAACCGGGCAGCAGGCTCCACGCGGGCCGGGGTGCGGAGGCGGAGCGGGTCTGCGCGCGGTGGGCGGTCTCGCGTGCCCGATCGGCGACCCGGGTCCCCGATCCCTGCCGTGCCGTGAGCCACCCCTCCGCGACGAGTTCGGAGTACGCCTCGGCGACGGTGTTGCGGGCGACGCCGAGGTCGAGGGCCAGCGCGCGGGAGGGCGGGAGGGTGGTGCCTGCGACGAGCCGTCCCGAGCGGATCGACTCGCGCAGCGCGGACACCAGAGCGGCGCGCACCCCGGAAGTCCGTCCACCGGCGGGTGCGGCGAGGTCGAGATGGAGGTCGCGGCCCAGACCAGAATTGGCCCAAGATTTCATGCTCGAATTGAACCATGGAGATGGGCTATTTCGCGCTTACTGTTCTCCTATGACCACAACAGAGCGCAAGACCCGAGTCGACCTCGCACGCAAGGCCCCCGCCGTCTACAAGGCGATGATCGCCCTCGACGCCGCCGCCCGGCAGGGCCTCGACCCGGAACTCGTCGAGTTGGTGCTCACCCGTTGCTCCCAGATCAATCACTGCGCGTGGTGCATCGACATGCACACCGCCGATGCCCGCAAGATCGGCATCAGCGAACAGAAACTGTTCCTGCTCGGCGCGTGGGAGGAAATGCACGGCCTGTACACCGACAAGGAGCGCGCCGCGCTCGCCCTCGCCGAGTCGATCACCGTGCTGACCGACGGCTTCGTCCCGGACTCGGTGTACGAGGAGGCGGCGGAACATTTCGACGAGACCGAACTGGCCCAGCTCATCTCGCTGGTGCTCACGATCAACGCGTGGAATCGCATCGCCGTCAGCACCCGCAAGATCCCGCGAGTGCGCTAACCCCTCAGAAGTTTCCGCGGGCGGCTTGTTCGCGTTCGATGGCTTCGAAGAGGGCTTTGAAGTTGCCGATGCCGAAGCCGAGGGAGCCGTGGCGTTCGATGAGTTCGAAGAACACGGTGGGCCGGTCGACGAGGGGTTTGGTGAAGATCTGCAGCAGGTAGCCGTCCTCGTCGCGGTCGACGAGGATGCCGCGTTTCTGCAACTCCTCGATCGGGGCGCGGACGTTGCCGATCCGGGCCCGCAGTTCGGGATCCTGGTAGTAGGAGTCCGGGGTGGCCAGGAACTCCACACCCTCGGCGGTGAGCCGGTCCACGGCGGTGAGAATGTCATTGGTGGCCAGCGCCAGGTGCTGGGCGCCGGGGCCGCCGTAGAAGTCGAGGTACTCGTCGATCTGCGACCGTTTCTTGGCGATGGCGGGCTCGTTGAGCGGGAACTTCACGCGGTGGTTGCCGTTGGAGACGACCTTCGACATCAGCGCGGAGTAGTCGGTGGCGATGTCCTCGCCGACGAATTCGGCCATGTTCGTGAAGCCCATGACCCGGTTGTAGAAGTCGACCCAGTGGTCCATCCTGCCGAGTTCGACGTTGCCGACGACGTGGTCGAGGGCCTGGAACAGGCGCTTGGGGGCGCCGTCCCGTCGGGTGTGCGACGACGTCCGGGCGAGGTAGCCGGGCAGGTAGGGGCCGGTGTAGTGGCTGCGGTCGACGAGGGTGTGGCGGGTGTCGCCGTAGGTGGCGATCGCGGCGATCCGGACGGTGCCGTGTTCGTCGGTCACGTCGTGGGGTTCGTCGAGGACGGTGGCGCCCTGGGCGCGGGCGTGGGCGATGCATTTGTCGACGTCGGGGACGGCGAGGGCGATGTCGACGACGCCGTCGCCGTGGGCGCGGTGGTGCTCGATCAGCGGGCTGCCGGGGTTCACGGCGCCCTTGATGACGAACCGGACGGCGCCGGATTCGAGGACGAAGCTGTGGTGGTCGCGGTTGCCGGTGGTCGGTCCGGAGTAGGCGACGAGGGTCATCCCGAACGCGGACTGGAAGTAGTGGGCGGTCTGGGTGGCGTTGCCGACCACCCAGACGACGGCGTCCCAGCCGCTGACCGGGAACGGGTCGCGGGTGCCGTCGTATTCGACGAGCCCGACCAGCTGCTCGAGCTGGCCGAGGTCGAGACCTGCCAGGCGTTCCTTGTCGGTGAGAGTCTGCTCGATCGTCATGATGGTGCCTTTCCTTGCAACGGTTTTCGGGTACGGAGAAGGTGAGTGCGACTGCGCACCGGGGGAGTGGCGAATGCCTGACACAGAGGTAACCGGCCGCCGGCCCGGTCGTCAACCGAGTCCCGCACATCTAGCCGCATCGACGGATGAGAGCAGCCCCGCCCCCGCTTTCCTATACAATCTGAATACTTCAATGGGGCAATAGAAATGGACTGCGATGGTTGCGCGGAGTGAGATCGGCGTCGGAGTGCTCGCACGCGCGGTGGCGATCCTCGACGTCGTGGAGGCGAGCCCGATGGGTGCGAGCGACCTCGCCCGCGAATTGGACCTGTCCCTGTCGACCACGTACCGGCTGGCCACGGACATGGTCAAGCACGGCCTCCTCCGGAAGGATCAGGAAGGCCGTTTCTACCTCGGTCAGCGTTTCGTCACGACGGCGCTGAGCGACCTCGCCATCCCAGCGCTGCGCGAATTGGCGGAGATGACAGGCGAATCCGCACAGCTATGGGTGCGGCGGGGCGAATCGCGGCTGTGCGCGGCCAGCGTCGACTCGCAGCACGAATTGCGGGTCGCGCTGCCCGTCGGAACACTGGTGCCGCTTCCTCAGGGGTCGAGTGGGCACGTGCTGTCCGGAGACTGGGAGACCGACCCCGAGGCGGTGAAATCGGGTTGGTGGGTGTCGGTTTCGGAACGGACGCCGGGATCCGCCTCCATCAGCGCACCCGTTCGCAGGCACGGCGAGATCGTGGCCGCCGTGTGCGTGTCCGGTCCGGAGGGGCGCATGGGGGAGGATCTGGGCGCCCGGATGGGCCACGCAGTCGTCGCTGCTGCGCGGCAGATCGAGAAGTCGGTGCCGGGCGACTGACTCGTTCAGGCGATGTCGAACGTGGTGACGTCGGCCGACCGATGTTGCTGCGCCAGTTGACGGTAGACCGCGGCGTTGGCGGCGTTGTGGGCCACCTCGTCGTCGGTCAGTTCCCGGCGGACCTTCGCGGGCACACCGGCGACGAGTGAGCGCGGCGGAATCTGCGAGCCTTCGAGCACCAGTGCGCCGGCCGCGATCAGCGACTTCTCGCCGATCACCGCGCCGTTGAGAACGGTGGCCCCCATACCCACGAGTGCGCCGTCCCCCACGGTGCAGCCGTGCAGCACGGCGTTGTGCCCCACACTGACGTCCCGGCCGACGACGACGGGAAACCCCGGGTCGACGTGAACGGCCACTCCGTCCTGGATGTTGCTGCCCTCGCCGAGGGTGATGGAATCGCAATCGGCCCGCAGCACCGCGCCGTACCAGACGCTGGTCTCCGCGCCGAGGGTCGCGGCGCCGATCACCGCCGCGGTCGGCGCGACCCACGCGGTCTTCTCCGCGCGCGGCGACCGTCCGTTGATCGCAACGACGTGTGGTTCTCTCACCGTGTTCTCCTCCTGTCGAGCAGCGGATTCGCGCTGCATCTCGCAGCGTTCCGTCGTCCATTGTCGTGTGGCGCGGACTCCGGGCATTGCCAATTGTGACTGCTACCACTACCGTCATTCTTATCAGACAGGAATCCAACTGCCAAATAATGAGAATCAGCAGGTAGGACCCCAGTCGCCATCCGGTACAGATCGACGAGGGAGAACTCTCACATGCAGGTCCCAGAGAACGGCCCACTGCACGGCATCCGTGTGCTGGAACTCGGCAACTTCATCGCGGCCCCCATGGCGAGCCGCATCTTCGCCGACTTCGGCGCCGAGGTCGTCAAGATCGAACGGCCGGGCGTCGGCGACGAACTGCGGGGCTGGCGCCGCCGTCGCGGCGCGACGTCGATGATGTTCCGCACCATCGCCCGCAACAAGCGGTCCGTCACGCTCGACCTCCGGACGGACGAGGGCCGCGCCATCATCCTCGACCTCGCCGCCAAGTCGGACGTCGTCATCGAGAACTTCCGGCCGGGAACGCTCGAGCGGTGGGGCATCGGTCCCGACCAGCTGACGGCCGCCAACCCCGACATCGTCCTCGTGCGGATCTCCGGCTACGGGCAGACCGGCCCGTACCGGGAGCGCACCGGATTCGGCGGTGTCGCCGAGGCCTTCGGCGGGCTGCGGCACGTCACCGGCTACCCGGACCGCCCATCCGTCCGGGCGGCCGCCCCCATCGCCGACACCCTCGCCGGGCTGCACGGCGCGATCGGCGCCCTGATGATGTTGCTGGCCAAGGCGAGACAGGGCGATCACTCGACCCCGCGGGTGGCGGACGTGGCCCTGTACGAATCGGTGTTCATGGCGATGGAGTCCCTCGTTCCCGATTACGACGCGTATGGCATGGTGCGCGAACGGACCGCGGGCAACCTGCCCGGCGTGGTGCCGAGCGGTGTCTATCCGTGCGACGGCGGCTCCGTGATGATCGCCGGTAACTCGAGCGGCGTGTTCGGCCGGCTGATGCAGGCCGTGGGACGGGGCGATCTCGCCGACGATCCCGAACTGGCCGACGGGGATCAGCGATTCCGGCGTGAAGCCGAACTCGACGACGCGATCTCCTCGTGGACGTCGCAGCGGCGTCCCCGTGACGTCGTCGCCGAACTCGGCGCCGCAGGCGTGCCGGTGGGCGAGGTGTACGACGCGGTCCAGATTGCGGACGACGAGCACTACAACGCCCGCGGCATGCTGCAGAGCCTGAAGGTGTCCGTCGACGGGGAACCCGAAGAGGTGCGCTTTCCCGGAGTCGTCCCGCAGCTCGACGGCGAACCCACCCAGATCCGCTGGGCCGGCCCCGAGCTGGGTGAGCACACCGACGAGATCCTCGGCGGATTGCTGAACCTGTCGGGCGATCAGCTCGACGACTACCGCGCCCGCGACATCGTCTGAATCGGAGAAGTGAAATGACAGTCACCATAACGGATGTCGTACTGCGGGACGGACTGCAGGACGAGAACGCGGTCGTCTCCACCGACCGCAAGATCGCCGTCGCGGACGCACTCGTCGCCGCAGGCGTGAAGCACATCGAGGCGGCATCGTTCGTTTCGCCCACACGCGTCCCGCAGATGGCGGACGCCGACGACGTCATCGCCCGGCTGCCCCGCACCGATCCGTCGGTCACCTACAGCGCACTCGCACTCAACCCGCGTGGGGTGCACCGCGCCGCCGCGACCGGCATCGACGAGATCCAGGTCGTGACGTCCGCCAGCGCCGGGCACAGCACCGCGAACACGGGCCGGAATCCGGACGAGGCGCTGACCGGACTCGCCGAGGCATTGCAGAAGTACCCGGACCGGAGTTTCCTCGGAGGTGTGTCGACCGCGTTCGTCTGCCCGTTCGAGGGCATCATCGCCCCCGCCGTGCTGGTGCGGGTGGCGCGCGCGATGGCCGCGATGGGTGTACGCAGGCTCGGGCTGGCCGACACCCTGGGAACGGCCACCACCGAGCAGGTGCTCGCATCGGTCGGGGCGGTGCGCGACGCCCTCCCCGACATCGAACTGAGCCTGCACCTCCACAACGCGCACGGGCAGGCCCTCGGCACCGTGATCGCCGCGCACCGGCACCTCGGCATCACGCACTTCGACAGCGCCATCGGAGGGTACGGCGGCTGCCCGTTCGCCCCGGGCGCCCACGGCAATCTCGCCACTGAGGAACTGGTAGCGCACCTCCACGCGCACGACATCGACACGGGGATCGATCAGCAGGCCCTCGGCCTCGCCGTCGGCACCGTGAAACTTGCTCTGGCACAAGCTCGGCCCCTCTCCGCAGTGTGAACTGCGCACTCACCCCGAAAGGCCGACCATGGTCTACGCAATCTCCATCGTCGCTCTGATCGCGATCTTCACCGTGGCGACACTCACCCCGATCAACATGGGCATCCTCGCGTTCGCCGGAGCATTCGTCATCGGCGGCTGGGTGTCCGGGATCCCGGTCGAGGACATCATCGACGCCTTCCCCGGCAGCACGTTCATCATCGTCGGCGGCATCACGCTGCTGTTCGCCATCGCGAAGACGAACGGGACCATCGACCTCGTCATCGAGGCCTCGCTGCGCCTCGTGCGCGGCAGGCGGTGGGCGATCCTGTGGATGATGTTCCTGCTGTCCGGGCTGCTGATGGCACTCGGGTCCGTGCTCGCGGTCGGGATGCTCGCCCCCATCGCGATGCCCCTCGCGGCGAAGAACAAGATCAATCCGTTCCTCATGGGCATGGTGATCAGCCACGGCGCCCTGGCCTGCGCGTTCTCGCCCATCAACCTCTACGGCGCGTTCATCAACGGACTGATGGACTCCACCGGCGTGGGGGCGAACCCGCTGGTCCTGTTCGCCCTGCCGTTCGTCCTCAACCTGGCCATCGCGATCGTGCTGTTCCTGATCTACGGCCTCGACCTGATCGGGCGCCGCACCCCGCGCCCGGTCGGGGAGACCTCCGACGGCGGCGGATTCGGCGGTTCCTCGCGCCGGTCGTCCGGTGGTGGCGCCCCCGCCGGCGGTCCGGGCGGGAACACCGCGACGCTCACCGATCGCGAGGTCATCGAGGAAGCGCTGAGTCACGAGGGCATGAAGCCGGTGAAGATGGACAGGTACCGGTTCGCGACGCTCGCGGGCATCGGGTTCCTCGTCGTCGGGTCGGTCGCGTTCGGAATCGACGTAGGCGTCAGCGCGATCTGCATCAGCGCGGTCCTGCTGTTGATGGCGCCCAAGTCGCACCCCAAGGTCGTCGACAACGTGGCATGGCCCGCCGTGGTGCTCGTGTGCGGGATGCTCACCTACATGGCGGTCATGACGCAGAACGGCACGCTCGACTTCCTCGGTGACGCGGCGTCGGCTCTCGGTTCGCCGTTGCTGACCGCGTTGATCCTCTGCTACGCGGTCGCGATCATCTCCGCGTTCGGATCGTCGATCGGCACGCTCGGCATCGCACTGCCCCTCGCCGCGCCGATGCTCGCGATGGGGGAGGTGGGCGCCGTGGGATTCGTCGCCGCCCTGGCGTTCTCCGCGACAGTGGTCGACGTCAGCCCGTTCTCGACGAACGGCGTGATGGTGCTCGCCAACGCACAGGTCGAGGACAAGGCGCGGTTCCAGCGCAAGATGCTCGCCTATTGCGGCCTGATCGTGCTGTCGGCCCCGATGTTCGTCTGGGCGCTGGTCGTCGTGCCGACGTCCGTGTAGCTCTTCCGGGCAGTGCCGGTCGCCGTCTTCGGGGCGGTGACCGGCACTTCTCACGGTACGAGGCCGCCCGGTGTGAACTTTACGTACTTTAATCTTCATGTAATGGACTGTTGTCCAATAGTTTTCGATTCAACTGGGCGAAAAGTGCTGCCACAGTGACACATGCCACAGGATCGCGTCCGTTTCGGGCGTTTCGTCGGTCTCCGCCCGTAGGGTGTCGACATGTCGTCGATCCTCGAGAACGAGAAAGCACCCCCATCCGGTGCCCCCGCCCCCGGACCGACCCGCGGCGAAAGGTGGCGAAATAACGCGCGATACGACCTACCCGCGTCGCTCGTCGTCTTCCTCGTCGCCCTGCCCCTGTCGCTCGGCATCGCCATCGCGTCCGACGCCCCGATCATGGCGGGTCTCATCGCCGCGATCGTCGGCGGTGTGGTGGCGGGTTCCGTCGGTGGCTCACCGCTCCAGGTCAGTGGTCCCGCCGCCGGATTGACCGTGGTGGTAGCAGAATTGGTCGCCACCTTCGGCTGGAAGGCGACCTGTGCGATCACCGTCGCCGCCGGATTCCTTCAAATCATCTTCGGGCTCAGTAGAATTGCCCGTGCCGCCCTGGCCATCGCGCCGGTCGTCGTCCACGCCATGCTGGCCGGCATCGGAATCACGATCGCCCTCCAGCAGATTCACGTCCTCCTCGGCGGCAGCTCGCACAGCTCGACCGTCGAGAACATCACCCAGCTGCCCGGACAGCTGACGTCCGCCCGGTACGGCGACGTCCTCGTGGGAGCGGTGGTCATCGCCGTCCTGCTGTTCTGGAAGAAGATTCCCGGCAAGCTGAAGGTGCTCCCGGGGCCGCTGGTCGCCGTCGTCGCCGCCACCGTTCTGTCCCTGGTTCTCCCGTTCGACCTCGATCGAATCACGTTGGACGGCTCCCTTTTCGACGCCGTGGCGCTGCCCTCGATGCCGGACGGTCCGTGGCTCGCCGTGGCCACCGGTGTGCTGACGGTCGCGCTGATCGCCAGCGTCGAGAGCCTGCTCTCCGCGGTGGCCGTCGACAAGATGCACGGCGGGACCCGGTCGGAGTTCAATCGGGAACTCGTCGGGCAAGGCTCGGCCAACATGATCTCGGGTCTCATCGGCGGCCTGCCGGTCACCGGTGTCATCGTGCGCAGCTCCACCAACGTCGCAGCCGGGGCGAAGACCCGGGCGTCCGCCGTCCTGCACGGCGTCTGGATCCTCGTCTTCGCCGCACTGCTCACCGCGCTGGTCGAGCAGATCCCGATGGCCGCGCTCGCCGGACTGCTCATCGTGATCGGCATCCAGCTCGTCAAGATGGCGCATCTGCGTACCGCGCGACGCACCGGCGACCTGTGGGTGTACGGCGTGACCGTGACCGGTGTGGTCTTCCTGAACCTGCTCGAGGGCGTGATCATCGGTCTCGCACTCGCGGTGGTCCTGCTGCTGTGGCGGGTCATCCACCCCAGGATGCGCGCCGAACCCATCGGATCCGAGGACTCCGGGCGGTGGCGCGTGACCGTCGAGGGGTCGTGCAGCTTCCTGTCCATGCCCGCACTGACCGGGCTACTCGCGAAGGTCCCCGCGGGCGCACACGTCACCGTGGAATTGGCGGTCGACTTCCTCGACCACGCCATGTTCGAAGCGATCGACGACTGGAAGCGGCACTACGAGAACAACGGCGGAACCGTCGTGATCGACGCGCTCGGTCCCGTCGACATGAACGCCGTGGGTGCGTCGCCGCCCCGGCGCGGCGTCGGCGTGGCGAGCCCCCGCGGGTTCGCCCCGTGGAAGAGCTGGCAGCCGCGGCACCACGACACCGCGGAGACCACCACACCGGCGGCGCTGCGACCCGTCCTCGCGGGAGTGTCGGAGTACCACCGGCGCAACGCGGCGCAACTGCAGCCGCACCTCGACGACCTGCGGGACGGGCAGCGCCCCGACTCGCTGTTCCTCACCTGCTCCGATTCACGCATCGTGCCGAACGTGATCACCAGCAGCGGTCCCGGCGACCTGTTCACGGTGCGCAACGTGGGCAACCTCGTCCCGACCGGGAAGCAGGACGTGTCCGTCGAAGCGGGCCTGGCCTTCGCGCTCGACGAACTCGAGGTCAGCTCGGTGATCGTGTGCGGCCACTCCGGCTGCGGCGCGATGAAGGCCGTCCTGGCAGAGGCGCAGGCAGACACGGACGGATCCGAGGGGGCCGTCGAGCAGTGGCTGACGTTCGCGCAGCCGAGCCGCAAGGCGTTCCTCGGCGGTCACCCGGTGGCGCGTGCAGCGGCAGAACTGGGATTCGACGAAGTCGACCAGCTGGGCATGGTGAACGTGGCGGTCCAGGTGCAAACCCTCGGGCGCCATCCCCTCGTCGGTGCGGCAGCGGCCGAGGGCCGAGTACGCGTCGCGGGAATGTTCTTCGACATTCCGTCCGCGCGCGTACTCGAGATCACCTCGACCGGTGTGTCCTACCTGGACCACGTGCCGACATGATTCAGAGGAGATGGACCCTCTTGTAGAGGCGCTTCGACGGGCCGCCGACGAGGCCGACGCCATCGAGGAACTGCATCAACTTGGAACCGGACGTCCGGACGGTGTCCTTGTAGTGCTGGTTGCTCCTGGCCTCGGCGGCGGCCCGCTTCGGGTCGAGGCCGGCGTTCTCGTAGACCTCCTTGCGGATCATGCTCTTCATCACGAAGTACACGACCGCGGCGGTGTTGAGCCGCTCGATCTGGAGGCGGGCCCAGCTGGCGCCCTGGATGCGTCGTCCGACCTCCTCGCGAGCGAAGCGGATGTGGCGGGCCTCTTCGAGGACGTGGATCTTGCTCACCGTGCGGGTGACGGGCTGCACGCGCTCGTCCTTCATGAAGTCGCGCTGCATCATGTCGAGGATCTCCTCGGCGGCCATCACGCTGGCATACGCGTTGGCGCCCCGGAAGAAGCCACCCCAGATACGCCCGAGCTTGTGGATCACCGGATGGGGGCCGTAGCTCGGCATGTTCAGGCGTTCGCCCGCGCGGGCGAACATCACCGAGTGGCGGCACTCGTCCGCGACCTCGGTGAGGGCGAACTGGACGTGCCGCGAGTGCTTGTCGCGGCCGTACACGTCGCGCAGGAGCATCTGCATGAGAAGGATCTCGAACCACAGTCCGACGCTGGAGACGCTGGCGGCCTCGTGCTTGGTGAGTTCGATCTTCTGCTCGTCGGTCATCTCGTCCCAGAGGGCCGTGCCGTAGAGCGTGCTCCACTCGGGGGTGAGACCGAACTTGTCTTCGGGGATCGGTGCTTCCCAGTCGACCTCGACCATCGGGTCGTAGGACTTGCGTGCCGACGACGCCAGCAAGCGCTGGGCGGTCTCTTCGCGGTCGGAGACGACGATCGATGCGGTCATCACTACCCCTTGATCTGTGACTAGTTGATCTGTGATTTGGGCGGTCAACTAACTGTGACATTCAGTTACTGATACTGAACGATACAGCGACGGCGGTCACAAGGGCAACGTCCGCTCAGTCGATCTCGGCCAGTTCCTGCGGCGATTCAGCCCTCGGTGCGGACCCCTTCCGCCCGGGCGCCCACACCGCGAGCAGCAATGATGCGCAGAACAGCACGCAGGCCAGAACGATGGACGCCTCGTCGAAACCCTTCAGGAACGAATCCCGGGCGAACGTCGCCAGTTGCTCACCCTGCGGGCCGGCGACGTCGGCGACCTGCAGCGCCGCCGCCAGCGAACTCGACACCGGCTCCTTCGCGGCCTCCGGAACGGCGTCGACCGCCGGCTGCACATGCCTGCCGTAACCAGCGGCCAGGACGCTGCCCGCGAGCGCGACCCCGATGGCCGAACCGATCTCACGCGCCGTGTCGTTGACGGCCGATGCGACACCCTGCTTCTCGTCGGGAGTGTTCTGCACGATGGCCGCCGTCGCGGGCGCCGTGCACAGTCCTATCCCGAAAGCGGCCACGATGAGCGGGGCGCACACCTCCGCGTAACTCGAATGCGCGTCGAGCCGCACCAGCAGGAGAATGCCCAGGCCGAGCAGCGCGGAGCCGGACGCGAGTAGCGGCCGCAGCCCGACGTGCGGGACGAGCATCGGCATGACCGCGGACATCGCCACCACCGGCACGGCGAGGGGAGCGAGCGCGAGCGCCGACTGCAGAGGCGAGTAGTCCAGCACCAGTTGCAGGTACTGGACGAGCAGGAAGAACAGGCCGAGTGAGGCGAGGAACTGCAGCAGAAGCGACATCGACCCCGAGCCGAACGCGCGGTTGGCGAACAGCCGGACGTCGAGCAGGGGATGTTTTCTGCGGAGTTCCACGAGGGCGAACGCGGCCGCGGCGGCGAGTCCGCCGACGAGCAGTCCGAGCACGACGGGATCCAGCCAGCCGCGCTGCGGCGCCTCGATGGTTCCCAGGACGAACAGGCCGACCGCGGCGGCGATCAGGCCGGTGCCGGGCAGGTCCAGCGGTGGGCGCTGCGACTCCCGGGACGACGAGATGGTGAAGCCCGTGACGAAGATCAACGCGGACACCACGGTGAGGCCGATGAAGATGGCGTGCCACGACCACTTCTCGAGCAGGAATCCGGAGACCAGCAGGCCGGCGATCGCGCCGGAACCGGCGACACCCGACCAGATGCCCACGGCCCGGCCCCGGTGTGCCGGCGGAAAACCCGACGTGAGCAGCGACAGTGTGGCGGGCATGACGAGGGCGGCGCCGACGCCCGCCATCGCCCGGGAGCCGATGATCCACTCGGGTGCGTCGTTGACGAGGGGGATCGCGGTGGACGCGCCGAAGATCAACAGTCCGACCATGAGCAGCCCACGCCTGCCGTACCGGTCGCCGAGCGCGCCCGCCGGAAGCAGCAGGGCGGCCAGGGTCAGGGTGTAGCCGTCGACGATCCACGTCAGCTGACTCTGCGTCGCACCCGTGTCGCGGGCGAGGTCGGGGAGCGCGGTGTTGAGGGCCGCCATCGCCGCGACGACGAGGGCGACGGCGCAGCACGAGACCGTGAGCATCCATATCTGCCGCAGGGTCCAGCCGGCGTTCTCCGGTTGTTCCTGCTGTTCCTGCGATGCCTCGTTCCGAGCGTGCACGACACTCCTCCCGATAGAAATAAGACTGTCAGTATCGTTGGTAGACTGACAGTTCACAAGAGGTCGGGCAGTGGCAGGAACGGGCGGTGCAGATGACCGAGCAGGATCCCCGCAGGCAGCGCTCGCGTGCGCGACTTCTCGACGCCGCGACAACTCTCCTCGCGAAGGGCGGCACGGACGCCGTCACCATCGACGCCGTCACCACGCTGGCGAAGGTGGCTCGTGCCACGCTCTACCGGCATTTCGACAACGGCACCGAACTGGTGGCCGCGGCGTTCGGGCGGCTGATTCCGCCGGCCCCGACGGTGCCCGCCGAAGGCGACCTCCGCGACCGGCTGGTCGAGTTGATGGTCAGTCAGGCGAAACTCATCGAGAGTGCCCCCATGAACGTGACGGCGATGTGCTGGCTGGGCATGGGCCCCGCGCTGGACGACTACTCGAGCGCGGACGCCGCCCAGTCGGACAAACCGGAACTGCGGACGCTCCGGCAGACGATCGTCGCGCAGTACCGGGCGGCGTTCGACCAGGTCTTCGGCACACCCGAGGCGGCGGAACGCCTCGGAAAATTCGACTACGACCTCGCCCTCGCCCAGCTCCTCGGACCGCTCGTCTTCACCCGGCTCGCCACCCTCACCCCGCTCGGACGCACCGCGTGTGAGCAGATCGTCGACGACTTCCTCGCGGCACGCGCCGCGCAGGTCGAAGCCGGTGCCCGGCCGCCGGCGCTGCACGAGATACCGCCTGCTCAGGCATTATGACGTCGACAGCTCAGGCTGTCGTCATTACCGTGGCAGTGCGCGCGGCACCCGACGCCGCGCCTGTCTGATGAATGGTGTGGGAAGGTTTTTCGATGATCACTGATGCACTCAACTGGCTCCTCGGTGCGTGGGGCGGCGTCGCCGCCGGCAGCAGCGGATACTCCATCCCGCCCGGAACTCTTCCCTTCGGAAGCTGACGCTCGTCAGGCGTCCCGGTTCCGGCGCAGCACGAACTGCTCGAGCCTGCGTATCCCTCGAACGCGTCGTGGGCGTAGCTGTTTGAGGTAGTAACCGGGAGCGCCGTCGAGTTCGTGGGCGAGTTCCTCGTCGATCAGCACCGTGCCGGGACGCGCCGAACCGGTGAGTCGCGCCGCGGTGTTGACGACGGAACCGTAGAGGTCGCCGAACCGGACGAGAACCGGACCCATCGCCAGACCGACCCGCAGTTCGGGGTCCGTCTCGTCCGGCAGGACCCGCTCCTGGAGTTGCAGGGCGATTTCCGCCGCATCGGCCGGCGATTCGACGGCGAACATCACCTCGTCGCCGACCGTTTTCACCACCCACCCCTGATGCCCGCCGATCACCGTCGTCGAGGCCGACTCGAAGCGTTCCAGCAGGTCCGCGAGATCCCGGGCACCGAGCTGACGCGTCAGGGACGTATATCCGACGATGTCCGCGAATCCGACCACCAGGGTCCGGCTCGCGACCTCCTCACCGGGATTGCCCACGTTGCGGCCCGTGGTCGAGGCGACGTGCCTGCGCCACACGTACGCCTGCAGCGACTCGACCGCCGGAAGGATCTCGGCGGTGAGTCCCCGCACCTGCTCCCGGATCGCCTGCTCGTCGCTGCCCGCCGAGCCCGCGAGCTGATCGACGATGTGCGTGCTGATCAGCGACACCTGCCATTCGGCGAGCCGCGACAACGACTGGCCCAGAGCGCGGGCCGCCGCCACTTCGCGTTCCGGTGAGATGATCCCCCGGTCGACGAGTGACGCGATGGTCCTCAGCGCGGCGGCGTCCCCCTCGGTGAACATGACGCTGTCCGGGTCGATGTCGACCGCGAACCCCATCGACACCCACAGGCGGTCCGCTCGCTCGACCGATACGCCCGCGATATCGGCGATCTCGGCCCGCGTGTACCGGCGGGGCCCACCCAGCAGCGACTCCTCGAGATCGGCCTGGACGTCGCGGAGCAGGGTCGGTGAGATCTCCGTCGGCGCTGCCGTCTCGTCGCCGTTTTCCGGTGCTTCCGAGGTCACGTCGTTCCTCTCGATATCTTCGATGCGCACGCGCTGTCGCTCGTGCGACCATCGCCCTCAATCTGCCACTGTGCGAGCCCGTCCGATGCGGAACCGTCGGTGGTGTGTGCAAGAGTTGCGGTGCTCACGAGCGTAACCAGGAGACAGACCAGAAAGGACAGCGCATGCCGCCCCGTAGACGTTCCGGCGCCGCCGCACCGGATCACCTGACCGCGGAGAATCTCGAGACCCTCGCTGCCGCGATCGCGGAAGGCAAGCGGGCCACCGTGTATCTGCGCGACGCGATGCCCAGCCTCGGGCTCGAGGCCGGAGCCTCGGCCAAAGTCATCTCCGTGCAAGGCAATACGGTCTTGATCCGCCCCAAGGGTGTCGACGACGAGCTCCCCTTCGAAGCCGAGGAGCTTCTGATGAGACGAATTCCGGCGCCCAAGCCGGCGCCCGCCGCCAAGTCCGCCCCCGCAGCGCCGGTCGTGCACCAGGAGATCGAACCGGGTCCGCCGCCCGCCCCCAAGACGCCCGCGGCGAAGACCGTCGCGGTGCCGCAACCGGCCGCCGCCGCGGTCCCGAAACCCGCCGCGGCACCGGCCAAACGCACCGCCAAGAGGGTGCCGACCGGAGTCAGCGTCACCATCCATGCCGGCGCCGACAACGACTGGAGCGTCACCGTCGCGCACGGAGCCAAGCGTCCCGGTAAGGCCGTCCCCGTGTCACCGGACGCCGTCGAGCGTGCCGTCCGGGAACTCGGCGAGGAGACGGCGATCGAGGCCGTCGAGTCGATCATCGTGGCGGCCCGCAACCTCGCCGCCGCCCGGGTCGACGAGCTGAGCCGGCAACTCGAGGACGCCCGGAAAGCGCTGGAGGCACTCGGCGCCGGCGAGTAGTACCGGAGCGGGCAACGGCCGCGGTCTCTACATCGGCATTCCCCCACGCAGGTCTTGTGCGGGGTGGGATTCTTATGGAGAGACACGCGGCCGTCGGGGCTCATCCGGGAAGGTTCGAAAAATGTTGAAACGATTCGCGGCGGTTGTTGCGGCGACAGCGGGAATTCTGGGATTCGTTGCGGCAGGGACCGCGACAGCAGCTCCGGCCGCCGTCATGGGGGGCGGTTCGGGGATCGTGGTGAACGACGAACTGGTCTGTTCACTCACCACCATCGGGCACGACAATGCGGGCAGGCTCGTCGGCCTGACGGCGGGCCACTGCGGTGAGGTCGGCTCGTACGTGGTGCCCGAGGCCAGTCAGGACAGCGGCATCATCGGGACGTTCGTCATCTCCAACCCCGCGCTCGACTACGCGGTGATCCAGTTCGATCCGGCGAAGGTCGTCCCGGTCAACCGGGTCGGCGGCGTCACCATCACCCGGATCGGCGCCCCGGCAGCCTTCCCACAGGTGGCGTGCAAGGAAGGTCGAACCACGGGCAACACGTGCGGCATCGTCTACGGCGACCTCATGCAGACGGGGGAGACGTGGACCCAGGCCTGCGTGATCGAAGGTGACTCGGGCGCACCGATGGTCGTCGGCACCACCCTCGTCGCCATGGTCAACGCCTACCTCGCCGCCCCGTGCATCGGCCCGGAGATCGGCACCAACCTCAACTCGATCGTCGCCGACATGAACGCGAACGCCGGTCCCGGCGCCGGGTTCCGGCCCATCTAGGCCCTTCGGGCCCGTGCGCCTTTTTGGTAGCCAGGACAACCAGAAAGGCGCACGGGCGCGAAGCGCCTATCCGCAGACGGCGCCGCCCGAGGCGGAACCGACGAGCTTCGTGTACTTGGCCAGGACCCCGCGGGTATAGCGCGGGGGCAGGGGTTCCCACTCGCTCTTGCGGCCGGCGAGTTCCTTCTCGTCGACGAGCAATTCCAGCGTGCCCTTTCCGACGTCCAGGCGGATCTGGTCGCCGTCGCGGACGAACGCGATCGGACCGCCGTCGACGGCCTCCGGTGCCACGTGCCCGACGCACAGGCCGGTGGTGCCGCCGGAGAATCGGCCGTCGGTGAGCAGCAGGACGTCCTTGCCCAGGCCTGCGCCCTTGATGGCGCCGGTGATCGCGAGCATCTCGCGCATGCCGGGACCGCCCTTGGGTCCCTCGTAGCGGATGACCACGACGTCGCCGTTCGTGATCGTGCCGTCCTCCAGAGCATCCATCGCGGCCCGCTCCCGTTCGAAGACTCGGGCGGTGCCGGTGAAGACGTCGGAGTCGAACCCGGCCGACTTCACCACCGCGCCGCCCGGGGCGAGGGAACCCTTGAGGATCGTGATCCCGCCGGTCGGGTGGATGGGCGAGCTCATCGCCCGCAGCACCTTGCCGTCCGGGTCGGGCGGCGCGATGTCGGTCAGGTTCTCGGCCATCGTCCGGCCAGTGACGGTCAGGCAGTCGCCGTGCAGCATCCCGGCGTCGAGCAGGGCCTTCATGATGACGGGGACACCGCCGATGTGGTCGACGTCCTTCATCACGTGCTTGCCGAACGGTTTGACGTCCGCGAGGTGCGGGACGCGCGCGCCGACGCGGGAGAAGTCGTCGAGGGTCAGTTCGACATCCGCTTCGCTCGCGATCGCCAGCAGGTGCAGGACGGCGTTCGTGGAACCGCCGAACGCCATGACCACGGCGATGGCGTTCTCGAACGCCTCCTTGGTGAGGATGTCCCTGGCGGTGATGCCGCGGCGGAGCAGTTCGACGACGGCCTCACCGCTGCGCCTCGCGAACCCGTCGCGACGACGGTCGGTGGCGGGCGGGGAGGCGCTGCCGGGCAGCGACATGCCGAGTGCCTCGGCGGCACTGGCCATCGTGTTCGCGGTGTACATTCCGCCGCACGCGCCCTCGCCGGGGCAGATGGCGCGCTCGATGGCGTCGACGTCCTCACGGCTCATCAGTCCGCGCGAACAGGCGCCGACCGCCTCGAACGCGTCGATGATGGTGACGTCGAGTTCGGTGCCGTCGGACAGCTTGGCGACCCCCGGCAGGATCGAACCCGCGTAGAGGAACACGCTCGACAGGTCGAGGCGGGCCGCGGCCATCAGCATGCCGGGCAGCGACTTGTCGCAACCGGCGAGCAGCACCGATCCGTCGAGGCGTTCGGCCTGCATCACCGTTTCCACGCTGTCGGCGATCACCTCACGGGACACGAGGGAGAAGTGCATGCCCTCGTGTCCCATCGAGATGCCGTCGGAGACGGAGATGGTGCCGAACTCGAGGGGATACCCGCCCGCGGCGTGGACGCCGTCCTTGACGGCCTTCGCGAGCCGGTCGAGCGACAGGTTGCAGGGGGTGATCTCGTTCCACGACGACGCCACACCGATCTGGGATTTTCCCCAGTCGTCGTCGCCCATGCCCACCGCACGGAGCATGCCGCGTGCTGCGGTCTTCTCCAGTCCGTCGGTGACGTCGCGGCTGCGGGGTTTCGGATCCGGAGTACTCATGCATCCCAGCGTAGGCGGGACCCTCGGGCGCGGTTGGTTAAATGCGTTGCCGGGGATCGCGACCGGTCAGGGCGATCAGGCGATCCTGCAGCGGCGCGTCGCCGGGTACGTCGACGGGGTCGGCGAACAGTCCGCTCTCGGAGAGCATCTCGCGCTGGCCGTCGAGGTCCGACCAGACCCCGGCGACGAGTTGCGGGTCGAGTGTGTCGTCGGATCCGGTGGCTTTGGCGAGGTCCCAGGCGTGGATGGTGACGTCGGCGGTCTGCTGCCTCAGGTACGGCTCGAGCGGCACCGTGCCGTAGGACAGATGCACGTGCGTCTGCGGGTCGGTCGACGACCACGCGCGGATGGCCGCGTCCGAATACCGCTGCCATTCCGCCCGCATGTCGCCGTGGAGGGGTTCGATGTCCGGGGTCGCCTCGCCGACCGTCTTCCCGGCGAGCAACGGGGGAACCCACTGCTGTTCCTCGATGACGTGCCGCACCAGGTGGGTGACGTCCCATTCGCCGTCCGGTGTCGGCGCCGACCAGTCGGTGATCGCGGCGACCCGCGCACCGAACTCGCGGTGGGCGATGCGGGCGAGTTCGAACCAGTCGAATGCCATGCCTTCAGGGTAGAGGCAGCCGGGTCACGATCAGCGCGATTCCAAACGATGCACCTGGCGGGGTGCTCGGGAAGGATGGGCGCATGACCAACATCCCCACCGTGCAGTTGTCCGAAGGCCTCACCGTCAGCGCGCAGGGCTACGGCGCCATGTCCGTCGCTCCCGTGTACGGCCCCGTCGATCCCGCGGAGGCGCTCGCGACCCTCCACCACGCCATCGACATCGGAGTGACGTTCATCGACACGGCCAACGTGTACGGCGACGGCGCGAGCGAGACCGCGGTGGGCACGGTGCTGAAGGAACGCCGCGACGAGGTGCAGCTGGCCACCAAGTTCGGTCTCGTCGGCAACATCGCGAACGGCAGGCGCAGCATCAACGGCAAGCCCGAGTACGTGGGGCAGGCCCTCGACGAATCGCTGACCCGGCTCGGTGTCGACACCGTCGACCTGTACTACCTGCACCGCGTCGACCCCGAGGTGCCCATCGAGGACACCGTCGGCGCGATCGCGGAACAGGTGAAAGCGGGGAAGGTCCGCCACATCGGACTGTCGGAGGCGACCGGCGACGAACTCCGTCGCGCGTCGCGGGTGCATCCCATCGCCGCGATCCAGAGCGAGTGGAGCATCTGGAGTCGCGACGTCGAGAAGCACGTGGTGCCAGCGGCGGCGGAACTGGGCATCGGCTTCGTGCCGTACTCCCCGGTGGGCCGGGGCTTCCTCACCGGAACGTACGACCCGGCCGCGCTGGGCGACAAGGATCTGCGTCGCCGGTTCCCGCGTTTCGGGGACGACGCGCTGCCGTCGAACCTGAAGGTGCTCGACGTCGTCCGCGAGGTGGCCGCCGAACTCGACGCGACGCCCGCCCAGGTGTCGCTGGCGTGGCTGGACGCGAAGGGCCGCGAGTTCGGGTTGCCGTCCGTGTCGATTCCCGGCACCCGGTTCGCGGCCCGTGTGACGGAGAACGCAGGCGCGGTCGCGCTCACCCTGACCGAGGGGCAGATCGCCCGTCTGGACCTGCTCGCGGACCTCACCGTCGGCGAGCGCACGGCCGATCCGACCTGGGTGTCGCTGGGCCGCGAGTGACTTCACCCAGCGGGTAATACCTGCTGGCGGGTAGTTTGATCTGCGATGAGCAGAGTGTGGTTGGTGTGGGGCGTCGGGGTTGTCGCATATATCGTCGCCGTCCTGCATCGAACCTCGTTCGGTGTGTCGGGGCTCGCGGCGTCGGAACGATTTTCGATCAGTCCGAGTGTGCTGTCGAGTTTCGTCGTACTCCAGATCGTGGTGTACGCGGGGATGCAGATCCCGGCCGGTGTGCTCCTCGATCGGTACGGGTCGCGGGTCATGATCGCCGCCGGCGCGCTCATCATGGCGTCGGCGCAGATGTTGCTCGCGCTCACCGAATCGCTGCCGCTGGCCGTCGCCGCGCGCGTGTTCGTCGGCGTCGGCGATGCGATGACGTTCATCTCCGTGCTGCGCCTGGTGCCGCAATGGTTCGCGCCGCGGCGGGTCCCGCTCGTGTCCCAGCTGACGGGCATCTTCGGTCAGATCGGTCAGATCCTGTCGGCGCTGCCGTTGATGCTGCTGCTGAACGGGCCGGGCTGGAGTTTCGCGTACGGCACGGCGGCGTCGCTCGGGTTGCTGTCCTTCGTGCTGGCAGTGTCCGTCATCCGCAACGCCCCGCCCGGTCTCGAGGTGGTGGCCGCACCCGCCGGACTGCGGGAGGTGGGAACGCAGATCCGCGCGGTGTGGCGGCGGCACGGCACCCGGCTGGGCTTCTTCACCCACATGGGCACGCAGTTCTCGATGACGACGTTCGCCCTGCTGTGGGGTGTGCCGTACCTGAGGTCGGCGCAGGGGTTGTCGGCGGCCGAGGCCGGTTCGCTGCTCACGCTGTCGGTGATCTCGGCGATCGTGGCCGGGCCGATCATCGGCATCCTCAGCGGCCGGTTCCCGATGCGCCGCTCGTATCTGGTGCTGGCGATCATGATCAGCAACGCGGCGATGTGGACCGTCGTGCTGGCACTGCCGGGCCCGGCGCCGATCTGGTTGCTGGCACTTCTGGTGATGGTGATCTCGGTGGGCGGCCCCGGTTCGATGATCGGCTTCGACTACGCCCGCATGTTCAACCCCAGTACCAGCATGGGAACCGCGCAGGGAATGGTCAACATCGGCGGCTTCCTGGCCTCGTTGCTGGTCATCCAGGCGATGGGGCTCATCCTCGACGCGATGGGCGGGTACTCGTTCGACAGTTTCCGGGTGGCCTGGCTCGTGCAGTATCCCGTCTGGATCGTGGCGATCACCGGGGTTCTGGTGACGCGGGGGAAGACGCGGAAGCAGATGGGACTGGTGCTGCGGCCGATCCGGCAGGTGTGGCGGGAGCGGGGCGATCGCCCGAAGGACTAGTTACACTCTTACATGATGTGTAACACTATAACGCATGAGCAATGAGCGTTCGGAAGATCACGCCGTCCTGACGGCACCCCCGATGCAGTGGGACGCCTGGGGCGCGCCCGAGAAGCACAAGGTCCTCTCGGACGGCATCAAGGGACTGCTGCAGCAGGCCCTCGGCGTCACCATCAGGGAACCCTCCGGCCGGGCGGCCGACGACGCCGTCCTCGCTCCGAGCGCACTCTCCGACCAGCACGTCACCGCGCTCGCGGGCATCGTCGGAGAGCAGTTCGCCAGTACCGCACACACCGACCGGTTGCTGCGTTCCGGCGGCAAGAGCACGCTCGACCTGCTGCGCCGCCGCAGCACCGAACCCCAGAACGCGCCCGACGCCGTCGTCACCCCCGGCACCGACGCCGAGGTCGCCGACGTGCTCCGGTACTGCGCCGCCAACGGCATCGCCGTGGTCCCGTTCGGCGGCGGAACCAGCGTCGTCGGCGGACTCGACCCGGTGCGCGACCGATTCGACGCCGTCGTCTCGCTGGACCTGCGCCGGTTCGACTCGCTGATCGACCTCGACACCGACTCCGGCATCGCGACGCTCGGAGCGGGTGTGACCGGTCCGCTCGCCGAGGAACTGCTCGGCGCGCACGACTTCTCGCTCGGGCACTTCCCGCAGAGTTTCATGTTCGCGACCATCGGCGGTTTCGCGGCCACCCGGTCGTCGGGGCAGGCGTCCGCGGGGTACGGCCGGTTCGAGGACATGGTGCAGGGACTGCGGGTGGTGACCCCCGCCGGAACCCTCGACACGGGGCGTGCCCCGGCGTCCGCGGCAGGCCCGGACCTCGGCGAACTGTTCGTCGGGTCGGAGGGCACGCTCGGCGTCATCACCCGGGTGCGGGTCCGCGTGCACGCGGTCCCGGCCACCACCGTGCGGGAGGGCTGGCGTTTCCCCGACTTCGCGACCGGCGCGGCCGCGCTGCGCGCGCTGCGGCAGGAGGGTGCGGTCCCGACCGTGCTGCGACTGTCCGACGAGGCCGAGACGGCGGTGAACCTGGCGACCACCGACAAGATCGGCGAGGAGACCGTCACCGGCGGCTGCCTGGCGATCACCACGTTCGAGGGCACCGCGGAGCACACCGCGGAACGGACGGCGGAGGCCCGCGCGGTGCTGCAGGCGCGCGGCGGCACGTCCCTGGGCGAGGAACCCGGAAATGGCTGGGAGCACGGCCGTTTCGACGCACCGTACCTGCGCGACTCGCTGCTCGACGCGGGAGCGCTGTGCGAGACGCTGGAAACCGCGACCACGTGGGGCAACCTCGCCGCCCTCCGCGCGGCCGTCACCACCGCGCTGACGGAATCGCTGTCGGCGCAGGGCACCCCGCCGCTCGTCCTCTGCCACATCTCGCACACGTACCCGACGGGCGCCTCGCTGTATTTCACCGTCGTGTCGGCGCAGGCGGACGACCCGATCGAGCAGTGGCGGCGGGCCAAGACCGCCGCCGGGGACGCGATCGTCGCCGCCGGCGGAACCATCACGCACCACCACGCGGTCGGCGTCGACCACCGCCCGTGGATGCGGGACGAGATCGGCGATCTGGGCGTCACGATTCTGCGGGCCGTCAAGGACGCCGTCGATCCCGCGGGAATCCTCAACCCCGGCAAGCTGATTCCGTGAGCACGCAGCAGGTGATCGAGAAGGTCACCGTCCTCGTCAACCCGCTCGCCGGGCACGGCCACGCGCCGGTCGCCGGGCGCAAGGGGGTCGCGCGCCTGCGGGAACGCGGCGTCGCCGTCACCGAAATCATCGGTACGGACGCCGATCACGCGCGCACGCTGGCCCGCCGGGCCATCGACGACGGCACCGACGCGCTCGTCGTCGTCGGGGGAGACGGCGCCATCAGCATCGGGTTGCAGGCGGCGGCGCAGTCCGGGACACTGGTCGGCCTGATCCCGGCAGGCACCGGCAACGACCATGCGCGCGAATTCGGCATCCCCGTCGGCGACCCCGTCGCGGCCGCCGACGTCATCGCCGACGGCGAGGTGCAGGAATCCGACCTCGCCAGGATCACCCTCGACAGCGGTGCGGTCGTGTGGGCGGGCACGATCGTCGCGAGCGGTTTCGACTCACTCGTCACCGACCGCGCCAACCGGATGTCCTGGCCGAAGGGCCCGATGCGGTACAACCTGGCGATGCTCGCCGAGCTGACGCAACTCCGCCCGCTGCACTACCGCATCGCACTCGACGACCAGACCTTCGAGGTCGACGCGACACTGGTCGCCGTCGGCAACGGCCGCTCCTACGGCGGCGGGATGCAGATCTGCCCGAACGCGGACAAGACCGACGGACTGCTCGACGTCACCGTCGTCGACTACGGCCGCCGGTCGAGGCTGGTCCGGCTGTTCCCCCGCGTGTACAAGGGCACCCACGTGGAACTCCCCGACGTGCAGACCTACCGCTCGCGGACGGTGCGACTGCAGTGCGACGGCATCACGGCCTACGCGGACGGCGACCGCGTCGGCCCGCTGCCGGTCACCATCGAGGCGGTGCCTGCCGCGCTGCGGATCCTCAGCCACACCCCGGCCTGAGCGGTCACAGCCCGCGCAACCGGTCCATCTCGCGGCGTTCGCGTTTGGTCGGCCTGCCCGCGCCGCGGTCGCGCTGCGGGATGGACGCGAGGACCTCGCGCGGTGGGGGTGGTGGTGTGTTGTCGGTGTAGCACTCGACGGCCACCACCGCGCCCACCCGTTTGGTGATCGGCCGGATCACCTCGACGATCCGTTCGACACCGGCCGCGCGAATGCGGACCTCGTCGCCGGCCTTGACCGGCTGCGCCGGTTTCGCGGTGCTGCCGTTGACCCGCACGTGCCCCGACCTGCACGCGGCCGCCGCCGCGGAACGCGTCTTGAACAGCCGGACCGCCCACGTCCAGCTGTCGACCCGGACGCTCGACGGGTCGGTACCGGAAATCGCCACCCGACCAGGATACGAAAAGCATGCCCGCAGTCGCGTCACCCCTCCGGCGGGGTGGGGCCGGGCCGCGCGAGGGCCGGTTGCACCGCCGGACCGGTGATGTCGCAATGCGGTTTGCACGCGATCGACTCCGGAACGGGACCGAGCGGGGCGGGAGCGGGCGCGGCGGGCGCCCGGATCAGGGCCGCGGCGATGGCCGCCCCGACGAGCAGCAGTGCGATGCAGACGAACATCGCGATGCGGAAGCCGTCCGAGAAGCTGGTGGGGTCGAGCATGCTCTCGGCGTCGATCCCGGCGATCCCGGGGAGCGCGGCCACCGCCAGCAGCTGGCTGGTGCGTGCGACCGCGTTGTTCACCCCGGACGCGATGCCCGACTGTTCCACCGGGACCGATCCGAGCACGGCCGCGGTCAGCGGCGCGACCATGGCGGACAATCCGAGACCGAACACGACGACGCCGGGGAGCACCACCGTCCAATAGCTCGCGTCCGGCCCGATCCGCGTCATCAACAGCAGCCCGACCGCTGCGAGGGCGGGCCCGACGGTCATCGGCAGTCGCGGGCCGTGGGTCTGGGCGTAGCTGCCGGCGCGGGAGGAGAACGCCAGCATCGCCAGTGTGATCGGGATGGTGGCCAGCCCGGCCTCGAGCGGCGAGTACCCGGCCACCAACTGCAGCTGCAACACCAGCAGGAAGAAGACGCCGCCGAGCGCGGCGTACACGGCGAGCGTCACCAGGTTCGCCGCCACGAACATCCGCGACGCGAACAGGCTCGGCGGCACCAGCGCGTTCGGTGAACGCACCTCCACGACGACGAACGCGATCAGCACGACGGCGCCCACCACCCCGGCGATCAGGTTCATCTCGATCAGACCGTAGGTGAGGGCGCCCAGGCCGATCACCGCGCACGCCGAACCGAGTACGTCGAGGTGATCGGGCGGGTGCGGGTCCCGGCTCTCCGGGACGTGCCGCATCGACGCCCACACGACGAGCGCGGCGAGCGGAAGATTGAGCAGGAACACCGACCGCCAGCCGGCCACCTCCACCAACCAGCCGCCCAGCAGAGGTCCGATGGCCCCCGCCACCCCGCCGAGCCCCGACCACAGTCCGATCGCGGCGCCGCGGTCGTCCTCGTGAATCGACGCCGAGATCAGTGCGAGGCTGCCGGGGGTCAGCATTGCAGCCCCGACACCCTGCAGAATTCGGGCGATCACGAGCATCGTGATGTCGGGTGCGATGCCGCACAGGAGCGACGCCACCGCGAACCAGACCGTCCCCCAGACGAAGACGCGTCGCCGGCCCCAGCGATCCCCGAGCGCCCCGCCCAGCAGGATCAGCGACGCCAGGGCGAGGGTGTAGCCGCTCAGTACCCACTGCATTCCCGCGACATCCGACCCGAGGTCCTCGCCGATGTGGGGCAGGGCGATGTTCACCACCGTGCCGTCCAGTAGCGCGAGGCTCGAGCCGAGAACGGTGGCGGTGACCACCCACCGCCCCTGGCGGGTGCTCAGGCGCAGAACTGTCTCGGTCATCTCCCCATGGTGCGCTGCGGTCCAGGCAGTGCGGTACTCGTTGCGATTTCTCGCGCCGGCTTCGGCATACTCGACAGCGTTGCCCGGTCGGAAACCGAAAGTCGAGAGCCTGCACGTGTATATCGAAGTCGACGACCTGTCCCGCGAGGACGTGCACGGACTGCTGGCCGAGCACCTGGCGGACATGCGTGCCACGTCGCCGCCCGAGAGCGTTCACGCCCTCGATCTGTCCGGTTTGCGGGACCCCTCGGTCACCGTGTGGACGTTGTGGGACGAGGAGGCCGTGCTGGGAACCGTGGCTCTGCGTGAGCTCTCGGCGGCCGAAGGTGAGATCAAGTCGATGCGGACGGCCACGGAGGCGCGCGGGCGGGGTGTGGCCACCCGGCTCCTCACGCACCTGGTCGACGAGGCGCGGGCACGCGGGTACGTCCGGCTCAGCCTCGAGACCGGCACCGAGGACTTCTTCGCCCCGGCCAGGCGGCTGTACACCGAGCACGGCTTCACCGAATGTCCCCCGTTCGGGGACTACGACAACGATCCGAACAGCATCTTCTTCACACTCGCCCTGTGACGGCTGTGTACGTGCGACACTTTCCGCCACGCACCTCGATATACGGAGAACTCATGGACATCATGCGCAAGGTCGCGGTCGGGGCCGTCGCGGTGGCCGGCCTGTCTTTCTTCGCTGCGGGGACGGCCGCTGCAGACCCGGTACCGGCGCCCATGCCGCCGCCGCTCCCCGCGCCCATGCCGGTCCCGTTGCCTGCCGGCACGTACCTCGGCACCACCAACGTTCTCGGTGGCGACCTGATCTGGAAGGGCAAGACGTTCGGACCCGGATGGGTCATGGACAACTTCGGGGTGTTCTTCCCCTACATCTTCGGCATGACCACCCCGGAACCGGGCGGCTCCCTCGTCACCGACTACAGCCCGTCCGGCCTGAATTTCCTCACCGACCGGATCACCCCGAGGCCGGACGGGACCTACGAGGGCACCGTTTACATCAACGGCAACCCCGTGGCCGGATACGCCCTGCACAAGTAGGGCGGTCGACGGCTATGCCTTCGACGACGCGAGCGGTTCGGTGGGAGCCGTGTTCGGCGGTGTGGGTGCACGTCGGGTGGGAATTGCCACGGTGATGGCCGCGGCGACGAGCGCGACACCGCAACCGATCAGCAGACCGGTCCGGAATCCGCCCTCGGTGGGCAGGGTGTGGCCCGCGACCTGCACGCTCATCTGCGCCAGGACCACGCCGACGACGGCCGCGGACACCGACGTGCCCACCGAACGCATCAGGGAGTTCACGCTGTTCGCGGACGCCGTCGCGGACTGCGGCACGGCGCTCATCACGAGGGCGGGCATCGCGCCGTAGGCGAGACCGACGCCCGCGCCGCAGATGCAGGTCACCACGACCAGACCCCACGTCGACCCCATCAGGAACATCGACGACCCGTAGCCGAGGGCGATGACGAGGCTGCCGACGAGCAGCGTGACCTTCGGTCCGCGGGTCGACGACAGCTTGGCGCCGAACGGGGACACCGCCATCATCATCAGGCCCGACGGGGCCATCCACAGACCCATCGCCAGCATCGACTGTCCCAGGCCGTATCCCGTCGACGCGGGCAACTGCAGGAGTTGCGGAACGATCAGCGACTGGGCGTACATCGCGAAGCCGACGACGACGGACGCGGCGTTGGTCAGCAGCACCTGACGTCCGGCGATGACCCGCAGGTCGACGAGGGGCTGCGGAGTGCGGAGTTCCCACCGGCCCCACGCCGTCAACACGATGATCGTGGCCGCGAACAGGCCGAGGGTGGTGCCGCTCGTCCAGCTCCAGTCGGCGCCCTTGGACACGGCCAGCAGCAGGCACACCAGTCCGACGCCGAGCCCGACCGCCCCGACGGGATCGAAGCGGCCCCGGGTGCCGTGCACCGGGGTGGCGGGCACGAAGTACCAGAGCAGTACGGCGATCACCGCGCTGAGCCCGGCGGCGCCCCAGAACAGCACCCGCCATGAGGCGTTCTCGGCGACCGTCGCGGCGAGCGGCAGGCCGAGGGCACCGCCGATGCCCATCGACGAGCTCATCAGGGCGATGGAGGAGTGCAGGCGCTCGGGCGGCAGCAGGTCCCGCAAGGCGCTGATTCCCAGCGGGATCAGGCCCACCCCGACGCCCTGCAGTCCCCGGCCGATCACCATCGGGGCCAGGGTCGTCGCGAGTGCGCAGACCACCGAGCCCAGGACGAGCGGCACCGTGCAGATCAGCATCATTCGACGCTTGCCGTAGAGGTCGCCGAGACGTCCCGTGACCGGGGTAGCCACCGCGCCGGCGAGCAGCGTCGCGGTGATCACCCAGGATGCGTTGGAGGCGGTCGTGCCGAGGAGTCGGGGCAGGTCACCGATCAGCGGCACCACGAGGGTCTGCATGAGTGCGGCGACGATGCCGGTGAATGCCAGCACGGCGACGAGGCCGCCCGGGCGGACGACGGGCGTCGGACTGTCCACACGAATCTCCTTGACGTTGCGAAACACAATTTGTGCACCCTACACAGTCTATGCATGGTGCACAACATATGTATCCTGCATATTGGTCAGGAGGGGCGTTTTCCGAGGTAGGCCGCGGTGAGGCCGTACGCGACCACGGCGGCCACCGACACTCCCGTGGACGTCCACCCCCACGAGTCCGGCCACGGCGTGGTCCCCGATGTGGTGAGCGGCGTGTACGCCGTCCACCCGTAGTCGACGACCAGGGGGACGGTGAGCGCGGCGGGGATCGCCAGCGCCGCCGCGGTGACCGGTCCGCTCGACGGCACGCTCGACGCGAACGTGTACGTGGCCGCGAGCGGAAGGAGCAGCCACATCGCGCCGAGTTGCAGGTTGTCCCACGGCGGGTGCTCGAACACTGCCGACGCGGCGACCACCGCCAGCGCCGCGATGCCGAGAACCGGCTGGGGGAAACGCCGTCCGAGCACGGCACCCGCGAGTGACAGTGCCGCGGGCAACAGCAGCCACGGCCACGAATCCGGGAACGCGGACCTGCCGATGCCGCCCGTGGCGACGAGCGCCATCGCGGCGAGCAACACGATCCCGGTGCGGCCCTCCAGCCACAGCGCGGCGGCGATCACCACCGCGACGAGGACGATCCCGAACACCCACCGGCCCTGCATCCCGCCGTCGGAGTCCACGTCCCACGCCTGGTGAACGAACCACCAGCACAGCACCAGCCCGACCAGCGGCACCACGATCCCCGCGACGACGGCGCGCCTGCTCACCGCGAGGTCCGCCCGCTCGCCGAAGTCGCCGGACCACAACGCCACAGCCAGAACCACGGCCGTGAGCGCGAGGACGGCCAGCGCGGCCGCATCGACGGTGTGTCCGGGAAGGTAGTCCGCGTAGCGCCGGGGGAGGGATATCCGGAGATGCTCGATCGGTCCGTCGAGGAGGACCCCGGTGAGGACACCCGCCGCGAGTGCGGTCTGCAACCACTCGAGGTCGGCGGTGGCGCACAGTCCGACGAGACCGCCGAGGAGAAGTCCCGCAGCGACGCCGCCGAGGAACATCTCGAAGTCCCACGGCCCGATCGAACGGGCGACGCCCAGCAGTGCGAGGCCGGCGAACGACAGCGCCGACAGGCCCCGGCGGGCCCGAACCAGCACCGTCACCAGGACTGCGACGACCGCGGCGAGGGTGGCACCGGCGGCGGGATCGAGATACGACGCGTCCAGGACCTCACGGCCCACGACGAACACGAACCCACCGGACCCGGTGGACGTCAACGCAATTCCCGCGACGAACCCGCCCAGCAGCAGGCACACGTGCGAGATCCGGAAAGTCATCCTCCGAGCATCGCGTACGGGTGTCGGCCTTGAAGTGACCGACGCGCAGGGGAAGGCTGGAGTCGTCGAAGTGCGCTCGGCAGAGAAGGGGTGGTCCGTGTGGTCATCGACAACGACGTCTACAACCGGGTGGGGGAGTCGTGGTGGGAGGAGGACAACCCGCTCAACCTGCTGCACGGAAGCCTGACGCCGGGACGATTCGCCTACTTCCGCAAGGTGCTCGGCCAGACGATCGGTCCTGACTATCGCGGTCTGCGTGCCCTCGACGTCGGGTCGGGTGGAGGGTTCCTCGCGGAGGAGTTCACCCGGATCGGATTCCGCGTGACGGGAATCGATCCGTCCCCGGTGTCGATCGACACCGCCCGCCGTCACGCCGACCGCGCGGAACTCGACATCGAGTACCGCATCGGGTCGGGCGAGCGACTCCCCGTGCCGGACTCCACGTTCGACGTCGTCTACTGCTGCGACGTCCTCGAGCACGTGTCGGATCTGGGCGAAGTGATCGCCGAGACGTCCCGCGTGCTGAAACCCGGCGGCCTGTACCTGTTCGACACCATCAACCGCACATTCGTCAGCAAGCTCGTCGCCATCAAGATCATGCAGGAGTGGCGGATGACGCGGATGTTCGACACCCCCATCCACGACTGGTCGATGTGCATCCGTCCCGCGGAGCTGACGGCGATCCTGGAGCGCCGCGATCTGCGGCTCGGCGAGATCGTCGGGCTCGGGCCGCGGTCGAAGAATCCTCTCCGGCTCCTCGACCTCGCCCGGGCGGGCGGAACCCGGCTCAGCTACGGGGAGTTGAGCCGCCGCCTCGACTTCGGGCAGATCCGGAGCACGGCCATCTCGTACATGGGATACGCCGTCGCGAACGGCGAAAGCCCGCCGCGACAACGCGACGGGCTCCCGGACGGGCGCGATCAGCTGTAGTCGTAGAAGCCCTTGCCGCTCTTCTTGCCGAGGTGCCCGGCATCCACCTTGCGCTTGAGCAGCGTCGGGGGAGCGTAGTGCGGCTCGGCGAACTCCGCGTACAGCGACTCCGCGGCGGCGAGCGTGATGTCGAGACCGACGGTGTCGATCAGCGTCAGCGGGCCCATCGGGTACCCGCAGCCGCCCTTCATGGCCTCGTCGATGTCCTCGGCGGTGGCGTAACCCGACTCGAGCATCCGGACCGCCGACGTGAGGTACGGGATGAGCAGCGCGTTCACGATGAATCCCGCGCGGTCACCGGCTCGCACCGTCTTCTTGCGCAGCGTGTTCTTCGCGTAGTCGGTGACCGCGGTGACGGTCTCCTCCGACGTGACGAGGCTGACCACGATCTCCACCAGCGGCATCACCGGCACCGGGTTGAAGAAATGGACACCCACGACCTGCCCGGGACGCTGCGTGGCGTTGGCCATCTTGATCAGCGGAATGGACGACGTGTTGGACGCGAGGATGCCGGACGGCTTCACGACCTTGTCGAGCTTCTGGAAGATGTCGACCTTGAGGGATTCGATCTCCGGCGCCGCCTCGATGACGAGGTCGCGGTCGGCGAAGTCGTCGATGTCGAGGGTGACCCGCACCCGGGCGAGCGCGGCGTCCGCGGCCTCCTGGTCGAGCTTGCCCGCCTTGACCCCGCGGGCGAGGGACTTCTCGATCCGGGCCTGCGCGGCCTCGGCGAACTCCGGCTTCGTCTCGAGGATGAGAACCGAGCTGCCGGCCTTGATACATACCTCGGCGATGCCGGCACCCATGGTGCCGCCGCCGATCACGCCTACTAGTTCCACAAATTCTCCTTAGATATGCCCGTGCGTGGTTAGCGAGTCCAGAGACTCGTTAACCACGCACGGGCGGCGTAGCCGCCTACTTCAACAGTGCACGCGACATCACGACGCGCTGGATCTGGTTGGTGCCTTCGTAGATCTGGGTGATCTTCGCATCACGCATCATCCGCTCGACGGGGAAGTCGGTGGTGTAGCCGGCGCCACCGAACAGCTGGACGGCGTCCGTGGTGACCTCCATCGCGACGTCGGAGGCGAAGCATTTGGCGGCCGCGGAGATGAAACCGAGGTTCTTCTCGCCGCGCTCGGCGCGGGCCGCGGAGGTGTAGACCATGAGGCGCGCGGCCTCGACCTTCATCGCCATGTCGGCGAGCATGAACTGCACGGCCTGGAAGTCGCTGATCGACTTGCCGAACTGCTTGCGGTCCTTGGTGTAGGCGAGGGCGGCGTCGAGGGCGCCCTGTGCGAGGCCGACTGCCTGCGCGCCGATGGTGGGACGGGTGTGGTCGAGGGTCTGCAGCGCCGTCTTGAAACCGGTGCCGGGCTCGCCGATGATGCGGTCGCCGGGAATCTTGCAGTTCTCGAAATAGAGCTCGGTGGTGGGCGAACCCTTGATGCCGAGCTTCTTCTCCTTCGGTCCGACGACGAATCCTTCGTCGTCCTTGTGGACCATGAACGCGGAGATGCCGTTGGCTCCCTTGTCGGCGTCGGTGACGGCCATGACGGTGTACCAGCTGGACTTGCCACCGTTCGTGATCCAGCACTTGGACCCGTTGAGGATCCAGTCGTCGCCGTCGGCCTTGGCGCGGGTGCGCATGCTCGCGGCGTCCGAACCGGCCTCGCGCTCGGACAGCGCGTACGACGCCATCGCCTCGCCGGACGCGAGCTGCGGCAGGACCTGCTGCTTGAGTTCCTCGGAGCCGTTGAGGATCAGGCCCATGGTGCCGAGCTTGTTGACGGCGGGGATCAGGGAGGAGGAGCCGCAGACGCGGGCGACCTCTTCGATGACGATGCAGGTGGCGACGGAGTCGGCGCCCTGCCCGTCGTACTGCTCGGGGACGTGGATGGCGTTGAAGCCGGAGTTCACGAGGGCCTGCAGCGCCTCTTCGGGGAAGCGCGAATCCTCGTCGACTTCCTTCGCGTGGGGTGCGATCTCCTTCTCGGAGAGCGCGCGGATCGCGGACCGCAGTTCGTCGTGCTCTTCACCGAGCTTGAACAGATCGAAGTCCGGATTTCCGGCCATGGGGGCGCTCCTTGCTGAGTCTCGACGGCACCGAGTCTGAGCGGCACTCCGTGCCAGGTCTATTTCCGTTCAGGTGGGCCGCAACGTTCGTGGTCGGCAAACTACTGCCACTGGAGTGCAGTCAACCACGGCACTGAGTGCCAGTCAAGGGTGGGTGTCGTCACCTTCGGCCGCTCAGCCCCGGCGCCGGGACAACTGCGTCCGGATGCGCCCGGTGATCTCCTCCACGGGAGTCCCCGGCGGGTACGAGACCACCATTACGGCGTCCTCTTCCTGCGTGGATGCCCCCGGAGCGACGCCGAACGTCCGGCGCACGTCGAGCAGGGCTCGCTCGAGTTCCTCCGCGGTGGCGTCCTGGTCGCCCTTGATCATGTTCCGAAGCAGAAAGTTGTGGCACGCGGTGACAGCGGCCGCGAATCCGATGACCTTCAGGACCGGTTGGGTGGGCACGACGCCGCGCAGGTAGTCGACGAACAACCGCTCGTAGCGGACGCCGGTGACGATCTCCCGGTCGCGGAGCGCGGGAACCCTCTGGACCACCTGGTACCGGCGCACCGCCAGTTCCCGGTTCTCCCGGAACCTGTCGAAGACCAGGCCCGCCGTTCTGCAGACCGCCGCCCACGGGTCGTCGGTTTCCGTGGACAGATGGTCCTCTGCCTGCTGCAACAGTGATTCGTGATCGGCGAAGATCACGTCCTCCTTGGAGCGGAACTGTCGGAAGAACGTCCGCCGGGACACCCCGGCGGCCGACGCGATCTGCTCGACGGTCGTCGCCTCGTACCCGTTCTCGGAGAACAGCCGGATGGCCTGCGCCACCACGTGGACGCGGAAGTCCGCGGGATCGATGCCGGGTGTGTCGACGCGCTCGGTCATGAGGCCCAGTATCCATCGGCGGCATTGGACCCGCAGTGCCCTGGACCCGGAACGCCGCGCGGGCGGATACTCGAAAGAGTGCGTCCGCCCTGGTTGGGCGGGGCGAGGTCGAGTTCTAGTGTGCCCTGGACAAGGTGAAGGACCCGTTCCGGGGGCGGGGGATCCGCGCCGCCCCGCGGACCTGCGCGTCCCGGGACAGCGATCGGACGGTTCCGCCCCGGGCGGCGGTGAACCGATTCCGCTGTCGGCGGCGCAGCGGGCCACGTGGTTCGCTCAGCAACTGGAACCGCGGGTCCCGATCTTCATCGCCCAGTACGTCGAGTTCCGCGGTGCGCTGGACATGGACCTGTTGCGGCAGGAGACAGTGGAGGCGGCCCGCGAATTCGAATCGCCGTTCCTCAAGGTCTACGACGTCGACGGCCGCCCGCTGCAGTACGTGGACCATCGGACGGACACGTCGATCGCGTACGTCGACTTCCGCGCCGAAGAGGATCCGATGTCGGCGGCGCACGAATGGATGGAGCGTGACTACGTCACGCCGATCGACCTGAGCGCAGACCGGCTGGTGGAGACGTCGATCCTGCAGACCGGGGACGCGCACTTCCTGTGGTACAGCAGGATTCACCACGTCGCCCTCGACGGCTACGGTGCGATGACGATGCTGCGCCGCATCGCGCACCGGTACTCCGCGAAAGTTGCGGGCCGCGAACCGGATCCGAACAGGGCGGTCAGCTTGCGGCAGTTGTACGACATCGACAGCCGGTACCGCGCCTCGGACCGTTTCCTGACCGACCGCGAGTACTGGGCGGAGCGGGTCGCCGGGGTCGAGGGCACCACATTGGCGCGGACGGTGGGACACGTGTCCGCCGCCAGCACGGTGGAGAGTGCGGTCCTCTCCAACGACGTCGTGGCCGTTCTCGATTCCCGCGACAGCCCGTCGGCGGCGACCATCATCGCGGCCGCGGCGTGCTACCTGGCGCGGCGCACCGGCAGAACCGATGTGCTGGTGACCATCCCGGTGTCGGCGCGCACGACGGCGGTGCTGCGCAATTCCGGCGGCATGCTCGTCAACGTGGCCCCGATGCCCGTCCGCGTCCGGGCCGAGGACACCGTCGCGGACCTGATCGAGCAGGTCCAGCGTGAGCTGGTCGCGGCACTGCGGCACCAGTGGTGCAGCCTCGACGACATCCGACGTGACGCCGGCGACACCGCGTCGACGGAATTGTACGGGCCGATGGTGAACGTCATGTTGTTCCGCCAGGAGGTGGCGCTGGGTTCGCTGGTGGGCGATTTCCACATCGTCACCTCGGGTCCGGTGGAGGACCTGCTGATCAACGTGTACCAGAGCGGCACGCCCACCAGGATCTTCGTCGACTTCCGTGCGAACCCCAGCCGCTACGAGCGTGGCGAACTGCGGGAACACCATCGGCAGTTCGTGGAGTTGCTCGCGGAACTGGCCACCGCGAACCCGGCGTCCCGGGTGGGCGACATCCACGAGGAAAGCGCCCGCATCGGGGAACGGTTGCTGGGCGAGGCCCGGGAAGTCGAGTACTGGCGCCGGCGACTGGATGGGTTGCCCGACCTCCTGCCGTTGCCCACCGACCGGCGCCGGCCCGCCAGGCTGTCGCCGGAGAGCGACCGGGTCACCGTGGTGGTGTCTGCGGAGTTGCACCGCCGGGTGGGCGCGCTGGCCGAAGACGCGGGCACCGCCGGCCGCACGGTGTTCCTCACCGCCCTGTCGATCCTGCTCGGCCGGGTCACCGGGAGCAGCGACATCGCCGTCGGGACGGCAGTGGACGTGGGCGACCGCACGGACACCGTGGTGGTGCGTTCGCGGTACGCGGGCGAGGTGTCGTGCCGCGACTACCTGGCCCACGTCCGAGACGTCGCCGCGGAGGCGTTGTCGCACAACGGGGTTCCGTTCGACCGTCTGGTGCAGGAGCTCGGCGTGTCGGTGTCGGAGGCGTACGCACCGATCGTCCAGGTGCTGCTCGACACCAGGCCCCCCGGCTCCCCGGATGCGGAATTCCCCGGCCTCGACCTGTGCGTGTCCGTGACGGAAGCGGTCGGCGAGTCGGGGGGACTGGCCGGGGCCACCGTCGAATTCGGTTTCGCCGCAGACCTGTTCGACGCCCACACCATCCGGGTGGCGGCCGAACGGTACCTGCGCATCCTCGGTGCGATGGCGGCCGATCCGGACGTTCCGGTCGGTGACATCGAGATCCTGTCCGTGGCCGAACGTTCCGCGTTGACACCGGTCCGGGGCCTGCCTGCCCGGTCAGAGCGCACCCTGCCCGGCCTGTTCGCCGATGCCGCGGCACTGGATCCGGCAGCAACGGCCCTGACCCGGCAGGGCGAAGAATTGTCCTACCGCGAGCTGGACCGGTGGTCGACGCAGGTCGCGCGGATATTGATCGACCAGGGTGTGGGACCG
The DNA here is from genome assembly GCF_900105905.1 of Rhodococcus koreensis. GTDB lineage: Bacteria > Actinomycetota > Actinomycetes > Mycobacteriales > Mycobacteriaceae > Rhodococcus_F > Rhodococcus_F koreensis. The sequence goes on along the minus strand of NZ_FNSV01000005.1, from coordinate 3,246,051 downwards.
GAATCGTTCGTCGCGCTGGCGTTGCCGCGGTCGTTCAGGTCGGTGGCGTCCGTCTGGGCGGTCGCGAAGACGGGGGCGGCGTTCGTGCCGGTGGACCCGAACTACCCGGCCGACCGGATCGACTACATGCTTGCCGATTCGGGTGTGGTGCTCGGTCTGACGGAGCAGTCGGTGCGTGGCCGCCTGCACGATTCGATTCCGTGGTGCGTGCTGGACGATCCGGACTTCCAAGCCGAGTGCGCCGTCCGCCCGGACAATCCGCTGACCGACTCGGACCGCATTCGGCCCCTGCACCTCGACAATGCCGCGTACCTGATCTACACGTCCGGTTCGACGGGGCAGCCGAAGGGCGTCACCGTCACCCACCGCGGGCTGGACAACTTCGCCGCCGATCAGCAGGAGCGGTTCGGCGCCACCAGATCGTCTCGAACGCTGCATTTCTCGACCCCCAGCTTCGACGCATCCGTGTTCGAGTACCTGCAGGCCTTCGGAGTGGGCGCGACCATGGTGGTGGTGCCGCCGACCGCGTACGGCGGCGCCGAACTGGCCGACCTGCTGCGGTCGGAGCGCGTCACGCACGGCTTCGTCACCACCGCGGCGCTGGGAACGATCCCACCCGATTCGCTGGGCGACTTCCTCGACGTGGTCGTGGGCGGCGAGGCCTGCCCGCCCGACCTTGTCGCCCGGTGGGCGCCGGACCGCCGGCTGCACAACGCGTACGGTCCGACCGAGACCACGATCATGGCGAACATCAGCGCACCGATGACCCCCGGTGACCCCATCACGCTGGGTGGGCCGCTCCGGGGCGTCGAGGAAATGGTGCTCGACGCCCGGCTCCATCCGGTACCCGTCGGGGTACCGGGTGAGCTGTACATCGCCGGTGCCGGGGTGGCGCGGGGCTATCACCGCCGCCCGGGTCTCACCGCGGCGCGGTTCGTCGCCGACCCGTACGGCCGGGGCCGGATGTACCGCACCGGCGACGTTGTGCGGTGGCGGCCCGATCACACGCTCGAGTACCTGCGGCGCAGCGATTTCCAGGTGAAGGTCCGAGGGTTCCGCATCGAGCTCGGTGAGATCGACGCGATGCTGCAGACGCATCCGGACGTGCGACTGGCCGTCACCATCGGCAGGCCGGGACCGTCCGGGGACACGGTCCTGGTGTCCTACGTCGTCCCGGCTCCGGGCAGGCCGATCGTGACGTCGGAACTACTGCGGCAGGTGCGGAACCGGTTGCCGGCGTACATGGTTCCCTCGGTGATCGTGGTGCTGGACGAGATCCCGCTGAACCCGGTCGGGAAGCTGGACCGCGCGGCGCTGCCGGAACCGCGGTTCCTGTCCGCGGCCGCCGAGTTCAAGGCGCCTGCCGACCCGGTCGAGGAGTCGATCGCCGAGGTCTTCACCGAAGTCCTCGGCGTCGAACGGATCAGTGTCGACGACAGCTTCTTCGACCTCGGCGGTAACTCGCTCGTCGCGACGCGGGTGATCGCCCGGGTCAACGCGGCACTCGGATCGGACGTCGGGGTGCGGGCGTTGTTCGAGGCGCCCACCGTCGAACTGCTGGCGGCGTACGTCCGCCGGGCAGGCACCGAATTCGTGGACCGGCCGCCCCTGACCGTCGGGGATCGGCCCGATCGGATCCCGTTGTCGCTGGCGCAGCAGCGGATGTGGTTCCTCAACCAGTTCGACACGTCGTCGGCGGCGTACAACATTCCGATGGCAGTGCGCCTTACCGGACCTCTGGACGCGGACACGTTGCGGGCCGCGGTCGGGGACGTGATCGAGCGGCACGAGTCGTTGCGCACCGTGTATCCGGCATCGGAGGACGGCCCCTACCAGGTGGTGGTCGACACCGCGGAGGTCGCCCCGGACCTCACCCCGCACGTCGACGGCGACGAGTCGCTGCACGACCGGATCGGGACGCTCCTCACCGGTGGGTTCGACGTGAGCACGAAGGTCCCGCTGCGCGGGGCCCTGTTGTGGACCGGTCCGGACGAGCACGTGCTCGTGATCGTGGTGCACCACATCGCTGCCGACGGGGCGTCGCTTGCGCCGCTGGCCCGAGACCTGATCGTCGCCTACTCGGCGCGCCGGTCCGGGACCCTGCCGAGCTGGGAACCGCTGCCCGTGCAGTACGCCGACTTCAGCATGTGGCAGCGTCGACTGCTCGGCAGTGCCGAGGACCCGGACAGCCTCATGTCCCGGCAACTGCAGTACTGGCGCGATGTGCTGGCCGACCTCCCGGAGGTCAGTGCCCTCCCGCTCGACCGGAACCGGCCGGTCACCCGCTCGCTCGCGGGTGCGACCGCGGCGTTCCCGATCGATGCCGGCCTGCACCGGAAACTGCTCCTCCTCGCACGCGAACACCACGCGACGCTGTTCATGGTGATGCACGCGGCGCTCGCCGTGCTGCTCTCGAGGATGACCGGATCCGGGGACGTCGCCATCGGCACCCCGATCGCGGGTCGCGGTGAGGCGGCGCTGGACGACCTCGTCGGGATGTTCGTCAACACGCTGGTGCTGCGCACCCCGGTGGAGCCGGGTGACGTGTTCACCGACGTGCTGGCCCGGGCCCGAGACACGGATCTGGGCGCGTTCGGGCATACGGACGTTCCCTTCGAGAGCGTCGTCGACGAGCTTGCTCCGGGCCGGTCGACGTCCCACTCGCCGCTGTTCCAGGTGCTGCTCGAATTCCAGAACACCGTGCGTGCCCACCTCGAACTGCCGGGCCTGACCGTCGAAGCCGTCGACGTAGACCCGGGGGTTGCCAAATTCGACCTCCAGCTGTCGCTCGCCGAATACCACGACGAGAAGGGCACCGCCGCCGGGATGTCGGCCGCCTTCCTGTACGCGACGGACGTGTTCGACCGGTCGTCGGTGGAGGGGTTCGGGGAACGCTTCGTCCGGGTGCTGCGGGCGGTGGTCGACGACCCGGCGGTGGTGGTGGGGGACATCCCGGTTCTCGGTGCAGTCGAGCGCGACCTGGTGCTGGACCGCTGGAACCGTAAGGGTGTCGCCGCCGACGCGCAGACGGTGGTCGAGTTGTTCGCGCGGGTGGCCTCGGCGACCCCGGCCGCCACCGCGATCGTGTGCGGCGACGAGACGCTGACCTACGGCGAACTGGACGAGCGGTCGAACCGGTTGGCCCGGTTGCTGATCGCCGAGGGTGTGGGCACCGAGTCGCTGGTCGCGGTGATGGTCGATCGCACGCCTGCCCTCGTGGTGACGTTGCTGGCGGTGCTCGCCGCCGGTGGCGGGTACGTGCCGGTCGACACCAGCTATCCCGCCGAGCGGGTGGCAGCGATGTTCGAGGACGCGCGACCCTTGTGCGCCGTGGTGAGCGCAGAATTCGCGCCGCTGGCGCCGGCCGGAATTCCGGTGGTGGCGATCGACGATCCGGACACGGTGGGCGCGGTGGCCGAACTGTCCGGTCTGCCGGTCACCGACTCGGACCGGCTGCGGCCGCTGTGGGCCGACGCCGTCGCGTACGTCATCTTCACGTCGGGATCGACAGGGCGGCCGAAGGGTGTCCAGGTGTCGCATCGGTGTGTCGTTACCCTGCTCACCAACACCCGGGAACTGTTCGGGTTCGACTCGTCCGACGTGTGGACGCTGTTCCACTCGTACGCTTTCGACTTCTCCGTCTGGGAACTGTGGGGTGCGCTCGTCCACGGTGGCCGGCTGGTGCTGGTCGACTACTTCACCGCGCGGTCGCCGGACACGTTCCTCGAACTGCTCCGCCGGGAACGGGTGACGGTGCTGAACCAGACCCCGACCGCGTTCTATCAGCTGACGGAGGCCGATCGCGCGGCGAGCACCGTCGAGGACGGCGACACAACGCCACTGTCGCTGCGGCACGTGATCTTCGGCGGCGAAGCCCTCGATGTCGGGCAACTGGAGAGGTGGTACACCCGGCACGACGACCGCGCCCCCGTGCTGGTGAACATGTACGGCATCACCGAGACCACCGTGCACGTCAGCTACCTCGCCCTCGACCGGGCGCTCGCCGCGTCCGTGTCCGGCTCGGTCATCGGCGGCGGACTCCCCGGACTGCGCGTCTACGTCCTCGACGACCGGCTGCATCCGGTACCGCCCGGGGTGGTGGGAGAGCTGTACGTGTCCGGCGACCAGGTGACCCGCGGCTACATCGGCAGGCAGGGTTTGACCGCGACGCGGTTCGTCGCCGACCCGTTCGACCACCGCCGGGCCGGGGCGCGCATGTACCGGTCGGGCGACGTCGTGAAGTGGGGTGCGGGCGGGCGGCTCGAGTATGTGGGGCGCAGCGATTTCCAGGTGCAGCTGCGCGGATTCCGGGTGGAACTCGGCGAGGTGGAGACCGCCCTCGCCGCGTGCGCCGGGGTGGCGCAGTCGGTGGTCGTGGTGCGCGGCGACGAGCGGGACGGCGACCGTCTGGTGGGCTACGTGGTCCCGGAGGCGGGCGCCGACGTCGACGCGGCGGAGGTTCTCGCCGCGGTCGGGGCGAGCGTGCCGTCGTACATGGTGCCCGCCGCGGTGGTGGTGATCGACGCCCTGCCCCTCACCGTCAACGGCAAGCTCGACCGGAAGGCGCTGCCGGATGCCGACTTCGGCACGGCGACGGTGGGATTCGTCGCCCCACGCAACCCGGTGGAGGAGATCGTCGCCGCCGTGTTCGCCGACCTCCTCGGCATCGTCCGGGTGGGGGCGAACGACAGCTTCTTCGCGCTCGGCGGGAACTCGCTGACCGCGACCCGGCTCGTCGCCCGCGTCAACGCGGCGGTCGGCGACCGACTGGGCGTGCGGGACGTGTTCGACGCCCCGACCGTCGCCGGACTCGCCGCCCGCGCCGAGGCCGGGGAATCCCGGGCGGAATCCCGGCCTGCGCCCGCCCCGCGGGATCCGTCGCGGGAGGTCCCCGTCTCGCTGGCGCAGCAGCGTATGTGGTTCGCCAACCAGTTCGACACGGCCAGTGCGGCATACAACGTCGCGATCGCACTCCGCCTCACCGGCACGCTCGACGTGACTGCGCTGCAGGCGGCCGTCACCGACGTCGTCGAACGTCACGAATCCCTCCGCACCGTCTTCCCGCTCACCGACGCCGGCCCACGGCAGGTGATCCTGCCGCCGGAGACCGTGGCGCCCGATCTCACACCGCACGCCGTCGCGCCGTCGGATGTCGACGCGGAACTCCACCGCCTGCTCTCCGCGGGATTCGACGTGACGACGGAGGCGCCGCTGCGGGCCCGGCTGTTCGCGGCAGGCGAGGCCGAGCACGTGCTGGCGGTGGTGGTGCATCACATCGCGGCGGACGGCTTCTCGATGGTCCCGCTCGCCCGCGACGTCCTGTCGGCGTACACGGCCCGCGCCCGCGGCGCCGCACCCGACTGGACTCCTCTGCCCGTCCAGTACGCCGATTACACACTCTGGCAACGGGACCGGCTCGGCGACGAACACGACGAGGAGTCGCCGCTCGCCCGCCAACTCCATTACTGGACGGCGGCGCTCGCCGACATCCCCGACGTGCTGGAACTGCCCACGGACCGGCCCCGCCAGGCCGCCCGCACCCTCGGCGCGGGCCGCGTCGAGTTCGGGATCGGCCCGGATCTCCACCAGGGTGTCGTGCAGGTCGCGCGCAGGCACGGGTCGACCGTGTTCATGGCGCTGCACGCCGCGCTGGCGGTCCTGCTGTCGCGGCTGAGCGCGTCGGACGACGTCGCCGTGGGCACACCCATCGCGGGCCGCGGCGAGGCCGAACTCGACGACCTGGTCGGGATGTTCGTGAACACCCTCGTGCTCCGCACCCCCGTCGACGGCGCCCGCACGTTCGCCGAACTGCTCGCGCAGGTCCGTGAGGCCGACCTCGGGGCGTTCACGCACGCGGACGTGCCGTTCGAACGCGTCGTGGAGAGTCTGCGACCCTCCCGTTCGACGGAATACTCACCGCTGTTCCAGGTCATGCTCGAATTCCAGAACACCGAGCGCCCCGAGCTGGAACTGCCCGGCCTCCACGTCGAACCCCTCGAACTTGAGTTCGACACGATCAACTTCGACCTCCAGCTGACCCTGCGGGAGAACGTCGACGCCGACGGTCGTCCCGCGGGGATCAGCGCGGCGCTGGGCTACGCCACCGACATCTTCGACGAGGACACGGTGGCCGTGTTTGCCGAGCGGCTGGTCCGGATCCTCGGCGCCGTCACCGACTCGCCGGACGTCCCGGTCGGCGACGTCGACGTCCTCGGCGCCGGCGAGCGGGCCGCACTGACGCCGGTGAGCGGGGGGCCCGGCGTGCCGGCGCGGACGCTGCCGCAGTTGCTGACGGCCGCTGCCGCCGTGGACCCGGATGTCGCGGCACTGGTCTTCGACGGACGCCGGGTGTCCTACCGGGACCTCGACGAGCGGTCGGACCGGCTCGCCCGGCTCCTGATCGGGCGGGGCATCGGCCCGGAACAGGTGGTGGCGCTGGCCTTGCCGCGGTCCATCGAATCCGTCCTCGCCGTCTGGTCGGTGACCAAGACCGGGGCCGCGTTCCTGCCGGTCGACCCGAACCATCCGGCCGAGCGCATCGAGTACATGCTCGGCGATTCGGGCGCCGTCACCGGTCTCACCACGGCCGGGCTGCGGTCCGCCCTGCCCGCGTCGATCCCGTGGCTGGATCTCGGTGACCCCGGAACCGACGCCGAGCTGTCGCTGTTTCCGGCGACGGCGGTGACCGACACCGACCGCTCGTCGGCCCTGCACGTCGACCACACCGCGTACGTGATCTACACGTCGGGATCGACCGGCAGGCCGAAAGGTGTGGTGACCACACACCGCGGGCTGGCGAATTTCGCTGCGACGGAGCGGGACACGTTCGGCACGACCACGGGGTCCCGGACCCTGCACTTCGCGTCGCCGAGCTTCGACGCCTCGGTGCTCGAACTGATGCTGGCGGTCGGACCGGGCGCGACGATGGTGATCGCGTCCCCGTCCGTCTACGGCGGCGACGACCTGGCGGACCTGCTGCGGCGTGAGCGGGTCACGCACTGCTTCGTCACGCCGGCGGCGCTCGCCTCGGTCGATCCCGCCGGCCTCGAGGGCGTGCAGTGCGTGGTGACCGGCGGCGAGGCATGCCCGCCGGAACTGGTGGCACGGTGGGCGCCGGGCCGGGCCATGTTCGACGCGTACGGTCCGACCGAGGCGACGGTCGTGTCGAGCATCAGCACGCCGCTGGCGCCGGGCGAGCCGGTCACGATCGGCGCGCCGACGCTCGGGTTCACCGAGACCGTCCTCGATCAGCGACTGCATCCGGTGCCGGCAGGCGTGGCCGGGGAGCTGTACCTCGCGGGCCCCGCGCTCGCCCGCGGCTATCACGGCCGGCACGCCCTCACCGCGGAACGCTTCGTGGCCAACTCGTTCGGGCCGCCGGGCAGCCGGATGTACCGGACCGGCGACCTCGTGCGCTGGACGGCGGACGGGCAACTCGACTACCTCGGGCGCACCGACTTCCAGGTGAAGATCCGCGGATTCCGCATCGAACTCGGCGAGGTGGAGTCGGCGCTGCTCGCCCACGAGAACGTGGCGGCGGCAGTCGCCGACGTGCGGCGGGACAAACGGTCCGGCGACCGGCTGATCGGGTACGTCGTCCCCGAACCCGGCGCGGCCGTCGATCCAGGCGAGGTCCTGCAGTTCGCGGGCACGCGGCTCGCGTCGTACATGGTGCCCGCCGCCGTTCTGGTGATCGCGGCGCTCCCGGTGACGGTGCACGGCAAGATCGACCGGAAGGCGTTGCCGGAACCAGACTTCGGTGTCACCGTCACCGACAGCCGGCCGCCGCGCACCGAGACGGAGGCGCTGCTCGCCGGCCTGTTCCGGGACGTGCTGGGACTCGCCTCGGTGGGAGTCGACGACTCGTTCTTCGCGCTGGGCGGCGACAGCATCATGTCGATCCAGCTGGTGGCCCGCGCGAAGGCCGCGGGACTGATCCTCTCCCCGCGGGACGTGTTCGAGCGCCGGACCGTCGCCGGTCTCGCCGAGGTGGCCCACCACGAACGCGCTGATGCCGTGGTGCTGGAGGAACTGCCCGGCGGCGGAGTCGGCCCGGTGCCGCTGACCCCCGTCGTCGCGTGGATGCTCGACCGCAGCGGCGGCAGGCTGGAGCGGTTCTCCCAGTCTGTGCCGGTCACCGCACCACGCGGCCTCACCCGCGAGGATCTCGCCGCCGCCGTCGACGCCGTGCTGGACCGCCACGACATGCTCCGCGCGCGCCTTTCCGCCGACGAGGCGGGGCGGTGGGCGATGACGGTGCTGCCGACCGGATCGGTGCGCGCCGACGCGCTGATCCACCGCGTGCCCGTGACGTCGTTCGACACCGGCGACTTCGCTGCGGTGGCGAGAGTGGAATTGAACGCGGCGGCCGACCGGCTGGACCCGGCCGCGGCCAGCATGGTGCAGGTGCTCTGGTTCGACGGCCCGGACGGGCAGGGGCGTCTGCTGCTGGTCGCGCATCATCTCGTCGTCGACGGCGTGTCCTGGCGGATCCTGATCGCGGATCTCGCGGCCGCCCATTCCCGCGTCGCCGAGGGTCTGCCCGCCGCACTGCCGGCGGTCGGGACGTCGATGCGGCGATGGTCGCACGGGCTCACCGATGCCGTGCGGTCCCGGCGCGCCGAAGGCGCACTGTGGCAGTCGATCCTGGACGGCCCCGATCCGCTTCTCGGCTCCCGGCCGCTGAATCCGGACGTCGACGTCGACGCCACGACGGGCCGCGTCGTCGTCGACGTGCCCACCGGCGTCACCGACGCACTCCTCACCACCCTTCCCGCCGCGTTCCACGGCGCCGTCGGCGACGGCCTGCTCACCGCCCTCGCACTGGCGATGATCCGGTGGCGGCGGCACCGCGGGGTCGACACGGCCGACGTGCTGATCAACCTCGAGGGCCACGGCCGCGAGGACCACGTCGTGCCGGGCGCCGACCTGTCCCGCACCGTCGGATGGTTCACCACACTGTTCCCCGTGCGACTCGACCTCACCGGCATCGACGTCGAAGCCGCACTCGCCGCCGACGACGCGGCCGGGGCCGCGACCGCCGACGACGCGGCCGGGGCCGCGATCAAGGCCGTCAAGGAACAACTCCTCGCCATTCCCGATCACGGCATCGGGTACGGCATGCTGCGGTACCTGGACCCCAGCGACTCCGCGGGACTGCGCCGATTCCGGCCGCCGCAGCTGAGTTTCAACTACCTCGGCCGGGTGGCGACGAGCACAGGCGACGTGCCCTGGCTGCCGGTCGCGGACAGCGGGGACCTCGGCGGAACCCAGAACCACGAGATGCCCGCCGCTTGGGTCGTGGATATCAACGCCGCGACCACGGTCCGCGACGGGGCGCCGGTGCTGACGGCGACGTGGTCGTACCCCACCGGTGTGCTCGCCGCCGAGGACGTGGAAGAGCTCTCCGCGCTGTGGGTGCGGGCGCTCACAGCACTCGCCGAGTACGCGAACCGGCCCGGCGCGGGCGGGTTGACCCCGTCCGACCTCGACCTGGTGTCCATCGGGCAGACCGACATCGACCGGCTGGGGCGCACCTACCCGGACCTCGCCGACATCTGGCCGCTGTCCCCGCTGCAGGCGGGTCTGCTGTTCCACGCCCAGCTGTCCGAGCATCGCCTCGACGCCTATCAGGTGCAGTTGGTCCTCGACCTGCGCGGCACCGTCGACCCGGCGAGGCTGCGCCGTGCCGCGCAGGGCCTGCTCGACCGGCACGCGAATCTCCGCGTGGCGTTCGCCGACACCGGCAACGGACCGGTGCAGGTGGTACTCGATTCGGCGACCGCGCCGTGGACCGACGTCGATCTCTCAGACCTCGACGACAGCGCGTTCCTCGCCGCCGACCGCGCCGTCCCGTTCGAGATGTCCGAGGCCCCGCTGCTCCGATTCACGTTGCTGCGCACCGCACCCAACCGGTACCGGCTGGTGCTCACCCATCACCACATCCTCCTCGACGGCTGGTCGACCCCGCTGGTGATCAAGGACCTGCTCGTCCTGTACGCCACGGACGGCGACGCGACCGCCCTGCCCCGCGTCACGCCCTACCGCGACTACCTGCAGTGGATCGGCAGACAGGACCACGAACGGTCCACGGCCGCCTGGGTGTCCGCCCTCGCCGGCGCGGACGAGCCGACGTTCGTGGCGCCCGCGGCGCACGGCGAACAGTCCTTCGCCGAACCCGAGGACGTGCGCCTCGAGGTGGGCGAGGAGAAGACCCGCGCGCTCGAGTCCCTCGCACGCGAGCGCGGGCTGACGATGAACACCCTCGTCCAGGTGGCGTGGGGGCTGGTGCTGACCACGCTCGGCACCCGGGAAGACGTGACGTTCGGCGCCACCGTGTCCGGCCGCCCACCGGCGGTCGCGGGGATCGAGTCGATGGTCGGGCTGTTCATCAACACGGTGCCCGTCCGGCTGCGCCTGCGCAGGGAGGAGACGCTCGCCGAACTGCTGCAGCGCTTCCAACGCGAACAATCGGCCCTGCTCGATCACCACTACCTGGGACTCACCGAGATCCAGCGCGCCGTCGGGGAGGGCGCCGCGTTCGACACACTCACCGTGTTCGAGTCGTATCCGGTGGACCGCATGGGGCTGTCGGAAGACACCGACATCGGCGGCATGCACGTCGCCGCGATCGAGGGGATCGACTCCACCCACTATCCGTTCACCCTGATGGCGCACGTCGACACGGCACTGCACCTGCGACTGCGGTACCAGCCGAACGTCTTCGGCAGCGAGTTCGCGGAGTCGGTGGCAGCCCGCGTCGCACGTGTCGTGCAGATCCTGCTGTCCGATATCGACACCCCGCTCGCGCACCTGACGCTTTTGTCGGAGGCCGAACTCGAGGAGTACACCGCGGTGTGCGGCGCCCCCGCCGGGCCGCCGAGGACGCTGCCCGAGCTTCTCACGGCCTCTGCCGGGAACCGGCCGGACGCGTCCGCGTTCGTCTTCGACGGACAGGGGACGAGCTACAGGGAACTCGACGAGCGGTCGAGCGCGCTGGCCCGCGTGCTGATCGAACAGGGTGCAGGGCCGGAGACGTTCGTGGCGCTCGGGCTGCCCCGATCACCGGAATCGGTGCCCGCGGTGTGGGCGGTCGCCAAGACCGGAGCCGCGTTCGTTCCCGTCGACCCGACCTATCCCGCCGATCGCATCGAGAACATGCTGGCCGATTCCGGTGCGGCACTGGGGGTGACGACGTCGGCGCACCGGCACCGGCTGCCCGGCTCCGTGCCGTGGCTGGTGCTGGACGATCCGGACTTCGAGCGCACCTGGTCCGCCGCCTCCCCGGCCCGCGTCACCGACCTGGACCGCCGGTCGGTGCTCGACGTCGACCACGCCGCCTACGCGATCTACACGTCCGGGTCCACCGGCAGACCGAAGGGTGTCGTCGTCACCCACCGCGGTCTGGCGAACCTGCTCACCGAGCAGACCGAGCACTACACCGTGTCGCCGGATTCCCGGTGCCTGCACATCTGTTCACCCAGTTTCGACGTGGCCATCCTCGAACTCGTCCAGTCGTGCGCGGCGGGGGCGACGCTCGTGATCGCGCCCCCAGACGTCTACGGCGGTGCGGAACTCGCGGACCTGCTGCGCCGCGAACGGGTCACCCACGCCTGCATCACCCCGGCCGTCCTGGCCACCGTGGAGCGCGACGGCATCGAGCACCTCGAGGCGCTCGTCGTGGCCGGCGACGCCGTCGGCGACGAACTGGTGGCCACGTGGGGCGCGGACCGGGCGATGTTCAACGGCTACGGCCCCACCGAGGCGACCGTCCTCACCACCTTCAGCGTACCGATGGCGCCGGGAGAACCGGTCACGATCGGGAGCCCCGTCCGCGGCATCGCACTGTCCGTCCTCGACGCCCGGCTGCAGCCCGTTCCGGCCGGGGTGCCCGGCGAGTTGTACATCGCGGGAACGGCTCTGGCCCGCGGGTACCACCGGCGCGCGGCGCTCACCGCGGAGCGGTTCGTCGCCAACCCCTACGGCCGTGGCCGGATGTACCGCACGGGCGACGTCGTGCGGTGGCGTCGCGACCACACCCTCGAGTACCTCGGGCGCAGCGACTTCCAGGTGAAGATCCGCGGTCAGCGTGTGGAACTGGGGGAGATCGATTCCGTGCTCACCACCCACCCGCACCTCGACTTCGCCGCGACCCTCGGCAGGCCGGGGCCGCTGGGCGACACGGCGCTCGTGTCGTACGTCCTGCCGCACGACGGCGAGGAGGTGGCGGCGCCGGACGTGCTCGCGTTCGCGGGCCGCATCCTGCCGAAGTACATGGTGCCCGCGGCCGTGGTGGTTCTCGACGAGATCCCGCTGACCCCGGTCGGCAAACTGGACCGGAAGGCGCTGCCCGCGCCGGAATTCGTAACGGCGACCCTCGGTTACCGGGCACCCACCACTCCGGTCGAGGAGGCCGTCGCGGACGTGTTCGCCGAGGTGCTCGGCGCCCCGCGCGTCGGTGCGGACGACAGCTTCTTCGACCTCGGCGGCGACTCGCTCAGCGCCACCCGGGCCGTCGCGCGCATCAACTCCGCCCTCGACGCCGGGATCGGGGTGGCCATCCTGTTCGATGCGCCCGTGGTGGCCGATCTGGCGGTCCGGATCGATTCGGCCGCGTCGGCGAGGACGCCGTCGGTGGCGCTCTCCGCCGGGCCGCGCCCCGACCGGATACCGCTGTCGCTGGCGCAGCAGCGGATGTGGTTCGTCAACCAGTTCGACACGTCCTCGCCCGCCTACAACATCCCGATCGCCCTGCGGCTGACCGGCGCCCTCGACCGCCCCGCCCTGCACGCGGCGGTCGGCGACGTCGTGGAGCGGCACGAGTCGCTGCGCACCGTGTTCCCCGGGTCGGTCGACGGACCGCACCAGGTGATCGTCGATCCCGGGCCGGCGACCCCCGGCCTCGACCCGGTGCCCGTGTCCGGTGACCGTGCGCTGCGGGACGCCGTCGCGGCACTGGTCGGGACGGGTTTCGACGTGAGCGACGAGATCCCCTTCCGCGCACGGCTGTTCGAATTGGATCCCGAGCAGCACGTCCTCGCCATCGTCGTGCACCACATCGCCGCCGACGGGTTCTCGATGATGCCGCTGGCCCGCGACGTCATGCTCGCGTACACCGCCCGGACCGTGGGGGAGACACCCGGCTGGACGCCGCTGGCGGTGCAGTACGCCGACTACAGCGTGTGGCAGCGGGACGTCCTCGGCGCGGTGGACGATCCCGACTCGGTGATGTCCAGGCAACTGGGCTACTGGGCGGACACGCTGTCCGGTGCACCCGAGGTGCTGCAGATCCCGGTCGACCGGCCGCGCCCCGCCCAGCGGTCGTATCGCGGGGACGTCGTCGAGTTCGACGTGCCGGCGCGGATGCACCGGGCGCTGAACACGATCGCGGCCCAGCACAATTCGACGCTGTTCATGGCCGTGCACGCGGCGTTCGCCGTGCTGCTGTCGCGGTTGTCGGGCACCGGCGACGTCACGATGGGAACGCCGGTCGCCGGCCGCGGGCAGGCGGTACTCGACGACGTGGTCGGCATGTTCGTCAACACGCTCGTCCTGCGGACGGTGGTGGACCCGCGGGCGTCGTTCGGTGAGGTCCTGACCGCGGTCCGGGCCGTGGATCTCGGGGCGTTCGAGCACGCGGACATCCCGTTCGAGCGGCTCGTCGACCACCTCGCCCCCGAGCGGTCCACGTCGCACACCCCGCTGTTCCAGGTCCTCATCGAATTCCGGAACGCGGAGGGCACCCACCTCGAGCTGCCGGGACTCACCGTCGACTCGCTCGACGTGGATCTTCGTGTCGCGAAGTTCGACGTGGAACTGAGCGTCGCCGAGCAGGTCGACGAGGACGGCGCACCCGCCGGACTCGCCGCCGGGCTGCGGTTCGCGACGGACGTGCTCGACCGCGACACGGTGACGCGGTTCGGGGAACGGTTCCTGCGGGTGCTCGAATCGATCGCCGCGGCCGGGGCGCTCCCGGTGGGGGACATCGACATCCTGGACCCGGCGGAGCGGGAGTCGGTGCTGCCCGCGCTCGCCGAACCGATCGGGGCGCACGCGACGCTGGTGGAACTCTTCGAGCGGGCCGCGGAGCGGTCCCGCGACGCGACCGCTGTCGTCTGCGAGGGCGCGTCGCTCACGTACGAAGAACTGGACACCCGGGCGAATCGCCTGGCGCGGTTGCTGATCGCGCGCGGCGCGGGCCCCGAGACCCTGGTGGCCGTCGCCGCCGCACGGTCGGTGGACCTGGTGGTAGCGCTGCTCGCGGTGGTGAAGTCGGGGGCCGGATACGTACCGGTCGACGTCACGTATCCGGCGGAGCGACTCGCGTTCGTGTTCGCCGACGCCCGGCCGGTATGCGTGCTGACCACCGAGGACGAATCCGGCGCGGTCCGCGCGAGCGGCGTCCCGGCTGTCCTCGTCGACGGCCCGGAGACGGTGGCCGAACTGGGCCGCACGTCGCCGCTGCCGGTGACCGACCAGGACCGGCGGGGACCCCTGCACCCCGACGCGGTGGCGTACGTCATCTACACCTCCGGCTCGACGGGACAGCCGAAAGGCGTTCAGGTGTCGCACCGCAACGTCGCCACCCTGTTCGCGCACACGCAGCCGCTGTTCTGTTTCGACGCCGCCGACGTGTGGACGATGTTCCACTCGGCCGCGTTCGACTTCTCCGTCTGGGAGTTGTGGGGTGCGCTGCTCCACGGCGGCAGGCTGGTGGTGGTCGACTACTTCACCACCCGCTCACCCGACGCGTTCCTGCGACTGCTGCGGGACGAGAACGTCACCGTCCTGAATCAGACCCCCACCGCCTTCTACCAACTCGCCGAGGCGGACCGGGTGTCCGGCGGCACCGAACTGGCGCTCCGCGTGGTGGTGTTCGGCGGCGAGGCACTCGACCTGGGGCAGCTCACACGCTGGTACACGCGACACGGAGACACCGTCCCGGCGCTCGTGAACATGTACGGCATCACCGAAACCACCGTGCACGTCAGCCACCTGCCGCTGAACGGGGAACTCGCCGCGTCCGCGTCGGCGTCCGTGATCGGCCGGGCCCTGCCCGGACTGCGCGTGCACGTGCTCGACTCCCGCCTGCACCCGGTGCCGCCGGGCGTGGTCGGGGAACTCTACGTGTCCGGCGCGCAGGTGTCCCGCGGATACCTGGGCCGGTGCACGCTCACGTCGACGCGGTTCGTGGCCGACCCGTACACACCCGGATCCCGGATGTACCGGTCCGGCGACCTCGGCCGGTGGAACAGAGACGGGCAGCTGGACTATTTGGGCCGCAACGACTTCCAGGTGCAGGTCAAGGGGTTCCGCATCGAACTCGGCGAGGTGGAATCGGCGCTCCTCGCCTGCGACGGTGTGGCGCAGTCGGTGGTGCTGGCGCGGAACGAGCGCCTGGTGGGCTACGTGGTACCCGAGGCGGGCCGGGTGCTGGACCCCGCCGGGATCGTCGACACGGTCGGGGGCCGGCTGGCGGCGCACATGGTGCCCGCCGCCGTGGTGGTGCTCGACGCCCTGCCCCTCACCGTGAACGGCAAACTCGACCGCCGGGCGCTGCCCGAACCGGACTACGGCCGGCAGGTGTCGCTCGGCCGCGCACCGGCGACGGAGACGGAACGGATCCTCGCCGGCCTGTTCGCCGAGGTCCTCGGTCTCGACACGGTGGGCGTCGACGATTCGTTCTTCGCGGTCGGCGGCGACTCGATCATGTCGATCCAGCTGGTCACCCGGGCGAAGGCGTCCGGGGTGGTGATCACCCCGCGGGACGTGTTCGAACGCAAGACGGTTGCCGCGCTCGCGGAGGTCGCCACATCGGGGGAGGAGACGATCACCCTCGAAGAGTTGCCCGGCGGCGGTGTCGGCGAGTTCCCGCTGACCCCGATCGTGCGCTGGATGCTGGGCCGGGACGGCGACTTCCGGCGGTACTCGCAGGCGGCGCTGTTCACGACCCCCGCCGAACTGGACCACGACACGCTGACGGCGGCGATGCAGGCCGTCCTGGACCGGCACGACATGCTGCGCGCCCGCCTGTACCGCAGCGACCGGGTCGGTTGGACGGCGGCGCAGCCCAACTGGACGATGGCGACCGCGCCGCCCGGGTGGGTGCGGGCGGCCGACGTGGTGCGCACGGTGCCGATCGGCGCCGCGGACTCGTTCACCGACGCCGCGTCCCGCGAATTGGACTCCGCCGCAGGCCGCTTGGACCCCGAGTCGGGCGTGATGGTGCAGGCGGTGTGGTTCGCGAGCACCGAGGAACCCGCCACGGCGGGACGGTTGCTGATCGTCGCCCATCACGTGGTGGTCGACGGCGTGTCGTGGCGCATCCTCGTCCCCGATCTCGCCCTCGCCTGCGCCCGGGTGCTGTCCGGTGAGGCAACCGCCCTGCCCGCCACCGGAACGTCGATGCGCACGTGGGCGCACGCACTAACCGACGTGGCGAAGGAACCATCTCGCACAGCCGAACTCGGCCTGTGGCGGCACATGCTCGACACCCCCGACCCGCCGCTGGGGTCGCGGCCGCTGACCCCGGCCGACGTCCAGACCTCCGACGTCGATGTCCAGCTTCCCGTCGCCGTCACGGAGACGCTGTTGACGTCGCTCCCGCAGGCGTTCCACGGGAACGTGGCAGACGGGTTGCTGACGGCGCTGGCGTTGGCGCTCGTCCGGTGGCGCCGACGCCGCGGGATCGAGTCTTCCGCCGCGCTCGTGAATCTCGAAGGGCACGGTCGTGAGGAACACGTGGTCCCCGGCGCCGATCTGGCCCGCACGGTCGGCTGGTTCACCACGATCTTCCCGGTGGGCCTCGACCTCGACGGTGTGGACGTCGAGGAGGCGTTCGCATCGGGCCCCGCCGGCGGCGATGCGGTCAAGGCGGTGAAGGAGCGGCTGCACTCGATCCCCGACCACGGCATCGGGTTCGGGCTTCTCCGGTACCTCGACGACGACACGGCCCGGGAACTGTCGGCGCAGGCGAGTCCGCAGGTGAGTTTCAACTACCTCGGCAGGCTCGGGGCGGGCACCGCCCCCGGCGGCGACTGGATGCCGGTCTCCGATGCGGGACTCGCCGCCGCCGCGCACTCCGGGTTGCCCGCGGCGGCCGTCGTCGACGTGAACGCCAGAACCACCGACACCGCCGCCGGCCCGGTACTCACCGCGACGTGGTCGTTCCCCGTCAGGGTGATCGCGGCGGAGGACGTCGGCGAACTCGCGCGACTGTGGGTGCGGGCGCTGGAGGCCCTGTCCGAGCACACAAGATCGGGTGGCGGCGGCTTCACCCCGTCCGACCTGAACCTCGTCCGACTCGGCCAGAGCGCGATCGACGACCTCGAACGCCGGTACCCGGCGATGACCGACGTCTGGCCGTTGTCGCCGTTGCAGGCGGGCATGCTGTTCCATGCCGAACTGGCCGACGAGTCGGTGGACGCCTACCTCGTCCAGCTGATTCTGGACCTCGCCGGCGACGTCGACGCGGCACGGTTGCGCCGGGCCGCAGGCGCGCTCCTCGACCGTCACCCGAACCTTCGCAGCGCGTTCTGCCACGACGCCGACGGCGGGGCCGTGCAGGTCGTCTCGGGCCGGGTCACCGTGCCCTGGCGGGAGATCGACGTGAGCGGACTGGACGCGGACGCGTCGGAAGCCGAGATCGAGCGACTGCTGGCCGCCGACCGGACCACCCCCTTCGACATGGCCACCGCACCGCTGATCCGGTTCCTGCTCGTGTGGACGGCGGGCGGCCACTGCCGACTGGTGTCGACGAACCACCACATCCTGCTCGACGGCTGGTCGATGCCGCTGATGATCCGGGAACTGCTCACGCTGTACGCCACGGACGCCGACCCCTCGCCACTGCCCCGCGTGCGGGATTACCGCGACTACCTGGCGTGGATGAGCGGGCGCGACAGGGGCATGTCCGCGCGGGCCTGGGCGGACACTCTGGACGGGGTCGAGGAACCGACGCTGCTGATCCCCGCGGACCGGGCGCGGCAACTGTCGACCGTGTCGCGGGAATGGGTGTTCGACCTCGACGAGGACCGGACCGACCGGCTGCGCGAATCCGCGCGCACCCGCGGGCTCACGCTCAACAGCATTCTGCAGACGGCGTGGGGCATCGTGCTGGGAATGCTCACCGGACGCGACGACGTCGTGTTCGGTGCCACCGTGTCCGGCAGGCCGCCGGAACTCGCCGGCATCGAGACGATGGTCGGGCTGTTCATCAACACCGTGCCGGTGCGGGTCACGCTTCGCCCGGACGAGATGCTCGGCGCGTTGCTGGAGCGGGTGCAGGCCGAGCAGGCGGCGATGCTCGACCACCACTACACGGGTCTCGCCGAGATCCGGGACGCCGCGGGCCCCGGCGTCGGGTTCGACACCCTCACCGTGTTCGAGTCGTACCCGGTGGACCGGGCCGGGCTGTCGGAAGACACCGACATCGCCGGGCTCCGCGTCACCGGCGTCGACGCCCGCGACGCCGCCCACTACCCGCTGAGCCTCGTCGCGTCGGCGGCGGCGAGCCTGCACCTGAAGTTCGAGTACATCCCCGACCTGTTCGCCCCCGGAGAGGTCGAGGACATCGCCGACCGGGTGGTGCGGGTGCTCGACGCCTGCGCCGGACCCGACGTGCCACTGGCCCGGTTGTCGCTGCTCACCGAGCGGGAACGCGAGGAACTGGTACCGGTCCGCGGTGGCCCGGCCGCGTCCGTCCGCACACTCGCGCAGATCTTCACCGACGCCGCCGCGGTCGACCCGGATGCGGTCGCCCTGTCGTCCGGCGACGTCGAGGTGTCGTACCGGGAGCTGGACGAGCGGTCCACCCGGCTCGCTCGCGTTCTGATCGGCCGCGGTCTCGGTCCGGAAATGTCGGTGGCCGTGGGTGTTCCGCGTTCGATCGAGTCGGTGCTGTGCGTGTGGGCGGTGGCCAAGGCCGGGGCCGTGTTCGTGCCCGTCGACCCGAACTATCCCGACGAACGCATCGCGCACATGCTCACCGACTCGGAATGCGCTCTCGGACTGACGACGTCCGAGCATCGTGCCCGGCTGGCCGGGAGCACGCGCTGGCTCGTCCTCGACGATCCCGAGTTCGGCGCCGAGTGCGCGGCCGGTTCCGCGGCGCCGGTCGACGACGGCGACCGCACGGCACCGGTCACTCTCGACTCGGCCGCGTACGTCGTCTACACGTCGGGCTCGACCGGAATGCCGAAGGGCGTCACCGTGACGCACCGCGGCCTGGACAACTTCGCCAAAGACCAACTCGCCCGTTTCGGGGCGGACTCGGAGTCCCGGACGCTGCACTTCTCGACCCCGAGCTTCGACGGATCGGTGTTCGAATACCTGCAGGCGTTCGGTGCCGCGGCGACGATGGTGATCGCGCCGCCCACCGTGTTCGGCGGCGACGAACTCGCCCAGCTGATCCGCGACCGGCGGGTCACGCACGCGTTCGTCACCACCGCGGCGCTCGCATCCCTCGACCCCGCGGGGCTGGATCTGTTCGCGGACGTCGCGGTCGGCGGCGAGGCCTGCCCACCCGAACTCGTGTCCCGGTGGGCGCCGGGACGCCGGTTGTACAACGCGTACGGGCCGACCGAGACCACCATCATGTCCAACATCAGCGATCCCCAGACCCCGGGGGAGCGCATCACCATCGGCGGACCGATCCGCGGTGTCACGGAACTGGTGCTGAATTCCCGGTTGCAGCCGGTCCCGGCCGGGGTTCCGGGCGAGTTGTACCTCGCAGGAGCGGGACTGGCGCGCGGCTACCACCGCCGCCCCGGGCTCACCGCCACCCGGTTCGTGGCCGACCCGTGCCGGCCCGGTGAGCGGATGTACCGCACCGGCGACGTCGTGCGCTGGACCCCCGGACTCACCATCGAATACCTGGGCCGCAGCGATTTCCAGGTCAAGGTCCGCGGGTTCCGCATCGAACTCGGCGAGATCGACACGACACTCGCGGCGGTCCCCGGCGTCCGGTTCGCGGTCACGGTCGCCTACCTCGGCCCGGCCGGCGACACGCTCCTCGCGTCCTACGTCGTACCCGCCCCCGGGCACACCCTCGACACCGGCGACCTCACCCGCGGTCTCGCGAGCAGACTGCCCGCCCACATGATTCCGTCGTCGATCACCGTGCTGGACGAGATCCCGCTGAACGCCGTCGGCAAGTTCGACCGCAAGGCCCTGCCCACCCCCGAATTCGACGTCGGCACCGCCGAATACCGGGCACCGGCCGACCCGGTGCAGGAGACGGTGGCCGGCGTCTTCGCGGAGGTACTCGGACTGGACCGGGTGAGCGCGGATGCGGGATTCTTCGATCTCGGCGGCAACTCGCTGAGCGCCACCCGCGCCGTCGCCCGCCTGCGCGCCGCGCTCGACACCGACATCGGCGTGCGGGCGTTGTTCGAGGCGCCCACGGTGGAGGCGTTCGCCGCGCGCATCGAGCATGCGGGAGCGGGTCCGTCCGGCCGTCCCACCCTGACCGCCGGGGACCGCCCCGCCCGCATCCCGCTGTCCTACGCGCAGCAGCGCATGTGGTTCATCAACCAGTTCGACACGAGTTCGCCCGCCTACAACATTCCGATGGTGGTGCGGCTCACCGGCGACCTCGACGTGGATGCGCTGAGGCTGGCGGTCACGGATGTCGTGACCAGGCACGAGTCGCTGCGCACCCGATTCCCGCTCCGTGACGGCGAACCGGTGCAGGAGATCCTCCCGCCGGCGGCGCCGATGGCTCCGCCGACCGCGGTCGCGGACGACGGCCGGCTCCGGGAGGAACTCACCCGGCTGGTGTCGGCCGGCTTCGACGTCGCCGCCGCCGTCCCACTGCGCATCGCCCTGTTCTCCCTCGACACCGTCTCTCTCGACACGGTCTCCCTCGACACCAGGACCCATGTGCTCGCCGTCGTGGTGCACCACATCTCGGCCGACGGCTTCTCGATGGCACCGCTGGTGCGGGATGTGATGGTCGCGTACGAATCCCGCGCCCACGGTCGCGTTCCCGCGTGGACGCCGCTACCGGTCCAGTACGCCGACTACACACTGTGGCAGCGCAGGCTGCTGGGTTCGGAGGACGACCCCGAGTCGCTGATCTCGCGGCAGCTGTCCTACTGGGAGTCCGCGCTGGCCGGGCTGCCGGAACTCCTCGAACTGCCCACCGACCGCCGGCGTCCCGCACAACAGTCGTTCCACGGCGACCGGGTGGGCTTCACGATCGACGCGGGGCTGCACGAGCGGATCCGGGCGGCGGCGCGCGAGCACCGGTCCACCGAGTTCATGATCGTGCACGCCGCACTCGCCGTCCTGCTCGGGCGGCTCGGCGGCACGGGCGACGTGGCGATCGGCACCCCGATCGCCGGCCGCGGCGAGGCGGCGCTCGACGACCTCGTCGGCATGTTCGTCGGCACGCTGGCCCTGCGCACCGCGATCGAGGCGGGGCAGCCGTTCCGCGACCTCCTCGCGCAGGTCCGCGACGCCGATCTCGGTGCCTTCGCGCACGCAGACCTGCCCTTCGAACGGGTGGTGGACGCCGTCGGCCCGGTGCGCTCGACCGCCCACTCGCCGCTCTTCCAGGTGTCGCTCGAATTCCAGAACACCGAGAATCCCGCGCTGCGGTTGCCCGGGCTGAGCGTCGAGGGACTCGATCCCGACCTCGCCGTCGTCAAGGTGGACCTCGAGGTCATCCTCGACGAGCGATTCGACACCGACGGCACCCCGGCCGGCATGACGGGGGCGATCGACTACGCGACCGATCTGTTCGACGCCGACACGGTGCTGGGTTTCGCGGAACGGTTCGTGCGCATCCTCGACTCCGTCACCGCCCAACCCGGAATTCCGGTCGGCGACATCGAGATCCTCGGCACCGACGAGGTCGCGGCGCTCACCCCGGCGCGCGGAGCACCCGACGCACCGAACGTCCTGCTGCCGGACCTGCTGACGGCCGCGGTCCGACTCGACCCGGACGCCGACGCGCTGTCGTACCGGGGCCGGGCGATCACGTACCGCGAAGTCGACGAAACCTCGAACCGGCTGGCGCGCCGCCTGATCGAGGCCGGTGCCGGTCCGGGAACCACTGTCGCGCTGAGCCTGTCGAGGTCGATCGAATCGGTGCTGTCGGTGTGGGCCGTCGCCCGCACGGGCGCCGCGTTCCTGCCGGTCGACCCCGGGTATCCGCTCGACCGGATCGAGCACATGCTCACCGACTCGGGTGCCGTGTCGGGGGTGACGGTCCGGGAACACCGAGATCGGCTGCCCGCCGCCGTGACCTGGATCGTGCTCGACGACGTCCGGGATGCCGACCGGATCAGGACGCAGTCGCCCGGCCCGGTCACCGACGCGGACCGGACCGCGCCGCTGCACGAATCGCATCCCGCGTATCTCATCTACACGTCCGGATCCACAGGCGTCCCCAAGGGTGTGGCCGTCACGCACCGCGGCCTGGCGAACCTCGCCGCGGAGGAGCGGGACCGCCTCGCCGTCACCCGAGGCTCGCGGGTGCTGCACTTCGCGTCGCCGAGTTTCGACGCATCCGTCTTCGAACTCGTCATGGCGTTCTGCGCGGGTGCGACGCTGGTGATCGCACCGCCCACGATCTACGGCGGCACTGAACTGGCCGCGCTGCTGAGCGACGAGCGGGTGTCTCACGGATTCGTCACCCCGACCGCGCTGGCGTCGATGGACCCGCTGGGCTTCGAGTCGCTGCGGACTCTGGTCGTGGCCGGTGAGGCCTGCCCACCCGAACTCGTCGCCCGGTGGGCGCCGGGCCGCCGGATGTTCAACGCCTACGGGCCGACCGAGACGACGATCATGTCGAACATCAGCGACCCGCTGGTGCCGGGCGACCCGATCACACTCGGCGCACCCACCCGCGGCGTCGCGGAGGTCGTGCTCGATTCCCGGCTGCGCCCGGTGCCGGTCGGTGTGGTCGGTGAGCTGTACGTCTCGGGCCGCGCCCTGGCCTCCGGGTATCACCGCCGGTCCGGCCTGACGGCGTCCCGTTTCGTGGCCGCCCCCTGGGGCGCCCCCGGCGACCGGATGTACCGCACGGGCGACGTGGTGCGGTGGCGCCGCGACGGCACCCTCGAATACGTCGGGCGCAGCGATTTCCAGGTGAAGATCCGCGGGTTCCGCATCGAGCCCGGCGAGATCGACGCCGCACTGACCGCCCACCCCGACGTCGGGTTCGCCGTCACGATCGGCCGGGACGGGCCGGCCGGGGAACCGCTCCTGGTCTCCTATGTGCGGCCGGTCGGCGGCGCGGACGTCGACACCGCGGAACTGTCCCGCCTCGTCGCCGAGCGGCTGCCGTCCCACATGGTGCCCGCCGCGATCGTCGTGCTCGACCGGATCCCGTTGACGCCGGTGGGCAAGCTGGATCGCGCCGCGCTGCCCGCTCCCGAGTTCCTGTCGGGCACCCGCTTCCGGCCGCCCGCCACCGACCTCGAGGCGGCGGTCGTGGACGTGTTCGCCGAGGTGCTCGGTGTGGACCGGGTCGGGGCCGACGACAACTTCTTCGAGAGGAGCGGCAACTCTCTGCTGGCCACGAAGGCGGTCGCCGCCTTGCAGGAGCGACTCGACCGGAAGATCCCGTTGCAGTGGATGTTCCTCGATCCCACACCGTCCGGCCTCGCCCGCAGGATCGCACTGCCGTCGGCGGAGGGCGCAGTGACGGAGGCGCTGGCGGTGGTGATTCCGCTGCGCACCGAAGGCACCGGACGACCGCTGTTCTGCGTCCACCCGGGAATCGGGCTGTCCTGGGGGTATGCGGGCCTCGTCCGGTATCTGCCCGCCGACCGCCGCGCGTACGGTCTGCAATTGCCCACGATCAGCGGGGACGGCGAGTACCGGTCGATCGAGCAACTCGCGCACCGGTACGTCGAGGAGATGAAGGCCATTCAGCCGGAGGGACCGTACGACCTGCTCGGCTGGTCGCTGGGCGGGGTCATCGCCCACGCGATGGCCGTCGAACTCCAGCGGGCAGGCGAAAACGTCGCGACCCTCGCCGTCATGGACAGCTATCCCGACAACGGCGAGGACCCGCTGTTCGGGAAACTCGACATGCGGGATCTGCTCCGCGGGCTGGGCCTCGTCGTCGCCACCGACGGCGAAGTCACGTACGAACGCGCAGCGCAACTGCTCAACGAATCGTGGGGTAGCGACTCCGGGCTGCGCGGAGAACACCTCGAGCGGATCAACGCCGGATACGAGAATTCGCGGGAACTCGTCCATCGGTTCGAGCCGCAGGTCTACGACGGCGACCTGCTGATCTTCCCCGCGACCGGCGAAGACGACGGCACCACCCGCGCCCGGTCGGTGGACGAGTGGCGACCGCTGGTGACCGGCCGGATCGCGGAGTATCCGGTGGACTGCGGGCACAACGACATGATCGAGCCGCAGTCCCTCGCCGTCATCGGGCCGGTGCTGTCGAGGTATCTGGGCGCCGATCGCACCCCGCGCCACGACGACCGAATCGGCTGAATGCGGCCACGCCGCTGTGCGACTATGGGGTCTGTGCGCCCTGTGGATGGCGAACGAACGACCTGGGGGACGGGGAAGAACTACCGCCTCCCGCATTCGCGAGTCAGGATCCGGACGCGCTCACGACGTCGACGGTCGGGGATACCGTACGGGGAGGACCCACCGTGAAGGCCCCAGACACGCGGAAGCCGGCTACACAGAATTCGGACGCGGACGCATTCCCGCTGTCCGCGGCGCAGCGTGCCACGTGGTTCGCGCAGCAACTCGACCCGGCGGTGCCCATCTCGGTGGCGCACTACGTGGAGTTGCACGGCAACCTCGACATCGACCTGCTGCGACGCGAGACCATCGTGGTTGCCCGCGAGTTCCAGTCGCCGTTCCTCAAGGTCGTCGAGGTCGACGGCAGGCCGATGCAGTACGTCGACCACACCACCGACACGTCCATCGAGTTCGTCGACTTTCGCGGCGACGACGACCCGGTCGCCGCCGCGCACGAATGGATGGACCGGGACTACCAGGCCCCACTCGATCTCGACGCCGATCGGCTGTTCGAGACGTCGATCCTGTGCGTGGGCGAGGCGCATTACCTGTGGTACAGCCGCATTCACCACGTCGCGCTCGACGGCTACGGTGCCATGACGCTGATCAACCGCATCGCGCACCGGTATTCGGCCACGGTCGCGGGTCGTGAACCGGATCCGAGCCGCGCCGCGACGCTGCGCGCACTGTACGACGTCGACGCCCTCTACCGGGCGTCCGATCGCTTCGTGGCCGATCGGGAGTACTGGGCCGAGCGAGTCGAGGGAATCGGCGGGTCGACGTTGGCCGACGCGCCCGCACCCGCACTCGCCAGGAGCACGGTCGAGAGCGTGCTGCTGTCCGAGGCGGCCGCGTCCGGCATCCAGAGTTCCGACAGCCAGGCGACCGCCGCGGCGGCCGTGACGATCATCGCGGCCTTCGCCTGCTACCTGTCGCGGGCCACGGCGAAAACCGAAGTCCTCGTGAACGTTCCGATGTCCGGGCGGACCACGTCGCTGCTGCGCAATTCCGGCGGGATGACGGTCAGCGTCGCACCGCTGCCGATCACCGTCGACGAGAGCGCAACGGTCGCGGAACTCGTGTCGCAGGTCAGGCGAGAGCTGATGGGCGCGTTGCGGCATCAGCGGTGCAGCGTCGAGGACATCCGCCGCGACGTCGGCGCGGGCGGTGTCGCGGAACTGCACGGACCCATGGTCAACGTCATGCTGTTCCACCAGGAGGTGGTGCTCGGCCCCCTGGTCGGCGAATACCACATCGTCACCTCGGGCCCGGTGGAAGACCTCCTGGTCAACGTGTATCCGAGCGGGACGCCGGCGGAGATCTTCGTCGATTTCCGGGCCAACCCGAACCGGTACGAGGATGCGGCGCTGCGCCGGCACCACCGGTACTTCGTCGAACTGCTGGAAGAATTCGTCTCGGCGGATCCACAGGCCCGGCTCGCGACCGTTCACGAGGCGACCGCTCGCGAAGGCGAGCGGCGGCGCCGCGAGGCGCACCACCTCGCGTACTGGACCGATCGGCTGTCGGGGATGCCCGAAGTGCTGAACCTGCCGTCCGATCGGGCCCGGCCGCCCGCGCAGTCCGGGAACACCGACCGCGTCGACGTCCCGATCGGAGCCCGGACCCACCGCGGGGTGCGGGCACTGGCAGACGAACACGGCACCACCGCGTTCACCGTTCTGCACGCGGCCGCGGCCGTGCTGCTGAGCCGGCTCTCCGGTGCGTCGGAGGTCGCGGTCGGAACGACGGCCACACTGGACCGGGGGCAGAACCTCGTCGTTCTCCGGACCCGCGCCGAACCGGACGCGACCTTCACGCAGCACCTCCGTCACGTTCGCGACGTCGACCGGGAGGCGTTCGACCACCCCGACGTCCCGTTCGAGCAGGTGGTCCGGGCGCTCACGGTCCGCGAGTCGCCCGCATACTCGCCGATCGTCCAGGTGCTGTTCGACGGCGGGGACGCGGCCGAAACGGCCGTGATCGGCAGATTCGACCTCCGGGTGACCGCGGCGGAGACGTTCGACGCCGACGGCATCCCGACCGGCATCACGGTGACCCTCGCGTTCGCCACCGATCTGTTCGACCCCGGCACTGTTCGTCGACTCGGCGAACGATTGAGCCGAATCCTGCAGGCGGCCACCGGCGACCCCGATTCCGTCGTCGGCGACATCGACATCCTGTCCGACACCGAACACGCCACCCTCGTCCCGGTGCCCGGCTCGCCCGGACGGCCGGGGTGCACGCTACCCGAATTGTTCTCGGCGGCAGCCGAAGCCAACCCCACCGGTGCCGCGCTCTCGTATCTCGGAATCGACGTGACGTACCGGGAATTGGACGAGCGCTCCAACCAACTGGCCCGCGTCCTGATCGAACACGGAATCGGGCCGGAGAACGTCGTGGCGCTGGGCATGACCCGCTCGATCGAGTCGGTGCTGTCGATGCTGGCGGTTGCCAAGTCGGGTGCGGCGTTCCTGCCCGCCGACCCGAACTATCCGGCCGAACGGATCGAGCACATGCTCCACGATTCGGGCGCCGCGCTTTGTGTGACGGTGTCGGCCGTGCGGTCCCGGCTAGCAGGATCGGTGCCGTTGCTGGTGCTCGACGAGGACGCGTTCCGGTCGCACTGTGCGAGTCGGCCGGCCTCGGCCGTCACCGACGCCGACCGGGTTCGGCCCCTCCGCCCGGAGAATCCGGCCTACGTGATCTACACGTCCGGTTCGACGGGCAAGCCCAAGGGGGTCGTGGTCACCCACAGCGGCCTGGACAACTTCGCGGCCGAGCAACGCACCCGATCCGGTGCGACGCAGGCCTCCCGGATTTTGCACTTCTCCACACCGAGTTTCGACGCGTCCGTCTCCGAGTACCTGCACGTGTTCGCCGCCGCGGCGACCATGGTGATCGTGCCGCCCGCGATCTACGGCGGCGAGGAACTGTCCCGGTTCCTGCAGTCGGAGAGGGTCACTCACGGATTCGTCACCACCGCGTCGCTCGGCACCATCGAGCCGGACGGACTCTCCGACTTCCGGGACGTGGTGTTCGGCGGCGAGGCGTGCTCCCCGGAACTGGTGCAGCGGTGGGCGCCCGGCCGCCGGCTGTCCAATGCGTACGGGCCCACCGAGGCCACCGTCATGTCGAACATCAGCGCGCCGCTGTCCGCGGACGGCGCCGTCACGCTGGGCGGCCCGCTCCGCGGTTTCCGCGAGGTCGTGCTCGACGAACGGCTGACACCGGTGCCCGTCGGCGTGGCCGGAGAGTTGTACATCGCCGGCGACGCCCTCGCCCGCGGCTACCACGGCAGGTCGGCGCTCACGGCGGAACGGTTCGTGGCCGACCCGTTCGGCGACCCCGGCGACCGGATGTACCGCACCGGCGACGTGGTGCGGTGGCGGCCCGACCGCACGCTGGAGTACTTGGGCCGCAGCGATTTCCAGGTGAAGGTGCGCGGCTTCCGCATCGAACTCGGCGAGATCGACACGATCCTCCACACCCATCCACACGTGCGGACCGCGGTGACGATGCAGCGCACGGCACCGTCCGGAGACACGGTGCTCGTGTCGTACGTGCTGTCCGCCGCCGGGCAGCGGCTCACAGCGACCGAGTTGACGGACCACGCCGCACGGCGACTGCCGACGTACATGGTGCCTGCGGCGATCGTGATACTGGACGAGTTCCCTTTGACCCCGGGCGGAAAGCTCGATCGTGCGGCATTGCCCGCGCCGGAATTCCTGTCCACGACCGCCGAATTCCGCGCTCCTGCCACCCCGGAGGAGCAGGCGGTGGCGCGGGTGTTCGCGGACGTCCTCGGCGTGGAGCGAATCGGCCTCGACGACAGCTTCTTCGACCTCGGCGGGAATTCGCTCGTCGCGACGAGGGTCGTCGCACGTGTGAATGCCGCACTCGGCGTCGAACTCGTGGTGCGGACTCTGTTCGAGGCGCCGACGGTGGAGGCATTGGCGGAACGCATCGGGAGTGCGCACGCGCGGCCCTCCGGCCGCCCGGACCTCGTCGCGCAGCAGCGCCCCGACCGGATCCCTCTCTCGCTTGCCCAGCAACGCCTGTGGTTCGTCAATCAGTACGACACCTCCTCGCCCGCCTACAACATCCCGATGGCGCTGCGCCTCAACGGAACCCTCGACGTGGACGCGCTCCGAACCGCGGTCGGGGACATCCTCGAACGACACGAATCGCTGCGCACCGTGTATCCGGCGTCGGTCGACGGACCGCATCAGGTGATTCAGCCGCTGGGCGAGATGATTCCGGATCTGGAGCCGAGAACCGTCGAGGACGAGGCGGCGTTGCGTGCGCGAATGGCCGAGTTGACCGCGCGGGGATTCGACGTGAGCACCGACGTGCCCGTGCGGGGCGCCCTGTTCCGCGCCGGCCGGAACGACCACGTTCTCGTGCTCGTGGTGCACCACATCTCGGCGGACGGAGCGTCGCTGGCTCCGCTCGCCCGCGATCTGATGGTCGCGTACTCGGCGCGGGTGCAGCAACAGCCGCCGGACTGGCGACCACTGCCGGTGCAGTACGCCGACTACAGCCTCTGGCAGAGGGCGGCCCTCGGCAGCGAAGACAATCCCGGCAGTGTGATGTCGGCGCAAGGGGCGTACTGGAAGCAGACGCTGTCCGGTCTGCCCGCCGCGATCGACCTTCCATTGGATCGACCGAGGCCCACCGACAGGGCGCTCCGCGGCGGGACCGTCCGGTTCACCGTGCCCGAGGACGACCACCGGGCGCTTCTCGCCCTGGCGCGGCAACACGATTCGACGATGTTCATGGTGACGCACGCGGCGCTCGCGGTGCTGACGGCCCGGTTGAGCGGGTCCGGAGACGTCGCGATCGGGACGCCGATCGCCGGGCGTGGCGAAGAAGCACTCGACGACGTCGTGGGGATGCTCGTCAACACCCTGGTCCTGCGCACAGCCGTCGACCCCGCAGCGGCGTTCGCCGACGTGCTGTCCCGGGTGCGGGAGGCGGATCTGGCGGCGTTCGGACACGCGGACGTGCCTTTCGAGAGTGTGGTGGACGCGGTCGCGCCGACCCGCTCGACCGCGTACTCACCGCTGTTCCAGATCTTGCTCGAGTTCCAGAACACCGCCCCGGTCCACGTGACCCTGCCGGGACTGACGGTGGAAACCGTCGACGTCGAACCCGGTGTCTCCAAGTTCGACCTGCAGTTGACGCTCACCGAGAAGTACGACGCGACGGGGACCGCAGCGGGCATCGACGCTTCGTTCACGTTCGCATCCGACGTGTTCGACCGGGCGACGGTGGTGGGGTTCGGGGAGCGGTTCGTCCGGATTCTCGAGACGATCGCTGGTGATCCGGGCACCGTGGTGGGGGATGTGGAGGTTCTGGGGGCGGGGGAGCGGGGGTTGGTGGTCGGGGCGTGGAATGCGACGTCGCATGTGGTGCCGGCTACCACTGTTGTGGAGTTGTTCGAGGCGCAGGTGGTGCGGTCTCCGGGTGCTCCGGCGGTGGTGTTCGAGGGTGGGGTGTTGTCGTATGGGGAGTTTGCTGCGCGGGTGCATCGGTTGGCGCGGTGGTTGATCGGGGAGGGGGTGGGTCCGGAGTCGTCGGTGGGTGTGGCGGTGCGGCGTTCGGTGGACATGGTGGTGGGGATTTATGCGGTGCTGGTGGCGGGTGGGGCGTATGTGCCGATCGATCCGGATCAGCCTTCGGAGCGGGTCGGGTATGTGGTGGGCACAGTTGCTCCGGTGGTGGTGTTGACGACGGCGGCGGATGTGGGGGTGTTCGCGGGGTCGGTTCGGGTGGTGGCGGTGGACACGCTGGATGTGTCGGGGTTGCCGGCGGGTCCGGTGGGGGTGGGCGAGCGGTTGTCGCGGCTGCGGCCGGGTCATCCGGGGTATGTGATGTTCACGTCGGGGTCGACGGGTCGGCCGAAGGGGGTGTCGGTTCCGCATGGGGGGATTGTGAATCGGTTGTTGTGGATGCAGGATCGGTATCCGTTGCAATCCGATGATGTGGTGTTGCAGAAGACGCCGGTGACGTTCGATGTGTCGGTGTGGGAGTTGTTCTGGCCGTTGCTGTGTGGGGCTCGGTTGGTGATCGCCGCCCCGGACGGTCACCGTGATCCGGCATATCTTTCCGGACTGATCGTCGAACACCACGTGACCACAGTGCATTTCGTTCCCTCCATGCTGGCGGTGTTCACCGCCGAGCCGGCCGCGGCGCGCTGCACGAGCCTGCGGCAGGTGTTCGCCTCGGGTGAGGCGCTGCCCGCGCCGACGGCGTCGAGGATGCGGGCACTGATCCCCGAGGCCCGCATCCACAACTTGTACGGCCCGACGGAGGCTGCGGTGGATGTGACGTTCCACGAGGTCACGGGGGCGGATCGGGTGGTGGTGCCGATCGGGGTGCCGGTGTGGAATACGCAGACGTTCGTGTTGGATGGGCGGTTGCGGCCGGTGCCGGTGGGGGTGGCGGGGGAGTTGTATCTCGGGGGTGTGCAGTTGGCGCGGGGGTATGCGGGGCGGGCGGAGTTGACGGCGGATCGGTTCGTGGCGAACCCCTTCGGGTTTGGGGATGAGCGAGGTACGCGCTTGTATCGGACGGGCGATCGGGTTCGGTGGTTGCGGTCGGGGGAGTTGGAGTATCTGGGGCGTACGGATTTTCAGGTGAAGTTGCGGGGTCAGCGGGTCGAGCTGGGTGAGGTCGAGGCGGTGTTGCTGCGCCGGGTGGAGGTGGCGCAGGCGGTGGTGGTGCTGCGCGGGGACGGTGCGGCGGGGGAGTATCTGGCGGGGTATGTGGTGCCGGTGGTCGGCATGGTGGTGGACGAGTGGGTGGTGCGGGAGTCGGCGGCGACGGTGTTGCCGGGGTTCATGGTGCCGTCGGTGGTGGTGGTGTTGCCGGAGTTGCCGGTGACGGTGAACGGCAAACTCGATCGGAAGGCGTTGCCGACACCCGACTTCGGCAGCCCGACTGCCGGTTTCGTGGCCCCCCGAACCCCGATCGAAGAGATCGTGGCCGCCGTCTGCGCCGATCTGCTCGGACTCGACAGGGTGGGCGCGCACGACAGCTTCTTCGACCTCGGCGGGAACTCGCTGATCGCCACCCGGTTGGTGGCCCGGATCAATGCGGTCGTCGGGGACCGGATCGGACTGCGCGACGTGTTCGACGCCCCCACCGTCGCGGGTCTGGCGCTGCTGGCCGAGTCGCAGGAAGGGCTCGAGGCCCGCCCCCCGCTGAAACCGAGGGAGGGCACCGCGGAAGTTCCCGTGTCGCCGGCCCAGCAGCGCATGTGGTTCATCAATCAGTTCGACACCTCCTCCTCCGCCTACAACGTCGCGTTCGCGCTGAGACTCGAGGGCCGGCTCGACGTGCCCGCGCTGCAGGCGGCGGTCGCCGACGTCATCGAACGGCACGAGGCCGTGCGCACTGTCTTCCCCCTCACCGACGACGGCCCCCGCCAGGTGATCCTGCCCGCGGCGAGTGCGGTGCCCGACCTCACACCGGTTACTGTGTCGAGTGAAGCGGACCTCCGCGAACTATCGCTGACACTGCTGTCCGCCGGATTCGACGTCACCACGCAGGTGCCGCTGCGCGCGCGACTGTTCCGGCTCGACGAGAACGTGCACGTGCTCGCGGTGGTGGTGCATCACATCGCCGCCGACGGCTTCTCGATGGCACCGCTGGCCCGGGACGTCATGGTCGCGTACGCGTCCCGAGCGAACGGTTCTGCCCCGGACTGGGCGCCCCTGGACGTGCAGTACGCCGACTACGCGCTGTGGCAGCGGGAGTGGCTGGGATCGGAATCCGATGGCAAGTCGCCCATTTCGCGGCAGCTCGCCTACTGGACCACGACGCTGTCGGACCTGCCCGAACTGCTGGAGTTGCCCACCGACCGTCCCCGGCCCGCCGTCCGGTCACTTCGCGGTGGCCACGTCGAATTCCTGATCGACCCGGACATTCATGCGGGCGTCGTGAGGTTGGCGCGGGAACAGACCACCACGGTGTTCATGACGTTGCATGCCGCGCTGGCGGTCGTGCTGGCACGCGTGAGCGGCGCGGACGACATCGCCGTCGGGACGCCGATCGCCGGTCGCGGCGAACGCGAACTCGACGACGTGGTCGGCATGTTCGTCAACACCCTCGTCCTGCGTACCCACGTCGACGGCGGCGCTACCTTCGCCGAGTTCCTCGGCCGTGTCAGGGAAACCGATCTGGGTGCCTTCACGCACGCGGAGGTTCCGTTCGAGCGGGTGGTGGAGGTCCTGAGCCCGTCCCGGGTGACGGCGTACGCGCCGCTGTTCCAGGTGATGCTCGAGTTCCAGGACATCGAGCGCCCCACGCTGGAATTGCCGGATCTGCAGGTCCGGAACATCGACTTCGAGATCGACACCGCCAACTTCGATCTGCAGTGGACCCTGGCCGAGAAGTTCGACGAGAACGGCAACCCGGCAGGCATCGCCGCGGGTCTCGGCTACGCGACCGACCTCTTCGACGAGGACACGGCGATCGGATTCGCGGAACGACTCGTGCGTATCCTCGCGGCGGTCACGGCCGACCCCGGCGCCCGGGTCGGCGACATCGACATCCTTGGATCCCTGGAGCGTGCCCTGCTCACCCCGGTGCCGGGTGGTGCGGCGGTCGCGCCGCGGACGCTGCCGGACCTGATGGCCGACGCGGTCGCGCACGATCCGGAGGCCACGGCGCTGATCTTCGCCGGGAGTTCGGTTCGGTACGCAGAACTCGACCGGCGTTCGAACCGCTTGGCTCGCATGCTGATCGAGCGCGGCATCGGACCCGAGTCGGTGGTCGCACTGTGCGTGCCGCGGTCCGTCGAATCGGTGGCGGCCGTCTGGGCGATCGCGAAGTCGGGGGCGGCCTTCCTCCCCGTGGACCCGAACCACCCGCCGGCGCGGATCGAGTACATGCTCACCGACTCCGGTGCCGTGTGCGGGCTGACGGGATCCGCGCAACGTGGCGTACTGCCCGACGTCGTGCCGTGGCTGGTGCTGGACGACCCGGATGTCGGCGACGATCTGTCGCACTATCCGGCGCCGGCGATCACCGACGACGACCGGATCGCGCCCATCCGGGCCGACAATCCGGCGTACCTCATCTACACGTCGGGGTCGACCGGCATACCCAAGGGCGTGATCACGACCCACCGCGGTCTCGCCGCCTTCGCGGCCCAGGAGAGGGAGACGTTCGGCACGACGCCCGAATCCCGGACCCTGCACTTCGCATCACCGAGTTTCGATGCGTCCGTCCTCGAACTACTGCTGGCGGTCGGCGCGGCAGCGACGATGGTGATCGCACCGCCGTCCGTCTACGGGGGCGCCGAATTGGCGCAGTTGCTGGAATCCGAGCGGGTCACGCACTGCTTCGTCACTCCGGCGGCGCTCGCGTCGGTCGACCCCGCGGGTCTGACCGCCCTCGGGTGCGTCGTGACGGGCGGGGAGGCCTGTCCGCCCGAACTGGTCGCCCGGTGGGCGCCGGGCAGGCGCATGTTCAACGCGTACGGGCCGACCGAGACGACGGTCGTGTCGAGTATCAGCGACCAACTGGTGCCGGGCGAACCGGTCACCATCGGCACACCCACCCGCGGTTTCGCCGAGACCGTGCTGGACTCACGACTGCACCCGGTGCCTGCCGGTGTCGCGGGCGAGTTGTATCTCGCAGGTCCAGCCCTCGCGCGCGGATACCGCCGGCGGTTCCCGCTGACCGCCGAACGTTTCGTCGCCGATCCGTTCGGGCCACCGGGAAGCCGGATGTATCGCACCGGGGACCGGGCGCGCTGGCTTCCCGACGGCCAGTTGGAGTACCTCGGGCGGACCGATACCCAGGTGAAGATCCGGGGCTTCCGGATCGAACTCGGCGAAGTCGAGTCGGCGCTGCTCACCCACGACTCCGTCGCCCACGCGGCGGCGAGCGTGTGGAACGCCGACGGCGGAGGCGACCGGCTGATCGGGTACGTGGTGCCCGAATCCGGTGCGACGATCGATTCGCGGGTAGTCCTCGACTTCGTCGCCGGCCGGTTGGCGTCGTACATGGTCCCGGCCGCGCTGGTGGTACTCGACTCCCTTCCTCTGACGGTCCACGGAAAACTCGACCGCACAGCGCTTCCGGCACCCGACTTCACCGGATCCGGAAGCCGGCCGCCGCAGACCGAGACCGAGGAACTTCTCGCCGGACTGTTCGAGGACGTGCTCGGACTCGATTCGGTCGGCGGGGACGATTCGTTCTTCTCCCTCGGCGGCGACAGCATCCTGTCCATCCAGTTGGTGGCCCGAGCCCGGGCGGCCGGTGTGATCCTCTCTCCCCGAGACGTATTCGACCACCGAACCGTCACCGGCCTCGCCGCTGCCGCTCGATTCGACCGCGACGGCACGGTCGCTCTCGGCGAGTTGCCGGGCGGTGGCGTCGGCCCCCTGCCGCTGACACCCGTCGCGCGGTGGATGTTCGAGCGCAGCGGCGGACGGCTCGACCGGTTCTCGCAGGCGCTGCTGCTGGCGGCCCCCGCCGGTCTCACTCACGAGGTGCTCGTCGGCGCCGTCGAGGCGGTACTGGACCGGCACGACATGCTCCGGGCGCGGGTGTCCGCGGACGGCATGGACGTGCTGCCTGCGGGTTCGGTACGGGCGGACGTCCGCCGGGTGCCAGTCGACGCGGTGCGGGGCGAAGACTTCACCGCACTCGCCGGCGCCGAACTCGATGCCGCGGCCGACCACCTGGACCCGGCCGCCGCCCGCATGGTGCGGGTGGTCTGGTTCGACGTCCCGGACGACGTCGGGCGACTGCTCGTCGTGGTGCACCACCTCGTGGTCGACGGTGTCTCCTGGCGGATTCTCGTGGCGGACCTCGCGTCGGCCGCCGGCCGACTCCAGGCCGGTCTCACACCGGCGTTGCCGGCAGTCGGAACGTCGATGCGGCGCTGGTTGCACGGACTGGCCGACGCCGTGCGGACCCGGACGGGCGAACTCGCGTCGTGGGAGAAGATCCTCGACGGCCCCGATCCGCTGATCGGTTCGCGCCCCCTGGATCCCGCGATCGACGTCGCCGCGACGGTCGGCACCGTCACGGCCGACGTGCCGTCGGCGGTGACCGACGCCCTGCTCACCACGCTGCCGGACGCATTCCACGGGACTGTGGGCGACGGGTTGCTCACCGCGGTCGCCCTGGCACTGATCGCCTGGCGACGGGAACGCGGCGCCGCCGTGCCGGACACCCTGCTCACCCTCGAGGGCCACGGCCGCGAGGAGCAGATCGTCCCGGGCGCGGACCTCTCCCGCACCGTCGGGTGGTTCACCACCGTGTATCCGGCGCGGTTGGATCTCACCGGAATCGATGTCGACGACGCCCTGGCAGGCGGCGCCGCGGCGGAGCAGGCGGTCAAGACCGTCAAGGAACAGTTGCTCGCGATCCCGGACCACGGCATCGGCTTCGGACTGCTGCGCTACCTGGACGACGAGACGTCGGAGACACTCCGCCGATTCCGTTCTCCGCAAGTCGGTTTCAACTACCTGGGCCGGGTGACCGTCACCGGCGGAGGCGAGGACTGGCTGCCGGTGGAGAGCACACTCGGCGGCACCAGGAACCCCGACATGCCCGTCGAATCCGTGATCGACATCAACGCCTTCGTCTCCGACACCCCCGAGGGGCCCCGGCTACGGGCGTCGTTCGCGTTCCCGGCCGGCGTCCTCCACGAGACCGAGGTCGCAGCGTTCGCGGATCTGTGGCGCCGTGCACTGGAGGGTCTGGCCGCGCACACGGCACGACCCGATGCGGGCGGGCTGACACCGTCCGACCTTCCGCTGGTGCCGGCGAACCAGAAGCAGATCGAACGCTGGGAGCAGCGGTTCCCGGCACTGCAGGACGTGTGGTCGCTGTCTCCGCTGCAGTCGGGGTTGCTGTTCCATGCCTCGCTGGCCGCGGAGTCGATGGACGTCTACACGGCGCAACTGCGGATCGACTTCGAAGGCGAGGTCGACGCGGCGCGCCTCCGTGCGGCCGCCGCCGCTCTGTTGGCTCGCCACGCGAATCTGCGGACCGCGTTCGTGTACGACGACGGGGTACCCGCGCAGGTCGTTCTCGACGCAGTGGAGGTGCCGTGGCGGGAGGTCGATCTCACCACTGCCGGGACTGAGACGGAACTCGCGCGACTGCTCGACGAGGACCGCAGTGCTCGATTCGATCTCGCCCGGCCGCCCCTGCTCCGGCTGACGCTGTTCCACACCGCACCAAACAGATTCGTCCTCTCGATCACGAACCACCACATCATTCTCGACGGCTGGTCGATGCCGTTGCTGGTGCGGGAACTGCTGGTCCGGTATGCCGCCGACCGCGACCCCGCCGGACTACCGGAGCCGCCCTCGTACCGCACGTACCTGGAATGGCTGGCGAACCGGGACGCGGAAGCGTCGGCCCGGGCCTGGGAACGAGCACTCGACGGTGTCGAGGAGCCGACGCTGGTCGCGCCGCACGCGTCCGCGGCGCTCTACGGTGTGCCCCACGAACTCGACGTCGACCTGCCCGCCGGGATTCTCGACGGACTCGCCGCCACAGCCGCAGGCGTCGGCGTCACCATGAATACGGTGATCCAGGCGGCGTGGGGTGTGCTGTTGTCCCGGTTGGTCTCCCGCGAAGACGTGATCTTCGGCGCCACCGTGTCCGGTCGTCCGCCGCAACTGTCCGGTGTCGAGACCATGCTGGGCCTGTTCATCAACACGGTGCCGGTGCGAGTGCGGGTGGACCCGGACGAGACCGTCGCGGGACTGCTCGCCCGCCTGCAGGACGAGCAGATGTCCCTGCTCGACCACCATCACCTCGGCCTCGGCGACATCCAGTCGCGGGTGGGCCTGGGCAACCTGTTCGACACGCTGTCGGTGTTCGAGTCGTACCCGATCGACACGTCCGGACTGGACGAGAACACCGACATCGGCGGTGTGCGGGTGACCGGTCTCGATGCCCGCGACGCCACGCACTACCCGGTCACGCTGCTGACGATCGTCGAACCGAGACTGCGACTGAGTCTGCGCTACCAACCGGCGATCCTCGACCGGGCCACCGTCGCCCCGCTCGCCGACCGCCTGGTCCGGATTCTCGAGACGATCGCTGGTGATCCGGGCACCGTGGTGGGGGATGTGGAGGTTCTGGGGGCGGGGGAGCGGGGGTTGGTGGTCGGGGCGTGGAATGCGACGTCGCATGTGGTGCCGGCTACCACTGTTGTGGAGTTGTTCGAGGCGCAGGTGGTGCGGTCTCCGGGTGCTCCGGCGGTGGTGTTCGAGGGTGGGGTGTTGTCGTATGGGGAGTTTGCTGCGCGGGTGCATCGGTTGGCGCGGTGGTTGATCGGGGAGGGGGTGGGTCCGGAGTCGTCGGTGGGTGTGGCGGTGCGGCGTTCGGTGGACATGGTGGTGGGGATTTATGCGGTGCTGGTGGCGGGTGGGGCGTATGTGCCGATCGATCCGGATCAGCCTTCGGAGCGGGTCGGGTATGTGGTGGGCACGGTTGCTCCGGTGGTGGTGTTGACGACGGCGGCGGATGTGGGGGTGTTCGCGGGGTCGGTTCGGGTGGTGGCGGTGGACACGCTGGATGTGTCGGGGTTGCCGGCGGGTCCGGTGGGGGTGGGCGAGCGGTCGCGGTTGTTGCCGGGTCATCCGGGGTATGTGATGTTCACGTCGGGGTCGACGGGTCGGCCGAAGGGGGTGTCGGTTCCGCATGGGGGGATTGTGAATCGGTTGTTGTGGATGCAGGATCGGTATCCGTTGCAATCCGATGATGTGGTGTTGCAGAAGACGCCGGTGACGTTCGATGTGTCGGTGTGGGAGTTGTTCTGGCCGTTGCTGTGTGGGGCGCGGTTGGTGATCGCCGCCCCGGACGGGCATCGTGATCCGGCGTACCTCGAACGGGTGATCCGCGAGGAGTCGGTCACGACGGTGCATTTCGTGCCGTCGATGCTCGAGGTGTTCCTTGCGGGCGCGAACGTGGAGGGGTGCGGCGCGTTGCGCCGGGTGTTCACCAGCGGTGAGGCGTTGCCGTCGGCGACGGCGGCACGGTTGCGCGGGGTGAGCGGGGCGGAGCTGCACAACTTGTACGGCCCGACGGAGGCTGCGGTGGATGTGACGTTCCACGAGGTCACGGGGGCGGATCGGGTGGTGGTGCCGATCGGGGTGCCGGTGTGGAATACGCAGACGTTCGTGTTGGATGGGCGGTTGCGGCCGGTGCCGGTGGGGGTGGCGGGGGAGTTGTATCTCGGGGGTGTGCAGTTGGCGCGGGGGTATGCGGGGCGGGCGGAGTTGACGGCGGATCGGTTCGTGGCGAACCCCTTCGGTGCAGGTGCTCGCTTGTATCGGACGGGCGATCGGGTTCGGTGGTTGCGGTCGGGGGAGTTGGAGTATCTGGGGCGTACGGATTTTCAGGTGAAGTTGCGGGGTCAGCGGGTCGAGCTGGGTGAGGTCGAGGCGGTGTTGCTGCGCCGGGTGGAGGTGGCGCAGGCGGTGGTGGTGCTGCGCGGGGACGGTGCGGCGGGGGAGTATCTGGCGGGGTATGTGGTGCCGGTGGTCGGCATGGTGGTGGACGAGTGGGTGGTGCGGGAGTCGGCGGCGACGGTGTTGCCGGGGTTCATGGTGCCGTCGGTGGTGGTGGTGTTGCCGGAGTTGCCGGTGACGGTGAACGGCAAACTCGATCGGAAGGCGTTGCCGACACCCGACTTCGGCACGACCACCCGCGGATACCGCGCGCCGACGACACCCGCGGAGGAGGCGGTCGCGTCGGCCTTCGCCGCCGTCCTCGGAATCGACCGCGTCGGCGCCGACGACAGCTTCCTCGACCTCGGCGGAGATTCGCTCAGTGCCACCCGGGCGGTGGGGCGCATCAACAGCGCGCTGGACACCGACGTCGGTGTCGCGGCGCTGTTCGACGCACCCGTGGTGTCCGATCTCGCCGTCCGGATCGACTCGGAGATGATGACGAGTTCCGTCTCTCCGGCGCTCACCGCGAGGCCGCGGCCCGAGCGGATTCCGCTGTCCCTCGCGCAGCAACGGATGTGGTTCGTCAACCAGTTCGACACCGCCTCGGCGGCCTACAACATCCCGGTCGCGCTGCAACTGGACGGGGCGCTCGATCTGGGTGCACTGCAAGCGGCACTCGGCGACGTCCTGGAGCGACACGAATCGCTGCGCACCGTGTTTCCCGGTTCCGCGGACGGACCCCGGCAGATGATCGCCTATTCCGCACTCGTCACCCCCGACCTCGATCCGATCCCGGTTTCCGAAGGTGCGCTCCGGGACTCCCTCGCCGCGCTCTTCGGCGTGGGATTCGATGTCACCGAGGACCTTCCGCTTCGCGTGCGGCTGTTGCGAGTCGCGCCCGAGCAGCACGTTCTCGCCCTCGTCGTGCACCACATCGCGGCCGACGGCTTCTCGATGGCCCCCCTGGCGCGGGACGTGATGCTCGCCTACACGGCACGCGCGCAGCAGCAGGCACCCGGCTGGGTGCCGCTGCCCGTGCAGTACGCCGACTACAGCCTGTGGCAGCGCGAGACTCTGGGCACCGACAAGCAGCCCGATTCGATGCTGTCCGGCCTGCTCGACTATTGGACCCGGACGTTGTCGGGCATCCCGGACGTGCTGCCGCTACCACTGGACCGGCCACGACCCGCGCAGCGGTCCCAGGTCGGGGCCGTCGTTCCGTTCGACATCCCACCGGACGTCCACCAGACCCTGGCCGACCTTGCACACCGGAGCAATTCGACGCTGTTCATGGTGGTGCACGCGGCCTTGGCCGTGCTGCTGACGAGGGTGTCGGGATCGGAAGACGTGGTGGTGGGTACCCCGATCGCGGGCCGCGGCCACGCCGCACTCGACGACGTCGTGGGGATGTTCGTCAACACGCTGGTACTCCGCACCCCGGTACCCGCGGGAACGTCGTTCGCCGAGTTGCTCACCGACGTGCGGTCGGTGGACCTCGGTGCGTTCGAGCACGCAGACCTGCCCTTCGAGCGGCTGGTCGACGAACTTGCACCCGAGCGGTCCACCGCGCACTCACCGCTCTTCCAGGTGTTGCTCGAATTCCAGAACGCCACCCGCACACACCTGGAACTGCCCGGGCTGACCGCCCGGTCGCTCGACGTCGATCTGGACGTCGCGAAATTCGATCTGCAGGTGAGCCTGGTGGAGCGCGTCGACGAGCAGGGCGTGCCCGTCGGGATCAGCGCCGGTGTCCGCTACGCGACGGACGTCTTCGATCGTGCGTCGGTGGAGGGTTTCGCGGAGCGCTTCGTGCGGGTGATCGAGGCCGTGACCACCGACCCGGCCGCGCCCGTCGGGGACGTCGACATCCTGGATGCGCCCGAACGCGAACTCGTGCTCGCCGCCGCGTATCGGCCGGGGACCGACGTCGCACCGCTGTCACTGGTCGATCTGTTCGATCGGGCGGTGGCGTCCGACGGCGAGGCCGTCGCGGTGCGCTGCGAAGGCTCGTCGGTGACGTACCGGGAACTCGACGAGCGGGCCAACCGGCTCGCCCGACTGCTGGTGGCGCGGGGAGCGGGCGCGGAAACACTGGTGGCGGTGGGGATGACGCGGTCGATCGACCTCGTCGTGGCGCTGGTGGCGGTGGTGAAGGCGGGCGCGGGCTACCTCCCGGTGGATGTGACCTCTCCTGCCGAGCGGTTGGCCTTCCTGCTCGGCGACGCCCGGCCGAAGTGTGTGCTCACCACCACCGCGGACGCCGAGACCTTCCGAGACTCCGGGGTGCCGGTGGTCGTCGTGGACGACCCCGCGACCGTGACTGCACTGCAGCAGCTGTCGCCCCTTCCGGTGACCGACGACGACCGCCGCACTCCGCTGCATCTGGACTCCGTGGCTTACGTGATCTACACCTCCGGTTCCACCGGGCAGCCGAAGGGCGTGCAGGTCTCGCACCGCAACGTCGTCACGCTGGTGGCAAACACGCAGACGCTGTTCGGATTCGGACCGGCCGATGTGTGGACCATGTTCCATTCCGCCGCATTCGACTTCTCGGTGTGGGAGATGTGGGGGGCACTTGCCCACGGCGGCCGGCTGGTGCTGGTGGACTACTTCACGGCGCGCTCACCCGAGATGTTTCTCGAACTTCTGCGCGAAGAACATGTCACGGTCGTCAATCAAACTCCCACCGCCTTCTACCAATTGGCGGAGGCGGATCGCCTCGCCGGCGGTCCCGCGCTGTCGCTGCGGTACATGATCTTCGGCGGGGAGGCCCTCGACTTCGGGCAACTGCGGCGCTGGTACGCCCGCCGGGGAGACACCGCGCCGGTCCTGGCGAACATGTACGGCATCACGGAAACGACCGTGCACGTCACCCACCTGCCGATCGACCGGGACCTCGTCGGGGACGCGTCCGGGTCTGTGATCGGCCGGGGTGTGCCCGGACTGCACGTGTACGTGCTCGACGGACGGCTCCACCCGGTGCCGCCGGGAGTGGCGGGGGAGATGTACGTCTCCGGGGCGCAGGTCTCGCGCGGCTACCTCGGCAGGCCCGCCCTCACGTCCGGCCGATTCGTTCCCGACCCGTTCGTGCCCGGGGCCCGGATGTACCGGTCCGGCGATCTGGGCAGGTGGAACGCGCACGGACAACTCGAGTACCTCGGCCGCAACGACCTCCAGGTGCAGGTGAAGGGCTATCGGATCGAACTCGGGGAGGTGGAGTCGGCCCTGCTCGCGATCGAGGGGGTGGCGCAGGCGGCGGTGACGGCGCGCGGCGACCGGTTGGTGGGGTACGTGGTGCCGGAGGCCGGCGTCGTGATCGACGCGGCCCTGATCGTCGACGCGGTCGCGGAGCGATTGGCCTCGCACATGGTGCCGGCCGCAGTGATGGTGCTCGATGCAATGCCGCTGACGGTGAATGGCAAACTCGATCGGAAAGCGCTGCCCGAACCGGACTTCGGGCAGCGAGTGACCGCGGGTCGCGGACCGGTCACCGAGACCGAACGGATCCTTGCCGGCCTGTTCGCGGAGGTCCTGGGCCTCGACTCGGTGGGTGTCGACGACTCGTTCTTCGCCCTCGGTGTCGACGACTCGTTCTTCGCCCTCGGTGGCGACTCGATCATGTCGATCCAGCTGGTTACCCGCGCCAAGGCTGCGGGGGTACTGATCTCGCCGCGGGACGTGTTCGAGCGCAAAACCGTTGCCGGGCTTGCCGCGACGGCCGGCACGGACGACGAGGCGGTGGTTCTCGACGAATTGCCCGGGGGCGGGATCGGCGAGATCGTGCTGACGCCGATCGTGCGGTGGATGCTTGCCAGGGGCGGGGATTTCCGCCGTTACGCGCAGTCCGTGCTGTTCACGCTCCCGGCGACGATGACCGAAGGCACCCTGACGCAGGCCCTGCAGGCCGTGCTGGACAGGCACGATGTCCTGCGGGCGCGGTTGTACCGCACGTCCAGCACCCAACCGGGATGGTCGATGGAGGTACAGGGGGAAGGGTCGGTGCGGGCGGCGACCGTGCTGCGCCGGGGCCGGGCGGACGAGATCGGCGCCGAATTCGACAGCGCTCTCGATCGGCTCGACCCGGAGTCGGGCGTGATGATACAGGCGGTCTGGTTCGACGAGGCCGAACGGCCGGGGCGCGTGCTGATCGTCGCGCATCACCTGGCGATGGATGGGGTGTCCTGGCGGATCCTGATCCCCGACCTCGCTGCGGCGTGCGCGCAACTGCAGTCCGGCAGCCCACCGGCGCTGGAGCGGCAGGGGACGTCGATGCGCAGGTGGGCGCACGGGCTCGCCGACGCCGCGCGTGAGCCCCGGCGCGCCGCCGAACTCGACGTGTGGCGCGCGATGCTGGACGCACCCGACCCGTTGCTGGGGTCGCGTCCGTTGACCGCGTCGGACACCGCCGCCACCGCCGCGGACCTCGCGGTGCGTGTTCCTGCCTCGCTGACCGAGACTTTGTCGACGACCGTGGCGCGGGCGTTCCACGGCAGCGTCGCCGATGCCCTGCTGACCGCGCTGACGATGGCGCTGACGCGATGGCGGCGACACCGCGGCATCGACCTTCCCGGCGCGCTGGTCGGGCTCGAAGGCCACGGTCGTGAAGAGCAGGTGGTGCCCGGCGCCGATCTCGCGCACACCATCGGCTGGTTCACCACGATCTTCCCGGTGCGACTCGATCTCGCCGGGGTGGACCTCGCCGACGCGTTCGCCGCGGGTCCGTCCGCGGGAGCCGCGCTCAAGTCCGTGAAGGAGCAACTCCGCGCCGTT
Organism: Rhodococcus koreensis; assembly: GCF_900105905.1. Taxonomy (GTDB): domain Bacteria; phylum Actinomycetota; class Actinomycetes; order Mycobacteriales; family Mycobacteriaceae; genus Rhodococcus_F; species Rhodococcus_F koreensis. The sequence continues at coordinate 3,202,345 of NZ_FNSV01000005.1, read as the reverse complement.
CCCGACCACGGCATCGGGTTCGGGCTTCTCCGGTACCTGAACGACGAGACGGCGCAGTCTCTTTCGCCGCTGCCGACTCCCCAGATCAGCTTCAACTACCACGGCAGAATGGGCGGAACCGCCACGGAGACCGCGGAGGGGTGGGTGCCGGTCGACGAACCCCGACTGCGCGAGAACCCGGCCGTCCCGGTCGCGGCCGTCGTCGACATCAATGCAATGACCGTCGACTCGGGCGACGGCCCCCGGCTGAGTTCCACGTGGACCTACCCGCCGGAGGTCGTCACCCGCGCGGAGATCGAGGAACTCGCGCAGCTGTGGCTGCAGGCCCTCGCCGCCCTCGGAACCCACGCGGAGTCGGGCGCCACCGGGTTCACGCCGTCGGACCTCGATCTCGTCGCACTGCGACAGGACGCGATCGAGTCGCTCGAAAGCCGTTGCCCGGACCTGACGGACGTATGGCCGTTGTCGCCGCTGCAGTCCGGCATGCTCTTCCACGCCGAACTCGCCGACGACTCCCTCGACGCCTACCTGGTGCAGGTGAGCCTCCAACTCGACGGCGCCGTGGATCCGCGTCGACTGCGCCGCGCGGCCGATGCGCTGCTGGCCCGGCACGACAACCTGCGCGCCGGCTTCCTCCGCGACGCCGAGGGCAACGCCGTACACGTGATCCGGCGACGGGTGCAGGCGCCCTGGCACGAGATCGACCTGACGGCTCTGGGCGTAGACGCCGCCGAGTCCGAGATCACGAGGTTGCTGGCCGAGGACCGGGTGCGCCCGTTCGACATGACGCGCGCCCCGCTGATCCGGTTCATGCTGATCGCGACCGGGCCGAACCGGTACCGGCTGGTGTCGACGAACCATCACATCCTGCTCGACGGCTGGTCGATGCCGTTGCTGATCCGGGAGTTGCTGACGCTGTACGCCACCGACGGGGACGCGTCGCCGCTACCCCGTGTGCGCGCATACCGCGACTATCTGGCGTGGATGACCCGCCGCGATCAGGACGCCTCCCGGGAAGTCTGGGCCCGGGCTCTCGCCGGCGTGGAGGGCCCGACGTTGCTGGCCCGCTCGGATCCGGGACGACGGCTGTCCACGATTTCAGACGAGTTCGTGTTCGACCTCGACGAGGAGCGCACCGCCCTGTTGCGGGACGTCGCGCGTTCGCGAGGGCTGACCGTCAACACCCTCGTCCAGGTGGCGTGGGGGATCGTGCTGGGTGCGTTGACCGCCCGCGACGACGTGCTGTTCGGTGCCACCGTGTCGGGGCGGCCGCCCGAGTTGGCGGGTATCGAGACGATGGTCGGGCTGTTCATCAACACCCTGCCCGTCCGGATCAGGCTGCGCCCCGACGACACGGTGGGTGCCCTGCTGGAGCGCGTGCAGGCCGAGCAGGCGGCGCTGCTGGATCATCACTACCTGGGCCTGTCCGAGATTCAGGGCGCGGCGGGGCCGGAGGTCGGGTTCGACACGTTGACCGTGTTCGAGTCGTACCCCGTCGACCGCGCCGGGCTCACCACCGACACCGACATCGCAGGCCTGCGCGTCACCGGGGTGGACGCGCGGGACGCCGCCCACTACCCACTCAGCCTGGTGGCGTCGGTCGACGCCCGGCTGCACCTGAAATTCGAGTACCTCCCGGACGTGTTCGACGCAGACACCGTCGCCGACGTCGCCGGGCGGGTGCTCCGGGTGCTCGATGCCTGCACCCGTCCGGACCGGCCGCTGGCCGCACTGTCGCTGCTGACGGGCCGGGAGCGCGCCGAACTGGTGCCGGTCCGCGGCCGTCCGGGCGGATCGACCCGCACACTGCCGCACATCCTCGAGGAGGGCGCCGCGCTCGACGCGCACGCGGTCGCCCTGTCCTACGAGGACGTCGACGTGACGTACGGTGAGCTGGACGAGCAGTCGAACCGTCTGGCCCGCGCCCTCATCGCACGCGGGGCGGGCCCGGAAACGTTCGTGGCCATCGGGATTCCGCGGTCCCTCGACTCGGTGCTGTCGGTGTGGGCGGTGGCGAAGACCGGTGCGGCGTTCGTGCCGATCGACCCGAACTACCCCGACGAGCGCATCACCCACATGCTCGTCGATTCCGGAGTCACGCTCGGCCTGACCACGACCGGGCACCGAGACCGGCTCCCGGGGGACGCGCAGTGGCTGCTGCTCGACGAACCCGGCTTCGCGGTCGAATGCGCCGAGCGTCCGGGGGCACCCGTGACCGAAGCCGACCGGAGCGGTCCGGTCACGCTGGACACCGCCGCGTACGCCGTCTACACGTCGGGGTCCACGGGCCTGCCGAAGGGTGTGGTGGTCACCCACCGCGGTCTGGACAATTTCGCCCGCGATCAACTCGAACGTTTCCGTGCGACACCGCAATCCCGGACACTGCACTTCTCCACGCCGAGCTTCGACGGGTCGGTCTTCGAGTATCTCCAGGCGTTCGGCGCCGGCGCGACGATGGTGATCGCGCCGCCCACCGTGTTCGGCGGCGACGAACTCGCGCGGCTGCTGGCCGACCGGAACGTCACCCACGCCTTCATCACCACGGCCGCGCTGGCGTCGCTCGACCCTGCCGGGCTGACGCACCTGACGGACCTGGTGTTCGGCGGGGAGGCGTGCCCACCCGAACTCGTCGCCCGCTGGGCGCCCGGCCGCCGCCTGTACAACGCGTACGGGCCGACCGAGACCACGATCATGTCCAACATCAGCGCACCGATGGTCCCGGGGGAACCGATCACCATCGGCGGGCCGATCCGCGGCGTGACGGAACTGGTGCTCGACACCCGGCTGCAACCGGTCCCCGTCGGTGTTGCCGGCGAGTTGTACCTCGCCGGGGCGGGTCTGGCCCGCGGCTACCACCGCAGGCAGGCACTGACCGCCGAACGGTTCGTCGCCGACCCGTTCCGGCCCGGTGAGCGGATGTACCGCACCGGCGACATCGTGCGGTGGACGCCGGACCACAGCATCGAGTACGTGGGCCGCACTGACTTCCAGGTCAAGGTCCGCGGCTTCCGCATCGAACTCGGCGAGATCGACGCCACGCTGATGTCGGAGCCGAACGTCGGATTCGCGGCCACGCTCGCGCACCGCGGGCCCGCGGGCGACACTCTGCTGGTGTCCTACGTCGTACCGTCGTCGGGCGGCTCCCTCGACACCGCCGAACTCACCCGGCACGTGGCGGACCGATTGCCGCCGCACATGGTGCCCACCTCGATCACGGTGCTGGAGCGCATTCCGCTGACGGCTGTCGGCAAGCTGGACCGCTCGGCGCTGCCGGAGCCCGACCTGCTGTCCGGGGCAGGGCACTACCGGGTCCCGGCCGGCCCGATCGAGGAAACGGTGGCGGGTGTCTTCGCGGACGTGCTCGCGCTGGGGCGGGTCGGCGCCGACGCCGATTTCTTCGACCTCGGCGGCAACTCCCTGAGCGCCACCCGGGTCACGGCGCGGTTGCGCGCGCTGCTCGGCACCGACTGTGGTGTGCGGGACCTGTTCGAGGCGCCCACGGTCGCGGCGCTGGCGGCCCGGATCGAGCAGTCCGGGGCGGAGACGGCCGGCCGCCCGGTACTCGGGGCCCGCACGCGGCCCGACGACATTCCGCTGTCGTTCGCGCAGCAGCGGATGTGGTTCGTCAACCAGCTCGACACCACCTCGGCCGCCTACAACATCCCGATCGTGGTGGTACTGAGTGGGGATCTCGATGTGGGAGCGCTGAACTCGGCGCTCACCGACGTCCTCGTCCGGCACGAGTCGCTGCGCACGATGTTCCCGGTCCGCGGGGACTGGCCGGTTCAGCAGATCCTGCCCGCCGCGGGTGCGGTGCCCCCGCTGGTCCCCGCCCCCGTCGCGGAAGAGCACCTGCGGGACGAGGTGTCCCGGCTCGTCTCGGCGGGTTTCGATGTGACCGTGGAGCTTCCGCTGCGGGCCGGGCTGTATTCGCTGAGCACTACCGAGCACGCCCTCGCCGTGGTGGTGCACCACATCTCGGCGGACGGGTTCTCGATGGGGCCGCTGGTGCGCGACGTGATGGCGGCGTACGGCGCCCGCGTGTCCGGCGGCGCGCCCGACTGGACACCGCTTCCGGTGCAGTACGCCGATTACGCCCTGTGGCAGCGGGAACTGCTCGGTTCGGACGACGACCCCGAGTCGCTGCTGTCGAGGCAGCTCGACTACTGGACGACCGCGCTGGCGGGTACCCCCGACCTCCTGGAACTGCCCACCGATCGGGATCGGCCGTCGCAGCAGTCCTTCCGCGGTGCGCGCATCCACTTCTCCGTCGACACCGACCTGCATCGACGCATCCGGGAGCTGTCTCGACGCCTCGGCTCCACCGAGTTCATGACCGTGCACGCCGCCCTGGCGGTGTTGCTCAGTCGGCTCGGCGGCACCGCGGACGTCGCCGTCGGCACCCCGATCGCCGGCCGGGGAGACCCCGCCGTCGACGGTCTGATCGGCATGTTCGTGGGCACGCTCGCGCTCCGCACCCGGGTGGACGCGGCCGCGTCGTTCACTGCCCTGGCCGCGCACTGCCGCGATGTCGACCTCGGGGCGTTCGCACATGCCGACGTTCCGTTCGAGCGGGTGGTGGACGCGGTCGGGCCGACCCGCTCGACGGCGTACGCGCCGCTCGTCCAGGTCTCGCTGGAATTTCAGAACAACGAGCGACCGGTCCTGACGCTGCCGGGGCTGGACGTCCGCGGCATCGACTCCGGGCTCGCCGTCGTCAAGGTGGATCTCGAATTCCTGCTGGCGGAGGAGTTCGACTCGGACGGTGCGCCGGCGGGGATGACCGGCGCCGTCGATTTCGCCACCGACCTCTTCGACGCAGGCACCGTCCGCGGGTTCGCCGACCGGTTCGTGCGGATCCTCGACGCCGTCACGGCGAACCCCGACCGGCCGGTCGGCGACCTCCCGCTGCTCGACGAGGCGGAGCTGAAGGCAATGGCGCCTGCCCGCGGCGAGCCGGACGTGCGAGCGCAGTTGTGGCCCGACCTGCTCACCGCTGCCGCCGCATTCGACCCCGATTCGGTGGCCCTGTCCTACGAGGACCGGCGGGTCAGGTACCGCGAACTCGACGAGTGGTCCAATCGGTGGGCGCGGGTCCTGCGCGGCCGTGGGGTGGGGCCGGAGACGTTCGTGGCCGTCGGAATGCCCCGCTCGATCGAGTCGGTGGTCGCGATCTGGTCGATCACCAAGGCCGGTGCGGCGTTCGTGCCCGTCGACCCCACGTATCCGCGCGAGCGCATCGACTACATGCTCACCGATTGCCGGGCCGCACTCGGCCTCACCGTGAGAAGTCGCCGCGGCGACCTGCCGGACACCGTCCCGTGGCTGATCCTCGACGACGAGGAGGCCGCTGCGCAGGTGGCAGCGGTGTCACCCGCACCGGTCACCGACGAGGATCGGACGAGTCCGTTGCACCTCGCGCACCCGGCCTATCTCATCTACACGTCGGGGTCGACCGGACGACCGAAGGGCGTCACCGTCACCCACCGGGGGATGGCCGACTTCACCGCGGAGACGCACGAACGGTTCCAGGTCACCCACGAGTCCCGGGTGTCGCAACTGGCGTCCCCGAGTTTCGACGCCTCCGTGTTCGAACTGATGATGGCGTTCAGCGCGTCGGCGCAGGTTGTGATCGTGCCGCCCGCCGTCCTCGGGGGCAGCGAGTTGGCGGACCTGTTCCGTCGCGAGCGCGTGACCCACGCGACCATCACCCCGACCGCGCTGGCGGCGCTCGACAACGACGGACTCGATTCGCTCCGCGTCCTCGACCTGGTGGGCGAGGCGTGCCCGCCGGAGGTGGTCGCGCGGTGGGCGCCGGGCCGGAGCCTGCACAGCGGGTACGGACCCACGGAGACCACCATCCAGGCGAGTGTCAGCGCCCCGATGCGTCCCGGCGAGGGTGTGAACATCGGTTCGCCCGCAGTGGGATTCGCGTTCCTCGTTCTCGACGAGCGGCTGCAGCCCGTGCCTGCCGGGGTGCCCGGCGAGTTGTACATCGGGGGGCCGGGCATGGCGCGCGGGTACCACGACCGGCCTGCGCTCACCTCGGAACGATTCGTGGCCTGCAATTTCGGGGAGCCGGGGTGCCGGATGTACCGGACCGGCGACGTGGTGCGCTGGAGACGTGACCACACCCTGGAGTACCTGGGCCGCAGCGACTTCCAGGTCAAGGTCCGTGGCTTCCGCATCGAACTCGGGGAGATCGACGCCGTGCTCGGCAGGCACCCGGCGGTGGCGTTCGCCGCCACCGTCGGTCACACCGGCCCGTCCGGCGACACCGTGCTCGCCTCGTATGTGCGGGTTCAGGACGGACAGGAGGTCGAGCCCGCCGGACTGCGCACCTACGCGTCCGAGCGCCTGCCCGCTCACATGGTGCCGTCCGCGGTGGTCGTACTCGATCGGATACCGATGACCCCGGTGGGCAAGCTCGACCGGAAGGCGTTGCCTGCCCCCGAGTTCGGTTCGACCGGCGCCGCGTTCCGGGCCCCGGCCACGGACACCGAACGCATCGTCGTGGACGTCTTCGCGTCGGTTCTCGGGGTGGACCGGGTGGGCACCGCCGACAGCTTCTTCGATCTCGGCGGAAACTCCCTCCTCGCCACCCGGATCGTCAGCGCACTGCAGGCCGAACTGGATCGGCGGGTTCCGCTGCAATGGATGTTCCTCGACCCGACCCCGGCGGGGATCGCAGGCCGACTCGACCTTCCGCACCGGAGCGCCGGTCTGGAAGAGGCGCTCGCCGTCGTGATTCCGCTGCGGGCGCAGGGCGGCGGCAGGCCGCTGTTCTGCGTGCATCCGGGAATCGGGCTGTCCTGGGGGTACGCCGGTCTGGTGCAGTACCTCCCGCCGGACCGGCCCGCGTACGGGCTGCAACTGCCCACGATCAGCGGCGGCGGCGACTACCGGACGATCGAGCAGCTGGCGCACCGCTACATCGAGGAGATGCGGGCCATCCAGCCCACCGGCCCGTACGACCTGCTCGGCTGGTCGCTCGGTGGCGTCATCGCGCACGCCATGGCCGTCGAACTGCAGACGGCGGGCGAGGAGGTCGGCACCCTGGCCGTCATGGACAGCTACCCCGTGGGTGGCGAGGAGCCGCCGTCCGGCAGGCTGGACGTCCGGGAACTCCTGCGTGGGCTGGGACTGCAGGCCGACCCGGACGCCGAGATGACCTACGAGCACGCGGCCCGGTTGATCGACGAGTCGTTCGGCGCCGAGACCGGCGTGCGGGGACGCGACCTCGAACGGATCTCCGCCGGCTACGAGAACTCCCGGTGGCTCGCGCATCACTTCGTGCCCCGGGCCTACGACGGGGACCTGCTCGTCTTCCACGCCACCCGCGACGGGGACGGGACCGGCCCTGCGCACTCGGCGGACGAATGGCGGCCGCTCGTCACCGGCCGGATCGACGAGCAGCCCGTGGACTGCGGGCACAACGCCATGATCGAGCCGCAGTCCCTCGCCGTCATCGGGCCGGTGCTCTCGCGCGTGCTCTCCGACCGCTCGTGACCCGGGTCAGGCGATGAGGAACGGGGTGAGTCCGCGAATCGGCCACTCGCCGTTGACATCCGACGCATCGCGCCCCTGCCGGACGAGGTAGTCGGCGAAGTCGCGCTGCCGTTCCGCGTGCCAGTCGGCCTGATGGGTCATGATGTCGAGGGCCCGTAGATTCGGGAACTGCTGCGCCAGCGTCCGGGCGAGATGTGCGGCGGCGAGCGCGTCGGCCTCCGCCTCGTGAGCGTCCTCCAGCGCGATGCCGTAGTGCTCGCACACCGCGCCCAGGGTGCGCCTGCCCTTCCGGTACCGATCCATCTCGCGGTCGATGACGTAGGGGTCGACCACGGTGCCGGTGACGAGTTCGGGCAGCCCGAGCCGCAGACCCTCGGTGTGCATGACGGTCAGGTCGTAGGACGCGTTGAACGCGACGACGGCGTGGTCCAGGGTCCACGCGTTGTACAGGGCGTCGCGGATCTCGCCGTACCCGGTGGCGTAGTCCTGCCCGCGGGCCCGGGCGTACTCCGTGGAGATGCCGTGCACGTCCGTCGCGCCCTGCGGGATGGGAACCTCGGGGTCGAGCAACCAGGTGCGCGACTCGAAGTGGTGAGCGTCGACGACGGCGATGCACGCGGAGACGATGCGGGCGTCGGTGGGGTCGGGCCCCGTCGTCTCCAGATCGAACGCGCAGATCGGTCTGTCCGACCAGCTGGTCATGGGGGCCTCTCGGTGGTGATTCGGTGCGCGCCCAGTATCTGCCGAGGGAGGCGCCGGATCCGGGACCGACACGGCGGGGATCCCAGGTTGTCGTGGCCGGTCGCCGGGGGTATCGTGTCCTGCGGTCTGCAGTTCGCCGAGGTCGTGAACTGTGTTATCTCGAGAGAGCGTTCTTTCGAGGGAAGAGTGCGAGAGGGTAAGGAGGTGTGGCATCCGATGAGAAGCCAACCTCCCAGTACCAACTGAAACCGTTCCACCGGTAGGTGCGCGGTTTCACGGTCCGTGTTCCTCAGCGCCGTCCCGCGCTGCCCTTTTCCCTCGAAAGCCCCGTGCCATGCCTCAGTTGCGCCCGATCCGTTCCCTCCTGCCCAGCCGCTCCGCCGGTGTGTCCGACGCGAACGCCGGTCACGCCGTCACGCGGCGCCCCGTCGAGCCGACGCCGGCGGAGGAAACGGTGGTCAACAGCGCCGTCTACCGCGACGGCCGGAAGACGGCCACTCCGGCCACGCTGTCGGAGGCGCTCGCGAGCCTGCCGGATGCGGCGTCGATGGCGTGGATCGGGATGTACCGGCCCAACGACGCCCAGTTGTATGCGGCGGCAAAGCAATTCGACCTGCACGAGCTGGCCGTCGAGGACGCCATCGTCGCCCACCAGCGGCCCAAGCTGGAGCGTTACGGCAAGACGCTGTTCGTGGTGCTCCGCGCCGCGCGGTACTGCGACGAGACCGAGCGCGTCGAATTCGGTGAGCTGCACGTCTTCTGCGGTCCGACGTTCGTGCTCACGGTCCGGCACAGCGAATCCCCCGACCTGTCGGCGGTCCGCAGGCGGATGGAGAGCAACCCGGACCTGCTCCGGCTCGGACCCGAGGCCGTGCTCTACGCCATCCTCGACGCCGTGGTCGACGGGTACGCGCCGGTGGTGGCCGGGTTGCAGAACGACATCGACGAGATCGAGACCGAGGTGTTCAGCGGGGCGCCGGGCGTGTCGCGTCGCATCTATGAACTCACCCGTGAGGTCATCGAATTCCAGAGGGCCACACGGCCGCTGCTCGGAATGCTGCGGGGGTTGTCGCAGGGTTTCGAGAAGTACAACACCGACGAGGAGTTGCAGCGTTACCTGCGTGACGTCACCGACCACGCGACGGTCGTCGTGGAGCGGGCGGACGGGTTCCGTCAGTTGCTCGGCAACATCCTCACCGTCAACGCCACCCTGGTGTCGCAGGAGCAGAACGAGGAGATGCGCAACCTGACCCAGGCCAGTTACGCGCAGAACGAGGAGATCAAGAAGGTGTCGGCGTGGGCGGCGATCCTCTTCGCGCCCACTCTGATCGGAACCGTGTACGGCATGAACTTCGACCACATGCCCGAACTGCACTGGGCCGGCGGGTATCCGTTCGCGCTGTCGCTGATGATGCTCACCTGCGCCGGGCTGTACACGATCTTCAAACGCCGGGGCTGGTTGTGAGCGAGGCCGGCCGCGGGCGGGACCCGCGGCCGGCCTGCGCCCGCCGTCAGAGTTCGTCGACGCAGACGACGAACTTGCGTTCGGAGTATTCGTAGCCGTTGGACGACGTGCTGCACGAGTCCACGGACGTGGCGCCCTGCACGATCTCCGTCACCTTCACCCCGTCGACGGCCGTCGTGTCACCGCACTCGATGCGTGCGGGGTCCTCGCCACCGACGTCCATGCAGCCGCCGATCACCCAGTCCACGTCGAGGCAGATCGCGCCCTGCTCGATGCCGCCGAGGGTTTCGTAGTAGTACGAGTCGGCGTCGCTGATGCACTGGCTGTTCTTCGCGGCCTTCGCGATCACCTTGTAGTTCGAATCGGGGCTGCCGCACACCGCCTTGTCGATCTCGGCGTCGGTGACGGTGCCGCCGAGCTTCACGCACTCACCGATCGCGACCTCGAAGTCGACGTCGCCGCCCGAGTCCTCGCCTTCCTGTCCGTCGATCACGGTGGTCGACGAGGTGGCCGCGGAGGCACCCGACTCCGGCACCGCGGTGGGCGTCGTGTCCGAACCGCACCCTGCCACCAGAACTGCCGTCGCCGACAACGCGACGACCGCGGTACACACCCGCCGAACTAACCCTGTCATGTCTGACCCCTCCGTCGGGTGACGTCCCGCCACCCGTGCCTCTGAGATGACCGTTGCCACCTCGACCGTGTCCACCGCGATTGCCGTGTCGCGCATTATTTGATTACATCGCTGTCCGATTTGCCAATTGTGATGACAGTATGGACGGGTGGACCTCCCCGTGATGCCTCCGTTACAGCCGATGCTCGCGAAGGCTGCGTCGTCCGTTCCGGCGCAACCGGAGTCCGGGCCCGTCTGGTTGTACGAACCCAAATGGGACGGGTTCCGCACCCTCGTCTTCCGGGACGGCGACGAGGTGGTGCTCGGTTCCCGCGGCGGAAAAGACTTGGCCCGGTACTTTCCCGAACTCGTCCGCGCCGTGAAGGACGAACTGCCCGAGCGGTGCGTGGTGGACGGCGAACTCGTCGTCCCGCGCAACATCGACGGCCGCACCCGGCTCGACTGGGAGTCGTTGTCGGAGCGCATTCATCCCGCGGAGAGCCGGGTGACGATGCTGGCGGAGAAGACCCCGGCCCAGTTCGTCGCGTTCGATCTGCTGGCCCTGGGCGACCGCGACCTCAGCCGGGAGGACTTCTCGGTGCGCCGCGCGCAACTCGTCGACTCCGTCGGCGGCGGGTCCTCCTGCCACGTCACCGCGGCCACCGAATCCAGTGCGACGGCCACCGAGTGGTTCGAGGCGTTCGAGGGGGCCGGCCTCGACGGGGTGGTGGCGAAGAAGCTGGTGGGCCCGTACCTGCCGAACAAGCGGGAGATGGTGAAGGTGAAGCACGCCCGCACCGCCGACTGCGTCGTCATCGGATACCGGCCGCACAAGAGTCAGCCGGGGATCGGGTCCATGCTGCTCGGACTGTACGACGGCGAGCAGATGGCGATGGTCGGTGGGGCGTCGGCGTTCACGGCCGCGCGGCGGATCGAACTGCTCGCCGAACTCGACGAACTGCGCGTCGGCGACGACGTCGTCGCGGACGGGGCACCGACGCGGTGGCAGTCGGGCAACGACCGGACCTGGGTGCCGCTGCGCCCCGAACGCGTCGTCGAGGTGGCGTACGACCAGATGGAGGGTGCCCGGTTCCGGCACGCCGCGCGGTTCCTGCGCTGGCGCCCGGACCGGACGCCCGACGAGTGCACGTTCCAACAATTGGAGGTCCCGGTGCGATACGACCTTGCCGACGTCCTGGCCGGAGGTTCCTAGATGGCGAGTCCTGCCGAAGAACTCGACGTCGACGGCGTCGCCGTGCGGCTGTCGAGTCCCGACAAGATCTACTACCCGAAACTCGGTGCCGACGGCGGCACGAAGCGGCACCTGGTGGAGTACTACCGGACGGTGGCGCTGGGCGGTGCGCTGCTGGGCGCCCTGTTCGATCGGCCGACGCACCTGCAACGGTTCCCGGACGGGGTCGAGGGCGAGGAGATCTACCAGAAGCGGGTGCCCGCGAAGCGCCCCGACCACGTCGACTCGTGCGAGGTCACGTTCCCGTCCGGCCGCAAGGCGGACGTGCTCCGGGTGCGCAGCGCCGCGAACATCGTGTGGGCGGCGAACCTCGGCAACATCACGTTCCACCCGTGGGCGGTGCGGTGCCCCGACGTCGATCACCCCGACGAACTGCGCATCGACCTGGACCCGCAGCCGGGGACGGGATTCGACGACGCCCGGGCGGTCGCGCTGGACGTGCTCCGGCCGCTGCTGGACGAACTCGGTCTGATCGGCTACCCCAAGACCTCGGGCGGACGCGGCCTGCACGTGTATCTCCACATCGAGCCGCGCTGGGATTTCATCGAGGTGCGGCGCGCGGGCATCGCCCTGGCCCGGGAGATCGAGCGGCGCAGCGGCGACCGGGCCACCACGTCCTGGTGGAAGGAGGAACGCGGCGAACGCATCTTCCTCGACTTCAACCAGAACGCCCGGGACAAGACGATCGCATCCGCCTATTCGGCCCGCAAGACGCCGATCGCGACCGTGTCGACGCCGGTCACCTGGGAGGAACTCGTCGACGTCCACCCCGACGACTTCACCATCGCGACCGTGCCCGCGCTGCTCGAGAAACGCGGCGACCCGATGGCGACCATGGGTGACGTGGCGCAATCGCTCGACGTGCTGCTGGAGATGGCGGAACGGGACACCGCGAACGGTCTCGGCGATCTCCCGTACCCACCCAATTACCCCAAAATGCCGGGGGAACCCAAGCGGGTACAACCGAGTCGGGACCGAGACCGCAAATAGCCGGCGCTCACGTAGGCTCGGGACGGTCGGGTCGGGAACAATGTGAGGTCGCCATGGAACGTAAGACGGTTCGTACTGCCGGAATCGTCCTCGGTGTCGTCGCGACGGCATTCGGGACTCTGCTGATCGCGCCGGCCACCGCGTCGGCCGTCTCCCTCTCCTGTGTGTCACCACCGGGCAGGGGTCACACGACGGTCGTCGACCGCACCGCGTGCGGGGCCAATGCCGACACCAGCAGCAATTCGGCGGCCTTCGGCACCGACGGTGTCGGTTTCGCCGACGCGGCCCACGCGGGAGCGGCGCTCGGCGCCGGACTGGGCGGCGGTGTCGGCGCGGCAGAGGCACGCCGCGGTGTCGTCGCGGCGGTCGCGGTCGGGCCCGAGAGCGTCGCAATCGGAACGGTCGACAGCGTCGGCCCGGCGCTGGTGCTGAGCGGTCCCGGTGGGCAGGCGCTCGTCGCGGATCCGGCCAAAGGCGTGGTGTGCGCGGCCGGTCCCTCGCTGGCCATCAATTTCCTTGCAGGTCAAGCATGTCTGAGCGACGGCATAACTGTGTGGCGGCTTCCCTGAACGGCACCCCGGTCCGCGTCGTATGGTGACGGTAGTCACAATGGGCTGACGCACTGCCGTAGGACTTACGGCAGCGAGATCGGAGGTGGTCGATGACGACCAGCGTTCGAGTATCCCGGCCCGCGTCCGTGCCACGGACGGAACTGCACGTCGATCCGCGGTTCCTGCCGCTCGCCGACCGGTTCTTCGCGATGTACCGGCAACCTCAGCACGGCGGCGGGGCACTCACCGCGTACTTCCGGGGCGAGAAGGTCCTCGACATCTGGGCGGGCTGGGCAGACCGCGACCGCCGCTGGGACCGCGACACCGTCGCACTGTCGTTCTCGACCGGAAAAGGCGTGGCCAGCACGGTCGTCCACCGGCTCGCCGAACGCCGGCTGATCGACTACGACGCGCCCGTGGCACGCTACTGGCCCGAATTCGGTGCGGCAGGCAAGGGCGACATCACCGTCCGCGACGTCCTCACCCACCGGGCCGGACTGCACAAGGTCCGGGGGCTGATGCGGAGCCCGCTCGATCTCCTCGAATACGACGCCGTCGTGGAGGCCCTCGCGGCGGCCCCGGCGGATCCGCGCAGGCTGCGCGGCCCCGGGTATCACGCCGTCACCTACGGGTGGCTGGTGGCCGAGCTGATCGCCCGCGTCACCGGAAAACCGTTCGTCCAGGTCGTGCAGGACGAGATCGCGGGACCGCTCGGTGTCGACGACTTCTGGTATCAGGTTCCCGGACAGCACCGTCCACGGATCGCGAAGCTGTTCCCGCACATCAACCCGGCCGGACTCAACTGGGAGCTCACCTCGAATGTGCTCTCGCTCGTCGGCCCTACCCGCGGGCTGGCCGAGGCGGCGATGCCGCAGGGATTCGACGCGCTGGTGCGGAACCCGGCGGTGCACGACGCGGTGATGCCCGGCTGGAACGGTGTGTTCAGTGCGCGGGCGCTCGCGCGGATGTACGGCGCCATCGCGAACGGGGGCAGGCTGGACGGACGCCGGTTCCTGCGCAAGTCGACCATCGCGCGGATGTCGGAGGTGCAGACCCGCGACCGCGACTACGTCCTCGGTATCCGGCCGCTGTGGTCGCTCGGCTACCACCGGCCGATCTTCGCGTCCCGGGAACAACCACGGAACGCGATCGGGCACTACGGGGTCGGCGGGTCCGGCGCCTACGCGGACCTCGACAGCGGACTGTCGCTGGGGTTCGTCACCAACCGCCTCGGCAGTTCCCTCACGGCTCTCGGTGATCTTCGTCTGGCCCGGCTCGGTGTCGAGGCACAGGCGATCGTCCGGAACGGCAAGTAACCCACGAAAGGAATCCCGATGAGTGATCACGTGTACCGAGTTGTCGAGGTCGTCGGTTCGTCGAGCGACAGCACCGATCAGGCCATCAAGAACGCGATCGCGCGGACCAACGACACCGTGCGGAACGTCGAGTGGTTCGAGGTCGTCGAGACCAGGGGCCACGTCGAAAACGGCGCCATCGCGCACTACCAGGTCACGGTGAAGGTCGGATTCCGGGTAGAGCCGGGCGACGCGGTCTGACCTCGCGCACGGTTCTCGCACAAAAGTGGAACACGTTATAGTCTGGGGTCATATCTCGACTTCGGACTGCGCGTACTCAGGTAGGGGAGAACCGTGGCATATGTGATCACGCAGCCGTGCTGCAACGACGCGTCGTGCGTCGACGTCTGTCCGGTCAACTGCATCCATCCCACACCGGACGAGAAGCCGTTCGCGAGCACGGAAATGCTGTACATCGACCCGGACATCTGCATCGACTGCGGGGCCTGCGTCGAGGAGTGCCCGGTGGAGGCCATCTACGCGGAGAACGACCTCGACGAGGTCGACGAGCCGTACCTCGACATCAACGCGCAGTACTACACCAAGCACCCGATCGGCCCCGACTGGCCCGAGCCGCTCAAGCTGCCGCAGATCGACGCAGCCCTCGGCACGCTCCACGTCGCGGTCGTCGGGTCGGGTCCGGCCGCCTGCTACGCCGCGATGGAACTGACCGCGAAGCCCCGCGTCGAGATCGACATCTTCGACCGTCTGCCCACCCCGTACGGGCTGGTGCGCGCAGGCGTCGCCCCGGATCATCCGGGCACCAAGGGCGTCACGGACCAGTTCCGCTCTGTCGTCGGCAAGCGGACGGTGCACTGCCACTTCAACGTGAACGTGGGCACGGACGTGACCCACGAGGAACTGCTCGCGCACCACCACGCCGTCATCTACGCGGTCGGTGCGGCAGGCGACCGCGAACTGGGCATTCCCGGCGAGAATCTCGCCGGCAGCCACGCCGCCACCGAGTTCGTGGCCTGGTACAACGGGCACCCCGACTACGCCGACCGCACGTTCGACCTGTCGGGGGAGCGGGCCGTCATCGTCGGCAACGGCAACGTGGCACTCGACGTGGCCCGCATCCTCGTCACCGACCCGGAGATCCTGGCCACGACGGATCTCGCCGACCACGCCCTCGAGGCGCTGCGGGCGAGCAACATCCGTGAGGTCGTCATCCTCGGCCGCCGGGGCCCCGCCCAGGCCGCCTACACCAACCCCGAACTCCTGGCGCTCGGGCGCATGCCGAACGTGGACGTCGTCGTCGACCCGGAGGAAGCCGTGCTCGACCCGGCGAGCCGCGCATTCGTCGACGGCGACGATGCGGAGCCGTGGCAGCGCCACAAGGTGCGCCAGGTCGAGGAGTTCGCCCGGCGCACCGCCGACCCGGCCAAGAAGCGGATCGTGCTGCGCTTCCTGACCTCGCCCCTGGAAATTCTGGGCACCGACGCCGTCGAATCGGTACGCATCGCGAAGAACGAGATGGTCGCGGACGCGTCCGGCAGGCTCAGCGCAAAGCCGTCCGACGACACCTCGACGCTGCACACCGGCCTGGTGCTGCGCTCGATCGGCTACCGCGGGCAGCCGGTGGCCGGTATCCCGTTCGACGACCGGCGCGGCGTCATCCCCAACGAGAACGGCCGGGTGATCGATCCGGAGACCGGCGCACCGGTCCCCGGCGTGTACGTGGCCGGCTGGATCAAGCGCGGGCCGACGGGCGTGATCGGCACCAACAAGTACTGCTCCGCGGAGACGGTCAGGATGCTGATCGACGACTTCTCCGCCGGGCGGCTCGACGCGCCCGCCGACCGTGAGGCTCTCGACCGGCTGATCGCCGAGCGCGCGCCCGACGCGGTCGACTTCCAGGGCTGGCAGCGGATCGACAAGACCGAACGTGCCGGGGGCAGGGCGGCCGGCCGGACGCGCACCAAGTTGATCACCATCGAGAGCATGCTCGCCGCCGCCCGCGCCGAGACCTGATCGTGAGCGCTTCTTGACCACTCGGTGACACCGACCGCCCGCAGGCCGCGGAGCGGCAACGATTGCGGGCAAATTGCTCGCGGCCGGATGATGTGTGTTAATGGCAGTGCGCGATTGATAGGTCCGTCGGGGACGCGCGGTGTACACGTCGTCGAACGAGAGTGGTCATATGGGCAAGTCAGGAATCGGTTCTTCCAGGAACAAGCACTGGTCGTCACGCGTCGCTGTCGCACTGACCGGGGCCGTCGTCTCCGGAACTGCGCTGGCCGGGGCCGCACAGGCCGCGCCGCTCTTTCCCGGTGGACCGGAGATTCCGAGTCTTCCCACCCTGCCCGGTCTGCCCGGCGCGCCGCAGCTCCCGCTGCCCGAACCGGCGCCGGCGCCGGCGAACTTCTCGGCCCCGTCCCTCAACCCGGGTGCGGGCGAGGTCGTGGGTGTCGCGCAACCGGTGATCATCCGCTTCAATGAGGCCATCGGCGACCGCGCCGCCGCCGAGAAGGCCATCAAGGTCACCACCAGCCAGCCGGTCGAGGGTGGCTTCTACTGGATCAACGACAGCCAGGTGCGCTGGAAGCCCACCGAGTTCTGGCCCGCGAACACCGAGGTCACCGTGGACGCCGGCGACGCGCACTCCACGTTCACCATCGGTGACGCGTTCGTCGCGACCGCCGACGACAACACCAAGCAGATCACCGTCACCCGCAACGGCGAGGTGGTCAAGACCATGCCGACGTCGATGGGCAAGGTTGATCACGAGACGCCGAACGGCACGTACATCATCGGCGACAAGTTCCGTGACATGTACATGGACTCCTCCACGTACGGGGTCCCGGTCGACTCCGCCGAGGGCTACCGCACGTACGTCGAGTACGCCACCCGCATGTCGTACAGCGGCATCTTCGTCCACGCCGCGCCGTGGTCGGTGAACGCCCAGGGCAACACGAACGTCAGCCACGGCTGCCTCAACGTCAGCACCGAGGACGCCAAGTGGTTCTACGAGAACTCGAAGAAGGGTGACGCCGTCGTCGTGCAGAACACCGCGGGCGGCGTGCTGAACGGCTCCGACGGTCTCGGCGACTGGAACCGCTGACCCTGCTCCGACCAGTTCTTCCCGTAGCCCGCACAGTTCAATGTGCGGGCTACGGCAATTTACCGGCTATTCGTAATCGGTCGTCAGACTGCCGCAGTGAGATCGAGTCCGGAACGAACCCTGCCGTCGCCGGGAAAGCAGGGGTTCCTCGGGCGTCCGTGGCGGGACTACGCGCTGTTCGCGGCGCTGGTGGGCCCCAATCTGGTTCTGCTCGTCCTGTTCACCTACCGCCCGCTGGTCGACAACATCCGGCTGTCGTTCTTCGACTGGAACATCGCCGACCCCGCCGCCACGTTCGTCGGCCTGGGCAACTACCGCGAGTGGTGGAGCCGCCCCGACACCTGGCAGATCGTCGGCAATACCGTCGTGTTCACGACCGCGACCGTGGTGGGATCGATGGTCGCCGGTCTCGCGCTCGCCGTGCTGCTGGACCGTAAGCTGCACGGTCGCAACCTTGTTCGATCCGCGATCTTCGCGCCGTTCGTCATCTCGGGCGCCGCGATCGGGGTGGCGTTCCAGTTCGTGTTCGATCCCCGGTTCGGGCTGATCCAGGACCTCCTGCACCGCGTCGGGGTCGACTCCGTGCCCGACTTCTACCAGGATCCGCACTGGGCGCTGGTCATGGTCACGGTCACCTATATGTGGAAGAACCTCGGCTACACGTTCGTGATCTACCTTGCGGCACTGCAGGGTACGCGACGCGAACTGGCGGAGGCCGCGGAGATCGACGGGGCGAGCGGGTGGACGACGTTCCGCCGGGTCGTTCTCCCGCAGTTGCGTCCGACCACCTACTTCCTCTCGATCACGGTGATGCTGGGCTCGCTTCAGGTGTTCGACATCATCAACGTGATGACCAGGGGCGGTCCGCTCGGCACCGGCACCACCACGATGGTCTACCAGGTCTACAACGAGTCGTTCCGCAACTTCCGGGCCGGGTACGGGGCCACCGTCGCCACCATCATGTTCCTGGTCCTGCTCGGAATCACCGTCTACCAGGTGCGGATCATGGATCGCGGGGACGGCCGGTGACCGCGGGAGCCGTGCGCGAGCGGCGCAGCACGGAGGTGCCGGCGACGGCGGACGCGGCCCGCGACCACCGCCGGCGGGAAGCGCTCGTGACGGCGCTGGGCTACGCCGCGATGGTGGCCGTGCTGGTGACGGTTGCCCTGCCGCTGTACTGGATCGTGATGACGTCGTTCAAGGATCGCCCCGACATCTACACCCTTCCGGTCACGTGGTGGCCCGGTACCTTTCACCCCGAGAACTATGCGGAGGCCACCACGTCGGTGCCGTTCTGGACGTTCCTGCGCAACTCGGTGATCATCACCGGAGTGCTGTCCGCCGTGAAGTTCACACTCGGCGTCCTCAGCGCCTACGGTCTGGTGTTCCTGCGGTTCCCGGGCAAGAACGTCGTATTCCTCGGCATCATCGCCGCGTTGATGGTGCCCAACCAGATCACCGTCATCTCGAATTACGCCCTCGTCGCCGAATGGGGTTGGCGGAACAGTTTCCACGGCATCATCGTTCCGCTCGCGGGAGTTGCGTTCGGAACGTTCCTGATGCGCAACCACTTCCTGTCGATACCCACCGAGATCATCGAGGCCGCCCGGATGGACGGCGCCGGCCATGCCCGGTTGCTGTGGCGGGTGGTCCTGCCGGTGTCCGGCCCCACCATGGTGGCGTTCGCGATCATCACCGTCGTCACCGAATGGAACGAATACCTGTGGCCGTTCCTGATGGCCGACGACGCGTCCGTCGCGCCGCTGCCGATCGGGCTGACCCAGCTGCAGAACAACGACGGGCTCACCGACTGGGGTCCGGTCATGGCGGGGACGGTGCTCACGATGCTGCCGATCCTCGCGGTTTTCCTTGTGCTGCAACGGCACATGATCAAGGGCCTCACGTCGGGTGCGGTCAAGGGATAGCGGACACGAGGAGAGACATGAATCGGATGAATCGCCGGGGATTCCTCGGGCTCGCGGGCGCGGTGGCCGCCGGTGCGGCGCTCACGGCCTGCGCGGGCTCGGGTTCGGGCTCGTCGGCGGCGTCCGGGGCGGCGGGGGACCCGAACACCATCACGTTCTGGTCCAACCACCCGGGCAAGTCCCAGGACGTCGAACGTGAGCTGATCAACCGTTTCCAGGCGACACACCCCCACCTCACCGTCGACCTCGTGGACGCCGGGAAGAACTACGAGGAGGTGTCGCAGAAGTTCAACGCGGCACTGTCGGGCGGCGCACTGCCGGACGTCGTGGTGTTGTCGGACGTGTGGTGGTTCAACTACGCGCTGACCGGTGCTGTCGAACCGCTCGACGGGCTGTTCGGTGACGTGGGGGTCGACACCTCCGACTACGTCGACTCGCTGCTCGCCGACTACCTGTTCCAGGGGAAGCACTACGCCCTCCCGTACGCGCGGTCGACGCCGCTGTTCTACTACAACAAGCAGGTCTGGGCGCAGGCCGGTCTGCCCGACCGCGGTCCCGCCACCTGGCAGGAGTTCGACGAGTGGGGTCCCGAACTGCAGCGGGTGATCGGCGGCGGCAAGCTGGCCCACGGCTGGGGCGATGCCAAGAATTACCTCGGCTGGACGTTCGAGGGACCGGTCTGGACGTTCGGCGGGGCGTACTCGGACCAATGGGACCTGAAGTTCGGCGACGAGAAGACCCTCGCCGCGGGGACCTTCCTGAAGAACATGATCCACACGAAGAAATACGCGGCCGTGTCGAGCGACATCGCCAACGAGTTCGGGGCGGGCATCCTCGCGTCGACGATCGCCTCGACCGGCGACCTGTCGGGGATCACCAAGTCGGCCGCGTTCGACTTCGGCACCGCCTTCCTCCCCGCGTCGGGCGCGCCGGGCTGCCCGACCGGCGGCGCGGGTCTCGCGATTCCGGCGCGAATCTCCGACGAGCGGAAGAAGAATGCGCTCACGTTCATCGACTTCGTGACCAACCGCGAGAACACCGCGTACTTCTCGCAGAACGTCGGGTACATGCCGGTCCGTAAATCTGCGGTCGAGGACCCGGCCATGAAGGCGTACCTGGACGCGAACCCCAACGCGCGCACCGCCGTCGACCAGCTCGCGAAGACCCGATCGCAGGACTACGCCCGGGTGTTCGTGCCCGGCGGCGACCAGATCATCGGCACCGGACTCGAACAGATCGCGCTGCAGAACGCGGACGTGGCGACGACCTTCGCCGGTGTCGGGGAGCAACTCCAGCAGATCGTCGACCGCCAGATCACCCCCAAACTGCCCCAGTAGGAGGAGAAGGAACATCCATGGCCAACGTGCAGTTCGCGGGTGTCACGCACCGCTATTCCGGAGCCGACCGACCCGCGGTCGATCGGCTGGACCTCGACATCGCGGACGGCGAGTTCCTCGTTCTCGTGGGTCCGTCCGGGTGCGGTAAGTCGACGAGCCTGCGGATGCTGGCCGGCCTCGAAGCCGTCGAGGCCGGCCGCATCGAGATCGGCGGCGCCGACGTCACCGCGCTGCCGCCCCGAGCGCGGGACGTGGCCATGGTGTTCCAGAGCTACGCGCTGTACCCGAACATGACCGTCGCCGACAACATGGGGTTCGCGCTCCGCAATGCCGGCGTCGGAAAGGTGGAACGCACCGCGCGGGTGCTGGAAGCGGCGCGGATGCTCGAACTCGAACCGCTGCTCGGTCGCAAACCGGCGAAACTGTCCGGCGGGCAACGCCAACGGGTCGCGATGGGCCGCGCCATCGTGCGGCACCCCAAGGTGTTTTGCATGGACGAACCGCTGAGCAACCTCGACGCCACGCTGCGGGTGAGTACCCGCTCGCAGATCGCGGGGCTGCAGCGCAGGCTCGGCACGACCACCGTGTACGTCACCCACGACCAGGTGGAGGCCATGACGATGGGCGACCGGGTGGCGGTCATGCAGGCCGGCCGCCTCCAGCAGGTCGCCCGGCCACGAGATCTGTACGACAACCCGGTCAACACGTTCGTCGCCGGGTTCATCGGCTCCCCGGGCATGAACCTCATGGACACCCCGATCCGGGACGGTGTCGCCGAACTGGGCGAACTGCGTATTCCCGTGCCGCACTCGGCGATCGGGGACGGCTCCGTGATCGTCGGAGTGCGACCGGAGTCGTGGACGCTGGTCGGGTCGTGGCGCAAGGACTCGTACACCGTCGAGACCGACCTGCTCGAGGAACTCGGTGCCGAGTCGTTCGTGTACGCGTCCGGCACGTCCGGGAAGGTGGTGGTGCGGGTGGACCGCACCCGCACCGTCGCCGCGGGGGAGAGGTTGCACCTGCAGCCGAAGCCCGGCGAGGTGTACTTCTTCTCCGCGGCGACGGGCGACCGTCTGGGGTAGCCGCGCTACCAGATCTTGACGCGCTCGCTGGGATCCAGATACAGGGCGTCACCGGGCTGGACGTCGAACGCGTCGTGGAACGTGTCCAGGTTGCGGATCACGCCGTTGCAGCGGAACTCCGGCGGCGAGTGCGGGTCGACGGCGAGCCGGCGGAGCGCCTCCGCGTCCCGGGCCTTGGTGCGCCACACCTGCGCCCAGCCGAAGAACACCCGCTGGATCCCGGTCAGGCCGTCGAGGACCTCCGGCTCGGACCCGTCCGTCGCGATCCGGTACGCGGCGATGGCGATGGACAGGCCACCGAGGTCGCCGATGTTCTCCCCGATCGTGAACTCGCCGTTCACCGTGTGCCCGGGCAGCGCCTTTGGTTCGAACGCGTTGTACTGCTCGATCAGCGCCTTCGTGCGCTTGCCGAATTCGGTCCGGTCGTCGTCGGTCCACCAGTCGATCATGTTGCCGTCGCCGTCGTACTTGGCGCCCTGATCGTCGAAGCCGTGGCCGATCTCGTGACCGATGACGGCGCCGATCCCGCCGTAGTTGGCGGCGTCGTCGGCCGCGGCGTCGAAGAACGGCGGCTGCAGAATGGCTGCGGGGAACACGATTTCGTTCATGCCCGGGTTGTAGTAGGCGTTGACCGTCTGCGGTGTCATGAACCACTCGTCGCGGTCGACCGGGCCGCCGAGCTTCGCGAGATCGCGGTCGTACTCCGCCGCGTAGCCGCTGCGGTAGTTGCCGACCAGGTCGTCGCGGGAGATGGTGACGGCCGAGTAGTCGCGCCACTTGTCTGGGTACCCGATCTTCGGCGTGAACTTCTCCAGCTTGCGGAGCGCCGCCTGCCGGGTCTCCGGGCTCATCCAGTCCAGGTCGGAGATGTTGCGCCGGTACGCCTCCTGCAGATTCGCGACGAGTTCCTGCATGCGGGCCTTCGCGTCCGCCGGGAAGTGCCGCTCGACGTACAGCTTGCCGACAGCCTCGCCCAGCAGATCCTGCACCAGGGACACGCCGCGCTTCCAGCGCTCACGAATCTCCTCGGCGCCGGTCAGCGTCTTCCCGTAGAACGCGAAATTCTCCTCGACCAGCGCCTCGGTGAGATACGGGGCGCGGGAGCGGATGACGTTCCACGTCGCCCACGCCTTCCAATCGTCGAGGTCCTCGGACGTCCACAGCCCGGTCAGGGTGGTGAGGTAGTCGGGCTGGCGGACCACGATCTCGGCGAACTGCTCCGACGTGCCCCCGAGCGCGCCGATCCACGAAGACCAGTCCAACCCGGCAGGCAGCTGGTCGAGGGTGAGCAGGTTGTAGCTCAGCTCGGCGTCGCGACGCTTCACGACGTCCCAATGGCCTGCCGCGATCTTCGTTTCCAGATCGAACACACGCTGCGCGTCGTAGTCGACACCGGCGAGGGCGAACATCTTCGCGATGTGCTCCACGTACGCGGTGCGGATCTCCGCGTGATCGTCCTGGCGGTAATACGACTCGTCGGGCAGCCCGATGCCGGCCTGGCTGAAGTGCACGAGGTAGCGCGCGGAGTTCTTGGCGTCCGTGTCGACGTAGTGACCGACGGCGCCGCCGACCCCCGTGCGCTGCAGGCGGCCGATGACGGCGGCGAGGGCGGAGCGGTCGGCGGCCGAGGCCACGTCGGCGAGCTCCCCGGCGATCGGAGCGAGCCCCGCCGCCTCCACGACATCCGCGTCCATGAAGCTGCCGTACAGATCGCCGATGCGCTGTGCGTCGGTTCCCGGGGCCGCGCCGGAGCCCGCCGCCTCCTCGATGATGTTCTGGACGTCGACCTCGGCCTTGTCGTAGAGCGTGCGGAACGCGCCGTCGATCGCCCGGTCCGCGGGAATCTCGTAGTCGTCGATCCACTTGCCGTTCACGTGGACGAACAGGTCGTCCTGAGCGCGGGTGTCACTGTCGAGGTGGGTGAGGTCGATGCCGGAGCGCTGAGCCGTGGTCATGCGTTCCATCCTTACACCGTTCCGCGCCGACAGGTCCACCACTGCGCTCAGGGCGAAACAAAGGACCGGGGAGCGGTCAGACGTCGATGCCGAGGTTGATCGCCGCGAGGTAGCCGTCCGACTGCGTGGCGACCGTCAGCAGGCCTGCGTCGTCGTAGATGCCGTCCGTGGCGTTGGTCACGTTGTTCTCCCGTCCGGTGTGGTCGGAGTACGGCGCCGTCGCGTACACCTCGTCGAGCAGGGCCTCGTCGAAGTACAGCTGGGTGGTGAGCACCGTCTTCTTGTCGATGTGCACCTTGAGATGGATGTGCGTGGTCCGGCCGGTGTACCAGCCGGGGAAGATTGTCGTGAACTGGGCGATGCCGTTCGCGTCCGTCGTCTGAGCGCCGCGCAGGTAGGTGCCGTCGTCCGTGGTGGTGGCCTCGCTGTCGCCGACGCTGTAGGACCCGTCGGACGTCTCACCCGAACCGCCGGACATGTCGCCGCCGGGGCCGCCGGGTCCACCGGGTCCACCGGGACCTCCGGCCGGGGGCTGGCCGCCGTCGCCGGGCCCGCCTGCCGGCGGTGCTCCGGCGGGCGCGCCGTTGCCGCCGAGGTCCGCGGCCTTCGAACCCGACTCGAAGCCGGAGTACACGCCGCCCGCGTCGCAGTGCCAGATCTCCACGACGGCGTTGCTCACCACCGCGGCGGAGCCGTCCGCGGAACAGTTCGTCAGGTCCTGCAACCGCAGTGCGAGCTGCAGGTTCGTCCCCGGCCGGTCTTCGCGGATGTCGCTGCGGATGGAGTCGACGTCGAACCAGTACGGTCCCTGCGTCTCCTCGACGGCCATCACGCACTGCGGCGCCTGGTCGAGCAGGGCCGTCACCGCGTCGCCGCTCGTCGTCGTCGCACTCGACGCGGCCGCGGTCGACGTGGCCGACGCCGACGTGCCGCTGCTCCCGTTCCCGGTGCAGGCGGCGATGAGCCCACCCAGACTCACTGTCCCCCCGACCGCAAATGCGCGGCGGCGGCTGATGCGCAGTCGGCTCTTCTCGACGTCCTTGTTCACTGTGGGTACCTCTCCATGATCGGGCTGTGCCTCGATCGTGGCGCACGAACCTGCGCGTGGCGTTCCGCCCGGCTGTGAACTTGCTGGGAACTCAGCCGCCGAGGCGGGCGTGCATCTCCCAGACGAGCACCTCGGCGCCGGAGTGTGAGGAGATCTGCTGGCCACCGGAGGCGCTCAACCGGACGGCGTCGCCCTCGTACAGGGTGCCGACACCCTCCATCTCCGCGGTGCCCCGGGCGACGAACACGTGCAGGAACGGCGCTTCGGGAAGGGTCACCGGTGCGCCGGGGAAGAGTCGCGCGACGTGCAGCGCCGCGTGCTTGTTGTTGATCCGGATGGCCGAATTGTCCTTGTATTCCGGCATTCCGGACGCAACGGGCACCAGCCCGCCTTTGAGGATTTCGTCCTCGATCTCGAGTTGCTCGTAACTCGGGGCGAGCCCGGGTTCGTCGGGTACCACCCACATCTGGACGAAATGCACCGGCTCGTGGTGCTGCTCGCCGGCGAGGCGCCAGCTGTCGTTCTTCTCGGAATGCATGATGCCCTTGCCTGCGCTCATGCGTTGCGCAAGGCCGGGATAGATGATGCCGGAGTGGCCGATCGAGTCCTGGTGGACGAGCGAGCCGCGCAGCACCCAGGTGACGATCTCCATGTCCTTGTGTGGATGGGTGTCGAATCCCTGACCGGGGAGCACCGTGTCGTCGTTGTTGACGAGGAGCAGTCCGTGGTGCGTGTTGTCGGGGTCGTAGTGCTGGCCGAAGGAGAACGAGTGCTTCGAATCCAACCAGGAAATCTTGGTTTTCAGCCGATCGCCGGCGCGATGAACGTAGACGTGAGGTGTGGTGACTGCTGGCATATCGGTCCTCCTTCGGGTGGTACCCGGTCCAGAGTACGAGGTGCCGGCTGCGGGTACTCGCGAGACGGTGTCGATTGTGCATCGAATTCATCGCCTGCTCGTCGCGGTGGAGGTGCCCGAGTCGATCCCGAAATGATGTTGCGCAGTGCGGTATTGGAGGATCGACGCTCCGTAAGGTGCTGTTCGGCAACGGGTTTCGCCGACGGCCGGAAAGTATGAAAGACGGCCGTCCAGTTTGTACCACCACGAATGCCCGCTTCTGCCGGGCCCGCGGCGTACAGTTCGAATTGTGCGTCCAGGAGTCGCAGGATTCCGGCACGTCGCACCCGGCGGAAGGAGCGTGATGAAGGCGAATCCGGATCGACACGATCAGCTCCCCGAACACCAGCGGATCGCAGACCTCGTCGACGACATGGAAGACCGGCTCGCGGCCGAACGCGAGGCGAAGGGAATCGCGGGCAACGCGTCCGAGCGCGAGCAGGCGGAGCAGGTCGAGCCCGACGACCAGGCGCCCGAGTAGTAGTGGTGGTGCGCCTCCGGCACCTGTGAGTACTTATTAACCGCCCGGGGGATGTTGCGGAATTGAGTGACGGTGGTGTGGCTGTGTTCGGCGCGTTGGGCGGGTGCCGGTGCGGGCGGGGGTGGCCCCGCCTGGTCAGGTGGTGGCCGGGAGGGTGTTTCCTGCGGTCAGGTGGGTGAGGATCTTGCCGATGTTGTGGACCGCGGCGTGGAAGGCCCATTCGCTGCGGGCCCGGTCGAGGCCGCGGCTGGTGAACCGGCGGAATCCGAGGTTGTGTTTGGCGTGCCCGAACACGGTTTCGGCGATGGGTGAGCGTTGGCGGTAGGTGGCGATGCCGGCCTCGGTGCGCAGTCGGTGGGTCATCGCTGCGATCGGATCGGCTTGTGGTGGTGGGGATCCGGTGACCGGGTTCTCGGCCGCCGCGGTTTCGAGGTCACGGGCTTTGCCGGTGGCGATCAACCGGTCCGGGCCTGGGGCGGTCAGATTCTCGCGGGAGCAGTAGCCGGCGTCGAAGAGCATCACCCCGATCAACTCCTCCGGAGCCGGAGCCGGAGCGGGGGCGGGGTTCGGGTTGGTGTGGCGGCGGGTGGTGTCGATCAGCTGCGCGGCCTTACCGGCCTTGTCGACCATCTCGGGGAAGTAGTCGTAGTCGGCGGGGCCGGTCCCGACCCCGGTGGCCAGGATCACCCCGTCCACGCTGGTGAAGGCCTGGCAGTTGTAGCCCTGCAGCCAGCCGCCGCCGCGTAGCGGCTGCAGCCGCGAGTCGGGGTCGGTGGTGTTGCGGCGACGCTGCCCGGCGGTGGCATCGCGTGCGGCCTGCTTGCGCAGGGCGGTGTCGAGTTCGGTGCGCCGCCGCCGGACCAGGTGGTGCTCGGCGACCGGTTTCGGGACGAACCCGCCCCGGGCCCCGGACGCGGTGCGCTCCTCGAATCGGTCGAGCACCGCCTGCTGGGCGGTGACCGCCTGGGCCAGTCGCCGCTCGGCGGCGGCGACCTCGGCCCCGACCGGGACCCGGCCCATCACCGTCTGGCCGGCGTCGAGCCGGGCCAGGTAGTGCCGTGACTTCCCGTCCCGCTCGGCCTGCTCGGCCCGCTTGTCCGCGTCGAGCTGCGCCAACGCCTCCGCGATCCGCGCCGACCGGGTGCCCGGATCGGCCAACTCCGCCGGCACCTGGCCCGGGCCCGGATCGTCCTCGCCGTAGAGGTCGTCCTCGGCATCATCGGTGGCCGCGTGCGCCGCCGCGGCGGCCGCGGCGATCCGCGCGGCCTCGGCGGCGGCGGCCTTGCGGAGCCCGGCCTCGGTGCGGTTGGCGTCCTTCGAGGCGTTCGAGGCGATCTTCACCCCGTCCAACGCGATCGTTTCGAGCCGCCCCAACCCCAGCGACGCCGCCAGGATCAGGACCTGCGTGAACAGGTCCTGACAGGCGGTGTGGTTGTCCTTGCGGAACCGGGAGATCGTCACGTGGTCGGGGGTGTCGCCGGCGCAGATCACCCGGTAGGACACCACCTCGGTGCAGGCCCGCTCGATCTGCCGGGAGGACCGCATCCCCCGTGACCACGCCCAGATCAGCAGGGTCACCAGCATGTCCGGGTCGTACCCGGCCCGGCCGGCGCCCCCGGTGCGACGAGAAGCGTGGAACGCCGAGGTGTCGAGGTGCTCGTCGACGATCTCGATCACCGTCCACACCGGATGCGTGGGCGGCACCCACTCCCGCATGTCCGGCGGCAACAGGAACTGCTGATCACGATTCACCGGTCGATATCCCTTGGCCACCAACACATTATCCAGAAAACCCCAGGTCAGACCATGGTGACACGCGGACACCCCGACCCGGAATTTTGCAACAGCCCCCCCGACGTTAACAAGTACTCACAGGTGGTCTACTCGAAGAAGCGGTACACGGCCTCGACGACTACCGCGGGTCGCTCGCTGCCCTCGAGTTCGATCTGCCCCGCGACCGTCACCTGGACGCCGCCCTTGGGCAGCTGTTCGACGGACTGCAGCGTCGCGCTGAGCCGGACGCGTCCTTCGGCGGGCACGGGGCTGGTGAACCGGACCTTGTTCAGCCCGTAGTTGACGGCCATGGTGACGCTGTCGACGGTCAGGATCTCGTCCCACATGGGGATGATCAGCGACAACGTGAGGTACCCGTGGGCGATGGGTCCGCCGAACGGGCTCTCGGCCCGGGCGCGTTCGGGGTCGACGTGGATCCATTGGTGGTCGTCGGTGGCATCGGCGAACGTGTCGATTCGCTGCTGCGGGATGTCGATCCACGAGCTGGTGCCCAGCGACGTGCCCTCGAGTGCGGCGAGGTCTGCGAGGGTGGCGACCCGGGTGGTGGTGGCGGCGGTGGTGCTCATGTCAGGGCTCCTAGTCTTTGATACCGAGAACACGCAGGGCGTTCTGCTTGAAGATCAGCGGTGCGACCTCCGGTTTGATGTCGAGGTTCTCGAAGTCCTTGATCCAGCGGTCGACCTGGATGACGGGGAAGTCGGACCCGAACAGCACCTTGCCGCGGAGCATGCTGTTGGCGGCCTTGACCAGCTGCGGCGGGAAGTATTTCGGCGACCATCCGGACAGGTCGATGTAGACGTTGGCCTTGTGGGTGGCGATGGAGATCTGCGCGTCGACCCACGGGACGGCGGGGTGGGCCATGATCACGGTGAGGTCGGGGAAGTCGGCGGCGACGTCGTCGAGGAGCATCGGGTCGGAGTAGCGCAGTTTGATGCCGTGTCCGCCGGGCAGTCCGGCGCCGATGCCGGTCTGGCCGGTGTGGAAGAGGGCGGGGACCCCGGCCTCGGTGATGGCGTCGTAGAGCGGGTAGAACCGGCGGTCGTTCGGCTCGAATCCCTGCATGCTGGGGTGGAATTTGAAGCCCTTGACGCCGAAGTCGTCGACGAGGTGGTGGACGCGGCGGACGGCGGCCTTGCCTTGCCAGGGGTCGACGGAGCCGAACGGGATGAGGACGTCGTTGTGGCGGGCGGCGCCCTCGGCGATCTCCTCGACGGAGTTCGCGGCGTGTCCGCTGGCGGAAGCCGCGTCGACCGTGAACACGACCGCCGCCATGTTGCGGGCCCGGTAGTGGTCGGCGATCGCGTCGATGGACGGGGTGCGTTCCTCGCCGGACTTGAAGTATTTCTCGGACGCGGCCATCAGTTCGTCGTCGAGGGACCGGTGTCCGCAGCCATCGATCTCGACGTGGGTGTGGATGTCGATGGCGTCGATCGTGTCGAAGTCGATGCCGTACTCGTAGCGGCTCACTTGGCCATCAACTCCTCGGGGAATTCCTCGCCGACGGACTGCACGGACTCGCCGAACGTGGCCGTCCACTGTGCGGCGATGTCGTCGGCCGACCAGCCACCGTCGTGGTACTCGACCGCGGTGAGTTCGGGGTGCGACCACAGTGCGAGCCGGTCGCCACCGACGGCGAACGCCTGTCCGGTGATCTCGGCTGCCGCGTCGGAGGCGAGGAACGAGATGATGCCCGCGGCGTCGTCGGGGCTGCCCATGCCCACCTCGCGGCGGATGATGTCGGGCAGCGGTTCGCCGTTCTTCATGCTCTCGATGTAGGGGGCGAGGAACGGGACGGTCTCGGTCATCGCGGTCGCGGCGACCGGGCAGACGGCGTTGGCGGTGATGCCGGCGCGCTGCAGTTCGAGCGCCCAGGTGCGGACCATGCCGACGATGCCGGACTTGGCGCCGGAGTAGTTGGTCTGCCCGAAGTTGCCGCGCTGGCCGGCGGGGGAGCCGATGCAGATGATGCGGCCGCCGTCGCCCTGCTCGCGGAACTTCAGGACGGCCTCGCGGACGCACGTGAAGGTGCCGCGCAGGTGCACGCCCACCACGGCGTCGAAGTCGTCGTCGGTCATCTTCCACAGCACCTTGTCGCGGAGGATGCCGGCGTTGGTGACCATGACGTCGAGGCGTCCGAACGCGTCGACCGCCCCGGCGACCAGCTTCTGGGCGGTGTCGGTGCTGCCGACCGGGGCGACGACGGCGACGGCTCGGCCACCCGCCGCGGTGATCTCGGCGACGGCGGCGTCGGCGGTGGCCTGGTTGACGTCGTTGATCACGACCGCGGCGCCGTGCCGCACCAGGTCCTTGGCGTAGGCGAGCCCGAGGCCCTGTCCGCTGCCGGTGACGACGGTGACTTTGTCGGTGAGGTCCATGTCGTGATTCTCCTAAGGTCGTGTTCGCTGAATCACACGTAATCATTGATGATTGAGAAAGTCAATCATTAAGATCTGCTACTCTAGCGACACTCATCGGAAGGGGGTCGTCGCATGGCAGAGGCGCAGGCGTTATCGGACGACATCGGGTTCCTGCTCTCGCGCGTCGGCGGAATGGTGCTGGGCTCGGTGAACAAGGCTCTCGTTCCCACGGGGCTGCGGGTGCGGTCCTATTCGGTCCTGGTGCTCGCGTGCGAACAGGCCGAGGGCGTCAACCAGCGCGGAGTGGCCGCCACCATGGGCCTCGACCCCAGCCAGATCGTGGGGCTCGTCGACGAACTCGAGGAACGCGGACTCGTCGTGCGCACCCTCGACCCCTCCGACCGCCGCAACAAACTGATCGCCGCGACCGACGAGGGCAGGCGGCTCCGCGACGATGCCAAGGCCCGCGTCGACGCCGCCCACGGACGCTATTTCGAGGGCATCCCCGAATCGGTCGTGAATCAGATGCGGGATACATTGCAGAGCATCGCCTTTCCCGCACATCCCGAGTAGGGCACGATGACCGACCTGCTCGCCCCGGCCCCGCCCGGCCTGTCGTTCCTCGCCACGTTTGTCGTGCAGGTCGCCGATCCGGTGGAGATCGGATCCACACCCGAAGGCACCCGCCGCATCATCCCCATAGTCGGGGGACGCGTCGAGGGCCCCGAACTCCGCGGCACCGTGTTGCCGGTCGGGGCGGACTTCCAGGTGCTCAGCTCGCCCACGCTCACCGAACTCGAGGCCAAGTACGCGATCGAGACCGACGACGGCGACCGGATCTACGTCACCAACTTCGGCCTTCGCTCGGGCACCCCGGAAGACATCGCCCGGCTGGTCGCGGGTGAGCCCGTGCCGCCCGAGCGTGTCTACTTCCGCTGCACGCCGCGGCTCGCCGCCGCCGAGGGCCGGTGGTCGTGGCTGCGCTCGCGGATCCTCGTCGGCACCGGCGAACGACTGCCCGGCGAGGTCCGTCTCACGGTGTTCGTGGTGGACTGACCTGCCGTGGAAATCCGCTGGATGAAGTCGTTCGTGGCGGTCGCCGAGGAACTCAACTACGGCCGGGCCGCCGAGGTGCTGCACATTGCGCAACCGGCGGTGAGCCAGCAGGTGCAGCAACTCGAGAAGCGTCTCGGTGTGAAACTGTTCGACCGCACCACGCGCTCGGTCCGGCTCACCGCGGCGGGCGAGCGATTCCTGCAACCGTGCAAGGACGCCCTCGCCGGCATCGACCGCGCCGTCGATGCCGCGGTGATCGCGGATCCGAAGGTCGAGGGCCGCGTCCGGGTCGGCTTCAGCGGGGCCTACGGGCAGACCGAATTGTCCTCTCTGGCAAGGTCGGTGCGCCGACGGTATCCCCTGATCGACCTCGTCCTCGAGGGGGCGACGGTGAGCGGGCAGATCCTCGACGAGATCTGGGAGGGGCAACTGGACCTCGGGATCGTGTCGGACGCGGTCTCGCACCCCCACGTGCTCACGCGGCAGATCTCGGTGGAGTACCTCAGTGCGCTGCTCCCGAGCGATCACCCACTCGCCGAACGGGAGTCGATCGATCTCGCGGAACTGCGCGAGGAGGCGTTCGTCGCGAATCCCGCCGCCACCGGATCCACGCTCCGCCGGGATCTGCTCGCCGCGTGCCGGGATGCCGGGTTCACCCCGAACATCGTGCAGGAGACCACCGACGGCATCGTCCTGACCGCCCTCGTCGCGGCGGGGGTCGGCGTCGCGCTCGTGCCCGGTGACGTGCAGACGTATCCCAACCGGGTGGTGCTGATCCCCCTCGACGCCGGTCGATTCGAAGTCCGGGCGGCGCTGGCCTGGTCGGACCGTCCCGTGTCGCCCGTCGTGCAGACGGTTCTCGACCTCGCCGCCGAGGTGCTGCCGACGCCGGGCGCCGTCTCCGACGAGTAATAAAGATCGGTTATCAATCACTGCCGATACTGCTCTTGGACGGTGATCGGTTTCTTTGGCAGAGTCTCCCTCGGCGGCAACGGATGTGACCTGGACAACTTCCGATCCCCGGTGTCGCCCCCACCTCGAGGCCTCTCCGAACTCCCGGAAGCCCTTCACTTTCAGGTAGGAACCACATGACTTCCACATTCGACGGCCGCGTCGCACGCGCCGACACGAGCGCCCGGTCGCCCCACGCGCGCCGGGCCGCCCTGGCCTCCTTCGTGGGCAGCACACTCGAGTACTACGACTTCTTCATCTACGCCTCCTTCTCCGCGCTCGCGTTCAACACCCTGTTCTTCCCGGATCTCGGTTCGTTCTGGGGGACCATCGTGTCGATGGCGACCATCGGGATCGGGTACGTCGTCCGGCCGCTCGCGGCCCTCGTCTTCGGGCACTTCGGGGACACGCTCGGACGCAAGCGGATGCTGGTGGTGACGCTCGTGATGATGGGCGTGGCCACGTCCCTCATCGGTTGCCTACCCACCTACGGGGCGATCGGCGTCGCGGCGCCGATCCTGCTGGTCCTGCTCCGGGCCGTCCAGGGCGCGTCGGCGGCCGGCGAGTCGGCGGGAGCGGCGTCCCTGGCCCTCGAACACGCACCCGCAGGCCGCCGCGCGCTCGCGGCGAGCTGGGTGAACACCGGTGCGGCCGCCGGCATGCTGCTGGCATCGCTGGTGGTCCTCGTGTTCTCCGGACTGCCCGAGGACGCCTTCCTCGACTGGGGATGGCGTATCCCGTTCCTGCTCAGCATGTTCGTCGCACTCGCCGGCCTCGTGATCCGCCGGATGCTGCCCGAGAGCGAGGTGTTCGAGGAGGCCGTGTCCACCGACGGGCCGACGGAGATGCCGGCGAAGGTGATCTTCCGCGACCACTGGCCGAGCGTGCTGCGGGTCGTGGGCTGCGGACTGTTCGCGGTGGTGTCCACCATCTTCAGCGCCTTCGCCCTCGCGTGGGGCACCCACGAGGCCGGTGTGTCCCGGACCGTCATGGTGGGAGCCACCGTCCTCACCGCCGCGCTCGCCCTCGTCGCGCAACCCGCCGCCGGGATCCTCGCCGACCGGATCGGCCGCAAACCGGTCTTCATCACCGGCAACCTCGTCTGCGCAGTCTCCATCTCCGGGTTCTTCTGGGCGATCAGCCAGCGTTCGACCGTCCTGATCCTGATCACCGCGTGCATCGTGATGGTGGTCGGCTACTCGCTCGTCAATGCCATCGGCCCCGCCCTGTACGCCGAGATGTTCGAGACGCGCATCCGGTACTCGGGCATGGCGATCTCCGGACAGCTGGCCCTGGTGGCCACCGGATTCGCCCCCACCATCGCCGCGACCCTCGTCCGGCCAGGACCGGACGGCTGGATACCGGTGGCCGCGTTCACCGCGGGCTGCTGCCTGGTCAGCGCGCTCACCACCCTCACGGTCCGCGAAACCTACCGGACCAGCACCACCGACCTCGGCAAATGACCCACCTCCCGTCGAAAGCGACCGAACCTGTGAAACACGATGTACTGATCGAGAACGATGTCGAGGCGACGATGCGGGACGGCGTCGTCCTGCGCTCGACCGTCTACCGCCCGAATATCAGCGGCAGCTTCCCGGTGCTGCTCACCCGCACCCCGTACGGCCGCGACCTGTCCGTCAACTCCGGCTACCTCAACCCCACCACGGTCGCGGCCGGCGGATTCGTGGTGATCATGCAGGACGTCCGCGGCCGGTTCGGCTCCGACGGTGAGTTCGTGCCGTCCGAGAACGAAGGCCCGGACGGCTACGACACCGTGCAGTGGGCCGCCGAACTGCCGTACTCGACCGGAGCCGTCGGCATGTGGGGAAGGTCGTACTTCGCCGAAACGCAGTGGCGCGCAGCCCAGGAGAAGCCACCCGCCCTGCGCGGCATCGCCCCGGGAATCTCGGCAGGCGGCAACGCGCGGTCCGGCGGGCTCGTGCGCGGGGGCGCGGTCGAATTCGGCGCCCGGCTCGGATGGGGGCACCTGTCGGCAGGGCCGGCCGAGATCGCGAAACTGTCCCGCACGGATCCGGCACGCGCAGAACGCGAATGGGCGTCGTGGGCGCGGATCGATCGGGCGATGTCCGAGGACGCGTACTTCGACGCCCTGCCCCTGCGCGACCTGGCTGCCGATGCCCCCGCGTTCTTCGCGTCGCCGATCGTCGAATCGCTCGGATTCCCGATCGACCACCCCAGCCGCGACCTGTGGGACAGCGCCGGCGACCGGGCCGTCGACCTCCCCACGCTGCACATCGGCGGCTGGTACGACATCTTCGTCAACAGCACCCTCGACCAGTACTTCGGCCAACTCGCCCACAGCGATTCCGGTGCGGCTCCCGCGCCGTACCTGATTCTGGGTCCGTGGAGTCACACCAACTTCTCCGGGCTGGGTGGGTCGGTGGTGTTCGGCAGTCCTGCCAACCAGGCGGTGCTCGACTCGGGTCAGGACCTGTCGTCGGTGCACGCGCAGTGGTACGCGGCGGTGCTTGGCGACGAGGAACCCGACCTGCCGCGGGTCCGGATATTCGTGATGGGGGAGAACCGGTGGCGGACGTACGACCGCTTCCCGGAGCCCACCCGCACCGCGGACCTGTTCCTCGCTCCCGGTGGAACCCTCGCCGCGGAAGCAGAGCAGATGGAAGGTCGCGTCGACTACGACTACGACCCGGCGGATCCGGTACCGACGGTCGGTGGGGCGACGATGATGCCGGGAACGTTCGCACCCGGCGCACTGGAACAGAGCCGGGTCGAATCCCGCGACGACGTCCTCGTGTTCACCGGCGA
This sequence comes from Rhodococcus koreensis, assembly GCF_900105905.1. Taxonomy (GTDB): domain Bacteria; phylum Actinomycetota; class Actinomycetes; order Mycobacteriales; family Mycobacteriaceae; genus Rhodococcus_F; species Rhodococcus_F koreensis. The sequence continues at coordinate 3,167,176 of NZ_FNSV01000005.1, read as the reverse complement.
GGTCCTCACCGAGCCGTTGACCGTGATCGGCCGGGTGTCCGCGACACTGTTCGCGTCGTCGAGTGCCGTCGACACCGACTTCGTCGTCAGGCTGTGCCGCGTCACGACGGACGGGACGTCGATCACCCTCACCGACGGCATCGTGCGGGCCCGCTACCGCGACTCCTACCGAACCCCTGGGGCGTACACGTCCGCCGAGCAGAGCCTGCTCGAGCCCGGGGAGGTGTACGAGTACGCGATCGACCTGTGGTCCACGGCCGTCACGTTCCAGCCCGGTGAGCGGATCCGCGTCCAGGTGACGTCCAGCAACCATCCGCGGTGGGACCGCAACCTCAACACCGGCGAATCCGCCTACGAATCAGCGGAATTCGTGGTCGCCCACCAGCGCGTGCACACCGGGGCACGGTACCCCAGCAGGGTGTCGCTGCCGGTCGTGCGCTGACGCACCCGTGAGTACTTGTCAACCGCGGGACGTTGACAAGTACTCACGGCTCATACTGGATGTAGCGACGCACCTCGCGCGCCCGCTCCGCTCCGGCGAAGCGGGCGACGAGGTGCAAAGCCATGTCGATGCCCGCGGACACACCGGCCGAGGTGATCACGTCGCCGTCGTCGACGAACCGGTCGTCCGGCCGCACGACGATGCTCGGGTCGATCTCCGCCAGCAAACCCAGTGACGCCCAATGCGTCGTCGCCGGCCTGCCGTTCAGCAGGCCGGCTTTCGCGTAGACCAGGGAACCCGTGCACACGCTGGCCATCAACGGAACCTCGGCGCGCAGCCTGCGGACCCAGCCGAGATGGGCGTCGTCGAGCAGCTGCGGACGCGTGCCCTGGCCGCCCGGGTGGATCAGGACGTCGAGCGGCGGGGCGTCGGCGTAGGAATGATGCGCGCCCAGGACGAGCCCCTTGGCGCACTGCACACTCCCACCCGATGCGGACAGGCAGAACACCGCGTAGCCGTCGTCCGGGTACATCCGCGTCCACGCGGACAGCACCTCCCACGGTCCGACGGCGTCCAATTCCTCGACGCCGTCGAACAACACGATCCCGATGTGCTTCACCCTGAAATGCTACCGCCCGTGAGTACTTGTCAACCGCGGGACGTTAACAAGTACTCACGGGCGGAGGTTCGCAGGTCTGGTTTGCGGATCTTGCCGGTCGCGGTGCGGGGGAGTCCCTCCGCGATCCGAATGAACGTGGGAATCTTGAACCCCGCGAGCTTCTCTCGCAGCCGGGCGCGCACCGTGTCCTCGTCGAGGGCGGTGCCGTCGGCGGCGACGACGAAGGCCATGCCGGTCTCGCCCCACTTCTCGTGCGGGACGCCGATCACCGCCGCCTCCCGGACGCCGTCCAGCTTCAGCAGCGCCGCCTCGACCTCGGCGGGGTAGACGTTCTCGCCGCCCGAGATGTACATGTCCTTGTAGCGGTCGCAGATGAAGAGGAAGCCGTCGTCGTCGAAGTAGCCGGCGTCGCCGGTGTGCAGCCAGCCGTTCACGATGGTGCGGGCGGTCGCCTCGGGCTGATTCAGGTAGCCGAGCATCACGTTCGGCCCCTTCGCGACGATCTCACCGACCTCGTTCGGTTCGGCGCTCGACCCGTCGGGGCGGACGACGTCGACGTCGGTGAAGAACGTTCGCTTGCCTGCGGATCCGACCTTCGCGCGGACGTCGTCCCCCGACAGCATGGTCACCGACGGCGCGGTTTCCGTCAGACCGTACGCCTGCGCGATCGCGACGCCGCGTTCCTGCCACGGCGAGATCAGCGCTTCGGGCAGGGGAGCCCCGGCGACGCAGATGGCCCGCAGGCTGGACAGGTCGGCGCCCGCGAACCGGGGGTGGTGCCAGAGTTCCTGGATCATCGTGGGGACCGCGAAGAACGTGGTGATGCGTTCCTTCTCGATCGTGTCGAGAACGGCGCCGGCGTCGAACTTGCGCAGTAGCACGACGGTGCCCCCGGACAGCAGGGTCGGTGTGACGGCTCCGCCGATACCGCCGATGTGGAACAGCGGCGCCACCGACAGCGTGCGTTCCTTGGACGTCATGTCCTGGGCGAGAAGCTGGTTCATGGCGTTCCACAGCATGTTTCCGTGGCTGAGCATGACGCCCTTCGGTGCGCCGGTGGTGCCCGACGAGTACATGAGCACCGACAGGTCGTCGAGACCCACCTGCTCGTCGATGCGGGTGTCGGGCTGCCCGGCGCGCACACTCTCGTAGGTGTGGGCGGACCACGAGTCGGTCAGCCCGATCCAGGTGGTGACCGGGGACTCCGACTGCGCCAGCTCCTGCGCGACGTCGGCCTGCTGAGTGCCGAAGATCACTGTGGTGCAGCGTGAATCGCCGAGAACGTAGCGCGCTTCCTCGGCGGTGAGACGAGCGTTGAGTGGGAGATACGTGGCGCCGAGCAGCCCGGCCGCGAACATCACCTCGAGCGCCGCGGGGTCGTTGAACCCGAAGAAGCCTACGCAGTCACCCTTCCCGACGCCGAGGGCGCGCAGGCCGTGGGCGAGCCGGCGGGTCCGCAGGGCCATCTCCTCGTAGGTGACGGCTCGTCCGTCGAAGACGAGCGCCTCGTTCCCCGGCGTCATGATGATGCGGCGCTCGAGCCACGAGCCGATGCCTTCGTTGTCCATGGTGACTCCTCGTTCTCTTCGAAACTACTCTCGGGCTCGTGTCAGGCAGACGGGGTGTCTGCGCTCAGGTCGTTGTCCTTGCTTTCCTTCGTCGCGACAAGGAAGACGGCGCTGACCACGCACAGTGCGATGACGAACAGCCCGACCGGGACGATCGACTTGCCGGACGACGCAAACAGTGACGCCAGGATGACGGGGGTGAATCCCGCGCCGACGAGCGTGGCCAGCTGGTATCCGAGCGACGCCCCGGTGTAGCGCGCGCGGGTGCCGAACTGCTCGGAGATGAATGCGGCCATCGGCCCGTAGGTGGCCGAGTGGCAGAGGGTGTACCCGACGAAGGCGAGCGCGATGAACGGGAACTGTCCCGTGCCCAGCAGCAGGAACAGTGGGTAGACGCTGAGGATCATCGCCGCGAGACCGGCGAGCATGACGGGTCGGCGGCCGATCCGGTCGGACAGCCGCGCCGATCCGAGAACCAGGAAGATCGCACAGAACTGGCAGAAGGAGAACGCCAGCAGCGCGTCGGACCGCGGGGCGCCGCTCGACACGGCGTACGTGATGGCGAAAGTGGTGAACGCGGTCTGCATTCCGAAGCTCGCGATGCAGCTCATCGACGCCACGACGACCGCGCGTGGCCGCTTCAGGATGGTGACGATGGGCGGGGTGGTGTCCTTCTGGGCCGATTCCTTCAGCGCCGCCGTGAACAGCGGGCTCTCCGACACCTTGGACCGGACGAACAGGCCGAGGGCCAGCATGAGCGCCGAGATGAGGAACGGAATGCGCCAGCCCCACGTCAGGAACTGCTCGTCGGGCAGTAGGGACACGGCGGCCAGGGCGAGGGTGCCGAGCAGTGCACCGGTCGGCGCACCCGCGTTGGTGAACGCCGCGGCGAAGCCGCGTTTGCCGGATTCGGCGTGCTCGAGCGACATCAGCGCTGCGCCACCCCATTCGCCGCCGACGGCGAGTCCCTGGCAGACGCGGAGGAGGACGAGAAGCACCGCCGCCCAGGATCCGATCATCTCCGGCGGGGGAATGAGCCCGATCGCGAACGAGGCGATCCCCATGACGGTCATGGAGATCAGCAGCATCGCCTTCCGGCCGACGGTGTCGCCGAAGTGGCCGAAGAGGATTCCGCCCAGCGGGCGTGCGACGTAGCCGGCGGCGAATGTTCCCATCGACGCGATGGTCGCGGCGAGCGGGTCCAGGCCGGCGAAGAACACCGGGCCGAAGACGAGGGACGCCGCGGTGGCGTAGAGCAGGAAGTCGTAGAACTCGATGGTGCTGCCCAGGTAGCTCGACAGGATCACCCTGCGAACTTCCTTCTTGCGTCGGGTGGCCGACATGGTGCCGGCGGTGGCGGTGACCGTCATCGATACTCCTTGGCCGAGCGTGGGACAACAGAGCGGAGCGCATGTGTAGCGCGGATCACAATTAAACATTAATCATTGAAGTTGTCAATGGAAGAGATTGCCAACGCTTCGGGGGTCGTGGTCGCAGACGGCCGCCGGGGCCGCGGCTCGCGTGAATCATTCACGCGGGCAATCGGACCCGTCAGGACCGTGTGAGCCTGCGCCCGATGATCTCCTTCATGATCTCGGTGGTGCCGGCGTAGATCGGCCCGCCGCGGCAGTCGAGGTAGTCCTGCGCGACGTCGTACTCGCGCATGTACCCGTAGCCGCCGTGTAGTTGGACCGCCCGCTGGACGACCCGCTGCTGCAGCTCGGTGATCCACCATTTCGCCATCGCGGCGGTCACTTCGTCGAGCGCGCCGTGCGCGGCGTCGAGGATGCAGCGGTCCGTGAAGCACTGCGCGATCTCGATCTCGGTGGCGAGTTCCGCGAGGTAGAAGCGGTTGGCCTGGAAGTCGGCCACCCTCCGGCCGAACGCCGTGCGGTCGCAGCTGTACGTCAGGGCCTGGTCGAACGTGCGGCGCATCGACGCCATGGACGTGACGGCCACGCTGAGACGCTCCTGAGGCAGATTGTGGCGCAGGTAGCCGAAGCCGGCGTTCGGTTCGCCGAGGACGTTCTCACGGGGGACGAGGACGTCGTCGAACACGAGCTCGGCGGTGTCCTGGGCGCTCAGCCCGACCTTGTGCAGCGGGCCGTTGCGGGTGAATCCGTCCATTCCGGCTTCGACCACCAGCAGGCTCATGCCCTTCTTGCCCGCGGCCGGATCCGTCTTGGCCACGACGATCACGAAGTCGGCGAGCATGCCGTTGCTGATGAAGATCTTGGTCCCGTTCAGGACCAGGTCGTCGCCGTCGACGACGGCGGTCGTGGAGATCGCGGCCAGGTCGCTACCCGTGCCCGGCTCGGTCATTGCGATCGCCCCGATCTTCTCGCCGGTGCACAGGGGTGTCAGGAATCGGTGCTTCTGCTCCTCGTTCGCGAGCGAGGCGAGGTAGGGCGTGACGAGGTCGTTGATGCCGGCCAGGCCCATCACGACGGCGGGCGCCCCGACGCGGCAGAGTTCCTCGATGACGATGGCATTGAAACGGAAGTCGTCGGTTCCGCCACCGGCGAATCGCTCCTCGACATTGATCCCGAGGAGCCCGAGCTTGCCTGCCTGACGGTAGACGTCCCGATCGACCTGCCCCGCATCGGCCCATTCGCGAAGGCGTGGGGCGACGTCACGTTCGGCGAATCGGCGCACCGTGTCCCGGAACGCATCGTGATCGGCGTCGAAGATGGTCCGTTCCAGTGCAACCGGAGACATGCAAGGTTCCTTTCGTCGGCAGGCGCGCATTGCACGCCTGCATGCCCGAAAGGAACCTATCTATCAATCATTGATAATGTCAATGATTAGGGACGGTCGCCGACGTCAATACCAGTACTTCCGCCCGCCGACCGCGCGGCCCGTCGTGCCCAGCAGCAGAAGTACGAGGCCGACGACGAGGAGGATGATTCCGATCGTCGTGAGAATCGAGATCCCCGTGACGAGGCCGATGACGAGCAGGATGAGTCCGAGAACGATCACGGTCTTCCCTCTTTCGGTTGACTGCTTGGAACTACTGACTCGGTTGCGGCACTTCACAATCGATCTTCGGGTTGACACCCGCATAGTTGAGCGGCCCGGCGATCACGGTGACGGCGATCGTTCCCGCGCTGGCGCAATCGGCCTGCGCGTCCTTGAAATAGCCGCGCTGGAACACGGCGATGGCGCCGATGATCAGCCAGATGATCACGATCAGCGACAGGAGCCGTCCGATACGCATTTCCGACCTCCCGTGTGGGCACCGGCACCGGGCCGGTGAACCTGTCGTACCCGAACGCTATGTCGCCGACGTGTCGGTCGGCTTCGCGTGTGCTCCATGGGTATTCGTGGAGCTCGTGCCGTCGGTCCGGGCGTTGGCCGGTCCGACGTCGGTGGTGCGGGCGTCCGCGGCCCTGGCGTCGGTGGTGCGGGCGTCGGTGGTGCGGGCGTCGTTCGAGGCGGCACCCGTCGCCTTGACCTCGGGATCGAGCTCGTCCGCCCTCTTCCACTCCTGCTTCAGGTCGTCACGAGACGTGGTCGCCGTGTTCTGGTGAGTCTGCGCATCGACCTGTAGTCGCTTGGCCTCGGCGGCCTTCGCCTCCGCCTCCGCCTGGGCCTTCCGTGCATTGGCCGCAGTCTCCTCCGCCAGCGCTTCGCGCTTCTCGACGACGGACGTCTGCTCCTGCGCCTTCGCGCGGATGCTGTCGGCCTCCCGGTGGCGGCGCTCGTTGCGCTTGCGTGACGCCGCAATGAGCAGCGCGGCCACGGCGAGTACGACGACGATCGCGACGATGATCCAGATGATGGTCATGGTGTCCATTGGCTACTCCCAGCAGTCGTGTTGTTAAAGTACCCAGCCCGCAAACCCGGCAAACAGACCGTGAGCCAATCGCAATCAACGGGCAGGTAGGTCCAGCAGCCGGAGTACTGGAACAGCCCGGCATTCCACTACCGTGAACTGCATGAGCGAGTTGCTGGAACGCGACGGCGTGCGCGGACATCTCCACCGTCCCGCGGGAGACGCGTCGGCCGGGCTGGTTCTGACGCACGGGGCGGGAAGTGACTGCGACACAAAGCTGTTGCGTGCCGTGGCCGACGGGTTCGTGCAGCAGGGGGTGGTGGTCCTGCGGTTCGACCTCCCGTTCCGGCAGCGCCGAGCGTCGGGTCCGCCACACCCGTCGAAGGCGGCGGAGGACCGGGAGGGCATCGCGGCCGCGGTGGCCGTGATGCGGGAGTTGGTGCCGGCGCCGGTGTGGGCGGGCGGGCACTCGTACGGTGGGCGTCAGGCGTCCATGCTCGCCTCGGAGCGTCCGGGTCTCGTCGACGCCCTGCTCCTGCTGTCGTACCCGCTGCATCCACCGGCCAAGCCGGAGAAGCTTCGCACCGAGCACCTGCCCGGCCTCCGCACCCCGGCCGTGGTGGTGCACGGGTCGAAGGACCCGTTCGCGACCCCCGACGAAATGCGGTCGGCGCTCGCACTGATCCCCGCTCCGACGACGCTCGTCGAACTCGAGGGTGCCCGGCACGATCTGGCCCCGGACAGGTTCCCGGTGGTCGAACGCACGGTCGCGGCCATGCTGGACCTTCTCTAGGGCGGCCGAGAGCGTCCGCCCGTGGTCGGTATGTTCGGTGAATGAGCAACGAGCAGTCGGACGCGCCCCATTGGTTCACCACGGCAGTGGCGGCCCCGGTCGACATCGGCCGGGTGGACGTCGCCGGTGCGGAGGTCCACTACCGCGCGTGGGGCCCGACGGGCACGCCCGGACTCGTTCTCGTCCACGGCGGCGCCGCCCACAGCCGATGGTGGGACCATGTGGCACCCATGCTGGCCACGGGCCGCCGCGTCGTCGCACTCGACCTGACCGGGCACGGAGACAGCGACCGCCGCCAGGAGTACGGACTGGAACGGTGGGCGGAGGAAGCCCTCGCCGTCGCCAAACCGGCGGGCATCTCGGGCGCGCCGGTGCTGGTCGGGCACAGCATGGGCGGAATGGTGTCGTACGTGGCAGCGCAACTGTTCGGCGAGGACCTGGCCGGTGTCCAGCTGATTGATTCGCCCGTCCTCGCGCGCACACCGGAAGAGGAAGAAGCGCGGAAGCAGCGGGCCTTCGGTCCGAAGAAGGTCTACCCGTCCCGGGAGGTGGCGCTGCAGCGGTTCCGGTTCGTCCCGCCGCAGGACACCGCGGTGCCCGCCGTCCTGCGCCACGTCGCGGAGACCTCGATGGAGGAGGTGGACGGCGGGTGGTCGTGGAAGTTCGATTCCTCGTTCTTCTCCCGCGAGGGCAGCGGCCATCTGGGTGCGTCCGACCCGCGCTGCCGCCTCGCCTACTTCCGCGCCGAAAACGGCATCGTCACCGACGCCATGATGGACAGCATGCGCAGCCGATTCGGGCCGACCGCGGTGGTCGTCGAGATCCCCGACGCCGGACACCACGTGATGATCGATCAGCCGCTCGCGCTGGTCGTCGGTATCCGGACGGTGCTCGCGTCGTGGGACGTGGAGGATTCGGTGGCCGGGATGCCGGGCTGACTCAACTGACTCAGTCGCCGGTCCGCACGGCGGCGACGAACTGCTCGATCAGCGCCGCATCCTTCACCCCGCGGGACGATTCGACGCCGCTCGACACGTCGACACCCCACGCGCCGGTCGCGTCGACGGCGGCGCGCACATTGCCCGGATGAAGCCCGCCGGCGAGGATCCATTCGCCGTCGGGCCGTCTCTGGTTCGCCCAGTCCCAGGGCACGCCTGCCCCGGCGGTGGCCCCGTCGACGAGGATGCGGTCTGCTCCGAAATCGCCCGAGGTGTCACCGGCGACGACGGCACGGATCACGCCGAGGCCCGCCTCCCGCAACCGGGTGACGTCGTCGGCGGAGGTCAGGTCGTGCACCTGGACGGTGCCGAGACCTGCCGCGGCGGCGATCTCGATCACCTCCGGAACGGGACTCCCCTTGAACACGCCCACCGCGACCGTGTGACCGGTGACCCGGCGGACCAGCGGTGCGGCTTCCTCGGCGGAGATCCGGCGGACGCTGTCGGCGAACACGAAACCCACGGCGTCCACGCCGAGGCGCACGGCCAGATCGACGGAGGCCTCGTCACGCAGGCCGCACACCTTGATGAATGTCACCCCCGCAATTTTACCGGTCGCTCCGAGTCGCCGACGCGGTGCGGGTTCGCGCTCTAGGCTTCGGAACGTGGAATGGCTCAGCGACGTCAGCGTGATCTCAGGGCCTCTGCCCTGGATCCTCACGGGGATCGGCGCGCTCGGCGGCGTGTGGTTGCTCGCCGCCCGCGCCCCCTGGTACCGCACGAAAGCTGTTCCGATCTGCCTGGCCGTGTCGGTGGTCGTCACCGTCGTCCTGTACGTGATGGTCGAAAAGGTTCTCCGGCCGTTCCCCGACCCCATCGAGATGTCCATCTACGTGTGGATCGGTCTGGGGCTCTTCGCGATCATCCTGCTCGTGCCGCGGATCCGTGCGGGCCGGACAGTGAAAGCCGCCGTCGGGTCGGTTCTCGCGGTCCTCGCCGTGCTTCTCGCGTCCGCGACGCAGATCAATTGGGTGTTCGACGCCTATCCCACGGTGGGCACGGCATTCGGGGCGGAGCCGTTCGACCGCGTCCAGATGAACGACCTCGGCAGCTCCACCGAGAACGTCGTGACGGGAACGCCGCTCGACGCGTCGTGGACGGCCCCGCCCGGGATGCCCAGCGAGGGACGGGTGCTGACGGCGGCCGTTCCCGGGACGGCGTCGGGGTTCGCCGCCCGCGACGCCGAGATCTACCTGCCGCCCGCCTACTTCGCCAACCCGCGCCCGCTGCTGCCCGTGCTCGTGATGCTGGCCGGCCAGCCCGGCTCGCCGGAGGACTGGTTCGCCGGAGGCAAGCTCGCCACCACGATGAACGAGTTCGCCGCGAAACACGATGGACTGGCCCCGATCGTGGTGGTGGCGGACGGCACCGGTTCGCAGATCGCGAACCCCCTGTGCACCGATTCGAAGCTGGGCAACGTGGCCACGTATCTGGCGAAGGACGTTCCGTCGTGGGTGAAGTCGAACCTGCAGGTGAACCCGGACCCCAAGGCGTGGGCCATCGGCGGCCTGTCCTACGGCGGCACCTGTTCGCTGCAGATGGCCACGAACTATCCCGACGTGTATCCGACGTTCCTCGACATCTCGGGTCAGGAGGCGCCCACGCTCGGCGACCACCAGCGCACCCTCGACGACGGCTTCGGCGGTGACGAGGCGGCGTTCAAGAGGGTCAACCCGCTCGACCTGATGGCGGCGAACAAATACCCGGACTCGGCCGGGGTCTTCGTGATCGGCAGCGACGACGATGCCTACAAGCCGGGAGCGCAGAAGGTCTATCAGGCCGCGAAGAACGCCGGAATGGACGTGCAGTACGTGGAAGTGCCTGGCGGGCACAGCTTCGCGGTGTGGTCGGCGGGACTGGAGAAGGAAATGCCCTGGCTGGCACAGCGGTTGGGGCTGATCGGTTCGTAGGCACCCGCCACGGCCGGAGAGGGGCGACATGACGGCGGCAGCGCGCGTACTGCGGGTGGGTTCGGCCCTGCCCGACCCGCCGTTCGAGTTCCGGGACGGCGAGGCGCCTGCGGGTTTCGACGTTGAGTTCACCCGGGCGCTCGCGCAGGAACTCGGCCTCGACTGGTCGCTCGTCCCGTACCGCGGCACCGACTTCAACGGCATCTTCGACGCACTGGCGGACGGCGAATTCGACTGCATCGCCTCGGGAACCACCGTGACGCCGGAGCGGCGGACGCGTGCCGATTTCTGCGCCCCGTACCTCGTGTCGGGTCAGTCCCTGGCCGTCGACACGTCCCGGCATCCGGGCGTGCGCGGGGTCGACGACCTGCGCGGCCTGACCGTCGGTGTCCAGCACGGCAACACCAGTCAGCCGATCGTCGATCGCCTGGTCGCGGAGGGCCGCGTGGGCGCGATCCGGGTGTACGCGTACGACCGGATCGGACAGGCCCTCGACGACCTGTCCTCGGGCGGGTGCGACGCCGTCATGAAACTCGCGCCGGTCCTCACCTGGCTGGTCCGGGACCGCCCGCACGTCGAGGTGGTCGAACGGGGGATCTCCCGGGAGGAGATCGCCGTCGCCGTCCGCACCGGTGATCGCGCGCTGCGTGACCGCATCGAGTCGGCGCAGCGCGCCCTGGCCGCGGACGGCACCCTCGACCGGCTGCGGTCGAAGTGGCTCGGGATCGGTGGAACGGACGGTGGCTCGCCATGACACCTGTCCAAGAATAGGAACGTGTTCTATATTTGCGGCAACCCTTTGTCTCTCGGCGACTGGAGTGCCCGGCATGTATGAGTGGTCAGATACCGACCTGATGTTCCGCGACGCGATCCGCGGCTTCATCGACAAGGAGATTCGACCGCACGTCGACAAGCTGGAGACCGGCGAGCTGCCTCCGTTCGACATCATCCGCAAGCTCTTCGCCACCTTCGGCCTGGACGAGATGGCCCGGGAGGCGCTCACGAAGTCCCTGGACCGCGAACGCAGCGGCGACGCGGCAGCCGGCGCGAAGGAGGAGAAATCCGGCGGCCTCGGCGGCGCGGGCAGCATGGGCGTCATCATGAACGCCGAACTGGCGGGCGTCAGCCTCGGGCTCGTCGCCTCGCTCGGGGTGAGCCTCGGGCTGGCGGCGGGCACCATCCGCAGTCGCGGGACGCTGGCGCAGAAGGAGCGCTGGCTGCCCGGTCTGGTCACGTTCGAGAAGGTCGGAGCGTGGGCGATCACCGAGCCCGACTCCGGCTCGGACGCGTTCGGCGGCATGAAGTCCTACGTGCGCCGCGACGGCGACGACTACATCCTCAACGGGCAGAAGACGTTCATCACCAACGGTCCCTACGCCGACGTCATCGTCGTCTACGCGAAACTCGACGAGGGGGACTCGTCCGTCGACCGCCGCGACCGGAAGGTCCTCGCCTTCGTCCTCGACGCGGGCATGGAGGGGCTCACCCAGGGGGCGCCGTTCAAGAAGATGGGCATGAACTCCTCGCCCACCGGGGAACTGTTCTTCGACAACGTGCACCTCACCCGCGACCGTCTGCTCGGCGAGACGGAGGACGGCGGCAAGTCGGACGGCAAGTCCAGCGCGAAGGAGAACTTCGCGGCCGAACGGATCGGTATCGCATCGCTGTCCCTCGGCATCATCAACGAGTGCCACCGACTCTGCGTCGACTACGCCAAGTCCCGCAAGCTGTGGGGCAAGGAGATCGCCCAGTTCCAGCTCGTCCAGCTCAAGCTCGCCGAGATGGAGATCGCGCGCATCAACGTGCAGAACATGGTCTTCAACGCCATCGAGCGCACGGCGGCGGGGGATCGGGTGAGTCTCGCGGAGGCGTCGGCGATGAAGCTCTACTCCTCGCGGGCCGCCACCGAGGTGGCGATGGAGGCGGTGCAGCTGTTCGGCGGCAACGGCTACATGGCCGAGTACCGGGTCGAGCAGCTCGCGCGCGATGCGAAGTCGCTGATGATCTACGCCGGCAGCAACGAGATCCAGGTGACGCACATCGCGAAGGGCCTGCTGGCGATGTGAGGTCCGCCCCGGGAACAAATGTCGTACGGCGTACGTTGGTGGGGTGTCGTCAACGAAAGGACACACCGTGAAGGTCACCGCGAGCGCACTGTCGCTGAACGTCGCAGACCCCGTCGCGTCGGCCGAATTCGCCAAGTCCCACCTGGGCTTCGTCGAGGAGATGGCCGCCGAGGGCTTCGTGTCGCTCAAGCGTGCGGACGTCGGCTTCAATCTGGTCTTCCTGAAGACCGGACTGGAGACGTTCAAACCCGCGCGGATCGCCGGTGACGCCGGCCAGGGGCTGCTGATCGCACTCGTCGTCGACGGCATCGACGGCGAATACGAGCGACTGCAGGCGGAGGGCGTCCCGATCGTGACGCCCATCGAAACCGAGCCGTGGGGCGAACGCTACTTCCAGATGAGCGACCCGAACGGGGTGATCATCCAGTTGGTCGAATGGGTGTAGCGGTCACACCGCCGCGAGAAACGGCTCGACGGCCGCGAGCACCTCGGTGCTCGCGGCCACCGCCGTCGAATGGTCGAAACCGGGCAGGATCGTCAGCGACGCACCGGGAATCAGCGCCGCCACCCGCCGGGTGTCGCCGATCCGCTCGGCGTCGTTCGAGCCGACGAACAGCAGGGTGGGGACGGCGATCCGGCGCAGGACGTCGTCGTCGACTCCCGGCTCCACACCGGAACGCCGCATGTACGCGGCGAGCGCCTTCGCGTCGTTCGCCATGAACGCCGCCCGCGTCCCGGCGTCGATCGGCCACCCGCGCCGGGCATTCCACTGCCCCAGGAACGCCTCCATACCGTCCCGCTCGAGGACGTCGATGCAGCCCGGGAAGAACAGCCGGTCGAACGCGCCTGCCTGCGGGAGGCTGCTGCCACCGCCGACGATCAGGCTCTCCAGACGTTCGGGCACGCCGACCGCCAACGCCAGCGCGACCCGGCCGCCGAGCGAATACCCCAGCACGTGCGCGCTGGGAAGCTCCAGGTGGTCGAGGACCGCCAGGACGTCGCCGCTGAGCAGATCCATCGCGTACGCGTCCTCGTCGTGCGGCTTGTCGCTGCGCCCGTGGCCCCGCAGATCGACCAGGATCAGCCGGTACCGATCACGCAGCGCGGCGACGTAACCGAATCCGCGCCAGATCGCGTGGGAGAGAGCCGTGCCGTGGACGAGGACGAGCGGTTCCCCGTCGCCGACGGTCTGGTACGCGATCCGGACGCCGTCGACGGGATTGGTAGCGTGCTGCACCCGCCCAGTCTGCAGCACGCGCGTCGCGGCCGACTCGCGGACTGCACTCGGGCGCACAGGTCGGGGGCGATACTGGTGGCATGCCGATTCCCCCGAACCCCGCGCTCGACCCCGAGGAACTGCTGGCCGTGGCGATCGCCGAGGCGGAACTCGGCAAACGTGAGGGCGGAATCCCGATCGGGGCCGCGCTGTTCGCCGGCGACGGAACCCTGCTGGGCCGCGGCCGCAACCGGCGGGTCCAGCACGGCGACCCGTCCGTCCACGGCGAGACGGACGCGTTCCGCGCCGCCGGGCGCCAGCGTGACTACCGCTCGACGATCATGGTGACCACTCTGTCGCCGTGCTGGTACTGCAGCGGACTGGTCCGGCAGTTCAACATCGGCGCGATCGTCGTGGGGGAGAGCGTCACGTTCACCGGCGGTCACGAATGGCTCCGCGAGAACGGCGTCGACGTCACCGTCCTGCGCGATCAGCACTGCATCGACCTCATGGCCGAATTCATCGAGCGCAGGCCCGCACTGTGGCACGAAGACATCGGCGTCGCCGAATGAGCTTCGCCCGTGCGCCTTTGTGGTAGCCGGGACTACCCGAAAGGCGCACAGGGCCGGAGGCCCTCTCCCGTCATTTCCAGCCACCGGGTGACACCGATGTCGTGGAGGAACTGCCGGTCGTGGCTGACCACGATCAGTGCACCGCGGTAACTGCGCAGCGCCTGCGTGAGGTGCGCGAGGCTCGGCAGGTCGAGGTTGTTCGTCGGCTCGTCCATCAGCAGCAGTCGCGGGGCGGGTTCGGCCAGCAGGATGGTCGCGAGGGCGGCCCGCAACCGTTCCCCGCCCGACAACGCCGACGCGAGAACATCGGAATCGTTGCCCCGGAACAGGAACCGGGCCAGCTGGGCGCGGATCTGTTCCTGCGACGCGTGCGGCGCTGCCGCGGCCACGTTCTCGGCGACCGTCAGCGACTCGTCGAACACGTCGAGTCGCTGCGGCAGGGCCTTGAACGGCACCCGCGGTCCCGCTGCCACGACGGCGTCGAGCAGGGTCGTCTTCCCGACGCCGTTGCGTCCGACGAGCGCGATCCGCTCGGGGCCGACCACGTCCAGCGACACCTGCTGTCCGCTGCGCAGGCTCAGGTCCCGGACGGAGACCACCTCCTGACCCGAGTACACCTCCGTGTCGGGCAGGTCGATGCGCACCTCGCGGTCGTCCCGCAGGGCACTCTCCGCTTCCGTCAGCGAATCCCGCGCCTCGTCGACCTTCGCGATGTGATTGTTCCGCAGCTTTCCCGCCGACTCCTGCGCCTGCCGCTTCCGCAGTCCCATCACGATCTTCGGCTCGCGTTTGTTCTCGAACATCTTCTGCCCGTACCGCTTACGACGGTCGATCTTGATGCGGGCCTCGACGAGTTCCCGCTTCTGCTTCTGCACGTCGCTGCGGGCGTCGCGCACCGCGGCCCGGGCGGCCGCCTGCTCCGCCTCGACGATCTCCCGGTACGCGCTGAAGTTCCCGCCGAACATGCGGATCTCGCCGGCGCGCAGTTCCGCGATGGACGTCATGAGGTCGAGCAGGGCACGGTCGTGGCTGACCACCAGCAGCGTGCCCGGAAACTGTTGCACCACCTCGTAGAGCTTGCTGCGGGACGCGCCGTCGAGGTTGTTGGTGGGCTCGTCGAGTAGTAGCACCTCCGGTTCCCTCAGCAGTTGCGCGGTGAGACCGAGCAGCACGGTCTCGCCACCGGACAGGGTGCCGACGGTGCGGTCGAGGTCGGACGTGCTGCCGAGCACCCGCTCGAGACCGAGCCGGTGCAGGGTCGACACGGCCCGCTCCTCGATGTCCCAGCGGCCGGTCGCGGCATCGAAATCCTCGGGCGTGCCGTCGCCGGACTCGATGCGGTGCAACGCCGCCCGAAGATCGTCGATGCCGAGGATCCGGTCGATCTTCAGCGTGGGGTCGAGCGTGATGTCCTGCGGCAGGTACGCCACCTCGCCCTGTGCCGTCACCGACCCGCGGTCGGGACGCAGGCGCCCGGCGATCAGCCGGAGCAGCGTGGATTTTCCGGAACCGTTGAGACCGACCAGGCCGGTGCGTCCGGGGCCGAAGACGGCGTCGAGGCCATCGAAGACAGGCTCGCCGTCGGGCCAGGTGAACGTGAGGTCGGACAGGGACAGATATGACTGGGCCATGGGGTACTCCCGAGGTGTGTGCGGATGAAGACTCGCGTGACTACCTCGTCAGGAGCAATGGACCGTTCCCCTCTGTCTGACGCGCCCGGTGCGCATCGGTGACGTTCACGATAGGACGCCACCGATACCCGTGCAATCGAATTAAATCTGGGGACCTTCGGCGCGGAGGTCGTCCACCTTCGCCATGGCTTCACGGAGTTCGGTGAGCCACTGTTCGCTGTGCTGGCCCGCCAGGCGCACCGTCCACATCAGGGCGTCCGACCGCGACCGCGCCACACCGGCGTCGACCAGCGTGTCGAGAACCTTGCGTTCGGGCTGGCGGAGCCGGGTCATCACCGGAACCGCGAGGTGGGTGAACAGCGTCTTGTGGCCGTCGAGGCTGACGCCCCACGCGACCTTGCGTCCGTAGCGCCGTTCGGCCTCGTCGGCGATGCGCATTCGATCGCCCCGGGTGGTTTCGCGGAACCGGGAAATGCGTCCGTCGATCGCGGCCTCCGAACCGGAGTCGGCGGACTCGACGGGCGGCAATTCGCCGACCACCACGATCTCCTCGCGGTCGACCTCGACGGTCGCGGGGCCGGTGAACCAGTCGTCGGGAAGGCGGCCGGCGAACCACTCGGCCGCGTCGCTCGCGTCGGGGACGTCCGCCTGCTGCCATCCACCGGGGCGGCCGAAGCGGCGGGAGCCCGGACCTTGTGCGTTTCTCATGGCGTCCTCCTGGGAGTCGGGTGCCACGATCACCGTGATGCAGCACTGATTACATAATTACACCGATTATTCGAAGCGCGCCACCACGTCAGGCATGATCGAGTCCGTGCGCACCTCAACCGTTCGTCACAGCCCCATCCGTCCCACCCCCACCCGGAAGGCCACCGCCGGAATCGCCGTCCTCGCGATGGTGCTCTCCGCCTGCGGACTCTTCGGACCGGACCAGCCCGACACCGTGTCGCAGCAGTTCGCCGACGCCCTGAACAGCGACGACGTGCAGGCTGCCGCCGCGCTCACCACCGACCCGGCCGCCGCCACCGCCGCGATCACGGCCATGTACGACGGGCTCGGGAACCGGGACGGCACGTACACCCGCACCGACGTGCAGGAGTCGGGCGACAACGGCGGAACGTTCAGGATGGACGTGTCCTGGCCGTTCGCCCCGGGGCAGGAATGGAAGTACAGCACCACCGGCAACGCCACCAAGGAAGGCGACGACTGGAAGATCGTCTGGGACCCGGCCGTGCTCGCACCCGGACTCACCGACGACACCACCGTCCGGTACACCACCACGACGGGAACACCGCCGAAGGTCCTCGCCGCGGATGGCGCGCCGATCCTCGAGCAACAGGTCGTCACGCTGGTCAACCTCGACCAGGGCGCCGACACGGTGGCGGTTGCGTCGTTGCTGTCGCCCATCGCACCGACCATCACCGCGGCCACGCTCCAGCAGGATCTGGCAGGCGCCCAGGGCAAGCCGGTCACGGCCATCTCGCTGCGGGCCGAGGACCTGGCGCCGATCGAACCGCAATTGCGGCAACTCGCCGGAGTCACGCTCGCCCCGCAGACCAGGTTGCTCAGCACGGACAAGGCGCTGGCCTCGCCCACCCTGGCCGGGCTCGGCGACCTGTGGCAGCAGGGGCAGGACGCGTCCGCGGGCTGGGCAGTGCAACTGGTCGGTCAGGACGGTTCGGCGAAGACCGTCGCCGGCGAGCAGGGCCCCGACGCCCCCGACATCGCGACGACCCTCGACCTCCCGATGCAGATGGCCGCCGAGCGGGCGCTCGCCGACGTGCCGCAGCAGGCCGCGATCGTCGCCCTGCGACCCTCCACGGGTGAGGTGCTCGCGGTCGCGCAGAACGCCCCCGCCGACGCGCTCGGCCCGATCGCGCTCACCGGCCTCTACCCGCCGGGATCGACGTTCAAGACGGTGACGACGTCCGCCGCGCTGCAGGCCGGTGCCGCCACCCCGGACACCGTCCTGCCCTGCCCCGGCACCGAGAACATCGAGGGCAGGCAGATCCCCAACGACGACGAATTCGACCTCGGCGCGGTCCCGTTGCACACCGCGTTCGCCCGGTCCTGCAACACCACCATGGGACGGCTGGCGGTCGGGTTGCCGCCCGACGCCCTGCAGAAGGCTGCGCTGCAGTTCGGGCTCGGCGTCGACTACGTCACGCCCGGACTGACCACCGTCACCGGCAACGTGCCGATCGCCGACAGTCCCGCCGCCCGGGTCGAGTCCGCGATCGGACAGGGGCAGGTCACTGCGTCGCCGTTCGGCATGGCTATGGTGGCCGCATCGATCGCGGACGGTTCCACGCCGGCGCCGATGATCGTGCGGGGACAACCCGGGACCGCCGACACGACGGCGCCCGCCGTGCCCGCGAACGTCACCGCCGACCTCCGGACGATGATGCGCGAAACTGTGACGGGAGGTACCGCTACTGCGCTGCAGGACATTCCGGGGCTGCTCGGAAAAACTGGCACGGCCGAGTCCGGAAGTGGTCCCGCTCACGGCTGGTTCGTCGGAATCAAGGACGACCTAGCATTTGCCGTCTTTATTGCAACAGGTGACAGTTCGGCCCCTGCTGTGCAGGCTGCGGGGCGTTTTCTTCGATAAACCCGTTCACGCGTTGCTGTTCGGGGATAAGTTGTGGCTCAACCGTAACTCCTTCGTAGGCAAATGGTGCTTGTTACGCATGTGACTGAAAGCAAGATGGTGGACATGGGGAATGGACGATCGCTTGGCCGCCGCAACAGATACGTGATCGCCCTGACGTCGGCTGTCGTTCTGGCGGTAATTCTGGCGTCGTGCGTGCTGTCGAAAGAGGAGGCGACCGCGCAGTCGGTCGTCGACGACTTCGTCAACGCACTGAACGAGGGCGATGCCGCTGCCGCTGCAGCGCAGACCTCCTATCCCAACGCCGCGGAGACGGCGATTCAGCAGATGTTCGACGGCCTCCATCCCGAGGACGCCAAGTTCGACGTGACCCAGTTCATGGATCTCGGCTCGGATTCCGGCTTCTTCACCGTCGGTGCCGCTTGGCATTTCGGTGAAGGCAAGGATTGGAGCTACCAGGTTCAGGGTGGCGTGCGGAACCTGTCCGTCGGCTGGCGCATCTCCTGGGATCCGTCGATCCTCGCGCCCGACATGGGCAACGGGCGCGTCGTCCGCTACGACCGGACGGACGCCGCACCGCCGCGCGTCTTCGACGCCGTCGGCGGGCTGCTCATGAACGAGCAGACCATCAACTCGGTCACCCTCGATCCCGCGACGATGCCCGATCCCGTCGCGACCACCCGGCGTCTGGCGGAGGTCCTCGAGCCGGTGGCTCCCCTCGTGACGGCCGACTCGATGATGGCGGAGATGGCCGAGAAGCCCGGCCAGCAGGTCACCGCCGTGCTGTTGCGCGACCAGGACTGGCAATTCCTCGAGGAGGACCTCGCGATCCCCGGCGTCGTCACCATCAAGACGCCGAAGCTCATCACGTCGGATCGGCGCATCACGACACCGTTGCTGGATCCGCTGCGCAAGGTGTGGCAGGCCAACCGGGACGCGACGGCCGGCTGGGCCGTCCACCTCGTCGACCCCGACGGCACGCTCATTCCGCAGGCCGGTTTCCAGGGCCCGCCCGGGCCGGACATCGTCGCGACGGTGGACTCCCACCTGCAACTGGCAGCAGAGGAAGCCGTGGTCAGCGTCGGAACCCCCGCGGCGATCGTCGCGATCCAGCCGTCCTCCGGCGCCGTGCTCGCCGCCGCGCAGAACAACCAGGCGATGGAGCAGGGGCCGATCGCGTTCCAGGGTCTCTACCCCGCCGGATCGAACCTCGATCTCGTGAAGAGGGCCGCTGGACTGCAGAAGGGCGTCGACCCGTCCTCGCTGTCGATCGAGGACATCGAGAAGGCGGGCAATCAGCTCGGGCTCGGCATGAACTACAACATCCCGGGCCTCGACCATCAGACCGCCGTCTTCACCGCCGACCAGTCGGGCATGAACCAGGTGATGAACCGCAAGGACAGCGACCTGCCCGCCGTCACGCCGTTCGGGATGGCCATGCTGGCCGCGTCGATCGCACGGGGCAGCGCGCCGGCGCCGATGATCGTCCAGGGACAGCCGGGCACCACCGACGTGGCCGCTCAGCCGCTTCCGGCGAACATCAACGACCAGTTGCGGGGCATGATGCGCGACAACGTGGTGCGGGGCGGTGCGTCGTACCTCAACGGCTACCCGGACCTCATGGGCATGAATGGTGCGAGCGGCGACGACCGCTGGTTCTACGGCTCACGCGGCGACCTGGCCTTCGCGGTCTTCGTCGCCGACGCCGACGGTGGCGACCGCGCGGTGAAGATGACCGACATGCTCTTCCGTGAAATGGCGAAGCCGGCGAACTGACAACGACGGGGACCGTCCGCGCTGAGGGGCGGACCGTCCGCGCTGAGGGAGTAAGTGAGCAAGGGTAAGTTTCTACCTTGTGTCCCTGCTTGATATCGGTCTTCTCGTCGTAGCGGGGTTCTTCGCGGGACTGGTCGGGTTCGTGACCGGCCTGGCGTCCATCGTGTCGTATCCCGCACTCCTCGCCGTCGGTCTGCCGCCCGTGACCGCCAACGTCACCAACACGGTCGCGATGGTGGCGGTCGGCGTCGGCGCGCTGTCCAACTCCACGCGGGAGGTCGCCGACACCGGTCCCAAGCTGTGGCGGTGGGCGCTGTACTCGGCGGCGGGCGGCCTGGTCGGCGCGGGAATCCTGCTGTTGGCGCCCGCGGGGTCGTTCGAGGCGATCGTCCCGTTCATGGTCGCGTTCGCCGCGCTGGCACTGCTGCTGCAACCCCGGCTGCGGGCGCTGGCCGGCGGGCGGGACATGCCCCGCACCTATTCGGTGTCGCTGTTCGTCGTCGCCATCTACGGCGGGTACTTCGGTGCGGGTGCCGGTGTCATCTTCCTGGCGATCGCCCTGATCCTCACCTCGGAGAAGATCTGGCGCGCGACCATTCTGAAGAGCTTTCTCCTCGGCGTCGCGAACCTCGTCGCCGCGATCGGGTTCGCGGCCTTCGGCCCCGTCCACTGGGGCGCCGCCGCCGCGATGGCGATCGGCGCCCTGGCCGGTGGATGGTGCGGCCCACCCGTGGTCAGGCGGATACCGCCGTCCGTCCTCCGCGTCGTCATCGCGATGGCGGGATTCGGTTTGGCCGTGTGGTTGTGGGTGCGCTGAGACCGTTTCTCAGCGCAGCGGGTGTTAGTGCACGCCCTTCATCAGACGCTTGATCCACGGTGCCCCGATAGCGAGGAGCACACCCACGGCGATCGAGCCGAGCCCGACCGCGGTGAAGTACGGGACCTCGTTGTTCTCGTCGTAGTACTTGGCCAGCGTGCCCGCCATCGCGGTGCCCAGGGCGACGGACAGGAAGAACAAGGCCACCATCTGGGTGTGGAATGCCTCGGGCGCCAGCTTGGTCGACAGCGACAGTCCCACCGGCGACAGCAGCAGTTCCGCGAACGTGAACAGCAGGAGGATGCCGGCCAGACCCAGCAGCGGTGCGCTGTTGGCGCCGCCACCCGACATCGGGATGAACGCCAGGAACGCGAGACCCATGATGATCGTGCCTGCCGCGAACTTGATCGGCGACGACGGCTGACGGGGGCCGAGTTTCGTCCACGCGGCAGCGAAGACACCCGCGAAGATGATGATGAAGACCGGGTTGATGGACTGCACCCACGACGGCGGGAAGTCCCAGCCGAACAGGTTGCGGTCGAGTCGTTTGTCGGAGTAGACCGCAACCGTGGTGAACTGCTGCTGGAACAGCGACCAGAACACCGCGCTGGCGATGAACATCGGGATGAACGCGTAGACGCGGCTGCGCTCGACGGCCGTGATGCGGCGACTCGACAACATGATCGCGAAGTAGCCGATCGCCGCAACGATGGTGAGGCCGACCACGATGTCCGACATGTTGGCCGCGGTGATCACCCCGGTCAGGGACAGGGCCGCAATCACCACGATCGCGGCGGCGCCGATCGCGATCCACTTGGGCCGCTGGGCGCGGGGAAGGGGATTGGGCGGTTCCGCCCCGATGCCCCGGAGGCGCTTGCGGCCGAGTGTGTACTGGATCAATCCGAGCGCCATACCGATCGCGGCGAGCGCGAAGCCGGCATGGAAGCCGATGGCGTCCTGGGCCCAGCCCGTCAGCAGTGGGCCGACGAGCGCGCCGATGTTGATGCCCATGTAGAAGATGGAGAATCCGGCGTCGCGGCGCTCGTCGTGCTCGTCGTACAGATCGCCGACCAGGGAGGTGGCGTTGGCCTTGAGCCCACCGCTGCCGAACGCGACACAGACCAGACCGATGCCCACACCCCACAGGCCGGGGAACACCGCCAGGGCGATGTGGCCGAGCATGACGAGGATGGCGCTGTAGAACAGGGTTCGCTCGGAGCCGAGGAGCCGGTCCGCGATCCACGCGCCGAGAATGGTCGACAGATACACCGTGCCGCCGTAGGCGCCGACGATGCTGGTCGCGGACGATTCGGCGATTCCGAGGCCACCTTCGGAGGCCGAATAGTAGAGGTAATAGATCAGGATGCCCTGCATCCCGTAGAAGGAGAATCGCTCCCACATCTCGACGCCGAACAGGTTCGCGAGGGCGAACGGCTGGCCGAAGAAACCGCGGTCGGACCGCCGCTCGTCCCGGGCCGGATCGATGGTGTCACTCATGGGAAAACTGTCTCACCTCGAGCGGAAGTTCGTGTGCCGTCGGGGCGGATTCGCCGGTATCAGGTGGTGGCGCGGGCCTTCGTCACGATCTTCGCGACTGCGCGCCAGCCGAGGAGGAACACAGCGAGAACCGTGCCCGCCACGATGATGAAACTGAACGCCGTTCCCTGGCCGCTCACCACGCGTAACAGCATGCCCACCACGAGCGTCGACAGCCACACCACGATGCCCGTCGGGACGATGAGGAACGCGTCGAACTTGTCGCGGTAGAGCGCGACGGTCGCGAGCCAGCCGACCGCCAGACCGGACAGGAACGGCCAGGCCGTGGTCGCCAGGCCCGTCAGGGCATTGGCTTCGTCGTGACTGCGGCGGCCGATGGCGCAGAACACGATGACGAGGACGACGTCCAGGGCGAGCGCGGGGAGGTACTTCTTCACACGGCCAGCCTAGAGGTGGTGTCGACGCGGCGTTCCGCCCGATCGGTTCAGCGACCCGGCCCGTGAGTGGCAAAGCGTGTCCGGGGACGCTTTCTCACTCACGTGGGGGGAGGCAGGCGCGCGCGGCGGCGAGCACGGTGGCCCCGGCCGCGTCGAGCGGCTCGGTGCTGCGGAGCGCCCGGGCGAGCACGAACGCGCCCTCCAGGCTGGTGACGAACCCCAGGATCAGGCGCCTCGCATCGGCCTCGCCGAACCCGCGGGCCCGCAGCAGCGCGCTGCCGGAGTCGATCCAGCTCGTGAACACGTCCGCCGTAGCGACGCGGAGCACCTCGTTGGTGCTCGCGACCTCGAGTGCGACCGTGGCGATGGGGCAGGCGTCCGCGTAATCGGTGGCCACCAGGGTGTCGCCCGCCAGCCGGAACCCGACCTCGATCCCCTCGAGGATGTCGGGATGCGCGTCGAGGACGGAGAACACCAGCCGCGCGTACTCCTCGCCCGACGTGCGGATGACCTCCTCGCCGAGCTGCTGCTTTCCGCCCGGGAAGAAGTGGTAGATCGACCCGAACGGGGCGCGGGCCTCCGTCGCGACCTGCTTGAGTCCGGTCCCGGTGTAGCCGTTGCGGCGGAAGAGGTCGCTGCTGGTGCCGAGGATCCGGGCCTTGGTGTCGTTCACTTTTTCTGCCTCCGACCGTTGCGCTCAGTGCGCACCCCATCGTAACCTGGTTCTCAGTAGAACGATCTATCAAATGGAGTGAGCGCCATGAAGCAGATCGAACTCTCCGCAGGCACCGTCGAGTACGACGACACCGGAGGAGACGGCCCCGTCCTCGTGTTCGTCTCCGGCCTGACGATCGACGGCACCGTGTGGCGGCACGTGGTCGAGCGACTCGTCCCGGACTTCCGCTGCATTCTCCCCACCCTCCCGCTCGGCGCGCACCGCATCCCGATGCGGGCCGACGCCGACCTCTCGTTGCGCGGTCTCGGACTGCTCATCGGCGAGTTCCTCGAGAAACTCGACCTGACGGACGTCACGCTCGTGCAGAACGACTGGGGCGGCGCGCAGGTGCTGATCGCGCTCGGCGACACCAGTCGCGTCGGGGCCCTCGTCCTCACGCCGTGCGAGGCGTTCGACAACTACCCACCGGGAATTCCCGGTCGCGCGATCGGTCTCGCGGTGGCAGTCCCCGGTGGCCTCGCCCTGACCATGCAGGCGCTGCGATTCCGGGCGATGCGCCGGGCTCCCGCGGCGTGGGGATGGATGAGCAAGCGTCCGGTGCCGAAACCGGTGATGGACGGCTGGTTCCGCCCCGCGACCACCGATCGCCGGGTACGCCGGGACCTGCGCAAGTACACGACGTCGCTGCCGCCCAAGTCGACGCTGCGCGAATGGGCGGAGGCGAACCGGCGCTTCGACCGGCCGGTCCTCGTGCTGTGGGCGGTCGAGGACAAGGTGATGCCCCGCGACCACGGTCGGCGACTGGCCGAGCTGTACCCGCACGCCCGACTGCGGGAGGTCGAGGACAGCTACACGTTGATGCCCGAGGACCGCCCGGACGTGGTGGCGGAGGCGATCCGGGCCTTTGCGGCTTCGCCACCCGTGAGTACTTCTTAACCGCCGGACGTTAACAAGTACTCACGGCTGGGAGTCGGGCTCGGACTCCGTGGAGTGCTGCGTCCGGTTGGTGGTCGGGGTCGACTGCTCCCGGCGTTCGAATTCGAGGTCCATCTCCAGGTCCTCGTGCTGGTTGTGCCGGAACAGGATGAGGAACACCACCCAGCCGACCAGTGCGACGAGGATGTAGCTCACGACGCGGTAGACGAACACGGCCGCGAGGGCCTGCGACGCGGTGGCCCCCGCCGCGGTCAGTGTGGCGATCAGTGTGCCGTCGACGAACCCCAGCCCGCCCGGCGCGAGGGGGATGCTGCCCACGGCCTTGGCCGCGGCGAACGCGATCAGCAGACCCGCGAACGACGGTTCCGCGCCCACCGCCCAGCACGCGAAACCGAGGCACGCGACGTCGGCGAGCCGGTGCACCGCCGACCACCCGAACGTGATGATCGAATCCTTGCGCCTCAGCTCGACCGAATCGAGCTGGCTCAGGATCTCCCGCCACCGCTCGGCGCCGGCTTCGGGGGGATTCTTGCGGAACTTGTTGTACCGGGCGAGCACCCACAGCCCGATCGACTCGATGGAGTCGGGGTTACGTGAGATGTATCGCAGTGCGTAGAACAAGCCGAACGCGGCCACCAGCGACAGCACCAGAGTGACCGGACTCACCTTGGTGCCCACCGCGAATGCGCCCGCGGCGCCGAGAAGCGCGAGGCTGCCCGCGGCGATCACGCCGGAGATCGCCAGCTGCCAGGACGCCACGATGGGGGTGGCACCCCACTTGCGGGTCTGCTTGTAGGTGAAGGCGGTGGAGAACACCTGACCGGCCGGCAGGCTCACGGCCATTGCGGTGCTCGCGTAGATCACGGACACCGACTTCAGCTGGCTGACGACGACTCCGCCCGCCTGCAGCAGCCGCTGCTGGACTGCTCCGTACCCGCTCAGGGACACAGCCTGGGCTGCGATGCACGCCGCGACCCACCCCCAGTGAATCTCGGTGAGCGCTTTCCACGAGTCGCTGAGTGTGGGCCACAGATAGATTCCCTCGACGGTCAGCAGGGCCAGGAGGCCGGCGCCGAGTAGCCATTTGATCCACCAGTATCGGCTTCGCTGCCGAGGAGGCTCGGCAGTGGGCGGGTCGGATCGAGGCTGTGCCACCTGGCCAGCGTAACCAACGGGTAGCGGATTACTCCGGATAGTCCTCCGGCCAAGCCAGATGGGTGTTGCGGCGACGGCCCCGCAGCTGGACCTGTTCGCCGAGTTCCCAGTGCGCCTGTTCGTCGTCGTCCGCGAAATACAGGGCACTCGTCGACGCGAGCACGCGGCTGGGGTGCAGCTTGGCGAGTTCGGTGAGCCGCGACGCCTCGTTGACGGGGTCTCCGATCACCGTGTATTCGAAGCGTTCGGCGGCGCCGATGTTGCCGGCGACGGCGAGGCCCGCGGAGACGCCGATGCCGACGTCGAGGCCGGTGATCTCGTTCAACGCGAACCGCAGCTCCCGGGCCGCGGCCAGCGCCGCCGTCGGTGCGTCGGGGCGGTCGAGTGGGGCGCCGAAGATCGCGAGCGCCGCGTCACCCATGAACTTGTTGACGAAGCCGTGGTGCCGGTCGATCACATCGACGACGACGCGGAAGAACTCGTTGAGCAGGTTCACGACCTCGCCGGGGGGACGCTCCGCGGCGGCGCCGGTGGACCCGACCATGTCGACGAACAGCACTGCGACGAACCTCGTCTCGCCGCCGAGTTCGGTGCCGAACTGCAGTGCCCGCCGTGCCACGTCTTCACCGACGTGCTGGCCGAACAGTTCACGCAGCAGCCGCCGCTCGTCCGACTCGCGCATCATGCGGTTGAACCCGACCTGCAGTCGCCCGACCTCGCTGCCGTCGAACACTTCGACCCGGACGTCGGTGGCGCCGCGCTGGACGCGTTCGATGGCCCGTCGCAGCTGCTTGATCGGGTCGGAGATCTGGCTGGCCGTCAGCATCGACAGCGCGAACGCCTGCGCGATCGCGATGATCGACAGCAGCATGATCGCCCACGCGAGCGCGTCGGGGGAGAACACGAGGTCGGTGGTTATCTGCGTCACGCACAGCAGGATGATGCCGATGACGGGCATCAGCGTTCCGAGGCCCCACGTCATCGCCATCCGGGTGCCGACGCCGGGGGCCATGGTCCGGTCGAACTCGCCCTCGCTGAGCGCGCGGGCGGCCACCGGTCGCAGGATGCGTTCGCCGAGCATGTACGTGAAGCCGAACGTGGTGGTCGCGGCCATGCAGACGGTGACGATCACCGCGACCGCCAGTTCCGGCATCTCGGTGATGGTGAGCAGCACGAAGATGATGCCGCCGAGGATCCACAACACCAGGTGCACGATCGCCTGCCGCAGCGGCGCGTGCAGCGCCGACATCTGCTCGCTGCGCGTCGGCGGACCGCCCCGCAACTGCCAGCGGACGACCGACCGCAGCATCATCGCGGCGGCCGTGAGACTCACCACGGCGGCGAACGCGAGATAGCCGCCGAAGATCGCGACGTTGCGCACCCGGTCGGCCATGATGGCTGCCGATTCGGGGATCGGCACCCCGTACCGCACGAAGGCGAACACGAGGATGGCGCCGATGAAATTGGCGAGGAGCATCGAAATCATATAGAGCGGCCATCTGCTGCGGACCGTCGCCGCGATCGCTCTATAGGATTTCCGCACGCCGTTCAATTTAGCGGGGGGTGTACCGGGTGGCGTAGGACACGTCCCCTAAACGGCGCATATGCGTGCCCTGCGCACGTGTTTCCCGCGCGAAGCACCCGGCGCCGCCCGAACCTCGATACGCTCCGCAGGTGAACGCGAACGAGCAACGCTCGGACACTGCCGCGGTAACACAGGGCGGGGGTCACCCCTCGGCGTCGGTGCACCCGGTGGTGCGGGTGGCGGCCGAGTGGACATGGCGGCTACTGGTCATCTTCGCCGGCCTGCTGACCCTCGGATACATCGTGACCAGGCTCGACACCGTCCTGATCCCGGTGGGTCTGGCGCTCCTGGCGTCGGCGCTGCTGGTGCCCCTCGTCGACTGGCTGCAGGGCAAGGGGGTGCCGCGGTCGGCCGCCGTCCTCGTCGTCCTCATCGGTTCGATCGGCATCGTCGCCGGGATCATGACGTTCGTCGTCGAGCAGTTCATCGAAGGTCTCCCCGGCCTCACCGAACAATTCGAGGCGAGCATCACACAGATCCAGGGGTGGCTCACGGACGGCCCGTTCCACTTCAGCGAGGATCAGATCCGGCAGGCCGGCGATTCGGTGGTCAAGTCGATCCAGGAGAACCGGCAACAGCTGACGAGTGGCGCACTGACGACTGCCACGGTCGTCGGCGAGATCTTCACCGGCGCCCTGCTGACGCTGTTCACCCTCATCTTCTTCCTCTACGGCGGCTCCCAGATCTGGGAGTTCGTCACCCGCCTCGTCCCGTCCGCGTCCCGGCGGCGGGTCCGGCTGGCGGGGAGCGAGGGGTTCGGCTCGCTGATCGGGTACGTCCGGGCCACCGTGGCGGTGGCGGCCGCGGACGCCATCGGGATCGGGGCGGGACTCGCGATCCTGGGGGTTCCGCTCGCCCTGCCGCTGGCGTCGCTCGTGTTCATCGGCGCGTTCATCCCGATCGTCGGTGCGTTCCTCACCGGGTTCCTCGCGGTGCTCGTGGCCCTGGTCACCAAAGGATTCCTCACCGCGCTGATCGTGCTCGGCATCATCATCGGGGTGATGCAACTCGAGGCCCACGTGCTGCAACCGCTGCTGCTCGGCCGCGCGGTCCGGTTGCATCCGCTCGCGGTGGTGCTGGCCATCACCACCGGCATCGTCCTCGCCGGGATCGTCGGCGGTCTGCTGGCGGTGCCGATCGTCGCGCTGCTGAACACGGCGGTGCGGTCACTGCTGTCGGCGGATCCCGAAGCCACCTACGACGCACTCGAGGTCGACGACCCGTCGGTCCCGCTCTATCCGGCCGAGGCCGACACACCGCCTCACCACGACGACCCGCACTTGGAGAACCCGGCGCAGACCCATGACCGACGAGAGTGAACACCGCACCCGCCTGCACTACCGGCCGAGGGCCGCGACCGAACTCGACACCCAGCCGGATGCCCCGCTGTGGCGTGCAGCGCAGGCGTTCCGGCTCGTCACGCTGGTGTACGCGATCAGCTACCAGATCGTGTCGGTGCAGTACTACACGCATCAGCGGCTGAGCTGGTTCTTCGTCGCCCTGATGGCGGTGTGGTCGGGACTGTCGGCGGTCCTGCTGTCCCACGGGAAGGTTCCGCGCTACCAGGTCGTGATCGCCGACCAGGTGATCGCCATCGCGCTGATGGCGTCGACGCGCCTCGTCTCCGATCACGATTGGTACAGCCACCATCAGACGCTGCCGACGACGCTGTGGGTCACCAACGCGGTGATCTCCGCCGCCGTCTTCGGCGGGCCGTGGCTCGGCATGGCGTCCGGGGTGCTCATGGCGGCCGTGAGCGCGGTGGTGCGCGATCAGGTCAACCTCGACCTGTGGAAGGACGCGACGGCACCAGTCCTGGTGTCGGTGGGGTTGGCGCTCGGGCTCGCCACCACCACCGCGAGGCGCGCGCAGGCCCAGCTGGAGCAGGCGGTGCGGTTGGCCGCCGCCACCGAGGAACGGGAACGACTCGCCCGCGAGGTGCATGACGGCGTCCTGCAGGTGCTCGCGCTCGTCCGTCGCAGGGGCAACGAGATCGGCGGGCCCGCAGCCGAACTCGCGGAGCTCGCCGGCGAGCAGGAGGTGGCGCTGCGCATGCTGATCTCCGAGCAGGGCGCGGGTGTCGCGTCGGATCTGGGTGGGAGCGCGATCGACGTGCGACTGCTGCTGGGCACGCGGGCGAGCACCACGGTGTCCGTGTCGACTCCGGCGGATCCGGTGACGATCGAGCGCGGACGGGCGACCGAACTCGTCGCGATCGTCGACACGGCACTGTCCAACGTCACGTTGCACGCGGGGTCCGGCGCCAGGGCATACGTCTTGCTGGAGGATCTGGGCGCCGAGGTGATCGTCAGCGTCCGCGACGACGGCAGCGGCATCGCCCCGGGACGGCTGGCCGAAGCGGAGGCCGAGGGTCGCATGGGAGTATCGAAATCCATTCTGGGCCGCGTCGGTGCGCTCGGCGGCACCGCCGCACTCGACACCGAACCCGGCCAGGGCACCGAATGGGAGATCCGCGTGCCGAAGGGAGACGAAACGCATGAGTGACACGGAGACCGGCGAACAGATCACCGTGATGGTCGTCGACGACCACCCGATGTGGCGGGACGCCGTGGCCCGCGACCTCGACGGCGCCGGGTTCACCGTGGTCGCCACGGCGGACGGCGTCGCGGCCGCGGGACGCCGGGCGGCGGCGACCCGTCCCGCTGTCGTCCTCATGGACATGCAACTGCCGGACGGCAACGGCGCCGCGGCCACCGCCGCCGTCCTGGACGTGTCGCCGGACAGCCGGGTGCTGGTGCTGTCCGCCTCGTCGGAGCGTGACGACGTCCTCGACGCCGTCAAGGCAGGCGCGTCCGGGTACCTCGTGAAGAGCGCGTCCGTGAAGGAACTGCTGGACGCGGTGCGGGCCACCGCGGCCGGGCAGGCGGTGTTCACGCCGGGGCTCGCGGGACTCGTGCTGGGGGAGTACCGCCGAATGTCGAGTGCGCCCGCCGACGAGCAGGGCCCCGCGGTCCCCAAACTGACGGAGCGGGAGACCGAGGTGCTGCGGTTCGTCGCGAAAGGGCTCAGCGCCAAGCAGATCGCGAACAAGCTGTCGCTGAGTCACCGCACCGTGGAGAACCACGTCCAGGCCACGCTACGCAAGCTGCAGTTGGCCAACCGCGTCGAGCTGACCAGGTACGCCATCGAGCAGGGCCTCGAGTAGCCGTGAGTACTTGTTAACGTCCGGCGGTTAACAAATACTCACGGGCGCTAGCCTGGTCGGTATGGAGGCACGGGACCTACGCGTATCGGATGCGGAACGGGAACACGTCGGCGAACTGCTGCAGCGGGCGGTGGGCCAGGGGATGCTCTCGCTCGGGGAGTTCACCGAACGGATGGACACGGCACTCGCCGCGAAGACGCGCGCGGAGCTGAACGTCGTCCTGGTGGATCTGCCGGGAATCCAGTTGATCTCCGAGTTCACGCCGCCGCCGTACCCCGACCAGCCGTACGTGTCCCGCCCGGCGCCGCCGGTTCCGCCGACCGTGCACCGGTCACCTCCACCGCCCCCGGGCGACGTCGTCCGCGGCCGGATGTCGTCGGTCAGCCGCACCGGCTCGTGGAACGTTCCCCCCGCCCTCGAGGTGAACACCCGGCTGTCGACGGTGACGCTCGACTTCACGCGGGCCGTCATGGCCACGCAGGTGGTGCACGTGACGATCGACGACTACGCGAGCACGATCTCGCTGGTCGTGCCGGAAGAGGCGACGGTCGACCTCAACGGCGTCGAAACGGTCGGTGGTTCCGCGACCAACAGGGTGCGGACCGGCCCTCCCATCGGCCCGCTGCACCTCGTCGTCCGGGGCAAGGTCAGGTTCGGGAACGTGACCGCCAAACACCCTTTCGGTACGTCGATCCGCCGCATGTTCGGGTAGCTCGACGCAGGTCTCTCGAGTAGGCCTACTCATGTGTGGGCGCCGTCGCCGCAGGACGATTGATCCATGTCCACACCTGGTATTCCTTCGGTCGACCCCCGGCTCGTCGCGCAGCTGTCCGGCGACTTCTCGGCGCTCGGTCAGCAGATGCGTCACGTGGGTGAGAACCTCGCCGTCCTGCAGGCGCAACTCGCGAGCGTCCCGCGGCCCCAGCCCCAGCCCCAGCCCCAGCCCGTGCCGCAGCCCCAGCCGGTGCCGCAGCCGATGTACCGGCCACCGGTGCCGCAGACTGCCCCGGCACCTCCGCCGCCCGCACCGGCCGCCCCGTACCGGCCCGCACCACCACCCGCGCCGCGGCCCCGGGTGGTTCGCGAACCCTGGTGGCAGCGCGACGGGATGATCAGCCGCGTCCTCGCCGTCGCGGGTGTCGCCGTCACCCTGATCGGTGTGGTGATGCTGCTCGTGCTGGCGGCGCAGGCCGGGTTCTTCGGCCCGGAACTGCGGGTGGTGGCGGGCGGGCTGTTCTCGGTCGGTCTCGTCGTCGCCGGTGCCCGCGTCTTCGGACGTCCCGGCGGCCGGGTCGGCGGGATCGCGCTCGCGGCAACGGGTATCGCCGGCGCCTACCTGGACGTCGTGGCCGTGGCGGTCGTCTATCACTGGCTGCTGCCGGTGCTCGCGATGGTCGTGGCGCTCGGGATCGCGGGAGCCGGTGTCGCACTGGCGGTCAGGTGGGATTCGCAACCCCTCGCCCTGCTCGTGGTGACCGGTGCCGCCGTGCTCGCGCCCGTGCTCACCGACGGCATCACGCTCACCCTGATCGGGTTCCTGTTCGTGATCCAGGTCGCGAGCTTCCCGGCGCAACTCGGTCGCGACTGGCTGTACCTGGCGATCGCGAGGACGTGCCCGGTGGTGATCGCACTGGTGATCGCGATCGCGAATACCGGACTCTACGACCGGCCGGAACGGTTCTGGCTGCTGGCCTCCGCCGCACTGGTTGCCCTCGTCGGGCTCGTGTCGTCGATCATCCTGCTGCGCAGCAACTCTCGCGACATCACCGCGACCGCGATGATCGTCACGACGGCCGTCCCGACGCTGGTGATCGGTCACCTCTTCGACCGGCTCGGGTCCACGCTGATCGCGCTGGCACTGGCCGCCGCGATGTTCGCCGCGTTCGCCGTGGCCCGGTCGTTGCCGAACCATGCCCGGATCGCGCTCGCCGGCGTGGGTACCCTCGCGCTGCTCGAAGCCTGCCTTCTCGGGTCGAGCGAAGACCTCGCACCGCTCGTGCTGCTCGGGGTGGCGGCACTGTTCCTCACCGTGGGCGGGCAGGCGGAGTCACGGATCGCATACGCCGTCGGTGCCGTCTTCACCGTCGTGGGCGGGCTTGCCTTCGCGATCGCCGCGCCGCCGTTCGTCCTCGTCGACGAGTACCGCGCGCTCGACGCGCTCGGGGTGACCACGGTGCTGTCGTCGCTGGTGCTCGCGGGAACGGTCTTCCTGTTCGTCTGGTACGCGCACACACTGAAGCTGCTGAGCACCGCCGACGCCCAGCCGTGGTGGGTGCTCGCCGGCCTGGTGATCCTGTACGCCGTCACCACCGCGACGGTGTCCGCGGGGACGGCGCTCACCGGGACGTCCGCAGGCTTCATCGCCGGACACTGCGCCGCGACCATCGCGTGGATGGCGGCGGCGACGGCCGCCCTGGTGTTCGGACTGGCCCGCCGCGACTACGCCCACACCGCGCTCGGCGTCGGACTGGGGCTGACCGCCGCGGCGCTGGCCAAACTGTTCCTGTTCGACCTGGCCACCCTCGACGGGCTGTTCCGCGTCCTCGCGTTCCTGGTGGTGGGCCTGCTGCTGCTCCTCGCCGGCACCCGCTACGCGCGTGAATTCGCGGAGCGGGAGGCCGGGCGGGGAACGCCGAACGGCTCCGTCAGCGCCGGTTCTGCCGAGCGATGAGTTCGCTGACGCTGACGGCGTTGCCGTCGTCCGCGCGGTGCCTGCCGCTCGAGGCGTCGTCCGGATCGACGGGCGGCTCCTCGGCGCGGCGGCGCGAACCGTTGGCCGGGGCACCGTTGGCCGGGCTCCCGTTGGCAGGCGCGCCGTTGGTGCGCCTGCCGCCGTTCACCGGTTCCGCAGGCTCGGCGGCGCGACGCCGGGACGGGATCGGCGGCACCGGGCGGGCAGGAGACGACTGGGGGGTCTCCTGCTCGTACGGTGCCGGCACCGAGCGCGGCGACCGCGTGGGCAGTGACGGCGACGCCGCGCTCGGTCGCGGTTCGGCAGGCGAGGAGATCGGCCGCGGTTCGGCGGCCGACGTCGACCGGAGGTCGGCGAGCCAGCTCTCGATGGGACGCGACTCGGTGGCCGGACCCGGGGCGGGGGCCGCCGCCGGGCGGGGCCGGGGAGCGGGACGCGACTGCGGTGCGGGGCGCGGCGCCGGCGCGGGACGGGACTGCGTGGGGGCCGGACGCGGCGCAGCAGGCTGCGGCAGCGCGGTGGTCTGCGGTTCCGCGGGCGGCTCCTCGATCTCCACCGGCGGCCGGGCCGGTCGGCCGGTCGCCGACCGCCGGGCCTCGTCCTGTGCCTTGCGCGCCTTCGCGTCGTCCTCGGACATCTTTGCGGCCAGCGCCCGCGCGGTCACCAGCGGGATCGGCTCGGTGAGCGGTTCCGGTTTCCGGGGTGCGGGCGGCGCCGCGAGCTTGCGCTGCGGCGGGACGGCACCGATCGGGGTGAGCTCCGGGACGTCGGTGGGCATCAGCTCGTTGTCGAGGATGGGCTCACCGAGGCCTGTCTTCTCCTGGATCCGCTTCATCCACGCCGGCGCCCACCAGCAGTCGTCGCCGAGCAGCTTCATCGTGGCGGGGACGAGGAACATGCGGATGAGGGTCGCGTCGATGATGAGCGCGGCGATCATGCCGTAGGAGATGTATTTCATCATCACGAGTTCGGAGAACCCGAACGCGCCGGTGACGACGATGAGGATGAGCGCGGCCGCCGTGATGATGCGGCCCGTGTGCGCGGTGCCGATGCGGATCGACTCCGTCGTACTGGCCCCCTGCGCCCGCGCCTCCACCATGCGGGAGAGCAGGAACACCTCGTAGTCGGTGGACAGGCCGTAGACGATCGCGATGATCAGCACCAGCACCGGCGACATGATCGGTCCGGGGGTGAAGTTCAGCCACTCCGAACCGTGACCGTCGATGAAGATCCACGTCAGGATGCCCAGCGTGGACCCGAGGCCCAGCGCGCTCATCAACGCCGCCTTGATCGGCAGCACCAGCGAGCCGAACGTCAGGAACATCAGCAACGTCGTCAGGAAGAGGACGGAGATCACCATCGTGGGCAGGTGGTCGAGCAGCGCGGAGATACTGTCCTGTTCGATCGCCGGGGTGCCGCCCACCAGCACTTGCACGCCGTCCGGACTGTCCATGGCACGCAGATAGTCGATGGTCGGCTTGGACTCGTTGCGGTCGACGAGTCCCGCCTTGAGGACAACCACTCCGTCCTTGGCCGCGCCCTCCGGGGTGAACCGCTCGATCAGGCCCGGCGCGCCACTGGCTTCCTTGATGATCTGGCCGAGCGCCTTGTTGTCGGCGTCGGACACCACGAGCTTGACCGGTTCGGTGCGCAGGTTCGGGAAGATCTCGTCGAACTGTTCCTGCGCGGCGCGGGTCGTGCTGTCCGGGGGCAGGTAGGTCTCGTTGATGCCACCGAACTTGATGCCCGTCAGCGGCACGATCAGCAGGAGCAGGCCGACGACGATCGGAATGGTGACCTTGAGCGGGTTGCGCATCACCCAGCGGGTGAGCCGGCCCCAGATGCTCGCCTCGATCTCTTCGGTGTTCTTGGTCTGACGGAAACGGTCGAGGCTGAGGGCGTCGACGCGCTTGCCGAGGATGCCGAGGATCGCGGGCAGGATCGTGATCGACGTCAGGGCGGCGAGGCCGACGGTCGCGATGGCGCCGTAGGCGACGGATTTCAGGAAGCCCTGCGGGAACAGCAGCAGACCGCCGAGGCTGGCGACGATCATCGTCGCCGAGAAGACCACCGTGCGGCCCGAGGTCATCACCGTTCTGCGGACGGCGGCGCGGGTGTCGTACCCCTCCGCCATCTCTTCTCGGAACCGGCTGACGATGAACAACCCGTAGTCGATGGCCAGGCCCAGCCCCACGAGGGAGACCACGGGCGCGACGAACGAGTTGACCTCGGTGAAGTTGGTGATCAGACGGACGATGCCGTTGGCGCCGACCACGGTCAGGCCACCGATGATCAGCGGCAGCGCCGCCGCGATGACACCACCGAACACGAAGAACAGCAGCACACCCACGGCCGGGATCGCGAGCAGCTCCATCCGCCGGATGTCCGTGGCCATCGTGTCGTTGAGCGCACCCGACACGGGCTGGAGACCGGCGAGTTGCACGTCGACGCCGTCGATGTAGAACTCGTCCTTGACGTCGCGGAAATTGGCCGTGACCTCGGTGTCGTTGTCGCCGACGATCGCGACGCTCTCGATCGCGTGCTGCTTGTCGGCGTCCGCGGCGGACGCCAGCTGCGGTGCGGTGCCGACCTTGAAATAGCCGCCGTTGATCTTGAGGATCTTGTCCGGGTGTTCCGCGGCCAGACGCTCGAGGTTCGCGACGACCTTCGCCTGGAACTCGGGGTCCTCGATCGTCTTGCCCTCGGGCGCCGTATAGAGCGCGACGACGTCACTGTTGGTGTCGCGGCCGAAGGTGCCGTCAGCCAGCTTGGCCGCGGCGACCGACTCCGAGCCCGGATCGTCCCAGCCGCTCTGGCTGAGATGCTTCTCGAGGCCCAGGCCGTACGCGGCCGAACCGAGCAACAAGGCAACCATGATGCCGATGACGGTGAATCGGGCCCGGTAGACGACGCTTCCCCAGCTCGCGAACACAGATCAACTCCTACTCGGCAGCACTCTTCCGCCCGACGAGCAGGGCGGAAAGCGGTCGGAACGGCTGCAACCAGGCACCCTCGTCGGGCAGTGTGTCGAGGCTGACCCGAGGCAGTGGCTCCCGGAACACGCCGGGGATGTCCTCGAGATCGACGAAGTCCAGAAGGTCGGACGCGACCGCCCAGCTGGCGTGCTCGCGGAACCCGAGTATCTGGACCGGAATGCCGGTCGCGGCGATGTCCTCCAACGGTTCGCGAAATGCTTGACCGTCGGCGGAGGCGACCATGACACCGGCCAGCCCCTCGCCGTGACGAAGCGCGATGTGGTCCAGCATGTCGGAGTCGACGTCGCTGTCCTCATCGATCTTCGGCTTGGCGAACACCGCGAATCCCACATTACGCAAGGCTTCGACCCACGGTCTCACGACATCGGCGCTGCCAGCCGCGATGTTGGTGAAGACCGTTGCCTCGGGTTCGAGTGTGTCGGTGCCGGACGCGGACAGTTCCGCGGTCCGGGAGAGCAACCAGCGGCCGAGTGCGTCGAATCGTGGCCGGTAGGCGGCCGTGGGCCTGCCGCCGAGGATGGCGCCGAGACCCATGTCGAGGTTGGGTGCGTCCCAGACGAGAAGGACCCGCTTCTGGTGGCGCCCGTCACGTGCACCCACCGCGGGAGATCCTGACGACACTGCGGTGCCTGCCGGGGCGGTGCCGGCTGTGTCGGTGTACTGCTCGCTGACGCTCATGACCTGATCTTCCCCCAAATCAACTCGGTGATCGCACTGCCGACCTGGTGGGCCTTGTCTTCGAACTTCGTCACCGGACGCTCGTGCGTCATGGGTGATTCCCAGTCGAGGGAGGTCAGGAGGGGTTCCGCGTTGCCTGCCTCGGCGATGGCCTCGGCGTACTCGGCGTGATCTGTTGCGACATGCAACACACCGCCGGCTTTCAACCTGCTCGCGATCAGGGCGAAAGTGGGAGCCTGCAGCAGGCGCCGCTTGTGATGGCGGGCCTTCGGCCACGGATCCGGGAAGAAGACACGGACTCCGGTGAGCGATTCCGGTTCGATCATGTTCTCCAGGACATCCATGGCGTCGCCGCGCAGGACCCGGATGTTCGGGATCTCGTCCCGTTCGATCTGTTGAATCAACTGTGCGAGCCCGGGCCGGTAGACCTCGACGGCCACGAGGTTCACGTGCGGTTCGGCCTTCGCCATCGCCGCGGTGGCGGTACCCGTGCCCGAGCCGATCTCGAGGATCAGGGGCGCGTCCCTGCCGAACCACGACGGCGCGTCCAGGCGATTGTCCGAGACGTCGGCGCCGATCACGGGCCACTGCCGGTCCCACGACTCCTGCTGGGCGGCGGTCAGGGCGCCCCTGCGCGAGCGGAAACTTGTCACCCTCGGGTGGAGACGGGACCCCTTCGAGTCCTTCGTCTGCCCCTCCTCGGGGACGGCGGGTGCATCCTGATCAGCGTGGTTCACCGGACCATTGTCACGCATGAGGGGCGTTTCTGGCATACGGGTCTGAAGTTCACCTTGAGACTTTTTCGGTAATCCGGTGCCCAGCCTGCACGGTTGCCCACGCCGATTCGGGGCGAGTCTGACAGAATCGGCGCGGGACGAAGGGGGGTGACTGCGTCATGGGCACTGCAGATGCCGGGGGCGGAATACTGACGGATCTCGCCGCAGAAGTAGCGGCACTGGACGAGGCCGGCGGCGACCGGGTGCGCGCCGCCGTCGCGGCGTTTCGGGCGCCTGTCCGGGTTCAGACCGCCGGTCGGGCGGGTGTGGGCAGGTCGACCGTGGCCGCCGCGCTGACCGCTGGTGGCATCGACGGCGCGGTCGTGGAGGAATCGGACGCCGTCGACGTGCCGGGCGCTCCCGACCCGGTGCTGGACGGCGACGTCGTGGTCTACGTCCTCGTCGAAGCGGTGCGCGACGCCGACCGGGACGCCGTGCGGAACCTGGACCCGGCGCAGGCCCTGTTCGTCCTCAACAAGGCGGACACGGTGGGCGCGTCGCGAGTGCCCGCCGACGCCTGGGCGACGGCGACCGCGCGGGTTGCCGAATGCTCGGACGAGGGCGGCCTCCCGGCTCTGCCGTTGATCGGCACGCTCGCGACCGCGGGGACGTCCTCGGAGTCCGGGATCGGTGCGGTGTCGGCCGCGGTCGCCGACCGGGTCGCACGAGTCCGGGCGCACCGCGGTGAGATCCTGCTGAACACGCTGCGGTCGCAGGCCGCGCGCAGCCTCGCGTCCCGCGACGTGCTGGAGCGGTACCTCGCCGGCGACCACGCGGTTGCTCTCGGCGCCGCCGCGGCCCGGCTCCACCTCGCCGACTGCATCGCGGACGAGCCGGAACCGCCGCGCACCGCCGCGGACGCCGGCCGGTGCGCGGACTGGTGGCGGGCGCAACTCGCCCGCCAGCCGACGGCCCGCAGGCGCCGGGCGGTCGTCGACATCCGGCGCCACTACGTTCGCGTCGGACGGCAGCTGAGCGGCAGCCCCGGAACGTGACGACACCGCAGTTGTCCGATCTGCCCGCCGAGACCGTCGACGTGGTGGCGCGATGGAACCCGGACGCCGTCGCCCGGCTGAAGTCCGGGGGACCCGCGCAGCGAGGTGTCCTCGTGGCGGGGCCGCGGCGCGCAGGCAAGACCACTCTCGTGCGCCGGCTCCGCGCGCTCGACGCGCCCGCGCTCGCATTCGTGGAGGATCCGCTCGACGCCGGGGTGGTTCTGATGGTGCTCGACGCGTCGGCACCACTCGGACGGGAAGAGCTGTCCGTTCTCGACGTCGTCGCGCGACCGGCGTGCCCCGTGGTCTTCGCGCTCACCAAGACCGATCTCCACCGGGACTGGGCGGGCGTGCGCGAACGCAACCGGACCCTGCTCGCCCGGCACGCGGCGCGTTTCGCCGACGCGGAGATCCACCCGGTCGCGGCCGGCGGATCCGGGGTGGAGGCGGTGCTCGCGGCACTCCAGAGGGCCGCCCGGGACGAGGCCCGCGACTCGCGCCCCGCCGCCGAGGCCGTGCTCGAGCAGACCCGGCGGATGATCGCGGCCACCGCCCGGTCCGTGCGGGAGACCGAGCCCGGCGCGGAACTGCGCGCCGAGCGGGTTCGCGCGCTGACGCTGCGCGACGGCGGACGCACGGAACGGGTCGCCCAGCTCCGCGGTCAAGTCCAGCTCGCGAAGGTCGAGTTGCTGCACGAGGTGGCATCCCAGGTCCGCGCGGCCGGAACGTCGGCGCGTTCCGAGATCGACCGCGCAGGCCGCGGGACCCTTGCGGACTATCCCGGCCGGCTGGCCGAGATCGTGCGAGAGAGAAGCGGTGCGGTCGACACCGCGGTGACCGGGCGCCTCGACGACCTGCGGTCGCGTGTCGGCGTCGCCGTCTCCGATCCCGAGGCCGCCGCTCCGCTGGCGGAACCGGTGGTGCCGGAAGGGCCCGAACCGCGGCACCGCGGACTGGAAGACCGGATGACGATCCTGATCGGTGCGTCCGCCGGGCTCGGTCTGGGCAGGCTGGTGGTCTCGCCGCTGTCGATGGTGCCCGCCCTCGACATCGCGACCATCCCGCTCACCCTCGCGCTGGGCGCGGTCGCGGCGTGGTGGCTGACGCGGTCGCGCGCGCACGTCGCCGAGCGTGCCCACGTGCGGCAGTGGGCGACCGAGGCGCTGGTGCACGTGCGGTCGCAGTGGGAGCAGTTCGTCCTCGCCCGGTTGCTGGCGGCGGAGACCCGGGTGAGTGAGGCGGTCATCGCCGAGAGCAGGGTCGCCGCCCGGGAGGTGGACGAGCGGGTCGCCCGGATCGACGGTGAACTCCGCCGACTGGCCGCGCGACGCAGCGGGCAGTTGTCGTCGTGCGAACGCGACCTCGCGGCGGTCGACCGGGGACTGCAGGAGGTCCGCAGGCCGGCCGGGGAACCGAATCGGCGCGGCGAACGTCTGAATACATAGGTGCCCGACCGATGTTCGCCCGTTTTTATGTGGGATCGTGTTGAATTATCTTGATATGTCTTGTTTTGGGCGGGAAACCGGTCCGAAATACGAAGGGAGACCGCGGTGGCGACGACTGAGAGTTTTCTGGTCCCGGACGTGCCGGACCTCGATCCGAACACGTTCGGCCACGATTCCGGGCCGGTCGCGCTCACCGATCCCACCCACGACATCGACGGCGACGGCGTCCTCGACACACAGACCTTCGACGCGGGCGATGTCGTCGTCATCGCCTCCGACCTCGACTCGGACGGCGACGCAGACCATCTGACGTTGATCCACGAGGACGGCGACTACGCGTCGTGGCAGTTTCACCGCGACGGCGACGGCGTCGTGCACTGGGAGCAGACCGATGGTGGGACTCTCGGTATCGGCTGACCATCCCCGAAATCCGCACTCCAGACGCGGGAAAGGCTCCTGACAGGGCTACTGAATCGTTTCTGTGACCATTCCAACCGCACCCGATTCCCCGAGACGGGACTCGCGGCGTTAACCTCTAGGGATAGGACACCCGGCGCCCGCGTCTTCCATGTGGCATGGACGGCCTGGCTGGACCCCGCCGAGAGGGGAAATCGGACCGTCTGGCACACGCTGCGAGGCTCTCTCAGCGGACGGCAGATGGTCCGGTTCCGGCTCACCCCAGGAGAGTTTGATGACCTCAGCGACCATTCCCGGTCTGAACGGAACTGACGGCACGCCCCCCACGGAGCACAGTGAGCTGCTCGCCTGGGTTCGAGAGGTTGCCGAACTCACTCAGCCCGACCGCGTCGTCTTCGCCGACGGCTCGGACGCAGAATGGGATCGACTGACCGAGCAGCTCGTCGCGGCCGGCACGTTCACGCGACTCAACGACGAGAAGAAGCCGAATTCGTTCGTCGGCAACTCGGACCCGTCGGACGTCGCACGCGTCGAGTCCCGCACCTACATCTGCTCGCGGGAGGAGATCGACGCCGGGCCCACCAACAACTGGATGGACCCGACGGAGATGCGGTCGCTCATGACCGACCTCTACCGCGGCAGCATGCGCGGACGCACCATGTACGTGGTGCCGTTCTGCATGGGTCCGCTCGGGGCTGACGACCCGAAGCTGGGTGTCGAGATCACCGACTCCGAGTACGTCGTCGTCTCCATGCGCATCATGACGCGCATGGGCACGGCCGCGATGGAGAAGCTGGGCAAGGACAAGCCGTTCGTGAAGGCGCTGCACTCGGTCGGCGCACCTCTCGCCGAGGGTCAGGCCGACGTCCCGTGGCCGTGCAACGACACCAAGTACATCACCCACTTCCCCGAGGACCGCGAGATCTGGAGCTACGGTTCCGGCTACGGCGGAAACGCTCTGCTCGGCAAGAAGTGCTACTCGCTGCGCATCGCGTCGGCGATGGCCCACGACGAGGGCTGGCTGGCCGAGCACATGCTGATCCTCAAGCTGATCTCCCCGGAGGACAAGCCGTACTACATCGCGGCCGCGTTCCCGAGCGCCTGCGGTAAGACCAACCTCGCGATGATCCAGCCCACCATCCCCGGATGGCGCGCCGAGACCCTCGGTGACGACATCGCGTGGATGCGCTTCGGTGAGGACGGCCGCCTGTACGCCGTCAACCCGGAGTATGGGTTCTTCGGCGTCGCGCCGGGCACCAACTACGGGTCGAACCCGAACGCGATGAAGACGCTCGAGGCCGGCAACTCGCTGTACACGAACGTCGCGCAGACCGACGACGGCGACGTCTGGTGGGAGGGCCTCGAGGGAGACCCGCAGCACCTCGTCGACTGGAAGGGCAACGAGTGGACGCCCGAGTCGGACGAGAAGGCCGCGCACCCGAACTCGCGTTACTGCACCCCGATGTCGCAGTGCCCGATCCTCGCCCCCGAGTGGGACGACCCGCAGGGTGTGCCGATCTCCGCGATCCTGTTCGGTGGACGCCGTAAGACCACGGTTCCGCTGGTCAGCGAGTCCTTCGACTGGCAGCACGGCACGTTCCTCGGTGCGACGCTGTCGTCCGAGCAGACCGCTGCCGCCGAGGGCGCCGTGGGCACCGTCCGCCGCGACCCGATGGCCATGATCCCGTTCATCGGCTACAACGCCGGCGACTACCTGAACCACTGGATCAACCTCGGCAAGCACGCGGATTCCGAGAAGCTGCCGAAGATCTTCTACGTCAACTGGTTCCGTCGCGGCGAAGACGGCCGCTTCCTGTGGCCCGGTTTCGGCGAGAACTCCCGCGTGCTGAAGTGGATCGTCGACCGCATCGAGCACAAGGCCGGCGCCGAGTCCACCCCGATCGGATTCGTTCCGACCGCAGCCGATCTGGAGCTCGGCGGCCTGGACGTCAACGGCAACGACGTCGACGAGGCGCTCAAGGTCGACGTCGACGAGTGGAAGCAGGAGCTGCCGCTCATCGAGGAATGGTTCGAGTTCCTCGGCGAGAAGGTGCCCTCCGGCATCCGTGACGAGTTCGAGGCCCTGAAGCAGCGCCTGGGCTAGTCCCTCCCCGGTGACCGAATGTCACAGTGGTTCAGTTCGCCTGAACCGCTGTGACATTCGTCGTTTCGGGGGAGGTCTCTGTAGTAAACGCATACCATTCGGTTTGTAAAAGCCTCGATTCTCGAAGCTCGCACGCGACGAAAGGATTGCAGATGCAGACAGGGACCAGCAGGGGCATGAAACGACTCGCCGGAGGGGCCGCACTCGCTGCCGCAGCCG
This sequence comes from Rhodococcus koreensis, assembly GCF_900105905.1. Lineage (GTDB taxonomy): Bacteria > Actinomycetota > Actinomycetes > Mycobacteriales > Mycobacteriaceae > Rhodococcus_F > Rhodococcus_F koreensis. The sequence goes on along the minus strand of NZ_FNSV01000005.1, from coordinate 3,124,608 downwards.
CCGCCACCGTAGCCATGACCATGCCGGCGACCGCTTCCGCAGCGACGGAAGTGCAGCCTCCCACCGTGGTGACCGCGGTCGACGGAAGCACCCTCGACATCACCGTCACCAACCCCAACGTCCTGAATCTGCTGGACGCCCAGTCGTGCGGCGCCGTGGCATTCGACGCCACCAAGCTGCCCGCGGTACTCGCGGACCCGACCGTCGTTCTCGAACCGGGATTCGTCGCGTGGGCCACCAACCCGATCGAACGCGTTCTCGCGAACGCCACGGGCGACGCGGTCAAGACGTTCACCACTCCGGAACTTCCGGACGGCGCCTACGCGGTCCTCGGCGAATGCCTGTCGCTGACCACCGTCGCCAATCCCCAGACCACGATGCCGCAGATCGTCCTCGTCGGCGGCCCGCTCGGTGGGGTCCAGTTCGGCAGCTAGGCGCTTCGCGCCCGTGAGTGGTTGAGGAGTCTCTGGACTCGTCAACCACTCACGGGCGGCGGAGCCGCCTACCCCGTGTAGCCGGGCGGCATGAGGACGGACTTGGTCTCGCAGAACGCCTCGAGCCCTTCCGGTCCGTTCTCGCGGCCGATGCCGGAGGCCTTGTAGCCGCCGAACGGTGATCCCGGATCGAATGCGTACCAGTTGATGGCGTACGTGCCGGTGCGGATCTGCTTCGCGACGGCGAGTCCGTGGTCGATGTCGGTGGTGTACACCGAGCCGGCGAGTCCGTAGTCGGAGTCGTTGGCGATCTTGATCGCCTCGTCCTCGGAGTCGTAGGGGATCACGGAGAGGACGGGCCCGAAGATTTCCTCGCGGGCGATCGTCATCGAGTTGTCGACGTCCGCGAAGATGGTCGGCTCCACGTACCAGCCCTTGTCGAGGCCCTCCGGGCGGCCGCCGCCGAGCACCACGCGGGCACCCTGTTCCTTGCCCTTGGCGATGTACCCCTCGACGCGGTCGCGCTGCTTCTCGGAGATCAGCGGCCCGAGTTGCGCGGCCGGGTCGGACGGATCGCCGACGGCCATGAATCCGGCACCCGCGACGAGGGCGTCCAGCACTTCGTCGTAGCGGGACCGCGGGGCGAGGATCCGGGTCTGCGCGACGCACGCCTGCCCGGTGTTCATCAGCCCGGACATCACCAGCATCGGCATCGTGGACGCGAGGTCGGCGTCCTCGAGGATGATGGCCGCCGACTTGCCGCCCAGTTCGAGGGAGCAGCGCTTGAGGTTCTGCGCGGCGATGGCCCCGATCTTGCGGCCGACGGGACTGCTGCCGGTGAACGTGATCTTGTCGATGCCGGGATGCGAGACCAGGTATTCACCGGTCTCGGCGCCGCCGGGCAGAACGGAGATGACGCCCTCGGGGACCCCGGCCTCGGCGAAGATCTCGGCGAGAACGTGTGTGGAGAGCGGGGATTCGGGTGCCGGCTTCAGCAGCACGGTGCAGCCGGCGAGCAGCGCCGGGGACAGTTTGTTGACGGCCAGGAACAGCGGGACGTTCCAGGCGAGGACCGCGGCCACCACACCGACCGGCTCCCGCAGCACCTTCGTCTGGCCGAACACGCCGGTGCGGGTCTGCTCCCACTCGAATTCGTTCGCGAGACCGGCGTAGAAGTTCAGCGTCGCGAGCGACGGCGTCTGCTGCATCATCCCGACCATCGCGGGCGGCTGACCCATCTCCGACGAGATCAGCGCGTTGAGGGTCTCGCCGCGCTCCTCGATGAGCTTCGCCGCCTTCGCGAGGATCTCTCCGCGCTCCGCGGGAGTGGTCTGCGGCCACGGACCTTCGTCGAACGCCCGCCTGGCGACGGCGACGGCGTCGTCGATGTCGGCAGGCGACGCGACGGGACAGCTGCCGACGCGTTCCTCGGTGGCCGGGGAGAACACTTCGAGCACCTGGTCGGTGGCCGGGGCCACCCACTTGCCGCCGATGTAGAGCTTGTCGTAGTCGGTCATGAGTCCATTCCTCGTGTCGTTCCCCCGGTCAGGAGGCGGTGTCGGTGAAACTGTCGAATCCGTATCGTGCGTGTGGCCCGATCGCCGCGACCTCGAACAGCCCGGTCCCGACGACGGTCTCGCCGCCGTCCTCGAGCCGGAATCGGGTGAGATTGTCGACGGGGCAGAACATCCGGAGTCCCGGCTCGATCTCGGACGCCCGTTTGCGCAGCCCCTGCACCACGAGTTCGCCCTGCCACATGCCGTGACGCCAGTCGGCCTCGAGTCCGTACCCGGTGCCGATGCCGATGTAGTTGGGAACCAGCAGTTCGCAGGTGACGGTGACGACCTCGCCGGTCGGCCGGTGGAAACTCAGCGACGCCGACGTGACGTCGCGCGTCCCGGGCTCGAATTTCAGCTCGTGTTCGGGTCGGCCCAGCCATTCGGGTTCGCGGTCGGCGTCCGGCCAGATGCGGACGGCCTCCTCGACGATGCGCCTGCCGAGTTCGTCCTCCTGCAGGACGACGGAGACGGCGTAGTCCTCGAACTGCATCACCGAGTAGATCCAGAAGAAGTTCTGGATCCCGTCGACCGCCCGCCGTCCGGGCGGCTCGGACTCGCCGACGGGACGCACTCCCCACGACCGGTCGCGGTTGCCGCGCCAGGTGTCGGGGGTGACGGGGCGGCTCTGCCCGTCGATCGTGAGTTCGCCTGCCCAGGTACCGGTCTGGACGAAGCGGCTCGTGTTGAACGTGACCCGCTCGAGTTGCCTGCGGAAGTGGCGGGGCTCGAGCGTCGCGGGGATCGCGCCGTCGAAGGTGAGGTCGAAGGAGAGGTCGTAGTCGCCCGGTGCGAGCACCACGCGCAGGCGCTGCAGCCCCTCGAGGACCTCGACGCGGAACGGTCCGACGGTGCTCTCGGAGCGGTCGTGGCCCAGCGCCGCAGACCCGCGGACGACGATGTGGTCGTCGCCGCGGCGGAGCACCGCGAACGCGTCCGTGACCGCGAGGTTGGGGTACTGGCCGAGACCGATGATGAGGAACAGGTCGGACTCGGCCGAGGGATAGCAGTTGAAGTAGTAGCGGTCGTAGAAGTTGCGGTCGGACGTCGCGACCCGCCGGATGGGTTCGGCCACCTGATGGATGGGGTAGTCGTCCATCGGGGACAGCGGGTTTCCGGCGTAGTCGGCGGTCATCGGATCTTCTCCCAGTACGTGCCGTCGAGCATCGCCTCGAGCGAGGCGCGGTGCATGATCATGTCGTCCGGATCCTCGGGGGCGACGGCCTGACCGAAATGGATGGCGCGCTCCTGAATTCGCAGCATGATCGTGGCCTGCCGCAGGGCCGCGTAGGCGGTGTAGTACTCGAGATCGCGGGGCGCGTGGCCCGTCAGTTCCTCGTACAGGGCGGCGAGGTCGTCGAGGCGCAGGAAGCCGGGCATCCCGTCGAGTCCGGCGGCCGCGGCGATGTCCTCGAAGAACCGGTGCAGGTACGTCATCCAGCCCAGGTCGAGTTCGCGGGGCCCGAGCGTGGCCATCTCCCAGTCGAGTACGGCCACCGGCCGGAAGTCCTCGAACATCATGTTGCCGATGCGGGCGTCACCCCAGCAGAAGACGGCGGGGGAGGAGTCGTCCGGGAGGTTCTCCTCCATCCACGCGAAGCCGCGTTCGATGAGCGGGGACCGGGGGCCGGACCGGGTCGTCCATTCGTAGTAGTCACGTTGCTGCCGGATGTGCGCGGCGAGCGCCTCGGAGACGGTGGGGCCGGCGCCGGGCAGCCGCAGGAACGCGAACCGCTCCCACGGCCGGTCGATGTCGTGCAGTTGCGCAAGCACATTCACGGCACTGTGCTGCAGCAGTGCACGCTGCTCCTCGGTCGCCTCCGTCACCCACGACCCGAAGTTGTAGGGCATCACGTCCGGCGGAACCTGCCCGGAGACGCGGGCCATGACGAAGAACGGGGCGCCCAGCGGCCCGGGATCGGGCTCGGACCAGTAGACGACCGGGACCGGGACGGCGGAGTGTTCCCGGACCTGCGTCATCGCCTGGAACTGTCCGTCGAGGTCGTAGTCGGGGAAGACGGGCATCGTCGTGTCGGCGGGCGCGACGCGTGCGACCAGCGGGTGCACCTCGCCCGACCAGGTGGCGTCGAACAGGATGGTCTCGCTCGACATGCCGTTGGCGTCGGGGAGATGGACGTGGGTGACCTCGGGTGCGGCGTCGGAGGGCAATTGCGCGGCGAGCCAGCGTTGGAGCGCCTCCCGCAGCACCTCCGGATCGCGACGGGAATCACTGGGCCTGGCAACTTCGGACTGGTGATCGGAGTCGTCGGCAGATCGGGTTGCGCTCGTGCTCACGGTCACCTCCTCTCCTGAACGTGGTGTGACCCTGAACACTAGAACACGTTACAGAATTTCGGAACAGGTGAGGAGATTCCGCTGTGTCAGCCCTCGCCGGCGGCCAGGACTGCCGCCCCGACGAGCGTGCCCGAGGCGCCGAGTTCCGCGGGCACCACGCGCAGATCGGCGACGAAGGACAATCGGGCGTGACGGGCCGCGGCCCGGCGCATCGGGTCCCACAACGGCGGCCCTGCCTGCGCGAATCCGCCGCCGATCACCGCGAGATCGACGTCGAGCAGAGCCGCGGCCGACGCGATCGCCTGCCCCAGTGCGGTCCCCGCGCGGTCGAGGGCGGCCACCGCGACCTCGTCACCGTCCGCGGCGGCCCGCGCCAATTCGACGCCCGTCGTTCCGCGCCATCCGCGGGAGCGGGCCCAGCGCACGGACGACGGTCCGCTGGCGACCGTCTCCAGGCACCCGACCCCGCCGCACGTGCACGGGTCGGTCCCGCCGGGAACCACCATGTGGCCGATGTGTCCCGCGTTGCCGGTCCGGCCGGTGGCGATGCGACCGCCGAGGATCACCCCGCCGCCGATGCCGGTGGACACGACGAGGCTCAGCAGGTCGGGGGCGCCGCGACCGGCGCCGTGGTGATGCTCGCCGAGTGCGGCCGCGGCGCCGTCCATGGCCAGTCGCGCAGGGACGCCGGGGAAGAGGTCCTGCACGGCGCCGACCAGGCCGAATCCGCCCGCCCACTCCTCGATGTTGATGGGCGACACGGTGCCGGCGACTGTGTCGACCGGTCCGGCGCAGGCGATGCCGACCGACGTGATCTTCGCGCTTCCCGCGACCTCGCGCAGCAGGGCGGCGCACGCGGCCGCGACTCCGGCCGCCGGCGTGGGAGTGGTCACAGGGTGCGGCACCGCGCCGTCCGCGCCGACGATCCCGGCGGCGATCTTGGTGCCACCGATGTCGAGTGCCAGCGCGACCACGGTCAGCGCTTCCGCATCACGAGAACGAGATTGCTCACCAGGAACTCCCGCAGTCCGGGGACGCGCACCATCCACCACGCCCAGCGCGGGTGATAGCGGGGGAAGGCGGCCAGCAACTCCGCGTCCGGGGTGCACCGGGCCCACCGAAGCCCGTCGGCCGCACCCACTTTGAACAGCGACACACCGTAGCGGTTCTTGGGTTCCCGGCCGTTCCTGCGCAGGTAACGCCGGGCGGCGTACTCGCCGCCCAATGCATGCCACGGTCCGGTCTCGTGACCGCCGAACGGGCCCCACCACAACGTGTACGACAGCACCATCAGGCCGCCGGGTTTCGTCACGCGGATCATCTCCTCCGCCATTGCCCACGGTTCGCTGACGTGCTCGGCGACGTTGGACGAGAAGCAGATGTCCACCGACGACGTCCGGAACGGCAGTGCCAGCCCCGACCCACGGACGGCGCCGCCCACCGCGAGCCCCGCGGCGTGCATCTCGGACGGATCCGGTTCCACGGGAACGTACCGAGCGCCGGCCTGCTGGAACACGTCCGCGAAGTAGCCGGGGCCGCCGCCGACGTCGAGGACCGTCGTGCCGGTGAGATCCGCGTCGGTCAGACCGCCCCACAGGTCGCCGATCAGTTCGACGGAGTCGCGGGCGAGGGCGCCGTAGAACAGGTCGGGCGCGGTCTGTTCGTGCCGGAAGTCGCTGAGCAGGCCGAACGACCTCTTCAGGGTTGCCCGTCGACCGAATCGCCGGGTCACGGGAGGCGTCGTCACGAGACTGAACCTTAGCGAGTGGAGCCGCCGGGACGGCAATCCGTTCGCGGTGGCTGCAACATCGGGTGGAATACGACCGATAGGGTGTTCGGGGACTACAGCGGCGAACGTCCCGCCCCGAGACCACGAGTACCGCACCGACCACAGGAGTATATGAACGTGCGAGAGGTTCTGCTGCTCTGCTGGCGCGACACCGGTCACCCGCAGGGTGGCGGCAGTGAGCGGTACCTCGAGGAGGTCGGCGCCCAGCTCGCGGCGCGGGGAATCAAGGTCACCCTCCGTACCGCCGGTTACCGCGGCGCCGCCAAGAAGGAGACCGTCGACGGCATCGAGATCAGCCGGGCAGGCGGACGGTACAGCGTCTACCCCCGCGCCCTCGCCGCGATCGCCGCCGGCCGGCTCGGGTTCGGGCCGCTCCGCGGCATCCGGCCCGACGCCGTCATCGACACCCAGAACGGCATCCCGTTCTTCTCCCGCGTCGTCGCAGGCGCACCGGTCACGCTGCTCGTCCATCACTGCCACCGCGAGCAGTGGCCGGTGGCGGGCCGGTTGATGGGCAGGATCGGCTGGTGGGTGGAATCCCGGCTGTCGCCGCGCACCCACCGGGACGACCAGTACCTCACCGTGTCGCTGCCGTCCGCCGACGAACTCGTCGAACTGGGAGTGGAGCGCGAGCGGATCGCGGTGGTGCGCAACGGCGCCGACGACATCCCCCTCGGCGTGGACATCGGCGGCGCCGACACGAGGACCGCGCACCCCAGCGTGTGCGTGCTGTCACGGCTCGTGCCGCACAAACAGATCGAGGACGCCCTCGAGGCCGTCGCCGCCCTGCGCCCCACGATCGCCGACGTGCACCTCGACGTCATCGGTGGCGGCTGGTGGGAGCAGAACCTCCGCGACCGCGCGCACGAGCTGGGCATCGGCGACGCCGTCACGTTCCACGGGCACGTCGACGAGACCCGCAAACACCAGTTGCTGTCGCAGTCCTGGGTGCACGTGATGCCGTCCCGCAAGGAGGGTTGGGGTCTCGCCGTCATCGAGGCAGCGCAGCACGGCGTCCCGACCGTCGGCTACCGCAGCTCCAAGGGCCTCACGGATTCGGTCGTCGACGGCGTGACCGGCGTTCTGGTCGGCAAGGCGGAGGCGGCGACGGCCGACGTCGCCGACCTGACCGCGGCGGTCAAGACGCTCCTGCTCGAGCCCGAGACCCGCACGGTGCTCGGTGAGAAGGCACGCGTCCGGGCGGGTGAATTCTCCTGGAAGCACACCGGGAACGGCGTCCACGAGGTGCTGGCCGGCACGGCCGCGGGCCTGCGCACGTCAGGGCTGGTGTCGCCGGCGCTGGCGCGTCCGGGCCTCGAGCACGCCCGCGCCGAGTAGACCACCGGCCAACAGCATCGCCCACAGCACGTGGGCCGCGATCACGGTCGCGCGCGCCCGTCGGGTCGCCTCGTACGGCGCGACGTCGCCGTCGACGCGGTACAGCTCCAGATGCTCGTCCGAGAACTGTCGCTCCAGCCCGGACAGGGTGGTCGCGGATTCGCCGCGCGGTCCGGGCGTGTCGCGCTCGACCAGAACCCATCGGACGCCCAGCGACGCGAGATCGGCGGCGGAACCGCCGGTGAGCAGCACCCGTTCGACCTGCTGCGCCCGGGACCCCTCGCCCCCGACGCTGCCGCCGGCCACCACCAGCTCGCCGGTCTGCAGGACGTCCTCCGGCAGCATTCTCGGGGCGGGGTCCAGGACGGGAGCGGAACTGCTGTAGGGGAACTTGCGGAACATGCCGGTGGGCAGGACGGCGACGTCCCCGCTGGTCGGGTCGTCGTCCAGTTCGGCGGCCAGCTGCCGCCACGACGGCGGATAGTGGACCGGGCGCAGGGAGCCCCCGACGCCCCACGCGAGGTCGGGGAGGGCGAGCAGCACGATCAGGACGGCCGAGACTGACCAGGTGACCGGGCGCCGCAGCACGGCGGCCGCGGCGGCGAGCGCATACAGCGGGGCCGCAAGCGCCACCCACTTCTGCGCGTCCCGGAGCAACCCCGCGCCGGGGACGTGCTGCACCGACCAGCGGCCGGCGTCGAGACCCCACGCCGTCGCGCCGAGCGTCGGCAGCAGCACCGCGAGCAGTGCGAGCACGGTCAGCGCGGCCACTGCGGGATGCCGTCGACGCCGCCACAGCGCAGGGAGACCACACAGCACGACACCGAGCAGCAGGACCGTTCCGACCAGGGCGAACAGGGTGGTCCGGGTCTGCGGGACGGCGGTCTCGTTCCAGACGCCGCCGAGCCCGGCGAGACTGCCGGGCGTCGCCAGACCCGGTTCGGCGCGGGCCGCGAACGCCGCGACCCCGGCGGGATCGGAACCGTCCCCGCCGCCGCCGGACAGAGCCGTGGCCACCAGCCACGGCGCGCTCGCGGCGAAGAACAGGCCCAGCGCACCTGTCAGACGGAGCCCTCGGGCGGAGCGTCCACCCGGGCAGGCGAGGACGGCCAGCGCCGTCACCGCCGCGAGCAACACCCCGGTCGGTGTCAGACCGGCCGCGGCGAGGCAGACCGCGAGGGCGAACCACCCCTGCCGCCGACCGCGCCGGATAGCGACGGCCGCGCACACCGTCCACGGCAGCGCTGCATACCCCGTCAGCAGACTCCAGTGACCCTGCAGCAGTCGCTCGGCGACGTACGGGTTCCACACCGTCACCGTCGCGGCCACGAGTTGCGGCCCGAGCCCGGCGGTCGGCAGGACTGTCCGGACCATGCGGGCCGCGCCCCAGCCCGCCGCCCACAGGGCGAGCAGCAGGATCGCCTTCACCACCAGTCCGCCGTTGACGAACGCACTCAGCGCGGCCAGGAGGGCGTCCTGCGGGACCGCCCGCGCGGCGGCATCGGTGAGACCGAGCGCCGAGTCCGTGCGATACGACCGGGGAGTGCTCACCGCGTCACGCAGCAGCAGATAGCCGGGACCGAGCAGCGGACCGAGGATCAGTAGCGCCAGGACGAGGCTGTAGACCGCCGCCACGAACGGTGCTCGGCGCCGGACGGTCATGGGCCGTCACGATACGTGGTGCATCGACCCGGCCCGCACGGCACGTAGTGCATCATGGGCGAATGCCACGCCAGACCCTCACCAGCTCGGCGGTCGCCGGGGTGACGATGGTGACGGCCGGCTCGATGACCGCGAATATCGCGTCCTACCTGCTTGCCTGGGCGGCGAGCGCCTGGCTCGGCCCGGCGGGTTACGGGGAGTTCGCGAGTCTGCTCGCCGCCCAACTCGTCCTCGCCGTCCCCGCGCTCGCACTGCAGACCGTCGTCGCCCGCGAGGCGGTCCGGGGCAAGGGTGCACACGCGCTCCGGCTGCTGGGGTACCGCTGTGCGCTGATCGTCGCGGTCGCGGCGACGCTGCTCACGCCCCTCGTGTCGTTCGCCCTCGACACCGGGATGCTCGCCACGTTCTCGGCGCTCGTCACAGCGCCCGTCCTCGTCCTGCTCGCCACCGAACAGGGACTGCTGCAGGGTTCGGCGCGGTTCGGCCCGCTCAGCGTCGTCCTCGCCGGAGCCGGAATCGCAAAGGTCGTTCCCGCGGTCGTGGTGCTCGCCGTCGGCGCCGGGCCGGGACTCGCCCTCGCCGCCAGCGCGGTCGGCACCGGCCTGGTGGCCCTGTGCGCCCGACTGTTCGCAGACTCCGGGATCACCGGGGAATCGAGCACCCGGATCGGCGTCGCGGCCGTGCTGAAGGCGTCGCAGGTGCAGTTGGCGCTGATCGCGCTGTCGTCGATGGACCTCGTGATCGCCCGCATCGTGCTCAGCAACGACGACGCAGGCCTGTACGCGCTGGGTGCCGTCGCCACCAAGGCCGCGTTCTGGCTGCCGCAGGCCGTCGGGGTGGTGCTGTACCCGCGGATGGCGAATCCCGCGCACTCCGCGCAAGCGATCCGCTCGGCGCTCGCCGTCCTCGTCGGACTGGGCGCAGTGCTCGTCGCGGGTGTCGCGGTGGCCGCCCCCCTCGTCCCGCTCCTCGTCGGGGACGCGTACCGCCCTGTGCAGTCGCTGCTGTGGCTGTTCGCGCTCCACGGCGCCTGCCTGGCCGTCCTGCAGGGCGCCCTGCTGTCCGCCATCGCGGGGGAGCGGACGTACCTCGCCGTCATCGCCTGGATCGGCCTCGCCGTCGAGATGACCGCCATGCTGACCCTCGCGTCCACGATCGGGCAGTTCATCGCCGTCGCCGTGACGGTCGCGTCGAGCACCGCCCTGGTCGCGAGTCTCTTCGCCGTGCGCAGCGCGCGACGTGACGCACCCGCGATCTGACATCGGCCCGGTTCGACAGGCCCCCCGACACGACAGCCCTGACACGACGAAGGGGACCTCGGTGAAAAACCGAGGTCCCCTTCGCACCGGACTACGTGGCGTCCGGTTGTCGCGCTCTACCGCTCGTCGTATCGGCGCGGATCTGCGACGGGAATCTCCTCCGTCTTGTCCGTGGTCCAGTCGTGCTGCTCCGTGGGAGCCTCCGACTTGCCCAGGTCGACGTGGCGTCCACCACCGCTCTGCGGGACGTCACCACCGTCGGCCGGTGCGGGCTGCTTGCCCTTGCCGCCGCGCAGCGCCAGGAACAGTCCTGCGATCAGGGCGATGAGACCGAGGATGCCGGCGATGATCGGCACGGTGCGACCGAACGTGCTGAGCTTGTCCATGCCGTCCTTGGCCTGCTGGACCTGGTACTCGATGGTCTGCTCGTTGAACGGCAGTTCCACCTTCAGGACGTCGATCTCCGGCTTGTCCTTGTTGCGGGCGTAGTACTGGTGCAGCTGCTCCTGGCCCTTGACGACGACACCGGTCTCGGGCTCGACCCACACGTCACGCACGTTGGTGTACCAGCGGGTCATCGTGACGGGGAGGGTGCCGCCGGGGACGCCCCACGTCTCGGCGGGCAGTGTCAGCTTGTTGGTGGGCGAGTTGACGACCTTGGACAGGTCGACCGGCGCGATCGTCTGGCTGTAGTGGTACACCTTCAGACCGTTGATCTCCGTCTCCTCGACGAAGTCGATGTCCTGGGTGGCGCGCGCGTTCAGATCGAAGTAGGGGTAGCTCTTCTTCTCCGAGTCGAACGGGAACTTGTACTGCAGTCCGTCGCGCGGAACTTCCTCGGCAGGCTGGTTGGGCTGCGTCTGGATGGTGCCCACCGGGTCGTTGGTCGGCATCGAGGTCTTGCGGTCGACGGTGTTGCGGTCGACGATCGCGGACAGCAGTCCGGTGTCGCCCTGCTTGTCGGTGCGCCGGAGTGTCTGCCCCGCCTGGAGAGTGACGACGTCCGCGTTCGCCGGGTCCTCGGTGGTGACGTAACGCTGTGACACCAGTGGAACGTTCGTGTTGACTTCGGTCTTGCCTGCGAGAAGAGCCTGCGAGTTGAGCACGCTGCCGGAACCTTCGGCGATCGTGGTCACTTCGAGGTCCAAGGGCGTCTTCGCCAATTTGCCCACCGTGTAGGTGGGAATGAGAATGGCGACGGCCAAGAGGAAGGCACCGAGGCCCACCAGAATGCAAGCAAGTATCCGGCTCGGCCCTGAGCGCTCCGCCATGCTTTCTCTCCTAACCCAATTCTGTCGATTGAGATTCCCCCACCGGCAGCACGGCTGCACGGATCGCATGGAGCCCACATCGACACCACGTGAGGCAAAACACTAACAGTCTCGAATGCGCATTTGCCCCATCGGATAGTAAACGCACCGGCCGTTCCGCAGCGAAGTGACCGGGACGGAGTTTTCCGTCACAGGGCCCGGACCAGGCACACTGTTGGTGATGAGCACCCCGGCCACGATCTCGCCCGCGCCCGCGGCGACCGCTACTCCGCGCAGTTTCATTCCCGCACTGGAGGGGATGCGCGGTCTCGCGGCGCTGGGGGTGCTCGTGACGCACGTCGCTTTCCAGACGGGCGCGACGCACGTGCCGGTCCTCGGCCGCATCTGGGGACGATTCGATCTGGCGGTGGCGGTCTTCTTCGCGCTGTCGGGATTCCTGCTGTGGCGCAGCCATGCCGGGGCTGCGCGGGGGATGGGTTCCGCCCCCGGCGTCGTCCGGTACTGGATTTCGCGGGCGACGCGCATCCTGCCCGCGTACTGGGTCGCCGTGGCCGTGGTGTTGACGTTCCTGCCCACCGCCAACGCGAGTTACCGCACGTGGTGGGCGAATCTCGGTCTCGTGCAAGTGTTCGTGCCACTCACTCTCACCGACGGTCTGACCCAGATGTGGAGTCTGTCGGTGGAGGTGGCCTTCTATCTGGTGCTTCCGCTGCTGGCCCTCGCACTGGTCCGGCTACGGGGTCCGGCTGCGCGGCTGCGTGTTCCGGCGATCCTCGCGTTGATCGCGGTGAGCCTGACGTGGGCATTCGTACCGGTCTCGACGCCGGGCGGCATCCACCACGACAACTGGCTGCCCGGATACCTGCCCTGGTTCGGAGCTGGGATGTTGCTGGCCGAACTGGCGGTGAGCCCACCCGGGCGGATGCACCGCTGGGCGCATCACCGCGTCCGGATGTTCCTCGTCGCCGCAGTGGCATTCGCGCTCACGGCGACCGACCTCGCCGGGCCGGAGGGGCTGGTGCGTCCCGAACCCTGGCAGTACGCCGTCAAGATGGCGCTCGGCGCCGTCATCAGTTTCGCGTTGATGGCACCGCTGGTGCTGTCCGACAGGTCCACCCACCGTTACCTCGCGAGCCCGCTCGCTCTCGCGGTGGGCCGCTGGTCGTACGGCATCTTCATCTGGCACCTCGCGGTGCTGTCCATCGTCTTCCCGGTGTTCGGGCTCGTCCCGTTCTCCGGCCACTTCGTCTACATCCTGTTCCTGACGACGGTGCTGAGTGTCGCGGTCGCGTCGGCGAGTTACGCGTTGGTGGAGGAACCGGCGCGCCGCGCCGTCAAACGCTGGGAGGCGCGCGCGAGCAACGCCGAACGTCCGAGCGGCAGCACGGCCAGTCCGGTCGCGACGAGCGCGAGCAGCAGCGGGAACTGAACGAGGAACGAGTGCCCGACGTATCCGCCGGGCGCACGCCACGGCCCGGTCGAGAGCATCGCCATGCCGAGCATCGTCGACGCTCCGGCGACCCCGACCAGCACGCGCGCGGTGGTGGCGGTTCCGCGCAGCCGGATCAAGACCACGGCCAGCAGCGTCGCCACGACCGTCGTCACCGCGCCGACGGGACCGCCGATCACGGTGGCGGCGGCGAGGATTCCCAGCCACCCGGCCGTTGCGCTACCCCAGGTCCGGGGTGCCGGGCCGGGTTCGCGCTCACGGGCGCGACGCGGCCACAGCGCGGCGGCGAGCAACGGGATCAGCAGCAGCAGGCCGCCGAAGATCCCCAGCCGATACCAGTGGTCGGTGGGGAAGTCGAGGGTCACCGTCCCCTCGGTTCCCGCGGGCAGGATCCATCCCTGCTGCCAGCCGTCGACGACGACCGGCGTCAGTTCGCCGCCGTCCGGGGCGGTGGCCACCCAGCCGACGTTGGTGCTCTCGGGGACGACGACGAGGCGCTCGGTGTCAGAGCGGGGCACCGTGAGTTCCCGGTGGTTCTCCGTCCACGCGATGGTCGACACCTGCTCGGCCGGAACGGCCTGTGCCTGCGGTCCGGCGTCGAGGCGCAGACTGTCGACGAAGAACGCCGACCCCGGGTCGACCGTCACGTCCTGTGATCCCGCCGCCAGCGGGACGGGGCCGGGACCGTCGCAGAGCGTCGCGGGAACCGGGTCGCCGGAGAGCAATTGCCCGGCGGTCGCGGTGACGCTCGTGCGCACCGGCTGCCCGCCGATCGACACGACCGGCCCCTCCTCGCAGGGCACCGTGACCGGGCGGTCGCCGGCGTCGTCGACCGGACCCGAGCCGGGCAGCAGGACGCCGTCCTCGCCCAGCACCCCGACCTCGGCGAGTCCGGCGGGCTGCAGCTGGGCGAACCCGAGAGCGTTCTGGTCGAGGGTGCTTTTCCAGGACACGAGGCTGAGCACGATCCGGTCGGTCACCCGGGGGTCGACCGTGACGGTCCCGTCGTCCTCGTTCACGTCGCGCACCTGCGGTCCGTTCCCGAGGTCGACGGCGACCCGGTCGGGGGCGGCGGGCAGGGCACCCAGGCTGGGCGTCAGCTGCAGGCCGGTGACGAGCGTGGGTTCGGGAAGATCGATCGTGAGGGTCGGTTTCGCGCCCTTGCCGCTGGTGGTGTCCTGTTTCGCCGACCAGCTGGTGCGTGGATCGTTGTCGGTGGCGGCGAACGCCGAGCCGCGAAGGTCGGTGATGTTGCTGGTTCCGTGGGCGGACGGCCGATCCCGTTGCGTGAGAACATCCTCCAGCGGTGCGCCCTGCCGGGCCCGCAGTGTGAGCTGCGGCGTCACCGCGGTCGGTTCGGGCACCGACAACGTTCGCTCGAACGCGCCGACCTCCTCGGGGGGCAGGACGAAGGCGTTGCTGCACCGCACCCGGTCCGGGGCCTCCGCGCACGCGTTGCGGCCGGGGAGCTCCTGGCTGAGGTCCCAACCCGACACGGACGCGCCCTCGGGGGTGGGAGGCAGCACCGTCCGGTACCGGATCGGCACGGTGACCGGGGCGTCACGCTGGGCGAAGTCCTCGACCGATACCTCGCTGATACCGAACTGCGTTCCCGGGGAACCGTTCTCGGTGCGGGTCGCGGTGATCCGCACCCACGGGGTGACACCACCGGGAACGGACACGGCGATCGGTTTGCCCGGGGCGTCCACCTTCACGGCCGTGCTGCCGTTGGGCGTCGACACCTCCATCCAGCGGACGGGCGCGCCGATCGCGGCCGGGCTCGTCGTGATGTGCAGCAGCGAACTGGTGAGCGGGGTGTCGAAGTCGATCTGGAGCCACTGACCCAGCGCCCGCTCGATGCCGTTGCTGAACCAGCCCGTCGCCGGGTCGCCGTCGACGGTTGCGGCGGCACTGCTGGCGGGCGAGGAGCCGCCGAGTTGGGTGGCGTCGGACGCCGCACTCGACACGCTCAGCGTCGCGCCCTCCCACTGGCCCTCGACCAGCGGGGTGTCCGCCACGGGGTAGTCGGGGACGTGATTGAACGTGCGGCGCGCATCGTCCGGGGTCCGCAGCGCCGAACTGTGATTGTCGACCTGGCCGTAGTCGGTTTCGCGGTCCCGGGGCGTGTCCGTGACCGTGACGTCGTCGACGGGCAGTCCGGCGCGCTTCGCGTCCGCGGCCAGCAGGACAGGTCCGGTTCCGGGCAGGGTGCCGTTCTCCCGCAGGCGCTGCAGCGATTCCGGACCGCCCTGCACGCGGGGGATGCCGTCGACGTTCGCCGTGTAGGGGCCGCTCATTGCGGGCGATCCGTCCGGTGTCGACACCTCGAAGATCTCGATGGCCGGATATCGCGGCCGCAGGTCGCTGTCGATGACGAGGCCCTCGACGTCGCCGGGGCCGATGTCCTCGCCGAACTCCGCGACCCGGGTGAATCCGGGAGATCCGGTGACGGCCTGGTGCGCGAGCAGTGGGCGCGTCGACCGCGACGTCTCCGGGTCGAGGTCGTTGCGGAGGACGAGGTAGTGGATGCCCTGGCCGAGCAGGGTCTGCGCCATGCCGTCCGAGGGCCGGCCGTCGGCGATCAACCGCTGGATCGAGTCCATCGCCCGGATGGTGCCGGGCGGGGTGAGCGGGACGGCGTCGCGGGACGCCCACGGCGTGGACGCCAGAGCCTGCATCGGCTCGTCGCGGGTGAGACCCCAGAGCTGGCTGCCGAACGGTGCGCCGGGCACCACGAGCGCGCGCTCCGCGTCCGAACCGTCGGGGCTGGTGCCCCCGGCGTTGTCCTCCAGCCACGACGCGGCCTGCTGCCAGTAGTCGGGGACGTCGGTGTACGTGCCCCGCGGTGCGAGCTTGCCCGTCCACGCCAGCGACGTCGCGAGGGTGAGGGCGACCAGCACCAGGCTGGTCACCGCGACCATCGGTTCACGCTCGGGATGCGCCACCGCGCTGCGCCACCGCGCGAACGGCACGGACCCGGGCAGCGGCACCTTCGCCAGGAGATGCGCCAGCCCGAGCACGAGCGGGAGCCGGACGAGCGGCTCGAGTTTGTGCACGTTCCGCAGGGGCGCCCCGGTGGAGTCGAGGAACAGTCGCACCTGCTCGGCGAACGGGGAACCCAGTTCGCCGATGTACCCGGCGGCGAGTCCGGCGACCCCGACGAACAGGATCAGGGTGAGACGACCGCGGGCCGGCATCGACCGCATGCACAGTCCCGCGAGACCGGCGGCGGCGATGAGCCCGGTCGCGGCGACCGCGGCGGGCTGGGTGACGAGGACCGCGCCTGCGATGCGTTCGGGGGAGACGAACGGTGTCCAGCTGTCGGTGCCGCGGAGGATTTCGGCGAGGGACGTCCACTGCGTCGTCACCCCGGACGATTCGATGTAGTCGAGGAACGGCGGGCTCACCTTGCCGAGCAGCAGCAGCGGCACGATCCACCACAGCGTGGCCAGCGCCAGGAACGGGAACCACCACGCGGTGAACGTCCACCACCGCCGGTTGGGGCGGTGGGAGATCCACCACAGGCCTGCGACGAGGCACGCGGCCACGGTCGCGACGGCGTTGACCGCACCCATCAGCGCGACGGCCAGCGCCGATTGGGCCGCCAGCCGTGCAGGTGAGCGCCAATGTGCGTCCCGGGACGCTTTGCCGCTCACGTGGGAGAGGGCGACGACGACGGGCAGAAGGACCCACGGCGCCAGCATCATCGGGAGGGTTTCCGACGAGATCGAACCCAGGGTGGTGAGGACGCGCGGGGAGAATGCGAACGCGATACCGGCGATGACGCGGGACGAGCGGCTACCGGCGCCGAGCGCCTCGGCGAGGCGGACGATGCCCCAGAATCCGGCGACGAGCAGCAGTGCCCACCACACCCGCTGGGTGATCCACGCCGGGACGCTCAGGACGTCGCCGAGCGCGAAGAACGCGCCGTGCGGGAAGAAGTATCCGTAGGCCTGGTTCTGCACCTGGCCCATGGGGGCCTGGCTGCTCCACTGATGGGACGCCCGTTCCAGGAATCCGATCGGATTCTGGGACAGGTCGTACTTGGTGTCGGCGGCGAGCCGGCCGGGGGTTTGGAGGAACGCGAGAAGGAACGCTACGACAGAGGCGCCGAACAGCCACCGCCGCGACAGAGGCTCCGCCGAGGGCGCCATGGCCGCCGACTCGGGGGAAGTGCGGGAAGTTGTCGAGCCGGCGCTCTCAGCGGCTGCCGTACTCAACCTGGTTCAGGAGTGAGGAATCCGCGTTGCCGCTCCGGTCGACCTCGGGACGCGTGTTGTCCTGTGCGGCTGCGGTGATGCCGAGCGTCGCCACGGTGCCGAGAGCGACACCGACCACGGCGCTGACCACACCGGGCACAAGGAACTTCCCCATCAGACATCTCCCACCGTCGTGCCATCGACGCACACGGCTACTCCCGCGTACGAATTGCTCGGGTCAAGGTATCACCCGAGGGCCGCCGAACTGCTGATTGGTGCTCGGGGACCGCCGTTTCCGCAGTTCACGGGCTCTGCTGCACACCCAGCGCCCGGAGCAGCGTGCGCAGTTTGGTGGTCGTCTCGTCGAGCTCGGACTCCGGGTCGGACTCGGCGACGATGCCCCCGCCCGCGGTCGCGAGGGCCTCGAGCCCGTCGGCGGCGATCTCGGCGCAGCGGATGGCCACCACCCAGTCGCCGTCACCGTCGCCGTCGCACCATCCGACGGCACCGCCGTAGAACCGCCGATCGTCCTCGACGTCCCGGATGGTCGCCAGAGCCGCGTCGGTGGGGGTGCCGCACACCGCGGGCGTCGGGTGCAGCAGCACCGCCAGGCTCAGGGCGCTCGTCGACTGCTCGCGCAGCACGCCCTCGATGGGAGTCGCGAGATGCCACACCTCGTGCGTGCTCGTCAGCACCGGGGAAGCCGGGACCGTCAACTCCGTGCAGAGCGGCGCCAGGACGTCCCTGATCCACGCCGTCACGAACGCGTGCTCGGCCAGGTTCTTCGTCGACTCCAGCAGGCCCCGGCCTTCTTTCTCGTCGGCCTCCGGATCGGCGCGCCGCGGGGCGGTTCCGGCGAGAGGGCGGCAGGTGACGCGTCGGCCGCGCCTGCTGAGCAGGACTTCGGGGCTGGCCCCGACGAGGCTGCGGCCGCGGAAGCCGTCGCCGGCCGCGGACAGGTCGACGGCGAACCCGTTGGCGGTCGGATTCTGGTGGATCATCCGTGCGGCCAACGATTCTGCGGAGATGGGGGCGTCCGCGCGGAGGGTGACGCTGCGCGCGGCCACCACCTTGCCGAGGGCACCCTCGCGCAGTCGCTCGACGAGGGACCGGACGCGGGCCACGTGCTCGGTCGGTTCGGGGACCTGCCGAACGACGCGGACGGAGGGGAGTGCGGCGACGGTGCCGGGCCGCCACGGGCCGTCCGTGAACTCCCACGATTCCGGGGCGGTCAGCGCGGCGGGACGTTCGGGATCGAACGGCAGCGCCCCGACGATCAGCCCGGTGTCACCGTTCGTGAGGGCGGACGCGGCAGCGGCCGCGGTGTCGTACCCGTGCCGCACCCCGGATGTGCGCAGCGTCCGTTCGGCGCGGGAGAGAAGGAAGCCGTCCATGGTGCACCCGACAGTAGTCGGGCGTCCGGACTACTTCCCGGGAGGCACGATCAGCACCGGGCGGTGACTGTGCCGCAACACGTGGTCGGCGACGCTGCTCTGCAGCAGCGACCGCAGACCGGTGGTGCCCCGGGTGCCGGTGACGATGATGTCGACCGCCAGTTCGTCCGACGTCTCGACGATCGCCGTCCAGATCGTGCTGGTGCACTCGATGCACCGACCCTCGGTGGTGAGCCCGGCCGCCTCGGCGAGCAGGATGCCCTCCTCGTTGGTGACCTTGGCGTCGGAGAACGCGACGTCCTCGGTCTCCTCGTCGGGCACCCACTCGGGTTGCATCACCCCGGACAGTCCCGACATGCGCGCGGCCTGACGGACCATCGGCTCCCACACCGTCACCAGCACAGCGCGATTGGAGGCGAGAAAGCGTCCGGCGCACTCCACGGCGCGCTTCGCGTTGTCGGATCCGTCGTAGGCGATCAACATCAAACCACCGGGCACCACGACCTCCTGAGTACGGGTTTCCTCTGTGTCCAGATTAGCAAGACGGGCGGCAGCGGTCGTCGATTCGGGGCCTGCTGCGGGAGCATCGGCGGTCAACTGGGCTACCGTCGAACCCATGCGGATCAAGTATGCCCTCGCGCTCGCAGCCTGTACCGGCCTCGTCGCCGGATGTTCGTCGGGTGGTGGCGAGACGGTCGCGGAGTCGTCCTCGGCGACGCCCTCCCCGTCTTCCGTCGAGCCCGCGTCGCACACCGGCACCGCCGCGCCCGCCGCAGCGCCGGTGTCGTGCGAGACGCAGTTCCTGCAGTCGTTGCCGTTGCGGCGCAAGCTCGCTCAGCTGCTGAACGTGGGTGTGACCGGCACCGCGGATGCCGCCCAGGTGGTCCGGAACGAGCAGGTCGGTGGCATCTTCATCGGAAGCTGGACCGACGAGACCATGCTCGCGAATCGCGAGGTTCCCCAGGTGGCCTCGGCGTCGTCGCTGCCGCTGATGGTGACGATCGACGAGGAGGGTGGGCGGGTGTCGCGCGTCGAGAACCTGCTCGGCGCCGATCCCTCCGCCCGGCAGACCGCGGCCACGATGACGGAGGAGCAGACGTATCAGATGGCGCTCGAGCGCGGGCGCGGACTGAAGGACCTCGGGGTCACCGTCAATTTCGCGCCCGACGTCGACGTCAGCAGCCAGCCCGACGACAGCGTCATCGGCGACCGCTCCTACTCCGACGATCCCGCCGTCGTCACCCGCTACGCCGACGCCTACGCGCGCGGCATGCGGGACGCGGGAATCCTTCCGGTGATCAAGCATTTCCCCGGTCACGGATCCGCGTCCGGCGACTCCCACACCGGGGCTGTCACCACCCCACCGCTCGAGCAGTTGCAGACCAAGGACCTCGTCCCGTTCCGGAATCTGGTCTCCACCGGGGTCGGCGTCATGCTCGGCCACCTCGAGGTGCCCGGCCTGACGGCGCCCGGAATCCCCGCCAGCATCAGCCCCGACGCCGTGGCGCTGCTGCGCGGCGGCACCGGCTACGGCGCGCCGCCGTTCACCGGCCCGATCTTCACCGACGACCTCAGCGGCATGCAGGCGATCACCGACCGCTACGACATCACCGAGGCCGTCGAGACGGCACTGGAGTCCGGTGTCGACGTCGCGCTGTGGCTCACCACCGACGACGTCCCGCGGGTCCTCGACCACCTCGAAGGCGTCGTGGCCTCGGGCAAGCTGCCGCAGCAGCGGGTCGACGAGGCGGTGCTGACGGTCGCGCGGGCGAAGGGCGCTCTGGCCTGCTAGTGCGTGGTGTGGGGACGGGGTGCTGGTATTCTTCTCGTCCGCCGGTCGAGCCCGGGTTCTTACCGTAGAGTAAGATAGCGGGTTCGACGATGATGGAGGACGAATGGCCGGCGGCACCAAGCGACTGCCGCGCGCAGTGCGCGAGCAGCAGATGCTCGACGCTGCCGTCGACGTCTTCTCCGACAGGGGTTTTCACGAGACGTCGATGGACGCGATCGCGGCCAGGGCGGAAATCTCGAAGCCGATGCTGTACCTCTACTACGGCTCCAAGGACGAACTGTTCGCGGCCTGCATCCAGCGGGAGGGGCTGCGCTTCGTCGAGGCGCTCGCACCGGCCGGCGATCCCGGGCTGAGCCCGCGTGAACAGCTGCGCCGCGCGCTCGAGGGGTTCCTCGGGTTCGTGGGCAAACATCGCAAGTCGTGGATGGTGCTGTACCGCCAGGCGATGGGGCAGCAGGCGTTCGTGGGGTCGGTGCAGTCGAGCCGCGACCGGCTGATCGAACTCACCGCACACCTGCTCGAGTCCAGCACGAAGGATCCGGAGCCGGGCCAGGATTTCGAACTGATCGCCATCGCCCTGGTCGGGGCCGGTGAGGCCGTGGCCGACCGGGTCGCCGGCGGCGAGATCGAGGTCGACGCCGCCGCCGACCTGCTGGAGTCCCTGGCGTGGCGCGGCCTCGCGGGCAAGAAGAAGCCGGAGTGAACGGGACGCTCGTTCGATCAGATCGAACGGGCGTCCCGTTCGTCCCCGTCAGCGCAGCGTCGCGGTGAGGTGCGGGTACCCCTTCTTCGGGTGTTTGATCGACAGATCCCAGCCGTCGGCGGTCCGATCGGCGTACACGTTCAGCGTGGACGGCAGCAGGATCGGCTTGCCGAAGCGCACGCTGTAGGTGACGGCGTCCGGGATCCGGCCCTCCACCGAACCCAGGACCGCGGCCGCACTCCACATGCCGTGCGCGATGGTCTTCGGGAACCCGAAAGCCTTGGCGCCCAACGTCGACACGTGAATCGGATTCCGGTCGCCGGACACCGCCGCGTACTTGCCGATCGTCTTCTGATCGACCCGCAGCGTCCGCAGCGGGCGCGGCGGCTCCTCCTCGGCCTTCGGCTCGGGGCCGGGCTGACCGGACAGCGACGTCTTCTGCTGACGCAGGAACGTCGACGTCTGCTTCCACACCAACTCGCGTCCGACCCTGATCTCGCTGATCACGTCGATGAGCAGCCCCTTGCGGTGCTCACGCAGATTCTCCGCGTGCACCGACACGTCGAGGGGTTCGACCACCGAGATCGGGCGGAACTGCTCGATGACGTTCTCCGCGTGCACGGAACCGAGAGCGGGGAAGGGGAAACCCTCGGACACCATCAGCTTCATCACCACCGGGAACACCAAGGTGAACGGGTATGTGAGCGGCAGGGTGTCGCCGAAGCGAAGCCCCGTCACTCGGTCGTACGCCGCCAGGTTGTCGGGATCCACGCGCACGCCGTTCAGGACGAGCGTCGTGTCCGGGGCGCTGTTCCCGCTCGCACCGATGACCGGCAGCGCGCTGCGCACGGCGCGGGTGTAGATGTCGAGCGTGCCCGGCTTCTCCGTGAGTTGCACGACCTTGCCCGACATCAGGCCCCCAGCAGGCTCTGGCCGCAGACGCGGACGATCTGCCCGGTGACGGCGTTCGACGCGGGGCTCGCGAAGTACGCGACGGTCTCGGCGACGTCGACGGTCTCGCCGCCCTGCAGCAGCGAACTCATGCGGCGTCCGGCCTCGCGCGTCGCGAAGGGGATCGCCGCCGTCATCGCGGTCTCGATGAAGCCGGGGGCGACGGCGTTGATGGTGATCTTCTTCTTCGCGAGCACCGGCGCGGACGCCTGCACGAGTCCGATGACACCGGCCTTGGAGGTGCCGTAGTTGGTCTGGCCCCGGTTGCCCGCGATGCCGGCGATGGAGGAGACGTCGATCACGCGGCCGCCTTCCTTCAGTGCACCCTTGGCGACGAGGACGTCGGTGATGCGCTGCGGCGCAAGGAGGTTCACGCCGATCACCATGTTCCAGCGGCCCTCGTCCATGTTGGCGAGCGTCTTGTCGCGGGTGATGCCGGCGTTGTGGACGATGATGTCTGCGCCGCCGTGCCGTTCGAGGACGAACTCGGCGAGCTTGTCGGCGGCGTCGTCCGCGGTCACGTCCAGGGCGAGGGAGGTGCCGCCGACCTTGTTGGCGGTCTCGGACAGCGCCTCACCGGCGGCCGGGATGTCTGCGCAGATGACGTGCGCGCCGTCGCGGGAGAGGGCCTCGGCGATGGTCGCGCCGATGCCGCGGGCCGCACCGGTGACGACGGCGACCTTCCCGTCGAGCGGCTTGTCCCAGTCGGCGGGTGCGACGGAATCCTCGGACCCGACGCGGATGACCTGGCCGCTGACGAACGCGGACTTGGCCGACAGCAGGAAGCGCAGCGTGGATTCGAGACCCGACAGTCCGGTGGCGGCATTCGGCGAGACGTAGACGAGCTGAGCGGTGGCGCCGCGCTTGACCTCCTTGCCGACGCTGCGGGTGAAGCCCTCGAGCGCACGCTGGGCGATGTGCTCGTCGACGTCGGACGCCTCCTCGGGGGTGGTTCCGATGACGACGACGCGCGCGGACGGTGCGAGGTTGCGGATGACCGGCTGGAAGAACTCGAACAGCTGCTCGAGCTCGGTGACCGAGCCGATGCCTGTGGCGTCGAACACCAGGGCGCCGTACCGGTCGTCGCCCGCGCCCGCGGCGGGGTAGTCGGACAGGAGTTCGCGCAGCGGCTCGACGAGGCGGCCCTTGCCGCCGATCAGGACCGGGCCGGCGAGCGCCGGCTCGCCGTGCTTGTATCGCCGCAGGTTCTCGGGCCGCGGCAGTCCCGCCTTCGCCGCGATGAACGCGCCGGGTGCGGATGAGAGGAACTGGGAATAGAGGTCGGGAGCTCCCTTGCTGGCTGCCACGGTCCTACCTTCTGTCGTCGTTCGGCGGTCAGTCACCGAGCACCGAGTGGAGTGCGGTGTCGACAAGTAACTTACTCCTGAGTAAGAATAGTAGCCAACAGGTAATCGCACCAGATCCTTGGAGACGTCAGTGACCAGCAAAGCTCGCACCAACTCGAACTCCGCTGCGGCCCCGAAGCCGGGCGGAAAGCAGCAGCGTCCCGTCGCGATCGTCGGCGGAAACCGCATCCCGTTCGCCCGCTCCGACCGAAAGTACGCGCAGGCGTCCAACCAGGACATGTTCACCGCCACCCTCGACGGACTGGTGAGCCGCTTCAACCTCCAGGGCGAGAAGCTGGGCCTCGTCGCGGGCGGCGCCGTCCTCAAGCACAGCCGCGACTTCAACCTGATGCGCGAATGCGTCCTCGGCAGCGCCCTCAGCCCCTACACCCCGGCCTTCGACCTGCAGCAGGCCTGCGGCACCGGACTGCAGTCGATCGTCGCGGTCGGTGACGCCATCGCGGCCGGCCGCATCGACGCCGGTGTCGGCGGCGGCGTCGACACCACGTCGGACGCCCCGATCGGCGTCAACGACGACCTCCGCGAGTTCCTGCTGTCCCTGAACCGCGCGAAGAGCACCGGCGACCGCATCAAACTCCTCGGGAACGTCCGCCCGTCCATGCTCGGCATCGAGATCCCCCGCAACGGCGAACCCCGCACCGGCCTGTCCATGGGCGAGCACGCCGCCATCACCGCCAAGGAGTTCGGTGTCCGCCGCGAGGACCAGGACGCACTGGCCGCCGCCAGCCACCAGAACATGGCCGCCGCCTACGACCGCGGATTCTTCGACGACCTGGTCACCCCGTTCCTGGGCCTCACCCGCGACGACAACCTGCGTCCCGATTCCAGCGCCGAGAAGCTCGCCAAGCTGAAGCCGGTCTTCGGGGTGAAGGCGGGCGACGCCACCATGACGGCGGGCAACTCCACCCCGCTCACCGACGGTGCGTCCGCGGTCCTGCTCTCCACGGACGAATGGGCCGCCGAGCGCAAGCTTCCGGTCCTCGCGCACCTCGTCGACTCCGAGACCGCGGCCGTCGACTACATCCACGGCAAGGACGGGCTCCTCATGGCGCCCACGTACGCCATCCCGCGCCTGCTGGCCCGCAACGGCCTCACCCTGCAGGACTTCGACTTCTACGAGATCCACGAGGCGTTCGCGTCCGTCGTGCTCGCGACGCTGCAGGCATTCGAATCCGACGAGTACTGCAAGGAACGCCTGGGGCTCGACGGCGCACTCGGCTCCATCGACCGCAGCAAGCTCAACGTCAACGGCTCGTCGCTGGCGGCGGGCCACCCGTTCGCCGCGACCGGCGGGCGCATCGTCGCCTCGCTCGCCAAGATGCTCGCGGAGAAGGGTTCGGGCCGCGGCCTGATCTCCATCTGCGCCGCCGGCGGCCAGGGTGTGACGGCAATCATAGAGGCGTGAACCGACTGGCCTTTCCGGTAGCTGGGAGACCGGAAAGGCCAGCGTGTGCGCGGTGCGAGCGGGGATCCGGCAACGAGGGGTGGCCGGATCCCCGAAAACTTTTCCGACAGGTGTAACGCTGGAGATTAGCTGGCGATATCCCTGTCAGCCCCGTGTTGCTGCCTGACCCCCGACCTGGCAGCAGCGCGGGGCTCTTGCATTTCCGGCGGCCGGTAGGCTGACGTGGGGGTCTCGACCGGGCCTCGCTCGGATCGGATCGCGCTTGAAATGCAACGAGCACCGACGGCAAGCTGAGGCCCGCACGAAGGACGACTCGGTGAGAGGGCCACGGTGAACCACGAAGACGGCGACAAGGGGAGCACTGCACCCGAACGGTCGACGCCGGACCCTTCCGCGACGCCCGACAGCGTCGAACCCGAGAACGCGGCCGACGAGCCTGCTTCGGAAGCGGACGAGGCCCCGACAACGCAGCCGAGTGCCGACGAGGCCCCGACAACGCAGCCGAGTGCCGACGAGGCCCCGACAACGCAGCCGAGTGCCGACGAGGCCCCGACAACGCAGCCGAGTGCCGACGAGGCCCCGACAACGCAGTTGGACCTCGGTGACCTGGGGGAACGTTCCGAGGAGCAGGCCCCGTTGTGGGTGGAGCCGCCGGCGAACGAGGACGTCACGCAGGTGATTCCCGCGATTCCGCCGGGTCCCGTTCCCGGTCCGACGCAGGCGTACACGACGACGGCAGCCGAGGACCCGACCGTGGTTGCTCCGGCCGCCGCGGCTCCGGTCCCGCCGCAGCCGGAACCGGAACCTTCCGCGCCTGCCGAGCCGTCCACGGAATCGACAACCCCTGCTCCCTGGGTGAAGATCGCAGCGGTCACCGGGGGTGTGATCGCCCTGATCGGCATCGCCTACGCCGCGGACCTCGCGGTGTCCTCGGGAAACGTGCCGCGCGGGGTGACCGTGGCGGGCGTCGACGTGGGTGGCTCGACCCGCGAGGAGGCGGAGGCCACGTTGCAGGCGCAGGTCGGCCCGCGCGTCGGTCAGCCGCTGACGGTGCAGGCCGGCGACGTGTCGACGGAACTCGTTCCGTCCGCCGCCGGGCTCGGGGTCGACTGGGAAGCCACCCTCGACCGGGCCCATTCGCAGCCGCTCAACCCGTTCACCAGGGTGGCGTCGTTCTTCACCACCGACGAGATCGGGGTGGTGTCGACTCGCGACGAGGCGGCGCTGGCGTCCGCCGTCGACGGCCTTCGCAGTGAGACCGACCGCGCGTCCCGCGAGGGGACCGTCGTGTTCGAGGGCGCGACCCCCGTGCCGGTGGATCCGTCGACCGGGCAGAACCTGAACGGTGAGGGTGCCGAGGCGGCGTTGATCGAGAAGTGGGCGTTCGGCCGGACGGTGGATCTGCCCGTCGACGTCGTGCCCGTGTCGGTGACGCAGGAGGGTGTCCAGCGGGCGCTCAACGATGTTGCGGTGCCGGCGGCGTCCGCCGATCTGGTGGTCACCGGTCGTGAGGGCAAGGTCGCGACCGCGCCGCGTCAGCAGATCGGCGCCATCGTCGGATTCGAACCGGACGGCAACGGCGGGTTGAAACCGACGTACAACGTCGAGGCCGCGACCGGCATCCTCGCCCCGCAGCTCGTGTCGACGGAGATCGTTCCGAAGGACGCGAAGATCACGCTCGACGGGGGATCGCCGACTGTCGTCCCCGCCGTTGTCGGCGATCTGGTGCAGTGGCCCAAGACGTTGGAGACACTGCCCGAGGTGTTGCGCGGCAACGGTTCTCACACCACCGCTGCGGTGTACGGACCGATTCCGCCCGCCCTCACGACGGAGGCCGCGCAGGCGCTGGGTGTGAAGGAAGTGGTCGGCGAGTTCACGACCGGCGGTTTCTCGGCGGCGTCCGGGACGAACATCCGGCTCGCTGCCAGCGAGATCAACGGGGCACTGATCAAGCCGGGCGACACGTTCTCGCTCAACGGGTACACGGGTCCGCGCGGTACCGCTCAGGGCTATGTGGAGTCGGGCATCATCAACAACGGCCGCCCGGACACCGCCGTCGGCGGCGGTGTGAGCCAGGTGGCGACGACGCTCTACAACGCCGCGTATTTCGCCGGCATGGAGGACGTCGCGCACACCGAGCACTCGTACTACATCTCGCGGTACCCCGAGGCGCGGGAGGCCACCGTCTTCGAGGGCGCCATCGACCTGCAGTTCCGGAACACCGGAAAGACGGGTGTGATGATCCAGGCCATCGGCGGCGCCTCGGATCTGACCATCCGGTTCTGGGGTACCAAGTCGGTCGACGTCGAGTCGATCACCGGCAACCGCACCAAGCCGACGCAGCCCGACACGGTCACCCTGCCCGCCGGTGACCACTGCATCGCCTCCAGCGGCGCACCGGGGTTCACCGCCAGCGACACCCGGGTGATCTCCGATCACGCCACCGGCCAGGAGATCTCCCGGGACACCAGGACCGTCCGCTACGACCCCGTCCCGATCGTGAAGTGCGAGGAACCCGGCGCTCCCAAGCCTGACGAGCGCACCCCCGCCGCGGCGCCGGCCCCGTCCGCTCCGGCGGAGAGCCCGACCGCCACCCCGAAGCCGAAGCCGAACGACGGCGAATAGACGCACCACTTCTCGGTTTGCACACACCCTTTCGAGGAAGAAGAGCTGCGCGCGAACCGAGAAAGGGTGCGGCTACAGCGACCGCACCGTGAGCGGCTGGGCGGACGGCAGCGGCGCCTGGACAACCCATCCTCGCGGCGATTCGGCCCGGGCGATCGCGCGGCGGACCCGGTCCACCGCCTGTGAAGGCGACTCCAGGTCGTCCCAGGTCCACCGCACCACCTGGTATCCGAGGTCGCGCAGTGCATCTTCGCGTTGTTTCTCGGCGAATACTGCGTCGCCGGGTGATTGCCCCGGTTTCAGCAGCCGTCCGTACTTGACGCGTCCGTCGAACTCCCCGAGCACGATGCCGTCGAAGTGGAAGTCGACGCGCCCGACACGGCGCCCGCCGGGGTCGAACACCTCACCCTGCTGGGAGGGAACGGCGAGCCCGGCCCGCGCCAACATCACCCGGCTCCGCGATTCCCCGACACTTTCGCTGTGCCCGCTCACGAAGTGGACGACCCTGCGCGCCGCGTCGATTCCGTGCCGCCGCGCGGCGAGGGCGAGTTCTGCGTCCACCACTGCCACCCGGTCTCCGATCGGGGCGCAGTGCACCGTGATCCGTCGCTTGACCCGGCCGCCTCCCCGCCGGTTTCTGGTGACGTGAACGCGGTCGAGGGCCGTTCGCCACAGCGGCAGTCCGTACACGACGGCCGCGGACTGGTGGCTGAGTACCGCGTCGTCCGAGAGGGCGTGAAGTGTCGAATCGATCAGGAAGCGATGACGTTCCTCGTCGCCGAGCGCCGAGCACACCGCCGCGGAGAGGTACGCGCCGCGGCCGATGCGTTGCCACTCACCGCGCGTGTAGAGGCGTCGGATCTCGTCGTCGCTGTAGCCGCGGCCCAACGCCTCCTGGCGTCGCAGCATCGCCCCCGGGTCGTGTTCCATGGGAACGATTCTCGCCGGGGCGACGCCGCGAATCCGGCCCGGCGGACCGGGCTGTGGATGAACCGAGGATTGTGGACAACTCCCGCACTCCTTCTCTGCCCGCGCACTGGCTGTGGGGGCCGAGAAGGAGTGCCGGAGTCCACAAAGCCCTGTGAAGCCGATCAGAACGCTGCTTCGTCGAGCTCCATGATGTCGTTGTCGAGGTTGGCGACGATGCCGCGGGTGGCGGTCAGCTCGGGCAGCACGTTCTTCGCGAAGAAGGACGCGATGGCGACCTTGCCCTCGTAGAACGCCTTGTCCTTGTCGGAGGCACCTTCGTCGAGGGCCTTGATCGCGATCTCGGACTGGCGCAGGAGCTGCCAGCCGATGAGGAGGTCGCCGACGGACATCAGGAACCGGACGGAGCCGAGACCGACCTTGTACAGCTCGGACGGCTGCTCCTGTGCGCCCATGAGGTACCCGGTGAGGGTGGCGGCCATGGTCTGGACGTCCTCGAGGGCGGTGGCGAGCAGGGCGCGCTCGGCCTTGAGGCGACCGTTGCCGGCCTCGGTGTCGATGAACTTCTTGACCTCGCCTGCGACGTGGGCGAGTGCCACGCCGCGGTCGCGGGCGATCTTGCGGAAGAAGAAGTCCTGCGCCTGGATGGCGGTGGTGCCCTCGTACAGCGAGTCGATCTTGGCGTCGCGGATGTACTGCTCGATCGGGTAGTCCTGCAGGAAGCCGGAACCGCCGAAGGTCTGCAGGCTGTCCGTCAGGTACTGGTAGGCCCGCTCGGAGCCGACACCCTTGACGATCGGGAGCAGCAGGTCGTTGACGCGGAACGCGAGGTCCTTGTCGGCGCCGGACACCAGCTTGGCGGTGGCCTCGTCCTGGTGCGCCGCGGTGTACAGGTACACGGCGCGCAGGCCTTCGGCGTACGCCTTCTGCATGGCGAGGGCGCGACGGACGTCGGGGTGGTGCGTGATGGTGACGCGCGGGGCGGCCTTGTCCGTCATCTGCGTGAGGTCGGCGCCCTGGACGCGTTCCTTCGCGTAGTCGAGGGCGTTGAGGTAGCCGGTGGAGAGGGTGGCGATAGCCTTGGTGCCGACCATCATCCGGGCGTGCTCGATGACGTCGAACATCTGCGCGATGCCGTTGTGGACCTCGCCGACGAGCCAGCCCTGGGCGGGAATGCCGTGGCCGCCGAAGGTCACCTCGCACGTCGCGGAGACCTTCAGGCCCATCTTGTGCTCGACGTTGGTGACGAAGGCGCCGTTACGCTCGCCCAATTCGTTGGTCTCGAAGTTGAAGTGCGTCTTCGGGACGAAGAACAGCGACAGTCCCTTGGTGCCGGGGCCTGCGCCCTCGGGGCGGGCCAGGACGAGGTGGAAGATGTTCTCGAACAGGTCGTCGGAGTCGGCGGACGTGATGAACCGCTTGACGCCCTCGATGTGCCAGGAGCCGTCGTCCTGCTTGATGGCCTTGGTGCGGCCTGCGCCGACGTCGGAACCGGCATCGGGTTCGGTGAGGACCATGGTGGCACCCCAGCCGCGCTCGACGCAGGTGGCGGCCCACTTCTTCTGCTCGTCGGTGCCGTTGTGGAACAGCACGTCCGCGAACGCGGGTCCGGCCTGGTACATGTGCGCGGCCGGCTGGGCGCCGAGGATCAGCTCACCGATGGCCCACACGACGGACCGGGGGACGGGGACGCCGCCGATCTCTTCGGAGAGTCCCATGCGGTACCACTCGGCGTCCCACAGTGCGCGGAACGACTTCTTGAAGGATTCCGGCAGGGTGACGGTGTGATTCTCGGGGTCGAAGACCGGAGGGTTGCGGTCGGCGTCGGCGAAGGACTCGCCCAGCGGTCCCTCGGCGAGGCGGGCAACTTCACTGAGCATGTTGCGGACGGTGTCGGCGTCGAGGTCGCCCCACACGCCGTCACTCAGCGGCTGCTCGAGACCGAGTACCTCGAAGAGGTTGAACTCCAGGTCGCGGACGTTGCTCTTGTAATGGCCCATGTCTTCTGTCTCTCCCAGTGAGATGGTGCGGTCTATCTGTTAGTACCGCCCAAGTTATTACTCGTCGGTAACATCAGCGATATTACGCGCCATTTACCGGACTGCCAAGACTCGGGCGGCGTGCGACGAGGAGTGCGTCGATCGCCGTTCCCGCGTCCGTCTCGCGGAATCGCCGTTCGGCGACGTCCACGTTCAGGCGACCGTCGAGCATGGTCACCAAATCGTCTGGTGTGTAGAGGATTTCGATGTCCTGTGGACCCCCGACTCCCTGCGACAAGTTAACGGCGTCATGCCCCAAAATCATGAGGATTCCGTCAGGTTTCAGCGCGGATATGGCGCGGTTCACAACCTCCAGACGCTCCTCGGGAGCGAGATGGAGGTAGATCATGAGCACCAGGTCGTACTCGCCGCCGAGGTCCGAACCGGTGACGTCGGCGACGCGGTACTCGAGCCGTTCCCGGACCGAGCGGGGCGCCTCGGCGGCCACCCGGCGGGCCTTGTCGAGGGCGACGGCCGAGTAGTCGAGCCCCGTCACCTCCCAGCCGCGGGTGGCGAGCCAGTGCGCGTTGCGGCCCTCCCCGCACGCGAGGTCGAGTGCGCGACCGCGGGGGAGCGCGGTGACCTGCTCGACCACGACGGCGTTGGGTGGCGCGCCCCACACCAGTTCGCTCTGTGAATACCGTTCGTCCCAGGCAGCTGCATCCATGCCCCGACGCTAGTACGACCGCTACGGAGTGAGCGTGGTGCGCATCAGGAGAACGTTGTAGTTGTTGTGCACCGTCGTGAGGAAGTAGAGGTCGCGTCCCGACGACCACGGGTGGATGTAGGCGCCGTACGCGGTGGGCAGTTCCCGGGTGTCGACGAGTACCTCGGGTGGGCCCCACGGTCCGGTCACCGACGGTGCGCGGCGCATGACCACCGAGTTGAACTGATCGGTGGTCAGCATGAGGTACTGCCCGAGGTATTCGTTGTACGCGACGGACAATTCGCCGACGCCGCCCGGCATGATCGGCTTGGCGACGTCGGGGTTGCCCTTGATCCACTTGGCGCCGTCGAAGTACTCGTACGCGCCGAGGTCCATGATCTGGGGTTCCGGGACGCGGGCGATGTGGACGAGTCCGCCGCGCCCGGCGGGTGTGCCGTACTGGTAGACGAAGCCGTCGGCCTTGACGAACGCGCTCATCTGGAAGTTGGCGTTGCCCCCGACGTTCGGGCGCTGCGTCTCGGGGGCGACGGTCCAGTTCTCGCCGTTGTCCTGCGAGTAGACGAGGCCGGAGTAGTTGGTGTCCCACGTGCCCGCCGGACCCCAGTTCTTCACCGACATCATGCTCAGCACCTGGGTGTTGCCGACGGCGACGCCCGCGGTGGGGATGCGGCTGATCTCGACGAACGGGATCTTCGGGCTGGGGACGAGCTCCTTGGACTGGCCGAAGATGTCGCGGGGTGAGCTGTCGAAGTTCATCCCGTCGGACAGGATGCCGTCCGAGCTGCGGAAGAGTGTGCTGCTGCGCCAGGCCCACAGGCTGCCCGACAGCAGGTTGGGCAGTCCGAGTCCGGCGGAGTCGCCGAACGCCGTGAGGACCTGGCCCTGGCCGTTGTCCCACATGACGCCGAGGTCGGTGCCGAGGACGTTGGCGTCCTGGGTGCGGTTGGGACTGAGCATGCCGGTCTGTTGGGCGACCGCCTGGGTGCGTCCGGTGAGGTGGGGAATCCCGTTGGTGCCGTTGAGTCCGGGGATCGGATTGATGGCGTTGGGGTTCGCGGCGGCCGGGCCCGCGAATGCGATCAACGTCACGGCCGCGCCGACGAGCGAGGCTGCTGCAAGAGCTCTGGTTCGCTTCACGAAGGTCACTCCATCTCTAGCAGCAGGCGGCACTGCGTGGCCTGAAGAGACCACTCCCCCTACCGGTGATCAACTGCTGGAAATCGCGAGAAGTCTAACAAGTCTGTTCTTCCGAAAGTGTCGATTTGACCGCCCTGTTCGTTTCATCCGTGCCCCTGCAGATCCGATGTTACCCGCGAGTAACAGGAACCGGTGCTACCCGCGGGGCGGCTGCCGACGTAACGTGTGCTGGCGACAAGTCCACACTGCGCGTAACCACGCGGGACCTGATGAGGAGATCGATCGATGGGAAAGCAGATTGCCACCGTGGCTGGAGGTCGGCAGTCCGCCCTTCTCGGGCTCGGCGTGTACCGGCCCGAACGGGTCGTCACCAACGACGAGATCTGTGAACTGATCGACTCGAACGACGAGTGGATCCAGTCGCGCTCGGGCATCCGCAACCGGCGGTTCGCGGCGGAGGACGAGAACGTCGTCACGATGTCCATCGAGGCGGGGCGCAAGGCGATCGAGGCGAGCGGGATCGACCCCGAGCAGATCGGGTGCGTCATCGTCGCCACGTCGACGTACCTGCTGCTGACACCGCCTGCTGCCGCGCTGGTGGCCGACGCCCTCGGCACCAACGGGCCGGGAGCGTTCGACCTGGGCGGTGGATGTGCGGGCTTCTGCACGGCGCTGACCGTGGCGTCCGACCTGGTTCGCGGCGGATCCGTCGACTACGCCCTCGTGGTGGGTGTCGAGAAGATGAGCATCACCACCGACCCGACCGACCGCTCGACGCGCTTCATCTTCGGTGACGGCGCCGGGGCCGTAGTCGTCGGCAAGAGCGACGTCGCAGGCATCGGACCGGTGGAGTGGGGTTCGGACGGCTCCCAGGCCGACGCCATCGTGCAGGACCTGGACTGGTACGAATACATCACGACACCGGGTGCCACGCGTCCGTACATCAAGATGGCCGGTACCGCCGTGTTCCGCTGGGCCGCCTTCGAGATGGGCAAGGTCGCGCTGCGGGCGGTCGAGAAGGCCGGCATGTCGGTCGACGATCTCGACGCGTTCGTCCCGCACCAGGCCAACTCGCGGATCACCGAGGTGATCGCGCGCAGCATGAAGCTTCCCGAGGGCGTGCCCGTGTCCGACGACATCGCCGAGAGCGGCAACACGTCGGCGGCATCGGTGCCGCTCGCCATGGAGGAGATGCTGCAGTCCGGAGCCACCAAGCCCGGCGACACCGCCCTGCTGCTCGCCTTCGGCGCCGGGCTGTCCTACGCGGCCCAGGTCGTGACGATGCCGGTACTCGCGAAGAACTGACCCGGTCCCGTCAGGGGCAGGAAAGCAGGGATCGATGGGTGTCACCCGGCAGTCGGTCGCCGTCGCGGTGCTGATGTCCTCCGCCGTGGCCCTCGCGGGCTGCGGCGGCGGGAGCACCGGTGGGGCCGGCACCTCGACGGTGTCCGGCTCTGCGGTGGAACTGAACTCGGGCGGTGACTGCGCGGGCCGCGACGTGATCGTCAACCGGGACGGTGCCGGGGTCGTCCTCGAGGGCGAGTGCGGCACCGTCACCATCGAGGCCAACGGTGTCTCGGCGACCGTCGCCACGTCGAACGCGGTCGTCGTGCGCGGTCAGGACACCAGCGTCGTCGGCGGGCAGACCGGAACGCTCACCATCTCGGGGCGCAGCAACAGTTCCACCATCGACGTCGTCGAATCGATCGAACTTCAGGGCAACGCCGTGACCGTGCTCGGCAAGCAGGCGGAGCGGATCTCGGTCACCGGAAGCGGGAACTCCCTGAACGTCGACGACGCCGGTGCGATGACGGTGAGTGGCAACGACAACTTCGTGCGCGCGGTGTCCCTCGACTCCCTCGAAGTGACCGGTTTCAACAACTCCGTCGACTGGGACTCCGGTGCGACCGCCCCGGCGGTCGACAGCGGCTCCGAGAACCGGCTCACGCCGCCCGGAGCGTGATCACCGCGCGCCGCACCCGGTGAGCACCGCGGCCATCGCATCGCGTTCGGGCGGCGTCACCCAGAGTCGGTACGCCACTTTCACTTCCACCTGCCGTGCCACGTAGGTGCAGCGGTACGCCGCCAGCGGGGGCAGCCACGTCGACGCGTCGGCATCGCTCTTGCGCTGATTGGTGGGTCCGTCCACCGCCTGCAGATTGCGGGGATCGTTCGCGAGGTCGGCCCGCGTCTGCGCGTCGAGGAGCTGAGCGCCCTTCTGCCACGCGTCCGACAGCGCCACCACGTGATCGATCTGCACGGCGTCCGACGTCTTCGTGCCGCGGGTGAACGCAATGATGTTGCCCGTGTAGAGATCCCGCAACGTACCCGCCTGCACCACGCAGTCGCGGGTGCGGTCCCGCGACGTGATGTCGACGAGGTCGCGGCGCAGGATGTCGTTGCGGGTGTCGCAGCCGTTGCGTCCGAGCGCGACCGACACGTTGTCGGTCCAGCTGGGGCCGAACAGCTCCCGGTCGTACCCCGTCTTCGGTGCCCTGCCCTTCACCTCGAGGGTGGACAGCTGGGTGAAGGCCACCTGGATCTGTTGTGCGTCAGTGGCTTCCGTCGGCGCGGCCGGTCCGGTTCCGGAGGCGAGGGTGTCGTCGGGATCCGGTGAGAGCATCGTGACGAGCACGACGACGAGCAGGCCGGCGAGGATCCAGGGCCACTTGGTTCTGATGGTTGTGATGATGGAGCCGGTGTTCGGTACCGCAGAGCGGGGCATGAATCTCTCCTGAAATCAACGCTGTTCGTCATTTCTATCAGGAGTGACCCGGCAAACCGGTGAACGACCCGGGTTTACGTGGCGGCGCCCAGCAGCAGCGGAATCAGCAACTCGTCGTCGGTGAGCGCGCCGTGCTGCCCGGGCAGGGCGGACAGCCGCGACTCCGCCTTGCGCCGGACCACCGCGACACCGCCCTGCGCGATGGCGACGACGTCTCCGATGCGGCCCTGCACTTCGGACCGCACGGCGGGACCGAACAGTCCCGCGGTGACGGCCTCGTCTCTGGTGCCGATCCACATGCGGTGTCCCAGTTCGCCCCTCCACCGGGCGGCGACGTCGTGCGCGGCTCCGGCTCGCGCGTGGACGTGCCTGCACCGCGGTTCGCCTGCGAGCGCCACCACGCCGTCGGAGAGCGCGGGTGTGTCGTCGAAGTCGATTTTGTCGGCGTCGTCGACGGTGACCATGCCGTGGTCGGCGGTGACGTGGAGGGCGGCGCCCGGTTGCGCGATCGCGAGTTCCGCAGCGAGTCTCTCGACGAGCCGGTCGACGAGGTCGAGTTGGTGCAGCCACGGTGCGGATCCCGGACCGTAGATGTGCCCGAGGGTGTCGATTTCGCTGAGATAGCAGTAGGTGAGCGTCCGTTCGCCGGATCGGGCCGCGGTGACGACGTGTGCGATCAGGTCACCGTACGCGTGTATTCCGGCGAACTTCCCGCCGCGGAGGACGGCACGGGTGAGCCCGGACCCGTCGAACTTCGCCGGAACCACGGTGGTGCACGCGATACCGGCTGCCGCGGCACGCTCGAACACGGTCGGTGCGGGCTGCAGGACCTCGGGGACCAGCCGGGTGAGTTCGTCGCCCTTGTGGCCTGCGCGCCACGACAACCAGTTGATCGTGCCGCGGACCTCACGAACGTATGACTGGTAGCCCGTGATGCCGTGACCGCCGGACGGCAGTCCCGTGCCGAACGACGCGATGCTGGTGGCGGTCGTGGTGGGGAACCCCGCCCGGATCGGCCGTCCGGTCAGGCTGTCGAGAAACGGGGCGCGCTCGCGGTGACGACGCAGCAGGCTCCAGCCGAGGCCGTCGATCAGTATCACGACGGTGTGCCTGCTGTCCGGTAGGTGCAGCCGGTTCGGCTCGCCGGCGACACCCAGCGAAGCGAGGACGGACGGCATGAGGTTGGACAGCGTGGGCTGTGAATACACGTCGAGCGGGGGCGCCGTAACGGTCATGACTCCCACTATGGTGGATCGGTCGAGGCTGCACTACGGAGTCGGCTCAGTACAGGTCCACCGGCTGGCCGTCGGAGGGGAACGGCAGCGAGGTGTAGTTGAGCGGGGCGACGTAGCCGGGGCTCACCTGCCAGTCGAATCGCTGCAGCAGGTGGTGCATGACCGTCTTGATCTCGGCGCCCGCGAAGTGCATCCCCAGGCATTTGTGCACGCCGCCGCCGAACGGCTCCCACGCGAACCGGTGAACCCTGTCCTCGCGGCGTTCGGGTGCGAACCGCTCGGGGTCGAACCTCTCCGGGTCGGGCCAGTACTCGGGCATGTGGTGGGTGAAGTGCACAACCACCGACATGTACGTGCCCTTCGGGATGTAGTGGCCGAGCACCTCGGTGTCCCGGACCGCTCGCCGCGCGACCACCGGGACCGGTGGAACGAGGCGCATGCATTCCTTCATGACGAGGTCGAGGTCGGTCAGTTCTTCGAGTTCGGCGTAGCCCGGGGTGGACGTGCCGAGCGCCGCGGACTGCCGCCTGCAGCGTTCCTGCCATTCGGGATGCTGGCCGAGGTACTGCATCATCGTCGACAGCGTGATGGTGGACGTGTCGTGCGCCGCCATCAGCAGGAAGATCATGTGGTTGATGACGTCGTCGTCGCTGAACCGTTGTCCGTCTTCGGATTCGATGTGGCACAGGGCGGAGAACAGATCTTCGCCCGCACCTGCGCGACGGGCCGGCAGGTACCGGCGGAAGAACTCCTCGAGTCGGCGGCGTCCGTCGATGCCACGCTTCCACCGCGTTCCGGGCAGCGGGTACCGCACCACCGACGTGGCGGCCTGCACGCAGTCGATGAAGGCCTTGTTGACCTCGGCCATCTCCCGTGGCGTCGACCCCTCGGCGCCGCCCATGAAGATGCTCGTGGCGAGATCGAGCGTCAGTTCCTTCAGCGCCGGGTACACGGCGAAACCCGGGGTGGGCCGCCAGGTGTCGAGCCCCTTCTCGACGGCCGGATGCAGTGCCTCGGTGTAGCGCGACAGTCGGTCCCGGGTGAAGGCCTGCTGCATGATTCGCCGGTGGACGAGGTGTTCGTCGCCGTCGAGGAGCATGAGCCCCCGGTGGAAGAACGGTCCGATCAGCACGCTCCACCCGTCGCTGTTGACGAAGGCGCGGTCCTTGTTCTGCAGCACGGCCTGGCAGCCGTCGGGGCCGAGCACGGTGACCCATCTCTTGCCGGCCATGCTCAGCCAGGACACGGGGCCGAAGCGGTCCCAGCGGCTCTGGAGCAGTCCCATCGGGTCGCGGAAGTACTCCAGGGAGTGTCCGATGACGGGGAATCCGGCATTCCCCGAGATGGGGCTGAGCGTGCTTTCCTGCGGCGGAGCAGCGAGAACTTTGGGCACGGGCACTCCCTCGTCGGGTATGTGACAGGACGCCATGTCAGATTTCTGTAGTGTGCGTCACCCCAGGTGGTCTGTCAACATCGAGTCATGAGCCAGCCGGCGCGGCAGTACCGCGGGAGAAGTTCGGAGGAGCGCGCGGCCGAACGCCGTGCGCGACTTCTCGAAGCGGGGCTGCAGGTCTTCGGGACCGTCGGCGGCGACAAGGCGACCATGACCGCCATCTGCGCCGAGGCGAAACTGACGGAACGCTATTTCTACGAGAGCTTCCGCGGCCGGGACGACCTGCTGGTGCAGGTGATCGAGGGGATCGCCGCGGAGATCGGCGAGGCTGCGAGGGTCACGCTCCGGACCGTGACGGGCGACCCGGAGGTGCGGGTGCGGGCGGCGATCGCGGCGTTCGTCGACATCCTGACGGCAGACCCGCGGAAGGGGCGGGTGTCGATCATCGAATCGGCGGGCGCCGAACCGCTGCGGACGCGAAGACGTGAACTGCTGCGGGCGTTCGCGCTGCTGGTGGCGGAGCAGGCGAGGGAACTCTACGGCGACCGGGCGTGGTCGTCGCCGCAGGACGAGATCACCGCGCTGCTGTTCGTGGGCGGGCTCGCCGAACTCATGACGGCGTGGCTGAACGGTGAGATCGAGGTGTCTCCCGAGCAGATCGTCGACGCCGCGACCTACCAGTTCACGTCCACCGCACACCGCTGAGCGGGTCCCGGCCGGAAACGTGACGACCGTCACGTGCGAAGCTGTGGGCATGGTGGATATCGCACGCCCGCAGTTGGAGGGCACGGTCGCGGTAGGCGAGGGGCGTCGGCTCGGCTTCGCGGAGTTCGGTTCGGCACAGGGCAGGGCGGTGTTCTGGTTGCACGGCACACCCGGCGCGCGGCGTCAGGTGCCGATGGAGGCCCGGGCGTTCGCCGAACGCGAGCACGTCCGGCTGATCGGGATCGACCGGCCGGGGGTCGGGTCGTCGACCCCGCACCGCTATGGCGCGGTCATCGACTTCGCGGAGGACCTGCGCACGGTCGCCGACACGCTCGGCATCGACCAGATGGCCGTGATCGGCCTGTCCGGCGGCGGTCCCTACACACTCGCCGCGGCGTACGCGATGCCCGACCGCGTGGTCGCGACCGGCATCCTCGGGGGTGTCGCGCCGACGAAGGGTCCCGACGCGATCCGCAGCGGGTTGATGGATCTCGCGGTGCTGGCCGCTCCGGTGCTGTCGGCGGGCGGCGTCCCGGTCGGGCTGGCGGCGAGTTCGGTCATCAGGCTGGCGAGGCCGTTCGCGTCGCCGATCATCGACCTGTACGGGCGGATGTCCCCGGAAGGCGATCGCCGTCTCCTCGCGCGGCCGGAGTTCAAGGCGATGTTCCTCGACGATCTGCTCAACGGCGGCAGCAAGCAACTCAGTGCCCCGTTCGCCGACCTCGTCCTGTTCGCGCGGGACTGGGGATTCCGGGTGAACGCGGTGAAGACCCCGGTGCGGTGGTGGCACGGCGACTGCGACCACATCATCCCGCTCCGGCACGGGCAGCACATGGTGTCGCTGCTGCCCGACGCCGAGTTCCACACGATGCACGGGGAAAGCCATCTCGGCGGCCTGGGCATGTCGGAGGAAATTCTCCGCTCGCTCCTCGACATCTGGGACGCCAAGGAGGCGCAGGCGCCGTTCGGCCCGGTGTGACGGTGGCGCGGCCCGCGCGCCACCGTCTCGAGGTCAGGACTGCAGGGTGGTGATCTGGAAGGTGGCGCCGAGGGGGTCGGCGACGGAGGCGAGCCGCCCGAACGGGGTGTCCTCCGGTTCGCGCCGGACGCTGCCGCCGAGTTCGGTCACCTTCGCGACCGCCGCATCGGTGTCGCCGACACCGATGTAGAACTGCCAGAACGAGGGGACGCCGTCGGGCAGGAACGAGTCGGCGTCCATGATGCCTGCCACGGTGCGGTCGCCGATGTTGGCCTGGGAGTACCGGAATTCGTCTGTGTCGCCGAGGGTCTGATACGTCCAGCCGAACACGTCCGCGTAGAAGGGGAGCGCGGCCGCGTAGTTGCGCGACAGCGTTTCGTGCCAGACCGGCGCGCCGGGTTCGTCGACGAGGCCGAAGCCGGTGTGCTGGTCGGCCTGCCACACGCCGATGACGGCGCCGGCGGGATCGCCGAGGATGGCGATCGTGCCCTGGTCGCCCACGGCCATCGCGGGCATCATCACCTGGCCGCCCGCCTCGGCGGCCGTCGCCGCGGTGGCCGCGGCGTCCTCGGACGCGAGGTACGTGGTCCACACGTTGCCGTACGGGTTGCCCTGCTGTTGGGGGCCAAGGCCCGCAATGGGTTTGCCGTTCATGCTGAAGATCGAGTAGCCGCCGTACTGCGGATCCTCGCTGGTGTCGGACCTCCACCCGAACAGTCCGGTGTAGAACGGAATGACCTGTTGCGGGTCGGAACTGGTGAGATCGATCCAGCAGGGAGCGCCGGTGAGGGACGGACGGTCGGGCATCGCGGTCTCCTAGGACGTCAGGGGGTTCGAGGCAGCGCACGGTGTGGTGCCGGTCACAAACCTACGCGTGCGCGCGACCCGGCGCCGGTTCGCGATGTGCTGTGGAAGACTCGGCGCATGTCTGTGAGCGAGAACCAGGACAGCCCGGGCCGGGCCCGCCAGAATCTGATCTACCGCGACGGCGTCCTCGGCCGCACCCCCTCCGTTCCCACCGACTTCGACACCCTCGAGCGGCGCGCGCGGCGGAAGATGAGCGCGAAGGGCTGGGCGTACGTTCACGGCGGCGCCGGGCTGGGCCGCACGATGCAGGCCAACCGCGACGCGTTCGACAAGTGGCAGATCGTTCCCCGGGTGCTGCGCGACGTCTCGAAGCGCGACATCGGAGTCGAACTGTTCGGGCGCCGCATTCCGGCGCCGGTGCTGCTCGCTCCGGTCGGCGCCGCCGAACTGGCCAGGCCGGAGGCCGATGTCGCCATCGCCGCTGCCGCCGCCGAACTGGGTGTGCCGTACATCTTCTCCAACCAGGGCTGCGCCCCGATGGAGGAGAGCGCGGCGGCGATGGGCGACGCGCCCCGATGGTTCCAGCTGTACTGGAGCACCGACGACGACCTCGTCGACAGCCTGCTGCAGCGGGCGGCGAACATCCGGGCGGACGCCGTCGTCGTCACCCTCGACACGACGATGCTCGGCTGGCGGCCGGAAGACCTCAACCTCGGTTCGCTGCCGTTCGCGCAGGGGCAGGGCATCGCGCAGTACACGTCCGATCCGGTATTCCGCCGGATCGTGCACGACCGGATCAAGGCGGCGGCGAAGAAGCCGGACGTCGAGGTGACGCTCGGCGCCATCCGGTCGCTGGTGTCGATGACCCGGCGCTTCCCGGGCCGCTTCCTCGACAACCTGCGGTCGCCGGAACCGCGGGCCGCTGTGGAGACGTTCCTCGACATCTACTCCCGGCCGTCGCTGAGCTGGGCCGACATCGAGACCCTCCGCAGCCGGACGTCGCTGCCGATCCTCCTCAAGGGCGTGCTCCACCCGGACGACGCCCGGCGTGCGCTCGATGCCGGGGTCGACGGGATCGTCGTGTCGAATCACGGTGGACGGCAGGTGGACGGCAGCGTGTCGTCGCTGGACGCTCTCGTGGACATCGCGCCCGTCGTCGACGGCAGGCTGACGCTGCTCCTCGACAGCGGAATCCGCACCGGAGCAGACGTCTTCAAGGCGCTCGCGCTCGGTGCCGACGCCGTGACACTCGGCAGGCCCCACCTGTACGGCCTG
Source organism: Rhodococcus koreensis (assembly GCF_900105905.1). Taxonomy (GTDB): domain Bacteria; phylum Actinomycetota; class Actinomycetes; order Mycobacteriales; family Mycobacteriaceae; genus Rhodococcus_F; species Rhodococcus_F koreensis. The sequence goes on along the minus strand of NZ_FNSV01000005.1, from coordinate 3,083,229 downwards.
GCCCTCGCGGGTCAGGCCGGTGCGCGGGACGCCACCGCCAACGTGATCGCCGAGTTCGACCTCACGATGGGTCTCAGTGGTCTGACGTCGGTGGCCGAGATCGACCGGGACGCCCTGCGCAGGGCATAGGCCCTCAGAGTTCGGCGATGGTGATGATGCCGTCCTGCAGGGCCCGCACCAGCAGTGTCGTCTTGGTGGACGCGTCACGCCCCACGAGTGCGTACTTCTCGCGGATGCGGGTCAGGTGGGTGTTGACCGTGCCGAGGGCGATGTGGAGGTCGGCGGCGACGGCGAGCTTGGAGTCGCCGCGCAGCCAGTGGCGGAGAACCTCGATCTCGCGCGCCGACAACGCCGGCTTCTCCAAGACGCGGGCGACTGGCGGTTCGTCCGTATGTGGGGGGTGCCCGAGTGCGTCGGGTGCAGTGGTCATGCCGGTCTCATCTTTCTGACATGTACAGAAATGACTACAGGTACCCGACGTCCCTGCAGGCAGTTCAGGTTAACTGGTGGTGGCGGTGCGTGTCTCGGCAGGCCCGGTTCAGCTCTCACAGCCGACACCGTCGCCGTCGCGGTCCAGGTGTGTGCCGTAGCCTGGTTCGCCGCGGTGGACCGGTGCGGCACCGGCGGCCTTGGCCGCCGAACAGTTCTTGTAATAGACGTCGCTCGGCCCCGCCGTGTCCACGAACGGGGCGGGTGCGGGCGCCGGGGCGGGAGCGGGAACGGGGGCCGGTGCAGGCACCACGGCCGGGGCCGGGTCGGTGGTCGGGGCGGGCGCCGCGGCAGGCGTCGCCGCCGCCCCGCAGTCCAAGAGGACCCGGGCGATCGCATCGTGCTCGGCCTGCGTCACCCACAGCCCGTACGCGGCCTTCACCGCCACCTGATTCGCCACGTACGTGCACCGGTAGCTCTTGTTCGGGGGCAGCCAGGTTGCGGCGTCGCCGTCCGACTTCTGCTGGTTGGCCGGGCCGTCCACGGCCTTCAGGTTCCGCGGATCGTTCGCGAAGTTCACCCGGGTCGCGGTGTCGAGTTGCTGCGCGCCCTTCTGCCAGGCGTCGGACAGCGCGACGACGTGATCGATCTGCACGGCGCTCGACGTGCCCTCTCCGCGGATGAAGGAGATGGTGGTGCCGGTGTAGGGGTCGTGCAGGGTTCCGGTCTGCACCGCGCAGTCGCGGGTGCCCGGCTTGAACACGATCTGGACGAGGTCGCGCCCGAGGATGTCGTTGCGGGTGTCGCACCCGTTGTGGCCGCCCTCGACCGTGACGTCGTCGGTCCACGCCTGGCCGAACAGATCCCGGTCGTACCCGGTCTTCGGTGCGCGGCCCTTGATCTCGAGGCCGGCGAGCTGCTGCAGCGCGGCGGTCGCGTCGGCGCCGCCGACCACGGCGGGTGTGACCGGTGAGAGTGCCAGCGCAGACGAAACCGGCACCGGTGTCGAAGAACTCGACGTGGCAGCCGCTACCGTCGAAGCGGCGGCCGCGGGGGTCGCGGACGCGGATACCGCTGTGGCCTGGGCCGATTGGTCGTCCTGTCCGGGGCTGCTGCACGCGACCGCGGCGACGGCTACGACGATCCCGCCGGTAATCCAGGGCCACTTCTTGCGAGCGGCAGATGATGTGGGCAGGGGAGACGTCATGCCGGTCCTTCAATGAACGTGGGGGGTCGGATGTTCATCGCACGGAAGGTCTCTTCCGTTACTCGGCACATCGCGGGAACTGTTAGCATGCCCCGGGACCGGAATTCGTGCGGGTGGAGGGCGGTATACGGTCGTGACACGACATGTCTTACGGGGGAAATTTCGCACAGCGGCCGTGACGGCCGTGACCGTGATGTCCCTCTGTCTCGGCGGCACTGTCGCGGCCGCCGATCCGGTCGTCGACACCGGTCGGGCGCTCGGTTCCGTGGCGGCGCCGAATGGTTCGAAGCTCGACCACGTCACCGTGATCGATCCGAGACATTTGACGCTGCACGTCTTCTCGGCGTCGATGCAACGCGTCGTGCCGGTGTACGTGCAGCGGCCCGCCGATACGAGCGCGCCGCGGCCGACGCTGTACTTCCTCGACGGCCAGATCCGCCGGGAGAAGACCGATGTCGAAGAGTTTCTGGCCGATCAGAACGTGAACGTCGTCAGCCCGTCCGGCGGCGAGAACGCGTATTGGACGGACTGGAAGAGCCCCGACCCGGTCATGGGGGTGAACAAGTGGAAGACCTTTATGACTCAGGAACTTCCGCCGGTCGTCGACGCGGCCCTCGGAACCAACGGAGTCAACGCGCTTGCCGGCATGTCCCGGGTCGGCACCGCGGCACTGCAGTTGGCGATCGCCGCCCCCGGCCTGTTCCGTGGCGTCGCCGCCTACAGCGGTTGCGCTCTGACCAGTGATCCGCTCGGTCAGCTGCTCATCAAGATCACCATGGACAACTACGGTTACGGCAACCCGGCCAACATGTACGGCGAGCCGGACGATCCGGCGTGGTCGGCGAACGACCCGTTCGTGCATGCCGCCGAACTGCGCGGCACGGAACTGTTCCTCTCCAACGGCAACGGTCTACCGGGGCGCTACGAGACCCTCGACGGCCCCGGTATCGAGGGGAACGTCGGGGTGCTCGCGCGGCAGATCTACGCGGGTGGTCCGATCGAAGCGGTGACCAACTACTGCACGCATCGATTCACGGATCGCCTGGAAGAACTGGAAATACCTGCAACCACGAGTTTCCGTAACTCGGGGACACACTCGTGGGGATACTGGCAGGACGACCTCCACGATTCCTGGCCGGTGCTGGCTCGGGCGCTGGGAGTGTGAGCGAAGTTCCTCCGGTGTTTCCCGGCGGCGAGGTCACCGACGACCTGGAGATCACCCGGTCGCTCGTCGTCCCGGCCGCCGAGTTGCAGTGGCGGTTCTCCCGCGCCGGTGGTCCCGGCGGCCAGGGAGTGAACACCACGGACTCGCGGGTGGAACTCCGGGTGAACCTGTGGACGTTGTCGACCCTGTCTCCCGCCCAGCTCGAACGCATGCAGGTTCAGCTGGGACACAGGCTCGTTGACGGTGTGGTCAGCGTGACGGCGTCCGAAACCCGTTCGCAACTGCGCAATCGGCGCGCGGCACGGGCCCGGATGGCGGCGCTGCTGCGCGCGGCCGTCCTGGCCGAAACGCGGACCCGGCGTCCGACCAAGGCGACCAAGGGTTCACACCGGCGAAGACTCGACGCCAAGAAGCAACGCGGCCAGACCAAGAACTTGCGCAGGAAGCCGGACATGTAGGTGGTTTCACGCACCGGGAAATGGGGAACTTCCCGGATGTGTTGCCCCCTCGTGTGTCGGAAGATGAGTACGGAAGCGCCGTCACGGATGACCGGAGACGGCGAGGTCGGGGGATCGAGGGCAGCATGAGTGTGCTTGACGAGGAATTACATTCGGCGGCGACGGCCGCCGCGGCGGGGGATCGCGAGGCCGTGCAGCGGATGACGGCGACGCTGTGGCCGCAGGTGGTGCGGTATTGCCGTACCCGCGTGGGGAATTCCACGCAGGTCACGCGGCCCGCGGACGAGGTGGCGCAGCAGGCGCTGCTCGCGGTGGCGCGGCAGCTTCCGTCCCTCGCCCGCAGTGACCATCCGGTCCGTGAGGTGTACCGCGTCGTGAGCCGGACCGTCGCGGACGCGCAGGGCAGTTCCGGAAGCCCCGACCTCCCGGCGGAAGTGGCCCGATTACTGCACGGACTCGACCCCACCGCGCGGGAGATCGTGCTGCTGCGGGTCATCGACGGACTGTCCGCGCACGACACCGCGGGCGTCCTCGGCCTCCCGGTGGGCCGGGTTCTGGTCGTGCAGCACGAGGCGCTGCGAGCCCTGCGGGCGAAGGTGGCCTGATCGCGTCAGGGCCGGCCGGAGAGTACGCAGAACTCGTTGCCCTCCGGATCGGCGAGCACCACCCAACTCTGCTCGCCCTGACCGACATCCGCGTGCCGGGCGCCGAGTGCGAGTAGCCGTTCGACCTCGGTCTGCTGATCGTCGGGCCGGAAGTCGAGGTGGAGCCGGTTCGGAATCTTTTTGCGGTCCGGAACGGCGACGAACAGGATCTCCGGGTGGCTGTCGGCCCGGGGCCGGATGTGGACGTCGCCGTCGGCGTCGGTCACGGCGCCCCAGCCCAGGGCCTCGGCCCACCAGCGTCCGAGGGCTGTCGGATCGACGGCGTTGACCACCACGGCTTCCCATTGCAGGCCCATGAGTCAACGGTACCGGGGAGCGGCGGACGGCCGTCGCCGATTCACGGCAGCGTCGGATCGATCGGTTCGACGCCGAGGCGTTCGGAGTACTGCTCGTTGAGTGCGCGCCAGCCGTAGTTCATCGCGTCGGCGCCGACGATCGGTCCGATCGGGTTGCCGTCGAGCAGGGCCTCGGCGACGTCCAGGCACATGTGCCACCCGGCGGCCGTCATCGCCGCGGTGCGCTGGTCGTCGAGCGTGTGGCGCAAAGTCAGTCGCATTCCCTCGCCGGTTTCCTCGATCGTCCACAGCAGAACGTCGTCACCCCAGGCGTGTTCGAGAACGTGCGGCGCCTCGGCCCGTGTCACGGTGCCGTCGAGTTCGATGCGGTCCGGCCCGTCGACCATGGTCAGGGTGGCGGGACCGACCGTGCCGAGGTCCCGGTCCGCGGTGTACGGCGCCCACTGCGGCAGTTCGCCGGGGTCGGTGAGTGCTGTCCACAGAGCGGCAGGCGAGTGCGTGAACTCGCGGACGAAGGTCAATGCCCATCGGGTGCCGTCAGGTCGTGCTTCGGCGTGCCGGAGTGGGCCGGGGCGATAGTCGCGTCGTGCGTCCGACTCGGTCATGACGAGGTCTCCTTCGAATCGAGGTGCCGCTCGAGGGCGTCGAGGTGGTGTGTCCACAGCCGGCGGTAGGGCTGCAACCACTGTTCGAACTCGTCGAACGGTTCGCGGTGCAGGCTCTCAACTGTTACCGCAATCCCTAAAACTTCCTAGTCCTTCCTGTCACTATTGGATCATGCGCATCGGCGAGGCGGCGAGGCGGCGGCATACCTGAACATGTCGGTGGTGGGGGTCCGGAAGGCCGCGTCGGACGGCCGGTTTCCGTCTCGGCGTACAGGTTCCGATCAGCGAGTATTCGATCGGGAGGATCTCGACATCTACCTGGGTCGACCTACACCGGAGAGCGTTCGGGCCGACAGGGCGGAAGCATTGTATGGCCGGGTGTCCGGCTCTACCGGTCAGGAATCCTCGCTTGCCAATCAAGAGAAGGTGCTTCGTGAGAGTGCCACCGGCACCGTGTACAGGGCCTACAAGGATCGTGGTTCCGGTCTGCGGGAGACCCGAGCGGGACTGAATCGGATGCTCGACGACACAGCCAAGGGCCGGTTCACGGTGGTGCGAGTGGTGTGGCGAGATCGGTTGGCGCGATTCTCCGGTGGCATGGATCGAACGTTACCTGTCGGTGGTCGGCGTTAAGGTCGAGGTCCTGCGTGAACATGGGGACAAGGCGCTGGTAGAGGAGCTGATGGACGACTTCATGGCATTGCTCGCCTCGTTTTCCGGCCGCTACTACCAATTGCGGTCGAAGCGGAATCAACGTCGACTTCGTCGGCGATGCGGCAGCACGGTTGGAGAGGACTAACTGATGGCCAACGCCGGATACACTGCGCTGCGGCAGTTCTCGTTCACCACCCGCCCCTACCTGGCGGTCGATGACATCACCGGTGAGCCGATCGGGCTCGACGACGTCGACACCCGGGTGGGGTGGTTGCTCGACCTGATCTCGGGCGCCGAAGCGCAGATGCTGGCGCGGCTGTGGCAACCGGCCACCTTCGATGTCCTGGCCGCCGGCGTGGACCGCCAGGGCCGCAAGCTCCCGATACAGGGTCATGTCGCTGCTGCGCGTCTGGGCTGGACCCCGCATTACCCGGACGGGGTCTACGTCCCGTCGCGTGTCACGCGGGTGGTGACCGCACAAGCGGTGGCGACGCTGCGGACCCTGGCATACCGAGACACCGCCATCGCGTCGCTGTCGGCCCGGTTCGACCCGGCCACCAGCCGCCTCGCCGCACCCACCACTGAGGCGGAGTACCTCCCGGCCGGATTCGTCCGAGGCGTGGTGCGGCAGCTCACCGCGCGCGCCCGCCGCGAGGGCGGGGCACTCGCCGGCCGGTTGCGGATCACCGACATGCAGGCACCACCGAAGACCTCGGCGATGGCTCGGCTGTCCGCAGCGGATCGACAACTCGCACACCTCACCGTCACAGACACCGTCATGACGTTGACGGTGAAACTCCCCACCACCGTCGCCCCGACGGGACGCGCGCAGTGGCGACGAGTCCGGTTGACCGCCGCGATCCCACCGCACCTGCACGGGCGGCCGATCAGCGAGTGGCATCTCCCGACCCTTCATCTCGACCACCGAGGTCTGCTGTTGCGGTGCGCGGCCACCGAGACGGTCCCCGCCGCTGATGTGACCTCGGGAACTTGCGCGGTGGGCGTGGACTGGTCCCCGGCCACTCTCGGCGCCGCCGCCATCACCACCGAAACCCCGGACGGACTGGTGTCTGATTACCAGGGCTGGACCTACGACGATCGCGGCCTTGGGATCAAACTGGCGCGCCTGCAAACCGAGGGTCAACTGCTGCACCGCAAAGCTGCTCGCCTGCGCCGGCTCGCCGCGACCGCTCCCCCCGAGGTCCGAGCACAACTCGATGCGAAGATCGCCGTCCTCGATGCCCACCGCGAGGCGGTGGGCATCAAGCGGGGGAAGATCAACCGGGAAATGGCGTTTCACTTCAGCTCCCAGGTTACCGACTTCGCTGCCGCGGCGGGCGCGACGGTGATCGCGGTGGAAGACCTCACCACCCTCGAAACCCGCGGGCACGGGCGCGTCAACAACAATCGGGCCGCGCAATCGGCCCGCCGCCAAGCCGTCGACGCCCTCACGCACACCACCGCCGGTGTCGGTGCGGTGGTGGTGTCCGTACCGGCACGCGGATCCTCCGCGCAGTGTCCGGGCTGCAACGAACCACTCTCTCGCCCCGGCGGATACCACACCGCATGGTGTTCGGGGTGCAAAATTGGCGGAAACCGTGACCATGTGGCCGCCGTGAACCTGGCCAAACGAGCATTGCTGGGACGCGGAAAAGCCGTTCGGAAGCGCGGCCGGAATCCGCAGATCCGGGTGGTCGAGCATGCGCCGGTGCGCCGATGCCGCGACAAAATGTGTCCCACTCCGAGCCGGCCGCGGCATCGCCGTGTCCGTCACAGTGCTCCCGCCGCGACACCACCGGTGGGGGTGAACCAGACAAAGACTGTTCCTGCGCCACAAGCGTCGGTGTGGGACACGGTACAACCCGTAACACCGCAGGGTACGGGTAGCCGTGAAGTACATACATCTCCCACGCCAGCCACGTCAGTGGTAGGAAGCATGAGATCTATGCAGACGCTGTAGATGCGCTGCTGGCCCCTACGCGTATATACGCGTCAAGGAATATGCACGTCCGGTTGCGGGATGAACGCGATCGACAGCAGGGACCGGACGAACCCGCGCAATGCCTGCTCGTCGGATGTGTCCACGATTCCCTCCGTGATGACGAGGGAACCGATGATCCGGAACGCCCACTCGGAGATGGCGGCGGGACTCACCCCCGACAGTTGCTCGGGCGTGAACAGGCGCTCGAAGTGGGGGGTCAGCAGTTGCGCCCCGAGTTCGATCATCGGCTTCGCCTTCACCGTGAACCAGGGGAGCACCACCTCGGGGTCGTCGCGCAATCCCTTCTGCAGCAACCGGTGTCCGCGGGCGTACTGGACGGCGAACACGACGGCGTCGACGAATCGCACCTGGAGTTGGCTCTGCCGTCCCCGCAGTATGGGGTCGAGGACGACGAAGAAACGGGAGATTTCCCGCTGGAAGAGGGCCTCGAGGATGGCGGACTGGTCGCCGACGTGTTTGTAGAGCGTGGGCCCCGACAGTCCCGCTCGCTCGGCGATGACCGCATGAAGTCGGGTGCTGTACCCGAGTTCGATCAGGCACTGTTCGGCCGCGTCGAGGATCTTTTCCCGGAGTTCGCTCGGGGTCGGTGTCGTCGGCCGCGTCCTCACGGCCTGATTGTGCTGGTCGGGTGGGGTGGGTGCAAACCGGAAGTGCAAATGTGAACTCGAGTTACAGACAACCATTGACCTGGGTCACACCCGGGTTTACGTTTTACCTATAAACGGCAACGAGAGGGAATCGCTCTCGACGAAGGGATCAGCGATGTCTCAGCGTTCACACACGATCGACCGGGAGGAAGTCGCCGGCAGACTCCTCGCGGGTTCCGTCAAACGCTCGTACGCTCCCGTCGTCGACATCGACTGGGACGCGCCGCTCGAGGACGGCAAGTACTTCCTGCCGCCGCAGGTCCTGTCCCTGTGGGGAACGGAGATGTGGGACGCGATGAGCGAGGCGCAGCGCATCGAACTGTCCCGGCAGGAATCGGCGAACATCCTCAGCGTCGGAATCTGGTTCGAGAACATCCTCAACCAGGCCCTGCTGCGCGCGCTGCTGCACAACGATCCGAGTTCGCTGCACACCCGGTACATGCTCACCGAGATGGGCGACGAGTGCAGGCACATGACGATGTTCGGCCGCGCCATCGAGCAGATGGGCGCCAAGCCCTTCCAGCTCCGGTGGTACCAGGCCGTCGTGGTCAACGTGCTGCCCAGGACATTTCGCGGAACCATGCTCTGGGTGGCCGCGCTGATCGGCGAGGAGATCTTCGACGCCACGCAGCGGCGCGTCCTCGAAGACCCGCAATTGCAGCCGATGATCTCCCGGCTGATGCGGATCCACGTCACCGAGGAGTCCCGGCACATCCGCTTCGCGCGCGAGGGGGTGCGTCGCCGTGTCGCGGAAGGCCACCGGATCGACCGGATGTGGGTCGGCACGCTGCAGGGGATCGGCGGCCCGCTGTTCCAGCGGCTGTTCACCAACCCGGTCATGTACGAGCGGGCCGGACTCGATCCGAAGGAGGCGCGCCGACAGGCGCTGGCAAATCCGAACTTTCGCGAGAATCAACGCCGCGGGTTCGAATCGCTGGCAGCGTTCCTCGAGGAGAACGGCCTCATGCGAGCGACCTCCCGCGCGCTGTGGCGGCGCGGGGGATTCCTGTGACCGACAAATTCGCCGAGCCGGACGTCCTCGTCGTCGGTACCGGATTCGCCGGATTGTGCATGGCGATCAAGCTGAAGGAGGCGGGGCAGGAAAACTTCGTCGTCCTCGAGAAGGCCGATCGCGTGGGCGGAACGTGGCGGGAGAACACGTATCCGGGGTGCGGCTGTGACGTGATGTCGCTGATGTACTCGTTCTCCTTCGCGCCCAACCGGAAATGGACCCGGATGTACGCGCGGCAGCCCGAGATTCTCGACTACATCGAGCGCGTGGTCCGCGACTACGACCTGGCGCCCCACCTTCGGTTCGGTGCCGAGGTGATCGCCTACGACTTCGACGAGACCACGGACCGGTGGCGGGTCGAGACCCGCTCGGGTTCCGTGTTCCACGCGCGGATCGTCGTCGCGGGCCCGGGGCCGCTGCACAAACCCAGCGTTCCCGCGTTCGCCGGACGAGAGTCGTTTCGGGGAAAAGCATTCCACTCCGCCGAATGGGATCACTCGGTCGACCTGACGGGTAAGCGGGTCGCGGTCGTCGGCACGGGAGCCAGTGCCGTGCAGTTCGTGCCCGAGGTCGCGAAGACGGCCGCACACGTCGACGTCTTCCAGCGGACACCGCACTGGATCCTGCCGAAGCTGGACCGCCCGATCACCGCAGGCGAGAAGGCGGTGTTCAAGACTGTGCCCGGCGCGCAGAAGGCCTACCGCCGCGCGATCTACTGGAGCCACGAATCGCTGATCGCCGGGTTCCTGCACCCACGACTGATGACGGTGCTGGAATCGGCCGCCCGGGGACTGTTGCGGAGGCAGGTGCACGACCCCGCCCTGCGTGCCGCCCTGACCCCCGGTTACACGATCGGATGCAAGCGAATCCTGGTGTCCAGCAACTTCTACCCGGCCCTGCAACGGGAGAACGTCGACCTCGTCACGTCGGGCATCTCGGAGGTCACCGAGCGCGGGATCCGCACCGAGGACGGGCGCATGCACGACGCGGACGTCATCGTCTACGGCACGGGATTCGCGGTCGGCGACCGATTCGAGAACGAGCACATCGTGGGTCGTCGCGGGCTCACGATCCAGCGGGCCTGGCGCGACGGCATGGAGGCGTACCTCGGTGTCGCGGTGACGGGGTTCCCGAACTTCTTCCTCATGATGGGGCCGAACTCCGGAGGCGGCAATCAGTCGATCGTCTTCGTCATCGAGGCCCAGGCGCACTACATCACCCGCTGCCTGGCGCTGATGCAGAAACGGGACGCAACGCGGATCGAGGTGCGGGCAGGCGCGCAGCGTGAATTCAACCGGGTGATCCACCGCAAACTCGAGGGCTCGGTGTGGAATTCGGGTGGTTGCGACAGCTGGTACCTCGATTCCGCCGGCCGCAACCGGGCGGCGTGGCCGGGTTCGAGCGCATCGTACTGGCGGCGCCTGCGTACCCCCGACGACCGGCACTTCGAGCTGAGTTCACTCACCGAACGCGAGGACGACACCGAGTACCGGGGGCCGGGGGTGCTCACGTCCGGCGACCTGACCGTGGCCGTCGAGGTCTTCCTGAACGGTCACCTCGAACCGCTGGACGGTCTGTACCACTGGTACGGCCGCGTCGTCGGCGACGGCGTCGACGCGGCGAAGCAGCGCAACCGCACCCCGCTGTTCCTCACCATCGGCGACGGTCGCGAGGCACCTGCCGCCCTCGCCGAGCGCGACCCGTGGGGCCACTTCCGGATCGCCGGAGTCGGGACGCCGCCGTTTCCGCTGGCACCGGTCGACGTCGAGGTTCCCGTCTCCGCGGCCAAACTCGCGTCGGCGGAATAGTCTGGAAGCGAATCGGACTCGAGCGGGAAGGGTGCTGATGCGCGACGTGCTGGCAGACCTGATGGCGGTGTGGACGGCGGGCGGAACGGCGGGCGTCGGAACGGTGGTCCGCACGTTCCGCTCCGCACCGCGGCCGGCGGGGGCGTCCATGGTCGTGGCACCCGACGGCAGCGCGTCCGGTTCGGTGTCGGGCGGATGCGTCGAGGGGGCGGTCTACGAACTCGCGACCGAGGTCGCGGCGACGGGGACGCCGGTGCTGCAGCGGTACGGGATCAGCGACGAGAACGCGTTCGAGGTGGGTCTCACCTGCGGTGGAATCATCGACATCTTCGTCGAGCCCGTCTCGCGGGACAATTTTCCGGAACTCGGGGAGATCGTCCGGGACATCGAGAACCACCGGCCGGTCGCGGTCGCCACCGTCGTGGCGCATCCCGATGCCACCCGGGTGGGTCGCCGGCTGATCGTCCGGCCCGAGGACGTGAGCGGTGCCCTCGGTTCGGACCGCGCCGATTCCGCTGTCACCGACGACGCCCGGGGTCTCCTCGCGGCCGGCGGCAGCACGGTGCTGACGTACGGCACCGACGGTCAGCGTCGTGGCGAGGGAATGGAGGTGTTCGTCGCCAGCTATGCGCCGCGGCCGCGCATGCTCGTGTTCGGGGCCATCGACTTCGCCGCCGCGGTGGCGAGGCAGGGCGCCTTCATGGGGTACCGGGTGACGGTCTGCGACGCCCGGCCGGTGTTCGCGACGCACGCGCGGTTCCCGACCGCGGACGAGGTGGTGGTGGACTGGCCGCACCGGTACCTGGCCGGCCAGGCCGAGGCCGGTGCCATCGACGGCCGGACCGTGATCTGCGTACTCACCCACGACCCGAAGTTCGACGTCCCTCTCCTCGAGGCGGCGCTGCGCCTCCCGGACGTCGCGTTCATCGGTGCCATGGGATCACGCAGAACCGACCTGGACCGGCGCGAACGCCTCCGCGAGGCGGGTCTGACCGACGCCGAACTCGACCGGCTGTCGAGCCCCATCGGCCTGGACATCGGCGCCCGCACCCCGGAGGAGACGGCGGTGTCCATCGCCGCCGAGATCATCGCCTGCCGGTGGGGTGGCACGGGGCGCCCGCTGGCGGAGTCGAGCGGCCGCATCCACCACGAGGAACCGGTGGATTCCCTCGTCGAATAGGGCGGTTCACCGGGGTTGACGGACCACCGGTTCTTGCGGAGGCTGAAAGGATCCACATTTGTGAGGTAGGTCACAATGCAAGTACCAGGATCCTTCGAATACGAGCGTGCAACGGGCGTCGACGACGCGATCGCCCTGCTCGACCGGCTGGGCGACGAAGCCCGCCTCGTTGCAGGCGGCCACAGCCTGCTCCCCATGATGAAACTTCGTCTCGCCAATCCCGAGCACCTCATCGACATCAACGACCTCGAGGGCGAACTCGGATACATCACGACCGAGCGGTCGAGGCTGCGGATCGGTTCGATGACCCGGCATCGCCGGCTTCTCGAATCGGACGAACTCGCGGCGGCGTTTCCCCTCTTCCGCGACGCGGAGAAGGTGATCGCAGACCCGGTGGTCCGCAACCGCGGAACCATCGGCGGATCGCTGTGCCAGGCGGACCCGGCCGAGGACCTCACGACGGTCTGCGGTGTCCTCGGCGCCACGTGCGTGGTGCAGGGACCCGGCGGACGCCGCGAGATCCCCATGTCCGAGTTCATGGTCGGACCGTACGAGACGGCGCTCGCGCACAACGAGATGCTCATCGAGATCGTGATACCCGTCCACGGCCACAGCTCCAGCGCCTACGCCAAGGTCGAACGGCGAACCGGCGATTGGGCGGTCACCGCGGCAGGAGCGGCCGTCACCGTGGAGGGCGGCGAGATCGCGCGGGCCGCCGTCGGCCTGACCGCGGTCGACCCCGACCCCTCCGGGCTCGCGGACATCGCCGACTACCTGACCGGACGCCCCCCGTCCGAGGAGGCGTTCGCCCAGGCCGGGCGGATGGCCGCGCAGGTCTGCTCGCCGGTCGGCGACGCCCGCGGCACCGTCGACTACAAACGTCATCTCGCATCCGAACTCACGATCCGCACACTCCGTACAGCGGTCGACCGGGTGCTCCGCAGCGACGTGGAGCACGAGCCGACCGGAGAAGAGGCATAGCCATGCAGGTGAACATGACCGTCAACGGTGAAGCAGTGACCGCCGAGGTGGAACCGCGCATGCTGCTCGTCCACTTCCTCCGCGACCAACTGGGCCTGACCGGGACCCACTGGGGCTGCGACACCAGCAACTGCGGCACGTGCGTCGTCACCGTCGACGGCGAGCCGGTGAAGTCGTGCACGATGCTCGCCGCGATGGCCGGCGGGCACGACGTCCGCACGGTCGAGGGCCTCGAGCACGACGGCGAACTCGATCCCGTCCAGCAGGGCTTCATGCAGTGTCACGGACTGCAGTGCGGGTTCTGCACGCCCGGCATGATGATGACGGCGCGGGCCTTGCTCGACCGCGAGGAGAGCCCGGACGAGGCCACCATCCGGGAAGCGATTTCCGGGCAGATCTGCCGCTGCACCGGGTACACCACGATCGTGCGCTCGATCCAGTGGGCGGCGGACCACCGGGCCGGTGAGGCCGCCGAGCCCGAACCGGCCGGCGACTTCGACGCGGACGTCCAGGAGGACACGACGCGCGGCGCCGAGGGCACGCCGAAGACAGTCGAAGAGCACGTGGGAAGTGCGTCATGACCACCGTCGAATCGCGTCCGCCCTCGGGCGACGCCGTCGTGGACAACGACAAGAAACCGTGCGGCCACGGTCGCATGCTCCGCAAGGAGGACCCCCGCTTCATCCGGGGGCTCGGAAATTACGTCGACGACATCACCCTCCCCGGCATGCTGCACCTGGCGATCCTGCGGTCGCCGGTCGCGCACGCGCGGATCGTGAGCATCGATACCACTGCGGCGCAGGAACATCCGAAGGTGACGGCGGTGGTGACGGGGGCCGACCTCGCCGCGAAGAACCTCGCGTGGATGCCGACGCTGTCCAACGACGTGCAGGCCGTGCTGGCCACCGACAAGGTGCGCTTCCAGGGCCAGGAGGTCGCGTTCGTCATCGCCGAGGACCGCTATTCGGCCCGTGACGCGCTGGAACTGATCGACGTCGAATACGACATGCTCGATCCCGTCGTCGACGCGCGCGCCGCGCTCTCGCCCGATGCGCCGGTGATCCGCGACGACCTCGACGGCAAGACGGACAATCACTGTTTCGACTGGGAGACAGGCGATGCCGCCGCGACCGAGGCCGTGTTCGCGAAGGCCGACGTGGTGGTGAAGCAGGAGATTGTCTACCCCAGGGTGCATCCGGCGCCGATGGAGACGTGCGGTGCGATCGCCGACGTCGACCGGGTGTCCGGCAAGCTCACCCTGTACTCCACGTCCCAGGCACCGCACGCGCACCGGACGGTCTACGCCCTGGTCTCGGGGATCCCGGAGCACAAGATCCGGGTGGTGTCCCCGGACATCGGCGGGGGATTCGGCAACAAGGTCCCGATCTACCCGGGATACGTGTGTGCCATCGTGGCGTCGCTCGTGACGGGTAAACCGGTGAAGTGGATGGAGGATCGGAGCGAGAACCTGATGAGCACGGGCTTCGCCCGCGACTACATCATGGTCGGCGAGATCGCGGCCACTGCGGAGGGCAAGATGCTCGCGATCCGCACGAAGGTGCTGGCCGATCACGGGGCGTTCAACGGCACTGCGGCGCCCATCAAATACCCGGCCGGTTTCTTCGGCGTCTTCACCGGCAGCTACGACATCGAGGCCGCGCACTGCGCGATGACGGCGGTCTATACGAACAAGGCGCCCGGCGGGGTGGCGTACGCGTGCTCGTTCCGTATCACCGAGGCCGTGTATCTGGTCGAGCGGCTCGTCGACTGCCTGGCGTTTGATCTGAAGATGGATCCGGCGGAACTGCGGCTGAAGAATCTGCTGAGGCCGGAACAGTTCCCGTACACCAGCAAGACCGGGTGGGTGTACGACTCGGGTGACTACGAGACCACCATGCGCAAGGCCATGGACATGATCGGCTACGACCACCTGCGCGAGGAGCAGAAGGAACGCCGCGAACGCGGGGAGCTGATGGGAATCGGCATGGCGTTCTTCACCGAGGCTGTCGGTGCCGGGCCCCGGAAGGACATGGACATCCTCGGCCTGGGCATGGCCGACGGCTGCGAACTGCGCGTGCACCCGACGGGCAAGGCCGTCCTCCGGTTGTCGGTGCAGACCCAGGGGCAGGGGCACGAGACGACGTTCGCGCAGATCGTGGCGGAGGAACTGGGGATCCCACCGGACGACATCGACGTCGTGCACGGCGACACCGACAACACGCCGTTCGGGCTCGGCACGTACGGCAGCCGGTCGACACCGGTGTCGGGAGCAGCCGCGGCGCTGGTGGCCCGGAAGGTGCGGGACAAGGCGAAGATCATCGCCTCGGGAATGCTCGAGGCCTCGGTCGCGGATCTGGAATGGGAGAAGGGCGAATTCCATGTGAAGGGTGACCCGTCGGCGAAGGTGACCATCCAGGACATCGCGATGCGGGCACACGGCGCCGGCGACCTGCCGGAGGGCATCGAGGGCGGACTCGACGCGCAGATCTGTTACAACCCCGAGAATCTGACGTACCCGTACGGCGCGTACTTCTGCGTCGTCGACGTCGATCCCGGCACCGCGGTGGTGAAGGTGCGGCGGTTCCTCGCCGTCGACGACTGCGGCACGCGCATCAATCCGATGATCATCGAGGGGCAGGTCCACGGCGGCATCGTCGACGGCATCGGTATGGCGCTCATGGAGATCATCGAGTTCGACGAGGACGGTAACTGCCTCGCCGGATCACTGATGGACTATCTGATCCCCACCGCGCTCGAGGTCCCCAAGCTCGAGACCGGCTTCACGGTCACCCCGTCGCCGCATCACCCGATCGGCGCGAAGGGTATCGGCGAGTCCGCGACGGTCGGATCGCCGGCGGCCGTGGTGAATGCGGTCGTGGATGCGCTCGCCCCGTTCGGTGTCCGGCACGCCGACATGCCGCTCACCCCGTCCCGGGTGTGGGAGGCCATGCAGGGCCGCGCGACACCCCCGATCTGAGTGTCGCCCGTCGGCTGCGAGGAGGCTCGATGGATCTGAAAGAGCGTGCGGCGCAACTGGTGCGCGACCGCAGGCCGTTCGTCCACGCGACGGTGGTGCGGGCACAACCGCCGACGTCGAGTCACACCGGGGACGAGGCGATCCTCCTGCAGGACGGGACGATCGAGGGTTTCGTCGGCGGGCAGTGCGCGCAGAATTCGGTGCGCACGGCCGCCCTGGGCGCGCTGGCGACCAACGAGAGCGTGCTGTTGCGGGTCCTCCCCGACGGGGCCGTGCAGTTCCCCGAGATGCCGGGCGCGTCCGTCGTGGTGAATCCGTGCCTGTCCGGCGGCGCCATGGAGATCTTCCTGGAGCCGCAACTGCCACCGCCGTTGGTGCGGATCTTCGGCACCACGCCGATCGCGCAGTGTCTGGCGGGTATAGCGGAGCTGCTGGGATTCACCGTCGAGCACGACGACGCCGGGATCGAGCAGTTCTCCGGCACGACGGCCGTGGTGCTCGCCGGTCACGGTGGGCCCGAAGCCGAGGTCATCCGTGCGGCGCTCGACGCCGGCGTCGGGTACGTCGGGCTCGTCGCCAGCCGGACCCGCGGGGGAGCCATCCTCGATACCCTGGGCCTCACCGAGTCCGAGCGGGCGCGGGTGCACACCCCGGTCGGCCTCGACATCGGGGCGCGGACGTCGGCGGAGATCGCCGTGTCGATCGCGGCCGAGTTGGTGCAGCAGCTGCGGAGAGCGGGACTGCGGGCGCCGGAGGACGGTTCGGCCTCGCGGGCGGCGGTGGCGGAAGCGGTCGATCCGGTGTGCGGGATGCGCGTCGTGTTGGGACCGGACACCGTCCATCTTCGGCGCGACGGCCACGACTTCTGGTTCTGCGGGCCGGGGTGCCGGGCGTCGTTCGCGCAGGAGACGGGAGCGGTATGACGGAGGGGTTCGAGGATGTGGCGGACGTGGTCCGGCGGTTCGACGCCGAGGACTATCTCCTGGACCTCGGAACCGCGTCGGCGCTGTACCTCGGGGCGGTCCTGCGCCGTCCGCTGCTGCTCGAAGGCGAACCCGGAGTCGGCAAGACCACCGCGGCGAAGGCTCTGGCGACCGTTCTCGGTGCGCCCCTGATCCGGTTGCAGTGCTACGAAGGCCTCACCGCGAACGAGGCGCTCTACGACTGGAACTATCAGCGGCAGCTGCTCACCATCCGGCTGGCCGAATCGCGGGGCGACGGCCTGACCGAGGACGACCTGTTCACCGAGGAGTTCCTGCTGGAACGTCCGATCCTGCACTGTGTGAGATATCGGGGACCGACCCCGCCCGTGCTGCTGATCGACGAGATCGACCGGGCCGACGACGAGTTCGAGGCCCTGCTCCTCGAATTCCTGGGGGAGGCGTCGGTGACCGTTCCGGAACTGGGAACGTTCACGGCCGAACATCATCCCGTCGTCGTGCTGACGTCCAACCGCAGCCGCGACCTCCACGACGCGCTGCGCAGGCGGTGCCTGTACCACTGGATCGACTATCCGGAGCCGGCGCGGGCGGCCGCGATCGTGCGCCGCACGGTGTCCGTGGCGTCCGAACTCCTCATCGAGCACGCCACCCGATTCGTCGGCCGTGCCCGCGACCTCGATCTCGACAAGCCCCCCGGAATCGCGGAGACGATCGACTGGGTGTCCGCGCTCGCGGCGCTGGGTGTGGCCGATCTGGTGCGCGAAGACGCGATCTCGAGCCTGAGTGCGCTCGCGAAGACCCCGGACGATCGCACAATGGTTCAGGACGCATTCGTCGACTACGCGCGCGGCCTGGCCACCGGATGAGAGGGTTTCGCCATGAAGATCGCCAACGAGTTCACCGTCAGCGCCCCGATCGAGCAGGCGTGGGAGGTGCTCAGCGACCTCGAGGAGGTTGCCCCCCTGCTGCCCGGCGCGCAGATGACCGGGCGGGAGGGCGACGACTACCTGGGGAAGGTGAAGGTCAAGGTCGGCCCGGTGACGAGTGAGTTCAAGGGCAAGGCCACGTTCGTCGAACGCGACGCGCAGGAGCACCGCGCCGTGATCGACGCCCGCGGCCGGGACTCGCGTGGTTCCGGCAACGCGTCGGCGACGATCACCGCCCAGTTGCACGAGGCGGGCGACGGCACCCGCGTCACCGTGGACACCGACATGAAGATCGTCGGCAAACTGGCGCAGTTCGGCAGCGGAATGATCCAGCAGGTGTCGGAGAAACTCATGGGGCAGTTCGCGGAATCGCTGGAAGCGAAACTCTCCGGAGGGCCTGCCGACCAGCCCGCGGCCGAACCCGAATCAGTGGGTACCGCCACCGACGCCGCCGGCACCACGACGCTGTCCGTGGCACGGCCCGCCGCCGAACCGGCGCCGCTGGACCTGCTGGCGCTGTCCGGTGCGGGTGCGTGGAAGCGGTACGCCCCGATCCTCGCTGCCGTCCTCGCGGGAATCGTGGTCGTCCTCGTGGTGGGCCGCCGCAGGCGATGACCGCGTCGGGCATCCTGCGGGGTGTCGATCTCGCCGCGTTCGCCGTGGCACTCGTCGCCCGGTTGCGGGGCCGCGGAGTCGTCGTCTCGGCGAGCGGCCCCGCGGTGTTCGTGCAGGCGCTGCACCTGTCGCCTCCGGGTTCGCGTTCGCGGCTGTACTGGTCGGCGCGTCTGACGCTCGTCAACCGCGTCGACGACCTCGCGTCGTTCGACGCGGTGTTCGCCGCGGTCTTCGAGGACGCGCTGCTGTCGGTGGACCCGCATGCGCGGCGCACCGCCGCCGGGCAGGAGTCGGCCCTCGCCGCCGTCCGCGACGGCCGCGACCGGCCCGGCGACGCGCAGGACGTCGAGGGCGTGCCGTGGATGACCCGACCGCTGATGACCGGCGGCGTCGACAACGCCGAGGACGGCCTTCACGACGCGCTCACCGCGGTGCCGGATACCCTGCCCAGCAGGCTCGTGGCCCGCGCCGACGAACCCTTCGCCCGATTCGACGCCCGCGACCTCCGGCTCCTCGGAGCCTGGCTGGAACAGGCCACCGCGGCGTGGCCGTCCCGCCGCACCCGGCGTCGCGAAGTGCATCGCCGCGGCAGGCGTATCGACCTGCGGGCCACCATGAACCGGTCGAGGGCGACGGGCTGGGAGCCGGTGGTGCTCGCGCGGAGCCGCGCCCGGAACCGTCCGCGCCGCATCGTCATGCTGTGCGACGTGAGCCGGTCGATGCAGCCGTACGCCGCGATCTACCTCCATCTGATGCGGGCGGCGGTGCAACGGCAGACCGCGGGCAGGCCGGAGGTGTTCGCGTTCTCCACGTCGCTGACGAGGCTGACCCCCGTGCTCGCCCACCGCAGCGCCGAGACCGCGGTCCGCAGGGCGAACGAGAAGGTGGTCGACAGATTCGGGGGCACCCACATCGCGGGCAGCGTGAGTGAACTGCTCGCGTCCCCGCACGGCAACGCGCTGCGCGGCGCACTCGTCGTCATCGCGTCCGACGGCTGGGACAGCGACGACCCGGAGCGTCTGGCACACGCCCTCACCCGGGTGCGTCGTCGCGCCCATCGCCTGGTGTGGCTCAACCCCCGCGCCGGTGACCCCGGCTTCCGGCCGCTCGCCGGTTCGATGGCAGCCGCGCTGCCGTTCTGCGACGCCTTCCTCCCCGCGCATTCGCTGTCCGCGCTGCGCGACGTGCTGGACGTGATCGGCCGCCTCGGCTGAGCGGGTGGCCCGACTCCACCCCCAGGGTGCCTGGCAGTCGTGGCGTCCTTCCCGGATGCTCGAACGACGGTGCTGCACACCGCGCTTCAGCTCACAGGAGGAACAATGTCGACTACCAGAACTTCCGCCAGGATCGTGGCGGCCATCGGGGCGATCCTCGCGGCCCTGTCGATCTCGTTGGTGGGAACCGCCGAGTTCGCCGACGCCAGACCCTGTCAGAACGATTGTCACGCACCCGTTCCCAAACCTCCGGTCGACGGCTGCCAACTCTGCAATCCCAACCCCCCACCGCCTCCGCCGCCACCGCCCCCGCCGCCCCGGTAGGGAAGAGTTCGGCATGCGAGACACGCGCCCCGGCCGCACGGTCGGGGCGCGTGTCGCGTTGCGGTCGCACGTCGAGTCGTTGATCCGCGGGATGGGATGACAGATGATCGATCGGGGGCCGATCGCGTGTCGTACCGACCAGAAGAGGCGAATGCCGTGGCTACGCTCAGTTCACTGAATGTCGGGATGCCCCGGGACGTGTCCTGGCGGGGACGGACGGTCCACACCGGCGTGTGGAAGCGCCCCGTGCACGGCCCACGGATGGTCCGGACACTCAACATCGACGGTGACGGCCAGGGCGACCTCGGGGGACACGGTGGTGAGGTCCGCGCCGTGCTCGTCTATCAGACCGAGTCCTACCGTCACTGGCGTGAATACCTCCGCCGTGACGATCTCGAACCCGGGCATTTCGGCGAGAACTTCACCGTCGACGGTCTGCCCGACGACGAGGTCTGCATCGGTGATCGCTACCGGATCGGAACCGCGGTCTTCGAGGTCACCCAGCCCCGCGTGACGTGCTACCGGGTGGGTATGCGCATGAACGAACCGCAGATGGCGGCGTTGCTCGTGTCCCACCGCAGGCCCGGCTTCTACCTCCGGGTGATCGAGGAAGGAGAGGTCGAGGCCGGGCAGGACATCGTGAAGGTCGCCGCGGGCCCGGAAGCGGTGCCCGTCGCGGAGATCGACGCGCTCCTGTACCTGCCCGGCCACCCCCGCGACGCACTCGAACGGGCCTTGCGGATCCCGGCGCTGAGCCCCGGGTGGAAGGAGTCGCTGCAGAGCATTCTGGACCGAGCCGATTCGGGTGCCGGCGGAAACGTCGGGCTGACGAAGACCGCAGGTAGCCCGCCGCCGGCGTGGCCCGGCTTCCGCTCGCTCACGGTGACCGGGATTCACGAGGAGAGCCGCCGCGTCCTGTCGTTGTCGTTGGCCGCACCCGACGGTTCGGCGTTGCCGTCCTGGCAGGCGGGGCAGTCGATCACACTGCGCCTGCACCCCGACGACGTGCAGGGCCCGGTGATCCGCAGCTATTCGCTGTCCAATCGCCCCGGCGCCGCCGACTACCGGATCAGTGTGAAACGGGAACCGCACGGCGTCGCAGGCAGATACGTCCATTCGCGTGTGCGCCTCGGTGACACCCTCGAGGTGGCGGCCCCGCGGGGGACGTTCTTCCTGGACGGCGAGGCGAGGCCGGTGGTGCTGGTGTCCGCGGGCGTGGGGGTCACACCTCTGCTGTCGATGTTGTACGCACTCGTGGAAGCGGGTTCGTCGCGGCAGGTGTGGTGGGTCCACGGTGCCCGTGACGGATCCGAGCATCCCTTCGCCGAGGAGTGCCGCGATCTCCTGGACCGGTTGCCGGGCAGTCGTTCGCACATCGCCTACAGCAGGCCTGCCGAAACCGACAGCAGGGGCGCCGACTACACCACGGCAGGCCGGCTCACGGGGGAGCTGATTGCGAGTCTCGGTCTGCCCGCGGACGCGGATGCCTATCTGTGCGGGCCCGCATCGTTCATGGCCGATCTCGGGTCCGCGCTCGCCGCCGACGGACTCGACCCCGCGCGGATTCACATCGAAACGTTCGGTGCCGAGGGGGCTCTCAATCCCGGTGTGGTTCAGGGTTCGTCGCGGGCGCCTCATCCGCCGCCCGGGCCGCCGGGTGCAGGCCCCTCCATCTCGTTCGCGCGCAGCGGGCTCACCGTGCCGTGGGACGCCGGGCGGGGAACCCTCCTCGACTTCGCCGAGGCGTGTGACGTGCCGATACGCTGGTCCTGTCGCACCGGCGTCTGTCACACCTGTGAAACGGTGCTGCTGTCCGGGTCCGTCGACTACGACCCGGAACCGATCGAACCGCCGGCGGACGGGAACACGCTCATCTGCTGCACCACACCGGCGGACGACGTGGTGCTGGACCTGTAGCGCCGACTAGTCTTCCGCGCCACCGGGATCCGACTCGCCCTCGGCCTCGTCGCGGTCCGCCCACTCCAGCAGCGGTTCGAGTGTGAACACGGCGTCGTCGATTCCCGCGTGCAGATCACCGAGTGTCGCGAACCGCTCGGGGACGGTGGCGATCGTGAACTCGTGCGGGTCCACGTCGTCGATCTCGTCCCACGTCACCGGGGTGGACACCGTCGCGTCGGGCACACCCCGCACCGAATACGCACTGGCGATGGTGTGGTCGCGGGCGTTCTGGTTGTAGTCGACGAACAACTTGCGCGGGTCCCGGTCCTTCCGCCACCAGGTGGTGGTCACGTCCTTCGGTGCTCTGCGCTCCACCTCGCGGGCGAAGGCCAGCGCGGCCCGACGGACGTCGCCGAATCCCCAGTCGGGGCGGATCCGGACGTAGACGTGCATGCCGCTGCCGCCGGACGTCTTCGGCCACCCCGTCGCACCCAATTCGTCGAGCACCTCGTGCACCACCCCGGCGACGCGCCGCACCGTGTCGAACCCACAGTCGGGCATCGGATCGAGGTCGATCCGCCACTCGTCGGGTCGTTCGACGTCCGCGCGGCGCGAGTTCCACGGATGGAACTCGACCGTGGACATCTGCACCGCCCAGATCACGTCCGCCGGGTGCGTGACGCACAGTTCGTCGGCGTGGCGGTTGTACCGCGGAAACGTCACGCGGACCGTCTGCACCCAGTCCGGCGCACCGTGCGGCAACCGCTTCTGGTGCACCTTCTCGCCGCTCAGACCGTCCGGGAAGCGGTGCATCATGCACGGGCGTTCGCGCAGTGCGCGCACGATCCCGTCGCCGACGCTCAGGTAGTAGTTCGCGAGGTCCAGTTTCGTGGCGCCGGTGGCGGGGAAGTAGACGCGCTCCGGGTGCGAGATCCGCACGGTCCGGTCGCCGACCTCCAGTTCGACAGCGGGTGACTTGTCCTTACCGGTCGCCATGGAGCAAACCTAACCCGCGGCAGATCGGGCCCGGGTGGTTTCGCGGCCATCCTCGTCGCGGTGTGTGCACAGCGATTTGCCGGATGCGGGCGCAATTGCGCGGGATTCCGGCACATGCCTGTGCAACTGTGGCGAGGTCAGAACCCCGGGGCCCTGCCGCCGTTCCACAGTTGTTCGGTGACGTCGTGGAAGCAGACGAGGGTCACCGGGTCGTCCTGCCGGCGGAGGATGGGCCTGCTGACGAGTGCGCGGACCCGGGATCCGTCCTGATGTGCGAGGTCGACGGGGGTGGTCGCCGACTCACGGAGGTGTTCGACCGCCGCGGCGCCCGTCGACGTCTCGTCCAGGTCGAGGAGTTCGGACACCGGACGCCCGCGCAGTGACGCGACGGGGTGCCCCAGCATCCTCTCGAACGCACTGTTCGCGTGGACGACCGTGCCGTCGTCCTCGACCGCCAGGACGGGAACCGGGAGGCGCTCGAGCAGGACGAGGGCGGGTAGCTGCTCGAGGTAGCCCAACGGGGTGTCCGGGATCGGGCGACGTCTCTCCTCATGATCTGCCTCTGCGCTCACAGCCCTATACTCTCACCGATTCCGACCGCCCGTCCCGTTGTCGCCGCAGACGGCGATTCTTCGGAGGACATTCGGATCCGTCGGAGGGCGATTCAGCGGTATGCGGACTCGATCATCGGTTCGGTCGCGAGGACCTTGCCGTCGCCGCCGACGATGGTCAGGGCGGACGGGGTGAGCCGGTACTCGGTGCCGCCGTCGCCGGTGGCGACGAAGCCGGAACCGCTGGGGCTCGGGTCGTCGACGGAGATCGCGGCGCCGTCACTGATGCGCACGCCCTGGTAGTAATAGCGTCCCACGCCCGTCTCGCAGACCACGACCAGGGACTTCGTGGTGCGACCGATGAACACCGCCGGGTTGGTGTAGTTGCATCGTGCATCGGACGGGGGCAGGAAGCCCTGCCGATCGGCGCCCGACACCTCGCCGACGATCGGCGGCGCGGGCGCCGTCGTCGTTCTCGTCGTAGTTCTCGGCGGAGTCGCGGCGGGCGGGACCGTCGCCGGAGCCGCCTTCGTGGTCGCGACGGGGACGTCTTCCGTGACGGGAAGGCGCACCTGACTGCTGCCGGCCGCGGTGACCGCGGGGTCGTCCGGATTGTTCCGGTCCAGCACGAGCCATCCGACCACCCCGGCGAGTGCCAGCAACGCGATCACCAGCACGGTCACGGTCACCGGCACGGCCACCGACCGTCGCGCAGGCGGCGGGGCGGTGTAGGGAGTGGGCGGGTAATAGGGCGGAGGTGGAGCGGGCGGACCGCTGTGGAACGCGGTCGGCGGGTAGACGGGTGGACGCCCGCGGTCGTCGACCCGGGTCGGCTCGGACCGCATGCCCGGCGACGGTTCCGGGCGGGTCGCGATGTCGGTTTCGGTCTTCCGCTCGCGAGCGGTCAACGCGGAGCGGGCTGCCGCCGCGAAGTCGCCTGCCGTCCGGTACCGATCGCGGGGATCCTTGGCCAGACCCCGGGCGATCACCTCGTCGAACGTGGCGGGCACTTCGGGCCGGATCGAGCTGGGGCTGGGCACCGGCGTGGTGAGGTGCGCGCGGATCGCGCTGCTGATGCTGTTGGACGGGAACGGAATGGACCCCGTGAGGCATTCGTAGAGGACACACGCCAGCGAATAGACGTCCGCGCGGGCATCGACCGGTGCGTTGTCGAACCGCTCGGGCGCCATGTACGCGTAGGAGCCGACAGCGCTGCCGAGGGTGGTCAGGCGGAGATCGGAACTCGAGTGCGCGATACCGAAGTCGACGAGGTACGCGAATTCACCGGCCGTGACGAGGATGTTCTCCGGCTTGACGTCGCGGTGGATGAGACCGTCGGCGTGGGCGGCGTCGAGCGCCGCCGCGATCTGGTCGACGACCGCGACCGCATGTGCGGGGCCCATCGGGCCACGCGAGCGGAGCAGCGCCCGCAGATCCTGCCCGACGACCAGACGCATGTCGATGTAGAGCACACCGTCGATCTCGCCCCAGTCGTGGATGGGGATGACGTGCGGCTCCTGCAGCCGGGCCGCGGCATGCGATTCGCGGCGGAACCGCTGCTGGTAGGTGGGGTCTTTCGCGAGGTCGACGTCGAGGATCTTGAGTGCGACGGTGCGATCCTTGGTGGTGTCGTACGCCTCGTACACCTCACCCATTCCGCCTCGGCCGAGCAGAGCCCTGAGATGGTAATGCCCGAACTGCGAGCCGACCCGTGTGCCTGCCGTCATTCCCATCCCCTCGAAGCCGGAAACAGCACGATACACGCAGCGTCAGAACTCTGGATTGTCGAAAATCCGTTGCCCGACGCCGCCGCGGTCCGTATCGTCACGTGGCTTTGTCCACCCGTCGACAGAAGGAGTTCACTTCGTCATGGAACCCGTCACCGAACACGACATCAGGTCGTCCTTCATCAATTGCTCCAAGGGCGACGCCAAGCGCCTACCGGTCCCTCGTGACCTGGACGATCGGCCGTGGGAGGATCTCGACTTCCTCGGCTGGAGCGACCCGTCGTTTCCCGGCCGCTGTTATGTCGTCGTACCGCGGGAGGATCGTCTGGTCGGCGTCGCGCTGCGCTATGAGGCGGGCGGTTACCGCCGCGCGCAGATGTGCACGGTCTGTATGACCACGCATGCCAGTGGCGGTGTCTCGCTGATGACCGCGCGTAAGTCGGGGGAGTCCGGGCGCCGGGGTAACTCGATCGGCACGTACATGTGCGCCGACCTCGCCTGCTCGCTGTACGCGCGCCGGAAGAAGTCGCCCGCGCTCGGCAGGCAGTACCGCGAGGATCTCGAACCGGAGGAGAGGATCGCGCGGGTTCGCGACAACCTCGACGCCTTCATCGCGCGCGTCTACGGCTGATCGAACCCCGACACACCAACCTGCAGCCCGGTGGCTGCCGAAGAGAATGAGAGGTAGATGCCATGCGCCGACATTCGAGAAACCACTCTCCGGCACACCCCGAGTTCGGAGACACTGCAACCGAACCCGGGGTGTGTGGGATTCCTCTCCGGTCGAGACGGCCCGGACGTGACCGGACCGCCTCGTCCGGAGAGGATCCCGCTACGCTCGCCGTCGCCGAGAACTGAAGTGGGCGAATGCCTTCGCCATGATCGGGGTGGTGATGAGCATGATGACCAGCCGCAGCACCTGAGCGGCCGCGACGAACGTGACGTTGGAGGAGGTGGAGGCCGACACGGCCAGCACCGCCGCCAGACCGCCGGGGGTGGTGGCGAGATAGGCCTCGAGGAGGCTCGCGCCGGTGAGGTGGGCGAGAAGGATGCCCAGGCCTGCGCACGCCGCCCCGACCAGGAGGGTGAGCAGCGCGGCGTACGGCAGGATCCGTCCGATCGCCCGCAGGCTCGCCCGGTCGAATGCGAGCCCGGCCTGCCAGCCGATGAGGATCAACGCGGCGGTCATCAGTATCGGCGGGACCGAGACCGCGTCGCTCCAGCCGCCGAGTTCGAATCCGGCGCTCACCGCCAGCGGCCCCAGCGTCGCGGGGGCGGGCAGTCGCAGAAGGGACGCCACAGCGGTGCCGCCCACGATGAACAGCGCCAGGAATGGCAGTGCCACATACCATTCGGCGCCGCCGTCGGTGGCCGTCGCCGTTCCCGTACCGGTATCCGCGCGGAACCCGAACGTGACGATCATCGGCATCGACACCACGACGAGCGCCACCCTCAGATATTGCACCACCGCGACGATGCGGTCGTCGCCGCCGAGTTCGCGGGCCATCGCGACGAGTCCGGTGGCGCCGCCCGCCGTCATGGCCAGAGATCCGGTCACCGCGTCCACGTCACGATGCAGCGCGAGGAGGGCGCCGGCCGCCACGCTGATCACCAGGGTCGCGGCTGCGATCGAGACCACCGGCACCCACAGCGAGCCCAGGGCGGCGATCGTCTCCCGGTGCACCATCAGCCCGACCGCACTGGCCAGCACGCCCTGGGCAAGCTTGCCCAGCGGGTGGGGCACACGCGACGGGCCCCAACCGGTGACGGCCAGGGCCGCCGCGACTATCAGGGCCGCGAAAAGGCCGGCCGCCGTGAGTCCGATGCTCTCGCCGAGCGCCCAGCCGCCGGCCGAGAGTGCGATCAGTGCAGCCCATCGGAGTCCGTGGCGACGCAGTCGGGATGCGCGCGTCGGCACGGTCCGTTCGGGGGTGTGCACGTCGGTCACGATCGGGCGCCTTTTTCGGGATGCTGTTCTTCCATGGTGTGCATTAACGTATACCTTAGCCGATGCCATTGCGAACGTTAGAATGTATGCATGGCGGGCGAGAGCAAGAGCGAACAGGTATACGGGCAGCTCAGGGCGGACATCCTGAACGGGGTTCTGTCGCCGGGGCAATCGCTGAGTGCTCTCGACGTCGGCTCGCGGTTCTCGGCGTCCCGTACCCCAGTCCGTCAGGCCTTCCTGCGACTCGAGGCGGAGGGGCTGGTCTCGCTCGTCGACCGGCAGGGCGCACGGGTCGCTCCCATCTCGATCAAGAGCGTCCGCGACCTCTTCGAATTACGCATCCTGCTCGAGGCGGCCGCGGCGCGTATGGTCGCCGAGACCGTCGCCCGGGACTCCGCGGCCCGGCAGCAGTTCGAAGAGGTGGCGGAAGCACTCGAGGCGATCTCCGAGGAGGGTGCGTCCGATGACCGGCGCAATCGCTACTACGCACTCACGGAAACCTACGACCAGGCGGTCATCACGCGCACCCGGAACGCGCAGCTGGCCCGCTCGATCGCCGAACTCCGGCCGCACACCGAGCGGCTGCGCAACATCGCCCACTCCCGCCCCGGCCGCCTGGACGTCTCGCTGGCCGAGCATCTGTCGATGTGCCGTGCGATCCTCTCCGGCGACGGGGCGGCCGCTGCCGCAGCCTGCGCCGAGCACCTGGCGCAGACGCAGCGGACCATTCTCGCGGCGGTGGTCGATCCACAGGGATCCGGTGTCTCCATCGACCTGGTCACCGCGTAGCCGGGGCGGTCAGAGCGCGAGGATGGCGGGGACGCTGAGGACCGCCACGTAGTACCCCATGAACAGGACACCGGCGTGGATCTTGAACGCCCTCGACAGCAGACCGCCGACGAGTCCGACCGTGAGGGTGACGGCGAGCCCGAGGATGCCGCCCTCCCAGACGCTGATGACGACGACCAGTCCGGTGAACGTGGCGATGATCGCTTCGTGGCTGACGAACCGGACGACCAGGGTGGCCGCGCGGTGGGCGAAGTTCATCGCGAACGGGTACGCGATGATCGCGGCGATCACCACGGCACCGAGACCGTAGAGCAGGAACTCCCAGTTGGTCAGTGCCGTGGACAGGTTGCGGATCTGCCCGGTGCCGTCGTCGGTGGTGAAGACCGGTGGCGCGTTGAACAGGGGAGCGGCCGGCCCTGCCGCGACCGGGCTGAGCGGCAGACCGAACGCGATGAGCGGAATGAGCGCTTCGGCGATGTACGTCGATTCGGTGGTCCCGTTGCGGGCGGCGATCACCGAGGTCAGCCGGTGGTAGCCGTGCTTGACCCGGGATCCGACGACCTCGCCCATGAGCACGGTCATGGCGACCGGGCTGAAGACGAACGTGGCGCTGGAGACGGTCGCGGTCGCGGCGACGTGCGCCGTCTGCTTGCGGTCGAGCATCCGGAACGGGTTCGGGAAATACCCGTTCCACCCCTTGATCTCCGGGGCGAGCCACACCGTCGCCGGTTCCTTCCGGGCCATGTCCTTCCGTCCCGACGCACCCAGCACGAGGAACAGATCCGCGATGAGGGGACCGACCGCAATGCCGAGGAAGTAGCTGATGTTCAGGGAGACGTCGTAGCTCTTCGTCAGCGATTTGAGCGCGAGGACGAGGACGACGAACGGCACGAGCGCGGCCACCCCGGACCATTTGCCCGGCGACGTGTAGGCGATCGCGACGGCGGCGACGAGGAACAACCACGGTGCCACGGACTGGACGGTGTCCGCCACCGGGGCGAGCAGGGTGGCGAACAGCACCGCCACGGGGACGGCGATGAACGCGGAGATGATCGCACCCGAGATCGCCTTGCGCAGGGCGATGTGCGGCACACCGAGGCTGCGCAGCAGCCGCGCCTCACGCATCAGCGGCACGGCCATCGTGTCGCCGGGGATGCCGAGCAACGTGGTGGGCACCGCGTGGGTCATGTGCTTGGCGACGGCGCCGGCGAGGAAGAACGTGAACACCGCCGCGGGCGGGGCGCCGAGCAGGATGACCAGCAGCGTCAGCGGGGCGATGGTGGCCGTCTCGTCGGTCCCGGACACCAGCCCGATCAGGGAGAACACGATGGCGCCGATGACGCCGAGCGCGATCGCGACGAGCACGTCGTTGGTGAACAGCACGCTCATGATCGTCCGCCCGTCCCGTGTGTCTCCGCCTCGGCGAACCGGTCGTAGAGGTCGAGATCCTTCAACTCCCGGACCGTCTGGGCGGGGAGGTCGGACACCGAGCCCAGCCCCTGACGTTCCTCCTGCAGCACCCGGATCACGTCGCCGACCTTGTCGCCCTCGGACGAGTCGACGGCGATGTTCCGCTTGGGGCGGAACAGTTTCCCGCTGACGACGCCCGCGACGAGGCATGCGGCGATGCCGACCAGAAGCGCATACGCGTCTGCCAGAGACGAATCCGTGACGAAGGAGTTGAAGAACGCGGTGGCGCCGAGGAGCGCGCAGACGCTCACGACGAGACCGATGACGACGGAGACGGCGAGATCGCGCCCGGCCACCGTGTCGCCCCACACCTCGAGGTAACGAGGCCGAGGCATCTGATCGTCGGTGGGCGGGGGCGCCTGCGAGGCGGGCTGGCTTTCGATGGACATCGTCTGTACTTCCGTGTGAGGGGTGTCGTGCGCTAGGAGAGTGCGGCGGTCAGGGCCGTCGCCACCCGAGACGGGCTGGGATGGCCGATGTGCCCGGCCATCCAGCGGGAGGTGTCGGTCAGGGTATCGAGGTCGATGCCTGTGTGGATGCCGAGGCCGTGCAGCATCCACACCAGGTCCTCGGTAGCGAGATTCCCGGTGGTACCCTTCGCGTAGGGGCATCTGCCGAGACCTCCTGCTGCGGTGTCGAATTCGGTAACTCCCGCGATCAGTGCGGCGTGGACGTTGGCGAGCGCCTGACCGTACGTGTCGTGGAAGTGTCCGGCGATGGAGTCGACCGGCACACCGGCGGCCACGACGGCGTCGAGCACGGCGCGAACGTGGCCGGGGGTGGCGACGCCGATGGTGTCACCGAGCGAGATCGACGTGCATCCCATGCCCGCCAGTTCCGCGGCGATGTCGGCGACACGGCCGGGATCGACCCGTCCCTCCCACGGATCGCCGAAGCACATCGAAATGTAGCCACGGGTGCCGATTCCTTCGGCGCGCGCACCCGCGACCACCGGCCGGGCGTTGTCGAGCGCCCTGGCGACGGAGGTGTTCAGGTTTTTCCGGGCGAACGTCTCGGTGGTGCTGACGAAAACGGCGATCTCCCGGGCGCCCGCGGCAAGTGCCCGACCCAGCCCCCGCTCGTTGGGGACCAGCACGACCTGGCGGACGTCGTCGGGAGGGTCGAGTTCGGCCATGAGCGACTCGGCGTCGGCGAGTTGCGGAATCCATTTCGGGGAAACGAAACTCGTCACTTCGAGCGATCTGACGCCGGCGGACACGAGCCGACGGCAGAACTCCGCCTTGACCGCGGTGGGGACGAGCGCCGACTCCGCCTGGAGCCCGTCACGC
Source organism: Rhodococcus koreensis (assembly GCF_900105905.1). GTDB lineage: Bacteria > Actinomycetota > Actinomycetes > Mycobacteriales > Mycobacteriaceae > Rhodococcus_F > Rhodococcus_F koreensis. Next base: position 3,052,454 of record NZ_FNSV01000005.1, on the reverse strand, counting down.
GGTCCGACTTCGTAGATGCGGACCGCGGACGGCAGCGACGGGTCGGCGAACGCGTGGGGCGCCGGACGCCACACTGGTTCGGGATTCGCGGGGGTGGTCATGTCAGTGTCCGGAACGAAGGTCGGCGAGCACCTTTTCCGCGTGCTCGACCCGGATGCGCTGGTCGTTGATAAGCCGCGTGACCACCAGATCGAGTTCGTCGCCGGTGGCGCCGGCGGAGGCGGCGATGGTGCGGGCGTGCAGACTCATGTGGCCGCGCTGGATTCCCTCGGCGGCCAGCGCCCGGCAGGCGCCCAGGTTCTGCGCGAGCCCCACCGCGACGATCACGTCCGCCAACTCCGAGGCGGTGGAGACGCCGAGCATCTTCACCGCCGCCTGCGCGACGGGGTGGACTTTGGTGGCGCCGCCGACCAGTCCGACGGCCATCGGCACCTCGAGGGTGCCGGAGAGGTGACCGTCCGCGGTCTTCTCGAAGTGCGAGAGCGCCGTGTACCGGCCGTCCGCGGCGACCGCATGCGAGTGGCAACCGGCCTCGACCGCGCGGGTGTCGTTGCCGGTGGCCAGGACGGCGGCGGTGATGCCGTTCATGATGCCCTTGTTGTGGGTCGCCGCGCGGTAGGGGTCGGATTCGGCGAGCGCGGAGGCGTGCACGATGTTGTCGACCACCTCGTCCCCGCCGAGCAGATCCTTGTCGAACACGGCCCGGGCCCGGGTGATCCGCAGGTCCGCCTTGTTCGTCAGGATCCGCAGCAACGAACGCCCGCCGGAGATCTCGCCGAGCCGCGGCGCGATGGCCTCGGCCATGGTGTTGACGGCGTTGGCGCCCATGGCATCGCGCACGTCGATGTGGATGTGCACCACCACGTGCACGCCGGTGCGCGTCGGGACGAGTCGCACCGTGAGGTCGCGTGCGCCGCCGCCGAATCGGACCAGCATCGGATCCTGGGCATTGGCCAGTTCCATGATCTCCGCGCGTGCCTCGAGCACCCGCAGCCGGGACGTCTCGGGGTCGGGGCAGTCGAGGATCTGGATCTGGGCCTGCATCACCGGATCGGTGCTGGAGGTGTGGAAGCCGCCGTGCACCCGCGCCATCCGGGCGGCGTTGCTGGCGGCGGCAACCACGGACGGCTCCTCGGTAGCCATCGGGACGAGGTAGTCGCGCCCGTTGACGGTGAAATTGGTTGCGACACCTACCGGGATCGCCATGACCCCGACGACGTTCTCGATCATGTGATCGGCCTGATCGATGCCGAGACCCTGCCCGGGATCGAACACGGCGACGTCGAGGTCGGACAGGCCGGTCCTCTCGGCGATCACCGTGCGGCGCTGCTGCGCGCTGGAATCCTTGAGACCGGGGATGCGGCTGTTGACGGGCACTGTGTTCCTCCACGTACTCACGGGCGGGGGCGTGTGGTGAGCCCCGACGGCAACCCTGTTCTGTGCTTCGGTTCACACGGTAGGGGCATTCCGCCGACCTCGACATGTATCGATCACACATGTATTTCCTTCAGGAATGTGTGACTATCACTGCCCCCGGAGCTCGTCGAGGCGGACCGCAGCCGAGATTCGGAACAGGTGTTCGTCGCCCCGCCACTCGGGCCCCAGCAGCATCTCCAGTCGGTGGAGTCGCTGCAGAATCGTGTTGGTGTGGTAGTTGAGGGCCCGCGCCGTCTTCGTCGGGCTTGCCTCGTTGCGGACGAATGCGCGCAACGTGGCGAGGAGGTCCGTTCCCTTGCCGTCGTCGTAGGCGCGCACCGGCCCGATCGTCTCGTCGATGAACGCGTTCAACGTCCGTGCATCGGTGTCGAACAGCAGCGCGTAGGGCAGATACGCGTCGGTGCTGACCGCGGCGTCGGTGGTGCCGAGCGCGGCGAGTAGTCGGGAGGTGCGCAGACCGGACTCGAATCGTGCGGGGAGCGCATCCGGCGACTCCGCTCGGGGGGTCGTGATCGCCAGCACCGAACCGTGCAACGTCTGGCGCAGGTGGTTGCGCAGGTCCAAGGTGAACTCGGGCGGGGCGGTAGCGGTGAGAACGGCAACGACGACGCCTGCGTGTTCCCCGACGAGGCCGTGGCGGCCGACGAATGCGGTCGCGTCACGGGCCGCGGTGGCGCGGTCCTCGGCCGGGACCGAGACCAGTACGACGGTCTCGAGGTCTGCGAGGGCGACATGCTGGGCACGCACTCGACGTTCCAGATCGCGGCGCCGCTCCGGTGCGGGGTCGAGCAGGTCCGCGACCAACTCGACGCGGGCCCGCAGGTCTGCGTCGGCCATCGCATTCTGCTGCAGCACCAGCAGTGCGCCGACCTGCGCGGCGCGTTCGATGGTGCGCTCGTCGACCGGTCCTAGTTCGAGGTCCCCGGACCCGACCAGTACCGCGCCGAAATACAACTCACCCGCGATGACAGCGGCCACGATCGGCGTCCCGGGGTCGTCGACGCGAACGCAGTGGCCGGTGGTCCGGCTCGACGTGATGGCATCCCGCACCAGCGGCGGCAACTGGGCGGACACCTGCCCGGCCGGCGTGGGGTGGGAGGCGACGGCGTGCAGATCCCGGTCGACGATCGTGACCGTGCGGCCGAGTGCGGTGGAGAGGGTGCCGGCCACCTGCTCGAATCCGCCTCCGACCAGCACTGCCTCGATGAGTTCCTGGTGCACGACCGTGGACCGGTCGCGGACCTGCAGATACTCGGTCAGCCGGTCGAGTGCCGTGCGTGCCTCGTCCTCGGACCTGCGCACCTGTTCGAGGGTGCTGGCGGTCTGCAGCACCACCGACGCGTGATCGGCGAGCGCGGACAGCACGGCGATCTCGTCCGGCGTGAAGGCGTACTCCTGGCGGGTGGCGGCGAACAGCACGCCGAGCACCTGACCGTCCGACAACATCGGCACCCCGAGAATCGACACGATCCCTTCCGCTGCGACCGCGTCGTCGATGAGTTCCTCGTGCGGCCCCTCCGCGTAGTCCTGATAACGCAGAACCCATTGCGCGGCACGAGAATCGGCGATCTGGCTGGCCAGGCCCATTCCCGGGGGAACGCGGAGGTGCTGGAACTGCGGTGTCACCGAGCCGGCGGTCTTGCGGACGTTCAGCTCCCGGGTCGCCGGATCGAACTCGGACAGGTAGGTGACGTCGGTGCCCATCATCTCGTGGGCGCGGCTCACCAACCGTCCGAGGAGGGCGTCGATGTCACGGAGTTCGGCGAGTTCGCGGGCACTCGAGAACAACACCCCGAGTTCGCGTTCCCGTCGCCGCAAACGGGTCAGCTCGGCCTGGTGCCTGCGCACCTTCTCCGCGAACGCCGCCCCGCCGGCCGGGCCGGCAGCAATCCGGTCGAGCGCCTCACGGACCGCGGCCGAGTCCACGGTCAGTTCGCCGACCATCGCGTCGGCGAGTATCCCCAGCGCGTCGCCGCTCTCCCGTGAATCCATGCCCACACTCTGCCCTGACCGGCGGAGAAGTCCCTACTGATCGAGATCAGCGCCCCGCACGAATCCCGGCACGGCGGGCAGATGCCGCGGACGGAAAATCGAGGCTGGTGCGGCTGCTCCGGTGAGCGGCGCTAGTCGATCATGAACCAGCCCCGGACCTGTGCCTCGTGGTCTACGTAGTGTGCCCCGGAGACGTCGACGACGACCTTGTCGATGGTGCCACCGGTGAACGGGAACGGTGCGGTGTAGTCGGCGGTGACCGGGGAGGCACTGTCGCGTCCGACGCAGATTCCGTCTCCGACGAGGCAGAACACTCCGGGTTGGGTGACGATTTCGCTGCTGGCCACCTGCTGCTCGTCGAGGTAGAGGTCGAGGGTGCCGGCGAACCCGGGCATGGCCGGGTCCTCGTTCTTGCCTTTCACGGTGAATTCGGCGGTGCACACGTGCCCGCCGGGGGTGATGTCGCGGTCGGCGGCCACGTCTTCGATTCGGGTGCCGAGCCAGTTGAACGTGTAGTGGAGTCGGTGGTCTTTGACGTACAGGCTGTGCCCGCCCGCGACGCCGCCGTGCGCGAAGAGGACACCCTCGGCGTCGGAAGTGTCCACGTGGACGCCGGCCGCGATGGTGTACGAGCGGCCGGTGATCGGGGCACCGGCGCTTTCCGGGACGTCCGCGCAGTTCGGGTAGTAGACGTAGCGGTCGCGGGGTTTGCCGGGGTGGGGGCGGTCGGCGAGGACCTGTTCGAGGGCGCTGCGGTCGTCGAGCGGGAGGCCGTTGAAGATGCCGGCGTAGTAGAACCAGAGTTCCTTCATCTCGGCGAGGCGGTCCGGTTCGGTGTCGGCGAGGTTGTGGAGTTGGGCTCGGTCCTCGTCCAAATGGTAGAGCTCCCAGACGTCGTGGCCGAAGTTGCCCCACCCGGAGATCGGCGGGTGCAGCGAACACGCGAGCCATCCCTCGTGGTACAGGGAACGTTGCCCGAGCATTGCGTAGAACTGGGTCTGTTTCCCCGGGGCGGTGGGGTCGGTCAATGTGGCCGCGAAGCTCTCGCCCTCGATCGGGCTCTGTGTGTAGCCCTTGAGCACCGCGGGCGGTTCGATGTCGAGGAGTTCGTAGATGGTGGGCACGACGTCGACCGCGTGAATGTACTGGTGCAGCGGTTCGGTGCGGGGTTGCAGCCTGGCGGGCCAGGAGACCATGCACATGTCGGCGATGCCGCCCTCGTATCCGGCCCACCTCTTCCAGTACGGGAACGGGGTGTCGAACGCCCAGGCCCATCCGGTGTTGTAGTGGTTGTACGAGGCGGGGCCGCCGAGTTCGTGCAGGTGCGGCAGTGTCACCTCGGTGGTGTCGGCGACGCCGTTGAAGAACCGCCATTCGTTGAAGGAACCGTTCGGTCCGCCCTCGCCGCTGGCGCCGTTGTCGGAGATCACGATGAGCAGAGTGTTGTCGAGTTGACCTGATTCGGTGAGGAAGTCGATCACCCGGCCGAGCTGATCGTCGGCGTAGGAGATGAATCCGGCGAATACCTCGGCCATCCGGATGAACAGGCGCTGCTCGTCGGCGGTGAGCGAGTCCCACGGGCGGACGGTGTCGAGGATCGGCCAGAGTTGACCGTCCGGGCCGGTGGTGTTCGGCTCTCCGTGCGGGTTGATCGGCGACAGCTCGGTGCCCCTCGGCAACAGGCCCAGTTCCTTCTGCCGGGCCAGGATTTCGGCGCGGATGGCCTCGTAGCCCTGGTCGAACGTGCCCCTGTATCTGTCGGCCCATTCCGGGGGGACGTGATGTGGGGCGTGCCCGGCCTGCGGGGCCAGGTACATGAAGAACGGTTTGTCCGGGTCGACGGCTTTGGCGTCGCGGATGAACTCGATCGCCTTGTCGGACAGGTCCTTCGACAGGTGATAGCCGTCCTCGGGGGTTCCGGGTGCCTCGATCGGGTGGTTGTCGTAGACGAGGTCCGGGTACCAGCTGTTCGACTCGCCGCCGAGGAATCCGTAGAAGCGTTCGAACCCGCGGCCGAGCGGCCACCGGGTCTTGACCGCCGACATGTTGCATTCCTCGCTCGGGGTCAGGTGCCATTTGCCGAGGCAGTAGGTGTTCCAGCCGCGTTCGGCCAGCACCTCGGAGATGAATCCGTTCTCGAAGGGGATGTGCGTCGAGATGCCGGGGAACCCGGAGCTCATTTCGGCGACGGTGGCCATCCCGTTGGAGGTGGCGTTGCGGCCGGTCAGCAGCGAGGCGCGGGTGGGCGAGCACAGCGCCGTGGTGTGGAAGTTCGAGTAGCGCACACCCGAGTCGGCGATGCGCCGCATGGTGGGGGTCTCGATGGGACCGCCGAAGACGTCCATGCTGCCGTAGCCCACGTCGTCCCATGCGATGATCAGCACGTTCGGGGCGCCCTCGGGGGCCGCGGCGGGCAGGTACGGTGACCAGTCCGGAACCGAATCTCGAATATCGACGGCGATCTTGCCCTTACGGTTGGTGGCCATGGCGTCGCTCCTCCGGTCGACGGTCCGCTGCGCACTTTTCGGCATGCGGGAACCCCGCCTTTTCATCGTTGTCGGTGCGGCGACGGGGCGTCTACCCCCGGCACGCGCAAGCCGCGGCGGCGTTATTCACCCGCGGTGCAGCAGATCGGTTGCCTGCTGGTTCCCACACCCGACTTCGGCCATGATTGAACCCATGGCCGATCCGCGCAGCGAGGCCCAGTTCCATCGTCTGCGGACACCGCGTTCCGCGGCGATCGCGGGCATCGTCTTCGGTGTGCTCTTCGCCACCTGCGTTGCCCTGCTGGCCGCGGCGATGCCGGCCACCGCAAGCGCGCCCTGGGCGCGGGGTGGATCTCAGATCACCACCGCCTTGTTCCTCGCCCCGATCGCGGGCATCGCGTTCCTGTGGTTCATCGGGGTCCTCCGCGACCGGTTCGGCGACCTCGAGGACCGCTTCTTCTCGACCGTCTTCGTGGGCAGCGGGCTGCTGTTCCTCGCCATGACGTTCGTGTCGATGGCGCTCGCGGGCGCACTGCTCGCCGTCTCCCGGAACGCCAACGTCCCGGAGAACGACATCGTGTACTTCGGGCGGGAGGTGATGCTGCACGTCACCAACGTCTACGCCGTGCGGATGGCCGCCGTGTTCATGATCTCCCTGGCCACGATGTGGTGGCGGACCCGGCTGATGCCCGGGCCGTTGGTGATCGCCACCTACCTGTTCGCGGTGGTGCTGCTGGTGGTCGTCAGCTTCAGTCTCTGGGTGGCGCTGGTCTTCCCGGCGTGGGTGCTGGCAGTCAGCGTGTACATCCTCGCCACCGATCACCGACAATCGGTCCGGCCGCGGGAGGGAGGGGGATGAGCACAGCGCCCGCCGGTGATGCCTACCGTCGTCGGCGCATCCTGTACGCCGAACTCACAATGGTGCTGTACATCCTCGTCGGGCTGGGCCTGGGGCTGACCGTCCCGAGGATCCGGCGCGGACCCGAACTGCCGGCTCAGCAGGTGATCGGCGTCCTGACCACGATCGGACTCGGTGTGCTCGGCCTGGTCGCCGTCATCTACTCACTGGGGATCCTGGTCGTGCGGTGGGTGGCCTCGAACTACAGCCCGCGCCTGACCCAATTCCGTGACACCCCGATTCTGCTGCAGACCTTCGCGTTCGCCCTCGGCGTGGCCGTCTTCTGCATCTCCGCGGCCTTCGCCACCGGCCCCCGCGCCCGGGTCTCGATGGCTGTCCTGATCATCGCCATCGTCTTGCTGGCCGTGATGGCCGTGCTGCTGCGGACCCTCCAGGTGACAGCGGCAACCTCCATCCAACTCTCGCCCGTCCTGAACTCCATCGCTGCCCGCGGCCGCGACGTCCTCGACGCTGCGAGCCCCACAGCCGCGAGCACAGTTGTGTCACCCGCAGCCCGCCTGCCCGAGCCTCGCACCATGGTCACCTGGCCGACATCACCTGCCGTGCTGCAAAGAATTCTGGTCGACCGCCTGGTCGGCGCCGCCCAGACCGCGAACGCCGTCATCGTCCTGCGCGCAGCCCCAGGCACCACCCTGCAGTGCGGCACCCCGGTCGCCGACATCCATGGGGAACTGGCACCGTCGATCGTCCTCGGCGGGCTGGTTGTCGGCAGCGAGCGGACATTCGAACAAGACCCGCTGTTGGCCTTCAGGCTCCTCACCGACATCGCGCTACGCGCGCTGCGGCCCAACGACCCCGCGACGGCGGTCCAGGCCCTCGACTACCTCGAGGACCTGCTCGCCCGGGCCGCCGCGGCACCGATCGAATCCCGGCGCGTCACCGACCGCAACAACGCTCTGCGCCTGGTGATCGCACGACCGGGCTGGGACGACTTCGTCCGGACCAGCCTCGACGACCTCATCCCCGCGGCGGCGACCACACCCAGTGTCCTCATCCGCATCCAGACACTGCTCGAACGCGTGCGGAACCGGGCCCACCCGGACCACCGCGACGTCCTCACCCAGCGGCTGACCCGGGTGAACGAACACCTCGCCACACTCCTTCCCCCTCCCGCGTGAACTGGCCGACGATCCCGCGCCCGGCGCGACGCTTCTCGTCGTGGCACCCGGACTGTTCGGGGAGGTAGCCCGGTCTAGTACTTCGGTCCGTGTCGGATACCCTGGGTGTGCCTCGTGCCCGGCGAGCGAAAGGGTCCGCACATGCGAAGCGACGACGATTCCCGGAGCGGCGGTTCCGTTCAGATGCCCCGGCAGGCCGTCACGATGCAGGACATCGCCGATCGAGTGGGTGTGTCGAAGGCATTGGTCTCCATGGTTTTTCGGCGTGTCGCCGGACCGAGCGCCGAGACGCGGAAACGCGTCCTCGAGGTCGCGGACGAGCTCGGCTACCGGCCGAACCGGACCGCCGCACTGATGTCGCTTCGTCGCACCCACCTCGTCGGCGTGATGGCCGACATCCGCAACAGCTTCCACGCCGAGATGGTCGAGTACCTCGTCGCCGCCGCCGACGAGAACGGGTACGAGGTGGTGCTCGGTGCGCTCACTCCCACCCACGCCGAACAGAAGGTGGTCGACACGCTGCTCGATTTCCGCTGCGAGGCGCTGATCCTGCTCGGCACCGAACTCGACACCGACGTCCTCGACGCGCTGGGGGAGCGGCTGCCGGTGGTCGTGGTCGGTCGTCGCGTCGGTGACAGCTCGGTGGACGTCGTGCGCACTGCGGACGGCAAGGGCATCGGCACCGTCGTCGATCATCTCGTGGAACTGGGTCATCGGCAGATCACGCACCTCAGTGGCGGTGCGGGCACGATTGCGGCCGACCGGAGATCGGGCTACAGCCGCGCCATGCGTCGCCACGGCCTCGACGTCGACGTCGTCGAGGGCGATTTCACCGACAACGCCGGGACGGTCGCGGCGCACACTCTGCTCGAGCGGTCCCAGCTGCCCACCGCGGTGATCGCGGCGAACGACCGCAGTGCCATCGGGCTGATCAGCGAACTGCGGAGCCGGGGCGTGAGGATCCCCGAGGACGTCTCCGTCGCCGGATACGACGACAGCCTCCTGGCTCAGCTCGCGCACATCGATCTGACGTCGGTCAATCAGCAACCGCGGGAGCAGGCCGCCACGGCGGTCGACGCGGTCATCGAGCGGCTGGACCGCGGCAGGATCGAATCGATCGCGACCGTTCTCCGGCCCCGGCTCGTCACGCGCCGGACCACCGGACCGGCGCCCGCGCCGGTGGAAGGATCCCGGTCCGACGTGTCCTGATCGGGAACGTCCACTGACACAATAATTTTCATTCTCACACCCGCCGAGGTCGCGTGCCGCCCGGCGGGTGTTCCTGTTTTCCCGGGTGTGTAGGCGCATGTCGCTCCGCGCAGGGCTTGACACCGCGGCGTGACTCAGCTCATAGTAGTCGTACTAGACCGGTCAAATAGACCGAACTAGTTGGACAGGACCCGCCGGTTTCTTCACCTTCTCGAAAGGCTTCACTCATGACCTCCAACTCGATCGGTGTCGCCGTCATCGGCGGCGGCATGGCCGGACGAGCGCACGCCGCCGGATATCGCATGGCGTCGACCCTGTTCGGGACCGACCGGCCGGACGTGCGTCTCGTCGCGATCGCCGACACCAACGAGGCCGTTGCCGACGACACCGCGAAGCGGTACGGCTACGAGCGGGCCGAGTACAGCTGGCAGGCCATCGCCGAATCCCCGGACATCGACGCCGTGAGCGTCGTCGTCGCCAACCAGTTGCACCGGGAGATCGTCGAAGGACTCCTTGCCGCCGGGAAGCACGTGCTGTGCGAGAAGCCGCTGGCCGGGTCGATCGCGGACGCCGAGTCGATGGTCGCGGCGGCGGCGGACGCCGACACGATCGCAACCGTCGGATACACCTACCGCCGCTCACCCGCGATCCAGGCGATCCGGGACGAACTCGCGACCGGACGTCTCGGCGAGATCATCCACTTCAACGGGCACTACTGGTGCGACTACGGCCTCGACCCGGCTTCGCCGATCACCTGGCGGCACCGCGGCGTTCCCGGCACCGGCGCGCTCGCGGACGTCGGCAGCCACCTGCTCGACATGGCCGAATTCGCGTGTGGTCCCATCGTCGAGATCAGCGGCGCCACCTTTGCCACGGTGATCACCGAGCGTCCCGTGCCTGCCGGAGTCACCTACGGCCACACCAAGGCCGAGACCACCGGGGAGATGGCCCCCGTCGAGAACGAGGACCTCGCGACGTTCACCGCGCGCTTCCAGAACGGCGCGGTCGGCACGTTCTCCGCTTCCCGTGTCGCGCACCAGCTTCCGGACGGACTCGGATTCGAGTTGTTCGGGACGTCCGGCTCCGCCGCCTTCGATCTGGCTCGCGCCGCGGAATTCTCGGTGTCCAGCGAGGGCATCGACCCCGCCGTCAACGGTCAGCGACGGGTGATCGTCGGGCCGCAGCACCCGTACATCCAGGGTGGCCTGCCGATGGACGCGGGCGGCGTCGGACACGGCAAGGCCGAGTTCTTCGCCTACCAGGCCCGCGCTTTCCTCGACCAGATCGCCGGCATCGACAACCTGGGGCCGCTGCCGACGTTCGCCCACGCCCTGCGCGGCATGCAGATCGTCACCGCCGTCGCCGAGTCCGCCCGCTCCCACGGGGCAGCCGTCAAGATCGGCTGACCCGGCCCCCTCGCCCGACCCACGACTCTTCTCACCACCAAGGACCACTCATGAAGCTCGGTGTCTACACCGCCATCCTGCACGACCGCAGCCTGCGCGAGGCTCTGGAGACCATCGCGTCCCTCGGGCTCGAGGGCGCGGAGATCAACGCGGGCGGATTCCTGCCCACCCCGCACCTGCCCGTCAAGGAACTCCTCTCCGGCGAGGTGTCGCCGCAGGAGTACCTGAAGGTGTTCGACGAGACCGGCGTCGCCATCGCCGGCCTGAACTGCAACGGCAACCCGCTGCACGCCGACCCCGAGGTCGGCGTCGAGGACGCCGAGGACCTGCGCAACGCCATCCGCGTCGCCGGCCTGCTCGGTGTCGACCGGGTGGTCACGATGTCGGGGCTGCCCGCCGCGCACGCGGGTGGCCAGTGGCCGGCATGGCACGTGAACACCTGGGACAGCGGCTATCTCGATTCCCTCGACTACCAGTGGGATCAGGTCGCGGTGCCGTTCTGGAAGAAGATCGACGCGCTCGCGCGCGAGAACGGGGTCAAGGTCGCGATCGAGATGCACCCGCAGAACCTGGTGTTCAACCCGCCGACGCTGAAGCGTCTGGTCGAGAAGACCGGTGCGACGAACGTCGGTGCCGAGATGGACCCGTCGCACCTGTTCTGGCAGGGCATCGACCCGGTCGCCGCCGTCGACTGGCTCGGTGACCTCGTCTTCCACGCGGCGGCGAAGGACACCCGGATCAACGAGAACTGCAAGATCTACGGTGTCCTCGACGACCGGTTCACCCGGATTCCCGCCGACCAGAACCCCACCGGACTCGGCGGCAGGCACGTGGTCAACAAGTGGCCCGAGGACTCGGCGTGGGACTTCGTCGCCGTCGGCCGCGGACACGACGTCGACTTCTGGTCGCGGTTCCTCGCGGCGCTGCAGCGAGTCGACCCCGACATGGCCGTCAACATCGAGCACGAGGATGTCGAACTCGGACAGCTCGAAGGGTTGCAGGTGGCTGCCCGCACGTTGAAGGACGCCGCGTCCGCCGTTGCATCAGGCTAGGACGCCCGACTCCCCACCCGCGTCCGCGCGGGTGGGGAGTTTTGTGCGCTGCGCCGCCAGACGGTCGAGGACCAGTCGCAGCGGCGGCCAGGTGGACCTGCCGCGGCGGGTCACGGCGTACGCCGTCAGCACCACCTTCGGGTTGCCGAGCGGCAGGACGGTGACCTCTTCGCGGGTGGGACGGTCGGCGGGCAGCAGGCCCACGCCGTAGCCGGCGGTGATGAGGTCCTCGACGAGGTCGAGGCTGTCGATCTGGTGGGCGATCCGCGGTGTGAAACCCGCGAGCGAGGCCAGCGTGCGGACGGCGTCCTCGTCGGCGGTGTTGCGGGAGTTCACGATCCACGGCGAATCGGCGTATGCCGCGACGTCGGCGGGTTCGACCGCGGCGGGTGCGGGGACGCCGAGTCCCCAGGCCGTCGACCACAGCGGGACGGCCTCGAGCGCCGCGCCGGGTGACGCCGGCGCCAGGTTGTAGTCGTAGGTCAGGGCGAGATCGAGTTCGTCGTCGGCGAGCAGTGCGAACGCCTCGACCGGCTCGTATTCGCTGATCACCACGTCTACCTGCGCGTGGGTGTGCGCCAGTTCGGCGACGACGGGGAGCAGCGACACCCGGATGCCCGTCGCGAAACCCCCGACGCGCAGGGTGCCGACCGGTTCGGCGTGGGGGTCGAGGTCGAGCCGGGCGGCGTCGACGGCCGCCAGGATGGTGACGGCGTGATCGGCGAGCCGGCGACCGGCCGGGGTGAGCCGCACCCGGCGGCCGATCGGTTCGACGAGCTGCGCACCCGTCTCCTTCGCCAGCGCGGCGATCTGCTGGGAGACGGTCGAGGTGGTCAGCCGGTGTGTCTCGGCGACCTCACGCATCGAGCCCAGGCGGGAGAGCTCGAGCAGGAGATGCAGGCGTCGGGTATCCACCCACATATTGTTCGCGATATCCGAACGATTTGTCCATGAAAGACACGTGGACGTGAACGGTTGTGGTGTCCTTGAATACAGGCATGACCAGGAACCCGACCCACGTCGGCGCGACGATGGCGCTGACCTCGATGCTGTGCGTACAGACCGGACTCGCGATCTCCGTCGGCGTCTCCGAACGCGTCGGCGCCGAGGGTGCCGCCTGGTTGCGCCTGGCCTGGGCCGGGGTGCTGCTGGCCGTGATCGTGCGGCCCCGTCCGAAGGCGTTCACGCGTTCCTCCCTCGTCGCGTGCATCCTGCTCGGAGTGGTCACGGCCGCGGTCACCCTACTGTTCATGGCCGCGGTCGACCGGATCCCGCTGGGAACCGCGAGTGCGCTGGAGTTTCTGGGACCCCTCGGCGTCGCGGTCGTGCACGGGCGGGGCCGCCTCCGGTGGCCGGCGCTGGCGGCCGTGGGAGTGCTGCTGCTGACGCAACCCTGGGTCGGCGGCGTCGACCCGGTGGGAATCCTGTTCGCCCTGGGCGCGGCCGCGTGCTGGGCGCTCTACATCGTGCTCACTCAGCGTGTGGGGGACGAGGTGGCGGGAATCAACGGTCTCGCGGTGTCCATGCCGGTCGCCGGATTGGTCGCGACCGTCGTGGGCGGGCCGTCGATGCTCGCGAAGATGACGCCGGACCTGTTGATCATCGGGCTGGGATTGGCGATACTGCTGCCGGTAGTGCCGTTCACGCTGGAGATGCTCGCCTTGCGCCGGCTGAACACGGCGGCGTTCGGGACGCTGATGAGTCTGGAACCGGCGTTCGCGTTGATCATCGGGCTCGTCGTGTTGCACCAGGTACCGGACCACGCGGCGGTGGCCGGGATCTGTTTCGTCGTCGCGGCGGGGATCGGCGCAGCGCGGGCCGGGGCGCGCACGTCGCCCGACGAGGACGAGGTGCCGGAGTCTGCCGCACCGTTGGCGGCGCCGACCTGCTACCTTGAACGTCGTTCAAGTTTGAAGCAAGAGGAGTCGTCATGACAGAAGTCGGGAGTGCTCGGGTGTCGAGGCTCGGTATTTCAGCGCGGGACATGGCGCAGATCGCGGTGTTCGCCGCACTGATCGCCGCGCTGGGTCTGCCCGGCGCCATCACGGTCGGCTTCAGCGGCGTGCCGATCACGCTGCAGACCCTCGGGGTCATCCTCGCGGGCGCCGTGCTCGGGGCACGCAAGGGCACCGCCGCCGTCGCGGTCTTCCTCGCACTGACCCTGATCGGACTTCCACTGCTGTCCGGTGGCCGCACCGGACTGACGGCGCTCGCCGGTCCCAGCGCCGGATACCTCATCGGGTGGCTTCCCGCGACGCTGGTCATCGGCCTCCTCACCGCGCGGATCCTGCCGAAGTACCCGATCGCTCTCGGTCTGCTGATCAACGCCCTCGGCGGGATCGTGATCATCTACCTGTTCGGCACCATCGGGCTGCTGCTGCGCACCGACCTCGGGGTCGGGGCCGCCATCACCACCAACTTCGCGTTCATCCCCGGCGACGCGCTGAAGGTCGTCGTCGCCACCGTCGTCGCCAAGAGTGTGCACCGCGCGTACCCCGGCCTCATCCGTACGTGATTGCCGTACTCGGCGGCGCCGGCGATCAGCCTGCTCTCGACGTCGACGGCCGCACGTACACCTACGCCCAACTCGACCGGGCGATCGACCGGTGGATCGACGAGCACGGCTCCGACGCGTCCGTCCACGACGCGTCGGAGTTGTCGGTTGCAGACGCGTTGATCTGCGTCTGCGCCGGCGCGCGGCGGGGGACCGCGGTGATCGTCGAGAACCCCGACGCCCGTCCCGACCGGCCCGCGATTCCGCCGTCGGCGTTCCTGCTGGTGGCCACGTCCGGTTCCACCGGCAGGCCCCGACCGCTCGCCCGCACCGCGGCATCCTGGTTCGACAGCTTTCCCGCCTTCACCGCGATCACCGGAATCGACGCCACGGACCACGTGCTGATCACCGGGCCGCTGCACGCCACGATGCACCTGTTCGGTGCGGTGCACGCGCTGTGGCGCGGCGCGTGCGTCACCGACGATCCGTCGCGGGCGACGGTGGTGCACGCCGTCCCCGCCGTTCTCCGTGACGTGGTGGGGAAGGCCCCGAAGCTGCGCACCGCGATCGTCGCAGGCACCGCCCTCGACGACGGCGCCCGCGCGGTGGCGGACGGGATCGAGATCGTCGAGTACTACGGCGCCGCGGAACTGTCCCTCGTCGCGGCGCGGAAGGTCCCCGAACCGCTGCGGCTGCTGGACGGTGTCGACGCCGACATCCGCGACGGACTGCTGTACGTCCGGTCGCCGTACAGCGTGATCGGGGCCCCGGACTGGTTCGGCGTCGGTGACCTGGCGGAACTCGGCGACAACGGGGAGCTGACCGTCCGCGGCAGGGGTGACTCCGCGATCAACGTCGGCGGCACCACGGTGGTCGCCGAGGACGTCGAGCGCATCCTCGAGACGCTCGACGGCATCGACGCGGTCGCCGTCGTCGGATCGCCGCACTCTGTGCTCGGCGAGACCGTCACCGCGGTGGTGGAGCTCGACGGCACCGCGGAGATCGCGGACATCCGTGCGCACGCGCGCCGGGCGCTGACGAAGGAAGCCATGCCCCGCCGCTGGGTGCCGATCGAGTCGCTGCCGCGGACTGCCAGTGGCAAGGTCGCCCGAGGCCGAGTGAGAGACTGGCTGGCATGAGCTCTGTCCCTGTACTGGTGGCGCCGCGCCGGACGCCGATCGGCAATGCCGGGCACGGGTTCGCCGATCTGACCACCACCGATCTGGCCGCCCCGGTGCTGCGCGAGGTCCTGGACTCGCTGCGCGGGTCGGGCCTCGTCGCCGAGGTCGACGACGTCGTGCTCGGCAACTGCCTCGGGCCGGGCGGCGACCCGGCGCGGGTCGCTGCCCTGCGGGCGGGGCTGGGTGCGGAGGTTCCCGGGGTCACCGTCGACCGGCAGTGCGGTTCCGGTCTCGATGCGGTGATGCAGGCCGCGCTGCGCGTGCGCAGCGGCGCCGACGAGTTGATCCTGGCGGGCGGCGTCGAATCGGCGAGCACCGCGCCGTGGCGGTTCTGGCCGCCGGTGCCCGGCGCCGACCCGGTGCGCTACACCCGTGCTCCCTTTGCGCCGCACGGCTTTCCCGACCCCGACATGGGTGTGGCCGCCGACGATCTCGCCCGGGTGCGCGGCATCAGCCGTGAGCGGCAGGACGCGTACGCGGCGCGGTCGCACACCCTGGCGGCGGCCGCCGACTTCTCGTCGGAGATCGTGCCGGTCGGCGACATCGCGAAGGACCAGCGCATTCGCGCAGGCCTGACGGAGGCAAGGCTCGCGCGACTGCGCCCGAGTTTCGGTGCCGACGGAACGGCCACCGCCGGGAATTCGTGCGGCATCTCCGACGGCGCCGCGGTGCTGGCCGTGACCACCGAGACGCTGGCCGCCGGACTGCCTGCGCTGCGGGTGCTCGGCTCCGCGGTCGCGGGATCGGACCCCGCGTTGCCCGGGCTCGGTCCGGTTCCGGCGATCCGCAAACTCCTGAAGCGAACCGGGCACGACGTGGCGGATCTGGGCGTCGTCGAGATCACCGAGGCGTTCGCGTCGGTGGTGCTGGCGGTGTCGGACGAACTCGGACTGGACGAATCCGTGATCTGCCCGCAGGGCGGCGCCATCGCCATGGGACACCCATGGGGGGCGTCGGGCGCGATCCTGCTGGTGCGCTTGGCAAGTCAGATGCTGCGCGAGGACGGGCCCGCGCTCGGACTCGCCGCCTGCGCCATCGGCGGCGGACAGGGCATCGCCGTGCTCGTGGAGCGTGTGTCGTGAGTGAGATCGTCTTCGACTCGGTGAGTCACGCCTTCGGCGACCGCAAGGTACTGCGCGGCGTCGACCTGCGTTTCGCGGAGCGTCGCGTCGGCATCATCGGATCCAACGGTTCCGGCAAGTCGACGCTGGCGCGGATGATCAACGGGTTGCTGAAACCCACCTCCGGCACCGTCACGGTCGACGGCGTCGACGCCGCCCGGAAGGGCGCGCAGGTGCGGCGGAAGGTCGGATTCGTGTTCACCGACCCCGACACCCAGATCGTCATGCCCACCGTGTCCGAGGATCTGGCGTTCTCGCTGCGCCGGTCCGGTCTGAGCAAAGAGGAGATCGCGACCCGCGTCGAGGAGATCCTGGTGCGGTTCCGGCTCGACAAGCACGCCGAGCATCCCGCGCACCTGCTGTCCGGGGGCCAGAAGCAGTTGCTCGCCATCGGCGCCGTCCTCATCCGCAGGCCCGAGGTGGTCATCGCCGACGAGCCGACCACGCTGCTGGATCTGCGGAACGCGCGCGTCGTCTCCGAGGCCCTCGATTCGATGGACCAGCAGGTGATCGTCGTGACCCACCAACTGGCGTTGCTGGAGAGTTTCGAACGGGTCATCGTCATCGACGACGGGCTCGTCGCGTTCGACGGCACCCCGGACGACGCCGTCCCCGCGTACCGGCAGCTGGTCGAATGATCGGGCTGTACCGCCCCGGCGACTCGCTGCTGCACCGGATGCCCGCCGGGCTGAAACTGCTGCTGTTGATTCTGTCGATCGTCGCGGCCACCGTGTTCGTGCGCACCCCACTCGAGGTCGGCGTCGTCGTCGTTCTGGTAGGACTGCTGTTCGTGGTGGCGTCCATTCCGTGGCGGGTGGCCGTGGCGCAACTGCGCCCGGTGGTGTGGATGTTGTTGATCATCGCGGTGTTCCAGGTGCTGATCACGTCGCCGTCGCGGGCGGTCGTCGTGTGCGGGGTGCTGGTGATCTCGGTGGCGCTCGCCGCGTTGGTCACGCTCACTACCCGGGTCACCGACATGCTCGACACCGTGTCGCGCGCGCTCGGGCCGCTGCGGAGAGTCGGGGTCGATCCGGACCGGATCGGGCTCCTCCTCGCGCTGGCGATCCGGTGTATCCCGCTGCTCACCGGGATCGTGCAGGAGGTGGCGCAGGCGCGGAAGGCACGAGGATTGCAATGGTCGATGACAGCGCTGGCCACACCGGTTCTGGTGCGTGCCCTCCGGACCGCGGATGCGATGGGCGACGCCCTCGTCGCACGGGGAGTGGACGATGACTGAGCTGCTGCCCGCTGAACGCATCGCCCGACGCGCCGCCGAGAACCCGGGGGCGGTAGCGATCGTCTCCGCCCGCGAGACCGTCGACTACGGCCGGTTCTGGTCGCGCGTCGCTCGGACCGCGGCCGGGCTCGACGGCATGGACCGGGTCGCCGTGCTGCCGACCTCGGACGTCGGGTCGCTGGTCGTCGTGACGGCCGCGATGCACGCGGGCGTCAGCGTCGTCCTGCTGCACCGGCACCTGCTGCCCGCGCAGCTGACGCGGGTGCTCGAACTCGCGAAACCCGGTGCCGTCGTCGCGGCGCCGCACCAGCACCGCCGGCTGCGGAGGCTGGGATTCGACGGAACCGTCGAGACGGCCGACACCCTGCAATCCGACGGCACCGCGGGCCGGGCACACCCCGGCGCCGAACTGCTGGTCGGCATCACCTCCGGCACCACCGGTGAACCGAAGTTGTTCGTGCGCAACCAGCGATCGTGGGCCACGACTCTCGACCGCTCCGACACGACGTTCGACATCGGCGGCGGCGACCGCGTGTCGGTGCCCGGGGTCCTCGACCACACGCATTTCCTGTACGGCGCGATCCACGGACTCAGCCGCGGCGCGACCGTGGACCTGCGGCCGGTCACGCAGTCGCTGGGCGACGCGGCCACCCACCTGTACTCGGTACCGACCATCGCCTGGGACGTCGTGCGGTCGGGGATCGGCACCGTCGACAGCGTCCGGGAGGTGCTGTCCTCGGCGGCCCGGTGGCCGCGCACGGGGCGTGAGGCGTTGCAGGGCGTCCTGCCGAATGCGTCGCTCGTGCATTTCTACGGAGCCTCCGAACTGAGTTTCGTGTCCTACGACCGGGGTCTCGGTGCCGCCGACGAGCATTCGGCGGGCGAACTGTTCGACGGCGTCGACGCCGAGATCCGCGAGGGCCTGGTGCACGTGCGCAGCGACATGCTGTTCGACGGGTACCTCACCGAGGACGGTGTGGTGAACGGCCCCGACGACGGGTGGATGACGGTGGGCGACCGCGGCCGGGTGGTGGGCAGCAGCCTGCAGTTGTTCGGCCGCGACAGCGACACGGTGATCCGGGCGGGACTCAATGTCGAACCCGCGGCCGTCGAAGCGGCGCTGACCGCGCTGCCCGGGGTCTCGGAGGCCGCGTGCATCGGGGTTCCCGACGCGCGGATGGGGGAGGCGCCCGCCGCCGCGATCGTCGTGCACGGCGACGCCCCGAGCACCGCCGAGATCTGGCGGCATCTGCGCGCGACCCTTCCCAGCCCCAGCATGCCGGTTCAGGTCCTCGTGGTGGACAGCCTGCCGCGCACGCCGCGCGGCAAGCTCGATCGTCCCGCACTCGCCGCCACCCTGGCCGACTCGCGGAACCCGAATCCCGGTTAGACGTCTCGGATTTCGAGGCTCAGCAGGTGGTAGCCCAGCGTCTTGCCGTGCCCGTCGAGTGCGGGTGAACCCGTGACGCCGCCACCGAGGACACCGGGCAGTTCGAACACCATCGCCAGCAGGTTGGGCTGGCAGGTGCGCCGGGCCGGTCCGGTGATCAGTTCACCGTAGCGGGCGGCGACGACGTCGTCGGTCAGTCTCCGCTCGAGCAGGCCGTAGGCGGCGCGGTCCCGGGCCAGCACGGCGACGATGAGCGTGTCGCCCTTGTCGCCGGCGCGGACGTCCGCGAGTGCGTCGATGCGCTGAACGGTGGCGGGCGTGGTCATTTCGACACCTCCGTGAGATGGACGCGGGTGGGCACGAGTTCGCGGGGGAGGGTGCACGAGCGGATCGCGAGCACCTCCGTCGCGGAGCGCCGGGCACCGCCGCCGCCTGCCGGTCCGTTGGTGTACAGGCTTTCCACCTCCCAGCCGACGAGGTCGGCTTCCTCGCGGGTCCGTGCCCGGGCCGTCACTCGCACGCGAACCTCGCGGGCATCCTCGTCCGTGTCGAGCCCGCGGAAAGCCGCACCGGCGCCGATGTATTCGACGGAGACGGCGTCCTCGCTGACACCGTGCACATCGACGAGTCGTTCGGTGACGATGTCGGCGGCAAGTCGGGCGCGGGGGTAGGCGCGCGGCCCCGCGTAGCTGATCTGCCCCTCGCCGAGCCAGCCGCCGCGGAAGCCGAGGGTCACCTTCAGTTCCCGCGGGCGGGGACGTCCGGTTGCACCGGTGATGGCGACGCGGTCGGGCCCGACGCTGCCGAACGACACGTTGCCGAAGTCCGCGGTGACATCGGGGGTCAGGTACGAAGTGGGATCACCCACCTCGTACAGGAGTTGCTCGGCGCAGGTTCGTTCGGTGAGGATGCCGCCCGATCCGTCGAGCTTGCCGAACGTCGCCGATCCGTCGGCGAGGACGTCGGCGAACGGGAAGCCGAGATCGGCCATGCCCTTCACCGGTTTGGTGACCGGATCGGCGTAGTACCCACCCGTGAGTTGCCCGGCGCACTCGAGCAGATGCCCGATCGCGGTTGCGGCGCCGATGGTTTCGTGATCGGCGAGGTCCCAGCCGAAGTGGTGGGCGAGCGGGGCGACGTAGAGCGACGGGTCGGCCAGGCGGCCGGTGACGACGACGTCGGCGTCCAGTTCGAGCGCGGGGAGCACGGCCTCCGCACCGATGTACGCGTTCGCACTAACGAGCACGTCTTCGTGCTCCGACAGGCGTTTCCCGGTCTCCCACACGACGGGGTCGTGGCGCAGCACCTGCTCGAGCACCGCGTCGCCCGTGACCGCGGCGATGCGCACCGGACGGTCGGCGGACCGGGACGCGATGCCGGAGACCAGTTCCGCGGCGGCGAGTGGGTTTGCGGCGCCGGCGTTCGTGATCACCGTGGTCCCGGACGCGAGGGTGTGCGGAAGCACCGCGCGCATGCGTGCGGCGAGCAGTGGATCGTAGCCTTCGTCCGGGTTCTCCAGCCGGCGAGCGTTTCCGGCGGCGACGGTGCGTTCGCCGAGGCATTCGAAGATCAGGTAGTCGAGGTCGGCGTGCCGGGCGAGTTTCTCGGCGGGGTCGATGCGATCCCCGGAGAACCCGGATCCTGCGCCGAGTCGCACGCTCCGCGCGGTGCTGCCACGGATGCTCGATGGTGTCACGGTTTCGAAGTCCTTTGCTGGTTCGACGGATGCGGCGGTGTCGGGGACGATTACAGCGAGAGGGCACCGGTGAGCAGCGCCACGACGGTCATCACGATCGTGGTCCCGAAGGCCCAGCCGAAGATGAACCGCTGATGCCTGCCGAGGTCCACCTTGCTCAGTCCGATCAGGATGAACGTCGCCGCGGTCAGCGGGCTGAGCGGGAACCCGGTGGTCATCTGACCGAGGATGGCGGCGCGGCCGATCTCGGCGGGATCGCCGCCGAACGACGCGGTGGTCTCCGCGAGCACCGGTACGACGCCGAAGTAGTAGGCGTCCGGGGTGAAGACCAGGCTGAGCGGCATCGACGTGATCGCGGTGATGACGGGGATCAGGGACCCGGCGGACTGCGGAATCCAGGAGACGAACGTCTGCGCCATCGCGGTGATCATGCCGGTGCCGTTGAGGATTCCCGTGAGCACGCCTGCCGCGAGGATCATCACGACCACCATGGTGACGTTGCCGCCGTGCTTCGCGAACAGGGCCTGCTGATCGGCCCACTTCGGGCGATTGACGGCGAGCGCGAGCGCGAAGGCGATGGCGAACGCCACCTCCAGCGGCACGAGTTGGAACAGCAGGATCACGATCAGGACGAGGGTGAGCACCGTGTTGAATGCCATCACCGCCCGGTGGCGGCGGGTACGCATCGGTGGGTCGGAGACGTGCGGTGTGCCGGGACCGCCCTCGCCGGGAGACACGAGTTCGGTCACACCGAGCCGTTTCCGTTCCGTGCGGCCGATCATGTACGCGGCGAACAGGACCCACAGCACTCCGGCGCCCATCGCGGGGAGGACCGGCGTGAAGATGTCGGCGCTGGTCAGGTCGAGCGCGGCCATGGCGCGGACGGTCGGGCCGCCCCACGGAATCATGTTCATCAGACCGGCGGCCAGGCAGACGATGCCGGTCAGGACGACCGGGCGCATCCCTAGCCGCTGGTAGATGGGCAGCAGCGCCGAGATGGTGATCAGGAAGGTGGAGGTTCCGTCGCCGTCGAGCGCGACGAGCAGGGTCAGCACCGCGGTGCCGACGGCGATCTTGGTGGGATTGCCGCCTGCCCACCGGACGATCCGGCGGATCGCCGGATCGAACAGTCCCACGTCGACCATCAGGCTGAAGTACAGCACCGCGAAGGCGATCATGATGGCGACGGGCGCGACCTTCAGGAGGCCGTCGCCCACCATCTCCCCGAGGTCGGGTGCCCACCCTCCCACGATCGCGAACGCGATGGGAACGAGGATCAGCGCGACGAGCACCGAGACCCGGCGGCTGAACGCCAGCGCCAGGAAACACGCGATCGTGGCGAACCCGAGTGCGGCAACCATGTGACCTCCTTCGAATCGGAGCCCCAGTGTCGCGCGCCTCACAATTGCGCGTCAAATATCAATGCATGATTGATTCATGATTTTTGCTCATGAATGAGTCGCGCAGATGGGACGGGCAACGTAGCGCCTCGGCGCATGAATAGCGGCCATACTGATGCACATGAGCATCAATCTGGGGATCTCGCACCTGAGGAGCATCGTCGCGATCGCCGACTACGAGAGCTTCACCTCGGCTGCTCACGCCCTCGGCGTGTCCCAGTCCTCCCTGAGCCGCTCGGTCGCCGAGGCCGAGCGCAGACTCGACGTCACGCTGTTCGAGCGCACCACCCGCCGCGTCGAACTGACCACGCACGGGCACGAGATCATCGAGCACGCCCGGCGGATGCTCCACGACTTCGACGACGGGCTCACGCAGATCGAACGATTCGTCACCGGTGACCGCGGAATCGTGACGGTGGCGTGTTTGCCCTCGCTCGCGGCCACGTTCCTTCCCCCGTACGTGGTGGACTTCCGCGAGCGGCACCCTCACGTGCGGCTCCAGATCCGCGACGGGCTGCGTCAGGAGGTCCTCGACGCCGTGTACTCGGGGACGGTCGACCTCGCCCTGGTCACCACCTCGGGGATTCTGCCCGGCCTGCAACAGGACGTCCTGACGAGCGACTCCTTCTATTGTGCGGTCCCGCCGACGCACCCGTTCGCCGAACGGCCGGTGCTGCAGTGGTCGGATCTCGCCGGGCAGCCGTTCATCGCGTTCGGCCCCGAGAGCAGTATCGCGGCGCCCGTGCGCCGGGCCGTCGAGGATGCTCGCATCGAACTCGGACCCGTCATGCAAGCGCAGAACATCGGCGCGGTAGCGGGTTTGGCGGCCGCCGGGCTCGGTGTCACCGCGGTTCCCGCACTCGTGCTTCCCATGATCTCGTTCGCCGGTCTCGTCCACATACCCCTGCGGCCGAGAGTCGAACGCACCATCTCGCTCGTCCAGGTCGCCGGCCGTCCCCAGACAGCGAGCACCCGCGGTTTCGTGAACGCCCTCCTCGCCGGCCGGAGCTAGTCGTGTTGTGCGACAGGGCCGGTGGTCGCGCGCCGGACCAGGTGCGGGGCGAGCACGAGGTCGACGGCCTCGCCCCCGGCGATCTGAGCCAGCGCCGCGTCGACGGCGGCGTCGGCCATGTGTGTGGCGTCCTGCGAGATCGTCGTCATCTGCACGTGCGGAATCCTCGCCAGCCGGGAGTCGTCGTAGCCGACGACGGAGATGTCCGCGGGCACGTCCCGGCCGCGGCGGACCAGTAGGTCGAGTACGCCGGTGGCGCACCGGTCGTTGAACGCGACGACCGCGGTCGGGGGAGTGGGCAACGCGAGAAGCTCGTGCATGCCCTGTGCGCCTTCGGTTTCCGTCGGACCACCGGCCACGACCGTGGCCGAATCCGACAGTCCGTGCCGGTCCATCGCGGCCAGGAAGCCGGCCCGCCGGTCGGCGCCGCCGGGGGCGTCGGCGCCGTCGATGTGGGCGATGTTCCGGTGCCCGAGTTCGGTGAGGTGGTCGACGGCCAGGGTGATGCCTGCGATGTCGTCGCCCCGCACGGCGCCGACGCCGGGCAGTCCGCTGGCGCGCGCCACGACGAGGGCGGGCAGGCGGTCGGCCAGCGCGCCGAGTTCGTCGGTGTCGAACCGGGAGCCGAGGAGGATCGCGGCCTCGCAGCGTTCCCGCATCAGCGCCTGGACCGCGACCTGCTCGGCGCGACTCGGGGCGACCGCGCTGAGCATCACGTCGTAACCCCGGCGGGTGGCCGCCGCGTAGATCTGTTCGACGAGGTCGCCGTGGAACGGTTGCTGCAGTTCGAACACGACGCCGAGGAGCCGGGAACTGGCCTGGCGCAGTTTCTGTGCGCGACGGTCCGGCACGTAGCCCATCCCGTCGGCGATCTCGAGCACCCGCTGACGGGTCGCCTCGCTGGCGCCGGGGACCCCGCGCATCACGATCGAGACGAGCGCTGTGGAGACTCCTGCCGCTCGCGCGACGTCGCCCATCGTCGGACGGGCGCCACCGGTCGGTCCCGCCACCGGTTCGGCCACGTGCACGACTCCTGTCTCCCGGGCCCGCGATCGGGGCCGCTCTTGACCAATGATCTCACGAGTTCTACGGTCTAGAACTAGAACGTACTAGTTCGCCTCTACCTCCACCCTTCACCGCACTGGAGCGCATTCATGTCACTCACCGAAGCCGCACCCGTCCGCTCGGCGACGGCCGCTTCCCATCCGGTCCGCATCGCGACGATCGGCGCCGGACGCATCGGCTCGAATCACGCGGAGATCGTGGCCCGCCTGGTCCCCGGGGCTTCGCTCGTCGCGGTCAGCGACCCGGTCGGCGAGTCCGCGCAACGTCTCGCCGCGGCGCTGGGCGCACCGCTCGCCACCACGTCCGTGGACGACGTCCTTACCAGCGACGAGGTCGATGCGGTGCTGATCACCGCCCCCGCGCGGAGTCACACGGACCTGGTGGTCGCGGCCGCGGCGGCCGGCAAGCACGTGTTCGTCGAGAAGCCGATGGCGGTCACCCTCGAGGACGCCGACCGCGCCATCGCGGCGGCCACGGACGCAGGCATCGTCCTGCAGGTCGGGTTCAATCGCCGGTTCGCTCCCGGGTTCGCCGCCGCCCGCGCGGCGATCGACGCGCAGAAGGTCGGAACTCCGCATCTGCTGCGTTCGCTGACCCGCGACCCCGGCCCGTTCACCGCCGATCCGGCGCGCATCCCGCAATGGACCATCTTCCTCGAAACGCTCATTCACGACTTCGACACCCTGTGCTTCCTCAACCCGGGTGCGCGACCGGTGCGGGTGCACGCGATGGCCGACGCCCTGGTGCGACCGGACGCCAAGAGCACGGGCCACCTCGACACCGCGGTCGTCACCGTGCAATTCGACAACGGCGCCATCGCGACGGCGGAGGCGAGTTTCAGCGCGCTGTACGGATACGACGTGCGCGCCGAGGTGTTCGGCTCCGGCGGCATGGTCACCGCGGGCAGCGGGCTCAGCACCGACATGACCTACTACGGCCCCGACGGGCAACACGCCGACACCGCGCGCCGCGACACCGACCTGCTCCACACCGCCTACGTGGGCGAACTGACCGCCTTCGTCGGCGCGATCCGCGCCCACACACCGGCCGTGGTCACGGGCGAGGATGCCCGCACCGCGCTGTCGATCGCACTCGCCGCGATCCGCAGCGTCGAGACCGGCGCCGCCGTCGATCTGGACCGGTGACCCCGATGACGTACACGCTCGCGGCCAGCGCCGAAATGCTCTACCTCGAACTGCCGTTCGCGGACCGTGTCCAGCGCATCGCCGAACGCGGACTCCAGGTGGAGATCTGGGACTGGTCCACCAAGAACGTCGACGCGCTCGTCGCGAGCGGCGCCGAATTCTCCTCGATGACGGGCTATCTGGAGGGCAACCTCACCGAGCCCGACAGCATCGAGGCGCTGCTCACCACCGCACGCCAATCCCTCGACGTCGCGAAACGGCTCGACTGCCCGAGGTTGAACCTGCACGGAACCGGACTCGACAACCGGGGTCTGCCCGTTCGTCCCGTCGAAATGGTCACGCCCGCAATGTGGCTCACTGCCGCCGACACCCTGCGGAAGGTCGCCGAACTCGGTGAACAGGCGGGCCGGGTGTTCACGCTCGAGAACCTCAACCTCGCCGTCGACCATCCCGGTACCCCGTTCGCGACCGCAGCCGACACCCTCGCTCTCGTCCGGGCGGTCGACAGCCCTCATCTGCGGATGAATCTCGATCTGTATCACGCCCAGATCGGCGAGGGAAACCTCATCGAACTCGTCCGGAAAGCGCTGCCCTACATCGGTGAGATCCAGGTCGCCGACGTCCCCGGACGCTGTGAACCCGGAACCGGCGAAATCCACTACCCGGCGATCGCCGCCGCCCTTCGAGACATCGGCTATACCGGCGTCGTCGGACTCGAAGGCTGGGCGAAGAACGATCCGGACGACGCGCTCGACGCGTTCGAGGCGGCCTTCGCGCACGGCTAGCGTCTGGACACTCCGCTGACACCGGGCCGTTGCCGCTGCACCCGGTAGGGTAAATCGCTCTGCCCGGCAACGGGTCCCGGTTCGACGGACACCGGCACCGACCTCGCCCGCGGCCCGACCGGTCGCGATCCGGACGGGATCGCATACGACCCGACACGCGGTGCGGTGTGGACCACAACGAATCCGTCGGCGCTGGCCCCGACGTGCTCGCCTACGACCAGGGCGCCCACCGTCTCTATGTCGCGGCCGAATCCGGCACCCTCACCGCATTCGACCAACAGGACCGCCACTTCGCCGAGATCGGGTCCGGTCATCTCGCCGATAATGCGCATGTGAAACAAATAGTCGGGCAACCATTCCGGAGAAGGCGAAGGCTGCGCCGGCCTGGAGCGGGCTCTCGATCCCCAGCCGACGGCGGCAACTCCCTGCGCACACTCGGATCACGCCGATTGTGAGGATTCCGCCGGTGTGTGATTGCCGACACATAGATTGACTTAGGGGCGCCAAACATTTTTACTTGAGCAGCCCGCAAACAAAGGGCAGGCTTAGCTATATCCTGTGAGTAAGCTGTGAGCAGATTCGAGAGGGGACCGTTCGTGACCACGCAAGCATGCCGCCTCCTCTCGAACGGCACCGGCTTCAGGAGCTGACAGGCTCCGCAGACTGGCGTCCGGGACAGCGCGCGCCGACACGCACCCGTCGACTTGTGTGGACTCCGTTCGCGCACTTCTCACTCAGGACCGGTTCGCCCATGCATCCCTGCTGTACCCGTACGCCCGAGCACGCGCCCGTCGTCGTCCGGAGCGTCCCGTGACGCGCCCCGAACCCGAGGTCGGGCCACCTACTCTGATCTCCCCCGTCACGCCCCTCGCGCCACGACAGGTTCGTGCCGACGCCGTGTCGTGGGGTCCGGTCCACGCAGGCAGGCCGCCACGCAACGGCCGGAAGCGTGTGCTGCCCGTTCCGCCGGGAGAGCCGGAACGCCCACTTGCACTTCATGATTCTTGGTTCATCGTGCTCGCCGCCGCGCTCCTGGCCGCACTGGCGCTCGCCGGGGTCCTGTGGATCTCCGTGCACGTCCGGGTGGATCCCGTGCTGCACACCGCGGCCCTCTTCGTGCACCTCGCGTCGCTGGTGCTCGGCTTCGGGGGTGTCCTCATCGCGGACTACCTGGTGCTGCTGTGGATCTCCGGCCGGTCGACCCTCGCCGAGGCCATCCGCGGCGCGGAACGCCTACACCTGCCCATCTGGGCCGGCCTCGCCGGCCTCGTGGCCAGCGGCGCACTCCTCGAACCCAATCTGGCCTCCACGCTCACCCGGACCAAGCTGGTCCTCGTGTTACTCCTGACCGTCAACGGACTACAGGCGCTGATACTGGGCAGGCGGATCGCGCACAGCGATGCGACGCATCTTCCGACCCGGCTGACGCTGTGGGGCGCGGCGACCGCACTCATCTCCCAGCTGTGCTGGTGGGGTGCCGTGTGGATCGGCTTCTGGAACGCCGAGCACTGATCTTCCCGTACCCCTGAGAGAGGCATAGATCGATGAAGAACACCCGCACGACGCTGTCGTGGGCCGCGCTGCTCGTCACGGCGGCGGCGTCGGCGACCGGATGTGCACCGGCCGCGTCATCGCACGCACTCCAGGATCTTCCCGGCAACCGTTACGCTCGAACCGCTCTCGTCGCGAGCAGTGCCGACGCCGCCGCCGCGACCACCGTTCCCGCAATGGTGAACGCATGGGGCGTGGCCATCCGCCCGCAGGGCGAAGGCGGCCACTTCTGGGTCGGAGCGGGCGGAAACTCCTTCGAGTTCGTCGGCGACGTGACGGCGTCGCCCGACCCCGCACTGCGCACACTGCACCAGGACGCGCTGCACGAGGTCAGTGTGCCCGGCGCGGATGCGGACACCTCCGAGGCCGGCCTCGGAAAGACCACCGGTGTCGTGTTCAACCCCGCACCCCTGACCTCCGACAGCTTCGCCGTCGCCGGGCAACCCGTGATGGTGGACGGGCGACAGGAGATGCTCGGTGGGTCGTCCCGATTCCTCTTCGCCACCGATTCCGGCCGCATCTCCGGTTGGACCGAGCAGGGGGCCGACGGACGTATCGTCCGGAACGACGGCCCCGCGAAGGAGATGTTCAACGGTGAGTCCGCGGGGATGAGCTTCTTCGGGCTGGCACTCGCACCCGGCCGAGACGACACTTTGTGGGCCGCCGATTTCGGTGCGGAGCCGCAGATCCGGCAGTTCGACAAGACCTGGCAGCCCGTCGCCACTCACGGTTTCGCCAATCCGTTCGCGACCGGAGACCCGCTCGACCCCGCCGACCCGAACGGTGGCAAGCACACCCGCCCCGGCGATCCGGCCCCGTTCAACATCGTCACGGCCGGTGACCGGGTCTTCGTCACGTATGCGACGACCAAGGCTGCCGAGAACGGCACGGGATTCGACGCGGGCGAGGAGGACTCACTCGACGCCGAACAGGAGACCGCGAGCGGCGACCGCCCCGACCGCGGCAAGGTCGCCGAGTTCGACGCCGCGGGCAATCTGGTCCGTGTCCTCGACGACCAGGGCCGCCTCAACGCCCCGTGGGGTATCGCTGTCGCACCCGCCGATTTCGGTGCGCTCGCCGGCGCGATCCTCGTCGGCAATTTCGGGGGTGCGGGCCGGATCGCCGCATTCGACGACGAGACCGGCGCCTTCATCGACTACGTACGTGACGAGTCCGGTGCCGTCCTCGCCGTGGAGGGCCTGTGGGGACTGTTGTTCGGCAATGGGGAGAGCCTCGGCGACAGCAGTTCGCTCTACTTCACGGCCGGTCCCGCGGACGAGACGGATGGCGTCTTCGGCCGCCTGCGCGCGGCCAACTGACATGGACGACACCAATACCCACGGACTCGGGCTGAGCGTCGGAACGGCGTGCGCCGTCGCAGCGGTTGCCGGTGCGGTCGGCGTCGACGACGTGCTGACCCGCCGTTCCACGCTGACGTTCGGCCCGTCGTCGACCGTGCGGTTGGGCGACCAACCGGGCGACACGGGTGTGGTGGCGGGCTTCGCGGATCGGATCGGAGAGGCCGTCGTCGCGGGCGACGGTCTCCGCTACTCCGGACAGGATCTGGTCGCCGCCGCCGCGCACTGCCTGATCGTGGAAGCCGACCAGCCGGACGACCCGCCGATCGTGCTCGCCCACCCGGCCGTTCACCTGCCCCGGGTCGTGAACGCACAACGGGAAGCGCTCGATCGTGCGGGTCTCGGCAGGGTGGGTCTGGTCGCCTCGCCCGTCGCCGCCGTCGCCTGGCTCGAGTCCGAACACGGTCCGCTCGGCGAGGGACTCGCGCTCGTCTGCGAGTTCGGTGCCGACAATCTCGACCTCACTGTCGTGGCGTTCGGTGCCGCGAGCGGTTCCGATCCGATAGTGGGGCGGCCACTCCGTTCGACGGAGTTCCGCGGGCGTCACCTCGCCGGGGTGGGGGAGGACTCGATCGACGACACGGTCTCGGGGAGTCTCGAACTCGTCGCGGACTGTCTTCGTGTCGCTCGCGTGAACGTCACCGATCTCGACGTAGTCATCGTGACCGGTGCCGCGGCGACCGATCCCGTCGTCGAGGAAGTGCTGTCCGGGGCGCTGGGCGCGCCGGTGGTGTGCGAGCCGGCGCCCGGCCACGCATCGGCCTGTGGGGCAGCCGTTCTCGCGGCGGCAACCAGGTCCGGTACTGCAGCAACAGCATCCGCGCATCCGGCGTCGGTTGGACGACGGGCCCTGCGCGTTACTGCAGCCGCGACCGCCGCCGCTGCGATGATCGCCGTCCCGTGGCTTGCCCGCGACATGACCTCGATACGGGAGCCGGGGGCGGGTTCGTCCGTCACCGCACACGCGTTCGAGTTGATCGAACAACCAGGGCCGCCGCGAATCCCGGCCGCGAGAACCACAGCCTCGAGCCCGGCCGTGTCCGCGGTGGCGGTTCCCCAGGCCGCGCCGGCTGTGGCAGTTACCCCGGCCGGGTCGAGATCGTGGGTTCCCCGGCTGGTATCGATTCACGCGCATCCTCCGCTGATCGAACCGAGCGTCGAATTCACCGTCGAAGCCGAGCCTCTCCCAACGGCATCCACATCTGCGCCACGAATCTCCGCGGTGACACCGGTGGTGTTCGCGCCCACGAGCGCTCCGGTTGCGACCTCGACTCCGCCGGATCCCACCGAGTCCACTCCGGCGCCCACCGAGTCCACGCCGGCGCCCACCGTCGGACCCGACCCGACGACGTCGCCTGTCGAGCCGCCCCTCACGGACGCGCCGAGCGAACCGGCTCCGGACCTCGACGACCCCGCGTTGCCCTCATCTTCGCCCTCCGAGTCGGAGCAGCCCACCTCGTCACCGTGACGACCCGCCGCTCAGCACGGTTGTCCGCCGGTCGCTCCGGTGGCCGGACACACGTCCCGTGGTGTGGGCCTCGATCATCCGTTGCTCGTCGCGTTGGGAGCCGCGC
Source organism: Rhodococcus koreensis (assembly GCF_900105905.1). GTDB lineage: Bacteria > Actinomycetota > Actinomycetes > Mycobacteriales > Mycobacteriaceae > Rhodococcus_F > Rhodococcus_F koreensis. The sequence goes on along the minus strand of NZ_FNSV01000005.1, from coordinate 3,021,826 downwards.
AGCGGCACGGACGAGGCGGACGCGGCGTCGAGCAGCGCGCGCAACTCCGGCTGCTCGCCGGCCAGTTCGCGCCACGCCGCGTTCACGGGTGTGCCGTCCTCGACGGCCTGGTCGAGGCGGGCGGCGAGATGGTTGCTCCACCGGTGCTGCAGGGCGAGCAGGATGTTGTCCGCAGAACCGAAAAGCTGGATCGCGCCGGGCACTTCGTCGAACCGCAGCGCCACTGCGGGGTCGACGTGCGCCCGCGCCAGGACCTCTTCCAGTACCGCCCGGCGAGCACGGAAATCGTTCCACGACATCTCGGCCACCTCCGTGGTTCCGTTGATCCGTGAGTCTTTCGGCGCATACCCGGTCCTTCAGGTCCGGGTGAGCCGATCTGTTTGTGTCGGACTGTGTGGCTAGTGTCTGGGTTATGGCGGGGAAGATGGTGAAGCGGGCGTTCAAGTATCGTTTCTATCCGACTGCGGTGCAGGCGGAACAGCTTGCTCGGACGTTCGGGTGCACCCGGTATGTCTACAACCGGGCGTTGGCCGAGCGGACGCGGGCGTGGTCGCAGGAGCAGCGACGGGTCACCTACGCGGACACCTCGAAGATGCTCACCGGGTGGAAGCGTGATGCCGAGACGGAGTGGTTGTCGGAGCCGTCGAAGGGGCCGTTGCAGGAGTCGCTGCGGCAGTTGCAGGGTGCGTTCGAGAGGTTCTGGCGCAAGCGGGCCGGCTACCCGAAGTTCAAGAAGAAGGGGCAGTCGAAGGATTCGGCGACCTACTTCTCGAACTGCTTCACCTACCGGAGTGGGCAGGTCCGGTTGGCCAAGCAGTCCGAACCGCTGGATATTCGGTGGTCGAGGCCGCTACCGCAGGGGGTGACACCGTCGCAGGTGACGGTGTCGCGCAATGCTCGTGGTCAGTACCACATTTCGATTCTCGTCGAGGACACGATCACCGAACTCGAGCCGATCGATCGGGTGGTCGGGCTCGATGCCGGGATCACCAGCCTCTACACGCTGTCGACGGGGGAGAAGATCGCCAACCCGCGCCACGAGCGCACGGATCGTGCGCGGTTGGCGAAGGCGCAACGAGCACTCGCCAGGAAGGAGAAGGGATCCCGGAACCGGGCCAAGGCCCGATTGAAGGTCGCGAAGATTCATGGTCGGATCGCCGATCGGCGGCGCGATTATCTGCACACACTCTCCACTCGGCTGGTGCGCGAAAACCAAGTGATCGCCGTCGAGGATCTGAGTGTGCGGAACATGGTCAAGAATCGGTCGTTGTCTCGGGCGATCTCGGATGCGGGGTGGTCCGAGTTCCGGTCCATGCTCGAGTACAAGGCCGACTGGTACGGGCGGCGGGTGGTGGCGGTCGATCGGTTCTGTCCGTCGTCGAAGACCTGCTCGGTGTGCGGGGAGGTCGCGTCGACGATGCCGCTGGACGTGCGGGAGTGGGCGTGCCGGTGCGGCGTCGTCCATGATCGGGATGTGAACGCGGCAAGGAACATTTTGGCCGTCGGACTGACGGTGGCAGCCTGCGGAGACGGTGTGAGACCGCCCCGCACATAACGTGTGGGGCGGCGACTGTCGGTGAAACAGGAACCTCGGGGCGCGAGTCTGGAGGGGATTCTCGGTCGTTCACGGCCGAGAGGACGTCAAGCCCGCAACGCTACGGATCCGCGGAGGCGGTTTCGCCGTGCCGGTGTTCGCGCACATCGCCGTCGTCGCCATCGCCGGTGCCGCTGTCGCGCAACGCGACGGCTTCGTGCCGCCGGGGTGGGTGCTGCTGTGCGGCCTGGTCGCCGCGGTGACCCCCGTTGCGGGAGACATGATCCGACCGGGGGTGGTGCTTCCCCGGCCGTACCTGGCCGTCGTCGTCATCGCGGCGGCCACTCTGTTGCTCCTGCAGCAACCCGACACCGCGTTCGACTTCGCCCCGCTCATCCTGGTGATCCTGACCGGCGAGGTCGCGGCAACGGCGTCGCTGGGGGTCGGTCTCGCCACCCTGTTCAGCTCGATGGCGGTCCTGTCGGTGTTCGCCGTGGCGGGGCGACTCGACGGCGCGCCCTACGCCCTCGCCGGCGTCGTGCTGGGGTGGGCGTTCGGGTATCTGATGCTCACCCAGTTGCGTCTCCTGCATCAGGAGCGCGCGTCGAAGGCGATCCAGTCGGAGCAGGCCGCCACCCGAGAGCGCCAGCGGATCGCCCGCGAGGTGCACGACGTCATCGCCCACTCGCTGAGCATCACGCTGCTGCATCTGACCGCGGCCCGCCGCGCGCTCGAGCAGGACCGCGACATCGACGACGCCGTGGATGCGCTCTCCGACGCCGAGCGGCTCGGGCGGCAGGCGATGGCCGACATCCGCCGCACCGTCGGGTTGCTCGACGCGGGCCCGGCAGGTACCCGCCCGGAACCCGGGGTCGCGGATCTTCCCGATCTGATCGACGACTTCCGCCGCGCGGGCCTCCCGGTGGACTTCGACCTGCACGGAGACCTCTCCGCGGTGACCGGGACAGTCGGTCTCGGCCTGTACCGCATCACACAGGAGTCGCTGGCGAACGTCGCCAAACATGCGCCCGGCGTCGGCGCCGACGTGCGGCTCACGATCGAGCCGGAACGTGTGTCCCTGGAGATTCGCAACCCGATCCGGGGCCGGGTGTCGGCACCGGACAACTCGCGCGGTTCCGGGCTGCGGGGTATGCGCGAGCGCGCCGCGTTGCTCGGTGGCACGCTCCGCGCCGGCCCGGACGGCAGGCGGTGGTCGGTGCGCGCCGCGGTCCCGCTGCCCCGCGACTCGTGCCGGCCGGCGATCCTCCGTCACATTCCGGGACTGTCGTGACGGGCCCGGAGATCAGGGTGCTGCTGGTCGACGACCAGGAACTGGTGCGGTCGGGGCTGCGCCGGATCCTTCGGCGCAAGGACGGCTTCGTGATCGTCGGCGAATGCGCCGACGGCTCGGAGGTGCCGGACGCGGTCGCGGAGCACACCCCGGACGTCGTGCTCATGGACCTGCGGATGAAGAAGGTCGACGGCATCCGGGCCACCCGCGACCTCCGGTCGGCCGCGCAGCCGCCGCCGGTGCTGGTGCTCACCACGTTCGACGACGACGATCTGCTGTCCGGATCGCTGCGCGCGGGTGCGGCGGGGTTCATCCTGAAGGATTCGCCGGCGGAGGATCTGATTCGCGCCGTGCGCACCGTCGCCGAGGGCGGCGCCTGCCTCGACCCGGCCGTGACCGGACGGGTTCTCGCCACGTACCGCACCGTCGCGCCGTCGTCCGACGGGGACGGCAACCGCCTCACCGAGTTGACCGCGCGGGAACTCGACGTGCTCGCGCTGATCGGGCGCGGCCACAGCAACGGCGAGATCGGTCGTGAGCTGGGCATCTCGGGCGTGACCGTGAAGAGTCACGTCGGGCACATCTTCCTCAAACTCGATCTCCGCGATCGCGCGGCCGCCATCGTGTACGCGTTCGATCACGGCATCGTCTCGCCGGGCGACACCGGTCCGGACCGAGGGCCGGCGGGGTGATCAGCCGCTGCGGTTCCCTGACGCCGACGGCTTCCTGCGCCTAGGATTCGCATAAAAGCCCGAGCCACTCTCACAGAGGAATTGGCCATGATCGCAATCGGTGTGGTGCTCATCGTCGTCGGCTTGGTCGTCAAGATCTCGTCCTTGTGGATCGCGGGCCTCATAGTCGGCGCCGTCGGCCTTCTCCTTCTGCTCCTCGGGCTGCTGGGCCGCAAGGTGGGCGGACGTAAGTACTGGTACTGAGGGGTCGACCCCGCCAGTCACGTTGTGGCCATTCCGCATCGAAGCGTCGCGAGTGGACAGTCGCGCGCAGGCACAGTCGACGCACGGGAATGATCGCCCTCGAGCTTCCTTGACAGGCTGTCGGTGCCTCTCCGGCCACCGACCATCATGTGTATGTAAGTGGAAGTCACGGCAAATTGTTTCCGCAAACTCTTTACTGAGTCCAGAAAAGTAGTCCATAGTGAGTGGGTGCCGTCGATGCCGGATTACGCAGCGCTACTGCGCGGGGCTGAGCTTCGCGTGACCCGCCCGCGGGTCGCGGTGTTGGAGGCGGTGCACGCACGTCCGCACGCCGATACGGAGACGATTTTCGGAGCTGTGCGGACGGTTCTGGACGGGGTGTCCCGGCAGGCCGTGTACGACGTGCTGCACGCAGTGACCGCGGTGGGATTGGTGCGCCGGATACAGCCGGCCGGCTCCGTGGCTCGTTACGAGTCGCGGGTCGGAGACAATCACCACCACGTGATCTGCCGGTCGTGTGGGGCCATCGCGGACGTCGACTGCGCCGTCGGCGAGGCGCCCTGCCTGACCGCGTCCGACGACAACGGTTTCCTCGTCGAGGAGGCCGAGGTCATCTACTGGGGTCTGTGCCCCGACTGCTCGGCAACACAGACTTCTCGATCGAAACCCTGACCAACAGCCCAAATTGGTCTCTCCCGGAAGGAATGTTGTGTCCGATAGCTGCCCGGTCGCTCACGAGGGAAACACTCAGAGCACCAGTGAAAGTGAAAACCCCGCAATCCCGTCCCCCACTCCGACGGCGCACCGCCCGAGGACGAACCGCGACTGGTGGCCGAACCAGCCGGAGTTGTCGGTCCTGCACGCCCATTCGTCCAAGTCCAACCCGATGGGTGAGAACTTCGACTACGCAGCGGAGTTCGCGAAGCTCGACGTCGAAGCACTCAAGCGCGACGTCATCGATCTGATGACGGATTCGCAGGACTGGTGGCCTGCCGACTTCGGCCACTACGGCGGCCTCTTCATCCGGATGAGCTGGCACGCCGCAGGCACGTACCGCATCGCCGACGGCCGCGGCGGCGGCGGTCAGGGCGCCCAGCGTTTCGCGCCCCTCAACAGCTGGCCCGACAACGCGAGCCTCGACAAGGCCCGCCGGTTGCTCTGGCCCGTGAAACAGAAGTACGGCAAGCAGATTTCGTGGTCCGACCTCCTCGTCTTCGCCGGCAACTGCGCCCTGGAGTCGATGGGATTCAAGACCTTCGGGTTCGGATTCGGACGCGACGACATCTGGGAGCCCGAGGAGATCTACTGGGGTCCCGAGGACACCTGGCTGGGCGACGAACGCTACAGCGGTGATCGTGACCTCTCGGGTCCGCTCGGGGCCGTGCAGATGGGTCTCATCTACGTGAACCCGGAGGGTCCCAACGGCCAGCCCGATCCCCTCGCCGCCGCCCGCGACATCCGGGAGACGTTCGCCCGCATGGCGATGAACGACGAGGAGACCGCCGCGCTGATCGCCGGCGGCCACACGTTCGGCAAGACCCACGGTGCAGGCGACGCCGACCTGGTCGGTCCGGAGCCGGAAGCCGCCCCGATCGAGCAGCAGGGCCTGGGCTGGAAGAGTGCCTACGGCACCGGCGTCGGCAAGGACGCGATCACCAGCGGTCTCGAGGTCGTGTGGACTCCTACACCGACGAAGTGGGACAACAGCTTCCTCGAGGTCCTGTACGGCTACGAGTGGGAGCTGACCAAGAGCCCCGCCGGTGCCTGGCAGTGGACCGCGAAGGACGGCGCGGGCGCGGGCACGATTCCCGACCCCTTCGATTCGTCGGCGGGACGCGCCCCCACGATGCTGACCACGGACCTCTCGCTGCGCATCGACCCGGCGTACGAGAAGATCACCCGGCGCTGGCTCGACCACCCGGAGGAGTTCGCCGACGCGTTCGCCAAGGCGTGGTACAAGCTGCTGCACCGCGACATGGGACCGGTCACGCGCTACCTCGGCCCGTGGGTCCCGGAGGCCCAGCTGTGGCAGGACCCGGTCCCCGCTGTCGATCACCAGTTGATCGGGGACAGCGAGATCGCCGCCCTGAAGGGCAAGATCCTCGACTCGGGGCTGTCCATCTCCCAGCTGGTGTCCACGGCCTGGGCGTCGGCAGCCACGTTCCGTGGCACCGACATGCGGGGCGGCGCCAACGGGGCGCGGATCCGTCTTGCGCCGCAGAAGGATTGGGAGATCAACAGCCCGGCCGAGCTGTCCAAGGTTCTGCAGACCCTCGAACAGATCCAGCAGGACTTCAACTCGTCGCAGTCCGGCGGTGTGACGGTCTCGCTCGCGGATCTGATCGTTCTGGCCGGTGCCGCGGCGGTCGAGAAGGCAGCGAAAGACGCCGGGCACGACATCACGGTTCCGTTCACGCCGGGGCGCACCGACGCGTCGCAGGAGCAGACCGACGTCGAGTCGTTCGCGGTGCTCGAACCGAGGGCCGACGGGTTCCGCAACTACCTCCGGCCGGGAGAGAAGTTGCCTGCCGAGGCACTTCTGGTCGAGCGGGCCTACATGCTGAACCTGACCGCCCCGGAGTTGACGGTCCTGATCGGCGGCCTCCGTGCGCTGAACGCCAACTTCGGGCAGACGGCGCACGGCGTCTTCACCGACCGGCCCGAGGTGCTGACGAACGACTTCTTCGTCAACCTCCTCGACATGGGGACGGTGTGGAAGGGAGCAGCCTCCGCCGAGAACGTCTACGAGGGCAGCGACCGCGTCACGGGCGACGCCAAGTGGACAGCCACAGCCGTCGATCTCGTGTTCGGTTCGAACTCGCAACTGCGTGCCCTCGCCGAGGTCTACGCGACCGACGACGCGCAGCAGAAGTTCGTGCAGGACTTCGTTTCCGCGTGGGACAAGGTGATGAACCTCGACCGGTTCGACCTCGACTGATCACGGTGGTTGGTCGGCTTCGGGCCGGCCAACCGTCACCTGACCCGGCACCCCGCGAGCAGATGCTCGCGGGGTGCCGGGGTCAGGCCATCGACAGCTTCTCGGCGTTTCGCACCGCGGTCTCGAGGTGCCTGTCCGCGGTGCTCAGGTCCAGCCGGGCGTCGCTGAGGCTGTCGATCACGCCTTCACGCGAAGCGCCGTCGGCTGTGCTGTGGAGCAAGTCGAACTCGTCGGTCAACTCCTTGATCCGGTGTTCGAGGGTTTGTAGATCGGCTCGTAACCGGGCGGTGCGTTCGACGAGGTCGCCGACGTTCATCGCTGCCCCCTTTCATCCCGAACTCACTGACGCGTCACCACCTCGTCTACCCGCGACTGCCCCCGCGAAACCACCACCGCCCAGCCTTGGCCTGGAACGCCCTGCCTACCGGTACACGAGGCCGCCGTCGATCAGTCCGGCCTGCCCGGTCATGTAGTCGGAGTCCGGTCCGGCCAGATACGACACGTACGCCGCGACGTCCTCGGGTGTCTGTGCACGGCCGAGGGCGATGCCGCCGACGAACTTCTCGAACGTCGCACCCTTCGGCGCGCCGGTGAGGGCCGAGAAGCGCTCGTCGATGGTGATCCACATGTCGGTGTCGACGACACCGGGGCAGTAGGCGTTGACGGTAATGCCGTCGGATGCGTACTCCTTCGCCGCGGCCTGGGTGAGTGCGCGGACCGCGAACTTCGTCGCCGAGTACACGCCGAGCATCGCGAATCCCTCGTGGCCGGCGATCGACGACGCGTTGATGATCTTGCCGCCGTGCCCCCGCGCCCGGAACTTGGCCGCCCCGGCCTGGATGCCCCACAGCACACCTTCGACGTTGACGGCCAGGATCCGCGACACGGTCCTCCGGTGTCGCGTCGGCGATCGGGTCGACCTGGGCGATGCCCGCGTTGTTCACGATGATGTCGAAGCCGCCCAGTTCACGCTCGGTTCGGTCGACGGCGGACCGGACCTGATCGCGGTCCGTCACGTCGGCGACCAACGAGATGGCCTTCGAACCCGCCGCCCGGACCTCGTCGGCCACCGCGTTGATCCGGTCGGGGTTGACGTCGACGAGCGAGATGTCGGCGCCGTCCGACGCCAGCCGCAACGCGATCGCGCGTCCGATGCCCTGGCCCGCGCCGGTGATCAACGCGACTTTGCCCTCGATGCTCATTCCTAGCTCCTCTCCGATGTGATCGTCCTCACAGGGGAGCCAAGCATCGTCTGCCGAGACTGTTCAAGGGTTGCAGCCGATTGCATTGTGACGAGTTTTGAACCGATTGCGTTCTCTCCCAATGAAAATGTGCCGAGCCCGGCCTTGGTTCGGCGCTCACATTCCCGGTAGGCTCGGAGGTGTGAGTACTACCGGTTCGGTTCGGCACCGCCTTCCCGCTGTCGGCTCGGGGGTGGATCTTCCCCGGCACGCACGGTTGTTGAGTCAAGTTCACGACGCGGTGCTGTCGGGTCGGCGACCACCGGCGCAGCCGCGCGAGATCGTCGGCAGGTCGTGGTCGCGGCTACAAGCGGACGGGGTGAGTCCCGACAGTTGTGAGGACGTGGTGCTGGCCGACTGCGCCGAGGTCGAAGCCCGGCGGACGCGTACGGCTTTGCGTGCGGTTCTTCCGGAGCTTCGCAGCACGTTGACTCAGGTGGCGGAGGACGCGAATTTCATCGTGGTGATCGCAGACTCCGACGGGGTGGTCCTGTGGCGGGAAGGGTCCCGTGGCCTGCGGAAGGCCGCCGATGCCCTGGGATTCATGGAGGGGGCCCGATGGTCCGAGAGTTCGGTGGGTACGAACTCAATCGGGACGGCGTTGGTGGAAGATTCTCCTGTGCAACTGTTCTCGGCGGAGCATTACGCACGGTCGCATCGTGGCTGGTCGTGCACGGGCTCTCCGGTGCACGATCCCCGGAGTGGCGAAGTGCTCGGCGTCGTCGACATCAGTGGCTCGGCGATGTCGGTTCATCCGACGACGGTGGCGCTGGTGCAGACGGCGGTGCGGTTGGCCGAGGCCACATTGTGGCAGGAGCACACGATCAACCTGGAGAAGCTTCGCGGTCATGCGTCGCCGGTGCTCGGGGCAACCGCGGGTCCGGCCCTCGTGGTGGACCGGCACGGCTGGGTCGCCGACGCCCGGGGGCTCGCCGCCCCCGACCGGGTGTCACCTCCGTGCCCCGGCACGCCGCTGTTGGTGCCCGGGTTGGGGCTGTGTGTGCCGGAACCGCTCGGTGACGGCTGGCTGGTGCGACGCGAAGGCAGGCCGACGACCATCGGAGTGGAACTCGATCTCGGTGAGTCCCCGCGAGCAACGGTGCGGGGCGATACGAGTTGGACCCGGGCGCTCTCACCGCGCCATGCGCAGATATTGCGAGTGCTGACCGAAAGTGGTTCCGCTGGAATCGATGCTGCGTCGCTGAGCGTGTCGTTGTTCGGTGACCGCGACCACGTGGTGGCCGTGCGCGCCGAGATCTCCCGTCTCCGAAAAAGTCTCGGCCCCGTTCTGTCCACCCATCCGTACCGTTTCGCCGACGGTGTCGACGTGCATGTGGTCGGTTGAGTGTCAGGAGGCCTCTCCGGTCGGCGAAAGAGGCTTCTCCCTAATCGCTTTCGCCTGCGCGTAGAGGCGGCCGGCGCGGTACGACGAGCGGACGAGCGGTCCGGCCATGACGCCGGCGAACCCGATCTCCTCGGCGGCCTGGGAGTGCTCGACGAACTCTTCGGGCTTGACCCACCGCTCGACGGGGTGGTGGCGGGGGGAGGGGCGCAGGTACTGGGTGATGGTGATGATGTCGCAGCCCGCGGCGTGCAGGTCTTCCATCGCCTGGTGGACCTCGTCGGGGGTCTCGCCCATGCCGAGGATCAGGTTGGACTTGGTGACCAGCCCGAAGTCGCGGGCGGCGGTGATCACGCCGAGGCTGCGCTGGTAGCGGAACGCGGGGCGGATCCGCTTGAAGATGCGGGGGACGGTCTCGACGTTGTGGGCGAGGACCTCGGGACGGGAGTCGAAGACCTCGGCGAGCAGGTCCGGCTTGCCGCCAAAGTCGGGGATGAGGTTCTCGACGCCGGTGCCGGGGTTGAGCTGGTGGATCAGGCGGACGGTTTCGGCGTAGAGCCAGGCGCCGCCGTCGGGGAGGTCGTCGCGGGCGACACCGGTGATGGTGGAGTACCGCAGTCCCATCGCCTGGACGGATTCGGCGACGCGGCGGGGTTCGTCGCGGTCGAGGTCGTCGGGTTTGCCGGTGTCGATCTGGCAGAAGTCGCAGCGGCGGGTGCACTGTTCACCGCCGATGAGGAACGTCGCCTCGCGGTCTTCCCAGCATTCGTAGATGTTGGGGCAGCCGGCTTCTTCGCAGACGGTGTGCAAACCCTCGCGTGTGACGAGGCCCTCGAGCTCGGAGTATTCCGGGCCCATCTTCGCTCTCGTCTTGATCCAGTTGGGTTTGCGTTCGATCGGAGTCTCCGCGTTTCGGATCTCGAGGCGGAGCAGCTTGCGGCCGGGCGGGGCCTGCACGGCCCGGGACGGTGTTCGTGGTGTGGCAGTCACGTGTCGATTCCTGGGTGGTGGTTCCCACCGAACCGCGGTGCCGGAGGGCAACCACGGTTCGGCGGGGAGCGCTACATGTTGATCGGGCGGCCGAGCGCCGACAGGACCGATTCGTGCATGGCCTCGGACAGCGTCGGGTGCGCGAAGACCACGTCCGCGAGATCGTCACCGGTGGCCTCCAGGGATCGTGCGATGCCGAATCCCTGGATCTGCTCGGTGACTTCGGGCCCGACCATGTGGGCGCCCAGCAGTTCACCGCTGTCGGCGTCGAAGATGGTCTTGACGAAGCCTTCGGCTTCACCGATGGCGAGTGCCTTGCCGGACGCCTGCAGATCGAACTGTCCGATCTGCAGGGAACGTCCGGTTGCCCGCGCCTGGTCCTCGGTGAGGCCGAGGCTGGCGACCTGGGGTCTCGAGTACGTGCATCCGGGGACATAGTCCTTGTCCAACGGTGTCACGTGTGGGGCTCCCGCCAGCTTGTCGACACACAGCACGCCTTCGTGACTCGCTTTGTGGGCGAGGCACGGGGCGCCGGCGACGTCGCCGATGGCGTAGATCCCGAATGCGGTGGTGCGGCACCACTCGTCGGTGGTGACGAACCCGCGGTCCACCTCGACGCCGACGTCCTCGAGCCCGAGATTCTCGACGTTGCCCTGGACGCCGGCGGCGACCAGAACCCGCTCCACGACCCGTTCTTCGAGGGATCCGTCCGCGCATTTCACCGTCACGGCGACGGAACCCGCGCCGACGGTGAGTTCGGACACCGAGGCGCCGGTGTGGATCTCGATCCCGCGCTTCTCGAACTGCAGGCGCACGTGGCCGGCCACCGAGGCATCCTCGACGGGCATGATCTGCGGTGCCAGTTCGACGAGGGTGACCGCACTACCCAAATCGTGGTAGAGGCTCGCGAACTCGACGCCGATGGCACCGGAACCGATGACCAGCAGCGACTTCGGAAGTTCCCGGGGTACCAGCGCGTCGAAGTAGGTCCACACCCGATCGCCGTCCGGTGTCACCCCGGGCACCGAACGGGGACGCGCACCCGTGGCGAGGATGATGTGGTCGGCCCGGTACTCGGTGAGCGGCGACGCCGAGTCACCGTCCTCCCGAACACCCACCACACCCTTTCCGGCCAGTCGCGCGGTGCCGCTGATCACGTCGATGCCGTTCTTCTTCATCAGGTACCCGATGCCGTCGGACAACCGCCCCGACACCCCACGGCTGAACTCGACCAGTTGCGCCATGTCGAATTCAACACCGCTGGTGGAGAATCCGAGGGGGCGCAGATTCTCCAGCGTGTGCGCCACGTCGGCGCCGTGGAGCAGGGCCTTGGTGGGAATGCAACCCCAGTTCAGGCAGATTCCGCCGAGCCGGTCCCGTTCGATCACCGCAGTGCGGAGTCCGTGTTGGGCGGCGCGGATGGCGGCGACGTAGCCGCCGGGTCCGCTTCCGATCACCAGAACGTCGTATTTGTCAGTCATCAACACTCCCTAGACCAGCATCAACGCGGGTGATTCGACGAAGCGCCGCAGTTCCTGCAGGAACGTCGCGCCGAGGGCGCCGTCGATCACGCGGTGGTCGCACGACAGCGTGACGGTCAGCATCGTACGGACCTCCATCCGACCGTCCACGACGATCGGTCGTTGCTGCCCCGCACCGACGGCGAGGATGGCGCCCTGCGGTGGGTTGATGATCGCGTCGAATTCGCGCACGCCGAACATACCGAGGTTCGAGATGGTGAACGTGCCGCCCTGGAACTGCTCCGGCGTCAACTTGCCGGTCTTGGCCCTGGTCACCAATGTGTGGACCTCACCGGAGATCTCGGCCAGGCTCTTGCTCTCCGCTCCGCGAACGATGGGCGTGATCAGGCCCGACGGCAAGGCGACGGCCACCGAGATGTCGGCGGCGGAGAATCTCAGCACCGATTGCGCCGCTTCGTCGAACTGGACGTTGACGTCCGGGACCTTGCGGAGCGCCGCAGCGCAGGCCTTGACCACGAAGTCGTTGACCGACAGCTTGACTGCCGGCACCGTTGCGTTGATCTCCGTGCGGAGTGCGAGGAGATTGTCGATCTCGAGGTCCGCGGTGAGCCGGAAGTGTGGGGCGTTGCGCTTCGATTCCTGCAGGCGCTGACCGATCGCCTTGCGCATCGAGTTGAACGGGATCGTCTCGAACTCGGGTATCGCGTGCGGGGTGGCCGCACCGCCGGCGGGCGTGGGTGTCGGTTCGGGAACCAGTCGGAACGTCCTTTCGGCTTCCCGGACGTCCGCCTCGCAGACGCGCCCCCGCGAACCGGTGGCCCGGCAGTCGTGCAGGTTGATGCCCAGAGATTTCGCCAGTCGACGTGCCACCGGCGTCGCATCGACCGCGCCGTCGTCCTCGGCGGAGCGTCCGGGCACACCTGAGCGAGTCGGCGACGGTGCCTCTGCGACGGTTCCGCCTGCCGAGCGAATCGCGTCGTGGACGTCAGCGACCGAGATCCGGCCGTCGCGGCCGGTCCCTGCCACCCGGCCCAGGTCGATCGACAGTTTCTCGGCCAACCGCAGGGAGTGCGGCGTTGCGAAGACGTCGACATTCGTCTGTCCCCGTAGCGAATCCGGGACGGCGGTGGTGCCGGATGGCCGCGCCGATTCCTGGGCCGCCGGAGCGGTCGGGGTAGTAGTCACGCGCGGCTCTGCGGGCGTGGGCTGCCCGCCCGGTGCCCGCTCCGGCTCGGGCGCGGGGACGTGATCCGCTCCGATTCCGGTCAGGAACTCCTCGATATCGGCATCGGAGACGGCCGCGTCCGCCGACACCGCCAGGACCGCACCCACCGGCAGCGTGGCACCCGGCTTGGCGACGATGCGCCGCAGTGCGCCGTCGAACGGCGCCTCCAACTCATTGGTGATCTTGCTGGTCTCGATCTCGCAGATCAGATCGCCTTTTGCGAAGGGCGATCCTTCGTCGATCAACCACGCGGTGACGGTGCCCTCGTCCATGGACAGGCCCCATTTGGGAACTTCGATCAGCTTGATGTCGCTCATGGTCAGGCAGTCACCACCTTGCGTACCGCGGCCTCGATGCGCGCCGCGTTGGGAAGCCATGCCTGTTCGAGCACGGGGGAGAACGGCACCGGGGTGTGCGGTGGGGTGACCAGTTCGATCGGTGCCTTCAGCGAACCGAACGCCTTGGTGGCGATCAGTGCGGCGACGTCGTGGCCGAATCCGCAACGCGCCGCGGACTCGTCGACGATCACAACCCGTCCGGTGGACGCGACGGATTCGAGGATGCCTTCCTCGTCGAGGGGCGAGACGGTCCGCGGGTCGACCACCTCGACGGAGATGCCCTCGGTGGCAAGTTTGTCGGCGGCCGTGTTGGCGGCGTTCACCATCGCCGAGAGCGCGATGATCGTGACGTCCGTACCTTCCCGGGTGTAGTTGGCGACCCCGAACGGGATCGTGTACGGCTCGTCGGGAACCTCGCCCTTCAGGTCGTACAGGGTCTTGTGCTCGCAGAACACCACCGGGTCGTCATCGCGAATGGACTGGATGAGAAGACCTTTGGCGTCATACGCGTTGGACGGGGCCACCACCTTGAGGCCCGGGACCGCGGCGAACACGTTGTACGGGGACTGCGAATGCTGTGCCGCCGCCGAGAATCCGGCACCGATCATGCCGCGCACCACGAGCGGGGTGCGGGCCTTGCCGCCGAACATGTAGCGAAACTTCGCCGCCTGGTTGTACAGGGCGTCGTAGCAGACTCCGAAGAAGTCCATGAACATCAGTTCGGCGACCGGACGCAGCCCGGTCAATGCGGCGCCGGCTGCCATGCCGATGATCGCGGACTCGGTGATCGGGGTGTCGATGACCCGGTCGGAACCGAATTCGGTCCACAGGCCCTTCGTCACACCCAGCACCCCACCGAACGCCTCGAGTTTTCCGGACTCGAGGTCCGGATTGGTACCCGCCTGACCGCCACGTAGGTCTTCACCGATCTGCACAACCGTCGCGTCGCGTTCCATCTCCTGGGCGAGCGCGGCCTTGATCGCTTCGCGGTACGTCGTCTTCGACGTTGTCATTTCTGTTCTCACTCTCAGTACGACACGTAGACGTCGGTCAGAAGGTTTGCCAACGGCGGATACTCGGCCTGCCGGGCCTTCGCCACGGCGTCGTCGACCCGGGCCCGCGCGTCGGCGTCGATCGCGTCGAGTTCCTTCGCGGACACCTTCTTGCTGTCCGGGTGGTTGCGGAAGTTCAGCAGCGGGTCTTTCGTCTTGCGCAGTTCCGCGACCTGATCCGCGGTGCGGTACAGCTGCGCGTCACCTTCGAAGTGTCCGTGCCAGCGGTACGCGATCGCCTCGATCGACGTCGGCCCGCCTCCCATGCGCGCACGTTCGACGGCCTCACGGGTCGCCTCGTACACGGCGAAGAAATCGGTTCCGTCGACGGTCACGGCAGGCATGCCGAACGAAGCCGCACGGGAAGCGATACTGGGTGCGCCGACGGCGTAGTCCCGGCCGGTGGCCTCGCCGAAACCGTTGTTCTCGGTGACGAAGACGATGGGAAGGTCGAGCACGACGGCCATGTTCATGGCTTCGAAGACCGTTCCCTGGTTGGAGCCGCTGTCGCCGGTGAACGAGGCGGCGACGCCGCCGTTGCGCAGTGTCTTCGCGCTGAGCGCCGCACCGATGGCGAGGGAGGGTGCCCCGCCGACGATGGCGTTCGCGCCGAGCATGCCCACCGACAGGTCGGCGATGTGCATCGAACCGCCCTTGCCGTGGCAGAGGCCGTCGTCCTTCCCGAAGATCTCCGCCATCATCCCGTGGAGGTCGCACCCCTTGGCGATGCAGTGCCCGTGACCGCGGTGGGTGGACCCGATGTAATCGCTGTCCTGCAGGTTCTCGCACACGCCGACGGCAATGGCTTCCTGACCGGAGTACAGGTGGATGAAGCCGGGAATGTCGCCGGTGGCGTTCTCCTCGTGAAGGCGGTCTTCGAACGCTCGGATCTCGGACATCTTCCGATACGCGCTCAGTAACGAATTCTTGTTCAGCGCCATTGCACTCCCTTGGTTTCTCCGTTGTCGCCGGCTACGTCGGGGCCGACCTCCGATCGCGATGCGGCGCCGGAACGGTTCGTGCCTCGTGTAACCCGGGTCATGAATGTAGGGAGATATGACGTGCGCACTAAAGGTTGCAGCGGATTGCAATGGGGCGGCTTCCGCGGCGAGGGGCCGGCCCGCGTGCGCCGGAATACCTGGCGGCCCTCCACACCAAGGTCGTGGAGGAGGCGAGAGAACTTCAGGACGCATCGCCGGACGAGCGGGTCGACGAACTCGCCGACCTTCTCGAAGTCACCACCGCCCTGATAGCGGCGCTGGGGATCACCGAGGCCGAAGTGAAACAAGCGGCCGACCGCAAACGCGCCACCCGCGGTGGCATCGAACGGAGAATCTGGCTCGAACACGTCGAACTCGGCGGCGCGTCCGACGCGTAGTCGGGGGGTATTTCCCCAAGCGAATCATCGATGACATCGCAAGCGGCGCGGAGGACAATGGGAACCGACCGGCCCCGGCAGCTGGAGTCGGCCGGGGTCGTGTTGTGTCAGAGTCTCGTTCCGCAGGGGCCGAGGCTGCGTGCCAGCGTGCCAGCCTGCCTCGCGTCAACCTGCATGGAGTAGAGATGTCTGATCGCAGCCCGACCTCGACAACTTTTCCTCCCCCGAACGACGTCTCCAATGCGCTACTCGTCCGGTGGGCTTTCGAGCGGATCAACGCCAAGGACGTCGGCAGCCTGCGAAGTTTCTGGACCTCCGATTCCACCGTGCACTTCCCGACCGGGACATGTCGCGGGAGCGACGAGATCGCCGTCTACTTCGACCAGGTCTTCGCCGCCGTCTCCGACTTCGCCTTCGAGATCGTCGCGATGGCCGAGGCCGGCAACGACGTCCTCGTCCACTGGCGCCTGACCGGGCGGCACGTCGGCACCTTCGTCGGCGTCGCCGCCACCGGCCGGCGAATCGAATTCGAGGGATTCGACCATTTCGTCATCGCCGACGGAAAGGTCGTCACCAATACGGTGCGCTACGACCAAATGGAGTTCGCCCGCCAGATCAAGTTGCTACCGCCCGACGGTTCGATTGCGGATCGCGCGTTGAAGGCGGCCTTCAATGCCAAAACCCGTGTCGTCGGTATCGCTCGTCGTCGCTAGCTCGCGATCACGGATTGATCATCCGACGCAAGCTGTCGACGAACGGATAATCCCTGTTCGGGAACCGCGGTGGCCGAGACGAACTCGGTGCTCGCGGGGGATCTCGCAGTCGAACTCGATCCGGGCCTTCATCTGAATTCGTGTCAGATCAGGGTGCAAACTTCCCGACGGCGTCGAGGTTGGCGAACACCTCACCCGGCTGGACGAGGTTGGCGCCGGCGGTGTCGTTGAAAACCTGCGCGAAATATGGGGAGAAACGGAACGGCCAATATGTGGGTCCTATCCCGCCGCCGTGGGGCGTCATGAGCGTCGGCATCATTTCACCCACGTTGTAGGTGGCGACCATCCTCTCGCCCTGAGGAACTCCGTTGATCGTCACAGCTCCGTAGGCGCCGTCCATTCGCAGCCAGATATTCTCGACCGCAACAGAATTCCCAGTCTTGCTGATCAATCTCGGACCGCCGGGGTAGTATACGCCCTGGCATGCGTCGATGTAATTGGTGTGCGAGCCGATTGGCAGATAGAGACCGGTCTTCGCGGGCTTGGCCTCGAACGGCGTGATGCCTTCGACCGCGATCTCGTTGTCGTTCATCAGCGCAACGATTCGCGGGGGGAAATCGAAGTTGGCATATCCAAACGGCGTGAAGTACGGCATTCTCAGACACTCGGCCTGAGCAGTCGGCACGGGCGCGTGAAGAGATAGTCCCAGAACCAGAATGATCGCCCCGGCGATCCCTCCTACAAACGCACGCAAGATACGCATCTCTGCTCCAATCTTCGGGTTTGTATGGCGCGGCACCGGGCGGCAGGTAGCACCGAGAAGCGCTAGGAAGCGCCGAGAAGCCTCATGTAGTAGATTACGCGCCCAGCGCCTGACATTGAATCGCTATTTTTGCTGGGCTTGACCTTCTGTTGGGATTATCGCCACCGGGGCCTGAAGTTCGACTTCAACTTCAGCTTCCGCGCGAGGCGCCGTCAAGCGACCGGCACCCGTGTGGTCGACCGCCAACCGTCGCCGCCGAGGGTGCTCACAGTGCACGGTCGTGACGAAGTCCGGCTTGGTCGGATTCCGGCGGGTCGAGACCGCCCCGGGCCGAAAACCACGGCGATGGAACTTTTTCCGGACGCCGTCGAGCGGGACGGCTCTGTGAACACATGCTCGACTTCCCCGTGCTGGCATCGCGCATCCGGTGGCGGGCCAGAAGACGTATTGGGGCGACGTGACCCGTCCCAAATCGACACCGCTCGTGTGAGTTTCGCGCGCGGTCATGCGCGGAGAATTGAGCATTTGGCCATTCAGGCGTTCGGCCGCCGGGTGTTCACACGCTCTGGGCGGCGGGCGCGCCGATCGTCAGGCCGGAGACTGCGTACACCGCGCCGTCGCGGTAGTCGGTGACGTACAGCGTGTCGCCCGCGAGCAGCACGTTCCGGAGCGGACCGTAGGGCCCGGTGACCGCGCCGTCCTCGTCGGTGACGAAGGTTCCGATGACGGTGTTCGTGGCGGTGTCGATCACCGCGACGGTTCGTCCATCCCCGACGGTGACGAATGCCCGGCTGCCGTCGTGGCTCTGCGCCAGGTCCTGCGCGTCGCCGGTCAGTCGCACGTTCTCGAGCGTGGTGCCGTACGTGGCACTCGCCGGATCGATGTCGATCACGGAGACCAGTCCGTATCCGCCCGTCACGCGCCACAGCCGTCCGGTGTTGTCGACGATGAACTGTCCGTTGGAGAAGCCGCCGGAGGCGAGTTCCACGGTGCTGACGTGCTGGGTGACGTACAGCCGGTTCCCGTTCACGACGGTGAGGCTGTGCGAAACGTCGGTGAATTCGCTGCTCGTCCTGGTGTGGTCCCACGTGGGCCCGACCGTGATGGAGCCGACCGTGTTCAGGGACTCGGTGTCGATGACGCTGACAGTCGACCCGTTCGCGCCGAACAGGTAGCGGCCGTCCGCACTGACTTCCAGGCTGCCGTAGGAGCCGAGCGGCTGCGAAGCCACGACGGCGTTCGTGGCGGTATCGACCACCGACACCGTGCCGTCCTCACCGCTGGCGTAGAGGCGCGTCCCGTCGGGGCTGACGGCCAACTCCTGCGCCAGGGAATAGCCCTGAAAGTCGGGGGAGGTGGGCAGCCAGATCGTCTCGATGACGGTGCCGGTGGTCGTGTCGATCACCGAGATGGTGCCGGTATAGGGGCTGTTGACGTACACCCGGTCCACGTCCGGGGCTGCCGCGATATTCGACGACGCCCAGTCGACCGCGATCGGCGTCCCGACGGTCCCATCTGCGTCGATGACCCGCACGTAGCCGTCCTCGCTGACGACGTAGAGCCGGTCGTCGACGACGGCCGCGTCGGTCGGGTACCCCACCGTGATCTCCGTCGACTCGACGTCGAAGACGACCTGGAGGGGGGTCGGCGAAACGGAAACGGTGACAGGGATGTTCGTCACGGCGTGGCCGTCTGTGAGGGCGATGGTGAAGTGGTCGGCGTCTTCAATCGGTGTTTGCAGGGCGAGGTCGCGTGCGGCGGCGGTCGGGATGTAGGTGAAGGTCACGCCGTCGGAGAGGACCGATCCGGACCCGGGCGCGGTGTTCGTGAAGGTCACCGGGTCGCCGTCCGGGTCTCTGGGGTCGACGAGGGTGACGACGACCGCGCCGTCGGACGCCCGAGGTGTGCCGGCCGTCCAGGTCGCTGTGGGCGCGGAGTTCACGTAGGTGAGCGTCAGGGCTCGGACCCGCCCGTCGGCCGCATCGGTGACGAGCATCCGGGAACCGTCGGCACTGAGCGCGATGGAGTGGTCGCCGGACTCGGCGGGCGAGTCGAGGGAGAGGGTGGACACGACGGTGTTGGTGCGCGTGTCGACGACGGTCAGTGTGTCCGGATTGGAGACGACATAGGCTGCGCTTCCGTCGGGGGTGACGCGCACGGCGGTCGGCTGGGAACCGACGGCGACGGTGGCGACGACGGTGTTGGTGGCGGTGTCGATGACCGAGACGGTGTTGTTGGCGCGGTTGGTGACGTACGCGCGGGTGCCGGCGGGGTTGACGGCGACGGCGTTGGGCGTGGTGCCGGTCTTGACGGTGGCGACGACCGTGTTGGTGGCGGTGTCGATCACCGAGACGGTGTTGCTGCTGCGGTTGGTGACGTACGCGCGGGTGCCGGCGGGGTTGACGGCGACGGCGTTGGGCGTGGTGCCGGTCTTGACGGTGGCGACGACCGTGTTGGTAGACGTGTTGATCACCGAGACGGTGCCGCTGCCGCTGTTGGTGACGTACGCGCGCGTGCCGGCGGGGTTGACGGCGACGGCGCTGGGTGTGGTGCCGGTCTTGACGGTGGCGACGACCGTGTTGGTAGACGTGTTGATCACCGAGACGTTGCCGCTGCCGCTGTTGGTGACATACACCCGGGTGCCGGCCGGGTTGGCCGCGACGCCGGTCGGCGAGGTGCCGACGGTCACCGAGCCGACGACGGCGTTGTTTGCGTCGAGCACGGAGACGCTCTTCGAACCCTGGTTTGCCACATAGGTTCTGGTGCCGGCGAACACCGCACCCGATGGGTTGGACCCGACAGTGGTGGACTGCGCGAGCTGCATCCGTGCCGCCGACACCGGCACCTGCACAGTCACCGGGGTGCTGGACTGCCCGGAGGTCACGGTGACGGTGAACGAGTCGTAATCGGCGTCCGGGTTCAGCGCGGCCCGTTGGCGCTCTACCTGGGTGGGGGTGTAGGCGAAACCGCCGGTCGTGTCGACGGTGACCGTGCCGCGGCTCGGCGGTGTGGTGACGGTGTAACCGAGTTGGCTTCCCGACGCAGTGATCGAGCCGAGCACCGCACCGGTGCCACGGTCGGGCACACCGACATCGACGGTCGGCCCGGCAGTGGATGCAGAGAGTGCGGCGGTGGATGTGGTGCTCGCGGCGGCGGCGAACGATCCGATCGGCTCGCTGGTCATGACGGAGGATGTTCGTGCTCCGGCGAACGATTCGATCGGCTCGCTGGTCGTGACGGGGGCGGCAGCCAGCGCTCGGCTCGCGTCGGTGATGACTGCCTTCTCCTGTCGACGGCACCATGCCGCGGCCAGCGCCCAGAACGTCGGCGACTCGATCGGTACCTGTGGGTCATTCGACAGGAACGGACGTAGCCCGAGGGCGCCGAGCACCTTCGACACGACGCTGGATGCAACTTCCACCGCCGGGGCGGGGAGAGACGGGGCCAATGCCTGCGTCCCGATCTGCGGCGCATCGGCACGGGTGACGGGCACCGCGCGCGTCAGGGCTGCCGTCCCGTCGATCGTGGTGATCGCGGGAGCCGTCGCCGGCACTGCTTCCGGAATCGCTGCCGGAACTGCTGCCGGCAAGTCCGGGACGAGTTCGCGCACTGCCGGTGCCTCGACCGCGGTGGCCGCATCGAGGGCCGCGCCGGATCCATCCGTTGCCGGTGCTGTCGACAGGTTCGGCACACCGGCGTCGCCCGCAGGTGCGCGGTCGTCACCCTGCGAGGATGTCGAGGACGCCGGCGAATCCGATCGCTCGGTGACTGCTCGTTCCGCAGGCCTGCCTGCCGGCGCTGTCGCGGCACCGGGCTCGTCTGCTGCCGTGCCCGAATCCGGTACGCCACCGCGGCTCACAGTTGACGAACTGTCGGGTGCCGTGGGGTCGGGTGCCGTGGCGGGGTCGGGAGTCGTCACGTCGGACCCGTTCACGTCGTTGTCCGAGGACGTGGATTCGGTGCCCGTAGTGGATTGGGTGTCGGTGCCGGAGGTGGATTGCGAATCCGTGCTGGACGTGGATTGTGAATCCGTGCCGGACGTGGATTGTGAATCCGTGTTCGAATCGCCGGTCGTCGACGATCCGGATCTGTCGCTCGACGAGTCCGAGTCGGTACCCGATGTACCGGATGACGTCCGGTCCGACGAGGTCCTGTCCGTGGATCGGTCAGTGGATCGGTCAGTGGATCCCTGGTCGGACGATGTCCGGTCGGACGATGTCCGGTCGGATGAGTCGGAACTGGACGACGTGGACGAGTCGCCGACGGACGGTGCTGCCACCGCCATGCCGGCCGGCGCTCCGACCGCAAGCCCGATGCCCACTGCCACCGCCAGCTCGCCGAGGTGCTGGAGGTGCTTGTCGTTATTCATGAGTTCCTCCTCCATGAGGACGCTTCGAACTGCCAGTCCGGACGCACCATCCCGGGGCTGGGCCGGCTCATCGCCCCGGAACTGACGTCTTGCCTGCGCGCATTCCGGCGCGACTCGTGATGAGAATGTCTCGTGGCGCGAAGTCGAGGTCGGCCATCGTGGTGCCCTTGTCCGTCATCGTTGCCTCGCTGTCAGGCAACTGGTTTGAGGCTAGTTCGTGCGTCGCCACCACCGCATCGGGCGTTCGCTGTATTCGGTGTCGCGCGAATCCGCCCCGATGGGCATTTCGACCCATTGGCGCGCTCGATCAGGCATCGGACATGGAGTGCCGTCCGGACAACAGGAAGTACCGGTCTGCTTCCGGCACGAACATGAATCGCGACTGGGTTAGTTCAGGCCGTGTTGGTATGCGTAGGCGGTCGCGGCGGCGCGTGAGGTGACGCCGATCTTGGCGAAGATGTTGCTCAAGTGCCGTGCGACGGTCTTCTTGCTCAGCGACAGGTGTTCTGCCACATCTTGATTAGTCATTCCGGACGCGACTAGTCGTAGCACCTCGACCTCTCGCGCGCTGAGACCGTCGGGGAGTTGTGCCGGTGGTGGCGCCGACCCGAGCAGTTCGTCGGTGCGCTGAAGATCCGGCATCGCACCGAGGCGGTCGAACACCGCACGACAGGCGTCCCATTCGAGTCGTGCAGTGTCCTCGTCGCCGATTGCACCGCACGCGAGTCCGATCAGCCGGTGGCTGCGTGCGGCCTCGTAGGGCATGTCGAGGTCCGCCCAGATCTGCACGGCGCCGCGCAACTCGGGTAGAGCACCCGCTGGGTCGCCGTCGGCGAGGCGGACGGCACCGACAACCTGTTCTGCTGCGGCGCGGACGGCTGGCGGGGCGCCGTCCGCCAGGGCGGCAAGTTCCTCCGCGGTGGCGCGTGCGCGGTCGAGGTCGCCCGCAGAGATCGCGATCTCTGCTTGTGCGGGGAGGAGTTTCGCCCTCGCGAGGCGGTCCGAGGGATGTTCGACCAATGCACGGGCGAGACCGGCGGCGGCTGCGTCGGTGCGGCCCTGCGCGGCTCGCAGCAGTGCCATGCCGGGCTGCACATCCCAGCCGTAGGCGCCGGCGTGCCCGAACGCTTCCTCCGCTGCGGTGAGGTCACCGACCAACCGCCGGATCTCGCCGATCTGGTACCAGGCCTGGCCCGCATCCATGGCGACGGTTCCGTTCTGCTCCGCGCAGGCCTGCCGTGCTTCGTGTTCGGCGTCGGCCCAGGATCCGTGCAGGCGCAGGATCCGGGATCGGTGCATCCGGCACGAGCCGGAGACGGCCGTGGCACCGTGCTGGGTTCCCAGCCATTTCTCGAATGCGGATGTCCACGTGCTGGCGCGGCCGAAGTCCGACATGTATTCGGCGGTGTTGATCGAGCTGCAGTAGATCCACCAGGAGCTCACTGGTTTCACCTCGTGGCCGGCCACGGCGATCATGGCCTCGTCCAGTAGTGCGGTGCCTCCTGAGATGTCACCGAGCGCGACGAGGGCGCGACCTGCCTGGTGCAGGCCGACGTTGACCAGATCGGGATCGGTGAACTGTGTGCCGATTGTCGTTGCGCGGCGCGCCAGCTCGAGTGAACTGTCCGGGTTGCCGGTATGGAACGCACCCTCGGCCTGAGCTAGGGACAGATAGCCGTGCACCGCGCACTCCGGCTCCCGTTGCAGCAGCCGTTGTGCACGGGAGAGCCATCCCATGGCCGGGGATATGTCGCCGTGCAGCATCGACACCAGGTGGATTCGGATCGCGCACATGGCGGCGCCGGGGTCGTCACCGTTGTCCACCCGGTAGGTGTAGATCCGGCTCCGTGCCTCGACGCTGCTCTCTGGCCGGCCGGTGAGGTGGGCGGCCTCGGCGAGGGCCTCGAGATCGTCCGGATCCAAGGCCGCCGTTTCGTCTGCGCGGCTGAGCCGCGAATACGCCTCGTCCCACACCTGTGCTCGGTAGGCTGCTCGACCGCGTTCCAGGTCGTCGACCGCGCGACGGCACCGCGTGTCGCCCGAGGGCGTCGCCCGTCGAAGGACCTCACCTGCGGGCGAAGGAGTAGCAGTTGTGCCGGGCACGATCATCTTGTCGACGTTGAGCCCGCACCCACGCTGAATCTCTTGGAGTTCGGCCCCGAACTCAGCGGCAGTGTCGGGACGATCGACGGGACTGGTGGCCATGGCCCGTTCGATGGCAGCGCACATCTTCGGCGGAATACCCGCCACACGAATGTCTGGAATCGGCTGCGTGGTGATTCTCAGGAACTGGGCAATCAACTGCTCGCCGCTCCGGCGTTCGAAAGCGGCGTGACCTGTGATTGCGCAGAACAACGTCGCGCCCAGTCCGTAGACGTCCGATGACGGTGTGGACGGCTCACCCTCGAGTAGCTCCGGGGCTGTGAATGCGGGCGAACCCGTGACCGTGCCGGTGGACGTCTCGAAGCATCCGGCGATGCGCGCGATACCGAAGTCGGTCAACTGTGGTTCTTCGTAGTCGGTGAGCAGGATGTTTGCGGGCTTGACGTCGCGGTGGAGTATTCCGTTCCGGTGTGCAGCCTCGAGTGCACCGGCCAGCTTGATCCCGAGGCCCATCGCATCACCCCACTCGAACGGGCCGGCCTGCTGGATTCTCTCCTCTACCGAACCGCCGGGGTGGTACTGCATCACGATGTAGGGTCGGCCGCTCCGGGTAGCCCCGACCTGATAGATGTCGACGATGTTCGGGTGGCCCGACAGTTTGCCCATCGCATGCTGTTCGCGGATAAACCTCTCGCGGTCGTCCGGATCTACGTCGGCGGTGAACACCTTGATCGCGACCGTGCGGTCCAGAGAAGGCTGCCGGCACTGATACACGATGCCGAAGCCACCCCGTCCGATCTCGATTGCATCTGTGAACCCGTCTGCAACCAAGTCGGCCGTGAACCCCGAAACGGGATCACGCTGGGTTGCCAGCGGGTCGTTCTCGGACATGGGTTATCTCAATTTCTCGACCTGGGGCATCAACGATGACGGAGGAACCACTTCGGTCTGCGCCGGTCACCGCAACAAGTCATACGAGCACCACCACGACAGGTCACCGCGCCCTCCTCGGATTTACAGACCGCATGGTTGTTTCATGTCAACCCTAAGTCCCGGCTCCATCGGTAGGTAGGCCCAGCTTCACATTGGCGCAGGTCCAATCTGTGGATACCGATCCGCCTGGTTCCGTCTCGTGGTGGGCTCGGCTGGTGGGATGCCCGCGTCCCTCACGGAGGCTTTCAGCGGCGGTACAGCAGCCGCCGGCCCGTCCTCCCACAATAGGGTGGCCTTACGGCGGTAGCTCCGGCCGAAGGTGTGCAGAAGTACGAAGCGTGGGACCGCAGGAATCACATGCAAGATCACGTCGCGGTCGTCGGGGCAAGCCCCATCGATGATCCAGGGTCCCTCGGCGCCCAGCTCGGTGAAACTCTTTGGTTTGACGAAGTACTCGTTCTCGACGGCGAGGTACTCGGCGGTGGTGATGGTAGCGCCGACGACCGGCATCATCTCAAATTCTTCACGCTGCAGGTGCGGCAACAAGACGTCGTTGAGTCCAGCGATCGCATTGCGCAACCGTTCACGTGCGCACTCACTGTGACGGTAGGCTCGTGCGGCCTCCTCGACGGTGGTGATGGCTGGGGCGATCCGCTGGTGGTCGGCATCCATCTGGTCGAGCAGGCCACTCGCAGACGGATTCCTGGCCCGGATCAGTGGCCAGAGTCCGGCGTCCTCGGCGGTGTGGTGCATGTGCAGGACGTGCATCATCCACACGACGTGCCCTGCGAGCGCTCGACGACGTCTGCCGTCCGGATACGGCGGAGACGCGAGCACCAATCGGGTTCGTTCCAAGTCACGGCGCAGAGCGCTGTGGACGATCCCCATGCTTCGTGTATCGGCGGGCTCATGCAGGTTTTCCATGTCCCTTTCCCTCCCCTCGTCCGCACCGCGCGATCACGTTGTACCGCATCGTTTTGCCGACCAACGACTTACGCGGTTTCGACAGGGCTGGACGCACTCTCTCGATTCGGCCGACAGGTATGTCGCATATCCGTCCCGATTCGGCCGCCTGCTGTGCACCCGGTTGCGACTGCGGTGCTGTGGCATCAGCCCTGATACATTGGGTTCAATCAGGTTGTACTTAAATTACCGGAGCGGCGATGGTCGAAGTCAAGAGGCGCTACGACGTGTCCGGCAGGCAGGAGCGGGCGCGCGCGAGACGGCGTGCCGTGGTCGTGGCTGCGAAGGAGTTGTTCGAGCGCGACGGCTTCCGGGCCACGACACTCGCGGCGGTCGCCGATCGGGGCGGTGTCTCGGTGAAGGGCCTGTACAAGAGTTTCGGTAGCAAGGCGGCCCTGGCGAAGGCGGTGTTCGATTTCGTGATCGCCGGTGACGACGAGCCGGTGTCGGTCGCCGACCGCCCGGAGCAGCGGGCGATGCTCGAAGAGCCGGACGTGCGCCGCAAGATCGAGATGTTCATCCACGCAGTGGCGCGGCGGCAGCAACGGTCGGCCAAGGTGCAAATTCTCATTCGCGACGGACGGCACGTGGACGACTCGCTCATCCCGGTCTGGCGGCAACTGAGCGAGGAGGGATTGACCGCGATGACGATGATCGGAGGCCACCTCGCGGGGACAGGCCAACTTCGTGCCGGCATCGAACTCGACGAGGTACGCGACGTGCTGTGGAACTACCTCGCGATAGACACTTACGAGCGACTCGTCCTGGAACGGGGATGGACACTCGACCGATACTCGGACTGGATGACGCGAACGATCATCGCCGCCCTGTGCACGCAGGGGTAGGGAGTGCTCGGGAGCCGGTCAGTACCTGGACCCACCGGCGAGGATGTGGCTGAAGTGTGTACAGCACCATTCAGTCCGACAGGCCGGTGACCGGGGCTGCAGAGGTGGCCGCCGGCACGCGGGTGCTACGAGCGCGACCGCCACCTCGGATGAGGTGGCGGTCGCGGCCCTTGTCTGGCGTGCTCAGAACAGTGCAGGGGCGGCTACCAGGATGAACCAGCACAGTGCAGGTGCGACTGCGACGACGATGCCTGCGTTGAGGAGAAGCTGGCGGTAGAACGCGGGGCGTTCGATGTTCTGTGCGTTGGCGAGGACGAGGGCGCCGTTCGTGGAGAACGGGGACACGTCGACGACGGTCGCCGAGATCGCCAGCGCCGCGACGACTCCGACGACGGGGAGTGCGCCGGTCTGCAGCAGGGGCAGGGCGAGCGGGATGATCGCGGTGAGCAGTGCGGTCGAGGATGCGAACGCGGACGTGACGCCGATGACGTAGCACAGGACGAACGCGACCAGCAGTGGTGCGCCGACGGTGATGGCCATTTCGGCGAGGTGGTCGATGGTGCCCATTTCCTCCATGATCGAAATGTAGGTGACCATGCCGGCGACGAGTAGGACGGTGGACCAGCTGATGCCGGCGATGGCTTCGTTCTGCTTCGACAGATCGGTGAAGGCGAGGACCGCGCCGGCGGCGATGGCGACGAAGCTGATCGGCAGATGCAGCACCAGCACGAGTACGAGCACGGTGGCGATGAGGAACAGGGTGAGCTTCTGGACCCGGGTCACGGGGTGTGCGTCGGGCACGACGCTGGTCGCCGTCTGCCCGCGAGTGAGTACCTGCGTCCCGCCCGACGCGCCTGTACCGCCGGTGGTCGGCGTCCGATCCGGTGCCCCAACGGTGGTGGGACGCGGTGTACCGCTGCCGGTTTCGTCGCTGGTCCCGGTGGCGGTGTACTCGAGGTCGCGGACTCGGGCGAGGACCGAGTAGCCGACCACGGTCAGCACCGACAGCAGGAGGTTGATGCCGTAGCTGGCGAAGAACAGCGTCCAGGGTGCGATGGTCAGGCCGCTGGAGTTGACGATGTCGGTGACGAGGACACCGGAGACCGAGATCGGCGAGAACGCGCCGGCGTGGGCGCCGTTGATCGTCATGATGCCCATCACGAGCGGACTCATCCGGGTGCGCGCGGCGAAGGACATCGCCGCGGGCGAGATCAGCGCGACCGCTGCGGGGCTGAAGGTGCCCAG
This sequence comes from Rhodococcus koreensis, assembly GCF_900105905.1. Taxonomy (GTDB): domain Bacteria; phylum Actinomycetota; class Actinomycetes; order Mycobacteriales; family Mycobacteriaceae; genus Rhodococcus_F; species Rhodococcus_F koreensis. The sequence continues at coordinate 2,994,147 of NZ_FNSV01000005.1, read as the reverse complement.
TGCCGTCAGCACGGAGGCGGAGAAGAAGAACACCCAGGGAACGATCACCGTCCGGCCGCCGACTGCGCGGATGCAGGCGTTGACGAGGAGGTCGATGGTGCCGTTCCTCTTGGCCATGCCGAAGAAGTAGGTGACGCCGATGATCGTCAGCACGATCGAACTCGGGAATGCGGCGAGGATTTCCTTGTCGTCGTAACCGAGGGCGAAGGCGCCGACGAGGAAGGCTCCGATGAAGCCCAGGATGCCGATGTTGATGGGGAAGATGGTGGCGATCACGAACATCGCGACCAAGGCGATCAGGGGGAGTATTTCGATGGAGGTCATGGTCGTTCTTTCGCTTGCTGTCCGGCAGGGTCGCCTGCCTGGTCGTCGGCTGTTCCGGTTGCGTGAACAATGGGGGCCTCGACGCGTCCGAGGGCACTGAATGGCGGTGCCAGGGGGTGCGTGTGCGGCGTCTCCCGACTTGTGACGGGGTCACGGTGCGGGGTCAGAACGGGCGCGGTGGAATCGACCAGTTCGGTGGACAGCTTCCAGGCCCGGTCCCGGTCGGCGGGAACGTCTTCGCTTGGGGGTAGCGGGCTCGTGGTTCGCATGTCACATCCTCTCGTCGATCATGTCCTACATCACGTTAGAGACGACAGATGTTCAGAACAATGTCACGTTTCTACCCGGGGGTTCAGTTCTGCTTAAGTCATGCCGACGGCTTCGTGCCCAGGTGATCGTCGTGCTGGTGGCGTCGCTGTGGGTCGTCGACCTCGACGAACGGTGGCGCCCGAGGTCACACCGCGCCGCCGGTGGGTGGGTGCGCCGTCCTACGAAGGCGCTCGACCCAGCAATGTAAGCCACTCTTAAGGGTCGTCCTCATATTCGAAATTGTGCTCCACCCAGGTGGGGCGCAGGGTTGATGGTGTCACCGCTGGAGATTCAGTTCCCTTACCCCGATCAGAGCCTTCGGCGGTGCCTCAGACTTCGTCACGAACGAAAGGCGGCCGGGCGGTGTTCACACTCCGTGGAACCTGGATGCGAGGGGGCACCAGCAAGTGCTGGCTCTTCAACGCGGTTGATGTCGACCCTCTGGTCGAGCAGGCGGGCGGGCTCGACGCCATACTCACCTCGGCCTTCGGGTCGGGTGATCCCCGTCAGCTCGACGGCGTGGGCGGTGGCAGCTCGACAACATCCAAGGCCGCGATCGTGCGCCGATCCGCCGAGCCGGGCATCGACGTCGAATACCTGTTCGCGCAGGTCGCGATCGGTGATCGCCGGGTCGAGTGGGGCAGCAACTGCGGAAACTGCGCCACCGGGATCGGGTTGTATGCGCTGCAGTCCGGACTCGTCGCGGTCGACAGTGCGACGACGATCGTGCGGATGCGCAACACCAACACCGGTGCGATCCTCACCGCCGAGATCGCCACCCCGGGCGGGGTGATCCCCACCGAGGGAGATGCCGCCGTGCCGGGGACCAGTGCGCTCGGCGTTCCGGTCGCCCTGACCTTCACCGGCCTGGCCTCCGGCACGGCGATCCTGCCCACCGGCTCGGCGTCCGATTCGATCACGCTCGGTGATTGCCGCTACCGGGGCACGATGGTGGCTGCCGGGGCACCGGCTGCGTTGTTCGACGCCGCCGATCTGGGCTTGAGCGGGGCGGAGGACAATTCGGTGATCGCCGACCACCTCTCCGTTCTCGTGGCCTTGCGGCGCGAATCGTCGCTGCGGATGGGACTGAGCAAGCCTGGTGACCCCATCTCGCATGCCATTCCGAAGGTCGGTGTGATCGGCCCACCGCGGGACTATCGCACCAGCGCGGGCATCGACATCGCTGGTGCGGACTACGACGTCTCGGTCCGCATGCTGTCCATGCTCGCCCCGCATCCGGCGATCGGCCTGACATCGGCCGTCGCCGTCGCCGCGGCCGCCACGGTGAAAGGGGGAGTGGTCGCCGACAACGCCCGGGTGCGGTGGCCCGGCTCGCTGCGACTGGGAACGGCCGCTGGTGTCCTCGACATCGACCTCACCACCTCCCCCGACGGGGTGATCGAGACGGTCTCACTGCACCGCGCGGCACGGCGCATCGCGGCCGCCGAACTGTTCGTCGCCTCCCCGGCCGCCGTGCTGGCGGGATCCGCACGGTGACCCGGCCACAGCACCTCGCGGGGATCGCGCGTTCGTGGCTGCTGGTGAACGGGACCCGCGTCGAGACCTTCGAGCAGGCCCGCCGATCTCCCGCGGACCAGATCGTCCTCGACATCGAGGACGCCGTGGACCCGAAACGGAAACCGCACGCCCGCGAGGGCGTCGCGACGTGGCTGGAGGAGCATTCGGCCTGGGTCCGGATCAACGATCACACCACCCCCTACTGGTCGGACGACGTCGACCGCCTCGCGGGCCTTCCCGGACTGGCCGGGGTGATGCTCGCCAAGACCGAGGCGGCCGGCCACGTCACCGACACCTTCGATCGACTGGGCGGCACCGTTCCGGTCCTCGCCCTCGTCGAATCGGCCGTGGGCATCGAGGAAGCGCCCGCCATCGCCCGCGCCCGCGGCGCCTTCCGGCTCGCCTTCGGAAGCGGCGATTACCGCCGCGACACCGGCACCAGCGCGGACGATCTCGCCATGGTCTATCCGCGATCGCGGCTCGTCGTCGCGAGCCGGGTCGGGGACCTCCCGGGACCGATCGACGGACCGACTGTCAGCAACAGCCACACCGTTCTGCGCGAGCAGTCCGCGGTCGCGGTATCCCTCGGTCTGACCGGCAAACTGTGCCTGGACACCGGGCAGCTGCCCGTGATCAACGAGGCCATCAGCCCGGCACCGTCCGACGTCATCTGGGCGCGCGAATTTCTCGCCGACTTCGATGCGCGCGGTCGGGTCATCCGGGACGGCAGCGACCTGCCGCGGCTCGGTAGGGCCGAGAAGATCGCACATCTCGCCGACGCCTTCACCAGCTGCCCCTCGTAGCCGGCGATCATCGTGTCGACCTGAGCCTACGTGTCGGCGAAACCTTCCTCGAGGCGCCGCGCTGCCGCCATGCACAGCGTGATGGCCGCTTGAGCGGCCGGGCTCAGCCGGCGCTCGGTCAGGTGTGCGACGAGGATCCGGCGCTGCGGCGAGCGGGTGGCGAGCGGGATGGACCGGACGTCGGGGCGGGGATTGAGGACGGCCAGCCGCGGCGCGATCGACACCCCCAACTCGACCCCCACCATGGCCTGAACCTCCCCGTAGTCGTGGGCGAGGAAACTTGTCCGGGGCGTGAATCCGCCTTGCTGACAGAGCCGTTCGAGTGTGTGGGCAACCGGGTGATCGTCGGCGCGCACCACCCACGACTCGTCGCGGAGTTCGGTGATCCTGATCGACTCCCGGTCGGCGAGGCGGTGTTTCTCCGACACCAGGAGCAGCGTCGGATCATTCATCAGGTGGTGGTACGTCAGCAGTGGGTCGTCGATCCGGTTCCACTCGTAGTCCCACAACAGGGACAGCTCCGTCTCCCGGCGGCGAAGCGAATCGACGAGCTGGGCGAATCGTCCACTGAGGACGCGCAGGTCGATGCCGGGGTGGTGGGTCTTGAATTCCTTGATCACCAGTGGCAGCAGCGAGGATCCGGCCGTGGGGAAGGTTCCGATCGCCAGTTCTCCCGCACGTAGTCCCTGGATCTCCGCGAGTTCGGCGTCCGCGGCCTCGAGTTCGATGAGGATCCGTTCGGTGTGTTTGACGATGGAGCGGCCGGCGTCGGTGAGCATGATGCCGCGGGCATGCCGTTCCAGCAGCGGTTGCCCGGCCTCCTTCTCGAGCTTGGCGATCTGCTGCGAAACCGCCGAAGTGGTGTACCCGAGCGCCGCCGCAGCCGCGGTGATGGAGCCGTGCTTCGCGACCTCGCACAGCGTGAACATCCGCGTCGTGTCGAGCACGTCGGCCACCTGCCTTTAGAAGAATTTAAAGGGAGTCAAGATACTCGCGATTGTACTTCACTCGGGGTAGTGACAGATTGGAGTCCGCACACGCGGGAAACGTGCCGCCCGACTTCCACGCAGGCGCCATCACCACCGTCCCGCTTCAATCGCCTCTCGACAATGCCGAGGACTGCCCATGAGCGTGAATCCACACGATGACACCCCGACCGCGAGTTCGCCGAGGGAGGCGAACCGCGGCCCGCTGCACGGAGTTCGAGTTCTCGACATCAGCACCGTGTACGCCGCACCGATCACCGCGATGCTGCTCGGCGACTTCGGAGCCGAGGTGATCAAGGTCGAGCACCCGACGGGCGACCCCGCCCGATCTCATGGGGCGAACAAGGACGGCCACGGACTGTGGTGGAAAGTCATTGCGCGCAACAAGAAGTGCATCACCCTCGACCTCGGCACCCCCGAGGGCCAGCAGATCCTGCGGGATCTGGTCGTCGACGTCGATGTGCTCGTGGAGAACTTCCGACCCGGAGTGCTGGAGAAGTGGGGACTCGGACCCGACCGGCTGATGCTGCTCAATCCAGGCTTGATCGCGTTGCGGGTCACCGGCTTCGGGCAGGACGGGCCCTACGCCCAACGTCGCGCCTTCGGTACCCTCGCCGAGGCGATGAGCGGATTCGCACACCAGACCGGTGAGGAGGACGGACCGCCGACGCTGCCCCCGTTCGGTCTCGCCGACGGTGTCGCCGGCATCACCGGCGCCTTCGGCGTGGTCACGGCACTGCTGCACCGCAACAGCCCCGAAGGAAACGGGCAAGGGCAGGTCATCGACCTCTCGCTGCTCGAACCCCTGGTCGGCATCCTCGGCCCGGGCCCCACCGCCTTCGACCAGCTCGGCGCGATCGCCGGCCGTCAAGGCAACCGCTCGCCCAACAACGCCCCCCGCAACACGTACCTCACCAAGGACGACCGGTGGGTGGCGATCTCGGCCAGCGCCACCTCCGTCGCCGAACGGGTCATGCGTCTGGTCGGACGAGCTGACCTCGTCGAACAGCCGTGGTTCGCCTCCGCCGGGGAACGCAGCCGCAACGGCGACCTCCTCGACGAATCGGTCGGGAAATGGATCGCCGCCCGCCCGTTCGACGAGGTCGTCACCGAGTTCGAGCGCGTCGGCGCCGCTCTCGCACCCATCTACGACGTCGAGCAACTGATGAATGACCCGCACGTCCGCGCCCGCGACGTGATCACCACTGTCGACGACGAGGACCTCGGGCCCATCGCCATGCAGAACCTCATGGTGCGCATGCTGGGCACCCCCGGCGCCATCCGGTTTCCCGGACGGCGACTCGGACAGGACAACACGCAGATCTACCGCGACGCACTCGGATTGAACATCGAGGCTCTGCAGGACAGGGGAGTCATCTGATGGCCCGCAGCTACCTCTTCGTGCCCGGGCACAAAGAGAAACTCCTCGGCAAGGTCTTCGATGCCGGTGCGGACGCGGTGATCCTCGACCTCGAGGATGCGGTCCCGTCGGAGTCCAAGGACGCCGCCCGCGCTCGCGTCGCCGACACTCTGACCATCCACCCCGCGTGGGTGCGCATCAACGCCGTCGGCACCGCGCCAGCCGCCGACGACCTGGCCGCGGTCGCCGACCGTGCTCACGGCATCCGGATCCCGAAGGTCGACTCGGTCGACGACGTGCGGTGGGTGCGGGATCGGGCACCGGGGACGCCGCTGATCTGCGCGATCGAAACCGCGAGGGGAGTCGCCAACGCCCTGGCGATCGCCGCCGAACCCGGCGTCGAACATCTCGCCCTCGGCGGCATCGACCTCCGGAAAGACCTCGACATCGGCGACGGGGACACCCCGCTCCAGTACGTGCGATCGCACCTGGTCATCGCCTCCCGGGCTGCGGGAATCGCACCCCCGATCGACAGCGTTTACCCCCACCTGCGGGACACCGACGGACTCGCCCGGGAAGCCGCACACGCCCGCTCTCTCGGCTTCGGCGGCAAATCTGCGATCCACCCCTCCCAACTGCCGATCATTCACACCGCCTTCAGCCCGAGCGAGGACGAACTCGCCTGGGCACAAAGGGTTGTGAACGTCTTCGAGGAGTCCGGCGGGGCCGCTGTCCAGCTGCCGGACGGCGAGTTCGTGGATCTGCCCGTCGCCGAGCGGGCCCGCAGAATCCTCCAGTCCCAGTAGTCCTGGGTGTTGCGGTTGTTCAGGTAGAGCCAGAGTGAGTCGACGGCGAAGACATCCCGGCTTCTACACGTGGCAGCAAATGTGCGAACCGGATCCCGCGTCCGCGGTGTGCCGCGACCACGAATGAGAGCACCGCAGGGCGGACAGCATCAATCTTGTTCATGTCCGTACATGCTTAATATGAGTTGGATTTATGTGAGTGGAGTCACTTCACTGGAGGCATGAACAGAAGCACTCCGGCGAGTAGCGGTACGGACCTCTTCGCCGACGAGGTCGTGATAGACCCCTATCCGACGTACGCCGAACTCCGCGATCTCGGCGCGGTGGTACATCTGCCCGCCAACGACGTCTATGCCCTGACCCGCTACGACGTCATCCGCGACGCGTTGGCCGACCCGGGCACCTTCTCGTCCCGGACGATCGGCTTCAATTCCGTGGTCAACGAGGCGCTTCAGGGCACATCGCTGGCCTCGGACCCGCCGATCCACACAGAATTGCGCGCGACTCTTTCCGAGAACCTCTCTCCACGGGCGCTGCGGGGACTCCGGGATCAGATCCACACCAAGGCCGATGCGCTGGTCGTGGACCTGGTCGCCAGAGGATCGTTCGAGGCCATCGATGCGTTGGCGCGCGCCTTCCCGCTCGAGGTCGTCGCGGACCTGATCGGTTTCACCGGTGAGGTGCGCGACAACATGTTGCGCTGGGGGCAGGCCGCGATGGAAGTCATCGGTCCGATGAATCAGCGGACCGCGGAGAACTTCCCGATCGCCGGCGAACTCTACGGTTGGTGGTGCGCAACTTCGTTCAGCGTCTACATAGATCTCGTACTTCCTACCACTGACGTGGCTGGCGTGGGAGATGGATGTACTTCACGGCTACCCGTAACACCCTGCGGTGTTGCGGGTTGTACCGTGTCCCACACCGACGCTTGTGGCGCAGGAACAATCTTTGTCTGGTTCACCCCCACCCGGGGTGTCGCGGCGGGACCACTGCGACGGACCCGGCGATGCCGCGGCCTACTCGGAGTGGGACACATCTTGTCGCGGCATCGGCGCACCGGCGCATGCTCGACCACCCGGATCTGCGGATTCCCCCCGCGTTTCCGAACGACTTGTCCGCGTCCCAGCAATGCCCGCTTGGCCAGGTTCACGCCCGCCACATGGTCACGATTTCCGCCGACTTTGCACTGCCCACACCACGCCGAGTGATAGCCGCCGGGGCGAGTCAGTGGTTCGTCGCAGCCCGGGCACAACGCGGAAGATCCGCGGGCCGGTACCGACACCACCGTCACACCGACACCGGCGGCGGTGTGCGTGAGAGCGTCGACGGCTTTGCGGCGGGCCGATTGCGCGGCCCGATTGTTGTTGGCGCGCCCGTGCCCGCGGGTTTCGAGGGTGGTGAGGTCTTCGACCGCGATCACCGTCGCGCCCGCCGCGGTGGCGTAGTCGGTGACCTGGCGGCCGAAGTGAAACGCCAGTTCCCGGTTGATCTTTCCCCGTTTGGCGCCGACAGCGGTGCGGTGCCCGTCTAGGACGGCGATCTTCGCCTCCAGCTGGGCGCGGACCTCGGGGGGTGCGGTCGCGGCGAGCCGGCGCAGGCGGGCAGCTTTGCGGTGCAGCCGCTGACCTTCGGATTGCAGGCGGGCCAGTTTCGTCCCGAGGCCTCGGTCGTCGTAGGTCCAGCCCCGATAGTCCGACATCAGCCCTTGCGGGCCGTCGGCGGTGATGGCGGCGGCACCGAGTGTGGACGGGGACCAGTCCACCCCTACCGCGACCGTGCCGGCCGTTAGATCGGCGGCGGGGACCGCTTCGGTGGCGGCGCACCGCAATAGCAGACCGCGGTGGTCGAGGTGAAGGGTCGGGAGATGCCACTCGGCGATCGGCCGCCCGTGCAAGTGCGGTGGGATGGCGGCAATCACCCGGACGCGTCGCCACTGCGCGCGTCCTCCCGGGGCGGGAGCGGTGGGTAGTGTGACGGTCAACGTCAGGACGGCGTCGGTGACGGTGAGGTGGGCGAGTTGTCGATCCGCTGCGGAAAGCCGAGCCATCGCCGAGGTTCGGGGTGGTGCTTGCACGTCGGTGATCCGCAGACGCGTGGACTGCGCTGCACCCGAGTCCGGGTCGTCGATCCGGCGGGTGCGGGCGATCAGTTGCCGACGGACTCCCCGCGCGAAACCCGGCGGCACATACTCCGCGGCACAACTCGGTGCGCTCAGACGGCCGGTTTCCGGATCGAATCGGGCCGACAGTGCCGCGATGGCGTTATCCCGGTAGGTCAGGGTCCGCAGCGTCGCCATCGCTTGTGCGGTGACCACCCGGGTGACTCGTGAGGGCGCGTAGACACCGTCCGGGTAGTGCGGGGTCCAGCCGAGGCGGGCGGCCGCGACATGCCCGTGCTTCGGTAGTGCCCGGCCGTGGCTGTCACGACCGGTCGCGAGGACATCGAAGGTGACCGGTTGCCACAGCCGCGAGATCAGCTCGGCTTCGGCACCGGAGATCAGGTCGAGCATCCACCCGGCGCGAATGTCGAGGTCGTCGAGTCCGATCGGCTCACCGGTCGCGTCGTCGACCGCCAGGTGGGGGCGGGTGGTGAACGAGAACTGCCGCAGCGCAGTGTATCCGGTACCGGCCATCAGCTAGTCCCTCTCCCACCGTGCCATTTAGTCATCCAACAGCTCCTCTACCAGCGACGTGTCCTCATGTTCCCGCAGGACCTCGACCTTAACGCCGACCACCGACAGATAACGCTCGATCCACGCCACCGGAGAACCGCGCCAACCGATCCCGCCACATCACTGCTGATCGGCGAGTGAGGATTCCCGACCGGCCGAGCCGGACACCCGGCAGTACAACGCTTCCGCACTCTCTGCTGGAACACTCTCCGATAGGTGGACCCAGATAGACATCGAGATCCTCCCGATCGACGACTGCTGACCGGAACCTGTACGCCGAGAGGGTAACCGGCCCTCCGACGCGGCCTTCCGGACCCCCACCACCGACTATTCAGGTATGCCGCCGGCTTGCCGATGTGCATGATTCGATAGCAATAGGAAGGAACAGGAGGTATCAGACATTACGTCAACAGTTGAGAGCCGCAACCGAGCGACTTCACCGACGACGGCGTGGACGTCGTACTCCTGTCCGAGGCGTTCACATCGCCGTACCCGCGCGAGCGCCTGTACGAGAATCGCTGGGTGGTGATCGCCCATCCGGACAGCGATCCCGGGGTATCCGCACTGGATCTGCTCACGTCGCTGCCCCATGTCACCTACGACTCCCGGCACCGGGTGGCGCCGTACGCCGCGATGGACGCGCACGGCGTGCACTACCGGATCGGGCAATTGATCTCCGACCACCTGCTCATCCCGCACATGGTCGCGTCGGCAGGCGGGGTGGCGGTGCACACATTCCGGGTTGCTGTCGCGATGCGGGAACGGGTGGACCTCCGTATCGAGGAGTTCCCGCTGCCGGTCTCGCCGTTGCGGATCGACATGGTGTGGAATCCGCGTCTGGCGGATGCGGCGTTCATCGCCTGGTTGCGGGAGATCCTCGTCGACGCGACGGCTTTCGAGTTCTAGTCGTCCGACGCAAGTAGGTGGCACCAGGAGTCGGTGAGTTCGTCGAGGCACGCCTCGCGGGGAGTCTGCCAGCCGACCGCGAAGTAGCGGCGCGAGAGGTACTCCAGCTGACCAAACGCGAGCACGCAGCGAATCCGGCGCCGACCGGGAGGGAACCGCTTGGCCTGGTCCAGTCCCGCCGTCATGTCGCCGACGGCGGACTCGAACCACTGCTCGGTCTTGGCTGCGACGTCCGGCTCCTGGGCTGCCTGGTAGGACGCGGTGAGATAGGGCTTGATCTCGTCCCACTGTGAGAACTTGCGGTCCAGCCACTCCTGGATCTGGTCACGCGAGCCCGAGGCCACCACCGCGGTGAGCGTGGGGTCGTCGGCAGCGGTGAGTAGTGCGTCGACCTTCGTCAGCAGCGCGCTCATCACGTCGGCCTTGGACGAGAAGTGCAGGTAGAAGGTCGTCCGGGTCGATCCCGCGGCGCTGGCTATGTCATCGATCGTGGTTGCGACATAGCCCTTCGTACCGAACAGCTCGAGCCCTTTGGCGAGGAAAAGGTCGTAGGTCATTTGCTTCTGTGCGGCGCGGAGCGACATGACCTCAGATTGTAGCCGCAGTCCACCCACGAATCAGGTAGCCCATTCACCCAACTGGTAAGCAATTCACTTGACGCTTTGTAATGTGAGTGGCTACTGTGGTGAGTACCACGTCATGCGCACATGACGTTGACGAAAGGAAGTGCCGATGAAGGGCTCCCAGACCGCCGAGAGAAACACCGTCCACACCGTTCTCGGCCCAGTTCCCGCCGACGAACTGGGGGTCGTCTCGGTTCACGAAGCGCTGCTGTCCGTGGTCCCGGGCGCGGAGCACGCATTCGACATCACCCCGGACCGCGCCGAGACCTTCGAGGTGCTGGTGGGGAAGCTCACCGAATTCCGGGACCACGGCGGGCGGACGATCGTCGACAGCACCGGCATGTTCCACGGCCGCGATGTCAAGCTCTACGAAGCGCTTTCACGCACGACCGGAGTGCACATCGTCGCGTCGACGGGCATGGGACCCGAGGAAATGCTCGGCGGATACTTCCTGACGCCGCAGACCAATCCGCCGACGCCGTGGCCGGCAGACAAATTCGCCGACCTCTTCACCAGGGAGATCGCCGAGGGCATGGTGGTTCCCCGGGTGGAACGCCGGGGTGCCGCAGGCCTGGTGGCTACCGCCGCGAATCCCGACGGCATGACCGCCACCGAGGAAAACCTCGTCCGTGCCGCGGCCCGAACCGCCCGCGACACCGGCGTACCGGTCTCTCTCCGCTTCGGTAAGGACGCGGTGCACGACCTCGGGATCGTTGTGGGCGAGGGCCTGCAGGCCGACCGCGTCGTCGTCGGCGGACTCGACCGCAGGGATGCGGTCGACGCCGGCGCGCCGCTCGAGATCGCCCGCCGCGGAGCCTACGTCGCCCTCGACCACGTGGGTGCGGACGGCGGCATACACGTCACCGACGCCGAGCGCGCCACCCTGATCCGCGAACTGGTCGACGCCGGTCATGGCGACCGAATCCTCCTGTCGAGCAACGCCACCGGTGTGTCGCTGGGAGAGCCGGGTCTCGATCTGCCGTTCAGCTACATCCTGTCGACTTTCGTGCCGCGCCTCACCGCGCAGGGACTCGGCGTCACCGACATCCGGCGCATGCTCGCAGACAACCCCCGCGACCTGCTGTCGGTGCGCTGAGCACCCGACCCCACATCATCGAAGAATCGTCCTTCCCGAAGGGGAACTGCCTGTGTCAAGAGTGAACACCGTCCTGGGATCGATCCCGACCGAAGAGTTGGGCATCGTCGCCGTCCACGAGCACATCGGATACGGCATGCCCGGCTCCGAGCTGGATACGAGGTGGTGGAAGACCCCCGAGGAGCGGTACCAGGAGACCGTACCGAAACTGCGCAAGTTCCACGAGTACGGGGGCGGGACTTTCGTCGACGTCACCGGAATCTGCAACGGCCGTGACATCGACTACTACAAGTCGCTGTCCGCCAAGACGGGCGTCCACATCGTCGCCTGCACCGGCTTCGTCGGCGGCGACACCGCCCTGCCCTTCTTCGAACGCGCGAGTGTCGACTACCTGACCAAGCAGTTCGTCCACGAGATCACCGTCGGCATCGGCAACACCGGCAGCCGCGCCGGAGTCATCAAGGTCGGCGTCAGCCGCGGCGGCAAGATGACCGACCTCGACAAGCGCATCTACCGGGCCGCGGCTCGCGCCGCACTCGAGACCGGCGTACCGATCCTGACCCACCTGGCCATCGACGCCGAGAACGCCATCGCGATCTTCACCGAAGAAGGACTCCCGCTGCACCGCGTGCTGTTCGGGCATGCCGACGACGGAGTCAACGCTTCGAAGACACGCGACCGGTGGATCGCCGAACAGGGCGGCCGCGTCGGCTTCGACACCTTCGGCTACGAAACCGAACTCGAGGACCCGCCGTTCTGGGCCCGCCCGCGCAAGGAACGCCTCGACCACTTCCTCGGGTTCCTCGCCGCCGGTCACCTCGATCAGGCGCTCGCCGGCGTCGACGCCAACTGCAGCCCACTCGGTTGGCCCGGAGTCAAGGGTCACACCTGCAACTACCTGTTCGAGGACCTCATCCCGGATCTGCGCGAAGCAGGTCTGGACGAGGCGACCATCACCACGCTCTTCGTCGAGAACCCGGCCGACTTCCTGACCATCCAGACCTGACCCACCTCGAACCTTCGGCGCACCGGTGCGCCCACCCAGAGAGACACCACCATGCAGAGCACGCATCTGAAGAATCTGACCGTCGCCGTCATCGGCGCCGGGTACGCCGGCGCCGCATCCGCCAAGGCCCTCAGCCTGCTCGGCGCCGACGTCACCGTGTACGAGCAGGCCACCGAAATCCGTGAGGTCGGCGCCGGCATCGGCCTGCGCCCCTCCACCATGGACCGCTTCCGCCAGTGGGGCATCTTCGACGCGATTGCGAAGGTCAGCTCACCGAGCGACTACTTCGAGATCCTCACCGCCACGGGCGAACCGATCATGAAGGAATCGTGGCCGGGTATGGACGAGTACACCGTCAAAACCCACACTCACCTGATCCACCGCGGTGACTTCATCGAGGCCCTCGTGGGTGTCCTGCCCGGCGGCATGGTCGAGCTCGGCCACAAACTCGCCACCGTCGAGGACCGCGGCGAGCGTTCCCTGCTCACCTTCACGAACGGCACGACCGTCGAAGCGGATCTGGTCGTCGGTGCCGACGGCATCAAATCCGTGGTGCGCCGACAACTCTTCAGCGACAACGAACCGGTGTTCTCCGGCGAGCGGGCCTACCGCGCCGTCATCGATGTCGCCGACGCCCACGGCATGGTCGTCGACGACAACCTACGCATGTACATCGGCAAGGGCACCAAGGTGTATCTGCTGCCCCTGCGCCACCGCAGCCAGGTCTCCTTCGACATCACCGCCCTGTGCCCCGACAGCAACTGGGCGCCACAGGTATCCAAGGACGACATGCTCGCCACCGTCGACGGCTTCGACCCGAGGATCGTCGACATCACTCGCGACCTCGACATGAGCATCGTCAACACCCGCGGCGTGTACGACATCGACCCGGTCGACACGTGGCATTCCGATTCGGCGGTCCTCGTCGGCGACGCCGCCCACTCGATGCTGCACCACCAGGGTCAGGGCGCGAACTCGGCGATCCTCGACGCCGGCGCACTCGCCGACGCCCTGCGGGACGCCGACACCGTCGCCGGGGCATTGGCGCTCTACCAGGCCACCCGCAAACCGGTCACCGACGAACTGCAGCGGATCTCCCGTCAGGGCTGGACCGAGGACGAGGTCGACGACGTCTTCCCGGGGCAGAAGCCCACCGCTCGGGCGCAGGCGTGACACGATGACCCTTCACCCCGCCATCGCCGACGTCCTCAGCACACTGCCGGCTCCGCCGGACTCGCTCGACCCGGCCGTCCTGCGCGCGATCGAAGAGTCGCAGGTCGCTCCGATCGACGAGCGCCTGCCCCTGCACACCGTCGAGGACACGTCTGCACACACGCGCGTGGGTGAGGTGCCGATCCGCATCTACACCCCGGTCGAGGCCGACGCGTTCGGATTGCTCGTCTACTTCCACGGCGGCGCGTTCTTCCTCGGAAGCCTCGACACCCACGACCACGTCGCCCGGAACCTGGCCGTCGAAACCGGACTGAAGGTCATCTCCGTCGGCTACCGGCGCGCACCCGAGGCGAAATTCCCGGCCGGACTGGACGATTGCGATGCGGTGGTCCGCTGGGTCGTGGAGCTGGGCGAGAGCCTCGGCTGGGACGGCGATACCCTTGCGATCGCGGGCGACAGCTCCGGCGGTACCTTCGTCGCGGCCGTCGCCGCAACGGCCCACGACGAGGGGTTCGACCGCATCACGCATCAGGTGCTGTTCTATCCGTCCTTGGACCTGGACTTCGACGTCGACCGCTACGACTCCCTCCGGGAGAATGCCGAAGGCTACGGTGTGGAGACGGCCGGGTTGACACCCTTCAACGCGTTCTATTTCGACAGCGGCGCCGACCCCGCCGACCCGCGCGTCTCGCCCATCAAACGCGGCGACCTCACCGGCCTGCCGCCGGCCCTGATCGTCACCGCCGAGTTCGACCCGATGCGCGACGAGGGCGAGCTCTACGGCGCGCGTCTGAACGAGGCCGGGGTGAAGGCCACGGTCAGTCGCTACGCCGGCGCCAATCACGGCTTCGTCCAAAACTTCTCGTGGATCTCCGAGTTCCACCGGGCCTTCGAGGAGACGGCCGAGTTCCTGACGCGGCCGGGGGAGTGACGTGGCGAAGGACGGGACCATCCACCCGCTCGTCTCACCCTGGGGCCGGTTCGGGCTGTACAGCTTCTACATCGATGCTCCGGAGCCGGCGATCGTCGACACCGGCATCGCGACGTCGCCCACCGAGGGCATGGCGCCCGCCCTCGAGGCCCTCGGACGCCGTATCGAGGACGTCCGATGGATCCTGTTGACCCACGGCCACATCGACCATATCGGCGGGGCGCACGCGCTGTGGGAACTCACCGGAAGGCGCGCCCAGGTCGTCATCCACGAGGCCGACGCGCACCTGCTGCGCTCACGGCAGGCGCACGTCGACGAGTACCTGTCGGTGCGTGGGCAGTACCTGCACGACCCCGACGGTGAGGCGAAGCAGATCGCGGCGACGCAAGCGGTGATCTCCGGTGAGATGGAACCGACGATGCTGGTCCGCGGCGGCGAGACCCTGTCGCTCGGAGGAGGTGTCACCGTCTCGGTGCATTCCATCCCCGGCCACACACCGGGATCGGTGGCCTACGTCGTGGACGGTCGGAACTCCGTGTTCGTCGGTGACGCCGTCCAGGTCCACGGAGCGGCCAATGGATTCCCCGGCTACGAGAATTCGGATGCCTACCGGTCGAGCCTGGAGTACCTGCGGGACGAGATCCGCCCGAACCACCTGTACCTCGGGCATCCCTACCGGCGGGCGGACGGGGTCGCCTACGGCGTCGAACTCGACCGGGACCAGGCCGCCGAAGCGCTCCACGAAAGCCTCGACATCGAAGGCGACGTCCGCGGCGCAGCCCATCGGTGCCTGTGCGGGGGCCTACGCGAGATCGACTCGCCGTATTCGCCGTTCACCCCGGTGGCCGAGGACCTCGGCTACGACGGCGATCCCACCCTCGAACCGTCCCCGTTCTTCACGACGCTGCACGGCTACCGCACGCAGTACACCCAGAAAGTCTGACACAGAAAGGAGTCGCGCCCCATGGCCGAGTTCCAGACGTTCGACGCGGGTGGACAGACCATCCACATCCGCAAGGATCTCCGCGTCCCGATGCGAGACGGCATCGAGTTGGCAGCGGACGCCTACCACGGCGTAGACGACACACCACGACCGGCGCTGGTGGCGCTGAGCCCGTACGGCAAAGAGCTGCAGGCACTCGCCCTCACCACACCGCCGCAGCGTCGCCCCTCCCCGATGTGGGACGGCTGCATCGAAGCCGGCGACATCGCCCGCGTCGTCGAAGAGGACTACGTCCACGTCATCGGCGATCTGCGCGGCTCCGGCGCCTCCGAGGGCGAGCACATCGGCAACTACAACGCCGGCGGCGTCTCCCTGGGCCAGGACGCGTACGACTTCATCGAGTGGGTCGCCGAACAGCCGTGGTGCGACGGCAACGTCGGCATGATCGGCATCTCCTACTTCGGGTCGATGCAGGTGCTCGCCGCCGCGGAGCGGCCGCCGCACCTGAAAGCGATCTTCGTCAGCGGCGGTCATTTCGACTTCTACGAGACCACTTATCACGGCGGCATCATGTGGTTCATGCCACGTGCCGCCCGCGAGGGCCGCGGAGGCGACTCCGGCTGGGCCTTCACCGACAGCGTCACGTCCCGCATGGTCGAGACGTGCTCCCCGGACGAGCTGAGGAAGCGCGTCGCGGCGCGCCTGGAGGATCCGGATGTGGCCGCCTGGCCGAACCTGGTGCACGTGCTGAACTACCCGAATCACCACGAGGCCTGGTTCGACATCGTGATGAACGACCTGGACGGCGAGTGGTACGAGGAACGAAACCCCATCACGCTGGCCCCGAGCATCGACATCCCCGTCTATCTACAGATCGATCAGGGTCGCGGCTGGACGGTGGACGGCACGATCGCGCTGTTCGACGCGCTGCAGGGACCGAAGAAACTCGATATCGGCCCGTACCCACCCATGCAGTCGCGGCCGTTCATCGAGGAACACGACAAGATGTTCCGCTGGTACGACTACTGGATCAAGGGCATCGACAACGGTGTGATGGACGAGCCGGCGGTCACCGTCCACGTCGAGGGCGCACGCGAATGGGTCACCGGTGACCAGTGGCCGCCGAAGGATGTGGAGTACCGGTCGCTGTACCTGCGACCGCGCGGCAAGCTGTCCACCGACCCCGAACCGATGGCCGCCCGGTACGCCGCCCCGGACGGCTTTTATCAGGCGCCGCTGACCGTCACCGACAAGGTCGAGATCCTGAAATGGGAGACAGCGCCGTTCGAGAAGCCCACGGAACTGATCGGCACCGGAGCCGCGCACCTCTTCGCGGAGATCGACCAACCTGACTCCAATTTCATTCTGCGCCTGTGGGATTACGCACCGAGCGGTCAACGCCAGCTGATCACCTCCGGGTACCTCAAGGCCTCGCACCGCGAACTCGACGAGCGCACTACCGAGGGCAACCCGCACCACCCACACACCCGCGCGCTGCCGGTCGAGCCGGGGACGATCGAGGAGTATGTGCTGCGCCTCTACCCCTTCGCCGCGACATTCCGGCCGGGGCATCGTCTGGTGGTGGAACTGTCGAACGCCGAAACGCTGGCGGACGAGCACAACGCGCTGCTACCACCGGATGCGTTCCACCTGCCGGTCGGCCGCCCCGTGACCCACAAGATCTACCGGGACGCCGACCACCCGTCTCGCCTCGTGTTGCCGTTCACGACGCGCACGTCGGAGGAGACGGTGTAGCAACAGCGGTGTCGGCCGAGCACTGGCGCCGGCCGAGTCATTCGGTCACGATCGACTGGTGGACCGCACCGCCAGACTCGCCCTCGCCGTCGACCGGCAGGGTGGGCGATGCCTGTGGTGTGGTCGGCGTTTCGGGCCGTTGATTCGTGAGTCTTTCGGCGCAAACCCGGTCCTTCAGGGCCGGGATAGCCGATCTGGTTTGTCGGACCGTGTGGCTAGTGTCTGGGTTATGGCGGGGAGGGTGGTGAAGCGGGCGTTCAAGTACCGTTTCTATCCGTCTGCGGTGCAGGCGGAACAGCTTGCTCGGACGTTCGGGTGCACCCGGTATGTCTACAACCGGGCGTTGGCCGAGCGGTCGCGGGCGTGGTCGCAGGAGCAGCGACGGGTGACCTACAGCGATACGTCGAAGATGCTCACCGGGTGGAAGCGGGATGCTGAGACGGAGTGGTTGGCGGAGCCGTCGAAGGGGCCGTTGCAGGAGTCGCTGCGGCAGTTGCAGGGTGCGTTCGAGAGGTTCTGGCGCAAGCAGGCCGGCTACCCGCAGTTCAAGAGGAAGGGGCGGTCGAAGGAGTCGGCGACCTACTTCTCGAACTGCTTCACCTACCGGGGTGGGGAGGTCCGGTTGGCCAAGCAGTCCGAACCGTTGGATATTCGGTGGTCGAGGCCACTACCGGAGGGGGCGGTGCCGTCGCAGGTGACGGTGTCGCGTAATGCTCGTGGTCAGTACCACATCTCGATCCTCGTCGAGGACACGATCAGCGAACTCGAGCCGGTCGATCGGGTGGTCGGGCTCGATGCCGGGATCACCAGCCTGTACACGCTCTCGACGGGGGAGAAGATCACCAACCCGCGCCATGAGCGTAGGGATCGTGAGCGGCTGGCGACGGCATGTGCTGGCCAGGAAGGAGAAGGGATCGCGTAATCGGGCGAAGGCCCGACTGAAGGTCGTGAAGATTCATGGTCGGATCGCTGATCGGCGTCGCGATTATCTGCACACACTTTCCACTCGTTTGGTGCGCGAAAATCAAGTGGTCGCCATCGAGGATCTGAGTGTGCGGAATATGGTGAAGAATCGGTCGTTGTCTCGGGTGATCTCGGATGCGGGGTGGTCCGAGTTCCGGTCGATGCTCGAGTACAAGGCCGACTGGTATGGGCGGCGGGTGGTGGTGATCGATCGGTTCTGTCCGTCGTCGAAGACCTGCTCGGTGTGCGGGGTGATCGCCGGGGCGATGCCGCTGAATGTGCGGGAGTGGGCGTGCCGATGCGGCGTCGTCCATGATCGGGATGTGAATGCGGCGAGGAATATTTTGGCCGTCGGACTGGCGGTGGCAGCCTGCGGAGACGGTGTGAGACCACCCCGCACCTAACGTGCGGGACGGCAGCTGTCGGTGAAACAGGAACCGCGGGACGTGAGTCTCGCGGGGAATCTCGGTCGTTCAGGCCGAGAGGACGTCAATCCGCCGACCACCGAACATTTGGTGCCGCGACTCAAAGGCGGGCCCAGCATCGTGGCCAATGAGGCCGCCGCGTGCCGGCGGTGCAACGCGGACCGCGGCCACATCGGTCCGGTCGACTGGCTCGCGCAGTGCCGGCGTCGCCATGGATGGGCTCCACAGGCGACCCTGCTCGCGACGCTCCTGAACGCGCTGGACATCGAACTCGAGAACGTGGGTGGTCATCGCCGTGCCAGGCGGTACCTGTCCAGCCAACTACGACGCTGCCGGAGCAGTGACTGATGCGAGCCACGGCGCCGGACTGTCGTGATCGGAGTAGACACGCAGCGGGGAGTGAATTGGTCCGCCCCTGCGTGACTCGACCAGGTGTGGTCGGTCGATCCGTTATCGTCGACGGATGATCGATGACGCGACTCCGTCCGGTCCAACCCGCGCTCCGACGAGCACTCGGCGGGCGGTGCTCAACACGATGAAGGGTTCGGCAGGAAACCTCGTCGAGTGGTACGACGTGTACATCTACACGGTCTTCGCAACGTATTTCGAGGCACAGTTCTTCGACGAGAACGACTCCAACTCCACGGTGTACATCTATGCGATCTTCGCGGTCACCTTCGTCATGCGACCGGTGGGGTCTTGGTTCTTCGGCCGGTTCGCTGACCGTCGTGGCCGCAAGGCGGCTCTGATGCTCAGCATCACCATCATGTCGTCGTGCTCCTTCTTGGTGGCAGTCATGCCGACACGCGACACCATCGGGTATTGGGCGGCGGTCATCCTGGTCGTCGCCCGGCTCGTGCAGGGATTTGCCACGGGTGGCGAGTACGGCACCTCGGCGACGTACATGTCCGAAGCGGCAACCGCGAATCGGCGTGGCTTCTTGTCGTCCTTCCAGTACGTGACCCTCGTGGGCGGTCACGTCCTCGCGCAGTTCACGCTCCTGATCGCGCTCAGCGTTCTCGATGTCGAGGCGTTGCACGATTGGGGATGGCGGATCGGCTTCTTCATCGGCGGCGTCGCCGCCCTGGTGGTGCTGTGGATTCGGCGTTCGATGGACGAGTCGCTCAGCGAGTCGCATCTGAAGGCCATCCGTGCGGGTGAGGACCGGACAGCGGGTTCCTTGACGGCATTGTTCACCGAACACTGGCGTCCGCTGCTGCTGGTGTTCCTCATTACCGCGGGCGGCACGGTCGCGTTCTACACCTACAGTGTCAACGCGCCGGCGATTGTGAAGTCCACCTTCGGGGACGACCGGGCGCTGACGGCAACGTGGATCAACCTGCTGGGGCTGATCTTGCTGTTGCTGCTGCAGCCGGTCGGCGGCATCGTCAGCGACCACGTCGGGCGCAAGCCGCTGCTGATCTTCTTCGGTGTGGGTGGGGTCCTCTACACCTACGTCCTGCTCACCTACCTTCCGAAGACCACCTCGCCGCTGGTGGCGTTCACGCTGGTCGCGGTCGGCTACATCATCCTCACCGGGTACACCTCGATCAACGCGATCGTGAAGGCGGAGCTGTTCCCCGCCGACATCCGTGCCCTGGGTGTGGGACTGGGCTATGCGCTCGCGAACTCCGTCTTCGGCGGTACGGCGCCGCTCCTGTACCAGGCATCGAAGTCGGCCGGCCAGGTCGGCTGGTTCATTGTCTACGTGACGGTCGTGATCGGGGTCAGCTTGCTGGTCTACATCTTCGGGCTGAAGAACAAGGCGGTCACCGTGCTCGATCGCGAACAGGGGAGCGCGTGGGCCGTGCCCGCGCCTTCGGGTCCACGCTGATCCCCGCGGTTCGGGTGTGCGGGGGATGGGTGCCTGCTGTCTCGATCCGGCGACGAGCCAGGATTCGCGCGGCACGATCGGTGTCGATGTCCTCGCTCTCGGCGATCGAGTAGACCTCGGCAAGTGTGTCTCCGATGCGTCGGGTGCGTGCTCCGACTGTCTCCTCGCTCCAGCCGAGGACTTCGCGGCCGACCAAGTGAAATGCGCCGCCTGCGTTTGTGACGAAGTCGGGCGCGTATGTGACACCGCGCTGGTGGAGGATGTCGCCCGCCTCGTCGTCGGCAAGGATATTGTTCGCGGCGCCGACCACTGCGGAGGCGGGCAGTTCACCGGCGACCGCGCTGTCGATTACCCCGCCCATCGCGCACGGCGCGAAGATGTCGCAGGGCGTGGACCGGACGTTATCGATCTCGACAACATCGTGACCGGCTTGCCGAGCCCAGGCCAACCGCTCGGAGTCGGTATCCGAGACGAGGAGGCGCGCCCCGGCCTGCGACGCGAGGACGGCCAGTCCGCTGCCGACCGCGCCGAGGCCCTGAACGAGCACGGTGAGACCGTCGAGCGTCCCGAGTCCTCGGTGCAGGGCAGTCGCCTTCATCGCCTCGAAGACGCCCAACGACGTGTTTGATGCACTGGAACCGGCACCGCCACGCGCGGTGGAGCGGCCGAAGACGAACTCGGTGGTGTCGTTGAGAAGGTCCATGTCCGAGGAGTTGGTATTGACGTCGGGCCCTGTCCAGTAGTTGCCCCCGAGTTTGTCGATGTTCTCGGCGTGCAGAACAAGGATGCGTTTCCATGTGCCCTGGTCGATCTCATTGCGCGGAGCCGGGAGCGCAATGACCGACTTGCCACCGCCCATCGGCAGGTTGCTGACGGCCATCTTCAACGTCATTGCACCCGCGAGTCGGCCGGCATCGTCGAGCGCCTCACCGAAGGAGGCGTACTGTGCCGCGCGGGTGCCACCGGCGGCAGGTCCGAGTCGGGTCGAGTCCAAGCGGATGATGAAGGACGTCCCGGTTTCCCTGTCATGCCGCGTCACCGTCAGTTCGCCGTCCCAGCACAATGTCTTGTCGAGTCTCATACGGTCATGCCTTTCGAAGATGTTGCTTCGCCCGAAGCGCACAGTCACGATGCTCGACGTCCGGGCCGAAAGCTTCTTGTGAATCAGTGAGGAATCGCCAGATGCTGTTCTGCGAAATCCGCTGCGGTCCAGGCCATTGCGATGGCTCCGTCGAGAATGGCTCTGTCGGCTGCCGGACCGACGCAGGCGGCGGCGAATTCAGGTTGGTGGTTGACCGCGGGGTCACAGTCCAGGCCGAGCATGGGATGAATGGTGGGCACGGCGTGAGAGACGTTACCCATGTCGGTCGCGGCACCCGACATTCCGTCCGGTAGGTCAGGAAAGCTGCGACCGAGGGCTTCTGCATTCGCGCGGTACAGGGCAAGCAGAGTGGCGTCCGGACGCAAATCCGCGTAGTCGGGTCCGCTGGGCGTGATCGACATTGCACATCCGGTGGCCAGTGCCCCGGCCTCGAAGCAGCGTTTCACGCGCGCAGTGAGTGTGGCGAGTGCCTCCGCGGTATCGGAACGGACGATCCAGCGTCCGGCCGCACTGTCCGGGATCACGTTGACGGCGGTGCCGGCATCGGTGACGATGCCTTGAATTCGGTCGGTTCCCCGAGTTTGTTGTCGCAGTTGGCCTATCGCTACCTGCGCGATGAGAATTGCGTCGGCGGCATTGACCCCCAAATCGGGATAGGCCCCGGCATGGGCGGGCTTGCCTGTGTACGTTACTTCGAACTGGGAAACAGCCGTGCCGGGCATCGCCGCCATCTCGACGGCGGCGGGGTGGACCATCATCGCCGCGTGGAGCCCGTCGAAGGCTCCGCGTTCGAGCAGGAGGATCTTTCCGCCGCCGCCCTCTTCGGCAGGGGTGCCGAGGAGTGTGACGGTCAACCCCAAGTCGTCGACGAAGTCGGCCAGGCCCAGGGCGGCACCGACGCCGGCTGCGGCGATGATGTTGTGGCCGCACGCGTGCCCGATCTCGGGGAGAGCGTCGTACTCGGCGCAGATTCCGACATGCACCGGACCCGATCCGATGGTGGCGCGCACCGCCGTGGGCAGGTCGTAGCAGCCGCGCTGCACCTCGAATCCCCCGCTGCGGAGTTCGTCGGCGACCCACTCGCTGGCTCGGTATTCTTCGAATCCCAGTTCAGGGTTCGCGTGGATGCGGTGAGACAACCTCAGGAGTGTCCGTTCGCACCGTCGGATCCTGTTCTCGACAGCAGCCTTCGCTCCGACGGCAGCCGGGGTCATGAGCGCGTGGACGCAGGTGCGGGGGCAGTGTGAATCGATGCGGGCCGGGTTGCGGCGTCGTACGCGGCTCGGGCGCCCGTTGCACCCATGCCGCTGTCGCCTGCGGGCTCGTAGAGCCTCTCCGGGCCACCGCCCTGCCACTGGTTGATCCACGTCACCCCGGCAGGGATGCCGGCGGCTGCGGCGGCGTGGTCGGGGTTGTGCGTGTAGACGGTGGCCCCGAGCGCAAAGCGTGACGAGCCGGCGCGCTCGAGCGCCTCCCCGAACGAGGAGACGACAACGATCGGGGCGAGCGGGCCGAACGTTTCCTCGGTCATCACCAGCATGGAGTCGTCGACGTCGGTGAGCACTGTTGCTGGGTAGAAGAACCCCTTCCGCTTCGGGATCACGCCGCCGATGCGGACACGAGCGCCACGCTCGACGGCATCGGTGACGTGCCCGTGGACGATGTCGCGTTGGCGTGCATCGACCAACGGCCCCAGCACGGTTTCGGCGTCGTGGCCGTCACCGAGGGTGTAGGTGGATGCAATGTCGACCAGGGCGTCGACGAACGCCTCGGCGATGTCCTGGTGGACGTAGATGCGTTCCATGGACGTGCAGATCTGTCCGGTGTTGACGAACGCACCGAAGGCGATCGCGGCGGCGGTTGCGACAGGATCGACCCCGGAGTCGACGATGACCGGGTCCTTGCCGCCGAGTTCCAGGATCGACCGGCACAATCGCCCACCGGTTCCAGCGCCGATCCGGCGGCCGGCCTCGACGGAACCCGTGAAGTGCACCAGCCGGATCTGCCCATGCTCGACGAGCGGTGCCCCGGCTCGGGCGTCACCGAGGACGAGGTTGACCACGCCTGGAGGCAGCGTCGAGAGCTCGAACAGCCGGGCGGTGGACAGTGGTGAGCGTTCGGACGGCTTGACCACGACGGTGTTGCCTGAGGCGAGGAGCGGCCCGAGCGCCCCCAGCACCATCGGCACGGGGAAGTTCCACGGGGTGATGACGGCGGTGGCGCCGAGCGGGTGACGCAGGATCGTCGTTCCGCCGCCGTCCGCGCAGGGGAGGGTTTCGACGAAGGGATAGGTCAGAGCCTCGTGAACCGCGGTCCGAAACCCCTGGACACCACCTTCGATGAAGGTTCTGCCGAGGGCGACCGGCTTTCCCATTTCCTGACATTCGAGCTCCGCGAGTTCCTCGGCGTGTTCGGCGATCTCCGCGGCCCACCGTGTCAGGTATTCCACCCGTTCGGCGACCGGCAACTCCGCCCACCCGGGCTGCGCCTCGACTGCCGCCTCGACGGCGCGGTCGACGTCGTCGGCCGATCCTCCGGGGTAGTGTGCGATCACCTCTTCGGTGGCGGGGTTCACCACATCATGCAGCGACACGCTGTGGGAGTCCACCCATTTTCCACCGATCAAGTTCTGCAAGGTCTTCATGTGAAAGGTACTGCCTTCCCTGTGATTACGAGTTAGCGGATGCGGTCGGCCATGAGCTCGCCGACCATGATCGCTGTCAGGTTGGTGTTGGCCCGCGGGACGGACGGAAATATCGATGCGTCGACCACCCGCAGCCCGTCGGTTCCGAGGACCCGACAGGACGGATCGACCACGGTGTCCGCGCTTCCGGTTGCACCCATTCGGCACGTACTGGTGGCGTGCTGGACATCGCTCACGGTCGCGAGCAAGTAGTCGTCGAGCTCGCTGTCACTGTCGAGCACCGAGAACAGGGCCCTGTTCTCGGTAACGAGCGGCCCATGCGTGATGGCGGCGACCGCCGGGTCGCGGGCGAGTTCGACCAGGTTGCGAATCCCGTCGCGCAAACGGGACAGGTCCCGCTCGTCGGAGAGCATCCGGGTGTGAACCTGGGGTTGATACGCCGGGTCGGCCGAGGTCAGCGTCAACACACCGCGGGAGTACGCCTGGTTCACCCAGACACCGAACGCACCTGCCAGCGCACGCATGTCAGGGTTGGCCATGGCGACGACATTCTGATTCTGCGACACGAACATCATGTCGCCGGTGGGGGCGCCGGGCTCGCTCGTGTAGCGGACGCAGACGTTGGTGTGCCGGTCGTCCGGGCTTTGGATCCCTGCCTCGTCGATCAGGGGGATCGACACCACCGCCATCGGATGGTCTTGCAGACCTCGACCGACCGGAAGATCGTGGCGCACCTCGATCCCCACCGAGCGCAGATGCCCGGACGGTCCGATTCCGGAGCGCATGAGAATCGCCGGAGAGTGGACCGCGCCGGCGCTGAGTATCACCTCGTCGGCGTGCTCCGTCACAGCGGTGCCGTCGACGATGGTCCGGACGCCGATCGCGCGGACTCCGGCGAAGAGCACGTGGTCGACCAGGGCGTTGCCGCGGATCGTCAGGGTCGAGGATTCGCGTGCGGCCTCGAGGTAGGCGTCGTTGACGGATACTCGGCGCCCGGATCGTGAGTTGATCGGGTAGGGCGAGACTCCTATCGCGTGGGGCGCATTGACGTCCGGGGCCCAAGCATGCCCGGCGGACAGTGCAGCCGTGCTCAGCGCGGTATCGACGGATCCCCAATTCTCCTGGGGCATGCGGCAAATCGGAGTCGGTCCACCTCGGCCGTGATAGGCCTCGTCGCCGTACTCTTCGTCGTCCTCGAGCTTGGCGAAGTACGGCAGGACGTCGTCGGGTCCCCAACCCGCGCAACCCCAGCTGACCCAATCGTCGAAGTCCTCTACCGGGGGTCGAATCGCGATCTGTCCGTTGATCGAGGAGCTGCCGCCGACCCCTCGACCTCGCCAGTAGGGTGCAGGCTCTTGTTTCTCTGTCCGCGCCGCGTCGAGCCCCGACCAGACCAGATTTTCGGTCGCCGTCGGGTCGAGCAGTGCTCTGATCGGGTTGGGTGACCGCCACGCCTCGTGCATGTGCGCGGAGCGATAGTCCGGTCCTGCCTCGAGGAGCAGGACCCGCTTGCCTTTTTCGGCGGATCGGACCGCGAGCGCGGCCCCCGCCGAACCTGCACCCACCACGATGACGTCCCAGCCTGTTTCGGTCACAACAAACCTCCGTAACGAGTTGCGCGAATGAGGTCTCCGGGAGCGCCCGGGTCCTGCCGAGTAGGATTCCGTAGGCGAAGGATTCAGTCAAGAGTGAATGTTCATTTTAAATTGATCGAATGGAGGTGGCGGTGTCCGACAGCGACAAGAGGGCTTCCCTCATCGAGGACTTCGGTGTGCATATCGGCGGTGCGATGGGCTGGCCCCCCATGGCGGGTCGAGCCGCGGGCGTGCTGATCCTCAGCGAGGCGCCGATGACCATGGCGCAATTGCAGGATGCGCTCGATGCGAGCAAGGGATCGGTGTCGGAGACAACTCGGTTGCTCATGACCACCGGCACCGTCGAACGATTCAAGGAGCCCGGAAGTCGCCAGTTCGTCTACCGTTGGCGCGACGATGCCTGGATCGGATGCTTACAGCACCAACTCGAGCAGACCACCGAACTGCTGGCGCTGGCGGAGAGTGCCCGAACCCGGGGAGAGGACCTCCCGCCCGAACAGCGCGCCCGCTTCCACGCGATGCACGAGTACTACAGCTTCATGGTCAGCCGACTCGAGTCGCTCCTTGCGGAGTACACGGCCGCGTTCAACGCTGCGCAACCCTGACCCGACAGGCAGGCGTCGTCGTCGTCGGCTATGGGTACGGCGACCGCGCAGCGAGCCCCTGTGCGGCCGCCGCGGCCCGCACGGCGTCGATCACCAGTTGCAGCGGCTGGCGGTGTGCTTCCGTCCCCCGATGGGCGATGGAGATCGTCCGCATGACCGGTTCGGTGAGCGCGACGACGTCCATGCCCGGCGGGCGCAGCGTCAATCCGAGATCGGAGACGAGGGTGACCCCCAGGCCCGCGGACACCATCGCGAGTGCCGTCGCCTGCTCGCCGACCTCATGGTTGATCTTGGGTTCGAATCCGCAACGCTGACAGGCCGAGCGCACCGCGCGGCCGAAATGCGAAGTGGGTCCCGCGAGGATCCAGGGATGCTCGGCGAGGTCCGCCAACGCCATGGTTCTGGCGGACACCGTTCCCGGTGGCAGCGCTGCGTGCAGTCGCTCCACCGCGATCACCACTCTGGTCAACTCCGGGTCCCACGGCATCGGGTAGTCGGAATAGTTGATCACGAACGAGAAGTCCAGCGAGCCGTCCCGTACTGCGACTGCGGTGTCCTCCGGCGCGAGTTCTTTCGTCCGCACCTCGATGCCGGGATGTTCGGCGGCCAGCAACGACAGCGCACTCGGCAGCAGGCCCGACGCGACGGACGCCCACACGCCAACGGTCAATCGGGCGGTGACGCCCTCCTGCGTTTGCTCGAGGGCGGAGGTCGCGCGGTCCACCGATCGCATGATCTCCTCAGCGTGCTCGGCGAGGAGCAGGCCGATCTCCGTGAGTTGTACCCGCCGACCACGCCGCTCGAATAGCTTTGCGCCGACGTCGCGTTCGAGCTGGGTGAGCTGTTGGGATACCGCGGACGTGGTGTAGTGCAAGGCCTGCGCGGCGGCTGTCACGGTGCCTCGGCGGTGCAACTCCCGAAGCATCCGCAACCGGCGCAGAGACAGCTCCATGCCCCCAGCCTATGCATCCGGTCCGAACCGTCCAATCGGACCACGCGTCGCGCTGTGTAGAAAGCGTGAACGCAATCATTCAAGATTCTTAACTGGACGCCCGGTCACCGGGGAGCGCACTCTGACGTCATCGGCCGAATGGCCGAAACGGCGATGATCTTCCGAGAACGATTGGGGTAACTCGAGGTGACGACGACGACGGAATCCGGGTTCGGGCGCACCCCCGAGCACCGTGAGTACGACCACCGTGAGAACACTGCGCCGCAGCGTCGGGTCGATGTGGCGACCGTGCGCAGTGGTGAGCCCCTGCTGCGTATGACCTGGTCCGATCCGGTCACCGGAGCTCAGGGCTATCTCGTCGTGCACACGTTGGTGTCCGACCTGGCCACCGGGGGCACCCGCATGCGGGCAGGCTGCACGATGTCGGAGGTGGAGGACCTGGCCGGCGGCATGGCTGCCAAGACCGCGGTTTTCGACCTGCCCGTCGGCGGCGCGAAGGGCGGCATCGACTTCGACCCGAAGGACCCCCGCGCCGTCGGTGTTCTGGAGCGGTTCTGTCAGGCGATGCGCCCGTGGCTGGACGCGCACTGGGTGACCGCAGAGGATCTGGGGGTGCCGCAGCATCTGATCGACGACGTCTTCGCGCGGCTGGGTCTTCAGCAGTCCTACCATGCGGCGATCAGCCGTGCGGAAGATCCGCAGAGGACTCTGCGCCGGGTGCGGGCCGCGTTGAACGCCCCGGTGGCCGGCGGTTTTCTGCTGGGCGATGTGATCGGCGGTTACGGAGTCGCGCAGGCCTGCATCGGTACCGTGAATGCAAGTGGATGGGCTCCGGCCGACACCACGGTGGCAATCCAGGGCATCGGCACCATGGGGGGCGGCGCGGCCTGGTACCTGCACGAGGCCGGTATGCGCGTGGTTGCTGTCGCCGACGCCGTCGGCACGCTGTACTGCCCCGACGGCCTGGACGTTCCCGCGCTGCTCGACCTGCGGAACGGCTACGGCGAGATCGACCGCTCCCGCGTCCCCTCGCATGTTCAGCGGTTGCCGCGCGCGGCTGTGATCGCCACTGCGGCAGACATCCTCGTCCCGGCCGCGATCTCCTATGCGATCACGACGGACAACGTCGACCACGTCGCCGCGAAAGTCGTGATCGAAGCTGCGAATGCCGCGACAACCCCGCAGGCCGAGACGGTGCTCACCGGCCGGGGCATTCCGGTGGTCCCGGACTTCGTTGCCAATGCCGGAGCAGTCGCCTGGGCCTGGTGGGTACTGCTCGGTCAGGTCGGCACCGACCCGGAGGACTCATTCCTGCGGTTGCGTACCGAGATGCTGGCCAAGGTCGCGTTGCTGCTCGGCCAATGGATGCTGGACGGCGTGACGCCGCGGCACACTGCGTGGGACCTCGTCGCGGCCAACCGCCGCGCGCCGGCACCGGGCGATCCTCTGGCAGTGCCGCTCACCATCCCGTAAACGGTCCGGCCAACGACTCCGTTCTCAGGACAGCAGACCGACCAGGAGGCTGCGCAAGGCATCCTCGAAGAGGTCCCGATCGGTGGGCGCAGGAGTTGCGTCAGCGGAGATCGCCCTGGCCACGTGCGGATACGTATGGCTGTCGATCGGGGGAAGTGCGGGCTGTGAAGCGAGCTCGCTGCGAGCGAACAACGTCGTGACTCCCGTCGCCATCGCGATCGCTTCAAATTTTGCCCGACTGGAGGCCGTGACTGGTTCGAGTACCTGCAGGCAGTGGTCCAGCCAGGCCAGGGCTTCGGGACCGAAGGCGGGCGATTGCTGGGTGACGTCGACGAGCCAGGAGTGACGCCGATACAGGTGCAACTGTCGACGTGACATCTCGAGCATGGCGTCCAACCACTGATCATGGCCGGCTGGGTACGGGCGGAGCTCGCGCATGACGTGATCGGTCATCAGCGCGAGAAGTTCGTCCCGCGATGCCACGTACCGGTACAGCGACGCTGCACCGGTACCCAGCGATGCGGCAACGGCCCGCATGGACAGACCGGCCAAGCCTTCGTGATCCGTGAGTGTTATTGCGGCGGCAGCGATGTCGTCGCGGCTGTGCGCGGGGACCGGACCTCGTCGGCGCGGCGGTGTCTCCCTGGCGGAGGCATTGTGTTCGTGGGGTCGGTGTGGGTCGTCGCTCACCTCACAATCCTAAACTGCGAACACTGTTTGCTATTGTTGTGCACGCATTCAGGGAGGCAGCGATGCAAGAGCGGGTTGAACGAGCGGGCGACGTCGTCCTGCACACAGTTGGTGACGGCCCTGCTCTGGTGGTCGTTCATGGCGGCGGGGTGACGATCGATTCCTATCGCCGACTGGCGCGCAAACTGTCGGATAGCTTCACCGTGCATCTCTATAACCGACGCGGACGCGCAGATGCGCCGCCCCGTTCGGAGCCCTACGACGTTCAGCAGGACGTCGACGACCTGCGGACGGTGCTCGAACACACCGGCGCAACTGACGTTATCGGCCACAGCAGTGGTGGGTTCATCGCCCTGACGGCGGCCCTGCAACTGCCCATCGTGCGTCTCGCGCTCTACGACGCAGCAGTGTCCGTGAACGGTCTCTTCCCCGCGCAGTGGCTGGACAGCGCCAGGGCAGCGGCCCGGGACGGCGACGTTGCACGCGCGATGGCGATCACCGGGGCCGGCATCAACACCCAGTCGCGGGCGAGCGCCCTGCCACTGGGGGTGCAGATCGCTATGAGCCGACTGTTGTTGCGCACTCCCGTCGGGCGCACCATGGGTGCCTTGTTGCCCATGACGTTGGACGAGTCGCAGGCAATCGCACGCGCCGACGGTCCGCCGAGTCGCTGGGCGGGGGTGACTGCGGAGGTTCTGTTGCTGAGGGGTGCGGACGGACCGCCCTATTACGAACAACTCAACGATGCACTTGCTGCTGCACTGCCCCACGCCCGTGCAGCAGCGGTCCGCGGGGGCCATGACGGCATCAACCGCGCCCCGGCCCAGCTGATCCGGACGTTCGCGGCCTTCTTCGGATCTACGGCGTCAAGGTAACGATCAGTCCGCTGATCTGGGGTTCTTGCGCTGGTTGGCAGTGAAGCGCGCCTTCTTCTGGCGATTCCCGCACGTATTCATGTCACACCATTTGCGGGTGCGACTTTGGCTGGTGTCGAAGAAGGCGGCCTGGCAGGTCGGCGATGCGCACAGGGCCAATTTTCCGTCTCGTTCGCCTGCGATGATGCTGATCGCGTCGGCGGCGATCACGCCCAGGGCATCTTCCACGCACGACGCCGAGCTGAGCCGCCATCGACGATTGCCCTCGGGCGTCAGGATCGCTGCGGCCCGGCCCTGAGCGCTGCGGTCATTGATGACGTGGACAGCGGATGCGGGGAGAGGTTCGTGTATCGCGGCCGCAGTCGCGGCGGCGTGAATCGCCTCCCGCAGTTCCCGAGCGAGGTCGAGCTGGGCGGCGGTGCAGGAGTCCACGGCGAGGCCGCTCACTGCCAGCCAGTCGACGAGTCGCTGCGGCGTGGGAATGCGCTCCACGGCGTCGCCGCGACGCTCCGTCAGAGTCGCCGTGAAGCTGGTCGCCAGCACGCTACCGAGGCGGAAGTCGGGGAACTCGGCACGCATGGAACCACCTTAGCTGGTTGCGCGACGGCATGAAGGCGTGCTAGAACCGGCTTAGACGGTTCGCAAAAGTTCCTAGCCGGTTCCACGGTGACCAGGAGGTCTCATGCCCCGCCTAACCAGCGACGTCCACGCATTCGAAGCCCACGCACCCGACGCCGACCTCGACGATCTGCGCGCGCGACTGGCCGCGGCGCGACTACCGGAGGCCGAGACGGTCTATCGCGCCGCGCCCGGCCCTCGCCGATGGGAACAGGGCGTTCCTCTCGCCGACCTCGTCGACGTCGTGGACTACTGGCGCACCGGGTACAACTGGCGGTCGTTCGAAGAACGCCTCAACCGGATCGGCCAGTTCCGCACGACCATCGACGATCTGGGAATCCACTTCCTGCACCGCCGATCCGCGCGCGCAGATGCCACTCCGCTGATCCTGACGCACGGCTGGCCCGGCAGCATTGCCGAGTTCGTCGATGTCGTAGACGAGCTGGCCGATCCGAAAGATGCAGACGCGCCGGCGTTCCACGTCGTCGTCCCGTCGCTGCCGGGATTCGGTTACAGCGACAAGCCTGCCACCACCGGGTGGGGAACCGAAAAGATCGCGGCCGCATGGGTAGAACTGATGGGACGGCTCGGCTACAGCAAGTTCGCAGCCCACGGCGGCGACTGGGGAGGCAACATCACCACGGTCCTCGGCGGCCGGTTCCCGGCGCACGTTCTCGGCATCCACACATTGTTCGCGGAGGCACCACCCGGTTTGACGACGGACGGGCTGACGGCGGTCGAGCGCAAGTGGACCGAGGAAACCCGCGATTTCTGGCACCACCGCGCGGCGTATGCGAAGCAGCAGGCGACCCGACCGCAGACCATCGGTTACTCGCTCGTCGACTCGCCGGTCGGGCTGCTCGCCTGGATCCTGGACAAATTCGCCGAGTGGTCGGACACCGAAGACAGCCCGTTCGAGACGATGTCCAGAGACAGAATTCTCGACGACGTCACCCTGTACTGGCTGACGCGGACCGGCGCATCGGCGGCCCGCATCTACTACGAAAGCCACAACTCGCTCGATCCCGAACTCCGGGTCGACGTCCCGTCGGCAATCACCATGTATCCCCGCGACATCGAGAAGTGCCCGCGCCCCTGGGCACAAGAGCGGTACCGACACATCGTCCGATGGAGGTCGCCCGAAACCGGGGGACATTTCCCCTCGCTGGAGGTTCCGGAGTATTTCGTCAAGGACCTGCAAGAAGGCCTCGCGGCAGTGCTGGCCGCCAATCGGTGAACGCGGCGGGGTCGACCCTTGTGACCAGCCGCTCCAGGCGCGCAATGCGTTCCCATCCAGGCGACCGCAGTCGACGCGCCGGACAGTTGCAACGCGATGTACGGCGCACTTCCGGAACCTCAGGGTGGAGTCGAGTACAGGGTTTCGCATCGTGCTTTGACGAGTTCGAGTGTCTCTGCGACGAGCGGATGACGTGCGGCGCCCTTGCGAGTGGCGGCAACGATCTTGCGGGCGGGCACAGGTTCACCTGACAACCTGATTCGGGTGACTGCCCACTCCGAACTCAGTAGCCACAGCCGTGGCACGAGCATGACCCCCATATCCTGAGAAACTATTGCCGCACCGGTCTCCCACTCGTCGGCCTGGTGAGCGATGTTGGGTGTGAATCCAGCTGCGACGCAGGCGGTCACGGTGAGTTGGTGGTATGCCCCACCAGGGGTCCCGACCACCCAGGGCTCGTCAGCGGCGTCGGCGAGCGTGACTCGTCGGCGGGATGTCAATGGATGATTCGCGGGCACGACCAGATCCAACGGGTCGTCCACCAGCAACTGTTGATCAAAGCGGAGATCGTCCAGGGGAGGGGAGTCCGCGGTCACCATCACCAGGGCGAGGTCCGCCTCCTCCATCTGCAGCAGCCTGAAGCATTCGGCGGGATCGGCCTGAACCAGACGCACGCGGAGGCGGGGATGGCGATCGCGTAGAGTTTTGCCGGCATAAGGCAGTAATTGTGTTGACGCCGTTGAAAACCCACACAAGGTGTACGGGCCGGACGGCTCGTCCACCGTTTCTGCGAGCTCGCTCTGGGCTAACTCCCACTGAGCCCGCATGATGGCGGCGTGCCGTAACACGGTGCGTGCAGCCGGTGTGAGTTTGATGCCGCGGCCCGAGGGCTCGATCAATTCGACCCCGAGTAGCTCCGACAACTGGCGCAGTTGGTACGAGATCGCCGATGGAGTGTATGAGAGGGCCGCCGCAGCGGCTGTGACAGTGCCGTAGTAATCGACTGCCTGCAGGATCTTGAGCCTGGGGTCAAGCATCGGACCGTCCGAACTCGAGTAGTGCCTTCACCCGATCAACAATAGATGCAGTACCTCGTGCGCCGCCGCCCTTGTGCAGGTTCCTCACTGCTTCCGGGTGGGAGCGAGAGCAGCTATCCCTTTCCACGGGTGTCGATTCGGGAGTTCCACTGGGCGGGTGCTGGGCCGAATTCGTAGTGATGTCCGAGGGATTCAGCCGGAAGTAGTTCGGTTTCGCTGTCGTGGTAGATGACGAGGAAGTGTTCCTGGTCGTGTGCGGTTGATGTGGTGAGTATCTGGGCCCATTGGCCGGTGCGGTGTCCGCACGGGTTGAGCCTTCGGATGAAGGATCCCGGGCGAGCAGGTGAACTGGTGCTCATGGTCATGGATGGTCCTTCGAGGTTGGGAACAGGGTCTTCCGCCGAGTCACTTCTCCGATGGCAGAGTTGGGCCACCAGCCCAGGCCATGACGACCGGGGCTGCACTGCGGTTGTGGATGCGGTGGGGAACGGTGGGCGGCACGGCCCACGCGTCACCTGCCTCGAGGAAGTACTCGTTCGAGCCGTCGTCGAGGTACCCCTCGCCGGAGACACAGAAGAACACCTCCCAAGTACCCGCGTGACCCTGATCCACATCACCGGTGTCGCCCGGCTGAACCGTGGAAGTACCGAACCACATCGCGTCGTTGCGGAAGTACTCCCGACACAGTTCTGGGCCCTCGTAGAAGACCTCAGCGTCGTCCTGCCGAATGATGTACGGGGTGTCCGTCGTCATGATCGTGCTCCTTGATGATTTGTGGGAAACTGCTTCGCCGCGCGTGCCCGCAGCGCTTCGAGGACAGTGGTGCGCAGCGAGATTACAGAGAGAGGCTCCACCCGCGAAGTGCCCGGCGTGCGGACGCCCTGCGCGCCCAGCCGGCACACGTGCGCATCCGCCCTCGAGACGAAGTCGTGCTGGAGCTTGCTCACGTCGATCGCCAGTATGAACATCCCGACCCCGGGATTCTCCGCGCCTGCGTCGAAGGACGGGGCGTCGATCGACCAGTTCCCGCCCGACATACCCGCAAGCAACTCGACCATCCATGCGATGTTGGCACCCTTGTAGCCGCCGAACGGGAGCATGGCCCCATCCAGCGCAGCTTCGGGGTCGGTCGTCGGTTTGCCGGCGGCGTCGATCGCCCATCCCTCGGGGATCGGCCGACCGTGCGCCGCCGCCTCGCGGACGTTGACGTACGCGGCCGCGCTTGACGACTGGTCGACGGTCATGACCTCGCCTGCCGGCCGGGGGAACGAGTACGACATCGGGTTCGTGCCCAATACGCGACCGGTGCCGGGCGCAGTGGCGAGAAGCGCGTTGGAGTTGATAGCGCCGAGCGCCACGAGACCGTGCGTCGACAGGCGCTCGGTGAACCACCCGAGCTGGCCACCGGCGAATGCTCCCGACTGCAGGAACATCGCCACCCCCTCGGACCGTGCCGCTGCGACGAGATCGTCGATCGCCGCACCGAATCCCGTGTGGAACGGCCCTCCGTGAGCGTTGCAGGAGAGGATGGCAGGCGCGAGTCGGTCCACTGTAGGTATTGCAGCCGCATCCAGACGGCCATCGTCGATGGCGTGAAGATAGTCGAGAAGGTGAGCGACGCCGACTCCGCGCATGCCCCGGTCCTCGGCGAATAGGGCGGCGTCGACGAGTAGTTCGGCTACTTCCTCCGATGCCCCTGCACGTTTCATCGCGTTCTCGGCGAGTCGGGCGACCTCCTCTCGCGGGACCGGCAGCTCGAGCAATGCCGTCATGCGTGGTGTCTCCTTCGTTGTCTGTGGTGTGTGGTGGGGCCGCGCTGTTTCCACTGGATGGCTCCGAATACGGCCGCTCGCATCTGGATTGGACCGATGCGGTCTCGGTAGAACAGGCTGCAGTGGGCCTCGACTACTGTCGAAGCCCACTGCCGGGTGCCGGTCAGGCGTGGGCGGTCAGGATCTCGGGCTCGTCCCGCAGGTGCGGGTACACGTGCGTGAACCACTGGGTCTTGTACTCGCCGCAGGTGAACGGGTTCGGGTCGGCCGGGTGTTCGGCATCGACACAGGTCGGCAGCGTCTCGACCGGCGCGTCGAAATCGAGATCGATGAAGAACGCGACCGAGTAGCGCTCGGCGCCGCTCTCGTTCACCACACGGTGGACCGTCGACGAGTACTTCCCGTTGGTCATCTTCGCGACCAGGTCGCCGATGTTGATGACGAAGGCGTCCTCGACGGGCGGGGCGGTGATCCACTCGCCGTCCTTGTTCTGCACCTGCAGACCGCCGATGTTGTCCTGGGAGAGGATGGTGAGGATTCCCTTGTCGGTGTGGGCACCGATGCCGATCGCCTGGTCGTCGTCCGGGTTCTGCGGCGGGTAGTGCAGGAGTCGCTGGATGGTGATCGGGTTGGTCTGAATGCGCTCGAAGTAGTCGGGTTCGAGCCCCAGACTGATTGCGAATCCACTGACCAGTTTGCGGGCCAGGGTCCGCATCGCGGCGTAGTACTCGTCGCAGGTCGCCTCGAACTCGGGGAAGTCTGCCGGCATCAGGTTCGGTCCGAAGAACGGCGCCACGGTGTCCTGCTTCGCGCCGTAGTCGAAGGCCTCCTTGAGATCTGCGGTCTTCTTGTCCTGGTCCGCATTCTCGGCGGACGGCGGGATGTAGCCGCGCACCGTCGGCCCGGACTTCGCGACGTGCACGTTGTCCTTCACATCCTCGGGCAGGGCGAAGAACTCTTCGGTGACTGCGTACATGCGCTTGACGAGGTCGGAGGGAACACCGTGGTTCTTCACGTAGAAGAACCCGACCTTCTCGCACGAGTCCCCGATCTGACGCGCGACGCCCTCGGGGTCACTGCCGTCGACAAGGGCTGCGACATCGATGACCGGGATCTCGTGGAATGCGGTCTGCTTGCTGGCGAACCGGTTGACAGATGCTTCGGACATGGAGTTACTCCTGGGGTCTGTTTGTTTGATGAGCCGATGTGTCGGGCTGACCGCCGGGGCGGTCGCTCAAAGGCGACACATGAATGGTTACGCAGATCACTGCAGCAGTAAAGCGCATAAATCTTGACGCAACCGTGCGAAAAATTTTCACAGTCAGGGTGCTGGCGCCGATGCCCGGTGACGTCGGGCCGCGACCCAGAAATAGTTGACGCGTGAGCGGGGCGGGTCGTCACGCCGGAGGGCGTCAGGGTCGAGGATTTGCGGGTCGACCAAGTCCTGACCTGCAGATTGGATCTGTCAGTCGGCGCCCGCTCGTCGTTCGTTCGAGTGTCCCCCACTTATGACTCATCTTGGACGATCTTGGAAGCGAACCTGGCGAGCTATGACCTGTCGCACACACACTCGACTGATCAGCGGCACGTCTGACGCCGCATCCTTGTCCCAGTCTCCGGTGAAGGTTCGAGGCATTGACCGATTCGTTGTTCACGCCCATCGCATTGGCGAGCGCCTTCGATTTTCGGCTGGTTCGACGTCCCGCTAGCCGGCCGGCGACTGAACAACACAACAACGCCAGATAGAACCAATCGGCGGTGGACGCCGATGCAACCAAATGAAGTAGGAGAACATGAAGCCTGAGATCATCGTCATGCTGACGCACAATGACGTGACGGTACCGAATGCCCGCGAGGTGTTCTACGAAGCGGCGGATCTACCGGTGACGTTCTGGGGGTTCAAGGACGTCGGTCTCTCGACGACGGAGTCCGAGCGGTTGGTCGCAGACTTTCGCGAGGCCGGCAAGACCGCAGTGCTCGAGGCCGTCAACTTCAGCGAGGCCGAAATGTTGGAGGCGGTGGCGTTCGCTGCGGATTGCGGCATCGAGTTCGTCACCGGCGGCCAGTTCACCGAGACGGTCCGTGACCGGGTACGGGAAGCCGGTATGAAGTACTTCCCGTTCTGCGGCGCGACCAGCGGCCCGCCGATCAGCCTGGGCGGATCGATCGAGGACATCGAACGAGACGCGGCCCGTCTGCTGGATCGCGGCGTGGACGGCGTCGATCTGGTTGCGTACCGCTCCACCGGGGCCGACCCGGTCGAGCTGGCGCGGCGTCTTGTGACGGTGGTCGGGGGCGAGCAGATCATCGTCGCGGGCAGCATCAATTCCGTCGATCGGATCCGGCTGATGCACGAGATCGGTCCGATGGGCTTCACCATCGGCGGCGCACTCTTCGAAGGCGCCCTGCTGCCCGGCCAGTCCTTCCGGGACAACCTCCTGGCCGTCGTGGAGGTTGGAGAGAACGTCAGCGAGGCGCGGCGATGAGCTGGTATGTCCTGGGTGTCGATGTGGGCACCACCGCGATCAAAGCGGCGCTCTTCGACGAGGACGGCACCGAGATCGCCGAGCACGCAGAGGAATACGACCTGCTGACTCCGCGGGCCGGCTACGTCGAGCTGGAACCGGGCACCTACACCGAAACCTTCGCCGAGGCCGTGGCCTCGCTGCTGCGGGAATCCTCGGTGGACGTGCAGCAGATCCGTGCCCTGGGTCTGTCGGCTCAGGGCGAGACGATGCTGTGTCTGGATTCCGCCGATCGGCCGCTGGGCCGCGCGATCGTCTGGATGGACAACCGCGCTTCGGCGGAGTCCGACGAGCTCGAGGCGCACTTCGGCCGGCCCACCATCCACGCCGTCACCGGACAGCCTGCGATGGATCCGATCTGGCCGGCGGCGAAGATTCTCTGGCTCGAGCGGAACGACCCCGATCGGTTCGCCGCGACCGCCCGGTTCGCCCTGCTCAAGGACTTCCTCGTGCAGCGGCTCACCGGCCGACTGGTCAGCGAGGATTCGCTGCTGTGCTCGACCCTGTTCTGGGACATCAACACCCGGAAGTACTGGCCGGAGATGCTCGACTACCTCGGTATCGACACAGAGAAGCTGCCCGAAATCGCGGACCAGGGCGAGATAGTCGGCGCGCTCACCGAGTCAGCGGCCACCGAGCTCGGCCTGCCCGCGGGGTTGCCGGTCTCGGTGGGCGCGCTGGATCAGGCGTGCGGTGCGCTCGGCCTCGGGAACGCCGTGCCGGGACTCTTCAGCGAGAGCACGGGGTCGGCCCTGACCACCGTCACCGTCGTCGACGAGCTGCGGCTCGATGCGGCTGGGCGGGTACCGTGCTTCGCGGCGGCCCTGCCCGGCCAGTACATGCTGCACACGTTCTCCACCGGCGGGATGGTCATGCGCTGGTTCCGCGACGAGTTCTGTTCCAGCGAGCGCCGGGTCGAGGAGCTGTGCGGGATCAACGCCTATCAGTTGATCGACGAGGAGGTGCGTCGGGTCGATCCCGGCTCCGACGGCCTCGTGGTTCTCCCGCACCTGCAGGGCTCCGGCCCGCCCGACCTCGACCCGCACGCCCGAGGTGCGTTCTTCGGTCTGACGCTGTCGCACACGAAGCAGCATCTCTCGCGCGGGATCATGGAAGGTGTGGCCATGGTGCTACGCCGCATGATCGAGTCGACCGAGGACCTCGGCGTGGAGATCACGGAGATCATCTCGCTGAGCGGCGGCGCGAAGAGCGCGGCGTGGTGCCAGATCAAGGCGGACGCCACGGGTCGGCCCGTGCATACGGTCAAGGGCGCCGGCAGCGCAGCCTGCCGCGGCGCCGCGATCATCGCGGGCGTTGCCGCCGAATTGTGGCCGTCGGCGATCGACATCGCCTGCGCGGGAATGGAGTTCAGTAGCACATACAAGCCCAACGCCGCGAACGCCGCCATCTACGACGACCTGTACACCCGCTTCCTAGCCCTGCAAGAGGCGACGAAGTTGCTCCCCCGACCCGCGTCCATCGCGAGCTGAACGAACGGAAAGAAGACCAATGAAAGACGTAGTGATCATCGGCGGCGGGCTCGCCGGACTGTCGGCGGCGTGGCGGCTGCGGCACTGGGACCTGCAGGTTCTCGAGTCCGACAACCAGCGGGTCGGCGGCCGGATCCGTTCCGAGCAGCACGGCCAGTACGTGATGAACTGGGGCGGGCACATGTTCGCCGGCGCAGGCAGCTCGAGTGCAGAGCTGGTCGCCGAGACCGGTACGCGGTGGGCGGCGATCCCGGGCTCACTGCAGGGCATGGCCATGAACGGGAAGTTCCTGAGTACCGGCCTGATCCAGACATACCCGTTCCGGATCCCGATGACGACCAAGGATCGGTTGTCCCTGCTCAAGGTGGGCGCGCGGCTCGGTGCCGACGTCGTTCGGTACAAGCAGGCCGCGCGGCGTCGCAGTGGTGAAACGCCGGAGGTCCGGCAGCAGCGCATCTTCAACTTCGAGGACGAGCGCACGTTCGCCGACTACATCGGCGAGGCCACCGAGACGGCGAAGGACTTCTACTGCTCGGTGGCGATGCGGTCCGCCGCGGACCCCGACGTACTGTCCGCGGGCGCCGGTATCGGCTACTTCAACCTGATCTGGAACATCGGCCAGGGGCTGGGCAACTACATCGTCGGCGGCGCCGCGACTCTGACCGAGACGATCGCGCAGTCGATCCGCGACCGGGTCGAGCTCGGCGCGGTCGTGAACGAGGTCGTCCAGAACCGCGACCACGTCGTCGTCCACTACACCCAGGACGGGACCGACCACGAGGTCAAGGCCCGCACCGCGGTGCTCGCAACCCCGGCGTCGATCACCCGCAAGATCGCCGTGAACCTGCGCCCCGAACTGCGCGACGCGCTCGGGCAGATCAAGTACGGGCCGCACGTGGCCGGCGCGTTCCTGACCAACGAGCAGCAACCGATGCCCTACGACGGCACCTACGGCATCGCAACCCCCAACAGGTCTTTCACCGTTGCACTGAACCAGGGCAACCTGACCCGCGGCCGCGAGACCACCCGCCAGCCGGGCGGCAGCATGATGACGTTCTCACCGGCGAGCCTCGGCTACAAGCTGTGGGACCTGCCCGAGAAGGAGATCGTCGACATCTACCTGAACGATCTCGACCAGATCTTCCCGGGATTCGCGAACATCGTCACCGACGCGCGGGTGGAGAAGTTCGAATTCGGTTCCCCGTTCTGCTTCCCCGGCCGCCACAAGCTCCAGTCCGAGCTCACCCGCCCCTCGGAGCGAGTCTTCCTGGCGGGCGACTTCCTCGGCACTTTCTACACCGACACCGCAGTGAGTTCAGGTTTCACCGCGGCGCAGGGGGCGGCCAGCGTCCTGGCCACCGCACGACAGACCGCCGGCGCCTGACCTGCCCACGCCAACCCCAAGACACCAGAAGGAGGCCGACATGGCCAAGGAACTCCGCGGCGTTCTCACCGCACTTCCCACCCCGTTCACCGCCGACGATCAGATCGACGCCGGGCTCATGCAGAAGGTCGTCGACCGCAACATCGACGCCGGCGTCGACGCACTCGTCGTCGGCGGCGGCACGGGTGAGTACACGTCGCTGACGAATGCCGAGCGCCGGCAGATCTTCGAGATCGTCGTCGAGCACACCGCCGGCCGCGTCCCCGTGGTCGCGCACACCGGATCGCTCACGACCCGCGAGGCGGTGGGCCTGTCCCGCGCGGCAGAAGCCACTGGCGCCGATGCCCTCATGCTCATCACCCCGTTCTACGAGCCTCTCACCGAGACCGAGATCAGCCGGTACGTCGAGACCGTTGCGGGTTCGGTCAGTGTGCCGATCATGCTCTACAACAACCCCGGCGTGACCGGTGTGAACCTCGGCGCCGAGGGCATCGCGCGGTTCGGGCGCGAGATCGACAACATCGAATACGTCAAGGACTCGAGCCACGACTGGGAGCAGGCCCTGCGCCTGATCCACCACCACCGCGACGACATCAAGCTGATCATGGGCTGGGACAGCTTCAGCTTCGGCGCCCTCACCGAGGGGGCGGCCGGCATCATGGCCGGCGCGGCGAACGTCGTTCCGAACGAGATCGTTGCGGTCGTCCGGGCAATCCGCGAAGGCGATCTGAACCGCGCCCTCGAAAACTGGCTGCGAGTGTTCCCGGCCATCGACGCGATGATGGCGGTCCCGTTCACCCAGGCGGTGAAGGCAGGACTCCGCCTGCAGGGCCTGGACATCGGGAGCCCCCGGTCGCCCCTCGCTGATCTCGAGCCCGGCGCCGAGGCCAGTCTCGAGGCGGCCCTGGACCTCCTGAACCACTGATGACGAACTGCGGCCCGGCCCCGGTTTCGGGGCCGGGCCGCTTCGCCATCTTCCACCGCGGTGTGCCGCGACGACGACCGCCAAGCTGAGGCAGGGACTCAGGACATGGCTGAGGTCCCGTTCATGCGACTACGGGTCGAGTCGCCTGCCGCGCCTCACTACCTTCCGTATGCCCCTGTTTTTTGCGAGGTCTTTGGCTGCCCGGGCCGCGCGCATCGGGTCGCCTGATCGACGCCTGGGGTCGCCGGCCCGCTCGCCTCCGTGACCCTGAAGCTCGCTGGGCGGCGGGGGCATTGCCGGACGTGGACGGGCGAGTTGGTCGGCAGGCAGCATATGGGCGACGCGATCCATGCGGCGTTGGATTGCCGAGACCTCACGGACGGTCCGTTCGACGACGCTGCGGTCGATCGGCGAGATCTCGTCGCGGTCCAGGATGTCGTCGGGCACCTGTCCGGCCTCAGCCTGCCGGAGTTGGTGTTCGAGGCGCAGCAGCTGCAAGACTTCGAATGCCTCGATGAGGCGGTCGGCATCGCGTCCGGGCAGCAGTGCCGAGCCGGAGGCCGCCCGGAGTCGTCCAATGGTCTGCAGTTCTGCGGAGCCGACCCC
The DNA here is from genome assembly GCF_900105905.1 of Rhodococcus koreensis. Lineage (GTDB taxonomy): Bacteria > Actinomycetota > Actinomycetes > Mycobacteriales > Mycobacteriaceae > Rhodococcus_F > Rhodococcus_F koreensis. Next base: position 2,952,185 of record NZ_FNSV01000005.1, on the reverse strand, counting down.
GAGCGCCACCCACCGGGCAATGTTGATGATCGGTGCGAGCCCGCGGGCCTTGACGTCGAAGGCGTCGCCGCGGCCGGCGAGCTTGTCGCGCATGGTGGTCAGCTTGGCCCGGCGGGCGAGCGACTCGTACAGCAGCATCTCCACAGCGGCCGGGTGGCTGTTGAAGTCGGCGAACACGCGCGCCGGTTCGGGCAGACTCGGGTCGCCGAAGATCGGCCGCGCGTCGACGAGGATGGACGCCATGATCGTGCCCTGATTCTCACGCGGCCGCGCGAGCCAGCCCCTGGCCGCAGCCCGCCACTGCGAGTGAGTCCGGGAAAAGCCTTCGTGCGAGGGGAAGGCGCGGTGGGCATCGACGCTGATCCCGCATCGGGTGAGCACTTCGCCGACCACTGCGAATGCCTGGCGGTAGTGCGGTATTTCGCCGACGCACTCGTCGTCGAAGGTCACGGCGGCATCGACATCGGAGGAGAGTACCGCCTCGCGGCGACCGTTGCTGCCGAGTGAGAGCCAGGTGAACGCCTCCATGGTGAGGTCCGTGTGGTCCTCGAAGACCAGGGTGACCGCGCGCCGGATGATGGCGTCGACGATGGTCGAGTTCACTGCGATGACACGGTCCGCGGCGAGCCCCCGCTCGAGGAGATCGCCGAGCACGGTGGGGACCCGGAGGGCGCGGACGACGAGATCGTCGACGGTTCGCGCTTTACGGATCTGCTCCTTGATGCTGACACCGGCCGTGGTGGACGAGGACATGAAGTCCCGCTCGCCCACTACACCGGTCAGCGCGCCATCTTCGCTTGTGACGAGCAGGAACTGGGCCTCGTGATCGAGCATCTCGATCAGTGCGTCGGCCGACGACGTGCCCAGCGAGGTGGTCGTGGCCGGGTACGTCATCACCGCGTGCGCGGGCGAGTCCACCGGTAACCCCTCGGCGAGGATCCGGCGGCGCAACCCCTCGTCGGTGACGAGGCCGTATCGGCCGTCCCCGATGTCGACGGCGGCGCAGGGAAGGCCACGGCTGGTCATGTCGCGGGCGATGTCTATCGCAGGGGCATCGGCAGCGACGATCAGTGGCGCCTGGCGCACCAGATCCGCCATGACGGTGTAGGTCGGGGGACCGGATGCCAACCGCCGCGCGTGGGAGATGTGTTCGGCGAGGAACCGAGCCCCGCCCCGGGAGGCGAAGGCGGGAATGACCACATCGGCGGGGAATCGAGCGATCTTCGCCGCCGACCTGGCGACGACCCGAGGCCCTATCGCCCTTTCGGTCAAGGCCGCGGAGAACCCGAGGGCTTCGCCGCGACCGAAGCTGTCGCCCGGTGGTTCGCCGATCCGGTCGGGATCGAGCCACAGATCGACTTCACCCGAAACGACGACGAAGATGTCCGCAGGCACCTCCGCGAATGCGTCCACCACGAGGTCGCCGGCCGCGAAATTCTGCACGTCCGCGGACGTGACTGCGCGTGCACGGCCCTCGGGCGTCAGCGAGTCGAACGGACGGCAGCTCGCCAGGAGAGCCAACAGATCGGTGGTTTCGGCGCGCTGCGCTGACTCATCCACAGACAAGAGTCGTCCTCTTCGTTCAGGTCGGTCCGAATGCACGGTGGCATTCTGGACTCTGGAGGCCGGGGCATCTCGAGCGAAAACAACTCCTGGCCATGGGGTTACGCGGTGGCACTGTGTTCATATGCGATTCGTGGGGGCTCGGTTGCCGTCAGCACAAGAGACCGCCAGCTCCGCTGCGGATCGGCGCGATGGCCCGGGTCGATGCCGATGATTCGGCCGCCTTCGAGCAGCGTCACCTCGTGGCGCTGCCGGGCATCGTAGAACGTCCTCTCGTCGGCGCAGTCGCCGTGGGAGCCGCTGTGGCCATGCACCTGGCTGAAGGGCATCGGGCGATTGCGCCAGCCCGGGAGCAGTTCGAGTTCGCGGTCGGCCCAGATGGGGCCCACCTGGGGGTTCGGTGGGCCGCCTCCGAGGATGCACCCGCCGTCGAACAGTGCGGTGGCTTCGTCCCGGGCTGTGGCGTTGAGCCGGGCGGCCGACTCGGCGGCAGAGACGGCGCTGTCGAGCTGATGGCGCCAGAACGGTTCGGTGACTCCGGCGTGAGTGATGAGGAATTCTTCGTCCGCCGTGTGGACCGCGACGGCGGCGTGGGCGATGCCGTCGCGCCACCATCGCCGGACGGTCCGCCGGGAGCCGAAGCTCAGGCGTTCATTCCAGTCGAAGACCGGTGGGCGAAGGTAGTGGGCTTCGTGATTGCCGATGAGCTGAATCCACCGCTCGGGCTGTTTGCGGAGGTATCGATCGACGAGACGGACGACGCCGTCGGAGTCAGGGCCACGGTGAATGAGGTCACCCACCTGAACGACGACGAGGTCGTCGGGCAGCCGGCCGTTGTCGTCGGCGCCGAGGCGGCGGAGTTCTCGTGCGAGTTCCTCACGATGCCCACCGATATCGCCGATCACGGCGACACGAATACTCAAGTCGCAGCCTCTTTCGCATCTGGTCGCCCGGGCACCCGCGGACGTGTGTCCGCCTGATGCCCGGGCGATTTCGGGGAAGTCTCGTCAGTGGCTGACGTTCTCGGCTAATTCACTCAGAGGCTTTCCGCCGGTCTCGGGTGCCAGCCACTGTGACAGCGCCGCTCCGACGAACGTGATCGCCGCGGCGATGAGGACAGTGGTGGACACACCCAGATTCTCGATCGAGATCGGAATGAGGAACAGACCGGCGGCCGCTCCTACCCGGCTTCCTGCTGCCGCGAACCCGGTACCAAGCCCTCGAACTTCGGTGGGGAACACCTCGCTCGGGTAGATGGCGGTCATCGCGGTGTAACCGGCATTCAGGAATGAGAAGAGGAGGAACAGTGCGAGCATGATCATCGGCGGCGCACCCGCCCACAGCCCGGCGATCACCAGCACGATCGCCGCGATCCATTGCGGCGGCACCGTGAGCGTTCGCCGCTTCACCCTGTCGACGACGAGGATGGTTGCGGTAACTCCCAACACGGCGAACACCGACAGGCTCACGCCTCCCAGGAGTCCGGTCAGCCCGAAATCCTTCAGAAGATTGTCTGCAAAGGTCGCGATCGCGAAGTACGGGGTGACGGCGCACGCCCAGAACCCCGCCGTGAACAGTGTGGACCGCCAGACCGAAGGCGAGAACAACATGGCAATCGAGCCGGCCGGTCCGCCACTCTTGGCCTTGACCATATCGGTCATGTAGTCGGTGTCCAGATACTTGCCGACGATCCCCTTGGCCTGGTCTTGCTTGCCCTTGCTCCACAACCAGAGCGGCGATTCGGGCAGGCCGATGCGACCGATCAGAATGGCGGCGGCGATCGGAGTGCTCGTCGCCAGCACGATATTCCAGCTCACCCCGGCCTTGTTGAGGTAGTACCCGACGATGTACGCGACGCAGAATCCGGCGTACCACGCGATGACGGTGCCCCCGAGCAACCGACCGCGTAGGTGTGTGGGTGCGAACTCCGCCAGCAGTGGCCAGCCGACGGCGTATTCGATGCCGACGGCGAGGCCCATCGCCAGCCGTACGAGGAACAGCTCGAGCGGCCCGTCGACGAAGAGTTGCGCGGCTGATGCGACGGTAAACAGGACTATGTCCCAGAACAGGAGCGGCTTGCGGCCCAGTTTGTCGGCGAGCCACCCTCCGATCGGAGATCCGATCATGATGCCGATCAGAGCCGAAGCCGCCTCCAACCCGATCCAGGCCGTGGTCATGCCTACGACGTTCGTCTCGATCGTGTGGGCGACCGGTCCGATGATGCCGAGAATGTAGCCGTCGAGGAACATGCCGCCGACCAGGACGGTGATCAGTCGGATCTGGAACTTCTTCCTGTAGGCCTCGGAAGTCTTGCCGCTTGGGCCCGAATCGGCTGTGGCGTTTCCTGTCAATGGCATGGGAATCTCCTGGACGCGCACCAAGTATCGGACTGTGACATATGGATATCTCCTTGCTACGTCAGCGGATCAATCAGCGCCCGGTTGGGCGGCCCGGCGGACCTTGCGAGTCAGTTGCTTCACACGCGGCCCGGGCGGAACTCGCAACCCGGCCATGCGTCCGCCCTCGCCTGTGGGTCAACGCGAGCGTTGCGGCTCGACGCACCTGGCGGAAGTGTTGGACATCACATTCGGGGCTGCATGAAAGGATGCGCCAGAGGGACCTGATCGGGGGAGAGACGCGGGCGATCCGAGCTGCACTGAGTGAAAAGTAGATACTATTCGGGTGTGAGAAGCGGCCCCCTGAAACTGACCGTCGCTCAGCGTGCCGAGTTGAGTCGCATGGCGACATCCCGCCGAACGACGCAAGATCAGGCCGCTCGCGCGAGGATCGTGTTGAGCTGCACGGAAATGGGCGCGGCAGAGGTGGCACGCCGGAGCGACGTCACCGTTCGCACGGTCGCGAAATGGCGCAAGCGGTACGTCGAGTACGGCATCGACGGCCTGGCCGACGCGCCCCGATCGGGCCGGCCGAGCACTGCCGGCGATGTGGTGCACCGCACTCTGACGTGCGTGCTGGAGCCTCCTCCGGAAGGGGGTTGGACCACCCGAAGCATCGCCGAACACGTGGGGGTGAGCCAGTCGACGGTCTCTCGGATTCGGCGCGAACACTATCCGGCGGCGGGTTCCGCTGCCGATCCTGACCTGCCACCCAATGCGGTTCTGGCGTACGTGCACCTCGAGCCGGGAAGCAGCGTGCTCGTGTTTCACAGTGGGCCCACGAAGTCGGGACGGCCGCACCGGAGTGCGTCGACATCGCGCGAGATTTCAGATGCGGTCGAGGTTCTGTTGTGCGGATCCATCTGCGCTGAGGACGTGCCGCGAGGAATGTCAATCGGTTCGGGTGAACGTTTACGCCGCGCGCTTCAGTACGCGCCGCGGGACCGTGCGGTGACGGCGATACTCGACTTCGAACCTGATACGGCCACCGCAGCGTGGGTGCGCCGAACCCGCAGCATCCGGACGGTGACGGTGGAGAGGCGCAGATGGCTGGAATTGCTGGCTCCTGCGGCATCCGCGATCGACGCACGTCAGCTTCCCGAACTGAACGAGCTGGAACGGGCCATCCGCGGGTGGTATCAGGGTTCTCGCGGGGAATTTCAATGGACTCGTTGGGATCGAACTTCTGACTCAGGTACCAAAGTTAGCTCGGCAGCGGCCGAGGCCCGGCGGGAGACAGACGCGGCGATAGTGGTGGCGGGACTGTGCGAGGCGATTGCAGAGGGCGCCCTGCACGCCGGCCGGGTGATCAATGCGCGGACGATGACCTCGCGGACGGGGCTATCGGCGGGGACGCTCGTCGATGCACTGCGACATCTCGTGGAGGACGGCCTGGTCGACCAGGACCGCGCCGGCCACTTCTATGTGCCGACACCCGCCGAACGCGACGTGCTGGAGTCCTACACGGCTCGCGGCCTACTCGGCACTGCGCTCGTGCGTCGTCTGGCGGCACGCGGCGGTGGAGTTCCAGACATCGTCGACGCCCTGTACCAACGCATCGGACGCAGCGCCGTGGAGGACGAGCCACTGGTCACCGGGTCGCTGGATCTGGACCTCCAAGACGAACTGGCGCGCGCGGCGGACATGCCGCGTATCGAAGCGATGTTCACTCGTCTCACCCTGCAGATCCGCCTGTTCGCGGCCGCACTGGGGGTCACATATCAGCATCCCGTGGACGGAATCATCACCGATGACGGCCGCGTCCTGGAGGCGATCGGGAGTTCCGATCAGGATGCCGCGATAGCGGCGTGGCGCGAGAAGATCGACAACTGCATCAGATACATGGTGCCGCACCTCGGCCAGCGCAGGCGCTGACCCGGCCTGGTTGCGGCGCACTGAACCTGGCAAGTAGCTGGCAAGGGTAGGTAAAGGTCTCGCTGGTTGTTCGCGGCGTCTCAGACTCACGCCACGGCTATGAGCACCGTCGCGGTGAGTGCAGCGGCCAGACCGAGCGCCTGGGATCGCCGGAGGCGCTCGCTCAGGAACACGATTCCCACGATCACGGGGAGGACTGGGTAGAGCGAGGACAAGACAACAGCGACGGTGACGAATTCGGTTCGGAGCGCGTACAGGTATGCGGCCAGCGCGGTCGCGGGTTGCCGCTTGATCCGTTCGACGTCTTCGTGCACCTTGGCCTTCGCACGCGTCGGGATGTCCATCGTTGCGTGGAGGGCATCGACCGTGGCGGCGAGGTCGGTGCGTTGCTGCTCGGCGGTGGTGTCCCGGTCCGGATTCGGTTGCCCTTGCGTCATGTAAGTCCCTTGAGATTGTCGATATCGCGCGGACGCTGCGACCGGTCAGTTGGGGACCGGCGGGACAGCGTCCGGCGGCCACCCAACTCCCGAATTCGAACAGCAGCAACAGAACTCCGGCACCGGATACGCCGGCGCCGATGCCGCATCGGGTGCCCTTTTCCTTCACCTCGGTGAGTGCACGAGTCCCGGAATCTGGTCTGTGATCCGCTCTATCAGTTGAACAGTCGACAACTCGCGCCGATCGGTAGCAGTCCTACCGTGCGGGGTTTCGGTCAGTTCGCCGTCCTTTCCCGATGTCACGCTCCGGATGTCTCTTCCCCTCGCGCGCCGCGTCCGGATCGCAGCTGTAACTCGTCGATCAACTTCGACGCGGTCACCTTCGTCAGGTCGTCGGGGACCGTCGCGCCCAACTCCTGCGCCAGAGTGTGCAGGTAGGAACGCTGGGGCCCTGTCATCGGCTCGTCGCCGGTGATCCAGTCGTCCGGGTCCTTCTCCGGTGTGGGGGAGACGTCGTGCTCGGTGGGATCGATATCCGCCATTGCTGTCCTGTCGGTCGGTTGCAGTACTCGGCGACACGATTGCCCGGCGGACGCCTGCGGGAAACTGGGGGCTCCGGTCGACCGATCGTCGGCCGCGGGGCGAGCACGAACGAGGAGGACCGCAGTTTCACCGGACCGGGATACGGGTAGGCGTGACCGATGAACGACGATCAGCACGCCGAGCCGGAACCCGATGATCCGCGGAAGCCGGATTCGCCTGCGGACCTGACGAAACCGTCTTGGTGGTACGTCATCCGGAAGACGGCGCACGAGTTCACCCGCGATCAGTGCACGGACCTGGCCGCGGCGCTGACGTACTACGCAGTCCTCTCACTGTTCCCCGCCCTGCTGGCGCTGGTCTCGTTGCTGGGCGTGTTCGGTCAGGGACAGCGCACCACCGACGCGGTCCTGCAGATGGTCGACGATCTCGGACCGTCCTCCGCTGTGGACACGTTGCGCGATCCCATCACGCAACTGGTCGAGACGCCGACTGCGGGGATGGCTCTCGTTCTCGGCCTGCTGGGTGCGGTGTGGTCGGCGTCCGGCTACGTCGGGGCGTTCGGACGGGCCATGAACCGCATGTACGAAGTCGAGGAGGGGCGTCCCGTGTGGAAGCTACGGCCCCTGATGCTCGCCGTGACCATCGTCGGTCTGGTCCTGGTGGCCGCCGGTGCGGCGATGCTCGCCCTCAGCGGCCCGGTCGCACGCTCGGCGGGAGACGCGGTCGGACTCGGCGACACCGCCCTGACCGTGTGGAACATCGCCCGCTGGCCGTTCGTCCTCGGCATCGTCGTGGTAGCCGTGGCCATCCTCTATTACGTCACACCCAATGTGCGGCAACCGAAGTTCCGTTGGATCAGCGCCGGCGCGTTCCTCGCGATCGTCACGTGGATCGTCGCGTCGGTCCTGTTCGGGCTCTACGTCGCCAACTTCGGCAGCTACAACAAGACGTACGGCTCCCTGGCCGGAGTCATCGTGTTCCTGTTGTGGTTGTGGATCACCAATCTGGCGTTGCTCTTCGGCGCCGAACTGGATGCCGAACTCGAACGCGGACGGGAGTTGCAGGCCGGCATGGCCGCCGAGGACGAATTGCAGTTGCCGCCGCGAGATACCCGGGTTTCGGACAAGAACGCGGAGAAGTACGAGCAGTTTGTCCAGCAGGGCAGGGCATTACGCGAGAGTGACGGTGACACCGCCGACGTCGAGGCGGTGGAGCGGTAACCCGGCGTCGGAATTGTCGGTCTGCATCACCCGGCTCGCCGGGATGCAGCGAGTGGAGGAGAATCTCCGTGTCGAAGTCACTACGTTCCGCAACTGATCCCGGCGCCGTCCTCTCGGACCGATTTCCCCGCGACCTTACGGATGTCGCGCTTACCCATTCGGATGCGAGGATCGTTCTCGACATCGCCGGGCACGGCCGGTGGACTATTACAGTCGACGACGGCATCGCCGAGGTGACCAGGGACGTCGCCACCGATCCGACGTGTACGGTTCATACCGACGCCGACACCCTCGCCGATCTGCTCATCGGTCGTCGCAGCGGTGTGGACGCGTTCCTCGGTGGTGACCTCACCACGCGCGGGAGCCTTGCGACCGTCCTCCAGATCGGAGGCGCGTTCGCCCCGGACGTCGACCTCGTCACGCGGCCGCGTGCGGGGTTCGCACCGCGTATCTCGAGGCCGGACGCGCCGACGCGCCCCCGGTGGTGCTGCTGCACGGCCTCGGGGCCACCAATGCGTCGATGCTGCCGGTTCTCACCGATCTGGCCGAGGATTTCCGGGTTGTGGCACCCGATCTTCCGGGGTTCGGTGCCTCCGATGCGCCGGCCTGGACCTACACCGCCGAGCAACTCTTCCGCTGGTTGCGCGACTTCCTCGACGCCGCGGACGCCGATGGTGCCGTGGTGATAGGCAATTCGCTCGGGGCCGGCTCGCACTGGAACTGGCGATGCGCGAACCGGATACGGTCGACAAACTCGTGCTGCTGTGCCCCTCACCGGCGTTCCGCCGATTCCGTCAACTGGCGCCGCTGGCCCGGTGGTGGCCGGTGGACGTCGCCCGGTTGCCGATGATCGGTGTGCCGCGTGCGGTGGTGATGGCGGGCGCCAAGTCGATGTTCGCCCGCCCCGACCGGGTACCCCAACCGTGGTTCGAGGCCGCCGTCGACGAGTTCGAGATCGCGATGGGCCACGGTGCGCGGCGCCGGGCGGCGCTGTCGGCACCGATCAACATCTACCTCGAGGAACCGTTCGGCGACAGTGGGTTCTGGGATCGACTGACCACCGTCCGGACGCCGACGCTGTTCCTGTGGGGTCGTCGTGACCGGTTGGTTCCGTCCCGGTTCGCTCGGCACGTGAGCGTGGCTGTTCCCACCGCCGAATCGGTGGTACTTCCCGACTGCGGACACGTACCCCAGTTGGAAATGCCCGACCTGACGATGGGTCTCACACGCCGGTTCCTCGGGTCTCCCGGTGCCACAACGCCGTACCGCGCGCACGCCTGACGCGACCGATACGCGCCGAAACCCGGTGCGTCACGCGGAACGCGAGCAAGCGAGGGGCGTTCGTCGGTGAGCTCGGGATCGGTGTTTGTGCTGGTGATTGAGCGTTATCGAGGTGGGGTAGACGGAGAACATACGCGCACCCACCGCGCACGGTCCTGCGGCAAAACGTCAGCGAGCCTTCTCCGAGGTGCGCCGAGACCACGCCACGGAAGGGTGCGACGATGACGACAAGCGGCATAATCGATGTACCGGTCGGTCAGTTCCGGTGGAGCGAAGGAGATCTCCTCGACGGGCGCACGCACGGAGCACCGGCATGACCACAGCGATACAACCCGCGGCAACAGCAGGCGGCCCCCGGTCGAGCAGCCTCGCCGACGTCATCGACACCATCCTGGACAAGGGCCTGGTCATCGATGCCTACGTGCGCGTCTCGTTGGTCGGCATCGAAATACTCACGATCGACGCCCGCGTCGTGGTCGCAAGCGTCGACACCTACCTGCGATTCGCCGAAGCGGTGAACCGGCTCGAGATCGGCAGCGAACCGAAAGGCCTGACCGACCTCGCGTCGGATGGCGCCGAAGGCGAGGAGGAATCGACGGCGAGGGACTCGATCGAATCCGGTGACGACAAACTCGGTGGTCTGTTCGGTGCCGACGAAGAGCCCGAACGAGAACGGGTTTCGCGTAGATCCACCCGGGATGACAAGTAACGGCTACCTCCGTGCCTTGTATCGAAGACCCCTTACGTTCCGACGGACCCGGGAACGTCGACGCGGCCGGTCGTTCCACTCGAGTCCGGGGCCGCCCGCAATCGCGATTTCCGGCCGCACGCGAGTGAGACCGATCGGATCGGACCCCGTGACCTGCCCAACCGGCATCTAGGACCGCGCGGGGCGTCGGAGTGCGACCGCCGCCATCGTCAGCGCGACGGCATCCTCGGCAAGCGCGGCCTGCCAGTCCGGCATGTGCCCGCCGGCCCACTGCCGCCACCACGCGCCGCCGTACGAGCCGGCGACGGCGCCGACGGTTCCGATGATCAGAGCCGACGCCGTGTCCGCCCGGTCGCGGCGGGCCAAAGCTGCGGCGCCCCCGCCGCCTGCGGTGAGGCGTCCGGTGAGCGCGGGCGGGGAAAGGCGCGACGGGATGTTCGGGTTCTTGTCGGCGACCAGTTCGCCGCCGACGACCGCAGTCGCGCCGATCAGACGGGTTCGATGTGCCGATCCGGTGGCACTCGCCAAGAGTGCCGCGGCGATGCCGGTAGAGCTCCGCAGGCCGCTGGCCACACCGATCACGGCAGACCGGACGGTGCTCAACCGTTCCGCCGCTGCGGTGGCCCGGTTCCGTGCGGCCGCGTCCTGTTGGCGTAGGACGGTGGTGACCGTGGCGCCGTAGACCAGGTGCGGCACGAGGTCGCTGAACCAGTCCTGCGTGGTCCACGTTCGGGGATCGCTGATACCGCGCAGGGCGATCGGGATGTCCGTGGCCGCCATGGCGGCGAGTCCGACGCCGATCGTTCCCGCGGTCGGGGTCAGGCGGGCTCCGGCGAAGCGGACGAGGGAGGCGGCCACGCCGAGCCCGGTGCCGACGACGATTCCGCCGAGTGCCCCGAACGCCGACCGCCGCGCCGCGAGGGCGTCTCCGCGCCCGGGAATCGCGACGCCCAGGGCGGATGCAACGGATTCGACGGTCCTCTCCGGGACGGTGCTCGCGGGACGGCCCCGGATCGCCATGTCCAAGTATGTGACGGCGTCGAGCATCGTGGTGCCTGCGGCGCCGGCGACGATGCCGGTGGTGAGAGCGTTCATCGGCTTGTTCCCCTCGTCCAATCGAAGACATAGGTTTCTCTGAACCGTCCTGGACGAGGTGGAGACTCCTGATCGAACAAGGAGAATGCTGGTATGCCTGCACCGAGGAAGTACGACGCCGAGACCCAGGATCGCGCCGTCCGGATGTATCGGGACCGGATCGACGAGCACGGAGGCTCGAAGGTCGCAGCCCGTCGCCATGTCGGCGAGCTGCTCGACATCGCGCCGGCGACGCTGAGGAACTGGATCGAGCGGGAGGAAGGCCGCCAGGCCCCCGGAACACCGTCTTCGGTACCTGACGTGTCGGCCGAGGTCGCCAGGCTTCGCCGCGAAGTAGCCGAATTACGCAGAGCCAACGAGATTTTGAAGACTGCGAGCGCGTTTTTCGCGGCGGCGGAGGTCGACCGCCGACTGCGGTGATCGTCGACTACATCGACGCGTACCGTTCTCAATTCGGGGTCGACCCGATCTGTGCCGTGCTCACCGAGCACGGCATCAGCATCGCCCCGTCCACCTACTACAAGGCCAAGCAGCGCGGACCCATCTCGGACACCGACCTGGGCGAGGCGTACGCCGCCAACGCCGTGCACAGGGTGTACGTGGCCAACAAGCGCCTCTACGGTGCCCGCAAGATCTGGTGGGCGATGAAACACGCCGGCCACGACATCGGGCGCGATCAGGTGGCCCGCCTGATGAAGATCTGCGGCATCCGCGGGGTGGTCCGCGGCAAACGCCGCACGACCACCACCGAGCGCGACGAGCGGGCACCACGACACCCGGATCTGATCAACAGGAAATGGGACACCCCGGACCGTCCGGACCAGTGGTGGGTCGCGGACTTTACGTACGTGTGGACACTCACCGGATTCGTGTATACGGCGTTCTGTGTCGACGTGTTCTCCCGCCGGATCCTCGGGTGGCGGGTGATGACATCCAAGACCACCGTGTTGGTCACCGGAGTGCTCGAGCAGGCGTTGTTCACCCGCAGGAGAACCGACATCCGTTTCACCTCAACGGGTTTGGTGCATCACAGCGATGCGGGGAGCCAGTACACGTCGCTGGCCTTCACCGAGGCGTTGATCGCTTCGGGGATCGCCGGGTCGATCGGCAGCGTCGGGGACGCCCTCGACAACGGATTGATGGAATCGACGATCGGACTCTACAAAACCGAGCTGATCGACCGTGACGCGTCGTGGAGCGGTCGGGCCGAGGTGGAGCGGGAAACCGCCGAGTGGGTTCGCTGGTTCAACGCGGACCGATTGCACTCGTCGATCGATTATCTCTCGCCGACCTGGTACGAGGCCCGCTATCGTGAACAACGTCCCCCTGCTGCCTCAACCCCCGAGGTGGCCTGAACCGGAGTCTCCACTCGATCCAGGGCGATTCACTCCGCAGCATCCCCCGACGGCGCACCGGGCAAACGCGAGCTGACGGAGCGGGGTCATTTCCGGGCCGATCACGGCGTAGGTGTGACAGATGCATCTCGACATCGAAACTGCCGAGCAGGCCGAGCTACCGTCCTCTGGTCGGATGAGTCGCACGGCACGTGGTCTTCAGCGTGCTTTGGGGGCCACGTACCTCGTCACAGTGGCGAGCACATACGAGAGGACGAATCCGGCGGTGCTGCCCCAACTGTCGACGGCCGGACGATGGACGCCGGCGATTCCTTGGCGGAAGTCCTGTCTGCCGGCATCTTGGGCAAACCGGTCCGCGCATTGGCGACGGCCACTCGGAAGTTGAGTGCTGCAAAAGGTTTGGAAGTTCATACTGAATGAGTTCGGAGCGGGTGTTGTCGGTGTTCATTGCCCGTGCACGAGACCGGTGAGCATCCAGTGCGCCACCAGGGATCCGGCCGCCTCGATGAGCGCTGAGTGGGGTTGCGTCCATGCGACTCTGTGCGCTGGCACTGGAAGGGTGAAATGAGGCCGTGCGACGATGGGGCTTGAGCTCAGACGAGGACCAGGCCCTCGACCGGGGTGGTGGCTTCGAGCACCGGTTGCGCGCCGAGATCGAACAGATCGCGCGATCTGCGTGCCGAGCACGCCAATATTCAGGGCACCCCGGAGGTGATCACGAAGTCCGCGCGGGATGTGGTTCCCGGTGCCGAGGACGCCGGCATCACCCTGGTCACCCGCGGCAGGTCCTTCCAATCTCGGGCGACGACGTCGGAGCTGCCGAAGAACATCGACGACCTCCAGCACCGGCTGGGTGACGGGCTGTGTGTGCAGGCGATCTGGAACCACGAAACCGTCCTCGTCACGGACATGACCACCGAGCAGCGGTGGCCGAGGTTCGCCCCAGAGGCGGCCGGCATCGGGGTCCGGTCGATGCTGGCATTCCAGCTCTACACCACCGAGCACACGATGGGTGCGTTGAACCTGCATTCGAGCCGAGCGAACGCGTTCGACGACGACTCGGTCAGCATCGGCGGCACCTTGGCCACCCATGTGGCGATCGCGTTGATCGCCTCGCTGCGGGAGGAGCAGTTCCGCGATGCCCTGGCCTCCCGGGACCTGATTGGTCAGGCCAAGGGCATGCTGATGCAGCGGTATTCGATCGACGCCGACGAGGCCTTCGCGATCCTGACCCGACGGTCCCAGCACTCCAACATGCCGCTCAACGAGGTTGCCCTGAATATCGTCGAGCACGGACCCGACCCTGCGAAGTGAGCGACGGTGGGTCGGGGAAACACGTTATTCGCTGCCGTTTCTCCCTGGTCGTGGGTTCATCCGGGCCAGAGACGGATTGCCCGGGCGGTTTTCGGGGAAAGCGGTGAGTCAGGGCCGGTGCTCGACCGGTAGGGACATCGGTCCAGGTTCTGCGGGTTGACCAAACCAGCCCGCGGGACCGTTCCCTAGTCCGGTCGTCCGGCTCGCTGGTGGGCGGTGAGCAGGAGGTGGTCGAACCGGGTGCGCAGGCCGGTGTCGGGTTCGCACTCGCTGAATCCCCTGACGATCTGTTCGGCAATCGCGCGCAGTCGGGTGTTGGTCTCCTGTGAGCGCCAGGTCAGGATGTCGAAGGCGCGGTCGGCGGAAATGCCGTAGACCAGCATCAGCGCACCCTTCGCCTGCTCGATCACCGCCCGCGACTGCTCGAGTTCGACGACCACTTCGTCGACGGAGTCTTTGACGTCGGTGCGGTGGGAATTGGTGATGTCGATGTAGAACCCGCTCGTGCCGACCACCCGACCGGTGCCGTCGAACATTCGGTCACCGACGACCACGACCTGGCGAACGTTGCTGGCGGTGTCGATGATGCGGTGCTTGCTGCTGAACGGTTCGGCGTCGTTGATCATCCGGTCGAGGACCCGGGCGACGTGCGACTGGTCCTCGGGATGCTTGTGGGAGAGCAGCAGTTCGGTGACCGGCGTCACCTCGCCGGGTCGGTACCCGTGCATCTGGGCGACGGCGTCGACTTCATACCGGTGCGCCGCCGCCAACGTCTGCGTCACCGCCTGGCCGACCCGGGCGATCCCGTCCTCGTAGAGGCATTGGTCCACCCCGATCGACTCGCCCAATCGGGTGGCGCACCCGCAGTCGCCTCGACGATCTGCAACTGCGCCGAGTTCGAACCGATATCGAGTACTCCGAGCCGCACACCGGGCGAATACCCCGGACTTGCAGAGCGAACCATCGAGCGAGATCGTTTCCGTGACCTCCCAGGCCGCCATCCTCATGCTGTGGGTGTTCGGATCCGCAAGGGTGAGGAGTTCGACGCCGGGACGCGCTCCCTGGGTCGGGCGGCCGCGTGGCGGGTCCGTCGGGTGTGGCGGGCGCGTTCGCTTTCGGACATGCCGCCCCAGATGCCGTGACTTTCGGCAGTGAGGGCGTGGGCGCGGCATTCGGTGAGGACGGGGCAATCCTGACAGATGAGTTTGGCGGTGTGCTCGCGCTGGGCGCGGACGCGGCCGCGTTCACCGTCGGGGGAGAAGAACACCTCGGTGTCGGTTCCCCGGCAGGAGGCGCGGCGCTGCCAGTTGCGGTCGATGTGGTGGTGCGAATGATCAGGCATTGCGGGATGGGTCGCTTTCGGAGTCGAACAGTGACGCGATCCGCCGGCAAGAGCAGGGCACCTAAAGGTGCGGGTGGGGACCTGGGCCGGTCGCCGACGGTGTGACCGAAGAGATCGATGTCGGAGCGTGGTTTGGTATGGCCTCCTCGCGGGTTCGGATTGTCGGGTCGGGCACGGTGGTCGGGAAGTGTTGTGCAACAAGCATCTTCACTGTGTCGGGGTTTCACGCCTGATGTCCAGGGACGGGCTATTGGCAGACCACGGCCCGGATGGCAATCGGTGCTGGACCGGGTCCGCAGGCGAAAATAAACGGTGTCGGTGCGGTGATGCCATGGCTCGACATCGGGGATCAGGAGGCACCCGGTATCGGAGGCCCCGCACCCTTTACGTCTCGAAAGAGCGGGTGAAAGGGTGTGCTGCTGATGCTATCGGCACACCGGTGGACGGTTGAGGGGAATCGCTCGACAGTAACTGGCATCACATCGGCCGCCTCGAGCCGCCTGAGTATGAGCACCGGTGACCAGGCCGGTCCAGAACGCGCCGGGCGGGTGCGCTTGATGGCACATCCCGCGCACGGACACGGACTGGTGAACCGAGACGATCGAATGGGTACAAGTGTTGACATGAGATGGCCTTTTTCCGCAGGGGCCGGTACTCAGACGCAGCGACCCCAAGCGGGTGGCTGGAGTACCTGGCTGCGCAGAGCGCTGCAGCACCCGGGCTTGGTGTCCGCCGTGAAGTGCACGGTGGCGGTGCTGACCGCCTGGTTGCTCGCCGATCGGGTGTTGCAGAGTCCGGAGTCTTTCCTTGCGCCCTACGCCGCCTTGTTCATCATCGGCACCACGGTCCGCAGCTCGGTGTCCGCCGCCGTACGTCAGGTCACGGTCGTTATTCTCGGTGTGCTCGTTGCCGCGTTGGCGGCAGGCACCCTGCCTGAACTCGCCGCCATCGCAGGTGCGGTCGCGGTCGGGACGATCCTCGGCCGCAGCCGGTGGTTGGCGCCGGACGGGATGTGGGTAGCAATCACCGCGCTGTTGGTAGTGCTGTACGGATCGGCCACGAACGCGGCTCTGGTGTTTCATCGCGTCCTCGATGTCACCGTCGGTGTGCTCGTCGGCGTCGCGGTCAATGCTCTCGTGCTGCCTCCCGACCAGCTTTCCACGGCCCGCGACCTGATTCTGCAACGTGCGCATGAACTCTCGACCCTGCTCGCCGATCTTGCCCACGGCCTCCGGTCAGGCCGTCACGACAGTGATCGAGGACGGCAACGGGTGTGGGATCTGCACAAGTCGACCGGCGCCGGCGTTGCGCTGCGCGAGGGCCGGGAAAGCTTGCGCGGCAACCTTCGTAGCCCCGGCTGGACCAAGGTAGGCGGATCGCAGGTGTACCTCCCGATAGCAACGGTTCTCGACGACACCTTGCTGTACGTGTCAGTCCTGGAAGTCGCGGTCGAGGCGCTCACCGTCGCCGATGATCGGCAGGCAGGGCCCCCGGCGTCCACACCGGAGCAACTTCGGCACGAAGCAGCGGCGCTACTCGAGGCATTCTCGGCCGCATTCGACGAACTCACCTGGGACCCGGCCCACCATCGAGAGCCCTACCTGCACGTCGTGCAGACCGCTCTGCCTGAAGCCCGCTCGCGCCTCGAGTCGTTCGAGGAATCGGTCCGACGACACCAACCCCTACCCGGTGCGTGGCCGGCGATCGCCTTGGCCGCGGATGGTCTGTGGGCCGCGCTTGCCGTGCTGGACATTTCCGACGAGCACTGACGCGCAACTTGCAGCAACATCCGTCGCCAGACGTCGAACCGATAAAATTGGGGAGCGCTGCGCTACAAGGATTTGCGATCCTCATGGCGACGGGGATACCGCGCGACCCCGCTCGGCCGCATCGCAACGAGACAGGCGCGATACACGGGGATTGCCCACACTGAACTGCTGGCTGCTCTTCCGTCGAGCGGACCGGGCCGGAGCGGGCCGGACGGACCGCGAGCCGGGGTCTCTGGATCAGGAGGAGGCCACGTCCACCGGGGAGTCCGGCACGAACCCAGCACCCGCCGGTGCGTCGCTGCCGCCAGGCGACGCGGAGCCGGTGGCACCGCCCGACGAAGGCCGCACGACCAGCACGAAGGAGGGTCGCCCATGCTCAGATGCCGGAGCTCGACCGGGCTGTGTGGTGATGCCCTGAGCTAGGCACTCTCGGGTATGGGATCGAACGCAGGCAGCCCCACCAGCTCTTCGGCCGCAGCTCTCGGCGGTCGTCTATTGCAACTGGTCGGTGACCGGGATGCCGCCCGACTCTCGTGCGAGGTATCCCGGGTGTGCGCCGAACTGCACCCGACCGGGGGCCGGCCGGTATACGGCGATGTGCTCGCGTGGGTTGTCGACGCCACTGTCGGTGTGGTCGTCGCGCGACTGGGTGGCGCGGGTCCGGACGAGACGTTGATCCTCGACGTTCGCTTCGCGGAAGGACGGTACGTCGACGGCGAAGCTTTGCCCCCGTCGGAGCGTTGGGTGCTACGGACGGTGTCGGCGTTCCTCGCCGAGGATCTGGTAGAGGGAGAGCGGTCGTATACTGCCGCTGAACAATTCGACATCACAATGCGCGCGGAAATCTTGGCAGACGCCCTGATCTGGCTGGACTTCGTTCTCGATGTCGACCTTCCCGACCCACCAGACATGGCCACCGCACAGGAAGGGTGATGGCTCGGGCACCGCCCCGGTGTCTTCGGTGACGGCCTCACCGCTGTGAGGCTTTTGTGGTCGGCGGGCCGGCGATGAGCCGGAAGACCGGGCAAACGTCCCTCAGCTCGAGCGAGTTGGTCGGTGGTGTGCGGTGAGCAACAGGTGGTCGAACCGGGTGCGCAGGCCGGTGTCGGGTTCGAGCTCGCCGAATCTGGCGACGATTCGTTCGGCCAGGGTGCGGAGCCGGATATTTGTTTCCTGGGAGCGCCAGGTCAGGATGTCGAACGCGCGGTCGGCGGGGATACCGTAGACCAGCATCAGGGCCCCTTTTGCCTGCTCGATCACCGCCCGCGATTGCTCGAGGGCGGCGACGGTTTCGTCGACGGAGTCTTTGACGTCGTTGCGGTGGGAGTCGGTGATATCGATGTAGAAGCCGGTCGTGCCGATGACGGCGCCGCTGTCGTCGTGCATGCGGTCGCCGACGACCACGACCTGTCGGACCTTGCCGGTGGTGTCGATGATGCGGTGTTTGCTGCTGAACGGTTCGGCGTCGTTGATCATCCGGTCCAGGACCCGGGCGACGTGCAGGTGGTCCTCGGGGTGTTTGTGGGATAGCAGCAATTCGGTGGTCGGGGTGACCTCGCCGGGCCGGTAGCCGTGCATCAGTGCGACGGTGTCGGACCATTCCCACCGCTGCCCGTCCAGGTAGAAGCGGAAACTACCCACCCGCTGTGGCTCACCACCACCGAACACCTGCTCTGAATCCACGACTACTTTCTAGCGCACCGTCACACGGTGCGCAGGTGCTATCAGACTCGAAGCGTGAAAGATACGAATCGGATGCGGAAGGCGAGGGCGCCGAGTACGCCCGCGGCGGGGGCAACGTGGTCGACCTTCGCCGGAATCGGCTGCGGTGCCCGAGCGTAAAACAGGCGTCGGAGGGGTAATCGCTGGAACAGCCCAGTTCGCCCTGCCCGGCGGCTGGGCGCGACTCTGCGAGTCCCCGCGGCTCCGTGAGGCCGCACTGTGTCGCGGAGAGGACTTGTTTCCCGTCCGGCGGGCTCGAAGTTGAATCCGGCATGGAACGGTGGGTTGGACGCGGGATCGTCGGGTAAGCGGTCGTCATGAGCGCAATCACCGAGGCTACCGATGTGGCGGGGCAGGTGTGCGAGTTCGACGCCACCATCACCGAGCAGCATGCGGACGAACGGGTGGCCTGGAATTCCGACTCCGGTCCCAACCACGCCGGGGTCATCACCCTCCATCGATTCGACGACGAGAAAACGCCGGTGATGGCGTCGAGAGGTCGATCGATCCACCCCTGACTCGACAGGGTCTCGTGATGGTATTGCGCTGCAGTAGCTTCCGAGTAATCGTGACAGCCCGGGCGGCGAAGGGTGCCGAGCGTGCAGCGCTCGGCATTCACAGATCGGCGGAACGAATGGCGGAAACGGGGGTGAACAAGGTGAGCGCCCGGCCGCAGAGCACCACCGAGTTGCGGGTCGAGGCGGCCCGGGATCAGTTGCCGATCATTCGGGCGGTCGCGCGGACGTTGGCCCACCGGCGCGGCTTCCTGCTCACCGAGATCGCGGACATCACCCGCGCGGTCGACGAGGTGGGCGCCGCGCTGATCGACGCGGCGACGCTCGGTTCTCCGCTGCGCTGTTCGTTCGAGGTGTCGGGGTCTGCTTTTCTGCTGACCACTGCGGTCACGTCGCACCGAGGCCTTCCGCGGTACCCTGGTGCGAGGTGGCGGTCATTGGAGGCACTGACGGACCGCGTGCTGACCACCGACCTGCTGGGGGAGTCGTCGGGCGAGCGCGAAGTTGTGGTGGCGTTCATCAAACAGCGCCGCGGACGCCGCTGAGACAACTGTTGCCGGACGATACGACCCGCAACGTCTTCAGAGTCGAATCGGTGGGCACGACGGCCGGAATTCCCGGCGGATCATCACATCATCGCTGCCTTCACCGACAGCGAGCTTCCGCAGGTGGAGAAGAATGCCTGATCGGCTCCCGCCGCCTCGGCCATGAGGTCTTCGGCGTCGGCGAGATAGCGGCCGCTCGAGGTGCGGTCGTCCAGACCGAAGGCGGCGAGCACATCGGAACGGAACGGGTCGATCCCGAGCACCTCCGTGACGCGTCGATCGGCGCCGCGGCCCTGCCGGTGCCCGGGCGGGGTGAACCCGTACCGGTCACGGTGGTGGTAGTCGGCCAGTGCCTCCAACATCGGTGCGGGTGAGTGATCCATGCGGTCCGGTACCCAGTCGCTGTGCGCCCGCCGATTCACCGTTTCGTGGGCCGGGTACCCGACACGTGACTCGCCACTGATCGGAGAGGTGCATGAGCGAACACACCCCGCACGCAATCGACTACCCCGGCCGCACCGCGGACATGGCCGAAGAACCGCAGGACGAGATGCGCGCGTACCGGGGCAACGAATTGCTGAAAGGCAAACGGGCGCTGGTGACCGGGGGTGACTCGGGAATCGGCCGCGCCGTGGCGGTGGCGTTCGCGAAAGAGGGCGCCGACGTGGCCATCGCCTACCTCGAGGAGAGCGACGACGCGGCGCACACGGCCGAGCTGGTCGAAAAACAAGGGCGGCGCTGCCGCACCTTCGCCGGCGACCTGGCCTCGCCGGCGCACTGTCGCGACGTGGTGGCCCGCACGGTCTCGGAACTGGGCGGACTCGACATCGTCGTCAACAATGCCGCCTACCAGGAACCGGTCGACGACTTCCTCGAGTTGTCCGATGAGCAGTGGCGGCGCACGTTTTCGGTGAACATCGACAGCTACTTCCACGTGACGAAGGCGGCGGTACCGCATCTCGGCCGGGGTTCCGCCATCATCAACACCGGTTCGGTCAACGGATTGCGCGGGAACAAGTCGCTGATCGACTATTCCGCGACCAAGGGTGCTGTGACGGCGTTGACGTATTCGTTGGCTCAGACCTTGCTGGATCGCGGAATTCGCGTCAATTGTGTTGCTCCCGGACCGGTCTGGACACCACTGATCCCGGCGACCATGGACGAGGAGAAGGTCGCGGAATTCGGGAAGCGGGCCCCCTACGGGCGGGCCGCCCAGCCCGACGAGATCGCGCCGTCCTACGTGTTCTTCGCTTCCGGTCTGCTGTCCTCCTACTACTCGGGGGAAGTGCTCGCCCCACTGGGTGGCGAGACACTGCCGGGCTGACGGCGTGCCAGACCTTCGAAAAGTGTTCGAGTCGACAGGAAATCGGGATGTGGTGGACGTGAATGTACTCGAGCGAGGTGTGCGTCGGCTCGAGCATGCTGAAACCCTGGACCGCCCCGCGGGCGCGGTCGTGACCGCGATCAACAAATGGCTCCCGGCGGGCCGGCTCGAGGATGCGTTGTCCGGCACCGATCTCGGGCACCCTATGCACCCACTTCTGGTCACCGTCCCTATCGGCGCGTGGGTCAGCGCCGGATTCCTCGATGCCCTCGGGGGCACGAGCGCGCGGCAGGCCGCGACAAAACTCGTGGGGCTGGGCGCCCTTGCGGCAGTGCCGGCCACACTCACCGGCGCGTCGGACTGGGCCGACACGCTCGGCGCCGAGCGCCGGGTCGGTGCAGTCCACGCGGCTAAGAACATTTACGCAGCGTCTCCGGAAAAAGACCAGCTGAGGATGTTTTTGCTCTGAGGACTGCTGTCGGAGCACCTCGCCCAAGGATTTCGTGCAGGTGGGGGAGGAATATGCCGTGCTGAGGCGGCAGGCGGCAGGCGGCAGGCGGCACTCGGACGAGCGCCTTCGTGCTCAGCTACATCACGAACACCGTAGGTTTGACTCGCGGCCGCTGCCACCGGACCGATCTTCGCCCGGAACTGACATTGCGCGGCTGGGTTCGGCGTTGTCCCTACGGCTGTCGGTGTTCGGCTTGAACAGCGAGCACAGGAACGGGAGAGTCGAGAATCAGTCGTTGCGTGACGCTCCCGAGCAGCGCTTTGCCCACCCGTGACCGGTGCCTGATGCCCAGGACGAGCCTGCTCACCTCGTGCGTGGCGAGCTCGTCGAACACGGCCTGCACCGGATCGCGATCGTCGCGACCGATACGTTCGATCACCTCGATAGGCACATCGGTGGGTAGTTCGGCGACGTCGAGGTCATGCAACGCGAGGTTGATGACGACGAGGTTCGTATCGAACCGGCGTGCTTCGGAGATTGCCGCGTACAGAGCTGCTGTCCCCTCCGAGTTGTCCGCTACGGCGACAACAATTGCCATGCGTGGCGTCCTTTCCAAGTTCGGCGGTTTGCCGGTTCAACGGCGAGCAGAATATGCGGCGCTGTATTCTTCTTCGAATTCTTCGAGGGTTTTCCCACGGGTTTCCGGGACGTATCTGACGATGAAGATCCATGACAGGACCCCGAGACTGGCGAAAATGAAGAATGTCGGTGCAATTCCCAGCGACGCCACCACCGGCGGGAAACCGAACGCGACTCCGGCATTGGTCATCCACAATACGAAGACACACACTCCCATTGCCAGGCTGCGAATCTTCAGGGGAAAGATTTCCGCGAGCATGAGCCACGCCAGCGGCCCGAGAGTTCCTTGCATGGAGAACACGAAACAAACCACGAACACCAAAATGAGATACGGCTTGATCACGGATCCGTCGGGAAGGAGCAGAGCCGACAATCCGATGAGGATGTGGAAGGTCGTGATCAGCCCGTATCCGACGAGGAGCATGGTGCGCCGGTTGACGCGGTTGATGAGCATGATGCCCACTGTGATGCCGAGGACGCTGAACAGGCCGTTGAGTGTGTTGGCGACGATGGCTCCGTCGGCGGAGAATCCGGAGTCCTCGAGCAGCTGGGTGCCGTAGTACATGATCGAGTTGATGCCGGTGACCTGCTGGACAATTCCGAGACCGATGCCGATGAACACCAGGCGCCGGATCCACGGCACAGCGAGGTCGGTCCATCCCCCGGTCTGCGCCTTTTCTTCCTCTTCGGCGAGTTGGTGGACTTCGGCCATCTCGGCCTCCGCGCGCCTGGGTGAACGGACTTGATGCAGGACGGCGAGTGCGTCGTCGTCGCGGCCTTGGGAGCTGAGCCAACGCGGGCTTTCGGGCATGCGAAGCATTCCGATGAACAGTGCGAATGCGGGGAGCACCGCTATGAGGAGCATGAACCGCCACACCGCGGAGTGCTCCCCCCAGACGTTGAAGATGATTGCATTGATCACGAAGGCAGCGAACTGACCCGAGACGATCATGACCTCGTTGCGCGTGACGAGGGACCCTCGCTTTTCGAAGGGGGCGACTTCGGCGAGGTAGACCGGCACGGTGACCGACGCGCCGCCGACGGCGATGCCGAGGATGAATCGGAACGCGCCGAGGACCTCCCAGGTGGGGGAGAAGACGCATCCGAGCGTGCCGAACGCGAAGACCCCGGCCAACATCAAGATGTTGTGGCGGCGGCCGAACCTGTCCGAGAGTCGCCCACCGATCAATGCGCCGAACGCTGCACCGATCACCAAGGCACTCACGACGAACCCTTCGGTGAAGGGTGTTAGCCCGAGGTCTTCCTTCATCGGCTTGAGGGCACCGTTGACCACTCCGGTGTCGTATCCGAACAGCAGTCCGCCGAAGGTTGCGACCACGGCGATCATGCCGAGCCGCTTCGAGTGCGGTCCTGGTTCGTTGGGCGGAAGATGTGCGGCGACGCGGGACTGCGGCGATGCGGGGTGAGTCATGTCGGGGGCCTCTCAGGGAACAGGGCAGCGTGCGGAGAACGCGAGCGGCGAGTGCAGGTCGGCTGCTCGCCTGCCTCGCCGGTGCACCACCGTCTCCGGTCAGTTGACGACGGAGTGATTGCCGGCGACGGCGGGCGCAAGGATGATGTCGAAATTAGCTCTGGCCCAGTTTGATTTGCCGGTGTCGAGGCCGTCCGGAGTCGGCGTGCCTGCGGGTTGCTCCACGAAGTCTTTGATCAACGACTCCTTGACGCCGAATACGGTGTCGTGGCGGAGCAGTTCGTCGCCTCGGACGAAGATGTGGGTGACCAGGGTGCGCAGACCCGGGGCGGTGACCATGAAATGCAGGTGTGACGCGCGCATGGGAGAGCGTCCGGTCGTGGCCAACATGCGGCCGACGGGCCCGTCGTGCGGGATCGGATATGGGGTGGGGGTCAGCGCCCAGAACCAGTAACGGCCTTCCTCGTTGCTGAACAGATGCGCTCTCCCCGAGACCCGGGAATCGTCGTATTGGACGTCGTAGAAGCCGTCCTCGTCGGCCTCCCACACCTCGATGCGGGCATTCGGGACGGGATTGCCGTCGGTGTCGCGGACGGTGCCTTCGACCCAGCAAGGTTGACCGGCGGCGCCTCCGGCGACGTCACCGCCGTTGGCGATGAGCGGTGCGTCGTCGACGAAGAATGGCCCGAACACTGTTGCTTCGGTGGCATCACCGTGAGCGACGTTGTTGACGTTGATCGTTTGCATCGACGCCCCGAGTACGTCGGACAGCAGGATGAACTCCTGACGTCGGTCGTCGGTGATGTGTCCGACCTCGGTGAGGAACGAGATCGCGGTGTTCCACTCCTCTTCGGTCAGGCGGACGTCGCGAATGAACGCGTGCAGGTGCCGGACCAACGACTGCATCAGTTGCGTCAGTCTGGGGTCAGTGCAGTCGTCGAACGAGCGAAGCACGTTGCGCGTCAGGGATTCTTCGACGGCGATCTGGGCTTCGGTGAACTCGGTGGTGGTCGGAGGCTGTGCTGCGTCGGGGGCCATGTAGGTGTGTTCGGTCATGTCGGCTCTCGGTGGTCTGGTGCGGATACGTTTCTGCAGGCGACGAACGGTCGCGGTCTACGCGTCGAAGTCGGTGGGTACTTCGCCCGCCCATGCCGCGCGCAGGAGGGCGGCGACCGCTGCGTGTGTGATCGGGCGAGGATTGCCGTAGGAGCGGCTTGTCGCCTCCTCGGCGATGCGATCGATGTCGTCTTCTTTCATTCCCAGTTCGGCGAGAGTGCGCGGCGCTTTCAGATCGCCGGCGAGTTCCCACAGCCTGGTGGCGGGGTCTGCGGTACCGGGGAGTGCCCGAGAGAGTGCTGCGACGGCGTCGGCGGCGTGGGGCTGGTTGAACGCCAGAACGTACGGGAGCACGACGGAGTGGGTCGGGGCGTGCGGAAGGTTGAGGGTGCCGCCGAGCGCGTGGCACAGCTTGTGGTGCAGCGACATCGTCGTGGCGCCGAGTGTCGCGCCACACAGCCACGCCCCGTAGAGCGCGTCGCTTCGGGCTTGCGAATCCGAAGGCGCGGCAAAGATCTTCGGCAACGCGGAGGCCAGTGCCCGCACGCCGTCTTCGGCCATCAGAGCGATGATGGGACTGATGTCGGGCGCGTAGAGTGCTTCGACCGCGTGTGCCATGGCGTTGATGCCGCTGGTGACGGACATCTCGACCGGAAGGCCGATGGTGAGGTCGGGGTCGTAGACTACGCTGCGCGGCAACACTTTCGGGTCCCGTCCGGTCTCCTTGCGTCCGTTGGTCGTCATGCCCCAGACGGGAGTCATTTCGGAACCTGCGTAGGTGGTGGGAACTGCGACGATGGGCAGGCCGTGTTCGAGGGCGATGGCTTTGCCCAGTCCGATGGCCGAGCCTCCGCCGACGGTGACGCAGCCGTCGGCGCCGAGAGTCACCGCTTCGGCGCTCGTGCGTGCGGCGACCTCGGCAGGAACGTGCATCACGGCATCTGCTCTGGTGCCCACGCACCGGTTGCCGAGGATGGAGGCCACCAGCTCCGCAGTCTCTTCCTGGCCTGGTGAACAGAGAACAAGGACGCGATCGAGTCCGAGCTGATCGAGTTCGTCCGGTAGTGAGGTGAGTGCTCCGGCACCGAATCGCACCCGCATGGGGTTCGCGTCGTACAAGAAGTCATAGGTCATCTGGTTCTCCTGGCGCATGCCGACTGGTTTCGCTGAGGCTTCCCGCTACCTCGCCCGAATCGACTAGTATCGTGTCGTGGACAAGATGTTCACACAGTACCATCAACTTAGCCAAGAGAGTGACCCACGCAACTGCAGTGCAGTTCTGGGTGCCAACCGGTGTCGGCATGATTTTG
This sequence comes from Rhodococcus koreensis, assembly GCF_900105905.1. GTDB lineage: Bacteria > Actinomycetota > Actinomycetes > Mycobacteriales > Mycobacteriaceae > Rhodococcus_F > Rhodococcus_F koreensis. The sequence goes on along the minus strand of NZ_FNSV01000005.1, from coordinate 2,926,292 downwards.
GCGGTCGTGAACAGTGGCGCCGTGCCGCTGCAGATCGGCGCGAGCTACGCAGGCCCTAGACATGGAGGACAGTCCGACCAGTGAATGCCATACAACTTCTCACCAAAGCTGGTCAGATCGTCGACGAACTTGCGCGACTCGGCCCGTCAACACCTGCGGAGCTGGCCAAAGTGGTCGCCGAACCGCGCCCGAGCGTCTACCGCATCTTGACCGCGCTCGAGCAGATATCTGTCGTTCGTCAGGCAGGCGAGGGTCGACTGGAGCTAGGAATCGGGCTGTTGCGGTGGTCCGATGCTGCGGTGGAGGCATTCGTCGACAAGGGTGAGCTCCGCCGCCAGCTGCGGTGGGTACGCGAACAGCTGGGGATGAACGTGTTCTTCTGCGTACCTCACGAACATGGCGTGCTCAGCTTGGACCAGGTCGAGGGCGCCGTGGTGGACATGCTCGATCTGGGGCCGGGGCGGATGCTTCCACGATTTGCCGGTGCGGCGCCGCGTGCCCTGTTGGCGTTCGAGAGTCCGGACGTGCAGGACAGCGTATGCGCTGGTGCGCCGTTCGGCCGGCTCGCGTCCGGCACTCCGATGACGGCGCAGGATCTGCGAGAGCTGCTCGACAACACGGTCGCGCGCGGATGGAGCGTCGACGACAGCGAAGTGGTCGAAGGCGTGGCATCGGTGGCGGTACCGGTGCGTCGAGACGACGGAGGTGCAGCGGGCGCAATTGCCGTGGCGGGTCTGCGGGAAAGTGTGTTGGCCCAGGAAGACGTAGCTGGGCAGGTCCTCACCGTTGCCGCCGAAGCATTGGCTGCTGCGATGGCTCGCGCGCAGTCGACGGGCCCTCGGTCCGACTCGGCACACAACAGGACGGCCCAGCCGTCGGAGACACGCGCCCCTGCATTGATCGTGAAAGCCGGCGCGCTGATGGAAGCGCTTGCGCGCGAACGCATCGCCACCTCGACCCGCCTCACGGAAATCCTTGACGAGCCGGTCAGCTCGGTGTACCGCATGCTCGCGACCCTGTCCGAGATCGGCTGGGTCGAACAGATCGGGCACAGGGGCGCATACCGTGTCGGCGGTCGGCTGCTCTCGCTGTCCGGCGAATTGACCCGTCGACTCGACATTCGACGCGCCGCGGGGCCGGTGCTGCGTGCAATTCACGAGGCTACGGGCGAGACCACCTTCATGTGCGTTCGGCACGGGACGCGAGCGGTGTGCATCGAACGCGTCGACGGGATACGAGTGAACAGCCGCGTTCTGCGGCTGGGTCGGTCGTTGCCCTTACATGTCGGCGCCGCGCCGCGGGCACTGCTTGCGTTCGAAGACCGCGCGGCGTGGGACGAGTACGCCTCCGCGGCGCTCAGCGAGGACCTGCTGCACATGGGTTCGCGCTCGACGCTGTACGCCGAACTCGATGAGATCCGATCGCTCGGCTTCGCGCTCAGCGACAACACCGTCACCCCCGGGATCGCCGCGGTCGGTGCCCCGATTTTCGATCATCGCGGTGAAGTTGCCGCCTCCTTGTCGGTCAGCGGCCTGCGCGACGGCGTACTGACACAGCCAGCGCACGGCCGATCCGTGACGGATCTGGTGCTCTGGGGTGCAGCCGAACTCTCTCGCTACCTGGGCTTCGACGTCGCACGACTATCCGAGGCCCCCCGCTCCTCGGCGTCGAACACACCACCTTCTTGACCCCCTACAGAGCAGCATGCAACACTATGGACGACTCGTCCACTCAGTGACAGTGGCTTGCGGCACTCGCTGACCGAATCCATCGGATTCTTTCTGCCCGGTGCCACGTGTACCTCATCGAACACCCGCGACCGCCCGCACAAACAAGTTCTCGCACACCGGAGCGGTCCCAAAGCAACAGGAGACGATGTGTCCGATCCGATCGTGGTGGGCCTGCTCGGCATCACCCACCCGCACGCGTCCGCGCGAGTGCGAGCACTGCGCGAGATCAACGGCGTCTCCGTGATCGCCGCCGCCGACGACGACTCCCGCCTGAAGTACTTCGCCGACAAATACGACCTCGAAGCCCGCAGCATCGACGAAGTGCTCGGCGATCCGAGCATCAACGCGATCATGGTTCACTCCAAGAGCCGCGACATGGTGCCCCACGCGCTGCGAGCCCTGGACGCGGGCAAGTCGGTCGTCGTGGAGAAGCCGGGCGGCGGGACCGTCGCCGATCTTCTGACGTTGCGCGACGCCGAGGCTGCCGCCCGGCCCGGCCAGATCGTGCAGGTCGGCTACAACGTGCGCCTCGCCCCGTCGGTGACACGAGCCAAGGAACTGATCGAGTCCGGCGTCATCGGCGAGGTCGTCACCGTCTCCGCACGCGGAGCCGCACTGGCCGGGGAACACCTCACCGAGCACCTCAATCAGCCCGCCGACATGGGCGGTGTGCTCTGGATCCTCGGATGCCACATGCTCGACGCGCTGGTACGGGTTTTCGGTGCACCCGAGTCGGTCAACGCACGAGTACACAAGAGCGCTCGCCTGTCGGACGAGAAGAGCCGCGAGGATTCGGCTGCCGTACTGCTCAACTACCCGGACATGTCGATGACGTTCAGCTTCGACGGTCACGACCGGCTCGAATGGTTCGAGAGCTCGCGCATCATCGTCCACGGCACCCACGGCATGATCGAGGTCGGCATCCTCCCGCAGAGACTGAAGGTCTACGTCGACGCAGACCGAGGCGGATACAGAGCGGGGTGGACAGAATGGACACAGAGCCACTTCACCCCGCCCTTCGCCCGCACCGAGGCGAACAAATTCTCCGAGCTCCCTGAACTCGAGAACATCAGTAACTTCCACATCGAAATGCAGGGCTGGATCGACAGCATTCGTACCGGCGCACCCAACGTCGCACCGGTGTCGGACGCACTGTCCGTCGCTCGCATCGTAGATGCCTGCTACCGCTCCGAGAAGTCGCGCGGCGCCGCCATCGACGTGGAGTCGGCGTGAACAACCAGAACGAGGACACCATGACACCGGAACTCATCGCCACCTGCTGGGTCAGCGCAGGAAACACAGCACCCGGACTCCCCGACGAAACCAGCCCGGTGCCCATCGAAGAGCGCATCGCCTTGGTCGCCAAGACAGGATGGGCCGGCATCGGCCTGGTACACACCGACCTGATCAATGCGCGCGACACCATCGGCTACGACCGCCTGGCGCAGCTGATCCGCGACGCGGGCATCGGAACAGTCGAGGTCGAATTCCTCGACAACTGGTGGACCACAGGCTCCGAACGCGCCGCCGCGGACCGCGTACGCGCAGACCTGTTCGAAGCTGCCACCGCGCTCGGTGCCTGTCACATCAAAGCCGGCGCAGGAATGACCGACGACCCCTTGCCTTTGGCCACTCTGGTCAGCGCGTTTTCCGACCTGGCCGACGAAGCAGAAGAAGCGGGAGTCCGGCTGGCCCTCGAGGCAACACCGTTCTCCCATCTGCGCACCACCCATGAAGCCGTCGACGTGGTGACCGGCTCCGACAGCCCCTCGGCGGGACTTCTGGTCGACATATGGCACACCTACAAAGCGGGCCTGTCGCACGACGAACTCTACAAAGTGGTACCGATCGATCGCGTCGTGCACGTGGAAATCGACGACGGTACGGATGAGCGGCGCACCGGCTTGGCCGCTGTCTTCGACGACTCGACCAACTACCGCAAGTACTGCGGTGAAGGCGCATTCGATACAGCGACGTTTATCCGTCGCACGCTCGACGCCGGCTACACCGGCATGTGGGGCGTCGAAATCATCTCCGAAGAACACCGCCGCACCCCCGTCGAAGAGGGTCTGATCAAAGCACGCGCCACCGCACTCGCCTCGTTCGAAGCGGCCGCCAGACTGTCCTGACGTCCCGATCGCACTTTCCGAATGTCGTCGCACCGCGGACGACCGAACCCACCTATAAAGGATCGACGTGTCTTCCACCAAACTACGTCTCGCCCTGTTCGGCTCCGGCCGCATCGGGCAGGTACATGCCCGTAACATCGCGGACCACCCTGAGCTCGAGCTGGTATTGATCGCCGACCCGTTCATCGACGGTGCTCGTGCACTGGCTTCACGAACCGCCGGGCGCGCCGTACAAGACCCCGACGAGGTCTTCGCCGACTCGACCCTCGACGGCGTCGTCATCGCCTCACCGACGCCCACCCACGTCGATCTCATGTCCACTGCTGCAGCGCACGGTCTGGCCGTGCTGTGTGAAAAGCCCATCGACCTCGACATCGACACCGTCCTCGACTGTCGCGAACGCATCAAAGAACATGCCGTCCCGATCATGCTCGGCTTCAACCGGCGCTTCGACCCTCACTTCGCCTCGATCCGCACGCAGGTCGCCGCCGGAGCGATCGGTGCCCTCGAACAACTCCTGATCACCAGTCGCGATCCCGCACCCGCACCGCGGGACTACATCGCTGCGTCGGGCGGAATCTTTCGCGACATGACCATTCACGACCTGGACATGGCGCGCTTCTTCCTCCCGAACATCGTCGAAGTGTCGGCTATGGGCACCAATTCTTTCCACGACGACACCAAAGCGCTCGGCGACTTCGACGCTGCGACGATCATTCTGCGCGGACGCGACGGCGAAATCGTCAACATCACCAACTCGCGCCACTGCGCTTTCGGATACGACCAGCGCCTCGAAGCGTTCGGATCCACCGGAATGCTGACTGCCGGCAATGTCGCTCCGACGACGGTACGCCGGTACGGCAGCAACGGCACCGAGGAAGCCCCCGCATATTTCCCGTTCTTCCTCGAACGCTACGCCCAGGCCTACCGCGCCGAACTCGACGCGTTCGCCCTCTCCATCCGCACCGGCGACCCATGCTCACCCGGATTCGACGACGGTGTGGCCGCACTCGTCCTCGCCAACGCGGCCGCGGAATCGGCTGCTACTGGCAAGACCGTCGCCATCACCGACTGACCGTCCCCCGTCGGTTATCCGCCCACTGGTCGGGCGAACAATGGAACATCCAGAAGTGGCGGTGCGGGAATGCCCGAGCATGTCCCGCATCGCCACTTCGATCAGTTTGCATACGCTCCGAGGGCTCCGACCATCGCTGTGCCGTCCCGGCCCAATCGACGTCGAACTGAAGTTGTTCTCCTCTGGGTACCTGTATCGGTGCGATTTGGATCGATCTCTTCGCTGAGGCTGTCGGCCTGCTCGTGCCGATCGGCGTGCAGATAGTAAGACGCATCGAGATAGTGGTGCTCGCGCAGCATGATGGCGACGTCCATCCCGTCTTCGAGCGCTCGCCAGTGCTGTTCCCATTCCGGCTTCCGGGTCCGCGACATGCACCGCATCGCTGAAAAGCGCGATTCGGCCTCGTGACCAGGTCGGTAGCGTGGCAGGTGAAAGACGTGCGTAGGTGCGATGCACGTCGAGGCCGTCATGATCTGCGCGAACGTGGGCGAGCGCCGTCCGGCCCCTGCCGCAAGTCGAGATCTCATTCCTCCGTGGACAGAACCTCGAAGCTGCGTGCGGGAATCTTGCGAGGAGAGCGCCGTAAAACCACGCGTTGCGTCTATGAAGTGGATGCTCCTATTGCTGTCAAGCCGTGTCGACCAGGTATAGGGATCTGGACTGCTGCTCGCGGTCGGTGAGCCACCGCGAGTAGTTGGCGGCGAGATCGGGGCGAGGCGTTGCCCGATCTCCGGACGTCGCACGCGCTGGTAGGGAACCGCGAGTGCGGTTGCCACCGTGGCGATCGGGATTGCCGGTGTTCGGCGACGTTGTCGAAGTCGGCCTGTGCCGCTATTCACCGGCAGCGTATTCCGGATGAGCTTGAAAACCTCGCGCGCGACGAAGCGTTTGCGGCGAGTGGATGATCTCGCGCTCGGACTTGCCCTCTGCTGTGCACCGCGCAATGCAGTCGACGGTGCGCGTGTCACCGGCGGACATCTGCACGAGCACGATGCGATGGATCGCGGAGTTGGCGGTGCGGTCACCGCCCCGGAGGGTTCGCTCCGGGCCGTGACCGGGAGTCCGCCGTGATCGAGATAGTGCGGCAACGAGTTTCACGCTGCCGAGATTTCTGTAGGAACCGCGTATCTGTCGCGGTGCGGTCACCAGCAGAGCACGGATCTGGTTCATCGCCGCGCCTGGCGCCTTGCGCGCCGACGACCGTTCGGCGAGCAGGATCCGCATCGATTCGACAAGCCCGTCGCGGCCTTTCGGGTCGGCGGCCCGCGCCCGGACAGTGCAGCCAGGCTCAACGTGCTCGTGGCCCGATCGACCTCAATCATCATACAAAGATCGGCCCGACTCCATCGACGCGAAGAGTGGAATGGTGCATATCCGCTGTTCATCGCCGGTGAATCGAGGCGAAAAGCGTGAGGGACCGCTGACGTGAGCTTGACCACAGCGCATCTTTGTCGTACATTTCTGGCATGTCGGAAACCACTCGCTCGAAGCAGCGCCTCTCTGATGTCGTCGCTCAGACCCTTCAGGACGAGATCCTGGGTCTTGCTGTGGGCGAGCGGCTTCCGACGGAGGCCGAACTGGCCGAGCGGTTCGAGGTCAGCCGGACGGTGGTTCGGGAGGCGACGCGACTGCTCGTCCAGCGTGGTCTGGTCGCGGTGAGCCCGGGTCGGGGAATGACTGTGGCGGCGGTGGACGGCAGTGTGATCGCCGAACAGTACGGTCTTCTGCTCCGGCTGAGCGAGGGGTCCTTCGAGCAGTTGATGGAGCTTCGGCTCGTTCTGGAACTCGAGATGGCTGCGCTTGCTGCTGCCCGGCGCACCGACGACCACTTGGCCGAGCTGACGCGGCTCAATGAAAGGTTGCAGGCGGCGGACCCGTCGACATCGGAGTTCCTGGACGCGGACCTGGCCTTTCACGAGCAGATCGCGCAGGCGAGCGGAAACCCCTTCTTCCTCCTGGTCATGAGGCCGGTCAACGACTACCTCAGTGACTCCTACAGCGCCGGCGCCGGGTACCCGTCCGAAGCCGGCCACACTGTCCAGGAACATCTCGAGATCGCCCAAGCAATCGCAGCGGGCGATCCGGCCCGGGCACGGTTCGCCGCGGAGAACCACCTCCGCCGGATCGTGCGCCACCGGGCCACGCTGACGTCATCCCGTCAGAGGGAATGACCGACACCACGCGCTGACGGGGCGAATCGCCTCCTCCCGGCTTACCAACACGTACTCGATCACTCTGCGAAGTGATCGTGGCGGCCAAACATGCCCCGAACCACCTTCCGGGGCGCTGCAGTGACCGCATATGCCTGCAGCACAACTCAACTCGTCCATTCTCGGTGACGCCGACGGGTGGTATACGCAGAAGGAACGACATGGCAATCGCACGGACCGCTTCGCACAGGCGCGGAGTCGTAGTCGCCATCATTGGCGTGATTCTCCTGCTGACGGGCTGCTCGACAGCCCAGTCGGATCGATCGGCAGTCGACCCGGCCGCACGGGAGGCGGCGGTGGAGAAAGCACGCGGCGGCGCGGCCGAACTCCTCGACGCAGGAATGCACGACAACCAGTGGACGGGACCGGAAACCAGCCCGCCGCCCCGGCCAGGCCTCAGGATCACCCTCATCCCGGAGCAAATGGCCTCGACCGGGTCGAGTCGACCGGCCAAGGCCATCGAATCGGAGGTCAAAAAGCTCGGCTGGGTACCGAAGATCTCCGACGGCCAGGGCAAGCCGGAGGTCCAGCTCAACGCACTGAACACGGCTGTGGACGAGAAGGTCGATGCCGTCATCCTCATCTTCGTCGACACCACCCGCGTCCAGTCCGCGCTCCAGCGTGCCCTTGCGGCGGGCGTCAAGGTGGTCACCCTCGGATCACTGAAGAACACCCCCGACACGGTCCCGGATGTGTCCTTCGACTGGGTGCGTGCCGGAGAGTCGGTCGCGCAGTACGCGGTGTGGAAGAGCGGCGGCGATCTCGGCATGCTGCAGATGCGCAATGCCGACCTGTACATCGTGGTCAACGGCCAGTACAAAGGCTCGCAGGACTACCTCGACACCCCGGGGAACTGCCCGGGATGCGACGTCGTCACCCAGGACTGGAGTCTGGCGACCTTCGAAGATCCGACGATCGGCCCCGCCGCGCAAGCGGTGGCCACCAGGCTGGCGAACCCCCAGCTCAACTGGGTCTCCTGCTTCGACTCCTGCCTCTTCCGCGTCAGCAACGGCCTCAATCGCGCAGGGTTCACCGACTCCGTTTCCGGCGCCGGCTTCGATTGCAACCCGGAGAACCTGGACATCATTCGCGCCGGCGGCGTGCAGAAGGTGTGCTTCGCCGACCCGCGAGAATGGTTGGCCTACGCGGCAATCGACAACGTCAACCGCATGACCAACGGCCTACCCGCGTTCGACTTCACCGAATCCATCCCGGTCGCCTTGTTCGACAAGGACTCGCTGTCCCAGCTCCCGCCGGACCGGTCGGCCGAACTCGAAACCAAGGGATGGCAGGGCAACTTCGACTTCCGCGCGAAGTTCGAGCAGCTGTGGGGGATCGGATAACACATGGTCACCGACCGAGAAACGAGAACCGCAATGACATCGAATGACTCGTCACCGGGTGTCGAAATCATCGGACTGTCAAAAGAATTCGGAGTCAACCGGGTTCTGGACGACGTGAATCTGGAATTTCGGCCGGGTTCGATCCACGCCCTGCTCGGCGCGAACGGATCCGGGAAGTCGACCCTGATCAAGCTGCTCGCCGGATACCACACCCCGACAACCGGAAGCATCCGCGTGCACGGGGAGGAACTGGCGCTGCCCGCCGACCCCACGGTGCTGCACGACGCCGGGGTGCGCTTCGTCCACCAGGACCTCGGTCTGATCGAGTCGATGTCGATCGCCGACAACCTGGCACTGGCCCTCGGCTACGAAAAGCGCGCCGCCACCATCGACTGGCGCCGCCAGCGCGCGACCTCGATTACCGACCTGGCCGCGGTCGGACTCGACGACCTCGACCCCCGCACCCTGGTCGGTGCGCTCGGACCCGTCCAGCAGACCCTCGTCGCGATGGCCCGCGCCCTGCGGGGACTGCAACCGGGGAAGGGTGTCCTCGTCCTGGACGAGCCCACGGCACGACTGCCCAACGCGCAGGTCGACGAACTGCTCAGCCGCTGCAGGTTGCTGCGTGATCAGGGCATCGCCCTGATCTACGTCTCACACCGCCTCGACGAGGTGTTCGCGATGGCCGACCGGGTCTCGGTGTTGCGCGATGGCCGACTCGTCTTCGACGACGTCATCGCCGCCACCGACGACCAGCACCTGACGCAGATCATCACCGGCGGCGCCGCGGCGAGCGACGCCGCCGACATCCCGGCACCTGCCCGACGCGCCGTCGAACCGGGAACGGCGCCGAAACTGTCGTTGCGGGGGGTGTGCGGAACGTTCGTGCAGGATGTCGATCTCGACCTGCGGCCAGGGGAGGTGCTGGCCGTCACGGGTCTGGTCGGTTCCGGCCGCAGCGAACTCGGCCGACTGATCTTCGGGTCCCAGGCCATCACCGCCGGGCAAGTCCGACTCCGTGGCCGGCAGCTGCACCGGATCTCGCCGAAGCTCAGCATCGAACGAGGCATCGGATACGTCCCCCAGGACCGCAAGCAAAGCGCGATCCCGTCCTTCACACTGGCGGACAACCTCTGCCTGGCGAGCCTGGACAAGCACATGAGCGGCGGCCGATTGTCGAGCAGCAGCGAGCGGACGGTCACCGCGAACGCGATCGAACGCCTGGACGTGCGCCCGGCCGACCCCGAACGTCTCCTCGGTGAGCTCTCCGGCGGAAACCAGCAGAAGATCGTCCTCGGCAAGTGGCTCGAACTCGACCTCGACGTCCTCATCCTGGACGAACCGACCTACGGCGTCGATGTCGGTGCCCGCAAGACGATCCTCGAGGCCGTCCTCGAACAGGTTGCCCGGCGTGAATTGTCTGTGCTGCTGCTGGACTCGGACATCGACCTTGTCGCCCGCTACGCCGACCGAGTGCTGGTGATGCGCCGCGGGCGTATCGCCACCGAGCTCGTCGGCGCAGAAATCACCACCGAACGCATCGCCGCCGCGAGCTACGCGGTTCAAGACCTTTCCACGGCCTAGCAGCCATCATCGAATCTTGGAGTACACCATGACCGTTCAACGACAGCCGGGTCGCCCGGCGGGAGCGTTCAAGAGGATCTTCACCGACTACGGAATCGTGATCGCCCTGATCGCGATCATCGGATTCTTCTCGGCGATGCGTCCCGACACCTTCCCGACCATCGCGAACTTCGGCTCGATCCTGCAGGCCAACGCCTCGATCATGTTCATCGCCTTCGGGCTGATGCTCCCGCTGATCGTCGGTCACTTCGACCTGTCGGTCGCCGCCATGGCCGGGTTCGGTGGCGTCCTGGCCACCGGGCTGATGTCCAACGGCACCGTCTCGCAGTGGCCGCTGGCGGTGCTGATCGTCGTCGTCGTGGCCGTCGTCGTCGGGCTGATCAACGGATTCCTCGTCGCCTACCTGAACCTGAACGCACTCGTCGTCACCCTCGGCACCCAGTCCGTCCTCTTCGGCGCGATCCTGTGGTACTCCAAGGGCGCGGTCATCTACAGCGGTATCCCCCAGGCGTTCAAGGACCTCGGCCAGGACCGCCCCCTGGGTATCCCGCTGCCGTTCATCTTCGCCGTCGCCGTCGGCATCGTGCTCTGGTACGTGCTGTACTTCCGTCCGGTGGGCCGACGGCTCTACGCCATCGGCGGCAGCCGGGACGCCGCACGGTTGACCGGCATCAAGGTCGACCAGCTCACGGTCGGCGCGTTCGTCGGCGGCGCGGTCCTCGCGGCCATCGGCGGTGTCCTGCAGGTCGCCCAGGTCGGTTCGGCAGCACCGACGAGCGGCTCGGAGTTCCTGCTCCCGGCCATTGCCGCCTGCTTCCTCGGCGAGACGTCGATCCGCCGCGGCTACTACAACGTCTGGGGCACCATGACCGCCGTCGTGCTCGTCGCGGCCGGCACCACCGGACTGTTCATGCTCGGCGCCCAGACCTGGGTGCAGCCGGTCTTCAACGGTGTCGTCCTGATCGGCGCGATCCTCGCGGCCAAGGTCGGTGTCCTCAAGACCCGGGCACGCAAAGCCCGCCCGCGCACCCCCACGGCCCCGCCCACGCCCGCAGTGGCCGCGGCCGCGGCCGCGCACTGAGAACACCGAGGAAGGAAACACCATGCGCGGATTGAACGGGAAGGTCGTGGCCGTGACCGGATCGGCCGGCGGCATCGGCGAGGCCGTGTGCGCCCGGCTGATCGACGAAGGTGCCACGGTGCACGCCCTGGACCGTACGGCGTCACCGCACGGCGAGTCGACGATCGTCGACATCACCGATCCGGACGCGATGGCGCACGTCGCCACCCGCATCGCCGAGCGGGAGGGTCGTATCGACGGACTGGTCGCGGCCGCCGGCGTCGTCGAAGACGACATCGCCGCCGAGGAGATGACCCTCGACGAGTGGGATCGCACCCTCTCGGTGAACCTACGAGGGCTGTTCATCACGAACCAGGCCTTCGGCCGGCCGATGCTCGCGCAACGCTCCGGCGCCATCGTCAACATCTCCTCGATGAGCGGCAACCACGTCGTCAACGTCCCGCAGAAGCAGTGCGCGTACAACGCCTCGAAGGCGGCGGTCACCGCCCTGACCAAGTCACTGGCCTCCGAATGGGCTGACCGCGGGGTCCGCGTCAATGCTGTCTCCCCGGGCTACGTCGCCACCCCGCTGCTCGCCCGCAAGGCGCACCAGTTCCAGCAATGGCTCGACGCCACCCCCCAGCAGCGAATGGCCGAACCCTCGGAGATCGCGGCCGCGGTCGCCTTCCTGCTCAGCGACGAGTCGCGGTACTTCTGCGGCAGCGAACTCGTCGCCGACGGCGGCTACAGCCTTCGCTGATGATCACCGCCGGCCCCCACACTTCCACGACAATAGAAACGAAACGGAACTCGGCACCATGAACCTCATCGATCAGCACGTAACGATCCTGCCCACCGACGCGGCGGACGCCACGCTCGTCGGCCGCGTCCACGACGACGCCATCGGCGGCCCGTGCATCGTCACCCTGCGCTCGGGTGCGGTGGTCGACATCACCGACGCGTTCCCGACTATGACCGATCTCCTCGAATCACCGGACCCGGTCAAGGCCGTCCGCAGCGCGGTCGGCACCCGGTCCTGGCCCATCACCGACGTCCTCGCCAGCTCCCTCGCCGCCCGCACCGGTGCCCCGTATCTGCTCGCACCGGTCGACCTGTCGGTGCTCAAGGCCGCCGGGGTGACGTTCGCGACGTCGCTGCTCGAACGGCTCATCGAGGAGCGCGCGGGCGGTGACCCCGAACAGGCCGACGCCATCCGCGGCGACTTCGAGCGGCTCATCGGCTCGACCCTGTCCTCCATCGAACCCGGCAGCGAGGACGCGGCCCGCCTCAAGGAAGACCTCAAGGCCCGCGGCCAGTGGTCCCAGTACCTCGAGGTGGGATTGGGCCCGGACCCGGAGGTCTTCACCAAGGCACCGGTCCTCTCGGCGGTCGGGTGCGGATCCGAAATCGGCGTCGCACAAGTCTCGTCGTGGAACAACCCGGAACCGGAGGTCGCCCTCGCGGTGTCCTCCACCGGACGCATCGTGGGTGCGATGCTGGGCAACGACGTCAACCTCCGCGACGTCGAGGGCCGCTCGGCGCTGCTGCTGCCCAAGGCGAAGGACAACAACGCCTCGGCCTCGCTCGGACCGTTCATCAGATTGCTCGACGAATCGTTCACCCTCGACGACGTCCGCGCCGCCGAGGTGCGCCTGCAGGTGCTGGGGGAGGACGACGGCTTCGTTCTCGACGACGTGAGCTACATGCGCGAGATCTCCCGCGACATCAGCACCCTCGCCGAATACACCGTGGGCGACGCACACCAGTACCCGGACGGGATCGTCCTCTACACCGGCACCCTGTTCTCCCCGACGCACGACCGCGGCGGCGAGGGCATGGGATTCACCCACCACATCGGCGACGTGGTGCGGATCTCGAGCCCGAAACTCGGCACCCTCGTCAACCGGGTCAACCACTCGGAGAAGGCGCAGCGCTGGGAGTTCGGGCTGCGCTCGTTCATTGCCAACCTGCACGGGCGCGGACTGGTCGGGAAGGTCGGTGCCTGAGATGCGGATGGTGATCACCGACCACAGCTTCGCCGGCGAAGACTTCGAACGCGCCGCCGCGAAAGACCTCGACGCCGACTTCGCCGTCTTTCACGCCACCACCGAGGCCGAGGCGATCGAGGCGGTCCGCGGCGCCGACGTGGCGCTCGTCAACTTCGCCCCCATGACCGCCGCTGCGCTCGGAGCGATGAACCCGAACGGGGTCGTCGTCCGCTACGGCATCGGCTTCGACAACGTCGACCTCGACGCCGCTACCCGGCTCGGGGTGCGGGTGTGCAACGTGCCGGACTACGGCGCCGATACCGTCGCCGATCACGCCGTCACCCTGACGCTCATGTTGGTGCGTAAAGTTGCCCAGTTCGACCGCGCGCTGGCAGCCGGCGGCTGGCCGTCCGCGACCGAACTTGCCCCGATCCGCTCGACGAGCGAGACGACGGTAGGTTTGCTCGGCACCGGGCGGATCGCGCTTGCCGTCGCAAAGCGGTTGCGTCCCTTCGGGTTCGACCTGATCGCCCACGACCCGTACGCGGACCCGGATGTTGCGGCCGCACACGGCATCGATCTCGTCGACCTCGACGAGTTGTTCCGGCGGTCCCATGTGCTCTCGCTGCACGCTCCGGCCACCGCGGACACCCGCGGGATCGTCAACGCCGACAATCTCGCCAAGATGCCGTTCGGGTCGTTCCTGGTCAACACCTCACGCGGCGCCCTGGTCGAGCAGGACGCCGTGCTGGACGCACTCGACTCCGGTGCGCTGGCCGGGGTCGGACTCGACGTCTTCCATCCCGAACCCCTGACCCCCGACCACCGGCTGCGCGCCCACCCGCACGCCGTCCTCACCCCGCACGCCGCCTTCTACTCCGAACAGTCGCTGCGCGATCTCCAGCGCCTCGCCGCCGAGGAGGCGGCCCGCGCGATCCGGGGCGAGCCGCTGCGATGCCCGGTGAACTGACCACCCCCGAGCGAAAGGCACATGCCATGACGATCACGACACTGAACAACTACATCGACGGCGGGTGGGTCCGGAGCGAGACGACCTTCAAGGCGCTCAACCCGGCCGACGAAAAGGTCATCGCCGAGGTCCCCGCCTCGACCGCCACCGACGTCGACGCCGCCGTCACCGCAGCCCGCCGCGCCTTCGCCGACTGGCGGCACGTCAACCCGACCGTGCGAGCCCGCCACCTCCACAGCATCGGCGACATCGTCAAGACCCGCGAACGCGAACTCGCCGAAGCGATCACCACCGAGATGGGCAAGACGATCGGGGAGGCGACCGGCGAGGTCGACAAACTTGCCAAGGCGTTCCACTTCTACGCCGAAGAGGCCACCCGGATCCACGGGGAGGTGATCCCCAACGACGTCGACGGCTTCGCCAGCCTGGTCGTCCAGGAACCGATCGGCGTCATCGGGGCGATCACCCCGTGGAACTACCCGCTCGAACTGGTCGGGTGGAAGCTCTGCGCCGCCCTCGCGGCCGGCTGCACGATCGTGATCAAGCCGTCGCAGTACGCCTCGCTGTCCCCGGCACTGCTGTTCTCCTGCATCGACGAAGCGGGACTGCCGGCCGGGGTGGCGAACCTGGTCCTCGGTGGCGGCGAGACGGGCCCGGCCGTGGCCGGTCACCCCGGATTCGACAAGCTGGCGTTCACCGGATCGACGGCAACGGGCGGCAAGATCGCCCGCGGCGTGCCCGCCGCGAAACCCCTCACGATGGAATTGGGCGGCTCGTGCCCGATGATCGTCACCGACCGCGCCGACATCGACGCCGCCGTCGCCGGCGCCGCGCGCCGCGGGTTCCGTAACGCCGGACAGATCTGCATCGCCATCAACCGCATCTACGTGCACGAAACGGTGTACTCCGAGTTCGTCGACCGCCTCACCGCGAAGGTGTCCGAGCTGACCGTCGGCAACGGCATGGACCCCGCCGTCGACGTCGGACCGATGGCGACCCGCGCCGGCGTCGACGTCGTCGACCAGCACGTGCGCGACGCCGTCGCCCGGGGCGCCACCGTCACCACCGGTGGCACGCGGATCGAGACGCTCGCGCCCGGGAACTTCTATCAGCCGACGGTCATCGCCGGCTGCAACCCGGACATGCTCGTGATGCGCGAGGAGACGTTCGGCCCCGTCGTCGGAGTCATGCCGTTCAGTGACCTGGCCAAGGCCGTCGACCTCGCCAACGGCACCGAAGCCGGGCTCGCGGCCTACGTCTACACCGGTGATCTCACGCAGGCGCACGACCTCGGGCGGCTGCTCGATTTCGGCAATGTCGCCGTCAACAACGTCGACGCCGGAATCATGAACGCTCCCTACGGCGGCCGCAAAGGCAGCGGCTTTGGCGTCGAGCACGGCAAGGCCGGGCTGGAGGGGTACCTGCAGTACAAGCACCTCCGCATCCAGTACGGGACACGGCAATGACCACCACACCGAGATTGCACCTCGGCGTCGACATCGGGACCTCGTCCTGCAAGGTCGTCGTCGTGGACCACACCGGTGCGGTGATCACCACCGCCGTGCGTGAGTACCCGCTGTTCGCCGACCGCCATGGGTGGTCGGAGCAGAACCCGGACGACTGGTGGGCGGCCACCGATGCCTGCATCACCGAGGTCACCGCACAGCTGCCGGACCGCGGTGACGAGATCGTCGCCATCGGATTGAGCGGGCAGATGCACGGCCTGGTGGCCCTCGACGACACCGGCACCGTCATCCGGCGCGCCATCCTCTGGAACGACCAGCGGTGCGAAGCCGAATGCGTCGCGATCACCGACACCGTGGGCGGCCCCGACGTGGTCCTCGGCGCCACCGCCAACCGGCTCATCACCGGATTCACCGCAGGCAAGGTGGCCTGGCTGCGCGATCACGAACCCGAGATCTTCGCCCGCACGCACCGGATCCTCAACCCGAAGGACTACCTGCGCTGGCGGATGAACGGACGCTTCGTCACCGAGGTGTCCGAGGCATCCGGAACAGGCCTCTTCGACGTCGCCAACCGCACGTGGTCCCCGGTGATGCTCGCAGCGGTCGGGGTGCGCGAGTCGATGCTCCCCGAGGTCGTCGAGTCTCCCGAACCCACCGGCACCCTGCTCCCGGACATCGCCCGCGCCTGGAACCTGCGCGAGGACGTCCAGGTCTACGGCGGCGGTGGGGACGCGGTCGTCCAAACGGCCTCGATGGGCATCGCCCGCCCCGGCGACATCGGAGTCACCCTCGGCACGGCCGGCATCGTGGCCGCGGTCTCCCAGTCCTGCCCGGACAACGTCACCGGCGCGGTGCAGGTGTCCTGCTACAACCAGCCCGGCTACTGGCACGTCATGGGAGTGTCCCTGTCCGCCGCCGGGGGACTGCAATGGCTCGCCGACGTCCTCCACCAGCTGCCGGGGGCCCAGGACGTCAGCTTCACCGAACTCATCGACCTCGCCAAGAAGGTGCCGGTCGGCGCCGACGGCCTGCTCTTCCTGCCGTACCTGGCCGGCGAGCGGTCTCCGCACTACGCCCCGTCGGCGAGTGGGGCCATGGTCGGGCTGACCCGGATGCACGGGCTCGGGCACCTCGTGCGCGCCGTGATCGAGGGCGCGCTGCTCAACATGCGTCAGATCCTCGAATCCTTCACCGAGCTGGGGATTCCGTGCGACCGGATCATCGCCTCCGGTGGGGCCACCCGCGACGGGTTCTGGCTGCAGACGATGGCCGACGTGTTCGACACCGAGGTCGTCACCATGACCGGTAGCAGCGAAGGCGGCGCGTACGGTGCCGCGATCGTCTCCGGTGTCGGATGCGGCACCTGGGATTCGTTCGACGACGCGTACGGGCACCTGCAGGTGTCCTCGCGGCATCTCCCCGGTCCCACCGAAGCCACCCGCTACACCCGGATCTTCGAGGGCTACCGAAACCTGTTCGGGCACTTCACCGACGTGTTCTCCGACATCGACATCGCAAGGAAGACATGAGCACCACTCAGACGAAATTCACGGCAGTCGTCTTCGATCTCGACGGCACCCTGGTCGACAGCAGTGAGGACATCGCCGCGGCCATGAACGAGGCGCTGGCCCGGCACGGCGATCACCGGGTCACGGTCGCGCAGGTCGCCGCCGCCCTCGGCGGTGGCCCCCGCGTACTCGTCGAACAGTGCCTGCGGGTCGCCGGCCTGCCCGTCACCGCACCGGTCGTCGACGACGTCCTCCGGACATACTCCGAGTGTTACCGCGCGAATCCGGCGAGAAAGACCCGCCTGATCGACACCGCCGCCGCCGTGCTCACCGAACTGGACGCCCGGGGCATCCAGCTCGGAGTCTGCACCAACAAGCGCACACCCATCGCCCATGCGGTCCTCGATGCACTCGGGCTCGGGAAGATCATCGGGGCGGTCATCGGTTCCGACGCCACCGACGGGCCCAAGCCCGATCCCCGGCACCTCACCGACACCATCGCCGCCCTCGGCGCCCCCTCGGAAGTGCTCTACGTCGGTGACACCGACATCGACCGCGACACCGCGGCAGCCGCAGGCATCCGCTACGCCCATGTGAGCTGGGGACATTCCGATATCGATGCCGACTTCCGGCTCGACTCCTTCGACGACCTGCTCACCCTCGTCTGAACCACCCGAAAGGAACTCCTCCACATGTACACGACCGAAACTCCGCAGGACGCGGCGAAATACGCCGTCGGCCGGGCCGCGGTGGAGCGCTACGCGCACGACGGTGCCCGACTCGGACTCGGCTCCGGAACGACGTCCGCGTGGTTCGTCCGCGCCCTCGGCGAGAAGGTCGCCGACGGCCTCGATGTCGTCGGTGTCCCCACCTCCACCGCAACCCGCGACCTGGCCCTGTCCGTCGGCATCACCCTCGTCGATCTCAACGACCTCGACCGCCCGCTCGACGTGACCCTGGACGGACCCGACGAGGTCGACCACGACGGCGACATGATCAAGGGCGGCGGCGCCTGCCTGCTGTGGGAACGCATGGTCGCCGAGGCCTCGTCGAAGATGGTGTGCATCGCAGACGACACCAAACTCGTCGAGCAACTCGGCTCGTTCCCACTTCCGATCGAGGTCATCCCGTTCGGGTGGAAGGCGACCCGGCGATCGATCTCCGCACTACTGACCGACCTCGGCTACAGCGACATCGAGATCGTCCAGCGGCACCGGGACGGGCAGCCCGTGGTCACCGACAGCGGCAACTTCATCCTCGACGCCCACATGGTCGCTATCACCGACAAGGCCCTGCTCGACACGAACCTCAACTGGATCGCCGGCGTCGTCGAGAACGGGCTGTTCACCGGCATCGCCCACGAAATTCTCATGGCTTCCCCGGACGGGGCGGCGAAACTCATCGAACTGCCACACCGGAATGCCGCCAGGATCCCGGCGTGGCGCAAATGAGAGGAGCAGGTACAGACATGGACCTGGACACCGTGCTGGACCAGGCGACAGGCGCCAACGCCGAGTTTGCCCGTCACACTCCACAACAGCGATACACGCAACTGGTAGAAATCGCGGACCGTCTCGACGCCGCAGCCGACGAGCTGGTGCCCGTCGCGATGGAAGAAACGCACCTCCCGGAACCCCGACTGCGGGGCGAACTCGCCCGAACCACGATGCAATTGCGGATGTTCGCCGAACAAGCGCGGACCGGCGAGTTCCTCGACGCCCGCATCGACGACCCCGATCCGGACTTCGGTTCCGGACCCAGGCCGAACCTGCGCCGCATGCGGGTGCCGATCGGTGTCGTCCTCAACTTCGCGGCAAGCAACTTCCCGTTCGCGTTCTCGGTTGCGGGCGGCGATACCGCATCGGCGCTGGCCGCCGGATGCCCGGTGATCGTGAAAGCCCACGAAGGGCACCCGAAACTCAGTGAACTCACCGCACGGCTCGTCTCCGCGGCGCTCACCGATACAGGCGCCCCGGCCGGAGCCTTCCATCTCATCGAGGGCCGCGACGCCGGCGTGGACGCGCTCCGCGACGACCGCGTCGACGCGGCAACCTTCACCGGATCGGTGCGCGGAGGCTTGTTCCTGGCAGGGATTGCGGCCGAACGACCGCGACCCATCCCGTTCTATGGAGAGCTGGGAAGCATCAACCCCGTCTTCGTCAGCCAGGCCGCCGTCGACGCGCGTGGCCAGGCGATCGCCGAGGGCTTCGTCGACTCCTTCACCCTCGGAAGCGGCCAGTTCTGCACCAAGCCCGGCATCGTGTTCCTGCCCACCGGCCACGGCCTCGAAGGTGTCCTCACCGAACGGATCGGCGGAAAACGCACCGGCGCACTCCTTACCGATTCCATCACCTCCGGCTTCGCCGACCGGCTGAAGGAGATCGGCGATCAGATCGGCGGCCGGATGCTCGTCGAACCGACAACAGTCGATGGATGCCACCAGCCCGCACTCCTGGCCATCGACTACCCCACCTTCGTCGAGCACTCGGACAACGTGCTCACCGAGGCCTTCGGCCCGTTCTCGATCATCGTCGAGTACACCGACGTCAAGCAGCTCACCGACGCCGCCGACCGCCTGCACGGCTCGCTCACCATCACCCTGCACGCAGAAGAAGCCGACGCGGACGCACTCGACGACCTCCGCCGTCTGGCGGAGACGCGAACCGGACGACTGATCCTCAACGAGTGGCCAACCGGCGTATCGGTCACACCCGCACAGCACCACGGCGGACCCTTCCCGTCGACGACCTCACCACTGCACACCGCGGTCGGAACCGCAGCCGTCGAGCGATTCCTCCGCCCCGTCGCTTTCCAGAACTACTTCGACTCCTGGCTCCCCGAACCACTGCAGGAAGCGAACCCATGGAACATTCCCCAAAAACGGTCACCAGCAGGGCAATCGAAGCTCTGGGGGCGGAGCTGACCCTCTGAAATTGGCGCACGAAAAGTGCGCTGCGGGTACTTTCGCCCGTGCCGTCAGACGACGAGGGCGGCACTACCAGCGCCGCCGATCATCGTCTCGACCACAGACGGCGCCGGCACTGACGTCGTCGCGTGGCACCGCGCCCGCAACGGTGCACTGCGGACGCACATTCACGCCAAGGAGCCGGGGCAACGCGGTGTTGTAGCGCTACAACGCGGTATCGCTACAACACCGCACTCGGCCGCGGACAGCCCGCCTGCCACCACCAGACCCACGGAGAACGCATGCCAGCGAACGACCCCATCACCCGCCCGACATCACTGTCGATGACCGTGCTGATGACCCCGGACATGGCCAACTTCTCCGGCAACGTCCACGGCGGCAGCCTGCTCAAACTGCTCGACCAGGTCGCCTACAGCTGCGCGAGTCGCTACGCCGGCACCTACGTCGTCACCCTGTCCGTTGACCGCGTCCACTTCCGGGACATCATCCACGTCGGAGAACTGGTCACCTTCTCCGCATCGGTGAACTACACCGGACGCACCTCGATGGAAATCGGTATCCGGGTCGACACCGAGAACATCCAGGAAGGAGCCAGCCGCCACACCAACAGCTCATACTTCACCATGGTCGCCGTCGACTCCGACGGCAAACCCGTGACCATTGCACCCCGCCCCCTCCACACCGACCTCGACACACAGCGATTCGAGTCAGCACGGCAGCGGCGCCGAGCCCAACGCGACGCCTTCGCCAGCCCCCACGGCATCGCACCGTCCGTCACCACGTGAGTAAGCCGTCGAAAGCAGCAACATTTCCCACGCCGGCAACCGTGCTCTCTCCCGGAGGGCGGGCAATTGTCTGCAGTTAGGTTGCGGAAGAATGATTTGGCCATCCCTGCGATTGACACAGCACCCCACCCGGTCCGCATCAAATCTGATTGGATCTCGCGTACGACGACCTCTTTTCCGTCGGTCGGCCTCCGATCGGGTGGACCAGGTTCCTCTGCTGGATGTCGTCGCAGATCGTTGGTCGTCCGCCCTACGTGCTTTCGCGGTTCTTCACGGACATGCAGGCGAACACCAGTGCACGGTCGACAACGTCACGGAGTGTCCGAACTTTCTTCAACTCGATGACCTGTGCGCGTCGACTTGTTCACATCGCGAATAGGACGATCCGCGCTCCGAAGTCGATGACCACCGGACATCCGATCTGCCCTCCCATCGGTGTAGACCGGGGACTTCCAGGCAGCGCATTTGGCGCTCACATTTCAGTCCGTCCCACTGCGACGGTTGTGGGAGGCACACGCAATAGCGCGGCTCAGCGACATTCAGCGACTGCTCCGCAACGCTCCGCCCGCCGCAGCAGATGTGAACACCGAGAAACAGGATGTCTTCGCGGCGAAGCGGAGGCAAGTCAGGTGTGGGGAGAATGCCGTATCTCGGGTTGATCGTGCTGGTGCTGTGGGTGGGGTGTCTGGTCGATGTGATCTGCGCCGAGGACTATCGGGGTGCGGCATCTGCCGAGTGTCGCCGGAGGGGCAGGCTCTGTGATCCACTAGTTGACTTACTCATCGTTATCCGAACTTTGGGAATGTATGTCTAGCAGAATATTTGGCGGAATATTCGACGCGGGCGACTGAGTGCCTGACTGAAGTCGCCGAGACCGAGATCGCAGTGTCGCACTGGTGAGGTCGGCGCCGCATGCTACCCACACGTGCGCGACCAGTTCACCACCCCGTCGTCGGGGATGTCGCGTGGGGGTGTGTTGGGCGCGCACTCCAGGCGAATGGGTGGTCGGTGCAGATCGTTCTGGGTGGCGCAGAGCGCCACGAGTCGCGTTTTGTTGGGGGGCTTCTCAATTCGACTGGCAGTTGCTCGGATGACAACGCCCCAACGCTGGGAGCGCGTCACCAAGTCCGGCTACCAGGCCTGTGCACATAGTCCGACGGTGTGGCTGTTCGAACGACCTTCTCGACGGGGAGCCCCGCCCTAACTCCATGCGCGGGCCCGGTCCGACCCCCGTATCGTTGTCGCGGCTGCCCAACCGGCCCTCATTCCGCATAGTTCCCACTTGACTCGTGGCTCGGCACATAGCCGCCCTGGATCTCCATGGCTGTGTGAGTCGGAGCCTTCGGCATCACCACAGCCGCTCAGTGAGTCGGTCCCCATGCAATCATTCGGAGTGGTCAGCACCTTTGCCGGCCGTAAGGCCGATTCAATCCAATCGGGAGGGTCTCGATCGTGCCCGCAGGCGCGGCTGAAAGCCGGGAGCCGATATCTCAGCTGTGCCGTATTGCTCGTTGTCTCGTCATTCCCGGCCTATCCCTCTGCGGGTAGCCGTACTCCCGGAGCTTCGCCATGCAGAAGGTGATCAGAGCTTTACGCTCCTCATCCCCGAGGCCGACTGTACGCGGGCGGGCGAGGAGGGCCAGGACTCGCTGATAGAACGTGGGTTCGCTGATGCCGAATTCGGGCAGGATCTGATCGTCGTTGCCGCCGTAGGGTTGCCAGGTCCGTGCGAAGGCCAGCATGTCCTTTTCGTGTAGGTCCATCTCGTCGCGATCTTTCGGTTGCGGAGTCGGCTATTGGGGTCTGCGGATGGTGTCGAAGACTGTGGTGTCGAAGACTGTGGGGTTGACGAGGGTGGAGGTGTCGCCGAGGTCGCGGCCTTCGGCGATGTCCTTGAGCAGGCGTCGCATGATCTTGCCGGACCGGGTTTTGGGGAGTTCGGGGACGATGGTGATCTGGCGGGGCTTGGCGATCGGGCTGATCTCCCGGGACACTTCGGCCTTGAGTTCGGCGATGAGGGTGTCGCCGGTGTTCTCCACGCCTTCGCGGAGGATGACGAACGCGACGATGCCCTGGCCGGTGGTCTCGTCGGCGGCGCCGACGACGGCGGCCTCGGCGACGCCGTGGTGTCCGACGAGGGCGGATTCGACCTCGGAGGTGGAGATGCGGTGTCCGGAGACGTTCATGACGTCGTCGACGCGGCCGAGCACCCACAGGGCGCCGTCCTCGTCGTACTTGGCGCCGTCACCGGCGAAGTACCAGCCCTGCTCGGGGTAGCGGGACCAGTAGGTGTCGCGGTAGCGGTCCATGTCGCCCCAGATGCCGCGGAGCATCGCCGGCCACGGCTTGTCGAGGACGAGGTAGCCGGAGCCGCCGGCGCCGAGTTCGTTGGCGTCGTCGTCGACGATCTTCGCGGAGATGCCGGGCAGCGGTGCCATCGCGGAGCCGGGTTTGGTGGCGGTGATCCCGGGCAGCGGGGAGATCATGATGGCGCCGGTCTCGGTCTGCCACCAGGTGTCGACGATCGGGGCCTGGTTTCCGCCGATCACCTCGCGGAACCATTTCCAGGCCTCGGGGTTGATGGGTTCGCCCACGCTGCCGAGGAGCCGGATCGAGGTCAGGTCGTGGGCGTCGGGGATGTCGCGGCCCCACTTCATGAATGTGCGGACCAGGGTGGGTGCGGTGTAGTAGATGCTGACGCCGTATTTTTCGATGATCTGGAAGTGGCGGTGCTCGTCGGGGGAGTTCGGGGTGCCCTCGTAGACCACCTGGGTGACGCCGTTGGACAGGGGTCCGTAGACGATGTAGCTGTGGCCGGTGACCCAGCCGATGTCGGCGGTGCACCAGTACACGTCCTGGCCGGCCTTGTGGTCGAAGACGTTGTGGTGGGTGTAGGAGGCCTGGGTGAGGTAGCCGCCGGAGGTGTGGATGATGCCCTTGGGTTTTCCGGTGGTGCCGGAGGTGTAGAGGATGAACAGCGGGTGTTCGGAGTCGAACGGGGTCGCCTGATGGGTGCCGGAGGCCTTGTCGACGGTCTCGTGCCACCACAGGTCCCGGCCGTCGGTGACCGCGACGTCGATGCCGGTGCGCTTGACGACGAGGACGTGCTTGACGGACGCGGCCCCGTCGACCGCTTCGTCGACGGCGGGCTTGAGGGGTGCGGCCTGGCCGCGGCGCCACTGTCCGTCGACGGTGACGACGAGTTTGGCTTCGGCGTCGTCGATGCGGGAGCGCAGGGCGGCGGCGGAGAAGCCGGCGAAGACCACGGAGTGGGTCAGGCCCAGGCGGGCGCAGGCGAGCATGGTGACGATGGCTTCGGGGATCATCGGCATGTAGATCGCGACGCGGTCGCCGGCGACGAGTCCGAGGTCGGTGAAGGTGTTGGCGGCCTTGCGGACTTCGGTGAGCAGGTCGTTGTAGGTGAGGTCGCGGGTGTCGCCCGGTTCGCCTTCGAAGTGGATGGCGACGCGGTCGCCGTTGCCGGCGAGAACGTGCCGGTCGACGCAGTTGTAGGCGACATTCAACTCGCCGCCGACGAACCATTTCGCGACGGGTGCGTCGGAGAAGTCGAGTACTTCGGTGAAGGGCGTGTGCCAGTGCAGGCGCTCGGCCTGTGTCGCCCAGAATGCGAGTCGGTCCTCGTCTGCGGCAGCCTGCAGTTCGGGTCCGGCGTTGGCCGTGGCGGTGAACTCGGGGCTCGGCGCGAACGCCGCTAGTTCGGAGGTATCTGCTGCGCTCGTCATGGTGGCTACCTCTTTCTCGACTGACGTCGGCAGTCATGGGTGTGGCTGGCTTCCAGCCTGTTTCACGGGTCTAGAGTCTTCTGTCGCAACGGTGTACCGGTGATCTTCGTTCGACACGGCATTGGTGCGGTGGAGTGGTGCTCTCGCGGGGAACGCGGTGTAACCTGCCGCGACACGGTGGTGTCGCGGCGGGCGGTTCTCCCACGGCGTTGTGGCGCCGAATTGGGAGGGGAAGCTCCGAGTAGCTTCCCCTCCCACGGTCCAGCCGGTCTCCAACGGCTGGAGCAGGTTGCCGGCACCCGTCGGCTGGGGGCGCGGGTGCCGGCAAGTTCAGGACCGTCCGTCGATCTTGACGGCCAGCCGGCGCAGCAACTTCGTCGCCGCGATGTAGGCCGATGCGCTGAACGGCCACTGGGAGACGATCTTGCCGCTTCCGGCCTGGAAGTAGTTGCGGGTCGTGGCCCACACGGTCTTACCCAACGCGCTCTGTACCCAGTCGTTGTAGATCAGGAACGCCGAGCGCCGCACTGAAATTCGGGTGTGGCCCTTCTTTGCGGCGCGGGAGATCAGCCCGGCGGCGAAGCTGGCCTGCGCCTCGTAGAAGGACACCAGCGGAATGGCGTTGGTGTTCGGGCCGTACATGATGAAGAAGTTCGGGAACCCGGGCACCATCATCCCGAGGAAGGCCTCGGGCTCGCCTTCCCAGTGGCCGTGCAGATCGGCGCCGTTCTCGCCGCGGACCCGGTAGTTGCCGAGGTAGTTCGCTGCGTCGAACCCGGTCGCGAGGATGATGACGTCGAGGTCGTGCTCGTCGCCGTTGGCGTCGACGGCGCCGGTGCGCGTGAGTCCCTTGACGCCGTGGGGGACCAGGCTGACCTTGGGGCTCTTGAGCGCCGCGTAGTAGGTGTCGCTGACCACGGTGCGCCGGGCCTCGTAGGCGAACTTCGGGGTGACCAGCTCCATCAGATCGGGACGATCACCGAGCTCGCGCTGCATGAATTCCAGCGACTGCTGACGCTTGACCTTGTTGGTCCGGCCATCGGAGCGGGCGTGACTGGCCCGGTACTGCCGCTTGTCGTAGTCGGCGTACAGCTTGAACCGCCGCCAGGCGTAGATCGGTGCGAAGCGGTTGAGCTTGCGCTCCTGTTCGGTGAAGTCCCGGCTGTTCTTGGGGAGCAACCAGTTGGGCTCGAGCTGGAAGATCTTCACTTCCGAGCCGGCCTTTTCGGCCTCGGTGACGACCTGGACTGCCGACGAGCCTGTGCCGACCACGCCGATCGACTTGTCGGTCAGATCGAGGCCGTCGATCCACCGCGAGGTGTGGCACAGGGCGCCCTCGTAGTCGCTCTCGCCGCGGGCGAACGGCGGAACCAACGGGATGTTGAGGAAGCCGACCGCGCTGATGACGGACATGAACCGTCTGTGATCGGTGCCGGATTCGGTGGCCACGATGTAGTCGTGGTTCTCGTCCGACCAGGTCACGCTCTCGACCTTCTCGTTGAAGAGGATGTGCTTGTGCAGGTCCCACCTACGGGCGACGTGCTCGAGGTAGCCCTGCAGTTCCTGCCAGCCGGCGTGGGTGCGGCTCCAGTCATAGCGCTCGTAGGAGAACGAGTAGATGTGGGACTCGAGGTCGACCTCGGCGCCCGGGTACCGGTTGTGCCACCAGGTCCCACCGAGTCCGGGGGACTGCTCGAAGATGATGAAGTCCTCGATCCCCTTCTTCTTCAGCGCGATCGCGGCTGCGATGCCGCTGAATCCGGAACCGATGATGGCAACTCGTGCTGTGGTCCGCCCGCGTGCGCTGGGTGCCATGGCGTTCTCCTGTCTGAAGGCTTGGTACTGGGGCCGGAGTCTGGGACCTTGTGGACTAACCCCAAACCTCTATTGGTTCAGTATTTAGGCCTTTAAGGTGGATGTCAATCCCCAGAGGGAAATTTGCTGATGCTGAGGGGTTTTTCGGGGGCGGCCGGGATGGATCGGCTCCCCGGGGTGGTGCGCGTGTGAGCGTGTCCGGGATCGGATCTCCGAGACCCGACCACGCGGCGTCGCTACTTGATCTGTGCTGTCCAACCGCCGTCGACGACCAGGTCGACGGCCGTGATGAAGGACGCCTCGTCGGAGAGCAGGAACGCAATTGCGGCCGCGATGTCCTCGGGGAGGCCCAGCCGGCGCAACGGTGTCCGGTTCTCCATGTCGGTGCGACGCTCGGGCGAGCGCTCGTAGAGGTAGTCGATCATCGGGGTGAGGATCGCTCCGGGGCACACGGTGTTGGCCCGAATTCCCTCGGGGCCCAGCTGCAACGCCAGGGCATGGGTCAAAGAGACCACCGCGGCCTTGCTCACCTGGTAGGCGTCGAGGGGAGAATCCATCCCGCGGACCCCGGCGGTACTTGCCACATTGACGATGCTGCGGCCGCGACCCCGGCGCAGATGAGGGATCGCGGCCCTGATCACCTTCCGCAGCCCGTGCAGGTTGATACCGAGGGTGGTGTCCCAGATCGACTCCTCGATGTCGAACGTCGACCCGTCGCGATCGAAGAACGCCACACCCGCCGCATTGACCAGGTAGTCCAGACCGTCGTCGGAGAAGGACGTGAACAGGTCGTCGAAGCCCTCGGTGCCCAGGAGATCGAAAGCCACGTATTCGACGCCGCTGGGCAGATTGTCGACGCGGTCTTTGACGTCGGTGGCCACGACCCGGACACCGTCCTTGGCCAGACGATGTACCGTTGCCAGCCCGATCCCGCCGGCAGCCCCGGTGACGAGCGCAGATCGGGTCATCGCACGAGCTCCTGGTCGAAGGCGCGAGCCAGCCGCGAACCGGCGAACTCCATGGCGGCGGTGGCTGCCGGGAACACCTCGTCGAGGCCGAAGAAGCCGTGCACCATCCCGGGCGTCTGGTGCACCTCGAGCGCGACACCCGCGGCCTGGGCCGCTTCGGCGAACAGCTCGCCCTGAGGGCGGATCGGGTCGCATTCGGCGAGGATGACGGTGGTCTCGGGTAGATCCGTGAGGTCTGCCGTGAGCACGTCCACCCTCGGATCGGTGGCGAAATCGGAGGAGGGCAGGTAGTTGTCCTGATGCCACTGCATCTCGTCGCGCTCGAGCATGATTCCCTGGTACTCGTCGTCGAATCCGCGGTCGAGATCGCAGGTGGTGACGGGGTAGACGAGCAGCTGGTGACGCAGCCTGGCGACGCCGGTGTCACGCACGTGCAGGGCCAGCGCGGCGGCGATGTTGCCGCCGGCGCTGTCGCCGGCCACAGCCATGCGCTTGGTGTCGACGGGGAGCTGCGAGGCGGGGTCGAGAGCCCATTCGAGGGCGTCGATCGCGTCGTGGACAGCGGTGGGGAAGCGGTAGTCGGGACCGCGGCGGTAGTCGACGGACAGCACGGCACTGCCGGATTCGGTCGCCAGCAGCCGGGTGGTGACGTCGTGGGAGTCGATGCTGCCGAGCAACCAGCCGCCGCCATGGAAGTACACGGTCAGCGGCAGGTCGGTCGCCTCGCTGGGCAGATAAAGCCGGCCGCGGATCCCCTCACCATCGCGCGTGGGAATCTCGACGTCGACGGTGTGATGGATCGCGGGCTTCGTCAGCGCCCCGAAGGTGTCTTCGAAGTTCTGCCGCGCGGTCTCCACCGGCAACAGGTGGGCGTTCGGTCGCCCCGACGCACGGGAGTCGTCGATCATCTTCTGGGCGATGGGATCCAATGGCATGGCGGTCCTTTCATGGACAAGGGTGTTAGACACGTTCGTAGTAGCGGCGGGTTTCCCAATCGGTCACCGTGTGGGAATCGAAGGAGGTCAGCTCCGCCTGGGCGGAGGCGAGAAGATGCTCGTAGACCTCGTCGCCGAAGGCTGCACGCGCCATCTTGTTCTTGGCGAACAGATCGATCGCACGGTGCATCGACGTCGGTACAAGTTCGACGTCGCGCCCTTCCCAGGCATTTCCGCTGAAGATCGCGGGCGTCGGCAATTGGCGCTCGATGCCGTCGAGCCCCGCGGCGATGGTGCCCGAGTAGGCGTAGTAGGGATTGACATCGGCACCGGGGATCCGGTTCTCGACCCGGTAAGACGGTCCGTGCCCGACCAGACGGAAGGCGCACGAACGGTTGTCCTCGCCGAGCGCGATGGCCGATCCAGCGAACTGGTCCGGCTGAAACCGCTTGTACGAGTTGACTGTCGGGGAAAACAGGAGGCTGATGTCGACAGCGTTGTCGAGCTGGCCGGCGACGAACGAGCCGAATTTCGCCGACATTCCGCCGTCGGCGGTCTCCGACCAGCACAGCGGCCTTCCCGTCTCGGTCGACCACATGCTCACGTGCAGGTGACAGGAAGAGCCGACGTCGTCGATCTTCGGCTTGGCCATGAACGTCACGGTCAAGTCGGCTTGGTGCGCGAGCTGCTTGATCCCGTACTTGAACAGGACATGGCGGTCGGCCATCTCGAGGGTGTCGCAATAGTCGAGGGTGATCTCCTGCTGGCCGAGACCCCACTCGGGTTTCGATGATTCGACCGAGATCCCGAACTGCGGCATCAGGTTTCGGATCTGGCGGATGAACCAGTCGTCCCGCCCGGACTGGATCATCTGATAGTCGGATCGGTAGTTCGAGAGCATCTTCAGGTCCTGATACCCTGCCTGCCAGGCGTCGTTGGGTGCGACGGCGGCGAGGAAGAACTCGAGCTCCGAGGCGAACTTGAACGCCAGCCCCTCCTGCTCGGCCCGCTCAATCTGCCGCTTCAAGATGGTGCGGGGCGCCACGCTGAGCATCGTGTCCGAGCCGCACTCGTAGGCGTCACAGATCACCAGCGCTGTGTTCGGCTCCCAGGGCACCCGCCGCAGGGTGGTCAGGTCCGGAACCAGTCGGATGTCGGCCCATCCGTTGGCGGAGTTCGACACCGGCAGGTTGAGCGGAGTCATCTCGAGGTCGACGGCGAAGATGAAACTACTCGCGTTGATCCCGTCGCCGCTCAGGCCCAGCGACCGGAACGCTTGGATTGTCAGCCGTTTGCCGACCAGGCGCCCGTACGGGTCCGGGGTCGCGCAGACGACCGTGTCGATCTCCCCGGAGGAGACGAGTGCCTCGAACTGGTCGAGGTCGAGGGTCTGAATGTGTGTGCTCACTGGTGCTCCAGGTGTCGGGACAGTTCCCAGTCGGTGATCGAGTTGTGCATCCACTGCTCGAATCGTTCGAGTTCGGCCCGTCGGGTCGCCGCATAGGACTGGGTGAAGGTCTTGCCGAGCAGATCGGCGGCAAGTGCTGACGACTCGAACAGCGCCACGGCCTGAGCGAGATTGCTCGGCAGGTCGACCGCGCCGGCATCACGTGATCCGGAGTGGGGCAGGTCGAGGGATCGCTGGATGCCGTCGAGACCCCCGGCCAGCAACGCATCGGCGACGATGTAGGGGTTGGCATCCGCACCGGGACGGCGGTGTTCGACGCGCGCCGACCCGATCCCGCCGAGAAGCACGCGGCAGGCCACGTTTCGGTCGTCGTATCCCCAGGCTGCCTTCTCCGCAACGAACATTCCCGGCGCGATGCGCTTGTAGGAATTGACGAATGGGTTGAACATCAGCGCCAGGTCGGGCATCGAGCTGACCAGCCCGGCGAGATAGTGGCCGCCTTCCGGGGAGAGCTTGCCGGGTTCGGACGCGAAGACGTTCTGGCCGTCGCGGGCGAGGCTCGAGTGGACATGCCCGCCGGCACCGGACTTGTCGGCGAACGGTTTGGCCATGAAGCTCGCACGAAGTCCGTGCTCGGCGCACAGATCACGCAGGTACTGGCGTGCGCGAGCGGCGTTGTCCGCCGCCCGCAGCGCGGGCTGCGGGGTGAGAGTGAATTCGAAGAAACCCGGTCCGAGTTCGGCATGGAAGGCCTCGATCTCGATGCCGATCTCGTTCATCCGGTCGATGAACTGCTGGGCGAAGCGGTCGATCTCCGCGGAACGGGTCAGGCTGTAGGCGTTCTCCGTCGCCCCGAAGGGCTGGAACCGCGTCAGATCGCCGCGCTCGCAGTCCTTGTTCTCCTCGAAGATCCACACCTCGTACTCGTAGCCGAGCACGGGCTCGAGATCGAGTGCGCGGTACCGCTCGATCAGCGACTTGAGCACCGCACGAGGCGACGCCTCGAAGGGGCGACCATCGGGTGCGACATGGTCTCCGATCACCGCCTGCGTCCCCGGACGCCACGGCAGATCGATCCGGGTGCTCTCGTCGGGGACGAGTGCCATGTCGGGGTAGCCGTTCTCGGCGTTGCTGAACGGCGTGTCGGTCACCTCGTCGGTCAACGAGAGACCGTAGATGATGGTGCAGAAGGCGAGACTTGCGGGACTGACCGTCTTGTCCGACTTGACGAGCTTGCCGCGCAGGCCCAGGTCGTAGTCGGGGACCTCGAGCTGCGTCATCGAGACGTGATTAGACATGGTTGTGGTCCTTCGGGCGGAGTTCGGGGTTGCGTCCGACGCGCCGGTAGACGGCATCGGGTACGAGTGAGGGGTGTTTGTAGACCCACCAGGTGCAGGTGGCGTCGGCACGGCTCTCCGGCCACGTCGGTGGGTCGATGACTCTGGTCGGGTAGCCGAGGCGGTCGATGGGGATGACCTCGTTGAGCAGACAGCAGTGGACGCAGTAGGAGCAGATGCCGCGTTTGTTCCACGCCCAGTCATGGGGTTCGGTGGTGACGGCGAAGCCGAAGGGGGCATCGGCGCGGGGCTGGTCGGCGGTGATGTCGGGATCGAGCGAGCGACCGCCGGACCCACACGGAGCGAATCGGAAACCGATGCGATCGGGCTCGTCGATCAACTCGATGTCACCCTGTCGTGAGACCCCGGTCAGGTGGGCATGGAACCCGTCGACGATAGCGACCATCAGTTGGTGCGCCGATTCGTTCCAACTCTGGTTCGTCAGCGAGTAGCGACGGGCATGGATGTCGTACCAATCGCCCATCAGGAAATTCCACAGGTCGCCGAGTGACGACTCACCGATCAGGCGGACCGCGATGTCGATCATTCCGGAGATACGGTCGACCGCCCGGTCGTGGATACCCAACCAGACCAGTCGGGCATTCTCGATGCTTTCCGGCGCTGCGGGGTCGTTGCGGCGGCACTGTTCGCTCGCCACGTCGACGGCCTGGACGAATTGTCCCCACTCCGCCTCGATTCCGGCCATCGCCGTCTCACCGATCAGATCGGTGAGACGGCGAACCGCCGCGTCGACGCCGTCCGCCGAAGCGCCGTGTGTCGTCATCCACTCGATCGCCCGGTCCGGCCACTGTTCGTAGATTTCGCGCAGTTCCTCGGCCTCGAGGACGGTGACCTCGACCAGAGCGGCCGCATCGTCGCACAGCCCTCGGCGGAACCGATCGACGGCGGTGCGGAAGGTCCCTTGGGCCAGTTCTTCCCAAGTGCCGACGCGTGCGTTTCTCCCGAGTGACGCCTCGTACGCCACCACGGGTGAGACTGGCTTCAGGGTGCTCATGTGAGAGTGAATCCTCCATCGATGCGAAGATCGGACCCGGTGATGAACCGAGCCTGATCGCTGAGCAGGAAGACGACGGCATCGGCGATCTCCTCCGGTCGCGCGAAACGACCGAGCGGAACGCGCGGAGCCAGTGACGGCGGGAGAGCGTCGGTGTCCTCGTGCGCGGCCGCCAGCGCCATCGGCGTGGCAACGAAGCCCGGCGAAACGCTGTTGACGCGGACCCCGTCGGCGGCGAATGCCCGGGCAGCGGACTGGGTCAGCATGGCCAGCCCAGCCTTGGACGCGGCGTACTGGGGAGTGGGGTCCGGGTTGCTCAACGCCACCACCCGGGCGCCTTCGATCGAGGTCACATTGACCACCCCACCGGACTCGGACTTGCGCAGCAGGTCCCCGGCCGCATCGATGACGTTGTAGGCACCGATGAGGTTCACTTCCAGGCACCGCAGCCACGAGTCCCGCGAGACGTTCGCGAATCCGGTGTCGTCGAGAACCCCCGCGCAGTTGACGAGGTAGCTCAACCCTTCCGGGACGGTATTTTCGGTGATCACCGCCCGCAACGCGGCGACGTCGGCGACGTCGGCGGCGCAGCGCACCTGCAGGTCGGCGGGAATCCCGGGAAAGGACTCGGGCTCACGCAGGTCCAGGCAGATCGTGCGGATACCGGCGGCCATGAGCGTGGCGGCGGTGGCGCGACCGATGCCTGAGGCGGCCCCGGTCACCAACGCCACCCGCCCGGTGAAGGTCAGCGGCAACGACCGCCGATCCGGCACGCTCGCGGTCATGATTGACCATACCTTTTGGCGTGCTCGTCCAGCGCCGCCGCGAAGCACTCGCGCGGTGCGCGGATCACTCCGGCGCCGATCTGGCCACCGTCACGACCGGCGAGACCGACATCCATGACTGGCAGGACGGCGGTGTCGAGGACCTTTCGGGCATCGACACCGGTGGGGGTGCCGCGGAAACCGAACAGTGGGATGCGGTAGGAGCTGTTCTCGCCGTGGGTGATCTCGTACATTTCCCGGTTACGTTCGATCATCACCTCGGGGGAGCCGCCCTGATAGTCCTGCAACGACAAGGCGCAGGCCTGCGCGAAGCCGCCGAGTCCGACGGTCTCGGTGATCGGGCTTTCCCCGCCCATCCAGGTGATCTCGTCCTCGCTGTGTCCGGCGAACAGCTTGCCCTGGTGGATCGGCGGCGGTCCTTCGAACCAGGTGTTGCCGAGGCCGGCAAGTTTGATCGCGAAACCGCGGCAGCTGAACGCCATGGCGGAGACGAGGGTGGAGCCGGGCACGACCATCGCGTCGGCGGAGGCCTTCGCCGCGGCCATCGACAGCCGGAGGAAGAAGTAGTCGTTCTCGGCGAGGTGGAGCATGGTCTCGCGGACCCCGGGCACGGAGTCCTCGATCATGTCCAGAACCGACGGCAGGATTTCCCGGTTGAACAGGATCGAGGCGGCGGCGTTGCGGCTGTGCACCTCGTCGCCCATCCGCAGCGCCCGGGCGATCATCGGTTTGAGCGCGATGCCGCCGCGGCGGCGGATCGCCTCACCGACGACGGGCGCGAGAACCGTATTGACGTGCTCGAGCCGTTCGTGGACGCCCTCGTCGTAGCAGCCGTAGTTCAGCCGGCGCGGTTCCTTGCCCTCGTAGAAGTTGCAGAACCCGACGTTGCCGTGGGTCCGGTTCTCGACGACGAACACCGGCATCGACGCCGTGTAGATCCCGGCGAGCGAGCCGACCGCGTTGTAGTCGTGGCACGCGCCGATCTCGATGCTGCCGTCGGCGAATCGCGCGATCGCCTCGTCGCGGTCGGCGGCCAGGCCCTCGAACAAGGCGCCACCGATCAGCGCTTCACGTTGCCCACCGACGTAGGCCTCCCACGGCATCGGAGCGCCGGAGGTGAGCACCAGGTTGTCGCGGTAGCCGGGGAGCACCTCGCGTGCGGGCCGGACGTCGACCACCCACGGGTCGGCGTCGTTGAGTCGGCGAAACGCCTCGTCGTTGGCGGCCTCGACCGACCCGTCCCAAGCCTCGACCGACCCGCCCCAGATCTCGGCGGGGACGGTCGCGAGATCGTTCGCGGTCACCATGCGGTGACACCGCCGTCGACGAGCAGGGTCTGGGCGGTGATGAAAGAGGCGCGCGGGGACAGGAGGAACTCCACAGCCTCGGCGACTTCTTCGGGCTCACCGATCCGCTTGAGCATCGCGTAGCCGGCGCTGACCTCTTCGCCGCCGGAGACCCGCGCCATCGATGGGCTCATCGGGGCCCGGATGACGCCGGGGGCGACGTTGTTGACCCGGATGCCGCGCGGGGCGAGTTCCTCGGCCAGGTAGCGGGTGTACGCAGCAATCCCGGCCTTGGTGGCGCCGTACACCGAGGCGCCGCGGAACCGGCCGAAGTGCCCGGTGAGGCTGCCGACATTGACGATGGCCGAGCCTTCGGTCAGCAAGGGTGCCGCGACGTCGATGACGCGTGCCATACCGGCGATGTTCACCTGGAACATCAACTCCAGCTTGGCCTCGTCGAGCTCGCCGAGGAATGAGTCCCGAAGGATGCCGGCGCAGTTGATGACACCCGCGAGCGTCTCGTCTCCGGAGGTCACCGAATCGACGGCGCTCTCAACACTTTCGCGGCTGGTGACGTCCATCGCCACGGCGATGGTGCCCTCCAGTCCGTCCTGATTCGGGTCGAATGCGTCGATCGCCTGCTTCACATCCGCCGCGATCGGGATGTAGCTGCTCTGCAGCAGCCGACGGCAGATCGCCTGTCCGATGACTCCTGCGCCGCCTGTGACGATTACTTTGTTGCCCACTTCGGGTTCCTTTCCAAACACGTGACCGTGGTCACCGCGATGGACCCAGTTTCACCAATAAAGGACGATTGGTCAAGTGTTTAGGTCTTTTATTTCCGTGACTGACGCAGGCGCCGGGTTGCAGACTTGGTCTAAAGGCTGGAGCAAATAACATGAAGGTGAGTGGTGCGCTAGATTGGGGCGAGGGAAAGGAGCCTCGTATGACAACAGCCGCGGCAGCGCCATCCGGATTCGGTCCGATCCGGCAGATTCCTGCACACGAACTCGTCGTCGATCAGATGCGCCGGGCGCTCGAGCTGGGTCAGTTCCGCCCCGGCGACCGGCTGCCCACCGAGCGGGAGCTGTCGGAAATGCTCGACGTCTCGCGCACCGTGGTGCGGGCCGCGGTGGCGGTGCTCGAGCGGGAAGGCCTGATCGCGGTTCGCCGCGGTCGCGGCGGCGGATTCACCGTGCAAGCCCCCACCTACGACCCGGCGGAGACCCGCCGGCTGATGCGTCAGAACAAGACAGCGGTCCGCGATGCGTTCGACTACCGGATCGTGGTGGAGACAGGGGCGACCCGTCTGGCCGCGATGCGCCGTCGAGCGGCCGACCTCACGAAGCTTCGAACGTTGCTCGAAAGCATGGACAGCGCCCTCGACGCCGCGATGCAGGACCAGTCCGCGCACAGGGTCACCGAGTTCCAGACTCTCGACTCCGCATTCCACATGGGGATCGCCCAGGCCTGCCGAAACGACTATCTGCTCGAGTCGGTGGCCGACGCCCGCCGCAAGATGTGGCTTCCGACGGGGGCGATCTTCGGCCGCCTCGAGCCCAACGCGAACGACCATCACGAGGCGATCCTCGAGGCCATCGAGAGCCGCGACCCGGAGGTCGCCGCCGCTCAAATGGAAGAGCACATCCTCGGCACCCGGCACACGCTCGAATCCTGGCTCAAGCGCTGACCACGGCATCGGGCACCTCCGGAAGGGTCTGGCCCCCGTCGACGGTCAGTGTCTGACCGGT
Organism: Rhodococcus koreensis; assembly: GCF_900105905.1. Lineage (GTDB taxonomy): Bacteria > Actinomycetota > Actinomycetes > Mycobacteriales > Mycobacteriaceae > Rhodococcus_F > Rhodococcus_F koreensis. The sequence continues at coordinate 2,890,475 of NZ_FNSV01000005.1, read as the reverse complement.
CACGAAGCTTGCGCCCTCACTGGCGAAATACAATGCGGCGTGCCCGATGTCGGTCGTTGCACCCAGTCGACGCTGCGGTATGCACGATTCCATCCGGGCGATGGTGTCGGTGCCGAGACCATCGAGTCCTTCGGTGCGGATGCTGCCGGGAAGGACTGCATTGACGGTGATCTTGCGGGCGGCGAGTTCCAGCGCTGCCGAGCGCACGAAGCCCAGCTGGGCGGCCTTGCTGGCCCCGTAGTGACTCAGCCCGGGAAATCCGGTGGTCGGTCCGGTGATCGACGAGGTCACCACGATCCGTCCGCGGCCGGATCGGGTCAGCGCATCCAGGCACGCCTGGACGCTGAAGATCATGCCGTGCACGTTGGTGGCGAATACATCGTTGAGCTCGGCCGGGGTGATCTGCTCGAGTGTCTGCTCCGGGTAGATTCCGGCGTTGGCGCACAACACATCGAGGCCGCCGAGCAGCTCTTCGGCTTCGGCGGCCATCCGTGTACACGATCGGCGGTCGGCGACGTCGGCGACGATCGTCGCGACCGTCGCGCCGAGTTCGGCCAGCCGTGCGCGGGCCTTCTCCAGCTTCGCGGGATTGCGGCCCGCGATCGCGACCTGGGCACCGGCGGCGGCGAACACCTCCGCGATGCCCAATCCGATGCCCTGGCTGCCGCCGGTCACGAGCACGTTCATCGAGTCTGAAGTCTGCTTCATCATTTCCTCTTCCGGTTGCTGGGTACGGGTCGTGACCGTGTGTGGCCCCCTCGCCGCGACGAGGGGGCCACACACGGGGGTAGATCAGGCGGGCTCGGGTGCCGGCTCGGTCAGAAAGGAGTGGTCGGGTTCGTCGTCGAAGACGGTGCTGCCGATCCGCGCGTACAGGTGCGGCTTCTTGGTGCGCCAGTACAGAGCCAGTGCCATCGAGCCGAAGAACAAACCGACCACGATCCACGGGATCGCCTTGAAGAACAGCGAGTCCGATGCCGATCCGGCTGCCGCCTTCATGTTGGTCGCCATCAGATAGATCACGAACACCATGCCGAGGCCACCGATGATCGGGCTCACCAGCGTGCGCCACCAGTTCGCGGTTTCCGGGTGCTGCTTGCGGACGTGGAAGTAGACGATGACCGAAATCGAACACATCGTCTGCACGATCAGCAGGCACAGCGTCGCCAGGACACCGACCAGCACGAAGAGCACGGCGTAGGGATCGGAGTTGGTCAGTGAGCAGAGCACCAGGATGAGCGCGGCGAAGATGCTCTGGGTGAGCGAAGCGATCCACGGCGAGGCATGCTTCGGGTGAGCCTCACCGAGCCGGCGCCACAGCAGCCCGTCGCGGCCGAACGCGAACAGATACCGCGCAGCGGAGTTGTGGATGGCCAGAGCGCAGGCGAAGGACCCGCCGAGGACGAGCCATTCGAAGACCGTCACACCCCACGCGCCGACGTACTCGCGTGTCGGTGCATACAGCAGCTCGAAGGGATTGGGTCCGGAGGCGCGTTCGACGGCTTGATGTGCACCGTTACCGGTGACCACGCCCCAGGAGATGAAGGTATAGAAGACGCCGATGCCGATGACGGCAATCATCGTCGCTCGCGGGACGATCTTCTTCGGGTCCTTGGATTCCTCGCCGTAGATGGCGGTCGATTCGAACCCGACCCAGGACCAGAACGCCATCAACAGGCCCAACCCGACTACCCCTCCGGCAACTCCGTTCGTGCTCAGTGCGCTGGCGGGATTGAGGGAGGACCAGATGATGCCGTCGGGTCCACCGGTGCTCAAGGACCGAACAGCGGTGATCGTCAGCATCCCGATCTCACAGACCAGCACCACACCGAGGACCTTGGCGGCGACCGAGATGTCCTTGTGCGACAGGACCGCGATCACCGCCACACAACCGAATCCATACAGCTCCCACGGCAGATCGAGGCCGAACTGGGAACCGACCGCCTGCTTGGCGAACGCGGAGAAGATCCCGACGAGACCGGCTTCCATGATCATGTAGGTCGCCATCGACATCACGCCCGCTGCCAGGCCGGGAATTTTCGACCACCCGCGGGAGACGAACGTGTAGAAGGCGCCCGCCGCGGTGATGTGCTTGGCCAACGCCACGAATCCGACGCTGAAGATCGTCAGCACCACGGTGGCGATGATGAAGCCCGCCGGCGCCCCGATGCCGTTGCCGAATCCGACCGCGACGGGCAGATTGCCGGTCATCGCGGTGATCGGCGCCGAGAACGCCACCACCATGAAGACGACACCGACAAGACCGATCGCGCCACGCTTGAGTTGAGCGGGGTCGGCGGCGGGGCCGGTGGGGGAGGGGCCCTCTGGAGGGTGTGAGTTGGCGATCATGCGGGATCTACCTTTCGCTTTGTCTGCTCGATGAGCCTAAGACCGTAAAAGGCCTAAAGACAAGACCAGTAGACCAGAAAAAGTGGTTTGAGACACATTTTTCTTCTGACCGAAACATCGGCGACGCACGCCGCGTCCCGGCCGGCCGCCGATCAGAGAAATGGTCTATTGACTAGTTCTATTAGTGCGTTTAGTGTCGTCTTGTCAGTCCTGTGGCCACCGGTTGGTCACGGGATCGGTTTTTGTGCGCACGGCTCGGCTGCCGTATCAGGCGCCAGATCGCCACACGTGCCGTCCAAAAAGGGTTCGCTCTTTACGCCGTTGTGCCCCAGTGAAATCCGAGGTGCGAAATCTCCGTTCATCTCGCGCGACTCGAGACGCGCATCGATCAGCTCCAGGAGTATCTCGACATCGCTGCCGAGCACGGTCGCGCCGCCGCGGTGGCCGGGCACGTCTCGACCCAGGTACCGGCGCTCAGCTCGGTGCCACCGACGAAGTTCGGCATGGCCGTGGCGACCGTGGACGGCTGCGTGCTCACCGCTGGGGACGGAACCGAACCGTTTTCGATCCAGAGCCTCTCCAAGCTCTTCGCCCTGTGTGCACTCCTGCAACGCAACCCCGCGGTGTGGGACCACATCGGATGGGGGCCGACCGACTCCGGCTATGGCTCGGTGGCCGAGCTCGAACGCAACCTCGGCCGACCACGCAACCCCTTCGTCAATCCGGGCGCCCTCGTGGTCACCGACCGGCTGATCGAACTCACCGGGGACGCGGTGGGTGCCACCATCGATCTCCTGGCCTCGACCTCCGGTACCGCGGTGATCAACTCCGACGGTCGCGTCGCGCTCTCGGAGACTGTCGCCGACCACCGCAACGCGGCCATCGCGCACGTCCTCGCCGAGCACGGCAAACTCGTCAACGCGATAGATCGAGTACTCACGCAGTACTTCGCCCAGTGTGCGATCGCCGCGTCCGTGGAAACGGTCGCGAAGTCGGCGCTCTTCCTGGCCGACCGCTCGGCCGACGCGACCGTCCTCGACAGCGGATCCGTCCGCCGGGTCAACGCGGTTCTGCTGATGTCCGGCATGTACGGCGCGGCCGGCGACGTCGCATACCGGATCGGCCTGCCCGCCAAGAGCGGCATCGGCGGTGGCGTCCTCGCCATCATGCCGGGGCTAGGCACCGTCTGCGTGTGGAGCCCTCCGCTCGACACCGACGGCAACTCCGCCGGTGGAGTGGCCGCGATCGAGGAGTTCGCCCGGTTGGCCGGCTGGTCGGTCTTCTGAGCTGCACATCGGGTAGTCGCGGGTAAACCGATCCTGCACAGGCAGTGCAGAAGGAGGAATGTCGATGAGCACAGAGATCCCTGTCATCGCAGTCACGCTCGACTTCGACGAACTGCCCGGGTTCGTCCACTGGAAGGAGATGTTCCGCGGCATCGTCGTCGCCGGCGCAGCACCGGTCGCCGTCGATTGCGGTAAACCGCGAACCGACCTTGCCGCGATTCTCGAGTCTGTCGACGGTCTGCTCATCAGCGGGGGAGTGGACGTCGACCCTTCCCTGTACGGCGGCTCACTCGACGACCCGCGTATCCAGAAGATCAATCCCCATCGAGATACGAACGAACTCACCGCACTCGAGATCGCGCGTGCGCGTGGAATTCCCATCCTCGCCATCTGTCGCGGAGCGCAGTTGGCCAATGTCGCGCTCGGCGGCACGCTCTACGCTGATCTGGCCCGGGACTGGGTCGGGCGCACCGGGCACTGGCACAGCGAGGAAGCCCTGATCGACAGCCTGCACTCGGTGCAGGTGGAAGCGGACACCCTCCTCGCCGACTGGATGGGGATCGACGGGATCGTCCCCGTCAACAGTCAGCACCATCAGGGCATCAAGACCCTGGCGCCGTCGGCGCGAGCGGTCGCCTACACCGACGACGGTCTCGTAGAGGCCTTCGAGATCGCGTCCGATCGCCTCGTCGCGGTGCAGTGGCATCCAGAAGTGCTGTGGCGGAACGAGCCGCATGCCCTCGAACTTCTCCGCCGCTTCGTCACGGGAAAGAGGGGGGCGAGGAAGCCCGGCGCCACGGCGCTGGTCGGAGACGGGGCAGCGAACGGAGGGCCCTGAGGCTTCTGAGGGAGCGGGTCGGAACCGCTGAGAGTGCAGGAGAGCGAGCCGAAAGGTATCGGCAGACGACGTGAGGACGCAAGATCGCCGGCGGTGGCCGCGAGCCCCGAGCAAGGGTGGCGGCGTGCGGCCGAACGGTCCGGCGAGCCGATCAGGAAGCCGATGAGATCGTCCACTGCCGGAGTTCCCACATGTGTTCTCCTGGTCGATTCAACCGTCGATTACGGCGTCGTCGACCAACTCCGCGCCAGCGGGTTGTGCCCCGGCGTGGTGGTCATCCGAGTGCAATCACACCGCAGGGAAGGAATCGGCACCGTGCAGGCTCTCAGGGCCACACGGGTGAACGCCGCCATCGTCGTCGTCGGCAGTGTCGAGACGGTCGACGACCGCGTCGCCTTCTTCGATTCGGGGGCCGATCACGTCCTCGATGCCTCCCTGACCACGAGAGAACTGGTCGCCTGGACTCGGGCAATCCTCCGGCGAATGCAACGAGCCCCACAACGCCCGGTTGGCAGAACCAAGGGACTGGTCCTGCAGCGGGAGTGCAACATCGTCGAACGCCTGGGCCTTCACACGGCCCTGACCCCGACCGAATTCGATCTGTTGGCAGTGCTGGCCGACAGCGAAGGAAGGGTCGTCCCCCGTCGTCACCTCCTGATGTTGGTGTGGGGCATCGCCGAGGAGACGACGACGAACGTCCTCAACGCGCACATCTGGTCGCTGCGCCGAAAGCTCGGCAGCATCGGTGCGTCCCACACACTGCAGACCGTTCGGGGAGTCGGTTTCGCGCTAGCCGATGCGTGACTGCCGAACAAGGAAACGGAAATCTTCCCTCTGCCGCGCAAACGGTGTCAGTGAACCTCAGCGGCAGCGGCAAGCGCGGTGTCGAGGAACGCGCCGGACAGGCCGGGGTAGAGGTCGGCCCCTTTCGGCTCTGCCAGGTGGGTACGCAAAGAGGCGGTGGCGGCGACAACGTCTGTGCCGCCGTCCGCGAGGAATCGGACCAGTTCGTGCCGGGCGCACTCGACCACGACGGGAACCAGCGCCGCCTCGGCGTCGTCGGCGCGCCCGGCCGCCCACAGACACGAGGCCAGCAGGCGCATGGCGTACAGCCGCGCCAGTTCACGTCCGGTCCCGGCGAGCGCACCCACCCAGTCCTCCGCCCACTGGCAGGCGAGCCGGCTCGCCGTTGGCTCACCGGTGCGCACCAGCAGCAGGATGGCCGTCTCGTCCTCGAGCTGCGCGGTAATCTGCTCGATTCCGTCGACCGGTTCCGGGTGCGAGTTGCGGGTGACAGCGACGAATCCAGGGCGCGGCGGAAGACCGAGCCGGATACGTTCGGTGTCGACGGCCGCCCGCAGCCGCGGAAGCGAGAACCGGGCTGCGGTTCCGACACCCTCGTCGAGCTCCTTCGCCGCGCCGATACGGTCACCGCGGGCACAGAGGATTCGCGCGCGCAGACAATAGTGGCGAATCATGAAATCCGGAGCGCCACCGAGCGCGGCCGGGTCGAACGTCTCGCTGAGCAACTCATCGGCCTCGGCGAGACGGTTCTGCTCGTACAACATCTCGGCGAGCAGAGCACGGGTGAGCCGGGCGTGCTGAGATTGCGTGTTTCCGGCATCGCGGACAAGTTGAAAGGCCCTGCGGTACAACTCCGCTGCACCGGTCAGGTCCAGTTGTTCCGCTTTCGCCATACCGGCAAAGCAATACCCGTAGGCAACGGTGTACGGACCAGTCGTTCTGCTGTGGTACGGAGCTGCCCAGGTCTGTCGGCGATAGGCATCCCGAAAGCGGAACTCGTATGTGTCGGCGATAGTGACAAGCAGTGCGGCCATCGACACCACGAACGGATGTTGCCCCGCCGGGTTGGCCAGGCATTCGGCGACCAAGTCCGTGATCCCAGCGACCCGGTCCGTGGTGCGTCGATATTCGCTTGGAGAACATCGGCTTCCACCCGCATCCGCGAGCGCACGTCGGTGGGGAGCTCGAGGAGATCGAGCAGCTCGAGCGCGTGCCGCCGAGCCTCGACGGCGACGTCGATACGCTGCAGCTCGGCATTCGCCCATCCGATCGTCAACTGCAGTCGCGGACTCGACAGCACCAGATCCGCCGGCAACTTCGCGATCAAGCCGAGCAGCGTCGACATCTGCGACCGATCGAGCAGATACAGGTCGTCGTGCTCAAGCAGATCCAGCGCCCCTTGCCGGTCATCGGCGGCGAGAAGATGGTCGAGGGCCTCACCGAGCATGTGCCGCTCCCGGAACCACGCGGACGCCGTGCGGTGCAACTGCGCGATCCGTCCCGGATGATCCCGTTCGAGCCGCTGCCGGAGCACCTGCGTGAACAGGTTGTGATAGCGGTACCACCGGCGGTCGTCGCCCGTGCGGTCCAGGAACAGATCACGGGCGACGACGCGCTCGAGGCGGACCGCACCGTCGGGGACCTCGGCCAACGCGGACGCCAGGTCGCCGCACACCCGGTCCGGGATCGCGGTGGCGAGGACGAAATCGAGCACATCGGGCTCGAGGGCGTCGAGCACGTTCTCGGCGAGATACTCACCCAGGGTGTCGTTTCCGGCACGGAACTGTTCGACCAGGCCCGCCGCGTCACCGGCCTCCCTCAGTGACAGTGACGCCAGCTGCAGCGCCGCGACCCAGCCGTCCGTCGACGCCCGCAGCTCCTCGACGTCGGAATCGGTCAGCGCGATCTGCCCCGAACCACCGAAGAAGCGGCGGGATTCGGGGAAATCGAAACTCAACTCCTCGGGACCGACCTCCCGCAGCTCGTCGTGCACCCGCATTCGGCTCAACGGCAGATTCGACCGGCTGCGGCTGGCCACCACGATCCGCAGGTGATGACAACCGTTGTCGAGCAGGAACTCCACCGTCGCGATCGGCTCTGCGGCGGTGACCCGATGCCAGTCGTCGATCACGACCACGAGGGGCTCCCCACTGTCGTGGAGCCGGTTGATCAGCGAGGTCACCACGAACCGCTCCACCGCCTGCCCGTGCTCCTCGAGTGCCTGCCCAAGCTCGCCAACCACCCCCGGGCGGACCAACCGGATCGCCTCCACCAGGTGCGAGAGGAACCACGCGCCATTGTTGTCGTCGCGGTCGACCGTCAGCCAGGCGACGGTGATTCCGTCGGCGACCAGTTCGTCGCGCCACTGCGCGACGAGGCTGCTCTTCCCGAATCCCGCAGGTGCGTGAACCAAGACCAACCGACGCTCCCCGGCAGTCCGCAACATGGCGAGGAGCCGATCACGGCGCACCAACTGCCGGGTAGTGGTGGGCGGACGGAATTTGGTCACCGGCACCGGCGGGGTGCGTGGTGACGACATGGGGTACACCCGCGGAGGCCGCTGCGCGGCATGCTCCATCCCCGCGCCGGGGGTGGAGCGAGGATCACCGGCACGCACGGCGGGAACATGCAGATCGTCGACGACGATCCCGTTGCGGCGCTGGGTGGTACGAAGCTCGTTCCCGAACTCGGCCGCACTGCCCGGCCGCTCTTCCACGGCGCGGGACATCGCCTGTTCCACGGCGTTGCAGACGTCGTCGGGGACATCGGCGTCGCGCAGGTCAGGGACGGGCTGCGTGGAGATCCGCAGGAACTGGGCGATCACCTGCTCGCCGCTGTGCCGCTCGAACGCGGCATGTCCGGTTAGCGCACAGAACATCGTCGACCCCAGGCTGTACACGTCCGAGGCGACCGTTGGGGGCACCCCTCGAGCACCTCGGGTGCGGTGAAGGCCGGCGAGCCCGTGATCGAGCCCGCCGTGGTCTCGAACCCGCCCGAGATCCGCGCGATCCCGAAGTCGGTGAGTTGCGGCTCGTCGTAGTCGGTCAGCAGGATGTTCGCGGGCTTGACGTCCCGGTGCAGCGTGCCGCTGCGGTGGGCGGTCTCGAGCGCCCCGGCGATCTTGATCCCGAGCCGGAGCACCTGCTCCCACCCGATCGGTCCTTCCCGGCGGATCAGCGCATCCAGAGACCCGTGCGAGTGATACGGCATGACCAGGAAGGGGCGCCCCCTCCCGGTGACCCCGACCTGGTAGAGGTCGACGATGTTCGGGTGTCCGGACATCCGGCCCATCGCACGCTGTTCGCGCACGAAACGCGCGAGGTTCTCGGGATCGAGGTCCGTGGTGAGGACCTTCACGGCCACCGTGCGGTCGAGATCCTCCTGAAGACAGCGGTAGACGACCCCGAAACCCCCGCGTCCGATCTCCTCGGCCGCGTCGAAGTCGGCGGCGGCCAACTCGACCGCGATGTCCGGCTCGCGCTGCGTGGCCCCCGGGTCGTCCGCCATCGGCCGTCACCACCTCTGAGACGCTTCCCCCAGGATAGTCCGCAAGGACGACGGGGCGAGGTCGTTGCGTGGCCCGCCTGGAGTCCGTGAGCAGCACTACCAGCGGCGAGTCGGACGGGTTTTCCGCGTAGTGCTCGCAGCCAGGCGACCGTTACCTGGTGCGGCCCTCAGCCGGCAACTTTCACCAGTGAAGGGTGCTTCTCTGCGCCCGGGTGATATCGAATTCAGTCGTCAGCCGCCGACGGGAAATTGCTTGTCGAGCCGCCCGAACCACCTGTTGCCACGGTTCCGCTGGCCTCGGCGAAGATCATGTGCGCGGCATCCACCATCTCCAAGGTCGCGTTGGGCAACTATCTAGCTACTTCGACCTGATAAACGGGGGCCCTGGTGAGCATGGTTCGGCTGTTCTCGGCCGGTCAGGATTGGGTTGGCCGCAAGCCCCCCGATCCGCGTCCTTCACGCTGCCAGGGTGCTGATCTTGACCAGGTTGTGCGCCAGGACCCCGTGGCCGACCCAGATTTGGGCGCCTTCGGTGCTGTCGATGCGGGTGCGGTCCCAGCCGTATCCACGTTTGAGGGCGCTGATTCTGCCTTCGACTCCGGTGCGCCACTTGATTGTTCGTCGGAACGCTGGGCGGTGTTCCTCGGCTCGCCGGCCAGCTGAGGGTTTGCCTTTGCGGGGGATGATGACGTTGCGCACTCCGAGGTCGTGGAGACTCGTCGTGCGTTCATCCGCAGCGCGGGCGATCGTGCGCAACCGCTGCTGGGGCCCCGGGCGCACCACGAGTCAGCCCCGCACTTTCGTGACCACGTTTGCGGCAACGCCGTTCAGATCAGCCCGCCGTCCATCACAGCCGATGAGGAGATCCACTGGCGGATCGGCGGCGGCTACGCGTACGACGACCCGTCGCCGTCCCGTTCCCGGCGTGCGGTAGTCAGCGAGTCGACCGCGTGGGTCATGTGCCGGTCGATCTCCGCCAGCATCTCGGTGAGATCACCACCGAGCAGCCGGTCGAGCAACCGCTGGTGTTCCTCGACCGCTGTGGGCGGCCGAATGTACCGCTCGTCGAAAGCCGACATGCACAGCATGGTCTCGGCGGCCAGCGTGGAGAACATGCGGCTCAGCCGTGGGCTTTGGGCGGCCTCGACCATCGTTTCGTGGAAATGGAGATCCTCGCGGGCCAGTTTCGGCCAGTCGCCGGCGTCCATGTACTGCGCGATGTTTCGTAGGATTTCTTCGAGACGAGCCACGAGTCCGGCCGGAATCCCGCGTTCGTAGACGGTGCTCGCCGCTTCCTTCTCGATGGCGCGCCGGCCACGGTAGACGTCCTCGATGTCGCCGACGTCGAGTTCGACGACGAACACGCCGCGGTTGCGGTGGCTGACCAGGAGCCCCTCCTGGGCGAGGCGTTGCACGGCCTCTCGGACGGGTCCACGGCTCATCTTCAGGCGGGCGGCCAGCTGTAACTCGCTGATCTGCTCACCCGGTGCGAAGCTGCCGTCCAGGATCCGTTCCCGCAGCTGCTCCGCGATCACCGCAGAGGTGACCCGAAGAGACATGGGGACCATGTTGTCGATGCCGGTCATCTTGCCGCTGCCTTTCCGATGCACCGTCAACTGATAGTTGTTGCCGTGTCTGTCGACCTGTTGACAGTTGGCAAGCCTACACCTTCGAAAACATGGGACCTCGGTGGCCTCGCCACGCACCGATCGGGGACTCGGAGACCGGCGATCAGGCCTGCTCGCTGTGTCTCTGCTCGATGATCCATGCTGCGATCTGGGCGCGGGAGGTGAAGCCCAGTTTGGAGAGGATGTGCTCGACGTGTCCCTGGGCGGTGCGTTGGGAAATGACGAGCTTGCCTGCGATCGCCCGGTTGGTGAGACCCTCGGCGACAAGTTCGGCTACCTGCTGTTCCCGGCGCGTGAGACTCGTCGGTCCCGGCTCGACCGAGATATCGGATCCGCTCTTCTCGTCGACGGCGTACGCCGCGGCATCTTCGAACCGCGCCTCAAGACCGTGCCGGAACGCCGTCTCGAACACACGGTCACCGATCGCCCGGCGGGCCTCTTGCTCGATCCGGGCATGCTCGAGGTGCAGGTTCGGGTAGATGATGCTCGGGCTCCCGACCCGCTGGGCGAGCGCCTCGGCAGCACCCATCAGCTCGGCGGCGCGCCGGGGAACTCCCTCATCCACAGCGATCCACGAGAGGACCTCGATGCACCCCGCAGCGCTGATGCGGTCGTCCACCGATCGAGCGAGTTGAAGCCCCTGCGTGGCGAGAGCTTTCGCACGGGAGTACTCGCCACGTTGCCGGGCCCTCATCCCCGTAGTCCACGACGCCCATCCCCGGTAGACGTACTCGCCTCGTGTCCCGGTGAGCTCGAGAATCTCCTGCTGACACTCGTCGCTCCGCGACCAGTTGCCGGCCGCGCCGCTGGCCAGCGCGAGCCCGAACAGCGACCAGATCATGTACAAGTGGTTGCGGTCCGCGCGGAAGACCGCGAGCGAGGATTCGAAGTGTTCACACGCCGCTCCGGCGTCCCGGGTGAACAGCGTGTGATGGCCGGCGGCATCGGCCATCAGCGCTTCGGCGGTGCGATCGCCGAGCTGCGCCGCGAGGTCGCCCCCGCGTTCGACATACAGTGCCGACGCCTCTGGGTCGCCGTACAGCCCAGAGAGCACACTCAGCACGTATAGCGCCTTGACCTGTTCCGGACCGGGCTCACCGCCCACCGCCAGAAGTTGCGCGAGCCACCGCATGCCCTCGCGCAGCCTCCCACGCGCCCGCCAATAGGGGTAGAGCGCCGATGCCATGCGACCCCCAGCATTCGCCTCACTCGGACCGGTCAGGCAGAACTGCAGCGCCGCACGGATGTTGGGTTGCTCGGCGTCGAGGCGCGCAACCCAGGCCACCTGCCGTGAACTAATCCAGTCGGACTCCGCCCGCAGCACCAAGTGTTCGTACCAGTCCCGGTGCCGACGCAAGAGCGATGCGAACTCGGAGGTCTCCTGTAACCGTTGCATACCGTAGTCGCGCAGCGTCTCCAAGAGCCGGTACCGCACCGCTCCCGCGACCTCGTCCCGAATCAGGATCGATTTGTCGATCAGCGACGCCACCACGTCGACAACCTGGGATGACGTCATAGCGTCGGCGCAGATGCCCTCGATAGCGTCGAGTTCGAAGCCGCCCGAGAACACTGTCAGCCGCGCCCACAATTCCCGCTCCGCCTGCGAGCACAACTCGTGGCTCCAGTCGATACACCACTGCAGAGTTTGCTGCCGTGCCGGCGCCCCCCTGCTGCCCGTCGTCAGAAGGGCGTACCGGTCTGTCAGCCGTTGCAGGATCTGCTCCACCGACATCGCTCTGAGCCGCACGGCGGCGAGTTCGATCGCAAGCGGAAGACCGTCCAGGCGGCGGCAGATCGCCGCGATGACGTCCTTATTGTTCTCGGTGATGTCGAAGTCCGGGACCGCCATCGTCGCGCGTTCGGCGAAGAGGTTCACCGCCTCGTAGCGGCCCAGTCCCCCTCCGGCCAGCGAAACCTGGTCCGGGTCCGGCATCGTAAGGGGTGGGACCCGGTGGATGGCTTCTCCACCAATCCCGAGCGGTTCCCGGCTGGTCGCCAGAATCCGGAGTTCCGGGCAAGCGCGGAGAAGGGTTACGGCGAGGTCGGCGACGGGTTCGATGAGGTGCTCGCAGTTGTCCAGTACGAGCAAGAGCTTCCGCGGCGAGAGATACTCGACGAGCACTGACTCCGGTGCGGCACTGCGGCCCTCGCTCAGCCTCAACGCCGACAGCACTTCGTCGACGACCGCGCCTGGGTCATTCAGCTCGCCCAACCCGACCGACCACACACCGTCATCGAACGCGCGACTGGACTCGGCGGCGACCCGCAGTGCCAGCCGGGTCTTTCCTACGCCCCCGACACCGGTCAATGTCACGAGCCGCGAAACGGAGAGCAGCCGGCGAACCTCGCCGATCTCACGGCGGCGGCCGACGAAGCTCGTCAGTTCGTGGGGAAGGTTTCCCGTGGTCGCCTTGATACCGGGAGGCATGAAACCGCCACCTTCATCTCGCGTTCCCTTGCGACCACGGTACCTTCCGCGAACACCTGCTCGTCGCCTCTCCACGGGCAGCGAGTATCGCCATGGTGGCGAGACGTAGGGGGAAGCTACAGCGAGAAACCGCGTGCGGTACTCGGGCGGAGCACTGGCGCGCCGCCCGAGTCGGCCTGACCCAGCCACGGTGTCGATGTGCACTCGGCACGGCTGGTCCGACCCGGCGTCTGCTCACCATGCCCGGCCGGGGTTCGAGGAGCGCGGCGACTAGGACACCGCCCTGGCAACGCTGTCCCAATCCTGAGACCGGGAATACGGCGCCGCCCGGCCGTGCCGGGTATTGCGGTCGGATCCCCCGGCACCGTGCTCGACTTGCTTACCCCCGCGGCGGCTACACCGGCGCAGATTCTCGGGACGCACCGGCGCGGTGGTTGCGGCGAACGAGTTCGGCGGCCGCTAATCGGATGCAGGTGCACAAACCCTCCACGGCAAGACGCAACTCCTGCTCCGATGGCAAGGTTGGGGCCAACCGAATGTGGCTGTCCCGAGGATCGTCGCCGGACGGGAAAGCAGAACCGGCGGACGTGAGCGCGATGCCGGCCGCATGTGCCAGGGCCACCACATGCTCGGCCGTGCCCGGGAACACTTCGAGATTGACGAAGTAACCTCCGGACGGCTGCGTCCACGACGCGATGGTGGAGTTACCCAATTCCCGCTGCAGTATGGAAGTCACCAGGTCGAACTTCGGTGCGAGAATCTGCTGGTGTTTGCGCATGTGGGCGCGAACACCGGCGGCATCGACAAAGAACCGAACGTGCCGCAGTTGGTTGAGTTTGTCCTGTCCGATGCGCTTTTGCGAGAGATGACCCAGGTACCACGCGACGTTGTCGGGTGAGCCGGCGAAGAAGCTCACTCCACCTCCGGCAAAGGTCATCTTCGAGGTCGAGGCGAACACGTACGGCCGGTCGGGATGGCCTTCCTGGTCGGCGATACTCAGGACATCGAGAACCGGCGGGGCATCACCGGTCAAGGGATGGACCGCATATGCGTTGTCCCAGAAGATACGGAAATCGGGGGCGGCGGTGTCCATGCTCAGCAGTTCGCGAGTGACCTGCTCGGAGTAGGTCACTCCGCTCGGATTGGAATAGGTGGGTACACACCAAATTCCTTTGATCTGAGGATCCGCGGCGACCAACTCGCGAATCGTAGCGGTGTCGGGGCCATCGGAGACCAGCGGAATCGGAATCATCTCGATGCCGAACGACTCGGTGATGGCGAAATGCCGATCGTAGCCGGGCACGGGGCACAGGAACTTCACCGGTTCGGAGGACCAGGCGGGGCCCGTCGCGCCCGTGCCGTGGATCCAGGCGAACGAGAGGACGTCATACATGGTTTCCAGGCTCGAGGTGCCTCCGGCGATCAGGTTCGCGGGTGCGATATCGAGCACCTCACCGAACAGCGCACGCAGCGCGGGCAAGCCGGCGAGATCACCGTAGTTGCGGCAATCGATCCCGTCGATCACGTAGTCACCGTCACCGGGTAGGGCGAGCATCGCTGTGGACAGGTCGAGCTGTTCTGGTGCCGGCTTGCCCCGGGTGATGTCGAGAGCGAGCTGTTGGACCTGCAGTGCCGCGTAGTCAGCGCGGTACCGGGCAAGCTCGATGTCGAGATCGCGGAGGGCGAGATCGTGCAGGGGCGTGGACATCAACGGCTTCCTTCAGATGGTGAGGAGTTCGATGAGTGGGTGGCTTGCGGGTGCGCCGACTTGGAATTTCCGGAGCGTCATACGGCACACAGCCCAGAAGAGCAGGCAAGATCGACGGGATCTGGCCTGCTCTTCTGTGGCGTGGTGCTGTTTCAGTTCTGCTGATCAGTCGACTGCGCCCGAAATGTCCTGCACAACCCACATCTTGCGGAGCGTCGTGTGGATGGTCCAGGTGCCCTCCCAGCCGGCGGGCGTCACAAACAGCGACCCGGGGCCGATGTCGAAGCTGTTGCCGTTCGATTCGGTGATGGTGGCGGTTCCACTCAGGATCTGGCAAATCTCGTTGTAGCCGTCCCGGGTGCTCGTGAACGTTCCCGGAGTGACCTCCCAGATCCCCGTCCTCAGACCGTTTCCGCCCCAAAGACCTTGGGACACTTCGGTCTGACCGGGCGTTGTGGATGTGGACTTGAGGATGTGCTTCCCGGGGTCCGCAGTTGTTGCATCACTCATGACGGTCGCCTTGACCATGGTTACTCCGTTCTTGGGCTGCGCCCTTGGCTGACGTGCCTTTGATGGGGTGGCACGAGACCTATCCTAGCAATTGTCAACAATCTACGATAGGTCCAAGTCTTGTAATTACCGTCTCTCCCTTACCTTTTCGAGGAACCTGCATCGGGCATGGGTGGATGGGACATCGCCGTCGTCGGCATGTCTCTGGAGGGCTACCGCGGGCCGCGAGAGCGCCGATACCGTTGATCACCACGTGCCGCCTCATGCGGTGTGCGGTTGTACCGGCACGGAATGCCAACCGCCCGGGGTCGCTCGGTTCCCGGCGACATCCGTCCGCGAGTGCGGACTGCCGACGAGCCGACTGCAGTCCTCGCCCAGGCGTGACGAGGTTTTCGGCCTCAGTTACTCCTGGCGTGTTGTTGCGGTGAGATCGTCGACGGCCTTGCGCATGTGACGACTGATGGCCTGCTGGAGTCCTTCGGTGTCGCCGGCTTCCAGCAAGTCCAGGAGATTCTGGTGTTCCTGGACCAGCACGTCCACGCGAGGATAAGAGACTCGAAGGTTGAGAATGCACATCCTCGATTCGGCTACGAGAGTGTCGTAAATCCGGATCAAGCGCGAGTTTCCTGTCCCTTCGACAAATGAGGTGTGGAATTTCATATCCAGTCGGGTGAGCGCTTGCCAGTCCGACATATCAACCTGCGCCGCCATTTCTGTCAGGGTCTCTTTCAGGAATTGGCAGGTGCGGTTGATATCTTCTTGTCCGGCGGTCAGGAGGATATTTGCGGAAGCTGATTCCACCGCCTCGCGGACGGCGTAGATCTCTTTGATGTCGTCGATCGACAGCTCCGGAACGAAGACGCCGCGATTCCGCAAACTGACGAGTATTCCCTCCTGGGCCAGCCGCTGGAGTGCTTCGCGGACTGGTCCCCTGGACGTGTGCAGGTGGCTTGCCAGGACGGATTCGTTGATCTGCTGACCGGGTCGGAAGACCCCTTGAATAATCTGTTCCCGTAGATGATCGGCAATCAATTGTGCCGTGGGTCGTCCCTCTAATACAAGCAGTCCCTCCGGGGTCTCCATGGAATTTCCCTTATCTCATTCATTGGCGCAAAGCGATCTAACGCGCCATTGCGGTGTACTTGTACTCGAGGTATTCATCGATTCCGATCTTGCTGCCTTCGCGTCCCAGTCCGGACTGCTTGACACCGCCGAACGGTGCTACCGGATTCGACACGAGTCCCGTATTGAGGCCGACCATTCCCACTTCCAGCGCGGAGGAAAAGCGCATGGCCGTGTCGACGTTTTCGGTGAATACATACCCGACAAGACCCCAGTCGGTGTCGTTTGCCAGGTGCACCGCTTCGTCCTCGCTGTCGAAGGGGGTGATCGCCGCGACCGGGCCGAAGATCTCGGTGGTCATCAGTTTCGCATCGAGGGGGACGTCCGTCAGGACAGTGGGAGTGTAGAAGTACCCCGGTCCCTGTGGGCGAGTGGCGCCGGTCAGAACACGGGCGCCCTTGGCGAGGGCGTCGGCGACCAGCTCCTCGACCTTGTCCCGGCCGGCCTGTTCGATGAGGGGGCCGACCTCGGTTCCTTCCAGGGCGCCGTTGCCTACCTGTAGCTCGGCCATTCTCTTGGCGAATTTCTCACCGAATTCTTCGGCCAGGGAACGGTGTACGAAGAAGCGGTTCGCGGCCGTGCATGCCTCGCCCATGTTCCGCATCTTGGCGATCATGGCGCCGTCGACGGCGCGCTCGACGTCTGCGTCGGCCAGGACGATGAAGGGGGCGTTGCCTCCCAGCTCCATGGAGGAGCGCATGACGTTCTCCGCAGCGTGGCGGAGCAGGATCTTGCCGACCGCGGTGGACCCGGTGAAGCTGACCTTGCGCGCGATTCCGCTGCTCATCCACGGCTCCACGACGTCGGCGGCGTTGGAGGTCGTGACGACGTTGAGGACACCGTCGGGCAGGCCGGCCTGCTGGAAGATGTCGACCAGGGCCAGGGACGTCAGGGGTGTCAGTTCCGAGGGCTTGAATACCATCGTGCATCCGGCGGCAATCGCCGGGGCGATCTTGCGGATGCCCATGGTCAGCGGGAAGTTCCACGGCGTCACCAGCACACAGGTTCCCACCGGCTCTTTGGTGATCAGGATTCGGGTCTTGCCGTCGACCGAGGTGGTGTGGTCTCCGCCGATACGAGTGGCCTCCTCGGAGAACCAGCGAAGAAACTCGGCGCCATAGGCGACTTCGCCCTTGGCTTCGGCGAGAGGTTTGCCCATCTCGGCGGTGATGATGGCGGCGAGCCGGTCGGTGTTGGCATTGACCAGGTCGAAGGCGCGGCGCAGGATGTCCGCGCGTTCGCGCGGGGTGGAGGTGGCCCACGTCGCCTGTGCGCGTCCGGCTGCCGCGATGGCGTCGAGGGCGTCGTCGAGTCCGCCGTCGGCGACCTCGGCGATGACTTCGTGTGTTGCCGGGTTTTCCACGGTGAAGGTGGCGGCGCTGGCGGCCTTCCGCCAGACGCCGTCGATGAACAGGCCCGTGTGGAGGGTGGTGGGGTCAAAGGAGGGGCTCATGGGACACTTTCGGCGGTCGAGGGACGGGTTCCGCCGGTGACGGACGGTGATTCGTCGCCGACGGAACCCGTGGGAATGGGTGTCTAGGTGGTGGCTGTCTTCAGCGCCTGAGTGAATTTGGTCAGGCCGCTTTGGATTTCGTCGCTGGTGACATTGAGTGCCGGGATGATGCGGATGACGTTCCCGTACGGACCGCAGGTCAGCAGGAGAAGTTCTTCGGTGACGGCGGCCTGCTGCACGGCCAGGGCCAGCGCCGCGTCGGGGGCATTGTCGGCCGTGGTGAATTCGACGCCCTGCATCAGGCCGTGGCCGCGGATGTTCCCGATTCCGGCGAAGTCGGTGTGGAGGCTCTCCAGGCCCGCGCGCAGCTCCTCGCCCCGAAGATGGGCGTTCCACACCAGGTTCTCGCGTTCGATGACGCCGAGGGTGGCGACGCCGGCGGCGGCGGCGACGGCGTTGCCACCGTACGTGCCACCCTGGGAGCCCGGCCATGCCTTGGACATCAGTTCGGTGGAGGCGGCGATCGCGGAGATGGGGAAACCGCTGGCCAGGCCCTTCGCGGTGATGACGACGTCCGGCCGGATCCCGGCCCAGTCGTGTCCCCAGAACTTGCCGGTGCGCCCGACACCCGCCTGGACTTCATCGACGATGAACACGATGCCGTGCCGATCGGCGCGTTCGCGCAACCCCTGCAGGAAGGCGACAGGGGTGGGAATGTAGCCGCCGTCGCCGAGGACGGGTTCGATGATGAAGCCGGCGGTATCGGCGGGGGTGCTGATGGTCTGCAGGAGGTGATCGAGTTCCTTCAGGGCGAAGGTGACCGCTGTTTCTTCATCCCAGCCGTATCGGTAGGTGTGGGGGAAGGGTGCAACGTGCACCCCGCCCATCAGTGGGGAGAAGCCGGAGCGGAATTTGGTGCCGGCGGTGGTCAGCGAGGCAGCACCCACCGTCCTTCCGTGGAAACCGCCGTGGAAGGAGATGATGTTGGGTCGTCCGGTCGCCATACGTGCCAGACGGACCGAGGCCTCGACCGCTTCGGAGCCGGAGGTGGCGTAGAAGACACTGTCGAGTCCGGCGGGCAGGAAGTCGCCGAGTTTCTCGGTGAGCGCGAGCAGGGGCTTGTGCATCACCGTCGTGTACTGGGCATGAACGATTTTGCCGACCTGTTCGCGGGCGGCGGCGACGACGTCCGGGTGGCAGTGCCCGGTGCTGGTCACACCGATTCCGGTGGTGAAGTCGAGGTACTTCTTGCCGTCGGTCGCGTACACCCAACTGCCGGCCGCGTAGTCGACGACGACAGGGGTGGCCTGCTTGAGGACGGGGCTGAGAGTTGCCATGGCTTGATACTTTCCTAAGGATTGTCAATTGTCAACAATTGGCAATCTGGGTTTGGGGTGTGGCGCGGAGGCGTGGCGAGGCGGCACCGGCCTCGCCACGCGGGGCGTGGCTTACGTAGGGCCTTTAGCTTGCGTGCTGACGGCCGCCGGGCGCGTCGGCAGCAGCGTCCTGGCCCTGGAGTGCGTGGGCTGTCCGGAAGCGTTGGGGCCGAACGAAATCGAGCCCTTCAAAGGTTCGGGTGCCCAGGGCTTCGCCGGCGGCGATCTCACCGAAGCCGGACGCCATCTTGAAGCCGGCGCCGGAGAATCCGGTGGCGCAGTAGATCCTGCTGTTCTCCCGTAGGGGCCCGAGAAGGGAGTGCTTGTCCGCGGTGAAGAGATCCGGAAAGGCATCGGAGCGGACGATGTTGGGGAAGAGGCCGGGCAGGAATTCGGTGACTGTCTCGGTGGTCTCGGCGATTTCGTCTGCCGTGAGGTCCCTGGGCACGGTATCGGCCTGTGGTGTGGGGGCTCCGCGACCGTCCAGGGTGGCCTTGACGGTTACCCCGTCGACGCTGGGGGCCCCGTACATGGAGCGATCTCCGGAGATGCGGATGAAGATCGGGAACCTGTCCGGGGAGAATTCGGAGGCATCCCGGGCCACGAACCAGGACAGGAAGATTCGCCGTGTTTCGGTGACCGCCTTCAGATAGGCGGGCATCAGCCGCCGGGACCAGCCGCCCGAGGAGACGATGACTTTCTCGAACGTCCAGGAATTGTCGCCGGACGTGACGACCACGCCGTCGTCGGTTTCCCGGATGTCGTCGATCGGGGTGTTGGTCAGGACTGTTGCCCCGTTCGCCTGTGCGGCGGCCACCGCCGCGGTGACCGCACGGTCGGTCCGCAGGGCGCCTGCATGGGGGTCGAACACCGCGTGGTCGTCCGGCCGGAGGTTGTGCTGTGGGTACCGCTCGGCCATCTGTTCGCGGCTCAAGATTTCGTGGTCGGCCCCGTTGATCCGGGTGGTGTCGAGCAGGTGCGGAAGGTAGGGGCCGTCTACCGTTCCGATGGACAATCCGCCGCAGCGCGTCAGGACATGCTGACCTGAGTCGGCCTCGAGCTCGGCCCAGAGGCGGCGGGAGCGTTCGAGGATGGGGTAGTAGCTGGGCGTCCCTCGATACAGCATGCGGAACAGGCGGGTGTCACCGCCGACGGCGCTGCGGGCATGGCCCGGCGATTGTGCTTCGAATCCGACCACCGAGCCCGACGAGCGGGAAGCCTGCCACAATGCCATGCTTCCGATGCTGCCCAGGCCGATGACGGCTAGTTGTCCGTCCATCGTGGTCAGAGCACCCTTTCCAGGAAGGCCTGGGTCCGTCGTTCTTTCGGGTGGGCGAGGACCTCGCGGGCGTCTCCGCGTTCGACGATGCAGCCTTCGTCCATGAACAGCAGGGTGTCCGCTACCTCGCGCGCGAAGCCCATCTCGTGGGTGACCACGATCATGGTCATGCCTTTTTGTGCCAGGTCCTTCATGACGGCGAGGACTTCACCGACCTTTTCGGGGTCGAGGGCGCTGGTCGGCTCGTCGAACAGCATGATCTGCGGATCCATGGCCAACGCCCGCGCGATGGCCACGCGCTGTTGCTGGCCTCCGGACAGTTGCGCGGGATAGTGGCCGCCGAACCCGCTCAGTCCGACGCTCGCCAGCAGTTGCTGCGCCTGCTCGGATGCCTGCTGCTTGTCACCGTGCTTGACCAGTACGGGGCCGGCCATGATGTTGTCCCGGGCAGTCATGTTGGGAAACAGGTTGAACTGCTGGAAGACGATGCCGACCTTGGTGCGTTGTTCGGCGAGGCGTTTGCGGCTCAGGGCGTGGAATGCGGTGTCGGTTTCGTAGTAGCCGAAGTGCTCTCCGTTGACCTTCAACACTCCCAGATCGACCGTCTCGAGGCCGTTGACGCAGCGCAGCAGGGTCGATTTTCCGGATCCGCTGGGGCCGATGATGCAGCAGATCT
Organism: Rhodococcus koreensis; assembly: GCF_900105905.1. Lineage (GTDB taxonomy): Bacteria > Actinomycetota > Actinomycetes > Mycobacteriales > Mycobacteriaceae > Rhodococcus_F > Rhodococcus_F koreensis. The sequence continues at coordinate 2,869,511 of NZ_FNSV01000005.1, read as the reverse complement.
CACCGCTGGCGATGTCGAGATCGATGTTCTGCAGAACTGTCTTGGAGCCGAAGGATTTACGGATCCCACGGCCGTGAACCGTACCGTCGCAAGTCATCGTGCAATACCTTCCGGGTCTGTCAGCACAACCTTCTTCGCTTTCCGGGGAAGTCTGGAAGTCGAACGGGAGTATTTCTTCTCGAGCTGGGATTGCGGGTAGCTCAGAATGAGGGTCATCACCAGGTACCACAGGCTGGCGACGATCAGGAGCGGGATGGTCTCGTAGGTCCGCGCGTAGATCAGCTGTGCGCTTTGGAGCAGCTCGGCGACGCCCAGCACGCTGACCAGGGAGGTCTCCTTGAACATTCCGATGACCTGGTTTCCGGTCGCCGGAATGATCGAGGGCATCGCCTGGGGAATGATGACCTTGCGCATCTTCATCGCGCTGCTCATACCGAGAGAGTCGGCGGCCTCGATCTGCCCCTTGCCCACCGAGGAGAACCCTCCGCGGATGATCTCCGCCATGTACGCCGCCTGATTGAGCGTCAGGCCGACGACCGCGGCCGTGATCGGGGTGATCAGGGCATTGACGTCGATATCCGTGCCGCCGATCGACAGGTTCGGATACAGCGCGGCGATGTTGAACCAGAAAATCAGCTGCACCAGCACCGGGGTGCCACGGAAGAAGGTGATGTATACCCCTGCCGTTGCGGCAACCGGTTTGATGCTCGAGGACCGCATGATCGCCAGAATCAGCCCCAACAGCGTTCCGAGGACCATGCTGGCGACCGTCAAGTAGATCGTCAGTACCAGCCCGCGCAGGATCGACTCATTGGTGAAGTATTTGGCGACCACGTCCCACTGGAAGTTGGGATTGGTCGAGACGGAAACGACGAGGCCCAGGGCGAGCAGGATGCACACCGCCCAGGCCGCGTACTCGAACACACTTCGCCGCCGGAGCCTCGGTTTGAGGGCGGGATCCATTCCGTTCATCGTCGGGTTACTTCCGTGCGTAGTCAGTTGCACCATGGTCTCTCCTAGTTGAGCTTGGCGTCGGTGATGCTTCCGGCGGTGAGACCCCAGTTGGAGAGCGACTCTTGGTATTCGGGGCTGTTCAGGACGGATTGAACGGCCGCCTGCAGTGCGGGGGTCAGCGGTGATCCCTTCTTGAGGGCGACGGTGACGATGTGCTCCGAACGCGTGTCGACCTGGGGAGTGAGGACGGTGATCGCGTTGGGCTGCTGCGTTTGTGCCCATACCAGGGCGGGGGTGTCGTAGAAGACGCCGTCGACCCGCTTGGAGGATAGCTGGGTCAGCGCCTCCTGGACGTTGGGCAGGGTGATGCCATTGATCGCCGGCTTTCCTTGGGACACGCACGTCCATTCGGAGATGTTGGGCAGGTGCTTGAGCTGCGCGTTCGAGCCCTTCGTCACGGCAATGTTCTTGCCGCACAGGTTGTCATTGCTCAGGCCCAGTGGGTTTCCGGCGGCAACGGCCACGGACACCCCGCCGTTGAAGTAGTCGATCATGTCCAGCACCTTGAGCCGGTCGGGCGTGGGGGACATGGAGGTGGCGGTGAAGTCGAATCGGTCACCCTCGATGCCGGGAATGATGGTGTCGAAACTGGTGTTGACGAACTTCAGCCCGAGTCCGAGCTTTTTGGCCACCAGGCGGGCCACGTCCGGGTTGAGGCCAATCGGGGTGCTGCTGTCGTCGGCAAGGAAGGTGGTGGGCGGGTAGTGGAGGTCCATCGCCACCGTCAGTTCGCCCTTGTCCTTGTATGAAGCGGGCAGCAGGGCGACCGCGGCGGGGTCCGCCTGTACGCCCTCGGAGATATCGGCCGTATTCGACGTCGAGCCCGCGGCCCCGTCGCTGTCGGCGGTGCTGCACGCGCTCAGGGCCACCAGGAGGGCGACGCCGACCGCTGCGGCTTGGACTCTTGTTCTTGTCTTCATGGGTTTCCTTCGAATGATTTTCAGCGGAAGAGGGTGCGCTGAACGGATCGCGGGTTCTCAGACTCCCGGCCGGGTGCGTATCCCGTCGCCGCAGGTCGCGAGGCGTGTGCGTGGGGGCATCTGCACTTCCGGATAGGACTTATCCAACCACTTCCACCCCAGATTGTCGACAGTTAACAGCGACGTTCTTCACAATCGATTCCGGCGGTGCAGTGCATCACACTACGCCGATAGCAAACTGTTGACAATTGACAATTTGGCGGCTTAGGGTCGTTCTAGCAGGCAGCGGAGTCCTGCGCAAAGGCGGCGACGACCGCCCGCATCTCCGCCTTCACCCGGGGACGGCAGTGGTTCCCGCATCAGCCACTGCTTCCCCTTCACTGAAACGGATAACCATGGCAGACAAGACTTTCCGGCCGAAGTACGTCTCCTTCGACTGCTACGGCACGCTCATCAACTTCGACATCGATCCCACCACCCGCCGGCTGCTCGCGGGCCGTCTCCCTGAAGAGCAGTGGCCCGCGTTCAAGAAGGTATTCCGCGGGTACCGGTACGACGAGGTCTGCGGCGACTACAAGCCCTACGAGCAGATCCTTCAGGATTCCTTCGACCGGGTGTGCAAGCGGTGGGGCATCGGGCCGACCGAAGGCGCCGGCGCACAGTTCGCTGAGGCGGTACGCGGCTGGGTTGCCCACGAGGACGTGCCGACTCCGCTGAAGCTCATGGGCGAGAACTACAAGCTGGTGATCCTGTCCAACGCAGACGACAGCTTCCTGGACATCAGCGTTCCGAAGCTTGGTGCAGACTTCCACGCCGTCTACACCGCCGAGCAGGCCCAGGCCTACAAGCCGCGCTACCAGGCGTTCGAGTACATGCTTGACACCCTGAACGCCAAGCCGGAGGACTTCCTCCACGTCTCCTCGCACACACGGTACGACATGATGCCCATGCACGACATGGGCTTCCGGAACCTGGTGTTGCTGGACCGTGGCTACGACCCCATCACCGCGGGCTACGACTACACCACCGTCGATTCTCTCGACGAGCTCAACAAACTCCTCGGTCTCTGATCCGCGGGCAAGGCGAAAGGTCAATCGTGAAACTCATCCCCTATTGGCTCGATACTGCTGAGCCCTCCGGCGACTACCGCCGGACGCCGGTGCCCGACGAGGTCGATGTCGCCGTCATCGGCGCCGGATTCACCGGGCTCTCCGCGGCCGTCGAGTTCGCCAACCAAGGAGCGAGCGTTGCTGTCCTCGAACGGCATACGGTCGGTTGGGGCGCATCCGGCCGCAACGGAGGGATGGCGACCACGGGATTGGCGATCGGCTTCAACACCGCGGTGAAGCGCTACGGGGGTACCCGTGCCGTGGAAATGTTCCGGGAGTACAACGATGCCATCGACACCATCGAAAAATTGGTGCACAACTACGGCATCGAGTGCGACTTCCAGCGGTTCGGGAAACTGTCGCTGGCCTTTCATCCCTCCCACTATGAGGGAATGCTGAAATCGCAGGAGCAGCTGGCCTCCCTGGCCGACTACGACGTGATCACCATCCCGAAGTCCGAGATTCACAGCGAAATCGGTTCCGATTTTTATCACGGAGCGATGCTCGATCCGCTGGGAGCAGGACTGCACGTCGGGAAGTTCGCGCACGGCCTGGCCGGGGCGGCCGTTGCCGCGGGCGCAGTCGTGTGTGAAAACGCCGCGGTCACCGAACTGCACAAGGTCTCGGGAACCGTGCACGATGTGCACACCACCCGCGGCGTCGTGCGAGCGAAGCAGGTGCTGGTGGCCACCAGTGGCTACACGGGCGCGGTGACGTCGTGGCTGCAGCGGCGCGTGATCCCGGTGGGCAGTTTCATCATCGTCACCGAACCGCTGCCGGACGAGGTGGTCGACCGCATCCTGCCGAACCGGCGACAGTCCTCGGACAGCAAGATGCTGACCTACTACTTCCGCATCACCCCGGACAACCGGCTGCTGTTCGGCGGCCGGGCCCGCTTCGCGCTCTCCAGCCCGGATTCGGATGTCAAGAGCGGCAAGATCCTGCGCCAGGCCATGATCGAGCTGTTCCCGTACCTGTCCAACGTCAAGGTGGACTACACCTGGGGTGGACTGGTCGATCTGTCCATGGATCAGATGGTCCACGCCGGCATCCATGACGGTGTGTTCTATTCGCTCTGCTACAGCGGTCACGGTGTCCAGATGGCGGCGCACATGGGCAAGAAGATGGTCGCCTACATGGGCGGCGACAAGACCGCGAACGTCTGGGAAGACCTGAAGAATCCCCCCGTTCCCGGGCATTTCGGGCCCCCGTGGTTCCTGCCGATCATCGGCGGCGCCGCGAAGATCATCGACCGCATCAAATAGGCAGGGTAGGCAACCTCATGCTCTCATCCACAATTGTCGTTGACGCGCGCCCGGAACCAGAGGCCCGTCGGTCAGAGACCCCGGTTCTGCCCGGAGGTGCGTTCGTCGAAGGCCAATGGCAGTCCGCTGACCTGACGCTGGACGTGCGCGATCCCCAGGATGGGACGCTGGTCGGCCGGGTGTGCACCTCGACGGCGCAGGACGTGCGGCGCGCGATCACCCACATCCACCGCCACCTGCAGATCGAGCCGTGGCCGCTGCGTTCGCGCCGGCAGGCGCTCGAGAAGGCAGCTCTGCTGCTGGGCGAGCAGTCCGCGCGGTTCGCCACCATCATCGCCGCCGAAAGCAGCAAGACCATCACCGAGGCCGAGCGTGAGGTCCGGCGCTGCATCGAAACATTGCGGCTCTCGGCTGCCGCGTCGACCGAACTGTCCGGATCCACCCTGGACTTCGAGGACAGCCTCGCCTCCGGGCACAAGATCGGTTGGTACAGCCGGAAACCGGTGGGCATCGTCGCGGCCATCACACCGTTCAACGATCCCCTGAATCTGGTCGCGCACAAGCTGGGCCCGGCCCTGATCGCCGGCAACGGGGTGGTCCTCAAGCCCTCCGAGCGGACCCCGCTGAGCGGGCTGGCCCTGGTTCAGCTGCTGCTCGAGGCGGGAGTGCCGTCGGGCCGGATCGGGGCCATCGTCAGCGGCCCCGGTGTTGCCGAGGCGCTGGTGACCGACGAGCAGATCGACCTGATCTCCTTCACCGGCGGACCCCGGACCGCCGAACGGATCGCCGCCGCCGCCGGGGCCAAGAAGATCCTCTCCGAACTCGGCGGCAACAATGCCACGATCGTCTGCGCCGACGCCGACCCGGCCGCCGCCGCCGAGGCGATCGTCGCCGGAGCCTTCGGGGTCGCCGGGCAGAACTGCCTGTCGGTTCAACGCGTGTACGTGCAGACCTCGCTCTTCGAGCGGGTCCTCGAGGAGGTCACTCGCGGCACGCAGGCGCTGCGGACGGGGCCGAAGTTCGACCGCCGCACCGACGTCGGACCACTGATTTCCGAGGACGAGGCCCGGCGCGTCGAGGACTGGGTGGACGAGGCCCTCGCCGCGGGGGCGTCGGTCCACGCGGGCGGGCAGCGGCAGGGCGCCTTCTACGAACCCACCGTCCTGACCGATGTGCCGGCGCAGTGCCGGGTGCTCCGCGACGAAGTGTTCGGCCCGGTCGTGACCCTCATCCCGTTCGTCGAGGTCTCCGACGCCGTCCACGCCGCCAACGACTCCGAGTACGGCCTCCAGGCAGGAATTTTCACACAGTCGATGGATCTGGCCTTGGCCATGGCCGAGAACCTGCACGTCGGCGCCGTGGTCATCAACGAGACCAGCGACATCCGTATCGATTCGATGCCGTTCGGCGGCTTCAAGAAGTCCGGCGTCGGCCGCGAAGGCGTGCGGTACGCCGTCCACGCGATGACCGAACCCAAGAACACCATCGTCAACCTCGGAGAATCGGGGGCACCCCGGCAACTGCTGGGCGGCCTGCCAGAGCGGACCACACCATGAGCACATACAAGATCGCGGTCATCGCCGGCGACGGCATCGGGAAAGAGGTGGTCCCGGCGGCCATCGCCTGCCTCGACCGGATCGCGGAGGTGCACTCGCTCGACCTGGAGTTCACGTACTTCGACTGGGGGTCGGAATACTACCTCCAGCACGGCCGGATGATGCCCGTCGACGGCCTCGAGCAGCTTGCCGCGCACCACGCGATCTTCCTGGGAGCGGTGGGTTCCCCCGAGGTGTCGGACGCCGAATCACTGTGGGGCCTGTTGATCCCCATCCGCCGGGAATTCCAGCAGTACATCAATCTCCGGCCGGTGAAAACCTTGGACGGTGTCACCTCACCGCTGGCGGCCAAGGACCCCATCGATCTGCTCATCGTCCGGGAAAACAACGAAGGAGAATATTCGGAGGTCGGCGGCCGAATGTACCGAGGGCTGCCGCACGAGAGCGCGGTGCAGGAAACCATCTTCACCCGACTCGGGGTTACCCGGGTCACGCGTTACGCCGCCGGTCTTGCCGCCTCCCGGCGGGGACACCTGACGTCGGCGACCAAGAGCAACGGCATCGTGCACACCATGCCGTTCTGGGATGAAGTCGTGGAGGAGACGGCTCGTCTCTATCCCGAGGTCAGCCTGACCAGCGAGCTCGTGGACGCGCTGGCGGCGCATCTGGTCCTGCGGCCCTGGACCTTCGACGTCATCGTCGCCTCCAACCTGTTCGGTGACATTCTTTCGGATCTCGGAAGCTCCGTCACCGGCTCCATCGGGTTGGCGCCCAGCGCCAACCTGAACCCGGAGGGCGACTTCCCGTCCCTGTTCGAACCGGTGCACGGGTCGGCCCCGGACATCGCCGGCAAAGGCCTGGCCAACCCGGTGGGACAGATCTGGTCGGGTGCGATGATGCTCGAACACCTCGGCCACCCCGAGGCCGCCGACCACCTGCAGGCCGCGTTCGAGTCGGCCCTGCGCGAGGGCTTCGGCACCCGCGACGTCGGTGGAACGTCGTCGACGGCCGAGTTCACGGCCGCGGTCCTGTCCGCCATCGATGCCCTCGCCGCGAACCAGGCGGACCCCACGCCATCACCGGTGTCATGACCACGGCAGCGCAGCGCACCCGGCCGGTCGTCACGGTCCTCTACCGGCAGGCCCTGCCTCCCCGGTTGGCGGAGATCGAGGACATCGCCAACGTTCGGCTGACCACAGCCGACGGTCTCGCCGAGGCCCTCGACGGCGCGGACGTGCTGTACCAGTGGCACTCGTTCTCACCGGCGCTACGCGAGAACTGGGGTGCCGCCAAGTCCGTGCAGTGGGTCCATGTCTCGGCTGCGGGGGTGAGTCAACTCCTGTTCGACGAACTGATCGGCAGCGACATCGTCTATACCAACTCCCGAGGCGTTCTGAGCCGGGCCATCGCAGAGTTCGCGCTCGGATTCGTCCTGGATATGGCCAAGGATGCGCAGACCTCTTTCCGGCTACAGCAGCAACACCGCTGGCAACACCGGGTCACCCGCAAGATCCAGGGACAGTCCGCGCTGGTGGTCGGCACCGGCTCCATCGGCCGCGAAATCGCCCGCCTCTTCCGTGCCGTGGGCATGGAGGTCAGCGGCGCCGGCCGCACCCACCGGTCCGGTGACGACGATTTCCATCAGATTCACTCCTCGAAAGACCTGACCCGGATTGTCGGTGACTACGACTACCTCATGCTGGCGGCCCCGCTGACCGCCGAGACCAGGGGTTTGGTCAGCGCCGACGTGCTCGCTGCGATGTCACCGACCGCACGCCTGATCAACGTCGGGCGCGGGGAACTCGTCGACACCACAGCCCTGACGGACGCATTGGCGTCCGGCTCGATTGCCGGCGCCGCCCTCGACGTCGTGGATCCCGAACCTCTGCCTGACGGACACATCCTGTGGGGCATGGATAACGTCATCATCACTCCGCACATGAGCGGCGACACCCAGGACTATCTAGACGATCTCGGCCAACTCTTCGTCGACAATTTGCGGCGGTTCTGCCACGGCGAACCACTGGAGAATGTCGTGGACAAGGCGCTCGGATTCGTCACAGCGTCCTGATCTTGAACGTTGCTACACCCCAAACACACCCGAACCACCACGCGAGAACCGAGAGCCATGGCACAGATGACCGCACCGTCCCTGCTGGAAGCGAATAAAGGCAGGATCGAGACAGACTTCATGGGTGCCCGGGAAGTCCCGGCCGCCGCCTACTGGGGAATCCAGACGCTGCGCGCGGTAGAGAACTTCGCGATCACCGGTACGCAGATCTCGTCGTATCCGCTGCTCGTCACCGCGCTCGCGCAGATCAAGCACGCCGCAGTACTGACCAACTTCGATCTGGGCCTGATCGATCAGGTGAAGAAGGACGCCATCGGGCAGGCCTGCCGGGACATCGAACAAGGTCGCCTGCTGGATCAGTTCGTGGTCGATGTCATCCAGGGTGGCGCCGGCACCTCGACGAACATGAATGCCAACGAGGTCATCGCCAACCGTGCGCTGGAGATTCTCGGGTTCGACAAGGGTGAGTACTCCAGGATTCACCCCAACGGCGACGTGAATATGGGCCAGTCGACCAACGACGTCTATCCCACCGCGATTCGGATCGCGACCATCCAGGGCACCCAACAGTTGTTGTCGGCGATGGGTCATCTTCGCCTGGCCTTAGCGCGCAAGGCAATCGAGTTCGACGATGTTGTGAAGGTCGGAAGGACCCAACTGCAGGATGCCGTGCCCATGACCCTCGGCCAGGAGTTCAGCACCTACGCGGTGATGGTCGACGAGGACGAACGCCGGATCCGCGAAGCCCTGGTGCACCTGCACGAGATCAACCTGGGCGCGACCGCCATCGGCACCGGCCTCAACACCCATCCCGACTACGCCGCCCAAGCGTGCACCCACCTGCAGCGACTCACCGGGCTGCCGCTGGTGACGGCCGGCAACCTGGTCGAGGCCACCCAGGACTGCGGGGCCTTCGTGCTGTTCTCGGGGATGCTCAAACGAGTCGCGGTGAAGCTGTCGAAGATCTGCAACGACCTGCGGCTGCTGTCCTCCGGACCCCGGGCCGGCTTCGCCGAAATCAACCTCCCCCCACGACAGGCGGGATCGAGCATCATGCCTGGAAAGGTCAACCCGGTCATACCGGAAGTGGTCAACCAGGTGGCCTTCGAAGTCATCGGCTACGACCTCACCGTCACCATGGCGGCCGAGGCCGGACAGTTGCAGCTCAATGCCTTCGAACCGATCATTGCGCGCTCCTTGTTCGCCAGCCTGGCCTCGCTCACCGCGGCCTGCACCGGCCTGGCCGACCACTGCATCGACGGGATCACCGCGAACAAGGAATTCCTGCGCTCCCAGGTCGAATCCAGCATCGGAGTGGTGACCGTCCTCAACCCGTTGATCGGTTACGACGCAGCAACTTCCATCGCGCGCCAAGCGCTGGTCGACGGTCGCAGCGTCACCTCTCTGGTGCTCGAGCGCGGCCTGCTCACGGCCGCCGAGCTCGACGAGATCCTGCGCCCCGAGCGCCTGGCCAATCCACAAGCCCGCGCCACGGAACCACCGCCTACTGCGGTGGCGGTGCCGCGTCCTGACTCTCTGCCCCCCGAAACTGTTCAGGACCGGCATCGCTCCTGAATGCACACCGTGCCGGTGGGCGGGTGCCTACCCCCGCTCGCCGGCGCTTTCACCCCGCGTCCCGATGACGGTGCACAGCCAGTGCAACTCGCACGACACCCAACTCGGGACGTCCGCGGAGGCGCTAGTCATAACAACCCTGCGGCCTGGCTCGTGAGCCGATCAACCTGGCTTGCCCGGCACTCGACCGCAAACCCGCACTTCCGAACAGAGAAACCAATGGTTACATCCAACAAGGGGGCACGCCTGGGGGGAAGCCCGGATCAACCGGGCCGCACGGTACCGAGCGGCTTCGATCCGGTGGAGTCGGATATCCGGCACTACAGTCGACGGCGCAAGCAACGACGACAGGACGCCGAACGTCGACGTGTGAAACAGCTCAGCAAACAGGCAAAAGAAGTAGAGGACATCCTCGCGTTCGCCCGCATCTGGGCGCCATTCGGTGGTGTCCCGGAGGACGAGACCTTCATCAAATTTGGCATGCACCCATGGCGGTTCATCGAAAGACTCTGGCACATTCTCAGCGAGATACCATGTGACAGAGCTGAAATGGACCAACTGCTGCAGGCCTTCCCGTCGACTGCGGTGGCGGTGACAGGTCCCGATTCCGACGCTCCCACGACTTCTGACAGTCACATGCTGCCGGGCGGCACGCCGTGATTCCCGCCGCCGAACACCGGAGAACAGGCATGCAGGTCGCACAGCCCTACACCAGTGATGACATCCTCGATTTCGCCATCCTCTGGGCGCCGATCGGCGGACCGAGCGCGGAGCAGATTCGCGTGAAGTTCAGTCTCGCCGTGGAGGAATACCGTCGACGGCTCTGCGACATCGCGCAATCGCACCGCAGAACTCGAGCCGAGAGGGGCAGAAGGGCGTTACCGGACCGGGTGTACGCGACGTCCGTCCTCGAGAGCTTGTTGAGCGAGAACGCGACGTAGTACGACCTGCGGCTGCCCTGCCTGCTGTCACAGTGTGCACGGTGGGTGCCTACCGGCGCCCGGCGGCCTTCCATCCCGGGCGAGTAGTTCCGTCGGTACGACCGCGATCAGATCGTGTGCACTACCTCGGCCCGGACCAACCTGGTGAGGAAGTCCGCGGGTACCTCCGTCCATTCGGGGTGCCAGTGCCCGTTCTGCTGATCTGTGTGCAGGCCCGTGAGCGTGGCTGCCACGTATGGTCCGCCGTCGAGGAGGTAGCGGAACGATCCGAGGTGGGCGCACTGGGCGGCAATCGGCGCCAGCACCGTCTTGGCCTCGTCGGTCCGCCCGGCCGCGGCCAGGCAGGAAACCAGCAGCCGCCTTGCCCGCAGCAGCGCCTGCGGCCGGTGCCGTTCGGCCAGCCGATCGACCCATTCCTGTGCCCACCGGCAGGCGAGGTCCACTTTTCCCGGGTCCTGTTCGGCGAGCAGTGTTCGGATCGTCGACGCCTCCTCGTGCTGGACGGTGATCTCGTCGATCGCGTCGATGGGGCGTCGACGAGTGTCGTAGGACACCATCGGCACTGCGCCGAAATCCGGATGCGGAGGTAGACCCAACCGGATCCGCTCGTTCTCGGCCAGTGCGCGCAGACGCGTCAGCGACAACGTCTGCGCGATTTCCGCACCCTCGTGGAGCCGGCGGATCGCGGTGTCCCGGTCACCCAGCAGCGCCTTGACGCGGGCCCCGGACACGTATCGTGCGATCTTGAAATCGACCGGTCCGCCTTCGGGTCCGAGCTTGTACCCCTCGTCCAGGAGCCGTTCGGCTTCGTCGAGCTCCCCGCGGTCGTAGAGCGACTCGCCGAGCAGCGAACTCGCCAGTCGGGCGGTGTACGAGTGACTTCCACCGGACTGTTTTGCCAGCTTCAAGGCCTTGCGGAAGCACTCCTCGGCCGCGCGAAGGTCGAGCAGCAGTCGGTCCGCCAGCCCGGTGAAGCACAACCCGTGAATGGGATTGAACGAATCCCGGCCGCGTTCGAAATAGATCGATGCCCAGTCCTGCAGGCGGCTGACCTCGTCGAGGTCGCACCGGTAGGCGGCGGCAAAGGTGGCCAGGTTGGCTGCCTTGCCGATCACGAAGGGGCGGACGGTGTCCGCTCGGGCCAGGCACGGCGCAACGTGTTCGTCGATGCCCTCGAGGTGGTCGGCGCGCAGCGCCATCAGGGCTCGCACGACGTCCGCCTCGGCGCGCACGTCGGCGATCTCATCTGGACTGAGACCGGAATCCTCGACTGTGGATTCCACCAGTGTCAGCGCCTGGCTGGTGGCTTCGGCGCGGTGCAACAGGATGTTCGCCCAGGCCAGTGCGAGTTGCAGGCGCGGATGGGTCTGCACGATCGTCGGCGGCAATTTGCCGACCCAGCCGATCAGGGTCGACATCTGTGAATGCGCGAACATGTAGAGGCCGTCGTTCTCGATTATCTCGACCGCCCGCTGCTCGTCGCCGGCGGCGAGCGCATGATCGATTGCGTCACTGACCAATCGATGCTCGGCGAACCACCCCGAGGCGATGCGGTGCAGCCCTGCCACCCGATCCGGCTGATTCCGCTCCAACCGGTTCCGGAGGAACTCCGCGAACAGGTGGTGGTAGCCGAACCACTGTTCGTCGATGCGGTTCAGGAACAGATCGCGCTCTTCGACCTCCTCGAGCATCTCCAGTCCGTGAGACACCCCGGACAGCGCGGCCGCGAGATCCCCGCAGATGCGGTCGGGAATCGAGGTGGCCATCAGGAAGTCGAGCATCGACGGTTCCAGTGTGTCGAGCACGTTCTCGGCGAGAAACTCACTGATCGCGTGGTGGCCACCGGTCATGGAACTGATCAACTGGGACGGGTCGTCGCAACCCCTTAGCGACAACGACGCGAGTTGCAACGCCGCCACCCAGCCGTCGGTGGAGGTGGTGAGGTCCTCGACATCACTGTGTTCGAGTGCCAACCCGCGCAACCCGACCAGGAAGTGCTCCGACTCGTCGGTATCGAATCGCATTGCTGTGGAATCGATTTCGACGAGTTCGTCCTGCATCCGCATGCGGCTCATCGACAACCCGCTTTGGCTGCGACTGGTGACCACGACCTTCAGCGTGGGGCACAAATTGTCCAGTAAGTAGCGCAGCGCCTTGATCGTGGGCTTCGCACTGACCACGTGCCAGTCGTCGATGACCAGCATCATCGGTTCGCCGCTCTGGTGGATCTCGTTGATCAGCGAGGTGAGCACGTACCGCTCGGACTCGTCCCCACGCTCCTCGAGCACGTCGTTCAATTCGGTGGCCAGCGCGGGATTGACGGCACGAATGGCTTCGATCAGATGGGACAGGAACCAGACGAGGTTGTTGTCGTCGTTGTCGACGGTCAGCCACGCGACGGCGACGCCTTCGGCAGTCAGCACCTCGCACCACTGCGCGGCGAGAGTGCTCTTGCCGAATCCGGTGGGTCCGTGGATCACGGTCAGCTTCCGGGACCGCCCGGCGCGCAGTGTTTCGATCAACCGGTCCCGTCGCACCAGCGCCCGGGCCGGCGAGGGCGGGCGGAATCTGGTGGCCGGGGCCGGCGGGGTCAGCGACCGCGGCGGGTAGTGGCGCCGCAGCGACCCGGTGGTGGACCCGGAGACACTGTGCCCTTCCGGGGCCGGAAGGGGAACCGGTATGTCGTCGACCGCAATGCCGTGCCGGCGCTGTACCGCGCGCAGCAGTTCGCCGAACTCTGCCGCCGTCGCCGGGCGGTCCCGCGGGTCGCGGGACATCGCTTGCTCGATCACCTCGCCGACGTCGGTCGGCAGACCCGAATCGTGCAGGTCCGGCATGGGATGCTTGGTGATCCGAAGGAATTGGACGACCGCCTGCTCGCCCTTGCGGCGCTCATAGAGAGCATGCCCGGTACCGGCGCAGAACAGGGTCGCCGCCAGGCTGTACACGTCCGAGGTCGCGGCTGATGGTTGACCTTGCAGAACCTCGGGGGCGGTATAGGCAGGGGACCCTGTGATCGCCCCGCTGGTGGTTTCGAAGCCGCCGCTGATCCGGGCGATGCCGAAGTCGGTGAGCTGCGGCTCGCCGTACTCGGTGAGCAGGATGTTCGCGGGCTTGACGTCGCGGTGCAGGGTCCCGCGCTGGTGCGCGGTCTCCAGGGCACCGGCCATCTTCACACCCACATGCAGGACGTCCCGCCAGTCGATGGGGCCGCTGTTCTGGATCTTGGCGTCCAGGGAACCGTGCGGGTGGTACTGCATCACGATGTACGGCCGCCCGCCCGCGGTCGCGCCGACCTGAAAGATACTCACGATGTGCGGATGTCCGGAGAGTTTCCCCATCGCGACTTGCTCACGGACGAATCGCGCGAGATTGTCCGGATCGAGGTTCGCGGTCAGGACCTTCACCGCCACTGTTCGATCCAGTGCGCGCTGCACACAGCGGTACACGACGCCGAAGCCGCCGCGTCCGATCTCCTGCGGACCTTCGAACCCTGCGGCTGTCAGCTCCGCCGGTATACCCGCGTGTAGATCACGCTGTGTCGATAGCGGGTCGCCGTGAACCATCCGATCGCCTCGGTACACATATCGGGGCACGGCTGCCCGCCGTGACCATGATCCGAGCATAGTCCGAACGAATGCGGGTCGGAGCGGGCCAGACCCGCCGGTCGCCGTCAGTTCGGTGAAGTACATTCCCGCCTACCTGTGCCTCCGCCTGCTGCGCAGCTACTTCACCCTCGACTCTGAGCCTGCTCTACCCGCCGATGCACCCACGGATCCCCACCCGGATGCTGCGCTACAAGTCGGCGTGGCTCCGCCGACCGCATCCGGCCGCCGAGACCCCGACCGGTGACCATCATGCGCAGTGACAGCCCGGTCGAGACCGACATCGTGCGCCGCGACAGCCAGTTCGCAGGCAACGTGGTGGCCGTCGACTCGGTCCCGTTCCACCGTGCCCCTGTTGAAAGGTGCATGGCGATCGATCGATATTCCTATGTCTTCGAGTCGAATTGCGTCATGGTTTTCCGGTAGTCGACACGGTGTGATGGGAGTCCCCATATCGAAGGAGACTTCTGTGAGGTTCGAATCTTTCCGGCAAGACCTTGATCATGTCCGGTGGCTGTCGCGGGATCGGTCCAGCTATCGCGCCTCGCGGCGTCCGAGACGGGGCCAATATCGCATTGCTGGCAAAGACACGCTTGATCCTCGGGAGGATTTCGGTCGGATCATCGAGCGTTCGTGGGGTGAATGACTGAGACACCGAACCGGACCAGGTGGGCGCCGACGAGTAAGCGCCGGTCGCGTGCGCCGACGCACCGCGCCTGTCGTTGCGATCGGTGATGTGGCGTCGTGGGAGAACGCTGTGCGGCTTGACCTGTGGATATAGGCAGAACCGTATGGTCCGGAGCCGTTGGATCTCGGGGTTCGTGGCCCGCAGAACCAGCCGGTGATCGGCCAGCCGAGCTTGCGAGCCAGGAGATCCGAGACGGCGTACCCCTCCTCGAGGGTGCGCGGTCGACACGCGATCGGCAGCTCCGGCAGTACCCGGTTGTCGAGGCGTGCCTCGTAGAGAAGGCCGGATGCCAGCTCCAACTCGGTGAGCCGATCGTGGTGAATGGACTGCGTTGTGTGAACCTGCCTGTCGGATGGGGACCTTCGCCGCATAGTGGGCTCGGCGGTGCGCTTGGTCGGTGCGTGTGCTGCACGCACGGCCCACTGTGCTTCTGACATCCCTGACACAAAGGCCGCTGCATCCGCTGCGATATGGGATGTTCCGTCCTGGTCGGTGTTGATTGTGGATGAACAATCCTGGTGCCGCTGACGACGAGATCTTCGCGGGCAGAGGACTGGGTGTCGCGGGCCAAAGGAGTCACGTCCTGGTGGCGCACCCCGTCCGACATCCTCGACGGCCGAACCCCGTTGCAGGAGCTCGAGGACGGCGATCTGACCGAGGTCGCCGTCGACAACAGTGATCAGCGTGGCCAAGCAGGGATGGTAGGAGAGTGGGGCTCCTGCAACGGCAATCCGGTCCGGTCCTCCGGCACCGTTATCAACAGCGTGGACTCCGGTTGTGCCGCGGCCGCGGCGCAACCGACGGCGCGTGTCGATCCGATCATCGCGTTGCACGATGTGGCCGGTAGCCCGGGCCCGGATGCGGCGGAGACGACCAAGCATCCTCGTGGGGCGATCCTGGAGGAAGGGGCGGTATCGCCGACGGTGCCCGGCCGCCGTTGCGGTTATTTCGTTTGATGCGTATATTTCGTTTAGGAGGTGTGTGATGTCCGCAGCACATGAGCAGCCGACCGTTGTCGAACAGGAGCAGGCCCGCCAGGCACTGCAGTTGCTTCGTGATGTCGATCCGGCGGGGGAGACCCTCGATGTGACCGTGGCCGGAACTTCGGAGTCGGTGCATCTTCCTCGTGCAGCGCTCGATCTGATCCGTGAGGTCTTGGCGAATATGGCTGCCGGGCAGGGGGTCACCGTCGTCCCGGCGCACGCGGAGCTGACGACCCAGCAGGCCGCGCAGATGCTCAATGTCTCGCGGCCGCATGTGATCAAGCTCCTCGACGAGGGGAACATCGAGTACCGGATGGTCGGCCGCCATCGCCGGATCCTGGCATCCTCTCTGCTTGCCTACCAGCGGACGCAGCTGGGGACCTCGCGTGCCGCCGCGGACGAGTTGGCGGCCCTGACGGAAGACCTCGGGCTGTACTGACGTGACCTTCACCGTGCTGTACGACGCGAATGTGCTGTACCCAAATGTTTTACGCGACGTGCTGATCCGGCTCGCGCAGACCGGCCTGGTACATGCCCGGTGGACGGATCGCATCCTCGACGAGACATTCGAGAACTTGGCGGAGGATCGCCCGGACATCCCGGCAGCGACGTTGACGAAGCTGCGGGAGCTGATGAACCGGGCAGTACCGGACTGTCTGGTCACCGGCTACGAGGCACTTATCCCCGCACTCACGCTGCCGGATGAGGACGACCGGCATGTGCTGGCCGCGGCGATCCGCGCCGGCGCCCAGATCATCGTCACAGCAAACCTGCGGGACTTCCCCGACTCGGATCTGGCGCAGTTCGGCGTCGAGGCCAAGCATCCGGACGAGTTCGTGATGGATCTGTTCCACCTCGACGGGGTACGGGTCCATCAGGCGATCAGTGCGACTGCCGCGGCCTGGCGCAATCCACCCGGGACCCCGGCTGATGTGTGTGACCGCCTTGCGGCGGCGGGGCTTCCTATTTCCGCGGCCGCGCTCCGTCGCTGAGCAAGGTAGGGAACCGCGCGTAACTCTGCATAGTGTGGTTTGTCGTCTGAGGTCACCTGCGGTTGGCGGACGGCCAGGAGGAGGTGATCAGTGCCGGTTTCTTCGTGCCCGAGCAGGGCCGCCTGGCGCATGCTGCCCCCGACCACCTTCTTCGTCTTCGGGGTGAAGGATGGTGGTGGATGGAATGGTTGGTTGGGTTGTGGATGGTGGAGCCGATGACGGGAATCGAACCCGCGTATTCAGCTTGGGAAGCTGATGTTCTGCCATTGAACTACATCGGCGCGCACGATATTGGGCGCCCGTAGGCAGGCCCAACACCTTGCGGCGGCAACATTATCAGATGGTGATCCGGACTACGCGGGCACACGCGCGGAGTGTCATACGAGGGGTTTGCCGGTCCGCAGTCTGCGTCGGAGGTCGCGCATGAGCAGGATGTAGGGGAGTTCGCGGATGGTGACGGGGATGCGTCGGCTGATGGCGCCGATGGTGCTCATGGTCCGGTCGAAGCGTCGCTGATCCTTGGCGGTCCAGGTGAGGTGCATCTGGTCGCGGAAGAGTGGTGGCAGGAAGCCGGTGGTGAAGAACAGGTTGAGCCGGCCGAAGAGTCGGGACACGACGGCGGGCATGAATTCGACCTTGGCGACGGAGACCAGGTATTCGCGGATGGTGTCGTCGATCGACACGTCGGCGAGGGCTTTGTTCCAGTACTCCTCGAAGGCGGCGCGGGTGTCGGGCCACATCTCCTTCGGCACCTGCAGGGTGGTGCCGAAGGTGGCTCCCTGCTGGTAGAAGTATTCGCTCTCGGTGGCGGTGAGTTCGCCGTGCATGGAGCGGTGGACGTCCTCGAATCCGCGGTAGATGCAGGCGGCGACCCACAGTTGCAGTTCGGGGTCGAACGCGTCGTACTGCACGGGGCTGTCTGGCCCCGACTGCACCTTGGCGTGGACGCGGTTGACGCCGTTGCGGAACGCTTCTTTCTCCTCGTCGGTGCCGCGCGCCGCCACGACGAGGTAGGTGAGGGTGGTCCGCGTTCGTTTGATCGGGTGCCGGAAGATCTGTCCGCTTTCGACGCGGCTTTCCACGACGCCGTATCCGACGGCGGGGTGGGAGAGCTGCATGATCACGTTTGCTGCGCCGGCGAGCAGGCCGGCGCCGTCCATGACCAGTTCGAGTCGGTCCGGCACCTCGAGAGATGTCGACATGTGCACTCCTGTCGCAAGCGGTGAATTACCTATCTGAATACGACCGTACTCACATATATGTGGCGAGTCCAGAGGCAAGTGCGAAGATGTTTCCATGGCAATCGCGTCGGACAGGGTGTACGGCGGCCAAGAGGGTGACCAGCGTCGATCGGATCGACGCAGCCAGCTCATCGAGGCCGGACTCGACCTGCTCGGCAGCGCGGACGGCGACCACGCCCTGACCGTGCGCGGAGTCTGCAAGCAGGCCGGGCTCGCCACCCGTTACTTCTACGAGAGCTTCCCCGACCGCGACGCGCTGACCGTCGCCGTCTACGACCACGTCGTGGAACGCATCGCAACGAGCACCCTGGACGCCGTGACGAACGCCGGGCCGGGGGAGCGGGAGATCGTCCGCGCCGGGGTCCGCAACATCGTGCGGGAGGTTGCCGAGGATCCGCGGCACGGCCGGCTGATGTTCTCGGTGGCGCAGTCGAGCGCGGTGCTGGCCCAGCGTCGCCTCGACAGCTCGCGACTGTTCGCGGGCCTGGTCACGAAGCAGACGGTCGGGTACTACGAGGTGGCCGAGAGCCCGCGCCTCGACCTCGCCGCGCACTTCATGGTCGGCGGCCTCGCCCAGACCCTGACGGCATGGCTGAACGGGACCGTGACGCTCCCCGAGGAGGAGCTGGTGGATACCTGCACCGAACTGCTGCTCTCGATGGCCATCCACACCCGTTAACCTCTACCTGTGCTCCTCTCCGATCGCGATCTCCGTACCGCAATTTCCACTGGACGTCTGGGCATCGACCCGTTCGACGATTCGATGGTCCAGCCCTCAAGCGTGGATGTGCGCCTCGACAGCCTGTTCCGGGTGTTCAACAACACCCGCTACACGCACATCGACCCAGCTCAGCGGCAGGACGAGCTGACCACGCTGGTCGAGCCGGCGGAGGGGGAGCCGTTCGTTCTGCACCCCGGCGAGTTCGTCCTCGGTTCCACGCTGGAAGTGTGCTCGCTGCCCGACGACCTGGCGGGACGCCTCGAGGGCAAGTCCTCGCTCGGCCGCCTCGGACTGCTCACGCACTCGACCGCCGGGTTCATCGACCCGGGTTTCAACGGGCACATCACGCTGGAACTCTCCAATGTCGCGAACCTGCCCATCACCCTGTGGCCGGGGATGAAGATCGGCCAGCTGTGCCTGCTGCGACTGTCGAGCGCGGCGGAGCACCCGTACGGCAGCTCGGCCGTCGGCTCCAAGTACCAGGGCCAGCGCGGCCCGACGCCGTCGAAGGCCTACCTCAACTTCGCGCAACGCTGAGCGTCGGCGGCCCGCCGAAAAACTGCAAACCGAGTGGTCCGCTACTCGTGTGTATTGCGGCGAGGAAGAGAAGACTGGGATTCGAAGCCGCCCTCTCCTGGGCGTTCGATCCCGGAGGCCGCCATGAAAGACGTCGTCGTGTTGTTGCCCGGTATCGGCGGGTCGGTCCTCGCGCGTGACGGCAAAGACGTGTGGGCACCGACACCGGGCGTCGCGCTGGCGAGCGTGCTCTCGCTGGGCAGAAATATCAAAACACTGAAACTCGACGGCGACGACCCGGACGTCGACGACCTCGGCGACGGCGTCGTGGCCACCCGGCTGGTACCGGACTTCCACTTCGTTCCCGGGCTGGACTGGAAGATCGACGGCTATACGAAGTTCCGCGACGACTTGGTCCGCCGATTCGGGGCCGTTCCCGGCGACAACTATTTCGAACTGCCCTACGACTGGCGGCGCGACAACCGGGTGGCGGCCCGCACGCTGGCCCGGCGATCCCACGACTGGCTGGCGCGGTGGCGCGAGAAGTCGGGCAACACGGACGCCAAGCTCGTGCTGGTGTGCCACTCCATGGGCGGAATCGTCGCCCGACTGTTCCTCGAACTGCTGGACGGGTGGCGCGACACCCGCACCCTGGTCACGTTCGGCACCCCGTACTCGGGTTCGGTCAACGCGCTCGACTTCCTCGTCAACGGATTCCGCAAGGGCTGGGGTCCGTTCACCGTGGACCTCGGTGCGCTGATCGGGTCGTTCACGTCCGCCTACCAGTTGCTGCCGTCGTATCGGTGCATGGCGGGTGACGACGGGTCGTGGCGCGCACTCGACGACACGGCGCTCGACTGGTCGGGCACGGGACTCGACGCCGGCCGGATGGGCGCGGCGGTGCGCCTGCACCGGGGCCTGCGCGACGCCGTCGACGCGCGGCTGAAGTCGGAACCCCAGGGCTACGACATCCGTCCGGTGATCGGCGACTTCCAGCCCACCAAATGGGCCGCCCGGCTCGCCGGGTCGAAGGTCGAGACGATGACCGTCCGCGGGCCCGGCGAGAGCGGCGGCGACGGCACCGTGCCGAAGCTGTCGGCCACCCCGCACGAGCTCATGACGGGATGGAAGAACGCGGCGTTCTTCAGCCAGCGGCACGGATCCCTGCAGAACGACGACCCGGTGCTCGACCATGTGGGCGGGATCCTGACCACCGCAGTTCTCGCGCCCCCGAACGTGTTTCCGGCGGTGAACGAATCGGTGGCGCTGGAGGTCGACGACGTCACGACCACCGAGCCGCTGGTGATCCGCGCACGAACCGGTGCCGGGGGCGCTCGACTGGTCGCGTCGGTCGAGCCCGTCGCAGGCGGTCCGGGCAGGCGGCACCCGTTGTCGCCGGCCGTCGACGGCTGGCAGCAGGCAGTCCTCGACGGATTATCCGCCCAGGATTACCGGATCACCGTGCGCGCGCCCGGGGTGCACCCGGTCACCGACGTCGCGAGTGTGGTCGACCTCGACGAGATCGCCCGGTCCGTGGACGCCTAGGAGCGCGGAAACATGAGACCCGCAACCGGTTTCGAGGAACTGGAGATCAGCGTCCTCCGGGCGGGCGACCACGTCTGGCTGTCGGCGCAGTCCTGGATGGGGTCGGTGTTCGCGGTGCGGCGAGAGATCCCGGAATGGAAACTGCCGAACGACGTCACGGGAAAGACGATCGACGCGCCGTCCGGATGGCTGACCGACACCGTCCGGCACGCGCGCACCGACGCCGCGGCCCACGCGCTCGACGTCGGGAAAGTGCTGACGGACCTGGTGTTCGGGATCCCCGACATCGAAACGCTGTTGCAGCAGAGCCGGGGAATCGCCGGGAGGGCGGGAACTCAGCTCCTCGTGCGGATCCTCGCCGCGCCGCAGGAAGTGTGCGCCTGGCCGTGGGAGTTGCTGCTGGATCCGCAACGCCCCGACCAGTTCCTCGCCATGGCACGCGACGTCCACGTGGTGCGGTCCGGACGGTCGCGCACGTACCCGATCCGGCATACGCCGATCGAGCCGCCGCTCAATCTCCTGCTGGTGATGTCGAGTCCGCTGCGGGAGGGCCCGGAGGATTCCGAGGCCCCGTTCGACCTGTACGCCGAGAAACGCAGCCTGCTGTCGGAACTGCGGCCCCTGGTCGACCGTGGTCTGCTCCGGGTGGTGGTCGAGGACCGTCCGTCCGTCGAACGTCTTCGCAGTCGAATGGGCATGCAGAGACGAGGGTTTCACCTCTTCCACTATCTCGGGCACGCCAATCCGGACGGTCTGAAGGTGGAGCGGCGCAACGGCCGCGGGATGCTGCTGCCGAGCCAGGAGTTCGCGTTGCTGTTGCAGCAGCTGCCGGACCTCCGGCTGGCGGTGTTCGCGGGGTGCGAGACGGCCCGCGCGCCGGACGGGGCCACCGACGACGACCCGTGGCCGGGGCCGCTGTCCTCGGCCGACATCTGTGTGCGTGATGCGTGCCCGATGGTGATCGGCATGCAGGCGGTGCTGCCGTTCCGGACGGAGCGACTGCTGACGCGCTTCTTCTACGAGGCGCTGACCGCCGGCCAGCCCGTCGCGGAGGCGTTGCGGCTGGCGCGGCTCGCGATCAACGGCGACGAGAACAGCGGCGACCCCCTGCTCGACTGGGCGGTGCCCTGCCTGTTCGTCGGCGGGAGCGAGCCCGGCGCGATCATCGACCCGGACGCGAAAGCGCGGCCGGAACCCTCGCCCCGGCGGATCTCGCGGCGGATCGGGATCCGCCAGGGCGAACTCCGCTTCATCTCCCGCCTAGCGGAACTGCGCGAGGGGGTGGACGTGCTGTCCGGGCGGACGTCCGCCCGGTTGCTGCACGTGGTCGGGATGCCCTCCACCGGAAAGACCGCCCTCCTGGACCGCGTGCTCGAGGAGCTCGAACCGCAGATCGCGCATCTGTTCGTCAGCGCGAAACGGCTGCTCGCGAAACCCGACCCGCTCCGCGAACTGTCCCGGATCGTCGCCGAGCTGATGGACGACGCCGGGGTCCGCACCGCCCGGCCCGGCAGGCTCAGCGCCGGTGACTGGTGGGAGCGGCTACTCGACGACCTCACCGAAGTCCCCACCGCGATCGTCGTCGACGACGGCGACCTGCTTGTCGGCGACGCCCCCGGCGCCTCGGACCTCCTCGACGCCTTGGTCCTGTTGACAGAGCGTCGGGGCGACGCGCGGCTCGCCGTGGCGACCACTGGGGAACTCGCCGGACTGACCGAGTCGCTCCGCGCCGCGGAAGTGCGCACGATCCGCCTCGACGCCCTGTCCTGGCCCGAAGTGTGGCAATGGATCCGGCGCAATCTGCCCACGCTGACGCGTTACCCGGAGCAGGATCTCTCCCGGCTCTACACCGACGTGCGGCACCTGGAACTGTGGGAGCAGCTGGCGGATCTCGCCGCCCAGGACGGCACCTTCGAACCGCGGGACCTGCCGCTGCTCGTCCGGCAACTCGGTGTCGGTGCCGCGAAGCCGGCGCTGCCGGTGTCGAACGGGTCCGACTTCTTCGGCGCCGGCTCCGGGGCACCCGAGGCCGAGGCGGCAGCCGCGGCGCCGGTGCGGCACGCACTGCGGTTGGCGGTGGCGGGACCGTTCACCGCCGGGCGGCGTGAGGAGATCGCGGTGGCCGTCACACAATGCGCCATCCGGCACGACGTTCCGGGCCGGGTGGTGTCCGGCGAGATGGGGCAGGGCGAATCGGCGCTGGCCGAACTCCTGCCCCAGGAGCTGGCCTTCGCAAACGGTGTCCCGTCCGAGCGCGACGTCTGCCGGTGGATGGAGGACGCCGGCCTCGCCGACGCGAACATCCTGGTGTTCGACTACGGCAACGCGGTCCCGTCCGACGCGCAGAACGCCGTCATCGCGCGCCTGGTCGGCGACGGCCGACTCGTGATCGTCTCGGGTGACCACTCCGACGAACCGGCGTATCCCGCGTGGAGTGCGGACGCGTTCGCCGTCGGTGCCGTCGAGGACGACGGCACCCTCACCCACGAAACCCCGTACTTCCCCGACGCGGGCAAACCCGACGTCTACGCGCCGCGGACGATCACCGGGACGACGTGCGAGCGGCTCGTCGACCGGCCGGAGATGGAGGGCACGACCTTCGCCGCGCTGTACGTGGCCGTCGCGGCGATGCTGGTCTGGGCGACCGACCGCGACCTGGCCGCGCGGGACGTCCGGGCGCTGCTGGTCGAGACGGCGACACCGATACCGACGGCACGGGGTGACACCGCGAAGCAACTCGACGTCGAAGCGGCACTGGACAGCGCGCGGCGGGAGGTCGTCGTCGCAGCACTCGGATCGGACGCACTCGAACTCGGGCAGTTGCTCGCGGAAATCCCGATCCGCCCGGAACTGGCGGTTCCGCTGCTCGACGCCCTGGTGGCCGACGGCAACCGCATTCGGCGGGTCGTCCGGAACGGCGTCGAACAGTACGAACGCGCCGGCGCCGCGGTCGGACCGAGAAACGAGTAGTCGGCTACGCATGACCGGTCCGCCCGCGGCGCGAAGGCTGGCAGGCACAGCACCGAGCCGCCGCCTACGTGAGGACCGAGTCATGACCATCGTCGACAACATCGGAGACGGGCAGTCGCAGCGCGCGACGCCTGCGGGAACGTTCGAGGCGGAACGGCAACGACAACACGATGCGGCAGAACTGCGTGCGCGGGAACGGGCACCCCAGCGCGGCGAGCACGTGGAGGCGCTCAACGGTCCCGGCGGGGTTGCCGCGGCGGATACGCCCGAACGGATCGCGAAGCGGGTGGACCGGCTCGGTCGCTACTATGGCGAGGACGGCTGGGCGTCGGACACCCTCCCGGATCGGATTCTCGAGAAGATCGTGGGCACAGCAGATTTCGTCGGCGCCCGCTACCTCGATGCCGGCGTCGCCGCCGCCCGGTCCATCGGACGGGTGAATATCCGCGACGCACGGGGAACCCTGCAGGGCTACGGCACCGGTTTCCTCGTCTCACCTGCCCTGCTGCTGACCAACCACCACGTGCTGCCGGATGCCGACATCGCCCGCAGCAGCGTGATCGAGTTCGACTACCAGGACGGCGTCGACGGAAAACCGCGGCCCGTGCAGATGTTTCCGCTGGATCCGGGGCGGTTCTACCTCGCCGACCGGGAACGTGATTTCGCGCTGGTCGCGGTCGGGGCCGAGCCCGGGACGCTCGCGCAGTTCGGTTTCAGCCCGTTGATCCAGGCGGAGGGCAAGGCCGTGATCGGCGAGTTCGTGACCATCGTGCAGCATCCCCGCGGCGAGAAGAAGCAGATCGCGCTGCGGGAGAACCGCATCGTCGACATTCCCGAACGGTTCCTGCACTACTCGGCCGACACCGAACCCGGATCGTCGGGTTCACCGGTGTTCAACGACCAGTGGGAGGTGGTCGCCCTGCACCACGCGAGTGTGCGTGCGCCGCAGCACACCGAGTTCGGTGGAGTCCTCAACGAAGGGGTGCGGATCAGCCGCATACTCGAATACGTGCGTGCGCAGAACCTGACCCCGCAGTGGCGGGACCTCGTCGACGAGATCCTCGGCGCCGAGCGGACGGTGCCGGCGGTCCGCCCGGAGTTCGAACAGGCACGGGAGGTGACCGTCCGGGTTCCCCTGGAGATCACGTTGCGCCTCGGATCCGTCGAGTCACCGGCCGCCGCGCCGGAAGCGATCTCGGTCGATCCGAACTACGGCACCCGGGGTGGGTACGACGAGAGCTTCCTGCGGGTGCCGCTACCACTCCCGCGGCCCGAGGTGCCTGCGGTGGCGTCACCGGAGTTGAAATATCACCACTTCAGCGTCGTGATGCACCGCGAGCGGGCACTGGCACTGTTCACCGCCGTGAACATCGACGGGCGGCAGTCGCAGAGCCCCCGGCGCGACAGCGACAGATGGATTCTCGACCCCCGGCTTCCCGCCGATCAGCAGACGGGGGAGGACGTGTACCGCGACAATCCGCTCGACCGGGGGCACCTCGTGCGGCGTCTCGACCCGGCCTGGGGCCCGCTGGCCAAAGCGGCGAACGACGACACGTTCCACTTCACCAATTGCACTCCGCAACACCACAGTTTCAACGCGGGACAGACGCTGTGGCTGGGCCTCGAGGACTACGTCCTGAAGAACGCGGACAACGCCGATCTCGCCGTCACCGTCGTGACCGGGCCCGTTCTCGCACCGGACGACCCGAAGTATCGCGGTGTGGCGCTGCCACGGCAGTTCTGGAAGACGGTCGCCATGGTGAAGCAGGACGGCAGCCTCTCGGTCACCGGATACCTGCTCAGCCAGGCCGCCCTGCTCGACGAGTTCGCCGAGGGGGAGGAGGCGTTCTCCTACGGCGCGTACCGCACGTTCCAGGTACCCGTCCGGCGGATCGCACAGTTGACCGGTCTGGGCCTGGACCCCTACATCGCGGCCGACCCGCTCGAACGAATCGAGGCGAGCAGCCTGCCCCGCGAACTGATCCGCCCTCAGGACCTGATCCTCTGAAACCGGAAGGGAACCCGACGTCATGAGCACCAACGAATCAGCGGCCGATCTGCCGACCCGCCGCACGTGCGGGGCGATGGACGTGCACCGCCGGCTGCTGACCGAGTCGGAGTCGTATCGCATCGCCCGATCGGAGATCGAGAACCAGAGCATCGAACTGGAGCCGTTGCAGTCGATCGCCGCCCGCGGACCGGTCCGGATTCCGGTCGTCGTGCACGTGGTGTCGACGACAGCGGCGCAGAACATTTCCGACGCGCAGGTCGAGAGCCAGATCATGGTGCTCAACAAGGACTTCCGCGCCACCAACGACGACATCGACACCGTTCCGCCCGTCTTCGAGCAGCTGATCGGCGACGCCGGCATCGAATTCTTCCTCGCCGACACCGGCCCGGACGGGCGGCCGTCGAACGGAATCACCCGCACCACAACCGAAGTCGACTCGTTCGACCAGAACGACGGTGTGAAGTCCGCGGAGACCGGTGGCGCCGACCCGTGGCCGACGCAGAGATACCTCAACATCTGGGTCTGCGCCCTCGGCGGTGGCCTGCTCGGCTATGCGCAGTTCCCCGGCGGCCCCGTCGCCACCGACGGCGTTGTGATCACGTACACCGCGTTCGGCACGACGGGCACCGCGCGGGCCCCGTTCAACCTCGGCCGCACCGCGACCCACGAGATCGGGCACTACCTCAACCTCTTCCATATCTGGGGCGACGACGGCACCGGGTGCCGGGGCTCCGACGAGGTCGCCGACACCCCCAATCAGGGCGGGCAGAACGTCGGGATGCCACGCTTCCCGCACATCAGTTGCGGGAACGGCCCCCATGGCGACCTGTTCATGGATTACATGGACTACACGGACGACGCGGGGATGGTGATGTTCACCAAGGGGCAGGGCGTCCGGATGGGCGCGTGCCTGGACGGCGTCCGGAAGGCGTTGTGGACCGGACGGGCAGCGAGTCCGGCCGTCTCCGCACTGGTGGCCCCGGGCGCGGCGGGACGCTGGCGGCATTCCTTCGAGGAGGACCACGACGGTGTCCGCGTGTACCGGCCCGCCGGATTCGACTTCCCGCGGGCGCGGGGGCGGGGCGGTATCGAATTCCGGCCGGACGGCTCGTTCGTCGACTGGGCGATCGGCCGGGGCGACGCCGACGAACCACGGGAGGGAACGTGGGTGCCCGCGGACGACGACGGGCGGCTCGAGGTGACCACGGCGGCGGGCGACACGCGCACCGTTCGGGTGGTCCGGCTCGACGAGGACCGCCTCGAATTGGACGTCGGGGACGTAGCGGCCGGAGGTACCTGCGGAGATATACTTCTCTGACCTGGTATTCACACTCAGTGACGCGGTTCCGCCGTACTCGGGGAGACGGATTGGCGCGCCCCGAAAGGAATTCCGATGTCTACTCGAAAAGTGCTGGGTCGGCTGGGAGCAGTGCTCGCCGTCGCGGGCGCATTGTCGTTCGCTGTGCCCGGCGCCGCCTCCGCCGCGCCGTTCGTCCCCGGCTCGATGTCGACGTGCGCCCCCGGAGCCTGGCTCACGTTCAACGCGGAACGCGTCGGACCCGACCGGATCCGGTACACCACCGCAGCGCCGTTCGCGCAGTGGAACGGCGCCGTCGTGCAGTTCACGAACCTCACCACCGGATTCCGGGGTGTCGCGTTCGTCAACGACCCCGTACCGGCCGCCGTCGGGTTCGGGCCGGTGCTGAGTGAGATCGCCGGGCTGTTGCCGTGCTTCGTCAGCGCGGGCGTCACCATGTCGTAGCCGCGCTCAACTGGGGTCGGAGCCGCGGACCGCCGCCAACCACACGGCGACGGCCGCGGCCACACACGTCGCGCCGGCGAACGCGGGAAGCCCGCCGCCCGCGACGTACACCCACAAGGCCCCGGCGAACGGCGCCGCCACCGCGAACTGAGCGTCGAGGACGAGCCTGCGGGCCGGCCGGACCGCGACCCGGGCGCGTACCGGACCGTCCGGATCCGGACGCGACGGGTTGTCGATCAACCGGCCGGGCGGCTCCGAACGACGCGCTCGACCCGAGGGGAGCAGGCGACGGCCCTCCCACACCACCAGGGTGCGACGGCCCGCGTCGTGCACCGTCGCCGCGGTCGGCGTCGGCAGGGTGACCAGAGCGGCATCGAAGAACACCGGAATCCACAGCGACCCCGGTTCCTCACGTACCTCGATCCAGGACCTGCTGGTCAGTCGGTGTTGCTGGCGAACCCGGCGCACCGTGGCCGGCCGTCCCGGCTCCGACCCCGCGCGGGTGGCCGCGAACCACGTGTAGCCGGTGACCCCGAGCACCGCCGCCGCCACGACGACCAGTGCGCTGAACTGATCGGCGTCGGCGACCACGGCGAACACGCCGCACACCAGCAGTGCGCCCCCGGCGACGGCCACCGGGTAGTGCACGGCCGCGAACCCGCTAATTCAGGAAGCCGATCTTGGTGTAGTCGTAGGACGCGAGGCCGGCGGCACCGAAGTTCGCCAGGTTGTCGCGCACCGCGACGTTGCCCGGCGCCTGCATCAGCGGCAGCGAGAACCCCTCCTCGAACACCGCGGTGTCGACTTCGTTGGCCAGTTCGATCGCCTTCTGCGGGTCGAGTTCCGAGATCGTCCGCTCGATCAGCGCGTTCAGTTCGGGCGAACCGATCCGGCCGTAATTGCCCTGCAGGTCGTCGGGGTTGTACGCGTAGATCTGCGGCAGACCGCTGAGCGGGAACGGATCACCCACCCAGGAGAATTGGGCGAGGTCGAAGTCGCCGGGCTGAATGACGTCGGTGAAGAACCCGGTGCCGCCCCGGGTGTCGATGTTCAGCTTGGCGCCGATCTGCGCGAGGTTCTGCTGAACGATCTGCGCGATCTGGACCCAGGTGGTCGACTGGTACATCACGTCGCGGATCTCGAGCCGGCGCCCGTCCTTCTCCCGGAACTCGCCGTTCAGTTTCCAGCCGAGCTCGTCGAGCCGCCGCGCGGCCTCCTCGGGGTCGTAGGCGACGGCCGCACTGTTGTCCTGGTAGCCCTCCTGACCGCTGAGGTAGACGTGGTTGTTCAGCGGCTGGGGGTCGTCGACCAGACCGTTCTGAATCGCGGTCGCGATGCCCTGCCGGTCGATGCCCTTGGACAGCGCCACCCGCAATTCCGGATCGGCGAGGATCGATCCGTCCGCGCCGTTGAACGTGATGTGCGAGAACTGGGTTCCCGGCGCCCGGCGGATCGCGATGCCGTCCGATCCCTCCGCCGTCTTCACCTCGTCGATCGTGCCCAGCCCGGACGCGTCGATCTCGTTGTTCTGCAGCGCGGGAATTCGCGCGGAGTCGTCGAGCACGCTGTACGTGATGGTGTCGAGTTTCGGGGTGTTGCCCCACCACACGGGGTTGCGACCCAACGTGATCCGGTTCTGCGCCCGGTCGATCGACGCGATCCGGAACGGTCCCGACGTCAGCGAGATCCCGTCGCGCAGGCTCGTGTTGAACGCCTCGGGGGTCGCGGTGGCCGACTTCGGGTAGAGCATCGAATTGCCCGCGAACTGGCCCCGCCACTCGGCGTACGGCTCGGCGAACGTGATCACCGCCTGACGGTCGTCGACGCCGCGCTCGACCCGGTCCACCCGCTCGAATCCGGACGTGTTCGCGATCAGGAATTCCCTGTTCTTCCCGCTGAGCGCCGCGGCCTGGGACTGGATGTCCTCCCACGTGATCGGGGTGCCGTCGGACCACACCGCCTTCGGGTCGATCGTGTACGTGACCTGCTGCGGGTCGGTGCCGGTGAGCGCGACGTCGACGAAGTAGTCGTGGTTCACCGACAGCGCCCCCGAGGCGTCGGTGCCGAACGCGCGGGGCATCATCGGCTTCAGCATGCCGCCGATCTCGGAGTCGTTGCCGTCGTTGGACAGCGTGTTGAAGTTCGGGGGGAAACCCGACAACGCCAACCGCAGGTTTCCGCCGTCGCGCAGTTCGCTGGGGTCGTGCGGGTTGATGTCGTTGGTGGTGCCGATCGACCCGGATCCGGTCCCGGTGCCGCCGGTGTCCGAGCCCCCGCAGCCGGCGAGAACGAGGCCGATGGCCAGGAACGATACCGCGAGGCGGGTGCGCGCCGAACGAATCCTCATGGAGGTGCCCTTCCTCGAAGGTCGCTGACCCTAGTGTGCCAAATACGTTGGATCCGGTACGGGGATTGCCGCGAGCAGTGCCCGGGTGTACTCATGCTGCGGATCCTCGAAAATCGTCTGCGCGGCTCCCGACTCGACGATCCTGCCCCGGTACATCACCGCGACGTCGTGCGCGATGTTGCGGACCACCGACAGGTCGTGGGAGACGAACAGGTACGACATGCCCCGCTGCTCCTGGAGGTCGCGCAGGAGGTTGAGCACCCCGGCCTGGATGGAGACGTCGAGCGAAGACACCGGTTCGTCCAGGAACAGCAGTTCCGGATCGAGCGCGAGCGCCCGGGCGATGCTGATCCGCTGCTTCTGGCCGCCCGAGAAATCGGCCGGGTACCGGTCGGCGTGCTCGCGTCGCAACCCCACCAGGTCGAGCAGTTCCGGTACCCGGCGGCCGATCTCCTCGCGCCCGCGGCCGTCCAGCCGCAGCGGCTCGGCGAGCACGTCGAACACCGGCAGCCGGGGGTCCAGGGACGCCGTCGGATCCTGGAAGACGACGGCCATCTTCCGCCGGAGGGCGCGCCTGCGGTGGGCGCTCAGCGCCGCGACGTCGGCACCCAGCACCTCGATCGACCCGGATTCCGGCGCGGACAGGTCGAGGACCTGCGTCAACGTCGTCGATTTGCCCGAGCCGGATTCGCCCACCAGCGCCAGTGTGCGACCCGCACGAATGTCGAACGTGATGCCGTCGACCGCCCTTATCTCGCCGCGCTTGCGGCGGAACACCAGACCGCTGGTGATCGGATACGTCTTCACCAGATCGGTCACCTGCAGCACCACCCGGTGCTCGGGTTGCGTCCTCGCAGTGGGGGCGGGGGCCGGCTGATCCCGCCGATATGCCGTGACGAGGTCGCGGGTGCCGCTCTCGTCGACGCGGATACACGCCGCCCGGTGGGCCGGTCCGGTCGCGACGAGTTCCGGTTCGGCGAGCAGGCAGGCGTCCACGGCGAGCGGGCAGCGCGGCGCAAACGTGCAACCGGGTGGCAGTGAATGCGGTGCCGGCGGGGCGCCGGCGATCGAGACCAGGCGGCTCCGGATCGGCGCGTCCATCCGCGGTACGGACACGAGTAATCCTGCGGTGTAGGGCATCCGGGGTTCGGCGAACAGCTCCCGCACCGGAGCGGACTCCACCACCCGGCCCGCGTACATCACCACCACGCGGTCGGCGAGGGTCGCCGCGATGCCCATGTCGTGGGTGATCATCACGACGCCGGCACCGGTGAGATCACGCGCCTTGCGCAGCAGGTTCAGGATCTGCGCCTGCACGGTCACGTCGAGGGCGGTGGTCGGTTCGTCGCAGATGATCAGCGCGGGATCGTTGGCGATCGCGATGGCGATCACCACGCGCTGGCGCATGCCGCCGGAGAACTCGTGGGGAAAAGCCTTGGCGCGCACCGCAGGATCGGGGATCCCGACCAGATCGAGCAGGTCGACGGCGCGCTGCTCGGCGTCCTTCCTGTTGCTCGCCCGGCCGTGGACCAGCAGCGCCTCGGCGATCTGGTCACCGACCCGGTACACCGGCGTCAACGCGGACAGCGGGTCCTGGAACACCATGCTGACCGTCTTCCCGCGCAGCGCCGACAGTTCCCGGTCTCCCATGCCCAGCAACTCACGGCCCTGCAACCGGATCGAGCCGGTGACGCGCGCGTGCTCGGGCAGCAGCCCCATCACCGCGAGGGACGCCACCGACTTGCCCGAGCCCGACTCACCCACGATGGCCAGCACCTCGCCGTCGGAGACGGTGTAGCTGACGTCCCGGACCGCCTCGATCCGGCCTTCCTCGCTGGGAAAGCTGACCCGCAGGTTCTCGATGTCGAGCAGCGGTTGCCCGGTCACCGCTTCACTTTCTTCCTGCTCTTGCGGGACCGGGCCCGCTTCGAGGTGGGGTCGACCGCGTCGCGGAGTCCGTCGCCCACGAGATTCGCCGACAGCACGGTGATCACCAGCAGTCCGCCCGCGAACATGAACAGCCACGGGTAGGTGAGGGCGGATTCGGTACCGTCGGCGATCAGCGACCCGAGGGAGATGTCCGGTTTCTGCACGCCGAACCCGAGGAAGCTGAGCCCGGTCTCGGCGAGGATCGCGGCACCGACGTTCAGGGTCGCGTCGATGATCAGAATCGACGCGATGTTCGGGACTATGTGGCTGGTGATGATCTTGTGCGTCGGTGCCCCCATGTACCGGGCGGCCTGCACGAATTCCCGCTCGCGCAGGCTCAGCGTCATCCCGCGGACCATCCGGGCGGTGATCATCCAGCCGAACACCGCCAGCAGCAGGATCAGCAGGACGATCGAACTCGACGACTTCAGCCGGGGGGTGAACACGGCGATGATGATGAAGCTGGGAACGACGAGCAGCAGATCGACCAGCCACATGATCACCCGATCCGGCCAGCCGCCGACATACCCGGCCAGCGCACCGACGAGCGCCGCGATGGCGGTGGAGAAGAGCGCGACGCAGATGCCGATGATCAGCGACTTCTGCAGCCCGCGCAACGTCTGGGCGAGAACGTCCTGCCCGATCTGGTTGGTGCCGAAAGGATGTTCGGCACTGGGCGGCTGCAGCAGCGCGGTGTAGTCGAGTTGCTGATAGTCGTAGGGGAGCAGGTACGGTCCGACGAAACTGGCGACGAACAGCAACAGCAGGATGCACACCCCGGCGATGGCGGGTTTGTTCCGGAGAAACCGCCGGAACAGCAGGGTTCGGCGCCCGACGGCCGACACCGCCGCATCGGTGGACGCGATCTGGATCTCGGTCACCCCACACGCACCCTCGGGTCCAGCGCCGCATACACGACGTCCGAGAGCAGCCCTGACAACAGCACGATCAGCCCGGTGAACGACGTGATCGCGACGACGATGTTGGTGTCCTGGTTGTCGATGCCGATCACGATCCACTCGCCGATGCCGTGCCAGCCGAAGATCTTCTCGGTGAACGTGGCCCCGACGACCAGCGCCCCGAACCCGTAGGCGAACAGCGTCGCCATCGGGATCAGCGCCGTCCGGAGTCCGTGCTTGAGCAGTGCCGCCCGCCGGGTCAGCCCCTTCGCCCGCGCGGTCCGGATGAAGTCGCTCCCCAGAACGTCGAGCATCGCGTTGCGTTGATATCGGCTGTACCCTGCGATGCTGCCCAACGCCAGCGCGATGGTCGGCAGCACCAGATGCTGCACCCGGTCGACGAACTGCGGCCAGAACCCGGTGATCGTGCTGGCCGAGGATTCCCCGGTGTACAGAAAGATCTGGCTGCCGGTGGCCGAGTTGATCTGGAGAGCACCGTATTTCAGGAGGGTTGCCACCAGGAACACGGGCGCGCTGAGAATCAGCAGCGACACGACGGTGCTGAAATAGTCGCTGAACTTGTACTGCCGGATCGCCCCGGCGGCGCCGATCAGCACCCCCAGCACCGCCCCGATGACTGAACCGAGGATCAGCAATCGCATGCTTACCAGGATCCGGCGGCCCAACTCGTCCGACACCGGCTGACCCGTGATGGTGGTGCCGAAGTCGCCGTGCACGACGCCGCCCAGCCAGTTCGCGTACCGCACCGGGATCGGGTCGTCCAGATGCAGTTCCGCGGCCTTTGCGTCGATCACCGATTGCGGCGGCCGGGGGTTGCGTTGTTCCAGGCTGTCGAGCGGGCGGAAGGTGAGCGACGTGAGGCTGAACGTCAGGAACGACGCCAGCAGCAACAGCACCACGTAATTGAGCGCTCGTCGTAGCAGGAAGATACCCATCGATCCCCGTTCATCCTGAGCGTTGTTTGGTGCACTCGGCATGAGCGGCCGGGTTACCCCGGCCACGTTCACCACTATGTGGCGTTCCCGCAGCGATACCGTCTGCCCGCCGGATGGCGGGTCTTATGGTTGGTTTCTGTCGGGCGTCTTTTACGTCTCGTCCGCAACTCGCCGAAGACGCACCACCGTCAACAACCGCCGCGAGGGCAGCGAGGTTGAGGGCGGCATTGTGATCACGATCAGCGCGGAATCCGCACGAATCGCAGGTGAACACCCGAACATTGAGGGGTAGTTTGGCTTTCACTACCTGACAGTTCGAGCAGGTCTTACTCGACGGATACCAACGGTCCGCCACGTGCAGTCTTGTGCCGGTCCACTCGGTCTTGTAGGTCAGTTGTCGTCGGATCTCGGCGAGCGCCGCATCACGCAGAGCCCGGTTCAGTCCACGCTTGTAGGCGCCACCGGAGCGGGTCATCCCCGTGACATTGAGGTCTTCGACGACGACGGTGCCGAAGTCCCGCACCAGTCGGGTGGTGAGTTTGTGCAGGTGATCGCGGCGCGCGTCGGCGGTGCGGGTGTGTACTGCCCTGATCTGGTCTTGGGTGCGCAGCCACCGCTGTGAGGGCTCTTGGCCGGTGAGGCGATCCGGGCCGATCTGGCGGGACGCGCGGCGCTGCAGACGACGCAACACCTTCGCGTGCTTTCGTGTGTGTTTCGGGTTGTCGATCATCTCTCCGGTCGAGAGGACCGCGAGGTGTTTCACCCCACATCGACGCCGACCACCGAACCGTCCACACCACCATCGGCAACGGCGGAGGCACAGGTGGCGGTGGGCGGGAGTGCCCTGGCGGGGAGAGTAGTTTCGACGGAAAACGACACCTGCCACCGGCCGCGTCGATACGACACGGTCGCAGATCGGATCCGCGCCGTCCCAGCGATAGTCTTGCGGGCCAGTTTGCGGGTGGATTCGCACGTCCGGATCGCCCCGATCCGGGGCAACTGCACATGACGGCGGTCACCGCCATCGGTGACCAGCCCGAAACTGCCCGTCGTGAACCGGCACGACAGCACCGCCCGCTTACTTCGGAACCGCGGAAACCCCATCGAGCCTTTCCGTTTCCCGGACCGGGCGTCGGACCAGTTCGACAACGCGGCAGCACAGTTCGCGATCCCGGAGCTATTCGCCTCCTTCGAGTTCTCTGGCCACCACACTTTCCCGGTCTCGGGGGCGACCGCGACGTCGTTCTTGACGGTGTTCCAGAATTTGCGCAGACCGTATGCGGACCACGACATCGACGGGGTCAGCTCCGCGTCGGGAACACCGTAGGACCGTTCCGCGGTCCGTTGATCGAGGTTCGCCTTGACTTGTGACAGTGCCCAGTTGTAGGCGAAACGCTGTGCCCCGCAATGCGACCGTAACGCCTCGACCTGTGCCGGGGTGGGATCGAGAACGTAGACGTACGCCCGGATCACCGTCCGAGACGGATCCGGCGCAGTGATGTCGGCAGTCCGATCCTCGAGTGCAGCAGCGGCCGTCATGGGCGGTCCGTCGCGGCGGCCACGGCAGCGGCGGCACGCCGACGTGCACGGCGCTGCCCGTTCAGGCGGGCACGCAGCGACGTCACCACCCCGGTCATGTCCCACCAGATCATCAACCACCCCCATCGTCGGCCAACGTGAGCAGAGTACGACCTTGCGCCGACAAAAACGGCCTCGATGCATTCGAACCCGAGCCTCGTCGGGCTGCTCCCGATGCTCCACCACGATCGTCGTCACGTTCTGATCGGCAAACAGCTTACGAATTTTCATGCCCTTCCCGACCCATGGCGTGCAGACCGCAGTATCTCCCACCAGGATCGTGCCCGACGGCAACTGCTGAGCTCGGACAGAAAGCGTTCCCGCATGAAACCACGCCGACGCGGTCCGGTACTCCACTCCGCTCGCTGCCGCCCAATCCCTCAACATCACGACACCAAACTCCACTAGACAGCACGAAACAATCCCACAAGCGAACGGTTGCAAACCCTCGCAACTAGGGCTCAACGCTACGAAGTATAGGAGCGCGCCACCGGCGGTCAGCCCGACTCGGGGAAACCGGTGCCGCGTCCGCGATCGCCGCCCGGCACGTCGCGTCGTCGCTTGTTAGCGTGGGCGGTGTGACAACTCGTGCCGGCGCCGTCGAACCGGTGACGCGGCGCACGGCACACCACACCAGGTACGACGAGTACGCGGTGACGGTCCCGCGGTCCGGCGATCGTGCGGTGGTCGCGGTGCCGCGCGGGGCGACACCGTCGGCAGTCGCGTACTACCTGCACGGGCGGTCGGGGGACGAGAGGTCGATCGACGACCGCGCCGGACTGCGGGACGGACTGCTGGACGCCGGATACGTGGTCGCGAGCCCGTACCTGCACGGCGACCTATGGGGTAACCGGTCGGCGCAGGACGCCGTGGTGGCGCTGGACGCGTGGGTGTCCCGGCGGTGGCCGGTGCTGCGGCGGTTCCTGATCGGCGAATCGATGGGCAGTAACGCCGCCGCCAACGCCGTGCGACTGCGCGAGGTGCCGTGGGACGGTGCCGTGTTCATCGCCCCGTCGCTGTCGCTGCGCGCGGTGTGGGAACGAGGCGAGCACGGACGCGACACCGTGCGGGACGCGTTCGACCTGTCCGCGGACGGGCACGACCTCGAATCGAAGACCGAGCACTGGGACGCCGTCCGGCACCGGCCGGGAGATTATGTGGGAGTACCCATTCGGGTGTACGCCTCGCGGGAGGACGAGGTCGCGAACATCGCCGGTGTCACGGGGCCGTGGGTCGAGATGATCCGCCGCGGCTCGGACTCGGTCGAGTTCGTCGAGGTGAGCGGCCCGCACGTGTCGGAAGACCACTTCCGGGCCGCGGAGGTCGTGAAGTTCTTCGGGACGATCCGGTGAACGCGGGGAGGCCTTCGCGGCGGAGGCCTCCCCGCCCGTTCACGCCTCGGTGCGGTGCGTGGTGTCGAGACGGAAGATGTTGGTGAAGAAATCCTTGACGGCCTGGATCTTCTCGTTGGTCAGGTCGATGGCGTGGCGACGCGATTCTTCGAGCGCGGTGGGCATGGAGGCTTCCTTTCGTCGAGAGGGCACAGCATGGCGATCGACAGTCTGCCCCAACATGCTGACGCCCGCATGACGAACAGGTGTCGCGCATGCAACTCGAACAGCAAGCGGGGGAGCGTGTTCGGTTAACCTGGCACGATGACGACGAGCAGTGCAGACGGCCGGGTCGCGATCACCTACTGCACCCAGTGCCAATGGTTGTTGCGTGCAGCATGGATGGCGCAGGAACTACTCGGCACGTTCGGGCAGGAACTCGGCGAGGTCGCACTCGTCCCCGGCACCGGAGGGATCTTCCGCATCACCGTCGACGACGACCTGATCTGGGACCGCAAGGAGCAGGGCGGCTTCCCGGACATCACCGTCCTCAAGCAGTTGGTCCGTGACCGGGTGGCACCCGACCGCGACCTCGGGCACAGCGACCGGAAGACCCCCTGACGTCAGATCCCGACCGCCCGCTCCAGTGCGCGCAGTTCGTGTCCGAGCCGGGCCGGGATCGACTTCAGGTCGGGCACGGCACTGCGGCAGCCGGTGACACCGAACGAGATGATGTCGTCGTTGCTGGTGCAGGTGATGTTCAGGCCCTGGCCGTCGACGGGCACCGACAGCGGGTAGATGGCGTCGAGCCGCGCACCGTTCCAGTACAGCGGTGAGCTGGGGCCGGGAACGTTGGAGATGATGAGGTTGAACGGCGGGCGCACCCGCGAGTTGTGCCCGAACAGCATGCTCGCGCCGATCGGTGCCGCCCCGAGCGCGCTCATCGCCAGGATCTGCGTGGCGGTCATCGAGCCGTAGGCTTCCTTGCCCTCGCGCATGGAGGTCCGGATGGTCTCGAGCCGATCCGCCGGTTCGCGCAGGTGGGTGCCGAGGTTGCACATGAGCACCCCGATGTTGTTGCCGGTCGCCGCCTCGCGCTGGCTCTTCAGCGACACCGGCACCATCGCGATCAGCGGCTCGGCGGGCAGGGCGTTCTGATCCTCGAGGTAGCTGCGGAGCGCTCCCGAGGACATCGCGAGCACGACGTCGTTGATGGTGCTGTCGGACAGCTTGGCGACGAGGCGGAGACGTTCGAGCGGCCACGACTGCGCCGCGAACTGGCGGGCGCCGGTTATCGGCACGTTGAACGGAGTCTTCGGTGCGGACAGCGCGAGCGGGCCACCCTGGTCGCGGAAGGCGCGGGAGACGGTGCCGGCCAGCGCGGGCACGAGACCGGCGACCTCACCGACCGTCTCGCGGGCGGTGCGGATGGTGGAACCGGCGAGACCCGACAGGCTGAACCCCTTCGACGGCGTCCGCTGCGGGCGCGGGCCGCGCGGCTGCCACGGAGCGGGCACGTCCCGATCGTCGGAGTTCTCGCTGAGCGCGTTGCGCAGCATCTTCATGGCGGTGACGCCGTCGGCGACCGCGTGGTGGATCTTGGTGTAGACGGCGAACCGTCCGTCGCTCAGTCCCTCGATCAAGTGCATCTCCCACAGCGGGCGGCTCCGGTCGAGCAGCGATCCGTGCAGCCGTGAGCACAGGGCCATCAGCTCGGCCTCGCCGCCGGGGGCGGGCAGTGCGTCGTGCCGGATGTGGTGACCGAGGTCGATGTCGTCGACGGTCTCCCAGCTCCACTGACCGAGCGAGGAGAAGGACCGGCGGGCCCGCTTGGCGAGCCGGGGTGTGACGATGCCGTCGCCCTCGACGAGCGCGCGGTCGAGCATCGCGCGCATGTCATAGGTGTCGGCGCCGTCCGGGAGCTGGAAGATCTCCACGCCGCCGACGTGCATCGGGTGCTCTCGGGACTCGCCGAGAAGGAACATCGAGTCGAGGGGGGACATGGGGAGCGGCATCTATTGCCCTTTCCATCCCGAAGACGACTTCCCGGATCGCAGGAGGGCTCGTCTGTGGTCTGAGGTAACGGGAGATGGTGACGTTCCGTTTGTCAGGGACCACCACCGGATAACTAATTGATATGGGACAGGTCACGAAAGCGTGACGCTCGTATTTCTACAGGTTTCCCGTGAGCCATGCCACTAGACAAGCGTCCAGTTTGGCGTCTGTCATTCGAGTGATCGACACCGAAAATGAACTCCGTGTGAACATCCCAATTTTGTGCACTCAGTGCGGAATTCACGTTTCCGAAACTGCCTAGGGCCGAAAGTCCCTACTCGGTAAGAATTGTGGCATGACCAAGCCATGGGCAATTGTTGAACATGTGTCGTTCGAAGGACCGGCTCTCGTCGGAACTCTGCTGGCGGAGCGGGGAATTCGCTACACCGAGTACCCCACGTACCGAGCGTCGGAACTTCCGGCCGTTCACGACATCGGCGGCCTCGTGGTGATGGGCGGTCCGATGGGCGCACTCGACGACGTTACCCACCCGCAACTTCCGCGAGAGCGAAACTTCATCAAAAAAATTGTGGACGCCGGTCTCCCGATGCTCGGGATCTGCCTCGGCGCGCAACTTCTCGCGGCCTCGTTCGGCAGTCCGATCCGCCGCGGGCCGAGCCCGGAGAACGGTGCCGGGACGGTGACGGTGTCCGACGACGGAACGCGCGATCCCGTGTTCGGTGCCGTCGGCGCCGAGGTGCCCGTCGTCCACTGGCACGGCGACACCTTCGACCTCCCGGACGGCGCGGTCCGGTTGGCGAGCAGCCGCCTCTACGAGAATCAGGCGTTCGCCATCGGCCGCCGCGCCTACGGTCTGCAGTTCCACGTCGAACTCACCCGCGAGCAACTGCCCGTGATGCAGGCCCACATGCCGCCCGGCACCACGCCGTCGGGGGAACACATGGACGCCGTGGAGGCGGCCGGACGGATCATGATCGGTTCGTTCCTCGACCTCGCCGAGAGCTGACAGAATCGGGCGCGCGGGCGCCGATGAGTTTCGCGCACCGCCGTGGTCTGTATCGATGACTTCCGCGCTGGGCGGAACCCGAGAAGGAGAATCACATGTCCCGGATGCTCTTCGTGAACCTGCCGATCAAGAACCTCGACGCGACCAAGCAGTTCTTCGGCGGACTCGGCTTCGAGTTCAACGCCACGTTCAGCGACGATTCCTGCACCGCCATGGTGATCAACGAGTCCACGTCCGTGATGCTCCTCGTCGAGTCCCGGTTCAAGGACTTCATCGAAGGCGGCATCTGCGACACCTCGAAGGCCGTCGAGGCGCTGCTCTGTATCTCGGCCGACAGCCGCGAGGAGGTCGACAGCCTGGTCGACAAGGCCCTCGCCTCCGGTGGCTCGGCGTGGGGCAAGCTCCAGGACGAGGGCTTCATGTACGGCCGCGCGTTCCGTGACCTGGACGGCCACGTCTGGGAGGTCATGTGGATGGATCCGGCCGCCGTGCCGGCGTAGGGGTCAGGCGGGCGGGGTCTCCGGCAGTCCGAACTTCTCGAACAGATCGATGTCGAAGAAGCAGACGACGTGGGAGACCCCGTCGGCCGTCACGTCCAGGACATGCAGCTGAAACGGACGATGGACCCCGTCCTCCCCGCGCATGTACAGGCCGAGCGCCGGCTGTCCGTTCGACACCGTCGGCACCAGTCGCATGTCGCCTCGAGTCTTGGCCGGGCACTTCTCGCTGACCAGGGTGCCGATCGCGGTCCCGCCGCGGTACCAGCCCTCGAACGGCGGCATCTCCCAGACGGCGTCCTGGGTGAACAGTTCGACGATCCCGTCGATGTCGTAGTTCTCGAACGCGGCCACGTAGCGGTCGAGCAGTGCGCGTTCCTCGGGGGACTCCGGTTCGACGAGCGTGTCCGCCGACGGCGTGGCCAGTTCGAGTTGCGTCCGGGCACGCTGCAGCAGGCTGTTGACCGCCGTCGTGGTGGTGCCGAGGGCCGTCGCGACCTCCGACGCCTTCCACTGCAACACGTCGCGCAGGACGAGAACAGCGCGCTGACGTGCAGGAAGATGCTGAAGGGCCGCGATGAACGCCAACCGCACCGACTCGCGCGACGTCACGACGGTTGCGGGATCGCCGGCGTCGTCGTCGATGAGGCGGTTGGGGAGCGGCCCGAGCCACGGCACCTCGTGTCGTTCGACGAGTTCGGCGGTCGGGTCGGAGTCGGGAGCGCCCAGACCGCTCGGCAGCGGACGCTTCGACCTGTTCTGCAACGCCGTCAGGCAGGTGTTGGTGGCGATCTTGTACAGCCACGTCCGCAACGACGCCTGCTGCTGGTAGCCCTCGTATCCGCGCCACGCCCGGATGAACGTCTCCTGCATCTGGTCTTCGGCGTCGTGAAGTGAGCCCATCATGCGATAACAATGGGCGAGCAACTCGCGCCGGTAAGGGTCGGCGAGTGCGAGGAATTCCCCGTCGAGCGACTGCGCAGCCGTCATGGTTGGAGCTTACTGCGGCCATCCGACAGATGTCGGGCCCTCAGGCCCGCCGACCCGGTATTCAGCCCCAGTTCACCATCGGCTGACCCGTCTCGAGCAGCGTCTTCATTCCGCTCAGCACTTCGTTCCAGCCGCCGCCCGCGCCCTCGGGTTCGCGCCTGCCCGCGACCATCTCCGCCAGGCCCGGCGCATTGGTGAGGTCGTGTGTGACAGTCAGTTTCGCGACTCCGGGCCTGCTCGACTGCACGATCTCGTAGGTCAGCGTGGTGAAACCCTCCACGTTGTCGGCGTCCATCAGCATCCGCCACGTCTGAACCAGTTTCTTCGGCGGATCGGATTCGATCACCTCGCCGTCCACGATCACGTCCGGAACGCCGGGGTATTCCTTCATCGCGTCGTCCGCGCGCGTGCGGAACGACCCGCCCGCGCGGAGGTCGTAGTCGACGAGGCCGCCGTACCCGTACTGCTGCGACCACTCGGGTTTCGTGATGGCCTCCCAGATGGCCTCCGGCGTCGCCTTGATGTAGACGGCGTAGATCTGGATTGCGTCGGCGGTAGTCATTTCTCTTCCTCCAGTTCGGATTTCAGCTGAGCGAGCGCCGAGGTGTGACGCTCGGTGTACTTGTCGATCCACCGGTTGTGGATCAGCTGTATCGGCACAGGATTGAGGTAATGCAGTTTCTCCCGGCCGGAGCGGCGCGTGACGACGAGTCCCGCGTCTTCGAGCACACGCAGATGCTTCATGACACCGAATCGCGTCATCTCGACGTGCGACTCGAGTTCGGTGAGCGTCTGACCATCCTGGGCGAACAATCGGTCGAGTATCAGGCGGCGGGTCGGATCGGCCAGCGCCTTGAAGACGTGATCGTCGTCCATGGATCGAGAATAGGTGACCATTTGGTCACATGTCAACGGTTGTGCGGCTTCGCCGCCCGTGAGTACTTGTTAACCGCGGGCGGTTAAGAAGTACTCACGGGCGAAGTTCGCACTTGGTTCATCCGCCCGCCACGGTGCGTCCACGAAGCCGGGCACCGCGGTACCTACCGTCCTGAGGATCCGGTTCGTCACCATGGAGGTTTCACACAGTGTCCACTGCACCACTCAACCGCCGCGGATTCCTCGGTCGCACCGCGCTCACCGGCCTCGGTGTGGCACTCGCCGGAAGCGTCGACGCCCTCGTTCGCCCGGCGTTCGCGTCCGCGGCACCGGGACAGGCGATCGGTTACGGACCGCTCGTGCCGGACCCGAATCGCATTCTGTCGCTCCCGGTGGGCTTTTCGTACACCGTCGTCGCCCGGTCGGGTGAGACGCAGTTGGACGGTGGCGTGCCGGTGCCGAGCGATCCCGACGCCATCGGGGTGTTCGCGCGACCCGGCGGTTCCACGCTCGTCACCAATCACGAGATCGGCAGCGACGAACCGTTCGGCGTGCCGGCGCTCGACGGATTGACGTACGACACGGGCGCGCGCGGCGGCACGACCACGACTGCGGTCGGTGCCGACGGCGCACGGCAGGGCCAGTATGTCAGCGTCGCGGGCACCGTGAACAACTGTGCGGGCGGCATCACCCCCTGGGGGACCTGGTTGACCTGCGAGGAGACGGAGGCTCGCGCGGGGGAGGGCGGGTTCCTGCTCGACCATGGCTACGTCTTCGAGGTGGACCCCGCGAGCCAGGACGCGAACAGGGGCAAGAGTCCTGTGCCGCTGAAGTTCCTGGGGCGGTACGCGCACGAGGCCGTGGCGGTTGATCCGGCGTCGAGCACCATCTACCTCACGGAGGATGCGTCGGGGCCGAACGGGCTGTACTACCGGTGGACGCCGCCGCAGGGCTTCCGGGGCGGGCCGAACGCGCTGCGCGAACTCGCC
Organism: Rhodococcus koreensis; assembly: GCF_900105905.1. Classification (GTDB taxonomy): domain Bacteria; phylum Actinomycetota; class Actinomycetes; order Mycobacteriales; family Mycobacteriaceae; genus Rhodococcus_F; species Rhodococcus_F koreensis. The sequence continues at coordinate 2,826,612 of NZ_FNSV01000005.1, read as the reverse complement.
CAGTCTCCGGGCGGCGACACCGCAGGCGCACTCCAGGCGATGGCCTGCTTCCAGGGCGGAACGCACGTCCCCGACCTGTCGCAGGCCACCGAGCCGGGCACCGTGTACTCCGTGCAGTGGGTCGGTGTGCCGGACCGTGGCGCGACGAGTACGTCGGTGCGCAAGCAGTTCGGGAACGACGCCGTCACCCGGAGCCGCAAGCTGGAGGGGCAGTGGTGGGGCGACGGCGGCGCCTACTTCGTCGCGAGCTACGCACGGACCAGCGACGGCAGCGTCGCCGAGCACGACGGCCAGGTGTGGTTCTTCGACCCGGCGAAACAGACGGTCACCTTGAAGACGCTGTTCGGTGTCAATCCCGATCCGGCTGTCGACACCGGAAACTACGACGGGCCCGACAACATCACGGTCTCGCCGTACGGCGGTGTGATTCTCGCGGAGGACGGCGAAGGAATCAGCCACCTCGTGGGTGTCACGGCGGAAGGGGAGCCGTTCGCGATGGCTCGGAACGAGTTGAACGACAGCGAATTCTGCGGTCCGGCATTCAGCGCCGACGGGAGGATCCTGTTCGCGAACATTCAGTCACCGGGGCTGACACTGGCGATCACCGGTCCGTGGCACCGCCCCCTGCCGTGAGTACTTATTAACCACGGGCGGTTAATTAAGTACTCACAGGCCGGAGGCAAAAACCCAGCCGCGGAGGGCGAGAAACCGCAGGCCGCCGACGACGGCGCTGACGGCGACGACGAGCGCGACCTGCACGAGGCCGTCGGAGCCGGGGAAGAGCGTGTGCAGGACGGCGAGCGCGAGTGAACTGACGGCCAGCCCGATCAGGGCGAGGGTTCCGCCCTCCCACTGTGCGACGAACCAGCGGACGCGATCCGCGGCGCGGAAGGTGAGCCGGCGGTGGAGTTCGTTGGCCAACATCGAACTGGTCACCACGCCGACCAGGTTGGCGACGAACGACCCGTACGCGTCGAGGGTGAAGAACGCGAGAGCGTAGAGCACATTGCTCGACGTGCCCACCAGGGTGAACCGGGTCAACTGAGCGAACACGCCGCCGGCCCGCCCACGTAGAGGGGGATACGTGGGCGAGCCGACGGCGTCGTGGAACTGAACGATCATCTCATTCAGCGGATGAGGGCACCGTTGCCGGTGTCCGTCACGTGGCCGCCACCGAGGACGCCGGCCACTTGCTCTTCACTCAGTCCCAGCTCGCGCAGGCGATCCCAGACCTCGTCGAATTCGACGAGCTTGGCATTGAGATCGGTACGCAGGCGGTTGACCTCGTCGCGGATCTTCTCCGCTTCGTCGATCGCTTCCAGCGTCCGCTCCGGCTGGGGCAGGAGCATGGACAGGAGACGGTCCCGGGCGTCGGCGCTCAGCCCGGCGAAGGGCTGATGCTGATCGGCGGGGGCCTCGTGCCTGCCGCCGCGGACGTCGGGCGACTGGATCGGGGCCGTGTCGGATTCGAGTGCGTACTCCGGGACGGGGGCGTACTCGGGTTCCTGGACGGGCTCCTGCTCGCTCGACAGGTCGATCGTGCGACGCAGCGGGCGGTTGGGGATCAGGATGACGGCGATCAGGGTGATGACGGCGACGACGGCGGCGATCAGGAAGATCCGCCCGGTGGCGTCACCGTATGCGGCGCGGATGACGCCCTGCACGGGAGCGGGCATGGACGTCAGGTCCAGGCTTCCGCCGCCGCTGCTCGATCCGGTCGGGATGCGGAGCTTTGCGAAACCCTCGGCCGACAGGTCGGCGACGCGCGTGGCCAGCACCGAACCGAGAACCGAGACGCCGATCGCGCCACCGAAGGTCCGGAAGAAGGCGACCGAGCTGGATGCCGCACCGATGTTCTGGACGCTGACGGTGTTCTGCACCGCGAGGACCAGGTTCTGCATCAGCATGCCCATGCCGAGACCGATGATCGCGATGTACGTGCCGACCAGGGTCAGGTTGGTCTCGTGATCGATGGTGCCGAGCAGTCCGAAGCCGATGATCATCAGGACGGCGCCGCCGACGACGAACGGCTTCCACTTGCCGAAGCGGGTGATGAGCTGTCCGGATCCGACCGTGCCGAGGAGCATGCCGGCGACCATCGGGATGGTGAGCACGCCCGCCATGGTGGGGGTGTAGCCACGCGAGGTCTGGAAGTACTGGCCGAGGAACGTGGTGGAGCCGAACATTCCGACACCGACGGCGACGGACGCGATGATCGCGAGCCCGGTGGTCTTCTCCGTGACGATCTTGAGCGGAATGATCGGCGACTTGGCCTTGGCCTCGACGAGGATCGTCGCGGCCAGCAGGAGCACACCGGATCCGACGTACAGGGCGGTCTCACGGGAGAACCACTCGTAGTAGCCCGCCTTGCCGGCGAACGAGACCCAGATCAGCAGGATGGACACACCGGCGGTCAGCAGGAGGGCACCGAGCCAGTCGATGGAAACGTCGTCCTTCTTCTCGGTCGCGAGGTGCAGCGTGCGCTGCAGCAGGAACAGTGCGATGACGGCGAGCGGGACGCACACGAAGAAGCACCAGCGCCAGCCGAGGGGGCTGTCGACGATGACGCCGCCCAGGATCGGACCGCCCGACATCGACACGGCCATGACGGCACCCATGTAGCCGGAGTAACGGCCGCGTTCACGGGGCGAGACAATGGTGCCGATGATGGCGACGACGAGCGCCGTCAGGCCACCCATGCCGATGCCCTGGATGACACGCGCGGTCAGCAGGATCGGCACGTTGTGCGCGAATCCTGCGATCACCGAACCGATGACGAAGATGACGATCGCGCTCTGGACCAGGACCTTCTTGTTGAACAGGTCGGCGAGCTTGCCCCAGATGGGGGTCGAGGCGGCGTTGGCGAGCAATGCACTGGTGATGACCCAGGCGTATGCGGTCTGGGTGCCCTTCAGGTCGCCGATGATCGTCGGGAGTGCGGTGGCGACGATCGTGCTGCTCAGCAGGGCGGTGAACAGCGCTGCGAGCAGGCCCGTGAGGGCTTCGAGGATTTGGCGGTGCGTCATGGCCGTCGTTTCTTCAACCGGCGGCCGAGTCTGTGTTTCGGTCATACGCTTTGTGTTCCAATCGGGTTCGAGCTCGTGACGATCCGGTGTTCTGGATCGACGAGTGTTTCCTTCAGGTGCCTGATCGAGTAGAGGGCAGTTGCTGCCTCGGTTTCGTTCCACCCCGTCAACAACTTCTGCATTCGCGCGGCACGTTGGGTTCGGAAGTGTTTGACGTACGTCATTCCGACTTCCGAGACGCGTATTCGAAATGCGCGCCCGTCGGCGGGATCGGGATGGCGCGTGACGTAGCCGAACTCCACCAGGTCGGTGATCTGGCGACTGAGTGACGACTGGCCGACGCACATCTCGGTGGCCAATTCGTTCTGCCGGCATTCCCCGCGAGCCGCGAGGACGAGGAGGACCCCCGTCAGCGCGCGTGGCATGTGGCCGTCGGCTTCCGACATCAGGGCCTCCTTGAGCACTCGGCCGAAGAGGAAGACCTCGTCGATGAGCGCTTCGGTGGTGCCCAGAGATACGGAAGGCACTGACGTGATGGACATGGCAACCCCTGAAGGACGACTTACTTGATGCAAGCAACTATATACATCGTTAGTGCAAGCAAGTAAGCCATTTCGGTGTCTGGTGCATCACAAGGCGAAGTGACCTATTATCTACGTATGAATGCAGATAAGCGCATTTGCCGGCGCAGGCTCGACGAAGACCAGGTAGAGCTGGTGGTCGAGGTCTTCCGCATGCTGGCCGATTCCACCCGGGTGCAGGTGCTGTGGCAGCTGGTGGGCGGCGAACTGTCGGTGAACGAGCTGGCCGAACGGGTCGGGAAGCCGGCGCCGTCCGTCTCGCAGCACCTCGCGAAGCTCCGGATGGCCCGCCTCGTGCACACGCGGCGGGAGGGCACGTCCATCTATTACAGCGTCGCCAACGAGCACGTGCAGCAGCTGGTGACCGACGCCGTGTTCAACGCCGAGCACGCAGGCCCCGGCATCCCCGGGCACCATCGCGCGTCGGGGGATCTGCAGGTCCTCCACGAGGGTGCGGATCTGGCCGCAGAGGAAGGTGCGTCGTGAAAGACCACGGCCACGGCCACGGGCACGGGCACGGTCATTCGGGCGGCGTCCGCGGGGCGATCCGCGAGATCTTCGCCCCGCACAGCCACGACTCCGCGGACAGCGTCGACGACGCGCTCGAGGCCAGCGAGATCGGCATCCGGGCGGTGAAGATCAGCCTGGTGGTGCTGGGCGTCACCGCCCTGGCCCAGGTGGTCGTGGTGGCGGTGTCCGGTTCCGTCGCGCTCGCCGCCGACACGATCCACAACTTCTCGGACGCGCTGACGGCGGTCCCGCTGTGGATCGCGTTCGCCCTCGGACGGCGGGCCGCCACGCGGCGGTTCACGTACGGCTACGGCCGGGCCGAGGACCTCGCCGGGTTGTTCGTCGTGGTGATGATCGCGTTGTCCGCGGTCGTCGCGGGTGTGGAGGCCATCCGGCGCCTGCTCGATCCCGTGCCCATCCAGCATCTCGGGTGGGTGGCGCTCGCCGGGATCATCGGTTTCGCCGGCAACGAGTGGGTGGCGCTGTACCGCATCCGGATCGGCCGCCGGATCGGCTCCGCCGCCCTCGTGGCCGACGGACTGCACGCGCGGACCGACGGATTCACTTCTCTCGCCGTGGTATTGGGTGCAGGCGGTGTCGCGGCCGGGATTCCCCTCGCCGATCCCGTGGTGGGTCTGGTGATCACGGCCGCGATCCTGCTCGTGTTGCGGACCGCCGCCCGCGACGTGTTCCGGCGACTGATGGACGGCGTCGACCCCGGACTGGTCGACGCCGCCGAACAGGCCCTCGCCGCCGAGCCGGGAGTGGTCGGGGTGCGGAGCGTGAAGATGCGCTGGATCGGGCACCGCCTGCACGCGGACGCCGAACTCGACGTGGACCCCTCGACCAGCCTCAGCGAGGCACACCGCGTCGCACACACTGCGGAACACACGCTCACCCACGCGGTCCCGAAGCTGAGCACCGCCCTTATCCACGCCTACCCGGCGCACGACGTGGAGGCGGCAGGCCGGCCGGGGTGACCCGCCGCTACCGCGGGTCGGGGCCGGTCGCGACCGGACGTCCGGGATCGGACGACCACTGCGACCAGGATCCCGGGTACAGGGCGGCGTCGATGCCGGCGAGCGCGAGCGCCGCGACCTGATGGGCCGCCGTCACACCCGATCCGCAGTAGACGCCGACCGGACGTCCGGGCTCGGCGCCGACCGCGGCGAACCGTGCGCGCAGCGCCTCGGCGGGCGCGAACTGGCCGTCGGGCCCGAGGTTCTCGGACGTCGGGGCGCTGTGGGCGCCGGGAATGTGCCCGGCGCGGGGGTCGACGGGTTCGGTCGCTCCCGAATACCGCTCGGCGGCGCGGGCATCGAGAAGGTGACCGCGGGCGGCGAATTCGGCGGCCTCGTCCGCGGTCAGCGTCGCCAGGTGGCCCGCGGTGAGCACGACGTCGCCGGGGACTCGCGCCTGTTCGTCGCCGGATCGGACGGGGTGACCAGCCGACGTCCACGCGCCGAGGCCGCCGTCGAGCATGCTCACGTCGGCAACGCCCGCCCAGCGCAGCAGCCACCATGCCCGCGCGGCGGCGAGATTCCCCGTCGCGTCGTAGACCACGACCGTGCTGTCCGCCCGGATTCCCCACCGGCGCGCGGCGTCCTGGAGGTCAGTCACCGCCGGTAGCGGATGCCTGCCGAGTTCCGGGCGTCCCGGGGCGGCGAGTTCGGTGTCGAGGTCGACGAACACGGCCCCGGGAATGTGCGCGTCCAGATAGTGCTGCCTGCCCTCGGTGTCGCCGAGGGCCCACCGCACGTCCAGCAGGACCGGGGGAGCGTCGCTGCGCAACAGCGCCGCCAACTCGTCGAGCGTCACCACAGGGCTCATCGCACCACTGTCGCACAACGAAGGTTCCGCGTGCCGCGGAGACGGGAACCTGGCACCCTGGCACGAGTGACGGGACGTCTGTCGACGGCGCTGGTCGTGGTCGCACTGTTCGGACTGGTGGGGTGTGCAGCGGTCCCGCCGCCGAGGACGCTGCCCCCGGTTTCCCCGGGTACAGGCCTCCCCGTCTGGTCTGACTCTCGACGGACGCCCGCGGTGCCGGACTGAACGCCTTTGACGTCCTCTCGGCCGTAATCGACCGAGATTCCCCCCGGGACTCGCGTCCCGAGGTTCCTGTTTCACCGACAGTCGCCGCCCCACACGTTATGTGCGGGGCGGTCTCACACCGTCTCCGCAGGCTGCCACCGTCAGTCCGACGGCCAAAATGTTCCTTGCCGCGTTCACATCGCGGTCGTGGACGGCGCCGCATCGGCATGTCCACTCCCGCACGTTCAGCGGCATCGCCCCGGCGACCTCCCCGCACACCGAGCAGGTCTTCGACGACGGACAGAACCGGTCGATCGCAACCACCCGCCGCCCGTACCAGTCGGCCTTGTACTCGAGCATCGACCGGAACTCGGACCACCCCGCATCCGAGATCGCCCGAGACAACGACCGATTCTTGACCATGTTCCGCACACTCAGATCCTCGATGGCGATCACTTGATTTTCGCGCACCAATCGAGTGGAGAGTTTGTGCAGATAATCGCGACGCCGATCGGCGATCCGACCATGAATCTTTGCGACCTTCAGTCGGGCCTTGGCCCGGTTCCGGGATCCCTTCTGCTTCTTGGCCAGCATCCGCTGCGCCTTCGCCAACCGCGCACGGTCCGCGCGCTCGTGGCGCGGGTTGGTGATCTTCTCCCCCGTCGAGAGCGTGTAGAGGCTCGTGATCCCGGCGTCGAGCCCGACCACCCGACTGACAGATTCGAGTTCGCTGATGGTGTCCTCGACGAGGATCGAGATGTGGTACTGACCGCGGGCATTGCGCGACACCGTCACCTGCGACGGCACGGCCCCCTCCGGCAGTGGCCTCGACCACCGAATATCCAGGGGTTCGGACTGCTTGGCCAACCGGATCTGCCCGCCGCGGTAGGTGAAGCAGTTCGAGTAGTAGGTCGCCGAATCCTTCGACCGGCCCTTCCTCTTAAATTGCGGGTAGCGGGTCTGCTTGCGCCAGAACTTCTCGAACGCGCCCTGCAACTGCCGCAGCGATTCCTGCAACGGCCCCTTCGACGGCTCCGCCAACCACTCCGTCTCGGTGTCCCGCTTCCATCCGGTGAGCATCTTCGAGGTGTCCGCGTAGGTGACCCGTCGCTGCTCCTGCGACCAGGCACGCGAGCGCTCGGCCAACGCCCGGTTGTAGACATACCGGGTGCACCCGAACGTCTGAGCAAGCTGTTCGGCCTGCACCGCAGTCGGATAGAAACGGTACTTGAACGCCCGCTTCACCACCCTCCCCGCCATAACCCAGACACTAGCCACACCGTCCGACAAAACCAGATCGGCAATCCCGGACCTGAAGGACCGGGCTTGCGCCGAAAGACTCACGGATCAACTGGCCACCGACTCGTCCGTCACCCGTGGGTGCGGCGCGGAGGTGGACGTGGACGGGTTTGCGGGTTCTTCGGGACCCTGCCGGAGGGGTCGCTCACACGGTTCAACGCGTTCCAGTGCACAAAATTGAACCGAGACTCCACTCGTCTCGTCCGAGGGCCGCTTCGGCCCCGCAGCATGGGAGAGTGGCGCGTCAGTACGATCCCAAGGCTGCCGACGCGCAGACCAGTTCCCCTCCTATGGTCAGATATCAGCCCCGACGGACGGGTGCCCGCCCGTACGGTTGCCGTACGGGCGTGGTGTTCGGCAGTTCGGGGATCGGCCGTGTCACCGGAAACGAGTCGAGAGTGAACCGGTTTCCGTGGTGGGCGAGCTCAACCGGTTCGCCCGACAGCAGGCGGTACGTTGCGGTCTTCGCGCGGATGTCCACGTGGATCTGGCTGCCCCGCACCGTCATCCGGAAGGACAGGTTGACCAGCTGCGGTGGTATCCGCGGTGCGAAGGAGATGTCGCCGTCGTGGTCGCGCATGCCGCCGAATCCTGCGACACACGCCATCCACGTCCCGGCGAGTGATGCGATGTGCAAACCGTTCTCCACGTTGGAGTGGAGGTCGTGGAGGTCGGTCAGAGCGGCCTCGGCGAGGTAGTCGTAGGCGAGTTGAAGTTGACCGACCTCGGCTGCCATCACGGACTGCACGCACGCCGACAGGGACGAGTCCCGAACGGTAAGGGTCTCGTAATAGGCGAAATTGGCGATCTTCTGTTCGTCGGTGAAGGCGTCGCCCCGCAGATACATTGCCAGCACCAGGTCGGCCTGCTTCACCACCTGCTTGCGGTAGAGGTCGAAGTACGGGTAATGGAGCAGCAGCGGATAGTGCTCGGGCGGTGTGCCTTCGAAGTCCCACTCGTCGTGGTGCGTGAAGGCGTCGGATTGCTGGTGGACGCCGAGTGCGTCGTCGAACGGAATGCGCATGTGCTCGGCGGCATCTCGCCAGAGTGCTGCTTCCTCGTCGTCCACACCGAGCTCGCGCGCCAGGCCGGGGCGTCTCTCGCAGGCGGCCGCCGCGTCCCGCAGATTCTTCTGCGCCATGAGGTTGGTGAACACGTTGTTGTCGGCGACAGCGGTGTACTCGTCCGGTCCGGTGACACCGTCGAGCCGGAACTCGCCCTGCGCATTGTGGTGGCCGAGCGACGTCCACAGCCGGGCGGTCTCCACGAGAAGTTCGACGCCGCATTCGGCTTCGAATTCCTCGTCCCCGGTCGCGGCCAAGTACCGGGACGTAGCCACGGCGACGTCGGCACCCACGTGGAAGGCCGCGGTTCCCGCGGGCCAGTAGCCGGAGCATTCCTCGCCGTTGATGGAGCGCCACGGGAATACGGCGCCGGCCTGACCGAGCTGGAGTGCGCGGTTCTTCGCCATGTCCAGAGTGGAGTGTCGCCAGCGCAGTGCGTCGCGTGCCGAGTCCGGCACCGTGTACGTGAGCAGCGGGAGGACGAACGTCTCGGTGTCCCAGAACGCATGTCCGTCGTATCCGGGCCCGGTCAGGCCCTTCGCCGGGATCGCGCGCGACTCACCGCGAGCACCCGCCTGCAGCACGTGGAACAGTGCAAATCGCACCGCCTGCTGCAGTTCCGCGTCACCGTCGATCTCGACGTCGGCCGTCGCCCAGAAGATGTCGAGGTACTCCCGCTGCCGTTTCAGCAGGGTCTCCCAGCCGGTTTCGAGTGCTCCGGCGAGCGCTCCCTCGACCTGGCCGCGCAGGGCCGGAGTCGACCGCCGCGCCGACCACCCGTAGGCCAGGTACTTCGTCACCGCGAGGCGTTCACCCTGCGGAATGTCGACGGCCACGGTGAGCCGGGCCAGATCCTCTTCCGTCTCGATGCTGCACCGTCCGTTGGCGGGGTACTCGATCTCGTGGTCCATCCCCGCGGCCATCCGCAGCCCCGAGGCCCTCGTGTGGTGGGCGAGCACAGCCCTGAAGTCGTGGGCGGCGGCGAAATCGGAGACCAGGGGAGTGTCGAGGGCGGCGGCCACTCTCGGGTCGTCCGTACGGGCCGGGATGTGTTCGTTGGCGAGCAGATCCGACTGCAGGACGAGTTCGATGTCGCCGTCGAGCGGTTCGACCTCGTAGTGGATGGCGGCGACCGCACGCGAAGTGAAGGACACGAGCCGCTCCGAATGGATACGCACCCGGCGTCCGGTCGGTGACGTCCACTCCGTGGTGCGGCGCAGGGTGCCCGAGCGGAAGTCGAGGACGCGTTCGTGCGCCGGTGCACTGCCGTACCGCATGTCCATGGGCTCGTCCTCGACGAGCAGGCGGATGATGCTGCCGTCGGTCACGTTGACGACGGTCTGCCCGTCCTCGGGGTAGCCGTAGCCTGCCTCCGCGTACGGCAGGGGGCGCTGCTCGTAGAACCCGTTGAGATAGGTGCCGGGGAGACCGCGCGGTTCACCCTCCTCGAACGTGCCACGAATCCCGATGTGCCCGTTGGACAGTGCGAAGGTGGATTCGGTGGCGTGCAGTGCCTCCAGATCCAGTCCGCGCCATTTCAGCTGCCACGGCGAGATCTCGTAGCCCTTGTCGTCCATGCTCACCTCTCCAGGAGTTCGACCAGGTCGTTCACCACCACGTCGGCGCCGTGCTCGCGAAGCGCGTCGGCCTGATCGCCCCGGTTCACCCCGACGACGTAGCCGAATTCCCCTGCGCGCCCCGATTCCACCCCGGACAGGGCGTCCTCGAACACGGCGGCCTGGTCGGGGTGCACGTTGAGTGCGCGGGCGGCCGCGAGATACGAATCCGGCGCGGGTTTTCCGCGGAGACCCTGCTCCCGGATCACCACGCCGTCGATGCGGACGTGGACGTAGCGGCTCAGGTCGGCGGCGTCGAGTACGGACTTCCCGTTCGCGGAGGACGTGACGACCGCGATCTTCAGGCCTGCGTCGTAGGCCGCGCTGATGTAGCGGACCGACCCGGGGTAGGGGCTGGGGCCCTCCTCGTCGATGACCTTCAGCAGCAGCCGGTTCTTGCTGTTCCCGACGCCGTTCACGGTCTCGGCGCCGGGCGGATCGTCCGGCGACCCCTCCGGCAACGTGATGCTGCGGGAGGTGAGGAAGGTCCGGACCCCGTCGGCGCGGGGGCGTCCGTCGACGTAGTCGTAGTAGTCCTGGTCGGTGAACGGGTGGAAGTTCGCGCCCTCCCGGTGCTTCAGGAACTCGTCGAATGTGCGTTTCCACGCCTTCCGGTGCAGTACCGCCGTTGCCGTGAGCACACCGTCGAGATCGAACAAGCAGGCCGAGATCGCATCAGGCAGTCCCATCACCTCCCCGACGGTACCGCCGTCGACCGCGGATTTGCTGAGGCGCGCGCAAATCCTGCACCCGATCGACCGGCACGTGGTCGTTGACTTCGAGGCGACAACGGTCGAATACTGAGAGTTCCAACCGACTGTTGCGGAGTGCACCGTGAACGTGGAGGAACCGGTCCCGTCGGACCAAGTGAAGTCCCTCGCTGTTCGGTCGATCGAGCTCATGGCGAACGGAAGCCGCGCCGATTTCGACGCCGTCGTCCACCCGGATGCATTCAACCGGGAGAGTGCGACCGAACCCCCGCGGACGCGAGGACGCGGACCCGACGCGTTCTACGCCACCGCCGTATGGCTGCGCTCCGCCTTCTCCGAGCTGCGGTTCGACATCGAGGACGTCGTGGTCGAGGGCGACCTCGCCGTCGTCTACACGATCATGAAGGGCAGGCACGCCGGCCCCTTCGTCGTCTACGACGAGCGCGGATCGATCGACCAGGTGTTCGCGCCGACGGGGCGAGTGCTCGCGGTCAACCAGTCGCACTGGTTGCGCGTCGAAGACGGCCGCGTCGTCGAGCACTGGGCAACCCGGGACGACCTCGGTCAGGCAGTCCAGCTGGGCTGGGTTCCGCCGACCCCGCTGTCGCTGGTGCGCAATGCCTGGGCCAAGCGTGCGGCGCGCAGAAACGCGCAGAGCTGAGCCGCAGGTGACGGTTCCTCGCACACGCTGTCGGCCGAGCGCACCCATCAGGCCCGACCCCGAGCCCCCTGGAGGCACCGCATGGCACGCATCCTGTTCGTGACCTGGGACGGAGGCGGCAACGTGCCACCCGCTCTCGGCATCGCGACGGAGGCACGCAACCGCGGTCACCAGGTCCGATTTCTCGGACACGCCCAGCAACGCCGGCGGATCGAAAGTCACGGTTTCCCGTTCACGCCCTACACCCACGCACGACCCTGGCAGTCGACCACCAATCATCCCGGTATCACCGGCTTGTACCAATCGCTTGCTGTCTTCACCGACGCCGGGCCCGGAATCGATCTGCTCGACACCGTCGCGCGCGAGCCGACGGACGTGGTCGTGGTCGATTGCCTGCTGTATGGGGCCCTGCAGGCCGCCGCCGACGCGCACCTGACGCGCGTGACGCTGGTCCACACCTACTACGAATTCATGTATCGAGGCGTGACACGAGGTGTGACGCCCGTGATGGCCCGTCTGAAAGGTCAGCGGCCACTGAAGCTGTGGACGTCGTCGGACCTGGCGCTGGTGACGACCGACAAGGACCTCGATCCGGCCTCCCGCCGAAGCCTGCCGGACTCCGTCCACTACACCGGGGTGGTGCGACATCCGATGCCGTCCACGTTGACGCCCGTGTCCGAACGTGATCCGCTGATCCTGGTCAGCCTCAGCAGCCTCAACTTCGACGGGCAGCAGCGGGCACTGCGAAATATCCTCGAGGCTGTCGGTGGACTGCCCGCCCATACCGTGGTCACGACCGGACCGTCCGTCGACCCGGCAACCTTCACGGCGGGCCCGAACATCGAAGTACACGGCTACGTTCCACACGAACAGATCCTGCCGACCGCCACCCTCGTCATCGGACACGGCGGCCACGACACCACCATGCGCGCCCTCGCGCACGACCTTCCCCTGATCGTTCTGCCGATCCACCCGGCGCTCGATCAGAAGATGATCGGCCGCAGTCTGGAGCAGCGCGGCGTCGCCCGTTGCCTCCGCAAGACGGCCGCGCCCGAGCGCATCCGGTCGGCGGTCGGCGAGCTGCTCGTAGCCGGACCACACAGGACGACCGCAGCAACTCTGGGAGCGCGGATCCGCGCCCATGACGGTGCCGTTCATGCCGCGGATCTCATCGATCAACTGCCGATCGGAGAACGACGGAGGGGAGTGCGATGACCGGCGGGCGTCGAGCGGGGGATCAGTCCGAAATGCTGTTGACGCGATCGGCGAGCAGCTCACAATAGGTGCGATCGGTGCCCGGCGCGATACGCACCCAGTAACTGGTGTGGTCGCCCCGGAACAGGTACCCGTTCACGTCGTCGATGGCCTCGGAGTATTGCTGCCACACCGTCCAGGGTCGCCACCAGTTCAGGATCACCGCCTGCCACCTTCTGGTGCGGAGCCGATCGAGGAGGTCCACCACCCACGCCCTCGGGTCGGCCAGCGAGAAGGCCGCCGACTGGTCCGCGAACGTCCGCAGCGGCGAGTTGCCCGGACAGCAGCAGATGGCGTCCAGCGGGTCGGCGATCTGCCACACGGGCATCCCCGTGATCGGGCGTTGCCCCGCAATTCCCCAGCCCGGAAGGTCCGGAGAGGCAGGCCGCAGCGGATCGGCGATCAGTCCGACCCCACGCACGTCCAGGGTGGGGTGCTGCCCCCGTCCCACCTCGGCCGCCACGTTGCCGGCGAGCGCAGCGCCTCCCGAGTAGCCGAGCAGAACAACGGGATTCGGGTCGTCGGCGATCATCCGCAACAGGAGTGTCCGTCCTTCGGACAGCGCCTTGTCGAATGCTGATCCACCCGGATCGGGCACCGGTCCGTAACTTGCCTCCCACGGAACCTGCTTGACGACGAACCGTGCGGGAGCCAGGAGTGACGTGGTGTTGGTGAGCATGTTGACGTCGAGATCCTCACCGATGCCGCGACAGCACAGAACGGTGATCATCCAACCTCCCAGGTGAGTGCCGCTGCGCGTCCGAGCACACTTTCCCACTCACCTGCGGGGGTGTCCTCCGATCGGGGGAATCGGGATTCATCCGATGCGCGACCTGATCGGAGGACAGACGGAGATGGCTGGGCGCGGGAGAGTTGTCCCGTACCGGGATCAGCCGTTCACATGGACAGGAATCTTCGTCATGTCACCCATCTCCAGCATCGATGTCGCCCGAGCCCGTCGATCTCGCCGCGTGCTGTTCATCGGCAATCCCACCCGCTACAACGACGTGTCGCAGTGGGCGATGGTCCGGCAATGGGTGGCACTCCACGGCCTGGAACCGATCCGTGAATTCGAGGGGGACGTGCTCTGCGTCATCGTCACCGAGGACATCCTGGACGGACGCTGCTCCGCGAAGGAATCGGATACCGTCCAGCGCGCCCGCGCACTCGGAGTGCCGTGCATCAGCGTCCACGACACCACCCGGATCTGGCAGGTCACCGCCCGCGTACGGTCGCGGATCGCACGGACGCCGGTGGCTCGATAACGGGCGCCTGATCCTCGGTACTTTCACGTGAATACGTCACCGGCTCGGAATGTTGCACCCATTCACGGCGGCGAGATCGAATATGTCTGAAGGCAGCCGACTTCGAGTACGTATTGAGGGCCTTTGTCCGCACCACGGCTGCGTCCAGGAGCCCCGGCGCAGACTCGATCGGTCGAAAATTGTTCCGCCTCAGCACTTGTGGTCAGTTTGTCGAAATCGCCTGTGTCCAAACCAATTATGCGAGTGGATAACCGCTGCTCAGTGGGGGTTTATTGCAGACCGCGCGGTCTGATGCCAGCGGTGAAGATGCGACAGAACCGAATTGCGCTGCTAGGTTCGACACTCGTTGTGAATGTTCGATGTCGTCCAGCCACATGGCGGTGCTCGGGGCAGTTTGGATCGTTACTCGTAGGACAGTAGTCGCCTTCGTGTAAAGGCCGCACGGCACGCAAGGCGTTGCGCCATGGGTGACGGCGGCACTGTTGTACGTCCTGAAATCCGCTGTCGCGACACGGCCGACTCGACCATCACTCTGCCGGCGATCGGTTCGACAGTGGAGGGGATGCATGGCGACGTTCAACTCGACTGTGGAGCGGGCGTCGGTTGTACACGGCGTTGCGGCAGTTCCTGCGCAGCGCGGTGTCGCACGGCGACGCTGGCTCGCCGTGTACCTGAGGCGAATCCTCCTCACCGACACGCTCGTCGTCGTGGCAGCGGTCGCTCTGGCCCAATGGGTGCGCTTCGGCGGCTACGGGACCCTCGTCGACTCGCGCACGCTGAGCAATGTGAGTTACGGGCTGATCTCCGTCGCCCTCGTGACCTCGTGGCTCGGCATTCTCGCCGTCTTCCACGTGCGATCCCCGCGAGTGGTCGGGAGCGGCCCTGAGGAGTATCGGCGCATCGCCACCGCGACACTACGACTGTTCGGGCTCATCGCGATCGCGGCACTCCTTCTGCACGTGGAGTTGGCACGGTTGTACCTGGCGATCGCATTCCCCACGGGCCTGCTCGGTCTCCTGCTGACCCGGTGGATGTGGCGCCGCGTCCTCGCCCGCAAGCGTGCCCGCGGTTTGTGCCAGACGTCCGTCCTGGTCGTCGGAGCCGAACACTCCGTGCGCAACCTCGCTCGGACGTTCGACCGTGGCACAGCCGACGGATACAACGTGGTCGGGGTCTGCATCCCAGCGCACCACCGCGCGACCGAAGACACGATCACCGTGGACGGACGGCGGATACCCATTCTCGGCGACGAGCACGACGTCGTCGACGCGATCGAGCGATCCGGGGCCGATACCGTCGCGGTCACGGCGACCGAGCATCTCGGCCATCACGGGCTACGCGAAATGGTGTGGGATCTCGAGCAGTTGAACGTCGACATGGTGGTTGCTCCCGGAATGATGGATGTTTCCGGGCCACGCCTCGAGATGCGGCCCGTCGCGGGGCTGCCCCTGATCCACGTGGAGAAGCCGCGCTATCACGGCGCCAAGCGGTTCGGGAAGACGTCGTTCGATCTGATCTTTGCGATCGTCGCGCTCGTCGTCGTGAGTCCCCTGATGCTGTTCGCGGCCGCCGCCGTCAAGCTGACGAGCCGGGGTCCCGTGTTCTACAAGTCGGAGCGAATGGGATTGGACGGCAAACCGTTCCCGATGCTGAAGTTTCGGTCGATGGTGGACGAAGCAGACCGGCACCGTGCCACCTTGAGCGGCCCCAACGAGGGAGCCGGTGTGCTGTTCAAACTGCGAGACGACCCGCGTGTCACCCGTGTGGGCCGCGTCATGCGCAAGTTCAGCATCGACGAATTGCCACAGTTCATCAACGTGCTGCGAAGAGAAATGAGTGTGGTGGGTCCGAGGCCTCCGCTGCGCGTCGAGGTCGAGTCGTACGAGAACGAGGTGCATCGCCGGCTCCTGGTGCGGCCGGGTGTCACCGGCCTGTGGCAGGTCAGCGGGCGCTCGGACCTCTCGTGGGAGGACTCGGTGCGTCTCGACCTGTCCTACGTCGAGAACTGGTCGATGGTCGGCGACATGCTGATCATCGCCAAGACCCTGAAGGCGGTCGTGCGTGGTGACGGTGCGTATTGATCGACGACGACGTCAATGATGCGGTGCCCATCTCGAGATGTGTTTCGAGGCAGATCGACACGGAAAGCTGGTGATCTGGTAATGCGAATCCTGGTCGATGCGTATTGGTGGGTCGACGGACCGTATTCGAACCGGCTCGTGTTGCGGGAGATCGTCGGCGGATGGCGGTCGGCGTTTCCCGACGACGAACTTGTCCTTGCGATTCCGTCCAAGTGGAGCGACTCCGATGCTGAGTTGCCTGCGGGAGTCGAGCGCATTTCGACGCGAATGAGACGGCATCCGGCAATCAACGCGATCGAGCTTCCCCTCTACCTCAAGTCGGGACGCGATTTCGACGCCATGTTTCTGCAGAATTTCGGTGCACCGACCTCGAGCGCTGCGGTTCTCGTTCACGACGTTCTCTTCCAGAGCAACCCTGAGTGGTTCACGAAGATCGAGCGGCTTTACCTCTCGGCGATACCGATCCTCGCGAAACGCACCGGCCTCGTCATGACCACTACGCAACACGAGGCGAAGCGCGTGGTCGCGCACAACTCCCTCTCGTCGGAGGTGGCTGTGACGGGCCTGGGGCTGTCGACGACACTTCTGACCGTTCCTGCGCGAAAGCCATGGTTCGGATTGAAGTCCCACGCGTTCCTGCTGACCGTGGGCCGGCTGAATGTTCGCAAGAATCTGGAGAACACCATCGCCGCCGCGATCGAATCAGGTGCAATCTCAGAGCACTTTCCCCTCGTCGTCGTCGGTCAGAGATCGGGCCGTTTCTCGGAGTCCGGTGTGGTCAGGTCGGGGGTGGCCACCGGTGCAGTCATGTTCGTCGAGTTCGCGCCGGATGACGAGTTGCGGTGGCTGTACGAGAACTGCGCGCTCTTCTGTTTCCTCTCCCTCGGTGAGGGATACGGCCTGCCGCCGGTGGAGGCGGCGTACTTCGGAGCGCCAGTTCTCGCGAGCGACATACCTGTCTTCCGGGAGAATCTCGGCGAAGCTGCAGCCTATGTCGATCCGAACGACGTCTCGGCGATCTCGAACGCGATCACCGACTTGTTGGCCCCAGCCAGGCGTGAGCGGGGACATACCACGCTGCCGGGTGCGGAAGGTCGAATAACGGGGGACTGGGACTTCACCGTGGAAACCATCAGAACTGCCATCGCGGAACTCGCCGACAGCACGTAATCCCGACCGCTTGTTTGTGAACAGTGTGGTTTCGACAGGAAGAGCAGGAGTTCAATGACGTCAGTGCGCCGTTCGGTTGCAATCATCGGTACGAGGGGCTATCCGAGTTACTACGGCGGCTTCGAAACCCTGATCCGGCGTCTCGCCCCGTGCCTTGCGGAGAAAGGGTGGGACGTCACCGTCTATTCACGCCCCGGCGCCACCGTCCCTACCGACCCGGCCCGCGACCGGAGAGTCGTTGTCCGCAACACGATCGGATTCGAATCGCGCTCTCTCAGCACGCTGTCCTACGGGCTGACGTCATGCCTGGACGCGGCGGTGAAGAAGCCCGACGTTGCCCTTGTCCTGAACGTGGCGAACGGGTTCTGGCTGCCTGCGCTGAAGTCTCGGGGAATTCCCACTGTCGTCAACGTGGACGGGATCGAATGGGAGCGCGCAAAGTGGGGTAAGGGCGCCAAGAAGGTGTTTCGCACGGGCGCCTCCCTCACGGCGCGTTACGCGACGCGCTTGGTGGTCGATTCCCTGGAAATCAAGCGTCGGTGGGAAAACGACTTCCACCGTGAGGGCGATTTCATCCCGTACGGAGGCGACTTCGTTGCTCCGCTTCCCCCCGTCGAGGGACTCACTCCGAAGAAGTACGTACTGATGGTGGCACGGTTCGTGCCGGAGAACACCGTGGTCGAGTTCTTCGAGGCCGCGGAGGTCCTGAGTCGCGATCGCGACGTCGTCATCGTCGGGTCATCGGGGTACGGCGGCGAGTTGGATGAGCAGGTGCGCGCCCTGGCCCATCGAAACGAACGGATCACGTGGATGGGCCACGTCAGCGACGACCGAAAACTGTTCTCACTATGGCAGAACGCCGGAGCCTATTTTCACGGTCACAGTGTGGGTGGAACGAACCCGGCGTTGGTTCAGGCCATGGCGTGCCAAGCACCCATCGTGGCCCGGGACACCGTGTACAACCGCGAGGTACTCGGTGACGCAGGAAGATTTGTCGCGGCGGAACCCTCGGAGATCGTCACCACGGTGAAGGACGTCATCGCCGATTCGGCGGGCCAGCAGGTGATGCGAGATCGAGCACTTCAACGGGCGTACGACTACTACACCTGGGAAGATGTCTGCCAACGTTACGAAGAGTCTCTCCTCGCGGCGATCGGCTGATCCTCTTTGAGTTGTTCGACAAATCTCCAAGGACCTTGATTGATGATTGCGCAGTCCGCTGAACCTCGACGTGTCGCCGGTTGGCGCACTCTCGTCCACGAGCGCGACAGGCACGAGTTGGTGACCCTCGCGCTGGTGGTCGCTGTCGTCGTCTCCTCCTTCCTCGGCCATTACGGTGTGGCGATAGCCGGTTACAACGTCCGCGTCGAGCAGGTGGTCCCGCTGTTCCTTGTCGGGTGGCTGACTGCGTGGGCACGGTCCAGGGCCGACCTCT
Source organism: Rhodococcus koreensis (assembly GCF_900105905.1). Lineage (GTDB taxonomy): Bacteria > Actinomycetota > Actinomycetes > Mycobacteriales > Mycobacteriaceae > Rhodococcus_F > Rhodococcus_F koreensis. Next base: position 2,807,906 of record NZ_FNSV01000005.1, on the reverse strand, counting down.
TCCGCGCCCTGACGCATCCGGTGGTGCTCGTCTTCGGTGCGTTCATCGCGTGGAATGTCTTCGCCACGCTGATGTTCTCGCCGAGCCTCGGGAAGAGTGCATCGATCCTTGTCTGGCTGGTCATCGATCTCCTGCTGCTCGCGGGACTCGTCTCGCTCGGCACGCGCGCGATATGGGCCGAGAACACCGGCATACGTTCGGTCGTTCCATGGGGACTGGCAGGCTTCGCCGCGTTCATCGTCGCCAACGTGTCGCATGGCGGCTTCACACCCGGTACGGATTTCGACGGGATGTACCAGCTCTACGTCGCGCGCATGACGTCGCAGGAAGCCAACATCTATGCGGCGATCCTGGTGCTGTGGACTCTTCTCCTCGTGGCGCGAAAGGGGCGCAACCGAATCTGGATGCTCGCCGCTGCCGTCGCGGTGCCCCTGGGAGTGATCGGTTCACAGACGCGCACGGCCGTCTTCTGCCTGGTCGTAGGTCTGATCGTCTATCTCGCGTACGAAGTGGTGCGTTCGTATCAGAACGATGAGCCACGCACAGGGCTGTGGTTCGGCCCGGTGCTCGTGATCGTGGGGATTGCTGTCGGCTACGGCGCCGCAACCTTCCTTCCCTCCTTCGGTGAGGGTGTCGGGCGGGCGGAACCTGCAGCGACGGCGCCGTCCTCCACTGCGGATGCACTCGAGCCGTCGGGGAAGTTGGGTGACATCGACTTTCAGGGCGGAAACATAGGTTTCAGGATCGAGGTAGCGAAGGCTGCCGCCGAAGACATGCACGGAGTGCACCTTTGGCTCGGCAACGGCACCAACACATTCAGTCTGCGTCACGACCAGCCGGGCTCGCCCGGAGTCTCCGGGCACATCATCATGCTTCCAGTGCAAATACTCTACGACGTGGGCATCGTCGGTTTGCTGTTGTTGGTGGGGCTCGTCGTCACGGTGTTGCGCCACGTGCCGTGGCAGAGAAGACCGATTGCCTACGCGGTGGTGGTGACGTTTGCCGCGGCGGCAACGATGACCAGTATGTTCTGGTTCAGCGTCACCTGGATCATCATGGCGTCGCTGATCCGCCCGCTGACAGGCGAGGACGAGGTGACGAACGTCGCCGGGGATTCCGCGGCATGCAGGCACGACGACAGTTCCGCGGCAGCATCCCCTGCGATGAAGGGCCTCTGACTCATGCACCGGAACCTCCTGCACGTCGAGATCGCGGAGGTCGTGCAACGCGGAAACTGTTCCGGTTGTGGGGCATGTGCGCTGCTCGACAAGGATGTTGCCCTGGCACTCGCAGACGACGGATTCATCCGTCCCCGGGTGAGCTCGTCCGAGTCTTCGGAAACCGACCCGACGGCCTTGGTGGAGTTCCGCAGGTCGTGTCCCGGTATTTCCGTGACGGCACAGCGCCCAGTAGATGCCACCCGTCACGATTTCCTGGGCCCGATCGTGTCGATCTGGGAGGCTTACGCCTTCGACGAGGACATCCGATTCGCGGGAAGCAGTGGCGGCACCCTCACGGCTCTCAACGAATGGTTGCTCGCCACCGGGCAGATCGACAGTGTCGTTGTCGCCGCCGCCTCGGAATCGGGTCCCGAGAGGACCGAATCGAGCGCGGTTCGGACGAGATCGGATGTCGTCCGGGCCGCCGGTTCCCGGTATGCACCCACCGCGAATGCGGCGGTGGCCGACATCGACAATCCAGGGTCAGCCGTCGTCGGGAAGCCCTGCGAGATAGCTGCGCTGAGAGCGCTTGCGAAGTCCCGCGATCAACAGCCACCGCTGCTGCTTTCCTTCTTCTGCGCGGGTGTACCCAGTCAGCACGCGACCGACTCCCTGATCCGCGGGCTCGGCGTGGACGAGGACGCCGAGTTGGCAGCGGTGCGTTATCGGGGGCATGGCTGGCCAGGCGACTTCTACGCGGAGGATGTACGCGGCAACTCGGTTCGGACGACCTATGACGACTCGTGGGGGAAGCATCTCGGGCCGGCGGTCCAGCAGCGTTGCAAGCTGTGTCCGGACGGCGTCGGCGAAAGCGCGGATATCTCTGCCGGTGACTTCTGGCGAGCGGACGCCAAGGGCTACCCCGACTTCACCGATCAGGATGGGCTCAGCGTTCTGATCGCGAGGACAAGGCGAGGAGAGGAGGTCATCCGGCGCGCCGCTCAGGACGGCGTGATCTCGGTCCGCGCCGTCGACCCGGACGATGTTGCGGCTGTGCAACCGTTCCAGGTGGTTCGGCGCGCCACCTTGCTGGGACGTCTGGCGGGAAGCAGGCTGGCGGGACACCCGACGCCCCGGTATCGCGGCTTCCGCCTGTGGCGGCTGTCGTTGCGATCACCGGTCAGAACCCTGCGTGCCACGGCCGGAACATTTCGACGGGCCCGGCGATGGTAGCTGGTAGCGATGCGCGGACGAAGATCTCGGCGGTAGTCCAGTCGCCGAGCATCATTGCGGTGACGCGGCTGATCGTCCAGCTTTCGCCCCTGATCACTGCTCCGGTGATCGCGCGAGAGTTGGGACCCGCAGGGCGGGGACTCTATTCCGCCTGCTTCGCCGCCATGATTCTCGCGCCGGTAGTTCTGGGGATGGGGTTGCCGCTTGCCGTGCGTCGGCGTGCGTCGACAGGCGCTCCGGAAGCGACGCTGCGTGCCGTATACGTGGTTCTGCCGTTCCTGGTACCCGTGGCAGTGGCGGTCGGCTTCCTGCTCGAGCGGTATGTCGTCACTGAGCTCGATCCCGACAGTGCCAGGGCGTTCATCCTCGGGATGGGTTGTTCCGTTGGATTCATCGCAACACTGTGCTTTCAGAGTGTGTTGATCGGAGGCCGGCGATACGGCGCTATCGCGCTCCTGCAATCGACGCAACCAGTTGCGCTCACATTCGGAGTCGCCCTCGGATGGATTCTCGGAAGCCTGACGCTGCCGTGGGTACTCGTTTGTGCGGCTGCGAGCACACTTCTGTCCACCCTCATGGGGGTGTACCTCACGCGTATATCGCCGCGTGGACCGAGGTCCCGCCTTCGTCCACTGGCGCGGGAAAGCATTGCCTTCTCCGGGAGCCAAGCCGCAGAGACGGCGGCGAATACGCTTCCTCAGATCATCGCGGTGGTCGCGATCGGGGCTCACGATGCGGGATTGTTTGCCATCGCCATAACAGTTGCGAGCTTGCCGATGACCCTGGGGCACACGATTGCGTCCGTAATGTTCCGGGATGCCGCTGCCTCGGCAGGGGAGGCGAACATGCGCCTGTCGGCGTTGTCGATTCGCATCACCGCCCTGACCGCTGTCGTGCCTGTCGCAGTGTTGGCATGCGCGACGCCCGTGCTCATTCCACTCATCTTCGGTGAGGGCTTCCGGGGTTCGGTATCGATCACTCTGATCTGTCTGTGCGGATCAGTCTTTCTCACCGTGAACTACGTTGCATCCCAGATGCTTGTGGCGCAGGACAAAGGTGTCCTCATGACCGCCGCGCAGCTTGTCGGGCTGGGCCTGAGTGTCGCATCGATGTTCGTTCTGGGACCTGCTCTGGGCGGCGCGGGGGCGGCGCTGGCGTCTGTTGCGGGTTGGCTGTTGACGACCGTCGCGAGCGTGCGTGCTCTCCGACTGACTGCCACGTCGTTGCTGTTTGACGCCGGTGACCTCCGTCAAGCCTTCACCGTCGTGACGAAGGGCCACATCGATCATGTCTGACGGATGACTGTGTCACCGAGGGTGGCGCCGAGTTCGTCCATCCTCGAATCGGTCCCGACAAGGAGTTGCAGCACCCGGGTGCGTGCCACGGTGAAGTCCGTCGAGTCGATGAGCGTGAGGGTGTCGCGAGCGGGATCCGCAGTCGTTCTCAGATCGACGTGCAGGCTCCACCCCAGCGCATCCATCAGCGGTGCGAACTTGCGCGAGTACGCCCAGGGAATCGCCGGCGTACCCACGGACAGCGAGTTGAGGCACGCGTGCATGCGCGCACCGACGACCACGTCGGCCGTGGCGAGAATGCCGCGAACCGATGTCAGGGAGTCCGGAACGAGGATCTCGACCGAGTCTCCGAAGTGCCTGCCGAGTTCTCGGACTGCCGGTACATCGTTGTCTGTCACAGTCGAATCGAGGACGTGTGCCAGGAGGCTGACTCTGCGATCGCGTTGGAGCAGTCCATCGATCAGCGCTGTGACGGATCGACGATAGCTTTCGTAGTCGACGTGCGGGTTTTCGTGCCAGAGAAGCCCGGAGACGTTGATCACCACGTCCCGCTCGACACCGCCGGTGTGATCTGCACGCGGCAGCGCGAACACCAGGTCCGTCGACTCGGACGTCGACTGCCGTCCCAGCTGTTTCGCGTACTCGAGACTGACCGGATCGCGGGCGAACACGCGGGTGGCCCGTTGGAGGGATCTCGTCGCGATCATCCGCCCGAGCCTGCTGTCGAAAGGGCCGATCGTCTGGGGCATGAGAATGATCGGCACTCCCAGCCGTGCGGCGACGCGCTGCACATAAGCCATCAAGATGAGGCGTCGAAGCCCGTAGATGTCCGTGAAGCTGTCGCCGGCGCCGGTATCCAGAATCGCGTCGTATCGGGAGAGTTCCCGCTTGATCGGTCCGCGTGAGCGGAAGATGTCCCGGAGCACGCTCCGCTTGCTGAGCGGGGTATCGTCGCTGTCCTGAGTATGGAACGTCAATTCGGCGTTCGGCCACCTCCGTTCGACTATCGACTCCGTTCCCTCCGCCAGGGCGCGAAGGCCGAGATTCGTCGAATCCCGATCGGCCCAGAGCACGAGGATTCGCGGATTCGGAGTGGTCATGTCGCGGCCTCATCGATTCTGCTGGATTGCGCGAGAAGTGAACGGGTGTACCAGAGGAACTTGTGCGACTCGGACCGCCACAGCACCGATCGTTCCGGTGCGCCGAGCGATTTCACGTAGAACGCCGCCGATCTCGACAGTAAGCCCGCAGCGACGGAAGCCTTCCACGCCACACTCTGTACACGATTCCGCGCCATCTTCCACTTGTACAGATCGTAGAGATTGATCACCCATGCAGGATTCGGTCTTGTCGATGCAGTGGGGCCTGTACTGCCTCCGACGACGTGGGTTCCCGACTGCTCGGCACTCATGATGATCCGCATGCCGTGTTGCCGTGCGCGAAGACAGAACTCCAGGTCCTCCGCATACATGAACCATCTCTCGGTGAGTCCGCCCAATTCGTCCCATGTCTGCTTGCGGACCATCATGCACGCTCCGGACACCCAATCCAGCTCTCGAGTTGCGAAATCGTGAGTATGGAGGAGATACAGACCTTCGAAACGATGATGTCTGTGCGACAGTCGCGACAGGCCCGAGAAGTGGTTGAACACGCTGACCACGTTGGGTCTCTTTCCGCCTTCGCGGATCCGGAGGCGTCCGGCCGGTTGAATGAGCGTGGGTGCGACGATCCCGGCCTCTGGCGACTCGTCGAAGATGGCCGCCAGCGCGAGTACGTCCCGAGGGGAGATGCGTGCATCGGGATTGAGCAGCAGTATCGCTCGTCCCCGCGCATCGCGTGCCGCACGGTTGACTCCCCGGGCGAACCCCACGTTCTCCTCGCTCCGAATTACGACGGCGTCCGGCGCTTCCTCGGCGAGAACTGTCAGCGTGCGATCCGTGGATGCGTTGTCCAGCACGATGAGTTCGATTCCGTCCTGTCCGGACAGTGGGCGAACGCAATCGCCGATGACGGCCTCGCTGTTGTAGGTCACTATCACCACGGAAACCTGCGGCTCGCTCATTGCTTTCCTTCGATTGGTGCGCGGCTGGTGCATGACACGAGCGGAAGGGTCATCCGCCGCACGCTGGTGCATTGACGGTCACTTTCGGATCATCGACGAGCGGCTGGATCGGCACCCGCGCCTCACCCGGTGCGGTGGGCTCGTTCAGTTCGTATCGCAGTTCGACGGTTGCGCCCTTCGGGATGGTGACGGGCACCGTGAAGACCGGGTGGCCCAGTTCATTTCCCTGAATGGCGAACGACTGCTTGCCGTCGATGCTTGCTTTCGTCAGGGTCGCGCCGTTGGTCGACAGTAGCGAGACCATGGCGAGGTTGGTGCCGTACGGCAGGGGCTTGTCCTTGAACGTGCCTGCGACGATGCGCGGAAAATTGGTGTCCGGGGTGTTGTTGGTCAGACGCACGGTGACTGCGGACGTGCGGGTGTCGCCCGTGCAGTCGGCGGCGGTGTAGTCGATCTCGCGGTCGAGGTAGTAGTCCAGCTTGTTGCCGCCGTTGTTGTTGATCACGACGCCGGCGTACGGGGCGGGGTCTTCGGGCACCGTGTATCCCAGCGTGGTGCCGGCGAGAATTTCCTGCTCTTCCGGGTGGGAACTCCACACGGCGATGCGGCGCTCCCCGGCGGCTCGACCGACCGCGTCCAGCAGTCGCTGAGGTGACTCGATCTTGCCGGTCATCTTCTCGACGACCTTGCCGGCGATGGTCTGCAGGTATTCCTTGCGTTCGGCGTTGTCTTCGGTGTAGTTGGCCTCGTTGGTGATGAACCGGGTGTAGGCGGTGGATTCGGTGAGTTCGACGACGTTGCTTGCGTCGACGACCTCGCCGTCGGGCAGGGTGACCGGGCCGACGGCGGCCAGTACGTAGCTCAGCGCCACCGGGTCGGTCGCGATCGCTCCGTCCACTCGTTCGCCCGACTCCTGCGCCCACATGGACTGCCAGATCTGGCCGGCGTACGGAAAGTGGGAGCTCAGATTGCTGTTGCGGATGTCGACCGAGGGGTTGTAGTTGCCGTACATGCTCTTGTAGTCGGGGCCGAGATCGAGCGGGCGCTTGTCGTAGGTCACTTCGGAGTTCTTGCCGAGCTTCTCGATGCCCAGTTTTCCGTCGCTGGCCCGGATGACGCTGTAGCCGCCGACGAGTCCGCCGGTGCCGCGTGCCTCGGCGTTGGTCTGAAAGGCGAGGAAGTAGCTCCGAGGTCCGTCGAGGCCGAGCATCGCCGGAAGTACCTTGGCGCCGATCGTCGTGTTCTCCAGGAGTTTCGCCACGTCGTCGGTCCGATTCTGCAGTTCGGTTCGCGCATCGTCCACCAGGCCGACGTACCCTGCGCCGCGAATGCCCTGCGCCTGGGTGGCCAGGTTCCGTGCTGCGATCGACGTTTCCTGCAATGTCGGGGCGGCGTCGCGCAGCGGTTGCAGTTGCACGTTGCCGCCCTCGCCGACCAGATCCCGGGGTGACAACGCGACGCCGACGTCGACCGCCGGGGTGAGGACGTCACGCGTGAGCCCGACCACGACGTCGGACATCTGCTGCGCCGATTCGAACGGTGCTCCGAGCCCGGGGACGGCTGCGAGGGAACTCCAGGGGGCCGAATGCAGATTGTCCTGGGCGTCTGCGGCCCGTTCCCGGGCTTCGGCCGCCGCCCGCTGGGCACCCTCGGTGTTGCCGTCGAGCAGTGAATTCTTGGCGAGCTGCGCGTTGTCCCGCGCGCCGGTGAGGTTGTGCTGGACCTGCCAGGCCGAGAACCCGAACCATGCGACGACAGCGACGGCGCCGACGCCCACACCGATCAGTACCCGCCGTCGAACGGTCGAGCGGCGCGGTTCCGTCGGTGCCTCAGCGGGTGTCGGACCGTCGCTGTGGGAGTTGTTGGGCGACTTCGCGTCCATTCGGGTCTGCTCCTAGCTATCGAGGATGAGGTTTCTGGTCGCGTAGCTGAACTGTCGGTCGCGGAAGGGCTGCCCACGACGGCCGCTGATCGTGTCATGACGGCAGTTTCCGCTGCCGCCGTCCCGTTTCCGGCGAAGTTCGTGGACCTGCGGCACGCCGTATTCTCCTCTGTCCGTGTCTGTTCCGATAGAAGAGTAAGGGTATGTGCTTTCACGTTCCTGTTCGGAGGTGGTTGGATGCAGTATTGCGAGTACGCGCGGGAATGCTGCCGGTAACCGCTACGTGAGCGCTGCGAACGTGCTGGGACTGCGAGTAGGGTCACTGTAACGATTTCCGCTGCAACACCTATACGTATACGGCCCGCGTTCGGGCCGTTCGGCAAGTGGTAGATCGGGGGGACGGATAGTGGGCTCGGGGTTCCCGCGTAAGGCTGCAGGTGAACTCGATTCGCGTGCCTTCCCGCTCTCGCATGCCCAAAAGGGGTTGTGGTTCGCGCAGCAGTTGGACCCGACCGTTGCCATACTCGTCGCGCAGTACGTCGAGCTCCGTGGGCCGGTGGACGTCGGCGCGTTGAAATGGGCGTCCGAGCAAGGCTCGTTCGACATCGAGTCACCCGGTGTGCGGCTCGTCGACCACGCGGGTGAGCCGTATCAGTTGGCGGACGAGACGATCGACGACGAACTCGCGTACATCGACTTGCGGTCCCACGAAGATCCGGTGGCCCAGGCGCACCGGTGGATGGACGAGCGCCGCCGCAGGCCCATGTCGGTGTACCGGGATCGCCTGATCTCCGCGACCCTGCTGCACGTCGGCGGCGACCACTACTTCCTCACCACGTTCGCGCACCATCTGATCCTCGACGGCTACGGCGCCATGGTGCTGATGAACCGGGTGGCCGAGCTGTACACGCATGCGGTGGATCGCACGGAGGCTCCCGTGTCGAAGGCCGTGCCGCTGCGGGAACTGTACGAATCCGAGGATGCGTACCCGCGGTCCCGCCGCTTCGAGATCGACCGCGAGTACTGGTCCGAACGAACGAAGGACCTGCCCGAGCCGTCCCGATTGACCGACCGGGACAGCGCCCCGTCGGCGGTGTCGTTGCTCGCCAGCGAGGTGATGGACCCGGTCGTCGTCGACGAGCTGAAAGCGCTGGCGCAGGAGTGGAATTCGTTCGAGGTGCCGATCGTGGTCGCGGCGTTCGCGGCATTCCTCGCGCGGATGACGGGCAATTCGGATGTCGTGCTGAGTCTTCCGGTGTCGGCCCGCACCACCGCGGGCGCGCGCCGTTCGGGTGGCAGCGTGGCCAACATCGTTCCACTCCGGATCGAGGTGGATCCACGCGGGACCACACACGACCTGGTGCGTCGTGTCCAACTGGAACTCACCGGTGCGCTGCGGCACCAGCGTTTCCGCTACGAAGACATACTCCACGACATGCGGTCGACGTCGCGCGTCGGCCGCGGCTTCGGGCCGATGGTCAACATCATGATGTTTCACACCGAGACGTGGTGGGGTGACGTACTCGGCGAATTGAACGTTCTCACGGCCGGTCCGGTCGACGACCTCGCGGTGGCGATCTATCCCGGTGCGGCCGGGCAGAACGTCCGCGTGGACTTCGAGGGCAACCCCGCCGTCTACGAGCGAGAAGAACTCGCGGGCCACCACGCGAGATTTCTGGACTATCTGGGTGGATTCGTGGGCGCGGACGCCGACGCGGCCGTGGGTAGCCTGCCGCTGCTCGTCCGAAACGAACTCGACGCGCTGATCCCTCTCGACGGTCCTGCGTCGGCGGACCCGCTCAAACTTCCGGACTTGCTGGACCTGACAGTGGATTCCGACACGGTCGCGGTCCGCTGCGGCGACGTCGAGATGACCTACCGCGCTCTGCACGAGCGATCGAATCGGCTCGCCCGCAGACTGCTCGCACAAGGGGTCGGCGTCGGCAACCGCGTTGCGTTGATGCTGCCGCGCTCGATCGAACAGGTGGTGGCGGTGTGGGCCGTCGCGCGGTGTGGTGCGGCGTTCGTCCCGGTGGACCCGGACTATCCCGCCGAACGCGTCGCGCACATGATCGACGAATCCGGCGTCACCATCGCCGTCGCCGTCGATCCGGGGGTGGTGCCCACGGGTGTCCGCTGGGTGGATGTCGCCGACGCCCCGGGGGACGGCACACCGGTCGCCGATGCGGAATTGGCACATCCCGTCAGGCTGGACAATGCCGCCTACGTCATCTACACGTCCGGCTCGGTGGGGGCGCCGCGCGGAATCACGATGCCGCACCGAGGACTTGCGAATCACGCGGCCGCAGTGCGGCGTCTCTACGCGGCGGATTCCCGGTCGCGGGTGCTGATGTGCGCGTCGCCCTCCTACGACGCCTCGATACACGAACTGCTGGTCGCGGTTACCGCGGGCGCCACGTTGGTGATCGCGCCGCCGCCGGTGCGCGGAGGAAAGGCCATGGCCGACCTGCTGCGCCGTGAGCGAATCACCCACTGGACCACGACACCGGCCATCCCGGCACAGATGGACCCGGCCGGACTGCCCGACCTCGAGGTACTCGCCGTAGCAGGTGAGGTCTGCCCGCCGGAACTGGCGGCGCGGTGGGGCGTCGACCGCACGGTCCTGAACCTGTACGGGCCGACGGAGGTCACCGTGTGGGCAACGGCCACCGAGCCGCTGGTCCCCGGTTCCCGTCCCACGATCGGGCGACCGATCGAGGGAGTGTCGGCAGTCGTGCTGGACCGCTTCCTGCAGCCCGTGCCGGCAGGGGTGGTGGGCGAGCTGTATCTGTCCGGTCCCGGGGTGGGTCGCGGATACCTGGAGCGGCCGGGTGCGAGCGCGACACGTTTCGTCGCGAACCCGTTCACGACCGACCTGCAGCGCATGTATCGGACCGGCGATCTCGTGCGGTGGTCGAAGAACCACGAGCTGGAATTCGTCGATCGTGCCGACGATCAGGTGAAGATCCGCGGATTCCGGGTCGAATTGGGCGAGATCACTGCGGTTCTCGGCCGGCATCCGGGAGTCGACACGGCGATCGCGGTGGCCCACGACCGGAACGGCGAGTTGGCAGTGGACGGCTATGTTCACGGCACCGGCCTGGACCCCGACGACGTGCTCGCCGGGGTGGCCGAGCGACTGCCGGCGTACATGGTGCCGTCGACGGTCACCGTCCTCGATGCCGTGCCGCTCACGCCGAGCGGCAAGGTCGATCGATCCGCGTTGCCTGTTCCGGCGCCGTACGACCACGAGTTGCGTTACTGGAAAAGGCAACTCGAGTGCCTGCCGCCGTTGTCGCTGCCGGAAGCCCGTGAAGTCTCGGACGATGCCGGGGCGTTCAGCGGCCGGGTTCCGTTCGCCGTGGAGCCCGCCCTGTGCCGGCGAGTGCACGAACTGGCGGCCGAACAGGCGGTCTCACCGTTCACGATCGTCCACGCCGTGGTCGCGGTGTTGCTGTCCGTCGTGAGCGGTGCGGACGACCTCGCCATCGGAGCGGTCCTCCCGGACGGCCACACCGGCGGCGACGACTGCGAGCCGCTGGTGCTGCGCAGCAGACTCGATCCGCAACTGACGTTCGATGAGTTCCTGCTGGAGACGCACCGCGTCGAGCAGGCCGCCCGAGCACACGGCGACGTGCCGTTCACGCACGTGGTCGACGTTGCCGGGAAGGAACTTTCGACCGGCCGTCACCCGCTCTTCCAGGTGATGCTGTCGGTGGACGCGGAGCCGGAACGGGAGTTCGACGGCCTGGATCTGGTGGTGACGCTGCGTGGCCGACTCGACGGCGACCGGTTCGAGGGGGTGTTGCGTTACGCAGCGCACCGTTTCGAGCGGCGGACGGTGGAGCAGTGGGCCCGGCGGCTACACCGACTCCTCGTGGTGGTCGCCGAGAACCCTGGCGTCGCGCTCAGCGCGATCGACCTGCTGACACCGGAAGAGCGGGCCCTGGCCGTCGGGGGAACGCAGGATTCTGCGCACGACGTCGCGTCGCTGTCCGAGGTCTTGCGCCGGCGCGTTACCGACAGCCCGGACGCCGTCGCCGTCACGTGCGGTGGGGAGGCGGTCTCCTATGCCGAGGTCGACCGCCGGTCCGCCGTTCTGGCGCGGGCACTGAACGGCTCCGGGATCGGCGATTCGAGCATCGTCGCGGTCGGACTGTCGAATCCGGTCGACAGCGTGGTCGCCCACATTGCCGTGCTGCGGTCGGGTGCGACCTGCCTGCCCCTGAGCCCCGACCACCCGACCGAACGCATTCGGTACCTGCTGGCCGACGTGGTGCCCACCCTGATGCTGATCAGTCGCGCCGACGCCGACGCGATTCCGCACGGCGGGTACCCGACCGTCCTGCTGGACGACGTCGAGTTCGGCGAAGACGGCGCACCCGACGTCACGGCACCGGAACCGGGACCGATCCACCCGGACCGGGTCGCCTACGTGCTCTGCCCCGTGGGCTCGGAACCGGTCGCGGTGACCCACGCGAATGTCCTGGCGCGGGTGCGGTCGGGCAACGACGGCGACGGCGTCGTCGCCGACCTGTGGGCGCCACTCGTCGAGGGCGGAACGGTGGGGCCCCACCGCGGAGAGCGCGGGCCCGCGCAACCCACCTACCTCGACGCCGGGTCCCGCGTCTACGTGCTGGACAGGGCGTTGCGACCCGTCCCGCCCGGGACGGTCGGGGAACTGTATGTGGGAGGCCAGCAGGTGGCCCGGGGATTTCACCGTCGGCCCCCGAGTACCGCCGGACGGTTCGTGGCCGACCCGTTCGTGCCGACGGGTACGGGGGACGCCGGGGGAGTGCGGATGTACCGCACCGGGGACCGGGGGCGGTACGTCGACGGACGACTGGAGCGGCTGCCCCGCTCGTCCGGCGACAGCAGCCTCGCACGGTGGCAGCGGGCGCTGCGCGGCGTCGGTTCGTCGTCGCCGGTGCCCACGGACCGGATGGTCGGGGGAATTGCGTCTCCGTCGGACTGCGTGCACGAGTTCTCGATCGACTCCGATCGCCACGAGGCCGCCGCACGGCTGGCGCGCGAACAGGGCGTGACGCTGTTCACGGTGCTGCGGGCCACTCTCGCAATCCTTCTCGCCCGCATCGGTGTTCACCGGGACATCGTGATCGGCGGCGAGGCGGGGCTGACGGGAGACCGGGCGAACACGGTGGCGTTGCGGACCCGCGTCACCCCCGCCATGTCGTTTCTCGAGGTCCTCGAGCAGGTCCGGAGCTTCGACGTTGCGGCGTTCCAGCACGCGGACGTGCCGTTCGAGGCACTCGCCGACCTGCTCGGTGGCGAGCGGCCGCAGGTGTCGCTCGCGCTCACGCCGACGTCCGAGAACGGCACCGTTCCGACGCCGTTCGATCTGGCGTTCACGTACTCGGAGCGCTGGTCGGATCACGATCCCGCCGGAGTGGACGGTGTGGTCACCTACACGCCTTCGCTGTTCGACGCCGCCACCGTCCGGTCGCTGGCCGAGTTGTTCGTGGATGTCCTGGCCGCGGGCACCGACCGTCCCGGGATCGAAGTGGGCAGCATCGGCCTCGCTGCCGGCGCAGTCCTCGACGGCGGCGAACCGTCGGCACCGAGAACGCTGTCCGACATTCTCACCGGCACCGCCCGCGACTTCCCGGACGCGCAGGCGCTCTCCGACGGCACCGTGACCCTCACCTACCGTGACCTCGACGCACGCTCCGATTCGCTCGCGCATGTCCTGATCGACGCGGGTGCGCGCCCGGGCCGCGTGATCGCGCTCGCCCTGCCGAGGTCGGTGGACTTCATGATCGCACTGTGGGCCATCACCAAGACCGGTGCCGCCTTCGTCCCGGTGGATCCGACGCATCCGGCGGAACGTCTGGAACGGGTGCTGACCGAGGCCGACGTGTGCATCGGGGTCGGGGCGATGCCGGTGGGCGGTTCCCGGATCACGTGGCTGCCGGTCACGGCGGGCGACTATCTGAACGGGGTTCCGCCGGTGCATGTTCCGGTGCATCCGGACGAGGTGGCGTACGTCATCTACACGTCGGGCTCCACCGGGACGCCCAAGGGCGTGATGGTGCCGCACCGCGGGGTGTCCTCGCTGACCGGGGAAGCGGTGCGCCGGTACCGGGTCGCGCCGGACTCGCGGGTGCTCCACGCCTACAACCCCACGTTCGACGCCGCGCTCCTGGAGGCGCTGCTCGCGTTCGGTTCCGGTGCCTGCCTGGTGGTCGCCCCCGCCGAGGTGTATGCGGGACCGGATCTGCAGCGGGTGCTTGTGGAACACCGGGTGAGCCATTACCTTTCAACACCGGCGGTGCTGTCTTCGCTGAGCGTGGACGGGCTCGAGCACATCGAAGTCGTCGCGGTCGGCGGCGAGGCGCTGCATCCGGATCTCGCCGCGGCGTGGAGCGACGGCCGGCGGATGCTCAACGCCTACGGGCCGACGGAGTCGACCGTCGTGGCCACCCTTGCCGCGGTCGACGGCCACGTGACCATCGGCGGGCCGATTTCCGGCACCACCGGCCAAGTCCTCGACGACCGGCTACGCCCGGTTCCCGTCGGTGCGATCGGCGAACTGTACCTGTCCGGTTCCGGGCTGGCCCGCGGCTACGTCGGCGACCCCGGGCGGTCCGCGGTGCGTTTCGTCGCGGCGGCAGGCGGTGTCCGCATGTACCGCACCGGCGACCTGGTGCATCGTCGCGCCGACGGCAATCTGCAGTTCATCGCGCGAGTGGACCGCCAGGTGAAGATTCGTGGTGTCCGCATCGAACCGGGGGAGGTCGACGCGGTGATCAGCCGGGTCGCCGAAGTCGACGGTGCGATCACGGTGGCACGGCCCAACGCGGCAGGAGCCGACGCATTGGTGTCGTACGTCGTGCCCCGCGGTTCCCTCGATGTGGAGTTGTTGCGCAAGAGACTCGAAGACGTGTTGCCGTCGTACCTGGTGCCGTCCGCAATCGTGGTGCTCGACGCGTTTCCCCTGAACCCCTCGGGCAAGATCGACGTGAAGGCGCTGCCGGCGCCGGTACTCGAGTCGCGGGTCTTCCGGGCACCCGAGTCGGCGGTGCAGGAGACCGTCGTCGCCGTGTTCGCCGAGGTTCTCGCCGTGGAGCAGGTCGGGCTGGACGACGAATTCTTCGCGCTGGGCGGCAACTCGCTGATCGCGACGCAGGCGGCCGCACGGTTGGGTGAGGCGTTGAACGCGCACGTGCCGGTCCGGATGCTGTTCGAGGCACCGACGGTGGAAGCGCTGGCCGAGGAGGTGTCTACGCTGCTCGGCACGGGCAACCGTCCGGTCCTGTCGCAGCGGCCCCGTCCGGAACATGTTCCCCTGTCGCCTGCGCAGCAGCGGATGTGGTTCCTGAGCCGCTTCGACCCGGCGTCCCCGGCGTACAACATCCCGCTGGCCGTTCGGGTGACCGGAGACCTGAACGTGCCCGCCCTGCAGCAGGCGCTGCGCGACGTGCTGGAACGGCACGAATCGCTGCGAACCGTGTTCCCGGAACACGACGGCGAACCGGTGCAGGTCGTGTTGCCCGCAGAACGCGTCGAACTGGACCTCTCCCCGATGACCGTCACGGCGGACGTCGTGGACGCTCACGTGCTTTCCGTCCTCGCCCGGGGATTCGACGTCTCGGCCTCGGTCCCGATCCGAGCGCGACTTCTCCAGGTCAGCGAACACGAACTGATCGTGGTCGTCGTGGTGCACCACATCAGTGCGGACGGCGTCTCGATGGCACCGCTGGGCCGGGACGTGGCGACGGCGTATCTGGCGCGGACGCGGGGGGAAAGCCCCGGGTGGGCGCCGCTCGAGGTTCAGTACGCCGACTTCGCGCTGTGGCAGCGGGAGGTGCTGGGCGACGAACACGACCCGGACTCTCTGGCGGCGACCCAGTTCGACTACTGGACGCGCACGCTCGCGGGGATCCCCGAATTCCTCGCACTGCCGACCGATCGCCCACGCCCGGCGGTGCGTACCCATCGGGGTGCCGCCGCGCCGGTGGCCATCGACGCCGACACCCATCGCCGTCTCGGTGAGATTGCGCAGCAGCACAATACGACACTGTTCATGGTGGTACACGCCGCTCTGTCGGTGTTGCTGGCACGGGTGACGGGAACCTCGGACATCGTGATCGGCACACCGGTCGCGGGCCGCGGTGAGCGGGTGCTCGACGACGTCGTCGGCATGTTCGTCAACACGCTGGTGCTGCGGACGGAGATCGATCCCGGCGCCTCCCTCCTCGACGTGCTGGAACAGGTTCGTCAGACCGATCTGGACGCGATGGCGCACGCGGACGTACCGTTCGAGCGTCTGGTCGAGATTCTGAACCCGGTTCGTTCCCAATCATATTCGTCCCTCTTTCAGGTCATGCTCGCGTTCCAGAACCAGGCGCCGGCGGTACTGGAACTGCCGGGTCTGACCCTCGCGCCGCTCAAGATCGACACGCACGTCACCAAGTTCGACCTCGACTTCTCGCTCTCGGACAACTACGACGCGAACGGTGCCCCTGCCGGCATCGCCGGGAGCCTCACGTACTCCACCGAACTGTTCGACTCCGAGACGGCGGAACGGCTCGCGCGGAGTGTGATCCGCGTCGTCGAGGCGTTCGCAACGCAACCGCGGCAACAGGTCTGCGACGTGTCGCTGCTGACGGGCGACGAGACGGCCCGGATGCTGGGGGCGTGGAATGCGACGGACGCGGCGTCGGACACGGCGACTCTGGTGGATCTCCTCGATGCCCAGGTGGCCCGCACCCCGGGCGCGGTCGCCGTCGCGTTCGAGGACGAAGTGCTGACGTACGGCGAACTCGACGCGCGGGCCAACCGCCTCGCGAGAATACTCGTGGAGCGGGGAACGGGCCCGGACTCCCTCGTGGCGCTCGTGTTCGAACGGTCGACGGAGATGATCGTCGGAATGTGTGCCGTCCTCCGCGCCGGCGGCGGCTATGTGCCGATCGACCCCGAACACCCGGCAGGGCGTATCGCCGACGTGCTGGACTCCGCGGCACCCGATCTGGTGCTCACCACCTCGTGGACCCGCGGCTGCCTGCCGCCCGGCGTCGCGCACGTCGACGTCGACACCGTCGATCTGTCCGGGTTCGATGCGCACCCGATCCGCGATGCCGACCGGGTGCGCCCGCTGCGGCCGCAGAACACGGCCTACGTTCTGTTCACGTCGGGATCCACGGGCCGACCCAAGGGTGTGACGGTCAGTCACGCCGCGATCGTGAATCAGCTGCGCTGGCTGACCGAGGAGTACGGGGTCACCGCGAACGATCGCGGAATTCTCAAGGCGCCGTACACCTTCGACGTGTCCGTGTGGGAGGTCTTCCTGCCCCTGGTCGTGGGTGCCCGGCTGGTGGTGACGCGCCCCGGCGGGCATCGTGAACTCGACTATCTGGCCGCCGTGATCCGCGAACACCGGATCACGATGATGCATTTCGTGCCGTCGGTGCTGGCCGCGTTCCTCGCGACGGGCGAGGGGGAGACACTGTCCTCGCTGCGGCACCTGTATGTGGGCGGCGAGGAGATGCCGGCCGAGCTGGCGGAGGACGTGATCGCTCTGCGGCCGGGCGCATTCCACAATACGTATGGTCCCACCGAGGCGGCGATCACCACGACCGCGTTCGAGCTGCGCGAATCCGTGGAGGCGCGGGTGCCGATCGGTGCGCCGGTGCGGAACACCCAGGCGTACGTGCTGGACGCGTGGCTTCGTCCGGTCCCGGTGGGGGTTGCCGGTGAGCTCTACCTCGGTGGCGACCAACTCGCCCGCGGCTATGTGGAGCGGAGCGCGCTCACCGCGGAACGCTTCGTGGCCGACCCCTTCGGGCGGCAGGGAACCCGCCTCTACCGCACCGGTGATCGCGTGAAATGGGCCCGAGAGGGTCAGCTGGTGTATCTGGGCCGCACCGATCTCCAGGTCAAGCTGCGTGGACTGCGAATCGAACTGCGGGAGGTCGAGGCGGTGCTGGAGGCGGCCGCGGGTGTGTCCCGGGCAGCCGTGGCACTGGTCTCCGACGAACGGGGCGGTGACCACCTCGTCGGTTACGTCGTCGCCGAGCAGGGCCTGCAGATCGATACTCACGACGTGACGGCCTCTGCGCGAGAGCGGCTCCCGTCGTACATGGTGCCGTCGCAGATCATGATTCTGGACGAGCTGCCGTTGGCGTCGGCCGGCAAACTCGACCGGCGTGCACTCCCGAAACCACGCTTCGAACCGCGCGCCTTCCGCGCCCCGAGCACGGACACCGAGGTCGCGGTGGCCACCGTCTTCGGTGAGCTGCTGGGCGTCGAGCGGGTGGGTGCCGACGACAATTTCTTCGAGCTGGGCGGAAACTCCCTCACGGCGGTGCGGGTGGTGCGTGCCCTCGAGGCGTCCACGGGTGTTGCGGTGTCGCTGCAGACGGTGATGACGGATCCGACGCCGAGTTCGATCGCCGCCCGCATGAGCTCAGCCGACCCGGAACGGGACGGGGCGCTCGACGTGGTGTTCCCCATCAGGACTGCGGGGGAGGGGCGCCCACTGTTCTGCATCCACCCGATCGTGGGACTCGCCTGGTGCTACACCGGTCTGACGTCGAGGATCGATCCCGATCGGCCGATCTACGGCCTGCAGTCACCGGCGATCGCGGGCGAGGACACGCCGCCGACGTCGATCGACGGCCTCGCCGCGAGGTACGTGCAGGAGATCCGCCGGATCCAGACCGACGGTCCGTACGACCTGCTGGGCTGGTCGCTCGGCGGCGTCCTCGCGCATGCCGTCGCGGTGCAACTGCAGGCTGCGGGTGAGGAAGTGGCGACCGTCGTGATGCTCGACAGTTACGCGCAGCAACCGGCCTCGAGGGACACCGAGATGCCGCTGAGCGTGAGCGACCTACTGGCGGGAATCGGTGTCGAGGGCGACGTGCCGGCGGCCGTCGCGGACATGGCACCCGAATCCGCGGTAGACCTGCTGGCCACCGCGGCGGGTGGGCCCATGGCCGTTCTCGGCCGCGACCAGATCGGGGTGCTTATCGAGAGTGCGGCGCACACGTGCGCGTTGCTGGACCACCACACCCCCGGGGTCTTTCGTGGCGACGTCGCGTTCTTCACCGCGGGTCGCGACGATCCGACGGGATCGGCGGCGGCCACGAGTTGGGCGCCCCATGTGACGGGCGCCGTCCGGAACCGCACCGTCGACAGCGCGCACTGGCACATGACGTCACCTAGCGTGCTGCGGGTGGTCGGATCGGCGTTGAGGCGCAGATAGCTCGACAGTCGCAGACGGCCGCTCAGTACCGGGAACGAAGTAGCTTCCTGCGGCGCCGCGTGGTTCGCCGCACCCACGGGCGGTCGCCGGTGGTCGCGAACGTCCATACGGCGATCGCGAGCGCCGCAACGGACAGGAGATCGGACACCGTGAGGCCGTGGGTGGCGTCGAATTCCCAGAGCACCTGGCCCTCGAGCGGGCCGTTGCCGAAGATCCAGACCACCGCGGCGACGACGGTGGCGCCGGCGGTCAGGCTGGAGGGGCGTGCAAGGCACAGTGTGGTCGCCGCGAACAGGAAGTGCATGAACACGAGTGGATAGAAGGGCAGCGCCATCCCGTCATTCTTCCAAGCTGCATCGGGATCGCGCACGGCGCGTCAGGCAACCGTACGGTCGGGAGGGTCGTTCTTACTTGTCGCGTCCTCTTTGGCGGGCAGTTCGTGCAGGTCTTTCTGCCGTATCGCTTTCCCGATGAGGATCGCGAGCGGCACCGACAGTGCTATCCACGCGAGCAGGACCCAGGCAATCCACCACACACATCGAGTATGCCCGCCCCCGGACGCGTGCCCAAGGGCGTCGGATGCGCCGCCGTCCGTGGGGACTGGTCGGTAGCGGAAATTCGGAAAAATTACCTGGTCATCGCCGGTTTGCCGTAGCGAGTTCGGGGCACCCCCTCGATAGGGATTGGTTCTCTTTTTCAAGGAGGTGGGTGATGACGACACCAGGTATGTCGATCGAGAGACACCCTGATATCGCCGAGTTGCGGGCTCGCTACGACCGAGTCTCGGAACAGCCGATGACACAGGTCACCGAGGGCCTGATGTTCATGGCAGGCCTGTACATGGCGGCGTCGCCGTGGATTGTCGGGTTCGCAAGCCAGTCTGGCCTGGCGATGTGCAACTTGCTGTCGGGTATTGCGGTGGCACTGCTTGCCGTCGGTTTCACGTCGGCCTACTCACGCACGCACGGCATGGCATTCGTCGCGCCGTTGCTCGGACTGTGGATGATCGTCAGCCCGTGGCTGGTCGTCGGAGTAACCACCACGGCGGGAATGATCTGGTCGAACGTGGTCTGCGGCATCGTCGTGTGTCTGCTGGGTCTCGGTATCACCGCCATGGGTATGGCGGACGGCGGCATGAGGATGAGGAGGAGGTAGACACGCACGTGCCCGCATGGGGATGGGGCACGAGCCGAAGAAGCGCCCGCCGGATCCGGTGGGCGCTTCGACTGCGTTCAGCTGGTCCCGCGTTCGGCTAGTTCTGTTTGAGGAACGCGTCGTGCTCTCCGTGGGCGCGTTTGATGAGGTCCAGGAGTGCGGTTTCCTCGCGGACCATCTTCTTGAATTTCGGGTCGAGTTTCTTGAGTTGTTCTTCCTCGTTGATCAACCTGTCGTACATGCGTTCGCGCTCGGCGAGGTCGGCGGTGTAGTCGAGGTCGAGGTAGTTGACGGCGTGCCGCCGGGCGCCGGCGATGGTGGACTGCGCCCTGCCTTTCTTGCTGGCGAGCGACGCGATCACGGTGATCACGAGGATGCCGATGATGACGCCCAGTGACACGAATGTGCTGATCTCGATGACGTTCACCGGTTCGCCGCTGTTGATGAACGGCAGGTTGTTCTCGTGCAGTGCGTGCAGGATCAGCTTGACCCCGATGAACGCGAGGATCGCCGCGAGTCCGTAGGACAGGTAGATGAGGCGGTCGAGGAGACCGTCGAGCAGGAAGTACAGCTGCCGCAGGCCCATCAGCGAGAACACGGTGGCGGTGAAGACGACGAAGACGTTCTGGGTGAGACCGAAGATCGCGGGGATGGAGTCGAGGGCGAACAGGAGGTCGGTGCCGCCGATCGCCACCATCACCAGCAGCATCGGCGTCATCATCCGCTTGCCGTTCTCGACGGTGAACAGCTTGTCGCCGTCGTACTGCTCGGTGGTGTGCATGAATTTCTTCGCGATGCGGATGATGAAGTTGTCGGCCGAGTGCGAGTCCTCGGTTTCGGGTCGCAGCAGGTTGCCGGCGGTGATCAGCAGGATGAGGCCGAAGAAGTAGAACACCCACGCGAACGAGTTGATGAGCGCGGCGCCGAGGAAGATGAACCCCGTCCGGGCGAAGATCGAGAACACGATGCCGAACAGCAGCACTTTCTGCTGGTCTTCCCGCGGCACCCGGAAGCTGGAGATGATGATGAGGAAGACGAAGAGGTTGTCGACGGACAGTGCCTTCTCCGTGACGTAGCCGGCGAAGTACTCCGTGCCCATGTCGACGCCGCCGAAGATCAGGACGGCGACACCGAAGAGCAGCGCGAGTCCGACGTAGATCGACGACCAGATCGCCGCTTCCTTCAGCGTCGGGATGTGCGCGTGGCGGACGTGGAAGAAGTAGTCGAACGCGAGCAGCGCGACGATCACCACGATCGTCAGAATCCAGGCGAAGGGAGTTACATGCACCGTTTCTGCCTCTCCGTCGAAGCGAATGCTCTGCTCGTCAGCGTAGCCCCGCGCACGGCGCGACTTGGCAGAACCGGCGCGGTCGCCGGGGCGGCACAGTTGCTGCCGCCCCGGCGATCGGGCTCAGTGTCGGTCGCCGAACACCGTCCGGTGCCAGTCCTTCCTGGCGGTTCCGGTGATGTCGGACATGACGTGCTTGACGTTCGTGTACTCGTCGAGCGAGTACGTCGACATGTCCTTGCCGTAACCGGACGCCTTGTACCCGCCGTGGGGCATTTCGCTGATGATGGGGATGTGGTCGTTGATCCACACGCAGCCCGCGGCGATGTCGCGGGAGGCGGTTTGCGCCCGGTACAGGTCCCGCGTCCACGCCGACGCCGCCAGCCCGAAGTCGGTGTCGTTGGCCAACGCGATGCCGTCCGCATCGTTTTCGAACGGCAGGACGACGAGGACGGGGCCGAAGATCTCGCGCTGCACGATCTCACTCGACTGGTCGGCGCCCACGACGAGCGTCGGCTCGTAGTAGAAGCCGGACGCGAGGTCGCCGCCGGGGACGGCACCGCCACGCACGATCTTCGCCCCGGTGTCGCGGGCGCGGTCGACGAACCCGGCGACGTGCTGCTGCTGCCGCCGCGACACCAACGGACCCATGTCGGTGCCGGGATCGGACGGGTCGCCGAGGCGGACGGTGTCCATGAGCGAGGCGACGCCGGCGACGAAATCGTCGAACAGCGGACGCTGCACGTAGGCGCGGGTGGCCGCGGTGCAGTCCTGGCCCGAGTTGATGAGCGCACCGGCGACGGCCCCGTTGATCGCCGCCTCCAGGTCGGCGTCGTCGAACACGACGAACGGAGCCTTCCCGCCCAGTTCCAGGTGCAGTCGCTTGCCGGCCGCGGCGGCCGCGATCTGCCGTCCCACGGGAGTCGATCCGGTGAAGCTGACCATGCTCACGTCCCGGTGCGACACCAGCGACGCGCCGGTGGTCGCGCCGCGGCCGGTGATGACGTTGACGACGCCGTCCGGCAGTCCGGCGCGGGTCGCCGCCTCGGCGAACAGCAGCGACGTCAGGGGAGTGATCTCCGCGGGTTTGAGCACGATGGTGTTGCCGGCGGCGACGGCGGGCAGGATCTTCCACGCCGCCATCTGCAGCGGATAGTTCCACGGCGAGATCGACCCGATCACCCCGACGGGTTCCCGGCGGATGCTGGACGTGTGGTCGGGCGAGTACTCACCCGACGCCTTTCCCTCCAGATTGCGGGCCGCGCCGGCGAAGAACGACACATTGTCGATCGACCCGGGGACGTCGAACTCGGTCGACAACTTGATCGGCTTGCCCGTCTGCCTGGTTTCGGTGGACGCGAGGTCGTCGGACATCTCGGTGAGTTCGGCGGCCCACCGCGTCAGGACGGTGGAACGCTCGCCCGGGCTCGTCGTGGACCATTGCGCGTACGCGGCTTTCGCGGTGGCGACCGCGTCGTCGACGTCGTCGACCGAGGCCTCGGTGCGCGACGAGATCACCTCACCGGTGGCCGGATCGAGCACCTCGTACCGTTCGGACGCTGCGCCGTCCCGGTAGCGGCCGCCGACGTACAGCCCGGGAAGGTCCTGGTGGTTCACAGCAGATTCCAGGCTTCGGTGAGGACGCTGCGCAGGATGGTTTCCATTTCGTCGAATTCGGTTTGCCCGCAGATCAGCGGCGGTGCGAGTTGGACGACCGGGTCGCCGCGGTCGTCGGCCCGGCAGTACAGGCCGGCGTCGAACAGGGCGATGGAGAGGAACCCGTGCAGGATCCGCTCGGCCTCGGCGTCGCTGAACGACTCCTTCGTGGTCTTGTCCTTGACCAGTTCGATGCCGTAGAAGAACCCCTCCCCGCGCACGTCCCCGACCATCGGCAGGTCGGTCAGTTTGTCGAGGGTGGCCCGGAACGCCGGCGCCTGCTCGGCGACGTGCGCGTTGAGGCCCTCGCGTTCGAAGATGTCCAGATTCGCCAGCGCCACCGCGGCGGAGACCGGGTGCCCGCCGAAGGTGTAGCCGTGCGCGAACATCGACGTCCCGTCCGCGAACGGTGCGAACAACCGGTCCGAGGCGATCATCGCCCCGATCGGCGAGTACCCCGAGGTCAGGCCCTTGGCGCAGGTGATGATGTCGGGCACGTACCCGAAGTCCTCGCACGCGAACATCGACCCGATCCTGCCGAACGCGCAGATCACCTCGTCCGAGACCAGCAGCACGTCGTACTCGTCGCAGATCTGCCGGACCCGTTCGAAGTAGCCGGGCGGGGGTGGGAAGCAGCCGCCGGCGTTCTGCACCGGTTCGAGGAAGACGGCGGCGACGGTGTCGGGGCCCTCGAATTCGATGGCCTCGGCGATCCGGTCGGCGGCCCAGATCCCGAATGCCTTCGGATCGGAGCCGAGGGGGTCGGGGGCGCGGTAGATGTTGGTGTTGGGGACCCGGAACGCGCCGGGGGTGAGCGGTTCGAACGGCGCCTTCAGCGCGGGGATGCCGGTGATCGCCAGCGCCCCTTGGGGGGTGCCGTGGTAGGCGATGGAGCGGGAGATGACCTTGTGTTTGCCGGGTTTGCCGACCTTCTTGAAGTACTGTTTGGCCAGTTTCCAGGCGCTTTCGACGGCCTCGCCGCCGCCGGTGGTGAAGAACACCCGGTTCAGATCGCCCGGGGCGTAGCCGGCGAGGCGTTCGGCGAGTTCGATGGCGGGTTCGGTGGCGTAGGACCAGAGCGGGAAGAACGCCAACTGTTCGGCCTGCTTGGCGGCGGCCTCGGCGAGCTCGGCCCGGCCGTGTCCGGCCTGGACGACGAACAGCCCGGACAGTCCGTCGAGGTAACTCTTACCGGTGGAGTCCCAGATCCGGGCGCCGTCGCCGCGGGTGATGATCGGCGGGGTGATGTTGTCCCCGTGCCGGGAGAAATGCCCCCACAGATGGCGGCGGGCGGACGCTTCGAGCTGCGCTGAGGTGCGCGAGGAGGTGGTTTCCGTAGTCATCGGGTTCCCCAATCATATTGCTGCTTGACAAGTTTCAGGTACACCATCGTCTCGGTGCCGAGCACGCCGGGAATGGTGCGAATCTCTTTGTTGAGCACGGTCAGGAGGTGGTCGTCGTTTTCGCACACGATCTCGGCCAGAATGTCGTAGGCGCCCGCCGTCAGCACGACGTAGTCGATGGCGTCGACGTCGGCGAGCCGGGCGGCGATCTCGGTGACGTCACCCGAGCAGCGGATCCCGACCATGGCCTGGCGTGAGAATCCCACTTGAACGGGGTCGGTGACCGCGACGATCTGCGTGACGCCGGTGTCGATCAGCTTCTGCACGCGTTGGCGTACAGCCGCTTCCGACAATCCGACGACCTTACCGATGGCCGAGTACGACCGTCGTCCATCCTCCTGAAGTTGCTCGATGATCTGCTTGGACACGGGATCGAGAGACGCGGGCTGCTCAGACATGGTCGAATCCTCCCTTGGTCACTGTGTCGAAGACAATCGGTGCTCACTGTGTCGAAGACAATCGGCTCGGACATTGTCGAAACTATCGCCTCTTCCCGGTGGCTTCGGCGCTCATCACTCGGGCACCTTCACTTCCGTGTCGGCGGTGAGGGTGCGTCCGCGGAAGAAGTTCCCGGTGCCGGTGGCGAAACACAGCAACATCAGGGGGATTCCGACGACCAGCATTCCGACGCCGAGAACGAACACGCCACCGAACGGGCCGAACGCGGTGAATCCGTAGTCGGGACGCAGCATGTCGACGGCGCTCTGAACGAAGGCCCACGTCATGCAGAGGGCCCCGAGCAGCGGGAAGATGCCGCGCATGAACAGATTCCGGGTCGAGTCGAACAGTGTCCGCCGGAAGTACCAGACGCAGGCGTAGGCGGTGATGCCGTAGTAGAACGCGACCGCGAGCCCGAGCGAGGCCACCGAATCCTGCAACGCGTTGGAACTGGCGAACGACAGCACCAGGTAGAACAGCAGCGCCGCCGCCCCCATGACGAGGGTTCCGAAGCCGGGTGTCATGTATCGGGGGTGCACGGACGCGAACCGTTTCGGCAGCGCCTCGTACACCGCCATCGACAGCGTTCCGCGCGCCGTCGGCAGGATGGTCGTCTGGGTGGAGGAGAGCGCGGAGATCGACACCGTCAGCAGCAGCAGCGACGCGGCCACCGGCCCCGCGACCGGCCCGCCCAGGGTGGTCAGCACGTCGTCGACGTTCTCGGGGTTGTTCAGTCCGATCCCGGTGTCGCCGAACCCGGCGAACGACTGGACCGCGTATCCGACCAGGACGTACGTGGCCACGAGAATCACCGTCGTCAGCACCGCGGCCCGGCCCGGTGTCCGCTCGGAATCCTTCGTCTCCTCACCCACGGCGAGGCAGGCGTCCCACCCCCAGTAGATGAAGATGCACAGGATGATCGCCTGCGCGGCACTCGACATCGAGACACCGGTCGGGATGATCCAGTCGAGTTGCGGGGTGACCGCCTGCGGGCCCGCGGTGCCGCCGAACACCTTCGATAGCGCGAGGACGCTGACACCGATGAGGACGGCGAACTGCACGGCGATCAGGACGTTCTGCAGCCGTTCGCTGATGAGGATGCCGCGGAAACTGACGTACGTCATGGCCGCGATGAAGAAACACCCCAACAGCACCTTCGCGGCGAGCGACTCGGCCGCCGCGTGCAACCCGAGAACCTCGAACAGGTAGATCGCGGCGATCTCCGCGGTGTTGGCGAGGACGATGATCGCGGACACGGCGAGCCCCCACCCCGCCATCCATCCCACCCACGGACCGAACGCCTTGGTGCCCCACGTGAACGAGGTCCCGCAGTCCGGGGTGTCCCGATTCAGCTCGCGATAGGCGAACGCCGTGAGCAGCATCGGAATGAAGGCGACGAGGAACATCGACGGCGCCTTCTCGCCAACCGCCAGCACGACGTATCCCAGCGTCGCGGCGAGGCTGTAGGCCGGCGCGACGGACGAAAGCCCGATCACCGTGTTGCCGATCAATCCCAGTGCGCCGCTGTTGAGCCCCTTCGCGGGGCCGAGCGGATCGGGGGTCTGGGTCTTCAAGGGGGGTGGTTCGGCAATGCTCATTCATACTCCCTCGAGGTGTGGCTGTGGGTTTGAGTGCCCGGGCAGGTGTGGTTAAGGGGTGCAGTGGTTTTCGTGGCTACGTGGCCGGCGCGGCGAGGAATACCTTCCGCAGCGTGTCGCGCACGATCCACCGGGTCTTCTGGCCGGCCCGCACGCGCACGACACTTCCGGGACCGAGGTCGAGATCCGGGGTGTCGTCCTCGAACTGCACGGTCGCGTCGCCGCTGAGCACCACGAACACCTCGTCGATCTCGACGTCGCACGAGACGCTGGGCTCGATTTCCCAGACGCCGACGGTGACCCCGGCGAAGTCGCCGAGGACTCGTTCGCCGACCATCGGCGCTCCCTCGCCGACGACCTGGTCGCCGGGCAGGCGGTGGTAGGTGAGATCGGCGGTTCGAGCGGCGGTGTGCGGTCCGGAACGCCAGGACCCGTCGGTGTGGACGGTGGTCACGAATCGAATCCCAGGCCGACGGCGTCGAGGGCCTTGAGAAAGACGTTCCGTCGGCCTTCGTTGTGGTCGGCGCGATCGAGCGACCAGCGGGTGGCGTTGATGCCCGCTGCCGCCAGCGGCTCCGGTGGGAAGGGGAGGGGCATGTCCTTCACCAGGGCCAACTCGGTCAGGGCCGTCTTCTCGCCGGCGACCTTGTCGAGCATGACGTTCGCCGCGAAGCGGGAGGCGCCCACGCCGAGACCGGTGAAGCCGGAAGCGTAGGCGATGCGCCCCTTCGCCGCGGAACCGAAGAACGAGCAGAAGCGCGTCGACGTGTCGATGACGCCGCCCCACCGGTGGGTGAACTCGAGGCCCTCGAGCTGGGGGAACGTGGTGAAGAAGTGCCGTGCGAGCCTCCTGTGGGACTCGGGGCGATCTTCGAGGTCGTGGTTCAGGCCGCGCCCGAAGTGGTAGATGGCGTCGTATCCGCCCCAGAGGATCCTGTTGTCTCGGGTGAGCCGGTAGTAGTGGAACTGGTTGGACATGTCGGAGATGCCCTGTCGGGCAGACCATCCCACGTCTGCGAGCTGGGCGTCGGACAGCGGCTCGGTCATGAGGACGTAGTCGTACACCGGAACCGTGTGCAGCCGGTACCGCTTCAGTAGGGACGGAAAGGCATTGGTTGCCAGGATCACTCGGTCCGCCGACAGGGTCGCGCGCGCCGTCCGGACGCCCACCCGGGACGACGAGCGGGAGCGGACGAGGTCGAGAACCTTGGTGTGTTCGTGGATGTCGACGCCGTGCTCAGCGCAGACCCGGCCGAGCTCGGTGGCGAGCTTGGCCGGATGCACCAGCGCGGTGGACGTCTTGTCCCACACCCCGGCCAGATACGTCGGCGAGTTCACCTGGGCGCGCATCGCGGGCCCGTCCAGCACCGCGGTCGTCGCGCTCGGCGGGGTGCCGAGCGCTTCCTCGGCCTGGTAGTCGGCGATGGCGACCGAGATGGCGCCGTTCCGTTCGAAATCGCAGTCCAGGCCGAGCGTGTGGACCGTCTTCTCGATGGCGTCGAGGTTCTCGAGGCCGAGCGATTCGAGGGTGTCGATCTCCTCCGGCCAGCGGCGGCGGCCGTTCTCGCTGCCGTGGGTGAGGCTGGCCTCGACGAATCCGCCGTTACGGCCGGATGCGGCCCACCCGATCGTCTCGCCCTCCACGAGGGCGACGGACAGTTCGGGGTGGCGTTGCTTGGCGAGGAGCGCGCTCCAGAGTCCGGTGTAGCCGCCGCCGACGACCACCAGGTCGTATGCGGCGTCGGCCGTGGCGGCCGGATAGGTGGGGGTGTCGGCGACGTCCTCGATCCAGAACGGTGCCAACCGGGTGCGCCGGAGCGCATGGTCGACAACCGTGGCGTTCGGTTGTTGCTTCTCGAACACTGTCTGCAGCATGTAGCACCTTTGTCGATGGACTGACCGAAGGTGACGTGTGAGGCACGTCACCGTGATCCATCCTGACGTGGCGTCGCCACTATTTCAATAGCAAATGAGGAAAATCGTTACTGATTCCGTGGTTGATATCGGATTTGGGAACCGAATCGGTTGTTTGGATCGGCTGGCGCCGAGCCGCCGGCCGTCAGCGTGCGAGCTTGCCGAGGTGCAGCGACACCGAGCGAACCGGGCTGATTCGCGCCTCGTCGCCGGTCTTGACGGCGTGGATCGTGCCGAATTCGACGGTCTCGTCCGGGTAGCTGCCCGCGAAGGCGTAGGCGTAGTACGTTCCCGCGACGGCATCGCCAGGGACCGTGTACGTGACGGCCTCCTCGAGGACCTCGCCGGGTTGAAGGTCGACGTCGATCGGCCCGAAGAACGGATCGCTGGTCCGGTTGTCGGGCGACACGGCGCTCACCCACACCTGGCCGGTGTAGGGGCGATCGTCGGGTGCCTCGACGAGCATGGTGGCGTCGACGGTCCCGCCGTCCCCGGGCAGCGTCGTGTCGGAGTCGGCGCGCAGCGTCACCCGCACCGGCAGGTCCGTGTCGGGGTTCGCAGGCCCGGTCGACGCGGGTGAACCGTCACCGACCTCGGGCCAGCCGTTCGCCCAGACGATCCGGTCGATCATCCCTTCGCGGCGCCGGGCTCCGCTGGGCAGATCCCGGTTGTCGCGCGGAATGGCGTGATACACGATCCAATCCGCGCCCGCGTCGTCGGAGACCACCGTGTTGTGACCCGGCCCGGCCCACGGTTCGCTGCCTGCGAGGATGAGCGCACCGCCACCGTCGTTGAGGTCCTGCCCCTTCCGGTCGAGGTACGGACCGGTGAGTGATTCGGACCTGCCGACGAGGACGCGGTAGGCGGTGTCGGCGCCGTTGCAGCAGTTGCCTGCCGAGAGGAACAGGTAGTAGTAGCCGTCGTGGAATTCGACGTAGGGGCCTTCGAAGCGTTCGTCGGCGACGCGTACGGGTTCGCCGGCCGCCGCGGTCCCGTCCGCGCTGAGCGGGATCGCGTGCACCCCCTGAAAGTTGCCGACGAACATCGTCTTCGTCGTCCCGTCGTCCCACACGAACGGGTCGATGGTGCCGCCGACGCCGACGTCGTGGGCGCAGAAGACGGGTCGGCCGAGGTCGTTCCACGGTCCGGTGGGACTGTCGGCGGTGGCGAGACCGATGCAGGGATTCGCCTCGTCGTAGAGCGAGTAGTAGAGGCTGTAGCGGCCGTCGGATTCGAGGACGTTCGGAGCCCACGCCAGCTTGCCGTCCGGATGCCACGCAGGCCGGTCGGGGAAGACGTCGCCGAGGTACATCCAGTCCATGAGGTCGGCGGACTTGAAGATCGACATGTTGTGCATGCCCTGGCCGTCGCCCCAGTCGTCGGCGGTGGTGTACATGTAGAACATTCCGTCGGATGCGCGGACGACGCTCGGGTCGGCGGCCACCGGTTGCACGATCGCTTCGGCCGTTGCCGACGGGGCAGGCGCAAGCGTGAGGACGAGCAGAGTCAGGGCCGCGGTGATCCACCCGCGCCGCGGCAGGTGCCGGGTATGGGACCTGTGCAACCCGGATCTATGCAGCGCAGCATCGTCAGTGTTCACGTTGCTCCCAACCTCGCCTGCCCGGAATGCGCAAATCTATAAGGGTGAGGTCGAGGTTGAGGGCGGATCCGGCTCACTGGCGCCGGACTGCAACCGAACCGTGTTCTGAGGGCGGTGACCGGTGTCAGGCGGTGGGTTCGAGCAGAACCAGAGGGATCTCGCGATCCGTCTTCTTCTGGTAGCCCGCGTAGCCCTTGTAGGCGGCGGTCACCTGCGGCCACAGACGGGCCCGCTCCTCGGGGGTTGCCACGCGGGCGCGCATGGACTGCGCCGGCTGCCCCTGGACCGAGAGTTGGACCACCGGGTTGGCCTGCAGGTTGAGGAACCACGCGGGGTGGCGGTCGTCGCCGCCGCGTGAGGCCACCACGACACGGGTGTCGCCCTCGGTCACCGGCACGGTCAGCATGACGCTGTGCACCTTCCCGGTCTTGCGGCCGACGGTGGTCAACTCCACCGCAGGCATCTTGCCGAAACTCCGCCCGACTCGCCCGCCGGTGACGCGCAGGACAGCGCGGTGTAGGGAGTTCATGAACTTGAGTCCGCGGTCCGAAGGCATGGTGTCAGCGTAACGAGGTCGGCGCCCGGCGGAGGCCGGCTCCGCCGAACCTCACCTCACCGCACCGCTGGTTGCTCGTCGACGAGTTCGCTCGGGCCGATTCCCGCCTCACCGGCGATTCCGGCGAGTTCCGCACCCACCGATTCCCGCGGCTCGTCGGCCGTCGGGTTCTTCTGCGGTCCGGTGAGCAGTGAGGCGATTCCCCCGATCACGCAGGCGACGATCGCGAACGCGAACGCCATGGCCAGTCCGTCGGCGAACGGTCCCGAGATCAGCTGGGGGAAGAAGTCCAGGCCGGTCAGGTGTGCCTGCTGCTGCTCGCTGAGTGCGGACAGGTTCGGTCCGAGCAGTTCATGAATCGGGTTGACGCCGAGGAATGCCGCGAACAGGACTGCGACGGCGGGCAGGTTCGCGATCTGGGTGGCCTGCGCCGCGGGCACTCCGTTCGCCATCAGTCCGTCGCTCATCGCCGCCGGAAGGTTGGAGCTGAGTCCGGCGATCATGAGACTGAAGAAGAATCCGATCGACAGCACCATCGCCGCGTTCTGGAAGGTCGTCATCATGCCCGCGCCGACGCCGCGTGCGTCGGCGGGCAGGCTGTTCATCACCTCTGCCCGGTTCGGCGCGGAGAACATGCCCATTCCGATGCCGTTGATCAGCAGAATCGCGGCGAAGGCCCAGTACTCGAAATCGACCGGCAGGGCGATCAGCAATCCGAAGGTTCCCGCGGTGATGAACATGCCGACGCTGGTGAACCACTTGGTGCCGAACCTGTCGGAGATGACCCCGGACACCGGCGCCGACATCAGGAATCCGATGGTCATCGGCAGCATGTAGATGCCTGCCCACAGCGGGGTGCGGCTGTAGTCGTAGCCGTGCTGCGGCAGCCAGATGCCCTGGAGCCAGATGATCAGGATGAACTGCAGTCCGCCGCGGCCGAGCGAAGCGACCAGATTGGCGATGTTGCCCCAGGTGAACGACTTGATCTGGAACAGGTGCAGGTTGAACAGGGGATTGGCGACCCTGGTCTCGATGACGCAGAAGGCCGCGAGGACGGCGAGACCGCCGATGAGGCACCAGAGCACCAGCGGACTGGTCCAGCCCATCGACGAGGAGCCGTACGGCTGGATGCCGTAGGTGATGCCGACGAGGACGGCGATCAATCCGACGGCGAACGTGATGTTTCCCCACCAGTCGATGTCGGCGTGCCGACGGACGCCGGTGTCGCGGAGTTTCAGGTACGCCCAGATCGTGCCGACCAGGCCAAACGGGACGGAGACGAGGAAGATCAGATTCCAGTGGATCGGCGCGAGAATGCCGCCGATGAGCAGTCCGAGGAACGATCCGGAGATCGCGGCGACACCGTTGATGCCGAGCGCGAGCCCACGCTGATCGGCGGGGAAGGCGTCGGTGAGGATTGCCGACGAGTTCGCCATCAGGAAGGCGCCGCCCACCCCCTGGACGACGCGCCACCCGATGAGCCACAGTGCGGCCTCGGAGCCGTCGAACCATGTCACTGCCAGGAAGATCGAGGCGATCGTGAACACGGCGAAACCCATGTTGTACATCCGGGCGCGGCCGAACATGTCGCCGAGCCGTCCGAAGCTGACCACGAGCACGGCCGTCACGACGAGGAAGCCCATCATCATCCACAGCAGGTAGCTCGTGTTGCCGGGTTCGAGCGGGTTGAGGTGGATGCCTTTGAAGATGTCGGGGAGTGCGATCAGCACGATTGACGAGTTGATCGTTGCCACCAGCATGCCGAGGGTGGTGTTCGACAACGCAATCCACTTGTAGTGCGGGCCGAGTTCGTCGAGCGTCGTGGTGCGTTCATCGTTCGGGACGGCAGGTTCCTGCGTCTGCGAGACCAAGGAATTTCACCTCTCGGTTTTCATAGTTTTCAAAAGTAAGTAAATGGAAAGCAAAGTATTCGGCTGTCGTGTGCGTTCTTGCGGATGACATTCGGCTGGCCGCGACATCCTCCAGTCGGAGATGCCCGGTTTGTCCGTTATGTCGGTGTCGCCCAATCGGTTCCGCCGAGCGACATGGATCAACTTTGGATGATACGACGTCTCCATCGGCCCCGCAGCCCCAGGCGCTGTGACGTCACCGTCGGCCGATCGGGGGACAGTCGAATCATCCGGTTCTCGGCCCGATCGGGGGACAGTCGTGAGGCTCGATCCGCGACAGGATGACCTTCATCCGGGGGCCGGCAACAGGATGAGGAAGATGTCGACGATTGCGAGCACGACCCTGGCCGAATTGGCATCCGAGTGGTGCACCGAGGCGGAGATTCAAGTGCAGGCATCGCCTGCGACGGGCGGACGGAACACGACGCGGAGCGTGTTGTTCATCGGCAACCCGTCCACCGTCACCGAGGTGACGCACTGGGCTGCCGTGCGGCACTGGACGGTGGAGCAGGGGTTGAAACCCGTCCGCGAATTCCGCGGCGACGTGGTGTGCGCGATCGTCACCGAGGCCGTTGCCGACGGCACGTGCCCGTCGGCGGATGCGGCGGTGGTGCGGCGTGCACGCGCCCGCGGCCTGGACTGCATCCCCGTCTACGACATCGAGCCGTGGGGGACTGCCCGGCTGTCGTGCGTACGGCCGTCTACGTCGGCTCCGTGAGCGCCCGCTGGGCGGCGGGCCAGAATTCGAAACCTGCCGTCATCAGTCCGCCGAGTCCGATGATGACCACCGCGGCGTCGACGCTCGTCCGCCCCTCCTTCGCCCAGTAGACGTCTTCGAGGTCGAGCAGCAGGGCCAGTTCGTCGACGATGAGCGCGGTGCCGACACCGTACGAGATCGGGACCGTCGGATGGCGGCGTTGCTTCTCGGAGCCGCGCACCGCCACGGCTCCCACTCCGGCCAGCGCGGCGATGCCGAGGTTGTAGTGGTGGAAATGGCGGCCGTGGAGACTCAACCCACCACCTGCCGGCCCGTGCCCGCGCCTGATCCAGTGCGTCAACGCCCGCACCCCCGCGAACGTCGCCGTGAACGCCGCCCACGACACGACCGCCGACTGCTCACTCGGATCGAGCTTCCTCCGCCACGCCGCACGCAGACGGCGCAGGCGACTGCGGTGGGGTTCGGTCGCCGAGTCGGAGGTCGTCACACTTCCAAGCGTGCCACCCGCCCGCGTGCTTCGTTGTCGTTCCGGGAGTTCTCTGAGTTCCATGCGGTCCGAAAAACATTGACTCGAAAGAATGTTCGAACTAGAATTTGAGCATGGGGATCGGGGAGAAAATTGAGGGTGCTCGCATCTGTTGCCAATGTATCCAATACTCGCTATCAGTTTCTGGCACTGTCTGCCACCGCGACTTGGTGACTGCGGAATACGTGGGCTGCCGGTCGTTGGGGTGCGCAAGGGCGCCGACGGAGGGCCGGTTGCCCTCTCGGCCACCGGGTTCGGGTCCCGAACTCTGTGGCCGCGCGGACCGGGGCTTCTTTCTGGACGGGGCTGTATCAGGTTGTGCGGGAGCGACTCCGGAGAGGAGGGTGGAGGCATTGAGTTGCCGGGTGTCGGGTTCGGCAGGGCAAGAGGTGCCGCCGGCCGAGCAGGAAATAATGTTGCGGAAGAACGCTCTTGGTGCGGGATCTCGGGTCTGCAAGGAACGCGTTCGTGTCCGAGGGGTGGCGGGCGGGGCGCGTCCGGATGCTCGACGACGCGGTCCGGGGGCCGGCCCGTGGTGGTGCGGTGTGGCGAGATCGATTGCCCCGGTTCGCCGATGGCGCGGATCGAGCGGTATTTGTCGGAGGTCGGCGTTACAGTCGAGGCCCTGCGAGAGGTGGCGTGGCAGAAGGGTGGGGACAGGGGGTGATCGATGAGCTTGTCGGGCGATGGCGGCGCTTCTCGGAAGACCGATCGGCCCGGGTTTGTTCGGTTTGTGCCTGGCGGCGGGTCGGCCGGCATCAGCGGCCCGGGAGCGGCTGTGCCGCGGCAGTTCTCGTTCACCACCCGCGCCCACGTGGCGGTCGACGACGCGACCGGGGACCCGATCGGTCTCGACGATGTCGATGTCCGGGTGGGGTGGCTGCTCGACCTGATCGCCGCGGCCGGAACCGAGTTGGCGGCGCGGCTGTGGCATCCGGTCACGTTCGATGTGCTCGCGGCCGGTCGCGACCGCCAGGGCCGCAGGCTACCCGCACAGGGCAATACAGCCGCGTCCCGCCTCGGCTGGAACCCGCGCTATCCGGACGGGGTCTACGTGCCCTCGCGGGTGACCCGAGTGGTGACGGCGCAGGTGATGGCGACGTTGCGGACCCTCGCCTATCGGGATGCCGCGATCACATCGCTGTCTGAGCGGTTCGACGCGGCCACCGGTCGGAAAGCCCCACCCACTCAGCCGGGTGACTGGGTGCCGTTGGGTTTCGCTCGGGGCGTGCGGCGCGAGCTCCTCGCCCACGCCCGCCGCACCGACAAGGCGCAGTCGACGCGGTTGCGGATCACCGACGTCCAGGGCCCACCGCAGGTCGCGGCGATGGCCCGGCTGTCTGCAGCCGATCGACAGCTCGCGCAGATCACCCCGGCCGGTGACGAGTTGGTGTTGACGGTGAAGCTGCCCACCAGTCCGGTCCCGGCGGGGCGGGCGCAGTGGCGGCGGGTCCGGCTGACCGCCACCATCCCCACGCACCTGCACGGCAGGGCGATCACCGACTGGCATCTGCCGACCCTCGTCCTCGACCACCGTGGTCTGCTCTGGCGGTGCGCGGCGACCGAACTCGTCCCCGACTGTGACCTGGGATCGGCGAGCGTCGCGGTCGGGGTCGACTGGTCTCCGTCCACGCTGGGTGCCGCCGCCATCACCACCGAGGACCCGGCCGGGCTGTCTTCGGATTATCGGGGCTTCACATACGACGACCGTGGCCTCGGGACCAAGCTGGCACGCCTGCAGACCGAGGGGCAGATGCTGCACCGCAAGGCGGCCCGGTTGACGCGGCTGGCCGCCACCGCCCCACCTGAGGTCCGCGCCCGGCTGGAGGACAAGATCGCCGTCCTCAACGAGCACCGCACCGCGGTGGGCGCCAAGCGGGGCAAGATCAACCGGGAACTGGGATTCCACTTCGCCCACCAGGTCACCGACTACGCCGAGGCGGCGGGTGCGCAGGTGATCGCGGTCGAGGACCTCACGACCCTCGAGACCCGCGGGCACGGTCGGGTCAACAACAACCGGGCCGCGCAGTCCGCCCGCCGCAAAGCCGTCACCGCCCTCGCGCACACCGCCGCCGGTGTCGGTGTCGCGGTGGTCGCGGTGCCGGCCCGCGGATCGTCCGCACAATGTCCGGGCTGCGACGAACCCCTCGCCCGCCCCGGCGGCTACCACGACGCGTGGTGTTCGGGTTGCCTGGTCGGCGGCAACCGGGACCACGTCGCGGGGGTGAACCTGGCCAAACGCGCGCTCCTCGGTAAGAACAAAGTCGCCCGCCGGCGTGGGAAACTACCCGCGATCCGGGTCGCCGAGCACGCACCGGTCCGCAGGTCCCGGGACAAGACCAGTCCGACCCCGAGCAGGCCGCGGCATCGCCGGGTCCGCCGCAGCCTGCCCACCGTGACACCGCGGGCGGGGGTGAATCCGAAACAGCATGTTCCTGCACCCGAAGCGTCGGTGTGGGACACGGTCAAACCCACACCGCCGCACGGCGATGCGAGTAGCCGTGACACACGTACATCTCCCACTCCCGCCACACCAGTGGCAGACAGTATGAGATCTACGTAGACGCTTTGTCGGACGAGATTCTGACAAACGCGGTGGGTGATGCGTGGCGGTTGGCAGAGGCGGGGTTGCTCGAATCGGGCCTCCAAGACGTTGCTCGAGGTGGGTTCGGCGGGGCGAATCATGCTGTTGGGCTGAGGTTTGCGTTTCCAACCGGAAATTGCGGACGAGTACTTCGACACCAACATTTCGGCGGACCACGCCGCGTTGATCATGAAGTTCTGTGAGAGGCCACCCAAGGGCATGCCGCTTCAAGCGCTGGACGACTGCCGAAGTGCGCTGCTGTTCGCCGCAATCGGTCCCACCGCGAACACGGACGCGGTGCGCGCCGTGATCGCCAGACTGGAACGCACCTTCGAATCCGACGACCCGCCGCCCAGTGAAGACACCGAACTTAGCGAATTCCACGCGTCCAAAACACTCAATGGACGCATCGCCGTCAAAGGCGACCTCGACGCCGTCGCCGGCGAGGTGCTGCTCTCCGATCTCTCCGGACTATCCAAACCGCGGCCCGCGCAAGACGGAACCAAAGACACCCGCACACCCGGACAGCGAAGGGGCCGGCGGGTTCACCGAACTGCTGCGCCGCTACCTCAACTCGGGGATCGCCGGTGAAGAAGGCGGAGAACGCCGACACGTCTCACTCCACGCCAACGCACGAGACCTGGCCGAATGCACCGCGAACAGTGTACGAGGACGGCAAGATGCCGCCGCAACATCCGACGGCACACTTTTCGACGTCGAGGGAGTGGCATGGACCGAGTGGATGGGGCCACTGAGCATCAAAGCAGCCCGGCTCCTCAGCTGCGATTCGATCTACACGCCGATCGTGCTCGACGAGAATGGAACGCACCTCGACCTCGGTGTTTCCACCCGGACAATCACCACGAGACAGCGAAAAGCGTTGGTGGCGAGGGACCGAGGATGCGCCTTCCCCGGCTGCGGTGCGCTGCCATCGTGATGGGAGGGCCACGACATCATCCCATGGTCCGAGGGAGGACGATCCGACATGAAGAATCTGGTCCTGCTCTGCGGATTCCACCACCGACTGCTCCATCACAGTGACTGGGAGATTGAGATGGGAGCCGACCGGCACCCCATGTTCATCCCACCGCGGCAGGTCGACTGGGAGTGAAAGCCGATACCGGCGCTCAACCGGACTCGACCGCGGGCGTCCTGACCGGAGGCGCCACACGTATTGCCGACTTGACGACAGGATGATTCCTGTCGTGGAGCCGGCCTGTCGTCGTGCCTGGAGTCCAGGCCTGGTGTCACCGAACCGTCGTCCCCATCGCCTGCGCGAGACCGTTGCGATCCGCGACATCGAGCTTGATGCACGCACGGTAGATATGACCCTCCACCGTCCGCACCGACACGAACAACCGATCCGCAATCTGGCGGTTCGACAAACCGGCCGCAACCATCGACCCCACCTCCCGTTCACGGCTCGTGAGGGGGAGCGGATGGGCTGCCTCCACCAGTGCGGGCGACGACATGTGGTCGCATCGTGCCGACAGGGCTTCGGCTGCGGCAGCACACTCGATCGAACGCCGCTTGTCTCCGGCATGCGTGAACGCGATCGCCGCCCGAGCGTAGGCGTCGGCGGCATCCGGCAGGGCGCCGATCTTTTCGAATTCGGCCGCGGTCGATGCCACACCGCATCCGTTCCCAGCTGCCACTGCCGCCGCATGCCGGGCAACGATGTCGACAAGCTGGCCGTCGCAGATGTCGGCCAACTCGGCGAGACGGGTCGCCGTGGTCGTGTCACCGAACCGAGTGGCAAGGTGGATAGCTGCCGCCTCGATGCCGAATTGCCCGGACTTGCAGGCGGAATCAGCCGCCGATCGCGACAGGTTGACAGCCTCCGATGTTTCACCGCGTGCCGCGGCAAGCCACGCCTGCGACATCACGAGTTGCGGCCCGAACACGGCCACGTGCCGGCCGTTCCGGGCCTGCGCCGCGGTGATGATCCCGTCCGCCTCGTGAATGCGGCCGAGTTCCGCGTACGCCTGACCGAGGACGATGTAGGCGGGAAAACTCCACGAGATGGCGTCGGCTGTATCACCGACGTTGAGGGCGGCGATCGCCTGCTCGAGGCGACCCGCGGCGTCGTTGAACCGGCCGCGGGCAAGTTCCACCGTCCCGACCAGGATGTTCGCAAGCCCCCATGCAACGTATCGGCCGCTCGACGCCAACGAGAGGTACTCCTCGGCTCGGCGCTGCGCCGCTGCGAACTGTCCGGTCAGGGTCAACGCGAGGATTTCACCGTGTGCGGCCGGGAACCGCAGTAGCCCGTCGATCTGATCGGCCACCGCCGCACTGCGCGCCGCCAATTCGGGCACCCGGCCTCCGCGTCCCATCAGTGCCAGGGACAGCCCGCCCCCGAAGAACGCCCACTCGATCGCCCACGGCAGCACTCGGTCGGCGGCCAGAATCGCCGTCGCCGCCGCTGCGGCCTCCTCGGGCCGATTCTCGAACACCGCGCACACCGAGCCGATTCCCTCGATGATCGGCACGAGACTGGGATGCGTGACCTTCTCGCGAAGTACAGCGAGGACCTCGTCGGCCTTCTCCGACTCGCCGCTCGCCCAGAACAGGTTTGCGATCCGCGACGTACCCCAGCGCACCAGCTGCACCTGATCCAGGCTGTCGGGCGAGAAGGACTGCAGCAACGATTCCGCCTCGGTGGCGTGCCCCTGCCACAACAGTGCCCGGGCCAGAAGATCGGCCGCCTCGAAGCTGCCGGTCTGGTCGAGTGCCGCCCGTGCGAGCCGTTCGCCCAGAGGGACATTCGCCAAACCGATGGCATCCTCGGCGGCGTTGACCAACAGATCGGGTTCGACGGACCGGTCGCTGTCGAGGGCCAGCTCTGCCAGGCGGATCCGATTGGAGGATCCGACCACGGCCCGGCTGCTCAGAGCCTCGACGAGCTGTCCGCGGAGCCGCCGGCCTGCCGCGCGCCCCACCCGTCGTCGAATCACCTCACCGAACAGTGGATGCGTGTAGCGGACGTCGAGCCGGTGTCCGTGCTCGACGATTCTGACGAGGCCGCGTCGCTCGGCCTCCTCCACCGAGTCCTCGCCCGCCAGCTGGCCGAGGATGTCGAGATCGAGCGGCTCACAGAAGGTGAGAAGCTGCAATGCCTGCAGCACGTCGTGGGGAATCTGATCGATCCGGTGTTCCAGCAGGGATGCGAGTTCGGATGTGATGGCGGCGCGTCCTCGCAACTGCCAGACCCCACCGGAGGGGCGCAGCGTCCCCGCCTCGAGGGCGCCCTCCACCAGGTGTCGAACGAACAGCGCGTTCCCGCCGGACGCCTCCCAGATCATGTCCGCGCTCAACCCCTCAAGGGGGCCGTCCAACACGGACTCGATCAGCTCGATGCTCTGCTCCCGGCTGAACGGCGCCAGTTCGAGCCGCAGGAGGTGACCGTCCTTCCACAGCGACGTGATCGCGTCGGGCACGGACTCGCCGTTGCGGACGGTGGCGACGATGTGCACCGCCCTGTCCAGCGCGAGCTGATGAAGGAATGTGGCCGAGAGCTGATCGAGTAGGTGCGCGTCGTCCACGCCGACCACCACGTCGCGACTGTGGCCGTCGTCGAGGAGCGCCTGCCGCGCCGCGGACAGAAAGGCCACCGGATCCCGGGAGGTGGACGCCCCGACCAGATGAGCGAACACGCCCAACGGGATGCTCCGCGCCGACTCGGTGCCCGCCACCCACTTCACCTCACCGGGCAGTGCCTCGGTGACGAACCGGGCGAGAGTGGTCTTGCCGACGCCGGGGTCGCCCGTGAGGACGACACCGCATCCCCCGGACCGAGCCGTGAGCGACGCGGTGATCGCGTCGAACTCGACTTGCCGCTGAACGAGAGGCCACACCGGACCCATAGGTCTGATTCTAGATTCCCGCGAGGGGCCGGTGATAGTACCGCGGATCGACCATTGAGTGCGAGTTGTTCAGCGAAACAGTGCAATACAACCTTGAAGTCGCTTTAGGATCCGGTTTTCCGGAGTCGTCGATGGGTTGAGTGGCCGGACGCGGACACGGGTTCGGTTTCGAGATCGACCGGAGGCGTGTCTCGCACGATCGGGTAGGACGCTACTCGCGAGATCAGCCGACATCTCGGCCACGCTGAATGGGTACCGCGAAAAGTTATTGCATCGAACTACAGGAGCATGTCATGACCGCGCGGCCGGAGCCGTCCTTCAGTTGGACGGCAAGGCGAGTCGAACTCCGTGAATCCGAGTCTGCTGTCCTGGTGTTGGACGAACGCGTGCCGCTGGGAAGGAACACGGCGCGACTGATCGCAACCCGTGACGAGGGCGCCGATGTCGACTACCTTGCTCTGATCATCGGCGACGTCGCCGACGGACACGACATCGCGGTCCGCGGCGTCGACGAGGAAGCACTACTCGTCGAGGGCGGCCGAACCGAGTCCTCTCCGGAGATCCTGATCGGGTTGCGAACCGCACCGAGCATCTGCGGTTGCTCCAGCGAGCAGCACATCGACAGCCAGTTGTGTCTCGACGGTCCCGTCCGGACGATGATCGCGTCGGTCGGCGTGAAGTCCGTCGTTGTCGACTGCTGTCGCGTGACCTCTGTCGTCGCGTGAACCGGATTACTCTGCCTGCCCAGTCGGTCCGGAGGAAATTCGGGTAGCGCACCACTCGTGGATTCCTGGATCGCGTGCTGCACCGTTGAGGAAGCGCCCGGTACTCCAGGTGCCGAGCTCGGCGAACGAAAACTGAAGGCAAATTAACACATTGACGCGACGACGAGCGCGCCGCGATCCAGAGCAAAAGGATGAAAACAGTGATATCTCGACAAGATTCCGGCCGACACGGCGACGGGCCCGACGCCGATTCGCGGGCCGAGACGACGGGCCGCCAGGTGGTGGTGTTCACGGACGGCGGGAGACGGGCGGATCCGACGGCACTCCTCCGTTCCCTCACCGGCGTCTCGAATGTGACGAGAAGTAGCGAGTCCGAGTCTTCGGCAATGGATCTCGAACTGGCGGAAGTGGCTGACGCAGTTCTGTTCGACGAGCTCGGAATTGCCGTGGTTGCTGCAGATGGTGGCCAGTTGGAGGCCCTCCGCGCCGCCGCAGCCGCACCGGACGTCGCGGTTCTTTCCGTCGAACCCGAGTTGGTTCACCATGCACTGGACAGCGAGGACACCGTCGCAGAGATCGCACGGCCTGCGAACGGCGCCGCCGCGACGGAGGACGCCGAGCACTTCCTGGATACACCGGAGTTCACCTGGGGACTGCAGGCGACCCGCACCACGTCGTCGGCGTGCAGTGGGCGCGGTGTCAGGATCGCCGTCCTCGACACCGGACTCGACCTCACCCACCCGGATTTCCACGGTCGCACCATCACGGCCCAATCGTTCATTCCGGGCGCAGCACCCCAGGACGGGCACGGACACGGCACGCATTGCGTCGGAACTGCCTGCGGTCCGGCGACAGTGGGCGGCACCCGCCGATATGGAGTGGCTCACGAGGCCGACATCTTCGTCGGGAAGGTGCTGTCGGATCAGGGGAGTGGCGTGGACGGTGGCATCCTCGCCGGAATCGAGTGGGCCATCGCCAACGGTTGTCAGATCGTCTCGATGTCGCTCGGTGCCGACGTCGCGTCGGTGTCCGTCGCCTACGAGACGGTGGGGCAGCGTGCGCTGGCGGCCGGAGTGCTCATCGTCGCCGCGGCCGGCAACAACGCGAACAGGGCTGCCGGGCGTCCGGGACTGGTGGGCGTACCCGCCAACAGTCCGTCGATCATGGCCGTCGCCGCAGTCGACCCCGATCTCGGGCTGGCGAACTTCTCTGCCGCCAGCAACCCCGTCGTCGGTGGTCAGATCGACGTGGCGGCACCTGGCGTGCGCGTGTTCTCGACGGTGCCGATGCCCGTGCGGTACGGCTCGAAGAACGGAACGAGCATGGCGACTCCACACGTCGCGGGTATCGCTGCCCTGTGGTGCGAGAAGACCGGGCGCACGGGCCGCGATCTGTGGTCCCTGCTCACCCAGCATTCCCGGCGGCTCGCGTTGCCGTCCCTCGATGTCGGTGCGGGGCTGATCCAGGCCTCCGGGTAGAAGGGTTCGACGTATCGTGCCGGGCATGGTCGGAATCAGTGTCACGGTGGACGCCGACCACGTCGAGGACATCGACGTGGTCGGCGTCGCGCTGGCCGAGGCGGGCATGCGGATCGACGCGGTGCACCGCACGATCGGAATCATTTCCGGTTCCGTTCCCGCGAGCCGATTCGCAGCCCTCGAGGCAGTCCCGGGCGTCCTGGCCATCGAACTGGAGCAGCACGTCGACATCCGCCGCAACGGCCCTGAGCCGGGGTAGGCGACCTCAGACGCGGATCCCCGATTGTCCGCACCTCCGTCGCAGCGGGCGATTTCGGCGTCATCCTCGATCAGGTGGACACCCTCGTGGAGGGTGCCGGTTCGTATGCCACCACGATCACGCGGCGGTGCCGTACGCAAGGAAGCCGTCTATGACACGATCTGGCGTGATATCGAAGCCGGTGTCGTATTCGACGACACGGCACTCGACGAGTATCACGACAACGGCGCCGGTTTGTGTTGGGAACTCGACGTTCCGGCAGGTGGATCTGTGCGGATCCGTTCGCGATTCTCGTTGGACGAACCGCTGAATGCGAGGACGGCCCAGCGGGAGGGACGTGTGGCACCTGCCCCGGCTGGAACACCGGACCCGCCGAAGCTCGGGACGGTACGAAAGACCCCGCCAGCCACTGGGGGGTAGGGGCTGGCGGGGCCGGTGCACCGCCCGAATGCGGGGGAGGGCGGCGCGCGCCCAACTTTATGGCGCGTAGA
This sequence comes from Rhodococcus koreensis, assembly GCF_900105905.1. Taxonomy (GTDB): domain Bacteria; phylum Actinomycetota; class Actinomycetes; order Mycobacteriales; family Mycobacteriaceae; genus Rhodococcus_F; species Rhodococcus_F koreensis. Next base: position 2,764,885 of record NZ_FNSV01000005.1, on the reverse strand, counting down.
TCGCAAGTCCAGCGAGTGTGATGTAGGCAACAGGGGGTTTTCCCGCCGCGCGAGCACAACACTGCCCCGTCCTGGTTGTGAGGGGGGCTATTTGCTGTTCTTCAGGAGAACTCGGTAGTTGTATCCAACCCGCCGTTCGAGAACGGGGCCTTGCCCAGAATGCTCCTTCGTGCGGCTCAGTGTGAGGGGCTTCTCCTGTAGCGCGCGCCGCAGTGGACGGAATAGGAGAATGCTCCCCAGCAGAAGGAATGGGAGAAATGGATGAAGATGATCTTGGTCGCGGTTCTTGCCGCGCTCGCGGTGACGCTCGGTGTCGCCCCGGTGGCGCGGGCGGGACCGACCGTCCATGTCGGGCCGGGTACCGCGTACACCCCGTTCCCGGACGTCGAGGGGTACTGCTCGATCGGGGCGGTGGGCACAGACAACGCGGGCCGCTTGGTTGCGCTGACTGTCGGTCACTGCCACCAGGGCGCGGGTAACGCCGTATACAAGGTTGGTGAGGCTGCCAAGGGGCCGATCGGGTGGGAGACCGACGTGTACTCGCGCAACACGGACGGCACGTTCACGGCGCTCGATTACGCGGTGATCCGGCTGAACCCGGATGTTGTGGTGCCGAGCAAGTACGGCGACACCACTGACGCCGTCGTCTCGACTGTCGGTGATGCCTCGCTGTCGAACGTGGGGTGCAACCACGGAGCAACGACGGGCAAGAATTGCGGGATCATCGGCAAGGTAGACGGTATTCACCTCCAGAACTGGGCGGTGATGTGGGAGGGCGATTCAGGCGGTCCGATCGTGGTGGGGGAGACGCTCGTCGGTCTCAACATCGGCATGGACTTCGGAACCCAGCCGACGACGTTCTATGGGAGGATCACGCCGATTCTGGCAGATATCGACGCAAAGGGTAGCTACGGCGCTGGGTTCACTCTGGTGCAGTAAGGCGGGGTCCCACCACCGCACCTGAGGGTGGGCCGTCTCGCTATTTGTAGCGAGCATCCTCATACCAATACCGGCGATAGCTGGGACTGGTCTGCGTTGCAGACCGGCGGTTGAGAGGGGCGAGGGATCTCCGCTCGGAGATCCCTCGCGTCGGCCGTAGCCTCATGGTTGCTGAGACCAAGGAGGCAATCATGGCCGACTACGCGACTCTCCTGCGCGATCACGTCACGCTCACCTGCCGTTCGGTGGATCGGATCTTCCTGCAGGCCTACGTGCCGAAACTGCAGTCGGTGGGTGGGGTCTGCCAGTTTCTGTACTGGCAGCGGGGATATGGGATCCCGTCCTCCGCGGCGTTCGGGAAGATCGGGGACGGCTTTGTCGCCGAGGTGCACCGCTGGTCTAAAGCGAATGGGGTCCCGGTGCGCCGCTTCGTCAAGGGCGAGAACAAGGAGGCGATCGCCCGCCCGCTGATCGAGGCCGCCGAACGGGAGGGCGGCGACGGAAAGGTGGTGCTGGTCGGGATCGCGCAGGAGAAGACGCCGGTGTGGCGGTCCTGGAAGGCCAAGGGCCAGGAGCATGCGGCGCATCCGCACATGGAGTGGGGCCGGCAGATGGCCTTCGTGAATCACTTCTACTTCTACCTGTGGGATCCCGAGTGGGGTGGGGCGTTCTGGAAGACGAATGCCTACGCTCCGTGGCCGGTGTGGATCTGGCTCAATGGCCACGGCTGGGCGCAGCGCCAGTGCGAGCGGCTCGGCATCGGGTATACCGCGTTGGACAATGGATTCCGCAGCTGCGATGACCCTGAGGCGCTGCAGCGGATTTGTGACCGGCTCGGCCCAGGCGCGGTGAAGAGCTTCTTCTGGCGCTGGCAGCGGCGGCTGCCGTCCCCGTTGACCCGCGACGACCTGCGGGTATGTGACGACCTGGCGTTTCGTCAGTTCGAGATCTCCGACACCCGGGTGTTCGACCGGCCGGCGGCGGGGCGGGCGTTCTTCGAGCAGCTCATCCGTGACCACCTCGACGTCGGCCGACCCGAGTCGGTGTCGCTGATCTTCGACCGGCGGATCAACCGCCGCACGCCGGGCACCTTCCGCACCAAGGTGATCACCAAAGACGTCGACCCGCAGATCAGCTGCTACTACAAGTCCAGCCGGATCAAACAGTATTTCAAGGAGCATCGCGCGTTGCGCACCGAAACGGTGGTCTGCGACACCCGCGACTTCGGTATCGGCCGGCGGGTGACCGCCGCGAACTGGAAAGCCCTTCGGGCGGTTGGCGACTCGGCCAACCAGCGTCTGTGCGACGCGCAAGCAGCCGATGCCCGTCCCGCTCCGGATGTGGCCACCTTCGCCCAGGTCGGCTGACGCCAGCCGCCGACTGGCTTCGGTGATCGGCCAGCGGTGACGCCGCCGGACAGCTCGCGCTTCGACTCCCACCTGTCGTGTCGGTTGCCGCCGCGTCGGATTCACCCATGCTCGCCGGCTTCGACAATCCCACCCTGGTCCGGTCGTCGCCGCGCAACTCGGATGCTCCTACACCAGTCGGCAGGCCACCTACGACCTGCGCCGACTCAAACGCAAGGGCCTGATCGTTCGGTTGCCGGGTCGACACCGATACCAGCTCACCCCACTCGGCCGCCGCGTGGCGGTCCTGTTCACCAAGGTCTACGGCCGGGTCCTCGCGCCGGGCCTGGCGGCGCTCGACCCGCAGCTACCCACGGATCTCGTCGAACGCAGTGAGCTCGCGCGGGCATGGCGACAGCTGGAGCGCCGCCTGGACCGGTTCGCCGAAAATGGGGTCGCCGCTGCCTGAATCGTCAAACTTGGTCTGACTGTGAACTCCGCCGGCAGCAAGCGAAGCTAGTTGACGCTGCCCCAGTTGAGGGCGTGCAGCACTCCCGAGACGAACTGGATCGATGACCACCGCTTTCTGAAGGTAGGACGAAACCCCGCTCGACGTCGGGGTCGAGGCGGGGTTTCCGCGCCGGCTGTCGGATGGGGTCCGCCGGGCGCGAGCTGATCATAAACAGGCAGGTTGGTTACCCACCAGTTCGGTCCGTGTGCGTATACCACCCGAATGACAAAGGGATGAACCATTTCTGGCCGATACTGGATACAGCTATTCCGCATCGGGTGTCGCGCTCAGGTGGGTGAGCAGTGCGTTCAACTGCGATTCGAGTTGCATGACGCCGATGAGGTCGCCCTTCCCGTAGGCGTGCTTCAGGAGGGCGGCAAGGTCGTAGATGCGGTCGGGAATGGACTGCATGCCGAACCTCCGGAGCGCGTGGCCGAGCTGATGCTCATCGAGAACATGGGGAGCGTCGGCGTCACAACGATGTGGTCCGGCGGCGTGTAGATCAGCGAGTGGGGGTCGAAACCCCGTCGGAACCAGGGGAGGAACTTCGGCGGGTTTCTGCGCTGGCGCTCGGTTGGGGGTTGCGACCGGGGTGCGCTGAGAGTATCCGAGGGTTCGGCTCGCCGCTACAGGGGCGGCGAGTATCTCACCGCCGACCGCCTCACACCCTGCCGCGAATCGGATTCCCGATCCCAGTGCGCATCGAAAAGAGCGGGAACTCGAAATTTTGATGCTATGAGCTACGGTTGATCTGGTTTGTAGTCACTTTTCCGGGCTCTGGTTATCGTTTCGGCGACTCGTGTATTGCGCTGGCCTACTTTGGGATTGGTGTAAATAGCTGAAACAGCAATTCACGTGGGATCCGCGGTCGTGCCTGCAACGTGAAGGAGCGGATCGGATCGCGCGAGGAGCTTCGTGTCGGCCGCTCCCCTGCTGTTGCAAAGTCTTTCATGTCGTGTAGAAAGAACCTGTGCCCGGCAGGGGCGCAGATCGAGCTTTCCGACACCATCGCCTCAGTAGGAGTGAAATATGTCTGTAGATTTCGCCAGCATCGCGGATCTGATCAACTTCTTTGCTTCGTTCCTGACCTTCGGGTCGGAGGGTGGATCCACCGGAGTGTAAGTCCGGCACCGATCTGAAACTGGGGCACACAGGAACACTGTGTGCCCCAGCTTTTGTGCGTTGACGCTCGATGTCTGGCACCCGGTCCGGTCATCAGACGTGTGGCCCGACCCAAGGAAGGGCGATTCACCGCGTGGGCGTCGATTGGCGGACGGAGTGTCGAGGTTCTTCGTGTAACCGGGACTACGCGGCGGTCTGGTCGGGAGGCCCGCCGGTCCGGCTCGTGCGCCGGCGGGGCAACTTTTCGCGGCGGTCTTTCTGTCGGGCCGCTTTCCCGATCAATATGGCGAGTGGTATCGACAACACCACCCACACTATGACGATCCAGAGTATCCACCACACGACACCAAGTATGCCGCAGCCGTGGGGCCAACCAGCGTAACGTACTGGGGATTCGTATCTGCGAAAATGCTGAGAATTTTGTTCCTTGGTCGCTGAAGGTGTTGACGGTGGTGATCCGCCACCGGCGGCGAGCGATGTTCGAGCGCGGCACAGTACCTGCTCATCGCCTCGATTGCCAGCATTTCCTGTGACCCTGAGTATCAGATTGCTTGTATGGCAATGTCATTCACTCGGTATACACACGCGTTGACCTGCGGTATCGGACCGCGCCGACTCGTTTGAGGGGCCGTTGTGAAGCTGGTCACTTGATGTCTCAACTCGCCGGCCCGCATGCGAATATCGACGCGGCAGCAAACATCGGGCGATCATCGCCTTCGCCATGTCGTGAGAACACGGGCTCGCCATTTCAGGATGGCTCTAGTTCGGAAGGCACATGGTGACGGCGTTCGATGTTCCACTCGCCCCTTCTCGGGGTCCGCAGGACGCAGATGCGTTCGCAGGGGGCGCGAGCCGACTGGATAGTCGCCGTGAGTGGCAGGCCGCCTACATCCGGCGCCTCCTGGTCTCCGACACTCTGATTGTGATCGCCGCGGTGGCGCTGGCCCACTGGGTCCGGTTCGGTGACAGCGGCACACTGACCACGAGTGGTATCGGTTACGACCTCAGTTACGCACTCGTCTCCGCTCTGCTGATCGTGGCGTGGTTGACGACCCTGACGATTTTCCGGACTCGTACGGTGCGGGTGATCGGGAGTGGGCCCGACGAGTATCGACGGATCTTCGTCTCGACCGTGCGATTGTTCGGGTTCATCGCGATGCTGGCGCTGTTGTTCCGCCTCGATCTGGCTCGGCTCTATCTCGCCATCGCATTTCCCGTCGGCCTGGCGGCCCTGCTGGTGAGCCGCTGGCTGTGGCGTCAGGCGATAGCTCGTAAACGGTCGCGCGGGGAGTTTCTGACGTCGGTACTAGTCGTGGGCAACGAACGCGCCGTCCGGCTTCTCGCGGAATCCTTCGCCCGAGGTACGGCGGACGGATATCGCGTGGTGGGCGTCTGCATTCCGGGCCACTCAGGCGAGCATGGCGACAAGATCACCGTGGCGGGCCGTGGCATCCCTGTGCTCGGTAACGAGCTGGATGTGATCGATTCCCTCGAGTTCTGCCACGCCGATACCGTGGCCGTTACTGCGACCGAGCATCTCGGGCACGAAGGGATGCGCGCCCTCGCCTGGAACCTCGAGCCACACGACGTCGACCTGGTGGTGGCTCCGGGAATGATGGATGTGTCCGGTCCGCGTCTGTCGATGCGACCGGTGGCGGGATTACCGCTGATTCATGTGGAGAAGCCGCAGTACCACGGCGCACAGAGGTTTTCGAAGCTCGCGTTCGACATGGCCTTCGCGGCATTGGCGCTCGTTCTGACGAGTCCGGTGATGATCGTGGCTGCTCTCGTGATCAAGCTGACGAGCAAGGGTCCGGTCTTCTACAAGTCGGAGCGAATGGGCCTGGACGGTCGGCCGTTCCCGATGCTCAAGTTCCGCAGCATGGTGGTGGACGCCGACCGGCAGGTGGCGGCGCTCATGACGGCGAACGAGGGTGCCGGCGTCCTCTTCAAGATCCGTGAGGATCCGCGGGTCACACGCGTGGGCAGAGCTCTGCGCAAGTACAGCCTCGACGAGCTTCCGCAGTTTCTCAATGTGCTTCGGCGGGAGATGAGCGTCGTCGGCCCGCGCCCGCCCCTGCGCCGAGAAGTCGAGGCCTACGACGGCACCGTCCGCCGCCGGCTGCTGGTGAAGCCGGGCATCACGGGCCTGTGGCAGGTGAGCGGGAGATCGGACCTGTCGTGGGAAGAGACTGTGCGGCTCGATCTCTCGTATGTGGAGAACTGGTCGATGATGGGGGATGTGCTGATCATCGGCAAGACGGTCCGGGCCGTGGTGGCCGGCGAAGGGGCCTACTAGAACATCGAATAGCCGGTGAGAGACCCTGGCGTCGAGAGTTGTGAGTTTCGGTGCAAATCAATGTATCTGGCCGTCACAGATAGCGTGCGATTACGCCGCAACTCCGGGCGAAGTCGAGTAGCGCGCGAACCGCGATCGGGTTTCAATCATTCCAACGTGATCGGACATGGAGGGGATGTCGAACATGAGGATCGAATCTGCGCCGGACGCGGTCATTCTGGTCGGCGGTATGGGCACCCGGCTGCGGCCGTTGACGCTGTCTGCGCCCAAGCCGATGCTGCCGACCGCTGGAGTGCCGTTCCTGACTCATCTGCTGTGCCGCATCCAGGACGCGGGACTTACCCACGTGGTGCTCGGAACGTCGTTCAAGGCGGAAGTCTTCGAACAGCATTTCGGCACGGGGGAGGAGCTCGGGCTTGAGATCGAGTACGTGACCGAGGACGAGCCGCTCGGCACCGGGGGAGCCATCCGGAACGTCTTGCCCCATCTGCGTGCCGACACCGTCGTGGTGTTCAACGGTGACGTGCTCGGCGGCACCGACGTGCGAGCCGTTCTGCGCACGCACGTCGACGCCGATGCCGACGTGACGTTGCACCTGGTGCGGGTGAGCGATCCGCGCCCGTTCGGCTGTGTGCAGACGGATTCGGACGGCCGGGTCACCGCCTTCCTCGAGAAGACGCAGGATCCGCCGACCGACCAGATCAATGCCGGCTGTTACGTCTTCCAACGGGAGTGGATCGAGAAGATCCCGTCAGGTCGTCCCGTGTCGGTGGAACGCGAGGTGTTTCCCGCACTGCTGTCCGGCGGGACGCGGGTGTTCGGCCATATCGATTCCGCCTACTGGCGAGACATGGGGACGGTGGACGACTTCGTCGCCGGATCGGCGGATTTGGTTCGCGGAATAGCGCCGTCGCCCGCGCTGATCGGTGCGCGCGGCGAGTCGCTCGTCGATCCGAGCGCCGCGGTGGCCCCGGGCGTGGTGTTGATCGGCGGCACGGTGCTCGGCGCGCGGGTAACGGTCGGTGCGGGTGCGCGTCTGGACGGCGCGGTGGTGTTCGACGGCGCCCATGTGGAAGCCGGTGCGGTGATCGAACGATCGATTCTCGGGTACGACTGCCGGATCGGGCCGCGTGCACTGGTGCGCGATTCCGTGGTGGGGGACGGCGCCAGCGTGGGTGCTCGATGCGAGTTGTTACGCGGCGCCCGTGTCTGGCCGAATGTGATGTTGCCGGATGGCGGCGTCCGATTCTCGGCGAACGTCTGATCGATGAGACGACTTCATGGAGCAATCCGGTCGTATGCCTGGGGCTCCCACACTGTGCTGGCGGAGCTCACGGGTCGACCCTCGCCGTCCGGTCGGCCCGAAGCCGAACTCTGGCTCGGGGCGCATCCGGCAGACCCGGCGCGTGTGGACGTCGCGGGCTCTGGCGAGTCACTGCTCGACGTGATTTCGGCTGACCCGCTGGGGCAACTGGGGGAGACCAACGCGTCGCGATTCGGGGGTCGACTTCCGTTTCTGCTCAAGGTTCTCGCTGCGGAGGAACCTCTGTCGTTGCAGGCGCACCCGAACTCCATGCAGGCACGCGAGGGATTCGAACGCGAAAACGCAGACGGTGTGCCGCTGGACTCGCCTGCCCGCAACTACAAGGACGACAACCACAAACCGGAACTTGTGGTTGCGCTGACGAAATTCGAGGCGCTCGCTGGGTTCCGCGACGTGCGACGAACAGTCGGGTTGTTGCGCGCGCTGGGTGTCGCGGAGTTGGACCGGTGCGCGGAGCTATTGGCAGCTCAGGCCAACTCTTCGGGTGTGCGCGCGCTGTTTACGCAATGGATTACGGGCGACGAACACTCAGCGACGTTGATCGGTGGCGTGGTCGAGGCCTGCCAGCGGTACTTGTGTGCGGAGCCCGACGGCGTGGCAGGGGAGTTCGCGGCCGAGGCGCAAACTGCGCTCGAACTGGGGAGTAGGTATCCGAGCGACCCCGGTGTGCTGATCTCGCTGCTGCTCAATCGGATCACGCTCGAACCGGGGGAGGGGCTGTTTCTCGCGGCCGGAAATTTGCACGCATACCTCCGGGGCGCGGCCGTCGAGATCATGGCCAACTCGGACAATGTGCTTCGTGGCGGTTTGACCCCCAAGCACGTTGATGTGCCCGAGCTGCTGAAAGTCCTCGATTTTCGGCCGGGGTCCATGCCGGTGGTGAGTGCGGACAGTGATGGTCGTGACAACAAACACGTGTACCGCACGCCGGAGACAGAATTCGCGCTCACCCGACTGCACCTCGACACGAGCAGGAATTGTGCGTCGTCGTCCGCAGCGACTCTCGCCGCCGGAAACCCACGGATCGTTCTCTGCACGGCGGGATCGACCGTCCTCTTGTCCCACTGCGACTCGCTCGAGCTGGGTGCCGGACATGCGGCGTGGTTGCCGGCATCGAACCCGGCGGTGACCCTCGCGCCAGCACAGCAGCACGCCCAGGTCTTCGTCGCCACGATCGGCTCCGGATGATGCGGACTCTCCTCGCGGCCAAGGGGTCTGCGCTCACGTGTGCTCGATAGACCTGGACAACTGACCAGTGCGACGGTCGGCCCATGCGCAAAGGTCATGACACCGCAGCTCACTCAACTTTTTCGAGAAAGGCACAACCATGGGGGAATTGGATTCGACTGGATTTCGCACGGCTGTGGTGCCCGCCGCGGGAATGGGAACGCGATTTCTGCCGGCGACAAAGACGGTCCCCAAGGAGCTACTTCCTGTGGTGGACACGCCAGGGATCGAGCTGGTGGCCGGCGAGGCTGCCGAGTCCGGGGCAGAGCGGCTGATCATCGTGACGGCACCGGGCAAGGATGGCGTGGTGGCGCACTTCGTCGAAGACCTGGTGTTGGAAAACAACCTTGCAGCCAGGGGAAAACACACTCTGCTGGCGAAGGTCCGCAGGGCACCGGGCCTCCTTGCGGTGGAGTCGGTAGTCCAGCAACAACCGCTGGGGCTCGGCCACGCGGTTGGTTGCGCTGAAGCGCTGTTGGGCGACGACGAGGATGCGATCGCGGTCCTGCTGCCGGACGACTTGGTTCTGCCGAACGGTGTGCTCGACGTCATGTCGCGCGTGCGAGCCAAGCGCGGCGGAACGGTGTTGTGCGCCATCGACGTCCCCAAAGAGGAGGTGAGCGCATATGGAGTCTTCGACGTCGAGGCGGTCCCCGATACCGCGAATCCGAACGTATTGAGGGTGAAGGGCATGGTGGAGAAGCCAAAACTCCAGGACGCGCCGTCGACTCTAGCGGCCGCCGGCCGTTACCTCTTGGACAGGGCAATCTTTGATGCGCTCCGACGTATCCGCCCGGGAGCGGGCGGGGAGTTGCAGTTGACCGACGCGATCGCGCTGCTCATCGCGGAGGGGCATCCCGTACACGTGGTGGTTCATCGCGGTCCTCGGCACGACCTCGGCAATCCCGGTGGGTTTCTCCGTGCTTCGGTTGACCTGGCACTCAGTCATCCCGAATATGGGACGGACCTGCGGGCGTGGCTGGAGCAAAGGGTCAAGGGCTAGAGCGATGTTCCCGTTCGTTCACCTTCACGCCTCGGCGGGTCTGGTGCTGGTCAGGGCGACGTTGCCACCTTGTTACTGTCCAGTATGAAGTGCGCAAAATACTCGACGATCGGAAAAGGTGCCACCAGTCGGGGCTGAGGTCTGCCTGCGGACTGGTCTCCGAGCATCACTCTAAGCGCAGATCCTCTGGTTGACCAGGGTCGAAAGTCCCTCTCTCTGAAGAAAAACCGGCGATGTGAGTCGCATCACTCCGGGGCCTCTCAAGTGTAACGAAGCGACCACAAGTGCGATTATTAGCTGGCAGCAAACTCAGGGGGGCGGACTTCCTCTACCGCCACGCAGGTCGCGAGACAGTGACGCTCGCTAACTCTTTGGTCCTAGTTGGAAGGCTCAGATGGTGACGTCGTTCGGTGTTTCGCTCGACTCGGCAACCCCTGCTGGGGGTGCCAGACCCGCTTCGGGTCTCGAACCCCGGCCCAGCGGCAGGCGTGCCTGGCAGGCCGCGTACATCCGGCGACTGTGGGTCTCGGACACGCTGATCGTGATCGCCGCGGTAGCGCTCGCGCAGTGGGTGCGGTTCGGCGACAGAGGCGTCCTGGCCACGTCGGCATTTCCTCAAACTCTCAGCTACACGTTGGTCTCTGCCCTATTGGTCGCGTCATGGCTCGCCACTCTTATCATCTTCCGGACCCGCGCGGTCCGCGTGATCGGGAGCGGACCCGACGAGTACCGGCGTATCTTCGTCTCCACGGTCAGGCTCTTCGGCTTGATCGCCATCGTCTCCCTTCTGTTCCGCCTAGAACTCGCTCGTCTGTACCTTGCGATTGCCTTCCCTGTAGGGCTGGCCGGTCTCATTTTCAGCCGTTGGGCGTGGCGTCGGGTAATCGCCCGTAAGCGTTCCTACGGCGAGTTTCAGACCTCGGTACTCGTCGTGGGCGGTGAACGCGCGGTCCGCAGTTTGGCCGAGTCGTTCGAGCGCGGCACGGCCGACGGCTACAAGGTCGTCGGTCTGTGTATCCCTGGGCACAATGGAGCATCTAATGACAAGATCATTGTGGGAGAGCGTGATATCCCCGTCTTCGGCGACGAGCGTGAGGTCGTGCGCGCCTTGGGTTTCTGCCACGCCGACACAGTCGCGGTGACCGCCACAGAGCACCTCGGACACGAGGGCATGCGGACTCTCGCGTGGGACCTCGAGCCCCACCACGTGGATCTGGTGGTTGCGCCGGGAATGATGGACGTTTCTGGTCCGCGCCTGTCGATGCGGCCGGTGGCCGGACTGCCGCTGATCCACGTGGAGAAGCCGCGATACCACGGCGCTCAGAAGTTCTCGAAACTCTCGTTCGATTTTGTCTTCGCGACAGTTGCGCTCATTCTCATCAGTCCCGCGATGATCGCTGCGGCGCTCGCTATCAAGCTAACGAGCAAAGGCCCGATTCTCTACAAATCGGAACGAATGGGCCTCGACGGCAAGCCGTTCCCGATGCTCAAGTTCCGCAGCATGGTTGTCGATGCGGACCAGCAGGTGGCGTCACTGATGGAAGCGAACGAGGGTGCAGGCGTTCTGTTCAAGATGCGCGACGATCCCCGCGTGACCAGGGTGGGAAGGTTCCTCCGCAAGTACAGCCTCGACGAGTTGCCCCAGTTCGTCAACGTGCTGCGCCGCGAAATGAGCGTTGTGGGTCCGCGGCCGCCCCTGCGGCGGGAGGTGGAGGCCTATGACGGCACGGTGCGCCGCCGGCTGCTGGTCAAGCCAGGAATCACAGGCTTGTGGCAGGTCAGTGGAAGGTCGGATCTCTCGTGGGAGGAGACTGTACGGCTGGATCTCTCATACGTGGAGAACTGGTCGATGATGGGGGACATTCTCATCATCGGGAAAACGATAAATGCAGTATTGGCAGGAGAGGGCGCCTATTAATTCATGACATCAGATAATGCGAGAACTACTGCAAATTATGCCGTCATAAACCACGTGCCCGCGGCGGAACCGATTGAAGCGCACGAAAATAGCGCGTTGGAAGGAGCCGTATGACCATCTTCATCCTTGCTGGTCTCTGCTTGGTTGTTTCCATAGCGGTTCTGAATGCGCCGAAAGATGGTCCGGGAAGGCCTCCGCTGGTCTCGGCATACAATTTGACACTCGGTCTGTTTGTCGTGTACATAATTATTCCCGGATTTCTAATCCTCCTCAATTCTGGCGAGTTCACCTGGGCGCGGTCCTACGGCGGCACGATTCAACTGGATCTGAGCCTTGCAGTGGCAGGTAGTGGGCTCATCGCTTTCATATTTGGTGCGACCCTCGCGCGCCGAGCGCATTTCCGAACGATTGTTGCGAAAACGACACGCCCTTCACGGCACGCTGTGCCGATCGTAGTTCCAATCATATTGATTTGTACCGGAATGCTCCTGAAGTTATATGTGGTGTATACAACCGGTGGAATTGATGCAGCAATCTTACGCCTGTCGAACAGTGCACAGGAAAAGGCAGGAATTCAGGACCTTCAAGCCAGTTCGATCGGTATTCGGACGCTGTCCGGCCTCGCTGATGCCGGTGCGATTTGGCTCGTGGTCCAGTCGCTACGCGATCGGAAGAACCTTGCCTTCTCAGCGACGGTTCTTGTGGTCGTACTTGGCACTAGCTATCTCACCATGGGAAAAAGGTTGGCGCTGATTCTCCCCCTCATCGCGATAGTGCTCGCCATCCACGCCTACAGGCACCGCCTCACAATTAAGTATGCGCCACTAGCGATTGTTGGCGCGCTTGGCTTAGGAATGGCATCGTTGCTTGTGAGGATCCTGCTCCCAGCATCAGAATCCAATACTCGAGTCGATTACAATCAAATAGACTACGCGCGCGGCTCAGTGTTCAACTTTTATTTCTACTCCCTGGAGTTCTCCAGCGTCGAGATGATAAGCGTTGTCAGGAACGCACGTGAGACTATCCTAGGTATGTTCGGTGGTTCGCTTGAAGCGTTCGTAATCACTAACATCCAGCCTATTGCGTTCACGATCCCGCGAAGCCTTTGGCCAGGTAAGCCCGAACGGGTGTACGACATCTCGTACGCGATTACTGCCATTCTCAATGGAACTTCGCTTGACGGCGCAAAGGCAGGCTATGCGAGTTCGATCGTAGGCACCAGCTATGTATATCTTGGGGTTTTTGGGGTTCTAATCGGTCTCGGAATATTTGGCTGGGTAACGGCAGTCGCTGACGGTGCTTTGAAACGAAACGAGTGGAGTGTCGAGGCAATAATCGTTTACGCGCTCGTGTTAACCCTTGTTTTTCATCTCTTCAGGCAGGGGACGCTGGGCTGGACGTTCATCGTCGGAATTATGCAGCAGTATGGAACCATCCTTGGGATATCGATCCTCCTCTTGTTCAGGGTAAACAAGACGGGTCGGGCCGTAAGAGCTCTAGACTCCGCAAGTGAGGTTCGACTTGAAGTAAAAGCAAAGTCGTGAAAGGGCTTAAGTTGCGGCGCATTCTGGTATCGCTATTCTTGAAGGTGCAGGATTTGAAATTCCGTGTCCTGGAGAGGTATTGGAGAATTCGATTCGGAGGTTTCGGCGCAGGTGCACGCATAGCGCTAACGGCTCGGTTGTACGGCCGACGGAAAATTGTAATCGGGGACGGCACTATCTTAAATGACTACGTACATGTTTGGGGGAACGGCGGTGTGCATATTGGAAACAACTGCCTTATTGCTGCCCACTCTGTAATAACCTCTCAGACGCATGATGTAGATGCTGCGATGAAAGGGCTCCTTTACAAGGAAACGTCCGAGGAATCCCAGGTCCAGATCGGTGACAATGTGTGGATTGGCTCCAATGTCACAATCCTGCCCGGTGTATCTATCGGAAACGGCGCGGTTATTGGAGCGGGCGCGGTGGTCGCCAGAGATCTACCTGACTATGTACTGGCGGTCGGCGTGCCGGCTCGCGTGATTCGTTCACTGATACGACCGATACCGTGATGTCGACTATGCGTCTGAGCGCGCTAACGAGCATAGGGGCATCCGCAGCGTCTGCCGCCGCATTGTTTGTAGTGTTCCGTCTAACCGTCGAGGTGCAATCGACCACGCTGATCGGGTGTTGGGCACTACTCCAAGGTCTCTTCATGGTCGCTCGGGTAGCCGATATTGGCGTGGGGAATAATGTCACGAGGCTGGTGGCAGTACAACAATCTGAAGGGACTCCGTTTTCCAAATTCCGCATTGGGGCGGCATCAGTACTTATCACCTCCCTGCCTGTTTCTATTATCTGCGCGTTAATCTATTGGCCGATTACCACTTTTGTTCAACATCGCTATTCAAGTGAACTGCCGCGTTCCGATATAGCCGTACTTGCCGCATCCTGTGCAGTCTTCGCTGTCACATCCTCGGTTTCAACTATTCTTTTGGCCATTCTAGAAGGACTCGGAAAGCTTCCGGCCAAGAATGGAATTCTGATACTCAGCAACGTAGTTGGTGTGGCGCTGGCGTATCCTTTGCTCAGCCGTCACGGGGCGCTGGGACTCGGCCTCGTTTATGGAGCGATCGCGTTTTCCCAACTGCTAATGTCGGTGCTTCTATTGTGCACGTATAGCGACCTCGCTTCGAGTGATGATCGCACCGTGCGCACGCTTATCGGTGTAATGTGGAGGGAGAACGCCAAACTGGGTGCTATTTCCCTGTGTCGCTTGAGCTTTGAGCCGGTAACGAAATTGTTATTGGCTATTACCGGAACGCTGGCGGCCGTTGCTGCCTTCGAACTCGCCCTGCGAGTATCCACACAGGTGCGAGTGTTGGTGCAGTCAGCGCTGCAGCCTCTCTTGGTTGCAGGTTCGCGGAGGCAAGGTGCGGTGTCGTCTGCCGATACTGACAGCCTCTTCGAGAAGAGTGGTTGGATTGTCATTCGTCTAAGCGCGCACATGCTTGAAATTCAATTAATTGCCGCGCCTGCCGTGTGTTTTCTGGGTCTCGGCTATTTTGATACAAACTTCCTCATATTCTTCTTGATACTGATCGTTGGGAATGCTCTGAACTCAAGTGGTCAGGTTGGCTACTTCTACCAATTGTCGAGTGGTGTTATGGATCCGCTAGTCAAAATTCATGGATATATGGCGATCGTAAACGTTGGTCTAGGTCTGATTGGCTCGTGGCTTCTTGGCGCAATTGGTGCCGTCGTGGCCTATGGATTCGCGTTTGCGGTAGGTGGTCTCTCTTGCCTTGGGTTCCTGCCTGCGCGTCGAGGTTCCCCGGGATATTTGCGTCACTTAGCGGCTGCGGCTGGCCTAGCGGGTCTTGTTCGCCTTCTATTCTCAGGGGTCCTTGCATTCGGGGTGCTTATGGTTGCGGATCACATGAACCCGTGGGTAGTGGTTTGTGGGTGCCTCGGGCTGTGCGCTCTTGCGTGTTCGCACGCCGCAGTCTCGCTGCGTCGTGCGTATCGAGTGGGATCGAGTAGGGGTTAACGTGAGAATTGCCGTACTAGTGACGTGTTTCAACCGGGTTGATGTGACGCTGCGTGGGATTGACTCTTTGGTGCGCAGCTTGAATGCTTGCGCGGAACTCGACTACAAGATATTTCTTGTGGACGACGGTTCGTCAGATGGCACTGGGGTTCAAGTAAAGCGTCTGTTTCCCTTTGTTGAGGTCAGTGTCGGGTCTGGAGAACTATATTGGAGCGGGGGGATGACCCGCGCTTTTCGGGCTGCAAGTGCGCACGCGCCATTCGACGCTTATCTATTGTTCAACGACGACGTTGATCTCTTTGAAGTGGAGATACCTCGGTTTCATACCACATATCAGCGTCTGAACGAAGCGCATCCGAGCATCCTGGTGGGCGCCTGTGTCGACCTCCGTGGGAACGTTACCTATGCGGGATTTCGCCTCGGTTCGCCCCTGCGTGTGCTCGACTTCAAGCGGGTGGAACCTGTCGATTCGCCTGTTCCTTGCGACACCTTCAATGCGAATTTTGTCCTGATCCCGGGACGCTTTTTCGAGGAAGTAGGAGGTCTAGATCCGGCTTATTCGCATAGCTATGCGGATATAGATCTGGGCCTTGTCGCAGGAAAGCTAGGAGTGCCATCGTTTGTGTATGAACTCCCTGTCGGCGTCTGTGAAAAAAACGTTCCGCTGAACGTAAAGATTCGCCTTGGTGGAATGCGTGACCGGTGGAAACTGCTATTTAGACACCCCTACGGGTTGGGGCCATATTTTCACTTCGCTTGGAAACATCGCCCTCGATGGGCGTTTCCGCTTATTAGTATGCTGCAGATCTCGAAGCGGCTTCTCTTGCTGGCGGGACTATCTCGCTGAGTGGTGGCTATCGCGTGGGAAGAGCTCACTCTTGAGGGCTGCCCGGTGGATAATTCTGTCGCTATGCCTGTAACGTTCGTGTGAGGTTTCGTCCGGCGAACGGTCGGGGTCCACTAAGAAATCTGGCAGGCTTTACGTGACTGTTTATTGCTACTAAGCTGCCGAACACCAGACAGCCTGACCCTCCGAACTGGAGCGAATGTGATTAGACGCGTTGGTGTATCCCGCAAGATAAGCGGGCGCGTTATTGTTGCCAGCCTACTGACCGCAGTGGCCGTTGTGGTAGGCGTTGGCTTCGCGTACAACGGAAGCTTGAGGCCGCGTGACAACTACGTTTCGAGCTACACGCCCGCTTCGAAGACTCCCGTCGATTCAGCGCCTCTGGTGGCGGTTATCGGCGACTCCTACACTGGTGGTAGCGCTATGGGAGGGTATGGCGCTGGAAACTGGACCGAGATCATCAGGCTACGTCTGAACTCAGCAAATATGCCCGTCCGAATGACTATGTCGGGCCAAGGCGGATCGGGTTATGTGAACCCGGGGAGTAGGGGAACCGTGTTTCCCGGCGAAGCTGCGCGGATCGTAGATCCCTACGACAAAGTTGTGGTGATTTTTGGAAGCCGTAACGACACAAGGCAACCAGTGCAGGCGGTTCGTTCGGCCGCAAACGCGACGTACTCGCAAATCAAGTCGACAGCCGCGAACGCGACGCTTGTTGTGATAGGCCCGGCTTGGACCAACAGAGACGTTCCCCCAGCCATCACGGCGATCCGCGATGTGCTTCGATCCGAAGCGGAAGCCGCAGGTGCTGTCTTCGTGGACCCGCTGACCGAATCCTGGTTCTTCGGCGAAGAGACTACGTTGATTGGGGAGGACGGTGTAAATCCAACAGATGACGGGCATCAGTATTTGGCAGATCGGATCGAGCCATATATTCGGGCAGCTTTGACTGCTTAGTCTGGGTTGGGTGCACGGGCATCGGCGTAATCGGGACCGTCAATTCAGTGGGCTGACTGATTGATTGCACGCTTATCGTCGGCGGAGGGGATTGTATCCGTGAACGGTGCTGCTATCGGTATCGACGGGTACCTGACTTTGTCCGGAGGTCTCAACACTCCGTTAACGAGGTTGGTGCCAGTTGCGGTGTCGGCTCACTCGCGAATGTGATGCCCAACGGTCTCATTCCGGATTGCAAACGGATCACAGGCAGTGCGAGCACGGCCGTCTCCGCCGCATAAATAGCCGTCACTAACGGGTGCCGCGAGTACGAGTCCTCTACGTCCAGTTCGCCCAATAGAATCGACGAACCGAGCTCTTTTAAGCTGTATATCACCTGAAGCGCGACCACCGCAGAATCGAACTATCGTGTATTCCTCCCGGCGCAGGGGCCGGCCAGGACAGTACTGCGAACAGGCTAGCCGCCGAATGCTGCACCCCGGTCACCACGGTCGGCAAGACACGACGAATAGGTCTAGCGGGCGCAGCGGCTGATTGAGGCGCCGTGGAAAGTGGTGCCCCACTGCTAATCGATGTAGGCCTCAACCGGCCTGTACGTGTAATGAGAGGAGCCAGCGAATCTGATCGGGTTCGTACTGTGAGGCCGCCGCATTGAAAGACCCTTCGACGAAATCGTCGCTGGTGCGCACTCGGCCGCGACAACGCACCGCGCAAGGCATAAGTCTGAGGCCAGACTCTCCGCACACGCGATTACGGACCACCGCTACGCTGATTCACGGACTCCGATAATCGATCCGGCGAGCCGAGAATTCGACCGCTGCACACATAGGTGTGGGAGCGTGATGAACCTTTGACGAGAGTGCAACCTGAAACAACCGCGGTTTTGCCGACGATGTCTCTAGTCAGGAGACCAGAGATACGATGAGGTTGGCACGCGTAGGCTTAACGCCCGACTAGGCGTAGAACGCCCGCGTGAAAGTTGGTCACCATGCTATCCATGCTCGGAAAGAACCACGGATCGTGGTTTTCCTCACGCGTATGTGCAACACTGGCGACCAGATCTGCGTACGCGTCTGAACTGTCGTCACTGTAAAGCAGTGAACTTCCCTCTGCCAGATACTCAAATTCAGGGGCATGGAAACTACCGCGCACTGACAGAACTTGCAGATTGAGCGCTAATGCCTCTACGGCGACCAAGCCGATCCGGCCTGGCATTACGACGGCACGTGAGGATGACCCCATCAACGCCTTCTCGCGCGATTTTACTATTCCTAGCGAGATGGTTTGTCCCCGTGTTATCGACGGTTGGAGTAGATGTTCTTGGTCCCCAGTTCCGCCAACAATTAACTTGATCTCTGGATCCATAATCCACAGGCGGTCTAACGCTCTCTGAAGAAACTCAATTCTCTTTGACTGGTCCAGCCCGCCAATGAAACAAAACGTCTTTTCCTTTATTAGGCCGTGCCTGCTCTGGAAGTTCATGATCTCTCCCTCGGAGAGGGTGCGTAGTTCTGACATCAGAGATGACGTGTCGACCGTATTCATGACTGTAGTGATTCTCGATTCAGGCACACCGGCAGATAGTGCGTATCTGCGACCGCCGGATGTGTAGGCAAACACGTGGTCGCCTGCCTTAATCTGCCATCGCTCGAGAAGTTGGTCGAACCGATTGAAAGGTGCAACGTATGAATCGATGTGCCCCCAAAGCCCTACCTTGTGATTGTGCACAAGTCGACTTGCCAGACTGAAATATGTATCAGGCGAGGAACCCAGTAGACCGACGACGACTGCGTCGGAGGACTTGATATCGCGCCAAGTCAAGGATTTCTGCACAGAAATCCCGCCTATGCTGATCGAGCGTGTCGGCTTTTCGACCTGCCACTCATTGAGTAGTGCAGCATCACCGCGAAGAGCTTGACTGCCGCTCGGATGCTGCGCATGAATTTCGCATGAAATTCCAGAGTCAGCAAGCTTACTAACTAGCTTAGAGAAGAACGGTACACGGTACGACGGAACGTACGGCTGTACGATGATTACTTTAGTCATTATTGCTCACAGACCGCTGGTAGATTTGTTCAAGATTGGTGACGGTATCGGAGATGCTGAGTTGCTCGGTAGCCGTCTTGCGCGCGCTCATACCAAGACGAACCCTCTTTTTGTGGTCGGTGAGCAAGTCTATGACAGCGGCCGCAATTGCGTTGACACTCTCATTCGTGACAATGCCTGATTCTGACTCAGTTATCAAATCGGCTAATCCGCAGCTGTCGGTAATAATCACAGGCTTGCCGAGTGCCATCGCTTCAATTACGGTCATTGGATATGGCTCGTTTATTGAGGGCAGAACGTATATGTCGCATCGCTCCATACGGCTAGCAGTCATATCGGGGGGAATCGGGCCCTCCCATTCAATATCGGCACCGGAAGTGGCGATCATTTCCTCCACACGACCGGCTTCGCCCTCATCTGGGCCAACAATTCGAAACTTTGCTTGGTAACCCCGCTCGTTTAGTATATTTGCGAGTTCAACAAATGCAGTTGGCCTTTTTCTGGATTGCAATCGTGCGAGAAATAAAATCTCCGGAACCACGTTGGGTGATCGGTGGGTCATTGAGGGCGATTTAATACCATTGTTGATTATTGAGGTGATAGCGCGGGACCGAGAGACGGACTTAATGCTGAGTTCTTCATTTGTTGTTAAGCAGAGAACTTCTTTGGATCCCCGAAGGGTAGGGCGTGTTAGAAGGAAATCCAGTGGCCTAGCGACAGCTTTGTTCGTTTGGATGATCATTCCGTGCGTCTGCGCGATCACCGGTAGGCCGAGTGCCAGCGCGAGGCGAGCGGCAGGCAACGTTACAAGGTCCCGAGCGAGATGGACGTGAACAACATCGAAATCGCGGTGGTGACGGGCTATCCAAGCAAGCAAGCCGGGCGCAGCTAAACCGGCAAATCCAAGTCGCTTGTGAACGGCATAAGCACCGAATAGTTGTAGTGGAACGGTATCTGCGCTTTTCGGTAAGCGGTCATAGCCCCGATGTCCTGCCGCTAGCGTGACGCTATGTCCGCGGGACTGGAGTTCATTTAGTTGATTAAGGGACACCCGTGCCGGCCCGCCGTACTCCCCAAATGGTGACATGAGAGTTAGGACATGCAGAATCTTCACGCTGGGCCCTCATTTGCGGGTTTCGGGGGGGTGGCGGTATGACTGGCGCCTGGAGCGAGAACGCGGCATCGCGCTGGTACGTCCTTGAAGATTAGGGTTTTTGCTCCAATTAAAGAATTGTTGCCGATTCTCACGCCGCGAAGAATGGTGCTCTGCGCTGCGAGCCATGCTCCGTCCTCAATGACTATCGATCCGTTGTCGAACTCGAACGAAGGTGAACTAAATTTGTGGCTTCCAGTGCATAGGAACACGTCTTGGGATACGCAAACGTTGGAGCCAATTGTCACAGGCTCCAGGTTTAGTATCCACACCCCCTCGCCTATCCAGGAATTTTTATCTATCGATAGCTTCCAAGGCCAATGAATCCGCACGCGATGTCGGATAAGGACATTGCGTCCGACGGAGGCGCCGAAGAGGCGCAGAATTGCAAGTCGGACGGTGTTAGGGCACCACCAGCGCATGAAGATAAGCCCTGAGACGGTCATCCAGCTGACCTGTGCAATTTTCCCGCGCCCTTTGTCATACCCAAAGCCAACAAATTGAGATAGGTCGCGATCGGAATTGGCACAGCGCCGTGTTGAATCATTATTCATGCGGACGTTCTCCTGAGGCTGTTTCGCGCAGCAAGGCGGTTTACCCATCGATCGAATTTGTCAAGAGCAGCTTCTTCGCTCAAATTATTCGCGTGGAATTGAAGCCCCTTCTTTCCTAACTCAGTGGCGAGTGGCTGATTGGCAGCCAATTCGATGACCGCGGAAAGGAGTCGGGCAGGGTCACCTGGAGGCACGATTATGCCACCGCCGGATGCTTTGATCTCTTGGGCGGTTGTGCTGTGCTCGTTGGTCGCCGCCACGACCGATTTGCCAGTCGCGAAGTAAGTCGTCAACTTGCTAGGAACCGCCATATCAGTTATATGCGGCAGCTCGTTGACCAGCAGCATGTCGGCAGCATTCAGTGCGGATCTGAAGTCAAAATCGTTCAAGGGGCGGACGAACTGAAGGTTGGGGATCGAGGAGCCGAGATGCTCTAATTTCGCGCGCTGATTTCCGTCTCCCAGAAGAACAAAGCGGATATTCTCGGATGTGTTTTCTGCTAGACGCGCGGCTTCCACAACGTTCTCTAGTCCTTGTTTTGCGCCCATATTTCCTGCGTGCAGTACGACCGTTTCAGTTGGATTCCAATTAAGTAGCTGGCGAGTCGCGAGCGCATCGCGCACTGCACCGCTTTTCACGTGCGTCCAGTTTCTTATTACATCGATTTTCGAATCATCGACCGATAGCTCGGAGCACAGATGCTGACGAAATCGTTCATGGATAACGGCGATACCGTCGGCCGCTCGTAGAGTTGCCGACTCGAATGCGTGCGCTCCGCGTGCAAAAGCGTGGGGAGCGGAAGAGGTCTCGATTATTCCCCTGCTATAGAGATCCTGAACCCAAATGCCGATACCTGGGCGATTTTTGGCCGCGACACGTGCACGAGCGACGATCATTGCCGCCGAAATGAGTGCAGGCGTCACGCAGACGATGACATCCGGGTTGTCCCAATTCTGTGTTGCGGCTCTAAGTCCAAATGTGCCCTCGAGTAAAATGCGATTTGCATTGTTTGGGGCACTTGGCGTGTACTGACGAACTCGTCGAATATTGACGCCGTCGCATTGTTCGTTTCGTGTCATGCCGGTATATTCCGCATCCACTTTCCATGCCGGATAATGTGGGAATCCAGTTACGACACGAACGTCGTGGCCGGATCTAGCCAATCCACGCGCCAATCCCGTTGTGTAAGGAGCGATACCCGTCACCTCGGGGGTGTAGTTTAGGCCAAGGAGGGTTAGGCGGAGCGGTCTAGGGGTCACGGGTCGTCAGCTTAGTTCGATTCCCGTTGTGGCGCCTACTCCCAACGGCGCCCGAGAGTGGTAACGCCGGGATGCTGTCGCGTCATGGGTGGCCAGACCGAGCGGGCAGTGTGGCGTGGAGGGTCGTTGTAGCGGCATAGTGCGTTTCGATCGGCTGGTCCCTGCAGTGGTGGGTCGTTTGTGGGCGTGGCGCACGTAGCCTGCATGCGGTTGGGGCGCTTTGGCTCAACGCCGCGGTCTCATCACGAGTGGAATCGACTAGTCTGTGGTGAGATCTTGCCTAGGACCGGCATTTATATGTCCCACAGCGGTCCAAATCTCAGACATAGTTCGGGTTCTGCACCACGCTGCCGTCGAACTGCTTGAGCGATGGATGGTGAGAGACGAGGTTCGAAGGGCGATACCATCTGTCGCACATGACCTGCGGTGGAACTAGGCTACCGTCCGACCACGGTGGTCAAGAGAAGAGTCTGGAGCAAGTATGAAGCGGGCGTTAATCACAGGCATCACGGGGCAGGACGGTTCGTACTTGGCGGAGCTTCTCCTCGGAAAAGGTTACGAGGTGCACGGGCTGATTCGTCGTTCGTCGACGTTCAACACCTCGCGGATAGAGCACTTGTATGTCGATCCGCACGACCCCGACGCGAAGCTCTTCCTGCACTACGGCGACCTAAGCGATGGAGCCCGCCTTGTGACGTTGTTGGCTGGGATTCGCCCGGACGAGGTTTACAACCTCGCTGCACAGTCCCACGTCCGCGTGAGCTTCGATGAACCGGAACATACTGGTAACACGACTGGGGTTGGATCCATCCGACTCCTCGAAGCCGTCCGGTTGGCGGGTTTGGACTGCAAGTTCTATCAGGCATCGAGCTCCGAAATGTTTGGAGCGACACCGCCTCCGCAGAACGAGGAAACTCCCTTCTACCCTCGCTCTCCCTACGGCGCTGCGAAGGTCTACTCCTATTGGGTGACAAAGAACTACCGCGAGGCGTACGGCATCTTTGCAGTCAACGGCATCCTTTTCAATCATGAGTCGCCTCGTCGCGGTGAGACCTTCGTGACCCGCAAGATCACGCGGGCCGTTGCGCGAATCAGGGCCGGAGTTGAGGACCACGTTTACATGGGCAACCTCGATGCGGTCCGTGACTGGGGCTACGCCCCCGAGTACGTCGAAGGTATGTGGCGAATGTTGCAGGCCGACGAACCGGACGACTACTGCCTCGCGACTGGGGGAAACTACTCGGTTCGAGACTTTTTGACGGTGGCGTTCGATCATGCGGGTCTCAATTGGGAAGACCACGTGCGTTTCGATGAGCGTTACCTTCGTCCCACGGAGGTCGATGCATTGATCGGTGACGCGAGCAAGGCTGAGATGAAGCTGGGTTGGAAGGCTCAGGTGCATACGCCCGAGCTCGCCAGAATCATGGTCGATGCCGACATTGAAGCGCTCAAGCACGAGGGCAAACCCTGGATTGACTCGCCAGCGCATCCCGACTGGGAAATCCTGTGATTTCCGACACCTTCGTGCCGCAGCGGTTGGATCGGGCGACGCCGTTCTACATCGCCGGTCACCGGGGTCTGGTTGGCTCAGCTATCTGGCGTCAGCTTGTGGCGAAGGGCTTCGACAACCTGATCGGGCGTTCATCCAGTGAAGTCGATCTGCGTGACAGGGATGCCGTCTTCGGCTTCTTCGCAACCGAGAAGCCTCGCAACGTCGTGCTCGCTGCAGCGAAGGTCGGCGGAATCATGGCGAACAATACGTACCCCGTCGACTTCCTCTCCGAGAACATGCGCATCCAACTGAACGTCCTCGACGCGGCATTGGAACACGGCGTCGAGCGCCTGCTCTTCCTCGGATCGTCCTGCATTTACCCCAAGCTTGCCCCTCAGCCGATTAAGGAGGAGTACCTCCTGACTGGCCACCTCGAACCTACAAACGATGCCTACGCAATCGCGAAGATCGCTGGCATTCTGCATATCCAGGCGGTGCGGCGCCAGTACGGACTTCCTTGGATATCCGCCATGCCGACGAACCTGTACGGGCAAGGTGACAACTTCTCACCGCAGGGATCGCACGTGCTGCCCGCACTTATTCGTCGCTACGACGAAGCCCGTCGCGAGGGAACCGAGGCCGTTACGAACTGGGGCACAGGCTCACCGCGCCGCGAGTTCTTGCATGTGGACGACATGGCATCGGCATGCCTCCACCTTCTCGAGAATTACGACGGCCCTGATCAGGTGAACGTGGGCACCGGCCGAGACTCGACAATCAAAGAAGTCGCACAAATCGTGGCCGAAGAAGTTGGCTACACCGGCCGAATCGAATGGGATACATCAAAGCCCGACGGTACGCCCCGGAAGCTGCTCGATATCACTATGCTGCGTGAGTCCGGTTGGGAACCCAGCATCGGTCTCCGCGAGGGGATCGCATCAACGATTGCGTGGTACCGAGACCACGTGAACGTTGTGCGCAGCTGAATGAGTCATCCGTTCTGATCGCAGGCCAATTCCCCTGAATGTGAGATCGTAGTGACCACACGCATTGCTGTATTCGGGACCGGCTACCTAGGGGCCACCCACGCCGCCTGTATGGCGGAACTTGGGCATGACGTCCTCGGTGTGGACGTCGACCCGGCAAAACTAGCCAAGCTCGAATCCGGCGAGGTGCCCTTCTACGAGCCGGGGCTGGAAGAGGTGTTGCAACGCAACATTGCTGCAGGACGGTTGCGTTTCACGTCCTCATACGACGAGGCTGCGGCTTTTGCCGACGTCCACTTCCTCGGAGTCGGCACCCCGCAGAAGAAGGGAGAATTCGCCGCCGACCTGAAGTACGTCGATGCCGTGGTTACCACCCTTGCGCCGCTGATTTCCGGTCCGGCGGTGATCTTCGGTAAGTCCACCGTTCCCGTGGGCACGGCTGAGCGTCTGGCTGTACTGGCGCGCGAGCTATCGCCAGCTGGCGAGGGCCTCGAGGTGGCCTGGAACCCTGAATTTCTCCGCGAGGGGTTTGCTGTCCAAGACACGCTGCACCCAGACCGCTTAGTCCTCGGAGTCGACCGCGACCGCCCCGGTCGGGCCGAGGAAGTAGCGCGCGACGTCTATTCAAAACTCCTCGACGAAGACATCCCATTTCTCGTCACTGATCTGGCGACAGCTGAACTTGTGAAGGCATCAGCGAATGCCTTTCTCGCCACCAAGATTTCGTTTATCAACGCGATATCCGAGGTATGTGAGGCAGCGGGGGCAGACGTGACAGTGTTGGCCGACGCGATCGGCCACGATGCTCGTATCGGTCGGCGCTTCTTAAATGCAGGTGTCGGCTTCGGTGGAGGCTGTCTCCCGAAAGATATCCGTGCCTTCATGGCACGGGCCGGTGAACTCGGAGCAGATCAGGCTCTCACCTTCCTGCGCGAGGTCGACAACATCAACATGCGGCGCCGCACTCGCATGGTCGAGCTGGCGCGGGAAGCCTGCGGGTCACTGCTCGGGGCGCGCGTCGCAGTACTCGGAGCAGCGTTCAAACCCGACTCAGACGACGTGCGCGACTCGCCGGCGCTCAACGTCGCAGGACAAATTCAGCTGCAAGGCGCTGCAGTGACGGTATATGATCCCAAAGCGATGGAGAATTCGCAGGCACTATTTCCGACGCTCGGGTACGCCACGACCGCATTCGATGCCTGCGAGGGCGCCGATGTGATCCTAGTGCTGACAGAATGGCCTGAATTCAGAAAACTACAGCCCGAAGATCTCAATGAGGTGGTGCGCAAGCGCGTGCTCATCGACGGTCGGAATTGTCTTGATCCGCAACAGTGGCGTGATGCGGGATGGACGTATCGTGGGCTGGGACGCCCCTAGGCAACTGCGGTGTCCCTCATCCGTCTTCGTGGCCGTGAGGGGCCTGCTCAGCGGCAGACAGCAAGTTAGGTCTAGCCCATGCGGAAATTGGTCACGTTGCTGGTGGGCGCACTTAGTGCGTTCACCATCCTCGTCGGTGGCATAGGTGTTGTGGGTTATTTCGGCTACAACAAGTCACGGGTTGACCCCGTACAGCAAGTGGACGCAATTATCGTGCTCGGCGGTGAACATGATGGCCGCGAGGAGTATGGAATGAGCCTTGCCCAGCAAGGAATCGCAAATCACGTGATTCTATCCAATCCGTACTGGCCCGGTGACAAGAAGATCGCTGCCTTCTGTGCGAGCAAGGACACTCGCTTCACTGTCGTCTGCATACAGCCCGCGCCAAGCACTACCCGTGGCGAGGCACTTTTCACACGGAAATTAGTCGAGACCAACGGATGGAACCGTGTGCTGGTGATCAGCTGGCGATTCCATCTACCTAGAGCGCGCTACATCTTCTCCCAATGCTTCGACGGTGAGATCGTCATGCGGCCCGTGCCACGCGACTACGACTACAGCCTCGCCGAGTGGGAGTACACGTACCTGTATCAAACGGTCGGGTTCATCAAGGCCGTAGTCCAAGGGCCGTGCTAGCGGAGGCTGCCCGGAACCTTCTCGAACGCGATGCTGCCGGCATCGGCGAGAATGTATCCGACTATCGCCATCGACACGCCAGCCAATCCCATCCACATCGCAAGCAACATCGTGCGGAGCCGATACCGAGGACGAGTGCGGTCTAATGCCTGCTCGGCAACTGCGGTAAACGGCGCGACCGAACCGAGCACGCCGACAGCGAAGAACGGGTAGCCATGCCCGCTCGGGCCCGATGCGACCATGATGCCGAGCAACATACACGCACACGAGTTGAGTGGCAGTGCAACTCGGCCCGCACCGATACGGGGGCCGGCGACCGTCACGGCCAGGTAGTGCACCAGTGCCCCCACCGCGCCACCGGCTGCGACCCACAACACATAGTTGATCGACGTCGACGCGTTCATTGCGCATGTCTCCCCACACGACTGCTGCGCGTCGACAGAACCCACCCGCACGCCCTGCCGGCCCACGCCGCACCGACAGTCAAAACCGACGTCAACGCCAGATACAGCAGCCCCATCCGGGGAGAGGTGAGCGTGACGCCCTGTACCGCAAAGAAGCTGAACGTTGTAAAACCGGAAAGTACGCCGTACATGAGGAACGCACGCACAATGGCCGTCGAATCCTGATCCCCGTCCGGAATAGCGCCGATAGACAAACCAAACAGGAAGCACCCCGCCACGTTGATGGCGAAAGTGGTGAGCGGAAAGTGCATTGCGTCGTCCGGCCACCACCGCCACATCTGGTATCGGCACGCAGCGCCCACTGCGCCACCCGTCGCCACAGCCAGGGCGGTGGCGGCGGTGCGAGAGGTGTCAGAGAACATTCCGAATCAGGCGCCGCAGTTCGGCACGTCCACGGTGACAGTTGGATCATCTACCAGGGGTTGCACCGGAACTCGCGCCTCGCCGGGGGCGGCGGGCTCGGTCAGCTGGTACTTGATTTCCGTTGTCTGGCCCTGCCTGACGGGGACCAGCACGTCGAACAGTGGGTGGCCCATTTCCTTACCCGTCAGGAACACAGCTGGCTTACCGTCCACCGTCACGTTCCGCAGCTGTGCACCTTGGGTCGCAAGAAGTGACACAGCCGACACGTTGGTGCCCTTAGGCACGCCGAGGGTGTTGATGAATGTTCCCGCAACGTAGTCGGGGAAGTCGCCCGCCGGTGTGTTGTTCGTCAACTTCACCGTCACCGTTGAGCGGCGGGTATCACCGGCGCAACTCTCAGCCGTGTAGTCGATCTCACGCGTCGTGTGGTAATCGAGTTTGCCGCCGGCCTGGTTGTTGATGACCACCCCGGCAAACGGGGCAGCATCGTTGGGAACGGTGTGACCCAACAGGGTCCCGGAAAGAATGGCCTGTTCCTCCGGGTGCGTGCTCCACACTGCGATTCGGCGCTCGCCCGCAGCCCGTCCGAGTGCGTCGAGCAACTTCTGCGGCGACTGGATCTGGCCGGTCATCTTGTCGATCACCCGGGAGGCCACCGTCTGCAGATACTGCTTACGGGCGTTGTTGTCGTCGGCGAATCGGACGTAGGCAGTCGACTCGGTCAGCTCCACCACGTTGTCGGCGTTGATCACCTCGCCGTCCGGCATCTTGACCGGGCCGATCGCGTCCAACACATAGCTGAGCGCGATCGGGTCGGTCGCAATCGCACCGTCCACTTGCTCGCCTGATTCCTGGGCCCACATCGATTTCCAGATCTGCGCCGCATAGGGAAAGTGTGAACTCAAGTTACTGTTACGAATGTCTGTGGTTGGCCGGCTCTGCCCGTATTGGGCGGCGAATTCCGGGCCCAGATCCAACGGCGCGGCTGCGCCGACAAGGTCCGAGTTCCGCCCTAGCGTGTCCACCCGTGCCACACCATCATTCGCGCGAATGACACCGAAGCCGCCCAGCAGGCCGCCCGTTCCGCGCGCCTCGGCGTTGGTTTGGAAGGCCATGAAGTAGTTGCGTGGGCCGTCTGCGCCCAGCATCGTGGGTGCCAGCTTCGCGGCAATTGCGGTATTCCCCAACAGCTTCGACAGCTCCGAAAGCTGGTCCTGCAGTTGTGTACGAGCATCGGAAACCGACGCCAGGTATGTCGGCTCGTCGATAGCCTGCGCCTGATCGTCCCAACGCTGCGCAGCGACGGCAGTCTGATCCAGTACGGGCGCGGCGTCCTGCAGGGGTCGCAAATTCACCTTGCCGCCCGAGGCGATGAGTTGGTTTGGCGCCAGAGAAGTTCCGGCTGCCACCGCGGGTGTGAGCACCTCCGACGTCAGGCCGCGTACCACCTCGGAGATCTGCTGCGAAGTCTCGAGCGGGCTGCCCAGCCACGGAATGGCGGAAGCGACGCTCCACGGGACGTTGTGGGTGTAGTCGTACGCCTGGTTCGCGTACTTGTCTGCGTCGGCCGATGACCGCTCCGCGTCTTCTGTATTACCGTCCAGTAACGCGTCTTTCGCGAGCTGTGCGTGGTTGCGCGCCTCGAACAGATTCGCGCGTGCTTCCCTGGCCGAATAGCCGAGCCACAGGCCCAGTGCGACCACCACCAGCAGGGCCACGAAACCGCCCGTGATCAGGGAACGCTTGCGCTTGTAGGACTTGCTGCGGACATTGGTGCGCTTGCGGATGCGACGAACCGAGGGCTCGCCCGCGGAAGTGCCCGAAGCGCCGGGATTCTCGGCGTCACCGCGGGATTGATCGTTCACGGATCGTGGCTCCTGTCATTGTGGTTGCGTAGAGGATACTGTGACGTGCGTCGCAGGTTTGACCCCCGCGTGGTGAGGAACGCGCTTGCTCATTATTGTCTGAGTAGCGAATTTCGCGAACCGGGAGTCATCGAAGGTTCAGGCCCATCTGGACAGAGGTGGGTCATTTCACAGTAACGAAGTGGCGTGCAGGCCCGATTTCTGCTCGGATCGGGAAACATGGACGGGGGACAACCACTGTGAGTGAGTTCCCTCTGTCCAGGGCACAACAGGGAATCTGGTTCGCCCAGCAACTCGACCCGAGCGTTCCCCTCAACGTCGCCCAGTATGTGGAGATTCGGGGACACGTCGATGTGGGGTCCCTGGTGGACGCCACCGATCGTGCTTGCCGCGAGCTTCAGTCGGCCTGTGTCAGCCTCGTCGACAAGGGCGACGAGGTTCTGCAGGTGGTGGATGTCGAGATCGATGATGCGATCTCTTACCGCGATCTACGCGGCGTCGGGAATGCAACTGCCGAGGCCCACCGCTGGATGACGGCGGAGTGCAGCCGTCCGCTGGACGTGCTGAAAGACCGGCTGATCGTGGCCACTCTGCTGCACGTCGGCGAAGATCACTACTTCTGGTTCTCCCGCGTCCACCACATCGTCATCGACGGCCACGGCGGCATGGTGCTCACCAACCGTGTGGCCGAGATCTACAGCCACCTCGTGAACGGCACCGAGCCGCCGCCGT
Organism: Rhodococcus koreensis; assembly: GCF_900105905.1. Lineage (GTDB taxonomy): Bacteria > Actinomycetota > Actinomycetes > Mycobacteriales > Mycobacteriaceae > Rhodococcus_F > Rhodococcus_F koreensis. Next base: position 2,734,931 of record NZ_FNSV01000005.1, on the reverse strand, counting down.
CCAAGGCGTTGAGCCTGCGCGAGTTGTACGACGCCGAAGACGCGTACCGATCCACGAGCCGGTTCGAGACGGACGGAAACTATTGGGCCGAGCGCATCGCCGGCCTACCCGACCCCGCCCGTCTCACCGACCGCGAAGCCCCGCCCGTCTCACCCGCATTCCTCCTCGGCGGCACCATCGACGGCGGCGTGTCCGAGCGCATCGGCGACGTTGCCCGACGCTGGAATTCGTCCGACGTCCCCGTCGTCGTCGCCGCGTTCGCCGCCTACCTCGCACGGATGACCGGCACCACCGACATCGTGCTCAGCCTGCCCGTGTCGGCCCGCACCACCGCGGCCACACGGCGCTCGGCCGGCATGGTGTCGAACATCGTCCCGCTGCGCGTGCACGTGGACGCCGCTGTGACCAGCGCGGAACTCGTCCGACGGGTGCAACTCGAACTCACCGGGGCGCTGCGGCACCAGCGCTACCGCTACGAAGACATGCGGCGCGAGCTCCCCGACGGTGGTGCGCGGCTGGGCGGTTTCGGCCCCACCGTGAACCTGATGATCTACCACCAGGAGATCGTGCTCGGAGACGTCGTCGGCGTCTTCCATCCACTCACCAGCGGACCGGTGGATGACCTCGCGCTCAATCTTTACCCATCGGTAACTGGGCGGGGCACCCGCATCGACTTCGAGGCCAACCCCACGCTCTACGAAGAAGCCGAGCTGCGCACTCAGTACCGCCGGTTCCTGAACTTCCTCGAGACGTTCGTCCGCGCCGAGGACGACACCCCGGTCGGGGCATTGCCGATTCTCGACGAGACAGAGCGGGCGCTGGTGCCCTGCGCCGGCCCGCCCGCCGTCCCGCCGGCGACGCTGCCCGAACTGCTTGACGCCGGACTGCGCGATCTAAACGCAATCGCACTGCGGTACGCGGGCGTCGACCTCACCTACGAACAGCTGGACGCGTGGTCGAACCGTCTCGCCCATCGGCTGATCGAGCGCGGAATTGGACCCGAAGACGTGGTGGCCGTAATGCTGCCGCGCTCACCCGAATCGGTGGTGGCGCTGTGGGCCGTCGCCCGTGCGGGCGCGGCCTACCTGCCCGTCGACCCCGGCTACCCGGCCGAGCGGATCGCGTTTATGCTCGCCGACTCCGAGGCCACGGTGGCCTTGGCCGCAGACGCCTCGGTGGTGCCCGCCGGAACGCACTGGATGGAGGTGGCAGACCGGCCCGGCGACCCGTCACCCGTTGCCGAGGCGGATCGTGTCCGCCCGCTGCGCCTCGACCACCCCGCGTACGTGCTCTACACGTCCGGCTCCACCGGAACGCCCAAGGGGGTGACGGTGACGCACCGCGGCCTGACCGGCCTGACCCACGCGCGCGACGGAATCTACGACGTCGACAACTCCGCCCGCGTCGCACACTTCGCCTCCCCGTCATTCGACATCTCCCTGGACGAGCTGCTGCTTGCGTTCACCGCCGGAGCCACGTTGGTGATCGTGCCGCCCGAGGTCTTCGGCGGCGAGATGCTGACGGAGCTACTGCGCACGGAGCATGTGACGCACGCCATACTCACCCCCGCGGTTGTGGCCAGCCTGGTGCCGTCGGACCTACCCGAACTCCGCGTCCTCGACGTGGGCGGCGAGGCGCTGACCGGCGCGCTGGTTGAAGCGTGGGTTCCCGGTCGCCTGATGGTCAACGGCTACGGACCCACCGAGGCCACCGTCACCACCCTGTTCAGCCCACCGCTGGTACCGGGGGAGCCGGTCACGATCGGCCGTCCCGTGCCGGGCACCGAAGCGCTTGTGCTCGATGCCCGACTCCGTCCGGTCCCCGTCGGGGTGGTCGGTGAGCTGTATCTGGCGGGGGAGAGCCTCGCCCGGGGATACCACCGGCGCACCCGGCTGACAGCCGAGCGATTCGTCGCCTACCCGCACGGCGCCGGGTCGCGGATGTACCGCACCGGTGACCGGGTGCGGTGGACCCCCGACCACCAGCTCGAGTTCGTCGGCCGCACCGACACCCAGGTGAAGATCCGCGGCTTCCGGGTGGAACTCGGCGAAATCGACGCCGTGCTCACCGCCGCGCCCGGTGTCGACCACGCCGTCACCGTGGTACACGGTGCCGGAAAGTCCTCGGCCATAGTCGTGTCGTACGTCAGCGGCCCGGCCGACCCGGCGACAGTGCTCGACTTCGCCGCCGCCCGGCTGCCACACCACATGGTGCCGGCCTCGGTGACCGTGCTCGAGCAGATGCCGCTCACCCCCAGCGGCAAGATCGACCGCGCACACCTCCCCGAACCCGTCGTGTCGCCGTCCCGCGCGCCGCAGGGCGAGGTCGAAGAACTCCTGGCCGCGGTGATCGCCGACGTTCTCGGACTCCACTCCGTCGGAGCCCACGCCGACTTCTTCGCGCTGGGCGGAAACTCGCTGTCCGCCACACAGGTCGCCGCGCGGCTCTCTGCCCGGGAATACACGGTCGGGGTGCGCGACCTCTTCGAGGCGCCCACCGTTGCGCTGCTGGCCGCCAGAATGGGCGCTTCGCGTTCGCGTGCGACAACACCGCCGCTGCGCCGTTTTGACGCGGCCGGGGGCGCGACGCCACTCGCACCGGCGCAGCAGCGACTGTGGCTCCTGGCGCAGGCCGCGCCCGAATCGCCCGCCTACAACGTGCCGTTCGTCGTCGAACTCGACGGTGAGCTGGATGCGTCGAGTGTGGCTGCGGCGGTGCGCGACGTCCTCGACCGGCACACGGTGCTGCGCACCGTATACCCCGACACCGACACCGGTCCCGTGCAGGTGGTCACCCCGGTCGCCGTGGACCTGACACCCGTTGGGCTCGAGCCCGACGCACTCGATGCCGCCGTGACAGAACTGGCGGGCCGCGGCTTCGACGTCACCACCGAGACGCCGGTGCGCATCCGCCTCTACCGGCTCGCCCCCACCCGCCACGCCCTCGTCGTGATCGCGCATCACATCGCGATGGACGGTTTGTCGTTCGCGCCGCTCACCCGCGACGTGATCACCGCCTACGAGGCACGTCGCTCCGGCGCCGCGCCGAGCTGGCCCGGGCTCGACGTGCAGTACACCGACTACGCCCGATGGCACCGCGACATCGTGGACGCCGCCGCCCCCGACGACCTCGACTACTGGACCACCCAACTCGACGCTGCGCCCGAGTTGCTGCCGCTGCCCACCGACCGCCCGCGCCTTGCGTCAGGGCTGCACCCCGCAGGGGCGGTACCGCTGGCGTTCGACGCCGACCTGCACCGGTCGGTGGAAGAACTCGCGCGGACACATGATTCGACGCCGTTCATGGTGGTGCACGCCGCACTGGCCGTCACACTGAGCGCGCTGGCGGGCACCGACGACATCGCCACCGGGACAGCGGTATCGGGACGCACCCATCCCTCGCTCGACGCGCTGGTCGGCATGTTCGTGAGCAACGTCGTGCTCCGCACCCGGGTATCCGCGGACCAGACGTTTGCCGACGTGCTGTCGGTCGTTCGCCGCACCGACCTGGACGCCTTCGCGCATTCCGAGACACCGTTCGACCAGGTGGTCGACGCCGTGACGGGCGGGGTGTCGGCGCCGCATCATCCGCTGTTCCAGGTCGCGCTGGCATTCGAGAACACCGCCGCCGAACCCGAACTGAACCTGCCCGGTCTCACCGTGCGCCCGTACGCCGTCCCCGCCCCGGTCGCACGCTTCGATCTGGAACTGGCCCTAGCCGAACGGCATTCACCGGACGGATCTGCCGCCGGGCTGCTCGGTACGGCCACCTACTCCCGCGCACTGTTCGACGACACCACCGTGCACCGCTGGACTCGACTGCTCGACCGGGTGCTGCGGACCATGGTGGCGCGCCCCGACACCCCGGTGCGCACGGTGGACCTGCTCGACCCCGACGACCGGGCCGCACTGGTCCCGCAACACGGACCCGCTGCCGCACCGGCCGTCACCCTGCCCGCGCTGCTGGGCGGCACCGGCATCACAGTCGTGAGCGGTTCCGTCGAGCTCACCCCCGCGGAACTCGACGATCGGGCCAACAGGCTGGCACACCACCTGATCGAGCGCGGCCTCGGCCCCGGCGACGTGGTGGCCGTGCTGCTGCCGCGGTCCGTCGAGTGGGTGACCGCGCTGTGGGCGGTTGCCCGCACCGGTGCGGCGTTCGTGCCCATCGATCCGACGTACCCCGAATCGCGTGTGGCGCACATACTCGCCGACTCCGGGGCGCGGGCGGTACTCACCGACCGCGACATGCAGCACCTCGGCGACAATCCGTCCCCGGTCACCGACGCCCACCGGGTGCGCCCGCTGCGGGTGGACGATCCCGCGTACATCATCTACACCTCCGGGTCGACCGGAACTCCCAAGGGCGTCGTCGTCACCCATCGCGGGCTGTCGAGTCACGCTGCGGCCCTCCGGAAGTCCTACACCGTGGACAGCGGCTCGCGAGTACTGGCGTTCGCGTCGCCGAGCGTCGACGCTTCCGTCCACGAACTGCTGTCGGCGTGCGGTGCGACTCTGGTCCTCGCGCCCACCGACGTCTACGGCGGTGACGAACTGACGGAACTCCTGCAGCGGGAGCGCATCACCCACTGGACCACCACCCCCGCCGTCCTCGCTCTCACCAAGCCCGACGGTCTCGACCATCTGCGCGTCGTCGCGGTGGCCGGGGATGTGTGCCCACCGGAACTGGTGTCGCGGTGGGCGCCCGGCCGCACCCTGCTCAACCTGTACGGGCCCACCGAGGCCACCATCTGGGCCACCGGCACCGGACCACTGTCCGCGGATGACCCGGTGACCATCGGCAGTCCGATCGACGGCATGTCGGTGCTGGTGCTCGACACAGCGTTGCGTCCGGTTCCCGTCGGCACGGTGGGGGAGCTGTATCTGGCCGGGCCGGGCCTCGCCCGCGGATACGTCGGCAGACCCGGGTGGACGGCGGAACGCTTTGTCGCCAACCCGCACGGCGACGGTCGCATGTACCGCACCGGCGACCTCGTCCGCTGGACCGCCTCGCGCCACCTCGAATTCGCCGGACGCGCAGACGATCAGGTCAAGATCCGTGGCTTCCGGGTGGAACTCGGCGAAATCGATGTGCTGCTGGGGGCGGCTCCCGGAGTCGACACGGCGGTCACGATCGCGCGCGACGGCACCCTGCACTCCTACGTCCACGGAACTGACGTGGACACCGACGCGGTGACGGCCTTCGCGTCGCAGCACCTGCCCCGGCACCTGATTCCCGCATCAGTGACCGTCCTCGATCACCTGCCCTTGACGCGGGGAGGGAAGGTGGACCGGGCGGCGTTGCCCGATCCCGTGATCCGGACGGCGGCGTCGAGCCGGGAAGCGCGTACCGCGTCGCAGGAACTGGTGGCCGCCGCCTTCGCGACCGAAATCGGGACCGCGGGCATCGGTCTCGACAACAATTTCTTCGACCTCGGCGGAAACTCGCTGGGAGCAACGCGCCTCGCCGCCCGAGTGGGATCGGTGCTGGGACGCCGGGTCTCGGTGCGCGACATCTTCGACCACCCCACCGTGGCCGAGCTGGCCGCCCACGTGACGGGGGCCGCCGACCGCCCTGCGCTCGTCCCACACGAGACGTCGGGACCGGTGCCGCTGTCGGCGCAGCAGCAGGGACTGTGGCTGGTCAACCAGCGCGACCCCGCCACCGACCCGTACGCCTTGGGATTCGAGGTGGACCTCGACGGCACCCTGGATGCGGACGCGCTGCGGGCCGCTGTCCGGGATGTGCTGCACCGGCATCGGATGCTGCGCACGGTGTTCCCCTCGCTGGACGAGCAGGTGGTGCTCGACGAGGCGGACTTCGTTCTGGACGACGCCGCCACCGGCGGAATCGACCTGACCCGTGACGTCCCGATACGGGTGACGCTGTCGCAGCATGCCCCCGACCGGAACACCGTTGCCATCCTGCTGCACCACATCGCCGTCGACGGACTGTCGCTGCGGCCGCTGCTTCGCGACCTCGCCGTCGCCTACTCCGCGCGCACCGCCGGGCAGGAACCCGACTGGGCGCCACTGCCCGTGGAGTACGCGAGCTACGTGCTGTGGCAGCGAGAGGTTCTCGGAGACACGGAATACCCCGAGAGTCTCGCCGCCCGCCAACTGGCGTATTGGGCAGAGACATTGGACGGACTTCCGGCGGTGTTGCCGTTGCCGTTGGACCGACCGCGGCCAGCCGGTGCGCTGACGCTGGGACACGCAACGTTCGCTGTGGACGCCGAACAGCACCGTGCGCTGGTCCGGTTGGCGCGCGAGCACGACGTGACCCCGTTCATGGTGCTGCACGCAGCCCTCGCGGTGCTGCTGCGTGCCCTGGCCGGCACCGACGACATCGCCGTCGGCACTTCGTCGGGTGGTCGCGCGGATCCGGCACTCGACGATCTGGTCGGCATGTTCGTCGGCACCCTGGCGCTGCGCACCCGGATCGAGCCCGCCGCGAGCTTCGGGGAACTCCTGGAGACGGTGCGAGCAGCAGACCTCGGGGCGTTCGCGCACGCCGACGTGCCCTTCGAACAGGTCGTGCGACAGCAGGGTACGGAATCCGGTCAGCTCGAGCACCCACTGTTCCAGGTGATGCTGGCGTACGAGAACTTCGGTGCAGCCGAGGTGGCACTGCCCGGTCTGGCAGCCCGGGTCCGGGACGTCCAGACCCACGCCAGGCCGTTCGACCTGGACCTGACGGTACGCGAGCAACGCGCGAACGACGGCAGCCCGGACGGGCTGCACGCGGACGTGAACTTCCCGCGTGAACTGTTCGACACCGAGACCATCGACCGGTGGATGGCGTTGCTGCAGCGCATACTCCTCGCCGCCACATCGGATCCGTCGGTCACGGTCGGGAACCTGGACTTGCTCGATCCGGACGAGCACGCCGCACTGGCGCCGCGCGTCGGTCCGGTCGCCGTTCCGGCCGCGACTCTGCCCGAACTCCTCGACGGCAGCCACGACGCGGTAGCGGTGCGGTGCGCCGGCGTCGACGTCACCTATGGCGAGCTGGATGCCCGGGCCAACAGATTGGCCCGGCGACTGATCGCGCGCGGGATCGGACCCGAGGATTTGGTGGCCCTGATGCTGCCGCGGTCTGTCGAGTCGATCGTCGCCGTGTGGGCCGTCACGCGCAGCGGCGCCGCATTCCTCCCGGTGGACCCGGGATATCCGGCCGACCGGATTGCATTCATGCTCCACGACTCCGGTACCACGGTGGCACTGGCCGCCGACGCGTCGTACGTGCCCGAGGGTGTCGTATGGATCGACGTCGCCGACGGCCCGGGTGACGCGGCCGCCGTGACCGACGGTGACCGCGTCCGTCCGCTGCGGGTCGACCATCCGGCGTACGTGCTCTACACGTCCGGCTCCACCGGCACTCCCAAGGGCGTCGTCGTCACCCACCGCGGGCTCGCGCCGCTCGCCGATGCCAATGCAAAACTGGGACTGCTCGATTCGGAGGCACGGGTGGCGCACATCGCGTCGCCGTCGTTCGACCTCTCCATCAACGAGATGCTGCTGGCGTTCACCGCCGGCGCCACCCTGGTGATCGTGCCGCCCGGGGTGCTCACCGGCGACGAACTGGCCGACGTGCTACGCCGCGAACGTGTCACCCACGTGATGGTGACACCGAGTGTGCTGGCGTCACTGGAGCCGTCGTCGGTACCGGACCTACAGGTGATCGACCTGGCCGGCGAAGAACTGCCGTGGGAACTCGCTCAGCGATGGGCGCCCGGTCGCATCGTCGTCAACGGGTACGGGCCGACCGAAACCACCATCGTCAATTTCATGAGTAACCCCCTCACGCCGGGCGGTCCGCTGACCATCGGCGGCCCCATCGAGGGAACCGAAGTGCTGGTGCTGGATTCGCGGCTGCGTCCGGTTCCGGTCGGGGTCACCGGTGAGGTGTACCTGGCGGGGGAGAGCCTCGGCCGCGGCTACCACGGCAGGTCGGGGCTGACGGCGGAGCGGTTCATCGCCTACCCGTCCGGCGACGGCACGCGGATGTACCGTTCCGGCGACCTGGCCCGGTGGACGCCCTCGCACGAACTGGTGATCGTGGGGCGCGCCGACAACCAGGTGAAGGTCCGCGGGTTCCGGGTGGAACTGGGCGAGGTGGACGCCGCACTGCGGGCGGCACCCGGCGTCGAGAGCGCGGTGACGCTCGTGCACGGCACCACGCTGGCGTCGTACGTGACCGGATCGGTGGAACCGACTGAAGTGCAGGCATTCACGGCCGGCGCGCTGCCCCACTACATGGTGCCCGGTTCGGTGACGGTGCTCGACGCGATGCCGCTGACCGCTAACGGCAAGGTGGATCGCGCCGCCCTGCCCGAGCCCGGGTCGACCGTGGGTCGGTCACGGAAGCCGCGCGGTGCCACCGAAGAGGTCGTGGCCCGGGTGATCGCCGACGTGCTCGGCCTACAGTCCATCGATGCCGAGACCGACTTCTTCGCAGTCGGCGCCAGTTCGCTGACCGCCACCACCCTGGCGTCGCGGGTCGGGCATGCACTCGACCGGCCGGTGGGTGTGCGCGACATCTTCGAGGCCCCCACCGTGGCGGCGTTGACATCCCGGCTGCTCCGCAGCCCGTGCGCCTTTTCGGCTGCTCTGACTACCAAAAAGGCGCACGGGCCCCAAGCGCCTCTCGCGCCGGCGCAGGACCGGTTGTGGCTGCTCGACCGGATGAACCCCGGCTCCACCGACTACGTGGTGCCGTTCGCGATGGATCTGAGCGGCGCCGTCGACGTGGACGCACTGGCTGCGGCCGTGCGGGACGTGGTGGACCGCCACGAACCGCTGCGCACCGTGTTCCGGGAGACCGAGACCGGAGCGGTGCAACTGGTCTCCGACATGGCACTCGATCTGACCCCGGTTCCGGTCGACGAGCACAAACTCGACGAGGCGATCACCGCACTGACAACCGAGGGGTTCGATCTCACCCGGGATACGCCGGTTCGGGTCCGGCTCTTCGACCGCGGAACCCACGGTTACACCGTGGCCGTCGCCGCCCATCACATCGTCTTCGACGGACTGTCGGCCGCCCCGCTCGCCCGCGACCTTATGGCGGCGTACCGCGCGCGCCGGGACGGCCATGCTCCCGGCTGGGACGCCCTGCCCGTCCGGTACGGCGACTACGCCCGCTGGCACCGCGACATTGTGGAGGAGGGTGCCGGCCGCGACCTCGCATTCTGGAAGACCGCCCTCGACGGTCTGCCGGAACGGCTGCAGCTACCCACCGATCGGCCGCGTCCGGCGGCGGCCACCACCCCGGATCGCGTCCCGTTCACGGTGGACGCGAGTACCCACCGTGCCGTGGAGGAACTGGCCAGACGGTGCAGCGCCACCCCGTTCATGGTCGTGCACAGCGCGCTGGCCGCCACCCTGGCCGTCCTCACCGGAGTCGACGACATCGCCGTCGGCACGCCGGTGTCCGGTCGCGGAGATCCCGTCCTGGACGATCTGGTGGGCATGTTCGTCGGCACCATCGTTCTGCGCACCCGGGTGGACCCGAGCGTCTCGTTCGCCGACCTCGTCTCCTCCACCCGCGTCGCGGATCTGGCGGCCTTCGCGCACAGCGAGCAGCCGTTCGACCGAGTGGTCGACGCCGTCGCGCCGACTCGCTCCATCACGCATCACCCGCTGTTCCAGGTGATGCTCGCCTACCAGAACTTCACCGAACCGGAGATCCGATTCGACGACGTCACCGTACGCAGTCGCGACACCCCGAGCAGCGTCAGCCGCTACGACCTGGAGATCGAGATTCGGGAACGCCGCGCCGAGGACGGCACCGCAGCCGGACTCGACGGCGTGATCGCCTATCCCACAGAACTGTTCGACCGTGCCACGATCGGCCGGTGGTCGAGACTGCTGCAGCGGTTGCTGCAGGCGGCGGTGGCGGACCCGTCGGTGGCGGTCGGCGATCTCGACGTGCTCGAGCCGTCCGAGGCCGCCGACCTGGTCCCCGCGCGCGGAGAGGTGGCACTCTCACCGGTCACGCTTCCCGAGCTTCTGCGCGGCAACTCCCACGATGTCGCGGTGCGGTGCGGTGACGACGAACTGACCTATCGTCAGCTGGACGAGCGAGCGAACCGGCTGGCGCGCAATCTGATCCGTCGGGGTATCGGACCCGAGGACGCGGTCGCACTGCTGCTGCCGCGGTCGGTCGACTCGGTGGCCGCGGTGTGGGCCGTCGCCCGGACCGGTGCCGCGTCGCTGCCGATCGACCTGGACCATCCCGCCGAACGCACCGCCGGGGTTCTCGCCGCCGCTGGGGTGCGCGTCGCGATCGCGCGCGACACCGAGCACGTGCCCGACGGCATCGTGTGGATCGATGCGAGCGACCGGCAGGAGGATTCGACACCCATCAGCGACGGCGAGCGCGTCCGGCCGCTGTCGGCGAATCACCCCGCGTACGTGGTCTTCACATCCGGTTCGACAGGTGTGCCCAAGGGTGTCGTGGTGACCCACCGCGGCTTCGCGAACCACGCCGCCGAGGTCCGTGCCCGCTACCGAGTGGGGCCCGACTCCCGCGTCCTGCACTTCGCGGCCCCCAGCTTCGACGGCGCCATCCACGAAATTCTGGTGGCCGCCATCGGCGGCGCCACCCTCGTGATCGCCCCACCCGGCGTGGTGGGCGGCGACGAGTTGAAGGCCCTGCTGCTCCGCGAACGCGTCACCCACTGGACCACCACCCCCTCGGTGCCCGCGCTGATGGACCCGGCAGGGTTGGACTCACTCGAGTTCCTGGCCGTGGTGGGGGAGGCGTGCCCACCGGACGTGCTGGAGCGCTGGGCCTCCGGGCACCGGACCGTCGTGGACCTGTACGGCCCCACCGAACACACCGTGTGGGCCACCGGCAGCACCGAGCTGCGGCCCGGCGACCCGATCACCATCGGCCGTCCGATCCGCGGTGCGTCCGCGGTGGTGCTCGACGCCCGTCTTCGGCCGGTGCCGGTGGGTGTGATCGGTGAGCTGTACCTGTCGGGTCCGGCGCTGGCCCGCGGCTACCTCGGTGCACCCGCCCTGACGTCGCAACGATTCGTCGCGAACCCGCACGGATACGGTCGTATGTATCGGTCCGGCGACCTGGTGCGCTGGACCGCGGACCACACCCTCGAGTTCGTCGGCCGCGCCGACAGCCAACTCAAGATCCGCGGATTCCGCGTGGAACTCGGTGAGATCGACGCGGCACTGTGGTCGGCGCCCGGCGTCGACACCGCCGTCACCGTGCTGCACGACGACGTCCTCGCCGCGTACGTCCACGGCACCGTCGAGCTCGACCCCGCAGCATTGCGGGCGTACGTGGCGGAACGACTGCCGCACTACATGGTGCCCGCCACTGTGACCGTGCTCGACGCCGTGCCGCTCACGGTCAACGGCAAGGTGAACCGTGACGCACTGCCCGCACCCGACCTTCCGGCGGCGACCCGGCCCCCGCAGACCCCCGTCGAGCAGACGGTGGCGGACGCAGTGGCAGCCGTCCTCGGGATCCCCGACATCGGAGCCGACGCGGATTTCTTTTCCCTGGGCGGAAATTCGCTGTCCGCGACCCGGGTCGTCTCGCACCTGTCAGCGGTGTCCGGTCTGCGCATCGGTGTGCGCGACCTGTTCGACCGCCCCACCGTCGCCGCGCTGGCCGCCCTGATCGAGGAGGGCGGTGACCAGCGTCCACCGCTCGTCGCCGAGCATGCCGACCGACCGGCGCCGCTCGCCTACGCGCAGCAACGGCTGTGGTTGCTCAACCGGGTCGACCCTCAGTCTCCCGCCTACAACGTGCCGTTCGCCGTCGATATCGACGGCGACCTGGACGTCGCTGCACTGTCTGCCGCCCTGCACGACGTGGTAACCCGGCACGTCGTGCTGCGCACCGTCTTCCCCGACACCGAGACCGGACCCGTGCAGACGGTCGTGCCCGCAACCGTCGACCTCACGCCCACCGAGGACGAGACCGCATTCGCCGCCCGCGGGTTCGACCTCACCACCGAGCCACCACTGCGCGCCGCTCTGTTCGAGGTCGCGCCGCACCGCCACACCCTTGCAGTGGTGCTGCACCACATCGCCGTCGACGGCCTGTCGTTCGGGCCGCTGATCCGGGACGTGGTCGTCGCCTATCACGCGAGGACGTCCGGCCGCGTCCCCGACTGGGCGCCACTTCCCGTCGCCTACACCGATTACGCCCGGTGGCAGCGCCGCGTCCTCGGTGACGCCGCTGACCCCGACAGTCGTATGCGACGCGAACTCGACTACTGGACATCCGCACTCGCCGGACTGCCCACCCTGCTGCCGCTGCCCACCGACCGGCCACGACCCGGCACCGATCGGCTGACCGCCCGACAGGTTCCGTTCGCCGTGCCCGCGGAGTTGCACCGACGCCTGGAAACAGTGGCTCGGCAGCAGAACGCGACGCCCTTCATGGTGCTGCACGCCGCACTCGCCGTCCTGCTGTCCAAGATCACCGGTGCCGACGACCTCGCCATCGGAACACCCACGTCGGGGCGCACCGACCCGGCGCTGGACGATGTGGTCGGCATGTTCGTCGGCACCGTGGCCCTCCGCAGCAGGATCGACCCACGCGCCGGATTCGACGCCCTACTCGCCGCCGTTCGGGAAACGGACCTGGCGGCGTTCGCCCATTCCGAGGTGCCGTTCGACCTGGTCGTTGATGCGGTCGCGCCCACCCGCTCCGTCGGGCATCACCCGCTGTTCCAGGTGATGCTGGCGTACGACAACTTCGAGTCCGTCCCGGCCGTCACGATGTCGGGGCTGGATGTACGCGGCCGCGAACTGGGCACCGGCACCAGCCGCTTCGACCTCGAAGTGTCGGTACGCGAACAGCGCGGCGAAGATGGCGAACCGGTCGGGCTCGACTGCGTATTCGTCTATCCGGCAGAGCTGTTCGATTCCGAGACGGTCGAGCGGTGGGCGGAGCGTCTGCTGCGGGTACTGCGGGCGGTGACCACCGATGTGCAGATGCCGGTGGGGTCGATCGACGTGCTCAGCGAGTCCGAACGCGACGCGAGTGTTTCGGGTATCGACGGTGCACTACCGGAAGCGTCATCGTTGGCGGAACTGTTCGAGCACCGTGCCGCCGAGGATCCCGACGCGGTGGCGATCACGTTCGGTGACACCACGTTGACCTACGGCCACCTGGATCACCGCTCCGCGGAGATGGCCGAGAGCCTGCGGGCGTCCGGCGTGGGAGCCGAAGACCTGGTGGCCCTCGTCCTGCCGCGCTCGGTCGATCTGGTGGTGGCGATGGTCGCGGTGGTCCGCGCCGGCGCCGCATACCTGCCCATCGACGTCGACTACCCCGCCGAACGCATCCGATACCTACTCGACGACGCTGCCCCGGCGGTCGTGATCTCAGAGATGCCGCACGTGAGTGGCAATGTGTCCTCGGGTGCGCCTCGCCGCTCACATGGGGGAGCGGCGTACGTGATCTACACGTCGGGCTCCACCGGGCAGCCGAAGGGCGTGCTGGTCACCCACGCCAACGTGCTGTCGCTGCTCGCCAACACGCGCGAGGACTTCGACTTCGGCCCGGGCGACGTGTGGACGATGTTCCACTCACACGCCTTCGACTTCTCGGTCTGGGAGATGTGGGGCGCCCTCACCACCGGTGGACGGCTCGTGCTGGTCGACCGCTACCTCGCCCGCTCGCCCCGTGAATTCGCCGATCTGCTGGTACGCGAAGGCGTCACCGTCCTCAACCAGACGCCGTCCGCCTTCGGGCAACTCGTCGAGCACCTCGACAGCTCCTCGCTGCGGCTACTGATCTTCGGCGGTGAGGCACTCGACCACACCCTCGTGGCGTCATGGGTCGGCCACCACCCGAACGTGCGCGCGGTCAACATGTTCGGCATCACCGAAACCACGGTGCACGTCACCCGTCACGACCTGCAGTCGGGAGACGAGCACCGGTCCGTGGGCAGGGCGCTGCCGGGACTGCGGACGTACGTCCTGGATGCGTCGCTGCGTCCCGTGCCTCCGGGGACGGTCGGCGACCTGTACGTCTCCGGCGCACAGGTCGCGCGCGGTTACGTGGGTCGGCCCACGCTCACCGCGGAACGGTTCGTCGCCGACCCCTTCACCCCCGGCACGCGCATGTACCGGACGGGCGATCTCGCCCGATACCGCACGAACGGTGAACTCGACCACCTGGGCCGCGCCGACACCCAGGTGGCGGTGCGCGGCTACCGCATCGAGCCGGGAGAGATCGAGGCGACACTTCTGCGGCGTCCCGACGTCGAGCACGCCGCGGTGATGCTGCGCGGCAGTGCCGTCGGCGACCAACTGGTGGCCTACGTGGTGAGCACAGCGGACCCGCGCACACTCCTCGGCTACCTGCGGTCGGTGTTGCCCGAGTACCTGGTGCCGGGCGTGGTGGTGCCCGTCCCGACCTTCCCGCTGACCCCCAACGGGAAATTGGACCGTCACGCCCTGCCCGAACCGACCGTCCTCGCCGTGGACTCCCACGCACCCCACGGGCCGATCGAGGAAGTGGTCGCAGGTGTGTTCGCCGAGCTTCTCGGCGGCATCGAGGTCGGCGCCCGGCAGAGTTTCTTCGACCTGGGCGGCAATTCGTTGATCGCCACCCGGGTGGCCGCCCGGCTCAGCGCCGTCTTCGACACGGACGTGACGGTCCGCGACCTCTTCGAGGTACCCACCGTCGCCGAACTGGCGACGCGGGTGGAGGAGCGGGCCGGGAACGGCCGCCGCCGGCCGCCGTTGGTGCCAGTCACCGCCGGTGAGCAGCTTCCGCTCTCGCCGGCGCAGGAACGGATGTGGATTCTCAACCAGTTCGACACGGGCGCAGCCGGATACAACATTCCGCTCATCGTCCGACTCGACGGCGACCTCGACGTGGACGCATTAGCCGCCGCGGCGCGCGACGTCGTGCAACGCCACCGCACCCTGCGCACCGTGTACCCGCGGACCTCTGACGGTGTGCAGCAGGTGGTGCTCGAGGCCGACGAGATCCCGCTGGACCTCACTGCGATCGCCATTCCCGCCGACGCCGTCGACGCCCACGTCCGGGCCCTCACCGGTGACGGTTTCGACGTGGCCGCCGAGCCGCCGCTGCGCGCGCGCCTCTACCGGACCGCCGCAACCACCCACGTACTCACCCTGGTGGTCCACCACATCGCCGCCGACGCATGGTCGCTGACCCCGCTGATCAGGGATACCCTGGTGGCGTATCGGGCCCGGCTGAGTGGCGTCGGCCCCGAATGGTCCTCGCTGCCCGTGCAATACAGCGACTTCAGCATCTGGCAGCGTCGGATGCTGGCCGAAGACAGCGAGAACACCGAGAACGCACTGTCGAACTACTGGTGTGGTGCCCTGGCAGGGCTGCCCGAACAGGTGACGCTCCCGCCCGACCGTCCCCGCCCCGCCGTCCCGTCGGGGGAGGGAGCCGCCCACGCGGTGGTGGTGGACACCGCGCTGCACGAGTCGCTGACCGCCTTGGCGCGCACCCACCGGGCCACGACGTTCATGGTGTTGCACGCCGCACTCGCGGCGCTGCTCTCCCGGTACACCGGCGGCCCGGACGTCCCCATCGGCACCGCCGTCGCAGGCCGCACCGACCCGCAACTCGACGACGTCGTCGGCATGTTCGCCAGCACCCTGGTTTTGCGGGCAACCGTCGACCCGACCGCCACCTTCGTCGAACTGCTCGCCCACGTACACGAACGTGACATCGCGGCCTACACCCACGCCGACATGCCGTTCGAGACGTTGGTGGAGCTGCTCAACCCGCCGCGATCGGCGTCGCACCACCCGCTGTTCCAGGTGGCACTCTCGATGCAGCGACACCGGCCCGGACACCTCTCCCTGCCCGGGTTGACCGTGACCCCCGTGATCCCCGACGTCGAGCACGCGAACTTCGATCTGCAGCTCACCGTCGCCGAGCCCGGCCCCGGCGAGCCGATGACACTGCACTTCGGCTACAACGCGGAGCTCTACGACCACGCCACCGTGGTCGAGTTCGCAGCGCAGTTGGTGCGGTTCCTCGAGGCGGTCACCGCCGACCCCGACATCTTCGTGGGCGATGTGGACCTGCTGAGCGCGCGCGAGCGTTCCGTCCTGGTCCCCGCTACCGGGCCCCGCACACCGGGCGCGCTGACCTTGCGGGCCATGATCACTCGCGGCGCTCACGTGGCGCCGGATGCCGTGGCAGTCCGCGACTCCGGCACCCAACTGACGTACCGGGAACTCGACGCCCGCTCCGACGTCGTCGCCCGCGAACTGCGCGAATCGGGTGTGCGGCCGGGCGAGTGCGTCGTCTGGTCGGCGCCTCGTTCGGCCGAGTCGGTGGTGAGGTTGTGGGCGATCGCGAAAGCAGGCGCAGCGCCCGTCCTGGTAGACCCGGCTCTGCCCGAAGCCAGGGTGGCCGTGATGAAGGGCATCGCCGACAGCCTGCCGCGGGCGACGGACACGGCGTACGTGGTGTTCACGTCCGGCACCACGGGCACACCCAAAGCCGTGGTGGTGACAGACTCCGGCCTGGGCGCGCTCGACGCGGACGTCGCGTCGCGCTTCGGCGCCGCACCGGGATCGCGGGTGCTGCACCGCGCCGCCGCCGGGTTCGACATGACCCTGCTCGAGGTACTGATCGCAGGTGCGTCCGGGGCCACACTCGTGATTGCCTCCGACACCGAGTTCGCTGGTCCCGCACTGGGTGAGCTGCTTCGCCGCGAACGGATCACCCACGCCTGTGTCACCCCCACCGTTCTCGCGACCGTCGGCGACATCGCGCTGCCCGACCTGGACGTACTGATGGTGGGCGGAGAGCGACTCGGAGCCGAACTGGTCGACCGTTGGGCGCCCGGTCGCCGGCTGATCAACGGATATGGCCCCGCCGAGTCGACGATGTACACCATCGCGACCCGTCCGCTGTCGTCCGGAACGCCGGTGACCATCGGTACACCCATCCCGGGCGTCGCCGCGCTCGTGCTCGACGAGCGGCTACGCGCGGTGCCGGTAGGCGTGCCCGGTGAGCTGTACCTGTCGGGCGGCGCGCTGGCCCGGGGCTACGCCGGACAACCCGGGTTGACGGCGGAACGCTTCGTCGCCGGCCCGGGCGGCACACGCTTGTACCGCACCGGCGACCTGGTGCGCTGGCGCAGCGGTGACGAGCTGGAGTACCTGGGCCGCAACGACAACCAGGTCAAGATCCGAGGCGTCCGCGTCGAACCGAGTGAGATCGACGCCGCCATCGCCCGCGTCGCCGACGTCGACTTCGCGGCCACGATCGTGCGCCCCACACCCACCGGCTCCGACTCGCTCATCTCCTATGTGTTGCCGCAGCACCCAGGCTTCGACGCGGACGGACTACGGCGTCGCCTGGCCGAACTGCTGCCGTCGTACCTGGTACCGACGGCCGTCGTGGTACTCGATTCGCCGCCGCGGACGATCAACGGCAAGCTCGATCTGCGTTCCCTGCCCACGCCCGAACTCGGTGCGGGTGAGCACGAACCGCCCGCCACGGAGACCGAACGTGCCGTGGCCGCGGTCTTCGCCGAAGTCCTCGAACTTCCCGAGGCCGGTCGCGGAGCGCACTTCTTCGATGCGGGTGGCAACTCGCTGCTGGCTACGCAGCTGACGGCCCGGCTTTCGGAGGTGATGGGCCACCCGGTGTCGTTGCGCAGCCTCTTCGCGCACCCGACGATTGCGGAACTGGCCAGCGTCCTCGACGACGTCGTCCCCGAACCGGATCTGCGCCCCGCGCTCATCTCACGGCCTCGTCCGGATCGAATTCCATTGTCGCGCAGCCAGTACCGGATGTGGGTGCTCAACCGTCGCGACCCGTCGTCCGCAGCCTACAACCAGCCCGCGACACTGCGCCTGGACGGGCCACTCGACGTGCCCGCATTGTCGGCGGCGCTTGCGGACGTCGTGTCCCGGCACGAAGTGCTGCGAACCCAGTACCCCGCAGCGGCAGGGGAGTCACCCCACCAGCAGATCCTCTCAGCCCCCGAATTGGACCTCACGCCGCGGGACACACCCCCGGAGTCGGTGGAATCCGTGGTGGCCGCGTTCGCGTCCGAAGGTTTCGACCTCACCTGCGAAATGCCCCTGCGGGTCCGGTTGCTGCAGATCGGCCCCGATTCGCACGTGTTGGCCGTGGTGCTCCACCACATCGCCGCCGACGGGTGGTCGCTCACCCCTCTGATGACCGACGTGCTCACCGCCTACGACGCTCGTCGCGCCGGAGAGGCACCCGACTGGGCGCCGCTGCCTCTGCACTTCGCCGACTACGCCCTCTGGGAGCAGGAACTGCTGCGCAGCGAGTACTCGGCGCGCGGCATCGAGCACTGGCGACGCGCGCTCGACGGTGCCGAGTCGGGTGCCGCACTCCTCCCGGATCGGCGTCGGGGCATCGACGCTTCGGGTGGCGCCGCCGGGGTGGTGACCTTCCGGACCTCCGGCGCGGTCCATCGAGCGGTGCACCGGTTGGCTCACGACCACCGCGCCACGCCGTTCATGGTGCTGCACGCCGCGCTGTCGGTGCTGCTGTCGCGGCTCGGTGCGCAGCACGACGTCACCGTTGCCACCGTGGTCGCCGGCCGCGGCGACCGCATCCTCGACCCACTGGTCGGAATGTTCGTCAACACCCTCGCGCTGCGGGCACAGGTCCAGCCGGATATGCCGTTCACAGGACTGCTGGCCCAGGTGCGCGATTTCGACGTGGATGCGTTCGAGCACGCCGACGTGCCCTTCGAATCGATCGCCGACCTGCTCGGGGGACGCACACCACAGGTCGCGCTGGCAGTGGAGAACCTCGACCTTCCTGCCGTCGACGTGGCCGGCCTTCGCGTAGAAGTTCGGGAAGTCGACACCCGCACAGCGAAATTCGACCTCCACGTGACAGTTCGCGAACACTGGGACGACGAGGAACCCGGCGGTATGGACGGGGCCGTCGCCTACGCCGCCGACCTGTTCGATCGCGGTTCCGCAGCCTCATTGGCGGTCCTTCTGGGGCAGGTGCTGGAAGCTGTCACACTCGATCCGCAGGTGCTGGTGGGGGAGATCGCGCTGACTCCGGCACCACCGCTCACCGGTGGGCCCGCCGACGACCCCCGCACCCTCACCGACATCCTCCTGTCCACCGCTGCCGCGCACCCCGACCGTCCGGCTCTCACCGACGGCACCCGGACACTGTCCTACCGCGAACTGGCCGCGGCGTCGGAACTGCGGGCCGGTCAACTTCGTGCCGAGGGCGCCGGACCCGGGACGGTCGTGCAAATCTGCATGCCGCGCTCGATCGACTTCGTGGTCGAACTCTGGGCCGTCACCCGGACCGGGGCCACCTTCCTGCCGCTCGACCCGACCCATCCCGCCGAACGCCGGGAAGCGATGGTGGTGCAGGCACAGCAGTCGGCGCAACCGTCGGTGGCGTACGTCATCTACACGTCCGGATCGACGGGCGCCGCGAAGGGCGTGGCCGTCACGCACCGCGGACTGGGCGCCCTCGCCGACGAGGCCGTCCGCCGGTACCGAGTACACCCCGAGGCGCGGGTACTGCACGGCTACAACCCCACCTTCGACGCGGCACTGCTCGAGATGCTGCTGGCCTTCCGGTCAGGCGCCTGCCTCGTGGTCGCACCCCCCGACGTCTACGGCGGCGCCGAACTGCAGCAGCTGCTCACCGCTCAGAACGTGACGCATTACCTCTCCACACCCTCCGTCCTGGCGACCCTCGAACCGCGAGAACTGGACGCCCTCCAGGTGGTGGCCGTGGGCGGCGAGGCCTTGGGCCCCGTGCAGGCCGCGGCCTGGAGCGAGGGGCGGCTGATGCTCAACGCCTACGGGCCCACCGAGTCGACGGTGGTCGCCACCCTCGCCGAGGTGGGCGCAGATGTCACCATCGGCACACCCGTCCCCGGTACGACGGCGACGGTCCTGGACGACCGGCTGCGTCCGGTACCACTCGGGGGCGTCGGCGAACTGTATTTGGAGGGACTGGGACTGGCTCTCGGCTACGTCGCGGACCCGGAGCTGACAGCCGCGAACTTCGTTGCCGGACAATCCGGAATCCGCCGTTACCGCACCGGCGACATGGTGCACCGTCGCGCCGACGGCACACTGTCGTACGTCGGTCGCGCCGACCGTCAGGTGAAGGTGCGCGGCATGCGCATCGAGCCCGCCGAGGTGGAAGCCGCACTGCTGGCGCTGCCCGGTCTCACCCAGGCGGTGGTGCTGCTGCACCACGGTCGGCTGGTCGCCTTTGTCACGGGCACGGGCATGGCTGCCGAATCGCTCCGCGCGGAGTTGATCCGGCAACTCCCGTCGCATCTCGTTCCGCAGCGCATCGAGGTGCGCGACAGCCTGCCGCTCACCGCCAACGGCAAACTCGACCTGCAGGTGCTCGAAGCGAGCGACATCGACACCGGCCCCGCGGTCCCACCGCGGACCGCGGCCGGGGAACTGGTGTCAGGGGTGTTCGCCGAAGTGCTCGGAGGTGCGAGCGTCGGTGCCCACAGCAACTTCTTCGACATCGGCGGCGACTCCCTGTCCGCCACCGCGGTGACGGGGCGACTGTCGGCGGCGTTCGGCGTGGACGTACCCGTCAGAGCGCTGTTCGAGCATCCCACCGCCGACGGGATGGCCGTGTGGCTCGGCCAGCGGCACACGGCCGCGACCCGCATTCCACTGGTGCGGCGGGACCCGGACGCCCGGATTCCGCTGTCGCCGGCCCAGCAACGGTTGTGGCTGCTTCACCGCGTCGATCCGAGCGCCTCGATGCACCATCTCGTATTCGTCCATCGTCTCGGCCGCGACATCGACCTGGGCGCTCTGCGGTACGCACTCGCCGACGTCGTGCAGCGGCATGCCGTGCTGCGCACAGTCTTTCCCATGGACGAGGCCGGCCCCCACCAGACGATCGTTCCCGTGGACATCGACCTGCGTCCCGTCCACGGCGCCGACGTGTCCGCCGAGGTCGCGGAATTCGTGCGCCGACCCTTCCTCCTGGAGTCGGATACCCCCCTACGCGTGCAACTGTGGGCCGAAGCCGACGGTGACCACGTGCTCGCCGCCGTCGTGCACCACATCGCGCTGGACGGCGGCTCCATGGACCGGTTGGCTACCGATCTCGAAACTGCTTACACCGCTCGCCGCGGAGGTCACGAACCACGATGGGCGCCGCTTCCCGTCGATTACGCGGATTACAGCGTGTGGCTGCGCGAGGTGCTCGGCGACCCCGCGGGCCCCGGCAGCGTCGCCCGTACTCAGCTCGACTACTGGACCCAGGTGCTCGACGGCATCGACGGCCCGATCGCGTTGCCCACGGACCGTCCGCGGCCCGCCCAACCGAGCCACCAAGGAGCCACCATCGAGCGGACCCTGGACGCCGAAGTGCGTCAACGGTTGTCCGACGTCGCCCGCAGCCAGGGCGTCACGGTGTTCATGGTGCTGCACGCGGCGCTCGCCGTTCTGCTGTCGCGCGAAGGTGGGCACCCCGACGTCGTCACAGGGACCGCCGTTGCCGGACGACCCGACCCCGCACTCGACGCCCTGGTGGGGATGTTCGTCGGCACCGTCGCCCTGCGCACCGAAGTGAACTCCGCTACAAGCTTTGCCGCGCTCCTCGAGCAGGTGCGGACGGTTGACCTCGACGCGTTCGCCCACGCCGACGTGCCGTTCGACGACGTGGTCGCGCGCGTGGCCCCCCGCCGCTCCACCTCGTACAACCCGCTGTTCCAGGTGATGCTCGCGTACCAGCACACAGCGCCGCAGCCGGTCGGTCTGCCCGGAACCGGGATCGAGTCCGCCGGATCCGGCACTGCCACCGCTGAATTCGACCTGGTGTGGGATTTCACGGAATCGGCAGGGGAGCTGACACTGCGGCTGTTGTACGCCACGGATCTGTTCGGCGACTCCACCGCCCAGGCGTTGGCACAGCGCTTCGATCGAATCCTCGACGCAGCCCTGACCGATCCGTCCGAGGTCGTCGGCGACATCGACATCCTCGAGGCGGGCGAACGTGCGGCCCTCGTCAGCGGCCCCGCACGGAACTATCAGCCGAAGACTGTCGCCGAGATCTTCGAGACACAGGTCCGGGCCACCCCGCACGCCGTCGCCGTCGAAGACGACGGAGTGCAGTGGACCTACGAAGAACTGGACGACGTGGCGGAGCGGTGGGCCCGGGCGCTCTCGGACCGTGGCGTCGGACCCGAGGACGTGGTCGCGGTCGCGACCGGTCGCGGCCGACACTGGGTGGCCGCCGTGTGGGCGGTGGCGAAAGCGGGCGCGGTCTGGCTGTCGCTGGACCCGGCACATCCCACCGAGCGTCTGGAATGGATGCTCGCCGACTCCGGTGCCGTGGTCGGGCTGACCGTGTCCGAGCGCGTCGCCGAGCTCCCATCCAGCGTCCCGTGGCTTTCGCCCGTGAGTACTTGTCAACCGCCCGCGGTTAACAAGTACTCACAGGTGGAGGGTGCCGCGTACGTGATCTACACATCCGGCACCACCGGAACGCCGAAGGGCGTTGTGGTACCGCACCGCGGCCTGGTGAATGTGGTTGCCGCACAAGCGCCAGTGCTCGACATCGACCGCGACGTGCGGGTTCTCCAGCTGGCCTCCCCGACCTTCGACGCCTCACTGTTCGAAATGCTCTACGCGCTGTCGTCCGGGGGCAGCCTGGTGATTGCACCCGACTTCAGTTATGCCGGCGATCAGCTGGCCGAGGTGGTGCGCCGGGAGCGCATCACTCATCTCGTCGCGACACCCACCGTGCTGGCCACTCTCGATGCCGGCAGCCTGGGCGACGAAGGGCCCCGGACCGTGGTGTCGGTCGGCGAACGCCTACCTGCCGCGTTGGCGGCGACCTGGGCGTCGCATCATCGGCTCTTCAATGCGTACGGTCCCACGGAATTCACCATCCTGGCGTCGGTCGCCGGACCGCTTGCCCCGGCCGACGTCGAGGACGGCGTCGACATCGGGGACGTGATCGACGCTGCCGCCGCCCTCGTGCTCGACCGGCGGCTGCACCCTGTGCCCGACGGCGTGACAGGCGAGCTCTACCTGTCCGGAACCAGCGTCGCCCGTGGTTACCTCGGGCGGGGTGGTCTCACTGCAACGCAGTTCGTCCCGAACCCGTACGGGAAACCTGGGGACCGGATGTACCGCACCGGAGACCTCGTGCGCCGCAATACACACGGTGCCCTGGACTATCTGGGACGTAATGACGCTCAGGTGCAGCTGCACGGCATCCGCGTCGAACCTGCCGAGGTGGACGTTGCCATGGCCCAACACCCCGACGTCCGGTTCGTGATCACCACACCGGTCGTGGCTCCTGGTGGTCAGCGTGTCCTCGCCTCCTACGTGGTGATGGAGCGGGACTCCACGCTGAACCCCCACAATGTGCGCGAATTCGCCCGCGCGGTCCTGCCCCGGCATCTGGTGCCGTCCGCCGTTGTCGTGCTGGACAGCCTGCCTGTACTACCGTCGGGCAAAGTCGACCGATCCGCGCTTCCCGAGCCCGAATTCGATCCAGACACACCAAGAATGACACCGCCGTCAGGATATCTGGAGACGGTGGTCGCCGAGGTAATGGCCGATGTCATCGGAGTGGATTCCATCGGCGCGGATCAAGATTTCTTCGCGCTGGGCGGTACCTCCATGGGCGCGGTGGCGGCGGCCGACGAACTGCGCGCGAGGCTGGGCGAGGACGTGCCCCTCCAATGGCTCTTTACCGACCCCACCGCCGCGCGACTCGCCAAGCGCATCGAATCCGGCAGCGATTCGTCCGAAGATCCGTTGGCCGCTGTGGTGCGCCTCGGAGGACAGGGCGACGGACCGCCACTGTTCTGCATCCACCCCGCGGCGGGAATCGCGTGGTGCTACACCGGCCTCGCGGAGCATCTCCCCGGGCGTGTGTTGTACGGAGTACAGGCAACCGGTGACACGAACCTGCCCTCGTCCATTGCCGAACTGGCCACTCGCCACATCGACGCCATCCGCGCGGTGCAGCCGGCCGGTCCGTACCACCTGCTCGGCTGGTCGCTGGGCGGCACCGTGGCACAGGAAATCGCCGTGCAACTACACGAAGCGGGCCACGAAGTGGCCACCCTCGCGATGCTCGACACCCTGCTGCCAGAACACCGCGCCGCACTCGTGAACGTCGGCGGCAACGGGCCCGAGCTGAACCTTCCGGCAGAGCTCGGAGCCGCGGTGTCGGCCGATCGGGTGCAGTCGCTGGGCGAACTCCTCATCCGTCTCGAACAGATCGCGTCGACCCATCAACCCCGGCAATTCGACGGCGACGCCGTGTTCTTCACGGCCGCATATGATCTCGATCATCATCCGGAACTCGTTCCGGACTGGCGGCGACACTTCGGCGGTGACATCACCGAACACCGCATCGATGCTGCGCACGCAGACATGGTCGGGCGTGGACCAATTGCCGTGATCGGCCGAAGGCTGCGGGGATCGGGGGGCCACTCCGGACCGTGAAGCAGCTGCCGCCCCTGACCGCGGCCATCACTACGATGCAGAGGTTCAGTCGGGTCGAAACGAAGTAGATGACAGCACGATCACGCAAGCCCCGAGCGTGAAGTCGATGGGAGACTCGATAATGGAAATACAAGACTACCTGCGGATACTGCAAGCACGATGGAAAATCATCGCCGTGACGACCGTCGTGGCAATCCTCGGCGCGCTGGGAGCGTCACTGCTCACCACGCCGATGTACGAGGCGTCGACCCGCATGTTCGTGTCCACGTCGTCCGGGGCATCAGTCAACGAGATATACCAGGGCAATCTGTTCTCGCAGCAGCGAGTGACGTCCTACACCAAGCTGCTCACCGGTGAAAACCTCGCGCAGCGAACCATCGACAAGCTCGGCCTCGACATGACGGCATCGGCACTCGCATCGCAAGTGAAGGCCAGCTCGGCGCCGGACACGGTGCTGATCGACGTCAAGGTACAGGATTCGTCGCCGGAACGCGCCCGCGACATCGCGAACGCCCTGTCCGACGAGTTCGTCGTCATGGCACGAGAATTGGAGACGCCCGAGCGTGGCGGCGCGCCTGCCGCCCGCGTCGTCGTCGAGCAGCAGGCTCAGACTCCGTCGGTGGCGGTCTCCCCGAAGACCACGCGGAACCTGGCGCTGGGTGCAGCGGTGGGATTGCTGCTCGGTCTCGCGCTGGCGGTCTTGCGTGATCGCCTCGACAACACGGTCAAGGATCGCCGCACCGTCGAGGAGCTGGCCGGTTCCGCACTGATCGGCACCATCCCGTTCGACAAGGAGCGGCAGACGCAGCAGGCCATCAATTTCGCGGAGGGGCATTCGTCGAGCGCGGAGTCCTATCGGGAACTGCGGACGAACTTGCAATTCCTCGAGGTCGACAACCCGCCCCGTGTCATCGTCGTCACCAGTTCGCTGCCCACCGAGGGTAAGACGACCACCGCCATCAACATCGCGCTCGTGTTGGCGGAGGGCGGCCAGAACGTGTGCCTGGTCGAGGGTGACCTCCGTAAGCCGCGGGTGTCGAAGTACCTCGGTGTCGTCGGTTCCGTCGGCCTCAGCAGCGTCCTGGCGGGCAAGGCCGACCTCGACGCCGTTCTCCAGCCGACACAGTACTCGGGCCTCACGGTCCTGGCGTCCGGACCGATTCCGCCGAACCCGAGTGAGCTCCTCGGAACGGAGACGGCCCGCCAGGTGCTGGCCGATCTGCGCGGACGGTTCGACTATGTGATCATCGACGCGTCGCCGCTGCTGCCGGTCACCGACGCGACCGTGCTGACCGCGATGTCGGACGGCGCGCTGGTCATCGCGCGGCACGCCGAAACCAAGCGGGACCAGCTGTCGCGGGCGGTGGGCAACCTGCACAGCGTCGGGGCAACCATCCTCGGAACGATCATCACGATGACGCCGAGCCGCGGACGGGGAGTCTACGAGTACAAGTACTACTACGAGACCGACAAGTCGCTGCCGCAGATGCAGCAGGCCGCCCCCGCGCAGCCTGCCGTGCAGCAGCAGCCCCCTCAGCATCAGGCACCGCAGCCGCCGGCACCGCAGCAGCCGGCCCCGTACGTTCGCGACGAATACCCGTCGCACCAGTACGGTCCGAACGGGGGAGATCCGCAGGAAGTCCCCGCCTACCAGGGCGCCCCGGCGTACCAAGGCGACCAGAGTCAGCAGTGGTACGGCGGTCCCGACCACTACGGCAACGAGCAGCAGGCGGGCGCACCGGTGCCTCCCACACCGAGGCGCACCCGCCGCTACCGCGACGACCAGGAACCCTGGTCAGAGACGGATGCTCCGCGCGACCACACCCAGTAGATCGGCGATCTCGGACCCGATGGTCAGGAACGTGTCCTCGTCCTGCCCCATCGGGTCCGGAACGTCCTCCGGGGACTCGCCTGCCTTGTGTCTGGGACGCGCAGCAGCCAGGTCGGCCACCGACTTCGCATCCGCTGCCTCGGCCAGACGGGCGGCCTCCTTCAGGGTGAACGTCTTCTTCAACTGTTCAGGTGCCAGTGCGAGCACCTTCTCGCGCTGACGCTCGGTCATCGTCAACACCAGATCGGCCTCTGCCGCCAGATCGGCGGTGAGCATCCGCGCGGTGAAATCGCTCGGATCACCGCCGAGCCCTTCGAGGACTTGCGCGGCCGTCGGTTCCATCGGGCGTCCGACGGCGGCGCGTGTACCTGCACTTTCGGCGGTCAGGTCGGTGATCCCGAGCTCCTCGGCGTATGCCACTGCGAGGCGCTCGGCCGTTGGGGAGCGACAGACGTTTCCGGTGCAGACGAAGAGAACATGCATGGGCGAAGCATAGGGTCTCGCCCCGCACCGTCCGTACACGCACTGTTGGCTTCGAACATCTGCCGGGTAAATATCGCGCTCACCTGCACTGGTTATCAAGGGTGCATGCGCTGCACCGTGTTTGGAACCGGATACCTGGGAGCCACCCACGCCGCCTGTATGGCGGAGCTGGGTCACGACGTCCTGGGCGTCGACATCGACCCCGGAAAAGTGGCGAAACTCTCGTCCGGAGAGGTGCCGTTCTACGAGCCGGGGCTCGCGGACGTCCTGCGCCGGAACATCGACGCCGGCCGACTGCACTTCACCACGTCGTACCGTGAGGCCGCGGAGTTCGCGGACCTCCATTTCCTCGGCGTCGGCACCCCGCAGAAGAAGGGGGAGTACGGCGCGGACCTGCGGCACGTGCATTCGGTGATCGACACCCTCGCGCCGATGCTCGATCGCCCCGCCGTCATCGTCGGCAAGTCGACCGTTCCCGTCGGGACGGCGGCCGATCTGGGGGCGCGGGCCCGCGCGCTCGCGCCGGCGGGTGACGCCGTGGAGGTGGCGTGGAACCCGGAGTTCCTGCGGGAGGGCTTCGCCGTCGAGGACACCCTGCACCCCGACCGGATGGTGCTGGGCGTGGACCGCCTGCGCCCCGGACGCGCCGAGGCCGAGTTGCGTGAGCTGTACGCCCGGCTGCTCGGCGAGGACATTCCGTTCCTGGTCACCGACCTCGCCACCGCGGAACTGGTCAAGGTCTCGGCCAACGCGTTCCTCGCCACCAAGATCTCCTTCATCAACGCCATCTCCGAGGTGTGCGAGGCCACCGGCGCCGACGTCACCCAACTCGCCGACGCCCTCGGCTACGACGCGCGGATCGGCCGCCGGTTCCTCAACGCCGGTCTCGGCTTCGGCGGCGGCTGCCTGCCCAAGGACATCCGCGCGTTCATGGCCCGGGCCGGTGAGCTCGGTGCGAACCAGGCACTGCACTTCTTGCGGGAGGTCGACAGCATCAACATGCGCCGGCGCACCCGGATGGTGGAGTTGGCGGCGCAGGCGTGCGGAGGGTCGCTGCTCGGCGCCAACGTGGCCGTCCTCGGCGCGGCGTTCAAACCGGAATCCGACGACGTCCGCGACTCCCCGGCACTCAACGTCGCGGGAATGATGCAGTTGCACGGGGCCGTCGTCAGCGTCTACGACCCGAAGGCCCTCGACAACTCCCGCAGGCTGTTCCCGACCCTGAACTACGCGACGTCGGCGGTCGAGGCGTGCGACAACGCGGACGCGGTGCTGCTCCTCACCGAGTGGGCGGAGTTCGCCGCCCTGAAACCGGAGGATCTGAACGGTGTGGTGCGTGCTCGGGTGATGGTCGACGGCCGCAACTGCCTCGACGCCGAGGACTGGCGCACGGCCGGGTGGGTCTATCGGGGGCTCGGCAGGGGATAACGACTCGTGACCTGGCGGCCCCCGCGATAACGGGTTTGACGATCTCCACTGCCGGCGGCATCGGCGGACGGTAGCGTCAGCCCCAATCGCAACGGAGGGCTGGGCGATGTCGAAGGCACGTCACGGATCCCTGCTCGCACTCCTCGCTGCCGTGATCTGCCTGCTCGGCGCCGCGCCCGCTCACGCGGCGGAAGTCCCGACCCTGCCGGGGCCTCCGCAATCCGACGCCGGCACCGCGATCGCGTATGCGAAGCACCATCCGCATTCCGCGCCGCCGGGGACCAATGACTTCTCGTGCCGACCCGGTCCCGCGCACCCCCATCCCGTGATTCTGGTTCACGGGAGCGACGGCAGTGCCTACTCGAACTGGGCCGGATTGAGCCCGAAACTGAAAGCTGCCGGCTACTGCGTGTTCGCTCTGAACTACGGACGGAAACCGGGCACCGAACACTTCGGGATGCAGACGATGACCCAGGGAGCGGCCGAACTGGAGGTGTTCGTCGACGACGTACTGTCCGCGACCGGTGCGGACGAGGTCGACCTGATCGGGCACTCGCAAGGCGCGACGGTGGCGCGGTACTACGTCAACAGGCTCGGCGGAGCGTCGAAGGTGCACCGCTGGATCGGTCTGGCGTCGCCCACCTACGGGGGAACGTTCTTCGGGATCGCGACGGCGGTGACATCCGTTCCCGGGGGCACCGAACTGATCGAAGCGATCGGTTCGGAGGCGCTCGCCGAACAGGTGCAGGGATCACCGTTCCTCACCGCACTCAATGCCGGCGGTGACACCGTCCCCGGCGCCGAATACACCACGATCGGGACGCGCTACGACGAGGTGATCCAGCCGTACACCAACGTCGCGCTGCACGACCCCGGTGCCACCAACATCCTCGTCCAGGACCTGTGCCCGATCGATCAGACCGGACATTTCAACCTGCCCTACGACCCGTACTCCCAGCAACTGGTGCTCAACACGCTC
Organism: Rhodococcus koreensis; assembly: GCF_900105905.1. Taxonomy (GTDB): domain Bacteria; phylum Actinomycetota; class Actinomycetes; order Mycobacteriales; family Mycobacteriaceae; genus Rhodococcus_F; species Rhodococcus_F koreensis. The sequence goes on along the minus strand of NZ_FNSV01000005.1, from coordinate 2,705,749 downwards.
GATCCCGCCCACGTGGTCGTGCCGCCGTGCGCATTCGTGCCGCTGGGTACGGGCATCCCGGGAGTGATCATCGCGAGCAACTTCTGAGTTGTCTGCCGCCGAACGGTTGCCCGGTTGCCGTGTCGGACCGCTTCGCTAGACTGCGGGCCATGGAGTGGGGGGATTCCGGATCGAACCCGTGCACAGTCGAGTCAGGCGGCCCATGAGTTCGGTTCTAGGTGTATCGGTCGGTGCGAGCGCTGTGCGCTTGGCGCGACCCGACTCCGTGAACCGTGACGACGCCGCAAGCCGGCACGTCCCCAATTTCCGGGCCCAGGTCGTCGCCGCAGGCCGGGATCTGCCGGAGGAACTGGCCGCCGAATCGATCGGCGTGGTCCTCGCCGGGGCACCCGACGCCGGGCAGGTGCACGCCACCGGCGTCGCCTACCGCGACGAAGCGCAGGCGGGTGCCGTCCAGGCGGCGATGGCCCGGCAGCAACTCGCCAACTACCAACTCGTCACCGAGGCCTCGGCCGCGCTGAAATTCCTCGACGTCTCGGGAGCCCTCGGCGACCACGCGACGCTCGTGTTCTATGACCTGGGCAGTTCCGGGCTCACCGTGAGCGTCGTCGACCGGGCGACGGGTGAGGTGGTCGAGACGGTCCGCACCGACACGGTGAGCGGCGACGTCTTCGGCCGGATGGTTCGTGCCAACCAGTTGGAGAACAACCGCATCGAGGCGCCCCGCGACGCGGCCGCGAGCCTGGCGCTCGACCTCCGCTGCCGCGAGGCGAAGGAGCGGCTCTCCACCGGCGGCGCCGTCGCCGTGCCCGGCGAGGGCGGTCTGCTGCTGTTGTCGCGCGACGTCTTCGACTCGCTCATCGGTGTCACCGTCGAATCGTCGGCGCGCCTCGCCCGCGACGTGATCACGCGGTCGGGACGGAACCCGGATGCCGTGGTGCTCACCGGTGGCGGTGCGCGCATTCCCCTCGTGCGCACGGTGCTGCAGTCGTGGCTCGGGTTGCCCGTCATCGTTCCCGACCATCCCGAACTCGTTGCGGCACAAGGTGCTGCGCTGCTCGCCCAGCAGGTGGTGCCGCCGGCCGTCGAGGTCGCCCGAGTCCTCCCGCCGCCGCAGTACGCACCTCGAGCCGTGTTCGAGGCGGACGTCTCCCGGCACGCTCCGAGTGCAGTGGTCGCGCGCAGCGGTGCGCCGTCGAGCACCCCGTCGTGGCTGAGCGCCGCGGCGCCGCCGCCGAGTCAGCAGGTGGCCAAAATCCAGATCCGGGGCGCCACGCTGGCGGGCACCGCGCTCGCCGTGGTGGCGGTGATCGGCCTCGGTCTCGGATACGGAAAGAATCTGTGGGCGCGCACCGAGGGGTCGTCGCAGCCGGTGACCACGCAACTCGTCACCGAACCGCCGGTCGTCACCGAGATGGCCACACCGTCACCGACGACGCCCCCTCCGGCTCCGACGTCCGAGACCGTCGAGGCGCCCGTGCAGACGGCGTCGCAGATCCGGATTCCCGAGCCGCAGCCCGCACCGCCGCCGCCTCCGCCTCCGCCTCCGCCGATATTTCCCGGCCTGCCGCAGATCCAACTGCCGCCGTTCCAGCTGCCCGAACTCCCCAGGTTCCCCGGAACCTAGACGTCGCCGGGGCCCGACTGCCGATTCGAGGTGTCGGGTCCCGCTCCGCGGGCCTACGATGGGAATGGTTCCGGCGTAGAGAGGATGTGTGCAGTGACTGCAAATCCCGCGGAGTTCCACAGCACTCCCAACGTTCCCCCGTCTTCGGCGGCCGCGCCGGCAGAGACACGACGGCTCGTGGCGTATACGAAGCCGATCCTGAAGATGTTCCCGCCCACCAGCGAACATGCGGCCAAGGTGACGATGCTGACCGTCTACGCGCTGATGGTCATCGCCATCATCTTCATCGTCCTCCGGGAGGTCGGACTCTTCAGCTAGCGGACTACCCGTTACTTGGAATGACGGCCGCCCCGTGACGGCCTGACTGCGGCCGCGTTGCCGCTGGGACCCGCGCCGATCGGGCGCGCCAGCATCACCGCGATCGCGGTCGTCAGCGGAACCGACAGCGCCAGCGCGATGCCGCCGACCGCCGAACGCACGATCTCGATGGCCACGGCGTCGCTGAGCAGCACGTCCTGAATCGACCGCCCCGCCACACTGAACAGCAACAGCAGTGGCAGCGCCCCGCCGGCATACGCGAGGACGAGGGTGTACACCGTGCTGGCGATGTGATCGCGGCCGACGCGCATCGCGGAACCGAAGATCTGGCGCCTCGACGCGCCCGGGTCGAGTGAGGCCAGTTCGAACGCCGACGCCGCCTGCGTGATGGTGACGTCGTTGAGCACGCCCAGCGAGCCGATGATGAAGCCGGCCAGCAGCAGGCCGGTGATGCTGACGTGCTGGATATACGTCTGAACGTTGGTGTTCTGCTCCTCGGACAACCCGGTCAGGCGCGTCATCTCGATGGTGGCGTAGGAGAGGACCGCCGCCAGGGCCATCGACGCGAGGGTGCCCAGCAACGCCGAACTGGTGCGCAGGGAAACACCGTGCGCGAGATACAGCACGGCATACAGGATGACGGCGCCGGACACGAGCGCCACCGGGATCGCCGGTTGCCCGTCCAACAGGGCCGGAAGTGTGAACAGGACGAGCACACCGAACGAGACGACGATGCCGACGAGCGCCCGGAACCCGCGCCACCGCGCGACCGCGATCACGACGACGGCGAATGCGAGAGCGATGAGCGTGACGGGCAGACCGCGGGCGTAGTCCTCGAACGAGTATTCCGTCGTGCCGTTCACATCCGTTTGGCGGGACAGCCGGATGTTTTCGCCCACGCGGAGGTCGGGCTGGCCGGGGCCGGGGATGATCTCGAGCAGCGTCTGGGTGCCGGTGTTGGGACCGGACTCGATGTCGACGATGCTGCGCTGGCACTCGTAGGCGCCGGCGGGCGCGGGCAGCGGTGCGCCGGTGAAGACCCGCCCGGCCGACGGGCTCCCGCAGTCGCCGATGTTCTGCATCGTGACCGTGCCCGACTCCGTGACGACGGCACCGCCCTGGGCGCTCTGGAACGGCTGCTCGACGTCGACGCTCGGCTTGCCGGGCCACAACGCGACGGCGCCGATGAGTACCGCGACACCGATGGCGATGAGGAGCCCGACGACCACCTTGGCGGCGACGGGGCCCATCGGGGCCGGTCCGTCGCTGTGGCCGTGTCCATGGCCGTGGCCGTGTCCGTGGAATTCGCTCATCGTCCGCTTCGCGTCGGCTGCTGGGGGGATTGTCTCCGCACGCACGACAGGGTAGCCGGAAGCAGGCCGGGAACGCTGTGACGGAAGTGGCGGGCGGTGCCAGTGTTGCCGACCTGTCCGGTGTGTATTGCTCTCGTGTCGCTTATATGTCGCCGGTGTGATTAGATATCGGAACATGGCACGCAGCAGCTAATCTGCAGCGAACGCCGAGCTTCACGCAAGGGTGGTCCGGAACTCCGAACGAGGGGTGTGTTCCGCGGGCGACGAGCCGCTGCGTGGAGAGAAGTGCCGAGCTGGGTGGCGGGGTACAGGGGGGGTTGACCCCGCCACCAACCTGGCGCCCACAGGGGGGGAGGGGCGACAGGTGCTCGCGGCACTCGAGGTGCCGGTTGCCAATCTACCGACACATGAGGGGTATTCGTCAACCGGGTAGGTGAAATCGCCCACATGTCGTGACCTCGAACGCCGACAGCCTAGGATTATGGCCGTTCGGAGGTGTTCCAGTGCGAATCTCGCGGCCGTCGCGACGACCCAGCAACCATCTTCGCCGGATCGTGGCGGAGATGGGTATTCCTGTGCCCTGGAACAGGGATCAGCTGATCGGCGGTGTCGCAGCCCGCCGGGGTCGCCCGATCCACCTGGTCCCCGTGTCGCACGCCCTGGTCCAGGGCGGACATTCCGGACTCTGGCTCGCACGGGCCGAGGACGACGTGATCCTTTACGCGACAGGGATGTCGGACGTGCACGCCACCCACATCATCTGCCACGAACTGGCGCACATGGAACTCGGCCACGACCGCGACACGATCGGGGACACCTCGGTCGACTCGACGGTGCTGTCGGTGGCCGCGCCGTCGGTCGACACGACAGGCGTGGTCAAGATGCTCGGCCGGTCCAACTATTCGAACGATCAGGAATACGAGGCGGAACTGCTCGCCACCCTCATCATGGCGGGCCGCCGCGTGACGACGGGCGGCGACACCGCCGGTGACGCACGGGTGTCGCGGATGCTCGGAACGTTCTGACGCCGTGTACGAACCGCCCACCTACGTGAGCTGGCCGCTGCTCGCCGTCGTCTGGGGGACGACCCTCCTGCGCGTGGCCCTGGTCCGGTCGACGGTCGCCGAACGCCGGATGAACGCCGCCCTCGTCTTCGCCTCGCTCTCCCTGGTCCTCCAGCGGTCGCTGGCGCAGCACTGGCTCGACCTCTGGTTCGGGTACGGATTCGCGAACACCCTCAGCAACGTCTGCATCATCCTCACCGCGGCGTCGCTGATCAGTCTCTTCTCCGCGTGGGCGCTCGGCCCGGCGCGTCTACCCCGCATCCACGTCGTGTCGCTGTCGGTGTGCCTCGTCGCGGGGGCGATCCTCATCGCCCTCAGCACCCCGGCGCGGTCGCGGGGTGTCGCCATCGCGGACGAGGGCGGCTGGCTCTTCGCGGCCTACTGCATCACGTATGCCGTTCCGATCCTCGCCGTCGCCGCGCTCAACCTGTGGATCTCACTGAAAGCCGTGCGCAGCGCCACTCCGGGACACGAGCGCCGGGTGTTTCTCGCCGTCATCGCGCTGTCGCTGTTCGAGGTGTTCGACATGGGTGTCGTCATGACAACCGGGGTGGTCAACGCCGTCAGCGAAGACAACGCACTGACTGAATCGCACAGCGACTCGGGGGCGTTCATCCGCGTGCTCGTCGTGTCGGCGGGCGCGATCATCTCGGCGGGACCGGTGATCCGGGCGCTCGGTCACCGGTGGCGGTCGCGACGGGTCACTCGCCGGCTGCAGCCGATGTGGCGGACCCTGACGGGCGCGGTCCCCGAAGTGGTCCTGGAACTGCGTCCGGCCGACCGCCGGGCGCTGTCCGCCCGCGGCCGGCTGGACCGGATGAGCGTCGAGATCCGCGACGCGATCATGGTCCTCGACCGGCACGTCGTGGTCGAACTCGGCGACCTCACCGGCAGCGCACCACCGGTGGTCACGGCGGCGCGACTGCACCTCGCGTGCCTGGCCCGCAGCGCCGGCCACCCGGCGCACGGCACGGGCGGGACGACGCACCGGTTCGCGACCGACGTCGGCGGCGAACCGTGGGAACTGGCGCAGCTGGCCGACCACTGGACGGACGGCGAGCGTGTGGCGGCCGCCCTGTGGGCGCGGCGCCTCCCGCAGTTCGGCGGACCCGAGGACCCGTCGGCGCGCGTCCCCGCTCAGGTCTGACGGGGGTCCGGCGACGCGACCGGCAAGGGGCCGTGGCTCCGCCGCAGATTCTCCAGAAGCGGGATCAGCGATTCCATCTCGGCGGTGGTCGGCTCCGCGCTCGCGTCGAGCGATCGCATCGACAGGTGCCGCACCCCGGCCTCCCGGACCGCGATCTTGAACCGGACCAGGGTGTCGTAGTCGTGGTAGCCGTCGGCCGCGAGGTACTGCTCGGGGGCGTGGAAGTGCTGTGCGACCGCCCGCAGGACGTCGGGCTCGGGAGGCTCGTGATCGTTCGTGCGCAACGACTCGATCTCGGACGGCGCGACGGGGCGGCCGAGGATCCGCGACACCCCCGCGGCGACGGTGTCCTCGCCCGGTTCGGGACCGTCGAGATCGTGGGCGAGGGAGAACAGGCGGTTGACCCGCACCGACAACGGCACCCCGTTCATGCGGTCACCTCCGCGTCTCCGCTGCGTTCAGGATCGTCGGTGGCGACGAGTTTCACCGCGTCCTCCCATCGACGCCAGAAACGCTCCCGGGTGGCCGCGTCGAGATCCTCCCCCGGCCGTAGAGGAAACGGCGATACCGCGCCTCCTCGAGTTCGCGGGGGTCGGTGACGGTCGACGGTTCCTCCAGCAGGTGACCGAACGCGAACTCCACCAGCGGCTGGCGGGGTCCGGCGGGTCCTCCGTTGACTTCCAGCAACCGCGTCACGTAGGCGCCGGTGATCTTCGAGACCACACGGCTCAGTTCACCCGCCGCCTCGACCAGCCCCGGAACCTCGGGGTGCGCCACGCTCAGCTTCGTGAGCTGGGTGTGCGGCCCCAGGATCTCGATGATCGTGTCCAGGTCCAGCGGAATCTCCGACGGTCCGAGCGTCAGCGGACGCGACGACGGCGCCCGCTCGTCCCCGTCGAGCGCCTCGAGGGGAGTGGGGTGACCGCCGTCGAGGGTGCGGGCCGCGCTGCCCGGCGCCCACCGCAGCGCGACATCCAGTTTGCGGAGCGTCTCGATGCTCGGATCCGGGCCGGTCCCGTTCTCGGCGCGCGTCTGAGCTGCGTCGGACGGGCCACCGGCGGCCGTGACCTGGTCCTGTGTGAGGTTCAGCAAACGCCGTCGCCGATGGACGAATTGTCCGAAACGCGCGCGGGTGCTGGTGACCATTCTTTTCCCCCAGGAGACACGCAAGCGACGCGCGTGTCGCTTGCTGTGTCTCGATCCTACTGCTTGTAGCTGGTGAGGAAATTACCGAACCGCTCGATGGCGACAGCGAGATCCCGCGCCCACGGCAGCGTCACGATCCGGAGGTGGTCGTGGTCCGGCCAGTTGAAGCCGGTGCCCTGCACCATCAGGATCTTCTCCTGCAGCAGCAGGTCCTGGACCAGCTTCTCGTCGTCGTAGATCTCGTAGACGTTCGGGTCGAGGCGGGGGAACGCGTACAGCGCGCCCTTCGGCTTCACACACGAGACACCCGGGATCATGTTGAGGCGCTCCCAGGCCACGTCACGCTGCTCGAGCAGCCGGCCACCCGGCAGGATCAGGTCTTCGATGCTCTGGTGCCCGCCGAGCGCCACCTGGATGGCGTGCTGACCGGGCACGTTCGGGCACAGACGCGTCGAGGCCAGCAGGTCGAGACCCTCGAGGAAACCCGCGGCGTGCTCCTTGGGGCCGGTGATGGCCACCCAGCCGGACCGGTAACCCGCGACGCGGTACGCCTTCGACAGGCCGTTGAACGTCAGGCACAGCAGATCCGGGGCCAGCGTCGCGAGCGAGATGTGCTTGGCGTCGTCGTAGAGGATCTTGTCGTAGATCTCGTCCGCGAGAAGCAGCAGCTGATGCTTGCGCGCCAGGTCGACGAGCTGCTGCAGCACCTCCATCGAGTACACCGCACCCGTCGGATTGTTCGGGTTGATGACCAGGAGGGCCTTGGTCTTGTCGGTGATCTTGGACTCGATGTCCGCGATGTCGGGGTTCCAGTCGTTGCCCTCGTCGCACAGGTAGTGCACCGGGGTGCCGCCGGCGAGGCTCGTCATCGCCGTCCACAGCGGGTAGTCCGGCGCGGGGATCAGCACCTCGTCGCCGTTGTCGAGGAGCGCCTGCATCGTCATCGTGATGAGCTCGGACACGCCGTTGCCCAGGTAGATGTCGTCGACGTCGAGTTCGGGGAACCCGGCGACCAGTTCGTAGCGGGTGACGATCGCGCGCCGTGCCGACAGGATGCCCTTGGACTCGGAGTACCCCTGCGCGTACGGGAGCGCGGCGATCATGTCGCGCATGATCACGTCGGGCGCGTCGAAACCGAACGGCGCGGGGTTGCCGATGTTGAGCTTGAGGATCCGATGTCCTTCCGCCTCCAGCCGGGCGGCGTGGGCATGTACCGGTCCACGAATCTCGTAGAGCACGTTCTGGAGCTTGGTGGACTGCTCCAGCTTGCGGTGCGGCATGCGGTGGTGGCCGTGGTCTGGGTTGCTCACGACGGTCATTCTCCCACTCCCGGGCAACCCGATTTCTACTGGTGGGTATCGGACCGTCGTCGTGTCGTCGAAACACGCCGCCCGCGCAGGAGCCGGTCGTACCCTCGAGAGGGGGTCGTGTTCACCGCGCCCGGAGGGAAAGACCTACATGTCAGCACCGGTAACCCGCCGTCCCGGACCCGTCGACATCGCGCATCACAGCCACCTCGTCGGGGTGTTCGCGCCGCAGCGGGAGGAGGTCGACGTCCGGGATCTCGAGGTGATCGGCGAACTGCCCGCCGATCTGCACGGCACCTACCTGCGCAACGGTCCCAATCCGCGGTTCGACCCGATCGGCACCTACGTGTATCCGCTCGACGGCGACGGCATGGTTCACCGGATCGAGTTGGCCGACGGCACCGCCCGGTACACCAACCGCTTCGTCCGCACCCCGATGGTGCAGGCGGAAGAGAAGGCCGGGCACGTCATCTGGGCCGGGGTCACCGACCTGTACACGCCGACCGAGGACGAAGTGGGACCCGACCTGGCGGGCACGTCCCGGGAACTGCCCGACATCAACATCGTCCGGCACGGCGGGCGACTGCTCGCGATGGCCGAAACCACGCTGCCGTTCCGCCTCGAGCCTGCCGACCTGAGCACGCTGGGGCGGGACAACTGCGACGGCGCCATGGGTGTGGGGAGCACCGCGCACCCCAAGATCGACCCGGTCACCGGGCAGATGGTGCTGTTCAACTACATGCTGGAATCCCCGTATCTGACGTGGTCGGTGGTGAACCCCGACGGTTCGGTGGCGCGGACCCCGACGGCGGTCGAGGGCGTGGACACGCCGTTGATGGTCCACGACATGGCGCTCACCCAGCACTACATCGTGCTCATGCTGTGCCCGCTGGTCTTCGACATCGCCGCGGTGCTGACCGGCGGGTCCGTGCTCGACTGGCGGCCCGAGGACGGCACGCGGATCGCGCTGATACCCCGCGACGGCGGTCCGGTGCGGTGGACGACGCACGACGCGTACTGGGTGTGGCATTTCGCGAACGCCTTCGACCTGCCCGACGGGAGGGTGAGCGTCGACTACGTGGAATGGACGTATCCCGGCGGGTTCGCGAAGGCCCCGGAGCCGTCGATGGGCTCGCTGGTCCGCGCCGTCGTCGACCCCGGCAGTGGACGGGTGACGCGAGAGGTGGTGTGCGACCGCGACGTCGAGTTCCCGCGGGTCGACGACCGTGAGCTGACCCGAGGGCACCGCACGGTGGCGACGGTCGGCAAACTCGACCGCAGCCAGGGACGGCAGGATTCGCTGTGGTTCTTCGACACCGCCCGCGGCACCGAGACGCACTGGGACCCGGGCAGTGTGTCGGTGGGCGAACCGATCTTCATGCCCGGCGCCGAACACGAGTACTGGGGAATGATCGGCACCGACCGCAGCGACATGTCGTCCTGGTTCTTCGTGCTGCCCGCCGACGACCCCGGGTCGGGGCCGATCGGGAAGGTGCGGCTACCGATTCGGGTTCCGGCGGGCCTTCACGGCGCGTGGCTGCCTGCGGAGTAGCGGGCGGCGGAATATCCTCGGCGGATGACCTCTGCGCCCTACGGTTCCTGGCCCTCTCCGATCGCGGCGGCGGACCTCGCCTCCAGCGGCCACCCCGTCGAGGGTGGCCGGTACGTGGGCGACGACGTGTGGTGGTCGGAACTGCGGCCCAGCGAAGGCGGGCGGGTCGCGGTGCGGCGCCTCGGCCTCGACGGCGAACCGGAAGACGTCCTGCCCGCGCCGTGGAACGCCCGCACCCGCGTCCACGAGTACGGCGGCGGCGCCTGGACCGTCACCGACGCCGGCCGCCTCGTGTTCGCCGAATTCAGCGACCAGCGCCTGTACCTGCTGGAAGGCGGGACACCGGCGCCGCTGACACCGGAACCGCCGCAAACCTGCTCGCTGCGGTACGGCGACCTGTCGGTGGTCGACGGCGAGGTGTGGGCGGTCCGCGAAACGCACGACACCGAGGGCGGCGTCTCCCGCGACATCTGCGTCGTCCCGCTGGACGGGTCGGCGGCCGACGACCCGCATCGGGTGCGGTCCGTCGTCGCCGGCTCGGACTTCCTGGCCAATCCGCGGCTGTCTCCGGACCGCAGACACCTCGCCTGGATCGCATGGGACCACCCCCAGATGCCGTGGGACGGCACCGAGCTCAGGGTCGTGGCCGTCGAGGGCGGCCGCGTCACCGGAAAAGTGCGGACACTTCTCGGCGGTACCGAGGAATCGGTGCTGCAACCCGAATGGGTCGGGCCCACCGAGCTGTACACGATCAGCGACCGCAGCGGCTGGTGGAATCTCTACCGGGTGGGCATCGACGACCCCGAACCGGTGGCGTTGTGCCCGATGGACGCCGACTTCGGCGGTGCCCTGTGGATGCTCGGCGGCCGCTGGCACACCCGCCGCGACGACGGCACACTGCTGACCGTGCGCACGTTCGGCACCGACACCCTCGCCGTGCTCGATCCGGCCAGTGGTTCGCTGGTGGACATACCGCTCGACGGACTCACCAGCATCGGTCTCGGGGATCGCAACGGCAACCGGATCCTGCTGCTCACCGGCGGCGCCCAGACCCCGTCGGGCCTGCGCGAACTCGACCTCGACACCGGTGAACTCCGCACCGTCAGGCTGTCCGTCACCGAATTGCCCGAGGCGGCGTACCTTCCCGAAGCCCGGCAGCTGACGTTCCAGGGCGCCGACCGCGAGGTCCACGCGATCGCCTACCCACCCCGGCACCCGCGGTACCGGGGCGCGGACGGGGAACTGCCGCCGTACGTGGCGTTCGTGCACGGCGGACCGACGTCGCGGGTCGCGCCGTCGCTGAATCCCGTGTTCGCGTTCTTCACCAGCCGCGGCATCGGCGTCGTCGACGTGAACTACGGCGGGTCCACCGGGTACGGGCGCGAATACCGCAACCGGCTGCGGGGCCAGTGGGGGGTCGTCGACGTCGAGGACGTGGTGACCGCGGTGACCGGCCTGGCCGAGGCGGGGATGGCGGACCCCCGCCGGCTGGCGATCGAAGGCGGATCCGCCGGCGGCTGGACCGTGCTCGCCGCACTGACGACGTCGGACGTGTTCGCCTGCGGTGCGTCCTACTTCGGTGTGGCCGAACTCGACGGTTTCGTGAAGGAGACGCACGACTTCGAGTCCCGGTACATCGACGGCCTGATCGGCCCGCTGCCCGAGGCCGCCGACCTCTACGCCGAGCGGGCGCCGCTCAACAACGTCGCCGGGCTGAACTGCCCGGTCCTGCTGCTGCAGGGGCTCGACGATCCGATCGTGCCGCCGTCGCAGGCGGAACGGTTCCGGGATGCGCTCGTGGAGAAGGGCATCCCGCACGCGTACCTCGAGTACGAGGGGGAGTCGCACGGATTCCGGAAGCTGGCCACCCTCATCAGCTCCCGTAACGCCGAACTGTCCTTCTACGGGCAGGTACTGGGATTCGAGCCGCCGGACATTCCGCGACTCGAACTGTGGCAACCCGAGGGGTAGACGCGTTCATCGGGCGAGCAGGGCCTCGCAGGAACGCGCCGCACACGCGCACGCCTGCACCGTCGCCGTGTCGATGGTCGGGCGCCCCGCCTGGGACCGCCAGAACCGGAGGGCCGTCAGCGCGACGCGCGAGATCTGCTCCGGGGCGGCGTCGGCGGGCATGCCGAGGCGGGTGTGCGGCGACATGCCCTCACCGCCGAGCACCCGCTCGAGCAGCACGACGTCCGAGTCCCGGAGCTGCAGACCGCTCGAGCGCAGGCCCGACAGCACCCGCAGTTCCCGGAACACGTGGGTGTCCGCGAGCAGGCGATCCGCCGCCCGGCTCAGGCTGCGGCTCGCCGACGACGGGGTCCGGGCCAGCACGGCCTTCAGTGTGCGGAGCGCCGAGTGCGCCTTCAGTTCGGTGCTGCGCTGACCGAACTGCAGGTGCAGCGTGCGGCGCAGATCCTCGAGGCCGCTGTGCGCCGTCAGCTCGCGGGCCAGCGCCGGAGCGTCGGTCGCGCCCGCACGGATCAGCATGACCGCGAACCGGATACCGAACAGGCCGAAACTCTCGAGGAGGTCGCGTCGCTGACCGGGCGACAGCACGAGATCGGTGTCCGCCGCCGTGAACCGGGTGATCGAACGCAGCGCGGACTCGAGGGTGCCCTCCGGAACGGTGGCGAGCACCGCGAGGTCGTCGAACTCGGTCTGACGCAGAGTGCGACCGCGCAGCGCGAGAAGTCCCGACACGGGCAGCAGGCTGCGTTGCACCCGGCGACCGGCATCGTCGGCGGCGGCCCGGGCCGCGTCGAGGGTGCGTTCGCGGCCGCCCTTCACCTCGTCGGCCCGCGACAGCACACCGACGATGCCGAGCGGACCGGCGGCCGTGCCGACCCGGGTCTGCAACTGGTCGAGCAACCGCACGTCCGCGCCGTCGGTGCCCCGGGTCAGGTAGACGACGGCGTCGACGTCGCACGGGCCCTCCTCGGGGAGGAGCAGCGCCCGGGTCCGCGCCGACACGTCCCGCGAGTTCGACGACGTTCCCGGCGTGTCGACGAGCGTGAACTCGCCGAGCAGCGCCGACGGCCACCCCACCTGCAGCCGCTCCACCCGATCCGCGGTCACCGTGCCCAGGTCCAGCGAGAGCCGGCCCTCGTCCCGGTGCACGGGCAGTCGCGTGCGGCGTCCGGAGTCGTGGGTGAGATCGATTCGCGGCGTGGCGGATTGCTCGAACCAGGTGACCACCCGGGTGCACTCGGTGGCGTCGGTGGGTGCGATCTCCTCGCCGACGAGCGCGTTGAGCAGCGTCGACTTACCGGCCTTCAGCGTGCCGGTGAGGGCGACGCGGAGCGGTTCCTCGAGGCGGGCGCCGCAGTGCCGGAGTACGTCGACGGTGGCGGGGTCGCCGCGCAGTTCGTGCCGGGCGGCATCGATCAGCTGGCGGGTCTGCGAGCCCAGACGAGTGACGCTCATGCCGCCACCGGCCCCGCGAATCCGGCGGCCTGCACGCGGATCTGCCGCAATGTGTCGAGTTCCGTGCGGATCTGCGCCGACCGCGTCGCACGGTGATCGTCGTGCAACTTCGACGCGTCCGTCGCCGCGCGCAGCGAATCGTCGACGGAACGGAGCATCTCGTTCGCCAGATCGGTGAAGTGGTCGCGCAGGACGCGCTGCACCTCCCGCAGCCGCTGCTTCGATTCCTTCCCCACCTGGAAGATCACGTCGTCCATCAGTCTCGACACCGCCACCTTCGCCTCCGCCTGCCTGCGGGCGGTGCGCGCCTTGCGGTCCTCGCGATATGTGTTGGCGCCGAGCAGCACTCCCGCGCCGATCGAGAAGGGGTTCACCAGGGCCAGGCCTGCCAGGCTCGTGACGAGACCGACCATCAGCACGCCGCCGTACGACCCGCGCATGCTGGACAGGACGCGCTGCGTGAAACCCTGCGCACTCTCCAGGGATTCGAGAGTGTTCACGGGTTCGAGCACGTGATCCACATTGTCGACGCGCAGCGCCGGAACCGGGACCCTGCCGTCCTCGGCGAAACGCTGCGCGACCGAGAGGGCGAGGGCCTGCGAACGAGTGTGAGCCGTCACGAAGTTCTCCCGCACACACGTCGCGATCTCGCCGTCGAGCCAGGACCCGAACTCCTCCCACCGCGGTGCCGGATCGGACTTGCCGATGTCCTCCTCCGCCGCGCGGATCACGGTGCGCAGACGATGACGCAGGTCGTGTTCGATGTCCGTCATCAACTCGATCGCGCCGTCGGCCAGCGTGTACTGCCAGTTCGCGGACCGCTGGCGGAGCTGATCCGCCGCCGCGCGGGCCCGGGTCATCTGCTCGACGAGCGCGGCGCCGCGCTGCGGATCGCGCAACGCGTCCAGTTCCGAGCTCAACGACAGCGACAGGTGGTCGGTCACGGTGCGCACGTCGGCGATCACCGAATTACGGAGCACGACATCCGCTTTCGCGACGACCTGACTGCGAAGATAGTCGACCAGCTGCGGAATGCCGGATTCGACGTCGAGCGCGTCGTCGCCCGCCTCGAGAGCGTCCGCGTGCATCATTGCGGACACCGGGAGCAGTGGCAGCGCGAGATCCGCATTCTGCAAGTGGGTGCGGTTGGCCTTCTGGATGTACGCCCACCGCGGATAGAAGTCGATCTTGTTGACGACGCAGATCACCATCGGGCACAGCTTGTGCACCTGTGTCAGCAGGGCGACCTCGGGTTCGGTGTATTCCTGACTCGCATCGGAGACGAACAGCACCGCATCCGCCGTGGGGACCAGTGCCAGCGTGTCCGCCGCGCGGGCCGGAGCATGACCGGAGAAACCGGGTGCGTCGACCAGCACCAGACCCTCCGCGAGCAGATCGTGGGGGAGGGTGACCGTCGAATCCGGATCCGACGCGACAGGTCCGTACTCGACGACCACCGGTTCGTTCCGGGACCGCGCCGTCGCCGACACGTCCGCGTCGACGAGCGCACCCGCCACCGAACTGACACCCTTGTCGGTCAGGCCGAGCACCACCACCCGCGTCCGCGGATCGGTGAGACGAGACTCGGTGTGCGACAGCCGGGTCAGGAGATCACCGCGACCCGCAGTCCGGGTCAGTGCCGCCAACTGCGACAGCAGTGCCGTCATCGACGCAGTGGTCTCGGCGGGAAGATTCGGGTGCACAGGGGCGGTGGCGGCTGAGGATTCGAGGGTGGCGTTCATGATCTCCGCAAGAGTCGGTGACGGGCATTCGAGCGAGGGGAGTGGCGGGACCGCTGCAGGGGAGTAGGCGGTCCCGCCACGTCGAGGTCAGAACATGTGCTGGTCGACGGTCGTCGTCGCAGTCAGGCTCTGATCGTGGGTGTCGAGAGTGCTGCCGGAATCGGCGGTCAACCCCGACGAGATGCTCGTCGCGCTCGTCGCGTCGAGCGACGTGCCGGTGTCGAGCGCGGTGCCCGAGTCGTACGTGGTGCTCGCGTCGTACGAGGCAGTGGTGTCGTGCGGGGTCGTCGCGTCGAACGTCGTCGCGGTGTCGGTGGTTGCCGTGTCCGTGAGCGTGCTGACCGCGGAACTGTGGTCCGTCGACGTGAGGTCACTGCTCGCCGTCGTGGTGGTGGTGGTCGCAGTGGACGGGGTGGCCGTCTGGACCTGGCCGAGGTCGGCGGCCGGAGCGGTCGCCGGGGTTGTCGTGGTGGTCGTGTCCGGTGTTTGGGTCGCGGTGGTCGTCGCATGGTTGTCGGTGTTGCCGGTCGTTGCCGTTGTCGCCTCGGTTCGTCCGAGATCAGCGGTGGGTGCCGTCGCGTTCTGCGTGGCGGAGTCGGTCGGGGTGGAGTCGGTCGGGGTGGTGTCCGTCGATGCTGCTCGCGTTCCCTCGTCGCCGGTGACCGAGGCAGCCTCCGCGCTCCGCGTGTTCTGCTGGTCTGCAACCTGGCTCTGACTCTGACTCTGATTCCGGTCCGGTTCGGACGACGTCGTCACCGAGGCCGGTTCGGTGTTCGTCTGCCGGATCGTGGTGGCGAGAGGCTGCGACGTCACCGCCGCATCGGAATGGGTCGACACCGGGGTCGCCGTGATCGGCTGGGCCGCGGACGCCGTCGTTGCGGGCGCCGCGCTCGTCGCCGGACCGAACGTGGCGGGCTGCACGGCCGGCGACGTCTGCGCGGAAATCGGCGACGTCGGCGCCAGACTCGACGGCTGCGTCGCAACCGGGTTGCCCTGGCCGAATGCGGGCTGGGACGCGGACGCGCCGCCCGAGTTCACGGCCGACTCACCGCGGCCCGGGTTGGAGAACGACGCCGACGGTCCGGACTGGGCGTTCTCGTGGCTCGCGACGTTATGGCCGTCGGTGCGTCCGTCGTGGTCGGTGGCGTTGTTCGCGTGGGCCTGGTTGCCGGTGTCGGTGGTGTGGTGGCTTGCGTCGTCGCGGTGGCCGGTATTGTCCTGGTGGTTGGTTGCGTCGCCGCCGTTGTTCTGCTGGCTGGTGTTCTCGAACGCACGACTGTCGTTGTCGCGGGGACCGTTGTGCGAATTCTGTTGCGGCTCAGTGTGCTGAGCAGGCTGTTCGCCGCTGGGGTTCGCCGGGCGGAGGTCGCGCAGGAGTCCGTCGAGTCCGTCGCGGAGAAGGTCCGCCGCATGGGGCGCGTCGCCCAGGTCGGGCTGCGGTGCCCGTGCGTCGATCGTGGCGTGCGGGGCGGGGACGTCGTGTTCGAGGACGGCCGACGGGTGGATTTCGCTTCTCGTCATGAGTGCTCCTTCATCTCGGGTTTGCCCCTTCGAGGCGACTGCCGACGACGTTATGGACCATTCCTGGGAAGACCATGGGAGGACGCTGCACCTTCCCTAGGGGCGTGCGCCGCCGAGCACACAGGAACATCGCAGGAAGCGCACAGCGGTCGGTACAGGAAGGCGGTCTAGCGTTTCGATCGGCAGGAAAGTCGCCTGCCGTACCACGGAATGGAGATCACGACATGCGGACATCGATGGGGATCAGTATGGGTTCCGACTCGTTCGTGTCCGCACAGATGCACGGTGAATCGCAGGCGCACCACGAGCACGACGGATTCACGGTGGTGCGGCACTCCGCCGAACTCGCGCTGTCGTCCAGCAGCGCACCCACCCTCGGATCGCAACGTGCCGGTCCGCTTCCTCAGGGCAGCATCGTCTTTCGTGACTTCATCGACAGAGTCGGTGACCCCGTTCCGGTGATCGGTGACGACGGGACCCGCACCCCGGCCGTGCAGTTGGTGACCACGGCGCTCGACTGTCTGGTTCGGGGCCGCACCCCGGCGCCCGACCATGTGGTGGTCGCAGGTCCGGCGGGCTGGTCGGGGTATGCGGTGGAGGAACTCGAGGACGAGATCCGCCGCTGGGGTCTGCTGCAGAACCGCACCGTCACCGTGATCCCCGAAACCACTGCGGCACTCACGTGGGTCGCCCGGGTCGAGAAACTCGACGACTGCGACACCGTGCTGATGTGTGACGTCGGAGCCCACTCCCTCGACCTGACCGTGGGCACCCGGCGCGGCGACGAATTCGATGTTCTTCCGTCGACGCGGAGCACCGACTTCAGCGGGGCTCACGCGGATCGACTACTGATGGGGCATGTGGTCGCACTGGTGCAGAACGCGAACCCGGACTTCGACGTCGACGATCCCGCGCACCGCGCGGCGCTGGCCGAACTCGCGGCCCGCTGCCGGATCGCGAAGGAGCGGTTGTCGCAGGACACCTCGGCCGTGGTGACCGTCGAGCTTCCCGGCATCCGACGCCAGATACGTGTCATGCGTTCCGAATTCGAGGATGTCATCCGCGAGTCACTCACCCACGCCGCGAATGCGGTGGCACGTGAACTCGAACGACTCGCCGAGACCGGAACCCCCGTCGACGCCGTCGTGCTCCTCGGCGGCGGAGCGGCGGTTCCACTCGTGACGGAAGTGCTGTCGACAGCCGTGGGCGTCCCCCTCGTCGTCTCGCCCGACCCGGCGACGGCGTCCGCCCGCGGCGCGGCGGTGATCGCCGAGCGGGCATCGCTCCGGCAGTCGGGTTCCCGGGTGATGTCGGCGCCGGGACCGCGGGTCCGGCCACCGGCGGCGCCGCGACCGATCGCGGCGGCAGCGTCGCGTGTGTTGCCTCCCTCCGCATCCGCGGGGGTGCCGACCAGGCCCGTTGCGTCGACCACAACAGTCGTCACGCCGACGATTGTCCCGGTCGCGAAGGCACCGAAGTCGGGCATCCGCGGATGGATGGTCGCGGCGAGTGCCGCCGCTCTCGTCCTCCTGGGCGGCGGCGCGGCAGCGACTCAACTGATCGGCCAGGACGACACGCCCTCGGCGACGACGACCACCACCTCGTCCGTCGAACAGGCATCGTCCGCCGACCAGACTGCGCAGGACGACACCGCGCAGGACGACTCGGTGCAGGAATACACCGTGCAGAACCCGGCGCCCGCTCAGCCGATGGGCGGCGGAACTCCGGGACGCGGCGGCGCCGGACCGCGGTAGAGAACAGCGACGCCCCCACCGTGACTGGTGGGGGCGTCGCTGTTCACTGCTGTCGGCTAGCTCTTCCGGCCCGGTGCCTTCGCGCCGGCCTTGAAACCGAGTCCACCGGGCTTGGCCTGCGGCGGGGCCTGCCCCGTCTCCGCTGCCTTGCCGTTGGACCCGTCGCCGTTCGACTCTTCCACCTTCGGAGCCTCGGCCTCGGGTGCCTTGGCTTTCGGTGCTTCAGCAGGGGAAACCTCGGGTGCCTCGGCCTTCGGTGCTGCGGCCTTGGGCGCCGCGGCCTTGCGGGCCCCGGGAGCCTTGGCACCGCTCTTGAAACCGAGTCCACCGGCCCTCGCCGCCGGAGGAGCCTTCGGAGCCTCCGAAGCGGAGGAGGTGTCGGCGACCTCCGGTTCGGCTGCCGGGGGTGCGGCGGCCTGGGGTGCGGCAGCCTGGGGTTCGGCGACCGCCGACTCGGCCGGGGCAGCCTTCGCGGCGGGAGCCTTCGCCTTGCCCTTCATCTGCAGGCCCTTGCCCGGTGCCTTGGCGCCGGATGCGAGTCCGAGTCCCTTCGGCTTCGCTGCGGGCGCGTCCTGAGCGGGCGTTTCGACGGCGGGAGCCTCCGCGGCCGGTGCGGCGGCGGCCGGAGCGGCGGCCTTCGCGCCGGGTGCCTTGGCGGCACCTTTCATCTGCAGACCCTTGCCGCCCGGTGCCTTCGCGCCACCGGCGAGCCCGAGGCCCTTCGGCTTGGGTGCCTCCGCTGCCGGAGCATCGGAGCCTGCGTCAGCCGTCGCGGCGGGAGCAGCCTTCTTGGCGCCGGGAGCCTTCGCCCCACCGGCCATGCCGAGACCCTTGCCGGGTGCCTTCGCTCCGGGAGCTTTCGCTCCGCCCGCCATGCCGAGACCGGGTGCCTTGGCGCCGGGAGCCTTCGCGCCGGGTGCCTTGGCCAGGCCCTTCATCGCCAGGCCCTTGCCCGCGGGAGCTTCCGTGGCGGCCGGAGTTGCAGCGGCCTCCGGGGCCTCTTCGACGCGCTCCTTCTCGACCACCGCTGCCTTGGCCTCGGCTGCCGCCGGTTCGGCCGGCTTCTCGCGGGGGACGACCTTGATGTTCTCGGTCAGCTTCTCCGGCTCGAGACGCGTGATGGACGAGAGCATCAGCTGAGCGACGTCGACGACCTCGACACCCTCACCCTGGCCGGACTCCTGGCGAGCCGTGACGCCGTCGGTGAGCATGACGCGGCAGAACGGGCAGCCGGTCGCGATCTTCTTCGGATCCGTGCTGAGCGCCTCGTCGACCCGGTCGATGTTGATGCGCTTGCCGATGTTCTCTTCCATCCACATGCGGGCACCACCGGCACCACAGCACATGGACCGTTCGCCGTGACGGGGCATTTCCTTCAGCTTCGCGCCGGAGGCTTCCATCAGCTCGCGGGGAGCGTCGTAGACCTTGTTGTGGCGGCCGAGGAAGCAGGGGTCGTGGTAGGTGATGTCCTCACCGACGGAGGCGACCGGAATCAGCTTCTTCTGGCGGACCAGGCGGTTGAGCAGCTGAGTGTGGTGAACCACCTCGTAGTCGCCGCCGACCTCCGGGTACTCGTTGCCGAGCGCGTTGAAGCAGTGGGCGCAGGTGACGACGATCTTGCGCTTGCGCTGCTCGACGCCGTCGAAGACCGAGTTCAGCAACTCGATGTTCTGCATGGCGAGCTGCTGGAACAGGAATTCGTTACCTGCGCGGCGAGCAGAGTCGCCGGTGCACGTCTCGTCGGCGCCGAGAACCATGAACTTCACGCCCGCGGTGGCGAGCAGTTCGGCGACGGCCTTCGTGGTCTTCTTGGCCCGGTCCTCGTAGGCGCCGGCGCAGCCGACCCAGAAGAGGTACTCGTAGTCCTCGAAGCTGTCCGCGTCCTGTCCGAACACGGGGATCTCGAAGTCCATCTCACTGATCCAGTTGAGACGGTCCTTGGAGTTCTGACCCCACGGGTTGCCCTTGTTCTCGAGGTTCTTGAACAGGCCGGCCAGCTCGGACGGGAACTCCGACTCGATCAGCACCTGGTAGCGGCGCATGTCGATGATGTGGTCGACGTGCTCGATGTCGACGGGGCACTGCTCGACACACGCGCCACAGTTGGTGCAGCTCCACAGAGTCTCGGCGTCGATGACCGGGGCCAGCTCGCCTTCGACGGTCTCGCCGACCAGCTTGCGCTCGGCCTCCCGGCGGGCTGCCTCGGGGATCGCCGCCAGCTTGGCGTCGTCGACGGCGCCTTCGCCGTTCACCAGGCCGACCTCGTCACCGCCCATGTCCTTGCGGCCACCGGCGAGCAGGTACGGAGCCTTGGCGTAGCCGTGGTCGCGCAGCGACGTGATGAGCAGCTTCGGGGACAGCGGCTTACCGGTGTTCCATGCGGGGCACTGCGACTGGCAGCGCCCGCACTCGGTGCAGGTGGTGAAGTCCAGCCAGCCCTTCCAGGAGAAGTCCTCGATGTTGCCGGCGCCGAACGTGTCGGTGTCGGGATCGGCGTCCTCCATGTTGATGGGCTTGCCACCGGACATCATGGGCTTGGCGGCGCCGAGTGCGACGTCGCCGTCGTCCTCACGCTTGAAGTAGATGTTCGCGAACGCCGCGAACCGGTGCCAGGCGACACCCCAGGTGATGTTGCGGCCGACGACGTAGAGCCAGATCATGCCCGACATCAGCTTGACGAAGGCGAAGAACGCGACCATGTTCGGGCTCGCAGGAAGCAGCTTCGCGAGGTTCATCGTGAAGAAGTCGGTCCACGGGTTGGAGTGGCCGTAGGTGGCGATCTTCCCGGCCTTCACGAAGATCATGCCGAGGCCCTCGATGAGGACGACGGCCTCGACGAAGTACGCGGCCTTGAAGTCGGAACCACCGAAACGGGACAGCCGCGCGGGCACGCGGGGGTGGTTGAGCTGGCGGATCACGATCAGCGTGGTGATACCGATGACCGTGCCGAGGCCGAGGATCTCGTCGACGAAGTGGTAGACGGCGGTGTTACCGACCAGCGGCCAGTGGAACTCCGGGTCGAACGTCTGGCCGTACGCCTCGAACCACACGACGGCTCCGAGCATGAAGCCGACCATGACCAGCCAGTGGGCCCAGCCGACGGTGCGGAACTTGCTCATGCGCGTGTGGGCGATGAACTCGACACACATCTGCTTGAAGCGCGGGAAGAAGGGGTGCCATCGATCCGGGGCCGACTGGCCGATCCGGACGACGTTGACCATCTTCAATGCGCCTGTGATGAAGGAGAACCAACATATGAGGCTCAGCAGCACGCCGATGGTGCCCAACGTGATCGTCAGGGCATTCATGTCGCGGCCTTTCGTTTCAGGGCGGCAGGGCGGCCACCTCGGGACTGCTCGTGATCCTAACGCTTGCTAAGTTACCCACTGGTAACTTATCTATCCTACCTGTGGGTAACTTGGCCCTGTTCAGGAGCATTTCTGCAGTTGGGGCGCCGATGCGGCATGTGGCGCATGCCACAATCGGACTTTCTGTTCGCCACGTTAAAGGGTCGAAATTGCGGCGTTCACCCAAGGTCGCCCTAACTTCGGCCGACGGCCTCGCGGGGCCGTCCAATAGCCCTCGAGGGCTGCTCCAGCCGCAGTTTGCGTCACGAATTCGACGCGGTTGCGTTGCGGCGGGATAACGACGGGCAAATAATCCGAGCGTCGATGTCGCCGCTGCCGAAAATTCGCCTTCCGGGCGTAATTCACACCATGTAATTCATGCGAATTACGTTGTGATCGGCCAACTGCCGACCGGTGCCTCGTGACCCGATGAATTTTTCGTCAATGAACATTTCGGCCGTGATTTCACTGTTACTCTGAGCGTGTTTTCCGGCCCTGGTCAGCGGTCGCAAACGGGGGTCGTGCAGTGCACTTCGATCACATCAGTACTTCGTCGCGTCGGTCCTGAAATGAGGCATCAATGATCGTGAGAAGAGCTGCAGTAACGGCAGGCCTGGCGGTTACCGCCATGGGTCTTGCTGCCGGAGTTTCCCACGCGGGGCCGGCTTCGGCACCCGCCCCTGTGGCGCCCGCGCCGACCGCGTCGGCACCCGCGGTACTCCCGCTGCCGTTCCACGACGTCGCGTCCCGTGAGGAGAACGACAGGGCCTTCGGCCAGTTCGGTGCGCAGGTGGGTATCGCCGTCACGGTCGGGAGCCTGATCGGAACCATTGCCGGTGCCGGAATCGGTTGTATCGCAACACTTCCCGCCGGATGTGTCGCGGGTCTCGTCACCGGGGCGGGCATCGGTGGGGTGGTGGGAACCATCGTCGCCGGTGGCCCCACTCTCGGCGTCAGTGCATACCAGTTGTGGGAGACGTACAACGCCGCCCCGGGGACGTCGATCTACGCGGACAGGGACGAGTAGGGCCCTCGTCTCGATCCGCCGGCCCCGTCGTGTCATGCACGGCGGGGCCGGGTCGTGTGCGGGCCGCCTCCGCGAAGAAACCGACCGGTTCCCCGCTTTCTGTCGCAATTACTGAATGGACGACTGGTGCCATTCTTGGAATTCGGTCCCGGCCCCGCTCCTGATCCGAAATTCCATAACCCCTCGTCGACTATTGGTGAAGCGGCTTTTCTCGAGTCGAAACTCAATTGGGATCTGTCACAGCAGCAAGTTACTGTTTAGCAACGGATGGGGTTGGAACCTTAAGGGGATGGAATGAAGTTGCGTCGTTTCGTTACGACTTCGGCACTTTTGGTGGGTGCACTCGCGGCCGGATCCGGGGTGGCGATCGCGGAACCCGTGGCCGAGCCCGGAGCCGACATCGCATACGAGACCCGGGTGGAGGATCGGGCAGTCGTCACGAAGATCGACGCAGGCGCATTCGTGGTGTCGTCGGATCGGAAATCGGTTTCACTCGAGGACGGCGCTGGAAACGCCGTCCTCTCGCTGCCCCTCGCGTACCGCTTCGACGGTCTGCAGTTCCCGTTCGACGAGAAGGTCAGCGAGGACGGCAAGACTCTCACGTTGACTCCCGTCATCGATCGCGCGAAGGCAACGCCGATCGCGGACGCCGATCTTCCGCTGAGCGACGTTGCCTCGGTCGAAGAGAACACGCGCGCCCAGGCCAATTTCGGGCAGCAGCTTGCACTGGCCTCGGCGGTCGGTGGACTGGCCGGCACCGTCGTCGGCGGCGCGATCGGACTGGTCGGCCTGATTGCCGGGCCCGTCGCGCTGGCCACCGTCCCGGTGTTCGCGGCGGTCGGTGCGATTGCCGGAACCGTCATCGTCGGTGGTCCGACCCTGGTCGTCGCGGGGATCCAGCTTGCGCAGACTCTGACGGCGCCCGATGGCACCACGGTCTGGGCAAAGAACGACAAAGGTTCGAAGTAGCTGGTTGCAGAGGCGCGTGCGCCCAGGGGAGGTATGAGTATTCATGGCGGAACTGTTCGGAATCCTGGCCGACATCTTCGGCTACGTGATCACGATCGTGACTGTCGGTCCGAAGTTGCTCTGATGTCTTCGCGAGAAGTCCGCACGCTGTCCGGCACCGCGAAATGGGTGAAGTAGCCGCACGGCTGCAGCACCCCTGACACCGCCCGTCCTCCTTCCGGAGGCGGGCGGTTCGTCGTCGTATGCACTTTCCGAAAGTGAACCTCGTCACAGCAGCGGAGCTGGCCTGCTGGATTTGCCAATGCTTAGGCTAACCTTCGTCCGTCACAGCGCTGCTCTTGAAACGGGTCTCGATGAACCTCCGACGGTTTACTGCCACATCCATGCTCGTCGTCGCGGCGATGGGAGTCGGGGCGGCCACGTCATACGCCGATCCGGCCGCCGCACCCCGGCCGGCAGCGGAACAGGGCATCCCGAACATCAACTACCAGACCGCTCGTGACGGCGACGCCGCTGTGGCCACCCTCGACGCCGGCGCCTTCTCGATCAACGCCGCGAACGACACCGTCGACGTCGTCGACGACGGTGGCCGCGTCGTAGCGTCCATTCCCACGTTCTTCCGGGTCGACGATCTGCAGCATCCCTTCGCCGTCGCGGTCGACGAGTCCGCGCGTGTCCTGCGACTCGTCCCGAACATGGATCCCTCCGCAGCGACACCCGTCCCCGTGTCGGAACGGCTGACCCTCGACGACGTCGCTGCACCCCAGGACAAACAGGAACGCGACGAGCGCGCACTCGACGACTTCCAGCAGCAACTCGGAATCACGACCGCGATCACCGCGATCGTCGCCGCCATCATCGGCGGGGCGATCGGCTGCGCGGTCGGCATCATCCCCGGCACGGCGGCGCTGGTGATTCCGTTCCTCGGTCTTGCCGGGCCGGTGGCGGGATGCATCGGAGGGGCGCTGATCGTGGCGCCCGTCGTCGCGCTCGCCGGCACCATCGTGGTCGGCGGCGGCGCCCTGGTCGTCCTGGGTATCCAGTACTTCAACACCATCAACAGCCCGTTCGTCGCACCGGCACCCGCGGCATGAGCGGCCGGTTTGCACGGAACCTGCGGGCCGTCACCGGAGCAGCGTTCCTCGTCGTCGCCTCCCTCGGCATCTCCGCAGGGACGGCACATGCAGCGCCGCTGACGCAGCAGGATTCGCCCGACATCGGGTACGAGGCGCACGCCGAGGGTGAGTCCGTGATCACGTCGATCGACGCGGGCGCGTTCCGGATCACCGACACCCGGGAAGCGATCGAGGTGGTGGACGGCAGCGGCAAGGTGGTTGCTGCGCTGCCGCTCACGATTCGGCTCGGTGATGTCGTGTATCCGATCGACGCCGATCTCGACGGCCGCACGGTGAAACTCACCCCGCAGGTTCCCGACGACGATGCGGCGTCACTGAAATCGGTGGCGCAGGACGGATTCGACACGCAGAAAGAGCGCGACGACGTCGCGCTGGCCGACTTCAACAGCTATCTCGGCTACGCGACGCTGATCGGCGGCCTGATCTTCGGGGTGATCTTCGGCGTCGTGGGTCTCGCCGTCGGGTGTGGACTGCTCGCCGTGACCGTGATCGGCACTCCCGTGGGATGCCTCGGCGGCCTCATGGCGGGATTCGCCGCCGGCGGGCTGGCCGGAACCATCTTCGTCGGTGGCACCGCGCTCGTGATCCTCGGAATCCAGTACCTGATCACCATCAACACGCCGTTCGTTCCGCCCGCGCCGGAACCCACCGCCTGATCGGTTCGTACGCAGCCAACCAGTGTGCCGACGACAACGGCCCGCCTCCCCGAAGGGAAGCGGGCCGTCGTCGTCGGTAGGCGTTGCGTTACGAGGTGCGCACGCGCAGACCCGGGTTCTCCGCCAGCACCTCGTTGATCGGCGTGGCGAACAACTCGGGGCTCTCGCCGAGGACGAACGTGACGACGTCTGCGACCTGGCAGATCGGGTACTGCCCGACGTTGGAGGCGCTCGAGATTCCGAGGGCCAGCGTGCCGGTCACGATCGTGCCGCCGCTGTCGCCCTGCAGGGCGCACATGCTCGTCGAGAAGCTGTCGGCCAGCGTGCGCTCACCGACGGAGACGGTCTGCGCGACGGACGTGACGCGACCGCAGGTGAAGCCGGTGGTCAGACCCGACTTGCACACCGGGGCGCCGACGACCGGGTCGGCGGTTCCCGTGATCGCGACCGGTGCCGCACCGGGCACCCGGATGCCGTTGTTCTCGAACCGGCGGGCGGCGTCGTCGTCGGCCCGGATGATCGAGTAGTCGTGGATGTCCAGGCTGGTCTTGGCGAACGTGCCGATCCGCGGACCGGTGCCACCCGGGACCAGGGAGAACGCCTCCGACGCCTCCGCGGTGCCTGCAGCGGCCCGGTTGGGGTCGCAGTGCCCTGCCGTGATGTTCACCGGCCTGCCCGAGCCGTCGGTGCCGTTGAACCCGAGCGAGCAGCGCAGCCCGACTCCGCCGCCGAGCGAGCCGTACGCGTCGCCGCCCAGCAGGGCGTCGGCGGGCAGCGGTTCGGCGATGGGGGTGAGATCGGTGGACGGCAACGGAGCGGCCGTCGCAGGCGACTGCACGACGCGGGCGCCCTTCAGGAAGTCCGGAAGCTGCAACCCGCCCACGTTGTCGGCGCGGAGCACGAGATCGTTGTTCACGATGTCGATGGCGACGCCGCGAACGAGATCGGCGACGGCGGGCGGCTGGGTGTCGAGCCAACCGTCGAGCGACTTCACCTGCTGCTGCAGGCTGCTCTCGCTCTGCGCCACATCCTTCACCTGGAAGCCGGCCTTCTCGGCTGCGGCGACCGCGGCCTGCTTGTCGGCGCCGTCGGCGAGCCCCACGATCGGGGTGCCTGCGTTGTCGAGCCACGTTCCGGCGAAGGCGTCCGGGAACTGGGTGCGGGCGATCTTCGCGAACTCGGCCAGCTTCTGGCCCAGCTCGGAGTGCTCCAGGTACTGGTCCGGGCTCAGCGACAGATCACGCGAAATTGCGTCGATCAGTTCCGCGGGCAGCTTGGCGGCCTGGCCGGACACTCCCGGCTCGACCGGATCGGCCTGAGCGGAGGCGGTGACCGGACCGAGGAGCAGCAGCGCGGCGGAGCCGAACACGGCGGCACGACGTGCGATGGAGCTTCGCATGGGGGCCTTTCTATGTTGTTTGTTCGCAGTTGCCTCGCGGGCGCACGCGAATACGACCCCCCTGACAGGTAAGGCCGTACACAGTCGGAGTCGACTATATGGGTTCGCCCCGTCTATTCCCACCTGTAACACTCTCGGCGGACGACGCCGCTGGACAAAGCGGACACCGGACAGCCGGGGCGCTTCTGCCGTACACACACCTGCGCCCGGTGTCCGAGACGAAACGGGCACCGGGCGCAGGGTGAAAGCGGTGGCGAACTAGTCGGAGATGGTGCGCACGCGCATCCCGGATCCGACCGTGTCCACGATGTCCGCGACCGGGATGCCGAGGCTGGCCGTGCCACCCTCCGGTGCCAGCACCAGGTTCGCCTCCGTGCAGTTGGGGGCGCCGCTGGCATTGGAACCACTCGTGATGCCCAGTGCGAGAGTGCCGGTGACGATGGCACCGCCGCTGTCACCCGCGAGGGTGCAGGCGGTGCCCGCGAAACCGTTGATCACGCGGCTCGAACCGTCGGCCACGAACAACTGCGTCTCGACGTGATCGGCGGCGACCACACCACACGTGAACGACGACGTCTGGCCCGACTTGCAGATCGGGGCGCCGACGACGGGACGGGCGGTGCCGGTGATCTCCAGGGTGGTGCCGTTCGCGCCGCGCACCGCGGGACGGTCCAGGCCGGCCTTGACACCCGCGTCGTTCAGCTTGATCACCGAGTAGTCGAGCTTGTCGGCCGGGTTACCCACCGACGACTTCGAGAACACGCCGATCTGCTGGCTGTCGTCGACGTTCTGGTGATTGGGGAGGAACACCGGCGACTGCTGACCCTCGGCGGGGTTGCAGTGCCCGGCGCTGATGTTGACGGCCTGGCCGCTGTCGTCGACGGCGTTGAAGCCGAGCGAGCAGACGGAGATCTCCGAGATCGGCGTCTTCGGCAGTTCGCCCGCGGTGGTGATGTACGTGTCGCCGGCGAGGGGACCCCGCTCCACCGGACCGCCGCCGCCGGGGCTCAGCATCACCTTGACGTTGGCGAGCAGCGTCGGCAGGTTCAGCGCTTGGCCGACGGGGCTGTTGACGACGTCGATGACGACGCGGTTGTCGAGAACGTCGATCGACGCGGAGTTGACCTGGGAAGCCACGTCCTTCGGCAGTCCCGCGATCCAGCCGTTCACGTCGGAGAGGGTCTTCTCCAGGCCGTTCGCGGACACCGGCGCAATGCGGGTGTCGTACCCGGCCTTGGCTGCGGCGTCGGCGGCCTCGTTCGTGGTGACCGCGACGACGGGCTTGCCGTCGAGGCCGATCCACGCCCCGGCGAAGTCGTCGGGATGCTGCTCCCGGAAATCCTCGGCGTAACTACCCAGCTCCTGTGCCTTCGCGGCGCGGTCGAGGTATTCCTGCGGGCTGATCTTCAGGTCGCGGGTAATGGCCTCGACGAGTTCGGCCGGCAACTTGTCGGCGCTCAGCTGCGTGGTGTCGGGCTGCGTAACAGGGTCGGCCTGGGCGGCAGTGGAAAACGGAAAGAGAAGAAGCATTGCCGAGGCGCCTACAACAGCGGCGCGGTGCGCCAGCACGTTACGCATGAAATCCCTTCTGCACGGAATCCGTTCACTGGGGATTCCTTCTGGGGTGGGTATCAGCGCCCCACCTTAAGCTACGGACGGGTCGACCCGTCGGGGAGGTGCGACCGAAGCCTCACTGACCTGGCGTTTTCAGCGCAGGCAGCACCGGTGTCGTCGTGGTGGTCGCGGCCAGCGGTTCCTTCGTCGTCGTGGTGGTGGTGGTGGTTGTCTCCGGCGGTGTCGTCGTGGTCGTCGCGGCGGTGGTCGTCGTGGTGGTCTGGGGGACCGTGGTGATCGAGGGAAGGGTGATCACCGGCGTCGTCGTCGTGGTCGTCGTCGGCGGGGGCGGGGGCACGAACACGGACGTCGTCTCCACCGGGGCGGGCGGGGGAGCGACCGGGATCGGGGCCTCCACCTCCGTCGTCACGGCCACCTCCTGCGTGCTCGCCGTCGGGAAGACCGCGGGTGCGACCGGTGTGGGTCGCGCGGTCGACGTCGTCACCGACGCGGTCTGGGCGTCCTGGATCGACGGGACCGCGGTGCTGTTCTTGCCGGTGAGCGCGAACGCGACCGCCCCACCGGCCACCACCAGTGCGGCCGCGGCGACACCGGCGATGATCAGTGGCCGACGGTCGGGGCGCTTGGCGGCTGCGGTCGGTGCGCTCGCCTCGGTCTCGGCCGGCGGAAACGCGTCCGCGGATGCAGCAGCCGCCGCCGCGGGCACCGCCGTCACAGCGGAGTACGCGGTGTGCAACGGGGCCTCGACGACGGGAATCGACTCGGTGTCGGCGCTGGTGTCCTCGTCGGTCAGGGCCAGCCCGGCCGCCAGCAGCGCCGCACCCTGGGCCGGGGACTCCGGCGACGCGGTGAGCGCCACCGACTCCGGGATGAGAGTCGCGTCGCCCAGACCCATGTAGTCGAGGGATTCACGCAGCTTCGTGACGATCTCCGGCGCCCAGTCCGACGGATGGGTCGCGGTGACCTTCACCGTGCCGGACAGTCCGTCCGACGCCTCCCGGAACAGGCAGAACATCGCCGTCGCAACGAGGTCCTCGGCGCGGGTCAGGGAACCCGCGTACTCGATGCCCGCGGGCTCACCGACACGTGCGAGGAAGTCGCGGACGGCGCCGGTCGACTCCGTGCCGGGGTCGCCGAGCTGAACAGTGCCGTCCGGGGCCGTGAACAGCACGGACGGGTGTTCGATCGTCCTCACGTCGGTTCCGGAAGCGGTCACCACCGCCGTGGAAACCGAATCGCCGACGGTGAGTCCGACTCCGGTGGTCATGGAAGATCCTTACTGGCACGGTTCGAGAGGTGCGTCATCGCACCACGTGCACAGTGTGTCGCGCGCCGATGCCGAATGGTTACATACGGCACCCGTGAGTGCTTGTTAACCGCCGGCGGTTAAGAAGTACTCACAGGTGGCGGAGCCGCAGACCCGTGGCCCATCGCACGCAGCATCGACAGCAGTTCCGACCGCGACCCGGCGCCCAGCCGCCGGCGGATCCGGGCGACGTGGTGCTCGATCGTCTTCGCGGAGATGTAGAGGCGCGACCCGATCTCCCGGTACGTCAGCCCCTGGACGAGCAGTTCGGCGACCTCCGCCTCGCGGTCGGTGAGCGACCCCGGCGTGCTCGGGCTCGGCACGACCGCGGAGTCGGTGCCGTTGCCGGCGGACGTCGGCTGGCGCAGGGCCCGGGCGACCTGCAGCAGGGTGGTCGCCGCCCGGGTGTCGGAGGCGCGCAACGCGGCCTCACCGGCGAGGCGCGCGCCGTCCCACGGCAGGCCGATCCGGTCGAGGGTGCGGGCCGCGTCCTCGACGGTGGCGGCGTCGATGTCGCCCTGCAGCACGCGCAGCCAGGCGCGACCGGCGGCGGCGAGCCCGGACGCGTACGTGCTGACCTTGGCGGCCTCGCCGAGTGCGCGGGCGTGCGGCATCAGATCGGCGGGGCATTCGGCGAGGATCGAGGCCTGCACGCCGTACCAGTGCAGGGCCGACCCCCACATCGCCGGTTCGCCGAGGGTCCGCAGCAACGACCGGGCGTCCTCGACGAGGTGGGTGATCCGCCCGGGTTCGCCGACCCGGATCGCGGTGAGCCACAGTTCGCCGAGCGGCAGCAGGCTCAGCAGGTCCACCGAGTACTCGGCGAGCACGCCCTGCGCGCCCGCCCACGCCTGGAGCAGGGCCGCGTTGTCGCCGGTGCGCCGCGCCAGCCCGACCCGCAGGCCGTGGACGAACAGCAGATCCCGCTGGTGCATCGACGCGGCGTCGAGACCGTCGAGCCGGGACTGCGCCGACGTGAGGTCGCCGCGGACCATCGACGTCCACGCGGTGAGCAGTTGGTGCCGGTTCGCGGTGACACTGCCGGGGCGCTCGGCTTCCCGGGCCCGGGTGAGGACGGCGTCCGCGTGGGCGAGTTCGCCGCAGTGGAGTGCGGCGAGGGCGGTGATCGCGGCGGGGGAGTCGGGCAGCATCCGGGGCCGCGACGCGCGGCCGGGCAGCGACAGGGCGCGGGTCAGTGAGTTCAGTGCCGCATTCGCGGACGCGGTCACCGACTGCACGAGTCCGGTCGCGACGAGGGCGGCGCCGGCGGTGGCGGCGGTGGGGGGTGCGCCCGCGCTCGTCGCGAGGACGGCTTCGGCGTCGTCGAGTCGGCCCGCGACCACGAGGACGGAGGCGGCGAGGGGGGCGTCGGCGCCCGCCCGGTCCGCACCGAGCCAGGCGTACAGTTCGGCGCTGCGGTCGATCATGCCGCAGAACGCGGCACCTGCGGCCGAAATGCGTACGGCCGCAGCGAGTTCCGGGCCGTCGACGGTCGCGGATCGTTCGAGGACGGAATCGGCCAGCCCGACCGCGGTGTCGAGGTCACCGTTCAGGGCGCTCGCCTCGGCGTACGCGACGACGGCCGTGTCGCGGAGCTTGCCGACCCGGCCCGCTTCGGCGTACAGCGCGACGGCGACGGCCGGTTCGGCGAGTTCGGCCTGGGCGCAGAGGAATTGGCTCAATTCCTCGCTGGGTGTGCCGGTCGCGGCCACCGCGCGGGCGACGGGAAGCGTGAGCGTTCCGCCGTCGACGTGATGGGCGAGCAGGCGGCGGGCCAGCATGTGCAGGCGGTTCTCGCCGAGCGTGGTCGTGAGATGCGTGTGGTCCGCGAGAACCAGCGTGTCCCGTTCGTCGACCCAGCCGTCCGAACGGAGCGCGTCGACGGCCGCGCGGGCACGGTCGGGTTCGACGTCGAGTACCCGGGCGACGACGGTCTCGTCGAGGTCGCTGCCGAGTAGAACCAGTGCGAGAGCGGAGAGTTGCGGGCTGTCGAGGTCCGCGAGTTCCGTGGGAGGGAGCGGTGAGGGCAGCGTGGACACGTCGCCCTATCCGCCGTTGCCGAGGACGCCGGGCACCAGGCCGGTGACTCCGCCGACGACGCCGCCGACCGTGTCGCCCACGCCGTTGACGGTGTTACCCACCGCGCCGGCACCGCCGACGATGGTGTTGGCGATCGCGGCGCCGCCGTCGGACGGAACGCTCGGTGCCGGAGCGGGCGCAGGTGCCGGCGCGGGGGCGGGTGCCGGTGCGGGTGCGGGTGCGGGGGCAGGCGCCGCAGCGGCGGGGGCCGGGGCCGTGCCGGGCGCCGCGACAGCCGGTGGGGCCGCGGCGGGTGCGACGGTGCCGGGTGGGACGGTGCCGGGTGCGGCGACCGGAGTCGCGACGCCGGCCGCGGTGCCGGGGACGCCGGTTGCGGCGGCGACACCCGCAGCCTCGGTGCCGGGTGCGACGGCGCCTGCCGCGGCGGCCTCCGCCGGAACACCGGACGTGGAGGCGGCGCCCGCCGACGTGCCCGACGACTGCGAGGAGGTCGAACCCGAACTGGACGCCGGTGCGACGTCGAAGACCGTGCCGAGCGACAGCCCGCCCGCAGCAAGCAGGGCGATGGCGGCGACGGATGCGGAGATGATCCCGGCCTTCTTCTTGCGCGACATCCCGGTGGGGGCGGGGTCGACGGGTCTCGGTGCGGGAGGCCGGGCGGCGAGGACGACGGTGTCGGCGTCCGACTCGACGGCCGGGGCGGCGGCAGGCGCTGCCGTGGCAGGCGCGGCGGTGGGAACGACGACCGGCATCCGCGCGATCGTCGGGGCGGCGGCGCGCCCCGCAACCCGGTCGGCGGCGAGCAGCGCGGCACCCAGGGCGGCGGTGTGGCCCGGACGTTCGGCCGCGACGACGGGAACCCGCAGTTCCGCGGACAGAAGTTCGGCGACGAGCGGGATCGCGGCGCTGCCGCCGGTGAGTACCACCTGGGTGACGTCGCTGGATTCGAGGCCTGCGGCGTGGATGCTCTCGCGGACCAGCGTCACCGAGTCCTGGAGGGGTTCGCGGATGAGGTCTTCGAGTTCCGAGCGCACCAGCCGCACGTCGGTGGAGATGCCGGGCAGTTCGATGCCGATGGTGGCCTCGGTGTCGGAGGACAGTGCCTCCTTCGCCGCGGTGCACCGGGTCCGCAGGCGGGTCAGCGCGGCGACGGTGTCGGGGGCGAAGGGGTCGATGTCGCCGAACTCGTCGGCGACGTTGCCGAGGACGTACTGCATGGCGGCGTGGTCGAAGTGGGCGCCACCGAAGTCCTCGGACCGCACCGGCTTGCCGAGGACCCCGGTTTCCGTGCCATGTGCGTCCGAACGGAACAGGGTGATGTCGAGTGAGGTGCCGCCGAGGTCGTAGATGACGGTCAACGCGTCGCCGAGGGTGCCGCGGGTCCGTTCGAGCCACGTCATCACCGCCTGCGCCTCCGACACGAGGGTGGCGTCCGCGACGCCGGCCTGCTCGAGCGCGTCGGCGAGGACGCCGACGGTGTACGGCGGCCAGACGGTCGGGTGGGCGACGACGGTGGCCGGGAGGCCGTGCCTGCCGGATGCCGCCTCGTGCACGATGCAGCTCACGGCGGTGGCCACGAGGTCTTCGCCGGAGTAGGTCGAGCCGTCGTCGGTGAGGATCCCGACCGGGTCGCCGACGCGGTTCGCGAAGTCGGACACCGTCACCGCATCCGGTTCGCCGCCGTCGGCGCCGAGTACGGGTGCGCGGTCGGGGGAGAGGTGCAGAACACTCGCGCGGGACAGGACGGTGAGGTCGGCGGCATCCGTCACGCTCGCCCCGTCCGTGTCGACGGCGGCCACCGTATTGACCGATCCGACACCGATGCCGAGCGCTGCAGCCATGTTCCACTCCTGTGGTCCGGGCGGGCGTCACGCCGCCTGTGTCAGGCGGACGGTGCCGCCGTCGTATGTGACGGCCGGGGCCGTCGTGGTCACTCGAATTGTCGCGTGCGGCGGCCGTTTCGTTACGCCGATGCGCAGGTCGACGGCAGTTACGGGGCCGATCCCCTAATGCCCCCTCATCCCCTAACGGCGAGGCCCCGACCCCCGATGGGAGATCCCCGATACCGGGGTCCGCGAGTAGGGGGCGCCGCCCCGTTGGGAAGGGGGCCGCCGATCCATAACGTGTATTTCACTCGCCGTCACAGCA
The DNA here is from genome assembly GCF_900105905.1 of Rhodococcus koreensis. Classification (GTDB taxonomy): domain Bacteria; phylum Actinomycetota; class Actinomycetes; order Mycobacteriales; family Mycobacteriaceae; genus Rhodococcus_F; species Rhodococcus_F koreensis. The sequence goes on along the minus strand of NZ_FNSV01000005.1, from coordinate 2,672,229 downwards.
GTTGTGGTGGCCACCCGAACTCCCCGAACCTCGACCACAGGAGAGATTGCCATGGCTACCAACGCCGTCCTCGACTTCATCCTCGGCCTTCTTCGCGACGAGCAGGCTGCGGCGGCCTACTGCGCCAACCCGACCGACGCTCTGTGCGCTGCCGGTCTGCAGGGTGTGAGCCACGCGGACATCGTCTCCGTCGCTCCGCTGGTCGCGGAGTCGGGACTGTTCGCGGGCAGCGGGGCCGACCTGGCAGCGATCGTCAACGCCGGTGCCGACGTCGCCGGTGACGTCGCCGGTGGTATCGGCGCAGGTGTCGGCGGCGGTCTCGGTGGCGGTCTCGGTGGCGGCCTGGGCGCCGGCCTCGGTCTCGGCGGCGGTCTCGGCGGTGCGGTCGGTCTCGGAGCCGGCGCGGGCCTCGGTCTGGGTGCCGGCCTGGGCGGCGACTTCGACTTCGCCGCGGAACTGGCGGCCGGCCTGAGCGCCGCGCTCGGTGCCGCACTGGAGATCGGCGGCGAGATCGGTGCACAGCTCGGTGCCGCGCTGGGCGCAGCCCTCGACGCGGCACTCTCCCTCACCGGTGGCCTCGAGCTCGGCAGTGCACTCGACCTCGGCGCCACGATCAGCGGAGCCCTCGGAGGAGCGCTCGGGCTGGGCGCGGACCTGACCGCGCAGCTCGCCACCACCCTCACCGCGGCGATCACGGCCCTGCCGGTGGTCAACGTCGCCGGTGGTCTCACCGGGATCCTCGCGCCGGCCCTGTCGATCGGCGGCGACCTGGGCGCCGAGCTGGGTGCGGCTCTCGGTGCCGCCCTCGCCAGCGTCGTCGACCTCGGTGGCAGCGTGGACGGCGACATCCTCACCGGAGTCGGTGCCGGCCTCGACCTCGGTGGCGTGCTCGGAACGACCCTCGGCAGCGTACTCGGTGTGGACGCCGGTCTCGGTGGCACGCTGGGCGGCGCCCTCGACGCGGCGATCGGCGCGGGCGGCGGATTGGGCGCGACCCTCGAAGGCCTGCTCGGCGGTGACCTGCTCGGCGACGTCGCCGGTTCGCTCGGCGGAGTCCTCGGCACCGACCTCGGCGCGGTCCTCGGTGGCGCGCTCGGCGGTGTCCTCGGTGCGGGCGGTGACCTCGGTGCAGACCTCGGTGGCGCGCTCGGCGCGACGCTCGGTTCGATCGCCGACCTGGGCGGCGGACTGGACCTCGACGCGATCCTCGGTGCGGGCGGCAGCCTCGGCGGTGCCCTGAGCGGGCTGCTCGGCGGTGAACTCGGAGTCGGCGGCGACCTTACGGCCGGTCTGGGTACCGCACTGGACGCGGTGCTCGGTGCCGGCGGCGGACTCGACCTCGGTGCCGTGCTCGGTGCCGACGGCGGCCTCGGTGGCGCGCTGAGCGGCATCCTCGGCGGCGTCCTCGGCGCCGGCGGCGACGTCAGCGGTGACCTCGGTGGAGCCCTGGGCGGTCTGCTCGGCGGCGCCCTCGATCTGGACGGCGGCCTCGGCGGCGCACTGTCCGGTGCACTCGGCAGCGGACTGGGACTGGACGCCGCACTCGGCACGGTCCTGGGTGGCGCCCTCGGCCTGGACGGTGGCCTGGCCACCCAACTGGGCAGCACTCTCGACGCCGCGCTCGGTGCCGGCGGCGTGACGGGCATCGACCTGGGCGGCCTGCTGGACGGCGGACTGGACCTCGGCCTCGGCGGCGATCTCGGCCTCGGCGGAGAACTGACTTCCGAGCTGACCACGGCACTGAGCGGTGCCTTCGGTCTGGGCGGCGACGCAGGCGCGAACCTGGGCACGGTCCTGGGCGGTGCACTGGAGAGCGGCCTCGGGCTGGGCGGCGTCCTCGACACCGGTGCCGATCTGGGAACCACGATCAGCAGCGCGCTCGGCGGAGTGCTCGGTGTCGACGGTGACGCCACTGCAGGCCTGGGCGCGGCGCTCGACGCGGTGCTCGGCGCGGACGGCGGAGTCGACCTCGGCGGGGCGACCGACCTGGGTGGTCTGCTCGGCGGTGCGTTCGGTGCCGGCGGCGCCGCGGGCGCCGATCTCGGCGCGGCCCTCGGCGGTGTGCTCGGCGGTGCGCTCGAGACCGGCGGCGCCCTCGACCTCGACAGCGTCCTCGGCGCGGAGGGAAGCATCGGCAGCACGCTGGGCACCGCTCTCGGCGGCGTCCTCGGCGCGGACGGCGGCCTCAGCGCGACCCTCGGTTCCGCACTGGAGACGGCACTGGAGGCCGGTGGCGGGCTCGATCTCGACTCCGCTCTGGACGCCGACCTCGGACTCGACGCCGCGGCCGGTGTTGGCGGCGCCCTGGACGGTGCGCTCGACGCGGGCACCGGTCTCGCGGGTGGCCTGACGAGCGGCATCGACGGCGCGCTGGGCGGGCTGCTCGACGTGGGCACTGACGTCACGGGCAACGTGGGCGGCGCCGTCGGCGGCGGTGTGGCGGGCGGCGCGGACGCAGCGGCCGGCATCGGTGCCGGTGTCGCGGCGGGAGTCGGTGCGGTTGCCGACGCCGGCGCAGACCTGGGCGGCAGCCTCGGAACCAACCTGGTCGGCGGACTGGACACGGCCGGTGGCCTGGGCGCCGGTCTGACCAGCGGCCTCACCGGTGGTCTGGGTGGAATCTTCGACACCGGTGCGGGCCTCGGCTCCGCACTGACCGGCAGCGTCGGCGGTGCCGTCGATGCGGTCGGTGAGGCAGGCGCCTCGGTCGGCGCGGTCGCCGACGCCGGTGCGAGCCTGGACGCGAACCTCGGCGGTGCCCTCGACACGGCGGCCAACCTGGGCGGAAGCCTCGGTGGCGCCCTGGACACGGCGGCGAACGTCGGCGGAAGCCTCGGCGGCACCGTGGACGCCGCTGCCGGAATCGGCGGTGACGTGGCCGGCGGACTGGAAGGCAGCGTGGACAGCGCCGTCGACGCCACCGCCGGTCTGACCGGGGGCCTGGACGCCACCACCGACGCGGCCGCCGATCTCGGCGCCGGACTGTCCGGTGGCGTGGGCGGTCTCGGATCGCTCGGCACCTCGGTCGGCGGCGCCCTCGACGGTGCCGTCGGTGGAGCGGTCGACGGCGGAGCGGCAGTGGGCGGCGCCCTCGACGGCGCAGCGTCCGCCGGCGGATCGGTCGCGGGTGGCGCTTCCGCAGGCGGTTCCGCCGCCGCGGACGGTTCCGCGGACCTCGGAGCGGTCGGCGGCGCCGTCGTCGACACCACCGGTTCGATCGCCGGCGGCCTCGGATCCACCCTGGGCGGTGCCGTCGACACCGGGGCCGACACCTGGTCGTCGATCGACGCGGACAACGCGTTCGGCGCCGACTCGGGCCTGCACGCCGACACCGACGGTTCGCTGTTCGGTGACACCGACTCCTCGGTGGACCTCTCGCACGACGTCACGGGCGTGGTCGATCACCTCGAGCCGTGATGAGCCGGCGGTTCCGGCATCCCCCAGACGGGGCGGCCGGGACCGCCGTACGATGTAACGAAATCAGCCCCGGACGCGTTATGCGTGCGGGGCTGTTTCACAGTCGGGTGTCGGGGCACCGAACAGGTGCCCGCACGAGGTCGGAAGAATTGCGGGTCAACGAAGCTCATGGACAGTGCAGCCGCCGAGAAGAGTCCAGCCCGATCCCAGTCGATGACGGCGCTGCTCGAGCAGGCCCTGGACGTGGCGAAGCGGTTCGGTCGCGGCGACCTGGCCCAGCGCCTGGATTCCGCCCGGGGCCGGGTGCAGGATCCGCGGATGCGGATCGTGGTGGTCGGGCCGCTGAAGCAGGGCAAGAGCCAGTTCGTGAATTCGCTTCTCAATCTCACCGTGTGCTCGGTGGGCGACGACGAGACCACGGCGATCCCCACCGTCGTCCAGAACGCGGAGACGGCGTCGGCGGAACTGGTGCTCGCCGATCCGGGAGCCGACCCGATCCGGGTGCCGCTGCCACTCGACGAGCTGAACGGCATCACCCCGGCCTCACCCCGCGCCGGGGGCCGGGAGGTGCTGCGCGTCGAGGTCAACGTCCCGAGCCCGCTGCTCGCCGACGGGCTGGTCCTCGTCGACACCCCCGGGGTGGGCGGTGCAGGCAACCCGCACGCCGCGAGCACGCTCGGACTGATTCCGGCGTCGGACGCCGTGTTCGTCCTGTCGGACGCCAGCCAGGAATTCACCGAGCCGGAGCTCGGTTTCATCCGCCAGGTCACGAGCCTGTGCCCGTCGGTGGCCTGCCTGATCAGCAAGACCGACCTGTACCCGCACTGGCGCGAGATCGTCGAGGCGGATCGCGGGCATCTCGCGCGCGCAGGTCTGGACGTTCCCCTGATCCCGATCTCCTCGGTGCTGCGTTCGCACGCGCTGCGACTGCAGGACGAGGAACTCAACACCGAATCCGGTTTCGTCGAGCTGTACGCGTTCCTTCGCGACCGGGTGGTGGCGCGTGCGGAGGCGAACACCCGCCGGGCCGTGTCGCTGGACGTGTCCTCCGCCGCCGAGCATCTGACCCTGGGGATCGGCAGTGAGCTTGCCGCCCTGCGTGATCCGGCGAAGGGTGTCGCCGCGGTCGCGGAACTGCAGAAGGCCAAGGCGGCCGCCGAGGAACTGCACAAGAAGACGTCGCTGTGGCAGCAGACGCTCGGCGACGGCATCGCCGACCTGGCCGCGGACATCGACCACGACCTCCGGGACCGGTTGCGCCGCGTCACCCGGGAGGCGGAGGAGACGGTGGACGAGGGCGATCCCGGCAAGGACTGGGACGCGCTGGGCCAGTGGCTCGAGCAGGAATTCGCCACCGCGATCGGCGACAACTTCGTCTGGGCCCACGACCGCGCGCTGTGGCTGGCCGAGGTGGTGGCGCAGCACTTCGCGGAGACGGGTGCCGTCGAACTGCCGCACCTGGACGTCGCGAACGTGGACGGCGTCCTCGAACCGGTGGCGTCGCTCGCCGACCTCGAGGCCGGACGCATCGGCATCACGCAGAAGGTCCTCGTCGGGATGCGCGGCTCCTACGGCGGCGTCCTCATGTTCGGTCTGATCACCACCATGATGGGGATGGCCCTGGTCAATCCGATCTCGATCGGCGCGGGAGTCCTGCTGGGCACCAAGGCATACCGGGAAGACCGGGAGAGCCGGATCCTGAAGCGGCGGGCGGAGGCGAAGACCGCGATCCGCCGGTTCGCGGACGACGCCAGCTTCCAGGTGGGCAAGGAGTCGAAGGATCGGCTCCGGTCGATCCAACGGTTGCTGCGCGACCACTTCACCGCGATCGCCGAGCAGGCGCTGCGGTCGATCAACGAGTCGCTGCGGGCCGCGCAGGAGGCGGCGAACCTCGAGTCCACCGAGCGGACCCGCCGCATCGCGCAACTCGAGAAGGATCTGCACGTCGCCTCCGAGCTGAAACAGCAGGCCGCGCAACTCGTCGCAGGCGATGCGGGAGCGGTCACGGCATGACCGCCGCTCCGCTCCAGGAAGCCCGGGCACTCATCGCCTCGGCCCGGCAGTTGTACGCCGGCCGCCCCGAGATCCGGGATCAGCTGACCGAATGCGCCCGGCGACTGGAACAACCGCTGCGGGTGGCCCTGGCCGGTTCGCTGAAGGCCGGCAAGTCCACTCTGCTCAATTCCCTGGTGGGGCAGGACATCGCGCCCACCGACGCGACCGAGTGCACCCGCGTCGTCACCTGGTATCGCAGTGGGTCGACGCCGACCGTGACGGCCTGGTACCAGCCGGACCCGGGCACCGGCGGTCAGCGTTCGGCGAACGTCCCGGTGCTGCGCCGGGACGGACATCTCACGTTCGACCTCGGTCACCTCACCGCCGATCAGGTGGACCGCCTCGACGTGGAGTGGCCGTCGTCCGCGCTGGCGCACACCACGATCATCGACACCCCGGGCACGTCCTCGCTGTCGCGGGACGTCTCGGCCCGCACGCTCGAGATGCTCACCCCGGACAACGAGGCGTCCGGCGCCGACGCCGTGGTCTACCTGCTGCGCACCCTCAACGCGACCGACGTCCAGTTCCTCGGTCAGATCGGCGACCACGTCGGCGACGAATCGGGACCGCTCGGTGTGGTCGGGGTCGTGTCGCGGGCCGACGAGGTGGGGGCCGGACGCCTGGACGCCATGATGTCCGCGAAGGAGGTGGCGTCCCGGTTCGCGGGCGAACTCGAGCGCACCGGGCTGTGCCAGGCCGTCGTCCCCGTCGCGGGTCTGCTGGCGCTCGGTGCCCGCACGATGCGTCAGGCCGAGTTCACCGCGTTCCAGCATCTCGCCGAGGTCCCGGTGGACGACCTGAACCTGGCGATGCTGTCGGCCGACCGGTTCGCCCGTGAGGACAGTCCGCTTCCCGTGGACGCCCGGATGCGGGCCCAGCTGGCGGATCGCTTCGGGCTCTTCGGGATCCGGATGGCCGTCACCCTGATCCGGCTGGGCACCAAGGACTCGCCGACGCTGGCGGCCGAACTGGTGGAACGCAGCGGTCTCGACGAACTGCGCCAGGTGATCGACATCCAGTTCGGGCAGCGGGCCGATCAGCTGAAGACCCACTCGGCGCTGGTGGCACTCAAGCGGGTCCTGACGGCGCATCCGGTGCCGGGGGCGGGCGAGATCCTGATATCGGCCGAACGACTGCTGTCCGACGTGCACGGTTTCCAGGAACTGCGCCTGCTCGGGCGGCTGCGCTCCACCGAGGTGGGGCTGCCCGCCGACGACGTGGCCGAACTGCAGCGCCTGATCGGCGGGTTCGGCATCCAGATCCCGGAACGGCTGGGCACCGACGGCGACGACTCCGTGGAGTTGCAGCGGATGCGGGCACTCGCCGCGGTACGGAAGTGGCGCGAACGCGCACGGCACCCGTTGCTCGACCAGTTCACGGCGAGGGCCTGCACCGTCGCCGCCCGCAGCGCGGAAGGTGTTCTGGAGGAACTGAACACGGTCCGCCTGTAGGCGGGTCAGGTCGCGGACACGCCCGCGATCTCACCCTCCCGGAACGCGTCCACGAACAGCTGGTGGTCCTTGCGGCTCACCTCGGCGTACGCGATGCCGAAGTCGATGATCTCGCCGACGAACTCGTCCAGCCTGCCGTCGACGACGTTCTGGATCGCGTCCTCGGTCTGGAACGTGACCAGGGTCTGATCGCTGTCTTCGTCGGAGACGCAGTGCACCTTCGCCGTCGCCCGGCCGAGGTCCTCGAGCACCGGCACGATGTCCTCCGGTTCGGTGAGGTCGGACCAGTCGAGGTCCAGTTCGTACGGGGAGAGTTCGGCGACCACGAAACCGGTGTCACCGATCTCGGTGTAGCCGAGCAGCGGATCGGTGTGGACCTGCAGAGCCCGCTGACTCACCACCGTGCGGTGGCCTTCGTGCTCGAAGTAGTCGCGGACACGGGGTTCGTCGACGACGCGGCTGGGCGCGGCGACGTTGCCCTGCTTGAGGGACAGCACGATGTCGTTCTCGAGCGCCTGCGTCGCCCCTTCGATGAGCACGTTGTACGCCGGGAGGCCGGCGCTGCCGATCCCGAAACCTTTCCGCCCGACCACGTCCTTGACCCGGTAGAACACCGGTCGCGCGGATCGTTTGCTGCGGGGCACCCTCTCGATGTACGTCTCGAGCGCCTCGCACACGGTCGTGCGTTCGTCCTCGTCGAGTTCGCGGACTCCGCGGCCCCGCCGGAAACGCCGGTCGTAGTCCTCGATCACCGTGACGGATTCGAGCAGGTCCACCCGGGTGGCGAGGCGCGCGCTCAGCAGCAGATCCTGGATTGCGCCGCGCGAATTGTCCAGGCGCAGTGCGTACGCCTCGTCCGCCTCCCGTTGCACGTACTGCAGGACGTGCGCGACGTAACTGCGCAGATAGGTGTCGGCGAGTGCCCGGACATCACTCTCGGGGAGGGCCTTCTGCCAGCCCATCAGTGCGAGACTCGCGACGAACCGGCGAAGATCCCAGCTGAACGGCCCCACGTACGCCTCGTCGAAATCGTTGACGTCGAAGACGAGGGTGCCCTCCGAATTCATGTACGTGCCGAAATTCTCCAGGTGCAGATCGCCGTGAATCCACACGCGGCCGGTGCGCTCGTCCGCCCACGGATCGTCGAAGTCACGCAGATCGTCGTAGAAGAGGCAGGCGCTGCCCCGGTAGAAGGCGAACGGATCGGCGGCCATCTTCCGGAACTTCGTGCGAAACGCGCTCGGGTCCGCCTCCATCAGACCGGCGAAGGCCTCGACGAGGACCTCCACGATCCGGCCCTGCCTCGTGGAATCGTCGACGTCCACAGCAGCCTCCTTCTCGCGGCGACCGGTCACGACCGCACGGAACCACGGTAGCGTTCCCGCGCCCCCAGCGACTGCAGATACGTCCACGCATCGGCCACGATCGCATCGAGGTCCGTGTAGCTCGGCCGCCAGCCCAGTTCGGCCTGCACACGGGCACCCGACGCGACGAGCACCGCCGGATCGCCGGCGCGGCGCGGGGCGTCCCGGGTGGCGATGGTTCGGCCCGTCACGCGTTCGCAGGACGAGATCACCTCCCGCACACTGAACCCGGTGCCGGTGCCGAGGTTGTAGATCCGGTGCGTTCCGGGCTGGGCGGATTCGAGCGCGAGGACGTGCGCCTCGGCCAGGTCGCGGATGTGGATGTAGTCGCGGACGGCGGTGCCGTCGGGGGTGGGCCAGTCGGTGCCGAACACCGAGATCTCGTCGCGGTCCCCGGCCGCGACCTGCAGCACCAGCGGGATCAGGTGGGTCTCCACGCGACGGTTCTCGCCGAGACCGGCGTACGCGCCCGCGACGTTGAAGTACCGGAGGCTGCACGCCGCCAGCCCGTGGGCGTGCGCGTACGACGTGATCGCGTGGTCGATCGCCAGTTTGGTGGCACCGTACGGGTTGGTCGGCCGGGTCGGTGCGTCCTCGGTGATCGGCACGGAATCCGGCGAGCCGTACGTCGCCGCGGTGGAGGAGAACACCAGCCGGCCGGTGCCGGAGGAACGCATCGCCTCCAGCAGCGTCAGCGTCTTGACGACGTTGGCCTGCCAGTACGTTTCCGGGGTCTCCACCGATTCGCCGACGAGTGAGCGGGCGGCGAAATGCAACACGCCGTCGACATCCCCGGCGCCGAGAACGCGGTGGGCTGCGCTCGCGACGTCGTCCTCGACGAACTCCGCCCCCGCCGGGACCGCGTCTGCATTGCCGGTCGACAGGTCGTCGACGATCACGACCGTGTGGCCGCACTCGAGCAGTCGCTGCGCGCAGAGGCTGCCGACGTAACCGGCACCGCCGGTGACGAGAAGTTTCACTGTTTCCCCCCGGTCAGTCGCCGAGCCGGGCGCCGGTGGTGGGCGAGAAGAAGTGCAGGCGGGCCGGGTCCGGTGCCAGCCGGATCACGTCGCCCTTGGCCGGGGAGGCGGAGTCGCTGACCCGGGCGACGATGTCGTGTCCGCCGAGGTCACCGTCGCGAACGAGGCGTCCGTAGATGTAGGCGTCCGCGCCGAGTTCCTCCACCACGTCGACCTTCACCGCGGTGCCCTGATCGGACACGGTCCACGCCTCCGGGCGGACGCCGACGACGACCCGCCCGGTGTCCAGGGCGCCCAGCACCGACCGCTCGATCGGCGTCGACAGCGAACCGATCCGGGCGTCGCCGTGCACGACGTCGACCTCGAACAGATTCATGGCCGGTGATCCGATGAACCCGGCGACGAAGCTGTTGACCGGCTTCTCGTACAACGTCTTCGGGCTCGCGCACTGCTGCAGGACGCCCGCCTTCATGACGGCGACGCGGTCGCCCATGGTCATGGCCTCCACCTGGTCGTGGGTGACGTACACGGTGGTGGTGGCCAGTCGGCGCTGCAACAGTGAGATCTGGGTACGGGTCTGCACCCGGAGTTTCGCGTCGAGGTTGCTCAGCGGCTCGTCCATGAGGAACACCTGCGGGTTGCGGACGATCGCCCGGCCCATCGCGACTCGCTGTCGCTGCCCGCCGGACAGTGCCTTCGGCTTGCGGTTCAGGTAGTCGCCGAGATCGAGAATCCTGGCGGCCTCCTCGACGCGGCGGCCGATCTCGGCCTTGTCCATGCCGGCAATCTCGAGGGCGAATCCCATGTTCTTCGCGACCGTCATGTGGGGGTACAGGGCGTAGTTCTGGAACACCATCGCGATGTCCCGTTCCTTCGGGGCGAGGGCGGTGACGTCGCGTTCGCCGATGCGGATGGCGCCGTAGTCGACGTCCTCGAGGCCGGCGAGCATCCGCAGCGACGTCGACTTGCCGCACCCGGACGGGCCGACGAGGACGAGGAATTCGCCGTCCTCGATGTCGAGGTTCAGCGAATCGACCGCCGGCACATCGGAACCGGGGTACATCTTGGTGGCTGCGTCGTACGTGACTCGTGCCATGGTGTTCTCCTGGTCGTGGAAGGGGATCTCAGAGTCGGTGTGCCGAACCCGACGGCTCGGCGTGCAGGAACTGCGGTGTGGGCAGGGACGCGGTGTCGGCGCGTCGGGCGACGTTCTCGACGACGGCGTCGACCCGGTCGGTGGGCACGAGGGCGATCGCGGAGCCGCCGAAGCCGCCGCCGGTCATCCGGGCGCCCCAGGCGCCGGCCTCGCGGGCGGCGTCGACGGCGGAGTCGAGTTCGACGGAGCTGACCTCGTAGTCGTCGCGTAACGAGGCGTGGGAGCGGTTCAGTGCGTCGCCGATGTCGGCGATCCGGCCGCGGTCGAGCAGATCGGCGACCTCGTAGACGCGACGGATCTCGCCGAGCACGTGCCGGGCCCGCTGCGCTGCCGGGGAACTCAGCGCCGCGACGGCCGCGTCGCGGTCGGCGACGTCGCGCAGGGTGGCGACGCCGAGGTCGGCGCAGGCCTTCTCGATGGTGGCGCGCCGGTTGCCGTACTGTCCGTCGACCAGTCGGTGCGGCGCGTTGGTGTCGATGACCACCAGCCGGGCACCCGCGGAGCGGAAGTCGAGCGGGACGTGCCTGCTCGCGCCGTCCCGGCAGTCGAGGAGCAGCGCGTGGCCGGGGCGGGCGAGCATCGCGACCGACTGGTCCATGCCGCCGGTGGAGGCGCCGGCGATCTCGTTCTCCGCGCGGATGGACGCGTCGATCAGCGGCCGGCGGCCGGACTCGTCCGTGGGCAGTCCGGCGAGGTCGGCGACGGCGAGCGCGAACGCGCACTCGAGCGCGGCAGAACTCGACAGCCCGGAGCCGACGGGGACCGTCGAATGCACCGCCACATCGAAACCCGTTGTCGCCGTAAGATGTCCGGACCGGCGCAGCGCCCACACCACCCCGGCGACGTACGCGGACCAGCCGGACGGGTGGCCCGGCGCGACGTCGGCGAGCGGGCCCTGCCAGGACTCGCCGGTGTGTGTCGACACGGCGTGCAGGATCGCGTCGTCCCGCACGCGGACGGCGACGACGGTGACGTAGGGGAGGGCGAACGGCAGGACCAGCCCGCCGGCGTAGTCGACGTGCTCGCCGATGAGGTTGACGCGGCCGGGTGCCGCCCAGACACCGTCCGCGTCGCCGCCGAACGTGCTGCGGAACAACGCCTCCGCGGTGCCGGTGACCGCGTGGACGTCGACGGGTTCGACCCACTGCGCCGCACTCACGACGCCACCTCCCGCAGCCGGTCGGCGATGCGCTCGGGGGTGGTGTCGTTGACCCACGCCCCCATCCCGGACTCGGATCCCGCCAGGTACTTCATCCGGCCGGGCGACCGCATCATCGAGAACAGCTGGAGGTGAAGCCGTCCGAGCAGGCGGTCCTCGCCGACGGGCGCCTGGTGCCACGCCGCGATGTACGGGACGGCGTCGACTCCGTCGAAGAAGCGGTCGACCCGCCGCAGCAGCTCGAGATACACCTGCGCGAGTTCGTCGCGTTCGCCGTCGGTCAGTTCGGTGAGGTCACGGACGTCGCGGTGGGGTGCGAGGTGCACCTCCAGCGGCCACCGGGAGGCGGCGGGAACGTACGCGGTCCAGTGTGCGCCGGCCAGGACCACCCTCCTGCCGGAGCGTGTTTCGGCGTCGAGGACGTCGGCGAGCAGCAGCCGCCCGGTGCTCTCGAAGTGCTCGCGGGAGCGCCGGATCAGCGCGTCCGTGCGCGGCGGCAGATACGGGTAGGCGTAGATCTGACCGTGCGGATGGGTGAGGGTGACACCGATTTCCTTGCCCCGGTTCTCGAAGCAGAACACCTGACGCACCCCGGGCAGCGCCGACAGTTCGGCGGTGCGGTCGGCCCAGACGTCGACGACGGTGCGGACCCGGTCGACACTCAGCGTGGAGAACGCGGCATCCGGGTTGCTGGTGAAGCAGACCACCTCGCACCTGCCCGCTCCCGGTGCCAGCGGCCACAGCGCTTCGCCGTCGACACAGTCGGGGAGGTCCTGGTTCGCGGCGGCCGTCGCGAGCGAGGGGAAGCGGTTCTCGAACACCACCACGTCGTAGTCGTCGGCCGGAATCTCGGTGGGCGCCTTGCCCGGCATGCTGGGGGCGAGTGGTGACGCGTCCGGCGGCGGCAGAAACGTGCGGTCCATCCGCTGGGCGGCGATGACCACCCATTCCCCGGTGAGCACGTCGAAACGCATCTGCGACTGCGACACCGCGGGCGGCAGCGGACGTGAATCCACCAGTTCTCGCGTGGCGCCGCCCGACACGTACGGCTCGGAGTCGTCGAAGTAGAGGAGTTCGCGGCCGTCCGCGAGAGTTGTCCGGGTCTTGCGCATCCGGACCCGCGCGGGGGCCTCCCGCGCCTCCTGTTCGTCACGCACGGTCATCGTCAAGTCCTTCCCGGTTCTCCCGTGTCACCACGAGATCGCCGACGTGGTCGGCGAGGGCTTCCTGGGCGGCGCGCTCGAGCCCGGCGTCGGTGATGAGGATGTCGACGTCGGACAGTGGGATCGTGTTCGCCAGCGCGGTCACCCCCCACTTCGTGTGGTCGGCGAGCACCACGACGCGGCGCGAAGACGCGACGAGCGCCTGATTGGTCTGGGCTTCCATCAGATTGGGGCAGGTCAGCCCCGAGTCGATCCCCATGCCGTGCGTGCCGAGGAACAGCATGTCCACGTGGATGCCGCGCAGGGCGGCGACCGTGAGCGGTCCGACGAGGGCGAACGACGGGGTGCGCTGACCTCCGGTGAGGAGGACGGTCTGGTCGTCGCGGCCGCCCTCGTGGAAGGCGTCGGCGACGGGCAGCGAATTGGTGACGACGGTGATGTCGGGGACGTCGAGGAGTTCGCGGGCGAGGGCGTGCGTGGTGGTGCCGCCGGAGATGCCCACCGATGTGCCCGGCCGCACCAGCCGGGCCGCGGCGCGGGCGATGGCCCGCTTGGCTTCACGGTCGAGTTCGGACTTCGCCGAGAACCCCGGTTCATGGACGCTCGCCGACCGCGGCAGCGTCACCCCGCCGTGCACCCGCTCGACGAGACCCTGCTCGACGAGTTCGTTGATGTCGCGGCGGATGGTCATGTCGGAGACCCCGAGCGTCGCGCCGAGGTCGACGACCTTCACCGCGCCGTGCGCGGTGACCTCGTCGAGGATCACCTGCTGGCGCTGACGTGCGAGCATCATGCGTCCGCCTTCCGTGTCGGGGCGCCGGTGCCGGCGCTGTCTTCGCGAATCACAGCACAGTTGCCCGGTTCCAGCGTGAGCGGTCCGTCGACCACCCGCTCGGTCACGAGGTCGGTGCCGGACACGTCGACGGTCACCTTCTCGTTCGTGTGGTTGAGGACGAACAGCCACGACCCGTTCTCGCCCTGCCTGCGCACGATCTCGACGTCGGAGTGCTGCCCCGCATGCAGGTCGAGACCGGCTGTGGCGCAGATCGTCTCGGCGAGCCGCTCCAGGCCCCGCATGTCGGGAACGGTCGCGAGATACCAGGCGGCACCGTCGCCGACGGGACGCCGGGTCACTGCGGGCACGCCCTGCAGGTGTCCCTCGGTGTGGCGGGCGAGGACGTCCACGTCCTCGGCGACCGTGAGGTATTCGGTCCAGACGCGGGCCGTCGTGCCGTCGTCGAGGGCGACGGTCTCGTCGGCGCCGAGCGGAAAGAACTCCTCGGTCCGGACGCCGAGCAGGTCTCCGAACGCCCCCGGGTAGCCGCCGAGCCGGACGTGGTCGTCACGGTCCGCGATCCCGGAGAACGCCGTCACCAGAACCTGCGCGCCTGCGCGGGCCGCCGCCGAGATGCGGTCCGCCTCCTCGTCGCTGCACAGGTACATCGCGGGCACGACCAGAACCGAGTACCGGCCGAGGTCGGCGTCCGGGGGGACGACGTCGCAGGTCACCCCGGCGAACGCGCGGTGCATCTGCTCGGCGATCGTCATCGGCTGCATCAACCGCGACGGGTGCCCGTCCTGCTCGCATGCCCACTGCGACTCCCAGTCGAACAGAATGCCGACCGGGGCCTCGACGCGGCTGCCGGCGACCGGTTCGAGCCGGCGCAGGACGGCACCGAGCTGGACGACTTCACGCCACCGGGCGGAGTCGGTGCCCGCGTGCGGCACGAGGGCGGAGTGGAACTTCTCGGCTCCGGCCTGCGACGCGCGGAACTGGAAGAACGCGACACCGTCCGCGCCGCGAGCCACGTGGGCGAGGGAGTTGCGCAGCATCTCGCCGGGCGTCTTCGCCCGGTTGACCGGCTGCCAGTTGACGGCACTCGTCGAATGCTCCATCAGCAGCCACGGCTGTGAGCCGGCAATGCCGCGGGTGAGGTCGGCGGAGAACGACAGCCGGTGGTGGGCGGCGCCGTCACCGGTCGCGGGTCCGACCAGATAGTGGTCGGTGGAGACCAGATCCTGTTCCGGCGCCCACTGCGCGTAGTTCATGTCGCCGGCGAGGGACTGCGGCGAGCCCATGCCCACCATGAAGTTCGTCGTCACCGGGACGTCGGGCGTGATGCGCCGCAACACCTCCCGCTCCGCGAGGTACTGGTCGAGGAGGGCGTCGGAGCAGAAGCGGCGCCAGTCCAGCAGATGGGTGGGGTTGCCGAACGTCGTGCTCGCGGCGGGCGGCACCACTTCGTCCCAGGCGCTGTAGTGCTGGCTCCAGAACGTCGTGCCCCACGCCCGGTTGAGTTCGGTGAGGTCGCCGTAGCGACGCTGCAGCCACCGCCGGAACGCCCGCGCGCTGTCGGGGGAGTAGCAGCGCGAGTTGTGGCAGCCGAGTTCGTTGGACACGTGCCAGAGGGCGAGTGCCGGGTGGCCGCCGTAGCGGACGGCCATCTTCTCGACGAGGGTGAGGGAGTGGTCGCGGTAGATCGGGGAACTCGGGCTCCACGTCTGCCTGCTGCCGATCTCGTACCGGTAACCGCGTTCGTCCACGGGCCGGACCTCGGGATGCGCCGCCGTGAGCCAGGGGGGTGGGGACGCGGTGGCGGTGGCCAGGTCGACGCGGACGCCGCCGTCGTGCAGGAGGTCGAGGACGCGGTCGAGCCAGCCGAAATCCCACGTCTCGGGGGTGGGCTGCAGCCGGGCCCAGGAGAAGACGCCGACGGTCACGAAGTCGACACAAGCCTCGCGCATGAGTTCGACGTCGCGTTGCCAGACCGCTTCCGGCCACTGTTCGGGGTTGTAGTCACCGCCGAAGGAAATGCCCCGGGTCGGCCACCGCAGGTGCCGTCCGCGGGAATCGCTCGCTGTGTGCATGCTCACAATCTGTCCGATCGCAGTTCAAAAGTCAACACGAATGAACATTTTTGCACTTCCGCAGGTGAAAGCACTTCCATCTGGTTGACAATGCGCAGTGCGGCGTGATTTTGTAACGTGCATCACGTAACGGCGTGAGGCGACACCAACGAAATGTGATCGAAGTTGTTCGATTTCGATCAGGTGGTGAGCGACTCCGCCCCACCCCGCTACTCGAGCGAAAAGGGCACCATGAACCGAAACGAGCTGCCGCACCCGTGGCAACCCTCCCGGCGCACCTTTCTCAAGGCCGCGCTCGCCGCCGCGGGCGCCCTGTCGACGGCCGGCCTGCTGTCCGGGTGCACGGGCGGCGTAGACCCCCACGTGATCACCCTCGGATCGCGGCTGTCGGACAAGAACGCCAAACTCGGCGTGCAGGACGTCGTCGGGATGTTCCAGCAGCAGACCGGCGCCGCCGTGCGGATCAACTCCGTCGACTCCACCTCGTTCCAGGAGAATGTCAACAACTACCTGCAGGGCACCCCGGACGACGTCTTCACCTGGATGTCGGGATACCGGATGAAGTACTTCGCCGACAAGGGTCTCGTCGACGACGTCAGCTCGGTGTGGCAAGCGCACGGCAGCGGTTTCAGCGACAGTTTCCGCGAGGCGTCCACCGGAACCGACGGCAGGCAGTATCTGGTCCCGTTCTTCTACTACCCGTGGGCCGTGTTCTACCGTCCCAGTCTTTGGCAGCAGCGCGGCTACGCGCCGCCGAAGACGTTCGACGAATGGGTGGCCCTGTCGAAACGCATGCAGTCGGACGGGCTCACCCCCATCGGATTCGGGGTCCGCGACGGCTGGCCGCCGTTCGGCACGTTCGACTACCTCGATCTGCGCCTCAACGGCGTCGACTTCCACCGCTCCCTGCTCGCCGGCGACGTGAGCTGGACCGACAACCGCGTCCGGTCGGTGTTCGACACCTGGCGTGAGATCCTCCCGTTCCACCAGCCGCAACCGCTGGGCCGCAAGATGTCCGAGGCGCAGCAGGCGCTCCTCAACAAGGAGGTCGGGATGCTGGTGGCCGGCATGTTCGTCGCGCAGAGTTTCCCGGCGGGCCCCGACCGGGAGGATCTGGACTTCTTCGCGTTCCCCGAACTCGACTCCGCGGTCGGCACGTCGGCGGTCGAGGCGCCCATGGACGGATTCATGATGCGCAAGGACCCGCGCAACCTCGGCGGCGCGCAGCAGTTCCTCTCCTTCCTCACCAACGCCGCCGCCGCCGTCGCGTACGCGAAACAGGATCCCCAGGCGATCCCGGCGCACCGCGACGCCGACCTGTCGAGTTTCCCTCCCCTCGTGCAGAAGTCGGCCGCCCTCGTCCAGGGTGCGGGGTCCATCACCCAGTTCCTCGACCGGGACACCCGCCCCGACTTCGCGTCCGTCGTGATGATCCCCGCGATGCAGCAGTTCCTCGGCAACCCGAACGACGTCGACGGCCTGGTCCGCAGCATCGAGCGGCAGAAGGCGGCGGTGTTCGGGCAATGAGCGCACACGAGAAGACAACGACCACCGTCACGGTCCCGACAGGTCAGGTGAATTCATGACCAGCACAGTTCCTCCCCAGGCCGGAACCGAACCCCGGATCCCGGCGCCGAAGATCCGACGCAGCCGCGGCGACCGGTGGACCATCGCCATCATGCTCGGGCTGCCCGCCGCAATCGTGATCGGGCTGGTGTGGATTCCCACCGTCTTCACGGTGATCCTGTCGTTCGCCCGCTGGGACGGCATCGGCGGCACATCGACCATCGAGTGGATCGGCCCGCAGAACTACGTCGACGCCGTCCAGGCGTACCCGCCGTTCCAGCAGGCCCTCCACAACAACGTCCTGTGGCTGGCGTTCCTCTTCGTCTTCCCGACGATCCTCGGCATCTTCCTCGCCGTGCTGCTCGACCGGGGCCTGAAGGGAAGCCGGCTGTACCAGAGCATCTTCTACATCCCCGTGGTGCTGTCGATGGCCCTCGTCGGGTTCGTGTGGCAGTTGATCTACTCCACCGACGGCGGCGTGCTCAACACCATCCTCGGCACGGACGTCGACTGGCTCGGCAACCCCGACATCAACATCTGGGCCGTCATGGTCGCCGCGAGCTGGCGGCACACCGGCTACATCATGCTGCTGTACTTGGCGGGCCTCAAGGCCATCGACCCGTCGGTGCGCGAAGCCGCGCTCATGGACGGTGCCGGCCCGATCCGCACGTTCTTCCGGATCGTGTTCCCCCTGATGAAACCCACCAACCTGCTGATCATCGTCATCACCGTCATCGAGGCGCTGCGCGCCTTCGACCTCGTGTGGGTGATCAACAAGGGCCGCAACGGACTCGAACTGATCTCCGCCCTCGTCACCGCCAACGTCGTGGGAGAAGCGGGCCGCGTCGGATTCGGTTCGGCCCTGGCGACGATCATGCTCGTGATCTCGCTGGTGTTCATAGCCCTCTATCTCTGGATCGTGATGCGGAGCGACGACTGATGACCATGACGACACCCCTCGCCGACCGCAGTGCGCCCGCCGATCGGAGCGGGCCCCGCAACAAGGCCGCGGTGGCCAACCGGCGCCGGCTCAGTGCCGCGCACGCGGCGATGTACCTCCTGCTCACCGCGCTCGCGTTGCTGTGGATCTTCCCGCTGCTCTGGGCGCTCTACAACTCGTTCCGCGACTACGACTACGTCCTCACCCACGGCTACCTGTCCGTCGGCGGATTCACGCTGAGCAACTACACCGAGTCGTGGGAGGTCGGCGGAATCCCGCACTACTTCCTCAACTCGATGATCATCACCATCCCGGCGGTGCTGCTGATCCTGTTCATCGGGTCGATGGCGGCGTTCGTGCTCGCCCGGTTCCCGTGGAAGTTCAACGTGATCATGCTGGCGGTGTTCATCGCGGGCAATCTGCTGCCGCAGCAGACGCTGCTGACCCCGCTGTTCCGCCTGTACAACGCGATTCCGTTGCCGTACTGGATGAGTTCGTCGGGCTCGCTCTACGACAGCTACTGGGGACTGATCCTCGTGCACGTGGCATTTCAGACCGGGTTCTGCGTGTTCGTGCTGAGCAATTACATGAAGACGGTCCCGCCGGAACTGCTCGAGGCGGCGACCGTGGACGGCGCCGGACTGTTCCGCCAGTACTGGCAGGTGGTGCTCCCACTGTGCCGTCCGGCGCTGGCCGCGCTCGCGACGCTCATGATCACCTGGATTTACAATGACTTTTTCTGGGCGCTGGCGCTGATGGTCAGCGGCGACAAGCTGCCGGTCACCACCGCGCTGCAGAATCTGCAGGGCAGCTTCTTCACCGACACCAACCTGCTCGCCGCCGGATCGGTCCTCGTCGCGTTGCCGACGGTGCTCGTATTCGTCGCGCTGCAGCGGCATTTCGTTTCCGGACTGACGATGGGAGCCAACAAGTGAATGCGACAGTCCCACCGCACGCGTACATCCACCTCACCGCCGGCGGCGTGTCCGTCGTGCTCGACCTCACCGGCGGCAGGTTGCCGGCGATCGTGCACTGGGGTGCGGCGCTCGGCGATCTGAACCTCGCCGACGTCGAAGCCCTGGCGCAGGCGAACATCGAGCCCCCAGCGGGCAACGTGGTCGACCTCCCGGTGCGGCTGTCGATACTCCCCGAACACCACACCGGGTGGGTGGGCAAACCCGGGATCGCGGGCCACCGAGACGGCACCGACTGGTCGCCGCTGTTCACGACCACCACGCTGACTGTCGACGGGGCCGAGCACCGGTCCGGACTCGTCGCAGTCGGTGCCGGTGAGGTCCGGGTCGCCGCACACGACCGGGTGGCCGATCTCGGTCTGGTCCTCGACATCGAACTGCTGCCGAGCGGCCTCCTGCGGGCGCGCGCCGAGGTCACCAACACCGGCAGCTCGTTCTACGTCCTCGACGACCTCCAGCTCGCGTTCCCGGTCCCGCCGCAGGCCCGCGAGATCCTCGACTTCGCAGGCCGGTGGGGGAAGGAACGGACCCCGCAGCGCAGCGAACTGACCGTCGGGATCCACGAGCGCGAGGGGCGGAAGGGACGCACCGGCCCGGACGCCGCGACGGTGCTGTCCGTCGGCGTGCCCGGTTTCGGTTTCGGCCGCGGCGAGGTGTGGGGCGCCCACGTCGCGTTCAGCGGCAACCACCGGCACTACGCCGAACGTCTCTTCACCGGTTTCCAGGTGATCGGCGGCGGAGAACTGCTCCTGCCGGGCGAGATTCGGCTGTCGGACGGCGAAAGCTACGAAACGCCCTGGGTCTACGGCGCGTACGGCGACGGACTCGACGCCCAGGCGCATCGCTTCCACGACTACCTCCGGTCGCGGCCCACGCACCCGCGGCGCGCGCGCCCGGTGACGATCAACGTGTGGGAGGCCGTCTACTTCGACCACGACCTGGCCCGGTTGAAAGACCTGGCGGATCGAGCGGCGAAGCTCGGCGTCGAGCGTTACGTGCTCGACGACGGCTGGTTCCGGTACCGGCGCAACGATCTGGCGGGGCTGGGGGACTGGCACGTCGACGAGACGGTGTGGCCGGACGGTCTGCACCCGATCATCGATCACGTGCGTTCGCTCGGCATGGAGTTCGGCCTGTGGTTCGAGCCGGAGATGATCAACCTCGATTCCGATCTCGCACGGGAGCATCCCGAGTGGGTCATGGCGACCGGCGGGCGCACGCCGGTGCCGTCCCGGAACCAGCAGGTGCTCAATCTGGGGATCCCCGAGGCGTACGACCACATCCTGGAGCGGATGTCCGCGATTCTCGGCGAGTACGACATCGCCTACATCAAATGGGACCACAACCGAGACCTGATCGACGCGGGCACCGCTCCGCACGGGCGTGCCGGGGTGCACGACCAGACGCTCGCGACGTACCGGCTGATGGACGAGCTGAAGCGCCGGTTCCCCGGACTGGAGATCGAATCCTGCTCCTCGGGTGGCGCGCGGGTGGACCTCGGCATCCTCGAGCGCACCGACCGCGTCTGGGTCTCGGACTGCATCGATCCGCTCGAACGCCAGCAGATGAACCGGTGGACGATGCAGCTGCTTCCGCCCGAGCTGCTCGGTTCGCACATCGCGTCGGGCATCTCTCACACGACGGGCCGGTACCACCGACTGTCGTTCCGGGCGGGGACGGCGCTGTACGGGCATCTCGGGATCGAGTGGGATCTCGCAACCGCCACGGACAACGAGAACGCACAGCTCGCCGTGTGGATCGACCTGTACAAGCGGCAGCGGGAACTGCTGCACACGGGAACGATGGTGCGCGCCGACGAGATCGACCCCACCCTGCTCGTCTACGGTGCGGTCGCGGACGACCGGGCTGAGGCACTGTTCTTCCTCGCGTACGTGGGGCGGTCCGACGTGTCGCCGCGGGGCCGGTTCACGTTGCCCGGGCTCGACCCGGACCGACGCTACCGGGTGCGTCCCGTCTTCGCCGGTGAACCGGACGAGGGCCTGAAGCCGCCCGCGTGGTTCAACGTGCCACCGAAGCATCAGCCGACCGTCACCACCCCGCCCGGCGGCGGACGAGCCGACGGACTGTCCGCGGGCAGCGAGGTTCCCGGCGTGTCGATGACGGGACGAGCCCTCGCCGTCGTGGGTCTGCAGACACCCGCGTCCTTCCCCGACGACGTGGTCGTGCTCTCCGTCACGGCGGAGGCGTAGCCGCAGAACCAGGTGGGCAACATTCACCCTGGGGGTGGTAGCCGGTGCCCACGCACCGGGGCACCATAGTTTTCACCAGTCGGCGAAACGTTGAACCGCAGGACGTCAGTCAACACCCGAACCCGCCACAGGACGAGAAACACCTCACCGGAACCCGAAGCCGGTGAGGTGTTTTCGTCTGTGCCGCGGGTGGGTCAGAACTCCATGCCCGCGTCGGCGCCCATCTGCATCGTGGTGTTTCCGCCGTCGAGGGATTCCCGGATGATGTCGGCGTGACCGGAGTGGTGGGCGGTCTCCCGGATGATGTGCAGCAGGGTGCGGCGGATCGTCCACCACTGCCGCTCGGGTGCCCAGGGTGCGGTGGGAAGGGGGATGAGCACATCCAGGTCGTCGAGGCCGGCCACGGCGGCCTCCGTCGCGCGGGCCACCTCGGCGTACTCGGCCAGCAGTCCCTCGAGGGTTTCGTCGTCCCGCATGTAGTACTTCTCCATGGCCCACTCCATGTCGAACTCCGCGTTCTCGTCGGGTTCGAGAATGGTTTCGACCCAGTGCTTTTCCGTGTGGGACACGTGCTTGATCAGTCCGCCGAGCGTCAGGTCGCTGACGGTCGAGCGCTGCCGTGCCTGTTCGTCGTCGATGCCGCGGACGGTGATCAACAGGGTGGATCGCTGCTCCTGCAGGATCTGGAGGAGGTCGGCGCGCTCACCGGTGACGGGGGACTTCTGCGAAGTGGTCATGAGAAGAACGATAGAAGCGATTGAGGTCAGAAACGGTCCTCAATTAGCAAGGTCTTCTCAGGGTTTTTCTCGGGGTCCAAGTTGGGTGCCTTCCTGGATGTGCGGAAAGCGGCCGCCGCGAAGGATTCTCGGTATGAAATTCGACTCTCCAAGGCCGGCGCCACGGCCTTCGCGCCGACGCAGATGGCCCCGCGTTCTCGCGGGCATGGTGTCGCCCGTTCTCGTTGCCGTCACGGTGGGAGTCGGCACGGTCGCGTACGCCTCGACCGCCCCGAGATCGACACCGGCGGGCAGATGGAATTCAGGCGAGCGCGGACGGTTCCCGTACTCGCACCGGACGTCAACGTTCCCGGAACACTTTCCCGGCCACCGACGAGTGCCGAGTGAGAGTCTCAGCGGCTCCGGCGCAGCCACGGAGACACGCCGGGAGCGAACAGGGCGAGCACTCCCACCGCGACGAGGGCGCTGTAGGCGAGCGGCGCCCACTGCAGCACTCCGGCGGTCGCGTCCCCGGCGTCGGACAGCAGGGTCCACAGGCCCACCCCGCCGGCGGCGCTGAGGACGCCGACGACGGCGAGGGTGATCCGGCCCGCCGGTTTCCGGGCGCGCAGGAGTTGTATCCCCAGTAGTCCGAGGAGGATCAGGACGACGGCGATGGCGCCGCTGCCGATCAGCGTGAGGTTCACCGTGTCGGTGATGTCCGTCGCCGAGTCTCCGGGATTGTCCGCGGCGACCGACGCCTCGAGGGCGTCGCGGACGGCGCCGAGGTCGAGCGCGATGGCCCCGGCGATTCCGGCGAGGACGACGAACGACCCCACCCAGGCGGACAGCGACACCGCGACCGCCTTCGGGGTGGCATCGGTGGGGGCGGCACGCAGCGGGGTGACCGCGAACTCCGGACGCGGCGGTACGGGTCGCGGCGGTTCCGGCCGGCGTGGCGGCTGTTCGGGTGTCGTCACGCTGCGATCCTATCGAGCGGCCGCGTGTAGGTTGGCCGACGCGCACGGGCCACGTCGGCGGCGCCGACACAAAATCCGGTCGGCGCCGACACAAAATCCGGGCGGTGGCGTCGAAACAAGGTGCCGAAACAAGATCTGGGCGCCCGGGAACAAATCTTCGCACCCCTCCGTTGAGCCTTACGACAAGGTTGAGCGTGCAAGACTCAAGTTCGAATTGACTCCAGACGGTGTCGGAGTGCAAACTTGAGCGGAGGGCGCTCACTAAGCGCCAACATCGCAGTTCAGTACTGAACAACCTGCCCACAGGACTGCAAAACGAAAGTGAGGAACACTATGGCTCGTGCCGTCGGTATCGACCTCGGTACAACGAACTCGGTCGTGTCTGTACTGGAAGGCGGCGAGCCCGTAGTGGTCGCCAACGCCGAAGGTTCACGCACCACCCCGTCGATCGTCGCCTTCGCCAAGAACGGTGAGGTGCTGGTCGGCCAGCCCGCCAAGAACCAGGCCGTCACGAACGTCGACCGCACCATCCGCTCCGTCAAGCGCCACATCGGCACCGACTGGAACGTGGAGATCGACGGCAAGAAGTACACGCCGCAGGAGATCAGCGCGCGCACGCTCATGAAGCTGAAGCGCGACGCCGAGGCCTACCTGGGCGAGGACATCACGGACGCCGTGATCACCGTCCCCGCGTACTTCGAGGACGCCCAGCGTCAGGCCACCAAGGAAGCCGGCCAGATCGCCGGCCTCAACGTCCTGCGCATCGTCAACGAGCCCACCGCGGCCGCACTGGCCTACGGCCTCGACAAGGGCGACAAGGAACAGACCATCCTGGTCTTCGACCTCGGTGGCGGCACCTTCGACGTCTCGCTGCTCGAGATCGGCGACGGCGTCGTCGAGGTCCGCGCCACGTCCGGCGACAACCACCTCGGTGGTGACGACTGGGACGAGCGCATCGTCACGTGGCTCGTCGACAAGTTCAAGGCTCAGAACGGCATCGATCTGACCAAGGACAAGATGGCCCTGCAGCGTCTCCGTGAGGCTGCCGAGAAGGCGAAGATCGAACTGAGCTCGTCGCAGAGCACGTCGATCAACCTGCCCTACATCACCGTCGACGCGGACAAGAACCCGCTGTTCCTCGACGAGCAGTTGTCCCGCAGCGAATTCCAGAAGATCACGTCCGATCTCCTCGACCGCACCCGGGCGCCGTTCCAGGCCGTGATCAAGGACAGCGGCATCGCCGTCAAGGACATCGACCACGTCGTGCTCGTCGGTGGTTCCACCCGTATGCCCGCCGTCTCCGACCTGGTGCGCGAGCTGACCGGTGGTCGTGAGCCCAACAAGGGCGTCAACCCGGACGAGGTCGTCGCCGTCGGCGCCGCCCTGCAGGCCGGCGTGCTCAAGGGCGAGGTCAAGGACGTGCTGCTCCTCGACGTCACCCCGCTGTCCCTCGGCATCGAGACCAAGGGTGGCGTGATGACCAAGCTCATCGAGCGCAACACCACCATCCCGACCAAGCGGTCCGAGACCTTCACCACGGCTGACGACAACCAGCCCTCGGTGCAGATCCAGGTGTTCCAGGGTGAGCGCGAGATCGCCTCGCACAACAAGCTGCTCGGCTCGTTCGAGCTGGCCGACCTGCCGCCCGCCCCGCGTGGCGTGCCGCAGATCGAGGTCACCTTCGACATCGACGCCAACGGCATCGTGCACGTGACCGCGAAGGACAAGGGCACGGGCAAGGAGAACACGATCAAGATCCAGGACGGCTCCGGTCTGTCCAAGGAAGAGATCGAGCGGATGGTCAAGGACGCCGAGGCGCACGCCGAGGAAGACAAGGCCCGCCGCGAGGAGGCCGAGGTGCGCAACCAGGCCGAGTCGCTGGTGCACCAGACCGAGAAGTTCATCAAGGACAACGAGGACAAGGTACCCGCCGACGTCAAGGAGAAGGTCGAGGCTGCCATCAAGGAAGCCAACGACGCTCTCGCAGGCACCGACATCGCGGCCGTCAAGACTGCGGTCGAGAAGCTGGCCACCGAGTCGCAGGCCCTCGGCCAGGCGATCTACGAGGCCAGTGCCGCCGAGGAAGCCGCCAACACCGACGGCTCCGGCGCGAGCGGTGCCGATGACGTCGTCGACGCCGAGGTCGTGGACGAGCCGTCCGACGCGGAGAAGAAGTGACGTCCGACAACACCGAGCAGGAACCGGTCACTTTCGTGGACAAGCGGAAGATCGACCCCGAGACCGGTCTCACACGGGACGCGGAACCGGTAGTGGAGCCCCTCGCGGGCGCCGCTGCCGCTCCGCAGCCCGGCTCGGTGGACGAAGGGGCCCTGTCGGAGACGGCGGCACCGGAGACGGACGAGTTGGCGGAGCGCACCGCCGACCTGCAGCGACTGCAGGCGGAGTACGCGAACTACCGTCGCCGCGTCCAGCGCGACAAGCAGGCCGACATCGCGAACGCGAAAGCGTCCGTCGTCGGTGAGCTCATCGCGGTGCTGGACGACCTCGACCGCGCCCGCAGCCACGGCGACCTCGACTCGGGGCCGCTGAAGGGTGTGGCGGACAAGCTCACCGGCACCCTCACCTCGCTCGGTCTGAGCGAGTTCGGTGCCGAGGGCGACGCATTCGACCCGGCGCTGCACGAGGCAGTGCAGCACGAGGGCGAGGGTCACGACCCCGTTCTCGGCACGGTGATGCGAAAGGGCTACAAATTCGGTGATCGCGTCCTGCGGCATGCGATGGTAGCTGTGATCGACCGCGCCGGCGATGCCGACGCGAACACCCCCGACGGGGCGGCGAAGCCCGCCGCGTCGGAACAAGAGTAAGAGTAAGAGCGAGAGGAGGAGACGCCCAGTGAGCCAGCGGGAGTGGATCGAAAAGGACTTCTACAAGGAGCTGGGCGTCTCGTCCAACGCATCCGCGGACGAGATCAAGAAGGCGTACCGCAAGCTCGCCCGCGACCTGCACCCCGACGCGAACCCCGGCGACACGAAGGCCGAGGAGCGTTTCAAGTCCGTCAGCGAAGCACACGCCGTGCTGTCCGATCCGGCCAAGCGCAAGGAATACGACGAGGCCCGTCGGCTGTTCGCGAGCGGCGGCTTCGGTCGGGGCGGCGGCGGATTCAACCCCGGAGCCGGCGGTTTCGGCCAGGGCGGATTCGACATCAACGACCTGTTCGGCGGCGGCGGCGCGGCGGCCGGTGACGGCGGCCTCGGCGACATCTTCGGCGGCCTGTTCAATCGGGGCGCCGGCGCCGGTGGCGGAGCGACCCGCACCACCAACCGTCCCCGCCGGGGCAGCGACGTCGAGACGGAGACGACCCTCGAATTCCGCGAGGCCACGCTGGGTGTAACGGTTCCGCTGCGGCTGACCAGCCCGTCGCCGTGCACCACCTGCCACGGCAGCGGCGCCAAGCCGGGCACCAGCCCGCGAGTCTGCCCGCGCTGCAACGGGACCGGGATCGTCAGCCGCAACCAGGGCGCGTTCGGGTTCAGTGAGCCGTGCGACGACTGCCGCGGCACCGGATCCATCATCGACTCGCCGTGCGAGGTGTGCCACGGCAACGGCGTCACCAACCGGACCCGCACCATCACCGTCCGCGTCCCCGCGGGTGTCAGTGACGGACAGAAGATCCGGCTGGCAGGCCAGGGCGAGGCGGGCCTGCGCGGCGCGCCGTCCGGCGACCTGTTCGTGACGGTCCGGGTGCGTCCCGACAAGGTGTTCGGCCGCAACGGCGACGACCTCACCCTCGTCGTCCCCGTCAGTTACGGTGAGCTCGTGCTCGGAACCACCGTCTCCGTCCCCACCTTGGAGGGTCGGGTCGGTGTGAAGATTCCGGCGGGCACGGCCGACGGCCGGATCCTGCGCGTACGCGGTCGGGGAGTCCCCAAGCGTGCCGGTGGCGCCGGTGACCTGCTGGTCACGGTCAAGGTCGCGGTTCCGCAGAAGCTCGACGACCCGGCCACCGAAGCACTGAAGACCTATCTGGA
Organism: Rhodococcus koreensis; assembly: GCF_900105905.1. GTDB lineage: Bacteria > Actinomycetota > Actinomycetes > Mycobacteriales > Mycobacteriaceae > Rhodococcus_F > Rhodococcus_F koreensis. Next base: position 2,645,241 of record NZ_FNSV01000005.1, on the reverse strand, counting down.
AGCAGAGAAGGCCAGCGGATTCGATCCGAGGGCCGGGTGGGCTGGTGCCTGATGAGCGACACGACCGGGGATCCACGCGAAACCGCCGTTGATCCGGATGCCCAGATCTTCGTGATCTCGGTGGCCGCGGAACTCGCGGGCATGCACGCCCAGACATTGCGCAACTACGACCGGCTCGGGCTCGTCACCCCGCACCGCACATCCGGTGGCGGGCGACGCTACTCGCCGCGGGATGTGGCGTTGCTCCGCGAGGTGCAGCGCCTCTCCCAGGACGAGGGTGTCAATCTCGCCGGGATCAAGCGGATCATCGAACTCACCAACCAGGTGGAGGCTCTGCAGCACCGGGTTCGCGAGCTGGCGGAGGAGATCTCGAAGGTCCACGCCGGCTACCGGCGCGACCTCGTGCCGATTCCGCGGAGCAACGCGCTCGTCGTGTGGAAGCCGCGGCACCAGCGCTGACCGGGCGTTCCGCCGTGTGAACCGGAACCGATGTCGCACTGATCCTGTCGGAGTGGATCAGTGCGACATCGTGCCCCCGGCCCCCGGCCCGCGGCCCCCGGCTTATCGGTCGCGGCTGCCCCAGCGGGGCCCGCGGCGGGTGTGTGAGCGTGGAATGTCCATCTGCTCGAGTCGTGCCTTGATCTCCTCGGTGCTCCACAGTGCCTTGGAGACGGTGGGTGTGGGGGTGGGGGTGACGTGCATGATCATGGTCTCGGTCTTTCGGCGAGTGTTCGGTGGATGGTTGTGGTCGTCGATCAGGGCTGTCCGTACAGGTGGTAGCCGGCGTTCATGTTCGGGTAGCCCGAGTCGATCCAGCTGCTGATGCCGTAGCCGTGGCCGAAGTTGCCGTCGATGCGGGTCCCGTCCACGTCGGTCATGTTGTTGTAGTTGTCGGCGCGGAACACGGCCTGGGCGCCACCGGGCAGCGCGTAGGTGGCGTCCACCTCGACGCCGTTCGGGTCGTTGGAGTATGCCTTCACGATCTGGCTGCTGTGCGGGGCGAGGTAGTCCGACGGCGCCTGCATCCACTGCCCGTACGGGTTCGACGATCCGGCGAGGACCATCGGCAGGTCGGTGTCGTTGCTGATCGTCATCGCGATCGTCGGTCCCGACGTCGGCATCGTGCCTGCGGTGGCGACTCCGGCGGCCGCGACGGCGAATCCGGTGACGGCCAGTGCGGTGGCGGGCAGTGCGATGAAGAGGGCGACGCGGCGGCGGGCGTTGGTGCGCATGATGGCTTCTCCTGAGTGGTGGCTCTGAGGGGGAACGTCTGGGGCCGTGGGGGTTTCGTTTTCCGATCTCCCCGTTTTCCGGTGTGCACCAACTATGTCGCGAATGCGCGCCGCAGTCTGTCCACCGACAGGACCGAGGGCGGGATGAATCCGGTGTCCCCCGATCGGGGGACACCGGCGCCGCGAAGTGCTCCGCGCGGGCCTGCTCTCGTGAGAAAGTGAGCAATGGACTTCGCCGGAGTCGACACGGATCGGACCGCGCCGTGACCGCCGTGCGGGTCGTGGTGGGCGACGACCACCCGATCTTCCGGGACGGTGTCGTCCGTGCCCTCCTCGCGAGCGGCGATATCGAGGTGGTCGGTGAGGCGGACGACGGTGCGGCGGCGCTCGCCCTGATCCGCGAACTCGCCCCCGACGTCGCGCTCCTCGACTACCGGATGCCGGAACTGGACGGTTCGCAGGTGGCGGCGGCCGTGCGGCGTGCCGAACTCGCCACCCGTGTGCTGCTGTTGTCGGCGCACGACGAGTCCGCGATCGTCTACCACGCGTTGCAGGAGGGGGCGGCGGGATTCCTGCCGAAGGAGTCGACGCGGGCGGAGATCGTGAAGGCCGTCCTCGACTGCGCTCAGGGACGCGACGTCCTGCCCGCCTCCCTCGCCGTCGGGCTGGCCGGCGAGGTGCGGCGCCGCAGCGAACCGGTCGGGCCGGTGCTGAGCGGCCGGGAGAAGGAGGTGCTGGCGCTCATCGCGCGCGGCCAGAGCATCCCGACGATCGCCGGCGAGCTGTACCTGGCGCCGTCGACGGTCAAGACCCACGTCCAGCGGCTGTACGAGAAACTCGGGGTGAGCGACCGCGCGGCCGCCGTGGCCGAGGCGATGCGACGCGGTTTGCTGGAGTGACGTGCGCGAGACGTCGCAGAGTCGCGTAGTCCGCCGCTACACCACCGAGGCGGTCCGGGTGACCGCCATTCTCCGGTTACCGCTGATCGGGCTGATGGCGCTGCTCGGGCCGGTGATCAGCGTGACGCACTGGCAGCCCGACGTGTTCGCGGGGCTGCTGATCGGATATGCGCTGCTCGCGGCCGGCTGGCTGATCTTCGTCCTCGTCCGGGACGTCGGACCGTGGGCGGGCTGGGTGTCCACCGCCGCGGACGTCTCCGCGGTGGTGGCGTTGTGCATCGCGTCGGGCGGCGCGACGTCGGTGCTGCTGCCGGTGTTCTTCCTGCTCCCGATCTCGGTGGCGTTCCAGTACCGGCCGCGGCTGACGGCGATCGTCGGGGTCTGCACGGCCATCGGGTACCAGGTGGTGTGGATCGTCTACTCGAAACGCGACGACCTCGTGGGGTTCCCCGACGAGGTGTACCTCTACTTCGGTTTCCTGTTGTGGCTCGCGGCCGCGACGACGGCGTTGTCGTACGTGCTGGTGCGGCGTTCCGCGACGGTCATCTCGCTGATGGATGTGCGCAGGCAGCTGATCGCGGAATCGATGGGCGCCGAGGAGCGTGAGCGGCGGCAACTCGCCGAGCACCTCCACGACGGGCCCCTGCAGAATGTTCTCGCGGCGCGGCTGGACGTGGAGGAGGCGCTGGAGCGGCACCCGGACGCGCAGCTCGACGCCGCCGAATCCGCGCTCCGCGAGACCGCGGCGCAACTGCGTTCGACCGTCACCACCCTGCATCCGCAGGTACTCGCGCAGCTGGGCCTGACCGCGGCGCTGCGGGAACTCGCGGACCTGTTCTCCCGGCGCGGTGAGATCGAGATGTCGGTGAGCCTCGACGACGTCGGTCACCCCGACTGTCAGGAGCTGCTCTACCGGGTGGCGCGGGAACTGCTCACCAACGTCACCAAACACGCCGGTGCCACGAAGGTCGAACTCGCACTCACCCGCGCCGGCGGGCAGACCACGTTGACGGTCGCCGACGACGGCACCGGATTCGATCCCGCCGTCGTCCCGGAACGGGTGGCGCAGGGACACATCGGACTGGCGTCGCACATCGTGCGGGTCGAGAGTCTCGGCGGCACCTTCGACGTCACGTCCTCGCCCGGATCGGGTACCCGGGTGGTGGTGACGGTCCCGGATCCCTGACGATGACGCCCCGCCGAGTTCACTGCGGGTGGCGGCCCTCGGCGAATTCCTCGACGATCTTCGCGCAGAACGCTGGGCAATTCCTTTCGACGAGAAGGTGTTACGGCTTCAGGAGGATCTTCACCGCGCCGTCCTGCTTCTTCTGGAAGATCTCGTACGCGTGCGGTGCGTGGTCCAGGGGCAGTTCGTGAGTGGCGAACGTGTCCACACCCAGAGGGTCGGCGTCGGTGAGTAGCGGCAGGATCTCCGGGGCCCACCGCTTGACGTTGGCCTGCCCCATGTGCAGCTGAATCTGCTTGTCGAACAACGTGAGCATCGGGATCGGGTCGGCCATCCCGCCGTACACCCCGCTGAGCGAGATGGTGCCGCCGCGCCGCACGATGTCGATGGCCGAGTACAGGGCGTGCAGGCGGTCGATTCCCGCCGTCGACATCAGCCGGGCCGCGACGGCGTCGGGAAGGAACGAGGTGACCTGTTGCAGGAGTTTCGCGGTGGGGGAGCCGTGCGCCTCCATGCCGACGGCGTCGATGACGGAATCTGGACCGCGGCCGTGGGTCATGTCGCGGATCACGCCGCCGAGTTCGCTCCCGGCGTCGTTCAGGTCGACCGTCTCGATCTGCCGCGCCTTCGCGCGGGCGAGCCGCTCGGGCACGAGGTCCACGCCGATGACACGAAAACCCTTGTGCGCGGCGATGCGTGCCGCCATGTCGCCGATCGGTCCCAGCCCGAGAACGACGACGGAGCCGCCCTCGGGCACGTTCGCGTATTCGACGGCCTGCCATGCCGTCGGCAGCACGTCGGACAGGTACACGAACCGCGAGTCCGGTGGGCCCTCCGGGACCTTGATGTGGGTGTTCTTCACGTGCGGCACCCGGAGATACTGGGCCTGGCCGCCGGGGACGCTCCCGTACAGCTTCGAGTACCCGAACAGTGCGGCACCCATGCCCTCGTCCCGGATCTGCGTGACCTCGCACTGGGTGAACAGTTTCCGGTCGCACATGTGGCAACTGCCGCAGGATATCTGGAACGGGATGACCACCCGGTCACCGACCTTCACGTCGGTCACCTCGGACCCCACCTCGCGGACGATGCCCATCGGCTCGTGCCCGAGGATGTCGCCCTCGCTCATGAACGCGCCGAGCACCTCGTACAGGTGCAGGTCGGAACCGCAGATGTTGGTGGTGGTGATCTCGACGATCGCGTCCGTCTTCTGTTCGATCACCGGGTCGGGCACGGTGTCGACGCTGACCTTCCGCCTGCCCTGCCAGGTGACGGCTTTCATCGCGCTCTCCGGTTCGCCTTCACGAGGGCCTCGACGAGTTCGTCCTTGGTCATGGTCGAGCGGCCGTGGATGTCGAGTCGCTGCGCGAGGTGCATCAGGTGCTCCTTGCTCGCGTTGGCGTCGACGCCCTCGGCGGTCTCGCCGGACGGGTTCAGGCCGCCGCTCTCCGCACGTTCGTCGGAGGGGCCCTTCTCGGCCTTGGCCTCCCAGTGGTCGCCGACCTTCTCGTAGCTGTGTTTGAGTGCGTCGAACGCGACGCGATGCGCTCGTTCCTCGTCCCCGTACTGGTCCATCGCGGAGTCGTAGACCTTGGTGAACGTGCGCTGCGCCTTGTCGGACGACTTCTTCAGGGTCTCGGGGAGTTCGCTCTTCTTCGGCTTGCCGCTCTCGGTGGTCTTCGGCACGGAAATCCTCCTCGGGTGTGGCGGTGCCCTCGCGGACGATTACCCGGCTCCCGGAGATTTACGCGACGGGCGGAGGCACGCGGCCGGGCACCGAGGCCAGCGCCTGCTCGAGCAGGCCCAGTGCGTGTTCGGTCGTGGCGGTCACGACGTCCTGCGGTTCGCCGTCGAAGTGTCGCATCTCGGTGTCGATGCGGCCGTGGGCGAAGAGCCCGAACCAGACGGTGCCCGGCGGTTGCCCGTCCTGGGGGTCGGGGCCGCCCGCGCCGGTCACCGCGACGGCGACGTCGGCTCCGAGCAGTTCCGCGACCGCCCCCGCCATCGCGCGGGCGCTGGCCTCGCTGACGACGGGACCCTCCGGCACCTTCAGCACCCGGTGTTTCACCTCGCTGGAATAGGCGACCACGCTGCCCCGGTACCAGTCGGAGGACGCGGGTGCGGCGCCGAGAAGGCACGAGATCTGCCCGCCGGTGAGGGATTCCGCCGTCGCGAGGAAGACGCGCGCGCTCCGGGCCGCCGTCGAGATCCGTTCGGCAACCCGATCCTGCGGAGTCATGGACCTCACGTTATCGGACGTGCCCCCGCCGGGTGGGGCGGTCGGCACCCGCAACAGGAGTGGAACAGGTTTCAGTTTTGCCGGTTTCCGGTTAGGGTGTCGGTGACCCAGGACACAGAAAATCCAGGCCGCCGGACGACGCACCCCGGCCTCGCGGGAGTAGAAGGATCACAGATGACCGACGAGTTCGCAGATCTGCATCGACCCGCCTTCGCTGCAGACCTCCTCATCACTGCGCTGGACCGCAATTCCGACAAGCCGGCGCTCTACCTCGGCGACGTCGTTCTCACCGGCGGTGAGATGCGCGATCAGATCAGTTGCTTTGCGCAGGCACTGGCTTCGCTCGGGATCGGCAAGGGGACGAGCACCGCCATGCTGTCCAAGAACCGGCCCGAAGTGCTCATCAGCATGGGCGCCACCATGATCTCCGGATGCCGCGCCAGCGCCCTGAACCCGATGGGCTCGCTCGACGACCACCTCTACATCGTCGGCGACGCCGGGATCCAGACCCTGATCTTCGATCCCACCGCCTTCGAGGGGCGCGCCGCCGAACTGGTGGCGCAGTCGCAGTCGATCGAGAACGTGTTGTCGTTGGGGCCGTCCGAGGTGGGCACCGACATCCTGGCGCTCGCCGAGACGTTCACCCCGCAACGCCTGCGGGCGGCGGACGTGGCCGCCGACGACAACAGCAGCATGGTCTACACCGGCGGCACGACCGGTAAGCCGAAGGGCGTCGTCGGCTCCTACCAGTCCGGCGCGACACTCAACCAGATCCAGATGGCCGAATGGCAGTGGCCCGACGAGCCGCGCTTCCTCATCTGCACGCCGCTGTCGCACGCGGGCGCCGCCTTCTTCATTCCCACCCTGCTGCGTGGTGGCGCGCTGATCGTGTTGCCCGCGTTCGAACCCGGCGCGGTCCTCGAGGCGATCGAGAAGCACAAGATCTCCGCGACGATGCTCGTCCCCACCATGATCTACCTGCTGATGGACCATCCCGACCTGCCGAAGCGGGACGTGTCCAGCCTGCAGACGCTGTTCTACGGCGCGTCGGCGATGTCGCCTGCCCGGCTGAAGGAGGGCATCGAGAAGTTCGGCCAGATCTTCTTCCAGTTCTACGGGCAGACCGAATGCGGAATGACCATCGCGGTGCTGCGGAAGGAGGAGCACCTGCCGGACGACCCCAGCCGCCTCGCGACGTGCGGACGCCCCGTGCCCTGGCTGAACGTGGCGCTGCTCGACGACGACCTGAACGAGGTCCCGCAGGGTGAACTCGGCGAGATCTGCGTCCGCGGCCCCCTGGTCATGAAGGGGTACTGGAACAAGCCCGCCGAGACCGCCGAGGCGTTCCGCGGCGGATGGCTGCACACGGGCGACGTCGCGCGCAAGGACAAGGACGGTTTCATGACGATCGTCGACCGCAAGAAGGACATGATCGTCACCGGCGGATTCAACGTGTTCCCCCGGGAGATCGAGGACGTCATCTCGGCGCACCCCGCCGTCGGCTCGGTCGCGGTGGTCGGCGTTCCGGACGAGAAGTGGGGCGAGGCCGTCAAGGCGTGCGTGGTGCTGCGGGCGGGACGGACGGTGGAGGCCGCCGAACTCGTCGAACGGGTGCGGGCCGCGAAGGGGTCGGTGCACGCCCCCAAGTCGATCGATTTCGTCGACACCCTGCCCCTGACCCCGCTGGGCAAACTGGACAAGAAGGCGCTGCGCTCCCGGTACTGGGAAAGTGCAGACCGAGCGGTCGGATAGCACGACCGGGTCGAGAAACAAGGGACCTGGTCTGCGGCGTGGTGCCCGCGCCTATAGTCTGCCCAAGTACTTCGCGGCGGGGCCGCGTTCAGTCGGTGACGGGGATGCGCGGTGGATTTACAGGCAATATCGCTGGTCCGGTCGAGTTTCAAGGCTATCGCGGCAGTGCCGGACGGGCCCCAGACTCTGTCGCGGTCCTTCTATGCCCTGCTGTTCGCCCGGTATCCCGAAGCCCGCGACTTCTTCCCCGCCGCCATGGACGAGCAACGCGACCGGCTGATCGCCGCCGTCGAGTACGTGATCGAGCGGCTCGAGGAGGACTCCGGGCAGATCCTCGCCTATCTCGCCCAGCTCGGCCGGGACCACCGCAAGTACGGCATCGAGGACGCGCACTACGTTGCCGTCGGCAACTCCCTGATCGCCGCCGTCGAGCAATTCCCCTCGACCGAGCCGTGGACCGACGAACTCGAGCAGGCGTGGCGCGACGTCCTCGCGGTCGTCGCCGCCACCATGATGGACGCGGCCAACGCCGAGAGCGGCCCGCCGGCGTGGGGCGCGACCGTCATCGAGCACCTGCAGGTCCGCAAGGACGTCTCGATCATCCGACTGCAACTCGACGAGCCGATGACCTACACCGCAGGCCAGTTCGTGAGTGTGCAGGTGCCGTCCCGTCCCCGGATGTGGCGGTACCTGTCGCCGGCGAACCCCGCCAACGACCAGGGCGTCATCGAGTTCCACGTCCGCCGCGTGTCGGGCGGCTGGGTGAGCCCCGCCGTCGTCACTCAGACACTCGTGGGCGAGCGGTGGGTGGTCGGGTCCCCGCTCGGCGACCTCGGAATCCGCTACGACAACGGTCGCGACATCCTGATGATCGGATCGGGGACCGGCATCGCCCCGCTGCGCGCACAGATCCTCCAGATGTCGCAGCGCGGCCAGGACCGGCGCGTCCACCTCTTCTTCGCCGGCCGGTACCCCTGCGACCTCTACGACCTGGGCACCCTGTGGGCGCTCGCGGAGCAGAATCCGTGGCTGACCGTCGTCCCGGTCACCGAGGAGGACCAGGACCCGTGGTGGTACACGGGCCCCAGCAGCGTCGCCATACCCGGCATGCACCGCAGGCTGACCGGCAAGGTCGGGCAGGTCGTCGCCGATTTCGGGACGTGGGCCGAGCGCGACATCCAGCTCGTCGGCTCCGAGGCCATGATCAACACCACCAAGTTCCGGCTGCATGCGGCAGGTACGCCGCCGGAGAACATCCGGCACGACCCGTCCTACTGATCGGCCCGCTCAGTAGGGGTCGAACTGAATGTTCTCGGTGGGTGTCCCGGTGTCACGGAGACGGTCGAGGGTGGCGCGGACCATCGCCGCCGAACCGCACACCAGCACCTGGTGCTCGGTGAACGCGCCGTAGGACGTGACGACGTCGGGCAGCGAGCCCTCGATGAGGTCGTCCTCGGTGAACCCCACATCAACTCTGGTGCGCTCGTACCACTCGTCGGTCCAATCAGGATCGACCACGTTCTCCACCACCGGAATGACGGTGAGCCACGGCAGATTCTGCAGCAGCAGGTACAGCATGTCGGACGCGTAGAGATCGCGCGGCGTCCGATCGCCCGTGAACAGGAACACCCGCGGCGGATTCGGCCTGCGGGACAGGTCCAGCAGGATCGACCGGAACGGTGCCAGGCCGGTGCCGCCGGCGATCATGATGACGTCCGGTCCGTCCTCGTCGACGGACATCGTGCCGCGCGGTTCGAGGATCTGCCACTGGTCGCCCGGCGACGTCCCCGTGACGATGTCGCCGCTGACCCAGCCGCCCGGCACCGTGCGGACGTGGAACTCGAGTTTGCCGTCCAGCGACGGCGGAAGGGCGGGGGAGAGCCTGCGCAGCAGCCGCGGGTTCTGGGGCACGCTCACGTCCACGTACTGTCCCGGCGCGAACGGGACGTAGTCACCGACGAGGCGGACGACGGCGAGGTCGTGCCGCAGTCGGTGATGTTCGACGACGGTGCTGGTCCAGGTGGTCTGCGTGGCTTGCATGGCGTGATGCTCTCCCGACGGTCGAACCGGATGGCGGATGGGCAGGGACTGGCTGCGCGACTAGATCAGGGGGTCGTGGCGGATCAGCTCGGGCGGGGTGCCCCCGCCCTGCAGGGCGTACACGGTGGTCTTGATCATCGCCGGCGAGCCGGAGATCTGGATCTGCCGGTCCGCCCACGACCCGAACCGCGCGACCACCCGGCCCAGCTGGCCCTGGAGTCGCTGATGCAACCCCGGCGGCGCCTCGGGGGCGGGAGTCGTGTGCCACCACGGGTCCTCGTCCTCCTCGGAGACGGGAACCACAGTCAGCCACGGATTGCTCAGCGACAGGTGCCACAGGGTCTCGATGTCGTACAGGTCGCACGGGTACTTGCCGCCCACGAACATGTGGACGCGCGGGTTGTTCGACCGCATCGCCATTTCCATCACCTGGGCGCGCAGCGGTGCGATGCCCGTCCCCGAACCGATCATCAGGACGTCCTGCCCGCTCTCGCGGTCCACCTCCAGCCCGCCGAGCGGCGAGCTGAGCAGCCAGCGGTCGCCGACCTGCGTCTCGTTCACGATGGCCGGACTGACCCATCCGCCCGACACGCGGCGGACGTGGAATTCGAGCTGTCCGTACGGGTTGGCGGGGATGGCCGCCGACAGGTACCGCCACATCCGGGGCCGCTGCGGGATCTGGACGCTGAGGTACTGGCCCGCCCCGTAGGGGATGGGGGAGTCGGTCTCGAGACGGACGATCGCGAGGTCGTCGAGGCGGCGCTCGTGATCGACGACGGTGGCGCCCCAGGCGGCGGGCAGGTCGTCGTTGTCCGCGGCGTCGGCCATCGTGTTCAGGAGGAGGTCGAGCAGTTCCGTCCAGGCCGCGGTCAGCGACGGCGTCCAGATGGCCTGGGTGAAGGAGCTCTGCACGGCGACCAGCAGCGCATGGCCCGACGCGAAGTAGTGCCTGCCCTCGACGCCGTACTTGCGGTGGTCGCGGCCGAGCTGGCCGAGGAAACCGAGGACCCGGTCTACGTCCTCGAGGTTGTCGATGACGAACTGGAGAGCCTGGAACAGGCGATGACTCTGCTGATCCAGCGCAGCCGGGAAGAGCGAGCGGAATTCGGGGTGTTCGGCGAACAGGGTGGCGTAGAACGTGGTGGTGAGCCGGTGGTGACCGTGTTCGGTGGACACGATCGACGAAAAGCTGGCGCGCAGACGCGAAATCACGAGCGGGTCGAGGCAATCTCGTGTCAAGCCGTCCCCTGCCTCCGTGCCTGCTGATTCGAACACCCGCATTCTAGCCGTCCTCCGCACGGGACCCCGGGTTACGGCACCGGCCGGTTCGGCCGCCGACCCCGGCATTTCGGCGGGTCGCTATTGAGCCGTGACCACCGGCAGGGCACGATGTGCATCGAGAATCGGACCGGGTTACCGAGGGGGGCTCCATGAGAGTTGGCGTTGCGCGGGATCGGGGTCGGTTTCGCGAGGGGAAACGCAGCTCTGCCTCGGTCCGTCGCACGGGTGCCGTCGTGCTGGCGGTCGGCACCCTGATGGCGTCGAGCGTGGGAACGATCGCCTCCGCGGAACCCAGGGCGACTGTCGAGTCGATCACGGCCGACGAGGCGCCCGACGGTTCGCGGTTGGTCGAGGTCGCCCCGGTCGGCGAATCGCAGATGAACTTCACCGTCCACTCGACCGCCATGGACAAGGACGTCACGGTCCGGGTCATCCGGGCTGCGTCCGAGAAGCGTCCCACCGTCTACATGCTCGGCGGCGTCGAGGGGAACTCCGAACAGTTCGGCTGGGAGCAGAAGGCGGACGTCGAGAAGTTCTTCTCCGACAAGGACGTCAACGTGGTGATTCCGTTCGGTGGGCAGTCCAGTTACTACGCCGACTGGCAGCGCGACGATCCCGAACTCGGGCGGAACAAGTGGCAGACGTTCCTGACGAAGGAACTGCCGCCCATCGTCGACTCGGCGCTCGACACGACCGGCAAGAACGCGATCGCCGGGTTGTCCATGTCGGCCACCAGCGTGCTCAACCTCGCGATCTCCAAGCCCGGGCTGTATCGGAGCGTCGGGGCGTACAGCGGGTGCGCGATGACGAGCGACCCGGTGGCCCGCCGATTCGTCGAGATCACGGTCGCGGACTTCGGCGGCAACCCGGAGAACATGTGGGGTGCGCCCAACGATCCGCTGTGGGCCGCGAACGATCCGTACGTCAACGCCGAGAAACTCCGGGGGACCACCCTCTACATCTCCAACGGCAGCGGCCTGCCGGGACCGTACGACACCCTCGACGCCCGGACCGTCGGCGGCGACCGCCGCGCCCTCGCGACGCAGGTCGTGGTCGGCGGTGTCATCGAGGCCGTCACCAACGACTGCACGATGCGGCTCGCGGAGAAACTCCGGGCCCTCGACATTCCCGCGACGGTCGACCTGCGGCCGGTGGGCACGCACTCGTGGGGGTACTGGCGTGACGACCTCTCCGCGTCCTGGCCGATGATGGCTGCCGCGATCGGGGCGTGATTTCTCGCCCCGCGGAGCGTCGCGGGGCGAGATGATGGGGTAGTGAGAAAAAATTCAAAGTTGAGCGGAACAGACTCAACTCTTCGTGCGTTAAGAAGATGACAGCGTCGCCACGTGCCACCCGGCCCCCCGGCGGCGAACCGCTCTACAACGCCAGAAGAGGTGACCAGTGGACTCGTTCAATCCGACCACCAAGACCCAGGCCGCGATGACCGCTGCGCTCCAGTCGGCGTCGTCGGCCGGTAATCCCGACATCAGGCCCGCGCATCTGCTCGTGGCCCTGCTCGACCAGACCGACGGCATCGCCGCCCCGTTGCTCAAGGCCGTCGGCGTCGACCCCGCCGCGGTCCACCGCGAAGCGCAGAATCTCGTCGACCGGCTGCCCAAGACGACGGGCGCCACCACCACACCGCAGCTCGGCCGCGAGGCCCTCGCCGCACTCACCGCAGCACAGCGCCTCGCCACCGAACTCGACGACGAGTACGTGTCGACGGAACACCTGATGGTCGGACTCGCATCGGGTGAGTCGGACGTGGCCGGGCTGCTCAGCCGGCACGGCGCCACCCCCGAGGCGCTGCGCGACGCGTTCACCACCGTCCGCGGCAGCGCGCGCGTCACCAGCCCCGACCCCGAGGGGACGTACCAGGCGCTCGAGAAGTACTCCACCGACCTCACGGCCCTCGCCCGCAACGGCAAGCTGGACCCGGTGATCGGCCGCGACAACGAGATCCGCCGCGTCGTGCAGGTCCTCAGCCGCCGCACCAAGAACAACCCGGTGCTGATCGGTGAGCCCGGCGTCGGCAAGACCGCCATCGTCGAGGGGCTGGCCCAGCGCATCGTGCAGGGCGACGTCCCCGAATCGCTGCGCGGCAAGTCGGTGATCTCCCTCGACCTCGGATCGATGGTCGCCGGAGCCAAGTACCGCGGTGAATTCGAGGAGCGGCTCAAGGCCGTGCTCGACGACATCAAGAACTCGGCCGGTCAGGTCATCACGTTCATCGACGAACTCCACACGATCGTGGGTGCGGGTGCCACCGGTGAGTCGGCGATGGACGCCGGCAACATGATCAAGCCGATGCTCGCCCGCGGTGAACTGCGGCTCGTCGGCGCGACCACCCTCGAGGAGTACCGCAAATACATCGAGAAGGACGCCGCCCTCGAACGCCGCTTCCAGCAGGTGCTGGTGGGAGAACCGTCCGTCGAGGACACCGTCGGCATCCTGCGCGGACTCAAGGAGCGGTACGAGGTGCACCACGGTGTACGCATCACCGACTCCGCGCTCGTCGCGGCCGCCACGCTCAGCGACCGCTACATCACGTCCCGGTTCCTGCCGGACAAGGCGATCGACCTCGTGGACGAGGCCGCGTCCCGGCTGCGGATGGAGATCGACTCGCGACCCGAGGAGATCGACACCGTCGAACGCATCGTTCGCCGCCTCGAGATCGAGGAGATGGCGCTGCAGAAGGAATCCGACGCGGCGTCGAAGGACCGGCTCGAGAAGCTGCGTCAGGAACTCGCCGACGAACGGGAGAAGCTCAATCAGCTGACCACCCGCTGGCAGAACGAGAAGCAGGCCATCGACTCCGTGCGCGGAGTCAAGGTGCAGCTCGAGACGCTGCGCGGTGAGGAGGAACGCGCCGAACGCGACGGCGACCTCGGCCGGGCCGCGGAACTGCGCTACGGGCGGATCCCGCAGCTCGAGAAGGAACTCGAGCAGGCCGCTCGCGAGTCCGGTGCCGCCGCCGACGGCGATGTCATGCTCAAGGAGGAAGTGGGTCCCGACGACGTCGCCGACGTGGTCGCGGCATGGACCGGCATCCCCGCCGGCCGCATGATGGAGGGCGAGACCGCCAAGCTGCTGCGGATGGAATCCGAACTCGGCAAGCGGGTCGTCGGACAGGAAGAGGCCGTCGTCGCCGTGTCGGACGCGGTCCGCCGCGCCCGCGCCGGAGTCGCGGACCCCAACCGGCCCACCGGATCGTTCCTGTTCCTCGGACCCACCGGCGTCGGTAAGACGGAGCTCGCGAAGTCCCTCGCGGATTTCCTGTTCGACGACGAGCGCGCCATGGTCCGCATCGACATGTCCGAGTACAGCGAGAAGCATTCGGTGGCCCGGCTCGTCGGCGCGCCACCCGGCTACGTCGGGTACGAGGCGGGCGGGCAGCTCACCGAGGCCGTGCGACGGCGTCCGTACACGGTGGTGCTGTTCGACGAGGTGGAGAAGGCGCACCCCGACGTCTTCGACATCCTCCTCGCCGTCCTCGACGAAGGCCGGCTGACGGACGGTCAGGGGCGGACGGTCGACTTCCGCAACACCATCCTGATCCTCACGTCCAACCTCGGTGCGGGCGGATCGCGGGAGCAGGTGATGGATGCGGTGCGGCACGCGTTCAAGCCGGAGTTCATCAACCGGCTCGACGACGTCGTGATCTTCGAACCGCTCACCGAGGAGCAGCTCGAGTCGATCGTCGACATCCAGCTCGACCAGCTGTCCCGCCGGCTCGCGGCGCGGCGGCTGACGCTGGACGTGTCCGACTCGGCCCGCTTCTGGCTGGCCGTCCGCGGCTACGACCCTATGTACGGGGCCAGGCCGCTGCGCCGGCTGATCCAGCAGGCGATCGGCGACCAGCTCGCGAAGCTGCTGCTCGCAGGCGACGTCAAGGACGGGGACACCGTCCCCGTGAAGGTGTCCGAGACCGGGGACGCGCTCGTCCTCGGCTGATCCCCCACGTGAGTGGCACGGTGTGCTCCCGCACGCCGTGCCACTCACGTGTGTTTTCACAGGGCCGTCTTAAGTTTCGCCGTTACCCTGGACCGTCCGTAACCGCAGGACACCGGCCAGACGAACCCGAGGGAGGGGCCGATCATGATGAACCCCGACGATCCGCGCACCCCGCAGGAACGCGCGTACGACGGCACGGAGTCGTGGACGACCGACGATTCCGCGTCGCGGGCTCGTGACGAGGACCCGACGCAGGCGTGGTCGCGGCAGGACCAGCCGACCGAGCACCTCGGCTCGTCGGACCAGGGCCACCGCACCGAGTACCCGGGGTCCGCCGGCGGGCCGACCGAGCAGTTCTACACGTCCGACCCGACCGCGGCGTACGGGCAGAACCAGCCCAATCCGACGCAGGCGTACCCGACCTACGACCCGCGGTTCGACCAGCAGGCTCCACCGCCGAACGCCACACAGGCGTATCCGCCGTACGAGGCCCAGCAGTACCAGGGCGGGTATCCGGCGGGGCAGTATCCGAACGCCCAGTACCCGGGACCGCAGTACCCGCCGGGCCAGTACCCGGGATCGCAGTATCAGGCGCCGGTCGCGGAGGCCACCGAGGAGAAGAAGCCTCGCAGGATCGGCACATGGATCGCGGCCGCGGCCGCCGCGTTGCTGCTGATCGCGGTCATCGGCTTCGGCGTCGCCCTCTTCACGACTGCGCCGAACAACTCGTCGAGCACCACCGCGGCGGGTCCCACCACGTCCCGCCCGCCGGCCACCACCGCGCCGCCGAAGACGACCGCGCCGCCGTCGACCACTACCGAGTCGCCGCTCGATCAACTTCCCGGCGGAATCGGCGAGGCCATCGGGGCCGCGGGTGCCGCGTTCGGAACGATCAGCACCAACGACGGTTCCACGCTCATCCTCGACGCCCTCGGTGGTTCGAAGCTGACGGTCCAGACCAACGCGCAGACCAACGTGATCGCACTCGACGGCACCACGGTCGCCGATCTGAAACCCGGATTCACCGTCATGGTGCAGGGGACGAAAGTCGAGAACGGCACGATGATGGCCGAGACGATCATCAGCACCGAGCTGCCCAAGCTCGGTGGCAACTGAGTTCACCCGTGTCGGCGGACACGGCCGTCGGGCCGGTTCGGGCAAAACTGACACGGGGTGTCCCGGTACCGCTTACCCTCGTTACGCCCTCGACTCGCTAGGCTGATCAACGATGACCGGAATGTGGTTCTTACTGGCGTTGATCGCACTCGCAGGCGCGTGCGCGTTGCTCTATTTCGATCGCTCGCGTCGTGATCAGACGGGTCGTGTGCGACAGATCTGGGCCAAGGCCCAGGGCTACACGTACGACAACGTCGAAGAGCGGCTGCCCGCCCAGTTCCATCGGGCCGCGCTGGCCAAGCAGGAGTACCTCAGCGCCATCGACGTGGTGAAGGGCGAACGCCGCGGTGAGTCGTTCATCCTGTTCGACCTCGAGGAGACCGCGACCATCGTCGCGGTGCGCCGCCGGGTGGGTTCGGACGTCGACATCGACCTCCGCCTCAAGTCGACCCCGCCGCCGAAGGATTCGGACCTCGACCTCCTCGGCGCCATCGGACCGCGCGTCGTGTTCGCCACCGACCTCGAGATCGCCCGCAGGGTCTGCGATCAGCGGATGGTGGCGTTCACCGAGTCGGTGCCGCCGCACGTGAACATGCTGTGGAGCGAGGGGGAGTGGACCCTCGGTTCGCTGCCCATCGGCAGCAGCGGGCGGGAATGGGATTCGGCCATCGAGGCCGTCGCCCGGCTGTCCGGCATCCTGCACGTCCTGCCGCCGGTCACCGAGCCGAGCGGACTCGACCGTGGCCATCACGACCCCAGCAGGCCGCGACTGCGTGACGGCGCCCCCGTCGAAGCGCGCCCGGCACCGGAGAAACGCCCCGCACCGCAGGGGCGTCCCGCACCGCAGGGGCGTCCCACGCAGCAGGGACGTCCCGCATCCCAGGAGCGTCCCGCATCCCAAGAGCGTCCCGCATCCCAGGAGCGTCCCGCATCCCAGGGACGTCCGACCCCGGAAGCGCGCCCGGCCACACCGCCACGTCCCGCACCTCCGCCGGGCGCTCCGCGCTCGTGAGTGCGTAGCGAGTCTTCGGACTCGTTAACCGCGCACAGGCGCGCAGCGCCTTGCTACCGTCACCGGTATGTCGACGCCCCCCAGCTCAGCCCGACCCGTTGCCCTCGTTACCGGCCCGACGTCGGGGCTCGGTGCCGGTTTCGCGAGGAAGTTCGCGTCCCTCGGTTACGACCTCGTGCTCGTCGCCCGTGACGACACCCGCCTGCACGCCCTCGCCGACGAGATGAAGGCGCTGTTCGACACCGAGTCCGAGATCCTGCAGGCCGATCTGGCGACGGTGTCCGGGCGCGAGGAGGTGGCGCAACGCCTCGGGAAGGGTGTCGAAGTACTGGTCAACAACGCCGGATTCGGCACGTCGGGCGAATTCTGGACCGCGACGCCGGAGCTGTTGCAGTCCCAGTTGGACGTGAACGTCACCGCCGTCATGCAGCTGACCCGCGCGGCGTTGCCCGGCATGATCGCGGCGGCGAACGGCACCGTCATCAACGTGGCGAGCGTCGCGGGACTGCTGTCCGGACGGGGGTCGACCTATTCGGCGAGCAAGGCGTACGTGATCTCGTTCTCCGAGGGATTGGCGAACGGGCTGGGCGGCACGGGTGTGCGGATCCAGGCGCTGTGCCCGGGATTCATCCGCACCGAGTTCCACGAGCGCGCGGGCATCGAGATGAGTTCGATTCCGAATGCGATGTGGCTGAGTGTCGACCAGGTCGTCGCCGCGTCGCTGGCGGATCTGGAGGCCGGCAAGGTCGTGAGCATTCCCGGCCTCCAGTACAAGGTGCTGACGACCGCCGGACGTCTCGTCCCGAAGAGTCTGGTCCGGCGGCTGACCAACGTGTTCGGCCGGGGGCGTGCCCGCACGTAGAGGTGGGTAGGGTTTCTGGCATGAGTGATCGTGAGGATCTGGCCGCGTTGGTGCGCGAGCTGGCTGTTGTGCACGGCAAGGTGACGTTGTCTTCGGGCAAGGAAGCCGACTACTACGTGGACCTTCGCCGCGCCACGCTGCATCACGAGGCGGGCCCGCTGATCGGGAAGTTGCTGCGTGAACTGGTGGCGGACTGGGATTTCGACGCCGTCGGCGGGCTGACGATGGGCGCCGACCCGGTGGCGATGGCCGTGATGCACGCCCCGGGCAGGCCGATCGATTCGTTCGTGGTGCGCAAGGCCGCGAAGGCGCACGGGATGCAGCGGCAGATCGAGGGACCGGACGTCGTCGGCAAGCGCGTCCTCGTCGTCGAGGACACCACCACGACGGGCAACTCGCCGCTCACCGCGGTGAAGGCGCTGCGCGACGTCGGGGCGATCGTCGTGGGTGTCGCGACCGTCGTCGACCGGGCGACCGGGGCCGGCGAGGTGATCGCGGCCGAGGGTCTCGAGTACCGTTCGCTCCTCGGTCTTCCCGACCTGAACCTCTGACACACGTGAGTGGCGAAGCGTGCCGGGGCACACTTCGCCACTCACGTCAGGGAGTCAGTCGGCGTCGCCGGCCGTGACGGCCAGTGCCTCGTCGACGCTGTGCGGTTCGGGATCGTGCTCGTCGACGTGGGCGAGGACCTTGCGGCCGGTCGCGAGGACGAGGATCGCGGCAGCGGTGCACACCGCGCCGACCCAGAACGGCAGGTGGATATTGCTCTCACCGAGCTTGCCGGCGACCCACGGTGCCGCGGCCCCGCCGACGAAGCGGACGAAGCTGTAGGCCGCGGACGCCGTCGACCGCTCGACGGGGGCGGAGATCATCACGGTCTCGGTGATGAGGGTGTTGTTGACACCGAGGAACAGCCCGGCGAGGACGACGCCGACGATGAGCACGGTCTTGTTCTCGGTGAACGCGGCCATCATGGCGAGGTCGAGGGCGAACAGCGCGAGGGCCACCATCATCATCGGCAGTGTGCCGAAGCGCCGCTGCAGGCGCGGGGCGAGGAACACCGACGCGACCGCCAGTGCGAGGCCCCATCCGAAGAAGATGAATCCGATCGAGTACGTTCCCATGTCCAGCGGGAACGGCGTGTACGCGAGCAGTGTGAAGAAGCCGTAGTTGTAGAGCAGTGCGGTGATCGCGACGGTGAGCAGGCCGCGGTGGCGCAGGGCGAGGAACGGCGCGGCGATCGACGTGCGGTGCTCCGGCTTGGGGGCGGATGGCAGCATCACGACGATCAGGATGAATGCGACGGCCATCAGGGCTGCGACGCCGAAGAACGGTGCGCGCCAGCTGATGTTGCCGAGGACACCGCCGACCAGCGGGCCGACGGCGATGCCGATGCCCAGCGCGGCCTCGTAGAGGATGATGGCGCGCGCGACGCCGCCGCTGGCCGCGCCGACGATGGCGGCGAGTGCGGTCGCGATGAAGAGGGCGTTGCCCAGTCCCCAGCCAGCGCGGAAGCCGACGATCTGGGCGATGGTGCCGGAGCTTCCGGCCAGCGCCGCGAACACGACGATGACGGCGAGACCGGTCAGGAGGGTCTTCTTGGCGCCGATCCGGCTCGACACCACACCGGTGATGAGCATCGCGACACCGGTGACCAGCATGTAGCTGGTGAACAGCAGCGACACCTGGGACGGGGTCGCGTCCAGCTGTTCGCCGATCGGCTTCAGGATGGGGTCGACGAGCCCGATGCCCATGAACGCGATGACGCTGGCGAAGGCGACGGCCCACACCGACTTCGGCTGGTGGAGGAGGCTCGGTGGCGCCTCGCTGCTGTTCGTGACGGTTGCGGTCGTGGTGTTCACGGCCACCTCCTTCGATGTGTTTCGGGATGGATGGGTCGTCAGGCGCGGGCCGACGACTTGACGATCGAACGCAGTTCCGACAGGCCCTGCGTCAGTCGTTCGAGCTGCTCGGGTTCGAGGTCCGCGAAGTGCGGGGCGAGGGCGCCCGCGATCTCGTTGCGGGCTACGGTCAGCCAGTCGCGTCCGGGATCTGTGATGGACACCCGGACTGCCCGGGCGTCGTCCGGATCGGGCCGGCGG
Organism: Rhodococcus koreensis; assembly: GCF_900105905.1. Lineage (GTDB taxonomy): Bacteria > Actinomycetota > Actinomycetes > Mycobacteriales > Mycobacteriaceae > Rhodococcus_F > Rhodococcus_F koreensis. The sequence goes on along the minus strand of NZ_FNSV01000005.1, from coordinate 2,625,566 downwards.
GCCACGTATCCGCGATCGGCGAGCTTCTGCAGCAGGGCGGTCGCAGACGGTTGCGAGCAGCGGTCGATGCGGGCGAACTCGCTGATGCGGAGCTCGCCGTGGTCGTCGAGCAGGGCGAGGGCACGGGTCCACGGCCGGGGATGGTCCTCGGATCCGAAGGAGCTCGCGAGCCTGGTGAATCGGTGAGAATTCGTGACCAGGTCGACGAGCAGACTCTGCAGCCGCGTGTCGTCGTCCATGGAAAACATGTTACATAGGCTAACTAACTATGTACACGGCCGCCAGCTGTTCCACCCGTCACGCGACGGTGAACGGCCGGCGCGTGGACCGGGGGTCAGGCCGACCGGCGCGCGACTTCCTCCACCTGACGCCGCAGCGTGGCGTCGGTGTGGCGGATCGCCTGCGCAACGAAGGGCTCGATGATCCTGCCGAGCGCCTTGCCCGCGAGCCCGCCGGGCAGGTCGTAGCGGAAATCGACCGTCAGGCGGGTCTCGGTCTCACCGACCGCGTCGAACTGCCACCGCGAGTGGGTGTACAGGCCGTCGATCGATTCGAGCTCGATCAGCGAATTGTGTTCCCACCCGGTGACCTTCACGACGGAACCGAGGGTCTTGGGGCCGATCTTCATCGCGGCGTCGTAGACGGCGCCGAGCCCCCGATCCTGTTCGCCGATCGGGTCGAACTTCGTGATCCCGAACATCCAGGACGGGACATGGCGATAGTCGTCGACGTAGTCGAACGCGCCCGCGACCGGTGCGCCGGCGACGGCAGTGTGATGGATCTCGATCATCGTGACTTTCCTGACGGGTGAGGGGAGGGGGACGGCTGTGTTCGGTACGGCCGGACGGCGTAGTTCTCGCGGTCGAACGGGCGAGGCGACGGCGCAGGGACCCAGTGGACCACGGCCACGCGGCGAAGTTCCTGCCGTCGGCGTCGAGGTAGTAGCTGCTGCATCCGCCGTTGTTGAACACGATCCGCTCCAGGCCCTTCTGTACCGCGTCGTTGAACCGGCGGAACGGCTGATCGCGCACCTCGGGCACCTCGATGCCCTGCCGCTCCGCCTTGGTAATCCCGTCGATCACATAGTCGAGCTGGGGCGGCGGCGATCCCGGACAGTCCGGCCCCGACCACGACGACGCGCAGGTGCCGCTCGTCGCCGCTGCTCTCGGGTGCTGCGGCGTGCTCGGGGGTGGTCGCTGTCATGGTCGCTTCCCTGGGGCGGATACGGAACCTGCGCCGTCAGTCCATTTAACTGAGACGTCGTGTCACAGTAAAAGGAGCGAGGCGCCTTGGCAAGTGATCGCCGGTCATTTGCGTCTTGACTTATATAAGCGAAGGCTGAAATATGATCGGCATGCACGCCTTCGACGTACTCGGCGATCCGGTCCGTCGCCGGATCCTCGAGCTGATCGCGGACGACGAGAAGACGTCCGGTGCGGTCGGCGACGTCATCCGTGCCGAGTTCGGAATCTCGCAACCCGCGGTGTCTCAGCATCTGAAGGTCTTGCGGGAGAACGGTTTCGCCACCGTCCGGAGCGAGGGTCCGCGAAGGCTGTATGCGGTGCAGACCGAACCGCTCCGCGACATCGACGCGTGGCTCGGCCAGTTCCGGCGGTTCTGGACGCCGCGGCTCGACGCACTGGCCACGGAGATCGCGCGCGGGCGACGAGAGCAGCGACTGTCCGGCGAGGACGGCAAAGACCCGAAGCAAGGGAGCGATCGATGATCGATGTGACGGAACAGATCAACGCGGTGCGCCGCTCGGTGGGCAGTCGGACGCTCGAGGCGGGCGAGGCCCGCATCGTGACCATCGGCCGCACCTACGACGCCACCGTGGAGGAGGTGTGGGAGGCCTGCACCGACGCCGAGCGAATTCCGCGGTGGTTCATGCCGGTGACGGGCGACCTGCGGCTGCACGGTCGCTACCAGCTCGAAGGGAACGCCGGCGGCGAGATCCTCACGTGTGATCCGCCGAACGGATTCACCGCGACCTGGGAGTACGGCGGCGACGTCAGCTGGATCGACGTGTCCGTCACCGCGGACCAGGGCGGGGGCACCCGCTTCGAGCTTCGGCACACGGCGCACGTCGACGACAAGTTCTGGGACGAATACGGGCCCGGGGCGACCGGTGTCGGGTGGGAACTCGGGGTACTGGGTCTGTTCCTGTACCTGGGGTCTGGGGAGTCGATGGACCCGAAGGAGAGCGAGGCCTGGTCGGCTAGCGACGAGGGCAAGGAGTTCGTCACGGCGAGCAGCGCGAAGTGGCGGGACGCGAGCATCGCGTTCGGGACTCCGGAAGTCGCGGCGACCGCGGCGGGCGATCGCACGACCGCGTTCTACACGGGAGTCGAGTCCGAAGCGGGCTGAACCGGGTCCTGGAAGAATGGCGAGCGTGACCGAGCGCAAACCTCCCGGGGTGAGCTTCGAGAGCTGGATCGACAAGCAGATCCGGCTCGCTCAGGAGCGCGGCGACTTCGATGATCTCCCCGGCGCGGGCAAGCCGATTCCGGCGGGCGACGTCGACGACGAACTGTGGTGGGTGAAGAACTACCTCCGGCGCGAGAATCTGCCCACCGACTCGTTGCTCCCCACGCCGCTGCAGTTGCGCAAGGAGATCGAGCGGTTGCCCGACACGATCCGGGGAATGCCGTCCGAGCAGGCGGTGCGGGACGTGGTGGCGCAGCTCAACCTGCAGATCGTCGAGTGGTTGCGGGCGCCGTCCGGCCCGCGGATCCCGGTGAGCCCGGTCGACGCGGACGAGGTCGTCGCGACGTGGCGGCAGCAGAAGCAGTACGTGCGGAAGCCGCAACCGGCAGCGCACCCGCAATCGCAACCGGAACCGGAACCGGCACCGGACCCGCCCCGAGCCGGTAGACGGTGGTGGCGGCGGGGACGGTGACCGGTCATCCCGTGCGGAAATCGCCCGATTCCATCACCCGGGACACGAGCAGTCCGGCGACCAGTCCCCAGAAGGCCGCCCCGATGTTGAGGAACTGCACGTTCGAGACGGTCACCAGAAACGTCACGAGCGCGCCCAGCGTGTATCGGGAGCCGAACGCGGCGATGAACGACCCCTGCAGAGCCCGGAGCATCGCCAGGCCGCCGAGCGTCGCGACGAACGCGGCCGGGGTGGCCAGCATCAGCTGTACGAACAGCGGCGCGAACAGGCCGACGACCACGGCGAGCAGTCCGCAGACGATGGCCGCCGTGTACTGCCGGGTGCGCTGCCCCGACGCCACCAGCAGGGCGTTGGTCGGCCCCGTCAGGCACGTCGACACGGCTCCGACGGCGGAGGTGGCGAGGGACCAGGCCCCGCACAGGACGGTGCCGACGTTCATCGGCGGCTTGTGTCCGGCGGATGTCAGCACGGCCGCACCCTGACCGTTCTGCACGACGATGACCGTGATCGCCAGCGGGACGACCAGTTCGGCGATCGCCTGCCAGGTGAACTGCGGGGCCTGGAACATCGGCGCCGCAATCCACGGTGTGCCCGTGCCGGTGGGCTGGAAGCGGCCCGTGACCGCGACCGCGGCCGCCCCGACGAGCAGTGCGCCGAGAATCGGGGGCATCCACCGGCCGAGCGCGGCGCGGGACGCGAGGAGGACGAAGGCGACGACCATCGGAACGGCCACGGCCGCATCGGTTCCCACGGCGTGAACGAGGTCGGTGCCGAACTTCAGGAAGACGCCGGCGACCATGGCCATGACGATCGGCATCGGGAGCATCGCCATGACCTGGCGCACCCGTCCGGTCAGGCCGAGGGCGAGGATGAGGAGCCCGGTCACGAGGAACGCTCCGAGCACCTCCGGCCACGACAGGTGGGTGAGTGAGCCGCCGACGATGATCGTGCCGGGGATCGTCCAGAAGAACGCGAGCGGCTGACGGTACAACCAACTGGCGAGGACGGTGAGGATGCCGTTGAGGAAGAAGACGCCGAAGATCCACGATGCCATCTGCCCGGGCGACAGTCCGCCCGCGGAACCGGCGGCCAGGATCACGGCCACGGGACCGGTCGCGGAGAAGATCAGCCCGATCAGCCCGTTGGCGGCGTAGGTGCCGCCGAGGTCGCGGAGCAGGCGGCGGGGGCCGGCGGGCGGCCACGGCGGTCGTTCGAAGCGAGGGGGACGCGTCTGCGCGCCTTCGCTGCGGGTCGGTTCCTCGGTGGTCGTCATGAGGCCTTCCTGCTCGGGAAATGCTCACGATGTACGCAAAGCGGACAAAACTTTCGCTGTGCGTACAAATGGTGTGGTCCGGATCATAACCGCCCACGTCCCGGGGTTCCGGGCCGGGCCGTCGAACCCTGGGTGGAGTGCATTCCATCCCTGGGGGCAGCGACACCCGGCCGCCGCCACGACAGACTCGTAGGCGTCGACCCGACACCATCCGCACCGACCGATCATGCGAAGAAGGGCCACATGGTGGAACGCAGCCGAAATCCCCGAGAGCGAAGGGCCGTGTACGCGCGGCGCACCACGATGGCATTGGAGGGCGAACCACGATCAGCTGTCGAGCGGACATCGACGTTCCTGGCCTACGGCCTGCTGGCGTTGTTCGGCGGGCTCGGCGTCTTCGGAACGATCTGCTCCGTCGATGCCATTCCGGACGGCGCACGCATCGCCGTCGTCCAGCCGGCGCCGACGCAGTCGCATCCGCTCGACCTGCCGCAACCGGCGCCGGACGGTCCCGAGGAACCCGCCCACACCGGCGTCTGAGTCAGGACGCGACGTCGTCGCGCAGTGCCGCGAGTTCGAGCAGCCGCGGCAGCATGTCCGGCGATGCGATCGAGGGCAGCAGCAGGCCCCACATGTCGGCCAGCCGCTCGTACAGGTCGGCACGCCCGGTCAGCGCCTCGGACACCAACTGCATACCCGTGAACGAACTGACCAGGAAACGGGCCAGCGCCGCGGGATCGACGGTCGCGCGCAGTTCCCCGGCCTCCCTTGCCTTGCCCGCGAGTGCGACGAGGGTGTCGGTCCAGTCGATGTAGGGATCGGTGGCCGGGCCGCGGGACGTCCCGAGTTCGAGGGTCAGGCGCACACCCGCCCGCACGATCGGCTCGGTCAGCAGCTGGCGCGCCATCTCCTTGGCGCACAACAGGATCGCCTCCGTCGGTGACTGCGCCGTCGCGAGCACGCGCTGCGCCGCCAGCATCGCCATCGCGTGCTGCTCCTTGATCACCGCCCAGGCCAGCGCCTCCTTGGACTCGAAGTGAAAGTACAAGGCGCCCTTCGTCACGTCGGCATAGGAGAGGATGCCGCTCAGGCTCGCGCCGCCGTACCCGAGCTTCTCGAAGCTCAGTGCCGCACCCTCTAATACTTGATGACGGGTGGCCGCCGCGCGCGCCTGTTTTGCCATCACCTGTGCCTCACAATCGCGGATTCTCCGTGGCATCCACTCTCCAGTCAACCACTGTTCGGACCGGTAACCTCGGCACATCCGAAAGCGTGGGAGGAAGACGTGAAGTCGAAGAACAACTGGGGTGTCGAGCACGCGGTATTCGCCGGTGCGACGCTGGCCACCGTGGTCGGAGCCGTCACCGGGCGGGAACGGTTGCAGCGCGTGGCGAAACCACTGATCGCGCCCGCGCTCGCCGCCCGGGTGCTGCGGCGGCGCGCGGGCACCGACCCCGCCGACGTCGCGCTCCTCCTCGCCGGTCTCACCGCCGCGACCGTGGGGGACGTCTTCATGATCGACCCCGACGACGACGCCCGTCTCGTGCGCGGCGCGTCCGCGTTCGCCGTCATGCAGGTCGGCTACTCCGCGCTGCTGCTGCTGCGCCGCGGCGCCCGGCCCACCGTGCCCGCGTTGCTGCCCCGGCTCGCGGGGTGGGCAGGCGCGGCGGCGCTTCTCCGCGGGCGGGCGAAGGAGGTCGCCGCACCGCTGACCGCGTACGGTGCGCTGCTCGGCACCACGTCGACCCTCTCGGCCGACCCGTCCCTCGCGCCCGGCGCCGACGTGTTCGCGAATGTGGCCGTGCCGGGAACCGACCGGCGCAGCTGGCTCGGCGTGGGCGGGATGCTGTTCACCGCCTCCGACGGCCTGATCGTGGTGCGGCGCTTGTTCATCCGGGGAGAACGGGGGAGGGCCGCGGCCGAAGGGGCGATCCTCGCCAGCTATGCGGCGGCCCAGCTGCTGCTCGTCGAGGGGATGCTCGCGCTCGGGCGTCGCCGGATCACGGGCAGAGCATGATGTGGTCCCGGTCCTCCGGGTCCACCAGGATGGTGATCGTCTCGCCGGGCACGAAGCGTGTCGCGTTCTCCCGCCGCACCTCGTACACCACCCGTCCGGCGTAACTCTCCGATCCCGGCACGGTCAGCCGGAGGTCCAGTTCGGTGAGCTCTCCGTCGTCCGGGGTGCGGCGAAGCGGGGTGACGTGCTCGATGCGGGCCCAGCCCTCGAGTCCGTGCCGTTCGAGTTTGCGGTCGGCGCGGCTGGGCCGCCCGGCCGCCATCATCCCGAATCCCAGCGCCGAGCCGAAGGCCGCGACCAATCCCATGATCTGGTACGGGATGGTGGCCGGCGGGGTGTGCTGGATCAACCATCCCAGCCAGACGGCGAGGACGATGACGTAGCCGACCGTGACGAAGCAGACCGTCCGCACGATGCGCTGATGATTCATCGAATGCCTCCACCTCCAGATTAACCCGTCCCGGCCTCGCCGAAGCGGCCCCGCCGCCGCACTGCCGTTAGAGTGCAGTGTCGGCAGCAGGTAAGCATGTGTGGAGGTGGCCGTATGGCGTGGCGTCGGGTGTCGTTGGTGTGTCTGAGCATTGGCTCGGCCATGATGCTCGCAGGGTGTGGTGGGTCCTCGGACGCGGTGGCTCCGCCGACGTCCACGACGACGGCCGCGGCCCCTGTGACCACCACCACGACGACGGTTCCGCCGACCACCACGACCACGACCGTCGCGCCGCCGCCGCCGACGACGACGGAAGCGCCGACCACGACGCTCGTCGACGTCCCGTACGAGCACAACGAGTCGTACTTCTTCACGTCCCCGGACGGCGGGTTCCAGTGCGGCATCATCAAGCTGCCGAACCGCACCGAGGCCGGCTGCCAGGGGTCGACGAGCCCGGTGCCGCCGCGCCCGGACGACTGCATGGTCGACTGGGGTCACGGCATCCGCGTCGAGGACGACGGCGAGGCGTCGTTCATGTGCGCGGGCGGCCTCGTCTACACCTCGGGCGGCGACGAACCGGACGCGGCACTGCCCGCCGGGTCGAAACTGACGAAGCTCGGCTACACCTGCGGCACCACCGCCACGGCCGTCACGTGCACCAACGACGAGACGTCGCACGGATTCACCGTCGCCCCCGATTCGAACAAGACGTTCTGACGTCGTGAGCGGAGTCGAGACGGGCCCGGTGGAGGTCGAGGTCGCCGAGACGGGTCCCACCGAATGGGGAGAGAACCCGAACGGCGTCGGCCCGTGGACCGAGGAGCACGACACCCCGGCCCCCACCGACCTGCGGTACGACCCCGAACTGCTGGCCGGTGGCGATCGCCGCAACGTGGTCGACGCCTACCGGTACTGGACGCGGGAAGCGATCGTCGCGGACATCGACAGCCGTCGCCACCCGCTCCACGTGGCCATCGAGAACTTCGGGCACGACGCGAACATCGGGACGGTGGTGCGCACCGCCAACGCGTTCGCCGCCGCGGCGGTCCACATCGTGGGACGCCGACGCTGGAACCGGCGCGGCGCCATGGTCACCGACCGGTACCAGCACGTCCTCCACCACCCGGACGTCGACGGCCTCGTCGACTTCGCACGTGAGAGAGGTCTCACCATCGTGGCCGTCGACAACACGCCCGGGTCGGTGCCGCTCGAGACGGCGAGCCTGCCCCGCGACTGTGTGCTCCTGTTCGGGCAGGAGGGGCCGGGAGTCACCGACCAGGCGAAAGAGGTTGCGGCGATGACGGTGTCGATCGCGCAGTTCGGTTCCACCCGCAGCATCAACGCGGGTGTCGCCGCAGGAATCGCCATGCATGCGTGGGTTCGTCAGCACGCCGACCTCGGTCGTGCGTGGTAGCGGAACCCCCGGCGAATAGGCAAGATCAACTCTTATGCAGGACTCGTGGTCGGCGCGCGCGGACGCCGCTGAAGAAGCGGTGGTGAGCAGGCACCTTCGCCGGCTGTGGGCGCTCCCGGGCACCACCCTGGGCGTCGTCGCCTGGCCGGCGGTGCGGCGCGAGCGGCTGTTCCTCAGCTGGCACTACTGGTGGCAGGCCCATCTGCTCGACTGCGCCGTCGACGCGCTCGAACGCGACCCCACGCCGCGTCGTCGTCGTCGCATCGTGAAACTGGCGCGCAGCCACCGTCTGCGGAACATCTCGGGCTGGACCAACAACTATTACGACGACATGGCCTGGCTGGGGATCGCCCTCGAGCGTGCCCAGCGAATGCACTTCATAGACAACAGAAGTGCGGTGCAGGCGCTCGAATCCCAGTTGTTCGACGCCTGGGCGCCCGAGGCCGGAGGCGGCATCCCGTGGCGGAAGGGCTCGAATTTCTACAACGCGCCCGCCAACGGACCGGCCGGGATCATGCTGGCCCGCACCGGAAAGCTGTGGCGCGCCCAGGCCACCGCCGACTGGATCGACGACACGCTGCGGGACGTGCACACCAACCTGATCGCCGACGGCATCCACCCCGGCGGCGAGATCGAAAAGAACATCTACTCCTACTGTCAGGGCGTCGTGCTCGGACTCGAAACCGAACTTGCCGTGCGCCTCGGTTCGCCCCGGCACCGCAACCGGACCCACCGGCTGGTCGACGCCATCGACGAACACCTCGCACCCCACGGCGTCATCGACGGCGGCGGTGGGGGAGACGGCGGCCTGTTCAACGGGATCCTCGCACGGTATCTGGCGCTGACCGCGGTGATGCTGCCGTGGGAGTCGCCCGCCGACATCCGGGCCCGGGAGATCGCCGCCCAGCTCGTGCTGACCTCCGCGGAATCGGCGTGGGAGAACCGGCTGCAGATCGAGGGGCAGCCGCTGTTCGGCCACGATTGGACCCGGCAGGCGCAGCTGCCGGGGATGGGCGGGGGAATCGCCACGTTCACGGGGGGCACCGTGCGCTCGTCCGGGATCCCGGAACGCGACATGTCCGTGCAGCTCGGTGGCTGGATGCTGATGGAGGCCGCGCACATGGTGTCCGCGGCGGGGTATCCGCGACGCTAGGCGACGGTTCGAATCACGCGAAAATTAACCGTATCGCCCCGGATTCGGCGCTGTTAGACAGTTCGTTATGTCAGATCAACAGCGGCAGCTGAGTCTCAACGCGTTCATCTACCCGGCCGGGCACCACGAGTCGGCGTGGCGGCACCCGCTCACGACGCCCGAGCGCCTGTACGACGTCTCCTACTTCCAGGAGATCGCGCAGACAGCGGAAGCCGCGAAGCTGGACGCGATCTTCTTCGCAGACGGCCCCGCCCTGCGCAGCGACGTCGAGCACGGTGCCGCCGGGGCACTCGAGCCCATCACGCTGCTGACGGCCATCGCGACGGCCACCGAACGGATCGGGCTGATCGCGACCGCGTCCACGACGTACTTCGAGCCCTACAACCTCGCACGGCTGTTCGCGTCCCTCGATCACATCTCCCGAGGCCGGGCCGGCTGGAACATCGTGACCACCGGAACCGAGGTGGCGGCGGCCAACTTCGGACTGCCCAGCCATCCGGACCACGCCGACCGCTACGCGCGGGCGCGGGAATTCGTCGACGCGACCGTCAAGCTGTGGGACAGCTGGGAGGACGACGCCATCCTGATCGACAAGGCCGCAGGCATCTACGCGGACCCGTCGAAGATCCACGAGATCAACTACGTCGGACGCCACCTGCGGGTGCGGGGACCGTTCAACGCGCCGCGCTCGCCGCAGGGACACCCGGTGCTGGTGCAGGCGGGTGCGTCCAACGAGGGCCGCGCGTTCGCGGGACAGTACGCCGAGGCCATTTTCACCGCGCACCAGCGGTTGTCGGACGGGCAGGCGTTCTACGCCGACGTCAAGCAGCGCGCGGTGCAGTTCGGCCGCAACCCGGAGCACGTGAAGATCCTTCCCGGCATCAGCCCGTTCCTCGGCGACACCGAGGCCGAGGCGCGGGACCTGGAGCGGGAGTTCAACGAACTGACCTCGCCCGAGTACGGGATCGCCCAACTCGAGGCTCTCACCGGCTCGAGCGTGCGGCACCTCGATCTCGACGCCCCCGTGCCTGCCGGACTGTTCGGGGACGCCGGCGATGTCACGGACAACAAGCAGAGCCGTCTGCAGGTGATCGCCGGCATCGTCGAGCGGGAGAACCCGACGCTGCGCGGACTGCTGCACCGTCTTGCAGGTGCGCGCGGGCACCGGGTCGTCGTCGGGACGCCGGTGCAGGTCGCCGACACCATCGAGGAATGGTTCACGCAGGGCGCGGCGGACGGGTTCAATGTCATGCCGCCGTACTACCCGGGCGGCCTCGAGGTGTTCGCGCAGAAGGTGGTCCCGATCCTGCAGGAGCGTGGACTGTTCCGCACCGAGTACTCGGGCACCACGCTGCGCGACCACTTCGGGTTGCCGCGCCCCGAGAGCCAGTACGCGGACGCGTCGGCCACCGTCGCGCTGTAGTCGCACGAGCCGGGGTTCAGCCTCGGCTCGGTCGCCGCCCTCGACACGATGGTGACGGTGGTGGATGCGTCGACGTTCCTCGGCGAACTGGCCAGGGGTGAGCGTCTCGACGACCGGAATCTCGAGGCGGGGGAGGGCGACGAGCGCAGCATCTCCGACCTCCTCGTCGATCAGGTGGAGTTCGCCGACGTCGTCCTGCTCAACAAGACGGATCTGGTGAGCGAGAGTGCCGCCGGCGCGGTCGAAGCTGCTCTGCGCAGACTCAACCCCGCCGCGACACTGCTGCGCACCACGCGCGGCGTCGTCGATCCCGGCGAGGTACTCGGCACGGGTCTGTACGACCCGGAGGCGTCGGCCGAGCTGCCCGGGTGGGCGGAGGAACTGGCCGCGGGGCACACCCCGGAAACCGAGGAATACGGCATCCGCAGCGTCACCTACCGGGCGTCGCGGCCGTTCCACCCGGGCACGGCTCGAGCAGGCGCTGGGACGGTTCACCGGCCTGCTCCGCAGCAAGGGCTTCTGCTGGATCGCGAGCCGCCCCGGCCTCGCCGCCGTCTGGTCGCAGGCCGGCCCGAATCTCGTGATCGAACCCGCCCAGCTGTGGGCGTCCACGGACGAACGTCCGGGGCAGGAGATCGTGTTCATCGGCGTCCGCCTCGATCCCGACGGACCGCGGCGGATCCTCGACCCGGCGCTGCTCACGGACGACGAGCTGGCGTCAGGACCGGCGGCGTGGGTGCGGTTCGACGACCCGCTGCCCGCGTGGGAGCCGGTGCATCGGCACTAGTCCAGTACTTCTTCGACGGCCACATCTTCGGGTGGCCGCGCCATCTCCTGCCGGTAGTGCCACACCCCGAGGGCCGTGCCGATCACCAGCAGTGTGACCATCCCGGCGAGCACCGCCGGCATCAGCCACGACACCCGGTCGAGGAACGAGCCGAAGTAGAAGCCGATGAGCAGCAGTACGGGCGCCCAGAAGATGGCGCCGATAGTACTGGCGATCGTGTATTTGGTGTGGTTCATCTTGGCCGCACCGGCGACCAGCGGGCACAGGGTGCGGATCCACGGAATCCAGCGCGCGACGAGAACTGCCCAGAAGCCGTGCTTCTCCAGCAGGACATTCACCTTGTGGAGGTTGGCGTAGTTGAGATATTTCCCGCCCTTGCGGGCGTGGATGCGGTTGCCGGTGCGGTGACCGATGACGTACCCCACCTGATTTCCGCAGATGGCGGCGATCATCGCCCCGACCGACAGCGCCCACACGTGGCCGGAGCCCGACGCGTGGTTGGACAGCACGATTCCGGCGGTGATCAGCATCGAGTCGCCGGGCAGGAACAGACCCAGGATCACCGCGCACTCGATGAACACGAACGCGAGGACGACGACCCAGACCAGCGCTGGGCCGGCCGAGACGAGAGGCCCGAAGCTGCCTGCTGCCGTGGTGACCATCGTCAGTGCGCTACCCCGATCGGTGTCAGGAAGTCGGATCGGTGGGAGTGGTGACCGGTTGCGGATCCTCGGTCGCGGAGTTCGTGCCCTGGCGGGACTTCACGATGCGCTTGCCCACCTCGACGATGATCGGCAGCACGGACACGAAGACGATCAGCAGGAAGATGACGTCGACGTTGTCGCGGATGAACTCGATCTGCCCGAGCAGGTAGCCGAGCAGCGTGACGCCGGCGCCCCACAGGATGCCGCCCACGATGTTGTACGTCAGGAACAGGGGGTACTTCATCCGCGACGCACCCGCGACGACCGGCGCGAACGTGCGCACGATCGGAACGAACCGGGCCAGGATGATGGTGATGGGGCCGTGCTTCTCGAAGAAGGCGTGCGACTCGTCGATGTACTTCTTCTTGAAGAACCGCGCGTCGTCGCTCTTGAACAGGGCGGTCCCGCCCTTGCTGCCGATGAAGAAGCCGACCTGGTCGCCGAGGATCGCGGCGATCGGGATCAGAACCAGCAGCGCCCAGAGGGGAGCGAACGGTTCGATCTCCGTCGACTTCGACGCCGCGATGAGTCCCGCGGTGAAGAGGAGCGAGTCGCCGGGGAGCAGGGGGAACAGCAAACCCGACTCGATGAAGACGACCAGGAGGAGTCCGACGAGCACCCACGTGCCGAAGGAGTTGAGGAGGTTCACCGGGTCGAGGAATCCCGGCAACAACGCGAGGTTGGTCACGGAATCCGATGCTGCCTGCACAATCACGGCCCTCAGCGTACCGGCGGAATCCCCGACTGTCGGAATAGTGCAGGTCATGGAGTTTCGGCCGGGCCGCGGACCCGCCGAAACGGGGTGCCGTGACAGCCACCGGGAGACGTACGCTACCGGTATTGCCATACTGCTAGGACCACATCGCGCGCTGCGCTGATCGCGCGCGCCGAAATCGACTCTTTATGGAGGACTGCCGCCGTGCCAATCGCGACTCCCGAGGTCTACGCCGAGATGCTTGGTCGGGCCAAGGAGCACTCCTTTGCCTTCCCCGCCATCAACTGCACTTCTTCCGAAACCATCAACGCCGCCATCAAAGGCTTCGCGGACGCCGGCAGTGACGGCATCATCCAGTTCTCGACCGGTGGCGCCGAGTTCGGTTCGGGCCTGGGCGTCAAGGACATGGTGACCGGCGCGGTCGCACTCGCCGAGTTCGCTCACGTGATCGCCGCGAAGTACGACGTCACGATCGCCCTGCACACCGACCACTGCCCCAAGGACAAGCTCGACACGTTCGTCCGCCCGCTGCTCGAGATCTCGCGCCAGCGCGTCGAGGCCGGCCGCAACCCGCTGTTCCAGTCCCACATGTGGGACGGTTCGGCCGTTCCGATCGACGAGAACCTGGAGATCGCCCAGGAGCTCCTCGCGAAGGCGAAGGCAGCCAACATCATCCTCGAGGTCGAGATCGGCGTCGTCGGTGGTGAAGAGGACGGCGTGGAAGCGGAGATCAACGACAAGCTCTACACGTCGCCCGAGGACTTCGAGAAGACCGTCGACGCGCTCGGCACCGGCGAGAACGGCAAGTACCTGCTGGCCGCCACGTTCGGCAACGTGCACGGCGTCTACAAGCCGGGCAACGTGAAGCTGCGTCCCGAGGTGCTCGAGACCGGCCAGAAGGTCGCCGCCGCGAAGCTCGGCCTGTCCGACGGCTCGCAGCCGTTCGACTTCGTCTTCCACGGCGGATCGGGCTCGCTGAAGTCGGAGATCGAGGCCGCGCTGAACTACGGCGTCGTGAAGATGAACGTCGACACCGACACCCAGTACGCGTTCACCCGTCCGCTCGTGGGCCACATGTTCAGCAACTACGACGGCGTGCTGAAGGTCGACGGCGAGGTCGGCAACAAGAAGGTCTACGACCCCCGCAGCTACCTGAAGAAGGCGGAGGCCGGCATGACGGCCCGCGTCATCGAGGCCTGCAACGACCTCAAGTCCGCAGGACGTTCCGTCTCCGGATAGGCCCTTCGGGCTCGTGCGCCTTTCTGGTAGCTGTAGCTACCGGAAAGGCGCACAGTCGTTTACCTGGGATCGCAGATCTTCCAGGTGCCGTCGACCTTCTCGAGGTTGAACGTGCGCCACGACTGCTCGCCCGGGTTGGCGGCCGTGTGGGCCTTCACCTGGGCGATGGCCGTGTCACCGGTGATCTGCACCGCGTCGACGCCGCCGACCACCGGAATGTTCTGCTGCGTCACGGCGACCTGGTGGACCTCGGCGAAATCCTGATCGGAAATGCCCTGGTAGTACTCGGCGAGGCTGCCGCAGGTGCTGGTGCGCAGCGTCGCCAGGTCGCCCTGGGTGAGAGCCGCGACGAACGTGTCGATCGTTCCCTGCACCTGAGCTTCGGGTGAATTCTCGGCCTGGTTGTTGTTGTAGACCACGATCCCGGCGACCGCGATGGCGGCAACGACGATGACGCCGGCGGCGATCGCGGCGAACAGCCACGCCTTCCCGTGCTTCTTCGCAGGCTTCTCGGCCGCGGCGACGCGTTGCGGCGCGCTCTGCTGCGGCGGCAGCACTCGCTGCGGAGCGGCCTTCGGCGGTGCGGGCGCCGGGCGCGGGGGAGCGGGCGGCGGGGGGACGGGCCGCCCGTTCTGCGGCTGCTGAGGCCGGTTCGCCTGAGGCGCCGGCCGGGGTGGCGGCGGTGTCGACGGGACGGCGGGCCTGGTCACCGGGATCGCGACCGTCTCGTCGCCGGACGGCGTCTTTGCCTGGCCCCGCTGATTCTGCGCCTTCGGGTTCTGAGTGTTCGGGGTGCGGTGCATCTGCACCGTCGCGGCCTCGGGTGCGGCCCGTCCACCCGTCTGCGTGGGGATCGCGGTGGTGGCCGCCTCGGACGCCTTCTCCTGCGGCTTCGCTGCGGAAGCCGCGGCGCCCTGAGGTGCCTCCGCCCGCGGGCGGGGCGCCGGGGGCTTGGGCAGTTCGGACTGCGGCTCGGCGGGCTTCTCCGCCGGCTTCTCGGGTGCCTTCTTCTGCGGGGGCTTCGGCTCGGGCGACTTCGGCGCGGTGGGCTCGGCGTCCGTAGTAGGCGCTGCCTCGGGCGAGGACTTTGCCTTCGGCACGGGCTGCGCGGACTTCGCAGGTTTCGTGGTCGCGTCCGCGGCCTTGCCAACGTTGGCCGCAGCCGGGCCGGACGGTGTGTCCGTGGCCGGCTTCTGAGTCGGATCGTCTTTCTTCGGGTCCTGCACGCGCTGCCCCTCGGTCTGCAGAGAAATGAACGTTGGAGGCAGCCTAACGACATCGCGAGTCATCGGAGACCACGACAGGGCGCGTCGCGGACGTGGGCCGACGCAGTGACGGCGCCGCGGCGGGGGCACAATAGGCGCATGACGTCTTTCGGTGACCTTCTCGGACCACAGCCCACGCTGCTTCCCGGGGACGACGAGGCCGAGTCGGCCCTGTTGAACCACGAGGATCCGGCTTCCGTCGCAGCCGCCCATCCCACCGCATCCATCGCATGGGCCTACCTGGCCGAGGCTGCCCTCGACGCCGACCAGACCATCACGGCCTACGCGTATGCGCGTACCGGGTACCACCGTGGCCTGGACCAGTTGCGTCGCAACGGCTGGAAGGGTTTCGGCCCGGTTCCCTACAGCCACGAGGCCAACCGCGGTTTCCTCCGCTGCGTCGCCGTCCTGGCGAAGGCGGCGAAGGCGATCGGCGAAACGGACGAGTACGCGCGGTGCCTCGATCTGCTCGAGGACTGCGATCCCCGAGCCGCCGAAGCGCTTGGCGTCGGTTAACGCCCTCAGCACGGCGAAAGTCCGTGGCCGGGACGGGCTGAGGACTTCGGCCCAGCGGCTGCGGGTGTCGGCACTTCCCATCCTGCAGTGCGCGATCGCGGCTGGCGCGGCCTGGTGGGTGGCGACGGTAGTGATCGGCCACCCGACGCCGTTCTTCGCGCCGATCGCCGCGGTGGTGTCGCTGGGACTCTCTCTCGGCGCCCGCCTGCGCCGTTCCGTCGAATTGGTGGCCGGTGTCACGATCGGGATCGGGGTCGGCGACCTCATCGTCTCCGTCATTGGGAGCGGCGCCTGGCAGATCACGCTCGTCGTGGTGCTGGCGATGTCGGCGGCGGTGTTGCTGAACAGCGGTCCGATCTTCTCGATGCAGGCGGGAAACTCCGCGGTGCTCGTGGCGACGCTGCTTCCGCCCGGCGGCGCTGCGGGTATAAACCGGATGGTGGACGCACTGACCGGTGGTCTGGTGGGGATCGCCGTCGTCGCGCTGATTCCCACGCATCCCGTGGGGCGGGCGCGGAAGTACGCCGCGAACGTTCTCGGGACGGCATCCGAGGTGATGCAGCTGGTGGCCGACGGTTTGGTGGCCAACGACGACAAGCCCATCGAGGAGGCGCTGCAGAAGGCGCGGGCAACGCAGGCGTCCATCGACACGCTGCGCACCCACCTCGCGGGCGGCCGCGAGATCAGCCGGATCTCGCCGCTGTACTGGAACACCCGCGGCCGGCTCGAACGACTCACCGCGGCCGCGGACCCACTCGACAATGCGTTGCGCAACATCCGGGTTCTCGCGCGGCGGTCGCTCACGCTGGTGCGGGACGACGAGATCCTCAATCCCCGGCTCGTCGACCAGGTGGAGAAACTCGCCCACGCGTTGGAAACCCTCCGGCAGATGGCGCTCGCGGACCCCGGCCAGCAACCCGACCAGGCCGAGGCGGCGCGGGTGCTGCGGTCGGTGGCGTCCGGATTGAAACCGGAACTGGTGGAGAACGCGGGCCTGTCGGCCACGGTCGTCTTCGCGCAGATCCGGTCGTTGACCGTCGACCTTCTGCAGGTCGCAGGGCTGAAACGCATCTCGGCCATCGCGACGCTGCCGCCGACCGTGGAGAAACCGGCGTATCGTCCCGAGCTCTGACCGCCCGAGCACGCTGTTGAACATATGCGCATGTACGCATATGATCGGCACAACTCGGGAGGAGGCTCACCCATGGGAGTCGGTCACGGCCATTCGCACGGCAACACGCAAGGCAGCGGTGAGGTAGGCCCGTCACGAGGGCGGATACGCCGCATGGTGATTGCACTCGTCATCCTCCTCGCGTTCCTGGTGCTCGAAGTGGTCGTGGGTCTGACCGTGAACTCGCTGGCGCTGCTCGCCGACGCCGGGCACATGCTGACCGACGTCGTCGGAATGTCGATGGGGCTCGTCGCACTTCTTCTGGCACGCAAGGGAAGTACCACCGCCGCCCGGACCTTCGGCTGGCACCGCGCCGAAGTGCTCACGGCCATGGCCAACGCCGCGATGCTGCTCGCCGTCGCGATCTGGGTGTTCTACGAGGCCATCTCCCGCATCGGCGACGTCCCCGAACTTCCCGGCATGGCGCTGATCCTCACCGCATCCGTCGGTCTCGCCGCGAACCTCGTGGTGATGCTCATGCTGCGCGCCGATTCCAAGGACAGCCTGGCCGTCCGCGGCGCCTACCTCGAAGTGCTCGCGGACGCCGTCGGCAGTGTCGGCGTGCTCATCGCCGGCGCCGTTGTGCTGGTGTTCGACTGGACCTACGCCGACATCATCGTCGGCGTCCTCATCTCACTGTGGGTGGTGCCGCGGGCCATGAAACTGGCCGCCGCGTCGCTGCGCATCCTCACCCAGGCCTCACCCGAGGACGTCGACGTCGAATCGGTGCAAGCCGACCTCGAGGCGCTACCCGGGGTGACCGGCGTGCACGACCTGCACGTGTGGACGCTCACCACGGGAATGGACGTGGCCACCGTCCACCTCACCACCGACGCCGACTCGTCCGCTGTCCTCGAAGCGGCGCGGACCGTCCTCGAGAGCCACCACCTCTCGCATGCGACCGTGCAGGTCGAGTCCACCGCCAACGGACGCCACTGCGCAGAGAACGTCACCTGGTAGGCGCCCTGTCTGTTTCGTCCGGTATCGCGGCGGGCAACCGTTGTGGGACGACTTACGGAAGGGAACACCATGCCCACTCTCGCAGCGTTCGCACGACCCGTCGCCGTTGCCGCACTCGGTGCGGCCGCCCTCTTCGCAGCACCCGCCGCCGCCTCGGCCGCGCCGTTCATGCCCGACCCGCTGGCGAACTGTACGCCCGCCGCGACGCTCGGTGTCGACAAGGAAGGCAATAAGGTCGAGTGGCAATTCAAGGGGCCGGAGAAAGCCACGACCGACGCCCAGGTGACCTACCTCAACTTCGGCGGCCAGGCGCCGACGATCGGCACGTCCGGGCCGTTGACGAACGGTAAGGGTGTCGAGAAGGATCTGCCCGGCTTCACCGCCCACCTGATTCCCGGCGGCAGCTATGACGCCGATGGTGCGGGTACGGCGTCGCAGCCCTGCACGCTCGGCTTCGGGTTCGCCGTCACGCAGTGACCGTCACTTGGTGAACCGGGTGACGCCGGCACCCGGCCGCCACAGATCGACGTACAGGTGCTCGCCGTCGACGGTGGTGTGCACGACCTCGTCGAGGTCGAGTTCGAAGACGTCCGCCTCGGGAATCTCGTCGGGGTAGCGGTCGACGATCTGCTGTTTCCGTTCCCCGCGGATCTCCCGGGCGTGGCCGCTGATCTTGGCGTCGCCGCCCTCCATCGTGTGGTGACCGGGGTTGCTGTGGAGGGAGTACCGCGGATCGCGTTGCAGGTCCTGCACTTTGCGGGCGCCGACCATCGAACCGAGCAGCAACGCCCCGTCGTGGAACTCGACCTCGGTGCCGCTCACCCGCGGAGAGCCGTCCTTGCGGAGCGTGGCCAGCACGTGGTGTTTGTGCGCCTCGAAGCGCGTGGCGACGGCCTTGGCGAGGTCGGGTGCTTCTGTCTCGAACTGTGCCCAGTTGGTCATGTGGACCAGTGTGCGCCCCAATCCCTGACATCTACTGTCAGGGATTTTCTCTAGACTCGGACGATGCGTTCGAGTCGGCTCGTCGAGGTGATGCTCCGTCTGGAGGGCAGTCGCGGGGCCACCGCGCAACAACTCGCGGACGAACTGGGCGTGTCGGTTCGCACCGTGTATCGCGACGTCACGGCGTTGTCGGCGGCGGGGGTTCCGGTGTGGACGGAGAGCGGACCCGGGGGCGGGATCCGGTTGCTGGACGGCTGGCAGTCGAACCTCGGCGGCATGACGGGGGAGGAGACGTCCGCGTTGATGTTGCTCGGGGTCCCGTCGATCGCCGAGGATCTCGGTCTGCGCGACGTCACCGCGGCGGCGCAGTCGAAGCTGTTGGGGGCGTTGCCGGTTCCGTTGCGGGCCGGGGCGCAGCTGTGGCGGGACCGGCTCTACGTCGACGCCCCCGGCTGGTTCGACGGACCACGTGACAACGGCGACCTCCCGGTCGTCGCGTCCGCGGTGCTCGAGGGGCGGCGTCTGGGCATTCGTTACCGCAAGGGGAACCGTGTGGCGGCAAGAACACTCGACCCCCTGGGTGTGGTGGCGAAGGCCGGCGTCTGGTATCTCGTCGCACAGCATCGGGGACGGACGTTGTCGTACCGCGTGTCGCGGATCAGTGATGCGACCGTGCTGGGGCAGCCGGCGGTGCGGCCCGACAATTTCGATCTGGGTGCGTGGTGGACGGCCTCGGTGGCCGAATTCGACCGTGCTCTCCTGCGATTCCGGTGCAGGGTGCGGCTCTCGCCCACGGCGTGGCGCCGGCTGCCCCGGGTGGTCGGGGTCGAGGCCGCTCGCGTCGAACCCGGCCCGCCCGACGGCGACGGCTGGGTCACCGTCGACCTGCTGCTCGAGGCCGAGGATGTGGCCCTCGACCAGCTGACCGTTCTCGGCGGGGGAGTCGAAGTGCTCCAGCCGCACTCGCTGCGGGAATCGCTGCGTGCGGTGGGAGAGGCGATCACCCGCCGGAACGGTTGAGCCGGCCGTTCGGGCGTTACTGGAGGTGTTCGAGGACGGTGGCGTTGGCGAGTCCGCCCGCCTCGCACATGGTCTGCAGCGCGAACCGTGCCCCGCGCTGCTCCATGGCGTTCACCAGCGTGGTCATGAGCCGCACGCCGCTGGCCCCCAGCGGATGTCCGAGCGCGATCGCGCCGCCGTGCACGTTGACGCGGTCCAGGTCGGCTCCGGTCTCCGCTGCCCAGGCCAGAACCACCGGTGCGAAGGCCTCGTTGACCTCGAAGAGGTCGATGTCGGAGATGTCGAGGCCGCTGCGCTGCAGCACCTTACGCGTCGCGGGAATCACAGCGGTGAGCATCATCAGCGGGTCGTTGCCGATGACGGAGAAACTGTGGAGCCGGGCCAGAGGCCGCAGTCCGAGGCGTCCCGCGATCTCGCTCGTGGTGATCATGAGCGCCGCACTGCCGTCCGACAGGGGACTGCTGTTGCCCGCGGTGATCGACCAGTCGATCTGCGGGAACCGCTCGCCGTAGACCTCGCTGCGGAATGCGGGTCGCAGGCCGGCGAGTGCGGCCGCCGTCGTGTCCGGCCGGATGGCCTCGTCGACGCTCAGTTCCGGGAGGACGGCGAGTTCCTTCGTGAAATTCCCGGCAGTCGTTGCCGCCGCGGCCTTGTGGTGGCTGCGCAGCGCGAACTCGTCCAGCTGGGTACGCGAGAGCCCCCACCGGGCGGCGATGAGTTCGGCGCTGATGCCCTGCGGGACGAGGCCGTCGGGGTAGCGGCGTTCGAAGCCGACGCCCATCGATTCGCGTCCGATGCTGCTGGACCCCATCGGAACTCGGCTCATCGATTCGACACCGGCGGCGACGACGATGTCGTAGGCGCCCGACAGCACGCCCTGCGCGGCGAAGTGGACGGCCTGCTGGCTGCTGCCGCACTGCCGGTCGACGGTCGTGCCGGGCACGGATTCGGGGAATCCTGCGGCCAGAAGCGCACTGCGGGTGATGTTCTGGCTCTGGTCCCCGACCTGGGTGACGGTGCCGCCGATGACGTCGTCGATCAGTGCGGGATCGATTCCCGTGCGTTCGACGAGGGTCGACAGGCTGTGGGCGAGGAGGTCGACGGGATGCACCCCGTGCAGGGCGCCCGAGGGCTTGCCCTTGCCGATCGGCGTGCGGACGGCCTCGACGATGACGGCGTCTCTCATGGCTCTTCCTTTCGGTGCTGTGAGTACTTGTTAACCGCGGGCGGTTAATAAGTACTCACAGGGGTTTCCCCGCCTGACTATTGATATCTATAGTCAGCAATGTACACCTGACTATGGTTTTGGCAAGTCAGGTGTGACAGACGCCTCGGATCGTCGGTTTGCGCTGCGAAGATCACGTCGCAGTCCTAGCGTGGGGCATGGCTGTTCTCACCCCCGGCTTCCACGGCAGACCCCGCAGCGAGCATGCTCTCCCGCCCGGCCAGTACGAGGTGGGAGACTTTCCGGTCCTCTCGGCCGGACCGACCCCCCGCGTCCCGACCGACACATGGACGCTGTCGGTGGCCGACGAGACCGGCCGCAGCCGCGAGTGGTCGTGGACCGAATTCATGAAGCTGCCGCAGGAGCGGCCGACGGTCGACCTTCACTGCGTCACGCGATGGTCGAAGTTCGGAACCTCCTGGAAGGGCGTGTCCGTCGACACACTGTTCGCGGACGTCGAGACGTCCGCGGGATTCGTCCTCGTCGGATGCGACGGCGGCTACACCACGAACCTTCCCGTCTCGGACGTCCTGGGCGGCAAGGCCTGGATCGTGCACACCTACGAGGGCGCGCCGCTCGCGCCGGTGCACGGCGGTCCGGCCCGACTGCTCGTGCCGCATCTCTACCTCTGGAAGTCCGCCAAGTGGGTTCGGTCGATCCAGCTCGTCACTCAGGACGTCCCGGGCTTCTGGGAACAACTCGGGTACCACGATCGCGGCGACCCGTGGCGGGAGCAGAGGTACCAGGGTGACCAGTGAACTCATGGGCCGCGCCGTGCTCAGCTGGCGAGTAGCGGAACTCGTCGATTCGTGGCCCGAGACGGCGAGTGCGCGGACCCTGGTCCTCGAGGTCCCGGACTGGCCGGGGCATCGCGCCGGACAGCACGTCGATCTCCGCCTCACCGGCCCCGACGGGTACACCACCGAGCGGAGCTACTCGCTGGCGGCGCCGGTCGAGCGATCCGTGGGCGGGTGGCGAATCCAGCTGGTCGTCCAGCGGGTGGCGGACGGCGAGGTGTCTCCCTATCTGACCGACGTGTTCGACGCCGGAAATCTGATCGAGGTGCGGGGGCCGATCGGTGGCTGGTTCGTGTGGTCGCCGCGCGAGGGTGGCGGCGCGCCGGTGCTTCTCGTCGCGGGTGGGTCGGGCATGGTCCCACTGATGTCGATGATTCGCGAGCGCCGGTTCCGCCACGACCGCACGCCGTTCCGGCTCGTGTACTCACTCCGGACGCGGGCCGACGAATTGTTCGCGGACGAGCTGAACCGGCCCGGGATCGGCGACGGGGGAGTCGAGACGTTCGTCCTCCACACCCGCGAGGACTCGCCGCGGCGCCCGGCGGGTCGGATCACTGCCGCCGACCTCGCGGCATGGGGATGGCCGGCGGACTTCGCGCCCCGCTGCTTCGTGTGCGGGCCCACCGGATTCGTCGAGGAGGCGGCTCGCCTGCTGCTCTCGCTCGGGCATTCGCCGGACGACATCAAGACCGAGCGGTTCGGTCCCTCGGGGCCGTGACCGGAGGAAGGATTTGTCGATGAGTACGTTGCAGGGCAACGACTTCGAGGACGGGAACGTTCTCGGCGGGCCGTTCGCGGAAATCTTCGTTCACGACCTGACCGCGGCGACCGGGCAGTGCCGGTTCTGCGGTCTCGACGGACCGATGGCGGCCGTGCACGTCTATACGCGAGCGCCCGGTGTCGTCGTGCGGTGCCCGGGGTGCCAGGAGGTGCTGCTGCGGCTGGTGTCGACGCCGCGTGGGCTCGAACTCGACGCCAGCGGGCTGTCGCACCTGTCCTGGCGGTTGTGAGCACTGACTATGGAAATCGAAAGTCAGCTACGCTGAAGTGCATGGACGCGGCACGGTTGGACGGCTTTCTCGCAGACCGCGACACCTGGCGGGCCACGCACTGCTCGATCGGCAAGGCGATGGACGTGATCGGCACACGGTCGGCCGTCCTGATCCTGCGCGAGGCCTACTACGGCACCACGCGATTCGACGACTTCGCGAAACGGGTCGGGATCACCGAGGCCGTGGCGGCGTCCCGGCTGCGCGAGTTGACCGCCGAGGGCCTGTTCGAGCGGCAACCCTACAAAGAGCCCGGGCAGCGCACCCGCTACGAGTACGTGCTCACCGAGAAGGGCCACGACCTCCTGCCTGCCGTGCTCGCGCTGATGCAGTGGGGCGACAAATACCTTCAGGGCGAGTACGGACCACCGATCGGACTGCGGGACGACGCCACCGGCGAACCCGTCCGCGTCGAGGTCCGCAGTCCGGGCCGGGAGGTGCCACTGGCGGAACTGCGGCTGACCCCCATGCGTCCCCGCCCGTGAGTACTTCTCAACCGCCGGCGGTTAAGAAGTACTCACGGGTCAGAGCCAGAAGCGCATCAGATAGTTGCCGTACTGCGCGTAGATCTCCGGCACCCCGGACAGTTCGAACAGCCGGTAGATGACGTCGAAGAACACCACGTTGATCGACGGCACGAACAGCAGCGCCACGAGGATCAGCAGTCCGTACGGTTTGAACTGGTCGACGGACCTGCGTGTGCGGGGCGGCAGGAACGGCTCGAGTGCGGCGTACCCGTCGAGTCCGGGGACCGGCAGGAGGTTGAGGACGGTCGCCATCACCTGCAGGAATGCGAGAAAGCTCAGGCCCGTCCAGAACACCAGGTGGTCGCCGCCGAGCCCGAACCAGCGGATCACCACGAGGAGGACGATCGCCGACGCCAGATTCACGGCGGGTCCGGCGAGTGACACCCGTGCCTGCACCTTCGGTGGAAACAGCCCGGTGCGCAGGTACACCGCACCGCCGGGCAAGCCGATCCCGCCGAGCGCGATGAACAGCACCGGCAGGCCGATCGACAGCAGTGGGTGGCTGTATTTCAACGGGTTGAGCGTGAGGTAGCCGCGCACCTCGACGTCGGTGTCGCCGTGCCGCCACGCCGTGTACGCGTGCGCGAACTCGTGCAGGCAGAGCGTCACCACCCATCCTGCGACCACCAGGAGGAACACCCCGGCGTGACCGAGGGCCGATTCCCGCTCGGCGCGCCAGGCGAGGACACCGCCGGCGACCGCGATCGCGACGACGAGCAGGAAGACCGGACTGGGACGGACAGCGGTGGTCCGCGCCCTGGGCAGGTTCATCGGACCAGCAGCCACTCTTGGTCGTGGCGGTAGAACGTCGAACGCTTGACGTCGCGAGGGTTCGGCACGCCGTCGCGGGTGAGGGCCGCGGCGGGCGAACCCAACTGCACGGCGCGACCCTCGACCCAGCGGCGCGGCAGCCAGCGCCTGCGAGGTTCGACCGACGCCCGCATACCGGGCAATCGTGGGGTCGGAGTGACGGTCATGCTCGTCGTCGTCCCCGAGAACAACCGGGTGTCGTCGACGTAGGCCTCGCCGACGAGCGGCCCCCCGTCCGGACCCGTGACGGTGGCGCACCCGACGAGCGCGATCCCCGCGTCGTCGCGGATCAGGGGGACCGGTTTGGCCGTCCCCTTCAGCGCGGTGCGGGCGCCACGGGCGCCGGAGGACAGGTGGTAGGCCTCCGTCGCGTCCGAACGATGCTCCGCGACGTACGCGAGCTCGATGTGCAGGCGTTCGGTGCGCATCAGTCGGGTCAGGGTGGCCGCGAGGGCGGCGTCGCTGCCCACCACGATCAGTCGCGGATCCACGACGACCTGAAGTTTGGAGAAGACCTCGTCGAAGTCGTCCTTGTCCGGGACGGCAGGTGCGCTCGAGGTGGAAATGGAGCCCAGAGGTAGGGGAAGCGGCACGTCGCCGCAAATGAGCACTACGGGGGTCAACGCCACTCCTCGCCCGGATGTCCCGCCGCGATTTCCGCAGCTTCCCTTTCGGATCATCCTAGAGGCACGCCCGAGATGGCCTCCCCAGCCGTACTGTGGGGTCTGTTCTCTGTGCCCTCGGCTAGACTGTTCCCCCGGCCACTGCCTACGAACGGCAGGACCACGCAGTCGGATACGACTGTACGTCGACCGTAGGAGACAACGTCATGCCGGCAATCGTCCTGATCGGCGCCCAGTGGGGCGACGAGGGCAAGGGCAAAGCGACCGATCTACTGGGCGGACGCCTGCAGTGGGTGGTGCGCTACCAGGGCGGTAACAACGCCGGACACACAGTGGTTCTTCCGAACGGCGACAAGTTCGCACTCCATCTGATCCCGTCCGGAATCCTCACTCCGGGCGTCACGAACGTCATCGGCAACGGTGTCGTGGTGGACCCGGGAGTGCTGCTCACCGAACTCGCCGGACTCGACGAGCGGGGCGTGGACACCAGCCGCCTGCTGCTCTCGGCCGATGCGCACCTGATCATGCCGTACCACGTTGCCATCGACAAGGTCACCGAACGCTTCCTCGGGGCCAAGAAGATCGGCACCACCGGCCGCGGTATCGGGCCGTGCTACCAGGACAAACTCGCCCGTGTCGGCGTCCGCGTGCAGGACGTGCTGGACGAGAAGATCCTCACTCAGAAGGTCGAGGCGGCACTCGAGTTCAAGAACCAGGTGCTCGTCAAGATCTACAACCGCAAGGCCCTCGACCCGCAGCAGGTCGTCGACGAGGTGCTCGAGCAAGCGGACGGTTTCAAGCACCGCATCGCGGACACGCGTCTGCAGCTCAACGAGGCGCTCGAGCGCGGCGAGACGGTGCTGCTCGAGGGTTCGCAGGGCACGCTCCTCGACGTCGACCACGGCACCTACCCGTACGTGACGTCGTCCAACCCGACGTCCGGTGGCGCAGCGGTCGGTTCGGGCATCGGCCCCACCAAGATCACGACGGTGCTGGGCATTCTCAAGGCGTACACCACCCGCGTCGGTTCGGGCCCGTTCCCGACCGAATTGTTCGACCAGAACGGCGAATACCTCGCCAAGACCGGCGGCGAGGTGGGTGTCACCACCGGCCGTGCCCGGCGCACCGGATGGTTCGACGCCGTGATCGCCCGCTACGCAACGCGTGTCAACGGCATCACCGACTACTTCCTCACCAAGCTCGACGTGCTCAGCAGCCTCGACACCATCCCGATCTGCGTCGGCTACGACGTCGACGGTGTGCGGCACGACGAGATGCCCATGTCGCAGACCGACGTTCACCACGCGAAGCCGATCTACGAAGAAATGCCCGGCTGGTGGGAAGACATCTCCCACGCCCGGACGTTCGAGGAGCTTCCGAAGAACGCGCAGAACTACGTCCTGCGTCTCGAGGAACTGTCGGGTGCGTACATCTCCTGCATCGGCGTCGGCCCCGGCCGCGACGAGACCATCGTCCGCCGCGACGTGGTGCGGTAGTCCGCTCGTCTCGTTGTTTCGCTTTCCGTTGCCCGATGTCACCCCGGTTCCGTCAGATCGAACCGATGTGACATCGGGCAACGTGTAGGTGGCGCGGCGACCTACAGGGTTGCGGGCAGGGACGGCGCGAGGCGTTCCAACGTCGGCTTGCGCCCGTGCTCGATGTGAGCGAACGCACTGGCCTCGGCCAGTCTTCCGTTTCCGCTGCGAATTGCCTCGACGAGTTCCCGGTGCGCTGCACAGGACACTGCGGGATTGTGATGCCACGTCAGCCGGAACAACCAGTGGACCCGGCCCATCAGCGAGTTCATCACCGACACGAGTAGCTTGTTGTCGGACAGTTCGACGACATCCATGTGGAAACGCGCGTTGACCGCCGGAATCAGGAGGGGTTCGTCGTTTCCGATCAGTTCCTCCGTGCGCGCCATCGTCGACAGCAGCGCCTCCATGGATGCGCCCCGTGCGACGTTCTCGGCTGCGCATCGTGCCGCGTACGGTTCCAAGGCCAATCGCACGTCGAACAGTTCCTCGATGTCGCGTAACGACAGCTGAGTCACGACCGCGCCCCGCCGCGGCAGGATCTGAATGAATCCGTCCCATTCCAATTGCGGCAACGCCTCGCGGAGCGGAACCCTCGAGACGTCGAACTCCTGTGACAATTCGCGCTCCCGCAGGCGACTGCCGGGTGGGTACGCGCCCGAGATGATGCGCTCACGAATCACCGAATAGATCTGTTTCGGGAGTGGCACGTCCGACAGTCCGCCGGCCACGCCCGTGCCCAGAGGCGACGTCGTGGATTCCGTGACCCCGATCTCGCCGTTCAGGTTCACTGTCATGAACCGATCATGGCATACCAAGTTGAACCCGACCACCGGACGCGTTTCGCAACTCTGCTGGTCAAATGGATTAACCCGAATGTAACGCTCCACGCTTGGCGCTCGGGTTCCGCACTTGGTAGACCATATACATCCGGCCCGGCAGCGCAGTGTGGCGCAATTCGGTCGCCGCCCACTTCGTCGAAAGCTTCGGAACTACCCTCTCCATTCGGAAGGATTCCCGTGTCCACTGAACGAAAAATACTTGCTCGCAAGGGTTTCGGGTACGCGCTGATCGGCCTGGCAGTCACCTCCTCCTTGGTGGCATGTACCAGCGCGGCCAGGACCGATGCAGGTGGGGGACCGGGCGACCGTCCCGTCGTCCTGGCCTACCAGAATCAGATCTCCACGCTCGACCCCATCCGCGCCGATTACGCTCAGACGAACTTCGTCGACCAGGCGTTGTACGACACCCTGGTCACGTACGACGCCGACAACGAGATCGTCGGCCAGCTGGCGTCCGAGTTCGCCCCGTCGCCGGATGCGCGATCGATCCAGATGACCCTGCGCGCGGCGACCTTCCACGACGGTGCCCCCGTCACCGCCGAGGACGTCCGCTACACGCTCGATCGGACGGCGGCGCTGGGACAGGGCATTGCCGGTCAGATGACCGGATACCGGGGCGCCACGGTCACCGGCCCGCAGAGCCTGACGATCGAACTGACGGAACCGAACTCGCTGTTCCTGGGCGCTCTGTCGAAGATCTACATCCTCAACTCTGCCCTCGTGAAAGCCAACGAGGGGACCGACCGGGGCCAGGCCTATCTCGCAGGCCACGATGCCGGGTCCGGGCCCTACTTCCTGGCCGGCCCGGGCGGTGCCGACACGTACACGCTGACACGATTCGACGACTACTGGGCGGGCGACGAGGGGCGTCCGGTCTCACTCGTCTATCGACGAATCGACGAGAGCGCCACGCAGAGTGCGGAACTGAAGGCCGGCAACATCGACGTCTCGTTCGGGCTCACCAACGCCGACGCCGCGGCGCTGGACGGCTTCTCCGGCGTGACGGTGCAGAGTCAGCCGGTCAACCTGCAGGCGAACATCTTCTTCAACGTGATGAACGGGCCGACGGCGAACAAGGCCGTACGACAGGCCATCCAGATGGCGTACGACTACACCGGTGGCCTCGCGACGATTCGTGGTGGCAACGGCAGCATCGCCACCGGCCCGCTGCCCGGACAGTTCTCGTGCCGGCCGGAGATGCCCGCCTACGGGCAGGATCTCGAACAGGCGAAGAAGCTGCTGTCCGATGCCGGGATGTCCGACCTGACCCTCACCATGAAATTCCAGCCCGTCTTCAAGGAGCAGGAACGCGAAGCGACGCTGCTGCAGTCCAACCTCGCGCAGATCGGTGTCACGCTGGATCTCGAGCCCATCGCGTACGCGGACTATCTGTCGGCTCTGAAGTCGCCCGACTCGATTCCGCAGATGATGCTCGCCACCGACTTCGCGCAGTACCCGGATCCCGGAGTGATGCTGGTCAAGACGTACAAGTCGGACCAGGTCGGAACGAACAAATCCGGCTACAGCAATCCCACGGTGGACGCGTTGCTCGGCCGCGCGGCCGAAACCTCCGATGCCGGGGCGCGGTGTGACCTATACAAGCAGGCTCAGGAGGATATTCGCAACGACGCGGTGGCCGTCAACATGTACACCCTGGGGCAGACCACCGCTCACAGCAACAGGGTGACCGGTGTCGGTCCGGCGGTCGTGGGCAGCGGAGTCTGGGTTCCCGCGATCCGCGTGGCGTGAGGGAGTACGCGATGACGACACTCGACATGCCTCGCGCCCTACATCGCCTCGCGGCGCCGTCGGCGTTTCTCGGCCGCAAACTGGGCGCAGCGCTCCTCACCCTGGTCGGACTGGCCACCATCGTCTTCGCCATGACCAAGGTGATTCCCGGGGACGAAGCGCAGGTGGCCGCGGGGGAGAGCGCCACTCCGGAACAGGTGGAAGAGGTGCGTCGTCAGCTGGGTCTGGACAAGCCGGCGGCCGTGCAGTATTTCGACTACCTGGGCCGGATGCTCCACGGCGATCTGGGCACCTCGAGTTCGACCCGCCAGCCGGTGCTCGACGACGTTCTCGCGCGACTGCCCGGAACGCTCGAATTGGTCGTTCTCGCAATGATGCTCGCGGTAAGCTTCGCGGTTCCGATGGCGACGATCGCGGCGGCGCGATCACGTGGAGGATTCGACAAGATCAGCCGCATCGGTGCGATCGTCGCATTCGGGCTTCCCGGTTTCTGGCTCGCGCTGATGTTGCAATGGGTGCTGGGATCGTGGCTGCAGATCCTGCCGATCTCGGGACGTCTCTCGGTGGGCGTCGACGTCCCGCACCGAACGGGGATGACACTCGTCGACGCCGTCCTCGCCGGAGACTTCGCCGCGTTCAGCAATGCGTTTCAGCATCTGATCCTGCCCGCGTTCGTGCTCGCCGTCGCCGTCGCCGCACAGATGTTCCGGGCTCTCCGTGCCGATCTCCTCCGGGTTCGGGGCCGCGATCACATGACCGTTGCCCGAGCGAAAGGTGTTCCTTCCCTGCGGTTGTGGACTCGGCACGCGCTTCCCAACGCGACCGGGCCGCTTCTGAACATCATCGGCATCGAGATCGGCATGCTTGTCGGTTCCGCGATCTTCGTCGAGTCCGTGTTCGGGTTGTCCGGGGTCGGCGATTACCTCTCCAATGCGGTGAGTCGCAAGGACATCACCGCAGTCATCGGCACCGTCACCGTCGTCGGCGTGATCGTCGTCGTCGCGAACTTCGTCGTGGACGTGCTCCAGCTGGCCCACGACCCCCGGCTGCGCACACCCGGAAAGGTGCAGTGAGTCCGATGAGTATTGCAGCAAACGTCACCGGTGTGGCCGCACTGGCAGGCCGATGGCGATCCGCCTCGATTCGCGGTCGTCGACGCCGATCGCGATGGGGACTGCTCGACACCGTGGTCGTCGGTGCTGTCGCCGTGATCGTGGTGCTCGCCGTCGTCGGTCCGTGGGTCGCACCCGAATCCGTCTACCGGTCGGACATCGCGAACGCCCTCGCCGCTCCGAGCAGTGAACACTGGCTGGGGACCGACGACCAGGGGCGAGACGTTCTGTGGCGCACGATCGCGGGCGCCCGGTCGTCGGTGCTGTCCGCCGTTCTGGTCGTCGCCGCGTACTCGCTGATCGGAACGGCACTCGCCACGATGGCCACTGTCGGTGGACGGTGGGTGGACGAAACCCTCATGCGAGTGACGGACATCGGGTTCGCTCTCCCCGGACTCGTCGTGGCACTGGGTATCGCCGCCGCGCTCGGTCCGAGCCTGAGCAGCGCACTGATCGCGATGATCGCCACCGGCTGGCCGTACACGGCGCGACTGTTGCGCGGCGTGATGCGCGAGACGATGGCGTCGCCGTTCGTGGACGGTGCGGTGGTGCTCGGGGTCAGTCGATGGCGCCTGATGACACGGCACGTGCTGCCGAACTCGCTCGACGTCATGACCGTCAAATGGGCGGGCGACATCGGCAATACCGTTCTGGTGCTCGCGGGTCTGTCGTTCATCGGTGTCGGTGCGCAGCCGCCCAGCGCGGAATGGGGCGCGGCCGTCGCCGGCGCGCGTGACTACCTGTCGACGGCCTGGTGGGCTGCGCTCGTGCCGGGCATCGCGATCGTCATCACGGCCGCGGCCTTCGGACTGCTCGGCGACATGCTGCACGAGCGGCGCGACCCCGCACGACAAGGAGCGTGATCGATCATGACGACAGAAATCGTTCAGCGCACCGCACTCCTCCAGATCTCCGGGCTGACCATCGACACGGAGCCGGGCGACACGTCCGTCCGGTTGGTGGACGGCGTGGATCTCACGGTTGCGGCGGGCGAGCGCGTGGCGCTGGTAGGCGAATCGGGTTCGGGAAAGTCGGTGACGGCACGCGCACTGATGCGGTTGGACGGCTCACTGACGATCGGCGGTTCGATTCGACTGGGCGACACGGAGATCCTCGCGCAGACCGAACGTCGCCTCAGCACGATCCGGGGCAGTCGCATCGGGATGGTGTTCCAGGACCCGATGGGCGCGCTCGACCCGCTGCAGTCGATCGGCGCACAGGTGAGTGAGCCACTGCGGCAACGCGGGATCAGGAAGAAGGACGCACTGCGGCGGGCCGCCGAGGTGTTGAGCGAACTCGGGGTCGCGCGTGCACACGAACGGCTCGGCGCCTATCCGCACGAATTCTCCGGGGGCATGCGGCAACGTGTAGTCCTCGCGATGGCCCTCATCGGGGAGCCGGAGATTCTGATCGCCGACGAACCGACGACGGCGCTCGATGTCCGAGTGCAACAGCAGGTGCTGAACCTGCTCGACGAGGTCACCCGGGAACGGGGACTCGGACTCCTGCTGATCACGCACGACCTCGGGGTCGTCGCCGGACTCGCCGACCGTGTCGCGGTGATGTACTCCGGGCGGATCGTGGAGGATCGCCCGGTCCGCGCACTGTTCGCGGACCCTCTGCACCCCTACACCGCAGGACTGCTGGCCGCGGTGCCGAGGCTGGATGTTCATCTCCCGAGGATGACCACCATTCCGGGTGCGCCTCCGTCACCGGCGCTACGGCCCCCCGGCTGTCCCTTCCACCCACGATGCCCTGTCGCGATGGAGCGCTGCGCGAGCGAAACCCCACCGACGATGGCGACCGCTGACGGTGGACGCCGCGCCTGCCATCTCGATCAAGGAAGTGGGAACTGATGAACGGAACACCTCTTCTCGATATCCGAGCTCTGAACAAGACTTTCGGTGGATCCCGCGGAAGCAAGGCGCTCGACGACGTATACCTGTCGGTGCCCGAGGGCGGGACGTTCGGACTGGTCGGCGAATCGGGTTCCGGCAAGTCCACGCTCGTCAAGTGCATCGTCCGGCGCGAGCGACCCGACTCCGGGGCCGTTACCTTCGACGGGCGTGACGTCCATGCGCTCCGCGGCGGGGACCTGCGCCGGTTTCGTCGCGACGTTCAGTTGGTCGCGCAGGACCCGTACGCCAGCCTGAACCCTCGGATGACGGTGGAGCAGATCGTCGGCGAGGGGCTCGTCGTCCACCGCCTGGCCCGTACCCGCGCGGACCGGCGTGCGCGGGTCGCGCAGACCCTGATCGAGGTGGGTCTCGACCCGGATGCGATGGGTCGATTGCCGGCCACGTTCTCCGGTGGGCAGCGGCAGCGTATCGCCATCGCGCGCGCCCTGATCCTTCGCCCGAGGTTGCTCGTGTGCGACGAACCGGTATCGGCCCTGGACGTCTCGGTACAGGCACAGGTGATCAATCTGCTGACGTCCCTGCACGAGGACCTCGGGGTGACGATCTTGTTCATCGCGCACGATCTCGCGATCGTGCAGCAACTCTGTTCTCGGGTGGCGGTTCTTCGGTCCGGCGTGGTGGTGGAGGAAGGGCCCACCCGACAGGTGTTCTCCACTCCACGTCACCGATACACACGCGAACTACTCGAGGCGGTGCCGATCCCGGACCCGGTTGCGGCCCGCGCCGGGCGAACCATCCCCGGCGGCGTCCTGACTCTGCCGTGAGGGCCGTCGAGCCCCGGCCTTTCATCTCATCGATCATCCCTGACGGAAGTAGGTAGATATGCGAATTGGTGTAGACGGACGCAAGATTCCCGAGAGCCGTGCTCGGGGTCCCGTGAACAGCCTCGAACACGCCGACGAACTCGGTATGGCCGGCTTGTTCTTCCGGACGGTGCTCGATATGAGTCCGGCCCTGGATGCCGGCGAATTGCGCGACATCCGATCCAAGGCAGACGAACTGGGTATGTATCTGGAGACCGGTCTGGGCAAGGTCAATCCCTATGCGAACCCGGAGGCGCCGGAGCTGCGCGCCGTCGGCGACGGCGATATCGTCCTCGGCTTCCGCCGGATGATGGAAGCGTGCGCCGCCATCGATTGCCGTGAGCTGTGGGTGGCCACCGCGAACTACAAGTCGGTGTACAGCGGCCGCTGGGCATACGACCGCTTCCGCACCGACGTGACGTGGACGGAACAGCTGGACGCAACGGCGCGTTTTCTCGGAACACTGGCTCCGATCGCACGAGACCTCGGAATCCACCTCAACCTGGAAACACACGAGGAGATCACGTCGTTCGAACTCGTCCGGCTGGTGGAGGCGGTCGGCTCGGATGTGGTGGGGGTCGTGTTCGACACCGCGAACGTGCTCCAACGCCTCGAACATCCTGTCTGGGCGGCCGAACGGCTGGCGCCGTACGTGCGTCAGACGCACATCAAGGACGCCGCGATCACCTACACGGAGGGCGGTCTCGCCTACCAGATGCGCCCGTGCGGCACCGGCGTCGTCGACTTCCATCGCATTCTGCCGATACTCGCGGCGGCGAATCCGGCTCTCAATCTGACGATCGAGAACGACGAGTCGCTCGACGACCTGCCCCGTCCCCGGCGGACGATGCTCATCGAGGCGTTCGATCCCGAATTCCTCGACGGCCATCCCGATCTGACGGTCCAGGAGATGGCGGCGTACCTGGACATGGTGCAGTCGTACGACCGGCAGCTCCGGTCGGGAGAACGGATCGACAACGCCGCCTACGCCGCGCAGCCGTACGGCTATGCGGAGACGGTGTCGTACATCAGGTCCAGTGCGGATCACGTGCGAAGCGTGTGCGCGGAATACGATCTTCCCGTCGAATCGATCACGAAGGCAGGCGATCTCGCGGAGTCGGCGCGGTGACCATCGGCGACGGCGTCGGCACGGTTGTCCGGGAACTCGGTGCGTGCGCGCGTGCGCTGGGCGAGGAATCGACCCCGCGGGAGACCATCCGCACGGCGTCGGGTCTCGGTCTGCGGCACGTGGAGTTCGCTTCGCCTTTCGTGATTTCGCCCGCACTCGATCCGACCGCCTTCCGGGCACTCGCCGATTACGGACGTTCACTCGGTGTTCGGCTGAGCTGCGCGCTGGGAATGGTATCCGCAGGGCATGCCGAACGGACCACACGATTCCGCGAGGCGGGTCGGGGCGATCTGGTTGCGGGACTGAGCAAGGCGTTGAGGGCGATCGGGGAACTCGACACCGACTACGTCCAGATCGTCGTGGGTACGCTGGACGACCGCTATGACGCGTCGGTCGGGTGGCCGGAGCAACTCGACGCCACGGCGCAGTTGTATCGGAACCTTGCCCCGGTGCTCACCGACCTGAGTCTGAAACTCGCGGTCAAAACGCACGAGGAGATCACGTCACACGAAATCCTCGCGCTCGTCGACGCCGTCGGCTCCGATCATCTGGCGGTGGCGCTCGACCCGGTCAATCTGCCAGTGAGAGGCGAGGATCCGGAGCTCGCGACCGCCCGGCTCGCACCGCACGTCGGCCGGATTCACTACGACGACGCGTGGATCACCTTCACCGGTCGCGGTCTCGCACGACGGTTGTGCCCGGGCGGTCAGGGCGACATCGACTGGGGAGCGATCTTCCGCATCCTCGACGGCGCAGGCTCCAGAGCGCCGGTCCTCGTCGACCTGCACCGCGGAGAGTTCGAGATGCCGGTGTGTGACGAACGGTGGCTTCTGCAGAACAGCGACGTCTCGCTGAGAGAACTCTCGATCCTGTCGTCCAGGGCGCGGCCCGACCGGCCTCCGGTGACGGCCACGGCGCC
This sequence comes from Rhodococcus koreensis, assembly GCF_900105905.1. Lineage (GTDB taxonomy): Bacteria > Actinomycetota > Actinomycetes > Mycobacteriales > Mycobacteriaceae > Rhodococcus_F > Rhodococcus_F koreensis. The sequence goes on along the minus strand of NZ_FNSV01000005.1, from coordinate 2,590,599 downwards.
GCGACTGCAGGCTGCGCTGTCCGAACTGGCAACGATGACGCGCGGGACGGCGGCATGAGCGCGATGTTGTTGTACGGAGCCACGATCGTGACAGTGGACCGTGAACGCCGGATCATCGACGACGGCGCCGTCCTGATCGACGGTGGCCTCATCAGCGTGGTCGGTGACAGCGAGGCGCTCCTCTCCGTCACGGATCGGTCCGTCCGCCGAATCGATTGCCGGGGCAAACTGGTGATTCCCGGGCTCGTCGACGCCCACGGACACGCCGGCCACTCGCTGATCAAGACGCTGGGATGTGACAGCCCGACATTCTGGATGCGAACCGTCACACCTGCGTACTTCCACGCGACGACACCGGAGTACTGGTATCACGACGGACTGGTGTCCGCGCTCGAACGCGTTCGCGCCGGAGTGACGTGCGGCGTCAGCGTCATGGGATCCCGCCCCCGCAGTGACGATCCCGAGATCTCGCTGGCTCACGCGCGCGCCTACCGAGAGGTCGGAATACGCGACGTGGTGTGTGTCGGGCCGGCGGGTTTGCCGCTGCCCCATCCGGTCACGGACTGGTCCGGCGGAGTTCCCCGGCGACGCGAGGTCGGATTCGACGAGATGCTGTCCGGCGCGGAATCGGTGATCGAGACGGTCGACGGCTACGAGGGCGATCTCACGTCTGTGTTCCTGACACCCTTCACGATCGTCCCCTCGGTCGATCCGTCCCACCCGTCGCGACCCGACGTTGCCACCAATCTCACCGAAGGCGATCGCTACCAGGCGCGCCGGATCAGGGAAGCAGCGGAGCACTGGGGTGTCCGCATCCACTCGGATGCGTTCGGTGGCATGGTGCGGCTCGCGGCGAAGGACCGGGAGTATGCGCTCCTCGGGCCGGACGTCCACCTGCAACATTGCACGGGCTTGTCTGCCGAGGAGGTCGCGATCCTGGCGGAGACCGGGACGTCCGTGGGGCATGCGCCGGGAGGACGTGCGCCGGTTCCTCAGATGCTGCAGGCAGGCATCACCGTTGCGGTCACCACCGACGGGTCGTCGCCGCGGCGTCCGTTCGACCTCCTGCAGGCCGCGCGCGCCGTGCAGGCCGCCAATCAGCTTCTCGCCGACGATCCCTACCTGCTGCCACCGGGCCGTTTGCTCGAGATGATCACGATCGATGCGGCCGCGGTCCTCGGGATGTCCGACGTCATCGGATCCATCGAAGTGGGCAAACGCGCCGATCTCGCGATTCTCGACATGCGCAAGCCGCATCTCGTACCCAACTGGATGCCGGTGCACCGCCTCGTCTACGAGGCGACCGGAGCCGACGTGCACACGGTGATCGTCGGGGGAACGGTCGTCATGGAAGACCGCACCGTGTGCGGCGTCGACGAGACGGCAGCACTGGACGAGGGAGACCGGCACGCCCGACTGCTCGTCGAACGTGCCGGCCTGGCGCACCACCTCACCGATCCCGGATGGCGAAGCAACAGGCGCGAATTCGACGAGCCGATCGAGGTGACCGTGCCATGACGGAACCGGTGGTCAGGATGACTGCGGCCCACGTCCTGGCCCATCGCGACGATGATCACATTCTCGTCTCCGACGGGGAGATCGTCTATCGGGGCGCGCGGATTCTGCACGCGGGACGGGGATGGGACGGCCCGGTCGACGAGACGATCGACTGCGGCGACGCTCTGATCATGCCGGGATTCATCGACCTCGATGCGCTGGCAGACATCGATCACGCGCTGCTCGATTCCTGGGCGACACCCGATCTGGCACTCGGGCATCAGTGGTCGGCCGACTACTTCCGATCGCGGCGGCGCGACGTGTTCGACGTACCCGAGCGTGCCGTCATCCGCGAATATGCTCTGTCGCAGCTTCTTCGGCACGGCGTCACCACCTTCATGCCGATCGCCTCCGAGACCCACAGCAGTTGGGCGGAGACCTGTGACGACATGGTCGAGGTCGCGCGGATCGCGGAGCGTCTCGGAATTCGTGGATATCTCGGCCCCGCCTACCGGTCCGGCGTCAACGTCGTCGACGGTGGACGTCGGACAGTGCTGTTCGACGAGGAACGAGGCCGAGCCGGGCTCCGAGATGCCGAGCGCTTTCTCGACTATGCCGCCGACCACGGCGGCGATCTCGTACACGGCGCTCTCCTGCCCTGCAGGATCGAGACCCTGACAAGGGAACTGATGGCAGCGACCGCACAGCTGGCGCTTGCCCGCGACGCCGTGGTGCGACTGCACTGCATGCAGGGTGGGGTGGAGTTGGCGCTGCTCGACGAGTGGTACGGGATGCGCCCCGTCGAACTCCTCGAAGCGTCCGGACTCCTGGCGACGCGTCTGCTGGTGCCCCACGGCATTCATCTCGGCGCGCCGGGCGGTGGCGGGCGGCAGGCCGACCTGCGCCGACTCGCCGAGGCGGGTGTCACCATCGTGCATTGCCCGATGACATCCATTCGGTACGGAGCCGTGCTGGACTCGTACGACCGGTATCGAACGGCCGGTGTCCACATCGCCCTCGGAACCGACTCATTCCCCCCGGACCTCGTCCGCGGCATCGACTACGGCACCCATCTCGCCAAACTCGCCGACAGGTCACTCGCGGCGGGTGCCACAGCCGACTACCTCCGTTCGGCGACGCTCGGCGGTGCTCGTGCCCTCGGCAGAACCGATCTGGGCCGCCTGCAGCCCGGAGCGAGTGCCGACTTCATCGTGGTCGATCTCGCCGACTTCGCCATGGGGGTACGCGACGATCCGCTCCGCACCCTCACGATGAACGGATCGGCCCGCGACGTCCGCCGGACGGTGGTCGCAGGCCGCACCGTCATGGTCGACGGCGTCGTCCTCGGTGCCGACCAGTCGCGGCTGCAGGCTCGCGCGCAGGCCCTGTTCGAACGCATGAGGGCGGCATACAGCGAACGCGACCACCGACGCAGACCACCGGCCGAACTGTTCCCTCCGACCTTCCCCGACATCACGAAAACCACAACACCGAAGAGGTATTCGCATGATCAATCCTGAGCGCTCCCACCTCGTCGAAGGCAGTCACTGGGTCAGCCCGTTCAACTTCGACGCCACCGTCCAGGCGCAGTTCGACTGGCCTTCACCGTTCGCGCTGATCGACAGCACCCTGCGGAAGACGCTTTTCACCGCGGGCGCAACCACGTCGATGGACGGATTCGTCCGGATCGCGGCGGCGCTCGGTGCGGCGGGAATCCGGGAGGAAAGCATCAACATCAACTGGGGTGGCGGAGCGTCACCGCTGCCGCGCGAAGCGGCGCTCGTTCGTGCCGTCGCCGCCCGGGACTTCGGATTCCGGCTCAATGTGTACGCCGACACCCTGCTGTCGGACGGAGAGAACTACCAGCAGGTCGGCATGAAGGAAACCGTCGATCAACTGCACGAATGGGGAGTGCGCACGTTCGCGCCGGGCATCGTCCCGGCACCCTCGGCCCCCGCCCGGTCACGTCAGTACCGCGATCTCGAGAAGTTCTTCGAGTACGTGCGTGAGCTGGGTGGCGACGCCACGATCACGCTCGCCAACGTGGGCCGCCGCGACTTCGACGATCTGGTGGCAGCCTCCAACGTCGCCGTCGCGCTCGGTGCGCGGCGTCTCGATCTGATGGACTCGACCAGCAGTCTCGGCCCCGAAGCGATGAAACTGTTCGTCCGGACGTTCCGGGAGCGCCTGGTCGAGGACGTGCCGATCACCATGCATGTGCACGACGACTTCGGCCTCGGCACCGCCACGGCCGTCGCGGCCGCGACGGCAGGCGCGAGCCCGGACGTGTCGGTGTCCGGAATGTCCTACCGTGCCGGCTTCGCCGCGCTCGAGGAGGTGGTTCTCGGTCTCGAAGTTCTCTACGGCGTCGACACGGGGATCCACGTCGAACAGCTGACGTCCCTGGCGCAACTCGTGGCGTCGGAAAGTTCGGTGAGCCTGCCGCCCCTCAAGCCGGTGGTCGGAGGATATGCCCACCTCAAGCACATGCCCGGTGACGTCATCGCTGCGATCACCGGGGGACCGGACGTGTTCCCGCCCGTCTCGTCGTGCGTGAGCCCCGCAGTGGTGGGCGGTCGGCAGGAGTGGGTGTGGGACAGCCTGACCACTGCTCGGATGGCGGAGGTGCTGCTGCAGTCGCTCGGACTCGATGCGGACGCGGAGGAGATCGCGTTCGTCCGCAGCTCGCTGGACGACGCAGTGGCCGCGGTGACGTCCTATCCGCGGTGGTTGAGCGCCGGGGACGCGTCCCGCGTGGCGGAGGAAAGCCTCGCGCTCTATCGGCGCGCGAGCGCACATGCCTGACATTGCCGTCGTGACGCTCAACGCCCTGGACGAGTCCGCTCTGGAGAAAGAACTATTGATCTGCACGCCGTCGCGGACCTGGGCAACCGCGGTGCTGTCCGCACGCCCCTACGTCGACCGTGCGGACCTGCTTGCTGCGGCCGGGGAAGCGTGGAATTCCATGACGTCCGAGGACGTCGCGATGGCGCTGGAGAGCTATCTTCCGCTTTCGGACCCACCAGACTCGGCCCATGCCGCAGCCGAGCACTGTGCACTCGTCGCCAGCTCGGCCGGGAGACTCGCCGTGCTGCGTGAGAGGGAGTCCCGGTATCGCGCTCGGTTCGGCTTTCCCGTGGTCATCGCGGCGAAGGGGCTCACTCTCGACCGGATCCTGGCGGATATCGACGAAAGGGTGACCAACGGCCGGCCCGACGAGTTGGTGGTTGCACAACGCCACATGGCGGCAATCGGAGAGGGGAGGCTCGCGACGTTGATCGCGAAGTGTGAAGAGGACGGGTGAACTGCGATACATTCGGGCCGATGATCACGACTGTCGAAGCGAGCACCCGGACACCTCCCGGTCGGTGGTACGACAGCTTCCACGCAGCGGCCGCCGTTCTCGAGGCGTTCGGATGTGCCCCGTCGGACGCCGGCAGGTGTGTGGCGGTGGTGGCGACGGATCTCGGTGTCTGGGTGTTCGAGGGTGATCCGAGGTCGACGGTGGACGCGGTCATCCATGCCGTGGAGCGGGCGATCGTCGCCGGCGGGCAGGCGTTCGTGCTGGGATGCGCCGCTGTGAGCGGGACGGATCAGCGGGTCGTGCGGACGCTTCGGGTTCCTGACGGCGACAGGATGGCCGCGGCCGCCGCGATGGCGCGCGAACTCGTCGCCGATACGCAGGAGCCGATCAGAACAGCACCGGGTCGTCGAAACCGGGAGTGTGCTCGAGGGCCAGCAGTTCACGTTTGGTGAGCGTGCCGCCACCGGCGGAGAAGCCGCCCACCTGCCCGCCGGCGGCGAGGACGCGATGGCACGGGATCACGACCGGCAGCGGATTGCGGCCCAGCGCCTGACCGACGGCCTGCGCGGCGCCCGGCTTGCCGAGTTCCGCGGCGATGTCGCCGTAGGTGAGGGTGGTGCCCGGGTCGATCGCGCGGGTGATGTCGTATACGTGGCAGTCGAATTCGGGGATCCCCTCGAAGTCGAGGTCGATCCACCGTAGATCGTCGAGGGCGCCGCCGAGATGTTCACGTATTCCGTCGATGGCCCGCTGGATGGGCGCGGGAGGCTGGTGCTCCACCGCGTCCGGGAAACAGTGTTCGAGACGCTGCCGCGTGGATTCGGGTGAACCTTCGGGTAATTGCACACCCACGATCCCCGCGGCCCGCCACGCGATGGCGCAGGTGCCGAGGGCGGTGTCGAACAGGGCGATTCCTGTGGTCACCAGCCCAGTATGCCTCCGACCTCCGACACATACCGTCCGTGAACCGCGGTCGGCGGAAGTTCGATCAGCGGCCGCGGCCGCCGGAGCCCTGACGTCTCGGATCAGGCCAGTCTGGATGTTCTGGACTGCTCGACTGGTCGGGAAAGATGCCGCCGAGGGGTGCGCCGATCCGGAACTGCTCCAGGCGAAATAGACCTTTACCTCCCTCTTTGGGGCCGAAATGTGCGACCGACGCGGCCAGGAGGGCTATGCACAGGAGCGTGATCAGTGTCGTCATGGATCCGAGCTTCGCGAGAACTGGCTTGGAGTTGAATAGCCAAGGGGTTGATACTGGACTGCATGATGACTCGTGTACTCGGAGCACGCTCCCTGGCCAGAGACCTCGGCAACTGGCAGGACGACAGTGGCCGCCGCTCGGCGGCGCGACCCGCCTACCGGGCACTGGCCGAGAGCATTCGCCTGCTCGTGCACGACGGCCGCATCCCGCTGGGTGTCGCGTTGCCGAGTGAACGCGAACTGGCGTCGGTGCTGGAGTTGAGCCGGACCACGATCACGTCGTCGTATTCGGTGCTCCGGGACGAGGGGTATCTCATCAGCAGGCAGGGGTCGCGCAGCACGGTCGCGCTGCCGCTCGGGGCGCGGCAGAACGGGCTGATGTTCCGGGCACACCAGCCCGGGTCCGACGGTGCGGTGGTCGACCTCAGTTACGCCGCGATGGCCGCTCCCGCCGAAGCGGTCGAACAGGCCTACGCCTATGCGTTGCAATCACTTCCGCAGTTCCTTCCGACTCACGGAATGGAGCCGGTGGGCATCGGCGCGTTGCGGGACGTGATCGCGGCCCGCTACCGGGCGCGGGGACTCGAGACCTCGCCCGAGCAGATCATGGTCACGTCCGGTGCCCAGCACGCGCTGCGGCTGCTCCTCAACGTGCTGACGGCGCCGGGGGAGCGGGTGCTGGTCGATCACCCCACGTACCCCAACGCGCTGGAGGCGATCCGCAGGGTCGGTGCGCGTCCGGTCCCCGTTCCCGTGCGGCCGGAAGGTGGCGCGTCGGGGGCGTGGGATCTCGACGGAATCCGCAGCGCCGCCCGGCAGACCGCGGCCCGGATGGCGTACCTGATTCCGGACTTCCACAACCCCACCGGGCTGTGCCTGGACGCGTCCGGGCGGGCCGAACTGGCGCGGATCGCGCGCGACACCCGCATGACCCTGGTGGTGGACGAGACGATGGTCGACTTGTGGCTCGACGAGCCGTCACCGGGTCCGGTCGCGGCGTACGGCAAGGGAGCGGCGAAGTCGGAGGTCGTGACGATCGGGTCGGCGGCCAAGTCGTTCTGGGGTGGGCTGCGCGTCGGCTGGATTCGTGCGGATCCGGCGCTGATCACCCGGCTCGCCGGGGCGCGAGCGGCGGTCGATCTGGGGACACCGGTGATGGACCAGCTCGCGGCGGCGCATTTGCTGTCCGACGACGACCTCGTTCTCGCGCGTCGCCGTGCGGAGCTGCGGGAACAGCGGGGCGCGATGCTCGACGCGCTCGCCGACCGCCTCCCGGACTGGATCCCGACCATCGGTTCGGGAGGGATGTCGCTGTGGCTGCGGATGCCCGCGCCGGTCTCGACGGCGCTGGCGGCGACGGCCCCCAACTTCGGGGTGCTGCTGGCGGCGGGACCGCGGTTCGGGGTGGAGGGCGCGTTCGAGCGGTTCGTCCGGCTCCCGTACGCGCGGACGTCCGACGAGTTGCGCCGCGGAGTCGACGGCATCGCGGCGGCGTACGAGACGCTGGCCGTCGACCGTGAGCTCGCGGAACCGTCCCTCGTCGTCTGAGCACGTGAGTGGCAAAGCGTGCTCGAGCACGCTTTGCCACTCACCTGGGGGTCAGGCCCAGACGGTGTCGATGTCGACGCCCTCGCGGGCCGGCGGGGTGGGAGCGCCGGCGGGGGTGCGGGAGAACCGGGGCGCCGGGGCGTGCTGGGTGACGCCGTCGAGGTCGATCAGCGACCCGCGGGCGGCGATGTGCTCGTTGGACGGCGCCTCCTCGAACGTCAGCACCGGGGACACGCAGGCGTCGGTGCCGAGGAAAATGGCAGCCCACTCGTCGCGCGTCTTCGACAGGAACTTCTCGGCGAAGACCTTCTTCATCTGCGGCCACGCCGACACGTCCATCTGCTGCGGCAGTTCGGCGGGGTCGAGTTCGAGGCCCCGCAACAGCAGGGCGTAGAACTGCGGCTCGATCGAGCCCACGGCCATGTACTTGCCGTCGGACGTCTCGTAGGTGTCGTAGAACGGCGCACCGGTGTCGAGCAGGTTGACGCCCCGCTCGTCGGACCAGACGCCGCGGCCGCGGAACGCCCACATCATGTGCGACAGGGCCAGCGCGCCGTCGACCATCGCCGCATCCACGACCTGCCCCTTGCCGGACGACTGGCGTTCCACCAGCGCCGACAGGATCCCGAAGATCAGGAACATCGAACCGCCGCCGAAGTCGCCGACCATGTTCAGCGGCGGCACCGGACGCTCTCCCTTGCGGCCGATGGCGTGCAGGACGCCGGTCAGCGAGATGTAGTTGATGTCGTGGCCCGCGTTGCTGGCGAGTGGGCCCTCCTGGCCCCAGCCGGTCATCCGTCCGTACACGAGTCGCTCGTTGCGCTCCAGGCAGACGTCCGGGCCCAGTCCCATGCGCTCGGTGACCCCGGGCCGGAAGCCTTCGATCACGACGTCGGCGCGCTCGATGAGCCCGAGCACCTTCTCGACCTGCGCGGGGTCCTTCAGGTTGGCCTCGACGACGCGGCGGCCGCGCTGGATCTGGTCGTACGGACCGTCCGGCGGGATCACTCCGGGCCGCTGGACGCAGACCACGTCGGCGCCGAGATCGGCCAGGAGGGCGGCGGCGTGCGGGCCCGGTCCGAGGCCTGCGAATTCGACGACGCGAATGCCCGCGAGGGGGCCCTTCTTCTCTGAAACTGGAGCAGACACGCGAGTTCCTCATTCCGGTGCGAGACGACCTGTCGAATCGACGTTAACTTGCGGTCGCCGGGCCGTGTGCCCCGGGTCACGGGATGCCGCCGTGGGTGACCCCGCGCTCTTGCCTGCCCACGGGTGCGCGGGGCACAGTTGATTCATGAGTCTTCAGGGTGAGCTCGTGAGTTTCGTGGCCAGCACCGATCTGGACGTCTCGGAGATGTTCTACGTGGAGACCCTGGGGCTGACGCGCGTCTCACGGGACGAGTTCGCGTTGGCCCTCGACTGCAATGGGGCTCTGCTCCGGGTCACGCTGGTGCAGGCGAAGGCCGACACCGGGTACACGGTGCTGGGGTGGAAGGTCCCCGACCTGAACAAGGTCGTCGAATCACTGCGCAGCAAGGGCATCGATTTCACCGAGTACCCGGGGATGGATCAGGACGAGCACGCGGCGTGGCTCGCACCGGACGGCATCCGTGTCGCGTGGTTCCGGGATCCGCACGGCAATGTGCTGTCGCTCTTCGAGGATCCGAACTGACGAGCGTCAGCCGCGGCCGGCGAGCAGTGCCTCGGTAGCCGCCCACAGCCGCGCGGCGAGTCCGGCGTCCCGTGCGTCCTTGCCGGGCTGAACGACCTTGCAGCCCTTGACGTACTGGCCGGTGAACTTGCCGCTCTCCGTGGCGGTCGCGGTCCACACCGCGGTCTCCGCTGCCTTGGCGACCTCGGCCATGAACGGTGTCAGGAGTGTGCCGACCACCTGGTGGCCGAACGGCAGACCCCGGCCGAGGGCGGTACCGCGGACGAATCCGGGGTCGGCGCAATTGACGACCAGCCTCGCGGGGTCGGACCGGCGCGCCAACTCGCGGGTGAACAGGGTCAGGGCGAGTTTCGAGTTGTTGTACGCGCGCTGGCCGTGGAACGTGTCCTTCGCGCCGTCGAGGTCGTCGAAGTCGACGCTGCCGCCGCGATGTCCCGACGAGCTGATGTCGACGATCCGCGACGGACGCCGGAACCCGGCGGCGTCGGCCGTCGACGCCCGCGCCATCGCCGGAGCCAGCGTCGTCGCCAGCACGAACGGCGCGAGGTAGTTCACGGCGAACGTCTCTTCGATGCCGTCGACCGTCAGCCGGCGCTGCCCCACGTCGACGCCCGCGTTGTTCACCAGCACGTCGATCCGCGGGAACCGATGCAGCAGTTCCCCGGACAGCGTGCGGACCCGGCCGAGCGAGGACAGATCGGCCAGCGCCGAGTGCAGTATGTCGCGGTCCGCGCTCTCGGACAGGTCGGCGATCGCTGCGTCGATCCTGTCCTGGTCCCGGCCGACCAGGACGACGGTGGCGCCGCGCTGCGCGAGTTGGCGGCAGGTCTCCAGGCCGAGGCCCGAGGTGGCGCCGGTGACCACCATGGTGCGGCCTGCGAGGTCGTTCGACTCGGTCATTCTCGCCTCCCGAATGCAGGTCTCTACGAGAGTAGGGCAACCGGCAGGGGCGCAACGGGGAACGAGCTGACGGTCCCGCTAGCGCCGGTGCTCGTACCCCAGCCAGGCCCGCCGGCGCTCACCGAGCGGATCGTTCTCCACCCTGCTCGTGTCGTCGATGACGAGCGTCTCCCGGCGCTCCGGCGAGTACCGCGGCCATCCCGGTGCGGGCGTCCCGTGCCGGGCGAAATGCAGCCAGTGCGACTGGACGGTGTCGGTGACGGCCCGCAGCCCGCGGCGTCCCCCGAGCGCGGTGAGCAACCGCGCCCACGTCCCGGTCAGCCCGAACACCGCGTACAACTCCGTGGCGTGGGTGGCGCCCAACCCGAGGATGCGGAGCAACCGGGGTGCGAAGTCGTACCGGTAGCTGTAGGTCGGGGCGACGGTCGTGTGGCCCTGCGCGCACAGGACGGACGGTTCCCAGAACGTCACGTCGCCTCCGAGGTCCGCGGCCGCTCGCCGGCCGGGATAGCCGGGGTAGGCGGCGATCGCCCGCTCCTTCACCGCCACGTCGACGTGCGAGAACATCTTGTCGATCCGGGTGGGATCGGTGGGCAGGATGTTCAGGAACCGGGGAAAGACCCTGCCCTCGTGGCGGTTCGTGCCGATGATCAGCGGAACGGGATGCCCGGATCCGGACGCGAAACTGTCGAGCGGATGGGTGGGAAGGAAGAAGCCGTCGACGACGGGCGCGAACGCGCGGGTTCCGGGTTCCTCGTCGGCGCCCCGGTGCGCCAGCGTCGTCCCCGCCGCGACGAAGTCGGCCGGGTCGGCGGTCTCGAGCCACGTCGCGGCCTCGGACAGCGGGATCCCGGCGATCTCGAGGAATTCGCGCGACCACCGCGCCGCCCGGTCGGGGTGGTAGGCGGAGGCCACCGGTGGGCTCTCGGCGATGGCCCGCGCGAAGAGGCCTTTCGCGGCGGGTGTGGTCATCAGGGTGGTGACGGCGTTGGCGCCCGCGGATTCGCCGAAGATGGTGACGTTGTCGGGGTCGCCGCCGAATTCGGCGATGTTGCGCTGGACCCATTCGAGTGCGGCCACCTGGTCGCGGAGGCCGAGATTGGAGTCGAAAGGTCTTTCGGGGGTGGAGAACTGGGTGAAGTCGAGGTATCCGAGCGATCCGAGGCGGTAGTTGATCGACACGTACACGATGTCGCCGCGGCGGACCAGCGACTGGCCGCCGTAGAGCGACGAGGACGAGGTTCCGCCGGAGTAGGCGCCGCCGTGGATGAACACCATCACCGGGCGCGCCCCGGACGTGCCGGGTGTGGCCAGCACGTTGAGGGTGAGACAGTCCTCGTCGGTCTCGCCGCGCTGCGCTGCGGGGGACCCGAAGTGGAACGCCCGCCGGACCCCCGACCACGGTTCGACCGGGTGCGGGGCCCGCAACCGCAGCGGCCCGACCGGGGGAGCGGCGTAGGGGATACCCCGCCACGCTGCCAGGTCGTCGATCCGGCGCCCTCCGACGGCGCCGGCATCGGTGTGTACTTCCAGAGCGCTCACAGGCCCTGCCCGTGGTAGCCCGAATACCCCTCCCATGCCAGCCTGCGCTCCCGGCGCGGGTCGTCCTGGACGGTGGTGACGGTGTCGAACACGAGTGTTGCCCTCCGGTTGGTGTCGTACTGCGGCCACGACACCAACGGTGTTCCCCGCGAAGCGAAGTGCAGCCAGTGTCGCTGCACATTATCCGTCACGTCCTTCAGGCCACGTCGTCCGCCCGGCAGGGTGAGGCCGCGGCCGATCAGAGTGTCGGCGATGTCGAACACGGCGAACAGCTCGAACCCGTGCGTGGCGTCCAGGCCGAGCCACTTCATCGCACGGGGCGCGAAATCGAAACGGTAGCTGAACGTGGGGGCGTACGCGGAGTGGGCCTCGGCCAGTTCGATCGACGGCCTCCAGAACGTCAGGTCGCCGCCCAGGTCGACGGCGGCGTCCGGCGCCGGGTAGCCCGGATACGCCGCGGTGACGCGCGCCTCGGCGGCGGGATCGGTGAGTGCGAACATCCGCCCGATCCGGTCGGGGTCCGTCGGCAGTGCGTCGAGGAATTTCGGGAACAGGGTGCCCTCGCGGGCATTGGTGCCGATGATCAGCGGAACCCGGTGCGCCGAACCGGCGGCGAACGCGTCGAGCGGCGGCTTCGGCAGGAAGTCGCCGTCGATCACGGGTCCGAACGGGTGCAGTCCCGGCGTCTCCGAGAGCACCTTCGCGCCGAGACGGTTCCCGGCACGGCCCAGCGCGCCGACGGGTGACGAGGCGAGCGCCTCTGCGGCAGTGCCGGGTTCGGCTCCGAGCAGCGTCACGTAGTCGGATGCCCACCGGGCGGCCCGGTCCGCCGTCGCGACGAGTCCGGGCGCGGAACTCTCCGAGATCGCCCGCGCAAAAAGGCCTTTCGCGGCGGGTGTGGTCATCAGGGTGGTGACGGCGTTGGCGCCCGCGGATTCGCCGAAGACGGTGACGTTGTCGGGGTCGCCGCCGAATTCGGCGATGTTGCGCTGGACCCATTCGAGTGCGGCCACCTGGTCGCGGAGGCCGAGGTTGGAGTCGAAAGGTCTTTCGGGGGTGGAGAACTGGGTGAAGTCGAGGTATCCGAGCGATCCGAGGCGGTAGTTGATCGACACGTACACGATGTCGCCGCGGCGGACCAGCGACTGGCCGCCGTAGAGCGCGGTGGCCGACATGCCCAGCGTGTACGCGCCGCCGTGGATGAACACCATCACCGGTCGCGCCCCGGACGTGCCGGGCGTGGCCAGCACGTTGAGCGTCAGGCAGTTCTCGCTGCTCGGCTGATACTTGCCCGGCCGGAGCGCGGTGAACTTCTTGTGCTGCACGGCGGCGTCGCCGAACTCGGTGGCGTCGAGCTCACCGGACCACGGCGTGACCGGCCGGGGTGCGCGCAACCGCAGCGGACCCACCGGGGGAGCGGCGTAGGGAATTCCCCGCCACGCGACCAGGTCGCCGACGCGCCGGCCACGGACCACCCCTGCGGTCGTCCTCACCAGTGTGTCGGTCGTGAGAGTGTCAGACGCCATGTCGGCGACTATACGGAGACCGCCTGGGGAGACGCTGTCAACGCCCGTGGTGTTCCGTTCGGGTCAGCGCCGAGCCTCCAGCAGCCGCAGCCACACCTCGCTGACGGTCGGGTACGACGGGACCGCGTGCCACAGCGTGTCGAGCGGCACCTTCCCGACCAGTGCGATGGTGGCGGCGTGGACGAGCTCGGCGACGTCGGTGCCCGCGAACGTCGCTCCGACCAGGGTGTCGGTGGCCCGATCGACCACGAGTTTCGCGTGACCGCTGAAATCGTCGCGGGACAGAGACGAGCCGGCGACGGCGATGTCGACCTCCACGGTCTCGACGTCCACGCCGGCGTCGCGTGCCTCCTGCGCGGTGATCCCGACGGCCGAGACCTCCGGATCGGCGAACACCACCTGGGGGATCTGCCCGTGGTCGGCGGTGGCCCGGAATCGGGACCCGTCCAGCGGCCTGCCCTCGGCGCGGGCGGCGATCACGTCTCCGCACACGCGGCCCTGGTACTTGCCCATGTGGGTGAGCAGCGCGCGGCCGTTGGCGTCGCCGACCGCGTACAACCACTCGTCGGCCGTCGTCAGATGGTCGTCGGTGGTGAGGTATCCGCGGGAGTTCAGCAGTCGCGCGTCGAGGCCGAGCGACGACGTTGCCGGTGTGCGCCCGGTCGCGACGACGATCTCGTCGACGACGAGCGGGTCCTGGCCCGCGACGTCCAGGGTCACCGGGCCTCCGTGGATGCGGCCGATCCCGGTGTCCCGGGCGTCGGCCCGTTCGACGCCGCGAAGGTCCGCCCCGAACAGGATCCGCGCACCCTTCTTCTCGAGCGTGCGGGCCACCCGCTCACCGGCGAACGGTTCGTTCTTCGGGAGCAGCGCCCGGCCGCGGACCACCATCGTCAGTTCCTCGACACCCAGGTCCAGCAGCCACGTCGCGCTCTCACAGGCCACGACGCCGCCGCCGACCACGGCGACCCGGCGGGGAACCTCCCTCAGGTTGGTGGCGTCCCGCGAGATCCACGGCAACGCCGCCCGCAGGCCGGGGGTGTCCGGGACCGTGGCGGTCGTCCCGGTGGCGACCACGACGGCGTGCCGGGCGCGCAGCTCGCGGGAATCGCCGACCGTCACCGTGCGGTCCCCGGTGATGCGTGCCGATCCCCGGATGACGTCGATCCCTGCCGCGTCGGCCCACATCACCTGCGACGAGTCGTCGTGGTTGTTGGTGAACGAGTCGCGGCGCGCCAGCACGGCGTCCACGTCGAGCGGACCGGCGGACACCCCGGGCATGTTGCGGGCCGCGCCGAGGACCTCACCCGGGCGCAGCAGCGCCTTGCTGGGCATGCAGGCCCAGTAGGAGCATTCCCCGCCGACGAGTTCGTGCTCGATCAGCGCCGCGGTGCGGTCGCTGCCGGCGATGGCGTAACTCGCCGCGTTCTCACCGGCGGGACCGCCGCCGATCACGATGACATCGAACTCTTCCGCGCCGCTACCGGAGTCAGTCATACCTGTAACCGTAAGCCGGTCGGTGCGCGATGTCAGACGTTCCGGCGGGCCTCCCGCGTTGTTACCGCCGAGTAGATACTGTGTCGGGATGACACGGCAGAAGATTCTGATCACGGGGGCGAGCTCCGGGCTCGGCGAGGAGATGGCCCGCCGGTTCGCGGCCCAGGGTCGAGACCTCGCGCTGTGCGCACGACGCGTCGAACGACTCGAGGCCGTCCGGGACGAATTGCGGGCATCGCATCCCGGGATCGCCGTCGCCGTCCGCGCACTCGACGTCACCGACCACGACGCCGTGATCCGGGTGTTCGGCGAACTGCGCGACGAACTCGGCGGACTCGACCGCGTCGTCGTCAACGCCGGTCTCGGCAAGGGAGCCAGGATCGGAACGGGCCGGGCCGACGCCAATCTCGCCACCGCCCGCACCAACTTCGTCGGCGCCCTGTCGCAGTGCGAGGCGGCGCTCGGCATCTTCCGCAAGCAGAACTCAGGACATCTGGTGCTCGTGTCCTCGATCAGCGCCGACCGCGGCCTGCCCGGCCCGAAGGCGGCGTACTCGGCGAGCAAGGCGGGGGTCTCGGCACTCGGCGAGGCGCTGACCGCGGAACTGGCGAAGAGCCCGATCGTGGTGACCACCCTGCTCCCCGGATACATCGCCACCGACATGTCGAGCAAGGCCGGCGACAGTTCCGCGCTGACGGCAACCCTCGACGACGGCGTCGACGCGATGGTGTCGGCCATCGAGAAGGAAACGAACCGCGCTGCGCTGCCGGGCATCAAGTGGCGGGGAATCGACGTCGCGTTGCGGTTCCTTCCTCATGCGTGGACATCCCGGTTCGTGTAGGACTGACCTATGACGACCGCCCAGGAATCCTCGTCCCTCGGCTTGCAGCGTTCGCGACCGCGGGTCGTCATCATCGGGGGAGGGTTCGGCGGCATCTACGCGGCCCGCCGGCTGCGCGACGTCGACGTGGACGTCACCCTGCTCGACCGCGGAACCAGCCACGTCTTCCAGCCGCTGCTGTACCAGTGCGCGACGGGCCTGCTGTCCGAGGGGGAGATCAGCAGCCCGCTGCGCCACCTGCTGCGCGGGGTCCGCAACGTGCACGTCGCCCTCGGCGAGGCGCAGGGAATCGACGCGGTCCGCCGGGTCCTGACCGCCAGCCGCTTCGACGGCTCCACGTTCGAACTTCCCTACGACTACCTGATCGTCGCGGCCGGCATGCGGCAGGCGTACCACGGGCACGACGAGTACATCCAGTGGGCGCCGGGGATGAAGACCCTCGACGACGCCCTCGCCATTCGCCGAAAACTGATCTGCGCCTTCGAGATGGCCGAATCGCTGCCCACCGCGGAGGAACGCAGGCCGTGGCTGACGTTCGCCGTCGCGGGCGGTGGACCCACCGGAGTCGAACTCGCGGGCCAGATCCGGGAACTCGCCGTGCACGCCCTGGCCAACGAATTCCAGTCCATCGACCCCTGCGAGGCCCGGGTGCTGCTGTTCCACGGCGGCGACCGCGTTCTCCCGTCGTTCAACCGCAAACTGTCCGCGGCGGCGCAGCGGACGCTCGACAAGGTCGGCGTCGAAACGCACCTCGGTGTGCACGTCACCGACGTCTGCGAGACCAGCATCGAGACCACGGCCAAGAACGCGGCCCGCACCAAGAAGCGCTACGGGGCCCGCACCGTCCTGTGGACCGCGGGCGTCGAGGCCGTGCCGTTCGCCGCCGCTCTCGCGAATGCGCTCGGCGTGAAGCAGATTCAGGGCGGGCGCATCGCCGTCGAACCCGACCTCACGGTGCCCCGGCATCCGAACGTCTGGGTGATCGGCGACCTGATGTCGCTGAACGACCTCCCCGGGGTGGCCGAGGTGGCGATGCAGGGCGGTAGGCACGTCGGAGGGTGCATCGCCCGCACGATCGAAGGCGGAACACAAGACCGCAAACCCTTCAAATACCGCGACCTCGGCAGCGCCGCCTACATCGCCCGCAGGCATGCACTGCTCCAGGCAGGCCCGATCCGGATGTCCGGGTTCCTGGGCTGGGTGTCCTGGGGCGCCATCCACATCGCGTTCCTCGCCGGGTACCGCAACCGGTTCGGCACCCTGCTCAACTGGGCCGTCACGCTGGCGTCGCGGACGCGGCGGGAGCGGGCGATCACGTACGGCGATCCGGAGTCGGCGCGGCAGCCGTACACCGATCTCAGGACCGAGTCGTAGCCTTCACCAGGCCCGCGCGGTGAGCCCGTGCCGAGCCAGGACCTCGCCCGCCCGCTGGCGGAGCGCTGCGCGGTCCGGGCTGTCCAGCGACTCGAGCGCGAGGGTGTAGCTGCCGCCGAAACGGCTGAGGTAGGCGGACAGCCGGGTGCGGCTGGTCACGACACCCGGATGCACGGCGCGGGTGGCGATGCCGGTGGCCCGGTGGCCGTCGATCGTGGCGAGCGCGTCGGGCAGCGGTCCGATGTTGGAACACAGCACGTCCCGCTCGCCGGGATTGCCGGTCAGGGCGTGCGCCACGCGGTCGGGCACCAGTTGCAGCATCTCCTCCGGGAAACCGGCCGGGCTGGTCATCGCGGGCGCAGCGAACGCGGCGCGGCTCGCCGCACGCACGTCCGCGACGGTGTCCTGCGGGGTCACGTCCACCTCGACCACGGCGACGGAGTTCGCGGTCCCCGTCGGGTCGCCCTGGCCGCGCAAATCCATCGGCACACTGATCGTCAGCGGCCGGGTCTCGCCGTCCCGCCGCGCCAACTCGGCCACCACGGTCAGGAACAGGCTGTTCGGGGTGCCGCCCGCCTGCTCCGCGACGGCGTCCCACCGCTCGGCGTCCACGTCCAGCACCGCCCCCACAGGTGAGTGGCAAAGTGTGCCGGGCGACGCTTTGCCACTCACGTGCAGGAAACGGCGCAGTTCCGCGCGACGGGACCCGCTCACCACCAGACCGGCGACTGCGCGGGCCGTCCCCTCGGTCACCCGGCGGGCGAGCCGGGTGGCGTCCCACATGTCCGCGACAGCGCCTCCCGCACCAACCGCGTCCGACGGCGGCGCGCCCTGCAGGGCGGCCGCGATGGCGGCCGCCAGTCCGCGCGCGTCCGCGATCACGTGGGAACACACCAGTGACAGCACCGTTCCCCCGCCGGCCGGTCGCGCGCAGGCCAGCCGCCAGCCGGGACCACGTTCGGGGTCCACCGGCAACGAGGCCTGCTCGTCCGCCCACGCCAACACCGCCCCTGCGTCGATCTCCGCGTATTCGACGGGAAAGGCGTCCGCGCTCGGCTCGAACCGGGGCCGCGCGCCGGGGACCCGCGGGCGCACCACCCGCCTGCCCAGCGGTCCCCGCGCGAGGTCGGCGATCAGGGACTCGAGCGTCGCGGTGTCCACCCGGCCGTCGGTGCGCCACAGTCCCTGCATCACGATCGGCGTTCCCCACCCCCGATGGGTGCGCAGGAACATCTCGTCGACGACGCTCAATCGGGCGCTCACCAGCGAAGTGTACGACCGGTCGCGTCGGTCGCCGGAGGTCGGCCTCTGGACAACCGGCGCATACTGGAAGTGCAGCGCTGTACGGACCGCACACGGAGAACACCATGGTTAGCGTCGAGAAATGGAAGGTGTGGGGTTCCGTCGTGGAGGTCGACGTCACCGAAGGCGCCGCCCTTCCCGAGGCCGCAGCGCTGATCGCGGCCGTCATCGACGAGGCCGAATCGGTCTGCGACATCCACCGCGGCGACGCCGAGATCCACGCCGTCAACCTGTCCCAGGGTGCGCCGGTCAAGGTCAGCAGGCGGATGTCCGCACTGCTGCGTTCGGCGCTGTGGGCTGCCCGGATGACCGACGGGGTGGTGAACCCGCTCGCCACCGAATCCCCCGACGAGGACCTGATCCCCACCGTGCATCCGGAACCCAGTTTCCTCGACGTCCAGATCGACGACGATGTCGTGTTCGCGCCGTGGGGCGCCTCGTTCGACATCACCGACACCGCCAAGGCCGACACGGTGGATCGGGCGGCGGAACTGGTCGCCCGCCAGCTCGAGTGCGGGGCCGCCGTCCGCATCGGCGACGTCATCGCGACGGCCGGGCACTGTCCCGCCGGCGGCTGGCAGATCCCGGTGCCCGGCGACGGCGAGGTCGAACTGGTGAACGGGACGGCGATGGCGACGGCGGTCGCGCCGCCGGTCACCGAACCACCCACCACCACCGAATGGGAGACGGTGACGGTGATCGCCGACGACGCACTCTGGGCGTACGCGGCCAGCGTCGCCGCCCTCGCCCGCGGCATCGGCGCGATCCGGTGGATCGAACAGCACGAGCTGCGTGCCCGGCTGGTGGACCGCTCCGGCCGGGTCTACACCACCGAGAGCTGGTGAATCAGGCCCGTCCGCGCTGACGGCGGTACCAGCGCACCAGGCTGTCCGTCGACGAATCACTCTGCGCAGCCGGTTCTTCCGTGGCGGTGAGCACCGGCTGCAGTTCGACGGCCTGGGTCTTGCCGAGTTCGACACCCCACTGGTCGAACGAGTCGATGCCCCACACGACACCCTCGACGAACACCTGGTGCTCGTACAGGGCGATCAGCTGGCCGATCACTGACGGCGTGAGCTTCGGCGCGAGGATCGTCGTCGACGGCCGGTTGCCCGGCATGACCTTGTGCGGCACCAGATCGTCGGGGGTGCCCTCGGCCGCGATCTCCTCGGCCGTCTTGCCGAACGCCAAGACCTTCGTCTGGGCGAAGAAGTTGCTCATCAGCAGGTCGTGCATGCTGCCGGTGCCGTCCGCGGTCGGCAGGTCGTCGGTAGGCTCGCCGAAACCGATGAAATCGGACGGCACGAGCCGCGTGCCCTGGTGCAGGAGCTGGTAGAAGGCGTGCTGCCCGTTGGTTCCGGGTTCGCCCCAGAAGATCTCACCGGTGGACGCGGGGACGGGGGAGCCGTCGGCGCGCACCGACTTGCCGTTCGATTCCATCGTCAACTGCTGCAGATAGGCCGGGAACCGCACGAGGTCGTTGGAATACGGCAGCACGGCACGGGATTCGGCGCCGAAGAAGTTCGAGTACCAGAGTCCGATCAGGCCGAGCAGGACCGGCGCGTTCTCCTCGAGCGGCGCCGTCCGGAAGTGCTCGTCCACGGCGTGGAATCCGGCGAGGAACTCCGCGAAACGTTCCTTGCCGATCGCCGCCATCACCGACAGTCCGATGGCGGAATCGACCGAGTACCGGCCGCCGACCCAATCCCAGAATCCGAACATGTTGTCCGTGTCGATGCCGAACTCCGCCACCCGGTCTGCGTGTGTCGACACGGCGACGAAATGCTTTGCGACCGCTTCGTTTCCGAGGCCCAGGCCACCGAGCAGCCACCGCCGGGCGGCCGTGGCGTTGGTGAGCGTCTCGAGGGTCGAGAACGTCTTGGACGCCACGATGAACAGGGTGGTGGCCGGGTCGAGGCCGTTCAGGCTGCGCACCAGGTCGGCGGGGTCGACGTTGGAGATGAACCGGACACTGATGCCGGCGTCGGCGTAGTGCCGCAGCGCGCGGTACACCATCACCGGACCCAGATCCGATCCGCCGATGCCGATGTTGACGACGGTCTTGATTCGCTCGCCCGTCGCGCCGCGCCACTCGCCGGAGCGCACCCGATCGGTGAAATCGCCCATGCGATCGAGGACGTCGTGGACGTCGGCCACGACGTCCTGGCCGTCGACGACGAGTGTGGCGTCGGCGGGCAGCCTCAGCGCGGTGTGGAGGACGGCGCGGTCCTCGGACGTGTTGATGTGCTCGCCCGCGAACATCGCGTCACGGCGGGCCTCCAGGTCGACGCTGCGCGCCAACTCGAGGAGCAACCCGATCGTGTCGCGGTCGATGCGGTGCTTGCTGTAGTCGATGTACAGATCGCCGGCCGAGACGGTGAGTTCCTGACCGCGTGCCGGGTCCTTCTCGAAGAACTCTCGAAGATGGACGGTCTGAATCTGAGCGTGATGATCACGCAATTTCTGCCAGGCAGCGGTTCCGGTGATGTCTGAGCTCACGAGATTTGAGCTTAATGCCCGCGCGTCGAAACTTCCGTGCGAACTTCGGTGCGGCGCATGATGGACGTCATGGATGCTGTCGAACTCATGCGAACCGTTCCCACGACCCTCTTCCTCGGCGGCGAGAAGCGCGACGCCGAGAACGGTGCCACGTTCACCGTTTTCGACCCGGCTACCGGCGACGCCCTTACCGAGGTGGCGGACGCCAGCCCGGGCGACGGGATGAAGGCCCTCGACGCCGCGGTGGCGGTGCAGCGGGAGTGGGCGGCCACCCCGGCACGGCAGCGTGGGGAACTCCTGCGCGCGGTGTTCGAGAAGATCACCGCCCGGGCCGACGACTTCGCGCTGCTGATGACGCTCGAGATGGGCAAGGCGCTGCCGGAGAGCGCGGCCGAGGTCAAGTACGGCGCCGAGTTCTTCCGGTGGTTCAGCGAGGAAGCCGTGCGTATCGCCGGTCGCTACACCCCGGCGCCCGCGGGGAACGGGCGCATTCTGGTGACCAAGCAGCCCGTCGGGCCCTGTCTGGCGATCACGCCGTGGAACTTCCCGCTCGCGATGGGCACCCGCAAGATCGGACCCGCCCTGGCCGCCGGCTGCACGATGATCGTCAAACCCGCCTCCGAGACGCCGCTGACGATGCTGCTGCTCGCCGAGATCATGGCCGACGCGGGGCTGCCGAAGGGCGTGCTGTCCGTGCTGCCGACGTCGAAGTCGGGCGAGGTGACCGGTCCGCTGATCGACGACCCGCGACTGCGGAAGCTCACGTTCACGGGCTCGACCGGGGTCGGACGGATGCTCGTCGAGAAGTCCGCGAAGGGGCTGCTGCGCACCTCGATGGAACTCGGCGGGAACGCGCCCTTCGTGGTCTTCGACGACGCGGACGTCGACAAGGCGGTGGCGGGCGCCCTCCTCGCCAAGATGCGCAACGGCGGCGAGGCCTGCACCGCGGCCAATCGCTTCCACGTCGCGAACAGTGTGCGGGAGGAATTCACCGCGAAACTCGTCGACAAGCTGTCCTCGTACAAGCTCGGCCCCGGCACCGATCCCGACACGACACTCGGCCCGCTGATCAACGCGGACCAGCTCGAGAAGGTCGGGGAACTGGTGCAGGACGCTGTCGGCGCGGGCGCCCGGGTGCGGCTCGGCGGCGTCGCCCCGGAAGGCTCTGGCTACTTCTACCCGGCGACGGTGCTGGACGAGATTCCCGCCCAGGCTCGGATCCTGAAGGAGGAGGTGTTCGGACCGGTGGCCGCGATCGCCGGGTTCGACACCGAGGAGGAGGGGATCGCCGCGGCCAACGACACGGAGTTCGGCCTGGCCGCGTACATCTTCACCCGCGATCTGGATCGTGCGCTCCGGGTGGCCGACGCCATCGAATCGGGCATGGTCGGCGTCAACCGCGGGGTCATCTCGGACACCGCTGCCCCCTTCGGCGGCGTCAAAGCGTCAGGCTTCGGGCGCGAAGGGGGCAGTGAAGGCATCGAAGAGTACCTGGAGACCAAGTACGTGGCACTCGAACCGTGACGACCGCCGTCGGGGGCCGCTTCGGGAAACTCAGTGACCGAGGCGGCCGCGCCCGAGGCGCAGCAGCAGCATGGCAAGCGTGTGGCCTTCCTGGCCCAGCTCGTTGAACCGCTCGAGCACCTTCATCTCACGGCTGTGGACGAGGCGGGGACCGCCGGACGCCATCCGGGTGCGCCCGATGAGCTGCGAGACCTCGGCGCGGCGCTTGATCGCGGCGAGAATCTCGGCGTCGAGCTTGTCGATCTCCTGGCGGAGAACCTCGATCTCGGCCTCGCTGGTGGGAACAGCGGTTTCCTTTGCGGCTGAAGCGACGGTCTGAGTGCTCATTGGTTCGTCTCCCTCTTGTCAGAACTTGGATCGTTGTTGTGGCTCGAGTCGTTACCGATCCAGGCTCATTTGACGAAAAAAGCCCCGGATCCGGTGCGGACCTCGGGGCTCGTGAGCTGTTCAGTTCACGGGCACCGGAGGCCGGTACCCGTAAAAAAATCGCCACAGGGGGCGCGACGGCGGACTGAACATGTGTACCAGTTTGCCATGGCGGCACCGCGCAGGCCAAGCCGCTGTGACGCTGTCGGTACACGCCGGTAAGTTTGATAGTTGATGAACACTATCTCCGGCACCGCTTCTCCCCTGAGCGCCACGTCGACTCCGCACGCCGCGGCACCGGCGCGCGCAGGGTCGGACGCGCTCCTCCAGGGCCTCAACCCACCGCAACGGGAAGCGGTCGTGCACGCCGGTTCTCCGCTGTTGATCGTCGCGGGTGCAGGCTCGGGCAAGACGGCTGTGCTCACCCGCCGCATCGCATATCTGCTGGCCGAGCGTGGCGTGATGCCCGGTCAGATCCTGGCCATCACGTTCACCAACAAGGCCGCCGCGGAGATGCGGGAGCGCGTCGCCCACCTCGTCGGCCCCAGGGCCAACAGCATGTGGGTGTCCACGTTCCACTCCAGCTGCGTGCGGATCCTGCGCGCCCAGGCGGCGCTGCTCCCCGGCCTCAACTCGAACTTCTCCATCTACGACGCGGACGATTCGCGGCGACTGCTGACGATGATCGCCAAGGATCTGAACATCGACACCAAGCGCTATTCGGCGCGGTTGCTCGCCACCCACATCTCGAATCTCAAGAACGAGTTGATCGACCCGGAGCAGGCGAGTGCCGACGCCGACAAGGAGCCTGCGGAACTGCCGCGGCTGATCGCCAAGGTGTACGGGCACTACCAGCAGCGGTTGCGTTCGGCGAACGCGCTGGACTTCGACGACCTGATCGGCGAGACGGTCGCGATGCTGCAGGCGTTCCCCCAGGTGGCCGAGTACTACCGACGACGGTTCCGGCACGTGCTGGTCGACGAGTACCAGGACACGAACCACGCCCAGTACATGCTGGTGCGTGAACTGGTCGGCGGCACCGCGGACGGCGAGGACGCGGACCACCGGGTCACCCCGGCCGAACTGTGTGTGGTGGGCGACGCGGATCAGTCGATCTACGCTTTCCGCGGCGCCACGATCCGCAACATCGAGGAGTTCGAACGCGACTACCCGGACGCCCGCACCATCCTGCTGGAGCAGAACTACCGCTCCACCCAGAACATCCTGTCGGCGGCCAACTCGGTGATCTCGAAGAACACCGGTCGGCGCGAGAAGCGGCTGTGGACCGATTCGGGCGAGGGCGAACTCATCACCGGGTACGTCGCGGACAACGAGCACGACGAGGCGTCGTTCGTGGCGTCCGAGATCGACAAGCTCGTCGATTCGGGCGATGCGAAGTTCGGTGACGTCGCGGTGTTCTACCGCACCAACAACTCGTCCCGCGCCCTCGAAGAGATCTTCATCCGGCTCGGTGTTCCGTACAAGGTCGTCGGCGGGGTGCGGTTCTACGAGCGCAAGGAGGTGCGCGACATCGTCGCGTATCTCCGGGTCCTCGCCAACGAGGACGACACCGTCAGCCTGCGCCGGATCCTCAACACCCCGCGCCGCGGCATCGGTGACCGCGCGGAGGCGTGTGTGGCCGTCCACTCCGAACAGCGGGGCATCAGTTTCGCCGAGGCGCTGCGGGACGGTGGGGAGGGCCGGGTGCGGCTGCTCAACACCCGTTCCCAGAAGGCCATCGCGTCGTTCCTCGATCTGATGGACGGACTGCGGGTGCTGATGCCACCCGAGACCACGGCCGACGACATCGTCCCCGACCAGCTCGGCGACATCGGCGACGTCGTCGAGGCTGTCCTGGAGCGGACGGGCTACCGCGCCGAACTCGCGGCGAGCAGCGACCCCCAGGACGGGGCGCGCCTCGACAACCTCAACGAACTCGTCAGCGTGGCGCGGGAGTTCAGCTCCGACGCGCGGAACGCCGCCGGACTGGTGGAACCGACGGAGGACGGCGACGTCGACGCCAGGGACGGTGAACCCGACCCGGGTTCCCTCGCCGCCTTCCTCGAACGGGTGTCCCTGGTCGCGGACTCCGATCAGCTGCCCGACAACGACGAGGGCGTCGTCACGCTGATGACTTTGCACACCGCGAAGGGGCTCGAATTCCCCGTCGTCTTCGTCACCGGGTGGGAAGACGGCCAGTTCCCGCACATGCGGGCGCTCGGCGACCCCACGGAACTGTCGGAGGAGCGGCGGCTCGCGTACGTGGGCATCACCCGTGCCCGGCAGCGGCTGTACCTGACGCGTGCCGTCATGCGGTCGGCGTGGGGTCAGCCCATCCAGAACCCGGAGTCACGGTTCCTGCAGGAGATCCCGTCGGATCTCGTGCACTGGCGCCGCGAAGACCCGGGCCCCCGTATGGGTTCCGGTGGTGCGATCGGTGGTGGCCGCGCGCGTGGATCGGGATACGGGCAGGGGTTCGGCGGCGGTTCCGGTTACGGCGGCGGGTCCGCGAGCACCCCCAGCTTCGGCGCCGCACGCTCCCGCAACAACAACCTGGTCCTCGCGGTCGGCGACCGGGTCAGTCACGACAAGTACGGCCTCGGCACGGTCCTCGAGACCAAGGGGGCCGGGCCGACCGCGACGGTCACCATCGATTTCGGCAGCGCGGGCAAGGTGCGGCTGATGCTGATCGGTGGCGTCCCGATGGTCAAGCTGTAGAGCCGACGAAACACGACTGCGGCGCATGCAATGCATGCGCCGCAGTCGTCATGTGTTCGGGTGGTGCGGAGAGGGTCAGTCCATCTCGGGGCCGAGGCTGATGCCGCGGGAGGCCAGCCAGGGCAGGGGATCGATCTTGTTCTCGCCCGCGAGGTGCACCTCGAAGTGCAGGTGCGGGCCGGTGGAGAAGCCACGGTTGCCGACGGTCGCGATCTGGTCGCCCGCCATGACTTTCTGGCCGACGGTGACGGTGGAGGTGTTGATGTGGCCGTACACGGTGATGGTGCCGTCGGCGTGCTTGAGGCGGACCCACATGCCGAACCCGGAAGCCGGACCCGAGTCGATGACCTCGCCGTCGGCGACGGCCACGATGGGGGTGCCGATGGGGGCGGCGATGTCGACGCCCGCGTGCAGGGTGCCCCAGCGGCTTCCGAAGTTGGAGGTGAAGGTTCCCACGGCGGGGAGGACGAACAGGGGGCGTCGGGCAGCGGCTTCGCGGGCGGCGCGCTCTTCGCTGAAACGCTGTCCCTTGGCGAGCAGGTTGCTGAACTGCGACAGGTCGGTCGGGTTCGCGATGTTGAGGACCTGCGGGGCGTTCGAATCGGCGGCGGCGGTGTCGGAGACCGTGGAGTACTGCGCGGCCTGCGGTTCCGCGGTGGTTCCGATGGAGCTCGACTCGTCACTGGCGAGGGCGACCTCGGAGTGATCGGAGGAGCTGGACGATCCGCTGGTGACTGCGGCCTGGCCTGCGGCTACTACGGCGCCTGCTGCGACTGCGAGGACTGCGGCGCGGCCTTTGAGAGCTGAGGGGGGAGTCGGGATGCGGTGGGCTCCGCGGCGGGAGTGGGGGGGTGCGCCCTCGAAGGACTCGGAACCGCTGCGGGGGATGAAGCCGGGGATCTCGGACTCGGTGTCGACGGTCTCGACGCCGTTGCCGGTGTCGACGCTGTCGTAGGTGGAGCGTGTGGACTGCGAATTGCGGAAGAACATGCTGGAAATCTCAGAACTATCGGTCTCGGGATGATGCTCGACCGACTGTGGGGGATACGTGGGCGCGACTTCGTCCTTGTGACCCCGCAACTCGTCATCGTGGTGACTCACAAAACGGCTGGCCGTGAACTGGCTGCGATGGTGCATACGCCCGTCCGTCCTCCTGCTCGTGACCTGCCTGTGACTTAGACCTTGGCGACGGTAACGAAACGGTTGCGATGCGCGCAACCTGTAACGCGGAGGAACGGCTACATGTGACGGGCATCACAAACTGAGCTGGGGAAACGTCGAACCCGCTTTTCGTCTCGGTTCAATCTCGCCCGTGCGCACGCGTGTCACAACCCGGGGGAGGCGGTGGGTAAGCGCTAGCGTCGGCCTGTGGCGTCATCAACTCGATCCCCGGACGGGCGCAGGGCCGAGCCCGAACGCATTCCTTCGTCCGGCGGCACCGGCTTGACCGCCGTCGACGAGCCCGATCCCGTCCGCGCGCGCCGGGGCACCCTGCTCGCGGTCGTGCTGGGCCTCGTCGGAGGACTCGGGGTGGCGTCGGCGCCCGTCCTGCAGGCTGTCCGCACGGTCGACGGGGCGGCAGCGCCGTCCGCGGTCGGCGCTGCCGCGGTGTGGGCCGCCGTCTTCGCCGTCGCGGCACCGGCATTGGCCCTTCCCGCGGTTCTCGCCCGGCGCACCGCGGTGGCGGGGGCATTGCTGGCCGGCGCAGGCGCGGTGTCCGTCGGCGCCGGCGTCCTCGACACACAGCTGTGGTCGGACGCCATCGACGCCAATCGGCTCGAATTGTTCCGGCCCGAGACGGCGGCCGAGCTGGCCGCCGGGTCCGGCGCCTACGCCGCCCTCGCCGGGCACGCGTTGATCGCCTTCGCGGGCCTGCTCGGCATGGTCGCGGTCCACCGGGCTTCGTTGATGGACGGATACGGCGACGCCCGCAGCGCCGAACAGGTCGGGCGGGCGACGGGCGCCCGCATCGGGTTCCTGCCGTCCGCCGTCGCGGTGGCCGCCGCCGTCGTCCTGGTCGGCGCGCTGTTCGCTCCCGCCTTCGTGTCCGAGGATCCCGTCATCCTCGTCCCGACCGTCGTCGAGTCGGACCTCGCCGCGTCCGCGGGCGCCGGGATCCTGGCGGCGGCCGTCCTGATCGTCGTCGCCTCGGCGCTGGCATCGATTTCGCCCCCCGTGGCGTCCGGCGCCCTCGTCGGGGCAGGCCTGGCCGCGCTCGGCGTGGTCGGGACGCGCCTGGTCGCGGGGCTCGCCGCGGGCGAACGGATCCAGCCCGGTCCCGGCGCGGTGTGGGGGACCGTCGGCGCCGGCGTCCTGGTGCTCGTCGGCGCCTGCATCCCGATGGTCGACCGGGCCCGCGACGGCAGGATCCTGAAGACACTGGCCGCCTCGCCGTCCGCGGCGGCGCAGGGCGGCCCGGCGAAGCCGGGGGCGGTCACCCCGTCCGCGAAGGGCGTCGCCAAGGCGGCGCTGCGAGCCGAGGCGGCCGCGGCCCGCGCACGGATCGCGCGATGGCACGTCGCTGCCGGGGCCACCGGAATCATCACAGCCCTGCTGGCCGCCGCCGGGGCGCTGCTCCCCGTCCTCGACATCCCCGGCGACACGGCACGCCCCGACGTCTACGCCACCCGGGTCGTGCTCGTCGCGGCCCTGGTCCTCGTCGTCAGTTGCGTCTGGCTGCTGCTGTCGGAGTTCGCGTCCGCCGTCCGGCCCGCGGTCGGGGTGCTGTGGGTGACGATCCCGCACTCCGTCGCCGCCGTGTCGCAGTCCGTGGTGCTCGCCACCGACGTGCCGGGGATCGGCGCCGGAATCGGTGCCGTGCTGCTGTGGTGTGCGGCCGTCACCGCGGGTGTCACCGGGGTGCTGACGTGGTTCGCGGGCTCGGCGGAACGCGAGGAGATCGACACGTCCGACGAGCCGTCCACCTCGACCCCGGTCCTCGCGGTCGGCGGCCTCGGTGCCGTCGCCGCGTTCGTCGGACTGGGACTGCCGCTCTTCCACGGGACCGACGCACGCGGCGACGAGTACGCGCCCGCGTCGTTCGCGGAGATCCCGTGGAACCTCGACGTGTGGGGACGGGTGCTGCTCGGCGTCGCGGTCGCCCTCGCAGTGATAGTTGCCTCACGTGCCCGGCCCGACAGGGCGGTCGCGTTGTTGCTCGGTTCGGCCGTTGCCGTGGGGGTATACCTCGTGTCGTGGCCGCTGACCGTCGCCCGGGTCACCGACCCCGAAATGGGGGCCGGTGTCGTCCCGGCAACGGTGGGCATAGTGTTGATTGCGGCTGCCGCGGCCCTCACTGCACGCCGCAGAAATCGGTGAGGTCCGCCCCGTTTGCAGCGGTGAGGCCCGCCTCAGTACGTGATATCGCGTGATGTGGACCACATAGCAGACACGCGGGCGCAGACCGGGCCCGGCAACTGGTTAAAGTCCAAAACAGACCCGCTCCTACCCCTCGAGCGGGTGTCAACGCAGACGAGACGGTGAGCAGATGGATCTCTTCGAATACCAGGCGAAGGAACTCTTCGCCAAGCACGAGGTGCCGACTTCGGCTGGGCGTGTTACCGACACGGTGGCCGGCGCACGCGAGATTGCCGAAGAAATCGGCAAGCCCGTGATGGTCAAGGCGCAGGTCAAGGTCGGCGGCCGCGGCAAGGCGGGTGGCGTCAAGTACTCCGCCGACGTCGATGCAGCGCAGGCCAACGCCGAGGCGATCCTGGGCCTCGACATCAAGGGTCATGTCGTCAAGAAGCTGCTGGTCGCAGAGGCGAGTGACATCGCCGAGGAGTACTACATCTCCTTCCTGCTCGACCGCACCAACCGCACCTACCTGGCCATGTGCTCGGTCGAGGGTGGCGTCGAGATCGAGGTCACCGCCGAGGAGAACCCCGACGCACTCGCGAAGATCCCCGTGGACGCCGTCAAGGGCGTCGACCTCGCGTTCGCGCGCAGCATCGCCGAGGCAGGAAAGCTGCCCGCCGAGGTGCTCGACGCAGCGGCCGTGACGATCCAGAAGCTGTGGGAGGTCTTCATCAACGAAGACGCTCTCCTCGTCGAGGTCAACCCGCTCGTCCGCACGCCCGGTGACGAGATCCTCGCTCTCGACGGCAAGGTCACGCTGGACGAGAACGCCGCGTTCCGTCAGCCCGGCCACGAGGCGTTCGAGGACCGGGACGCCACCGACCCGCTCGAGCTCAAGGCCAAGGAAAACGACCTCAACTACGTCAAGCTCGACGGTGAGGTCGGCATCATCGGTAACGGCGCCGGCCTGGTCATGTCGACCCTGGACGTCGTCGCCTACGCAGGTGAGAAGCACGGTGGCGTGAAGCCCGCCAACTTCCTCGACATCGGTGGCGGCGCCTCCGCAGAGGTCATGGCGAACGGCCTGGATGTCATCCTGAACGACGCGCAGGTCAAGAGCGTGTTCGTGAACGTTTTCGGTGGCATCACCGCGTGTGACGCGGTCGCCAACGGCATCGTCGGCGCCCTGAAGACGCTGGGTGACGAGGCCAACAAGCCGCTGGTCGTCCGCCTGGACGGCAACAACGTCGAAGAGGGTCGTCGCATCCTCGCCGAGGCCGCCCACCCGCTGGTCACGGTCGTCGGAACCATGGACGAGGCTGCCGACAAGGCCGCCGAGCTGGCCTTCGCCGCAAAGTAAAGGGACTTAAATCACATGGCTATCTTCCTGACCAAGGACTCCAAGGTCATCGTCCAGGGCATCACCGGCGGCGAGGGCACGAAGCACACCGCGCTGATGCTCAAGGCCGGCACCCAGGTCGTCGGCGGTGTCAACGCCCGCAAGGCCGGCACCACCGTGACCCACGACGGCGGCGTCGAGCTGCCCGTCTTCGGCACCGTCGCCGAGGCCATCGAGAAGACCGGCGCGGACGTCTCCATCGCGTTCGTTCCCCCGGCCTTCGCCAAGGACGCCATCGTCGAGGCCATCGACGCGGAGATCCCGCTGCTCGTGGTCATCACCGAGGGCATCCCCGTGCAGGACTCGGCGTACGCCTGGGCGTACAACGTCTCCAAGGGCAACAAGACCCGCATCATCGGCCCCAACTGCCCCGGCATCATCACCCCCGGCGAGTCGCTGGTCGGCATCACCCCGGCCAACATCGCAGGCACCGGCCCGATCGGCCTCGTGTCCAAGTCGGGCACGCTGACCTACCAGATGATGTTCGAACTGCGTGACTTCGGCTTCTCCACCGCCATCGGCATCGGCGGCG
The DNA here is from genome assembly GCF_900105905.1 of Rhodococcus koreensis. GTDB lineage: Bacteria > Actinomycetota > Actinomycetes > Mycobacteriales > Mycobacteriaceae > Rhodococcus_F > Rhodococcus_F koreensis. Next base: position 2,560,061 of record NZ_FNSV01000005.1, on the reverse strand, counting down.
ACCCGGTCATCGGCACCACCCACATCGACGCCATCGAGGCGTTCGAGAAGGACCCCGAGACCAAGGTCATCGTGATGATCGGTGAGATCGGTGGCGACGCCGAGGAGCGTGCCGCCGACTACATCAAGGCGAACGTCACCAAGCCGGTCGTCGGCTACGTCGCGGGCTTCACCGCCCCCGAGGGCAAGACCATGGGCCACGCAGGCGCCATCGTCTCCGGTTCCTCGGGCACCGCGCAGGCCAAGAAGGACGCCCTCGAGGCTGCCGGCGTGAAGGTCGGCAAGACGCCGTCCGAGACCGCTGCACTCGCTCGCGAGATCCTGCAGAGCCTGACCGTCCAGGCCTAGGCCCTCCGGGCCCGTGCGCCTTTCTGGTTGCTCCGGCTACCAGAAAGGCGCACGGGTCGTTCAGGCGTCGACCCACATTTCCCCGGCCGGATCGAGTGTCCCCGTCCCCGACGTGACGGCAGCGACCAGATCGGCCAGCTCCGCAGAGTCCCTCGCCGCGAGGGTGAGGACCGCGGACTCCGCGTACGCCGTGTCCACCACGACGACGCCCCGCCCCCGCAACTCCGACTCGACCCGACCCGCCTCGGCGTGACCGACGGCGAGGGTGTGCAGGTGGCGACGTTCCCTCCGCACGAGCGGTGCGGCATCGACCGCGGCGGCCACCGCGCCAGAGTAGGCGCGCACCAGTCCGCCCGCCCCCAGTTTGATTCCACCGAAGTACCGGGTCACGACCACCGCGACGTCGACGAGGTCGCGGGCCTTGAGCACCTGCAGCATCGGAATGCCCGCGGTGCCACCGGGTTCGCCGTCGTCGTTCGCGCGCTCGACCCGGTCGCTGGGCCCGTTGCCGACGATGAACGCCGAACAGTGATGTCGCGCATCGGGATACGCGCTGCGACGATCCTGGACGAAAGCCTGCGCCGCCTCGGCGTCCTCGACGCGCCGCAGGGCCGCGATGAAGCGTGAATGCTTCACCTCCGTCTCGAGAGTGAGATCGGCGGCGCGGAGAGCGAGGGTGTACGGCACCGGACCATTGTCTCCTGCGCTGCTGTCGGCCCCGCACACGCGACCGACGGATATATCGTAGCTATCAGTTGTTGCCGCTATATCTGATACAGTCCAGCAGTTTATGACACTGTCTTTCACCGCGAATTGGTGAAGCTGCGGAAATTTGTGGATGGTCGGCCGTCGGGGTGCGCAAGGGCGCCCGGCGCACACGGTCTCATTACGTGTGGCACTGATGTCTGTCCGGGATAGCGGGGCGTCGAGGATTCGGATCGGCGTCTGCGGACCTGCCTCAAGGCGATTTGTGGTCGTTCACGGCGGCGCAGATGGTGTGGCGAGATCGATTGGCTCGGTTTGCCGCTGGCGCGGACTCGGCCGTACGTGTCGGAGGCCGGCGTTACAGTCAAGGCCCCGCGAGAGATGGGGTGAACAACGCTGGTGGAGGGGGTTGATGGATGACGTCAGGGCGTTGCCGACACCGTTGTCCGGCCGGTTCACTGCGCTGCGGGTGACACAGAATCGCCACCGGCTCCGGGGCGATCGCGCCGCACGGCGAGGAAAGGTGTTATCGATGAGCTTTCCAGGTGATGGCGGCGCGTTCCGGAACCCGGACGATCCGTGGTCCGTTCGGCTGCGTTTCGTTCCTGGCGGGCTGGCGTGATCGGGCCGGGAACGACTGCGCCGCGGCAGTTCACGTTCACCACGCGCGCCTACATGGCGGTCGATGACGCGACCGGTGAGCCGATCGGTCTCGACGACGTGAACACCCGAGCGAGGTGGTTGCTCGACCTGGTCACGGCGGCCGGCGCCGAGTTGATGTCGCGGCTGTGGCAGCCGGTCACGTTCGACGTCCTCGCCGCCGGCCGTGACCGGCAGGATCGCAGGCTGCCCGTGCAGGGTCATGTCGCCGCGGCCCGCCTCGGCTGGAATCCGCACTACCGGGACGGGGTCTACGTGCCCTCACGGGTGAGCAGGGTGGTGACCGCGCAGGTGATGGCGACCCTGCGGACCCTCGCCTACCGGGACACCGCGATCACGGCACTGTCTGAGCGGTTCGACCCGGCCACCGGCCGGATAGCCCCACCCTCCGCCGTCGCGGACTGGGTGCCGTTGGGTTTCGCCCGGGGCGTGCGGCGCCAGCTCGTCGCACGCTCTCGCCGCATCGACGGGGCGCCGTCGGCGCGGTTGCGGATCACCGACGTCCAGGGGCCACCGCAGACGAGCGCGATGGCCCGGTTGTCTGCTGCGGATCGGCAGCTCGCGCAGCTTGCTGTCACCGGTGACGAGCTGGTGTTGACGGTGAAGCTGCCGACTTGCCCGGCCCCGGCGGGGCGGGCGCAGTGGCGCAGTGTTCGGGTGACCGCCACCATCCCCGGGCACCTGAACGGCCGGGCGGTCACCGGCTGGCATCTACCGACCCTGGCCCTCGACCGGAAAGGTTTGTTGTGGCGGTGCGCCGCGACCGAACTCGTCCCCGCCTGTGACCTGGGATCGGCCACCGTCGCGGTCGGGGTGGATTGGTCTCCGTCCACGCTGGGTGCCGCCGCGATCGCCACGCAGACCCCGGACGGTGTGGTTTCGGACTACCGGGGCTTCACCTACGATGACCGCGGCCTCGGGACGAAACTGGCGCGCCTGCAGGCGGAGGGTCAGTTGCTGCAACGCAAGTCGGCCCGGTTGACGCGGCTGGCCGCCACCGCCCCTTCCGAGGTCCGTGTCCGGTTGGAGGAGAAGATCGCCGTCCTCAACGAGCATCGGACTGCGGTGGGCGTCAAACGGGGCAAGATCAACCGGGAGCTGGGATTCCACTTCGCCCGCCAGGTCACCGACTACGCCGAGGCAGCGGGCGCGGAGATGATCGCGGTCGAGGACCTGACCACCCTCGAGCCCCGCGGGCACGGCCGGGTCAACAACAACCGGGCCGCGCAGTCGGCCCGCCGTAAAGCGACCGCCGCCCTCGCCCACACCGCCGCCGGTGTCGGCATCGCGGTGGTCACGGTGCCTGCCCGCGGATCCTCGGCACAGTGTCCGGGGTGCGACGAACCACTCGCCCGCCCCGGCGGCTACCACGACGCGTGGTGCCCGGGCTGCCGGGTCGGCGGCAACCGCGACCAGATTGCCGGGGTGAACCTGGCCAAACGCGCGCTGCTCGGTAAAAACAAGGTGACCCGGCGGCGGGGGCAGATGCCCGCGATCCGGGTCGCCGAGCACGCGCCGGTCCGCAGGTCCCGGGACAAGACCAGTCCGACACCGCGTCGGCCGCGGCATCGCCGGGTCCGCCACAGCCTGCCCACCGCAACACCGCGGATGGGGGTGACTCCGAAACAGCATGTTCCTGCACCACAAGCGTCGGTGTGGGACACGGTCAAACCCGCACCACCGCACGGTGATGCGGGTAGCCGTGACACACGTACTTCTCACCTAACAGCCACACTAGTGGCAGATAGTATGAGATCTACGTAGACGCTAGCGTCGGAAGAGCGCACGCAGACCACTTGTCGACTAGGAGAAGTCATGACGTTCACGCCCGGCGGGCCGAATTACGGTCCGCCCGCGCAACCGACTGCAGGGGGAGAATCGAAAGGCCTGGGCTTCTTCCTCCTGATCGGTGTCGCCGTTCTCGGTGTCCTCAACCTACTGCTCGGGTTCGCCCCGTACGCCACCTTGGCGCGAGAGTCCGTGAACTCGTTCGAAGCGAACACGGACGGACTCGGACTGCTGTTCCTCGGTGGTCTGCTCGCGGCGGCGTCCCTCCTCCCGAAGCAGTCCTATGCGGGTGCGGCCGCGGCGGCGTCCGTCGCGGGCTGGGTCGTTGCGTTGTTCGTCTTCCTGAACGTCGACGCGGATTCCGGTTGGGGCGCAATCCTCATCCTCGTTCTCGGATTCATCCAGTCGGCCGTGGCCGTGGCAGCCGTGCTGTTCGACATCGGCGTCCTGAAGCAGCCGGCGCCCAAGCCGGCCGCAGCCGCGGGCTTCGGTCAGCCCGGCCAGACCCCGCAGGGGTACGGCCAGGGCGCCCCGCAGGGGTACGGGCAGGGCCCGCAGCAGTCGTACGGACAGCAGCCGCAGGGCTACGGCCAGAGCGCGCCGCAGGGCTACGGACAGCAGAGCCAGTCGCAGCCCGGCTACGGGCAGCAGAGCCAGCAGGGTTACGGCCAGCAGGGTTACGGCCAGCAGGGCCAGCCCTCGCAGAGCCAGCCCGGATACACCCAGGGCTACGGACAGCCGCAGCAGCCGGGCTACGGCGCGGGCGCGGGATCCGCGTCGTACGACGCCCCGACCACCGCCTACCAGCAGCCGCAGTACCAGGGGTACTCGCAGCCGTCGACGCCGTCGCAGCCCACTGGAACGCCCAGCTCGCAGTACCCGGCCGGGACCAGTTACGGTTCGGCGCAGCACGCGGCGCCGGCGTACGGGTCGCAGGCCGAGTCCTCGCCCGTGGAGCGCACTCTCGAGTACGGCGAGCAGCCGTCCACCGAGGCGAAGCCGGCCGAGTCGGCCGAGAAGCCTGAATCGGAGGGGTACAGCGCGCCCACCCAGGCGTTCGACACGCGCGCCGACAGGGACGACAAGTAGCGGTCCATCCAGCAGGTGGCCTCTGACCGAACCTGGTCGGAGGCCACTTCTGTGCGGCGCGCCTGACCGCTGTCGCTGCGTCGGAGTGCCACTCTCGAGGGGATGAGTTCTTTGGTTGATCGTGCGCAGCGTGTCGCACAGGGTGCACGACGGCGAGCCGTCCGCGACGACGAGAGGCGAGCCGTCCGCGATGATGCGCGGCGCGCCCCGCGACAGCGTCCCGTGCCCGACGCGGACGAGATGCGGGCGCTGCTGTCGGTCGCGTTCCGGCCCGCGGGGGTCACGGTCGTCCTGCTGTCCGCACTCATCGTCGTCACGCTGGTGGCGGCGAACAGTGACCTCACGGGAACGTTCGGTGCGATCGCGGCGTCGTGGCTGGCGATTCACCAGGTGCCGTTGACGATCGACGGCACCTCGCTCGGCGTCCTCCCGCTGATCCCGACGGCGGGGATGATGTGGGCGGTCGCCCGCGGGTGCGCGGCGGTGGTGCATCCGGCGTCCTCGCGGCGGCACGCCCTGCAGGTGATCGGCGCCGCGGTGGCCGGACCGCTGGCCGTGACAGCCATCGCCCTCGCGGTCATCGCGGACGCGTCGGCGGTCATCCCGTTGTCCTCCCCGAACGCGCTCGCCGCGTTCGGGTGGGTGCTGTTGGTGCATGTGCTCGCGGCGGGGATCGGCGTGACGGTCGCGATGTGGCCGACGCTCGGTGCGGAGGTTCCGTCGTGGGTCCGGGACGCGGTGCGCCCGGGGCTGCGCGCGATGACGGCGATCGTCGGTGCCGGCGCGGTGCTGGTCACGATCTCGCTGCTGATGGAGTGGTCCACGGTCGGGTCGCTGCTCGAACGCGGGGACGGTGTCGTCGGAACGCTCGGACTGACGATCCTGTCCGTGCTGTACCTGCCGAACGTGGTGGTGGGTGCCGCGGCCGCCGTCATGGGCGGGACCGCGCAGATCGGGGACGTCTCGGTCAGCGTGTTCGGCAACGTCGGTGGTTCGCTGCCACCGTTGCCGCTGCTCGGCGCGGTTCCCGACGGGGTGTCCGGTGGCGCGTGGCCGGCGTTGCTGGTGATTCCGCTGCTGATCGGTGTGATGCTCGGACGCGACTGCGGACGTCGCGTCGCCGGGCAGGAGGCACTGCTCACCGTGCTGACCTCCGCCGCGGGTGTCGGTGTGGTGACGGCCGTGCTCGGACTCGTGTCCGGCGGACGGCTCGGCGCCTTCGGAACCGTCGAGCTGAACTGGTGGGCGTTCGGGCTGCTCACGTTCGCGTGGCTCGGACTCGCGGGCGCGGTGACGGCGGTGGTCGTCGCCTGGCACCGGAGCCGGGGCGCCGACGACGAGGCCGACACGGAGGACGAGGAACCGCACCTTCCCGGCGCGGAGGAGGTTCCCGCGATCGCCGCCCCGATCACCGAGGAGCGGGAGGTCCCGGCAGCCGCGCCCGGCCGGGTTATCGAGGCCGAACTCGTCGAAGACGCCGAAGCGCCCGCGGCCCCCGTCGCGCCGCAGGACACCGACGCCGAGGCCGAGGTCGTGGTGGACGCCGAGGTCGAGGAAGACGCGGCGACGGCGGCACCCGAGGGGCCGGTAAAGGCGGGCGAGGCCCCGGAAGCCGACCTGCCCCGAGGGCCCGCAACCCCCAGCGACTAGGCTCTTGTTCGGTCGACGATGCGACCGCCCCCTTTCGATTCACCCGGCCTTTCGATTGTTCAGGAGTAGAGCGCTGACTTCCTCGCGTGACCACCTGGGGCCCACGACCACTTCGCCGGTCGCGTCCGCGCCGGCGCGGATCGTCGTACTCGCCTCCGGTGCGGGAACCCTCCTGAGATCGTTGATCGACGCGACCCACACCGACGGGTATCCCGCCGAGATCGTCGCCGTCGGCGTCGACCGCGACTGCGACGCCATCCGGCACGCCGAGTCCGCGGGCATCACCCACTTCCGGGTCGGGCTCCGCGACCACGCGGACCGGTCCGCCTGGGATGTCGCGCTGACCGAGGCCGTCGCGTCGCACCAGCCGTCGCTCGTGGTGTCGGCGGGATTCATGAAGATCCTCGGCCCCGCCTTCCTGGACCGCTTCGGCGGTCGCATCATCAACACGCATCCCGCGTTGCTGCCCGCGTTCCCCGGCGCGCATGCGGTCCCGGATGCGCTGGCCTACGGCGTCAAGGTGTCGGGATCGACGGTCCACCTCGTGGACGCGGGGGTCGACACCGGCCCGATCCTGGCGCAGGAGCCCGTGCCGGTGCTCGACGGCGACGACGAGTCGACCCTGCACGAGCGCATCAAGACTGTGGAGCGACGGTTGTTGGCGGACGTCATCGCCGCTGTCGCCACCCGTGGAGTTGTTTCCGATGGACGAAAGGCCGTGATCCCCAGTGAGTGAACGCAAGGCAGTACGCCGAGCGCTCGTCAGCGTCTACGACAAGACCGGTCTGGTCGAACTGGCTACGGGCCTGCACAAGGCAGGTGTCGAGCTGGTGTCGACAGGGTCGACCGCAGCGAAGATCGCCGACGCCGGCATCCCGGTCACCCCCGTGGAGGCGCTGACGGGCTTCCCCGAGTGCCTCGAGGGCCGGGTCAAGACCCTGCACCCGCGGGTGCACGCCGGCGTCCTCGCGGACACCCGGAAGCCCGAGCACCTCGCGCAGCTCGAGGAGCTCGGCATCGAGGCGTTCCAGCTGGTGGTCGTGAACCTGTACCCGTTCACCCAGACCGTCGCCTCGGGTGCGACCCCCGACGAATGCGTCGAGCAGATCGACATCGGCGGCCCGTCCATGGTGCGCGCCGCCGCGAAGAACCACCCGTCGGTGGCCGTCGTGGTGGATCCCGCCCGCTACGACGACGTGCTCACCGCGATCGCCGACGGCGGTTTCACGCTGCCCGAGCGCACCGCCCTCGCCGCGCAGGCGTTCCAGCACACCGCGTCGTACGACGTCGCGGTCGCGAGCTGGATGACGTCCACGCTGGTGGACAGCGGTGACTCGCAGTTCCCCGAGTGGGCAGGCGCCACCTGGGACCGCTCGGCCGTCCTGCGGTACGGCGAGAACCCGCACCAGGCCGCGGCCCTCTACGTGAACTCCGCCGCCCCGGCCGGTCTGGCCCAGGCCGAGCAGCTGCACGGCAAGGAAATGTCGTACAACAACTACACCGACGGCGACGCGGCGTGGCGCGCGGCATTCGACTTCAGTGAGCCGGCCGTCGCGATCATCAAGCACGCGAACCCGTGTGGCATCGCGGTCGGAGCCGACATCGCCGAGGCGCACCGCAAGGCACACGCCTGCGACCCGGTCAGCGCATACGGCGGAGTCATCGCCGCGAACCGCGAGATCACCGTCGAGATGGCCGAGCAGGTCGCCGACATCTTCACCGAGGTGATCATCGCCCCGTCCTACGCGGATGGCGCGCTCGGCGTGCTGCAGCGCAAGAAGAACGTCCGCGTCCTTCTCGCGAAGGCGCCCACCGCGACGGGAATCGAATTGCGTCCCGTGTCCGGTGGGGCACTCCTCCAGGAGCGCGACGTACTCGACGCCGAAGGCGACGACCCCGCCAACTGGACCCTGGCCGTCGGCGACGCCGCCGACAAGCAGACCTTGAAGGACCTCGAATTCGCGTGGCGCGCGTGCCGTTCGGTGAAGTCCAACGCCATCCTGCTCGCCTCCGACGGTGCGTCGGTCGGCGTCGGCATGGGCCAGGTCAACCGCGTCGACTCCGCGCACCTCGCGGTGCAGCGGGCCGGTGACCGGGTGGTCGGGTCGGTGGGCGCGTCGGACGCGTTCTTCCCGTTCCCCGACGGACTGCAGGTCCTCGCGAACGCCGGCGTCAAGGCAGTCGTGCAGCCGGGTGGTTCCGTCCGCGACAACGAGGTGATCGATGCGGCCAAGGAAGCCGGTATCACCATGTACCTGACGGGTGCGCGGCACTTCGCGCACTAGCGTTCGGCACCTCTCGAACGGGTCTCGGCATCGCGCCGGGGCCCGTTCTGCGTTGTCAGGCGGCTGCGGCCCCGTGCGCGCGGCCGGTGCCCTCAAGTTCACGCGGCGAACCGGTGATGACCACGCGGGCGGCACCGCGACTGCGGACCTCGCTGATCAGTTCGCCCAGTCCGGCCTCGTGGGCGGCGTCGCAGTGCGACAGGTCGAGGGTGACGGCGTAACCGGTGAGGTCGTCCGGCAGGTCCAGATACGGCGGAGAGGTGGACAGTTGGTTGATGCGAAGTTTCATGTGGTGCTCCTGAAAGTGAAAGGTAAAAGAAAAGGCACCCGAGGGGTTTGCCCTGGGTGCCCGAGAATGACTTGGTTGAGTCTCAACATTCTCGGGGTGCGCCGAACTTGGTGATGTGCTTGTCGGCGGAGCATCGACGCCATGCGGGTACGGACGCGAAGAGCGCGTGAAGCTGCATCATGGCCGTACCTTTCTGCGTGTCGTTGCTGGTTGGTAGATGACCGTACAGCACCGGTTGAGGGTTTGCACTTCCATTATCCGGCCACCGCGCAGGAATGCGCGGTTGAGCAGCCACTCTTGGCCCAGAGTTGCCGTCCTGTTCACATCCGCTCATCGATTCGCCGGATGCGCGGGCAATTGCGTGGGAATTCGGCGAATCGGTGCGCGTCCGTCGAATCCCACCACTTTGGTTACAGGTTGCTTTCGATCCGGACTCGAGCAGCACGAGCGCGCGGTGCAGCTGATTCACTCGGGGCTGATGTGACTCGAGTGGCACCTGTGGAAGGAGAGTGGCGCCCGGACTGCGACGGTGCGCCCATCCCCGTTATGAACCGTTTTGCAATCAAGGCCGGCCTCGGCGCCTGCGTCCTGGGTGCGTCCGTGCTCATCCCTGCTCAGGTGTCGGCGGAACCCGCTGCGACGGCGACCGGCACCGAACTGTCCGGGATGACGGTGTTCCTCGACCCCGGACATCAGGGTTCCAGCGAGGGCCACGACCTCGCGCAGCAGGTGAACGACGGCCGGGGCAACACCAAGGACTGCCAGACGAGCGGCATGACGTCGCTGGGCGGGGTGCCCGAGCACACCATCAACTGGAACGTCACCCAGCTGGTGAAGAGCAGCCTCGAGAGCCTCGGCGCGAAGGTCGTCCTGAGTCGTCAGGACGACACCGGCTGGGGCGGGTGCATCGACGAAAGAGCCCGTGCGGCAAGCGAATCGAACGCCGATTTGGCTGTGAGCATTCACGCGGACTCCACGGCGCAGGGCGAGGACGCGAGCAAGCACGGGTTCCACATGATCATCCCGTCGCTGCCCATCCCCGACGAGAAGGCGGACGCCGCGCAGTCCGGCGGCGGGCTCGAGGCGTCGAAGATGATGCGCGACGCCTACAAGTCCGACGGCTTCGTTCCCGCCAACTACGCCGGCGTGAACGACGGCCTCCAAACCCGCGCCGATGTGGCGGGTCCTGCACTGACCCAGGTTCCGCTGGTGTTCGTCGAGATGGGCAACGGTTCGAACAAGGAGGACTCCGCGCAGCTGGAGAGCTCCGACGGCCAGTTGAAGCACGCCATCACCATCACGACGGGCATCGTCACCTACCTGCTGACGGGGTCGGAGGCCGCGCCTGCGCAGGAGCTGGCGGCCGCTCCGGACGCGACGACGGCACCGAATGCGAGCGAGGACAGCGCGTCGTCGACCACCACCACGACCCCGAAGGCGACCACACCCAAGGCGGCACCGAAGTCGACGGCGCCGGACTCGGCGCAGCTGTCCGAGCTGATGGAGATGCTCGCGCCGCTGCTCGAGGTTCAGGGGCTGGACGGGCTGCAGGACCTCGTCAACGACAAGAACCTCGGGCTCGTGTCCGATCTGGCGAGCACGTTGCTGGCCGTGATCACCGGGGCCGGTGGGGGCAACTGATCACAGTGACGCGATCCACCTGCCGAACGGTTCGGTGAACTCCGCCGAGTAGGGCAGCGGTTCCACGTAATCCGGTCCGGTGGACGGACGGTCGCCGACGTCCTTGAGGACGTGATTGGCGTTCGTCATCCGCACCGGCGTCAGCGCGGTGTGCGCGAGGGCGTCGTTCAGGCCGTCGACGTCCGCGAGTTGCACCTGGATGTCCTTGGCGGAGCAGCTCGTGAGAACCGGGAAACCGGCGGGCAGCCTGCCGGCCAGCGCGCGGGGGTCGAGGGCGTCCTCCTCCGCGAGGGCCTTGGCGTTGGCGTGCACCAGCCCGGCGTTCTGCAGGGGTTCCGGAAGGTCGTCGGGGATCGTGCCCGATGTGCGGAGCGATTCGACGGTGTCCGCGAGCGCGAGCCGCAGTTCGTCGGCCAGCTCCACCGGCAGCTGTCCGGCGCCGACGACGGCGTCGAGCTGTCCGTGGATCTGCGTGGTGAGCAGGTCGAGGAGCCGGACGCTGAGCGGTTCGAGCAGTCCGACGGCGCGTACCCGCGACTCGCTTTCCGCAGTGGCGAGCGCGAGGGCGACGAGACCGCCGTCGCTGTGTCCGATGACGATCAGCTGCGACGGGTCGACCCCGGGTTGGGCGGCCAGGAAGTCGAGGCCCGCCGACGCGGCGTCGACGAAGGTGGTGAAGCCGAGACCGCCGACCTCTTCCACCTCGTAGGGGCCGAGGGCGGTTTCGCCGCTGCCGATCTTGTCGTAGCGCAGGCTCGCGAAGCCGTGCTGTTCGAGCACGTCGGCGAGGTGGCGGAGGGTTCCGATGTCACCGGGGAGCAGGGCGCTGTCGCCGTTGCGGTCGGTCGGGCCGCTGCCGGCGAGCAGCAGTGCGGCGGGCGCCGACCCGTTCGCGTCGACGGACGTGCGGAGGCTGCCGTAGTAGGTGACGGCACCGCTGGCGAAGGTGATCTCGGTGTCAGGCATGGGGACTGTCTACCAGTTCACGTCGCGCGCAGTCGCCGCACCCGTTGCGCTCCCCGCCACGCGAACCACAGCAGGAACGCGAGCAGCGGGATGACGAGAAGCGGAAGCAGCAGGGCGATCAGCGACGTGCCGAACGAGACCACGTCCTCGATCACCGACACCACCGGATTGGCCAATCCGCCGGTGGAGGCCGTGCTCACCGCGCGGGTGCCGGTCTGCGCGGTGCTGAACGCCAGAGCGGTGGGTGCGCCGATGACGATCCCGGCGATCGCGGCCGTCGACGGGTCCACGTCGGCGAAGGCCGCCCAGGTCGCGACGACCCCGGCAAGGGGACCGGTGACGTTGCCGATCACCGACAGCGCGTTGTCGACGAACGGGATGAGATCGGCGGTCAGTTCCACGACCGTCGCGATCGACAGCGCCACCAGCGCCCCGGTGGAACCGAGCCACCGCATCGACTCGTTCAGGGTCACCCCGAGCACCTCGACGTGCACTGCGGCGCTGAGCATCAACAACGGCAGGAACGTGCGCAGTCCCGACGCGGCGGCGAGGCCGAGGCCGAGCAGTCCGGGCAGAACCCAGGTCTCCATGCACGGCAGTGTAGGGGCCCGGTGACGACTGCAGGAGGGCATCGCGGCCGAGATCTCAGAGAAGCATCACAGAACTCACACATTCGGCGATTAGCGTCTGCATCACCAGTTGTTCCAATGGATTACGTCCGAGAACAGCTCCCGACTCCAGGAAGGTGCCGCATCATGAACGTCGTACAGTTGACCACCGGTGATTTCGTCGCCGCCATGTTCTCCCTCGACTTCGTCGACGGCGGGTTCCGCCGGGAGGCCGTCGAGCGGATTCACCGGGGCGCGATCGACGAGTGGGTGTCTGCGCTGACCGGGTCGGGTCTGTTCTCCAACCGTGCGGTCGCGAACGTGGTCCGGGCGTGGCGATCCGATCCGCACATCCTGCTGGACTCGCTTCTGACGGAGGCCGATCCGGTGACGGCCGAGCACTACCGCGCCGCCTGGGGCGAGTTGGACGCCGCGTCCTCGTACACGGTTGCCGCGTAGGCGCGCAGTGCTCAGGAGGGCCGCCGCGCATTAACCGCGTGCCGATTCGCCCGAACCCTCGTAGCGTGGAGTGGTGACGTCATCGGAACACAGACCTTCCACCGTCGGCGAGCTCCGCGAGTCGGGCCACGTTCAACGCACCGTCAAGGAAGAGATCCGCGAGAATCTGCTCGCGGCCCTACGCGACGGTCGTGATCCGTGGCCCGGCATCGTCGGTTTCGAGGAGACGGTGGAACCGCAACTCGAACGGGCACTCATCGCAGGTCACGACGTGGTGTTGCTCGGCGAACGAGGTCAGGGCAAGACCCGCCTCCTCCGCACCCTCAACCTGCTCCTCGACGAATGGACCCCGGTGATCGCCGGTTCCGAACTCGGGGAGCATCCCTATGAGCCCATCACTCCGGCGTCGATCCGCAGGGCGCAGGAACTGGGCGACAGCCTCCCCGTCGCGTGGCGCCACCGCAGTGAGCGGTACTCGGAGAAGCTCGCGACGCCCGACACGTCGGTGGCGGACCTCGTCGGGGACGTGGATCCGGTGAAGGTCGCGGAAGGCCGGAGTCTCGGGGACCCGGAAACCATTCACTTCGGGCTCGTTCCCCGCGCGCACCGGGGCATCGTCGCCATCAACGAACTGCCCGACCTCGCCGAACGCATCCAGGTGTCGCTACTCAACGTCATGGAGGAACGCGACATCCAGGTCCGCGGGTACACCCTCCGGCTCCCGCTGGACGTCCTGATGGTGGCCAGCGCGAACCCGGAGGACTACACGAACCGCGGTCGCATCATCACCCCGCTGAAAGACCGGTTCGGCGCCGAGATCCGGACGCACTACCCGACCCGGCTCGACGACGAGGTCGCGGTCATCCTCCAGGAAGCGCATCTCACCGCCGAGGTGCCCGAGTACCTCCTCGAGATCCTGGCCCGGTTCACCCGCCTGCTCCGCGAGTCGACGTCGGTCGATCAGCGGTCGGGTGTGTCCGCCCGGTTCGCGGTGGCGGGCGCCGAAACCGTCAGCGCAGCTGCGGTGCATCGCGGCGCCGTGCTCGGTGAGGCCGACCCGGTCGCGCGGCCCGTCGACCTCGAGACCGTCGTCGACGTCCTGCGGGGCAAGGTGGAATTCGAATCCGGTGAGGAGGGGCGCGAGATCGAGGTCCTGGAGCACCTGCTCCGGCGGGCGACGGCCGACACGGTCCGCACCCGGCTCGGCGGCATCGACCTGGCGGAACTCGTGGACGCGGTCGAACAGGGCGACCCGGTGGTGACCGGTGAGCGGATCACGGCGAAGGCACTGCTGAACGAGCTGCCCGAGCTGGAGGTCCTCGACGTGCTCGCCGAGCGTCTGGGCGCGGAGTCAGACGGCGAGCGGGCCGCGGCGGCCGAGTTCGCCCTCGAAGGGCTGTACCTGGCCCGGCGGATCTCCAAGAACCCGGACATCAACGGGCAGACGGTGTATTCGTAATGTCCCGCAAGGCGGAACGCGGGCCGCACAATGCGCGGTACGGGCCGTACGAGGGCGGTGATCCGCTGGCGGCGCCGGTGGACCTGCGCGAGGCGCTCGCCGCGATCGGCGACGACGTGTTCGCGGGCAGTTCGCCGCGGCAGGCGCTGCGCGAGATGCTGCGCCGCGGCAACCGCGACATGCGCGGGCTGGACGAGCTTGCGGCCGAGGCCAATCGGCGCCGCCGCGAGCTGCTGAAGCGGAACAACCTGAACGGCACCCTCGAAGAGGTCCGGGAACTCCTCGACCGCGCGGTACTCGAGGAACGCAAGACGCTGGCCCGCGCGCTCGACGACGACGCCCGCTTCTCCGAGATGCGCCTCGAGGAACTGTCGCCGTCCACCGCGCAGGCCGTGCAGGAACTCGCCGACTACGACTGGCGCAGTTCGGAAGCCCGTGCCGACTACGAGAAGATCCGCGACCTGCTGGGCCGCGAGGTGCTGGACCAGCGGTTCGCCGGGATGAAGCAGGCGCTCGAGGGTGCCACAGAGGAAGATCGCGAACGCATCCGGGAGATGCTCGCCGATCTCAACGACCTGCTCGACAAGCATTCCCGCGGTGAGGACACCCAGGAGCAGTTCGCCGAGTTCATGGACAAACACGGGGAGTATTTCCCCGAGAACCCGCGCAACGTCGAGGAACTGCTCGACTCGCTGGCGCAGCGGGCGGCGGCGGCGCAGCGGCTGCGGAACTCGCTGTCGCAGGAGCAGCGCGACGAACTCGACGCGCTGGCGCAGCAGGCGTTCGGTGATCCGTCGCTGATCGGACAGCTGGACCGCCTCGACCAGCACCTGCAGGCTGCGCGTCCCGGCGAGGACTGGCAGGGCGCGCAGCGGTTTCGCGGGGACGACGGCATGGGTCTGGGCGAGGGCACCGGCGCGTTGCAGGACATCGCGGAACTCGAGTCGCTCGCGGAGCAACTGTCGCAGCAGTACGCGGGCGCACAACTCGACGACATCGACGCGGAGGCCCTGGCCCGGCAACTGGGCGACGAGGCGGCGGCGGATGCGCAGACCCTCGCCGAACTGGAGAAGGCGCTGCGGGACCAGGGTTTCTTCGACCGCGGGGCGGACGGTCAATGGCGGCTGTCGCCGAAGGCGATGCGCCAACTCGGTCAGACGGCCCTGCGGGACGTCGCGCAGCAACTGTCTTCGCGTGGCGGGCAACGGGAGACGCGGCGCGCCGGGGCGATGGGGGAGCCGACGGGGGCGTCCCGCGAGTGGGCGTTCGGCGACACCGAGCCGTGGGACGTCACGCGCACCATCACCAACGCGGTGCTGCGGGCGGCGTCCGATCCGGTCGAACGCGGTCGCGTCCCGGTCCGGCTGTCCGTCGCGGACGTGGAGGTGATGGAGACCGAGCAGCGGTCGCAGGCGGCGGTCGCGTTGCTGGTCGACACGTCGTTCTCGATGGTGATGGAGGGGCGGTGGGTGCCGATGAAACGCACCGCACTTGCGCTGAACCACCTGGTGAGCACCCGGTTCCGCAGCGACGAACTGCAGCTCATCTCGTTCGGCAGGCACGCGCAGGTGCTGACGCCGTCGGAGCTGGCAGGCCTGGACGGCGCCTGGGACCAGGGCACCAACCTGCACCACGCGCTGCTGCTGGCCGCCCGGCATCTGCGCAGGCACCCCAACGCGCAGCCGGTGGTCCTGATCGTCACCGACGGTGAGCCGACCGCGCACCTCGAGCCGGACGGCTTCGCGTATTTCGACTACCCGCCGAGTGCCCGGACCCTTGGTCTGACGGTCCGGGAACTCGACACCCTCGCCCGGCTCGGCGCCCACGTCACGTTCTTCCGCCTCGGTGAGGATCCCGGTCTCGCGCGGGTGGTGGACCGGATGGCCGAGCGGGTCGGCGGACGCGTAGTGGCGCCCGGTCTGGACGGTCTCGGTGCCGCCGTCGTCAGCGACTACATGCGTCGCAGGCGCTGACCCGTGAGTACTTGTCAACCGCCGGCGGTTGACAAGTACTCACGGGTGCGTCAGCGCACGGCGGGCTGGTGCTGGGTGATGCAGTGGATGCCGCCGCCGCGCGCGAAGAGCGGGCGGGCGTCGACGGAGACGACCGTGCGTCCCGGGTAGGCGGCCGATAGGATCGCGACCGCTTCCTCGTCCGCGGGATCGTCGAAGCTGCACGCGATGACGCCGCCGTTGACGACGAAATGGTTGATGTAGCTGTAGTCGACGAAGCCCTCCTCGTCGCGCAGGACCTGCGGCGCGGGGACGGTGATGATCTCCCACGACTCGCCGCGGGCGTCCGTGGTCTGCTTCAGCGCGTCGATGACGGCCTTGCTGACCTCGAAGTCGGGGTGCTCGGGGTTGCGCTGATCGTGCACGAGGACGACGCCGGGCGACGGTATGGCGGCGACGATGTCGACGTGTCCGCGGGTGCCGTAGGTGTCGGAGTCGCGGGTCAGGCCGCGCGGCAGCCAGATCACCTTGGTGGCACCGATCGTGCGGGCGAGTTCCGCCTCGATGTCGGCCTTCGACAGGTCCGGGTTGCGGCCGGGGTCGAGTTGCACGGTCTCGGTGACCAGCACGGTGCCGAGGCCGTCGACCTGGATGCCGCCGCCCTCGTTGACGATCGGCGAGTCGACGAGTTCGGCACCGGACCGCTCGACCACCAGGGCGCCGATCTTCGAGTCCTTGTCCCACTGGGCCCAGTCCTGGCCGCCCCAGCCGTTGAAGATCCAGTCGACGCCGCCGAGGCGTCCGTCCTCGGACAGCACGAACGTGGGTCCGATGTCGCGCATCCAGGCGTCGTTCAGCGGCGCCGGGGCGATGTCGATGTCGGCGGACAGGTACTTCTTAGCCGCCGGGACCTCACCGGGGTCGACGACGACGGTGACCGGTTCGAACCGGGCGACGGCGTGTGCCACCTCGGCCCACGTGGTGCGCGCCTCGTGCTGCTCCTCCGGAGTGTCGCCCAGGGAGTAGCCCGCACTGGGGTAGGCCATCCAGGTGCGTTCGTGCAGTTCGCCTTCCGCGGGCATGCGCCAGGTCATCACGCCCTCCCGAACGGGGAGGCGTGATCGACGGGCTCGGTGAGGGCGCCGTACGTGTCGGGGCGACGGGTGGCCAGGAACGGGAACAGGGCCAGCCAGTCCTCGCGCTGCTGGAGGTCGAGGTCGGCGACCAGCACCGCGGATTCGTCGCGCGGGGCCTGAGCGAGGATGCGGCCGTAGGGGTCGGAGATGAACGACGAGCCGTAGAACGTGATGAGGCCTTCGCCGCCGTGGCGGTTGGGCACCACCATGAACGTGCCGTTCGCGATGCCGTTGCCGACGATCACCTGCTGCCACAGCGGCTGGGTGTCGAACTGCGGGTGGTCGGGTTCCGAGCCGATCGCGGTGGGGTACACCAGGATTTCGGCGCCGCCGAGCGAGTAGGCGCGGGCGACCTCGGGGAACCATTCGTCCCAGCAGGTGGGGAGTCCGAGCTTGACGCCGCCCAGTGCCTCGGCGGTGTGGACGGGGTACGGGTTGTCGGCGGGGCCGCCGCGGAAGTAGGTGTCCTCGTAGTAGCCGGCGGTGACGGGAATGTGCAGCTTGCGGGTGTGCGCGAGCAGTTCCCCGGACGGGGCGACGAGGATGGCGGTGTTGAAACCGAGTCCGTCCTCGTACTGCACGCCGTTCTCGGAGTCGTTCCGCTCGTACAGGGACGCGTGGACGAGGACGCCGTGTTCGGCGGCGGCCTTGGCGGCGAACGTGAACGTCGGCCCCGAGAGGAGGTCCTCGGCCTGGCGGCCGGGGTTGTCACCGCCTTCGACGAAGGCGGGGTACCGGCTCAGCGTGAGTTCGGGGAGGAACACCACGCGCGCCCCGAGCTTGGCTGCCGCGGCGATGCCCTCGTCGAGTTCGGCCCGCAGATCCTGCTCGTTCTCGTGCCAGCGGTGCTGGACGAGTCCGACGCGGAGCGGGGTGCGTCCGGTCTCGCGCGTCCTCGACAGGGACTCGGGAGGGGTGAGGGCGGTGATCGTCAACATTGTGATTCCTCGGATGTTCGGTTCGGCGAGCGCCTAAAACGAATTGGATTCGTTAAGTATGGTGGGTAAATGCTCGGCGATCAAGGGGCGGGGAGACACGATTTCGATTCCTTCGGTATCCACCCTGGTCGCCGGTGACACACACCGACCAGGAGGGCACCCATGCCACGGCCATCACAGCGACTGCTGTCGCCGGAGATCATCACCGAAGCTGCCATGCGCATGGTGGACCTCACGGGTGATTTCACGATGCCGGGTCTCGCCGAACGGCTGAAGGTGCGGCCCTCCTCGCTGTACAACCACGTGTCCGGGAGGGCGGAGATCATCGAACTGATGCGTGCCCGCATGATGGCGGGCATCGTGGTGGCGGACCCCGACGGCAAGTGGAGCGAGACGGTGGCCGGCCTGGCGCGAGAATATCGGCGCAACTACGCCGAGCATCCTCGGCTGATTCCTCTGTTCACCGCGCACACAGTGCAGTCCGGTGTGGCTTTCGCTCTGTACAACGCGCTGGCGCAGGCATTCTCGGACGGCGGCTTCACGCCCGAGGAGATTCTGCACGCCATCACGACGGTCGACAGTTTCGTGCTGGGGTCGGCGCTGGACCTCGCCGCACCCGAAGTGGTCTGGGCGACCGCGCCGGAGGCGAACGAGTCCATGCGAGCCGCCCTGGCCACGTCCGGGCCGAACCCCGGACGGGCGGATGCAGCATTCGAGTTCGGGCTGCGGACGCTTATCGCTGGCTTGGTGGCGCAGGCTCCGATCGAGCCGTGAGATCGCCCTCGTCGCGCAGAGCGGACGTCTCGCGGTTGAGGGTCTCGCCGCGGAAGAAGGCGGGACTGCGGAACCGCATGACCACCATGAGGATCGCCCCGAGCAGCAGGATCCCGAAGCCGAGGAAGAAGACCAGGCCGATGCCGCCGATCGACGCGCCACTCGCGTTGTCCGGGTCCATGCTCTCCTCGATCGAGATCACGAACACCGCGAGCAGCATGAGGCCGCCGAGGAGCGGGAACGCGAACCGGAAGACGATGTTGCGGAAACTCGTGAACAGGCTGTCCCGGAAGTACCAGACACACGCGAACGCCGTGATGCCGTAGTACCAGCAGATCATGATGCCCAGTGCGGCGATGGTGTCGAGCAGCGTGCGTTCGGACAGGAACGTCACCACCGTGTAGAACACCGCGGTGATGACGCCGGCGACGACCGTGGCGTACGACGGGACCAGGAACCGGGGGGACACGTCGGCGAGTTTCTTCGGGAAAGCGCCGTACGCGCCCATCGCGAGCATGGTGCGGGCCGCGGGCAGGAACGTGGTCTGCAGGCTCGCGACCGAGGAGACGAACACGGCGAGGAACAGCAACATGCCGCCCCAGTTCCCGAGAACCGGATCGGCGAGGGCGCCGAAGACGTTCTCGGAGTTGTCCGGGTTGCCCAGGCCGAGGCCGTCTTCGCCGACGCCGGCGTACATCATCGCCGCGACCGACACGAGCAGGTACGTCAGCAGAATCGTGATCACGCACAGCAGTCCGGCGCGACCGGGGGTCTTCTTCGGGTTCTTCGACTCCTCGCCCAGCGTCAGGCACGTGTCCCAGCCCCAGAACGCGAAGATCGAACCCGTCAGGCCGATCACGAACGCGCCGACGGCCAGTCCCGTGAACGGGTTGAACCAGCTCAGGTCGAACGACAGCCCGGCGGGGGCGTCCCCGTTACCGACGTGGACCAGTGCCACCACCGCGAACGCGATGAGCAGGACCATCTGGAAGCCGACCAGCGCGAACTGCAGCTTCTCGCTGGTGGTGATGCCGCGACTGGCGATCCACGTGGCGAGTGCGATGAAGAGCAGGGTGGTGCCCACATTCACGAACTTGTTGCCGGGCAGGTCCGCGATGCTCGGTGCGTCGAACAGTTTCGCGATGAACAGATAGAAGAACTGGACCGCGATCGCCGCGAGGTTCGAGAGCACGATGATCGTGGCGATCACCATGCCCCAGCCGCACATCCAGCCGACGTACGGACCGAACGCCTTCGTCGACCACGTGAACGACGCACCGCAGTCGGGTGATTCGGAGTTGAGCTCACGGTAGGCGTACGCCGTGAGGAACATGGGAATGAAGCCGGCGATGAAGATGGCGGGCATCTTCAGCCCGACCGCCGCGACGATCAGTCCGATGCTGGCCGTCAGCGTGTAACCCGGTGCCACGGAGGAGATCCCGAGGACCGCCCCTGCAAAGGTCCCGACCGCACCGGTGGCCAGCCCTTTGGTGCTCACGGCAACGCCGGCCGACGCCGGTGCGCCTTCGCTGTTCGTCATGTCTGAACCTCCGGTCGGGTGCGATCGTGGATCCGGGGCGGGTGTCGCGGACGGTTTACTCACTGTTGGGGAACTCCTGCTTGGGGACGACGACCATGGGCACCGGCAGGACGCGGAGCATCTTGGCCGCGGTGGATCCCAGGAACAGTCGACGAGGTTGGGCGAGGCGGCTGGAGCCGACCATGACGAGGTCGCCGTCCTGCCAGTCGAGTTTGCGGACCGCCGATTCCACGGAGGATCCGTCGGCGATCATCACGGAGACGGGGAAGTCTTCGGGTAGTGCGGACTTCGCCTCGTCCAGGGTGGACTGTGCATGGGCGACCGCGCGCTCGCGGACGCTCTCGGAGGTGTCCCGATGATCGCGAAGGTGGTGGTGCGGGTCCAGTTCGACGAGGGACACCAGACGCAGCGGGGTCTCCATCCGCTTGCTGGTCCGCACGGCGGTTCGCAGCAGCACGTCCGCACCGACGCGCGTCCCGAGTGCGCACGTGACCTCTCGGATCTTCTTTGCGGAGGAATGCCGATGGCCGCGGGGTGCGAGGCAGAGCGGCACGTGCGCGGAGTGCAGCAATTCCGTCGACACGGAACCGACCGAGTGCCTGCCGAGCAGGCCGTCACCCGCGGCGCCGACGACGATTGCGTGCGCGTCGAGGCGGGTGACCTCGTCGAGGATGCCCTGTGCGAACGATTCGTGGAAGCTCAGGTGGACGTCCACGTCGATGTCGCTCGGCACCGACGACTTCGCCTCGTTCAGCCAGCGCTGTGCGCGGGAGGCGAGGATGTCGTCGAAGCCGGTCTCTGCCGGAACTCTCGCCGGGACCGTGCGGTCCGGCGGGAGAACCATGCAGATGTCGAGCTGTGCGCCGAGACTTCGGGCGAGCTGCGCCCCGAGGGCCAGACCGTCCTCCCCGCTGGGAGTGGCGAGATATCCAACGACCAATCGCATGGTGACGGTTCCGATCTGTCTCGGGGCGGGTGGGTTACGCGAAGCCGACGTACTTGGTCTCGAGGTACTCCTCGATGCCTTCGGTGCCGCCTTCGCTGCCGAGTCCGGACTGCTTGACTCCGCCGAACGGCGCGGCGACGTCGGAGATCACTCCGCGGTTGACGCCGACCATGCCGCTCTCGAGCTTGTCGGCGACGCGGAACGCGCGGTCGACGTTCTGCGTGTAGATGTATGCGGCGAGACCGTATTCGGTGTCGTTGGCGGCGGCGACGCCCTCGGCCTCGGTGTCGAATCCGGTGATCGCGGCGACGGGTCCGAAGATCTCCTCGCGGACGATGCGCGCGTTCGCGGGTACCTCGTCGAGGACGGTGGGCTGGAAGAAGTAGCCGGGACCGTCGACGGACTTGCCGCCGGTGCGGACCCGGGCGCCCGCGGCGACGGCGTCGTCGACGAGGGACGCCACGTTGCGGCGCTGCTTCTCGTTGACGAGGGGGCCGACGTTGGTGCCGTCCTCGCTGCCCGGTCCGACGGTGAGCGCGGCGATCCGGTCGGTGAGCTTGGTGGTGAATTCCTCGCGCACCGAGTTCGCGACGATCAGGCGGTTGGCGGCGGTGCACGCCTCGCCGCCGTTGCGCATCTTCGCGGCCATCGCGCCCTCGACCGCGGCGTCGATGTCGGCGTCGTCGAACACCACGAACGGCGCGTTGCCGCCGAGTTCCATCGACGTGCGCAGAACCTGCTGGGCGGACTGCTCGATGAGGATCTTGCCGACGCGGGTGGATCCGGTGAACGTCACCTTCCGCAGCCGCGGGTCGGCGAGCAGCGGTTCGGTGACGGCGGCGGCGTTCGACGCGGGCAGCACCGACAGCACACCGGCGGGCAGGCCTGCCTCGGCGAAGATCTCGGCGAGCAGCAGCATGGTGAGCGGGGTGTCCTCGGCGGGCTTGACGATGATCGTGCAGCCTGCGGCGAGCGCGGGGCCGATCTTGCGGGTGCCCATCGCGAGCGGGAAGTTCCACGGCGTGACGGCCAGGGTGGGTCCGACGGGCACCTTGGTGACCATGATCCGTCCGCTGCCCGACGGCGACGTGGTGTAGCGGCCCTGGATGCGGACGGCTTCCTCACTGAACCAGCGCAGGAACTCGGCGCCGTAGTTCACCTCGCCGCGGCTCTCCGGCAGGGCCTTGCCCATCTCCATCGTCATGAGCAGCGCGAGGTCGTCGGTGCGCTCGATGACCTTCTCCCACGCCGACCGCAGGATGATCGACCGCTGCCGGGGTGCGGTGGCCGCCCATTCCTCCTGGACCGCCGCGGCGGAGTCCAGTGCGCGCATCGCGTCCTTGCCACCGGCATCGGCGACGTCGGCGATGAGGGTTCCCGTGGCCGGGTCGTACACCGGGAAGGTGCCGCCGTCGATCGGGTCGGTCTGGGCGCCGTCGATCCACAGACCGGTGGGCAGGGTGGCGCGGAGCCGTTCGAAATCAGTCATCGGAGTCCTCGTGGTGGGGATGGTGGTGATCGCACGCCTCCGGGGTGGGGGCGACGTCGAGGGCGGGGTTGCGGTCGAAGAATCCGGCCGGCTTCAGCCAGAAGGACACGGTGTCCGCAGGCATGATCGGCCAGTCCTCCGGCCGCGGAATGTGGTGGATCCCGAACGTGTACCAGAGCACCACGTCGGTGTTCTCGATCGGGCGGTCGGCCGCGGTCCAGGCGGGAAGTCCGTGATCGACCTTGCTCTGGTTCACGAATTCGCCGGCGGGCCAGCGTTCGTCGGGGGAGTTGGGCGTCACCCAGACGGTGTGGCCGATCGCGCCGGTGCGCTGGAAGATCGGTGACGCCGGGTCGAACATCGACGGGATCGCGCCGCCGGGAACGAGTTTGTAGGCGGGGGCGGTGCCGAGTCCGGTGGTCGTGTTGTCGTTGACGACTTTCCACGCGCGCTGGCTCTGCCAGTCGAAGTCCTGCCTGCCCTCGTGTTCGGTGCGCAGCGGGGTGTTCTTCTGGCGTAGCGCGAGCCCGAGGGGATTGTCCGGGCCCATCGGCACGATCTCGGTCTCGGTCGCGTACACCGTGTTCTCGGTGCCGTCGATGTCGAGATCGAGCCGCGCGACCAGGAAGTGCTGGTGGAACGGCGCGTACGTGCGGGTGTCGACCAGGGTGCCGCTCGGGTGCTCACCGCCTTCGGGGAAGTGGCTGACCACCATGATCCCGGTGGCACGGACCTCGCACTCGATGTTGCCGTCCTGGTAGAACCGCCAGTAGACGAGGTATTCGTAATTCGCGACCGTCACGTGCGTCGACACCGTCAGCCGCCGCATGCGGCGCACCTCGGAGCCGTCGTGGTCGACGTGCTTCCAGAGGACGGCGTTGTCCTCCTCGTGGATACAGATCGCGTTCTCGATCGTGAACGGCACACCGTGGCTGTCGTGGAGGACGGCGTCGAGGTACCGGATCTCGCCGAGGCAGTCGCAGCCCAGGGTGAGTGAGGTGGTCATGAACCCGATGCCCCACTCGCCGATGTCGAAGGCGGTGCGGCGGTAGTGATCGGTGCTGGTGTCGCGGTACGGCACCGCCATCTCCGCGAACGACATCCGGTTCGCGATCGAACGCACCCGGCCGTTGTCGTTGTAGGTCACCGCGTGCAGGGTCATGCCCTCGCGGTAGTTGAACCCCACCCGCAGCGACCAGTTCTGCCATTCGAGTTTGTTGCCCTCGAGTGTGAACGACGGTCCCTCCGGCTGGACGATGTCCAACGGCTTCAACGGCGGGCGCGTGCTCGCGTTCCGGATCCGTTCCGGAATGTGCCGGGGCACGTACTCGCCCATGACCTCGGGGCGTTCGACGCTGAACGTGTCCTCGATCTCGAGCAGTTCCATCTTGTTGACGTCGATCACACAGTGGAAACCGTTGACCGGCCCCGCATACGGGTTGGTGCCCTCGGACGCCCGCACCCAGGTGTCCGACCAGCCGAGCCGGCGGCCCTTGTACTTCTCCGGGGTCACCACGTCGCCGTACGTCCACACGTCCATGAACACCAGGCTCGTGTCCGTGACCCCGCGCTTCGCGAGCGCCGCGATCACGTCGGGGTGCCCGCGGAGGAAGGCGTCCGCCTCTTCCCATTCGTCGACCGTGAAATTCGCCTGGACGTCCGGGATGTGCTGCCAGGAGACCACGTTGTCTCCGGTCAGCGAGACGAGCGCCTTGTAGGTGTCTCCGCTGCCGCGGTCGAAGCACACGACGATCGCCCGGCGGTCCGGGACGGTGCCCGACGCGTCGAACGCCGACACCGCCGCCTTGTCCGGCTCGGCGAGTTCGATCGACGCGAACCGCCAGCCGTCCCCGACCCCGTGTTCCCGGGCGAGGACGGCCGCGGCCTTCGCGAATTCGTCCGCCCCCAACGGGTCCAGAGGATGGAACGTGCCGGTGGTCGTCCGGGTCATGATGTCTCCTCTGGTCGATGGGTGGGCGGTTCGTGCTCGTGCGCCTTTTCGGTCGTGGTGGCTACCGAAAAGGCGCACGGGTCAGACGAGCGAGCGCACGATCTGCTCGATCACGGTCAGGGCGTCGTCGAGCAGGTCGTCGCCGATCACCAGCGGCGGAAGCAGCCGGATGACGTTTCCGTACGTACCGCATGTCAGCAGAATGACACCTTGTTCGAGCGCACGGGCGGCAATCGCCTTCGTCAGTTCCGCATCCGGCTCGGTCGTGCCGGGCTTGACGAACTCCATCGCGAGCATCGCGCCGCGTCCACGCACCTCACCGATGACCCCGACCTCGGCGGCGAGGGCCTGCAGCCGCGGCAGGGCCAGGTCGCCGATGTGCTGTGCGCGAGCGGGCAGGTCGAACTTCCGCATGCTGTCGATCGCGGCGAGCGCGGCGGCACACGCGACGGGGTTGCCGCCGTACGTGCCACCCAGTCCGCCGGGGTGCACCTTGTCGAGGAGTTCGGCGCGGCCCGTGATCGCGGACAGCGGCATGCCGCCGGCCATGCCCTTGGCCATCGTGATGATGTCCGGGACGATCTCCTCGTGCTCGCACGCGAACCAGGCGCCGGTGCGGGAGAATCCGGTCTGTACCTCGTCGGCGATGAACACGACGCCGTTGGCGCGGGCCCAGTTCACCAGGGTGGGGAGGAATCCCTCGGCGGGAACGATGAATCCGCCCTCGCCCTGGATCGGCTCGATGATGATCGCCGCGAGCGAATCGGCGCCGATCTGCTTCTCCATCTGGCTGATGGCGCGCTGAGCGGCCTGCTCGCCGGTCAGTCCGTCCTGGTCCCGGTACGGGTAGGACATCGGGAGCCGGTACACCTCGGGCGCGAACGGGCCGAAGTGGGCCTTGTAGGGCATCGACTTGGCGGTGAGGGCCATCGTCAGGTTCGTGCGACCGTGGTAGGCGTGGTCGAATGCGACGACGGCGTCGCGGCCGGTGGCGAGGCGGGCAACCTTGATGGCGTTCTCCACCGCCTCGGCGCCCGAGTTGAACAGGACGGTGCGCTTCTCGTGGTCGCCGGGGGTGAGGGCGGCGAGTTCCTCCGCCACGCGGACGTAGCCCTCGTACGGGGTGACCATGAAACAGGTGTGGGTGAAGTGCCCGACCTGCTCGCGGACCGCCTCGGCGACGGCCGGATCGGACGCGCCCACGCTGGTGACGGCGATGCCCGAGCCGAGGTCGATCAGCGAGTTGCCGTCGACGTCGACGACCACACCACCGTCGGCATCCGCCGCGTACACGGGGACGCTGGAGCCGACGCCCGCGGCCACGGTGGCGCGGCGACGTGCGGTGAGGGCCGCCGACTTCGGGCCGGGGAGCTCGGTGACCAGGGCGCGCTTCTGCGGCAGCCGGTACTGGATGTCGTTCATGATGGTGCAGTCCTCAGGGTCGTGACGTGGATGGGATGGGTGGGAGCGACGTCAGTCGTTGGAACTCATGACGTGCTTGATGCGGGTGTAGTCCTCGACGCCGTAGCCGGAGAGGTCCTTGCCGTATCCGGAGTACTTGAAGCCGCCGTGCGGCATCTCGGCGACCAGCGGGATGTGGCAGTTGATCCAGACGGCACCGAAATCGAGTGCGGCCGAGAGCCGTTGCGTGACGCCGTGGTCGTTGGTCCACACGCTCGACGCCAGGCCGTACCGGACGTCGTTGGCGAGGGTGACGGCCTCCTTCTCGTCGGAGAAGCTCTGCACGGTGAGGATGGGACCGAACGTCTCCTCCTGCACGATGTCGTCGCGCTGGTCGACGCCGGTGATCACGGTGGGTTCGAAGAAGAATCCCTGCTCTCCCGAACGCTTTCCGCCGGTGACGATCTTGGCGGAGGTGGGGAGCGCGGCGATCTTGGAACTGACCGCGTCGAAGTGGTTGACGTTGTTGAGCGGGCCGTAGAACGTGTCCGGGTCGTCCGGCAGGCCGGGCTTGAGGGTCTCGGCCTTGCGGACGAGGGCGTCGACGAGCTGGTCGTGGATGGACTCGTGGACGAGGACGCGGGTGGCGGCGGTGCAGTCCTGGCCGCCGTTGAAGAAGGCGGCCTCGGCGATGCCGCTCGCGGTCTTCTCGATGTCGACGTCGCCGAAGACGATCGCGGGGGCCTTGCCGCCGAGCTCGAGGTGGGCGCGCTTGAGCTGGCGTGCGGCGGAGACGGCGACGGCGATGCCCGCCCGCACGGATCCGGTGATCGACACCAGGCCGAGGGCCGGGTTCTCCACGAGGGTGGCGCCGGTCTCGCCGTTGCCGAGGACGACGTTGAAGACGCCGTCCGGCAGGATCCCCTTGGTCAGCCGGGCCAGGACGAGCGTGCTGTTCGGGGTGGTGTCGCTCGGCTTGAGCACGATCGTGTTGCCCGCCGCGAGCGCGGGACCGATCTTCCACAGGGCCATCATGAACGGGTAGTTCCACGGGGTGACCTGACCGACCACGCCGATCGGCTCGCGGCGCACGTAGGAGGTGAAGCCGTCCATGTACTCGCCGGCGGCCTTGCCTTCGAGCATGCGGGCGGCGCCCGCGAAGAAGCGGAGCTGGTCGGCGCCCACCTTGATCTCTTCGTCGGCGATGACCTGCTTCGGCTGCCCGGTGTTGCGGCACTCGGCCTCGACGAGTTCGTCGCTGTGCGCCTCGATCGCGTCGGCGAGCTTCAGCAACGCGGCCTGCCGCACGCTCGGAGTGGTCTTGCCCCACGAGACGAACGCCCGCTCGGCGGCCTCGACGGCCGCGTCGACGTCGGCCTTGGTGGAGACGGGCGCCCGCCCGACGACGCTCTCGTCTACAGGGTTGATCAAGTCCAGCGTTTCCGTCGCGGATGAGGCGACGAACTCACCGTTGATGTAGTTCTCGAGTACGTCGATCGACATCGGTACCGGTTCCTCTCGTGGGGTCGAAACTCGTGGTCCGCGGCGGGCCGTCGGTGGAACGGTCCGACCGGGGCCCGGAGTTGCAGAACATCTGAAAACAAGTGTGCGCTGTCTCACAAGCCAGAGGCAGCTGACAAAATGGTGAAAGACGCGCCCCCCGCCGCGCCGAGTTGTCCAATCCGGACGTCATCCGTGCGAGCAGGTGTGCCCGGCTGCGCCGGAACCGGCGAACGGCACGTCCGCGGGGACGCTCGCGACGGTGGCGTCGTGCACGACCTCGCCGCCGACCAGGGTGAGATCGGCCCGCTGGTCCAGCAGTTCTCCGGGTTCGAGCGCGTACAGGTCCGCCGACCAGACGACCAGGTCGGCGTGGGCACCGGGACGGATCACGCCGAGGTCGTCCTCGGCGTGCCAGGCCCACGCGCCGCCGCGGGTGTACGCCCGCAACGCCGAATCCAGGTCCATCCGTTCACGCGGGGTCCAGTCGGCGCGGCCGTCCAGACCCGAGCGGGTGAGGGCGGAGTACAGGCCGACGAGCGGATCCATCTCCCCGACCTGCCAGTCGCTGGAGAACGCCAGCGCCGCGCCGGACTCGGCGAGCGAACGGAACCGCCACGCCCGGTCCCACCGGTCCTCGCCGACGTTCTCCATCCACGTCCCCGCGACGAGGTCGGGCGAGCAGTGCCGCGGCTGCATCGCCGCGACGACGCCGAGTTCCCGGAACCGGGGAAGGTCCTCGGGATGCAGGCACTCGACGTGGACGATGCCGTGCCGCCGGTCGGTGGTGCGGTTCACGCGGGCGGCGTGCTCGATGGAGTCGAGCGCGAGGCGGATGCCCCAGTCGCCGGTCGCGTGCGTGTGCGTCTGGAAGCCGAGGCGGTCGAGTTCGGTGAGCATCGCGGTGAACTCCTGCGGTGGGAGGCTCGGCGCGCCGCGGTGTCCCGGCCGGTTCGCGTAGTCGGCGAGCATGGCGGCGGTGTGCGGCTCGATCACGTCGTCGGCGTACAACTTCACCGGCCCGAGCCGCAGCATGTCGTCGACCGGCGCGCCGTCGACGGCCTCCCGCAGGTCCCGGCGGAACGCGGCGTCGGCGCCGACCGGGTGGAACAGGGCGGTGATCACCCGCGAGTGCATCCGCCCCTCGGCGCGCGCCCGGTACATCAGGTCGAGTTCGGCCAGCGGGACCTGCGGTTCGACGACGGTGGTGATGCCGCTCGCGGTCGCCATCTCCAGGCTGGACGTGATGCGCCGGTACCGGCGGTCGGGGGAGTACATCGGGATGTCGCGCTGCAGCCCGGCCAGACCGGCCCGCGTCATCGCGCTGGTGTAGAAGTCCGTGACCCAGCCGGTGGGTGCGCCGTGGCCGTCGAATTCCGGCCGTCCCCAGGGGATCTGCGTGCCGCGGTCGATCCCGAGCTTCCGCAGCGCGGCCTCGTTCAGCCACACCGAGTGCTGGTCGTAGGTGGTGATGAAGACCGGGCGGTCGGTGAGGCCGCGGAGGTCGCCGGCGTTCGGCCTGCGCCCGGTCACCACGGAGTAGACGGCGTTCTCGGCGCAGATCCAGTCGAGGTCGGGGCGGGCGGCCGCGTGCGCGCCGATCCGCCGCCGGACCTCCGTGAGGTCGTGTGCGCCTTCGAGGCTCACCGCGTCGGGGTCGAATCCGAGGAGCAGATGGTTGTGGCTGTCGATGATGCCGGGGGTGACCAGCCGGCCGCGCAGGTCGATGGTCCGCCGGGCAGGCGGGGCGTCCTCGGTGGTCCCGACGTATCGGATCCGGCCGTCCGCGATGCCGACGGCCTCGGCCCGGCCGGGAGCGTCGAACGTGCGGACGACGCCGTTGTTCAGCAGCAGGTCGAGCATCAGCAGGTCTCCTCGGGGGCGGCGTCGAGCAGCAGCAGGTGGGTGTTCTTGCGCGGTCGCAGGTACAGGGCGAAGTAGACGAAGCCGGCGGCGACGAGCCCGAGGGAGATGCCGAGGCTGAGCCACTGCTCCGGGTCGAGCAGGGTGACGACGAAGACGAGACCGAGTGCGGCGATGCAGATTCCCGGGGCCAGCGGCCACAACGGCATCCGGTAGCCGGGTCGGGCGGTGCCGCCGCGGCGGTGGTTGATCGCGGCCAGCGCGATGAACAGGTAGGTGAACGTCAGGGTCGACCCGGTGGCGGTGAGCAGGACGTCCAGCGGGACGAAGCACGCGGCGAATGCGATGGCGCCCATCACGACGGTGGCGAGGACGGGGACGCGGCCCTTGGTGCTGACGGCCTGCAGCGGCGCCGCGACGGTCCCGGGGAGGGCGCGATCGCGAGCGGCGGCGTAGAGGAGCCTGCCGGCCTGCAGCGTGATCGCGATGATCGCGTTGATCACGGCGAGGGCGATCGAGAGCATGACCACCATGGCGACGGCGTGACCGGCGCGTTCGGTGAGGAAGGCCTCGACGGGGAGGCTGGAACCGAAGAGTTCGGTCTGCGAGCGGGCGCCGACCATGATGGCGATCAGCGGGACGAGTTCGGTGGCGACGGTGATGACGGCGCTCCAGATCACGGCCTTCGCGATCGAGCGGGCGGCATTCTTGGTCTCCTCGGCGAAGTACACGGCGCCGCCGTACCCGTTGTAGGCGAAGATGCCCTGGGTGACGGCCAGCATCAGTCCGGAGATCGCCAGCGGTGCGAGCTGGCCGGTGGCCGGGTCGAGGACCTCCGGGCTGAGCAGGCTCGACAGCGGCCGTTCCATGTGGACGAAACCCAGGACGGTGAGCAGGACCAGCGCCGCCATCTCGACACCCAGGAAGACCCCGGTGAGCCACGCGTTCGTCCGGATGTCGAAACACGCGGTCACGGTGGTGATCACGACCACGACCAGGGCGGTCTGCTGCGGCGACAGTCCGTGGATCGCGACGCCCAGATAGTCGGCGACGCCGAGGGCGAAGACCGCGATGATCAGCGGCAGGGAGATGAGGCTGATGAAGAACGTGGCGACGCCGAAGGCCGGTCCGAGTGCCCGCGACACCAGCGAATAGTCGCCGCCGGCAACGGGATACGCGGAGGCGAGTTCGGCGTAGCAGAAGGCGATGAGGATGCTGACGACGCCGGCGATGAGGAACGCCCAGAAGACGCCGGTGCCGAACAGGGCGAGGGCCGAGCCGCCGAGGATGAAGACGCTCGACGCCGGTGAGATCGACGACAGGGTGATCAGGATGTTCCCGCCGACGCCGATGCTCCGCGAGAGCGAGGCCTCGTAGGCGCCCGCGGCGGCGGGGGGAGTGGCGGTGGGCGGCCGGGCGGTCTGGTCCATGAGCTGTCCGTTCGGGGAGGGTGAGGGGGTCGAATAGTTTTTTGACACATCCGTCAAACAACTGGGCCGAGTGTCACAGATCACGTCGGCTACTGTCAACGGCATGGCGCGACCGAACACTCAGAAGCAGCGGCGTTCCGAACTCATCGAGGCCACGCTGCAGGCCGGATCCGTGCACGGACTGCGGTCCCTCTCCCTGACCGACGTGGCGAAGCGGGCGGGCCTGACGCGCGGTGCGCTGCTCTACTATTTCGACGACCTGGATGCGCTTCTCGTCGAGGCGCACCGGGCGGGCACCGAACGCTACTGCGATCAGCGCGACGAGGCGGTGGCCGCCCAGGCGTCGTACGCCGCCAAGCTGAGGACGGCCGTCGACGCGGGGCTGCCGAGCGGGCCCGACGACACCCTGATGCGGCTGCTCTACGAATTCGACTTCATGTCGGGCACTTCGGCGCTGCACGACGAACTGGTCCGGAAGATGTATCTGCGGCAACTCGCGACCTACCGCGCGATCCTCGGCGACGGGCACGCGTCGGGGGAGTTCGCCGTGCGCGGCGACATCGACCAGGCGGCAATGAATCTGGTGGCCCTCGAAGACGCGTACGGTCTGCACATCGTCGGCGGAAACAGTCTCATCACCGTCGATGCCGCGCGCACGGCGATGCTGGGGTTCTGTGAGCAGATCGGCTGCGGCGTCACGGAAGACGCCGCAGCCGAACGGGACTGAGCGGGTCGGCTACCTCGGGTGGCTGCCTGCCACCTCCGCCTCGTGGCGCACCGAGCCGGCCACCACGGTGAGCTGCACCCGCGCGGTGAGGAGGGAATCGGCGCCGGCGGTGAACGGATCCCCGTCGAGGACCACGAAGTCGGCGGCCTTGCCCGCGACGAGTTGACCGGTGAGGTCGTCCCAGCGGCACGAGTAGGCGGCGTCGCGGGTGGCGTGCGCGAGCGCGTCCGCCATCGGCAGTGCGTACTCGGGCAGGTTGGGCGCGAGCGCCGGATCGATCGCGGACTTGCGCGTCGTCGCGATGTACATGTTGGGCAGCGGGGGATGCGGTGCGGTGGGGGCGTCGGAGCCCAGCGCGAGGACAGCGCCCGCCGCCGTCATCTCGGGCCACGGGAACGCCCGCTCGACCCGATGGTCGCCCAGCATCGCCCGCCAGTTCTCCTGGATCGCCGGGTCGGCGTGCACCGGCTGCATCGAGGCGACGACGCCGAGCCGGGCGAGCCGCTGCACGTTGTCCTCCGTGATCGTCTCCAGGTGCTCCATCCGGTGCCGTCGCGGGCGAATCCCGTTGGTGGCGACGGCGTGTTCGAGCGCGTCGAGCGCGATCTCCGACGCCTCGTCACCGATGGCGTGCATCGCCACCTGGAGTCCGGCGGCGTCGGCCGCAGCGACGACCGGTGCCAGCGCGGCGAGGTCCCAGATCGGTTCGGCGTTCGTGCCGTCCGAGTACGGCTCTTTCATGGCGGCGGTGCAGCTGTCGATGACACCGTCGATGATGACCTTGATCCCGGCCATCCGCAGCCAGGGGCCCTGCAGACGCTGCTGGTACTCCGCCGCCTCGTGCACCTGGCGGACGTTGTCCTCTTCCGAATCGGTTCGTTCGATCAGCCAGTGCCCGGCCACCCGCAGCGGCAGCGTGCCGCCGCCTGCGGCCAGTGCGCGTTCGAGCGCGGCGACCTCGTCCGCGCCGAGCGCCATGTCGACCGCGCCGGTGACGCCGTCGGCGAGATACTGCTCGAAGGCGGCCGCGAGCGCGGTGTCCCGTTCGTCGTTGCTGATCACCTTCGCGAGGGCGGGCCACACGATCTGGGTCACCGCCGTCTCGAACAGCATGCCGGTGGCCTCGCCGGTGACGGGATCGCGCTCGATCCGGCCGCCGATCGGGTCCGGGGTGTCCGCGTCGATGCCGAGTTCGCGCAGCGCGGCGGTGTTCACCCACGCCGAGTGCACGTCGTTGGAATCGAGGTAGACGGGTCGGTCGGCTTCGGCGGCGTCGATCATCTGACGCGTCGGCGGGTGCCCGTCGAGTGCGGAGAACAGCCAGCTGCGGCCGAGGAGCCGGGGTGCGTCCGGGTTCTCGGCGGCGAACCGGCGGATGCGGTCCTGGATGTCGGTCAGGTCGGCGGCGCTCTGCAGGTCCACCTTCTGCAGGGCCTGTCCCATCATCAGCAGGTGGGTGTGGGCGTCGATGAAGCCGGGCAGGACGAATGCCCCGCCGAGGTCGACGACGCGGGCGTCGCCGGACAGCGTGTCGGCGGTCGCGGTGTCGCCGACGTACGTGAGGCGGTCGCCCCGGACGATCATCGACTCGGCCCAGGCCGGTTCGGCGGCGGTGAAGATCCGGCCGCCGCGGTAGTGGGTCGTGTCCGTGTTCATGATGTTCTCTCTTTCCGTCAGACGACGACCGAGGTGGTGTACCGGGCAGCGGGATCCTGTCCGGGTAACGCGGAGGCCTGCTCGGTGCGCGTCGACAGGCGGGCGATCCAGACGATCGGCACGAGCAGGGCGAGGCTGATGCCCGCCAGGACGAAGCCGAACGCGACGTACCCGACGGCGCCGGTCACGAGCGTGCCGAAGAGCGGGGCGAACGCCGACCCCACCAGATATGTGCCCAGGAGCGGGGCGGACCAGCGGCCGGACGAGTCCAGCGCGGCGGCGATGGCCACCACGTAGATGAAGGCCGCGGCGTACACCGTGTTCCAGGCGATGATGAGCACCAGATACGTCGTCGAATCGGTGGCCAGGCACGAGCCCAGTTTCAGGGCGGCGCCGAATCCGAGGAGGACGGCGGTGGGGACGGTGCGGCCGAGGCGCGAACCGAGCGCGGTGAGGACGAGGGCGGCGGCGATGCCGCCCGCGGTGGACAGGCTGAGCGCCAGACC
The DNA here is from genome assembly GCF_900105905.1 of Rhodococcus koreensis. Lineage (GTDB taxonomy): Bacteria > Actinomycetota > Actinomycetes > Mycobacteriales > Mycobacteriaceae > Rhodococcus_F > Rhodococcus_F koreensis. The sequence continues at coordinate 2,526,306 of NZ_FNSV01000005.1, read as the reverse complement.
CATCTGCTGTTCGGTCAGGGAGGCGTGTTCGGCGCCCATGATGCCGGACACCGCCCACAGCGAGTCCTCGCCGATCGCCCAGATCGCGAAGAGTACGAGCAGGGAGAAGCCGGCGACGGCCAGTTTCTTCTCGGTGACGCCCTCGGGCAACGGGGTTCGGGTGTGCGCCGCGCTCGGCTCGTCCTCGTCGACGGCGGGGGCGGACGGCAGCCAGGCGATCGTGAACACCGTCGCCAGCGCCAGCACCGCGACGATCCCGAACGCATTGGTCATGTGCAGGCCGAGGATCGGGATGAGCGCGAGAACCCCGGTGACCGCGGTGCGGTTGACGAGACCGTTGATCCCGGACACCCGGTTCGGATTGTTCAGCGCGGCCAGGGCGGCCCCGCCGACCGCGACCGCGCCGCCGGCGCCGATCCCGCCGACGATGATGGCGGCGCACGCGATCGGCGCGGAGTGGACGAGGGCGGCGGCGCCGAAACCGGTGGCCATCACGACGAGGCTGACGCGGCCGAGCAGGTGGCGTGAGCGGCCGGCCGCCCATCGGGTGGTCGCGAGGCAGACGAGCGCGGTGGCCAGCAGTGAACCGGTGAGGACGGCGCCGGCGACGGTCTGGGTGACGCCGAGGTCGTCGACCATCGCGATGATCATGAGCGGGATGAGATTGGCCGTGATGTAGCCGACGACGAAGACGCTGAAGGTGGCGATACCGCGGCCGAGGGTCAGGGGGACGCGGACGGCGGCGGTCACGTGGGATTCCTGGGGTGGGTCAACGACAACTCCGGGTCTCGGGTGGCGGCCCGCGTGAGACGTGGGTCACTTAGCGAATGGGATTCGTTAAGTATGCGGAGGGTGCGTCCCGCGCGCAAGGGGGCAAACGAACTTGATTCGTTAATGTTGCGTTTCGGCGGTGCTCGAGGTCGGCGTCTGACACAATGGAGTAGTCGTCCGTGCTCAGCTGGCCAACTTGTCCAGCGCTATCCCCATTCCGACCGGTCAGGGTGACACGGACCCGACCGCACACTGCGCAGGAGCCGACATGACCGTTCCCGTTCGCTGGATGTTGTCCCAGCCGGACCTGGCTCTCGAACTGAAGGGTGGCGCCGCCGGTCTCGGCAACGAGATCACGTTCGCCCACGCCACCGAATTGCAGGACCCCGTCCGCTGGCTCTCCGGCGGCGAATTGCTCCTCACCACCGGCATCCGGCTTCCGCTGACGGCCGCCGACCGGGCGCGGTACCTGCGCGGACTCGGCGAGGCCGGCGTGGCGGCGGTCGGGTTCGGCACCGGACTCTCCCATCCCGAGGTGCCCGAGGACCTGGTGGTCGTCGCCGACGAGATCGGACTGCCGCTGCTCGAGATACCGCTGCCCACGCCGTTCGCGGCGGTGGTCAAGAGGGTCATGAACCGTCTGGCCGAGCAGGAGTACGAGGCGGTGCTGCGCGCGTCCCGGGCGCAACCGCGGATGACCCGCGCCGTCATCCAGGGCGGCACCGGCGCCACCGTCCGCGAACTCGCCGTCGCCACGTCGTCCACCGTCCTGCTCCTCGACCTGTCCGGCCGGGTGCTGGAGGCGCATCCGGCGCAGCCCGCGGAGGACGTGCTCGGGGAACTGCGGGACGTGCTGGAGGCGGGCACCGGCGGGGCGTCGAGCAGCGTGTCGCTCGCGCGCTCGGGCGCCTCGATCACGGTGCAGCAGATCAGCGTCGGCAGCACCCCGCACGGCCACCTCGCCGTGATCAGTCCCACCGCGCTCAGTCACGTGGACCAGATCTTGCTCGGTCACGCGAACTCGTTGCTCGCGTTGGATTTCGAGAAGCCGGTGCGGCTCAGGACGGCACAGAACCGGCTCAATTCGCACGCCCTCGGCCTGCTGCTCACCGAGGACCGCGACCTCGCGCCCGCGTGGTCGCAGATCCGGCACGCCGCGGACGCGGACGGCATGGTCCGCGGACTCACGGTCGTGGCCGAGACGCCCGCGCTCGCGGAACGGGCCGAGTCGGCGGTCGCGGTGGCCATGAACAAGGCCGGACGGCAACTGTTCTCACGCAGGCACGATGCGCGGGTCACCGTCCTGCTGCGGGGAACCGACGATGTCGACTTCGCGCGGGCGATGCTGCGCAGTCTGTCCGCCCCGGAGCGGAAGGCGATCCGGGCCGGGCTGAGCGGGCGGCGGGAGGTCGCCGGTCTCGTGGCGGCCATCGAACAGTCCCAACTCGCCGCGTCGGCCGCCGAGGCGGGGGCGGATCCGCTGGAATTCGCGGCGCTGACCGGCAGCGCGCTGCTCGCGTTCAGTTCGACGCGGGAGGTGCTGAACTCGCTGGCGGACACGATGATCTCGCCGATCGACGACTACGACCGCAGCAACGGCACCGAATTGCTGGGGTCGCTGCGGGCGTTCCTCGAGGCGAACGGGCACTGGGAGTCGGCGGCGGCGGTGATGGGCGTGCACCGGCACACCCTGCGCAGCCGCATGGCGCGGATCGAATCGCTGATCGACTGCCGGCTGGACGTGGCGCGCGTGCGCGCCGAACTGCTGCTCGCGATCATCGCCCGGCAGTCGTGACTGCCGGGCGATGATCGGACGGGATTACTTTCCGAGGCGGGCGACGATGTCCGCGGCGGTGCGCTGACCCATCCGGACGGCGCCGTCCACGTGCTGGTAGCCCTCGGCGGCGATGTCCGAGCAGGAGAAGTGGAACGGTCCGACCGGCGTCCGCGTGTCCTTGCCGTACCGGTGCAGGCCACCGAGGTCGAAGCTCGCGGCGTACGCGCCCCGGGTCCATTCCTCGGAGCCCCAGTCGGACTCGTAGTACACCACCGGCTCGGCGGCCTTCGGCCCGAGGTAGCGGGCGAGGGAGCCGAGGATGGTGGCGCGGCGCTCCTCCTCGCTCAGTGCGAACATCGCGTCGGCCTTCTCGTCCGACACGAATGCGACGAGGGTGCCGCGGGTGTCCTCGTGGTTGGTGTTGTCGTACACCTCCTGTACGACCTCGGAGGCGCCGAATCCGGTGCCGGACAAGCCGTCCGCACGCCAGAACGGGGTCTCGTACACGGCGTGCACCTTGATAACGAGTCCCAGCGACTGGTGCTGGTGCATCTGGTGCTGGCGGCGCGGCAGCGGCGGGTCGTACGAGATGCGGGAGTACAGGTTCGGCGGGACGGCGAGGATCACGCGGGCGGCCTCCACACGAATGTCCCCGTCCGCCAGCACGACTGCGCCGTCCTCGCTCCACCGGACGGTGCGCACGGGGGCGTTCAGGAAGACGTCGTCGCCGAGGGCGGCCGCCATCCGGATCGACACCTGCTGCATACCGCCGATGACCCGCTTGTCGAGGATGAAGTCCTCGTCCACCAGGTGCGAGAACGATCCGGCCGACGCGGCCATCAGCACCGCCTGCAGCGCGGAGAACGAGTGCGCGGGCTTGGTCAGCATGCCGCCGGCGATGAACAGGCCGATGTTGTCGCGAGCCTCGGCGTCGTCGGACTGCTCGATCAGCCAGTGCTTGAACGAGATCGTGTCCAGTTCGCGCGCCAGCGGATGCGCCCAGGGCTCCTCGGCTCCGATCTGCGCGGCGAGGTCGTCGAGGATCTGGACCAGGCGGTCCATCTCCTTGCGGGTGGTCTCGTCGACGGGGAACGACTCACCGGTGTAGCGGGTGCGGTCGCCCGCGGCCGAGATGTAGACGGATTCGCCCTCGCGGTACCGGTCGAACGTCTCCAGGCCGAGTTCGTCGAGCAGCGAGATCAGCGCCGTCTGGTCGGGGGAGACCCACTGACCGCCGATCTCCAGCATCGCGCCGTCGATGGTGTCGGTCCAGGTGCGGCCTCCGACGCGGTCGCGCGCCTCCAGGACGGCGACGGACAACCCCGCCTTACGCAGCGCCGTCGCTGCGGCCAGGCCGGACGGGCCTGCGCCGACGATGGCGACATCACGTTGGAGAGTAGGCACTTTCGAGCTCCTTTGGTTGAAGTGCTGATCGGTTCGTGAAAGGTGGTTCGGGTTCAGCAGCGGGTCAGCGCGAGCGACAGTTCGGCGTCGATGACGCAGATGCTCGAGTTGTCCACGCGGTCGAGGCTGCGCAGTTCGCCGAGCATCTGTGCCAGGCGGTCCGCGGCGGTGGTGTGTTCGGTGAGCCAGTGGGTGACGGCGTCGGCGGCGGTCGTCGCGGGCGAGGCGCCGCGCAGGACGAGCCCGATCAGGCCGTGCCAGTGCTCCTGGAGGTTGTCGACGAGGACGGCTCCCGCCATCGCCTCCCAGTAGGTGGTCCCGGTCTCGCCGACGGAGAACCGTTCCGACAGCCAGTCGAGGCCCACCACGCGGCCGAACTCGCGGTACGCCTCGGCCACCTGGGTGATCGGCACGTCCAGCGACTGCGCGGTGGTCTCCAGGGCGAAGGCCTGCGCCAGGATCCGCAGCGTGCCCAGGTCCTGGGCCGGTGCGCCGGTGAGGTGGGGCAGCGCGGCCGCGAGTTCCTGGACCGGCTTCGCGAAACGCTCGATCAACTCCTGCGCATCCGTGCCCGTGGTGCGGTGCCGCAGCAGCCACGACGTGGTGCGCTCGATCAGGTCCTGGATGCCGAAGTGCAGGTTCAGCCGGGTCCGGTGCGACGCGCCGGGCAGCGTGAGGACCTCGTTCCACAGCCGGTCGATGTCGAACACCTGCCGCACCACCGCGTACGCGACGGTGATCTCGGGGGTGCCGACGCCGAGCCGCTCCTCCAGTCGGTGGATCAGGCCCGGTCCGACACGGTCGATCATGTCGCCCGCCACGATGACGGCCACGATCTCCCTGGCGAGCCGGTGACCGCTGATCTGACGGGGGACGCGTTCGCGGATGGGGGCCGGGAAGTAGTCGGCGAGCACACCGTCGAACACCGCGAAGTCGAGCACGGGGGAGGCGAGCAGTTCGGTGACGACGAGGTTCTTCGACTGCGCGAGCAGAACGGCGATCTCCGGCCGCACCAGTCCCTGGCCCGCGCGGTGGCGCGCCGACAGTTCCGCCGCCGACGGCAGGACCTCCGCCGCCCGGCTGATCCCGGCGTCCCGCTCGAGGTTCTCGATCAGCCGCTCGTGGCGTCCGAGCAGGAACGGGGCGTGGACCTCGGCGAGGCTGATGGCGAGGGTCTGGGAGGCGGCGTCGGCGAGCACCGATTCGCCGATCTCGTCCTGAACCCGGGCGAGCAGCGTGTTCCGTTCCGCCGCGGGGAGTTCGCCCGCCGCGACGGCGGCGTCCAACGCGACCTTCAGGTTCACCTCCCGATCCGACGTCGCGACGCCGGTGGCGTTGTCGATGAAGTCGGCGTTGATCCGGCCGCCGTTCAGCGCGTACTCGATGCGGGCGCGCTGGGTGAGACCGAGATTGCCGCCCTCGCCGATCACCGCGGCGCGCACGTCGCTCGCCTCCACCCGGACGGCGTCGTTGGCCGGGTCGGCGGCGTCCGCGTGGACTTCGGCAGACGCCTTCACGTACGTGCCGATTCCACCGTTCCACAACAGGTCCACGTCCGCGGTGAGCAGGGCCTTCACCACCTCGTGCGGGGGGAGTTCGGTCGCCGTCACGCCGAGACGTTCACGCACCTGCGGCGACAGCGGGATCTTCTTCGCCGTCCGCGGCCACACACCGCCACCCGCCGAGACGAGGCTGCGGTCGTAGTCGTCCCAGCTGCTGCCGGGCACCGCTGCGAGGCGCTCGCGCTCGCGGTAGGACGCCTCCGAATCCGGTTCGGGATCGAGGAAGATGTGCCGGTGGTCGAACGCGCCGACCAACCGGATAGCGCGGCTGAGCAGCATGCCGTTGCCGAACACGTCCCCGGACATGTCGCCGATGCCGACCACGGTGAACGCGTCCGTGTCGACGTTCTTGCCCATCTCCGCGAAATGCCTGCGCACCGACACCCATCCGCCGCGCGCCGTGATGCCCATCGCCTTGTGGTCGTAGCCGGCGGACCCGCCGGACGCGAACGCGTCACCCAGCCAGAACCCGCGTCGCGTCGCGATGCTGTTGGCCAGATCCGAGAACCGGGCCGTGCCCTTGTCGGCCGCCACCACCAGATACGGGTCGGACTCGTCGTAGATCACCGTGTCGCGGGGATGCACGACCTCGCCGTCGACGATGTCGTCGGTGACGTCGAGCAGTCCGTCGATGAAACTCGTGTACGCCGCGCGGACCGCGTCCGGAGTCGTCTCGGTGCGCACCACGAACGCGCCCTTCGCGCCCATCGGGACGATCAGCGAGTTCTTCACGTGCTGCGTCTTCATCAGACCCAGGACCTCGGTGCGGAAGTCGTCCTTGCGGTCCGACCAGCGCAGGCCGCCGCGGGACACCGGGCCGCTGCGGACGTGGCTGCCCTCGACGATCGGCGAGTGCACGAAGATCTCACGGTACGGCGTCACGACCGCGGACAGTGACAACAGCGACGGGTCGATCTTGAAGGCCGCGGGGGCGGCGCTGATCGTGCGGTCGTGGCGGAACCAGTTGGTGCGCAACACCGCCGAGGTGAACGACAGCAGTCCGCGGAGCAGCCGGTCCTCGTCCATCGTCGCGGTCCGGTCGATCGCGGCGAGCAGCACCCGCTCGGCGTCCGTCGCGGCGCTCTCACGATCGGAGCCGGCGAGGGCGGGATCGAAGCGGGCGGTGAACAGGTTGCGGAATCCGCGCACGAAATCGCTGTGCCGCAACAGGATCGCGACGATGTTGGGTTCCGACAGCCCCAGTCCCACCTGCCGGAGGTACCGGCACGCCGCCCGGACCAGGACGGCATCCGTCCACGTCAGGTTCGCGGCGGCGACGAGGCGGGTGAAACCGTCGACCTCCAGATGTCCGGCGGCCGCGGCCTCGAACGCGTCGGAGAGCAGTCCGGGAGTTGCGGCATCCCAGGCGAAGTCGCCGGTGCTGAAGTCGAAACGGTGGACCAGCGGGCCGCCGGGCTCGCCTTCGGGCAGCTGTTCGTGGGACGCCACCTGCAACCCGAGGTCGGCGAACAACGCGACCAGTTCCGCGAGCAGCGGGGTGCCCTGCGGCCACACCATGACGGCGGCCGGCTCGGGCTGTGCGTCCGCGGAGTCGACGAAACGCAGCCGCGGGGTGGTACCTCCGGACGCCAGGACCGCGCTCGACACGGCGGCCTCGTCCGGGCGTGGACGGGGTGTGTCGGTCGTGCTCGGAATGACACCGGTATAGCTCATCGTGTGGCTCCTGACCCCTGATCTGACAAACGCGTGACTGGGAACCAGTGTGTCGATGAGAGACGCACGCCACATCCGACGAAGTGGAGCGTCGTGTGTCGGTGGACGCGACGTTTCGGCACCCGTGAGTACTTGTTAACCGCCGGCGGTTAAGAAGTACTCACAGCTCGCCACGTCGACACCGCCGCGGTGCCGAGGAGACCGCCGGTGATCACGAAGATCGACGACGTCCCCGCGACGCCTGCCGCGGCGCCCGCGGCCAGCGGAATCAGCACCTGCCCGAGTCGGTTGCCGGTCAGCCGCAGCGACAACGCGGCGGCCCGGTTGGCGGCGGTGACGAGCCCGGCCACCCACGTCATGGTCAGGGGTTGGCCGATGCCCCAGAAGAATCCGGCGACGACGAGCAGCAGCGCCATCACAGCGGGGTGGGGGACGAACGGCAGCAGGGCGGTGGGCAGCGCCGAGCACAGCGTCGCGGAGACCAGCAGTTTCGACCGCGGCACCCAAGTGAGCAGCCACGGCAGGAAGGCGCGCGACACGATCGACGCCGCGGTGCGCGCGGTCAGCAGCAACGTCACCAGGAGAACGCTGAAACCGAACTCGTGCCCGAGGACGGGGAGGTACGCGACGACGACGTCGACCGACGCCAGCACGATCAGGCTGCTGAACACGGCCGGTCGCATCCCCGTCGTCGAGATCATGCTGAACACGGACTGACGGTCGCCGGGCGTCGGTGGTCCCGCCGGCTGCGGGCGTTCGCGAATCGGCCAGGCGAACGGGACCGCGGCCAGCGCCACCACACCCATCACCGTCAACGCCAGGGTGGTCTCGACGACGCCGCCGTCCGAGCTTCCGGCCGCGATCACGCCGACCAGCGGTACCCCGACGGCCTGGCCGATCGAAACGCCCAGCGTCAATCCGGCGAAACCGCGGTCCAGTTCACCCGGTGGGGAGAGGAGCGTGATGAACCCCTGCCCGGCGACGGTCACGAGGATCTGCCCGAACCCGAGGATCACGTTCCCGAGTCCGAGGACGATCAGGTCGCCGCTGACGGCGATCACCAGGACGCCGAGGGAAGTCAGCAGCACACCCGTCCGCAGAACCGCGGCCGCATGCCGGCGGTCCACGGCGCGTCCGATCCGGACAGCCACGAGCAGCGGCGCCAGCGAGAACAGCGCGGTGACGACGCCGATCGTCACGGCGTCGCCGCCGAGAGCGAGGACGCGGTAGGAGACGAGAACGCGGACAGCGTGATAGACGGCCTGGAGGAGAGCAGTGGCGATGCAGACGTTGAGGAACCAGTGCTTCACCAGGTCAACCGTTGATCACCTGACGATTTCCGAGCGGCCCCTGCAACTGGACCTCGAGGGTGCCGAACACGGCGACGAGGATGCACATCTTGTCGGCCGCCTCCGGGAGCGTGCCGGTGCGCAGCGAGATCGTGACGGTGGTGTCGGTCTCGGTGACCGTCGCGTCGGCGCCGTAACACTCCGGGGTTCCGGTGACGAAGTGGATCGCCACCTTGTTTCCGTCCGCGCGGGACCACGACTCGAACGGGGTCGGATTCGCCCGGACGATGTCGGGACGCGGTTCGAAGACGGTGCCGAAGTCCTCCCCGGGCACTTCGGAGGGAATGGGCATCCCCGACGACGGATTAGTCGGGCTGGGATCCACTGCGGACGCGATCTCCGGGGGAATCGTCGGTTCGTCGGTGCTCGAACCGGACCCGCATCCGGCGACGGCGAGGCAGGCCAGCACTGCGAGGGCGATTACGCGCATAAGCCACGGTAACCTCATCCCGCGAGCAGGCCGGAGACCAGCGCAATCCCCGGAATCGCCGCCAGAGTCGTGACGAATGCGGTGTCCCGGGCCATCACCGTGCCCACCCCGTACCGGCTGGCGTAGACGAAGACGTTCTGCGCCGTCGGCAGCGTTGCCACCACCACGATGGCGAACAGTTCGTGGCCGCCCAGCCCGAGCAGATAGCGCGCCATCACATAGGCCAGCACCGGTTGCACGACGATCTTGAGTACCGACGCCAGTGCGACGTCGCGACGCGGACTCGTCCCCTTCTCCAGCACCCGCACCCCGTACAGCGAGATGCCGAACGCGAGCAGCGCACCCGGTACGGACGCGCCACCGATGAGCCGGAACGGCTGCATCAGGGCTTCCGGCGGTGTCCAGCCGAGTAGGGCGATCAACAGTCCCGCCGCGCCCGCGACGACGATCGGGTTCTTGAACGGCGCGGTGATCGTGTCGAGTCGCGACGCGCCCCGCCGGAGCGTGGTGACGTCGAGGATGGTGAGCGCGATGGGGGAGTACGCGATGATCTGGAACAGCAGCAGCGGCGCCACGAACGAGGCGTCGCCGAGGACGAAGACCGCGATGGGGATGCCCAGATTCGCGGAGTTCACATACGACGACGACAGCGCGCCGATCGTCAGTTCCGGAAGGGACCTGTGTAGCCACAGCTTCGCGACGACCATGTACAGTGCGCCGACCGTCAATGCAGTGGCAGCCGCGACGGCCAGAGTGGGCGAGAAGATCACGGAGAGGTCGGACGATGCGAGCGAATCGAACAGCAGCGCCGGTGTGGCGACGAAGAACACCAGCCTGCCCAGGACGGATTCGCCCTCCGCACCCAGCGTCCCGCGTCGGCCGAGAATGTAGCCGATCGCGATGATCACGAATATGACGGTGAATCCCGCAACCACTCCCGACACGCTGCGGGGCACCTCCTCGACAGGTAAGCCTCCTGTCGGCAAACCTTCCGAAGTCTAGTGCCAGGCGTTCGGGTGGGTGACAATAGCCTCCGGTCGGGGGCATCGTCTGTGTGCGCGTTCCGTCGCGCCCGAGGAGTCGAAATGCTGCGTCGTACGACCGTTCTCTGCGCGCTGTTCTGTGCGTGGACCCTCGCCTGGGGCGCCGCTCCCGTGGCGTCGGCGCTGGCCCCGCCGTCGAGCGGGGATCCGGCTCTGATCGCGCTCGCCGGGCAGGTCCTCGGACGCAGCTACCGCGAGAACGCGAGCGTCGCGTACATCGATGCCTCCGGCACCCGATTCGCGAACTTCGGGGCCACCGAGGACACCGACTACGAGATCGGTTCCGTCACCAAGACGTTCACCGCGGCACTGTTCGTCGACGCCGTCGCCCGGGGTGAGGTGCGGGAGGACACGAAGGTCGCGGACGTGCTGCCGCTACAGGGCTCGCCGGTCGGCGACGTGACACTACTCGAGTTGGCGTCCCACACGTCCGGGCTGGCGCAGTTCCCGATGAGCACCGACACCGTGGTCGCCGTGGGGCACTGGGTTGTCGCGTCCAATCCGTTCACCTACGACCGGGACACCTTGCTGCAGCAACTGCGGTCGGCGCCGCTCACGACCCGCGGCAGCTACTCCTACTCGACCGTCGGCTTCGCGCTGCTCGGCCAGGCGCTGGCCGCGGCCGCGCACACCGACTACCCGTCGCTGCTCCGCGATCGCATGCTCGTCCCGCTCGGACTGTCGCAGTCGTGGATGCCGCTCACCGCCGCCGACCTGCCCGCGAACGTCACTCGCGGATTCGACGTCCTGCACCGGTCGCAGGACCCGTGGCCGCTGGACGCGTACGCGCCGGCCGGTGGATTGCGGTCCACGGCGAACGACATGTCGACGTACGTCCGGGCTCTGCTCGACGGAACGGTCCCGGGCGGCACGGCCATGGACCCGCGGTGGGTCGGCGACAGCTACCGGGCGCTGACGTGGTCGATCGTCCCGTTCGAAGGCCGGGACTACACCCTGCACGGCGGCGCGACGGGCGGCTTCCAGTGCACCGTCGTGCTCGACCGGGCGAACGACCGCGGGCTCGTCATCCTCACCGACACGATCGGCGGACTTGAGCAGCAGGGCCTGGAGATCCTCGCGCACACCCCCATGTGAGTGCGAAAGCGTGCCGGGGCACACTTTGCCGCTCACCTGAGGGACGCCGGGCACGTGAGTGGCACAGTGTCCTCGGGCACGCATCGCCACTCACCTGGGTACCCCCGCCGGGTATGTCCGGTTACAGTGGGGCTGTGGAGACGGCAACCGGGCGGAGGCGCACAGTCGTGGCGCGTGCCGCGCTGCTGATCGCTGTCGCCGCCGGGGTGCTCCTCATGCACAGCCTGATCGCGCCGACCGCGATCGCCGCGGTGCATGAACAACCCTCGGCAACCGCGACTCACGACGAGGACCCCCACGGATGCGGCCGGGACGGGTGCGGGCAAGTCCATCTCACCGGCCACCAGTGTGCCGGTGTGATCGTAGTGATCGCCGCGCTGACGTCGGCGATGCTGCTGTGGAGGCACTCCGCGGATCCCGCGGCGCGACGGTCGCGGGTGAGCGCCGACCGTGTGCAGTCGGGTCGTGGCCCACCGCCGTGGACGGTGTTGTCATTGGCGGAACTCTCGATTCTGCGGGTGTGACAGGGAGTCCGGGGCGTGTGCCCCGGCGGATCCGACTGTCAACTTCCGAATTGATCCCAAGGAGTTCCTCATGCGTACCACCACCACAGCCCTGATCTCCGCCGCGGCGGCCGCCGCTCTCGTCCTGACCGGGTGCAGCACCGACTCGGCCGGCACCTCGACGACGACCACGACGTCGGTGGCCCACTCGCAGGCACGGTTCAACGACGCCGACATCGCGTTCCTGAACGGGATGTACCCGCACCACGCGCAGGCGGTGGAGATGGCCGACCTGGTCGTCGGCCGCACCGAGAACACCGATGTGGTCACTCTCGCCGCCGCGATCGAGGCGGCGCAGCAACCGGAGATGGACCGGATGACCGACTGGCTCCAGCAGTGGGGACAACCGGTTCCGGCGTCCGACATGTCCGGCATGGACCACAGCAGCACGGACCACGGCGACGGCGTGATGTCGGCCGATCGGATGGGTGCCCTGACGGCACTGTCGGGCACCGAATTCGACCGGCAATGGCTGGTCATGATGATCGAGCACCACAAGGGCGCGATCGAGATGGCGAATGCCGAACTCGCCGACGGTGAGAACCCGGAGGCGAAGCAGATGGCCGCCGACATCGTGACCGCGCAGCAGAAGGAGATCACCGACATGCAGGCCGCGCTCGGCTGACCGAAATGACGAAAGGCCGCGTAATCCGAGGATTACGCGGCCTTTTCGGTGCCTTGCGAGTTACCGGCTCGTGAAGGGCAGCAGAGCCATCTCGCGAGCGTTCTTCACGGCGACGGCAACCTGACGCTGCTGCTGCGGGGTCAGGCCCGTGACGCGGCGGCTACGGATCTTGCCGCGGTCCGAGATGAACGTGCGCAGAAGGTTGATGTCCTTGTAATCGACGTACTCGATCTTGGCCGCGAACAACGGGTTCTTCTTGGGCTTGCGGCCCTCGACGGGACGCGGCTTCTTCGACGGTGCTCTCTTGACTGCCATCTTCTTCCTTTACCAGCTCGACTTGTGGACGCCTGGCAGCTCCCCGCGGTGCGCCATCTCGCGAACACGCACGCGAGAGAGCCCGAACTTCCTCAGGTGGCCGCGCGGACGTCCATCCGCAGCGTCTCGATTGCGCAATCGTACCGGATTCGCGTCGCGGGGCAGACGCTGCAGTGCCGCCCGGGCCTCCGCGCGCTCGTCTTCGCTGCTCGACGGGCGGCGGATGGTCTCCTTCAGCTCCGCGCGGCGCTCGGCCCAGCGCGCCACTACGATCTTGCGCTGCTCGTTCTTCGCGATCTTCGACTTCTTTGCCATGGGCGGTGTCTTCTACTTCTCTTCTCGGAAATCGACGTGCTTCCGCACGACCGGGTCGTACTTCTTCATCACCAGACGGTCCGGGTCGTTGCGGCGGTTCTTGCGGGTCACGTACGTGTATCCGGTGCCCGCCGTCGACTTCAGTTTCACGATCGGGCGGATCTCGTTGCGGGCGGCCATCAGATCTTCTCCCCGCGGGCCCGGATCCGGGCGACGACGGCGTCGATGCCGTCCCGGTCGATGGTCTTGATGCCCTTCGCGGAGAGCGTGAGGGTGATCCGCCTGCCCTCGCTGGGTAGGAGATACGTCTTCTTCTGGATGTTCGGATCCCAGCGCCGGTTGGTGCGCTTGTGGGAGTGCGACACGGACTTGCCGAATCCTGGCTGGCGTCCGGTCACCTGGCAGTGCGCCGACATGGGCGTTCCTCTCTGCCTCTCGCGACAACTCGACGAGAGGGTGATGACAATCATTTTCGACAACGGCGGGTTTCCAATGTAGCGTTCCGTCAACGTAATGACAATCGTTATCGAAAGGGTGCTCGTGAACGAGATACTCGACGGCCGGACGCCACTGATCCTGGTATCCGGCTGGAACGGCCCCACCGAGGACGCGGCGCGCTCGCTGCTCCGCGACGGCACCGTCGTCGTGCATCACGACCTCGACCTCCTGCACGAAGGCGTCGTGCGCCGCACCGTCACCACGCTGGAGTCAGGGGCGCCGCGCGAGCGCCTCCACATCCTCGAACTGGCACACGGCTGCATCTCCTGCACGCTGCGTCAGGACCTCCTGCCGCTGATCCGCCGCCTGCACACCCGCAGTTCGGTGCAGCGCATCGTGCTGCACCTCGACCGCAGGCTCGAACCCGAGGCCGTCTGCTGGGCGGTCGAGCACGTGTCGGTGTCCGGTGTGGTCGGGCAGATCGACGGTCCGGCGTCGCGGGACGTGCGCGTCGACGGCGTCGTCACCTGCCTCGACGCGGGATCGTGGCTGGCCGATGCCACCGGCGACGACGCGCTGGACGACGACCGCACCGTGGCGCAGGTCGCGGTCGGGCAGGTGGACTTCGCCGACGCCCTCGTGGTGGCGGGCAGCGCCGGCGACGGCTGGCAGCAGGCGCGGCTCCACGCCGTCCTGGCCCGGCTCGCACCGGGCGCATCGATCAGCTGGGGCGGGGACACCCTCGACGTCGAGCGACTGCTCCTCGACATCCCGGCCGGCGCGCGACGCGGTGAGCCGTCCCACGCCCACTCACCGCTGCTGCGCGGACAGCCGCCGCTGTCCCACGACTGCGGCGTGATGCTCGTCGAGTTCACCGCTACCCGGCCGTTCCATCCGGAGCGGCTGCACGAGGCCGTCGACGTGCTCCTCGACGGCGTCGTCACCTCGCGCGGACGCGTGTGGGTCGCGACGCAGCCGGACGAGGCGCTGTGGCTCGAGTCGGCCGGTGGGGGACTGCGGGTGGCGAGCGCCGACCGCTGGCTGGCCGCCATGACCCCGGAGGAACAGGAACAGGTCGGGGTCGCGCGTCGTGCGATGGCAGCGCTGTGCTGGGACGAACGCTTCGGCGACCGGCACACGTCGATGGTGGTGCTGGTGCATGCCGCCGACCCCACCGAGATCGACCGCACCCTGCAGTGGGCGCTCGTCACCGACGACGAACTCGCGGACGAAGCCGGATGGCAGTCGTGGCCCGACCCGTTCGGGCAGTTCCACGAAGATCCCTGCGAGAGCAGCGAATCACCCTATGCAGAACCCGAATCGAGAGAGGGACACGAATGAAACCAGGAATCCATCCCGACTACCACCCCGTGGTGTTCCAGGACGCGAGCACCGGAACCACGTTCCTCACGCGGTCGACGCTGACCAGCGACCGCACCGCCGTGTGGGAGGACGGTAATACCTATCCACTGGTGGTCGTGGACGTGACCAGCGAATCGCACCCGTTCTGGACCGGTGCGCAGCGCGTGATGGACACCGCGGGCCGCGTCGAGAAGTTCGAGCGCCGGTACGGAGTGCGCAAGCGCCCGTGAGTACTTGTTAACCGCGGGCGGTTAACAAGTACTCACGGGTCGAAGTCCGTGAAGCTGGGATTGGTGGACCCGGCCGGGAAGTGACACGCCACATGCGAACCTTGGCGGGTGCTGCTGTACATCCTGGAACTGGTGGGCATCGCGGTGTTCGCGGCGTCGGGCGCCCTGGTGGGGGTGACGAAGCGCCTCGACATCTTCGGTGTCTGCGTGGTCGGTGTGTTCACCGCTCTCGGTGGCGGCATCGTCCGCGACGTCCTGCTGGGCATCCATCCGCCGACGTCGCTGGGTAGCTGGCCGAACCTCGGCACGTCGTTCGTGATGTCGTTGCTGGTGTTCTTCCTGCATTCGACTGTCGGGCGGCTCCGCCGGGAGATCCTGGTGCTGGACGCCCTGGGGATGGGGCTGTTCGCGAGCACGGGCGCGGTGATCGCCCTCGACCACGGGGCGAGTCCGCTGGCGTCGTGCCTCATCGGCGGCACCGCGGCGATCGGCGGCGGCATCCTGCGCGACGTGCTGGTGAACGAGGTCCCGTTGCTGCTGCAGCGGGACTTCTACGCGGTGCCGGCGCTGCTCGGTTCGGCGCTGGTCGTCGCGGTCAGCGAGTGGGGTTCGGGTACCGATGTGGCGCTGGTGGTGGGGACGGTGTTCGCGTCCGCGCTGCGGTTGGTGGCGTTGTGGCGGAACTGGGGGCTGCCGGGTCCGCGCGTCCTCGAGTGACGGGCGCCATCTCGTGTCGAAGTCCCCTTCTCAGACATATCTCAGTTGATCGGGCCAAACTGTCGGGTATGCGCATTCTGGTGGTCGACGACGATCGCGCCGTGAGGGAGTCCTTACGGCGGTCTCTCAGCTTCAACGGGTACTCGGTGGAACTGGCCGTCGACGGTATCGATGCTCTCGAGAAGGTCGCGAACGCGCGCCCCGACGCGCTCGTGCTCGATGTGATGATGCCGCGTCTGGACGGTCTCGAGGTGTGCCGCCGGTTGCGGAGCACCGGCGACGACCTGCCGATTCTCGTCTTGACCGCGCGCGACTCCGTGTCGGAGCGGGTGTCGGGCCTGGACGCCGGAGCCGACGACTACCTGCCGAAACCGTTCGCCCTCGAGGAGTTGCTGGCCCGGTTGCGTGCGCTGCTGCGCCGCGCCGCGCCGGAGCCGGGCATCGATTCGGAGAAGATGACGTTCGAGGACCTCACGCTCGATCCGGTCACCCGCGAGGTGACGCGTGGCGAGCGGTCCATCAGCCTCACCCGCACCGAGTTCTCGCTCCTCGAGATGCTGATGGCCAACCCGCGCCGGGTGCTGACCCGTGGCCGCATCCTCGAGGAGGTGTGGGGTTACGACTTCCCGACGTCCGGCAACGCGCTCGAGGTCTACATCGGGTATCTGCGCCGCAAGACGGAGGCGGACGGAGAAGCCCGCCTGCTGCACACCGTCCGCGGGGTCGGCTACGTGCTGCGGGAGACTCCTCCGTGATGGCTGTTCCGTTCCACAGAACTGCCCCCAAGTCGGGGTCGGCGAAGCACGACACGCACCCTATTTCGCGGCACCCCACAGGACCGATCCCGTTACCGCCCGAGATGCGGCCTCCGATGCCGTTGACACGGTCGGTCTCGTTGCGGTGGCGGGTGACGCTGCTCGCCGCGTCCGTGGTGGCCATCGCGGTGGCGGTGATGGCGATCGCCGCGTACGCAGTGGTGTCGCGGGCCCTGTACGCCGATGTCGACAACCAGTTGCGGAACCGCGCGTCGGCGCTGATCGACAGCAACCTCGTGACGTTCGATCCGCGCTACATCGCGGGCGCGACGCTGTACACGACGGACATCAGTGTGGCGCTGGTCTTCCCGGACCTCGACACGTACACGCCACCGGGTTCCAATGTGCCGATCGGCGAGCCGGAGTTGTCGGTGGCGCGCGGCGAGCAGGAAACGTCCCTGCGCACCGCGGACAACCAGCGGGTGCTGGCCGAGCGCACCCAGGACGGCAGCACGCTGGTGATCGCCCAGCGGCTGGCGCCGACGGGGGCGGTGCTCGACCGGCTGGCGTGGGTCCTGTTCATCGTCGGCGGGTGCGGGGTGGTCCTCGCGGCCGCCGCCGGGACGACGGTGGGGCGCACCGGTCTGCGTCCGATCGCCCGGCTCACCGCCGCCACGGAACGGGTGGCCCGGACCGACGACCTGACGCCGATGCCGGTGACGGGCAACGACGAACTCGCCCGGCTCACCGAAAGTTTCAACACCATGCTGAGGGCGCTCGCGGAATCGCGGGAGCGGCAGAGCAGGCTCGTCGCCGACGCGGGACACGAACTGCGGACGCCGCTCACGTCGTTGCGCACCAACATGGAGTTGCTGATCGCGTCGAGTCGTCCTGGCGCGCCGCATATTCCGGACGACGACATGGCCGAACTGCGCACCGACGTGGTGGCGCAGATCGAGGAACTCTCGCAGCTGGTGGGCGACCTCGTCGACCTCGCCCGCGAGGACGCACCGGAAACCATCTTCGAGAGAGTCGATCTCAGCGAAGTGGTGGACCGCAGCCTCGAGCGTGCGCGACGCCGGCGTAACGAGATCGACTTCACCGCCGTCACCGTTCCCTGGTTCGTGTACGGAGACCACGCGGGATTGTCGCGGGCGGTGCTGAACGTCCTCGACAACGCCGCCAAGTGGAGTCCGACCGGTGAGCAGGTGCGGGTGGCGATGAAACCGGCAGGCGACGGACTTCTCGAGCTGACGGTCGACGACGCGGGCCCGGGTATTCCGGAGGAGGATCGGGAGCTGGTGTTCGACCGCTTCTACCGGTCCACGGCGTCGCGCTCGATGCCCGGCTCCGGGCTGGGGCTGGCGATCGTCCGGCAGGTGGTGGTCAAGCACGGCGGCACGATCGCGGTGGACGTCTCCGAACGGGGCGGTGCGCTCATCCGCATCGTCCTTCCGGGTGAACCCGAAGCGGAATAGGCTCGAAGCTCGAGGTCTCGGCTAACTCAAAGGCCGGTCTCAGGACCTTCTCAGTCCCACCGGGCACTCTCGTAGACAGAGACGGTGCGACTGCCCCTGCGGGTGGTCGCGGGAGATGGAAGTGATGCGATGACCGAGGATCGAAACAGCCACGACGGCGACAGCCGCGAGAACGCCGGTGGCGACCGGGGCGGGCGCCCCGACCAGCCGGCCCACCCGCAGCCGCCGACGCCGGGGTACCACCCGACCGAGCAGTTCCCGACCACTCCGCACAACCCGGCCGGCGGTCCGGCGGGTCAGCAGGCCTACGGCGCCGGGTACCCCCAGGGCAATCCGTACGGTGCGCCGCACCAGCCCACCCAGCAGTTCGGGCAGCCCCAGCACGGCGCTCCGGGACATCCGGGTGCCCAGCACGCGGCCGGGCCGCCCGGGGCGCCTCAGGGGCCGTTCCCCGGCCTGCAGGGGCCCGGCCAGGCAGCGGCGGGATCGACGGCGACCGCGACCAAGCGTCCCGCGCGCACGGCGATCGTGGTGGGCGCTGTGGCGCTCGCTCTCGTGAGTGGCGGCATCGGCGGCGTCGTGGGCTCCCTGGCAACGGATCGAAACGGCGGCGGCGCCGCGGTGACCAACTCCCTCGACGCCCCCAAGAACAACACCGCGACCCCGGCCGCGAATGCACCGGCGGGGTCGGTGCAGGCGGTCGCGAACAAGGTGGTCCCGAGCGTCGTGCAGATCGAGGTGGCGACGGCAGGCGGCTCGGGTGGCGAGGGATCCGGCATCGTCATCTCGTCCGACGGCATGATCCTCACCAACAATCACGTCGCGGGCGCGGCCGCCAAGGGCGGCAAGCTGACGGTCGCCTTCTCGGACGGCAGTAGGGCCGACGCCAAGCTGGTCGGCGCCGACCCGGTATCCGACCTCGCGGTCATCAAGGTGGACGGCAAGACGGACCTCACGCCGATCGAGCTGGGCACTTCGGACAACGTGCAGGTCGGACAGCAGGTCGTCGCGATCGGTTCGCCTCTCGGTCTCGCCGGCACCGTCACCGAGGGCATCATCTCGGCGCTCAACCGCCCGGTGTCCACCAGCGGTGAGTCCGGCAACCAGAACACCGTCATCGACGCCCTGCAGACGGATGCGGCGATCAACCCGGGCAACTCCGGCGGCGCCCTCGTCAACATGGACGGTCAGCTGATCGGCATCAACACCGCCATCGCGAGCATCGGCGGTTCCGGCGGGGGCGAGCAGAGCGGCTCCATCGGTCTCGGCTTCGCGATCCCGGTCGACCAGGCCCGGCGCATCGCGGACGAGTTGGTCAAGACGGGCAAGGCCACCCAGGCCGTCATCGGGATCCAGGTCCCGTCGCAGGACGCCGCCAACGGTGCCACCGTCGTCGAGGTCACGTCGGGCAGTCCGGCGGAGAAGGCGGGAATTCCGAAGGGCTCGGTGATCACCAAGGTCGACGACCGGGTCATCACCAGCGGCGACGCGCTCATCGCCGCCATCCGTTCACACGCACCGGGAGACAACGTGTCCATCACTTACACCGACGGGAACGGATCGAATTCCAAGACCGTCGACGTCACGCTCGGAACCGCCGAACAGGGCGGCCGCTGATGAACACCGGGATTCTCGGGCAGGTCGAGTCCGTTCTGAACGGGGCCACTACGGTAGGGACCATGGACATCGAAGCCTCGCTGGCCGGCCGCGCGCTGGTGGTAATCGTCGACGACCGCACCGCTCACGGTGACGGCAAGGACTCCATCGGGCCTCTGGTGACGGAACTGCTGAACGAGGCCGGCTTCATCGTCGACGCCATCGTCGCGGTGGCGGCCGACGAGGTGGAGATCCGCAACGCGCTCAACACTGCCGTCATCGGCGGCGTCGACCTCGTCGTCTCCGTCGGCGGTACCGGGGTGTCGCCCCGCGACGTCGCCCCCGACGTCACCGCCGAGGTCCTCGACCGCGAGATTCCGGGAATTTCGGAGGCCCTCCGGTCTTCGGGTCTCGCCGCCGGTTCACTGGATGCCGGCCTCTCCCGCGGGCTCGCCGGTGTGTCCGGCAGCACACTCGTGGTCAACCTCGCGTCCTCCCGCGCCGCGGTCCGGGACGGCATGGCCACCCTGACGCCGCTCGCGACACACGTGATTTCCGAATTGTCCGGTCTGGAAGGCTGAGACGATTTCTCGTTCCGACGAGCCGGGTTCGCACAGCGAGCCCGACGAGCAGGCAGTTCCGAGCCGGGCCCCGATCGACAGGGCCCGGCTCAAGCGCATCTTCGGGGACGTCTTCCCCGACACCACCGCGGACGAACGCGAACCCGACGAGGCGTCTCAGTATGTGGACAGACGCAACGAGTCCGAGGAGTGGCTTCGGCGTCAGGTTCCTCCCCACCATGGGTGAATGCATGATTGAAATCTGGATGAATCTAAGTGTTGTCTGCAGTAACGGAAAAATTCGCGCTCGGAAAGTCACTGGTACGGCGGCTTTCATTCACGCGATTCCAAAGCGGGGCTACCCGTAGGTAACGTTTCGTTTTCAACTTTGTGAGGCACATCACAATTGCGTCACGAGCTGATCACGTTGCTCAGGTTCTTAGCGCAGGTTAATGTCCCTGACGAGTCAGTACGAAGATGGAGGGCGGGGCGTGGTGCCACGTCGTCGCCCGGACGGCCTCCTTGTGAGGTGTGTCTCTAGTGTCGAAATTCGGGCAACTGGACTTCTGTAGTTAACGCTGCGGACACCTTTGCTCCGAATACTGCGCTGGGCCCGAAATGGACCACTCCTCAGCTTCGATCGTCGGGGCTGGGAACCTGCACGAATCCTGATGAGGGGAACGAATGAGCGAGAACCGCAAGTCCGGCCTGCGCCGTGGCGCCCGTATTGCAGGCCTGGGTGCTGCTGCGGCTGTTGCACTCGGTTTGATGTCTACTGGTGCGGCGAGTGCGGATACCTTTATCCCGCTGCCTGATGGTTCGAAGGTCGGTCCGAATGTGACGTTGACGCGGACGGCGGAGAGCGCTCTGTCGTCGCCGTCGTTGGCTGCCAATGGCGCCGGTCGTGTGGCGTGGGTGTCGGGCACCGTCGTTGCCGATGTCAAGGGCATCAAGGAGGTCACCGAGGTTCCGGATGCGAACTCCACGACGAACAATGCGGGTACCTACAACGGTACGAATGCGGCGACGACGCATGGTGTTTCGCGGGTGTCGACCGGATACATCGTGGGTTGCCAGGTGGATATCACGGGTCTGTCGGCGAGCCCGTCGTTCAGTCTGGGTCTCGATTCGTTGTCGGCGAGTGCGGGTCTGACGGTTCCGTTGGCTTCGGGTGAGGTCAAGTACGTGCCGCTGGGTGGCAAGGACATCAAGAAGGACGGCGTGTACGCGCTGCAGTACCAGGATGCGGAACTGCAGGTGCAGAAGTGCGGTGGATTCGCGCAGGCTCGTTCGTACTCGGTCGTGGAGATCGTGGGCAACGACTACTCGAAGACCGTTCTGTACGGTGCGCCGTTCAGCATCGGCTGATTTCGGTCTCTTCCGCAGTTCTTCCCACCCACTTCTCGCGTGCGCGAGTTATCTACCCTTAGAGGGGAACAATGAACATCAACCGTAAGAACGGTGTGCGTCTGGCGGCGGTCGGTGCCGCTGCTGCCGCGACCATGGGCTTCTTTTCCGTCGGTGCGGCGAACGCCGACACGTTCATTCCGCTGCCCGGTGGCAGCATCACGCAGACGTTGGCTGACGGCACCGTGGTGCACG
Source organism: Rhodococcus koreensis (assembly GCF_900105905.1). Classification (GTDB taxonomy): domain Bacteria; phylum Actinomycetota; class Actinomycetes; order Mycobacteriales; family Mycobacteriaceae; genus Rhodococcus_F; species Rhodococcus_F koreensis. The sequence goes on along the minus strand of NZ_FNSV01000005.1, from coordinate 2,504,645 downwards.
TGAACCTGACGGACGAGAGTGCGAACGTTTCGCCGTCGATGGGTTCGACTCCGTTGCACCGCAACGTCTGGGTGAACGGCAAGGCTGCCGTCACGCTGGACGGCGCCGGAGCCAAGGGAGCCTCGATCACCCCGGGTTACATCCTGGCCTGCCAGGTCGACTTCGGTGCCAGCGCCAACGGCAAGACGGGCTCGACGCCTTCCGTCGCCGACGACGGCACCGTCTCCATTCCGGTCACGGGTACCACCGGCGCCGGAATCACCCTCGGCCCCGGCCAGGCGAAGAACGTCACGATTCTCGACCTCGAGAAGAAGGACGCCTACGGCGGAGAGTCGCACTCCGGTGCCAACAAGTTCACGGGCAAGACCGGTTCGGTCACCTGGGCCGACTCGACCCTCGGCGTGAGCGGCTGCGCCGGCTACGCCCAGGCCCGCAGCTACGTCAAGGTTGCCGTCAGCACCGACAACGTCAGCAGCACGGTCACCCTGTGGGGACAGCCCTTCAGCATCGGCTGATTGCTTTCTCCATAAACAAGTAGGAATTACCCGGAATCGGGGCGCGGGAATACTCGCGCCCCGATTTCTGGCGTTCACAATGCACTATTACACGCAAATAACGCGCCTTTATGGCGGGTAACGCTTTCGTAAATGCACCTTTTCGGATATTACGTTTCGGACTCGAATGCTCTAACTTTGGACCTCGCTAGGTGGTGGTCTTCTCCGAAGGTCGGAGCAGCGACGCCTGATGAGGGGAACGAATGAGCGAGAACCGCAAGTCCGGCCTGCGCCGTGGCGCCCGTATTGCAGGCCTGGGTGCTGCTGCGGCTGTTGCACTCGGTTTGATGTCTACTGGTGCGGCGAGTGCGGATACCTTTATCCCGCTGCCTGATGGTTCGAAGGTCGGTCCGAATGTGACGTTGACGCGGACGGCGGAGAGCGCTCTGTCGTCGCCGTCGTTGGCTGCCAATGGCGCCGGTCGTGTGGCGTGGGTGTCGGGCACCGTCGTTGCCGATGTCAAGGGCATCAAGGAGGTCACCGAGGTTCCGGATGCGAACTCCACGACGAACAATGCGGGTACCTACAACGGTACGAATGCGGCGACGACGCATGGTGTTTCGCGGGTGTCGACCGGATACATCGTGGGTTGCCAGGTGGATATCACGGGTCTGTCGGCGAGCCCGTCGTTCAGTCTGGGTCTCGATTCGTTGTCGGCGAGTGCGGGTCTGACGGTTCCGTTGGCTTCGGGTGAGGTCAAGTACGTGCCGCTGGGTGGCAAGGACATCAAGAAGGACGGCGTGTACGCGCTGCAGTACCAGGATGCGGAACTGCAGGTGCAGAAGTGCGGTGGATTCGCGCAGGCTCGTTCGTACTCGGTCGTGGAGATCGTGGGCAACGACTACTCGAAGACCGTTCTGTACGGTGCGCCGTTCAGCATCGGCTGATTTCGGTCTCTTCCGCAGTTCTTCCCACCCACTTCTCGCGTGCGCGAGTTATCTACCCTTAGAGGGGAACAATGAACATCAACCGTAAGAACGGTGTGCGTCTGGCGGCGGTCGGTGCCGCTGCTGCCGCGACCATGGGCTTCTTTTCCGTCGGTGCGGCGAACGCCGACACGTTCATTCCGCTGCCCGGTGGCAGCATCACGCAGACGTTGGCTGACGGCACCGTGGTGCACGTGAACCTGACGGACGAGAGTGCGAACGTTTCGCCGTCGATGGGTTCGACTCCGTTGCACCGGAATGTCTGGGTGAACGGCAAGGCCTCCGTCCACCTGGAAGGCGCCGGGGCGACCGGTGCCGACATCCAGCCCGGTTACGTCCTGGCCTGCCAGGTCGACTTCGGTGCGGAGGCAGGCGGTGAAGCCGGCTCGGCTCCGGTGGTGAATGCTGACGGTACCGTTTCGGTTCCTGTCGACGGCGGCACGAGCGCTGGTGTTACCCTCGGCCCCGGTGAGGCCGTCAGCGTCGACATCCTCGACCTCGAGGCGGCCGACGCCTACGGCGGAGAGTCGCACTCGGCATACAACAGCTTCGAGGGTACCGACGGCTCGGTCACCTGGGCCGACTCGACCCTCGGCGTGAGCGGCTGCGCCGGCTACGCGCAGGCGCGGTCGTACGTGAACGTGTCCGTGGAGACGGACAACGTGAGCAGCACCGTCACGCTGTGGGGACAGCCCTTCAGCATCGGCTGATATTCGTTCCACCCATGACTCCGGGCCCGTGCAAGCACCTGCTGCACGGGCCCGGAGTCGTCGAAACGCTATTCGCGGGTCTGCTCGAGCTTCGCAGCCTTCTCCGCGGGCATGGCGTGCGCTCCGTCGGAACTCGTTGCCGCCCCGTCGGTTTGGAGGCTCGCTTCGAGGATGTCGCGGATCTGGATCAGCAGGTCGGCCTCGCTTGCCTTCTTGTCTGCGGGTTCGGTGATGAAACGCTTCTTCGCGGCGTTGGCCGGGACAATGAGAATGAAGTACACGACCGCGGCGATGATCACGAAGTTGATCACGGCCGTGATGACGGCACCGATGTTGATGAAGGTGGCCGGGTTGTCGGCGAGGATCTGATAGCCCCAGCCCAGGTCGTTGGCGCCGCCCGCAACGGCGATCAACGGATTGATCACGTTGTTGGTGAACGATGTGACGATGGCGGTGAACGCGGCTCCGACTACGACCGCGACGGCGAGGTCGAGGACGTTTCCCCGGAGCAGGAAGTCCTTGAATCCCTTGAGCATGTCGACGTCTCCTCGAGTGGGTGGCAAGTCATCCAGCACTGTCTCCCGGAAAAGCCTAGATCAGCGCGGCGCCGCGTGGCGGGTCACTGAAAGGTCACGGTGATCGCGTTCGTGAGGGATGCCGCGGCCACCGTGGTGGCGTCGGAGGCCGGAAGCGCCAGCATCACCACTCGTTCGCGCTGGTCACGCCCGTTCTCGGACGGTGTCACCAGCACGACGACGGCGCGGGACGCCAGGACGGTGGCGCCGGACCGCCGGTCCGGATCCGATGGTGTGCCGGGATCGACCGTGAGCACGTCGACGCGATCACCCTCACGCAGGAGTTCCGTGACGGCCGGGTCGGCGAGCCGGACGGGAACGATCCGCGCGTCGTCGATCCCGGCTGCGGCAGCGGCCAGACGCGGTCCCAGTACCCGGACGTCGGTGAGGGCTTCACCGGCGCGGGTCGGTCCGGCGAGGGTGCGTCCGTCGACATCGGCAACGGCGGTGACGGCTCCGTCGGGCAGGCTCCCGGCCTCGAGCTCGACCAGTTCCACGTCGGCGTCCGTGAGGACGACACCGGGTGGCAGATCCCGTGCCGCCACCACGACCGCGGAGCGGGCGGAGCCGGGGTCCCCGCGGGCGAGGAGGGCCAGCGCGAGGCAGACGAGTGCGCCGGCCAGGACGCGCCTGGCGGCGAGGGTGCGGGCCCAACCTGGATGGGCGAGATCCGACAGCCGGTCGGCCCACGACGGGCTCAGGCTTCGGTGTGCGCGGTTCGACCGGTTGTGGCCGGTCTGGGCAGGGTCGAACGACACGGTTCGACGCTAGGAGACCGGCAGGCCCGTAGGTACGCCGAACGGGCCCGCCTGTGGATGGACGAGAAGTTGTGGATAACCCGCGGACGCGCGAGAACTAGCTGGCAGCAGCCTTGGCCGGTGCGGCGGTCGCGGTGCTCGACGAGCTGGACGAGGCCTTCGACGAACTGTCCGACTTGGCAGCGGGAGCGGAATCGGTCTTGGCCGGCTCGCTGGCCGCTCCGGACGTGCCACGGCTGTCGGTGCGGTAGAAACCGCTGCCCTTGAAGACGATGCCGACGGAGTTGAACAGCTTGCGAAGCTTGCCCGAGCATGCGGGGCAGACGGTCAGGGAGTTATCGCTGAACGACTGGACGATGTCGAAACGGTTGTCGCATTCCGTGCACGCATATGAATAAGTGGGCACTGGGTTCCTCCGCACTGTGTAGTCAAACCGCAGGTTTTAGCACTCTACAGTCGACAGTGCCAACAACGCTAATCAGGGAACTATTCCGGAGCGCACGTTCCCCCTTGTCCACCGAGCGCGACGAGGCCCGAGCCGGGGGTGAGAGCCCATCCCATACGTACGTCGTGAGGATCCTCCGGCAGTTCGGACACCAGTTCCTCGTCGCGGACCACCGTGATCAGCCGCGCGCCGGGGGCGGCGAGCCCGAGGGTCCGGTCGTAGAAGCCCGCGCCGCGGCCGAGTCGCACGCCCCGTCGATCGACGGCCAGGGCGGGAACGAAAATGGTATCGGCCGAACGGATCTCGCTGGGTTCCTGCACCGGTCCGGTGGGTTCGCGCAGGCCGTAACTCGCGGCGGCGAGACCGTCCGCGCCCGTGAACTCGGACCAGTGGAGCGGGCCGGGACCGCGGGTGACCGGCACGAGGACGCGCCCGGCGACCCGCCTGAGGGCTTCGAGAAAGTCCAGTGACCCGGGCTCGAGCGCGGTGGGGACGTAGGCGCAGACGGTCGATCCGCCGGTGACTTCACGTGTGACGAGCGCGACAATTGCCTGGTCCTCGGCGGTGCGGCGTTCCGGGGTCAGCGCACGCCGCCCGGTGAGCACCAGGCGCCGCCACTCGTCCTTCGTTCGTGCGTGCATGCCCCAACCTTAGAGCCGGCCCGGCAGCGTCTCCGGCGGGTTCCGGGAGGTAGCTGACAGGATCTTGGTGACTGACTGGTAGGTCCGCACAGTTAAGGTGTGGGCATGACAGACGCCGCCCCGCACACCGCCAGCGCCTTTCGCACGGCTGTCGTGCCCGCAGCGGGAATGGGGACGCGATTCCTTCCCGCGACCAAGACCGTGCCGAAAGAGCTGCTCCCGGTCGTGGATACCCCGGGTATCGAACTCGTGGCCGGAGAAGCCGCCGATTCGGGTGCCGGCCGGCTCGTGATCGTCACGTCGCCCGGTAAGGACGGGGTGGTCGCCCACTTCGTCGAGGACCTCGTCCTCGAGAGCAAGCTAAAGGCCAGCGGCAAGTACCACCTGCTCGAAAAGGTGCGCAAGGCTCCCGGCTTGCTCGAGGTGGAGTCCGTCGTCCAGGACCAGCCCCTCGGCCTCGGCCACGCGGTCGGCTGCGCGGAGTCGGTCCTCGACGACGACGAGGACGCCATCGCCGTGCTCCTCCCGGACGACCTCGTGATGCCGCGTGGCGTGCTCGAGACGATGTCCCGGGTCCGCCGCAAGCGCGGCGGCACCGTGCTCTGCGCCATCGACGTCCCCAAGGACCAGGTGAGCGCGTACGGCGTCTTCGAGGTCGAGACGGTGCCCGACGCCGTCAACCCCGACGTCCTCAAGGTCACCGGCATGGTCGAGAAGCCGGCCATCGAGGACGCCCCGTCCACGTTCGCGGCCGCAGGTCGCTACCTCCTCGACCGCGCGATCTTCGACGCGCTGCGGCGAATCGAACCCGGCGCCGGTGGCGAGCTCCAGCTCACCGACGCCATCGCCCTCCTCATCAAGGAAGGCCACCCCGTTCACGTCGTCGTGCACCGGGGCACGAGACACGATCTCGGAAATCCCGGCGGCTACCTCCGCGCTGCGGTTGACTTTGCGTTGGACATGGAAGAGTACGGCCCGTCGTTGCGCGAATGGCTGATCGACCGATTGAAGCGGACGGAATCCTAGAAGCTCGGGAGGCAAGAACTTGCGGTCGGTCGAGGAGCAACAGACGATCGTGACCGCGGCCGCGGTGGCGCCGCGGCCGGTCCGTGTGGCGATCTCCGAAGCCCAGGGGCTGCTGTGTGCCGAAGAAGTGGTCACCGAGCGGCCGCTTCCCGGGTTCGACCAGGCCGCGATCGACGGTTACGCCGTCCGTAGCGTCGACGTTCAGGCTGCCGGAACCGACATCCGGGACGACGAAGGTGCTCCCGTGGAACTGTCCCTTCCCGTGGTCGGGGAGGTCACGGCGGGTTCGCGGCAGCCGATCCGGCTGCAGCCCCGTCAGGCGGTCAAGGTCGACACGGGCGCCCCGCTCCCGACGCTCGCCGACGCCGTCCTCCCGCTCGACCGCACCGACGGCGGCCGCGCCCGCGTCAAGATCTACAAACCGGTCCGCTCCGGCGACTACGTGCGCCGCGCCGGCGACGACGTGCAGCCCGGCGACGTCGCCGTCCGGGCAGGCACCATCATCGGCGCCGCCCAGGTGGGGTTGCTGGCCGCGGTGGGACGCGACAAGGTGCTCGTGCATCCCCGGCCGCGGCTGTCCGTCATCTCGGTCGGTGGCGAACTCGTCGACGTCGACCGGACCCCGGGGCCCGGTCAGGTCTACGACGTCAACTCCTACGCGCTGGCCGCCGCCGCCCGCGACGCAGGCGCCGACGTCAACCGGGTCGGTATCGCGAACGCCGACGCGCGTCGTCTGCGCGAGGTGGTCGAGGGTCAGCTGATCCGGTCCGAGATCGTCGTCATCGCGGGTGCGGTCGGCGGCGGCGCGTCCGAGGACGTGCGGGACGCACTCGCCGATCTCGGCAACCTCGAGGTCGACCGGGTCGCGATGCACCCGGGATCGGTCCAGGGTTTCGGCCAGCTCGGCCGGGACGAGGTTCCGACGTTCCTGCTCCCGTCCAATCCGGTGAGCGCCCTGGTGGTGTTCGAGGTGATGGTGCGCCCGCTGATCCGCATTGCACTGGGTCGCAGGCAGCCGATGCGCCGCATCGTCACCGCCCGCACCGTCGCGCCCATCACGTCCATCGAGAACCGCAAGGGCTTTCTCCGCGGTCAGCTCATGCGCGACGAGGCCACGGGGGAGTACCTCGTCCAAGCTCTCGGCGGGGCGCCGGGCGCGTCCTCACACTTGCTCGCCACCCTGGCCGAGGCCAACTGCCTCGTCCTCATCGAACCCGAGATCACCGAGGTGCGGACGGGTGACCAGGTGGACGTGGCGTTCCTGGCGCAGCGTGGCTGATGACACGGTGTGAGACGGCATGACACAGCATCGGTGTGAGACGGGATGACGCAGCATCCGGGTTGGCCGCCGCATCTCGGGCCTCTGCGGGTGAAGGGTGGCGTCGTCACAGTGCGCGCCATCAGGTTGCGTGATGCGGCCGCGTGGAGCCGTCTGCGCACCCGCGACCGCGCGCACCTCGAACCATGGGAGCCGACGGGGGAGGCGCCCTGGGAAGCGCGCCATCATATTTCGGGATGGCCGGGGCTGTGCAGCAGTCTGCGTTCGGAGGCGCGGAAGGGCCGGATGCTGCCGATGGCCATCGAACTCGACGGCAATTTCTGCGGCCAGATCACGATCGGCAACGTGGTGCGGGGTGCTCTGCGCTCCGCGTGGATCGGTTATTGGGTGGCCAGCGACGTCAACGGGCTCGGCGTGGCCACGGGCGCGCTCGCACTGGGGCTCGATCATGCCTTCGGCCCCGTGGGTCTGCACCGCGTGGAGGCCACCGTGCGCCCGGAGAACCTGGCGAGCCAGGCGGTGCTCCGCAACGTCGGCTTCCGCGAGGAAGGTCTGCTCGCGCGCTATCTGGACGTCGACGGGCAGTGGCGTGACCACATTCTGGTCGGCATGACCGTCGAGGACGTGCCCGGCACTGTCGCGGACTCGCTCGTGCGGAGTGGCAAAGCCACCTGGGCGTGACCGCCGACGCCGTCAGCGCGTGACCGGCAAATCCGCACTTGTCTGCCCGCCGAATCGGACATGGACAAACGTCCAGCTATGTGACAGTTACTTCACGGTATCAAAGCTCCCCGGCCGGGACTCCGCTTTCGGCGAGTCTTTGCCCGATCGTTTCCTTCGCCCGCTCGGCGCATGTCGAGCACCACATTTTCGCGTTACGCATGTGACACCTGAGTATGGTGGGATCGGCGCGTCTGCGAAGATGTGCGTGTTCATGCGGTTAGCCTGGATGGGTCAACAGCGGTATCCATGCTGGTAGACGATTGGGAGGAGGTCGCCGAATGCCGAACTCGTTTCTCTGGATCGGGCTCGTCGTCGTGTGGCTCTTCGTCCTGGTCCCGATGCTGGTGAACAACCGCCCCCGGATTCGGCAAACCAGTGACGCAGCACTCGCGACGCGCGTGCTGCACCGCGGCGACGAACGTCCCGTGCAGCGTGGACCCGCGGCAGGGCACCGCAGCGACCCGTACTGGCAACCGGAACCGGACCACTACGGCTACGACGCGGAGGACCTTGTGGACACTCACGCAGAGGAAGACGATTTCGACGGTGAGCGGGCACCGGTCGGTGAGTACGTGCCGGTGCGCCGCGGGCGTGGCGGCTTCGATCCCGAGGCCGACGCGATCGCGCGCGAGGCCCGCTACGGGTTCAGGCAGCGATCGCTTCTCGGGCTGGTGTTCGCGACGATCATGTCGGCGGCGCTCGGGCTGATCATCTCGCCGCTGATGTGGTGGGCGTTCGCGGCGGGCGTGGCCGGTCTCGCCGCCTACATGGCGTACCTGCGCCGGCAGGTCCAGATCGAGCAGGAGATCCGCCGTCGCCGAACCGCGCGTCTCAATCGCTCGCGGCTGGGCGTCGAATCCCGGAGCGACGACGAACTCCGGCTCATCCCCGCCCGGTTGCGGCGTCCGGGGGCCGTCGTCCTCGAGGTGGACGACGAGGACCCCGAATTCGATCATCTCGAGCACTTCGACGACGAGCCGATGCAGCAGGCGACCATGCGCCGGGCCGCCGGTGAGTAGCCCTCCGATCCGGGCCGAAAGCCACGTCGGTGCAGGCGATTCGCTCCTTCCGCGGGTTGCCTGCTAGAGTTTGCCGAGCGGATCGCAGGATCCGCGCGGGGCTGTGGCGCAGTTGGTAGCGCGCTTCGTTCGCATCGAAGAGGTCAGGGGTTCGATTCCCCTCAGCTCCACCACAGAAGAGGCACTCACTCCGTCCGGAGAGAGTGCCTCTTCTGCGTTCCGGCCCAGGTGAGTGCCGTCGTCCGGGATGCAGGACCGCGACTCTCCGAACCAAAATTTGCCAAAAGGTAACTGAATGCTGTGTACTGTCCGTAGGTCATCAAGGGGTCGATCGCACGGGGTGGAAATACATGCAGGCAATGCGCAAGATCTCGAAGTTCCTGGAGCCGGCGACGGTGGTCGCGACCATCACCGCGACGATGTTGCTGGTGAACGTTCTGTGAACTCCGGCCGGCCAATCGACATCGCGACGGCCCCGACCGATCTGCACCGCCAGGCGGTAACGCCGAGCCCGTAGGGGTTCTCCGAAGCTGCTCGAGTCCCACCTGGCTCGGGCATCGCTGGTGGTGCCGGTTCCCCGACACCGGCACCACCAGCACCTCCGCTCGATTCGCTCGTTACCATGACAGCGGCGACGTCGCCGTGAACGTGGTGTCGTGAATACGAGGGGGGGTGCATGGTGAGCGCGCGTCGTGTCTTTCGAAGGCTGACCGTGGTCGGGCTGGCTGTGGCCTTCTTGTCCGGGCTCGCCTGGATCACTGTTTCGGCGTTCCCGTCCGACGCCGTCGCCGGCCCTCAGTACCACGAATGCGACGGCGGCCGCTGCGAAGGCGCTTCCACCGGCTCTCCCGGCGGTGGCAAGCCCAGAGATCCCGACCCACCGTGCGAGAGCCGGCGCGGATGCGGTGGCGGAGAGCCCAGCGAGACACGGGAACCCAGTCACACGGCCGAGCCGACCAAGACGGCGGAGCCGTCCGGGACCCAGGAACCGTCCGGAACCCAGGAACCGTCCGGGACCACGGAGCTGTCCGGGACCACGGAACCCACCGTGTCCGCTGAGCCCACCGGGACGTCGACTCCTTCGACGTCACGTGTCGTCGTCGTTCCGCCCAACCCCATCGTGTTGCCACCCGTCGCGGAACCGAAGGTCGTGCGCCCGGACGCGTCCGGAGGCGACGATTCCGGAGACGTGGGATCCGGCGACGAGGGTTCCGACGCTGCGGCCGCCCCGGCCCCCGGGAATCCTGCCGGTGCGCCACCGGCATCCGGGGGAGCACCGGCAGGAGGTTCCGGGTCCGGTCCCGGCGCCGCCGCGGCATGCCCGGGTGTGAGCGGTTCCACGGATTCCGCGCCCCAGGACCGGCCCGCCGGGGAGACCCCGGGCAGCGACGCACAGTCGCCCGGCGCACAGGCGCCCGACGACGGCGATCCGGATGCCGCGCCGCCGGGAATGGTGCCGGTGGTCCACAGTGAGCCGTTGCCTGCGATCACCGTTCTCGGTGGGGTCGGCGTGCTGCTGTGCTGCGCAGGCGGAGCGGGTGCGCTGACCTTCAAGGGCGCTCGCGCACAACAGGCGCGCATCGCGGCCGCGCGGGCGGAATTCTTCCCGCCCGCTTCGAATGGAGGGGTGTAGTCGTGGGGGCGAACAGATCTCATCGTCGGGTGGCGGCGGCCGTGGACGCGGTGTGTGACGCCGCGGCCCGAGCCGAGGCAGTGACGCTTCGGCACGTGATGGACGCGGTGGCCCGCGAACGGCAGCGTGCCATCGAACTCGATTTCACGAAGCCGATGGCACCCGGGGTCTGCGGCCAGCGGCGCGCGTACCCGGACCGGGACGTGATCGTGCTGGCGCCGGGTCTGCCGGACCTCGACCGCACGCTCGCGCACGAGTTGGGTCACATCGTGTTTCGACACGAAGGAGCGGAGATCGTGGCCGCGACCCTCGAAGCCGGCGACGATCTGATCGCCTACATGCTCAGCCAGCGGTCGCGGCGGCGGGGAGACGAACAGCCGTCCGACGAGGTGGCCGAGTGGGAGGCCGAGACGTTCGCGTCGATGCTGCTCATCCGTTTGAAGACGATGCAGGGGCGCGGTACTCCCGTGTCCGTGCTCCGGTACGACGAGGCGATCGGCTGATGGGCTGGCTGGTTGCGCTGGTCGTCTGGACGGCGGCGGGTGCCCGGATCGGCCGCGTCGCCGCGCGTCAGCCGACGCCATTGCGGGTGGCGATGGTGGTGGCCGTGTCCAGTGCGGCAATCGCGTCGACGCTGGCCATCCCGGACGTCGCAGGTCGCCTCGACACCGTGGCCCCGGCGCCCGGGCTGTCGCAGATCGTCCTCGAACTGGCATGGACGCTGTTCGCCGCCGCGAGCGCGGTCGGCGCGGTCTCCGTGTGGCCGATACTCCCGCGTGCGGCGTTGCGCGCCGTGGCCGTCGTCGTCTACACGGTCGCCGTCGTGGTCGGAATCGGGCTTGCCGGTGGATATCCCGTCCCCGCGCTGGTGTTCATCGTGATCGCGCTGACCGCGGTGGTCGTGACCGGGGTCCGGCACGTCGCGTGGACCCCGCTCGGCCGGGGAATCTCGCTGATCGTCGTCGGATCCGCGACGGTCCTGGCGGCGGCCGGCGTGGGACTGGTGCGCGAGGTGTCCGGGCAGACGTGGACCGTCGGCTCCTCGCCGGCGTACACCGTCGCGGCCGTGATCGTGTCGGTCGGCACCGTGTGGGTGCTCGTCGAAACCTGGCTGCGCGCACGGCAGGACCTGCGCCGCATGGACACTCTGCATTCGGTGCTCGTCACCAGGTTCCCCGAAGTGGTGGAGGGCGACGGCAAGGGCAGCACGGCCGTTCTCCGCGCCTCCGACGCGGTCGCCCACGTCATGGACGCGCTGTACCTGCAGGCGGGTGCGGGCATGCTCGACACGGACGAACAGGACCTTCCGGAATCGACGGCCGAGCGCGCCAGGATTCTCGCGCGCTGGATCGACGACCCGGTCGCCTCGGACGTCCTCGACACCGAATGGATCGCGCTGCCCCAGGGTATGTCGCCGCGCCGATGGGTGCTCGAACTCGCGGACGCGTACACCGAGTTCGGCACGTCGGCCCCGGCTCCCGCGCAGGCGGATACCGCCGACTCGGCTGCGGACTAGCCGGAGCGACCGGTGATACCGGTCAGTCCGGCGATCCGGTGACGAGCCATCCGCAGGGTGCGGCGAGGTCCTCGGCCTCGGGCGGGCCCATGGATCCGGCGGGATACGGCTTGGCCGGGGGAGGGTCCCGCAGAAGCGCGTCGGCGACGGTCCAGACGTGGGCCAGGCCGTCGGGGCGCGTGAACAGCGACCGGTCGCCGTGCAGGACGTCGAGGATGAGCCGCGAATAGGGTGCCAGGGCGTGGCCGAGCGGCACCGTATCGAGGGGCAGCCCCAGGTGGCCCACCGACAGGCTGTCGTCGGGCCCGGGTTCCTTGACGACCATCGAGATGTCGATCTCGCCGTCGCCCTTCAGATCGAAGGTGAGGACTGCGCCGTCCGGCGGAATGTCGGTGAGCGGGCCCTGGGGACTGCGGAAGACCAGGCTCACCCGTTGCTTGCTGACGCCCAGCATCTTTCCGGTGCGGAGGAGGAACGGCACCCCGTGCCAGCGGTCCGTATCGACCCACAACCGGGCGGCGACGAACGTCTCCGTCGTCGAATCGTCCGCGACACCGTCGACGTCGCGGTACCCCTCGTACTGGCCGAGCACCACGTCGGCGGTATCGAGGGGACGGAACGCCCCGATCACGGATTCCCGTGCGGATTGGAGATCGTCGGCGCCCAACGTCTCCGGCGGTTCCATCGCGATCTCGGCGGCGACCTGGAACAGGTGCGTCACGAGCATGTCCAGGACGGCGCCGGTGGCGTCGTAGAACCGGGCGCGGTCGTCGATGTCGAGTGTCTCGGGCACGTCGATCTGAATCTGCTCGACGTGTTCCCGGTTCCAGACGCCCTCGATCATCCCGTTGGCGAAGCGCAGGATGTGCAGGTTCTGGGTGCTCTCCTTGCCGAGGAAGTGGTCGATCCGATAGATCTGCTTCTCGTCGAGGACGTGGTGCACGGCTTCGTCGAGTTCGGTGAACGCCTCCTGGGAAGTCCCGAACGGCTTCTCGTACACGACGCGTGCGCCGCGGGCCAGATCGTGGGCGCCGAGCGCACGGGTGGTCTCGGCGAATGTGCTCGGTGGCAGCGCCAGGTAGTGGACCAACTGCGCATCTGCCGCGCCGAGGTCCTGCCGCGCCTGCTGCACGGCCGCGGGGAGCGTTCCCGGGTTGTCGGGGGTGAAGCCGCCGCCGGCGAATCTCAGCCGCCGGGAGAACGGTTCCCAGTCGGCGTCGTCGTGCGGCACTCCGAACTGGTTCACGACGTCGCGCACGTGGTCGCGGAACTGATCGTCGGAGACGTTGCCCCGCCCGGTGCCGATCAGCATCCACTCGGAGTTCAGGAGTCCGGACAGGGCGAGCTGGAAGAACGCGGGGAGGACCATGCGTTTGGACAGGTCTCCGGTGGCACCGAAGAGGACGAAGATCGTGGGACCGAGCTGCGGTCTGTCAACCATTGCTCCATCATGCGCCACGAAGACACGCCGGGCAGGACAATCCGGTGGTGTCGTAAGGCCGGCGTTGCGAGTCCTACGCGGATCTCCGGAACAATCTCCGTCGAACTCGTTGCCGTCCAATGACTCTCGTGATCAGCGGGACGCGTCCGGCGGAACCTCCGGCAATCCCTCGCTGGCGCGGAGTTTCTCGGCCATCGTGGTGAGCAGATTCTGCGACTCTTCGGAAAGGTCGAACGCGCGGCTGGAGAGCTTGCGGAGTCCGTATCCCTGGAGTTGCGAGAGAAGCTCGAGATCGTGGTCGATCTTCGCGGCGTAGATGTCGTTGAAGAAGTAGTCGGGCTTCACCTTGAAAAAGCGGGCGAATGCCGCGACCGTCTCGTCGGAGGGATTGGTGCGCTGTCCCGATCGGAGTTGGGAGATGTAGGGCTTCGAGATCTGATGTCCGTCTGCGATCAGCGCCGCAGCGACCTCAGCGTTGGTATGCGGTTTACGTCCCGGAGGGTGGACCGTGTCGAAAAGCTTGTTCAACCGCGCAGCAAAATCTGCCATTGTGAGCCGCCGGGTCCTCTCTCGTGCGCGCGTCAGTCGTGTGAACGACACCGTACCACGATGATAACCGATTGATAACTCACGGACATAGAGGCAAAACGCCGTTCGCTCGAGCATGGCTTATCTCATATATGTTTCAATCACCGGGCGCCGCCCGCTCGGGAATCCTCGGCCTTTCGGGCGCCCTCTGTGCTCGTCACGCACGGTCTACCGTTGAAAGTTCAAGGGGGGCGCCGGTGCGGTCGGCGATGTGCTCGCATCGGAATCCGCGGCCGAGGGTGTGGCCGCATGGTTGCCGTTTCAATCACTGAGAGTTTGCTGGCAACGTCGCAGGGGTGTGCACCGCGAGGTCGACGTGGCTATCGTCCCTGTTCAGGGCCAATGTGTTGCGTTGCGCATCGCAACGTCGAGAGGTCGCTCGCGGCCCGCGGGGCTTGGTGAACACTACTGTGAAGCAGAGCCTTCTGCACGGGCGGCGGGCCGCGCGCCGCCGTTTCGTTCCACGGCCGCTGCGGGTCGGGTGCCCGTCCGCCTCGGCGAGCTGGACGATTGTCCAGCTCAGGTGGGGTTCTGTAGCGGCGGCGGACCTACGAGTCTGGTCAAAACCGAAGCCGTCAGGGATGATTGTGATATGGAACACAGAATGAGTGACGCCGAGCTTCGGAAGGCGATTCGAGTTCTGCGCGAGCGCGCCGACGACGCCCGGCACCGAGGAAACGACGACGATGCCAACGGGATCGAGAGGACGATTCGTACTTATCAGGAAGAAATGACCCAGCGGTTGTGAACCGTCACGAACCGGCCCGGCGAGGGCCGGTTCGCGTCATTTCCGGGCAAATGTGCCGCCGCAGTTGCGTGCGCGCAATCAGATTGCGTGCGTAGACTTCCAGCCGACACGGATCGGTGACGACGGGGGCGCACACGGCTATGGCGATCAAGACGCTGGACGGCAAGAAGTGCCTGATCACGGGTGCAGGTAGCGGAATCGGGCAGGCAACAGCCCTGGCGGCCGCGGCCGAGGGCGCCGAACTGTTCCTCACCGACATCAACGAGGTCGGCCTGGCGCAGACGGTCGAGCAAGTCGGCAGCGGTGGGGGCACCGTCAGTTTCTCGCGTGCGCTCGACGTGTCCGATTACGACGTGGTTGCCGCATTCGCCGCCGATGTCCACGAACAGTTCGGCAGCCTCGACGTCGTGATGAATGTCGCCGGCATCTCTGCGTGGGGGACGGTCGAGAATCTCGAACACCGTCACTGGAAGTCCATGGTGGACGTCAATCTGATGGGCCCGATCCACATCATCGAGAGTTTCGTGCCTCCGATGGTGCGGGCGGGACGCGGCGGTCACCTGGTCAACGTCTCTTCCGCCGCCGGACTCCTGGCGCTCCCGTGGCATGCGGCTTACAGCGCAAGCAAATTCGGTCTCCGCGGAGTGTCCGAGGTCCTGCGGTTCGACCTCAAACGGCACGGGATCGGCGTGAGCCTCGTGGTTCCCGGCGCGGTCAAGACGCCGCTGGTGGGCACCGTCGAGATCGCAGGCGTCGACCGCGACGATCCGCGCATCCAGAAGGCGATCCACCGCTTCGAGAAGCGCGCTGTCACGCCCGAAAAGGTGGCGTCCTGCATCATCGCCGGCATCAAGAAGGACCGGTACCTGGTGTACACGTCGCCGGACATCCGGTTCGGCTACTGGTGGGCCCGCAAGTTCTCGCCGCCGTACGACTTCGTGATGCAACGGGCGAACGACCAGTTCAGCAAGTTCCTGTAACGGCTAGGCCTCGCCGGCCCGGAGTACTGTGCCGTCAGTGAACCGGACGCCGTCGGTGCACCGGCACTCGACCTGCCCGGCCCCGAACTGCTCGGCGTGGAGGCGCGCGTACAACCCGTGTCGCGTAAGGAGTTCGGTGTGCGTGCCGCGTTCGACGAGTGTTCCCTCGTCGATCACGAAGATCACGTCGGCGTGCTGAATCGTGGACAGCCGGTGGGCGATCGCGAGCGTGGTGCGTCCGCGCATCACCTCGCCGAGGGCACGCTGGACGAGTCGCTCGGAGACCGTGTCGAGCGCGGACGTCGCCTCGTCGAGGATCAGTACGCGGGGATTCTTCAGCAGCACCCTGGCGATGGCCAGGCGTTGCTTCTCGCCGCCGGACAGGCGGAATCCTCTTTCGCCGACCAGGGTGTCGTAGCCGTCGTCGAATCCGAGGATGCGGTCGTGGATGTTGGCGGCCGCGGCAGCCGCCTGCAATTCGGAATCCGTCGCGTCCGGCTTGGCGTATCGAAGGTTGTCGGCGATCGAGGCGTGGAACAGATACGGGTCCTGGGTCACCATTCCGACCGCGTCGGCGAGTGAACTCATGGTCAGGTCGCGCACGTCGTGGCCGTCGACCCGGACGGCGCCGCTGTCCACCTCGTAGAGGCGCGGCACGAGGTAACAGAGCGTGGTCTTGCCTGCGCCGGACGGTCCGACGAATGCCGCGAGCTGACCGGGTTCGATCTCCAGCGACGTGCCCGCGACCGCCCAGCGCCTGCTGCGACGTTCCGCCGGTGCGGCTTCGGGTGCCGCCGAGGCCGGGAGTCGCGGCGCGACGGTCGCGACGCCGCGCATGCCGCCCCCACCGCCGCGGCTCAGGCTGCGCAGAGCCACCGGGTCGGGATCCGCGGTGGCCAGGCGGACGGGCGCGGGATACGCGAAATACACGTCGTCCAGTTCCACCCGCCCGGGTGAGTCCGCGGGCATTTCGACGGCGTCCGGCCGGTTCACGATCGCGGGTTGCAGGTCGAGGTACTCGAAGATGCGGCGGAACAACGCCATCGACGTCTGGACGTCGAGGGTGACCCGCATCAGCGAAACCAGCGGTTGCAGCAATCTGGCCTGCAGCGTCGAGAACGCGACGAGCGTGCCCGCGGAGAGGGCCGCGGAACCGCCGCTGACGAGATACCCGGCCAGCAGGTACACCAGAGCGGGAGTGATCGCCATGAACGAGCTCACGACGGCGAAGAAGCCCTGCCCCGTCATGGCTTGGCGCACCTGAAGTTCCGTCTGCCGGGCGTTCTCGGTCCGATACCGGTCCAGTTCGGTGTCGGCCTGGTTGAACACCTTCGTCAGCAGCACACCCGACACGCTCAGTGCTTCCTCGGTGATCGCGGTCATGTCCGACAACGACTCCTGCGTCTTGCGCGCCAGAACCCGCCGCCGGGCGCCGACCCGCCGCTGCAGATAGACGAAACCGGGCAGCAACGCGACCGCGAGCAGCGTCAGCTGCCACGACAGCAGCAGCATCGCGACGAGCGACGCCGTGACGGTGACGACGTTCGAGAGGATGCTCGACGCCGTGGACGTGAGGACCGACCGCACGCCTCCGACGTCGTTGGCCAGACGCGATTGGATCGAGCCGGTCTTGGTGGAGGTGAAGAAGGCCAGCTCCATCTTTTCGAGATGGGCGAACAGGCGTTCCCGGAGATCCGCCATCGACAGGTTGCCGACCTTGGTGGTGAGGTAACTCTGTCCGACGCCGATCACCGAACCCGCCAGCGTCACCACGATCATGGCCACCACCAGCCACAGCAGCAGCGTCAGGTGCACGCCGCTGCCGTCGGTGGGAAACAGAGCGCGGTCGAATACGGCCTTCGTGAGGAACGGATTCACGATGCCGAGCAGCGAGGAGACGACGATCGCGGCCGCGACGAGCACCAGCCACCCGCGGTAGGGGCGCAGGAGCGCCCAGATGCGGGGGAGCAGCGAAGGCTCGGGCGCCTGCTGGGTGGATGCGGAACCGGTCGCGGACATCTCCCCATCGTGCCCACCGAGCGGAGTCCTGGCGAGCCGATTCGGTCCGGTTACGGCCGGTCACCGCGCTCGGGGATGCCGAGTTCGCCTCGCACCGCGGTGAGGAAGTCTTCCTGGGCGCTCTTGCCGGACTGAAAGTGGTCGGCGAACTGTTGCTGGCGGGTGGACAGGGCGTCCGCTGACACGACATCATCTGCCGCGAAGTCGTTGCTCAGCCAGCCGATCGTCTCGGCGCCGGCCAGATACTCGACCACCATTCGCCGTGCCGATTCCACTACCGCCCCGGATCCGATCAACTCCACCGCCGCGAACTTCGAGCCGAGCACGATATTTTGCCGCGGTAGCGGCCCGAGGATTTCGAGCATCACGCCCGAGAGGTCGGGGCCCTCGAAGTGGTCGAATGCCACCGATACGGAACCTGCGGTGGTGCACACCTCGTTGGCCGCGGTGAGGAACTCCGTGTAGATCTGCTGCCGCTGTGTTCGCAGGAATTCGTTCGAGGACTGGTTCACCGTCGCCTCCACCTGATTCGACGTGTTCAGCAGTGTGAACGCCCCTCCGGACACGGAACCGATCAGGGTCCCGGCGACGGCCATCGCGGCGACCAGCATGCTGAGCCGAAATTGGTGGCGCCGCACAGCCATTCGGTCGAGAGGTTCGGCGCTCTTGGTCTCGCTCATGGTTTCACTCCCATCGACGCTCCACCGGTGTACGTCGACTCTCCCGTACGGCCCGAGACCCGTCGCGCGTAGTCGACTACGCGGATTGTGAAACTTTTCGAGGGTGTCGGAGCGATATGCGTAGTAGGCGGCGATCGATGGCGCCGTTCTTCTTCACCGGCAGTGTGAGGGCCGGAACGTAGAACTTCTTCAGCGGTGCCCGCCGTGCAGGCAGTCCTCGAACAGCGTGCGCACCTCGTCGACGTGCCGGTCGAGATCCGCGAGGTCCCAGCCGTCGGTCGACACGGGCGCGAGGACGTCGACGTCGACGGTGCCGGGGTGCGCGACGAGCGAGTTCCGCCACATCCGTTCGCCGGCGTTGTGGATGACGATCGGCACGATCGGCACTCCTGCCTGCATCGCCAGATGGAATCCGCCCTTCTTGAACTTGCCGAGACGTGGGGACGGTGAGCGGGTGCCCTCGGGGGCGATCGCGATCGAGATGCCGGACTGCAGTTTGTCCACGGCCGGGCGGAGCGCCGCCCGCGCCTTGGTGCTGTCCGACCGGTCGATGTAGGCGACGTCGAGGAGGGCACCCACGGGAATGAACCGGGGGTCGCGCGCGGCCTCCTTCTTCGCGACGCCGGTGACGTCGCGCCGGATGACGCTGCCGATCACCAGCAGGTCGAGCGAACTCTGGTGGTTGAACATGAAGACCGCGGGCCTGGCCGACCACGCATTCTCCTTGCCCTTGATACGAACGTTGATGCCGCAGATCGTGAGGGCGAGATCCGGTCCGAAGCTGCCGACCAGGTTGGCTCCGGTCTGCCGGTTCTGGGTGAGCAGGCCCGCGGAGACGCCGAACGCCGCGGCGCCCATCAGCGCGCCGATCGCGGTGGTGGTGCGGGCGATGGACATCGGGTCGGCACCGCTCTCGGGAGGTCGCAGATTCACCGACGGCCAACCGTTCTGCCGCGCGGTGGCCGCCAGTTTGCGGTCGGGATTCAGCGCCACGGGATGTCCCACCGACTTCAGCATCGGAACATCCTCCGCGCCGTTGGAGTACGCGAAGCTGTCACCCAGATCGGCGCCGTGCTTGTCGGCGTACTCGCGCAGTGCCTCGGCCTTGGCCGGCCCCCACAGCGGCGCCGAGTCGAGCTTTCCGGTGAGCATCCCGTCCAGGATCGCGGGCCGGGTGCACAGCACGTCCTCGGGTTCGATGTCGAGGTCGGCGGCCACCGACAGCGCCTGATACGGGGTGGCGGACGTGGCCATCACCACCCGGTGGCCGGCGTGCCGGTGCGCGGCGAGCAGGCCGCGGACCTCTGAGAAGATCATCCTCGCGATCTCCTGCCGGAACAGCCGCTGCCCCCACTCCTGCATCTCGTCCTCCATGCGCCCGGCCAGGCTCTGCACGCCGATGCGCATCAGGTTGCCGACATCGGCGCCCCGGAATCGGGTCTCCACCGCGGCGTTCGTGGTGCGGAGAAGCTCGGCGACGCTGATGTCGAAGCGCCGCAGGCGGTCCCGGTAGACGACACTCGCGGAGTACCCGCTGATCAACGTGCCGTCCAGGTCGAACGCCGCGAGGGTGGCCGGACCCGGAACGGCGGCCGCGATGTCGTCGTGGAGACTGCGGAGATCGCTCATCTACTCACCTACCACCCATCTGGTCGAGATTCTCGTGCGCGATGGCCCGGATGCGGAGCACCTGGTCGATCAAGGTCTGGAGTTCGGCCTCGAACTCGACCCGCCGGTCCGCCATGTTCTCGGCGTTCGGTTCGACCAGTCCCCGGTTCCGCGCCAGCTTGAGCGCGGTCGTGAAGAGTTCGGCCGAAATCGACTCGCTGCTCCCGATCTGCTGCCGGAGCCGTCGCTGCTCGGCGAGCGCGAGGCACGCCGTCATGAATGCCTTCTCGTCGAACTTCCGGTCCACGGGAGTGCGCAGCAGCTGACTCGCGACCACCGCGTACGCCTCCAGGAACGGCTGCAGAACCCGATGCGCCAGGTGAATGCGCATCCCGGACAACAGGTTCGCCGCATGTTGAGGGTCGCCCAGATTCGACTCCCACGCCGGGTCGATCAGGTCCAGTTCGGCCCGCAGTTCCTTCCGGAAGCTGTCCTTCTCGCTGAAGAAGAATTCGAACTTGAGGAGGTCGCGGATGCGGAGCGCCGCATTCCATCCGTCCTCGAGCGGGTCGGTGAACTGCTGATCGACCGCGGCGCGCAGTACCATCTCCGCGATCGCCCGCATCACCAAAAAGTGAATGGTGTTGTTGCGGTAGAACGCTGCCACGAGATGCTGATCGCGCCCGAGGTAGAACACCCGCTCGCTGCCCTGGTCGAAACTTTTCAGGACCCCGGAGTCGAGATGGGTGCGCACGGCCTTGCGGATCACCTGCGGATCCGTCAGATCCACGTCGCCCGCGGTCGGCAGCGAGCGCGCCGTGATGTAGTCGACGAGCGGCCCGAGGATGCCGCCGACCTCGGCGACGGTGAGCGCCCGGTCCTCGATGCCGAGGAACGCGAGCATGACGAGCGACGACGCCGTGACAGGGGTGACCTCGTTGATGCGGTGGCATACCTCGAACGCCGTCTTCTGCACCGCCAGCCGCAGATCGTCCTCCTGGCCGAGGTAGTCGGCCAGCGACATCGGCCTGCCGACGTTGACGTGCGCGACACCGTGCCGTTGACCCTGCGCCCGAACGTATCCGAAGAGCCAGCGCAGACTCTCCTTGCTCTTCGCCTGGCCGTGCGCCTCCGCCGCCATCGCCCCGACCTCGTACAGCTGATCGTAGGTCAGCGACACCGGGACCAGATACACGTCGGACATCCCGCTGTCCCGGAACGCTTTCGCGAGGTAGTTGAGCAGGCCGAACCGCGGCGGCCGCAGCTTCCCCGTGCGGCTTCGCCCGCCCTCGATGTACCACTCGAGGTTGAACCGCTTCGTGAGCAGGTAACGCATGTACTCGCGGAGCGTCCACTTGTAGATCTCGTCGCCCTCGATCTTCCGGCGGATGAACACGGTGCCGCTGCGCTTGCCGATCGGTCCGATCGGCCAGAAGTTGATGTTCAGCCCGCCCATCACGTGGTTGAGCGGAAGGTCGTTCGCGAGCAGCGCCGGCCGCAGCACCAGTGGGTCCAGGTACGAGCGGTGGCTGGGCAGGAACACCAGGGAATGTTCCTTGTTCAGCTCCCGCAGGTCGTCGAGCCGGGTGGTGTCGACGTCGAGGCGATACGCGCGGGAGAAGTAGCGGCCCAACTGATCCCACAGTGCGATGGCCCGCCGGCTCTGGGCGGCGACCATCTCGTCCAGCGCGCCGCGGGCGCGGCGATCCACCTCGGCGACGGGGAGATTCAATTGGGCCGACAGTTCGTGGGTGCCGTCGTGGTACCGGCTGGCGTCGGTGATCTCGTCGACGACGAACCTCGACACCTTGTATTGCGTGCCCAGCACCGTGCGCTCGGCCCGCTCGAGGGTCAGCGCCGCCTGGCGGCGGATGAAATCCGGAAGGGATCCACCCCCGTTCTCGGCGAGCCGGCGTTCGAGGTCGCTGAGCGGGGCCGGGTCGCCCTCCAGAACCTGGCACCGCGCGGGGTCGTCGCGCATCACCCGGCGCTGTATGTTCTGGCCGGGGTGCAGCGGATCGCGCAGCGACAGCGTCTCCCGCAATCGCTGCGCGCCGTCCGGATGCGTCTCCTTCGGCAGCCACACCACCCGGAGTGGGGTGAGAAGCGGATCGTCCTTCCGCCGTGCCAGATCGGCGAGGGCCTGATCGGTGACGCGGACGGTCGGTGGTGGCTGACCGGAGTCGTTCGCCTGCCGCTCCAGCCACGTGCGGAGAACGTCGTCCTCCATCTCGCTCATCGTCTCGATGAGATAGACCCGTGGCCGTGTCGTCTGCTCGTCCATCGCGCCTTTCCTTTCACCCGCGGCCGAGTTCGACGATCTCGTCGAGACTCTCCTGCAGGCACGACATGAACCGCGCCGGTTCGGTCACGGCGGCGGTGTCGAGATTGACACCGATGCAACACGTGCCGACGTGGGAGACCAGAGTTGCCATGACCGCGCAGCCGGGAGCGGGGCCGAACGGGAACATCCGCTCGATCCGGGCGCCCGCCAGATACACGGGCACGGGCACGCCCGCGACGTTGCTGGCCTGCAGGTCGAGGCCCGTCGACTGCGAGAGGTACCAGTTGGCCAGGACCACCGTCGGGATCCGGACCAGGATCGGGGCGGCGGAATCGAGCAGACCGAGTGCCGGTTCCTGGCGCAACCCGAGAATGATCGTGCGTACCTTCTTGATCCGTGCGATCGGGTCGCGTTCACCGACCGGTCCGGCGAACCGGGCCGCCGCGAACCGGTTGCCCCCGGTCGGGTCCGACGCCGAACGCATACTCACCGGCATCCCCACCGGAATCGTCTCGAGGTCGTGGCCGAACGATTCGTGATAGCGGCGGAAACCGCCCAGCAGTGCCGCCACATACGCGTCGTTCAACGACCCGCCCGCGACGTGGGCGGCGGAGCGCAGTTCGTCGACACTCACCTCGAGCACACCGAACCAGCGTCCGAGCCCCCGGTCGCGCAGCAGGTCCGAACCCGTGGTCGGGGGAGGAGTCACCACCCGGCGGATCGAGTTCGCGTAACCGGCGACCTCCGTGACACTGCCCACCGGGTCGCCGACGATCGTCATCGCCGTCCGCACCGCGCCGCGGATCAGGCCGCCGAGACGGCCGGGGGCGCTGCGCACGTTGCCGAGTGCCTGTTCGAGCAGGGCGCCGCCGCCCGACATCTGCTCCGGCAACGGCGCAGGCCGATCCGGTTTGTCCGGCGACGGTTCGGGACGCCTGCTGTGCAGCAGCGTCATCAACTGGATGCCGCCGAGACCGTCCGTGATGCTGTGGTGAGTCTTCACGACGTAGACGGCGCGGCCGTCGTCGAGCCCCTCGATGAGCATCGCGCTCCACGGCGGCCGGGCGCGGTCGAACGGCTCCGTCGCCATGTGCCGGCACATCCGCAGCGCATGGTCGAACGTCGCGGGCTCCGGCAGCCGCACCCGCGACAGGTGATAGTCGAGATCGAATTCGGGGTCGACCGACCACATCGGGTTGCCCAGCCGCAGCGTCGGCTCCACCACCCGCATCCGGATGCGCGGCACCATGTGCGACGCCCATTCGTGGGCACGCACGAGCCGCTCCCAGTCCGGCGGTTTGTCGAGGACGTCGACCGCGACGATCGGTGAGCGCAGCTTCGGCTGCACCTCCTCCATCCGCCACATCCCGGTCTCGAAGTCGGACATCGTGCGGTCCGCTCCCCAGGCGACGTCGGAGAAATCCACGTCGACGGCACTCGGTGGTATCAGAGGTTCGCCGTCGGCCATGCTCACCCTCATTCGGTTGCTCGAGTTGCCCTCAGCTGCTGCTTTTCCAGTGTGGACCCGCCCCGCAGATCGCGTCCCTGGTTCCGGCGGATTGCGCGGCGGACTTTCCGCCCGAGGCGCTCCGCGCCCGTGCGCGGTTGACGAGTCCCTGGACTCCTTCGCCGCTCACGGAGTTGTCGTAGGCTGCCGTCATGGCGAAAAGCTTCGACTACTCCGAACAGATCGCGTACCCGATCGACCGCGTGCACGCGACGGTGACGGACCGGGCGTTCTGGCAGCACCGGTTCGAGGAGGCGCCGGAGAAGCTCACCCTCGACGACAGCCGCGGCCCCGGCACACTGACGGCGACGATGCGCGACACCATCGGCGCGTCCTCCCTCCCCGGGCTGGTGCGCAAGGTCGTCTCCGGTGAACTGAAGGTCGAGCGGGCCGACGAATGGGGCGCACTCGACGGCGACCACGCCGACGGCCGGATCAGCGGCAGCTCCACCGGGATCCCCGTGAAGATCGACTGCACGTCGGTGCTCCGCGCGTCGGGCGACGTCACCGTCCTCGACGTCTCCGGATCGGTGCAGGTCAAGATCCCGCTCGTCGGAGGACAGATCGAATCCCTCGTCAGGAAGCTGGTCGGCGACATGGTCGGGCAGGACCGCGACGCGATCGAGAAGTGGCTCGGCGACAGCTGACGCTCACGCCCCCGGCGCGGGGCCGTCCAATTCGACGTCCAGCGTGCGGGCACCCGGCCCCGCCGTGCCCAGCCGGTCGTGGCTGTTGACGATCGCGCAACTCCCCAGCGACAGGCACCCGCAGCCGATGCAGCCGGTCAGGTTGTCGCGGAGACGGATCAGCTGCTCGATCCGCTGATCCAGATCGGCGTGCCACCGCGTCGACAGCTTCTCCCAGTCCTTCCGGTTCGGGGTGCGGCCCTCGGGGAGGGTCGCGAGGGCGTCCCGGATCTCGGCCAGCGGAATCCCGACCCGCTGGGCGATGCGGATGAACGCGACCCGCCGCAGCGTGTCCCGGCGATAGCGACGCTGATTGCCGGACGTCCGCCTGCTGGTGATCAGCCCCTCGCGCTCGTAGAAATGCAACGCCGACACCGCGACGCCACTGCGCTCCGACAGCTGTCCCGGCGTCAGTTCCTTCGCTCTCCACTCGGGCATCTCCACGACAGGCAACCTTTCACCGGGTTACCTGAACAATACTCGAGGTCAGTCGCGGCGGAGATGACCGTGGAGATGGTGTGTGAGCGGAGTCAGGTCGTGCGCCATCCACAGGTCGTATGTGAGGTCGCCGCCGCGCACCGACAACTGCCGCCGGATGCTGTGCACCGGTTTGGCGTCCGGGGACGCGCTCAGCGCCACCATCGACAACTCGATGATCCCCTCCCGGATCTGACCGCGGTGGATCTCGGTGAATCCGGTCGGCTGGGCGACGAGCAGTTCCGCCTCGTCCTCGGCGACGAGCCGCAGATACCCGGACTCCGAGTGCAACGGCCGCCCGGTGCCCGCCTCCCACGTCCGAGACCGGTACGCCAGGAACGGTTTACCGCTGGGAGCGAATTCGATCTCCTCGGTGTACGCAAAGTCGTCGATCGTCGGGTACGCACCCTCGCCCTCGCCGCGCCACAGACCGGCGAACGGCGCCAGGGCGGGCGGTACGGACGGAACCGGTGGTGTGGTCGCAGACGAACTCGCCGTCGCATCCGTGTGCGCCGGCGAGAGAGTCGAGTTCTCGTCCATGAGATACCTCCGCCGCTTCACGGTACTCGCCTGCGGGGCCGAGGGACACGGTCGGCGGCGGGAGCGTTTGAGCGTGCCTGCCGGGCCCGCCGGCATTACCGTCTAGACATGAACGCGTCGGGTTCTGCACCGCTGGGGGCCAACTCCGAAGTCGGGCAGCTGCGTGCCGTCCTCCTGCACCGGCCCGGGGACGAACTGAAGCGGCTGACACCCCGCAACAACGACCAACTGCTGTTCGACGGACTGCCCTGGGTCGACCGCGCACAGGAGGAGCACGACGCGTTCGCGGACCTCCTGCGCAGCCGCGGCGTCGAGGTCCTGCTGCTGTCCGACCTGCTCAGCGAGACACTCGGCGCCAGCGGAGCCGCCCGCATCCACGGCATCGGCGCGGCCGTCGACCCCCGGAAGCTGGGCCACACCCTGGCGCAGGAACTCGCCGCGCACCTCCGCGGCGTCCCGGCGCCCGAACTCTCGACCATCCTCACCGCAGGCATGACGTTCGACGAACTGCCCGTCGCCGCGAACACGGCGTCGCTGGTCCGTCGCATGCACCACGGCGGCGACTTCGTCATCGACCCGCTGCCCAATCTGCTGTTCACCCGCGACTCGTCGTTCTGGATCGGACCGCGCGTCGCGATCACCTCGCTGGCACTGCCCGCCCGCGTCCGCGAAACGTCCCTCACCGACATCATCTACGCCCACCACCCGCGTTTCCGGGGCGCGCGGCGCGCCTACGAATCCCACACGGCGCCCGTCGAAGGCGGCGACGTCCTGCTCCTGGCACCCGGCGTCGTCGCCGTCGGAGTGGGGGAGCGCACCACACCGGCCGGAGCCGAGGCGTTGGCGCGCAGCGTCTTCGAGGACGAACTGGCGCACACCGTGCTGGTGGTGCCCATCGCGCAGGCCCGGGCGTCGATGCACCTCGACACCGTGTGCACGATGGTCGACCACGACGCCGTCGTGATGTACCCGATCATCCAGAACACGCTGTCGGCGTTCACCATTCACCGCGAGGACAACGGTGTGTCGATCCGCGGCGCCGACCCGTTCCTGAGCGCCGCCGCCGAGGCCATGGGCATCGGCAAACTGCGCGTCATCGACACCGGACTCGACAACGTCACCGCCGAACGCGAACAGTGGGACGACGGAAACAACACGCTCGCACTCGCACCCGGCGTCGTCGTCGCCTACGAACGGAACGTCGAGACCAACGCCCGGCTCGAGGCGTCGGGCATCGAGGTACTGCGGATCGCCGGTTCCGAACTCGGTTCGGGCCGCGGCGGCCCCCGCTGCATGTCCTGCCCGGTCGCCCGCGACCCGCTGTAGGCGGCTCCGCCGCCCGTGCGTGGTTAGGGAGTGCAGGGACTCGTCAACCACGCACGGGCCCGGAGGGCCTAGAGGATGTCGCTGACCTTCGCGGCCGGGCGGGCGAGGACGGTGCCCCTGTCCGTCACGACGATCGGTCGCTCGATGAGGATGGGGTTGTCCACCATCGCTTCCAGCAGTTCGTCCTCGGACGCGTCGGCGAGCCCGAGTTCCTTGAAGACGGCCTCCTTCTTGCGAATCGCCTCGCTCGGTTTCAGGCCGGCGTCGTCGAGAAGTTTGCGCAATCCGTCCCGCGAGGGCGGGGTCTCGAGGTACGTCACGACGGTCGGCTCGATGCCCGCGTCCCGGATCAGTCCGAGGACCGTCCGGGACGTGCTGCAGCGCTGGTTGTGGTAGATGGTCGCGGTGTTCGCCATATCCGACATTCTGCACCCGGGGAACAAATGCGCCCGCACCGAGCGCTGAACCATGGGTAGTAACTCGTAACCAGTCGACGAAAGAGGGAGATCGATCATGGCCGAGCACCGGGACGCGGCTCCGCAGCGCATCGTCATCGCGGGTGGACACGGGAAGATCGCCCGTCACCTCATCAAGATTCTCACCGCCCGCGGTGACCGTGCGGTCGCGCTGATCCGCAACCCCGACCACGAGCACGAGGTCGCGGCACTCGGCGCCGAACCGGTGGTGATCGATCTGGAGACGGCGACCGCGGACGACGTCGCGAAGACCCTCGCCGGTGCGGACGCCGCGGTGTTCGCGGCCGGTGCCGGTCCGGGCAGCGGAATCGCCCGCAAGGACACCGTCGACCGCGGGGCCGCGGTGCTGCTCGCCGACGCCGCCGAGAAGGCGGGGACGCGGCGATTCGTTCAGGTCGGTTCGTTCGGGGCGGGTGAGCCGATCCCCGAAGGCACCGACGACGTGTTCGCCGCCTACCTGGTCGCGAAGACGGCAGCCGAGGAAGATCTGCGCGCCCGCACCCATCTGGACTGGACGATTCTCCGTCCGGGCGGTCTGCTCGACGACGACCCGACAGGTCACGTCACGCTCACCGCGCCTCCGCTCGAACGGGGCACCGTCACGCGCGCCGACGTCGCAGCGGTGGTCGCGGCGCTCCTGGACCACCCGAACACGGCGAAGAAGACGCTGATGCTGACGTCCGGTCCGACGTCGATCGAGGACGCCGTCGCCGCGCTGTAACCATTGCGGCGCCGCAACCGCGCAACTACGGTCTGATACAACGCGTGGAACAACGGAGGTGGCGCCGGCCGTGGACATCGACATCGACCCCGATTCGTCGACCGCCCCGTTCGACCAGTTGCGATTGCAGATCATCGAGCAGGTCCGCAGCGGGCAACTGATTGCGGGAACGAAGATTCCCACGGTCCGTGCGCTCGCCGTCGAGGTCGGCCTCGCACCGAACACGGTCGCCAAGGCGTACCGGGAACTCGGCGAGCAGGGTGTCATCGAAACCCGGGGCAAGCAGGGCACATTCATCGCGAGCGGCGGTGACCCCATTCGCGCCGGAGCCGAGAAGGCCGCAACAGGGTATGTGCAGGAACTGCGGAAGCTGGGGGTGTCCGACGAGGAGATACTCGGCTTCGTGCAGTCCGCTCTCCGCGGCGCCGAATGAGGACGGCGCCACATCCAGAAGTGTGACCACAGAAAGGTAGACGCTCGGTATGGCCTCCGCACTCTGCCGTGACCTCGCACTGTTGATCGCCCGGATCGGGCTCGGCGTGATCTTCGTCGCGCACGGCTGGCAGAAGTTCTTCGACTACGGAGTGACGGCCACCCAGGCGTCGTTCGCCGACATGGGCGTCCCGCGGCCCGACATCTCGGCTGTTGCGGCCGCCACTGTCGAACTCGCGGGTGGATTTGCTCTCATCGTGGGCATCGCCACACCGATCGCCGGAATCCTGCTGTTCCTCGACATGCTCGGGGCGCTGATTCTGGTGCACGCGGACAAGGGCGTCTTCGTCGCGAACGGCGGGTACGAACTCGTCGTCGCACTCGGCGTCGGGTCACTGTTACTCGCTGTGATCGGTGCCGGACGCCTCAGCATCGACGGGCTCCTCGGAAGAGGCTCGGGATGGGGCAAAACCGCAGCGTAACGATACCGTTCGGCGGGTCTCGATTCGGTGTGAAGCGGTGGGCTAGCTTGCTTTTACCATCGAAAATGACCAACGTAGTTGTTCATGGCAATGAATACTGATCTGCCTGATCAAGGTTCCGACACCGCTGACGCGGCCGTCGGCGGAGGGCTCAAACGGGTCGGTGTTCGCACCGATCACGTCGTGTTCTCGGCCGCCGCCGCCGCGGTCTCGGCAATCGTCGTTTGGGGGCTCGTGGCCCCCGACAATCTCGACACCACGACCGGTAAGGCGCTCGACTGGCTGGTCACCGACATGGGCTGGTTGTTCGTCCTGTCGGCGTCCGGGTTCGTCCTCTTCTCACTGTGGCTCGCGTTCAGCAAGTTCGGGCAGATTCCGCTCGGCAAGGACGGCGAGAAGCCCGAGTTCCGGACCGTCAGCTGGATCGCGATGATGTTCAGCGCCGGAATGGGCATCGGACTGATGTTCTTCGGTGTCGCCGAACCGCTCGCGCACTACGTGACACCCCCTCCGGGTTCCAGCGGTGGCATCGGAACTGCGATGGCCACCACCATGTTCCACTGGAGCCTGCACCCCTGGGCGATGTACGCGGTGGTCGGACTGTCGATCGCGTACGGCTCGTACCGCAAGGGTCGCAAGCAGCTGTTCAGCTCCGCGTTCATCCCGCTGCTCGGCCGCCGCGCCGAGGGGCCGATCGGCAAGTTCATCGACGTCCTCGCGATCTTCGCGACGCTGTTCGGGACCGCCGCCTCGCTGGGTCTCGGCGCACTGCAGATCGGGTCCGGCTTCCAGGTCGTCGGGTGGATGTCGGAGGTCAGCACGTTCCTGCTGGTCGCCATCGTCGCCCTGCTGACCCTCGCGTTCGTGGCCTCGGCGGTGTCGGGTGTCGCCAAGGGAATCCAGTGGCTCTCCAACACCAACATGGTGCTCGCCATCATCCTGGCGCTGTTCGTGTTCGTCGTCGGACCGACGGTCCTGATCCTCAACCTGCTGCCCACCACGATCGGCGCCTACGCCGCGCAGCTCGCGCAGATGTCGGCCCGCACCGGCGCGTCCTCTGATCCGGCGACCGGCGAATGGTTGTCGTCGTGGACCATCTTCTACTGGGCATGGTGGATCTCCTGGACCCCCTTCGTGGGCATGTTCCTGGCCCGCATCAGCCGAGGCCGCACCATCCGGCAGTTCGTGGTCGGCGTGATCGTGGTGCCGAGCGCTGTGAGCCTCGTGTGGTTCGCGATCTTCGGCGGTGCGGGAATCAGCGAGCAGCGTGACGGAATCGACCTCGCCGGGCAGGACACCCAGGAGGGTCAGCTGTTCGGGATGCTCAACCACCTGCCGCTCACCGGCATCACCACCGTCCTGGTGATGATCCTCGTGGCGATCTTCTTCGTCTCCGGCGCCGACGCCGCCTCGATGGTGATGGGCACCCTGTCGCAGCGCGGGTCGCTGGAGCCGCAGCGATGGGTGGTCGTGTTCTGGGGTGTGCTCACCGGTGGTGTGGCCGCGCTGATCCTGTGGACCGGTGGCGACACCGCACTCGACGGACTGCAGACGATGACGATCATCGCTGCGGCGCCGTTCGTCATCGTGATGATCGGGTTGTGCTTCTCGCTGTACAAGGATCTGTCCCGTGACCAGATGATCGTCGACGGCCGGGAAATGCGGAGGGAGATGCGGAGAGTGGCGGCGAAGCGTCGTCGCGACCGGATCTCGTCCCGCTAGAGAAACAGTCTGCGAGCCGCCCGGGTCCCACGGGACCCGGGCGGCTCGACTCGTTCACGGTGTCAGCGCCAGCTGGGCAGCCATAGTTGGTGCTGCCACGTCTCCGGGGTGATCGGGACGGCCGTGAGGATCGGCCACAACCAGATGAAGTTGGCGACCACGAGCCCCACATAGAGGCAGACGGCGAGCAGGCCGGTGGTGCGCCGCTCGAACGACGCCCGCGCGCTGCCGAGGACGTCACCCAGCACCAGCGCGATTCCCATCACCATGAACGGCGCCAGCGCCACCGCGTAGAAGTAGTACATCTGGCGGTCCAGGGTGGTCAGCCACGGCAGGAACGCGGCGCCGTAGCCGGTGAGGACGGTGGCGTACCGCCAGTCCTTCCGCACCACCGACTGCCACAGGGCCCACGCGAGCATCGGCAGTGCCAGCCACCACATGGCGGGCGTCCCGATGAGCATGACCGCCTTGACACAACTCGACGCCCCGCAACCGGTGACGTGATCGCCCTCGGCGAAGTAGTACAGCATCGGGCGCAGACCCATCGGCCACGTCCACGGCTTCGACTCCCACGGGTGATGGTTGCCCGCCGAATTGGTGAGGCCCGCGTGGAACTGGAGGACGTTTCCGCTGTAGTACCACAGCGACCGCAGCGCTGCCGGCACGAACGACCAGGTGCCGCCCGTCCCGATCTCGTTGCCCACGGCATGCCGGTCCACACCGGTCTCGCTGGCGAACCACGCCCAGTAACTGGCCAGATACACGAACAGCGGGACGACGACGAGCGCGTACAGCGCGGGGCCGATGTCGCGGACGCCGGCCCCGAACCACGGGCGGCGCACCCCGTAGGCGCGCCGGGCCGCCACATCGAAGGCGACGCTGAGCAGCCCGAAGAACACGATGAAGTAGACGCCCGACCACTTGGTGCCGCACGCCAGACCCAGCATGATCCCGGCGCCGAACCGCCACCAGCGCACACCGAGCCGCGGACCCCACTCGCTGTCGCCGATCCGGCCCTCGGCGTACACCCGGGCCATCCGCTCGCGGACCTGGTCGCGGTCCACGATCAGGCAGCCGAGCGCCGCTACCCCGAACAGGGCCAGGAAGATGTCGAGCATTCCGAGCCGGGACGAGACGAATGTCACCCCGTCCGCGACCAGCAGGATCCCGGCGAGACCGCCGATCAGAGTGGACCGCGTGAGCCGTCGGACGATCCGGATCACCAGCAGAACCATGATCGTGCCCGCCACCGCCG
This sequence comes from Rhodococcus koreensis, assembly GCF_900105905.1. GTDB lineage: Bacteria > Actinomycetota > Actinomycetes > Mycobacteriales > Mycobacteriaceae > Rhodococcus_F > Rhodococcus_F koreensis. The sequence continues at coordinate 2,472,868 of NZ_FNSV01000005.1, read as the reverse complement.
AGGCGAACCGCCAGCCCCAGCCGTTGTAGCCGAAGATCGCCTCGCCCATCGCGATCAGCTGTTTCCCGATCGGCGGATGCACCACCAGCCCGTAGCCGGGGTTGTCCTCGAGCCAGCCGCCGGTGAGCACCTGCCAGCCCTGCGGCGCGTAGTGCTTCTCGTCGAACACGGGAGTGCCCGCGTCGGTCGGGTACCCGAGCATCGTGAACCGGGTGATCGCCGCGATCGCCGTGACGAACAGCGTCACCATCCAGCCGCGCGCACGGTCGACGGGGCCGAAGTCGGGGGGCGGCACGAGCGGCGCCGGTCCGACCATGGACGGCTGTCGTGCGGAGGGCGTCGGTCGCTCGTCCGTCAGCATCGTCACGCCGCAATCGTAGGCTGTGGGTCATGACTGGTCGCCTAGTGCTCGCCGCAACACCGATGGGGGACGTGGGTGACGCCTCGCCGAGGCTGCGTACGGCGCTCGGGACGGCAGATGTCGTCGCCGCCGAGGACACCCGCCGCACCAAAGCCCTCGCCTCCGCGCTCGAGGTGACAATCACCGGCAAGGTCGTCAGCTTCTACGACCAGGTCGAGACGGCCCGGCTGCCCGCCCTCGTCGCCGACGTCGCGTCCGGCAAGACCGTTCTCCTCGTCACCGATGCCGGCATGCCGTCGGTCAGCGACCCCGGGTACCGGCTGGTGTCGGCGTGCGTGGCCGAGGATCTGGCGGTGACGTGCCTGCCCGGACCGTCGGCGGTGACGACGGCACTCGCGCTGTCCGGGCTGCCCGTCGAACGGTTCTGCTTCGACGGCTTCCCGCCCCGCAAGCAGGGTCAGCGCAAGACGTGGTTGCAGGCCCTGGTCACCGAGCAACGCGCCTGCGTGTTCTTCGAGGCGCCGCACCGGCTCGCCGACTGCCTCGCGGACGCCGCCGACGTGCTCGGCGGCACCCGCCGCGCCGCCGTCTGCCGGGAGCTGACCAAGACCTACGAGGAGGTGCGCCGCGGCACCCTCGCCGAACTCGCCGAGTGGGCCGCCGAGGGCGTCCGCGGCGAGATCACAGTCGTGGTGGAGGGTGCCACCCTCGTCGCGTCCGACCCCGCCGACCTCGTCGACGAGGTGGAGCGACTGGTCGCCGACGGCACCCGGCTCAAGGACGCGTGCGCGCTCGTCGCCACCACCGGCGTGTCGAAGCGGGAACTCTACGAAACGGTGCTGGCGTCCCGGAAGGACTAGGCGGCAGGCGGGCGCTACCGCCGCAGGGCACGCTCCCCGGGCGCCAGCGACGCGTCGTCGGCGGCCGCCTGTCCGGCGTACCAGCCGTTGGCGTCGACGGCCCGGCCGCGCGCCTTCTTGGTCCGCGGAAACAGGCGGTCGAACTCGGCGTCCACGGCCTCCGACTTGGTGGCCAGGATCGGCAGCAGATCGGCGACGGGAATCGACGCCGCGTCGGCGGCGTCGGCCGTGGCCCGGCTGTCGGCGTCGCGCAACCGCTGCCCGATGCGGCTGGCGAAGCCCGCCAGGAAACCCTTCCGGAACGACGTCGTGCGCGAACCGCTGCGACTGTCGGCGTCCGCGAATTGCATTGCGCGCGTGGCCTGCACCAGCAGGGAGGTGAAGAGCATGTCGACCTGCTGGAGGTCGAGGGGGGTGCCGACCACGGTCGCGATGGCGAGCGAGCTGAACCACACGGTGCGCACCCGGTTGGAGTCGCCGATCTCCGTGAGAAGGTGCACCTTCTCCTTGACGTACGGATTCTCCAGGTGGATCCGGCGACTGTGCACCGCGGTGTTGCCCACCCCGTGCTGGGTGTGGAGGAGGGCCGCGTTGATCGCGTAGCGCGTCATCAACTCCTGCGCCTTCGCGGTGAAGATCTCCGCCTCCTCCGCGAAATCGGTGGCCTCGGCCTTGGCGAGCAGCCCGCGAATCCTGTTGAGCACCTTCGCGTCGGCCTCGGCCTCGCCCGGCATCGCCGCGGACGGGTCGGCGACCCGCACGACCGGCCACGTCGACGGCGGAGGAGTGAGCACCGTCCAGCCGGGCAGATTCGTCCACGACAGCGACAGGTCGGTCAGCTGGTAGACGGAGTGGTACGGGTCCTCGAACAGCAGCCCGGCGGCCAGGGCCCGAACGTCGGGACCGTCGACCGGAACCCGCGCCGCCAGGTGGGACGCGCCCGGGTACTGCTCGCCGATGGTGCGGAGTTGCTCCACCCAGTCCCGCGGCGCCCGGTGCGCGGCGCGGGTGCGCTCCGCCTCGTGCAGCACCAGGGCCGCCGCCAGCGCCGCGTCGGACGGCTCCTTCGATCTCCGCGCCAGATGCACGACGTCGGCGGGCTGCCACCCACGCTCGTACGCGCCCGACAACTCACCCATCAGGGTGTGGACTGCCGCGGCGGCCTGTGGGCTCACTTCGTCGTCGAACACGCGCGCTCCGTTCCCGAATCCACGGTGATGAGATCGAATGTATGTTCTATTCGGCGTCATGGGGAGAGTGTGCCTGCGGGGTCCGACAAGAACGGACCCGCGCTGATCAGTCCTCCACGTAGCGGGGGAACACGCCCGACGGTGCAGGCAGCGGGGTGCCCGCCACGACGCGCGTCGGAAGGTCGCTGAACTGCCGCGCGTCGCTCTTCTGACCCAGCAGGTCCAGGATCTTCTCCGCGGCGTCCGGCATCACCGGCTGCACGAGGACGCCCACGATCCGGACCACCTCGAGCGTCACGTACAGCACCGTCGCCATCCGCTCCGGATCTGTCTTCCGCAGCACCCAGGGCTCCTGCTTGGAGAAGTACCGGTTGGTCTCGCCGAGAACCGACCAGATCGCCTCCAGCGCGAGATGCAGTGCCTGGACGTCGTATTCGGCGCGCACCCGCTCCAGCAGCGCATCCGCCTGCGCGAGCATCGCCGCGTCGTCCTCGGTCAGCTCGCCGGGCGTCGGAACCTGCGCATCGCAGTTCTTCGCGACCATCGACAGCGAACGCTGGGCGAGGTTGCCGAGTTCGTTCGCCAGGTCGGCGTTGATCCGGGTGACGATGGCCTCGTGGCTGTAGCTGCCGTCCTGGCCGTAGGAGATCTCGCGGAGCAGGAAGAAGCGCACGGCGTCGAGGCCGTACTGCTCCACCATGGCGACGGGGTCGACGACGTTGCCGACCGACTTCGACATCTTCTCGCCCTTGTTGTAGAGGAACCCGTGCACGAAGACCCGCTTCGGCAACTCGATTCCCGCCGACATCAGGAATGCCGGCCAGTACACGGTGTGGAACCGGGTGATGTCCTTGCCGATGATGTGCAGGTTCGCCGGCCAGAACTTGCCGAACTGCTCGGAATCCGTGTCCGGGTATCCGGCGCCGGTGAGGTAGTTGGTGAGGGCGTCCACCCACACGTACATCACGTGCTCGGGGTGATCGGGCACCGGAACGCCCCAGTCGAACGTCGTCCGCGAGATCGACAGGTCCTTGAGACCACCCTTGACGAAGCTGACGATCTCGTTGCGCCGCGTCGCGGGCGCGATGAAGTCGGGATTCTCGTCGTAGAGGGCCAGCAGCTTGTCCTGGTACTCGGACAGCTTGAAGAAATACGTGGACTCCTCCGTCCACTCGACCGGGGTACCCGTCTCGGTGGACAAGCGCGAACCGTCCTCCTGCAGCGTGGTCTCGGCCTCGGTGTAGAACGCCTCGTCGCGGACCGAGTACCAGCCCGAGTACGTGTCGAGGTAGATGTCGCCGTTGTCGAGCATCTTCTGCCAGATCGCCTTGCTGGCTTCTTCGTGGTCGGCATCCGTCGTGCGGATGAACCGGTCGAAGGAGATGTTGAGCGTCTTGTCCATGGCCTCGAACACATCGGAGTTCCGCGCGGCGAGTTCGCGGACGTCGATGCCTTCCTTGGCCGCGGTCTGCTGCATCTTCAGACCGTGCTCGTCGGTTCCCGTCATGAAGAAGACGTCGAACCCGTCCAGACGCTTGAACCGTGCGAGGGCGTCGGAGGAGATGTACTCGTAGGCGTGGCCGATGTGCGGGACGCCGTTCGGGTACGCGATCGCCGTCGTCAGATAGAAAGGTGGCCGCGAGGCGGTGGAATCAGCAGCATTCATGGTGCGACCACTCTATCTGCGCGCCGCCGTTTCGTGACGCGCAGATTCGGGTTCTAGCCCGGGCCGGCGCCGTCCTCGCCGGTGACGGTGCGCGACTCGTACGCCGCGCGAGCCGACTTGTCCGTGGACCGCACCTGGTCGGGAACCATCCGCCGGACCGCGAAGTCGCGGGCGAACTGGGGAAACACGGTGACCAGCCGGGCCAGCGGCCCGACGTACCAGGGGATGGTCACTTCGAACCGGGGACGCCGGATCGCCGCGACCACCGCCTTCGCGACGTCGGCCGGCGTCAGCAGTTTGGCCGCACCCGTCGCCGTCCCGGCCGCGAGTTCGGTGTCCGCGACCCCGGGCATGATCACCGAGATCTGCACACCCGAACCGCGCAGTTCCTCGCGGACCCCGGTCAGGTAGCCGAGAACCCCGTGCTTGGTGGCGGCGTACGTCGACTCGCCGGGCGGTGCGACCTTGGACGCCGCCGACGCCACCGTGATGATCTGGCCGCGGCCCCGCTCACGCATCGCCGGGGCTGCCAGACGCACTCCCCGGATGACCCCGTGCAGGTTCACCGCGAGCTGCCGTTCCGTCGCGGACTCGGGTTCCTCGTCGAAGCTCCCGACCCACATGACGCCCGCATTGTTGACGAGCACGTCGAGCGGTCCCCAGTGATCCTCGACGGCGGCGAGGAACGCCGTGAACGACCCGGTGTCGATCACGTCCAGTTCGAGGCCCTCGACCGTCCCGCCCGCCCGGCCGAGTTCGTCCGCCGTGCGCCGGGCCGCGGCACCGTCGACGTCGCCGATCGCGACCCGCGCGCCTGCGACGGCCAGCTGTCGGGCGATCTCCCTCCCGATTCCCCTCGCGCCGCCGGTCACCGCGATCACGCGGCCGTTCATCGAACTCGAAGTCATGGACACGGCTCCCTCCCCGTCGGGGTGAAAAGTACCGCATGTGACACGTGCGGTGGCGGCGTCGACAATGTCCGCATGAGCAAAGACCGTCCCGCCCCGGAAGCCCCTGCGCCGCTGTTCCCGCTCGTCGACTCGCACACGCACCTCGACGCGTGCGGTGCCTCGGACGCGGCGAGTGTCACGGCGATCGTCGACCGGGCGGCCGCGGTGGGGGTCGAACGGGTGGTCACGGTGGCCGACGACCTGGCGGCCGCGCAGTTCGCCGTCGATGCCGCCCACTGGGATCCCCGCGTCTACGCGGCCGTCGCCATCCACCCGACCCGGGCGAACGTGCTCGACGACGTGACCAGGGCGGAGATCGAGCGGCTCGCCGGTGATCCCCGGGTGGTCGCGGTGGGGGAGACGGGGCTCGACTTCTACTGGCCGGGGAAACTCGACGGCTGCGCCACCGTCCCCGAGCAGACCGACGGCTTCCGCTGGCACATCGACCTCGCGAAGCGGCTCGGCAAGACGCTGATGATCCACAACCGGGAGGCCGACCAGGCGCTGCTGCAGGTGCTGCGCGAGGAGGGAGCCCCGGAGACGGTGATCTTCCACTGCTTCTCCTCGGACGCCGAGATGGCGCGCGAGTGCGTCGACGCCGGTTACGTCCTCAGCTTCTCCGGCACCGTCAGCTTCAAGAACGCGAAGGCCCTGCGGGAGGCGGCACCGCTGGTGCCGTCGGATCAGCTGATCGTCGAGACGGATGCGCCGTTCCTCACCCCGCACCCGTTCCGGGGCGCTCCCAACGAGCCGTACTGCCTGCCGTACACGGTCCGGGCGCTCGCCGAGATCCGCGGCGAGGACCCGGACGACCTCGCGAAGGCGTCCACCGCGACCGCCGAGCGCGTGTACGGCCTCCGGCCCGTGAGTGGGTAGCGAGTCCCTGGACTCGTCGGGCGCGCACAGGGCCGCAGGCCTTAAGTTGAAGTTTCAACCTAGAGAACTTAGGATCGTTGCCTGTTCAACCAATGGTCGTCCCGGTCGCGCGGGGACACCTCGATGAAAGGCGCATCCATGAACAACCCCGCAGTTCGGAACCTGGGAATTCTCGTCGCCCGCCTGGGCATCGGCGTCATCTTCCTCGCTCACGGCTGGCAGAAGGCGTTCACCAACGGCCTCGACGCCCAGACCGCCGGCTTCGAGGCCATGGGAGTTCCGCTTCCGGGCATCTCGGCGTTCCTCGCGACGTGGATCGAGCTGATCGGCGGCATCGCGCTCATCGTCGGCGCCGCAGTCCCGGTCTTCGGGATCCTGCTGTTCCTCGACATGGTCGGCGCGTTCTTCCTCGTGCACATCGACAAGGGCATCTTCGCGAGCGAGGGCGGCTACGAACTGGTCCTGGCGCTCGGCGTCGGGTCGCTGCTGCTCGCCGTCGTCGGATCGGGCCGCTTCGGTGTCGACGGACTGCTCGGCGACAAGCTGCCGTGGGCTGCGAAGGAACCCGCCACCGTCTGACCCCCGTGTGAGTGGCGAAGTGTGCCCCGGCACGCTTCGCCACTCACATGTCAGAGGACCTTGTTCAGGAAGTCCTGGGTGCGGGACTGCTGCGGGTCGCCGAAGATCTGCTCCGGAGTTCCCTCCTCCACCACGTACCCGTCGGCCATGAAGATCACCCGGTCGGACACCTCGCGGGCGAAGCCCATCTCGTGGGTGACCACGACCATCGTCATGCCGCCCTTCGCGAGGTCGCGCAGAACCTGCAGCACCTCGCCCACCATCTCGGGGTCCAGCGCGCTGGTGGCCTCGTCGAACAGCATGATGTCCGGGCTCATCGCCAGGGCCCGTGCGATCGCGACGCGCTGCTTCTGCCCGCCGGACAGGTTCGCCGGCTTCGCGTCCGCCTTCTCCGCCAGCCCGACCTGCTCGAGCAACCGCACGGCCGTCGCCCGCGCCTCCTCCTTGGAGGCCCGCTTGGTCTGCACGGGCGCGAGCATCACGTTCTCGATCGCCGTCATGTGCGGGAATAGGTTGAAGTGCTGGAACACCATCCCGATGTGTTGGCGCACCCGGTCGATGTCGATCTTGGGATTGCTCACGTCGAAGCCGTCGACGACGACGTTGCCGCCGGTGATGTCCTCGAGCCGGTTGAGGCAGCGCAGGAACGTGCTCTTGCCGGATCCCGACGGCCCGATCACGCACACCACCTCGCCGCTCGCGATGTCGACGTCGATGCCCTTGAGCACCTCGTTGTCGCCGAACGACTTCTTCAGGCCCTTCACCCGGATCTTCGGGTCGGCGGCCTCGGCCTTGTTGTCCGTCACCGGTGTCTCGGTCATCTGTTGATCCTCTTCTCGAGCCGGTTCGACAGCTTCGTCAGCGCCATGATGATGATGAAATACATCGCGCCGATGATCAGCCACATGTTGAAGGACTGGAAGTTGCGGGCGATGATGATCCGCCCGGTCTGAGTGAGCTCGGCGAGTCCGATCACGGACAGGATCGACGTGTCCTTCAGCGTGATCACGAACTGGTTGATGTAGGACGGGATCATCGTCCGCACGGCCTGCGGCATCACGACTTTCCGCATCGACTTCAGGTAGCTGATGCCGAGGCTCCGGGACGCTTCCATCTGGCCCTTGTCGACGGACAGGATGCCGCCGCGCACGATCTCGGCCATGTAGGCGCCTGCGTTGAGGCTCAGTGTGATGATGCCCGCGGTGAACGCCGACATCTGGAAGTCCAGCGCCGCCGGGATGCCGAAGTAGATGAAGAAGGCCTGCACCAGCAGCGGAGTGCCGCGGAACACGTCCACGTAGGTGGTGCCGATGCCGCGCAGGACGATGTTGGTCGATACCCGGAACAGGCCGAAGATCGCGCCGAGCACGAGCGCGATGGCGATCGAGACCACGGTCAGGACGATCGTCAGCCACAGACCCTCGAGTAGCAGCGGGTAGGTGCTCTTGATCAGGCCGAGGATCGAGTTGTCGTCGTCGGAGGCGTCGGCGTTGAGGTAGGTGTCGAGGATCTCGTCGTACTTGCCGCTCGCCTTCACGTTGGCGAGACCGGTGTTGAACTCCTGGAGGAGCTGCGCGTTCTGGCCCTTCGCGACGGCGAACCCGTAGCTGGCGCCGGGGACCTTGTCGGTGACGGTCTTGAACCCGTTGCCCTGCTTGATGCCGTAGGCGAGGACGGGGTAGTCCTCGAACACGGCGACCGAGTTACCGGTGCGGACCTCGTCGAACATGCTCGACGAGTCGGCGAAGTACTTGGTGGTGAACCCGTACTGGTCCTTGATGGACTCCGCGTACGTGGCGCCTTCGGTGCCGTTCTTGACGGCGACGGACTTGCCGCGCAGGTCCTCGTACGACGTGATCGAGTCGTTGGACTCGAGCACGCCCATCTGCACACCCGATTCGAAGTACGGGTCGGAGAAGTCGAACGTCGCCTTGCGGGCGTCGGTGATCGACATGCCGGCGATCATGCCGTTGGCCTGACCGCCCGTGACCGCCTGCAGTGCGGCGTCGAATCCGACGGCGTTGACCCGGTAGGTGAATCCCTGGTCCTCGGCGATGGCGGCGAGAAGGTCCATGTCGATGCCGACGAGTTTGCCGCTCTCGTCCTGGAACTCGAACGGGGCGAACGTGATGTCGGTGGCGATGGTGTAGTCGTTGCCCGGAGCGGGCTGCTGCGCGACGGCGATGCCGGGCGCGACGAGTGTGACGAGCAGCGTGAGCGCGGCGATCACCGCGGGCACTCTCGGACGTCTGACGAGTCTCAGAAGTCGATCGGATCTGCTGCGCACGGAACCCCAGCTTTCTTGTCAGTAATGCCCGGTCGCTTCCGGGCTTCTTGGTGCAAGTCGCAAGATACTGCGTTTCGAGGGTGGTCCGGACCAGAAGCGATTGATCCCGGTAAAGCGAGAACTGTCCCCGATCTCAACCTTTTCGTGATCTAGGACGCAGGTCGTAGCGGCAAAGTTGCCAGACCATCGCCGATTCGTTACCGTACCGTGATCAAACGTCCGCCAGCCTTGGGAATTCATGTGTCGCCTCTAGCCAGAATCAACAACGCCAAATCGCCCCTTCTCTACGTAGTTGTCGCGGCACTGCTCGCGACGCTCGTCCTGGGCGGTGCGTTGGCAGTGGCACGGCACAAGACCGTCACGCTCGACGTCGACGGCGAGACCATCTCGCTCGGCACGATGGCGTCCGACGTCAGCGGCGCGCTCGACGACGCCGGATACACCGTCAGCGAGCGTGACGCGGTCGCTCCCGCGGCCGATGCGTCGATCTCCGACGGCGACACGGTGGTGTTGCGGCGGGCCCGCGAGATCGACCTCACCGTCGACGGGCAGCCCAAGACCGTGTGGACCACCGCGCTCACCGTCGACGACGCGCTGAAGCAGTTCGAACTCGCCGACGACGTCCACGTCTCGGCGTCCCGCTCCGAGCGTCTGCCGCTCGAGGGCACCTCGCTCGAGGTCGTCAACGCCAAGCTCGTCAAGGTCGCCGACGGCGGCGCCCCGCTCACCGACGTCCGCCTTGCCGCCCCCACCGTCGGCGAACTCCTCGCCGCCAACGGCGCCCCGCTCGAGCAGGCCGACACCGTCGTCCCCCCGGCCGACGCCCCCGTCGTCGAAGGTGCCGAGATCCACGTGACCCGCGACCGCACCGAGACCCGCACCGAGACGCTGCCCATCGCGCCGCCCGAGAACCGCGTCGACGATCCCGCGCTCGACAAGGGCAAGACCGTCGTCGAGAACCCCGGAGTTCCCGGCGAGCGCACCGTCACCGCCTCCGTGAAGACGGTCAACGGTGTCGAGGCCGGACGCCAGGAGCTCAGCTCGCAGGTGCTCCGCGAGCCCGCACCCGCGCTCGTCAAGGTCGGTGTGAAGGAACTCGCCATCTCCAACGCCTCCACCTGGGATTCGATCGCGCACTGCGAGGCCACCGGCAACTGGGCCATCAACACCGGCAACGGATTCTTCGGCGGACTGCAGTTCACCCAGAGCACCTGGGAGGCGTTCGGCGGAACCCAGTACGCCTCCCGCGCCGACCTCGCCTCCCGCGAACAGCAGATCTCCGTCGCCGAGAAGGTCCAGGCGGCGCAGGGCTGGGGCGCATGGCCCGCCTGCACCAGCAAGCTCGGACTCCGCTGACGATCTGAAGTAAAGGAACCCGATGTCACCCTTCGCGAAGATCAACTCGGCTCGCTCGCCGCTGCTGTACACCGTGGTGGCCCTGCTTCTCGCCACGCTGATCGCCGGCGGAGTGATGGCCGTGGTCCGGCACAAGAACGTCACCCTCGACGTGGACGGCGAGACGATCTCGCTGAGCACCATGACCACGAGCGTCGACGCCGCCCTGGCCGACGCGGGGTATTCGGTCACCGACCGCGACGCGGTGGCGCCGGAACGCGACGCGACCCTGTCCGACGGGGACACCGTGGTTCTGCGCCGCGCGCGTGAGGTGTCGCTGACGGTGGACGGGCAGCCCAAGACGGTGTGGACGACCGCGCTCACCGTCGAGGATGCGCTGAAGCAGTTCGATCTCGGCGAGGACGTGCACGTGTCCGCGTCCCGTTCGCAGCGACTTCCGCTCGACGGCGCCGCACTCGACGTGCTCAACCCGCTCGTCGTCAAGCTCGCCGATGGTGCGCTTCCGGTCGCCGACGTGCGCATGGCCGCGCCGACGGTCGGGGACTTCCTTGCCGCGCACGGTGCGCCGCTCGAGCAGGCCGACACCGTCGTCCCGGCCGCGGGCACTCCGCTGACCGAGGGGATGGACGTCACCGTCACTCGCGACCGCACCGAGACGAAGGTCGAGACGGTGCCGCTGGCTCCGGCGGAGCAGCGGATCGAGGACCCGACGATGAACAAGAGTCGCACCGTCGTCGAGAGTCCGGGACTGCCCGGCGTCCAGGACGTCACGTTCGCGGTCAACACCGTCAACGGCGAGGAAGTCGGACGCAACCAGGTGTCCGCGACGGTCACGACGCCGGCTCAGCCGAAGGTGATCCGCGTCGGCGCGAAGCCGGGCACCGAGGTGCCGCCCGTCGAGAACGGTTCGGTCTGGGACGCCCTCGCGCAATGCGAGGCCACCGGCAACTGGGCCATCAACACCGGCAACGGATTCTTCGGCGGCGTCCAGTTCGACCAGAACACATGGGAACGTCAGGGCGGCCTCAAGTACGCACCGCGCGCCGACCTCGCCACCCGCGAGGAGCAGATCGCCGTCGCGTCGCAGACGCAGAAGACGCAGGGCTGGGGAGCGTGGCCGTCGTGCTCGGGCAGGCTCGGCGTGCGTTAAAGTTCGGCTGGTGTCCGAAGCCGAAGTACCCCCCGTCGCTCGAGGTCAGGCCGCACTGCTCGGCCCCGCCGAGGTGCGTGCGTTAGCCGAGGAGTTCGGTGTGCGCCCCACCAAGCAGCTGGGGCAGAACTTCGTGCACGACGCCAACACGGTCCGGCGCATCGTCGCGACCGCCGGAGTGGGACGTGACGACACCGTCCTCGAGGTCGGCCCGGGGCTCGGTTCGCTGACGCTGGCGCTGCTCGACGTCGTCGACAAGGTGATCGCCGTCGAGATCGACCCCAACCTCGCCGCACGACTCCCGGTCACGGTCGCCGACCGTGCCCCGGAACTCGCGGACCGGCTGACCGTGGTCGGCGCGGACGCGATGCGGGTCAAGCCGTCCGAGATCCCCGGTCAGCCCACGGCTCTCGTCGCGAATCTGCCGTACAACGTCGCGGTGCCCGTGCTGCTGCACCTGTTCTCCGAACTGCCCAGCCTGCGAACCGCACTGGTGATGGTGCAGGCCGAGGTGGCCGACCGCCTGGCGGCGTCCCCGGGCAGCAAGATCTACGGCGTGCCCAGTGTGAAGGCTAATTTCTTCGGCGCCGTTCGACGTGCCGGCGCGGTCGGCCGGGCGGTGTTCTGGCCCGTCCCGAAGGTCGAGTCGGGTCTGGTGCGCATCGACCGGTACGCCGAACCGCCGTGGCCCGTCGACGACGAACACCGCCGCCGCGTGTTCGCCGTCATCGATGCGGCTTTCGCTCAGCGCCGCAAGACTTTACGAGCCGCTCTCGGTGGTTGGGCGGGATCACCCGTCGAGGCCGAGCGACGACTGCTCGAGGCAGGCATCCCACCGTCCGCCCGCGGCGAGACTCTCGACGCCGCGGCCTTCGTGCGTCTTGCCGCCACCCGCCCGTGAGTACTTGTCAACCGCGGGCGGTTGACAAGTACTCACGGGCGGGAGCCGCACCCTGGGGGAGACAACCGACCGGATGTGTGGTTCACTATTGGAGGTCGTAAGTTTTGTGTTTGTGTTTCCCACGCTCGCAAATCGATGGTTGCGAGCGTTTGGACGTCCTCCACAGGAATTGTCATAGACGGTCGTGTTCAATGACCCAGGTAACCGAGCCGGTTGCCTGAAGAAGTTACTGTGTTAGAGGAGATTTACATGGCAGAGGGCATCGTGAAGTGGTTCAACTCCGAGAAGGGGTTCGGCTTCATCGCCCCCGAGGACGGCAGCGCTGACGTGTTCGTCCATTACTCGGAGATCCAGAGCGGCGGCTTCCGCACGCTCGAGGAGAATCAGCGTGTTTCGTTCGAGATCGGCCAGGGCAACAAGGGCCCGCAGGCCACCGGCGTCACCCTGATCTGAGAACGGCCATGACTTCCCGGTTCGCCGGGACATGACGTTCGAGCAAGGCCCCACTCGTCACGGAGTGGGGCCTTGTCTCGTCTCCACACGCCGTCGCTGCTAGGCCGATCTGAGGTGCGCGGCCTGGTACCCGAGATTCATGGCGCAGACCAGCCAGAGTTGCAGCGCCGAACTCTCCGACGGCCCGAACAGTCCGATCACCGCAGCGGCTCCGAGGGCCGCGGCGACGAAGAACGTGGCCGTTCCGAGTGCCCGCCGGGGCCTCGACGAGAAGATCACCGTTCCCGTCACGAAGAGCGCCCACAGCGTGGTGGAGACGATGGCGGCGGCGACGAACCAGGCCGCCGAATACCTGCCCGGCCACGTCCACGGCTGCGCTCCGTTGTCCAGTGTGCAGACGAACGCCAACGAGAACGCCATGATCACCACGGTGGCGCCCCCGAGCGCCAGGTGGCCCCCGACCAGCACCTTCCCGACTGTTCCCGCCCCCGCAGGCGCCCGCGCGCGACCCTCCTCGACAATCGTGTGCTGCATCCCCGACTACCCCGGCCTTTCGTTGTCGTCACCTGGTTGGACGCCGCGCAGGACCGTTCGGTTCCACGGGATTTTCGGTCCGCGGTGACGGCTGAACGGCGTCTCGGTCAGGCGTTACCGTAGCGGTCGGCGAAGAGGCGGTGACGCTCACCCACCCGTCGGCACTCTTCGCGCAGCTCAGGTGGGTCGAGGACGGTGAAGTCGACGCCGAATGCGCTGAGCCAGTTGGCTATCGACGGCACCGAATCGCCGCCGAGCGCGACCGCGCACTGGCCGTCGGGCATCTCTTCGAGAGTTCCCCAGTCTTCGTGCACGAGGACCGCCATCTCGTCGATCGACGCGTGCAGCAGCACTCGTGCGCGGATCCGGGTGACGGCGCGGTTGATTCCGCGTGCGACGAACTCGGCAGCGCCGCCGGGCGGCAGTTCGCGGGGCGTGAACCGTGGTCCCGTCGGGATCTTGGGTGTCAGGCGGTCCACCCGGAACGACCGCCAGTCGGCGCGGGTGAGGTCCCAGGCGACGAGGTACCAGCGCAGTCCGGAGCGCACGAGCCGGTACGGCTCCACTTCGCGGCGGCTCTCGGTGCCGTCGTGGGTGCGGTAGTCGAACCGGAGTCGCTCGTGGTTGTGGCAGACCGACGCGACGGCCGACAGGACCTGCGCGTCGACGGCGCTCTTCGCGGGCTCGCGGTGGACGACGTCGACCTGCAGCGCCTCGAGGCGGTGCCGCAGGCGGGACGGCATCACCTGCCGGAGTTTGGTGAGTGCTCGCATCGACGCCTCGCCGATGCCGACCACGGAGCCGGTGGCGCCGGATTGGAGGCCGAGCGCGACGGCCAGTACTTCCTCGTCGTCGAGCAGCAGGGGCGGCATTTCCGCGCCGGCGCCGAGTTGGTACCCGCCGCCGACCCCGACCGTCGCGTCGACCGGGTAGCCGAGGTCGCGGAGTTTCTCCACATCTCGCCGGACGGTGCGCGGAGTGATGCCGAGCCGGTCGGCGAGTTCTGCCCCGGACCAGTCCTTTCGGGTCTGGAGCAGGGAGAGCAGCCGGAGGAGTCGTGCCGAAGTTTCCCGCATGCACCTCAGGATGCCATCGATAGAGGACATCTTCTGTCCTCTATCGGCGGGAGATAACGGTAAGTAACGATTTTCCCACCAGCCCCACGAGTGTCACTACACTGGCGCCGACGCTCCACGGACCATCGCATGAGTACTTCGTGAAAAATCCGACGGAAAGGTCTTAGCGTGACGCACTTCCGTGCTCGACCCATCACTTCGGCGGTCAGGGCGCTGCTCGCCGCAGTCATGACCACCGCCTTCTGCGTGGCGCTGGCGGTCTCGACCACCGCCACCGCGTCCGCCTCGGCGGCGGACCTCTTCAACAGCGCGCAGGGCAGATTCGCCGCGGGGGACACCCGCGGTGCCCTCGCGGACATCGGCGGCGCCGTCGCCGGAGAGCCCGGCGACACGAACGCGCTGGCGTTGCAGGCCATCTACGCCGACGCCGCGGGCGATCTGATTACCCGTGAGGCCGCGCTCGCCCGGCTGGGCGCGGCGGACGGCGGTATGCGCGCCGGCGTCGACGGGATGCTGAACGCGATCAGAATCGCCTCGTTCACACCCCCCAACCCACTTCCGGCAATCCAGGGTCCGTCCACCGCGATCATCGTCCTCGGGTTCGGTCTGCTCCCAGACGGCACGATGCGGCCGGAATTGGTCAACCGCCTGCAGGCCGCGATGGTCCAGTCGTGGGTCTCGCCGATGTCGCCGATCATCGTCACCGGCGGCAACCCGCAGAACGGCGTGACGGAGGCGGCCGCCATGCAGGGTTGGTTGCAGGCGCACGGTGTGCCTGCACAGCGCATCCACCCCGAGCATCGTGCCGGATCGACGGTCGGTAACGCGCTCAACTCGGTTCCGCTCGCCCGCTCGCTCGGTGCGGGCGGCGCGATCCTCGTGACGTCGGCCAACCACATCCGCAGGGCAACGGTCGATTTCAACGTCGCCGGACTGCCGGTGGTCGGGGCGATGAGCGCGATCACCAGCGCGGGTCAGCTGATCGCCGAATTCATGCCCCTGACCAAGGACCAGCAACTGGGCATGTACCGCGACGCGATCAGGGTGTTCGGCATCCCCGCCAGCTATTGACGCGACTGCGCGTCGCTGTCGGGCGGCGGGTGAGGCGGTCATGGGGAGACGGTCAGGGCGGCGCTGTGACGGGTTCGTGTCACGAGTGTTTCCGGGGTGAGAACGGCGGGGTAAGGACGGCGGCAGTTCCGGGGGTGGGCGGTGGCGGGGTGCAGTTCGTGGCAGTATTGCGACGCACCGACCGCAGGAGGACACATGCGCTTGTCGCCCCACGAGCAGGAGCGTCTGCTCCTGAGCTACGCCGCGGAACTCGCGCGTAGGCGCCGGCAACGCGGACTCGTGCTGAACCACCCGGAGGCCGTGGCCCTCATCACGGATCACATCCTCGAAGGGGCCCGCGACGGCCGGTCGGTGGCGGAGCTGATGGTGTCCGGCCGGGAGGTGCTCACCCGCGCCGACGTGATGGAGGGCGTCCCGGAGATGCTGCACGACGTGCAGGTGGAGGCCACGTTTCCGGACGGCACGAAGCTCGTCACCGTCCATGATCCGATCGCGTAGGGGTGACCGTGATTCCAGGTGAAGTCTTCTGCGCCGAGGGCGTGATCGAGCTCAACGAGGGTTCTCCCCGCACGGAACTCGCGGTGGTCAACACCGGTGACCGGCCGGTGCAGGTCGGTAGCCACGTTCACTTTCCGCAGGCCAACCACGCGCTGCAGTTCGACCGTTCCGCCGCCCACGGGCTGCGGCTGGACATTCCCGCGGGCACCGCGGTGCGTTTCGAACCTGGTATCGCGCAGACGGTTTCACTCGTGCCGCTGCGCGGGACCCGAGAAGTGCACGGGCTGAGCCTCACTCCTCCCGGAAAGCTGGACGCGTCATGACCGATCTCAGCCGCGCACGGTACGCGGAGCTGTTCGGTCCCACGACCGGCGACCGCATCCGGCTCGCCGACACCGACCTTCTGATCGAGATCACCGAGGACCGCAGCGGCGGACCGGGGCTGGCCGGTGACGAAGCGGTGTTCGGTGGCGGAAAAGTGTTGCGCGAGTCCATGGGCCAGGGTCGCGCCACCCGCGCCGAGGGCGCGCCCGACACGGTGATCACCGGCGTGGTGGTCGTCGACCACTGGGGAATCATCAAGGCGGACGTCGGCATTCGGGACGGACGCATCGTCGCGCTCGGCAAGGCGGGCAACCCCGACACGATGTCGGGCGTGCACCCCGATCTCGTGGTGGGCCCGTCCACCGAGATCATCGCCGGGAACGGCAAGATCCTCACCGCAGGCGGTATCGACTGCCACGTGCACTTCATCTGCCCGCAGATCATGGACGAGGCGCTGGGCGGCGGCATCACGACGATGATCGGCGGCGGCACCGGACCCGCCGAGGGCAGCAAGGCCACCACCGTGACCCCCGGTTCGTGGCACACCGCCCGGATGCTGGAGGCACTCGACGGCTGGCCGATGAACATCGCCCTGCTCGGCAAGGGCAACACGGTCAACTCCGAGTCGATGTGGGAGCAGTTGCGCGGCGGTGTCTCCGGGTTCAAGCTGCACGAGGACTGGGGTTCGACACCGGCGGCGATCGACGCGTGCCTCACCGTCGCGGACGCCGCGGGGGTGCAGGTCGCGCTGCACTCGGACACGTTGAACGAGGCCGGTTTCGTCGAGGACACGATCGCGGCGATCGCCGGACGTGCGATCCACGCCTATCACACGGAGGGCGCCGGCGGCGGCCACGCACCAGACATCATCACGGTGGCCGCGCACCCGAACGTCCTGCCCAGTTCGACCAATCCGACCCGGCCGCACACCGTGAACACCCTCGACGAGCACCTCGACATGCTCATGGTGTGCCATCACCTGAGCCCGAAGATCCCGGAGGACCTGGCGTTCGCGGAGAGCCGCATCCGGCCGTCCACCATTGCCGCGGAGGACCTGCTGCACGACCTGGGCGCCATCTCCATGATCGGCAGCGACTCGCAGGCGATGGGACGGATCGGCGAGGTGGTGCTGCGCACCTGGCAGACCGCGCACGTGATGAAACGCAGGCGGGGTTTCCTGTCCGGCGACAACGGCGCCGACAATCAGCGCGTCCAGCGCTACGTCGCCAAGTACACGATCTGCCCCGCCGTCGCACACGGGCTGGAGGACGAGATCGGGTCGGTCGAGGTGGGCAAACTCGCCGATCTGGTGCTGTGGGATCCGGCGTTCTTCGGGGTCCGGCCGCACGCGGTGATCAAGGGCGGGATGATCGCCTGGGCCGCGATGGGAGATGCCAACGCGTCCATACCGACTCCGCAACCGGTGCTGCCCCGTCCGATGTTCGGGGCGGCCCCCAAGGTGGCGGCCGCCACATCCGTGCACTTCGTCGCACCGCACGCCCTCGAGGACGGACTGGCGGATCGGCTGGACCTGAACCGGCGACTGGTGCCGGTCGCGAACGTGCGGTCGCGGGGCAAGGCCGACATGCCGCGCAACGACGCACAGCCGCGGATCGAGGTGGACCCCGACACGTTCACCGTCCGCATCGACGGCGAGGTGTGGGAAGAACAGCCGGCGGCGGAACTGCCGATGGCCCAGCGATACTTTCTGTTCTGATGCGCCTCGCTCACCTGATGTCGCTCGCCGACTCGCGGCTGCCCACGGGCGGTCACGTGCATTCGGGTGGCATCGAGGAGGCCGTCGCCAGCGGTGTCGTCCGCGACGTCGCCACGATGGAGGCGTTCCTGCGTCGCCGGATCCGGACCGCCGGGCTCGTCGGGGGATCGATCACCGCGGCGGTGTGCGCCGGCCGGCTCACCGCCGGACACGCCGACGCCGAGATGGATGCGCGAACCCCGTCCCCGGCGGCGCGGTCGTCGTCGCGGGCGCAGGGGAGAGGTCTGCTGCGGCTGGCCCGCACCACGTGGCCGGAGCACGACTGGTCGCCGGTCGGGACGCGTCCGCACCTGCCCGTGGTGTCCGGAGTGGTCGGATCCGTCACCGCGGTCGAACCACAGGAGGCGGCGCTGGTCTTCGTGTACACCACCATGACCGGGTGCGCGATCGCCGCGCAGCGTCTACTCGCTCTCGACCCCGCGCAGGTCGCCGCGTGCACGTTCGCGCTGGCCGACCTGTGCGACGACATCGCAGACCGGTGCGGCACCGGGCTGGCGAGCGTGTCCGACCCGTTCCTGGACGTCGTCGCCGAACGGCACGTTCTGCGGGACCGCCCCCTGTTCGTGTCGTGACACCGCTGTACCCAGTAAGGAGAAATCAACCATGCCACCACATTTCATCGACGGTGAACCGCACGACCATCAGCACGACCGTCCCCGGCGGGTCCGGGTGGCGGGGGAACCGGTCCGGATCGGGATCGGCGGGCCCGTCGGATCGGGCAAGACGGCGCTCGTCGCCGCGCTCTGCAGGCAACTGCGCGAGGAGTTGTCGCTGGCCGTGCTGACCAACGACATCTACACCACCGAGGACGCGGACTTCCTGCGCCGCCACGCCGTGCTGCCGGACGAGCGGATCGCCGCCGTGCAGACCGGTGGCTGCCCCCACACGGCCATCCGCGACGACATCACCGCCAACCTCGACGCGATCGACGACCTGATCGCGGCCAACCCGCCGCTCGATCTGATCCTGGTGGAGTCCGGCGGCGACAACCTCACCGCGACGTTCTCCTCGGGCCTGATCGACGTGCAGATCTTCGTCGTCGACGTCGCCGGTGGCGACAAGGTTCCCCGCAAGGGTGGCCCCGGTGTGACGTTCTCGGATCTGCTCGTGATCAACAAGACCGACCTCGCTCCGATGGTCGGAGCCGATCTCGGGGTGATGCGCCGCGATGCCGAGCAGGTTCGCGAGGGCAGGCCCACCGTGCTGATCTCGCTGACGGAGGACCCGTCGTCCGGACCGGCGCTGGCATGGGTGCGGGAGCAGGTGCGCACGCTCGCCGCCGTGCACCCGTAGTGCGCACCGAACTGACGATCGTCGCGTCCCCCGACCGCAGTCCGCGGATCTCCGCGGCCGGGGGACTGGCGGCCCGGATCACCGGCCGCGACACGGTCCACGTGATCGGCACCGCCGCGACCCCGCTAGGCGGCGACCACTGGGACATCACCGTCCGGGTGCTGCCGGGTGCCCGGCTGACGCTGCGCAGCGTCGCGGCGTCCCTGGCGCTGCCCGGCCGCGGTCGGGTGCTGTCCACGGCGCGGTGGTCGGTGGAGGTCGGGGACGACGCGGTCCTCGACTGCGCACTGGAACCCACCGTGATCGCGGGCGGCGCGGAGCATCGCGTCGAGACGACGGTGACCCTCGCCGAGTCGGCGACGGTGCTGCTGCGTGAACGGGTGCAGATCGGGCGGGCGGGGGAGAGCGCGGGACGCTGGGTCGGGGTCACCGACGCCGATCTCGGCGACCTGCCACTGCTCCGGCACCAGCTGGAACTCGGTGTCGGCACCGTCTCGCACGACGTGCTGGACGGTCCGGCGGCCGTCACCAGTGAACTGCGGTACCCGGACGACCGGCCGGCTGAAGTCACGGGTGACATCCGGTCGGCGCGGACGCGTCTGCCCCTCGCCCGCGGCGGCAGCCTCACCACCCGGCTCGGCCCGCACCTGTGACGCATGTGAGTGGCAAAGTGCGTGATGGTGCGCATTTCCGCACCCGTACCGGGAGCGCCTAAGCTCTACCCTTGTGCTTTCCGTCGTTCCTCGCCCCGTCGTCGTCAGGGCCCCGTCCAAGGTCAATCTGCATCTGGCTGTCGGGGACCTGCGTGACGACGGCTATCACGAGCTGAAGACGGTGTTCCAGGCGCTCTCGCTCGGGGACACGGTGTCCGTGGTCCCGGCGGAGACGCTGTCGGTGAAGGTCCGCGGTGAGGACGCCCGCGTCGTGCCCACCGACAGCGGCAACCTCGTGTGGCAGGCCGCCGAGATGCTCGCCGCCGAGGCGGGGCGGCGTCCGGACGTCGAGATCGCCATCGACAAGGGCATCCCGGTGGCAGGCGGGATGGCCGGCGGCAGCGCCGACGCCGCGGCGACGCTGGTCGGTCTGAACGCGCTGTGGCAACTCGACCTGTCGCGGGAGGAACTCGACGGGTTCGCCGCGAAACTCGGCAGTGACGTGCCGTTCTCCCTCCACGGCGGCACCGCGGTCGGGACGGGACGCGGCGAGCGACTGCTGCCGGTGCTCTCCCGCAGCACGTTCCACTGGGTGCTCGCGCTCGCGAAGGGCGGCTTGAGCACCCCGACCGTGTTCCGGGAGCTGGACCGGCTGCGTGCCGACGGGAATCCGCCACGACTCGGCGGACCCGAAGACCTGATGCACGCCCTCACGACGGGCGACGCTGCCACGTTGGCTCCGTTGCTGGGCAACGACCTGCAGTCGGCCGCGCTGTCGCTGAATCCGGGACTGCGGCGGACGCTGCGAGCCGGGGTCGCGGCGGGCGCCCTGGCCGGGATCGTCTCCGGGTCCGGCCCGACCTGTGCCTTTCTATGTGCTGAAGCGGATGCCGCGGTCCGTGTCAGCGCAGAACTCGCAGGTGCGGGGGTGTGTCGCACGGTGCGAGTCGCCAGCGGACCCGTACCGGGCGCCCGAATAATCAACGACGCGGCGGAGGGATCGCACTGATGGCGAATCTGATCAATCTCGAGCAGGTATCGAAGTCCTTCGGCATCAAGCCGCTGCTCGATTCGGTATCCCTCGGACTGCAGGAAGGCGAACGCATCGGCGTCGTCGGCCTCAATGGCGGTGGCAAGACCACCATGCTCGAGGTGCTCGCCGGGGTGGAGGCGCCCGATTCGGGACGTGTCAGCCGGGTCGGCGGCCTGCGCATGGCGGTCGTGACCCAGCGCGGTGTCCTGCCGCCCGGGTCCAGCGTCGGCGACGTGGTGCTCGGACCGCTCGGGGTTGCCGACCACGAGTGGGCGGGCGACGCCCGCATCCGGTCGATCCTGGCCGGGATCGGCATCGACAACCTCGGGCTCGAGGTGTCGGTCGACGGACTGTCGGGTGGCGAGCGGCGACGCGTCGCGCTGGCGGCCGCGCTCGTCCAGGACCTCGACCTGCTGGTGCTCGACGAGCCGACCAACCACCTCGACGTCGAGGGTGTGCAGTGGCTGGCGGAACATCTCGTCGGCCGGCGCAGCGCGCTGGTGGTCGTGACCCACGACCGGTGGTTCCTCGACACGGTGGCCAACCGCACGTGGGAAGTGGTGGGCGGCAGGGTCGAAAGCTACGAGGGCGGCTACAACGACTGGATCTTCGCCCGGGCGGAGCGCTCCCGGCAGGCCGACGCCTCCGAGGAACGCCGCCGCAACCTCGCCCGCAAGGAACTGGCCTGGCTGCGGCGCGGCGCGCCCGCCCGCACGTCCAAGCCCAAGTACCGGATCGAGGCCGCCGAGGCGTTGATCGCGGATGTCCCGCCGCCCCGCGACAACGTGGCGCTGGCGTCGTTCGCGCAGCGCCGGCTCGGCAAGGTTGTCATCGAACTCGAGGATGCGCGCCTGGAGACGCCGGACGGCCGGGTACTCGTCGACGACCTCACGTGGCGGCTGGCGCCGGGCGAGCGCGTCGGTCTGGTCGGCGTCAACGGCTCCGGCAAGACGACGCTCCTGCGCACGCTCGCCGGGGAGATCGCGCCGGCGTCGGGCAAACGCATCCAGGGGCAGACGGTGCACATCGGCTGGCTCCGTCAGGAACTCGACGACCTGCCGACGAACATGCGGGTGCTCGAGGCCGTCAAGGACGTGGCCGAGCGGATCACGTTGGGCGACAAGGAGGTATCGGCCGGGCAGCTCGCCGAACGGCTGGGCTTCACCCCCGCCCGGCAACGCACACCGGTCGGTGACCTGTCCGGTGGCGAACGTCGTCGGCTGCAGCTGACGCGGGTGCTGATGTCGGAGCCCAACGTCCTGCTGCTCGACGAGCCGACCAACGACCTCGACATCGACACCCTGCAGCAACTCGAGGACATCCTCGACGGCTGGGCGGGCACGATGGTCGTCATCAGCCACGACCGGTACCTGATCGAACGCATCTGTGACTCCACGTGGGCGTTGTTCGGCGACGGCAAGCTGACCAACCTGCCCGGCGGCATCGAGGACTATCTGCGCCGGCGAGCGAAGATGGTCGACACCGGCGCACCGTCAGTGGCGTCGACGGCGACCGGTGCGTCCGCGCCCAAGCAGGTGCGGGACGGGGCCGCCGAACGCGCCGCCCGCAAGGAGCTGTCGCGTCTCGAGCGGGCCGTGGCGAAGCTGGACGACCGGGAACGCAAGCTGCACGAGAAGCTGGCGGAGGCCGCCACCGATCCGGACAAGCTGCAGAAGCTCGACACGGAGCTCAAGCAGGTCGTCGCGGAGAAGGAATCCACCGAGGAACAGTGGATGGAGCTGGCCGCCGAGCTGGATTAGCGACTCCGGCCGGTCACCACTCGAGTCGGTAGTCGTACATCCAGCGCAGGCTGTCGCGGCGGCCGATCATCCGCATGACCGTCGGCAGGGTGAGGTCGCGGATCGCGCGCCCGACCGGACCGGGTGCCTTGCCGCTGCCGTTTCGCTTGCCCTGGGCGACGATTCGCTCGACCCGGGCGCGCCGTGCGGTCTCGTACGCGGCTAGGGCGACGGCGGTGTCCCGGTACTCGCGCAGGCATCGCGCGAGCACGACGGCGTCCTCGATCGCCATGGAGGCGCCCTGCCCGGACGACGGTGACGTGGCGTGCGCCGCGTCCCCGATGATCACCATCCGCTCGTTGCGCCACGTCGGCACGGTCGGGAGGTCGTAGGTGCTCCAGCTGCCGATGATGTGCTCGGTGGCCTCGACGATCTGCAGCGCGGGCCCGGCGTCGCGCGAGAACAACTCGGTCAGTTCGGCGCGCTGCTGCTCCGGCGTGATCGAGGCGAGTTCGCCTGCCGACGGTTCCGTGCGGCGCCCGGGATTGGCGAACCACCAGACGTCGCCGTCCGGATGGATCAGATAGCCGAAGAAGCACCGCTTGCCGAAGACGAAATGGGCCGCGCCGGGTTCACCGTCCAGGGCGAGGCCGGTCGCGAATCCTCCGGTGTTGAGGAGGCCGAGGTATCGGGGTGTGGGCGCCTGCGGGTCGAGGAGGGACCGGGTGCGCGACCACAGCCCGTCGGCGCCCACCAGCAGATCGCCGTCCGCGGACGTGCCGTCCGCGAAATCGGCGTGCACCCGATCGTCGCCCTGGCGGGCGTCCCGGAGTTGTTTGCCGTACTCGATGCGGATGCCGCGCCGGAGTGCTTCGTCGCGCAGGGTGCGGTAGAGGTCGGCGCGGCGCAGCGTCCGAGACGGCGTGCCGAAGGAGGTGAGTCCACCGTTGTCGAACTCGGCCAGGCGTTTCCCGGTTCCGCTGACGATTCGCATCCTGCGGGTGCCCATTCCGAGCGCGGTGACCTGGTGATCGAGGTCCAGCAGGTGCAGTGCCTCCAGGCCGTTGGTGGCCAGGGTCAGGAACGCGCCGACACCGTCGGCGCCGTGACCGCGCGCTTCGTACACCACGGGATCGAGTCCGGCCTTCTGCATGGCCATCGCCGTGACCGGGCCGGCGATGCCTCCTCCGATGATCACAACCTGTTTAGTCATATAAAGACTATACATAAAATGACTAATTACGGTCGACCGATATGCTCGGCAAATGTCCTCACCGCGTAGATCCGTGCTGGCGATGGCCGTGTTGTCGATGCTGTCGGAAGAGCCGATGCACGCCTACCGCATGCAGCAACTGATCAAGGAGCGACACAAGGACGAGGTCGTCAACGTCGCTCAGCGCAACAGCGTGTACCAGACGATCGAGCGCCTGCTGCGCGACGGATTGATCGAGGTCGAGGCGACGGAACGGGCCGAGAATCGACCCGAGCGCACGACGTACCGGCTCACCGCACCGGGTGCGACGACGCTGACGCGCTGGCTGCGCGAGATGGTTGCGGAACCGGCGCGCGAATTCCCGGAATTCCCTGCCGCGCTGGCATTCCTGCCGAGTCTCGACGCCGGCGACGCGCTCGGCGCCCTGCGTTCGCGGATCGCCTCGCTCGAACGGCAACTGGCCGGGCTCGATGTCGGCCTCGCCGAGTCCGGGGCGGTTCTTCCGCGACTGTTCCTCGTCGAGGACGAGTACCGCCGGGCGGTGGTGGCCGCCGAACTCGACTACGTCCGGTCGCTGGCCGACGACGTCGCGGGCGGCGACCTGCGCTGGTAGCGCGTCACGCTAGCGCGGGCCGAGGTATCTGTAGATTCGGGGTCACAGCAATCGTGTCCGACGTTCGGTGCGGGCGGCTCGCCCCGTGCGGCCCGCGGCGGCAAAGTTCACTGAAAACGCTGTGCAGCAATGGGATTCGAGCGTCACGGCTCCGGGCATGCCCGGAGGATCGCATCACTATCAGGTGAGGCTGGCCTAAGGTAGGGTGGAGTGTGTGCTGGAGCGCAGGCCATGCAGTCATTTCGTAACCTTTTCGTGTCCCGGATCACGGCCTGAATATGCATGATCCGGGCAAAACGGGGGAATCCAACGCGAACCTGCAGATTCTCGGACTAATCTGCAGTCCAGGGTTTGCATGTCGCTGCACAGGAGGCGGGGGTCATGGATCTCGAAGCAATCAAACAGATCGAGCAGCTCAAGCACCGTTACTCACGTGCACTCGACACGAAGTCGTGGGTGGAGTTCGCCGACACGATGGTCCCGGACGTCACCGCGACGTACAGCGAATACCTCACGTTCGACTCCCGTGACTCGTTCGTGTCCTTCCTCGAGAACACCCTCGGGACACACGTCATCACCGAGCATCAGTGCGGCCAACCCGAAATCACCGTCACCGGTGACACCGCGGTCGGCGTGTGGTTTCTCGCAGACACCACGCTGATTCCCGAGGACGGCATGCTGCTGCGCGGGTCCGCCTACTACCACGATCGTTACCTTCGGTGCGCCGACGGCAACTGGCGGATCACGCACACCGGGTACGAACGCACCTGGGAATCGGTTGCGGCGCTGTCCGATTTCCCGAGTTTCCGGCTCACTTCCAACAAGTGGGCGATGTTGCAACCTCCGGCGTCCGCCTGAGGGGGCACACTGGGACTCGACGCATCACGGACACTGGGAGGTGACGACGTTGCCCGAAGTCCCCGTTCCCGGCGCGCTGCCGTACCTGACGGTGCGGCGCGGTGTCGAGGCGATCGAGTGGTATTCCAAGGTGTTCGGCGCCCAGGTGGTGGGTGAGCCGATCGTCATGGACGACGGCCGGGTCGGTCATGCGGAACTACGGTTGCCGACCGGCATGATCTATCTCGCCGAGGAGTTCCCCGAGATGGGTCTGACCGCGCCGGAGTCCGGGTCGACGTCCGTGAGCCTGATGTTGTCCGTCGACGACCCCGACGCCGTCCTGGTGGGTGCCCGCGACGCCGGCGGCACCGTGGAACGCTGGATCTCGGAGGGTCACGGACACCGCAACGCCACCCTCATCGACCCATTCGGGCATCGCTGGATGCTGGTGGGGCCTGCCGATCCGGCCGTGTCCGACTGAACGATCCGGGCCGCGGCTACTGTCGGCACATGCCGAACATGCCGACTGCACCCGACCGCTCGTCGTTTCCGGACACCCGCGCATGGATCCGCGCACTGCCCGCACTCAGCGGCGCGACGCCTGCGCCCGTCGACACGCTGCCGGACTCACCGACGGCGCTGTTCCTCGACTGGATCGAGCAGGCCGCAGAAGCCGGCGTGCCGGAACCGCATGCCGCTGCGCTGTCGACCGTCGACGCCGACGGAAATCCGGACGCACGTTTCCTGCTCCTCAAGGACGTCACGGAGCAGGGCTTCTGGTTCTCGGGGGACACCCGCTCACCGAAGGGACATGACCTGGCCGCGAATCCCGTTGCCGCACTGTCATTCTACTGGCGCGAGCAGGGCAGGCAGGTGCGGGTGCGTGGCACCGTGATCGAGGGGGAGCCGGCGCTGTCCGCACGCGACTTCCGCGAACGGTCGGTCACCGCACGCGCCGTGGCGGCCGCCAGCAGGCAGAGCGAGGTGCTGGACGATCCCGCCGAATACGAACGCGCGGTCGCGGCGGCGGTGGCCCGCATCGAGGCCGACCCCGACTTCGTGTCGGCGACCTGGCGGGCATGGTGCATCGTCCCCGACAGCGTCGAATTCTGGCAGGCGGACGCCGGACGCAGACACGTGCGCCGGCTGTACCGCCGGGAGTCGGACCGGTGGATCCGTGAGGTGCTGTGGCCCTGACCGCGCCCGGCGGCAGGAGTCAGCGCGCGGTCGAGGGCGAACGCAGGTCGACGACGATCGACTGGCCGTTCAGCTTCGCGTGGATCTCGGGGCGTTCGAACCCGGCCGCGACGAGGTACTCGCCGAGCAGCGCCAGCAGTTCGTCGGCGTCCACGGTGGGATCGGCGGAGTGGCTGCTCGCCGACGCGAGGTGCTCCTCGAGCAGTTCGGTGTGTGCAAGACGGCCCGCGACTCGCACGGCTGCCACTCCCATCGCGTTGCGTCGCATGACGGTGCGTCCACGAGATTCGGGCGGCGCCGTCGTGTCGGAGGCCGCGGCCGGTTCCTCGGTGCTGTGCGAACCCGAACTGCGCGTCGGCAGCGGGAAGGTGAACGTCTCGGCGGAGCTGGTCGTGGACTTGCCGTTGCCGTTGCTGCTGCCGGTCAGTCCGCCCGTGCCCGGTTCGGCGAAAGGGGACCCCGTCGCCGGGCTCCCCGCGGAGCCGTTGCTGCCCGATCCGTTCGTGGAAATGCCGTTCTCCATCGTTTCGCTTCCTGCTCGTGGCCAAACGGGTACCGCGCAAAGCCCGTCAGTGTGCTCGATTCGGTCTGAAAGCTACCAGCAGCGTCCGGCGGGCCGCGCACCTCGACGGCTCACGACACGGCCCCGTCGCCGCCCGGACTCTCGGCAACGCTGTGTCAGCGGACCCCCTCCGTCCGCAATTCCCTGGCCCATGCCGACGCGTGCCTCGTCAGCACGCCGGCGATCCGCTCCAGCTCACCCGGGTACGACGCGACCTCGGCGGGCATGGACACACTGAGGGCGTCGGTGGCGGGGATCCGGTAGGGCACCACGGTGGCGATGCACACCACCCCGACCGTGCCCTGTTCCCGTTCGAGGGCCCACCCCCGGTTGCGGACCTCGCCGAGTTCGGTGACGAGGTCGTCGAGGTCGACGATGGTGTTGTCGGTGAACCGCTCGAGTTTCGCGGGAAGCAACTCCCGTACCTCGCCGGTGGTGAGTTCGGCGAGAAGGGCCTGCCCGAGTGCGGTGACGTGGCACGGCAGTTTGCGGCCGACGCGGTGCATCCGCCGAACCTCGACCTTCGATCCGCGGCTGGCGAGGTAGATGACGCTTTCCTCGTCGCGTCGCGCGAAGTGCACGGTGTGGCTGACTTCCGACCGGAGCGCCTCGAGCACCGCCGCCGCCCTCGACACGACCGAATCCTTGTCGAGATACGACGTGCCGGTGAGCAGCGCGTGGGTGCCGATGCCATAGCGGGAACCGGACTCGTCCGCCTCGATCCACCGCAGATCCTTGAGCGTGCGCAGGAGGGCGTGCAGACTCGAGCGCGGATATTTGCACGCTTCCTGCAGCTCGCCGAGGCTCATACGGGTCGGCGACGCGGCGAGCGTCTCGAGGATGTGGATGGTGCGTTCGGCGGATTTGACCGGCTGGGATTCCGGGGCCGCCCCACGCGTGTCTTCTGTCACCATGAAGACACTATCTCTCATTCTGAACGCGATATCACCTACTGACCCGTGCCCGGTACCGGCGAGGGGTCGCACTCAGTACTCCGCGACGAGGTTGGCCGCGATGTACTCGAGATCGATGTCCTCGCCGAGACCCGGCCGCTGTGGCATCGCCACCATGCCGTTCTCGTCGACGGGGTCGACGATGGACTTCAGGTGCGGCGGCACCCAGTCGTAGTCGACGTGCGGGTGCAGAAGACCGCGCTCGTACCACTGGACGTTGTTGGCCGCGCCGACGAGCGCGAGATTGGGGGCGCCGTTGCCGTGGATCTCGCAGTCGAGGCCGAAGCCCTCGGCCATGTGCATCGTCTTCAGGGCCGGGGTGATGCCACCGCCGTTCATGGCGCCGACGCGCAGGATGTCGCACGCGTCGTTCGCGATCCAGTCGGCACGGGACCGGTGCCTGCCCGGTGTGGTCTCGGGTCCGATCACCGGGGTGTCGATCTGGTCGGCGAGCCACTTGTACGAGCGCAGCGAGAACTCGTCCATCGGCTCCTCGAACCAATCGAACTTCAGCCGGTCCAGTTCGCGCCCGAGTCTCAGGGCGTCGGTGCGTGAGTACCAGTGGTACCCGTCGAGCATCAGCGAGAAGTCCTCGCCGACGGCGTCGCGGACCGCGGCGCACGCGTCGATGTCCCGGCTCAGGCTGGGGGCGCCCGGCAGCGGCGGCATCCAGGTGTGCAGTTTGATGCCCTGGTAGCCACGCCTTTTCAGCTCGACGGCGAAGTTCGCGTAGTCCTCCGGGGTGGCGAGGCCGCCGTCGATGTCGTCACCGCACATGGTGCTGGCATATGCCTTGACCTCGGTGCGCGCGCCGCCGAGCAGTTTCCACACGGGTGTGTCGAACTTGTTGCCCGCGAGGTCCCACAGCGCCTGGTCCAGGTAGCTGCAGGTGTGTTCGGGAAGCTCGACCGCCCGCGTGCGCTGCCGGATCGCCCACTTCTTGTCCGCCGCCTCCCGTGCCAGCGGGTCGGAACCGATGAGGACGGGCCGGAAATGCTGCTCCACCTGGTCCTGACGAAGGTAGTTCGGCTTGCCCAGGACGTACCCGCTGACGCCGTCGGAGTCGGTGATCCGCAGCAGCGCCCCGGTCGTCGGCACGGACGGGCCGGGATGGCGATGACCGTACGAGTCGACCGAGGTCCGTGCCTCCGTCTTGAAAACCTGCACGGCGACTTCTGTGATCACGCTGGACATGATGATTCGCTTCCTCTTCGAAATGTCTTATTTGCCCTGGCGGGCGACGTACTTGGCCATGGAGCGGTCGAGTTTCTCGGCGAAGTCGTCGGCGAAATCCTGCGCACTGAGCTGCCCGATGAGCACCTTCTGCCACTGGCCGAGCATCTGCACCTGAACGATCTTGCCGAAGTCCGGCAGGTAGTCCGGCGGCGTCACCAGCACGGTTTTCGGGTCGTCCAGTGCCGCGAGCGCGGCCTGCACCGACGGCATGCTCGCGAATTCCGGCGCGGAGCGGGCGGCCTTGTTGACCGGGATCTGCCCGACCCGCTCGTTCCAGTACGCCTGCGATTCCTGGGACGTCATGAACTCGAGGAACTTCCACGCCGCGGCCTGGTGCTTGCTGCTCTTGAACACGGTGTACGACGGGAACGGGTCGGTCATGACGGTGCGCTTTCCGTCCTCGTTACGCGGCAGGGCCACGGCGCCGGCCTTGTCGCCGAGCGCCTTCTGGTGGTTGCTCAGCGAGCCGAGGTTGTGCTGCATCATCGCCACGGATCCGCCGCCGAAGCTCGCGACCATCTGCGGGAAGCCGTTGTTGACGTCGGCGGTCGGGGTGGCGACGTCGTAGAGCGCTGCGAAGCGTTCGATGGCGTCGACCATCTCGGGACGGTTCAGCGTCGACTCGCCGTCCTCGAAGAAGCTCTCGATTCCGGTGCTGGCGAACATGTACTGCAGCAGTGGGTAGATCGATCCGGCGCCGCCGCGAATGGTGAATCCGTAACGGCCGTCGTCCTTGTCGGTCAGATCCTTCGCGGCCTCGAAGAACTCGTCGTAGGTGTCCGGCGGTTCGATCCCGGCCTCGGCGAACCAGTCGGCGCGATACCAGAGGGTGGCGTTGTTGCTGGTGTACGGGAGACCGAACAGATGCTCGCCACCACCGGATTCGCGTGCCGACTCGAGAATTCCGGCGTCGTACTCGTCGCGCTGCGGTGACGCC
Source organism: Rhodococcus koreensis (assembly GCF_900105905.1). Lineage (GTDB taxonomy): Bacteria > Actinomycetota > Actinomycetes > Mycobacteriales > Mycobacteriaceae > Rhodococcus_F > Rhodococcus_F koreensis. Next base: position 2,442,693 of record NZ_FNSV01000005.1, on the reverse strand, counting down.
GCCATGAAGTCGTCGAGTGAGATGACCGCGTCCTGGGCGACGAGCGGGGCGAGGTAGGCGGTGGAGACGATGCCGAGATCCGGTGCCGAGCCGCCGGCGAGCGCGGTCTGGTACTTCTGCTGGGCGCTGTCCGACGGAAGGCCCACGTATTGGATGTCGATGCCGGGATTCGCCGCCTCGAACCGGCGGATCAGCTCCTCGTACAGCGGAGTGCGGTCCGGTCCGGCGTTGTTGTCCCAGAACGTGAGCTGGGCGTTGTTCGGATCGCCGAGGGCGCCGTCGGGCAGCGAGGTCTCGGAACTGCAGGAGGCGAGCACGAGCGTGGCCGCCGCCCCGACCAGGGTGGAGCGCAGGAGCGTTCGCCGGTTCATGTGGATCCTCTTTTCGAAAGTCATGATCAGCCCTTGACTGCGCCGGCGCTCAGGCCCTGGACGAGGTATTTCTGGATGACGGCGAAGACGGCGACCACCGGCACCGCGGCGATGAGACCGCCCGCGGCGAGAACTCCGAAGTCGACGTTGTAGGAGCCGATGGTGTAGCTGAGGCCGACCGGCAGCGTGAACTTCTCCTGGCTGCTGATGAACATCAGGCCGAACAGGAAGTTGTTCCAGCTGCCGATGAAGGCGAACGATCCGACGGCGATCAGGCCGGGGCGTAGCAGCGGCAGCATGATGATGCGGAACGCGCGCAGGCGTGAGCAGCCGTCGACCATCGCGGCTTCCTCGAGTTCGACCGGGATCTGCGCGATGAAACCTGCCATGAGCATGGCGGCCAGCGGAAGCTGGAACACGGTGTCGGCGACGATGAGTCCCGTCAGGTTGTTGACGAGGTTCATCTCGCGGAACACCTGGAACAGCGGGATGAGCAGCATGGCGCCGGGGACGAACTGGCTGCAGAGCAGGGCCATCACCAACGGGATCTTGGCGCGGAACTTGAAGCGGGCCAACGCGTATCCGGTGGCCAGCGCGACGAAGGTGGTCAGGACGAGCGACAATGCGGCAACGATGAGGCTGTTCTTGAAGAAGAAGCTGAAGCCGAGGGTGTTCCACACGGTGTCGAAGTGCTCGAACGTGATGGGCCAGGGGAGCATCGAGTTCGATCCGGCGGGCCGGAACGCGAACACGATCATCCAGTAGAACGGCACGAGTGTGAACAGCAGGTACAGGGCGAGCGGCAGTCCGACGCTGAACAGGCGCGGCTTCTTCGTGCGCACCCGCAGCTTCCCGGTGGTGTCCGGCTCGGGCAGCGCAACGGTGGGGCGATCGGTGGTGGTGGTCACGGCGGTCAGACCTTCTCACTGTTGAACTTGCTCAGGCGCAAGTAGAGGATCGAGCAGAACAGCAGGATCACGAATGCGACCGTGGTGAGTGCCGAGCCGTATCCGAAGTCCTGGGCGGTGGTCGCGAGCTGTGAGACGTACAGCGGGAGCGTCGTGGTGACGTCGGCGGGGCCGCCCGCCGTGAGGGTGTAGAGCAGATCGACGTTGTTGAACTCCCACACACCGCGCAGCAGCGTCGACAAGATGATGACGGCCTTCAGGTGCGGGAGGGTGACGAAGCGGAACCGCTGCCAGCGGTTGGCGCCGTCCACGTTGGCCGCCTCGTACAGGTCCTTGGGGGCGCTCTGCAGCTCGGCCAGGATGAGAATGGCGAAGAACGGAACACCGCGCCACAGTTCCGCGACGCCCGTCGCCCAGAACGCGGTGTCCGGATCGGCGATGGGAGCGGCGGTGCCGTCTCCGATGCCCATGTTCCCGAGAAGTTTGAACAGGCCCGTGGACGGGTTGTAGATCAGCAGCCAGATGCCGGTGGTGAGGACGCCGGAGACCGCCCAGGGGGAGAACACCAGGGCGCGGGCCAGGCCGCGGCCCCGGAACACCTCGTTGACCAGCAGGGCCAGCCCGAGGCCGAGGATCAGCTGGAACACGACCTGAAATCCCACCCATTTCGCGGTGGTGACCAGGCTGGTCCAGAAGAGGGAGTCGGCGAACATCAGCCGGAAGTTGTCGAGGCCGGCGAAACCGTTGTCCCACGGCGTCGTCGGATTGTAGTACTGCAGGCTGTAGTAGAAGACGCTGCCGACCGGGTAGAAGATGAAGACCGCCAGCAGGAGGACCACCGGCGCGATCAGGATGTAGGGGGCGGCGGCTCTGCGCCAGGCGGGTCTGCGGCGAATGCGACCGGGAGAGGCCGGCGCCGCCGCCGCGGTCCGCCCTCCTGGCCTGGGGGAGGTGGTGGTGACCATGGTGCACGCTCCGAGGTTCGGTGCCGGTCGCGCCGGCGGGTCAGGGGATTGTGGCTATTGCTGCTGACGCGAGATCACCGAGGGTGGCGCGTCAGCGGGGAAGGAGATGGGGAACGACTGCGGCCTCCGGCCTTCCCGGTGAGCCCGATGTGCTCGGGCCTCCGGTGGCGGTGCGTCCTATCGTTCATGTATGTGAACTCACGTTCTCTATGTGAATTGTCGAACTCACTATGACGGCAGTCACAAGGTCCTGTCAAGCGTGATCGGCTAGACGTTGCACCGGATCCAGTCGGCGGCCCCGGCCTGCATGTCGGCCGAAAACCGGTGCCCGCCCGCGAACCACTGCGTGGTCAGCGCGTCGGATCCGACGTACGCGCGTCGCAGCAGGCTCTCGGAGTCCCGCATCCCCTGCGGGCCGAAGTGCGAATCGTCCCGCGCGAACTGAACCAGCAGCGGCCGCGGCGCAGCGCATGCGGCGACCTCCGGCCAGTCGCAGACCGCCGGCAGGCCTGGAGTGATCATCAGCCACGTCGTGTCGTCTGCCCTGCCGTCTGCGACGTCGGCAAAAGTGCTCATCATCGCGGTGATCACCCCTGCTCGCAGGCGCGTCGAACACGCCAGCAGGTGTGCGACGCGAGCCCCGCCGCCCGAGAATCCCGCCGCGGCCACCCTGTTCGGATCCACGCCGTCGGTCGCGAGGAGAACGTTCAGCGCCCGCAGGTCCTCGGCGACGACCTTGGCGGCGAGCGAGGTGCCGGTCAGGGTCGCTGCCTTGGCGAGGCCGTTCTCGTGCTCGCGGGCCGCCGCCTCGTATCGGCGCAGGCGAACCTCGGGGGTGTCGAGCCCGGGTGGGCATGCGGTGAAACCCGCCGACCTGGCGCGGTCCGGCAGTTCCGGCCAGGGCACGCGCCTGCTGCCCCAGGGGAAGGCGTCGTGCACGAGTACGACGAAACCCGCCTGCACCAGCCCCGTTGCGACGGCCAGGCCGTCGTACCCCCGTGTCCGGAGTTCGGCGACGGCCGGTGTGACGCCGTCGGGGCCATCGGCCACCTTCTCCTTGCCGTAGAACTTGACGCCGTCGTGGGCGTGCATCAGCAGGACCGCGGGACGTGCGGCGGTCTCGGCGTGCCGGTCGGGGCGCAGGAGCCAGGCCGCGGTGTCCGGACCGTCGTCACCGGCCGCCCACGTGAGTTCGCGACCGGCGACGCCGTCTCGGGTCCACGACCTGCCGTACCGCACGTCGGGGGTGGCCGCCGCCTGTTCGCCGGGCACGCCGAGGGCGTCGCGAACGGCGTCGCGGCGTCGATCGGCGGGGGTCGATCGTGGACAGTGGGGCGAAAGGTGTGTTCCCATGTGTGAACTCCGTCTTGTCTACCGAATCCTGTTGTCGAACTGCCGAGGGGTTTTCACATGTCCGAAAGAACCGTCGATCGCATCGTCGCGCACGCCTATCCGTGGGACGTGCTCGGTGATCCGCACTTCGTCGACCGTGCGCGCGCCCTCGGGGTCGCCGAGATCTCGCTCGCCGCCAGCTATCACTCGACCCGCGCCGCAACGCCCCTGCATCCGGCCCACAAGGTGGTCGACGCCCACCACGCTGCGCTGTACCGCCCCATCCGGACCGCCGCGTGGGACGGCCACACCGTCACGGCCAGGGCGGCGACCTGGGCCGGTTCCGAGGATGCGTTCGCGGATGCGGCTCGAATCCTGATCGACGCCGGCATCGAGGTGAACGCATGGATCGTGCTGTCCCACAGCACCGTTCTGGGGCATGCGCATCCGGGCGCCACCGTCGTCAACTGCTTCGGGGACCGCTACCCCTACGCGCTCGCGCCCGGGCACCCGGACATCGTCCGGTACGCCCGCACCCTCGCGGCGGAGGCGGTGCGCGGCGTCGACCTGCACGGTGTGTCGATCGAAGCGTGCGGACAGCTGGGCATCGCGCACGTCGGACCGCACGAGAAGACCGATGGCGCCTATCCGGGAATCGGCGACACGCTGATGTCGATCAGCTGCACCGAACGGGAACGGGCACTGTGGACGGATCGGGGCGTCGATCCGGACAAGCTGACGGCCAAACTGCGTGCCGGCGTGGATGCGCTGACCAGGGGCACCCTCGCCCCGGATGCCGCGATCACCGATGTCCTCGACGAGGCGGAGGCCGAGGCGGTGCTGTCCGTGCGCCATGCGGAGGCCGATGCCCTCCGGGGTGCGGTGCTCGGCGCCGTGCGGGCCGAGATTCCGTCGGCCCGCGTCACGCTGCACGGTCATCCGAACCCCTGGAAGACCGGGCCTTCGCCGGCGCTGACGTCCACCGCTGCGGAAGACGTCGACGCCGTGCTCGTCTCGGCCTGGCCGGGAACCGCGGAGACCGTCGCCGTCACCACGCAGACCCGGGCGCTCGTCGGTGATGCCGTCGACGTCGGGGCCTACGTGTCGGTGTTGCCGCCGAAGAACCTCGACGACGTGAGCGGCCACGTCGCGGCCACGGTCGCGGCCGGAGCCAACGAGCTGCACCTCTATCACCTCGGGTTGGTCAACGCGGTGCAGCTCGACGCGTTGGGCCGCATCATCCGCGACTTCTCGGTCTGACGCAGTCGAGGTGGGCGCCCACGGCGCCCACCTCGGGATGTCACCGCATCCGCTGACCGAGCGGGTGGTCGCAGAACGCTCCGCCGACCCGCTGGAGGATCGGGTCGTCGAAGGACCACTCGTGGTCGGCGAGGAACTCGTCCGCGAACACCTCCGCGTCGTCCCGGGGTTCGTACCCGATGGCGGCGCCCTCCGCTGCGGACCACCAGCTGCGCGTGTTCCGCGAGATGCCCCACACGGTGTGAAATCCCTTGGCGGAGTCGGACAGTGCGGCCTCGATCAGGCGAGCGGTGTCGGCCGGGGACATCCAGGACGCGAGCCCGCGGTAGTTGGGCGGGCGGTCGAAGCTCGAGCCGATGCGCAGGTTGACGACGTCGATGCCGAAACGGTCGTGGTACAGCCGGCCCAGTGCCTCGACCGCTGCCTTGCTCCAGCCGTAGAACCCGTCCGGGCGCGGCGGAACGTCGCCGGGCAGCGGGTCACCGCCGGCCTCCGCGTGCGTCCAGAAGCCCACGGCGTGGTTGCTCGACGCTGCGATCACGCGCGTCACGCCGTGCGCGACGGCGGCCTCGAACACCGCCTGGGTGCCGTCGACGTTGACGGACAGAATGTTCTCCCACGAGTCCTCGGTGCTGAGTCCGCCCAGGTGGAGCACGGCGTCGACACCGTCGACCGCGGCGGCCACGGCGGCACGGTCGGTGACCGAACCCTGTACGTACTCCTCGTGTTCGGGGTCGATGTCGGTGATGTCGGCGATGTCGAACAGGCGGAGGGTGCGGCCGGGCTTGCGGAGCAACGGCCGCAGCATCTTGCCCATGTTTCCTGCGGCGCCGGTGATCAGCAGACGCGAGGCGGTGTCGGTCATGTCTTCTCGTACCTCTCTGGGAGTAAGTCTTGTAATGCACATCACGGTAGTACATACTTCGAAACGAAGTCACTACCTTGGCATAGATTCACGTATGTGAACAACATATGGGGATCGGCGTCTACTTCACACTCCCACTCGGATCGTCCGGCACGTTCCTGCCGGTGAAGGGACCTCCCACCATCATGGCAACAGTCGCATTCCACGGCGTCACCAAGTTGTTCCCCGGCGGCGACAAGGCCGCGGTCGACCACCTGGACCTCCACATCGACGACGGCGAATTCCTCGTCCTCGTCGGACCGTCCGGCTGCGGGAAGTCGACGTCCCTGCGCATGCTCGCCGGACTCGAAGACGTGGACAAGGGCACGATCGCGATCGGCGGCAACGACGTCACCGAGTTCCAGCCGAAGGACCGTGACATCGCCATGGTCTTCCAGAACTACGCCCTCTACCCCCACATGACGGTGGGGGAGAACATGGGCTTCGGTCTCCGGATCGCCGGCGAGGACAAGGCGGAGATCAAGCGGCGCGTTCAGGACGCCGCCAGGATCCTCGACCTCACCAAATTCCTCGACCGCAAGCCCAAGGCCCTCTCCGGTGGCCAGCGGCAGCGAGTGGCCATGGGGCGCGCCATCGTTCGCAAACCGCAGGTGTTCCTGATGGACGAGCCGCTGTCCAACCTCGACGCCAAGCTCCGCGTGCAGACCCGCGCACAGATCTCGGCGCTGCAGCGCCGGCTCGCCACCACCACCGTCTACGTGACGCACGATCAGGTCGAGGCCATGACGATGGGTGACCGCGTCGCCGTCCTGAAAGACGGAGTTCTCCAGCAGTGCGACACTCCCCGCCGCATGTACGAGCACCCGAACAACGTGTTCGTCGCCGGGTTCATCGGCTCGCCCGCGATGAACCTGCTCGAACTTCCCCTCGTCGACGGAGGTGTCAGCTTCGGCGGCTCCGTGGTCCCCGTTCCGCGTGCCGCGATTGCCGGGATCGGGGAGCACTCGGTCACGCTCGGTGTGCGTCCCGAGGATCTCGCGATCACCACGGGCAGCGGGCTCGACGTCACCATCGACGTCGTCGAGGAACTCGGCGCCGACGCATATGTATACGGCCAGGCGGACATTCACGGTCGCAGGCAGCCCATCGTCGTTCGCGCCGACGGTCGCATTCCGCCCAAGCGCGGAGAGGTGATCACGCTGTCGTACGCGGCCGAGCGCACACATCTGTTCTCCACCGTCAGCGGTGAACGGCTCGTCGACTAGCGGCGACCCGGTTCTCCGACGGACACCCGACCACATCGATCAAGGAGTAAGACCATGGTCGACGGAGTTCTCTTCTTTCCTGTCACCCCGTTCGACGACAACGGCGACGTCGATCTGCCCGCACTGGCACAGCACATCGAATCCGGTGTCGCGGCCGGACCGGGCGGAGTGTTCGCCGCGTGCGGCACCGGCGAATTCCACGCACTGTCCGCGGCCGAGTTCCGGACCGTCGTGGAAACGGTGGTCGCGGTCACCGGCGGCCGGGTCCCCGTCTTCGCCGGCGCCGGAGGGCCGCTGCCCGTCGCGAAAGAGTTCGTGGCCGCCGCCGCGGACGCGGGCGCCGACGGCATCCTGCTCCTGCCGCCCTACCTCGTCGGAGCGCCGGCCGACGGCCTCGTGGAGTACGTGAGGCAGGTGTCGGAGTCGAGCGACCTCCCGGTCATCGTGTACCACCGCGCGAACGGCCAGTTCACCGAGCAGAGCGCTCTCGAGGTCGCGCGATTGCCGAAGGTCGTCGGGTTCAAGGACGGCGTCGGCGACCTCGACCTGACGTCGCGAATCGTGCGCACGCTGCGGGATTCTCTCGGCAACAAAGAGTTTCAATTCTTCAACGGCCTCCCGACGGCCGAGGTCTCGCAGCAGGCCTACCGGAGCATCGGCGTCACCCTCTACTCGTCGGCGACGTTCGCCTTCGCCCCGGACGTGTCGCTCGCCTACTACCGGGCACTCGAGGAGGACGACACCGAACTGGTCGACTCGCTCAACCGCGAGTTCTTCCATCCGCTGGTCCGGCTCCGTGACACCACTCCCGGATACGCGGTCGCACTCGTGAAGGCGGGCGTGACGTTCACCGGCCTCGACGCCGGTTCGGTGCGGGCGCCGCTCGTCGACGCCAGTGCCGAGCACCGGTACGCATTGGAGCAGATTCTGGCAGCGGGCCGGAAGGTGCTGGCGCAGTAGCGTCTTCGGTCATCGGTGGGTCGGAGGACCCGCCGATGACCGAAGAGCGTCTGCACTAGTCGGCGGCGGCCACGAGGGGCTCGAGCGTGAGGTCGGGCAGCTCCTTCTGGATGTACTGCAACCGCCACTTGTCGCTGACGAGGGCCAGCATCACCCCGTCCGAGCGGGTGAACACCTCGACACCGCGCTGACGGTTCAGCTCGTCGGCCGACTCGGCGTCGGTGCGCCGCGCCAACGCGTAGCCCAGCGGTTCCATCCGGGCCTCGACGTTGAACTCGGCCTTCATCCGCGCCGCGACCACCTCGAACTGCATGGGGCCGACGGCGGCCATGACGGGCGAGGCGTCGCCGCGGAGGTCGTTGCGGAGGATCTGCACGACACCTTCGGAATCGAGCTGATCCACGGCTCGCCGGAACTGCTTGTACTTGCCCGCACTCTCGGCCCGCAGGATGGAGAAGTGCTCCGGCGCGAACGACGGGATCGGCGGGAACTCCACCTTCTTCTCGAAGAACAGGGTGTGACCGGGGGCGAGTGCGGTGGCGTTGACGAGTCCCACCACGTCGCCGGGGTACGCCGATTCGACGGTCGAACGCTCACGGCCGAAGACGGTCTGGGCGTACTTCGTCGTGAACGGCTTACCGGTCTGGGCGTGGGTGACCACCATGCCGCGCTCGAACACCCCCGACACGATGCGCATGAACGCCAGCCGGTCGCGGTGCGCGGTGTCCATGCCGGCCTGGACCTTGAAGACGACCGCGCTGAACGGGTCGGCGACGTCGCGGGGGGTGCCGTCGACGTCCTCCCGGGCGCGCGGCGGCGGCGCCAGCTCCACGAGCGTGTCGAGGATCTGGCGGACACCGAAGTTGAGCATCGCCGACGCGAAGATCACCGGCGACGTCTGACCGCCGAGGAACAGCTCCTGGTCGTGGTCCTGACCGGTGGCCGACAGCAACTCGCTCTCCTCCGCGGCGGTCTCCCACTCGGAGCCCTCCTTCGCGAGGGCGGCATCGGCGTCCATGACCTCTTCGGGGGCGATCTTCGCGCCGCCGGCGGTGCGCGTGAACCGGATGTACTCCCGCGGGGCCCCGTCCTCGCCGCGCCGGAGCAGGCCCCGGAAATCGCCGGCGATCCCGACGGGCCAATACAGGGGAGTGGGGGTGAGCCCGATGCGTTCCTGGATCTCGTCGAGAAGCTCCAGCGGCGTCTGACCGGGCCGGTCCCACTTGTTGATGACGGTGATCACCGGGATTCCGCGGTGACGGCACACCTGGAACAGCTTCAGCGTCTGCGGTTCGAGACCCTTCGCGGCGTCGATCAGCATGACGGCGGCATCGACCGCGGTCAGGACGCGGTACGTGTCCTCGGAGAAGTCGGAGTGGCCGGGGGTGTCCACCAGGTTGATCACGTTGTCGACGGGTTCGTCCGCCGACGCCTCGGTGGAGCGGTAGTTGAACTGCAGGGCGGTGGAGCTGACCGAGATGCCGCGGGCCTTCTCCATCTCCATCCAGTCGGACACCGTCGACTTGCGGCCCGCTTTGCCGTGGACGGCGCCCGCCTCGGAGATGACCTTCGCGTGCAGCGCGAGCGCCTCCGTCAGCGTCGACTTACCGGCGTCGGGATGCGAGATCACGGCGAACGTGCGGCGACGCGACGCCTCGGCCCGGACACCCTTCTCGGATTTCCCCTCCGATGAGCCGGACGCGGCGGCAGGCGTCGCCTCGGCTGGAATGGTGTCGGCCGAGTCGGACGGGGTAGTCAACGAAGAACCTCTCGGGGGACGGAATGCGTGCAGGAAGGCCGTGTGGCCGCATACCAGGTTACTCGGGTGCCGAAGACCCACTCGCAGCACAGTCACATCCAGGGAGAAGTAACGATCGGAGGCCGGTGGGGGATTTATATGGGTGAGTCGTCGGGGCGCTCCGGAGTTCACCGTTTCTGCGTTCGGACACCCGTATGTGCAGGAGGAAGACAGTGAGCAAGTTCACCGACGAGATGTACGCGACCGCGGCGAGCAGCACCCGTGGTCTCAACACGGGTGAGCCCGACGCGCCACTGCGACAGCCGTGGGGCGAGATCCACAAGGCGGCGCGCCGCATGGCGGGCGCGCTGGCCGAGACAGGCATCGGCCACGGCGACGCCATCGGCATCCTCGCCGGTCAGCCTGTCGACATCGCACCCTCCTGCCAGGGCACCTGGATGCGCGGCGCGTCCGTCACCATGCTGCATCAGCCGACCCCGCGGACCGACCTGGCCGTGTGGGCCAAGGACACCGAAACCGTCATCACCATGATTCAGGCGAAGGCCGTCATCCTCGGCGCGCCGTTCGACGCCGCCAAGCCGCTGCTCGAGGAGCGCGGCATCACCGTCGTGACGGTGGCCGAGCTGAACGAGGGCACCGAGATCGACCCGGTCGAGACGTTCGAGAGCGACATCGCGCTGCAGCAACTCACATCCGGTTCCACCGGTTCGCCCAAAGCCGTGCAGATCACGCACGAGAATTTCTACACCAACGCCTACGCCATGATCGACCGCATCAAGTTCTCCATCGAGGACGACGTGATGATCAGCTGGCTGCCGTTGTTCCACGACATGGGGATGGTCGGGTTCCTCAGCGTGCCGATGCAGGTCGGCGCGGAAGTTGTGAGCATCACCCCGTTGGACTTCCTCCGCACGCCGCTGCTGTGGGCGGAACTGATGGGCAAGTACAAGGGCACCGTGACGGCGGCCCCCAACTTCGCGTACTCGCTGCTCGCCCGCCGCCTCAAGCAGGCGGAAGACGGCGCCGTCGATCTCAGCACCGTCCGGTACATGTGGAACGGTGCCGAACCCGTGGACCCCGACACCATGAACGCGCTCGCCGAGGCCGGCGCCCGGTTCGGGCTGAACCCGTCCGCACTCGCCCCCGTCTACGGAATGGCGGAGACCACGCTCGCCGTTTCCATCCCCGATCCGGACCAGGGACAGGTCCTCGACCGCGTCGACCCGGATCTGCTCGAGGCGATGCAGCGTGCCGTCCCGTCGAACAAGCCGAACGCGCGCGCCCTCGCCACCCTCGGGAAGATGGTGCCGAACCTCGAGGGACGCGTCGTCGACAGCGAGGGGGAACTGCTCCCGACCCGCGGTGTCGGCATCATCGAGGTCCGCGGAAAGGCGGTCACCCCCGGGTACATCACCCTCGACGGGCACAAGCCCGCGCAGGACGCGGACGGCTGGCTGAACACCGGCGACGTCGGCTACTTCACCGAAGAGGGCCTCGTCGTCGTGTGCGGTCGCGTCAAGGACGTCATCATCATGGGCGGCCGCAACATCTACCCGACCGACATCGAACGGGCCGCGGGCACCGTCGCCGGAGTGCGTCCCGGCAATGCGGTGGCCGTCCGCCTCGACGCCGGGCAGAAGCGGGAAAGCTTCGCCGTCGCGGTCGAGACCAACGACTACCAGGACCCCGAGACGGTCAAGCGCATCGAGCACGAGGTCGTGCACGCCGTGTTCTCCGAGGTCGGTGTGCGACCCCGCACCGTCGCCGTCCTCGGTCCCGGCAGCATCCCCAAGACGTCGTCGGGCAAACTCCGCCGCGCCACGTCCGCGTACCTGGTGGGGTAGGCGCTCCGCGCCCGTGCGCGGTTGGAGAGTCCAGAGACTCGTTAACCACTCACGGGCGCGAAGCGCCTAATGCAGGCGGTTCTGCGCGGCCTCGAGCCCCATGCGCAGGACCAGTTCGACGGCGTCGGCGGATTCCTCGCAGACGAGGTCGAGTTCCTTGCGTTCCACCGACGAGAACGGCTTCAGCACGTACGACGCCGGATCCATCCGTCCGGGGGGACGGCCGATCCCGACGCGGGTGCGCAGATAGTCCTTGGTGCCGAGCGACTGCGAGATGGACCGCAGTCCGTTGTGCCCGCCCTCGCCGCCGCCCTGCTTGAGGCGGATGGTCCCGAAGTCGAGGTCGAGTTCGTCGTGGATGACGACGATGTTGCCCGGGTCGACGGAGAAGAACCGGGCCAGCCCGGCGACGGCGGAACCGGACAGGTTCATGAACGACCGCGGCTTGGCGAGGATCGTCGGACGGCCTTCGAGCCGTCCCTGGACGATTTCGGCGCCGCTCTTCTTGTGCGCGCTGAACTTGCCACCCATGCGCGCGGACAGCACGCCGGCCACCATGAAGCCGACGTTGTGCCGGGTCTTCTCGTACTGCGGTCCGGGATTGCCCAGACCCACCACCAGGGCGGTGTCTTCACTCACCGACAGGGTCCTTCCGTGCGTCAGGGGGTCGTGTCAGACGACAGCGGCGCGTCACCCCGGGACAATCCGGGACGACGCGCCGCCGACATCAGTGCGGTTGCGAGAGGATCAGCTCTCGGCGCCCTCTTCGGCCGGAGCCGCGGCGGTCTCGGCTGCGGCTTCGCCGGTCTCCTCTTCGAGGTCGGCAGCGGTCGGGGCTGCGACGACGTTCACGATGAGCAGTTCCTCGTCGGCCTGCAGGGTCGAACCCTTGGGCAGCTCGAGCTGGTTGGCGAGGATCTGGGTGCCGACCTCGAGGCCCTCGACCGAAACCTCGATCTGCTCGGGGATGTGCAGCGCGTCCGCTTCGAGGGAGATCGTGGCGGCGTCCTGCGCGACCAGGGTGCCGGAAGCGGCCTCACCGGTGACGACGACGGGGACGTCGACGGTGACCTTCTCGCCCTTCTTGATGACGAGGAGGTCGGCGTGCTCGATGTAGTTGCGGATCGGGTGAACCACGACCGACTTGGTGAGCGCGACCTGCTCCTTGCCCTCGATGTCGAGGGTCAGGATGGCGTTGGTGCCGTGCGCGCGCAGGATCGCGGCGAAGTCGCGGGAGGGCACGTTCAGGTGGCGGGGATCCTCGCCGTGGCCGTACAGGACTGCGGGGACCTGGCCGTCGCGGCGTGCGCGGCGGGCGGCGCCCTTGCCGAACTCGGTGCGCACGGCGGCTACGAGGCGATTTTCGTCAGACATGGTGAAACGGCTCCTACAACTCACGGTGGTAACTGGCGGGCGGTTCGAGTCGGCGAGGGACGAACGCGCGACGGCCAGGAGCGAAACGCTCGAGCAGAGCCGTAGCCGCGTCGATCACGGTGAGCCAGCCAATTGGAACTTCTGGTTCACCCTCGCCGAGACAACTTATGGAACTCTACCGGATGGGCCGCTGACCTGCTAATCGGGTGCCGCCGGGCGGGTGGTGCGACCGCGCCGGTCCGGCGGCAGGTAGTGGTGTGGCTCACAACGCCGGGGGTAGCCTCGGCGTTGTGAGCGCTGAACGTCCGACCGCCGACCGGCTGACCGCAGTGGCAACCGGTGTGGATCTGCCGCGACATGCGCGGCTGCTCAGCCGGGTGCACGACGCCGTGCTCTCCGGGCAGCGGCCGCCGGCGCTTCCGCGGGGCGTGGTGGCGCGGTCGTGGTCCCGTCTGCAGGCGGGCGGTGTGAGCCCGGACCATTGCGCCGACGTGGAGCCCGCCGACTTCTCCGAGATCGAGGCGCGGCGCACCCGCACGGCGCTGCGCACCGTGCTTCCGGAGTTGCGCAGCACGTTGACGCAGGTCGCGGAGGACGCGAATTTCATCGTCGTCATCGCCGATGCCGACGGTGTCCTGTTGTGGCGGGAGGGATCCCGCGGGGTCCGGAAAGCGGCCGACGCGCTCGGGTTCACGGAGGGTGCGCGCTGGGCCGAACAGGCCGTCGGTACCAACGCGATCGGCACCGCCCTGATCGAAGATGCTGCGGTGCAACTCTTCTCGGCCGAACACTACGCGCCTACGCATCACGGCTGGTCCTGCACCGGGTCGCCGGTGCACGACCCGCGCACCGGCGAGATCCTCGGCGTGGTCGACATCAGCGGGTCGGCGATGTCCGTCCATCCGACCACCGTCGCGCTGGTCCGCACCGCGGTGCGTCTGGCCGAGGCGACATTGTGGCGTGAGCACACGGCCCAACTGGACAGGCTGCGCGGCCGGGCGGCACCGTTGCTCGCGTCGGCGGGAGGTCCGGCGCTGGTCGTCGACAAGCACGGGTGGGTCGCGGAGGCGAGTGGCATCGCGGCGCCGGAGCGGGTCGCGCCGCCGAGCCTCGACAAGCCGCTGCTCGTCCCGGGGCTCGGGCTGTGTGTGCCGGAACCGCTCGGCGACGGCTGGCTGGTGCGCCGGCGCGTCGACGGGGCTGCCATCGAACTGGAACTCGACCTCGGCGATGCGCCGCACGTGACGGTCCGGGGCGACGTCAACTGGACTCGGGCGCTCTCGCCGCGACACGCTCAGATCCTGCGGGTGTTGTCGGCGGCGGGAACGGCGGGCGTCGACGCCGCCTCGCTCAGCGAAGCGTTGTTCGGCGACCGCGACCACGTGGTGGCGGTCCGCGCCGAGGTCTCGCGTCTGCGCAAGAGCCTCGGCGCGGTCCTGAGCACCCAGCCGTACCGGTTCGCGGCCGGTGTGACGGTCCGGCGCGTCGGGTAGACACCGGTCAGGGTAGGTCCGGTCAGGCCTGCTTCGCCGCACTGATGCCGGCGCGGCGGCCGTAGAAGCTGCCGTCGCCGAGGGATGTGCCGCTGGCGTAGCCACCTGCGCACACCCCGGACGTGCACCGTCCCGCCGCGAAGAGGCCGGGAATGGGTTCGCCGGAGACGTGCAGGACCTCGGAGTTCACGGTCGTCCGCAGGCCGCCGAGGGTGAATCCGAGCGTGAACCCGCGCAGGTCGAGGGCGGCGACGGGGGAGCCGATCGGCTTCACCCACTCGGACTTCTTGTGCAGCAACGGGTCCGACCCTTCGGCGGCGTGCTTGTTGTACACCTCGACGGTCGACTGGAGTGCGCCTGCGGGCAGGCCCATGTCGGATTCGAGTTCCTCGACGGTCTCCGCCGCCCACTTCGGCTGGGCGCGCAGGAACGGCGTTGCCGTGGTGGCGGCCGCGCCCTCCTCGTAGGACGCCTCGTCGATAATGAGAAACGCCTGGTTGTCCTGGTGGAACAGGGTCATCTGGCCGATGCGACCGGAGTACGTGTCCTCCGGGACGTAGCGCTGCCCCCGGCCGTTGACGAGGATGCCGCGGACGACCAACTGGGGGTCGCAGAGGAACGCGACCTCGGTGGCGTCCATGTGGGCGAGGTCGGCGCCGAGGGCCTGCGCCATGAGGATCGAGCGCCCGTCGTGCTCCTCGATGGCGGCGCCGGGGCGGCCGATGAGCCGCGGCGCGTGGGCCTCGATCATCTTGTCGTTGTACGCGAAGCTGCCGGTCGCGAGGACGACGCCGCGACGCGCCCGCACGGCCACCTCCTTGCCGTACTGTTTGGCGACGATCCCGACGACGCGTCCGGTGTCGTCGGCGACGAGCGTCTGGACGCGCATGTCGTATTCGGCTCGGACCCCGAGCTTTTCGGCTGTCTCGACGAGCGGCTTCATGAGCATGTAGCCGCCGCCCTTCTCGCCGGTCCGCTTGCCGTCCATCTGCGGAACGTGCCCGCGCGGCGCGGGGGTGGCGATCTCGTTGAACGGCGCCGCGTTCTCGCCGCCGGAGTACATGAGCCCGTCGTCGAACGGGGGCTCCCAGCCGGGTTCGCCCCAGAAGCTCTCCTTGAACGGGACCCCGCAGTCGACGAGCCAGTTGTAGTGCGAGACGCTGCCCTCGCAGTAGTCGGTGATCTTCTCCTCGTCGGCGCCCGGGCCGAGCGCCGCCATCATGAACGTCTTCATGTTCTCGACGGAGTCGTCGAATCCACACGCCTTCTGCAGCGGCGTCCCGCCGCCGAGGTAGATGAAGCCGCCGGCGAGTGCGGCGGCACCACCCCATCCGCTGGTGCGCTCGAGGACCAGGACGTCGGCGCCGGCCCGCGCCGCCTCGATGGCGGCGGACACACCGGCGATGCCGTAACCCGCGATCACGACGTCGGCCTCGTAGTCCCACTCGGTGACCGTTGCTGCGGACCGGGGGCGGATCGGTGTGGCGTCGACCATGGGTGGAAGTCCTCTCGGGCGGTCACAGGCATAGTGTGACGTGGGTTACCCCCAAACGGTAACCTGTTACAAAACCCGATTCGGTGGATCTCCCGATGAGTGGGACGTCGCGCTCGGACACGGGCGTGGGCCCGGCCGCCCGACGGGGCTACTTCGCGAGGGTCCGGACCTCGGCGAGGAACCGGTCGAGATCGTCCGGGGAGCAGAAATAGTGCGGCGACGCCCGCACCACGGCGTCCAGCCCGCGGGCGCTCATGTCCAGCAGCGTCGACCCGCGCAGGCTGGCGGTGACGGTTACGTTGCGGGCGGCCAGCTGCTTCCGGACGTCGCCGGGGTCGAACCCGTCGACGGTGAACGAGACGATTCCACACCGGCGGGCGCCGAGGTCCCGCACGGTGACGCGGGGGATCGCCGCGAGCCCCGACCGGAGGTGCTCGGCCCCGGCCGCCACCGCCGCCTCCACCTCGTCCATCCCGAGGGTGAGGAGATAGTCGGCGGCCACCCCGAGTCCGAGGCGGGCGGCGACGTCGCACTCCCAGAACTCGAACCGGCTGGCATCGGTCGCGAGGCGGTACGCGTCCGCCGCGGTCCACTCCGCGCTGTGCAGGTCGAGCGCGGCCGGTTCGAGCGTCGCGGCCAGCTCCGGCCGGACGTACAGGAAGCCGGTGCCCCGCGGTGCGCGCAGCCACTTGCGTCCCGTGGCGGAGAGGGCGTCGACGCCCAGTTCGCTCACGTCGAGGGCGATCTGGCCGACGGACTGGCACGCGTCGAGCAGCACCAGCGCGCCGTGCGAATGTGCCAGCTCCGTCACCTCGCGAACGGGGTTGACCAGGCCGCCGTTGGTGGGCACGTGCACGAGGGACACCAGACGGACCCGGTCGTCGAGGAGCGTCTCCAGGGCGGCGACGTCGATCTGGCCTGCGGGGTCGCTGGGGATCACGTCGACGGTCGCACCCACGGACCGGGCCCGCTGCAGGACGGCGATGGCGTTACTGGCGTACTCGACCTCCGAGATCAGCACCCGGTCACCGGCCCGGAGCGGGACGGCATGGAAGAAGTCGTTCCAGGCGGTGGTGGCACTGTCCACCAGGGCGATGCTGTCGGCGCTCGCCCCGATCAGCCGGCCCAGGGACGACTTCACGGCCGCGAGATCGTCGGCCCGTTCGGCGGCCGCGACGTAGCCGCCCACGTCGGCCTCCCGGCGCAGGTGCGCGAACACGGCGTCCAGGACCGGGGTCGGCGGAAGCGAGGAGCCCGCGCTGTCCAGGAACACCTTGTCGAGGCAGCCCGGGGTGTCCCGTCGCGCCTGCTCGAGGTCGAGCATGTCCGATACCTCCCTTTTCGCAATGAATGCACTCGAACGTACCCGTGCACGTTCCTCGAAAAGATGCCGATGGGGCGTGCATCGACGGCCGAGGCGCTCTAATGTCGATAACGACGTTCAGGCGGCGCCCGAAGGGGAGGGTCGAATGGCTACAGCAGTTCAGTCCGTCGAGGCAACGTGTTTCACGTCGCGGCCGGCGGCGGAGGCGTACCTCGGTGGTGTGTGTTTCAAACTGGGGCCACCGCAGCTGATCGGCGCGGAATTGGAGTGGCTGACCGCGCAACTGCCGGAATACGTGCGCCCCGACCTCGCCGCTCTCGCCGAAGCTCTCGGGCCGCACACCCCCAGAACCATCGATCCCTCTTCTCCTGCTCAGCCCCTTCCCGGTGGCAGCGCCGTCACGGTCGAACCCGGCGGACAGATCGAACTGTCCAGCGCCCCCTATTACTCCGCACGCGAATTGTGCGACTATCTCGCCGCCGATCAGGCGGTTCTCGCGGACCTGCTGTCGACCCGATCGATCCTCATGTCGTCCGAGGCCGCGGACACCCGCCGGCCCGCGCAACGTCTCCTCCAATCGCCGCGGTACTGCGCCATGGAATCCCGCTTCACCGGCATCGGGCCCTTCGGGAAGCTGATGATGTGCAACACCGCCGCAACGCAGATCAGCGTGGACGCCGGGGCCGATCCGGTTGCGGTGGAGAGGCGGTGGCACCTGCTCCATGCCATCGGGCCCGCATTGATCGCGGCCTTCGCGTGTTCGCCGCGGCTCTACGGGGTACCCGACGGGCAGTGGGCGTCGCAGCGAATGCGTACGTGGCTCGAACTCGATTCGCCGCGCACCATCGGAACCCCGCACATCGCGGACTATGCGGGGTGGGTGCTGGACGTGCCGTTGCTGTGCATCCGCAACGACGGAACGGACTGGACGGCGCCCGACGGTGCAACTTTCGCGGACTGGGTCGAGGGCGCGTTGGACGACGTGATCGGACGTCCGACGCCCGCCGACCTCGATTATCACCTCACCACCCTGTTTCCGCCCGTTCGTGCGGCCGGTCATCTCGAAGTGCGCTATCTCGATGCGCAACCGGGCGACCAGTGGCGGGTTCCCATTGCGGCGATCGACGCGCTGCTGTCGGGTCCGGGTGCCATGGCCGAGGCGCTCGACGCGGCGCTGCCCACCGCCGAACGCTGGCGGGACGCGGCCGAGTTCGGCCTGGCCGACCTCGAACTGCGCGCTGCGGCAACAGCTCTGCTGTCGCTTGCGGCGGCGTACTCGCCCGACCCCGAATTCGTCAGACTGCTCGATGCCGCCGCCGAACGATGTTGCCGGGGCCAGGCCCCGAGCGAGGAACGCTGATGGGTACCCGCGAGAAGATCGAGACGGTGTTGACACGGGCGCGGGAGCGCACCGCCGGGTTGACGGACTGTGTCGACGGGGAGGACCTCGTCGCACAGCATTCCCCGTTGATGAGCCCGCTCGTGTGGGATCTCGCGCACATCGGCAATCAGGAAGAATTGTGGCTCGTGCGGGACGTCGGCGGCCGTGAACCCGTCCGCCGCGACATCGACGAGTTGTACGACGCATTCAAACATTCGAGGAACTCCCGGCCCTCCCTGCCGCTGCTGAGCCCGGACGCGGCCAGGGATTACATACGCACCGTTCGAGACAAGGTGTGGGACGTCCTCGACCGCAGCACGTTCCGGGGCCGGCCGCTCGAGGAGAACGGATTCGCGTTCGGCATGATCGCGCAGCACGAACAGCAGCACGCGGAAACGATGCTCGCCACCCACCAACTACGTTCCGGTGCAGCGGTGTTGACCGCGGAGAGCGCGCCGCGTGTCGGTGGGGCGATCGCCGAGGACGAAGTGGTCGTTCCCTCCGGCGAATTCACGATGGGAACGTCGGACGATCCGTGGGCGCTCGACAACGAGAGGACCGCGCACCGCGTAGACGTTCCGGCGTTCGTGATCGACGCCGTCCCTGTCACCAACGCCCGCTACCTCGAGTTCGTCGACGACGGTGGGTACGCGCGCCCCGAGTTGTGGAGCGAGCGGGGATGGGCGCATCGCCTCGACGCCGGGCTGGAAGCACCCCAGTTCTGGGAGAACGACGGCTGCGGAACGTGGTGGCGCCGCAGGTTCGGGGTCACCGAGCCGATTCATCCCCAGGAACCGGTGGTGCACGTCTGCTTCTTCGAGGCCGAGGCGTTCGCACGCTGGGACGGCAAGAGGCTGCCGACGGAAGCCGAATGGGAGAAGGCGGCGCGGTGGGACCCGTTCACCGGCCGATCGCGCCGATTCCCCTGGGGTGACGCCGAACCCGACTCCTCGCTCGCCAACCTCGGACAGCGCCACCTCGGACCCGCGGTGGTCGGGGTATACCCGTCGGGGGCGTCCCCGCTCGGCGTACATCAGCTGATCGGCGACGTGTGGGAGTGGACGTCGTCGTCCTTCGAGCCCTATCCCGGGTTTGCGGCGTTCCCGTACCGCGAGTACTCGGAGGTATTCTTCGGCGGCGACTACCGCGTGCTGCGCGGCGGTTCGTTCGGCACCGATCCGGTGGCGTGCCGCGGGACGTTCCGCAACTGGGACCACCCGATCCGCAGGCAGATCTTCTCCGGATTCCGCTGTGCCCGAGACCTTCCGGGAGACGACTACTGAGATGTGCCGACACCTGGGCTATCTGGGACCGGAACGATCAGTGGCCGACCTCGTCAGCCGCGGCGAGAACTCGTTGGTGCATCAGTCCTACGCGCCACGCGACATGAGGGGCGGCGGAACCATCAACGCCGACGGGTTCGGCGTCGGGTGGTGGGGTGCGGACGGCTTCTCCCGCTACCGCAGTGCCGCGCCGCTGTGGTCGGATCCGGTCGTGCGAGAGACGTTGCCGAACATCCGCTCCCGCGCCGTGGTGGCCGCCGCCCGGTCGGCGACGGTCGGGATGCCCGTGCAGCACACGGCCTGCGCACCGTTCTCCGACGACACCTGGGCGTTCAGTCACAACGGTGTGGTGCGCGGGTGGCCCGAGTCGCTCGCCGGGCTCGCCGCGGAACTCCCCGCGAGCGATCTGCTGCAACTCGAGGCGCCGACCGATTCGGCCGCGTTGTGGCTGCTGCTGCGCCGGGCGCTCGGCGAGCAGGACCCCGAGAAGGCGATGAGTTCGCTCGTCCAGTCCGTCGTCGCCGCCGCGCCGAACTCCCGATTGAATCTGCTGCTGGGCAACGGCACGGAACTGTGGGCCACCACCTGGCATCATTCGCTGTCGGTGCTCGTCGACGACGAACGAGCCATCGTGATGTCCGAACCCTACGACGACAACCCCGCATGGCAATCGATTCCGGACCGTCACTTCGTCAGTGCACGTCCCGGACACCTGATCGTCACCCCGCTCGAGATGGGAGCACGATGACCACCACACCGACCCTCGAGGTGTACCTGCAGCCCGAGCAGCTCAGGGCCGCTCTGCGTAAGGACGCCACCGTCGGGCTCACGTCGAACCCTAAGTGGCTGCCTCCCAAATACTTCTACGACGCGCGCGGAAGCGAGCTGTTCGAGCAGATTACCGCGTTGCCCGAATATTTCCCTACGCGGACGGAACGGGAACTGCTGAGGCGATATTCGGGGGAGATCGCCGAGGTCGCGGCGCCGGAGATCCTCGTGGAACTCGGATCAGGGTCCTCGGAGAAGACGCGGCTCCTGCTCGGCGCCGGTACCCGGCACGGAAGCCTCCATACGTACGTACCGCAGGACGTGTCGGTGTCCGCGCTCGAGGGTGCGGCGGAGCAGATCGGCGTGGAGTTCCCGAATCTGACCGTGCGCGGCGTCGTCAGCGATTTCACCGAGTCGCTGCACCACCTTCCCCGTGGTGGCCGCCGCACGATCGCGTTCCTCGGGGGCACCCTCGGAAACATGGTGCCCGCCGAGCGGGCGGAGTTCCTTTCCGGGATCGCCGACGTCCTGGAACCGGGGGAGCACCTCCTCCTCGGTGTCGGACTGGTGATCGATCCCGCCGTCCTCGTTCCCGCTTACGATGACGCGGCCGGAGTGACGGCGCAGTTCAACCGCAACGTGCTGCAGGTACTCAACTCGCAGCTCGACGCGGATTTCCCGGTGGACGAGTTCCGGCACGTCGCGCTGTGGGACGCCGGCAACGAGTGGATCGAGATGCGGCTCGAGGCCGAGCGGGCGATGTCGATTCGTATCGCCGAGCTGGATCTTGACGTCGAGTTCGCCGCGGGGGAGCAGCTGCGGACGGAGATCTCCGCCAAGTTCACTCTCGACGGCGTCCGACGGGAGTTGGCGGAGGCGGGATTCGGCGTCGACCGCACCTGGACCGACCCGGACGAGCGCTTCGCGCTGGTGTGCGCCGCGCGGAGGTGACCGACAAGATCAACTGGGGGCGTCGGCGCGCTTATAGTTGCCGCGTAGCGCGTCAACGACCCGAGGAGACCTTGTGCGTCAACCGAAGCTCGCTGCCCTTGCTCTCGCCACCACGGCCGTGATCGGCCTTCCCGCCGCGCAGGCATCCGCTCAGCCGCTGCCCATTCCGTTCGACACGGGAAGTCTCGGCTCGGGCAGCGACGGCCCGGGAGTACCGACGGAAGACACACTTCCCGCCCTGACGGTCACACCCGTCCTCGACGGACTCGACCATCCGTGGGACGCCGTGCAGGCCCCGGACGGCGCGGTGCTCACGGGGCAGCGGTCGGGCGGGTTCTTCGTCCGGCGGGCGGACGGCAGCAGCGGACCGGTCACCGCCGATCTCGCCGACCTCTACGCGCAGTCCGAGACCGGGCTGATGGGTATCGCACTCGCGAGCAACTTCGCACAAACGCGCACTCTGTACACGTGCCAGGGATTCCAGGGCGGCGGCGTCACCGACATCCGGATCCAGTCGTGGACCGTCGATGCCGGCTGGACGGCGCTGACCCGCGGTGCCGCGATCCTTACCGGAATCCCCGTCGACCAGAGACGTCACGGCGGTTGCCGGATCCTGACGGCCGCCGACGGCACCCTGTTCGTCGGCACCGGTGACACGGCGCAGCCGACCGTGTCGCAGGATCCGAACTCGCTGGGCGGCAAGACCCTCCACATCAACGCCGACGGCACCCCCGCAGCCGGAAATCCGGACCCGGCTAGCCCCGTCTACACCCTGGGCCACCGGAACGCGCAGGGGCTCGCGCAGCAGCCGGGAACGGGTCGCGTCTACGCCGTCGATCACGGAACGTCATGGGACGACGAGGTGAACCTCCTGGGGGAACTACGGGTACAAGCGTCTACGTATATCTCATACTTCGTGCCACTGGTGTGGCGTTTGTTGGAGATGTACGTGTGTCACGGCTACCCGCATCGTCGTGTGGTGGTGTGGGTTGGACCGTGTCCCACACCGACGCTTCGGGTGCAGGGACATGCCTGTTCGGAGTCACCCCCGACCGCGGTGTTGTGGTGGGCTGGCTGCGGCGGACCCGGCGATGCCGCGGCCGAGGTGGTGTCGGACTGGTCTTGTCCCGGGACTTGCGCACCGGTGCGTGCTCGGCGACCCGAATCGCAGGCAGCTGACCCCGCCGCCGGGTGGCCTTGCCTCTGCCGAGCAGTGCTCGTTTGGCCAGGTTAACCCCGGCGATGTGGTCGCGGTTGCCGCCGACCCGGCAGTCCGGGCACCACGCGGTGTGGTAGCCGCCGGGCCGGGCAAGTGGTTCGTCGCAGCCCGGACATTGTGCGGACGATCCGCGGGCGGGCACCGTGACCACCGTCACACCGATACCGGCGGCGGTGTGCGCGAGTGAGGTGACCGCTTTGCGGCGGGCGGACTGCGCGGCCCGATTGTTGTTGACCCGGCCGTGCCCGCGGGTCTCGAGGGTGGTGAGGTCCTCGACCGCGATCACCGTCGCGCCCGCCGCCTCGGCGTAGTCGGTGACCTGCCGGCCGAAGTGAAACGCCAGTTCCCGGTTGATCTTTCCCCGTTTGACGCCCACCGCGGTGCGGTGCCCGTCGAGGACGGCGATCTTCTCCTCGAGTTGTGCACGGACCTCGGGTGGGGCGGTGGCGGCCAGGCGTGTCAACCGGGCGGCCTTGCGGTGCAGCATCTGCCCCTCGGTCTGTAGGCGTGTGAGTTTGGTCCCGAGGCCGCGGTCGTCGTACGTGACGCCCCGGTAATCCGAGGACAACCCGTCCGGGTTTTCGGTGGTGATGGCGGCGGCGCCGAGCGTGGACGGGGACCAATCGACCCCGACCGCGACGGTCGCCGATCCCAGGTCGCCTGCCGGGACGAGTTCGGTCGCGGCGCACTGCCACAACAGACCCTTCCGGTCGAGGACCAGGGTCGGCAGATGCCAGTCGGTGATCGCCCGGCCGTGCAGGTGCCCGGGGATGGCGGCGGTCACCCGAACACTGCGCCACTGCGCCCGCCCCGCCGGGGCCGGGCAGGTCGGCAGCTTCACCGTCAACACCAGCTCGCGGTCTGTCGCGGTGATCTGGGCGAGTTGCCGGTCGGCTGCCGAGAGCCGGGCCATCGCGCTCGTCTGCGGTGGTTCCTGGACGTCGGTGATCCGCAACCGGGTCGAGGGCGCCGCGCCCTCGCGGCGGGCGTGGGCGATGAGCTGGCGCCGCACGCCCCGGGCGAAACCCAACGGCACACGGTCCGCGGCGGCGGTGGGCGGGGCTATCCGGCCCGTGGCCGGGTCGAACCGCTCGAACAGTGCCGTGATCGCGGTGTCCCGGTAGGCGAGGGTCCGCAGGGTCGCCATCACCTGCGCCGTTACCACCCTGCTCACCCGCGAGGGCACGTAGATTCCGTCCGGGTAGTGCGGGTGCCAGCCGAGGCGGGCCGCGGCGACGTGGCCCTGTGCGGGCAGCCTGCGGTCCTGGCCGTCCAGACCGGCGGCGAGCACGTCGAACGTGACCGGCTGCCACAGCCGCGACACCAACTCGGTGCCGGCCGCCACAATCAGGTCGAGGAGCCACCCCACCCGGATGTCGACCTCGTCGAGACCAATCGACTCGCCAGTCGCGTCGTCGACCGCCACATGGGCGCGGGTGGTGAACGCGAACTGCCGCGGCGCGGGCGATCCCGGCCCGGTCATGCCGGCCGGTCCGGCACCAGGCTCCAACTGAATGCAACTTGGCCTGTCGCTTCTCCGAGAAGTGCCCCCATCCCCGACAAGCTCATCGATCACCCCCCATTTCCCACCCTCTGCCACGCCACCTCGTAGGGACTCGACTGTAACGCCGACCTCCGACAAGAACCGCTCGATCCGCGCCACCTATAAACCGGAACAATCGATTCCGCCACACCGCACCACCATCGGCTGGCTGCGGGTCGCGTCGTCGAGCATCCGGCCGCGCCCCGCCCGCTGCTCCCTCGAGACACGAACGGCGCTCCTTGCAGATCCGAGATCCTGCATCAATAGCATTCTTCCGCAGAATTGTTTCCTGATCAGCCGGCGACACCTCCTGCGCTGCCGAACAGGACAACCGGGGAAATGAGATGCCTCCGCCCTCTCCTCCTCTCCGCCATCGCTTCCGCACAACCCGATGCAGTCCTGCCGAGAGTGGAGCCCTGGTCCGCGGTCGCAGAGTGGGGGACCCGAACCCGCGCGGCAAGAAGGCAACCGGCCCTCCGTCGGCGCCCTTGTGCACCCCGAAGACCGACGGCCCACGTATTCCGCAGTCACCAATTCGCGGTGACAGACAGTGTCAGAAACTGACGGAGAGTATTAGATATATCAGCTCCAGCTGAGAGCCTGACCGGATTCCCGGCATCTACGATGAATCCGTGCCGATGACGGATCCGGTGCGTGTGCCCGGAGCCGTTGCCGCGGCCTGGAGTTCGGGCAGCAGCACCCTGGCGACTGGAAGCGGCGCGTTCGTGACCGGCTCCGGCTGGGGACCGTGGGACGGTGCACTCGTCATGGGCGGACTCAAGTCGCAGCAACTGATCTTCCTGCGCCTGTCCGCGGACGGGCAGACGGTGACCGCTCAGGCGTTCGGCCTGAAAATCAGCACGGCCGCCTCCGGTCCGTCACCCCGACCGCCGACGGCTCGTTGCTCGTCACCACGGACAACGGTTCCACCGACGGGGTACTGCGAGTCACCCCACAAGGCTGACCCCCACGTGAGTGGCGTGGTGTGCCGCCGCACGCTTTGCCGCTCACCTGCTCCGACAAACGGGACGCTCGTTGCGTCAGATCGAACGAGCGTCCCGTTCGTTCAGCGGGACAGTTGCTTCCGGATCTCCTCGGCCGCACGCGCCCCGGAGGAGATCGCGCCGTCGATGTAGCCGTTCCAGATGCTCGCGGTCTCGGAGCCCGCCCAGTGGATGCGGTCGGTGGGAGCACGCCAGCCGCCCCGTCCGTGGGCGAACCACGTTCCGGGGGTGGGGCTCGCCGCGTATCCACCTCGCGCCCACACGTCTTGCGGCCAGATCTTCTCCGTGTAGTCGATCGGCGACGCGGCGCGGTCGCCGAAGAGTTCGACGAGAGTGGCGATGATCGCTGCCCGGCGGTCGTCGTCGGAGAGCGCCGACCAGGACCGCTGGCGGTCGCCGTAGACGAAGCACACGAGCACACCGTGTCCGGCATCCTCGGGGGAGTTGTCGAACACGACTCCGACGGCGCGATTGCCGTAGATGGTCGCCTGGCCGGACAGTCCGTCGGCGCGCCAGAACGGGGTGTCGAAGACGGCGTGCACCTTCGCCACGTCGCCCATCGGGCTGCGATCGACCCAGCGGGTGCGCGGGACCGGCAGCGGGGGAGTGAACGTGACGCGCTGGGTGGCCGAGGGCGGCAGTGCCATGACGACGCTGTCCGCGAGAATCGTTCCCCGAGTCGTCTCGATCCGAACGCCGTTGGTGGTGTGCTCGACTTGGCGCACAGCCGTATTCACGTGAACCCGGTCGCCGAGATGATTTGCGACGGCCAGCGCCGTCGACTGTGCTCCGTCCCGGAATCGGCGCTCCTGCGCGCACCCTTCGGTTTCCATCAGTTGGTCGAATCCGCCGGCTGATGCGACGTAGAACATCAGATGGAACACCGACAGATCGCGCGGCTCGATCGACCACACACCCTCGACGGCGAGCGCGAGTCGCCGACGGGCGTCCTCGTTCGCGACGGTCCGCTCGAAGTAGGAGTGGACCGTTTCGCTGTCCCACCTCTCGATGCCCGGAGTGGCCGTGGGGTCGTCGAGGTCGACGGTCCTCGCGAGTTCGTCGATGCGATCGGCGGCAGCCAGGTAGTCGGCCATTCCGGGACCGCTGTCGGGACCGGCGCCGGTGTACCGCCGATGCACACCGTCGGGCCACAGTTCGATGTGTTCGCCCATGTTGTATGTCGGGAAGGTCGGGCAGTCGAAGCGTTCGGCGAGGGCGAGCAGATGCTTTTGCGTGGGGCCGACCCATTGCCCGCCGTGGTCGACGACGACACCGTCCTTCCTCCGTTCGGAGCACACCCTTCCGCCGACTCGATCGGATCCCTCGAGAATCAGGGTGTCGATGCCGTCGTCGTGCAGCGAGAGTGCGGCGGACAGGCCTGCGTACCCCGCGCCGACCACGACGGTCCGAACGCGGGCCGGTAGGGCAGTCGGGTGATCCTTCGTGTTCGTCATGACCAGCATCCTGTTCTTGATTGGCTCGCCAGTCAATACTCAATCCTGGTTTCCTGCGCAAGAATTCGAGGGTTGACACGATGTGACCCGTGCCACAGACTATTGATAACTGGCCCGCCAATCAGAAATGGGGATCGCGTGGACGACGCATTCGAACAGGAACTCGAGAGGCGACTGCTCCTCCTGGAATCCCCCGACGGAGGCGGGATGATCCTGCCCGACCTTCCGTGGCGGGACGTCGTGGCGGCGATCGTCGGGATCGTCGCCACGATCACCGTCATGCTGTGGTGGGGGTACTGATGCTGGACGGGCAGCGGGCGGACCGCACCACGACAGTGGGCAGTGCAGGCGCCAGCGGCACGGACGCCACGCTGAACGAACTGCCGTTGGTGCCGTCGGAGCGGATCTGGGGCTTCTGGGACTACTCGGCGGTCAACATCGGCTTGGCCGTGGCCACCTGGGCGTTTCTGCAGGGCGCGGCCGTCGCGTACTACGTCGGCGCAGTACAGGCGATCGCGAGCATCGTCATCGGCTACGCGATCAGCGTCTTCCTCGTCTCACTCGCGCCGTGCCTGCCGTCGGCGAAATACGGCATCGAGCAGTTCGTCGGGCTGAGAAGCGTGTTCGGCAGCAACGGCGCCCGAATCGTGATGGTCGTGATGTCCACGCTCTTCGCGGCGGCGTGGTCTGCAGTTCTGGCCATCATGTTCGGGCACGGCCTGGTGAACGTCATCGACAACGTCTTCGGGGTCGAGATCTCCCAGACGGGTGCGGCCGTGAGCCTGCTGGCACTGGTCGCGGTGGCCCTGTCCTGGCTCGTCCTTGCCCGGGGACCGGTCTCGGTGGAGTCCGTGTGCCGGGTGATCGCACCCGTGCTGGTCCTCATCATCGTCGGGATCCTCGTCATGGTGTTCACCAAGCGATCCTGGTCCGAACTGGCCAGTCTGCCCCCGCTCGATCCGGAGAGCGATCCGCACACCAGTTTCATGGTCGCGATCGAGCTGAACATCGCCGGCGGGTTCGCGTGGTGGCCGAACGTCGGGAACCTCGCGCGGCTCACCCGTGGTCCGCGTGCGGCGTTCTGGCCGAACTGGCTCGGACTCTTCGCCGCGTCGGTGGCCGCGGCCGTCGTCGGTGTCTTCGCGGCGCTGGCGCTGAATCTCGAGGATCCCACGGAGTGGATGATCCCGCTCGCGGGAGTCGTGCTGGGCGTTCTGGCCCTGATCGTCATCGGTTTCGCCAACGTCACGGCCATTCTCTCCCAGGGGTACGCCTCGATGGTGGCGCTCAAAGGCGGTGGCGGGAAGCTGCTCCGCGGCACGCCCTGGCCGGTGCTGGTGGCCTTCATCCTCGGACCCGCGGCGATCCTCGTCTTCTTCCCCTCGGCCGTCTACGACAACTACGGTCGATTCCTGTCCTGGGGAGCGATCCTCGTGGCACCGCTGTGCGCCGTGCAGATCGTCGACTTCTTCCTGCTGCGCAGAGGTGTCCTACGGATCCGCGACCTGTACCTGCCCAGTGCGCGCTCCTGCTACGGGTACTGGGGCGGTGTCAACGCCTTCGCGTTCGCGTCCGTGGCTGCCGGTGCGGCGACGTACGCTCTGCTGCTCAATCCGGTCACCTACATTCCGTCCTCGATCTTTCCGTACACCACCGCCTCGATTCCGGCGTTCCTCGTCGCCGGCACGCTCCATGCCGTGTTGACCAAGACGTTCGTGCAGCCGCTCGGACTCGGCGGCTACGACCCCCTACCGCGGGTCGCCGCCGGCGTCGAAAGGTCAAAGATATGACGTCACAGCTCTTTCCCCACCTGTTCTCCCCGCTTCGCATCGGGAACGTGACGCTCGCGAAACGCATCGTGCCCTCCGGGCACGACACCGTTCTCGTGCAGCAGGGGAAGGTGGCCAACGACGACTGCATCCCGGCCGAGAGCGATGACGACCGGCAAAATAGCGCCGGTTGTCAAGGGGTACGGCGACTCTGCCCGGAGACTGCAGCGCCGGACTCGACGGCGTCCAGATCGTCGCGAGTCACGGCTATCTACCGGCGCAGTTCCTCAATCCCCGCACCAACCTCCGCATGGACGAGTACGGCGGGTCGGCGGAGAATCGCAGGCGGCGCGTCGCTGGACGCGAATGGTCTGCTCGACTACGTCAGTGTGCGCGGGAGTTCGAGTCTGTCGGGTGCGGCACACATCGCCGCCCCGATGACCGAATCCGCCGCCTACACCGCACCGATGGCCGCGGCCGTCAAATCCGTGGTCCGAGTTCCGGTGATCGTGGCGGGCCGGATCAATCAGCCGCACGAGTGAGACGCCGTGATCGCGCGGGGGCAGGCCGACGCGTGCGCGATGACCCGCGCCCTCATCTGCGACCCGACGATGCCGGCGAAAGCCGAACGCAGCGATGTCGATTCGATTTGCGCGTGCATCGGCTGCAACCAGGCGTGCATGGGGCACTTCCAGCGAGGGTCCGCGATCTCGTGCATCCAGCATCCGGAGACCGGCCGCGAACTGCGCTTCGGGGCTCTGCAGATCACGCGCAGGTCGAAGAACGTCATGGTGATCGGCGGCGGACCGGGCGGGCTGAAAGCGGCCGCGGTCGCCGCGGAACGTGGACACCGGGTGACCCCGTACGAGGCGGCGTCCCGGGTGGGAGGCCAGGTGTTGCTGCTCGAACGGCTACCGGGCAGGAGCGAGTTCGGTGGCGCCGTCACCAACCTGGAGGGGGAGGCGCGCCGGGCGGGTGTGCGGTTCGTGACCGGGACGACGGTCGACCCCGGACTGGTCCGGTCGGAGCAAGCTGGTGCTTGTCGAGGGTGTCAGCGCAGTCGTTCTCGCGCACGGACATGCGTCGGTCGCCGACCTGCTGGAGGTCGACGGGTTCCCGCGGGAGCGGATCCATGCCGTCGGCGACTGCCTCTCGCCGCGCACCGTGGAAGAGGCTGTGCTGGAGGGGCTCACCGTCGCATCGGCGCTCTGACGGTCACTTCGCGGTGCGTTTGCCGGCGGTCGACGCGACCCGGTGCTTGTCGACGGTGATGGCGTCGATGAAGTCGTCGCACACGGCCCGCATCCGCGTCGGGGTCATCAGGGTGGAACCGGTGAGCACCTGGATCGCGAGGCCGTCGAGGAGACCGAGGAGCATGTCGGTGGCGGCCCCGGGATCCTTCACCCGCAGAGCGCCCTGTTCGACGCCGGCCTCGACGGTCTCCCGGACCACCCCGCGCCACTCCCCGTACACGGTGTCGTTGAGTTCCTGGAGTTCGACGTTGCCGAGTGCGGACGCCCACAGTTCCACCCACACCCGCCAGGCCGTGATCGTCTCCGGCCCGGCGGGAAGGTACGACTCCACGAGCCGGTGGAGCCGCACGAGCGGAACGTCGCTCTTCTCCATGATCCATCGCCGACGTTCCAGCGAGTGCTCGAAGTTGAACTGGAACGCCGCATGCAGCAGCGCATCCTTGGAATCGAAGTAGTAGTGGATGGTCCCGTTGCTCACCCCAGCCCGTGACGCGACGTCGGCGATCCGGACGGCGCGGAAGCCGAGTTCGGCGATGGCTTCACACGTCGCTTGAAGGATCTGTTCTCGACGTTCCGCTTCAACGCTCGGGCGTGGCATCGCGCTCTCAACTCCTAGGATGTGACGTCTCGTCTACAGAGACCGTAGTCGAGAGTTCGGCCGAACCAGCGTAGCCGTCACACCTGCTGCGTTGCCCTGCTGTTTTCGCGGATGTGCAGGAGAGTCGGGCGATCCGCGTCGAACGCCGCCGTGATCGCGTCCGTCAGCGCCGCGGGAGACTCGACGGCTCGTCCGTGACATCCCATCGCCCGCGCCACGGCGGGGAAATCGATGCCGCCGAGCGCGACCGAGTGGACGGTGTCGCCGCGGTCCGCCATCTCGTTGCGGATCTCCCCGTAGCCGCCGTTGTCGACGACCACGATGGGCAGCGGCAATCGGAGCTGCGCCGCCGTCGCGAGTTCGGGAAGCGTGAACATCACCCCGCCGTCACCGAGGATCGCCAGGACCCGTGCGTCCGGGTCGGCGACGGACGCGCCGATCGCCGCGGGCAGACCGTATCCCAGCGTTCCCTGTCCCGTCGGGTACAGGAATCCGCCGGGACGGTGCACGGTGAGGTTCGACAGCGCACCGTAGTAGCAGGCCATCGTGCTGTCCCCGGCGATCACCGTGGATCCGTCGACGACCGGTGCGATGGCTGCCATCATGTCCAGCCACGGGGCCCCCTCGGCGGCGGCATCGGCATGCAACCCGCGTCGGAGCGACGCGGCCCGCTCGTGGGCGCCGGAATCCTCGCGCATCTTCGTGACGTCGAGCAGTTGCGACACCGTGGTCCCGGCATCGCCCAGCAGGCGGACGGCGGGATCGGCGTTCGTGGTCATCGACGTCGGATCGACGTCGATGCGAATCAGCTTGTGGTCCAGCTCGACCGGGCCGTACCAGAAGTCGGAGGGAGCGAATTCCGTGCCGATCGCGAGAACGCAGTCGGCGGCCTCGAGCACGGCGCGGACCGACGGATGGTGAACGCCGGCTCCCACCGACAGTGGGTGGTCCTCGTCGAGGACTCCCTTCCCGTTGGTCGTCGTGAGCACGGGGGCGGACAGACGTTCGGCGAGGGCGCGGACCTGCGGGGCCGCCGACCGGGCCCCGCCGCCCACGACCAGCACAGGAGACTGTGCGGCGGCGAGGCGCTGCGCCGCGTCGGTCACCGCGTGCACGGGAGCGGCGAGTGGAGCGGACTCGACCGGGGCCACGATCCGGACGTCGGCTTCCGCGTCGAGGATGTCGACGGGGATCTCGATGTGCACCGGCCGCGGTCTACCGGAGCTCATGGCGGCGAACGCGTAGGCGATCGCCCGGGGGATCTCGTCGACGCTGGTGACCCGGTGGCTGTAGGACACGATCGCCTCGAGCGCCGCGTGCTGATTCTTCACCTCGTGGAGGTAGCCGTTTCCCCTCCCCGGGTGGGTCAGCGGCAGGGCCGGTGAGATGAAGAGAACCGGGACCGAATCCGACCACGCCTGCGCCGCTGCGGCAGCGGCATTGAGGATGGCGGGACCGGTGGTGGTCAGGCAGACGCCGGGTTTGCCCGTGACGCGCGCATATCCGTCGGCGGCGTAACCGGCCCCCTGCTCGTGCCGCGTCAGGACGGAGCGGATCGGCGAGTCGGCCAAGGCCGCGTAGACGGCGAGGTTGTGGGTGCCCGGAATGCCGAAGACCGTGTCGACTCCGTGTGCGGCGAGGGCCGCGACGAGTGCCTGGCCGCCGTTCTGGCTTGTCATCGATGCCCTCCCATGGGCTGTGCAGTGTTCGTGTGCGGATGGTGCGCGGGTGCCCGGACGGGCGCGCGGCGACGGTGTGTCCGCCGCCGCGCCCCCACGTCGTTCAGTCCAGGTTCCGGGAAATGACGAGCTTCATGATGTCGGACGTGCCTTCCTCGATCTCCTCCAGTTTGACGTCGCGCATCCACTGCTCGACGGGGTACTCGCGGGAGTACCCCCAGCCGCCGAGCGTCTGCACCGCGGCATGCGTGACGAACATGGCGGTCTCGGATGCCGTCAGCTTCGCCATGGCGGCGATGCCCCGGGCGTTGCCGCCGCTGTCGATGATGCGGGCGGCGTGATGGACCAGCAGCCGGGCGGATTCGATCCGCGTCGCCATGTCTGCCAGCCGGAAGGCGACCGCCTGATGCTCGATGATCGGCACCCCGAACTGCTTCCGTGTCTTGGCGTAGTCGAGGGCGTATTCGTAGGCGGCGCGGGCGGCGCCGACGGCGGCCGCCCCGAGCACGACCCGTGAGATGTCGAATGTGCCCATCAGTCCGTAGAAGCCCTGTCCTTCCGCGCCGAGACGATTCTCCTCGGGGACGAACACGTTGTCGAAGAAGATCTCCCGGCACACGATGGCGCGCTGCCCCATCTTCTTCATCGGCTCACCGAACGTCATTCCCTCGGCGCCCTTCTCGATCAGGAACGCGGAGACGCCACCGGACCGCTGGGTGCGGTCGGTCTTCGCGAACACGACGTAGAACTGGGCGGCGCCGGCGTTGGAGATCCACGCCTTCTGCCCGCCCAGCCGGTAGCCGCCGTCGACGCGCTCGGCCGTGGTGACGATCGACGCCGCATCCGAGCCGGACCCAGGTTCGGTGGTGGCCAGCGAGGTCATCGGGGCGTTTGGTCCGGTGAGGGGGCCGAGCCACTGCTTCTTCTGTTCCTCCGTGCCGAGGACCATGATCGGATCGGAGAAGAAGCCGTTGGAGCACACGAGGTTTCCGATGCCGGGGTCACCCCAGCACAGTTCCTCCTGCACGAGGCACTGGGTGAAGACGTCGCCCATGCCGCCTCCGCCGAACTCCTCGGGGATCATGAAGTCGGTGATGCCCACCGCGGCGGCCTTGGCGAAGATGTCGACGGGTGTCACGACATCCGCCTCGTCGACCTCCCGGCCGCGGGGCCGGATCTCCTTCTGCGCGAAGTCGCGGCACAGCTCGATGATCTGCTTCTGCTCGTCGGTCAGGGGCCAGGCGGGGATGTTCGTGGTGGTCATATCGTGGTTCCTTCGCTTCGAATGCGGTTGAGTCGGTGCGGGGCTGTGGGTATGGGGTTGTGGGGATGTAGGTGCGACGGTCAGCGCTGCACCGCCGTCAGTTCGGTGAACTCCTCGACGCCGAACCGGCCGAGCTCGCGGCCCAGGCCGGAGGACTTCCAGCCCCCGAACGGGGCCTCGGGGTTGAACGGGGCGCCGTTGATGTCGACCTGACCGGTGTCCATCCGGGCCGCGACGCCCAGTGCCCGTTCCGGGTCGGCGGACCACACGGCGCCGCCGAGCCCGTAGTCGCTGTCGTTGGCGAGCCGGATCGCGTCGTCGTCGCCGTCGTGGGGCAGGACGACCAGCACCGGTCCGAAGATTTCGTCGCGCACGATCGGGTCGTGCGGCCCGACGTCGGCGAGCACCGTCGGTCGCAGGTAGTGGCCCGTCTCGAGGTCGGCGGGCATGCCGGAACCTCCCGCTGCAAGGCGGGCCCCGCCGGCCACGGCCGCGTCGACCGCCTCTGCGATCGATCGTCGCTGGGCAGCCGAGATCACCGGGCCGAGTTGCGTCGCGCGGTCCCTGGGGTCACCCACCCGCAACGTGCCGGCGTGGCCGGCGGCGAGTTCGACCGCATCCTCGTACCGTGTGCGCGGCACGAGCAGGCGAGTCCACGCGCTGCACGTCTGACCCGAGTTGAGCATGGCGGCGTCGACGGTCGCGGTGACCGCTGCCGGCAGCGGGGCATCGCCGAGCACCACGGACGCCGACTTGCCGCCGAGCTCGAGGCACGCGCGTGTCAGGGATTCGGCGGCGGCGTGTGCGACGCCTCTGCCGACTGCGGTGGAGCCGGTGAAGGACACCACGTCGACCCCGGGATGGGCGGTCAGCGCGGCCCCCACCGTTCGACCGCTGCCCGGAACCAGGTTCAGTACTCCTGCCGGAAGGCCGGCATCGATCGCGGCGTCGGCGAACAGGTAGGTGGACAGCGGGGTGAGCTCGGCCGGCTTCACGACGGTGGTGCATCCCGCCGCGAGAGCCGCTCCCACCTTGGCCGCGAGCTGGTAGAACGGGTAATTCCACGGCGTGATGCAGGCGACGACACCCGCGGGGCGGCGCAGCAGCAGCGTCCGGCCCAGCCGCTCCCGGAAGGGAAGGTCCCTGGCGAGCCGCGCATACGAGGCGAGGATCTCGATACCGAGGTCGATGTGCGCTTCCTCCGCCACGGTAACGGGGGCACCCACTTCGGCGACGGTGGTGTCGACGAGGAGCTGCCTCCGCGCGCGCAGCTGGGTGCACAACGCGTCGAGGATCTCGGCGCGATCCTCGGGAGAACTTGTACCCCAAGCTGTTCCGGCGGAGCGTGCCGCCGCGACGGCCGCGTCGACGTGGGCGATGCCGGCCGACGCGGACCGGCCGATCACCGATTCGGTGGCCGGGTCGTGCACCTCCGTGCAGTCGGTGACGGGAATCCAGTCCCCGCCGACGAGGATCGAGTCGCGGTCCCAGGTGGTGTGAATCGTGGTGGTCATCGGGCCGCCGCTCGCGAATCCGTGTACACGGACTTGCCGAGCCACTGGCCGCCGTCGGTGACGAGGACCTCTCCGGTGACGTAGCCGGAGCGGTCGCTGAGCAGGAAGGCCGCGGACTCGGCGACCTCCTCCGGCGTGGTGAAGCGGGCAGCGGGGACGCTCGACAGCACTCGGGCGCGGTCCTGCTCGGTGGGCCACAGGGCCGCGCCGGCTCCCTCGGTCTCGGTCGGCCCCGGTGCGATGCAGTTGATCCGGACGCCGCGGCCGCCCCATTCCACGGCCAGGGTGCGCGTCATGGCGACGACACCCGCCTTGGCCGCCGCACTGTGAACGGTGCCGGGGTGACCGTGCCAGGCGTAGCTGGCGATGGTGTTGAGGATGGTGCCGCGGCCGGTCGCCAGCATGTGGCGGCCTGCCGCGCGGGTGCAGTAGAACGTGCCGTTCAGGACGATGTCCACCACGGCCTTCCACCCGCCCGGCGTGAGGTCCTCGCTGGGTGCCACGAAATTGCCTGCGGCGTTGTTGACGAGGGCGTCGAGTCGGCCGTAGCGGTCGACCACCCCGTCGATTGCCGCGTCCACGGCGTCGGAATCCCGCACGTCGCACACCACGGCCTCGGCTTTCCCGCCGACCCGCTCGGCCGCCCGGACGGTGTCCTCGAGCGCGTTCTGCCTGCGGCCGAAGACGACGACGGTGCCGCCCGCGGCTGCCCACCGCATCGCGACAGCGCGTCCGATACCGGAGCCGCCACCCGTGACGACGGCGACACGGCCGCGGAATTCGTCGGCGGTGTTCGGGACGAGGCTGGGGGAGTGGGTTTCGGTCATCGCATGGTTCTCCTGTGCTGTCTCGGGATATGGACTCACGGGGCGGGGGTCGGTTCGGCGGCCACGACGAGCGCGTCGACGGTGAGTGCTCCGTCCGGCGCGACGCGGACCGGATTCAACTCGATCTCGGCGATGTCGGGCCGTTCCGCGATCAACCGGGAGACCCGCGTGATCACGTCGACCAGACCGTCGACGCACACCGCGGGGCGTCCGCGCCACCCGCGCAGAAGCGGCATGCAGCGGAGGCGTTCGAGCATCGCGAGAGCGTCGTCGGGTCCGACGGGGGCCGATTCGAGTCCGATGTCCTGGAGTACTTCGGTTTCGGTGCCGCCGGCGCCCACTACGATCACCGGACCGAGGTCGGGATCGCGGCGTGCGCCGACCAGGATTTCCACGGTCCCCGCCCGGGTGTCCTGCTCCTCGAGCACGTAGTCGCCGTCGCCGAGCCGGGAATGCATGTCCTGGAAGGTGTGCGCCAGTTGTTCGGGGCCGTCGATGCCGACCACGACGCCGCCCGCCTCGCTCTTGTGCTCGAGCCAGCTCGCCTTGAGGACGAACGGGGCACGCAGCCGGCCGGCCACGTCGACCGCCTCCTCATGGGTCCGCACGACTGCGCCGTCGGGGAAGGTGACGCCGAGGTCGGTGAGAAGTTCCCGCGCGGCCCAGTATCCCGCCCGGAGTCCGTCCTGCGGAACAGGCTCGGAGAGAAGGTGCTTCGACAGCCTCGTCGGTCGCAGGCTGGACAGCCCGGACAGGGCGCGGACCGCGGAATCGATCGTGTCGAACACGGGGACGCCGTGCCGCCACAACGCCTGTGCGGTGCTCGATTCCGGAGCCATGGTGTGGACGACGACGGGTTTGCCCGTCTCTACGGACGCCCGGCCGATCCGTTCGGCCACGGCCGCTTCGCGTTCGGCGAGAGTGGGCGCGTCCCGCGCGTAGCAGCCGAAATACCCCGTGAGCACCACGGCGTCCGACTCGTCGGCACGCAGAACGTGCTCGACGACGCTCGCGTAACTTCCCAGATCCTGCTCACCCGCCCCGGCGAGGTCGACCGGATTGCTGCTGGCCGCACCGGGAGGCAGTTGCAGCGCAATGGATTCGGCGAGCGCCGGCGAGAAGTCGGGGACCGTCAGTGCGCTCGCGCTCGTCACGTCCGCGGCGATCGCGCACTGCCCGCCGCTGTCTCCGACGATGGCGACGCGGTTGCCGACGGGAACGGTGGTGGAGAGGAATGCGCGGGCCACGGTGATCAACTCGTCGGGGGTGCTCACGCGGAGCACGCCTGCCGCGCGGCAGGCCGCGTCGACGACATCCACGGCAGAGGTGAGTGAGCCTGTGTGGGAGCGTGCCAGGCGCGTGCTCGCGGCACTGGCGCCAACGGTCAGCAACAGGGTCGGTCGTCCGGTGTCCCGCAGGGCACGCAACGTCCGGAACAGGGATTCACCGTCGCTGAAACTTTCGAGGTACAGAGCGATCACGCGCGTCGGGTCGTGGTTGCCGAGATCGGCGAGCAGTTCCGCTGCGGTGACGTCGGACTGGTTGCCGATGGACACGAACCGGGAGACGCCCACGCCGTGCCGGGCGCCGAGCGTCGCGAGTTCGGAGCCGAGTTGCCCGCTCTGCGAGATGATGGCGAGCGGCCCGGGTGTGAACCGCCCCCACGCCAGCGAGAGGTCGGTGGCGCTGTCGTAGATGCCGAGGCTGTTGGTGCCGACGAGTCGCGCTCCGGCACTGCGGATCCGGGCCGCGAGCTCGGCTTCGCCGGGCACGCCCGCGGTGACGCCGAGGAATCCGCGGACGCCGAGTGCGAGGGCCTCGTCCACCACGTCCGAGACGAACGGCGCCGGCACACAGAGAGCCACGAGGTCGGGGACCTCGGGGAGGGCCGACAGGTTCGGGTGGCACGGGTGTTCGAGGAGGGTGTCGGTTCTCCTGTTGACCAGATGGACTCGGCGGCGGTGCTCGCCGATCAGGGCGCCGCTCGCCAGCCAGTAACCCCACTTCGCGGGATCGGCGGAGGCGCCGACGACGGCTACCGAGGCAGGGTCGGAGAAGGCGCTCAGTTGTGTGACGGACTCGGCCACCACAGTGGTCATAGGGGATTCTCCTCGATCTCACGTTGCTGTCGATCGGAAAATAGATAACTGGCTCATCAGTCAATTTAGATTGTGGCGGCACTCACAGGGGCTGTCAACCCGCCTTCCGGACGTCGCTCGGGGCGCGATGCGCTCTTGACATCGGGTGTGATCGCCCTCACGATGATTTATAACTGGCCCACCAGCCAACTATTCGACACTCTCTGTCCTGTCATCCGCGAGGAGCATTCATGAAGACTGTGCACGATGGATCGACCACGGAGGACACGATGACGTCCTCGGCGGAAACCAACGCCGAGGCCGGTCAACTGCCGCGCGGAATCCTCCCGACGTGGGCGGTGTTCGGCGTCTCGCTCGGCATTCTGGCGCCCGCGTCGACGCTGGCCCTCGCCATCGGTGTCGTCGTCACCATCGCCGGCAACCTCAGCTGGATCACGTGGGCCGTGACCTCGGTACTGGTCCTCGGATTCGCCGGGGGCATCGGCTGGCTGGCCAAACGCTTCACCACCACCGGAGGGACGTACGGACTCGCGGCTCGCGCGGCAGGCAAACCGGCCGGATTCTTCGTCATGGTCACCCACCTCGCGTCGTCACTCGTCGCGGGACCCGCGTGCGTGATCGGCTCGGCGATCTACCTCGACGCGTTCCTTCAGAAGGTGGGTCTGCCTGCGAGCACGTGGACGCTCGGCATCTGCGCCGGGGCCGTCGCGGTCGCGGTGACCGCCCTGAACCTTCGTGAGGTGAAACTGTCCGCGAAGCTGCTGCTGGTCATCGAATTCTTCACGGTGGCAGTGATCGTCGTGCTCCTGGTCGTGGTCCTCGCGAATTCGGACACCGGACCGATCGACAGCCGGCAGTTCGACTTCCACGGCTTCAGTGCCACAGCGATCCTCGCGACCGCAGGCTTCTCCGTGTTCTCCCTCGCCGGATTCGACCACGCCGCCACGCTGGGCCGCGAGGCGCGTCATCCCAAGCGGGCCATCAGCTTCGCCGTCGTCGGCTCGGTCCTGGCCTGCGGGGTGCTCTACATCGTCGCGACCTACATCATCGTGCTCGGCTTCCGCGGGTTGCCGATCGAGAACATGAACGCACCCCTCGACACCCTGGCGGAGCACAACGGCGTCGGGTGGCTCGGCTATCTGATCGACATCGGTGTCGCCGTCAGCTTCTTCGGATCCACACTCGGGGTCATGGCAGGTACCAGCCGGACCGTGTACACCCTGGCCCGCGACGGTCTGCTGCCCGCCCGCCTCGGCAAGGTCAGTGCCGGCCACGGAACTCCCGTCGGCGCGGTGACGACCCTCGGCGTCATCTACCTCGTGGCCGGGCTCCTCGGCGTGCTGGTGACGACGGCGGAGACGTCGTACGGTCTGCTCGGGACGTACGCCGGCTACATGCTGATCGCCGCATACGGACTCACCGCGCTGGCAGCCGGCTACTGCGCAGTGCGGTCGCGGTCGCTGCGCCTGGGCATCGGACTCGCGACCGTGCTCGCCGCGATCGGGTCCGTGCTCGTGTACTGGTACAGCTTCAACCCGTTCCCGTCCGGAGCGCGAGGCGTGGTCGCGTGGATCTTCTTCGCGACCGTGCTCGGCTACCTCGCCCTGTACTGCTACCTGCGGCTCCGCAAGCCGCGGGTCCTCGCGCGGATCGGTGAATCCGACCGGAAGACGACCCTCGAGGTCGATGCCGACGAGCAGGCGGGCGCGACGCGCTGACCCCCACGTGAGTGGCGTGGTGTGCTCCCGCACGCTTTGCCGCTCACCTGCCCGGACGAACGGGACGCTCGTTGCGTCAGATCGAACGAGCGTCCCGTTCGTCGGCATCGTGTGCGGCCAATGCAGGTGCGACGAACTGTTCGAGCATGGTGCGTTCGTCGGAGTCGTCGATGCCCGGGACGGTGAGCAGCGAGACGATGATGCGGACGAGCCACCGAGCCTTCCTGGACGTCTCCTCTCCGGAGAATCCCGCCTGCCCCAGGAACACGGTGCCCAGCGACTCGATGACATCCGACGAGTGCGCGATCTGCGCGGCCAGGCCCGAGTCGCCGAGCTGAAACCACGCGGCCAGAGTGGGGTCGGCGCGCACCAGCCGGATCGCGGCCAGCATCGCCTCCACGATCGCGTCCTTCGGGTCGGCGGTTCCGGACACCTCCTCCGCGACTAGTGCGCCGATGCGCCGGGCCTCGCGGTGGACGAACGCCAGCTGCAATGCCTGTCTGCTGTCGAAGTAGCGGTACAGCGTGGCGCGGGAACATCCGGCCGCCCGGGCGACGTCGGCCATACCGACAGCGGTGATGCCGTTGTCGACGTACAGCTGGGCGGCGACGTCGAGGATTCGCTCGGCGGCGAGGCGGGGTCGTTCGTCGCGCATCCAGTCGGCGTTCATTCGCGCACCCGGAACGGGATGCTCGTCGGGCGGCGCACGTAGTTGCCCTCGGCGTAGACGACGGCGTCGACGTCGACCGTGAAGTCGGGGCAGCGGGCCAGCAGTTCTTCCAGCGCGACCCGGGCCTGCATCCGGGCCGCGGCCGCACCCAGGCAGTGGTGGGCGCCGTGACTGAACGTGAGGATCTGCGTCGGTCTGCGGCGCACGTCCAGCTCCTCCGAATCCGGTCCGAACCGGCGCGGGTCGCGGTTCGCGGAGCCGTACAGCAGGAACACCTTCCGGCCCTCGGGGATGGTGGTGCCCTCGATTTCGACGTCGCGGGTCACCGTGCGGGCGAGGCCCTGGACGGGGGCGGTGAGCCGCAGCAATTCCTCTACGGCGTCGCCGAGTAGCTCCGGGTGGTCGATCAGATCGCGGCGTTGATCCCGGTGTTCGGTGAGCAACTGGACCGCGCCGCCGAGCATTCCGGTGGTCGTGTCGTTGCCGCCGGTGACCATCGTGAACGCGAAACCGAGGATGGAGAGCAGTCCGGTGAGATCGCCGTCGGCTCCCATCCCGCCCGCGACGAGTTGCGAGACGGTGTCGTCTCCGGGGTCGGTGCGCCGCCGCTCGATCAGTCCGCCGAAGTAGCCCATCAGATCGGTGACCGCACCCGTCGCCTGCAGCGTGTCGCCCTGCGCGTTGGCCGCGACGATCGCGTCGGTCCAGCCGTCGAATTGCGCCCGGTCCTCCTCGGGGACGCCGAGGTAGTGGGCGACGACCATGCTCGGCAGCGGCTTGAACAGCTCCTTCACGACATCGCCCTCGCCGGCCTCCCGCAGTCGTTCGAGGCGCTCCACCACGAACGCCCGGACCGCCGGTTCGACGGCGGTGACCTGGCGCGGGGTGAATCCCTTCGACACGAGGCGGCGGAACGCGGTGTGGTCGGGTGGGTCGAGCATCACCAGCGGCGGATTGTCCTGCAGGCCGATCTTCTCCAGCTCGCCGTACGTCGTGGTGAGGCCGGCGGCGGACGAGAACGTCTCGGCGTCCCGGGCCGCCGCGTAGACGTCGGCGTGCCGGGACAACACCCAGTAGTCGTTCCCAGGTGCGTCCTCGGGGACGACGCGATGGACGGGGTCGTGGTCGCGCAGGGCGGCGTACATCTGCCACGGGGCGCGCCACGTGGGTCCGGACCTCGGCACGAACGACGCGCTCGACACATGTGCGGTCATGTATCGATGGTGAGACACATCGCCAGAAGTGTCAATGGTGCTAGGCGCCTAGCCGAACAGGGCGAACGCCACCACGGCGAGGATCATCACGAGTACCGGGGTGAGAATCAGCAGCAGTCCGAGCAAACCGGGATTCTTCACCGGCCGGTGGTCGATGGCGCCCTTGCTGAAACTGCTGAACGGCGACGCGTAATACACCGGGGGCGCCGGGTGGTACCGGTTGTCGACGGTGATCTGCGCCTTGCCCTGCTCCCAGATCCACGGGACCGCGATCTCGATGTGGTGCACACCGGGAGGCGCCGGAATGACGTTGTGACCCCACCGAAGCGGCACGGGAAAGCCGTTGATCCGGGCATTGGGCGTCACCAGCATCGGGCCCATCGGCGGTTTCTTCGCGTCGATGACCAGCGCGGTGGGAGGGGAGACGGGCTGCACGAAGGGCGACGGTATCACCCTGCGGCAGCCCGGAGGATGTGGCCTACTGGCCGGCCGCGATCCGGGCCTTCTCCAGTGCCGCGAGGGTGCGGAGCACAGTGGCGCGCTGCTTCTCGAGGTCGCTGATCCGGGCGCGTGCGGCGAGGCCGGCGGGCTCACCGATCAGGTTCATCTGAGCATCGATGGCCGAGAGCTGATCGAGCAGGCCGGTAACGCGCGATTCGAGCGCGGCGACGTCGACGGCGTCGGTGCGCACCGGTGCCACCGGCGGCGTGGCCGACGTGCGGGACGCGCTCGGGCGAGACGACGCAGTGGCCGACGACGTTCCGGAATGGGCGGTGCTGCGCGGCTCCGACACCACGCTGGCAGCCCGGGGACGGAGCGCCTTGCGCACTGCGGCCGGGTCCGGGAGCTCCGAGAGCTTCGTCTCGTTGAGGTCGCGGCGCGCGTCGCGGGCGTTGACCCGGTGCTCGCGCTCCTCGTCGTCGTCGGA
Source organism: Rhodococcus koreensis (assembly GCF_900105905.1). Classification (GTDB taxonomy): domain Bacteria; phylum Actinomycetota; class Actinomycetes; order Mycobacteriales; family Mycobacteriaceae; genus Rhodococcus_F; species Rhodococcus_F koreensis. Next base: position 2,400,342 of record NZ_FNSV01000005.1, on the reverse strand, counting down.
CTGCAACGTGCCGCCGAGTGGACGCAGTCCGTACATGCCGAGGAAGCGGCGGGCTTCGTCGATGACCGTTTCCTTCTCGCGGCAAGTGCCACACCGAGGTTCGTTACGGAACATCTCGACTGCGTTGTCGTCTCCGCACCATACGCACGCCCCCGGCGACCAACGCCGGACGTTTCGAATTGCAGCGATATCGATAGGGCCGGAGAGAGTCTGCGCGTCGATCACGACGAGCCACAGTAGGGGAATTCGCGCGTGCGGGTCACATCGCCGTAAGTACGACCTGCGGTTCTGCGGCCAAGCGTGACGAAGATCATGTCGAGGCCCCGGAAAGTGCCGAGGAAACGCTGTGTGCCACACATGTTTTCCCGACCGGTAAGTTTCATTCTCCGGCGCCGATCACGGTGGTCAGCCAGTCGACGAGCGGGCGCATCGAACGCCAGGCAGTGCGGACTTCGTCAGCGGCGCGGGGAGTTTCGATCCAGTCGGGGGAGAGGTAGCTCCGGCTGGCGGTGAGCGATCTGTGCCGCATCAGGTCGAGGCGCGGGTGGTCCTCGGCGACACCGCGGGGGCGCGTCTTCAGCGTGTCGCCGCCGATCTCGAAGCCGGACGACCGGACCTTCTTCACGAGCCGGACGAGTTCGCGACCCTTGCGGTCGTCGTCGACGGCGTCACGGAAGCGGCCGACCTGCAGCGGGGTATGCGAGTAGAAGCCGCCCGCGACGAACAGTCCGGCCGCGTCGATCTGCACGTAGTAGCCCACGCCTGGGCGGGTCTCGACGAATCCGCCCTGATGGGTCTTGTAGGGCGTCTTGTCCTTCGAGAACCGGACGTCGCGGTAGGGGCGAAACACCTTGCCCGCGCCGAACTCCGATTCGAGTTCCGCGAGCAGGGCGGTCATGGGTGCGCGCACCGAGTCGTCGTAGACGGATTTGTGCGCGGTCCAGAAACTCTTGCTGTTGTCTGCCTCGAGGTCCTCGTAGAAGTCGAGAGCAGCGGTGGGGATCCCGGTGAACACACGGGCAAGGCTACGCCTGTGAGTGGTTGACGAGTCCCTGGACTCGTCAACCACTCACAGGCGCGAAGCGCCTAAGCGTTGCCGTTGAACAGCGACGTGACCGAGCCGTTCTCGAAAACTTCCTTGATGGTGCGAGCCAGCAGCGGCGCGATGGACAGCACCGTGAGGGTCGGGAACTTCTTCGACTCGTCGATCGGGAGCGTGTTGGTGACGATGACTTCCCGCGCACCACATGCGGCGAGGCGCTCGGCCGCCGGGTCGGACAGGACGCCGTGGGTGGCGGCGATGATCACGTCGCCCGCGCCGGCTTCCTTGAGGATCTTCACGGCGCCGGCGATGGTTCCACCGGTGTCGATCATGTCGTCGATCAGGATGCAGGTGCGGCCTTCGACGTCACCGACGACGCGGTTGGACTTCACCTGGTTCGGCACCAGCGGGTCGCGCGTCTTGTGGATGAACGCCAGCGGCGCGCCGCCGAGGGTGTCGGCCCACTTCTCGGCGACCCGGACGCGACCGGAGTCGGGGGAGACGACGGCGATGTTGTCGGTGCCGTAGTTGCCGCGGATGTACTCGGCGAGCTGACCCTGCGCGTGCATGTGGTCGACGGGGCCGTCGAAGAAGCCCTGGATCTGGTCGGTGTGGAGGTCGACCGTGATGATGCGGTCGGCGCCGGCGGTCTTGAGGAGGTCGGCGATCAGGCGAGCCGAGATGGGCTCACGGCCGCGGTGCTTCTTGTCCTGGCGGGCGTACGGGTAGAACGGCAGGATCGCGGTGATGCGCTTGGCCGATCCGCGCTTGAGCGCGTCGATCATGATCAGCTGTTCCATCACCCACGTGTTCAGCGGCGCCGGGTGGCTCTGCAGCACGAAGGCGTCGGAGCCGCGGACCGACTCCTCGAAACGGACGAAGATCTCGCCGTTCGCGAAGTCACGGGCAGTCTGCGGGGTGACCCGCACGTCGAGTTCCTTCGCGACCTGTTCGGCCAGCTCCGGATGCGCGCGACCAGAAAAAAGCATGAGGTTCTTCTGGTTGTCGATCCAATTCGCGGTCACTGCTCTATGCCATCCTTTAAATCTTGCTTCTCGGTTTCGTGCAGATCTGAACTGTGGTGCGGTCCCGCGGCGGCTGCCGCCTCGGCGGCGGCGGTACCGGGCCGATTTCGTTGCACCCAGCCGTCAATATTGCGCTGCTTCCCTCCGGAGACCGCGAGTGCCCCCGGCGGTACGTCGAAACGCAGCACCGTGCCGGCGCCGGTGTAAGCACCGTCACCGACCTGTACCGGAGCGACGAACATGGTGTCCGATCCGGTCCGGACGTGTGACCCCACCACCGTACGGCTCTTGGCGACGCCGTCGTAATTGACGAACACGCTCGACGCACCGATGTTGCTGTACTCGCCGATCGTGGCGTCGCCCACGTAGGTCAGGTGAGGAACTTTGGTGTGTGCCCCGATGTCGGCGTTCTTCGTCTCGACGAAGGCGCCGAGTTTGCCGGACGCACCGAGGACGGTGCCGGGACGCAGGTAGGTGAACGGGCCGACGGTGGCGCCCGCGCCGATCGTCGATTCCGAGCCGTGGGTACGCACCACGCTGGCGCCTTCGCCCACCGACACGTCGGTGAGGGTGGTGTCGGGACCGATGACGGCGTCCTCACCCACGGAGGTGGTGCCGAGCAGCTGCACACCGGGATGGATCGTGACGTCGCGGGCGATCGTGACGCCGACGTCGATCCAGGTGGTCGACGGATCGACGACGGTGACCCCGGCCCGCATCCAGTTCTCGACGGTCCGGCGGTTGAGTTCGGCGGCCAGCCTCGACAGCTGGACGCGGTCGTTGGCGCCTGCGACCTTCGCGGAGTCGGCCAGGTGGGCGGCGAAGACGGGTGCGCCGGCCTCGCGGGCGATCTTGACGACGTCGGTCAGGTACAGCTCGCCCTGCGCGTTGTTCGCGTTGAGCTGCCCGAGCGCGGAGCGCAGGAACTCGGCGTCGAACGCGTACACGCCGGCGTTGACCTCGGTGATGGCCGCCTGCTCCTCGGTGGCGTCGGCCTCCTCCACGATCTCGGCGATCTCACCGTCGTGGGGCAGACGGACGATCCGACCGTAGCCCCGGGGCTCGGGGGCGGTGAACGTCAGCACCGTGACCGCCGCGGGGGTGGGTTCGCTGCGGTGCTCGTCGACGAGAGCGTGCAGGGTGCGGCCGTCGAGCAGGGGGACGTCCGCGGCGGTGACCAGCACGGTCCCGTGGAAGTCGGCGGGCAGGGCGGACAGGCCGCATTCGACGGCGTGCCCGGTGCCGTTCTGCTCCTCCTGTACGGCGATCGCGATCGGGCGGCCCAGTTCCGTCTCGAGCGCGCCGACGGCCACTCCGACGCGTTCCTTGTCATGACCGACGACGGTGACGAGGTGCGTCGGATCGACCTCCGCGGCGGCGTGCAGGGAATGCGCCAGCATCGTGCGTCCGCCCAGGGTGTGCAACACCTTGGGGGTCTTCGACCGCATCCGAGTTCCCGCGCCGGCGGCGAGGACGACCACGGCGGTCTGCACTGGCATGAAGCTCCCTCTGGGTCGTTCCACTCTTGCTGTTCTCGACAGCTCCACCTGCAGGAATTATCTCCGCAGGCTTCTGCTCCGCCGCCAGGACTCGAACCTGAACTATCTGAACCAAAATCAGAGGTGCTGCCATTACACTACGGCGGATTGCCACACACACGGGGTGTCACGCCCGTTTGCGCGAGAGAATCCTCGCATGCCGACCCGCCGGACGTCGAACCGCTGCCGAAATTTGTCCCGAACGCCCCGATAGAGTGGGTGCTACCTGCAGTGTTTCGGCGCTGCCCGTGGCGCTTCGTCGTCGCGAGTGTCAGGAAAGGATGGTGCCTCGGTGCCCCGACCCACGGACGTGGACGCGACCCCCGAGAGGGCGGTCCGCACCCGGATGACCGGCACGCAACGCCGGGAGCAGTTGATCGAGATCGGTCGAGCCCTGTTCGCGGAGCGCGGCTACGAGGCGACGTCGATCGAGGAGATCGCACAGCGCGCCCACGTCTCCAAGCCTGTCGTCTACGAACACTTCGGCGGTAAGGAAGGCCTCTACGCCGTGGTCGTGGATCGGGAGATGTCGCGGCTGCTGGAGATGGTGACGTCGTCGCTGAAGCAGAACCGCTCCCGGATCCGGGTCGAGCGGGTGGCGCTGGCGCTGCTCACCTACGTGGAGGAGCACACCGACGGATTCCGCATCCTCGTCCGCGACTCGCCGGTGGCGGCGCCGGACGGAACGTACTCGAGCCTGCTCAACGAGGCCATCGGCCAGGTCGGGCACATCCTTGCAGGCGACTTCGCGCGGCGAGGGTTCAATCCGGATCTCGCCCTGCTGTACGCGCAGGCGCTGGTCGGAATGGTGTCCACCACCGCGACGTGGTGGCTGGACGAGCGGACGCCGCCGAAGGAGGTCGTCGCCGCGCATCTCGTCAACCTGTGCTGGAACGGGCTGACCAATCTCGAGGCGGATCCACAGTTGGGCACCGATCGGCCTCGCGCGACGCCGTAGTGAACGTGTTCTCGTTTTCCGACTCGCGGTTCAACTTCCGGAGGGCTGAGCCTGTCAAGTGCTAGGGTTCGCTGGAGTTTGCGCGCCCCGTCGGGGGGGTTGTTCGGGAGGCAGTCGATGGCGAGACAGGTTCGAGCAGAGGTAACTCGGGCTTCGGTCCTCATGGCGGCGGCCGACGTGTTCTTACGGCTCGGCTACGCGAATGCGGGTCTCAACGAGATCATCGAGCAGTCGGGTGTGACCAAAGGTGCGTTGTACTTCCACTTCAGTTCGAAGGAAGACCTCGCCCGCGGTGTCATCGACGAGGGACAGATCCGCCTCACGGCAGGTATGACGTCCGTGAGTGACGGGCCGACGCCGGCACTGGAGGCGCTCGTCGCCCTGTCCTACGTGGCGATCGAGGCCGCGAGTGCCGATCCGATCGTCGCGGCGATGTTGCGGCTGCAGCACGAGATCGGCGACTACCAGGGCACGCACGGCAACGTCGTGGCGTCGTGGCAGCAGGGTTTCGAACGACTGGTCACCCGCGCACTCGAGGAGGGCGACATTCTCGCGGAGGACGACGTCTCCGCGACGACGCTGTCCACATTCCTGCTCGGGTCGCTGCTCGGGGCTCACGTCGTCGCGAGCGCGACCGGCGCCTTCGACGATCTCCCGCGTCGCATGGAACGGGTCTGGTACTTCATCCTTCCCGGTCTGGTCGAGCCGTCGAAGCTCGTGTACTTCCGCCAGTTCGCATCGCGCCGCCTGCTGCGCTGACCGGAGCCACTAGCTTCCAGATGTCAGGCTGAGTACGCTCATCATCAAAGTGATGGATAGCTCTCTTGCCTATGTTGGGGGCGGACAGAAGGCTGTGGGAGGCCGCGCTCACCCAAAGTGATGGAGCCACCATGTTCCGCTCGCGTCCTGTGTTTGCTTCGCGTGTGGCCGTTGCGGCCGTCGTCGTTGCCATGTCGGTCACACCGCTTGCTGTGACGGTAGCGGCAAGCGCCGCGCCGACCGCGGGGCGGGTCTTCACGGGCGACTACAGCGGCGGCAACTTCTCTCAATGGCCTTCGGTGCAGAACAAGAGCTACAACGGCCCCGGAACGGGCTACGTCCCCACCTATTCCGCGAGCATCGTCCCGGACGCGACATATGGCCAGGCCGCTCGCTTCGAGGTTCGCAGCGGCGACGCCCCGTCGTTCGGGGAAGGTGAGCGTTCCGAGGTGGCGGCCGGGAACGACACCGGCGGCTTCGAGGGCCAGGCACGCTGGTATCAGTTCGCCACTAAATTCGACTCCACATTTCCACAGAACCACGCCAGCCTGGGCTGGGGGCTGACGAACCAGTGGCACCAGGACGTGAGTATCGGAAGCCCACCGGTCGGATGGTATGTGAGCCAGCGGAACGGCTACTGGTCGCTCGTCGTCAACAAGCAGTCGCTTCCCGGCGCCGATCTGGAAACGCTGTCCATCTTCGACACCCCACTGGACGTGGGGAGTTGGCATGACGTGAAGATGCAGATCAACTGGTCGGCGTCGGACGCGACCGGATGGATCAAGCTGTGGCTCAACGGCGTACGGCAGACGTTCGCCAACGGTGCCGACACATACTTCGTCCGTACACTGATTCCCGGCACGTCCACCGTCTATTACAAAGAGGGCTACTACCGGGAACAAATGCAACCCACCGGTGTCGTTTTCCACGCGGGATTCCGGTGTGCCACCGAGGAGGGGGCGCTGTAGGCGACAGCCGACGGTCCCGCCCTGTGAATCACATTGCGACGGATCTGGACGTCCGCTACCCCAAATCGCTTATCTCACAGGGAAAGTGAAACAGGGCGCGGCGGGCCTCGTGTCCCTTCGGTGTGAGCTACCTGCGCTCGGCGATCAACATGACTTCACGGACCGCGAGTGGGCCGGCGAGCTTCGCACGAAGGGACGGCGGGGCTGCCTGCAACGGACGCTCGATGATCGCCTTCACTGCGACCGGCACATACGCGTGACGCTTCATCCTGCCGAGGTGTGTCAATATCCGACTCGGCACGGCGCGGCCGCGCACGCGCCGGAAACCCGCATCGCGCAGCATGGCGCCCAACTCCCCGTTGGTGTATTCCTTCAAGTGAAAGCCCGTGGCCACCGGAGTGAAGCCGCGCGAAATGTCCCAAGGACCGGTCAGTCGACTGGGTGTTTCGATGAGAAAGCGTCCTCCCGGACGCAGAATCTTCCGTACCGCGGCCAGATGCTCGGGAACATCGTCGGGGTGCAGGTGCTCCATGACCTGACGGCTTACCACGAAATCGGCGGAGGACGGCGGGAGCGGTGGGTTGAGTACGCTACCGACCATGAAGCGTGCGTTGGCCGGTCGCTCCTGGTCCGCCAGTTTCACCATCGTGTCCGAGGCATCGATGCCGATGCAGTCGCGCACGGCGGGCGCGAACCGGCGAATCAGCGCCCCTGTCCCGCAGCCTACGTCGACCAAGGTGTCCGTTGGCCGAGTCAGAGCTCCGTACTGCTGGAACCATCCCTCTTCGAAGGCTTCTTCGGACGCCGCGTCCGTCACATGCGCTCGATGCCATGGAACCTCCTCGAACAGGCGGTTGTATACGTCACGAGTGACAGCCTCCCGCGTGTCGGGGGTGCTGGCCAACAGCTCCTCGCGCAGTTCGCGTTCGATGTGCCAGTGAACTCTGTCCCGGTCTTCTGGCGGCGGCCAGTGTTTCGATGGCTCGCCCGGTGGATGAGACATATCGATCGAGTCCTCCCGTGAAACTGAAGTGAGGGTTCCGGCCGAGACCTCCCGAGAGCTCTGACCAGGAAGGATCGCTCGAGGACGGAGATCCGCCTTACACACTTCAGTGTAGACATCGGGGAGGCGCCTCCGAGGCGAACCCGGCGACTAGTCCGATGGGCCGATTCTGCGGGGTGCGGCATACCGGCGGAGGGCGGGGGCGACGGGCCGGCCGCGGAGGAATTCCGCCACGCTGCCGGATTCGATTGCCTTGCTGTAGGTCTGCAGGGCACGTCGGGTCGCCTCGAGGGTGTGGGCGATGTCCGCCGGGGTGTGTGCTGCGGATGTGACGAATGATTGACCGAGCACCCCGCCCGACAGCAGTTCCTGTAGGAAGAGCGTGCGGAACTCCTGCGATGGTTGACGTTCGGGGTCTCGGGTGACGAAGACGAGGCAGGATGGCCTGCCGATCACTTGGACGTAGTCTGCGACACCCATCTCTGCTGCGGCTGCGTTGACACCATCGGCCAAGAGCTGTCCCGACTGCATCATGTGCGATATGGGGTCTTCGGTGGCGTAGACGTGAACGACCGCTCGGAAGGCCGCCAGCCCGGCGCACTCGGGGCCGTGCGTGGTCGACAGGAGAAACACACGCTCACGGTCCGTATTCAGGCCCCCTAGGTCCATGTACTCACGTTTACCGGCGAGGGCCGAGATCGGAAAGCCGTTGCCCATGGCCTTTCCCCAGCACGACAGGTCGGGTTCGACCGAGTAGACCGACTGTGCACCGCCGGCCGACCAGCGGAATCCGGTAATCATCTCATCGAAGATGAGTAGTGCGCCGTGTCGGTCACAGAGGGTGCGGACCCCCTGCAGGAAGCCAGGTTCCGGCTCCGCCGTTGCGGTGGCGGCTTCGAGGATGACACAGGCGATCTGACCGTGATTCGAGTCGAAAAGTGCGCTGAGCGAAGCGAGGTCGTTGTACGCGAAACCGGCGGATCTGGCGGCGACATCGGTGGGGACGCCACTGTTCATCGCGGTGGTACCGATGAACCAGTCGTCGACCGAGAAGAAGGGTTGATTGCAGATGGCCACCACATCTCGACCCGTCACCGCCCGTGCAAGGCGGACCGCGGCGGTGGTGACGTCCGACCCGTTCTTGGCGAACTTCACCATGTCCGCGGCGGGAACCAGTTCGAGGAAATCTTCCGCGGCATGCAGTTCGAGTTCGGTCGGCCGGCTGAAGTTCGTCCCATCGGCGATCGCCGCACACACGGCGTCCGTCACAGGACGGTAGCCGTGCCCCAACGTCACCGATCTCAGACCCATGCCGTATTCGACAAAACTGTTTCCGTCCGCATCCCATACGCGGGCGCCTGAACCGCGAACGAGAACGGGCGCCATGAAGTCCGGATACTGGTCGGGTCCGCGCGCATAGGTGTGCGCGCCGCCCGGGACCAATCTGTTCAGCCGGGACTGCAGTTCGTTGGAGCGTGTGAACGACCTGCGGGCTGAGCCGTCGTCGCGTGCAATCGACATAGCCGAACTCCGGGGTGTGGAGGGTGCAGTGCCTACAAGTGTGCGGTACTGTCGAGACGAGTCTCTCCCCGCTGGGGTGCACTCGCAAGTGGCGTCGATCGGAAATCTGTTCCCCGGCTGCATCTGACGAGACTGTTGTCGGCCCAGCGCTGCTGCGCGAGACTGGAGCCGTACTGGATATCTCTCCGGAACGTTCAAGGACAGTAATGGCGAACTATGAGGCCGACTCGACGGGCATCGACAGTTCGACTGTGCGTGTATTGATCGAGAACGGGGAGTACTGGCTTACCAATCGAGGTGACCTCGCCATCCTCGACGTCACCGTCCGGCGCCTGAGTGAGCGATGGCCGGGTGCGCGGCTCGGCGTTCTGACCTACGCACCGTCGTTGCTGCGCGCGTTCGCTCCCGCCGCCGAGCCGGTGACCTATCGACGTGGGAGCAGATGGTCACGATCCGGACCGTGGTGGCAGGTGCCAGCGTACGCCGGGCCCCGGTTGGTCGGCCCGGTCTCGGCGGGCTGGTGGGCTGTCTCTGATCGTCCACGGCACTACGCGCGCAAGGTCCGGGACTCCCTTCGCACACCGACCGCCGTGCCGGACGAAACCGGGCGAATTCCGCGCATTCCGATGGCCGTCCGCGATGCCTCACTGGTGCTCGCGATGGGCGGCGGCTACATGACCGACGTGGATCCCTACCAGGCTCACCGCACCCTCGATCTGCTCGAGCGTGCGGCTGACCTGCACATACCGACCGCGATGTGCGGACAGGGCATCGGACCGCTCACAGGAGAACACATACTCGCTCATGCCATGCGTGTCTTGCCCAAGGTCGACCTCATCGCGGTCCGAGAGCAAGAGCGAGGTCCCGCTCTCCTGCGGTCGCTCGGCGTGCCTTCTGAGCGGGTCGTGGTTACCGGGGACGACGCGGTGGAGTTGGCCTACGGCATGCAATCCGACACGATCGGGACCGACATCGGGGTTTGCCTTCGCGTGGCCGGATACTCCCCGGTCACGGACAGGGCGCAGGATGTCGTCGGCCGTGTGTTGAGGGGGTTCGCCGGCACGGTCGACGCTGGTCTCGTCCCGCTGATCGTCTCCGAATACGAGGCCGAAGATCGTCACTCGACGATGCCGTTGGTCGACGGGTTCCCGATCGTGAGACCCACGGTGGGGCGCTTCGCCAGTGCCCGGGACCTGGTGTCCGAGGTGGCGCGATGTCGTGTACTCGTCACCGGCGCATACCACGTTGCGGTTTTCGCTCTCGCCCAGGGAATTCCGGTTGTGGGCCTGTCGACTTCGCGCTATTACGACGACAAACTCGGTGGCCTGAGCGGGATGTTCCCCGGCGGTGTCGAGTTGGTTCAGCTCGCTGAGGACGGGCTCGACGAACGGCTCACGCGTGCGATTCACCGCATGTGGAGGGAGGCCCCGGGTCTGCGATCCGACCTGCGTGCGCAGGCACGCGCGCAGGTGTCTGCGAGCAAGCAGGCGTTCGAGCGAGTGTTCGCGCTCGTAGAGTCGGAACAGTCGCGCCGGGCTACGGAACGATAACGCGCCGTTCGTGTTTCGGGCGAATCGCGCGCCGCGAATGCGGTGGTCAGGGGGCCGTCAATGTTGGATGGTGTCGGGATGTGGGTCCCCCGTCTTCGGGGCGAGCGCCCACATTTCCGGCGTGATCGCCCACATGTCGTGATCTCGACGGCGGCCGCCGACGTCGAGGAAGCTGGCCATTGTGCCCTCGCGTCTCAGGCCCATGCGCTCAGCACGCTTCGCAGCCGCAGCATTGTCCACACAGATGGGCGCGGTGACTCGGCGTAGTCCCAACGTACTGATCGCGTATTCCGCGAGTAGCACGCCCACACCTGCGCACACGCCCTTGCCCGTCACCCGGGCGTCGAGCCAGATGCCTAACTCTGCGGTCTTGGTGCGCACGTCGATACGCTCGAGATTGCATTGCCCCGCAAAGCGCCCGTCGATCTCGACCACCAGCGGCAGCGCTAATCCGGCACGGGCGGCTTTTCGTGACTGGAGGCATTCGTCCACCCAGATCGCCTCGGTGTGGCGCTCCGGCCAGCTCAGGGCAGAACTGACCCAGTACGGTTCGATCAGACGCTGATCTCGCAGCCGAATTTCCCGCCAGGCGGCTGCGTCGGACAGCCGAGGGGAACGGAGCGCCACCTCTTGTCCGGCGACGACTACCGGGCCGAGGCGTAAGGCCGGGGCCCGGCGTGCAAGATGAATCCGGCGGAGCGGCCGGAGGTGGAACCTGGCGGCCGCGACGACTGCAACTCTTGTTTTCGGAAGATCCAACGATCTCACCTCTGGCGATTGATGATACTCGGCCGCGTGTGCTAGTCGTCAAATATGAAAAATCCGCCAAAACCATACCGCAGGTACTCTTCTATGGAGTAAATTAATCTTGAGGTCGGGAAGATCGCTTAGTCGACATTTCGGGTCGGCGCCGTGGGTTGAACGATGGCGTGCCGAGCCGCCCGACATCTCAGCGGGGGCGCGCGATTCTCCGCAACCTGATGGTGGAGGGGCAGATGACCAGCACATTGAACGTCCAGCTCGAGCGCATCTGGCGCCGTCGTGTGTTGGTCGTCTTCGTTGCTGCACTGGCGGTTCTCGGAGCGGTCGCGGCGGCGAAGGAAGCCGGGACCAGCTATACGGGCAGGGCGGCGCTGATCGTCTCCTCGCCGGGCCGGGCCCCCGAGCAGGACGCAATCCTCGTGGTGGGGTATGTCGACTACTTCAACAACGGGCCCTACCAGGAGCGGATCCGGGCTCGCGCGGACGTTCCCGACGATGTGACCTTCGCCGCCAGCACGGCTGCTGCGAGTCCGATCCTCTACATCGACGCCACCGCGAACGATCCCAAGGTCGCGGCGTCCTCGGCAGCCGCAATGGCCGGGGCCTTCCGCGACGATGTCAACACCGTCAGGTTCGCAGGCAGAGCCGGCACCCTCGAAGAGCTCAGGCAACAGCTCGAGGAGCAACGTTCGTCCCCCGAAGCAGACCCCGTCGCAATGGCGCAGCTCCAGGACCGAATCACTGCGATCGAGTTGGACACGACGAACGAGCTGCAGGATCAGCAGCTCGCTGCGGGCGTCGCAGAGGAGAGCCCGTCTCTGGTACGGAACGCGGTACTCGGGCTGTTCGGCGGCCTGATACTCGGGTGCGTTGCCGCTCTCGCGCTGGATGCGGTGTCGAAACGCCTCACGACCGCCGACGACGTGCGTGCGAAGGCCGGCGTGGATACGCTGGTCGAGGTTCCGCGTGGTGGGAAACCTCGGGCGGAACAGCGTCGCGAGGCGCAATTCCGACGTTTGGCAAACATCGTCGGCTTGGCCGATCTTCCCCGCCCTGCAACGGTTGTGGTGACCGCGCCGCGGCGTACGGAGGGCGTTGCCCAGGTTGCGCGGGCAATTGCCGAGCACAGGGCGATCCAGGGCGAACGTTCCTTGATTCTGCGGGCGGATCTGCACGGTTCCGAGCGCGCCACGAATACCGATGAAGTTCCGGGCGTTGCGGATTTCCTCGCTGAGGCCACCCCACCTGCGATCGCCGGGTTCATCCAGGAGGCGGTACCCGGCGAGATGCCGGAGATGCCGAGTGGAACGGGAAACGGTGATCCCTACGCGCTGTTCACCCGTGAGCGGTTCGGCAACCTGCTCCAACACGCCCACAGTATCGCCGACATGGTTGTCGTCGAGGCTCCGCCGATCACTGAAGCAGCTGAAGCGCAGGTGATCTGCGCGGCAGCAGACGCGGTAGTGCTGGTGGTCGAAAGGCGCCGCACGCGGGTCCCCGAAACGGTGGAGGCATGTCGGCTGCTCGGGCAGGTGGAGTCGAGATTGCTTGGTGCCGTCATCATCGATCCTCGATGCGCACGACGCAGTGCGCCGATCCCGCCATCGGCCGAGTCGGACGAGTCGGCCGAGCCGGCGGACTCGGACGAGTTGGAAACGGTCGACCTCGTGAAGGTCCGCGAGTCCGCTCCGGATCGAACCGCGCGTCCGTGACCTGATGACATGAGACGGACACCGAGCCTCGCCGACCCCGCCAGTGTCTCGTCCACGGGTGGATGGACCTCCCGATGGATGGTGGGCGCGGTGTTCCCCGTGGCTGTGCTCGTCGTGCTTGCAGCCGCCGCGAAGGTGCCGACTCAATTCGGTGTGCTCCTCTTGCTCGGCGCCGTCGGCAGTGTTCTCGTCTTCGCCGGGCTTCGCGATCCGGTGGTCGCTGTGCTCCTGCTGTTGGTCACCACGTTTCTCCGGGTCGCCCTACCCAGCATTCTGCCCGTGGATCCCTTCGTCCTGGCGTACCTCGGCGTTGTGGGCGCGTGGGCAATCTGGATTGCCCGGGGAATCAACCGCGCTCCGCGTCTGGGCGCCATCGAGTGTGCAATGGTTCTCTACGTCACCTGGAACGTGATGTCGATGTTCTCCTCGCACCAGTACGGCTCCGTAATCCCTCTGTCCGGCGCAGAACTCTCCGTACCGCGATTCGTACTTACCGGCACCATCATTCCGTTCACGGTGTTTCTCGTGGGGCGGTACACATTCGACCGGGCGTCTGCAGTCCGGCTACTTCTGTGGACGATCCTGTCGCTCGGCGCTTACTCGGCAGCGATGTGCATTCTGCAGTTTCATGGTCCGACCGCACTCGTCTGGCCTCGCTACATAGTCGAGTCTCCGAGCTGGGAGGGGCGAGCCGTCGGCATCTTCGACCAGCCTGTGGTCAACGGCGTGGTGTTGACCCTCGGTTTCATCGTGGCGCTCCTTCTTGCCGCAACGCGCAGTGAACCCCGGTGGAGCAGGATTCTGGCCATCGCTATCGCGGTAGCGTGCGCATACGGCGTCTATCTCACCCACACGCGAGTCGTCTGGCTGGCATTCACTGTTGTGGTTTTGATTGGTGCGACGTTTGCCAAGGGATTTCGGACCGGGTTCGTCATGACCGGTGCGGTCATGACGGCCGCCGTGGCCATCAAGTGGTCGACCTTCACCAGCAGCGATCGGTCCGCGGGTGGCGTCGGATCACCCGACGAACTGCAGGATCGGCTCAACACTGCGGAGACGGCGATCTGGGCAGTCCAGGAAAAACCGTTGGCGGGGTGGGGGATCGGGCGCTTCACCGCGATGAATACGTACCATCACCAGAGGTGGGCGCCGGATGTGCCATGGATTCGCGGCTTCGGAATCGCGTCCCATTTCAATGAGCTCGGAATCGCGGCGGAACTGGGGCTGATCGGGTTGGTTCTGTGGCTCGCGGTGCTTCTTCTCCTCGCCAGTGGTCTCTTCCACGCATTCCGGGTGCTGCCGGCCGACGGCCTGTGCGGGAGGCGTCTCGCGCTGGTGGCGATGATGGCCTTCGTTGTGCTGGTGATCGCGGGCCTCACGGTAGATCTACGGTTCTTCGACTTTCCGAACGCGGTCGTGATGCTGCTCGTCGGAATCGTAATCGGCTGGGCAGAGCGGGCTCCCGCGGACCAGATGACACCGGATCCGCCTCGACGCGCGACTGACTCGGTCCCAGCACAGGAACGCGCATGAACCGGCAGCGGGCCCTGTGGGCGGCGACCAGTACGTCCACCCGGGGCGGAGTAGCGAGTTTCGTCCGAACGATGCAAGCTACTCCGCTGTGGGAGTTGTGGAACGTTCGCCATGTCAGTACCCACCGGAACGGCACGGTAGCCACGAAGATGGTGGCGTTCGCGACGGGGCTGGGGGCGTTCGTGACTGCGCTGGTTTTGGACCGGCCGGATGTGGTTCACCTTCATACCTCCGTCGCCGGCAGCTTCATCCGAAAGGCCATCCTCGCCTGGATCTGTCGAATCTTCCGGGTGCCGGTCGTGATGCATGTGCACGGTTCCGACTTCCATCAGTTCTACAGCCGATCGCCGCGCCCAGTGAAGGCGCTCATCCGCGCCACCCTCACCGGTGCGGACGCGGTGGTGGCGCTCGGCGACTGCTGGGTGGAGCGCCTCGAGCGGATTGCGCCACAGGCACGGATCGTCTCTGTTCCCAACGCGGTCCGGCCTTGCCGTCCGGTACGGCAGCCGTCCGGAAGTGAACAGGTGCACGTGCTGTTCCTCGGCTGCATCGGCGATCGCAAGGGGACTTTCACGTTGCTCGACGCGTGGGCGAAGATGGTCGGCGACGGAGGCGAGCGTGCGCGACTGACGATCGCCGGTGACGGCGAAGTGCAGCGCGCGCGGGACAGGGTCGACGAGCTGTCGGTGGGATCCACCGTCACGGTGCTCGGATGGATCGATCCGGCTCGGGTGCCCGAATTGTTGGCGAGCTCCCACGTACTGGCCCTGCCCTCGCGCAACGAGGGCCAGCCGATGGCGATACTCGAGGCGATGGCCCACGGTCTGTGTGTTGTCGCCAGCGCCGTGGGGGGCATCCCCGAACTGATCGACGACCGTTGTGGGGTGCTGGTTCCGGTCGACGACGTGGACGCACTCGCGCAAGCCTTGCGTCACGTGGTCTACGACGGCGATGCCCGCACCCGCATCGGAGCGCAGGCGTTGGAGCGCATCCGGGCCGAATTCGACGTCGACGTCGTGTGGCGCCGTTTCGATGCCCTTTACCAGGAGGTGCGGCGGTGACGGCCGATCGCCCACTGCGGGTGTTGCATGTGGTGCCTGACCTCCGCGTCGGGGGAGCGGAGCGGCACGCTGCAACGCTGTTTCCCCGACTGGACCGAGAACGGTTCGAGCCCAGCGTCATCTGCATCGGAAGCGAGGGCGAACTGTATCCGGCCCTGGCGGCCGGTGCTGTTCCCGCCCTGGCGTTGGGACGAACGAAGCTGCAGGCGGTCGGTGCCCTATGGGACCTCGTGCGTGAGACGCGCAGGATTTCCCCGGACATCATGATCGTGCGCGGCTTCAACGCCGAGACTCTCGGCCGTGTCGCGGCTGTCCTGGCCCGAGTTCCACGGACGGTCGTATGGGTTCACAACTGCGGTGAGACCACCACGAGGAGTGTCCTTCGGCGGTTCGCCGACCGCGCACTCGGCCCGGTCACGAGCGCGTATTTCGGTGTGGCGAAGGCGCAAGTTCCCTATCTGGTAGGCGATCTACACATCCCGCCGGGCAAGATCCGAATAATCCACAACGGGGTGGATCCCGCAGCATTCGATCCGAGTGGAGATCGGGCGGCGATCGCGGAGTTCGGGATCGGGCCGCTCGACCGAGTGGTGGGGATTCTTGCCGCGCTGCGGCCCGAGAAGGACCACGCCACGCTGCTGCACGCGGCACGGCTGGTCATCGACGAGCTGCCGGCCGCAAAGTTCCTGGTGGTCGGAGACGGGCCGATGAGAGGCGAGCTGGAACAGCTGGCCAGTGAGCTGGGCATCGCGGACCATGTGGTCTTCACCGGTTCTCGTCACGACGTGAAAGATTTGCTCGGAGGGATGGACGTCTTCGTCCTGAGCTCGTACAGCGTGGAATGTTTTCCGATGGCGCTGCTCGAGGCAATGGCCGCGGGTCGGCCGGCGGTCTGTACCGCGGTGGGCGGCGTGCCGGAGATGATTACGGAGGGGGTGACCGGATTTCTCGTGCCCCGCGTTCGCCGCATGCGCTCGCCGAGAAGCTGCTCCGAGTGCTGTCGGAGCCCGAGAAATCCCGGGAAATGGGCCTCGCGGCGCGGACGCGAGTCGAGTCCGAGTTCAGCCTGCGCACAAGCGTCGCCGAGAGCGAACTCGCGCTCGAGGAGGTGGCGGGGCGACTCCCACCTCGTTCGACGAGGCCGATCCGGCTCAGTCTGGTGTTGGACTTGACGTTCGTCGGGGGTGTCGAACTCCTGATGCTGGAACTGTTCCGGAACTTCGATCCACGGGTCGTACGACCACGTCTGATCTGTCTGCGCGAGGCCGGGCCCCTCGGCGAGGAGTTCCGGAGGGCGGGATTCGAGGTCGAAGTGCTGGGGCGTACGGGGCGCTACGACGTTCGAACCCTGCCACGGTTGATCCGCAGCCTGCGACGCGATCGCACGGACGTGGTACTGGTCACTCATCATCATCGAGCGGCACTGGCGCTGGGGCGAATTGCGGCAAGGCTGGCGGGAGCGCGTGCCAACATCGTCGCCGCCCACGACATGGACCTGACGTCGGTCGGCAAGCGCTGCCTGCCGCGCTCCACGGTGGAAACGCTGTGGCTGTCCGACGCGCTCGTCCTGCTCGCCCCTCGACAAGGCGAGTACCTCCGCCGGGAAGAGGGTGTTGGGCGCTTCGCCTGGCGACGCACACGCGAGGTGGTGATTCCGAACGGGATCGTGCTGCCTCCGCTGCCGCGAAACACCGACTCCGAGCTTGCCAGGGCCGCATTCGGTCTCGACCCGCGGGACTTCGTCGTCGGTATCGTCGGTCGCCTCAGCGATCAGAAGGCGCACCAGATGCTCTTCGAAGCGATTTCTTCGGTGGCGGAGTCTGATGTGCGGGTGCGGCTGGTCGTGATCGGCGGCGGCGAACGTGAGGCCGAGTTACGCACTCTTGCGGATGAACTCGGGATTGCCGGCCGCACACGCTTCATGGGCGTTCGACGGGACGTGCGACAACTCCTGCCGGGACTCGACGTGTCCTGTCTGTCGTCGGTGCACGAGGGAGTGCCGATCATCGCGATCGAATCCATGGCCGCGGGCGTGCCGCTCGTGGTCACCGACTGCGGTTGCCTGCGAGACATGGTCACCGATGGTGAACAGGGCTACGTGGTGCCGGTCGGAGATGCGCATGCGATGGCGCAGCGGCTCCTCGCCCTGGCCGCGGACCCGGGGCTGCGCACCCGGCAGGGGTTGTCGGGGCGTGCACGGGTGGAACAGCAGTACCGGATCGAAGACACGGCGCGAGGATTCGAGCGTCTGCTCACCGAAGTGGTGGAGGTGTGATGAGTCGGCACATTCTGATTCTGGTAGAGAACCTTTCGGTACCGTTCGACCGCCGGGTGTGGCAGGAGAGCACTGCGTTGGTGGAGGCCGGCTATCGCGTCACAGTGATCTGCCCGATGGGGACCACCCAGGACAGGGAGCCGGACGTCACGATCGACGGGGTCCGTATTCTCCGCTACCCCCTGCGTGCCGCGGAGGGTGGGCCGTTGGGCTATCTGCGGGAGTACGGGCTGGCGTTGTGGCACACCACGCGGCTCGCTCTTCGGGTGCGCCGAGAAGATCGGGTCGATGCCGTCCACGCCTGCAATCCGCCCGACCTGCTGTTCCTCGTCGCTGCGCTGCTTCGCCCGGTCGGCGCCAAGTTCGTGTTCGACCACCACGATCTCGTGCCCGAACTCTTCCTGTCCCGGTTTCCCCGAGGCGGCCAGGTCCTCTACTGGGCGACCAGACTCCTGGAACGGCTCACACTGGCCACTGCCGACGCCGTCATCTCGACGAACGAGAGCTATCGGCGGGTTGCACTCGAGCGCGGTCATCTGGCGCCGGAGCGGGTTACCGTCGTCCGGAGTGCGCCCGATCTGAGTCGATTCGTCCGCCGAGACCCCGATCCGAGCCTGCGGCGCGGCAAGCGGTATCTCGCGGCATACCTGGGGGTGATGGGTCCGCAGGACGGCGTCGACTATGCGTTACGCGCCCTCGCTCACCTGCGGGACGGCCTCGGCCGGGACGACCTCCACTGCATATTCATGGGCGCGGGGGACGCCTTCGAAGACATGGTCGCCCTCAGCGAGAAGCTCGGGCTCACGGACACGGTCGAATTCACCGGCCGGGTCCCCGACGAGTTCGTGCAGCGGTGTCTGTCGACCGCCGACGTCTGTCTTGCGCCTGACCCACGAAACCCGTTGAACGATGTGTCGACGATGAACAAGGTCGTCGAGTACATGGCGATGGGGCGGCCACTCGTCTCGTTCGAACTCGTCGAGTCGCGAGTATCGGCGGGGGAGTCCGCTGTCTACGCCCCGGCCAATGACGAATCGGCCTTCGCGGCTGGGATCGACGAGCTGTTACGGGACTCCCGGAAACGTCACAGGATGGGCGAACTGGGCCGGGCTCGGGTGGAGCAGCAGCTGTCGTGGGAGACGTCGCGCCGGGCACTCATCGACTTCTACGCGCGGCTCTTCGCGGTCGAGCGGGTGATGCGATGAGAGACCGGATGCGGTTACGGGTTCTCGCGCAAGAGCACGAGACCGTCGCTCGGCTGGAGGGTCACCGACGTGACGGTGGCCCCGTTGTTGGTGCTCGGATCCAGGCTGCCGTGAAGTCGCCGAAAGGGTGTCTCGAGCTGCACTTCCCGGGCTTTGCCATCGGTGTTCAGCAGGACGATGCCGTGCTCGAAGTCGCGACGGAAGAGGCCGTGGCCCAGCGACCCGACCCCGTCCGCATACGGATCGTTCAGGGCGGCCGGCGACGGGTTGGCCACCAGGGGATGCCCGAGGTACCCCGGGCCGAGTCCGCCACCGTCCATCTCGTCGAAGTAGGCCGGCTCGTCGTAGTCGGCGCCCATCGGGGCCCAGAATCCGTCCTGGAGCAACGTCGCCGCCAGGAAGTACCGGGCACGCTGGAAGTCCGGTGCCGAATGCGGTGCGGGACCGAGCCTGTCGATCGTCATCGCCAGGCCGGGCATGCGATGGTCCCCCTCGGCAGTCAGACTGGCATACTGCTCGATGTCGAACATAGGATTCCGGTCGGCGCGGGGGTCTGCGAATTTCTCCCACGCCCGGCCATCCAGTTGTTGCGCCAGCAGCGTCCGGTCTCCGTTCGCGATCAGGATGGCGTCCGGAATTCGTCGCCGGATGATCTGTTCGGCCAGGTTCACGCCACGCTCCCAGGGGTTTCCGAACCCGTAGATCGCGTCGTCCGGTTCGTCGGTGCCATCGGAATCGATGTCCCAGTGATCTCGGTTCGCACTGTAGATCCGGTCGCCCCAGACGTCGAGGAAGATACCGTCCCACACCCCCGCAGACCAGACGTCGTCGACCACCCAGTTCGCGGCGTACTCGGCAAAGACCTGGCCGTTGATCCGTGGCGCCTGGTCGGTGAGGTTGGTCATCGTCGACTCCGGCCACTCGCTGACCGGCGCGCCGTCCATGGTGTGCGCCAGCCAGGAATCCGGGAACGCACTTTCGCCGTTCTGGTCGTACTGCCACAACGCGTATCGGTTGGCCCAGTAGGCCTCCGAGCCGAGTTGATCGGGATGGTCGACCACATTCACGTAGGCGAACAACCGGAGGCGCGGGTTCGCGTGACGGAGTTCGTCGAAGTACTCGCGCGGCTTCCGGTTCGCCCATTCGTTGTCGATGACTACCACGTCATATCGGGCGAGCTCGTCGACGGACGGAAGTTCCTGCTGATTGAGGAAATACGTTGCCGTCCTGGGGAACGTGAGGGAGTGCGGATCGCCGGGCGCGGGCACAGGCGCCGGCGCCGGAGGTTCTCCGACGGGCGTAGAGCACGCGGCGATCAGTCCGACGGCTGTAATGGCCGCCGTCAGGGCGAATCGGAAGCGGCCGAACCGCCGGAAGGCGAGAATGCCGGGCACCGAGTCAGCTTGACACGCCCGACGGCACCTTGTCACGTGCCGCACGAGGTTCTCGTATTCGCAAGGAGGACGCCGTGAGTCAACTCCTCTGGCGCGTACGCCGATTGCAGACGATGGGACCGCGCGAGGTGGCGTGGCGTGCGAGTCGGGCCGGTCGGAGCCTGCTTCCGCGCAGCGGGCGCGGCGAGACGACCGACTCCGAGTTGCTGGGGACGCCGGAACCGGACTGGGACGCCGCATTGGCGAGATTCCGGGAATGCGTCGGCCGTCCGGCACTTCTGGACCGCGACCGGGCCGCCGACATCGCCCGTGCACATCCGGCCGCGGTCGGGCAGGTGATCGCGGCCGCCGAGCGTGTGGCCTGCGGGCGATTTTCGTACTTCGGTCACCCCGAAGTGACGCTGCCGGAGCCGATCGACTGGCATTACGACCCGCTTTCGAAAGTGGGCTGGCCCGTCGTGCCCGCATCCCGAATCAACCACCGCACGGCGGACGGTGATCCGAAGTGGATCTGGGAGCTCAATCGACTCCAGCATCTGCCCTGGCTCGCCGAGGCGTGGTTGTTCACCGGTGAGGAGCGATTCAGTGACGCGGCGTTTCGTCAACTCGACTCGTGGATCGAACAGAATCCACCGGGCCTCGGCATCGGATGGCGTGGTGCATTCGAGGCGGGCGTGCGCTCGATCTCGATCGCGGTGGCACTACAGGGGCTGCGGGATTCGCCCGGGTTGACGACCACGAGGTTCCGGGCTGTCGTCCGTCTGCTCGCCGAGTCTGCCCGTCGTTGCTGGGACGAGCGTTCGCAGTTCAGCTCGGCCAACAACCACCTCGTCGGGGAAATGGCCGGCGTCGCCACAGTGGCGATTCTTCTGCCGGAGCTGGCCCGCGCCGAGTCCTGGGAGAAGGACGCGATCCGTGTGCTGTCCGCCGAGGCGGCCCGGCAGATCTTGCCCGACGGCGCAGGCGCCGAGCAGTCGGTGGGATACCAGGTCTTCACGTCGGAACTGCTGCTCACCGTGGCCGCATTGCTGACGCTCCGTGACGGTCGACCACCGCCGGAGTTGATCGCCGCCGTCGACCGGAGCGCGGACTTCATCGCAGCACTCGTCGGTGATCGTGACCCGGCGCCACGCTACGGAGACGACGACGAGGGTTTCGCGCTCCGGCTCGGCGCCGAGCCGGTGCGCACGGTCCGAGATCATCTCGGCACGGTCGCCGCGGTGACCCGCAACGCGTCGGCACGCCGGGTGGGCGGCACGACGCTGTCGGGGGCCTGGATGAACTACGCTCGCACAGAACCTGTTTCCGGATCGGAGGCCGTCCCAGAACCCGGTCCTCGCAGCTTCTTCGCTCCGGACGGAGGCCTGGTGGTGCTGCGCGCCGGAGCGCGGCGGCTGACTATGGACGTCGGCCCGCTGGGATACCTCTCGCTCGCCGCACACGGGCACGCCGACGCCCTCGCAGTGACGTTGAGCATCGACGGTGAGGACGTCATCGGCGATCCCGGCACCGGCAGCTACTACAGGCACCCGGACTGGCGCGCTGCTCATCGGGGCACTCGCGCTCACGCGACCGTGTGTGTCGACGGCCTGGACCAATCGGTTGTCGGCGGGCCGTTTCTGTGGACGGAGCATGCCCGCGTACGGGTGCGGTCGGTCGACCTCGAGCGCAGTGTCGTCGATGCCGAACACAGCGGCTACGGGAGACTCTCGAAGCCGGTGGTGCATCGGAGGTGGCTCATCGCGCCGCCGGATCGGGGCAGCGTCCTCGTCGTCGATCTCATCGCAGGCCGAGGCCGCCACGAGGTGCGCACGTCGTGGCCGCTGTCGCCGTCGCTGGACGTCACACCGGTCGGCGGGGGTCACCTCGCCAGCCGAAATGGGGAGCCGATTCTCCAGCTGGTCCACGCCGCCAGCACTGAGCTGATTCCGTACGAGGTACGGGGCGACGCCCGGCACGGCCTCGGTTGGTGGTCGTATCGGCTGGAATCGAGAGAGCCGTCATGGTTGGTCGGCGGATGCTGTGCCGGCGAAGTGCCGGTAGCGGTCGCTACCGTGCTCAACCCGATGGACGAGCGCGGCGCGTGGGCCGAAGACCTCACCCTTGCTGTTCGCGATGGGTCCCTCGCCGTGAGATGGCGAGATGGGGATGCGTTAAATCGAGTAACAATCAACTGCGCGATCGGAACCACAGCTAAAAACGGGGACGTAGTATGGAATACGCTGCACTAGCAAACCTTGAGATCCCTACTGGTTTTGGCGGTTGAGATGAGCGCGACCGAATTGTATGTACGTCCATCGGAGCGTCGGATGGCCCTGAGCGTCTTCGGGCTGGGGTATGTCGGATGTGTTTCCGCGGCATGCCTGGCATCCCGGGGTTTCCCCGTGGTCGGGGTCGACGTCAATTCCTCGAAGATCGAATTTCTGCGCCGAGGCCAGACCCCGGTCTTCGAAGAGCGGATCGGCCAGCTGATCGCCGAGGTCGTGGAATCAGGGTTGCTCACCGTCAGTGACGACCCCGCCCGCGCCGTCCTCGACAGCGACGTCACGATGGTCTGTGTCGGCACCCCGTCCGCGCCGGGGGGAGGACTGGCCACCCGCTATCTCGAACGTGCGACCGACGAGATCGGCGCCGCCCTGGCCACCAAGGACAGTTTCCACGTCGTCGTCTACCGCAGCACCATGGTTCCGGGTACCTGCGAGGAGATACTCATCCCGCGACTGGAACGCGCATCGGGCAAGCGGGTGGGAGTCGACTTCGGCGTCTGCGTCAACCCCGAGTTCCTGCGCGAAGGCAGCAGTGTGCGCGACTTCCTCAATCCGCCCAAGACGGTGGTCGGGGAAAGCGACGAACGCAGCGGGAGGCAGGTCATGGGTCTGTACGACGGGCTCGGTGGACCGCGGTTCCGCGTTCCGATCCCGGTCGCCGAGATGGTCAAGTACGTCGACAACAGTTTCCACGCCCTGAAAGTGGGGTTCGGCAACGAAATCGGAGCCATCTGCGCGTCTCTGGGACTCGACTCACACGCCGTGATGGACATCTTCCTCGCCGACACGAAACTGAATCTCAGTGCCGCCTATCTGCGTCCGGGATTCGCGTTCGGGGGATCGTGTCTGCCGAAGGACGTGCGCGCGCTGATGCATACCGCGCGAGTCCATGACGTCGAAGTGCCGGTGCTGGCGAACGTGCTGGTGTCGAACGAGATGCACCTGCGGCGGGCAGTGGACCAGGTGATCGCATTGGGTAAGCGCAGGATCGGCATCTTCGGTCTGTCGTTCAAGCCCGGCACGGACGATCTGCGGGAGAGCCCGATGGTCGAGCTGGCCGAGAGGCTCATCGGCAAGGGCTACGACGTCAAGATCTGCGATGCCAATGTCGCACTGTCCAGGCTGTTGGGTGCGAACCGCGAATTCATCGAGGAACTGCTGCCGCACATCGGTCAGGTTCTCACCGATGATGTCGATGCAGTTCTCGACCACGCGGAGGTGCTCATCGCCGGGTCCAGGGAGCCCTCGGTGGTGGCGGCGGTCAACCGGGCGGGCGCGCAGCACACGGTGGTCGACCTCGTCAGACTCCCGGGCGCCGAGGAGCGGCGCCGGCGCGAAGGTTACGTGGGTTTGGGGTGGTAACGGTGAGCGTGTCGCGACCCCTTCCTGCATTCAGCTTTCTGACCACCGCGTACCGGACCGAGCCGTACCTGGTGCAGACGATCGAGTCGGTGCGCGGCCAGACCCGTACCGACTGGGAGTTGATCGTCGTCGACAACGGACGCTCCGACGAGATCGCGGCGATAGTCCGGTCCTACGCATCCGACAGCCGAATCAGACTGGTGAGACAAGAGAATCGTGGATACGAGGGGGGCGTGACGGCTGCGGCCGCGCTGGCGCGCGGACAGTACTTCTGCGTGCTCGACAGCGACGATCTGCTGATGCCGGACTTCTGTGCGCGCACCGGGACGGTGCTCGCCGCCGACCGGGGCATCGACGCGGTGGGCTGTGACGCCTTCCTGTTCGACGACCACGGTGGCACACACAAGGGATACCTACGCTCTATCGGCTTCCGGACACGACCGCACCCTGGGCACCCTCTCACGCTGACCGACATGCTCGCGGGGTACATCCCCTACTACACGGGCGCGGTTCGGCGCGAGGCGTGGAGTGCTGTATGCGGGTACGAGCACGCGACACAGGAAGTCGAGGCGGACGTGGTCATGTGGCTGCGGCTCGTCGCCTCCGGATTCGACGTGCGAATGCTCCCCGAACGCCTCGCGCGCTGCCGGGTCCGGAAGGACTCGGTATCGCGCGACCCCGCCGGGGTCGAGGCGTTCGATCGGCGCATTCAACGGTCGTTCCAGACGGTGGTGCATTCCACGAGCCGGGCCGAGGACCTGGACGCGCTACGGACGAACCTGCAGCGGTTGCGGTATCACCAGGCGATGCGGCAGGCTCGACGGTCTCTGCTGGAAGGAGACCTGGTCGCGGCGCGTGTCGAGGCGAAAGCGGCGTTCGCGCAGCGGCACACGCTCCGCGCAGCCCTGGTGGCCTGCTCGTTGTCCCTCTTCCCTCAGACGATGCGCAGGCTGCATCCGCTCAAGCAACGGGCGACCGCTGCTCTCGAACACACGATCGGTCGGCGTAGCGAATCCGTGAGTCGGCTGTGAACGATGGCGGCGCGGTGGGTTCGTCGACACCCGGGCGCGCCCCCGAGCGCGATGACTCGGGATCTGTACCGGCGCCCGAGACCGTCCCGGTCGGCACTCTGAGCGGAAAGCTGCGCCGCGGAGCGGCGATGGCAGCGGCCGGTCTGCTGATCGTGCAGGGTGTGACGTTCGTGCAGACGTTGGTGCTGGCGCGATTGCTGAGTCCCGAGATCGTCGGCGTGTTCGCGGCGGGCACGGTGATGACCACCTTTCTGGTGGTCGTCACCCACGGTACGTTGGCCCAGGCACTCGTTCAGCGCGAGCACGACGTCGAAAATGCGGCCACAACGGTGTTCTGGGTGACGCTGGGCACCGGGATCCTCATGAGCCTGGTCATGTTGGCGGCGTCTCCATTGATCGGACGCATATTCAACAGCCCGGCGGTCGGGACCGTGGCCGCTGCCATGTCGGGGTCGATGTTGTTGATCGCGATCACGTCCGTCCCGGATGCCCTGATGCAGCGCCGTTTCCAGTTCAAGCGCCGGATCATCGTGGATCCCGCCGTCGGGATCACCTTTGCAGCGGGTTCGATTGTCTTCGCCGCCCTGGGGTACGGAGTCTGGTCCCTGGTGATCGGCTCGTATTCGTCGATGCTCGTGTGGATCGTCGCGAGTTGGTGGCTGTCCCGATGGCATCCGTTCGGTGGGCGGTTCTCGATTCGGCTCTGGCGTGAGATGGCGGTCTTCTCCTTTCCGCTGTTGCTGGACGGCGCGGCCGCCAGGGCTCAGGAGGTCGTCGAGTTGACGATCATCGGTCGCGGGCTGAGCGAGGCTGCGCTCGGCAACTACCGCTACGGCCGCAGGATCGCGTTGCTCCCCGGCATGGCGATCGTCCAGGTCTGCTCGTACGTGCTGTTTCCCGCCTTCGCTCGTATCTCCGCCGACTCTCAGCGGTTCAAGGACGCCTTCCTGCGTGCTCTGAGCTGGATCTGGCGGGTGGCGATGCCGGCCGGGGCACTGATGGTCGCCGTCGGTGAGCCCGCCGTCGTGGTGCTGCTCGGCGAGCCCTGGCGCGGTGCCGGAGTGGCGGTGGCATCGATGTCGGGCTTCGGACTCGGCGTGGCGATGAACTCGGTGAGCGCGGAGGCGATGAAGGGCGCCGGCCGATCCAGCCGTATGAATTGGATGACCGCAGCGGGCTTGCTGACCGGGGTCCCGTTGCTGCTGCTGTTGCTACCTCTCGGGCTCGCCGGGGTCGGTCTCGCGGTTTCGGGGGCGGCGATCGTCGTGGGGATCACCGGGCTCGGACTCGCACGCTCGGTGGTCGGGGCATCGGGCGGTGAGATAGCCCGGGTGATGGCCCCACCGGTGATCGCCTCGCTTGCGGCGTTCGCGGTGATCGCGCCGCTCGAACGGTACGTGGTGCAGTCGGACCAGCGGTCGATCGCAGTCGGACTCGCGGCGATCGCCCTGGAGTGTGTCGCGTTCCTGATCGCCTACCTGCTGACCCTTCGGCTGGTCGCACCGTCCGTCTTCGCGGAGATACGGGAGGCCGTCCGCTCGGTCGGTGGCCGCGTCGCACGAGCCGTGAGAGGGGAACGCTAGGTGCGCCGGACGGCTCGATGGTTGCGCTGGATGTTCATCTGCGTGGTTGCGGCCGTTCTCACCGCGACGGCAGCGTGTGTGCCGACATATGTCGAACCCCAACTCGACGAGCTGCACCGAGCCGATGCGATCCTCGTCCTCGGCGGCCCCGGACACGAGCGGTATACGTACGGACTCGACCTCGCGCTCGAGGGGCTCGCCGGGAATGTGGTGCTGTCCGATCCGAGCGGTGGATCCGACAAGTGGCTCGCTCGACTTTGCGCGGCGCAGTTCGCGTTTGCCCTTGTCTGCTTCGATCCCGACCCCGCGACCACCGCCGGGGAAGCGAAGGCGTTCCGCGATCTCGCGACCGCCGGCGGGTGGAACAGCGTCATCGTGGTCACGTTCACACCACACGTGTCACGGGCTCGGTACATCATTCAACGCTGCTTCGGTGGGGACGTCATGATGGCGGCCAGCCCGGCGGACATCTCGACCGCCGATTGGGTGTGGCAGAGCGGCTATCAGACGGCAGGGTACGTGCGGAGCGTGTTCCAGCCAGGCTGCTGACCTCCATGAGCAAGTGCGTGATCGGCGTCCGGCCGGTCCCCGTCGGCAATGTCCACCACCCATTTGCCGGTCAACCCCGGAAGCTGCGACTGCACCTCCGGGAGCAGGTCGGCGATTGTCAGCAGCACCACGTCGGGGTCGTCCGCGAGCAGCTGCGCAGGGGAGATGATCGGGACGTCGGTGCCGGGCATCCGGCGGCCCTGTTTCGTGGGGGACGCGTCGGCTACCGCGCACAACACGCGATGGTCGACTCCCGCCCGGCTGAGCAGGGCCACCGCCCGGGACGCCGCGCCGTATGCGTAGACCCGTTGTCCGCGACCGGCCATCGTGGCGAGCCAGGTATGCAGCGCACCGGCGTGACCGTCCGCAGCCTGCTGGAGGGTCCGGAGTGTTCGCGGCTCGCACACCCCCAGGGCGTTTTCAGCCGCAAGGATGTTGCGGACGGTGTGCGATGTGTCCGAGCGGACTCCGTGCCGCGCGGCAATCAGGACGGTGCCGCCGTAGAGGTCGAACTCCCACGCGTGCGACACGCTCATCCCCACGTCCGTGAGCATCCGCTGCAGCGCGGTCAACGAGTAGTACGCATAGTGACCGTGCCGCAGCGCGTTCCACTGGCGGTGTGTGACTATCGTAGCGAGAGAGTGGAATTGGAGCAGAAGGACACCGTCACTTGCCGTCGCGTTCACTCGTTCCCGCAGTGCCGACCGCTGGCAGGCCTCGTGCATGAGGCCGAAGCAGTCGAGGACGACCGAGGCACGTCTCCCCGGGGGCGGCGGGCAGAATCCGCGCGACGCGAGCAGTCCGAGCCAGCTACCGCCGTGCGGGCTGCCGAACTCGAGTACGGTGTCACCGTCGAGGAAACCCGACACCGCGACCGTCCGAACGGCGTCGGCAGCCTGCTTCCTCAACGCCAGCGGCTCGACGCCGTGCGGCTCCTCGGGCGTCGTGTCGTCCTCCGCGAGTTGCGCGAGGCCGCACCGTCGGCACAACTCCATTGCCAGCGGATGCGCCGACTCGCACGAGTCGATCGCCGACCACTCCGGCGGGAAATGGTCCGCAGCAGGCGTGCACCCGAGGTCGAGCACCCGCACCGTGTCGGATCCGGCACATCCGCGGCAGATCATCGTGGCCACCCTGACTTCCGGAAATGCCGGACCCGCCCACGGCGATGCGGCACGATGGTGATGTGCGCGTCGAAAACACGGAACTCGAGGACGTCCTGCTCTTCACTCCCGAGCCGTTTCGGGACGGGCGGGGACTCTTCACGCGGACGTTCGATGCGCAGATCTTCGACGACGCCGTCGCGCGCCGGGCGTGCTCGGGCCGGCCGGTCCGTGCCGCGGACTTCGTGCAGGACTCGCAGTCGCGATCGGTGCGCGGCGTGATCCGCGGTATGCACTGCAGATCGGGAGATGGCGAGGCCAAGCTCGTGCGTTGCGCGCGGGGAGCGATATACGACGTGCTCGTGGACGTGCGGCGGACGTCGACGACCTTCGGCCGGAAGCAGGCGTTCAGGCTCGATGACGTCAGCTTCTCGCATCTGTTCGTGCCACCGGGATTCCTCCACGGTTTCCAGGCAATCACCGACTGCGACGTCTGTTACCGGATCGACCGCGGGCACGATCCCACCGAAGATCTCGCCGTGGCCTATGACGATCCCAGCCTGAGGATCGAGTGGCCGCTCCCGGTGTCCGCTGTGAGCCCACGCGATGCCTCGGCGGGAAGCTGGGAGGCTCTGCTGCGGTGTCTCTGACGACCGCGAGATGCCGATGTCAGCCATGTCCGGCCCCGACACGGAGAAACCGGAGTGACTCGTCGAGCACGCCCGAGGCCCGCAGCGTCTGCAAGTGAGCCAATCGGGTGAATCGCGTGGTGAACAGTTCCTCGGTGAGCCCCCACCGCACGTAGTTCTCGTACAGTTCGACCGCGCCGTCGGCGACGGTCCACTGCGGTGTGTATCCGTCGAGCGCCGTCCGGATCGCGCTGAAGTCGACTCGATACGACCGCGGATCCGGGCCAGTCTCTCCGGTGACGGCGACGGTCGAGTCGGGCACAGCCGCCGCGGCGGCTTCCGCGATCTGCGCCACGGTGACGTTGTTGGTCTCCGTGCCCACGTTGTAGGCGCGGCAGTGAACAGCGTCCACAGGCGCGACGAGTGCGGCGCAGAATGCAGTGGCGATGTCGCGGGCATGTACGAGCGGACGCCATGGTGTGCCGTCCGACAGCACACGCACAGTGCCGGTGAGCATCGCGACGCCGACGAGGTTGTTGAGAACGATGTCCGCGCGAAGGCAGGGCGAGAACCCGAACGCGGTAGCGTTTCGCAGAAAGACCGGCGAGAACCCCGAGTCGGCGAGGGCGGTCACGTCTTCCTCTACGCGCACCTTGCTCTCCGCGTACGGGGTGAGTGGGCGCAGGGGAGCGTCCTCCGTCACGAGTTCGTCGCCTGCCGAGCCGTACACCGAGCACGTCGATGCGTACAGGAAACGTTGTACTCCGGCATCTTTCGCAAGTCGAGCGAGACGTACCGACGCGTGATGGTTGATGGCGTACGTGATTTCGGGGGCGAGTGAACCCAGCGGGTCGTTCGACAGCGCGGCGAGATGGATCACCGCGTCGAATCCGAAAAGATGTGACTGCTGCACATCGCGCAGGTCGACATCGATCGACGGCACGTCCACCGGAGCGGGACCGAGAATACAGCCGGCGAACAGTCCCGAGTCGAGCCCGACCACGTCGTGACCGGCGCCGAGCAGACACGAAGCCATGACCGTGCCCAGGTAGCCACGGTGTCCGGTGAGGAGTACTCGCATGTCAGGTCCTTCCGAATCGGATGGCCGCCTTCTCGAGAACGAAGGCTTCGGCGTGCATTCGGCGGCACTGGACACCCCGTAGCCGGGTGACACCCAGGAATGCTTCCTGGTCGAACCAGTCGCGGTCGACCTGGGACGGGTAGTGCTTCAGGAGAAGCCGGGCCTTTTCCTCCGCCACCGCACGTATCAAAGGGTGGAAGACGGTGGGTTGGGGGGTGTCCGCCTCCCACTTGAGGATCTCGTATCCCAACACGAGATGGTCCCGAAACACGGTCGGTACGAGTTCGGCCAGTAACCGGTGATCCTGGTGAGCGTCCCCGCGGTGCGGTGCGAACACGATGTCGGGCTCGCACCGTCGCCGGAATCCCTCGAGTGCAGTCTTGATCGGCTCCCAGTATCCGGGCGCGTGGCCGTCGGGAACGTCGAGGACATCGAGTTCGAGGTCGGCGCCGGGGCACAGCGCGGTGAGCGCGTGCCGTTCCTCTATCTCTCGCCGGGAGTCGTCGCCCGACAACACCAGGGCACGCACCCGGAGTCCTGGCGACATGGACGCCAAAGTCAGCAGCGTCCCGCCCATACCGATCGCGATGTCGTCGCAGTGCGCACCGAGAACGGCGATCTCGGCGACACGCAGAGCATGGAGGTCGAGCATGAGCTATGACACCGCCTCCGGTTGCTCCCACACCATCCACGGATGGATGCCCCTTGCGTAGTTCGCGTCGAGTTCCGCCCGCTCCTTGAACGTGTCGGCCGGCTTCCAGAACCCTTCGTGGCGGTATCCGAACAGCCGGCCCTCGCCCGCCAGGGTTTCGCAGACATCCGCGACCAGATCGCCACCCGGTGGGAGAAGTTCGAAGATCTCGTCGCTGAGGACGAAATACCCGCCGTTCTCCCAGACTGGTAGCCGGCTGACCGGAATGATCTCTTTGACCTCACCGTTGTCGGCCACATTCACGCAGTGGAACGAGGACTGCGGCGGGACGACGAGCATCGACGCCGCGGCACCGGATTCGTGGAACTTCGCGACCACGTCGTCGAGGGGAGCGTCGGTCAGGACGTCCGCGTAGTTCGCGAGGAAATGCTCGTCGCCGTCCAGGTGCTGCCGCACGCGCCGCAGTCGTTCACCGATCGCTGATTCCAGACCCGTGTCGACGAACGTGATGGACCAGTCGCTGATGTCGGAATGCAGTAGCTCGATCTTGTTGGCGTGAAGAACGAAGTCGTTGGACTCCGCTTCGCGGTAGTCGAGGAAGAACTCTTTGATGGCCTCGGCGCCGTACCCGAGACAGAGGATGAACTCCTTGTGCCCGAAATGGGCGTAGTAGTGCATCACGTGCCACAGCAGCGGCCGAGGGCCGACCATCTGCATCGGCTTGGGGATGGCGTCGTTGCGGTCGTTACGCATCCGCATGCCGTAGCCGCCGCAGAACAGGACAACCTTCATGTCGTGAGCCTCCTTGCCGCGCTGTCGGGTTGAAATGTCGCGCTGTGTAGGGAGGGGAGCGGGAAGACGAGCTCACCGCCCCACTCGGTGATGTATCGCAATTGTTCGGTCAGTTCCGCTTCGAGATTCCACGGCAGCGCGAGGACGACGTCGGGACGATCCTTCTCGATCTGCTTCGGGTCGAGAATCGGAATCCGGGTGCCCGGCGTGAAACGGCCATGCTTGTAGGGATTCCGGTCGACCGTGTATTCGAGGAGGTCGGGACGAATTCCGCAGTAGTTCAGCAGTGTGTTGCCCTTGCCGGGAGCGCCGTAGCCGACGACGGTCCTGTTCTGGGCTCGGCAGGCGAGAAGGAACCCGAGTAACTGTTGTCGAGTGGCTCTGGCCTTCAGTTCGAGTCGGCCGTATCCTTCGGCGTCGTGCAGGCCGGCTTCTTCCTCCTGCTTCAACACCTCGGCGACACGCTGTGTGGGCACCGCGCCTGCAGTGTCGGGACGCGCCCAGATCCGGATCGAGCCGCCGTGTGTTTCCAGTAGTTCCACGTCGACGACCGAGAGGCCGGCCGTGGCGAGCGCACGCGTCGCGGAGAGGAGTGTGTAGTACTGGAAATGTTCGTGATAGACCGTGTCGAATTGCGCGAGGACGATCAGATTCAGGGCATGGTGCACCTCGATACTCAGCCTGCCGTCGTCGGCAACGAGGGTACGCAGAGCGCGAGTGAACCCGCGGAGGTCGGGGATGTGCGCGTACACGTTGTTGGCAACCACGAGGTCTGCCGGACCGTGCTCCGCGCGGACGCGCGCGGCCAGTTCCTCGTCGAGAAATGCCGTGAGAGTGGGAACTCCTCGTTCACGCGCGGCCGCACCGACGTTGTGCGAAGGTTCGATTCCGACGCAGCGGATCCCGGCGTCGACCGCGTGCTGCAGCAGGTAGCCGTCGTTGCTCGCGACCTCGACGATCAACGAGCGCTCGTCGAGGCCGAGTCGCGCCACCGAAGAGTGGACGAATCGGCGTGCGTGCTCGACCCATGAATCCGAGTAGGACGAGTAGTAGGCATAGTCGGTGAAGGTGTCTTGCGGAGAGATCAGGGCCGGAATCTGAAGCAGGAGGCAGTCCTCGCAGATGCGTAGGTGCAGCGGGTAGTTCGTCTCGGGGGCGTCCAGGCCTTGTTCGGTCAAGAAGAGCTCGCACGGCGGCGTCGCTCCCAGATCCAGGACGCTTCGCAAGCGATCGGAGTCGCACAGTCGGCAGCGCACGGGCAGTCTCCCCTCGTCACCGAGACCTGGAGGCCGCTGCGCGTGAGTTGCGTCACACCCGAAGTCTCGATCCGTCCAATTAACCACACTCGGAGTCGTCTTGCAAGGCTCTAAACCAACTTGAAGTATGTATATAGTCCGAATTAAGGATGACTGTCCTTTTATTTGGCGACATGTTGGGACTCGGTCAAATGGGCGATTTCTCAGTCGTAGAGGTTTTCGCGACTAAGGGCGCAGACCGCGGGATACGGAGGAGGTATGGTGATATCTCGTCCCCCAAATTAAAGGCGGGCGAACATTAATTGCCATTGCAGGCCCAATGTGCCGGTGACATCGGAGGGTGCCCGATGCCGTTCGTCATAGTCGAACGCAAAGAGACGCTGGTCGCCGGACTGGCCGTCCGCAGCCCGAAGAGGGCGCTGGGGAAAGCGCGCGACAAGGATCTCGAAAAGACGTGGTCCACCCTGCTGGCGCAGAACGTGGACAGGCCCCTGGCGTCTGCCTATGTCGACCACGCTCCTGAGATCAATTCGTACTACACGCAAATCGTGGGCTACGAGTGCACTTCGATCGATCAGGTCGGGCGCGGGCACCTGGTCTCACGGATTCCTGCGGGAACCTATGCAAAGTTCTCCTCGGTCGGAACCTTTCCCGACCTCTTCGACGCGCTCTGGGGGCAGATTCGTGAGGCGGAGGAATCGCGGCAGATCGAACGGTCCTACACCGGCGACTTCGAGTTCTACCCGCACGCGTTCGGGATCGATTTGTATGTGGCGATAGTGCCACCCGCCACGATGCAGGGGCCGCAATGAGTTTCGAGATCGTCAAGCGTGAGTCCGCCGACTTCGGGGGGCTCGTTCTGCCGCGCACGGAGCTCAGTTCGTCGGCGCATTCGACCGATCTGATGAAGTTCACCCGCGAGCGCATCCAGCAACGCGGCACTGCCGAGCTGATCACCGTATATGTCGCGGTCCCGGATCTGGGGTGGACCGCCGTGATCGGATATCGGTGTACCGACCTCGGTCAGCTCGAGGTCGGTGACGTACTGGT
Organism: Rhodococcus koreensis; assembly: GCF_900105905.1. Classification (GTDB taxonomy): domain Bacteria; phylum Actinomycetota; class Actinomycetes; order Mycobacteriales; family Mycobacteriaceae; genus Rhodococcus_F; species Rhodococcus_F koreensis. Next base: position 2,366,681 of record NZ_FNSV01000005.1, on the reverse strand, counting down.
GCGTGTCCCGGCCGGCTACTTCGCCAAGTTCACGCCCGACGGACGGTCGTCCGACCCGATCGAGGACGTGTGGATTCAGGCCGAGCTGGCGGAGAAGGAAGGGCGCATCGAGCGCGCCTACGCGGAGGAGATCGAGGTCTTCCGCGCTCCGAGCAACGTCGAGCTGTTCATTTCCCTCGCCTAAATTCGGGTCGACAATTACCGACCTGAAGTTTGTTTTCGAGCACATTTGTGGCATCTCAGGTGACAAATCAGGTGTAAACGCGGAAAATAAGTAGCCGCGGGGCTGTGACCGGGTTCGTGTGTCCAGTTCTTGGGGTCTTTACGTAACCCGTGAGTCCCCGGAATTGCCGCACCGACTCCGATGGGAAAGCCAATGCCAGTTGAACAGCTGTCGCGTCCGCAGGTCGACGCATGGTCGACAGACACCCTAATTGACCGAACGCTGAGCGTGTGGGATCCACGGTCGGAGTGTCGCTTCGTCGTCGCCCGGCCCTCCGAGGAGCCCGAGCTGTGGGAAGCATATCTCGAGGGAGCGGTAGCGGGCTATCGCAAGTACGGCGCCGAGAAGGCGCTCGAGTACCGCCGGATTCAGGACGGCGACAGCACCGCGATCTTCTTCGTCGCGATCGAGTCGAACGGCTCCGTCGCAGCGGGCGTCCGCGCGCAGGGGCCGTACATTTACGCTGGTCAGGCGCATGCGATCACGGAATGGGCAAACGATCCCGGGGCTCCCGCCGTCCGCCGGATGATCGAGGACCGGCTGCCGTTCGGTGTCGTGGAGGCGAAGGGCGCATGGGTGTCGGACACCGCCGCCCGGCGCGGTGAGCTCGTCGGCGCACTGGGTCGTTTTGCTACCTTCTCGATGGATCTGCTCGACGTCCAGTTCATGCTCGCGACCGCCGCATCCCACGTCTTGGACACGTGGCGAACCACCGGTGGGGTAGTGGCAGACCATATTGCTCCCGTGCCCTATCCGGATGACCGCTACGAGACACGGCTGATGTGGTGGGATCGGAGTAGGCGCAGGGGCCGCGCCGAATCCATGCAGCTGGCCCAACTGTTACTCACGACGTCCGGACCGACGCCGTCGGCAGCCATCGCGACGGGGACGGGAGGAGACGTCGTCCGGCCGATGCGGAGCGTCTCGTGAACGAAACCCACGGTGAGTACACCGCACTGCTGCTCGACGAGGGCCACTCCGGGGACGCGGCGGTACTCGACCGCCTCCGCCGCGACCCCGCGGTAGCCTTCGTCGATCGACTCGACCATCAGCGGGACGCTCTGCGTTCCCTCGTTCCCGCGCCGGGCTCAGATGTGCTCGATGAGGCTCCGGTGTGGGCGTACTACTCGTGGCGACGGACCGTGGTGCGTCTGCTCGGTCCTACGTCGTTCCGGCTGTTGCGGCTGGACCGGAATCGGAACAAGATCACCGCGCAGGAGCAGGAACGCCTCAGGGACGTCACCGTCGGGATCGTCGGTCTGAGTGTCGGTCACGCCGTCGCGTTAGCTCTCACGCTGGAAGGCGCGTGCGGCGGCTTGCGGCTCGCGGACTTCGACACGCTCGAGCTGTCCAACCTGAACCGGGTTCCCGGCACCGTTCTGGACCTCGGCGTGAACAAGGCGGTGGTCGCCGCCCGCCGTGTCGCGGAGATCGACCCCTACGTCACAGTGACGTTATGGAAGGACGGTGTCGACGTCGAATCGGTCGCCGAATTTCTGGACGGCACGGACGTGGTGATCGACGAATGCGACTCCCTCGACGTCAAGGTGTCCCTGCGGCGGGAGGCCCGGCGCAGGGGATTGCCGGTGCTGATGGCGACCAGTGACCGGGGTCTGCTGGACGTCGAGCGTTTCGACGTCGAACCCGATCGACCCTTGTTCCACGGAGTGATCGGTGACGTCGACGTGGAATCGCTGGCGGGCCTCGGCTCGCGGGACAAGATTCCGCTCGTGTTGCAGATTCTCGACGCCGGACAGTTGTCGGCGACGATGGCGGCGTCGTTGGTGGAGGTGGACGAAACCATCACCACGTGGCCTCAGCTCGGGGGCGAAGTGCTGCTCGGTGGGGCGGAGGTCGCGGCGGCGGTGCGGCGCATCGGGCTCGGGCAGCCGCTCGCGTCGGGTCGCTGCCGGATGGATCTGGACGATCATCTCGATGCCCTCGCCGATCCACCGCTGCCGCAACACCTGCCGGAGCAACCGGTGAACCGGGCCGCGGCCCCGCCGCAGGACACTGTCGACGCCATCGTGAATGCGGCGGCCCGCGCGCCCTCTGGCGGCAACGTCCAGCCGTGGACGATCGCGGCCGACGACGCGGGACTGACCATCTCCCTGGCCCCGGAGCACACGACGGCCATGGACGTCGGGTACCGCGGCAGTTGTGTCGCGGTCGGCGCCGCGCTGCACAACGCCCGGATCGCCGCGTCCGCCGCCGGGCTTCTCGGCGCGGTGACGGTCCACGACCGCGGTCCGGGGCTTCCCGTCGCCACGATGACGTTCGGCAGCGGCAACGACCGGGAACTCAGCGACCGCTACGAGCACATGCTCGACCGGACCACCAACCGCAGGCTGGGCGTCCCCCGGCCGTTGGACGACTCGCAGGCCGGCCTTCTCGCCGAGGCCGCGGCTCGCGAAGGCGCCCGCCTCTGCCTGGTCACCGACCGGGACGACATCGCGGCGATCGGCGCCATTCTGGCGGAGTCGGACCGCATCCGTTTCCTCACACCCACCCTGCACCGCGAGATGATCGGCGAGTTGCGGTGGCCACCCCGGGATTCGGTCGACACCGGCATCGACGTGCGCGCACTGGAACTCGACTCGGCGGAACTGTCGACGCTCGCGCTGTTGCGGAGACCCGAGGTCATGGAACGACTCGGCGCACAGGACGCGGGACAGGCGCTGGGCAAGTCCACCGCGGACCGGATCGCCTCGAGCTCGGCTGTCGCGGTCGTCGCGGTTCCGGGCAGCACCTCACGGGACTATGTGCGCGGCGGTGAGGCGACCGAAAGTGTGTGGATCCACGCGCAGGCGCTCGGCCTCGCCGTCCAGCCGATTTCGCCGGTGTTTCTCTACGGTGTGGAAAGTGCGGAACTCGAACAACTCTCACCGCAGTATGCGGCACCATTGGAGAGGCTGCGGGAAGAATTGTTCGACGTCGTCGGAGCGAAGGCAGGTGAGGCGCTCGCCATGGTGTTACGGCTCAGCCATGCGCCGGGCCCGTCGGTCAGGAGCGAGCGCCGCGCCGACCGGGTGCGAAGGCGGATATCGTAACGACAGGAGGGCCCGTGAACACCGAGAAGCAAACCGAAAAGCTCGAGACCCTGGTGACAACCGTGGCGTCCCGGCTCACGCCTGTCGACGCGGTCTCGTTCAAGGCCGTGGCCACCCGCGTGCTGCAGGATCTCGTGGAACACTTCGAGGTCGACACCAGCTTTCTCCGGTTCACCGACCACGAGATCGCGGCGACGGTCCTGGTCGCGGAATATCCTCTTCGGCCCTTCATCCCCGACCCCGACCCACTCGGCGTCGTCTACTTCAAGGATGCCGATCCGACCTTCGCCCAGATCGAGCACCAGAAGGAAGTCGCCATCTTCCGTCCGGAGGTGTCCGGTCCGGATTACAACGAGCGGGTCCGCGAGGCGTCGGGGGTGCCGCAGGTGTCGCTCGCCGCCGTTCCGCTGCTGTCCGGCGAGACGACGACGGGCACGCTCGGATTCATCAAGTTCGGCGACCGTGACTGGACGCCGCCGGAGCTCGACGTCCTCAAGGCGATCGCCGCCCTGCTCGCCCAGGTCCAGGCCCGCATCGTGGTAGAGGAGCAATTGCGCTACTCGGCCGATCACGATTCCCTCACCGGACTCAGCAACCGGCGCGCCCTCTACCACCACCTGGACACCCGCCTGGCATCGACCGAACCCGGGCCGGTCGCCATTCTGTTCCTGGACCTGGACCGCCTGAAACCCCTCAACGACTTCTTCGGGCACGGGGCGGGCGACGGGTTCATCTCGACGATCGCGGACCGGCTCAGATCGACCAGCGAGGCCGACGACCTCGTCTCGAGGCTGGGCGGCGACGAATTCGTGCTCGTGCTCGGAGGGTCGGTGGGGCTCGAGGAGGCGGAGAGACGGGCGCAGCACATCCGCGACGTCGTGACCGAACGGGTGCGGCTCGGCCGCGAGGTGGTCAGCCGCAGTGTCAGCATCGGCGTGGCGGCGGGGCGTCCGGGTAAGGCCACCACGAGTTCGCTCCTCAGCCAGGCCGACCAGGCCGTCATGGTTGCGAAGACCAAGGGCGGTAACGCGATCAGCGTCTTCACGGACGAGATGCAGGAGGAGAGCGAGAAACGCAACATGATCGAGCTCAGTCTGCGTGCGGCCATCGCGGACGAGTCGCTGTTTCTCGAGTACCAGCCCGAGGTCGACCTGAGCACCGGCCGGATCATCGGGGTGGAGGCCCTGGTGCGGTGGAATCATCCGTTGCTCGGGCTGCTGCAGCCAGGGTCGTTCATCGACGTCGCCGAGGCGACGAATGTGGCGGGCGAACTCGGACGCTGGGTGATCAGGAAGGCCTGCCGGCAGTGGGCCGACTGGCGGTCACAGGTGCCTGAGCTGGATCTGGATCTCCGCGTCAATGTCTCACCGGGCCAGTTGGCCGGTCTGGACTTTCTCGACGTCGTCGCGAACGCGTTGACGGAGTTCGACCTTCGCAAGGGCGCATTGTGCCTGGAGATCACGGAGAACGCGGTGCTCAGCGACCTCACCTGGACGCGTGAAGCGCTCGAAGGGCTGCATGCGATGGACGTGGAGGTCGCGATCGACGACTTCGGCACCGGATACAGCTCCCTCAGCCACCTCAAGGCACTGCCGGTGGGGACGTTGAAAATCGACAAGGGTTTCGTGATGAACCTGGATACCAATCCGGAGGATCGGGCGATCGTGAAGTCGATTATCGGCCTCGCCGAGTCGTTCGGACTGGAATTGGTGGCGGAAGGCGTGGAGAACGTGGAGTCGGCCCGGCAACTTCTGGAAATGGGATGTCATCGGGCCCAAGGATTCCTGTTCAGCCGCCCGGTCTCGGCGGAGGAGATCGGCAAGTTGCTGGTGGCCGGAGCCATCGAGGTAGGCCTTTAAAGGCCGCGCATAAACCATACCGAAAGCTCGGTTTAGTTCAATTATAATAATTGAAGGCATTTGATTGCAGCTATAACAGGCGCGGAGTATGTTTTGAAGATAGTAATCAACTCCACGGCGTGATCGGACCGGCGCGGTGGCGGGCGGGCTCCGAGCATGGGTTTGATCAATGTGTGAATGTGGAAGCGATTTCGAGGCACTCAGCGTGTCCGAGCGAACCCAACTACTCATCAGATCTCAATGCGCACATGGCCGTAGGGGGGCGGGGGTGCCGACCATTCCCGGTCGTTCCGTACCCGAACCCCCCTCGCCGCGGCCGTCCTGGGAGCGTACGTACTCTCAGGCCGCGATGGGCAGCGATCTGGTCAGCGTCGTCGCTGCCGACCTCTTCGTCACGGTCGTCTACCGCCAAATCCCTCTCTGGACGTGGGCCGGGAGCCTCGCGGTCGCGGTCGCGGTTCCGGTCCTTACGATGCTGTCCCTGGCGTTGGCGCATGCGTGGGATCCACGCATTCTCGGCAGCGGAGCCGAGGAGTTTCGCAGAGTGGGACGAGCGTACGTGTGGGTGATCGCGGTGATGGCCGTCGCCGGGTACGCCCTGGGTACGGCGAACGGCCACTCATGGGTGTTCGGCGCTCTTCCGCTCGCGGCGGCGCTGTCGGTGCTCGGACGCTACGTGCTGAGACGGGCACTGCGCAGGCGCCGGAGATCGGGAGGCTATCTGCGATCCGTCCTCGTCGCCGGTGACGTCGACGAAGTGCTCGAATTGATCAAGCGCACGCCGGACATCTCGCAGGCCGGGTGGCGCGTGGATGCCATCTGCCTGGCCGACGTGAGACCGGGTGAACAGCTTCCGCTCGCCATCGACGACACTCCCGTGATCGGCACGGAGAAGGACATCGTCGGCATCACCAGGCTCCATTCGTTTCAGGCGATCGCGGTTCTCCCCTCGAGCGGCTGGACCCCCGCTCGCACCGAGCGGTTGAGCTGGGAGCTGGAAGGCACCGGTACCGATCTGCTGATTGCGCCCGTGCTCATGGATGTCGTCGGTCCGCGCTTGCACATCGCCCCCGTCGCGGGAGTCCCGTTGATGCAGTTGAGTGCGCCGACATACTCGGGCCCGGCGTGGGTGATCAAGAATGTCTTCGATCGAATCTTCGCTCTCGTCATCGTCATCGCGATCGCGCCCGTTCTTCTCGTCATCGGCGGGGCGATCCGCGCCGGCAGTCGTGGTCCGGCGTTGTTCAAGCAGACTCGCGTCGGACGGGACGGCGAGGTGTTCACGATGTACAAGTTCCGCAGCATGGTGGTGGATGCGGAAGCTCGAATCCGTGAGCTCGAGGCGTTCGACGAGGGCGCCGGCGTCATGTTCAAGATTCACGACGACCCTCGGGTCACCCGGATCGGCAGGTTCATTCGCCGCTACTCGCTCGACGAACTGCCACAGTTGTTCAATGTCGTGTCGGGCAGTATGTCGCTGGTAGGTCCGCGGCCGCCGTTGGAATGCGAGGTAGCGCGTTACGGCGACGACGGCGCGCGGCGTCGTCTGTTCGTCAAACCGGGACTCACCGGACTGTGGCAGGTGAGTGGCCGGAGCAACCTCAGCTGGGAGGAGTCGGTGCGCACCGACCTGCACTACGTCGAGAACTGGAGCTTCACGCTGGATTTGCTGATCCTCTGGAAGACCGTTCGCGCTGTGCTGCGACCGGAAGGCGCGTACTGAGGGTGTGTCGGTCCGGCGCCGGTCACAGGCGTGCGAGGCGGTAGGGCGGTCGTCCGTCGAGATTGCGGACAACCCACGGACATCATCGGCTTCGAGGAGACAGCGTTACAGACTCGGGGTATGTTTATGCCCACACCGAAGGACCTCTTGTCTTTATTTGGCAAAGTACGGTAACTTCTCGAAGGGTTTGCTGGAGAGTCGCTGAGAGTGGCTTCCCGCACGAAACGTGGGACTGTCGAAGACTGGAGCAGGGGGATCGATGTCTGGTGGTTCGGTGTCGCCGATCCCCGAGTCCCGCATCGGGTGCGACGTGATGACGGTCGGGCACGTGCGAAGCAGTGTCGAGCGGTTCGGCGACCGCTATCTGAGCAGAATCTTCACACCCCACGAATTGGAAACCTGCGCAGGACCTGCGCGGGTCCAACGGCTGGCCGCCCGATTCGCGGCCAAGGAGGCCGTGGTCAAGGTGCTTCGCCCCGGCGACGTCGCCCTGCCGTGGCAGTCCATCGAGATCCGGCGCGAGAGCTGGGGAGGATGCGGAGTGCGATTGTCCGGCAACGCATCGGCACTCGCCGAGCGTCAGGGACTCGGTGGGTTCGACGTCTCGATCTCGCACGAGGCCGACGTCGCGATCGCGATGGTCACCGCGTCCCGGCTGGGCACGCCCCCCGATCACGAAGGAGAACGCCACCCATGAGCGAGCACACCATCCGCAAGGTTCTCGGCGACCACGCCCGGCTGTCCGTCGACGCCGCGAGCATCGCCGTCGGCGCCGATCTCTACGAACTCGGTCTGACATCCCACGCGAGCGTCAACGTCATGCTGGCGCTGGAGGATTCGTTCGACATCGAATTCCCCGACGAGTTGCTGCGCAAGAGCACGTTCGCGAGCGTCGACTCCATCCGGGGCGCGCTCGTCGAACTCGGCGTGGCATGAGCATCGCCCTCGCGGGCGACACCGGGATCGGGTCCGCCCAGGTTTCCGGACCGTCGGCGCGGGCCGCGAGTGTGGCCGAGGTGGCCGCGCGGTGGGCCGTCGACGTCGATCGTGACGCGCGCTTTCCGCAGGAGGCCGTGGATGCGCTCCGGGACCAGCGTCTGCTCTCGTGCGCCGTCCCTCCGGAACTGGGTGGTGAAGGTGCGACACTTCGGGAACTGTGCACGATCGCCCGGACCCTGGGCCGCCAGTGCGCCGCGACCGCGATGATCTTCGCGATGCACCAAACCCAGATCCTCTCGCTCGTAAGACATCCGGGTGGCGATGGCGTCGCCGGCTTCCTTCGCGCCGCGGTCGCCGGTCAGTACCTGCTGGCGTCGGCGACGACGGAACTGGGCATCGGCGGCGACGTCCGCCGCAGCACCTGCGCGGTGGAGCGGTCCGGTGGCGTGGTGTCGCTGGTCAAGAACGCCCCGGTCATCTCGTACGGCGAGTACGCCGACGCGATCCTCGCGACCGCGCGGCGCACCCCCGACAGCCCGCCGAGCGACCAGGTGCTCGTCATCTGCCGGCGTGCCGACGTGACGCTCGAGCGCACCGGTGACTGGAACACGCTGGGGCTGCGCGGAACCTGCAGTCCCGGGTTCGTGCTGCGGGCCACCACCACCCCGGATCTCGTCGTCGCCGATCCCTACTCGGAGATCTCGGCGACGACCATGCTCCCGGTGTCGCACTCGGTGTGGTCGGCGGTGTGGCTCGGCATCGCCGACGCCGCGGTGGAGAAGGCGCGCCGGTACGTGCGGGTAGCCGCGCGTAAGCAGCCGGGCGCGGCGTCGCCCGCCGCCCTACGCCTCGCCGAGGCAGCCGCTGTGCATCAGCAGTTCGCGGACGTCGTGTTCGCGGCAGCCGGGCGGTTCGACGACGCCGACGCTGCTCCGGCCGGTTCGCCGGAGGCCGAAGTCGCCTGCGGCGTCGGCTATTCGCTGGCGATGAACAACCTCAAGGTCACGGCGTCGACCCTGGCCGTCGACCTCGTCGGCAGGGCCCTGCTGATCTGTGGTATCGCCGGCTACCGAGAAGAAACGGAGTACTCGCTCGGCCGGCACCTGCGTGATGCGCACGGTGCGGCCGTGATGGTCAACAACGATCGAATCATGGCCAACTCGGCGCAGATGGCCACCGCATACCGGGGGACGATATGAGCACGGATATCGCAGTGGAGCAGGAAGAGACGAGCGAACTCGAGCGCGCCCGCCGCGCGTTCCGGGCGGAACTGCTGGGAGCCGGGCTCCTGGTGGACACGTCCGTCGCCGGCCTCTACGGACGGTCGGGGTTGTTCGAGGACATCGTCGACGGCATCGACGCGGTCGTCCGGGCAGCGGGCCCGGGCGCGTCCGCGGCCCGATTCCGGTTTCCGCCGGTGTTCCCGCGCACCAGTTTCGAGCGTACCGACTACATCGCGTCGTTCCCGAATCTGACCGGTGCCGTCAACACGTTCACCGGCACCAACGCCGAGCACGCACAACTGCTCGCGGCGCGGGCCGAGGGCGAGAGCTGGGACAGGTGGCTCGAGCCGACCGACACCATGCTGGTGTCGGCGGCCTGCCATCCCGCGTACCCGATGTTCACGGGAGTGCTGCCGGACGGGGGAGCACTGCTCGACGTGTACGGCTACTGCTTCCGGCACGAGCCCGCGTTCGATCCCGCCCGCATGCAGGCGTTCCGGATGCACGAGTTCGTGCGGATCGGCACCGCGGACCAGGCTGCGGACCACCGCGACTCGTGGATCGAGCGCGGGCTGGAGGTGCTGTCCGACCTGTGGCTGGACGCGTCACCGGTGATCGCCAACGACCCGTTCTTCGGCAGGGCCGGACGCATGCTGGCCGCCAACCAGCGCGACGAGAACCTCAAGACCGAGCTGACGGTGCGCCTGTACGGCGATCTCGACGACGGGACCGCCGTCGTGTCGTGCAACTGCCATCAGGACCATTTCGGTGTCACGTTCGACATCGCGACCGCGGGCGGCGATGTCGCGCATAGTGCGTGTGTGGGGTTCGGGATGGAACGCATCGCGCTCGCGATGCTGCGGACCCACGGCATGGACCCGTCGCGCTGGCCGAGCGCGGTGAAATCCCGGATGTCGCTGTGACGTCCCGGCTGATCGACATCTCGCCGGACGGCTACGAACCGCACCCCATCCACGCGGACGAACGGACCTGGACCGAGACCAACTGCTACCTCGACCTGTGGGTGGAGGTACTCCACTCGCTCGGGCTCGATCCGGTGCCCGCCGCCGCGTGCGCATTCGGCGCCCGGTTCGACGGATCGCAGTGGACGTTCCTGAAGTTCAAGCCCGAGGATCTGTTCGCCCTGTACGGGATCGACGTGGGGGAGATGAACGTCTGGCGCGGTGTCCTCGACCATGTGGAGGACAATCTCGCAGTCGGGATGTTGTCGACCGTCGAGGTGGATGCGCACTGGCTCCCGGACACGGCAGGCACCGGCTACCGCGAGAGCCACACCAAGACCACGATCGTCGCGAACTTCGTCGACCGCGAGTCCGGTGTGCTCGAGTACTTCCATAACAGTGGGTATCACCGGCTGACCGGGGACGACTTTCGCGGGCTGTTCGGACTCGACCTCGCCGGATCGGCGACGTTCACGCCGTACGTCGAGCAGGTCCGGTTCGACGGGGAGCCGGAATACCGACCGGGCCGCTTCGACGCGGTGCTGCGGCATCATCTCGCGACGCGACCGGACGGAAATCCGGTGCGCGCTCTCGGTGAGCGGGTGGTCGCCGACGTGCCCTGGATCCGCGGCGCGGGCATCGACACGTTTCACCTGTGGACGTTCGGGGTGTTGCGGCAGTGCGGTGCCACCGCGGAACTCGCTGCCGACGTCTGCGAGTACCTCGAGCGCAACGGGTTCGCGGGGGCCGCGGCGTTCGCTCCGGGCTTCCGGGAGGTGGCGCAGGGCGCGAAGAGTGTGCAGTTCCAGATGGCGCGCGCCGCTCGCGGACGCAGCGTCGACCCGTCAGCACAACTCGACGGCATGGCCGAGGCGTGGGAACGATCGGTGGACGGCGTGGCGCGCGTGGTCGGACGCGCGTAGTGGATCTACTCGACGGCGCCCGGTGGCGTTGCGTGGCAACGGAACCGGGTTCGGTCACCGATCCGTCGGGATTGGCTTGTGTGCCGGGTCCGTGGTATCCCGCGCAGGTTCCGGGAACCGCGGCCGGCGCGATCCGGGCGGCCGACGGCGTCGCGGCGGCGCGCGCGGTGCAGACCGATGCGGTGGACTGGTGGTTCGTCACCGACGTGTCCGGCGGCGGCCCCGGTCCGTGGCGGCTCGAGTTCGACGGCCTGGCCTCGCTCGCGGAGGTGTGGGCCGGCGACGACCTCGTCCTGTCCTCGGAGTCGATGTTCGTGCGGGCCTCGGTCGACGTGGACTCTCGCCCCGGCACGGTCACGCTGGCGATCCGATTCCCGTCGCTCGACGCGGCGCTGCGCAGCCGGCGGCCCCGCGGACGCTGGCGGTCGTCGCTGGTGAGTGCGCAGGGGCTGCGCTGGATGCGCACGAGCCTGCTCGGTCGCGCTCCGGTCTTCGGCGGCGTGCCCGCCCCGGTCGGGCCGTGGCGGCCCGTGCGACTGCACGACCGCACGGCGCCGGTGCTGTCGGACCGTCACGTGGTCACCACGGTGCAGGACGGGACGGGCGTGCTGGAACTTGCCGTGCGTGTGCACGGCTCGGCCTGCCCGCCGCCCGTCGTCCGGCTCGGCGACGTCTCCGCGGAGGCGACCGTCGTCGAAACCGGCTCCGGCGTGCAGGACGTGCGCGCCCACCTGCGCATCCCCGACGCCCGGTTGTGGTGGCCCCACACCCACGGCGTCCCGGTGACGTATCCGCTGAGCATCACCCTCGGCGAGCACGTCGTCGACCTGGGCGCCGTCGGATTCCGCACCGTGAGCGTGGCGCGCGGCGACGGCGGGTTCCGGCTGGCGGTCAACGGCGTCGACGTGTACTGCCGCGGCGCCGTCTGGACCCCGGTCGATCCGATCGGGCTGGGCGGCCGGGATCAGACGCGGGAGACCCTCGAGCGGGTGGTCGAGGCCGGGCTCAACATGGTCCGGGTGCCGGGCACGATGCTGTACGAGGACACCGCATTCTGGGACGACTGTGCCGAACTCGGCGTTCTGGTATGGCAGGACGCCATGCTGTCGACGTTCGACCCGCCCGACGACCAGCCGTTCCTGGAACTGCTGACCGCGGAGATCGAGGCGGTGCTGCGGCCGCTGTCCGGGAACCCCGCGCTCGCCGTGTTCAGCGGCGGCAGCGAAACCGAACAGCAACCCGCGATGCTCGGGCTCCCCGCGGCGCACATCCCGGCGGTACACGACGTGATCCCGGCAGTGGTCGCGCGGACCGCGCCGGGGGTGGCGGCGGTGTCGTCGTCGCCGTCCCCGCCGCCGGGAGGCGACGCGCTCGCGACCCACGTCGGAACGGGTGTCGCGCACTACTTCGGCGTCGGCGGTTATCGGCTTCCGCCGTCCGACGTCCGCCAGGCCGGGGTGCGGTTCGCCGCCGAATGCCTCGCGTTCTCGATCCCGCCGTCGGACGCGACGATCGAGACCGAGTTCGGCAGCCTCGCCGCTGCGGGCCACCATCCGCGGTGGAAGGCCGCCGTGCCCCGGGACAACGGGGCGTCCTGGGACTTCGAGGACATCCGCGATCATTACGTGCGGACACTGTTCGGTGAGGAGCCGTCGACGGTCCGCTGGTGTGATCCCGAGCGGTACCTGGCCCTCGGTCGCGCCGCCGTCTGCGAGGCCTTCGCGGCGGCCCTCGGATACTGGCGTCGGCCCGACTCGGGATGCGACGGCGCTCTGGTGCTCGCGCTCCGCGACCTCGAACCCGGCGCCGGGTGGGGACTGCTCGACTCCGACGGCAGGCCGAAGGCGCCGTGGTTCGTGATGCGGCGGCTGTCCCGGCCGGTGGCGGTGCTCCTCGGCGAGGACGGGATGGACGGACTGCGCATCGACGCGATCAACGACTCGGCCCGCGCGATCGTGGGGGAGTTGCGGGTGCAGGTACATACCCGCACGGGTTCGCGGGCGTTCGACGTCGCCGAACCGGTGACCCTGGCCGCGCACGCGGCCCGCCGGTGGTCGCTCGACGTGCTGCTCGGTCGCTTCACCGACGCGACACACGTCCACCGTTTCGGGGTCCGCGGCTACGAGAGCGTGACTGTCACGCTGTCGGGAGAGGACGGTGTCGCCGCCGAGGCCGTTCATCTCTTCGGCGGCCCCGCGCGCGCCCTCGAACGTACCGTCGGCCTGACGGCGGCGGCGCGGGAAACGGCGCCCGGCGACTGGGTGGTCGACGTCGCCACCGACGGCGCTGCGCAGTACGTCCACCTCGAACTCGGCGGATTCGAACCCGCCGACTCCTGGTTCCATCTGCCGCCCGGCGGCACCCGGATCGTGCCGGTGCGCAGGACCGGGACGGCGGAGTCGGTGACCGGACAGGTGCGGGCGCTGAACTCGGTGAGCGTCGCCCCGGTCGCGCGGGCATCCACCTGATCCGGACCCCGGTCCGTCGATATGCGATATCGACTAGGCTGGCTCAGTCCGCAACTGGCCGCTCGTCCCGGCCCGAGCTGTTCGCCGGCAGTTCGTCATCACTGCTCAGGAGTGCGTCGTTGTCTTCCCCGCTCATCGCTGCCGAGCCCTCGTCCGACACCCCGCTCGCCGGACTGGCGAAGATCGCGCTGGGCGACGCCGTCGTCGCGCAGGTGACCGAGGCCCTCGGGCGGCATCACCTCGACATCGTCGCGCCCGCACCCGCCCGGCCGTTCGTGGCCGCGGCCCTCGCCGAGCGCACCCACCTGCTTCTGGTCACCGCCACCGGTCGCGAGGCCGACGACCTCACCGCCGAACTGCAGGAGATGATCGGCGACGCCGTGGCGCAGTTCCCGTCGTGGGAGACGTTGCCGCACGAACGGCTGTCGCCGAGCGCCGACACGGTCGGTCGCCGGGTGGAGGTGCTCCGCAGGCTCGCGCGGCCCGACGACCGCTCGTACGGGGCGCCGCTCCAGGTCGTCGTCACCACCGTCCGTTCACTGGTGCAGCCCATGGCGCCCGGTCTCGGTGAGATCGAACCCGTCACGCTGCGGGTGGGGGTGGAGCACGACTTCGACGGGCTGATCCACCGGCTCGTCGAAATGGCGTACACGCGCGTCGACATGGTCGGCAAGCGCGGCGAGTTCGCCGTCCGCGGCGGCATCCTGGACCTGTTCTCGCCCACCGCGGATCATCCGGTGCGCGTCGAGTTCTGGGGCGACGAGGTCACCGAGTTGCGCGCGTTCTCCGTCGCCGACCAGAGGTCGCTCGCCGAACTCGACATCGACGCCGTCATTGCGCCGCCGTGCCGCGAACTGCTCCTCACCGAGGACGTCCGCGACAGGGCCGCGCAGCTCGCGGTCGACAACCAGGCCGACGCCGCGCTCGTCGAGATGCTCGACAAGATGTCGGCAGGTATCCCGGTCGAGGGCATGGAGGCACTGCTGCCCGTGCTGCGGCCGGGGCAGCTGCAACTGCTCACCGACGTGCTGCCCGAAAGCGCGCACGTGCTGCTGTGCGATCCGGAGAAGATCCGGACACGCGCCACCGACCTGGTGCGCACCGGTCAGGAGTTCCTCGAGGCGTCGTGGACGGCGGCCTCGATCGGCGGCGCCGCCCCGCTCGACACGTCGGTGCTGAAGGGCGACGGCATCGACCTCGGCGCCTCCGCCTACCGCTCGCTCAGCCAGGTCCGCGAATCCGCGGAGGCCGCCGGTCTGCCGTGGTGGACGCTGAGCCCGCTCGCGTCCGGCAGCGGCGAGGAGCTGGAGCTGGCGGTCACCCCTGCACCGCAGGTCCGCGGTTCCGACGAGCTGCTGTCCGAACTGTTCGTGAGCCTGCGCGCCCATGTCAGCACGGGCGGCCGGGCAGTCATCGTGGTCGCAGGCGCCGGTACCGCGCATCGTGTGCTCGAGCGCCTCCGCGAGGCCGAGGTGCCCGCGGCGGAACTCGCACCCGGTTCGGAGCCCGCCCGCGGTCAGGTCGGGGTGCTGCGCGGATCGCTGCACGACGGCCTGGTCTTCCCCGGCGGCGACACCACCCCCGGACTCGTCGTCGTCACGGAGTCCGATCTCACCGGCAACCGGGTGGCCGCGGTCGGCGACGGCAAGCGGCTGCCCGCCAAGCGCCGCAACCAGGTGGACCCGCTCGCCCTGACGGCCGGCGACATGGTGGTGCACGACCAGCACGGCATCGGACGATTCGTCGAGATGGTCGAACGGACTATCGGTGGCGCGCGGCGCGAATACCTCGTGATCGAATACGCCGCCAGCAAGCGCGGCCACCCGGGCGACCGGCTGTTCGTCCCGATGGAGTCCCTCGACCAGCTGTCGCGGTACGTCGGCGGCGAACTGCCCGCACTCAGCAAGCTCGGCGGTTCCGACTGGGCCAACACCAAACGCAAGGCGCGCAAGGCGGTTCGTGAGATCGCCGGTGAACTCGTCCAGCTGTATGCGGCGCGGCAGGCCGCACCCGGTCATGCGTTCGGCCCGGACACCCCGTGGCAGAAGGAGATGGAGGACGCGTTCGCGTTCACCGAGACCCACGACCAGCTGACGGTCATCAGCGAGGTCAAGGCCGACATGGAGAAGGCCGTCCCGATGGACCGCGTCGTCATCGGCGACGTCGGCTACGGCAAGACGGAGATCGCGGTACGGGCGGCGTTCAAGGCCGTGCAGGACGGCAAGCAGGTGGCGGTCCTGGTGCCGACGACGCTGCTCGCTCAGCAGCACCTGCAGACGTTCACCGAGCGGATGGCGGCGTTCCCGGTGACGGTACGCGGGCTCTCCCGGTTCACGGATGCAGGGGACTCCAAGGAGATCATCGCCGGCATGGCCGACGGCGAGATCGACGTCGTCGTCGGCACGCACCGGCTGCTGCAGACCGGGATCCGGTGGAAGGACCTGGGCCTCGTCGTCGTCGACGAGGAACAGCGCTTCGGTGTGGAGCACAAGGAACACATCAAGGCGCTGCGCACCCACGTGGACGTTCTCACCATGTCGGCGACGCCGATCCCGCGAACGCTCGAGATGAGCATGGCGGGCATCCGCGAGATGTCCACGATCCTCACACCGCCGGAGGAGCGGCACCCCATCCTCACGTACGTCGGCGCGTACGCAGACAAGCAGGTGGCCGCCGCCATCCGACGCGAACTGCTCCGCGACGGGCAGGTGTTCTACGTCCACAACCGGGTCAGCTCGATCGACAAGGCCGCCCAGCGGATCCGCGACCTCGTCCCCGAGGCGCGTGTCGTCGTCGCGCACGGGCAGATGAACGAGGACACGCTGGAGCGGACCGTGCAGGGCTTCTGGGAGCGGGACTACGACGTGCTGGTGTGCACCACCATCATCGAGACCGGCCTCGACATCTCCAACGCCAACACGCTCATCGTCGAACGCGCCGATTCGCTGGGCCTGTCGCAGTTGCACCAGTTGCGCGGTCGCGTCGGGCGTAGCCGTGAACGCGGCTACGCGTACTTCCTGTACCCGCCGGAGAAGCCGCTCACCGAGACGGCCTACGACCGCCTGGCGACCATTTCGCAGAACTCCGACCTCGGCGCGGGCATGGCGGTCGCGATGAAGGACCTCGAGATCCGTGGCGCCGGAAACGTGCTGGGCGCCGAGCAGTCCGGTCACGTGGCAGGAGTCGGGTTCGACCTGTACGTGCGGCTGGTGGGGGAGGCGGTCGAGGCCTTCCGGGCGGCGGCCGACGGCAAGCCGATCACGACGGAGGACGCCCCGAAGGAAGTCCGGATCGACCTTCCCGTCGACGCGCACATCCCCCCGGACTACGTCACCAGCGACCGTCTCCGGCTCGAGGGGTACCGAAAGCTCGCGGCCGCCACCGAACTCGACGGCATCACCGCCGTCGTGGACGAACTCGTCGACCGGTACGGCCCCCTCCCCGAGGAGGTTCGCCGACTGGTCTCAGTGGCCAAGCTGCGCCTGCTGGCCCGCGAATACGGCCTCGAGGAGATCGCCGTCGTCGGAACGCAGCTGAAGATCGCGCCGATGGCCCTGCCCGACTCGAAGCAGCTGCGTCTCAAGCGGATCTACCCGAGTGCGCAGTACCGCGCCACCACCGGCATGGTGCAGTTGCCGCTGCCCCGGGCGGGTTCGGGCGGGATCGGCGCCGAGCGGGTGCGCGACGTGGAGTTGCTGCAGTACATCGCGGACTTCGTGCTCGCACTGGACGGCAAGGCCGCCGGGGCCGTGGTGATGGAGGCCTGACCCGATGACGGTGGTCCTGCTCGACCCGTTGCGGCCCACGACGATCCCGATGGAAGCCGTCGGGGTGGTCGGTGGCGGAGTGGCGTTCACCGACGAGGTGCCCGAGTCCGTGCGGACGCTGCTGTCCGCCGCACCCGGCGCCGCGGTCCTGATCAGTACCGATCCCGACCATCCCACCGTGCGCGAGTGGGTCGCGTCGGGGTCCCGGATCATCGCGGCACCGAAGGTCCCGGGCGACAACCTCGTCGAGGCCGCCGAGGTGATGGACCGGTTGTGGAGCTACGGCGGCTGGGAAGTGACGCAGACACACCGGACGTTGTCGCACTACCTCGTCGAGGAGACGTACGAGGTTCTCGACGCGATCGAGTCCGCCGAGCCCGGGGACCTGCGTGAAGAGCTCGGGGATCTGCTGCTGCAGGTCCTGTTCCATTCGCGCATCGCCTCGGCGTCGGGCAATTTCGACGTCGACGACGTGGCCGCGACCCTGGTCGCCAAACTCGTGCACCGCAGCCCCCACCTCGGTGAGGACGTCGTCGGCCCGATCGACATCGCCGAGCAGGAACGGGCCTGGGAGATCCGGAAGGCGGCGGAAAAGGCCCGCAGCTCCTGCCTCGACGGGGTCGCGATGAGTCAGCCCGCGGCATCCCTCGCGGCGAAGGTCATCGCCCGCGCGAGCAAGGCTGGCCTGCCGCCCGAGCTGGTGCCCGCGGAGATCACGGCGGACAGCGCGGCGGTGGTGGCTGCCGAGTCGAGGCTGCAGGCGGCGACGCATGACCTGATCGCCCGTGTCCGCGCGGCCGAGGATGCTGCGCGCGCGGCGGGGAAGACCGAACTCGCCCCCGCGGACTGGCTCGGGTACTGGACGTCCTGATACCGGGGCGATCGGCGTTATCGCTCGGGTTTGCCAAAATGTAACTGAGGGATGTATCACTCCCGTGTCCGTAGTGCACGAAAAACAAACCTGAGGTAGTTTAAAGCGCGCATAGAAGACCAGTTGGTTGCAAATACGCGTTTCGAAGTACTGCGAAGTCCTTCTGCTCGGGTGTTTATGGTCTTCGCGCACTGCACGTGGTGGGTATCCGAGCTCCCGGTCGGGCGAGGGCCGATACCCACAGGGGACCACACATAGTGACGCTTCCGGGCCGAGTCGATTGCCCGACGATGAGAGACGGACACATGAGCCTGTACACGCCTGACCGCCTGGAACCTTCCGACGAGACAGACGCGCACGACATCGACGAGACCGGCGCCGCCGACCGCGCGCCCGGCCGCCCGACGGTCACCGTCGTCGTGCCCGCGATGAACGAAGCCAAGAACCTTCCTCATGTCGCCGCGCGCATGCCGGCAGACATCGACGAAATCGTCTTCGTGGACGGCCATTCAGTCGACGACACCGTCGATGTGGCGCGGAGCCTGTGGCCGGACGCGAAGTTCGTGACGCAGAGTCGCAAGGGCAAGGGCAACGCCCTGGCCTGCGGATTCCGTGTCGCGACGTCCGACATCATCGTGATGATCGACGCCGACGGCTCCACCGACCCGGCAGAGATCCCGTTGTTCGTCGGTGCCCTCGTGGCCGGCGCGGACTTCGCGAAGGGAACCCGCTTCGCAGACGGCGGCGGCAGCTCGGACATCACCTTCGGTCGAAAGCTCGGAAACAAGGCGTTGAACGCCATCGTCAACCTCAAGTTCGGGGCAGCGTTCAGCGACTTGTGCTACGGCTACAACGCATTCTGGCGCCACCACGTCCCGGTGATGGCATTGCCCGCGGTAGAGGCGGCCGAGGCGCAGTGGGGCGACGGGTTCGAGATCGAGACCCTCATCAACGTGCGGGTCGCCAACGCGGGCCTGAAGATCACCGAGGTCCCGAGTTTCGAGCAGGATCGCATCCACGGCGAGAGCAACCTGAACGCGGTGCGGGACGGACTTCGTGTGTTGCGCACCATCAGGAGCGAACAGCGCACGACCGCAACGCACCTGTCCCCGGCGCCCGTCCCGCAGGGCTGAGCGGCCATGACGGTGTCCACGCTCGTGTCCTGCTCCGTCGTCATCTGCGCCTACACCACCGAACGGTGGAGCGACCTGTGCGCCGCGGTCGACTCGGTCCTCGCCCAGAGTGTGCCGGTCCTCGAGGTGCTGCTGGTGATCGATCATTCGGAGGAGTTGTTCTCCCATGCCGAACGGCACTTCGCAGCGGAACCTCGTGTGACCGTGCTACGCAATTCCGAGTCGAAGGGCCTGTCCGGCGCCCGCAATACCGGCGTCCGCGCGTCGAGGGGCGACATGATCGCGTTCCTCGACGACGATGCCCGCGCCGAGCTCGACTGGTATCGCGTGTCCGCCGCCCACTATTCCGATCCCGACGTGCTCGGTGTCGGCGGATTCGCCAGCCCGGCGTGGCCGGCCGACCGTCCCGTGTGGATGCCCGCCGAGTTCGACTGGGTGGTCGGCTGCAGCTACGTCGGCCAGCCGACGCGCATCGAACCGGTGCGGAACTTCATCGGCTGCAACATGTCTCTGCGGCGCACGGTCTTCGACACCGTCGACGGGTTCAGTGACGGAATCGGCAGGGTCGGGAAGAGGCCGGTCGGGTGCGAGGAGACCGAACTCTGCATCCGGATCCGAACTCACAAGCCCACCGCGCAATTGCTGTTCGACCCCGCGATGAGGGTGGTGCACCGCGTCAGTGACGACCGCACCACGTTCCGCTACTTCCTCTCGCGCTGCTTCCACGAGGGCGTGTCGAAAGCGCTGGTCTCCGATCTCGTCGGGGCCGGCGACGCGCTCAGCAGCGAACGGGCGTACACCGCACGTGTACTCCCACGAGCCGTCGTCGCGGGGATCGCGTCCCCTCGGCACGGCGGACTGTTCCGAGCGGGTGCCGTGGTCGCGGGGTTCACGGTGACCGCAGCCGGATACGTCCGAGGTCTCGTCGGTCTGCGATCGAAGCGGGTGACGGCATGACTGGAACACTCGATCGCCGGATCGACCTGGCGCCGGCTCTCGAGAGTGATCACGCGCCGACGTGGGACGGCGCCGTCTGGGTCGGCGAACTACGTGGACCTGTCCGGGAAGACACCGAATACCGGCTGGACCGAGCCGAGGGTTATCGGCGCGCCCGGCTGCTCGTGCGAGAAGATCGCACCCTGCTGGGATTCGTCGAGGTGGACATCGAGGACGGCAGGCTCGAGACCGCCGCACTGCGGCACGCACTGGACGGGCTCGTGCCGATGGCGGTGGCCGACAGCGTCGTCGACACCGAAGCATCCGGCCCGTCCGTCACCGTCGTGGTGTGTACCCGCGACCGGGTCGACAGCCTGAAGGACGCCCTGCAATCGATCCTGTCGCTCGACCATCCCGGCTACGAGGTGATCGTGGTCGACAACGCATCCCGCACGGATGCCACCCAGCGGTATGTCGCCGAACTCGGTGACCCCCGCGTGCGCGTCGTGACCGAGCCCCGGCCCGGACTGTCCCGGGCGCGCAATGCGGGAGTCCGCGCGGCGAACACCGAGATCATCGCGTTCACCGACGACGACGTCGTGGTCGACCCGCACTGGCTCACCGAACTCGTGGCCGGCTTCGGTGCAGGGAACGCGGTGGCGTGCGTATGCGGGATCGTCCCGAGCGGTGAGATCCGCACACCCGCGCAGGCGTACTTCGATCAGCGGGTGGGGTGGGCAAGTTCCTGTGTCCCACGGCTGTTCGACCTCGCGCACCCGCCCGCCGACGTGCCGCTCTTCCCCTTCCAGGTCGGGATCTACGGCACCGGCGCGAATTTCGCCGTCGACCGGCAGGCCGTGTACGCGCTCGGCGGTTTCGACGAGGCACTCGGGGCGGGAGCCCCCACCGACGGCGGCGAAGACCTCGACATGTTCTTCCGCGTGCTGCACTCCGGGCGGCAACTGGCGTACCGACCCGGGGCGGTCGTGTGGCATCGGCACCGCGAGGACAACGAGGCGCTCGCCGTCCAGGCGCGCGGCTACGGACTCGGACTCGGCGCCTGGCTGGCCAAGATCGCCGTCCATCCACGCACCGCGTGGCTCGCGGTGCGTATCGCGGTGCGGCAGGCGCCCACGTTTCTCCGTCTGTCGCGGAAGATGTCCCACGTCGCCACGCCTCCGGACCGTCTCGCCGACCACCTTCCCGAGGGGATCGGGGCCACCGAGCTCCGGTCCATCGCACGCGGACCGTTCGCCTATCTGAAGGCCCGCGTCGAGGGCCGGGATCCGGCGCCGATGAGAGGGGTGACTCATGACGGCCCATCCTGATCTCGTAGGCACCGAGCCGCTCGGCGGCCGCGCCGACGGCACCCGGTTCGCCACCTGGTTCGGACCGGACGACGCACCGCTGTTCGCCGTCGTCGATCGTCCTGCCGACGGCCGCTGCCGCGGTGCCGTCGTCCTCTGCCCGCCGATCGGCAAGGAACAGGTCGACTCGTATCGCGGAATGGTGTATCTCGCCCAGCAATTACGCGCTCGAGGGCTGCTGGTGTTGCGGTTCGACTACCGCGGCACCGGCGACTCGTCCGGCGCCCAGGACGATTCCGACGCGGTCGCGGGGTGGCTCGACAGCATCCGGAGAGCGGTCGACTACGTGCGCAGCTCCGGCATCACGGACATCGGGTTGGTCGGCCTCCGGGTCGGCGCCCTGCTCGCCGCACAGGTCGCCGCGGTGTGCGGTCCGGTGCGGGCCGTGGCCTTGTGGGATCCTGTGGTTCGTGGCCGCGCCTACCTGCGCAAGCAGACCGCGCTCCACCAGATGGTGGTCGGTCCCGAGGACACGGACGATCCGCGAGTGACGCTCATCGGTGCGGTGCTCGCACCGGCCGCTGCGTCGGCCCTGTCGGCGATGTCTCTGCGTGCCGCGACCCCGCCGTCGGGCGCGAAGGTCCTGATGGCGGTGCGGGACAGTGAGGTCGATTCCGTCGCGACGCGTGAGGCCGTTGCCGCCTGGAACGCCGAGACCGTCACCGTCCACGACTACGAATCATTCCTCGAGCCGGCGGACTTCGTGGTCCGGCACCCGTTCGGCGACATCGACCGGATCGCGGCATGGATGTCCGCATCCTTCGGCGACCACCACACCGGTGCCGCACTCGATCTCCGCCCCACCGCCGTGGTGGATCGCACCGTCGACGGCAGGCAGGTCATCGAGACACTGGAGTTCGCGGGAGCGGCCGAACTCTTCACGATCCGTACGTCCGTCGCGGCCGAACAGGGTGCGACGCACAGCCCTGCGGGACCGACGGTGATCTTCCACGGAACCGCCAACGAGCACCGTGTGGGACCGGTCCGGCTGTGGGCCGAGACCGCGCGCGAGCTGGCGGCCCACGGGATCGTCAGCGTCCGCTTCGATCGTCGCGGCACCGGCGACACCGGTCTGGTGCAGCACGGCGAATGCACCACCATCTACACGGACGAATCCCGGGACGACGCCGTCGACATCATCTCCGTCAGCGGTGCGCCGCCCGGATCGGTTGTGCTCGCCGGGATGTGCTCGGGGGCATGGAATTCGAGCTACGCCGCCATCCGGCACCCCGTCCGGGCAGTGGTCCTGGTCAACATGGCGGACTGGACAATCACCCGGAAGGCGTTCGTGAAGCAGTCCACGATGGACGCCGACCGGAGGTCCCTGAAGGGGGCAGCGCTCGCGCTGCTCCACCGGCACGCGGCGACGGCGAAGAAATACCTGCGGGTGTGGTTGCCCTACCGCGGCTGGTTGTGGCTGGGCCGGGCCGGGCTGCTGCAGGTGCCGGAAGTCATGCTCGCTCCGCTTCACGAGCGCGGCGTGCACGCTACCGTCCTCCTCTCACCGGTCGATTACGCGGCGTTCGTCGAGAACCACGGCGAGCGCAGCCTTCGCCGGCTGCGGGGTGCCGGCTGGAACGGACGTCTGGTCACCTACCCGTCCGGTGACCACTCGCTGTACAGCACCGCCCTGCGCGACAGGGTTCTCCGGGACGTCCTCGCCACTGCGCTCGGTGAACTGACCGTGGGCCGTGTCGACGACGCCCGTGACGATTCCCGGTCGGCGTTGGTCGGGTAGTCATGGGATCCCTGACAGCGACGCAGTCGCAACTACGCGCCAGACACCGTGCCGAGCAGCCACCGCGCTCTGCGGGGCGGAATCTGCAGCTCAACTCGATGGCACTCATGCTGTCGAGTGTCGTCACCGGTGTCCTCGGCCTCGCCTTCTGGGGCGCGGCTGCGCGGTTGTTCCCCGCTGATCAGGTGGGCGTGGCGTCCGCTCTCATCTCGACGGCGATCATGCTGTCGACGCTCTCGAATCTCAGCCTCGGCTCGATGTTCGAGCGCTTCCTGCCGGTGGCGGGCCACCGCGCGGGACCGTTGCTGGTCAAGGGTTTCGCCGCCGTGGCCACGCTGGCCTTCGTGTCGGCTGTCGGGCTCATCGTCCTCGGTCCGCGGGACACGCTGTTCGAAAACAACTTGGAAATCGCGATCTATCCGGTGTTCGTCGTCGTCCTCGCGCTCTTCGCGCTGCAGGACCAGACCGTCTCCGGTCTGGGCGTGGCCCGCTGGGCGGCGTCGAAGAACGTCTTCCACGCGCTGGCCAAACTGCTGGCGGTCGTGGTGCTCGCGGCGTCCGGGTCGGCGCTCGCCATCGTCGCGTCCTGGGGGGTCACCGCGGCGGTCGCCGTTGTGGTTCTGCTGACGTCGATGGGGCTGCGCATCCGGTCCGACCCGCGATACCGGCAGGTACCCGCGCTGCCTTCCAACAAGGAACTCGGGGTGTACTTCGGTTCCTCGTACGGCATTTCGGCCCTGGGGGCCATTGCCCCGCTCGTCGTCCCGCTGATCGTTGTCACCCGGGTCGGCACCGCGGCGAACGCTTACTTCGCGGTGACGTGGTCGATCGTCAGCGCCCTCTACATCATGGTGAACCTCATGGTGGGCCCGTTCGTGGCCGAGGCCGCCGCGCATCCGGACAAGATCGTCAGCCTGTCCCGCCGGTTCGTCCGCACCATTGCCGTGATCGCGGTGGTGGGCGGATTCGGGCTGGCCTTCGTCGCGCCGCCCGCGCTCGGAGTCATCGGGGCGGAATACCGTGCGGAAGGAACGCCGCTGCTCCATCTCGCCGCGGTCTTCGTGCCCCTCGCCGTCATCGGCGCCGTCTACGACGGTCTCGCACGGGTGTACCGGCGGCTCACCCTCGCCGTCGTCACCCAGTGCCTGGCCACGGTGGTGATCATCGTCGGCAGCCTGGTCTTCAGCGCGTCGGTCGGCGTCGCGGGGGTGGGCTGGGCGTATCTCGTCGCCGAGACACTGACCGCCGTGATCCTCGCCGGACCGCTCATCTCGTGGCTCCGCCGACTCCAGAACCGCGCCAAGTGGGAGCGGTGGCTGGCGAAGAAGAGCGCGAACCAGAAACCGATGTGGCAGGTGTCCGATGTCGACGGATAGAGCGAGTTCCCGCGACCTGATGCGCAGCGGCAGCCGGATGATCACCGCAATCGGTCCCGTCCGCCTGCCCAGCATCGGCGAGATCCGGGACACGCTGACCGTGCTCGCGCACGCCGGTGGACGTCACACTCCGATCGGGCTCGTCCCGACCACCGAGTCACGCCGGTGGGAGCACCGACCGCAGGACTTCCTCGGGAACGTCCAGCAATTGGGGCCGTGCACCCGGGAGGACGTGCCTCGGTTGCTGACCGGGCTGGCGCGCGCGGGTGCATCCGTGTACCCGCTGAACGTCGCGGTCGCGGGTGACTTTCTCCTCCTCGACATTTCGCACGGACTCGGTGACGGAAGGCTCGCACTGTCACTCGTCCGTGCTGTCGCCGGCGGACGCAGCGGGACGCCGGTCCCCGAATGGGCCCGGACGCGAGACAGCGCACTGCCGCTCGCACGCGCCCTGACCCGGGCGTTCGCGTCGTCCCCCGCCCGTGTCGCTCAGCTCCTCGAATCCCGGCCCTCCACCGCACACGATTCCTGTCCCGTCGAGGTCGTACCCTGGGGCAGAGCGCCCACTGCGGTCGTCGCGTCCGCAGTGTCCGGAACCATCGCGGAACTCCGTCGTTGGCGGGATCGGGATCTGCCCGGGGCGTCGGTGTCGTCATTGCTGTTTGCGGCCGTCGCGCGGGCGATGCGCAGTCGTGGCCTGAAGATCGAAGACAGGGTCGACGTCCTTTTCGACTGCCGCCGTTACCTTCCGGACGGTGCGACGGTGAACGGAAATTTCGCTGCCGGAGTGCGATTCGCACTGTCCGACCCCGGTGATGCCGCAGAGATGAGTGCGGCGATCGCGCAGGCCACCGCGTCGGGCAGGCCGCTCGCCTCTCTCGCACTCAGCATCGCCAAGTTCCGTAGGCGGGTGCGTGCCGGCACGGCGCACACTGCGGCCTCCCACGTCGCGGCGACACCCCGGGCGAGACTCGTGTACTCCGACATGGGCGAGGCGGCGCTGCTGGCCGATCTCGACTGGACCGACGAGCCCGGCCGGCGGATCGTCACCGCGCTGAGCGAACCGGCCGATCCGGCGTCGATCGTCTTCACCTCGGTGCGCCGCGGTCCCGAACTCGACGTGTCGGCGTCCCTGCACGACAACGTGTTCGACCCTGAACTCGTCCGCGACGCACTTGCGGACGCCCTGTGTGATCCACTGTCTCTCCTGTCTCGAAGGATTGTCTAGCCATGCCCTCACACGTCCTGGAGACTTCGAAGCGAACTCCGCTGTACCTCACCGTCGCCGTGCTGCAGTTCTTCGTCGTCGAATTCCTCGTCGCCGGAACCTGGCGCGGTCACTACAGCTATTCCGCCAACTTCATCAGCGACCTCGGCGTCCCGTTCTGCGGCACCGACGGCACGGCGCCGTGTAGCAGGACGTCGCTGTTGATGGACGCGGCGTTCGTCATGGTCGGCGTCGCATATGTCGTCGGCGCCGTCCTCTGGTACCGCGTCGAGCGGGTGCTCCCGCTCGTTCCGGTGGTATTCCTCGTCGTAGCCGGAATCGGCGGAGTAGTGGTCGGTCTGGCGCCGTCGAACACGCACTGGGAGGTGCATTCGCTCGGTGCCACGCTGTTCCTCATCTTCGGCAGTCTCTTCACACTGACGACGGCGCTCACCGTATGGCCCCACAGGTCGGGTCCGGCAACGTACGTCGCCCTCGCGCTGGGGGTGATCGGTCTGGTGGGGTACTTCTGTTTCACCTACTCCTGGGACCTCGGTCTCGGCGTCGGTGGTATCGAACGGGTCGCGGCGTACTCGGCGATCCTCGGGTTCGTCGTGTGCGTCCACCTCGTGACACAGCTGCAGTCGGTTCGGCGTTCGGCTGACGTCCGGGTCGGAGACAAAGCCGGTGCATAGGCAGCTGAACCGTCCACGCAGGACCCGTGCAGTGTCGTCGGCTGCGGTGTTCCTCGCGCTCGCCTGCGTCGGCGCCACCGGGTGGTATGCGTCGAGCGATGTCGCGCAGGCATCCGGGAAGGGCGAGTCGGTGCTCATGTTCGACGATTTCGTCGGGGCCGCCGGAACCTCACCCGACTCCCGCTACTGGGGCCACGCGGTCGGGGGCGGAGGCTGGGGAAACGACGAGGCGCAGGTCTACACGGACGATCCCGCCAATTCCCGGCTCGACGGCGAGGGCAACCTCGTGATCGAAGCCCGCCGCGACGGATCGGGCTACACGTCAGCCAGGCTGGTCACCCTCGACCGCTTCGCCTTCCAGTACGGACGTGCCGAGGCCCGCATCAAGATGCCGAAGGGACAGGGCCTGCATCCGGCGTTCTGGTTGATGGGCACGGACGTCAACCGCGTGGGCTGGCCGCAGTCGGGAGAGATCGACGTGATCGAGACGATCAACGACGCGTCGTTCTATCACAGTGCGCTGCACGGCCCGTCCGCGGACGGCACACCCTGGTATCTGAACGTCGAAGGCAGCAACGACGTGTCGGACGGTTTTCACGACTACTGGGTGGAACGGTCGGCGGACCGGATCACGTTCGGCATCGACGACGGTGTGACGGGCGAGTTCTCGCGTGCGGATCTGGACCCGGGGCAGGAGTGGGTGTTCGACAAACCGTTCTCCCTGTTGCTGAACGTCGCCGTCGGCGGACGGTGGCCGGGTGACGTCGGAGCCGACACGACGTTTCCGGCGACGATGCTCGTCGATTGGGTGAAGGTGACCGATGAGTGATCTCCTCACTGCGGAGCGCGTGAACAGGACGGCTCCGGAGCTGTCCCGGTACTACGACGTCGCCGCATTGGCGTCGGCGGTCGCGGGACTGACATCCCTTGCGCCGCTTCCGTCGCCGGTCAGCGCCGTACTCCTGACGGTGTTCGTACTGAGCGGCCCTGGTCTCGCGATCGTGACGTGGCTGCGGATACCGGTCGCCGCAGCCGTCGCGGCCGTCCCCGTCCTCGGGCTGTCCGTGGTGACCGCCGCCACCACCGTCCTGGCGTGGTTCTACCGCTGGCCCGCCATCGGTCTGCTGCTGGTGATGGTCCTGGCCGTCGTCGCGTCCGCGCTGCGGCATCGGTGGCACGACACCGGCGCCGACCCGGTTCGCGCGGTCACCCTGCAGCAGGTGTGGTTTCGTCTGTCGCACTGGGGTCACGCCGCCCGCGTCAATCGACCCCTGATCCTCGTCGCCGTGGCCCTGGCTCTCTGGGGGGCGGTGCTCGCCGGGCTCGGCACCACCGGGTACTCACAGTTCGGCCTGTTGTTCGTCGGAAGCGGGCCCGGCCTGGTGGTGTGCGCGCTGATGATGCTCGGCGCGTTCGTCTGGGCGCTCCGCGCGGGGGCGGTCGGGACCGCGGCCACGGCCCTGCTCGGTGTGATCGTGGTGGAACGGCTCACCCCGACACTCGTCACCGACGTGCCCATCTACGGGTGGACGTACAAGCACCTCGGCGTGGTCGACTACATCCAGCAGTTCCAGACACTGCCGCCCAAGGGCGTCGACATCTACGGTGAGTGGCCGGGTTTCTTCACCGCATTCGCGT
The DNA here is from genome assembly GCF_900105905.1 of Rhodococcus koreensis. Taxonomy (GTDB): domain Bacteria; phylum Actinomycetota; class Actinomycetes; order Mycobacteriales; family Mycobacteriaceae; genus Rhodococcus_F; species Rhodococcus_F koreensis. Next base: position 2,338,583 of record NZ_FNSV01000005.1, on the reverse strand, counting down.
GGTTCGGTGACATCACGTCGGCAGACATGATGTCCATCGCCCACTGGTTCGCGCCGGTGATCCACGTGTTGCTGGCGGTCGTGATCGCCGCGATCGCCCGGCTCCTCGGGTTCGACATGCGGGTGGCACTGACAGCTGCGATGGTCGCGGAACTCGCCAACTGGGTGGGACAGGACTACTTCTCGCCGCAGGCCATCGCACTCGTCATGGCGCTGGGTGTGGTGGCACTGCTCGTCGTGTCGACGGAGCACCGATCCGCGGCGTACCTGTCGATCCTCGTCTTCGCTGCGCTGGTACCCACCCACCAGCTGACCCCCTACTGGCTTTTCGGTGTGACGGCGGCCCTGGCAGTGACGCGGAAGATCCGCCCGTGGTGGCTTCCCGTGCCCTACTTCGCGATCCTCGTCGCCTATCTCGTGCCGCGGCTGGACATCGTGGCACCGTACGGGCTGCTGTCCGGTTTCAACCCGGTCGACAACGCCGCCAGCAACGTGACCGCGGTCGGCACGTTGGGGAAGATCTTCACCTCTGCCGTGTGCCGTTCCCTGTCCGCGGGCATCATCCTGCTCGCCGTGGTCTGCGCGATCCTCCTCTGGCGCAGCAAACGTCCCGCCTGGGTCGCTACCGTCATGGCGTTCAGTTCGTTCGCCCTGCTGGCGGGTCAGAGCTACGGTGGTGAGGCGATCTTCCGGGTCTACCTCTACGCCGTGCCCGGCTGCGCGATCCTCATCGCACCGATTCTCGTGGACGCGCTCACGATCAGGTTCCGGTCCGGATTGCTCCGCGCAGTCGTCCCCGTCGGACTCGCGAGCGGACTGGCATACGTGACGTTTGCCGGCCTGCAAGGGTATTACGGGCTGTGGTCGCTGGTCGTCGGCTATCAGTCCCAGGTGACGTTCGCGGAGGACATCCTCGCGAACGAACAGCCACCGGCGACGATCATGTCCCTCTATCCCGCGGGTCTCCCCACTCGTGTCAGCGCCGACTACATCAAGTTCGCCGTCGTCGACAAGGATTTCGATCAACCCCTGCTGGCCTTGCCGCCGGCCTTGCTGGAGGGCTTCCCGCACGGCGGCCAGATCGAGATGCTCACCGCGGATGCGGCGGAACGCGAAGGCGACACGTATCTCGTGTTCAACACGCAGGGCACTGCCGCCATCCGCTACTACGGTTATCTACCGGACGGATCGGTCGACAACTTCGAGGACCAATTGCGGTCCAGCCCCGACTGGTCCGTGTCCGCGCAGGACGTCGACAGCACCATTTTCCGTTACACGGGGCCGCGGAGGTAACGGCTACCTGGCGTATTCGGTCACGAACGGTCGAGGCGGGCGCTTAGCATCGGCACATGCAGCGGATGCGCTCGGCCATGTTCGACATGGCGTTGACGTGCTCGGTGGCGCTGTGCGCGCTATCCCTCACCCCAGCTGTGGCCGTGGCCGTTCCCGTCGCGGGAGGTGCCCGGACCGCCTATCCCGGGTACACCGTGATCGGCAGCGACGAATTCGACGGACCCGCAAATGCTGCACCCAGTCCACAGTTCTGGGGTTACGACCTCGGGGGCGGCGGGTGGGGCAACAACGAGAAACAGGTGTACACCGATTCCCGCCAGAATTCGCGACTCGACGGCAACGGTCGTCTCGTCGTCGAGGCGCGCAGAAACGGTGGCGGCTTCACCTCGGCTCGGCTCGTGACCCGTGGAAAATTCGACTTCACGTACGGCGTGATCGAGGCACGGATGCAGGTGCCGTCCGGCCCGGGGATCCATCCGGCGTTCTGGACACTGGGAAGCAACATCAACAGCGTCGGGTGGCCCGTCTGCGGAGAGATCGACATCCTCGAAGTGATCGGGGACGGTTCGCGATATCACGCGGGAGTACACGGCCCCACCGTCGGCGGCGGTCACTGGGAGCGCTCGACGGACGGCTCGATCGGCGCGAACCTCAGCGCAGGTTTCCACGACTATGCGCTGATCAAGGCACCAGGCCGCATCTCGGTGGGGATCGACGGGAACATCGTCGGTACTGTCACCACGGCGGATCTCCGACCCGAGGAACGCTGGGTGTTCGACGCCCCCGCGTACCTGCTGCTGGATGTGGCCGTAGGCGGAAACTGGCCCGGCCCGGTCACGCCGTCCACACGCTTTCCCGCCACCATGCTGGTGGACTGGGTGAGGTTCTCCCAGTGACGTCAGGGACCGGCGAGTTCGGCGTGTGAATAGAATCAACTTCATGGCCGTGTCGAACTCCGAGTGCCGCTGCGGCCACCCATTCGCCGCTCACGAGCATTACCGCAAGGGCACGTCCTGTGCGATGTGCGACTGTCCGAAGTTCCGGCGGCCGCTCCCACGACTGATCGGGAAACTCGTCGGCCGCTGACCGCGCACAGAATTCGTCCGCCCTCGCTGAACGTCTCGTCGCTCCGACCCGGGTGTCGCCTTCTTGGTGTGCGACGGCATAACATACTTCAAGTATGTATAAGGCTGTATTACAGTATATAGATCGTGTAAATATGGTCTTCTGGAAACTTTGAATCCGATAACGCAATGAACGAATGTATGCGCAGGTGCCTCAGACGGCAGTTCGGATGGTGGCGATGGAACATCGGACAGCCGAACGCATGGGGACGTCGTCGAATGTGAAGGCCGTCCTGTGGAGCGACGTGCTGTGGCTGGTCGCAGTGACGATTGCGGTGCCGGCGGCGCTGTTCGCGCTGGCTCGGTGGCAAGGGTGGGACCGGGCGTTCGCGGCCACGGTGGTCGTCGACGTGGGCTTGCTGGTCTTCGCTCTCGCCGCGACCGGGTGTGCCGCGTGGGCGGCATGGAGAGGGCGGGGCGGCCGCCGCCGCAGTTGGCTGGCGCTGGCCGGTGGGCTCGCGGCCTGGTCGGTGGGCGAAGCCATCTGGTGCTACTACGAGATGTGGCAGGGGCTCGATCAGATCCCGTTCCCCTCGCCGGCGGACGCGGCCTTCCTGCTGTTTCCGGTCGGCGCGGGCGCAGCGCTGCTGCTGTTCCCGGCGGGTGACGGCGGGCAATCCCGCACCCGGCTGATTCTGGACGGAATCATCGTGGCCGGTTCACTGTTCGTGGTGTCGTGGGTGAGCGTGCTGGGCAGCGTGTACCGCGCGGGAAGCGACACAGCGGTCGCCCTCGTCTTGTCCCTCGCGTATCCCGTCGCGGACCTGGTGATCGCCACGATGGCGATAGTAGTGCTGGCCCGGGCCCGGTCCGGGCAACGTCTGACCCTCGGGATGCTGTGCACTGGGATCGTCCTGATGGCGTTGTCCGCCAGCGCATTCACATACATGAGCGCGATGGGCAGCTATCACACCGGCAGTGTGATCGACCTGGGCTGGGTGGCCGCCTTCGCCGCATTCGGGCTGGCGGCGCTGTCGAGCACCCGCGAGCCGTCGCGCGAACCGGTTCCGCTGCAGATTCCGTCTCGGACCCGATTGTGGTTGCCGTACCTCCCGTTGCTGGTGGCTGCTGCGGTCGGCCTGCAGCGGGAGCTGCCCGGCCTGGGATCCGGCCCGATTCCCGCTGTGATCATCGTCCTGGTGGTCGCCCTGCTCGCGCGGCAGTTCATCGTGTTGGCCGAGAACCGACGGCTCTTGCTCACCGTGGCCCGGCAAGCCTTTCGCGACCGGCTGACCGGACTGGCGAATCGTGCCTTGTTTCTCGACCGGCTCGACCAGGCCGTACAGCGCCGGCGCCGGGAACCGACACCGATCGTCGTGCTGTGCATGGATCTCGACGATTTCAAGACCGTCAACGACAGCCTCGGCCACCCCGCCGGCGACGAGTTGTTGATCCGCGTCGCCGAACGACTCACCGGCTGCATGCGGAGCACCGACACCGTGGCCCGGCTCGGAGGTGACGAATTCGCGGCACTGGTCGAAGGGAGCGTCGAGGATGCACTGTCTGCCGCGGATCGGGTACTCGAGGCCTTCACCCCGCCGTTCATCATCGACGGTGTCGTCCTTTCCATCCGCCCCAGCATCGGGCTCACCATCGCCACGTCCGAGGTCCCCGACGCGACGACCGAGAGCCTGCTCAAACAGGCCGACCTCGCGATGTATGCGGCCAAACGCTGCGGTGGCGGCTGCCTGCGCAGTTACATCCCCGACCGGGCCGACGCCGGCGATTTCGAGGCGCTGGCCGACGTCGACCGCCCGACCCACCGCCCCGTCGTCGTCAGCCCCGGGGAGGCCGCACACACACCGCGGCACGCGCGCCCCCTGGCCGTATCGGGAAGCGACAGCGTGCCGGAGGCGACGATCGCACATCGCCTGCCACAGCCGATTCGGGCGAACTGGGTGTCGCCGTCCGACCCGTCGCGGTGTGGCGTCACGGTCAGGCTCGGAATTCTGCTGATCGGTGTGGTCCTGTTGGGGATCTCGATCGGGTCGGAGGATCAATCCGGTTGGGTGGTGCTGCACGAGGTGCTCTACGACGGACTGGCCCTGTCGGCCGCGCTTCTCGTCGCTGCTCGCGCATGGTGGGTACCGACCGAGAAGAGGGCGTGGGCGCTGGTCGCGCTGGGCATGACGAGCTGGGGTGTGGGCGATCTCCTGGCGACGTCGTGGGTGACTGACGGCCAGTCGCCCTCGGTGGCCGATCCGCTGAAGTTGGCGTTCTACCCACTCGTGTATGCCGGGTTGGTGATGCTGCTGCGCGCACGGGTGCGGCGGATACCGACCGAGATCTGGTTCGACGCGGTCACCGCAGGTCTGACGCTCGCGGCGCTGGCGGCTGCCCTCGCATTCGGCCCGATCGACTCGGTGGCCGACGGATCGCCCGCCACCGTGATCGTCGGGTTGGCCTATCCGGTGGGAGATGTGCTGCTGCTGACACTCGCAGTCGGGGCGCTCGCGATGCTGGGGTGGCGTGCCGAGCAGCGGTGGGTGCTGTTGGTCGCGGGGTTCACGCTGTTCGCGGTGGCCGACACCGTGTACCTGTTCCGGAGTGCTGCCGGCCATGAGGTGGAGATATGGGTCGATGCGCTCCCACACGCCGCCGTGATGCTCGTTGCCGTGGCAAGCTGGCGAGCCCCGGGTCGAGAAAAGTCGGGTCAGCTACCGGGACTGGGCATCTGGGTTCCCCCACTGGCGTGCACCGCCGCAGCAGTGGGGCTGCTGGTCGTCGACCACGATGCGCGACTGCCGAGGCTCGCGGTGCTGCTGGCAGCGCTCAGCCTGGTCGCGGTCGCGGCCCGATTCGCGGTGACGTTCCGGCAAGTCGTCGTGCTGGCCGACAGTCATCGCGAGGCGAGCATCGACGACCTCACGAACCTGGCCAACCGGCGGGCAATCGTGGCCGCGCTGACGGCCGCGTACGACGACCAGGCGGTACAGCCGGCCGGGTACCACAACCGTCCGGGTCCTGGTCTGCTGCTGATGGATGTGGTCCGCTTCAAGGAGATCAACGACTCGTTCGGACGCTACGTGGGCGATCAATTGCTGTGCCAGGTGGCGGACCGATTGTCGCGGTCGGTGCGACCGGGCGATCTGCCGGCACGCCTCGACGCAGACGCCTTCGCGGTCCTGCTGCCGGCGGGGACCGATCTCGCAGGCGCCCGGGCGCTGGCGGGTCGTCTCCTCGAGGCATTTCGCGAGCCGTTCGACCTCGATGAGGTCACGGTGCGTATCGAGGCGTGCATCGGGATCGCCCTCTGCCCGCAACACTGCACCAATCCCCAGGACCTGCTGCAATGCGCGGGAGTGGCGATGTATCGCGCCAAGTATTCCCGCCGCACGATCGCCGTGTACGACGCCACCGAGTACCAGCGCGGCATCGAGGAGCGGCAGACCGTCGAGGAGCTGCGCACGGCGATCACCGGTGGCGAGCTCACGTGCTACTACCAACCCAAGGTCAGCGCCTCCGACGGCCGAGTGCACGGCGTCGAGGCGCTCGTTCGGTGGGAGCACCCCCTCCGCGGCCTACTCCTGCCCGACGAGTTCCTGCCCCAGGCCGAACAGTCCGGACTGATGCGGCCGCTGACGGCGAGGGTGCTCGAGCTTGCGCTGGGTCAGGCGCGGAGCTGGCTCGATCGCGGCATATCGCTCACCGTCGCAGTGAATCTGTCGGTCACCAATCTCCTCGACGTCGACCTGGTTGCCGAGATCAACCGACTCCTGGACGACCTTCGGTTACCCGCCGACACGCTGATCCTCGAGATCACCGAAAGCGTCCTGATGACCGACTACAAACGCGCCAGGAGGGTGGTCGAAGCGCTGCAGGGACTGGGAATCGGATTGTCGATCGACGACTACGGCACCGGCTGGTCTTCCCTGGCGTACCTGCAGGACCTGACCGTCGACGAGCTCAAACTCGACCGGGTCTTCGTCGCACGCCTCGCGAGCGACCCTCGGTCGGTCGCGATCGTGCGTTCGACGGTGGAACTCGCGCACAGCCTCGGTGCGTCGCTGGTCGCGGAAGGTGTCGAAGACGAGGACACCCTGCGCGCGCTGCGCCGGTACGGCTGCGACGTCACCCAGGGGCACTACCACGGTCGGCCGTTACCCCCCGACCAACTCGACCTTCGGTTGATCGGCGGGCACCGTTGACGCGAGGCGCGTGCCGGCTACGTGAACAGACCCTGACCCCAGTGCTGGCCCTCGGCGAGTCCGGGCGGGCAGACGAAGAGTGCGGATCCGACGTGCTGGATGTACTCGTTCATCGCGTCGTTTCTCGACAGGTTGAGCTGCATCGGCACGAACTGTTCCTGCGGGTTGCGGCAGTAGGCGATGAAGAAGAGTCCGGCGTCGAGGTGGCCGAAACCGTCGGAGCCGTCGGTGAAGTTGTAACCGCGACGCAGGATCTGGATGCCGCCCAGTTCCTGCGCGGACGCCAGCCGCACGTGGGCGTCGACGTCGATCACCGGGTCGTGTCCCTTCTTGGAGTCGAGGTCGAGTTCGTCGAACTCGGCCTTGCCGCTCAGGGGAGCGCCGCTGCCCTTGGACCGCCCGATCACGCGTTCCTGCTCGCCGAGCACGGTGCGGTCCCACTGTTCGATGAGCATGCGGATCCGCCGCGCCACGAGGTACGTGCCGCCGCCCATCCACGGCTGGTCGTCGCCGGAGGCCACCCAGACGTTCTGGTCGACGACGTCGGTTTCCTCCGCCTTGATGTTGTTCGTTCCGTCCTTGAACCCGAACAGGTTCCGCGGGGTGTCCTGGGTGGTGGACGTGGACGACGTGCGGCCGAAGCCGAGCTGCGACCAGCGGACCGAGGCCGTCCCGAACGCGACGCGCGCCAGGTTGCGGATGGCGTGCACGGCCACCTGCGGGTCGTTGGCGCACGCCTGGATCGCGATGTCGCCGCCACTGCGCGCCGGATCCAGGTTGTCCGCCCGGAAGTGCGGAAGTTCTTCGAGCGCCGCGGGTTTCTTGGACGCGAACCCGAACCGGTCGTCGAACAGCGAGGGTCCGAACCCGATGGTCAGCGTCAGCTGGGACGCCGCCAGGCCGAGCGCCTCCCCGGTGTCGCTGGGCGGAACGTACAGGCCGTCGCCGATGGCCCCGTCCGGGGTGGCCTCCTCGCCGGCGGTCATCCGCTCGGCCATCACGGTCCATTTCTTCAGCAGCGCCTCGAGTTCCTCCCGGGACTGCGTGGTGACGTCGAACGCCACGAAGTGCATCCGGTCCTGGGCGGGCGTCACGATGCCTGCCTGGTGTTCGCCCCGGAAGGCGACGACGTCGGCGTGCGAGAACGGCGGTTCGGCGGCGGTGGCGCGCCCGACCAGTGCACCGGCGCCTGCCAGGGCGGCTCCCGCCCCGACGGCGCCGAACAGACGTCGTCGGGACATGCCCTTGCGCTCGTGCACCGTGGTGGTCGTCTCGGTCGGACCGGTCGGATCAGTCATGATTATGCGCCTGCTACTACGCCCTGAACCTGGCTGACCTCGGCCGACAGGGCGTCGATCTTGCGCGACAGTTCCTGGCGCTGTTGTTCGTTGACAGTGTCGTAGAAGACGAACCCGTCACCCTGGCGGTATTGAGCGAGGTCGGCATCGAGGTCCGCGAAACGCTGGGTGATGTTCGCGGCCAGTTCGGGATTGCGTTCTTCGATGATCGGCTGCAGTGCGGCGACCGCGGCCTGCGAGCCGTCGACGTTGGCCTGGAAGTCCCACAGGTCGGTGTGCGAGAAGATGTCTTCCTCACCGGTGATCTTCGACGTCGAGATCTCGTCGAGCAGCCCCTGCGCGTCGCCGGCGATCTTGGTGGGGTCGATCGTGTAGTCCTCCGCGTTCACCTGGTCGGCGAGGTACTGGACGTCGACGACGAGTTGGTCGGCGATCGCGTTGGTGTCGGGCTGGGGACCGGTCACCCACAGGTCCTTCTCCAGTCGGTGGAAGCCCGTCCATTCCTGCCCGGGCTCGAGGTCGGCCTCCCGCAGATCGAGCTTGGGATCGAGCTCACCGAAGCTCTCCGCCTCCGGCTCGATGCGCTCGTAGTAGGTGCGGGCGACGGGGAACAGTGCCTTGGCCTGATCGATGTTGCCGGCCTTGACGGCGTCGACGAACTGCTGCGTGGTGTCCTGCAGGGCGACGACCTGACTGCGGATGTAGCGGCGGTAGCCGTCGGCTGCCTCGGCAAGCTGCCCGCTCTCGTCGGAGGCACTCATCGAGTCGCCGGTGACGGTGAATTCCTGCCGGATGCCGTTGCCGACCATGCCGGGCTTGCAGGCGAGCTGGTAGGTGCCTGCGTCGGGCAGCGACACGATGAGCTGGCGGGTGAGCCCGGGACCGATGTTCTCGACCTCACCCATCGCCCGGTCGCCCTCGGCGTACACGTAGAACTCGGTGACCTTGCTGCCGTTGTTCGTGACCTGGAACGTGCTGCTCCCGGTGGTCCCGGAGTCGGCGCTGACGTCGCAGGTCTCGTCGCTCGCGGTGACGGTGATGTCGTCGGTGTTCGCCGTCGACTTCTCGGTACAGCCTGCGAGGGCCAGCGGCAGCACGGCGACCGAGGCGAGGGCGAAGGTGGATCGGCGCATGGTCTTCATGGGCGGACGTTGCCTTTCACGAAACTGTTTCGTCGGGTGAGGGGGAGGCAGTGCGCTCGGGGGCCGCGGAGGCCGTCGGGGATGCGGAGGGCTCGGGTGCGCGTGTCGGTGCGGAGACGGGCCGGAGGAACAGGAAGAGGACCACGACGACGTACACGACCCAGGCGACCGCCTGCAGGGCGGTCGGGTCGGGCCGGAAGTTGAAGATGCCGGCGAGGACGGTGCCGTACCAGCTGGAGGCGTCGTATCCGCCGGAGATGTCGAACGCGAGTGCGGAACCGCCGGGCAGGACGCCACCGACCTGCAGGGCGTGGATGCCGTACCCGAGGATTCCGGCGGCGACGATGATCAGGAAGATGCCGGTGTACTTGAAGAATTTCGCGAAGTCGAGGCGGACGGCGCCCATGTACAGCAGCACGGTGAGGACCGCGGCCGCGACGATGCCGAGCAGGAGGCCGACGAGGGGCCATGCACTGCCTGCGGTGTTCTCGGCGTACCCGACCATGAGGAGCGCGGTCTCGACACCTTCTCGGCCGACGGCGAAGAACGCGAGCGTGAGTACCGCGATCGGACCGGCGACCAGTGCCTTCTCCATGCCGGCCTTGAGGTCGTGGGAGATGGTCCGCGCGGCCTTCCGCATCCACAGCACCATCGTGGTGACGATCGCGACCGCGACGAGGGAGGCGACGCCGGCGATGATCTCGGCGGTCAGTCCGGTGACGGTGGATGTTCCGTAATGGATGACGAGGAAGATCGCCGCCACCATCGCCACGGCGATGCCGACGCCGAGCCAGACCCATTTGAGTGCGTCCTTGCGTTCGGCTTTCACGAGGAACGCGGCGAGGATCATGACGACGATGCCCGCCTCGAGGCCCTCGCGCAGACCGATCAATCCACTGCCGAACAGCTGTGTGGCGATCGACGGCGCGGTCCCTGCGGCGAGAACTGACATGCACACTCCTGATCGAGGCGGGTCGAGCGCGAGCGATCAGCAAGGTTGGATAGGCAACCTTGCAGTAGGCAAGGCGAACCTTAGCCCTGTGGAAAAACATACACCGGGTGAGCGCGTCCGAAGAACCCCTCACCTGCACTTTTACAACTCTTTACCTTAGGCGTGTTGCCGTGTCGTGACCCGTATTCGGTGTGGACGCCGTCTCGCCTGGCCGGGATCGACGAGTTCGGTGTGGATGATGGAGACGTGAACCGATATCCCGTGCGGCCGACACGTCGTTCCCGATGGCCCGGACCGCTGTTCGCACTGCTCGCGGCGACGGTGGTCGCGGTTCTCGCCTACGGCGCGTGCTCGCGGGAGCAGCAACCGAGGATCGCCATACCGGAAGGCATCCCACCAGGTCCCGGTGCGGCGACCCCGCCGATCGACATCAACGCGCCGGGACGCTCCGCGGATCAACTGCACGAGTGGTCCGCCGGACTGGCCGACTCGATCGGCGTCGGAAATACCGCGCTCGAGGCGTACGGCTACGCGTCGGCGGTGATGGCCGAGACGAAACCCGGATGCGGGATCGGGTGGACCACCCTCGCCGGAATCGCCAGCGTCGAGAGCAGGCACGGCACGCACGCCGGTTCGACGGTCGGGCCGACCGGACAGGTGACGCCCGAGATCCGGGGCATCCCGCTCGACGGCGGACCCGGCGTCGCCGAGATCCCCGACTCCGACGGCGGGGCGATGGACGGCGACCCGGTGCACGACCGCGCCATGGGTCCCCTGCAGTTCATTCCCGAGACGTGGAAGAGGTGGGGTGTCGACGCGAACGGTGACGGCGTGGCGGACGCCGACAACATCGACGACTCGGCGTTGACCGCCGCCCGCTACCTGTGCGAGCGGGGCGGCGACCTCACCTCGCCGGAGGGTTGGCAGTCGGCTCTGATGGCCTACAACCTGTCGGGGGAGTACCTCACCCTGGTACGCGACCGGGCGTCCGCCTACTCCGTCGGGGTGCGTCCGTAACCCTTCCACCACCGCTTCGTGACCTGATCGCCGTCGTATCGACAGGTGTCGCGCGGGCGGATCGCCGTCGGCGGGGCGCGCCATCCCGCGCCGGTTTCGGTGTGCCGTTACGCTGTGTCCTGGCACGATCTGGTGTCCTGGCACGATCGGACCGGTCGCTGCACAGTGCGAAGGCCAATATAAGGAGAATCAGCAAGTGTCCATCATTGAGCAGGTCGGAGCCCGTGAGATCCTCGATTCCCGTGGTAACCCCACGGTGGAGGTCGAGGTGCTGCTCGACGACGGAAGTTTCGCTCGCGCCGCGGTTCCGTCGGGTGCCTCGACCGGTGAGCACGAGGCCGTCGAACTGCGTGACGGCGGTGACCGGTACAACGGCAAGGGTGTCGAGAAGGCCGTCGAGGCCGTCCTGAGCGAGATCGCTCCGGCCATCATCGGGATCGACGCCACCGAGCAGCGAACCGTCGACCAGGCCCTGCTGGACGCCGACGGCACCCCCGACAAGTCGCGTCTGGGCGCCAACGCGCTCCTGGGTGCGTCCCTCGCGGTCGCCCGCGCGGCCGCCGAGTCGTCCGGTCTCGACCTTTTCCGTTACGTCGGCGGCCCCAACGCCCACGTCCTGCCCGTCCCGATGATGAACATCCTCAACGGTGGCGCGCACGCAGACACCGGTGTCGACGTCCAGGAGTTCATGGTCGCCCCGATCGGTGCCGCCACATTCAAGGAGTCCCTGCGCTGGGGCGCCGAGGTGTACCACGCCCTCAAGTCGGTGCTGAAGGAGAAGGGCCTGGCCACCGGTCTCGGTGACGAGGGCGGCTTCGCCCCCGACGTCGCGGGCACCAAGGAAGCCCTCGACCTGATCAGCGTCGCCATCGGCAAGACCGGTCTGGTGCTGGGCACCGACGTGGCGCTGGCACTCGACGTCGCCGCCACCGAGTTCTACACGGACGGCACCGGCTACAAGTTCGAGGGCAGCAACCGGACCGCGGACGAGATGGCGGCGTTCTACGCCGAACTGGTCGACGCGTACCCGATCGTATCCATCGAGGACCCGCTGGACGAGGACGACTGGGACGGCTGGGTCGCCCTCACCGATCAGATCGGCAACAAGGTCCAGCTCGTCGGTGACGACCTGTTCGTCACCAACCCGGAGCGTCTGGAAGAGGGCATCGTCAAGGGCGCCGCGAACGCGCTGCTGGTGAAGGTCAACCAGATCGGCACGCTGACCGAGACCCTCGACGCCGTCGACCTCGCGCACCGCAACGGCTACAAGACGATGATGAGCCACCGGTCCGGCGAGACCGAGGACACCACCATCGCCGACCTCGCGGTCGCCGTGGGCAGTGGTCAGATCAAGACCGGCGCCCCCGCACGCAGCGAGCGTGTCGCCAAGTACAACCAGCTGCTGCGCATCGAGGAGAACCTGGGCGACGCCGCCCGCTACGCCGGCGAGGTCGCCTTCCCGCGGTTCGCATTCGAAGGCTGACGTTCGACAGTCGAGTGAGGGGTGTTGGGGTAGGTGGCACAGCGCGGCAGGCCGCGGTCGTCCGGAGCAAGTCCGGGCGGCCGTGGCACCGGGCGTGGTGAACGGGCCCGCGGAAGCCGCGCGGAGGGCGCTCCCGGAGCGCGACGCCCCCGCACCACCAAGTCGACGACGCCGGGGCAGGCCGACGGCAAACCGGACGCCGTCGACAGCGCCGACACCGGCAAGGTGCTCCCCGGCCGCGCCCGCCCGAGACGGGTGGGCGCGACCGGGGCCGCCCGCATACCTCGGTCCGAGCACAAGATCCTCGGGCTGTCGACGGGCCAGGCGCTCGTCCTCGTCATGGTCGTGCTGCTTCTCGCCCTCACCCTCGCGGTTCCGCTGCGCAACTACCTCACCCAGCGTGGTGAAGCGGATCGCATTGCAGCGGAACAGGTTCAACTCGAGAAGGATCTGCGGGAACTGCGGATTCTCGAGGAGCGTTACTCCGACCCCGCCTACATCGAGGCGCAGGCGCGGGGACGGCTCCGGTGGGTGAAGCCCGGCGACACGCCGTTCCAGGTGCAGCTGCCCGGCGACTACAAGGAGCCGGAGAAGCAGGAGGAGAAGGACGCCGAGATGGCGGGCCCCTGGTACTCCGACCTGTGGAAGACCATTTCAGAACCGCCGGCCGCGCCCGAGGTGCAGCCGGCACCGGCTCCGGCGCCCCCCATGGTGCCGCCGCCCGTACCGCCAGAACCAGGAGAACCCACCGGGTGACCACTTCGTCCAACCCGTCCAGCCCCGTGCCGCAGGAAGACCTCGACGCCGTCGCCGCCCAACTCGGCCGCGAACCGCGAGGAGTGCTCGAGATCGCGTACCGCAGTCCCGACGGCGCACCCGGCGTCGTGAAGACCGCGCCCAAACTTCCCGACGGAACGCCGTTCCCGACGCTGTACTACCTGACCGACCCGCGACTGACCGCGGAGGCCAGCAGGCAGGAGTCCGCGGGTGTGATGCGTGAGATGACCGAACGTCTCGGGCAGGACCCGGAACTCGCGGCCGCATACCTGCGCGCCCACCAGTCGTATCTCGCCGAGCGTGACGCCATCGAACCATTGGGAACGGACTTCACCGGCGGCGGCATGCCCGAACGCGTCAAATGCCTGCACGTGCTGATGGCCCACTCGCTCGCGAAGGGGCCGGGCGTCAACCCGCTCGGCGACGAGTCGGTGGCCCTCGCCGCATCCGCGGCAGGCGGAAAGCTGAGGGGCACCGCGATTCCCGCGGACTGGCCCGGCATCGACGACATCGAAAGTCCCGAACAGTGACGCGCGTCGCCGCCGTCGACTGCGGCACGAACTCCATCCGCCTCCTCGTCGCCGATGTCGACGACAAGGGTGCCTTGCACGACGTCTGCCGCGAGATGCGCGTCGTCCGGCTGGGGCAGGGCGTGGACGCCACCGGGCGTCTGGCGCCCGAGGCCATCGAACGCACCCGCGTCGCGTTGACCGAGTACGCCGGAATGATCGCGGACGCCGGCGCCACCGCCGTCCGCATGGTGGCCACGTCCGCCACCCGCGACGCGTCCAATCGGGAGGATTTCTTCTCGATGACCCGCGACGTGCTCGGTGCCGTCATCCCGGGCGCCGGGGCCGAAGTCATCACCGGCGACGAGGAAGCGCGACTGTCGTTCAACGGTGCGGTCGGGGAACTCGATCCCTCCCAGGGGCCGTTCGTGGTCGTGGACCTCGGCGGTGGTTCCACCGAAGTGGTGCTCGGCGACGAATCCGGCGTTCACGCGGCGTTCTCCACCGACATCGGGTGCGTGCGCATCACCGAGCGCTGCCTCCACGACGATCCGCCGACGCCCGCACAGATCGAGGACGCCCGGGCCTTCGCACAGGAACGCCTCGACGACGCGTTCGCTCGCGTCCCCGTCGAACAGGCCCACACCTGGGTGGGCGTCGCAGGCACCATGACCACGATCGCCGCCCTCGCGAAAGAGCTGCCCGAATACGACGCCGAACAGGTGCATCTCTCCCGCATCCTGCTGCCCCGGCTTCGGGCGGTCTGCAACTCGCTGATCGCCATGACCCACACCGAACGCGCCGCGCTCGGACCGATGCACCCCGGACGGGTCGACGTCATCGGCGGCGGAGCGATCGTGACCCTCGCCCTCGCCGACGCATTCGAGAAAAAGGCCGGCATCGACCAACTCGTCGTCAGCGAACACGACATCCTCGACGGAATCGCCTTGTCGATCGCCTGAGCTAGGGTGATCTGCGCACGGTCGCCGAGCAACACCCTCGGCGGTCGACAGCCCCTATAGCCCAATTGGCAGAGGCAGCGGACTTAAAATCCGCCAAGTGTCGGTTCGAGTCCGACTGGGGGCACCATGAAACCGCAGTGAGGGGCATTTCCGTCTCGCGCTACGAAGGTGACGTTGACCAGGTCGCGGCGTGGCTGGATCGGATGGAGCGGCACGAGCACGACACGGACCGAGACGTCCGTCCGATCCGAGGCCGAAGGGTCGGCGACACATGCATCGGATGGCGAACTGGTCGTTTGAGGTGTGCGAGCTGGCGGAGTGCGAGAGCACGGGGCAGGCGATATGACGCACCGCAGGCAAGCCCTACCCCGCCGCGATGATCCTGTTCGACTTGGTCCGGTTGCACCGCCAGCACAAGGTTTGGAGATTCTCCGGCGCTGTCAGACCGCCCTTGGACACAGGCATGATGTGATCAACCTCTAGCAACAGATGCGGTTCCGCCGACAGAGAAATCGAGCAGTACCGGCAAGTGTGGTTGTCACGGGTCTTGATCATGTTGCGCAGCGTCGTGGTCATGAGCGCGCGCTGGCCGGCCGCGCTCTTCCGCCACTTGATCTTCTGCGACATAGTTTCGATCAGCACGTCGATCGTCTGCCGGTTGAGAGTGACAGATGATCGCTGGCCGCTGTTTCCACCGGCACTGACGTACTCGAAGGTGTAGACCGGGTACGGCACGCTGATCGGCGACAACTCGACTCCGACGTGCTTCATGAGCTCGTCGGAGTAGTGCTCGAGGACGAACTTCGGCGGGTTGACCATTTGTGTGATGCCGGCCTCCCGCTGCTGAAGATTCGCGACCGCATCCTCCAGACGGGTGATGCCGTCCCCGAGGCTCTCCACCTCGGCGAGGTCTTCCTCGTTGAGATGGCGCGACAAGTTCAAGTCAGCGCGTGAGCCCGTGCGCTGGGCGAGGAAGTAAGCGCCAAGCCCGAGCCACCGCCGACGCGCCGCTGTCAGGACTGCCGGACGAGTTCCGCGCGCATCTGAGTGAACAGGAACAACCCCGGGCGTCGGGAGATCTGCTCGTACTCGCGTGCGACGTCGTCCATGAACTCCGGGACGGCGGCGTCGTCGAGGTGCGCAGTCCAGTCGGTGGATCCGACGGTGCACCACCGCACGAAATCTTCCCGGGATCCGAAGTCCCATTCGACGTCGTGGACGCCGAGGTTCGTGGTGTCGAGTCCTGCTGCTTTCGCGATGTCGCGGAACTTCTCCGGTTCGACGTGGATGAACGGCGCCGTGAAGTCGGTGAAGAACTCCGCCCACCGTGGGCGTGCCGAGATGGCCATCATCACGTCTTCGATACTGGTCCGGGGACCGGCGCACACCATCTGGACGATCACACGGCCACCGTCCACGACGCTGCGGGCGATCGCGGCCAACGCCACCTGCAGGTCGGGAACCCAGTGCAGCGCGTTGAACGACACCGCGACGTCGAACTCACCGTCGAACGGAAGGTCGCGAGCGTCCGCGAAACGGAACTCGGCGCGGGCCCCGTCCGGCACCGCCCGCGATTCTGCCTTCGCGATCATCCGCGGGGAGGCGTCCACTCCGACCACCGAACCGCCGGGAAGCCGCTCGGCGATCCGGAGCGTGACGAATCCGTCGCCGCACCCCACGTCCAGCACACGTTCAGTGCCGGCGAGGGTGAGCTCCGCGATCGACTGCTCCGCGACGGCGCGCTGCAGTGCGCCGACATCGGCGTAGCCTTCGCCGTCCCAGTCGACCACGACGGCCCGCGGCTCTCTCAGGCTCCCTGGTGGTGCGGGCTCGAGTGTGCGCCACCCCCGGATCGCGCGATGGACGCGCGGACGCGGGCCGTGGCCTGCCAGATCTGAGTGCTGTCGTGCACGCTGATACACGGTATTCCCTGTTCACGGGCGTTCTGAATCGCCTGCGCGTCCTGAGGGGAGCCGACTCCGTCGAGGACGTCCTCGGTGACGATCGCGCAGAGCGCGGGGCCGTCCAGCTTCCGGACGGGCTCGAGTCCGTGGACGACCATCCACTGCTTGACCATCGCCCAGTGCGACACCTCTTTGTACCGGGTGGGGTTTCCGATGAAGAGAACCCGACGAGAGCGGCGGGCGCGAGCGATATCGATGTGCGTGACGGTAGCCATGGCGGAGGGTTCCTGTCCGTTGCGGGATTCCGTACTGTCAATCCCCACTCGCACCGGTTTCGTTACGCCCCGCCCCAGGAAGTTCGCCGATCCCGCATACGTGAGTGCGAAAGAGTGCTCGAACACGCTTTGCCGCTCACGTACGCGGGGGCCGTCAGCTGCCGAACGGGCTGCCCGACGAGCCTCCGCCGCCTGGCCCGGACGTGTCGGTCACGGTGACGGTGGTGGGGTCCTCGGTGCCGTTGGTCAGCGGCGGAGCGGTGCCCCACTGCTCGAAAGACGGAATGCTCGAGCAGGACCACTGGACCGAGTACTTGCCGGGGTCGACGGTGGCCCGGAGTTCGCCGTCGTCTCCGCCCATCACGACGGTGGGTCCCACAATGGCGGCGGGCACGGTCCCGTCGACGGGGAGGACGTTCATCAGGCACAACACCGCCCCGGGGACGTCGTACCGGACTTCCATGACCACCGCGTTCCCGTCGTCGGTGATGTCGACGGCGATGTCCTCGGGTGCCGCGGACGCCGTGGGTGCGGCGAGCAGACCCACGCCGGTGACTGCGGCGGCGATTCCTGCGGTTCGTGCGATCGTGACCTTCATCGGTGCATCCTTCCGGACTTCTCGGTTGCCGGTTTTGGTACGAGCCAGGAGCCACCCGGGAGTATCGCACCTCCAACCCGGATCTGCTGGGATGCGAAAGGTGGAACACTGCTGGTCTGGGGGTTCTCAGCGTGTCGATCCGGCACCCGGTGCATCGAAGGAGACGGCGAAGTGCTCGGACGGAAGAACTACACGGAGGAAGAGATCGATCACGCCGAGGCGTCCGTCGCGGAGCAACTCGCCGTGTACACGTCGCTGACGGGAGCGATCGCGGGCGAGGTCACGGGCAAGAAGGTCTTCGCCGCGCTGGAGGATTTCGAGCCCCTGTTCTTCGGCAACATGGTCCTCGCGCTGGACCGCTACTTCGTCCACCGGGTCCGGGCGGTGACGGGCAAGGACGCGAACCCGCTCAACGAAGTCGAGATCATTGTCGACTCATTAATGAACAACGGCGGCGTCCTGCGCGGCATCAGCGTCCTGAAGTATGTCCCCGACCAGTCCGTTCTGAAGCTCGAGATCGGCGACCCGATCCGGGTGAGAGCCGACGACTTCACACGTCTGTCGGCAGCGTTCTTCGCGGAGCTGCGGTCGCGGTTCCTGGCATGAGCGTCTGGTTCACGTCCGACCTGCACCTTCGTCACGCGCGGCTGGTGGAGATCCGGGGCTTCGACGCGGAGATCGACGCGCACGACGAATCCATCCTCGACAGTCTGGGTGCCGCCGTCGGGAGCGGCGACCAACTGTGGATACTCGGCGACGTCACCGTCGGGGGTAAAGCCGCCGAGGACTGGGCGCTCCGCGCGCTGGACGAGTTCGCGCGAAAACGGAACGTCGAGCTGCATCTGATCCCCGGCAATCACGACTCGTGCCACCCGATGGCGAACCGCAACAGCCACCTCAGGCAGCGGGTCTTCCTGGACACGTTCGCGTCGGTGCAGCTGTTCGCGCGACGGAAGGTCGCGGGCCGGACCGTGCTGCTGTCCCATTTCCCGTACACCGGCGACCACACCGAGGAGGACCGGGGCGTGAAGTACCGCCTGCAGGACGGGGGAGACTGGTTGCTGCACGGGCACACTCACCAATCCGCTGTACTCGACGCCGCCGTGCATCCCCGGCAGATCCACGTCGGCTGGGACAGTTGGCGCCGACCCGTCCACGTCGACGAGGTCGCGGAGATCATCGAATCCGTCGCTCCGTCTCCGTGAGCGGGGTGGCCGCGGCGCGATAGGTGCCGGGCGTCGATCCGTGAGTGGCCTTGAACAGCCGGGAGAAGTGGGCGGCGTCGGCGAAACCCCAGCGGGCACCGATGGCCGAGACGGTCAGCTCGCGGTACCGGGGGTCGGCGAGATCTCGACGGCACTGCTCGAGTCGCCTTCGCCGAATCCATCCGCTCACCGTGTCGCCCTCGGCTTCGAACATCTTCTGCAGGTGCCGCACCGAGATGTGATGGGCGGCCGCGATCGACTGCAGATCCAGCTCCCGGTCGGCGAGCCGCTCGTCGATGAACGCGGTGACCCGGGCCTGCAGTTCGTCGCCGCGCGACAACGGGGTCGGCCCGTCGGCGAGGTGGAGTTGCTCTGCGAATGCGGCCGCGACCAGGTCGAGGACGGCATCGCCGAGATGCAGCGCGACGGTGGGGGAGGCGTCGGCGATCTGCTCGCCGAGTCCGCGCAGCAGGGGCGTGACGACGGCGCCGAGCCCTTGCCTGCCCGACACCCGGCGCGCGGTGAGCTGCGCGATGCCGTCGGGCGGAACGCGCAGGAGATGCCGGGGGAACATCACGACCAGCATCCGGAACCGGTCGTCGAACGACAGCTGATACGGGCGGGTCGTGTCGTAGATCGCGAAGTCACCCGGGGTGAGCGCAGCTTCACGGCCGTCCTGGGCGAGGATGCAGCAGCCGCCCACCTGCAGTCCGAGTTTGAAGTAGTCGGGGTTGGCGGCGCGGATCGTCCGCGGCGTGCGCCGAATGACGTGCGGGGCGGCCGTGACCTCACTGATCCGGACCGCCCCGACCGTCGCGCCGCGCACCACGCCGCGGAAGTCGTCGTGGTCCGCCGACGTCATCTCGAGGGGGACGAACGCGTCGCTCACCGACTCGCGGAACTCGTCGAACGACACGAGGCGCTGTTCCCCGGGACGGATGAGCCTGCTCACGGCCATTACCTACTCGTCGCGGCTAGCTGCGTTTGACGGCTTCGCGGGCGGCGGTGCCCGACGCCATCTTCTCCAGCAACCCGATCAGGACGACCCGTTCCGACGGTGTCAGCGTCTCGGTCCACGTCTGCTCACGCTTGTTGTGCGCGGAGTACGTGCTGATGATGGCCTCGCGCCCGGCGTCCGTCAGCTCGAGATCGACGGCCCGGCGGTCGCCGGCGGACGGTCGCCGGGTCACGAGCCCGTCGCGCTCGAGCGTGTTCACCAGGGCCGACACCGCAGACCTGCTCATCCCGGACAGCGACGCCACCCGCTTGGCCTCGCACGGTCCGGCGAGCCACAACACGAACAGCACCCGGAACCCCGGCCAGCTCCACCCGCTCGGCCGGTGGACCGTCGCCTCGAGGTCGTAGACGAGTGCGCTCGTCACCCGGTGCAGCGCGAGCACCAGCCGCATCGACACCGGATCGACCTCGGGCAACTCGTCGACGGTCTTGCCCACCGCGAAGTCCATGAAGGACAGGAAGTCCAAATTGCTCTGGTCGGTCGTCTCGTCGGGCATGAACCCAGGTTAGCGGCCTGTACTGCTTAATCAAAGCCTTGACCAAAGGCGTCCCGTGAGTACTTATCAACGTCCGGCGGTTGATAAGTACTCACAGGCCGCGGGCGGCAGTACCCGCGTCGACGGGCAGGACGATGCCGCTGATGTGCGCGCTGCCCTCGGCGCCGAGGAACAGCACGACGCGGGTGATCTCGGCGGCGTCCAGCCACGCCACGGGCTGGGCGTGCAGGCTGCGGAACACCGGTTCCACATCCTCGGCGGCGGGTGCCTCCAGGTCGGGACGCATCATCCGGTAGAGGGCGTCGTTGTGGATCATCGGTGTCGAGATATTGCCCGGTGCAATCGCATTCACGGTGATGCCGTGCGGGGCGAGATCGAGCGCAGCGCTCTTGGTGAGCCCGATGACGCCCCACTTCGACGCCGCGTACGCCGCCATGTTGGTGCTGCCTGCGCGGCCCAGCATCGACGAGATGGTGACGATCCGGCCGTATCCCCGCCGGATCATGCCGGGTGCCACCGCCCCCACCGTGTTGAAGACGCCGGTGAGGTTGGAACCGATCGCCTCCGACCACTGTTCCTGCGTGAGCGACTGCACGGGGGCGGCCACGGAGACGCCGGCATTCGCGACCGCGATATCGATCCGCCCGAACTCGGACTCCGCCTCCGCGACGAGTGCGTCCATCGCGGCCCGGTCGGCGGTGTCCGCCTTGGCGGTGAGGCACCGGCGGCCGGTGGCGCGCACCAGTTCGGCGGTCTCGTCGAGGTCGGCGGCGGTGGCCAGGGGGTAGTTCACCGCCGGGCTGTCCTCGCAGCGGTCGCACAGCACGATGTCTGCCCCGCGTTCCGCCAGTGCCACCGCGTGGCTGCGTCCCTGGCCGCGCGCGCCGCCGGTGATCAGGGCGACTCGGCCCTGGAAGTCGTTCATCGTCGTTCTCCTGTCCGGGCGGATCAGCGCAGCTTGATGCTGCCGCCGTCCGCCATCAGTGTCTGGCCGGTCATGTATCGGGAATCGTCGGACGCGAGGAACACCGCCACGGGTGCGATGTCGGTCTCGGGGTCGCCGATGCGCTGCAGCGGAACCTTCGCGACGGACGCGGCGGCGCGGTCGGGGAATTGTTCCTGCCAGGCGAGGACGCCCTCGGTCGCGGCGAACGGGCAGATCACGTTGACCCGGATCTGATCGGCCGCCCATTCGTTGGCCGCCACCCGGCTCACCCCGCGAATCGCTTCCTTCGCGGCGGCGTACGACGTCTGGGTGGGCATCCCGTCGAGTCCGGACCCGGACGCGAAGTTGATCACCGAACCGTTCGCCGCCTTCAACTGCTCGTAGCAGGCCTGCATCAGGTGCACCACCGGATAGAACCCGGTGCGGAACGAGAGGTCGAACATCTCCTGGGTGTGGTCGATCAGCAACGCCTGACGCGAGGCGTGGGCGTTGTTGACCAGCACGTCCACCGATCCGAACGCTGCGACCGCGGCGTCGCGGATCTGCTCGGCGGACTCGCGCCGGGAGATGTCGGCGTTCAGGAAACGGGCGGCCGCTCCGAGTTTCTGCTCGAGTTCCCGACCGCGTTTTTCGTCGATGTCGACGAACAGGACGTTGGCGCCCTCGCGGACGAACACCGTCGTGACGGCCCGTCCGATGCCGCCGGCGCCGCCGGTCACGATCGCTGTCTTTCCGTGCAGCCTCAACGTGTGCTCCTTCTGCGATCGCGGCTCAGGCACCGGCGAGGACGCCGGTCGCCAGCGCAACCTTCTCCAGTTCGGCGACGCTGAACGCCGCGTAGTTCTCGTACGGTCCGCGACCGGCGAAATACGGTGTGAGGAGGCCGTCGAGCTCCTCGGGTGAGAACGCGGAACCCGCTGCGTCGAAGCGGTTCTCGACCTTCGGTGCCTCCATGAGCGCGACCATCTTGCCGTAGACGACGAACACCTGCCCGGTGATCGCGTCGGCGGCGGGGGAGGCCAGGTAGTGGACGAGGGTGGCGACACGTTCGGGGGACAGGGGGTCGAGGCCCGTGTCGCCCGGGTTCTCGCCGAACGCGTCGGCGGTCATGGCCGTCCTGGCGCGCGGGCAGATCGCGTTGGCCCGAACCCCGTAGCGGGACAGGCCCTGCGCCGTCGACAGGGTGAGCGCGGTGATCCCGGCCTTCGCGGCCGAGTAGTTGGGCTGTCCCGCGGACCCGAACAGGAACGCCTCCGACGACGTGTTGACGACCCGCCCGTACACCGGGCCGCCGGCGGCCTTGCTCGCCTCGCGCCAGTGCACGGCCGCGGCGCGCGACGTGGCGGCGTGCCCCTTCAGGTGGACGCGGATGACGTCGTCCCAGTCGGATTCGGAGAGGTTGAAAATCATCTTGTCGCGCAGGATTCCGGCGTTGTTGACGAGGATGTCCATCGATCCGAACGCGCTGACGGCCTCGTCGACGAGGCGCGCGCCGAGCGCCCAGTCGGAGACGTCGCCGGTGACGGCGACGGCCCGGCCGCCGGCCGCGGTGATCTGCGAGGCGACCTCGTGTGCGCCGTCGCCCATGTCGTTGACGACGACCGCGGCTCCGGCGGCCGCGAGTGCGAGGGCTTCGGCCCGGCCGAGGCCTGCGCCGGCGCCGGTGACGACGGCGGTGCGTCCGGTAAGGCTGAGTGATTCCGTCATGGGAACTCCTGATCCGCGAAGAGAAAATTAGATTTCATTCTAGTTGTATCGCATGAACTACTGATCAGTCACTAGATGGTCGCAATATCGTGCAGGAATGTTTTCTACTATTCGTGTCGTTTCGCGTCACCGGGCACCGGCCGCGGGTAGGTCTCGGTGAGTGGGAACTGTGGTCGGCGTCACTGTGCGTCATGCCAGGTTGGGCGTGCTGATCCACTCGAATCCCCCGGAGCCACATATGCATAACATGCCCCTGTCCCCAGGTGAGGCGGAGCGCGCACCGCTCTCACGCGGGAAGTCGTTCGCCCTCCTGGCCCTGATCATCCTTCTGGTCGAGGTCATCCCGCTCGCCTACAACTTCGTCACCCCGGCGCTGCCGGAGATCGCGAAACACTTCGGCACCGCGAACGTCGGCTGGGTGATCACGATCGTCACGCTCGTGCTCGCCGCCTCGACTCCGCTCGTCGGCAAACTCGGCGACATCTACGGCAAGAAGCGGATGATGCTCGTGTCGGCCGCGGTATTCGGCGCCGGATCACTCCTCGGAGCGCTGGCCCCCACCTTCGAACTGTTCCTCGTGGGCCGCGGCCTCCAGGGCGCGGGCATGGCGATCCTCGTGCTCGCCTACGGGCTGATCCGCGACATCCTGCCGCCGTCGATCATTCCCGTGGCGGTGGGATTTGTCGCCACGGGCATGGGCGCCAGCACCATCCTCGGCCCGATCATCGGCGGCTATCTCATCGACCACTTCGGCTACACCGGCGTGTTCTGGGCGCAACTTGCCCACGTGGTGGTCGTCGGCATCGCGGTCGCGATCTTCGTGCCCGAGACCACCCTGCGCACCCGGTCGAAACTCGATGTGCTCGGTGCGGTGATTCTCGGTCTCGGCGCCTTCGTGCTGCTGTTCGGCATCGGCAAGGCCGCCACGTGGGGGTACACGGCGCCTCAGACGCTTCTCTGCGTGGGTGGCGGTCTCGCCGTTCTCGCCGGTTGGCTGGTCTACGAACGCACGCCGAAGGAGCCGCTCGTCGACCTGCAGATGCTCAGGCACGGACCCGTCGCGAAGACGCTGGCCGCCAGCGGTTTCGTGCAGTTCGTCCTGGTCAGCCATTCGATGCTCATCCCGATGTTCGTGATGACCGACCCCGACCTCGGTCTCGGCTACGGATTCGGCGTCACCGCCCTCGCCGTCGCAATCTACACCGTTCCGACGGGTGTCGTGTCGATGATCGCGGGCCCGGTGGGCGGCTACTTCACCCGGCGCATCGGCCCCGCGCCGGTTCTGGTGTTCGGCGGCGCTTCCCTGTCGCTCGGGTCGGTCCTGCTCGCCACCCTGCACGACTCGACCGTCCAGATGATGTTCGGGCAGTTGGTGATCGGCCTCGGGCTCGGTTCCGCGTCGGCGACGTTGCCGAATCTCATCATGCGCACCGTGCCCGCGCAGACGCAGGGGATCGCCGGTGGGATGCTGAACCTGTCGGGCTCGCTGGGCAGTGCGATCGGCAGCCAGATGATGATCGCCATCGTCGCGATCCCCGGCGTCGTGCTGGTGGGCCGCGCCGCCCAGTACTCGGAGAAGGGATTCGTCTACGCCTTCTTCACGCTGGCGGTCGCCGGACTGCTGGCCGCGGTGATGGGACTTCTCCTCACCCGCAACAAGATCGAGCGCCCGGCCGACGCGGCCGCACCCACGTCGGAGTTGGTCGCCTGACCGTCGCCCGCCGCACCAGGACGAGGCCCGCAGCACCTGCGGGCCTCGTTTCGGTGCAGCCGAAGCCGTGCTCAGTCGCGCACCCCCGCGGCCAGCAGGGTGCGGGCCTCCTCGCGACCGTCGAGAAGCCGATTGACGCGGCGGGTCACCTTCCACTCGCCGTCGATCTTGGCGAGCTCCCACCGGTTTGCGGTGATCCGGTGGACCCGGAACCCGGCGTCGTCGTGAATGATCAACTGCGACTTGCATGTGGCCACCGCGGTATCGCCGTCGACGCGCACGTGCCCGGGCTCGAGCATGTGCGCGCAGCCGCCGCCGATCCAGCCCTGATGTGCCTGCGACTGCACCATCGCCGTGATGGCCGCATGCCCGCGCATCACCCCGGTGTCGACGTCGTACACGCCGTCCTCGGTCCACAGACGCGCGACGGCGTCGGCCGAGCCGCTGTCGATGGCGGGGCCGTAGGCGGTCATCAGCTCGAGGATGGCGAGCTTGTCCTCGAGGGCGGTGACGCGTTCGGCGAGTGTGCGGACGAGTTCTTCGGTGCCGGTCATGGGCGGATCCTGTCTTCGGTCGTGGTGCGGAAGGAGAGGCCGAGGGTGTCGCCCAGCTGCCGGAGGGCCTCCAGTTGCTCGCAGTAGTGGGCTGCGCTCGTGGACGCGAGGGTGGCGCTGACGACGGTGGTGCCGGCCTCGCGACGTCGTTCGAGGGAGCGGGCCACGGCGCCCCGTGAGCCGATCGGATCGAGCGGTGCGCCTGCGCTGAGGACCACCTCGAATTTCTCGGGAAGGTCGACCCGGGCGAGCAGCGCGCACAACTCGTCGAGTGACAGACCGAACGGCACCCAGCCGTCGCCGAGCGTCGTCGCGCGGCGCAGGGACCGCAGTGTGCGTCCCCCGATCCACAGCGGGACTCGCGGCTGGACGGCGTGCGGTTCGACGACGACGCCGTCGAAGTCGTAGAACGGGCCGTGGTACTCGGGCCTCGGTTGCGACAGGGACGCGCGCAGCGCCGCGAGCGCGTCGTCGGCGCGGGCGCCGCGGTCGTCGAAGTGGGCGCCGAGCAGGTCGAATTCCTCGCGCAGGCTGCCCACGCCCAGGCCGAGCACGAGCCGGCCGCCGCTGACGACGTCGAGCGTGCCGTAGCGCTTGGCAATCTCGAGGGGGTGGTGATAGCCGAGCACCAGAACCTGCGTGGCCAGGCGGATGCCGGTGGTCTGTGCGGCGAGGAACCCGAGGGTCGCGAGCGGGTCCCAGTAGGTGCCGCCGCGTTCCACTGCGACGTCGGTGGGGACGGCGACATGCTCGCTGCAGGTGAGGTGGTGGTAGCCGAGGCGGTCGGCCGTGCGGGCGATCGCGGTGAGCTCCGCGATGCCGGCGCCGAGTTCCCAGTCCGCGCGGACCGCGGGGTGCGCGATGACGATGGGCGGCGCGATTCCTATGTGCATCAGTTCGTAACTCCGCTCTCGGGGTCGTCTGTCGTCACCGTTGTAGTGGAGGTACCCCGCGGGGTGCGCGGAGATTCCCGGTGACCGGGCGCGGCGGTTGTCCGATTCCTTCCCCGGGGCGGGCGCGGCTGGTACATTTTAAGAATTCATTTCAGTTTTTGTCGGACGTATGCGTGTGACCAGGATATTTGGAGGCGTCGATGACTGTCGTCGATTTGGATGATGCACTGTCGGTACCCGCTGCGAAGAAGGATCTGCCGCCGTCGATGGTGGAACGGATGACGCTCATCCTCGACGCGTTCGACGGCCGGACGTCGCGCCTGACGCTCGAAGAGGTGGCGTGCCGCACCCGGCTGCCGCGGTCCACCGTGCACCGCATCCTCGACCAGCTCGTCCGTCTCGACTGGGTCGACCACGCCAGCTTCGGCTACTGCCTCGGGCGGCGGGCGATGGGACTCGGCGGCGGCGACAACGGGCACAGCCAGGTCCGGGCCGCGGCGGCCCCGCTGCTGCACGAACTGCACATGCAGACCGGGATGGTCGTGCACCTGGCCGTGCTGGACGGCGCGGAGAGCGTGTACCTGGACAAGGTGGGCGGTCGGATGGCCGCGACCCTGCCGTCCCGCGTGGGTGGGCGCGTGCCCGCCTACACGACGGCGGGCGGCAAGGCGATGCTCGCGTGGGTCGACCCGGAGCAGGTGGACGGCATGTACGGGCCGCGGCTCAGCCGCAGCACGGACCGCACGATCACCGAACTGTCCACGCTGCACCAGGAGCTCAACCGGATCCGGCAACGTCGCGGTCTCGCCTTCGAGCGCGGGGAGGCGGTGCGCGGAATCGGGTGCGTCGGTGTCGCGGTCCGCAGCGCCGACGGACCGGTCGCCGGCATCTCGCTGTGCGGAGACGCGCGCACCGTCCAACTCGAGCGCGTCGCCCCGCTCGTCGTCGACGCCGCCCGGGAAGTCACGCGGACGCTGCACCCCGAACTGGGAACGCCCCGCCGCGGCCGCCGGACTCCGGAGATCCCGGACAGCTCGTGGTCGACCGAGACCCTCGACCAGCTCCTCGCGGTGCAGTCGGGGCAATGGCTGTAGCGCCCGTGCGCGCGTGACGAGTCTCCGGACTCGTTACGCGCGCACGGGCAGCGGGGCGGCGTCGAGGCCGAAACCGCCCCGGAAGAACACCATCGGACGCTCCTCGCAGACCGATTCGAGTTCCCGGACGCGTCCGATCACGACGTCGTGGTCGCCGGCGGTGTGCACCGACTGCACGTCGGCATGCACGCGCAAGAGGACCCCCGGCAGCGACGGCGTCGACCACCCCGACGGCTCCCAGACGAGCCCGTCGAACTTGGCACCCCGGCTCGAACCGAACCGCGCGCAGAGGTCCGTCTGATCTTCGCGCAGCACGTTGATCGTGAACCGCCCCGACCGCCGGATGCGCGGCCATGCCCGGCCGCGGTGATCGGCACAGAACAGGATCAGTGGCGGCTCCAGCGACACCGACGCGAACGACTGGCACGTGAAACCGACCGGGCCCTCCGCGTCGAGCCCCGTCACCACCGTCACACCGCTCGCGAATTGCCCCAGGGCACGGCGCATCTCGACCGGTGACGGTGCGTCCGGGTGTGCCGCGGGCTTGTTGCCGGCCGGTTCGGTTGCCATCAGACCGCCTCCGATTGCTCTTCCGTCGCCGACCGATTCGGCGATCGACCCCGAGGCTAGAGACGCCCCCGAAGCGTCACGAGATGCCGTCTCGGTCAGTGGAAGTCCCCGCCCGGACCGTGCCCGAGCCGTGCGGTGTCTCGCTGACCGGGATCGCTCCTGTCCGAGCCGGGACCACGCTGGCAACGTGATCGACCATGACGACTGACTCGAGTTACGAGGGCACCCTGAAGGAGCTGAAGACCGACCTCGGCGTGCTTCGCTACCACGAGGCCGGCGACGGTCCGCCTCTTCTGCTGCTGCACGGTTCCGGCCCCGGCGTGACGGGGTGGCGCAACTTCCGCGGCAACCTCGGCGTCTTCGCCGAGCACTTCCGCACCTTCATCCTGGAGTTCCCGGGATTCGGGGTCAGCGACGATTTCGGCGGCCACCCGATGCTCACCGCGGGCGACGCGGTGCTCCGCTTCCTCGATGGTCTCGGACTCGACGAGGTGGCGATGCTCGGAAACTCGATGGGCGGCATCGTCGCCACCCAGTTCGCCATCGCACACCCCGACCGCGTCGCCAAGTTGATCACCATCGGCGGCATCGGCAGGAACCTCTTCAGCCCCGGTCCCGGTGAGGGCATCAACCTCCTGATGGAGTTCACGGACGAACCCACCCGGGAACGACTGATCGCGTGGCTGCACTCGATGGTGTTCGACCCCGCCATGGTCACCGAGGAACTGATCGAGGAACGCTGGACGCAGGCCACCGACCCCGAGACCCTCGCCAGCGCCCGCAAGATGTACAGCAAGGCCGCGTTCGAGGCAGGCGCCAAGGCGGCACTCGCGTCCGATGCCACCCCGTACTGGGCCCAGCTGCACAAGGTGACGGCGCCGACGCTGCTCACCTGGGGCCGCGACGACCGGGTCAGCCCGCTGGACATGGCGATCATCCCGATGCGGTCGATCCCGCGGGCGGAACTGCACGTGTTCCCGAACTGCGGGCACTGGGCGATGATCGAGCAGAAGACGGCGTTCGAGAGCGCCGTCCTCGCCTTCCTCCTCCGCAAGGACGGCAGCGGACGATGAGCGGCACCGCAGAAACCTTCGATACCACAGTCGATTTCCTCGTCGTCGGCAGCGGTGGCGGCGGCATGGCCGCGGCGATCACCGCGGCCCACCGCGGGATCGACACCCTCGTCATCGACAAGGGCGCGACGTTCGGCGGATCCACCGCCATCTCCGGCGGCGGCATCTGGATACCCAACGCCCCGACGCTGCGCGCGAAGGGTGTCGTCGACTCCCGCGAGTCGATCCGCCGCTACCTCGACATCATCACCGAGGGCACCGTCGCCGCCGACCGCCTCGACGCGTTCGTCGACAAGGGTCCCGAGCTGATGGATCTGCTCGACCGCAGCCCGCACATGGAGCTGTACTGGGTGAAGGGCTACTCCGACTACCACCCGGAATACGAGGGCGGGCGGCCGCTCGGGCGCACCATCGAATGCATCCCGTTCGACACCCGGGCGCTGAAGGAGGACGAGCAGTTCCAGCGTCCCAACAGCATGAAGGGTCCGCTGGGCCTGTGGGTCACCTCGAAGGATTACCACGACCTCGCCATGGTCAAGCGCACGTGGAAGGGCCGCAAGGCGTCGCTGGTGGCGGCGTGGCGGGTGGCGTCCAACGTGGTCCGGCGACGCCACATGGCGACCGGCGGACGCGCACTGGTCGCGCGGATGCGGATGGTCCTCAAGGACGCCGGGGTGCCGCTGTGGCTGAAGACGTCGATGACGGAACTGATCGTCGACGGCACCGGAGCGGTCGTGGGTGTGCTCGCCGAGCGCGACGGACAGACGGTCCGGATCGGCGCCCGCCGCGGCGTGCTGCTCGCGACCGGCGGGTTCGACCACAACCAGGACATGCGGGCCAAGTACCTGCCCCGGCACGGCGTTCCGGACGTCAGCGCCGGCGCCCGGGAGAACACCGGCGACGGCATCGTCGCCGGCCAGAAGCTCGGTGCGGCAGTCGACCTCATGGACGACGCCTGGTGGATGCCGTCGGTGCTGCACCCGATGGGTGCCGTGATCCCGCTCGTGTCGGAGCGGTGCATTCCGCCGTCCGTCATCGTGAACGGACGCGGCGAACGCTTCACCAACGAGTCGTCGCCGTACGTGAACTTCGTGCACGACCAACTCGACGGCGGCCATGTCCCGGCGTGGTTCGTCATGGACAACAAGGCGAAGTCGCGGTACCCGTTCGCGCAGGTGCTGCCGGGTGTGCCGTTCCCTCAGGGGTTCTACGACTCCGGTGTCGTGCACAAGGCGGACACGCTGCGTGACCTCGCCGAGAAGATCGGCGTCAAAGCAGACACCCTCGTCGCGACCGTCGATCGCTTCAACGGCTTCGCCCGCAGCGGCACCGACGAGGACTTCGGCCGCGGCGACAGCGCGTACGACCGGTACTACGGCGACCCGACGATGAAGAACCCGTGCCTCGACGAGATCGTCCAGGGCCCGTTTTACGCGATCCGCTGCGAGGCAGGCGACCTGGGCACGAAGGGCGGACTCGTCACCGACGCCGACGCCCGGGTGCTCCGCGAGGACGGGACCGTCATCGACGGCCTGTACGCCACCGGCAACACGTCGGCGTCGGTGATGGGCAACGAATACGCCGGCGCGGGCGCGACCATCGGTCCCGCCATGGTGTTCGGCTACATCGCCGCGCAGCACGCCGCCCACGTGAGTGGCAAAGAGTCCCGGAACACACGACAGCACTCACGTGCGGGGGAGGTGGCGTGATGCTGAGCGACGCGCAACGACTGTCCGCCGCCCACCTCCTGCGGAACGCCGAACGGAACCGCGCACCCATCGATCCGCTGACCACCGTGTTCCCGGGCATCGACGTCGTCGACGCCTACGAGATCGCGCTGCTGAACATCCGGGCACGGCTGGCGGCGGGGGAGACGGTGTACGGCCACAAGGTCGGACTGTCCTCCGAGGTCATGCAGAAGATGATGGGCGTCGACGAGCCCGACTACGGACATCTGCTGTCGAGCATGGTGTACGCCGAGGGGACGCCGATCGACACCGCGCGGTTCTGCTACCCGCGCATCGAGGTGGAGATCGGATACGTCCTCGGCGAGACCCTGCCGGGGGAGGGGTGCACCGAGACCGACGTGCTCGCGGCCACCGAATACATCGTTCCCAGTATCGAACTGATCGACTCCCGCATCACGGACTGGAAGATCGGGCTCGCCGACACGATCGCCGACAACGCGTCCTCGGCCGGCGTGATCCTCGGAGCCGGACGGGTGGAACCGGCGAACGTCGACATCGGCGCGATCTCCGCGGTGCTGTTCCAGGGCGAGGAGGAGATCGCGCGGGGGGAAGCGTCGGCGGTGCTCGGCAATCCCACGAAGGCCGTGGCCTGGCTGGCGCGGAAGGTCGCGAGCTTCGGGGTGCGGCTCGAGGCCGGGCACGTGATCCTGCCCGGTTCGTGCACCCGCGCGATCGACGCCCGCCCCGGCGACGTGTTCCGCGCTGACTTCAGTGACATCGGCTCCGTATCAGTAGAATTCAAGTAAGGCGACAATTGTGACCAAGGCTCTCGCCGCGATCGTCGGATCCGGCAACATCGGCACCGACCTGATGTACAAACTCCTCCGCTCGGAAATCATCGAGCCCCGCTGGATGATCGGCGTCGACCCCGACAGCGAGGGACTGAAGCGCGCCGCTGACCGGGGTGTGATCGCCAGCGCCGAGGGCGTCGACTGGCTGCTCGCCCAGGACGAGCGCCCCGACATCGTCTTCGAGGCCACCTCCGCCTACGTGCACCGGGCGAACGCCCCCCGCTACCGGGAACTCGGCATCCAGGCGGTCGACCTCACCCCCGCCGCGCTCGGACCCGCGGTCGTGCCCGCCGTGAACATGGGCGAGCACCGCACCGCACCGAACGTCAACCTCATCACGTGCGGCGGCCAGGCGACCATCCCCATGGTCCATGCCGTCTCCCGGATCACCGACGTCGCGTACGCCGAGATCGTCGCCAGCGTGGCCTCGCCGTCCGCGGGCCCGGGTACCCGCGCGAACATCGACGAGTTCACGATCACCACGAGCCGGGGCATCGAGACGATCGGCGGGGCGAAGAAGGGTAAGGCGATCATCATCCTGAACCCGGCCGAGCCGCCGATGTTCATGAAGGACACCGTGTTCTGCTCCATCCCCGCCGACGCCGACCGCGGCGCCATCACCGCGTCCATCCACGACGTCGCGGCGTCCGTGCAGGCGTACGTCCCCGGCTACCGTCTGCGCGCCGAACCGCAATTCGACGATCCGACGCCGATCAGCGGAGGACTCGCCCGCGTCGGCATCTTCCTCGAGGTCGAAGGCGCCGGCGACTTCCTGCCGCCCTATTCCGGCAACCTCGACATCATGACCGCCGCCGCCACCAAGGTCGGCGAGAGCTTCGCGACGCAGATCCTCGGCGCGAGCGTCTGAGCGCGTCCGCCCCACATTCACTCTTCGAAGGAATACCGATGCCTTACAGTGCCGATCTCGACATCCGGGTGACGGACTCGTCGCTGCGCGACGGCTCCCACGCCAAGCGACACCAGTTCACCGTCGACCACGTCCGCTCCATCGTCGGGGCGCTCGACGCCGCCGGCGTTCCGGTCATCGAGGTCACCCACGGCGACGGACTCGGCGGTTCCTCGTTCAACTACGGATTCAGCCACACCCCGGAACAGGAACTGATCAAGGCCGCGGTGGAGACGGCAACGCGTGCCAGGATCGCGTTCCTCATGCTCCCCGGACTGGGTGTCCAGTCCGACATTCGGGAGGCCGCGGACAACGGCGCGAGCATCTGCCGCATCGCCACGCACTGCACCGAAGCCGACATCTCCGTGCAGCACTTCGGGCTCGCCCGCGAACTCGGGCTGGAGACGGTCGGGTTCTTGATGATGTCTCACAGCCGGCCGCCGGAGGTTCTCGCGCAGCAGGCGCGGATCATGGCGGATGCCGGCTGCCAGTGCGTCTACGTGGTGGACTCGGCCGGGGCGCTGATCCTGAACGCCGTCAGCGACCGCGTGTCCGCCCTGGTGGCCGAACTCGGCGACGACGCACAGGTTGGATTCCACGGCCACGAGAACCTCGGCCTCGGTGTCGCCAACTCGGTGCTCGCCGTCGAGGCGGGCGCCTTGCAGATCGACGGCTCCACCCGGCGCTTCGGCGCCGGCGCGGGCAATACCCCGGTCGAGGCGTTCGCCGCCGTCACCGAGAAACTCGGAATCCGCACCGGCATCGACACTCTGAAGATCATCGACGCCGCCGAGGACGTCGTCCGGCCGATCATGGACGGCGACTGCCTGCTCGACCGGCTGTCGCTGACCATGGGTTACGCGGGCGTGTACTCCAGCTTCCTCAAGCACGCCGACTCCCACGCCCGCCGGTACGGCGTGTCCGGTGCGGAAATCCTCATCGAGGCCGGCAGGCGCGAGCTGGTCGGCGGTCAGGAAGACCAGCTGATCGAAATCGCCCTCGGCCTCGCGGACCGGCAGTCCGCGGAACCTGCAGTCGCCGAGAAGAAGTCCGCCTAGGCGTTCCGCCGGGTACCGACACCAGAAAGCCGAGATCATCATGGGCCAGGTTCTTGACAGGATCGAACAGTACGCGGACGAGATCCGCGCGGAAGGCACCGAGGGCGACAAGCTGATGCGCCTGTCGGACACGTCCGCGAAACGGTTGCGCGACTCCGGGGTGATGCGGATGCTGCAACCCAAGGAATACGGCGGCTACGAATCGCATCCGCGCGAGT
Source organism: Rhodococcus koreensis (assembly GCF_900105905.1). GTDB lineage: Bacteria > Actinomycetota > Actinomycetes > Mycobacteriales > Mycobacteriaceae > Rhodococcus_F > Rhodococcus_F koreensis. The sequence goes on along the minus strand of NZ_FNSV01000005.1, from coordinate 2,305,113 downwards.
TCGCGGAGACCGCGATGGGCATCGGCGCCATCGACGGAGCCGCGGGCTGGGTCAGCGGCATCGTCGGCGTCCACCCGTGGGAACTGGCGTTCTTCGACCGCACCGCGCAGGACGAGGTGTGGGGCGAGGACTCCGACATGTGGATGGCGTCGCCGTACGCCCCGATGGGGGTGGCCGTGCCCGTCGACGGCGGCTACGTCCTCAACGGACGGTGGTCGTTCTCCTCGGGCACCGACCACTGCGGGTGGGTCATGATCGGCGCCGCGGTCGGCGACCGAGACGGCAACCGGGTGATGCCACCCAAGATCCTGCATGTGCTGCTTCCACGCTCGGACTACGACATCGACCAGGACAGCTGGAACGTCGTCGGACTGCGCGGCACCGGATCCAAGGACCTGATCGTCAAGGACGCATTCATCCCGCAGCACCGGACACTGCAGGCCGACAAGGTCTTCGACGGGTCCGCGCCGAAAGAGTTCGGCCGCACCCAGACGCTCTACAACTTCCCGTTCTCGTGCATCTTCCCGCTCGGCATCACGTCCTCGCTCATCGGCATCGCCGAGGGCGCGCTGGCCTGCCACCTGAACGCGCAACGCGAACGCGTCACCGTCTCCGGGACCCCGATCAAGGACGACCCCTACGTGCTGTTCGCGATCGGCGAGGCGGCCGCGGAGATCGCGGCGTCCCGCGCGGCGATCCTGGAGACGGTCGACCGGTTCTGGGACATGACCGAGAAGGGGCAGGACATCTCGTTCGAACTCCGCTCCATCGGTCGGCGCACCCAGACGGCCGCCGCCTGGCGGGCGGTGCGCGCCGTCGACGAGATCTTCGCGCGCTCCGGCGGCGGTGCGCTCCAACTGAAGACGCCCATGCAGCGTTTCTGGCGGGACGCCCACGCCGGCCTGTCCCACGCCATCCACGTGCCGGGCTCGATCTTCCACTCCTCGGCCCTCACCCAGCTCGGCGGCGAACCCCAGGGCATCCACCGCTCGATGATCTAGGCGCTTCGCGCCCGTGCGCCTTTTTGGTCGCTCCAGCTACCAGAAAGGCGCACGGGTGGCGGAGCCGCCTCCAGGAAAGGACTTCACATGACCGACATTCGAGGGCTCGGCTACCTGCGGATCCAGACGAAGGACGTGCCACGCTGGCAGGAGCTGGTGGTGGAGGGGCTGGGCATGGCCGTCGGTTCCGGCCCCGAGCCCGGCGGCCTGTACCTGCGCGTCGACGAGCGACGGTCGCGGCTGATCGTCCTGCCCGGCGACACGGACAAGGCGCTCGCCGTGGGCTGGGAGGTGCGCGACCAGTTCGCCCTCCAGCGAGTGCGGGAGCAGGTGGAGAAGTCGGGCGTCACGGTCGACGTCCTGTCCGAGGAGGAGTCGCGCTACCGCGACGCCGAGCAGGTGATCGCGTTCGACGATCCGTCCGGCACCCGGGTGGAGGTGTTCTTCGGGCCCGTGCTCGACCACAGTCCCGTCGTCACCCCGCACGGGGGCCGCTTCGTCACCGGCGCACAGGGGCTGGGCCACGTGGTCCTCCCGACGCCGGCGTTCGAGGAGGCCTACACGTTCTACACCGAGGTGCTGGGGTTCCTGCCCCGCGGCGCGATCCGGCTCGGACCGGCCGACGCCCAGGGACCGGCCCGCCGCGTGCGGTTCATGGGCGTCAACCAGCGCCATCACAGCCTCGCGTTGTGCCCCGCGCCGCACAGCGGCGAACCCGGGATGGTGCACCTGATGACGGAGGTCGACTCCCTCGACGCCGTCGGCCAGGCACTCGACCGGCTCGGCAAGCTCGGCTTCTCCATCTCGTCGACCCTCGGCCGTCACACCAACGACCGCATGGTGTCGTTCTACGTGCGCGCCCCCGGCGGCTGGGACCTCGAATTCGGCACGGAGGGCATGTTGGTCGACGAGGCGCACTACACCGCCGAGGAGATCACCGCGGACAGTTACTGGGGCCACGACTGGTCGGGTTCCGAGCCGCTGGCGGCGTTCTCATGACGGTCTCGCGCGCCCGCATCGGCGCGGTGGCCGCACTCGTCCTCCTCGGCGGAAGTGCCTGTTCCAGTGCGGCATCCGAGACGGTCAACGACACGTCGCCCCGGCCGGGTCAACTCCTGTCGGCCCGCTCCGTGGACGATGGTCCCGCGCTGCCGAGCGCCGGACGGAACGAGGTGATCACCTACGCGTCGCAGGACGGCAACGGCGACCCCGTCGTGGTGTCGGGCACCGTGTCGATTCCCCGCACGCCGGCGCCCGAGGGTGGGTATCCGGTGATCAGCTGGGCGCACGGCACCACGGGCGTCGCGGACGCCTGCGCCCCGTCCGCGGATTTCGCGGGCGGCCCCGCCCACAGTTATCTCTCCGGGGTGAATGCGTCCCTCGACGACTGGGTGGCGAAGGGGTACGCGGTGGTGAGCACGGACTACCAGGGTCTGGGCACGCCGGGAATCCATCCGTACATCAACGGTGACACGGAGGCGAACGCCGTCGTGGACATCGTCCGCGCCGCCCGCGACGTGGATCCGGCGGTCGGCTCGACGTGGTTCGTGATCGGGCACAGCCAGGGTGGGCAGGCGGCGCTGTTCACCGCCGCGCAGGCCGGGGAGCGTGCCCCGGAACTGCATCTCGGCGGTGCGGTGGCGATCGCCCCGGGCAACGGGCTCGACCAGACGCCGCAGTACTTCCGCTCGGGTGTGCCGGGTATCGAAGCGGCCGAGGCGTTCCTCCCGCTGATCCTCCTCGGCGCGCAGGCCGCCGATCCCGCGATCGACCCGTCGGCGCTGTTGACGGAGCAGGCGCAACCGCTGCTGACGGCGGCGCGGACCGGGTGCATCGACGACATCCGGAAGGTGCCGCCCGTGCCTGCGGGTCAGGTCTTCCGCCCCGACGCCGACCTGGGGCCGCTGACGGAGTACCTGGGCCGCCAGGAGCCGTCGAGGGTTCACGTGCAGGTCCCGACGCTGGTCGCGCAGAGTTCCGGTGACCTGGTGGTGAGCAAACCGTCGACGGATCTGATGGTGAAGACGTTGCAGGACAACGGGAACGAACTCACGTATCGGACGTACGAGGGTGCGGACCATCGCGGGACGATCGGGGCGTCGCAGCAGGACGCGCAGGATTTCGTCGCCGGGATCCTCGCCCGCTGAGGGTGCCGGGACCTCACCGGACGACACGACCATCAACAGTCTGTTGACAACAGACTGTTGATGGCGTGAAGTGGTCGGGTGACCACCGACGACCAGACACACGCGGCAGAGCTTGATTCGGCACGCTCGACGCTGAACCAGGCCGGTGCCGCGAGGCTCGAGCGGCGTCCGTGGGAGCATCCCGGGCAGCCGAGGTCGGACACCGACCTCGTCAGGTTCGCGGCGTGGGCCGGCCGGGATGCGCAGGGCACGGACCCGGCTGTGGTCGCGGCAGGGCTACGGCTGCTGTCTTCGGCGCGGGTCGAGCTCGACCAGATCGAGGCCGGTCTGCTGTTCGCCGCCCGCAGCAGTGGGCTGACCTGGCCGCAGATCGCGGAGGCGCTCGGCCTGGGGACGGCTCAGGCCGCCCAGCAGCGCCTGAACCGGGTCTTTGCCAGAGCCGGCGACCGCGACGCGGAGGCATGAGCTGTGCCGATTCTCCCCCTGCCGGACGCGTCGGAGCGATACGGTGACACTCTGCTGACGGGCGTCGCAGCCAGCCCGGGAACCGCCGTCGGCCCTGCGCGGATCATCGGCGGCCTGGACGACTTCGTCCGTTTCCGCTCGGGCGACGTCCTGGTCTGCCGAACGACCGCGCCGGCGTGGACCCCGCTGCTGGCCCTCGCGTGCGCGGTGGTCACCGAGACCGGCGGTGTGCTGGCGCACGCCGCGATCGTGGCCCGTGAGTTCGGCATCCCTGCCGTCCTGGCCGCGCCGATGGCCATGACCACCCTGACCGGCGGCCTGCTGGTCCGCGTGGACGGCACGCACGGGCACGTCGCTGTTCCGAACGCCGGGGGGATCTGATGCCGCACCGCACTCCGACGGACATTCTGGTGTTGCACGCCGTGCGGATCCTGGGCTACGCCGAGACCGCGCGCATCGCCGCCCGTTTCGACCTGTCTGTCGAGACGACCGTCGAGCACCTGCTCGATGCCCAGGCCCGTGGGTGGGTCACCCGCACCCCCTTCGCCGAGGACAGCGGCTGGTCCCTGACCGATCTCGGGAAGGCGCACGGCGAAAGACTGCTCGCCGCCGACCTCGACCGGTGCGGGATCCGTGCCGTGGTGGTGCAGGTCCACCGGGAGTTCCTGCCGCACAACGTCGCCGTCGCGGACGCGTGCACCGCCTGGCAGTTGGCCGAGCTGGGTATCGGCGAGGCCATCGTGACCCTCGACGAGACCACCACCCGCCTGGGAATCGCGGCGGACGCCCTGGCCGATTTCGAGACGCGCCTGGTTGCGGGCACGGACCGATTCGCCGGCTACCAGCAGCGGTTTGCCGACGCCGTCGGGCGGTCGAGCACGGATCCGGGCTGGATCACCGCGACCGACCGCGACTCCTGCCACCGCGTCTGGTTCGAGTTCCACGAGGACCTCATCGCGTCCCTCGGCCTGGCCCGGTAAGAGGCCTAGTCTCGAACTCATGGGCCTGCGACTGCGCGACACCGTCGGACATCAGCTACGCGAGCTTCGCTACGAGCCGACGGCGAAGCGGATCCGTGCCGAGCTGAACGGGACCACGGTGGTCGACAGTGACCGTGCGGTCCTCGTCTGGGAACCGCGGCGCGTCGTTCCCACCTACGCGGTGCCGGCGGAGGATATCGCCGCGGAGTTGTCGCCGGAGCCACCGGGTTCGGTGCAGGCCGACGGCGACGTCGGCTTCGCGCTGCCGGACGTGACGACGATGCCGGTGCTCGATCCGCGGATACCGTTCTCGGTGCACAGTGCGGAGGGCGAGCCCGTCGCGATCCGCATCGACGGAGCACGGTACGCCCTGGGGTTCCGGCCCGGCGACGACGAACTGTCCAGCTACGTGGTTCTCGACTTCGACGGCTTCGACCGCTGGCTGGAGGAGGACGACGAGATCGTCGGCCATCCGCACGACCCGTTCCAGCGCATCGATGTTCGCCGCACGTCCCGCCACATCCGGGTGATGCTGGGCGACACCCTCCTCGCCGACACTCGGCGGGCGAAAATGCTGTTCGAAACACTGCTTCCGGTGCGCTACTACCTGCCGCCCGAAGACGTCGTCGCGGAACTGCAACCGAGTGCGACGACGACGTACTGCGCCTACAAGGGCAAGGCCGCCTACCGGTCCGCGGTCACCGCCGGCGGAGTGCTCCACGACATCGCGTGGCGATATGACGAGCCCCTCGTCGACGCGTCGGAAGTCCGGGGACTCGTGGCGTTCTTCGACGAGCGGCTCGATCTGATCGTCGACGGTGTGGCCCGGCCGCGGCCGGAAACGCCCTGGTCGTAGCGTTCGCTCCCTGGTCCTAGTCCTCGGCGGCGTCCGCGCCGTCGAGTGCGATCTCGAGTGCCCGGGCCTCGTGGGCGTGCCCGAGCAACTCGTATCCGACGACGGTGACGACCGGGGCCAGCATCACCACGATCAGGCACCACGCCATCGACACGCCCTGCGCCGCCAGCACGAGGGCGAGCGCGATCGTCGCCGCGGTCAGGACGAGGAGTAGGACGTGGAACGGGTCGGGAACCCGCAGCAGATACGTGTACAGCAGGTACACGGCCGCGAGGTAGATCGCGACGGGGACGGCGACGGCGAGCACCGTCGCCGTCGCGCCGATGTGGGAGGCGTGTTCGATGTAGTACGCCGCCACGTGCAACCCGGCCCCCACGGCGGCCAGCGCGGCGAAGACCACGATGTGGCTGTACCCCCAGACGAACGAGCGGCGGCGATACACCGCGAGCACCTCGGCCGACGGCAGGGTGTAGTACACCCACCACAGGCCGAACGTGAGTCCGATGCCCGCGACGGCGACGAGTATCGCATCGAGCGACCACCCCTGGTGTTCGACGACGGCGGACAGTGAGGCCACCGTGCCGATCACACCCTCGCCGAGCGTGATGATCACGAGCAGGCCGTGACGCTCGACGATGTGGTGTGCGTGCCAGGGTGTTCCGCCCTTGTACCGTTCGGCGATGACGGGGCTGCTCATCTCGACGAGGATGAGGACGGCGCCGAGGCCGAACGCGTACTCGACGGTGAGGGGTGCGATCGCCAGCGTCACCCAGCCGATCTGTGCGAAAACGAGCGCCGTGGCGTACGTCAGCGACGCCGAGCGGTGGTCGGGGTCGTGCCTGGCCGCGCGCAACCACTGGAACACCATGGCGACGCGCATGACGATGTACCCGGACACCATGACGGTGTTGTCGAGTTCGACTCCGCGGTCGATGGATGCGAACATCTGCGGCATGCCGAGCGCCATCACGATGACGCCGATCATCTGGATCATGGTGGTGACGCGGTAGATCCAGTCGTCGGTGTCGTAGGCCGAGGCGAACCAGGAGAAGTTGATCCAGGCCCAGATGGTCGAGAACATCGCGAACGAGAAACCCGCCAGCCCGGCGCCGACGTGTCCTTCGGCGAGGAGGTGGGCGAATTGATTGCCCGCGACACCGAACGCGACGACGAACGTCAGGTCGAACAGCAGCTCCAACGGCGTTGCCGCACGGTGTTCCTCGTCCGGATCGCGGCCGACCATCTTCTGGACGCGGTGGGCGAGGCTCCTGCCGTTCGATGCCGATTCTTCGGGCGCGTTCACGGCTGTGCAGTTACGGCGTCGCCTGGTCTGCCTGCACCACGAGGTCGGCGACAGCGACGGGCTGGGATACCAGGACGGCGTGCGACGCGGGAATCTCCGTGATCTGCGCCCCCGCCCGGGTGGCCATGAACCGCTCGGACGCCGCCGGAATCACCTGATCGTTCTGAGCGACCATGGCCCAGCTGGGAGTCGACGCCCACGACGGCGCACCGCTGGGTTCGAGGTTCGCCACCAGCGCGGCCGACCGCTGGTGCGCGAGCATGTCGGCGGCCGTCGCGTCGGACACGTCCGGCGCGAACACCCGATGGAAGTCGGCCGGGTTGATGTAGCCGTCGAGGTTCCTGCCCGCGATCCCGGTGGGATCGTTCTCGACGACCTTCACCTGCAGCACGGGCGGGAGCAGCTGGCTGCCGGGAAAGCGGATGGGGTCGAGGTTCAGCATCACCGGCTCGCCCTGCGCCGGGGCGAATGCCGCCACGTAGACGAGCGCCTCGACGTTCGGCGAGTGCACATTGGTGATGACGGCGCCGCCGTACGAGTGACCGACGAGCACCACCGGTCCCGGGATGTCCGCGAGCACCTTCTCGATGGCGGCGGAATCGTACGCCGGTCCGCGCAGCGGGTTGTCCGGGACGACGACTTCGTACCCGCGACCACGCAGGTCCGCGGCCACCGCGTCCCAGCTGGTCGTGTCGGCGAACGCGCCGTGGACCAGCACCACCGTCGGCAGATCCTGGGCGACGGCCGGTCCGGCCCCGACGGTGAGCGTACCGGCCGCGGCGATCGCGCACGCGGCGACGGCGGTTCGAAGTCGAAGAAGTCGCATCACTCGTCTCCCGGGTCAGGACGGAACACAGTGGTCAGGGGCGAAGGGGGCTGTGCGCCAACCTCTGTCGTACGACGAGAAGCAGTGTCGTACGACGGACGACGCCGTGGCCTGGCCCTTCGTCGCTGAGATTACTCGCCCGCAGCGCGGTCGGCATCATTTCGGCTAGCGTGAGCGGAGGGGGACATTCCGCTCGTCCGTGCACGCTCCGCCGTCGTCAGGAGGAACCCCATGGATCTCGCATTGCGCGGCACCGTCGCCGTGGTCACCGGAGCCAGCAAGGGTATCGGGCTCGCCATCACCCGGGCACTCGCCGCGGAAGGTGCCTTCGTGGTGGCGGGGGCGCGTTCGCCCGGCCCGGAACTGGAAGAACTCGTCCGCAGTGGAAACGTGGAGGCGGTGAGCGTCGACCTGTCGACCCCCACCGGCCCGGGCGAACTCGTTGCCGCCGCCGCTGCCCGTGGCAGTCTCGGCGTCGTCGTCAACAACGTCGGCGCCGCCCACCCGAGACTGACGGGCTTCCTCGACGTGACCGACGACGACTGGATCACGACGATGAATCTCAACCTGATGTCGGCGGTGCGGACGATCCGGGCCGCGCTGCCCGCGATGATCGCCGCGGGCCGGGGGAGCATCGTGACCACGAGTTCGGTCAACAGTTTCCTGCCCGATCCCACCGTCATCGACTACTGCGCGTCCAAGGCCGCGCTCACCAACTTCTCGAAAGCTCTGTCGAAAGAGGTGGGACCTTTGGGAATTCGGGTGAACACTGTCAGCCCCGGTCCCGTGTCGACCGCCCTGTGGCTCGGTGACGACGGGGTTGCCGCCACGGTGGCGCGCGCCGCGGGCGGCGAACCGGAGGCGGTGGCGGAGAGTGTCGCCAAACAGGCGGTCACGGGCCGGTTCACCCGCCCGGACGAGGTGGCGGATCTCGTCGTGTTCCTCGCGAGCGACCGGGCGGACAACGTGACGGGATCCGATTTCGTGATCGACGGCGGACTCGTCACCACCCTCTGACCGCCCACGGACTACCGGCGCCCCAGAAGTTTCCGCATGCCCTCGGCCGCGCCGCGCACGAGTGCGTCGCGGGGGAACCCGCTGCGCGTCTGCGCCGCGTCGTAGTTGCCGCCCGCCACCCAGACCGGCCCGTCGGCGAGGTGCGCGAGACCCTCCCGGGCCACGTCTTCGGGCTCGGCGACCTTCATCCCCGGCAGATCGAAGTTCAGGCCTGCCCGGACCATCGCCGGCGTGCGGGTGACGCCGAGAACGAGTTCGACCACGTGAACCCCGAACGGCGCCAGTTCGAGCCAGAGGCTTTCCGCGAAGATCCGGCCGAACGCCTTCGACGCGGCGTAGATGCTCTGATCTTCCGACCCCAGATAGCCGGCCAGCGAACCGACCAGCACGATCCCGCCCCGGCCGCGGTCCTTCATCCTCGTGCCGAAATGCTGCGACAGGTGCAGTTGAGAGGTGATGTTCAGGTCGATGACGCGCTGGAAGCCGGCGAGGTCTCCGCTGACGAACTCGTGCCCGTAACTGTTGGCTCCGGCGTTGAAGATCAGCAACCCGACCTCGACGTCGTCGGTGGCCGTGCGGATCCGGTCGAGGGCGTCCGGGTCGAGGAGATCGAGCGCGAGGGTGCGTACCAGGACGCCGTGCGCGCGGACCTTGGCGGCGGTCTCCTCGAGGGGGCCGGGCTTGCGGGCGATCAGCACGAGGTTGATCCCCGCTCGGCCGAGTTCCTCGGCGAAGCTCGCGCCGACACCCTCGGAGCCGCCTGCGATCACGGCCCACGGTCCGTAGTGATCGATGTCGATCATGATGTGTCCCTTCGGGAATGGTGTCAGTGAACGACGACGGGAGTCGGTACGGGGTCGGGATCGCGCACCGGCACGGCACCCGCCTGCGCGGCCCGGGTGATCGACGCGGTCAGCGCCGCGCACCCTTCCCGGGGAGCGCCGGGGCGTCCCGGTCCGGAGCCGCCGATCTCACGGCACCGGGAGCGGGCCGCGTCGTCCCACTGAATGGATGTGTGCTCCCAGCTGTTCTTCTGGACGAGGACCCGCGCGCCGCACTCAGTGCACTGCAGCGGCTGCATCGGCTTCGCGCGCCTTTCGTGCGAGGTTTTCTTCCACTTCCCGCTTCCACGATTCCACGGGCCGGGTGGTGTCGAGTTCGAACTCGAACCGCTCGGTCATCTTCGGCGTCACCGCGGCGACGTCGACGTAGAACTGCTCGTACCACCGTCGCAGCTGGTAGACCGGACCGTCCTCCTCACACAGCAGCGGATTCTCGATGCGGGTCTTGTTCTTCCAGATCTCGATGTCCTGCTCGAAACCCTTCGCGATGAACGTGCCGAAATTCTTCGCCATCGCGGTGGCCGCGTCGCCGTCGAGTTCCTTGGACTTCTTGACGATGATGCCGTACTGCAGCACGAACTTGTCGGCGCTGACGGGGTAGTGGCAGTTGATCAGCACGGAGTCGACGTCGTGCGTCTCGTACTGGTACGTCAGGTCGTCGACCATGAACGACGGTCCGAAATAGGTGGCGTCCGATCGGCTTCCGACCATCTTCGGCTGACCCGACGCGTGCGGGCGCATGTCCTCACGGGCCTGCCCGCGCATGAACTGGCTGGCGACGTGGCCCTCGAAGACGTTCTTGAAGTAGGTGGGGAACGAGAAGTGCACGTAGAAGAAGTGCGCCATGTCGACGATGTTGTCGACCACCTCGCGGCAGTTCGTGTCGACGGTGGTGCGGTACCAGACCCAGTCCGTCCACTCGTCGTCGAGGGCGCCGTCGATGCGGGGAATCGTGACGTCCGCGGGCGGCGGATTGCCTTCCGGATCGTTCCACACGAACAGCATCCCGTCCTGGTCCAGCGCGTGCCACGACCGGGTTCGCGCGAGCGGCGGCACCCGGCGCGCGTACGGAATCTTCTTGCACCGGCCGTTGCTTCCCCACCGCCAGTCGTGGAACGGGCACGCCACCTCGTCGCCCTTGACGGTGCCCTGGCTCAGATCGCCGCCCATGTGCCGGCAGTAGCCGTCGAGCACGGCGAGGTCGCCGGCACTGTCGGCGAAGACGACGAGTGTGGTGCCGAACGCCTCGACGGAGTGCGGCTTGCCGTCCCGGAATGCCTCGGACAATCCGATGCAGTGCCATCCACGGGCGAATCGGGTGGGCGCTGCGCCGGCGTCGATCTCGCGTACCTCGACTGTCTCGGACTGTTGGGTGGTCACGATGCGTCCCGTCCTCTCCTGGGCTTGTGCGGTGCCCTGCACGCTAAGTGAGCGTCGACGGCCCGCATCGCGTGGTCCCACTGGACGGGACCGCGCGGACGGCGGCGTTTCCCGTTGAGCGAGACGCATATCCACGCGCGGGTGCGATCGCCCTACCCTCCGACAGATGACGAACGAGGTCCTCAGATCGGTCCGCGGGCTGCTGCCGACGATCGCGGAGTACGCGGACAAGGTCGACGAGTCGCGGCGGGTGTCCGAGCAGGTGATCCGTGAACTCGGCGACACCGGATTGTTCAAGATGCTGCAGCCCCGGCGGTACGGCGGCACCGAGAGCGATCCGGTGCATTTCTACGAGGTGGTGCGCGCCGTGTCGGGGGTGTGCGGCTCGACGGGCTGGCTGGCGTCCGTGCTCGGTGTGCACCCGTGGCACCTGGCCCTGTTCGACGACCGGGCACAACGCGACGTGTGGGGCCACGACGATTCGGTGCTCGTGTCGTCCGCCTACGCGCCCGTGGGGCGGCTCGTCCCGGTCGAGGGCGGATACCGGTTGACGGGGGACTGGGGCTTCTCCTCGGGCTGCGAGCACGCGTCGTGGGCGCTGCTCGGCGCGATGCTCGTCGGAACCGAGGGTCGCCCGGTCGATTTCATGACCGCACTGGTGCCGCGGTCGGACTACCGCATCCACGACGTGTGGGACGTGGTGGGGATGCGGGGCACCGCAAGCAACGAGATCAGCGCCCGGGACGTGTTCGTTCCCGACTACCGGATCAAGAGGAACTACGAGACGGCGCAACTGCGCGGTCCCGGGCAGAAGGTGAACCGGGGACCCCTGTACCGGCTGCCGTTCGCCACGCTCTTCACCACCGCCGTCGCGGCGCCCGGGGTCGGCATCGTCGCGGGATGTTACGAGCGCTATCTGACGGTCATGCGGGAACGGGTGCGACTCAGCCTCGGTGGCGGCAGATTCGTCGACGACCAGTTCGCCCAGGTCGCGGTCGCCCGGGCGGCGTCCGAGATCGATGCCGCAATCCTGCAGATGGATCGCAACGTGCGGGAACTGTGGGAGTTGGCCGAGGCCGGTGAGGAACTCCCCATGGGTCTGCGCCTGCGGGTGCGCCGCGATCAGGTCCGCGCCACCGAGCGGGCTCTCGAGGCGATCGACCTGCTGTTCAAGACCGCCGGCGGGAGTTCGCTGTTCCGCGGCAACGCCATCGAACGGTCGTGGCGCGACGCCCACGCGGGCAGTGCGCACGTGGGCAACGAGCCCGAACGCGCCCTCGCCTTGTTCGGCAGGGGTGCGTTCGGGCTCCCGGTGGAGGACAACCTCGTGTAATCAGCTCCGCATGTGCTGAACTGCCCGGTAGGAGAACACCATTGCGGTGCCGAGCGGCACGCCGGGGCCCGGGTAGAACCGGCCGCTGAGCGATGCGCTGGTGTTGCCCGCCGCATACAGTCCGTCGATGGGGGAGCCGTCGGCGCGCAGGACGCGGGCGTCGGCGTCGGTCCGGACGCCGCCCTTGGTGCCGAGGTCGCTGAGCACGATGCGGGCCGCATGGAACGGGCCCTGCGACACCGGGCTCAGCGCCGGGTTGGGCGGGGCGTCCGCACCCGTGCCGGGCGGGCAGAAGAAGTTGTCGTACGGATCCTCTCCCCGGTGGAACGCCTCGTCGACGCCGTGCTTGGCGAAGTCGTTGAACTGTTCGACGGTGCGGCGCAGAGCGTCCGCGGGGACGCCGATCTTCTCCGCGAGTTCCTCGATCGTGTCGGCCGACACCCAGGTGCCCGCCGCGTGGTGCTTCTCGGCGGAGATCTGCGGAATGGAGATGGCAGGCAACACGGGCCCGCCCTCCTTCGAGTCGAAGACGAGGTAGGACCCGGCGCCGCCGTGTTCGATCATCGCGCGGCCGAACTGGTCGTACGGCAGCGACTCGTTGAGGTACCGCTCTCCGGACGTGTCGACCAGAATCCCGCCGCGCACACCCACCATGAAAGCGCCGGAGCCGTCCGGAAGTTCGACGCCGGGGCACCACCACGCCTCGTCGAGCAGCGCGGTGTCCGCGCCGACCTCCACCGCCGCCTGCAGGAGGTCACCGGTGTTGGCGCCGCGCGGTCCCATGCTCCACTCGGCCCGGCCGGGCGTTCCGTTCTCGGTGCGCAGGGTCGCGCTGCCCTCGATGCCGCCCGCCGCGAGCAGCACGCCGCGGGTCGCCCGGATGCGGATCGTCTCACCGGCCGCATCCGTCGCCAGGGCGCCGACCACCCGGCCGTCCTCGACGATCAGCGCGCGGGCCGCGGTCTCGGTGCGCAGTTCCGCGTGCCCGGTGCCGTACAGGGCCATGAGGAGACGGCCGATCAGGGCACGACCCCCGTTCAGCGTTCCCTCGGGATGCGGTTCGCCGGCCCGATCGACGTCGGCCTCCGGCCGGATGACCTCACGAAGTTCCCCGACCTCGTCGCCCGGCAGATCGAGCGGGTTGATCGCGCGACCGTAGTCCATGCGGCCGGGTGCCTTGTAGTAGTCGGGGAATGCGCGCCACTCGAACTCGATGTGGGGATCGCGTTCGAGAAGTTCGACGACCTCGGGGGCGGTGGTGACGTACGCCTCCTGGCGGTCGATCTCCTCGTCTCCCACCACCGCGCGCAGGTACGTGCGCGCCTTGTCCGTGGAGTCGCCGATCCCGGCACGCTCCTGCACGGCGGTGCCCGGCAGCCACACCGCGGCGCCCGAGTACGCGGACGTGCCGCCGAACAGTGGGGTCTTCTCGAGGACGAGGGTGCGCAAACCCTGCGAAGCGGCCGTGTACGCGCCGGTCAGGGCGCCGCCCCCCGAACCGACCACCAGCACGTCGCACTCGGTTGTCCAGTCCTGCATCGTCGTTTCCTCCGTTGATGGTCTGTGGTGACTGACGGTCCAGTCGTGGGGTTCACGCAATCGCATCCGGGCGGCGTGCGGCACGTGCGGTCCCACTCACCGGACGAAATTCGAAGCTTTGCCGATCCAGTGCGAGAATCGACACCGGATCCGGGGCTGTGTGCGGAGTGAAGGGGGATCGAGGGTGCCGAGAATCGCCGAAGTGCGGGACGCTGCCGAACCGAGTTCGGAGGAACAGCGGGCCCGCCACGTCCGCATGCTCGAGGCCGCCGTCGAACTGGCGACCGAGAAGGAACTCGCCCGCGTCCAGATGCACGAGGTGGCCAAACGCGCCGGTGTCGCGATCGGGACGCTGTACCGGTACTTTCCGTCGAAGACGCACCTGTTCGTCGCGGTGATGGTCGACCAGATCGACCGGATGGGTGCCGGTTTCAAGAAGAGTGCGCCGCCCGGGGAATCGCCGCAGGACGCGGTGTACAACGTGCTCGTCCGGGCCACCCGCGGTCTGCTGCGCAGACCCGCGCTCTCCACGGCGATGATCCAGTCCACGAGCACCGCCAACGTGGCGTCCGTGCCGGACGCGGGGAAGGTCGACCGCGCGTTCCGGCAGATCATGCTGGACGCCGCCGGGATCGAACACCCGACGGAGGAAGACCTGACCGCGTTGCGCCTGCTGGTGCAGTTGTGGTTCGGCGTGATCCAGTCCTGCCTCAACGGCCGGGTCACCATTCCCGACGCCGAATCAGACATCCGCAAGGCGTGCGACCTGCTGCTGGTCGGTCTGTCGCACCGCTGACAGCTTGCCCGGCGGGGGCCGCCTCCCCGGCGCGCCCGAAATGAAATTCATTCCTGACTGCTGAGCAGGGTCGGAAACTGTCCTTCGCAAGACGAAGGGCATTGCTGTCTTTCAAGAAATAGAATAAATTCCAAAAATGAGCCGCGGACGTGTCCGCGAGCCAGAAGAACCCGAGCCAGAAGAACCCCAAGGGAGCGGAACATGGGCAACGCCGTCATCGTCGACGCGGCACGGACACCGATCGGGCGCCGGCGCGGAGCGCTGTCCGGACTGCACCCGGCCGAACTGCTCGGCGCCGCGCAGCGGGGCGTCCTCGAACGGGCCGGTGTCGCCCCGGAGGACGTCGGGCAGATCGTCGGCGGATGCGTCACCCAGGCCGGTGAGCAGTCCAACAACGTGACCCGGCAGGCGTGGCTGCACGCCGGCTTGCCGTACACGACGGCGGCCACGTCGATCGACTGCGCCTGCGGATCGTCCCAGCAGGCCGTGCACGTCGTGGCAGGTCTGATCGCGTCCGGCCAGATCTCCGCCGGAATCGGGTGCGGTGTCGAGGCGATGAGCCGGGTGTTCCTCGGCCAGGCCGCCACGCCGGAAACGGGCAACCCGTACCCCGGCGACTGGTCGATCGACATGGGCGACCAGTTCACGTCCGCCCAGCGGATCGCCGACCTGCGCGGGATCGAGCGTGGCGACGTCGACGCCCTCGGCCTCGAATCGCAACGACGCGCCGCACAGGCATGGGCGGAAGGACGGTTCGACCGCGAGATCGTGCCGGTCACCGCCCCCATCGTGGACAAGGCGGGCACACCCACCGGCGAATCCGCGGTCGTCACCCGGGACGGCGGACTGCGGGAGACGACGGCCGACGCCCTGGCCGCACTGAAGCCGGTGATCGACGGCCACATCCACACCGCGGGCAATTCGTCCCAGATCAGCGACGGCGCCGCCGCCGTTCTGCTCATGGACGAGGACCGTGCCCGCGAACTCGGATTGCGGCCGCGCGCGCGGATCGTCGCGTCCGGCATGGTCGGCTCCGACCCCTACTACCACCTCGACGGACCGATCGATTCCACGCGGATGGTCCTCGATCGCGCCGGAATGTCGCTGGACGACATCGATCTCGTCGAGATCAACGAGGCGTTCGCGTCCGTTGTGCTGTCGTGGGCGCAGGTGCACGGCGCCGACCTGTCGAAGGTCAACGTCAACGGCGGCGCCATCGCCCTCGGACATCCGGTGGGCTCCACCGGGGCCCGGCTGATCACCACCGCCCTGCACGAACTGGAACGCTCCGACACCGCCACCGCACTCGTCACGATGTGCGCCGGTGGCGCGCTGTCCACCGCAACCATCATCGAACGCATCTGAACCCCGAACGATCGAGGCCGACATGACAATGGGATTGACCGAAGAAGAGCGCGACCTCCGCGACTCGGTGCGAGGCTGGGCCACGCGAACCGTGACCCCGGCTGTGTTCCGGGAGGCCGTCGAGGCCAAGACCGAGCAGCGACCGCTGTTCTGGAAGTCGTTGGCGGAACTGGGCGTACTGGGACTGCACCTGCCGGAGGACGTGGGCGGTGCGGGCTGCGGACTGGTGGAACTGGCCGTGGTCACCGAGGAACTCGGCCGGGTCCTGCTGCCCGGGCCGTTCCTGCCGACCGTGCTGCTCGGCGCCGTCCTGCACGAGTCCGGCCGCACGGGCGAACTGTCCGGACTGGCCGACGGTGCGACCCTCGGCGCCGTGGCGCTGCAGCCGGGTTCGCTGCGCCTCGTCCGGGACGGCGGAGCGGTGACGCTGGACGGCGAGTCCGGGTACGTCCTCGGCGGGCAGGTGGGCGACCTGTTCCTGCTCGCGGCCGCGGACGGCGACGACACCGTGTTCGTGGCGCTCGCCCGCGACCGGCTCGACGTGACCGACCTGCCCAGCCACGACGTGGTGCGCCGCAACGCGACCGCGACGGTGAACGGCCTCGAGATCGCCGAAGCCGATGTCCTGCAGATCGATGCGCAGCGCGTTCGTGATCTGGCCGCGACGTTGTTCGCCGCCGAGGCGTCGGGCGTCGCCGACTGGGCCGTGACCACCGCCGCCGACTACGCCAGGGTGCGTCGGCAGTTCGGTCGTCCCATCGGCCAGTTCCAGGGCGTGAAGCACCGGGTGGCGCGGATGCTCGGCCTCGCGGAGCAGGCCCGCGTCTGCGCGTGGGATGCCGCCCGCGCGATGAATCCCGGAACAGGTACTGCGGAGGCGTCACTCGCCGCCGCGGTCGCCGGCGCCACCGCACCCGACGCGGCGTTCTCCGTCACCAAGGACTGCATCCAGGTGCTCGGGGGCATCGGCTACACCTGGGAACACGAGGCGCACCTGTACCTGCGCCGGGCGCAGTCGCTGCGGATCCTGCTGGGGTCCACCGCGTTCTGGCGGCGGCGCGTTGCCCGCGCGACGCTGGGCGGTGCCCGCCGGGTGCTCGGCATCGATCTGCCGCCGGAGGCCGCGGGCACCCGGGCCTGCGTCCGCGCGGAACTCACGTCCGCCGCGTCGCTGGGCGAGACGGAACGCAGAACGTACCTCGCCGAAAAGGGGTACACCGCACCGCACCTGCCCGCACCGTGGGGCAGGGGAGCGGGTGCCGTGGAACAACTCGTGATCGCCGAGGAACTGCGCGCGGCCGCGCTGAAGCCGCACGACATGATCATCGGCAACTGGGTGGTGCCCACGCTCATCGCGCACGGCAGCGAAAACCAATTGCAGCGCTTCGTGCCGCCGTCGCTGCGCGGCGACCTCGTCTGGTGTCAGCTGTTCTCCGAACCCGGCGCCGGATCGGACCTCGCAGGCCTGACCACCAGGGCCACGAAGGTGGACGGCGGCTGGATGCTGCAGGGGCAGAAAGTGTGGACGTCGATGGCCCGGGAGGCGGACTGGGGGATCTGCCTCGCCCGCACCGACGCCTCGGTTCCCAAACACAAGGGATTGTCGTACTTCCTGATCGACATGAAGGCGGGCGAGGGCCTGGACGTCCGGCCGCTGCGCGAGATCACCGGCGAGGCCCTGTTCAACGAGGTGTTCCTCGACGACGTCTTCGTCCCCGACGAACTCCTCGTGGGCGAACCGGGCGACGGCTGGAAGCTGGCCCGCACCACCCTCGCCAACGAACGCGTGTCGCTGTCGCACGACTCCTCGCTGGGTTCCGGTGGTGAGGCGCTGCTGACCCTGGCCGGTGAACTGCCCGGCGGCCTCGACGACGAGCAGTTGACCGTGCTCGGCAAGGTCCTCTGCGACGCGCAGTCCGGCGGGCTGATGGCACTGCGCACCACCCTGCGCTCGATCGCGGGCGGGCAACCGGGAGCCGAGTCGTCGATCGCGAAACTGCTCGGCGTCGAACACATCCAGCAGGTGTGGGAGGTGGCGATGGACTGGGCGGGACCGCGGGCCCTGCTCGGCGACCGGCCCCGCACGTCGGACGCGCAGATGTTCCTGAACTCGCAGTGCATGTCGATCGCGGGTGGCACCACCAACGTCCAGCTCAACATCATCGGCGAACGGCTGCTGGGGTTGCCCCGCGACCCCGAGCCCGGACAGGGAGCGGTGGCCTGACATGGCGATCGACGTGAAGGCGGCGCTGGCCGCGGACCCGGCCGTCCGCGAACTGTCGTGGACCGAACGCGACGTGATGCTCTACCACCTCGGACTCGGCGTCGGCGAGAACACCCGGGACCCGGCGGAACTGCGCTGGGTGTACGAGAAGAACCTGCGCGTGCTGCCGACGTTCGCGCTCGTCGCGGGGCAGGGCATCTCGGCGGGCGACGTACCGCAGGCCGGGCTGAGCCTGCCCGGCATCGACATCGACCTGCGCACGATCCTGCACGGCGGCCAGTCGCTCACCGTGCACGCGCCGATCCCCGCCTCGGGTTGGGCCCGGGTGTCCTCGCGGGTGGCCGACGTGTGGGACAAGGGCAAGGCCGCCGTCATCGTGCTCGAACAGACGGCCACCGACTCGGGCGGGAACCCGTTGTGGACCACGGGGATGCAGATCTGGGCCCGTGATGAGGGCGGGTTCGGCGGCTCCCCGGGACCCGAGTCGGTGGCCACGATGCCGGACCGGGAGCCCGACAGGGTGCTCGTGTCCCGCACCGGGACTGCGCAGGCGCTGCTCTACCGGCTCAGCGGCGACCTCAACCCACTGCACGCGGACCCCGAGTTCGCCGCCGCGGCCGGGTTCGAAAGGCCGATCCTGCACGGGCTCGCGTCGTACGGTGTGGTGTGCAAGGCCGTCGTCGACGGAATGCTGGACGGCGATCCCACGCGACTGCGCCACTACGCGGTGCGGTTCGCGGGCTCGCTGTATCCCGGCGACACCGTCGAAACTGCGGTCTGGCAGGAGGGCGACCGGCTCACCCTCCGCGCGACGTGCCCCGACCGGGCCGGGCAACCGGTGCTGACCCAGGCGACGATGGAGGTGACCGGATGAGCGTCGGAACGCATCCCACGTTCGAGAACAGCCCGCCGGGAACGGTGCTGACGTCGCCACCCGACGGTTCCGCCGTCGACGGGGCGACCGGGGCCGCCCGGCGTGTGGTCGACGCGTTGCTGCGCACCGACCGCGGCAACGCCAACCTCGAGCGCGTCGCGGAGGAGTTGAACAGCATCGCCGAACACCTCGAGGAACACGCCCCCGCCGTCGCGGAGCGGCTGATCGACATGTGGAACGGCGAGGGCGTCACCCGGCACGATCCCGTCACCGGACCCGAGAACGCGCTCGCGCCGCCGCTGGTCCTCGAGGGCCTGCCGGACGGATCGGTCCGAGGCACCGTCACCCTGACCATCCCGTACCAGGGGCCGCCCGGGCACGTCCACGGCGGCGTGTCCGCGCTCCTGCTCGACCACGTCCTCGGCGTCGCCAACGCGTGGGGTGGAAAGGCGGGCATGACAGCGCAGTTGAGCACCCGCTACCACCGCCCGACGCCGCTGTTCGAACCGCTCACCCTGACCGGGAAGCTGATGTCGGTCGACGGCCGCAAGATCACCACCGCCGGCGACATCCGGACCGCGGACGGTCAGGTGTGCGTCTCCGTCGAGGGACTGTTCGTCGACACGACCGTGCCCCGCCCACGATGACCCGGATCAGGAGCAGAACGTGATGTCACCGCAGCGTTTCGAGAACAAGGTCGTCTTCGTCACCGGCGCCGCCCGCGGGCAGGGCCGCGCCGAGGCCGTCCGGTTCGCGTCCGAGGGCGCCGACGTCATCGCGATCGACGCCTGCACCGAATTCGCGTCCACGCCCTATCCCGGCGCCACCCGGGACGACCTGGCAGAGACGGTCCGGCTGGTCGAGTCGACGGGGCGGAGGATCGTCGCGGCCACCGCCGACGTGCGCGACTTCGACGGCCTCTCGCGGGCACTGGCCGACGGCATCGACCGGCTGGGCCGCCTCGACGTCGTGATCGCGAACGCGGGCATCTGCTCGGGGGCGCTGTCGTGGGAGATCACCGCCGAGCAGTGGAAGGAGACGGTCGACGTCAACCTCACGGGAACATTCCACACCGCGAAGGCGGCGATTCCGTACCTGATCGAACAGGGTGAGGGCGGCGCCGTCGTCTTCACCAGTTCGGTGTCCGGGTTGAAGGGCACCCCGTTCACCGGGCACTACGTCGCCACCAAGCACGGCATCACCGGGCTGGCCAAGACGATGGCGAACGAACTCGGTGAGCACCGCATCCGCGTCAACACCGTGCACCCGGCGGGGGTCGATACCGGCATGAAGATGCGCGACCTGCACCCGCTCATCACGAAGTACGCGTCGACTCTCGGCTCGATCTACCAGAACACGCTGCCCTACACCATCACCCAGCCGGAAGACGTCGCCGCCGTCGTCGCGTGGGTGTGTTCCGACGAAGCGAAGTACATCACCGGGGCGCAGATCCCCGTCGATCTCGGCAACCTCATCCGCTGACGTTCGCCCGGTCTTCCCTCACCCGAATGCCGCGGGGGTGCAGTTCGACTGCACCCCCGCGGCATTCGGTGCGTCAGACGGTGATGTCGCGGCGGACCATCTTGCCGGTCGCGTTGCGGGGCAGCAGGTCCGTGGTGATCCGCCAGCGGGTCGGGACCTTGAAATACGACAGGCGATCGGCGGCGTAGTCCCGCAGTTCCGCTTCGGTGGTCGCGGCACCCGGTCGCAACACCACCACGGCGGCCACCTCCTGCCCCAGATCCTCGTGGGGCGTCCCGATCACGGCGCACTCGAGCACGTCGGGGTGCTCGTCGAGGCACTGCTCGATCTCGGTGGGGTACACGTTTTCGCCGCCGCGCAGGATCAGATCCGAGCGGCGTCCGGTCAGCCGGAGGCGGCCGTTCTCGACGATCCCGAAGTCGCCGGTCCGGAGCCACCGGCCCGGGGCGATCGCGGCGGCGGTGGCGGCCTCGTCCTCCCAGTAGCCGAGCATCACGAACGGGCTGCGCACACACACCTCACCCTCGACGCCGTCGGGCAGCCACTCCCCGAACGGGTCGCGGATCTCCATGCTCACCGTGATGATCGGCCGCCCCAGAGTGCCCGGGAACTGCTCGAGTTCGGGGGCGGTGGCCACGGCGATCGCGGTACTGCATTCGGTGAGCCCGTAGCTGTCGACGAGTGCGTTGCGCGCGAACGGCACTCTCTCGCGCAGACGTTCCTTGAACGCGACCGACGACGGCGCGGAGGCCAGCGAGAACGACGTGAGCGACGACAGGTCGTACCTGTCGAGGTTCTCGTGCTCCACCAGTCGGGACGCCATGGTGGGCACCGCACCCCAGTTGGTGACGCGTTCCCGCTCGACGAGACGGAGTACGGCGTCGACGTCGAATCCACCCTGGTGCATGACGACCGCCCCGCCCGTCGCCAGCCGCGGAATCACCAGATTGTGCAGGCTCGCGATGTGGAACAGGGGAGACGTCAGAAGGTAGCGGAGCGGACTCGGCGCGGCCGGATCGACGGGCCGTCCACTGAATTCGCCGACCACGGCGTCGCTGAAGCGGTGGTAGTCGACGACAGCCAGGATGTTGCGCTGCGAGTGCAGCGCTCCCTTGGGCCTGCCGCTCGTGCCGCTGGTGTAGAGGATGGCGGCGGGGTCGTCCTCGTCGACGTCGGTGTGCGGCAGGGGGGCGCCCGCGTAGCGCGCGAAGATTCCGGGCAGATCCTCCTCCATCGTGAGGACCGGGACCGCGGTGCCGACCGCGGCGAGCGTCTCGGCGCGCTTCGCGTCGGCGATCACCACGGTGGGACGGCTGTGCGTCAGCCCGTACTCGACCTCCCGCGGAACCCACCAGCCGTTCAATCCGACGCTGATGGCGCCGAGCACCTGCGTGGCCCAGAACGCGACCACCCACTCGGGGGTGTTCGCGGCCAGGATCGCCACCCGGTCACCTTTCCGGACGCCGTGGTCCTCGCGCAGCGCCGTCGCCAGGGCGGCGACCGCGGCGGCGTGCTCGGTGTAGGACATCCGGCGGTCGGCGGTCACCAGGTAGTCCCGGTCGCCCCACCTCAGTGACGTGGTGAGAAGTTCTCCGACCGAGCGTCCACGGTTCTTCATCACGGGCATCCGGGTGCCGAGCACCGGTTCCTCGACGAGTTCGAACCGGCCACCGGGTCCGGTGAGGCGGGACATCACCTGACCCAGGAGCAACTGTGGATCTGTAGGGGCAGTCATCGGGGCGACCTTTCGTCCTCGGGCACTCGTACCGACACAAGATGGCACGCCGTGACGGGCGCCCGGACGTGGTTACCACTCAGCGAGACTGCCACGATCCGTGACATCCCGGCGCCGTTACGTTCGACAGCGAATCGCAGCTGGAGGAACTCATATGACGATAGATCTCGACCCGCCCGCAGTGAAGGTCGATCCGCTCGCCCCGGCCCGGCTCGGGCCGATCACTTTGCGTAATCGCGTGATCAAGGCGGCGACGTACGAGGGGCTGACCCCGAAGGGTCTGGTCACCGACGAGCTCATCGAATTCCATCGGCAGCCCGCCGCCGGAGGAGTGGGCATGACGACGGTCGCGTACTGCGCGGTCGCCGCCGACGGCCGGACCTCGCCCGGCCAGATCCAATGGACCGACGAGACGATGCCGGGCCTGCGGAAGCTGACCGACGCCATCCACGGCGAGGGCGCGGCGGTGTCTGCGCAGATCGGTCACGCGGGACCGGTCGCGGCCGCGAAGTACATCGGGTACCCCGCGTTGGGCCCGTCCCGTGCCTTCCGGATGACCACGCAGAACTTTTCCAAGCCGGCTTCGACGGCCGATATCGCCCGGATCGTCGAGGCGCACGCGAACGCGGCCCGCCGCGCGGTGGAGGCGGGATTTGACGCCGTGGAGATCCATTTCGGCCACAACTACCTGATCAGCTCCTTCCTGAGCCCGAAGGTCAACAAGCGCACCGATGAGTACGGCGGATCCCTGGCGAACCGCGCCCGGTTCGCGCTCGAGACCGCCCGGGCCGTGCGGGACGCGGTGGGAGACCGGATCGCGATCCTCGCGAAGCTGAACATGGACGACGGTGTGCCCGGCGGCTTCTGGGTGGACGAGGCCATCCAGGTGGCGCAGTGGCTCGAACGGGACGGTTCACTCGACGCGCTCGAGCTCACCGCGGGCAGTTCGCTGCTGAATCCGATGTACCTGTTCAAGGGCGACGCGCCGCTCCGTGAGTTCGCCGCCGTCATGCCGCAGCCGACGAAACTGGGAATCCGGTTGGTCGGCAAGCATTTCCTGAAGGAATACCCCTACCGCGACGCCTACCTCCTCGAGGACGCCCGGCAGATCAGGGCCGCCGTGACGATGCCGCTCGTGCTGCTCGGCGGCATCACCGGCAAGGCGACCATGGACCTGGCGATGGAGGAGGGCTTCCAGTTCGTGGCGGTCGCACGGGCACTGCTGCGGGAACCCGACCTCGTCAACCGCATCACGGACGAGAACCACAACCCCGGATTGTGCATTCACTGCAACAAGTGCATGACGGCGATCTACGGTGGCACCCACTGCGTGCTCCGAGCGCAGTGAGCGTGCAGGCCGTGTCGACAGGAGAGATGGAGTTGGAACGCACCACGATCGCCCGGATGCTGCTCGACCGCCTGGGTGACGACAGGATGGGAGTCCGCACCCGGGAACAGGATTGGACCTGGGACGAGGTCGTGCACGAGAGTGCCGCGCGCGGGAGCGTCGCGTCCTCGCTGCGCCGCGACGGCCCGTTCCACGTGGGCGTCCTGCTGGAGAACACCCCCGAGTTCCTGTTCTGGCTGGGCGGCGCGGCCCTCGCAGGCGCCACCGTCGTCGGCATCAACCCGACCCGCCGCGGGGCGGAACTCGAGGCCGAGATCCGGTACGTCGACTGTCAGCTGATCGTGACGGACACCGCGGGGAAGGCGCAGCTCGCGGGTCTCGACCTCGGGCTGTCCGAGGACCGGTTCCTGCTGGTCGACGAACCGGCCTACACCGACCTCGTCGCGGCCCACGCCGTGGAGCACCCGGTCGAGGACCCCGCGCTCGACCCGTCGACGCTGTTCCTGCTGCTCTTCACGTCCGGCACCACCGGCACGTCGAAGGCGGTGCGGTGCAGTCAGGGCCGCCTCGCCCGGCTGGCGTACGCGAACATCGCCAAGTACGGGCACGTGCGCGAGGACGTCGACTACTGCTGCATGCCGCTGTTCCACGGCAACGCGTTGATGGCGCTGTGGGCGCCCGCGCTCGCCATCGGCGCCACCGTCTGCCTGCCGCGAAGGTTCTCCGCGTCCGGTTTCCTGCCCGACGTCCGGTTCTTCGGTGCCACGTTCTTCACCTACGTCGGCAAGGCGCTGGCGTACCTGATGGCCACCCCGGAACAACCCGACGACCGGGACAACACGCTGGTCCGCGGTTTCGGGACCGAGGCGTCCCCGGAGGACAAGGCCGAATTCGTCCGCCGGTTCGGCGCCGAACTGTACGAGGGATACGGCTCGAGTGAGGGCGCCGGCTCGGTGACGCTCGACCCCCACGCCCCCGAGGGCGCGCTCGGCAGGCCCGCGAACGAGAACATCGTCATCGTCGACCCCGATACGCTCGCGGAGAAGACCCGGGCTCGGATCGGAGAGCACGGCCGGGTGCTCAACCCGGACGAGGCGATCGGCGAGATGATCGACAGGGCGGGCGCGGCACGGTTCGAGGGCTACTACAAGAACGAGGACGCGATCGCCGACCGGATCAGGCACGGGTGGTACTGGACGGGCGACCTCGGGTACGTCGACGAGGCCGGCTTCATCTACTTCGCAGGCAGGAAGGGCGACTGGATCCGGGTGGACGGCGAGAACACCTCGGCGTTGATGGTGGAGCGGATTCTGCGCCGCCACCCGAAAGTGATCGCCACCGGCGTGTACGCCGTGCCCGACCCGAGGTCGGGTGATCAGGTGATGGCGGCCGTCGAGGTGTCGGACCCGACCGATTTCGATCCGGTCGAGTTCGCCGCGTTCCTCGCCGGCCAGGACGACCTGGGCACGAAGGCGGCCCCGCGATTCGTCCGGGTGTCGACGGACCTGCCGGTGACGGGATCGAACAAGGTGCTCAAACGGACCCTGCAGGAACAGCGCTGGCGGTGCGACGATCCGGTCTTCCGGTGGGTGGGACGCGGTGTTCCCGAGTACCACGCGATGACCGACAGTGAGAAGGCCGCGCTGGAGCAGGAGTTCCACACGCACGGCCGGCAACGATTCCTGCACGTGTGACGGTGAGGGTGACATGAAACTGGGTGTGGTGATTCCCGTCGAGCTGGGACGGGCCGGTGAGCCCGAGTGGATACTCGAATTCGCCAGGGCTGCCGAATCACTCGGATTCGACGAGATCTCCGCCGTCGAACACTCGGTCGTCATCGCGGACACGGAGAGCGAATACCCGTACTCGCCCACCGGAAAGTCGCATCTGCCCGACGACTGCAGCCTCCCGGACCCCCTGGAACTGCTGTCGTTCGTCGCCGGCGCCACGACGACCCTGGGTCTCGCGACGGGAGTGCTGGTACTGCCCAACCATCACCCGGTGGTGCTGGCGAAACGCCTCGCCACCCTGGACCGGCTGTCGGCGGGACGCCTCCGCGTCTGCCTCGGTCTCGGCTGGATGCGGGAGGAGATCGAGGCGTGCGGCGGCGACTTCGACCGACGCGGCGCGGTGGCCGACGAGGCGATCGCGGTGATGCGGGCCCTGTGGTCGGGCACCGCCGCGGTCGACTTCGAGGGCGAATACTTCTCCTTCCGCGGCGCGCAGAGTTGGCCCAAACCGCAGCGGGATTCGGGCGTGCCGCTCTTCATCGGCGGTCACAGCCCGGCCGCCGCACGCCGTGCCGGGAGGCTCGGCGACGGGTTCCAGCCCCTCGGCCTCGCCGGCGACGACCTGAATCGGGCGATCGCCCGGATGCGGGCCGCCGCGGCAGGCGCGGGCCGCGACCCTGCCGACGTCGAACTCGTGCTGGGTGCCACGCTGCCCCGGCTGGACGAGGCGAAACTCGACCGGTCCCGGGACCTGGGCGCGAACCGGCTCGTCCTGTCGGCGTCCCGGCACGCGCAGTCCCTGGACCAGGTCGTCGACGAGATGGCCGCCTGCTCGGCCCGCCTGGGACTCAGTCCGGCACGGTGACCGGCACGTCCTCGCTGAAGTCGACGATCAGTTCGCGCCGGGCGAACCGCCAGCCGGAGTCGCCGAGCACGTAGCGGTCGTGGTAGCGCAGTGCGATCCGGTTGTCACGGAATCCGTTTCGGCCGGAGTAGATGTGATGGGCGGTGCAGTACGTCTCACCCGACGCCGTCGACCCGTCCACGTCGAGCACCTGCTGGTGGACGACGTGCCGCGTGGAATGCAGATGCGTGACGGCGTCCACGACGGCGGACGCGAGTGCGTCACTGCCGTGCAGTTCCGTCGCCGCGCCGGTGCCCGTCAACGCGGGCGGAAGGACGAACGTCGCGTCGGGGTCGAACAGCGTCGCGAGCGTCGCCGCCTCGCGCCGGTCGACGGCCCGCGCGTAGCGGGCGGTGAGTTCGGTGAGAGCGAATTCGGTGGCCATTCCACCATTCCAGCGGACGCCCGGCATCGGCGACAGCCGCCTCCCGGTGACCGAGACACCGGCACCGGGGCGGGGGAGTGCTGGTTAGCGTCCAGAACACACGTGGCGACAGCCACGCACAGGCATGAGGAGATCGCCGATGGATCTGAGGGAATCGCCCGCGCAGCGGGAACTCCGGCGGGAATTGCGCGCCTACTTCGCGGCATTGCTGCCGGAGGAGAAGCGGCGCGTCGCAGGTGAGGAGGGTGTCGGCGGCGAACACTTCCGCGACATCGTGCGCCTGCTGGGCAAGGACGGCTGGCTCGGTGTCGGCTGGCCGGTCGAGTACGGCGGCCAGGGTCGGTCGATCGAAGACCAGTTCGTGTTCTTCGACGAGGTGCAGCGGGCCGGGTTGCCGTTCCCGTTCGTCACCGTCAACACCGTCGGGCCCACGCTGATGAAGTACGGCACCGAGGAGCAGAAGGCGCGGTTCCTGCCCGGCATCCTCGCCGGCGACATCGTGTTCGCCATCGGCTACACCGAACCCGAGGCAGGCACCGACCTCGCCGCGCTGCAGACCCGGGCCGTGCGCGACGGGGACTCGTGGATCGTGGACGGCAACAAGATCTTCACCAGCGGCGCCAACACCGCCGACTACGTGTGGCTGGCGTGCCGCACCGATGCGGACGCGCCCAAACACAAGGGAATCTCGATCCTCATCGTGCCCACCGACGACCCCGGGTTCAGCTGGTCGCCCATCCACACCGTGGGAGGACTGACAGTCACGTCGACGTACTACAGCGGGATCCGGGTCGGCGATCAGGACGTCGTGGGCGACGTCCACGGCGGGTGGCAGTTGATCACCGCGCAACTCAACCACGAACGGATCGGGCTCGCGGCGCTCGGCGGCCGCACACTCGGCTTGTGGCACCAGGTTCTCGACTGGGCCCGGGAGAACGGCGCACTCGACATCCCCTGGGTACAGATGGACTTCGCCCGCACCCACGCCAAGCTCGAGGCGATGCGACTGCTGAACTGGAAGATGACCGCCGCGGTCGCGCGGGACGCGTTGTCGGGCGCCGACGCCGGCGCCACCAAGACGTACGGCACCGAAACCCACGTCGACGTCTACCGCACGCTGCTCGGGATCCTCGGCGCCGCGAGCCGGCTGCGCCCCGGCTCACCGGGAGCGGTCCTCGCCGGCCAGATCGAACAGATCTCACGGCAGAGCGTGGTGAACACGTTCGGCGGCGGCGTCAACGAGGTGCTCCGCGACATGGTCGGCACCCTTGGCCTCGGACTGGTGCGCGAGAAGAGGGTGAAATGAGCGAACTCCTCACCCGGCTTCGGGCGTTCGAGGGTCGGACGATCGTCCCTGCCACCTGGGGTCCCGACCCCGTGAACACACCCATGATCCGGCACTGGGCCGAGGCGATGGGTGACACGAACCCCGTCTACCTCGACGACGACGCCGCACGCGCCACCGGCCGTCCCGGTGCCGTCGCGCCGGCCCAGATGCTGCAGGTGTGGACGATGCGCACGTACGCAGACAAGATGTCCGGCGCCGACCCGTCACCCGTCTGGACGGAACTGGTCGACACCCTCGACGAGGCGGGATTCACGTCCGTCGTCGCCACGGATTCCGACCAGGAATTCTTCGCCGAACTGTGCCCCGGCGACCGGGTCAGCATGACCGAGGTGGTCGAGTCCGTGTCCGCGGAGAAGCTGACCGGGCTCGGCGCCGGACATTTCGTCACCACGCTCAAGACGTACCGCAACGGCGACGGTGAGATCGTCGGCACCCAGCGGTGGCGGACACTCCGCTTCCGGCCCACCGAACGCCCGGTCCCGCGCGCCCTGCGCCCGCGTCCTGCCCTCAACGAGGACAACGCCTTCTGGTTCGCGGCCGCCCGCGAGCACCGCCTCGTCATCCAGCGGTGCACGGGTTGCGGTGTGCTTCGGCACCCGACCGGACCGATGTGTGGGGAG
Organism: Rhodococcus koreensis; assembly: GCF_900105905.1. Taxonomy (GTDB): domain Bacteria; phylum Actinomycetota; class Actinomycetes; order Mycobacteriales; family Mycobacteriaceae; genus Rhodococcus_F; species Rhodococcus_F koreensis. The sequence continues at coordinate 2,276,613 of NZ_FNSV01000005.1, read as the reverse complement.
TGCCGCTCCACCGAGTGGGACACCGTCGACGCGTCGGGGCGGGGCACCGTCTACACGTTCGTCGTCAACCACCACCCGAAGATCGACGCCTTCGACTACCCCCTGATCGTCGCGGTGATCGAACTCGAGGAGGGCACCCGGCTGATCGCCAACATGACGGGCGTCGAACCGGGGGACGTGCACATCGGAATGCCGGTGGAACTGGACTGGATCGACGCCGACCCGGAACTCACGCTCCCCGCGTTCCGGCCCGCCACATGGGAGGAGAACTGATGGACTTCACATTCGGCGAGGAGCAGGAAGCGGTGCGCGGACTGGCCGCGGACGTATTCGCCGCCAAGTCGCGACCCGAACGGATCAAGGAAATCGAGTCGACCGCCGACCGCATCGACCGGGAACTGTGGCGCGAACTCGCCACCACCGGTCTGCTCGGCATCGCCCTGCCCGAGAACCTCGGGGGCGGCGGCGCGGGACTCGCGGAACTGTTCGTCCTGCTCGAGGAACAGGGCCGGACCGTGGCGCCGGTTCCGTTGTGGCCGCACGTGCTCGGCGCGCTCGCGATCACCGAGTTCGGGGCGCCCACCCAACGCGACGCCCTGGTCCCCGCGGCGGCGGACGGCAGCCTGATCCTCACCGTCGCACTCGAGGAGTTCGGACCCTATGTGGACGGTGAACCGGCGACGACTGCCCGCGAGGTGGACGGCCGGTGGCACGTGCACGGCGCCAAGGCCGCGGTGCCGGTGGCGCATGTCGCCGAACGCCTCGTCGTCTCCGCGGCGACAGTGAGCGGTCCGGCGCTGTTCCTGGTGCACCCGGAATCCGCGGGAGTGACCGCGCAGCAGGCGGAGTCGACCACCCGCGAGATCTGCGCGAACGTCACGTTCGACGGGGCGCCGGCAGAGCCACTCGGCCCCGCGGACGGTACCGCGGTGCGGTGGCTGCTCGACCGGGCGGAGCTCGCGGTCGCTGCCCTGCAGCTGGGCGTGGGCGAAGGTGCGGTCCGTCAGGCCGTCACCTATCTCAATGGACGCACCCAGTTCGGCCGCCCGCTCGCGACATTCCAGGCCGTCACCCACCAGCTCGCGGACTGCTACATCGACCTCGAGGCCATGCGTGTGACGCTCTGGCAGGCCGTCTGGCTCCTCGGGAGCGGGGAGGATCCGGGAACCGCCGTGCCGGTGGCGAAATGGTGGGCCACCGACGGCGGCCAGCGGGTCGTCCACCGCACGCAGCACGTGCACGGCGGGATCGGCGTCGACACCGACTACCCGGTGCACCGGCACCTGCTGTGGGGCAAACAGCTCGCCGCCACACTCGGCGGCGCCTCTTCCGACCTGGCGCGTCTGGGTGCGCAACTGGCGGCCGGCGTCGAGGTGGTCGCATGACCGCGACCGTCGGCGCCCCGGCCTACGAGACCGTGCAGATCGGCGACCGGCTGCCGGAGCTGGTGATTCCGCTGACCCGCACCCTGATCGTCGCCACCGCCCTCGCCACCCGCGACTTCCAGGACGTCCACCACGACCCGGCCCTCGCGGTGGAGCGGGGATCGAAGGACGTGTTCATGAACATCCTCACCACCAATGGACTGGTGGGGCGGTTCGTCACCGACTGGGCGGGCCCACACGCGTCGCTGCGCCGCATCGCGGTGCGGCTCGGCGTCCCCAACCACCCCGGCGACGAGATGACCCTGACCGGTGAGGTGGTCGCGAAGGACGACGGCCTCGCGACCGTGAAGATCCGCGGCACGAACAGCCTCGGCGACCACGCCACCGGCACCGTCGTCGTCGCCTTGCCTGCACGAGGAGACCTGTGACCAGCCCCCTGTCGGGCGCCGCCGCCATCGTCGGCATCGGCGCCACCGAATTCTCCAAGCACTCGGGACGCAGCGAACTGCAACTGGCGTGCGAGGCGATCGTCGCCGCGCTCGCCGACGCGGGCATCGACCCGTCCGAGGTGGACGGACTGTCCACGTACACCGCCGAAACCAACGGTGAGGTACTCGTCGCCCGCAACACGGGCATCGGTGAGCTGAAGTTCTTCTCCCGCATCGGCTACGGCGGCGGCGCCGCGTGCGCCACCGTCCAGCAGGCGGCCATGGCCGTGGCGACGGGCATCGCGGACGTCGTCGTCTGCTACCGCGCGTTCAACGAACGGTCCGGTGTGCGTTACGGACTCGGGCAGCACGACCGCCCGATGGACAGCACCGCGGACCGGGCCGCCTACGCCTGGCTGACCCCACAGGGACTGTCGACGCCCGCCCAGTGGGTGGCGATGTTCGCCCGCCGGTACATGCATCGGTACGGTGCCACGAGCGAGGACTTCGGCCGGGTCGCGGTCGTCGCCCGCAAGCACGCCGCCGTCAACCCCGCCGCCTGGTTCCACGGGAGGCCCATCACCCTCGACGACCATCAGCAGTCGCGGTGGATCGCCGAACCGCTGCGTCTACTGGACTGCTGCCAGGAAACCGACGGCGGCCAGGCGCTCGTCGTCGTCTCCGCCGAACGCGCCAAGGACCTCCGCAACACCCCGGCGATGATCAAGGCCGCCGCGCAGGGGTCCGGCAAGGACCAGCACATGATGGCAAGCTACTACCGGCCCGACATCACCGGAATACCCGAAATGGGCCTCGTCGGCAGGCAACTCTACGGGCAGAGCGGTCTCGCGCCGGACGACATCGCGGCGGCGATCCTCTACGACCACTTCACCCCGCTCGTCCTGCCGCAACTCGAGGAACTCGGGTTCTGCGACCCCGGCGAGGCGAAGGACTTCATCCGGGACGGCAACCTCGAGATCGGCGGCCGCCTCCCATCCAACACGCACGGCGGCCAGATCGGCGAGGCCTATCTGCACGGGGTCAACGGCATCGCCGAGGCGGTACGCCTGATCCGCGGAACGTCGACCACACAACCGGACGGCATCGGCAACGTGCTGGTGACCGCGGGCACCGCCGTGCCCACCAGCGGCCTGATCCTGGGCAGAGAGGACTGATCATGACGACAACCGAGCGCACGACGGCAGGAGCGTGGCGGGGTGAGGACCTCGGCACCCGGACCGTGAGGTACGACGAGCGCGATGCCATCCTGTACGCACTGTCGGTGGGTGCGAGGGCCACCGAACTGGACCTCGTCTTCGAGGAGCGTCTGCGGGTGCTGCCCACGTTCGCTCTGACGCTCGCCCAGTGGGCGCCCGACGAACTGGGGTCGCGGGGCGCTTTCGACACGAAGACGGCGCTGCACGGATCGCAGGAACTGACGGTGCTCGCGCCACTTCCGCGTCGCGGCGAGATCGCGTTGTCGGCGTCCGTCGGCGAGGTGTGGGACAAGGGTTCGGCGGCAGTGTTCGACGTGCGCGTCGAATCAGAGTTCTTCGTCGCCACCTGGTCGCTGTTCGCGCCGGGCGCGGGCGGGTTCGGCGGCGATCGCGGTCCCGCGAAACCGTCTCGGCCCGAGGGCGAACCGGTCGTGCAGCGCGTCCTGCACACCGCGGAGAACCAGGCGGCGCTGTACCGGCTGACCGGCGACCGGCACCACATCCACATCGATCCGGCGGCGGCGGAGCGGATCGGGCAGCCCCGGCCGATCATGCACGGCCTGTGCACCCTCGCCGCGAGCGCGCTGGAACTCGCGCGGGCGCTCGACGTGCACCCCGCCGACCTCGCCCGACTCGAGGGACGGTTCGCCGCACCGGTGTACCCGGGCGACGCGCCGTCGTTGCGGGCGTGGGGCGACGCGCACGATGCGTCGTTCGAACTCGTCCAGGGCGACCGGCCGGTGATCGCCGGCGCCCGCGCCGCGTTCGGCTGACCGCACGGTCGCCTTCCGTCGCCGAATGCCCCACCGGTGCAGGTGAACTGAACCGGTGCGGCGTTCGGTGTCGAGGTCAGGAGTGGGCCGCGAGGTACCGCGCCGGGTATTCGCCGCCGCCGTGGACGGCGAGATCGGCGCCGTTGACGTACGACGCCTGCGCGCTCGCCAGGAACAGGCAGGCGTCCGCGATGTCGGACGGCACCGCCATCCGCCCCATCGGAAGGGTCCGGGTGACGGCGGCGCCGCCGTCATCGCCGTAGACGGACGCCGCGCTCTCGGTGCGGATGAGGCCTGTGGTGATGTGGTTGATGCGGACCTTCGGAGCCCATTCGAGCGCAAGCGCTTTCGTCAGCACGAGCAGGCCCGCCTTCGCGGCGCTGTAGGCGGCGGTGCCCGGTTGCGGATCGTGGGCCGAGACGCTGCCGATGTTGACGATCGCGCCGCCGTCGGACTGCTGCTGCATCACCGCATTCGCGGCCTGGGCGACGGTGAAGGGTGCCAGCAGATTCAGCGCGACGATCTTCTCGACGAAGCGCGGCGAGACGGTGGCGGCGTCGGCGTCGGGCGACCCACCCGCGTTGTTGACGAGGACGTCGAGGCGGCCGAATCGGGCGACGGCATCGTCGATCAGTCCAGCGGCGTCGGCGTGGTCGCGAACGTCGGTGGCGCGGAACGCGGCGGTGCGATCACCGTGGGCGGGCAGGGTGTCCGGCGCGGACCGGCCGCACACGAGCACGTTCGCACCCGCGGCGAGAAACGCCTCGGCGACGACGAAACCGATGCCCTTGGTACCGCCGGTCACGACGACGGAGCGGCCACTGAAATCGAGAGGACGGGGATGTGTCACGGGGAGACCTTCGGAGTGGGGAGCGCGGGGGAGACCCGGCGCTCGGCGGTGATCAGTGAATATGTACGACCAAGCAATTGCTTGGTCTCGATAGTAGGGGAACGGGAGCGGACATGAACACACTCGACGGCAAGGTCGCACTGATCACGGGTGCCGGCCAGGGGATCGGGCAGGGAATCGCCCTCGCCCTCGCACGGGAAGGGGCGGCGATCGCGGTCGCCGGACGCACGGAATCGAAACTGCACGACACGTGCGAGCGACTGTCCACGATCGGCGCCCGTAGCGCACCCGTGGTGTGCGACGTCAGCAGGCGCAAGGACATCGCGTCCGCCGTCGAGCGGACCGTGGATGTGTTCGGCGGCGTCGACATCCTGGTCAACAACGCCAACGACTGCTCACCGGGACCGATCCTGTCGGTGATCGACGAGGAGTACGAGCGGTCGTTCGCGACGGGACCGCTCGCGACGCTGCGGATGATGCAGTCGTGCCACCCGCACATGGTCTCGCGCGGCGGCGGCGTGATCGTCAACCTCGTCACGTCGGCGGCCGTCCGCTGGGACGCGAGCAACTACGGCGCCTACGGTTCGATCAAGGAGGGCATGCGTTCGCTGACCAGGTCGGCGGCGTGCGAGTGGGGCCGGGACGGCATCCGGGTGCTGTCCGTCGCCCCGCACGCGAAGAGTCCGGCGCTCGCGCGGTGGATGGACCGGAACCCGGACGAGGCGGCGGAGTTCGTGGCGGGCATCCCCCTCGGACGGGTCGGTGACGCCGAGACCGACATCGGGCGCGCCGTCGTCTTCCTCGTGAGCGAGGACGCCGGCTACCTCACCGGGGCGACCATCCCCCTGGACGGCGGGCAGTCCCGTTGGGGCTGACGGCGGGCAGTCCCGTTGGGGCTGACGGCGGGCAGTCCCGTTGGGGCTGACGGCGGGCAGTCCCGTTGGGGCTGACGGCGAAAATCCGGGGTCCCGCCCAGCGGGAAAGGCTGAGGCCACCACTGTCGAACTGCACTAGTTTCGGCAGGATCGAATTACCGTAGCGAGAGGGCACCGTCGCGATGACGACCGTTGAAACACCACGCAGTTCGCGATCAGTAGTGGTCACCGTGGCCGCCGTCGTGGAGGAGACGTCCGACGCCCGGTCGCTGGTGTTCGACGTCCCCGACGAGCGCAGGCACGAATTCGCCTACAAGCCCGGGCAGTTCCTGACTCTGCGCATCCCGAGCGACCGGACGGGATCCGTCGCGCGGTGCTACTCGCTGGCCAGTTCGCCGTTCACCGACGACCTGCCGAAGGTGACGATCAAGCGCACCGCGGGCGGCTACGGTTCGCACTGGTTGTGCGACAACGTCGGCGTCGGTGACCGCATCGAGGTGCTGCCACCCGCCGGAGTGTTCACCCCGGCGAGCCTGGACGAAGACCTGATCTTGTTCGCCGCGGGCAGCGGAATCACCCCGGTGATGTCGATCCTCAAATCGGCGCTGAGCGAAGGGAACGGGAAAGTCGTTCTCGTGTATGCGAACCGGGACGAGAAGTCGGTGATCTTCGCCGACGAGTTGCGGGACCTCGCCGCCCGCCACGAACACCGGCTGACCGTCGTGCACTGGCTCGAGAGCGTGCAGGGCCTGCCGACACCACGCCAGCTTGCCAACCTGTCGGACCGGTTCCGGGACCACCGCGCCTACCTGTGCGGACCCCGCCCCTTCATGGACGCGATCCACGAGTCGCTCGCACTCGCCGGCGTCCCGCGCGACCGGGTGCACGCCGAAGTGTTCACCTCACTGTCCGGTGATCCGTTCGCGGACGTCGTGGTCGAGGACCTGCCGGACACGGAAGCGGGAGCGGCGTCGACGGTCGAGGTGCAACTCGACGGCGAGGCGCACAACCTCAGCTGGCCGCGCCGGGCGACGCTCGTCGACGTCATGCTCTCCACGGGACTCGACGTCCCCTACTCCTGCCGCGAAGGCGAATGCGGTTCCTGCGCATGCACGGTCGTCGAGGGTGAGGTGGACATGGACAACGCATCGATCCTCGACCCCGAGGACATCGCGAGCGGCTACATCCTCGCGTGCCAGGCCCGTCCCGTCAGCGAGCACGTGCGGGTCGAGTTCTGACCGGGTAGCTATTTCTCGGTCTGCGCCGCCGCCGCGCGGGCGTTCAGGTCGGCGAGGCGGATCGGGTACCGCGGCGGGCGATCGACGATCACCTCGCGGGTGACGCCGAGGTCGGCGCCGACGTGCAGCAGTTCGCCCGGCTGCAGCGGCGTCCAGCCGGGATCCTCGTCCATCTGCTCGCTGGCGACGACCACCGCGGGACGCTCGGCGAGATGTTCGGACCTGGCCCGGATCCGGCCGGGGGTACTCGCGTGCTGGAGGTGGCGTCCGCCGCTCGGACCGCCTGCCCGCCGTTCGAGGAAGAGCAGGTCGTGGGTGTCCGGATAGCGCAGCGCCCACAACTCGCCGGGGGTGGTCAGCAGGATGTTGAGCGCGTAGATCGGCACGTTGTCGGCCAGCCACCGCGCGGCCGACGTGATCCCTGCCGTGACGTCGCCGCCGTTCCTGCCGATGTGACTGGTCACGAGGGCGAAGACGCGTTCCGAATCGGTGTCGCCGTGAACGAGTGCGAGATCGGAGCCCAGTTCCGCCTCGAGCTTCGGCAGGTCCTCGACCACGCCGTTGTGAGCGAACACGCGACCGTCCTGGGCGAACGGATGAGTGTTCTGCGGAAGCAGTTCGCCCGTGGTCGCGAAACGGATGTGCGCGACGAACGTGGCCGAGTACCGGTGCTTCGCCTCCTGCGCGAACTCCGCGTCCTCGTAGGCGGCGAGTGGTTGCTTCTCCACCACCGGAGTTCCGTCCTCCGCGAACGTGCCGAGGCCGGTGCCGTCCGGCTCGCGGTGACTCTGCTGCGCCAGGCTGTCCGGGGCGTCCAGCAGCCAGAACGACGCGCGGACACGGTGCGGGGCGGCGGACAGCCCGAACAATCGGCACATGACTTCCCTCTCGGGTGGGACGGCTCAGCGGTAGTCCGGGTTGGCGAAGTCGGGGCGGCAACCGGCGTCCCACTCCGACCGTTGATTGCCGTACACGGGGAACCCGCCTGCCTTCTTCAGCATCGCGGCGACGTGCATCAGGTTGTACGTCATGAACGTGGTGTTGCGGTTGGTGAAATCGTTCTCCGGGCCGCCCGACCCCTCGTCGAGATACGACGGTCCGGGCCCGGCTTCACCGATCCATCCGGCGTCGGCCTGCGGCGGGATCACGTATCCGAGATGCTGGAGGCTGTAGAGGATGTTCATCGCGCAATGCTTGACCCCGTCCTCGTTGCCCGTGATCAGACACCCACCGGCCCGCCCGTAGTACGCGTACTGGCCGTGGTCGTTGAGCAGCGACGAGCATCCGTACAGCCGCTCGATCACCTGCTTCGTGACGGAACCGTTGTCGCCGAGCCAGATCGGGCCCGCCAGCACCAGGATGTCGGCGTCCAGCACACGCCGGAACAGTTGTGGCCACTCGTCGCTCGGCCACCCGTGCTCGGTCATGTCCGGGTAGACGCCGGTCGCGATGTCGTGGTCCACCGCCCGGAACTGGTCGACCGACACTCCTTCCTTCTCCATCAGGCCGACACTGCGGTCGATCAACCCCTGGGTGTTGCTCACATCGGGCGACCGCTTGAGGGTGCAGTTGACGAACAAGGCACGCAGACCACTGAACCGTGGCCCGTCCTGCGGCGATGGATCGGTCATCAGTCCACGATATGCCGCGGCGGTTCCTCTTCGTGGCGGAAGTGGCGAGAGGTCGCGGCTAGCTCTCGATCGGCGTCGCCGTCTCCAGTGTCGCGGCCAGGAACTCCGCCGGAACATCCGGCCGGTCGGACGGCCACCGGCCCGCTCGCCGGTCCTCGAGGAGCGCCGTCAGGGCGGGCACCATGCGCGGACCGCCGTCGATCAGGTAGCGCACGAAGCCGATTCGCACACACGTCGCGGCGATGGACGCAAGCACCGGCTTCGCCTCGTCGACCCGTCCCGCGGCGACCAGGCACGCGACGAGCAGTCGATTGGCCTGCATCGCCGCCCTCGGCCTGCGCTCCTGCTCGACCCGGCGCACCCACTCCTGCGCCCGGCGGCACGCGACGTCGGGCTCGACCGCCGACTGCTTCCGGATCTCGGTGGCGTCGTCGAGCTGCGCGATGATCTCGGCGAAACCGAAATCGGGTTCCCGGCTGGGTTTCCCGGCAGTGGGCGGCGGCTGCGGCGAGGCGGGCAGGCCGAGCCGGACCCGTTCGTTCTCGACCCGGGCCCGCAGCCGGGGCAGTCCCAGCGAGGCCGCCGCGGACGCCCCCTCGTCGAGGTGCCGGGCCGCGGACACGACGTCGCCGCGTGCCGCCTTCAGCCGGGCGCCCGTCACGAACCGGGCGATCATGAAATCGACTATGCCCGCCTCCGGTCCGAGTTCGTAGCTCTCGTCGAGAAGTCGCTCGGCCTCGTCGAGACGACCCAGCTCGTACATCAGCTCGCCCAGGAGCGCCCCCGCGAGACGTGCGGCGTGCGAGTGCGAGCCGATCGATTTCGTCGCGGTCTGCACGGCCAGCCGGAAGTTGTCCTCGGCTGCGGTGATGTCGAGTTGTTCCATCGCGGCGATACCGGCGAAGCAGTAGCCGTACATCTTGCTGAACGGTCCGATGGTCCGCTGGTGGTAGCCGGTGGCCCACTCCTGCAGGCGGCGGGCCTCCACGAAATCGAACTGGGCGATCGCGACCGCGGAGGCGAGATTGGACCCAGCCGAGACCACCCACGCGCGTAGGGTTTCCGGCCGGGCCAGACATTCCGCGATGAGGTCGGGCACTCCGGCGATGCGATCGGACGACACCGCGATCACGGCGCGGACGATGTCGGCCTCCACCCGGATGTCCGCCTGCTCGGATTCGCTCAGCGCCGACGACTCGAGACTCGACGCGACCAGCGACAGCGCCTTCAGCGCCGGCGACACCCGCTGCAGCAGGATGTTCGCCCACGCCACCGCGATCTGGATGCGCGGACTGGACTCGACCAGCGTCTGCGGCAGCTTGTCGACCAGGCCGAGCAGCGCGACCATCCGCGAATGCTCCACCAGGTACATGCCCTGTTCCTCGACCACCGCGACGGCCACGTCGCGATCGCCCGCCGCCAGTGCGTGATCCACTGCGTCGCTGACGTAGTGGTGATCGGCGAACCAGTGCGCGGCCGCACGGTGCAGATCCGCGACGCGCGACGGATGATCGCGCTCGAGCCGTCGGCGCAGGTATTCGGCGAACAGGTGGTGGTACTCGAACCACTCCCGGTCCTCGTCGAGGCTGCGCAGGAACAGGTCGCGCGATTCGACCTGCTCGAGCAGGGCCTGACCGCGGGTCACGTTCGCCAGCACGCCCGCGAGTTCGCCGCACACCCGCTCGGTGATCGACGTGGCCAGCATGAAGTCGAGCAGCGCAGGCTCGAGCGTGCTGAGCACGTTCTCCGCCAGGTACTCGCCGATCGCGTGGTGGCGGCCCGACATGTGCCGGATGAGGTCGCCGGGATCGGCGCGATCGCGCAGCGAGAGCGACGCCAGTTGCAGCGCCGCCACCCACCCGTCCGTGGTCTCCTCCAGCGCTTCCACGTCGGAGTCGTCGAGGTGCAGTCCGCCGAGGTCGACCAGGAACCGCTGCGACTCTGTGATGTCGAAACGCAAAGCCACGGAGTCGATTTCGACGAGCTCGTCACGCACCCGCATCTTGGCGAGCGGAAGTCCCGCCTGGCTTCGGCTGCTCACCACCATCTGCAGGTGGTGGCAGCCGTTCTCCAGGATGAAGTCCATCGCCGCGATCGTGTCCGATGACGTGACACGGTGCCAGTCGTCGATCATCACCACCACGTGCCGCCTGCTGTCGTGGACCTGATTCACCAGCGACGTGAGCACGAACCGTTCCGCCTCGGCGCCGTTCTCGTCGAGCGCCTGGCCCAGTTCGTCGGCCAGCGTCGGCTCGGCCCGGCGGATCGCCTCGACGAGATGGGACAGGAACCACACGACGTTGTTGTCGTCGTTGTCCACCGTCAACCAGGCGACGGCGGCGCCGTCCTCGATGAGGACGTCGCGCCACTGGGCTGCAACGGTGCTCTTCCCGAAACCGGCGGGGGCGTGGATGAGCGTCAACCGCCGCCGCTGGCCCAGCCGGAGCAGATCCAGGAGGCGGGTGCGCTCCACCAGGGAACGCATCGGGGTCGGCGGCCGGAACCGGGCGGCGGCGCTCGGCGGGGTGGCACCGGACCGCCGCCGGTAGCTGCGACTGCGCCCGGACTGCGTGGTCGGCGTCGAACTGTGCTCGGTGCGCGGGAACTCGTCCGCCGCGGCGGGGAGCGCCATCTCGTCGACGTCGAGTCCGTGCCTGCGTTCGATGTCGCGGAGTTCCTGCCCGAATTCCGCTGCAGATTCCGGTCGGTCGGTCGGTTCCTCGGACATGGCCCGCTCGATGGCAGTGCACACGTCGTCGGGAATGTCCTCGCCCCGCAGATCCGGAACGGGTTGCGTGGCGATGCGGAGGAACTGCGCGACGAGCCGCTCGCCGCTCCGCCGCTCGAACGCGGCATGTCCGGTCAGAAGACAGAACAGTGCGGCGCCCAGGCTGTACACGTCGGAGGACGCGGACGGCGCGTCACCGCGCAGGACCTCCGGGGCCGTGAACGCCGGCGAACCGGTGATCATGCTCGACGTCGTCTCGAAACCCCCCGAGACGCGCGCGATGCCGAAGTCGGTGAGCTGTGGTTCCCCGTATCCGGTGAGCAGGATGTTCGCGGGCTTCACGTCGCGGTGCAGGGTGCCGAGGCGGTGCGCCGTTTCCAGAGCGCCCGCCAGTTTCACGCCGATGCGCAGCGTTTCACTCCACGGCAGCGGCCCTTCGCGGCGAATCCAGGCGTCCAGCGAGTTGCGCTGGTGGTACGGCATCACGATGTACGGCCTGCCGCTGCGTGTCACCCCGGACTGCAGGATGTCGACCACATGCGGATGCCCCGACAATTTTCCCATCGCACGCTGCTCGCGCAGGAAGCGTTCCCGGTCCTCGCCGTCCAGATCGGAGGACAGCACCTTGATCGCGACCGTGCGGTCGAGGGCCGTCTGCAGGCAGCGGTACACGACCCCGAACCCTCCCCGGCCGATCTCGCGGGCGTCGTCGAATCCTTCCGAAGACAGCTCCGCGACGATGTCGGTCACGACGATCCGCTTGGTAGCCTGCGGATCCGAGTCGGTCGGCCCGGAACTGCTTTCCGGGTGTCGTGGCACACTCAATGAAATCACCTTCTCGGTGCACTGACGCCAGCATATCGCGGTCGTGCGACACGGAGAGCGGTGTTCGAGAACGAGTAGACCCGAGGAGAATTCGACGGTGACGGATACCGGCATTGCGACAGCGCGCACGACCCCGGCCGAGCGCACCCTGGCCCAGCTCCTCGACGCGCGAATCAGTTGCAGGGCATACCTGCCGGAGCAGGTGCCGCGCGACGTGATCGAGAGGATCCTCGAGCTCGCGCAGCAGACGCCGTCGTGGTGCAACACGCAGCCGTGGCAGGTCGCGATCACCGAGGGGGAGGGCACCGAGCGGTTCCGCGCCGGGCTGGCGGAGTACGTCCGCACCCACCCGCAGGAGTCCGACTTCGACTGGCCTCGCGCATACGTGGGCGAACACAAACTGCGCCGCCGCGAGTGCGCCATGCAGCTGTACGCCAGCGTCGGGATCGCCCCCGGCGACCGGGCCGCGTCCGCCGAGCAGACGATGAAGAATTTCGACCTGTTCGGGGCGCCGCACGTCGCGATCGTGACCACTCACGAAGCACTCGGCACCTACGGCGCCGTGGACTGCGGCCTGTACGTCGAGACGTTCCTGCTCGCCGCGCAGAGCCTCGGAGTGGCGACCATCCCGCAGGCCGCCGTCGCGGGAAGCTCGCGGTTCATCCACGACTTCTTCGCGCTCGAGGAGGACCGCAGGGTGGTCTGCGCGATCTCGTTCGGGTACCCCGACACCGAGAACCCCGTCAACGGATTCCGCACCCACCGGGAACCCGTCGCCCACGTCGCGCAGTGGGTGTCCCGGTAACGTGCTCGACTCCGAAGTGTTCGACCGGGACGACCTGTTCTCCCGGCTGCGTCGACGCCCCGACGTCGAGGCCCCCAACCTGACGGCCGTCGACGCCGCCGACCGGCTGATCCTCGACGAGGGCGCGGCCGCCCTGTCCGCCGCGTCTCCCGGGACGCTCACCGTGATCGGCGACCACTACGGTGCCCTCACCCTCGGCGCCGCGGTGACGCACGGTGCCACCGGAATCCGCGTGCACCAGGACCCGCTGACCGGCGAACTGGCGCTGGCCGCCAACGCCGCGACCGTCGGGCTCGCCGACCGGTACCGGGCCTGCGCGCTCGGCGAGGAACTGCTCGCGGGGGCGACGGTCGTGCTGATGCAGCTGCCGCGGAGCCTCGGCGAGCTCACCGAGGTCGCCGAGACGATCGCCCGCCACGCCGACCCGTCCGTCGTCGTCTACGCGGGCGGACGCAACAAGCACATCTCCACCGCCATGAACGACGTGCTCGGGCGGTCGTTCTCCGACGTCCGCGCCACCCTCGGCAGACAGAAGTCGCGGGTGCTGATCGCGCGCGGACCGCGGGACTCGGCGCAGCAGACGTACCCCGTCACCGATCACCTCGCCGAGATCGGGCTGGACGTCGTCTCCTACGGGGCGGCGTTCGCCGGCCCCAAACTGGACATCGGGACCCGGTACCTCCTCGACTTCCTGCCCCGGGTGAACCCCCGGGCCCGTGCGGCCGTGGACCTCGGCTGCGGAACCGGCATCCTCGCCGTCAGCCTGGCCCGCCTCCTCCCGGAGGTGTCGGTGATCGCGACGGACCAGTCGTCGGCGGCGGTGGCGTCTGCTGCCGCGACCGCCCGCGCCAACGGGCTCGACGGGCGGGTGTCCACCCTGCGCGACGACGCCATGTCCAGCCTCGCGACCGACAGTCAGGACGTCGTCCTGTGCAACCCGCCGTTCCACGTGGGCGCGGCCGTCCACACCGGTGGGGCCTCGAAGATGTTCGCCGAGGCCGGCCGCGTGCTCCGGCCCGGCGGCGAGTTGTGGACCGTGTACAACTCCCACCTCGGATACCGGGGCCGGTTGCAGCGGCTCGTCGGCAGAACCGACGTGGTCGGGCGGAATCCCAAGTTCACGGTCACCCGGTCGGTGGCCTGACCGCCACGCCGACCGGCCTCGTCTGGCGAGTGTCCCCGCGGCACCGGTAGAGTCCGAATTGTCCGACCCGAAAGCGACGAACGGGAACTTGCGGTGGGTGCGGGACGTTCAACGTACAAGACACCCGGATCCACCCGGCGAGCCACGAGAAGGGATGTGCACGGTGCGCACCACCAGTAACCCGGTGTTCCGCAACCTGCCCAAACAAGAGGGCAGCGGCGGATACGCCTCGTTCGGATCTACGACGGCCGGCGCCGCGCAGGTCACGCAGCAGTTCGGTCAGCCGCAGTACACGCAGGCCGAGCCCTACCGGACGGGTCCCGACCACCGTTCGATGACCATCGACGACGTCGTCACCAAGACGGGCGTCACGCTGGGCGTGCTCACGGTATCGGCGATCATCTCCTACTTCCTGGTGAGCAACGACGCGAACCTGGCGACCCCGCTCGTCATCGGCGGCGGCCTCGTCGGTCTCGTACTGGTCCTCGTGGCCACGTTCGGCCGCAAGATGGACAACCCGGGCATCGTCCTCGCCTACGCGGTCGCGGAGGGCCTGTTCCTCGGCGCGCTGTCGTTCATGTTCACCGACGTCACGTTCGGTGGAGTCGGCGGTGCGGCGCTTATCGGGCAGGCCGTGCTCGGCACGTTCGGCGTGTTCTTCGGCATGCTCGTCGTCTACAAGACCGGCGCCATCCGGGTCACACCCCGCCTGACGCGGATGATCATCGGCGCCCTCATCGGTGTCGTCGTCCTCGCCCTCGGCAACCTGATCGCCAGCTTCTTCACCGAAGGCGGCCTCGGCCTCCGCGACGGCGGTCCCGTGGCGATCATCTTCAGCCTCGTCTGCATCGGCATCGCCGCGTTCAGCTTCCTGCTGGACTTCGACGCCGCCGACCAGCTGATCCGCGCCCAGGCGCCGGAGAAGGCAGCGTGGGGCGTCGCCTTCGGACTCACCGTCACCCTGGTGTGGCTGTACGTCGAGATCCTGCGACTGCTGAGCTACTTCAACAGCGACTAGGCGCGAAAGCGCGAAAAAGGCCCCGAGAGCAGAAGCTCTCGGGGCCTTTCGCGCTTCGCGCCCGTGAGTGGTTAGCGAGTCTCTGCACTCGTCAACCACTCACGGGCGGCGGAGCCGCCTAGCTCAGGCGCTCGAGGACCATCGCCATGCCCTGCCCGCCGCCGACGCACATGGTCTCGACGCCGAACGTCTTGTCCTGCTCGCGGAGGTTGTTGAGCAGGGTGTTGGTGATGCGGGCGCCGGTCATGCCGAACGGGTGGCCGAGGGCGATGGCGCCGCCGGAGATGTTCAGCTTGTCCTCGTCGATGTTCAGTTCGCGGGCGGAACCGAGAACCTGCACCGCGAACGCCTCGTTGATCTCGAACAGGTCGATGTCGGAGATGGACTTGCCCGCGATGGCGAGTGCCTTCTTGACGGCCTCGATCGGGCCGAGACCCATGATCTCGGGCGACAGGCCGGACACTCCGGTGGACACGATGCGGGCCAGCGGGGTCAGGCCGAGGGCCTTCGCCTTCGTGTCGGACATGATCACGAGCGCTGCGGCACCGTCGTTGAGGGGGCACGCGTTACCGGCGGTGACGGTGCCGTCGGGCCGGAACACCGGCTTCAGCTGGCTGATGCCCTCGTACGTGGTGCCGGCGCGGGGGCCGTCGTCGGTGCTGACGACGGTGCCGTCGGGGAGGGTGACCGGGGTGATCTCCCGCTCGAAGAAGCCGTTCTTGATCGCTTCTTCCGCGCGGTTCTGCGAGCGGACGCCCCAGCGGTCCTGCTCCTCGCGGGTGATGCCGGTGGCCGAAGCGACGTTCTCGGCGGTCTGGCCCATGGCGATGTAGACGTCGGGGATCTGGTCGTTCTCGCGGGGGTCGGTCCAGGCGACACCGCCCTCGGCGAGCTTCGCGGTGCGCGCCTCGGCGTCGGCGAACCTCGCGTTCTTGGTGTTCGGCAGGCCGTCGGCGTTGCCGGTGACGAAGCTGGACACGGACTCGACACCGGCGGAGATGAAGACGTCGCCTTCGCCGGCCTTGATCGCGTGCAGCGCCATCCGGGTGGTCTGCAGCGAGGACGAACAGTAGCGGTTGACGGTGACGCCGGGCAGGAAGTCGTAACCCAGTTCCACCGCGACGACGCGGGCGATGTTGAAGCCCGACTGTCCGGCGGGCTGGCCGCAGCCGAGGAGCAGGTCGTCGATCTCGGTGGGGTCGAGTTCGGGGATCTTCGCCAGCGCCGCGGCCACCATCTGCGTCGTCAGATCATCCGGGCGGATGGTCTTGAGCGAGCCCTTCATGGCTCGGCCGATCGGTGAGCGTACTGCGGAGACGATGACTGCCTCGGGCATGAAAACTCCTTTGTCAACTGCGGGGGTCTGCACTGTGTTTCGGACCACCCGTTTTGTGGCCTTCCCGACAACTTACGTTGCCGGAGCCCGCCGGGGTCGCCGCCATCTCACTCAGCGACCCGTCGCGTCCCGGGTGCGGACGCCTCCTCGATCGCGAGGAGTTCGTCGAGGCGGGCGGGTGCGCGTCGCCGGACGTTGCGTCGCCACAGAAAACGGTTGAGCGAGGCGGTCATCCGGGTCGACAGCTTGCGTGATTCCGCGGCCTCCGACACCTCCGGCAGGTCGGGTAGCGGGCCGCCGTGCCACATGCCCAGCGCGGTCGCGAGTACGGGCACGATCTGGATGGCCGCCAATTCGTAGCCGGCCGCCGACGGGTGGAAGTGGTCGGAGGAGAACATCCGGTCGGGTGCGGCCAGGAACTCGGGGGCCAGCAGGTCGGCGAGTGCCACCGGGTGGCCGCCCGCCGCGCTGGTCGCGGCCGCCTGCGCCCGGGCCAGTCGTAGTCCCCAGGTCCGGACGACGGTCCGCAGGGGCTGCGGAATCGCCGTCACCACCCCCAGGTCGGGGCAGGTTCCGACGACGACGGCGCAGTCGTGGGCGCGGAGCCGTTCGACGGCCTCCCCGAGCCTGCGCGCCGACGCCCGGATGGAGTTCTTGCTCGTCACGTCGTTGGCGCCGACCAGGATCACCGCGGCGTCCGGCGGTGGCCCGGCGACGAACATCGCGTCCACCTGACCGCTGAGCCCGCGGGACGTGGCACCGCCGATGGCCTTGGTGCTCAGCCGGATCCGCTTCCCTGTCTCGTCGGCGAGGCGCCGCGCGATCTGCACGCCGGGCACCTCCTCCGCCGACAAGCAGCCCACCCCGGCGGCGGTGGAGTCGCCGAAGATCATCAGGTGGACCTCGTAGGGGGTGGTCCGCAGCCAGCGTTCGGGCACCGCCGCGCCGGGTGAGTAGACGCCGTCGGCCTCCGGCGGCTTGGCGACGTTGTGGCCGATCACCCCGCGGGCCGCCGTCGCCTGCGACATCAGATACGAGTACGCCGCCCACGACAGCGTGCCTGCGCTCGAACCTGCCACGACAGCCGCTGCGCCGGCCTTCACTCCGGACTGCCAGGTCCTCTTGGGCACTGGTCTCACCTTTCCGCTACCTGGTGCTCATCTCACGGGTTCCAGCGGACTGCGTCGGCACCAATCTAGTCGGATCGGGGCCCCCGTGCCGGACGTCTGTGAGCATCGGATCAGGGCATCTGGGAGCATGGAGCCATGCGCATCGCGGAACACGTCGTCGACCTGATCGGCAACACCCCTCTCGTCAAGCTCTCTTCCGTCATCGGTGAGAACCACGGGACCGTTGCAGCCAAGATCGAATACCTCAACCCGGGGGGAAGCTCGAAGGACCGCATCGCGGTCAAGATGATCGACGCCGCGGAGGCGTCGGGCGAGCTGAAGCCGGGTGGGACCATCGTCGAGCCCACGTCCGGCAACACCGGCATCGGCCTCGCGCTGGTCGCCCAGAAGCGCGGATACAAGTGCGTGTTCGTGTGCCCCGACAAGGTCAGCGAAGACAAGCGGAACGTCCTCAAGGCGTACGGCGCCGAGGTCGTGGTGTGCCCCACCGCGGTCGCGCCCGAGCACCCGGACAGCTACTACACCGTCTCCGACCGGCTCGCCCGCGAACTCCCCGGCGGCTGGAAGCCGAACCAGTACTCCAACCCGGGCGGCCCGCAGAGCCACTACGAGACCACCGGCCCCGAGATCTGGGCCGACACCGACGGCAAGATCACCCACTTCGTCGCGGGCGTCGGCACCGGCGGCACCATCACCGGCACCGGTCGCTACCTCAAGGAGGTGTCCGGCGGCAAGGTCAAGGTCATCGGCGCCGACCCCGAGGGTTCCGTGTACTCGGGTGGCACCGGCCGTCCGTACCTGGTCGAGGGAGTGGGCGAGGACTTCTGGCCCAGCGCCTACGACCCGTCCATCCCCGACGAGATCATCGCTGTGTCCGACGCCGACTCCTTCGAGATGACCCGTCGTCTCGCCCGCGAGGAGGGCCTGCTGGTCGGTGGTTCCTGCGGCATGGCCGTCGTCGCCGCGCTCGAGGTCGCCAAGCGTGAGGGCCCCGACGCCGTCATCGTCGTCCTGCTGCCCGACGGCGGCCGCGGATACCTGTCGAAGATCTTCAACGACAAGTGGATGGCGTCCTACGGATTCCTCCGCACCCCGCTCGACGGCAAGCCCGACGAGAAGACCGTCGGCGACGTGCTGCGCGGCAAGTCCGGCGAACTCCCGGACCTCGTCCACACCCACCCGTCCGAGACGCTGCGCGACGCCATCGAGATCCTCCGCGAGTACGGGGTTTCCCAGATGCCGGTCGTCGGCGCCGAGCCGCCCGTCATGGCCGGTGAGGTGGCGGGCAGCGTCACCGAGCGCGACCTGCTCAGCGCCGTGTTCGAGGGACGCGCACACCTGGCCGACCCGGTCGAGAAGCACATGAGTAAGCCGTTCCCGCTCATCGGTTCGGGCGAACCGGTGTCGGCCGCCACCAAGGCGCTCGGCGACACCGACGCGCTGATGGTCGTCGACGACGGAAAGCCCGCGGGCGTCATCACCCGTCACGACCTTCTCGGTTTCCTCAGCGCCGGCTCCTAGACGACACGTCGAGGGCAAGACGAGAGAAGGCCGGTCCCCGCTGCGCACGGAACGTACGGTGCACAGTGGGGTGCCGGTCCGCTGTTCGTGAGGGGGAGTTCACAGTGAGTGCTCGTCTGCGTCGTGTCCTGGTGGTTCCGGTCGCCCTGCTCGGGTTCGCCGCCGCCGGATGCGGGAACAGCATCGAGGGTGCCGCCGTCGCACAGCCGGGATCGTCCGACGTCGGATCGGTGTCTTCGGGCACGTCGCCGTCGGGAGCGTCCGCCGACTGCGTCGCGCTGACGAAGGCGCTCGGCCGGCTCGTCTCGGACCGGCCGCATCTCACCGAGGCCGTCCTCCCCGGGTCGACCGATCCGACCTGCTCGTGGTCCAAGGGACCGACCAACGTGATGAGTACCATCACCGCATCGGTCAGGCCGCAGGTCACCGATCCTGCCGTCATCGTCGAGATGCGGAACGGGACGAACGTCGTCGCAGACCCCCGGTCCGCCGAGTTCGGCGGGGTGGTCCTCGACGTCGTGGCCATGGCACTGCTCACACCCGAGCACAGCATCATCGTCAACGCGCTCGACCCGTCCGTCAGCGACGCGACCAAGCTCGACGTCGCCTTCGCCATCGCGGAGTATCTGGAGAATTAGGTCCCCACTAGGCTGGGGGCCATGAGTGAGCAGCGCAGCAAAGCGGACAACATCAGCTGGCAGGGGTTCTCCACCAAGGCCGTGCACGCAGGATTCGACCCCGACCCGCAGACGGGCGCCGTCAACGTCCCCATCTACGCGAGTTCGACGTTCGCACAGGACGGCGTCGGCGGCATGCGGAACGGATTCGAGTACGCCCGCACCGGCAACCCCACCCGACGACCGCTCGAGGCCAACCTCGCCGCCCTGGAGTCGGGCACGTACGGTCGCGCCTTCGGCTCGGGCATGGCCGCCACCGACTGCCTGCTCCGCGCCGCGCTCCGCCCCGGCGACCACCTCGTCATTCCCAACGACGCCTACGGCGGAACGTTCCGCCTGATCGACAAGGTCTTCACCCAGTGGGGCATCGAGTACACGCCCGCCGCGGTGTCCGACGTGGACGCGGTCCGGGCGGCCATCCGGCCCAACACCAAGCTCGTGTGGGTCGAGACCCCCACCAACCCGCTCCTCAACATCGGTGACATCGAGGCACTGTCCGACATCGCACACGAGGCCGGCGCGAAGATCGTCGTCGACAACACGTTCGCCTCGCCGTACCTGCAGCAGCCGCTGCAACTCGGCGCCGACGTCGCGCTGCACTCGACCACCAAGTACATCGGCGGGCACTCCGACGTCGTCGGCGGCGCACTCGTCACCAACGACGAAGAACTCGACACGGCGTTCGCGTTCCTGCAGAACGGTGCCGGCGCGGTCCCCGGACCGTTCGACGCGTTCCTCACGCTCCGCGGCATCAAGACCCTCTCGCTGCGCATGGAGCGGCACAGCGACAACGCCGAGAAGGTCGTCGAACTGCTCAGCGGGCACCCCGCGGTGTCGCAGGTGATCTACCCCGGGCTCGAGTCGCACCCCGGCCACAAGGTCGCGGAGAAGCAGATGCGCCGCTTCGGCGGCATGATCTCGGTCCGCCTCGCCGGCGGCAAGCAGGCTGCGCTGGACTTCTGCTCGCGCACCGAGATCTTCACGCTGGCCGAGTCGCTCGGCGGCGTCGAATCGCTGATCGAGCACCCGGGCGCCATGACCCACGCCTCGACCGCCGGTTCGCTCCTCGAGGTGCCGGACGACCTGGTGCGCCTGTCCGTCGGCATCGAGGACGCCGCCGATCTGGTGGGCGACATCGAGCAGGCTCTGAAGTAGGCGCCTTCGCCGCCCGTGCGCCTTTTTGGTAGCCCCCACTACCAAAAAGGCGCACGGGGCGCGGAGCGCCTTATGCTGGCCCGCGTGGAGCCTGTCACGCTGGATCAGATCAGAACAGCCCGTAAGCTGCTGGACCCCGTCATGCGCCGGACGCCGGTGATCGCGTCCCGGGCGCTGTCGGAACGATGTGGGCACGTCGTGTCGCTGAAGTGCGAAAATCTGCAGCGCACAGGATCTTTCAAACCTCGTGGTGCGTACAACCGGATCGCGAATCTCTCGGTCGCGGAACGGGCCTGCGGGGTCGTGGCGGCCAGTGCGGGCAATCACGCGCAGGGCGTGGCCTGGGCGGCCACCGAACTGGGCATCCCGTCCACCGTCTTCATGCCCACCGGCGCACCCCTGCCGAAACTCGTTGCCACCAAGGCGTACGGCGCGACCGTCCACCTCACCGGCGACACGGTGGACGACGCGCTGGTCGCCGCGAAGGCGTACGCGGACGAGACCGGCGCCGTCCTCATCCATCCCTTCGACCACGTCGACATCGTCGCCGGGCAGGGGACCGTCGGGCTCGAGATCCTCGAGCAGGAACCCGACGTCGGCACGATCGTCGTCCCGACCGGCGGGGGCGGCCTGATCGCGGGTATCGCCGCCGCGGTGAAGGCCACGCGGCCCGATGTGCGGATCGTCGGCGTGCAGGCCGAGCAGGCGGCGGCCTGGCCGCGTTCGCTGGCCGAGGGTCGCCCGATTCCGCTGGAGACCATGTCGACCATGGCCGACGGCATCGCGGTCGGCCGCCCCGGAGACGTGCCGTTCGCCCACGTCGGCTCCCAGGTCGACGCGATCGTCACGGTCAGCGAGGACGCGCTGTCCCGGGCGCTGCTCCTGTGCCTCGAACGCGCGAAGCTCATCGTGGAGCCCGCGGGCGCGGCGGCGGTGGCCGCGTTGATCAGCTGCTCCACGGAAGAGCTGGGACTCACCGGGAAGGTGTGCGCGGTGCTGTCCGGCGGCAACATCGACCCGTTGCTGCTCACCCACGTCGTCAATCACGGTCTCCGGGCCGCGGGACGGTATCTCGGTGTGCACGTGACCATTCCGGACCGACCGGGTGGTCTGGTCAGCCTCCTCGGCGTGGTCAGCGGCAACGGTGCGAG
Source organism: Rhodococcus koreensis (assembly GCF_900105905.1). GTDB lineage: Bacteria > Actinomycetota > Actinomycetes > Mycobacteriales > Mycobacteriaceae > Rhodococcus_F > Rhodococcus_F koreensis. The sequence goes on along the minus strand of NZ_FNSV01000005.1, from coordinate 2,254,726 downwards.
CGTCGTCGACGTCGTCCACTCCCGCACCGGCGGCGCACTCGCACTCGACGAGGTGGAGGTGTTCCTCACCGTCGAGACCCGCGGTCCCGGACACCGGCAGGATCTCCTCGAGGCCCTGCGCGACGCCCGGTACGCCGTCCGCCTGCAGGAGTAGGCCGGACCTAGCTCGGCCAGCCGCCCAGGGTGATCACCCGGAACTCCTGATCGACCAGACGGGCCGGCAACTCCAGGTTGGTGAGCCAGTCGATCGCGCCGCCGCCCATCCCGACCGCCGCCGTGCTCGACGCGTGCGCGGTGGTACAGGACGCGGCGACCACCGACACGGTCCGCCACAACGAGATGGAGTCGGGGTGCAGGGGCTTGACGGTGCTGGCGGTCGCGACGGCCGCACCGGACGGGATCGACACCTGGCAGGTGGGATCGCCCGGCAGATCCTGGACCTGGACCTGCCAGCCGCCCGGCGGTGTGTTCCCGGCCGTGGCGATGTCGCCGCCGAGCGCGACCAGGACGCCGCACCCGAGCAACTCCGCCGTCGTCGACGCACAGTGGTCGGCGGAACTCGCCCGCGCGGTGGCCGTGAGGTCGAGTTCCACCCCGGCGGGGAGCGTGACCTCGGTGCCGTCGACGGTGATCGACCGCCACGAGTGGGGTGCGGGCGCCGACACCGTGGGGTCGAGGGCTCCGTCCGTGGTGCGCGCTGCGGCGAGGGCGTCGGTGAGGAACCGCGCGAACATCGGGGTCACCGTGTTCGGGCCCTCGTCGAGCGCGCGGATCTCGGCGTCGGCGCGGTCCCGGTTGACGGCGGCATCGGCGGCCGCGAGGTAACCGCGGATCAGGTTCGACGCCGAGCTCAGGGCGTCGGGGTCGGTGACGACGATCCGTGCGTGCACACCCCAGGTGGACCATTCGGTTGCGCTGCGGGCGCTGGTCATGTGGTGGTTCTCCGGTGGCGGGATCTCAGGAACCGCTGGACACGGCGTCCGGTGCGCCGAATCCGGCCGAGACGAGGGGCGCTGCCACCGTCGAATCGGGGGTCGCGGGATCAGCGGCCGCCGCCATACCGCCACCGGCGACCAGTCCGGCGATTCCGGCTGCCGCCAACACGCGGCGAACGGGAAGCAGGCGGGAAATCCGTCGGTCTTCACTCATGCCGACCAGCTTCCCCGACGAACCTTAGAACAACCTGGGAAGAATCTGACTCTCCGCGCCGTGTGCGCAGTCGTGCCCGTCAGCCACCGCTGTGACGGAGTCGTCACTACGATCGGATCCGTGATCGCGGACCATGACGAACTGCTCGATGCCGCTCTGGCTGTGCTGCGGGAGCGCGGCCCCCTGTCCGACCGGGAGCTGACAGTCGCGCTTGCGGATTCGGGTTGGGGAGGTGTCGACGACCTGATCGAATACGTGGAGGAGTTCGACGCGCCGCTTCTCGGAACTCTCCCGGACGACCGATGGGTGGCGCTCGACGTTCTGCTCGCGGGACGTGTCCTCACCCACCGCCTCACCGCGGAGGAGATCTCGGCCGATGTCGTGGCGCCAGACGATTTCGGCTCACTTCTGCGCCTCGCATCCGGGGACCCCGGCGTCGACGGCTTCGAGGTCGTGTTCTTCGAGGACGAGGCCGACGAACTCGCCGCGAGAGGGGGCCTCGGCGCGAACTGGTCGGACGAGGAAGTGCTCATGCTTCCCCGGGGCGCACTCACGCAGTGTTCTCCCGGGGATCTTCTGGCGGTGATCGCCACGGACGGCGGAGTGCGCCTCGACTTCGTCGGCGAGCCGGTCGCGGACGCACCCGAGCTTGCGCTGCGGCTCACTCGGCGGCTGAGCGAGAGTTCGGTGATCGATCTCGAGGAGGAGGTCTGGCACCTTCTGGTCGACGATCCGGCGGCGTTCACCGTGCCGGCGCTGCCGTTGGCGGAAATAGTCGAGGGCGCCGACCTCGACAGGTCCGGGCAACTCGTCGCCCGTCGCGGATTCGATTTCGAGTCGTACGGCCGAGACCTGATGATCGGCGTGTACGCCGACGAGCTCGGGGTGCCCATGGACGGGGCGGTGGCCGTCGCCACGCTGGTATCGCTGGTCACAGCTCTCGAGGAAGACGAGGACCAGGACATCCAGGCGAGGTTCTTCGAAAGGCCGGAGCTCTACGCGGCCCTCGCCGATCCGGCTGTCATGGAAGTCGCCGCTCAGGAGTTGTTCGACGTGGACGTCGACCCCGAGGTGCTCCTGATCGCAGCGCAGCGGCTGCTCCTGTCGGGACCGCGCGAAGTGAAAGCCGCAGCGTCGTGGATCGCCGGCCGGGCCACCGAGATGCAGGGCTTCCCGAAGCAGGCCGAAGACCACTACGAACACGCGCTCGTCCTGGATGGAGCATTCGATCTCGCTCTCTTCGACCTTGCCCGTTTCGCCTCGGACCGCGGCGATGCCGTCCGCGGGCTGTCGTTACTGAACCGGATGGCCGCCGGGGATGCGGAGCCGCTGCACGCGGTGCTCGAATACTTTCAGCCGACGCCGCGGCCGGGGCTGGGCCGCAACCATCCCTGCTGGTGCGGGTCGGGAAGGAAGTACAAGACGTGCCACCTCGGCAAGGGCGACCACGCCTTGTCCGAGCGGGCCGGGTGGCTGTACCAGAAGGCGAAGTTGCACGCGCAGGAACTCGGCTGGCGCGATCAGATCGTCGAGTACGCCGAAATCCGTTCCGAGAACTGGCCCGGCGACGCGGCGCTGTTCCAGGCGCTGGAGGACCCTCTGGTCACCGACGTCGCACTTTTCGAGGGCGGTGCGTTCGCCGACTTCGTCGAGTGTCGCGGCGACTTGCTGCCCCCGGACGAGTTCGCACTCGCACGACAGTGGCAGGAAGTCGAACGGTCCCTGCACGAGGTGGAGGAGGTCCGGCCGGGTGCGGGTCTGACACTGCGGGACCTGCGCACCGGCGACCGGCGCGACATCAGGGAAGTCACCGCAAGCCACCAGATGCATCTCGGGAGTCTGATCTGTGCCCGCGTCGTCCCGGCGGGGGACACGTGGCAGATCTTCGGGGGAATCGAACCGATCTCGCAGGATCGGCGCGCGTCACTCCTCGCGGCGTTGGACGACGAGACCACGGATCCGGCCGACCTGGTCGAGATCCTCAGCGAACGATTCGTGCCGGTGAGCGGGTGATCGGGGCGGCGGGATTGGCCGGGTGCCGCTCTCCCGCAGGTCACGGTAGGAAACGGATCAATCCCGCAGAATCGCCTCGCATCTGCTGTGCCCCGTCGTAACGTGAACTCACTCGGTTAGGTGCACCGAGGAGGAGGAGCGCACGTATGTCAGTTGATGCAGCGGCGATCATCGTGGCGATCACCACCGCAGCGGGGGCCATCGTTCAGGGAGCGGACATACCGCAGCCGGTCAAAGATCAAGCAGCAGAAGCAATTCAGGTGGTCGAGCAGGCCTCACCCGACGTTCAGAAACAGGTAAACGACGCAATATCGACCCTCCCGGAACCGGCCCGCGTGCAGGCCGAGCAGATGGTGGCCCAGGCCTCGGATGTCGTGAAGCAGGCAACCGACCCCTACATTCCGCCGCCGCCCGCCGTCGAGGCGGCGCCGCCGCCTGCCCCGATACCGCCACTGGCCCTGCCGGACACCCCGCTCGACCAGCCCCCCGTGATGAGTGCCCCCGACGTCGGAACCGCGATCGGGGGCCTCGCCGCTCTGCCGGGGGTACCGGCCCTCATCAGCGGACTCGGATCGCTGATCCCGTCCGTGCCCGCAGGGTTTCCCGGTGTCTCGCTCGCGCCCGTCGGCGCCATCGCCGTCTTCGCGCCGTGGATCCGCAAGGCCGGATCGCTGTGCGAGGGCATCAAGCCGCCGACACTGGCGGCCCTGTACTCGGTCGAGAACGGGTTCCGCTACGGCGCGACGTCACCGGTGTCCCGGGCGGGTGCCCGCGGCCCCGGCCAGTTCATGCCCGAAGCCTGGGCCAGGTACGGCAAGGACGCGGACGGCGACGGCAAGGTCGACATCAACGGCGTCGCCGACCCGATGATGGCGTCCGGTCAGATGCTGTGCGACCTGTTCGGTCAGATCGACGGGTGGAAGAAGGAGGGCGTGGTCAAGGGCGACACCCTCGACCTCACGATCGCCGCCTACAACGCCGGTGCGGGTGCGGTCCGGACCGCCGGGGGCATGCCCGCCGGCAAGTTCGACTACGAGCACGAAACGCAGCCGTACGTCGCACGCATCCGATCGCTCGAGGAGTCGTTCGCGCGGATGCTGTCGCCGTTCTTCTACGGTGCGGCCGCCGGTGACACGAGCCGCGTCGTGGAGGCGGCCATGCGGTTCATCGGCCTGCCGTACGTGTGGGGCGGCGGCAACATCAACGGACCGTCCGGCGGCGGGTTCGACTGCTCGGGGCTGACCTCGTTCGCCGTGTACGCCGCCACCGGCATCAGACTGCCCCGCACGTCGGAAACGCAGTGGAATGTCGGTGTGGAGGTGCCGCTGTCGGAGGCCAGGCCCGGAGACCTGCTGTTCGGCAACTGGCAGTCGGGTGGGCCGGGTCACGTGGCGATCTACGTCGGAAACGGCCAGATGCTGCACGCCCCGACGACGGGCGACGTGGTGCGCATCGGACCGGTGTTCGCCGACATGAAGGCCCGCCGGGTCTTCTGATCACATCCGCAGGGCTCGACGCAGAAAACTCCGGCCCGGGCACTGGGCCCGGACCGGAGTTTTCGGCGGTTGATCCGAGATCAGCTGTGGTAAGGCTCCGCGCTGACGAGCGTCACCTTCATGCTGCTGCCGTTGGGCAGCGTGTATTCGCGGGTCTCGCCGACCTTCGCCTCGAGCAGTGCGCCACCCAGCGGAGAGTTGGGCGAGTACACCTCGAGCTTGTTGTCGCGTGCACCCTCTTCGCGGGTCGCGATCAGGAACGTCTCGGTGTCCTTCTCGTCGCCGTCGTAGTAGACCTTCACCACGGAACCGGGCAGTGCGACACCGGACTGGGTGGGGGCCTCGCCGACCTTCGCGCTGTTCAGCAGCTCCTGGAGCTGACGGATGCGCGCCTCCTGCTGACCCTGCTCTTCGCGGGCCGCGTGATAGCCACCGTTCTCCTTCAGATCGCCCTCTTCGCGACGCTCGTTGATCTCGGCGGCGATGACCGGACGATTGGCAATGAGCTGGTCGAGTTCGCTCTTGAGCCTGTCATGTGACTCCTGGGTCAGCCAGGTCACCTGGGTCTCGGTCATCTCGATCACTCCCTCGTAGTTGGAGCCGCCGGGCTCCCTCGACAGACCACTGCAACAGCAGTGATCAACGGCTCGGCGGAATCGACGGCCGGGGCCGTTCATCTTCCGCCTTGCCGCCAATGCAGCAATACACGGTTCCAAACGGAACCGTGTACCAGGCGATTCTAGCACGATCGGGGAGCGCAAACCCCGAATAACCCGAACGGTCGCTCGGCTGCGCGGGTGTCAGCCGCCGGTCAGATAGGCAGGAACGTCCAGGCTGCAGCCGTAGATGTCGCCCATCGCAGGGGGGCGCGACGTGTAGACGGGAGCGGTGACTTTCACCGTCTGGCTGTCGCCGCCGGCGATGTACACCTCGCGCCTGCCGGTCTCGGAACCGTCCTTGGAGCGGGAGCGGACGATGCACACCGCGGCCCGGGACGGATCCTCCCGTGTGACGGTGAACGTGATGTCGAGCTGCGAATCACTCACCAGATCGAACGACGTGGCTTCACTGTCGATCTCGGAGACGGCGAACTTGTCGTATGCGACGAGTGCCACAACCACGCCGACGACGACTACCGCCGCGGAGAGTGCCCACACGAGCCAGCGCTTCGGGCGCGCAGGCTTTGCCGCGGCTGTGTATCGGCCCGGGGGAAGCGTTCTCGTCATCTCTCAACTCTCGTACCGCTCCGGTTCCACGTAACTCACAGCACTCGAGCGGGGGCACGGCTGCAAGCGGAACTCTCGGGTGGAACTATAGAGGACGTGCGTCGGTGCGCCGTCAGCGATGGCGGAGGCGAGAGCGCGCGACACGGACAAGCCGGCAACGGCTACTGGCGAAGTTGAGGTGAACGAATACGTGAGCGGATTCCGGCTCATGGCCGTCCATGCGCATCCCGACGACGAGTCGAGCAAGGGTGCCGCGACAACGGCCCGTTACGCCGCAGAGGGCAACGAAGTGAAGGTCGTGACGTTGACCGGTGGTGAACGTGGCGACATCCTCAACCCCGCGATGGACGTGCCCGGGGTGCGTGACCGCATCCACGAGGTGCGCATCGAGGAAATGGCCGAGGCCGCGCGGATCCTGGGAGTCCGGCACCAGTGGCTGGGATTCGTGGACTCCGGCCTGCCGGAGGGAGACCCGAAGCCGCCACTGCCGGAGGGCTGCTTCGCGCTCGTTCCGCTCGAGGAATCGACCGAGGCGCTGGTGCGCGTCATCCGCGAGTTCCGTCCGCACGTCATGACCACGTACGACGAGAACGGCGGGTACCCGCACCCCGATCACATTCGCTGCCACGAGGTGTCGATGGCCGCCTACGAGGCCGCCGCCGATCCGGAGCAGTTCCCCGACGCCGGGGAGCCGTGGAAGGTGCAGAAGGTCTACTACTCGCACGGCTTCATCCGGAAGCGCCTCCTGCAGTTCCAGGAGGAGTACGACCGCCGCGGCGAAGAATTCCCGATGGCCGAGTGGCTCAAGAAGTGGAAGACCGAGCAGGGTGACCTGATGGCGCGCGTCACCACCCAGATCACGTGTGGCGACTATTTCCCGCAGCGTGACGACGCGTTGCGCGCCCACGCGACGCAGATCGACCCGAACGGCTCGTTCTTCGCGGTTCCGCTCGAGATCCAGCAGAAGATCTGGCCGACCGAGGAATTCGAGCTCGCCAAGACGCGGGTCACCACCTCCATCCCGGAGAGCGATCTGTTCGCGGGCATCCACGAGGACGGACAGCAGTGAATGCGTTGACGGTGAACATCGTGGCCGGCGCTGCGGACATCCTGGCGCAGACGCCGAGCACCCCGTCCGGTCCCGAATTCGGCAAGGCGTCGCCCATCGGCCTCGTCGTCATTCTTGCGCTGCTCGCGGGCGTGGTGCTGCTGGTGCGTTCGATGAACAAGAAGCTCAAGAACCTGCCCGAGACGTTCGAGCCGGAGCACCCCGAACCGGACCAGGAAGTGGACGAGGGCACCGACCGCGGCGCGATCCACGGCGGCGGCGCGGGCAAGACCGAACCGCCGAAGCCCACGGACACCCCGCCGAACCTGCAGAAGTAGTCGAACAGGAGCTGGACATGGACCCACGCGAACACTACACGCTCGCTGGGTCCACCAGCCCCTATCTGCGACAGCACGCCGACAACCCCGTGCACTGGCAGCAATGGGGTCCCGAGGCGACGGAGTGGGCGCGGGAACGGGACGTCCCGATCCTGCTGTCGATCGGATACTCGGCGTGCCACTGGTGCCATGTGATGGCCCACGAGTCCTTCGAGGACGAGGCGGTGGCGTCGCTGATGAACGAGCATTTCGTGTGCGTCAAGGTCGACCGCGAGGAGCGTCCCGACCTCGACGCCGTATATATGAACGCCACGGTCGCGATGACCGGCCAGGGCGGATGGCCGATGACGTGTTTCCTCACCCCGGACGGGGGCCCGTTCTACTGCGGCACCTACTACCCGGCCGAGCCGCGTGGCGGGATGCCGTCGTTCACCCAGGTGCTGGGGGCCATCGCGGACACGTGGCGGGACCGCCGCGGCGACGTCGACGACGCGGCCGCCTCGGTGGTCGCGGAACTGCGGCGCGGGGCCGGCGGCATCCCCGAGGGTGACGTCCGGGTGACCGCCGACCTGCTGGACGCGGCCGCCGGGACCGTGCTGCGGGACGAGGACGCCGAACGCGGCGGGTTCGGGGGAGCCCCCAAGTTCCCGCCGTCCGCGCTGATGGAAGGCCTGCTGCGCACGTACGAGCGGTCCGGTGACGCGGACGTGCTCGGCGTCGTGACTCGGACGGCGTCGGCGATGGCGCGGGGCGGTATCTACGACCAGCTCGGCGGCGGCTTCGCCCGCTATTCGGTCGACGCCGCCTGGGTGGTGCCGCACTTCGAGAAGATGCTCTACGACAACGCCCAGCTGCTGCGCGCCTACGCGCACCTGGGCAGGCGGACGGGTTCGGACCTGGCCGTCCGCGTCACCGAGGAGACGGTCGGGTTCCTGCTGCGCGATCTGCGCACCGGGAACGGATCGTTCGCGTCCGCCCTCGACGCCGACACCGAGGGTGTCGAGGGACTCACGTACGTATGGACCCCGGAGCAGCTCGTCGAGGTGCTCGGACCGGACGACGGGGAGTGGGCGGCCCGGGTGTTCGCGGTGACCGCGGACGGGACGTTCGAGGCGGGCGCGTCGGTGCTGCAGCTCCCGCGCGACCCGGACGACTGGGACCGTTGGCGCCGGATCCGGGACACCCTGCTCGCCCGTCGTGCGATGCGGCCGCAGCCGGGCCGCGACGACAAGGTGGTCACCGCCTGGAACGGCCTCGCGATCACCGCACTGGCCGAGGCGGGCGCTGGACTCGGTAGACCGGAATGGGTGGACGCCGCCGCCGAGTGCGCGCGTGTGGTGCTGGACTTGCACGTCGTGGACGGTCGGCTGCGGCGGGCGTCCCTGGGAACGTCGGTGGGCGAGCCGGCCGGGGTGCTCGAGGACTACGCCTGCCTGGCGACGGGGCTGCTCGCCTTGTATCAGGCGACCGGCGGCACCGAATGGCTGGCGCACGCGCAGTCGTTGCTCGATCGCGCTCTGATCCATTTCGCCGACGACGAGCGGCCGGGCAGCTGGTTCGACACCGCGGACGACGCCGAAACCCTCGTGACCCGTCCCCGCGACCCGGTCGACGGAGCGACGCCGTCCGGGGCGTCGTGCCTGGCCGAGGCGCTGCTCACCGCGGCCGCGGTGGCCGACGCGGACGCGTCGGGCCGGTACGCGACCGCGGCCGCCGCATCGCTCGACCGCGTCGCGCTGCTCCTGGAGCGCGCACCGCGATCGGCCGGGCACTGGCTCGCGGTGGCCGAGGCCTCGGTGCGCGGCCCGATCCAGGTGGCGGTGGCCACCGACGGCGATTCCGCGCTGCTGCGGGAGGCGCGCAGGCTCGCACCCGGCGGTGCCGTCGTGGTCGGGGGCGAACCGGATTCGTCCCCGCTGCTCGCCGACCGGCCGCTGGTCGGCGGCACGTCGGCGGCGTACGTGTGCCGCGGGTTCGTGTGCGACCGCCCGGTGTCGACGGCCGAGGACCTCGCCGCCGCGTTGAGCCGGTAGTCCGGCCTACCGGAACACCACCAGCCACACGGCGATGTAGTGGCACAGCGCCGCGATGACGGTGGCGGCGTGGAAGAACTCGTGATGCCCGAACGTGGTGGGCCACGGGTTGGGCCACTTTGTGGCGTAGAGGATCGCCCCGACCGAGTACAGGATGCCGCCGATCAGCAGCAGCAGCATCGGCAGGACGCCGACCTCGTGCGTCAGTTCGGGTGCCACCGGGACGATGGCCCAGCCGAGCAGCAGGTACAGCGGCACCCCGACCCAACGCGGTGCCGTCGGCCACAGCATCTTCAGCGCGACCCCGGCGAGTGCCCCCGCCCACACGACGATCAGCAGCGTCCGGCCGGTGTCGGGCGGCAGACCCAGCACCGCGAACGGGGTGTAGCTGCCTGCGATGAACAGGAAGATCATCGAATGGTCCGCGCGCTTCATCCACGTGCGGGCCGCGACCGTGTTCCAGTGGATGCGGTGGTAGGTGGCGCTCACCCCGAACACGCCGCACACCGTGAGGCTGTAGACCGCGGTGGCGAGCGCTGCTTCCGCGGACACCTGCGTGCCCGACAGTGTGACGAGGACGAGGCCGGCGATCACGGAGACGCCGAACGCCCACAGGTGGATCCACCCTCGCAGTCGGGGCTTGACGGGCAATTCGTCGAGGCCGAAAGCGGTCACCGAACACCTCTTCTCGCTGTGCGTGGCGCTAACCTACGCAACCGTAGGTTAGCTTGTGGTGAGAGCGTACCCGTCGGTAGCAGGAAGTCGTGCGCTGTGTGACGGCCGTCGCGGATCGCCTACGGCTGCGGCGTAGTCTTGCGTGTCATGGTGATCTCCAGGTGAGTGCGCGAGGACTGCTGTACAGCATCTACGAGCGTCGGCTACTGAAGCGGCTCGACGGTCTACAGCACCCCCGGCACATAGCCGTGATGTGCGACGGCAACCGGCGGTGGGCCCGGGAGAACGGCTTCGAGGACGTCAGCCACGGCCACCGCATGGGCGCCCTGAAGATCTCCGAGATGCTCGGCTGGTGCGACGCCGCGGGCATCGAGATGGCCACCATCTACCTGCTGTCCACCGAGAACCTGCGCCGCGACCCCGAGGAACTCGACACCCTGCTCGAGATCATCACCGACGTCGTCGAAGAGATCTCCGGACCGGACAAGAACTGGAGCGTCAAGATCGTCGGCGCCCTCGACCTCCTGCCCGCCGAACAGTCCCGCCGCCTGCGCGACGCGGCCGCCGGAACCGAGGGGCGCACCGGCACCCACGTCAACGTCGCGATCGGCTACGGCGGGCGCCAGGAGATCGCCGACGCCGTGCAGTCGCTGCTCAGCGAGAAACTCCTCGCCGGGCTGTCGGGCGACGAACTCGTGAAATCGATCACCATCGACGGCATCGACGGCCACCTCTACACCTCCGGCCAGCCCGACCCCGACCTCGTGATCCGCACGTCGGGGGAACAGCGGCTGTCGGGGTTCCTGCTGTGGCAGAGCGCGTACTCCGAGATCTGGTTCACGGAGGCGTACTGGCCGGAGTTCCGCCGCGTCGACTTCCTCCGGGCGCTGCGTGACTACGCCGCCCGGCACCGTCGCTTCGGCGTCTGACGTGAGCGGCGAAGCGTGCCGGAACACACTTCGCCACTCACCTACAGCTTGCGCAGGCGCAGCCGGTTGATCGAATGATTGGCATCCTTGCGGAGCACGAGCGTCGCGCGCGGACGCGTCGGCAGGATGTTCTCCACCAGATTCGGCCGGTTGATGTTGTGCCAGATCTCCTGCGCGGCAGACGTCGCGTCCCGGTCGGACAGTCCGGCGTAGTGGTGGAAATGCGCGTCGGGGTCGGAGAACGACGTCTTCCGCAGCGCGAGAAATCGCTGGATGTACCAGTTCTCGATGTCCTCGATCCGGGCGTCGACGTAGATCGAGAAGTCGAACAGGTCCGACACCATCAGCCGCGGACCGGTCTGCAGCACGTTGAGACCCTCGATGATGAGGATGTCCGGCTGCCGGATCAGGTGGTACTGGCCGGGGATGATGTCGTACGAGATGTGCGAATAGACCGGTGCGGCCACTTCTTCGGCCCCCGACTTCACCTCGGTGACGAACCGCAGCAGCTTGCGGCGGTCGTAACTCTCGGGAAAGCCCTTGCGGTGCATGATCCCGCGGCGGTTCAATTCGGCCGTCTGGTACAGGAAGCCGTCCGTCGTCACCAGGTCGACACGGGGATGGTGCTCCCAGCGCGCGAGGAGCGCCTGCAGGACACGCGCCGTGGTGGACTTGCCGACCGCCACGCTGCCCGCGACGCCGATCACGAACGGCACCTGCTGGTCGGGATGCTTTTCGCCGAGGAACGTCGCGGTCGCGGCGAACAGTCGCTGCCGGGCCGCCACCTGTAGGTGGATGAGACGCGACAGCGGCAGGTAGACCTCCGCGACCTCCTCGAGGTCGATCTGCTCGCCGAGGCCCCGCAGTCCGTACAGCTCTTCCTCGGTGAGGACGAGCGGCGTCGACTTACGCAGTGTGCGCCACTGCTTCCGGTCGAATTCGACGTACGGACTGGACTCGCTCGTCCGCGCCATCAGTTCCGCTCACACTCGGGTACACGGGGGAGTGAGCGGTCCATGCCCAGAATCTCTGCCGTCGTCGTCGCGCTGGCGAGTAGCGGTTGCATAGTCGGATTGTGCTTGGTGCCACAGGCTGCGCTGTCGGCGGGTCAGGCAGACGCGTCTGCGACTAAGGTCGGACGGCATGGAATCCGATTCGTTCGTTCGCGAATACTTGCTGCTCGGGCTGGGTTTCGACCGGCTGGAGGAAGGATTCGTCGACGCGTACACCGGCGATCCCGCGCTGCGCAGGCAGGTAGAGAACGCGCCGAAGCCCGATCCGAGGGACCTCGCCCGGACGGCGGCGAACCTCCGCGCGGAGTTGCCCTCGGCGGGACTGTCCGAGGAGCGGACCCGGTTCCTCGACGTCCACCTGCGCGCGCTCGAATGCTCGGGGCGCAAATTCGCGGGTGACGACGTCGGCTTCGTCGACGAGGTCGACGCGTACTTCGACGTCCGCATCGAACGCGGCGACGAGGAGCAGTACCGGGAGGCACACCGGAAGATGGACGCCGTGCTGCCCGGACCGGGACCGCTGGCCGAACGCATCCGGGTGCACCGGGCGAAGGACGCGATTCCCGCCGACCGGTTGCAGGAATGCGTCGACGCCTTCTCGAGCGCCCTTCGCGACCTCGTGCGGCAGCACTACGCGCTGCCCGACTCGGAGGTGGTGGAGTACGAGGTCGTGGGCGACAAGCCGTGGTCCGGGTTCAACTACTACCTCGGCGACTACCGCTCGAAGGTCGCGATCAACTCCGACCTCGAACAGCACATGGCGAACCTGCCGCGGCTGATCGCGCACGAGTCGTACCCCGGCCACCACACCGAGCACTGCCGGAAGGAAGCCGGGCTCGTCGGCGCCGGACAACTCGAGCAGACGTTGTTCGTCGTCAACACCCCGCAGTGCCTGATGGCCGAGGGCCTCGCCGACCTCGCGCTCGAATCGATCGTCGGGTCCGACTGGGGGCTGTGGGCGCAGGAAATCTACGCCGACCTCGGTCTGCGATTCGACGGTGAGCAGGCGCAACGCCTGTCCGGTGCGTCCGGACAGCTGCTCGGGGTGCGGCAGGACGCGGCGATGATGCTGCACGACGAAGGCCGCAGCCACGACGACGTCGCGGCGTTCCTGCAGCGGTGGAGCCTGTCGACCCCCGAGCGGGCCCGGCAGTCGCTGCGCTTCCTGTCCTCGCCGCTGTGGCGGGCATACACCAGCACGTACGTGGAGGGATACCGCCTGCTCGGGGGCTGGCTGGCCGAGGTGCCGGTCGGCGCGGAACGGTCGGAACGGTTCCGCCGACTGCTCGACGAGCCGCTCGTTCCCAGCGTCCTGCGTGCCGGCGAGGGGTACCTCACCGCGGGCGGTTAGGAAGTCCTCACGGATAGTTCGTAGACTGGGAGCATTCGTTTCCGCATCCAGCTTGGAGATTCCTCGATGACCGCTGTGCCCGGTACCGACGTCAACACGGCCCCCCTCGCCGAACTCGACCCCGAAGTCGCCCAGGCCATGGCAGGTGAGCTGGCCCGTCAGCGCGACACGCTGGAGATGATCGCCTCGGAGAACTTCGTTCCCCGTGCCGTCCTCCAGGCGCAGGGCAGCGTCCTCACCAACAAGTACGCCGAAGGGTACCCGGGACGCCGGTACTACGGCGGCTGCGAGCACGTCGACGTCGTCGAGGACCTCGCCCGCACCCGGGCGAAGGAGCTGTTCGGCGCCGACTTCGCGAACGTCCAGCCGCACTCCGGCGCGCAGGCCAACGCGGCGGTCCTGATGGCCCTGATGAACCCGGGCGAGAAGCTCCTCGGCCTCGACCTGGCGCACGGCGGCCACCTCACGCACGGCATGAAGCTGAACTTCTCCGGCAAGCTCTACGACGTCGAGTCGTACGGGGTCAGCAAGGAAGACCACCGCATCGACATGGACGAGGTCCGCAAGATCGCCGTCGCCGCGCAGCCGAAGGTCATCGTCGCCGGCTGGTCCGCGTACCCGCGGCACGAGGACTTCGCCGCGTTCCGGTCGATCGCCGACGAGGTCGGCGCGTACCTGTGGGTCGACATGGCGCACTTCGCGGGCCTGGTCGCCGCCGGGCTGCACCCGTCGCCCGTGCCCTACGCCGACGTCGTGTCCAGCACCGTCCACAAGACGCTCGGCGGGCCCCGCTCCGGTCTGATCCTGGCCAAGCAGGAGTGGGCGAAGAAGCTCAACTCCGCCGTGTTCCCCGGTCAGCAGGGTGGGCCGCTGATGCACGCCATCGCCGCCAAGGCCGTCTCCCTGAAGATCGCAGGCACCGACGAGTTCAAGGACCGTCAGCAGCGCACCCTCACCGGTGCGAAGATCCTCGCCGAGCGCCTGACCGGCTCGGATGTCGTGGACAAGGGCGTCAGCGTCCTCACCGGCGGTACCGACGTGCACCTCGTGCTCGTCGACCTGCGCAACTCGCAGCTCGACGGCCAGCAGGGTGAGGACCTCCTCCACGAGGTCGGCATCACCGTCAACCGCAACGCCGTGCCGTTCGACCCGCGCCCGCCGATGGTCACGTCCGGTCTCCGGATCGGCACCGCCGCGCTCGCGTCCCGCGGATTCGGCGACGAGCAGTTCACCGAGGTCGCCGACATCATCGGCACCGCGCTCGCCGGTGCGTCCGACGTCGATACGCTGAAGGCCCGCGTGTCGAAGCTCGCCGCCGACTTCCCGCTGTACGAGGGTCTCGAGGACTGGCGCCTGATCTAGGCGGCTCCGCCGCCCGTGCGCCTTTTTGGTAGCTGGAGCAACCAGAAAGGCGCACGGGCGCGAAGCGCCTTCTCCGTGTAACCAGTTGTTCACCGACACGCCCGCCGCTCGGTCAGCCGATCGGCGTGTTTGGCAGTACCGTCGGGGGTAACAGGCAGCGGGGAAGTTGCTTGTACGGGAGGTCCTGATCGTGGCTGACACACTCAGTGCGAGGGGGCCGGCGCCCGGCCCTCGTGTGGTGACACACCAGGGACGGACCGGTCCAGCGAACCGAGTTTGCGCGGGTGCCGCGCAGACCTAGGAGCCAACGTGACTGCTTCACGCTCCGTCTCAGCCCGCGCCGGACAGTCGTCCGTCGCCCCCAGGAAATCTTCGGATTCTGCAGTGCGTACGTTCGTACTCGACACCTCCGTACTGCTGTCCGACCCCTGGGCCGTCACCAGGTTCGCCGAGCACCGCGTGGTGCTTCCCCTCGTCGTGATCAGCGAGCTCGAAGGGAAGCGGCATCACCACGAGTTGGGATGGTTCGCAAGAGAATCGCTGCGCATGCTCGACGACCTCCGTCTCGAGTACGGTCGACTCGACCAGCCCGTGCCGATCGGCACGGACGGCGGCACCCTGCAGGTCGAGCTGAATCACACCGACCCGTCGGTTCTGCCGGTCGGATTCCGCACGGACAGCAACGATTCGAGGATCCTGGCCTGCGCATTGAACCTCGAGGCCGAGGGCGGTGACGTCGTCCTGGTCAGCAAGGACATCCCGCTGCGGGTGAAGGCCGGTGCGGTGGGCCTCCCGGCCGACGAGTACCACGCCCACGACGTCGTTCCGTCGGGTTGGACGGGGATGACCGAGTTGGATGTGGCGTCGTCATCGATCGACGAGCTGTTCTCCGAAGGCGTCGTCGATCTGGAGGAGGCCCGGGAGCTTCCGTGCCACACGGGTATTCGGCTGCTGGGTGGTTCGTCGAGTGCACTGGGCCGCGTGAACGCCGACAAGCGGGTGCAGCTGGTGCGGGGGGAGCGGGAGGCGTTCGGCCTGCACGGACGTTCGGCCGAGCAGCGGATCGCCCTCGACATCCTGCTGGACGACAGTGTGGGCATCGTGTCCCTGGGCGGCAAGGCGGGCACCGGAAAGTCGGCGCTGGCGTTGACGGCGGGACTGGAGGCGGTGCTCGAGCGTCGCACTCAGCGGAAAGTCGTTGTCTTCCGGCCGCTCTACGCGGTGGGCGGCCAGGAACTCGGCTATCTGCCGGGCAGTGAGAGCGAGAAGATGGGTCCCTGGGCCCAGGCGGTCTTCGACACTCTCGACGGACTGGCCAGCACCGAGGTGATGGACGAGGTGATCAGCCGCGGCATGCTGGAAGTGCTGCCGCTCACGCACATTCGCGGACGGTCGCTGCACGATTCGTTCGTGATCGTGGACGAGGCGCAGTCGCTCGAACGCAACGTGCTGCTCACGGTACTGTCCCGGCTGGGTACCGGGTCCCGGGTGATCCTCACCCACGACGTCGCCCAGCGCGACAACCTGAGGGTCGGACGTCACGACGGTGTGGCCGCGGTGATCGAGAAGCTCAAGGGGCATCCGCTGTTCGCGCACATCACGTTGACCCGCAGTGAGCGTTCGCCGATCGCGGCGCTCGTGACGGAGATGCTGGAGGAGTTCGGGCCGACGCCGTAGGCGACTGCCCTGCAGCGTGATCCGCCCGATGTCGCCACGGTCCGAAACGAACCGAGGTGACATCGGGCGGATACGTCAGAACGCGCGCACGATGCCTTTGAGGGTGCCCCAGAGGACATCCCGGTTGCTGAAGTAGTCGCGCCAGACGGCGATCTTGCCATCCCTCATCTCGAACGTGCCGCACACCCAGAATTCGCTGCGCAGCCGCTTGTAGATGAGGACGTCGGTGCGTTCGGTCAGCACGGCCGTTCCGTCGCCGGCGATGTGGTGCAGGCGCACGTCGAATCCGAAACCGGGACGGCTCATTCCGCGGAAGATCCGCATGACGGCGCCGATGCCGCGGATCTTCGGCAGCGACACGTTGTGCCAGACGATGTCGTCGTGGAGATACTGCTGCGCGGTGTCCGGATCGCCGGCGACGAGGGCGTCCAGGAATGCCCGGACCACTTGGATATCCGCCGTCTCCGTGCGATCGGCTCCCGTCGGTGCATGCGAGTTCGTGTTCATGATCTTCTCCCCGTCGGTTGTGTCGGCTCAGCGGACGAACGTCCCCGTGCCTTCGGTGTCGTAGTACTCGAGTGTGACGTCGTTGCCGGCGAACGTGGCCTTCGAGATGGTTCCGGGCGGGGCGTTCTCCCCGCTGAGCGTGAAGGTGAAGGTGTCGCCGTCCCAGTGGGTCAGGGGGTACGTCTGCCCGGCGGGCCCGAGCCCGAGCGTCAGCGCGCCGTTGCTCTCGGTGACGACCGCGGGCCCCCAGTACGGGTTGTTGTACGTGCCCGCGTAGGTCGGCAGCGGCTGCGGTGGCGCCGGATTCGCGGGGGCCGTCTGGCCGACGAGACTGCCCTCGGGCTCGGACATCGGCGAGATGGCCTGCCGATACAACGATCTCCAGTCCTCGCGGATCTCCCCGAACTGGACGAGGTCGGCGAACTCGGCGGTGAGGGTCTCGGGAATTCCGATGGGCGACCCGTTGGTCAGCGCGACAATCGAGACGTCGGCGGACGGTATCGCGACGAAGTTCGTCGCCACCCCGAGCTGGAACCCGCCGGAGTGGCTGAGGGAGACCCGGCCGGCCGGGGTGGTCGAGACGTTGAACCCGTAACCGTACGATCCCGGACGGCTGTCCATCGAACGCGGTGGGCTGGACACGATCTGAGGACTGACCGCCGGTTGCAGCGCCTCGGGGGAGACGATCTCCTTGCCCTCGAACGTTCCGTCGGCCAGCAGCATTGCCAGCCATTTGCCCATGTCGTTGACGGACGAGCTCACCCCGCCTGCGGGGGACTGCGCGTCGGGGTTGCGTACCGCATCGGCGACGTACTTGCCGTCGACGAGTTGGTGCGCGACGGCGCGGTCGCTGCGGGCCTCGTAGTCGGCGAACCGCGAACTCGTGGACGACATTCCCAGCGGCCCGTAGATCGCCTGTTCGGAGAGCGTCGCCCAATCCGTCCCCGATGCCGCCGCGACGGCCTCGGCCGCCGCAGTGAGACCGAAGTTGGTGTACTCGTAAGTGATCCGAAACGGGTTCAGCGGGTCGAGCCGGAGTTTGTCGAGCACCTGCTGCTGGTCGTACCCCAGGTCCTCGAGGTGGTCGCCGGCATGATCGGGCAAGCCCGACCGGTGTGAGTACAGATCGCCCACCGTGACGTGCTCGGTGACCCACGGGTCGGCGAGGGCGAAACCGGGCAGCTTGGACACCACGGGAGTGTCCCAGCCGATGACGCCGGCATCGACCTGATGGGCCACCACCGTCGACCCCACCGACTTCGACATCGACGCCAGTTGGAACACGGTGTCCGCGTCCACCTTCTGATCGGTACCCGCCTCGCGCACCCCGAATCCCTTCGCGTAGACGGTCTGCCCGCCGTGGACGACGGCGACCGCCATGCCCGGCAGTCCGGAGCTCTCCATCAACTCGTTCGCCAGGTCGTCGAGGCGGCCCACGGCATCGTCGATCTGGCCGTCGGGAATGTCGACGCCCGCGACGGCGGCCGGGTTGGGCGGGCCGGAGGACTCCGAGGTTGGATTGGCGCCGGACGCGTCGGCGGATCCTGCGTCGTCCGCGTCGGAGCCGCATCCGGTCACGAGTGACCCGCCGAGAGCGACAGCCGAGAGAAGTATCGTCAGGTTCCGAAGTCTGCGCATTGGTGATCCTCCGCTCGGGCCCGGGGAAGCCGTCAGCTGTCAGCCTAACGATCGCAGGACCATGACCTGGATGTTTTCGTCACAACGCCGGCGTTGTTCACGTCGAATCCACCGGTGGTCGACCCGGCTCCGGGCCGCGGACGCTACGGTGTGCGGATGCCGATTGAAAAAAACGACTCGCAGCTGCTCAGTGAGCTGGCCCCGGTGGTGGACGAAAACCTCACACGTCACATCGCCGAGGCGGACGGCTGGCAGCCGCACGATCTGGTTCCGTGGGACCAGGGCAAGAACTTCGCGTTCATGGGTGGAACGGATTGGTCGGCAGATCAGTCGACCCTGAGCGACGTCGAGGCACTCGCGCTGACGGTGGGCGTGCTGGTGGCCGACAACGTGCCCGCATACCACCGTGAGATCGCCAAGCACCTGGCCCTGGTGGGCCCGTGGTGGCGCTGGGTCGGCCGCTGGACCGCGGAGGAGAACCGGCACTCCATCGTGCTCCGGAACTACCTGATGGTGACGCGCGCCGTCGATCCCGTCGCCCTCGAGCGCGCCCGGATGGACGAGATGGTCCGCGGTTACGCGATGCCGCCGATGCATCTGATCGAGATGCTCGCGAACTCTGCATTCGAGGAGAAGGCCGCGGCCGTGCGTCATCACAACACGGCCGCGCTCGGTGAGGACCCGCTGGTAGCCGTGATTGCCGAGCGGCTGGCCTCGGACGACGAACTGCAGTCGCTGTTCTACCGGAACGTCGTCGAGGCGGCGTTCGAGCTGGTGCCCGACCAGACGATGCGCGCCATCGCCTCGCGGATCGTCGCGTTCGACGTGCCGAGCGTGGCATTGCCCGGCGGAACCGACAGCACCGCGGTGCTCGCGGAGGCCGGCATCTACGACCCCGCCCGGCAGGGGGAGAAGGTGTTCGCCCCGCTGCTCCGCTCGTGGAACATCGCCGGACGCACCGACCTCGGCACCGAGGGCGAGAAGGCCCGCGACGAGCTGTCCGCGCTGCTGTAGGACTTCGACGCGAGAGGGCCCGCACTCGGTTCGAGTGCGGGCCCTCTCGCGTCGGCCGGGGTCAGTCCTTCACCTTTGCCATCGCCAGCACGTCGAGACGCTTGTCGAGTTCTTCCTCGGTCAGCTTGTCGCCGATCAGACCGCGGTCGACGACGGTCTCGCGGATGGTCTTCTTCTCCTTCAGCGCCTGTTTGGCGACGGCCGCGGCCTCCTCGTACCCGATCGCGGAATTCAGCGGCGTCACGATGGACGGCGACGACTCCGCGAGGGTCTTGAGGTGCTCGGTGTTCGCGACGAGCCCCACGACGCACCGGTCGGCGAACAGTCGCGACACGTTGGACAGCAGCGTCAGCGATTCGAGCAGGTTCCGCGCCATCATCGGGATGTACACGTTGAGTTCGAAGGCGCCCGCCGCACCGCCCCAGGCGACCGCGGCGTCGTTGCCGACCACCTGTGCGGCAACCTGGGTGGCGGCCTCCGGGAGAACCGGATTGACCTTGCCGGGCATGATCGAACTGCCGGGCTGCAGGTCGGGGAGACGGATCTCGCCGAGACCGGTGAGCGGACCGGACCCCATCCAGCGGATGTCGTTGGCGATCTTGGTCAGGGACACCGCGATCGTGCGCAGCGCGCCGGACGCCTCCACCAGTCCGTCACGCGCGGCCTGCGCCTCGAAGCTGTTCTTCGCCGGGGTGAGGGCGTCGACGCCCGTCGCCTTGACCAGTTCGGCGACGACCTTCGGTCCGAATCCGTCGGGGGCGTTGAGTCCCGTCCCGACCGCGGTGCCGCCGATGGGCAGCTCACCGAGCCGCGGAAGGCAGGCCACCACCCGTTCCATCCCGGCTTCCATCTGACGGGCGTACCCGCCGAACTCCTGACCGAGGGTCACCGGGACGGCGTCCATGAGGTGGGTGCGGCCCGACTTCACGACGGTCTTCCACTCGGTGGACTTGTCGAGCAGGGCGAGGCGCAGGTGGTCGAGGGCGGGCAGCAAATCCTTCACCGCCGACTCGGTTGCCGCGACGTGCGTCGCGGTGGGGAAGGTGTCGTTGGACGACTGCGACATGTTCACGTCGTCGTTGGGGTGGACGACCACACCGTTCGCCGCGGCGATCGACGCGATCACCTCGTTGGCGTTCATGTTGGAACTGGTGCCCGAACCGGTCTGGAAGACGTCGATGGGGAACTGGTCGTCGTGCTTGCCCTCGGCGATCTCGCCCGCCGCGGCGATGATGGCATCCGCCTTCTCGGCGTCGAGGAGCCCGAGATCCTTGTTGACCTGCGCACAGGCTGCCTTCAGCAGACCCATCGCGCGTATCTGGGTGCGCTCGAGACCTCGACCGCTGATCGGGAAGTTCTCGACGGCGCGCTGAGTTTGCGCGCGCCACAGCGCATCCACGGGCACCCGCACCTCGCCCATGGTGTCGTGTTCGATCCGGTACTGCTGCTCGTTGCTCTCGGTCATGCGTCAAACATGCCACTTTCGAGCGCGTCGTGGGGGTGCTCCCCGTGCGCCTTTCCGGTTGCTGCTGCTACCGGAAAGGCGCACGAGGCCGAAGGTCCTAGAACGTCGGCGGGATGGCGCCGTCCTCGCCCGTGAAGTCCACGGACGAGTACTCGCGCAGCTTCTCCAGACGGTGGTACGCGTCGATCATGCGGACGGTGCCCGACTTCGACCGCATCACGATCGACTGCGTCGAAGCGCCGCCACCGTAGTAGCGGACACCGCGGAGAAGGTCGCCGTCCGTGACGCCGGTGGCGCAGAAGAAGACGTTCTCACCGGACACGAGATCTTCGGTGGTCAGCACGCGGTCCAGGTCGTGGCCTGCGTCGATGGCCTTCTGCCGCTCGGCGTCGTCCGTCGGGGCCAGCCGGCCCTGCAGCGAACCACCCATACAGCGCATGGCGGCGGCGGCGATGATGCCCTCCGGGGTTCCACCGGTGCCGATCAGGATGTCGGTGCCCGAGTCCGGACGCGCGGCGGCGATCGCACCCGCGACGTCACCGTCGGAGATGAGGCGAATGCGGGCGCCGGTGTCCCGGACCTCCTGGATGAGTCCGGCGTGCCGGGGACGGTCGAGGATGCAGACCGTCACGTCGGAGGTGGACGCCTTGCGGACCTTCGCGACACGCTTGATGTTCTCGGCGACGGGCGCAGTGATGTCGATGACATCGGCGGCGTCGGGACCGACGGCGATCTTCTCCATGTAGAACACCGCGGACGGGTCGAACATCGCGCCGCGCTCGGCGACCGCGAGGACGGCGATCGCGTTGGGCATGCCCTTCGCCATCAGGGTGGTGCCGTCGACCGGGTCGACGGCGAAGTCGCACTCGGGTCCGTCGCCGTTGCCGACTTCCTCGCCGTTGAACAGCATCGGGGCTTCGTCCTTCTCGCCCTCGCCGATGACGACGACGCCGCGCATCGAGACCGAGCTCACGAGCTGGCGCATGGCGTCGACGGCGGCGCCGTCGCCACCCTCCTTGTCGCCACGGCCGACCCAGCGACCGGCAGCCATCGCACCAGCCTCGGTGACTCGGACCAATTCCAGAGCAAGATTTCGGTCCGGGGCCTCGCGGCGACTCGAAGTGGTGCTAGCCGTCATGGGCAGTGCCTCCTGGTGCAGTCACGGTCGACGTTGTACGTCGACGCTGTGTCGGTGGCCGTCGGCCGCCGAGTGTCGGGTGGATCTCGCTGCTGATTCTCCCAGAAAGAAGTGTGACGTGCGCTGCTGGGGCGCGAATCAGGGGACCGAGAATCGTTGTTCCGGGACCGACCCTGGATACTGGTGGGCGTGGCATCTGATAAACCCCGCATCCTGCACAACAACCGCGACATGGTGTGGTCGCTCGTACCCCTTGTCCTGTTCTGTGTGCTGATCGCGGGTATCGCCAGCCAGTGCACGTTCAGCCCGGGCGGACCCACGAGTGGCCCGATTCCCAGCTTCGACGTGGACGCGGCGCTGAAGTACGACGCGCAGGACCTGCCGTTCCCGGTGCGCAAGCCGGAGACGCCGGAGGGCTGGACGCCCAACTCGGGCAGCCGCAGCATCGTCAGCGGTGACGGCGGCGGCGATTCGAGCACCGTCGGATTCATCACCGAGGCCGGCCGCTACATCCAGCTGACGCAGAGCAACGCCGTCGAGACGGTGCTCGTGCCGTTCGTCGCGGGTGGTCCGCGGACGGCGACGGGCACCGAGGACGTCGCAGGTCACAGCTGGATCGTGTACGGCGGGGAGGGTGTCGAACCGATCTGGGTGTCCGATTTCGGCGACGTCCGGCTCCTCGTCACGGGCAGTGCGTCACCCGAGGCGTTCGAGCAGCTCACCACCGCGGCGGCCGACGCCCCGATCCTCGCCGCCTGACGACGAGTGTCAGCCCTCGTCCTCGGCGTGGGCGAGGGCAGTCTCGACGCGCTTGCGGGCGCCCGCGAGGTGCTCCTCGCAGCGTTTGGCCAGCGCCTCGCCGCGCTCCCACAGCGCGAGTGACGCGTCGAGGTCGAGGCCGCCCTGTTCGAGCACCTTGACCACGTCGACGAGCTCGTCGCGCGCCGCCTCGTAACCGAGCTCCGCGATGTCGGTGTCGTTTCCGGTGGGGTTGCTCATGTTCCTACTTGTCCTTTCCCATCACCGCGGCGCGGACTGCGCCGTCGGCGACTCGAACGCGAATCTGGGTTCCCGGCGGGGCGTCGTCGACCGAACGCAGGACCTCCGGGTCGCCGTCCGGCACGATCCGCTGGACCACGGAGTAGCCGCGGGCCAGGGTCGCGGCGGGCCCGAGGGTCGTCAGCCTTGCCCGGAGGTGCTCGATCGTGGTGCTCTCCGCGGCGATCGCCCGGCTGATGTCACGTCGCCCGGCCTCCCGCAGCCGCTCGACCTCGTCCGACCGGTGGTCGAGTGCGCGCAACGGGTCCGCGAGGACCGGCCTACTGCGCAGCTGGGAGATCAGATGCGACTCGCGCTGCACCCAGTTGCGCAGGGCGGCCGCGCTCCGCGACCGCAGTTCGCCGACGAGTGCCTGCTCGGCGACGGCGTCCGGCACCACCCGCTTGGCGGCGTCCGTCGGTGTCGCGGCCCGCAGGTCGGCGACGTGGTCGCTGAGCGGACTGTCCGGTTCGTGGCCGATGGCACTGACCACCGGGGTGCGGCACGCGACGATCGCCCGGCACAGCGTCTCGTCGGAGAACGGCAGCAGATCCTCCACGCTGCCGCCGCCGCGCGCGAGGATGATGACGTCGACGTGCGGGTCGGCGTCCAATTCCTTCAACGCGTCGAGGATCTGCGGCACCGCGGTCGCGCCCTGCACCGGAGTGTTGCGCACCTCGAAGCGCACGGCGGGCCAGCGGCGTTGCGCCACGCTGAGGACGTCGTGCTCGGCGGCGCTCGCACGACCGGTGATCAACCCGATGGTGCCGGGCAGGAACGGCAGCGGACGCTTCAGCCGAGGATCGAACAGGCCCTCGGCGGCCAGCAGCGCGCGCAACCGCTCGATCCGGGCCAGGAGTTCACCGATCCCGATCGCGCGGATCTCCGTGACCCGCAACGAGACCGATCCGCGGCCCGTGTAGAACGACAACTTGCCGAACATCACCACCCGGCTGCCCTCGGTGAGCGGGACGGGGGAGTTCTGCAGCAACTGCGGGGAGCAGGTCACCGACAGCGACATGTCGACGGACGGGTCGCGCAGCACCAGAAACGCCGTCCGGGTGCCCGGACGGGCGTTGATCTGGGTGATCTGTCCCTCAACCCAGACACTCCCGAGCCGGTCGATCCACTGTGCGACCTTGGCCGACACGGTGCGGACCGGCCACGGCTGCTCGGCGGTACTCGGTCCGGTACTGGTTGCGCGGGGCTGTGCGGAGGTCACTTGGCCTTGGCGGTGGTGATGCGGTTGGTCAGCATGGTCTGGAACGGCGCGCGGGCCAGGGTCGCGTTCTCGTAGTCCAGCAGCGCCGTGAGGTCCTCGACGGACAGGTTGCGCAGACGTGCCCGCAACTGGGCCAGGGTCAGGGTGCCGTAGTCGAGGACCACGGCGATCTCGGGTTCGGCCACGGCAGGCCGGGCGGCGGCGGGCTTCTTGCTCGCCGTCTTCGTGGTGGCGGCGCCGTTGGTGGCGGCGGGTGCCGCCCTCGGGGCCGAGACCTTCTCGGGTGCGCTCTCGTCCTGCGGGCTCAGCGAGTACAGCGCGAAGCGGCCCGGTCCGGCAGACCGCTCCTCGGCGGCGCCGTCGACGCCGGGCGCCGGATCGGTGTCCTCGTCGAAGACGGCCCATGCGGGCTGCTCGTCGTCGTGGGTCCAGTTGATGAGTGCGAAGGCCTGGTCGCCCTTGATGGCCAGTGCCGTCATGGACTGCTGAACGCGCATCGTGGTCTGCAGCACCTGACTGACCGCGGTCATGGGCAGGGTCGCCGCGGTGGTCGGCAGTTTCCTGGCCTCTTCGACGGCCGTCACGGCGATTCCGGCGGCGACACGCGCCACGAACGGGGGACGAATCATTCCCACAGCCTGCCTGACAACGGCACGTTTGGGTAGCCGACGTGCCCACAGCGTCGACGACTTCGGTGCGACGATGCGCACACTACCCCGCCGAGGCCCCGCGAAAGTGTCGTCCGTCCGGGGTGACCCGTAGTCTGGAACCATGTCTTCGGCTGTTCCACTCAATGTGGGTATCACACGTTCGGCAGATTCGGGAGCGTCGCGTGCCGACGGCGGGAAGCGCGTACTGCTCGCGGAGCCCCGCGGCTACTGCGCCGGCGTGGACCGCGCCGTCGAAACGGTGGAGAAGGCGCTCGAGAAGCACGGCGCCCCCATCTACGTGCGCAAGGAGATCGTCCACAACCGCCACGTCGTCGAGACGCTGAGCGACCAGGGGGTGGTCTTCGTCGACGAGACCGACGAGGTTCCCGAGGGTGCGCTGCTCGTGTTCTCCGCGCACGGCGTGTCTCCCGCGGTCCACGAATCGGCCGCCGCACGCAATCTGCGCACCATCGACGCCACGTGCCCGCTGGTCACGAAGGTCCACCAGGAAGCCAAGCGTTTCGCCCGCGACGACTTCGACATCCTCCTCATCGGCCACGAGGGCCACGAGGAAGTGGAGGGCACGGCCGGCGAGGCCCCCGATCACGTGCAACTCGTGGACGGCCCCGATTCCGTCGACGCCGTGACGGTCCGCGACGAATCGAAGGTCATCTGGTTGTCGCAGACCACGTTGAGCGTCGACGAGACGATGCAGACGGTCGCCCGACTGCGGGAGCGTTTCCCGAGTCTGCAGGACCCGCCGAGCGACGACATCTGCTACGCCACCCAGAACCGTCAGGTGGCGGTCAAGGCGATGGCCCCCGAATGTGATCTCGTTATCGTCGTCGGATCCCGTAACTCCTCCAACTCGGTTCGCCTCGTCGAGGTCGCGCTGGGTGCGGGCGCGAAGGCGTCGTATCTGGTCGACTACGCCCGCGAAGTGGATCCGGCCTGGCTCGACGGTGTCCGGACGGTGGGGATCACGTCGGGCGCGTCCGTGCCGGAAATCCTGGTGCGGGGTGTGATCGATCTGCTCGACGAGCACGGATTCCACGACGTCCAGCCGGTCACCACGGCCAACGAGACGCTGGTCTTCGCACTGCCGCGCGAGCTTCGCGCCGCGCGGACCTGATCGGCCCGCTACCGGCGCTGTCGCCCCTCTAGCGGGGCTGCTCCGACTCGAACGGCGGCTCGTACCGGTCGCGGTAGCGCACCTGCGGAATGGGGTGGGCAGGCACGTCGTTGTCGGGCCGCGGCCGCGGTGTGGTCCGCGGCGGGACCGATCGCGGTGCCTGCGTGGTCCGCGGCGGTGCCGACCGGGGCGCCTGCGCTGCCCGGTCGACCATCGGTGGTGGAGGCGCTGTGCGCCCGCCCGACGAGGACGAGCGGCGGGGCGGCGGTGTGGCTGCCCGTCGCGACGACCGAGGGTGCTCCCGTGCGGCGTCCCTCGAGGTGTCCCTGTCCCGCGCCCGACGCGGCGGCGGGGACTGCTCCGACCCTTCGGCTGCGCGCCGGGGACGGGCGGTGCGGGGCGCCCGCTGCGCACGGCGCCGCTCCGAGGTCCGCGCAGGACCGGTCGTGCGCTGCTGCAGCAGGAAGAGGCGGAGCCCACCGATCAGCAGCGTCACCACGGTGGCGGCGAGCATCACCGGAAATCGGTTGACCAACGGATACGCGACGTTGATCGCCAGGTCTTTCAGTGCGGTGCTGTTCTCCTCCGCGATCAGGCTCTGCCCGAGCGGCACCGCGACGAACAAGATCAGCGGCGGCTGGACGATCGCGGTGAACAGGGCCCGGTTGCCGGCAGCCGCCACGGCGAGGACACAGCCGAGGAAGTAGAAGGTGGAGAACGCCGCCGTGAGTTCGGTGCCACGAGCCGCATCGACAGCGAATCCGACAAAGCTGACTCCGACGGCCAGGAGAATGACACCCCACCAGGGGAGACCGGGGACCGTAGGGACAATCGACCGCCTGTCGAGCGGCACCCCAGAGCGAGCACGTTGGGTTGCAGACACACAACGACAGTAGCGGCAACTTGTTGACTAGCTCCGTTGGCGTGACCGGTGGAGCCCGAGAGATCCCCGAGATTTGTGCGTCGCGGCCACGAATCGACGGCGCTGACCTCGGTGACGTCGCCGTCGAACACGTGGAGGTCGTGGAGCTTGCGGGCGGTGACTGTGACCCGGGACTCCATCCACGCCCGGGCGGCGGCGCGCCGAACCGCGGCCGGCGCCGGCAGCATTCCGAGTGCAGCGAGTGCATTCGTGTGGCTCATGGTGCACCCGCCCACCGACACGTCGAATCGCTCGGACGCCACGCGGCCGAGGTGTTCGAGGTTGTCGGCACCGTGCTCTACGGTCTCGGGACATGAGGATCCTGCACACTTCGGACTGGCACATCGGACGCACGTTCCACGGGGTGGACCTGCTCACCGACCAGGCCCGTGTGCTCGACGCGATCGCCGCTCTCGTCGCCGAGCGCGGTGTGGACGTCGTCGTCGTTCCCGGAGACGTGTACGACCGGTCGATCCCCAGCGCGGACGCCGTCACCGTGTGCAATCGCGGATTCGAAGCCATCCGGGACGCGGGCGCGCTCATCGTCGCCACGTCCGGCAACCACGATTCCGCAGCACGGCTCGGCGCGGGTGCCGCGTTCTCCCGGGCGGGCGGGCTGCACCTCATGACGACGGTCGCCGGGATCGGCGCGCCCGTCGTGCTCGAGGACGCGCACGGACCCGTCGCGTTCTACGGCATTCCCTATCTCGAGCCCGAGATCACCCGCGCCCAACTCGACGTGCCGTCCGCCCGGTCACACGCCGAGATCCTCGACGCCGCGATGGGCCGTGTCCACACCGACCTCGATGCGCGCCGCGAGAACGCACCGCGTACCCGATCGGTGGTGCTGGCCCACGCGTTCGTGGTGGGGGCGGAGGCCACCGGGTCGGAACGGTCCATTTCCGTCGGCGGCGTCGAAACGGTGTCGGCTTCGGCTTTCGGCGGGGTCGACTACGTCGCGCTCGGCCACCTCCACTCGCCGCAGACCCTCACCGAGAACATCCGCTACTCGGGTTCGCCGCTGCCGTACTCGTTCGGTGAACGCACCCACGGCAAGGCCGTCTTCCTGGTGGACCTCGACGCCGACGGACTGCACTCCGTCGAGCGGGTCGATCTGCCGGTGGTCCGCGGTCTGAAGCAGCTGACCGGGACGGTGCAGCAGTTGCTCGAGGACGACGCGTTCCGCGACGCCGAGGACTGCTACGTGTCGGCGGTGCTCACCGACCCGGAACGTCCGGTCGACGCCATGCGCTCACTCCAGACCCGGTTCCCGTTCGCCGTCCACCTCGAGTGGCAACGCCCGGACGGCGCCGACGATCTGCGGTACCGCGACAAGGTGCACGGGCGCAGTGATCTGCAGATCACCCGCAGCTTCCTCACCGATTTGCGCAGCGAACCGACGACGGGCGAGATCCGGCTCGTGGAGGCCGCTCTCGGTTACGCCGACCGGACCGGCGAGGACACCGCCGAGGTCGTCGCGCTGGAACAGACGGCATGAGGCTGCATCGACTCGAGGTCGAAGCCTTCGGGCCGTTCGCCGGATCTGTGGAAGTCGACTTCGATCGGCTCGGTGCGGACGGGCTGTTTCTGCTGCACGGTCATACCGGGGCCGGCAAGACGACGGTCCTCGACGCGGTGGCGTTCGCGCTCTACGGCACCGTGCCCGGGGCGCGGAAGGACGGCAAGCGCCTCCTGTCCGACCACGCGCCCGCCGGATCCGTTCCGACGGTGACGCTCGAGGCGACGATCGCCGGCCGGCATCTGCGGCTCGTCCGCAGCCCGGAGTTCGAGCGGCCCAAGCGTCGCGGGTCGGGGACGATCAAGGAAAACGCGAAGGCCACGCTGACGTGGCTCGACGGTCACGGCGAGAACCTGTCCCGGATCCCCGACATCGCCGACGAGGTCGGGCGGCTGATGGGGATGAGCGCCGACCAGTTCTTCCAGGTGGTGCTGCTGCCGCAGGGCGAGTTCGCGAAGTTCCTGCGCGCCGACACCGAGGAGCGCGGTCAGCTGCTGGAGCGGCTGTTCGACACCACCCGATTCGAGACGGTGGAGGAGTGGTTCCTCGACCGCAGGCGCACCAGCGCCCACGAACTCGACGAGCACCAGCGGGCCGTCGACGTGCTGCTCGCGAGGGTCGCGACCGCTGCCGGGATCGAGGGCGGCGCCGACGCCGATCCGGTGACCTGGGCCCACAAGCTCGAGGACGAGGCGCGCGAAACCCGCGACCTGGCAGCGGACGACCTGCAGAAGGCCAAGAGCCGGGCGAAGGTTGCCCGTGACGCGCTCACCGAGGCGCGCCGTGTCCTCGAACTGCAGAACCGCCGGCGGCGAGCCGAGACGGAACTCGACACCCACGCAGCGGGTGCCGACCAGCGGGCCGAACTCGTCGCCGAACTGGCGGATGCGCGCCGGGCAGAACCGGTCGCGACGGTGGCGCGAGACGCCGACGCCGCCCGGGCCAAGGCCGCGGCCGCAGCGCGGAACGTCGGGGCGATCACCGACGGACTGCGCGCGACGGTGGGCGGCGCCGACCTCGTTGCGGAGTTGTCCTGGCCGCCGACCGCAGACGAACGCGAACACATCCGGGCCGGTATCCGCACCTGGCGTGACGAGATCGTGCGCCTCGACGGGGCACTCGCCGAATCCGTTGCCGCCGAACGCCTCGCCGTCGAGGTGGAGCAATTGCGCGCCCGGCAGGCCGAACTCACCGAGACCGGTGCCGCACTGTCGCGGGAGCGGGACCAACTGCCACTCGCCCTGCGGGAAGCAGAGAAGGCTCTCGACTCGGCGGAGAAGGCCCGCGCCGCGCTGCCCGGCCTGGTCGACACCCGGGACCGGGCAGCCGACGCAGCCTCCGCGGCGGCGGATCTCCGCACCCGCCGCGTCGAGCGGGATCGCCTCGAGGGCGCGGCGCTCGAGGCCCGGGAGCAGCACCAGGACGCGCGCGAACACTGGCTCGACCTGCTGCAACGCCGGATCGCGGGCATGGCCGCCGAACTGGCGGGCACGCTCGAAGACGGTGTCGCGTGCCAGGTGTGCGGTTCACCCGAGCATCCGCAGCCCGCCGAACCGTCCGAGCTGTCGGTCACGAAGGCCGACGAGGACAAGGCACGCGCGGCGGAGCAGAAGGCCGCGGCGGCGTTGACGACCGCGACCGAGAAACTGGGCGCCGCCGAACGCGCGATCGACGTGCTCGTGCAGCGCGGCGGCGACGGCGACGCGGACGAACTCGCGCAAGCACTCTCGGCCGCGGAGACGGCGGTGGGGGAGGCGACTGCGCTCGGCAACCAGGTGGAGCACCGGTCCGCGTCTCTCGCCGAACTGCGGGACCGCGAGAGCCGGCTGCAGGAACGGTCGCGGGACGTCGGAGCCGACGCCGCCACGGTGGCCGAGCGGATCGCCGCGAGCAGGACCCAGCTCGGGGAGATCCGGGCCCGGGTGAGTCAGGCGGCGGGCGACGACCCGAGCGTCGAGGACCGGCGCGCCCGACTCGACGCCCTCGCCGATGCGGCATCGGAACTGCTGGACGCGCGGGACGCCGGCGCCGGAGCAGAGTCCGCGGCCCGTGAACTCGCGGCCAAGGCCGGCGCGTTCGCCGGGGACGCCGGTTTCGGCAGCATCGACGACGCCGTGGCCGCGGTCCGGCCGGCCGCCCGCTGGGGTGAGATCGAGGCTGCCCTGACGGCGGCGCGGGATGCCGAGGTCGGGGCGCGCCGCGTCCTCGACGACCCCGAGGTCGCCGCTGTCGCCGACGCGGAACCCGTGGAATTGGCGGCCGTCCAGCAGGCTCACGACGCGGCGGCGGAGGTCGTGGACGTCGCCGTCGCTGCGGCGTCCGACGCCGAGCGCCGACTGCTCGATCTGGAACGGTACGTCGGTCAGCTCGACAAGACCGCTGAGACGATTGCCCCGATGCAGGCCGCGCACGAGGAGCTGGCCGCGCTCGCCGAGGTGATCGCGGGCCGTGGCCAGAACGCCAGGAAGATGTCGCTGCGGTCGTATGTGCTGGCGGCCCGGCTGGAAGAGGTCGCGGTGTCGGCGTCCGCGCGACTCGGCCGGATGTCGGCCGGGCGCTACGAATTCGTCCACAGCGACGAGGCCGGTCCGCGAGGCCGTCGCGGCGGCCTGGGACTGGACATCCGCGACGACTACACCGGGGTGGTGCGGTCGGCCAAGACCCTGTCCGGCGGTGAGTCGTTCCTGGCGTCGCTGTCGCTGGCGCTCGGTCTCGCCGATGTGGTGGCGGCCGAGTCGGGTGGCGTCGTGCTCGACACGATGTTCATCGACGAGGGATTCGGCACCCTCGACGCTGACACCCTCGACTCGGTGATGGGCGTCCTCGACGAGCTGCGTGACGGCGGCCGGGTGGTGGGCATCGTCAGTCACGTCGACGAGCTGCGTCAGCGAATCCCGAGCAGGCTGCACGTGATCCGCGGACGCACCGGCTCCGCCGTGGAGATGGTGGCCGGCTGACCGCCGGTCAGTCCGGCTTGGACGCGACGGCGGTCTCGTCGACGGTGACGCCCTCCCGTTCGGCGTCGTCGAGGTCTTCGTTCGCGGCGACGGCGTCGGGGATGTTGCTTTCGGCGCTGTGCTCGTCGATCTGCTCACCGATGTAGCGCACCACCACGGCGGCGACGGCGGCGGCGGGCACCGCGAGGAAGGCTCCGACGATCCCGAACACGGAACCACCGGCGGTGACGGCGAGCAGCACCACGACGGCGTGCAGTTTCATGCTCTTGCTCTGGAGTACCGGCTGCAGCACGTTGCCCTCGATCTGCTGCACCACGAGGATGATGATCAGCACGATCACCGCGGTGGTGAGACCGTTGGCGACCAGCGCGACCAACACGGCTAGTGCGCCGGCGACGAAGGCACCGACGATCGGGATGAAGCCACCGATGAACGTCAGGATCGCGAGGACCGGTGCCAGCGGCACGCCGAGGATCACCAGTCCGGCGCCGATGAAGACGGCGTCGATGAGGCTGACCAGTGCCTGGGTGCGGATGAAACCGCCGAGTGTGTCCCACATGCGGCCCAGCACCTCTTCGAGGTGACGGCCCGCGCGGCCGCCGCTGACGGAATGCAGCCACGGGATGAACCGGGGGCCGTCCTTGATGAAGAAGAACGACAGCACCAGCACCAGGCCGAGCGTGATCAGCAGCGAGCTGGCGGTGCTGACACCGGTGAACACACCGGACGCGATGACCGTTCCACTCTCCTGGACCTTCACGATGATCGTGTGGATGCCCTGGTCGATCTGATCGTCCTGCAGGTTGATCGGTGGACCCTTCAACCAGTCCTGCACCTGGTTGATGCCCTGGGTGGCTTTGTTGGCCAGCTCGGGGGCCTGCCTGACGACGGACGGCACGATGCCGGCGATGATCCCGGCGACGACGGCGATGAACACGACGAGCGTCGTCGCGGCGGCCGCCGCCGGGGGGATGCGTCGCTTCGTCATCGCGCGCGTCGGCGGCCACAGCACCGTGCACACCACCACCGCCAGCAGCACGGGGAGGACGATCACCCACAGCTTCTCGATGATCCATCCGAACAGCAACGCGCCCAGCGCGATTGCCGCGAGGACCAGCGACCACTTGGCCAGCCACATCGCACCCACCCCGATGAGGTGCCCGCGGTCCGGTTTCGTGACCGCGCTCCCGGACGGTGCCGGGGCTTCCTTCTCCGTCACAGATGGTCCTCCCTGCCGTGTCTGCTCAGCCGATCAGTACTGACAGTACTGGGGAACGCCGGGCCGGCACGGTGAGGTCAGCAGCAGCGGGCGCCCGGGTTGGCGTCGGCGTCCGCGTAGCGCGCTCGCCAGTACTCCCGCTCGCTCGGCACCTCGGCGTCCGGATGGTGGCGGCGAAGGTGCTCGACGTACCTGCTGTAGTCGTGGTCGCCCATCAGCGCCCCCGTCCACCACCAGGCGGTCCGGACGGCCCCCACGACCCTATTCATCATGATGATGTGCCCTGTCCGTGTGGGTGTGTGCCGCGCCGGGTGCGCGAACCGCGCCGGAGGCGATGAGTTCGTTCCATTCCTTGTCGAGTTCCTTCTCGGCGGCGGTGGTGACGAACCCGGCCGGTGCGAAGATCTTCGACGGTTCCTCGGGTGCCTCGGTGGTCGGCAGTCCACCGGCCCGGAACGCCTTGAGGCACACGAGCGCTCCGGCCACCACGACGACGAGAACGAGGCCGGCGAACACGATCGACAGGGTGCCCTGGATGAACGTGTTGCGGATGACGGCGTCGATGGCCTCGGGGGTCTTGGCGGATCCGAAGCTGGTCTTGCCCGCTTCCTTCGCCTCCTTGAACGCGGCGTGCTGCGACCAGTAGCCGACGGAGGTGTTGCCGGAGAAGATCTTCTGCCAGGACGCGGTCATGGTGACGATCAGGTCCCAGACGAGGGGAACACCGGGAATCCAGGCCCACTTGAACAGGCCCTTCTTCATGACGATGGCGAGGACCACCGTCAGCGCGATCGCGGCGAGCAACTGGTTCGCGATGCCGAACAGCGGGAACAGGGTGTTGATGCCGCCGAGCGGGTCGGTGACGCCCATCAGGAGGATGGCGCCCCACAGTCCGACGACGGCGAGCGAGCACACCCACGCGCCGATGCGCCACGACGGATCCTTGAACTTGCGGGCGGGTCCGCCGAAGTTGCCGAGTGAGTCCGACAGCATGAACCGGGCGACCCGGGTGCCGGCGTCGACGGTGGTGAGGATGAACAGCGCCTCGAACATGATCGCGAAGTGATACCAGAACGACTTGAGGGCAGCGCCGCCGAGGAACTGGCTGAGCACTTCGGACATGCCGAACGCGAGCGTCGGGGCACCGCCGGTGCGCGAGATGATCGACTCCTCGTCGACGCCCGCCGCGGCCTGCGCGAGGGTGTCCGCGGAGATGTTCGGGCTGGAGAGTCCGAGGCTGTTCACATACGTCGCGGCCGTCTCGGGGGTTCCGCCGGTGAGGGTGGCAGGCGCGTTCAGCGCGAAGTACAGGTGCTGGTCGATGATGCACGCGGTGACGAGCGCCATGATCGCGACGAACGACTCGGTGAGCATGCCGCCGTAGCCGATCAGCCGCATCTGCTTTTCCTTCGCCAGCAGTTTGGGCGTCGTGCCGGAGGAGATGAGGGCGTGGAAGCCGGACAACGCGCCGCACGCGATCGTGATGAACAGGAACGGGAACAGCGAACCTGCGAAGGCGGGGCCGTTGCCCTGGATGGCGAACGTCGTGACGTCGGGCATCTTGATGGCGGGCTGCGCGACCAGGATGCCGATGGCCAGCAGGACGATCGTGCCGATCTTCATGAACGTCGACAGGTAGTCGCGCGGGGCGAGGAGCAGCCACACGGGCAGGACGGAGGCGGCGAAACCGTAGGCGATCATCAGCCAGGCGATGGTCACCTTGGACAGCGTGAACCAGTCGGCGCCCCATCCGGTGTCGGCCACCCAGCCGCCGGAGACGATGGCGAGGAGCAGCAGCACGACGCCGATCAGCGACACCTCCGCGACCTTGCCCGGGCGCAGGTACCGCAGGTAGACGCCCATGAAGAGGGCGATCGGGATGGTCATGGCGATGGAGAAGACACCCCACGGGCTTTCCGCGAGCGCGTTGACGACGACGAGGGCGAGCACCGCGATGAGGATGATCATGATGACGAAGACGCCGATCATGGCGGCGACACCGCCGACGACGCCGAGTTCGTCGCGCGCCATCTGGCCGAGGCTGCGGCCGCGGCGTTTCGTCGAGATCCACAGGACGAGGAAGTCCTGGACGGCTCCGGCGAAGACGACGCCGATGATGATCCACAGCGTGCCGGGCAGGTAACCCATCTGGGCGGCGAGGACGGGGCCGACGAGGGGGCCTGCGCCGGCGATGGCGGCGAAGTGGTGCCCGAACAGCACCCGCCGATCCGTCGGCATGTAGTCCTTGCCGTTCTCGAGGATCTCGGCGGGCGTGGCCCGGTCGTCACGGGGTTGGACGAGTTTGCGCTCGATGAACCGCGCGTAGAAGCGGTAGGCGATGAGGTAGGTGCAGACGGCGGCCACGACGAACCAGACGGCGTTGATGTTCTCGCCGCGAACGAACGCGATCATCACCCAGGCGATGCCGCCGAGAAGGCCGAGGACCGCGAACGTGATCCGCGCCGCCGGTGAGATCGGGGTGCGGTCCACGACGCCGACCGGCGGCAGATCCGGATCCGTTTTCAGGTACTCGACCTCGGATTCGGGGGCGGCTCTCAGGGCCATCGCGAACTCCTTCCCGGCGTCCCCGTCGTCATTGTGTGCCAGGGGCGACGCCGTCGACAGGTGCCACATCTTTTGTGGCCCCCGTCACCCTATTGCGCCGACGTTCAGTTCGACGAAAAAACGACGTCAGAAGCGAGTCGAGTCGGCATCGATCCAGTCGGTGAGCCAATCCGACGGCGGGTCCTCGAGTAATTCGCCGGGCATCAGCCACTCGTACAGTTCCGCGTAGGTGCGGGTGGTGACGCCGTCGATCCGGCGGTTGAGCATCGCCGGTGTCAGTTGGTCGAAGCTGTCGAGGCCCATCGACGCCACCATCTGCCGGGCGCCTGCCACCGTCGACTTCTGGAACCGGAACACCCTGGCCGCCTTGTCGGGGACGTCGAGTGCGCGGGTCCGCGCCGGGTCCTGGGTGGTCACCCCGACGGGGCAGCGGTTGGTGTGGCACATCTGCGCCTGGATGCACCCGACGGCGAACATCATCGCGCGGGCGGCCAGGGTGAAGTCGGCGCCCTGGATGATCCGTTTGACGATGTCGGATGCGCTGGCGACCTTCCCGGACGCGCCGATCTTGACGCGGACCCGCAGGCCGGTGCCGGTGAGCGCGTTGTGCACCAGCATCAGCCCCTCGGTGAGGGGCATGCCCATGTTGTCCTCGAATTCCACTGGACCCGCACCGGTTCCGCCCTCGGAGCCGTCGACGATGACGAAGTCCGGGGTGACGTCGCGTTCGAGCATCGCCTTGCAGATGCCGAGGAACTCGATGCGCGATCCAACGCACAGTTTGAACCCGACGGGTTTGCCGCCGGAGAGCTTCCGCAGGGTGACGATGAAGTCGATGAGCCCGTTCGGGGTGGAGAACGCGGTGTGCGCAGGCGGGGAGATCACCGTTTTCCCGACCGGCACGCCGCGCGTCTCGGCGATCTCCCTCGACACCTTCGCGCCGGGCAGCACCCCGCCGAGTCCGGGCTTCGCGCCCTGCGACAGTTTGATCGAGATCGCCTTCACCTGGTCGAGTGCCGCGTGTTCGGCGAACTTGGCGGGGTCGAACCGGCCGTCCTCCGCCCGGCAGCCGAAGTAGCCGGACGCGATCTCCCAGATCAGGTCGCCGCCGTGCTTGCGGTGGTAGGGGCTGATCGCACCCTCGCCGGTGTCGTGCGCGAACCCGCCCCGCGCGGCCCCGGCGTTGAGGGCTTCGATGGCATTGGCCGAGAGCGAGCCGAAGCTCATCGCCGACACGTTGAGAAGCGCGATGTCGTAGGGCTGTTCGCAGTCCGGTCCGCCGAGGCGGACGGTCGGCGGTTCGGGCGGGGCCATCCGTGCGCGCAGCGAATGGACCATGAACTCGTAGCCGACGGCGTGGACGTCCCGCTCGGTGCCGAACGGCTCCTCGGCGAGCGTGCCCTTGGCGCGCTCGTAGACGAGGTCGCGGGTGTCGCGGTCGAAGGGTGTTCCATCCGTGGACGATTCGATGAAGTACTGCTGGATCTCGGGGCGGATCTTCTCCAGCAGGAACCGCGCGTGCCCCAGCACCGGGTAGTTCCGCAGAACGCTGTGCCGCCGTTGCAGCAGGTCCCACGTGCCCAGAGCGGCAGTCGCGAG
The DNA here is from genome assembly GCF_900105905.1 of Rhodococcus koreensis. Taxonomy (GTDB): domain Bacteria; phylum Actinomycetota; class Actinomycetes; order Mycobacteriales; family Mycobacteriaceae; genus Rhodococcus_F; species Rhodococcus_F koreensis. The sequence goes on along the minus strand of NZ_FNSV01000005.1, from coordinate 2,217,831 downwards.
CAGGAGGAGGGCGGCGAACCACCACCATCCCGTGGCCACAGCGACGGTCAGGGCGAGAGCGCCCAGTCCGTGGATCCATATCGCGAGGACGATCAACCATCGGGTCACGTGCTGAGACTAGAACCTCACGTGAGTGCCGACGCGTACTCCGGTGCACTTTCCCACTCACGTGGCGAGGGATGGGATAGTGGAGGCACGAGGTCAGCTGCCACGACAGGGGGGCGTCATGTCGGAGTCACCGATCAATCCGGAATCGTCGAGCAATCCGGTGCCGCCGAAGCCGGGCGACACGGGTGCCTATGGCTACCAGTACCCGACGCAGCAGCAACAGCCGCAGGCGCAGCCCTACCCGGGACAGTACGGCCCGCCGCCGCTGCCGCCGTCGAACGCCGGGTGGGCGGTGGCCGCCGTCGTCTTCTTCTGGCCGCTCGCGTTCGCCGCGTTCAACCACGTCCACGACGTCTACCCGAAGTGGGCGATGGGCGACTACCAGGGTGCCCAGTACGCGTCCGACCGCGCCAAGGGGCTCGGCAAGATCGCTCTGTGGATCTGGGTGGCGCTGATCGTCGTCTTCGTCATCGGGTACGCCATCCTGATCATCGCCCTCGTCGCGAACAGCAATACCAACAGCTGGTGAGGGCGTGGTCGTTGATCCGGCGCCGACGCCGTAGAATCCAACGACCGTGAGCCTTACCCTCGGAATCGTCGGACTGCCCAACGTCGGCAAGTCCACCTTGTTCAACGCGCTGACCAACAACGACGTGCTGGCCGCGAACTACCCGTTCGCGACCATCGAACCCAACGTCGGCCTGGTCGAACTGCCCGACCCGCGGCTGTCCGAGCTCGCCCGGATCTTCGGTTCCGAGCGCATCCTGCCCGCCACGGTGTCGTTCGTCGACATCGCCGGCATCGTCAAGGGCGCCTCCGAGGGCGCCGGCCTCGGCAACAAGTTCCTCGCCAACATCCGCGAGGCCGATGCTATCTGCCAGGTGGTTCGCGTCTTCCACGACGACGACGTCGTGCACGTCGACGGCCGCGTCGACCCGGCATCCGACATCGAGGTGATCGAGACCGAGCTCGTCATCGCCGACATGCAGACGCTGGAGAAGGCCCTGCCGCGCCTGGAGAAGGAAGCGAAGAAGAACAAGGAGCTCAAGCCCATCCACGAGGAGGCGCTGAAGGCGCAGGAAGTCCTCGACTCGGGCACGACCCTGTTCAGCGCGAAGGACAAGCTGGACTTCGCGCTGCTGCGCGAGCTGAGCCTGCTCACCACCAAGCCGTTCCTGTACGTGTTCAACGCCGACGAGGCCGTGCTCACCGACGAAGCGAAGGTCGCCGAACTGCGTGCCTCCGTCGCCCCCGCCGACGCCGTGTTCCTCGACGCCAAGGTCGAGCAGGAACTCCTCGAACTGGACGAAGAGGACCGGCAGGAGATGCTCGACTCGATCGGACAGTCCGAGCCCGGCCTGCACGCCCTCGCCCGGACCGGATTCCACACCCTCGGCCTGCAGACCTACCTCACCGCAGGTCCCAAGGAATCCCGCGCCTGGACCATCCACAAGGGCGACACCGCCCCGCAGGCCGCCGGTGTCATCCACACCGACTTCGAGCGCGGCTTCATCAAGGCCGAGATCGTCTCCTTCGACGACCTCGTCGCCGCCGGATCCATGGCCGCCGCCAAGGCCGCGGGCAAGGTCCGCATGGAGGGCAAGGACTACACCATGGCCGACGGCGATGTGGTGGAGTTCCGCTTCAACGTCTGACGGCGGTTCTTCGCACCAGCACCCCGACGACTCCTGCGCCGACGAGTGAGATCAGCCCGGTGGTGACGGCGGCGTGGTTCCAGCCCGTCACCATGCCGTCGATGGTGCCTGCGGGGTCGAGGGCGATGATGCTGACGACGGTGACGCCGATGGAGGAGCCGAGGTAGCGGGCGGTGTTGTTGGCGCCGCTGCCGAGTCCGCCCTGGTCGGCGGGGACACTGGCGACGGCTTGCCGGCCGAGGCCGGCGTTGAGCAACCCGCTGGCGATGCCGGCGAGCAGCAGGCCCGGGACGAGGCGCAGCAGCGACGAGTCGGGGGACAGGCCCGTCATCGTGAGCATGGCGACGCCGACGCCGGCGAGTCCGATGACGAGTTGCGGGGTCCCGGCGAGCCGCGCTGGGAGTGTCCGCGCCAGCAGTGACGCCACGACGCTCGTGCCGGACCACAGCGCGATCACCCCGGCTGCGGCGAGCGTGCTGACGTGCATCGTCTTGACGAGGAACGTGCACGCGAACGACATCAGACCGATGATGCCCGCCCCGGTGGCGAGGGCCGCGAGGGTGGCGGCGAGGAAGTCGCGTCGGCGGAACAAGGCGAGGTCGAGCATCGGGAACGGGCGCCGCCGCTCGACGCCGACGAACGCGAGGGTGAACACGGCGGCGCCGATACCGCAGAGGGCGGTGGCGGGAGTGTTGCCCTGCCTGCCCTCGACCAGTGCGACGAGGACCAGCACCATCGCGGCGCAGAGCGTGACCGCACCGGGGACGTCGATCCGCTTCGGGACGGCGGACCGTGACTCCGCCAGTGCGCGCGTCGCGACCTGTCCGATCGCGAGCGATGCGACCGCGAGTGCCCAGTACAGGCCGCGCCACCATCCGGCGAGGTCGAGGAGTCCTGCGAGCACGGGACCGACCGCGATGCCTGCGCCGACGCTCGCGCCCCAGATCCCGCTCGCCGTCGCGCGTGCCGCCGGAGTGGCGAAGGCGTGGGCGACGGCGCCGAGGCTGGCCGCGATGAGCGCTGCGCCTGCCACCCCTTGGATCAGTCGCCCGACGATGAACAGGACGGGTTCCTGACTGACCGCGCCGACCACGGCTCCCAGTGCGAGAAGCCAGGCGCCCCAATGGAACACCCGGCGCCGGCCGTAGTCGTCGGCGAGCGCGCCCGCGGTCAGCAGGACCGCGGCGAGGCCCACGCTCATCGAACTGAGAATCCACGTCTGCGCCGCGGGGCCGGCCGACAGTGCCGCGGCGACGGTGGGCATGTTGCCGAGCGGGGCGCAGAACGCGATCAGGGCGACGAACGTGCCGAGCGACGCGACGGACAGTGTGGTTCCCGGGCGGGGTGCGTGGGCTCGGACGGGTGGGGCAACCGCGGTTGGTCTGTTCACGAGACTGAACTTAGAACTATTTTGGTCTGGTGACAAGACCGAGTTGGGCTAGCATGGGGAAATGGCACTGGGAACCGGGTACTCGCAGCAGAACTGCAACCTCGCTCGCGCGCTCGAAGTAGTAGGCGAGCGGTGGACGATGCTCGTGCTGCGCGACTGCTTCTACGGCGTCCGCCGCTTCAGCGATCTCCTCGCACACCTCGACATCTCCCGCGCCGTCCTGACGGATCGGCTGGGCGCACTCGTCGACGCCGGTGTCCTCGTCCGCGTCGCCGACGGCGGTCATCCCGAGTACGAACTCACCGAGGCGGGAAAGGCGCTGTGGCCGAGCATCTATGCGCTCTCCCAATGGGGTGAGCAGTACGTGTCGCCCGGCAGTTATCCCGGCCGGGTGTTCTCGCACGCCGAATGCGGGACGCAACTCGACCGTTTCGGGCGGTGCCCCCACTGCGGCACGATCCCGGGACCGGAAGACCTCGTGGTCGCCCCCGGGCCGGGCGAGGCCGCCCACCCTCGCAGCGACGCCGTCGCCGTGGCCCTGCGCGAACCCCGCCGGATGCTCACCCCGCTGCGGTCACGCGGCGATGCCTGACCGTCACGCCGCGACGCGCAGGGGCGGTTCGAACGTCGCCCGTACCTGCAGCCACTGGGCGAGAATCTGACATCCGGTGAGCCCGCTCGCGTCGAGTGGTTCGCTGGCGTACGCGATGTGCCGCCCGCCCCGCGTGTTGACGACACGCACACCGCGCCAGGCGAGGTGCGGCGGAAGGTAGCCGAGCACCTCGATCATCGCGGTCCGCAGGCGACGGGCGTCGGTGCGCCACTGCCGAGGGCTGAATCGTGTCTTGCCCGCATTCTGGAAGCTGTTGCTGCGGATCAGTTCCCACGTCTGCGTGAGCCACGTCCGAACTGCGCGGAATGACATCCACCGCGTGAGGTCGGCGATGTCGCGGACATAGCTGTCTTCGCTGGCATTGCAGATCATGTCGTCCGGGTGCGCGATCCACTGGACCGGTATCGACTCGGGGATCGGCGCGCCGACACCCGCGACACCGCGCCCGAAGCACCCCGGGGCCACTCCCGCCGGTTGCTCGGGATCGGAGACGAGACCCACGGCGGCGAGGTTGCCGGAGCGCAGGGTGCCGGTGGCGATCTGTCCGAGCACCTCACGGATCACGGTGCATCCCTGCGAGTACCCGATCAGCATGACAGGTCCGGGAGCGTCGTCGATGGCGTCGATCAACCGGCGGACGCCGACCTCGGTGCTCTGCCGATAGCTGAGCCCGCCCGCGGCGACCGGCCCGTACGACGCCGGATAGCCGACCCACCGAGACTCGAATCGGTCGTCGAGGGCGTCGGTGACGTCACACAACAGTCCGGAGACGTGGCGCCGGTGGTCATCGGGGTGGGACTCTCCGGTACCACCGATGGCGAGAACGGTCACCTGGGGCATGGCGTCCATCATGCCGACGGACGATAAGGATTCGATCGGTCGACCCTGAGAAGTTTCTGGCAATCGACTGCGAAGGGTTGTCACCCGATCGCCAGCGAGATCAGAGCCACCAGTGGCGGCGCGCTCTGTGACAGTGCGCCAACGACGCCGTCGCCACGCTGCCGGCTCAGCGCCATGCGATCCGACGCGGCCAGGGCGATGCCCGCGAGGAACATGAAGAGGCAGGTGTAGACGACGAGTGTGCGACCAGGCGTGTCCTGACCGGCCCACCACAGGATGACGCCGGCGATGGCGCCGGAGGCGAGGAACAGATTGTAGAAGCCGACGTTGAACGCCCACAGATGGGCGGCGGGCACGTCGCCCCCCGGGATACGGAAGATGCCCTCGTGCACCGACCGTCTGCGGAACAGCAGCGATTCCCACACGAATGCCAGCAGATGCACGCCGGCGGCGACCAGGGTGGCGATCTGCGCGACGACGGTCATGACGCACCCGCCCCGGTCGCGAGTTCGACGCCATAGCGATCGGTGACCTCGTGCAGCAGTCGGGCCACTACCTCCGGCGAGTGCCCGCCACGGCCGACCATGTCGAGATCACCGAAGAAGCGGCCGTGGGACGCCCCGGCGGCGACGAGGAGGAAGTCGGCGGACTCGGAGAGGACCGTGAACGTATTCATCGTTCCCGCCTCGATGGCGACCGTTTCCCCCGCCGCGAGTTCGTGCCCGGTGTCCCCGGCCTGGACGAGTATCCGGCCGCGCAGCACGTGGTAGGACTTCGACCACGGCTCGGCGTGCAGTGGACCGTCCGGTGCGGTCCGGGACGCTTCGACGAGGAAGACTTCGTACGTTCCGCCGGTGTGATCGCCGCCGACCAGGACCGTGATGTCGGCGTCCGGCGCGGTGAGCCGCCTGCCGTCGCCTGCTCTGATTACGTGAACGTGGGTGGACATACTGCGACGGTAGGACCGGCTCACCGCTCTACCCATCCCCGGAATCTGGGATGGTGGTGTGCCTGTGACCAGCGCATACTGTGGTCATGCTGGAGGTCCGGGCGGAAAAGCTGCGGCGGGAGGTGCTCGCGTTCGCAGGAGCGGGAGCCGGCGTCACGCAGCTGCACGAGCGCGCCATCGAACTGGTTGGGGAGACGGTGCGCACCGACCTGACGTGCTGGGCGATGCTCGACCCGGAGACACTCGCGATCAGTTCGATGACCAGCGGGCGCAGCCGGATACCGCAGCAATACGAACCGCTGCTCGCCGAATCCGAGTACAAGGGCGAAGATCCGGGCACGTTCGCCGAACTCGCCCGCAGTGGCCGGACCGTCGCGCGGGCCTCGGACCTACCCGCGGACGCGGTCGCGCACAGCCTCCGCCACGGCGCGGTGTGGGCGCCGCTGGGGCTCCGCAGCGAGGTCCGAATCGTGTTCAGCGTCGACGGGGTGTGCTGGGGCGCAGCCGGATTCGTGCGGTCCGGGCCGGATTTCACCGACCGTGAGCTCGAGTTCCTCACACTCGTGGCTCCCGGCCTGGCGGTCGCGACGCGGGCCGCGTCCGTGCACGCCCCGGCAATCTCCGGTCGCGGCGACCAGGGTCCGGCGGTGGTGGTCACCGACGCCGCCGGCGATCCGATTGCACTCACGGCCGCTGCCCGCGGCTGGCAGGACCGCTTCGACGAGGTCGCCCCGGGCAGGTTGACCGTGGTGTTGCGGGCCGCGACGTTCGGGGCGCGGTCGAGCGGTTCGGGGATCTTCAAGGCGCGTGTGCGCGACGCGGAGGGCGGCTGGATTCTGGTGCGCGCCACGGCCTTGATCGGCGGCGACGAACCGCAGACGGTGGTCACCCTCGAACCCGCCGCCGGCGGTGAGCTCACCGGGTTGTTACTTGCAGCGTATGCGGTGACCGCACGCGAGCGTGACGTGTGCGCCGACGTGTTGGCCGGCTACGCGACGTCCGAGATCGCACGACGTCGCGGCATCACCGCGAACACAGTCCAGGACCACCTGAAATCGGTGTACGCGAAGGCCGGGGTCCGCAGCCGCGCGGAACTCGCCGCGCGGCTGAGGGCCGGTCGCGAGATCTAACGACCGCTCACGATCCCGTGGTGCCCGTCGCCAGCGAGGAACAGGCCTCCTGCGCCGCCGCCCACGTCGAACTGTCGATCCCGGGAGGAGCGCTCGACGCGTCCGGCGCGCCGCCCTGGGGTGGGGCCGAACCGTCGCCCTCCGGCGGTGCCATGTCGCCGCTGGGCGGCGCCACCCCGCCCGGTGCCCCGCCGCCGGCCTGGTCGGGCGGTGCTGGCACGCCGTTTTCCTCGAGGCAGGCCTGCAGTTCGTCGCTCATCGCCGCGGGGGCGGAGCCGCCCTGCACAGCGCTGTCGCCGGAGCCGCCCTGCACAGCGCTGCCGGTGGTGCCGGTCGACGAAGTGCCGGACGAATCGCCCGAACTACACGCGACGACGGAACATGCGAGACCTACTGCCATCGCCGCTCCACCGATGCCGCGAACCAATTGTGAACGCATGATCGATGCCCTTCCTCTGTGAGTGAGACACCACTACACCGCGGGAAGCTGGGAGAACGCTGCGTGCACGCTGGAAGGGCACTGTCAGCGCGGTTCGGGCCGCTCCTGGTAGCACTTGAAGCTCAGTGCGAGACGGCCACGCCCGTGCGTCATCGAGCGCAGGGCGACCGGGTAGTCGGTGACCTCGCTCGTGGGCACCGAGGCGATGACAGTGACCTCGCCGTCCCCTGCCGGTTCGGTGCCCTCGATCTGGCCGCGTCGCCGGCCGAGATCCGCCATCACGTCACCCTGCAGCGTCGAGGGCACGGTGACCTCGACGTGGTCGACGGGTTCGAGGACGAGAGTGCCCACCTTGTCGATGGCCGCACGGAGGGCGAGCGCCCCTGCCATCCGGAAGCTGAAATCGTCGGAGTCGACCGAATGATGCTTGCCGTCGAGGACGGTGGCGCGCAGGTCGACGAGCGGAAACCCGTGCCTGCCTCCGCGTCCCATCGATTCGGCGATCCCCTTTCCGACCGCGGGAATGAGGGATTTGGGTATCACACCGCCACGGGTCTCGTCGACGAACTCGTAGCCCTTGTCGCGGGGGAGCGGCTCGAAGCGGACCGTCGCCACCCCGAACTGGCCGTGGCCGCCGCTCTGCTTCTTGTGGCGGCCCTCCGTCTCCACGGTGCCGAGCAGTGTCTCGCGGTACGCGATCTTGACCGGTTCGGTCAGAAGGGTGATGCCGTACCGCCGCTTCAACCGGGTCAGCGCCACCTGCACGTGCACGTCGCCGGCGCCCCGGACCACCGTCTGGTGGGTCTCGCTGTCGCGCGTGACCTCCAGCGTCGGGTCGTCGCTGACGAGTTCGGCCAGGGCTGTCGCGAGTTTGTCCTCGTCGCCGGCGCTCTCGGCGGCCACCGCGAGTCCGTAGACGGGACGGCGGTGCACGATCGGGGGGACGGTGAGCGGTGAGCCGATCGGCGCGAGGGTGTCGCCCGTCGAGACATCGGTGAGTTTGATGGCGCCGACGATGTCGCCGGCCTCCGCGCTGTCGATCGGGGTGTGTTTGCTGCCGAGGACGCGAAGGAGATTGTGCAGGCGCTCCTTCGCGCCGGTGCGCTGGTTGATTAAGACATCGTCCGCGTGCACGCTGCCGGAGAGGATCTTCAGCAACGCCACCTGCCCGACGTATTCGTCGGTCTGCGTCTTGAAGACGTACGCGAGCGGGTCGCCGGACGGATCGCACCGCACCTCGGCGACCCGGTCCCCGTCACCGCGGACCTCGATGCCCGGGACCTCCGACGGTGCCGGCGCGATCCGGCACACGAAGTCGAGCAACCGGTCGACGGCGATCGCATCGACGGCCGACCCGCACAGCACCGGCCACAGCGAGCCCGCGGCGAAACCCGCGCGGAGCGCGTGCTCGAGTTCGGGCACGGAGATGTCCTCGCCGTCGAGGTACTTCGAGAGCAGGTCGTCCTCGATCTCGACGACGTCCTCCACGAGATGCTCGTGCTGTTCGTGTTCGCGGTCGGCGATGTCGGCGGGCAGTTCGTCGCTCGTGTTCGCGGACCCGCTGTCGTAGAGGATGACGTGCTCGGTGAGGAGGTCGGCGACGCCGGTGAACGCGGACGCCTCGCCGACGGGCAGGTCGACCGGTTCGACTCCGGACCCGAAATGGTCGCGGATCCCGGCCAGGACGGCGTCGAACGACGCCCGTTCCTTGTCCATCTTGTTCACGAACAGGATGCGCGGGATGGCTCGCTCGGTGGCCGCCTGCCACAGCAGTTCGTCGTTCACCTGCAGACCGCTGACCCCGTCGATCACGAACACGGCGACGTCGGCGACCCGGAGCGCCGTCATCGCGTCGCCGGCGAAATCGGCGTAGCCCGGCGGGTCGAGAAGATTGATCCGGTAGTCGTTCCAGGAGAACGAAGCCAGGCCGAGCGTCAGCGACTGGGTGCGGTCGTGTTCCTCCGGTTGGGTGTCGAGCACGGTGTTGCCGCTCTCGACACGTCCGGGTCGCGTGACGACACCGGCGCGGAAGAGCATCGCCTCCGCGAGCGTCGTCTTCCCGTTGCCCTGATGCCCCACCAGGGCGATATTGCGGATCAGATCCGTCTCGGTCGTCACTGCTACCCCCACCATGTCGTACGGGTCGCTCCCGACGATACCGCGCGCGCGACCGGTGGCGAGGCGTTATCTTCCACGTGAAGAGGTGGTCGCGACCTCGGTCCGCCACACCCGACACCGAATGGAGACCGCATGGCTTCGGCCGAGTTCCTCGTCGAACGTTCCACCGTCATCGATGCGAGCCCCGACGTCGTTCAGCCCCTCCTCGACGACTTCCGGAAGTGGCAGGCGTGGTCGCCGTGGGAGGACGTCGATCCCGATCTGAAGCGCACGTACTCCGGCCCGGATTCGGGAGTGGGCGCGTCCTACGCCTGGGAGGGCAATCGCAAGGCGGGTTCGGGACAGATGGTGATCACCGAGTCGGTGCCCGGCTCGAAGGTCGTGCTCGACCTGACCTTCCTCAAACCGTTCAAGGCGGAGAACGTCACAACGTTCCTCCTCGAACCGAACGGCGCGGGCACGACCGTCCGCTGGCAGATGACCGGCAAGAACAACCTTTTCTTCAGGATCGTGGGAGTCGTCTTCCCGATGGACAAGATGGTGGGTAAGGACTTCGAGAAGGGGCTCGCGCAGCTGAAGGCGGCGGCCGAGCAGCGTCAGTAGTCCTTTCCCGTTGCCAGTTCGAGGTCGGTCATGGTCTTGAACCGGGGTGTGCCGTCGCTGTCGTTGCGGGCCTGTTCCATCACGAGGCGGGCCGACCTTCCCTTCAGGTGGAGGGTCGCCACCTGATCACCGAAGAACGGTCCGGCGACCTTGGACCAGTCGAGGGGAACGGGCGGCACCCGCGACACCCGGCCCAGGATGAAACGCACGGTCCGCTCGGTGGCGCGCCGCCACGAGATCCGGAACGTCACGTTCATGGCGGCCGGTACGTAGTTGTGCAGGGGCGAGCACGTCAGCTGATAGACCAGTGACTGCAGCGGTTCGGGGTAGTGCGCCTGCGCGGCGTAGGCGTGGTGGACGTCGCCGGACAGCACCGAGATGGTGGACGGCGCGCGCCCACCCGGCCCGGCCCGGTGACCTCTGCCGACGTCGGCGAGGAGCCGGGCGAGCCGGTCGAACGAGTCACGAAACGCAGCCCAGTGCTCCAGGTCCGCCGCGCGCCGGATCTTCTCGGCCCAGGCCGCCACCCGCGGGCCGCGGGATCCGGCGGCGAGGCGTTCGTCCCAGGACTCCAGGTCGTGGAGGGCGCGGGGCAGCAGCCACGGCAGCGACGTCCCGACGAGCAGGTGGTCGTAGTCGCCCTCGGTCTGACGCTCGATCCAGGAGAACTCGGGGTCGGACACCATCTCGCGGCGACCACCGCAGAGGATGCGCCCGCACCGCGAGTCGATGACGAGCAGCCTCGCGACTCCGAGGTCGCGGCGATACGACCACTGCGTGCCCTTCGCGCCGTCCGCCTCCTCGTCGGCGGCGGACGCGAACTCCCGGAGCATCGGTTCGACGTCGCCGCCGTGCTTCCGAACACGTTGGTACAGATCGTTTTCGGCGAGGAGGCTCGGCGACAGGTTCCCGAGGTGCTGATAGACCCAGTACGACGACAACGCGCCGACGATACGCTCCTCCCACCACGACGTCGCCTCGACGTCGTCGCGCCAGGACTCGGAGGTGTTCCAGTCGTCCCGCACGTCGTGGTCGTCGAAGATCATCGACGTGGGCACCGTGGACATCAGCCAGCGCACCTGAGGGTCCGACCATGATTCGGCGTACAGCCAGGTGTATTCCTCGAAGTTGCGCACCTGCGGGCCGGGTGGCTCCTTCACGTCGTGGATCTCGGCGACGCGCGCCTCGGTCTCGGGGGAGAGTTCGTCGGCATACACCTGGTCCCCGAGCAGCAGCAGGGCGTCGGGCCACCGGTCCGGGGACTGTCCGGCCATCCGCACCGCGTAGGCGTCGAGGGCGTCGGCGCCGAGGTGCCGGTTGTCCTCCGTCGTGGACATCGTGGCGAACCGGCACGATCCGAACGTCAGGACGAGGGTGTCGTCGTCCTCGCGGAGCGTGCGGATCACCGACGGGACGGCATTCGGCAGCGGCCACACCGGACGGCCGTCGAGGGTCACGTCGTACGGAGTGGTCGATCCCGGTCCCAGATCGTCCACGACGACGAGCGCGTAGTGGTGACCCGAGACGTTCCACGTGCGTTCCTCGTGGCCGAGGACCCGGACGGTGCACGGCTCCGACGTCTCGACCCACACCGTCGCGTCAGATGTGCCGACATGTCTGAGCAGCGGTCCCAGAATCAGCTCCGCCACTTTCGTCACCCTGCCGGATTCTTCGCGCGTGACCGGTACATGCGATAAGCCTACGGATCCCCGCGCGACCGCGAGGAAGCTTCTGCCCGAAGGTGACGTTCGGCGGAATATTTGTTTCACTAGGCGGAGTCGAGGCTCGGTAGCTGGGGGAAGTCAAAGCCGATCTGATGTTGCACAGGGTTCGCCGGGCAGACCCATTTCAGCTCAGATAGACCTTCCACGGGTTGGAGACGCATGTAACGCTCGGTCGGGCACCAAAGGCAGCGTGCCCTCGGAACTGTGAGAAAGGTCTGTCCTTCGGTGTCCCTCTCGAGGGCATAGCCTGGTAACCCGAACCGAAATGGTCGAAATCTTGTTGCGCTCAATGTGAGATTTATCGTCAGGGCAAATCCGCTCAACGCGACAATTGCACAGGCCACGATGGTCGCAATGTAGTTGCTTTGATTCGACTTCAGATTCACGATGGCAACTAGAATTCCTAGTGACACACCGACGACTGACAACCAATTATCCGGTAACCACACGCGGCGTTTCACTTGACGGTGCATCTCAGTTCGGTGTTCGAACGGATCGTTTGGAGTCTTGCCGACGATGAAGTTGCCGCCGACAGTGATGTCGTTACCTGCCTGTATTCCGTCGTTGTTGGATCCGAAGTGGAGCGTCGGTGGCAGCACCTCAGTGGCGGAGGAAAATCCTAGATTTGGTGAACCGCAACCGCAGTATTCGTAGTCCGCCGGTGGTGTACGTCCGCATTCGCATTCGATCGACATTCTTCCCCCAAGTTTCCAAAGATCTGATGTAAGTAATCGGCGATATGTTGACAGACGTGACCGACAAGTACGGTCGCGAGGCCGGTCCCGCGCGAGGACGAAACGCTGCTGTTGGTTAAGTCCTGATCGAAGGTCGGGTTACAGGGCCAGCTGCTACCACTTTGGTATCATCGGCATATGGCCATGACATTGCGACTGACGGAGGAGCAGGAGCGTGCGCTGACGCTTCTCGCCGACGCTCAAGGCGTCAGTAAGCAGGAAGCGACGGTTCGCGCGATCCTGGAGGCTGCCGCTCGGCACACCCATGACGAGCGGGTTCGCGCTCTGTCCCGCCGCGGCCGCGACCGGTACGCCACCTTGCTGGACCGCCTCTCGCGGTGACGATCGACTATCTGACTCTCGAGGACTTGCTCTCGCTGGCTGAGGATCTCGGCGTTGCGTCGGTCCGGGATCTCGGGCTGCTCGACTCGGCGGCCCACCGTCCGCAGGCGTCGTTGCTCGGCCAAGAGGTGTATCCGTCGATTCACGACAAGGCGGCCGTCCTGCTCGAGTCCTTGACGAGGAATCATGCCCTCGTTGACGGGAACAAGCGGCTGTCCTGGTTGGCGGTTCACGTGTTCTACGGATTGAACGGCTATGACCTGGATGCTCCCGAAGGTCCGGCATACGACTTGGTCATCGCTGTTTCGAGCGGGGAGTGGGGGTACCGGGAGGTGTCGCCCCAGCTCGCCGAATGGGCACATTCCGTCTGAGTGTCGCTTCCTGAAGATGCTTGTCGGACAGGATGTGTCGGCGGGTTCCGCTAGCGTGTCGCGCATGGCTGAACCAGTGAAGGGTCCCGCGTCCTATTTCCCGTCGATCGAGAAGAAGTACGGTCGGCCGATCAGTGAATGGCAGACGCTCATCCGGTCGTCCGAGCTGACCAAGCACATGGAGTTGGTGAGTTGGCTGAAGTCCGAGCACGGCCTCGGTCACGGCCACGCCAACGCGCTGGTCGCGCACACCCTGAAGGAGGACGCCGCCGGCTGACGGGCCACCGGCGGAAGCTCGCCGCGATGAATCCGGAATTTTGCCGCGGGATATCATTCCGACGAATCTGGTGTCGAGGGTTCTGCGTTCGAAGGGAATCGAAGTGAGCACGAAAATCGAACAACTGGAGTTCCAGGCGGAGACCCGCCAGCTCCTGGACCTCATGATCCACTCGGTGTACTCCAACAAGGACTCGTTCCTGCGGGAGCTCATCTCCAACGCCTCGGACGCGCTGGACAAGTTGCGTCTCGAAGCGTTCCGCAACAAGGACCTCGACGTCGACACGTCGGATCTGCACATCGAGATCGAGGTGGACGCGGAGAAGCGCACGCTCACGGTCCGCGACAACGGCATCGGCATGTCCCACGAGGAGGTCGTCGACCTCATCGGCACGCTGGCCAAGTCCGGCACCGCGGACCTGCGCCGCAAGTTGCGGGAAGCGAAGGACGCCGCTGCCTCCGAGGAACTGATCGGACAGTTCGGCATCGGTTTCTACTCGACGTTCATGGTCGCAGACAAGGTCACCCTGCTGACGCGGAAGGCCGGCGAGAGTGAGGCCACGCGCTGGGAGTCGAGCGGCGAGGCCACGTACACGATCGAGGCCGTCGACGACGCCCCGCAGGGCAGCTCCGTCACCCTGCACCTCAAGCCCGAGGACACCGAGGATCACCTGCACGACTACACGTCGGTACGGAAGATCAAGGAACTCGTCAAGCGTTACTCCGACTTCATCGCGTGGCCGATCCGGATGGACGTCGAACGCACGGTCCCCGCGGAGGGCGACGGCGGGGACGAGGTCACCACGACGTCCGAGACGATCAACTCGATGAAGGCGCTGTGGGCGCGCTCGAAGGACGACGTCTCCGAGGACGAGTACAAGGAGTTCTACAAGCACATCGCCCACGCCTGGGACGAACCGCTCGAGGTCATCCCGATGAAGGCCGAGGGCACGTTCGAGTTCCAGGCCCTGCTGTTCATTCCGTCTCACGCGCCGTTCGACCTGTTCATGCGGGACGGGAAGACGGGTGTGCAGCTGTACGTCAAGCGCGTCTTCATCATGGACGACTGCGACCAGTTGATGCCGGAATACCTTCGCTTCGTCAAGGGTGTGGTCGACGCTCAGGACCTCTCCCTCAACGTCTCCCGTGAAATCCTGCAGCAGGACCGGCAGATCCGTGCCATCCGCCGCAGGCTCACCAAGAAGGTCCTCACCACGATCAAGGACCTGAAGGCCGAGCGGCCCGACGACTACCGCACGTTCTGGGCGGAGTTCGGCCGCGCGGTCAAGGAAGGCCTGATGTCGGACAGCGACAATCGGGATGTGCTGCTGGGTATCTCGTCGTTCGCGTCCACCCACAGCGAGGAGGAGCTGACCTCGCTGGAAGACTACGTGTCGCGGATGAAGCACGGTCAGGAGCAGATCTTCTACGCGACCGGCGAATCCCGGCAGCTGCTCGAGAGTTCCCCGCACATGGAGGCCTTCCGCGCGAAAGGCTTCGAGGTGCTGCTGCTCACCGACCCCGTGGACGAGATGTGGGTCGGTGCGGTTCCGGAATTCGAGGGCAAGTCGTTCCAGTCGATCGCCAAGGGTGAGGTCGATCTCGACACCGAGGAAGACAAGAAGGCGCACGAGTCGGAGCGGGAGGAGCAGGAGAAGGACTTCGCGGGCCTGCTCTCCTGGATGGCCGACGCGCTCACCGAGCAGGTCAAGGAGGTGCGGCTGTCGACGCGGCTGACCACGTCACCGGCCTGCATCGTCGGCGACGCGTTCAGCATGTCCCCGGCACTCGAGCGGATGTACCGGGCGTCCGGGCAGCCGGTTCCCACTACGAAGCGCATCCTCGAGCTGAACCCTGCCCACCCTCTCGTCACCGGGCTGCGGGAAGCACACGGCGAGCGCAACGAGGATCCCGCGCTGGGGGAGACCGCGGAGCTTCTCTACGGGATGGCGTTGCTGGCCGAGGGCGGCGAACTCGACGATCCCGCCCGGTTCACCACGATGCTCGCCAACCGTCTCGCCAGGACGGTGTAATTCCCCTTGCTGGTATTGGTCACGGGGGGAACAGGTTTCGTCGGGGCGTGGAGCGCGAAGGCGGCGGTGGACGCCGGTCACCGGGTGCGCTTCCTCGTGCGGGATCCTGCTCGCCTCGTGACCAGCGCGGCGGCGCTCGGGCTCGACACGTCCGATCACGTGGTCGGTGACATCACGGACGCCGCGTCCGTGCGGCGTGCCCTGGACGGCTGCGATGCCGTCATCCACGCCGCGGCCGTCGTCGCGGTCGACCCGCGTCGCGCGGAGGAGATGCTGCAGACCAACCTTGCCGGCGCGCAGAACGTGCTGGGAACGGCAGTCGAACTCGGCCTCGATCCGATCGTCTACGTCTCGAGCATCGCCGCGTTGTTCCAGCCGGGGGCCCGGCTGCTCACCCCCGACCTCCCGGTGTGCGGGCCCCCCGACGCCTACGGCCGCAGCAAGGCGCGCGTGGAGCAGTACGCGCGTGACCTGCAGGCCGACGGCGCACCCATCGCGATCACCTACCCGGGCATGATCGTCGGCCCGCCCGCGGGAAAGCAGTTCGGCGAGGCCGCCCAGGCAGTCGAGGCCGCCGTCCACCTGCGGGGTCTGCCCGGGCGGGGCGCCGCATGGACGATGGTCGACGTGCGTGAGGTGGCCACAGCGCACGCCGCCCTCCTCCAGTCGGGGAGTGGCGCCCGCCGGTTCATGCTCGGAGGTCCCCGGATCCCGATCGCCGGGATCGCCGACATGCTGGCCACGATCACCGGCAGACGGATGGGCGTGTACCCGGTGCCGGACGCCGCGTTGCGTCTGGTGGGCAGACTCGTGGACGCGATCGACCGGTTCGTCCCCTTCGGCACTCCGATCTCTGAGGCCGCGATGGAGTACTACACGCGGATGCCCGACACGGACGACCGGCCGAGCGAAACCGAACTCGGGGTGAAGTACCGCGATTCGGCGGAGACCCTGGCAGACACCGTCGCCGGGCTGACGGAGGCGGGCCGACTGTGAGTGCGGAGGCGGGCCGGCTGTGAGTGCGGAGGCGGGCCGGCTGTGAGCTTCACCCGCGCGGAGTTGGAGTCGTTCCGGGACGCCGAGGTTCCGGACCTCATCGGACCGGGCTGCCGCCTGCTGTTCGTCGGCATCAACCCGGGACTGTGGACGGCCGCGACCGGGGCGCATTTCGCACGTCCGGGCAACCGCTTCTATCCGGCTCTGCTGGGCGCCGGGATCATCGAGCGACCTATCGATCCGACGGCAGGCATGTCGGACGCGGATCGCGACCACCTGATCGAGCGGGGCGTCGGCATCACCAATCTGGCCCCGCGTGCCACGGCGAAAGCCGACGAACTGACCGGCGAGGAACTGGCCGTCGGCGCCGAGCGCCTGCGCTCCGTCGTCCGCGACACCGCTCCCAGGGTGGTCGCCGTAGCCGGAATCACCGCCTATCGCACGGCATTCGGTGAGCGTGCAGCGAAGAAGGGCAAACAGCCGAGCACCCTCGAGGGTGCAGAGTTGTGGCTGGTGCCCAATCCCAGCGGGCTCAACGCCCACGAAACCGTCGCCACCCTCGCCGCGTCGTACCGGGAGGCGGCGATCGAGGCCGGAATCGTCTCGAGCTGACCGTGCAGGTCGCTAGGCTGCGGAGATGACCGTCGTCTACAACCTCCTCTTCGTCTGCCACCTGCTCGGCATGGCCGCCCTCGTCGGCGGCTATTTCGCGGTGCTCGCAGCGCCGCGGATCTCCGAGGTGATGGTGTGGGGTGCGCGGCTCCAGTTCGTGACGGGACTGATCCTCGTCGGGCTGGGGGAGGCCGCACTGGACAAAGACTACAACCACATCAAGATCGGCGTGAAGCTTCTGCTCTCCCTCGTGGTGGTCGCGCTCGCCGAGATCGTCCGGGGCAAGCAGAAGCGAGGGCAGGAGCGCCCGAACCTCGTGCACGTGGTCGGTGGGCTCGGCATCGTCACCGTGCTCGTGGCGGCCCTCTGGACCTGATCCCGCGCCCGTTCACTTCTTCGGTGGGGCAAGGAACTTCATCGCCAACCGCTGCGCGGACTCGGGCATCCGGTCCTTCACGGACATCGCGAACTCGCCGGCCTTCGTGCGCACCGACGTGCCCCTCCCGAACAGCCGGTTGAACGCGGATCCTTCGGTCGGCTGATCGAAGTGCAGCGGCGGGGCGCCGTCCGCGGCGCCGAGTGCACGCCCGATCACCATCCGCTGAATCTCGCTGGTGCCCTCGAAGATGGTGTACAGCTTGGCGTCCCGATACCACTTCTCGACGGGATGGTCAACGATGTACCCCCACCCGCCCATCGTCTGCAGCGCACGTTCGGTGGTTTTCACCGCCACCTCCGACGCCGCGAGCTTCGCCATCGAGCCCTCGCCGTGACGGAACTCCACGCCTGCCGCCGCCATCCACGACGCCCGCCACGTGAGCAGCCTCGCGGCGTCGATCTGGGTCGCGAGGTCGGCCAGCGGAAACGCGATGCCCTGGTTGTCGATGATCGGACCGCCGAACGCCTCCCTCCGGTTCGCGTACTCGGTGGCGTACTCGAGCGCGGCGCGGGCGATGCCCAGCGCCTGAGCCGCGACCATCGGACGTGTCTGCTCGAACGTGCCGAGGGTGGCCGATTTCCGCCGCGGCGCGCCGGTGGCCACCTCCTCCTGCACCTCACGGGCCTTCCGCATGCGGTGCTGCAGTTTGTCGTCGCCCCCGAGCAGGTGGTCGGCGGGCACCCGCACCCGGTGGAACTTCAGCTCCGCCGTGTGCGACGCACGGCAGCCCAGCTTGTCGAGCTTGCGGACGAGTTCGATCCCCGGGCTTCCGCCGGGAACCACGAACAGGGCCTGCCCCCGATGCCCCAGCTCCGGGTCGACGGTGGCGTTCACGACGTGCACGTCGGCGATGCCGCCGTTGCCGATCCACATCTTGTGGCCCTCGATCACCCAGTCGTCGCCGTCGCGCGTCGCGGTGGTCCGCAGATTGCGGACGTCGCTGCCGCCCTCGGGTTCGGAGATGCACAGTGCGGCGAGTTTCAGGTCGCCGGGCTCGCCGAAGCATTCGGGTGCCCAGCGCAGCATCTGCTCCGGCGTCGCGGCCTGTCCGATCGACGACAGCGCCAGCGCGGGCATCACGATGGCGAGGCCGATTCCGGCGCATCCCCAGAACAGCTCCTCCATGAACAGGGGGAGGGACAGGCCGGTCGGGTCGCCGATCAGGTCGCGATAGAACAGCGGACTGTAGAAGCCCTCTTCCGCGGCCTTCTCGAGGACGTCCCACGGGAACTCCTGCGCGCGGTCGTGCTCGGCGGCCACCGGCCGGATCACGTTCTCCGCGAAAGCGTGCGTCCGCTCGACGAGGTTCTTCTGCGCGGGGGTGAGCGCGAGGCTGAAAGTCATGGCAGTCCCTCGGTTGCCGTGTTGGTGTGCACCAACGTAACACTCACGGTCTTCGAGAACCGTGGATCACAAAATCCTGAGGAGTAGGACAGCAATCCCATTATCTGATCGGAGTTGCTAGCGTCGAGGGATGGACGGCGACGAGACGGTCTACACCCACGGCCACGACGAGTCGGTGCTGCGGAACCATCGATGGCGCACCGCCGAGAACTCCGCCGGCTACCTGCTTCCGCATCTGCGCGGAGGCCTGACGCTGCTCGACGTCGGGTGCGGGCCGGGCACGATCACCGCCGACCTCGCGGGACTCGTCGCGCCCGGAGCAGTCACCGCCGACGAGATGAACGACGAGGCGCTCTCGCTCGCGCGCAACGAGTTCACCGAGCGGGGAATCGCGAACGTCCAGACCGTCGTATCGGATGTCCACGCACTCGACTTCCCCGACGACAGCTTCGACGTCGTGCACGCGCATCAGGTCCTGCAGCACGTCGGCGATCCGGTGCAGGCGCTGCGCGAGATGAAGCGGGTGTGCCGACCCGGCGGAATCGTTGCCGCCCGCGACGCGGACTACGGCACCTTCACGTGGTATCCGCCGACACCCGAACTCGACGAATGGCTGGCGCTCTACAAGGCCGTCGCCCGGGCGAACGGCGGTGAACCCGACGCCGGCCGTCGCCTGCGGGCGTGGGCGCACGAGGCCGGTCTCGGAGACGTCGTGAACACGGCGAGCACGTGGTGTTTCTCCTCCGACGAGGATCGCGAGTGGTGGGGTGGGTCCTGGGCCGACCGCTCGCTGCGGTCGGCCTACGCGGACCGGGCGCTCGCGCTGGGGCTCGCCACCGAGGCAGACCTCGACCGCATCGCGGCCGGCTGGCGTGCGTGGGTGCGGGAGAACGACGGCTGGTTCGCGCTCCTGCACAGCGAGATCCTCTGCCGGGTGTAGTGCACCGCGAAGCGAAATTCTCGCGACCGGCGCCCGGGAATGGAACACTCGCCCCATGACGACGTTGCGCGTGGGTCGACTGTGGTTGCCGGGGCTGATGGTGGTGATTCTGATCGGGCTGGTGTTCGCGCCCGGTGCCTCCGCGGCCCCGGATCGAGCGGTCTTCTCCGGAGACTCGGACCAGGTGATCACCGTCTACGCCCCGTCGGCGGGGTCGGTGAGCGCCGAACTGACCGCCTGGGAGCGGGGCTCGGACGGCACGTGGCAGGTGTTCGCGGGTCCCGTCGCCGCCGACGTCGGCGCGGAAGGAATCGGTGCGGCGAACGAATTCTCCACCCGCACCCCCGCCGGTGTCTTCCCGCTGTCGCAGGCGTTCGGCCGGCAGCCCGCTCCGGCGACGGCGATGCCGTACTTCCAGTCGGATCGGCGTGACTGGTGGGATTCGAATCCGCTCTCGCCGACGTACAACACGCACGTCCGGCAGGACGCGAGCCCCGGCGGTAACAGCGAGAACCTCTACTCGGCCGGACCGCTCTACGACTACGCGCTCGCGATCGGGTACAACGCCGCCCGCATCCCCGGCCTCGGTTCGGCGATGTTCCTGCACGTCACGGACGGCACCACCACCGAAGGGTGCGTCGCCGTCGACCGCGGCACGCTGACGACCCTCCTCGGCCGGCTCGACCCGGCAAAGAATCCGGTGATCGAGATCGCCGTAGGCGCTTCGCACCCGTGAGTGGTTGACGAGTGTCTGGACTCGTCAACCACTCACGGGCGGCGGAGCCGCCTACAGGCCGGGGCGCTTGCCGATGGTGAGGGTGGGGGTGGAGACGCCGGCGAAGAAGTCCTCGCCCTTGTCGTCGACCACGATGAACGCGGGGAAGTCCTCGACCTCGATCTTCCAGACCGCTTCCATGCCGAGCTCTTCGTACTCGACGATCTCGACCTTCTTGATGCAGTCGAGGGCGAGACGCGCCGCGGGACCGCCGATGGACCCCAGGTAGAAGCCGCCGTAGGACTTGCATGCGTCGGTGACCTGCTTGGACCGGTTGCCCTTCGCGAGCATCACCATGGAGCCGCCCGCGGCCTGGAACTGATCCACATAGGAGTCCATTCGACCGGCGGTGGTGGGGCCGAAGGAACCGGACGCCATGCCGTCGGGGGTCTTGGCCGGACCGGCGTAGTACACCGGGTGGTCCTTGAGGTACTGCGGCATCTCCTCGCCGGCGTCGAGCCGTTCCTTGATCTTGGCGTGGGCGATGTCGCGGGCGACGACGAGCGGGCCGGTGAGCGACAGCCGTGTCTTCACCGGGTGCTTGGACAGCTCGGCGAGGATCTCGGGCATCGGCTTGGTGAGGTCGATCTTGACGGCGGCGCCCTTGCCGGTGCCGGAGATGCCGTCGGTCTCGGCATCGAGCTGGGCGTCGGTGACCTCGGGGAGGAACCGGCCCGGGTTGAACTCCAGCTGCTCGAGGAAGACGCCCTCGGGGGTGATCTTCGCTTTGGCCTGGCGGTCCGCCGAGCAGGACACGGCGAGAGCGACGGGCAGCGAAGCGCCGTGGCGGGGGAGGCGGATGACGCGGACGTCGTGGCAGAAGTACTTGCCGCCGAACTGTGCGCCGATGCCGATCTGACGGGTCAGCTCGAGCACCTTCTCCTCGAGTTCGAGGTCGCGGAAGCCGCGACCGGTGATCGCGCCCTCGTTGGGGAGTTCGTCGAGGTAGTGCGCGGACGCGTACTTGGCCGTCTTCAGCGCGAACTCCGCGGACGTGCCGCCGACGACGATCGCGAGGTGGTACGGCGGGCAGGCTGCGGTGCCGAGGGCGCGGATCTTCTCCTCGAGGAACCGCATCATGCCGTCCGGGTTGAGGATCGCCTTGGTCTCCTGGAACAGGTAGGACTTGTTGGCGCTGCCGCCGCCCTTGGCCATGTACAGGAACTTGTACGTGTTCTCGTGGCCGGTCGCCGTGTCGGCGTAGAGCTCGATCTGGGCGGGGAGGTTGCTGCCGGTGTTCTTCTCGTCCCACATCGTGATCGGCGCGTTCTGCGAGTACCGCAGGTTGAGCCGGGTGTAGGCGTCGTAGACGCCGCGCGCGACGGCCTTCTCGTCGTCGCCGGGGGTGAGGACGTGCTGGCCGCGCTTGCCCATGACGATCGCGGTGCCGGTGTCCTGGCACATCGGCAGCACGCCTGCGGCGGAGATGTTGGCGTTCTTCAGCAGGTCGAGCGCCACGAACTTGTCGTTGCCCGACGCCTCGGGATCATCGAGGATGCTCGCGAGCTGCGTCAGATGGTCGCTGCGCAGGTAGTGCGAGATGTCGTGGAGTGCGGTCTCGGTGAGCAGGCGCAGCGCCTCGGGCTCGACGGACAGGAAGGTGCGGCCGCCGGGTCCTTCGACAGTCGACACCCCCTCGGTGGTCAGCAGCCGATATTCGGTGGGGTCCTCACCGATCGGCAGCAAGTCCTCGTAGAGGAAGTCGGCCATTCTATCTCCTGGACAGCTGGTTGTGTGAAGTTCGTCTTCAGGCTAGACGCGGGCTCCGGCGGCCCTGTGACGCGGGGGCATGCTTTCACCTGCACAGTGGCGTGGCTCACAGAGTTCTCACAAGTAAATCCGTACACTTGACTGGATGCTTGAACACGGAACGAGATCGGCCGGCCGAATGACCCTTGCAGTCCAGGACGCCGGAGCCGCCGACGACGAGACGTCCGGTGCACGTGCCAAGCGGCCCGTACTGCACGCCTACCTCGACATCGCGATCGTGGTGGTCGTCCTCGCGGCCACGAATCTGATCGCGCACTTCACCACCGCGTGGGCCAGCATCGCGACCGTTCCCATCGCCGCCGTCGTGCTGCTCGTGCTCACCCGGCGCCGCGGACTCGGCTGGGCAGAACTGGGGCTCTCGCCTCGGCACTGGCGCAAGGGGTCGCTGTACGCCCTCGCGGCGATGGGCCTCGTGATCGGCGTCGTCGCGATCGGTGCCGCCCTGCCGATCACCCGGCCGTTCTTCATGGCCGACCGGTACGCCACGATCTCCGGCGCCCTGATCGCGTCGATGATCGTCATCCCGCTGCAGACCGTCATCCCCGAGGAGCTCGCGTTCCGCGGCGTGCTGCACGGCACCCTCGACCGCGTGTACGGCGCCCGCGGCGTCTTCGCGGCGGGATCGCTGATGTTCGGTCTCTGGCACATCGCGTCCTCGCTGGGACTGACGTCGGGCAACAAGGGATTGTCGAGCTTTCTCGGCGGCGGCGTCCTCGGGCAGGTGCTCGGGATCCTCGCCGCGGTGGTCGCCACCGCGGCCGCGGGCATCGTGTTCACCTGGCTCCGCCGCCGCAGCGGCAGTCTGATCGCGCCCATCGCGCTGCACTGGTCGTTGAACGGCGCGGGTGCGCTCGCGGCCGCCGTCGTGTGGCACACGACCATGGCCTGAGCAGGGTCAGGTCTCCGGGGCGCCAAGCCACTCGAGCAGCTTCTCGTACACCGACTCGTGGTTGAGCATCGTGAAATGATTCGCGGGTGCGAGGTGCATGCCGTCCTCGTCGCGGAAGCCGATCATCCGCGTCCGGTTCCGGCCGGACGCGCTCGGCACGAGCACCATGCCGTCGCCGAGCAGGCGGCCCAGCGGATGCCGCGGGCTGCGGGTGATGGTCGCGGAGACGAAGCAGTACGTCACGCCGTCGAGGAGGGGGACCTCGCTGGTGGCCGCGGCACGGAGGGCGTCCGGGTCGCGACCGCGCCAGTCCTCGTCGACGAGCGAACCCTGATTCAGATCCCGGATGCCGGCGCTCCTCCGGCGCAGGAGTCCGGAGATCGCCCGCGTCTCGGGCAGTGCGGCCAGACCGGCGCTCGCAAAGTGGACAGCCTGCTCCAGCGGGGCGCCGAGGTGAGGTGAGCCGAGGCTCACGACCTGCCGCACCCGCCGCACCCACGGGCGGTCGTCGAGGAAGGCGATTCGACAGGCGCTGCGGGCGACGAGGCCGCCCATGGAATGCCCCACGAGTGCGATCGACTCGACGTCCACCGGCCAGTGCTCGGTGACCGCGTCCAGAAGGTCGGACAGGCTCCTGCCGTTGTCGGAGATGTGCCGGCCGGAGTTGTAGCGGATCTGCAGCGCCGTGTATCCCAGGTCGGTCTCGAGTCGTTCACCGTAGGTCGGGCGGCCGCCCAGCGACCACGCGTCCTCGGTCTCGACGAGTCCGTGCAGGAAGACGACGATGCGGCCGCGGGCGTGGGGGAAGGCATCGGCGAGCGTGGACTCGGCCGCCGTGAGTGCGACGCCGCCTACCCGTATCGCCAGGGGTTCGGCGAGCACGGACCCCTCCGATTCCAGTACGTCGCCGATCAGCCCCTGGATCGCGGCGATGGCCCGGGCTCCGCGGCGCGTCTGGGACGGCGGGACGTTCTCCGCCGACGGGAAGTCGAGGAACTGTCCCGCGAGGGAACCCCCGAGTCGGGCGGTGTCGGCGACGAGCGCATACACGGCGGCGGTGATCTCGTCGTGGAGCGCCTTTGCGGGGACGGCATGGGTGCCGACGCCGAGCCGTACTCCGGCGAAGACCCGGTCCGAGACGGCGCGGTGGATGCTGCCGAGGCCGCCGGCGGCGGCCCCGATTTCGTCGAGGGCCAGCCGGGCGAGTGCCCGCACCTCGGAGCGGCGTCTGATCTGCGGGTCGGTCACGAGATTTGAGTGTACAGATGTGCACTGAGATGTGCGCGTGCTGCGAAACCGCCGAAATGTGCAGCGCGCGCGATTATTTCGCGAATAAACCAACGGTGAAACGGAAACGTTGATCGTGAGAATGGCGAATCAATTGGTCGACCGACCAATTCCGGGGAAAATGCTGGTGACGCGGATAATGAACATGTTCACGTCGCGAATTATTCATCGTAATAGATACGTGATCGACACGATCGTGACGCTGCCGGCAACGCCGCGACGGGGCCCGCGCGCCTGAGCGCACGAACCCCGTCGCGGGTGTTCAAGTCTTGTGCCAGCGGAAATGCTAGCCAAGCGTGGCTGCGGCCGCCGTTGCGGCGTCTGCGCCACCGCCCAATGCGTCGGCGGAACCCGAGAAGAAGTCCAGGGCACCGGCGAGGTCGGAGAAGGCGGAGAAGAATTCGGACAGGAAGGCGAGATCCATGCGTGTAACTCCTTGCTCGGTTGTGGGCATTTATGTTGGCGCTGAGCGGGCGCCGGATTCATTTCTACCGTTATTGAAATGAGATCGCAATCCGTGGAATTAACCGAATTGAAACGGAAGGCGAATCAACGGTTTTTGGGCAGGTGAGAAGCCTGTGTCCGGATTCACATCCGTCCGAGAAATCTCACGATGTGGGAGCCTGGGCCGTGTTCGAATCCCACCTTCGAGGGTGCGGGCGGGGCTATCCTCGTCCCACGACGTGTAGCGCTTTCCGGACATACGGACGTATAGGGGAAACCATCATGCGCAAGACCATCGTCACCGGCATCGCGGTCGCGGCCCTCGCGCTGCTCGGCGTGGCCGGCTGTTCCAACGACTCGAACGAGGCTCCGATCGCGACCACGACGACGGCCTCCGCGTCCGATCGGGTGGAAGGCGCGATCAGCAGTGTGCAGGCCACGGCGTCGTCCGCCGTGAACACCGCGCGCGAGGCCACCCAGAACGCGATCAACTCGGCCATCGCGGCGGTCCCGATCGGATTCGAGTCGGGAACCGCCGAACTCAACGCCCTCTCGGACGTGACCGTCAAGGCGGTGGCCGCCGCGATGAAGGCGGGCGACGCCAAGATCGCGATCGAGGCGTACGCCAGCAACACGGACGAGGCGGCCGCCGAACTCCTCGCCGACCAGCGCGCTCAGGCCGTCGCGAACGCCCTCGAGGCGCAGGGGGTCGACAAGAGCCGCATCTCGACCGAGGGCACCGCGAACCCACCCGAAGGCGTGAACGTCGATCAGGTGGAGATCACCGTCGAGGACAGCTGACCGGCGCGGTCAGTGCAGGACCGCCCGGTGCTCGTTGCTGTACGGGATGTGCTCGGCGGTCCTGCCGTCGCGGAGTTTGAGCACCCACTCCGGATCGGACAGCAGTGCGCGGCCGACGGCCACGAGATCGAACTCGCCGTTCTCGTACTGCCGGAGCAGGCGGTCGACACCGGCGGTGTTCGAGGCGCCGTCCGACGTGAAGGCCGTCGTGAACACGTCGTCGAGACCCACCGAACCGACCGTGATCGTGGGCAGTCCCGTCAGCCGCTTGGTCCATCCGGCCAGGCCGAGTTCCCCGTCCTCACCGGACAGCTCGGCGAAGGCCGGGTCCCAGTGCCTGCGGGTGGACGGGTGCAGCACGTCGACACCGGCGGCGACGAGGGGCGTCAGCACGGCCGCGAGTTCGTCGGGGGTCTGCGCGATGCGCGAATCGTAGTGGTTCGACTTCCACTGGGAGAAGCGGTAGACGATCGCGAAGTCGTCCCCGACGGCCTCGCGGATCGCTGCGACCACCTCGACCGGGAACCGGGTGCGGGCCTCGAGAGATCCGCCGTAACCGTCGGAGCGGACGTTCGTGCGGTCCCACAGGAACTGGTCGAGCAGATAGCCGTGGGCGCCGTGCAGTTCGATGCCGTCGAAGCCCACGTCACGCGCGTTGACGGCGGCCGCCACCCAGGCCTCGCGCAGCGCGTCGAGATCGGACCCGGTGAATTCGCGTCCCAGCCGGGTTCCGTCCAGCGCGATTCCGGACGGGCTGGCCGTCGTCACCTCGGGGTTCATACGCGGCTGCGGGCCGCGTTCGACGCCCAGATGCCACAGCTGCGGGATGATCTGCCCGCCCTCCTCGTGGACCGCGTCCACCACGGACTTCCAGCCCGCGAGGCTGTCCTGTCCGTAGAGGAGCGGCACCCGGGTGTGGGATCCGGCTACGGGGTCCGGAATGTACGTCCCCTCGGTGATGACGAGACCGACCCCGCCCGCCGCACGCCGGCGGTAGTACGCCGCCACGTCCTCCCCGGGAATGCCGTCAGGGGAGAAAGCCCTGGTCATGGGTGCCATCGCGAAGCGATTCCGGGGCTGGAGGGATTTGACGGCGAACGGCTCGAAGAGGCCGTCCACGGGCAGAGGTGTTTCGGTCATGCCTGTCTGTAACCGATCGCGGTTACGCACTATTCCTGCATATGACCTGCTGCGTAGTTGTAATCTGAAGTCACAGTCGACACTCGCTGCCGGCGCATGGGCACTCGCCCGCGCCCGGTCTGACGGGAGGGTGCACTGATGGGCACGAACGACGGAAAACCTGCCGATCTGGTGCTGTTCGGTGACGTGGTCACCATGAACGACGCCGCGCCACGCGCTCGGGCGGTCGCGGTGCGGGACGGGCGGATCGCCGCCGTCGGCAACGACGCCGCGGTGTTTCCGCTGATCGGACCGGCAACGATCGCGGTCGACGTGCACCGCGCCTGCATCCTCCCCGGGTTCGTCGAGGCGCACGGTCACCCGCTGAACTCGGCGGTGCTGCTCGGCGAACCGGTGGTGGACATCAGGCCGGTGACCATCGCCGACGCGGGCGAGGTGGTCGACGCCGTCCGCCGCGCCGTCGACGAGCACCCCGACGGCGCCGTGCTCAACGGCTGGGACCCTCTGCTCCAGAAGGGGCTGCCGGAACCGTCCCGGGAATGGCTCAATTCCGTCGCTCCCGACACCTCCCTGGTGATCCTGCACAACACCGGTCACGTCGCGTATTTCAACGACGTCGCCGCCCGGGAAGCCGGATTGTCCAAGAAGACACCGGACCCGGAGGGCGGCAGCTTCGGTCGCGACAAGTCGGGCGACCTGAACGGTTCGGCGTTCGAGGCGCCCGCGGTGATGGCGGTGGCAGCCTCGATCCTCGACGGTGCGTCCACCCGGCTGCCGGAACTCCTCGCCGCGGAATGCGCGCGGATGAACGCGGCAGGCATCACCACCGCGAGCGAGATGGCATTCGACCCACGCTTCCGGAGCGCCCTGACCGCGATCGCCCGGTCCGGTGCTCTCACCACCCGGCTGCGGCTGTACGAGATGTCGAACCCGGAGCGCTCCACGGACGTGTCACCCGGAGTGGGCGACGACCTGCTGCGCCAGGTGGGTATCAAGATCTGGTCGGACGGCTCGCCGTGGGTGGGCAACGCGGCCACGAGTTTCCCGTATCTCGACACCGACGTCACCCGGTCGCTCGGCCTCGCCGGATCGCGCGGCAAGGCCAATTACACCGCGGACGAGATACTCGAGATCAGCAAGCCGTACTTCGAGAACGGCTGGCAGATCTCCTGCCACGCCAACGGTGACGCCGCGGTCACCCTGGCCCTCGACGCGTGGGAGCGGATGCTCGCCGAGTCGCCGCGCGACGATCACCGACTGCGACTCGAGCACGTGGGGGCGATGACCCCGGAGCAGTTCCGCCGTGCGACCGAACTCGGCGTCACGTGCAGCCTTTTCGTCGACCACCTCTACTACTGGGGCGACGTGCTCGTCGACGACCTGTTCGGTCCCGAACGCGGAGCATGTTGGGCCGCTGCAGCTTCCGCGATCGCGGCGGGTCAGCGGATCTCGTTCCACAACGACGGTCCCGTGACCCCGACCAACCCGTTGCGCAACATCGCCGACGCCGTCACCCGCCGCACCCGGTCGGGACGGGTGCTCGCCCCCGAGGAGCGGATCTCGGTCCCGGACGCCTTGCGTGCGGAGACGATCAACTCGGCGTGGCACCTCCGGAGCGAGGACGCGATCGGGGCGATCGTCCCCGGGCTGCACGCCGATCTCGTCGTGCTGTCGGCCAACCCGCTTCTGGTGGATCCCGACGACATCGCGGACCTCGAAGTGCTCGCCACGATCCTGGAGGGTCGAACGGTCTTCGGAAAGCTGGAGTGATCCGGGTGGCGTCCTGGTCGCGGGCTCTGCGGTCGATCGGGGCGCCGGCCGGAGCCTGGATCCGCACCGCGGGCTACACCCGCAAATGGCTGGTCCTCGGTGTCGTCATCGGCATCGTCGCCGGGCTCGGCGCGGTCGTGTTCTACGTCGCGCTGTCGGAGGCGACGCAACTGCTGATCGTCGACATCGGCGGGTACCACCCGCCGACCGCGGCCGGTGACGGCGGCGCGGGCGGCAGCAGGGAGTTCACCAGACCGTGGGCGATTCCGCTCGTGGTGTGCCTGGGCGGTCTCGTGTCGGGCATCCTCGTGTTCACCCTGGCCCCCGAGGCCGAGGGGCACGGCACCGACGCGGCGATCGAGGCCGTGCACCGGGACCCCCGCATGATCCGCGTCCGCGTCGTGCTGGTGAAGCTGGTCGCGTCGGCGATCACGATCGGGTCCGGCGGGTCCGGCGGTCGAGAGGGGCCGACCGCGCAGATCTCGGCGGGTTTCGGATCGCTCCTCGCCCGCAGGCTGGACCTGTCCCCGCGGGACGGCCGCATCGCCGTGGCGATCGGCATCGGCTCCGGCATCGGCGCCATCTTCGGCGCCCCGCTCGGCGGTGCGGTGCTGTGCTGCACCATCCCGTACAAGGAGGACTTCGATTTCGAGGTGCTCGTGCCTGCGCTGGTCACGTCGATCGTCAGCTACACCGTGTTCGGCAGCTTCCTCGGCTTCGGGCCGCTGTTCGGGTACGCCGCCCAGGACTACGTCTTCGACACCCCGGCCCAGTTGGTGTGGTTCGCGCTCATCGGTGTGCTCGGCGGCCTCATCGGATTGCTGTACAGCGGGACGTTCTACACCGCCGTCGACCTCACCCACCGCCTGCCGGGCAGCCGGATCGTCAAGCCGGCGGTCGGCGGGCTGCTCGTCGGACTGATGGCGCTGGTGCTGCCGGAGGTGCTGGGCAGCGGATACGGCTGGATCCAGCAATCGATGGCCCGCGACGACCTCGCGGCCATCCCGCTGTGGGTGGTGCTGTTGTTGCCGTTCGCGAAGATCCTCGCGACGTCGCTGTCCATCGGATCTGGCGGATCGGGCGGCATCTTCGGTCCGGGCATGGTGATCGGGGCGTTCACCGGCGCCGCGGTGTGGCGACTGCTGGAGCCGATCGCCCCGGGCGTCCCCGACAATCCGGCGCCCTTCGTCATCGTCGGCATGATGGCGTGTTTCGGGAGCATCGCCCGCGCGCCGCTCGCGGTGATGCTGATGGTCGCGGAGATGACGGGAAGCATCGGCGTGCTCGTGCCGGGGATGATCGCGGTCGGACTCGCCTACCTCATCGTGCGCCGATCGGGGAAGACGATCTACCGGGCGCAGCTCGAGAACCGGGCGGAGGCTCGGCTTGCCCAGGGTTCGCCGGGGTGATCGGGTCGGAGTCCGTGTGCGGAGTGCCCGGAGGATCCGGGTCCGTGTGCGAAGTGCCCGGAGGATCCGGGTCCGTGTGCGGAGTGCCCGGAGGATCCGGGTCCGTGTGCGGAGTGCCCGGAGGATCCGGGTCCGTGTGCGGAGTGCCCGGAGGATCCGGGTCCGTGTGCAGAGTGCGCGGAGGATTCGGGCATGCTTGTGGCCATGACTGTTCACGTTCCTCAGTACGTCGACCTCCTCTGGCCAGCGCTTCAGGCTGCCATTGCTCTCGGTGGTTCGGCGTCCAACGAGGAGCTCGACAGCGCAGTCGTTGAGCGAGAAGGTCTTTCGTCCGACGTGCAGGGCGTGCTGCACGGTGACGGTCCGAGCACCGAGATCGAGTACCGGCTCGCGTGGGCCCGCACCTACCTCAAGGGGATGGGTCTGCTCACCAACAGCCGTCGCGGGGTGTGGAGTGTGACGGAGAAGGGCCGCGAGGTCGCCGAGAGCGAGATCCGCCCGTTGCACGCCGAGTTCTCCGCCGAGAACCGCAAGAAGAATGCCGCCCGCAAATCGGCGAAGGCCGCATCCCGGAGGAACGACGAACCGGACGCCAACATCGCCGAGGCCGAGAACGACGCGGACTGGAAGGACCTGCTGCTCGACACGGTACTGAAGATGTCGCCGCCTGCGTTCGAGCGGCTGACCCAGCGGTTGCTGCGGGAGGCCGGATTCTCGAGCGCGTCCGTCACCGGTCGCGGCGGCGACGGCGACATCGAGGGCCTCGGCGTGTACCAGTTGTCGTTGCTCAGTTTCCCCGTGTTCTTCCAGTGCAAGCGCTACAGCGGCAGTGTCGGCGCCGGGGCGGTGCGCGATTTCCGTGGCGCGATGGCGGGTCGCGGCGAGAAGGGTCTGCTCATCACGACCGGAACCTTCACCGGTGACGCCCGCACGGAGTCCAAGAGGGACGGTGCCCCGCCCATCGACCTCATCGACGGCGACCGGCTGTGCGACCTGTTGAAGGAGCATTCACTGGGGGTGCAGACCACGACGCGTCTCGTCGAGGACGTCGAGGTCAGGTCCGATTACTTCCACTCGCTCGAGCCGAAATGATCATGGTCGGGTCACCTCTCCGGATCATGGTCGGGTCACCTCTCCGGGCCCCGGACACTCTTTCCCGTTGCGGTATGGCCACGAAGCGATCACGCAGGCTCTGAAGCGGTGCCGGCGGCGTTCTCCCGTGTGTAAAGAGGAAGTTAAATGCACATGTCACTGACGTGAAGAGCGACCGAGGGAAGTCGACATGACGACCACATCGCCGTGGCCGTTGAGGCGCCGCACCGTACGGCCACCGGCGGGGATGCTGGCGGACCGGCGATTCGGGGTGCTCGTCGACCAGTTCTTCCGGCTCTTCCACGACGTCGGCCAGGGCGGCGGTGCGCTGGCCGTCTACCTCCACGGTGAGCCGGTCGTCGATGTGTGGGCCGGGTGGGCGAGCCGCGACACGTTCTGGCAGGAGGACACGGTCACCCTCACGTTCTCCACGGGCAAGGGCGTCGCGTCGACCGTGCTGCACCGTCTCGCGGGACGCGGGATCATCGACTACGACGCCCCGGTGGCGCAGTACTGGCCCGAGTTCGCCACCGCGGGCAAGGACGAGATCACGGTGCGCGAACTGCTGTCGCACCGCGCCGGACTGCACCGCGTTCGCGGACTCGTTCCGGGCCCCCTGAGTCTGATGGACCATGGCCTGGTCAGTGCCGCCCTGGCCGCGGCGACCCCGGATCGGCGGCGGCTGAAGACCCCCGGCTATCACGCCGTGACATTCGGCTCGCTGGTCGCCGAACTGACGTCCCGTGCGGCCGGAACACCGTTCACCGAACTGGTGCGCACGGAGGTCGCCGAACCGCTCGGGGTGAAGGAATTCTGGTACGAGGTGCCGCCCGCCGAGCGGTCCCGCATCGCGAGGACCTTCCCGCACATCAACCCGTTCGGTGTTCCGTGGGGTGCGACGTCGTTCGCGATGGCGCGGCTGCCCGGTCTCCGCAACGTCGCCGACGCCGGCATGCCCGCCGGTTTCGACGCCCTCGTCCGCAACCCTGCGATCCACGACAGCGTGATGCCGGGATGGAACGGCGTGTTCAGTGCCCGCGCCCTGGCGCGCATGTACGGGGCGCTGGCCAACGGCGGAACCGTCGGCGGTGTCGAATTCCTCCCGCCGGAGGTCGTGGCGCAGCTGAGCCAGGTGCAGACCACGGCCCGCGACTACGTACTGGGCATACCGATGAACTGGCGGCTCGGCTACCACGCGGGAATGGTCGCGCGCCGCAAGCAGCCGTCGAATACGTTCGGGCACTACGGGTTGGGTGGGTCTGGCGCGTTCGCCGACGCCGACACGGGTCTGTCGATCGCCTTCGTCACCAACCGGCTCGGCAACATGCTGACCCCCATCGCGGATCTCCGCCTGCCGAAGCTCGGTTCCACGGCGCTCGCCATCGCGGAGAGACTGTAGCCGGGCAGCTGCGGCCGCCGGCCAAACCAATTCGATTTCGACGCGCCGTTTTTCGATCGACGCGAGCCGCCGCTCTGGAAGGCGGGGGACCGGTAGCATCGTCTCCGTGACCGACGCGACCGCCCACACCAGCCGTTCTGATCGGTTGCGTGTCCTCGTCTACAGCGACGACGCGAGCACCCGCCAGAAGGTCGTGCTGGCGTTGGGGAAGCGTCCGCACCCCGACCTTCCGGAGCTGGAGTACGTCGAGGTGGCGACGGCGCCCGTGGTGATCCGGGAGATGGATGCCGGCGGCATCGACCTGGCCGTCCTGGACGGCGAGGCGGTGCCCGCGGGCGGGATGGGGATCGCCAAGCAGTTGAAGGACGAGATCGACGAGTGCCCGCCGATCCTGGTCCTGACCGGACGTCCCGACGACGCCTGGCTGGCCAGCTGGTCGCGCGCGGAGGCCGCGGTGCCGCACCCGCTCGACCCGATCCGGTTGTCCGAAGCGGTCATAGCGCTGCTCCGCACCCGACTCTCTGCTTAGGGTCTCCTGACTTCCGATTCCGCCGTCCGAAGGCGCATCGAGCGCCTGTCCCGCAGCGGTTTTCCGCATTTCCAGATCGCCTTGAACTCGCTCGGTCAAATCGGCCGGGCCCGACGACTTCCCTTGTACGCTGTGGCATAACTCACAAGAGCGTAGCTTCGGAAACGACCGCCCGGGAATCGGGCGGACAGGCTCGGGAAGAGGGGAGCTGAGACGGCGTGAATGTCTACGTGCCGATCCTCGTGCTCGGGGCGATTGCGGTCGCGTTCGCGGTGTTCTCCGTGATCGTGGCGAGGATCGTCGGTCCGAGACGCTACAACCGTGCCAAGCTCGACGCCTACGAGTGCGGGATCGAGCCGACGTCCTCGCCGCTGGGCGCGGGCCGCATCCCGGTGAAGTACTACCTGACGGCCATGCTGTTCATCATCTTCGACATCGAGATCGTGTTCCTCTATCCGTGGGCTGTTCATTTCGACGCCCTCGGCTTCTTCGGTCTCGGGGCCATGGCCCTGTTCATCTTCAATGTCTCCGTCGCCTACGCGTACGAGTGGCGGCGTGGCGGTCTCAGTTGGGACTGATCGGTCCCGTCGGCGATCGAAAAGCTAAGTCGGAAGAGAAGAGTCGGATATGGGCATCGAGGAGAAGCTGCCGAGCGGCTTCCTGCTGACCACGGTGGAGGGGCTTGCGGGCTACGTCCGGAAGGGCTCGCTGTGGCCCGCCAGTTTCGGGCTCGCGTGCTGCGCGATCGAGATGATGGCCACCGCAGGCGGACGCTTCGACATCGCCCGCTTCGGCATGGAGGCGTTCCGTGCCTCACCCCGGCAGGCCGATCTGATGATCGTCGCCGGCCGGGTGAGCCAGAAGATGGCGCCGGTGCTGCGGCAGATCTACGACCAGATGGTGGAGCCGAAGTGGGTGCTGGCGATGGGCGTGTGCGCGTCGTCGGGTGGGATGTTCAACAATTACGCGATCGTGCAGGGTGTCGACCACATCGTCCCTGTCGACATCTACTTGCCGGGGTGCCCGCCGAGGCCCGAGATGCTGCTGAACGCGATCCTCGCGCTGCACGAGAAGATCCAGCAGATGCCGCTCGGTGTTCACCGGGAGGAGGTGGCGCGTGCGGCTGAGCAGGCCGCGCTGGCCGCCACCCCCACCATCCAGATGAAGGGCCTGCTCCGGTGACGGCGCGCGCAGCGAGGGAGCGGAGCAACCCGAGCAAGTGCCGGAGCCGTGCGGTCTGGACTGAGGAACGAGGGAGCGTAGCGAGTGAGTGACGAGGGAAGACCGCACGACCAAGCTCCGGCACCCGCGAGCGAAGCGAGCCAAACCAACACAGGAAGACCGCACGACCAAGCTCCGGCACCCGCGAGCGAAGCGAGCCATGTCCCAGAGCAGATCGGTGTGCGTAAGGGTTTGTTCGGGGCGCGGGGTAGTGGGGATACGTCGGGGTATGGGCGGTTGGTGCGTCCGGTGTTGTTGCCGGGGAGTACGCCGCGGCCGTTCGGCGGGTATTTCGACGAGGTGGCGGATGGGTTGGGGGCGGCGCTGGCGGAGTCGGGGGTGGGCTTCGAGGTGGCGGTGGAGTCGGTGGTGGTGTTTCGGGGTGAGGTGACGTTCGGTGTGCGGCGCGAGTTCTTGGTGCCGGTGGCGCGTGCGTTGCGGGATGAGCCGGATCTGCGGTTCGAGATGTGTCTGGGTGTGAATGGTGTGCATTTCCCGCAGGATGCGGGCCGGGAGTTGCATGCGGTGTATCCGTTGTTGTCGATTACGCACAATCGGCGGATCCGTCTGGAGGTGGCGGTGCCGGATGGGGATCCGCATATTCCGTCGTTGTACGACGTGTATCCGACGAATGATTGGCACGAGCGGGAGACGTACGACTTCTTCGGGATCGTGTTCGACGGTCATCCGTCGTTGACGCGGATCGAGATGCCGGATGACTGGCCGGGTCATCCGCAGCGGAAGGACTATCCGCTCGGCGGTATCCCCGTCGAGTACAAGGGCGCGGAGATCGCGCCGCCGGACGAGCGGCGGGGGTACAGCTGATGAGCGAGGACACGGTTTTCACGGTTGCCGGTCAGGACTGGGACGAGGTTGTCGATGCGGTGAAGGCGGCGTCGGAGGACGCGGGTTCGGGGAGCGGCGAGGAGCGCATCGTCGTGAACATGGGTCCGCAGCATCCGTCGACGCACGGGGTGCTGCGGCTGATCTTGGAGATCGAGGGTGAGACGGTCACGGAGGCCCGGTGCGGGATCGGCTATCTGCATACGGGGATCGAGAAGAATCTCGAGTATCGGACGTGGACGCAGGGCGTGACGTTTGTGACGCGGATGGATTACCTGTCGCCGTTCTTCAATGAGACGGCGTATTGCCTCGGTGTGGAGAAGTTGCTCGACATCACGGATCAGGTGCCGGAGCGGGCGAGTGTCATCCGGGTGATGTTGATGGAGCTCAACCGCATCTCCTCGCATCTGGTGGCGCTGGCCACGGGCGGGATGGAGTTGGGCGCGGTGACGGCGATGCTGTTCGGTTTCCGGGAACGTGAGTTGGTCCTGGATGTGTTCGAGTTCATCACGGGGTTGCGCATGAACCATGCGTATATCCGGCCGGGTGGGTTGTCGCAGGATCTGCCGGAAGGGGCGGTGGAGAAGGTCCGCGAGTTGCTCACGTTGATGCCGGAGCGGTTGCGGGACATGGAGAATCTGCTGAACGACAACCGCATCTGGAAAGGCCGGACCAAGGGCATCGGGTATCTCGACCTCACGGGGTGCATGGCGCTCGGCATTACGGGTCCGATGCTGCGTGCGACGGGTCTGCCGCACGATCTGCGGAAGTCGCAGCCGTATTGCGGGTACGAGAATTACGAGTTCGAGGTCAGCACCGACACCGGGTGCGACGCGTACGGCCGCTACCTGATCCGGGTCGACGAGATGAAGGAGTCGCTGAAGATCGTCGAGCAGTGTCTCGACAAGTTGCGGCCGGGGCCGATCATGGCGGAAGACAAGAAGATCGCGTGGCCTGCGGATCTGACGTTGGGCCCGGATGGTCTGGGTAATTCGCCGGAGCATGTCCGCGAGATCATGGATTCGTCGATGGAGTCGCTGATCCATCATTTCAAGTTGGTGACAGAGGGTTTCCGGGTGCCGCCGGGCCAGGTGTATGTGGCGGTGGAGTCGCCGCGGGGTGAGCTCGGGGTGCACATGGTGAGCGACGGCGGCACGCGCCCGTTCCGGGTGCATTTCCGGGATCCGTCGTTCACGAATCTGCAGTCGGTGGCGGCCACGTGTGAGGGCGGCATGGTGGCGGATGTGATTGCCGCGGTCGCGAGTATCGATCCCGTCATGGGGGGAGTGGATCGATGA
This sequence comes from Rhodococcus koreensis, assembly GCF_900105905.1. Taxonomy (GTDB): domain Bacteria; phylum Actinomycetota; class Actinomycetes; order Mycobacteriales; family Mycobacteriaceae; genus Rhodococcus_F; species Rhodococcus_F koreensis. The sequence continues at coordinate 2,181,508 of NZ_FNSV01000005.1, read as the reverse complement.
CCGAGCGAACCGCACCGGCGCAACCACCTGTTTTCATCGAGTTCGGGCCTCGGCCGGAGGAGAACGGCCGGCTGGTGCGGCCGGGTGCGCGGGAGGAGTATCCGCCGGAGATACGGGCGCGGCTCGACGCCGACGCCGATGTCGTCGTCGCGCGTTATCCGAATTCGCGTTCCGCGCTGCTGCCGCTGTTGCATCTGGTTCAGGCGGAGGACGGGTGCATCACGCCGGCGGGGGTCGAATTCTGTGCCGGCCGGCTCGGGTTGACCGGAGCCGAGGTGGCCGCGGTGGCGACGTTCTATTCGATGTACCGGCGCGAGCCGACGGGCGACTATTACGTGGGGGTGTGCACCAACACGTTGTGCGCGGTCATGGGCGGCGACGCGATCCTCGCCGCGCTGGAGGAGCATCTCGATCTGCCGCACGGTGGCACGTCCGCGGACGGCAAGGTCACGTTGGAGCACATCGAGTGCAACGCGGCGTGCGATTACGCCCCGGTGGTGATGGTGAACTGGGAGTTCTTCGACAATCAGACCCCGGAGTCGGCCCGCTCGCTCGTCGATTCCCTGCGGTCGGGGGCCCGGGTGTCGCCGAGCCGCGGCGCGACGCTGTGCACGTTCCGGGAGACCGCCCGCATTCTCGCCGGGTTCCCTGACGAGCGTCCCGGTGCGCTCGAGGAGGGCGGCGCCGCAGGCGAAGCGACACTGGCCGGCCTGCGCGTTGCGCGGGAACGGGGGATGACGGCGCCTGATCCGGCGGAGACGTCCCTCGTCCCGGAGCCGCAGGCACGGGACACCGAGGCGGTGGCGGCCGAGTCGACGAAGGACGAGCCGGCGCCTGCCCCGTCGGCGACGGTGCCTCCGGATCGCTCCACCTCCGAAACGAACCCGGCTGCGACCGACCCGGGACGGAAGGGAGACTGACATGCCGCTGACCCCGGTCCTGAGCCGCTACTGGGACGAGCCCGAATCCTGGACCCTCGACACGTACCGTCGCCACGACGGGTACGAGGGCCTGCAGAAGGCGCTGCGTATGGAGCCGGACGAGGTCATCGCGACGGTCAAGGAGGCCGGTCTGCGCGGTCGCGGCGGTGCCGGATTCCCGACCGGCATGAAGTGGTCGTTCATCCCGCAGGGCGACGACAAGCCGCACTACCTCGTGGTCAACGCGGACGAGTCCGAACCGGGCACCTGCAAGGACATGCCGCTGATGCTGGCCACGCCGCACGCGCTCGTGGAGGGCGTCATCATCGCGGCGTACGCGATCCGCGCCGGTCACGCCTTCATCTACGTGCGCGGCGAGGTGGTGCCGGTGCTGCGCCGGCTGCAGGCCGCGGTCGCGGAGGCGTACGCGGCGGGCTACCTAGGCAAGAACATCCTGGGTACCGGGTTCGACCTCGAGTTGGTCGTGCACGCGGGTGCCGGGGCGTACATCTGCGGCGAGGAGACGGCGCTGCTCGACTCGCTGGAGGGGCGCCGCGGCCAGCCGAGGCTGCGTCCGCCGTTCCCCGCGGTGGCCGGTCTCTACGCGTCCCCGACCGTCGTCAACAACGTCGAGTCGATCGCGAGCGTCCCGCCGATCATCGTGAACGGTATCGAGTGGTTCCGCTCGATGGGCAGCGAGAAGTCGCCCGGGTTCACCCTCTATTCCCTGTCGGGGCACGTGACCACACCCGGACAGTACGAGGCTCCACTGGGAATCACGTTGCGGGAGTTGCTCGAGTACGCGGGCGGCGTCCGCGCCGGGCATCGGTTGAAGTTCTGGACGCCGGGCGGTTCGTCGACGCCGATCTTCACGGACGAGCATCTCGACGTCGCTCTCGACTACGAGGGTGTCGGCGCCGCCGGGTCGATGCTGGGCACCAAGGCCCTGCAGATCTTCGACGAGACCACGTGTGTGGTGCGCGCCGTGCTCCGCTGGACCGAGTTCTATGCGCACGAGTCGTGCGGCAAGTGCACGCCCTGCCGGGAGGGCACCTATTGGCTGGTGCAGATCCTGGAGCGGCTCGAGCGGGGGGAGGGGACCGATGCGGACCTGCAGAAGTTGCTCGACATCGCGGACAACATCCTCGGCAAGTCGTTCTGCGCTCTCGGTGACGGTGCGGCGAGCCCGATCATGTCCTCCATCAAGTACTTCCGCGACGAGTACCTCGCGCACTTCGAGCAGGGCGGCTGCCCGTTCGACCCGCATCAGTCGACGCTCATGGCTGGAGTACGCGCATGATGTGGCACCGGGGCCGCGCGGTCTGGACCGAGGAGCGAGGGAGCGCAGCGAATGAGTGACGAGGGAAGGGCGGGCGTGAAAGCCCCGGTGCCCGCGAGCGGAGCGAGCCCTCACACAGTGAGCGTTGTCATCGACGGGGTGGAGGTGAGTGTTCCCATGGGCACGTTGGTGATTCGTGCCGCGGAGATGATCGGTATCCAGATCCCGCGGTTCTGCGACCACCCGTTGCTCGATCCGGTCGGCGCCTGCCGTCAGTGCCTCGTCGACGTGGAGGGGCAGCGTAAGCCGCTCGCCTCCTGCACCACGACCGTCACCGACGGCATGGTTGTCCACACCCAGCTCACGTCGCCGGTCGCCGACAAGGCGCAGAAGGGGGTGATGGAGTTGCTGCTGATCAATCATCCGCTGGACTGCCCGGTGTGCGACAAGGGCGGCGAGTGCCCGTTGCAGAATCAGGCGATGTCCAACGGGCGCGCGGAGTCGCGTTTCGGGGAGATCAAGCGCACGTTCCCCAAGCCGATTCCGCTGTCCACAGAGGTCCTTCTGGACCGGGAGCGGTGTGTGCTGTGCGCGCGGTGCACCCGGTTCTCCCAGCAGGTTGCGGGGGATCCGTTCGTCGAGCTGATGGAGCGGGGTGCGCTGCAGCAGGTCGGGATCTACGCGAAGGAACCGTTCGAGTCGTACTTCTCCGGCAACACCGTCCAGATCTGCCCGGTGGGCGCGCTGACGGGTACCGCGTACCGGTTCCGGGCCCGCCCGTTCGATCTGATCTCCAGCCCCAGTGTGTGCGAGCACTGTGCGAGCGGTTGCGCCCAGCGCACCGATCATCGGCGGGGCACGGTGTTGCGGCGGCTGGCGGGCGACGACCCCGAGGTCAACGAGGAATGGAATTGCGACAAGGGGCGGTGGGCGTTCGCCTACGCCACCCAGGCCGACCGGATCACCACCCCGCTGGTCCGCGGCGGCGACGGCACGCTGGCGCCCGCCTCCTGGTCGGAGGCCCTGGCCGTCGCTGCGCGGGGACTGACCGCGGCGCGGGGCAGTGCGGGTGTTCTCGTCGGTGGTCGGTCCACGTGGGAGGACGCCTACGCCTACGCGAAATTCGCGCGAACGGCGCTCGGCACCAACGACATCGACTTCCGCAGTCGCGCACACTCCGGTGAGGAGGCCGACTTCCTGGCGGCCCGGGTGGCGGGGCAGCGACTCGCGGTCACCTACGACGATCTCGACGCCGCGCCGATCGTTCTCCTCGCCGGGTTCGAGCCGGAGGAGGAGTCGCCGATCGTGTTCCTCCGCCTGCGCAAGGCGGCGCGCACGAAGGCCGTTCCGGTGTACTCGATCGCCCCGTACACGTCCCGCGGCCTCGAGAAGGTGTCCGGCAGACTGCTGCGGGCCGCGCCGAATGCGGAACCGGAGGTCCTCGACGGACTCCGCACGGGTGATGCGGACCCGGGGGTCACCGAGTTGCTTCGCCGACCGGGTGCGGTCGTCGTGGTGGGGGAGCGGCTCGCCGCGGTGCCGGGGGCACTGTCCGCCGCGGTCCGGCTGGCCGACGCCACCGGTGCCCGGCTGGCCTGGGTGCCGCGACGCGCCGGTGAACGCGGCGCACTCGAGGCGGGCGCGCTGCCCGGACTGCTCCCGGGTGGCAGGCCGGTGGGCGATCCCGAGGCCCGTCGGCAGGTCGCGTCGGTGTGGAATGCCGCGGATCTACCGGACACCGCGGGCCGCGACACCGCGAGCATCCTCGCCGCCGCCGAATCGGGGACGCTGGGGGCGCTGGTGATCGGCGGTGTGGAGATCGACGACCTCCCCGACCCGCAGGCCGCGACGGCGGCCGTCGACGCGGCCGGCTTCGTCGTGAGTCTGGAACTGCGCCACAGTGCGATCACCGACCGCGCGGACGTGGTGTTCCCCATCGCACCGGTCATGGAGAAGCCGGGCACCTTCGTCGACTGGGAGGGCCGCACCCGGGATTTCGACGCCGCACTCCGCGGCACCGGGGCGATGCCCGATCAGCGTGTGCTCCACGCGATCGCCGGCGAAATGGGTGTCCCGCTGGGTCTTCCCGACGCGGCGACCGCACGGCGGGAACTCGAACGGCTCGGCGCCTGGGACGGTGACTTCCCGGATCCGCCCGACGTCCCGCAGTCCCCACGGCGGGACCCCGGGGCGGGGGAGGCGGTGCTCGCCACGTGGCGGATGCTGCTCGACTCGGGGCGGTTGCAGGACGGGGAACCGCACTTGGCGGGCACGGCGCGCACCCCGGTCGTGCGGATGTCCGCGGCGTCGGCGGCCGAGACGGGTGCCGGTGACGGAGATCCGGTCACCGTCGCGACGGAACGAGGCGAGGTGACGTTGCCGTTGGTGATCACCGACATGCCGGATCGGGTGGTGTGGCTGCCGCTCAACTCGCCCGGCTCCGCGGTCTACCGCCAACTGGCCGCCGGGGCGGGAACCGTCGTGAACGTACGCCGCGCCGCAACCACCAACGGGATCGCCCCGGGAGGTGCGCTGTGACGATCGCGGCCGTCTACCCCGACCCGGCACTGTTCGGGCACGACCCGTGGTGGCTGGTTCTGGGCAAGGCGCTGGCCGTCTTCGTGTTCCTCGTCCTCACCCCGCTTCTGACGATTCTGGCCGAACGCAAGGTCATGGCCTGGATGCAGATGCGCGTCGGCCCGAACCGGGTGGGCCCGCGGGGCATGCTGCAGAGCCTCGCAGACGGCATCAAGCTCGCCTTGAAGGAGGGGATCGTCCCGAAGGGTGTGGACAAGCCGATCTACATAATCGCGCCGATCATCGCCGCGGTGCCCGCGTTCATGGCGTTCGCGGTGATCCCGTTCGGCCCTGCGGTGTCGATCTTCGGGCACTACACGCCATTACAGCTGACGGACCTGCCGGTGGCCGTGCTCTACGTCCTCGCAGCCACGTCGATCGGCGTCTACGGCATCGTGCTCGCCGGCTGGGCGTCCGGCTCCACGTACCCGCTGCTGGGAGGTCTGCGCTCGACGGCGCAGGTGATCTCGTACGAAATCGCGATGGCGTTGTCGTTCGCGGCCGTCTTCCTGGACGCAGGAACGATGTCCACGTCGGGCATCGTCGCCTCCCAGGAGCACACCTGGTACATCTTCCTGCTGCTGCCGTCGTTCCTCATCTACGTCACCTCGATGGTGGGTGAGACCAACCGGGCGCCCTTCGACCTGCCCGAGGCCGAAGGCGAACTGGTCGGCGGGTTCCACACCGAGTACTCCTCGCTGAGCTTCGCGATGTTCATGCTCGCCGAGTACGTGAACATGGTGACCGTCTCGGCGCTCGCCACCACCCTGTTCCTCGGCGGCTGGCACGCACCGTTCCCGCTCAGTCTGTGGGACGGCGCGAACTCCGGTTGGTGGCCGGTGCTGTGGTTCACGCTGAAGGTCTGGGGTTTCCTGTTCGTGTTCGTCTGGTTGCGCGCCACGCTGCCCCGGCTGCGGTACGACCAGTTCATGGGTCTCGGCTGGAAGATCCTGATCCCGATCTCGCTGGTGTGGGTCATGATCGTCGCCACCGTCCGGGCCTTCCGCAACGACGGCTACGACGCCCGGACGATCACCCTCGTCGTCGCGGGCCTCGTCGTGGCCCTCGTCGTGGTGGCGCTGCTGTGGAAGCGTCTGCGTCCGGGCCGCGTTCACGCACCAGAGAAACCGGTCGAGCCGCGCGACCGCGCCGAACTGTCCCCGGAGACACTCGAACCGTTCGACCCCATGGCCGGTGGATACCCGGTTCCGCCGATGCCGGGTCAGACGCTGCCCGCGTTCCGGCGCACGCCCGTCTCCGTCACCGGCGCGCACTCCACCGGATCGACTCAGGAGAACAGCGATGACTAAATTCCTCGGCCCCATAGCGGGATTCGGCGTGACCTTCTCCACGATGTTCAAGAAATCGAACACCGAGTTCTACCCGGAGGAGAAGACGCCGACGGCGCCCCGCTATCACGGCAGGCATCAGCTCAACCGGTACGCGGACGGCCTGGAGAAGTGCATCGGGTGCGAACTGTGCGCCTGGGCGTGCCCCGCCGACGCCATCTTCGTCGAGGGCGCCGACAACACCGACGAGGAACGCTTCTCGCCCGGCGAGCGGTACGGCCGGGTGTACCAGATCAACTACCTGCGCTGCATCGGGTGCGGGCTGTGCATCGAGGCGTGCCCGACACGGGCGCTGACCATGACCAACGAATACGAGATGGCCGACGACAACCGGGCGGGGCTGATCTACGAGAAGGATCGGCTGCTGGCCCCGCTCGAGTCCGGCATGGTCGATTCGCCGCACCCGATGGCCCCGGGAACCACGGCCGAGGACTACTACCGCGGCACGGTGACCGGGGGAGCGGCGCCCGCGTCGCAGGACGAGTCCGAGGCGGACGACACGGCGGGGGACAGGCCGTGATCGAGGGAGGAGAGCCGACGTGGTGAACACGATGCCGTCCGCGGTCCAACTGGTCGCGGAACCCTTCACCCAGACCTCGACCGGCGAGGGCGTGCAGTTCTGGGTCCTCGCGACCGTGGCCGTGGTCGGCGCGCTCGGAGTGGTCAGCGCGACGAAAGCCGTCTACTCGGCGATCTTCCTCGCCACGACCATGATCATCCTGGCCGTGTTCTACATCGCCCAGGGCGCGCTGTTCCTCGGCGTCGTGCAGATCGTGGTCTATACCGGAGCGGTCATGATGCTGTTCCTGTTCGTGCTCATGCTCATCGGCGTCGATTCCTCCGAATCCCTCGTCGAAAACCTGCGCGGTCAGCGGGTGGCTGCGATCGCCGCGGGACTGGGATTCGGTCTCCTGCTGATCGGCGGCCTCGGAAGTGCGTCCGTCTCCGCGTTCACCGGTCTCGACCAGGCCAACGCGGCGGGCAACGTCCAGGGGCTGGCCGAACTCGTCTTCGTCCGGTATGTGTGGGCCTTCGAACTGACCGGCGCCCTGCTGATCACCGCGACCATCGGTGCCATGGTGCTTGCCCACCGGGAACGGTTCGAGCGGCGGAAGGATCAGCGCGAGCTGTCCCAGGACCGTGTCCGCGAGGGCGCCCGGGTCACGCCGCTACCCAGTCCCGGGGTTTACGCGCGGCACAACGCCGTCGACATCCCGGCGTTGCTGCCCGACGGCACGTTCTCCGACCTCTCCGTCAGCCGGTCGCTCGACCGGCGGCCGAGCATGCCCGCCCGGGCACTGGGCACCGCGGACGTCGCGGCCCCCGAACCCGCCGCGACCGAAGACGGTGGTGGGCGATGAACCCCGAGAACTACCTCTACCTGTCGGCGCTGCTGTTCACGATCGGTGCCGCCGGGGTGCTGATCCGCCGCAACGCGATCATCGTGTTCATGTGCATCGAACTGATGCTCAACGCCTCGAATCTGGCGTTCGTGACGTTCGCCCGGATGCACGGCAACCTCGACGGGCAGGTCTTCGCGTTCTTCACGATGGTCGTCGCGGCCGCCGAGGTGGTCGTCGGTCTGGCGATCATCATGACCATCTTCCGTTCCCGCCGTTCGGCTTCCGTCGACGACGCCAACCTCCTCAAGAACTGACGGGTCCCCGATGACGCACATCCTCGAGAAGGTGACTTTGCCCGACGACACCCCGATCGGCGGTGCGGCATGAGCGGAACGCTGTCGTCGGCGGTGTGGCTACTGCCGGTTCTGCCGCTCCTCGGCGCCGCCGTGCTCCTGCTGGTGGGCAGGCGCAGCGATGCGTGGGGTCATCTCCTCGGCTGCGTGACGGCGCTGGCCTCGTTCGCACTCGGCCTCGTCTTCTTCGTCGACATGCTGGGCCGGGACGCCGCCGACCGGGTGGTGCACCAGATCCTGTTCAGCTGGGTGCCGGTCGGCGAACTCCAGGTGGACTTCGGTCTGCAACTCGACCAGCTGTCCGTGTGCTTCGTGCTGCTGATCACCGGTGTCGGCTCGCTGATCCACATCTATTCGGTCGGCTACATGGCGCACGACCCGGAGCGCAGGCGGTTCTTCGCCTACCTCAACCTGTTCCTCGCGGCGATGCTGCTACTCGTGCTGGCCGACAATTTCCTGGGACTGTACGTCGGGTGGGAGGGCGTCGGTCTCGCGTCGTACCTGCTGATCGGGTTCTGGCAGTACAAGCCGTCCGCGGCGGCCGCGGCGAAGAAGGCGTTCGTGGTCAACCGCGTCGGCGACATGGGGCTGATCCTCGCGATCATGATCATGTTCTCGACGTTCGGGTCGATCGAATTCGCCGACGTGTTCACGCGTGCCGACGCCGCGAGCGAGGGGGTGCTCACCGCGATCGGGCTCGCGCTGCTGCTCGCCGCCTGCGGCAAATCGGCTCAGGTCCCGCTGCAGTCCTGGCTCGGCGACGCGATGGAGGGCCCGACACCGGTGTCCGCGCTCATCCACGCCGCGACCATGGTCACGGCGGGTGTGTACCTCATCGTCCGCTCCAACGCGATCTTCGACCTGGCGCCGAACGCCCAGCTCGGCGTCGTGATCGTCGGCGCGGTGACCCTGCTGTTCGGCGCGATCATCGGCTGCGCGAAGGACGACATCAAGAAGGCGCTGGCGGCGTCGACGATGAGCCAGATCGGGTACATGGTGCTGGCCGCCGGACTCGGACCGGCCGGGTACGCGTTCGCGATAATGCTGCTGCTCACCCATGGCTTCTTCAAGGCCGGCCTGTTCCTCGGCGCGGGCTCGGTGATGCACGGCATGAACGACGAGGTGAACATGCGCCGCTACGGCGGTCTGCGCACCGTCATGCCCATCACGTTCGTCACGTTCGGGCTGGGATACCTGGCCATCATCGGGATTCCGCCGTTCTCCGGCTTCTTCTCCAAGGACAAGATCATCGAAGCGGCGTTCGCCGCCGAGGGCGTGCAGGGCGTCGTCCTCGGAACGGTCACGCTGCTCGGCGCGGGACTCACCGCCTTCTACATGACCAGGGTGATGCTGATGACCTTCTTCGGACGCCGCCGATGGGCACCAACTTCCCACCCACACGAATCGCCAGGGGTGATGACGGTACCGATGATCCTGCTCGCGGTGGGTTCGGTCGCCGCCGGCGCCCTCCTCGCCGTCGGCTCCTCCCTCCAGCACTGGCTGGAACCTGTCGTCGGCGCCCACCACGGCGAGCCCGCCCTCCCGGTGTGGGCGATCACCGCACTCACGCTGGTGGTGGTGCTCGCGGGAGTCGCGGTGGCCTACCGGCAGTACGCCCGGCAGCCGATCCCCGACGTCGCGCCGACGGACGTCACCGCGCTCACCGTCGCGGCCCGGCGGGACCTGTACGGCGACGCGTTCAACGAGGCGGCGCTGATGCGTCCCGGGCAGGAGTTGACGCGAACGCTCGTGACCGTCGACGACCGGGGCGTCGACGGCGCCGTCAACGGGTTCGCCGCGCTCGTCGGCGGAACGTCGGTGCGGGTGCGGCGTCTGCAGACCGGGTTCGTCCGGTCGTACGCCCTGTTCATGTTCGCGGGTGCGGCGCTTCTGGTCGCCACGATGCTGGTGAGGCTGTGGTGAGCGGCTTCCCGTGGCTGACGGTCCTGTGGGTGCTGCCACTCGTCGGTGCCGGTGTGGTCCTGGCCTTGCCCGTCCACAGGCGCGCGCTTGCGAAATCGGTCGCGGTCGGTGTGTCCGTGGTGGTCCTGTGCCTGGCGGTCGTGCTGGCGATCCGGTTCGACCCGACCGGCGAGCAGTACCAGTTCGTCGAATCGCACGCCTGGATCCCGGCTTTCGGCACCCGGTACATCCTGGGCCTCGACGGCATCGCGCTCGTCCTGGTCCTCCTCACCGCCGTGCTGGTGCCGCTGCTGTTGCTGGCGGGGTGGAACGACGGCGACTCCGCTCCCGACTACGACCGGCGGCGGATGGCGCACACGTACGTGGCGCTGACGCTGATGGTCGAGGCGATGGTGATCGTCTCGTTCACCGCCCTCGACGTCCTGCTCTTCTACATCTTCTTCGAGGCCATGCTCATCCCCATGTACTTCCTGATCGGAGGATTCGGCGGGGCGGGGAGGGCGTATGCCGCGGTGAAGTTCCTGCTGTACAACCTGTTCGGCGGCCTGATCATGCTGGCGGCCGTCATCGGGCTGTACGTGGTGACGGCGCGCCAGGACGCGTTCGGCGGCGGCACCTTCGACTTCCGGGTGATCGTCGCGGAGGGTCTGGACGCCGACCCCGGTGTGCTGAAGGCGCTGTTCCTCGGGTTCATGTTCGCCTTCGCGGTCAAGGCCCCGCTGTGGCCGTTCCACACGTGGCTGCCGGGCGCGGCGGTGGAAGCCACCCCGGCCAGCGCGGTGCTCATGATGGCCGTCGTCGACAAGGTCGGCACGTTCGGGATGCTGCGGTTCTGCCTGCAGATGTTCCCGGACGCGTCCGCGTACTTCGCGCCGTTCGTCACGGTGCTGGCGGTGATCGGCATCATCTACGGCGCGGTGCTGGCCATCGGACAGACCGACGTGATGCGACTGATCGCGTACACGTCGATCTCGCACTTCGGTTTCATCATCCTCGGCATTTTCGCGATGACGAGCCAGGGGCAGGCCGGATCGACGCTGTACATGGTCAACCACGGCATCTCGACCGCGGCGCTGTTCCTGATCGCCGGGTTCCTGGTGTCCCGGCGCGGCACCCGCCTCATCGCCGACTACGGCGGCGTGCAGAAGGTCGCTCCGGTGATGGCGGGCACGTTCCTCGTGGCGGGGCTGGCCACGCTGTCGCTGCCGGGCCTGGCGCCCTTCATCAGTGAGTTCCTCGTCCTGGTCGGGACGTTCTCGCGGTACCAGATCGCTGCCGTGGTCGCGACTCTCGCGCTCGTCCTCGCGGCGATCTACGTGCTGTGGCTCTACCAGCGGATGATGACGGGACCGCTGAAGGAGGGCAACGAAACGGTACGCGATCTCGTGCGCCGTGAGATCGCGGTCGTGGCACCGCTGATCGCCCTGCTGCTCGTCCTCGGCGTCTACCCCAAGCCGGTGCTGGACGTCATCACCCCCGCGGTGAGCCACGTCCTCGTCACCGTCGGTCAGCACGATCCTGCCCCCACCGTCGCCGGGCAGGACCCAGAGGGAGGCACACCCTGATGAGTACCTCCGAATTCGTCCTCGCCCAGTCCGCGCCGTTGCCTGCGCCGGACATCGAATACGGCCAGCTGGCGCCGATGTTGATCGTGTTCGGCGTGGCTGTGGCCGGTGTGCTCGTGGAGGCGTTCCTGCCCCGGCGCGGCCGCTATTCGAGCCATCTCGTTCTCGCGCTCGGCGGACTCACCGCGGCATTCGTGGCCGTCGTCCTGCTGGCCGGAACCCGCGACTCGGTGGTCGGGGGAGCGGTGGCCGTCGACGGTCCGACGCTGTTTCTCCAGGGCACGATCCTGCTGATCTCGATCCCGGCGATCCTGATCATCGCCGAGCGGAGCGTCGACAGCGGGGTCGGCGCTGCGACCGCGGAGGTCACGGCCGTCCGCGGGGCGGAGCCCGAAGGCGGAACCGACGCCTTCACCCCGCAGGCGTTCGCCGTCCCCGGCAGTGTCGCCGAGCGGGAGGCCACCAGGAACGCCCCGGGGCACACCGAGGTCTTTCCCCTCACGCTGTTCGCGGTCGGCGGGATGCTCCTGTTCCCGGCGTCCAACGACCTCCTCACCATGTTCGTGGCGCTCGAGGTGCTCTCGCTGCCGCTGTATCTGCTGTGCGGGCTGGCGCGGCGCCGCCGTCTCCTGTCGCAGGAGGCCGCGATGAAATACTTTCTGCTCGGGGCGTTCTCGTCGGCGTTCTTCCTGTTCGGGGTGGCTTTGCTGTACGGCTACGCGGGCACCGTCGCGTTGCCGGGGATCGCCGACGCGCTCGCCGAGGGCGCCGAGGACCGGACGCTGGCGCTGATCGGCACCGCGCTCCTGTCGGTGGGACTGCTGTTCAAGATCGGCGCGGTCCCGTTCCACTCCTGGATCCCCGACGTCTATCAGGGTGCGCCGACACCGATCACCGCGTTCATGGCGGCGGCCACCAAGGTCGCGGCCGTCGGGGCGATGCTGCGCATCTTCTACGTCGCGCTGCCCGACCTCCGCGCGGACTGGCGGCCGGTGATGTGGGGCGTCGCCATCCTCACCATGGTGGTCGGTGCCGTCATGGCGGTCACGCAGAACGACGTCAAGCGGATGCTCGCGTACTCCTCGGTCGCGCACGCCGGATTCATCCTCACCGGTCTGGTCGCGGCCAACCGGGCGGGTCTGTCGTCCACCATGTTCTATCTGCTGGCCTACGGATTCAGCACGCTCGGCGCGTTCGCCGTCGTCACACTCGTGCGGGACAGCCGGGGCGAGGCGACGGACCTGTCCCGTTGGGCGGGGCTGGGGCGGCGTTCGCCTCTGGTGGGCGGGGTCTTCGCCCTGTTCCTGCTCGCGTTCGCCGGAATCCCCTTGACGAGTGGGTTCGTCAGCAAGTTCGCGGTCTTCCAGGCCGCCATCGAGGGCGGTGCCGTTCCGCTCGTCCTCGTCGGCGTCGTCAGCAGCGCGATCGCGGCGTTCTTCTACGTCCGGGTGATCGTCCTGATGTTCTTCTCGGAACCGCAGAGCGACGCCCCGACGATCGTGGTGCCCAGCATGTTCACCGCCGCCGCCATCGCGGTGGGAGTGGTGGTGACGGTGGTGCTCGGAATCCTGCCGCAGGGGGCGCTGGAACTGGCGGACCAGGCCGCGGTGTTCTTCCGCTGACCCGGCGGTGCCGGCGGGTCGCGAGTGTTCGATGTGACGGATGTAGTCCAAGTGGCTGGCGGGACCCGTGTGAGTGTGGTGGAATGCAAACCGGACAACATACCGACTGAGCGAGAGTGAATGTCGGAGACACGCCGGAGCGCGACCGATCGGATATGGGGGCGACAGTGCAGATTTCTCGGAGAGACCTGTTCCGGTACGCGGCAGCGGGATCCGCCGTGGCCGGGATCGCGGCGCTCACGTCCACCACGTCCTCTGTCGCCGTCGCGAAGGCGGACAGTCTCGGCATTCTGATCGACTACGCGGGCGGCGTGCCTTCGGCGGACGCCATCCTCGAGGCCGGATACGACGGCGCCATCCGCTACGTGTCGGATCGCCGTCCCGGCGCCGAATGGATGGAAGGCAAGCCGATGCTCGCCGACGAGGCGCAGGCACTGCTCGACGCCGGACTGTCCGTCGTCTCGTGCTATCAGTTCGGCAAGGGGCCGACCGCCGACTGGCGCGGCGGGCTCGAGGCGGGCAAACGGCACGCGGAGCGCGGGCTCGAATTGCACCTCGCCGCAGGCGGTCCCGAAGACCGCCCCATCTACGCGTCCATCGACGACAATCCTTCGCCCGCAGATTTCCTCACCATGATCGCCCCGTACCTCGCCGGGTGGGAGTCGGTGGTCGGCAAGGGCAACACCGGCATCTACGCCAACTCCAAGACCCTGGATCTGGCGGTACTCGCCGGGCTCGGGTCGTGGTACTGGCAGCACGACTGGGGCACGCCCGAGGGGTACGTGCACCCGTCGGCGCACCTGCATCAGTACGAGATCGACGCGAGCAACGTCGACGGCGTGGGCATCGATCTCAACGACATTCTCAAACCCGACTACGGGCAGTGGTGACCGGTCAGGCTGCCGGTCGATCACCCGTCTTCGAGAGCCACTGCCGCGCGTCTTCTGGTAGGTTGCCTGCGGATTCCGCTGCGCGGCACCACTTCTTGGCGGTGGCGAGAAAGTTCATCGGGTTGTACGCGTCCTCTTCGCGCGACCACAGGTTGTCGCCGGCGTAGTGGAGGATCGTGATGTTGGCGGCGGCGTGCCGCGAGCCGTCGCCGGGATCCTCCATGGGGTTGTCGATCTCGCAGATCACCCATCCGCGGTCTTCGTCGATCACGTACCAGTTCGCCGGGAACTCGGTCATCCGGCTTCCGGGGAAGGCCGACATGGTGCGCGTGACCCAGGTGCGAATGGCCTCGCGTCCGGCGAAGTGCCCGAACGCGTGCTCGACGTACGTGGCGTCCTCCGTGAAGAGGTCGGCGAATCCGTCCCAGTCTCCGAGTTCGACGCAGCGGCTGACGGTTCGCTGGTAGTGCGCGAACGCCTCGTCGAGTTCGGCGCGACTCCACGGCATGGTGCATCCCCTTCTCTCGTCCGGCACCGCGTCTGCGTGCCTCGAAGAATGAGAACACGTTTCAGTTCTGTTGTGGGGTGTTTTCCAGTGGATGGGATCGTTGAAACGCCACCCGAGTCGACTCCGATTACCTGTTGTCACTCGTTTCACTCTGGAACCCGGAGGTTCTGCCATGGATCTGCTGATCAATGTCGTGTACACCGTCGCGTCGGTTCTCTACACCGCGCTGTTCGTCAACGGATCCTGATTGGCTCCCGCGGTACCGGAATGTGCACGCTACACATGATGTGTATGATGCACAATGATGTCCCGGTCGAGGTAACCGTGCCTCGGGCAGAATGACGGTAACTCTGGGAGGTGTCGGTGTCCGATCGCGACGAGGTGGCGGCTGATATCGAGAACGAATTGACATTGCTGTCGCGCTATCACGCCCACGCGCAGCGGGCGGGATTCCAACTCGACCGTTCCGCCTACTTGCTTCTCGGACGCCTGGAACTGGAACATCCGCTCAGCCTGAAACAGCTCGCCGAGGCGTTCCGGCTCGACATCTCGACGATCAACCGGCAGATCGGCGCGCTGCTGAAGCGCGGACTCGTCGAGCGGGTCCCCGACCCGGACGGGGGAATGGCCCGCAAGGTCGAGGCCACTGCGCGGGGGCTCGAGCAGCTTCACGCAGACCGGGCGCTCGGCAGGAACGGTGTCGAACGCATCATCGCCGAGTGGAGCGACCACGACCGGGGTGAGCTGCGCCGCCTGCTGACCAAATTCAACGGCGAGATCGAGAAGTACGACGGCAACTCCTGGCCGCGCGCCGGCCGGACGACCTGACCGGACGTCGTCAGGACTGGACGTGCGCGGTCGCGTCCCGGGCGAGGTCCGGTTCGTCGGCGATGACCGTGAGGTGAGGGTGCTCGGGCGGCGCGTCGTGCCAGCCCTTCCACGACAGCAGAGACCACCGCGACAGCCCCGACAACGCCGATCCGAGGCTGGCGAACGAGGCGGTGCTCAGTGCAGAGCCTGCCGATCCGACGGACCCGATCGAGAGCACCGAGCCGACACTCCCGATCGACAGGACCGAATAGGCGGAACCGATCGAGAGGATCGATCCTTCCGAACGGATCGACAGGATGGAACGCCGGGCGTGTCGCGATCGCAGTGAGTGGTCCGTTGTGTGATGCGTCGAGGGCATTCCTCGGTCTACCACGGTGGCGCCGTCGGCAAACAGTGAAGCGGCGCAGACATGAGCGAGGGGCCCTCCGGAAAGTCCGGAGGGCCCCTCGCTCGTTCAGCTGTGAAGTGCTACGCGACCTGGAACATGCCGACGGTGGGGAGGAAGCTGCACGTGATCGGCGCCGCGCCCTCCTTCTGGGTCGTCAGTCCGCCCGACACGACCGCGAGGACGCGGCCCGGACCGGTGTCCGCGATCGCCGACAGGGTTGCCGGTCCGTCGGGGTTGATCTTGGCCTCGTTGGTGAGGTTCTGAGTGGCGCGCCGCTGGTTGTCCAGGTTGATCCACGTCACGGTCAGCGGTTCGGGCTGTTCGGCGGCAACGGAACTGGTTCCGAGGGCGGTGAACACGAAACCGGCCTGACCTGCCTTGGGGCCGGGCGGGGGCAGCTGGGCCGGGCCGGGGACCGCGAGCGCGGTGCCGACCGAGTCGGCGCCCTCGCCGATGCAGCCCTTGCCGATGGTCGGGTAGAGGAACTGCGCGATGACGGGCGCGTTCTCCTTCGGGATCTCGGGACCGCCGCCGCCACTGCCGTCGAGGAACGTGATGACGCGTTCGAGGGTGGACTTGAGTTCCGGCGGGATGCCGGGGGACTCGAGAAGGTTGCGGGCCTGGTCCAGGATCGCGTCCTGGGGTCCTGCGGCGATGTCTTCGGTACCAGCGGCTGCGCCGATGATGGCGGGTGCGAACGACGCGAGCATCTCCACGGGGATGCCTTCGGGCACGGGCGGCGGCGTCGGCTGCGCGATCGCCTGGGCCGGCACTGCCATAGCGGCTGCTGCGGCAACGGCGAGAGCAGTTACTGCTCTGCGCATACCTCGGGTTCGAAGCACAGTCTCCCCATCCTTAGTCATAACAGCGTGGACGACAAAACAATCCACGTCTGACGGCTCGGGGGGTCACTCTATGTACAGCGCCCCCGGGTTGTACAGCTCACGAGTTCGTTCACCGGTAGCTGCGGCACCCCGGTGGGAGTGTATGGCATACAGACCCCGACGGTGATCCTCCGGTGACGATAGCTTGTGGCACGTGTGGTTCGTGTGATTGGTGATGCAACTGTTACGCACGGCTACGGACACCTCGGAGGCAGCGGGCGGCGCCGTCTACGCTGTGCGGGACCGTTTCGGGATCGGCTGAGACATCTACACACCTCACGGGAGAGCGCCACACTGTGTCCGACCATGCAGCGTCCGACGGCGGAGCAGCCTCCGACGACCCGACTTCCGAGCGTTCACCCACGTCCACCCGGGGAACATCCGCCCTGCACACCTTGTTGCGATGCGCGCCTGTTCTTCTCGTGCTGTCGGTGCTCGGGCGGATGGCGTGGACGCTGTTGAGCCCCAACGGGATGAACCTGGTCGACCTGCACGTCTACGTCGACGGTTCCGAGGCGCTTCACGGTGGCAGTCTCTACGACTTCACCTATTCGGAAGTGACACCGGACTTTCCGTTGCCGTTCACCTACCCGCCGTTCGCGGCGCTCGTCTTCTTTCCCTTGCACTACCTGCCGTTCCCGCTGGTCGGGGTCGGCTGGCAACTGCTCACCATCCTCGCCCTGTACGCGCTGGCGCGCATGAGTCTGGGGCTCGTGCTCGGCGATGCCGCGCGCAGCCCGCACTGGCGTGCGGTCGCGGTGTTGTGGACCACGGTCGGGGTGTGGGTGGAGCCGGTGCGCACCACGCTGGACTACGGCCAGATCAACGTCTTCCTGGCCCTGCTCGTGATGACCGCGGTCCGCAGTTCCCGGTGGTGGCTGTCCGGTGCGCTCGTCGGATTCGCCGCCGGGATCAAACTGACCCCGGCGATCACCGGCCTCTATTTCCTGATGCAACGCCGCTGGAAGGCCGCCGTCTTCTCCGGGGTCGCGTTCGCCGCGACCGTCGGAGTCAGTTACCTGCTGATCGGCTCGGAGGCGCGGGAGTACTTCACCCACCTGCTCGGTGACGCCGATCGCATCGGGCCGGTCGGCTCGGTCTGGAATCAGTCGCTGCGCGGCGCGTTGTCGCGGCTGCTCGGGTACGACGTCGAGACGGGCGTCCTCTGGCTGCTGGCGGTGGCGGTCACCGTCGTCCTCGCCGGCCTGGCCTGGCGGGCGATCGCCCGGGACGATCGGCTCGGCACCCTCATCCTTGTCGAGCTGCTGGGGTTGCTCGTCTCACCGATCTCGTGGTCGCACCACTGGGTGTGGGTGATCCCGATGCTGATCTGGTTGCTGCACGGCCCCTACGGTTCGATGCTCGGCACCCGGATCCTCGCCGGGTACTGGCTCGTCACCACTCTCATCGGCGTGCCCTGGGTGCTCAGCTTCTTCCAGGACTCGATCTGGCTGATCTCCCGGCCCGCGGTACTCGCGTGGCTGGGCACCGTCGACGTCGTCGGCGCGTTCGGTGTCTACCTCTGGGTGGCCTACGCCGGGCGACGCACGAAGCGTGCCACCGCGGCCGTCGGCGAGATCAGCCCGCCAGTGAGTCGATCTGCGCAGCAAGATCCAGATCCAGCTGCGTGAGACCGCCCGCGGAATGCGTCGACAGCGTGTAGGTGACCTTGCGCCACCTGATGTCGATGTCCGGATGGTGGTTCGCGGCCTCCGCCGCCTCCGCGACCTTCCGGACCAGCTCCACCGCTTCGGGGAAACTCGGCGACTCCACGGTGCGGACGAGGGAATCACCCGCCCGCTGCCACCCGGGCAGTCCTGCGAGCGCGGTGTCGATCTCTCCGTCTGACAGCAACTCGGCCATACCTCATGATGGTGCCGTGCCCGAGGAACGTGCAAGACCTGTCGAGAACACCGGTGAAGTGGTGGCGGCCGCGATCATCGTCGACGGCCGGCTGTTGCTGGCACAGCGGACGCGGCCCCCGGAACTCGCCGGACTGTGGGAGCTGCCCGGCGGCAAGGCGGAGGCGGGGGAGAGCCCCGAGGACGCGCTGCGCCGCGAACTGCGGGAGGAACTCGGGGTCGAGGTGTCAGGCGGCGACCGGATCGGTGACGACGTGCCGCTGCCCGACGGCCGGGTGCTGCGCGCGTACCGCGTCGAACTGGTGTCAGGAACACCCGCCGCGCTCGACCACGCGGAACTGCGATGGGTGGACGGGCGGGAACTGGGCGAGATCGACCTCGTCGGCAACGACCGCGGATGGGTGCCGGACCTGCGGCTGCACCTGAACGGGTGGGCCTGACCTCACGCCGCGCGGGCCTTCTTGAGCCCCTTCTTCAGGTCCTTCTTGGACGCGCCCTCGTTCTCGAGCTTCTTCATGCGCATGATGACGACCGGGCACTTGATGCACCGCGTCTTGCTGCGGCAGCACTTCTTCTTCGGCTTGAGACCCGAGACCTTGCTGGCCTTCACCTTGCCCATACTCGGCTCGGCCTTCCTACTCCGGTGAACGCCGGTATCCGCCGGCTCCGCTCAGGTTAGCGTCCCCTCAGCTTTCGACCCCACCGCACACGCGAGAAGGGCCGAATTCGACGTGGCGCAGATCACTTTACGCTGGTCGGGCATGCCCCGCGAAGCCGGCGATGCGCGAAGTAGCCGTTCGGGCGGGTAGTATTCACGTGGCCGCGATGCCTGTACTGGGCGATTTACCATCGCCTCGACGAGGATTCTGAATCGAGATGACAAGGCGGCCGCCAGAAAGCCGTGCGAGGGAACTTTCGCGTGGCCGAATCAACTCAGCCAGGAGAGCCACCGCGTGACCATCACCAGCTTCCGTAACGTTGCCATCGTCGCACACGTCGACCACGGCAAGACCACTCTCGTCGACGCCATGTTGCGTCAGTCGGGGGCATTCGAGGAGCGCGCCGAACTGGTCGATCGCGTGATGGACTCCGGCGACCTCGAACGCGAGAAGGGCATCACCATCCTCGCGAAGAACACCGCCGTCCACAAGCACCACGGCGACGGCAGTGTCACGGTCATCAACGTCATCGACACCCCCGGTCACGCCGACTTCGGCGGCGAGGTCGAGCGCGGCCTGTCCATGGTCGACGGTGTCGTCCTGCTCGTCGACGCCTCCGAGGGCCCGCTGCCGCAGACCCGCTTCGTCCTGCGCAAGGCGCTCGCCGCGTCACTGCCCGTCATCCTGGTGGTCAACAAGACCGACCGTCCCGACGCCCGCATCGAAGAGGTCGTCTCCGAGAGCCACGACCTGCTGCTCGACCTGGCCTCCGACCTCGACGACGAGGCCGCAGAAGCCGCCGAGCTCGCCCTCGACCTTCCCGTTCTGTACGCCTCCGGCCGTGAGGGCAAGGCGTCCAAGGTTCAGCCCGAGAACGGTCACGCGCCGGACGCAGAGAACCTCGACGCGCTGTTCGAGGTCCTCCTCAACTACGTGCCCGCGCCCAAGGGCAACGTCGACGCGCCGCTGCAGGCTCACGTCACCAACCTCGACGCGTCCGCGTTCCTCGGACGTCTCGCGCTGGTCCGCATCCACAACGGCGAGCTGACCAAGGGGCAGACGGTCTCCTGGTGCCGCGAGGTCGACGGCGAGCCCGTCGTCACCAAGGCCAAGATCACCGAACTGC
The DNA here is from genome assembly GCF_900105905.1 of Rhodococcus koreensis. Taxonomy (GTDB): domain Bacteria; phylum Actinomycetota; class Actinomycetes; order Mycobacteriales; family Mycobacteriaceae; genus Rhodococcus_F; species Rhodococcus_F koreensis. The sequence continues at coordinate 2,161,429 of NZ_FNSV01000005.1, read as the reverse complement.
TCGCCACCGTGGGCGTCGAGCGCCAGCCCGCCGAGAAGGCCGTCGCCGGTGACATCGTCGCGGTCGCCGGTTTCGCCGACATCATGATCGGCGACACCCTCGCCGACCTGGAGAACCCGGTGCCGCTGCCGCGGATCACCGTCGACCAGCCCGCCATCTCGGTGACCATCGGCACCAACACCTCGCCGCTCGTCGGCCGGGTCAGCGGACACAAGCTGACGGCCCGCATGGTGAAGTCGCGCCTCGACCAGGAACTGGTCGGCAACGTCTCGCTCAAGGTTCTCGACATCGGTCGCCCCGACGCCTGGGAGGTCCAGGGTCGTGGTGAGCTCGCGCTCGCCATCCTCGTCGAGCAGATGCGCCGCGAAGGCTTCGAGCTGACCGTCGGCAAGCCGCAGGTGGTCACCCGTCAGGTCGACGGCAAGGTGCACGAGCCCTTCGAGGAGCTCACCATCGACAGCCCCGAGGAGTACCTCGGCGCCATCACCCAGCTCCTCGCCAACCGCAAGGGCAAGATGGTGCAGATGGCCAACCACGGCGCGGGCTGGGTCCGGATGGAGTTCATCGTCCCGTCGCGCGGCCTGATCGGTTTCCGCACCGACTTCCTCACCGAGACCCGCGGCACCGGTATCGCGAACGCCGTCTTCCACGGCTACGCACCGTGGGCAGGCGAGATCCGCGCCCGCCACACCGGCTCGCTCGTCTCGGACCGCACCGGCTCGGTCACCCCGTTCGCGATGATCCAGCTCGCCGACCGCGGAACGTTCTTCGTCGAGCCCGGCGCCGACACCTACGAGGGCATGGTCGTGGGCATCAACCCGCGCCAGGAAGACCTCGACATCAACGTCACCCGCGAGAAGAAGCTGACCAACATGCGTCAGTCCTCCGCCGACGTGATGGAGACCCTCGCCAAGCCGATCAAGCTGGAGCTCGAAGGCGCGATGGAGTTCTGCGCCGGCGACGAGTGCGTCGAGGTCACCCCGGAGGTCGTGCGGGTGCGCAAGGTGCACCTGTCGGCCACCGACCGTGCCCGTGAGCGTTCGCGTTCCAAGGCCCGCGACAAGGCGGCCCTGTAGTCGGCACGTCCGACCACGTCAAACACAACCGGGCGAATGTACCTTCGATCGATCGTCGACCGAAGGTACATTCGCTCGTGGGTTTCCGGAGCCTTCCGGTATCTCTGAGGAAAGGCGGCGCGGTGGGTGCTGGGGGTCGACTCGAGAGAGTCCAGGCAGTTCGGGGACTTCGGGCAGTTCGGGGAGTTCGGGGCCGAAGGCGCGGGAACGGTGCGGCAGTGACCGCACTCCTGCTGGCACTGTCGACGGCGGTACTCACGTCGTGCACCGCCGATCCACCTCCGCCGGTCGAGAGCACCGACAGCCCCAAGCCGACGGTGTCGCCGACCGAGAAGCAGCCCGTCGTCGTCGCGATCGACGACGTGGGCAGCGGATTCAACCCGCACCTGCTGTCGGACCAGTCGCCGGCGAACTCCGCGGTCAGCGCCCTTGTCCTGCCGAGCCCGTTCCGGCCGGTGCCCGACCCGGCGCACCCGGGCGGCAGCATCTGGATTCCCGACTCCTCCCTCGTCATCTCCGCGGACGTCACGTCGCAGGAACCGTTCACCGTCACATACCAGCTGCGCAACGAAGCGCAATGGTCCGACGGCGCGCCCATCGCCGCCGAGGACTTCCGCTACCTGTGGCAGCAGATGATCAGCGCCCCCGGCGTGGTCGACCCCGCCGGCTACGACCTGATCCAGGACGTCCGGTCCTCGGGTGGCGGCAAGACGGTCACCGTCGTGATGAAGGCCGCCTACCCGGCGTGGCGTGAACTCTTCACCGACCTGCTGCCGTCACACCTCATCAAGGACTCCCCGGGCGGTTTCGCGACCGGACTGGCCGAGAACATCCCGGTGTCGGGCGCACACTTCCACATCAAGTCGATCGACCGCGGCCGCGACGAGATCCTGCTCGAACGCAACGACCGGTTCTGGGACAAGCCGGCGACCCCCGACCAGATCCTGATGCGCCGCGACGGCACCCCGTCGCAGCTCGCCGACTCGATGCGCAACAACGACACCCAGATCGTTCAGATTCACGGGGGCACAGCGACTTCCGCTCAGCTCGCCGCGATCCCGACGGTGCGGACCGGTGCGTCGTTCCAGCCCCGCGGACTCGACCTCACGCTGAACGGCCGGGTGCCCGAACTCGCCGACGTCCGGGTGCGGAAGAGTCTGCTGAACCTGCTGGACACCGAACTGCTCGCCGTCGTCGGCGCAGGCAGCGAGGCCTCGGCGGTCCCGGCGCGCTCGCAGGTCTACGCCCCGTCCGATCCCGGCTACAGCGCGACCGCACCCGCGCGGCCGAGCCGCGAACAGGTGCTGGCGCAGCTGGCCGAATACGGCTACGTCGCCGAAACACCTCCGGGCACCGTCGTTCCCGCAGGTACGGTGCCGCCCACCCGGCTCGTCCGCGAGGGCGTCCCGCTCACGCTCGTCATCGGGACACCCGAGGGCGACGACACCGCGAGCGCCGTCGCCAACACGGCGGCCGACCAGTTGCGCGGCGCCGGCATCGACGCGACCGTGACGTCGCTGCCCGCCGAGGAGTTGTACGGGGAGTCGCTGAGCAAGGGCGACATCGGAGCGGTTGTCGGCTGGTCGCGCGCCGGGTCCGACCCGGCGACGGCGCTGGCATCCCGGCACAGCTGTCCGCCCGCAGTGGTCGCGACGACCCAGCCGAACACCGAAACCGCCGGTCCCGAACGTGATTCGGTGTCGGAGGCCGAGGCCCCGTCCAACCTGTCGGGAGTCTGCGACCCCACTCTGCAGCCGTCCATCGACGCCGCGCTGCGCGGAGTCGGTGATGTGCCACAGGCCCTCGCCGACGCCGATCGCAGGCTCTGGGACCTGGCCGCGGTGCTGCCGATCATGCAGGACCGCACGCTGGTCGCGGCCGGGCCGGGCGTCGACGGGGTATCGCTGACCGGCGCCGTGCCGGTCGGAATATTCAGTGACGCAGCAGACTGGAGCAGGATCAAGGAATGAGTGAGCGGCGACTTCTGCTGGTCCATGCCCATCCCGACGACGAGACCCTCACCACCGGCGGCACCATCGCGCGCTACGCCGCCGAGGGTGCCGACGTCTACGTCCTGACGTGCACGCTCGGCGAGGAGGGTGAGGTGATCGGCGACGAGTGGGCGCACCTGGTCGCCGGCGCCGCCGATCAGCTCGGTGGGTTCCGGATCGGCGAGCTGACGTCCGCGCTGACGTCTCTCGGTGCGGGACGGCCACGATTCCTCCTGGGGGCGGGACGCTTCCGTGACTCCGGCATGGCGGGCACGGCGTCGGCGGCGAACCCGCGCGCCTTCGTCAACGCCGACCGCGACTCGGTGACCGCGGCGATCGTGGCGGTCATCCGCGAGGTGCGGCCGCACGTCGTCGTCACGTACGACCCGGACGGCGGATACGGGCACCCCGACCACATCCAGGCGCACGGGATCGTCACGGCGGCCGTCGAGGCGGCGGGAACGGAACAGTTCCCCGACGCGGGCGTCCCCTGGGAGGTCGCGAAACTGTACTGGACGGTGACCGAGGCGAGCGCGCTCGAGGCGGGACTCTGCCGGATCGGCGACCTTCCCGACGGCTGGCGGCTGCCGGAGCCCGGCGAGTTGCCGAGCGTGCCGGCCGCCGACGTGACGACGGTGATCGACGTGCGGGGTGTGCTCGACGCGAAGCGGAACGCGCTGTCGGCGCACGCCACCCAGGTGACCGTGGCGCCGAGCGGCACCGAGTACGCGCTCTCCAACGATATCGCGCAGCCGATCCTGGTGGAGGAGCATTTCGTGCTGGTCCGCGGCGCCCTCGGGGATCGGGACGCCGACGGCCGGGAGCGGGACCTCTTCGCTGGCGTGAGTCTCTGACCGCAGGTGTCTGTGACCGGCGTTACGTATTACACTGTGGCGCACGTCACGCAGCGGCCGCGGTCGAGTCCGCGTGGCACCCGTCAGGAGAGGCGATAGATGTACAACTGGGATGTTCAGAACGCCATCGTCGCGTTCGTCGATACGCTCCGGCCCTCGTGGCCGGCCCAGCACGACCTGTACTACAGCGTGCTGTACGGATTCGCCGACATGCAGAGCCATTTGCTGACCCTGCTGGGCTACCCGCCCGTCGCCTGATCCACTATTGACACATGACCGTCGGCACCGCAGCGAAACCCGGGCACCTCGACGCCGTGGGGAGGGTCACCCTCGCGCTGCTGGTGTTCGACGGTTTTCTGTGCGCCGTCCTGTCGGTGCTGTTCCTACCCAGCTACCTCGGTGCCACGCCGTTTCCGATCAGCATTCTCGTCGCCGCGGTCGCCAATCTGGCGCTGGTGATCGCCGCCCGGTCCACGACCGGCCGGATCAGGTCGGGAGTGCTGCCACTCGCCGGCTGGGGGGCCGGTTTCCTGCTCTGCATGTTCGGCGGGCCGGGCGGCGACGTGCTCATGCTCGCGTCCGTCTGGACGCTCCTGCTCCTGATCGGCTCGCTGCTCCCCGCGGCGGTCTACCTGTGGAAGGTCAGTGCCAAAGCGGCTTTCGGGACTGTTTCGCCTCCGGAACGCGAGGGTACGCGGTAGCGACCAGCAGTCTGCTGAAGGAGCATCGCGATGACAGAACAGAACTTCACGACCGACGACGCCGGTATCCCGGTCACGAGTGACGAACACTCGCTCACCATCGGGACGGACGGGCCCATCCTCCTCCAGGACCACTATCTGATCGAGAAGATGGCCCAGTTCAACCGCGAACGCGTTGCGGAACGCCAACCGCACGCGAAGGGGGGCGGGGCGTTCGGACGGTTCGAAGTTACCGAGGACGTCTCCGCGTACACGAAAGCCGATCTCTTCCAGCCTGGGAAGAAGACGGATCTGCTGATCAGATTCTCGTCCGTCGCCGGCGAGCGCGGCAGCCCGGACACGTGGCGCGACCCTCGCGGGTTCGCCGTGAAGTTCTACACCGAGCAGGGCAACTACGACATGGTCGGAAACAACACGCCCGTCTTCTTCGTCCGCGACCCGATGAAGTTCCAGGACTTCATCCGCTCGCAGAAGCGGCGCGCCGACAACAATCTTCGCGACCACGACATGCAGTGGGACTTCTGGACGCTGTCCCCGGAGTCGGCGCACCAGGTCACCTGGCTGATGGGCGATCGGGGCATCCCGCGCACGTGGCGGCACATGAACGGGTACTCCAGCCACACGTACATGTGGGTGAACGCCGCCGGCGAGAAGTTCTGGGTGAAGTACCACTTCCACACCGACCAGGGCATCGAGTTCTTCACGCAGCACGAGGGCGACCAGATGGCGTCCGTCGACACCGATTACCACACACGGGACCTGTGGGAGCACATCGACGGCGGCGAGTACCCGAGCTGGACGCTGAAGATGCAGATCATGCCGTTCGAGGATGCGGACGACTACCGGTTCAACCCGTTCGACCTCACCAAGGTGTGGCCGCACAGTGACTACCCGCTGATCCCCGTCGGCAGAATGACCCTCGACCGCAACCCCACGGACTACCACTGCGAGATCGAACAGGCCGCGTTCGAACCCAGCAATCTGGTTCCCGGCATCGGACCGAGCCCGGACAAGATGCTCATCGGCCGGCTGTTCTCCTACCCGGACGCCCACCGCTACCGGATCGGCGCCAATTACAAGGAACTGCCCGTCAACCGGCCGCACGTGCCCGTCCACTCGTATTCGAAGGACGGCAACATGCGGCACCACAACCCCGGGGACCCGGTGTACGTGCCGAATTCCAAGGGCGGCCCGCACGCCGACCCGTCGCAGGTCGGCGAGACCGCCACCTGGTACGGCGCCGGCGACATGGTCCGCTCGCCCTACGCACTCCACAAGGAGGACGACGACTGGGGTCAGGCCGGGACGATGGTCCGTGACGTGCTCGACGACGCCGCCCGGGACCGCCTGGTGGACAACATCGTCGGCCATCTGCTGAACGGTGTCAGCGAACCGATCCTGGCGAAGGCGTTCGAGTACTGGCGCAACGTCGACAAGACGCTCGGCGACCGGATCGCCGACGGGGTGTCGACGAAGCAGTCCGAGACCGATCCCAAGGCGGGGGAGCAGGCCAATCCGGCGCGCAGCAGCGCGCAGGCGAAGGCCTAACGCTCGAACGCCACCGGGTGCCGAGGCTCGTACAGCATCATCTCTCCCGCTCCGGGGATCTTCAGCGAGGTGGTGAGGCCGTACCCGTCGTCGCGGACTCCGCGGGTGAACTCGGCACCCTTGGCCTCGAGTTCCGCCACGGTCGACTCGATGTCTTCGCACATCAGCGAGATCTCGTGATGCGGCCGGGTCGACCACGGCTCACCGCCCCGATCGTCCGAGGTGGGATGCACACCCATCTCGGACGGCCCGGTGCGGAAGATCAGCCAACCGCCGCCGGCGTCGACGTGCGCCCAGCCCAGCACGTCGCGGAAGAAATCGCGGGCGGCCTCGGCGTCGTCGGCGTAGACCAGAGTGTGCACAGCTGTGATCATGTGGGCAGCTTAGTGCGATTCGTCCGTCACACTGAGAGAATGTCGAACGACGAACTTTCCGGACTGACCATCGCCGTCACCGCGGAACGCCGGGCCGCCGAGTTCATCACGCTCCTCGAACGGCACGGCGCCACCATCGTCCACACCCCGGCCATCCACGTGCTACCGCTCGTCGACGACTCCGATCTGCGCGCCCGCACCGCCGAGATCATCGCGTCGCCGCCAGACCTCCTCGTCGTCAGCACCGCCGTCGGATTCCGGGGGTGGCTGGACGCGGCACGGGCCTGGGACGAGGAGGGTGCGCTGCTCGCCGCCCTGCAGTCGGCGCGGATCATCACCCGCGGTCCCAAGGCGAAGGGCGCCGTGCGCGGCGCAGGCCTGCGTGAGGAGTGGTCGCCCGACACCGAATCGTCCGAGGAAGTGCACGAACACCTCGTGGCCCAGGGCGTGCGCGGACTGCGCGTCGCGGTCCAGTTGCACGGCACCATCACCGAATGGGAACCGATGACCGACCTCAGCGTCTCCCTCGCCGGCGCCGGGGCCGAGACGACGGCCGTGTCGGTGTACCGGTGGATCCGACCCGAGAACCAGCAGCCACTGCTGACGCTGCTCGACCGGATCGTCCGCGCCGAGGTCGACGCCGTCACGTTCACCAGTGCGCCCGCCGTGTCCTCGCTGCTCAGCACCGCGAAGGACACTGACCGGGTCGAGGCCCTCCTGCAGGCGTTCCACGGTCCGGTCGCACCCGTCTGCGTCGGTTCCGTCACGGCCTCGCCGCTCACCGTCCTCGGGGTGGACACCATGCAACCCGCCCGCCCCCGGCTCGGCAGCATGGCCAAATACATCATCGAGGAGCTCCCGAAGCGGCGCTGACGGTCCTCCCCACCGGACGAACGGGACGTCCGTTGCGTCAGATCGAACGGGCGTCCCGTTCGTCCGGGGATCTGGGCAGCCCGGCCACGCGTGCGGCGTCGGAGAGCACCGACTCGAGCATGGCGGGGGTGAGACGTCCGGTGAACGTGTTCTGCTGGCTGACGTGGTAGCACCCGAACAGGTGCAGGGGACGTTCGGCGCCGGCCAGTTCGACGTGCGCGCCGTGCCCGAACTTGGGTCGCGGCCGGGGGACGGCCCAGCCGGCGTCGTCGAGGACGGGGAGCAGCGACTGCCAGCCGAACCCGCCGAGCACGATCACCGACCGCAGACCGGGTTGCAGGATGCGCAGTTCGGCATCGAGCCAGTGGCGGCAGTTGTCGCGTTCCTGCGGGGTGGGCTTGTTCGCGGGCGGCGCGCAGTGCACCGGGGACGTGATCCGGACGCCGAACAGTTCGAGGCCGTCGCCGATGCGGGTGGCCGTCGGCTGGCTCGCGAGACCCACGGCGTGCAGGGCGGCGTAGAGGAAATCGCCGCTGCGGTCTCCGGTGAACATGCGCCCGGTCCGGTTCGCGCCGTGCGCGGCGGGCGCGAGGCCCACGATCAGCAGGGACGCGTCGGCCGGACCGAATCCGGGAACCGGACGGCCCCAATAGGTTTCGTCGCGAAACGACGCACGCTTCTCGCGTGCGACCGTCTCCCGCCACTCGACGAGGCGTGGGCACGCCCGGCAGTCGATGAGGTGGGCGTCGAGACCGGCGATGTCGGTCAGCGCCGCGCCCACACGTCACCTCCGCCGGGTGTCACCGACTCGATGAGCGACCACGCCTGATCGGCAGGCAGGTCGATCACCAGGTACTTTCCGGTGCCGGCGGGGGTCGCGGCGATGACGGTCGCCACCCCGGCCCGCCGCTGGAAGAACGTCTGGCGGACGGTCCACCCGATGATGCCGTCGGCCTCGAGGCTGTCCCGGGCGCGGTCGAGGGAGCCGCTGCGGGTGATCAACCACCCGGGCAGCACCGCGTGACCGAGACCGCGGTACCGATCCCACGCCAGCGCCACGCCGCCGACGGCGAGCACCACGATCCCGGCCCACACCGCCCAGAACACGGGCCGGTCGAGGATCAGGAACACAAGGGCGGCGGCGAGCGCGATCTCCGCGGGGATCAGGGCCCGGGTGTAGCGCCGCCGCTGCGCGACCGGCCCGTGCGGGGTGAGCGGGACCGCGGCCTGGCGGTGGTCGCCGATGACAGTGGCCATCACCCGCTCGGCCTCCGCGCGCGGCGCCTGGGGGAGCAGGAGGGAGGACTCGTGCCTCTCGGCGCTGACTCCGGTCATCACGGCATCCAGTCGGGCGCCGCCGGCGAGCCGCAGGAGAAGTGGTTCCTTCAGGGTCGTTCCGCGCAAACGGGCGCGGTCCAGGGTGCTCTGGCGGGTCTTCAGCAGGCCGTGGCTGACGTGCAGCGTGCGGCCGTTGTCCGTCAGCGTCATGTTGCCGTACGTCAGCAGGTACCGGACGCACGCGAGGCCGCTGGCGGCGATCAGGAGGACGACGATGCCGACGACGACGGCCACGGCGATCCCGACGCGCTCGGCGGATTCGATCCCCTCGGCCACCGTCGAGGAGCGGGCGATCTTCGCACCGATTCCGTACTGGAACGCGAGTCCGACGATCGCCGCGATGGTCACCACCCCGGTCACCGAGAACGGGGCGTAGCGCACCCAGGCGGGGGTCCAGTGGCCGATCTCGGTCACCGCGGGTTCCTGCGTGACCGCGGTGTGCTCGACCTCGGGGGAGGGCTGACGGGCGAGAAGCGCGGCGCGCAGGTCGGGCACCAGCCCGGTGGAGAGCGCGTTGAGTTCGAACTTCGCCGCGTCCGGTGTGGACCCCACCTGCCGGCCGGTGCCGATGCGCACGATCGACAGCCCGAGCAGCCGGTGCAGGACGCCCGCCTCCACGTCGACGGAGCGGATCCGGTTGCGCGGTACGGACAGCAGGCGTTTGCGGAACAGGCCCTGCCGCAGTTGCACGTGGACCGGGCCGATGCGGTAACTCGTCGTGAACCAGCGCGAGACGCCGAACACCACGAACACGACGATGGCGACGAGACTCCACACGTGGTTGCCGCTCTGGGTGCCGATCACCAGCGAAATCAGCAACACCGGCAGAAGTTTGACGATCTCGTTGACGGGGTGGACCAGCAGCATCCGGCGGTCCAGACGCAACCAGGGTTGCTCCTCCTCCGCGGCGACCGCCGCCTCGCCCTGCGCGATGGGCGGCGCGACGCCCGGTTCCGGTGCCGCACTCATGTGGCGTCACCGACATTGGTGCCGGCGATCTCGGTGAGCCGCGCGACGGTGCTGTCGGCGGTGTCCTGATCGAGGGCGGAGATCTTGACGGCACCGGCGGACGACGCCGTCGTGACGGTGACGGTCGCGAGCCCCAGCATGCGGTCGATGGGTCCGCGTTCGGTGTCGACGGTCTGGATCCGGGAGATGGGCGCGATGCGCCGTTCCTGGGTGAACCAGCCGCTGCGCGTGTAGACCGCGGTGTCGCTGATCTCCCACCGATGCACCCGGTACCGCCAGAGCGGGACGACGGCGACGTGGACGATCGCGAGCACGACGGTGATCGCGAGGACCGTGACGTGCACCCACACGGGCCACCAGTGGAAGACGAGAGCGACGGCCTGCACGACGAAGACGGGAAACCAGAGGAGGGCGGCGTTGATTGCCCACAGCTGCTTGGCTTTGGGGCTGGGCCGCCACAGCGGTTCCGCCATGGTGACGGTGGTGGGCACACTCATGCCCCTACTTTGGCCGTGCCCCGCCATTCTGTCGAGAACGGACCTATGGTGGGAGGACCCCCGAAGTGAAAGGAGCGCAGACATGACGTCATTCGATGCGGCCGATTCTCCGGAGGTTCCCGAGGCGGACCGGCTCGAGCAGGAGATCGCCGTCGACGACGACAATTCCGACGAGGTCGAAGAAGTGTCGTCGCTGGAGGTGAACGAGGCGGACGCCGCCGAGCAGAGCCGGGCGGTTCCGGTCGACGAGGACTACCCGCGCGGGTAGCGATCCTCGCCGCTCACGGAGTCTGGGTGGCACGGCTCGTCGTCGATGGCGCATGATCGCTGGGTGACCCATTCAGGTGAAGAGTCCGGCCGGCCCACGATGCTTCCCATGCCGGGTGTTCCGGCGGCACCCCCGTCCGGCGCATCGGCGCAGGAAGTGGCACCGTCCGCGTCCGCGATGCGGCGGGTGTTGCGGCGGGCGCGGGACGGTGCCACGTTGAACGTGGACGAGGCGACGGTGTTGTTGCAGGCCCGCGGCGACGATCTGGTGGATCTGTGTTCGTCGGCGGCGAAGGTGCGCGATGCCGGGTTGCTGGCGGCGGGTCGGCCGAGGGCGGTGACGTATTCGCGGAAGGTGTTCATCCCGCTGACGCGGTTGTGCCGGGACAAGTGCCATTACTGCACGTTCGTGACGGTGCCGGGCAAACTGCGGGCGGAGGGGCGCGGGGCGTACCTGGAACCGGACGAGGTCCTCGAGATCGCCCGGCAGGGCGCCGAATTGGGCTGCAAGGAGGCCCTGTTCACCCTCGGTGACCGCCCGGAGGATCGGTGGCCGGAGGCCAAGCAGTGGCTGGACGAGCGGGGCTACGACTCGACGCTGGACTACCTGCGGGCGATGTCGATCCGGGTGCTCGAGGAGACCGGGCTGCTGCCGCACCTGAACCCGGGTGTGATGAGCTGGGAGGAGATCTCCCGGCTCAAGCCGGTGGCCCCGTCGATGGGGATGATGCTCGAGACCACCTCGACCCGGTTGTTCACCGACAAGGGCGAGTGCCATTACGGCAGCCCCGACAAGGATCCGGCGGTGCGGTTGCGCACGCTGACCGACGCGGGGCGGCTCAGTGTGCCGTTCACGACGGGCATCCTGGTCGGGATCGGTGAGACGGTCCGGGAGCGGGCCGAGTCGATCATGGCGATCCGGAAGTCGCACAAGGCGTTCGGGCACGTCCAGGAGGTGATCGTGCAGAACTTCCTGGCCAAGCCGGACACCGCGATGCGCGATGCCCCGGACGCCGGTCTCGAGGAGTTTCTCGCGACGATCGCGGTGTCCCGGTTGCTGCTGGGCCCGGGGATGCGGATCCAGTCGCCGCCGAATCTGGTGTCGACCACCGAGTGCGCGGCGCTGCTGGGGGCCGGGGTCGACGACTGGGGTGGGGTGTCGCCGCTGACCCCGGACCACGTGAACCCGGAGCGGCCGTGGCCGAACCTGGACACCCTGGCCGAGATCACCGCGGCCGCCGGGTTCGAGCTGACCGAGCGCACTGCGGCGCAGCCGCAGTTCGTGCTGGCCGGGGCGCCGTGGATCGATCCGCGGATCACCGGGCACGTGCAGGCGTTGGCGGACCCGCAGACCGGGCTCGCCAAGGTCGGCACGAGGCCGGTCGGGTTGCCGTGGCAGGAGCCGGACGAGTCGTGGGAGTCGGCGGGCCGGGTGGATCTGAACACCGAGATCGACACCGCCGGCCGCAACACCGACACCCGCAGCGACCTGGGCAGCGCGTTCGGGGACTGGGAGACCGTCCGCGAGCAGGTGCTGGAGTTGTCCGGGCCGGTGCGGGTGGACACCGACGTCCTGGCGGCGCTGCGCAGCGCCGAACGCGACCCGGCGGGGCTGTCGGACGACGAGTACCTGGCGTTGGCGACCGCGGACGGGGCCGGGCTCGAGGCGGTGGTGGCGTTGGCCGATGCGCTGCGTCGGGATGCGGTCGGGGACGAGGTGACGTATGTGGTGAACCGGAACATCAACTTCACCAACATCTGCTACACCGGGTGCCGGTTCTGCGCGTTCGCGCAGCGCAAGGGGGACGCGGACGCGTTCACGCTGTCCACCGACGAGGTCGCGGACCGGGCCTGGGAGGCGCACGTGGCGGGGGCGACGGAGGTGTGCATGCAGGGCGGTATCGACCCGGAACTGCCGGTCACCGGGTATGCGGATCTGGTGCGGGCGGTGAAGAAGCGGGTCCCGTCGATGCATGTGCACGCGTTCTCCCCGATGGAGATCGTCAACGGCGCCTCCCGGGGCGGGCAGAGCATCCGGGACTGGCTGACGGAGCTGCGCGAGGCGGGTCTGGACACCATTCCCGGTACCGCGGCGGAGATCCTCGACGACGAGGTGCGGTGGGTGCTCACGAAGGGCAAGCTGCCCACCGCCACCTGGGTGGAGGTGGTGACCACCGCGCACGAGATCGGTCTGCGGTCGAGTTCGACGATGATGTACGGGCACGTCGACAACCCGAAGCATTGGGTGGGGCATCTGCGGGTGCTGTCCGGGATTCAGGACCGCACCGGTGGGTTCACCGAGTTCGTGCCGTTGCCGTTCGTGCATCAGAGTGCGCCGCTGTATCTGGCGGGGGCGTCGCGGCCGGGTCCGACCAACCGGGACAACCGGGCGGTGCACGCGTTGGCGCGGATCATGTTGCACGGGCGGATCCCGAACATTCAGACCAGCTGGGTCAAGTTGGGGGTGACCGGCACCCAGGTGATGTTGCAGGGTGGGGCGAACGATCTCGGGGGCACGCTGATGGAGGAGACCATCTCCCGGATGGCGGGATCCGAGCACGGATCGGAGAAGACCGTCGAAGAACTGAGGGCCATCGCCGAGGGCATCGGCCGCCCGGCCCGCGAACGCACCACCACACACGCACGACGCGAGGGACGGTCGCCGGCCGCATGAGCGAGACGCATCGGCTGGGCGACGACACCGTCGTCGGCATTCTGGATCGCGCCGCGCGGGGCATCAACCCCGTGCTCGATCTGGCCCTCACGGATCCGTTCGGCATCAAGGGCCGGACGTTCACCCCGACAGCGGCGGAACGGGGCGCCGCGGAGGCGCTGCTCGACGGCGTCGCCTGGGTGCTCGACACCGTGCGGTTCCCGGGGACGGCGTCGTGGGAGAAGGCGAGCGACGACGAGCGGGCACGGTGGTGGGTGACGCGGATCGGCGCGCTGAACACGATCGCGGTCGCGTCCCCGGGCATGTTCGGTGTGCTCCTCAACCGGCTCCCGATCCAGGACGTGCTCGGATTTGCGAATCAGGCCGTCGTGCTCGTCGCAGTGGCCCGGGAGCACGGCGTCACGAACCGGTCCGAGCAGGTGGACTTGCTGGCGTCCGTGCTCTGCCGGCGTGAGACGGACGCGTCCGCGGTGCTCGCCGGCGCGACGCCGCCATCCGCTTCGGCGCAGGGTGCATCGGTGTGGCGCCCGTTCGGACTGATCGGCGCGCTGTGGCGCACCGCGGGCACGGTGCGGGCGCTCAGTGACGAACTCGACAAGCGCCCGCAACCGGGCGGGACCTACGCGCTGCTGGGGAACATTCCGGTGGTCGGTGTGGTGGCCGGGTATCTCGGCGAACGGGGTGCGCTGGTGAGAGCCGTGAAACAGGCCGAGAAACGGATCGCGGCCCGGGCGTCGCTGCCCGCGGCGGTCCGCCGGGTCAGGTAACCCTCACCGCAAAGGGGTCCGCCGGGCAGGCGATAATGATTTCTTCCGCGAGGTACAAGCGGCCCGTACCTCGTGCTTACTCGTGTCAGAAAGGCAGGGAGAGCGGCAGTGCCCTACACGATTGCTGAACCGTGCGTGGATGTGCTGGACAAGGCGTGTATCGAGGAATGCCCTGTCGACTGCATCTACGAGGGCGGGCGGATGCTCTACATCCATCCGGACGAATGCGTGGACTGCGGCGCCTGCGAACCCGTCTGCCCCGTCGAAGCCATCTTCTACGAAGACGACGTCCCGGACCAGTGGAACGGCTACATTGCCGCGAACGTCGACTTCTTCGACGACCTCGGTTCCCCCGGCGGAGCGGCGAAGCTGGGCAAGGTCGACTACGACCCGCCGTTCGTCAAGGCGCTGCCCCCCATGGGCGAGGACTAGAGGTGCCTCGTATCCCGGTAGCCGCAGCACTTCCCGACTTTCCGTGGGACTCGCTCGAGTCGGCGAAGGCGAAGGCCTTCGCCCACCCGGGTGGCATCGTCAACCTGTCGGTGGGAACCCCGGTCGATCCGGTGGCCCCGATCATCCAGGAGGCGCTGACCGCGGTCGCCGCGGTGCCGGGATATCCGACGACGCACGGCACGGACGAACTCCGCAACGCCGCGGTCGAGGCGCTGCGCCGCCGCTACGGAATCACCGGCATCGACCCGGCGGCGGTGCTGCCCGCGATCGGCACGAAGGAGCTCATCGCCTGGCTGCCACGCCTTCTCGGGCTCGGCGCCGACGACCTCGTGGTCATTCCGGAACTCGCGTACCCCACCTACGAGGTGGGTGCGCTCCTCGCGGGTGCGCGGGTGATCCGCGCCGACGGTCTGAACCGCCTCGGTCCCGAGGGCGCGTCGCTGATCTTCGTGAACTCGCCGTCCAATCCCACCGGCAAGGTGCTCGGCCTCGACCACCTGCGGAAGGTGGTCGACTGGGCGCGCAGCCGGGGCGCCATCGTGGCGTCCGACGAGTGCTACCTGGGGTTGACCTGGGAAGGGGAAGCCCTCTCCATCCTCGACGAGCGGGTGAACGACGGCGATCTCACCGGTCTCCTCGCGGTGCACTCGCTGTCGAAGACGTCCAACCTCGCGAGCTACCGCGCGGGCTTCGTCACTGGTGACCCGGCGTTGGTCGCCGAACTCCTCGAGGTCCGCAAGCATGCGGGCATGATGGTGCCGTTGCCGATCCAGTCGGCGATGACCGCCGCGCTCAGCGACGACGACCACGAGAACGAGCAGCGTGAGCGGTACCGCCGGCGCCGCGAGATCCTTCTCGCCGCGGTGCGCGGCGCCGGATTCACCGTCGACGATTCCGAGGCCGGGCTGTACCTGTGGGCGACCCGCGGCGAAGCCTGCCGGGACACCGTCGAGTGGTTCGCCGAGCGGGGCATTCTCGTGGCGCCGGGGGAGTTCTACGGTCCCGGCGGCGGCACCCACGTGCGGATCGCGCTCACTGCCGACGACGAACGCATCGCGGCCGCAGCGGAACGACTGGCCTGACCCGAGTCGGCCCGGCCGGGACGGTCGCGGTGAAAGTATGGTGCCGTGACCCTCGACGACGTCGCCGACGAACTGTACGGCCTCGACCCCGGTGAGTTCGTCGAGGCGCGCACGACGCAGGTGACGGCGGCGCGGGACAACAAGGACCGCGCACTGGCCACCGAGATCGGGAAACTGCGGAAGCCGACGGTCGTCGGCTGGCTCGTCAACCTGCTCGCCCGCGAACTACCCGACGAGGTGGGTGCGCTCCTCGCCCTCGGCGACGCCCTCCGCGATGCGCAGCGGCACCTGTCCGGCCCGGACCTTCGGCGGCTGACGACGCAGCGGCAGCAGGTGGTCCGGGCGTTGGCGCGCAAGGCGGGTGAGCTCGCCGCCGACCGGGGCCGGACCGTCGGCGAGGACGCGCTGCGCGATGTCGGCCAGACGCTGCACGCCGCGCTCGCCGACGCCGACACCGCCGAGCAGGTGCGGCGGGGCCGGGTGGTGACGGCGGCGACCTACAGCGGTTTCGGGCCTGCCGGACTCACCGTCGTCCAGGGAAAGACGGCGAAGAAGCCGCCGAAGTCCGAGCCCGCCTCCACGCCGCCGGCCGAAAAGCCGAAGAAGGGGAAGAAATCGCAGGAGCGTGATCTCGACGCCGCACGCGCGGCGGCCGAGGCGGAACTGGCGGACGCCACCGCCGGGGCCGACGAGACCCGCGGCGCGCTGGACGACGCGAACACCGAACTCGGGCGGGCGCGATCGACTCTGACCGAGATCGACCACCGGATCGAGGAACTGCGCGCCGAACTCGAACACGCCGAGCAGGAGCGGCAGTTCACCCGGAACGCGGAGAAGGCCTCGGCGGAGGCGGTGCACCGGGGAGAACGCGAACTGGAGGCGGCGGAGCGGCGGGTCGAGAAGGCCCGGCACGCACTCGACAATCTCGGTTGAGAAGAGTCCCGGAAACCTTGACCTCGAGCACCGTTGAGGTTCTAGCCTGACCTCATGTCCTTCACCGAGCAGGAACTCGACTATCTGGCATCACAGCGCATCGGCAGGCTCGCCACGGTACAACCGGGCGGAACCTTGCAGGTCAGTCCCGTCGGCTTCCACTACAACCCCGACACGTCCACGATCGACATCCAGGGCTACAACATGGCCGCGAGCCGCAAGTTCCGCAACGTCGCCGACAACGGGAAGGTGGCGTTCGTCGTGGACGACGTGCCGTCCGTCGACCCGTGGCGGGTCCGCTGCGTCGAAATCCGCGGGCGCGCCGAGGCCCTCGACGCCGGCGCCGCCCAGGCGAACGGCCTCGGCGGCCCGACCATCCGCATCCGCCCGGAACGCATCATCAGCTTCGGGCTCGGCGCCACCGACCAGGACGCCCACCAGCTCGTCGCGAACGCGCGCGACGTGTAGAGCTAGGCGATGTCCGGGCGGTAGCCGGCCGCGAGGACGGCGACGGTGGACGGTGGTGTCAGGACCGTGGCGGTGCCGGTCGGCCGGTTCGACGGCGTCCCGTATCCGTCGGCCGACCACGGGACGACAGTCTCGTCGAGCACGACCGCAGGTCCGTCGTCGAACAGCACGAAGGTGCCGCGGGGCAACGACGACCACGCGGCCCGGTGCGTTCGCTGACGGGACCCGTCCAGTCGTTCCCCGTGCAACCGGGCGTCCATCTCGTCGGCGCTCGGCAGGCCGCCCCCGTTCGCGGACCGCCACGCGGCGCGAAAGTCGTTGTACCGCTCGCGCCGGCAGAGGGCGCACGGCCGGTGTCCGGCGGCCAGCGCCACCGCCTCGTCGTGGAAGAACAGCACTGTGTAGTGGCCCTCGCCCCACTGCGGCACCGTGCGCGCCGGGTAGTCGGTGACGCAGATGATCCATCGTTTGCCGGAATGATTGCGTACCACGGAGTGCCCGCGGTGCAGGCAGCCCCGATTGCCCATGAACCGGCCGCGCAGTGGAATCGCGACGATGTCGGATCGGGGTGACACGCGGTTCCGTTCGGCCATGCGCCGATGCTAGCCAGCCCGTCGGCGCGTCAAAACCGGATGGGTACCCCCATCCAGAGCTAACCTGGGCTCGAGGGTTCCGTTCGGACGGGTGTCCCCGTCCGGCCGCGGTTCCCGGTCACAGTTCCTCACACGATCTGAGGGCAGGAGGCAGGCAGCATGGACGCCATCACCCAGGTTCCGGTGCCCACCAACGAGCCGGTCCACACGTACGCGCCGGGCAGTCCCGAACGTTCCCGAGTGCAATCCGCGCTCACCGACATCGCCACCAATCCCGTCGACATCCCGCACGTGATCGGTGGCAAACACCGTCACGGCAACGGCGACCGCGTCGACGTCGTGCAACCCCATCGGCATGCCGCCGTGCTCGGCACGCTGCGCAGCGCCACCCACGACGACGCGTCGGCGGCGATCGAGGCGGCCACGGCCGCGGCACCGGACTGGCGGGCGCTGTCGTTCGACGACCGGGCCGCCGTGATCCTGCGTGCCGCCGACCTGCTGTCCGGGCCGTGGCGCGAGACGCTCGCCGCGGCGACGATGCTCGGGCAGTCGAAGTCGGTCCAGCAGGCGGAGATCGACGCGCCGTGCGAGCTGATCGACTTCTGGCGCTTCAACGTTCACTTCGCCCGCCAGATCCTCGCCGACCAGCCGATCTCCTCGCCCGGTGTGTGGAACCGGCTCGAATACCGTCCGCTCGAGGGCTTCGTCTACGCCATCACTCCGTTCAACTTCAGCGCGATCGCCGGCAATCTGCCGACCGCGCCCGCGCTGATGGGCAACACGGTGATCTGGAAGCCGTCGTCGACGCAGACGGTTGCCGCGTACTGGACGATCAAACTGCTCGAAGCGGCGGGCATGCCCCCGGGCGTGATCAATCTGCTCACCGGCAGCGGGCAGGCGGTGTCGGAGGTGCTGCTGAGCGACCCCCGGCTCGCAGGAATCCACTTCACGGGTTCGACCCGCACGTTCCAGCACCTCTGGAGCGAGGTGGGCGCGAACATCGGGAAGTACGCGGGCTACCCCCGGCTGGTGGGGGAGACCGGCGGCAAGGACTTCGTGGTCGCGCACGCCTCGGCCGACGAGGACGTGCTGCGGACGGCGCTGATCCGCGGCGCATTCGAATACCAGGGCCAGAAGTGTTCCGCAGCCTCCCGTGCCTACGTCCCGAAGTCGCTGTGGCGGCGGATGCGGGACACGTTCACCGCGGAAGTCGACGCCCTCACCTACGGGGACGTGACCGACCTGGAGAACTTCGGCGGGGCCCTCATCGACCGGCGCGCCTACGACAAGAACGTCGCGGCCATCGAACGCGCCCGCGGCGCGGCAGGCCTCGAGATCGCCGTCGGCGGCAAGTACGACGACAGCGTCGGCTACTTCGTCCGTCCCACCGTGCTCCTCGCGGACGACCCCGACGACGAGGCGATGACCACCGAGTACTTCGGCCCGATCCTGACGGTGTACGTGTACGACGACTCGGCCCCGAACGCGTTCACCGACGTGCTCGCCAAGGTCGACTCGGCGGCCCCGTACGCGCTGACCGGTGCGGTGATCGCCGACGACCGGCAGGCCGTCGAGCAGGCGACGGCGGCTCTGCGGTTCACCGCCGGAAACTTCTACGTCAACGACAAGCCGACCGGTGCCGTCGTCGGGCAGCAACCGTTCGGTGGGGCCCGCGCGTCCGGCACCAATGACAAGGCCGGGTCCAAACTCAACCTGCTGCGCTGGGTGTCGGCCCGCACCATCAAGGAGACTTTCGTCCCCGCCACCGATTACCGATATCCGCACATGGGGTCGGAATGAAAGCGCCGACGGTTCTGGCGAATCCGCTTCGCCCGGCGATCCTCGCGGCGGCCCGGTCGTCGCGCGTCAAACGCGCCGTCACCGGTGCCCCGGTCACCCGGAAACTGGTCGACCGCTTCGTGGCGGGCGAGAGCCGGGAGTCGGCGCTGGCGTCCGTTCGGGAGATCCTCGATTCGGGCCGATCGGTGTCGATCGACTTCCTCGGTGAGGACACCCGTGACGCGGCGGGCGCGCAGGTGACGGTCGACGAGTACCTGGCGCTCGTCGCCGATCTCGGTGCCCTGCCGGAGGCGGCGGACAGGACGTCGGGGGTCCGCCGGCTCGAGGTGTCGATGAAGTTGTCGGCGCTCGGGCAGGCGCTCGCCGGCGACGGCAAACGGATCGCCACCGACAACGCCCGCACGATCTGCGCCGCAGCCGAGGCGGCCGGGGTGTGGGTGACCGTGGACGCCGAGGACCACACGACCACCGATTCGACGCTCGCGATCGTCCGCGAACTCCGCACCGACTTCCCCTGGCTCGGTGCCGTGGTGCAGTCGTACCTGCGCCGCACCGAGGACGACTGCCGAGCCCTCGCGGGCCCCGGTTCGCGGGTCCGGCTCTGCAAGGGGGCGTACCGGGAACCCGAATCCGTGGCATTCAAGGACCGCGCCGCCGTGGACGCCTCGTATGTGCGTTGCCTGACGATCCTCATGGAGGGCGACGGGTACCCGATGGTGGCCTCGCACGACCCGGCCGTCATCGACGCGGTCGCCCCGCTGGTCGGGCGCACCGGCCGCGCCGCGGACGCCTACGAGCACCAGATGCTGTTCGGGATCCGGGACGTCGAGCAGCGTCGGCTCGCTAACCAGGACAAGCAGGTTCGGGTGTACGTTCCGTACGGAAGCCAGTGGTACGCGTACTTCATGCGGCGACTGGCCGAGCGTCCCTCGAACCTGCGGTTCTTCCTGCGCTCGGTGGTCACCAAGGACTGACCGGCGCGGCCGCTGACCGGTTCCGCTGCGGGTGCGTCGTTGTAGAGTTTCGCGGTGACGACTTCAGGCGCGGGATGGATCAGCGCGGTCCTCTTCGCCGTCGTTCTCGTACTCGCCTCGCTGATCGCATCGGTGCAGATCGGCGAGGGGCGCATCGGCGAGATGCGGCTCACCCGTCCGCCGCGCACCGCGGTGGTGCTGTGGCTGCTGATCGCCGTGCCGTCACTGCTGCAGATCGTCGTTCCCGCCGTCCTCGACGCCCTCGAGCGTGACCCCGACCAGATCCGGGACCACCAGTGGTGGCGGATCTTCACGTCGGTCGCGGTGCAGGACGGGGGAGTGGCCGGAACCGTGGTGAACCTGCTCGTCCTCGCGTGGGTGGCGCCGCTCGCGGTGCGGGTGTGGGGTGGGGTCCGGGCGGTACTGCTGTTCGTGGCGAGCCAGATCATCTTCGGCCTGTTCACCGCGTTCCTGTTCCCGTCGCCCGGCGCGGGCAATTCGGGCGCCACGCTCGCGCTGGCCGCGTCGTTCGCGGGGTTGGTGGTGATGCAGTCCAAGGAGTGGTGGGTCCTCGCCGCGAGCGGGGGCATCGTGCTCGCCGGGGTCCTGCTGGTGGTGGTCGACGACGCCCACGGGCTGGCCGTCCTGACCGGGGCCCTGCTGGGTGCGGCACTCGCCACGGTCAGTCCGCCTCCGGGAGACCCACCGGACCGCCTCCGGGCCCTGTGAGAAGCTGTCGATGTGCTGCTGCGATCTCTGAATCCTCTGGCCGTCGCCCAGGGCGACGACATTCCCGACGCCATCCGGATCGGCGACACCACCCTGTCCCGCGGCGACGTGCTCGGCGCGGCGACGTCCGTGGCCGAACGGGTGGCACGCGCGGATCGGGTCGCGATTCTCGCCACCCCCACTGTGACCACGGTCCTCGCCGTTGTGGGCTGCCTCATCGCGGGTGTGACCGCGGTGCCGGTGCCACCCGATTCCGGACCCGCCGAACTCGAGCACATCCTGCGCGATTCCGGTGCGCAGGCGTGGCTCGGTGAGGCGCCGCCGGACGCTGCGGGCCTGCCCGTCGTGCCGGTGCGTGTCCACGCCCGGTCGTGGCACAGCTACCCCGAACCGCCCGAGTCGAGCATCGCGTTCGTGCTCTACACGTCCGGTACCACGGGACCGCCCAAGGGGGTCCTGATCAGCAGGAAGGCCATTGCCGCCGGTCTCGACGCCCTCGCGGACGCCTGGCAGTGGACCCGCAACGACACTCTGGTGCAAGGACTTCCGCTGTTCCACATCCACGGGCTCATCCTCGGTGTGCTGGGACCGTTGCGTATCGGCAGCAGGCTCGTCCACACGGTCAAACCCACCCCGGCGGCCTACGCGGCGGCACGGGGAACGATGTACTTCGGTGTCCCCACGGTGTGGAGTCGTATCGCCGGCGACCCCGAGTCGGCGCGGGCGCTGTCGGGTGCGCGACTGCTGGTGTCGGGGAGCGCCCCGCTGCCCGTCCCGGTGTTCGAGAAGGTGCAGGAGCTGACCGGGCTCGCACTCGTCGAGCGGTACGGCATGAGCGAGACGATGCTCACGCTCAGCACCCGGGCCGACGGCGAGCGTCGCCCGGGGTGGGTCGGTGTGCCGGTCCGCGGCGTCGAGACCCGGCTGCGCGACGAGCGCGGTGGCGACGTCCCCCACGACGGCGAATCCATCGGCGGTCTGCAGGTGCGGGGGCCCATGCTGTTCGACGGCTACCTCGGCAGGCCCGACGCGACCGCCGAATCCTTCACGGACGACGGCTTCTTCAAGACCGGTGACGTCGCCGTCATCGACCAGGGCGGGTTCCACCGCATCGTCGGCCGCGAATCCACGGACCTGATCAAGTCGGGTGGATTCCGCGTCGGGGCCGGTGAGGTGGAGACGTCCCTCCTCGGCCACCCCAGCGTGCGGGAGGCGGCGGTCGTCGGCCTCCCCGACCCGGACCTCGGTCAGCGGCTCGTGGCGTTCGTGGTGGGGGACGACGTGTCGGAGGCCGCGCTGATCGATCACGTCGCCACCGAACTGTCGGTGCACAAGCGGCCCCGCGAGATTCGCGTCGTCGAGTCGCTTCCCCGCAACGCGATGGGCAAGGTGCAGAAGAAGCAGCTGTTCTGAAATCGGTAAGGTGGCGGGCGATACCGGCCCAACACGGATTGGCAGGCGCACAGTGAGTGTCGAGAGCATCGTTCAGAGCACCCGGATCGTCCTCGCCTCCCGGCCGGACGGCGCGCCGACCGCCGACAACTTCCGGCTCGAGGCGGTGAATCTCCCCGACCCCGCCGAAGGCCAGGTGCTGATCCGCGTCATCTACCTGTCGCTCGACCCGTACATGCGCGGCCGGATGAGTGCCGCCGAGTCGTACGCCGACCCGGTCGAGATCGACGAGGTCATGGTCGGTGGCACCGTCGGGCAGGTCGTCGACTCCCGGCACCCGGATTTCGCGACCGGTGACTACGTTCTCGGGTACGCGGGATGGCAGTCGCACGCCGTGGTCGACGGCAACCACCTCCGCGCACTCGACCGCGACGCCGCGCCGTTGTCGACCGCGGTCGGAGTGCTCGGCATGCCCGGCTTCACCGCGTACTCCGGCCTGCTGAAGATCGGGCAACCGAAAGCGGGCGAGACGGTGGTCGTCGCGGCGGCCAGTGGTCCGGTCGGCTCGGCCGTGGGACAGATCGCGAAACGGAAGGGCGCCCGGGCGGTCGGGATCGCAGGCGGACCGGAGAAGTGCGCCTACCTGCTGGACGAACTCGGATTCGACGCCGCCGTCGACCACCGGTCTCCGAACTTCGCAGAGGAGCTGTGCGCCGCGTGCCCCGACGGCATCGACGTCTACTTCGAGAACGTCGGCGGTGCGGTGGCCGCGGCGGTGCTGCCGCTGCTCAACCTGTACGCGCGCGTTCCCGTGTGCGGCCTGATCGCGCAGTACAACGACACCGAGGCCCCCGAGGGGCCGGATCGGCTGCCCGGGTTCTTTTCCCGGGTGCTCGTCAAGAGCCTCACCATCCGCGGGTTCATCCAGAGCGAGTTCGTCTCAGAGATGTACGCGGACTTCCAGCGCGACGTGTCCGAGTGGATCCGGGAGGGCCGATTCGCCTACCGCGAGGACATCGTCGACGGGCTCGAGAATGCGCCCGCGGCGTTCATCGGGCTCCTCCGGGGCAGCAACTTCGGCAAGCTGGTCGTCCGGGTCGCCGAGGAGAACTGACCGACCACTGGTCCACCACTTCGCCGACAACGTCACCCCGTGCGGTTCGCTGCCCGGTGAACAACTGCAGAGCGACGTCATGGATTTCACCGGATTAATCAGAGGAAGCGTGGCCCTTCAGGGCCGGGAGGAAGCTGATTCTGTAGTGCGCGATGGCGGGTAGCGGGGTCGCTTTCTTTTGTGGGTTCGGGTCGTTGTTGGTTGGTGATGTACTCGGCGACGATGGCGAGTGGGGCTCCGCCGGCGGAGGCGGCGAAGTAGGACGGTGACCAGAAGTGATTGCCCCACAGGTATTTCTGGATGTGGTCGGGGAACTCTTGGCGCAGGTATCGAGCGGAGACGCCCTTGAGGCTGTTGACCAGGGTGGAGAGTTGCACGGTAGGTGGGTAGTGGATCAGTAGGTGGACGTGGTCGGTGTCTCCGTTGAACTCGGTCAACGTTGCGCCGAACTTGTCACACACCTCTGCCATGATCTGCCCGCATCGGGTCAGCATCGGGTCGGTGACATAGACCAAAGAGTATCCGCAGGGAAAGGCGCAGGGTGTGAAGCGGATCGTTGTCGTGAAGCTGGCTCCCACCCCGGAGCAGTATGTGGCGCTGAAATCGACACTGGAGTTGTGCAATGCGGGGGCGAACATGGTTGCGCAGCTCGCGCACACCGCCGCTGATCGGCGCCCGTTCGCGCTGCAAAAGCGGGTCTATGCCCAGCTCAAGGCGTGCGGGTTGTCGGCGCAACCGGCGATCCGGGTCATCAAGAAGGTGGCGGATGCGTACGCGACCCGGACAGCGAACCTGCGTAACGGGAATTACGGCACGCCGGGATCGACACGGTATGCGAAGGTGGCGGGTAAGGCGGTCGTGTTCCGTCAGGACGCGGGCCAACCGTTCGACGATCGGTGCTTGTCGTGGCAGATCGATCGATCGACGGTGTCGATCTGGACGAGCGCGGGCCGGATGCGCAACGTCGGATTCGTGTGCGCGCCGTGGCAGCGGACAATGCTCGCCGACCGCACAGGCGAGTCGGATCTGATTTTCCGGGACGGATGTTTCTACCTGCATGCAATCGTCGACACCGGCGCACCGCAGCAGCTGGTCCCCGCCGACGACCCCACCGGGTGGCTGGGTGTGGACTTGGGGATCGTGAACCTGGCTGTGACCACCGCAGACGACCCGGCCGAACTCGACGTCCGGTGGTCCGGTGGTGCGGTCACCGCCCGCCGGAAAAAGAACGGAACCATCCGGTCCGCGCTGCAGAAGGTGGGGACCAGGTCCGCGAAGCGGAAACTGAAGAAACGGCGGAGGAAGGAGACTCGGTACGCCACCGACATCAATCATCAACTCTCGAAAACGATTGTTGCCCAGGCGCAACGCACCGGTCAAGGAATCGCGGTAGAAGACCTGTCGGGAATCCGGGACCGGGTACGGCTCGCACGCAGACAACGGCAACAATTGCACTCCTGGGCATACGCGCAACTGCGCGACCAGATCACCTATGAGGCGCACGCCGCAGGAGTGCCGGTGCAGGTGATCAACCCTCGCAATACCAGTAAGACGTGCCACCGCTGCGGGCACTGCGACACCGCGAACAGGCACAGTCAAGCACTGTTCCGGTGCCGCGGCTGCGGATGGACCGGTCACGCCGACCATAACGCCGCCGCCAACATTGCCGCACTCGGGCACAACAACTACCGGGCCGCCCAATCAACCGTGCCTAAAGCAGCCACCCCTCTCACAGCCAGTGAGAACGTGAGCAGCAAACCCGCGTCCTTCAGGACCGGGTAGTTGATGATCGTCTGCCTCGGTCTCGGCATCCAGATGCTCGACGAGGGCATCAGCCCGACGGACGAGGACCTCGCGGGGGTGCGCAACAGTTCCGCGCGCTGGGCCCGCGAGGGGTTCCCGCTGAAACTCGTGCTCCGCATCCTCCACGAAGGCATCCGCGAGGCCGGCGACCTCGTCGCCTCGAACGCCCGCGAGGAAGACCTGCCCGAACTCCTGGTCATCCAGAAGGTGATGTTCACCCTCCTCGAATGCGTGACGGTCGCCGCCACGACCAGCTACGTGGAGGAACTTGAAGCGGTCAACAGCGAACGCGACGGCGCCGCAGTCAATCTCGTCACGGCGCTGCTCAGCGGCCGAAAGGCGGCGACGGCGGCCCGGCACGCAGGTGTGGAGCTGGCCGACGAGTACGTGGTGCTGGGGCTGTCGATTCCGTCGCATCCCACCGAGGCCGTGACCCACCGGCGCAAGGCCGTCGTCGCCCGGCAGAAGCTGCGCCGGTTGCAGATCGAGCTGGCGGACGCCGCGGGTGGGGCGGCGCTGTGTTCAATGAGCCCGGACGGCGGAACGCTGTTGCTTCCGGGCTCGCCGGAGCGGGCGTGGATGGTCTCCCTGCTCGACCGGATCGGAGCGGCCGCCGGGGTTCCCCTCACCGCCACGGCGACCCGGGTCCGGACTGCCGGTATCCCCGCGGCGGCGGACCAGGTCCACGAACTCCTCGACCTCGCCGATCAGCTGGCCCTGGAGCCGGGCCTCTACGAGATGGACGATCTGGCGCTCGAATACCAGCTCACCCGGCCGGGGCCGGGCAGGACCCACCTGGCTCGGCTCCTCGAACCGCTGCAGGGCTCGCCCGAACTGATCGAGACGCTCGAGGTGCACATCGGCCACGATCTGAATCGGCAGCGCACCGCGAAGCAGATGCACCTGCACACCAATACGGTGCACTACCGGCTCAAACGGGTGGCGCAGCTGACGGGCTGCGATCCGACCCGGCCCTCCGGGCTCCGGCGGATCCAGGCCGCGCTCGTGGCACGCCGGCTCGAGGTCGAGCAACCCGATCGCTGACCGGTCCGCTCGCGCGGCTGGACGGGTCATCCCCGTCACCAGCACAAAGTCGTACCGCGCACCGTTCGCTACGATGTGGGCCGGATCATATTCGGTCCGGTGCGACGGTGGTCGTCTCGTGACCGAACTGTTAGAGGGGGCAGGCGATGGCCGGAGGGCGTCATTCGAGCGCGGGGCCGGAGCGGGAGGGGCGCTCACCCGCCTTCTACGCGGTGTGCGCTGCCGCCGTGATCGGGCTCGTGGCCTCCGTCGTGGTCGTCGTTCAGGCGGTGCGCTCCTGGGCGGACGAGTGCGACCAGGTCACCGACTACACCCTCGCCGCCGACCCGAGCATCGCTCCCGCCCTCGGCGGCATCCTCGGCGAAGCGAAGCGCACCGACCTGGGCTGCGCGAACGTCGCCGTCGGCGCCGCGACGTCCGGCGACATCGCGGGACGGCTCGGCAAGGGAACCGACGCCCCGGATCTCTGGATCCCCGACAGCGGCGCCTGGGTGGGCAAGGCGGCACTCACCGCGGCCGGACCGGTCGAGGTCATGACGGGGTCGATCGCGTCCTCGCCCGTCGTGCTGGCCTCCCGCGAGGAGGACGCCCCCACGTCGCCGACGTGGCTCGCCGCCCTGCAAATCAAGGACATCCAGCTGGGCAACCCCCTCGTGACCGGGGTCGCGCAGGCGCCGATCAACGCGGCACTCGCCGAGGGCCAGGCCGACCCCGTGTCCGCGGGGACGGTGCGGGCCGCGCTGGTTCCGCTCGCGCAGGAGGAAAGCGCGCGCACCGCGGACGAACCCGTCGGCGAGGAGATGCTCCAGGGTGTCGTCGACAACGGCGGAGTCGCCGTCGCCACCGAACAGTCCGTGCTCGAATTCACCGACGGTGACGGCGCCCGCACGCTCGCCGCGACGGTGCCCCCGACGGGCAGCAACTTCATGAACTTCCCGCTCGTCGTCACGTCGCCTGCCCCGGACCGGCACTACAAGGCCACCCAGGTGGCACGCGCCGTCGCCGCGGTCCTCGGCGGCGAGGAGGCCCGCGCGGTGCTCGCCGAGCACGGATTCCGCGGACCGGACGGAAGTCCACCGGCCGACGGCCGCGGCGTCGGCAGGATCACCAAGCTCGCGCTCGACGACGAGTCGCCGTTGCAGGACGCCCTGGGCGGGTGGGCGATGATGGCACTGCCGATCCGCACACTCGTCGCGATCGACGTGTCGGGGTCGATGGAGACCCCGGCCGGCGACCGGTCGCGCATGGATCTGACGGTCGATGCCGCCCTCGCAGGCAACGCGATGTTCCCGGACAGCGTGTCCGCCGGGTTGTGGGCGTTCTCGCAGGGGCTCGGCGGGGGACCGCAGGACTACCAGGAGCTGGTCCCGATCCGCCGCTACGACACCGTGGTGGACGGACTCACGCAGCGTGCGCTGATGGCCCAGCAGGCGGGAAAGGTCGAGGGGCTGATCGGCGGCGGCACCGGCCTGTACGACACGACGCTCGCCGCGTTCCGGACGGTGCAGGACACGTACGACCCGCGCGCAGTGAACAGTGTGATCATCCTGACCGACGGCGCCAACGAGGACCCGGACTCGATCACGAAGGAACAGCTCCTGAGCATCCTGGAGCGTGAGATGGACCCGGCCCGGCCCGTCATCATCGTGACCATCGGCATCACCGACGACGCCGACGCGGCCACGCTTGCCGAGATCTCGCGGGTGACCGGAGGGTCGAGCTACGTCGCGAAGGATCCCGCCGACATCGCCAACGTGTTCGTCAACGCGCTGGCCGCCCGCGGCCGCAGCTAGGGGAATTCCGTTCCGGCGCAGCGTGTGCCGACAAAAAGACGGTTCGGTTCGGCGGCCGGGTTCCACGTGTGGCGAGCGGAGCGGATTTTCCGGCCGGTACCTCTAGCCATCCACCTGCCGGTAGTGCTTGGGTGGAAGTGAGTGGGATCTCATTCGAGGAGCACATCATGGCCAAGCCGTTCAGAGGTGTCGTCAATCTCGATATTCGTGACTCTGTCCCGGACTGGGGACCGTACGAGCAACCGAAGGCCCCGCCAGGCTCACCGAACGTGCTGTACATCGTCCTCGACGACGTCGGGTTCGGTGCCCTGGGCTGTTACGGCGGGCCGATCGAGACGCCGAACATCGACAAGATCGCCGCCAACGGGCTGCGCTACGGTCAGTGGCACACCACGGCCCTGTGCTCCCCGACCCGGTCCTGCCTGCTGACCGGCCGCAATCACACCACCAACGGGATGGCCTGCATCAGTGAGGCCGCGGTCGGTTTTCCCGGCGGCAACGGACACATCCCGCCGGAGTGCGCGACCCTCGCCGAGGTCCTGGTCGAGCAGGGGTTCAGCACGGCGATGGTCGGCAAGTGGCATCTGTGTGCCGAGGACGAGATGAACCTCGCCTCCACCAAGCGCAATTGGCCCGTCGGCCGTGGTTTCGAACGCTTCTACGGTTTCCTCGGGGCGGAGACCAACCAGTGGTATCCCGATCTGGTCCACGACAACCACCCCGTGCAGCAACCGGCCACTCCGGAGGAGGGCTACCACTTCAGCGTCGACATCACCGACAAGGCCATCCAATACCTCGACGACGTCAAGGCGATCGCCCCCGACCGTCCGGTGTTCCTGTACTACGCGCCCGGCTGCGCGCACGCACCACACCAGGTGCCCCAGGAGTGGGCCGACCGCTACCGGGGCCGGTTCGACGAAGGTTACGAGGCCTTGCGCGAGCAGACCCTGGCCCGGCAGAAGGAAATGGGCCTGGTACCCCAGAACACCGAACTTCCCCCGCTGAACCCGATCGGGACCCCCGACACGCGCACCGGACCCGACGGGCAACCGTTCCCGCCGCTCGACTTCACCCGACCCTGGGACACCCTCTCCGCCGACGAGAAACGGCTCTTCGCCCGAATGGCCGAAGTGTACGCGGGGTTCCTGTCTCACTGCGACGACCAGATCGGGCGCCTGATGGGCTACCTCGAGGAGATCGAACAGCTCGACAACACCATTGTCATGCTGGTCTCCGACAACGGCGCCAGCGGTGAGGGCGGCCCCAACGGTTCGGTCAACGAGAACAAGGTCGCCAACAGTGTGCCGGACGACATGGCCGAGAACATGAAGATGCTCGACGAGCTCGGCAGCACCAGAACCTACAACCACTACCCGAACGGGTGGGCGATGGGCTTCAACGCCCCGTTCAAGATGTGGAAGAGGTATTCGTTCAACGGCGGCACCTGCGACCCGTGCATCATCTCGTGGCCCGCCGGGATCGCCGCCCGTGGCGAGACCCGCGACCAATACCACCACGCCATCGATCTCGTCCCGACCGTGCTGGACTGCATGGGGATCGAACTGCCCGACACCGTGAAGGGTTACACCCAGCACCCGCTGCAGGGCGTGAGCATGCGGTACAGCTTCGATGCGGCCACCATTCCGACGGCGAAGCACACCCAGTTCTACTCGATGCTCGGCACCCGAGGTATCTGGCACGACGGTTGGAAGGCCGTGAGCACCCATCCGGCGATCAGTGGCTGGGGCCGGTTCCCCGAGGACTCGTGGGAGCTCTACCACACCGACGTCGACCGCGCCGAGCTGCGGGACCTCGCCGCCGAGGAGCCCGGGCGGATCGCCGAGCTGATCGGCCTGTGGTTCCACGAGGCCGGCGCCAACCAGGCGCTGCCCCTCGACGACCGCTCGGCGGTCGAGATCTTCACCACCCCCCGCCCCCAGCTCGCGGCGCCGCGCAACCGCTACGTCTACCGGGCGGGCGGTGCCGAGGTGCCCGAGTCGGTGGCGGTCAACATCCGAAACCGCTCCTACTCGATCGGCGCGCTGGTCGATCTCCGCGAACCCGGGGCGTCCGGTGTGCTGTTCGCACACGGCAGCCGCTTCGGTGGGCACGCCCTGTACGTCAAGGACAACCGCCTGCATTACGTCTACAACTTCCTCGGCAGCGAGGAACAGCGGATCAGCGCCACCGAGGATCTGCCGACCGGCGAGAACCTGCTCCTGGCCGCCTCGTTCGACAAGGACGGTGAGGATCCGCCCGGCACCGCTCACGGGGTGCTGACCCTGTACTACGGGGACCGCCAGGTCGGCGAGGGCAGGATCCGAACTCAGCCCGGCAAGTTCAGCATCGCCGGCGAGGGCCTCAGTGCCGGCCGCGACACCGGGGAACCCGTCACCGACGACTATCCCGGCACCGCGCCGTGGGCGTTCACCGGCGGCACCCTGAACCGGGTGGCAGTCGACGTCAGCGGTGAACCCTATGTCGACCTCGAACGCGAAGCAGCCGCCATGCTCTCGCGCGAGTGAGAGCATGGCGCCTCGACGGAGTCACCACTCCCTGGATTGCTGTCGCCACCGGGCGAAACCCCTACCGCCGTTCGGGAGGGCACATCATGGTCGCGATGAACTCATTTCGGGTTTCGTCCGCCCAGGAGGCGCTCTGGCTGGCGCAGAGGTTGGCACCTGGCCTTTCGAACAATATTGCAGCGTATCTCGATATTTCCGGTGACATCGACCCTCCGGTGATGGAAGCCGCGCTGCGGCGAGTGGCGGAAGAGGCCCGTTCGGTACTGGTGAATTTCGTCGAGGACGGGGACGGCCCACGCCAGGTCGCGCGGGATTCGAACTCGTGGAAACCGTTCTTCGTCGATGTCAGTGCTGCGGCAGACCCCGAATCGGCGGCGAAAGCGTCGATGGCAGAGGTCTGCGCCGTGCCCTTCGATCTGGAACATGATGCGCTGTATCGAGCAGGCTTGATCAAGGTTCACGGCGCGCGATTCTTCCTGTGCGCCGTCTGCCACCACATCGTGATGGACGGGTTCGGCGTCGCGATTCTCGCGCGTCGAATCGGTGAAATCTACACAGCGCTGAAGGCGGGAAGACCGATCCCTGAATCCGGATTCGGCGGACCGGGACTGATTGTCGACGAAGATGCCCGCTACCGGCAGTCCGATCGATTCGCCCGCGACAAGGAGTTCTGGCGAAACTACACCGCTGCCTTGCCCGAACCACTGCGACTGCCACGGCATCCGAGTTCGCCGGTTCCCGTGACTTTGCATCACAGCCTGACGGTGTCGGACGATGAGACCGCGCAATTGCTCACCGCGGCAGAATCGATCGGGACACCGGTGCCGGGCTTCCTGGCGGCAGCGGTAGCCGGACTCTTCCACCGGCTGTCGGGTACGCCGGAATTCATGATGCGATTGGCCGTCGCCAATCGGGTCGGTGCCGCCCGGCGAACCCCGGGGCTGGTATCGAATTGGGTGCCCTTCCGGGTGGAGATCCCCCCGCGGTCGCTTTTCGCCGCAGTCGCACACGACGTGGGTACCGCGATTCGTTCCGTTTTGCGTCATTCCCGTTACCAGGGTTCTGACATAAGACGAGACAGAGGATTGTCCGGATCCATGGAGAATCGGTTCGGTCCGATTCTGAATATCATCCCGTTCTTCGATTCGATCGACTTTGCCGGCAACCCGGCATCCATGCGCGGCGTGTCGTTCGGCCCCGTGGACGACCTTTCGATTTCGATCTATTACGGCGGACGCAACAGTGCAGGCATGCACATCGAGATCGACGCGAACGGCGCGCTGTACAGCAGTGAGGACGTCAGGCTCCATGCGGATCTGCTGATGGCTTTCGTTCGTGCGGTCGTCGCCGATCCGGCAGGCCGGACAGAGCAATACGACTTCCTCCGACCCACCGAACGCGAACTGGTACTGCGGGCCTGGAACGACACGACGGTACCGGTTCCCCACGCCACCCTTCCCGGCCTGGTCGAACAGCGGGCCGCCGCGACACCCGACGCGGTGGCGCTGACTCTCGGCGATCGGCACTGGACCTATCGAGACGTCAATGACCGGGCGAATCGGTTGGCGCGGTATCTCATCGCGTGCGGTGTGGGCCCCGAATCCATCGTGGCCGTCGCGATGCCACGTTCGTCCGAACTGATCGTCGCACTCCTTGCGACTCTCAAGGCCGGTGGCGGATATCTTCCGATCGATCCGAACTATCCCAGCGCGCGAACCGCTTTCATTCTCACCGATGCCGCACCCCTCCTGGTTCTGACCGACACCGCGACCGCCGCATCGTTGCCGGACAACGACATTCCTTGTCTCGTGTTGGACCCGGACGACGCCGGCACCGAGGGAATCTCAGCGGTGACCAACCCTGCCGACGATGAGCGGATCGCCCCGCTGAAACCCTCCAACCCCGCGTACGTCATGTATACATCCGGTTCGACCGGCACCCCGAAAGGGGTTGTCATCACCCACCGCAACGTGGTGTCGTTGTTTGCCGGGACCGATCGGTGGTGCGGTTTCGGAGATGGGGATGTGTGGGCCTGGTGTCATTCACAGGCCTTCGACTTCTCGGTGTGGGAGTTGTGGGGGGCATTGGTGCACGGCGGGCGAGTCGTGATCGTGCCCTGGGACGTGGTGCGCTCGCCCGCCGAGTTGTGGAATCTGGTGCGGCGGGAGCAGGTGACGATCCTCAATCAGACCCCCTCCGCGTTCTACGAGTTCGCAGACGCCGAACGCAGGGACCATTCCCGTGGGCCCGATTCGGTTCTGCGAATGGTGGTTTTCGGGGGAGAGGCATTGGACCCGGGCCGGCTACGCGACTGGCTCCCGGGCGAACGTCCGAACACTCCGGTTCTGGTGAACATGTACGGAATCACCGAAACCACGGTGCATGTGAGCTATCTGGAGTTGACCGCAGGCGTCGGCGACGGCGGTCGAAGCCCGATCGGGACTCCTATCGGCAACGCGCGGATTTACGTGCTGGGTCCGGGACTGGTGCCGGTGCCGATCGGAGCGGCGGGGGAGTTGTACGTCGCCGGGTTCGGGGTCGGCCGAGGATATGTGGGAAGGCCGGGGTTGACGGCGGAACGGTTCGTCGCGTGCCCGTTCGGCGAACCCGGTTCGCGGATGTATCGGTCCGGCGACGTGGTGCGGTGGACGTCCGACGGCGTGCTCGATTTCGTCGGACGGGTGGACGAGCAGGTACAGGTGCGGGGATTCCGGGTCGAACCAGGGGAGGTCGAGACGGCACTGATGTCGCACCCTGCGGTGGCGCAGGCGGCGGTGATCGCCCGGGAACCCGCTGCCGGAACCGATGCACAGCTGGTGGGGTATGTCGTGCTCGACAGGGGTGTCGCGCTCGTCCGTGACAGGGAGCGGGAGGCAGAGCTGGTTTCGCAGTGGCGGCGGGTGTACGACGACCTGTATTCCGGGGACGCGTCCGATGCCGGTGAGCCGCTCGACCAGGCAGCGTTCGGAGAGGATTTCGGGGGGTGGAACAGCAGCTACACCGGGAAGCCCATCGCCCTCGAGCAGATGCGGGAATGGCGCGCGGCCGCCGTCGCACGGATTCGCGAGCTCGGGCCGGCTCGGGTGCTGGAGATCGGAGTCGGAACAGGGCTGCTGCTGTCGCAGTTGGCGCCGCACTGCGAAGAGTATTGGGGCACCGACTTTTCCGCCACCACGATCGACGATCTGCGATCACAGTTGGCGGATCGGCAGGACCCGTGGGTCGAGCGGGTGCACTTGAGGGTCCAGGCCGCCGACGACCTCGGGGGTGTGCCGCTCGGCGTCTTCGACACAGTGGTGTTGAACTCGGTCGTGCAGTACTTCCCGAACGCGGGGTACCTGATCGACGTGATCGACACTGCAGTGCAATTGCTGCGCCCCGGGGGCGTGCTGTTCCTCGGTGACGTGCGGAATCTTGCGTTGCTACGGGAATTCGCGACAGGCGTGCAGATCGCCAACGCACATGCCGACACAACCGCCATGGTGTTACGCGATCGGGTGCGCCGGAGCATTGAGGCCGAGCAGGAGTTGCTGCTCGCGCCGGAGTTCTTCACAGCGTTGCCGACGCTGATCCCCGACATCGGCGCGGTCGACATTCAACTCGAGCGCGTCCGGTCAGTCAACGAATTAAGCTGTTACAGATACGAAGTCGTGCTGTCAAAGAATCCTGCGAATGCCCGGTCGCTGGCTGATGTGCCGTCGACGTCGTGGCAGCGAATCGGCGATCCGACCGCGCTGCGGACGTTTCTGACGGGCCGCCGTGCGGACTGTGTGCGGGTGATCGGCGTACCGCACAGGGGACTGGCGCCCGATGTCGAAGCCACACACGCTCTCGACGTTGCCGCCGACCGCGATCACGTTCCCACCCGGCGTGACGCGGACAGCCGGACGGACGCGATGTTGCCGCAGGACTGTCACGACTTGGGTGAGGCGCTGGGGTTCGCGGTGTCGGTGACCTGGTCACCGGCACCGGGCCTGATGGATGTGATATTCACCGACATCAGGACCCGGGCGCACGAAAACGCGCACGCATCCGGCGCGGTGTCCGATGTCTACCTGCCCGGGGAACCACTCGGTGACATGACCGAATACGTCAACGACCCCGGTGCAAGCAGACTGCCGTCCGAGGTTCGTCGTTTCGTGGCCGGGCGGCTGCCGGAGTTCATGGTGCCCGCGGCGGTGGTGGTGCTGGATCGGTTGCCGCTGACGGTGAACGGCAAGCTCGACCGAAAAGCGTTGCCCGCGCCGGACTTCATCGGTGGCGTGTTCCGGGCCCCGCGGTCACGGGTGGAGGAGACGCTGGTGTCGCTCTACGGTGACGTGCTCGGTCTTCCACGGGTGGGGATCGACGACAGTTTCTTCGACCTGGGCGGGCATTCTCTGTCCGCGACGCGGCTGGTGGGGTTGATCCGCAACGCGCTCGGGGTGGAGGTGCCGATCCGGGTGGTGTTCGAGTCCCCGTCGGTCGCGGAGTTGGCGTCCCGGCTGGGTGACGCTGCGGTGGCGAGGGTGCCGTTGCTTCCGCGGGTGCGGCCGGAGCGGGTGCCGTTGTCGTTCGCGCAGGCCCGGTTGTGGTTCCTTCACAAATTCGAGGGACCGTCGGCGACGTACAACATTCCGGTGGCGGTGCGGTTGACCGGTGCTCTTGATGTGGGGGCGTTGGTGGCGGGGTTGGGGGATGTGGTGGCTCGGCACGAGAGCCTGCGGACGGTGTTCGGTGAGGACGACGGTGTGCCGTTCCAGCGGATCCTGTCAGCTGAGCAGGTCGACGCGGAACTGCCGGTTGAGGTCGTCGACGCCGGGGACGGCACTGCGATGGATGTGGTCGCGGAGGCTGCGGGACATCGGTTCGATCTGTCCGGCGAGATTCCGATTCGGGCAACGTTGTTGGAATGCGGTTCCCGAGAGCACATCCTGGTGTTGGTGCTGCACCATATCGCGGGGGATGGGGGTTCGTTGGCGCCGTTGGCTCGGGATGTGGCGGTCGCGTATGCGGCCCGCGCGGCGGGGCGGGCGCCGGGGTGGGTGCCGTTGCCGGTGCAGTATGCCGATTACACGCTGTGGCAGCGGGAACTTCTGGGGAGCGAGGACGATCCGGGCAGTGTGCTGGCTACCCAGGTCGAGTATTGGAAGACTGAGCTGGCGGGGTTGCACGACTGTATCGAGCTGCCTACCGATCGTCGGAGGCCGGCGGCGCCGAGTTACCGTGGCGGCACGGTGGGGTTCACGGTCGACTCGGAATTGGGTTCGCGGGTAGCCGAGTTGGCCCGCGGGTCGGGGGCGACATCGTCGATGGTGTTGCAGGCGGTGTTGGTGGTGTTGCTTCGCAGGCTCGGTGCCGGGTGTGATGTTGCGGTCGGTGGGCCGATCGCGGGCCGTACCGACGAGGCGCTGTCCGAGTTGGTGGGGTTCTTCGTGAACACGTGGGTGTTGCGGGTGGATGTGTCGGGGAATCCGCGGTTCGATCAGGTCCTCGAGCAGGTCCGTGGGAAGGCGTTGGCGGCGTACGAGAATCAGGATGCGCCGTTCGAGCGGTTGGTGGAGTTGCTGAATCCGGTTCGCTC
This sequence comes from Rhodococcus koreensis, assembly GCF_900105905.1. Taxonomy (GTDB): domain Bacteria; phylum Actinomycetota; class Actinomycetes; order Mycobacteriales; family Mycobacteriaceae; genus Rhodococcus_F; species Rhodococcus_F koreensis. The sequence goes on along the minus strand of NZ_FNSV01000005.1, from coordinate 2,125,234 downwards.
GACGGCCTATCATCCGTTGTTTCAGGTGTTGTTTGCGATGCAGGACAACGCGTTTCCCGATGTCGCGTTCCCCGGGTTGGGGTGGGAGACGTTGCCGGCGTCGACGGGGACGTCGCGTTTCGATCTGTCGTTCACCGTCGCCCCCACCGAACGGCAGGGTCTGGCCGGAGTCATCGAGTATGCGAGTGACCTGTTCGACCGGGCGACGGTGGAGGCCGTCGCGGCCCGGTATGTGCGGTTGCTGGGGTTGATCGTCGCGGATCCGCGCGGGCGGATCGAGGGGTACGAGATCCTGGATCCGGACGAACGCGAGTTGGTACTGCGGACCTGGAACGAGGCGAGCGTTCCGATACCGGACTCGACGATCCCAGTCCTGTTCGGTCAGCAGGTCGCCGCGACTCCGAATGCGGTGGCGGTCACGTTCGGTGACCGGCATCTGACCTATCAAGAGCTGAGCAGTCGAGTGAACCGGCTGGCGCACCTTTTGATCGGTGCGGGTGTCGGACCGGAAGTGCTGGTGGCGGTCGCACTGGAGCGGTCACCCGAGTTGATCATCGCGTTGCTCGCGGTCCTCGAGGCCGGCGGTGCATACCTCCCCATCGACCCCCGCTATCCGAGTGCACGGATCGGGACCATCCTCGCCGACGCCGCTCCGCGGTTGATCCTCACCGACACCCTGACCGATAACATGTTGCCCGACAACGATATCCCCAGAGTTCTCCTCGATGCCATCTCCGACGAGGGCGGGCAGTCGGAGGGGAGGGGCTCCGACGACAACGACCACGCAACACCTCTACGACCGGGCAACACCGCCTACGTGATGTACACCTCCGGATCGACGGGTGTTCCGAAGGGTGTCGCCGTGAGCCATCGGAGCGTGGTGTCGCTGTTCGCCGGTACTGCAGGCTGGGCCGGCTTCGGTGCCGGGGACGTGTGGGCGTGGTGCCATTCGGTCGCGTTCGATTTTTCGGTGTGGGAATTGTGGGGGGCGTTGGTGCACGGAGCCCGGATTATGGTGGTGCCGTGGGAGACCGTGCATTCGCCGGCCGGATTGTGGGAGGCGGTGGTCCGGGAGCGGGTGACAGTTCTCGCTCAGACGCCCTCGGCGTTCTACGAGTTCGCCGAAGTCGAGCGTGAGGATCCTGCAGTGGGGTCTGATTCGGTGCTACGGATGATGGTGTTCGGCGGTGAGGTGTTGGATCCGGCCGGGTTGCAGGGCTGGTATCGGGACGAGCGCTCGAATCCTCCGATTCTGGTCAACGGGTACGGGCCGACCGAGACGACGGTCTTCGCGGCAACCTTCGTGCTACCGGAGCCGGGCGAACGCGCCGACCGCGTGAGTGTGCCGATCGGGGCGCCCGTGGGCAACACGCAGGTGTTCGTGCTGGGTGCGGGCTTGGTTCCAGTCCCGGTGGGTGCGGTCGGGGAGTTGTACGTCGCCGGCGTGCAGTTGGCTCGCGGCTATCTCGGGCGGACAGGGTCGACGGCCGAGCGGTTCGTGGCATGTCCGTTCGGCGGGCCGGGTGCGCGAATGTACCGAACCGGGGATCTGGTGCGCTGGACCGCCGGCGGAGTGCTCGAATTCTGCGGAAGAGCAGACGCGCAGGTCAAGATTCGCGGATTCCGGGTCGAACCCGCGGAGATCGAGGCGGTTCTACTGAAACATCCGGCCGTGACTCAGGCGGCGGTGGTGGTCCGGGACACCACCACCGGGATCGGATTGGTCGGTTACGTGGTCTCCGACACCACCGACACCGGCACCCGTGTCGAGGTCCGTCGTTTTGCGGCCAGGATGCTGCCGGAATACATGGTTCCGGCAGCGGTGGTGGTGCTGGATCAGTTGCCGTTGACGGTGAATGGGAAACTGGATCGGCGAGCATTGCCGGCACCGGAGTTCATCGGCGGGGTGTTCCGGGCGCCGCGGTCACCGGTGGAGCAGACGCTGGCCTCGCTCTACGCGGAGGTTCTCGGGGTTTCCCGGGTGGGGATCGATGACAGTTTCTTCGACCTGGGTGGGCATTCGTTGTCGGCGACGCAGTTGGTGAGCCGGATTCGGTCGGTGACCGGGGTGGAGGTCCCGATCCGGGTGATCTTCGAGTCTCCGACGATCGCCGAACTCGCACCCCGTATGGGTGAGGAAATCGAACCCGGCTTGCTCGATCCGTTCGCCGTCGTCCTGCCGATCCGAAGCGAAGGATCCGGACCGCCCCTGTGGTGCGTCCATCCGGGCGGAGGACTGAGCTGGTGCTATATGGGTCTTCGCGCCCACCTCCCCGACCAGCCCATATACGGTCTGCAAGCGCGGGGCTTCGACGGAGTGACGCCGCTACCGAAGTCGATCGAGAGTATGGCCGCCGACTATCTCGAGCAGATCCTCGCCGTTCAGGAAGACGGCCCGTTCCTTCTGCTGGGATGGTCGTTCGGTGGTCTCGTCGCCCATGCGATCGCCACCGCTCTGGAACGTCGAGGACTCGAGGTCGTACTCCTCGCGATGCTGGACAGCGTGCCCGGTGCAGGGGATCTCCTCCTCGGCGAGGCGGCGCCTTCGGACGACGACATTCGACAGTCGATCCGGGCATGGGCGCAGAGCCGCTACGGCGAGATCGTCGATTCGCCCGACACTGCGCCCATCTGGGATGCCGCACGTGCAATTTATCGGAACGACCTACGGCTGTCTGCCGACCACGTACCGCAGACCTATCACGGTGACGTGGTGTTTCTCCGCCCAGCATTGACGGATGACGACACGATGTCGAGCGAGTCCTCGTCCGACTTGTGGCGCGCATACGTCACCGGTGACATCGTCACCCACGACGTTCACAGCACGCACGCCGATATGGATCAGCCGCGTCCCCTCGCCGAGATCGCGCTGATCATCGATCAGGAACTGGCCATACGGGGTCGACGCACACGACAAACGGACGTCTGACGAAGGGGCGCGCATGGACACTCACCGGTTCTTCGAAGTCGCCACCGAACTGTTCGAAGTGCTCGGTGTCTCGTCCATGGTTCTCGGGTTCGTGTTCGCCTTCTTCCTCGCGGTGCGCACATGGAGGAAGTCCGGTGACGGTGCTCGGGCGTTCAAGACCCTGCGGGAGTCGCTCGGCGGAGCGATCCTGCTCGGTCTGGAATTGCTCGTCGCCGCAGACATCGTCAAGACCGTCACCTCGACACCGTCGCTGACCGATGCCGCCGTTCTCGGTGTGATCGTGCTGATCCGCACCGTGCTGAGTCTGTCGATCGAGATCGAGATCGAGGGTGTCGCGCCGTGGCGGAAAGCCTTGGTGACCGGACCGCAGGTCCTTGCCCACGCGGCGCGCACGTCCGCCGATCCGGATCGGACACCCGACCGGTGAGTGCCCGGATCCGGGTCACACCGCCCGGGAACGCCTCCGCCGCCGGGTGTTGAGCACGCCGAGTGCCGCGATGACGAGGAACAACACGCACGTCGAGATCAGCTGGGTGCGGGCGTCGCTGTCGAACAGCATCAGCACGACGAAACCGCCGAGCATCGCGAGCGTGAGATAGCTGAGCCAGGGGAACAACCACATCCGCACCGTCAGCTTGCCCTCGCGTTCGAGCCGTGGACGCAACTTCAGGTGTGAGACGACGATGAAGATCCAGATGACGAGCAGCGCCGAACCGACGGCGTTCAGGAGCAGTCCCAGCAGGTCGTCGGGCAGCCACCAGTTGAGCAGCACGCTGACGAAACCGAAGAACACCGACAGCAGCACCGCATTGAGCGGCACCCCGGAATTCGAGATCCGGGCCATGAACGCGGGACCGTCGCCGCGCCGCGACAGCGAATACGCCATCCGCGACGTGCCGTAGATGTTGGCGTTGAAAGCCGACAGCAACGCCACCACGACCACGAGTTCCATGAACCCCGCCACGTACGGGATGTGCGCCTGGTTGAGAACGGCCACGAACGGCCCGCTCTTCAGGTCCGACGAGTCCCAGGGAAGAACGAGGACCATGATCGAGATCGAACCGAGGTAGAAGACGCTGATGCGCCAGACGACGCTGCGCACCGCCACGGCGATCGAACGCTCCGGGTCCTCGGATTCGGCGGCGGCGATGGTCACGATCTCGATGCCGCCGAACGCGAACGCCACCACCAGCAGTCCCGCGGCGACACCGGCGAAGCCCTCCGGCATGAACCCGCCGTGCCCGAAGAGGTTGGTGGTGCCCACCGGTTCGGTGTTCGGGAGCAGGCCGAATACCAGCAGCACACCGATCACCAGGAACCCGATGATGACGGTGACCTTGATGGCCGCGAACCAGAACTCGAACTCGCCGAAGTTGCTGACCTTCGCGAGGTTGACGGCCGCGAAGAAGATCACGAACACGAGGGCCACGACCCACTGCGGCACGCCGGGCAGCCAGCCGCTCACGATGCCGGCGGCGCCCGTGATCTCGGCGCCGAGCACCATGATCAGCATGAACCAGTAAAGCCACCCCATCACGAATCCGGCCCAGTCGCCGATGCCGATCCGCGCGTAGTGCGAGAAGGATCCGCTGGCGGGGATCGCCGCTCCCATCTCGCCGAGCATCCGCATCACGAAGACGACGATGATGCCGGCGAGAAGGTAGGAAACGAGGACGGCCGGACCGGCGGTCGCGATGCCGACTCCGGTACCGAGGAACAGTCCGGCACCGATCGCGGAACCGAGGCCCATCATCGTCAGGTGACGGACCTTCAGGCCCCGGCCGAGGGTGCCGGTCGAATCGGTCATGGTGCCGGGATTTCGCGAACCGCTCACAGTGTCAGTCGTTGGCGTGCAGAGCGGCGTTCAATTCCACGCCGGTGCCCTTCCACGGCACGACCTCGACGGCCCCGGACACCGAGTTGCGACGGAAGAGCAGGTTGGACTGGCCGTTGAGTTCCTTGGCCTTCACGACGGTGCCGTCCGGGCCGGTGACCTTGGTGCCCGCGGTCACGTACAGGCCGGCCTCGAGGACACAGTCGTCGCCGAGCGAGATGCCGAGACCGGCATTGGCGCCGAGCAGGCAGCGCTTGCCGACGGAGATGGTCTCCTTGCCGCCACCGGACAGGGTGCCCATGATCGAGGCGCCACCGCCCACGTCGGATCCGTCGTCGACGACGACGCCCGCGGAGATACGGCCTTCGACCATCGAGCTGCCGAGCGTGCCCGCGTTGAAGTTGACGAAGCCCTCGTGCATCACGGTGGTGCCGCTGGCCAGGTGCGCGCCGAGACGGACGCGGTCGGCGTCGGCAATGCGGACGCCCGACGGGACGACGTAGTCGACCATGCGCGGGAACTTGTCGACACCGAATACGGTGACGACGCCGCGGATACGCAGGCGGGACCGCACCTTCTCGAAGCCCTCGACCGCGCACGGTCCGAAGTTGGTCCACACCACGTTGGACAGCAACCCGAACAGTCCGTCGAGGTTGACGCCGTGCGGGGCCACCAGGCGATGCGAGAGGAGGTGAAGGCGCAGGTAGGCGTCGTGGGCGTCGGCCGGCGGCGCGGACAGGTCGGCGATGGTGGTGCGCACCACGACCTGGTCGACCTCACGTGCCTCGTCGGGTCCGGCGAGAAGTGCCAGATCGGAGGGGATGTCGCCACCCTCGATCCGCACGGTGCCCGCGCTGTCGAAGGTTCCCAGCTCAGGCGCCGGGAACCAGGTGTCGAGGATCGTGCCGCCGACGGTCACGTTGGCGATGCCTACTGCTGATGCTCCCTGTGTGCTCACGGCAGTAGAGGTTACTGCCTCATTACTCGGGCATTCTCGAGCGGTCGTTATCTGGGCGTGATCGATTCGAAACCGAGCGGGTTCCGGGCTCATGGGGGAGCATGCACGGGGCACGTGCGAGACACCGGGAAAGGTCGTGGCAATGCGTATTTCGGAGTGGGGTCGGGTGACCGGAGGCTCACGGTGGGGTCGAGCCACGGGCCGCGGCCTGCGGGCCGTGGCCGCGGGCGCGCTGCTCGCCGGGGTGGTGTCGGTGGCGGTGCCGCAGACCGCGTCCGCCGCACCGGTGTGCCCGGGTGCAGGCCAGCCACCGGTTCTCGTGGGGCGGGTGCCGGGTGCCGCGCTGGAGGGCGTCGCCGTGGACGCCGGCGGCCGCCTCTACACGACGGACCTCCTCAGCGGGCGCGTGTTCCGTCTCGACGCGCCGGGAGCGCCGGCGGTCCCCGTCGCGACGGTCCCCGGCGGCAGGGGCGCGGGCGCCCTCGCCTGGGCCTCGGACGGATCACTGCTGGTGGGGTACGGCGCCGACGCCCGCGTCCTCCTCGGCGACATCCTGCGTCCGGGCGCGATCGCGAAGCTGAACACCGCCACCGGCACACTCATTCCCTTCGTGTTGGGCCTGAGCGCGGCGGACGGACTCGACGTCGACGCCGCCGGGACCGCATACGCCACCAACGACTTCGGAACGCAGATCGGGCGGGTGTTCCCCGACGGCCGGGTCGAACCGAACTGGGCGACGCTGCCCAGCGCGAACGGTGCGGTGCTCGGTGTGGACGACCGGTACCTCTACGTGTCGCGGACGTTCGTGAATCCGGGCGTGAGCCGGATCCCGATCGCGAACCCGGGCGCCCCCGAAAGCATCCTCGACCTGTCCGGCCTCGACACGTTCGCGGCTCCCGACGGCCTGACCCTGGATTCGCGGGGCCGCCCGGTGGTCCCGGCGAACGTGCGCGGCGAGATCTGGCGCGTCGACGCGCCGGGGCAGTATTGCGTGCTGGCGTCGGGACTGCCGACGTCGAGCATGGTCGTCTACGGGCAGGGGTCCGGCGGCTTCTCCGCGGGACGGTTGTTCCGCATCGGATTCGACGGCGCGATCTACGAGATCCCGGGTGGCTTCGACGGGTAGCAACGCCGCAGCAGGAAGACGGGTCGGCCTAGGGTGGACGGGTGAGCACACTCGACCTCCACGCCGATCCCATCGACCTCACCGCCGCGCTGGTGGACATCCCCAGCGTCTCGCACGACGAGTCGGTTATCGCCGCCGTCGTCGAGTCGGCGCTGCGGGAGCAGACCACCGGTTTCGAGATCATCCGTAACGGCAACGCGGTGCTCGCCCGTACCGATCGGGGACTCCCGAGCCGGGTGATGCTCGCCGGGCACCTCGACACCGTGCCGATCGCGGACAACGTGCCCTCCCGGCGTGAGGGCGACCTGCTGCACGGGTGTGGAACGGTCGACATGAAGTCGGGCGACGCGGTGTTCCTGCATCTGGCCGCCACCGTGGAGAACCTCGCGCACGACCTGACGCTGGTGTTCTACGACTGCGAGGAGATCGCGGCCGTCCACAATGGGCTCGGACGGATCGAACGTGAGATCCCGGAGTGGTTGCGCGCGGACGTCGCGATCCTGGGTGAGCCGACGGGTGGGCTCATCGAGGCGGGCTGCCAGGGCACGCTGCGGGTGACGCTGACCACCCGTGGCACCCGCGCGCACTCCGCGAGATCGTGGCTCGGCGACAACGCGATCCACCGGTTCGCCCCGGTCCTGCAGCGGCTGTCGGACTACACCGCGCGGTCAGTGGACATCGACGGCTGCGTGTACCGGGAGGGCCTGTCCGCCGTGCGGATCGCCGGCGGTGTCGCGGGCAACGTGGTCCCGGACGCCGCGGAGATGGACGTGAACTTCCGCTTCGCGCCCGACCGCAGCGCCGAGCAGGCGATCGACCACGTGCGGGAGGTCTTCGACGGCCTCGAGCTGGGTTTCGAGGTCACGGACCTGTCGCCGGGCGCGCTCCCCGGGCTGACGGATCCGGCGGCCGCGGCCCTCATCGAGGCGGCAGGCGGCGAGTTCCGCGCCAAGTACGGGTGGACGGACGTGTCCCGGTTCTCCGCGCTCGGCATCCCGGCCGTTAACTACGGTCCGGGCGATCCGAACCTCGCGCACAAGCGGGACGAGCACGTCCCCGTCCAGCAGATCACCGACGTGGCGACCGTGCTCCGCGCCTATCTGAGCACCCCGTGACTGCCCGGTGCCCCGAACGGGCGACCCGTTAGCCTGGGGCGCATGGCACCCGAGAAGAACAATTACGGGCGGAAGTCCTCGTCCGTGAAGCACCGGGGTCCGGTGCAGTTGAGGCGCGCCCGCAAGGACGAGACCACCACCGACGAGCAGTTGCTCGACGAGCGGGGTCAGACCGACTGGGTGCACACCGACCCGTGGCGGGTCCTGCGGATCCAGAGCGAGTTCGTCGAAGGGTTCGGAGCCCTGGCCGAGGTGCCGCGTGCGGTCACCGTGTTCGGGTCGGCCCGCACCGAGCCCGGTCACCCCGAGTACGAGGCGGGCAGGGCGCTGGGTGCGCGCCTGGCCGAGTCCGGATACGCCGTCATCACCGGCGGCGGCCCCGGTGTCATGGAGGCCGCCAACCGCGGCGCCAGCGAATCGGGTGGGTACTCCATCGGCCTCGGTATCGAGTTGCCGTTCGAGCAGGGCCTGAACGAGTGGGTCGACCTGGGTATCAACTTCCGGTACTTCTTCGCCCGCAAGACGATGTTCGTGAAGTACTCGCAGGCGTTCATCTGCCTGCCCGGCGGCTTCGGGACGCTCGACGAACTGTTCGAGGCGCTGACGCTGGTGCAGACGCGCAAGGTCACCCGGTTCCCGATCATCCTGTTCGGCACCGAGTACTGGTCCGGGCTCGTGGACTGGATCCGCGGAACCCTCGAACGCAGCGGCAAGATCTCGGAAGGCGATGTCAACCTGCTGCACGTCACGGACAGTGTCGAGGAGGCGGTGCGGATCGTCGTCAAGTCGCAGCAGGGAGTCGACGAGGCCGAACTGCTCGGAACGGAGGAGCAATGGTGAACCGGGAAACTGTTCCACCGCAGCCGTTCTCGGTGTGCGTCTACTGCGCTTCGGGGCCGGTGGACGATCACTTCCTGGAACTGGCGGCCCAGGTGGGCACCGAAATCGGAAAGCGTGGTTGGCAACTGGTGTCCGGCGGTGGCAACGTCTCGATGATGGGTGCGGTGGCCGAGGCTGCCCGCGCCGCCGGGGCGATCACCGTCGGGGTCATCCCGAAAGCCCTGGTGCACAGGGAAGTCGCCGACGTCGACGCGGACGAACTCGTCGTCACCGACACCATGCGCCAGCGCAAGCAGGTCATGGAGGACCGCGCCGACGCCTTCATCACGCTGCCCGGCGGTATCGGCACGCTCGAGGAGCTGTTCGAAACCTGGACCGCGGGCTACCTCGGCATGCACGAGAAGCCGGTCGTCCTGCTCGATCCGCACGGCCACTACACGGGCCTGCTGGACTGGATCGACGGTCTGCGGGGCGGCGGCTTCGTGGCGCAGCGCGCCCTCGACAGGCTGCTCGTCCGGACCGACGTCGGGGAGGCGCTGGACGCCTGCCTCTCCTGAGGCGGCGTCCGATCGCCGTCGTGGCGCACGTTGTTACCGTGCAGTAAGGTGACCTGATTCATACTGCAGGCCTGAGGGGATGTCATGCGTTCTGAAGCACGTTCGACGATCGGTGTGGTCGATCTGGCCAGGCGGTTGCCTGCCCTGATCCCGGAGCTGCCGACCATGGCGAAGGGAGTCCTCGGCCTCATCCGGACCCCCGACGCGAAGGAGTCGATCGGCCTGGTCTTCCAGCGCGCCGCCGCGGCGCACCCGCGCCGCACGTTCCTGCGGTTCGAGGGCGACTCGCTGAGCTACCGGAACGCCAACATCCGCGTGAACCGCTACGCCCACGTGCTCACCGACCTCGGAGTGTCGCGCGGGGACGTCGTCGGGATCCTGGGAAAGAACGCCCCCGAGACGCTGCTCATCGCACTCGCCGCCGTCAAGCTCGGCGCCACTGCGGGGATGCTCAACCACAATCAGCGCGGAGACGTGCTCGCGCACAGCATCTCGCTGCTCGACAGCCGCGTCCTCGTGGTGTCCGAGGCGTGCGGCGAGGCGATGGACTCGCTCGACGAACCGCCCGCCGTGGCCTCGGTGGTGTACGTCGGCGACCTCGACCGGCTCGCCGAGAAGGCCGGCGACGGCAACCCCGAGGTGTGTGAGCAGATCCAGGCCCGGGAGAAGGCCTTCTACATCTTCACCTCCGGCACCACGGGACTGCCCAAGGCCAGCCTGATGAGTCACTTCCGCTGGCTCAAGAGCATGTCCGGACTCGGCAACATGGGAGTCCGGCTGCGCGGCAGCGACGTCCTCTACTGCTGCCTGCCGCTCTACCACAACAACGCGCTGACGGTGTCGCTGTCCTCGGTGCTGGGGTCGGGGGCGACACTCGCGCTGGGCAAGCAGTTCTCGGCGTCCAAGTTCTGGGACGACGTCGCACTGAACCGGGCCACCGCGTTCACCTACATCGGTGAACTGTGCCGGTACCTGCTGAACCAGCCCGAGAAGCCGGGCGACCGCGACAACGCCGTCCGGCTGATGGTCGGCAACGGGCTCCGTCCGGAGATCTGGTCCGAGTTCACCACCCGGTTCGGCATTTCCCGGGTGGCCGAGTTCTACGGCGCCAGCGAGTGCAACATCGCGTTCGTCAACGCCCTCAACGTAGACCGGACCGCAGGCATCTGCCCGCTCCCGCACGCCGTGGTCGAGTACGACGAGGACAACGGTGCGCCGCGGCGGCACTCCGACGGCACACTGCGGAAGGTGGCCACCGGCGAGGTCGGCCTACTCCTGTCGAAGGTGACGGACCGGGCGCCGTTCGACGGCTACACCGACGAGGAAGCCACGAACAAGAAACTCGTCCGCGACGCCTTCGACGACGGCGACTGCTGGTTCGACACCGGCGACCTGGTGCGCCGTCAGGGCTGGTCGCACGTCGCGTTCGTCGACCGGCTCGGCGACACGTTCCGCTGGAAGGGGGAGAACGTCGCGACCACCGAGGTCGAGGGCGCGCTTCTCGCGCATCCCGCGGTCGAGCATGCCGTCGTCTACGGCGTCGAGATCCCCGGGACCGACGGTCGCGCCGGAATGGCCGCGGTGACGCTGCACGAGAACGAGGACTTCGACGGCTCCGACGTGGCGGAGTTGCTGTTCCAGCGGCTGCCGTCGTACGCGGTGCCGCTGTTCGTCCGCGTCGTCGACTCGCTGGAGCAGACGTCGACGTTCAAGAGTCGCAAGGTGGAACTCCGCAAGGAGGGCTACGACGTCGAGGACACCGACACGCTGCACGTGCTGTCCGGCCGCAGCGGCGGCTACAAGCGTGCATACGACGGGTACGTCGAGGAAGTGGCGAAGGGGTCGCTGCCCAAGGGGTGATGCGGCTCCGCCGCCCGTGAGTACTTGTTAACCGCCCGCCGTTAACAAGTACTCACGGGTGGTTTCGATTTCGCTGCGTGCCAATATTGGTGACATGGCCGAGAGAGACGTACCGCCCGCGCCCGACCGTCCGTCGCCCACGCTGTGCGGGCGGCCCGTGGCGGTCGACCGTGCGCTGGTGATGGCCATCGTGAACCGGACACCCGATTCTTTCTACGACCGCGGCGCCACGTTCACCGACTCCGCGGCGATGTCGGCGGTCGAGCGGGCCGTCGACGAGGGCGCCGACCTCGTCGACATCGGCGGCGTGAAGGCCGGGCCCGGCGACGTCGTCGACTCGGTGGAGGAGATCCGGCGGGTGGTGCCGTTCGTCGCCGCGATCCGCGGACGCTATCCGGAGTTGCTCATCAGCATCGACACCTGGCGCAGCGACGTGGCCCGGCTGGCCGTCGCCGAGGGCGCCGACCTGATCAACGACACGTGGGCGGGCGCCGACCCGGCGCTCGTCGAGGTGGCCGCGGAGACGGGTGCCGGCATCGTCTGTTCGCACACCGGGGGAGCGGTCCCACGGACCCGGCCGTTCCGCGTCCGCTACGCCGACGTCGTGGCGGACGTCCTCGACGAAGTGGTGTCGGCCGCCGAGAACGCGGCCCGGCTGGGTGTGCCCGCCGACTCGATCCTCATCGATCCGACCCACGATTTCGGGAAAAACACCTATCACGGGCTCGAGTTGTTGCGGCGAGTGGAAGATCTTGTAAATACGGGATGGCCAGTGCTCATGGCGCTGAGCAACAAGGACTTCGTCGGGGAGACTCTAGGGGTAGATCTCGTCGAGCGGTTGGAGGGAACATTGGCAGCGACAGCTATGGCCGCCGCAGGAGGCGCCCGAGTCTTCCGTGTCCACGAAGTTGCCCCCACGCGCCGAGTGGTGGACATGGTGGCCGCGATTCAGGGCCGACGCGCCCCGTCCCGCACCGTGCGGGGGCTGGCATGAGTGCCGTGGGGGCCCGGGCGGCCCACACGATGTTGGCGGAGGACCGCGCCCCGCGTTCCTGGGCCGAGGCGAACAGCTGGGACCAGCCGTCGTGGAGCATCGCCGAACTCGAACGGGCCAAGGCGGGGCGCACCGTGTCGGTGGTCCTGCCCGCGCTCAACGAGGAGGAGACGGTCGCCGCGGTGGTGGACACGATCCACCCGCTGCTCGGCGGGCTGGTGGACGAGTTGATCGTGCTCGATTCCGGGTCGACGGATCTGACGGCGGAACGCGCACGCGCGGCGGGCGCCACGGTGATCAGCCGGGAGGAGGCGGTGCCCGCCTTCCCACCCGTCGCGGGCAAGGGGGAGGTGCTGTGGCGTTCCGTCGCCGCGAGCACCGGCGACCTCATCGCGTTCGTCGACTCGGATCTCATCAACCCGGATCCGGCGTTCGTCCCGAAGCTGCTCGGACCGTTGCTGACGGCCGACGGCATCCACCTCGTGAAGGGTTACTACCGGCGTCCGCTCCGGCTGAGCGGGACGGAGGACGCCAACGGCGGCGGCCGGGTGACCGAACTCGTGGCGCGCCCGATGCTGGCGTCGCTCCGGCCGGAGCTGACGTGCGTGCTGCAGCCGCTGGGCGGCGAGTACGCCGGTACCCGGGAGTTGTTGTCGGCAGTTCCGTTCGCCCCCGGCTACGGCGTCGAGATCGGGCTGCTGCTCGACACGTACGACCGTCTCGGCCTCGGTGCGATCGGCCAGGTCAATCTGGGGGTGCGCAAGCACCGGAACCGTCCGCTGTCCGAACTCGGGGTGATGAGCAGGCAGATCATCGGCACGATGATGCGGCGCTGCGGGGTGCCCGACTCCGGGGCGGGCCTGACCCAGTTCCTGGTGGACGGCGACTCCTTCGTGCCGACGACGACGAACGTCGCGCTGGCCGATCGTCCGCCGATGAACACGGTGTGCCCCTGACCGGGCGCCCCTGACGCGGGAGGCTGTCGGACGTCCGTGACAGGATCGGGGCATGGTGACAGCCCTGCTCTATCTGCTCGTCATGGCGTTCGTCGGCGCGATGCTGTTCCTCGCCGCCAGTGCGGTGTTCGGCCGCTCCGAGGAACTCGCGCCCCTGCCGCCCGGCACCACACTCACGGCCCTGCCCGCCGACGGTGTGACGGGCGCCGACGTGGAGGCGTTGCGATTCCAGCAGACGCTGCGGGGGTACAAGGCGAGCGAGGTCGACTGGGCGCTGGCCCGGCTGGGTCGCGAAATCGATTCGCTGCGTGAACAGTTGGCAACGGTCGAAGCCACGGCCGACGATCCGGGTGACGCCCGGTGAGCGCCGAGGACAGGGTGCGGTGCGCGTGGGCCGTCGACTCGGACGGGTCCAGCCTGTACCGCGACTACCACGACCTCGAGTGGGGTCGTCCACTCCACGGCCGCGACGAATTGTACGAACGGCTGTGCCTCGAAGCGTTCCAGTCCGGACTGTCGTGGATCACGATTCTCCGCAAGCGCGAGGCCTTCCGGGCCGCGTTCGCCGGCTTCGATCCGGAGGCGGTCGCACGATACACGGAACGGGACGTGGAGCGGCTGCTCGGGGACGCGTCGATCGTCCGGAACCGGGCCAAGATCGAGGCGTCGGTGAGCAACGCGCGGGCCCTGCTGGAGTTGTCGGACACCGACCTGGACGCGCTGCTGTGGTCATTCGCCCCGCCGCCGCGCCCGAGTCGGCCGGCCACCGTGAACGACGTCCCTGCCGTCACGCCCGAGTCCACCGCGATGGCGAAGGAATTGAAGCGCCGGGGGTTCAAGTTTGTGGGTCCTACCACCGCTTATGCACTCATGCAGGCCACCGGGATGGTGGACGACCACGTCGTCGGCTGCTGGGTCCCGATCACTGCCTGAATTGCCGGTGAACCTGCGTATTCGTGACTCAGGTTCCCGGTACTCGTGTCCATAGGGAAGAATGGATGTCACAAGCCTCGCCGAGTGTTGGCGGGGTGCCAAAATTTGTCGAGGCGCAAGCAGGCAGCGCAGATCTGGAGGGAGCAGAGGATGGCGGCCATGAAGCCCCGGACCGGGGACGGTCCCCTCGAAGCAACCAAAGAGGGACGAGGAATCGTCATGCGGGTTCCGCTCGAGGGTGGTGGACGTCTGGTTGTCGAGCTCACCCCGGAGGAAGCTGCCGCACTCGGTGAAGAGCTCAAGGGCGTCACCAGTTAGTCGAGTGCGGAGAGAACCTCACAGGGCAGGCCCCGTCGCCGTTCTCGGTGCGGGGCCTGTTCCGTGTCCGGAACAGGGAGGCGAACGTTCGTGCTGGCCGATGTGACCGACCTGCTGGCCTGCCCGCAGTGCCGATCGCCGGTGGAACTCGACGAAGGCGCGATCCTGTGTGATGCAGGGCACGCCTTCGACGTGGCGCGTCAGGGCTACGTCACCCTGATGACGGGGGCCGGCGGCAAGTTCGACGGCGACAGCCCCGAAATGATCGCCGCACGTGCGGACTTCCTCGGCGGAGGCAGCTTCGACCCGCTGATGGATGCCGTCGCCGACGCGGTGGTGGCGGGCGCCGGGGCCGGCGACGATCCCCGGATCCTCGAGATCGGCGCGGGCACAGGCCACTACCTGGCGCGCGTCCTCGACGCCACCCCGACCGGCCGGGGGATCGGGCTGGACGTGTCCAAGTACGCGGCGCGTCGCATCGCCAGGGCACACCCGCGTGCGGGGGCGGTGGTTGCGGACGTGTGGCAACACCTTCCGGTGCGTGACCACGTCCTCAGCCACGTCCTGTGCGTGTTCGCGCCCCGCAACGCCGACGAGGCGCACCGGGTGCTGGCCGAGCACGGCTCCCTGGTGGTCCTCACGCCCACGGAGCGGCACCTGGGGGAACTCGTGGACCTGCTCGGCATGGTCCGGGTGGACGACCGCAAGGTCGAGCGGCTCGGGGCCGCGATGTCCGGGCGGTTCGAGCGCACCGGCCACGTGGCGGTGGAGTACCCGATGTCGTTGTCGCACCTCGACGTGACCCGCCTGGTGGGGATGGGGCCGTCGGCGCGGCACCTGACATCCGAGCGGCTCGCGTCCTCGATCGCGGCGCTGCCGCAGGAATATCCGGTGACGGCGTCGGTGACGGTGTCCACCTACACCCGGCTCTGAGCGTCAGCGGCGCGACAGCGCGTCCTGGTAGACGTCGAGGGTCTGCTGCGCGATGGCTGCCCAGGAGAACTCGGCTATGGCCCGCGCCCGCCCGGCCTTGCCCATGGCCTCGGCGGTGCCGACGTCGGAGACGATCGCGTTGACCGACTCGGCCAGCGCCTGCTCGAACGCCTCCGGCTCGTACGAGTTGTAGTGCACCAGACGGCCGGTGACCCCGTCCTCGACCACCTCCGGGATGCCGCCGACGTCGGACGCCACGACCGCGGTCTCGCAGGCCATGGCCTCGAGGTTCACGATCCCCAGCGGCTCGTACACGGACGGGCACACGAAGACGGTTGCGGCCGACAGGATTTCCCGCACCTGTTCGGTGGGGAGCATTTCGCGCACCCAGAACACGTTGCCACGGTGCGCCGCGAGCGCGGCGACGGCCTGCTCGGTCTCGGCGGCGATCTCCGGGGTGTCGGGGGCGCCCGCGCACAGCACCAGCTGGATCTCGGGCGCGAAGTGGTGTGCTGCGGCGATCAGATGGCCGACGCCCTTCTGCCGCGTGATGCGGCCGACGAACGCCACCATCGGCTGGTCCGGGTCGACGCCGATCTTCGCGAGGGCGGAGTCTCTCGGACCTGCGGGTCCCGCGTGCCAGACCGACGTGTCGATCCCGTTGCGCACCACGTGGACCCGGTGCGGGTCGACGAACGGATACGCGTCGAGGACGTCGAGTCGCATCCCGGCGCTCACGGCGATCACCGCATCGGCGTGCTCGACGGCGTTGCGCTCGGACCACGAGGAGATGCGGTAGCCGCCGCCCAGTTGCTCGGCCTTCCACGGCCTCCGCGGCTCGAGGGAGTGGGCGGTGAGGATGTGGGGCACGTCGTACAGCGCGGATGCCAGATGGCCGGCGAGGCCGGTGTACCAGGTGTGCGAGTGCACGACGTCGGCGCCCGTCGCGGCGTCCGCCATCCGCAATTCGGCGGACAGCGTCGCGAGCGCCGGATTGGCCCCGGCCAGCGCGGGATCGGGGGTGTGCACGACCGCCCCGACGCGCGGAGCACCCATACAATGCACGTCCACCTCGCACAGCTGCTTCAACTGAGCAACCAGTTCGGTGACGTGTACACCCGCACCGCCATAGATCTCCGGTGGGTATTCCTTCGTCATCATCGCCACCCGCACCGGCCTAACGTAACCGTCCGGGCGGCTTCGGGCCACCGCTCTCGGACACATTCGGGTATCGGAGAAATTGTGAGTCGGCGCTTCGCTGGCGGGGGGAGTGGCCGCCCGATAGGTTGACAGGGTGAGGAGCCAGCCACATGTGCTTGGAATCGTGCTCGCCGGCGGCGAGGGCAAACGTCTCTATCCGCTCACCGCGGATCGGGCGAAGCCTGCTGTGCCTTTCGGAGGCGCCTACCGGTTGATCGATTTCGTGCTCAGCAATTTGGTCAATGCGGGATACCTCCGCCTGTGTGTTCTGACGCAGTACAAGTCGCACTCGTTGGACCGCCACATCTCTCAGACGTGGCGACTGTCCGGGTTCGCGGGTGAATACATCACTCCCGTTCCCGCGCAGCAGCGTCTGGGTCCGCGCTGGTATACCGGCAGTGCGGACGCGATCCTGCAGTCGCTGAACCTCGTCTACGACGAGGATCCCGAGTACATCGTCGTGTTCGGCGCCGACCACGTGTACCGGATGGACCCGGAGCAGATGGTGCAGCACCACATCGAGTCGGGCGCCGGAGTGACGGTGGCCGGGATCCGGGTGCCGCGCAGCGAGGCGTTCGCGTTCGGCTGTATCGACAGCGACGAGTCGGGCCGCATCGTGCAGTTCCTCGAAAAGCCGGCACATCCGCCGGGGACCCCGGACGACCCCAACATGACGTTCGCGTCGATGGGTAACTACGTGTTCACCACCAAGGTGCTCGTCGACGCCATCCGGGCCGACTCCGAGAACTCCGACTCCGATCACGACATGGGCGGCGACATCATCCCCGCGCTCGTCGAGGCGGGCGAGGCGTCCGTGTACGACTTCAAGGACAACGTCGTCCCCGGCGCCACCGACCGCGACCGGGGCTACTGGCGGGACGTGGGAACGCTCGACGCGTTCTACGACGCCCATATGGATCTCGTGTCGGTCCACCCGATCTTCAACCTCTACAACCGGCGCTGGCCGATCCGCGGCGAGACGGAGAACCTGGCGCCCGCCAAGTTCGTGCAGGGCGGCCTCGCGCAGGAGTCCGTGGTCGGGGCCGGGTGCATCCTGTCGGCGGCGACGGTGCGCAACTCCGTGCTCAGCTCCAATGTGATGGTCGACAGCGGTGCGACCGTGGAGGGCAGCGTCCTGATGCCGGGTGTGCGCATCGGCAAGGGCGCCGTCGTGCGCCGCGCGATCCTCGACAAGAACGTGGTCGTCGGCGACGGGGAGATCATCGGCGTCGACCTCGAGCGCGACAAGCAGCGCTTTGCCGTCAGCAACGGCGGAGTCGTGGCCATCGGCAAGGGCGTCTGGATCTAGCGGGAGGGCCCCGGAAACGGGGCTCTCGGAGTGGGGACGGTTTCTGAGCCGGGGACGCCGCTCAGAGCTTGGACGCGCAGAGCAGGCCGTCGCCGATCGGCAGCAACACCCGGATCAGCTTGTCGTCCTCGGCAAGCGCCTTGGCGGCCTCGCGGACGGCGACGGTCGCGGCGTCCCGCTGGCTCGGGTCGACGACCCGGCCCCCGTGCAGCGCGTTGTGCAGCACGATCGCGCCGCCCGGGCGCAGCAGCCGAACTCCTTCGCGGACGTAGTGCGGGTGGTCGACCGGTGCACTGTCGACGAACACCAGGTCGTACGCCCCGTCGGCGAGTCGCGGCAGGACGTCGAGTGCCCGGCCGTTGATCAGCCTCGTCCGGGCGGGTGCGATGTCGTTGGTCCGGAACGACAGCTTGGCGGCCCGCTGGTGCTCGGGTTCACTGTCGATGGTGGTGAGGACGCCGTCCTCGCGCATGCCCCGGAGCAGCCACAGGCTGCTCACACCCGCGCCGGTGCCGACCTCGACGACAGTCTTGGCGTCCAGCATGCGGGCAAACAGGGCGAGCGCAGCACCGACCGCGGGAGGTACCGGTTCGGCACCGAGGTCGTCCGCCCGCTCCCTGGCCGCACCGAGGGCCTCGTCTTCACGGACAGCCCCTTCTGCGTGGGTGAGTATCCGTTCGGCGTTTGTCTGCACGCACATGAGGTTATCGGGGTCTCGTCATCGCCGCTGCGAGGCGCGCTCGACAACAATGCCGTGACCCGGCGCGGCGCGATTCTCAGGAATACCTCAGCTTGCTCACACCGCACACATATCGGGGTGGGAAAGAGTAAGCCCAACGCCAGATCCGAAGACCGCCCGGCGGGGAGATCACGACGACGGAGGAAAAGTCCGAGAGCCCGGGAACAAATCCCGGCTCCCGGGAGTTGACGCCTATACCACGTCCAGTGATCTGCGGTCCTGAGTAGGAGGATCCACTTAACTCGATGAGCAACCACACGATGGCTCCAGACGAGAGAAACACCGACGAGCAGCTGTCGGACGCCGAGCTGACGGGCACCGCTGTGTTCGATGCCACAGGCGAGAAATCCGCCATGCCGTCGTGGGACGAACTCGTCCGCGAGCACGGCGACCGAGTCTACCGGCTGGCCTACCGGCTGTCGGGCGACGCGCAGGACGCCGAGGATCTCACCCAGGACACATTCATCCGGGTGTTCCGATCCCTGTCCGACTACCAGCCCGGCACGTTCGAGGGCTGGTTGCACCGCATCACCACCAACCTCTTCCTCGACATGGTCCGCCGCCGGAACCGCATCCGCATGGAAGCGCTCCCCGAGGACTACGATCGGGTCCCGGCCGACGGGCCGAACCC
The DNA here is from genome assembly GCF_900105905.1 of Rhodococcus koreensis. GTDB lineage: Bacteria > Actinomycetota > Actinomycetes > Mycobacteriales > Mycobacteriaceae > Rhodococcus_F > Rhodococcus_F koreensis. Next base: position 2,106,002 of record NZ_FNSV01000005.1, on the reverse strand, counting down.
CGAGGAGATTTACCACGACGCCCGCCTGGACGCCGATCTGCAGGCAGCGCTCGATTCGCTGGCCCCGGAGTTCCGCGCCGCGGTCGTGCTGTGTGACATCGAAGGACTGTCCTACGAGGAGATCGGTGCCACACTGGGTGTGAAGCTCGGAACCGTGCGTAGCCGCATCCACCGCGGCAGGCAGGCTCTGCGTGAGCATCTGGCTGTGAACGGAAAGGTTGACTCCGATCAGATCGGCGTCGGGTAGTTACCAGGAGGGACGAATGACGCAGGGGCGTGTACCTCGCCAGTTTGGCTCCACCGAACACTTGGCGAGTGAGGCGATCGCCGCCTTCGTCGACGGTGAACTCCGCATGTCCGCTTATCTGCGCGCCGCCCACCACCTGTCGATCTGCGCCGAGTGTGCGTTCGAGGTCGACTCCCAGCAGCAGGCGCGGCGTGCTCTGCGTCGCAGCGGTGACGTCGCGATGCCCTCGGGTCTGCTGGGTCTGCTGAGTCAGATCCCCAGCTGCAACCAGGGCGAGCCCTCCGACAAGTCCCCGTTCGACTCCCACACCCCGGATTCGCCGGTCACGAGCGAGTACTCGATCACCAGCCGGATCTGGTCCCGGCGTTGGCGCCGTTGAGCGCAGCCGGACCGACGACGGCGGTGTCCGCGCCCGGCGGGGCATCGGTGATACTGGGGCGCGTGACTGACGCACACGAGGGGGACACGACAGCGTGACGGCGGATTACAAGACTCCGGGTTCCGACGCGACGGTGCCCGACGGTCCCGTGGCGGACGAGTCGGGCACGCTGCGTCCGGCGGACGCCCCACGGCTCGATCCGAGGCCCGTCTACCGGCCGCGGATCGATGCGGCGTCCAGCCGCGCATTCGGCCGACCGGGTGGCGTCACCGGTTCCTTCGCTCCGTCGGATACCCGGCGTGAGAGCGAACCCTCGATGAAGGTCGGTGCACCCGACCCCGTGCTGGCGGAGGCGTTCGGCCGCCCGGACGGCGAGGTCGACACCATTCAACGCGATCCCCACCGCAAGGCCGCCGCCCCGGCAATCGAGGCCCCGCCTGCGGACCCGTGGCGCGACCCCGCAGCGGGTGTCGAACTCGGCTCCCCGGCGTTGCACGCCACGGAACACTCGCGACCGCCCGCCCCCGCTCTCAGCGCCCGAGAGGTCCTGTTCGGCGGCAAGGTGGCGCCGAAAGCGCTCGCCGCGCTGGGCGGAATCGCGCTCGCGATCGGTCTGGTCGGTGGCCTGCTCGCCGCAGTGATCACCGCCGATCGCAGCTCGCTGACCAGTGACAGCGTCACCCTCGTCCAGGGCGGCGACGAGGACCTCGGCCAGTCGCCCGTCGCGCAGGTCGCGGACGCCGTCCTGCCCTCCGTCGTGTCCATCCAGGTGGCGGTCGGTGACCAGGGCAGTACCGGTTCGGGTGTCGTCATCGACGGCGCCGGTTACATCGTCACCAACAATCACGTCATCTCCGCCGCCGCCACCGCCCCCGACGGCGGCAAGATCCAGGTGATCTTCTCCGACGGAACCAAGGCCGACGCCCAGATCGTCGGTCGCGACATCAAGACCGACCTGGCCGTGCTCAAGGTCTCCGCCGACAATCTGACGGTCGCAGAACTCGGCAGGTCCGGGGACGTGCAGGTCGGTGAGGACGTCGTCGCCGTCGGTTCGCCCCTCGGACTCAGCAAGACCGTCACCCGAGGCATCGTCAGTGCCCTGCACCGCCCGATGCGACTGTCCGGCGAGGGCTCCGACACGAATGCCGTCATCGACGCCGTCCAGACGGACGCCGCCATCAACCACGGCAACTCGGGCGGCGCGCTCGTCGACGACACCGGCCGGGTGATCGGCATCAACACCGCCATGCTCAGCGAATCCGGTGGCTCGGTGGGTCTCGGCTTCGCGATTCCCATCGACGACGTCACCACGGTCGCTCAGACCCTCATCCGGGACGGGCAGATGCATCACCCGGACATCGGCGTCAACGCCCGCACCGTCGTCAACGACAACACCAGCGGAGCTCAGGTGGCCAACGTCCGCTCGGACAGCCCGGCCGCGCGGGCGGGCATCGTCGAGAACGACGTCATCGTCAAGGTCGGCGACCGCACGGTCACGAGCGCCGACGAGTTGGTCGTCGCCGTCAACCTGCAGAAAATCGGCGAGCCCGTCCGGGTTCAGCTGATTCGCGAGGGCCGGCTCGTCGATGTCGACGTGACCCCGGCCTCCGACTGACTCGAGAGGTTGCTGTGAAATCGCTCCGCCACCTGGGCATGCACCCACACCGCACAGTAGGCTGACCACGTGTTCGGCAACATTGGTTGGGGCGAGTTCATGGTCCTCCTCGTCGCGGCTCTGGTCATCTTGGGACCCGAGCGGCTTCCGGGTGCGATCAGCTGGGTTACGAAGTCATTGAGGCAGGTCCGTGAGTATGCGAGCGGCGCCAGCCAGCAACTCAAGGACGAACTCGGCCCGGAGTTCGAAGATCTCCGCAAACCGCTGGCGGATCTCAATCAGCTCCGCGGAATGACGCCGCGTGCGGTCATCACCAAACACCTTCTCGACGGTGACGATTCGATTCTCACCGGAAACTTCGACAAGCCGAGTTCGGTGTCGTTCGACAAGTCGAATCCGGGAACGAAGGCCGTCAGCGCCGATCCGTCGACGCCCACTGCTCCGCAGAACAAGCCGCTCGTGGCGGGCGAGCGCCCCCCGATCGACCTCGACGCCACGTAGGCCCCTCGGGCTCGTGCGCCTTTGTGGTCGCTGGAGCAACCGGAAAGGCGCACGAGCACGGAGTGCCTAGAGGTGCCGGGTGGTGTCGATCCCCAGCGACATTCCGGCGAGCCCGCGCTTGCGGACGGCCAACTTGTCCGCGATGTCGCGGAGTGCCGTCGCGGCCGGCGAATCCGGCTGGCCGAGGACGATGGGGACGCCGCCGTCGCCGCCCTCCCGGACAGCCTGCTCGAGCGGGATCTGTCCGAGCAGCGGCACCTTCGCGCCCACCGCCTTCGTGAGGCGGTCGGCGACGGCCTGACCGCCGCCGGAACCGAAGATGTCCATCCGGCTGCCGTCGGGCATATCCATCCACGACATGTTCTCGACGACGCCGACGATGCGCTGACGGGTCTGCAGGGCGATGGCACCGGCGCGCTCGGCCACCTCGGCAGCGGCCTGCTGCGGGGTGGTGACGACGAGGATCTCCGCGCCGGGGATCAGTTGCGCGACGGAGATGGCGACGTCGCCGGTTCCCGGCGGCAGATCGAGCAGCAGAACGTCGAGATCGCCCCAGAAGACGTCGGCGAGGAATTGCTGCAGCGCGCGGTGCAGCATCGGTCCACGCCACACGACCGGGGTGTTGCCCTGAGTGAACTGGGCGATGGAGATCATCTTCACGTCGTGCGCGACGGGCGGCATGATCATGCGTTCGACCTGCGTGGGCTTGGCGTCGGTGCCGAGCATGCGGGGAACGGAATGTCCGTAGATGTCGGCGTCGAGCACACCCACCGACAGTCCGCGGGCGGCCAGTGCGGCGGCCAGGTTGACGGTGACACTGGACTTGCCGACGCCGCCCTTGCCGGACGCGACCGCGTAGACGCGGGTGAGGGAACCGGGCTGGGCGAACGGGATGACGGGCTCGGCCGAGTCTCCGCGCAACGACTTGCGGAGTTCGGTGCGCTGCTCGTCGCTCATCACGTCGAGTTCGACGCGGATCGCACCGACGCCGGGGACGTCCGCCACGGCCTTGGTGACACGGTCGCTGATCTCGGTCCGCATCGGGCAGCCCGCGGTGGTCAGGTAGATCGCGATGTCGACGCTGTCATCGGCCGCGATGTCGATGCTCTTGACCATCCCGAGTTCGGTGATCGGTTTCCGGATCTCGGGATCCTGGACGCGCGCCAGGGCGCTACGTACAGCGGACTCGCTCAGGACTGGCATGACTCAATGGTAAGGATGTGCGCTCAGTGGATGCGCGGCAGGTCCGCAGCCGCCGGGATGATCCCGCTGGAGTAGCCGGCGGACCATGCGAGCACGTTGGCCACGTAGGCGGCGGAGTTGTTGTACCGGTGCACGGCCTTCGCCGCCTGAATCGGATCCTTGACGTTCAATCCGCCGTCGCACAGGTACTTTCCGGTGGTCAGTGCGGAGTCGAAGACGTTCTGCGGGTCGGCGACGCCGTCGCCGTTGCCGTCGCCCGCGTAGCGGTTCCAGGTCTCGGGCAGGAACTGGGTGGGGCCGACGGCGCGGTCGTAGTTGGTGTCGCCGTCCAGCTTGCCGCCGTCGGTGTCGCGGATGACGGCGTTGCCGCCGAGGCTGCCGTCGAGGACCGGGCCGAGGACGGGGTTGAGCATGTTGCCCTTGTCGTCGGTCTTGCCGTCGTAGGCGTGGGTGGACTCGACGCGGCCGATCCCGGCGATGAGCGTCCAGTACATGCCGCAACCCGGCTGCTCGACCGCGAGAATGCGTTCGGCGTTCTGGTAGGCCGCGACGTTGACGGCGGGGATGCCGAGTGCGCCCTGCGCGATGCTCGTCGGGAGCGGCGGCGTGGCCTGGACGGGTGCGAGTGCCGGCGGCGCGGACGCTGCCTCGACCGCGGGTGCGGACTCGGCGGCGGTCTCCGCGACGGGGGTGACGGCTTCTGCGGCCTCGGGTGCGGTGTCGGTCGCCTCCTGGGCGACGTCGGCGACCTCCGACGAGGAACTCGTGGACAGGAACGGGACCTTGGGTGCGGCGCCGGCCGTGTTGGCTGCGGTGATCAGTCCGATGGGGACGAGTCCGGTAAGCGCGATGACCGAATTGCGGCGGATATGGGAATCCGTCTTCTTGTTGTGCCGACCCACTCGATTGCCTCCTGCGACCCCCGTCTTGGGGTGTTCCGTTCAACTGACCGGATCGAGGCTACCTGATTCGATATCTTTCCGTTATTCAACCGTGATCAAACGGACTTGTATCGGAGGGTTCCGTTACTCGGAGCGCACGTGAGCGAGGGTAACGAACACGGCAAGGTCACGCCAGGACGCAGCGTGGTCGGCCGATGAAGAGTGAGCGGGTCGACAGCACACGAACCCGGCGACCCACACGCGTCACCGCGCGCCCTGCGAGATGGCAGGGCGCGCGGCGGACGCGGGGTGATTACCGGGGAGCGGTGACAGCCGGAGCGGTGGCCGGGGGCGCGACCGGAGCGGGGGCGCCCGGGTCGGGCACGGCGGCCGCGGGAGCCGACGGATCGGCGGGCGGGCAGAAGAACAGACAAGGCAGTTGTGGCAGCGGCGGGAGCCCGGGAATCGGCGGTGCCGGAGCGGGCGTCGTGGGGGCAGCGGCACCGCCCGTCGACGGCTGCGGGGTGGTCGCGAGATCGCGGGGGAGGTCCGATGCGGCAGCGGCAGCGTCGGCGACCCGTCCGGGCGACGGCGAGGCCGACTCCGCCAGCTGGCCCGGCGTCGGAGTTCCCCCGTTCCTGTACGCGTTCGACCAGGTGATGACGTTGGCGGCGTATGCGGCCGAGTTGTTGTAGCGCAGGACCGCGCGGGTCTCCTGGAGCGGATCGCGGAGGTCGAGACCGCCCGAGCAGAGGTACCGGGCCGCCGCCAGCGTCGCGTCGAACACGTTGTTGGGATCGGCCACGCCGTCGGCGTTGCCGTCCGACGCGTACTTGGCCCACGTGGACGGAATGAACTGCATCGGTCCGACGGCGCGATCGTGCGCGGGGTCGCCGTCCGTGGCGCCGCGGTCGGTGTCACGGATGATCTCGTTGCCCGCCAGCCTGCCGTCGAGAACCGGACCCAGGATCGGGGTGATCGTGGTGCCCACCGAGTCGGTCCGGCCGCCGCCGGCGTGCCCCGATTCGATGCGGCCGATGCCGGCCAGCAGATGCCACGGCAGACCGCACTTGGGGGACTCCGCCATCATCTCGAGTTCCGCGGACCGGTACGCGTTGAGCACGATCTCGGGGATGCCCAGAGCGCTCAAAATCACCGGTGCGGCGATGAGACCGGTGCCGGACGGCGACGTAGAAGATAGGGGAGATGTGGGATTTGTCACGGCGGGTGCCGGGGCGGGCGGCGGGGGCGCGGCCCGCTGCGATCGCGCGACCCGCGCTGTGGGAGCCACGATTCCCGCGGGCGGGAGGTACGAGGCGGGTGGAGTGCTTCCCGGCGTGACCGACGACGCTGCGAGGGCGGTCGCCGCACCGGTGGACGAGTAGGCGGTGGCGCTCACGGATGCGCCGCTGATCGCGGAACCGCCGGTCGAGGACCCGAGGGTGGCAACTGCGCCCACGGTCAGGGCAGTCACCGTCAACAGTCCACGTATCCGCACTCGATCACCCCCTGCGGTGCTCTTCGTCTGTGCACACCGCATACATCCGAGAAGATGTGACTGACGTTACATATCCGTGATTGGCCGTGCCGGAGTTTGGGGGGATTCGCCGGCGTCACTTCCGCCGGGTGCGCGTGTCTTCCTCGTCGGCCAGCAGCGTCCTGATCTCGTCGAGTTCGCGCCGCAGGTAATCGCGGGTGGCCACCTCGCCGATCGCGATGCGCAGCGCGGCCAGTTCCCGGGCGAGGAATTCGGTGTCCGCTTTCGTCTGCTCGGCGCGGGAGCGGTCCTCCTCGAGGGAGACGCGGTCGCGGTTCTCCTGGCGGTTCTGTGCCAGCAGGATGAGCGGCGCCGCGTAGGCGGCCTGGGTGGAGAATGCCAGGTTGAGGAGGATGAACGGGTAGGGATCCCACTGCAGGCGGACGGCGAAGACGTTGATGATGATCCAGACGATCACGATCACCGTCTGGATCATCAGGTAGCGGCCCGTGCCGAGGAACCGGGCGAAGTTCTCGCTGGCCCGGCCGACGGCCTCCACGTCATACGTGACCCGGAAGCGGCGGGTGCCGCGCGGGGTGTCGAGTCGCTGCCGGTCGGACAGGCTCCGGGCGGCTGCGCTGGGCGACTTCTCGCTCATCCGTCGATCTCCTCTTCACGCCAGTCCTCGGGGAGGAGGTGGTCCAGGACGTCGTCGACGGTGACCGCGCCGATCAGATGGTCCTCGTCGTCGACGACGGGCCCGCACACCAGGTTGTACGTCGCGAAGTAGCGCGTCACCGACGTCAGGGAGTCCTCGGGTGCCAGCCGCGGCATGTCGGTGTCGAGTAGTCCGCCGACCAGGCTCGCGGGCGGCTCGCGCAGCAGTTTCTGCAGGTGGACGCATCCCAGGTAGCGGCCGGTCGGTGTCGCGGTCGGTGGGCGGACGACGAACACCATGCTCGCGAGGGCGGGGGTGACGTCCGAGATCCGGGCCCGGGCCAGTGCCTCGGCGACCGTCGTCGACGCGGTGAGGACCACCGGCTCGGGAGTCATCAGTCCGCCCGCGGTGTCGGGCGAGTGCTCGAGCAGGCGGCGGACCGGCTCGGAGTCCTGCGGATCCATCAGCTGCAGCAGCGATTCGGCCTCGGTTTCGGGAAGCTCACCGAGGAGGTCGGCGGCGTCGTCGGGGTCCATGGCCTCGAGGACGTCGGCGGCCCGTTCCACCTCGAGGTGCATGAGCAGATCCGTCTGGTCGTCGGCGGGCAGTTCCTGGACGACGTCGGCGAGGCGCTCGTCGTCGAGTGCGAGGGCGAGTTCGTGGCGGCGCTTCTCCGGCAGGAGGCGCATCGCGTTCGCGACGTCGGCGGCGCGCATCCCCTCGAACTGCGTGAGCAGGGCCGAGACGCCCTGGCCGGGCATCGCCAGGTCGGTCTGCGTGAGGCCCTGGACGTGCTGCCACCCGACGACGTGCATGGCGGCCCGACGGCCGAGCCTGCCGCGGTGCCCGCGCACCGCCACCTTCGACACCACCCAGTCCCGGGTGCGGGTCTGCTCGATACCCAGGTCGACGACGATGATGTCGGCGTCCCTCAGTTCCTCGAGTTCCGGGTCGTCCACGCGCACGTGGGAATCCGCAACCTGAGCGAGGGCCAGGACCTCGCCGGGCCGCTGCTGGAATCGGCGGAGACTGACGTTGCCCGTCGTGAGGGTCACCGAGCTGGGTTCGATCGCGGTGACGCGGAGCATCGGGACGAAGATACGTTTGCGCGTGAACAATTCGATGACCAGCCCGAGCACGCGCGGCTGCTGCCTGCCGACGCGGGCGGTGATCACCACGTCCCGGACGCGGCCGATCGACTCCCCGTCGGGGCCGAGTACCACCAGGCCGGCCAGCCTGGCTGCAAAAACCTTGTTCGCAGCTGCCATGATTGCCAGGCTAGATCGTTGTACAGAGATACAGGGAATCGAACACCTGCGAAAGTGGAGGATCGTCCGTCATGAGTTCCGTCTACAGGCCACGGCGATCTGTTCTCGCCGTTCCGGGCAGCAGCCGCAAGATGATCGACAAGGCGAAGGGGCTGCCCGCCGACGAGATCTTCCTCGATCTCGAGGACGCGGTGGCACCGCTCGCCAAGCAGGAAGCCCGCGGCACCATCGGCGACGCGCTCGCCGAGGACGGGTGGGGTGAGCAGATCAAGGTGGTCCGGGTCAACGACTGGACCACCGAGTGGACGTACGCCGACGTCGTCGAGGTCGTGGGGCGGGCGGGTGCCCACCTCGACGCGATCCTGCTGCCGAAAGTGCCGGACGCCAGCCATGTTCAGGCCCTGGACCTGCTGCTGACCCAGGTGGAGAAGGCCAACGGGCTCGAGGTGGGCCGGATCGGCATCGAACCGCAGATCGAGAACGCGATCGGGCTCACCAACATCAACGCGATCGCGACGGCGAGCCCGCGCGTGCAGACACTGGTGTTCGGTCCCGCCGACTTCATGGCGAGCATCAACATGCGCACGCTGGTCGTCGGGGAGCAGCCGGACGGCTACGACCGCGGCGACGCCTACCACCACATTCTGATGACCATCCTGATGGCGGCCCGCGCGCACGGGGTCCAGGCCATCGACGGCCCCTACCTCCAGATCCGCGACGTGGAGGCGTTCCGGCGGTCGGCGCAGCGCACGGCCGCGCTCGGCTTCGACGGCAAGTGGGTGCTGCATCCCACCCAGATCGAGGCGGCGAACGACGTGTTCAGTCCCCGCCAGGACGATTACGACCGGGCCGAACTGATCCTGGACGCCTACGAGTTCCACACGTCCGCGGCGGGCGGCGGTCGCGGTGCCGTGATGCTCGGCGACGAGATGATCGACGAGGCGAGTCGCAAGATGGCGCTCGTGATCTCCGCAAAGGGGCGCGCCGCGGGTATGAAACGGACCACCGAGTTCGTGCGACCCGACGCGAACTAGTCTCGGCAGGCAGAATGGTTCTCACAGGACAGATCCTGCGGTAACCACACGAGGAGACCAGCTGACGATGACGAATCCACTCGGACAGTCCAACGGGGCGCGGCGTGGGGCTCTGCCGGAACCCCCCACGGGCTGGCCCATCGGTTCGTATCCCACCTACGCGGAGGCGCAGCGCGCCGTCGACTACCTCTCCGATCAGGAGTTCTCGGTGGAGGACGTCACCATCGTGGGGGTCAACCTCATGCAGGTGGAGCGGGTGCTGGGCCGCCTCACCTGGGCGAAAGTGATTGGCGGGGGCATCGTTTCGGGCGCGTGGCTCGGTGTGTTCTTCGGTCTGCTGCTGGGCATCGTCACGGGCGGTTTCCTGGCGCCGCTCGTCGTCGGCATCGTCGGCGGCATCATCTTCGGGCTGATCTCCACGACGATCCCGTACGCGGCGACGCGGGGCACCCGGGATTTCGCGTCGACCATGCAGCTGGTCGCCGGGCGGTACGACGTGCTGTGCGAGCCGAAGTCGGCGGAGACGGCCAGGGACATGCTGGCCAAGCTGGCGCTCTGATCGGCGAGACCACGTCGATCGGCGGGTTGCGGTCGGGTCACGGATTGCGTCCTATTCGCGACGTTCGCCGTGATTTCACCCGGTTCGCCGGTGATGTCGGATAGGTTTACGGCGCAATGCGTGGGCCCCGGCCCTCGCCGAAACCGTGACCTGTCGGTGGAGCGCGTGTTCCGGCAGGAACCAATGTGCGGGCCCGCGTGCCCAGCCGTACCGCGACTGGATCCGTGAGGGCCGCTCGAGGAGGCGGCTGTGCTGCATCGCACCAAGCCCGGACGCTCGCTGAAGTGGGGACTGATCGGTGCGGCCACCGTCCTCACCGTTCCCCTGCTGGCCGCGTGCGGGTCGTCCGAAGACGGCATCGTCCTCAGTTTCTACACCGCCGCCGACGGTGCCGAACAGTACGCGGAGGCCGCGGCCAACTGCACGGCCGCAGCGGGTGGCCGGTACACCATCGAGCAACGCACGCTGCCGAAGGGCGCGGACGATCAACGCCTCCAGCTGGCCCGCCGGCTCACCGGCAACGACACGTCACTCGACATCATGACGCTCGACGTGGTGTGGACCGCCGAGTTCGCCGAGGCGGGCTGGGCGCTGCCGCTCCCACCCGGCATCGCGGCCGAGGTTACCGAGGGCACGCTCGAAGGCCCGCTCGAATCGGCCAAGTGGCAGGACCAGCTGTACGCCGCACCGCTGAACACCAACACCCAGTTGCTCTGGTACCGCAAGGACCTCATGCCGGACGGGCAGCCGCCGCAGACGTGGGATCAGATGATCGACATCGCGGAGGGGCTCGCCGCGGAGGGCCGCCCCAGCTGGATCGGGGTGCAGGGCAAGCAGTACGAGGGCCTGATGGTGTGGTTCAACACCCTGCTCGCGAGTGCGGGCGGGTCCGTCGTCGCCGACGACGGGACCACCGTGACGGTCGCGGACGGTGACGCCGCCCTGAAGGCGCTCGAGGTCATGAAGCGGGTCGCCACCGCGAAGGGTGCCGACCCGTCGGTTTCCCAGGGCGACGAGGCGTCGTCCCGGCTCGGGATGGAGAGCGGAAAGGCCGCGTTCGAGGTCAATTGGCCGTTCGTGTTGCCGGGCATGATCGAGAACGCCGAGAAGGGCGACCTCCCGTTCATCGACGACAAGGGCAACCCGACGTCCGTGGACACCGGCAACACGGTGCTCACGGTCGACGGTCAGCAGAACTTCCTGCCTGCGCCGTACCCGTCGGTGATCCCCGGCCGGCCCGCCGAGGTGACGATCGGCGGATTCAACGTCGCGGTCGCGAAGACGAGCCAGCACCCGGACCTGGCGTTCGAGGCGGTGTCCTGCCTGCGGAACGAGGAGAACCAGCGCAACAACGCCGTCAACGGCGGTGTGCCGCCGACGCTGGCGAGCCTGTACGACGACCCGGCGTTCCAGGAGGCGTACCCCGCGTGGCGTGAGGTGCGGGAGAGCCTCGACACCGCGTCCGTCCGCCCGGTGTCTCCGGCGTACCAGAGCATTTCGACCCTGATCACCGCCACGTTGAATCCGGTCGGTGACATCGACCCGCCGCGGACCGTCGACGAACTCGCCGAACAGGTCCGCAAGGCGGTCAACTCGGAAGGGCTGATCCCGTGACGACCGAAACCGTGCAGGCGGACCGGGGCGAGGAGCCGAAAGTCGCCTCCAAGGGCCAGATCTCGGAGGGGAAGCGGGCCGAACGCCGGCTGGGGTTGTGGTTGGTGGCCCCCGCCGCGATCCTCATGATCGCGGTGACGGCCTATCCCGTCGTGTACGCGGTGTGGCTGAGCCTGCAGCGCTACGACCTCCGTTTCCCCGACGAACGCAAGTTCGTCGGACTCGCCAACTACGTGTCGGTGCTGACGGACGGGTACTGGTGGCAGGCGTTCTGGGTGACGGTGGGCATCACCGTCGTGTCGGTGGTGATCGAGTTTGTCCTGGGCCTGATCCTGGCGCTCGTGATGCACCGGACGCTGGTGGGGAAGGGCCTCGTCCGGACGGTGGTGCTGATTCCGTACGGCATCGTCACCGTCGCCGCCGCGTACAGCTGGTACTACGCGTGGACGCCGGGAACCGGGTATCTCGCGAACCTGCTGCCCGACGGCAGCGCCCCGTTGACCGAGCAGATCCCGTCGCTCGCGATCATCGTGCTCGCCGAGGTGTGGAAGACGACGCCGTTCATGGCGCTGCTGCTGCTCGCCGGGCTCGCCCTCGTTCCCGACGACCTCCTCAAGGCCGCGCAGGTCGACGGCGCCGGGGCGTGGACGCGGCTGGTGCGGATCATCCTGCCTCTGATGAAACCCGCGATCCTCGTGGCGCTGCTGTTCCGCACGCTCGACGCGTTCCGGATCTTCGACAACATCTACGTTCTCACCAAGGGCGCCAACGACACCGGGTCGCTGTCGATCCTCGGTTACGACAACCTGTTCAAGGCGTTCAACCTCGGTATCGGCTCGGCGATCAGCGTCCTCATCTTCCTGTGCGTCGCGCTGCTCGCGTTCGTGTTCATCAAGCTCTTCGGCGCGTCGGCTCCCGGGGCCGACACGGAAGGAAACCGATAACCATGGCCGTCGTCGACACTCCTCGCCGCAAGATCAGCTGGTCCGTGGTCAACCTGCTGGTCCTGTTGTACGCGCTGGTCCCGGTGCTGTGGATCGCCAGCCTGTCGTTCAAACCCGCGGGAACGATCAAGGACGGCAAGTTCATTCCGCAGAAGTGGACCCTCGACAACTACCGCGGCATCTTCGAGACCAACGCGTTCACCAGCGCGCTGATCAACTCCATCGGCATCGGTCTCATCTCCACGGTGATCGCCGTCGTCATCGGCACCATGGCCGCCTACGCCATTGCCCGCCTCGACTTCCCGGGAAAGAAACTGCTGGTCGGGGTGGCGCTGCTGATCGCGATGTTCCCGCAGATCTCCCTCGTGAGCCCGCTGTTCGACATCGAGCGCAGGCTCGGGCTGTTCGACACCTGGGCGGGCCTGATCCTGCCGTACATCACGTTCGCGCTTCCGCTGGCCATCTACACGCTGTCCGCCTTCTTCAAGGAGATCCCGTGGGAGCTGGAGAAGGCGGCCAAGATGGACGGCGCCACCCCGGCGCAGGCATTCCGGAAGGTGGTGGCACCACTGGCGGCGCCGGGCATCGTGACCGCCGCGATCCTCGTCTTCATCTTCTGTTGGAACGACCTGCTGTTCGCGATCTCGCTGACCTCGACGGAACGTTCCATCACCGCGCCTGCCGCGATCGCGAACTTCACCGGCGCCTCCCAGTTCGAGGAGCCGACCGGCTCGATCGCCGCAGCCGCGATGGTGATCACGATCCCGATCATCATCTTCGTGCTGTTCTTCCAACGACGCATCGTGGCCGGCCTGACCTCCGGCGCAGTGAAGGGATAATTTTGTGGCCGAAATCGTGCTCGACAAGGTGACGAAGCTGTACCCGGACGGCGCCAAGGCGGTGAGCGACGTCGACATCACGATCGCCGACGGCGAATTCATCATCCTGGTCGGACCGTCCGGTTGCGGAAAGTCGACCACTCTCAACATGATCGCCGGGCTGGAGGACATCTCGTCCGGCGAACTGCGGATCGCGGGGGAGCGGGTCAACGAGAAGGCGCCGAAGGACCGCGACATCGCCATGGTGTTCCAGTCGTACGCGCTGTACCCGCACATGACGGTGCGGCAGAACATCGCGTTCCCGCTCACCCTGGCGAAGATGTCGAAGTCGGACATCGCGGCGAAGGTGGACGACGCCGCCAAGATCCTCGACCTCACCCAGCACCTCGACCGCAAACCCGCCAATCTGTCCGGCGGCCAGCGGCAGCGGGTCGCGATGGGCCGGGCGATCGTCCGCAGCCCCAAGGCGTTCCTGATGGACGAGCCGCTGTCGAACCTCGACGCCAAACTCCGCGTCCAGATGCGCACCGAGATCGCCCGGCTGCAACAGCGACTCGGCACCACCACGGTCTACGTCACGCACGATCAGACCGAGGCGATGACCCTCGGCGATCGGGTGGTGGTGCTGCGGGGCGGCGTGGTTCAGCAGATCGGGGCGCCGCAGGATCTGTACGACCACCCGAACAACCTGTTCGTCGCGGGGTTCATCGGCTCGCCGTCGATGAACTTCTTCCCGGGGCAGCTCACCGCCGACGGGGTGTCGACGCCGCTCGGCGAGTTCGGGCTGCCCCCGGAGACGCGCGACAAGATCGGGTCGTCGAACACGGCGAAGGACGTCGTCGTCGGGATCCGTCCCGAGCACTTCGAGGACGTGGCGCTCGTCGACGAGGGACAGCGGGCGGCCGGTGCCACGTTCACGGCCAACGTCGAGGTGCTCGAGTCGATGGGTTCGGACAAGTACGCCTATTTCACGGCCGAGGGTCCGCAGGTGACGTCCCGGGAACTCGAGGAACTCGCCGCCGACTCGGGTACCGCGGTCGCGGGCGGCGGGCAGCTGGTCGCCCGGTTGTCGACCGAATCGTCCGCGGCGCACGGCAGGCCGGTGGAACTGTGGTTCGACCGGGCGAAGATCGCCCTGTTCGATCAGGACTCGGGGGCGAACCTCACCCTCTGACCGGGGCGTGGCGCTCACCCGAACCGCGGGTGTTCGCCCCGCCGAGGCCGCCGACCGTGCCCCACTCGGCCGCGAGGGCGGTCGCGTGCACCTCGTCCTCCTCCTCATCGGACGGGGTGCGGGTGGTGCGGGTGATCCCGAAGAACGGCAGCAGTCCGGCGAGGGCGGCGGCGGTCGCACCGACGACGAACGCGATCACGTACGCCGATTCGGTCGGGACGTCGGTCCCGGGGAGGGTGATCCCGGCGAGCAGGGTCGCGAGCAGCGCGCTGGCGACCGAGCTGCCCACGGACCGGGCGATCGAGTTGATGCTGTTCGCGACGCCGGTCTCGTCCTGCCGGACCTCGGCCACGAGCAGCGACGGCAGCGACGCGTAGGCGAGGCTGATGTACGTGTTGATCAGCACGATCGCCGCAATGACTTCCCACGTGCGGTCGTGGGCGAAGACGAACACGACGAAACCGCTCACCCCGACGACGCTCGCGGCGATCAGGACGGCGCGGGAACCGAAGCGGTGGATCAGTCTTCCGCTCAGGATCGACGCGAGGACGCCGCTGATCGCGCCCGGCAGCAGATATACGGTGCTGGCCTCGAGGACGGTGGCCCCGAAGCCGTACCCGGCGACCGCGCGCGGCGTCTGGACGAAGTACGAGCTGCCCAGGAACATCACGAACATCGACATGCCCACCACCAGGGCGGACAGATGGGTGACCAGAACGGGTGGGTTGGTCAGCAGCCGAGGCGCGACGAGTGGATCGGTGATCCGGCGTTCGAAGAGGAACCAGCCGATCAGAACCAGGATCCCGGCGACTCCGCTGGCGATTGTGACGGGCGACGTCCAGCCCCAGGTGCCGCCCTCGGCGAGCGGGAGCAGGACGAGGACCAGGCCGGCGGCGAGACCGACAGCGCCGACCCAGTCGATGGAACCCGTGCCTGCGCGGGGGCGGCGGGGGATGGCGATCCAGGCGAGGACGAGTCCCGCCGCGGTGATGGCCGAGGACAGCCAGAAGACGCGGTGGAAGTCGGCGCCGTCGGAGACCAGCACACCGGTGAGGACGATGCCGAAACATCCGCCGAAACCGAGAGTGCCGGAGAAGATCCCCATCGCCCCGGTCAGCCTCTCGGCCGGAAGTTCGTCGCGCAGCACCGCGATGCCGATGGGGAACAGCGCGAACGACACACCCTGGAGCACACGGGCGAAGATCAGCACCCCCACGGACGTCGACACCGCACCGATCAGGGAGCCGAGCAGCACGACCATGAGCACCCCGAGCAGGACGGGTCGTTTGCCGCGGAGGTCGGCGAGGCGGCCGAGGACGGGTGTCGCGGTGGCGGCTGCGAGGAGGTTCGCGGTGAGGAGCCAGCCGACGGCGGTGGGGCCGACGTCGAGTTGCGCGCCGATGGTCCCGACGATCGGTACCACCAGTGTCTGCAGAACGGCGACAATCATCACGACGAAGCACATGACGGGCAGGAGAGCCCTGGCGGCGGTTGTCGGTCCGGCGGCCATGGGGGTCCTCCTGCAGGGGTCGGTGAACGGGCGTACACCAATACGGTACTGGGGCTAACTAACGAAGGGGTGCACGGTGGGGTCTGAACGCATGTCGAATCGAGCGCTGGGCCGGGCGACGCTGGCCAGGCAATCGCTGCTGAGCCGTTCGGAACTGTCCCCGCTCGACATGATCGAGCACCTCTGCGGACTGCAGGCGCAGGCGCCGGCCCCGCCGTACTTCGCGCTGTGGGCGCGGCTCAGGCGGTTTCGCGCCGAGTCGCTGTCGGATCTCGTCGAGAACCGCGCGGTGGTGCGGATCGTCGCGATGCGCGGGACGGTGTTCGCGTTGTCCGCGCCCGACGCCCTCTCGTTCCGTCCGCTGGCGCAACCGCTGCTCGACCGGGACCTTTACACGAACACGCAGCACCGGTCGAGTCTCGACGGAATCGACCTCGACGCGCTCGCGGCCGCGGGACGCGAACTGGTGCGCGAGAAACCCCGCACCCAGTCGCAGATGCGGTCGCTGCTCGAGCAGCGGTTCCCCGGGCGTGACGGTGCCGCGCTCGCCCACGGGGTGCGGGGACTGGTCCCGATGGTCCAGGTGCCGCCGCGCGGGCTGTGGGGCAGGTCGGGGCAGCCGGCGCTGGCGACGCTGGAGTCGTGGGTGGGTCGCCCGCTCTCCGCCGCGCCGTCCATCGACACGATGCTCCTTCGCTACCTCGCCGCGTTCGGCCCGGCGAGCGCGCGGGACGCCCAGGCCTGGTCGGGGCTGACCCGGCTCGGCGAGGTCCTGGACCGGCTGCGGCCCGGGCTCCGGGTGTTCGCGGGGGAGTCGGGGCCGGAACTGTTCGACCTTCCCGACGCGCCCCGGCCGGACCCGAACACCCCTGCGCCTGTCCGCATCCTCGCGCCGTTCGACAACGTGCTGCTCTCGCACGCGGACCGCGGGCGCCTCGTCGACGACGACGTGCGGAAGAAGATCTTCACGCAGAACGGCATCGTCAAACCGGCCGTGCTCGTGAACGGCAGGGTCGCGGCGTTCACCACGACGGTGGTCGAGAAGTCCCGTGCGGTACTCGACGTGGAGCCGCTGGCGACGATCGCGAAGACGCACCGCACCGCGATCGAGGCGGAGGGCAGGCGACTGCTGAAGTTCGCTCACCCCGAGGCGACCGAACGCGCCGTGCGGTTCACCGGATTAATCAGAGGAAGCGTGGCCCTTCAGGGCTGGGAGGAAGCTGATTCTGTAGTGCGCGATGGCGGGTAGCGGGGTCGCTTTCTGGTGTGGGTTCGGGTCGTTGTTGGTTGGTGATGTACTCGGCGACGATGGCGAGTGGGGCTCCGCCGGCGGAGGCGGCGAAGTAGGACGGTGACCAGAAGTGATTGCCCCACAGGTATTTCTGGATGTGGTCGGGGAACTCTTGGCGCAGGTATCGAGCGGAGACGCCCTTGAGGCTGTTGACCAGGGTGGAGAGTTGCACGGTAGGTGGGTAGTGGATCACTAGGTGGACGTGGTCGGTTTCTCCGTTGAACTCGGTCAACGTGCGCCGAACTTGTCACACACCTCTGCCATGATCTGCTCGCATCGGGTCGGTGAACGGAAAGGCGCAGGGTGTGAAGCGGATCGTTGTCGTGAAGCTGGCTCCCACCCCGGAGCAGTATGTGGCGCTGAAATCGACACTGGAGTTGTGCAATGCGGGGGCGAACATGGTTGCGCAGCTCGCGCACACCGCCGCTGATCGGCGCCCGTTCGCGCTGCAAAAGCGGGTCTATGCCCAGCTCAAGGCGTGCGGGTTGTCGGCGCAACCGGCGATCCGGGTCATCAAGAAAGTCGGCGGATGCGTACGCGACCCGGACAGCGAACCTGCGTAACGGGAATTACGGCACGCCGGGATCGACACGGTATGCGAAGGTGGCGGGTAAGGCGATCGTGTTCCGTCAGGACGCGGGCCAACCGTTCGACGATCGGTGCTTGTCGTGGCAGATCGATCGATCGACGGTGTCGATCTGGACGAGCGCGGGCCGGATGCGCAACGTCGGATTCGTGTGCGCGCCGTGGCAGCGGACAATGCTCGCCGACCGCACAGGCGAGTCGGATCTGATTTTCCGGGACGGATGTTTCTACCTGCATGCAACCGTCGACACCGACGCACCGCAGCAGCTGGTCCCCGCCGACGACCCCACCGGGTGGCTGGGTGTGGACTTGGGGATCGTGAACCTGGCTGTGACCACCGCAGACGACCCGGCCGAACTCGACGTCCGGTGGTCCGGTGGTGCGGTCACCGCCCGCCGGAAAAAGAACGGAACCATCCGGTCCGCGCTGCAAAAGGTGGGGACCAGGTCCGCGAAACGGACACTGAAGAAACGGCGGAGGAAGGAGACTCGGTACGCCACCGACATCAATCATCAACTCTCGAAAACGATTGTTGCCCAGGCGCAACGCACCGGTCAAGGAATCGCGGTAGAAGACCTGTCGGGAATCCGGGACCGGGTACGGCTCGCACGCAGACAACGGCAACAATTGCACTCCTGGGCATACGCGCAACTGCGCGACCAGATCACCTATAAGGCGCACGCCGCAGGAGTGCCGGTGCAGGTGATCAACCCTCGCAATACCCGCAAGACGTGCCACCACTGCGACACCGCGAACAGGCACAGTCAAGCACTCTTCCGGTGCCGCGGCTGCGGATGGACCGGCCACGCCGACCATAACGCCGCCGCCAACATTGCCGCACTCGGACACACCAACTACCGGGCCGCCCAATCAACCGTGCCTAAAGCAGCCACCCCTCTCACAGCCAGTGAGAACGTGAGCAGCAAACCCGCGTCCTTCAGGACCGGGTAGTTGATGAGCTAGCCGGTTTGTGCCTCCGCGGTGCGAGGTGGCTGAGCTCGGCGATGATCTCGTCGTTCCAGACATGCCGGCGCACGAGGCGGTACCGCTCGCGTGCCACCCACAGGTAGGCCTCGGCGTCGGTGTGGTCGGGCAGCATCCCGGCCGCCCGCAGCATCCGCACCACCGGCAGGTACTCCTCACCGAACCAGCGCCGGGCCACGGTCTCACGGCTGAGGAATTCGCCCATCTCCTGCATGAGCCGGAACCCCCAGGCCTCGACGCTCTGGCTGATCTCGGCGTACTCCCACGGATCGGTGACGACCACGGCCGCCCGCTGTGGCCCGCTCAACGGCACCCGCGTGAGGAACAGCCGGCGGTGGTCCTTGATGACCAGGTCGCCGCGCTGCGCGATTCCGTCCGGGGAGATCTTCGTCTGGATCTCGGTGACGTAGGCGTCGATCGTGCTCCAATGCATCGCGTACGCGATGGAGACGCGGTGGTGGCCGTCGCTGACGAAGTGCATCGACCCGATCCGGTACACCTGGATCGGTGGCACCGATTCGCCCCGGCGCTGCGCGGCCGCCAGCCGCTGCCAGCGCTCGCGCACCCGGGTGGACGTGGGCCGGAAGAACCGGTCGAAGTCGCGCGTGCGGTCGACGCTGCCGACGATGGAGTTGACGGGGATCACCTGCAGGCCGAGCGACCGTTCCCCGACCCGGCCGACGGCCGCGACCACCTCGTCGAACGGCAGGATCTCGTTGACGTCGTCCGGTTCGCGGCGCAGCCAGCTGACCAGGCGCGACAATTCGGCGCGACGACGCTGGCGGGTGAAGTCGTTCTCGGCGTCGGCGGCGGGGAACCCGGTGTCACGTGCCATGCCGGCGCCTGACGATGCTCGGTTCGGCGCCCGGCGACAACTCCATCAGGGTGAATCCCACCGTGTTGATGACCGTCGTCGCGCCGAGCGTGCGGTCCTCGGCCGCCCGGCCATACGGGTGGACGTGCCCGTGGATCATGACGCGGGCCTGCAACCTGCCCGCCAGGTTCTCGAAGCATTCGAAACCCCGGTGCGGCGGATCCTCCTGGTCGCCGACTCCCCGCGGCGGGCTGTGCGTGAGCAGCACGTCGACGCCGGACACCCCGGAGCGGCGCGCGTGCCACGCGCTCGTCAGCGCCAGGTTGCGCGCCCGCCGCCGCTGCTGCCGCTCGGTCCACTGATTGGGGCCGTCGTTGTAGCGGATGGATCCGCCGAGGCCGGCGATGCGCAGGCCCGCGATCCGCACGATCCGGCCGTCCGCGTTGACCGCACCGCACGGGCCCGGCCACGCCGAGGGCAGTCCCGCCCGCATCCACCCGACCCGTCCCGCGGAATAGCCGGACAGGTCGGCGTCGTGGTTGCCCGGCACGAAGACACACGGCGCGTCGAGGGCGTCGATCAGGTATTCCAGATAGTCGAACGGGAGGTCGCCCGCACCGAGGATCAGGTCGACGTCCATGGCGCGCACCTGCGAACTCCACAGCGACTCGATCGTCTCGTCGGACACTGCGAGTACCGAGACCATGCTCCGACGCTACCGGCTCGAGAGGCCGGAGGACGGGTGAGCGGGTTCGGTGGTTTGATGGCGGGGTGACTGACAGCGTTGTGGCCTCCGTTCGCGCGCACCTGCTGGGGCAGATCGGGGGACCGGAGCCGACAGCGGCATCGGTGACGTTCCTGGGCGTCGAACCGCTGGACGTGCTGCGGTTCGCACCCGACGACGAGGATCTGGTCCGATACGTGACCCTGGGATGCTCCCGGCACCCGATGAGTGACCCCGGCGAACTGGTGGCCGACGCTCTCCGCGGCCCCCGCGCCGAACTGATCCTCACCCTGCGCGGCGGCGCCGGGGTGGCGTCGGGAGTCGCGCGCACCCTGGCGGTGCTGGCGGCGGCGCCGTCGGTGGAAGGTGTCGTTCTCGTGGAGGACGCGCTGCTCGACCTGGGAGAGCCGCTGTGGAAGGACGCGCCGTTCACCGCCGTGCTGCTCGGTGAGTCGACGATCCCCGACCTGCCGCTGCCCGAACCCGCGGAGGCCGTGCGGTTCCTCGCGGTCGTTCCGCTCACCGGCACCGAGGCGGCGTGGGTCCGGTTGCGCGGCGCCGGCGCCCTGCGTGAGGCGTGGGCGGAGGCGGGCATCGACGTGCGCGATCCGCACCGCGGCGCCGCGTCGCTCTAGAGCCAGTTGTTCCGGCGGAACGTGACGAACAGGCCCACCGCCACCGACGCGATCACGAACACCACGCCGTGATAGCCGTACTGCCAGTGGAGTTCGGGCATGTTGTCGAAGTTCATGCCGTAGATGCCCGCGATCATCGTCGGCACGGCCGCGATCGCCACCCACGCCGAGATCTTGCGCATGTCGGTGTTCTGCTGCACGGCGACCTTCGCCAGGGCGGCATCGACGAGTGAGCTGAGCACCTCGTCGTATTCGGCGATCCGCTCGGCGACGGTGGTGTGGTGGTCGAGGACGTCGCGGAAGTAGCGGCGGATCTCCTTCGGCACCGGATTGCCCGGTGACCGCGTCAGCCGGAGCAACGGATTCGACAGCGGGTTCACCGACTTGCGGAGTTCGACGATCTCACGCTTGAGCAGGTAGATGTGTTCGACCGCAACGCTGCTGCGCGGACTGAACACCGCCTCCTCCATGCTGTCGACGTCTTCCTCGATGGCCTGGGTGACCTCGAGGTACGTGTCCACCACGTGGTCCGCGACCGCGTGCAGCACCGCGTACGGGCCGAGGGCGAGCCGCTCCCCGTTCGCCTCCAGCGCGTGCCGGACGTTCGACAGCGGGGAATGGTCACCGTGCCGCACGGTGATGACGAAGTCGGCTCCTACGAAGACCATGATCTCGCCGGTCTCGACGATCTCACTGGCAGTGGCCACCGACTCGTGTGGCACGTAGTTGACGGTCCGCAGCACCAGGAACAGCACGTCGTCGTAGCGTTCGAGCTTCGGTCGCTGGTGGGCGTGGACGGCGTCCTCGACCATCAGCTCGTGCAGCCCGAACGTCTCGGACACGCTCTCCATCTGGCCCTCGTCGGGAGCGAGCAGCCCGAGCCACACGAACCCCTGACCCCGCTTGCGAACCTCGGCCATCGCAGCCTGGTGGGTGTACTTGCCGGGAAGCCTCGTGCCGTCGACGTACACCCCGCAGTCCACGATGGCCCGCGCGGTCGGGATGCGGATCCTGGAACCTGGGTCCTTCTCGCCGTCGCGCTGATCCTTGTCGCTGCCGCGCCGGGGGAGCGAGGGCACAGACGGCACGGGGCCCTCCTTCACCGTCGAGTCGGAAACGCTGCCGGTGAATCGTACGTCAGCACCGGGTCCGGGCCGGGCGGCGTCGCACGACACGCCAGGCTTCCGGGCCGCACGCTCGGACCCCGTGCGGCGACACCTGACAGACTGGTCTGGTGCTCATCGATCTCCACACCCATTCGACGGCCTCCGACGGAACCGACAGCCCGGCGGACCTGGTGCGCGCCGCGGGGGCGGCGGGACTCGACATCGTGGCGATCACCGATCACGACACGACCGCGGGGTGGGCCGAAGCGGTCGCGGCGCTGCCTGCGGGGCTCGGGCTGGTGCGGGGCATGGAGATGTCCTGCGAGGGGCGGGGTGAGGACGGACGCCCGGTCGCCGTGCACCTCCTCGCCTACCTGTTCGATCCCGCGCACGCGGCGTTCGCGCGGGAACGAGAACGCCTGCGGAACGAGCGGATCGTCCGGATCCGCGCCATGGCCGAGCTGATGATGGAGGACGGTCTCCCCATCGACGCCGACGAGGTGCTCGCGGAAGCGGGACCGGCGGCCGGGCGCCCGCACCTGGCGAGGGCTCTGATGCGTGCCGGCGTGGTCGGCAGCGTCGGTGAGGCGTTCGTGGACCTGCTGGCCCCGCGCGGCCGGTACTTCGTCGACAAATCGGACACCCCGCTCGACGAGGCCGTGCAACTGGTGGCGGAGGCCGGGGGAGTGAGCGTCCTCGCCCACGGGAGGGCCCGCACGAGGGGGCGGCTGCTGTCGCTCGATCACGTCCGTGACCTGGCGGGTGCCGGTCTGCACGGGCTCGAGGTGCATCACCCCGACCATTCGCCGGAAGACGCGCGGGTGCTGCAGGCCCTCGCCGACGAGCTCGGTCTGGTCGTCACCGGCTCCTCCGACTACCACGGGACGAACAAAGCGATCCGGCTCGGCGAGTTCACAACGGACGCCGACGAGTTCGACACCCTCGTGTCGAAAGCATCCGGGGTGCAGGTGGTCTCGGCATGAACACGCACGAGTCCGAGCGATACGACCCGTACGCTCCCGCCGTCCCGAGGGCGGTGGCGGCCACCGAACCGCGACGCAACCCGCTTCCGGTCCGCGCGCTGCGCGCCCTCAGCGGGGCCGTCGCCGCCGGTGTGGTGATCCTCTGCCTCGTCGTGATCGGCTCCGCCTACGTCGGCGGAGGCCGGGGCTTCCCGGGCCCCGGGGCGGTCTCGATCACCGCGCACGTGGTCGCGTCCGTGTTCGTGATCGTCGCGCAGCGGATTGCGGACCGCCGCGACGGGTTCGCCGCCGTGGTCGCGTCCGTGGCCGTCCTCGCCGCGGCGGCACTTCTGCTGGCCACCCAGTGGTGGGGTTGAGGAACGCTCGGCCCGATATCTGAAACCGGCCCTCACAGTGACCCGCCGGTAACTTATTCTCACAGGTAGAGGCCCGAAAACGTGAGACATCTGACTGTCGTGGCAATTTGATTGTGCATCGATATTCGTGCCAGACTTAGCACCACTCCGACGTCGGCGCCACCGCCCTTCGGCGGGGGTTTTTATGGCAGCGTTGCCAGGGGCTCACCCGCCCAGTGCCATGACGCTTCGGACGTTCTGCGGCCATCGTGATCGCGCACCCCGGAAGCTTCACCCCAGTTGTCGTTCGTGGAGTAACTGTGAGGATCAGCGCCGATCCCTACGGTTACTTCTCAGTAACCCGGCCCCGAGTGAGCCTGGACTTATCAGGAGTGTCATCGTGTCCATCGTGTCCGAACCCACCACACCGCAGAAGGTCGAACTGACCGACGAGGAGATCTTCGCCGGCCATCTCGGCGGCAAGCTCTCGGTCGAGACCACCGCTCCCCTCGATTCCCAGCGCGCCCTGTCCATCGCTTACACGCCCGGTGTCGCGCAGGTCTCCCGCGCGATCGCCGCCGACGAGACCCTGGCCGACCGCTACACCTGGACCAACCGCCTCGTGGTCGTCGTCAGTGACGGCTCCGCGGTCCTCGGCCTCGGGGACATCGGCCCTCGCGCCTCCCTTCCCGTGATGGAAGGCAAGTCCGCGCTGTTCAAGAACTTCGCGGGCCTGAACTCGATCCCGCTGGTCCTCGACACCAAGGACCCCGACGAGATCGTCGAGACCCTGATCCGGCTGCGCCCGAGCTTCGGTGCCGTCAACCTCGAGGACATCTCCGCGCCCCGCTGCTTCGAAATCGAACAGCGCGTCATCGAGGCCCTGGACTGCCCGGTCATGCACGACGACCAGCACGGCACCGCCATCGTCGTCCTCGCCGCCCTCAAGGGCGCGGTCAAGGTCCAGGACCGCGACCTCCACGACCTCCGGGTCGTCATCTCCGGTGCCGGCGCCGCCGGCGTCGCCTGCGCGAACATCCTGCTCGCCGCCGGCATCGCGGACGTGACGGTCCTGGACTCGAAGGGCATCGTCTCGGCCGACCGCACCGACCTCAACGAGATCAAGGTCGACCTGGCCGCCCGCACCAACCCGGCCGCCCGCCGCGGCGGCGTCGTCGAAGCCCTCGACGGCGCGGACGTGTTCCTCGGTGTCTCCGCGGGCACCGTCCCGGAAGAGCTCATCGCGACGATGGCGGAGAACTCCATCGTGTTCGCGCTGTCGAACCCGGACCCGGAGATCCACCCCGACGTCGCCCGCAAGCACGCGGCGATCGTCGCGACCGGTCGCAGTGATTTCCCGAACCAGATCAACAATGTGCTCGCCTTCCCCGGTGTGTTCAAGGGCGCGCTCGACGCCGGCGCCCGGCGGATCACCGAAGGCATGAAACTCGCCGCCGCCGAGGCAATCCTCTCGGTCGTCGGTGACGAGCTGGCTGTAGACAAGATCGTTCCCAGCCCGCTCGATCCTCGCGTCGCCCCCGCTGTCGCGGAGGCAGTCGCCGCCGCTGCTCGCGCAGAAGGCGTCACCGGCTAGCGAGAATCCGTCGAGCACCCCGATCCGGAACCCGCACCCACGGTTCCGGTGTCGGGGTGTTTGCCGTTGTGGGAGAACTCGTTACGACGCGCGCTCGGCGATCTGTTCGGCGCTCGGATTCCGTCGCAGGCGGCCGGTTCCCGGAACGGACGCCCACACCGCCAGCGCGAGCAACCCGTCCACGACGAGAGCCAGAATCGTCACCAGCAGCGCGCCGACGAGCACCCGGTCGTATTGGCGCAGGGCCAGTCCGTCGAAGATGTAGCGGCCCAGGCCGCCGAGGTTGACGTACGCGGCCACCGTTGCGGTCGCGATGATCTGCAGGGTGGCGTTGCGCAGCCCGCCGAGCATGAGCGGCAGCGCATTCGGGGCCTCGACCCTCGTGAGGACCTGCCATTCGGTCATCCCCATCGCGCGGGCGGCGTCCACGACCGTCCGGTCGACATTCGCGACACCCGCATACGTGCCCGCGAGGACCGGCGGGATCCCGAGGATCACCAGGGCCAGGATCGGTGGGATCAGACCCAGCCCGAGCAGGAGCACCAGGAACGTCAGCAGGCCCAGCGTCGGCAGCGACCGAAGTGCGTTGACGAGACCGACCACGACCACGTCACCCTTGCGCAGATGTCCGATGATCAGACCGATCGGCACCGCCACCACCGCGGACAGTGTGACCGCCAGAAAGCTGTACCAGAGGTGTTCGAGGATGCGGGCGCCGATTCCGGTGCTGCCCGACCAGTTACCCGGGTCGACGATGTACTCCCACGCGCCGCCGAAGATGTTCACGAAGCCTCCTCCGGCGCGGGGGCCGTCGACTGTCCCGCGACCAGCGGTGCGCGCCGGACCCTCTGCTGCCGGGTCCACGGTGTCAGTGCCCGGCCGACGAGGAACAGCAGCAGGTCGAACGCGAGGGCCAGCACGACGATCGAGATGATCCCCGCCAGGATCTGATCGGGGTAGTCCCGCTGGTAGCCCTGCGTGAACAGGGTGCCGAGGCCGCCGATCCCGATCAGCGAACCCACCGACACCAGCGAGATGTTGGTCACCGCCACCACTCGGACGTTCGCAATGAGAACGGGCAGTGCGAGCGGCAATTCGACGGTCAGCGCCCGGCGGAGGCGCGTGAAACCCATCGCGGTGGCGGAGTCGACGACGTCCGCGGGAACGGAGTCGAGAGCCTCGGGAACGGCGCGGATGAGCAGTGCCGTGGAGTAGATCGTCAGCGCGATCACCACATTGAGCGGGTCCAGGATCTGCAGTCCGAAGACGGAGGGGATCGTCACGAACAGTGCCAGCGACGGGATCGTGAACGCGATGCCCGCCACGATCAGCGTGATCTTTCGCAGCCAGGAGGCACCCCGGATCGCCGTGCCCACCGGAACCGCGATGAGCAACCCGATCAGCAGCGGAACCAGTGCGAGATAGAGATGGGTCTTCGTCAGGTCGACGACGACCGAGAAGTTGTCGATGAGCCAGCGCACGCGATCACGGCCCGTCCGGGGTCGCCTGCTGGGCGGTGAAATAGTGCTCACCCCGCGCGCGGTCCTCCGCCGCCCGCTGCTCGGCCAGCTTCGCGATCACTTCGGAGCCGAGGATGCCGCCCGAGACCGCACCGTCCGCGTCGATGGCCACCCCGATGCCCGACGGCGAGGAGATCGCCGCGTCCAGTGCCTGCCGCAGGTCGGCACCGGGGGTGAAGAGCGATCCGCCCGCCGCAGTGCATTCGGAGACGGGCCGACCGGCCCGCGCCCCCTCGACGCCGGTGACGTCGATCCACCCCCGCGGCACGCCCGCGTCGGTGACGACGAGGACCCATTCACCCTGTTCGAGGCGCAGCCCGGGCAATTCGTTCTCGGTCGCCGTCCGCAGGGTGTGCAGCGGAACCTGATCTGCCGTCCGGAACGACAGCCCCCGGTACCCGCGGTCACGACCCACGAACGAGGCGACGAAATCGGTGGCGGGCGCCGACAGCACCGTGTCGGGTGCGTCGTACTGCTGCAACCGGCCGCCCGGCCCGAAGACCGCCACCCGATCACCGAGTTTGACGGCCTCGTCGATGTCGTGGGTGACGAACACGATCGTCTTGCGCATGTCGGCCTGCAGCCGCTGCATCTCGGCCTGCAGATCTTCGCGGACAACGGGATCGACGGCGCTGAACGGTTCGTCCATCAGCAGGATCGGCGGATCGGCGGCCAGCGCCCGGGCGACCCCGACGCGTTGTTGCTGGCCGCCGGAGAGCTGGCCGGGATAGCGGGAGGCCAGCGCCGGGTCGAGTCCGACGCGTTCGAGCACCGCCAACGCGGCCTTGCGGGCGTTGCGCCTCGAGTCGCCGCGCAGCACCGGCACGGTCGCGACGTTGTCGACCACCGTGCGGTGCGGCAACAGTCCCGCGCTCTGGATCACGTAGCCGATGCCGAGGCGAAGCTTCACCGCGTCGGTCCGGGCTATGTCGCGGCCGTCGACCGTGATGGTCCCAGTGGTTGGGGTGATCATCCGGTTGATCATCCGCATCGACGTGGTCTTGCCGCAGCCGGACGGCCCCACGAAGACAGTGAACGATTCGGCCTCGATCTGCAGGTCGAGGCCGTCGACCGCCGTCGTGCCGTCCGGGTACTGCTTGGTGACTCCCGAGAATGTGATCACGGCAGCCTCCTCACGAGACCGGCTTGTCGAGCCCCTGGTCCGTCACCCACTGCTTCGCGGCCGCCGCCGGCTCGGTCTTCGCATCACCCGAGACGGAATTGTTGAGCGAGACAAGCTCTTCGGTGGTCAGCTTCGCGGACAGAGCGTCGAGGGCGCGGGTCAGCTTGTCGGAGGACTTGGTGGTGCGCAACACCGGGACGACGTTCTGCGCCGCGAAGTTGTTCAGTGGGTCCGCGAGCACCACGAAACCGTTCTCTGCGATCGCCGGAGACGTGGTGAAGATGTCGGCGGCCGTGATCTGTCCCGACGCGAGAGCGTCCACCGTGGCCGGACCGCCGCCGTCGGCGATCGGGACGAAGTTGTCGGGCGTGATGTCGAGGCCGTACTTGGCCTTCAGGCCGGGCAGGCCACCGGGACGTTCCTGGAATTCGGCCGGTGCGCCGAACTTCACCTCGTTCGAGTGTGCCGCCAGATCCGCGATGGAGGTGAGGTTCCAGCGCTGCGCCGTCTCCTTCGTGACGACGACGGCGTCCTTGTCCTCCGCGGGGGCCGGGGTGGTGATCGTCAGTTCCGGCCCCAGCGCGGCAGGCAGCGCCGCGTCGACGTCGGCGGCGCTCGTGGCGGTGGAATCCGGGTCGAGATACTGCAGGAGGTTGCCCGTGTAATCGGGGATGACGTCGATCGACCCGTCCTTCAGTGCGGGAATGTAGGCCTCACGGGAGCCGATGTTGAACTTCGTCGTCACGTCGAACCCGTTGGCGCGGAGCACCTCGGTGTAGATGTTCGCCACCGTCTCGGATTCGGGGAAGTTCGCCGATCCCACGATGATCGCGTTCGGGTCGTCACCGGAGCCTTCGCCGCCGCCGGATAGGGGGTCGGATCCGCCGCCACCGCACGCCGCGAGCGACACGACGGCGACCGTCGCGAGAGCGATACTGCCCACGGAGCGGCGGGTGAAGCCCGACAGAATTCGTGAGGTGCGCATGAGCGTCCTTCCCGTTGTCACCGGCGCCGGACCTGCCGACGGAAAGCCGGTGGACGCGTGTCCGCGCCATCGGTTGGCCAGTGTAACGATAGGGGCGGACAGAGCACGGTTTTCGGCCGGCTCGAGGTAAACGAAAGGCGCGACGTGGCACACACACGCACAGACGAATCGGCCCGCCGCGGGCACCGCCCGGCGGCGTGGTCCCGGGTGCTGACCGCCGCGTCCGCGCTGCTCCTCGCTGCGGGGCTGGCGTCGGGCTGCGCCGGTGGCGACAGAACCCTCGACGGTGCCGCGGGACAGGGGCAGGGCCAGATCGTGGTGGGTGCGGGCGACGGTGCGGAGAGCCGCATCCTCGCCGAAATCTATGCGGGTGCCCTGCGTTCGACGGGCGCGCCGGTCACCACCGACGACGGCCTCGGTGACCGGACCGCCTATCTCGGGCAACTCGATGCCGGAAGCGTCACGCTGGTGCCGGAGTTCACGGGCCGGCTGCTGCGCTATTACGACCCCGAGTCGACGGAAACCGAACAGGAAGACGTGTTCGAGGCGTTGAGCAAGGCTCTGCCACAGGGGCTTTCGATCTCCGACTTCGCCGCCGCCGAGGACAGGTCGGCGCTGGCGGTGACTCCGCAGATATCCGAACAGCTCGGTCTCACCACGCTGGACGACCTCGTTCCCTCGTGCGGAAAGAGCACCGCCGTCCTCGCCCCGGCGTTCGAGGCCGATGCTCTCGCCGGCCTCACCGGGTGCACGTTCGCGCAGACGACGAGGGTGGCCGACGACGCCGCCGCGGTCGGTGAACTCGCCGTCCCTGCACCGGCGGGCGGAGCCGTGGTGGCCGGTGTGACCACGTCGTCGCCCGACGTCGCGGACACGGATCTGGTGCTGCTGTCCGACGACGAACACGTGTTCACCGCGCAGAACGTGGTGCCGCTGTTCCGGATCGGGACCCTGAGCGAAGCACAGCTGAAGGCGCTGAACGTCGTGGCGGGTGAACTGACGACCGCGGACCTGGCCGACATGATCGGCCAGTTCCGCGGTGGTGCCGATTCAGCCGACGTGGCGCGGGTGTGGCTGGACGCCCATCTGTGAACCCAGGAACGCCCCGAGTTCCGCGACCGCGTCCGCGGCCTCGCGGACCAGGGACGCCTGCAGATGGGCGACGTGCCACAGCCGGGCGTACTCGGTGAGCGTGACGTCCACCTTCGACTCGTTCAGCTTGTCGACGAACTCCATGATCTGCGGGTAAAGCACCTCGTCCACCCCGACGTGGATCAACGTCGGCGGCAGTCCCGCCAGATTTCCCTGCAACGGTGCGTAACCCGGATCCCGCGCGTCTCCGTTACCCAGGTACTTCTCGGCGGCGTCGAACGACCACGCGGTGTTGACGACGAGATCACGGTCCCGGGACGTGTCGCGCCTGCCGGGATCGACCCACGGGGAGATCAACGCCAACGCCGCGGGAGTCACGCCGTGCCGATCGATCAGGCGTCGTGCCGTGGCGACGGTCAGGCCACCACCCGCCGAATCGCCCGCGATGGCGAGTTGCTCTGTCTCGTAACCGTGTTCGGTGTTCAGCTCCATGTATGCGGCGGCGGCGTCCTCGAGCCCGGCCGGGAACGGATGTTCCGGGGCCAGCCGGTAGTCGAGGGTGTAGACGACGCTGCCGGATTCCCGGGCGATGTGGGCGGCCAGCGATCGGTGGGTGGCGAGCGAACCGATCGTGTACGCACCGCCGTGCAGGTAGAGGACAGCGGTCCGGCGTTCGGTGGCTCCCACCGTGATCCGCTCCGCGGGCCTCCCGGCCAGGACGGTCGGGCGGACGACGGCACCGGCGGGCACCTGCTGCAGTGGAGCACCCACGTCGAGAAGGGTCCGCTGCACCGAGTACGGAAGCCGTGCGTTGAGGCTGAGGCGGTAGAACGGCCGGAGGGCCGTCGCGACGACCGCCAGCGGCAGGTGGAAGCTCATCGGTACCTCAGTTCGACTTGGGGAGGACGCGTCCGGCGACGAGGGCAACCACCCGCTGGTAGCTCGGTCCGACGAGCCGCACCCAGGCGTCGAGGAACTTGGCGTCGGCGCCGATCAGCACGCGCGCCTTGCCCTTACGGACGCCGGTCACGATGGTCTCCGCCGCCGCTTCCGGAGTGGTGCGTGCCAGCTTCTGGTCGAAGAACTTTGCGAACGTGTCGAGATCCTCGCCCGGTCCCGCGGTGGCGTTGCGGGCGATGGCCGTCTTGATGCCGCCGGGATGCACACACGTCACCTTCACGGGATGCTTGGCGATCAGCATCTCCTGGCGCAGCGACTCGGTGAAACCGCGCACGGCGAACTTCGCCGAGTTGTACGCGCTCTGGCCGGGCATGGACAGCAGTCCGAACAGGCTCGAGACGTTCACGACGTGACCGTCGCCCGACGCGATGAGATGCGGCAGGAACGCCTTGGTGCCGTTGACGACTCCCCAGAAGTCCACGTCCATGATCTTCTCGATGTCCTTGAACTCGGACTTCTCGAACTCACCGTGGTAGGCGATGCCGGCGTTGTTGTACACCTGGTTGATCTTGCCGAAGTGGGCCCGCACCTCGTCGGCGTACGCGAGCACCGCCTCGCGCTGGGTGACGTCAAGGTGATCGGACTTGACCTCGGCGCCCAGCGCCTCCGCCTGGCGTGCGGTCTCGGCGAGTCCGACCGTGTCCATGTCCGAGATCGCCAGCCGGGCGCCCCGGCGCGCCAGATCGAGGGCGAGCGCCCTGCCGATGCCGGAGCCGGCCCCGGTGATCACGACTACCTTGCCTGCGAACTCGCTCACTGTGCTGTCACCTTGTCGTCGTCGAGGTCGATCTGCGCCGGGATGGCGGCGGATCCGGGGGTCTTTCCGTTCACGTGCACGGGCGCAGGCAGATCGGCGGTGGCCACGCTGTCGTACGCGGTGAGATCGAAGCGCCTGGTCTCGTTCCGGAACTGGAACGTGAAGCCCGGCCACAGGGTGGTGTTGTTGCCGTGCTTGTCGAGGTACCAGCTCGCGCACCCGCCGTTGTTCCAGACGCTGTGTGACAGCTTCTCCTGGAGGTCGGCGTTGTACCGGTCCTGGGCGTCCTGACGGACCTCGATCTTGCCGATACCGTACTTGTCGATCGTCTGCAGGGCGTCGACGAGGTAGTTGAGCTGCGACTCGATCATGAAGACCATCGAGGTGTGGCCCAGGCCCGTGTTCGGGCCGACCAGGAAGAACATGTTGGGGAAGTTCGCGATCGCGGCGCCCTTGTAACCCTGCTGCCCGCCCTCGTCGAAGACCGCGGCGAGCGAGCGGCCGTCCTTGCCGAAGATGCCCTCGAACGTGGGGGAGTCGGTGACGTGGAAACCGGTGGCGACGACGATGGCGTCGACCTCGCGGACGGTGCCGTCCTTCGAGATCACCGAGTTCGCCGTGACCTCGGCGATGCCGTCGGTCACCAGGTCGACGTTGTCCTGCGCGAGGGTGGGGTAGTAGTTGTTCGAGATGAGCATGCGCTTGCAGCCGATCTGGAAGTTCGGCGTCACCTTCTTGCGCAGAGCCTTGTCCTTGATCTGACGGCGCAGGTGGCGCTCGGCCGCGAGCTGCAGCGGCTTCATGAAGACGGGGGCCTTCGCGAGTCCGACGACCTGGCTCTCGCGCATCCAGTAGATGCCGGTGCGGCACAGCTTCTGGAAGCCGGGGAGGTATTTGAACGCGGTGTGCTCGAGCGTCGTGTACTCGCGATCCGCCCGGGGGAGGATCCACGGCGCCGTGCGCTGGTACACGTCGAGGTGCGACACCTTCTTGCCGATGGCGGGCACGATCTGGATGGCCGAGGCGCCGGTGCCGATGACGGCGACGCGCTTGCCCGTCAGGTCGGCGTCGTGGTTCCAGCGGGCGGAGTGGAAGATCTCGCCCTCGAAGCCTTCGATGCCCTTGATGTCGGGGAGGGACGGCTCGCACAGTGCGCCGACCGCGGAGACGACCACCTTCGCGACGAAGTTCCCCTTGGTGGTGCTGACCTCCCAGCGAGTGGTCGACTCGTTCCAGTGGGCGGACTGCACGTCACAGCCGAAGAGGTGCTTGTCGCGCACCTTGTACTTGTCCGCCACCGACTGGATGTACTTCTGGATCTCGGGCTGCGTCGAGAACGACCGCGTCCACTCCGGGTTCAGCGCGAACGAGTAGGAGTACAGATGTGAGGGAACATCGCACGCCGCACCCGGGTACGTGTTGTCTCGCCACGTACCACCGACCTCGTTGCCGCGTTCGAGCACGAGGAAGTCGGTCTTGCCTGCCTGGGTCAGCTTGATCGCCGCGCCGAGGCCGGCGAACCCGCTGCCGATGATCAGTGTGTCGATGTGGCGGACACCTGCGGTGGGGGCGTAAGTATCTGTGACGGGGAGACTCATGTAAGAAACCATAGGGCGCTATTGAGGGGCAGTCAATAGCCTATTGACCTTCATTCAGTAGTCTTGTCCCATGGACGTTGTGAAGCGGACCCGTCTCAGCCCCGAACAACGGCGCGCCCAACTGATCGACCTCGGCGCCAAGATGCTGGCGGAGCGCCCGCTCGAGCAGATCTCCGTCGAGGACATCGCAGATCAGGCCGGTGTCTCCCGCGGCCTGCTGTTCCACTACTTCGCGTCGAAGCACGACTTCCACCTCGAGATCGTGCGGCACACCAGCAGCGAGATGCTCGCCCGCACCGCCCCCGACCCGTACGTCGAGGAGGCGCGCGATCCGATGCAGATCCTGCGCTCGGTGCTCGCGTCGTACGTCGATTACGTCACCGAGAACCGTGGCACGTACGTCTCGCTCCTGCGGGGAACGGCGAGCGGCGACCCGGACATGCGGGCCGTCTTCGAGCAGACCCGCGCCGTGATGTCCGAGCGGACCCTCGAACAACTGCCCGCGATCGGCATCGAGCCCACCCGGGCGGTCGAACTCGCCGTCCGGGGCTGGATCGCCTATGTCGAGGAAGTCACGATTTCCTGGTTGCGCGACCCGCACCTGACCCGCGAAGAACTGATCGAACTCAACGTTCAGGCCCTTCCCGCGCTGGCCATTGCCGCCGCGCCCGAGATCGCCGCCGCGCTCGTGTCGGCCACGACGACCTGACACCCCTACTACCCCGACGCCGAAGCGGACGCACTCGTTGTGGGTAGCCGCTCCCGTTTTCGGGCGCGAAAAGTTGCGCGTGTGCAGAGAAGTGGTGCATGCGGCCGGGCCCCGGCGTGACCGGGCTACAGATGCCGCAGGAAGGAGAGTTCCCAGATCTCCGCGCCCGGCGCCGCGGCGAGCAGGGGAGAGTGCGTCGCCATGATCACTTGCGAACCCTCCTCGGCTAGATCCGCGAGGACGCCGAGCAACGCCACGCACGACTGAAACGACAGCGCGGCCTCGGGCTCGTCCAGGATCCACAACCCCACGCCGATCGGAGGGTCGGCGACGTACCGCAGGAACGACTGGCCGTGCGAGAGCGTGTTGAACGATTGATCGCCTTCGCGGGGACGTGACTCGTCGGCCGCCCCGAACAGCGCATGCATCGACTCGGCCCGCAGGAAACACCCGCCGTACGGCCGCGGCCGGGCGCCGATACGTGTGAGGTGGCGACCGAGGTCCAGGTACCACGAAGCCGGGTCGAGTCCACTCCGTGGAGTGAACTCGACCCGGCTCAATGGCAGATCAGTCAATCAGACGCTCAGCTGAACGCTTCAGCCGTTTCACGCCCTTCAGCCGAAGGCTTCATCGATGATCTCCTGCTGTTCCACAGCGTGCACCTTGCTCGAACCCGAGGACGGTGCCGACATCGAACGACGCGAGATGCGCTTGATTCCGGACAGCT
Organism: Rhodococcus koreensis; assembly: GCF_900105905.1. Lineage (GTDB taxonomy): Bacteria > Actinomycetota > Actinomycetes > Mycobacteriales > Mycobacteriaceae > Rhodococcus_F > Rhodococcus_F koreensis. Next base: position 2,071,577 of record NZ_FNSV01000005.1, on the reverse strand, counting down.
TGTCGGGCAGCAACTCGGGCAGAGCCAGACCGAAGAACGGCCACGCACCCTGGTTCGCCGGCTCCTCCTGAACCCACCGGAATTCGGTGGCGTTCGGGTAGCGGTCCAGCGTCTCGCGGAGACGACGGCTCGGAACCGGGTACAGCTGCTCGATGCGGACGATCGCGATGTCCTCGCGGTTATCCTTCTGCTTCTTCGCCAGCAGCTCCCAGTACAGCTTGCCGCTCACGAGGAGGACCCGGCGAACCTTGTCGCGTTCGGCGTTGCCCGTCTCGTACGTGGGCTCCTCGAACACCGAGCGGAACTTGCCGGTGGTGAAGTCCTCGACGTCGGAGACCGCGGCCTTGTTGCGCAGCATCGACTTCGGTGTGAAGACGACCAGCGGGCGGCGGATTCCGTCGAGCGAGTGGCGACGCAGCAGGTGGAAGTAGCTGGCCGGGGTGGACGGCACGGCCACGGTCATCGAACCCTCGGCGCACAACTGCAGGAAGCGCTCGATACGACCGGACGTGTGGTCGGGCCCCTGACCCTCGTGACCGTGCGGCAGCAGCAGCACGACGTCGGACAGCTGGCCCCACTTGGCCTCACCGGACGAGATGAACTCGTCGATGATCGGCTGTGCACCGTTGACGAAGTCACCGAACTGCGCCTCCCACAGCACGAGCGCGTCCGGGTTGCCCACGGAGTAGCCGTACTCGAAGCCGACGGCCGCGAACTCGCTGAGCGCGGAGTCGTAGACCAGGAACTTGCCGGGGTTCTCGCTGCCCAGGTTCTGCAGCGGGATGTACTCGGCGCCCGTCTTGCGGTCGATGAGGACCGAGTGACGCTGCGTGAACGTGCCGCGCTTGGAATCCTGGCCGGACAGGCGAACCATCTTGCCCTGGTCGACCAGCGAACCGAACGCCAGCAGCTCGGCGAAGGCCCAGTCGATCTTCCCCTCGCGCGACATTTCGCGGCGCTTCTCGATGACCGGCTTGACGCGCGGGTGGACGGTGAAGCCCTCGGGCAGGTTGACGAACGCGTCGCCGATCCGCTCGAGCACCGACTCGTCGACCGACGTCTTCAGCTTCGTGGGCAGCACCTGGTCGAGCTCGACCGACTCACTGGGCTCCGGCGTGTACTTCTCGAGTTCGCGAACCTCGTTGAACACCCGCTCCAGCTGACCCTGGTAGTCGCGCAGGGCGTCTTCGGCTTCCTTCAGCGAGATGTCGCCACGGCCGATCAGGGATTCGGTGTAGCTCTTGCGGACGCTGCGCTTGGTGTCGATCACGTCATACATCGCCGGCTGCGTCATCGAGGGGTCGTCGCCCTCGTTGTGACCGCGACGGCGGTAGCAGATCATGTCGATGACGACGTCCTTCTGGAACTTCTCCCGGAAGTCGACAGCGAGCTGGGCGACCCAGACACACGCCTCGGGGTCGTCGCCGTTCACGTGGAAGATCGGCGCGCCGATCATCTTCGCGACGTCGGTGCAGTATTCCGACGAACGGGAGTGCTCCGGGGCAGTGGTGAAACCGACCTGGTTGTTGACCACGATGTGCACGGTGCCGCCGGTGCGGTACCCGCGCAGCAGCGCCAGGTTCAACGTCTCGGCCACGACACCCTGACCGGCGAACGCGGCGTCGCCGTGCAGCATCAGCGGCAGGACGGTGAAGCCGTCCTCACCCTTGTCGAGGATGTCCTGCTTCGCGCGGACCAGGCCCTCGAGGACCGGGTCGACAGCCTCGAGGTGCGACGGGTTGGCCGTCAGCGACACGGTGATGTCGTTGTCACCGAACATCTGGATGTACGTGCCCTCGGCACCGAGGTGGTACTTCACGTCGCCGGAGCCGTGAGCGGCCGCCGGGTTCATGTTGCCCTCGAACTCCGTGAAGATCTTCGAGTACGGCTTGCCGACGATGTTCGCGAGAACGTTGAGGCGACCGCGGTGCGGCATGCCGATGACGACCTCGTCGAGCTGGTGCTCGGCGGCCTGGTCGATGACGGCGTCCATCATCGGGATGACGGACTCGGCGCCCTCGAGCGAGAAGCGCTTCTGGCCGACGTACTTGGTCTGCAGGAACGTCTCGAACGCCTCGGCGGCGTTGAGCTTGCTCAGGATGTACTTCTGCTGAGCGACCGTGGGCTTGACGTGGTGCGCCTCGACCCGGTCCTGCAGCCACTGCTGCTGCTCCGGCTCCAGGATGTGCGTGTACTCGACACCGACGTGGCGGCAGTACGCGTCGCGCAGCACGCTGAGCACGTCGCGCAGCTTCATCTTCTCCTGGGCGTGGAATCCGCCGACCTTGAACTCGCGGTCGAGGTCCCACAGCGTCAGGTCGTGCGTCGTGACGTCCAGGTCGGGGTGGCTCTTGAACTTGTCCTTGACGAACTGCAACGGGTCCGTGTCGGCCATCAGGTGGCCGCGGTTGCGGTACGCCGCGATCAGTTCGAGGACGCGGGTGTTCTTGTCGACCGCGCCTTCGGAGACGTCCTGGCGCCAGCGGACCGGCTCGTACGGAATGTGCAGCGAGTGGAAGATCTCGTCGTAGAACTCGTCGCTGATCAGCAGCTTGTGGATGGTCCGAAGGAAGTCGCCGGACTCCGCGCCCTGGATGATGCGGTGGTCGTACGTCGAGGTCAGCGTCATGAGCTTGCCGACGCCCATCTCGGCGATCTTCTCGTCGCTCGAACCCTGGAACTCCGCCGGGTACTCCATGGCGCCGGCACCGATGATGGCGCCCTGGCCGTTCATCAGGCGCGGCACGGAGTGCACGGTGCCGATGCCGCCGGGGTTGGTGAGCGAGATCGTGACACCCGAGAAGTCCTCGGCGGTGAGCTTGCCGTCACGCGCGCGCCGGACGATGTCCTCGTACGCGCTGTAGAACTGCGTGAAGTTGTGGGTGTCGGTGTTCTTGATCGCGGCGACGACGAGGGATCTGTTGCCGTCCTTGCCCGGCAGGTCGATGGCCAGGCCGAGGTTGGTGTGTGCGGGGGTGACCGCGTTGGGCTTGCCGTCGATCTCGGCGAAGTGCCGGTTCATGTTCGGGAACGCCTTGACCGCCTGCACGATCGCGTAACCCAGCAGGTGCGTGAACGAGATCTTGCCGCCGCGGGTACGGGCGAGGTGGTTGTTGATGACGATCCGGTTGTCGAACATCAGCTTCGCAGGGATGGCGCGAACACTGGTGGCGGTCGGAATGGCCAGCGATGCCGACATGTTCTTCGCGACGGCAGCAGCTGCGCCGCGGAGAACCTTCGACTCGTCGGCGGCAGGCGCGGGGGCGGACGCCTTCGCGTCCTTCGCCGGGGCGTCCTTTGCGGGTGCGGCCTTCTTGGGGGCCTCGGTCTTCGGGGCGGCAGCCTTCGGAGCTGCACCGTTGGGTGCAGTCTTGGCTGCGGCACCGTTGGCCGGCTTGGTCTGAGGCTGGGGTGCGGTCGCGGACTCGGAAACAGGGGGAGTCGAAGCCTTGGCGGAGGGAGCGGCAGCAGGTGCGGCGGTGGTGGTGCCGTTCGTGCCGCGTCCGTTGGCTGCGCCTGCCTTGGCGGCGGCTGCGTCGGGAGAATAATCCGTCAGGAATTCGTGCCAACTCGCGTCCACGGACGACGGATCGTCCTGGAAACGCTGGTACATTTCGTCAACCAGCCACTGGTTCTGTCCGAACTGGGATGTAGAGCTGCTGCTCACGGCAGGTGTTCGCCTCGTTTCTATTTCGGTACCCGATCAGAGCGCCTATATACATGAGACTAGCCCTCGCGTGTGACGTGTAGATCGCCAGGCCTGCACGTGTGAGCTGTCTCACGGCCAACCGATGGGGTCACCATCGATGACGGTTCTCGCCCCGCGATTATTCCCCGCCCCGGTCTCCGCCGCATCCCACAGTCCCGAATAGTGGCCACCGGCATAGCGCAGGGTGGCGTGCGATCCCGTTTCCACCACCCGGCCCTTGTCGATGACGAGGATCACATCTGCCCGGGCCGCGGTGGCCAGCCGGTGGGCCACCACCACCGACGTGCGGGTGCGTGTCACACGGCTGCTCGCCTCGAGAACTACCTGCTCGGTGGCCGGATCGAGCGTCGCGGTCGCCTCGTCGAGCAGCAGCAGATCGGGGTCGACCAGCTCGGCTCGGGCGAGCGCGATCAGCTGGCGCTGGCCCGCCGACAAACCCTGCCCGCGCTCGCCGATGGGGTGATGCATCCCACCCCGCAATTCGGCGATCGTGCCCAGTGCTCCGACCGCGCGGGCCGCGTTCTCGATCTCTTCCCGGCTCGCATCCGGGCGGCCGTACGCGATGTTGGTGGCGACGGTCCCGGTGAAGAGGTGGGCTTCCTGGGGGACGACGCCGAGCCGTCCGCGGTACTCGCCGAGTGGGTACCGGCGGAGATCCACGTCGTCGACGAGCACCGCCCCGGACGTCGGGTCGTAGAAGCGGGCGAGCAGCTTCACGATGGTCGACTTGCCCGCACCGGTCCGGCCGACGAGTGCGACGGTGGTGCCGGCGGGGATGTGCAGTTCGATGTCGGTGAGGGCGTCGCTGTCCGCGCCCTGATAGCGGAACCCGACGTCGCGCAGGCACAGCTCGCCGCGCAGATGCCCGTGGATCGGCTGGAGATCGTCACGGGAGGTCGCCCGCTCGATGGAGCTGGGTGTGCGGAGCAGGTCTCCGATCCGGAGCAGGCCCACACTGGCCTGCTGATACCCGTCGAACACCTGCGACAGCTGCTGGATGGGCCCGAACAGCAGCCCGAGGTACAGCACGAAGGCGACGAGGGTCCCTGTGGACGTGTGACCGCCCGCGACCTGGTGTGCACCGACGAACACCACGGCGGCCAGGGCGAGGTCCGACAGGTACGCGATGAACGGGAAGTACAGCGAGATCGCCCGCTGCGACCGCATCCGGCTGCGACGGTAGCTGTCGGCCCGCTCGGCGAACCGGCGGGCGGCGAACTCCTCGCGGCGGTATGCCTGGGCGGCGCGGAGCCCGGCGACGTTCTCCTGGAAGTCGGCGTTGACGAGGGAGATCCGCTCCCGCGAGACCGTGTACGCCACCGAGGAGATCCGGCGGAAGATCAGCGTCGCGACGAGGAGCGGCGGGATGACGGCGAGGGCCACCAGCGCGAGCGTGACGTTCGTGACGACGAGGGCGACCGAGATGCCGAGGACGGTCAGCACGCTCACCACAGCGGTGGACATCCCCGTCTGGATGAACGAGGACAGCGCGTCGACGTCGGTGGTCATCCGCGTCATGATGCGGCCGGACAGTTCGCGCTCGTAGTAGTCGAGCCCGAGCCGCTGCAGATGGGCGTAGCTGCGCACCCGCAACCCGAACAGCACCCGTTCTCCCGCTCGCGCGGTGAGCACCGTCATCAGGGCGACGACGAGCCAGCCGGCGACGACGAGCGCGACGCCCACCCCCGCGGCAGTCCAGAGCGTCGCGGCGTCCTGCGGGACGACACCGTGGTCGATCGCGTACCGGACGATGGACGGGAACGCGATCCCCGCCAGCGCGTCGAGCGCGAGGCAGACGACGACGGCCACGAGCAGGCCGCGGACGGGCCGCAGGATCCGCGACAGCCGGAAGTCGGGTTCGGGGAGGCGCAGGTTCCGCGTCTCGATGCCCGGGCTCTCGACGGCCGGCGGCAGCGCATTCACGGCGTCCCGGAGTTCGGGGGTGGCGGCCACGCTGCCCAGCGCTCCCGCCATCGGTCCGCCGCCGGCACGGCCGCCGGGGCCCGCGCCGGGGGCCGGGGTGCGGCCGGACGAGGCGGCCGCGACGGGTCCGTCCCATTCCTCGGCGTCCTCCGGCCACAACTCGGACTCGGACGGCACGCGCCGATACGGCATGGGGTCGCTCGGTGCGGGGACGCTGACGTCGATGGGGCCCGCGTTCTCGGCGGAGGCGAACAGTGCGCGGAAGAGCGGACACCGTTCGTCGAGTTCGGAGACCGTGCCGGAATCGACGATCCGTCCGCCGTCGAGAACGGCGACGCGGTCCGCGAGCGACAGCGTGGAGCGGCGATGCGCCAGTATCAGTGCCGTCCGGCCGTGGTTGGCGCGCAGTGCCTCGAAGATCGACGCCTCGGTGGTGGCGTCGACAGCGGACGTGGCGTCGTCGAGGATCAGCACCCGCGGGTCGGTGAGGAGTGCGCGTGCCAGCGCGATCCGCTGCCGCTGTCCGCCCGACAACGTGAGTCCGCGTTCGCCGACGACGGTGTCGTAGCCCTCCGGCAACGCGGAGACGAATTCGTCGGCGGCGGCCATGGCGGCGGCGGCGCGGATCTCCTCGGCGCTGGCGTCGGGCCTGCCGAGCGCGATGTTGGCCGCGATGGTGTCGGAGAAGAGGAAGGGTTCGTCGAACACGAGTCCGACCGCCTCACGCAACTGCTCGGCGCTCAGGGTGGACACGTCGAACGATTCGCCGCCGGACGTGAGGGACACCGAACCCGAGGACGGCGCGTAGAAGCGGGGGAGCAGCAGCGACAGTGCGGTCTTGCCGGAGCCGGCCATGCCGACCACCGCGACCGTCTCGCCGGGTGCGATCCGCAGGTCGAGCCCGCGATGGACGTGGCGCTCCGATTCGAACCCGAACGTCACCGAGCGCAGATCCACACCGAGCGGTCCGCCGGGCAGCGCGGTGGGGTGCGGTGGGTCCGCGACCTCCGGTTCGGCGTCGATCACCTCGTACACGCGCTCGACGGCGGCCCTGGACAGCTGGGCCATGATCACGACCGACGACAGGGTGCGGGTGACGCCGGTCATCGTGGCGACGTAGGTGGCGAAGGCGAGGAACGTGCCGATCGTGATGGTCCCGTGCAGTGCGAGGTAGCCGCCGATCGCGATGACGCCGACGAGGCCGAGTTGGGGCAGTGCCGCCATGGTCGGGGCGAAGCGCGCGTTGATCCGGGCGGCCCGCAGGCGTTCGGCGTACAGCGCCCGGCTGTGGTCCTCGAGTTGGTCGACGGCCCGGCGTTCCTGGCCGAAGCCCTTGACCACGCGGACACCGGTGACGGTTTCCTCGACGTGCTGCGCGAGGTCGGCCGCCCGCTGCTGCGCCGACCAGGTGGCCGCGAACAGCTTCGGTCGCATCGTGTACACGACGAGGCAGACCGCGGGAACGATCACCAGCGCGACGACGGTCAGCAACGGCGAGAGCCACGCCATGATCGCGAGGGCGAGGACGAATTGGAGCAGCGCTCCCGCCGACAGCGGGACCATTGCGAGCAGGCCCTGCACCAGCTGGAGGTCGGTGATGGACCGGGACACCACCTGGCCGGTGCGGATCTGATCCTGCCCCCGCCCGTCGAGCCGTTGCAGCGCGCCCAGCAGGCCCAGCCGCAGGTCGTGCTGGACGTCCAGGGACAACTTGCCCGCGAGCATCCGGCGACCGTACTGGCAGCCGAACCGCACGCACGCGAGCAGTGCGATGAGCAGTGCGGCGGTGCCGATCACCTGGGTGGCGCTACCGGAGCCCGCTGCGTCGACCGCGTACTTGGTGAGGAGGGGGAACGAGATATCGATGCCGGCGGCGATCACCGTCACGGTCAGGGCGCCGAGTGCGACACGACGGTGCGCCCAGCACTCACCGCTCAGCCGTCGAATCCAGCCCGGCCGTGCCTGATCCCGCTCCAGCGTCTGTTCCCGTTCGATCACCGAACCGGACGCACTCTCACCTACCACTGGGTCCACGTTAGCGCCGGGTACCGACAGGGCCGGTATCCGGCGCGGCGTCAGGTGATGTCGCGCTGCCGGGTGAGCGCCCAACCGCCTGCGACGAAGACCGCCGTCCACCCGAGCAGGGCGAGGGGTGCGGCAGGCCAGAGCGTCAGCCAGTCGATCTCGTTGCCTGCGGCCGCGTTGGCGACCGTCCCGAGGGTGGCGGACACGGGGAGGATGCCGCCGACGGAGCCGATGCCGATTCCGCTGAGGATCGAGCGGAGGATCATCTCGCCGAGGGTGTACCAGACGACGAGGGCGATGCAGCTTCCGACGGACGAGCCGGTGAGCATCGACACGCCGCCGCCGATGAGCGCCCAGAGTGTCGCGCAGATCAGGGCCGCCCCGAGCATCGCGAACAGGGATCCGCGCAGTTCGAAGGTGTCACCGCCGAACGTCAGCAGCAGGGCGACGCTGACCACCTCCACCACGAGGCAGTAGAAGAAGCCGAACGCCGCGGTGACGGCGAGCTTGGCGCCGATCACCCCGTCCCGGCCGCGGGCGGTGAGGAACGTGGTGGTGAGCGTCTTGTACCGGAATTCCGTGCCCACGTTGACCGCCCCGAACAGTGCGGCGAACAGGACGACGAGGGCGACGGCGACGGCCAGCCCGAACAGGGTAGCGGCGAGGTTGGCCTCGTTCGGATCGGCCTCGAACGCGTCGGTGAAGGCGCGCATCACCGGAAGGGTGATCGCGCTCGAGAACATTCCGACGATCAGCGGTGCCAGACCGAGCATCCACCAGAAACGCAATGTGGTGACCTTGCGGAATTCCGCGGTGAGCAGCGTTGTCATCGCGGACCTCCGGACATCGGACCCTGCTGGGGGTGTGCGGGTGGTGGGCCGTAGCCCGGTGGCGGGGCATATCCCGGTTGTGCGGGGTAGCCGGGCGGCGGCCCGTAGCCGGGTTGCGGGGCGTAACCCGGTTGTGCGGGGTAGCCGGGCGGCGCGTACCCGGGCTGGGGAGCGTACGTCTGCGGCGGGCCGTACCCCGAGGGCGCGGCGGGGCTCGCCCCGGCGACGTACTGGCCCGCGGTCATCGACAGGAAGAGCTGCTCGAGGTCGATGTGATCGCCGACGGCCCCGAAGATCGTCACCCCGGCTCCCGCGGCGACGGACTCGACGAGTTCGAGGGACGCACCGACGACGGCGAGGCGCCCGTCGGCGAGCGAGCGGGCGTCGACGATGCCCTTCGCGGCCAGGGCGGTCGCCAGCGCGGCCGGGCTCGACGACGCGACCAGCAACCGGCTCTGCTGCGACTTGCGCAACTCCTCCATGCGTCCCTGGTAGACGAGGGAGCCGCGGCTGACGATCACCAGATTGTCGACGGTCTGCTCCACCTCGCGGAGGATGTGGCTCGAAATCAGCACGGTGCGGCCGGATGCGGCGAAGCCCTTCAGGAATTCGCGCAGCCAGGCGATGCCCTCGGGGTCGAGCCCGTTGGCCGGTTCGTCGAGGATCAGGATCCGCGGATCACCGAGCAGCGCCGTCGCCAGCGACAGCCGCTGACGCATGCCGAGGGAGAAACCGCCCGCCTTGCGACCGGCGACGTCCTCGAGCCCGACGAGTGCGAGCACCTGGCGTGCGCGTGCGTCCGGAACGCGGATCGCGGACGCGTACACCTTCAGGTGGTCGAGTGCCGTCCGGTTGGGGTGCAGGCTCTGCGAGTCGAGGACGGCGCCGACCGTGCGCGCGGGGTCGACGAGGGAGCGGATCGGGACGCCGGCGACCGTGGAGGTGCCGGACGTCGGCTTCACGAGACCGAGGATCATCCGCAGCGTCGTGGTCTTGCCCGAGCCGTTGGGCCCGAGGAATCCGGTGATCGATCCCTGCGGCACGGTGAAGCCGAGGTCCGTGACCGCGTCGACGTTCTTGAAGCGTTTCGACAGCCCCCGCACCTCGATCGGCGCCGCGAAACTTCCCGGGATTACTGTGGTCAACCCGTCCTCCCCTGCCACAATCGAATGGAACTGTTCCGACCCTACTGGGCTGCCGTGCCGAGATTCACCAACTGCGTACAGGCGTCGCGACGGCGCTTGCTGACACCAATCGATTGGGGACGCACATGAGCAAGCACCACCATCATCACCAACGCGACGTCATCTCTCCCGCGTACACCGGGCGCCTCTCGGTCGACCCGTTTCCGGCGTTGCGGATGCCGGACGACGAAACCGATCCCGAGGCCACGTACCGGTTCATCCACGACGAGTTGATGCTCGACGGCAGTTCCCGGTTGAACCTGGCCACGTTCGTCACCACGTGGATGGATCCCGAGGCCGACAAATTGATGGCCGAGACGTTCGACAAGAACATGATCGACAAGGACGAGTACCCCGCGACGGCGGCGATCGAGGCCCGCTGCGTGTCGATGGTGGCCGATCTGTTCCACGCCCCCGACCTGTCGACCACCGACCCGGCCAGCGCCACCGGCGTCTCGACGATCGGTTCCAGCGAGGCGGTCATGCTCGGTGGGCTTGCGCTCAAGTGGCGGTGGCGGGCGAAGCAGGAAGCGGCCGGGAAGGACACTGCCCGGCCGAATCTGGTGCTCGGCAGCAACGTCCAGGTGGTGTGGGAGAAGTTCTGCCGGTACTTCGACGTCGAGCCCAAGTACCTGCCGATGGAGAAGGGCCGCTACGTCATCACGCCCGAGCAGGTGCGGGACGCGGTCGACGAGAACACCATCGGTGCGATCGTGATCGTGGGCACCACCTATACCGGGGAACTCGAGCCGGTGGCCGAGATCGCGGCAGCGCTCGACGCGCTCGCCGCGTCCGGCGGCCCGGACGTCCCGATCCACGTGGACGCGGCGAGCGGCGGCTTCGTCGTCCCGTTCCTGCAACCGGAGTTGTTGTGGGACTTCCGGGTTCCGCGCGTCGCCTCGATCAACGTGAGTGGTCACAAGTACGGGTTGACGTATCCGGGGATCGGGTTCGTGGTGTGGCGTGAGCGTGAGTACCTTCCCGAGGGGCTGGTGTTCCGGGTCAACTACCTGGGCGGCGACATGCCGACGTTCACCCTCAACTTCTCGCGGCCCGGTAATCAGGTGGTGGGCCAGTACTACAACTTCCTGCGGCTCGGCCGGAAAGGCTACCGGTCGATCATGGAGACGCTGCGCGACACCGCGGTCCGGGTCGGCAAGCGCATCGCCGAGCTCGAATACTTCACCCTCATCACGGACGGGACCGACATACCGGTGCTGTCGTTCGAACTGGTCGGCGACCCCGGGTTCACGGTCTTCGACGTGTCACACGAGATGCGGGCGCGGGGCTGGCAGGTGCCCGCCTACACGATGCCCGCCGACGCGGAGGACGTGGCGGTTCTGCGCATCGTCGTCCGCGAGGGCTTCAGCGCCGACCTGGGGACCCTCGTCGCCGAGGCGATCGAGGAAGTGTGCGCCGAACTCTGCGAGAAGGGCGGCGGGCGTTCGACGGAACAGCACTTCGCCCACTAGGTCACGCTTCGATCGCGCGGAGCTCGTCCGGCCAGCGGGCAGGCGCGGGACCGAATGCCTCCCGCGAGTTCTTGATGACGCCCTTGCCGATGGCCCGGTTGCCGGCGCCGCCGATGGCGGCGCCGATGCCGGCGGGCACGAGTTTGCCGAGGATCAGCGCGCTGCGGCGAGCGGCGTACTTGGTGATGAACTTGCGCACCAGCGTGCTGTTCATGCCCTTCATCGTGGGGCCGGGGATGCGGCTGGTGATGGCGCTGGCCCAGTTCTTCGCCGTCACACCGGTCGCCTTCTGGACGATCTCCATGCCCGATTCGCCGAGGGCCACCGAGAGGACCAGTGCGCGCCGCTGCTGATGGTCGGCGGCGGAGATGCCGTGCACCGACGCGACGGCGAGGGTGAGCAGCGCCGCCGCTTCCAGGAAGAACGCCGATTCGGCGCCCACCGCCGCGATGGAGGCGACAGTGCCGACCCCGGGAATGGCGGCGGTGGCGCCGACGGCGCTGCCGCTGCCCGTCACCGCCAGCAGGAACATCTTCTCCATGCGCTCGACGATCTGCGCGGGCGACTCACCGGGGTGCGAGCGCCGGACCCATTCGACGTACTTGGCCACCGCGGGCGCCTGGAGCCGGCTTCCGTTGTCGAGGACCGAGACCAGTACCTTCTCCACCGGTCCACCATTGCCAGCCATCGGGGCTCCCGTCTCGCCTAGTGCTTCGAGTGTGCTGGCACCGACTGTAGGTGAGCGAACGCCGTGGCCGCTGTCGGCGCCGTTGCCTAGGCTGGTGTCGTGAGCGTCGCCGACAGCGATACCGCGGTGTCGTCCGGGGCCTTCCGGCGCCCGGCCGCACCCCTGCGCGCCCTGGTCACGGGGTACGACGGCTACCGGCTCGCCGGGTTCGAGCCCGGCATCCATCTCGGTCTGCCCTCGCCCTGCCTGACGGTGATCGTGACGATCGACGAGCCGCTCGACATCGCAGCCCAGGCGGCGCCCGAGCAGGCGCCCGGTCGATACGACACGCTGGCCAGCGGCATCGCGACGGCACCGGTGACGATCCGGCACGACGGCAACCAGCACGGCGTCCAGCTGGCACTCAGCCCGCTCGGCGCCCGGGCGCTGCTGGGCGTGCCCACCGCCGCCCTGGGTGCGTGGGTCGTCGGCCTCGAGGACCTGCTCGGTTCCGATGCGGGGGAGTTGACGGAACGGCTGTCCCTCGAACCCGGCTGGGACGGGCGGTTCGCGATCCTCGACGAGATCCTCACGCGCCGCGCCGCGCCTGCGGAGATCGACCCGCATCTCACCCGCGCCTGGCACCTGCTCGTCGCCGGCGGCGGTGTCCGGGTCGGCGACGTCGCGCACGAGGTCGGCTGGAGCAGAAGGCATCTGGTGAACAGGTTCGTCGCGGAGTACGGCGTGACGCCCAAGGACGTGGTGCGGTTGTCCCGCTTCGATCGTGCGCACCGGATGCTCAAGGGGGCCGCCGGGGCGACACTCGCCGACGTGTCCGCGGTGTGCGGCTACTACGACCAGGCCCACATGGCGCGGGACTGGCGCGATCTCGCGGGAGTCCCGCCGTCGCGGTGGCGGGAGATCGACCCCTTCTCATTCGTCCAAGACCCCGACCCCGACGACGGTGCACGGTGATGTCATGACTACTTCGACGCAAACCACATGTGTGTGGCCCACGCTCGTCTACCGCGACGCGCGGGGCGCGATCCGCTTCCTCGTCGAGGCCTTCGGGTTCGCCGAGAAGGCGGTGTACGGCGAGGGCGACCGGGTCGATCACGCCGAACTCGGCTGGCCGAAGGGCGGCGGCATCATGCTCGGCTCACCCCGCGACGACTCGGTCATCAGCGACCTGCCGCCGGGGACGGGGTCGGTGTACCTCGTCGTCGACGACCCCGACGCACTCCACGCGCGCGCCGTGGCCGCCGGCGCCACGATCGTCGCCGGACTGAAGGACGAGGACTACGGCTCGCGCGGATTCACCTGCCGCGACCCCGAGGGCGTGTTCTGGAGTTTCGGCACCTACGCCGGCGCCTAGATCCGCCCGATCACACGCCGTGCCCGGCCGGGACCTCCTCGCCGGGCTTCGGCGGAGGCGGCGGGGTGCCGTCCCCGAACGGCCTGCCGCCCAACCCTTCACGGCCGTGCGGCGTGAGCCAGCCGGACAGGTCGGGGCCCTTCGGCACGATCTGCGTGGGATTGATGTCGGTGTGCACGATGTAGTAGTGCTGCTTGATCTGGGTGAAGTCGATGGTGTCGCCGAACCCGGGCGTCTGGAAGAGGTCGCGCGCATAGCTCCACAGGACGGGCATCTCGTCGAGTTTGTTCCGGTTGCACTTGAAGTGCCCGTGATAGACCGCGTCGAACCGTGCCAGGGTGGTGAACAGCCGCACGTCGGCCTCGGTGATGGTGTCCCCGACGAGGTACCGGCGGTCGGTCAGCCGCTCCTCGAGCCAGTCGAGGCGGGCGAACAGGCGGTCGTAGGCGGACTCGTACGCCTCCTGGGATCCGGCGAATCCGCACCGGTACACACCGTTGTTCACGTCGCGGAACACGAGGTCGGCGACCTCGTCGATCTCGTCGCGCAGCGGCCCGGGGTAGAGGTCGGGCGCACCGTCGCGGTGGTACCGCGTCCATTCCGACGACAGGTCCAGGGTGATCCGGGGGTAGTCGTTGGTGACCACCTGCCCGGTGGGGACGTCGACGATCGCCGGTACGGTGATGCCCCGCGGGTAGTCGGGGAAGCGCGCGAAGTACGCGTCCTGCAAGCGCGGGATCTTCAGCACGGGGTCGAGTCCGCCCGGGTCGAGATCGAAGGTCCAGCTGCGCTTGTCGTGGGTGGGGCCGCACAGCCCCATCGACAACACGTCTTCGAGCCCGAGCAGCCGCCGGACGATGATGGCGCGGTTGGCCCACGGGCAGGCGCGGGCGGCCACGAGTCGGTAGCGGCCGGGCTCGACGGGATAGCCGTCGCGGCCGTCGGCCGTGATGCGGGTGGGGATGTAGTGCGTGTCGCGCGTGAACTCGGCGCCGGATTCGACGTATGCGCCTTCCGTGCCGTGCGGTTCTGCCGTTCGGTCTGTCATGGTCGACTCGTTCCCCGTCTTTCGATGTCGTCTCAGAGCGTACTTCGCGAGATCGTGACCTCGGCGTACGTTCCCAGTTCCCGGTAGCCGGCGCGGGCGGCGAGCGCGCGCGAGGCCGGATTGCCGCGGGGCGAACGGCATTGGGCGATCAGGCCGGCGTCGAGTGCGTCGTCGGTGGCGATCCCGGCGACCGTGGCGCCCAGTCCCCGACGCCGGAACTCCGGTGCCGTGAGCACCCCGACATCGGCGAGGAATCCCTGGAACTCGGTGTAACCGGCACACCCGACCGGTTGCTGCGCGTCGTCGAGGATCGTGAACCACCGCTCGCGGTCTGCCACCCGGGCCTCGGCGACGTCATCCGGGGGACATGCCGCCTCGACCTGCCGGACGTGGTCGCGTTCGTGGGAGACGAGGGGTGGCGGGCCGGTCACCGGATCCTGGTAGTCGGTGCCGTACGCGAGCGCCACCGGGCCGGCGCACCGTCCGGACCGATCCTGGGTGAGGGCGAGCAGCGTCGCGGATTCCGTCAGTTCCTCCGCCGTGTGCCCGTCGGCGCGCTCGATCGCCCACCGCGGTCCGACGAGCGCGGACGTCTCGCCGAGGCGCAGGAATCGGATCGTGTCGGTGTCGTCGTCCACCCGGACGGCGCGGTCGTCGGCGTCCGGCCGGGCGGCCAGTGCGTCGTCGGGCAATCCCAGTTCGCGTGACCAGGCGAGTCGAATGATGTCGAGGTGATGGGAGTCCACGGGGCCCACGGTAGCCGCTTGTTCGCGCCGACCCCGGACGGTATATTCCACGTGGAGTATTCGACTCGGAGTAGTGGAAAGGTGGTGACCGTGGCACTCACGCCGCTCGGCGTCACCATCCTCGGCCTGCTGTGTGAGCGCACGATGCACCCGTACGAGATGTATCAACTCGCCGACGCCCGCCGTGGACGCGTGGTGAAGATCCGGCCGGGGTCGCTCTACCACACCGTGAGCAGGCTCGAAGGTGAAGGACTGGTGCGCACCACCGGCACCGACCGGGCGGGAAACCGGCCCGAACGCACCATGTACGAGGTCACCGACGCGGGCCGGGAAGCGCTCGTCCACCGGGTGAGCGACATGCTCGCCACCCCGGTGCCCGAGTACCCGCAGTTCCCGCTCGCACTGGCCGAGGCGCACAACGTCGACGCACCCACCGTGGTGGAACTGCTCCGGGAACGGCTCGATCACCTCACCCGCGAGATCGACGAACTCGACACGGCCGCCGCGCTCGCCTGCTCCACCGAGATCCCCAGGATCTTCCTCCTCGGCAACGAATTCCTCGTCACCGTCGCCCGCGCGGAGCACGAATGGCTCAGCGCCCTGGTGGCCGACATCGACTCCGGCGCCCTGCCGTGGCTCTCGCCGGAACTCGTCGAACGACTGACACACTCACGCCGGATCCCGTCCGGTTCAGCAAAGGATTGATGATGGACACCGAGCGCACCGCACCACCCGAGCACCGAAATCCCTGGCCCGCGCTGTGGGCCCTCGTCATCGGCTTCTTCATGATCCTCGTCGACAGCACCATCGTGGCGGTGGCGAATCCGGCGATCATGAACGACCTGCACACCGACATCAACAAGGTCGTCTGGGTCACCAGCGCCTACCTGCTGGCGTACGCGGTGCCGCTTCTGGTCACCGGGCGGCTCGGTGACCGCTTCGGTCCCAAGAACATCTACCTGATCGGGCTCGTCCTGTTCACCGGGGCGTCGCTGTGGTGCGGCCTGTCCGGCACCATCAGCATGCTCATCGTCGCCCGGGTCTTCCAGGGACTCGGCGCCGCACTGATGACGCCGCAGACGATGGCCGTCATCACCCGCACGTTCCCGCCGGACCGCCGCGGCACCGCGATGGGTCTGTGGGGCGCCGTCGCCGGTGTCGCCACCCTGGTGGGACCGCTCGCCGGCGGCGTGCTCGTGGACAACCTCGGCTGGCAGTGGATCTTCATCGTCAACGTCCCCGTCGGCGTGATCGCATTCGTGCTCGCCTGGCGACTCGTGCCTTCTCTCCAGACCCACGCGCACAAGTTCGACATCCCCGGGGTCGTCCTCAGCGCGCTCGGCATGTTCTTCCTCGTGTTCGGAATCCAGGAAGGCAGTTCCTACGACTGGTCGGCGACCGTGCTTGCCTCGATCGGCGCAGGCCTCGTCCTGCTCGGCGTCTTCGTCTGGTACCAGTCCTGGAACAAGAACGAGCCGCTGCTGCCGCTGGGCTTGTTCACGGACCGCAACTTCTCGCTCGCCAACGTGGCGATCACCTCGATGGGATTCGCGATCACCGCGATGGTCCTGCCGCTGATGTTCTACACGCAGGCGGTGCGCGGTCTGTCGCCCACCCGGTCGGCCCTGCTGCTCGTGCCCATGGCCGTCCTCACCGGTGTGTTCGCCCCGTTCATCGGCAAACTCGTCGACCGCACCCACCCGCGGTACATCGCGGGCGCCGGGTTCCTGCTGTTCTCGATCGCGCTCGGCTGGCTGTCCATGGTGATGTCGCCCGACGTGGCGATCTGGGAACTGCTGCTGCCGATCGGGCTGATCGGTCTGGCCAACGCGTGTATCTGGTCGCCGCTTGCGGCCACGGCCACCCACAACCTTCCGCCCCATCAGGCGGGCGCCGGGGCCGGCGTCTACAACACGACCCGCCAGGTCGGCGCGGTCCTCGGCAGCGCCGCGATCGGCGCGCTCATCACGGCCCGCCTGTCCGCGCAGGGGCTGAACGCCGACAGCCAGGAGGCCGGAGTCGGGGAGATGCCCGAGTTCGTGAAGGAACCGTTCGCCACGGCGATGTCGCAGTCGATCTGGCTGCCCGCCGCCATCCTGCTGGTCGGTTTCGTCGCCTCCGTCTGTTTCGCCCGACCGTTGCGGGAGAAGAAGCCCGGGGTCAGTGCGGACGACGCAGCCAGTCGGGAAACATCACTGCGGGGTTGAGGTAGTCGTCGGGGTCGAACGCCCGCTTGATCGTCCACATCGCGCCGATGTCCTCGCGGCTGAGCGCGAGGTCCAGGTAGTTGCGTTTGTGTGCGCCGACGCCGTGTTCGGAGGCGATGTTGCCGCCGTGGTCGCGGATCAGTTCCGTCACCGGCCGGTACAGCACGGACTCGTCGGGGCAGCGCAGCACGTTGAGGTGGACGTTGCCGTCGGCGACGTGCCCGAACAGTATCGGGACCGCGTCGGGTGCCCGGCTCGCCACCAGCGCGACGGCGTCGGCGACGAACGCGGCGAGTGCGTCCAGCGGGAGGGCGGCGTCGAATTTCAGCGGTGGCCCGAACAGCCCGACCACGTCCGCGAACGCGTCGCGCGCCGCCCACACCCGGGCGCGGCCTGCGGGATCGATCCCGACGGCGGGTTCGTCGTCGGGATCGCACCGTTCCAGCGCGTCGGCGAGTTCGCCGGTGAGGTCGCGGTGGCCGGCCAGTTCCACCAGGAGATACCACGGCAGTCCCGTGGGAACCGCGAAACCGAGCCGCGCCGAGGCCAGGTCGAGCCCGCGGCCGTCGAGCATCTCCACGGCGTCGACGCCCCCCAGCCGCCGGACGACGTGCGCCGCGTCGATCAGCCCGGACAGGTGCGCGAACCCGGCGAGGGCGGTTACACGGAATTCCGGAACCGGGTGCAGCGCCAGATCGACGGCCGTGACCACACCGAGGGTGCCCTCGCTGCCCACCCACAGCGCGGGCAGGTCGTATCCGCAGTTCTCGGCGCCCATCCGCATGCTGCGCCGCACGATCGCCCCGTCGGGGAGCACGACTTCCAGGCCCAGCACCTGCGCGGACATGTGGCCGTACCGCACGGTGTGCAGCCCGCCGGCGTTGGTCGACACCATGCCGCCGATCGTCGCGGAGTCGCGGGAGGCGAGGTCGACGCCGAACAACAGTCCGGCGTCGGACGCGACACGGCGTACCGCCGCGAGGGTGACCCCGGCGCCGACGGTGACGCGCAGATTCTCGCGGTCGGCGGCGCCCACCGCGGTCAGCCGTTCCGTCGACAGCAGCACGTCGTCGTGCTCGGGAACCGTGCCCGCCTCGAGTCCGGTGCGGCCGCCCTGCACCGTGACCTTCATACCGGCCCGGCGGCAGATGCCCAGCACGGCCGAGACTTCCGCGGCGTCCGCGGGCCGGACCAGTGCGCTCGCCTGCCCGCTGTAGCGCCCCGTGTGGTCGGTCGCGCGGGCGGCGAGCACGTCCGCGTCCACGGTCACGAACCGTTCCCCGACGACCTCGGCCAGCGCCGCACGCAGCGAGTCCACACCCCGATCGTAGGCGGAACAGGTGTGGCAGTCTGGCCGCATGACTGAGCCTGCCGCCGCGCATCCCACCCGACTCGAGCGTGTCCGCACCGACGCCGGCGCCGAGATCGCGATCCTGACGTTCGCCCACGGCCCACTGAACCTCTTCGATCAGGCGATGTTCGACGCCGTGCAGGCCGACGTCGCGGCACTCGCCGAGGATCCGCCCCGGGCGGTGCTGCTGCGCGCCGAGGGCAAGGTGGTCTCGGCGGGGGTGGACGTCCACGTGTTCGACGGGCTCACCGCGGAGCAGGGCGCGGACCTGTGGCAGGAGTTGTTCGCCGAGATCTGCCATCCGCTGGAGGCGCTGCCGTGCCCCGTCGTGTACGCGGCGCACGGACTGACGCTGACCGCCGCCTTCGAGATCGCCCTCGCCTGCGACATCATCCTCGCCGCGCCCAAGGCGAAGTTCGGACTGGTCGAGACGGTCGTGGGGCTGACCCCGTCGATGGGCGGTCCGCAGCGGCTGGCCGAGCGGGCAGGCTCCGGCCGCGCCCGGGAACTGGTGATGACCGGCGACCTGTACGACGCCGCGACGCTGCATGCGTGGGGTGTGGTCAACGCCGTCCACGAGGACGTCGACGCGCAGGCCCGCGCGCTCGCCGCACGCCTGGCGGACGGGCCGACGCGCGCACACGACGCCACGAAGCAGATCATCTCCGCGTGGCGATCGGGTGGAGTCGCCCACGCCGACTCGATCACGCCCGACGTGTCGGGTGCGCTGTTCGAGACCGAGGACCTCCGGGGTGCGGTACGCAGCTTCCTCGACGTGGGACCGGGCAAGGCGACGTACCGCGGGCGGTAGGCGTCGGCGATCCGCTCCCCGCAACTGTGACGGGCGTCATATAGTCGTGGCAAACGTCCCGGTCGCGCAGCGGAGGTGCAGATGTCGTCGTCCCTCGTCGAGTACCCGAGTAGGGGTCCGTTCTTCCGCGACGATCGCGTGGTCCGCGGTCGTGACGGCCTGCTCCGGTACGGCGGCCTCAACCCGTCGCTCACCGAACTGCTCGACATCTCCGTGCACCGCTACGCGGGCCGGGTCGCCGTCGAGGAGGACGGCGGCCGGTCACTCACGTTCTCGCAACTGTGGACGTCCGCGGCCCGGGTGGCGGGCGGGCTGAAGTCGAAGGGTGTCGAGATCGGCGACCGCGTCGCGGTCCGGCAGCCCATGGGGGTCCGCTGGGTGGAGGCGTTCCTCGGGGTGCTGCTCGCCGGCGGCGTGCCGGTCGGGGTGAGCCCGGCGCTCGACGACGCGCGGACCGGTCAGGTGCTCGCCGACAGCCAGTCGGTGCTGACCCTCGACGGCGAACTGCCGGAAGGTATCTCGTTCATCGACGACGGTGCGAGCCCGGACGAGCTGGTGCTGCTGTCGTACACGCCGGGCCCGTCGGAGTCCCCGAAGGGTGTGGAGCTGAGCAATGAGAACGTGCTCTCGACCATCGAATCCGTGCTCCACGCGCGCGGGTTCAGCTCCGACGGACTGCGGAATCTCCTCGTCGAACCCGAACTGCACACCGTGGGATCGCTCGTCGAACTGCTCTCGACGCTGGTGGTGGGCGGAACGGTCCTGCTGACGGGGAGTACCGACGCGGCGTCGTGGCGAGGCACCGGAGCCGACGTGCTCACCGCGGCGCCCGCAGTTCTCCTGCGCGCCGTGGAGAGCTCGCGGGTGACGAGTTTCGGCCGGCGCGCAGTGCGCTGGATCGACTACAGCGGCTCGGGTCTGTCCCTCGACCAGTCGCAACTCCTCCGGCAAACATTTCCCGAGGCCAGACATTTCCTCGGGTGGGGCATGACCGAGACCTGCGGGGCCGGGCTGGCGTTGCCCGACGAGTGCGCTCTGACGCACGCGGGCAGCGTCGGCGTCGCGTTCGGCGGGATGGAGGTGGCGCTCCTCGGGCCCGACGCCGGCCGCGGTGTCGGCGAATTGCTGTGTCGCGGTCCGGGAGTCAGTCGCGGCTACTGGAATCGGCCTGAGGTCACCGCGAAGACGTTCACCGGTGGCTGGTTTCACACCGGCGATACCGCGAATATCGACGGCGACGGCTTCGTCCGTATCGTCGACCGCGACACCGCTGCCTAGGTGGTGCGAAAGGCAGGTATCCACCCGTGAGCTCTCCCGTCGCCGAGCTGCACATGCACATCGAGGGTTCCCTCGAACCCGAGCTGATCTTCGCGCTGGCCGAACGGAATTCCGTGCAGCTGCCGTACGCGGACCTCGACGATCTCCGCTCGCGGTACCAGTTCACCGATCTGCAGTCGTTCCTCGACCTGTACTTCGCCAACATGCAGGTGCTGCGGACAGCCCAGGACTTCGCGGACCTCACCCGCGCCTACTTCGCGCGGGCGTCCGCGGGCGGCGTCGCGCACGTGGAGTTCTTCTTCAACCCGCAGGCCCACGTCAATCGTGGTGTCCCGCTGCACGACGTGCTCGACGGGATCATGGACGCGGTGAGCACCAGCGAGCGGGAGTTCGGTCTCAGCAGTGCCGCCATCGCCGCGATCCTGCGCGACCGTCCCGTGCACGAGGCGGAGGAAGTGTTCTCCGAGATCATCCGGTTGCAGACGCCGATCGTCGGGCTCGGACTGGACTCGGCCGAGGTGGGCAACCCGCCGTCGCTGTTCGAGGACGTCTTCGCCCGCGCCCGGTCGGAGGGGCTGCACGTGGTCGCCCACGCGGGCGAGGAGGGGCCGCCGGAGTACATCTGGCAGGCGCTCGATCTCCTCGGCGCCGAGCGAATCGACCACGGGGTGCGGGCGCTCGAGGATCCGGCTCTCGTGGCGCGCCTGGTGGACGAGGAAGTGCCGCTGACCGTGTGCCCGCTGTCGAACGTGCGGCTGTGCGTCGTCGACTCGCTGTCCGAGCACCCACTGCGGACCATGCTCGAGGCCGGCCTGCTCGTCACCGTCAATTCCGACGACCCCGCCTACTTCGGCGGGTACGTCGACGACAACTTCGCGCAACTGCGGGACCAGCTCGGCCTCACCGACGCCGAGCGGGACACCCTGGCCCGCAACTCGATCAAGGCGTCGTTCGCGAGCGACGCACGCAAGGCGCAACTGCTCCGCGGCTGACGGCCCGGTCGTCAGTCCGTCAGCCCCGTGTCGCCGAGACTCGCGACGACGGCCAGGACGTCGCGGTCGCGGCCGTACGGCCCGACCAGGCACAGGCCCACGGGAACCCCGTCGTCGGTGCGCAACGGCACGGTCGCGTTGGGTAACCCCGAGATGCTCGCGAGGCACGTGAGCATGCCGGTGGCGCGCATCGTGTTCCGGAACCGTCCGCCGCTGGGGTCGCTCGCCCGCTCGGGGGCGACGGACGACGTGGCGGGCAGTAGGAGCAGGCGGTCACCCACATACGCGGTGATCGTCTGCGACGCCTCGGCGAGCATGGTCAGCTTCCGCCCGTACGTCGTTTCCCAGATGCGGCTGGCGTCGGCGAAATTGCGGCCGGGTTCGTCGCCGAGCGACGACATCGCCTGGCTCACCCACTCGCCGTGCAGCCGCCACGCCTCGTAGCCCTGCACGTCGACGACGGCGTCGTACCAGTCGGGCAGCCGCCCGATGTCCGTGTCGGTCCACGTCAGCCGCGGAAGGGAACTCTTCTCCCACGCGGTGAGGGCGCGCCGCACCGCGCCGAGCGCCCCCGCCTCGGCGACGGCGTTGATGCCGTCCGAGGTGAGCGCGCCGCGGAACGGGGTCTCCGCGGTGAGGGGGAGAACGGCGCCGGACACCGCGACGAGGGTGTCGACGTCGCTGCACACCCACGCCGGGGTGTCGAACGTGGGGGACAGCGGGAACAGTCCGTCGGTGGAGACGGCGCCCCGGGACGGCGCGAAACCGTACAGGCCCTGATACGACGCGGGGATGCGGACGGAACCGGTGGTGTCGACGCCCAGTCCGATGTCGGCGGCGCCCTGCGCGACCGCACTCGCGGCCCCCGACGTCGCGCCGCCGGGCAGGCGGTCCTCGGCGCGGGGGTTGGGCGGCGTCCCGAACTGCTGGTTGACGCCGGAATGTCCGTAACCGAGGTCGTCGGTCTGCGTCAGACCGACGACGCGGGCGCCCTGCCCGAGGAGGCGTGCCACCACCGCGGCGGTACCGGTTTCGACGGGCGCCTCGGCGAGTTTTCGCCCGCTGCCCGCGCCGATCTGCTGTCCCGCAACGGCATACAGGTCCGTCACGGCCAGTCGCATACCGGCGAGGGGTCCGTCGCCGGTCGGGGCGACCAGCGGATCCCCCTGCACGCGCCACGTCGCCTTGTCGACGGGCGTGAACTCGGACACCGCTCCGCCACTCGGAACGGACAGGCCGTCGGGCAGCGGCGGAACCTCCGGATCGTGCAGGCGTTCCCCGCAGGCACCGAGTATCGCGGCACCGAACGCCGCCGCCCCGGAGGCACCTGCGACGCGAAGGAAGTTGCGACGGTCGAAAGATCGACTGGGGGCCACCTAGTCCACGTTAGCGACCGAGGACGGTCCGGAGGTACGCGTTGTCGAACATTCGCTCGGGATCGTACTTGTCGCACACGGCGAGGAACTCGTCGAAGTTCGGGTATACGGGCCGCAGGTCCTCGGCGGTGCGGCCGTGCATCTTGCCCCAGTGCGGCCGCCCGTCCGCCTCCCGGGCGATGGCCTCGACGGCGGAGAAGTACGGTTCGTGGTCGCGGCGGTGATACTGGTGCACCGCGATGTACGCCGTGTCCCGCCCGTTCGCCGTCGACAGCCACACGTCGTCACCCGCGGCGAAGCGCACCTCGACGGGGAACGCGACCGTGAAAGCGGACTTCTCCACCCACGCGTCGATCGCCGCGAGAGTGTCCGGAAGTGCCTCGGTGGGTACCGCGTACTCCATCTCCCGAAACTTCACCCGGCGCTCCGACGCGAAGACCCGGTAGCTGCGGTCCGTGAACTCGCGCGCGCTCAGCATGCGGGACGAGAGCCGGTTGATCTTCGGAATCGTCGACGGCGCAAGGCTCGCCACCCTGTTGATGCCCTCGAACAGGACGTTGGAGAGCAGTTCGTCGTCGACGTAGGCGCGGACCGGGTGGAGAGGAGACGTCGGGGTGTCGCCGGGTAGCCGGGTGTTGCGCTTCGTCAGGACGCGGCGCGTGTGCGGGAACCAGTAGAACTCGAAATGGTCGATCGTGGCGCGGTCGTGGTCGAGACGGTCGAGGGTGGCATCGAGCGACTCCGGCTTCTCGACGGCGTGCATCACGTAGTTCGGCACGCACTGGATCGTGACCTTCGAGATAATGCCGACCGCGCCGAGGCCCAGGCGTGCCGCCTCGAACAGTTCGGGATTCTCGGTGGGGGAGCAGTCGGCCACCGAGCCGTCCGCCAGCACCACCTGCAGGGCGCGGACCTGGGTCGCGAGACCTCCGAAACGCGCTCCGGTGCCGTGTGTTCCGGTGGACAGCGCACCCGCGACGGACTGCACGTCGATGTCGCCCAGGTTGATCATGGCCAGACCGCGGTGCCAGAGTTGCTCGCTCAGATCGTGCAGTCGCGTCCCGGCGAGGACGGTGACGAGGGCACCCGCCGGTTCGTCGAGGGTGACGGATTCGATGCCGGTGAGGGCGTCGAGGCTGACGAGGATGCCGTCGGTGACGGCGACCCCGGTGAAGGAGTGGCCCGACCCCACAGCCTTGACCCGCTGTCCCTGCCGCGCGGCACCGCAGACGAGTGCGCGGAGGTCCGCCACCGAGCGTGGGGTCGCGAAGCGCAGCGGGTTCGCCGTCTCGGTGCCCGCCCAGTTGCGCCATGTGTCCTGTGCCATTCGCCCATCATGAACCTGGACGCTCGTCCAGGCAAATGCCGGGTTGGTCGGGCGTCCGTGTTGGTCGCGGGGGAGGCCCCCTCAGGTTCTACGATCAGAGGATGCTGAACAGGCTTCCTGCGGATGAACGTCGTGCCCAACTCGTCGAGTCGGCGCTGGCCATCGCGGAGCAGCGCGGCGTCGCGTCGGTCACGGTGCGTGCCGTGGCGGAGGAGGCGGGTGTCTCTCTCGGTGTGGTGCACTACTGCTTCGAGAGCAAGGAGGAGCTCCTCGCCGCAATGGGCGAGAGCCTGGTTCTGCAGCTCAGCGCGTCGATGCGGCTGGCGTTCGGTCAGGTGCGGCACGCGCCGGACCTGCGCGGGATCGACGGTCTGCGAGAACTGCTCCACATCGGGATCAGCGGGATGTGGCCGATCATCGAGGCCACCCCGGACCGTCAGTTGCTGACGTACGAGATCACCGCGCAGGCGTTGCGGCACCGGGCGTCCGGGAGCGAGCGGGCAGGCGATATTGCCGGTCAGCAGTACCGGACGATGGACGAGGAGGCGATCGAGTTTCTCGCCGAGTGCGCCCGGATCGCCGGCGTCGGCTGGGGCACTCCGGTCGAGTCGATCGCGCGGTTCGGGCTGGCCATGCTGGACGGGCTCGTGCTGCGGTGGCTCGTCGACCGGGACAGCGAGGCGATGATCGCGGCGCTGGACGAGATGGTGCAGGTGATCACGGCCAAGGCGGTCGAGCAGGCCTGATCCGGTCCACGCGATCTGGACAATCGTCCAACTCAATGGTTGACTGGCGTCGCAGATCGATGCCCAACGATTGGACGAACTGTGACGCCCACGCTCGACCGTCTCATCGCCTCGACCACCGAGATCGACCCGCCGTTGGCCGCGCTCGACCTGCCCACACTGCGTGCCAACGCCGCCGACCTGGTCCGGCGCGCCGCCGGCACCCCGGTCCGGGTCGCCAGCAAATCCGTCCGCTGCCGTGCGGTACTCCAGGTCGCGCTCGGTGAGAATCTCACCGCGGCCGGCGGCTTCCGCGGGATCATGGCGTACTCCCTTCGCGAGGCGATCTGGCTCGCCCGGCACGGCGCACAGGACATCCTCATGGGCTACCCGACCGCCGACCGCGGGGCCCTCGCCGAACTGGCGGCCGAACCCGAACTGCTGAACCGGATCACCCTCATGGTCGACGGCGACGACCACCTCGACTTCGTGTCCGCTGCCGCCGGCGCCACGTCCCTCCGGGCCCGGCTGTGCATCGACGTGGACGCGTCGCTGCGACTCGGACCCGTCCACATCGGGGTCCGCCGCTCCCCGCTCCGCGAGCCGTCCGCCGTCGCCGCGTTCGCGAAACGCGCCGCCGCGCGCGGGTTTGCGGTTGTCGGAGTCATGTTCTACGAAGCGCAGATCGCGGGACTGCCCGACTCCAGCCCGCCGATCGGCTGGATGAAGCGGGCGTCCGCCAGGGAACTCGCGACCCGTCGCGGCTCCGTGGTGAACGCCGTGCAGTCGGAAGTCGGGGTACTCGAGATCGTCAACAGCGGCGGCACCGGCTCGCTCGAGGTGAGTTCCGCCGACCCGGTCGTGACGGAGGTGACCGCCGGTTCCGGTCTGTACGTGCCCACGCTCTTCGACCGGTACCGCTCGTTCCGCCCGCACCCGTCTCTGTACTTCGCCCTCTCGACGGTCCGGCGGCCGGCACCCGGCATCGCGACGCTGTTCGGTGGCGGCTACATCGCCTCCGGACCCGCCGGGCGCAGCCGTGTGCCCGCACCGATGTGGCCGACGGGCCTGAAGCTACTGCGCAACGAGGGCGCCGGCGAGGTGCAGACCCCCGTGACCGGAAGAGCGGCAGCCGATCTCGGCATCGGCGACCGGGTGTGGTTCCGGCACGCAAAGGCCGGCGAGCTGTGCGAGCGGTTCACCGAGGTGCACCTCGTCGAGTCGGACGGATCCCGCACCGCCGTGCCCACCTACCGCGGCGAGGGTCAGTGCTTCGGCTGATCGGTGAGCCGCATGAAGGCACCCAGTTCGGTCAGTCCTTCCGGGGTGCTCGGCATGTACTGGGTCAGCGATTCCGATCGGACGATGATCGCCGCCCACTTGCCGCGTGAGACGGCCACGTTCATCCGGTTCCGCGACAGCAGGAACGACATGCCGCGCGGCACGTCCTCGATCGCGGACGCGGTCATCGACACGATGGCGACGGCCGCCTCCCGCCCCTGGAACTTGTCGACCGTGCCCACCTCGACCCTGTCGAGGCCGACGGCGGCCAGATCGCGTTCGATCAACCCGACCTGCGCGTTGTACGGCGCCACCACCAGGATGTCGGACTCGTCGAGTGGGCGGGTGCCCTCGAATTCGCTGGGGTCGGTCCAGCCGGATCCGAGCAGCTTCGTGATCCGGTTGACCACTTCCCGCGATTCCTCGGGGGATTGGGTAGCGTTGCCCTGGTGGTCGACGAAGACGGTGTGCACCCCGGCGTCCATGCCGTCGAGTCGTCTTGCGGCACTGGCCGATTCCTGCGAACGCAGCTTGCCGTCGTACGACAACGTCGAGACGGGAGCACACAGCTGCGGGTGCATCCGCCACGTGCGTTCGAGGAAGTAGCCCCGGCTCGCGGGCAGCGCCCCGTGACCCTCGGCGAGCCACCCCAGAGCCGACGCGTCCACCGGTTCCGGATGGGTGCCCTGGCTGACCTGGGGGAGCTGCTGGGGATCGCCGAGCAGCAGGAGATTGCGGGCCGCGCCGCCCACCGCGATGGTGTTGGCGAGAGCGAACTGCCCGGCCTCGTCGATGACCAGCAGGTCGAGGCTGCCGGGCAGAACGCGGTCGGTGTTGGCGAAATCCCAGGCGGTTCCGCCGATCACGCAGCCCGTCCCCTCCGCCTGGTCGATGAAGCCGGGGTAGTCGTTGGAACTGATGTCGGTCCATGTCGCGGCGCGATGCCGCCCGTCCTTCTTCGCGACGAGTTCGGCGGGGAGCCCGGCCTTCACGACGCCGCCGAGCATGTTCTCGATCACCGAATGCGATTGCGCGACCACACCGATCCGCCAGTGGTGCTGCTCGACGAGTGCCTTGATCACCCGGGCCCCGGTGTACGTCTTGCCGGTGCCGGGCGGACCCTGCACGGCGACGTACGAGTTCTCGAGGTCGAGCAGGGCCGCGGTGATCGCGCCCGCGTAGTCCGTGCCGTCGACGGGCGGGAGCGGATTCCCGCTCCGGGTGCGCGGATCGGACCGCCGCAGGATGTCCACGGACGCGCACAGCGGAAGCTCCGGCAGCGGTGAGCACATGCCGTCCGCGGCCACCGCGATCGCCGATTCGATGCGGGCGGTCGTGATCGGTGGCCCGGGGGTGATCGCCGTCGGAAGTTGTCCGTACTCCTCGCCGTTCAGGAGTTCCTCGACGATCACCACGTCGCGGCGGCGGCCGTCCTTCCCGACCTCGAGCACGTTTACGGTGCACGTACCCCGCTGCTGCGGGTTGTCGCCGGCGACCGCCTCCGGTGCGGGAGTGTCGTACAGCGCGTACATCGTGGTCTTGGTACCCACCGTGCTCCCGGTGCCGAACCGGCCGGTGAGCTCGAGACGCCGGCGCAGCTTGCGTTGCCGGGGGCTGCTCTTGTGCCAGTTCTCCTCGACGACCGCGGACGACACCACCAGGACGTCCCGGATGTCCGACAGTTCGTCGTGCGGCACGACCAGCCGATCGAAGTGCGCCCACCAGAACGGTTTCCGCTCACGCCGGTGATAGCCGACCGCCGCCGCCATGAGGGCGGCGGCCTGCTGGTCGTGGCCCCGGTGCTCGCTCGGACCGTGCCCGGCGAATTCGCGCAACGCCGCCTCTGCGGACGTGTATTCCTCGGTCACCGGGGTGGGCCCGTCGCCCGGCGGCCGGAGGCCCACGCCGTGCGTCCGCGCCTGCCCGATCAGCCAGTCGCGCAGCCGCAACGTGGAATCGCAGTCGTACTGGTTGTAGTCGGCGATGCCCTGCAGCAGTGCACCGGCCTCCTCGTCGCGGCCGTTGTCCCGGTGATCGCAGTAGTCGGCGTACGCGACCACCGACGCGGCGGCATTGGTGACGTCGCCGTCGCGCGGCTGCTCCGGCATGTACAGCGGTTCGAGTTTCTTGATGCTGTAGGACCGTTCGCCGATCCGCAGGCACCCGCGCACCACCGGGTACAGGTCGACGAGGACGTTGTCGCGCAGCAGGGTGTCGACGGTCTCCTCGCCGACGCCGTGCCGCCCCGCCAGCCGCAGCAGCGCGGACTTCTCGTACGCGGCGTAGTGGTAGACGTGCATGTTCGGGTACCGCTGACGACGCGCCGTCACGTAGTCGAGGAAGTCGACGAGCGCCTGCCGCTCCTCCGCGCGGTCGTGCGCCCAGAACGGCCGGAACACGGCGGCGCCGGCGGGACCCTCGACCACGCCGAAGAGGTATTCGAGACCCCAGTCGGTGGAACCGTTCTCGGCCCACAGCGGGTCTCCCTCGAAGTCGAAGAAGATGTCGCCGTCGTCCGGTTCCGGCAGCCCACCCAGGGCCTGCGGGGCGTACAGCTGGAACTCGGGGGTGCCCGAGGACTCCTGCCGCAGCTGCAGGGCAGCCTGGGCGCGCAACGATTCGAGGGTGCGCTCGGGCAGCCCGTCGACACTGCCCGCATGCGCGGCGAGCGCGTCGAGAGTGCCGATCCCGGCCGCGATCAGCCTGCTCCGCTGCGTCGAGCGCATTCCGGCCACCAGCAGGAGATCGCGGTGCTGCTCGACCTCCGGAGTGCACGTGTCGCAGCGGCCGCACGCCGTGTACCGGGGGTCGCCCCACTCCGCGACCGACTGCTCGTCGCGGTGCTCGTCGAGAATCCGTTCGAGCGAGGAGCGTCGCGCGGAGTACACCGGGACGATGTCGCCGAGCGGGTGCGCGGAGTCGCTGTCGTCGCCGAGCAGCAGGTGGACGTCCGGGGACGTCGGAATGCCGTTGCCGGCGAGGGCTTCCGCGTAGGCGGCGAGCTGGAGGAGAGCCGGCACCTTCGCGTGCCGCGACAGCTTGGTGTCGTAGACGGCGTACGTGTCGCCGTCGCGGACGAGGAAGTCGCAGAAACCCAGGAAGCGGCCGTCGAAGAACGTGCCCTGGTACACGACGTCGGCGCCGCCGCGGATCGCCTCCACGGTGGCCAGGTTCGCGTCGAACAGGCCCACGGTGGTGTACTCGGGCCGGTCCATCGTGACCACCCCGTCGCCGTACTCGGTGCGGAACTGCTCGAGCCGGCGATGTTCGTGGGCGTCGCCCAGGCTCGACGTCCGTCGCAGCATCGGATCGTCGTCGACGGACGTGGAGGTGGTGCCGGCGCCGCCGAGCCCGAGCGTGGCATCCAATCGACGCAGCAACGCGAACTCGCAGGTGGCGGCCGCGGCGAGGTCGCTGGCGCTGTAGACGATGGTGTCGTCGAGGAGGAACACAGCTACGTCCCCAGTTCTGCCGGTGAGTTCACCCGGCCGATTGTGCCATCGGGGTGCGACACGTCCAGAATGGCAGCCATGCCCTTCTTCGACGGCCACTCCGGACGAGTCCACTACCGGCACTGGAGCGCGGTGGGAGGACCCGTCGTCCAGCTGGTGTTTCTGCACGGGATGGGGCAGCACACGGGGCATTACCACCGGTTCGCGCGCGGGCTGACGCCGGCGGGAATCGGGGTGTGGGGAATCGACCAGGCAGGTCACGGCCTGTCCGAGGGCGACCACCCCGGCACCGTCGCGCAGCTGGCGGAGGACGCCGCGCTCGTCACCCGCCTCGCGGAGCAGCACGCGCCGGACGTCCCGCGCGTGCTGATGGGGCACTCCCTCGGGGCCGCCGTCTCGATGGAACTTCTCCTGCGCGGCGACTCCGGATTCCGGCGCGCGATTCTCTGCGGGACCCCGAAGACCGCCGCCGTGCAGCAGACGGCGGACGCGCTGGGTTCGCTGGAAATCCCGTTGCTCGCGGTGCACGGCGTGGACGACCGCATGGCCCCGATCGATCCCGTCCGGGACTGGGCGGCGGGCATCGCGGGCCTCGAACTACGGGAGTTCGACGACGCCGGACACGACCTGCTGCACGAGAAGGTCCACGCCGCCGTCACCGCGGTGGTCCGCGATTTCGTGCTGGGCGCTGCGCGCCCGTGAGCGGCTGAGGAGTGCAGGGACTCCGTAACCACTCACGGGCGGCGGAGCCGCTTACGCGTAGATGGCCTCGATGGCCGCGCCGTGCTCCTTGTGGATGACGTTGCGCTTGAGCTTCAGCGTGGGCGTGAGCTCACCGGTCTCCTGCGTGAAGTCGACCTCGAGGATGCGGTACTTCTTGATCCGCTCCGGGTTGGACACCTTCTTGTTGCCCTCGGCGACGGCCTCGTCGATCTCGGCGACCAGGTCGGGGTTCTTCACCAGTTCGGACACCGGGGTGTCGGCGGCCAGCCCGTGGCGTTCCTTCCAGCCCGGGAGGGTCTCGGAGTCGAGGGTGATGAGCGCGCCGATGAACGGCTTGCCGTCGCCGACCACGAGGCACTGGCTGATCAGCGGGTGCGCGCGGAGGGCGTCCTCGAGGACCGCGGGCGCGACGTTCTTGCCGCCCGCGGTGACGATGATTTCCTTCTTGCGGCCGGTGATCGAGATGTAGCCCTCTTCGTCGATCGAGCCGAGGTCGCCGGTGTGGAACCAGCCGTCCCGGATCGAATCCGCCGTGGCCTGATCGTTGTGCCAGTACCCGCCGAACACGACGGGACCCTTCAGGAGCAGTTCGCCGTCCTCGCCGATCTTGGCGGCGTGGCCGTCGATCGGCTTGCCGACGGTGCCGACCTTCTGTGCGCGGGTGGTGTTCACCGAGATGGCGGCGCTGGTCTCGGTGAGACCGTAGCCCTCGTACACCGGGACGCCGATGCCGCGGAAGAAGTGACCGAGGCGTGCACCGAGCGCGGCGCCGCCGGAGACGGCGCGGTCGCACTCGCCGCCGAGCGCGGTGCGCAGCTTCGAGTAGACGAGCTTGTCGAACAGGGCGTGCTTGAGCTTGAGGCCCAGCCCGGCGCCGCCGGTGTCCTGCGCCTCGCTGTACGCGATCGCCGTGGCCGACGCCTTCTCGAAGATACTGCCCTTGCCGCCGTCGTACGCCTTCTGCTTGGCGGAGTTGTAGACCTTTTCGAACACGCGCGGCACCGACAGGATGAAGTGCGGCTTGAACGCGGCGAACTGGTCGAGCAGCGTCGTGAGGTCGGCGGTGTGCGCGACCGTGACCTTGGCGTCGAACGCCCCGAACGAGATGGCGCGGGCGAAGACGTGCGCGAGGGGCAGGAACATCAGGGTGCGCCTGCCCGCGTACATCGCGTCGCTGAGCGCCAGC
Organism: Rhodococcus koreensis; assembly: GCF_900105905.1. Classification (GTDB taxonomy): domain Bacteria; phylum Actinomycetota; class Actinomycetes; order Mycobacteriales; family Mycobacteriaceae; genus Rhodococcus_F; species Rhodococcus_F koreensis. The sequence goes on along the minus strand of NZ_FNSV01000005.1, from coordinate 2,039,889 downwards.
TTCACGGCCGCGGACTCCGCGTAGAAGTTGGAGTGCGTCAACTGCACGCCCTTGGGGCGGCCCGTGGTGCCCGACGTGTAGATCAGGGTCGCGGGGGACGACGCGCGCACCTGGTGGCGACGCTCGTGCAGCTGCTCGTCGGTGACGCTCTCGCCGCGCTTCGACAGTTCCTCGATCGCGCCCGCGCCCTCGATCTGCAGGACCTCGCGCAGGTCGGGGGCGCCGTCGGTGACGACCTTCAGCGCGTCGGCCTGCTTCGCGTTCTCGACGACCAGCAGCGACGTGCCGGAGTCCTCGAGGATCCACTTGGCCTGATCGGGTGCGGACGTTTCGTAGATGGCGACGGTGCACCCGCCCGCCGTCCAGATCGCGTAGTCGATGACGACCCACTCGTACCGGGTCGCGGAGAGGATCGCGACGCGGTCACCGAGTTCGACGCCCGAAGCGATGAGGCCCTTCGCGACGGCGGAGACCTGCTGCGCGAACTCGGCTGCGGTGACGTCTACCCACCCACCGTTGCCCGGGCGCTTGAACGGAACGAACTTCGGGTCTTCCTCGGCATGACGGAAGACCGTGTCCGCCATGGAGGCGTCCTCCGGAATTGAGAACGACTGCGGTACCGAGAATTCACGCACTATGACCCCTCCACTGAAACGACATGACGGATGTGCATTCGATCACATTTGTCCTAGTTTCGCACCAGGACCGATGTCCGTTATGTGTATTTCCGTTCTGACCAGCGGAGATTAGTGTAACTCGGCGTAAACTGATAACTCAGGCGGCCTCTTCCAGGCGGCGCGAGTTGGCGGACAGCCAGCGCCGGATCGCGTAGTTCAACTGGTCCGGATCGACGCCGAGTTCCGTCGCGGTCGCCTCGAGAATCTCCTCGGCCAGGCCGTCGTCGGTGGCTTCCGAGATGCCGAGCGCGCCGCTGATGAAGACGTCCGCCACCCGGTTCGGCCGCACCCCGGGGATGCCGGCGAGCATCAGGAAGTGCGCCCACGTGACGTCGCTGCTCTCCCCGCACACCTCGATCCACGCATCGTGTATCTGCTCCAGGGCGGCTTCGTCCCGGGCGGCCTCGAGGAGGTCGTCGATGCTGTTGATGCGCAGCTGGTGGAGTCGCTCCGCCGCCAGCTGGATGTGGCGCGCCTCGATCGGCACGCCGGTGGCGGTGTACCGCCGCTTGTACGAGCCGACCTTGCCCGCCCACTGATCCGAGCTGCCCGCCTCCTCGAACGTGCGGAGCAGGTCGCGGGCGCCGTCGGTGAGGGGCTGATCGGGGTGTGCCCGCCGGTACGCCAGGTAGCGGTCGACCACGGCGACCTCGCTGTGCCCGGCGCTCGACTGCACCGATTCGATGATGCAGAGCGCGAGGCTGTGCCGGTAGGCATCGGAGGTGACCCAGCCGGACGGGTCGCCCAATCGGTCGCGGCACGCGGAAACGACGGTTTCGACGGTATCGGCAGAGACGGTCACGAGATCCTCCAAAGGCAGTCTGTTCTGTGCTCTGTCCGGTGTATCGACAGGGCCTCCGGGAACGTTGCACTGGAGCTGAAGATTCCTCGAGAACGACCGTCAGCGGGGCGTCAAAAGGTCTGTGACCTCGCTGTCCGAGAGTTGATGGAAATCGGCGTACGCGTTGCCGACGCCGCCGAGATCGGCTGGGGTGTAGGGGCAGACCACTTCGTCGGCGGTGACACGCAAGCGACCGACCGCCTCGGGCGCCGCCACCGGAACCGCGACGATCACCCGCGCCGCGCCCAGCTTCTTCACCGACTGGCAGGCCACCGCTGCGGTCGCGCCCGTGGCCATGCCGTCGTCGACGAGAACGGCGATGCGGCCCCTCAGCGACGCCCGCGGCCTGCCGCCGCGCAGCACCCGTGCCCGCCGCTCGAGTTCGTGGCGCTCCTTCGCCTCCACCATGGCGAGCGACGTCTTGCTGACCCGGGCGATGCGGAGAACGTCGTCGTTGATCACCCGGGACTCGCCCTCGCCGATCGCGCCCATCGCGAGTTCCGGCTGCCACGGGACGCCCAGTTTGCGGACGAGCACGACGTCGAGGGGTGCCGACAGGGCCGCGGCGATCTCGAATGCGACGGGGACGCCGCCGCGCGGCAGTCCGAGCACCACCAGGTCGGTTCCGCGCAAGTGGTCCAGTGCGGCGGCCAGTCGGCGACCGGCGTCGGCGCGACTGGTGTACAACATCGAACGCTCCGTGATCGTGGAGAACGGCTCGTCTCCGACGCTACTCCCGATCGGGGCGCTCAGATCTCGCTGACGGTGAATCGGCGCAGGGCGAGGGCGGGATTCTTCTCCCGCACCTCGGTGATCCGCTCCGCATCGACCGCCGCGACCGCGGTTCCCACCCGCTCACCGAGCGAAACGAGGGTCACACCCATCGGGTCGACGATCATGCTGTTCCCGGCCCCGGTGCGCGCGCTCTGATCGGCGGCCGCCACGTACACGGTGTTCTCGATCGCGCGCGCCCGGATCAGGGTCGACCAGTGATCCTCCTTGAGCGGCCCGGGCACCCACTGCGCCGGCAGCAGCAGCACGTCGGCGCCCGCGTCGACGATCCGCCGGGTGACCTCGGGGAACCGGAGGTCGTAGCAGGTCTGCATTCCGAACGTGAGGCCGTCGACGGCGAACGTCTCCGGGGCGCCGATCTCCCCGGCGCGGATGACGTCGGATTCCTTGTAGCCGAATGCGTCGTACAGGTGGAGTTTGCGGTACGTGGCGACGATGTCGCCGCCGGGCCCGAGCGCGACGAGGGTGTTGGAGATGCGGTCGTCCCCGGGCAGCGCCTCGTTGACTCCCGCCACCAGATGGACGTCGAGTTCCTTTGCGGTCGAGGCCAGCCCGCCGACGAACTCGCCGTCCAGGGCCTCTGCCGATTCGACGATCCGCTCGTCCGTTCTGGGCGCCGTGAACATCGCGTACTCCGGCGCCACCACCACCTTCGCGCCGCGGCCCGCGGCCTCGGCGGCGAGCGTCCGGACCGTACGCAGGTTCTCCTGCTTGTCCTGACCGGGAGCGAACTGAATGACAGCGACATCGACCATGCCGTCCACGCTAGGCGACGACCGCGCGGCGGGTGTCTCCCGTCCCGGTCGCCGCCGATTTCCGCGGCGTGGCGTTGCAGTGTGGACTCGTGCACTAAACTGCTGGTCAATGAGTGATATCGAGCGTGACCCCGAACCCCCCACTTTTGCCGACCTCGACATCGACGATCGGGTCTTGAAGGCACTGTCCGATGTGGGCTACGAGTCGCCCTCGCCGATCCAGGCCGCCACCATTCCGCCGCTCCTCGCAGGCAACGACGTCGTCGGCCTCGCGCAGACCGGCACCGGCAAGACCGCTGCGTTCGCGGTACCGATCCTCTCGAAGATCGACCTGACGCAGAAGTCGCCGCAGGCGTTGGTCCTCGCGCCGACCCGCGAACTGGCCCTGCAGGTCGCGGAGGCGTTCGGCAAGTACTCCGCCCACATCCCGGGCCTGCACGTCCTGCCGATCTACGGCGGCCAGAGCTACGGCGTCCAGCTGTCGGGGCTCCGGCGCGGGGCGCACGTCGTGGTGGGCACGCCCGGCCGGGTGATCGACCACCTGGAGAAGGGCACCCTCGACCTGTCCAAGCTCTCCTACCTCGTCCTGGACGAGGCCGACGAGATGCTGAAGATGGGGTTCCAGGAGGACGTCGAGCGCATCCTCTCCGACACCCCCGAATACAAGCAGGTCGCGCTGTTCTCGGCCACCATGCCGGGCGCCATCCGCAAGATCTCGAAGCAGTACCTGCACGATCCGGTCGAGATCACGGTGAAGTCGAAGACGTCGACGGCGTCCAACATCTCGCAGCGGTACGTCCAGGTGGCGCACCAGCGCAAACTCGACGCCCTGACGCGTGTCCTCGAGGTCGAGGACTTCGAGGCCATGATCATCTTCGTGCGCACCAAGCAGGCCACCGAGGACCTCGCGGAACGACTGCGTTCGCGCGGCTTCTCCGCCGCGGCCATCAACGGTGACATCGTGCAGGCCCAGCGTGAGCGGACCATCGGCCAGCTCAAGAGCGGCGCCCTCGACATCCTCGTGGCCACCGACGTGGCCGCGCGTGGCCTCGACGTCGACCGCATCTCCCACGTCGTCAACTACGACATCCCGCATGACACGGAGTCGTACGTCCACCGGATCGGCCGCACCGGTCGCGCCGGGCGCGCGGGCGAGGCGCTGCTGTTCGTGGCGCCGCGCGAACGGCACCTGCTCAAGGCCATCGAGAAGGCGACCCGTCAGCCGCTCGCCGAGATGCAGCTGCCCAGCGTCGACGACGTCAACGCGCAGCGTGTGTCCAAGTTCGGCGACTCGATCACCGAGAGCCTGACCTCCGACAACCTGGCGTTGTTCCGCAAGATGATCGAGGACTACGAGCAGGAGCACGACGTTCCGCTCGCCGATATCGCTGCCGCGCTCGCGGTGCAGTCGCGTGACGGTGAGGCGTTCCTCATGGCGCCCGAACCGCCGCCCGCGCCCCGCCGTGAACGTGAACCCCGTGAACCCCGCCCGCCGCGCCGATTCGACGACGGCCCTCCGACCCGCTCGCGCGGACCGGAAGGCCAGGAGCTCGCGACGTACCGCATCGCGGTCGGCAAGCGGCACCGGGTGGTGCCGGGGGCGATCGTCGGTGCCATCGCGAACGAGGGCGGGCTACGGCGCAGCGACTTCGGGCACATCAGCATCCGCCCGGACCACAGCCTGGTGGAATTGCCCGCCGACCTGTCCAGCGAAACCCTCGAGGCTTTGCGCCGCACCCGGATCTCCGGTGTGCTGATCCAGCTGCAGCCCGACTCGGGGCCGCCGTCGGGTCGTCCGGGCCGTGGTGGCCGCGACGACCGAGCCGGCGGAAAGTTCCAGCGCGACCGGGACGACAGGAAAAGGCCGCGCGAGTAGTCCTCGCGCGGCCCTGACCGGGGTCCCCGGCGGTTACGCCGGGGGAGCGGGAGCCGGGGCGGGCTGCGCAGCCTCGGCAGGCAGCGGGCCCTCCTCGGGAACGAAGAACGAACCGACGGTCGGCAGCACGTAGCAGGTCGCGCTGGTGTAGTCGACGGTGCCGAAGATCGATGCCACGACGGTGCCCGCGCCCGTTGCCACCACCTTGTTCAGCGCGGGGTAGCCGTCTTCCGTGAGCCCGTCGAGGGGCAGGATGCCGCTGCCGCCGGTGCTCGTGTTGATCCAGGCGACGTTCAGTCCCGACGACTTCACGACACCGGGATAGGCGGAGAGGGCCTGGAAGCTGATCTCGTGCGCCTTCACCTCGGCGGTGGGCCCGGTGGTGCCCGACGCCAGCGTCAGCGTGACCGGTGCGAGGGTGCCGCATCCCACGGTCGGTGCGGTGTAGAAGAACGGTGTGTTCTCACCCGCGACGTCACGCAGCACGGTCGACGTGGCCAGCGCCTCGACCGCGGCCTTCTCCTCGGGCTTGTCGGCCTGGGTGCGGAGTTCGGCGAGTCCGGGGACGTCGGGGGTGGCCGGGTCCGCCGCTGCCGTGCCCGCGAGGCCGAAAGCCGCGATACCGACCGTTGCCGTCGCGATCGTGCGTCGCATCACGCTCATACCGTCCACCTGAACTCCTCATTGTCTCGTTCGGGCAGCTCTGCAGCGCCGCCCGAGCGGAGAATTTACCCGAGAGCGGGGAAACAGTCAGGACCAGCTGCCGCCGCCGGCCAGCGTATCGGCCCGCGCGCCGTCGAGAGACTGCCGAATGACGTCGGCGTGACCGGCGTGCCGGGCGAGTTCCTCGATCTGGTGCAGCAACATGTAACGCACTGTGAACACGACTCCCGACGTCATCCACTGCGCCACGTCGGCGGGCAGGTCGACGTCGCGGTCCAGGTCGGTTTCGGCGGCGACCGCGGCCTCGGTGGCGCGCTGCGCGGCGTCGAAGCGGGCGAGAAGGACGTCGACGGTCTCGTCCTCGGCGACGTTCCATGCCGCCATCCACGCAGCCACCGGATCGTCGCCGGCACCGCGCGGGGTGCCGGTGATGCGGGCGGTCATCGCCTCCTCGCCGTCGATCACGTGTTTGAGGACGGACGCCAGGCTCATCTCGCTCGCGCTGGGCACGCTGCGGACCTGCTCCTCCGTCAGGCCGGACACCGCATTGCGGAACGCGGTGCGCTGGTTGTCCAGCATGAGGAGAAGGAGTCCGCGCTCGTCGGAAATGGGGGCTGGGGTGCTGGGTGTCTCGTTCATGCATTCAGTGTTGCGCGGATAGCGGACACCTACTGTCCTCGATTGGAAGTCTGCGCGCGTTCCCAGCGGTCCTGGCAGGACCGACCTACGATCGAGGCACGTGTCCGGGGAACATCCCTGTTCCTGTGATCGAGTCGCGAACCGAGGTGCTTATGCCCCTGGAAGATTCGTCGTCGGCCTTCGCCGACCCGCCCCGAGAGGGCGCGGCCCCACCGGAACACGACCTCGAAGGCCACATCATCGAGGCCCGTTCCGAGGACTTCTTCCACGCCAGAGAACTGCAAGTCGACAACGAGTGGTTCAAGACCGCGGTGTTCTACGAGGTTCTGGTCCGCGCGTTCTTCGATTCCTCGGGAGACGGAACGGGCGATCTCCGGGGGCTGACGTCCAAACTCGACTACCTGTCCTGGCTCGGCGTCGACTGTCTGTGGCTGCCACCGTTCTACGACTCACCGCTACGCGACGGCGGATACGACATCCGCGACTTCCGTGCCGTGCTCCCGGAATTCGGGACGGTCGAGGATTTCGTCCAGCTCTTCGATCAGGCGCACCGCCGCGGGATCAGGGTCATCACGGACCTGGTCATGAACCACACGTCCGACACCCACGCCTGGTTCCAGGAGTCGCGCAACGACCCCGACGGCCCGTACGGCGACTTCTACGTCTGGTCCGACCGCGACGCAGGGTATCCGGACGCGCGGATCATCTTCGTCGACACGGAGACCTCCAACTGGACGTGGGATCCGGTGCGCAAGCAGTACTACTGGCACCGCTTCTTCTCCCACCAGCCGGACCTGAACTACGACAATCCCGACGTCCAGGACGCGATGATCGACGTGCTGCGGTTCTGGCTGGACCTCGGAATCGACGGCTTCCGGCTGGACGCGGTGCCCTACCTGTTCGAGCGGGAGGGCACCAACTGCGAGAACCTGCCCGAGACCCACGCGTTCCTCAAGAAGTGCAGAGCCGTCATGGACGCCGAGTACCCGGGGCGGGCGCTGCTCGCCGAAGCCAACCAGTGGCCATCGGACGTCGTGGAGTACTTCGGGGAGCCCAATGTCGGCGACGAGTGCCACATGGCGTTCCACTTCCCGCTGATGCCGCGCATCTTCATGGCGGTGCGGCGGCAGAACCGTTTTCCGATCTCCGAGATCCTCGCGCAGACCCCGCCGATTCCGAGTTCGTGCCAATGGGGAATCTTCCTCCGGAACCACGACGAGTTGACGCTCGAAATGGTGTCGGACGAGGAGCGTGACTACATGTATTCCGAGTACGCGCAGGACCCGCGGATGAAGGCGAACATCGGCATCCGGCGGCGCCTCGCGCCGCTGCTCGAGAACGACCGCAACCAGCTCGAGCTGTTCACCGCGCTGCTGCTGAGCCTGCCGGGTTCGCCCGTCCTCTACTACGGTGACGAGATCGGCATGGGCGACAACATCTGGCTCGGCGACCGGGACTCGGTGCGGACGCCGATGCAGTGGACGCCCGACCGCAACGCCGGATTCTCCCGCGCCGACCCGGCGCGAATGTATCTGCCGGTCATCATGGACCCCACGTACGGCTATCAGTCGGTGAACGTCGAGTCGCAGATGAACTCGACCAACTCGTTGCTGCACTGGACCCGCCGGCTGATCCAGGTTCGCAAGCAGCACCCGGCGTTCGGAACGGCCTCGTTCACAGAACTCGGCAGTGCGAACCCGGCCGTGTTGTCGTATGTGCGGGAGACCCCGCCGAGCGAGGACCGCGCGTACAGCGACGTCATCCTGTGCGTCAACAACCTGTCCCGGTTCCCGCAGGCGGTGATCCTGGACCTCACCCAGTTCACCGGCCGAATCCCCGTGGAGCTCACCGGCTCCGTTCCCTTTCCCACGATCGGGGACGACGGGTACATGATCACGCTGCCCGGTCACGGCTTCTTCTGGTTCGCGCTGCAACCGGATCCCAAATCCGACGGCGCGGTGAGCGGACACCCGGTCAGCAGCGAAGCGGAACAGGCGGTGCAGCAGTGAACGAACCCACCAGCGGACGCATTCCCGACGAGACCCTCGAACGGCAACTCGTCCGATGGTTGCCGGACCGGAGGTGGTTCGCCGCGAAGGGCAACACCATCTCGGCGGTACGGATCCTGCTCCGCCACGAGCTGACGTCGGTCTTCGGGTTCTCCGCCGAGCACCTGCTGGTGTCGGTGGAATTCGAGGCGGGCCCGGCGCAGGTGTACCAGGTGCCGCTGGGGTTCCGCAGTCATCTGCCCGAGGACCTCGAACCGTGGGCGTTGCCGGACGGCGACGGCAACGGCATGATCGCGTACGACGGACTGCACGACGCCGAGGTCATCACCCTGTACGCGGACCTGCTGGCCGAGGCGCAGGGTTCCGGACCGGTGCAGTTGAAGACCGTGCCGGGCACGGTGATCGAACCGGGGCTGCGTGGGCGAACCCTCGGCGCGGAGCAGTCGAACACGTCGGTGGTGCTGGGGGAGAAGTTGCTCATGAAGATCTTCCGCCTGGTCACACCCGGGGTGAATCCCGACGTGGAACTCCATCTGGCGCTCGCCGGCGCGGGCAGTGAATACGTGGCCACGCTGCGGGCGTGGATGGAGACGGATGTCGCCGGGATTCTCACCACGCTTGCGATGGTGCAGGACTTCGAGGCCAATTCGGCGGACGGGTGGAGCATGGCGCTGGGCAGCGTCCGCGACCTCCTCATCGAGGCGGATCTCCACGCCGCGGAGTTGGGGACGGACTTCGCCGGTGAGTCCCATCGCATGGGCGCTGCCGTCGCCGAGGTGCACTCGACGCTGGCGCGTGCGCTGGGTGCGGAGGAGCGGCAGGTGGCGTCGACGACGGTGGAGGCGATGAACCGCAGGCTGGACGCCGCCACCGCAATCGTTCCCGAACTGGGGGAGGTGGCCGCCGCGGTGCGGGACAAGTTCGCCGAGGCGGAAGCGCTGGGCGCCACCGCCGTCCAGCGGATTCACGGGGACCTGCACCTCGGTCAGGTGCTGCGGACACCGGAGCGGTGGCTGCTCATCGACTTCGAAGGCGAGCCAGCCAAGACGCTCGACGAGCGCCGGGAACGGGACAGTCCGTTGCGGGACGTCGCGGGAATGCTGCGGTCCTTCGACTACGCTGCCCACCACCTGCTGGCCGATTCGGTGCCGATGGGGGCGATGGGAGCGGCGTCGCAACGGGACTTCCGCGCGAGGGAATGGGCCCAGCGCAACGCCGACGCCTTCTGCGAGGGCTATGCCTCGGTGTCGGGCACCGATCCGCGAGAGGCGGCGGCGTTGCTCCGGGCCTACGAACTCGACAAGGCGGTGTACGAGACGGTGTACGAGGCGAGGAACCGCCCGCAGTGGATCGGCTTGCCCCTCTCCGCCATTCGCAGACTCACCGCAGCACCTCGGTGAGGGCCGGGGACGAGACCGTGCCCGTATCGAACTGGGTGCGGTACAGCTCTTCGTACCGGCCGCCCGCGGCGAGCAGTTCGGAGTGGGTGCCGCGTTCGACGATGCGCCCGGCCTCGACCACGAGGATCAGATCCGCCGCGCGCACGGTCGACAACCGGTGCGCGATCACCACGGCGGTGCGGCCGGCGAGGGCCTCGCCCAGCGCCTCCTGGACGGCGGCCTCGGACGTGGAGTCGAGGTGCGCCGTCGCCTCGTCGAGGATGACCACCCGCGGATGCGCGAGCAGCAGGCGAGCGATGGTCAGCCGCTGGCGTTCGCCGCCGGACAGTCGGTAGCCGCGTTCGCCGACCACCGTGTCGAGGCCGTCGGGAAGGGCGGCGACGAGGTCGGTGAGCCGAGCGCGTTCCAGGACCTCCGCGAGTTCGGCCGGCGTGGCGCCGGGGCGGGCGAGCAAGAGGTTGGCTCGAACGGTGTCGTGGAAGAGATGCCCGTCCTGGGTCACCATTCCGACGGTGGCCCGCACCGAGTCGGCGGTCAGGTCCCGCACGTCGACCCCGCCGAGTTTCACCGAGCCCGCGTCCGCGTCGTAGAGCCGGGGAACCAGTTGGGCGATGGTGGACTTGCCGGCCCCGGACGATCCCACCAGGGCGACCATCTGCCCGGGTTCGGCGCGGAACGACAGTCGGTGCAGCACGTCGACGCCGCCGCGGGTGTCGAGGGTCGCGACCTCTTCGAGCGACGCCAGCGACACCTTGTCGGCCGAGGGATACGCGAACTCCACCGAGTCGAACTCCACCGACACGGGGCCCTCGGGCACCGCGACCGCGTCGGGCTTCTCGGCGATCAGCGGCGTCAGGTCGAGGACCTCGAAGACGCGCTCGAAGCTCACCAGCGCGCTCATCACGTCCATGCGTGCGCTGGCCAGCGCGGTAAGGGGCGAGTAGAGGCGGGTGAGCAGCATCGCCATCGCGACCACCGCTCCCGCGTCGAGTTGTCCGCGCAGTGCGTAGAACCCGCCCAGTCCGTAGACGAGGGCCAGCGCGAGCGCCGAGACGAGGGTGAGCGCGGTGACGAACACCGACTGCAGCATGGCCGTGCGGACGCCGATGTTCCGGACTCGCCGCGCGCGGACCGCGAATTCGGCGGATTCCTCGGACGGACGGCCGAACAGCTTGACGAGCGTGGCGCCCGGCGCCGAGAACCGCTCCGTCATCTGCGTGCTCATCACCGAATTGTGGTTGGCCGCCTCACGATTGAGTTGCGCGAGCCGCGCGCCCATCGTGCGCGCGGGCAGGACGAAGATCGGCAGCAGCAGCAGTGCGCACAGCGTGATCTGCCAGGAGATCCCGATCATCACGATCAGCGTGATGCCCAGCGTGACCAGGTTGGACACCACACCTGACAAGGTGTCGCTGAATGCGCGCTGCGCACCGATCACGTCGTTGTTGAGGCGGCTGACCAGCGCGCCGGTGCGGGTGCGGGTGAAGAAGGCGATCGGCATCCGCTGCACGTGGTCGAACACGGCGGTGCGCAGGTCGAGGATCAGGTCCTCGCCGATGCTCGCCGACAACCACCGCGTCCACAGCGCGAGTGCGGATTCGAGGACGGCGATGACCGCGATGAGCGCCGCGAGACGCACGATCACGGACACCGCGTCGCCGCCGACGATGGCGTTCACGACGCGGCCCGCCAGCACCGGGGTGGCCACGGCCAGCGCGGCCGTGACGACGCTGAGCAGCAGGTACCACGCGAGGTTGCGGCGGTGCGGCCGGGCGAAACGGGCGATCCGCCGCAACGTCGTCCGGGAGAAGGGGCGTCGATCTTCCTGGGCGTGCATCGCGTTGTACATCGCGTTCCACGCCGTGACTTCCATGCTCATGCCGGCGGCCTCCTGTCGCTGTCCCCCCACGGTAGAGCCGGGGTATGACATGACCGTAGAACCTCAACTTAACTCGAGGTCAAGCAGCGGGCGCGGGAAGCGTCACTTCGCGACGTCGACGACCACCCGCGTCGGATCGGACAGGGTGGACACCGTGAACGGACGGCCGGGCGCGCTCACGCCGATGAACGACTGGGTGACGCCTTCGAACACGAGCGCACCGTTGACCTCGGTCACCGTGCCGCCGGGAACACCGGGCACCGGATTGGGGCCCGAGTAGCCCTCCACGTCGCTGTCGAACGGGTACGCCGAGCCGTCGATCTGCACCTGCAGGATGCCGTTGCCCGACACCGGGATCGTCTTGCCGCTGCCGTCCTGCACGGCCTGGTCCACGTATGCGACCCGCCAGCCCGGGGTGCCCTTGCCGCCGAGTTCGTACACCACGCGGTCGAATCCCTCGTGCCCGCCGACGCGGACGTCGGTGACGGTGAGCTTCGCGGACTCGGACGCCGCGGACGACTTCGGCGACGCGTCGGTCGGGATCGGTGCCGACTCGGATTCGAGTGCGCTGCCGGTGGTGGCCGCGGAGGCAGGCGACGTCGCCGCCACACTGCTGGCGGAGTTCGACTCCGAGCATCCGGTGAGCATCAGGGCCAGCGTGCAGGCGGCGAACGCGGCGAAGGGACCGATCCGGTGGTTGATCATGATCCGATCGTAGGCCGGGGCCGATCACAGACGCGGGAGCCCCGGGCGTGGCGTCGCGATCGCGTCCAGGTACAGCCAGTTGCCGTCCTCACGGACGAATCGGCTGTTCTCGTGCAGCGATTCGCGGTGGCCGTCCAGCACGAAGTGCGCACGGAACTCGACGGTGCCGGTGGTGTCGAGCAGACCGCCGCCGGTCGTGCCCAGGATGTCGAGGCGGGTCCAGCGCTGCGCCGGATCGAGGTCCAGGCCCGCGGGCCGCGTGCTCGGATGCCACGTCGCGAGGAGATAATCGGCGTCCAGCACCGCGAACGCGCTGAACCGGGATCGCATCAGGCGCTCGGCCGTGGGCGCCTTCGCCTCGCCGCGGTGATACCTCCCGCAGCACTCGTCATACGGTTCACCGAGCAGGCAGGGGCATCGAACGGTCACGGTCCCAGTATGGACGGCGGTCACACGAGCTTGTGAGTGCGGTCCTTCCAGTACGGCGCGCGCAGTTCCCGCTTCAGGATCTTGCCGGTGGGGTTGCGCGGCAGCAGGTCGACGACGTCGACCGTCGTCGGGCACTTGAACTTCGCCAGGCGCTGACGGGTGTAGTGGATCAGTTCGTCCGGTTCGATGCTGCTTCCGGTCACCGGCACCACGACGGCCTTGACCGTCTCACCCCAGTGGTCGTCGGGAACGCCGATCACCGCGACCTCCGCCACCGCCGGGTGTTCGACGAGGACCCGTTCGATCTCGGGGGAGTACACGTTCTCGCCGCCGGTGATGATCATGTCCTTCAGCCGATCCTCGATGAACACGAAACCGTCGGCGTCCGCGCGGCCCATGTCGCCGCTGCGCAACCACCCGTCCGCGGTGATCGCCTCCGCCGTCGCCTCGGGTTTGCCGAGATAGCCGGGCGTGCGCTGGTCCGATCGCCACCACAACTCCCCGGTCTCACCGGTGGCGACGTCCTCGGCGGTGGCCGGGTCCACGATGCGCATCTCCACACCGGGAATGGGCTGTCCCGCCGACGCCATCCTCGCCTCCTGCGACTCGTCGCGATGCACGTCCGGCAGGAGTGCGGTGACCACACCCGCGCATTCGGTCATTCCGTACACCTGGACGAACTCCGCCTCCGGCCAGGCGGCGAGCGCGCTGCGCAGCAACGGCAGCGGCATCGGGGCGGCGCCGTACGTGATGCGGTGCAGCGCGCCGAACGCGGCCACGGCCTGCTCGCCCCCGGCGAGCACCCCGGCGATCACCGGCGGAACGAGGAACGCGATGTTCGCACCGGCCGCGAGCGCACCGAACAGCGACGGCGCGTCGGCCTCCCTCGTGAAATGGCAGCGGGCGCCGGCGTGCACACCCATGATCGCGTAGCAACTCCCACCGACGTGGAACAGCGGCATGGCGACGAGCAGACAGTCGTCGTGCCGTGCGGGCAGGATGTCGAGCACCGCAATGCTGTGCGCGATCAGGTTGCGGTGCGTCAGCTGAACGCCCTTGGGCCTGCCCGTGGTTCCCGAGCTGTAGAGGATCAGCGCGGTGGCCTCCGCGGCCACGTCCGGCCTCGACGACAGGACGGACGCCTCGGCGAGCCACGGCTCGAACTCGTCGTGCTCCCCGCCGACGGTGATGATCTGCTCGATGCCGGTCAGCCGGTCCCGCAAGGCCATGACTTGCTGGAGAAACTCGTTGCCCACGAACAGGATTCGCGCCTTGCAGTCGTTGATCACGTAGTCGAGTTCCTCGCCGGCCAGTCGCCAGTTGGGCACTGCGGCCGCCGCGCCGAGGAGGGAGGCGGCGTAGGTGACCTCGAGGCAGGACAGGTGGTTCTTGTCGACGAACGCGACCGTGTCGCCTGCCCCGATTCCGCCTTCTGCCAAGGCTCCCGCGACGTGCAGGATCCGGTCGTGCCACCCGGACCACGTGTAGTCGGCGCCCTGGAACTGCACGGCGACGTCGTCCGGTCGAACCTGCGCCCAGTGCGCGAGTCGGTCGAAGATGATCTCGTTCTCGGCGTCCGACATGCGCCCACCTCTCGTCTGTGACGTCAGTCACATCAGGCTAGTAGCCGGTGCTCCGATCAGTGACGTTTTGCCTCATGCGGTCGAACCGCTTCGGCTCTGCGTGCCCGCGCGTCGCAACGCGGCGCTGCCGAGGGCGCCCACCACGATCAGGGTGATGCCCAGCCAGTCGGGGTCGTTGTCGGTGACGAGCATCGCGATCCCCACGCCGATCACGTACGGCGGCAGGAAGTCGAACAGCTTGACGAGCGGCGGCGCCACCTCTTCCGGTTCCCCGGGTTCCCGCGGCGCCTGCGCGCTCGCCACGTCCGGATACCACTCGGTGAAGGACAGCGCGAACAGCAACGCCCCGATCGGAATGATCCAGCCCGTCCAGAAATTGTCCGGCTGGTCGAGGACGAGGTCGCCGTACAGTCCGGATGCCGCCGACACCGTGAAGGACAGCGCCCACACCAGGGTGATGAGCTGATTCACCTTCAGGAACAGCGGCGAGGTCCAATACTCCTCGGGTGTAGTCTCTTTCGCGTACGGCAGGGTGAACGGATTGCGCAGCAACAGCGAGCCGAACGCGAACGCGACGAGCGCCAGACTCGACATCTCGCCCGACCACTTCTCCAGCCAGGTGATCAGGCTGTCGGAGGCGAACAGTCCGATCACGGCGAGGCAGCCGAAATAGACGATGTCGAACACTTCCATGGGTTTGAGGCTTCCGCCGCGGCGGTGGCTGAGGAACAGGAACAGGATCGACAACCCGAGAGCGGTGGCGACCGATTCCTCGAACCGCCCGGGGCCGGACAGCAGCGACATCACGATCCACGGCGCCAGGCCGGCGAACGGTGATTGGAGGAACGCGTCGAGGAAACGCGATCCCGTCCGGGGTGTGGGGGGTTCGATGGCCATGAGGGCTCTCCTTCGCACCGGCGATACCGAAATTCTCCCAGGTCGGCACATCCGTTGTGGGCGTTTCCGGCCGGGTCGCCGTGTCAGGGATCACGTCCCGACTTACCGAAGATCAGGGTGGTCCCTGATGGCGGGCCGCCGCGGGTGTCGACAAGATGGAGGAGTGCGCCGCGCGTGCACCGTCCCGGCCCGTCACCACGGGGCCGGACCGCCACGAGAGAATGACGAAAGGCGATCATGAGCACGCATGCCCCCGCTGTCGCTGCCCGTGCTGTCGAGCTGTCCAAGACGTACGGCACCGGCGACACCCAGGTCCACGCGCTCAGCGCGGTATCCGCCGAGTTCGCCCGTGGTGAGTTCACCGCGATCATGGGACCGTCCGGTTCCGGCAAGTCGACGCTGATGCACTGCCTGGCCGGCCTCGACGCCGCCAGTTCGGGTTCCGTCCTCATCGGCGACACCGAGTTGACGACGCTGACCGACAAGCAGATGACCCAACTGCGACGCGACCGCATCGGCTTCGTGTTCCAGGCGTTCAACCTGGTGCCGACGCTGACGGCGCTGGAGAACATCACCCTTCCGCTGGACATCGCGGGCCGCAAGCCGGACGCCGCGTGGCTCGAGAACGTGCTCACCAAACTCGGGCTGCAGGATCGTCTCGAGCACCGCCCGGGGGAGTTGTCCGGAGGTCAGCAGCAGCGGGTCGCGTGTGCCCGGGCCCTGGCAGGGCAGCCGGAGATCATCTTCGGCGACGAGCCCACCGGCAACCTCGACTCGAAGTCCTCGGGCGAGGTGCTGTCGATCCTGCGGGCCGCGGTGGACGAATTCCACCAGACCGTCGTCATCGTCACCCACGACCCCCGCGCGGCCGCCTACGCCGACCGGGTGGTGTTCCTCGCCGACGGCAAGATCGTCGACGAACTGCGTGAGCCGACGGCCGATTCGGTCCTCGACACGATGAAGCGACTCGACGAGCCTGCCCACGCCCTCACGTCCGACGCGGCGGTCTGACCGCATGGCGTCCACATCCGGTGCGCCGATGCGCAAGGTGTCGCTGCGCAACCTGGCGGCACACAAGGTCCGGCTGGCACTGACGGTGCTGTCCGTGGTGCTCGGCACCGCGTTCGTCGCCGGTTCCTTCGTCTTCACCGACACCCTCCAGAGGACGTTCGATTCGATCTTCGAGAACACCGCGCAAGGGGTCGACGTCCGGGTGTCGAGCGAGGAGCGCAACTCCAGTGGAGTGCCCCTCGCCGACCTCGACACCATCACCGCGCTGGACGGGGTGCGCGCGGTCGCACCTGCCGTCAGCGGGCAGATCGTCCTCATCGATTCCGACGGCGCCGCCGTCCAGACGGGCGGTGCGCCGAGCATCGGGGAGTCGTACCTGCCGCCGGGTCAGGCGCTCGGTGAGCCCGACGAGTACGTGCACGGAACCCCGCCCGCGCAGGCCGGTCAGATCGCCGTCAACGCCAGTGCCGCCGAACGCGCGCAACTCGCGGTCGGCGACACCACCAAGGTCCTCGTGCCCGCTCGCGGCATGGTCGACGTCACCGTCTCCGGCATCTACGACACCGGCAACGAGACCGGTGGATTCATCGGCGCGACGTTCGTCGACTCGCAGGCCCGCGAACTGTTCACCGACGGCAAGCACGTCGAGTACATCGACGTCGCCGGGACCGGTCTGTCCCAGACCGAACTGCGCGACGAGATCGCCGCCGCCCTTCCCGACGCAAAGGTCCAGACCGGCGACGAGGTCCGCGAGGAAACCAAGGCGCAGGTGACGGAGGCGCTGAGCTTCATCAACTACTTCCTCCTCGCATTCGGTGCGATCGCGCTGCTCGTCGGCACGTTCATCATCTACAACACGTTCTCGATGATCGTGGCCCAGCGGTTGCGCGAACTGGCGCTGCTCCGCGCGATCGGTGCCAGCCGCACGCAGGTGGGCCGGTCCGTGGTCTTCGAGGCCCTCGTGGTCGGCGTGATCGGCAGTGCGATCGGGATCGCCGCCGGCGTCGGCCTGGCCTACGGATTGCGGGCACTGCTGAACGCGTTCGACGTCGGTCTGCCCGAAGGTCCCCTGCAGGTGGGGCCGCGCACGATTCTCATCGCCCTCGTGGTCGGGGTGCTCGTGACGACAGTCAGCGCGTACGCACCCGCCCGGCGCGCGTCCAAGGTGCCGCCCGTCGCGGCGATGCGCGAGGAATTCGCGTCCACCGGTGACTCACTGCACGTGCGCACCATCGCCGGTGCGGTCCTCGGTGTCCTCGGAGTCGTGGGACTCGTGATCGGTTCGCGGGGTACCGGTGGCGGTGCGGCGGCGGTCGTCGGCGCAGGCGCGCTCGGTCTGATCCTGGCTGTGCTGTTCGCCGCCCCCGCGTTGTCCCGGCCGATCGTCGGGGCGCTCGGAGCGGTGCTGGCCAAGCCGTTCGGCCCGGTCGGGCGCCTGGCCCGCACCAACGCCGTGCGCAATCCCCGCCGCACCGCCGCCACCGCGTTCGCGCTGACACTCGGACTGATGCTCGTATCCGTCATCGGGGTGTTCGGCGCATCCGCGAAGGCCAGCGTCAACCAGCTGGTCGACTCGGGGGTGTCCGCCGACTACGTGCTCACCGGACCCAATCAGATCGGTGTGCCCAGCGGCGCGGCGAGAGCCGTGCGGAACCTCGACGACGTCCAGAGCGCCGCCGCCCTGCACCCGGTGTCCGTGACGGTCGACGACGAGCGGCAACAGGGCGCGTCGCTGGACGGCCCACTCGAGGGCGTCCTCGACTACACGCTCGTCGAGGGCGGCGCCGACCTGACGGGCAACCACCTCATCGTGTCCCAGACGACAGCGGCGCAGAAGGGCTGGACGCTGGGCACGACCGTCCCGATGACGAGCGCCGACGGGAAAGTCGTCGACGCCGAGGTCACCGGTGTCTTCGAAGACAACCAGCTGGTCGGCGACTGGCTCGTCTCGGACGACGTCTACCGGCAGGTCATGCCCGCCGCGACCATCCCCGATCTGGCGGTGCTCATCGACGCGAAGCCGGGTGCGGACCTGACGCAGCTGCGCGCCGACCTCGAATCCGCGACCAAGCAGTTCGTCGTGGTGCAGGTGCAGGACCGCGAACAGTTCAAGGGAACGCAGGGCCAGCAGATCGACACGCTCCTCGCGATCCTCTACGGGTTGCTCGCACTCGCCGTCGTGATCGCGATCCTCGGCATCATCAACACGCTCGCGCTCTCGGTGGTCGAGCGCAGGCGGGAGATCGGCATGCTCCGCGCGGTCGGGATGCAGAGGTCCCAGATGCGCCGCACGATCTACCTGGAGTCGATGCTGATCGCGGTGTTCGGTGCGGCCGTCGGCGTGCTGCTCGGCATCGCGTTCGGCTGGGGCTTCGTGAGCACCCTGAAGGACCAGGGGCTCGGCCAGGTGACGGTGCCATGGGGGCAGGTGGTCGCGATGCTCCTCGGATCCGGTGTGGTCGGTGTGTTCGCGGCACTGTGGCCGGCGAGCCGCGCCGCCCGCACCCGCCCGCTGGAGGCCATCGCCGACCTCTGACCCTCACGGGCGCAAAGCGCCTAATGTGTTGGCGTGCAGAAAATTGTGATCGTCGGGGCGGGCTTGTCGGGCCTGCGCACCGCGGAGGAACTTCGGCGGGCCGGATACGAGGGTGATCTGATTCTTCTCGGAGGTGAACCGCACCTTCCCTACGACCGCCCACCGCTGTCGAAGGAAGTGATGCGCGGGGAGAAGAGCGACACCACGCTCAAGCCGCGTGAGTTCTTCGACGAGAAGAACATCGAACTGCGGCTGGGGGTCGAGGCCGCCTCGGTGGACACCGGATCCCGCATCCTGAGACTCGCTGACGGCAGCGAACTCGGCTACGACGAACTCGTGATCGCCACCGGCCTCGTGCCGCGGCGGATCCCGGGGCTACCCGCCCTCGCGGGTGTCCACGTTCTCCGTTCCATCGACGAGAGCCTGGCGTTGCGCGCGGACCTTGCCGAGGGCAAGCGCGCACTGATCGTCGGGGCAGGCTTCATCGGCTGCGAGCTGGCGGCGAGCATGCGGGCCGGCGGGCTCGACGTGGTGCTGGTCGAGCCGCAGCCGACGCCGCTCGCGTCCGTGCTCGGCGAGAAGATCGGCGGACTCGTCGCCCGGCTGCACACCGCCGAGGGGGTCGATCTGCGGGCCGGTGTCGGGCTCACGTCGCTGGTGGGCACCGACCGGGTCACCGGAGCCGTCCTCGGCGACGGAAGCGAGGTCGACGTCGACGTCGTGGCGATCGGAGTCGGCTCGGTGCCGGTCACCGCGTGGCTCGACGGCTCGGGTGTCGAACTGGACAACGGTGTGGTGTGCGACGGCGTCGGACGCACGGCGGTCCCGCACGTGTGGGCGGTCGGCGACGTGGCCGCGTGGCAGCTGCAGGTGGGTGGCCGCAAGCGCGTCGAGCACTGGAGCAACGCCGGGGAGCAGGCGAAGATCCTCGCCGCGGCGTTGACCGGCACCGGCGACGAGAACACCGCAGCTCAGGTGCCGTACTTCTGGAGCGACCAGTACGACATCAAGATCCAGGCCCTGGGCACGGTGGCGGCCACCGACGAGGTGCACGTGATCAAGGACGACGGCCGCAAGTTCCTCGCCTACTACGAACGGGACGGCATCCTGGCCGGTGTCGTCGGCGGCGGGATGGCGGGTGGTGTCATGAAGATGCGGGCGAAGATCGCGGCGGGAACTCCGATCGGTGAGGTCCTCGAGGCCGCGTCGGCGTAAGAGCCGGGACGGGGGCGCGATAGATTCTCCGGGTGATTGTTGCGCTCATCGACTCGGGTCTCGGCATGCTGCCGACGGCGGCGTGGTTGCGGAAGTTGCGACCCGAACTGGATCTGATTCTCGCGCTGGATCCGGACGGGGCCCCGTGGGGTCCCAAACCGGAGCAGTGGGTGATCGATCGTGTTCTCGCGACCGCGCAGCGCAGCCTCGACCGCGGCGCCGAGGTGATCGTGCTGCCGTGCAACACGGCGAGCGTCACC
This sequence comes from Rhodococcus koreensis, assembly GCF_900105905.1. Lineage (GTDB taxonomy): Bacteria > Actinomycetota > Actinomycetes > Mycobacteriales > Mycobacteriaceae > Rhodococcus_F > Rhodococcus_F koreensis. The sequence goes on along the minus strand of NZ_FNSV01000005.1, from coordinate 2,019,722 downwards.
GCGCTCGACCACGTCCGGGAGCTCGTCGGACCGCAGGTTCCGGTCGTCGGGACGGTGCCGGCGATCAAACCGGCCGCCGCGGCGTTCGGGTCCGTCGCCGTCTGGGCGACCGCCGCGACGACGGCGAGCCGGTATCAGGCCGATCTGATCGAGAAGTTCGGGAACGGCAGTTCGGTGGTGGGGGTCGCGTGCCATGGTCTCGCGGAGGCCATCGACCGGGGGGAGCGGGACGCTGCGATCGCCGCCATCGCGTCCGCCGCAGAGCGGACGCCCGGCGACGTCGGCGGGGTGGTGCTGGGCTGCACCCACTACCCGTTGATGGCCGACGAGATCGCGGCGCAGCTGCCGGCCGGGGTGCGGTTGTTCGACAGCGCCGAGGCGGTGGCGGCGCAGACCCTGCGCCGCATCGACGCGCTGAACCGGCCGAGCGCGGGGGAGGGCACCGTGGAGGTGTTCCTCAGCGGCAGGCCCGGGCGGCTGCCCGCGAGCGCGGAGGCGTTCCCCGCCGGTCAGCTGCTGGCCGCGGGAACATCTCAGCCCAGCTGAACCATCCCGGCCGCCACCACCCGTGCGACGTTGCCGAGTTCCTCGCCGTGTTGTCGCGGCAGGTCGTCGAGGTCGTGCAAGCGGTCGTTGCCCGCGACGGAGAACATCGCGGCCACCCACGCCGTCGCGCAGGCCCGGAGCGTCCCGGGCTGCACGGGGTACGGCGAACTGGCCTGCAGCAGTCGCTCGGTGATGTCGCTGAGGTAGTCGCGGAACCGCCTCAGGTGGGCGCGGACGTCCGGGTGGGTCTCGGCCTCGCGCCAGATGATCACCCGCATCACCGACGAGTGGTGGTCGTGCAGATTCAGTGCGGTGTCGAGGTTGACGAGGCTGGCGGCGGGGTCACCCGGAGTCACCAGGGGGCCCACGTCGCCGAAGGGTTCGGTCGGCAGTCTCTCGGACAGCAGGGCCAGGAGGATGTCGGTCTTGGAGGGGAAGTAGTAGAACACCAGTCCTTTCGGGACGTGCGCGGCAGAGGCGATCGACGCGGTGGACGTGGCATCGAATCCGTGTACGGCGATGAGGGATTCGGCGGCGTCGAGGATCAGTTCCCGCGCGTCGCCGTCGATCTTCGCGCTGCGCCGCCGCCGGCCTTTCCGCGGTTGGGAGTTACCGGGCTTTCCGAGATGGGGTGCTGGCATGGGCCTTTCCCGACGTGAACGGCGGGGCGCAGGCCGTAAGCCTGCGCCCCGCCCCAATCGATGTTCTCGGTGCTGTGGTTCACAGATCAGTGATGCGTCGCCAGCCCTCCGTGTCCGTGCATCCGGGAACTCATCATCGGCAACCCCGTGACAGCCACGACGACTGCCAGGACACCGACGACCCATGCGGTCCACGCCGCGCCCGTGAATGCGTCGAAGTTCATCACCCACGGGGCGAGGAACAACAGCACTCCGAAGACGGCCATCGCGTACTCGGCCACAGTCATCTCCGGGCGGCTCATATGGACGAGACCGGAGAGGGCCACGAGTACACCGAGGACGATGAGTGACCACATCGCGGCGTTGTTGGTGTCGAGCCACAACGGCGAGAGCGCCGCGAAGACTCCGATCACGATCGCCACCACATCTTGCATACGACTCCACGATCTCATGTCCGGCCTCCTCGAAATGGATTGTGTCCACTTCGAGTACACGCCTGATTGACCGCCCGATCAATACCTCACCCGTTGCATTCGGATAACACGAACCGCAGGTCGGAGCATGTTTTGTGATCTTCGCTCGCGGTGTCGGTGACGTATGGGACAGTGCCTTCGTGACTTCCACCGCAGACGACGTGAAGCGTGCTCTCGCCGACGTGTCGGACGAGGCCGACGCCGTCAATCTGGCACGGTTCTTCAAGACCGGTCCGGGGGAATACGGGGAGGGCGACGTCTTCATCGGCGTGCGGGTTCCCGGGACGCGCAGCGTGGTTCGCGCTCACGCCGATCTGGACCTGCCGGAGGTGACCGTGCTGCTCGACAGTCCGGTGCACGAGCACCGACTGGCGGGGCTGCTGGTACTCGTTACGCAGTTCGACCGGGCGGCGAAGGCGGGCGACGACGCCTTGCGCGAGAAGATCGTGTCCTTCTACCTCGACCTGGTGATGCGGGGACGGGTGAACAACTGGGATCTGGTGGACTCGTCCGCCGACCGGATCCTGGGCACGTGGCTGTTCGACCGGCCGCGGGACCCGGTCTTCGAGCTGGCCGCGGACGACGACCTCTGGCGGCGCCGCGTCGCGCTGCTCAGTACGTTCGGGTTCATCCGCCGGGGTGACGCGTCGACGACGCTCGAGGTCGCGGAGTCCGTCCTCGGTGATCGCCGCGACCTCACCCAGAAGGCGACGGGATGGATGCTGCGCGAGGTCGGCAAGCGGGTCGACCGCGCCCTGCTGACCGGCTTCCTCGACCGGAACGCCGCCGCGATGGGGCGCACGGCCCTGACATACGCGTGTGAGCACCTCACCGCCGAGGAGCGTGCGGGCTACCGCGCGATGCGCTGACCGGATTCCCGCTACATTCGGTGGCATGACTGCTCCCGCGCCCACTCGCCGCCGCCGACGTGCCGGGCTGATCCTCGGCGCCGTCGTCGCGGTGATGGCCGTCGTGGCGGGCGGGGTGCTGTGGCTGGCCCCGGACCGCTACCTGCCGTGGGACACCGCCGAATTCCCGGCCGTCGACACGACCGCGCTGTCGCCGCAGCAGGCGCGGATCGTCGGGCTACTGGAGGCCGAGCACGGCACGCAGCGGCCGGGGACGTTCTACTCCGAAGGGGTCGAGGAGCCCTGGTGCGCGGACTTCGTCAGCTGGATCATGCGGGAAGCGGGCCTGCCGCTGTCGAATCCGAATTCCGGGCACTGGCGGATCCCGGGTGTCTACACATTGCAGGAGTACTACCAGTCGCAGTCGCGGTTCCAGGAGGTCGGCGACGGGTACCGCCCGGCCGTCGGGGACGTGGTGCTCTACGACAACAGCAGCTGGGTCGGCCAGCACACCAACATCGTCGTCGCCGTCGACGGTGACACCGCTACGACGGTCGGCGGCAACGAGTTCGGCCGGATCCGCGTGCACACGGTGGACTGGGCGAGCGACTCCGCCGTCGTCGGTTTCGGCCGGCTCGGGTGAGCGGCCTTCAGAATTCGATCTTGAGGTGGTCGGTGACCGGACGGGCCTGGCAGCCCAGGATGTAGCCGCTCTCGATGTCCTCGGGGTCGAGAATTTCGCTGTTCTCCATCTCGACCTTGCCTTCGAGCACGGTGCACGCGCACGACCCGCACTCGCCCTCCTGGCAGGAGTAGGGCACGTCGATTCCCTTGGCCAGCATGATGTCGACGAGGGTCTGCTTGCGGGGCCAGCTCAGGGTGTGGATCTCGCCGTCGAGTTCCACCTCCACGGTGGCGGCGTCGGCGGCCTCGGACTCGGTGACCTCGACGACGTCGGAGTCACGGAACGGGTCGCCGGCCAGCGAGTTGAACACTTCGGCGTGCACCTGGGTGCGCGGCATGCCGGCGTCGGCGAGGGCCTTGTGGATGGTGTCCATGAACGGCGCCGGTCCGCACATGAATGCCTCGTGCCCGAGGTAGGGGGCGACGGCGGAGGCGAGCTGGTCGACGCCGGGCAGTCCCTGGACCGTCTCCAGCCAGTGGATGGACACGAGCCGGGACGGGTACCGGCTCGCGAGGGTGCGCAGTTCCTCCGCGAAGATGACCGACTTCTCGTCGCGGTTCGCGTAGAAGAGGACGACCTTGCCGGACCCCTCGGTGAGGGCGGACTTGAGGATCGAGATCACCGGCGTGATGCCGCTGCCCGCCGCGAACAGCAGGAAGTCGTGGTCCAGCGACTTGGGGGTGAACACTCCCGACGGGGGAAGGACTTCGAGGGTGTCGCCGACGGCGACGTTGTCGCAGAGCCAGTTGGACCCGTACCCGTCGGCCGTCCGCTTGACGGTCACCTTGGGTGCGTCGTCGGTGAACGGCGAGCTGGCCAGCGAGTAGCACCGGGCGACCGATCCCGTGCGGTCGCTGGGGATGCGCAGGGTGAGGAACTGGCCCGGCTTGTAGGCGAACTTGCCTGCGAGGTCGGCCGGGACGTCGAAGACCAGTGACCGGGAATCGGTGGTTTCCTCGACCACGCCCGACACGGTGAGCACCACCGATCGTGAGCTGTGCGGCACCTCGACAGTCGTCATCGTGTGTGCAGTCCTTCCGTACTTCGCAGCGCCGGAACGCTCGCTTACCTGCCCCAAGAATAGAACAGGTTCTAGTTTTTGCCTAGCTGTCCACTCCGTGCGGAGTGGACAGCCTACCGAGTGCCCACCTCTCCGGCTCGGCCCGGCCGCACCTGCCCGATCGGGCAGTTTGTCCGCCGCGGTCGGACGGTTCGGGCTCGCAGGTCTGTAACCCGGGCCCGAACTAGGTCACAGTGGATTCCAGGTGAGACGCCGATCACATCTACTGCGTCCCCTTCCCCAACGCTTCAGATCCGACATCGACTAATCGAGGAGACGGCCATGGCCATCGAGCTCAACCAGATCTGGGACTTCCCCATCAAGGAATTCCACCCGTTCCCGCGGGCACTGATGGGAGTGGGCGCCCACGACATCATCGGCGTCGAGGCGAAGAACCTCGGTTTCAAGAGGACCCTGCTCATGACGACCGGCCTGCGCGGCTCGGGCATCATCGAGGAACTGGTCGGCAAGATCGAGTACCAGGGCGTCGAGGTCGTGCTCTACGACAAGGTCGAGTCCAACCCCAAGGACTACAACGTCATGGAGGCGGCCGCGCTCTACCAGAAGGAGAAGTGCGACTCGATCATCTCCGTCGGCGGCGGCTCGAGTCACGACGCCGCCAAGGGCGCCCGTGTCGTGGTCGCGCACGACGGCCGCAACATCAACGAGTTCGAGGGATTCGCGAAGTCCACCAACAAGGAGAACCCGCCCCACATCGCCGTATCCACCACGGCCGGTACGGGTTCGGAGACCTCGTGGGCGTACGTCATCACCGACACGTCGGACATGAACAACCCGCACAAGTGGGTGGGATTCGACGAGGCGACCATCGTGACCCTCGCGATCGACGACCCGCTGCTGTACTACACCTGCCCCCAGCACTTCACCGCGTACTGCGGATTCGACGTCCTCGCGCACGGCAGTGAGCCGTACGTGTCGCGTCTCGACTTTGCGCCTTCGCTCGGCAATGCGCTGTACTCGGTGGAACTCGTCGCGAAGAACCTGCGGGAGGCCGTGTTCGAGCCGCGCAACCTGAAGGCCCGTGAGGGAATGATGAACGCGCAGTACATCGCCGGGCAGGCGTTCAACTCCGGCGGCCTCGGCATCGTGCACTCCATCTCGCACGCGGTCAGCGCGTTCTTCGACAGCCACCACGGACTGAACAACGCGATCGCCCTGCCTCGCGTCTGGGAGTACAACCTGCCGTCGCGGTACGAGCGCTACGCCCAGCTGGCCGGCGCGCTGGGGGTCGACACCCGCAACCTCACCACGGTGCAGGCCGCGGACGCGGCGGTCGAGGCCGCCATCCGCCTGGCGAAGGACGTAGGCATTCCCGACAACTTCGGTCAGGTGCGCACCGACTCGTACGAGAAGAACCAGATGAACACGAAGAAGTACGAGGGTCGCGGCGACACCATCCGCGGTGACGAGAAGACCGTGCGCGCCATCTCCGAGCACATTCAGGGCGACTGGTGCACGCCGGGCAACCCGCGCGAGGTGACGGTCGAGTCGATGATCCCCGTGGTCGATCACGCGATCAACAGCGCGTACTGACCGACCTGAAAACTCGCGTCCGGGGCGGGCGCCACACCCCAGCCCGGCCCCGCCCCGGATGCGTTCCCACCACCACCTGCTGACGAAGGACGGATGCCCCGATCATGACTGCACCGCACACAGCCCCGGAACCGGAGGACGTCCGCTTCGCCGACGGCGCGGAACTGAAGGAGGCCTTGCGCGAGGTCGACTACATCGCCGACGACGAGTTCGCGGTGGTCGTCCACCTGGCGACCGCGCTCGAACGCCCGCTGTTGCTGGAGGGGCCTGCCGGTGTAGGCAAGACGGAGCTGGCGAAGTCGCTGGCCGAGGCGGCGGGGCGCAAACTCGTCCGGCTGCAGTGCTACGAAGGTCTCGACGACAACCGGGCGCTGTACGAGTGGGACTACGCGAAACAGCTTCTGCACGTGCAGATGCTGCGTGACCGCATCGGGGAGAAGCTGGCCGCGTTCGACGACATCGCCGACGCGTCGAAGTTCCTGGCAGCCCAGGATTTCGGGCTGTACTCGGAGCACTTCCTGTCGGTGCGCCCCCTGCTCGAGGCGATCCTGTCGCCGGAACCGGTGGTGCTGCTCGTCGACGAGGTGGACCGCACCGAAGAGTCGATGGAGGCGTTGCTCCTCGAGGTTCTTGCGGAGGGGCAGATCACGATTCCCGAAGTGGGGACGTTCGCCGCCCGGTCGGCGCCGTGGGTGATCCTGACGTCCAACGACACTCGTGAACTGTCGCCCGCGCTGAAGCGTCGCTGCCTGCACTACCACCTCGGCTATCCGACGCCGCAGCGCGAGCGGGACATCGTGACGGCCAGGGCGCCCGAGGTCGAGGACGCCGTGGCGGCGGACGTGGTGGATCTGGCGCGCACGCTGCGGGAGTTGCCGCTCCGCAAGAGTCCGTCTATCGCGGAAGTCATCGACGCGGCCCGTGCGGCGGTGGTCCTGAAGTCGACGGGGGTGGCCGTGAGTGCGCAGGCCGCGGTCCGGGACATCCTGCTCACCGCCCTGCTCAAGTACACCAGCGACGTCGAACTGGCCCGCACTCGGCTGTCCGGCGAACAGCCGCTCTCCTCGGACGACGAGGACACCACTCCGGCCGGGCCCGCGGAGCGGGTGACGGTCGCATCGCGGCCGGCCAACACGACCACCGCCGTGTTCCGCGGACGCGGTGGCCGGGACCGCGGCGGCATCGGCGCGGGCCGCCAGGGCAGGCGCTGACGATGCTCCACCCGGCCCCCGATCCGTCCCCGTCCCTTCCCTCGCAACTCCTCGACGTGCTGGCGGCGTCGTTCGGAAAGATGTTGCGCCGCTACGGCGTCGCCGCGTCCCCCGCCGAGGTCATCGAGGTTCGCCGGGTCTTCGGGCTGGTCGAGGGCCGGGACACGGCCACCCTGCGGGCGTCGCTGCGCGCGGTGTGCGCGAAGTACACGTACGAACAGCAGGGTTTCGACCGTGCCTTCGACGTGTTCTTCGGGTCGGTCGCCGACGCTGCCTCCGGCGGCGCGCGGCCGCCGTCCCGGGCCGAGTTCGCGGAGGGCCTGCCGTCCGCGCTGGAGGTGGCGGACAACGCGGAGACCGCCCGGTACGCGGAGTACAACGAGCGCGCCGCCGAGGTCGGCGACCACTTCGACACCCCCGAGGCGCAGAAGGGGTTCAACCCCCACAAGGACGACGACGACGTCAGCATGACGTCGAGCGACGCAGATTTGTCCGTCGATTCGGAAGCCGAGTCCGGACGCCGCGGCGTCACGTACACGGTCGAGGTCGAGCGGGCGGCGAGTACCGCCGTCGGTGACCTGGCGTCGTCGACGAGCGGCGCCGTCGTCGGATCGCTGTTCTGGGACGATCCGGAGTCGATTCTCGCGTGGCTCGACGCCTACGACCCGAGCAAGGTCTACGCCGATTCCGGCGGGGCGGAACCCCTCACCGCGGCCCAGCTGAACCGGCTGGCGGAGGCGGTGGAGGCGTTCGTCGGTGCGCTGGCGGACGCCCGGGACCTGACCGCCGGGCCCGCAGACGCACCGGGGACCGCGAGCGGTCCGGTGGCGGCCACGTCGCGAGCCGAGGTGAATCAGGCGTGCTACGAGGTGCTTCGGCGGATGCGCGGGCCGTCACGTCCCCGCCCGCGCGAACTGGCCCGGGGCCGCCTCGACATGCGCCGCACCGTGCGCGCCAGCCTGCGGACCGAAGGCGTCCCGTTCCACCTCATGGTGAAGGCGCGGCGTCCGGACCGGGTGCGGGTGCTGATCCTCGCGGACGTGTCGCTGTCGGTACGACCCGTCACCGCCTTCACTCTCCGGCTGGCACAGGCGATGCACCGCCGGGCGAGCCGCTGTCAGGTCCTGGCGTTCGTGGACCGGCCCGTCGACGTCACGGACACCCTCCTCGCCGGGACCGACGACGACGCGCTGGCCTCGGTGCTCGCCGACCCACGCATCGATCTGGAGGCGAGCAGCGACTACGGCCGGGTCTTCTCCGACGTGCTGACAGAGTTCGGCACCGACGTGAACACCCGCACCTCGGTGATCGTCGTCGGCGACGGGCGGTGCAACGGCCTGCCGCCGGGCGTCGACGAGTTCGCCGAACTGCGACGCAAGGTGCACCGGCTGGCCTGGATCACGCCGGAACCCGAGCGGTACTGGAACCAGGCGTCGTGCGCGATGCCGGAGTACGCGGACATCTGCGACCGTGTCGTGGTCGCCCGGGATGCCGCGCAGCTGATGTCCCGCGCCGCCGAGCTGGGACACGCGCTGCGGTGAGTACCTACCCGATCGGGTAGGTGCCGTGCCTGTCCTTCGGTGGGTGTGAAGCCCTCTCCCGGGCCGTAGGGTCGAGGCCAAGGTCTTGTAATCTGGATCACATGCACGCAGGTGTCGGGAGGAGTGTCGACTTGTCCGTGTCCTATCCGTCCACCCGCACCACCGCCCCCGGCAGGCTGGTGAAATTCCACGCACCCGAGATCGTGTTCGGTATCGGGTCGATGGTCGAGGCCGCGCATGCGGTCCTCCGCCTCGGCGGGGCGCGGCCGATGCTGGTCACCGATCCGGGTCTGATCGAAGCAGGCTGGGCGTCGGAACTCGAGGATCAGCTCCGCGAACAGGGCCTCACCCCCGTCGTGTGGAGTGCGTTGACACCCAACCCCAAGGACCACGAGATCGCGGCCGGACACGACGCGTACCGCGAGGGCGAATGCGACGTTCTCATCGCCCTGGGCGGCGGCTCGGTCATCGACGCGACGAAGGGCATCGCGGTGCTCGCCGCGAACGGGGGCAACATCCTCGACTACGAGGGAGTGGACCAGGCGACCAGTCCGATCCCGCCGCTGGTGATGGTGCCGTCCACGTCGGGCACCGGAGCCGACGTGTCGCAGTTCTGCATCGTGACCGACACGAGGCGGGGCACCAAGATCACCATCATCGGCCGCGCGCTCGTCCCGGACGTGACCGTGATCGACCCCCGGCTGCTCACCACCATGCCGGAATGGCTCAACGCCGCGACCGGACTCGACGCCCTCACCCACGGCATCGAGGCGTTCGTTTCGCTGGCCCACAACCCGCTCACCGACCACCATGCGCTCCGCGCGGTCGGGCTGGTCACCGACACTCTCGTCCGCACCATCGAGGAGCCGATGGAGATGGAGTCCCGGGCCGTCATGGCGCAGGCGAGCCTCGAGGCCGGCCTCGCGTTCACCAACGCCATCCTCGGTGCCGCGCACGCGATGAGCCATCAGGTCGGGGGCCTGCTCGACCTGCCGCACGGAGTCATCAACGGCATCCTTCTCCCGCACGTCATCCGGTTCAACGCCACCGACGACGCCACCCCGTTCGTCGCCATCGCCGCTGCTCTCGGTCTCGAGGAGCGCCGGGGAACACCCGAGGAGGCCGCTCTCGCCGTCGCGGACCGGGTGGATCGCCTCGCCCGCGAGGTGGGGGTGCCGAAAGGTCTGGGGCAGTTGGGAGTTCGCGAAGCCGATCTGTCACGCCTGGCCGAGTTCGCGCTCCGCGACGCCTGCATGTCCACCAATCCGCGCACGGCCACCCACGAGCAGATGGTGGCGCTGTTCCGGACTGCGCTGTGAGCGCATGAACGCCCCGGACCTGTCGACGCTTACCGGACTGCGGTCCGGCAAGCCGACGTTCTACCCCCAATATCGCGGCGCCGCAGAACGTCTCGAACGTGTCGTCCACGCACTGGAACTCATCTCGCGTGCCCTCGTCCGCACGGTGGAGGGCCCCGAGACGCTCATCTGCGCGGTCGCCGAGGCGGCCCGGGCGCACCTGGATGCGCAATGGGTCGCGTTTGCCCTCGCCGACGGCATGCTGCCCGACGCAGGCCCGCGCCGGCTGGTACTGGGACCGGACGCGACGCCGTTCCTCGTCGACAACGTCGAGGGCCCACCGCTGCCGGACGAGGTGGTGACGTGTCTGGCCGACATCCGGTCCGCGCGCACTGGGGGCGCTCCCGTCATCGACACGCACCATGCCTTCGTGCCGATCGTCCTCGAGGGCGGCGTCGTGGGAGCCTTCGCGGCCTGGACGGCTGAGCACCGCACACTCGACACCACCGACGGCGCAGTTCTCAGCATCCTGGCGAGCCAGACCGCCGTGGCACTGCAGAATTCGGCGCTGTACCAACGCGGCCAGCTGCTGCTCGAACGGGCCGAGCACGCGTACTCGGAGGCGCGTCGAAACGCGTCCGATCTCGCGGTGCGCAACGCCGAACTCGAATCCACCCAGCGTCAACTCGGAGCGGCCCACCGGCACCAGGTGCTCGACGAGGAACGGCACCGGATCGCCCGCGAACTCCACGACAGCGTCACCCAGGCGGTGCTGTCGGCCGGCATGCAGATCGAGGTGTGCCGGAGCGGTGTCCCGGACGAGGAGCGCAGCGAGAGGCTCGATCTCGCAAAGGAATTGACGCGCCGCGCGGTGGAGCAGTTGCGTTCGGCCATCTACGCGCTCAACCACTCCGGCGGTTCCGACCGGACGTCCCTGCCCGAGATGCTCGAGCAGCTCGGGGTGGTGCACATGCCCGACGAACTCGCGGTCACCGTCCGCGTCGGCGGCACACCCGCGGAGCTGTCCAGCGAACGGGAACACGCGCTGCTGCGGATCGCCGGCGAGGCGCTGTTCAACGCGGCGGTCCACGCCAACGCGACGCGCGCCGTCCTGCGGCTCACGTATTCGGCCGACTCGGTGCTGCTCTCCGTGGCCGACGACGGGAACGGAGACCCGAAGCGGATGCGCCTGATGCTGCGGATGGCGGCGAACAACGACCTCGACGGGCACCACCGCGGGTTGGCGAACATGCAGGCCCGGGCAGCGGAGCTGGGCGGCACTCTCGAGGTGGCGCGGGCCAGGATCGGCGGAGTCCGGGTGGCTGCCCGCATTCCGTTACATTCCGACAGTGAGGTGGACCGATGACCATACGAACCTCGGTGCGTGACCAGACCGGGTCCGCCCGCCCCACGTCGGTGGTGAAGCTCGTGCTCGTCGACGACCACGCGATACTCCGGCAGGGTTTGCGCTCCGTCCTCGAACGGGAACCGGATCTCGAGGTCGTCGGCGAGGCATCGTCCAGTCAGGAGGCGCTGGCCGTCGTCGGTGACGTCGCCCCCGACGTCGTGCTGATGGACCTGAAACTGTCGGCGGCCTCCGACTACGAGGGGCTGGCACTGTGCGCCCAACTGTCCGCCGCGGACGGCACGATGGGGTTGCTCGTGCTCACGACGTTTCTCGACGAACAACTCGTCGTTCGCGCCATCCACGCCGGCGCCCGCGGATACGTCGTCAAGGACGTCGACACCACCGAACTGGTGCGCGCCATCCGTGCCGTGTCCCGCGGCGAGAGCGCCTTCGACTCCCGCAGCGCCTCCGCGGTGATCCGCTCGCTCAACGGTCAGACGACCCCACGTGAAGGGCTCACCGAGCGCGAACTCGAGGTCCTGCAACTCCTCGCCAAGGGGTTGTCGAACGCGAAAATCGGGGAGCGGCTGTTCATCTCGGCCACGACGGTGAAATTCCACGTCAGCAACATCATGCGCAAACTCGACGTCGGCCGGCGCGCCGAGGCCGTCTACGAGGCGGGCAAGCTCGGCCTGATCTGATCCGGCACCGCCGCGGCCGCGACCGCGGAAACCCGTCGTGACCACCCGCGAACCGGCGTAGCGTCCCCACCATGGCTGCGATCTCGGTGGAGAATCTCGTCAAGACGTTCGGTCCGACCCGCGCACTCGACGGCCTCGACCTCGAGGTGGGAACGGGGGAGGTGCACGGATTCCTCGGGCCCAACGGGTCCGGCAAGTCGACGACCATCCGGGTACTGCTCGGCCTGCTGCGTGCGGACTCGGGGACCGCCACCCTCCTGGGCGGCGACCCGTGGCACGACTCGGTGTCCCTGCACAGACGGCTCGCCTACGTACCCGGTGACGTGAACCTGTGGCCCAACCTCACCGGCGGCGAGGCCATCGACCTCCTGGCCGGATTGCGCGGTGGGCTCGACGAGCCCCGGCGCGCGGAACTGCTCGAGCGGTTCGAACTCGATCCGACGAAGAAGGCGCGCACGTACTCGAAGGGTAACCGGCAGAAGGTCGCACTGGTGGCCGCGTTCGCGTCGGACGTCGAACTGTACGTGCTCGACGAACCGACGTCGGGGCTGGATCCGTTGATGGAGTCGGTGTTCCAGGATTGCGTCGAGGAGATGTCGGACGCGGGGAAGACCGTCCTGTTGTCGAGTCACATCCTCGCGGAGGTCGAGGCGCTGTGCGACCGGGTGAGCATCATCCGCGAGGGCCGCACCGTGGAGACCGGCACGCTCGCGGAACTGCGGCACCTCACGCGCACGTCGATCACCGTCGAGACACAGCAGCCGGTGACCGGACTGGACGCCGTCGAGGGCGTGCACGACGTGCGGGTCGACGGCCTGCACACCCGATGCGAGGTGGACACCAGTGCGATCGAGGGCGTGCTGCGCCACCTGCTGTCGTTCGGGGTTGCGTCGCTGACGTCGACGCCACCGACACTGGAGGAGTTGTTCCTGCGGCACTACGGCGACGAACTGGCCCGGGAGGGTGAGAACCACCGGCGCGCCGAATCCGGGACACGGACGCGATGAGCACGGTGACGACGCCGGAGACCACCGGGCGCGGCCAGTACGCGGGAACCCCACGGCTCGTGCGGCTCGCCCTGCGCCGCGACCGCATCCAACTGCCGGTATGGTTGCTCGCTCTCGCCGCACTGCAAGCATTCTCGGCGTCCAGTGTGCTCGGCCTGTATCCCACGGAACCCGACCTGCGCAGTTTCGCGATGGCTACCGCGGCGTCGCCGGTCGCGCTCGCCACCAACGGTCTCGTGTCGGGGTACAGCGCCGGCGCCGTGCTCGCCTGCCAGATCGTCATGCCGATGTCGCTGGCCGCCGGCCTGATGACCACCCTGCTGGTCGTGCGGCACACCCGTCAGAACGAGGAGACCGGCCGCGCCGAACTCGTCGAGGCGGCCGTCGTGGGCCGGAAAGCACTGCTCACCGCGGCCCTGGTGGTCGCGGTCGGTGCCAACCTGACTCTCGGACTGCTCAACGTCGTCGTGCTGGTCGCGGCGGGTCTGCCACTGGACGGGTCGGTGGCTCTCGGCGCGGCCGTCGCCGGTGTCGGCATCGCGTTCGCGGCGATCGCCGCGGTGACCGCCCAGGTGACGGACAGTGCCCGCACCGCCAACGGACTGGCCGGGGCCGCCCTGGGCATCGCATTCCTGTTGCGCGCCGTCGGCGACATGACGGGCACGGTGACGGAAGACGGCACCCGGGTCGTCAGTGGCTGGCTGACGTGGCTGTCGCCGATCGGCTGGGCCGAACAGGTCCGCCCCTACGACGACAACGCGTGGTGGGTGCTGGCGTTCCCCGCCGTTTTCGCGCTGGTCGTCGGTTCCGTCGGCTTCGCACTCACCGAACGCAGGGACGTCGGCTCCGGCCTCGTGCCGACCCGCCCCGGCCCTGCCCGCGCGTCCCGTTCACTGCCGACGGCCGTCGGATCGGCGTGGCGGATACAACGGACGATCCTGTTCTGGTGGGCATTCGGGATCGCCGTCCTCGCCGTGGTGTACGGCGCGATCGCAGACCAGATCGACGACTTCCTCGGGGAGGGTCAGCAGGTCGCCGACATGATGGAACAACTCGGTGGCGGCACCACCGACATGGTCGACGCCTACTTCGCCGCCATCTTCGGCATGATGGCGATCGCGGTGGCCGGCTACGCGGTGCAGGCGCTGCTCCGAATGCGCGGTGAGGAGGCGGCGGGGCGACTCGAACCCGTTCTGGCGACGGCGGTCTCGCGTCCGCGGTGGATGCTGGCGCACGTCGGCCTGGTCACGGTGGGCATCGTCGTCCTGCAGGCACTGACCGGGGCGGCGACCGGCCTCGCGTACGGTCTCGTGACCGAAGACGTGCCGGGAAAGGTCGTGAGCCTCACGGGGGCCGCCCTCGTCTTCGTGCCGGCGATCGGGGTGGTCGCGGCATTGGCGGTGCTGGCGTTCGGCGGCGTGCCCGCCTGGTCGGCCGGGCTGTCCTGGGGCGTGCTCGCGATCTGCCTGATCTTCGGATTCCTCGGATCGCTGCTCGGGCTTCCGCAGACGGTCCGCGACCTGTCGCCGTTCACACACGTCCCCGCCCTTCCCGCCGCGGAAGTGACGGCCGCTCCGCTCGTCTGGCTCGCGGTGATCGCCGCCGTGGTGAGTGCGGCCGGAGTGGTGCTGTTCCGCCGGCGAGACCTCACGAATTCTTAGCGGAACCGGGAGGCTGGGTCGACGGTCGGCGACGAAGGTCGGTGTCCAGCATGCGGATCAACTCACCGACCCGTCCACCGCCCCCGGTGCTAGATAGGCGGCGCCTGCCGCTGCCCACGCTGCCTCCCGAGCCGCCCCAGTGTTCGTGCCCTTGGCAGCCGCGAGCGCCGTCCACGCGGTGTCGCGCAGAGAATTCCCACGCTCATCACCCAGCGCGAACTCCCACGCAGCAGTGATCGCGTCTCGGGGCCGCGAGTCGTGCGGCTGATCGGCCTCGAATATCTCGAGCACCACCTCCGCGCACCCCGCAGCAAACATGGTCACCTCAGGATGTCAGCGGTCATGTAATTCCCCAGGTTGAGGGGTTTGTCCGTCACGTAATTCCCCACCCGGCCGTCACGTAATTCCCCACCCTGGGGCGTGTCGGCCGGGGCTGGGGTGCTGCTGCAGGTTCGCTCCTGACTGGGCCACCGACACGGGCCCGGGAAGGGGCCTGACGGTGGCAAGGAGAACGTGGACGATGATCGATCTGATGGAGTTGTTCCGGCATTGGGATGCCGGAAGGTCTCAGGTGCAGATCTCGACGGCCCTGGGAATCGACCGCAAGACCATCCGGAAATACCTGGCACCCGCGTTGGCGGCCGGGCTGACGCCGGGCGAGGGCGGCAAGTTCGACGAGGCGCTCTGGCGGGAGCTGATCGCCGGGTGGTTTCCGGAGGTCGGCGACCCAGCGGCGCGGGCGGTGACGTGGCCGGCGATCGCCGCGCACCACGACTGGATCGACGCGCAGCTGAAGGCGTCGGTGACGGTCGCGACGATCGCGCAACGCCTACGTGACGACCACGAGGTCGCGGTGTCTGAGTCGACGGTACGACGTTATGTGGCAGCGCAATTCGCCGATCAGGTGGCGGAGCCGAAGGTGACGGTGCTCCGGGGTGCGGTCCCTCCCGGCAACGAGGCTCAGGTGGACTACGGCAAGCTCGGGATGTGGCGGGATCCGGCCACCGACCGCCGGGTGGCGGTGTGGGCGTTCGCGATAATCCTGACCTGTTCGCGGATGCTGTTCGTGCAGCCGGTGCTGCGGATGGACCAGTCCTCGTGGTGCGCCTCGCACGTGGCCGCGTTCGAGTTCTTCGGCGGCACGCCGGCCCGGATCGTGTGCGACAACCTCAAAACCGGAGTGGACCGGCCGGATCTGTACGACCCGAAGATCAACCGCGCCTATGCCGAACTCGCCGCCTACTACGGGCTGCTGATCGACCCCGCTCGCGCCGGAAAACCAAAGGATAAACCCAGGATCGAGCGCCCGATGCCTTATATCCGCGATTCGTACTTCAAGGGCCGCGAGTTCACCTCGCTGGCGCAGATGCAGGACGCCGCTCTGGCCTGGTGCACCGACGTCTACGGTCGCCATAACCATCGTGGTCTCGACGGAGCGCAGCCGACAGCGGTGTTCGATGCTGTCGAAAAGCACCGTCTCACACCACTTCCACCGCGACCATTCGACCCGGTCCGCTACCAGGTCGGCAAGGTCGCCCCGGACTGTCACGTCAAGGCCGGCAAGGCCCTGTACTCGGTGCCCTGGCGGTTGATCGGTCAGCAAGTGCTGGTCCGCACCAGCGGCGACGTGGTGCAGATCTTCCACACCGAGCAGGTGGTCGCCACCCACGTGCTGCACCTGTCGGGGCGGTCGACGAACCCCGAGCACTACCCTCCGCACAAGATCGCCTACACGCTGCAGACGGTGTCCTGGTGCCGGGCGCAGGCCGAGCAGATCGGTCTCGGCGCCGTCGCGATCGTCGCCGAGTTATCGCAGGTCAACGCGCTGCACCGGCTGCGGGCGATCCAGGGCATCATCCGGCTGCGGGACCGCTACGACGACGCCCGCCTGGACGCGGCCTGCGCCCGCGCCCTCGAGGTCGGTGACCCCAGCTACCGCACCGTCAAGGGCATCCTCGCCGCCGGCACCGAACACGACGGACGGCCGGCACCAGCCCCCGCACCGGCGCCGGCATTCCTGCGCGGACCCGATGCCTTCGACACCGAACGCACCGCCTGAAGTGTTGAACGCTGCCACTGACACATGCTGCACACCAATTACTTTCACCTTAGGAATCGTCATGACCATTCACGACCCCAGCCTGCGGGCTGCGCTGAAAACGTTGAAGCTGACCGGGATGCTCGACACGCTCGATGCCCGGCTCGCCCAGACCCGGGACGGGCAGCTTGGGCACCTCGAATTCCTGCAAGTGCTGTGTGAGGACGAGATCGCCCGCCGGGAAACCGCGGCGCTGGCCCGCCGGCTGCGGCGGGCGAGGTTCGAGCAACGGGCCACGTTCGAGGACTTCGATTTCACCGCGAATCCGAAACTCCCGGCGGCGATGCTGCGGGATCTGGCCGCGCTGCGCTGGCTCGACGCCGGCGAGTCGGTCATTCTCTACGGACCCGTTGGAGTAGGCAAAACCCATGTGGCACAAGCTCTTGGGCATCATGTCGCCCGCCGTGGTGGGGACGTGCGGTTCGTCAAGTGCTCCCGCATGCTCGCCGATCTGGCCGGCGGCCATGCCGACCGCACCATCGGTCAGCGGATGCGGGAATACACCCGGCCGCTGGTGTTGATTATCGATGATTTCGCGATGCGTGAGCACACCACTACCCAGTCCGATGACCTCTACGATCTGGTTTCCGATCGTGCGATCGCCGGCAAACCCCTGATTCTGACGAGTAACCGCGCCCCGAAGGACTGGTATCCGCTGTTCCCGAACCCGGTCGTCGCCGAGTCCCTCCTCGACCGGCTGATCAACACCAGCCATCAAACCCTGATGGACGGACCGTCCTACCGACCCCGCAAACGACCCGGACACCGCACCGCCAGCGCAACTTGATCCGCACCCCGTCCGCTCGGGTTACCCTCGACTCAGCACGCCCGAGCATGGGGAATTACGTGACGGACACCCCTGGGGAATTACGTGACGGTCGACACTCAGGAAGATCCTGCTTGCTCAGAACGATCTCGCTCGCTTCCCCTGCCATGATTCCATTTTCGACCATCGGGGCTGTTCCGTACCGCGCGTTCAGGCTGTGCCTTCCCCGAACAGGGGTCGCACGTCGGCGACGTCGTACTCGGCTACCGACGCCGAGAGGATGTCCGCGCCTTGTTCGTCGCTGAGGCCGCTGCCTCGGAAAGTGTTGACCGCCGCTTGCGGCTCCCAGCGTTCGAAGACGTTGATGCGCGCGCCCGCGCCGCCGTCGGGGTCGCGGACGGTGGCGACTCTGGCAATTGGTGACGATCACTCCGGCTCAGCGGGATCAGGCTCCACTGGCGATCACCTTCACCTTATTTCCCGGTCTGTACCTGCGTGCGGGAGCGTGGCACGACTTCGCGATCCCGGCGTGTGGCTGCGACGCGTGCGACGAGGACGCGGAGTACGTTCTTCGCGAGCTGGCGGAGAATACGGAGGCGCTCACCGCCGGGCGGCTGTCCGAACGGATCACCGGCCGGCCCCGCGCTGTTCTCGAGTTCTCCTGGGAGGGCGACGATTGGAGCAGGCGCGGAATGAGGAGGCTGTCGGTGGCGGATGTGAACCAATTGCGCGCCCGGCCAGTCCAACCGCCGGCCGATGGCAACTGGCGGCCGCGACGGCGTGCGCCAGCCCAGTCGCGGTCAGCCTCTGGCCGCCGGCCATTGCGGCCCGGCCGGTGGCTGAGGACGAACAGCGGTGCTGCAGGGTGCGGGGTCCCGTCGTCGCCGAACCGGTCGGAATTCTCATTCGGTTGCGGCCGGCGATGTCGACGACCTTCCCGGGCCCGGCGCTGCCGCGTGATCAACACGTGGTTCCGGTCGAAGGGAGATAAGTCGAACGCGCACCTATTTGACCGGCACGTCGGAACCCATTGCTCGGGTCGCGTTTGGTTGTAAAATCGAACAAAGTTTCGAATGACTTTGGGGGAGGTCGGTTGTGGGGGCAATGCTTCTCGAGGAATTACGCGCATTCACGGCGCGGTTGCAATGTGCCGAGGCGGCGAGTGGCGACGCGGGATTGGGCATCGATCTGCTCGATGCGATCGAGGCGTTGAAGTCGGTCGGGTGTGCGGTGCAGGCGGTGATCACCGACGATGTCGCGACGAGTATCCGTGCCGACCGTAGGGCTCGGCGACTTCCGCAGTCCGAGTGGGGTCGGGGTATTGCGTCGCAGATTGCGTTGGCGCGCAGGGAGTCCCCGAACCGTGGCGGTAGGCATCTGGGTTTCGCGCAGGCTCTGGTGCACGAAATGCCGCACACCCTTGCCATGTTGCAGACCGGCCGGCTGAATGAATGGCGTGCGACGTTGTTGGTGCGGGAGACGGCATGCTTGTCGGCGGCCGATCGGGCGATCGTGGATCGCCAGTTATGTTCGAACCCAGCTACTCTCGTCGGCGTCGGCGACCGCGGTCTGATCGCGCGGGCCAAAGCCCTTGCGGTGGAACTCGACGCCGCCTCGGTCGTGGCCCGGCACCGCAAGGCCGTGTCCGAACGACGGGTTACGACACGTCCGGCCCCGGATTCGATGGCCTATTTGAGTGTACTGATGCCGGTCGAACAAGCCGTGTGCCTGCAGGCCACGCTGGGTCGGGATGCGGACAGCCTGATCGCGACCGGGAAGGGTGGTGGGCGCACCCGCAATCAAGTGATGGTGGACTTGTTGTTCACGCGTGGCACCGGAGCCGACGTGGCGTCGGGTGTTCCGGTGGCTGTGAACCTTGTGATCTCGGACGAAACACTCCTCGCCGGCGGTCACGAGGCTGCGCAGCTGCATGGGTTCGGGCCGGTGCCGGCGGGGATCGCTCGGCAGCTGGTGGCCGATGCGGTGGATTCGGACACCGAGGTGTCGTTGCGGCGAGTGTATGCGTGCCCGCAGTCGGGGGCGCGGACGGCGATGGAATCCCAATCCCGCATGTTCCCGAAGAGTCTGAGAAAGCTGATCGACCTGCGGGATCAAACGTGCCGCACGCCCTGGTGTGATGCCCCGATCCGCCATCACGATCACATCCGCTCACACGGCAAGTCGGGTGCCACCAGCGCGGACAACGGGTCCGGACTGTGCGAGGCCTGCAACTACGCGAAGGAAGGCGACGCCTGGACCGCCCGCCCGGTACGCAACCCCGGCCGCACCCACCTCATTGACCTCGGCACCCCGACCGGGCACCACTACCGCTCGGCAGCGCCACGGCTGCCAGCGCCCGCGCACCTCCGAGCGTCATGAGGAGGTCGGCAGTCGATGACGAGCCAGCCGCCGTGGTGCTCGAACACCTCGAATGGGCGTCCCGTCGATTCGCCGAGTTCGGTGAGCGACGGGGTGTCGAAGGTGCGGATGTGTCCGTGGCAGGCCGTTGCCTCGTCCTCGTAGGGGACGGCGACGACAACCCGTTCGCGGGCAACGCGGAGGGCCTCGGATATCACTGCGGCACCGATGTTTTCGTCGACGTGCTCGAGGAGGTGGATGGCGGTGACGGTGTCTGCGCTGTCGTCGGGGACCGGCACGTGCGCGGCGTCGCACACGAGGGTGCGCAGTTCGAGTCCGAGTTCCGGTGCCACGGCGTCGAGGAGGGTCATGGTGCCGGGGAGGATGTCGGTTGCCGTGACGGACCGCCCGGCGCGGGCGAGTCGCAACGGGAGGAAGCCGAAGCACGACCCGAGGTCGAGGACGGAACCGCGGACCAGTTGTTCCGCCTTCTCGTGGATCGGTGCGAAGTCGGCGGTGCCGTCGAGCAGCTCGCCGAGAGAGTTGCGGTAGTAGGCGGTCCACGCGTCGAGTGCGCCGTCGACGGTGGAGCGCACCAGTCCGACCATGGTCGATTCGAACTCGCCCTGACCGAAGTCGGCGTCCTCGATGGACGCGGTGACCGAGGCGACGAGTCGCTCGCTCAGATCCTCGGGTGTGAGGGCGTGCGTGACCCGCAACCGGTCGCCGTCGCGGGTGAGGGTGAGCGGCCCGTCCGTGACCCGCTCGACCGTGACGTGACCGTGTGACCACAGTCCGGGTTCGCACGGAGCGAGAGAGTCGAACGCGGGCGTGTCGAGAGTGGAAGTCATTCGAAGCAACCTTGCCGAGAGGTGATGGCGGGCGTGGGTCAGGTCCGGGTGTCGGGCTCGCCGAGGGAACTCAGCCCATCGTAGAGCGATTGCATGCCGCTGGCGAGTAGTTCGTTCAGTTCGAGCGAATCGTCGTCGAGCCACTGCTCGTACGCCGACATCGCAACGCCGAGTAGAAGATAGCCGACGGTCCGTGGAACGTGGTCGGTCGGTGAGACTCCGAGCCGGCTCGCGACGTACTCTGCGATTACGTTGCGCCACCCTTCGTACATCACCACCGAATACGCCTGCAGCGCGGGCACGCGCAGGATCAGCCCCATGCGTTTGCGGTGGTTGACTTCCTCGCTCTCGGGAAACGCGTTGAACTGCAGGAGTGCTGCGGTGAGTCCGTCGACGATCGGGATGTCGCCGGGTTGCGCGGCGAGTTGGGCGCGCATTTCGGCGAGGTGGGCGTCGAAGTCGCCCCACGGGATCGCGTTCTTGGACGGGAAGTAGCGGAACAGGGTGCGGCGGGCGATGCCGGACGCTTCGGCGACTTCGTCGACGCTGGTGGCGTCGAAGCCCTGTTCCGTGAACAACTCGATCCCGACGGTGCTGATCCGATCCTGCGTCGTGGACGGGCGTCGCCCTATCCGACTGGATGGTTTTCGACGACTTCTCAACTTTCGTACCCTCCCGAGCTGTCATTCTGCACTCGATGCCATTACAGTGGTGAGGCGAGTCACAGGAATGGTCACCTATGACGGGGAACATCCCTCCGGCTCGCGCCGTATCACCGAACAGTAGGAGGAAATCATGTCGGATCGCGACAACAACGTGCTGGAAAACGACTTGGTCGAGGAATCCCTGGTGGAAGAGGTCTCGATCGATGGCATGTGCGGCGTGTACTGATCATGTCCGCTCCAGCATCTGCTTCAGTGACCGGCAACGCCGGTATCGATCTCGATGTGGGCTGGAAGCTTCATCCGCAGGTGGCGCTGCGTCCCGAACCTTTCGGGGCGCTGCTCTACCACTTCGGGACGCGCAAACTGTCGTTCCTGAAGAACCGCACGATCGTCGCGGTGGTCGAATCGCTTCCCTCACACGCCGACGCCCGGTCCGCACTGCGGGCGCAGGGTATCGGGGACGACGCGGCCGCGCAGTACGCGCGAGCGCTCGGCACGTTGGCCGAGTCGCACATGATCGTCCCCGCCTGACCAGCTCTCTTCACCCCGTACCAGAGGACACAGCCCATGACCTCCATGCTCGAAAGGCCTTCCGCGGTGACAGCCCCCGTCGCTCCGGTCGGCCGCCTCGTCGACCAGTTCGAACTCGGTCTCGACGCCCCGATCTGCCTGACCTGGGAGTTGACCTACGCGTGCAACCTGTCGTGCGTGCACTGTCTGTCCTCGTCGGGCCGGCGTGACCCGCGGGAGCTGAGCACCGAGCAGTGCAAGTCGATCATCGACGAACTGCAGCGCATGCAGGTGTTCTACGTGAACATCGGTGGCGGTGAGCCGACGGTTCGTTCGGACTTCTGGGAGCTGGTCGACTACGCGACCGCCCACCAGGTCGGGGTGAAGTTCTCCACGAACGGGGTGAAGATCGACAAGAAGGTCGCCGCCCGGCTCGCCGCCAGCGACTACGTCGACGTGCAGATCTCCCTCGACGGTGCGACGGCCGAGGTCAACGACGCCGTCCGTGGTCCGGGTTCGTTCGCGATGGCGGTGCGGGCGCTCGAGAATCTCTCCGAGGCCGGGTTCAAGGACGCCAAGATCTCCGTGGTGGTCACCCGGCACAACGTGTCCCAGCTCGACGACTTCAAGGCGCTGGCCGACAAGTACGGCGCCACCCTGCGCATCACCCGGCTGCGACCGTCGGGGCGCGGCGCGGACGTGTGGGACGAACTGCATCCGACGCAGGCGCAGCAGCGCGAGCTGTACAACTGGCTGGTCGCCAACGGCGAGGGCGTGCTCACCGGTGACTCCTTCTTCCACCTGTCCGCCTACGGCGACGCGTTGCCCGGCCTGAACTTGTGTGGTGCCGGCCGGGTGGTGTGCCTGATCGACCCGATCGGCGACGTCTACGCGTGCCCGTTCGCGATCCACGACCAGTTCCTCGCCGGAAACATCGTGGCGGACGGCGGTTTCCAGCAGGTGTGGCAGACGTCGGAGCTGTTCCAGGAGCTGCGGTCCCCGCAGACCGGCGGCGCGTGCAGTAAGTGCAACCACTACGACTCCTGCCGCGGCGGATGCATGGCCGCGAAATTCTTCACCGGGCTGCCGATGGACGGCCCGGACCCCGAATGTGTGATCGGCAACGGCGAACTGGCGTTGGCTGCCGCGGGGGAGATCCCGAAATCCAGTGTCGACCACTCCCGCACCGGCCAGCGCCGGACTCCGCGGGCGCCGGTTCCGTTGACGCTGATGGTGCGTCCGCCGGCCAAGATTTGTGACGAGAACCCGCTTGCGGGCATGGACCAGACGTAAGTCGTCTGCCAGGTACGAGAGGTATTGCCATGGGTAAGAATCCGTTCTTCGAAACGGTGGCCGAGGCTCAGCGTCGCGCGAAGAAGCGCCTGCCGAAGTCGGTGTACGCGGCGCTGATCGCCGGTTCCGAGCGGGGCGTGACGGTCGACGACAACATCGCGGCGTTCGGTGAACTGGGGTTTGCTCCGCACGTCGTGGGGCTGTCCGACAAGCGTGAGCTGTCCACGACCGTGATGGGGCAGTCGATTTCGCTGCCCGTCATCATCTCCCCGACCGGTGTGCAGGCGGTGCATCCCGACGGCGAGGTCGCTGTCGCGCGTGCGGCGGCGGCACGCGGCACGGCGATCGGTCTGAGTTCGTTCGCGAGCAAGTCGGTCGAGGAAGTCACGGCCGCCAACCCTCAGACGTTCTTCCAGATGTACTGGGTCGGCAGCCGGGAGGTGCTGATCCAGCGGATGGAACGCGCCCGCGCCGCCGGGGCGACCGGACTGATCATCACCACCGACTGGTCGTTCTCGTACGGTCGTGACTGGGGTAGCCCGGCCATCCCCGAGAAGATGGACCTGAAGGCGATGCTGCAGTTCGCGCCGGAGGGAATCACCCGGCCGAAGTGGTTGTACGAGTTCGCGAAGACCCGCAAGATCCCGGATCTGACCACCCCGAACCTGGCGCAGCCCGGTCAGGAACCGCCGACGTTCTTCGGCGCCTACGGCGAGTGGATGCAGACGCCGCTGCCGACGTGGGACGACATCGCATGGCTGCGTGAGCAGTGGGGCGGGCCGTTCATGCTCAAGGGCGTCATGCGGGTCGACGACGCCAAGCGGGCCGTCGATGCCGGCGTCACCGCGATCTCCGTGTCGAATCACGGTGGCAACAACCTCGACGGCACCCCGGCGCCGATCCGCGCGCTGCCCGCCATCGCGGAGGCCGTGGGCGATCAGGTCGAGGTGCTCCTCGACGGCGGTATCCGCCGCGGTAGCGACGTCGTGAAGGCCGTCGCGCTCGGCGCGCGGGCGGTGATGATCGGCCGCGCGTACCTGTGGGGTCTCTCGGCGAACGGTCAGGCCGGCGTCGAAAACGTCCTCGACGTCCTGCGCGGCGGTATCGATTCGGCGCTGCTCGGGCTGGGCCACTCGAAC
This sequence comes from Rhodococcus koreensis, assembly GCF_900105905.1. Classification (GTDB taxonomy): domain Bacteria; phylum Actinomycetota; class Actinomycetes; order Mycobacteriales; family Mycobacteriaceae; genus Rhodococcus_F; species Rhodococcus_F koreensis. Next base: position 1,995,468 of record NZ_FNSV01000005.1, on the reverse strand, counting down.
ATCCACGACCTCACCCCGTCCGACATCGTGATCCCGCCCGGATTCGCTCGCGTACTCGGCGCCGAATCCTGAACCACGAACGGCGTAGATGTCTGCGCAACTGACAGACCCGATCACCCTGGCCGGACGCCACGCCCGGTCCAGGGTGCTTCTGGGTCCGCACCCCACCAATCTCGGTGCGGGAAGGACGCTGTCGCCGCGTCATGTCGCGTACTACGAGCGCCGGGCGCGGGGCGGTGCGGGGATCGTCGTCACCGAGGTGGCGTCGGTCCATGCCTCCGACTGGCCGTACGAACGGGCTCCGCTGGCGTCCGACTGCGTCGCCGGGTGGCGGGACATTGTCGCGGCCTGCCGCCCGCACGGCACACTGGTGCTGGCCGGGTTGGGGCACGCCGGACTGCAGGGGTCGAGCGCCTACTCGCAGTCGGTGCTGTGGGGACCGTCGGGGGTCGCCGACGTGATCTCCCGCGAGATGCCGATGCAGATGGAGCAGGCGGAGATCGACAGCCTCGTCGAGGGCTTCCGGGCCGGGGCCGCCGCGGCAGTCGCGGCGGACGCGGACGGCGTCGAGCTCGACGCCGGGCCGAGAGCGCTCCTGCGGCAGTTCCTTTCGAACCTCACCAACGTACGCGAAGACGAGTACGGCACCGACCCGCTGCGGCTCGTCCGCGAGGTCCTCGCCGCCGTCCGCAAAGAGCTGGGCCCCGGCCGGATATTGTCCCTGCGCCTGAGCTGCGACGAGGAGACGTCCTGGGCGGGGATCACACCGTCGATCGCCGCCGGACACGGACGGGCCCTGGCCGACGCACTCGATCTGCTCGTGGTGGTCCGGGGCGGGCCGCTGTCGCCGAACGCCTACCGCCCCGACTTCCACCGGCCACCCGCGTTCAACACCGAACTCTGCCGCGGCATCCGCACGGCGGTCGCCGGCGCGGTCCCGGTCGTTCTCCAGGGCAGCGTCGTCGATCCGGCCGATGCCCGGTGGGCGCTCGACGACGGAGTCGCCGACGTCGTCGAGATGACGCGTGCCCAGATCGCCGATCCCGATCTCGTCGTCAAGATCCGGCGCGGTGCGGTGCCGCGGCCGTGCGTCCTGTGCAACCAGACGTGCCAGGTGCTCGACCCCCGCAACCCGGTCGTCACATGCGTCGGCAATCCCACTGCCGGGCACGAGACCGTCGATCCCACCGAGGACGCCGCTGTGGTCGCAGGCACGGCACTGGTGGTCGGTGGTGGCCCGGCCGGTCTCGAGGCGGCGCGGGTGCTTGCGCTGCGGGGTCACCGGGTCGCCGTGGCGGAGGCATCGGCTCGGCTCGGCGGGATGGTGCGGGCCGCGGCCGGGGCGCCGCACCTCAGGGCGCTGACCGACTGGCTGGAGAACGAATGCCGCTGTCTCGGAGTCGAATTCCGTCTCGGCGCCACGGTCTCCGAAGCCGAACTCGACGCCGCGGAACGAGACGGTGTGACGGTGATCCTCGCGACCGGCAGCACGCCCCGGCCGCTTCCGTTCCCCGTCGGGGGAAGTGTCCGGTGTCTCGGCGCCGCGGATCTGCGGGACGGTGACGTGCCTGCGGAGGGGCCCCACATCGTCTTCGACCCGGTCGGCGGACCGGTCGGCGTGGCGGTCGCCGAATGGCTCGCGGCGCGGGGCCGCGACGTGAGCATCGTGACCCAGGACTCCGTGGCCGGCTCGCGACTCGGCATGACCGGCGACCTCGCCGACGCCAACACCCGCCTGCAACGGGCCGGGGTGACGCGTCACCTCGACAGCCGCATCGTGTCGATCGACGGCGACGGAATGCGGTTGCGCAACCGGTACACCGCCGAAGAGTCGGTGGTGCCGTGCACCGTGTTGATCGACTGCTCGCATCGTCTCCCCGAGGACACGCTCGGCTCGACCCGCCCGGACACGGTGCGGGCCGGCGACTGCGTGGCCCCCCGCACACTGCTCGAGGCGGTCCGCGAGGGCCGCACCGAGGCGCTGACCGCGACCGCCCACCGGCGGTCCGAGTTCGATCACCATCCGTTCACCCTCGTCACCGAGAGATAGGACATTTCATGGGACAGTTCGACGACAAGGTCGCGTTCATCACCGGGGCTGCCCGTGGGCAGGGGCGAACGCATGCGGTGCGGTTGGCGCGCGAAGGTGCGGCGATCATCGCCGTCGACATCTGCGGGCCGGTGTCGGAGTACAACAGCTACGAACCGGCGACGGCGGACGACCTCGCCGAGACGGTGCGGCTCGTGGAATCCCAGGGCGGCAAGATCCTCGCCGAACAGGCGGACGTGCGGGACAGCGCGCAACTGAAGGCTGTCGTGGACCGGGGAGTCGAACAGTTCGGCCGTCTCGACATCGTGATCGCGAACGCCGGGATCTGCAACTGGAACCGCTTCTGGGAGATGCCCGACGAGCAGTGGGAGACTCTGATCGACGTCAATCTCACCGGCGCCTGGAAGACGCTGAAGGCTGCGGTCCCGGCACTGATCGAGGGTGGCCGCGGGGGATCGATCATCGTGATCAGCTCCGTCGCCGGGATCAAGCCGCTCCCGGGGCAGGCCAATTACGCCGCCTCCAAGTTCGGGCTCGTGGGACTCACCCAGACCGCGGCCAAGGAACTGGGCGAGTACGACATCCGGGTCAATTCGATCCACCCCTACGGAGTGAAGACCCCGATGGGCACCGACCCGGGCAGCCTCGTGATTCTCGAGAAGCACCCGCACTACCTGTCGAGCTTCGGCACCATCCTCACCGAACACCCGCTGGCCGACACCGACGACATCACCGACGCCGTGCTGTGGCTGGCCGGTGACGGTTCGCGGCGGGTCACGGGCAGTCAGGTCGCCGTCGACATGGGCAACACCAAGGTGTGAGCACCTCCGCGTACCGCCACCTGTTCACCCCGTTGCGCCTGGGACCGCTGACGCTGCGCAATCGGGTGGTCTTCTCGGCGCACCTCACGGGGTACGCCGTCGACGGTCTCCCCACCGCCCAGCACGCCGCCTACTATGCGGCGCGCGCGAAGGGCGGTGCGGGCCTGATCATCTCCGAAGAGCACGCCACCCATCCGGGTGACTGGCCGTACGAGAAGGTGATCGCCGGCTACCGGCCGGAGGTCGTCCCGGGATACCGGCGGATCACCGACGCGGTCCACGCACACGGAGTTCCGATCCTCGCTCAGGTCAACCACAACGGCGGCCAGGGATCGAGCATGTATTCGCGGCGGCCACTGTGGGCGCCGAGCGCCGTCCCCGACCCACTGTTCCGCGAAGTTCCCAAGGCGGTCGATCAGCGCGAGATCCGGGCCCTCGTCGACGGTTACGCGCGCGTCGCCGAGCACTGTGTCCGAGGCGGATTCGACGGCATCGAACTGCAGTGCTCGCACTCGTCGCTGGTGCGCAGTTTCCTCGCCCCCGCCACGAACCAGCGCACGGACCGGTACGGAGGGTCGTTGGAGAACCGTGCCCGGTTCCTCCTCGAGGTCGTCGAAGCCGTGCGAACGGCGATCGGCCCGGACCGCGCACTCGGGGTGAGGCTCGCGGGGGAGGACCTGTTCGACGGTGGCGTACACCTCGACGAGGCGGTGGAGGTGGCCGCCCTGCTGGAGGCGGACGGGCGGGTCGACTACCTCAACACGTCCATCGGGATGGCCACCGAGACGCTGCACATGATCGAGGCGTCCATGGCCGTCCCCCGCGGGTATGCGCTGTTCGTCCCCAATGCGATCCGGCGGCGGGTCGGACTTCCGGTGGTCGGTGTCGGCCGGTTCTCGGATCCGCATCAGGCCGACCGGGCTCTCGACGAGGGGCACTGCGACCTGATCGGGGTGGTGCGCGGCCAGATCGCGGACCCGGACTTCGCGGCCAAGGCACTCGCCGGTGAAGAGGACGCCATCCGATCGTGCCTGGCGTGCAATCAGGAATGCATCGGACGCATGGGGCTGGGCCGGTGGCTCGGCTGCGTCGTGAACCCGCGCGCGGGCAGGGAATCGATTCTGCTGCCCGAACCCACCGTCCGCGGCAGGCGGGTCGTGGTGGTCGGCGGCGGACCTGCCGGGCTGAAGGCCGCCGCCACCGCCGCGCAGCGGGGGCACCACGTGACGCTCTTCGAACGCAACACCGTCCTCGGTGGTCAGGTCCGGACGGCCGCCGTCGTCCCTGGGCGCCGCGAGGTCCTCGGCCTCGTCGTCGACCTGGAAGCGGAATGCGTTCGGCGCGGCGTGGACGTGCGGACCGGCACCGAGGCGACCGCCGAGGCGCTCGCGCAGGGACGTCCCGACGTGGTCGTGCTCGCCACCGGAGCGCGTCCGAGCCGTCCGCGCTGGGCGGGTGCGTCGGATCGGGTGGTGGATGTGCGGGACGTGCTGGAGGGCCGCGCGGATCCGTCCGGGACGGTGCTGGTGGTCGACGAACTGGGATTCCATCAGGGCACGTCCGTCGCCGAATTCGTCGCCGACGCCGGGTGTGCCGTCACGATCTGCACGCCGGGGATGATCGTCGGCCAGGATCTCGGGATCACACTGGACCTCGAGGGATGGAATCGGCGGGCGCACGGCAAGGGCATCACCCAGGTGACGGACGTGGTGCCGACCGGGTGCGACGACGCCGGCGGGGGCCGGATCGCGGTCACGCTCCTGCACCACCCGACCGGCGCGTCCCGCCGGCTCACCGTCGACTGGGTGGTGTCGTCCGCGCACCAGCAACCGGAGGACGAGCTCTGGAAACTACTGGCCGACAGCGGCATCGAGGTCCATCGCATCGGCGACGCCCTGGCCCCGCGCCGCGCGCATTCCGCCGTCATCGAGGGGGAGCGGATCGCGCTCGCGCTCTGACGCAGGCAGTCACGGCCCGGGTCGAATCCGCGGTCGCCTAGCATCGGAGGATGCCCCATTCCGGACACCTCGACGACGCGGTGTGGCCCGACCTCGTGTCCCACGTGTCGACGGTCGTGGTCCCGGTCGGCTCCCTCGAGCAGCACGGACCGCATCTGCCGCTCGACACCGACACCACCATCGCCGACGCCGTGTCCCGCGCGCTGCCGCACGTGCTCGTCGCACCCCCGATCGCGTACGGCGCGAGCGGTGAGCACGAGGGGTTTCCCGGGACCGTCTCGCTGGGGGCGGAGGCCCTCGAGACCGTGCTGGTCGAATACGGCAGGTCCGCGTGCCGGTGGGCGGACCGCGTGCTGTTCGTCAACGGGCACGGAGGAAACGGACCCGCATTGGTCAAGGCTGTCGCCTTGCTTCGATACGAGGCCCGTGACGTGGCCTGGGTGCCGTGCGCGGTCCCCGGTGCCGACGCCCATGCCGGACGTACGGAAACGTCCTTGTTGCTACACCTTTCACCTGGTCGAGTGAGGTTGTCCAGGGCCGAGCCCGGTAATACGGAACCTATCGCGAGGTTGATGCCAAGACTGCGAGAAGGCGGTATGGTCGCCGTGTCGGCCAATGGGGTGCTCGGTGACCCGACGGGCGCAACGGCCGCGGAGGGGGCGCAGATCTTCGGCGTGCTCGTCCACACAGTCACCAAGGCACTGGCCCGGTGGAAACCGGGCCCCGATGGACGGCTCCGGTGCGAACCGGGCGCCGATGGGAGGCTCCAATGACCCGCACGGGCGCCCTCGAGTTGCCGAGGGCGGATTTTCGGCACATCCTTGCGGCTGATTTCCGGCATGCCCTGCCGGCGCTGTCCGATCCGCATACGATCGACTGATGCGCCAAGCTCGACTTCCCGATGGATTCGGGATCCGAATCGACCCCAAGGTTCGCGCATATTCCGGAGGCCGAGTGCTCATCGGCGGTTCGCCGACCCGGATGCTGAAGCTGGCGCCCACCGCGGCGGCCATGATCGGAGACGGCTACCTCGAGGTCGTCGATCCGCAGTCCGCCGTCGTCGCACGCCGCCTCCTCGACTCGGGGGTCGCCAACCCGCGCCCCATGAGCACACCGTCCCCGCAGGACGTCACCGTCGTCATTCCGGTGAAGAACAACGCGCCCGGGCTGCACCGCGTGCTGGCCGCGCTCCGCGGACTCGAGGTGGTCGTCGTCGACGACGGCTCCGACGTCCCGATCGTCGCCCCCGCGCTGCAGAACGGGTGCGGCGGCCGCGTCACCGTGCTGCGCCACGAGACGGCAAAGGGGCCCGCCGCGGCCCGCAACACCGGTCTGCGTTACGCCGCAACTCCGTTCGTGGCGTTCCTCGACTCCGACGTCCTGCCGCGCACCGGGTGGATCGAGGTCATGCTCGGCCACTTCAGCGACCCCGCGGTCGCGCTGGTCGCCCCGAGGATCGTCGCGCTCGAACCCGAGGCGAGCACGCTCGCGCGGTACGAGCACGCCCGATCCTCCCTCGACCTCGGACGGAAGGAATCCGCGGTCCAGTCCGGCGGCCCGGTGTCGTACGTCCCGAGCGCCGCGATGATCGCCCGGCGTGAGGTGCTCGACGAGTTCGGCGGCTTCGACGAGTCCATGCACGTGGCGGAGGACGTCGACCTGTGCTGGCGACTCCAGGAGTCCGGCTGGCGACTGCGGTACGAGCCCGTGGCCCACGTCGCGCACGACCATCGCGTGACGTTCGGAAAGTGGTTCGACCGCAAGCTGTTCTACGGCACCGGTGCGGCGCCCCTGGCGGCGAGGCATTCGGGCATGGTCCCACCGCTGTCGATGTCGCCGTGGACGTTCTTCGCGTGCATCGCCGCGGCCACCTGCACCCGGCTGGGTCTGCTCGGCGCCGTCGCCACGCTCGCGATGATGCTGGTGCGCCTGCGCCGCATGTTCACGGGACTCGATCAGCCGACCCGCATCGCCGCCATCCTCGCCGCCCAGGGCTTCGCCGGTGGCGCCTGGCAGCTGGCGTCCGCGATGTGCCGCCACTATTGGCCCGTCACGCTGCTGGCGGTAGTGCTCTCGAAACGGATTCGCCGGATCGCGCTCGCGATCGCCGTCGCCGAGGGGGTCGCCGACTGGGTCACCCACCGGGAGCCCGGAGGGCTGGGACCGGTGCGGCACACGGTGTTCAAGCGGCTCGACGACATCGCGTACGGTGCCGGGCTCTGGAAGGGCGCCGTCGCCGCTCGCGACTTCGACGCATTGAAGCCCCGGTTGAAGTCGTAGTGACCGATCCGATTCGCGCCGCCGACGTCGTGGTCGTCGGCGGCGGTTCGAGTGGATGCGTGGTGGCCACGCGGCTCAGCGAGGATCCGGGACGATCGGTCCTCCTCCTCGAGTCCGGACCCGGTTACCGGTCGGCCCTCGACTGTCCCGTCCTCGATTACCGGACGCTGCCGGTCGGCCCGGGCAGCGCATACGCGCAGACGTACGGCGTGGAGTTGGCGCCGAGCGTGCCCTCGGCCATGGTGCGCGGCCGCGTTCTCGGCGGGTCGGGCGCCGTCAACGGCGCCTACTTCGTCCGCGGGACGGAAGCGGACTTTCGGCACTGGCCCGCGTCGTGGTCGTACGAGAACGTGCTGCCCGCCTTCCGGGCACTCGAGCGTGACGCCGACTTCGACGACTCCCGGCACGGCACCGCCGGCCCGATGCCCGTGCGCAGGCAGCCCGCGGAACAGCTGAGCGAGATCAGCGCGGCGTTCCGCGCCGCGGCCCTCGGCGCGGGACATTCCGAGGAACCCGACAAGAACGGAGCAGGCGGTGGCGGGATCGGCCCGGTGCCGCTCAACGTCGACGGTGGCCGCCGGGTCAGCACCGCCGTCGCGTATCTGCTGCCGGCGTCGGAGCGGCCCAACCTGACGGTCGAGGCGAACTCCGACGTCGTGCGAATTCTGTTCTCCGGTAACGAGACGGTGGGGGTCGAGGTCGAGTCGGGCGGCACCCGCCGCACGGTCCACGCCGGCCGGGTCGTACTGGCGGCGGGACCCGTCGAAACCCCGGTGCTGCTGATGCTTTCGGGAATCGGACCGGCAGAACATCTGAGGGGCAACGACATCGACGTCGTCCTCGACGTGCCCGGTGTCGGTACCGATTTCAGTGATCACCCCGAAGTGGCTCTGCCGTACCGTGTCCGGGACACACTCCGCCGCAGTGACACGAGTCCGGTCGTCGAAACGGTACTGAACGTCGACGACCTCGAGATCCGTCCGTACACGGCGCCGTTCGACGTGCTCGTCCCCGGATCCGGGCAACCCGACCCGGTCCTCGGAATCGGGCTCATGGTGGCGGAGAGCCGGGGCGACATCCGGCTCACGTCGGGACACCGCAGGGACCGTCCCCGGATCGAGTACCGGTACGCGCAATCGGCCGCCGACCGCCGGGCGCTGCGCGAGGGACAGGCCATCGCGCTGGACCTGCTGCGCTCGCCGGAGCTTGGCCCGTTGGTCCGGCCGCTGTCCGAGGAGGTGTCCGACCGCTCGGTGCTCGCGCACCTGGGGACGTCTCTGCACCTGTGCGGCAGTTGCCGGATGGGCGGACACACAGACGTGGGTGCGGTGGTGGACGAGCGGTGCAACGTCCGCGGAATACAGGGTCTGACCATAGCGGACACCTCGGTGTTCCCGGTGGTCCCGAGCCGTGGGCCGCACGCCACCGCGGTCATGGTCGCCGAGCGGGTCAGTACCTTCCTGAGGGAGTGACGGAGGGCGGAACCCGGCCCCGTGTGACCCGGGTTACAGTAGGCAGAGACGCCGTGGAGGAGTTCGATGCAAAGTCAACCGCCCACAGGGGGCAATCCGTGGGTCGCCGTGCGCCCGGGAGACGACGTCGCGATGCTGGCGCGCAGGGTGTCGTCGGCGCATCAGTTGTTCGTCGAGCGTCACGCCCCCGCAGGCCGAGACCAGGCAGGCGACGGAAATTCGGTGCGGTCCGTCATCCTCGATTCGTGGATGCGCAGCACGAGCAAGGGCGTGAGCCCGGACGGGTCCGCCCGCGCGGTCGATCTGGCGGCCGCGGATCTCGCCGCGTACCGGGCGTCGCACCCGATGTCGATCATCCGGCCCGTGGTCCGCAAACTCCTCGTCGAGGATGCCGCCGACACCGGACTGCTCGTGGCCATCACGGACGAGAAGGGCCAGTTGCTGTGGGTCGAGGGCGATTCGTCCGCCAAGGACCGCGCACTGGAGATGAACTTCGTCGAGGGCGCCGACTGGAGCGAGGACACCGTCGGCACCAACGCCCCGGGCACCGCGCTGGCGCTCGACCACTGCGTGCAGATCTTCGGAGCGGAGCACTTCAGCAGGTCGGTGCACGACTGGAGTTGTTCGGCGGCGCCCGTCCACGACCCGGCGACGGGGCTGATCGTCGGCGCCATCGACATCACCGGTGGCCCACGGGTCGCGGTACCCGAGGTGCTGTCGCTGATCCGGGCCACCGTCGCGGCCGCCGAGGCGGAACTGCGCCTGCACCTGCTGCGCTCGCCGCAGCCGCTGGTCGAGACGGTGCTGCGGTTGGAGGTGCTGGGGTCGGGACGACCGACTCTGGTGCGCGGGGCCGAACGCATCCCGCTCTCGCAGCGACACGCGGAAATCCTGCTGCTCCTGGCGGAGCATCCGGAGGGCCTGAGCTCCGACCGGCTCGCGGTGCTACTCGACGAGAACGAACTCGACGCCGTCACCATTCGTGCCGAGATGTCGCGCCTGCGCAAGGTTTTCGGTCCCGCGAACCTCGGTTCGCGGCCGTACCGGCTGCTCACCGAATTGACGTCGGACGTCCGGCAGGTGCGTGGGGCCCTGGACCGCGGAGAGCTGGCCGCCGCCCTCGACGTCTACTCGGGTCCGGTGCTACCCGGGTCGGAGGCGCCCGGCGTCGAGGACCTGCGCGGCGAACTGCGTGCCCGCGTCCAGGCGGCATTGCTGCGGGAGGGCGATCAGCGGTTGCTCGCCAAGTGGACCACGTCCGTCCACGGCCGTGAGGACGTCGCCGCGTGGGAGGCGTACCTCGCGGGCCTCGATCCGCGTTCCCCGTTGTATTCCCAGGTCAAGTCGAGGATCGATCTGTTCGATCAGCAGTACGCAACGTAGTTGCAACGGTACGGTCCCTAGTGTTGTGAGTCACACCGAGAAAGTTCCACCGAGTTTCACGACACCAGGGAGTTATCGATGACCGTGTATGCCCGCCCGGGTTCGCCCGACGCCGTCATGTCCTTCCAATCGCGTTACGACAACTGGATCGGCGGCCAGTGGGTTGCGCCCGTCAAGGGCCAGTACTTCGAGAATCCGACCCCCGTCACCGGGCAGCCGTTCTGTGAGGTCGCGCGGTCGACGTCCGAGGACATCGAACTCGCCCTCGACGCCGCACACGCCGCGGCTCCGGCCTGGGGCAAGACGTCGGTGGCCGAGCGCGCCATCATCCTGAACAAGATCGCGGATCGCATCGAGGAGAACCTCGAGTCCATCGCGCTCGCCGAGTCCTGGGACAACGGCAAGCCGATCCGTGAGACCCTGAACGCCGACATTCCGTTGGCCATCGACCACTTCCGTTACTTCGCCGGTGCGATCCGCGCGCAGGAAGGCGCCTTGTCGGAGATCGACTCCGACACCGTCGCCTACCACTTCCACGAGCCGCTCGGCGTCGTCGGCCAGATCATCCCGTGGAACTTCCCGATCCTCATGGCCGTGTGGAAGCTTGCTCCCGCACTCGCCGCGGGAAACGCGGTCGTCCTCAAGCCCGCCGAGCAGACTCCGGCGTCGATCCTGCACCTGATCTCCGTCATCGGCGACCTGCTGCCCGCCGGTGTGATCAACATCGTCAACGGCTTCGGTGTCGAGGCGGGCAAGCCGCTCGCCTCGAGCCCGCGGATCCGGAAGATCGCGTTCACCGGTGAGACCACCACCGGCCGGCTCATCATGCAGTACGCGTCCCAGAACCTGATCCCCGTCACCCTCGAACTCGGCGGCAAGAGCCCCAACATCTTCTTCTCCGACGTGCTGTCGTCCAACGACGACTACCAGGACAAGGCGCTCGAGGGCTTCACGATGTTCGCCCTCAACCAGGGTGAGGTGTGCACCTGCCCGTCGCGGTCGCTGATCCAGGAGGACATCTTCGACGAGTTCCTCGCGATGGCGGCCATCCGCACCAAGGCCGTCCGCCAGGGCGACCCGCTCGACACCGACACGATGATCGGCGCGCAGGCCTCCAACGATCAGCTCGAGAAGATCCTGTCGTACATCGAGATCGGCAAGGGCGAGGGTGCGAAGGTGATCACCGGTGGTGAGCGCGCCGAACTCGGCGGCGACCTGTCCGGCGGCTACTACGTGCAGCCGACCATCTTCACCGGTCAGAACAAGATGCGGATCTTCCAGGAGGAGATCTTCGGTCCCGTCGTGTCGGTCACGTCATTCAAGGATTACGACCAGGCCATCGAGATCGCGAACGACACGCTGTACGGCCTCGGCGCCGGCGTGTGGTCCCGCGACGGCGGCGTCGCCTACCGGGCGGGCCGCGACATCCAGGCCGGCCGCGTGTGGACCAACACGTACCACCAGTACCCGGCGCACGCCGCGTTCGGTGGCTACAAGCAGTCCGGCATCGGCCGCGAGAACCACCTGATGATGCTCGAGCACTACCAGCAGACGAAGAACCTGCTGGTCAGCTACGCCCAGAAGGCTCAGGGCTTCTTCTGATGGACGCAGCCCGGGCGCCTCAGCGCCTGAAGGCAACCGCCGGGGCGGTGGAGCTTCTCCGCCGCCTCGGCGGTACCCACGGGGCGCTGATGATGCATCAATCCGGCGGATGCTGCGACGGGTCCGCGCCGATGTGTTACCCCGACGGCGAATTCATCGTCGGCGACCGCGACGTGCTGCTCGGTGTCCTCGACCTGCGTCTCGGGGTGGGGGAGACCCCGTCCACCCGGCCCGAGGGTGCCGATGCCCTGCCCGTGTGGATCTCCGGTTCGCAGTTCGAGGCGTGGAAGCACACCCAGCTGGTGCTCGACGTGGTGCCCGGTCGCGGTTCGGGCTTCAGCCTCGAAAGCCCGGAAGGCATGCGCTTCCTCAGCCGTGCGCGTGCCTTCACCCCGGAGGAGAACACCAGCCTCGCCGCGGAGGACGTCATCGTGGGCGAGCGGTGGGAGCAGGGCTGGAGACCCGCACCCTCACCCGAACCGCAAGTGGTCGCCGAAGCCGTCGACGCATGTCCCGTGCCCGCTCGCCGCCCGGGCCCCTAGCGCCCGAAGTTCACTGCGACCGCGGTTTTTACGTCGTGGTCACGTTTTGCTGACACGACGTGTACACAGCTCATTCACCATTGGCCTCGGCCGTTCGGCACCGCTCTCGCGCGGCGCCGGCGAGGCAACATTCGGATCGACGTAGGGGACGGAATGTCACTCGTAGAACCATCCAAGAATTCCGGAACCGGTAAACACCACGATGCTGCCGACTTCCACTCCGAAGACAACAGCTATCTGGAAAAACGCACGCTCCGAAAGGGTTCGGCGGGCTGGGTGCTGCTCGCAGGCCTCGGCGTCAGCTACGTGATCTCCGGCGACTACGCCGGATGGAACAACGGGCTGGCCGAGGGCGGATTCGGCGGACTGCTGATCGCCGGCGTCGTCATCGCGGGCATGTACCTGGCCATGGTGCTGGGGATGGCCGAGATGTCCTCCGCCCTGCCCGCCGCGGGCGGCGGTTACACGTTCGCCCGCCGGGCGCTCGGACCGTGGGGCGGATTCGCCACCGGCACCGCCATTCTCATCGAATACGCGATCGCGCCCGCCGCCATCGCGACGTTCATCGGCAGCTACGTCGAATCACTGAACCTGTTCGGCATCACCGACGGGTGGTGGGTGTACCTGGCGGTCTACGCGATCTTCATCGGAATCCACCTGACCGGCGCCGGCGAGGCGCTCAAAGCCATGTTCGTCATCACGGCGATCGCACTCGTCGGGCTCGTGATCTTCGCGGTCTCCGCGATCGGGCTGTTCGACGCGGGCAACCTCACCGACATCGCCCCGACCGATGCAGCGGGGGCATCGAGTTTCCTGCCGTTCGGCGCTTTCGGCATCTGGGCGGCCGTCCCGTTCGCCATCTGGTTCTTCCTCGCCGTCGAAGGCGTGCCGCTGGCCGCCGAAGAGGCACGCGAGCCGGAGAAGAACGTACCGCGCGGAATCATCATCAGCATGCTCATCCTCATCGTCACGGGGGCCACGGTCCTGTTCCTCGCGACGGGAGCACTGGGTGCCGAGAGCCTGTCGACGTCCGGGAATCCGCTGGTCGAGGCGCTCGGTGACGGAACCGCGGCGAAGGTCGTCAACTACATCGGCCTGGCCGGCCTCGTCGCCAGCTTCTTCTCGATCATGTACGCCTACTCGCGGCAGACGTTCGCGCTGTCCCGCGCCGGTTACCTGCCGACGAACCTGTCGGTCACCAACTCGCGGAAAGCGCCCACGCTCGCACTCATCGTCCCGGGTGTCATCGGGTTCGCACTCTCGCTCACCGGTGAAGGCGCGATGCTGCTGAACATGGCCGTGTTCGGCGCGGCCGTCAGCTACGTGCTGATGATGGTCAGCCACATCGTCCTCCGCAGGCGCGAGCCGGAGATGAAGCGGCCGTACCGCACACCCGGCGGCATCGTCACCACATCGTTCGCGCTGGTCATCGCGGCCGCCGCGGTGATCGCCACGTTCCTCGTCGATCCGGTCGCCGCACTGTGGACGCTGATCGCGTTCGCGGCCTTCATGGCGTACTTCGGCCTGTACAGCCGCCATCACCTCGTTGCCAATTCGCCCGACGAGGAGTTTGCTGTTCTTGCAAAGGCGGAGGAAGAACTCGAATGACCACCTACAGTCACGGAGTCGCAGGAACCGGGTACACGTTCGACGGTCTCGTCGACCTCATGGCCAAGGCGACACCGCTGCGCAGCGGGGACGAACTCGCCGGGTGCGCGGCGTCGTCCGACGCCGAACGCGCCGCCGCGCAGTGGGCGCTGGCCGATGTCCCGCTCGGCACGTTCCTGAACGAACTCGTGGTGCCTTACGAGGACGACGAGGTCACGAGGCTCATCATCGACTCGCACGACCGGGTCGCGTTCGGCGAGATCTCCCACCTCACCGTCGGCGGCCTGCGCGACTGGTTGCTGGACGTCGCGGCGCGGGACGGCGCGGCCGAGACGTTCCGCCGCGTCGCCCCGGGGCTGACACCGGAGATGGTCGCGGCAGTCAGCAAGATCATGCGCAACCAGGACCTCATCGCGGTCGCACGGGCCGTCACCGTCACCGCGGGGTTCCGCACGACGCTCGGCGTACCCGGGCACCTGGGAACCCGGTTGCAGCCCAACCATCCCACCGACGACCCCCGCGGGATCGCGGCCGCCACGCTCGACGGGCTGCTGCTCGGCTGCGGTGACGCCGTCATCGGCATCAACCCGGCCACCGATTCGCCGCACGCCACCGCGGAACTGCTGCACCTGCTCGACGACATCCGTCAGCGCTTCGACATTCCGGCGCAGTCGTGCGTGCTGTCGCATGTGACCACCACGATGGGCCTGATCGAGGACGGCGTACCCGTCGACCTGGTGTTCCAGTCGATCGCCGGAACACAGGGCGCCAATTCCAGTTTCGGCGTCGACATCTCGCTGCTGCGGCAGGCGAACGAGGCAGGCCGGTCGCTGAAACGCGGCACCGTCGGCGACAACGTGATGTATCTGGAAACGGGGCAGGGGTCGGCCCTGAGCGCCGGGGCGCACCTCGGCACGGGTGGCAGGCCCGTCGACCAGCAGACCCTGGAGACCAGGGCGTATGCGGTGGCCCGCGACCTCGAACCGCTGCTGATCAACACGGTGGTCGGGTTCATCGGACCCGAGTACCTGTACGACGGCAAGCAGATCATCAGGGCCGGACTCGAGGACCATTTCTGCGGGAAACTACTGGGCCTGCCGATGGGTGTCGACGTCTGTTACACCAATCACGCCGAGGCCGACCAGGACGACATGGACACGCTGCTCACCCTGCTCGGTGTGGCGGGCGCGGCCTTCGTCATCGCGGTGCCGGGCGCGGACGACGTCATGCTCGGCTATCAGAGTCTGTCGTTCCACGACGCGCTGTACGCGCGCCAAGTGCTCGGACTCAGGCCCGCACCGGAATTCGAGGACTGGATGCGCCGTCTCGGCATGGTCGACGACGCCGGTCGCGTGCTGCCGGTCGACGCCGCGGCGTCGCCGCTTCGAGCACTGACGGGGGCACGATGACCGATCCTGTCGCACAAGACTTCTGGGCGGAACTGCGAGCCACGACGCAGGCGCGTATCGGCCTCGGCCGCACCGGAGACGCGCTGCCGACGCAGCGCGTCCTCGAGTTCCGGTCGGCGCACGCCGCGGCCCGCGACGCCGTCCACCAGCCGCTCGACGCGCAGGCGCTGGCCGAACAGGTCGAGGCCGTGGGCCTGGGCAGACCGGTGGTCGTCACGAGCAAAGCGTCGGACCGGAGCGAATACCTGCGCCGGCCCGACCTGGGTCGCACGCCGGCAGATCTGTCCGGTGTGCCCGCGGGGAACGCCGAGGTGGGATTCGTCCTCGCCGACGGGTTGTCGCCCCGCGCGCTCACCGATCACGGGGTGTCCCTGCTGTCCGCGCTGGTCGACGAGTTCGGCGGCACGTACTCGCTGGCGCCGCCGGTGATCGCGACCCAGGCCCGGGTGGCGCTCGGCGACCACATCGCGCAGGCCCTGGGTGTGCAGACGCTCGTCCTGCTGATCGGTGAGCGGCCGGGACTGTCGGTGGCCGACAGCGTCGGCGTCTACCTCACGCACCTCCCGCGCCCCGGACGCACCGACGCCGACCGGAACTGCGTGTCCAACATCCACCCACCCGAGGGGCTCGGCTACGAACTCGCCGCCCGCGTCGTGGCGGGCCTGGTGTCCGGCGCCCGGAAACTGGGCCGGTCCGGAGTGGAGCTGAAGGACACTTCCCGCGCGGATGCGCTGGCAGCCCCCTCGGAGATCCTCGAACTGTAGTCGTGTTATCTAAAGGGCGGCAGGTCCGACCGGGCCTGCGGAGAACCGCCCTGGACGGGGTGTGACGAGGAGAGATCTATGGCCTTCGCTGGCAATGTGGACGAATTGGCCCTGCTGCAGGCGGTCCGGTTGAAAGAGCAGGTCAGCGCGGCGGTACTCGCCGAACATCTCGGTGTGAGCGCCGCGTCCGCGCAGGCCGCGTACGACGCGCTGCTGACCCAGGGCAAGGCGCAGGAGGCCTCGGACGGCCGGATCGCGCTCACCGGCGCCGGGCTGTCGGAGCTCGAGGACCAGCTCGACGCCGAGCGGGTGTCCATCGACGAGGATTCCATCGCCGAGGTGTACGAGAGCTTCGTGCCGTTCCACGAGGAGTTCGTCGGACTCATCGACACGGCCGACGCCGATCAGCTGGCGGACCTGGACCGTCGCGCGTCGGTCGTGTTCGACGACCTGTCGGCGTTCGTGCCCCGGTTGTCCCGCTACCAGGACCTGTTCGCCGATGCTCTCGCGAAAGTTGCTGCGGGGGAGACGAAGTGGATCTCGGAGCCCGTGATCGACTCCTACGCCACCGTGTGGACCGAGCTGCGCAGGGAGCTGATCGGCGCGTCCGGCGCCACCGAGTGACGTGAGCCGCGTCACCACCCCCCCATTCGGGGGTGGTGACGCAGTGAGCCGGATCACTACTTTTCCTCTCATCCGGGATACGCCCACCAGGGTGTTCCCCACGGACCACGGAGGAATCGAGTGACCACAGTCTCCAACTCGGGTGCGGGCGCCCCCCACGCCCCCACGCCGGTGCGACAGGGCGGTACCAGCGTCCGCAAGGTGGCCATTGCCAGTGGCATCGGCACGACCATCGAGTTCTACGACTTCTTCATCTACGGCACCGCCGCAGCACTGGTGTTCCCCACGGTGTTCTTTCCCGCACTCGGCTCCACCGCAGGCACCGTCGCCTCCTTCGCGACCTTCGCCGTGGCCTTCGTCGCCAGGCCGGTGGGTGCGATGCTGTTCGGCCATTACGGTGACCGGATCGGGCGGAAGAAGACCCTGATCTCCACGCTCATCCTGATGGGCGTCTCGACCTTCCTCATCGGCCTGCTGCCCGGCGCCGCGACGATCGGCGTCGCGGCCCCGATTCTGTTGGTGCTGCTGCGTTTCGGGCAGGGATTCGCCGTCGGCGGCGAGTGGGCGGGCGCCACGCTGCTGACGGCGGAGTACGCACCGCCGGGCAAACGCGGCCTCTACGCGATGTTCCCGCAACTCGGGCCCGCGGTGGCCTTCATCCTCTCCAGCGCCACGTTCCTCGTCACCGGCAGCCTGCTGGGCGACACCAACGAGGTCTTCCTCGACTACGGGTGGCGGATTCCGTTCCTGTTCAGTGCCGTCCTGGTCGGCATCGGTCTCTACATGCGCCTGGCGATCGAGGAGACGCCGGTGTTCCGCGCCGCTCAGCAGGCAGACCGTGCGGATGCGGCCCCGCGGACCCTCCCGCTGATGGACGCCTGGCGGTTCCAGACCAAGGAGATCCTCCTCTCGGCCGGCGCGCTGGCCACCCTGTTCGCGTTCTTCTACATGGGGACGGCGTTTCTCACCAGCTACGGCACCAAGACCCTCGGGTTCAGCCGCCCGTTCGTGCTGACGGTCGGGATCGCCTCGGCGGTGGTCTTCGGATTCACCATCGTCGTCTCGGCGCTGTACTCGGACCGGATCGGACGTCGACGGGTCATCATGATCTCCTGCGGCCTGGCCGTCGTGTGGGCGCTCGCGCTGTTCTCGCTGCTGGACACCGGTTCGCCCGTCGCGTTCACGATCGGCGTGATGGTCACGCTCGCCATCTTCGGGATCGCCTACGGTCCCTGCGGCGCCCTGCTTCCGGAAATGTTCCAGACGCGGTACCGCTACACCGGCGCGGGCCTCGGCTACAACCTCGCCGGCGTGCTCGGCGGCGCGGTGCCGCCGCTGATCGCCGCGCCCCTGGCGTCCGCGTACGGCAGTGCCGCGATCGGCGTGTTGCTCGCCGTCCTCGGTGTGGTGAGCCTGCTGTGCACGAAGGCCCTGGTGGAAACGAAAGACGACGCGCTCTGACCCCGCAGGCGAGGGGTGTCCGGACTTCGCACAGTTACCGGCACCCCTCGCCGTGCAGTATGCCCTGGATCACAACAACCAAGAGTAAGTTCGACCGCGGAAGGGCCTTCCGGTCTGCCCGTCCCGTAGGCGCCCGAACGGGTTCCTGGAGAGGAAGAGTGATGACAACCCCGCTTCCCAGCTACACCCACGGCGTGTGGGACGCCCCGATGCTCGGCGACACCATCGGAGACAACTTCGACCGGACCGTGGCGGCCCACGCCGATCGTGACGCCCTGGTCGACCGGCCGTCGGGGCGGCGGTGGACGTACGCCGAACTGAAGCGGGACGTCGACGCCGTGGCGGCGGGGTTGCTGAAGCGGGGCATCGCGAAGGGCGACCGGGTCGGGATCTGGGCGCCGAACTGCCCGGAATGGACGCTGATCCAGTACGCGACCGCGAAGATCGGCGCGATCCTCGTCAACATCAACCCCGCCTACCGGGCGCACGAATTGAAGTACGTGCTCGACCAGGCTGGTGTCCGGCTGCTCGTGTCGGCTCCGCAGTTCAAGTCATCGGACTACGCGGCGATGATCGAGGAGGTCCGGCCCGAGTGCGGCGATCTCGAGGTGGTCGTGCTGCTCGGGAGTGCCGAGTGGAGCAGGCTGGCGTCGGACGGCATGGCCGCGCATGCCGCGGATCCGGCCCGGCTGCGCGCGGCGCAGGCCGCGCTGTCACCCGACGACCCGATCAACATCCAATACACCTCGGGGACAACCGGGTTCCCGAAGGGGGCGACGCTCAGCCACCACAACATCCTCAACAACGGGTACTTCGTCGGCGAGCTGTGCCACTACACCGAGAACGACCGCGTCTGCATCCCGGTGCCGTTCTACCACTGCTTCGGCATGGTCATGGGCAACCTCGCGTGCACGAGTCACGGCGCGACCATGGTGATTCCGGGTCCCTCGTTCGATCCGAAGGCGACGCTGCAGGCCGTCGAGGCGGAGAAGTGCACGTCGCTGTACGGGGTGCCGACGATGTTCATCGCCGAACTCGCCGAGCACGACTTCGAGTCCTTCGACCTGTCCAGTCTGCGGACCGGAATCATGGCCGGATCGCCCTGCCCGGTCGAGGTGATGAAGCACGTCATCGAACTGATGGGGATGGCCGAGGTCTCCATCTGCTACGGGATGACCGAGACGTCGCCGGTGTCGCTGCAGACGCGGTCGGACGACACCATCGACCAGAAGGTCTCCACCGTCGGCCGGGTCGGCCCACATCTCGAGGTCAAGATCGTCGATCCGGCAACAGGATTGACCGTTCCGCGGGGCGAGCCGGGGGAGCTGTGCACTCGCGGGTACTCGGTGATGCTCGGGTACTGGAACAACCCGGAGAAGACTGCGGAAGCGATCGACGCCGGACGGTGGATGCACACCGGCGACATCGGTGTGATGGACTCCGACGGGTACGTCGCGATCACCGGGCGGATCAAGGACATGGTGATCCGCGGCGGCGAGAACGTCTACCCCCGGGAGATCGAGGAGTTCCTGTACACCCACCCCGACATCCTCGACGCGCAGGTGATCGGCGTGCCGGACGCCAAGTACGGCGAGGAACTGATGGTGTGGGTGCGGATGAAGGAAGACACCGAACCTCTGGACGCGGCGAAGGTGCGCGAATTCTGCACCGGCAAGCTTGCCCACTACAAGATCCCGAAGTACGTGCACGTCGTCGACGAGTTTCCGATGACCGTGACGGGCAAGGTGCGCAAGGTCGAGATGCGTGAGCAGTCCCTCGACCTGATCGGGCACACCTGACCCGCCCCCGGTCACCCGGTCCGCAGCAGCGCCGCGACGGCATCCTGCCCGCGTCGCTCCGCGTGCTGCAGTGCCGTCCGGCCGTCGGCATCCTCGATGGCCGGATCGGCGCCCGCGTCGAGGAGCAGTCGGACGACGTCCTGGTAGCGGGCGGAGCCGTCGCCGTAGACCACGGCCTCGAGCAGTGCCGTCCAGCCCGGATCGTTGACATGGTTCACCGGAACACCCGCGTCGATCAGCATCCGCACGGTCTCGACGTGGCCGTGCTCGGCCGCCGGGATCAGCGCGGTTCCGCCGAACCGGTTAATGCTGGTCACGTCGGCGCCGTGGTCGAGGGTGAGCGCGAGAATCTCGTTCAGCCCCTCCGCGCCCGCGTACAGGAACGCCGAGTCCTCGCGGGTGTTCTTCGCGTTCACGTCGGCTCCGGCGTCGAGCAGTGCTCGCACCGCCGACGCGTCGTCACGGGCGACGGCGTCGAACAGTGCACGCTCGAGTTCGGGAGTCGACACGGGAGCGGCTCTTCAACCCAGGGCGCCGGCGATCGCGTCGAGACCGGCGGCCGCGCAGGCCTGATCCTGCATTCCGTCGGGGGCGCCGCCGACGCCGATACCCGCGATCGACCCGCTCGCCGATTTCACACTCACGCCGCCCGCCAGGAACAACGTGCCGGGAAGGTCGGCGACCGTCGCGCCGTCGCCCTTGGCCCGTTCGCTCAGGTCGCTGGTGTTCGCGCCGAACGCGGCGGCGGTGTACGCCTTCTGCCGGGCCGCCTCCACGGTGTGCTGCGCGGCGTTGTCCCCCCGCAGCATGGCCTGCACGTTGCCGTTGCGGTCGACCACCGACACGGTGACGAAGCCCAGTCCGTCGGCCTGGCACTTCGCGAGCGCCGCCTGCGCAGCGGTCTGCGCCGCCCCGACACCGAGACGGTTCTGGCTGACCAGGCCGTCCGCGCCGTCGACCGGGGCGGGTGCGGCGGCCGTCGCGACCGGAGTGGACGCCGCCGTCGCCTCGTCCGTCGTGGAAGCGCCGCACGCGGCGGTCGCGACGATCGCGGCCAGCGGGACGGTGATCGCCAGAATGCGGGGCAGTCGGTGGAAGGTGCGCATCGGAAGGCCTTTCAAGGGAGTGACGAGCTGACGTGACCAGCCTGGCCCGCAAGCGCCGGTGACCGCATCGGGCCGACGGCGCTCCCGGGCTCATCCGTCCGGCGAGGGTAGATCATCCGAACGGTGGATCCGCGACCTGCCGCACGTCCGTAGGATCCACAGACGTGACTGGACCCGTGGACGGAGTGGACAGGTCGGCCGGCGAGAGTCTGCGCGGCCCGCTCGGTACGGCCATCCATGTCTCCTTCTACGTTCTCCTCGCGACGTCGACGGCGCGGTACCTCACGTACCACGGTGTCAGCGGGCAGTTCGTCGTCGTGGTCGCGTTGATCGCGGCGCTCGCCGCGTTGTACACGTCGACCGTGGTGGTGGCGCGGCGGGGCGGCGCGTGGGAACCGTGGGTGTGGCCGGTGCTGACGACGTGGGCGGTACTCGTCTGGCTCGCGCCGAGTTTCGCGTGGTGCGCGTTTCCCATGTTCTTCCTCTGCACGAGGGCCTACCCGAGCCGTATCGCGTATCCCGTCGTCGGTGTTCTCGCCGTCCTCACGTCGCTGGCGTTCTTCGCGTTCTCCGGGCGCACCGAGTGGGCGGTGCTGGTGGGACCGCTGTGCACCGGCGCGCTGATCGTCATGGCGTACAGCCAGATCGAGCGGGACGGCCGGGAACGGGTGCGGCTGCTCCGTCAGGTCGCGGAGACGCGGTCCCGGCTCGCGGAGACCGAGCGGGAGGCGGGGGTCCTCGCCGAACGCGAACGACTGGCCCGCGAGATCCACGACACCGTGACGCAGGGACTGACGAGCAGTCTCCTCCGGCTCGAGGCCGCCGAGCAGATCTGGGCGCAGGCAGATCCGCGGGCGGAGGCGCGGGCCCGCGAGGACGTCCGTGTGGCGACCGGAACGCTGCGCGAGAACCTGGCGGAAACCCGCAGTCTCGTGCACCATCTCGCGGCGCCCAACCTGGAATCCCAGCCGCTCGACGCGGCGCTGCTCGCCGCCGCGCGTGCGCACCACCCGCGGGCGGAACTCCGGATCGTGGGCACTCCGATCGCGATTCCTGCGGAGGTGGCGCACGCGCTGCTGCGGATCACCCAGAGCGCCGTCTCCAACATCACCCGGCACGCACGGGCCGACACCGTCGGTGTCACCCTGACGTATCTTCCGGACGCCGTCGCACTCGACATCTACGACGACGGCGCCGGTTTCGACCCCGCACCCAGCGGATCTCCCTCGGACCGCGGCGGATACGGCCTGCGTGCGATGCGCAGCCGCGTCGAGCAACTGGGCGGCACGTTCACCGTCGAGAGCGCACCGGGCGAGGGCACCGTGGTGGCCGCACAGATACCGTGCGCGAGAGGAACCTCGGCATGACGACCGTGACCGTGCTGCTGGTCGATGATCACGCGGTCGTGCGCGCCGGACTGCGGGCGCTGCTCGACTCCCAGCCCGACATCGAGGTGATCGCCGAGGCGGGCACGGGCGAGGAGGCGGTCGACGCCGTGACCACCCGCCGGCCGCGGCTCGTGACGATGGATCTGGCCCTCGGATCCGGCATCGACGGGGTGGAGGCCATCCGCCGGATCCGGCAGGTCGACCGGGACCTGCCGGTGCTGGTGTTCACGACGTACGACACGGACGCCGACGTCGTCCGCGCCATCGACGCCGGTGCCATCGGGTACCTCCTGAAGGATTCGACGCCCCAGGAGATCTTCGCCGCCGTCCGCGGCGCGGCGGCCGGCCAGAGTGTGCTGTCGCCGCCCGTCGCGTCGCGCCTGCTGCAGCAGATGCAGCGCCCCGAGGAGGCTCTCACGCCGCGGGAGGCCGAATTGCTGACCCTGCTGGCCAAGGGGATGACCAACAAGGAACTCGGCAAAGCCCTGTTCATCAGCGAGGCGACGGTCAAGACGCACCTCGCGCACATCTACTCGAAGCTCGGTGTCGACACCCGGGCCGCGGCCGTGTCCGTGGCGCTGCGACGGCAGGGCATCCGCTGAACCGGGGGATTCGCGGTGGTACACCGCGTGAACCTTTTGGCAACGATTTGCCGAAGCCCTGTCGAACAGCTGTCCAGGTGGTTATGTTCGAAATGAGCGGTGACCTTCCGCTCGCACCATGAATTGCGTGTTGAGAGGACAAGGGCCATGGTCGGCAACATCATCGGCACCATCATCTTCGGTGCGGTCATCGGCGTTCTGGCGCGTCTCGTGATTCCGGGAAAGCAGGCGATGGGGTGGGTCATCACCGTCGTCCTCGGCATCATCGGTGCGCTGATCGGGTACTGGGTGTGGGAGGGGCTCCTCGGCAAGGGGAACACCGGAGGGATCGACTGGATCCGGTGGATCATCAGCATTGCCGCAGCGGCCGTGCTGTCGCTCGGATACACCGCGATGACGAGCAAGAACAGGGTGTAACCACCCGACAGTGCCTTGCGGCCCGTGAGTACTGCTCAACCGCCCGCGGTTAAGAAGTACTCACGGGCCGCAGGCATGAGAACGTCATGTCGCGCAGCACTTTCCGGGTGCGCGACGGTGTGGCGGGGTCGGCGCTGTGTGGGGTCGAGTTGATGAGCCCGAACGTGGCGTGCGCCTTGGTGCGGGCATCTGTCTCGTCCAGCGACGAATCCACCTGCAGAAGCACCTTCACCCAGATCTCCACGTAACGCCGCTGCGTCAGCCGGACCTCCCGGCGCGCGTCGGCGGGCAGGCTCTCCAGGTCTCGGTCCTGGATGCGAATGAGGTCGGGTTCCCCGAGTGCGAAGTCGAGATGGAAATCGATCAGACCTTCCAGCGCCGCGTCCGGGGATGTTGCCTCCGCGGCGACGAGCGACCCGCCTTCGAACAGCCGGGTGCTGATCCCGACGAGCAGTTCGACGAGGACGGCGTCCTTGTTGGGGAAGTGCCGGTACACGGCGGGGCCGCTGATTCCCGCCGCGGAGCCGAGGTCCTCGAGGCGGACTCCGAGGAAGCCCCGTTCGGCGATGAGGCGGGCGGCGGCGTCGAGCAGCTGGCGGCGGCGATCCGCCTTCATCTGCTCGCGGCGCGTGATCGGGGCACCGTCGATGGTCGGGGTCGTCGCTTCGGTGTCGTCGACGTCTGCAGTCATCGCCTTGCTCTTTCCGGGGTGCGGTCTGGACAACTCAGTTAATCACAGTTATCTTAGTTTCAGTTATCGATCATTAACTCACTCGGCACGGGCGTCAAGAAAAGAAGGCGGCAGGATGGCACTGGGCGGAATCACTGCACGGGAGGGCTACCGGGCAGAGCACACGAAATTGGTCGACGAGCTGAAGTCGCGGCTGGCCGTGGCCGCGCTCGGCGGCAGCGAGAAGTCGCGCGAGCGGCACGTGAGCCGAGGCAAGCTGCTGCCCCGCGATCGGGTGGACACGCTGCTCGATCCCGGCAGCCCGTTCCTGGAGATCTCGCCGCTGGCGGCGAACGGCCTGTACGACGACGAGTGCCCCGGTGCGGGCGTCATCGCCGGCATCGGCCGGGTGTCCGGCCGGGAATGCGTGATCGTCGCCAACGACGCGACCGTCAAGGGCGGCACCTACTACCCGATGACGGTGAAGAAGCACCTGCGGGCGCAGGAGATCGCGCTGCAGAACCAGCTTCCCTGCATCTACCTCGTCGACTCCGGCGGCGCGTTCCTGCCCAGGCAGGACGAGGTGTTCCCCGACCGCGAGCACTTCGGGCGCATCTTCTACAACCAGGCCACGATGAGCGCGCAGGGTATCCCGCAGATCGCGGCGGTCCTCGGCTCCTGCACCGCGGGCGGCGCCTACGTGCCAGCGATGAGCGACGAGGCGGTCATCGTCCGCAACCAGGGCACCATCTTCCTGGGCGGCCCGCCGCTGGTGAAGGCGGCGACCGGTGAGGTCGTGACGGCCGAGGAACTCGGCGGCGGCGACCTGCACTCGAAGGTTTCCGGTGTCACCGACCACCTCGCGGAGGACGACCAGGACGCGTTGCGGATCGTGCGGAACATCGTCGCGACCCTCGGCCCGCGCGCCGAGCGTCCGTGGGACGTGATCAGCGCCGTCCCCGCGACGGCGCCGCAGACCGACCTGTACGACGTGGTCCCCACCGACCCGCGCACCCCCTACGACGTCCACGAGGTCATCGACCGCATCGTCGACGGCAGTGAATTCCAGGAGTTCAAGGCCGAGTACGGCAAGACCCTGGTCACCGGTTTCGCGCACATCGAGGGCCACCCGGTCGGCATTATCGCCAACAACGGTGTGCTGTTCGCCGAGTCCGCGATGAAGGGTGCGCATTTCATCGAGCTGTGCGACAAGCGCAAGATTCCGCTGCTGTTCCTGCAGAACATTGCCGGTTTCATGGTCGGTCGCGACTACGAGGCCGGCGGCATCGCCAAGCACGGCGCGAAGATGGTGACCGCGGTGGCGTGTGCGCGGGTGCCGAAACTGACCGTCGTGATCGGCGGCTCCTACGGGGCGGGCAACTACTCGATGTGCGGGCGGGCGTACTCGCCGCGGTTCCTGTGGATGTGGCCGAACGCCCGGATCTCCGTGATGGGCGGGGAGCAGGCGGCGTCGGTGCTCTCGACGGTGCGCAGCGAACAACTCGACAGCGCGGGCAACCCCTGGCCGGCCGAGGACGAGGAGGCGTTCAAGGCGCCGATCCGCGAGCAGTACGAGGCGCAGGGCAACCCGTACTACTCGACCGCGCGGCTGTGGGACGACGGCATCATCGACCCCGCCGATACCAGAACTGTTCTCGGACTGGCGCTTTCGGTGTGTGCGAACGCACCGGTCGAGCCGGTCTCCTACGGCGTTTTCCGGATGTGAGTGGAATGACTGAAATGACTCGGATCGATACCGTCCTGGTGGCCAACCGCGGCGAGATCGCGGTGCGCGTGATCCGCACGCTGCGGGCCATGGGCATCCGTTCCGTCGCCGTCTTCAGCGAGGCGGACCGGGACGCGCGGCACGTCCGCGAGGCCGACACCGCGGTGTTGCTCGGCCCGGCCGCGGCGCGGGAGAGTTACCTCGTCATCGAGAAGGTGATCGAGGCGGCCCGCGCCACCGGCGCGCAGGGCATCCATCCCGGGTACGGGTTCCTGTCGGAGAACTCCAAGTTCGCCGGGGCGTGCGCGGATGCGGGGATCGCGTTCCTCGGCCCGTCCGCTCACGCCATCGAGGTGATGGGCGACAAGATCACCGCCAAGAACGCGGTGGCGAAGTTCGACGTTCCGGTCGTCCCCGGCATCGCCCGGCCCGGCCTGTCCGACGACGAACTGATCGCGGCCGCAGGCGACATCGGATACCCGGTGCTCGTCAAGCCCTCGGCGGGCGGCGGCGGCAAGGGCATGCGCCTGGTGGAGGAGCCGGGCGCGCTGGCCGAGGCGCTGCGCAGCGCGCGGCGTGAGGCGGCGTCGGCGTTCGGCGACGACACCCTCTTCCTCGAGCGATTCGTGCTGCGCCCCCGGCACATCGAGGTGCAGATCCTCGCGGACGGGCACGGCAACGTCGTCCACCTCGGGGAGCGCGAATGCAGTCTGCAGCGCAGGCACCAGAAGGTCATCGAGGAGGCGCCGTCGCCGCTGCTGGACGAGGCGACCCGCGCCCGGATCGGCGAGGCCGCCTGCAACACCGCGCGCAGCGTCGACTACTCCGGTGCGGGAACGGTCGAGTTCATCGTCTCCGCCGACAAGCCCGACGAGTTCTTCTTCATGGAGATGAATACCCGGTTGCAGGTCGAGCACCCGGTCACCGAACTCGTGACGGGCCTCGACCTCGTCGAGTGGCAGGTGCGGGTCGCCGCCGGTGAGCCGCTCGGGTTCACCCAGGACGACGTCACCCTCACCGGTCACGCCATCGAGGCCCGCGTCTACGCCGAGGACCCGAGCCGCGGCTTCCTGCCCACCGGTGGACTCGTCGCCGACGTGGTCGAACCCGCAGGCCCCGGTGTCCGCGTCGATTCCGGGTTGCAGCCGGGCACGGTGGTGGGCAGCGATTACGACCCGATGCTGGCGAAGGTCATCGCCCATGCCGACGACCGCGCCGCCGCGCTGCGGAAACTGGACCGCGCGCTGGCCGGCACGGGTGTGCTGGGAGTGGTCACCAACATCGAGTTCGCGCGCTTCCTGCTCGCCGACCCGGACGTGGTGGCGGGCGATCTCGACACCGGTCTGCTCGATCGGCGGCTCGAGGACTTCGTCGCCGCGGAGGCCACCGACGGCGCCCTGATCGCCGCCGCGGCGTTCCGGTGGTTGCAGCGCTGGCCCGTGGGGGCGCAGGCCGACCCGTGGGACGTTCCGAGCGGCTGGCGGGTCGGGACGCCCGCACCCACCAGCATCCGGTTGTCCTCGCCCACCCGCACCGACCACGTGCGAATCACGGGCAGCCCGTCCGAGGCCACCGCACAGGTCGAGGACGGCGACACCCTGTCGCTGACCGCGGCGCTCGACGGGTCCACGCTCTCGGTGGTGATCGACGGCAGGCGCGAGACCTACCGGGTCGCCCAGACCGACGGGCACATCTGGCTCGCCGGGTCGGACGGCACGACGATGCTGCGTGAGGTCCGCGAACTCAGTGTCCGCACCGGCGACGTCCACGCAGGCGAGGCGGAGATCACCAGCCCCATGCCCGGATCCGTCATCGCCGTCGGCGCCGAGGCCGGCGCCCACGTCACCGCCGGCCAGAGCCTCGTCGTGGTCGAGGCGATGAAGATGGAACATTCGCTCACCGCGCCCGTCGACGGCGTCGTCGACATCCTCGTCGTGCCCGGTGACCAGGTGATGGTCGACCAACTGCTCGCCCGAGTCACCCCGCACACCGACCCCACCGACACGAAAGAAGACGCGTCATGACCGAATTCCTTGCCACCGGCCAGCTTCCGGACGAGTACCAGCAGTTGGCGAAGACCGTCGCAGACTTCGCCAAGAACGTGGTGGCACCGGTCGCGGCGGAACACGACGCCAACCACACCTTCCCGTACGAGGTGGTGTCGGGGATGGCCGACATGGGCCTGTTCGGCCTGCCGTTCCCCGAGGAGTACGGCGGAATGGGCGGCGACTACTTCGCCCTGTGCCTGGCGCTCGAAGAACTCGGCAAGGTCGACCAGAGTGTCGCGATCACCCTGGAAGCCGGCGTGTCGCTGGGTGCGATGCCGATCTACCGGTTCGGCAACGAGGAGCAGAAGCAGGAGTGGCTGCCGCAGCTGACGAGCGGCAAGAGCCTGGCCGCGTTCGGGCTTACCGAGCCGGGTGCCGGAAGCGACGCGGGCGGCACGAAGACCACCGCGAAGTTCGACAGCGGTGAATGGATCATCAACGGCAACAAGCAGTTCATCACCAACTCCGGAACCGACATCACCAAGCTCGTCACCGTCACCGCGGTGACCGGGACGAAGGACGGCAAGAAGGAGATCTCCACCATCCTCGTGCCGACGTCGACACCCGGCTTCACCGCCGAACCGGCGTACAACAAGGTCGGCTGGAACGCCTCCGACACCCACCCGCTCACGTTCGCGGACGTGCGCGTCCCGGAGGAGAACCTGCTCGGCGAGCGTGGCCGCGGGTACGCGAACTTCCTGCGGATCCTCGACGAGGGGCGCATCGCCATCGCCGCGCTCAGCGTCGGCGCCGCCCAGGGATGCGTCGACGAGTCGGTCAAGTACGCCAAGGAACGGGAGGCGTTCGGGCGGCCGATCGGGCACAACCAGGCCATCGCCTTCAAGATCGCCCGCATGGAGGCGCGCGCCCACACCGCGCGCACGGCGTACTACGACGCCGCCGCCCGGATGCTGTCCGGCAAGCCGTTCAAGAAGCAGGCCGCCATCGCCAAGCTCGTCGCCTCCGAGGCGGCGATGGACAACGCCCGCGACGCCACCCAGATCCACGGCGGCTACGGGTTCATGAACGAGTACACCGTGGCGCGGCACTACCGGGACAGCAAGATCCTGGAGATCGGCGAGGGCACCACCGAGGTGCAGTTGATGCTGATCGCGCGGGAGGCGGGACTGTGACCTCCGCGGAGAGCACCACGGATACCGAACCGAGGCGAATCGTCCAGCGTGGCCTGTGGTTCGAGGAGTTCGAGCTGGGCGCGGTGTACGAGCACCGCCCCGGCCGGACCGTCACCGAGGCCGACAACGTCCTGTTCACGACGCAGACGATGAACACCCAGGCCCTGCACCTGGACGCGGCGTACAGCGAGGGCACCCAGTTCGGCGAGCGCCTCGTCAACTCGATGTTCACCCTCTCCACACTGGTCGGACTGTCGGTGGCGCAGCTGACGCAGGGGACCATCGTCGCGAACCTGGGGTTCTCGGAGATCAGTTTCCCGAAGCCGTTGTTCCACGGGGACACGCTGTACGCGGAGACGAAGATCGCGGACAAGCGCGAATCGAAGAGCCGTCCCGGCGAGGGCATCGTCACGCTCGAGCACACCGGCCGCAACCAGAACGGCGACGTGGTGGCGATCGCGGTCCGCAAGACCCTCGTCCAGAAGAAGCCGTCGTGAGCTGGGAACTGCCCGGTCCCGCCTGGTTGTTCTGCCCGGCGGACCGGCCCGAACGGTACGCGAAGGCGGCCGCGGCGGCCGACGTCGTGATCCTCGACCTCGAGGACGGGGTGGCGGCCGGCGACAAGGAAGCGGCCCGGGTCGCCCTCATCGACACCCCGCTCGATCCCGATCGCACCGTCGTGCGGGTCAACCCGGTCGGCACCGAAGACCACGAACGCGACCTGCTGGCGCTCGACGGCACCCGCTACACCCGGCTCATGCTCGCCAAGTGCGAGTCGGCCGACCAGGTGCTGTCGCTGGCTCCGCGCGAGGTGATCGCCCTGGTCGAGTCGCCGCTCGGTGCGCTCGCGGTCACCGAGATCGCGTTGGCGGCCAGCACCATCGGTGTGATGTGGGGGGCCGAAGACCTCGTCGCCGCGATGGGCGGCAACTCCAGCCGCCGCGACGACGGCAGCTACCGCGACGTCGCCACCCAGGTGCGGTCGTCGACGCTGCTGGCTGCCAAGGGTTATCACCGGCTCGCGCTGGACTCCGTCTATCTCGACATCAAGGACCTGGGTGGGCTCCGCGCCGAAGCACTCGATGCCGTCGCCGTCGGATTCGACGTCAAGGTCGCCATCCACCCGAGTCAGGTCGCGGTGATCCGCGAGGCGTATGCGCCGTCCGAAGAGGACGTCGACTGGGCGACGCGGGTTCTCGCCGCCGTCGCCGATCAGCGCGGGGTGTTCGCGTTCGAGGGAAAGATGGTGGACGCGCCGGTCCTGCGTCACGCCGAGGCGATCCTGCGCCGCTCACAGGTCGGTTCGGCGCGGGACACGCCGGCCTGAGGTCGGCGGTAGGCGGCGAAAGAGCGCGGAACGGCCGCGCTCTCGGGGAAGATGGTGCCCATGGCTGCCGATCCGCAATGGGTTCCCACCGAAGCCGACGTGCGCGACGCGGTGATCACCGATTTCGCCGCGTTCGTCGCGCGGCGCCACAGTGTCACGGTCGACGACTACCGGTCGCTGTGGCGCTGGTCGGTGGCGGCGCCGGGGGAGTTCTGGCAGGGCGTGTGGGACTACTTCGAGTTCCGGTCCGCCACCGACCCCGGGCCCGCCCTCGCCGACGCCGCGATGCCGGGCGCCGTCTGGTTTCCGGGGGCCACGCTCAACTATGTCGACCACGTCTTCCGGAATGCCCGCCCCGGCTGTCCGGCGATCCTGTACGCGGGTGAGGGCTGCGCCGACGTCTCGATCGGGTGGGACGAGTTGCGGTCCGCGGTGGCGGGACTCGCCGCGACGCTTCGCGAGCACGGGGTCGGGGTCGGGGATCGCGTGGTCGGCTACCTTCCGAACATCCCCGAGGCCGTGGTCGCATTCCTCGCCACGGCGTCGCTCGGCGCCGTGTGGGCGGCGTGCGGGCAGGACTACTCCGCGCCGGCCGCGCTCGATCGGCTGGGTCAACTGGAGCCGGCAGCGCTGATCACCGCGGACGGGTACCGGTTCGGGGGCAAGGAGCACGACCGTCTGGGGGCGGTGGCCGAGCTGCGCGCCGGGTTGTCGCCGGCCCTCACCGTGGTGGTGCCCCACCTCGATGCGGACGCCGCCGTCGACGGCGGCGTCACCTGGGCGGAGGCCACCGCCGGGGGCCGCGCACTCGAGCCCGTTCCCGTCCCGTTCGACCACCCGTTGTGGGTGGTGTTCTCCTCGGGGACCACCGGCCTGCCGAAGGGCATCGTGCACGGTCACGGAGGTGTTCTCCTCGAACACGTGAAGTCGCTGGCGCTCCAGCTCGACATCGGCCGCGAGGACAAATTTTTCTGGTACACCAGTCCCAGTTGGATGATGTGGAACTTCCAGACGGCGGGCCTGCTGGTGGGAGCCACGATCGTCTGTTACGACGGAAGCCCGTCGCATCCGACTCCGGATGCGTTGTGGGCCTTGGTGTCACGACTGGGTGTCACGGTGGCCGGCACCAGTCCCGGCTACGTTCTCGCGTGCGACAAGGCGGGGGTGATCCCCGTCCGCGACCACGATCTGAGCGCGCTGCGCACGGTGGGAGTCACCGGATCGACGCTGCCTGCGGCGTCGTCGCTGTGGCTGTCGGAGAACGTCGGTCGCCGCGTTCCCGTCGTGTCGATCACCGGTGGGACCGACGTGGTGTCGGCGTTCATCGGGGGAGCGCGCACCGTCCCGGTCTGGCCTGGCGAGCTGTCCGCCCCCTGCCTCGGGGTCGCCGTCGAGGCGTTCGACGAGTCGGGCCGGCCGGTGCGAGACGAGGTGGGCGAACTCGTCGTCACCGCGCCGATGCCGTCCATGCCGGTGTCGTTCTGGAACGATCCGGACGGAAAGCGTTACCGCGAAGCTTATTTCGAAGTGTTCCCCGGAGTGTGGCGGCACGGTGACTGGATCACGATCACCGATCGCGGGACCGTCCTCATGCACGGAAGGTCCGATTCCACGTTGAACCGCAATGGAATCCGGATGGGTAGCGCCGACATCTACCAGGTGGTGGAGAAGCTCCCGGAGGTTGCCGAGGCGCTCGTCGTCGGGGTCGACCAGGCGGACGGCGGATACTGGATGCCGCTGTTCGTGGTCCTCTCGGAGGGTGCGGAACTCGACGACGCGCTGAAGCAGCGGATCCGCGGAGCTATCCGGGAGCAGGCATCGCCGCGGCACGTGCCCGACGACATCATCGAGGCGCCGGGCATCCCGCACACCCGCACCGGCAAGAAACTCGAGGTGCCGCTCAAGCGAATCTTCCAGGGTGCGGACGCGGGGCGGACGGTGGACCGCAGTGCCGTCGACGACCCCGGCCTGCTCGACTGGTTCGCGCGGCACGGACGCTGAGCAGCGACTCCGCCGATCTCAGTGTCGTTGGGCGCCAACAATTAGGTTAGGTTTACCTTTGTTACTGGCTGAGAGAGATCGACCTGCCGACGGCCGGGTATCCGCGAATGTGAGATATCTCCCGCCCGCCTCCGATTGGTCGCGCCGCAGCAAATGCGACTAATCGGACACCCGGGGTGCAGCGTTTCGGGAGCGCGTTCCAGATGCTGGGATGCGGCCGCGATCTCGCTGGTTCGCCCGTCCTCGCCGCGGTAGTGCCTGCGCTTCTCCGTGGCAGGTCAGCGGGCGATCTGCCCCGACCTGGATGCGCACAGCGCAGTGGTCGGGCGTCCAGTAGTCCGCTCGATATGGACGGGCGACGGACCTGGTCGGTTATTCCCCGCGCGCAACCTCGGGTGCTCGTCGTTTTGAGACCTGCTCGGGGCTTTGGTAGACACGGTGGTTGGCAAAAACTGCGGTCGCGGGGGGCAGTGGGTGTTCAACGCCGCGGTCGATCACCTGATCGGCTGCACCGTGCATGGAGGACAGTCGGGAGGCGGAACATGAAACTGGATACGACAGTTGTACACCTAGCGAAATTCCGACTCTCGGTACGGTATCCGCGTTCCGGTTGGACACGGCGCCCGGAATGTGGTTCTGCCTGTTGAATATGAGCGCGTCGAAGATCGAATTCAGGCCTGGTTCTGGAAGTATCGAGGGTTGGGTACGTCACAGCAGCGCCGGTAACGGTACTGGATCTGACACCGATGTAATTCCCGGCGTTGCCGCGGAACCGTACGAACCGAAAATGTCACCACCGAGCGAGAGGAGGCCGGAGCGATGATCGCGACGATGTTTCGTTCCTTCACCAGGGCCGTAGACTCGGCTCTCGACTCGGAGGATGACGAGCACCGATTGGGTGGCCGCTTGTTGGATCGATGAGAGAACGGAGCCACGTATGAACCCGCTCACCGCAAGTAGGTCGGGATGTAAGGGCCTTGGAGTGTTCGGCGTCGCAGGCAATCGGGTTTCGGACGATCGTCTGACATCGACTCCGAGTGTGGTGGAACTCTTCGATCAGTGCAGGTCCTCCCGCGCTCGGCACGTCCCTGTTCCGCGAGATGCTTCGAACCGGCAAGGCCCGTTCATGTGATGGCGTTCATCGGAAGACCGGCCCACGGCGCAGTCCGTGGGACCGAGAGCTACGAATCACCAAAGACACAGGCGGCAGTCGCCACGCGTTCGAGAACGGAGTAACCCTTGGGGTCGGGACATGCAGCGGGTAGTAGCGGTGCTCCGGAAGGAGCGTTTCCGCTGTCGGCCGCGCAGCGTGGCATCTGGTTCGCGCAACACGCGATGGGCGACGTTCCCCTCACTATCGCCCAGTACATCGAGCTTCGCGGCGACATCGACCTCGACCTCCTGACCGAGGCCAGCAAGCGCACCGGCCGGGAGTTCGGCTCCGGCTTCCTCCGCCTCGTCGAGATCGACGGCGTTCCGTACCAGTACGTCGACAAGGCGCTCGACGACGCCATCACTTATGTCGACCTGCGGGGCGAGGACGATTCCGTCGACGCCGCCGAGAAGTGGATGCGGGCCAACTACAGCGCCCCCGTCGACCTTCTCGAGGACCGCCTCGTCGTGGTCTACCTGCTCCACGTCGGCGAGAACCACTACTTCTGGTTCTGCCGCATTCACCACATCGCGCTCGACGGCTTCGGCGCGATGGCGCTGATCGCGCGCATCGCCGAGATCTACACCGCACTGGTCGAGGGCGCCGAGCCGCCGGCCTGCCGCGCCGAGGACCTGGTCCGGATCGTCGAGGACGAGCAGCGGTACCGCAATTCCGACCGCTTCGCGAAGGATCGCGAATACTGGGCCGAACGCACCGCGCACCTGCCCGAGGCCCCGAGCCTGGCCGGTCGTGCCGCGATGGTCGGCAAGTTCGCGCGACTCTCCTCCGAAGCACTGCCCGAGTCCACCGCCACCCTTCTCGACGAGGCGCTGGGCGGCAGTAACGCCAGTTCCGCGCCCATCGTGGTGGCCGCGTTCGCCGCGTACCTGGCCCACATGACCGACCGGACGGACGTCGTCCTCAGCCTGCCGGTGTCGGCCCGCACCACCGCCACGTTGCGCCGCTCCGGTGGAATGGTGTCCAACATCGTTCCGCTCCGCCTCCAGATCACCCCGGAGATGACCGTCCCCGAGCTGGTCAAGAGCGTGCAGATCGAACTCACCGGGGCCCTGCGCCGCCAGCGCTACCGGCACGAGGACATCCGCCGCGACGCCGGCGCGCCCCAGGGGCAGCGCGGCTTCTTCGGGCCCTCGATCAACATCATGATGTTCCACAGCGAGATCAAGCTGGGAACGGTCACCGGGCACCAGAACGTCCTCACCACCGGACCGGTCGAGGACCTCTCGCTCAACATCTACCAGGGTGTGGCAGGCAGCAAGATCCACATCGACTTCGAGGCCAACCCCAACCTGTACTCGGCGGACGAGCTGGACCGTCACCACAGCCGATTCTTCGACTTCTTCGAGCGCTTCCTCGGCGCCGGCGACGACGCCTCGGTGTCCGACCTGGCCACGATGAGCGGTGAGGAGTACGAGCAGGTCGTGACGCGGTGGAACGGCGACGTCGTGGCCCCGCCTGCGGGCACCGTCGTCGACCTGTTCGACGCCCAGGTCGCGCGCACGCCCGACGCGACGGCACTCGTCTTCGAGAGCGAGGAACTCACCTACGCCGAGTTCGACGCGCGGGTGAACCGCCTCGCCCGGACGCTGATCGGCCGTGGCGTGGGTCCGGAGACCAAGGTCGCCCTCGCGATCCGCCGCTCACTCGACTCCATGGTCGCGATGTACGCCGTCGTCAAGGCAGGCGCCGCATACGTGCCCCTCGACCCCGACCACCCCGCCGAGCGCACCGCGTACGTGCTCGACAGCGCCCGCCCGCTGTGCATCCTCACGGTCGCGCGGGACGGTCTCGTCTTCCCCGCCGATCACGACGTCGTGGAGATCGACGCCGTGGATCCGAGCGGCGTCCCGGCGGGCCCGATCCGCGACGAGGAGCGGACTGCGGGCCTGCAGGCCGCCAACCCGGCGTACGTCATCTACACGTCCGGGTCCACCGGGCGTCCGAAGGGTGTGGCGGTGAGCCACGCTGCCGTCCTGAACCAGGTCACATGGATCGCGTCGCGCTACGGCCTCGACGCGCACGACGTCGTGCTGCAGAAGACGCCGACGACGTTCGACGTGTCGGTGTGGGAACTGTTCGCCGCACTCGCCTCCGGGTCGCGCGTGGTGATCGCCGCACCCGAGGGGCATCGCGACCCCGCCTATCTCGCCGACGTGATCGCGCGCGAGAACGTCACGGCGACGTCGTTTGTCCCGTCGATGCTGTCGGTGTTCGTCTCCGAGGCCGACCGCGAACAACTCGTCAGCCTGCGCGTCGTTCTCGTTGCGGGAGAAGCATTTCCGCCTGCCGTCGCAGCAGCGTTCCGGGCGAAGTCCGGCGCCGAGTTGCACAACCTGTACGGCCCCACCGAGTTCACCGTGCACGCCACCGCCGGCGAGGTGGATCGGGAGTCGGTCCACACGATCCCCATCGGCACCCCGGTGTGGAACACCGAGGCGTACGTGCTCGACGGCCACCTCCGGCCCGCGCCCATCGGATCCGCGGGAGAGCTCTATCTCGCGGGCGCCCAGGTGGCCCGCGGCTACGAGGGCAGGCCGGAACTCACCGCAGAACGCTTCGTGGCCAATCCTTTCGACGCCACGGGTACCCGCCTGTACCGCACCGGCGACCTCGTCAAGTGGCGCGTCGACGGCAGCATCGAGTACCTCGGCCGCACCGACTTCCAGGTGAAGGTGCGCGGACTGCGGATCGAGCTGGGCGAGATCGAGTCCGCGATGTCCTCGTATCCTCATGTGGCGCAGTCGGTTGTGGTCGTGCACGACAGTTCCCTCGGGCAGCGGCTCGTCGGTTACGTCGTTCCCGAGGCCGGTTCCGCGGTGGACGTCGACGATCTGACGGTCCACGTCGGCCGCGCGGTGCCCTCGTACATGGTTCCCGACGCCGTCATGGTGCTCGCCGAGATGCCGGTCGGCGCGAGCGGCAAGCTCGACCGGAAGGCGCTGCCCGAACCCACGTTCGCGGCGGAGTCCAGCGAGTACGTGGCTCCCCGCAGCACCATGGAGGAGTCGATCGCCGGCCTGTTCGCCGAGGTCCTCGGTCTGCCGCGCGTCAGTGTCGGCGACTCGTTCTTCGCGCTCGGCGGCGACAGCATCGTCTCGATCCAGCTGGTGTCCCGCGCGAAGGAAGCCGGCGTCCTGTTCACAGCCCGGGACGTCTTCGAGCGCAAGACCGTTGCCTCGCTCGCCGAGGTCGCGAAGTCCGCATCCGAGTCGGCGACGGTGCACGTCCTCGAGGAGTTGCCGGGCGCCGGTATCGGCACCATGCCGCTGACCCCGGTCGTGCACTGGATGACGGAGCTGGGTGGCGACTTCCACCGGTACTCCCAGTCCATTCTCCTCGCGCTGCCGCCGAAGGTGGAGCGCGAGCGCCTGGTGCGCACGCTGGCGGCCGTCGTCGATCGCCACGACGCCCTGCGTTCGTCGTTGCGGCGCAACGACTCTCCGTCCGGGTGGTCGCTGGAGGTCGCTCCGATCGGCTCGGTCGACGTCGACCGCCTCGTCGATCGCGTCGAATTCACCGAGGGTCCCGGCACCGGCACGTTCGAGTCGCTGGCAGCGCACGCCCTCGAGCGCACCGTGGACAGGCTGGACCCGGCGACCGGCGGTGTGGTGCGTTTCGTCTGGTTCGCGCCCGCCGAGGACTCCGCCGAACCCGCACCTCGGGACGCCGCGGACGGCGACACCGCGGAGGCGGAGAGCGCCCCGCGAACGGGACGCCTGCTCGTGGTGATCCACCACCTCGCGGTGGACGGCGTGTCCTGGCGAGTGCTGGTGCCCGACTTCGCGTCCGCCTGGGGGCAGATCGCCGCCGGGGCCGACCCGCTGCTCCCGGCCGTCGGGACCTCGGTCCGCCGCTGGGCGCACGGCCTCGCCGACAACGCGCGCAGTGCCCGGCGCGTGGGCGAACTGGACTACTGGCGCACCACGCTGGACGGTGCGGACCCGCTGATCGGTTCGCGCGCCCTCGACGGCCGCGACACGGTCTCGACCACCGGGCGGGTCCGCCTGGAGGTCCCGGCGGACGTCACCGACGGTCTGCTGACCGACGTGCCGCGCGCCTTCCACGGTGGCGTGAACGACGGTCTTCTCACCGCCCTCGCGCTTGCCGTCGCGGCGTGGCGCGCGGAACGCGGGATCACCGAGTCCACCGAGTCCTCCACGCTCGTGCACCTCGAAGGCCACGGCCGCGAGGAGACGGTGCTCCCCGGCGCCGACCTGTCCCGCACGGTGGGCTGGTTCACCAGCATGTTCCCGGTCCGGTTGTCGGCGCCCGGAGTCGACGTCCGTGACGCCCTCGCCGGCGGTGCGGCCGCAGGTCAGGCCGTCAAGTCGGTGAAGGAACAACTCGCGCGCGTACCCGAGCACGGCATCGGTTACGGAATGCTGCGGTTCCTCAACGCCGAGACCCGCGCGGTTCTCGCGGCGCTGCCGAGCCCCCAGATCAGCTTCAACTATCTGGGCCGCGTGTCGGTCGGCGAGATTCCCGCCGCGTTCCGGGCTGCAGGCTGGGTCCCCGACACCGACACGATGGAGCTGACCGGCACCCGCAACAGCGAGATGCCGGTGCACTTCGCCCTCGACATCAACGCGATGATCGTGGACGTCGAAGGCGAACAACGACTTTCGGCCACCGTCGACTTCCCGCAGGGTGTCCTCACGGACGCCGAGGTGGGGGAGCTCACCGGCCTGTGGACGCGCGCGCTCGAAGGGCTCGTCGAGCACACGAAGCGGCCGGGAGCCGGCGGCCGAACGCCGTCGGACCTCGACCTCGTTCCGCTGAGCCAGAGCCGGATCGACACCCTCGAGAGCGACTACCCCGCGCTCGCCGACGTCTGGTCGCTGGCCCCGCTGCAGGTGGGCCTGCTGTTCCACGCGTCGCTGGCCGGTGCCACCACCGACGTGTACACCACCCAGCTGGTCATGGACCTGGGCGGATCCGTCGACACCGGCCGACTCCGCCGCGCCGCGGAATCGCTCGTCGCCCGGCACCCCAACCTGCGCACCGCTTTCGTCGCGGGCGACGACGGCACCGGCATGCAGGTGGTCGTCGACCGGGTGGACGTGCCGTGGACGCACGTCGACCTGTCGGCCTCGTCCGAGCACGACCGGGACGCCGAACTCGATGCGCTGATGCTCGCGAACCGGACGGACCGGTTCGACATGACGGCCCCGCCTCTGGTGCGATTCCTGCTGGTCGAGACGGGTGCGGACCGCTACCGGTTCGCCGTCACCAACCACCACATCCTGCTGGACGGCTGGTCGCTGCCGATCCTCATCCAGGATCTGCTGACCCTGTACGCGGTGGACGGCGACGCGCTGGCGCTGCCGCAGCCGCGTCCGTACCGCAGCTACCTCGAGTGGCTGGCGGCACAGGATCCGCAGGTGTCGGTGGACGCGTGGGCGAAGGCCCTCGACGGTGTCGAGGAGCCCACCCTCCTCGCGCCTGCACACACGGAGACGGCCCCGGCGCTCACCCCCGGTGAGCTCGTCATCGATCTGCCGGACGACCTGCTCGCCGACATGACCGCGCGCTCGCGCGAACTCGGCGTCACCATGAACACACTGGTCCAGGCCGCGTGGGGAATCGTGCTGGGCAGGCTGACCGGACGGGACGACGTGGTGTTCGGCACCACCGTCTCGGGCCGTCCGCCGCAGGTGCCCGGCATCGAGTCGATGCTCGGGCTCTTCATCAACACCCTGCCGGTCCGGGTCCGCGTGCAGGCAGGCGACGCCGTGCGCACCCTGCTCGACCGCATCCAGCACGAGCAGACCGAGTTGCTCGACCACCATCACGTCGGGCTCACCGACATCCAGCAGGGGCTCGGACTCGGAGCGCTGTTCGACACCCTGATGGTCTACGAGTCCTACCCGCTCGACCGTGAAGCCCTCACGAAGAACAGCGACATCGAGGGACTCCGCGTTCTCGACGTGACGTCCAACGACGCCACGCACTACCCGCTGGCGATCGTCGCGATGACCGACCCGCGGCTGCACCTGACCGCCAAGTTCCTTCCCGAGCTGTTCGAGGCCGCCGAGGTCGAGGAGATCATGGCGCGGGTCGTCCGCGTGCTCGGGGCGTTGTCCGGGGACGTAGACACGCGCATCGCGGACATCGACATCCTCGCTCCCGACGAGCGCGCGTCGCTGCTCGCGGCGCACGGCACCGACGCCGCCGCACCGCTGTCGCTGCCGGAGATCCTCGCTGCGGCCGCGGCGGAGAACGGCGAGCGCATCGCGCTCGTCGCGGACGGCGAGTCGATGACTTACGCGGAACTGGACGCGCGCTCGAGCCGTCTCGCGCGCGTGCTCATCGACCGCGGAGTCGGACCGGAAACGTCTGTGGCGCTCGGGATGACGCGCTCGCAGCACTCGGTGATCGGAACGTGGGCCGTGGCCAAGGCCGGCGGCACGTTCGTGCCCGTCGACCCCCGCTACCCGTCCGAGCGCATCGCGCACATGGTCGCCGACTCCGGCGCGATCCTCGGCCTCACCGTGTCCGCTCAGCGGGACGACCTTCCGTCGGGTGTCGACTGGCTCGCGCTGGACTCGTCCGAGTGCGAGTCGCTGTGCGCCCCGAAGTCGCCGGAGCCGGTGACGGATTCCGAGCGGACCGTGCCGGTCCGGCTCGAGGACGCGGCCTACATGATCTACACGTCCGGCACCACAGGTCTGCCCAAGGGCGTCGTCGTCACCCACACGGGTCTGGCCAACTTCTCCGCCGAACAGCGCACCCATTACGGGGTGAGCCCCTCGGCGCGGACCCTGCACTTCGCGTCCCCGAGTTTCGACGCGTCCGTCCTCGAACTGCTGCTCGCGTTCGGTTGCGGCGCGACGATGGTCGTGGCCCCCGCCGACCTGTACGGCGGCGAGGAACTGCGACACTTCCTCGCGGACAACGACGTCACCCACGCCTTCGTCACGCCCGCCGCGCTCGCGTCGGTGGAGCCGGCCGGACTCGATCGGCTCGAGGTCGTCGTCGTCGGCGGCGAGGCGTGCCCGCCGGAACTGGTGGAACGCTGGGCGCCGGGCCGCCGGATGTACAACGGCTACGGTCCCACCGAGGCCACGGTCATGAGCAACGTCAGCAACATGCTGGTGCCCGGGAACCGGATCGAGATCGGCGGTCCCGTCTGTGCCGTCACCGTCTACGTCCTCGACGCACTCCTGCGCCCGGTACCCGTCGGCGTGGCAGGGGAGCTGTACATCGCGGGCCCCGGTCTCGCCCGCGGATACCACGACCGTCTCGGCCTCACCTCCGAACGATTCGTCGCCAACCCGTTCGGTGAGAACGGCAGCCGGATGTACCGCACGGGCGACATCGTCCGGTTCGTCGCCGACCCCGGGCACCGCGCCGGTTACGGGGTGGAGTACGTGGGCCGCAGCGACTTCCAGGTGAAGGTCCGCGGCTTCCGCATCGAACTCGGCGAGATCGACGCGGCGCTGGTGGCGCACCCGAACCTCGAATTCGCGGCCACCCTCGGCACGTCGCTGCCGTCGGGATCGACGGCCCTCGTGTCGTACGTGCTGCCGACCGCGGGTGCCACGGTCGACGTCGCCGAGGTGACGCACTTCGTCGGCGACACACTGCCGGCGCACATGGTGCCGAGCGCGATCGTCGTCCTCGACGAAATCCCGCTCACCACGGCAGGCAAACTCGACCGGAAGGCTCTGCCCGAGCCCGATTTCGACGCCCTGCAGGGCGAGATGGTCGAACCGCGCACACCCACCGAGGAACTGGTCGCCGGTGTCCTCGCGGACGTGCTCGGGCTTCCGAAGATCAGCGTCGCCGAGTCGTTCTTCGACCTCGGCGGCAACTCGCTCGTCGCGACGAAGGCAGTTGCGCGGCTCAACGCCGCCGCAGGCACCCGACTGGGCGTGCGCGAGTTGTTCGAGGCGCCGACCGTGGAGCGGCTCGCCGCCAAGGTCGCCGAGCAGGCAGGCACCGGCTCGGACCGCCCGGCGCTCGTCGCGCGGCCGCGCCCCGAGCGCGTTCCGTTGTCGATGGCGCAGCAGAGCATGTGGCTGATGAACCGGTTCGACACGGCGTCCTCGGCGTACAACATCCCGCTCGCCGTTCGGCTGTCCGGTGCACTCGACATCGACGCGATGTCGTCGGCCGTCTCCGACGTACTCGCGCGGCACGAGTCGCTGCGGACGGTGTTCCCGGACTCCGCCGACGGGCCGTACCAGCAGGTCGTCGACGTCACCCAGGTTCCGTTCGACCTCACGCCCGTGCGGGTGCCCGAGGCCGGGCTCCACACGGCCCTCACCGAATTCGCCACCAAGGGATTCGACGTCACGGTCGCGCCCCCGCTGCGGATCCGGCTGTTCGCCACGAGCGAGAGCGAATTCCTGCTCGTCCTCGTGGTGCACCACATCTGCGCCGACGGCGCGTCGATGGCGCCGCTCGCGCGGGACGTCATGGTCGCCTACAGCGCGCGCACCGCGGGCGCGGCCCCGCTGTGGCAGCCGCTGCCGGTGCAGTACCCCGACTTCGCGCTCTGGCAGCGTGACGTCCTCGGCGACCCCGCCGACATGCGGTCGCTCGCGGGCAAGCAGATCGCCCACTGGGCGGACACCCTTGCCGGGGCACCCGAGCTGATCGACCTGCCGCTGGACCACGTACGCCCGGCCAGGCAGTCGATGCTGGGCGACTCGATCGACTTCGCGATCACCCCGGAGTTGCGGCGCGGCCTCGAAGCGGTCGGCAAGGACCACGGAGCGTCCCTCTTCATGGTGACGCACGCCGCACTGACGACGCTGCTGTCGCGGCTGAGCAACAGCGACGACATCACCGTCGGCACCCCGCTCGCCGCACGCGGCGACCAGGCGCTCGACGACCTCGTCGGCATGTTCGTCAACACCCTCGTCCT
The DNA here is from genome assembly GCF_900105905.1 of Rhodococcus koreensis. Lineage (GTDB taxonomy): Bacteria > Actinomycetota > Actinomycetes > Mycobacteriales > Mycobacteriaceae > Rhodococcus_F > Rhodococcus_F koreensis. The sequence goes on along the minus strand of NZ_FNSV01000005.1, from coordinate 1,953,231 downwards.
GCGTACCCACGTGCGGCCGGGAGATTCGTTCTCCGGTCTCGTCGACCGGGTCCGCGAGGGTGACCTGGCGGCATTCGGCAATTCCGACGTGCCGTTCGAGAAGATCGTGGAGGCGCTGCGGATCCGGCGCTCGGCGGCCTATTCGCCGCTGTTCCAGGTGATGCTGTCGTTCCAGAACAACCGGATGGACGCGCTCGAACTGCCCGGGCTGACCGTGCGCGTGATCGACGATATGGCGCAGGGCGCCAAGTACGACCTCACGTTGACGATCACCGAGAAGGCCGACGAGTCGGGTCGGCCTGCGGGTCTGGGCGGGCGGTTCACGTTCGCCACCGACCTGTTCGAGCGCGGCACCGCCGAACGTATCGCGGAACGGTTCGTCAGGATCCTCGAGGCCGTCGTCACCGATCCCGGTGTCGCTGTAGGCGACATCGACATTCTCACCGAACACGAGAGAGCAAAGTTGAGCCAAGCGCGACCTGCCCGCACGATGACAGTTCGCGAGCTGCCGCAGCTTCTGGCTGCTGCGGTCGACGTCGCCCCCGACGCCGTGGCCGTCGCCCACGACGGCATGCAGGTGACGTACCGCGAGTTCGACGAGCGCCTGCGCTTGATGTCGGCTCCGCTGTCCGAGCGGGGCATGGGCCCCGACGCGATCGTGTCCGTCGTGCTGTCCGGCCTGGTTCCCACCATCATGATGGCCCCGCCGTCGGAGGACGGGAAGGACGGCTTCGGCACGATCCTCGACCAGGTCATCGCGGACGCGCACGCCCTGGTCGGCGACATCGAGATCGTGGCGCCCGCACCGGAGATCGTCGCCGGACCCGAGGCGGAGACCGCGGAGACGGAGGGCTGGCCGCTCGAACTCTTCGTCACCCGCTGGCAGGAGTGGGTCGAGCGCGACCCGCAGGCTCCCGCCGTCGTCGCCGGGGGTGTCTCGACCACCCGCGGCGAAGTGAACCGTCGCGCCAACCAACTCGCCCGCGAACTGGTGTCGCGGGGGGTTCGCCCCGACGACGTCGTCGCACTCCTCACCCCCCGATCCCTGGAATGGGTGATCGGGATGATCGCCGCCTGGAAGGTCGGCGCGGCCTACTCGCCGTTCGACCAGAAGTGGGGGATCGAGCGGATCACGGGACTGGTCGACGACAGCGGAACGCGGGCCGTGGTGGCCACCCGGTCCTGGAGCGGGCTCACCGGCGCACCCATCGGCAACGCGGCGCTCGACGACCCGATCGTGCTCGACGATCCCGAGACGGTGCGTCACCTCGCCTCACTCGACGACACCGATTTCCCGCACGATCCGTGGTCCGACGAGCACGCAGGCAAGCGCCTGGGGCACGTCATCTCGACGTCGGGCTCGACCGGACGGCCCAAGCCGACGATGGTCCCGATGCTGGGTCTGTCCAACAACTACCAGTCGTACCAGGGCGACCTCCGGGTGAAGGACGGCACCGGACTGCTGATCGCGAACTCGCCGCTGTTCGACCAGACGCAGAAGAACATCTGGGTGGGACTCGCGTACGGCGGCGTGCTCCACCTCGCCGACGACGGCTTCGATCCGGGACCGATTCTCCGCATGATCGGCACCGGCGACGTCCAGATCACCAACCTCGCGCCGAGTGCGTTCGAGGTCCTCACCGAACTGGACACCGAGGGTGTCCTGCCCAACCTGAAGGTGATTCTCCTCGGCGGCGAGATGCTGCGGCCGGCGGCGTGCACGGCGCTGATCGGCACGGACTCGCGCCTGCTCAACAATTACGGTCCGACCGAGGCCTCGGTCACGTGCTCCTCGTACGAACTGGACCTCTCCACCGCGGACGCCGAGAAGTGGCCGGTCCCGTTCGGCACCGCGTTCCGCGGTGTCCGGTACCACGTGCTCGACGGCCGGATGCGCCCCGTGCCGCCGGGAGTGACCGGTGACCTGTACATCGGCGGCCAGGTCCTGGCCCGCGGTTACGGCAACATGTTCGGCACCACCGCGTCGCGGTTCGTGGCGAACCCGTTCGAGGGGCCCGGCGCCCGCATGTACCGGACCGGCGACCGCGTCCGCGAACTCGACCACGGTGGGCTCGTGTTCGTGGGCCGCAGCGACTTCCAGGTCAAGATCCGCGGTCTCCGGATCGAACTCGGCGAGATCGAGGCCGCCCTCACCGCGAACAGCGCGGTGCAGAAGTCGGTGGTGGTCGTGCACGACAGCGAGCAGGGTCCCCGGCTCGTCGCGTACGTCACCGCGACCGCGGGCACCGAACTGGACGTCGACGCGACCGTGGACGCACTGCGGGACGTGCTGCCGTCGCACATGATCCCGGACACGGTGATGGTCCTCGACGAGATGCCACTCAACGCGAATCTCAAGGTCGACCGCAAGGCTCTTCCGGAACCGGTCTTCACCACCGGCACCGCCGAATTCGTCGCCCCGCGCACGCCGCTCGAGGAGATCGTCGCCGGCATCTTCGGTGACGTGATCTCCGCGCCGCGGGTGGGCGTCGACGAGTCGTTCTTCGACCTGGGCGGCAACTCGCTCAGCGCCACCCGGGTGGCCGCCCGAGTCACGTCCGCGACCGGCACCGAGGTCGGGATCCGTGACCTGTTCGAGGCGCCCACGGTCGCGACCCTCGCGAAGCTCGTCGAGGACCGGGCCCACACCGGCACCCGCCGCCCCGCGCTCGTCGCGGGACGGCGCCCCCGGGCGCTGCCGCTGTCGCTCGCGCAGCAGCGGATGTGGTTCCTCAACCGTTTCGATCCGTCCTCACCCGCGTACAACGTTCCGCTCACCGTACGACTGCGCGGCGAACTGGACGTCGACGCCCTGGCCGCGGCGCTGTCCGACGTCGTCGCGCGGCACGAGGTGCTGCGGACCGTGTTCCCGGACTCCGATTCCGGTGCGCACCAGGTGATCCTGCCCGCCACCGACGCCGACCTCGCTCTCGAACCGGTCGACGTCCGCGAGGAGGACCTGCGGGACCGGATGTTCGAGTTCGGGTCCACCGGCTTCGACGTCACCGACACGATCCCGGTCCGGACCCGCCTGTTCCGGCTCGGCGCGAACGACCACGTCCTCGTGCTCGTCATGCACCACATCGCGTCCGACGGCGCCTCCACGCTGCCGCTGGCCCGCGACGTCATGACGGCGTACGCGGCCCGCCGGGAGGGCACGGAGCCCGCCTGGCCGGTGCTGCCCGTCCAGTACGCCGACTACGCGCTGTGGCAGCGGGACGTGCTCGGGTCCGAGGACGACCCCGATTCTCTGGCCGCCGCGCAGATCGACTTCTGGTCGAACACCCTCGCGGGTGTTCCCGACGTCCTGGCTCTCCCCATCGACCGCCCCCGCCCGACGGTGCGGTCGATGGCAGGCGCCTCCGTCGGCTTCTCCGTCGACGAGGACGTGCACCGTCGTCTCGGCGAGGTCGCGCGGGCGCACAACGTGTCTGTGTTCATGGTGCTGCACGCCTCACTGTCCGTGCTGCTGGCGCGGCTCAGTTCGAGCACCGACATCGCCATCGGCGCCGCGGTGGCCGGTCGCGGCGACGAGGCGCTCGAGAACCTCGTCGGCATGTTCGTCAACACGCTGGTGCTGCGGACCGAGGTCGAGCCCGGAACCTCCTTCGGCGAACTGCTCGAGCAGGTCCGCACCCAGGACCTCGCCGCATTCAGCAACCAGGACGTTCCGTTCGAGCAGTTGGTGGACGCCCTGAATCCGACCCGGTCCACGGCGTACTCGCCGCTGTTCCAGGTCGTGCTGACCCATCAGGTCAACGGCATCCCGTCGCTCGAATTCGCCGGACTCGAGGCGACACCCGGTGCCGTGGACGTCGAGTTCAGCAAGTTCGACCTCACCGTCGACCTGCGCGAACTGTGGTCGGACGAGGGTGCGCCCACCGGGATCACCGGTGTTCTCGGGTACGCCACCGAGATCTTCGACGCGGACACCGTGCAGGGCTTCGCGGACCGCTTCGTGCGGATCCTCACCGCCGTCGCGGGCGGCGGAACCGACGTCGCGGTGGGGGACATCCCCATTCTCGACGCCGCGGAGACCGAGGAACTGACACCGGTCCGCGGTATCGAGGGCGTCGCGCCCACCACGCTAGTCGAACTGCTCGAGGCTGCGGTCGCCGCGAACCCGGACGGGGACGCGATCGTGTCGGGCGGCGACAGCATCACCTACCGCGAACTGGACGAGCGCTCGAACCGGGTGGCGCGCATTCTGATCGAACGCGGGGTCGGCGCGGAAACGTTCGTCGGGCTCGGCATCACCCGCTCGATCCCGTCCATCGTCGGCATCTGGGCCGTCGCCAAGAGTGGCGGCGCGTACGTGCCGATCGACCCCGGGTACCCGGACGAGCGCATCGCCCACATGGTCACCGATTCCGGTGTGACACTGGGCCTTTCCGTGAGCTCCGAGGTCGGCAGGCTTCCGCGGGATGTCGACTGGCTGGTCCTCGACAGCGACGACTTCGTGGACGCCTCGGCGCGCTACTCCACGGCTCCCGTCGCGGAGGCGGAGCGCCGGACGGCGGTCACACCGGCCAACAGCGCCTACGTGATCTACACGTCCGGCACCACCGGGCAGCCCAAGGGCGTCGTCGTCACGCACCGGGGTCTGGCCAACTTCGCCGCCGAACAGCGTGAGCGCTACTCGGTGACGACCGACTCGCGGACGCTGCACTTCGCGTCGCCGAGTTTCGACGCGTCCGTTCTGGAACTGCTGCTCGCGGTCGGCGCCGGCGCCACCATGGTGATCGCTCCCACCGACGTGTACGGCGGACCCGAGTTCGCGAAGTTCCTGCGCGAGCACCGCGTCACGCACGGCTTCGTCACGCCGTCGGCGCTGGCCTCCGTGGACCCGTCCGGGCTGGACGACTTCCAGTTCGTCGTCGCCGGCGGCGAGGCCGTCCCGGCGGAACTCGCGGCCCGCTGGGCTCCCGGACGCTCGCTGTTCAACGGCTACGGTCCCACCGAGACCACGATCATGACCAACATCAGCGACCCGATGGCCGCCGACGGCCCGGTCACGATCGGTGGTCCGATCCGCGGCACCAGCGCGCTGGTCCTCGACGATCGGCTCCGACCCGTCCCGGTCGGTATCGCAGGTGACCTCTATCTGTCGGGCCTCGGACTGGCCCGTGGCTACCACCGGCGCACGCCGCTGACCGCGGGACGCTTCGTGGCGAACCCCTACGGTGAACCGGGCGACCGGATGTACCGCACCGGCGACGTCGTCCGCTGGACGAAGGACGCGGACGGCGCGCTGACCGTCGACTACGTGGGCCGCTCGGACCAGCAGGTGAAGGTTCGCGGGTTCCGCATCGAACTCGGCGAGATCGACGCGGTGCTGGCCAAGCATCCCGCCGTCGACTTCGCGACGACGTCGGTGTTGCCCGGGCCGTCCGGGGATTCGGTCCTCGTGTCGTACGTGCTGCCGGCGCCGGGAGCCGAGGTGGACGTCGCCGCGATACTGGACTTCGTGGGCGAGTTCGTCCCCACGTACATGGTGCCGTCGACGATCGTGACGCTCGACGCGATCCCGCTCACCCCGGTGGGCAAACTCGACCGCCGGGCGCTGCCCGAGCCCGAGTTCCTGGCGGAGGACCGCGAGTTCCGTGCCGCGGGAACCGCTCTCGAACAGCGGGTCGCCGCGGTGTTCGCGGAGGTGCTCGGTGTCGACCAGGTCGGCGCCGACGACTCCTTCTTCACGCTCGGCGGCAACTCGCTCGCCGCCACCCGCGTGATGGCGCGGATCAACGAGGCCGTCGGAATCGACGCGCCGGTCCGCGAGATCTTCGAGGCCCCCACGGTGGCGCAGCTGGCCCGCAGGCTGGAAGCGCTCGGCGTGGACGGCGGCGCCCGTCCGCCCGTCACCGCCGGACCGCGCCCGGACCGTCTGCCGCTGTCGCTGGCGCAGCAGCGGATGTGGTACGCCAACCGATTCGACCCCGAATCGGCCGAGTACAACATCCCGTTGGCGCTCCGGCTCACCGGCGCACTGGACGTCGACGCGCTGCGGACGGCGATCGCCGACGTCGTGGCCCGGCACGAATCGCTGCGCACGGTGTACCCGGATTCCGTCGACGGCCCCTACCAGGTCGTCCTGTCCGCGTCCGACACGCAGTCCGAACTCGACGTGGTCCGCGTGGCCGGCGAGCAGGAACTTCGGGAGCGGGTCGTCACGCTGGCGTCGGCAGGCTTCGACGTCACCGCCGACGTCCCGGTGCGCGCCGCCCTGTTCGCGCTCGGGGAACGCGACCACGTCCTCGTGGTCGTCGTCCACCACATCTCGGCGGACGGTTCGTCGATGGCCCCGCTCGCGCGGGACCTGTTCGGCGCGTACGGCGCACGCGTGCAGGGGGAGGAGCCCGGCTTCTCGCCGCTGCCCGTGCAGTACCCCGACTTCGCCCTGTGGCAGCGCAACCTCCTCGGCTCCGAGGACGATCCGGAGTCGCTCGCGGGCAAGCAGATCGCGTACTGGACGCACGCCCTCGGCGATGCGCCGGAGGTCCTCGACCTCCCGGCCGACCGGCCGCGCCCGGCGGTCCGCAACCCGCAGGGCGGGCTGATCGAGTTCGAGATCGGGCAGGACGTGCACCGGTCCCTGAACGAACTCGCGCAGACCCACCAGGCGTCGCTGTTCATGGTGGTGCACACCGCGCTCGCGGTGCTGCTCGGACGACTGAGCAGCACCAGCGACATCTCGGTCAGCACCCCGGTCGCGGGCCGCGGTGACCGCGCGCTCGACGACCTCGTAGGGATGTTCGTCAACACTCTGGTGCTGCGCACCGACGTCGACCAGAACGCCCGCTTCAGCACGCTGCTCACGCAGGCCCGTGAGGTCGATCTCAACGCATTCGCCAATGCCGATGTGCCGTTCGAGCAGATCGTCGAGGTGCTCCGGCCGTCGCGCACCGCCGCGTACGCGCCGCTCGCGCAGGTGATGCTGAGCTTCCAGAACCTCGAGAGGCCGAAGCTCGAACTCGCCGGGCTGACCGTCGAGGTCCTCGAGAGCGGTCTCACCACGAGCAAGACCGATCTCGGTGTCGCCGTCGAGGAACGGTTCGACGAGGGATCGGTCGCGAACGGCATGCGGGGCTGGTTCTCCTACGCCACCGATCTCTTCGACGAGGCGACGGTCCGCGGTTTCGCCGATCGTTTCGTCCGTGTGCTGGAGGCCGTCACGGCCGACGCGGACGCCGTCGTCGGCGACATCGACATCCTGACCGAGGACGAGAAGGCCGGGCTCGCCGTACCGGACGAGGGCGGACAGTCCCTGTTGTCGCACTCGATCTCGCAGGAGCTGGCAGCCACCAAGTCGCTGCCCGAACTCCTCGACGGTGCCGCGTCGATCAACCCGGACGGAATCGCGCTGTCGCACAACGGGACCGACGTCACGTACGTGCAGTTACGGGACAAGTCCGCCGAACTCGCGCGCACGCTCGCCGGTGTGGGCGTCGGCCCGGAGGCCGCGGTCACGGTGGCCCTGTCCACCCTGCTGCCCGGACTGCTCGACGGATCGTCGGGCGAAGGTTTCGCCGACACGTTCGCCGGTGTCCTCGCCGGCGTGATCGCCGACGCGACGTCGGCGACCTCCGCGACCGAAGCGGAGGAGCAGACCGTCGTCGACCTGTTCGACGAGCAGGTCGCGCGGACGCCGGACGCCGTGGCCCTGGTGTCCGGCGACGAGTCGCTGACCTACGCCGAGTTCGACAAGCGTGTCAACACACTCGCGCGCACCCTGATCGAGATGGGTGTCGGGCCGGAGGTCCGGGTCGCACTCGCGATCCGGCGGTCGATCGACTCGATGGTCGCGATGTACGCGATCGTGAAGGCGGGTGGGGCGTATGTTCCGCTCGACCCCGACCATCCGGCCGAGCGCACGTCCTACGTCCTCGACAGCGCCTCGCCGCTCTGCATCCTGACGGTTGCGCGAGATGCTCTCGACCTTCCCGCCGGGCACAACGTGGTGGAGATCGACCGGCTGTCCGTCGACGTGCCGGCCGAGCCGCTGCGCGACGAGGAGCGCCGGGGGACTCTCCGGCCGTCGAACCCCGCCTACGTCATCTACACGTCCGGTTCGACGGGTCGGCCGAAGGGCGTCGCGGTGAGCCACGCGGCGGTCCTGAACCAGATCTCGTGGATCGTCGACGAGTACGGACTCGGCGCGCACGATGTCGTGCTGCAGAAGACCCCGGCGACGTTCGACGTGTCGGTCTGGGAGTTGTTCGGCACGCTCGTCTCGGGTGCCCGCCTGGTGATCGCGACGCCCGACGGTCACGGTGACCCCGAGTATCTCGCGGCGCTGATCGCGCGCGAGGGCGTCACGGCGACCTCGTTCGTGCCGTCGATGCTGTCGGTGTTCGTCGGCGAGGCCGAACGGCACGACCTTCTCAGCCTTCGAATCGTGCTCGTCGCGGGCGAGGCGTTCCCGCCCGCGACCGCCGAGGCGTTCCGCGGACTGTCGGATGCCGTAGTGCACAACCTGTACGGTCCGACGGAATTCACCGTGCACGCGACCGCCGGGCAGGTCGACCACGATGTCCGCGGTACCGTTCCCATCGGTAGTGCGGTGCGGAACACGGATCTCCACGTGCTGGATTCACGGCTTCGCCCGGTGCCGGTCGGGGTTCCCGGCGAGCTGTACCTCGCGGGGACGCAGTTGGCCCGCGGATACGTCGGACGCAGCGATCTGACCTCCGATCGGTTCGTCGCCAACCCGTTCGGCGGGTCCGGGCAGCGGATGTACCGTACGGGCGACGTCGTTCGCCGGCGCGCCGACGGGAACCTCGAATACATCGGACGCAGCGACTTCCAGGTCAAGCTGCGTGGATTGCGGATCGAACTCGGCGAGGTCGAGGCCGCGTTGCTGACGCACGAATCCTTGGCGCAGGCAGCGGTGACGATCCATCGAAGCGAGTCGACCGGCGAGAATCTCGTGGCCTATGTGGTGCCGCGGTCCGGCGCCCGGGTCGACACGAAGTCGGTGCAGGACGCGGCGGCGCAGGTGCTGCCCGCGTACATGGTGCCCGCACGCGTCGTCGTCCTGGACAGTTTCCCTCTCGGTGCCAGCGGGAAGCTGGACCGGAAGGCCTTGCCGGAGCCCGAGTTCGCCACCGTAGCGGTGGAGTACGTGGCCCCGCGCACGCCGATGGAGACCGTCGTGGCGGGCGTGTTCGCCGATGTTCTCGGCGCCGAACGGGTCGGGTCCGCCGACTCGTTCTTCGACCTCGGTGGAAACTCGATCAGCGCGACGAGGCTCACCGCCCGCCTCAGGGCGGCGGTCGGCGCGCACCTCTCGGTGCGGGAGTGCTTCGAAAATCCGACCGTCGCGGAACTCGCGGCGCTGCTCGAGGCGACGTCGGGTACCGCAGAGCAGCGTCCTGCGCTCGTCGCCCGACCGCGGCCCGACCGGATCCCGCTGTCGCTGGCCCAGCAGCGGATGTGGTTCGTCAACCAGTTCGATCCGACCTCCCCGGCGTACAACCTGCCGTTGGCGGTGCGGTTGACCGGCTCGATCGACGCGGCGGCGCTGAATGCGGCGTGGGCGGACGTCGTCGAGCGGCACGAGTCGCTGCGCACGGTCTTCCCGGTCGGCGACGAGGACGCGCACCAGGTCGTGCTGCCCGCAGCGGACGTGGTGTCCGACCTGACCCCGACCCCGGTCGCGGACGAGCAGGACCTGTTCGCGCGTCTGCGTGAACTCGGTGCCACCGGATTCGACGTCACCGAGACGGTCCCCGTGCGGGTCGCCTGCTTCGAGGTGAACCCCACCGACCACATCCTGATGATGGTCGTGCACCACATCTCGGCCGATGGTGCGTCGCTGGCGCCGCTGTTCACGGACGTGATGACCGCCTACGCGGCGCGTGCCGCCGGCAGTGCCCCCGGCTGGGAACCGCTGCCCGTCCAGTACGCCGATTACGCTCTGTGGCAGCGTGAGTCGCTCGGCGACGAGTCGGACCCCGACTCGCTGGCCGCCCGCCAGCTCGGTTACTGGCAGCAGGCGCTCGGCGGGCTCCCCGAAGTGCTCGAATTGCCGACCGACCGGCCCCGGCCGCCCGTGCAGTCGCTGCGCGGCGCGTCGGCGCGGTTCACGATCGACGCGCAGACCCACCGCGGGCTGCTCGCGATCGCCCAGGATACGAACACGACCCTGTTCATGGTCGTGCACGCCGCGCTCGCGGTGCTGCTCGAGCGGCTGTCTTCGCAGACGGACGTCGCGATCGGCACGCCGGTCGCCGGCCGCGGCGAGCAGGAACTCGACAGGCTCGTCGGCATGTTCGTCAACACCCTCGTGCTCCGCGCGTCGGTGCGCCCCGACGACACCTTCGCCGACCTGCTGGCACAGGTGCGCGCCACCGATCTGAATGCGTTCAGCCACAGCGACGTTCCGTTCGAGCGCCTCGTCGAGGTCCTCGACGTCCCGCGGTCGACGGCGCACCAGCCGCTGTTCCAGGTGGCGTTGTCGTTCGACAACAACGAGTCGGTCCGGATGGAGTTCCCGGGCCTCGGGATCTCCGCGCTCGACGCCCCGCTCGAGGTCGCCAAGTTCGACCTCCAGCTCAGCGTCGGGGAGCGCTACGCCGACGGGGCCGCCGCGGGGATCGCCGCGACGTTCAACTATTCGACCGACATCTTCGACGAGCAAACCGTCCTGAGCTTCGCGGACCGGTTCGTCCGGATCCTCGGCGCCGTGTCGTCCGACCGCAACGTGGTCCTCGGCGACATCGAGATCCTCGACGCCGCGGAGAAGGCCGCGATCGCCCCGGTCCGCGGGCCGCAGTCGGTCGAGCCGAGCACGCTGCCGGACCTGCTGCGTTCGGGCGTCGAGATCTCGCCGGAGTCGGTCGCGGTGTCCTTCGAGGGTCGTGAGCTCACGTACCGCGAACTCGACGAGCAGTCGAACCGGCTGGCGCGCGTCCTGATCGATCGGGGTGTGGGGCCGGAGGACTATGTCGCGCTGGCGATCACGCGCTCCGTCGAATCCATCCTCGGGATCTGGTCGATCGCGAAGGCCGGCGGCGCCTACCTGCCCGTCGACCCGAAGCTTCCGTTCGAGCGGATCGGCGAGATGCTGTCCGATTCGGGAGCGGTCCTCGGACTGACGGTCGCCCGCCATCACACCGACCTGCCCGGCACGGTGCCGTGGATCGTCCTCGACGAGACGGCAGCCGCCGAGGAGATCACTGCCCGCAGTGCGGCCGCGGTGGAGTACGCCGATCTGCGCCGCGCGCTGACGGTCGATCATCCCGCGTACCTCATCTACACCTCGGGTTCGACGGGCAAGCCGAAGGGCGTGGTGGTCACCCACCGCGGTCTGGCCAACCTCACCCGCGAGGTGCGCGAGCACTACGTCGTGTCGCCGGAGTCCCGGTTCCTGCACGTGGCGTCGCCGAGCTTCGACACGTCGGTCGGGGAGATGCTCGCCGCGTTCAGTGCGGGCGCCACCCTGGTGATCTCGCCCGCGGACGTCTACGGCGGCGACGAACTCGCCGACCTGATCCGCCGCGAACAGGTCACCAACGTGGTCATGACGCCGACTGCGCTGATGACGGTCGATCCCGACGGCCTCGACTCCGTCACGTCCGTCGTGGTCGGCGGCGACACCTGCACGCCGGAACTCGTGGCGCGGTGGGCTCCCGGCCGCGAGATGCGCAATGCGTACGGTCCCACCGAGACCACGGTCATCGTCACCATTACCGAACCGATGGTGGCCGGTGAACGCGTCACGATCGGTTCGCCGCTGCGTGGCGTCGAATCGCTCATCCTCGATTCGCGGTTGCGTCCGGTGCCGGAGGGCGTGCCCGGGGAGCTGTACATCTGCGGTCCGTCGGTAACCCGCGGCTACCACAACCGTCCGTCTGTCACGGCGGAACGGTTCGTGGCCAACCCGTTCGGCGAGCCCGGCGCCCGCATGTACCGCACCGGCGACGTCGTGCGCTGGGCGGACGGACATCGGGTGGAGTACGTCGGCCGGTCCGACTTCCAGGTGAAGGTCCGTGGGTTCCGCGTCGAACTCGGTGAGATCGACGCCGCCCTGACCGCGCAGCCGGACATCGAGTTCGCGGTGACCGTGGGTCGCGAGAACCCCGCCGGACTGATGACCCTCGTGTCGTACGTCCTGCCCGCCGACGGCGCGACGGTCGATCCGGAATCGCTGAAGACGGTTGTCGGCGACACACTTCCGCCGTACATGGTGCCGTCCGTCGTGATCCTCCTCGACGAGATCCCGCTGACCGGCATCGGCAAGCTGGACCGGGCGCGGCTGCCCGAACCCGAGTTCGTGTCCGCGGGTGCGGAGTTCCGTGCCCCGACGACACCCGCCGAAGAGACGATCGCGGGCATCTTCGCGGACGTGCTCGGACTCGAGCAGGTCAGCGTCGACGACAGCTTCTTCGATCTCGGCGGAAACTCGCTGAGCGCCACCCGGGTCGTGTCGCGGGCCGGACAGGTCTTCGGCCTCCGCATCGGCGTGCGGGAACTGTTCGAGGCCCCGACGGTCGCGGGCCTGGCCGCCCGCATCGCCACCCCGGACGAGAACGTCCGGCCACGGCCCGTCCTCGCACCACGGGAGAGGTCTGCCTTCGTCCCGTTGTCGCTGGCGCAGTCCCGGATGTGGTTCATCAACCGCTTCGACCCGGACTCGCCCGCCTACAACATCCCGCTCGCAGTCCGGTTGACCGGCGCGCTGGATGTCGACGCACTGCAGTCCGCGGTGTTCGACGTGCTGGGGCGGCACGAGTCGCTGCGCACGATCTACCCGGATTCGGCCGACGGCCCGCACCAGGTGATCCTCCCGGCCGCGCAGGTGCCGATCGACGTCGCACCCGTTCCGGTCACCGAGACCGAACTGCGTGAGCAGCTGGTGGAGATGGTGTCCACCGGATTCGACGTCACCGCCGATGTGCCGCCGATCCGGGTGCGACTGTTCGAAGCCGGTCCGCAGGACTACGTGCTGGCACTCGTCGTGCACCACGTGTCGACCGACGGCGAATCGACCGCCCCCTTCGTGCGTGACGTCATGGTGGCGTACGCATCCCGGGCGGCGGGCCACGAACCCGGCTTCGCGCCGCTTCCGGTGCAGTACGCGGACTACGCGATCTGGCAGCGGGAACTCCTCGGCAGCGAGGACGACCCGGACAGCCTGATCGCCGCCCAGCTGGGCTTCTGGACGAAGACCCTCGCGGGCGTGCCCGACCTCCTCGAGCTGCCCGTGGACCGGCCGCGCCCGCCCGTGCAGTCGCTGCGCGGGTCGCGGATCGATTTCACCGTCGACGCCGAGGTGCACCGCGGACTGGCCGCACTGGCCCGCAGGCACAACGCCAGCGTCTTCATGGCCGTGCACGCCGCGTTCGCGGTGCTGCTCAGCCGGCTGTCCGGCACCGAGGACATCGCGGTCGGCACCCCGATCGCAGGCCGCGGCGAGCGCGAACTCGACGACGTCGTCGGCATGTTCGTCAACACCCTCGCGCTGCGGGTGCAGGTCGACGGGCGGCAGACGTTCGACGAGATCCTCGATCGCGCCCGGGAGGCCGACCTCGAGGCGTTCTCGCACGCGGACGTCCCGTTCGAGCGCCTCGTCGAGGTCCTGAACCCGGCACGCTCGATGGCCCACCACCCGATCTTCCAGGTGGGCTACTCGTTCCAGAACACGACGAAGGCCGAGCTGGAACTGCCCGACCTCACCGTCGCGCCGCTCGACGTCGAGGGCGACACCGCGCAGTTCGATCTGCATCTGATCCTGGGGGACAGCCCCGAGGGTGAGCAGATGTCGGGTGTGTTCACGTTCGCCACCGACCTGTTCGACGCCGCCACCGTCCAGCGCTTCGCGGACATGTTCCGCCGTGTGCTGGCCGCCGCGGTGGATTCGCCGCGGACAGCGGTCGGCGACCTGCCGCTCACCGGCAGCGACGAGCGCGCACTCGTGGTGTCCGGATGGAACGACACCGCGCAGGCACTGCCGGAGACGACGCTGGCGGACATGTTCGCGGCCGCCGCCGCGGAGAACCCGGGCGTCACCGCTCTCGTGTTTGACGGCGAATCTCTCACGTACGCCGAGTTCTCGGCGCGGGTGAACCGGTTGGCCCGGCATCTCGTGGGCCGCGGTGTCGGCCCCGAAACCGTGGTGGGCCTGGCCATTCCGCGTTCGGTGGAACTGCTGGTCGGCATGTACGCGATCGCCGCGGCAGGCGGCGCGTACCTGCCGATCGACCCGGACCATCCGGCCGAGCGCACCGCGTACGTGCTGGAGAGCGCGCAACCCGTCTGCGTCCTGGCGACCCGCGACGTCGTCGGGGGACTGCCCGGTGGTGTCGACTACCTCCTCCTCGACGAACTGGATCTCGGCGATATCGACCCGGCTCCGCTGACCGACTCGGAGCGGACCGCACCGCTGCGGCCGGAGAACGCCGCGTACGTGATCTACACGTCCGGCTCGACCGGACGGCCGAAGGGCGTGGCGATCGCGCACGGTGCGATCGCGAACCAGTTGCGGTGGAAGCAGTCGGAATACCCTCTCACCGCCGAGGATTCGGTGCTGCTCAAGACGGCGGCCACGTTCGACCTGTCGGTGTGGGAGTTCTGGTGGGCGCTGACCGCGGGCGCACGGCTCGTCGTCGCCGCACCGGACGGCCACCGCGACCCGTCCTACCTGGCCGCACTCGTCGCCGAGCAGCAGGTGTCGACGGTGCACTTCGTGCCTTCGCTGCTGTCCGCGTTCGTCGCGGTGGCGGAACCCGCGCAGCTGGCGTCGCTGCGCCGGGTGCTGTGCATCGGTGAGGCCCTGCCCGCCGACACGGTGCTCCGGTTCCGGGACGTCTGCGACGCGGACATCTTCAACCTGTACGGCCCCACCGAGGCCGCCGTCAGCGTCACCCACTACCGGTGCGGCGACGAGCGCGACGGTTCGGTCCCGATCGGCAGGCCCGAATGGAACACGCAGACCTACGTTCTCGATTCGCGTCTGCACCCCGTTCCCGCCGGCGTCACCGGTGAGCTCTATCTCGCGGGCGAGCAGTTGGCGCGCGGGTACTTCGGCCGCCACGACCTCACCGCGGAACGATTCGTCGCCGGCCCGTTCGGCGAGGCCGGAGCGCGGATGTACCGCACCGGCGACCTCGTGCGGTGGAACCGCGACGGCAACCTCGACTACGTCGGCCGCAGCGACTTCCAGGTGAAGGTCCGCGGTTTCCGCATCGAACTCGGCGAGATCGAGCGTGCCCTCGTCGCGCACCCGGCGATCGCGCAGGCCGTCGTCGTGGTGCACAGCGACCGGCACACCGGCGACCGCCTCGTCGGTTACGTCGTGCCGGAGGCACGCGGTCACTCCGTGCCGGAGCCGGGCGGTTCCGTGGCCGACGCCGACGTCCTCGCGTTCGCGGGTAGGTCGGTACCCGGCTACATGGTGCCGTCCGCGCTGATCGCGCTCGACGAGTTGCCGCTGAACATCAACGGCAAGCTCGACCGCAAGGCCCTTCCCGAGCCCGAGTTCGGCGGCGCCGCGGACCATTACCGGGCTCCGCGCACCCCGGTCGAGGAAATCGTCGCAGGGGTCTTCGCGGACGTCCTCGGCCACGAGCGGGTCAGTGCCGACACGAGCTTCTTCGACCTCGGCGGCAACTCGCTGGTCGCGACCCGCGTGGTCGCCCGGCTCAACGCAGCCCTCGACACGTCGATCGGTGTGCGCGAGTTGTTCGAGGCGCCGACGGTGATCGCGCTGTCGGCTCGCGCCGAGCAGTCCGATTCGGCGGGTGCGAACCGGCCGGCTCTGGTGCCGCAGTCGCGTCCCGCCCGGATTCCGCTGTCCCCGGCGCAGTCCCGCATGTGGTTCATCAACCAGTTCGACACCGCGTCGGCGGCGTACAACATTCCGCTGGCGATCAGGCTGACCGGCCACCTCGACGTCGCCGCGCTCGAGCAGGCACTCGGCGACGTCGTCGAGCGGCACGAGACGCTGCGCACCACCTACCCCGACACCGGTGACGGACCGGGCCAGGTCGTGCTGTCGCGGGCCCGGAGTTTCACGGCCCTGGACGTCGAGGACGTCGCCGACGAGACTGTGCTGCGCGAACGCGTGATCTCTCTCGTCACCGCCGGATTCGACGTCGCGACGGCGGTTCCGGTCCGCGCCCGGCTCCTGCGGATCGACGCCGACCAGCATGTGCTGGTCATCGTCGTCCACCACATCTCGTCCGACGGCGCCTCGACGGCACCGCTGGCACGCGACGTGGTGATCGCCTACAGCGCCCGCGCCGCCGGTTCGGAACCCGCCTGGGCTCCGCTCGACGTCCAGTACGCGGACTTCTCGCTGTGGCAGCACGAGTTGCTCGGTGACGAGAACGCTCCGGATTCGCTGGCCACCCAGCAGATCGACTACTGGCGGACCACGCTGAGCGGTCTGCCGGACGTGCTGCCGTTGCCGACGGACCGGCCGCGGCCGCCCGCACAGTCGATGCGCGGCGCCAACTTCGACTTCGAGATCGACGCGGCACTGCGCGACCGGCTCGGGGCACTGGCCCGCGAACACAACGCGTCGCTGTTCATGGTCGCGCACGCGGCGCTGTCGGTGCTGCTCGCACGGCTCAGCGCCACGGACGACATCGCGGTGGGTACCGCGATCGAGGGCCGCGGCGAGGCCGCACTCGACGACCTGGTCGGCATGTTCGTCAACACGCTGGTGCTGTGCGCGCAGGTCGACGTCGACGCGACGTTCGCCGACCTCCTCGCGCAGGTGCGTCAGCACGACCTCGGCGCGTTCACGCACACCGACGTGCCGTTCGAGCGGCTGGTCGAGATCCTGCAGCCGGAACGCTCGACCGCATTCTCGCCGCTGTTCCAGGTCGCTCTCGCGTTCCAGAACATCGAGCAGGCGCACCTCGAACTGCCCGGCCTGACGGTCGAGGGACTCGACGGTGGGATCAACGCCGCCAAGTTCGATCTGCAGCTCACGCTCGCCGACGCGGCAGGCGCGGACGGGGACGCGCCGATGCGCGGCGTGTTCACCTATGCGACGGATCTGTTCGACGAGCGCACCATCGCGTCGTTCGCGTTCCGCTTCCAGCGCATCCTCGAGGCGATCACCGCCGACGCGTCCGTGCTGATCGGCGACATCGACGTCCTCAGCGAGAACGAGCACGCCGTGCTGGCTCCGGTGCGCGGCGCGGACACCGCCGCACCCGAGCTGCTGGCGGGCATCCTCGCCGCTGCCGCGGCGGTGAACCCCGACGCTGTCGCCGTCGTGTGCGGCGACGACCAGGTCACCTACCGCGAACTCGACGAGCGCTCGAACCGTCTCGCCCGCGTTCTCATCGGCAGGGGCATCGGCGCCGACGACTTCGTGGCGCTGGCACTGACACGCTCCGTCGAATCGATCCTCTCCATCTGGGCGGTCGCGAAGACCGGGGCGGCGTTCGTCCCGGTCGATCCGAGCTACCCGTTCGACCGGATCCTGCACATGGTCACGGACTCCCGCGTGGAGATCGGTCTCACCACCGGCGCCCACGTCGCCGAACTCCCGGACACCGTGCGCTGGCTCGTGCTCGGCGCGGACGAGATGGACGAACTGTGCGCGTCCGTGTCGGACGAGGCCGTCACCGACGCGGACCGCATCCGTCCGACCCGGGTCGACGACGCGGCGTACGTGATCTACACGTCGGGATCGACGGGTCTGCCCAAGGGCGTCGTCGTCACCCACACGGGCCTGGCGAACGTCACGACCGAGCAGGTCGAGCGGCTCCGGCTCACCCCGCAGTCGCGGGTGCTGCACTTCGCCTCGCCCAGCTTCGACGCCTCCGTCTTCGAGTTGCTGCACGCCGTGGCCGCCGCGTCGACGATGGTCATCGCGTCCGGTGTCGTGTACGGCGGAGACGAACTCGCCCGGTTGCTGAAGAAGCAGAAGGTCACGCACGCCTTCATCACACCCGCCGCGCTCACCACGGTGGACCCGGCCGGGTTGGAAGGCATCGAGGTGCTGTCGGTGGCCGGTGAGGCCTGCCCGCCGGAGCTCATGCAGAAGTGGGCACCGGGCAGGCGCATGTTCAACCTGTACGGCCCGTCCGAGGCGACGATCTGGAGCACGTCGAGCAACCCGATGACGGCGGATCGGCCCGTCACCATCGGCGGTCCCACCCGGGGCGTCGACGTGGTCGTTCTCGATTCCCGGCTCACGCCCGTCCCGGTGGGTGTCGCGGGTGAGCTGTACGTCGCGGGTCCGAGTGTGGCCCGCGGCTACCACAACCGGTTCGCCCTGACGGCAGAGCGATTCGTCGCCAACCCGTTCGGCGGTCCCGGTGAGCGGCTCTACCGCACCGGCGACGTCGTCCGCTGGGTGCACGACGACGAGACGGGCGACCTCGTCCTCGACTACGTCGGCCGTTCCGACTTCCAGGTGAAGGTCCGCGGATTCCGCATCGAACTCGGAGAGATCGACGCCGAACTCGGCAGGCACCCGAGTGTCGACTTCGCGGTCACGCTCGGCCACCACCGCGAGCAGACCGGGCAGACCGTGCTCGTGTCGTACGTCATGCCTGCATCGGGCGCGTCGATCGACGTCGCCGAGCTGTCGGCGTTCGTCTCCGAGACCCTGCCCGGGTACATGGTGCCGTCGTCGATCATGGCCATCGACTCGGTTCCGCTGACACCCGCGGGCAAGCTCGACCGCAAGTCGCTTCCCGAGCCGCAGTTCGTGTCGGTCGCCAGTGAATACACCGCGCCGTCGACGCCGATGGAGAAGGCCATCGCCGACGTCTTCGCGCAGGTCCTCGGTGTCGACCGGGTCAGCGTCGACGATTCGTTCTTCGCTCTCGGCGGCGACAGCATCGTGTCCATCCAGCTGACAACCCGGGCGAAGAACGCCGGGGTGCTGTTCACCGCGCGCGACGTCTTCGAACGCAAGACCGTGGCGGCGCTGGCCGAGGTGGCCGCCTGGGCCACCGAGGTCGACTCGGTGAAGCTCGAGGAATTGCCGGGCGGCGGCGTCGGACCGATGCCGCTCACCCCGATCGCGCACTGGCTCGTGGAGACTGCAGGAACCTTCGAGAAGTTCTCGCAGGCCGTCCTGCTGACCACCCCGCCCGCCGTCACGCGAGATCAGCTGGCGGACACGGTGGACGCGATCCTGGCGCGCCACGACATTCTCCGCTCCCGGCTCACGCGGGTCGGGGACGACTGGTCGTTCGAGTCGCTGTCCGTTCGACGCGCGTTCGACGCGGACGAGCTGATCGAGCAGATCGAGTTCACCGACAAGCCGGGCACCGACGAGTTCGAGCGGCTGGCCCGCGCGGCTCTCAGTCGTGCCGCAGACCGCCTCGATCCGGCGGCGGGCCGGATGACGCAGTTCGTGTGGTTCGCCCCGGCGGAGTCGTTGCCGGGTCAGAGCGGACGCCTGCTGGTGCTCGCGCACCACCTCGTCGTCGACGGGGTGTCCTGGCGAGTGCTGTTGCCGGACTTCGCGACCGCGGGTTCGCAGATCATGGCGGGAGCGCCCGCGCAGCTCGAACCGGTCGGATCCTCCGTCCGGGCGTGGGCGCACGGACTCGCCGAGGAGGCGAAGTCTCCGCACCGCGTGGCCGAACTCGACTTCTGGCGCGGCATGCTCGCGGGAACCGATCCGCTGATCGGACGGCGCGCGTTCGATCCGGAACGCGACGTGATCGCCCGGACCGACCGCCTGAGCATGACGTTCTCGACGCAGGTGACGCAGGCGCTGCTGACCACGATCCCGCAGTCCGTGAACGGCGGCGTCAACGACGGCCTGCTCGCGGCGCTCGCCCTCGCGGTGTCGCGCTGGCGTGAACTCCGCGGCGGCACCACGGATCGTTCGGTGCTGATCAACCTGGAGGGACACGGCCGCGAAGAGTCGACCGTTCCCGGTGCCGACCTCGCCCGCACGGTGGGCTGGTTCACCAGCCTGTACCCGGTGCGGCTGGACGTGTCGCGGGCCGATCTCGCCGACGCGTTCGACGGCGGCATCTCGGCGGGTTCTGCGTTGAAGGCCGTCAAGGAACAGTTGCTGGCCGTGCCCGACAAGGGCATCGGCTACGGCCTCCTGCGCTACCTCAACGACGAGACCGCTCCGGCGCTGGCGTCGCTGCCGACTCCGCAGATCGGGTTCAACTACCTCGGCCGGGCGGGTTCGGTGGATCTGCCCGCCGAGATCCGGGATCTCGGCTGGATTCCGGACAGCGACTCGGGTGAGTTCGGCGGCGCCATGGACGACGAGATGGTGGCGCCTGCGGTGCTCAGCATCAACGCCGTGACGTCGGAGACGGCGTCCGGCCCGCAGATCGAGGCCAAGATCGCTTTCGCCACCGAGATTCTCGACGAGGCGGACGTGTGGGAGTTCGCGGAGCTGTGGCACGCCGCGGCGACCGCGCTCGCCGAGCACGCGTCCGGGCCGGGGAGCGGCGGTCTCACGCCGTCCGACGTCCCGCTCGTGACCGTGACGCAGGACGACCTCGAGGCGCTCGAACGGCGCTACCCCGCCGCGACCGACGTGTGGCCGCTCGCTCCGCTGCAGTCCGGAATGTTCTTCCATTCCGTTCTCGCCGAGGACGCGGTGGACGTCTACACCGCTCAGGTGGTGCTCGACTTCCGCGGCGTCGTCGACACCGGCCGCCTCCGCGGCGCGGCGGAAGCGTTGATCGCCCGGCACGCGAACCTGCGCACCGCCTTCGTCCCCGACGATTCGGGGACCGCGGTCCAGGTGGTCGTCGACCACGTTGCACTGCCGTGGGAAGAACTCGACCTGTCGGCGCTGTCCGAGGCCGACCGCGAGGAGCGGATCGGTTCCGTTCTGAGCGAACACCGTTCGGCGCGGTTCGACATGGGCCGTCCGCCCCTGATGCGGTTCCTGCTGATCCGCACGGGGGAGAGCAGCTACCGGTTCTCCATCAGCAACCACCACATCCTGCTCGACGGATGGTCGATGCCGTTGCTGATGAAGGATCTGCTGGTGCTGTACGCGACCCGCGGAGACGGCTCGGTGCTGCCGCGAGTCCGCGGCTACCGTGACTTCCTCAGCTGGCTGTCCGAACGCGACGCCAACGCCTCGCGCAGCGCCTGGGCGCACGCACTGGCCGGGCTGGACGGGCCGACCGTCCTGGCCCCGGCGCCTGCCGGCGAGGACCGTCCCGAGCCCGCCGAGATCGCACTGCATCTCGGTGAGGTGGTGAGCGAGAACCTGGCGCGCATCGCGCGGGATCGCGGCCTGACGATGAACACGATCGTCCAGGCGGCGTGGGGTCTGCTGCTGGCCCGGATGACCGCGTCCGACGACGTCGTCTTCGGCGCCACCGTGTCGGGCCGCCCACCGGAGGTCGCGGGCATCGAGTCGATGGTGGGTCTGTTCATCAACACCATCCCGATCCGGGTGCGCGTCGATCCCCGCGAGTCGATCCTCGGACTGCTCGAGCGGCTGCAGGCGGAACAGTCCGCTCTGTTCGACCACCACCACATCGGTCTCCCCGAGATCCAGCAGATCGCCGGAATCGGCGGGCTGTTCGACACGTTGACGGTGTTCGAGTCGTACCCCGTGGACCGGGCCGGACTCACCGAGGACAGCGACATCGACGGCCTGCGGGTCGCCGGGGTGCAGATCAGCGACGCCTCGCACTACCCGCTGAGCCTGCTGGCGCAGTCGGACAGCGAACTGCAGTTGGTCCTGAAGTACCTTCCGGACGTGTTCGGCGCCGACACCGTCGAGCGCCTCGGTGCCCGGCTGAACCGGATCCTCCAGACCATCGCGGCCGGAAGTTCCACTCTGGTGGGCGATCTGGACCTGCTCACGCAGGACGAGCGCGACCTCGTCCTGTCCGGATGGAACGATTCCCGCCGCGATGTCGCGGAAGAATCCGTGGTGTCGATGTTCGGTGCCCAGGTTGCGCGCACACCCGACCGGACCGCCGTGGTGGCGGACCACGTGCGGCTCACCTACGCCGAGTTCGACGCGCGGGTCAACCGCCTGGCGCGGCACCTGATGGCGATCGGGGTGGGACCGGACACGGTGGTGGGCATCGCGATGCGGCGCTCGCTCGACATGCTGACCAGCCTCTACGCCGTCCACGCGGCGGGCGGCGCGTACGTGCCTATCGACCCCGAGCATCCCGCCGACCGGACGTCGTACGTGGTGGACAGCGCCACGCCGGCCTGCGTGCTGAGTTCGGCCGACGACATCGCGAACCTCGACGTGGAGGTCCCGGTGTACCTGGTCGAGGACTTCGACCTGTCCGGGTATGGCGACGGTCCGATCGAGGACACCGAACGGCTCGCCGACCTGCGCCCGGACAACCTGGCGTACGCGCTGTACACGTCGGGTTCGACGGGACGTCCGAAGGGTGTGGCGATTCCGCACTCGGCGCTGGCCAATCAGCTGGCGTGGATGCGCGATGTCTACGGCATCGACGCGCAGGACGTGGTGCTGCAGAAGACGCCGTTCACGTTCGACGCCTCCGTATGGGAGCTGTTCCTGCCGTTGGTGGTCGGCGGAACCCTCGTGATCGCGTCACCGGACGGTCATCGCGATCCCGAGTACATGGCCGCGACGGTCGACACGGAATCGGTGACGGTGATCCAGTTCGTCCCGTCCGTGCTCACCATGTTCCTCGACGCCGCGACCGCCGACGGGTGCGGTTCGCTGCGGCTCGTGTTCGCGGGTGGTGAGCCGCTGCCGCAGTCGGCCGCCGAGCGGGTTGCAGGACTCGGCTCCGCGGAGCTGGTGAACCTGTACGGCCCGACCGAGGTGACCATCAACTCGACGGCCCACGTGGTGGACCGGTCGGGGACGGCGACGATTGCACCGATCGGTTCGCCGGCCTGGAACACGCGGGCCTACGTGCTCGACGCCCACCTGAACCCGGCGCCGATCGGTGTACCCGGCGAGCTGTACCTCGACGGCGCGCAACTCGCGCGCGGCTACGTCAACAGCGCTGCGCTGAGTGCGGAACGGTTCGTCGCCGACCCGTTCGGTGATCCGGGTGTGCGGATGTACCGCACCGGTGACCTCGTCCGGTGGAACGAGAGCGGTGCCCTCGAGTTCGTGGGCCGCACCGACTTCCAGGTGAAGGTGCGCGGACTGCGCATCGAGCTCGGCGAGGTCGAGGAGGCCTTCGTCCGGCACGGCGACGTGGCGCAGGCAGCCGTGATCGTGCACACCAGTGAGGTGGGCGCGCGGCTCGTCGCCTATCTCGTGCCGAGGCCTGACGCGGCCATCGACCAGGCGGCGCTGAATGCCTTCGTCGCGGAATCGTTGCCCGAGTACATGATCCCGGATTCCGTGATGGTTCTCGCGGAGCTTCCGCTGGGCACCAGCGGCAAGCTCGACCGGCGCGCGCTGCCGGTGCCGGACTTCGCGTCGGCGGCCGAGTTCCGCGCGCCGCGCACCGACACCGAACGGGCACTCGCCACCGTGTTCGGGGAGCTGCTCGGCCGGGAGCGCGTCGGCATCGACGACTCGTTCTTCGAACTCGGCGGCGACAGCATCGTGTCCATCCAGTTGGTGGCGCGGGCGCGTTCGGCCGGTATCCACTTCACGGCGCGCGATGTGTTCGAGCGGCGCACCGTTGCCGAGCTGGCAGCAGTGGCCGATTCGGGCGAGTCCGCGGCAGCGGTACTGGCCGAGTACGAGGAGGGCGGCGTCGGAACGGTGCCGCTGACCCCGGTCGCCCGCAAGATGGTCGAGCGCGGCGGCGACTTCGACCGATTCGTCATGCCGTTGTTGCTGACACTGCCCGCCGGGATCGAACGCGAGCAGGTGATCGCGACGATCACCGCGGTGGTCGACCGGCACGACGTGCTGCGGTCGACACTGGTCACGGACGGTGCCGGGGACGCGCTCGAGATCGCACCTGCGGGCAGCGTCGATCTCGACGCCACTGTGCAGCGGGTGGAGATCGCGGCCGGCGCCGAGCCCGGTTCGCCGGAGTTCGACGCGGTGGCGGGCGGGGCATTCGATGCGGCGCTGGATCGTCTCGATCCGCGCACCGGGTCGATGCTCCAGTTCGTCTGGTTCGACCCCGCCGAGGCGGATCGGCGCGGACGGCTCCTCGTCGTGCCGCACCACCTCGTCATCGACTCCGTGTCGTGGCGGATCCTGGTGCCGGACTTCGCGACCGCAGGCGCCCAGATCGCCGCAGGCACGACGCCGTCGCTGGAGCCGGTCGGAACGTCGCTGCGGCGGTGGACCGACGGTCTGCTCGAGGCGGCGGCGACACCGGAGCGGGTGGCCGAACTCGCGGTGTGGGAACGGATGCTGACCGCTCCGGATCCGCTGCTCGGATCGCGTGAGCTGGACCTGCGCACCGATCTGGTCAGCACGCTGGAACGGACCCGGGTGGACGTGCCCGCACCGGTCACCGAGGCGTTGCTGGGCGGCACGCCGGGTGCGCTCGACGGTGAGATCGGCGACGTCCTCGCGGCGGCCCTCGCGTTGGCGGTGGCCGCGTGGCGGCGCGACCGCGGAGTCGAGGCCTCGTCGACGGTGGTCACGCTCGAGGGTCACGGACGTGAAGAGTCCGCGGTGCCGGGTGCGGATCTGTCGCGGACGGTCGGCTGGTTCACCACGATGTACCCGGCACGGCTCGATCTCGCCGGGGTCGACATCGCCGACGCCCTGCGGGGCGGTGCGGGCGCCGCGGACGCGGTGCGCGCGGTGCGGGATCAGCTGCGTGCGATCCCGGACCGAGGAATCGGATACGGACTGCTGCGGTACCTCAACCCCGACACGACGTCGGTGATGAGGAACTGGCCGGAACCGCAGATCGTGTTCAACTACATCGGACGCGTCAGCGCCGCCGAGGTTCCCGAGGCGGTCCGCGGACTCGACTGGCTGCCCGACTTCGAATCTCCCGTCACGGGTGGGTTCGAGAAGAGTGCGATGCCCGCCCAGGCCGTTCTCGACATCCAGTCGGTGATCTCGGAAACTGCTGAGGGCCTGCAGTTGTCGGCGTTCATGTCGTTCCCGCCCGGCATCCTCTCGGCGCCGGACGTGGACCGGTTCGGGCAGTTCTGGGTGGCGGCGCTCACCGCGCTCGTGGCTCAGGCCGAGGAGCGGTCCGGGAACTGATCTCCGAGCGCCCGTGGTGGGAAGGCTCCGCGCCTTCCCACCATGGGCATCGTCAGTTCAGGGGTCCGCCTCAGCGGCTCACCGCGGTTTCCCGCTCGACCCGCGACAGTTTCTCGGGGTTGCGCACGATGTAGAGCCCGGTGATCTTGCCGTCGTCCATCCGCACCGCCACGACGTCGTCGATCTCCCCGTCGAGCCGGACGATCAGCGCGGGGGAGCCGTTCATCTGCACGGGCTCGACCGATACCTCGCCGCCGATCCGGGGCAGGCCGGCCGCGAGCAGGCGGCCCACCTTGTCGGCCCCGACGATGGGCCGCAGCACGGCCTGCTTGACTCCGCCGCCGTCACCGAGGAGGACGACGTCCGGTGCGAGCTGGTCGAGCAGGCTCTGCAGGTCGCCCGTCTCGAGCGCCCGTTTGAACGCGTCGAGCGCATCCCGTGACTCGGCCGGGGAGACGACGCCCCGCGGCCGGCGCGCAGCGACGTGGGTCCGCGCCCGGTGCGCGATCTGACGGACGGCGTCCGTGCTCTTGTCGACGGCGGCCGCGATCTCCCCGTACTCCAGAGCGAACACCTCACGGAGCACGAACACCGCCCGCTCGGTCGGTGCGAGCGTCTCCAGCACCAGCATCATCGCCATCGACACGCTGTCGGCCAACTCGACGTCCTCGGCCACGTCGGGGGCGGTCAACAGCGGCTCCGGTAGCCAGGGGCCGACGTAGGACTCCCTGCGCCTGCCGACCGTGCGCAGCCGGACCAGCGCCTGGCGGGTGGTGATCCGCACTAGGTACGCCCGCTGATTCCGCACCGTGCCCAGATCGACGCCCGCCCACCGCAGCCACGTCTCCTGCAGGATGTCCTCCGCGTCGGCGGCCGAGCCGAGCATCTCGTAGGCGACGGTGAACAGCAGATTGCGGTGGGCGACGAACGCCTCGGTGGCGGGATCGGAACGGGCATCCGTGCTCCCGCCGCGATCGTCGGGCGTGGTCTGCGACGTGCCGGCCATGGCTGGCTCCTCTTCGTTCTCGACGGTGTCACACACCAGACACCGGGCCCCGCCGTTCTGTGACAACCGGACGGGAGCGGCTGTCACGGAAATCGGGCGGCTTCCCCGCGACGTCAGGCCCACTCGTAGGACATCTCGCCCGCGACCCCGAGGTGCTTGCACAGTTTGTGGATGCCACCGAAATCCTGGACCAGCGCGGATCGCCGGGTGTCGTGTTCGGCGTCGTCGATCATCGCCTGACCGCCCTCGAGGTCCAGAATGTCGACGATGGTGTGCCAGGTCGAGTAGTCGTTGCTGCTGAAGGCGGTCATCGCGTCGACCAGCCGGTCGAGGAAGAGCCGCCGGTCGCCGGGGTTCAGGGTGTCGTAGACGACGCCCGCGATGTCGTCGGCGATCGAGGCGTGACAGTACTCGTCGCGATTGTGCAGCCGGACCGTCGCCCGGTTGACCGGCTGGATGACGTCGTTCTCGGAGATCAGGTCGAGGTAGGAGCTGATCGAGATCTCCGCCACGGTCATGAAGGCGAACGTCGTGATCGCCCGCTGCCTCGGGTCGGCGGCCTCGGTCGTCGCCGCGCGCTGGCGGCGCAACGTCAGGACGTCGGGCAGGGCGTTATTGGGCATCGCCCAACCGCGTTGACGGCGCGTGACCGCGCTCGCGTTCAGGTGCATGAGGGTGTGGTACTGCTCGTCCACCATCGCCTGGTGGACGGCCACGGCGAACGTGTCTCCGAGCCCGGTGTCGAGGGCGTCGTGCGCGACGAGGTCGAACCCGGGATTGACCACGTACTGCTCGATGTCCATGACGTTCTTGTTGAACGCGATCCAGGCCCACGCCCGCAGCTGGTTCCGTTGCTCGCCGCCCATGCGGAGGAACCGGTCGTGATCGGCGAACGGCAGCAACTCGTTCGGGTAGTCCTGCTTGCCGAGGTCGAACAGCGCGTCGAGGTCCGGTTCCGGCTTCTTCACGGTCGCCCGCTGCCCCCAGTTGCGGGCGAGCCGCGTCACGACGGCACTCTCCACCGGATCGGACGGGTCGTACTCCGGGAGCGAGGGAAAGTTCCGGGTCGTCATGACGTATCTCCGTTCCGCGGCTGTCGGTGAACGAGATCGGTGAAGAGGTCGGCGCACAGCCGGGCGAGGGGTTCGTTCCGGTCGCCGAGGGGGGACGTCGCGCGGGACATGAGCGCGGCGAAATCGTCTTCCGAACCCTGCTCGACGGTGTCGGTGAGCGTGGCGAGCGCGGCGGCGAGCGCGCGGCGGGCGTCGCCGGCGAAGGGATTGCCGGCCTGGATGTCGTGGTAGACCTCCGGGACGCCGCCGCCGACCCGTGCGAGGAGCGCGAGCGAGACGAGATGCGGAGGGGTGCCCACCGCGGTGAGTTCGGCGCCGTCGACACCGAGTTCCGCGAGAGCGAGGCCGAAAGCGAGGACGCCGGCGTGTGTCAGTGCCTGGGTCGCTGCCGTGAGCCGGTCGTGGTGTTCGGCGTCCAGGCGGACCACCGAGGATCCCCAGCCGGACAGTGCGGACAGGAACCATTCGACCCCGGCGCCGTCCCGGTAGGTCACGGCCGCGACGGGGCGGCCCTCCGGTCCGAGGGACGGCGCGAACATCGGGTTGATGCCCACCGCGCCGCCCCGCAGTGCGCTCTCCCGCAGGGCCGCATCGAATCGAGATTTCACGGACAGCGTGTCGACCAGCAGGGCCTGCTCGCGCAACTCCGCGACGACGAACGGAATCGACTCCAGCGCGACGCTTTCGGGTATCGCGAGGATCACCGCATCGGCGTTCTGCACCACCGCCCGCATTTCCGGCGTCGGGTCGGTGACGTCGCCCTCCATCTGATCCGAGTCGGACCGGTCGGTGAACCGGATATCAATGGTGCGCACCGTGTTTCCGTCGGTGCGGAGCCGGGTTGCGAGCATCCGGCCGACATCGCCCGAACCGCCGATCAGTGCGACGGTCCTGGCGGATGCGGCCGGGGCGTTCACTGCCCGATCTCGTTCGGCCGGTCTGCCGTCACGGACAGCGCCCGCAACATGGTGGCGGCCTTGACCATTGCCTCGTCGAACTCTTCCTCCGGGTCCGACAGCGCAGTGATCGCACCGCCGATGCCGAATGTCACCTCGGTGTCCGTGGCAACGATCGTCCGGATGACGATGGACAGGTCGGCCGTCCCCGTCAGCGAGAAGTAGCCGATCGAACCGGAATACACACCGCGCGGCCCGGACTCGAGCCGGTCGATGATCTCCATCGTCCGGATCTTCGGGGCGCCCGTCATCGATCCGCCGGGGAAGGCGGCCCGGACACACTCGACGACGGAGGCGTCGGCGCTGAGGGTTCCGCGCACGGTCGACACGAGTTGATGCACGGCCGCGTACGTTTCGACGTCGAACAGCTTCGGAACGTGCACCGAGCCGGGAACGCACACCCGGGCCAGATCGTTCCGCGTCAGATCGACGATCATCAGGTTCTCGGCGCGATCCTTCTCGCTGTCGAGCAGATCCTGCCGCAGCGCCGCGTCCTTGGCGGGGGTGGCACCGCGCGGACGGGTCCCCTTGATGGGTTTGGACTCCACCACCCGGTCCGCGCCGATCCGCAGGAACCGTTCGGGGGAGGCGCTGAGAACGGACAGTCCGGCGAACTGGAGGTACGCGCTGTACGGAGTGGGGCTGATGGAGCGCAGCAGTTCGAACGTGTGCAGGGGATCGATCGACTGGTCCACCGTCGCCATGTTGGTCAGGCACACCTCGTAGGACTCGCCGGTCCGGATCTCGCCGAGCGACGTCGCGATGTGGTCGAGGTACTTGTCGTGGTCGTGCCGCAGGGCGAGTTCGGCGGATTCCGGTTTCCGGATCGGCGGCACCGCGGTCGGCGGCTGGTCCGGCTCGGCCAGCCGGTGCAGCGCCGCCTCCATCTCGTCGAGCCAGCGGCGCAACTCCGGATCGTCCTGGTGATCGCTCAGGCACAGCGCGTACGTGCGCTCGTTCGAATGGTCGATGACCACGGCGCGGTCCGCGAACACCAGCGCGGCGTCCGGGGTGGGCGACTTGTGTGCCGCCGTTCCGCCGGTCTCGGCCTTCAACTCGTAGCCGAGGTATCCCACGTAGCCGAGGCCGAACGGCACACCCGGGAGTCCGGGCACCGACCGTGCCTGCAGTTGCCGTTCGAGGTAGTCGAAGAACGGTGCGTGCACCTGTTCGACCGGTAACCCCTCGCGCGTGATCCGGACGATCGCTTCGCTGACGTCGTACGTGATGTATTCGGCGCGCGGACCGGAACAGTTGCCCATGATCGTGAAACGCGAAGTCGGTTCCGACGCCGACGTCCCGTCGAGCCAGAACGCGTTGGGTCCGGACGCGAACAGATCCTCGAACGTGGTGCGGGGGTCGACTTCGTGGTCGACCCGCACCTGCTGGACCACGTACGGCGCGTGGGGGATCGGGATTCTGAGCAGGGAACCGTGCGTGGGTGTCCCGGAATGCGTCTGCGTGAGGTCGCGGAAGTTCGCGAGCAGTTCGTGGCCGAAGGCGGTGCTGATCGATTCGGGATGGAACTGGACTCCCCACAGCGGGCGGGTGCGGTGCCGCACGCCCATCAGGAGTCCGTCGGCCGTCCAGGCGGTGGCCTCGAGGTCGCCGGGGAGATCCTCGACGATCAGCGAGTGGTAGCGAACCGTCGGGAACGGCGACGGAATGCCGGCGAAGAGTTCGGAACCGTCGTGGTCGACGAGGGACACGCGGCCGTGCATCGGTTCGGGCGCGAGCACCACCTTGCCCCCGAACAGCTGGCACAGCCCCTGGTGGCCGAGGCACACGCCGAGCACGGGGAGTTCGGTTTCCCTGATGATGCGGGCACTGATCCCGAAGTCGCGTTTCCGGTCCGGCCGGCCGGGGCCGGGGGAGATGACGATGTTGTCGAAGTCGGACCAGGGGATCGAACCCCACTCCACGTCGTTGTGCACGACCGTCGGCGGTTCCCCGTTCACCTCGGCCAGCAGGGTGAACAGGTTGTAGGTGAAGGAGTCGTAATTGTCGACCAGCAGCGTCCGGGTACTCATCACGACTCGACATTCGCAGACGGCACGGAACTGTGGCGAACCTGGTGGTTGCCGGCGTGGCTGTGGCTGCCGTTGTGGTTGCCATTGTGGCGGGGAGCCTCGTCGACGGTCTCCGCGTTGATCACGAGGTCCTCGAGCCGGCACGTCTCGGCGATGAGGAGGTCGTAGAGCGAATCGAAGAACTCCGGGGAGAGGGAGTGGCTGTCGGCGTACTGGCGCGCCCGTTCGTGGACGATGTGGATCCGTCCCGGCTGCATCATGGCGATGTGCTCGCGGCGCTTCAGTTCGCCGATCCGCAGGCACACTTCCAACCGCTGCCGGACCGCCTCGAGCAGGGTCGCGTCGACGGCGTCGAGTTCCGCGCGCAGACTCTCGAGTGCGTGCTGCGCCGAGGCGTCAGTATGCTCTCCGGAATCGTCGCCGTTCCGCTGTTCTACGGAGAAGTACATAATCGCCCCACTCACTCGATCGGCAGTAGCTCTCTCATCCCGACTATCGTGTGTCGTTGGTGGTTCGTTTCCATGAGCCTTCCGGATGGCCGGGAGTGCCGTGGTCGATCGGCCGAAAACGAACCTGGTGGGTTATCACCCCCGGGAGTCTCGATCTCAGGTTGAGACTTTGATGGACGGTTGGCTAACGTAACCTGAAGTCTATTTCCGCACACTCAGGATACGAGGAATATGCGTATATCGTCGGCCACTAGGGCTCTGTTGTGCGTGCTGGCAGGCATCGTGATGCTGGGCAGTGCGGCACCGGCGGCAGCGGATCCCGTGGAAGCGGAACCCGCGCCCGTGGTCGATCCGTCCGCGCTTCCCGGGGCCAACGACTGGAGCTGTAAGCCGTCCGCGGCGCACCCCCGTCCCGTCGTGCTGGTGCACGGCACCTGGACCGGCATGGTGGGGACGTGGAAGGACCTCGCTCCGGAGCTCAGCGCGGACGGCTACTGCGTCTTCGCCCTCAACTACGGACAGGCGGCCGGTCTGACCAAGGGCAACATGATGCGCATGTTCGGCGGCGCCGACATCGAGGAGTCCGCTCGGCAGCTCGCCGGGTTCGTCGAGCTGGTCCGCACCGCCACCGGTGCTCCGCAGGTCGACATGATCGGGCATTCGCTCGGCGGCACGGTGTCCCGTCAGTACCTGCGGTTCGAAGGCGGTGCCGACCGGGCGAACCCCGCGCTGAACAAGGTGCACTCGCTCGTCACGCTCGGCGCCACCAACCACGGCACCAGCTTCGGGGACGTCCAGTCGCTCGGTGCGATCGCGCAGGCACTGGGTGTGCCGGTCACAACGCTCGCCGGTGTCGCGGTCGGGCCGTCCTACATCCAGCAGATGGTGGGCTCGCCCTTCCTGCAGCTCCTCAACGCGGCGGGCGACACCGACCCGGGCATCGACTACACGGTGGTCGCCAGTCGCAGCGACACCGTGTCCACCCCTCCCGAGAACACGTTCCTGACAGCCGGTCCCGGGGCCGCCGTGCACAACATCTGGCTCCAGGACGGCTGCGACACGAACACCGCGGACCACGGCCAGCTGACCACCGATCCGCGGGCCGTGTACATCATCCAGCGGGCACTGGACCCCGGTTACGGAGACCGCAACCCCGCACCGTGCTGACCCGGCACGGGTGATCGGCGGCGCCGGTCAGTCCCAGATGCCGACCTCGTCGAGATGTGCGACCAGTCGCTGGGCGCCGTCGATGAAGTGGGCCTTGTTCTCGGCGCCGACCACGTCGGCCTTCCCGTCGGCGAGCGCGGCGATGAGGCGCCGGTGGCTCTCGACCGCCGACTCGCCCCAGGCCGGATCGGACGAATAGAACTGCACCGGCGTGTACCGGGTGGCGCTGAGCAGGAACCACGACAGCTTGCTCGCGTCGGCGAGATGGTTGATGACCCGGTGGAAGGAGAACTCGAGATCCTCGATGCGGTCGGCCTCGCCGTCCTCGACGGCCCGCCGCAGCTTCTCATTGATCGCGGTCAGCTCCTCGACGACCTCCGGGGTGACGGACCGCGTCGCGCGGACCGCGAGTTCCTCGGCGATCTGGCCCTGTAGCCAGAAGAGGTCGTGAATGTCGTCCCGGCTGAGCGGGGCGACCACGTAGCCGCGGTGGGGAACCAGTTCGACGAGTCCCTCGCCGCGCAGGGTCAGGAGCGCCTCGCGGACGGGTGTGACGCTGACACCCAGGTCCGCCGCCGTCTCGTCGAGGCGGATGAAGTCACCCGGGCGAACGCCCCCGGACATGATCAGGTTGCGGACGTGCACGGCGACGTCGTCCGACAACTGGGGTCGGCGGCGCAGGGTGCGGCCCGCTGGGGATCGTGACACGGAGGGCGATGCCATGGAGAACTCCTTCGATGCGGCAAACCAGCATAAACCGCAGTGGATGTTTACAAGCCGTAGGTCTTGCCGATGATGTCGCGCTGAATCTCGTTGGTACCGCCGTAGATGCTCGAGACGATGGTGGCGCGGACGTGCTTCTCCATGTCGAACTCGGTGGCGTAGCCGTACCCGCCCATCATCTGTATGCCCTCGAGCGCGACCTTCTTCGCCGTCTCCGTGACCTTCAGCTTGGCCATCGACGCTTCGCGGGCCAGCATCTTGTCGGGGTTCGCGTCGACGTCCTTGGCGACGCTGTACACGAGCAGTTTGCAGCACTCGATCTCCGTCGCGAGATCGGCGATGCGGTGGCGTAGCGCCTGGAACGATCCGACGGGACGCCCGAACTGCTTGCGCTGGGTGACGAAATCGAGGGTGTCCGCGAACGCGCGCTGCGCGGTGCCGAGCATCATGGCGGCGAGGATCAGGCGTTCGAAGTTCAGTCCGGTCATCAGCTGGCGCCAGCCGTTGCCGACCTCGCCCACCACCGCGTCCTCGGGGAGGACGCAGTCGGTGAAGTAGAGGTCGTTGACCTCCTTGCCGCCCATCGTGTCGATGCCACTGATCTTCAGTCCCGCGGTATCCGCGGGGACGTGGAACATCGTGAGGCCTTCGTGTTTGCCGTCGCCGCGCCCGGTGCGGGCCACGAGCAGGATGTTGTCGGCGAAGTGCGCATTGGAGCACCACGTCTTCTGGCCGTTGATCACCCAGCCGTCGGCGGTCTTCTCCGCGCGGGTGCTGAGGTTGCCGACGTCGGAACCGGCCTCCGGCTCGGACATCGAGATGGACTGCGACCGGCCTGCCACGATGCCGCGCAGCACGACGTCCTTCTGTGCGTCGGTTCCGAACTTCGCGTACGCGCCGCCGGTGATCAGGGTGGGCCCGATTCCGCCGATGGGCGCCATGCCCTTGGCGGCTTCCTCGAGCAGGATGCACATGTCGACGTGGCTCGCGGCCGAGCCGTCGTACTCCTCGGGGATGGTGATGCCCAGCCAGCCCAGCTTCGCCATCTTCTCGTAGAGGTCCTGATTGTGGTTGTGCTCGCCGTGATTCGTCAGCCTGTCGCGTTGCTCGCGGGTGCCGCTCTCCCGCTTGCAGAAATCGGCGATCGCCGCCGCGAAGTCCTTCTGTTCACTGGTGAATTCGACGCTCATGTCCGGGGAGCTCCTCGTGGGTGATGCGGGCGGCGAACAGGCCGGCCGGGGGTGACTGTGTGGGGCTTGCCGCGATGGGGTCAGCCGCATACTGTGATGTCCACTACATTACATCACATCACATATATTTGATGTGATCTCGAGGGAGGATATCGACCATGCCACAGCAGGCGGAGACGACCGAGACGACGGCAGGCGCTCAGCCCACGGCTCCGACGGGGCCGGCGGAGCCGGCGCCGAAGACGTTCGCGTCCCTGGACCCGCGCGACGGCACCGTCCTGGCCGAGTACCCGATCGAGGGGGAGCGGGAGGTGCGCGCCGCCGTCGACGCGGCCCGGTCGGCCGCGCAGTGGTGGAACGCCCTCGGCTTCGACGGCCGCAAACAATGGCTCCTGGACTGGAAGAAGTCGATGGCACGGGACGGCGAGCAACTCGCCGCACTCGTCGCCGCCGAGACCGGCAAGCCCTACGACGACGCGCTGCTCGAGGTGATGCTCGCCATCGAGCATCTCGACTGGGCGGCGAAGAACGCGGGCAAGGTCCTGAAGCGGCGCAAGGTGCCCTCCGGTCTGGTCAGCGCGAACCAGGCCAGCAGCGTCGGGTACGAGCCGATGGGTGTGGTCGGTGTGATCGGGCCGTGGAACTACCCCGTCTACACGCCGATGGGCTCCATCTCCTACGCGCTGGCAGCGGGCAACACCGTCGTCTTCAAACCCAGTGAACTGACCCCCGGGGTCGCGGTGTGGCTCGCCGACAAGTGGAAGGCACTCATTCCCAATCAGCCTGTCCTGCAGGTGGTCACCGGCGACGGGTCGACAGGTTCCGCCCTCGTCTCCGCCGGCGTCGACAAGATCGCCTTCACCGGGTCCGCCGCCACCGGCAAGCGCGTCATGGCTGCCTGCGCCGAAACGCTCACGCCGCTGGTCGTCGAGGCGGGAGGCAAGGACGCCATGCTCGTCGACGCCGACGCGAACCTGGACGAGGCGGCCGGGTTCGCCGTGTTCGGGGCGATGGGCAACGCCGGACAGACGTGCGCGGGCGTCGAGCGCATCTACGTCGTCGACTCCGTCTACGACGAGTTCGTCCGGCTGGTCGCCGAGAAATCGAAGGTCCTGCGCCCGGGGCCACGGGACGCGGCGTACGGCCCCATGACGATGACCAGCCAGTCCGACGTGGTTCGCAGCCACGTCCAGGACGCACTCGACAAGGGTGGATCCGCGGTGGTCGGCGGACTCGACTCCATCGCGGACGGGTACGTCGGGCCCATCGTGCTGACCGGCGTTCCCGAGGACAGCACCGCGATCCGCGAGGAGACGTTCGGCCCCACGGTCGTCATCAACAAGGTCGCCAGCCTCGACGAGGCGGTCGCGTTGGCCAACGGCACCACGTTCGGTCTCGGCGCATCCATCTTCACCAAGGACGCGACGAAGGCGATGCAGGCTGCGGAAAAGCTCAGGGCCGGTGTCGTGACGATCGGTTCGGTGCTCGGGTTCGCCGGCGTGGCGGCGCTGCCGTTCGGCGGTGTCGGAGATTCGGGCTTCGGCCGCATCCACGGCGCGGACGGTCTGCGTGAATTCAGCCGGGTCAAATCCATCGCCCGGCAGAAGTTCGCGGCTCCGCTGAACCTGCTCACCATGCAGCGCAAGTCGCGGGACATGAAGATTTCCGCCTGGATGTTGAAGAACCGACACGGACGCTGATCGCGGGAGGGCATCCACATGCTGACGAAGACCATGCGCACCGGCACCGGTGCGCCGGGCGGGGTTCCACGGGGCAGGCACGGCTGGCAGCGCCGGATCGAGGAACTCGACCCGGTCAGGGACCACGAGGAGATCCACCGCATCACTGCCGGCTACGAGTTTCCGTGGGACTACCAGCGGTCCCTCGAGTTCGCACTGTTCCGAACGTATTGCGTCCCCACGATTTCGGAACTGCTGCAGCGCACCGGCGAGTTCGAGAAGCGGCCGCAGAAGCGATACGACGACACCGCGTTGCTGATGGCCGAACTCGTCGAACACGGCTACGACTCCGAACGCGGCGTCGAATCACTGCGCGTCGTGAACCGCATGCACGGCAAGTACGACATCGACAACGACGACATGCTGTACGTGCTGACCACCTTCATCTACGAGCCGATCGACTGGATCGACCGGTTCGGGTGGCGGCGGCTCACCCCGAACGAGCGTCTTGCGTGCTTCCACTTCTACCGTCAGGTGGGGGTTCGCATGGGGATCAGGAACATCCCCGAGACCTTCGAGGACTTCTACCGGTTCAAGGCCGAGTACGAGCGGACACACTTCCGGTACACCGACGATAACCATCGGGTCGGCACGTACACGCTGACGCTGTTCTGCTCCTGGTTTCCGGCGGCACTCCGGCCGCTCGTCGCAATGGGGGTCTACGCGCTCCTCGACCCGATGATGCTGGCGGCGTTCGGATTTCCCGCAGCCCCGCGCTGGCTGCAGAACGCGTCCCGACGTGCGCTGCGGATCCGGGCGCGTTTCGTGCGCCTCCTGCCACCGCGCCGCGAATCGAAGGCCGCACGCGATCCGCGCAACCGGACCTACCCCGGATACCCGGTGGGCTACCGCCCCCGTGACCTCGGCGCGGACAACGACAAGCAACGAGGAGCCCGCCGGCGGGCAGCATGAGAACTGTGTCCCTGGGCGATTCGCCCAGGGACACACGCTCAGTGACCCAGCAGCACGGCCGTCATCAGGGTGTGGAGCCGGGCACGCGACTCCTCGCGGGTGTCGAAGTGGACCAGTCGGCCGATGTCGAGAACCAGCCCCAGCGCCGCGTGCACCAGAAACCGTGCCTCCGGCGCCGAGAGTTCGGACCGCACGGCGGTCACCAGGTGGACCCATTCCTCGACGTGCAGGCGCTGCACGTTGCGGAGATTGGTGCGCTCGTTCTTCGGGAGGTTCCCGATCTCCGCGAAGTAGACCGACAGCACTTCCGGGTTCCCGAACGAGAGTTCCAGGTACGACTCGGCGAGTTTGCGGAGCGCATCTTCGGGGCCGGTGGCGGCGGACAAGGCCGCCGAGGTGGCTACGGCCAGCCGGTCGGACGCGCGGTAGAACACCGCTGCGAGAAGATCTGCCTTGCTGGGGAAGTGGCGGTACACGCTCGACGCGTTGATGCCGGCCGCGGCGCCGATCTCTTCGATGCTCGAGTCGTGGTAGCCGTGCCGGTCGAAGATCTTGACGGCCTCGTTGATGAGCAATTCACGCTTGGACGTCACGGCCAGGCCGCGCACCGCACCTGCGCCTGCGTTCTCTCCTTCGGTCGGGACGGCGGGAGGCAGTGTCGCGCGCAGGATCGATTCACAGGCAGACTTCAGAAGCGCG
Organism: Rhodococcus koreensis; assembly: GCF_900105905.1. Classification (GTDB taxonomy): domain Bacteria; phylum Actinomycetota; class Actinomycetes; order Mycobacteriales; family Mycobacteriaceae; genus Rhodococcus_F; species Rhodococcus_F koreensis. Next base: position 1,916,239 of record NZ_FNSV01000005.1, on the reverse strand, counting down.
TCGAGTCGGCGCGTCGCGAGGGTGGTGCGATGTGCGCTGATGCTCGCCATCACGCTCAGTGTCGACGCCCCCAGCGTCGTCGCGTCGACGGCGGTGAGTTCGGGGCGAATCTCGCGCAGCGGCGCGGCCACGCACTGCGTGACGTGCACGAAGACGTCGCGGATGCGGGTGCGATCGTCGGCCTCGAGGTACCGGCCCTCCCAGCGGTAGAGCCCGGCGACCTTGCGGTTCTCGATGCTGATTGCGACGAGCGCGGAGATCAGATGGTCGAGTCGGTCTCCGGGCTCGAGGTCGGCGACGCCGCCCCGTGCGCCGTCCGCGGTTGCCTGGAGCGCGTCGGCCGTCGTCGTCGCCGCGTGGACGAACAGCGCGTACTTGTTGGGATAGTGCCGGTACAGGGCGGGACCGGAAATGCCGATGGTGGCAGCGATCTCGTCGACACCGACCGCATGGTAGCCGCGCTCGCTGAAGGCTTCGGCTGCGACGTTCGCGATCTGGGCCTTGCGATTCTTGGGGCGGCGGCGGATCGGCCGGTCGGTCGCGGCACCGGCCGCCGTGCTGGTCCGGGCCACGGTCACCTCCAGTAGTGGGCAGTCGTCTGCCAATTCCTCTGCCGGTCATCTTAACCGAGACTCCCGCACCGACGAGCCTCGGATGGTCACCCTGCGCTGGAGTGTTCGCCCGGCGTCTCGATGAATCGCCAGTAAGACAGTACGAAAAGTGTTCCGAGAGGTATTGACACGTACCGAACGACACTAATAAGTTAACAGCAATTCGCGTGCGACGATGGCTTCTTCCGTCGCCCGCCTTCCCCCGGCCTCGCAGGTCGATTCCCTCGGAGGTAGCTGGCGTCATGAGTGCACCACGGCAACTGTCGACCGTCCCCGCCGTCGCAGCCGACGGTCTCCGGGTGGTCGTGGACGGCGGGATCCTCCGGATCACGATCGATCGGCCCGACCGGATGAATGCACTCGATCTGGCACACATGACCGCACTCGGCGACGTGCTCGAAGGCGCGCCGGCGGATCCTGCCGTCCGCGTCGTCGTCCTCTCGGGTGCGGGCGCGGCATTCTGCACCGGCGCGGATCTCGCGGCGGCGGCCGCAGCGGGCGGCCGGGAGGCGCCGCCGCAGCGCGCTGATCGCCGCCTCGATCGGCAGGGCCAGGGCCAGGGCCATCGCGCTGACCAAGCAGGCTCTCACGGCGACCACGCTGACGGAACTGGACTCGGCGCTGGGCCGCGAGAAGGCCGGCCAGACCGAATTGCTCCAGTCGCCGGACTTCGCCGAGGGGGTCACGGCCATGCTCACGAAACGTGCTCCGAACTTCGGCAGCTGATGCGAATTGTGGTTAACAAGACCGTTCCGATAGACGTCGACATCTGTAATACTCGTCACAGCCTCCGTGTGGGGCCGAGGGGCGAACTCGAGTACAGCGAAGGGACCACCACCACATGTCATCACGTAGCGAGACGCTCACGCAGCCACTGCAATCCCGCCGCAACCACTGGAACAACTGGGTTGCCACCCACGCCCGGACGAAGCCCGGCCATCCCGCGTTCCGCCATCTCGGGCAGAGCACGTCCTGGCGCGAACTGCACGAGCGTTCGCAGGCCCTCGCGGCGGCGCTGTCCCGGCGCGGGGTGAACTTCGGCGACCGCGTCCTGCTGCTCACGCTCAACCGCACCGAATTCTTCGAGGCGGTGCTCGCGATCAACGCGCTGGGCGCGATCGCGGTCCCGGTCAACTTCCGGCTGACACCGCCCGAGGTCGCCTTCATCGCACGGGACTCGGGCGCACGAGCCGTCGTCACCGAGCCCGCGCTCGCGCCTCTCGTTTCCGCTGTGCGGCAAGATGTTCCCGATCTCGGCCTCGCGATCGTCATGGGCGCGGAGACCGAGGGCGACGTTCTCGGTTACGAGGACCTCGTCGCGGAAGACGGTCCCGCCTTCGCCCCCGTCGACCTGCCGGAGGACACGCCGTCGCTCATCCTCTACACCTCCGGCACGACCGGAACACCCAAGGGTGCGGTGCTGTCGCACTCGAACATGGTCGGGCAGTCCATCACCTGCATCCGGGCGATGCGCTACGACAGGGGCGACGACGTCGGGTTCCTCGCGTCCCCGGTGTTCCACGTCGCCGCCCTCGGTTCGGTGGCCCCGATGCTGATGCTCGGCGCGACGACCGTGATCAACCCCCTCAAGGCGTTCGACCCTGCCGAGATGCTCGACGTGTGGGAGCGCGAGCGCATCACCACGGCGTTCCTCGTTCCGGTGCAGTGGCAGGCCGTTTGCGCCGACCCCACTGCCGCGGGCCGCGACCTCGCCCTCCGCGTCATCAGCTGGGGTGCCGCACCCGCATCGGACACCGTCCTGCGCGCCATGGCGGAGACTTTCCCGAAGGCTCTCGTCGTGGCGGTGTTCGGGCAGACCGAGATGTCCCCGATCACGTGCGTGCTCGACGGCGACGACGCGATCCGCAAGCTGGGCTCGGTGGGCAAGCCCGTCCCGACCATCCAGACGCGGATCGTCGACGACGAGATGAACGACGTCGCCCCCGGCACCGTGGGCGAGATCGTGTACCGCGGCCCGACCATGATGCAGGGCTACTGGCAGAACCCGGCCGCGACGGCGGACGCGTTCGCCGGCGGGTGGTTCCACTCGGGCGACCTGGTGCGGCAGGACGAGGAAGGCTTCGTCTACGTGGTGGATCGCAAGAAGGACATGATTATCTCCGGCGGCGAGAACATCTACTGCGCCGAGGTGGAGAACGTCCTGTTCGGGCATCCGAGGATCCGGGAGGCCGCCGTGGTCGGCAGGCCCCACCCCAAGTGGACCGAGGTGCCCGTGGCGATCGTGGCGCTCGACGACGACGGCGACGATCTGACGGTCGACGAACTCGCCGCGTGGCTCGAAGACAAACTGGCCCGTTACAAGCATCCGAAAGACGTCGTCGTCGTCGACGCCCTCCCCCGGAATGCCAGCGGCAAGGTCGTCAAGGGTGAGCTTCGAAAAGCCCACGGCGCACACGACGTCGCGGTCGTCTGACCCCGATTCCCATACTGCTCGACGCCGGTCACCGATCGCAGGTGACCGGCACCGGGGGAGGACCGCGTGACATTCCAGCTGCCACCCGCCAAAGGGCCCGTCAGCCATTTCGCCAACGAAGTCGGTGCGCTCATCGGGTTCTCGATCGCGACCACGGTGGCCGCCGTCCGAGTTCTGGTGCGGCGCAAACTGGCCTGGCGGGAACTGCTGGACCAGGCCTGGCGGATCGCCTCGGTTACGTCGGCGCCGGCCCTGCTGCTGATGATCCCCATCGGAGTCCTCATCGCCGTCACGATCGGCAGCCTCGCCGGTCAGCTCGGCGCCGAGGGGTACACGGGGGCGGTCGTCGGGTTCGTGATCGTCGGGCAGGCGTCCGCGCTGGTCTGTGCGCTGATGCTGGCCGGGGTGGGCGGGTCCGCGATCTGCGCGGACCTCGGCTCGCGCACGATCCGCGAAGAGGTCGAGGCCATGGAGGTCCTCGGACTCGATGTGATCGAGCGGCTCGTGGTTCCGCGGGTGCTCGCCGCGGTGCTGGTCGGCGTCGCACTCTGCGCCATGGTCACCGCCGTCGGAGTGTCGGCGTGCTTCCTTTTCCAGGTGGTCGTCCAGAACAGTTCGGCGGGAAGTTTTCTCGCGGCACTGTCCCAGTACACGCGGCTGTCGGATTTCGTGGTCGCCCTCGTCAAGTCGATGGCGTTCGCGGTGACGTCGGCGCTCGTCGCCAGCTTCAAAGGGCTGCACGCCAAAGGCGGACCCAGCGGTGTCGCCGACGCCGTGAACGAGGCCGTCGTGCTCGCCTTCATCCTCGTGTTCATCGTCAACACCGTGCTCAGTCAGCTCTATTCCGTTCTCGTCGTCCCCGTAGGTGGTTACTGATGGTCGTGAGTACCCGATCGCCCGCAGCACACTGGGTGCGGTCCAGGGTCCGGCAGCCCCTCGAACTGATGACGGGACTGGGCCGGGAATTCACGTTCTACGGCAGCGTGGTCGCAGGCGTCCCCCTCGCGGTCGTAAAGTACTGGCGGCACATCATGCGGCAGATCGGCGACATCAGTTTCGGTGGTGCGACCCTGCTCGCCGGCGGCGGAGCGATCGGAGTCGTCTTCGCGATGTCCGCGGTCGCGGCGACGCAGGTGGGCATCGAGGGGTTGCGCGGACTGGACCTGCTCGGAATGGGGTCGCTGTCCGGGCTCCTGTCCGCGATCCTCAACACCCGCGAACTCGCGCCCGTCATCGCCAGCATCGCGCTCGCCGCGAAGGTCGGGACGGGGTTCACCGCACAGCTCGGCGCCATGCGCATCTCGGAGGAGATCAGCGCGCTGGACGCGATGGCGATCCCGTCGCTGCCGTTCCTCGCGAGCACCAGGCTGGTCTCGTGCCTGGTCTGTGTGGTGCCGCTGTACGTCGTCGGGCTGCTGTCGTCCTATTTGGCTTCGCGACTGGTGATCGTCACGTTCAGCGGGCAATCGGCCGGAACCTATGACTACTACTTCCACCTCATGCTCACGCCCACCGACGTCGCGTACTCGTTCGTGAAGGCGGTTGTGTTCGCGACGATCATCGCGCTCGTGCACTGCTCGTACGGGTATCACGCCTACGGCGGGCCCGAGGGCGTCGGCCGGGCGGCCGGGCGCGCGCTGCGTACCAGCATCCTCGCCATCGGCATCGTCGACCTGCTGCTGACGCTCACCCTGTGGGGTCTCGTCCCCTCCGCCCCCGCTCTGGGGTTGCCGTGATGCGCGGCCGCCCGGGAGGTCCGGGCAACGGTGCCCTCGCGGTGCGGGGTGTGATCGGAGTGGCGGTCCTGGCCGTCGGATCGGCGCTGCTGGTCGGTTTCGGCACCGGTGCGATCGTCACCGACCCCGTGGTGACGGCGACGCTTCCGGCGGACGCCGGTGCGGTGAAGGCGCACACCACGGTGTCGTACAACGGCGCGACCGTCGGCACCGTGTCGAGCGTCGACCCCGGACAGGACGAGACGGGCATGGACATCAGTCTCCGCCCGGAACAGATACAGCGCATCCCGGCGTCCGTCCAGGTGCGGGTGGTGCCCCGCACGTTGTTCGGCGACCAGACCGTCGAGCTGGTGTCCACCGCGGGAACCGGCGGTGCGCGGCTCGAGGCCGGTGCCCGGCTGCAACCCGACACGTCGGCCGAGACCGTCCAGATGTACGACCTGTACTCGAAGGTCTATGACCTGGTGTCCCGGGTGAAGCCCGAGCAGATGCAGGCCGCGCTCAGCGCCGTCGCCGACGCATTGCGCGGGCGCGGCGAACAATTGGGGCACACCATCGACAGCCTCCACACGGTGGCGCAGTCGACCGCGCCTCTCGTCGACTCCCTCGCGGAGCGCGCGCCGCAGATCGCACGGATCAGCGAACAGCTGGCGACGGCCGCACCCGACGTCCTCGCAAGCATGGACGCGGCGGTGTCGCTGTCGAACACCCTCGTCGAGAACACCGGCAGCTTCACCGGTTTCCTCGCCGCCTCCCTCGTCGTGACGAGGAACTCCGGCGACGTCCTGGAGCAGAACGCGGACAACATGATCGCGGTGGCACTGAATGTCTCACCGACCCTGGGCACCATGGCCGGCAAGTCCGACCTGCTGCGGGCGACGCTGGACGAGGCGGGTCCGTTCGGTGACGCCGGCGCCGCCGTCTTCTCCACCGGTACGTTCGCGGTGCGGGTCGCCGCCGACCTGTCGAACCCGCGGCCCTACAGCTCGTCCGACTGCCCGCGGTACCCCGGCCTGAACGGACCGAACTGCGGGGGCGGTGGCGGAGGATGAGCGTCCGGAACTCGGCAATCAAACTGGCGGTCTTCGCCGTCTTCGGAATTCTCTCCGCGGTCCTCGTGGTGAACACACTGCGGGTGCCGGTGGAGGGACCGACCGTCGCGTACAAGGCGTTGTTCACCGACGCCCAGGGGGTGACTGCCGGCAGCGACGTCACCATCGCCGGTGTGCGGGTGGGACGGGTGGCTTCGGTCGACATCGTCGACGGCGACGCCGGAAGCGCCACCGCCCTGGTAAATTTCGAGGTGCAGCGCGATCAGACTCTGCCTGCCGGCACGACAGTCGCGATCCGATACGGCGACCTGCTCGGGATCCGGTATCTCGATCTCGCGGCCGGTTCGTCGGGCGAGGAGGGCACCCTCGCGGAGGGCGACACGATTCCGCTCGACCGGACGTCGCCCGCACTCGATCTCACGAGTCTCTTCAACGGATTCAAGCCGCTGTTCGACGCGATCGACCCGAAGCAGGTCAACGAACTCGCCACCGAAGTCGTCGCCGTGTTCGACGGCCGGAAGACGAGCATGGAAACGCTGCTGCGCCGGGTCGCGGACGTCACCGGCACCCTCGCGAATCACGATCAGCTGATCGCTGATCTCATCGCGAACCTCGAGGTGGTGGTGGGAACGGCGGCGGCCCGCGGTCCGGAACTGTCCCACCTCGTCGACAGCCTCACCCAGTTCAGCGGGATGCTCGCCGAGAACAACGAGGTTCTCATGGACACCCTCGATCAGAGTGCGGCGGTGAGCCGCTCGGCGCTGCAGATCGTCGACGGGCGGGTTCCGGAACTCGGCCGCACGGTGAACCGACTCGAATCGCTGACGGGGGCGATGGTCGGTGCCGACCCGGAATTCGATCACCTGATGGTGGCCATGCCGCAATTCTTTGCTTCCGTCGACCGCTCGGGCTCCTATGGTTCCTGGCTCAACATCTACCTGTGCACGTTCATCGTCAACGTCGACGGTCGCGAAGGCGCCCTCGGTCCCGACCTGCATTCGAGGTACTGCCAATGAGTGTCACCGACACGGTGCGCGACGTCTGGGACGCGCTGGCCGGAAACCAGCGGGTGCGGCCCGTCAACCCGTTGATCGTCGGAATCGTGGGAATCATCGCCGCGACGCTGGCGCTGGCCCTGGTTCTCGTGATCCCGCGGGTGAGCTTCAGTGTGCGAACCGACGGTTACACCGCCGAACTCGCGAACGCCGCAGGCCTGACCGATTCCGACTACGTGTACGTGGCCGGGGTGCCCGCCGGCCGGGTGACCGCGGTGGACCTGGCGGGCGATCACGTGGTCGTCCACTTCCGGCTCGACGGCGCGCGTCACCTCGGGTCGACGACGTCCGCGGGCGTCAAACTGTCGACCATCCTCGGCAAGCGGTATCTTGACGTGTCACCGTCGGGGCCCGGCGACCTGGGCGACGACGGAGTGATTCCCCTGAGCCGCACCAGCGTTCCGTACTCGCTCGACGACATCGGCTCGTCCGCGCTCGAGACGGCGGACGACCTCGACCTCGGCGGACTGCAGAAGATGCTCACCGTCGTGACGGACACGGTGCCGCAGGACGCGACCCTCAACCGGGAGGCACTGTCCGGGGTGAGTGCGGCGTCCGCGATCCTGGCGAAGAACGCGGATCAGGTCACGCAACTGCTCGACAGCTCGCGAACCCTCACCGACGTGCTGGTCGGTCAGCAGGATCAGCTGACCACCCTGCTCGGCAACGCCGACGTCGTGATGAACACGCTCGCCACCCGGCGCGAGGCGATCCGCCGGATGGTCGACGATCTCCAGGCCCTGATCGCGCAGGCGTCCCAGTTCCTGGGGGAGAACACCGCCGAACTCGACTCACTGCTCGCGAACGCGCGGCAGGTGACGGAGCGACTCGACGCGAACCTCGCCAACCTCGACGCACTGCTCACCACGGGTGCACCGGCGGCGAGGGCGCTCGTCAACGCGACCGGAAACGGTGACTGGGCCGACGTGTCGGCGCCGTCGGCCGTGATCGCCGACAACCTGCTCTGCGTCGTCGGACTGATCACGGGATGCTCGTGAACGCGGGAACCGCACGCCGGGTCGTCGGGATCGGCGGCGTGCTCGTCCTCGTGGTGGCGATCGTCGTGGCCGGGTGGCTGCTGATCTTCCGCACCTCCTCCACCGTGATTCATTCCGAATTCGCCTACGTCAACGGCGTGTTCCCCGGCACCGAGGTGACCGTGCTCGGCGTGCCCGTCGGCACCGTCGGGTCCGTCGAACCGCGGGGCGGGGTGGTGACGGTCACGATGTCGATCGCGTCCGACGTCGTGGTGCCCGCCGATGCGCACGCGTACGTGCTGGTGTCCTCCGCGATCGGGGAGCGTTTCGTCGAACTCGGTCCCGCGTACACCGGCGGTCCGGTGCTGGAGAGCGGGCAGACCATTCCCCGCGAACGCAGTCATTCGCCCATCACCTGGGACCAGTTGATGGACAGCGTCGACACCGTCGTCAAGACCCTCGGCCCCGACGGCGGCGACGCCGGCGCCGCGATCTCGGCAGCCGCGGCGTCCACGGACGGGCTCGGTCCCGCGATGAACGACGCCATCCGCACACTGTCGCAGGCGAGTTCGGTGATCGCGGGAAACAGCGCGGACGTCGGAGCGCTCGTCGACAACCTCGAGATACTCGTCGACACGATCTCGGCGCGTCAGGCGCAGGTCGACTCCCTCGCCGGGTCGCTCACCGCCATCGGAGACGAATTCGCCGGGCAGCAGTTCGCGATCGGCGACACGGTGAACCAGCTGTCCGCCTTGCTGAATCAGATCGACCACCTCGTGTCCGCCCGGGGCGGCGACATCGCCGCCGGCATCGACGATCTGGCGGGGGTGAGCGAAGTGCTGCAGCGGCACGACACCGACCTCGCCGAGATCATGGACCTGGTGCCGTTGCTGATCGACAACATCCAGCGCGCGGTCACTCCCGACCAGCGTGCCCGCATCCGGTTGAACATCTCCACCAACCTGGCGCAGGCCGAGCCGACGTCCCCGCTCTGCGCGGTGGTGGATCCGATCCTCTGCCGGGGAGCGGGAATCACCAACCCGATTCAGTTTCCGCCCAGCATGTCCGACCCGTTCGGGCTGCGCGAACACATGGTCGGAGGACGATGACGATCCGCACCAGAACGACGTCGCTGACGGCGGCGCTGATCGTCGGCGCGACGCTGGCCGCCGCCGGTTGTTCGCTGAGCCTGCAGGAACTGTCGGTCGGCCGCTCACCGGACGGTCCGTCCTACGAAATCACCGCGCAGTTCGACGGCGTCGATCGTGTCGTGCCCGGCGCCGAGGTCCGGGTGGGACAGGAAGTGGTGGGCCGTGTCTCGGACGTGTCGACCCGGGATTTCACCGCGGAGGTCGAGATGCGGATCCGCGACGACGTCCCGATTCCGCGGGACGCGACGGCACGCATCGAATTGCCCACGGCCCTCGGCAATCCTTTCATCCGACTCGACGTCGCGGATGCGGCCGGCGCACCGATGAGCGAGGGCGACGTGCTCCCGCCGGCGCAGACGTCGCGCGGCCCCGACATCGAAAGCGGGCTGGCCGCCCTGGCCACGGTGCTCAACGGCAGCGGCATCGACCAGATACACGCCATCATGAACGAATTGACCGCCGCCTTCACCGGCCGCTCCGACAAAATCCGGGAACTTGCGGACATGCTGAACGACACGCTGGGCGTCGTCGACGACCACTGGGACGAACTCGACCGGGCGATGGTGGCGTCCCATGCGTTCGCGGCGGAACTCGCCGCCGGGCAGCCGGTCCTCGACCGCGCGATGACCGATCTGGCGCCGGTGCTGGATCTCCTGGTGTCGCAACGAGATCAGATCACGGCGCTGATGGGGGAGGCCTCCCGGCTCAGCCGTGAGGCGCAACGCGTCCTCGGCAGTGCCGGATCCGCACTGTCGACCGAGATCAGCGACGCCGGGACCGTGCTCGCCGCCCTCGACGGCTTCGAGTCGGAACTCGCCCCCACCCTGAACTCGGTGGCGACGTTCCTCGGCGGATTCGCCGCCGCCACACCCGGTGACTACACGACATTCGACGGAACGTTCGACGTCACCGCCGTCATCGCGAAGCTGCTCACCGGCTCGGCCCCGCTCGAGGTGCCCGAAGCCCGCACGTTGCCCGAGGTACTCGGCGGAGGCGTCCGATGATGACACGCCACGTCGTGGCGCAGCTGGTGTTGTTCCTCGTCATCTCGGTCGCCGCGATCCTGTTCGGGCTGCGGTACGTCACCGGGCCGGACACGTTCGGAAACCCCATTCACCTGACGGCCCGGCTCGACCACGCCGCCGGTCTCGCGCAGGGTGCATCCGTCAACTACCGCGGAGTCGGAGTGGGAAGGATCAGCTCCGTCGACGTGAACGAGGAGGGGACGGGCATCGTCCTCGGCATCGAACTGCACCCCGGCACACAGGTGTCCGCCGGGTCGACCGCGAAGATCACCACCGAGAACGCGATCGGTATCCAGGCGCTCGACATCATGCCGGGCAGCGCGGATCCGCCGTACCTCGCGGACGGGGCCCTCATCGACGTCCCGCAGGAGGGGATTCCGCGATCGCTCGACGTGACCCTCGTCCAGACGACGGACCTCGTGAACTCGATGGACGTCACCGCCCTGTCCTCGCTCGCGGACACGTTCGGCACCGCCTTCGGGGGCACGGGACCCGACCTGCAGAACATGCTCGACGGTTCCGCCGAGATCGCCCGGACCCTCGAAACCCGCACCGACGCACTGTCGACCATCGTGAACAAGGGCATTCCGCTCCTGGACACGGTGGACGGACTCACCGCGGCCCTCCCCGAGTCGGCGAGCACCGCCCGCAGCGTGCTCGAGCAGTTGCGGGCCCACGACTCCGCACTCGTCGACCTGCTCGGGCGCTCGCCGCAGACGATGGCCAGCCTGGACGCACTGCTGTCGGGAAACCGCGACTCCCTGGGCGCCCTGATGGCGAATCTGGTTCTCCCCACCGAGATCGTCGGCGACCGGACCCCCTCCCTCGAGTACGGCCTGACCATCATGCCCGGCGCACTATCGAAGATCGCGTCGATCGAGAAGGGCGGCCTCGCCGACCTTCTCCTCGTCGGAACGCAGGGGCCGATGTGCGTGTACGACGCCCCACGCCGTCTGGTGACCGAGGCGGAACCGAGCACGCCCGCGCTGGACTGGACCTGCCAGTCGCAGCAGTATCTCGAGCAGCGGGGCGCCGTGAACGTCCCTCGACCCGACGACCGCGGGCAGGAGAACGCGACCAGGAACGGCGGTGTCTACGGCCCACCCGCCGCGGACGATCCGCTGGTCATCGAACCCCCGCTGACGGGGCACACCCCGCGTTAGACCGGTTGCTACGCCGGGTTGCCCGCGGCCCGGCGGTAACCGCGCACCGCGGGGTAGGTGAAGATCAGCAGACCGCCGACCGACCACGCGATCGTCTTCAGCAGAGGTTCCGCGACGGGACCGCCCATCGACAGTCCCTTCATCGCGTCGATCGCGCAGGACATCGGCTGGTTCTCGACGAACGGCTGGAGCCAGGTGGGATAGGCGCCGGTGGGCACGAACCCGGAGTTGAAGAACAGCAGGAGGGTGCACAGCAGGGAGAGAATCTCGACGAGTGGCGCCTTCGCCGCGTTGACCGCGAGGGCCGTCACCATCGTCGCGAAACTCACCCCGAACAGCAGCGGCAGCAACATCAGGGCGATGCCGGCGAGAATGCCCTGGTTGAACCGGAACCCGATGGCGAAACCGACCGCGATGATCAGCACGGTGGTGAGCACGATCCGCACGGATTCGGCCATGAGACGGCTGAGCAGGCCCGACGCGCGGTGCACGGGCAGCACCCAGAAACGGCTCAGGAGCCCGTCCGCCCATTCCTTCTTCAATGACAGACCGCCCGCGATGGAACCGAACATCGCGCCGACGAGCGTGATCATCGGAACGGTCCCGAAGACACTGTTCACGCCGGTGGCCTTGGTGATCGAAATCCCGAGCACCGCCCAGAACATCAGCAACATCAACGCCGGGTACACGATCGCCTGCAGCATCGTGTACGGGTCCCGGGCCCAGCGAAGCAGAAGGCGCTTGGTCTGCAGCAGGCTGTGCGAGAACAGCGCGGTGAGAGAGTTCTCCGGGTGGGGTTCGATCACCTCCGGAAACGTCACCGTCGCCGGTGAGTCGGATCGGTACTCGGTGGTCATCCGCGCCTCACATTCGACCAGATCGACAACGGAATGAAGACCAGCGCCAGCCCGCCGCACCACAACAGGGTGGGTGTCAGCTGGTGGAACGTGATGGTGCCATCCGTCATGGCACGCATGGACGTGGAGAACTGCGAGATGGGCTGATTGCGCACGAAGCCCTGCGCCCACTCGGGGAACTGCGTCACCGGAACGAAACCGGAGGAGAACATGCCGAGGATCAGCTGGGGGAGCGTCAGCGCCTGACTGGTGACCTCGGGACTGCGGGTGAGGGTGCCGAGGGCGTCGGCGCCCGTCGTGAGGGTGAACCCGATCAGCATCGCCAGCCCGCAGAACGCCGCGGTCATCCCCAGTCCGCCGGAGAACCGGAAGCCGATCGCGTATCCGTAGCCGATCGCGGCGACGAGTGAGATCGTCGAGTGCACGAGGCACGCGGTCATGCGCGCCGTCAGGGGGACCGCCGCCTTGACCGGCATCGTCTGGAACCGGGAATTCATGCCGTTCGACGCCTCGGTGGCCGCGCGGTGTGCCGCCGAGATCGCGGTGAACGCCATCGCCTGCAGGACGATGATCGGCATGACGAACTGTGCGTAGTCGATGCCCTGGAACTTCATCACCAGACGCAGCGGCAGATAGAAGCCGATGGTGAAGATCAACGGCGCCAGCACTGCGATGAAGAACTGGCCGAACACCCACATCGTGTGCAGATTCCGCTGGGACAGCGCAATCCACTGCTGGACGCTCGACGGGTGCGGCCGCCGGTGCTTACCTTCGAGGGTGCGCTCGAATCCGAGCTGGGCGGGCGCCGTCACGACGGCAGGCTCTCGTCGACGCGGACGTGGCCGGTAAGTGAGAGGAACACGTCGTCGAGGGACGGGCGCCGCAGGGCGATGTCGGCGAGTGTGACCCCGGCGAGGTCGAGTCGGCGAAGAACCTCGGCAAGGGTCTGGGCGCCGTGCTCGGCGGGAATCGACAACCGGTCGGTGCCTTCCTCGATGACCCGGCCGGGTGGGCACAGGCTCGTGAGGATCTCCCGGACGCGTGGCAGGTCGTCGAGGCTGACCGGGACGACCTCGCAGTAGCTTCCGCCGGTCCGGGCCTTCAACTCGTCCGCCGTGCCCTCGGCGATCACGGTGCCCTTGTCGATCACGACGATGTTGTCGCTGAGGAGGTCGGCCTCCTCGAGGTACTGCGTCGTCAGCAGGATCGTGATGCCCTGCTCCTTCAGCGCGGACACCAGGGACCACACGCCCTGGCGGCTGCGAGGGTCGAGGCCGGTGGTCGGCTCGTCGAGGAACACGACCTCGGGACGGATCACGAGGCCGCAGGCGATGTCGACGCGCCGGCGCATACCGCCGGAATACCCGGACACCTTCCGGTCACCCGCGTCGAGCAGATCGAACTGCGTCAGCAGATCCTGCGCGCGCGATTTCGCGGACGCCTTGGGCAGGCCCATCAGCCGGCCGAACAGCACGAGATTCTCGCGCCCGGTCAGCGACTCGTCCAGTGCGGCGTACTGACCCGTCATCATGATGCTGCGACGGACGTCGGCCGACTCCTCGACCACGTCGTGCCCGGCGACGAATGCGCGGCCCGCATCGGGGCGCAGCAACGTCGACAGCACGTTGACGGTGGTGGTCTTCCCAGCGCCGTTGGGGCCCAGGATGCCCAGCACCGTGCCGCGGGGCACCTCGAAGCTGACACCCCGCAACGCTGCTACGTCTCCGAAGGATTTCTCGATTCCCTCGACAAGAACGGCGGTGTCAGGTGCTGGCATGTCCTCGAGTATGTCACGCGAAGAGGGCGATCAAAGCAGACCGGCGAAGACCTCCCCGCCCGCGGAACACGGACTGAAATCTTGTGTAACGGGTCGAGACAGGTCCGCGATAAATGCCGGACGTCTGTACCACTTCGGCCCCGGCGGCCGCGGTGGAATCGATCCCGTCCGGCCGGAAGATCGTGCTGTGCCGCGACGTTCCGGATCCGAGCAAGTGCCACAGGGCAATTCGGGTCGCCGCCGCGACCGCCGGACCGAATGTGAGCTTCGACATGCGCCTTTCGCGTCCCCGTCGGATGCGCGCCGACCCGTAGCCGGTCGCTCCTGCTACTTCTGTCCCTGTCTACTTCTGTCCTTACTACTCAGGGGTGACCCACGTCGTGATGTCGGCGTGGACCACCTCGGCTCCCCGGCGGTCGAGGATGCGCACGGGCACGACCACGTCGGTGCCCGCGGTGATCGCGCCGAAGTCCGGCAGTTCTGTCAGTTCCGCGACGGCGCGCAGCGGGCCGTTCGCCTTGGCGAGGTAGTCGACGGTCATCGACTTCGGGATCCACCGGTGGGTCGACGGCACGGTCGCCTCGGACAGCATGCCCATGGCGGCCTCGGCGAGGTTGCACGCGGCGATCGCATGGAACGTGCCCAGGTGGTTGCGGACGCCCCACCACTTGGGCGCCCGCACCTCGCAACGGCCCGGCCGCATCTCGACGACGCGGGGGAGCACCGAACCGAAGTAGGGGACGCGGATGCACATGCCGACGGAGAACAACGCGTGTCCGAGCGCGTTGTCGGGGAGCTTCTGCCAGGCGGCGTAAGTGGGGCTCGAGGGTGTCATGCCCAGATATTACTTGAAAGTAAGTTTCAGGCCCGGCGAGAGTGATCGAGCCCGGTTTGATCTCTTCTGCCCGGTACGGCATACTGGTCGGGTTGCCTTGTCTGGGACGCGATCGTTTGCGGCCCGAAACAGGTGGGGTGAAACGTCGCGGTGTAGATCGAATGACCTGCTCGCGGCCACATGCAAGACGGAAGCAGTACCTACTGGCACTCGAAACGAGTGCATCCGGTACGCGTTCCCGGCCCGAAGAGCTGAAAAGTTGCGGGTCGGAGAATGAGTGGGAGGGCGACACGCCCGACCGCGTGTACCGGAGAACCATGACAGATGAACAGCGGCAGCGGATCGGGTGTGTCCCGGTCGCCTAGCGTTCGGACAGTTGCGGCCCAGGTAAGGGACTGTGCAGACGAGGTAGTTCGGCCCGACTCGGGTGGGACTACGAAACGCGGCAAGAAAAGGACACTAAGCGTGGCGGGACAGAAGATCCGCATCAGGCTCAAGGCCTACGACCATGAGGCGATCGACGCGTCAGCGCGCAAGATCGTCGAGACGGTGACCCGTACCGGGGCCCGCGTCGTTGGACCCGTGCCGTTGCCGACCGAAAAGAACGTGTACTGCGTCATCCGCTCGCCGCACAAGTACAAGGACTCGCGCGAGCACTTCGAGATGCGTACTCACAAGCGGCTTATCGACATCCTCGACCCGACGCCCAAGACGGTTGACGCGCTCATGCGCATCGACCTTCCGGCCAGCGTCGACGTCAACATTCAGTGAGCGCGGCGGAGACAAAAACAATGACTGATACCAAGATCAAGGGAATCCTGGGCACCAAGCTCGGCATGACCCAGGTCTTCGACGAGAACAACCGGGTCGTTCCGGTCACCGTCGTGAAGGCCGGACCGAACGTCGTGACCCAGATTCGTACCGAAGAGCGTGACGGCTACAGCGCCGTGCAGCTCGCGTTCGGCGCCATCGACCCGCGCAAGGTGAACAAGCCGACTTCCGGCCAGTTCGCCAAGGCCGGCGTCACCCCGCGCCGCCACGTTGTGGAGCTCCGCGTTGCCGACACCTCGGAGTACGAGGTCGGCCAGGAACTTACCGCCGAGGTCTTCGAGGACGGCGCCTACGTCGACGTCACCGGAACCAGCAAGGGTAAGGGCTTCGCCGGAACCATGAAGCGCCACGGCTTCGCCGGTCAGGGTGCATCGCACGGTGCACAGGCCGTTCACCGTCGCCCCGGTTCCATCGGTGGTTGCGCCACTCCGGGCCGCGTGTTCAAGGGCATGCGCATGTCCGGCCGCATGGGTAGCGACCGCATCACGACGCAGAACCTCTCCGTTCACAAGGTGGACGCCGAGAACGGCCTGCTGCTGATCAAGGGTGCGATCCCCGGCCGCAAGGGTGGCCTCGTGATCGTCAAGAGTGCAGTGAAGGGTGGTGCACGAGCATGACCAGCACCGAGACATCGACGACCAAGCTGACGCTGGACGTCAAGGTCGCCGGCGGCAAGACCAACGGCACCGTCGATCTCCCCGCGGAGATCTTCGACGCGCCTGCCAACATCGCGCTTCTTCACCAGGTTGTCGTCGCGCAGCTCGCCGCTGCACGTCAGGGCACCCACTCCACCAAGACCCGCGGCGAGGTTCGCGGCGGTGGCAAGAAGCCGTACCGCCAGAAGGGCACCGGCCGCGCTCGTCAGGGCTCGACCCGTGCACCGCAGTTCGCCGGCGGTGGCACCGTTCACGGCCCGCAGCCGCGCGACTACAGCCAGCGGACCCCCAAGAAGATGAAGGCCGCCGCCCTGCGCGGAGCCCTCTCCGACCGGGCCCGCAACGAGCGCATCCACGTGATCACCGAACTGGTCGCCGGTCAGACTCCGTCCACGAAGTCCGCCCGCACCTTCCTCGGCGAGATCTCGGATCGCAAGAAGGTCCTGCTCGTCGTCGGACGCGCGGACATCGCGGCCTGGAAGAGCGTCCAGAATCTGGACGGCGTGCACCCCATCGCACCCGACCAGCTCAACACCTACGACGTGCTCAACAGCGATGACGTCGTGTTCAGCGTCGAGGCGCTCAACGCATTCATCCACGGGCCCGCCGAGACCGCCCAGGAAGAGAACAAGGAGGAGGGCAAGTGAGCACCATCGCCGATCCCCGCGACATCCTGCTCGCCCCGGTCATCTCCGAGAAGTCCTACGGACTGATCGAGGAAGGCACCTACACCTTCCTGGTGCACCCGGACTCGAACAAGACGCAGATCAAGATTGCCGTCGAGAAGATCTTCGGCGTCACCGTGACCAGCGTCAACACCGCCAACCGTCAGGGCAAGCGCAAGCGGACCCGGTTCGGTTACGGCAAGCGCAAGGACACCAAGCGCGCGCTCGTGACCCTCTCGGCCGACAGCAAGCCCATCGAGATCTTCGGAGGACCGGTCGCGTAAGCGCCGGGACTTGACGAGACATAGAGGACGAGAAGACTCATGGCAATCCGTAAGTACAAGCCGACTACCCCGGGCCGTCGTGGCTCGAGCGTCTCGGACTTCGCCGAGATCACTCGGTCGACCCCCGAGAAGTCGCTGGTTCGCCCGCTCCACGGACGCGGTGGACGTAACGCACACGGTCGTATCACCACCCGGCACAAGGGTGGCGGACACAAGCGCGCCTACCGGCTGATCGATTTCCGTCGCAACGACAAGGACGGCGTGCCGGCCAAGGTCGCTCACATCGAGTACGACCCCAACCGCACCGCGCGTATCGCCCTGCTGCACTACGCGGACGGCGAGAAGCGCTACATCATCGCCCCCAAGGGCCTGTTCCAGGGTGCACCGGTCGAGTCCGGTGCCGGCGCCGACATCAAGCCCGGCAACAACCTGCCCCTGCGCAACATCCCGACGGGTACGACCATCCACGCGGTGGAACTCCGCCCGGGTGGCGGCGCGAAGATGGCCCGCTCGGCCGGATCCAGCATCCAGCTGCTCGGTAAGGAAGGCACCTACGCCACGCTGCGTATGCCGTCCGGCGAAATCCGTCGAGTCGACGTTCGCTGCCGCGCCTCGATCGGTGAGGTCGGCAACGCCGAACAGTCGAACATCAACTGGGGCAAGGCCGGCCGTATGCGCTGGAAGGGCAAGCGCCCGACCGTCCGTGGTGTCGTGATGAACCCGGTCGACCACCCGCACGGTGGTGGTGAGGGTAAGACCTCCGGTGGTCGCCACCCGGTCAGCCCGTGGGGCAAGCCCGAGGGCCGCACCCGCAAGAACAAGGCGAGCGACAAGCTCATTGTCCGTCGTCGCCGTACCGGCAAGAACAAGCGCTAGGAGGGAGTGAAGGATGCCACGCAGCCTCAAGAAGGGCCCGTTCGTCGATGACCACCTCCTCGCGAAGGTGGACGTGCAGAACGAAAAGGGAACCAAGCAGGTCATCAAGACCTGGTCCCGTCGTTCCACGATCATCCCGGACTTCATCGGCCACACGTTTGCGGTTCACGACGGCCGCAAGCACGTCCCCGTGTTCGTTTCCGACTCGATGGTCGGACACAAGCTCGGAGAGTTTGCACCGACCCGCACGTTCAAGGGTCACATCAAGGATGATCGGAAGGCGAAGAGGCGATGAGCAACACCGAAACCGCCAACCCGACCGCCAAGGCAGTAGCGCGCCACGTGCGCGTCACGCCGATGAAGGCGCGTCGCGTTGTGGACCTGGTCCGCGGGCGTTCGGTTGAAGACGCCCTGAACATCCTGAAGTTCGCGCCGCAGGCAGCGAGCGAGCCGGTCGCCAAGGTGATCGCCTCCGCAGCGGCCAACGCCGAGAACAACCTCGACCTCGACCCGAGCACGCTTGTCGTCGCCACGGCGTTCGTGGACGAGGGCGCGACCCTCAAGCGGTTCCAGCCGCGTGCACAGGGACGTGCGTTCCGTATCCGCAAGCGCACCAGTCACATCACCGTGATCGTGGAGAGCCTGCCGAAGACCGGAACATCGACCCGTAATCGCCGGAAGGGAAGTGCTCAGTAGTGGGCCAGAAAATCAACCCGCACGGCTTCCGCCTCGGCATCACCACCGACTGGAAGTCTCGCTGGTACGCAGACAAGCAGTACGCGGAGTACGTCAAGGAAGACGTCGCGATCCGTAAGCTCCTCGCCACCGGCATGGAGCGCGCGGGCATCGCGAAGGTCGAGATCGAGCGCACGCGTGACCGTGTTCGTGTCGACATCCACACCGCCCGCCCGGGCATCGTCATCGGCCGCCGCGGCGCCGAAGCCGATCGCATCCGTTCCGAGCTCGAGAAGCTGACCGGCAAGCAGGTCCAGCTGAACATCCTCGAGGTCAAGAACGCCGAGGCCGAGGCTCAGCTCGTCGCACAGGGTGTGGCCGAGCAGCTCTCGAACCGTGTCGCCTTCCGTCGCGCGATGCGCAAGGCCATCCAGTCGGCCATGCGTCAGCCCAACGTCAAGGGAATCCGCGTTCAGTGCTCCGGTCGTCTCGGCGGCGCCGAGATGTCCCGGTCGGAGTTCTACCGCGAAGGCCGTGTGCCGCTGCACACGCTTCGCGCGGACATCGACTACGGCCTCTACGAGGCCAAGACCACCTTCGGCCGCATCGGCGTGAAGGTCTGGATCTACAAGGGCGACATCGTCGGTGGCAAGCGTGAGCTCGCCGCCAACGTGGCTGCTCCCGCAGGCGACCGCCCGCGGCGTGAGCGTCCGAGCCGTCCCCGTCGCTCCGGTGCCACCGGCACCACCGCGACCAGCACCGAGGCCGGCCGCGCAGCGACCGCCACCGCCGATGCACCCGCTACGACTGAACAGAAGGAGGGCTGACGCATGTTGATCCCACGGCGGGTCAAGCACCGCAAGCAGCACCATCCGAGCCGTTCGGGTGCCGCCAAGGGTGGAACCCAGGTGACCTTCGGTGACTACGGCATCCAGGCTCTCGAGCCCGCCTACATCACCAACCGGCAGATCGAGTCCGCTCGTATCGCCATGACCCGGCACATCAAGCGTGGCGGCAAGATCTGGATCAACATCTTCCCGGATCGCCCCCTCACCAAGAAGCCGGCCGAAACCCGCATGGGTTCCGGTAAGGGTTCGCCCGAGTGGTGGATCGCGAACGTCAAGCCCGGTCGCGTGATGTTCGAAATGAGCTACCCCAATGAGGAGATCGCTCGTGAGGCCCTGCGTCGCGCGATGCACAAGCTCCCGTGCAAGTGCCGGATCGTGACAAGGGAGGAGCAGTTCTGATGGCTACTGGAACCCCAGCCGCAGAGCTCCGCGAGCTCACCGAAGAAGAGCTGGTCACCCGGCTTCGTGAGTCGAAGGAAGAGCTGTTCAACCTTCGTTTCCAGATGGCCACGGGTCAGATGGACAACAACCGTCGACTGCGTACCGTCCGTCACGAGATCGCGCGCATCTACACCGTTCTGCGTGAGCGTGAGCTCGGGCTGGCCGTCGGTCCGGACGCAGGTGACGCGGCATGAGTGAGGAAAAAGCAGTGAGCACTGAAGAGCGCGGCAGCCGTAAGGTCCGCACCGGATACGTCGTCTCCGACAAGATGGAGAAGACGATCGTGGTCGAGCTCGAGGACCGGGTCAAGCACCCGCTCTACGGCAAGATCATCCGGCGCACCAGCAAGGTGAAGGCGCACGACGAGAACGGCGTCGCAGGCATCGGTGACCGCGTGCAGCTGATGGAGACCCGTCCGCTGTCCGCGACCAAGCACTGGCGTCTCGTCGAGGTCCTCGAGAAGGCCAAGTAAGAAACCGAATAATGCATCCAGTACGATGGTGGGGTTGCCTTGCGGCAGACGCACGGCAACCCCACCGTTGTGCCGCCCACCCGGGCGGCCCCTCTCGCAGGGCACGGGTGCAGACCGCGCACGTCGGGTCGGAAATCTGCCGTGCAACAGTCCAGGTCAAGGAGAAGTAAGTGATTCAGCAGGAGTCGCGGCTGCGCGTCGCCGACAACACGGGTGCCAAGGAGATTCTCTGCATCCGCGTTCTCGGTGGTTCGTCTCGCCGCTACGCCGGGATCGGTGACATCATCGTCGCCACCGTCAAGGACGCCATCCCGGGTGGAAACATCAAGAAGGGCGAGGTCGTCAAGGCCGTCATCGTCCGCACCACCAAGGAACGCCGCCGTCCGGACGGGTCGTACATCAAGTTCGACGAGAACGCCGCCGTCCTCATCAAGCCGGACAACGATCCCCGTGGCACCCGCATCTTCGGCCCCGTCGGCCGTGAGCTGCGTGAGAAGAAGTTCATGAAGATCGTCTCGCTCGCCCCGGAGGTGCTGTGATGAAGGTGCACAAGGGTGACACCGTGCTGGTCATCGCCGGCAAGGACAAGGGCGCGAAGGGCAAGGTCATCCAGGCCTACCCCGCGACCAACAAGGTCCTCGTCGAAGGCGTGAACCGCATCAAGAAGCACACCGCGGTTTCCGCGAACGAGCGCGGAGCTTCCTCCGGCGGCATCGTCACGCAGGAAGCCCCGATCCACGTTTCCAACGTCGCGGTCGTCGACTCGGACGGCAACCCCACTCGCGTGGGCTACCGGACCGACGAAGAGTCCGGCAAGCGCGTTCGGATTTCCCGGAAGAACGGGAAGGACATCTGACATGACCTCCACTGAGAACAAGATCCAGCCGCGCCTGAAGACTCGCTACCGCGAGGAGATCAAGGCTGCGCTGAACACCGAGTTCGACTACGCCAACGTGATGCAGATCCCCGGCGTCGTCAAGGTCGTCGTCAACATGGGTGTCGGTGACGCCGCGCGCGACGCCAAGCTGATCAACGGTGCCGTCAACGATCTCGCTCTGATCACCGGTCAGAAGCCCGAGATCCGCAAGGCACGCAAGTCCATCGCGCAGTTCAAGCTCCGCGAGGGAATGCCGATCGGTGCCCGCGTCACGCTGCGTGGCGACCGCATGTGGGAGTTCCTGGACCGTCTCGTGTCCGTCGCGCTTCCCCGCATCAGGGACTTCCGCGGCCTGTCGGGCAACCAGTTCGACGGCAACGGCAACTACACGTTCGGCCTGAACGAGCAGTCGATGTTCCACGAGATCGACGTGGACAAGATCGACCGCCCGCGCGGCATGGACATCACCGTGGTGACCACCGCGACCAACAACGAAGAAGGCCGTGCCCTGCTGAAGCACCTCGGCTTCCCGTTCAAGGAGAACTGAGCTAATGGCTAAGAAGGCATTGGTCAACAAGGCCAACAAGAAGCCCAAGTTCGCGGTGCGCGCCTACACCCGCTGCCAGCGCTGCGGCCGTCCGCACTCGGTGTTCCGCAAGTTCGGCCTGTGCCGAATCTGCGTCCGTGAGATGGCGCACGCCGGCGAGCTGCCCGGCGTTCACAAGAGCTCCTGGTGAGCCGGTGACGCCGTCGCCGCAACGGCGACGGCGTCACCCCCACAGACTTCCGGTTCGTAACCTCGGACCGGGAAACGTAAGACCTACTTCGCGATAGGCCTGCGCCGGAAACGGCAGAGGGAACCGTTGTGAGAAAGGTAGAGGTCAACCTCATGACCATGACCGACCCCATCGCAGACTTCTTGACACGTCTGCGCAACGCCAACACGGCGTACCACGATGAGGTGAAGTTGCCCCACTCGAAGATCAAGGCGAACATCGCCGAGATCCTCAAGCGCGAGGGTTACATCGCCGACTACCGCACCGAAGACGCCGAGGTGGGCAAGACCCTCATCGTCGACCTGAAGTACGGCCCGAGCCGTGAGCGCAGCCTTGCCGGCGTGCGCCGCGTCTCCAAGCCCGGTCTGCGTGTGTACGCGAAGTCCACCAACCTGCCCAAGGTTCTGGGCGGCCTCGGCGTGGCGATCATTTCCACGTCCACCGGCCTGCTCACCGATCGCCAGGCGGCCAATCAAGGAGTGGGCGGGGAAGTCCTCGCCTACGTCTGGTAAGGGAGGCCACCACAATGTCGCGTATTGGAAAGATTCCCGTCACCGTCCCCGGCGGCGTCGACGTCTCGATCGACGGCCAGGACGTCACGGTCAAGGGTCCCAAGGGCTCGCTGGCCCTCACGATCTCCGAGCCGATTGCCATTGCGAAGAACGACGACGGCACGCTCAGCGTGACCCGTCCGGACGACGAGCGTCGCAGCCGCGCGCTGCACGGTCTGTCTCGCACCCTGGTGCAGAACCTCATCACCGGTGTCACCGACGGTTACACCACCAAGATGGAGATTCACGGCGTCGGTTACCGCGTTGCTCTGAAGGGCAAGGACCTCGAGTTCGCACTCGGCTACAGCCACCCGGTCCCGATCGAGGCTCCGGAAGGCATCACCTTCGCGGTCGAGTCGCCCACCAAGTTCTCGGTGTCGGGCATCGACAAGCAGAAGGTCGGGCAGATCTCGGCCAACATCCGTCGTCTCCGTCGTCCGGACCCGTACAAGGGCAAGGGCGTGCGTTACGAGGGTGAGCAGATCCGCCGCAAGGTCGGAAAGACGGGTAAGTGATATGAGCCAGACTGCAAACCAGAAAGCCAAGCGGGTTCCGCTCGGCAAGGATGCGTCCACGAAGCGTCGCCTGTCGAAGGTGCGTCGTCACTTCCGTCTCCGCAAGAAGGTCTCCGGCACGCCCGAGCGTCCCCGCTTGGTCGTCAACCGGTCCTCGCGCCACATCCACGTCCAGCTCGTGGACGACCTCGCAGGCCACACCCTGGCCGCGGCGTCGACCACCGAGGCCGACGTGCGTGCAGCGGACGGCGACAAGAAGGCCCTCAGTGCGAAGGTCGGTCAGCTGATCGCCGAGCGCGCGAAGGCAGCCGGTGTCGAGACCGTCGTGTTCGACCACGGCGGACACGGCTACCACGGTCGCATCGCGGCCCTTGCGGACGCAGCTCGCGAAGGCGGGTTGAAGTTCTGATGACCAAGACCGAGTACATGAACGGAAGGACAGCCTGATGCCGGGACGTCAGAGGCGTGACGGCGGAAGCGGACCCGCCGGACAGAATGGCCCCAACACCGGGGACAACCGCGGCGGCGGCGACCGTCGTGGTGGCGGTCGCGACGATCGTCGCGGCGGACAGTCGGCCGAGAAGTCGAACCACATCGAGCGCGTCGTCACGATCAACCGCGTGTCGAAGGTCGTCAAGGGTGGTCGTCGCTTCAGCTTCACCGCTCTGGTGATCGTGGGCGACGGCAACGGACTGGTCGGCGTCGGCTACGGCAAGGCCAAGGAAGTTCCTGCGGCCATCCAGAAGGGCGTCGAGGAGGCTCGCAAGAGCTTCTTCCGCGTGCCGATGATCGGCAGCACCATCACGCACCCGATTCAGGGTGAGGCCGCAGCGGGCGTCGTCATGCTGCGTCCGGCAAGCCCCGGTACCGGTGTCATCGCCGGTGGCGCGGTGCGTGCCGTGCTGGAATGCGCCGGCATCCACGACATTCTGTCGAAGTCGCTCGGTAGCGACAACGCCATCAATGTTGTGCATGCGACCGTCGCTGCGCTCAAGGGCCTGCAGCGCCCCGAGGAAGTTGCCGCTCGCCGCGGTCTCGCCCTCGAGGACGTTGCCCCCGCCGGCATGCTGCGTGCGCGCGCACAGGCTGGGAGCGTGAAGTAATGGCCGAACTCAAGGTCACTCAGATCAAGAGCACCATCGGTACCAAGCAGAACCAGCGGAACTCGCTGCGCACCCTCGGCTTGAAGGGCATCCGTCAGACGGTTGTCCGCGAGGACAATGCCCAGAACCGCGGTCTGATCAACGTGGTGCGCCACCTCGTCACAGTTGAGGAGGTCTAACCATGACCATCAAACTGCATCACCTGCGCCCCGCGCCGGGAGCCAAGTCGGACAAGATTCGCGTCGGTCGTGGTGAAGGCGGCAAGCGCGGCAAGACCGCAGGTCGCGGCACGAAGGGCACCAAGGCCCGCAAGAACGTGCCCGCCGCCTTCGAGGGTGGACAGATGCCGCTGCACATGCGTCTGCCCAAGCTCAAGGGTTTCACCAACCCGTTCCGCACCGAGTACCAGGTCGTCAACGTCGGCGACATCGCCCGTCTGTTCCCCGAAGGTGGACAGGTCACGGTCGAGGACCTCGTTGCCAAGGGTGCCGTTCGCAAGAACCAGCTCGTCAAGGTTCTCGGCGACGGCGACCTGACTGTCGCCGTCCAGGTGACGGTCGACAAGTTCACCGGCTCCGCCAAGGAGAAGATCGCTGCTGCCGGTGGTACCGCCACCGAGCTGTGAGCTATCACCGCTAGCCAGTAGATGGCCGCAGTACAGCCTCGCGCTGTACTGCGGCCATTTGCGGCTGTACGGGAAGCACTGCCGCAGGTCTCCCAACTGTGCGTTCAGTTGCCACTGTTAGAGTTCTAGAGTTCATTCACGGACAAGTCGGTTACGACTTCGTCTCCCCACCGTCGTGCCAGGAGGATCTTTGCTTTCCGCCTTCGTCTCGGCCCTCAGGACCCCGGACCTGAGGCGGAAGATCCTCATCGCGCTCGGTCTCGTTGCGCTGTATCGCATCGGCGCGGTGATCCCGTCGCCGGGTGTCGACTACGGCAACGTCCGATCGTGCGTCGATCAGCTGTCGGGCGGCGACTCCGCGGGCATCTACTCGCTGATCAACCTGTTCTCCGGCGGTGCACTGCTGCAGCTGTCCATCTTCGCGATCGGCATCATGCCGTACATCACGGCCAGCATCATCGTCCAGCTGTTGACGGTCGTCATTCCGAAGTTCGAGGAACTCCGGAAGGAAGGCCAGTCCGGCCAGGCGAAGATGACGCAGTACACGCGCTATCTGTCGATCGCCCTGGCGATCCTGCAGGCCACCGGCATCGTGGCGCTCGCGTCGCGCGGCCAGCTGCTGCAGGGATGCCAGGAAGAGATCATCGCCGACAAGAGCATCTTCGGCCTCGTGATCATCGTGCTGGTCATGACCGCGGGCGCTGCCCTCGTCATGTGGTTCGGCGAGGTCATCACCGAGCGCGGCGTCGGCAACGGCATGTCGCTGCTGATCTTCTCGGGTATCGCGTCCCGCCTGCCGTCCGAGGGCAAGGCCATCCTGGACAGCCGCGGGGGACTGATCTTCGCGATCATCTGCGTCGCGGCGCTCGCCATCATCGCCGGCGTGGTCTTCGTCGAGCAGGGCCAGCGGCGCATCCCGGTGCAGTACGCCAAGCGCATGGTCGGCCGCAAGATGTACGGCGGTTCGTCGACGTACCTGCCGCTGAAGGTCAACCAGGCCGGCATCATCCCGGTCATCTTCGCGTCCTCGCTGCTGTACCTGCCGAACCTCATCGCGCAGCTCACCGGTGCCACGTCGTCCGCCGACCCCAGCTGGTGGCAGCGGATCATCAACGAGTACCTGGTGAATCCGAACAACCCGGTGTACATCGTGATCTACTTCGCGCTGATCGTGTTCTTCGTGTTCTTCTACGTCGCGATCACGTTCAATCCGGAAGAGCGCGCGGACGAGATGAAGAAGTTCGGCGGCTTCATCCCCGGTATCCGCCCGGGTCGCCCCACCGCGGACTACCTGAATTACGTGCTCAACCGCATCACCGTTCCCGGCTCGATCTACCTCGGCCTGATCGCGGTGCTGCCCCACTTCTTCCTGTCCGGAAGCCAGACCTCCAGCAGCATCTTCGGTGGTGCGGCCGTGCTGATTCTCGTCAGCGTCGCCCTGGACACGGTCAAGCAGATCGAAAGTCAATTGATGCAACGTAACTACGAAGGGTTCCTCAAGTGAGACTTGTCCTCCTTGGTCCTCCCGGTGCAGGCAAGGGCACCCAGGCCGCGATTCTGTCCGAGAAGCTCGGCGTCCCGCACATCTCCACGGGCGACCTGTTCCGCGCGAACATCGGCCAGGCCACCCCTCTCGGCCTCGAGGCGAAGAAGTACCTGGATGCCGGGGACCTGGTTCCCAGCGAGATCACCAACAACATGGTGAAGGCCCGCGTCGGCGAGCCCGATGCGGCCAACGGTTTCCTCCTGGATGGCTTTCCCCGGACCGTCGACCAGGCCCAGGCGCTCGAGGCGATCCTGGCCGAGCTGAACACCAAGCTCGACGCAGTGCTGTCGTTCATCGTCGACGAAGACGTCGTGGTCGAGCGGATGCTGGCCCGTGGCCGCGCCGACGACAAGGAGGACGTCATCCGCAACCGGCTCCGGGTGTACCGCGAGGAGACCGCGCCGCTGCTCGATTACTACAAGGAGCAGCTGGTGACCGTCGACGCCCTCGGTGAGGTCGATGAGGTCAACGCTCGCGCACTGGCAGCGCTGGGCAAGTAATGGGCTTCGGGCGTAAACGCAAGGTCGTTCCGTTCCGGACCGCGGGCGAGCTGGACGCGATGGCGGCCGCCGGTGCCATCGTCGGTGCGGCTCTCGTCGCGGTCCGCGAAGCGGCGAAGCCGGGTGTGAGCACGCTCGAACTCGACGAGGTGGCCGAGTCGGTCATCCGCGGCGCAGGCGCCGTGCCGTCGTTCAAGGGCTACCACGGGTTCAGCGGGTCGATCTGTTCGTCCGTGAACGATCGCGTGGTGCACGGGATTCCCTCGGCAGAAGACATTCTCGCCGAGGGAGACCTCGTCTCCATCGACTGCGGCGCCATTCTCGACGGCTGGCACGGCGATTCTGCGTGGACCTTCGGTGTCGGCGACATCATCGAAGCGGACCAGCAACTCAGCGAGGCCACCCGGCTGTCGATGGAGGCGGGCATCGCGGCCATGCTGGCCGGCAACCGGCTCACCGACATCTCGCATGCCATCGAACTCGGTACCCGCGCCGCCGAGGTCGCGCACGACCGCAAGTACGGCATCGTCGACGGCTACGGCGGTCACGGCATCGGCCGCGAAATGCACATGGAGCCGTTCCTCGCCAACGAGGGAGCCCCGGGCAAGGGACCCCAGCTGGTGGTCGGATCCGTTCTAGCGATCGAACCGATGCTGACCCTCGGGACCACGGATACCGTTGTCCTCGAGGATGATTGGACTGTCGTCACCACGGACGGCACTCGTGCCGCGCATTGGGAGCACACCGTCGCTGTCACCGAGGACGGACCGCGCATCCTCACCCTGCGTCCGGAGTAGCGAGCGCCCGCGGGCGCGGGCCTACACGTCGATCAGCAGCGTCACCGGACCGTCGTTGACGAGGCTGATCTCCATGTGTTCGCCGAACACACCCGTCTCGACGGTGGCGCCCAGCTCGCGCAGGGCGCCGGTGAATTCGTCCACCAGTGGTTCCGCCACGGGCCTCGGCGCCGCGGCGGACCAGGACGGGCGCCTGCCCCGGCGGGTGTCCGCCATCAGCGTGAACTGACTGGCGACGAGCACGGGGGCGTCGAGGTCGGCGGCGGACTGCTCGTTCTCCAGGATGCGCATGGTCCACACCTTCTTCGCGAGCAGAGCCGCCTTTGCCGCGTCGTCCGTGTGGGTGACGCCGACCAGGACGAGCAGCCCGTGGCCGCCGGCCGGGGGAGTGATCCGTCCCACCTCGTCGCCGTCGACCCGGACCGACGCGGACGTCACTCGCTGTACCAGGGCGCGCACGCACACCATCCTTCGAGTCGTGACCGGTGGGGTTCGGAAGCGGAATTCTCGCCGGGCGGGCGGGTCCGCCGGGGACCGCATTTGGCCTGGTGAGCAATTTCCCGTAACATGGATCAACGGTGCGCTATGCGTGCCGGTTGTCTGCGTGCCCAGTGCCGGATTCGATCCGGATTGTTCATGTTTCGGCCGGTGAAGATCCCATTGGGCGCCACGGTAACGGAAACAGATGCAATAAGCACGCCAAACCACATGGATCGCGGAGGATATGGCTAAGAAAGACGGGGCCATCGAGGTCGAGGGACGAGTAGTCGAGCCGCTGCCCAATGCGATGTTCCGCATTGAGCTCGAGAACGGCCACAAGGTTCTCGCCCACATCAGCGGAAAGATGCGTCAGCACTACATTCGCATCCTCCCGGAAGATCGCGTTGTCGTGGAGCTGTCGCCCTACGACTTGTCGCGCGGACGCATCGTTTACCGGTACAAGTAAAAGCTTCCCCGCCCGACCAGGTCGGGGAGAAGTACGTCCGCTGCGGATCTGCGTAGTGGGCTGCCACAAAACAGGAGATCAGAAGACGTGAAGGTTCAGCCGAGCGTCAAGAAGATCTGCGAAAAGTGCAAGGTGATCCGTCGTAACGGCCGGGTCATGGTGATCTGCGAGAACCTGCGCCACAAGCAGCGTCAGGGCTAGATCTCCGCTTTTCGAGGATCTGCTTGGCAACAAGCAAAGATGACCTCCCAGCACCAGCCAGTACCCACGGCTCTCGAGCAGGTACTGGTTCACCCCCGGCACGGAGGCCGGGGCCCCACTGAGTTAGTTGAAGCATCGCCGGTCGCGAGACCGCCGACGTTTGAAGAGGCACAGGGGATGGACTGGGAGCAGACCTCCGCACACCGATAGGAATGCCGACATGGCACGTCTCGCAGGTGTCGATCTTCCCCGTGAAAAGCGGATGGAGATCGCACTTACTTACATCTACGGCATCGGCCGTACCCGCTCCAAGGAGATCCTGGACGCCACCGGCGTCAGCCCGGATCTGCGGAGCAAGGATCTCTCGGACGAGGATCTGGCCAAGCTCCGCGAGTACATCGAGGAGTCGCTGAAGGTCGAGGGTGACCTTCGCCGCGAGGTCCAGGCCGACATCCGACGCAAGATCGAGATCGGCTGCTACCAGGGCTTGCGCCACCGTCGTGGTCTGCCCGTGCGTGGTCAGCGCACCAAGACCAACGCCCGCACCCGTAAGGGTCCGAAGCGCACCATTGCAGGCAAGAAGAAGGCGAAGTAATGCCCCCCAAGTCACGTGGCACCGGTCCGAAGAAGACCCAGAAGGCGCGTCGCAGGGACAAGAAGAACGTCCCGCACGGCGCCGCTCACATCAAGAGCACGTTCAACAACACCATCGTGTCCATCACGGACCCCGCCGGAAACGTGATTTCCTGGGCGTCCTCGGGACACGTCGGCTTCAAGGGTTCGCGTAAGTCGACCCCGTTCGCCGCCCAGCTGGCCGCAGAGAACGCAGCCCGCAAGGCGCAGGAGCACGGCGTCAAGAAGGTCGACGTCTTCGTCAAGGGCCCCGGCTCCGGCCGTGAGACCGCGATCCGCTCGCTTCAGGCCGCAGGCCTCGAGGTCGGCACCATCTCCGATGTCACCCCCCAGCCGCACAACGGCTGCCGTCCGCCCAAGCGGCGTCGGGTCTAGCGGGAAGGATAGGTAGAAAAAAATGGCACGTTATACCGGACCCATCACCCGCAAGTCGCGTCGTCTGCGCGTCGACCTCGTTGGAGGCGACCAGGCGTTCGAGCGTCGTCCCTACCCGCCGGGCCAGCACGGCCGCGCGCGGATCAAGGAGAGCGAGTACCTGCTCCAGCTGCAGGAGAAGCAGAAGGCTCGCTTCACCTACGGCGTCATGGAGAAGCAGTTCCGCCTGTACTACAAGGAGGCGAACAACCGCCCCGGTAAGACCGGTGAGAACCTGCTCCGCATCCTGGAGTCGCGTCTCGACAACGTCGTGTACCGCGCCGGACTGGCTCGCACCCGCCGCCAGGCCCGTCAGCTGGTCACGCACGGTCACCTTCTCGTGAACAACAAGAAGGTCGACATCCCCAGCTACCGCGTCTCGCAGTACGACATCATCGATGTCAAGGACAAGTCGCTGTCGACGCTTCCCTTCCAGGTTGCGCGCGAGACCCAGGGCGATCGCCCGATCCCGGGTTGGCTGCAGGTTGTCGGTGGACGTCTCCGGGTTCTGGTTCACCAGCTTCCCGAGCGTGCGCAGATCGACGTTCCTCTGCAGGAACAGCTCATCGTCGAGTACTACTCGAAGTAGGCCTGACGGCTCGTGCGCCTTTCCGGTAGTTCCGACTACCGGAAAGGCGCACGGGCACGAAGTGCCTTTCCCATCGTGGGCGTCAAATAGCGGACGCCCGTACAGGAGGAAATCCAATGCTCATTTCTCAGCGACCCACGCTGACCGAAGAGGTCATCGCTGACAACCGCTCGAAGTTCGTCATCGAGCCCCTCGAGCCAGGCTTCGGGTACACACTCGGCAATTCGCTCCGCCGTACGCTGCTCTCGTCGATTCCCGGCGCTGCTGTCACCAGCATCCGCATCGACGGCGTTCTGCACGAGTTCACCACAGTTCCCGGTGTGAAGGAAGATGTCACCGACATCATCCTGAACCTCAAGGGTCTCGTCGTGAGCTCCGAAGAGGACGAGCCGGTCACCATGTACGTCCGCAAGCAGGGCCCCGGCGCTGTGACCGCAGGCGACATCGTGCCCCCGGCCGGCGTCACCGTGAACAACCCGGATCTGCACATCGCCACCCTGAACGACAAGGGAAAGCTGGAGATCGAGCTCGTCGTCGAGCGCGGTCGCGGCTACGTCCCCGCCGTCCAGAACAAGGCGTCCGGCGCCGAGATCGGCCGTATCCCGGTCGACTCGATCTACTCGCCGGTGCTCAAGGTCACCTACAAGGTGGAGGCCACCCGCGTCGAGCAGCGCACCGACTTCGATCGGCTCGTGCTCGATGTGGAAACCAAGAACTCCATCACCGCTCGGGACGCGCTCGCTTCGGCGGGCAAGACCCTGGTTGAGCTCTTCGGCCTGGCCCGTGAGCTGAACGTCGAAGCAGAAGGCATCGAGATCGGACCCTCGCCCGCCGAGGCCGATCACATCGCTTCGTTCGGACTGCCCATCGAGGACCTGGACCTGACGGTCCGTTCCTACAACTGCCTCAAGCGCGAAGGTGTTCACACCGTCGGTGAGCTTGTCGGCCGTACCGAGTCCGATCTGCTCGACATCCGCAACTTCGGACAGAAGTCCATCGACGAGGTGAAGGTCAAGCTGCATTCGCTCGGCCTGGCCCTCAAGGACAGCCCCGCGTCCTTCGATCCCACCACCGTTGCCGGCTACGACGCCGCCACCGGAACGTGGAGCGACACGGACGCCGGTTCCTTCGGTGATGCCGAGGGCACCGAGGACTACGCCGAGACCGAACAGCTGTAGCTCACGGTCCTTTACTAGGAGATCATCATGCCCAAGCCCAAGAAGGGTGCTCGCTTCGGCGGGTCGGCTTCGCACCAGAAGGCGATCTTCGCCAATCTGGCTACCGCGCTCTTCGAGCACGGCCGCATCACCACCACGGAGTCCAAGGCCAAGGCCCTGCGCCCGTACGCCGAGAAGCTCGTCACGCACGCCAAGGCCGGAACCCTGGCTCACCGTCGCGAGGTTCTGAAGGTCATCCGCAACAAGGATGTCGTGCACACCCTGTTCGCGGAGATCGGCCCGTTCTACGCCGATCGTGACGGCGGCTACACCCGCATCATCAAGACGGTCCCCCGCAAGGGTGACAACGCGCCGATGGCGATCATCGAGCTCGTCAAGGAGAAGACCGTCACCTCCGAGGCCGACCGTGCTCGTCGCGTGAAGGCATCGCAGGATGCGCCGGCTGCTGCTCCCGCCGAGGAGAACGTCGTCGAGGCCGTCGAGGCCGAGGCAACCGACGCCGAGGTCGAGAACGCTGACGCCGTCGTCGAGGCCATCGAGGACGAGACCGCCACCGCGGCCGACGCTCCCGAGGCCGAAGAGGCCAAGAAGGACTAGTCCACTTGGTTTCGGCACACGCTGAATCGAACGAGCCCGTCGTCCCCCCGGGGGACGGCGGGCCCGTTTCGTATGAGACCCGTCGCTTGCGCCTGGACATCGCGTACGACGGAACCGATTTCTCCGGGTGGGCCCGCCAGAACGGCCTGCGCACGGTGTGCGGGGAGATCGAGGAGAAGCTCGGCGCCGTCCTGCGCACGCCGTTGCAGCTCACGGTGGCGGGGCGGACCGACGCCGGCGTCCACGCCACCGGTCAGGTCGCGCACGTCGACGTTCCGATCGACGCCCTGCCGGAAGACCCGTCCCGGCTGGTCCGCAGGCTCGCGCGCTTTCTGCCGAAGGATGTGCGGATCAAGCGGATCTCCTTCGCGCCCGAACACTTCGATGCACGGTTCTCCGCGATGCGGAGGCACTACGAGTACCGCCTGACATCGGCGGTCTACGGTGCCGACCCGCTCCGAGCGAGGGACACCGTGTCGTATCCGAAGGTCCTGGACCTCGAACTCATGCGCTCGGCGTCCGCGATGCTGCTGGGACTGCACGACTTTGCGGCGTTCTGCAAACGCCGGGAAGGGGCCACCACGGTCCGCGATCTCCAGCGTTTCGATTGGGAACGCGACGGCGACGTGTTCACCGCCTTCGTCAGCGCCGACGCGTTCTGCTGGTCGATGGTGCGCAGTCTCGTCGGTGCGGTTCTCGCCGTGGGGGAGGGCAGGCGCGATCTCGGCTGGATCGAGGGTCTCCTCCGCGAGAAGTCGCGGTCGAGTTCGATTCTGGTGGCCCCCGCGCACGGACTGTCCCTGGTGCGGGTCGACTACCCCGAAGACGCGGATCTGGCGGCACGCAACCAGATCACCCGGGACGTTCGGACCGTGCCCGGCGGCTGCTGCGGCGACTGAAGCCGGATCGTCGACCTCCAGGATTGCCCCGGAAAGAAGGAGTGTGTTCATGACCGCAGTCGAGCCCGTCCGACTCGAGATCATCATCGGGTCCGTCAGAGTGGGCCGGATCGCTCCCGTCGTCGCCGGCTGGTTCGCCGAACGTGCGCGCGCCTACCCGGGACTGGACGTGGGGGTCATCGACCTCGCCGACACGCCGTTGCCGCAGGATCTCGGCGATTCCCCGGTGACGGACGAATTCCGCGAGCGGGTGGGCCGAGCCGACGGATTCGTGGCCGTCACCTCCGAATACAACCACGGCTACCCTGCGGCGCTGAAGACCGCGTTCGACAGTCTCAAACACGAATGGCGTTCGAAGCCCATCGGTTTCGTGTCGTACGGTGGGCTGGCCGGCGGGCTCCGGGCCACCGAACAGCTACGCCAGGTGGTGGCGGAACTGCACATGGTGTCGGTCCGGCAGAGTGTGAGCTTCCACCGGGTGCGCAAGAGATTCGACGACCAGGGGCAGACCACCGACGGCGCCGCCATCGACTCGGCGGACCGCATGCTGGCCCAGTTGGTGTGGTGGGCCGACGCGGTCCGGGTTCAGCGCGAGACCGCGCCGTACCCCGGCTAGTACTGGTAGGCGGGCGGGTACTCCTCCACCGCGCGCGGGCGGCCGATGAACGCAGTCTCGGACGAGATCGTGACCAGCATCAGTTCGATGCTCGTCCCTCCCGTCGACAGAAGAATCCGGTCGCCGAGAGCATTCGGCTGGACGATGGACAGGTCCGGTTCGGCGCCGGGCCACTGACTCGGCTCCCCGTACAGGTAGATCGCTGTGACCCCGGCGCGGTGCGGCAGCGCGTTGACGCCGTCGAACACCACCGTGTTGAACCTATTGTCGGACTGCGGGTTGTGACCCGCGATGCGCAACCGGTCAGGCGTGGCGATGGAGTCGATCAACGACGACCACGCGTCGGGCCGATCGGTGTGGATGAGCACCCGGGCACCTGTTGCAACGGCGCGGAACACCAGTTGCTGGGCGAGGTACAGCTCGCCCGCCACATAGACCATGCCGACGCCGGGACCTGCGATGCGGGCGGTGATTCCGTGGCCGTAGTCGTCGGAACCGATGAGCTGGCCGCACCCCGCCGGTGGCAACTGCAAGGCGCGCAGTTCCTCGACGGACATGTCGGTCAACGGCATCACGTCGTCGAGGTCCGACATCGCGAGGGGGAGATTGGACAGCAGCCCGTCCTTGTGCCTGCCCTGCATCGAGACGAGCCCGGGAATCGCGAGCGGCGCGGGCATCGTCCGGGTGGTCACCCGGCAGGCCGCACCGATCTTCACCTGGCCGTCGTACCCGCTGGGGCGGAGACGGATCGTCACCGTCGTGCCGAGGCTCGACGGAACCCACAGCTTCGCGAGCAGATCTCTCGTCAGGTACCGCGGGTCGACGCCGTAGCCGGTGTTGCACACTCCGGGCAGCGGCGCCTGCTTCCACGTCTGCGTGAAGGTTTTCGGGTCGACGCCGCGACTGATCTGCAGCGCGGCGGAGTCGATCTCGGGGGCGGTGAGAATCCGCGCGCGGCAGCCGGAATCGGCGAGGGCGCGCACGACCCGGCCGGCCGCGATCGTGATCGCGCGGGAAGCGCCTTCCTCGCCGCCGCCTCGCCGGGCCACAGCCGCGACGCTCTCGGTGGCGTCGAATCGCAGGGCGAGCCAGACCATCCGGGTCGCCGTCGCCGGGAGCGGTCCGACCAGTCTGTCGTACACATCGGTCGCGGGTGTGCCTGCCGCGGCGCGATAGCCGTGGCTGACGATGTCGATTCCGGTCAGCGAGATGTCGTGCTGCACGAGGCACGCGGCGAGCGCGTCGGTGGGGAGTTCGTGCGTCGTCTGGAAGCCGTCACGGGTGATCTGGGTGAGACTGCCCGCGGGAGGAAGGACCTCGACGACGGCGACCACGTTCCCCCCGTCCCAGCGGAGCCCGACGGACTGGCCGGTCGGCGCCTGGAAACCGACGGTGCGGGACTCCGTCCGGCCGGGTTCGGTGCAGTACCGCCAGTACGTCCGGGCCCAGTCCAGGCTCGACCAGCCGCCTACCCGGACGAGCGCGGCGACGACGAGAAGGACGGCAAGTGCGACGGCGCCCCACCAGACCAGCCCGCACAGCGAGGCCACGACGCCGCCGGTCACCCCCAGAAGTTGTGCGATGATCACCTCGGTCGCCGAGAACCGAAGAGACGACGGCCGACGTGTGACGCGTGAGCGGTCCATGGTTCCTCCCCCGAATACCTGAACCCAGCAGACCCGTACCCGTCCGCCGTGAAGATTGTCGATGGAACTGTACTGTGTCACCCCGAGCGCTGTGCAGCACGGGGGAGGAACAATGGCTGTAACACCCACCACCCGGTGGCAGGTCAACGGGTATCGCTTTCTGGTCAGAAGGATGGAGCACGCCCTGGTGCGTCGCGACGTCCGAATGTTGCACGACCCCATGCGGTCGCAGTCACGCGCGCTCGCGGTGGGGGTTGTGATCGCGTCACTCGGCCTCGCCGGGTGCGCAGCGCTGGCGCTGTTCCGTCCGCAGGACAAGATCGGTGACGCGTCGATCGTCGTCGGCAAGGACTCGGGCGCAATGTTCGTCGTCATGGGCGACACTCTCCGTCCCGTTTTGAATCTCGCGTCCGCCCGGCTCATCGTCGGAAAGTCCGAGAATCCGGTGATCGTCAAGGAATCCGAACTCGACACCCGCGCGCGCGGTGCCCTCGTCGGGATCCCCGGCGCGCCGTCGGCGCTGCCTGCCGGAGACCCCGGGGCGAAGACCCCGTGGACCGTGTGCGATTCGATCGCGGCCGACGGAAATCATTCCGTCACAACATCGGTCATCGTCGGGAAGACGGAGGGTTCCGACGGCGGCGGGTCCCTCACGGGAGATCAGGCACTGCTTGCGTCGACCTCCGACGCGTCGTACCTGATCTACGGCGGCAAGCGGGCCAGGGTCGACCTGGACGACCCTGCTGTCACCCGTGCGCTGGGCCTCGAAGGCGCCCGGCCGCGTCCGGTGAGCAAGGGCCTCGTCAACGCCATCCCCGAGGTGCCGCCACTCGCGGCTCCCGTCATTCCGGGGGCCGGAAGCAGCCCTCGGTATCCGTTGCAGGACAAGGTCGTGGGATCGGTGTTCACGGCGCTGATCGGCTCCGAGGCCACCCACTACGTGGTCCTTCGCGACGGAATCCAGAAGATCAGCTCGGCCGTCGCGAACCTGATCTTCCTGTCGGACTCGCACGGCGACACCGAGATGTCGAGCGTCCCGCCGGACGCCACCAAGCGAATCCCCTCCGTGGAACAGATTGAGGTGGACAGCTTTCCCGAGTCGGCGCCCACGATCGTCGATGCCTCCGACAGTCCCGTGAGCTGCCTGACGTGGAAGCCTCTCCGTGCACCGGACGAGACCGGCTCGAGTGGTCCGGCGGCCGAACTGTCGCTGGTCGCGGGCCGCGCCCTCCCGATCCCGGGCGACGCCCGCGCGGTCGAACTGGCCCAGGCGGACGGCGCGGGCGACAACGCCGACACGGTCTATGTACAACCGGGAACCAGCGGTTTCGTGCAGTCCACCGGCATCGAGCCCACGAGCACGCGACGTGACAGCTGGTTCTTCGTCGCGGACACGGGAGTTCGGTTCGGTATCCCGGACAGGGACGCGGACAAAGACTCTGCCAAGGCATTGGGGCTCGACGGCGCCCAGCCTCTCGCGCCCTGGCAGATACTCGCCCTCCTGGCGCAGGGCCCCTCGCTCGGAAAGTCGTCGGCGCTCGTTGCACACGACGGTGTCGCACCGGACCTCGACCCTGCCGCTGTCGCGTCAGGATCCAGATAGGAGTTCGCGGGGGAGGACGCGGTCTCGTTCAGGCGTCCGCATCCTCCCCGTCGGGCGGAGGGTCAGTTCCGGTCGGTCGCCGAGCGGAACCGGCGGCGGAGCGGGAACGACGCCAGGACGCCGAGCACGAGCAGTGCGCTCAGCGTTCCGGTGGCCGCCACTGCGACGTTGCGCGGCCGATGGTCCGGGGGAGCAGCGGCCGGAAGCTCCTCGATCGCGACGGAATTCGACTGATCGACGATGGCATCGTCGAGGGGAACGTCGGCGGTGACTGCCGCCAGCGGATCGATGATCCCGTGCCCGACCGACGGATTCCACCCCTCTGCCGGAGCATGCGCCGTGGCCTCGATGCGGGCCATGACCTGCTGTGCGGACAGTTGCGGGAACCGCGAACGAACCAGGGCGACGGTCGCCGAGACGTACGGGGCGGCGAAACTCGTTCCCTGCACCGGCTCCGCGTTGCCCTCTGGGGCGTACACCGTGTTCGTCAGGTCGCCGGTGGTCGGGTGCAGTGACGTGAGACCGGTTCCCGGGGCTGCGACGTCGACCCACGGACCGGCCAGGCTGAAGTCGCTCGCCGAACCGTTTGGCTCGACGGAGCCGACGGTGAGCACGTAGTCGTCGTACCAGGCGGGACTCGCGATGGTGCTGACGGAGTCCCACAGATCGGCGCCGGGCCGGAGGGGGTCGACCGGTGGATTCTGAATCTTGCAGTCTCCGGAACCGAAGTTGCCTGCTGCCGCGACCACCACGGCGTTGTGCACCGTGACGGCGTACTTCACGGCAGCTCCCACGTACCGGTCGCCGCTGCCGATCCCCTCCGTAGCGGTCTTGCACGCGACCTCGGAGATGTTGATGACGGTCGCACCCTGGTCGGCCGCACGCCGGATCGCCGTCGCCATCGTCACAACGTTTCCGTATCCGCCGACCGAGTTGCCGGCGTTGTCGACCTCGTCGGCCTGGCCGGCGGGGTTGTACGCATTGCTCGACTGCCGGATCGACAGGATCCGCGAATCCGGTGCGCCACCGGAGAAACCGGAGCCGGGCACCTGCGAGGCGCCGATCAACCCGGCGACGAGAGTGCCGTGCGCGTCGCAGTCGACCGTTCCGGTCTGCGTCCCCACGAGGTCGCCGCCGTCCACGAGTCCGGGGAGACGGGGGTGCCGCGAGACGCCGGTGTCGATCACCGCGACGATCTGACCGGCGCCCCTCGTGATCGGCCAGACCGACTGGAAGTCGAGGTCGCGCTGGGCCGCCGGGACGTCGGGGCCGTCGGGCACGCGCACGGCATCTTTGCAATTGCGGCGTAGCTCGGCCTTCTGGCGGTCCGTCGGTGGAACAAGTCCGACGTCCACGGGAGCGGGCACCACAGCCGAGGCGCCGCCCTGACCCACGGCGGCGGTGACCGCCACGATCGCGGTGGCCAGGACGACGCGGGTGAGCCGGCGCCTCACAGTCCACGCATCAGCGAGTAGAGACCGGTCACCCAGCACACCAGCGGGACGATCGACGCGATCACCGCCAGATCGATGAGCTCGGCCACCCGCCGCATCACGGGCGAGAACGTCCGGCGGGGGGCGAGGATTCCCAGCACCAGCCCGCCGACGGCGAACAGGATCGCGACCGCGAACGATGCGATCGCGAAGTCGGGTACGGCGACAGCCGCGGCGGTGAGCAGCAGAACCAGTATCGTCACCCCGCCCGCGATCAGCGGAACGGCCTGCTCGGCGCTGCTGTATGTGCGTCCCCGGAACATCAGGACGGTGGCGGTGGCGACGGCGAGAGCGAGTCCGGGCCAGAAGATTCCGTCGTGCACGCCCGGGTGCGCCGCGACGAGGGCGCCGGTCACGGCGAGTGCCGTCATCGCGCCGACCAGGCCCGTGAGGTACTTGCGGGCACGTGCCGCTCGCTGTGCGAGGGAGTCGAACGAGGGCATCGTCACCTCGTCGTCCGGGTCGTCCTCGGACGGATCGACCGACGTGCCCGGAGCGGGGACCGGGGGCAGCGGAAGCTTCGCCAGCAGTATCGACACCCGGGCCGAGAAGGCGAGTCCGATCAGCGCCGCCGCCACGAGGCCCGCGCCGACCGCGGCGGTCGGGTTGCCGAACAGCGTGGCCACGAGCGCGGCGATCGATCCTAACAGGGACGTCACCGACAGTGCCGTGAACAGTCGCAGCCCGACCCCGCCCAGTCGTAACGCCAGAACGGCGGTGGTACCGGCCAGCGCGAGCCCGAGGAGCAGGTGCGCAGCGCCGAGATCGCCCGGCACGAACAGAATTCCCGCGGCGAACGAGAGGGGAACGGCGCATCCGCTGAGGACCACGGAACTGGGCGCGTCGCCGTAGACGCGGCCGGTGACCGCGCCGGCGATCAGGAACAGCAGGGCCGTCGCGACGGCACAACCCGCCCCCAGGAATCCTTCCGT
The DNA here is from genome assembly GCF_900105905.1 of Rhodococcus koreensis. Taxonomy (GTDB): domain Bacteria; phylum Actinomycetota; class Actinomycetes; order Mycobacteriales; family Mycobacteriaceae; genus Rhodococcus_F; species Rhodococcus_F koreensis. Next base: position 1,876,781 of record NZ_FNSV01000005.1, on the reverse strand, counting down.
CCCCGCCCCGGACCACAACAGTGCGAACGAACCGACGACGGTGCCGAGCACGGCGGCGACGGAGCCCACGACCCGTGCGGAACCCCGGGTCCACTCGCGGTCGCCCTCGGCGTCGGCGATCGCCACGTTGTACATGATGTCGTCGAACAGCGGCGGCGGTGCGCCGGCGTGCACACTCTGCAGCACGAGGAGATCCCCGTCGCGGATTCCGTGCTCGTGCAACGTCAACGTGGTCGAGAGCGGCGAGTGCCCGATCTTCGCGAGAACCCACTCGCTCGGTTCGTACTGTTCGAGGGAGTCGTCGAAATCGTTGGTACTGCGATGGGTGCGAATGGTGTCGACGATCCCCGGAACGAGGATGGCAAGCGGCACACCGAACGGCACGGCCATGTCGACCTGCGAATGCGTCGACAGGACGGTGATGCGGCACAGATCGGCCGCGGCACCGGGACGGGTGGACGAAGCGGATCCCCGCGATTCGTCATGGGTGACGGACACTGCGATTCCCCCAACTCTTCCGACGCACAACCCCATCTGCGCCGTTACGACACCGATCGACGACAGATCACGGATCGTCGTCCGGTTTGATCACGGGTGACCTTACGACACTGCGGGCGGTGCCTCCAGTGTCCACCAGGGCACGACCTCCTATATGCCCGATCGCCCTCCATGGGTTAGTGTCTGACTTCGCGGATCGAGCCCAGGGGGGCGGACCCGGAGTTTCGGGATCGGATCGGCTGCACGGTTTTTTCGGGGCGGTTGTAGTCATGGGGGGCGAGTAGTGAGCACTATTCGATTCGTGCGCAAAGCGCGACGGGAAGTACCACGCATTCCGGGCGGCGAAGTGAGCTTGCAGGCTCCGCCCGAGATTCCACGTCTGGTTCCCGGAAACCTTCTGACCAAGCTCCTTCCCGTGGTCATGGTCGTCGCCATGGTCGGGATGATGGCCCTGATGTTCTCGTCGGGCATGGCCCGCAATCCGATGTCGATGCTCTTTCCCGTCATGATGATGGTGTCGATGCTCGGCATGCTGGCAGGCGGCGGCCGTGGTGGCCCGAAAGCGGCGGAGGCCAACGAGGACCGCAAGGACTACCTGCGCTACCTCGATCAGCTGCGGCGCGACGTCAACGAGACCGGCGGGCAGCAGCGAAAAGCGCTCGACTGGAGTCACCCCGAACCCGGTCTGCTGTGGACCCTCGCAGGCACGGCTCGCATGTGGGAGCGCCGTATCACCGACCCCGACTACTGCCACGTGCGCGTCGGCCGGGGAAGCCAGCGCCTCGCGACCCGCCTGATCGCGCCGGAGACCGGACCGGTGGAGGATCTGGAACCGGTTGCAGCGGTGTCGCTTCGTCGCTTCGTCCGCGCGCACTCCGTCGTTCAGAACCTGCCCACCGCGGTGTCGCTGCGCGGCTTCGCGGCCATCTCCGTCGAAGGGGACCGCGGTACCGCACGGTCCCTGGTGCGGTCGATGCTCATGCAGTTGTGCGCATTCCACGGCCCGGACAATCTCCTGGTCGCCGTCGTGTGCGGTCCCGACACGGAGCACGAGTGGGACTGGGCGAAGTGGCTGCCGCACGCGCAGCATCCGGATTCGTCCGACGGTGTCGGTTCGTCCCGCATGATCTACGGCTCGATCCTCGAACTCGAATCCGCGCTCGGCCCCCAGCTGTCGATGCGAAACCGGTTCTCGCGCAACGCGCCCGCCGCGCCCGGTGTTCCGCAATTCGTCATCGTCGTCGACGGAGGGATTCTCGAGGGCGAATCGGGGATGATCACCGACGGCGGCGTCGACTCGGTCTCCGTTCTCGACATCAGCGGTTTCTGCCCGCGACTGACGGCCACGCGTGGCCTCCAACTCGTCGCGCAGGACGGATCCCTCGGCGCCCGCAGCGGAGTCGGAGTGGAGATGTTCGCGACAGCGGACCTCGTCAGCGCTCACCAGGCGGAAACACTGGCCCGGCGACTCGCGCCGTATCGGACGGCGTCGCATACGGCAGTGGACGCCGGCGACGACGATCAGCCGGTCCAGACGTGGAGCCAGATGCTGGGAATCGGCGACGTCGGCCGTCTCAACCCGGATCACGCGTGGCTGCCCCGCCAGGGCCGCGACCGGCTGCGGGTCCCGATCGGTGTGGGAGTGGACGGTCACCCGGTCGAGATCGACCTGAAGGAGTCGGCCGAGAACGGAATGGGGCCCCACGGACTGTGTATCGGAGCCACCGGTTCCGGTAAATCGGAGTTCCTGCGGACGTTGGTGCTCGGGCTGATCTCGACGCATTCGCCCGAGGCGCTCAACCTCGTCCTCGTCGACTTCAAGGGCGGCGCCACGTTCCTCGGCCTCGAGGACGCGCCGCACGTCGCCGCGGTGATCACCAACCTCGCCGAGGAACTCGCGATGGTCGACCGGATGCGGGACGCCCTCGCCGGTGAGATGAACCGACGCCAGGAACTTCTGCGCTCCTCCGGGAACTTCGCGAACGTCACCGAATACGAGAAGGCCCGCCAGGCCGGCGCCGACCTCGACCCGCTGCCCGCGCTGTTCATCGTCGTCGACGAATTCTCCGAACTGCTCAGCCAGCAGCCCGAGTTCGCGGACCTCTTCGTCGCCATCGGCCGACTCGGCCGGTCGCTGCACATCCACCTGCTCCTGGCGAGTCAGCGGCTGGAAGAGGGCAAACTGCGAGGCCTCGACAGCCACCTGTCGTACCGGATCGGCCTCAAGACGTTCTCGGCCAACGAATCGCGCACCGTGCTCGGTGTACCGGACGCCTACCACCTGCCCGCGACCCCGGGCGCCGGATACCTCAAATGCGATTCCGCGGAGATCGTCCGCTTCCAGGCCTCGTACGTGTCCGGCACCTACGAGGGCGGTCGCGTCGACAACGTGCGGCGCCCCGGTGAGGCGGCGGTCGACCTGCGGCCGAAGATCTTCACGGCCGCACCCGTCGCCGTCGACGTCGTCGAGATCCACGACGAACCACAGTCACTCCACCTGACCGAGGTGGCGGCGGAAACCCGCACCACCATCGACGTCGTGGTCGAACGGATCAAGGACCGCGGACCGCGCGCCCACGAGGTGTGGCTGCGGCCCCTCGACGCCGCGCCGACCCTCGACCAGATGCTGCCGAGGTCCGTTCTCACCGAACCGGTTCCCGCACTGAGTTCGCTGCGTGCACCGATCGGGATCATCGACAGACCCTACGACCAGCGGCGCGACCCGCTCGTCGTGGATCTGTCCGGGTCCACCGGCAACATGGCCGTGGTGGGTGGACCACAGTCGGGCAAGTCCACTGCGATCCGCACGCTCATCACGTCGCTGGCCGCCACCCATTCCGCGGAGCAGGTGCAGTTCTACTGCCTCGACTTCGGTGGCGGCACGCTCGCCGGACTGTCGGGACTACCGCACGTCGGATCGGTCGCCAACCGCCTCGACGTGGACCGGGTGCGACGCACCGTCGCCGAGATGAACACCATCGTGCGTCAACGCGAGGAGCGTTTCCGCGAACTCGGGGTCGAGTCGATGGCGGAGTTCCGCCGTCTACGTGCCTCCGACCCCGGCAGCGGCGGCCCGGCTGCGGGGGTCGCGCAGGACCCGTTCGGCGACGTGTTCCTGGTGATCGACGGGTTCGGCAGCATCCGTCAGGATTTCGAGGCTCTCGAACAGCAGATCACCAACCTTGCGTCCCAGGGGTTGTCGTACGGCGTGCACGTGGTCCTCACGGCGTCACGGTGGGGCGAGGTCCGGCCCGCGCTCAAGGATCAGCTCGGCACGCGCATCGAGCTGCGGCTCGGTGACCCGTCGGACTCGGACCTCGGTCGCAAGACCGCGGCACTCGTTCCCGAAGGCAGGCCCGGACGCGGCATGACCCGCGACAGCCTGCATCTGCTCATCGGGTTGCCGAGGTTCGACGGGAGCTCGGATCCGACCGCCCTGGCAACCGGGGTGGCGCACGCGGTGTCCGCCGTCGCCGCCGCGACCCACGGCAGGCCCGCTCCAAAGGTGCGAATGCTGCCGGCACAGATCGCCCGCGAAGACCTGCTCCACGCTGCCGGGGGGTGGCCGTCCTACCTGGACCCTGCGCAGGCATGTCTGCAGATTCCGATCGGCCTCGACGAGGCCGAGTTGGCCCCGATGTTCCTGAACTTCGCCGAGCAGCCCCACTTCCTGGTTTTCGGCGACACCGAATGCGGTAAGACGACGCTCCTGCGGAACATCTGCGAGGGCATCATGGCGTCGAACACGAGCAAACAGGCGAAGATCATTCTCGGCGACTATCGGCGCACGATGCTCGGTGTCGTCGAAACGGAGCACCTCGCCTCGTACGCACCGTCCGAGGACTTGCTGGGGACGAACATGAGGGATCTCGCGTTCCTGCTGAAGGAGCGCATGCCGGGTCCCGGGTTCAGCCGCCAGCAGCAGCGCGACCGGTCCTGGTGGTCGGGCCCCGAAATCTTCGTCGTCATCGACGACTACGACCTCGTCGTGACCTCGAGCGGGAACCCCGTCTCCGCGATCGTCGAATTCCTGCCGCACGCCCGCGACATCGGATTCCACCTGATCATCGCGCGACGCTCCGGCGGTGCGGCACGGGCGATGTACGAGCCGGTCATCGCACGCCTGCGTGATCTGCAATCCACGGGCCTCGTGATGAGCGGCAACCGGGAGGAGGGCAACCTCATCGGCACCGTCCGTCCGAGCGCGATGCCTCCCGGGCGCGGAACGCTGGTCAACCGTGCGGGTACCGGCCTGATCCAGCTCGCGTGGATGCCCCCGCTGTGATGTCGTCGGTCGCGATTCACCTCACTGAATCCGGCATGTGGTCCTGCGTGCAGGGCGTGACGAGGGCGGTACGCGAGACGACGCCGCTGTGCTTCGTCGACGACGAGTACGTCGACGTCGACGGTGGTGTTCTCGCGGTGTCCGACGCACTGACCGCGGTGTACCGGTCTGTGATCGGCGGTGCGGGGGAGGCGTTGCCGATCGCGACGGCGGTACTGTCGCACCCGACGGAGTGGGGTTCCGCGCGGCAGAATGTGCTCGCCGCCGCGGGTTCACGGGTTGCCGCCGACACCGTGCTGGTTCCGGTCGCGGTGGCGGCGGCCGAGGGTGCTGTTTCTTCCGGCGGTCGATGGCTGGTGCTCGAAAGCCGGACGATGGGCGCGACGGCCAGTTACGTGGTCGGTGAGGTCGGCGGATACCGGGTCGTCGCATGCGAGCACGACCCGTCGCTCTGCGCGGACGAGGGGATCGACGAGTGGGCTGCGGCGATCGCGGAACTCGGTGCGCGGGCCCGCGGTGATCGCCCGGTCGACGGAATCCTCCTGACGGGGGCCGGAGATTCGCAGGAGCGCGCATCGATGCGGGACGCCGTGGTCGCGGTCGCGCCCGCGAACACCGATGTCCGGATCGTCACCGGAGAAGAGATTGCCCGGGCACTCGTCGTCGGCGTGGTCGACGCCGACGAAGCGCCGACGACGATGGCTGTCCTGCAGTCGAACTGGCTCGAACCGGCACTGCAGGGGTCGGATCGCGGGGGCCGGCGGAACGTGCGGCCCACTTTTCTCGCGGTGGCTGCGGTGCTGGCAGTGGTCGTCGGGGCCGTTCTCGTCTTCACACTTCGCGACCCCGACCCCGGCACCGAAACGGTCCGCGCACTCGACGCGAGTGCGGCACCGGCGGCCCCGGCCCCGACGCTCACGCGGTCCGCGGTGCCGACGACCACCACGACCGACGCCAGCCTCGAGGTGGGCGGCATTCGTGTAACGCTGCCGAGCGGATGGAAGGAGCGGGCACCCGCGTCGAACTCCGCCGTGCCCCGGCTGGAATTGGTGCCGGCAGGTGGGGCCGACAGGCGAATCATCATCACGCAGAACGCGGTTCGAGAGGGTTCCGGATACGACGAGGTGGCGGCGACGCTCGCGTCGAAGATCGCGCAGCGCGGCCGGCCCGAACTGTTCGGCGAACTCGAGCGCGACGTCGTGTTCGGAGGCAGACCCGGCATCGCGTACAGCGAGTTCCCCGACGAGAGTTCCGCGGTGCGATGGCACGTACTCGTCGAACGCGACCTCCAGGTGAGCGTCGGCTGCCAGTTCCTGGCCGAGGAGTGGGAGTCGATCGAGAGCGTGTGCGAGGACGTCGTGCGGTCGCTGGTGATCGTCCGGTGATCCCGTTCTCTTCGCCGAGAAATCTTCCACGGAGGTGGAACCGATTGGGCGGATGACGCGTCCAATCTTGTGTAGGGGTGAATTCGGGCAGTCCAGTGGGGGCCGCCGCACCGAGAGCAGAAGGAGTCACACATGGCGGGAGTTGTTACCGATGTCGGCCAGATGGAGGTCGCGGCCAATCACGTGCAGACGGTGAACAGCCAGCTGCAGGGCACGATCAACAGCCTCAAGGGTCGTTGCGAGGAGTCGTCTTCGGCGTGGCAGGGTGGAGCGCAGACGGCGTTCATGAACCTGATGGCACGGTACGGAGATGCCTCGCGCCGTATGCAGGAGTCGCTGGACGAGATTGCGGTGAAGATCCGCGAGAACGGCAAGGGTTACGACGCCGCCGAGCAGGCCAACCAGGATGCGATCCATTCGGCTGGAGCCTCGGGATCGCTCGACATCTAGCGCCGGCACCGAGAACAGTTACGAAGCTCGAGGGGAGCACCGAATGTTGAAGTACGGATTTGCCGAGTTGCAGGCGCTGGCGGCCGACATCAAGTCGAACGAAGCGAAGCTGCGCGAGACGCACGACGAGCTCAAGGGCTACGTCAACGGCCTCGTGGCGCAGTGGGAGAGCGGTGCGCGGGACAACTACCAGGCTGTGCAGGCCAAGTGGGACAGCTCTCACGAGGATCTGCTCCAGGTCCTGCAGACGATCTCGAAGGTCGTCCAGGACGGCGCCATCGACATGCAGTCCGCGGAAGACCGGAACGCCACGGCCTGGCTCTGATCTTCGCGTGACACACCCGAGTGCCCCAGCAATCCACGGTTGCTGGGGCACTGTCGTCGCCGCCGTGTACGACGAGGGGATCAGTCGGCGGGCGGTATCAGTCGGCTGAGGACGACGCTGCTCTTGGTCTGGAGGACGGCCGGCTCCGACCGCAGGTTCTCCAGCGTTCGTTCGAGGTGTGCGGTGTCGGTGGTGCGGACGCGGAGCAGGGCGTTGGCGTCGCCGGTGACCGTGTACGCCTCCTGAACCTCGGTGTGGCGGGACACGATCCGCGCGATCTCCACGGCCGACGTGCGACCGCTGCAGTACAACTCGACGAACACCTCGACGCCCGGGCCGAGGGCGCGGGGATCGAGCGCCGCATGGAATCCGGTGATCGCTCCGGACTCGACCAGTCGATCGACCCGGCGCTTCACGGCCGGTGCGGACAGCCCGACCTCGGCGCCGATGGTGGCGAAGCTGGACCGTGCATTGCGCTCCAGTCGCGCAACGATCCGCCGATCGAGCCCGTCCAGACGCAACGAATCATCCATGTGATGGAACGCTAGCGCATTGATCAGGCCTTTTGGTGGGTGGATACTGATGTCACCGACACCGATCGAGGGGGAGTGGAGATGGCGCCCACTGCTGGTATCGAGTCCGAGAGCCCCTATGAGGAGCCGGCGGTCGCGCCGGGCGACGCCGTCCGCCACGCCCACCCGCGGACCTACCTGATGTGCCCGCCCACGTATTTCGACGTCGTCTACGCCATCAACGACTGGATGCGCCCCGGTGAACCCGTGGACCGGGACCGTGCGATGTCGCAGTGGTCCGCGCTCGCGGACACCTACCGGCGGCTCGGCCACGAGGTGCTGACGATCGACCCCGTCGAGGGGCTCCCGGACATGGTGTTCGTCACCGACAGCGGACTCGTCGTCGACGGCGTCGCTCTCGGCGCCCGGTACCGGACCGCCGAGCGACGCGCCGAGGCCGAACACGTGTTCCGGTGGTTTCGGGACAACGGGCTGATCAGGCCCACCCTGCCGCGGTACGTCAACGAGGGGGAGGGCGACTTCCTCGTCGTCGGCGACGTGATCCTCGCTGGAACCGGGTTCCGGTCCGACCCACGGTCGCACGCCGAGGCGTCGGCGCACCTCGGTCGTCCGGTGATCACCCTGAACCTGGTGAACCCGCGCTACTACCACCTCAACACCGCGCTGGGCGTGCTCGACGACAGCACCATCGCGTACCTGCCCTCCGCGTTTTCGCCCGACAGTCGCGACGTGCTGGGGCGAATGTTCCCCGATGCGGTGATCGCCGCCGGGACGGACACCGACTGGCTCGGACTCAACCTGGTCAGCGACGGCGCCAATGTGGTGTTGCCCGTGCAGGCTTCACACCTCGCCGACCAGCTGTCGGACCGCGGGTACGAACCCGTTCCGGTCGACTACTCGGAATTCCTCAAATCCGGTGGCGGAATCAAGTGCAGCACTTTGGAGCTCCGCGGCTTCCGCGGGATCCGGGACGAAAGTCAGGGGTGACCAGCAATGTCGGACGGTGTCGTTTCCGTGTCGGATGCCACGCGTGAGCAGCTGAAGAGGGCCGAGGAGCACAGCGCCCACAACTACTCCCCGCTGCCGGTCGTGATCGAATCGGGTGCCGGCGCATGGGTGAAGGGAATCGACGGCGTCGACTACCTGGATGTGCTCGCCGGTTACTCGGCACTCAACTTCGGCCACGCACACCCCGCGCTCGTCCGGGTGGCGCGCGAACAACTCGGCCGGCTCACCCTGACCAGCCGCGCGTTCCAGCACGACCGTTTCGCTACCTTCTGCGAGGACCTGAGCCGGCTGTGCCGGAAGGACGCGGTGCTGCCCATGAACACGGGCGCCGAGGCCGTCGAGACCGCGCTGAAACTGGCCCGTAAGTGGGGGTACGACGTCAAGGGTGTGCCGCCGGGGCGCGCCGAGGTAATCACGTGCGCCGGGAACTTCCACGGCCGCACCATCACGATCGTCGGGTTCTCGTCCGATCCGGACGCGTACGCCGGGTTCGGTCCGTACCCGGCAGGGTTCTCGTCCGTCGAATACGGGAACGCGGCGGCGCTCGAGGCCGCGATCACCGAGAACACGGTGGCCGTGCTCCTCGAACCGATCCAGGGTGAGGCCGGAGTCCTGGTGCCGCCCCCGGGCTACCTCGCGGCGGTCCGGGACATCTGTACCCGGCGCGGAATCCTGATGATCGCCGACGAGATCCAGAGCGGGCTCGGACGGACCGGCGACACGTTCGCGTGCGACCACGAGAACGTGACCCCCGACGTGTACGTGCTGGGCAAGGCGCTCGGCGGCGGCCTGATGCCGGTCTCCGCCGTCGTCGCCGACTGGCCGGTGATGGCGGTGATAGGCCCCGGGCAGCACGGCAGCACGTTCGGGGGTAACCCGCTCGCCTGCGCGGTGGGCAGTGCGGTGGTGGACCTGCTCGAGACCGGCGAATATCAGGAGCGAAGCCGTGAACTGGGCGCCTACCTGCACGACATGCTGTCGCAGTTGCCTCCCGAACACGTGTCGGAGGTGCGCGGGCGCGGACTGTGGGCCGGTGTGCAGCTCGCCGACGGTATGCCGGCCGCCCGGACGATCTGTGAAAGACTCCTGGCGCGCCGGGTCCTCGCGAAGGACGCGCACGAGGGCACGATCCGCATCGCCCCGCCGCTGGTGATCGAACGCGACGAGCTGACGTGGGCCGTCGAACAGCTCGCCGATGCGCTCGCCGAGTGAGTTTTGACCCTGGGGCGCCCTGACCGGTATTGTTCTCCGTTGGCGTGCCGTGCGCCGCTGCGTCTCCGTGTCGCAGTGGCTGGCGGTTCTCGGGTCTCAACTGGCCGCCGGGAATCGCTCGACGATACGCAATGGCCAGCAGCGGATTGAACAAGACGAGGAAGTTCTGTGTCTACGTACACCCCGAAGGCCGGAGATGTGACCCGCACGTGGCACGTCATCGACGCCACTGACGTGGTGCTCGGCCGCCTTGCCGTCCAGGCAGCCAACTTGCTGCGCGGCAAGCACAAGCCCACCTTTGCACCGCACGTTGACGGCGGCGACTTCGTCGTCATCATCAACGCCGAGAAGGTCGCGATCAGCGGCAACAAGCGCGAGGGCAAGTTCCTCTACCACCACTCCGGACACCCCGGTGGTCTGAAGTCCCGCTCCGTCGGTGAGGTTCTCGACAAGAACCCCGACCGCCTCGTGGAGAAGGCCATCGTCGGCATGCTCCCCAAGAACAAGCTGGGTCGCGCCATCAGCAGCAAGCTGAAGGTCTACGCGGGCCCGAACCACCCCCACGCCGCGCAGCAGCCGGTGCCATTCGAGATCAAGCAGGTGGCCCAGTGACGGCGCCGGAGGAGCAGAACGTGTCCAACCCCGAAGAGATCACCGAGGTTGTCGAGGTCGCGGCGGACGAGTACGTGTCCGTCGAGGAGCCCGAGGTCGCCGAGGACATCGAGGCCGCTGCTGCGCCGCAGGCCCCGATCGTGATCGATCGCCCCATCCAGACCGTCGGTCGTCGTAAGGAAGCGGTTGTCCGCGTCCGTCTGACCCCCGGTTCGGGCGACTTCAAGCTCAACGGCCGCACCATCGAGGACTACTTCCCGAACAAGGTGCACCAGCAGCTGATCAAGGCTCCGCTGGTCACGGTCGAGCGTGCCGAGTCCTTCGACATCGTGGCGCTGCTGCACGGTGGCGGACCGTCCGGACAGGCCGGCGCCCTGCGTCTCGCCATCGCCCGCGCGCTCATCGAGGTCACCCCCGAGGACCGTCCGGCTCTCAAGAGCGCCGGCTTCCTCACGCGTGACGCCCGCGCCGTCGAGCGCAAGAAGTACGGCCTGAAGAAGGCCCGCAAGGCATCTCAGTACTCGAAGCGCTGATGTGTCGCCGAAGCCGCCCTCCGGGGTCGGCTTCGGCACCTGTTCTTCCCGAGAGCAGGCGTCCATCGTTACCGGACGCCTGCTCTCGTGCTTTATCCGAGATGTAATGGGTTTTCTAGGTGCGAGGGGTCTGGTCTATGGGTCGATTGTTCGGGACGGATGGGGTTCGTGGTCTCGCGAATACCGAGCTGACCGCCGAGCTGGCGTTGCAGGTGGCCTCCGCCGCAGCGACGGTGCTGGCGTCGCCGGGTTCGGGCGGACGCAAGACGGCCGTGGTCGGCCGTGACCCGAGAGCCAGCGGCGAAATGCTCGAGGCGGCGGTCGTCGCGGGCCTGACGTCTGCCGGCGTCGACGTCCTGAACGTCGGGGTGCTGCCGACGCCTGCGGTGGCGTTCCTGACCGCGGAACTGGACGCGGCTCTCGGTGTCATGATCTCCGCCTCGCACAATCCTATGCCAGACAACGGCATCAAGATCTTCGCGGCAGGCGGACACAAACTCGACGACGAGGTGGAAGACCGGATCGAGTCCGTCGCCACCGGCACCGCGACACGGCGGGCGCCGACCGGGGCCGGGATCGGACGTGTCCGCACGGTGCCGGACGCCGCGGACCGGTACCTGCAGCACCTGACCACCGCACTCCCGAACAGCCTCGACGGACTGACCGTGGTGGTCGACTGCGCGCACGGCGCGGCCTCGGATGTCGCCCCCGCCGCCTACCGGGCCGCCGGCGCCACGGTCGTCGCGATCAACGCCGAACCCGACGGACTCAACATCAACGAGAACTGCGGATCGACGCACCTCGAGGGTCTGCAGAAGGCCGTCGTCCGGCACGGCGCCGACCTCGGGCTCGCGCACGACGGGGATGCGGATCGATGCCTCGCCGTCGACGCAGCCGGTTCCCTCATCGACGGCGACGCCATCATGACCGTGCTCGCCCTCGGCATGCGTGATGCGGGCGAACTGGTGGACGACACCCTCGTCGCGACCGTCATGAGCAATCTCGGTCTGCACATCGCCATGCGCGAGGCCGGAATCTCGCTGGTCACCACGGCGGTCGGTGATCGCTACGTCCTCGAGGGACTCCGATCCGGCGGGTTCAGCCTGGGCGGCGAACAGTCCGGTCACGTCGTGTTCCCCGCCTTCGGCACCACCGGTGACGGAGTGCTGACGGGACTGCGGCTGATGGGCCGGATGGCGGAAACCGGGCAGCCGATCGCGGAACTGGCGTCGGCGATGACGACGCTCCCGCAGGTCCTGATCAACGTGAAGGTCGCCGACAAGCGTGCCGTCGCCGCGTCCCCGGTCGTGCTCGACGCAGTGCTGGCCGCGGAGCGCAGCCTCGGTGAGAACGGGCGGGTGCTCCTGCGGCCGTCCGGCACCGAGCAACTCGTGCGGGTGATGGTCGAGGCTTCCGATCTCGAAGTGGCTCGTAAGCTCGCCGACGAACTGGCGGGTACCGTCGCCTCCGTGTGATGCGAGCGGACACAGCGCACCGATCGGCCGGGAACCGATCGGTGCGCTGTCGCGTCTAATGCAGTAGGTCGCGAAGAGAGGGTGGGGCAATGGGCGAGGGACTCGAGGTGGACGTCGCGGTGGTGACGGACGCGGGCACCAGGCTGCTGCGGTCGGCGGAGGTTCTGAGACAGCGGGCCGCCGAGACCGCCCGGCTGGAATTCGCCGGAGCGCAGGCGGGCCGCGACTACACCGCGAAGGGCGACGCGGTGCGGGACGCCCTCGGCGTCGTCGGGGGCGCGCTCGAGCAGTGGGCCGCGGACGCGGAATCGTTCGGTCACGCGTTCCGGGAGGCCGCGGCGCGCTACTCCGGAACGGACGCGAGCGTGGCCGCCGACGTGGACGGGGTGCAGTGGTGACCACGGATCCCAGAACGCTGATCGAAGACCCGAACCTGAGCCGCGAGTTCAAGGAGCAACTCCTCCAGGCGTGGGCCGCCTCCCGAGAGGAAGACGAGTCATCGTGGCAGCCGTACTTCGACGAGTACGGACTCGGCAAACGTGACCGGACGCCGTCCGCCGACCAGCGGTACGCGGCACTGCTCGAGCACGGCAGCGACGCCCAGACCGCCAACACATCCCGCATCGCGCTGGGAGAGCACCTGCGCCCGGATGCCCTCAACGATCCCGAGGACATGCTCGATCTCGGCGCTCACGGGCTCGAATTCTTCGAGTTGTTCCTCCCCGCCGCGAAAAAACTGGGATACGAATCCCTCGAACTCACCGACTACTACGCTCGGTTCGACGCCGAGCGGGGGATGCGCCTGCACGCGCTCGCCCGCGACATCGACACCCTCGGACGCAGCGTCGACACGGCCCGCACGGAACTCGACGACAACGAGAAATGCGTCACCGCGGTGCGAACCGGGTGGAGCGGAATCGCGGCCGCGGCAGCGATCGACGCCGCCGACCGCCGGAACGCTCAGGTCGCCGCCACCGTCGATCGGCTCGGCGACCTCGCCGAGGTGCTGTTCGAAGCGAACCTCACCCTGAGCGCCGCCGTGACGAACAAGGCGTACAAGGTGGTGTCGCTGCACCAGCCGACGGTCGGGGGATACAGCGCCGCGCAGATCGACGTCCTCGCGCAGATCTACGCCGAGGGCAAGGACGGCGAGAATTCCGTCGCGAAGGATTGCATGGAAGACGCGTCCTACTGGTTCCCCGAACTCGCCGACGACGACTACCGGCACGTGAACGGCCTGTACAAGGACGGGGGCGCCGGTGCGCTCCGCCGCCTCGACCGCGACGACGTGGTGCGGCGGGCCGCCGGAATCGCCAAGGACTGGCTCGACGCGAACTTCCGGCGCGTGTACGAGGAGAAGCAGCAGGAGTTCACCGCTGCCTGTGCGGACTGCGCCGATGCGGTGCACGCCGCCTACGACGCCGTCGTCGCCGAGGCGCGGTCGATCGAGGTGCAGCCCGGGTTCCGTCCCGAGGACACCCCCGAACCGGCGCCCGCGCCGAGTGCACCCGAGGTCCAGAACGCCGGCACCGTCCCGGCTGCGGCACCGGGACCTGCTCCCGCACCTGCTGCGCCGGCCGGACCGGCCGCGGCACCCGCGAACGACGGCCCCGCGTACGTCCCGCCTCGATCCGGTGGCGGCGACGCGACCACCGGTCCGGCGGCCGCCGCGCCCCCGATCGCTGCGGCTTCTCCGATCGGGGCTGCACAGCCGGCGCCCGTGGCCCCTCCGACGGCCACGGCGCCCATGACGACTGCCCCGGTCGCACCGGTCCCGCCCGCAATGCCCGGGCTTGCCGGGATTCCCGGGTCACTCGTGCCGGCACCGGGCGCCGTCCAGAGCACGGGAAACGTCCCCGGCCTGGGCGATCTGGTGCGGCAGGGCCTTTCGGGCGGTCTGGTCGATCTCGGTTCCATCCTGCGCCCGTTGATCGAGGACACCCTCTCGGGCCTCACCGACAGGGCCGACGAGGACGGGAACCCCGACGACCTCCGTGAAGAACTCGACGATCCGCCTGCGGACGAAGGCGAGCCGGCTCACGGCAAGAGTCTCGAACTGGACCTCGACGGACAGTCGTGGACGCTCGCCGTCGCTGCGGACGGTCAGGGGATTCATCTCGAGATGAGCGACGGACAGGGCGGGACGGCCAGATTCGGAGTCGAGATCGGCCCGGACGGTCTGCCGCAGATCCTCGCCGAAACCGCTGCCGCCGACGGAGACCCCGACGGTGCCGACTGCGCACCCGCCGAGCCCGACCCGGAATCGCGGGTCGACGCTGGAGCAGACGCGCCGCCGACGACGGCTGAAGACGGGCCGCCGCCGGACGGAGATGCCGGGGACGACGTGCCGGACCAGGAGGACGCACCGGCACCCGTGCCTGCCGGGGACGCCGCAACCGTCCCGCCACCGCAGGTGGTGACGATGCAGGAGGAGCCCGCCCCCGCGGCGCCCGACGCACCGGCCCCGCCGCAGGAACCGCGGTCTGCACCCGAACTCGCGACCGGTCCGGTCGCCGGACTCGACAGCGGCGCCGAGCTGGCCGAGGCCGGTCCACTGTGAGCCACCGAGCCGCCCAGTTGCGGGCACAACGGGCACAGATGCGCGCCGACCTGGAACTGTTCCGGGAGCGGATCGACGAAGCCAGAGCCAGAGACGAGGCAGCCGCAGCGAACCGCGGCCGTGCCGAGCCCGCGGCCGCAGTGCCGCCGGTGTTGCCGCCGCGACAGGGAACACTCGACGACGACGAGTTCTATCGCCCCCGCAGCTGGCTGGTGTGACCGGACCTCAGATGTGCGGGAGCACACCCTTGAAGCCCGCATCGGTGTGCTCCTCGTGCGGATCGACGAGGGTGGTGTGGGGAAGTTCGGCGTCCGCCTTCGCGAACACCTCATATTTCTTGTCCTCGGTGAGGTGGTAGAGCAGGAAGCCGGTCAGCAGCGCGCGGGTGATCTGCTGGGTCTTGCGTTCCGAACCGCCGATGCCGAGTGCGCCCAGCAGGCGGCGACCTTCGGTGAGCCCGGACTCCGAGGCGCCGTTGACGGCGCGCAGGACATACTCCCCGCCCCACGCCTCGGCCAGCGCCTTGGCGTTGCTGTTCATGGTGTCGATGTCGGCCCCGGCCACGATGAGCCCCGGCGCTGTGATCTTGGACGCATACCTCTCGGCCTTCGGCGCGGTCGGCGCCGGGAACAACGCGGCCACCGCCGCCACGTCCCGCTGGGCGGCGGCGAGCACGGCCGCCCCTGCACCCATCCCGTGACCTGCGAAAGCGACGCGGTCGGGCCGCACGCTGATCTGCCCCGGACCGAGACGCACACCCACACAGATGTCGAGGGTGGCCCGCAGGTCGGTGGCGAGGCCGAGGTGGGAGGGCACGGGACCACGCTCGCTGTTGGGGGCGGCCACGACGATTCCCCATGACGCCAGATGCTCGAGTGTCTTCCGATAGTGGTCCACACCTGCCATCCAGCTGTGCGCGAACGCGACGGCGGGCAGGTTGAAGCCTGATTCGGGCGTGTACACGACGCCCGGCTGTCCGGCGAGGGCGAGGTCACCGCGCAGCACGCGGTGCGGTCCCCGCTTGGACAGTTCACGGGCCAGGGTCTTCGGTTTCGGCGCCACGGGGAGAACGTTATCCGATTCGCGGGCCGGCGAGAGAGCCGATGCGGCCCACACTCCGACTTCGCGGCGTCGCCCGGTCCAAGTACCCTGATGAACCATGTGCGGAATCGTGGGATACGTCGGCCACCGGCAGGCTCTGACTGTTGTGGTGGAGGCTTTGCGGCGAATGGAATACCGCGGATACGACTCTGCCGGCATCGCCGTGCTCGACGGGCAGGGTGGGATGGCGGTCGAGCGGAAGGCGGGGCGCCTCGCGAATCTGGAGGCCGAACTCGACGAGGTCGGGGCCGAGCACTTCACCGGGAGCACGGGGATCGGTCACACCCGGTGGGCCACGCACGGCAGGCCCACCGACCGCAACGCGCACCCGCACCGCGACGCGGGCAACACGGTCGCCGTCGTCCACAACGGCATCATCGAGAACTTCGCCCCGTTGCGGGCCGAACTCGAGCACGACGGAATCGACTTCGCCAGCGACACCGACACCGAGGTCGCGGTGCACCTCGTCGCGCGGGCGTACGCCTCCGGTGAGACGGCAGGCGACTTCGTCGCGAGCGCGCTGAGCGTGCTGCGCCGGCTGGAGGGTGCGTTCACCCTCGTCTTCACGCACTCCGACCACCCGGACACCATCGTCGCGGCGCGTCGCTCGACGCCCCTCGTCATCGGTGTCGGCGAGGGCGAGACGTTCCTCGGGTCCGATGTCGCGGCGTTCATCGAGCACACCCGCGACGCGGTCGAGCTGGGGCAGGACCAGGTCGTGGTGATCACCGCGGACGGGTACTCGATTCTGAACTTCGACGGGTCCGAGGCGCAGGGCCGCCCGTTCCGCATCGACTGGGACCTCGCCGCCGCCGAGAAGGGCGGCCACGACTACTTCATGCTCAAGGAGATCGAGGAGCAGCCGGCCGCGGTCGCGGACACCCTGCTCGGTCACTTCGCGGACGGGAAGATCGTTCTCGACGAGCAGCGACTGTCGGATCAGGAGCTGCGCGACGTCGACAAGGTCTTCGTCGTCGCCTGCGGCAGTGCCTACCACTCGGGGCTCCTCGCGAAGTACGCCATCGAGCACTGGACCCGGTTGCCCGTCGAGGTCGAGCTGGCCAGTGAGTTCCGCTACCGCGACCCGGTCCTGGACCGGTCGACGCTGGTGGTCGCCATCTCGCAGTCCGGTGAGACGGCCGACACCCTCGAGGCGGTGCGCCACGCCAAGGATCAGAAGGCGCGGGTGCTCGCGGTCTGCAACACGAACGGTGCCCAGATTCCCCGCGAGGCCGACGCTGTCCTATACACCCGGGCCGGTCCGGAGATCGGTGTCGCGTCGACCAAGGCGTTCCTCGCGCAGGTCACGGCGAACTACCTGGTCGGCCTGGCTCTCGCGCAGGCCCGCGGCACCAAGTACCCGGACGAGGTGGCACGCGAGTACGCCGATCTCGAGGCCATGCCCGATCTGGTGAGCCGGGTGCTCGAGACGGTGGAACCGGTGCGGGCGCTGGCACGGGAACTGGCGTCGTCGTCGACGGTGCTGTTCCTGGGCCGCCACGTGGGTTACCCCGTGGCGCTCGAGGGTGCGCTCAAGCTCAAGGAGCTGGCGTACATGCATGCCGAGGGCTTCGCGGCCGGCGAACTCAAGCACGGGCCGATCGCGTTGATCGAGGACGGGTTGCCGGTGATCGTGGTGATGCCGTCGCCGAAGGGGCGCGCGGTGCTGCACTCGAAGCTGCTCAGCAACATCCGGGAGATCCAGGCCCGCGGTGCGCGGACCGTCGTGATCGCGGAGGAAGGCGACGAGGCCGTGCGGCCGTTCGCCGACCACCTGATCGAGATCCCGTCGGCGCCGACGCTGCTGCAGCCGCTGCTGTCGACGGTGCCGTTGCAGGTCTTCGCGGCGGAGGTCGCGCAGACACGGGGCTACGACGTCGACAAGCCGCGTAACCTCGCCAAGTCCGTCACTGTCGAATAGGCGCGACGTGGGGGGCGCGGCCGGGCCGCGCCCCTACGGAGTGACGACGACGGTGCCCGTCATGTCCGGATGCAGCGAACACGTGTACTCGTAGGTGCCCGGTTCGGTGAACGTGTACGTGAACGTGCCGGTCTGCATCAGCCGGCTCCGCAGCACGCTCTTCGCGGCCCCGACACCCACCACGTCGTGGGTGACGCCCCGGTCGTCGAAATTCCAGGTGACGGTGTCTCCGGCCCGGACGGTGATCGTCGAGGGCGCATACGCCATGTTCGCGACCTGCACGACGGGTCCGGTCGTCGCCTCGGGTGCCTCCTCGGCGGGCGAACTGCACCCGGAGACGACGGCTGTCATCGAAATGCTCGCGGCGAGAGCCACTCCGGCGATCCACGACGTTCCACGTACACGCATGGCGTCGAGCGTAGTCTGACCCGGTACCGACCCTTCACTGCACAGCGGCCGGCCGTGGGGCCGGCTCGACGAGGAGTTCCCATGCGGGGCTACTACACCGCTGACGAGGTTCGAGCCGCGGAGGCGCCGTTGCTGGCGTCCCTTCCGGGCGGCGCACTGATGCGACGCGCCGCACACGGACTGGCCACGGTGGTGGCGGCGGAACTGCGGGCGCGGACCGGGGGTGTCGCCGGCCGCACGATCACGGTGCTGGTGGGGTCCGGCGACAACGGCGGGGACGCGCTGTGGGCGGGGTCGATGCTGCGCAGGCGCGGTGTCGCTACCACAGCGGTCCTGCTGAAACCGGAGAAGGCGCACGCGGCCGGGCTGGCGGCGTTCACCGCGGCCGGCGGGCGGGTGGCCGCCCCGTCCGACGACTTGGGCCTGCCCGACCTGGTGATCGACGGGATCGTCGGAATCTCCGGCCGCGGACCGCTACGACCCGATGCTGCTGCGCTGGTCGACCGGATCGAGGCGCCGATCGTGTCGGCGGACCTGCCGAGTGGGGTGGACCCGGACACTGGCGCCGTCGACGGGCCCGCCGTGCGCGCCGCGGTCACCGTGGCGTTCGGTGCCCTCAAACCGGTTCACGCGCTGGGCGCGGCGCAGTGTGGCCGAGTCGAGCTGGTCGACATCGGACTGTCGCTCGGTGATGCCGAAATCACCGCTCTGGACGCCGCCGACGTGGGCGCGGCGTGGCCGGTGCCGGGAGCGGACGACGACAAGTACTCGCAGGGTGTGGTGGGGGTCGTCGCGGGCAGCGACGGTTACCCCGGAGCCGGGGTCCTGTGCACGGGCGCGGCGGTCACGGCTACGTCGGGGCTCGTCCGCTATGCCGGGGCGTCCACGGGCGAGGTGCTCGCGCATGCGCCGGAGGTGATCGCGACCACCGATCTCGCGAAGGCCGGACGCGTCCAGTCGTGGGTGGTCGGGCCGGGCATGGGCACCGACGACGCCGCCCGCCGGACGTTGCGGACGGTGCTCGACGCGGATGTGCCCGTACTGGTCGACGCGGACGGACTGACCCTGCTCGCCGAGGACCCGGACCTGGTGCGCTCGCGGACGGCTGCGACGCTGCTGACACCGCATGCCGGGGAGTTTGCCCGGCTGACGGGAAAGGGACCGGGCCCGGACCGGGTGGCGTCGGTGCGCGCGCTCGCGGCCGACTGGAACGCGCACGTGCTGCTCAAGGGGCGGGCCACGGTGATCGCCGAGCCCGGCGGCCGGGTGTTCGTCAACGAGGCGGGCGGTTCGTGGTCCGCCACGGCGGGGGCGGGCGACGTGCTCGCCGGGATCATCGGCGCACTCATGGCCGCCGGTCTCGCCCCGGACCGGGCCGCCGCGGTGGGTGCGCGCGCTCACTCGCTGGCCGCGAACCTGGCGGCCCGAGGCGGCGGCGCCGACCTCTCCGCGGGGCGCGGAACAGCACCGATCTCCGCGGGAACGCTGCTCGCGCACCTCAGGGAGTCGATCAGAGTTCTCCGTGCGGGGGTGTCACCCGACGAAATGCCGGCCACCGCGTGAATGGCAGGATCGAACATATGACGCTTGCTGAAGCAGTACCGGCCGACGACCACGGACACAGCGAACCCGCAGCGCCCGCGCAGGCGGCGCCGGCACCGCAGGCCGAGGCAGTGGTGGATCTGGACGCGATCGCGCACAACGTCCGGATCCTGCGCGACAGCGCTCGGGGCGCGGCGATGATGGCCGTCGTGAAGGCGGACGGCTACAACCACGGCGCGGTAGCCGTGGCCCGCGCGGCGCTGGCTGCGGGAGCGTCGGAACTGGGTGTGACGACCGTGTCGGAGGCCCTGACGCTGCGTCGTGCCGGGATCGACGCACCCGTCCTCGCGTGGCTGCACACCGTCGACGCCGATTTCGCCCCCGCGATCGCGGCCGGTGTCGAACTCGGCGTCTCCTCACCCCGCCACCTCGCCTCGGTGGTAGCTGCGGCGCGGACCGTCGGCACCACGGCGATCGTCACTCTGAAGGTCGACACCGGCTTGAACCGCAACGGGGTGGCACCCGACGAACTGGAGCAGACCCTCGTCGACCTGGCCCGCGCGCAGGCCGAGGGTTCGGTGCGGCTGCGCGGCGTCTTCTCGCATCTGGCCCATGCCGACGAGCCGCACCACGCCTGGATCGATTCCCAGCGGGATCGACTGGTCGCTGCGATCGCGGATGCCAAGCGTCACGGACTGGTCCCCGAAGTGGTGCACCTGTCCAATTCCGCGGCCACCCTGACCCGCCCCGATCTGCGGTTTGACATGGTTCGCCCGGGAATCGCGATATACGGGTTGTCGCCCGTTCCCGAACTCGGTCAGTTCGGGTTGCGCCCGGCGATGACACTGCGATCGAGGGTGGCTCTGGTGAAGAAGGTGGCGGCAGGTGAAGGCGTGTCCTACGGGCACCAGTGGGTGGCCCCGAGGGACACGACAGTGGCGTTGCTGCCGTTCGGGTACGCCGACGGGCTCCCGCGTTCGCTGAGCGGCCGATTCGAGGTCCAACTGGGTGCGGAGCGACGTCCGGGGATCGGACGTGTCTGCATGGACCAGGTGGTCGTCGATCTCGGACCGGACGGCGGGGGAGTCCGGGAGGGGGACACCGCGGTGTTCTTCGGCAACGGGGACCTCGGCGAGCCGATCGCACAGGAGTGGGCCGACAAACTCGACACCATCCACTACGAGGTCGTGACGGGGGTGCGCGGACGCACGGTGCGCAGCTACGTCGGTGGGACGGGCACCTAGGCATGGGTGTGTCGAAGCGGTTGGGACTCGTCGGCGGTGTGCTCAGCGCGCTGGCGCTCGGCTCGGTGGCCGGAGTCAACGCAGTGCGCAGCGCGACCCGGCCCGGCCGCGAGATCTACGGCGACGAGGACTTCACCCTGATGACGCGGGACCGGCGCAGCGTGGTGGTCGCCGAGGACGGCGTGGCGCTCGCCGTCCGCGAGGTGGGCCCGGAGAACGCCCCGGTGACGGCGGTGTTCGTGCACGGGTACTGCCTGGACATGACGTCGTGGCACTTCCAGCGCCGTCAGCTCGCCGAGCGGTGGGGCGACGACGTGCGGATGGTGTTCTACGACCAACGCGGGCACGGCGATTCGGGTGTGCCGTCCGCGGCGAGCTGCACCATCGCTCAGCTGGGCGCCGATCTCGCGACCGTCGTCGAGGCGAAGGCCCCCACCGGACCGATTGTGCTGGTGGGGCATTCGATGGGTGGGATGACGGTGCTCGCCTTCGCCGGGCAGCGGCCCGAGCTGGTTTCGGAGCGGGTGATCGGTGCGGGCCTGGTGGCCACGGCCGCGGCCGGGCTCAGCGAGACCGGATTGACGCGGAACCTGCAGAACCCGGTCATCGACGGCTTCCGGCTCGCGGTCCGGACCTCGCCCGAACTCGTCCAGCACGCGCGCGGCGCGGCCCGCGTCCTGATCACCCCCATCCTGCGGGCGGCGTCGTACGGCACGGACGTGAGTCCGCGGCTGCACAAGTTCTCCGACTCCATGCTGGACCGGACGTCGGTGGTCACCATCGTGAACTTCCTGCGCACGCTCGAACTGCACGACGAGTCCGCGTCACTCGCGGCGCTCGGACACACCCCGTCGGTCGTGGTGTGCGGCGACAGCGACATGACCATCCCGTTCGGCAGTTCCCGGAAACTGGCGGCGGACCTACCGGAGTCCGAACTGGTGCGGGTGCGCGGCGCCGGTCACCTGGTGCAGCTCGAGTTCCCGTCCGTGGTGTCGGACGCGGTCGACCGGTTGTTGCATCGTGGCCTGGCCACATTCCAATCGGGTGAGCAGTCCGATGTCGGCTGAGGAAGGAGTACTGCCCGTGAGCGGGACCGTGGTGCTGGCGACGGCGGAAGACACGGAGGAGTTCGGGCGGAACCTTGCCCGGGGACTCGTCGCCGGTGATCTCGTGGTGCTCGACGGCCCTCTCGGTGCGGGGAAGACCGCACTGACGAAGGGAATCGGGGCCGGGCTCGGTGTGCAGGGGCGAGTGACTTCACCCACATTCGTGATCGCGCGGGAGCACCGGGCGGGCACCCGGCCGGGTGGGGGTGCGCCGGTCGGAATGGTGCACGTGGACGCGTACCGACTGGGCGGCAGCGGCCCGCACGCGCTGGACGAACTCGACGCGCTCGACCTCGACACCGACCTGGCCGCAGCCGTTGTCGTCGTCGAATGGGGCGAGGGCATCGTCGAGCAGCTGGCCGATCGTCACCTGCGGGTACGCCTGCGCCGCGAACCGGAGTCGGATGTCCGCACGGCCCACTGGGAGTGGATTTCCTGACGGGTCGGGTGTCGGGAGCGTATCTGACGTGCGAGTACCCTCAGTTACCGTGCTTGTTCTCGCCATCGACACGTCCACGCCTGCCGTGACCGCCGGAGTCGTCCGGGTTTCGGCCGGCTCCGCATCGGTAGAGGCGGTCCACACGCTCGCGGTGCGGGTGACGGTCAACCCGCGCGCGCACGCGGAAGTGCTCACCCCGCACATCCTGGAGTGCCTCGCCGAGGCGCGGCACGTCCCCGCGGACCTCGATGCGGTGGTCGTCGGGGCCGGGCCGGGTCCGTTCACGGGACTGCGCGTGGGGATGGCCACCGCCGCCGCGTTCGCCGACGCCCTCGGCATCCCGGTTCACGGGGTGTGCAGCCTCGACGCCATCGCGGCGCAGGTGGACGGTGACCGGAATCTGCTCGTCGTCACGGACGCACGCCGGCGCGAGGTGTACTGGGCACGCTATTCGGCGGGAGTTCGGGTGGAGGGTCCCGCGGTGGTGAAGCCGCGCGAGCTCGAGCCCATGCCGTCCGAGGTGGTGGCGGGATCGCCGTCACACGTCGACTTCTTCGATCTGCCGGTCGAACCGGTGGAAACCCCCTCGCCCGCAGGGCTGGTCGCGGTGGCCGCGGATGCGCTGTTCGGTAGTGCGGCCCCGGCGGCGCTCGTCCCGCTCTACCTGCGACGCCCGGACGCGGTGGAACTGGCGGACCGGAAGAAATGACTTTCCGCATCGAACCGATGGCGGTCGCCGACGCCGAACGGTGCGCGGAGCTCGAGACCCTCCTCTTCGCCGGTGACGGACCCTGGAGCGCACACGCGTTCAGGGCGGAACTCGCCGCTCCGCACGTGCACTACGCCGTGGCGCGGGACGACACCGGCCACGTCGTCGGGTACGCCGGAATCGCCCTGCTGGGCAACGGTTCGCACCCCGAATCCGAGATACACACGATCGGAACCGACCCGGCGTGCCAGCGGCGGGGGATCGGCGGGGCCCTCCTCGACGAGCTGCTGCGCGTGGCCGACACGAGGGGCGGCCCCGTGTTTCTCGAGGTGCGCACCGACAACGACGCGGCGATCGCCCTGTACCGACGTGAAGGATTCGAGATCGTGGGAACCCGTAAGAAGTACTACCAACCGAGCGGTGCGGACGCGTTCACGATGCGTCGCCCCGGAACGGGTGAGGAGCCGGTGCAATGATCGTCATGGGGATCGAAAGCTCTTGTGACGAGACCGGAGTCGGCATCGTCCGGTGGAACGGCGACGGGACCTGCGAGCTGCTCGCGGACGAGGTCGCATCCAGCGTCGACCAGCACGCACGCTACGGCGGGGTGGTGCCGGAGGTAGCGTCCCGCGCACACCTCGAGGCGATCGTGCCGACGATGCGGCGGGCCCTCTCTGCCGCCGGGATCGTCAAACCGGACGCACTCGCCGTCACCATCGGCCCCGGTCTGGCCGGAGCCCTGCTCGTCGGCGTCGCGGCCGCGAAAGCCTATGCGGCGGCGTGGGACGTCCCGTTCTACGCGGTGAACCACCTCGGCGGGCACGTGTCGGTGGACACCCTCGAGCACGGACCGATGCCGCCCTGCGTGGCGCTGCTCGTGTCCGGTGGGCACACCCACCTCCTGCACGTCGAGGACCTCGCGAAGCCCATCGTCGAACTGGGCACGACCGTGGACGACGCCGCAGGCGAAGCGTTCGACAAGGTGGCCCGCCTCCTCGGACTCGGATTCCCCGGTGGCCCCGCCCTCGACGCCGCGGCGCAGGACGGCGACCGGAACGCGATTGCCTTCCCGCGCGGCATGACCGGACCGCGGGACGCACGGCACGACTTCTCGTTCTCCGGACTGAAGACGGCCGTCGCGCGGTACGTGGAATCGAAGGAACGGGCCGACGAGTCGTACTCGGTGCCCGACATCGCCGCGAGCTTCCAGGAGGCCGTGGCCGACGTGCTGACGATGAAAGCGGTACGCGCGGCTCGTGACGCCGGCGTGGACACTCTGGTGCTCGGTGGCGGCGCGACGGCCAACTCGCGTATCCGCGCGCTCGCCGAGGAACGCTGCGCCGAAGCCGGTCTGACCCTGCGAGTCCCGAAACCTCGCCTGTGCACCGACAACGGAGTGATGATCGCCTCGCTCGGCGCGCATCTGATCGCCGGCGGCGCCGCGCCCTCCCTGCTCACCGTGGCCAGCGACCCCGGGCTGTCGGTGGCGACCAGTCAGGTGTTCAGCTGACCGGAATGGTGACGGTCTGCGTGGCCGGGGGAGTCAGCGCCTCACCGGGTTGAGAGCCGCTCGGCTGCGCCCCGGCGGGAGCGCTCGGAGCGACCGTGCCCGGCGCCGGGACCATCGGGAAGAGCCCTTCGGGTGCGGCGGGCACCGATTCCGCGGGCGCAGTCGGTGCCGCGGGCGCCGCAGGCGCGGTGGATTCGGCGGGTGCACCGGGTGCACCGGTGGGCGGAGGTGCCACTTCGGGACCACCGGGTGCGGGCGCGACGGGGCGCGGTTCGTTCGGCGTCGATTCGCCGGGAACCTGCGGCCACAGCGGCGGAATCGCGGGCCACTCGATGTGCGGCCACGAGGGCTGCGGCGGCTCCGTTCCGGGCAGCGTCGGACGCGCAGGAGTCGTGGGGGTCGGCAGGGGGGTGGTGGTGCGCGGGGGCGTCGTCTCGGTCGTCGAATCGGGCGCCTGCGCAGGAATCTGGTCGGTGCGCGGTTCGGACGTGGGCGGGGCAACCTGATTCGGGTAGTACTCCGAGGTCGGCGTCGGATCGTACGACGGAATCCGCGTGGCGGGAGGCTCGTCGGTCGTCGTGGTCGCGACCTGCTCGGTGGTCTGGAAACTGTCGGTCCCCGCAGGGGAGACGTTGGGATCGGGTGCGGGCGCGAGTTCCTTCACGCCGTAACCCAGAACGAGGCCGCCGACCACCAGCGCGCCGACGAGAGCCCCCGACACCTTCGCGGCCGAACCGGGGCGGTTCGACTCGGTGGCCGGGTAGTCGCGGATGGCCGAGGACACGGCGAGCAGCGCCGCACCCTTCGCGGTCGCCGTGTCGGGTTCGGGCACCGCGATGACCCGGGCGGTGACGGCGTCGGTGACGGCGGCGGCGATCGCGGGAATGTTCGCGCCGCCGCCGACCAAGGCCAGGGCCTCGGGCTGGCGCGGAGAGTCGGCGATCGTGGCACGGATGAACTCCACCGCGACGCGGACGGTCGGTGCGACGATCTCGTCGAACCCGGTGCGGCTGATCTCGATCGGGCGGACGCCCTGCAGATCGATGTCGACGTGCGACTTCGGCTCCGAGGACAACTGCTCCTTGGCGACGCGGCACCGCGCCGAGAGCAGATCCCGGTCCAGGTGCCGCAGGGGATGCGGAGTGGTGAGGCTGCCGACGACGTGGTGGAAGATCAGGTCGTCGATGCCGGTGCCGCTCACGTGGCTCGTGCGGTCGGCGTGCAGGACGGTGCCGTCCACCTGATCGACGACGGCGACGGACAACCCGGACTCGCCGAAGTCGACGATCGCGACGGTGGCATGCTGTGCGACCTCGCCGGTGTGCCGCAGGTAGGTGAGGGTGGCCGCGGTCTCGGGCACGAGGTGCACACGATGGCGCTGCCTGCTGACGGCGCTGCGGATCGAGTGGGCCTGCTCCTGCGTCCGGTACGCGACGGCGAACGCGTCGGGGGTGGTGGGATCGGCGGGAACCTGGGTGGTCATCAGCGAGATCGACGAGCGGACCAGATCGCCGAGGTCGGTGTGGGCCTGATCGGCGGACAGGTAACGGAACTCGACGTTCTGCGCGCCGTTGGAGGCGGTGGTGACGAGCGCGGAACTCACACCTGCCGCGCCGGTCGACATCCCCAGGGACATACCCATCACACACCCCCTCACGTTTTCGACGCGTGACCTGCTGTCTCTGCCGGAACGCCCTGTTCAGCGGGTATTCCCTGCCCGTTGAATCGGCGACTGTTATCTGAACGTTACAGAAAACAAACGGATTTCGCTCCCGACTTCCGGCCCCCGAAGACGAAGATGGCGCTCGATATCCGGTCTCACCTGCACAGTTGTCCAAAGGAATCTCATGGGACGCGCCAGCGATTTTCGCAACCTCACGAGACGCGAGCGCCGACGGCTTCTGGTGCGCGCATTCGTGCGCCCGCTGGGCACCGTCGTCCTGTGCGCGGTGGTCTACTTCGCCCTGCCATGGACCTCGATCGGGAACATGTCCGCTCTGCTCTTCCTGGCGGGGGGCCTGCTGGTCGTCGGCTCGGCGGCGGTCTGGCAGATCCGCCGGATCTTCCGGTCCGACGTGCCTGCGCTCCAGGCCATCGAGGCACTCTCCCTGATCCTGCCGCTCTACCTGCTGGGGTTCGCGACAGGATATTGCCTGATGTCCGAAAGCGATCCGCGTTTCTTCACCGAACCGCTCACTCGGATGGGTGCGCTGTACTTCTCGCTCACCGTGTTCTCCACCGTCGGGTTCGGCGACATCGCCGCGACGACCGATGCGTCGCGAGCCGTCGTGAGTGTGCAGATCATCGGAAATCTGATCCTTCTCGGCGTCGGCATCCGCGCGGTCGTCGCGGCCGTCGACTGGGCCCGCAAGCGCCGGAACTAGCGACCCGACACCAGCACCAGTTCGACGTTCCGGTCGGCCGTCCCGCCGCCCAGGTCGGGGTCGGCGTGAATGTCGTTGAACGACAACTCCCGGTACAGCGACGCCAGCCCGAGCGGTGAGAGGTCGGTGTGGTCCACGGCGTACGGGCTGTCGGCCTCGAACAGCGTGGTGAGCAGCGACACGGTTCCGTCGACGTTGTCGACCACCTCGATGATCCGCCCGTGCTGGGGGAAGTCGATGTGCGAGGCCGTGTTGATCTCCCAGAACGACTGCTCCGGAGTGGATCCGGGCCACGGGGTGATCCGGTTCTCGTGGGTGTGTCCGTTGACCCAGGCGAGGACGTTCGGGAATCGGTGCAGCAGGTACACCAGTCGCGAACCACGGATCCGGGGTTCCGCCGGGGCGGCGGGGTCGGGGACGACGTTGTCCATGCTGCCGCTGGTGTGGTGGCTGAACAGGACGAACCAGGTGTCGCTGCGTGCCTGCGACACAGGGTTGCCCGCGGTGTCGTAGTACCGGCTGCTGCCTGCCGCCAGGGTGTCCTCGATCCACCGGAACTGCGCGGCGCCGAGCGAGCCGTCGACGAACCCCGCCCGGTTGGTGGAATCCATGCTGATTCCGACGACACCGGGTGCGATCTCGAACGAGTAGTAGCCGATTCCGGTCTCGCCGGCGTCGGGTGCGAAGCCGTGACCGGCCGGTCCGGGGCCGGTGTTGGCCGGGTCCAGGTGTGCGGCGATGAACTGGCGGGGAGTGAACGGTGCCCGCGTGGGGTCGGGGGTGACGACCCGCGGGGGTGTGGTGAACGCGGACAGCGCAGCGGGAATGGCGCCGGGGTCGAACTTGGTGGCGATGTCGACGGCCTTCGCCTGCTCCGGCGACCCGGGGACCTCGAACTTCAGCGAACCGGTGTACATGGCTTCGAGCGGGGGGATGCCGCTCGGGACGGTGCCCTCCACCGAGTCGTCGTGGTTGCCGAAGACGCAGTACCAGGGGGTGTTCAGGCCGGGGCTGGTGACGGGGGCGATCGCCGCGCCGAGCAGGCCGGGGATCTCGGGGAACCCGGCCTTCTTGTACATGTCCTGGACGGAGGACTCCGGGTTCCAGTACAGGTCGGCCCCGGAGTTCTGCACGCCTTCGTAGCGGTCGGGGGCGCCCGTGTTGGGGACGATGGTGCCGCCGTTGAGCGCGGTGAGGAACCACCCGAGTTCGGCGAATTCCTTGTTGTCGGTGTTGTCGCCGGTACTTACGACCGCATCGAACGCGCGCTGGGTGTGCGGGCCGGACGCGAGGGCGTTGACGCGGGCGACCACGGCGACGAGACCCTGCGCGGTGAGCGTCTCGTGCGGGCGGAACGCGGAACCGGTGAAGGGGTGGACGTATTCGAAGCGCATCGGGGACTGGGCGTCGACCAGGTGGACGTCGGTGAGCTGGACGAGGGAGGCGAGTGCGGTGCGCCGGTCCTCGCGCCCGCTGCGGGCCTCGGCGAGTTCGGTGCGGACGATCGTCGGCCACCCCGGTCCCGCGCCGAGTCTGCGGTAGCCGGAGCTTCCGAGGGGGACGGCCACCGCTTCTAGGGTGGTGCCTGCCCCGGAGGTCGGGAGCGGGGCCGCGCCCGCGTACTGCAACCCCCACGGGCGTGCTCCGAACCCCACCGTCCCGATCGCCCCGAGCCCGGCAAACGTCAGGAATTTACGCCTATTGATGTCAGACACCAGAGGAACCTTAGGTGACGACCCCTGAGACAGGACGATATTCGGCGCGGCGCGATCTACCACCCCCTTCTCCTTGAGGGTTGGCACTCTCACGTATAGAGTGCCAAGTGGCGCCGATCGAGCTCCGGCACCCGCGACGACGGGGCTGTGTGAAGTGCCGTAAACGGAACACTCAAACAGGAGTCCGGAGAAGTCTCCGGATCCGCATACCCCAAAGTGGAGGGCTCATCGTGGCGAGCGTCAACATCAAGCCGCTCGAGGACAAGATCCTCGTCCAGGCCAACGAGGCTGAGACGACGACTGCCTCCGGCCTGGTCATTCCCGACACGGCCAAGGAGAAGCCCCAGGAGGGCACTGTCGTCGCAGTCGGCGAAGGCCGCGTCAACGAGCAGGGCAACCGCATCCCGGTCGACGTCAAGGAGGGTGACACGGTCATCTACTCCAAGTACGGCGGAACCGAGATCAAGTACGCCGGCCAGGAGTACCTGATCCTGTCGGCACGCGACGTGCTGGCTGTCGTCTCCAAGTAAGCCATACGTGATCCGCCCCGGAGTCCCCACAGGATCCCGGGGCGGAGTGCGTTCACGCGCGTAACCCTGAGATCCAGGAGAAGACAGAACACATGTCCAAGCAGATTGAGTTCAACGAGATCGCACGCCGGTCTCTCGAGCGTGGAGTCGACAAGCTTGCCGACGCGGTCAAGGTGACCTTGGGTCCGCGTGGCCGCCACGTAGTGCTGGCGAAGGCCTTCGGCGGCCCGACCGTCACCAACGACGGTGTCAGCATCGCCCGGGAAATCGAGCTCGAGGACCCGTTCGAGAACCTCGGAGCGCAGCTCGTCAAGAGCGTCGCCACCAAGACCAACGACGTCGCAGGCGACGGCACCACCACCGCGACCGTGCTGGCTCAGGCCATCGTGCGGGGCGGTCTGAAGAACATCGCCGCGGGTGCGAACCCGATGGCGCTCGGCATCGGCATCAACGCCGCGGCCGACAAGGTCGTCGAGGCACTGCTCGCCGCCGCGAAGCCGGTCGAGGGCAAGACGTCCATCGCCCAGGTCGCGACCGTGTCCTCGCGTGACGAGGAGATCGGCGAGATGGTCGGCGAGGCGCTCACCCGCGTCGGCACCGACGGCGTCGTGACGGTGGAGGAATCCTCGACCCTGGCGACCGAGCTCGTGATCACCGAGGGCGTCCAGTTCGACAAGGGCTACCTGTCGCCGTACTTCGTCACGGACCTCGACGCACAGAAGGCCGTGTACGAGGACGCACTCGTGCTGCTGTTCCGCGAGAAGATCACGTCCCTGCCCGACTTCCTGCCGCTGCTGGAGAAGGTTGCCGAGAGCGGCAAACCCCTCCTCATCATCGCGGAGGACGTCGAGGGCGAGGTTCTCTCGACGCTCGTGGTCAACTCCATCCGGAAGACCATCAAGGCCGTCGCCGTCAAGGCGCCGTTCTTCGGTGACCGCCGGAAGGCGTTCCTCGACGACCTCGCCGTCGTCACCGGCGGCACGGTCATCAACTCCGACGTCGGCCTCACGTTGAAGGACGCCGGACTGGACCTGCTCGGCAGCGCCCGCCGCGTCGTGGTCAGCAAGGACGAGACCACGATCGTCGACGGCGCCGGAACCGACGACGACATCAAGGGCCGCGTCGCGCAGCTGCGCCGCGAGATCGAGAACACCGACTCCGACTGGGATCGCGAGAAGCTCGAAGAGCGTCTGGCGAAGCTGGCCGGTGGCGTCGCCGTCATCCGGGTCGGCGCGGCCACGGAGACGGACCTCAAGGAGCGCAAGTTCCGCGTCGAGGACGCCGTCAACGCCGCGAAGGCTGCAGTCGCCGAGGGCATCGTCCCCGGTGGCGGTTCCGCCCTCGTCCAGGCGAGCACCGAGCTGGCCGACAACCTCGGTCTGACCGGGGACGAGGCCACGGGCGTCAAGGTGGTGCGCGAAGCACTGCAGGCGCCGCTGTTCTGGATCGCCAGCAATGCCGGTCTCGACGGTGCCGTCGTCACCAGCAAGGTTGCCGAGCAGCCCAAGGGCCACGGTTTCAACGCCGCGACCCTCACCTACGGCGACCTGCTCGCCGACGGTGTCGTCGACCCCGTCAAGGTCACCCGCTCCGCGGTCGTCAACGCGGCCTCGGTCGCGCGGATGATCCTCACCACGGAGAGTGCCGTGGTCGAGAAGCCCGCGGAAGCGGAAGAGCAGCAGACCGGCCACGGGCACAGCCACTAGGCTCTGCCGTCGCGGCCGATCGGGCTCCGATCGTTCGAACGAGAAACCCCCGTGCGGATCACCGCGCGGGGGTTTCTCTGTGTCCGGCGGCGGCCGGATCAGCTCAGTTGCAGCACCGCGAACGGTTCCGACGTCGGCTGGGGTGACCCTCCGGGCGGTTCGACGGTGACGGCCAGCTTCGACATCGACCCCACGTCGTCGAGGACGACCGTCGTGGTCGGCTGCATGTCGCCGGCCGACATGGTTCCGGCGGGCACCGGGTCGTCCCCGGACTCGGGCATCAACCACAGCTGATACACGGTGTCCGCGCTGGGCGGGGCGACACCGTCCATCACGAACACCACGGCGTCCTGCGACTTCGAGTAGCTGGCGGTCGCGGACCCGCCTGCCGCGATCGGACTCGTCGACGAGTGCATGTCGGCGGCGTCGAGCACCTGTTCCGAGACTGTGGGCGCCGGGCCTTCCGTGAGCTGCCGGACGATCACCGTTCCGCCGGCGAGCACCCCGACGGCCGCGGCGGCGGCGGCGGCGATCTGCCAGCGCCGCCTGCGGGAGCGACGCTCGGCGAGCGACGTCGGCGCGGGCGCGGGACGCCTGATCTCATCGAGGACCCGGATCCGCACCCGTGGCGGCGGTTCGACGGCGCCCACCGCGCTCACCACCGCGAACGCTTCGCGGATCCGCCGGACCTCGTCGGTGAACGTGGAGCGGGTGTCCCCGTCGGTGCCTGCGAGATCGGTGTCGAGTTCGCGGCGCTCGGTGTCGTCGAGTGCGTCGAGTGCATACGGGTAGGCCATGCCCACGAGTTCGTCGTTCATGTCACAGACCTCCCAGGCAGCCGCGAAGACGCGTCAATCCGTCACGGATGCGCGTCTTCACCGTCGACAGCGCGACCCCCAGCTGGGAGGCGACCTCCCGGTAGGTGCGGCCGTCGTAATACGCCATCGCAACGGACTCACGCTGCATGTCCGTGAGCGAGTCGAGGCAGACGAGCACCGATTGATGCTCGAGCCGGCGAGTCACCTCCTCGGTGACGTGGTCGAACGGCCCCGCGATGTTGGTGGTCTCGTAGAGGGATTCGCGGTCGGTGCCTGCCTGCTCCGAGCGCACGCGGTCGACGGCCCGGCGGTGCGCGAGTGTCATCAGCCACGACATGACGGAACCCTTTGCCGGGTCGAAGTTCGACGCGGTGCGCCAGGCCTGGAGGAAGACTTCCTGCGTCGTCTCCTCCGCGTACCCGGGGTCGCGCAGCACCCGCAGGACCATGCCGTGGACTCGGGCGCTCGTCCGGTCGTAGAGTTCGGCGAATGCGTCGGCGTCCCCGTTCGCCACGCGGGCCATGGTGTCGTGGAGCTCCGCGGATTCGGTGGCCCGGGCGCTGTGTGCCCCGGCCGCGTCCGCCGAGCACACGTCGTCTGCCGGGGTTTTGCCCTCGTGGTTCGTCACCAGCGCTCGTCTCGCTTCATCGAGAACCACGGTAGCGTGCATGTCCGCTCATCTCCTCCAGCCGGTAGGCATTCGGAGACCGAGTCGCCGTGGATGGGTGGCGAGGGGATCGAAGTGACGCGAGGAACCCTCGCACGGCGGCGAGGGTCCCTCGGTGAGTGTGGGCGAGCGGTCAAACGGCGATCCGGCCGCGTCTGTGCCGGGCGTGCATCTCGCGTTCCGTTTCGGACATTCCACCCCAGATCCCGTACGGCTCGGACACGCTCAGCGCGTGATTGCGGCACTGGGCGAGGACCGGGCAGCGTCTGCACATTTCCTTCGCACGGGTTTCCCGCTGTGCGCGGGCACGGCCGCGCTCCCCGTCGGGATGGAAGAACATCGAGGAGTCGACTCCGCGGCACAGTCCGTGCATCTGCCAATCCCAGATATCCGCGTTCGGGCCGGGAAGGTGGTTGGGTGCAGGCATGTGGACTCCTTAGCTGCAAGCTCGCCTCGGGCGGCGAGCGGACCGTGGGCTCGACGTTCAAGCCGCTGAATCATTCACGTTGCTAACCGTAGAGTCGGTTCGGAAATCGCGTCAATAGTTGTTCACAGTGGGGATTTACATATCCCACGAGCTGAAAGTTAACCTGGAAAATATTTACTTTCCCGCGTTTCCGTGTTTCCGTTTCGGGTTGAAAGACCTTGGGGGTACGGGTAACGATGTGCGGGTGCCCCAGCCCGCGGAGCCTGAAACGCAGACCCCCTCCGGATCTCCGGACGAGGGACCCACGATGTCGGTATCCGCGCTGGCCAGAAGGCTCGGGGTGGCACCGTCGACGCTTCGCACGTGGGACCGCCGCTACGGCATCGGCCCCTCCGTCCACCCGCAGGGAAGTCACCGGCGATACACGTCGCGCGACGTCGCCCGGCTCGAATGCATGCAACAGGCTCTGGACGGTGGTGCAAACTCCGCGGAGGCCGCGAGATATGCGATTAACGCAATGGCTACATATTCGTCAGAAAGCGGCCGCCGGCCGGGCGGCGAAAATCTGGATGACAACTCGGTGAACGGGACGAAAACAGGCTCGTCGAACCTTTTGTCGTCCTTTTCCGGCCTCGCCGACGCGGAGGCCGCCGTCCGCAATTTGTCGGGTGCGTTGCTGGCGCGAGACGTCGTGACCATCCGCCGGATCGTCGTGCGGGCGGTCGCGGAGCGAGGATTCAGCTCCATGTGGACGACGGTGGTCGCTCCGGTGCTCGAATGGGCGGACGACGGCAGGAACTCCGACGCTGCCGCTGTGAGCGTCCGTGTCTTCGCCGAATGTGTCGCGGGGATTCTGTCCACGATGACCCTGGATGCACCGATCGGCGGCGGTGGCCGGGTCCTGCTCGTGCAGGTGCCCGCGGACCCGCCGGACGCGGTCCCCGCGGACCCGTACGGTCTCGAATTCCGGGCCCTGGGCGCCGCCCTGGCCACGGCGTCGGTGGACACGCGGATCGCGCTGCCACTGTGCCGGTCGGCGTTGCTCGCCGCCGTGACCAACGCCGAACCGGACGTGATCGTCCTCTGGTTGCCCGCCGCCGGATGCGACGTACCCTCCCTGCTGCGGGCGATCCGCCGCAGGCGCACCGGGCTGACGGTGCTGGCGGGCGGTCCCGGCTGCCGGACACAGTCGCTACCGCGGACGATCACGGTGCTGGGAGCGCTGGATGCGGCCGTGGGCGCCGTCGCTGCGGTCACCTGACCGGTGCGAGGGCGGGCGATGCGATGATCTCGGCGTGCCCGACTCCTCTCTCCGTTCCGCAGTCACGAATCCACTGATCCGCGCGGCGTTCGGCGCCGATCCGGGCGTGAGCCCCCTGCCGGAGTCGGACGTTCCCGTCGAACGCTGGATGCGGGCGGTGGCCTGGGGTGCCCGCGGGTACTACAGCCGATCCCGCGCCGAACTGGACGCCCTGACGCGCGGCGGGGTTGCCGAACCCGCGGTCGTCTCGCTCGCCTGGAGCACGCAGGCGTCGCTGCTGAGACAGCTCGGCTGGCACGCCGTGTCGTCCGGATTCGACGGCCGGGCCCTGGCCGTCGTCGGGACGGGTCCCGGAGCGTCGGACGGTGTTCTCGCCGTGGAGGCGCGGTGCGACGCAATGACGGGACTCGCCGCCGACGCGCTGGGGTGCGGCCGGCTCGCACTGGGCAGGCGGCTGCTCGATCGGTGCGCCGAGCACCTGGACGTGCACGCCCACGGCGAACTGTGGCGGCAGCACGTCCGGAGGCACTGGGTGAGCGCGGAGTTGTTCCTCGCGGACGGGGACTTCACCGCGGCGCGCCGCCACGCCGAGGCCGCGGCAGAAATTTCGGAGGCCGCCGGATCGGTGCGGCACCACGTCAAATCGGACCTGCTGCGGAGTGCGTCGATGACGGGGGAGTCCGATTCCGGTCCGGCGGCGCGGCTCGCCGCGGATGTGCTCGACCGCTGCGATCGGTACGGCCTGATACCCCTGAAGTGGGCGGCTGCGATGTTGCTGAGTGGTGTGACGTCCGACTCACGTGCGGAGGCGGTGTCCGAGGAGTGCGAAGCGCTCATCAGGGCGCGAGGTGGGCGCTTCCGAATCTGACACCGCTGATCGGGCCCCGTGGGCCCGGGCTGTTCACGAATCGGTGCGAATCCGGGCGAATACCGTTCGGTCCGCACCGTTACTCTTGGAGTGTTCCGCTGAGAGCGGGAGCACACCCATCGGGGGAGGTGCCACTGTAACGCCAGGATATTCAGCAACGATGACTAACACGAGCGAGGAGTTGGACTCCGCCGTCGCCGCTGCAACGCAGGGTGACCGGGCCGCTTTAGCTCTGGTCCTGGAAAACATTCGGCCCTTGGTTGTGCGTTACTGCAGAGCCAGGGTCGGTGCTGCGGAGAGGGGACAACTCTCTGCGGACGACGTGGCACAAGAAGTGTGCCTCGCCGTGATGACGGCCCTACCTCGCTACGAGGATCAGGGCCGGCCGTTCATGGCATTCGTCTACGGGATCGCCGCGCACAAGGTCGCCGACGCGCATCGGAACTCCGCACGTAACAAGTCGGAGCCCGTCGCCGAAGTACCTGATGTCGTCGCCAACGATGACGGACCCGAACAGCGGGCGCTGGACTCGGAAGCGAGCAGGCAGATGAACGAACTGCTGAGCACGCTGCCGGAGAAGCACCGGGAGATCTTGATCCTCCGGCTCGTGGTCGGTATGTCAGCCGAGGAGACGGCCGCGGCCGTGGGTAGTACCGCGGGAGCTGTCCGCGTGGCTCAACACCGAGCCATCGCGAAACTGAAAAAAGAAGTGACAAAGGCAGGTGAGAGGTTTGGCTAGGGGCATCAAGCGCAACGGCAATCCCGATGCCGATCTCCCAGGAGACGACGCACCGGTGGACGTCGCGGCAGTGCGCCGCGACGACGCATTGATCGACGCGATCGCCGGTGGCGGTCCCGTCGCAACGGATTCGCCGGAGCAATACGAGCTCGCGCTTCTGCTGACCAATTGGCGTGCCGACATCGTGTCGACGCCGATGCCGACCGGGCCGCTGCTCGACGACGTGATCGCGGCGATCGACGCCTCGGACAACGCCCGTTCCGCACGCAGCGCCGCCCGCGGCAAGCTCCGGCTGTTGCGACCCATCGCAGGCGCTGCCGCCGCGATCGCGGTCGTCATGGGCGGCGCCACCATCTTCTCGTACAACGCCGCACCCGGCGATCCGCTGTGGAGCGTCAAGTCGGTCGTGTTCAGCCAGCAGGCCGATTCGACCGTCGCGCAGATCGACACCACGTCCCAGCTGCAGGAGGCCGAACGGCTGATCGCCGCGGGCGACGCGGAGTCGGCGAAGAACCTGCTCGACGGCGCCGCCGACCGTGCCGGCGGGGTACGCGACGCCGACATGCGCAACGAACTCGACGTGTGGCGGGCGAAGCTGGCCGCGGAGGTCGAGAGGATCGCCCCCACCACGCCGCCGGCGACGACGGCGCCGGGAACCACCACAACCGGCGCGCCGACGCAGGCCACCGAGTTGCCTGCCACCGTGCCGGGGACATCCGGTTCCACGACGGTGCCGGGAGTCGGGCAGTTGCCGGGAACCCTGCCGACGGATCTGCAGATTCCGGGACTGCCGCCCATTCCGCTGCCGCAGCTGCCCACCTTGCCGCCGCCGCCGCCGCAGCTTCCGCTTCCGCCTGAGACGATGCCGTCCACGAGCCCGGATCCGACAATCATGCAGTTGCCGATACTGCCGCCGGACAATCCGACCACGCAGCCGCCCACTCAGCAGCAGCCGTCTCAGCAGCCCTCGACGGTGCCGCTGCCCACCACGACGACCCCGGTCCCGGTGCTGCCGCCCACCAGCTAGCGGTTAGGCGGCCCACCCGCACAGACGACTGTGGCCCGACACTTCGCGTGTCGGGCCACAGTCGTCTGTCAGTACAGGGTTTGGATCGGGTTGTGCCGGATCAGGCGTCGAAGCCGTCTCCGTGCAGAGCGTCGTTCATCGAGGCGTCCGCGTAGCCGCGGCAGTAGTCCCATGTGACGTATGCCTCGGGTGTCGGGTCGTAGGCGGGCTCGTGCGGGCGCACGGTGCCGTCGACCAGGAGCTGGAGGAGGTTGGCACGGAGCATGTCCCAATCGTGGTAGTGATCTTGCTGGCAGTCTTCGCAGCAGACGACGAGACCGCGGATCCCACGATGCGCCAGCAGCGCCTCGTACACGGCGAGGTCGGCCAGATCTTCCTCCACGGCGAGACGCTCGTGGGGGTCGAGTGGCTGGCCCGGTTCGATCGCATCGAGAGCTGCGGACGGGTCGGCGGGGTCGCCGGCGAAGGGGTCCGGGGGCAGACCTGGAGGCAGTTGATCGCGCACAGCACCACGGTACGCAGGTCAGCCCGGTCTGCGCCAGCCGTTCGGCGTACGCCCAGCGTGGGTGGGCTCCGTGGCGATCGCGTCGAGCCGATATCATGGTGTGCGGAGCTGGGAATATCGATCGTCGCTCCGGCCTTTTCCCTGTATCCGTGTTCGCGCAAGTTTCACCAGATCGAAGATCTGAATGTCCGCAGACGGCGCCACCGGCGCTGCACCTATGTTCCATGGAGGGCCCGAACCGCATGACAAGTTCAGCAGGGCATGTACACACCGGCGGTGACGACCCGAACAAGGTCGCGATGCTGGGTCTCACGTACGACGACGTCCTGCTCTTGCCGGCGGCGTCGAATGTCATCCCCGGCCAGGTCGACACGTCCAGCCAGCTGACCAGGGACATCCGGCTGCGGGTGCCGCTCGTCAGCTCCGCGATGGACACCGTCACCGAGGCGCGGATGGCCATCGCCATGGCCCGTGCAGGCGGCATGGGCGTGCTGCACCGCAACCTGTCCGTCGAGGCGCAGGCCGGGCAGGTGGAGACGGTCAAGCGGTCCGAGGCCGGAATGGTCACCGACCCGGTCACCTGCAAGCCGTCCGACACCCTCGCCGAGGTCGACGCCAAGTGCGCCCGGTTCCGGATCTCCGGACTCCCGGTCACCGACGCGGCCGGACAGCTCGTCGGCATCATCACCAACCGCGACATGCGTTTCGAGGTCGACCAGAACCGCGCCGTGTCCGAGGTCATGACGAAGGCGCCGCTGATCACCGCCCAGGAGGGTGTCACCGCCGAGGTGGCGCTGGGACTGCTGCGCCGCCACAAGATCGAGAAGCTGCCGATCGTGGACGGCCAGGGCAAGCTCACCGGGCTCATCACGGTCAAGGACTTCGTGAAGACCGAGCAGCACCCGGACGCCACCAAGGACCGCGACGGCCGGCTCCTGGTCGGTGCCGCCGTGGGTGTGGGCGACGAGGCGTGGAGCCGCGCAATGGCTCTCACCGACGCCGGGGTCGACGTGCTCGTCGTCGACAGCGCCCACGGTCATTCGGCCGGTGTGCTGGACATGATCTCCAAGCTCAAGGCCGAGGTCGACGAGCGCGTGCAGATCATCGGCGGCAACGTCGCCACCCGCAGTGGTGCGGCCGCCCTCATCGAGGCCGGTGTGGACGCGGTCAAGGTCGGTGTCGGCCCCGGCTCCATCTGCACCACCCGCGTCATCGCCGGTGTCGGCGCCCCGCAGATCACCGCGATCCTCGAAGCGGTCGCCGCGGCCAAGCCGCACGGTGTGCCGGTGATCGCCGACGGTGGGCTGCAGTTCTCCGGCGACATCGCGAAGGCCCTCGCGGCTGGCGCGTCGACGGCGATGCTCGGTTCGCTGCTCGCAGGCACCGCGGAGTCGCCCGGTGAGCTGATCCTGGTGAACGGCAAGCAGTACAAGAGCTACCGCGGCATGGGGTCGCTCGGCGCGATGCAGAGTCGTGGGGCCGCCAAGTCGTATTCGAAGGACCGCTACTTCCAGGACGACGTGCTGTCCGAGGACAAGCTGGTCCCGGAGGGCATCGAGGGCCGGGTCGCGTTCCGCGGTCCGCTGTCCCAGGTCACACATCAGCTCACCGGTGGTCTGCGGGCCGCCATGGGCTACACGGGAGCGTCGTCGATCGAGGAACTGCAGAACGCGCAGTTCGTGCAGATCACCGCTGCGGGTCTGAAGGAGAGCCACCCGCACGACATCACGATGACGGTCGAAGCTCCCAACTACACCGCTCGCTAGCAACCAGTCACGATTCACGAGAAAGGGGCGCGCGTGCGCGACCTCGTTGAGATCGGCATGGGCCGAACAGCCCGACGAACCTATGAGCTGGACGACATCGACATCGTCCCCTCCCGCCGGACCCGCTCCTCCAAGGAGGTGTCGACGTCCTGGCAGCTCGACGCGTACCGGTTCGACATCCCGGTGCTGGCGCATCCGACCGACGCGCTCGTGTCGCCGTCGTTCGCGATCGAACTCGGCAAGCGCGGTGGCCTCGGCGTCATCAACGGTGAGGGGCTGTGGGGCCGGCACGCGGACGTCGAGGCGAAGCTCGCCGAACTCGTCGCGCTGGCGGAGTCGGACGTCGACGTCGAGGCGCCGATCAAGAAGCTGCAGGAACTGCACGCGGCACCGTTGCAGCCGGGGCTCCTGGCCGCTGCCGTGGCGCAGGTCCGCGACGCGGGTGTCACGACCGCGGTGCGGGTGAGTCCGCAGAACGCGCGGGCGCTGACCCCGCAACTGCTGGAGGCGGGCATCGACCTGCTGGTCGTGCACGGCACGATCATCTCCGCCGAGCACGTCGCCCACGGCGACAGCGAACCGCTGAACCTGAAGACGTTCATCTCCGAACTGGACGTCCCCGTCGTGGCCGGTGGGGTGAGCGATCACCGCACCGCTCTGCACCTGATGCGCACGGGCGCGGCCGGGGTGATCGTCGGGTACGGCTCCACCGAGGGCGCCACGACCACCGGTGAGGTGCTGGGCATCGGTCTCCCGATGGCGACGGCCATCGCGGACGCCGCGGCCGCCCGCCGCGACTACCTCGACGAGACGGGTGGACGCTACGTCCACGTCATCGCGGACGGCGACATCACGTCTTCGGGCGACCTCGCGAAGGCGATCGCCTGTGGCGCGGACGCCGCGGTCCTGGGCGCACCGCTGGCCGTTGCCGCGGAGGCTCCCGGCGGCGGCTGGTACTGGCCGTCGGCCGCCGCGCACCCGTCGGTGCCGCGCGGCACGATGCTGCCGGTTTCGTTCGGTGACCGGCCGTCGCTGGACCGGGTCCTCACCGGCCCGTCGGACGACCCGTTCGGTTCCCTGAACCTGGTCGGTGGACTGCGCCGCTCGATGGCGAAGGCGGGGTACTCCGATCTGAAGGAATTCCAGAAAGTAGGCCTGACGGTCCGCGCCTGAGGCGTACGTCCGTCACTGCTTCTCTCGTCGCCCGATGTCGCATCGGTGCAGTTCAACTGCGCCGGTGCGGCATCGGGCGACGTGCGTTTGCGGGTATCGCGACCGTTCCTGATACCTCTCGTTACAGTTAAGGTAACCCTTGTGGCAGCTGTCACAACTGCCGGGTGCATACTGGCGAGTAATAAACTCAGGTTCGTTGGAGGTCGAGTGATGAGCAAGCAGCGCACAACGGATTACGACGTCCTCATCGTCGGTTCCGGATTCGGTGGCAGTGTCACCGCGCTCCGGTTGGTCGAGAAGGGGTACAAGGTCGGCATCCTCGAGGCGGGCCGTCGCTACGCCGACGCGGACTTCGCGAAGACCAGCTGGGATCTCAGGAAGTTCCTCTGGGCGCCCGCCCTCGGGTTCTTCGGCATCCAGCGCGTCCACTTGCTCCGCGACTGCCTCATCCTCGCCGGCGCCGGCGTCGGCGGTGGGTCACTCAACTACGCGAACACCCTCTACAAGCCGCCTGCCTCCTTCTTCCAGGACAAGCAGTGGTCGCACATCACCGACTGGCACGACGAGCTCACGCCGCACTACGAGCAGGCCCGCAAGATGCTCGGTGTCGTCCAGAATCCGCACATGACCCCCGCGGACGAGATCATCAAGTCGGTCGCCGAGGACATGGGCGTGGGCGACACGTTCATCCAGACCCCGGTCGGCGTGTTCTTCGGCGAAGCGGGCAAGACCGTGCCGGACCCGTACTTCGGCGGCGTCGGCCCCGACCGCACCGGATGCATCGAATGCGGCGAATGCATGACCGGATGCCGGCACGGCGCCAAGAACACCCTGCTCAAGAACTACCTGGGCCTCGCGGAGAAGGCCGGCGCGGAGATCATCCCGATGACAACGGTCAAGGGGCTGCGCGAGGCGTCCGACGGCACCTGGGACGTCTTCACCCGGCGCAGCGGGCCGCGGAAGAACCGGAACCGCAAGACGTACACCGCGGCGAACGTCGTCCTGGCCGCCGGCACGTGGGGCACGCAGCATCTGCTGTTCGACCAGAAGGAGTCGGGCGCGCTGCCGAAGATCTCCGACCGGCTGGGTGTGCTCACCCGCACCAACTCGGAGTCGATCCTCGGCGCCGCCAAGAACAAGGTGGACCCCGCGCTCGAGCTCACGAAGGGCGTCGCGATCACGTCGTCGTTCCACCCGACGCCCGACACCCACGTGGAGCCGGTGCGTTACGGCAAGGGGTCGAACTCGATGGCGATGCTGCAGACGCTGCTGACCGACGGCGGCGGCAGGCGGTGGATGACATTCCTGAGGGAACTCGCGAAGGATCCGACGGCATTGAAGGTCCTCACCCCGTACAAGTGGAGCGAGCGCACCATCATCGCGCTGGTGATGCAGAACCTCGACAACTCCATCACCACGTACACGAAGAAGGGCCTGTTCGGCCGGCGCAAGGTCACCAGCAAGCAGGGCCACGGTCAGCCGAACCCCAGCTGGATCCCGGCCGGCAACGAGGCGACCCGGCGGATCGCGGAGAAGATCGACGGTCGCGCAGGCGGCACCTGGGGCGACGTGTTCAACATCCCGCTCACTGCGCACTTCCTCGGCGGCTGCACGATCGCGTCGGAACCGTCGAACGGCGTCATCGACCCCTACCACCGGGTATGGGGTTACCCGACGCTGAGCGTGGTCGACGGTTCGGCCGTCTCCGCGAACCTGGGCGTCAACCCGTCGCTGACGATCTCGGCGCAGGCCGAGCGTGCGGCGTCGCTGTGGCCGAACAAGGGTGAAGTGGATCTGCGTCCGGCGCAGGGCGAGGGATACCGGCGCCTGAACCCGGTCGCGCCGATCAAGCCGGTCGTCCCGGAAGGCGCGCCCGCCGCGCTGGTGCTGCCGATCGTCGAGATCCGAAACGGCTCGGTGCTGCCCGACACCCGGAAGCACGGCGTTGCATAGCGCCGGCGAGGGCCGGGTCGTGGGGTCGCGCAGACCACAGAGCTGCGCCGATTAGACTGATCCGGTGGCAGATATCGAGCAACAGAGACCGGTCCTCGTCGTCGACTTCGGCGCGCAGTACGCGCAGCTGATCGCCCGGCGGGTGCGTGAGGCCAAGGTCTATTCCGAGGTGGTCCCGCACACCGCGACCGTCGAGGAGATCGCGGCCAAGAATCCGCTCGCCGTGGTGCTGTCCGGCGGGCCGTCGAGCGTCTACGCCGACGGGGCGCCCCAGCTCGATCCGGCCCTGTTCGATCTGGACGTCCCGGTGTTCGGCATCTGCTACGGATTCCAGGCCATGGCCGGCGCACTGGGCGGGACGGTCGCCCACACCGGCACCCGTGAGTACGGCCGCACCGACCTGAAGGTGCAGGGCGGTCTGCTGCACGAGGGGCTGCCGTCCAGTCAGCCCGTGTGGATGAGTCACGGCGACGCGGTCACCGAGGCCCCCGAAGGCTTCGAGGTGACGGCCACCAGCGAGGGCGCACCCGTCGCCGCATTCGAGGACCGGGCCCGCAAGCTGGCCGGTGTGCAGTACCACCCGGAGGTTCTGCACTCGCCGCACGGCCAGCAGGTGCTCAGCCGGTTCCTCCACGAGATCGCCGGCATCCCCCCCGCCTGGACGGCCGCGAACATCGCCGACGCCCTCGTCGAGCAGGTCCGCGAGCAGGTCGGCGACGGCAAAGCGATCTGCGGACTCTCGGGCGGTGTGGACTCCGCTGTCGCGGCGGCGCTCGTGCAGCGCGCGATCGGCGACAACCTGACGTGTGTGTTCGTCGACCACGGTCTGATGCGGGCCGGGGAGCGTGCGCAGGTCGAGCAGGATTTCGTCGCCGCCACCGGCGCCCGGCTCATCACGGTCGACGCGGCCGACACCTTCATCGGTGAACTGGCCGGGGTGTCCGACCCGGAGACCAAACGCAAGATCATCGGCCGCGAGTTCATCCGCAGCTTCGAGGGTGCCGTCAGCGACGTGCTCGGTGAGAACGCCGCGCACGGCGACACGGTCGAATTCCTCGTGCAGGGCACGCTGTACCCCGACGTCGTGGAATCCGGCGGCGGCACCGGCACGGCCAACATCAAGAGCCACCACAACGTCGGCGGCCTGCCCGAAGACCTGCAGTTCACGCTCGTGGAACCGTTGCGCCTGCTGTTCAAGGACGAGGTTCGGGCGGTGGGGCGCGAGCTGGGCCTGCCCGAGGAGATCGTGGGACGCCAGCCGTTCCCCGGCCCCGGGCTCGGCATCCGCATCATCGGCGAGGTCACCCAGGAGCGGCTCGACCTGCTGCGTCACGCGGATTCCATTGCGCGCGAAGAGTTGACGGCCGCCGGGCTCGACGGCCAGATCTGGCAGTGCCCGGTGGTGCTGCTCGCCGACGTCCGCAGCGTCGGCGTCCAGGGCGACGGACGCACCTACGGGCACCCGATCGTGCTCCGCCCCGTGTCCAGCGAGGACGCGATGACCGCGGACTGGACGCGACTGCCCTACGACGTTCTCGAGCGGATCTCCACCCGGATCACCAACGAGGTTCACGACGTCAACCGGGTCGTGCTGGACATCACGAGCAAGCCGCCGGGCACCATCGAGTGGGAGTGACGCACAGTGCGCGGTAAGCGAGTCGCTTGACTCGCTCACCGCGCACGTGCGCGTCAGCGCCTATCGTCGCCGGTTGGGTGCGAACACGAGTACCACGCCGACCAGCACCGCGACCACCACGAACAGCCAGCGGAATTCGACGTTCGCGAGCGGCTCCAGCGAGAACGGCCCCGCGAGCGCCCATCCACTCACCAGCAGTGCTGCCACCCCCGCGAGGAGCAGGAGCGGTGACGGGCGCTTGCGCGTCCGGGTCTGCTCGCCGTCCTGAGTGTCGTCGACGTCATCCACGGCGCACCTCCATACTTCCGAACCGGACATCTGCATTGAGGGTCAGGACGTGACCGTCCGTTCCGTCGGCACCGCCGTCGAGACCGTCTGGGAGACACTGTGCGTCGCCGAACTGGGCGGTGCAGTGGTTCTCGACGTTCATGCCGGGCGGCAGGAGCACCACGACCTCACCGAACTGACCGCTGACGTCGACCGTCTTGTCCTCGGTGAGCGTGACGTTCCGGAGGTCGAGCGTGAAGCTGCCGAACCCGCCGGAGTAGGCGGGTTCGATGTCGGCGGCCGTCAGGGGCACCCAGGTCCGGTCGCCCATGTTCTCGCTGTTCAGGTCGAGCGACCCGACGAGCGAGGCGAGGATCACGAAACCGATCAGCGGGCCTGCGACGACGAGAAGCCCGTAGCCCTTGCGCAGGAAGCCGCCGATCAGCAGCC
This sequence comes from Rhodococcus koreensis, assembly GCF_900105905.1. Classification (GTDB taxonomy): domain Bacteria; phylum Actinomycetota; class Actinomycetes; order Mycobacteriales; family Mycobacteriaceae; genus Rhodococcus_F; species Rhodococcus_F koreensis. The sequence continues at coordinate 1,832,033 of NZ_FNSV01000005.1, read as the reverse complement.
CCACTCCGAGGACGGCGAGCGCGACCGCGCCGATGCGACCGGGGTTCAGCCAGTCGGATCCGGTGGCGACCGCCAGCGCCGTCGCTGCCGCGGCTGCGAGGATGGCCAGTCCGATCACCATGGTGGTCAGGCGGGAATGCGTGCGCTCCGGTTGTACTGCGGGAGTGGTGGTTCTGGCCGGCTCGGGCAGGTCCCATGCGAACGGGGCGACACCGAGCGGGTCCCATGCCGGTGGTCGCGGTTCGAGCGGCGCGAACGGCGCCGACGGTGCGTCGACCCGCGGACCGGCGGTCGGGGACTTCTCGAACGACACCGGATCGGTCTGGGCGGCAGCGGTTTCGGGTTTCAGTGCCTCGGTGGGGGTCTCGCCGGTCGCGTCCGCCGGCTGCCCAGTGGTGGGAGGTGTGCTCGGCGTGTAGGAGTCGGGAAGCTTCGTGTACGGACCGTACGCACCCGAACCGTATGTGCCCGGGCCGAACGGGTTGGCGCCGAACTGTCCGGGCGAGAAACTCGTCCCGGGATAGCCGGTGCCGACACCGGGGGCGACGGCTCCGACGGGCGACGGCGGGGGGATCGGCTGCCGCTGGTACAGCAGCCACAGGCCGCCGAGCATCAGCGCCATGCTGATCAGCCCGGAGCCGCCGAGGCCGACGCCGAAGGGGCCGACGGTGCTCACCGCGATCGCCAGTGCGACGAGGAGGACGATGGTCTTGGTGCCCGAGTCGGAGCTGTGACCGCGTCCCATCAACGACTCCGCGGGGGAGGCCGGGTCGCCCGACTTCGTGAGGGCGAGCCAGCACGCCAGGTAGAGGAGCACACCGGCGCCGCCGAAAATGGTGGACACGACGAACGCGACTCGTATCAGTACGGGATCGACGCCGTAGCGGTAGCCGATTCCCGCACAGACACCGGCGACGTGGCCACGGCCGGGCAACCGCACCGGTCGGGTCCGCCACAGATCCTGTATCTGCTCTTGGAAGCTCCCATTGCTCATACGACCATCGTTCCGGCCGCCGCATCGCGCGTACATCGGGAAGTACCCTGATCTTTCCGGTCGGGGTGGGCCGGAACGCGGCTCGAAGTCAGGGTCGGACCCTGATGCCGCGGCCCGGGGATCGTGCCAGTATCGAAGGTGTGCAACCTGTGAACACGTCCGCGGGCGGCGCCCAGTACGCGGGCGCCGTGACCGCGCCGGTACCCCCCGGCGGTCTCCCCATGCCGCGGCTCGAACGCCGGACCGGTGGCCGCATCGTCGGCGGCGTCGCAGGTGGTATCGCCGACCAGCTGGATGTCGACGTGATGAAGGTGCGGGTCGCGTTCGCCTGTCTCGCCGCGCTCGCCGGCGCGGGCATCGTCGGCTACGGGCTGTTGTGGATCTTCACGGCCGCGGGTTCGGACACGGAGAAGCCCAGTGCGTCCGAGCGGCGCAGAGCGTACGGGCTGATCGCGATCGGTCTGGCCGGTGCGTCCGCGTTGTCGTGGTTGTTCAGCGGCCGCGTCGGTTCGGTGATCGCACCGATCATCGTGGTGGCGGTCGGCGCGGCCCTGGTGTGGCGCGAATTCGATTCGGAGGGGCCGCGCACCGTCATCGGGCTGCCGCAGCGCCCCACCGTCCTCACCTGGGCGCGGGTCCTCGGTGGCGTGACGCTCATCGTGTCCGGTCTCGGCGTGGTGATCCTCGCGCAGGTCGACTTCGCCGCACTGCGTTCGTCGTTGCTGGCCGTCGTGGTCACCCTGGTCGGCGCCGGACTGCTGACCGTGCCCCTGTGGTTGCGGTTGTGGCGGGCACTGGGGGCGGAGCGCGCCGCGAGGATCCGCAACGACGAGCGTGAGGAGATCGCGTCACACCTGCACGACTCCGTCCTGCAGACCCTGGCGCTGATCCAGAAACAGGCCGACCATCCCCAGGAGGTCGCGCGGCTCGCCCGGGGGCAGGAACGGGAACTGCGCAAGTGGTTGTTCGGTGGGGGAGACACCGACCATTCGAGCCTGGCGGAGGCGTTGCGCATCATCGCGGGCGAGGTGGAGGACCACCACGGCGTCACCGTGCGGCCGGTGACGGTCGGCGACGTGGCCCTCGATGTCGACGGCACCGGCGAGGGACTGTCGAAGGAGAGTTTCACGGCGGTGCTCGGCGCGACGCGGGAGGCTCTGGTCAACGCGGCCAAGCATTCCGGGGAGACCGACATCAATCTGTTCGCCGAGTCCGAGCGCGAGCAGGTCAGCGTGTTCGTCCGGGACCGCGGCGTCGGATTCGACGTCGACGAGGTGTCGCCGGACCGTCAGGGGCTGGCGAAGTCGATTCGCGGGCGGATCGAACGGCGAGGCGGGCACGTCGACGTGCGGTCCACGCCAGGCAAGGGCACCGAGGTGCGAATCCACATGCCGCGGAACGGCCGGACGCGCGCGGGAGCGGGGGCCGCCGACAGCGCGGACACCGGCGTCGAGGACGTGCCGTTCAGTCAGGGCGCGTGAGCACTACTTTCGTCGTGTCGGTTCCCCTCGTGCGCAGCGCCTGCTCGCTGCTGTCCTCGTGACGGGGTAGTGTTCGCCCGCGACGCGACTGTGGGGGTCGTGCGGTCTCACCGTGCTGCGGCGGGGTGCGACGCGAGACGTCAAGGGGGGATTCATGTTCGACCGTGAACGCCTGCGGGTGCGTGAGCAGGAATTGCAGGGTCAGATCGATTCGATGCTGGACACGCTCGACCGGCAGACGCAGGATCTGCATGCCGCTCAGCATCAGGTGGCACAGCTGCGCGTTACGGGTGAGTCCGTCGGCGGGCTGGTGCAGGTGGTGGTGAACTCGGTCGGCGGGGTGGTCGAGGTGCACCTGGCACCGGACGCGTTCCGGCGCTCCAGCCCCGAATCGCTGGGTCGCGCGATGACCGACGCCGCCCGCCGCGCCGGCGAGGCCGCGCAGGCCGAGTCGATGCGCATCATGGGATCGATCGTGTCCGCGACCGAGACCCTGCCGGATCTGCCGGACCTCGTTCCCGACCCCGACGACGGGTCGTGGAATCGGCCGCTGCTGCGGGACGGCTGGCAGTGAGCGCGCAGCTGTGGGTGGACCCGGCGCATCTGCGCGGCGTCGCACCCCGATTCGATGCCCTGTCGCAGCGGATGGCCGAGGTCGCCGCCACCCTGACCGCGACCCTCGACGGTGAGGGCGAGTGCTGGGGCTCCGACGAGACCGGAACGACGTTCGCGAACGGGTATCTGCCGTCCGCGGACGCGGCCGAACACTCGCTGGGGTTCGCCGTCGCGGCGCTGGCTGCGGTCGGGTCGAAGCTCCGGAGTACCGCCGACTCGTTCGACGACACCGACCACGGCACCGCGTCCAGCCTCGCCGGGCTGTTCTGATGGGCCATCGACGAGGCCGATGCCGCGATCCGGTCGGCGTTGTCCGGTGTCAGTGGTGACGTCGAGACCGCGATGGCGAAGGAGTGGATCGGCGCGGACGGTGCGTTGCGTGAGTTGTCGGGGTTGTTCCACGAACTCGGTGACACCCTGGACTGGTCGGCCGACGACCCGAGTGCACTGAACGGCACTCAGCATGAACGGCATGCTCGGCTCCTACGTGCAGGAGGAGACCGTGGGCACACCGAGGTTCGGCGACGCCGTCGTCGAGTGTGGCCGGGGGGACTGCGGGGCTCGCCGCGGTACCGGCGTGGATCGTCGTCTCTTTCGCCCACCGGACCGTATTCCAGGCGCGATTCCATGCGACGTTCGGCAAGTGGATGACGGGTCTGTGCGTCGTGCGGCCGGAGGACGGAACGTGGCCGAGCTTCGGATATCTGGTGAAGGCCTGGTTCCGAAGTGTCTTTGCCATCGTCGAATCGGATATCGCCACGGACGGCGAAGACGGGATGCCCGCGGTGGTGCGGCGATCTGGTGAATCGTGCGACACGCTCTACAGTGGGGTGACACTACCGCCCACGCCGAGGAACAGCCGCAGTGACCTTGCCTGAAACACCCCCGTACCGTGTCTTTCTCGTCGACGATCATGCCGTGTTCCGCTCCGGTGTCCGCGCCGAGCTCGGTAGGGAAGCGGACATGGAGGTGGTGGGCGAGGCGGGCGGTGTCGCGGAGGCGGTGTCCGGGATCAACGCCACCTCGCCGCACGTCGTCCTACTCGACGTCCACATGCCCGACGGCGGCGGTGTCGCGGTGCTGCGGGGCATCGAGTCGGGTCCGGTGTGCCTGGCGCTGAGTGTGTCCGACGCCGCCGAGGACGTGATCGCCGTGATTCGCGCGGGCGCCCGCGGGTACGTCACCAAGACGATCTCGGGAGCCGAGCTGGCCGACGGCGTCCGCAGGGTCGCCGGCGGTGACGCCGTGTTCAGTCCGCGGCTCGCGGGTTTCGTGCTGGACTCCTTCACCGGACGTTCCAATGCTCCTGAGCCGCAGCTGGATCCGGAGCTGGATTCGCTGACGCCGCGGGAGCTGGAAGTGCTGCGCCTCCTCGCCCGCGGTTACACGTACCGCGAGATCGCCGAGGAACTGGTGATCTCGGTGAAGACGGTCGAAACGCATGCGTCGAACGTGCTGCGGAAGACGCAGCAGTCCAACCGGAATGCGCTCACGAGGTGGGCGCACCGCAGGCGGATCGACTGACGTCCCCGGGGGTCAGGGCTGCGCGAGCAGGACGATCACGGCCACGAGCACGGCCAGGATCAGGATCGCGACCATGACACCCATGGCGATCGGCGCCCACGCGACCACCTGGTCGCGGACGGTGGGGGCCGGCGAACCCGGAGCGGGTTTCGCCGGGCGCGGAGGCCACTGCAACCGGCCGAGCGGACGCGGCACGTTTTTGAGCGGGGTGCTCTGATGCACGGCGGGCAGACCGGCCTGCGTGGAACCGACCAGTTTGCCGCGGCGCCGTGAGTCGGGCAACGGTGTCGAACGGTGAGCCCACGCCGGGATGGTGCCGTCCGCGGAATAGACGGGCGAGCCGACGAGGTGCGCGACGTTGCCGTCCCCGGCCATGGCCACCCGGGCCAGGGCGTCGCGGGCCTCGGCCATCGTCGGACGACGCGCCGGGTCGGGTTCGAGAAGATGCAGCAGCGTGTCGGTGAGGGGTCCGGCCTTGCTCGGTCGGTAGATCTCGGCCTTCGCGACCCGGTGCAGGAGTGCGATGGAATCGGAGTCGATCCCGAACGGCGGCTGCCCTTCGACGACGGTGTACAGCGTGGACCCGAGCGAGAAGACGTCGCTGGCCTCGGTGGGGTCCTGGCCGCGGGCGACCTCGGGGGAGAAGTACGCGGGCGTGCCGGTGATGACCCCGTTCGCGGTGTCCGCGGAGTCGCCCTTGGCCCGGGCGATACCGAAGTCGCTGATCTTGACGGTGCCGAGTTCCCGGCCGCGGTCGGCGACGAGGATGTTGCCCGGCTTGATGTCCCGGTGCACGATCCCGGCGGCGTGGGCGGCGGTGAGCGCGTCGGCCACCTGCGCGCCGATCTGGGCGACCTCGAGCGGGGGCAGGGTGTCGGCGATGTTCATCGCCTGGGCGAGGCTGCGGGACGGCAGGTATTCCATGACGAGCCAGGGCTCCCCGGCCTCGAGCGCCACGTCGTACATCGCGATGGAATGCCGGTGCGCGAGTTTGGCGGCGTTGCGGCCTTCCCGCATGGTGCGGTCGCGGACCCGGCGGGCCTCGTCGGGGTCGAGTCCGGCTGTCGTGGTGACCTGTTTGATGGCGACGTCGCGGTGCAGCAGGGTGTCCCGTGCGAGCCAGACCGCGCCCATTCCGCCGCCGCCCAGTTTGGACCGCAGGCGGTACCTTCCGGCCACCAGGTATTCGGGTCCGATGCCCCTTTCGCTCTGCTCCTGCTCCATCACGCGTTCAGGTTAGAGGATTGTGCGGACACGGGACGCGCGGCCGTCCTGACCTGGTCGTTCGGGGTCCACTTGACGGGCCTGCACGGACCCGCTTTACTGAGAACGGGTTCGAAAATACGTTCGAACAAAGCGTTTGTTCGAGCCGCGTCTTCCCCGTGGTTGCCGACCGCTGTTGGTGCCGAGTGTCAGGGGTGTCGAGTTGGTTGAAGTGGCCGGCGAGCCGGGGTTGCCGGTGCCGGGGGCTCCCGAGTTGTCCGGGCTGTCCCGGCAGGAGCGTCTGGACTACCTCCGGCGACGGATGGCCACCGTTCCCGCACGCGGGGAATCGGTGGCGAGCCGGGCCCCGGTGGAGGGCGGATTTCCTGCGACGGGCACGTCCGCGGCTCCCGATTCCCACGCCGCCGGGGTGCTTCCGGTTCCGGCCGCGCTGGCAGGCCTCCTTCCCCGGGGCGGGCTGGTGCGCGGTTCGGTGGTGTCGGTGTCGGGTGCCACCTCGCTCCTGCTGGGGTTGGTTGCGTCCGTGACCGCGGGCGGCGGTCACGTCGCGGTGATCGGGCATCCCCGGCTCGGGGTGCTGGCCGCGGTCGAGATGGGCGCGCAACTGGAACGGCTGGCCCTGATCCCGGACCCGGGCGCCGATCCGGTGGAGATCGCCGCGGTGCTGCTGGACGGAATGGACCTGGTGGTGCTCGGGCTGGGAGGGGCGTCGGTGGCGCCGTCCCGGGCGCGTGCGGTGGTGGCCCGCGCCCGGAGCAAGGGGGCGACCCTGGTCGTCACGGACGGGCACTGGGACGGCGCGGAGATGCGTCTGGAGGCGCGGGTGCACGGTTATGCCGGGCTGGGCAACGGATCTCAGGACCGGGGCTGCGGGCGATTGCGGTCCCTCAGCCTGGCAGTGTGCGCCCGGGGGCGGTCGTTCCAGCCGCGCACCACCCGGCTGGACGTGCGGTCGGCGCAGGGCCGGGTGGAATGGGTGAGTGCTCCGGAACCGATGGTGTCCTTCGGGAACGTCCCCTTCCCGGATCCGGTGGAGGTGGTGGGCCTGTGAGCCGGGTGCTGGCGTTGTGGTGCCCCGACTGGCCCGCGGTCGCGGCGGCCGCCGCCGCGGATCTCCCGCCCACCCATCCGGTGGCGGTGACGTCGGGCAACCGGGTGATCGCCTGCTCGGCACCGGCCCGCGCGGACGGGGTGCGGCGAGGTCTGCGCCGCCGCGAGTCCCAGGCCCGGTGCCCCCGGTTGCATGTGGTGGCAGCCGATCCCGACCGCGACGCGCGACTGTTCGAGCCGGTCGCCTCGGCCGTCGACGCGGTGGCACCCGGCGTCGAGGTGTTGCGGCCCGGTCTCGTGGTGCTGTCCGCTCGCGGCGTCGCCCGGTATTTCGGTTCGGAGGAGGCCGCCGCGGAACGGCTGGTGGACCAGGTGTCGGCGGTGGGGGTGGAATGTCAGGTCGGTATAGCTGATCAGCTGTCCACGGCCGTGATCGCCGCGCGCAGAGCAACTTTCGTGCCACCCGGCGAGGGGGCGGCCTTCCTGGCGCCGCTCCCGATGCGGGAACTTGCCGCGGAGCCGAGCCTCGCGGCGCCGCATCGCGGGGAGCTGGTCGATCTGCTGCACCGGCTCGGGTTGCGCACAATCGGTAGTTTCGCCGCGCTGTCGGCGGGCGACGTGGCGTCGCGGTTCGGAACCGATGCGGTGCTGGCGCATCGGGCCGCGCGCGGTGAGCCGGAGCGTCCCCCGTCGGGGCGGTCGCTGCCTCCGGACCTGGATGTCGAGGAACGGTGCGATCCCGTCATCGAACGGGTCGACGCCGCCGCCTTCGCGGGACGGGCGTTGGCGGAGAAGCTTCATCGCACGCTGTCGGACGCCGCGGTGGCCTGCACCCGGCTGTCGATCTCGGCGAGCACCGGCAACGGTGAACAACTGTCCCGGATCTGGAGGTGCGCGGAACCGCTGACCCCCGAGGCGACGGCGGACCGGGTGCGGTGGCAGCTGGACGGGTGGCTGACCGGGCGCAGCGAGAAGCGGCCCACCGCCGGTATCGCCGTCCTGCGGCTCGAACCGGTGGAGGTGGTGGCGGCAGGCGCCCTGCAGTTGGGGCTGTGGGGTGGGGTCGGCGACCAGGACGAACGGGCCCGGCGGGCCCTGGTGCGGGTGCAGGGCCTGCTCGGCGGGGAAGCCGTGCAGGTGGGGGTCCTCAGCGGTGGGCGGGGACCGGCGGAGCGCATCACGTTGCTGCCGTTGGGCGACGAGTTGATTCCTCGCAACGATCCGTCGGAGCCGTGGCCGGGCACGTTGCCGGAACCGGCGCCCGCCGCGGTGCTGACCGCGTATCCGGAGGTGTGGATGTCGGACGAGCGGGGTATCGCTGTGACGGTCACGGAACGTGGTGTGTTCAGCGCGCCTCCCGCGCGGCTGCGGTGGGGGAGCAGAGAGTGGGCGGTGTGCGGATGGGCCGGACCGTGGCCGGTGGACGAGCGGTGGTGGGACCCTCCGGCGGCGCGGACGGCGGCCAGGGCGCAGGTGCTGCTGGAGGAGTCGCGGGCGCTGCTGGTGATCTGCACGGCAGGCCGCTGGTCGGTGGAGGGAATCTACGAGTGACACCTCCATGAGTGACACAGGACGCGCGCAGGCATTGCTTGCGGACCGGCCGTCCGAAATGCTTTGCTGTGCAGAGGGTCGCGTGCCGGTGGCGGACAGCGTCAGGCATGGAGGCCGGCCACAGTCGCGTCGTCGGCTCGTGGCATATCCCGAAAGGGTCGAATGTGACCATTTCCTTTAACCACACCATCGTCGCCGCCAAGGACAAGCAGGAGTCGGCGACCTTCTTCACCACGCTGTTCGGGCTGCCGGACGCCGTGCCCGCCGGACATTTCCTGGCGGTCGCCCTCGACAACGGGGTGTCTCTCGACTTCGCGGAACCACCGATCGAATTCCAGCCGCAGCACTACGCGTTCCTCGTCGGGGAGGACGACTTCGACCGGATCTACGGCCTGATCGTCGAGTGGGGTCTCGACCACTGGGCGGATCCGCGGCAGACGCTGCCGGGCACCATCAACACCAACGACGGCGGCCGGGGCGTCTACTTCCTCGACCCGTCCGGACACTACCTGGAGATCATCACCCGCCCGTACGGGTCGGGCCGGTAGTCCGCGGCCGGGTTGCCGGTGCTCGCTAGTCTGGACTCTCGTGGAGACGAGCAGGACTACCCCGACGCGCACCGGCATCGAGATCGCCTACCGGGACAGCGGTGAGCCGTCGGTGGCGGGGTCGGCGGACGTCCCTCCCGTGCCGGTGGTGCTGGTGCACGGGATGGGCGGTGACGGCGGCACCTGGCACAGATTCGCCCGCGCACTCGTCGCCCGCGGGCGACGCGTTCTCGTCCCGGATCTGCGGGGGCACGGTCGCAGTGCCCGCGCCGCGTCGTACCAGTTCGAGGAGTTCGGCGCCGACGTGGTGGAGGTGTGCGACAACCTGGGGCTGACGAGGGTGGATCTCGTGGGGCACTCGCTCGGCGGTCATGCCGCGTCGCTCGCGGCGCAGGCCCGACCCGGACTGGTCCGCCGGCTGGTGATCGAGGAGGCCCCGCTCCCGTTGCGTCCCGGTGACCCGGAACAGGTGTTCGCGAACCGGCTGCCGTCGCTGCCGGAACTCTGGCACGCGACGACGAGCGTCATCCGGCATCCGCGGGCCGTGTTCGCCTTCGACCGGTCGATGACGGGCTCCGCGATCGAACAGTTCCGCCGCCCGGATCCGTTGTGGTGGGACCGATTGCCGGGCATCGAGGCCGACACGCTCATCCTGCGCGGTGGACCGGGCGGGATGGTCGACCCGCACAAGCTCGAGTCCGCGGTCGCGGCGATACCGAAGTGCCGGGTGGTGGTGTTTCCCGGCGGGCACAGCATTCACCGCGACCGGTACGGCGAGTTCGCGGCGCAGGTCCTGCCGTTTCTGATGCAGCCCCAGGCGAGCTGACAAAAAGTCCGAAAATGTAAACCGCAGCGGCCTCGACAGGACTAGCGTGGAAACGGAAAGAGGGGGCTCGGAACGAGGAAGAAGGACCCACGATGTCGACACTCACGCCCGGACGTCCCTACGCGCCCGGCAGGCAAGGGTTCAGCTCGCTCCGCGACGGGGGACTCAACTGGGACGCGTTCCCGTTGCGGCTGTTTACGAAGGGCAACGCCAAGTTCTGGAACCCCACGGACCTCGACTTCAGCCGGGACGCGGAGGACTGGGAGGGGCTGAACTCGGAGCAGCAGCGCAACTCCACGTATCTGGTCGCGCAGTTCATCGCCGGTGAGGAAGCGGTCACCGAGGACATCCAGCCGTTCATGAAGGCGATGGCCGCCGAGGGGCGTTTCGGCGACGAGATGTATCTGACGCAGTTCTGTTTCGAGGAGGCCAAGCACACCCAGGTGTTCCGGTTGTGGATGGATGCGGTGGGCCTGACCCGGGACCTGCACCCCTTCGTCGCCGAGAACCCGTTTTACCGGCAGTTGTTCTACGAGGAGTTGCCGGGATCGCTGAAGGTCCTCGAGACCGATCCCAGCCCGGCCAATCAGGTGCGGGCCAGCGTCACCTACAACCACGTCATCGAGGGCAGTCTCGCGCTCACCGGGTACTACGCGTGGCAGAAGGTGTGCACGACGCGCGGAATCCTGCCGGGAATGCAGGAACTCGTCCGCAGGATCGGCGACGACGAACGACGCCACATGGCGTGGGGGACGTTCACCTGCCGCAGGCACGTCGCCGCCGACGACGGCAACTGGGGCGTGGTCCAGGAGCGGATGGCGGAGTTGATGCCGTTGGCGCTGGGCATGATCGACTGGGTCAACAAGCAATTCGAGGTCCAGCCGTACGGGCTCGACGAACAGGAGTTCATCGCGTATGCCGCGGACCGGGCGCAGCGCAGGCTGGGGGCGATCGAATCCGCGCGCGGACGCCCGGTCGAGGAGATCGACCTGGACTACTCGCCCGAGGCGCTCGAGGAGAAGTTCGGCGAGGAGGACGCCAAGGCGATGTCCGAGGCCGCCGGCTGAGACACACTGCGCGGTGGCAATGGCAGGATCTGCTCATGGCGCTCACCGCACTCGACCGCAGACTCCTCGGCTGGTCCGCAGCATTCGTGATCTCGCAGGCGAACATCATCCGCCTGCTCGGTCCCGTGGCACCCCGGCTCGCCGAGATCCAGACGGCCCGCTCCGCCCGGGACTACACGGCGATCCTCGACGGAATGACCGACTCCGACACGGCGCGCTACCGCAGCCACTACTACCCGGACTTCGTCCACCCGCTGATCTACGCCGTCGCGCTGCGCACGGGCGCCCGGCGGTTGGCGGAACTGACCCCGCTGTCGCCGAGAACGCGGAGGGTGCTGGCGGCGGTGCCGGTGATCTCGGCGGCGGGCGACTACGCCGAGAACGTCGTCGGGCTATACCTGCTGTCCCACCGTGAGCACATCACCGACGCGACCGTGCGGGCCACCACCGCGGTCAGCGTCACCAAATGGGTGCTGGCGCTCGGTGCGCTCGGGTACCTGTCCCAGGGATTCGTGAGGGTCTGGGCGGGAAAGCTGTTCTCCCGCTAGATTCAGGCGCATGGGTGCTGCCGAGTTGAGCGTCGAGTACTTCACCGGCCAGGCCGAGTTCCGGGAGTGGCTCGCCGCCCATCACGCCTCCTCGCCCGGTATCTGGCTGAAGATGGCCAAGAAGGGATCGGCGCAGTCGTCGATCGACTACGACCGGGCTCTGGAGGTCGCGCTGTGCTACGGCTGGATCGACAGCCAGGTGCGCCGTGTCGACGACGACTTCTTCGTGCAGCGGTTCACCCCGCGGTCGTCGCGGAGTCCGTGGTCCAAGCGGAACCGCGAGTTCGCGGAGAAACTCGCCGAGGCCGGTCTCCTCGAGCCCGCGGGCGTGGCCGAAGTCGAGCGGGCCAGGGCGGACGGCCGCTGGGACCGCGCGTACGCAGGACAGAAGGCGGCGGAGATGCCGCAGGACTTCCCGGACGCCCTCGCGCGGAATCCCGAGGCCGAGGCCTTCTACGCGACACTCGACAGCCACAACCGGTACGCCGTCTACTACCGCCTGCAGGACGCCAAACGCCCGGAGACGCGTGCCCGCCGCATCGAGAAGTTCGTCCAGCAGCTGGCGGAGCGCAGGAAGTTCCACGACTGACCGATTTCCGCTACTGACACAATGGCAGCGTGCCTGACACGATCACCGCCACCTGCTCCGCGCTGTCCGCGACCGACGAACCCCTCGCGGGCACCGCTGCGCACGTCAGGGGCTGGGTGTGCCTGGAATTCCCCGGAGCGTGGGGCCGGGACGTGCTCGACGGCGCGGCGCTCGGCACGGACCTGGCCCGCGAACTCGACGCCCGCGCCGACGCCGCCGGGGTGCGGATCATGTTCATCCGGAGGCCTGGCCGCGGCACCGCGTCACCGGATCGGCGAACGGTGCTGCTGGCACAGTCGCACCCCACGCGGTCGTGGTGCGAGCGGCTCGAGATCGGCTACCCGGAGGACCTGTTCGACCTGGACCTCGGTCTGGTCGCGGGGCCCGCACCCGGTCTGGGCACGCCGGTGACGGACCCCGTCGCCCTGGTGTGCGCGCACGGGAAGAGAGATCAGTGCTGCGCCGTGCTCGGGCGGCCGGTCGCGGCCGGTCTGACCGCGGAGTTCGGCGACGCGGTGTGGGAGTGCTCGCACACGGGCGGGCATCGTTTCGCGCCGTCGCTGATCCTGCTGCCGACGGGCTACACGTACGGCCGGCTGTCGGTGCAGCAGAGCATCGACGCGGTCCGCGCCGCCGCCCGGGGCGAGGTGTACCGGACCGGGCTGCGCGGCCGCAGTTGCTGGGACACCCAGGGGCAGGTGGCGGAACTCGCCGTCCGCGATCTGGTGGACGCCACCGCCGACGAGCTGACGGTGGACGCGAATTCGGTTGTCACCCATCGCGACGGGCGTCGCTGGGTCGTCGACCTCGAGGAGTGGGAACTGCCGCCGCGGCCGGCGAGTTGCGGGGCGGCGCCGAAGCCGGTGCGGCCCGTCATTGCCACCGGAGTTCGCGCCCTCACCCCCTGAGGCGGTCACCAGTGGGTGCCGGGCACCAGCCTTCCGACCTTCCGGGCGGCGCGGCCGAGCACCGACGACGTGTGGTGCCGGGGTTCCGGCGTGCGCCGAGGGGCCGGCGTCGCGTCGTCCGTGCTCGTTCCCTTCGCGGCCGGTGAATCGGGGAACATGCGATACATCTGGTGCATCACGCGGTCCTTGACCGCCGGTGCGAAGACGTGGCCGAGTTCACCGAGCGTGCCGGTCGGGACGTCGATGCGTTTGGGGCGTTCGATCAGCGCACGAACGACCATGGCGGCCGCCTTCTCCGGGGACGTGATCGGCCCGATGTTGTACCGGCCGGTGGGCGCGATCATCGGCGTCTCGACCAGCGGCATGTGGATGGTGGTGAACGTGATTCCGTCCGAGAGGGTTTCGGATGCCGCGACGTCGGTGAATCCGTCGAGGGCCGATTTGCTGGCGACGTAGGCGGCGAACCGCGGGGTCGCGCCCTGGACCCCGGCGCTGCTGATGTTGACGATGTGGCCGAACCGCCGCTCGCGCATCTGGGGGAGGAAGGCGAGAACGAGTCGGACCGCGCCGAAGTAGTTGACGGCCATGGTCCGTTCGAAATCGTGGAACCGGTCCGTGGAGTGGTACAGCCCCCGGCGAATCGAACGACCCGCGTTGTTGACGAGCATGTCGACGTGATCGTGTTCGGCGAGAACGGCTTTGACGGTGTGTTCGACCGACTCGTCGTCGGTGATGTCGCAGGGGTAGCCGTAGGCCTCGCCGCCCGCCGCGCGGATCTCCGCGACGACGGCGTCGAGTTCCGCGGTGCGCCGGGCGAGCAGGATGACCTTCGCGCCCTTGCGGGCCGTCGCGATCGCGGAACTCCGGCCGATCCCGGACGACGCCCCGGTGATCACGACGTGCCTGCCCACGAGCGGTCCGGCGGGGTGGGGCCTGCGCGCCCGGTCGGGGTCGAGGTTCTCGCGCCAGTACGACCACAGCCTGCCGGCGTACGAGGCGAAAGGCGGCACCTCGATGCCGGTGCCGCGCAGCGCCTCCCGGGTGTCGCGGTCGTCGAACACCGTGGGCAGGGTCAGGTTCTCGACGAGCACCGGCGGGATGCCGAGTGCGCCGAGCACGGCCTTGCGGCCCGCGTCGAGGGCGGAGTCGGGGGTGGGGGTGAGGAACGGGCGGACGAGTTCGCCGGGCAGTCCGATCGCGGGGTGCGGTGCGCCTGCCGCCTCGGCGAGCGCGGCGTAGATCTCCCGGACCGGCTGGGGGCGCGGATTGACGAGGTGGAACGTCTGGCCGTCCCGTCCCGGCGCCGTCATCAGTTCCACGACGGCCGCAGCGATGTAGTCGACGGGCACGACGTTGGTCGCGCCGATCCGCGGGACGGCCACGGGCAGCGCGGCGGGGAGTTTCGCGAGCGCCGCGATGGCGGGGAAGAGATAGTACGGGCCGTCGATCTTGTCCATCTCGCCGGTGACCGAACTGCCGACCACCGCGGCGGGGCGGTAGATGCGTGTGCGCAGGCCCTCGGCGTCGCGGACCAGTTTCTCGGCCTCGAACTTGGTGCGGTGATACGGGGTGGGGAAGCTCTGGCCGAGATCGAAATCGGTTTCCCTGAACGGCCCCTCGTGATCTCCCGCGACGGCGATGGAGGAGACGTGGTGGAGAGTCGCATCCAGTTCCCGGGCAAGCGCGATGACAGAACGGGTGCCGTCGACGTTCGTGGCGGCCTGCTCGTCGCCGGCCGTGAGGTCGTAGATCGCGCCGAGGTGCAGGACGTGGTCGGCCGCGGGCGCGGACCCGAGTCCGAGGCCGGGCTCGGTCAGATCACCGATCAGCGGATGCACGCGTTCGCCGCCGGGCATGCTGTCGACGAGTGCCTCCAGTCGCGCGACGGACGCGCGCCGGACGAGGACGTGGATCTCGGCTGATGCATCGCGGTCGAGGATCAGGGGCAGCACGTGCCGACCCAGGAATCCGGTACCGCCGGCGACGAGGTAGGTGGCCATGCCCCGAACTTACTCCAAAGTAAGATGATGTACTAGTAGACCGTCGCCACTAAGTGTTGGGATATAGGTGGCGGAGTTTGATGCGGGCGTCGTCGGTGGTGAAGTGCCACTGGACCTGGCGTTGATCGGCGTTGGTCTGTCGTTGCCAGGCGGCGAGTTCGGCGCCCAGGGTCTCGAGGTCCTCGATGCGACGGTCCAGGCACTGGCGGGTCAGCACCGAGAGTTCGATCTCGGCAATGTTTAGCCACGAGCCGTGTTTGGGGGTGTGGTGGATCTCGAGTCGCTGCGCGAGCGCGAACGCCTCGGCCGGCTCGAAGGCCTCGTAGAGCGATCCGATGCCATGGGTATTGAGGTTGTCCATCACCAGCACCACTGTCTCCGCGTCCGGGTAGTCCACGCACAGAAGCTCTTTGACCTGCCGGGCCCAGTCGATCTTGGTGCGCCGGGGCTGGGCATCGACACGCCTCCAGCCGGCCAGGGGCTCGACCCAGCAGAAGATCGAGCAGGTCCCGTGCCGCACGTACTCCGAATCCTCTCGCCGGTCGCGGCCCGGGGCTGCAGGGATCGGGTCGCGAGCATGGGCCAGCAACTGGTAGGGCTTCTCGTCCATACACACCACCGGGCGTGAGGGATCGTGGGGGCGGGCGTAGACCGACAGAACATCTTCCATCCGGGCTGCGAACTCCGCGTTCGCTTTTGGTGGGATGGTCCAGCACTTCTTCAGGTGAGGACGAAGTTTCGTTTTTTTAAAATCCGGCCGATGGTCGAGTGGTCCAGGTCTGGGATGTCCTCGACCAGGGCGACGTGCTTCTCCAGCAATCGCAGCGACCACCGGGCATGACCCTCCGGCGGCGTCGAGCAAGCCAACGCAATCAACCTGGCCTCGACCTCCCCGGTGATCTGCGACGGCACCGGTGGCAGGTCACGCTGCTTGCGCCCGATCGTGGCCTCCACGTCCTGACCGGTTTCAGCGAACCGCTTGGCCACCAGCCGCACCGTCTCACCCGAGACCCCCAACCGTGCTGCGATCACCTTCTTCTCATCGACCGCCCCGACCGAGGTGTCCAGTGCCAGCAACACCCGGGCCCGCCGGATCATCGAGGCCGGATGCACCCCGGTGGTGGTCAACCGTTCCAAGAACTCACGATCAGCCGAGCTCAACGTCACCGGACGCTTCTTCTGCGAAGGCATTGACAACAGTCCTGACCGGCAGAGGGGAAGGGGAAGTCTGCCGCCACAACCTTGCAACGAAAACAGGCCGGAACTAAGCAGCGACACGCTACTAGTGGCCGAGACCCACCTTGGCGTGCACCTTCTTCATCCAGGCCGGAGCCCACCAGTTGGCCTCGCCCATCAGCTTCACCAGGGATGGAACGAGGAGCATCCGGACCACCGTCGCGTCGACGAGCAGCGCGACGATCATGCCCACGCCGAGGAACCGCATGATCGACAGACCGGAGATCGTGAACGCCCCGGTCACCACCACGAGCAGCAGCGCGGCGGCCGTCACGATCCGGCCGGTGCGCTCGGTGCCGAAACGCACCGCTTCCTCCGTCGTCGCGCCCGCCTCGTGCGCCTCGACCATGCGCGACAACAGGAACACCTCGTAGTCGGTGGACAGGCCGAAGACGACGGCGAGAATGAGGACCACGAACGTCGCCTCGAGCGGTGCCGGACTGACCCCGAGCAGGCCCGCGCCGTGTCCCAGCTCGAAGATCCAGGTGAGCACCCCGAACGTGGCGGCGAGACTCAGCCCCGCCATCGCGACCGCTTTGATCGGCAGCACCACCGAGCCGAACGCCAGGAACAGCAGGACCAGCGTCGAACCCACCATGATCGCGATCATGACCGGCATCCAGTGCACGATCGCCGCGTTGCCGTCGTCGACGGTCGCCTGGCCGCCGCCGACGAGCAGTTCGGTTCCCTCGGGGACGGAGATGGCGCGGAGACCGTCCACCGCCGCGCTCTGGTCGTCGGTGGTCACTCCCTCGGAGTAGACGGCCTGCACCGCCACCAGTTCGCCGTTGGACGCGACGACGGTGGCGGCGCCGATGCCCGGCACCTGGCCGGCGGCCTGGGCCACCGCGGCCCCGTCGGCGGCGGTCGGTGCGGTGCCGTCGGTGCCGCGGAGGATCAGGGTGGCGCCGTTCCCGGTGGTGGGAAATTCGGTGGTGAGGGTGTCGGTGGCGATACGGGCGGGATCGTTCTCGGGCAGCGCCGTATACGTGACCTCGCCGAGTGACGCAGTGAGCAGCGGCGCGGCCAGGACCATCAGACCCGCGACGATTCCGACCGCGATGGCGACCGGCCGACGCATCACCCAGGTGACGACGGAGCCCCAGAACTTGCGGGCGCGCACCTCACCGCGCTGCGCCGCGTCCTTGCGCCAGCTCAGCGCGTTGATGCGGTGACCGAGGATCGCGAGCAGCGCGGGCACCGCGGTGAGGGACAGCAGCGCCGCACTCGCGACCGCGGCCATCGCACCGAACCCGAGCGACTTGATCACGTCCTGCGGAAACACCAGCATCCCCGAGAACGCGCACACCAGAAGCAGACCGGAGAACAGCACGGTGCGACCCGCGGTCAGGACGGTGCGCCGGGTCGCCTCGGCCACGTCGGCGCCGGACTCCAGTTCCTCGCGGAAACGGCCGACGATGAACAGGCCGTAGTCGATCGCGAGCCCCAGGCCGAGCAGGGACGCCACATTGATCGCGAACGAACTGACATCGGTGAACAGGGTCAGCAGGCGCAGCGTCGCGAGGGCGCTGAAGATCGAGAGCAGCCCGACGAACACCGGAACGGCGGCGGCGACCAGTCCGCCGAAGATGAAGACCAGCAACACGAGAGTGATCGGCAGCGCGATCGCCTCGGCCAGCACCAGGTCCTGCTGCAGCCGGTTGTTGAACGCCACACCCACCACCGAGTTGCCCGCGAACTCGGTGTCGACGCCCTCCACCTCGAGCTTCGGCAGCAGATCGTTGAACGTGGCGGCGGTGATCCCGGCATCCGGGTCGACGGTGATCGCGGCCGACGCCTTGGTGCCGTCCTCCGACACCATCAGGTGCTTCCTCGTCGCGTCCGCCGTCCAGTACGACGTCACCGAATACGTCGGCACCTCGGCGGCGAACCGGTCGAGACTCGCGGTGATCTGGGGGCCGATGTCGTCGAGGGTCTTCCCGTCGGGTGCGGTGTAGATGGCGATGATGTCCGGCGTTTGCGGACCCAGATTGTCCTCGACGATTCGCGCCACCTCGGCGGATTCGCTACCGGGGTCGATGAATCCGCCGGAGCTGAGCTTCGCGAACACACCGGTGCCCCACACGCCGCTCACCACAACGGCGAACACGGCGAGGGTCAGGACCCACCATTTGCGTGAAACAACGGTCGAGGCCCAACGTGTCATGCGTCAACTCCGGGTGATCGGGGGCGGTCGGCTGCGACTGCCGACTGTAGTGCGGATCGAGGGATTGCCGGTGGGGGTGTGACGCTGGTCCCGGCAAATCGTGCATACTCGGCAGTGCACTTGCAGTCACACGCACGGGGGAAGCCGGTCCGAATCCGGCGCTGACCCGCAACGGTAGGCCACCAGAGCATTTCGGTGGCGAGCCCGATTACCCGGCGTGTGGTGTGCGACATCCTTTTCGTCGTGGTCTACGAAGCGGAGTCCCGCAGGCGCGCCTGCACGTGGGCGTCTGCCGGCTTCTCATTCGTGGCTCTGAGCCGCAATGAGGTTTACATGCACTGTCAGTTGTTCCGAAGTTCCGCTCTGGTCACGCTCGCCGTGGCCGCGCTGGTGGTCGCCGGATGTTCGCGCGGGGAGTCCGTGGGGCAGACCGCTTCCGCCGAATCCTTCGCCGAGCCGGTGTCCGTCACCAACTGCGCGCGAACGGAGACGTTCGACGCGCCGCCGCAGCGCATCGTCAGCATGAACGATCACGTCACCGAGGTGCTGATCGAGATGGGGGCCGGTGATCGCATCGTCGGCACGGGGTACGGCGACGCGACCCCGCTGCCGGAGTTCGCGGATGCCTTCGCGAAGATCCCGAAACTCGCGAAGGAATACCCGACCCGGGAACAGATCCTCGACCTCGACCCCGACCTGGTGGTCGGCGGCATGCGCAGCGCGTTCGACGAGAAGGAGGGACGATCGCGCGAATCCCTCGGCGAACAGGGCATCCCCACCTTCCTGTTCTCCGAGTACTGCGGGCAGGGCTTCCCCGACATCGGACTGCTGCGCAGCGACTACACGCAGCTCGGTGAGATCCTCGGCGTCCCGGACGAGGCAGTCGCCGTCAGCGACCGGGTGACGTCCGGGTTGCAGGCCGTGCGGGACGAGATCGCAGGCACCGCCCCGGTTCCGACGTTCTTCTACGATTCCGGCGAGGACGTTCCGCTGACGATCGGCGGTGTGGGTGTCGGCCATCTCATCGCGGACCACGCGGGTGCGGCCAACCTCTTCGCGGAGGGGGAGAAGCCGTATTCGAAGTCCACGTGGGAGATCATCGGTGAACGCGCCCCGGAGGCGATCGTCGTCCTCGACTACGGCACGACGAGCGCGCAGGCGAAGATCGACTTCCTGAAGTCGCACCCGATCATGTCGACGACGCCCGCCGTGAAAGCCGGCCGTTTCGTGGTGGTGCCGCTCGACGACTTCTTCGAGAGCCCGCGCCTGGTGCGGTCGGTGGAGACGATCGCGCGGGCGCTGCATCCGGACGCCGTCGGCGCGCGATGACCACGACCGCCGAACGTGCGGCGCCCCCGGCGCCTGTGTCGCACCCGGTCCGCGCCCGCCTCGGTTACGCGGGCCTGATGATGCTGCTCGCCCTGACGACCCTGTTCGTCCTCGGCCTCGCGGTGTCGTTCGGTTCGGTGCGCATCCCGGTCGGCGACGTCTGGGCGATCGTCGCGCACCGGGTGGCCCCGGGTGCGTTCGAGCCCTGGTGGTCGCAGGCCCGGGAATCGATCGTGCTGGACTCCCGGTTGCCGCGGGCGCTGACCGCCGCGGTCGTCGGGGCGGCGCTCGCCCTGGCAGGAGCCGTGGCGCAGGCGGTGACACGTAATCCGCTGGCCGATCCGTATCTGCTCGGCGTGTCCTCGGGTGCGGGTTTCGGCGTGGTGGTGGTGACGGTGCTCGGGCTCGGAGTGGGAGCGCTCGGCGTGTTCACGATTCCCGCCGCGGCGTTCCTGGGCGCCATGGTGCCGCTGTTCCTGTCACTGGCGATCGGCGGCCGGTATCCGCAGCCGACCGCGGTCATCCTCGTCGGTGTCGCGTCGGCGCAGGTGTTCTCCGCCCTCATCACCTTCTCGATCCTGGTCGTCGCCGACGAGCACCAACTGAGTTCGGTGATGCACTGGCTGGCGGGCGGTTTCGGCGACTCACGCTGGTCGACGGTGATTTTCCCGGCTCTCGCACTCGCGACGGTGGGGGCGGCGATGATGCTGAGCGCGAGCCGTGTCGACCTGCTGCAGGCGGGAGACGACGGCGCCGCCGCCCTGGGGATGAACGTGCGGCGCTTCCGCGTCGTGCAGTTGCTCGGGGTGTCGATGCTGGCAGGGGCGGCCGTGTCCGTCGCCGGCGGCATCGGCTTCATCGGCCTGCTCGTGCCGCACCTGGCCGGGTACGTCGTGGGTGCCCGCGCGGTCAGGCTGCTGCCCGTCGCCGCGTTCCTCGGCGCGATCGCGATGGTCGCGGCGGACACGGCCGCGAGGTCGGTCGCGCGGAGCATCGAGGTCCCGGTGGGCGTCGTCACCGCCCTGGTGGGAGCACCGATCTTCGTGTGGATGCTGTACCGGCAGTACGGGAGGGCCGAGTGACCGCGCTGAGCCTGCACCGGGTCCGCGCCGAACTCGGATCGCGGGAAGTGCTGCACGGCGTCGACCTCGCCGTCCGTCCCGGTGAGGTGCTGGCGCTGGTCGGGCCCAACGGTTCCGGGAAGACCACGGCGCTGCGCTGCTGCTACCGCGCGCTCACCCCGACCGCGGGCGCCGTCGTCGTCGACGGAACGGACAGCGCCGATCTGGGCAGACGAGAACTCGCCCGCACGATCGGCGCGAGCACCCAGGAACCGCGGGTGTCCGCGGGACTGACCGTGCGCGAATCCGTGTCGCTCGGACGCGTCCCGCACCGGGGCTGGTTCGAACGGGCGAACGGGGTCGACGGCGAAATCGTGGAGACGTGTATATGGCAGGTGGGGCTGGCCGAACTCGCCGGCCGCGACGTGCAGGCGCTGTCCGGTGGGGAACGCCAGCGGGTGTCGATCGCCCGGGCTCTCGCGCAGCAGCCGCGGGTCCTGCTGCTCGACGAACCCACCAACCACCTCGACCTGCGACATCAGCTGACGGTGATGAACCTGCTGCGCGACCGCGCGCGCGACGGTCTCGCGATCGTCGTGACCATGCACGACCTCCGGCTGGCCGTGGAGTACTGCGACACCCTGGCCGTGCTGCACGATGGACGGGTGATCAGCACCGGTCCGCCCGCCGACGTCCTGGACGACACCGTGCTCGGCGGGGTGTTCGGCATCCGCGCCGTCGTGCGGTCGAGTCCGCGGCTGACGATGGAGATCCTGGGGCTGGCCGATGGATGAGCAACTGCGGCGCGCGTACGAGCTGACCGCACGCCGCGTCCCGATGATCGCCGACCAGATCGCACACCCCGGCGCAGCCTCGTTCCCGGCCGTGCGCCTGACCGATCCCGGCTGGCTCGCGGACCGGGTCGCGGACACGGAGGCGCGGTGGGGCAGCGACGGTCCCCGGGTCAACGGCACCCTGTGGTGGTACTCGGCCAGCTCGACGCTGACCGGGATCCCGATCGCGACCGCGCTCGTCACGGGTGTCGCCGCCCACCCGGGGCTCGGCGACGCCGTGGCATTCCTCCGCGACGACGGGTACCTCGGGGGCATCACCGCGTCGTCGGGGCTGCCGGTCACCGAGGGGCTGTCCGAACTCGCGGCCGAGATGGCCGCGGCACTGACGCCGATCGTCGATGCGCTCGCCGCGGTGTCGGGGGTGCGGCACGCCGCGATGTGGGCGATCACCACGGATTCGATCGCCAACCGGGCCCTCGACGCGGGAACGGCGTGCGGCGACCGCGCCCGCGGCAGCATCTTCGCCCGGGGTCTGGTGGACGCACTTCGCCGCGCCGGTGTCGTGCTGCCGGACCCGCGGTTCGTCGACGTCCGGGCCGGGACGCTGTCGCGCCGGTTCACGCAACGGGCGTCGTGCTGCCTGATCTACGAGACCCCCGGCTCGGGCAAGTGCGTGAGCTGCCCGCGAAGGCCTGCCGAGGACCGTCTGAGAGGTCTGGCCGCGCTCGTGACGTGACCTGCGTTGACCGTCCCGTGAGGGTGATGGCACACTGACAGTGTTCGAACTCCCGTTCGAATGATGCGCCTTCCCCAGCGGCATCTTCTGTGATCTCGGCACGCACGTGCGCGGGTAGAAGAGGTGTAATCAGATGGGTTGGGGAAACGGTCCGCCGACGTGGTCCGAGATGGAACGCGTCCTGTCGGGCAGGCCGGGGCGGGTCGACCCGGAGTCGATGTATCCGGGCGACGGCGGCGACAGTCCCGCATGGTCGCGTAAACGGGGGGAGTACCGGGCGGGCCGTCAGGAGCGTTCCGGTTCCACCGTGCCGTACGCCGAACTGCACGCGCACTCGGCGTTCAGCTTCCTCGACGGCGCCTCCCCGCCGGAAGAGCTGGTGGAGGAGGCCGTCCGGCTCGGTCTCGAGGCCATCGCGCTCACCGACCACGACGGGTTCTACGGTGTGGTCCGGTTCGCCGAGGCGGCGAAGGAACTGAACATGCGCACCGTGTTCGGGTCCGAACTGACGTTGGACGACGCGCACCTGCTGGTGCTGGCGCGAGGCCAGGAGGGGTACCGGCGGCTCTCCCGGGAGATCGCGGCGGCGCATCTCGCGGGAGGGGAGAAGGGCAGGCTGCGCTACGACCTCGGCGGCCTCGCCGATGCCGCCGGCGGGCACTGGCAGATCCTGACCGGCTGCCGGAAGGGGCATGTGCGTCAGGCGCTGGCCGGTGGCGGCCCGGACGCCGCGGCCGTCCGGCTCCGGGACCTGATCGACCGATTCGGGGCCGACCGGGTCACGGTGGAGCTCACCCATCACGGCGTCGCGGAGGACGCTGAGCGCAACGCCTGCCTCGCCGAACTCGCACAGCAGCACGGACTTCGGGTGATCGCGTCCACGGCGGCACACTTCGCGGGACCGCCGCGAAGGAGACTGGCCATGGCGATGGCCGCCGTCCGGGCCCGGCAGAGTCTCGACGACGCGGCCGGGCACCTGGCGCCCGCCGGGGGAGCGCACCTGCGGTCCGGTGAGGAGATGGCGCACCTCTTCGCCGCGTACCCGGACGCCGTCCGCGGTGCGGCGGAGCTCGGCCTGGAGTGTGCGTTCGACCTGCGGCTCATCGCGCCGCAACTGCCCCCGTTCGACGTTCCCGACGGACACACCGAGGCCGGCTGGCTGCGCAGGCTCACGATGGACGGGGCCCGTCGCCGCTACGGCGCGCCTGCGGACCGGCCGGAGGCCTACCGGCAGATCGAGCACGAACTGGACATCATCACCGGGCTGAACTTCCCGGGTTACTTCCTGGTGGTCCACGACATCGTGTCGTTCTGCAAGAACAACGACATCCTCTGCCAGGGAAGGGGTTCGGCGGCCAACTCCGCCGTCTGCTACGCCATCGGCATCACCAACGTGGATCCCGTCCGCAACAAGCTGCTGTTCGAACGTTTCCTCTCACCCGAACGCGACGGCCCCCCGGACATCGACGTCGACATCGAATCCGACCGCCGGGAGGAGGCCATCCAGCACGTCTACACCAAGTATGGACGCCAGTACGCGGCGCAGGTGGCGAACGTCATCACATACCGCGGAAAGTCCTCGGTCCGGGACATGGCCCGGGCGCTGGGTTTCTCGCAGGGGCAGCAGGACGCGTGGAGCAAGCAGGTCAGCCGCTGGGGTGGGATCGGGAAGGAGGCCGGCACCGACATCCCGCCCGCCGTCCTCGAACTGGCCGCTCAGATCGAGGGGTTTCCGCGGCACCTCGGCATCCACTCGGGTGGCATGGTGATCTGCGACCGGCCGATCGCCGACGTGTGCCCGGTGGAGTGGGCGCGCATGGCGAACCGCAGTGTTCTGCAGTGGGACAAGGACGATTGCGCTGCGGTGGGTCTGGTGAAATTCGACATGCTGGGCCTCGGCATGCTCTCCGCGCTGCACTACATGATCGACCTCGTGGCCGAGCACAAGGGGATCGAGGTCGATCTGGCGCAGCTGGACCTCTCCGAGGAGGCCGTCTACGAGATGCTGCAGCGGGCAGACTCGGTGGGGGTGTTCCAGGTGGAGTCGCGGGCCCAGATGGCCACCCTGCCGAGGCTGAAACCGCGGAACTTCTACGACCTGGTGGTGGAGGTGGCGCTCATCCGCCCCGGCCCGATCCAGGGCGGATCGGTGCACCCGTACATCCGCCGCCGCAACAAGCTCGAACCGGTGACCTACGACCACCCGTCTCTGGAGAAGGCGCTGAAGCGGACGCTGGGTGTGCCGCTGTTCCAGGAACAGCTGATGCAGATGGCGGTCGACGTGGCGGGTTTCAGCCCGGCCGAGGCCGACCAGCTCCGCCGGGCCATGGGGTCCAAGCGGTCGCCCGAGAAGATGGAACGGCTGAGGGGGCGGCTCTACCAGGGCATGCGGGACCTGCACGGAATCGGCGAGGACGTCGCCGACCGGATCTACGAGAAGCTGTACGCTTTCGCGAATTTCGGTTTCCCCGAAAGTCATTCGCAGAGTTTCGCGGCCCTGGTGTTCTATTCGTCGTGGTTCAAGCTGCATCACCCGGCGGCGTTCTGCGCCGGTCTGCTGCGGGCGCAGCCGATGGGGTTCTACTCGCCGCAGTCGCTGGTGGCCGACGCCCGCAGGCACGGGGTGCGGGTGCACGGCGCGGACGTCAATGCGAGCCTCGCGCACGCCACCGTCGAGGCGGGCGGGACGGAGGTGCGGCTCGGGCTCGGGGAGGTGCGGCACATCGGGACCGCGCTGGCCGAGCGGATCGTCGAGTCCCGCGGCGACGGCGGGCCGTACACGTCCTTCCTCGACCTCACCGGCCGGGTGGAACTGAGCACGGCACAGGCCGAATCACTGGCCACCGCAGGTGCTCTCGACAGTTTCGGGTTGTCCCGGCGGGAGGCGCTGTGGGCGGCGGGCGCCGCGGCGGGAGAGCGTCGCGACCGGCTGCCGGGGATCGGGGCGTCCACCCGCGCGCCGACCCTGCCGGGGATGAGCGATCTCGAACTGGCCGCGGCGGACGTGTGGGCCACCGGGGTGTCACCGGACACGTATCCCACCGAGTTCCTGCGCCCGCAACTCGATGCGCTCGGGGTGATCCCGGCGGCGCACCTGCTCGACGTTCCCGACGGCGACCGGGTTCTGGTGGGTGGGGCGGTGACGCACCGGCAGCGCCCGGCGACGGCGGCGGGGGTCACGTTCATCAACCTCGAGGACGAGACCGGCATGGTCAACGTCGTCTGTTCGGTGGGGTTGTGGGCGAAGTACCGCAAACTCGCCAACACGGCACCCGCACTGCTGGTCCGCGGCAAGGTGCAGAACGCCGAAGGCGCGGTGACGGTGGTGGCGGATCGGTTGCAGCTGATGGATTTGCGGGTGTCCGCCAAATCCAGGGACTTCCGATGAGCCCCGCACCGCTAGCATCTGGTCATGAGGAGATACGTGTTGTCGGCGATCGTCGTGGCTACGCTGACGCTCGCGGGGTGTGGTGAGATCGACAGCGACTCCTCCCAGCAGACACCCGCCCCGTCGCCCGGGGACTCGAGCCAGATGGAAATCGGCGGGGCAGTGCAGGCGCCCGCGAAAGACCAGGCCCCCACCGACCGCCAGGAGATCATCACCGGTCAGGTCGCGCTCACCGCGGACGACCCGGTGGCCGTCGGCAGGCAGATCGTGGACAAGGTCGACGATCTGGGCGGGCGCGTCGACCAGCTCACCGAACAGCCGGGCTCCGACGACCAGGACGCCAGCAGTTCCCTGACCATCCGGGTGCCCGCCGACTCGCTCACCCGGACGTTGGACGATCTGCGGGAACTGGGCAAGGTCACCAGCGTCAGCGTCACGAAGAGCGACGTGACGATGCAGTCGCAGGATCTCGACGCCCGGATCAACGCATTGACGGCGTCCGTCACCCGTCTGCAGGGGCTCATCACGTCGGCCGCGAACACCGCGGATCTGATCGAGGCCGAGAAAGCGTTGTCGGAGCGGCAGGGCGAACTGGACAGCCTCACCGCCCAGAAGCGGACGCTGAGCGACCAGGTGGCACTGGCCACACTCATGGTCGACGTCACCTCCACCGATGTCGAGCCGCCCAGTCCCGGTCCGGACAACTTCTGGGAAGGCGTCGTCGCGGGCTGGAACGCCCTGCTGTCGGCGATCGCGGCCGGCGCCGTGGTCGTCGGGGCGCTGATTCCCTGGTTCGGTTTCGTGGCCGTCATCGCACTGGTCGTGTACGGCGCGTACCGTCTGCGCCGGATGTACAACAGGCCGCCCGGACCCCCGTCGGGACCGGCGCCGGAACGAGAAGAGGCGAAGACGCAATGATCGAAGTCGACCTGAATGCCCTGGACGGCGCGTTGGCGTCGGGTGCCCCCGTCATCGACGTGCGCGAGGCCGACGAATACGCCCAGGCCCGGGTTCCGGGAGTGACACTGATTCCGCTCAGCGAGTTCGTCGCGCGCGTGGACGAGATCCCGGAGGCCGACGTCGTCTACGTGATCTGCGCGGTCGGCGGCCGGAGCCTGCAGGCGGCGGAGTACCTGAATGCGCGGGGGATCAACGCCGTGTCGGTGGCGGGCGGGACGTCCGCGTGGATGCAGTCCGGACGCCCCGTCGAGTCGGGCGCCTGACACCCGAGTCACGGTTCGTGGTCAGCGCGCCGAGCTGAAGGCGTGGGCTGCGGAATCGTCCCGGGCGCCGCGCTCACCCAGTCGCCCGGCGGCGTGCCGCAGTGTGTGGACCGCGACGGTGCCCCAGATGACGACCAGCGCGCACCACAGGGTCACGCCTGCGCCGACGATCACGACGGAGTCCGTCGCCAGGCCGAGGGAGTTCGCTCCCAGCGCGCAGGTTCCGACGGGGAACGTGAAACTCCACCAGCTGGGGGTGAACGTCAACCCGCGGCGAAAGGCCCTGGCGGTCACGGTGACCACGGTCGCGAGGGCGAGGACGCCGAGCGCGCCGACGGTGGTCCCGTAGACGACGCCCACCGCGTGGAGCCAGGCGTGGCCGGACGCCGCGCCGAGCAGATTGATCGCCGCCACCGACTGCCCGATCACGCCGAGCGGAATCCAGAGCGTCGGCACGAGCGGGTTGGCGGGGAGCCCGTTGCTCAGCAGATGGCGGCCGACGACGACGGCGACGGTCACCGCGGCGCTCAGCGCCAGCGCGAACAGCGAGTAGCAGACCACCAGCATCGCGATCTGAGGTGCGCCCTCGGGAAGGTGTTTGACCAGTGCGGATCCGGAGGCGGCCGACACCATGGGCGGTACTACGGGCATGAGCCAGGACGGCACCGGTGTCACCTGGTGGGGCCGGGTCAGCCTGCGGGCCATGACGGCGTAGGTGACGAGCCCGATGCCGGTCCCGATCGTCCAGAGTGTGGCCGAGGCGGGGACGGCGACGTCGCCGAGAAGTGCGTGACCCGCGGATCCGGTGCCGGCGCCGACGGTCAGCACTGCCATCGACACGGCGCCGTAGAACGGGAACATCGTGTGGCTGCGCGCGTCGGCGAGTGCGTCGTCGCGGCGGCGGATCCAGTGCCGAACCAGTGCGGTCGTGAGCAGCACGAGCAGCGTCACGGCGATCAGCCAGAAGACCTCGGAGGCCGTCCGGACCACCGGAACGCCGGCCGGAAATGCGGCGGCGACGACTGCGAGGATGCCGGTGCCCATCACTGCTGCGAACCAATTCGGGGTCATACCCAGAGCTTGCCGTCGCATCGTCGTGGCCGGTAGAAGGCTTGTCGTTGAATGCCCACAAATCACGTTTGTGGGACTAGCCTTGGGTTGTGCCGCTGTCTCCCCGAGTACCCGAACTCAGTGCCCTCGACGTCCTGTTGTCCGTCGAGCGGCTCGGAAGCATGGGTGCGGCGGGGCGCGAGCACGGGCTCAGCCAGCAGGCCGTCAGCGCCCGGGTGCGGTCGGCCGAGCGCCAGTTCGGCATCAAGGTGTTCAGCCGCGGCGCCAGCGGGGTGCGGCCCACGTCGGAGGGTGCGCTCATCCTCGAATGGGCGAGTCACATCCTCGCCACGGCGGAGGAGCTGGCGTCGGGAGTCGCGGCGCTGCGAGGGGAACGGCAGGCCGGCCTGACGGTCGCGGCCAGCATGACGATCGCCGAGTATCTGGTTCCCGGGTGGACCGTCGCGATGCGGCGCAAGTACCCGAATGTGGTCACGAACGTCCGGCTGCTGAACTCGTCGGAGGTGACCGCCCGGGTGCTGTCGGGCGAGGCCGATCTCGGGTTCGTCGAGGGCCCGGACATTCCGGCGGGACTGCAGGTGCGGGAGATCGGCCGCGACCACCTGGTGGTCGTGGTGCCGCCGGGGCACGAATGGGTGCGCCGGTCGCCGATTCCGGTGTCCGAACTCGCCGCGACGCCGATGATCCAGCGGGAATCCGGGTCCGGAACACGCACAACCCTCGAGAATGCGGTCCCGCAGTGCGTCCCGCCGCTGCTGGAGCTGACGTCGTGCACGGCGGTGAAGGCGGCCGTCGTGGCGGGCAACGCTCCGGCGGTGCTGTCCTCGCTGGCGGTCGCCGCCGACCTGACGGACGGCAGGCTCGCCTCCGTCCAGGTGGAGGGGCTGACGCTGCCGCGGCGGTTGTCGGCCGTCTGGGACCCGGTGCGCGGGGTGCAGGGCGCGGCCCGCGACTTCCTCGACATCGCCCTCGGCGCGGGCGCCGCCGCGGGCGTCGGGGCCATGGCTGCCGGAGCTACAGCGCAGCCCCGCTGAATCCGTGCTGGCGCCACGCCTCGTACGTCACGAGGGCCGCGGCGTTGGACAGGTTCAGCGACCGCCGGCCGGGCAGCATCGGGATGCGGAGCCGCTCCGTCACGTGCGGATCGGCCAGCACCTCCGCCGACAGTCCGGTGGGCTCCGGACCGAACAGCAGGACGTCGCCTGGCCGGTAGGCGATGTCGGCGTACGACACGGTGGCGTGCGCGGTGAACGCGAACACCCGCGCCGGTTCCACCGCGGCCCAGGCCGCCTCCAGGTTCTCGTGCACGGTCACCGACGCCAGGTCGTGGTAGTCGAGCCCGGCCCGTTTGAGTTTCGGCTCGGACAGGTCGAACCCGAGTGGTCCCACGAGGTGCAGTTCGCAACCGGTGCCCGCCACCATGCGGATGGCGTTGCCGGTGTTGGGTGGGATTCGGGGTTGGTGGAACATCACTCGGAACACCCGCACAGCTTAGGGCCACACCGTGAGGCGGCATGATGGACGCATGGATCCGGTCGAAGAGGTGGTGGGTGAGGACTACGGCGACGCACGGCTCCCCGCGCAGAACTGGCAGCGGCGGCACTACACGAAATGCAACTTCCGTGACGCCGACCTGAGCGAACTCCGCACCGAGTCGGTGATCTTCACCGAATGCGATTTCACGGGCGCCGACCTCGCCGAGTCGCACCACGTGGGGACGGCGTTCCGCTCGTGCGCGTTCACCAGAACGACGCTGTGGCACAGCGAGTTCCGCAATTGCAGCTTCCTCGGTTCGGAGTTCGACAACTGCCGGCTGCGCCCGATGGTCTTCGACGAGTGCGACTTCACGCTCGTGTCGTTGGGCGGCGCGGACCTGCGCGGACTCGATTTCACGGACTGCCGGTTCCGGGAAGCCAACCTCGTCCGCACGGACCTCCGCCGGGCCGTGCTGCGCTCGGCGGACCTGTTCGGGGCCCGCACCGGCGGCGCGAAATTCGACGGCGCGGACCTGCGCGGGGCGCACGTCGACGCGAACCTGTGGACGGCGGCCTCACTGGACAAGGCGCAGATCGAACTCACCCAGGCCATCGCGTACGCGACGGCCAACGGGCTCGTGGTGGAACCTGCCTGACACTGGTTCGGCGAACCTGAGAGAATGGGGCACGTGACTGCAACGATCCTCGATGGCAAGGCGACCCGCGACGAGATTTTCGAAGACCTGAAGGTGCGGGTGAGCGCCCTGAAGGACAAGGGCATCACGCCCGGTCTCGGCACCGTTCTGGTGGGGGACGACCCGGGGTCGGCCGCTTACGTGCGCGGCAAGCACAACGACTGCGCGAAGGTCGGGATCACCTCGATCCGCCGCGACCTGCCCGCGGACATCACGCAGGAGAAGCTCGACGCCACCATCGACGAGCTCAACGCCAACCCCGACTGCACCGGGTACATCGTGCAGCTCCCGGTGCCGAAGCAGCTCGACGAGAACGCCGCGCTCGAGCGCATCGACCCCGACAAGGACGCCGACGGCCTGCACCCGGTCAACCTCGGCCGCCTGGTGCTGGGCAAGGAAGCGCCGCTGCCGTGCACGCCGCGCGGAATCCTGCACCTGCTGCGCCGCTACGAGGTCCCGATCGAGGGGGCGCACGTCGTCGTCGTCGGTCGCGGTGTCACCGTGGGCCGCCCGATCGGCCTGCTGTTCACCCGGCGCAGCGAGAACGCCACCGTCACCCTCTGCCACACCCGCACGCGGGACCTCGGAGCGGAGGTCCGGCGCGCCGACATCGTCATCGCGGCGGCGGGTGTTCCCGGGCTGGTGACGGCCGACATGGTCAAGCCCGGCGCCGCGGTACTCGACGTGGGCGTGAGCCGCACCGAGGACGGGCTGCGCGGCGACGTGGCGGCGGACGTCGCCGAGGTCGCCGGTTTCCTGTCCCCGAACCCCGGCGGGGTCGGACCGCTGACCCGCGCGTTCCTGCTGACCAACGTCGTGGAGCGGGCTGAGCGTGTCGCAGCGTCTCTCGGCTGAGATGGCCGACTGGGGGCAGTTCGCGAAGAAGAACCTGCCGATGCTGGCAGTCCTCGTCGTCATCGTCGTGGCCGTGGTGTTCGTGCTCGCGGACCGGTGGCGGCGGGGAGCGTTCGTGTTCGGTATCGCCACCCTGCTCGCGGCAGCGTTCCGGTTGACGATGCCGTCGGAGCGCGTCGGACTGCTCGCGGTGCGCAGCAAGGCCTTCGACGTGGGCGCACTCGTGGCCGTCGGCGGCGCGATTGTCTGGCTGGCCGTGTCGATCGACCCGCTCGGAACCGACTGACGGTCCGAGCGGGCGTCGCCCGGCGCGGGATCAGCGCCCGGCGCGTGCCAGTTGCATCGTTTCGGACAGCAGTTTCGCGACGGCGGCAGCCTCGGTGAGGAACCCGTCGTGGCCGTCCCGCGAGTTGAGTACCCGCAGGCCGTCGCAGGTGGGGATGTCCTCGGCCAGATCCTCCTGCAGGCGGATCGGGTACAGGCGGTCGGAGTCGACGCCGCCCACGATGACGGGTGCGGTGATCGCCCCCAGCGCCGCCGAGATACCCCCGCGGCCGCGGCCCACGTCGTGCCGGTTCATGGCCTCGGACAGCAGCACGTACGTGCCCGGGTCGAACCTGCCGACCAGCTTGTCGGCCTGGTGCTGGAGGTAGCTCTCGACGGAGTACCGCCCGCCGCGCCAGGGGTCCTCGCCGTCCTGCGGCGAGTTCGCGAACCGAGAGTCGAGTTCGCTCTCGGTGCGGTACGTGAGGTGCGCGATCCTGCGGGCGATGCGCAGTCCGGTCCGGGGGGTCCGGCCGGTGCCGTGGTAGTCGCCGCCCAGCCAGTCGGGGTCGCTGGTGATGGCCTCGATCTGCGTGGTCTGCGTGCCGATCTGATCCGCGGTCGCACGGGCGCCGACCGCGAGAACGAGCGCCGACGCAACCTGGTCCGGGTACGTCACGGCCCACTCGAGCGCGCGCATGCCGCCCATCGAACCACCGACCACGGACGCCAGCTTGTCGATCCCCAGAAGGTCGGTGAACTTCTTCTCGGCCGCGATCTGGTCGCGGATGGTGATCTCCGGGAAGCGGCTGCCCCACGGGCGCCCGTCCTCCGCGACCGAACCGGGACCGGTGGTGCCGCGGCAGCCACCGAGGACGTTGGTCGCGACGACGCACCACTCGTCGGTGTCGATCGGCGCACCCGGACCGACCATTCCGCTCCACCATCCGGGGGAGGGGTGCTCGTCGGTGACGGGGCCGGTGACGTGGGAGTCGCCGGTGAGGGCGTGCTCGACGAGCACCACGTTGTCACGGTTCGGGGACAGTTCGCCCCACCGCTGCACGGCGAGAGTCACGGACGGGATCACCGCGCCGTTCTCGAGTTCGAGCGATCCGATGTCGACGGTGCCGAGACGTCCGTCGGCCACGGGGAGGTTCTGCACTGCGCTCACGGTCAAGATGCCGCCGCCGTAATTCCGGACTCGATATCGGCGATGATGTCGTCGATCCCTTCGATGCCGACCGCCAGGCGGACCAGTCCGGGGGTGACGCCGCTGGCGGCCTGCTCCTCCGGGGTCAGCTGGGAGTGTGTGGTGGACGCCGGGTGGATCACCAGCGAGCGGACGTCACCGATGTTCGCGACGTGGCTGTGGAGGGTGAGTGCGTTGACGAACTTCTTGCCCGCGTCGATGCCGCCGGCGAGTTCGAACGTCACGATGGCACCCGCACCCCTCGGCGCGATCTGCTTCGCCCGGTCGTACCACGGTGACGACGGGAGCCCGGCGTATCCGACGGACACGATCTCCGGCCGTGCCTCCAGGTACTGGGCGACGGCGGTCGCATTGGACACGTGCCGTTCCATCCGCAGGCTCAGCGTCTCGAGGCCCTGCGCGATGAGGAACGCGTTGAACGGGGAGATCGCGGAACCGAGGTCGCGGAGCAACTGCACGCGGGCTTTGAGGGCGAACGCGGGCGGTCCGAGTTCGGAGTAGACGACGCCGTGGTAACTCGGGTCCGGGGTGGTGAAGCTGCTGTGCCGGCCCTGGGTCCAGTCGAACGTGCCGCCGTCGACGATGACGCCCGCGATGGCCGTGCCGTGACCGCCGAGGTACTTGGTGGCCGAGTGCACCACGATGTCCGCGCCGTGCTCGAGCGGGCGGATCAGGTAGGGGGTGGCCACGGTGTTGTCGACGATCAGCGGGAGTCCGTGCTGGTGTGCGACGCCGGAGATGCCGGGCAGGTCGAGCACGTCGTTGCGGGGATTGGAGATGGTCTCGCCGTAGAACGCCCTCGTGTTGTCCCGGATCGCGTTCTTCCACTGCTCGAGGTCGTCGGGGTCTTCGACGAACGAGACCTCGATGCCGAGCTTGGGCAGCGTGTAGTGGAAGAGGTTGTAGGTGCCGCCGTACAGGCGCGGGCTGGAGACGATGTGGTCGCCCGCCTCGGCGAGGTTCAGGATCGCGAACGTCTCGGCGGCCTGCCCGGACGACAGCATGAGGGCGGCGACGCCGCCTTCGAGGGCGGCGATGCGCTGCTCGACGGCGTCCTGGGTGGGGTTCATGATGCGGGTGTAGATGTTGCCGGGCTCGGCCAGACCGAACAGCGCGGCAGCGTGATCGGTGCTGTCGAACGTGTACGAGGTGGTCTGGTAGATCGGCAGCGCCCGCGCCTTGGTGGTCGCGTCGGACGTCTGCCCGGCGTGGATCTGCTTGGTCTCGAACGACCAGTTCTCGGTCATGTGCTGTCTACTCCAGTGGTCTGACGAGGCGCGGACGAGGAACTGGTTCGTTCGCGCACAGGGCTGTCTGGGGTCTATCTACGACAACAACAACGCATCATGAACCTCCGATGTCGGACCCGCGCTTGTCACCCGACTGTTGTATGAATCAGGGAACCAGGTCATCACCCGGGGCACCCCACCGCGGCGGAGGGTTGCCGGCCAGCTAGCCGGGGCTCGTTGCTGGCACTCATGACCTCTGTTGAATCTTAGCGGCTGCGGCGAAGCGACCGGAAACGGCACCGATCAGGCCCGCTGGCAGCGAAAAGTTACCAGCTGGTAGGGAGGGGGATTTCGCACCCACATCTTGCGCGCCCCGGGCATAGCAGTACGCTTGTCTTGTTTAAGTGCGGTCTCTCCAGCGGCCGCATCGACCGTCTACGTTTGACAAGCGAACCGTTCGCGGACCCACTCACGAAGTGCGCCCGCAACCGTGTAACCAGGGAATCTTCCTAGGAGGACGCGAAGCACCCATGTCCAAAATCAAGGTTGAGGGCACCGTCGTCGAACTCGACGGCGACGAGATGACACGCATCATCTGGCAGTTCATCAAAGACAAGCTGATCCATCCCTACCTGGATGTGAACCTGGAGTACTACGACCTCGGTATCGAGTACCGGGACGAGACCGACGACCAGGTCACCGTCGACGCGGCCAACGCCATCAAGAAGCACGGCGTCGGCGTCAAGTGCGCGACGATCACCCCGGACGAGGCACGCGTCGAGGAGTTCGGCCTCAAGAAGATGTGGCGGTCGCCCAACGGCACCATCCGCAACATCCTCGGTGGCACGATCTTCCGCGCGCCGATCATCATCTCCAACGTCCCGCGACTGGTTCCGGGCTGGACGAAGCCGATCATCATCGGCCGTCACGCCTTCGGCGACCAGTACCGCGCCACCGACTTCAAGGTCCCCGGCCCCGGCAAGGTGATGATCACCTACACGCCCGAGGACGGCAGCGAGCCGATCGAGCACGAACTGGTGAACTTCCCCGACGGCGGCGGCGTCGTCCAGGGTCAGTACAACTTCACCAAGTCCATCGAGGACTTCGCGCGCGCCTCGCTCAACTACGGCCTGCAGCAGAATTACCCGGTGTACCTGTCGACCAAGAACACCATCCTCAAGGCGTACGACGGCGCGTTCAAGGACATCTTCCAGCACGTCTACGAGACCGAGTTCAAGCCGGAATTCGACGCGGCAGGACTCACCTACGAGCACCGCCTCATCGACGACATGGTCGCGTCGGCGCTCAAGTGGGAGGGCGGCTACGTCTGGGCCTGCAAGAACTACGACGGCGACGTCCAGTCCGACACCGTCGCGCAGGGCTTCGGATCGCTCGGCCTCATGACCTCCGTGCTGCTGACCCCGGACGGAAAGACGTGTGAGGCCGAGGCCGCACACGGCACCGTGACGCGTCACTTCCGTCAGCACCAGCAGGGCAAGCCGACGTCCACCAACCCCATCGCGTCGATCTTCGCGTGGACCCGTGGACTCGAGCACCGCGGCAAGCTGGACAGCACCCCCGACGTCATCGGCTTCGCGCAGAAGCTCGAAGACGTGGTCATCAAGACCGTCGAGGGTGGCCAGATGACCAAGGACCTCGCGATGCTGGTCGGCGGCGACCAGGGCTACCTGACCACCGAGGAATTCCTCGGTGCACTGGACATCAACCTCCAGAAGGCCATCGCCGAGCAGTAGGCACCGACGCCGCAGCAGTACGAAACGGGACGCCCCTCGCCGGGGTCGTCCCGTTTCGCGTCTCCGGGGCCGGGTGAGTCATCTCACGGCCGCTCGCGGCGCGAAACGCGGAATCCGGGGAAGAGAATTCCGGTGTGGGTCGTTGCGCTACGAGGCGCCGTGCGCCGCGTAGTCGTATTGCTGCCTAGTCGAAAGTCCTGCTGTGAGCACTTCCACCCCGGTCCGCCCCGAGCACCTCGGTGTCATCGCGCAACATCCGTCCGTCCGCAAGCTCGCCATGATCGCGCTCGCGCTCGGCGGCTTCGGGATCGGCACCACCGAGTTCGTGGCGATGGGACTGCTTCCCGAGATGGCGTCGAGCCTCGGGATCACCGAGCCGACGGCCGGGCACGTCATCTCGGCGTACGCCCTGGGCGTGGTCGTGGGCGCGCCGCTCATCGCCGCGCTCACCGCGCGGGTGCCCCGCAAGACGCTGCTGATCGCGTTGATGGCGGCGTTCACGATCGGCAACGCCGCCACCGTGTTCGCACCGAACTACGGGGTGCTGATGGCCGCGCGGTTCGTCGCGGGCCTCCCGCACGGCGCCTACTTCGGCGTCGCGGCCCTGGTGGCGGCGCACCTCGCCGAGCGCGGCCAGCGCGCCAGGGCGGTCGCGCTCGTCATGATGGGACTGTCGGTGGCCAACGTCGT
Source organism: Rhodococcus koreensis (assembly GCF_900105905.1). Lineage (GTDB taxonomy): Bacteria > Actinomycetota > Actinomycetes > Mycobacteriales > Mycobacteriaceae > Rhodococcus_F > Rhodococcus_F koreensis. The sequence goes on along the minus strand of NZ_FNSV01000005.1, from coordinate 1,795,931 downwards.
CGGTGTTCCCGCCGCCTCGTGGCTGGGCCAGGCCTTCGGCTGGCGTAGCGCCTTCGCCCTCGTCGCACTGATCGGTGTCGTGACGCTGGGCGCGATCTGGTCCTGGGTTCCCGCGCTCGCCGCGATGCGGATGACGAATCCGCTCACCGAACTCGGTGCCCTGCGCCGTGCGCAGGTGTGGATGACGCTGATCATCGGCATGGTCGGGTTCGGTGGCATGTTCGCCGTCTACACCTACATCAGCACGACCCTCACCGACGTCGCCGGGCTGTCGCGGTCGCTGGTGCCGCTGGCCCTGATGATCTACGGGCTGGGCATGGTCGCGGGCAATCTGATCGGCGGGGCGCTCGCCGACAGGGCGCTGATTCCCGGTCTGTTCGCCGCGATGACGGCGCTCGGGGTGGTGCTCGGCATCTTCGTGATGGCCTCGCACAACCCGTACACGGCGCTGCTGCTGGTGTTCTTTGTCGGCGCCGCGGGCGCGTCGATGGTTCCCGGCCTGCAGACCCGGCTGATGGACGTCGCCGCCGACGCCCAGACCCTCGCCGCGTCGCTCAACCACGCGGCCCTCAACATCGCGAACGCGTTCGGGGCGTGGATCGGTGGCGTCGTCATCGCCGCCGGCTACGGCTACACGGCACCCGCCGCGGTGGGTGCGCTGCTCGCCGTCGCGGGCCTCGTGGTCCTCACCGTGGCCGTCGCGATGGAACGCCGCAGCGCCCGTTCGTCTCGGTAGCCGCGCTGTCGTACGCGTCCGCTACGGTGCTTGCCGTGCCACACATCATCACCACCGTCAATGTCAACGGAGTCCGCGCGGCCGCCCGCAAGGGGCTCACCGAGTGGATGGAGCGCACGGAGGCCGACGTCGTCTGCCTGCAGGAGACGCGGGCGTCGGACGAGCAGCTCGCGGAGACCCTCGCGCCCGCCCTGGAGGGCGGATGGAACCTGGCGTCCGCGGAACCGTCGTCGAAGGGGCGCAACGGCGTCGCGATCCTGTCCCGGAAGCCGGCCGACGCCGTCCGCGTCGGCCACGGTGACGAGGAGTTCGCGGCCGCGGGCCGCTACATCGAGGCGGACTTCGACGACCTCACGGTGGCGAGTCTGTACCTGCCTTCGGGGGAGGCCCAGACAGCCCGGCAGGAGGAGAAGGAGCGGTTCATGGACTCCTTCGCCCGGTACCTCACCGCCACCGCCGAGGCCGCCGTCGCGGCAGGCAGGCACGTCGTGGTCTGCGGCGACTGGAACATCGCCCACACCGAACTCGACCTGAAGAACTGGAAGACGAACAAGAAGAGCTCCGGGTTCCTGCCCCACGAGCGGGAATGGATGTCCGCGCTGTTCGCCGAGGACGCGCACTGGTCCGACGTCGTGCGCCTGCTCGAACCGGACGTCGCCGGACCGTACTCGTGGTGGTCGTACCGCGGGAAGGCGTTCGACAACGACTCCGGCTGGCGCATCGACTACCAGATCGCCACCCGCGAACTGGCGGAGCGCGCCAAGCAGGCCGTCGTCGAGCGCGCCGAAACCTACGACCAGCGGTGGTCCGATCACGCGCCGGTCACCGTCCAGTACCGCTGACGGGCGGTATCTGATTCGTGTCGTCACGGCACACGTGAAAAGATCAATACTCATGTCGACCCCTGCAGCTCAGAAACCCACCGCGAAACCGCGGGTGCTCTCCGGCATCCAGCCCACCGCCGACTCGTTCCACCTCGGCAATTTCCTGGGTGCTCTGCAGCAGTGGGTGCCTCTGCAGGACGACTTCGACGCGTTCTACTTCATCCCCGACCTGCACGCGATCACGGTGGCGCAGGACCCGAAGGAACTCCGCCGCCGCACGAAGATCGCGGCGGCACAGTTGCTGGCGCTGGGCATCGACCCCGACCGCGCCACGCTGTTCGTCCAGAGCCAGGTCCCCGAGCACGCGCAGCTGGCGTGGGTTCTCAACTGCATCACCGGTTTCGGTGAGGCCAGTCGCATGACGCAGTTCAAGGACAAGTCGTCGAAGCAGGGCAGTGAGAACGCCAGCGTCGGGCTGTTCACGTATCCGGTGCTGATGGCCGCCGACATCCTGCTGTACCGCCCACAGCGGGTCCCCGTCGGCGAGGACCAGCGTCAGCACCTCGAACTGGCCCGCGACCTCGCTCAGCGGTTCAACACCCGGTTCGGGAAGGCGTTCGTCATTCCCGAGGCCCAGATCATCAAGGGCACCGCCAAGATCTTCGACCTGCAGGATCCGATGTCGAAGATGAGCAAGTCCGGTCCGAGCCCGGCCGGCCTGATCAACCTGCTCGACGACCCCAAGGTGTCGGCGAAGAAGATCAAGTCCGCCGTCACCGACAACGAGCGGGAGATCCGGTACGACCCGCAGGCCAAGCCCGGTGTGAGCAACCTGCTCACCATCCAGTCGGCGTTGTCCGGCACCCCCGTGGAGACGTTGGTCGCCGGGTACGAGGGCAAGGGCTACGGCGACCTGAAAACCGATACGGCCGACGTTCTCGCCGAATTCGTGACACCGTTGAAAGCGAAAGTGGAGGGGTACCTCTCGGACGAGGCGGAACTCGATCGTGTCATCGCGGCCGGTGCCCACCGGGCCCGTGAAGTGTCGTCGCAGACGTTGGCGGCCGTGTACGAGAAGGTAGGGTTCCTGACACCGAAGGGATAGCACTGTGGCTGACGAACCGAGTTTTCTCGACAAGCAGCGGGCAGCGCGCCCCTGGTTCGACCATCTGATGCGGGCCGCCCAGCGGTACCAGAATCAGAAGGGTGACTACTACGCGGCGGGTATCACGTATTTCAGTGTGCTCGCACTGATTCCGATCCTGATGGTCGCGTTCGCCATCGCCGGTTTCGTGCTCGCCGGGCAGCCGGAGTTGCTGCAGGAACTGCAGGACGGCATCACGAAGAACGTGCCCGGAAGTCTCGGTGACACGCTCAACACCATCATCGATTCGGCCATCGCGTCCCGCGCCAGCGTGGGTGTCCTCGGTCTGCTCGGCGCCGCCTACGCCGGTCTGGGATGGATGGCGAACCTGCGCGACGCGCTCACGGCGATGTGGGAGAGCCAGCGCGAAACGAAGGGATTCGTGCGCACCAAGCTCGGCGACGTGGGCGCTCTGCTCGGGCTGGGCCTGGCGATGATCGTCTCGATCGGATCGTCCGCGCTGAGCAGTGGTCCGGTGGCCCGCACGGTCGTCGAGGTGCTCAACCTCGACGAGGTGACCGGCGTCGACGCCGGACTGCGCGCACTGTCGACCGTGCTCTCGCTGGTCGCGACGTGGGCGGTGTTCGCCTGGGTGATCGCCCGACTGCCCCGGGAGCCCGTGACGTTCCGCAGTGCGATCAAGGCGGCCCTGCTCGCGGCCGTGGTGTTCGAGATCTTCAAGCAGGTCGGCGCCATCTATCTCACGGCGGTCACCGCGGGTCCGGCAGGCGTGGCGTTCGGCCCGATCATCGGTCTGCTCGTGTTCATCTACCTGACCTGCCGGATGCTGCTCTTCTCGACGGCGTGGGCCGCGACCACCAGGGCCAGCATGGCGCTCGCGTTCGTGCCGCCGCCGGATCCGGCCGTCATCACGCCGCGGATCGAGGTCCACGAGGGTCCGGGTGTGCGTGGGGGACTCGCCCTGGTCGGTGTGGGGGCCCTCGCCGCGCTCGGGTTGTCCGGACTGTTCACCCGCAACAAGCGCTGATCCGGGAGCGTCAGCGCCTGCGGGACAGCCGGCGTGCGCAGAGCACCAGCACGAGGACGACGGCCGCCCCGACGATCCCCACACCCGCCCGCAGGGCCAGCGTGTTGTCGGGATGGTCGGAACCCGAGGCGACGACGGAACTCGTGGCAGCGGCCGAATCCTGTTGCGGCGGTGCGGCGAGCACCGCGGACGAGCCGTCCTCGGCCGGGTACAGGTCCTCCAGCGAACCCACCCGGGCGTCGCGGTCGAGGGCGAAACCGTAGTCCAGCAGTCGCGCTGCCTGTTCCCACGGGCGGATCGGCTGCGCCTCGGCTCCCATCAGCGTCACCATCAGGCGGCGGCCGTCGTGGTCGGCGCCGCCGACGTACGTGTGGCGCGCATCGTCGGTGAATCCGGTCTTGCCGCCCAGCGCGCCCGGGTAGTTGTAGAGCAGTTGATTGTCGTTGGCGAGCGCGAACGGCGGCCGGTCCTGGTCTTCCGGGATCGCGGGATCCTTCGGGAAGCCCGGGAACTGAACGGTTTCCGTGGAGATCAGCTCCGCGAACGTCGGGTTCTTCATCGCGTTGTGGAAGATCAGCGCGAGGTCGTACGGCGAACTGCTCATGCCGGGACCGTCGAGTCCGGACGGGGTCGCGGTCCTCGTGTCGTGAGCGCCGAGGGTGTCGGCGAGACGGTTCATCTTCTCGACCGTCGCGGCGTCGCCGCCGAGTTGCCGGGCGAGGAGGTGGGCGGCGTCGTTCCCCGACGCCATGACGAGGCCCTGCATCAGCTGCCGGTTCGTGTACTGACCGTTCTTGCCGATCCCGACCGCGCTGCCCTCCACCGCGGCGTCCTCGGCGGTGGCGGTCACGGTCTTGTCGAGGTCCAGTTCGCCCAGCGCCACGAGCGCGAGCAGCATCTTGATGGTGCTGGCCGGGCGGTACCGGCCGTGCGGGTCCTTCGCCGCGAGCACGTCGCCGCTGTCGATGTCGGCCAGCACCCAGCCGGACGCCACGATGTCGGCGGGCAGCGCGGGGGCGCCGTCGGGGAGCGTCACCCCGCATTCGGCGAGCTTCGGCCCGCCCACCGGCTGGTCGGGCACGGACACGGCGGTCGGTGCCGGATCGCCGGGCTGCGGCACCTCGGACAGGTCGATCGCGGGGGCCGGGGCCGACCGGTGCGGGCAGTCGTCGGTGTTCGGGATGGTGAACGGCGCCGAGATGGGGGAGGAGGGGACCGGGGGCGGGATCGCCCCGGCAGCGCTCACCGAGAGTCCGGCCAGCAGGGTTCCGGACACGACCGCGGTACACACTCGACGCCACATCATCGAAGAGGCAGCGTATGCGACGACCGGTCGACTTCCGAAAACGGACACGTGTCGACACGCTTTCGTGACGTCGTTGCGACCGTTCCGGAAGAGTGACGCCGGATCAGAGGAAACCCATGCCCCGGACGGCGTCGCGTTCGGATTCGAGTTCGGCCACCGACGCGTCGATCCGTTTCCGCGAGAAGTCGTCGATCTCCAGCCCCTCCACGACCTGCCAGGCCCCGTCGACCGACCGGACCGGGAACGAGCTGACGAGCCCGTCCGGCACCCCGTAGGCGCCGGTGGAGGGCAGCGCCACGGACGTCCAGTCGCCGTCCGGGGTGCCGAGCACCCAGTCGTGCACGTGGTCGATCGCGGCGTTGGCGGCGGAGGCCGCGGACGATGCGCCGCGGGCCTCGATGATCGCGCTGCCCCGGTTCGCGACGGTGGGAATGAAGTCGCCGGTGAGCCATTCGCGGTCCGCGGCGAACTCGGCGCCGGACCGGTCCCCGACCCGCGCGTGGAAGATGTCGGGGTACTGGGTGCCGGAGTGGTTGCCCCAGATCGTGACGCGGCTGATGTCCTTCACCGCGGCGCCGGAGTGCCGTGCGAGCTGGGCGATCGCGCGGTTGTGGTCGAGCCGGGTCAGCGCCGTGAACCGCTCCGCGGGTACGTCGGGGGCGTTGTTCGCGGCGACGAGCGCGTTGGTGTTGGCCGGGTTGCCCACGACCAGCACCCGGACGCCTTCCGCGGCAACCTGATTGATCGCGCGACCCTGCACGGTGAAGATCTGCCCGTTCGCGGCCAGCAGGTCGCCGCGCTCCATCCCCTTGGACCGGGGACGCGATCCGATGAGCAGGGCCACGTCGGTGCCGTCGAAACCCCGCTTCGGGTCGTCGTGCACCTCGACGTCGCGAAGGAGAGGGAAGGCGCTGTCGTCGAGCTCCATCGCGGTGCCTTCGGCCGCGGACACGGCGGACGGAATTTCCAAGAGCCGCAGTCGAATCGGAGTGTCGGGGCCGAGCATCGCGCCCGCGGCGATCCGGAACAGCGCCGCGTAACCGATACTTCCTGCCGCTCCGGTGACCGTGACCACTGCGGGAGTGGGCGACTGCGTCATGTGTGAACCTCGCTGTTCGTCGGGAGCATCCGTTCTCGACACTAGCGCGGGGATCTCACCGTGGGACGGCTCGGACAGTGAGCTTGGACACGACGCAGGGCGCCCCCGGCCGAAGTGGCCGGGGGCGCCCTGGAACGTGCTGAGAAGACCTCGGGTCAGCGTGCGAAGAGCAGCGCGCGCTTGACTTCCTGGATCGCCTTCGTCACCTGGATGCCGCGGGGGCACGCGTCGGTGCAGTTGAACGTGGTCCGGCACCGCCAGACGCCGTCCTTGTCGTTGAGGATGTCGAGACGCTCCGACGCACCCTCGTCACGGCTGTCGAAGATGAAGCGGTGCGCGTTGACGATGGCGGCGGGACCGAAGTAGCTGCCGTCGCTCCAGTACACCGGGCACGACGTGGTGCAGCAGGCACACAGGATGCACTTGGTGGTGTCGTCGAAACGGGCCCGGTCGTGCTGCGACTGGATGCGCTCACGGGTGGGCTCGTTGCCGGTGGTGATGAGGAACGGCTTCACGGCGCGGAACGCGTCGAAGAACGGCTCCATGTCGACGACGAGGTCCTTCTCCACCGGCAGGCCCTTGATGGGCTCGACGGTGATCGTCACCGGCTTGCCGTCCTTGGGCAGCATGTCCTTCATGAGGAGCTTGCAGGCCAGACGGTTGACGCCGTTGATCCGCATCGCGTCCGAACCGCACACGCCGTGGGCGCAGCTGCGGCGGAACGTCAGCGTGCCGTCGAGGTAGCCCTTCACGTACAGAAGCAGGTTCAGCATGCGGTCCGTCGGCAGCGCCGGAACCTGGAAGCTGTCCCAGTGCTGACCCTCGCCGGATTCCGGGTTCATCCGCGCGATCTTGAGGGTGACCATGACGGCGCCCTCGGGAACGGGAGGGAGATCCGACTTGTTCTCGCTCTTGTCGACTGCAGGTGCGCTCATCAGTACTTACGCTCCATCGGCTCGTAGCGGGTCTGGACTACCGGCTTGTAGTCGAGACGGATGTCGGAGAGCAGGCCGTCGCCCTCCTTGTATGCCATCGTGTGCTTCATGTACTCGGCGTCGTTGCGGTCCGGGAAGTCCTCGCGGGCGTGGCCGCCGCGCGATTCCTTGCGGTTCAGCGCGCCGACGACGGTGACCTCCGCCATTTCGAGGAGGAAGCCGAGCTCGATGGCCTCGAGCAGGTCGCTGTTGTAGCGCTTGCCCTTGTCCTGCACCGTGATGTGGTTGTAGCGCTCCTTCAGTGCACGCACGTCCTTGAGTGCCTGGGTGAGGCGCTCTTCCGTGCGGAACACGGAGGCGTTGTTGTCCATCGACTGCTGCAGCTCGGTGCGGATGTCCGCGACCCGCTCGTGACCGTGGTCCGACAGGATGGTGGCCATCCACTCGTCGACCATCTTCTCGGGCGTCTCCGGCAGGGCGACGAACTCGCTGTTGTTGGCGTGCTCGGCGGCGGCGATGCCGGCGCGGCGTCCGAAGACGTTGATGTCGAGCAGCGAGTTGGTGCCGAGACGGTTCGCGCCGTGGACGGACACGCAGGCGCACTCGCCCGCGGCGTACAGGCCCTGGACGATCTCGTCGTTGTTGCGGAGGACCTCACCGTTGATCCTGGTGGGGATGCCGCCCATGACGTAGTGGCAGGTGGGGTACACCGGCACGGGTTCCTTGACCGGATCCACACCGAGATACGTGCGGGAGAACTCCATGATGTCGGGGAGCTTCTCGTCGAGGACTTCCTCGGGGATGTGGGTCACGTCGATGTAGACGTAATCCTTGTTCGGTCCCGCGCCGCGTCCCTCGAGGACCTCGAGAACCATCGACCGCGCGACGATGTCACGGGGTGCGAGGTCCTTGATGGTGGGGGCGTAGCGCTCCATGAACCGCTCGCCGTCGGCGTTGCGGAGGATGCCGCCCTCACCGCGCACGGCCTCGGAGATGAGGATGCCGAGCCCGGCCAGGCCTGTCGGATGGAACTGGTGGAACTCCATGTCCTCCAGCGGGAGGCCCTTGCGGAAGATGATGCCCATGCCGTCACCGGTGAGGGTGTGCGCGTTGGACGTCGTCTTGTACATGCGTCCCGAGCCGCCGGTGGCGAACACGATGGACTTCGCGTGGAAGACGTGGATCTCGCCGGTGGCCAGCTCGTAGGCGATGACGCCGGTGGCGACCGGGCCGTTCTCCGTCTCGGTGATCGCGATGTCGAGGGCGTAGAACTCGTTGAAGAACTCGACGTCGTGCTTGACGCAGTTCTGGTAGAGCGTCTGCAGGATCATGTGACCGGTGCGGTCCGCGGCATAACATGCGCGGCGCACGGGGGCCTTACCGTGATCGCGGGTGTGACCACCGAAACGACGCTGGTCGATCTTGCCCTCGGGCGTGCGGTTGAACGGCAGACCCATCTTCTCGAGGTCGAGCACCGCGTCGATGGCCTCCTTGGCCATGATCTCGACGGCGTCCTGGTCGGCGAGGTAGTCGCCGCCCTTGACCGTGTCGAAGGTGTGCCACTCCCAGTTGTCTTCCTCCACGTTCGCCAGCGCGGCGCACATGCCGCCCTGGGCCGCGCCGGTGTGGCTGCGGGTGGGGTAGAGCTTGGTCAGTACCGCGGTGCGGGCGCGGGGACCGGCCTCGATCGCTGCGCGCATGCCGGCGCCGCCGGCACCGACGATGACCACGTCATAACGGTGTTCCTGCATGAAGTCTGTGCTCCCCTAGCTCGCCGAGATATTGGGGTCGAAGGTGAAGATGACGTACGTGCCGAGGCCCATGATCAGGATCATCGAGAGAACGAGGATCGTGGTCAGCCAGAAGCGCGTGGAGTCCTTGCGGGAGTAGTCCGCGATGACCGTGCGGAGTCCGTTTCCGCCGTGCAGCTGGGCAAGCCACAGCATGGTGAGGTCCCAGAACTGCCAGAACGGGCTGGACCAGCGGCCTGCGACGAACGCGAAGTTGATGCGGTGCACACCGTCGTCGAGCATCAGCATGATGAAGAGGTGGCCGAGCACGAGGAAGATCAGTGCGAGACCGGAGAACCGCATGAACAGCCAGGCGTACAGCTCGAAGTTGTTCTTCGAGGTCCGGCGCGGAGAGCGCGGGTTGTCCAGGCTGGCGGGACGGTCGTAGGTCTTGCCGAGACTCTTGGCTTCTGTCGTCATGTCAGTGCCCCGCAAACATGTTGTAGAAGATGCGGCCTGCGCCCGGGATCATCACCAGGAACCAGATCGCGAGGATTACCCAGAGCATCAGGCGCTGGTACTGCGGTCCCTTGGACCAGAAGTCCACCAGCATCACCCGGACACCGTTCAGTGCGTGGTACAGCACCGCGGCGACGAGAGCGAGCTCCATGAGCCCGACGATCGGGTTCTTGTAGGTCTCGATGACACTGTCGTACGTGTCGGGATTCACCCGCACGAGCGCGGTGTCCAGCACGTGCACGAATAGGAAGAAGAACGTCATTACGCCTGTGATCCGGTGCAAAACCCAGGACCACATTCCGGGGTCGCCCCGGTAAAGCGACCGTGTGCGCTCCTTGGCCGGAGCGGCTTCAGTCGTAGTACTCATCGAGTGCTGTGCCTCCAACGTCATTGGTGGACGTGTCGAGTCTGCGCAGCGTTGCGGACATACCACAACTGGGGACCCGACGTGATCCTGAACCGACTTCTCTGAACTCTAAACCCAACAGAAACGCGGGAACTAATTCGAGTCGGGGTTCGTACCGCCCCTGCAAATGAACTTAGGTTTGCCTCTCCAATACGGATCGGGCCGTCCTGGGCGATTCTCTGCATCCATTCAGCCCACGTGATTGGATGGGTAACCATGGTCGAGATCGATTGGAAACTGTTGCGCGCCAACGCGCATGAGGTGATGGAGAGGGCCTACGCGCCCTACTCCGGGTTCGCGGTGGGATCGGCGGCGCTGGTGGACGATGGACGAATCGTCGTCGGATGCAATGTGGAAAATGTCTCATACGGTTTGGGGCTCTGCGCCGAATGCGTACTGGTCGGTAACTTGTTTGCGGGCGGCGGCGGGCGATTAATCGCCTTCACCTGCTGTGACGCGAGTGGCGACATACTCATGCCGTGCGGACGCTGCCGGCAGATTCTCTTCGAGCACGGCGGCCCCGGACTGCTCGTCGACCACCGGGCCGGCGTGCGCCCATTGGAACAGCTGCTGCCGGACGCTTTCGGTCCGGAGGAGAAGGGGAGAATCACCCATGCATGACGCGTCGTCGATCATCGCCGCCAAACGCGACGGCCGAGAACTGTCCGGTGCAGAGATCGACTGGGTGGTGGAGGCATTCACCCGAGGTGTCGTGGCCGACGAGCAGATGTCGGCTCTGGCGATGGCGATCTTCTTCCGCGGGATGACGCGCGAGGAGGTGAGTCGCTGGACCACGGCGATGATCTCGTCCGGTCACCGCCTCGACTTCACTCACCTCGGCCGCCCCACCGTGGACAAGCACTCGACGGGTGGTGTGGGCGACAAGATCACGCTCCCGCTCGCACCACTGGTCGCCGCGTGCGGCGCCGCGGTGCCGCAGCTGTCGGGGCGGGGGCTGGGCCACACCGGCGGAACCCTCGACAAGCTCGAGTCGATCCCGGGCTGGCGGGCCGACCTCGACACGTCGGAGATGGCCGAGATCCTGTCCGACCCCGAGGTCGGCGCCGTCGTGTGCGCGGCAAGCTCGGACCTGGCGCCGGCGGACCGGCGGTTGTACGCACTGCGGGACGTCACCGGGACGGTCGAGTCGATTCCCCTGATCGCCAGCTCGATCATGAGCAAGAAGATCGCCGAGGGCACCGGCGCACTGGTCCTCGACGTGAAGGTCGGTTCGGGCGCGTTCATGAAGAAGCTCGACGACGCACGCGAGCTGGCCCAGACGATGGTCGACCTCGGGAACGACGCCGGGGTGCGGACGATGGCATTGCTCACGGCGATGGACGCGCCCCTCGGTCACACCGCGGGCAATGCGCTGGAGGTGCGGGAATCGCTGGAGGTGCTCGCCGGGGGCGGCCCGTCCGACGTCGTGGAGCTGACCCTCGAGCTCGCCCGAGAAATGTTGAAGGCAGCCGGAATCGACGGCGTCGACCCGGCCGACAAGCTGCGGGACGGCTCCGCCATGGACCGCTGGCGGAGAATGATCGCCGCCCAGGGCGGCGACCCCTACGCCCCGCTGCCGACGGCCCGGCACACTGAGGTGCTGCTCTCCGAGTCCGACGGTGTGGTGTGCGGTCTCGACGCCATGGCCGTCGGGCTCGCCGCGTGGCGGCTCGGTGCGGGCCGCGCACGGCAGGGCGAGCCGGTGCAGGCCGGGGCCGGCATCGAACTGCACGCGAAGCCGGGGGAGACGGTGTCGGTGGGCACCCCGCTCGTCACGCTGCACACCGACACGCCCGAACGGTTCGCCGCCGCGAAAGCCGCACTTTCCGAAGCCTGGACCGTCGTGGCCGACGCGCCGCCGGTGACGACACCGCTCGTCATCGAGCGGATAGAGGATCCCTCACGCTAACGTCGTCCCATGACCGCACTGGATCTGTCGGCCCTGCGCCGAGCGCCGAAGGTGTTGCTGCACGACCATCTCGACGGAGGTCTCCGGCCCGAGACGGTTCTCGAACTCGCCCGCGACTGCGGCTACGACGCGCTGCCCGCCGACACCGCGCCCGCGCTCGCGAAGTGGTTCCGGGAGGCCGCGGACAGCGGGTCCCTCGAGCGGTACCTCGAGACGTTCGCCCACACCGTCGCCGTCATGCAGACACCTGCAGGGCTCGAACGCGTCGCCCGTGAATGCGCCGAGGACCTCGCCGCCGACGGCGTGGTCTACGCCGAGGTCCGGTTCGCCCCGGAGCAGCACCTCGAAGAGGGGCTGACCCTCGACGAGGTGGTGGAACAGGTCCTGCTCGGATTCGAGGCGGGGGAGTCCGCGGCGGAGGTGCGCGGCCAGAACATCCGGATCGGCGTCCTGCTCACCGCGATGCGGCACGCGGCGCGGTCCCGGGAGATCGCGGAACTGGCGATCCGGTTCCGGGACCGAGGCGTCGTCGGATTCGACATCGCAGGCGCCGAGGCTGGGAATCCGCCCAGCCGCCATCTCGACGCCTTCGAGTACATGCGGGGCAGCAATGCGCACTTCACCATTCACGCGGGTGAGGCGTTCGGCCTGCCGTCCATTCACGAGGCCATTGCGTTCTGCGGCACGGACCGCCTCGGCCACGGGGTCCGGATCACCGACGACATCACGATCGGCGACGACGGTGTCCCGGTGCTCGGCAAGCTCGCGAACTATGTGCGGGACAAGAGGATTCCCCTGGAGTTGTGTCCCAGCTCCAACGTTCAGACCGGGGCCGTGGACGCGCTCGAGAACCATCCGTTCGACCTGCTCGCCCGGCTGCGGTTCCGCGTCACGGTCAACACCGACAACCGGCTGATGAGCGACACCAGCATGAGTCAGGAGATGCTCCGCCTGGTCGAGACGTTCGGCTACGGCTGGACGGATCTCGAGCGCTACACCATCAACGCGATGAAGTCGGCGTTCATCCCGTTCGATCAGCGGCTGCAGCTGATCGACGAGGTGATCAAGCCGGGATTCGCCGTGCTGGTGGGCTGAGCGTCCCGTCGGCGGGCGCTCAGACCTTCCGCAGGCGGGCCTCGAATTCCCGCTCGAGCGTCCGCCACGCCTCGGCCTCGGCGTCGAAGGGCGCGCTCGGCGCCATCCGCGTCGGGTCCGGGTTGAGGACGAACGAGACGTACCAGCCCAGCGGGTCGGACGACGCGAGCGCGGTTTCCACCGAGTCGTCGTCGGCGAAATCGGCTGCATCGGTGAACAATTCGACGGCGAGGTCCAGCTGGTCCGCGTCGACGGACTCCGGGCCTGCGGCCAGGTCGTCGGCGAGTCCGGGCAGGACGTACACGTTCTCGTCGGTGACCTCGACCTCAAGCGACCCGTCGACCGCCGCCACCTGGATCTCCTCGTACGTGCTGACCTGAGCGAGGGCGTGCTCGTGGTTGTCGGCGAGGTACCGGGCCAGTGCCCGCTCGGACGTGAATACGAAGATCGCGCCGTCACGCCCGAGGAAGATCGCGTCGTCGTCGAGGTAGCACCGGAGCGTGAAGTACGTCTCCCCGGACGTGATGATCTTGACGGGGTCGACACCCACCGCACCCCAGAACGAGTCGTCTTCCTCCTCGTCGTCCTCGGTGTTCAGGTCGAGTGCGACGAACTCCTCGTCTTCCTCGGCCTCCTCGGCGACGTCGTCCACGTCGACGGTGTTCTCGTCGGCGGCCACCAGTTCGGCCTCGGCCACGGCTACAGCCTCGGCGTCCACCTCGGGGGTGGCGACGATGTTGTCGACGGCGTCGAGGACGTCATCCCAGCCCTTCGCGATCGCAGTCCCGATCTGCGCCCACAGTTCCTCGCCCTCGCGTCCCTCGAAAGCGCTGGCGCCTGCCGGGAGCGCACCGAGAATGGGATTCGCGCTGAAGAACTTGGTGACCGCGTCCAGTTCGCAGACCTCACCGATGTTGCGCACCATGTTGAGGGTGTCTTCGAGTTCGCTCACGACGACGGCGTCGGGGTCACTCGCCGCCAGCTCGGGCACACCGATCAGATCGAAGCAGAAGTTCTCGTCGGGCTCGAGTTCGGCGGCGGAGAGCCCGGACACCACGCCCCACGCGGGGTGCTCGACGAGGTCGTTGTCGGTATTGGTGCGGATGAAGGCAGCGAGTTCTGCCACTGATTCGAACCCGTAGAGGTCTTCCTCGTGACCAAGGAATGCTTCCCACTCGTCGTCGCCTTCACGCCACCGTGGTGCCCACAGTGTCACGAGGTCGCCGTCGGTGAGACCGAGTTCGATCGGGACGATGTCTCCAGCCATGGCGCGAAGCCTATCGACCCCGCGGCCAAAGTTATACCCGGGCTGTGTGCGGACCGTTTCCGACGCCCGTCGCCGCCGTGCCGCGGCGGCCGCGACCCGGAACGTTCGACCCGGTACGCCACGGTCCGCGACTTCGCCGGACAGTGAGGTCACACCCTCCCGAACCCGTCCTGCAGCGCCGCCAGGACCCGGGTCCGCTGTTCGGTGGCGAGCCGGGCCGCCTCCTGGGTGGTGCTCGTGATCATCGCCGCGAGAGTGCGGGCGTCAAGGCTCGCGATGGAATCGTCCATCCACAGACCGGTCAACGTGCCGTTCCCGTCGACCTCGGCCGTCACCTGATCGGACTCGCTCGACGCCCGCGCCGTGATCGACTGCAGCCCGGCGAGGGCCTCCTCGAGCAGGTTCACCTGTTCGGTGGCCCGGCCGACGATCGCATCCATGTCGTGTTCGCTCACAGTGGCCGCATCCAGCTCGTCGGGGTGGGTTCTTCCTCGTCCTCGATCGCCTGCGCGGCGGCGACGTCGGCGCGCGTGGGCAGCCCGAGCTTGTCGAGGATCTCGGCGGGCATGCCGTCACGGGCGAGTTCGTCGCGGCGGCGCGCGCCGGCCTCCATCGCCGAGCGCCGGCACAGGGTCAGGATCTCGTCCGCGAGCCGCTGGCCGCCGTAGCGGAGTTCGCGCGGATCGATGCGGAGTTCGAGCGGCAGACCCTGCTCGGTGGTCCGGACCGAGACGGTGCCGGAGCGATTGCTGACTGCGGCCGTGGTGCCGGCCGGGGGCGGGGTGGGGGGAAACATGATTCCTGTCATTCCGTGGGTCGGTAGAAGCCGTAGAAGCCCATGCCGCTGTTGCTGGTTCGGATCGGACCGACCTGCACGGGATCACCGGCCTAGACGAGCTGGCCGTTGCCGATCACCATCGCCACGTGGCCGTCCCACACGGCGAGGTCGCCGGGCATCAGGTCGCCCGGGTCGACGGCAGTGCCGACGTTCTGTTCCTGCGCCAGGCGCGGAAGACCCACGCCCGCTTCGCCGTAGGCCCACTGGGGCAGCCCGCTGCAGTCGAGGCCCTCGCCGGGCGACGTCCCGCCCCAGACGTACGGGACACCCTGCTGCGACAGCGCGTTGCGGACGGCGTCGGCCGCCTCCTTGCCTTGTTGGGGGCGACGGCGGTGCTGCCGTCGGGCAGGACCACCTCGACGCCCTCGCCGCCGTGGGCGGGATCCGAGGTGGACGGCGCCTGACCGGCTCCTCCCGATCTGCCCGTGAGGGAATCCGCCCGCGACCCGCCCGCCGCGCATCCGCCCGACGAGTGCGTGGCCGGGGCGGAGATGCTCGTCAGGCCCGACATCGGCGACGAACCCGAGGAACTCACGAACCCGGACGCCGCACGGCTGACCACGTCGGAGCCGCGGGTGCGACGGGGGCCGCGGAGGCGGGCGCCGTGCTCGCTGCGGTCGTGCTCGCGGGTGCGGTGGCGGCGGGCGCGGACGGGATGTCTTCGGCCGGTGTGAGGGTGACCATCTTCCCGGTCTGCTCGGCGAGTTCGGCCCGCACCTTCGCGACGACCGCGGTGGCCGGCCGAGGTGGTCGAGTGCCGCCGCGACGATCATCGCCTGACCGGGCGGGGTGACGAGGGCGGGTCCGGCCGCGACCGCGAGGGAGATGAACGACTGCAGGATCTCCTGCAACTGCAGCATTCCTGGCCGGACGATCTCGGAGGCCTCGGCGACGACGGCAGCCATGTCGTTGCCGCGATCGGAGACCGCGACCGTCGCACGCTGCGCCTCCTCGGTCTTCACGATCGCACCGGTGCCGCCCTTGCCCTGCCAGTCGCCGTAGATCGAGCTGATGCCTGTGCGCCCGGTGTCGTTCACCGCGTCGATGGCGATCGAGGACGCGCGCAGGGCGTCGGCGGGTCCGCCTGCGGGAAGGACTCCGCTGCCGAACGCGCCGAGCAGATCGAGGATCGGGCGGGTGAGGAGGTCGATGGGGATCACTGTCAGGCCTCCAGCCCGACCGCGTCCGCGGCGAGCGCGGCCGTGGTGGCCGCCTCGGTGCCCTCGTACGCGGCGGCATTCGCGAGCGCGGTCGCGCTGATTCCGCCGAGCACGCCGGACAGCTTCTCGATGGAGGCCAGGTGCGCGGCGTGCGCTGTCGCGAAGGCGGCGACGAAATCGCCGGCCGATCACCCCGAAGACCGGACCGAGCAGCAGCGGTCCCGCGGCGGCGGCCCCGAGACCCGCGGCCTGCATCTCCACGGACATGGTCGCGGCTATGGCCGCGAACTCGGCAATACTCGCGGTATCCGCCCTCAAGTCGTTCATCGTCATCCCCCCAGTCGGATTTGATCCGTGAGTCTTTCGGCGCAAACCCGGTCCTTCAGGTCCGGGATAGCCGATCTGGTTTGTCGGACTGTGTGGCTAGTGTCTGGGTTATGGCGGGGAGGGTGGTGAAGCGGGCGTTCAAGTTTCGTTTCTATCCGACTGCGGTGCAGGCGGAACAGCTTGCTCGGACGTTCGGGTGTACCCGGTATGTCTACAACCGGGCGTTGGCGGAGAGGTCGCGGGCGTGGTCGCAGGAGCAGCGACGGGTCACCTACAGCGACACCTCGAAGATGCTCACCGGGTGGAAGCGGGACGCGGAGACGGAGTGGTTGGCGGAGCCGTCGAAGGGGCCGTTGCAGGAGTCGCTGCGGCAGTTGCAGGGTGCGTTCGAGAGGTTCTGGCGCACGCAGGCCGGCTACCCGCAGTTCAAGAGGAAGGGGCAGTCGAAGGATTCGGCGACCTACTTCTCGAACTGCTTCAGCTACCGCGGCGGGCAGCTCCGGTTGGCCAAGCAGTCCGAACCCCTGGAGATCCGGTGGTCGAGGCCGCTACCGGAGGGGGTGACACCGTCGCAGGTGACGGTGTCGCGCAATGCTCGCGGTCAGTACCACATCTCGATCCTCGTCGAGGACACCATCAGCGAACTCGAGCCGACCGATCGGGTGGTCGGGCTCGATGCCGGGATCACCAGCCTCTACACACTCTCGACGGGGGAGAAGATCACCAACCCGCGCCACGAGCGCAGGGACCGTGAGCGGCTGGCGAAAGCGCAGCGGGTGCTGGCCAAGAAGGAGAAGGGGTCCCGGAACCGGGTCAAGGCTCGACTGAAGGTCGCGAAGATTCATGGTCGGATCGCCGATCGTCGCCGCGATTATCTGCACAAACTTTCCACTCGGCTGGTGCGCGAAAATCAAGTGATCGCCATCGAGGATCTGAGTGTGCGGAATATGGTGAAGAATCGGTCGTTGTCTCGGGCGATCTCGGATGCGGGGTGGTCCGAGTTCCGGTCGATGCTCGAGTACAAGGCCGCCTGGTACGGGCGCCGGGTGGTGGCGATCGACCGGTTCTGTCCGTCGTCGAAGACCTGCTCGGTGTGTGGGGAGATCGCGTCGACGATGCCGCTGGACGTGCGGGAGTGGACGTGCCGATGCGGCGCCGTCCACGACCGGGACGTGAACGCCGCTAAGAATATTTTGGCCGTCGGACTGACGGTGGCAGCCTGCGGAGACGGTGTGAGACCACCTCGCACATAACGTGTGGGGCGGCGACTGTCGGTGAAACAGGAACCTCGAGACGTGAGTCCCGAGGGGAATCTCGGTCGTTCACGGCCGAGAGGACGTCAAACCGGTCACCATATTGGACGCGGGGGGACACCGATCCGGTTCCACCCCCCGATTCGCCGAGAATTGCGCTCCTGCGAAATCTCGACGCGCGCCCCCTTATTCTTCGAGCATGAACACGCACGTCGTCGACCACCCGCTCGCAGCAGTCCTCCTGACCACGATGCGCGATGCGCGCAGCGACAATGCCACATTTCGTGCCGCCTTGCGAAGGCTGACGCACATGCTGGTGTACGAGGCGATGCGCGAGGCTCCGGTCGACACGTTCGACGTGGTCACCCCCATCGCGACCACCGACGGGGTGCGGCTCAGCCATCCGCCGCTACTCGTTCCTGTCCTGCGCGCCGGGCTGGGCATGGTCGAGCAGGCCAGCAGCCTGATCCCGCAGGCGCGAGTCGGTTTCGTCGGCATGGCCCGCGACGAAGATACGCATCTGCCGGTGCCGTATCTCGAGTCGCTCCCCGCGGACCTGTCCGGCATCCCGGTGTACGTCCTCGACCCCATGCTGGCCACCGGCGGTTCGATGGTGCACACGATCGACCTGCTCGTCGCCCGCGGCGCCACGGACGTCACCGCCGTGTGCGTCGTCGCGGCGCCCGAAGGGGTTGCCGCCCTCACGGCGTCCGGCCATCCCGTGCGACTCGTCACCGCGGCAGTCGACGAGGGACTGAACGGGGACGCGTTCATCGTGCCCGGCCTCGGCGACGCCGGTGACCGCCAGTTCGGGCCGCGCTGACGCCTCGGCTACAGGGCTTCGGCGAACTCGCGCAACAGGTTCAACCGCGTCGCGGCCGTCTCGCGCGCCGTGGGTAGCGCCGACCGATCCGGCACCGGGACGACCACCTCCAGGTAGCCCTTGAGCTTGGGTTCGGTCCCGGAGGGGCGCACGACCACCCGGACCGTCGACCCGGCGAGGACGACGGCGTCGGTCCGGGACTGCCCGCGCAGTTCCGCCAGATCGGTGGCCTCGACGGGCTCACCGGCCAGTTCGGCCGGCAGGTCCGCCCGCAGCCGGCGCATCATCGCGGTGATGTCGGCGAGGTCGGTGACGCGGCGCGACACCTGGTCTCCGGCGTGCAACCCGAATTCGAGCGCGTACTCGTCCAGCCGGTCGAGGAGTGTCGCCCCGTCCGCCCGCAGGGTGGCCGCGAGGTCGGCGGCCACCACCGCCGCGGAGATACCGTCCTTGTCGCGCACCGACTCCGGGTCGACGCAGTGACCGATCGCCTCCTCGTATGCGTACACGAGACCCTCGCCCGCCCGGACGAGCCACTTGAAGCCGGTGAGAGTCCGGGCGAAGCGGGCGCCGCGGGCCGCGGCGAGCTTCCCGAGGAGTGCCGACGAGACGATCGTCGTCGCGACGAGTGAATCCGCCGGGGCGGATGCGAGGACGTGGTCGCCGAGCAGGACCCCCGTCTCGTCTCCGCGGAGCATCCGCCAGCCGTCCGGCCCGCGTACACCGACCGCGCATCGGTCCGCGTCGGGGTCGAGGGCCAGCGCGAGGTCGGCGTCGACGTCTGCGGCGAGCGCGAGTACGGCGTCCGAGGCGCCCGGCTCCTCGGGATTGGGGAACTCGACGGTCGGGAAGTCCGGGTCGGGGTCGAACTGCGCGGCGACGGTGTGGACGTCGGTGAACCCGGCGGATTTCAGTGCGGCGAGCGCGGTCTCGCCGCCGACGCCGTGCATGGCGGTGAGCGCGATCCGCACGGATCGCGACCCGCCCCTCGGCAGGGACGCGACCCGGTCGACGTAACGGTCGAGGAGTTCCTCGGACGCCGGGGTCACCGGGATCCGGGGAACGAGATCCGCCCGCCCGATCCTTGTGATCGCCGCCTCGATCTCCCGGTCGGACGGCGAGATCAACTGGGCGCCGCCGTCGAGGTAGACCTTGTACCCGTTGTCGGCGGCGGGATTGTGGGAGGCGGTGATCTGCACGCCGGCGGCGGCCCGGAGGCGGCGGACCGCAAACGCGACGATCGGGGTGGGCAGGGGCCGGGGGAGGAGGACGACCGAGAATCCCGCGCCCGCCAGCACTTCCGCGGCGGCGACGGCGAACTTCTCCGATCCGTGCCGCGCGTCGCGCCCGACGACGACGGTGGAGCCGCCCAGGCAGCGATCTTTCAGCCATGCGCCCAGCCCGGCGGTCGTGCGAATCACGACGGCGAGGTTCATGCCGTTCGGGCCCGCCCGCACCGGCCCGCGCAGTCCTGCGGTCCCGAAACTCAGCGGCGCGGCGAAGCGGTCGGCGAGCTCGTCGGCGGACAGGTTCGCGAGTTCCGCCCGCGTGCCGGGGTCGGGGTCGGCGTCGATCCAGTCCGCGATCGGATCGTTCACAAGCGCTCCACCAGTTCTCGCAGGAGCCCGCCCATGCGATCGGCGGACGCCCGGCCGGCGGCGAGGACCTCCTCGTGGTTCAGGTGCTCGCCGGTGATGCCCGCCGCGAGGTTCGTCACCATCGAGATCCCGAGGACCCGGGCGCCGAGCGCCCGCGCTGCGATCGTCTCGTGGACCGTGGACATGCCGACGAGGTCGGCGCCGATCGTCCGCAGCATGCGGATCTCGGCCGGGGTCTCGTAGTGCGGGCCCGGCAGACCGGCGTAGACGCCTTCGCTGAGCGAACCGTCGATGTCGCGGGCGAGGGCCCGCAGTTCGGGGTCGTACGCGTCGACGAGGTCCACGAACTCGGCGCCCACGAGTGGTGACCGGGCCGTGAGGTTGAGGTGATCGCTGATCAGCACCGGCTGTCCGACGGTGAAGTCCTCGCGGATCCCGCCTGCGGCGTTCGTCAGGATGACGGTCGACGCCCCGGCGGCGATGGCCGTGCGCACCGGGTGGACGACGGACGACAGCGGATGGCCCTCGTAGGCGTGGGTGCGGCCGAGCAGGACGAGGATCCGTTTGCCGCCCACCTCCACGGAGCGGATCGTTCCGGCGTGTCCCGCGGCGGACGGCGGGGTGAACCCCGGGAGGTCGGCCATCGGGACGGTGCAGAGTGATTCGCCGAACCGGTCGGCGGCGGCATTCCACCCCGATCCGAGGACGACGGCGATCGAGTGTTCGGCGCAGTTCGTGTGCGCGGCGAGCGCGGCGGCCGCGGCGTCTGGCGTTCCCATGAGGCGATAGTCTTCCACTCATGCCCTATCTCGATCGCGACGGCGACGTATTCATCCTGTACCTCGGTACCGAGGGCGAGACGGACAACGAGAACCGCTTCCACCCGGATTGGATCGACGCCACCCACGCCGCGCTCGACGAGGTCGAAGCCCACGAGGGTCCCGCAGCGCTGGTGACGACCGCGACGGGCAAATTCTTCACGAACGGTCTGGACACCACGTGGATCTTTACCAACACGGACAAGCTCCCGGACTACCTCGACCGCGTGCACACGATCTACAGCCGCCTGCTCGCGTTCCCGATGGCCACCGTCGCCGCCGTCCGGGGGCACGCTTTCGGTGCCGGCGCAATGCTCGCCACGTCGCACGACTTCCGGGCGATGCGCGCCGACCGCGGCTTCTACTGCCTTCCCGAGGTGTCGCTGAACATGCCGTTCACCGTCGGGATGTCTGCGCTCCTGAACACGCGCCTGCCCAAGCAGACCGCGGTCGAGGCGATGACGACCGGTCGCCGCTACGGCGGTTCCGACGCGCTCGCCGCGGGCATCGTCGACCAGATCGAGGAGGGGGACGCCGTCCTCTCCGCCGCTGTGACACGGGCCGCCGCGCTCACCGCGACCCGCGGCGCCAACCTGGCCGGGATCAAGCGCGGAATCCATCACGACGCCCTCGCCGCGCTCGCCACGGCGACGGACAAGAGCAACTTCAGCTTCGGGTGAGAGAATGAGCACGTGAATGCGGATGTCGAGGCGGCGGTCAGGTCAATCGAGACCGATCTGATCGCGCTGTCCCATTCGATCCACAGCGAACCGGAACTCGCGTTCGAGGAGTTCCGGAGCGTCGCGAAGATCACCGAACTGCTCAAACGCAGCGGGTTCGACGTGCGCACGGGCATCGCGGACCTGCCGACGGCGTTCGACGCCACATTCGGCAGCGGCGACCTCGTCATCGGCATCTGCGCCGAATACGACGCGCTGCCGGAGATCGGGCACGCGTGCGGGCACAACATCATCGCGGCGTCCGCGGTCGGCGCCGGAGTCGCGCTCGCCACGGTGGCCGAACGGCTCGGGATCACGGTGCGGGTCATCGGGACGCCCGCGGAGGAGAGCGGCGGCGGGAAGATCGCC
The DNA here is from genome assembly GCF_900105905.1 of Rhodococcus koreensis. Taxonomy (GTDB): domain Bacteria; phylum Actinomycetota; class Actinomycetes; order Mycobacteriales; family Mycobacteriaceae; genus Rhodococcus_F; species Rhodococcus_F koreensis. The sequence goes on along the minus strand of NZ_FNSV01000005.1, from coordinate 1,774,068 downwards.
ATGCTCGAGAAGGGTGTCTTCGACGGGGTCGCGGCCGCACTGATGGTGCATCCGGGTCCGATCGACATCACAGGAGCGACGTCGCTCGCGCTGGCCGACATCGCGGTCACGTTCAACGGCCGCGAAGCGCACGCCTCGGCGGCGCCGGAGTTCGGGCGCAACGCCGCCGACGCCGCGACCGTCGCCCAGGTCGGTATCGGCCTGCTGCGCCAACATCTCTCGCCGGGACAGCAGATCCACGGCATCGTCTCCGACGGCGGCACCGCGCCCAACATCGTTCCCGCCCGCTCCGAAATGCTGTACTACCTGCGCGCCGAGACGGCGTGGGCGCTGTCCGAGCTGACGGCCCGCGCGGAAGCGTGCTTCGCGGCCGGGGCACTCGCCACCGGGTGTACCCACGAGATCCGCACGGTGTCGCCCACGTACACGGAACTGACACCGGACCCCTGGCTGGTGGCGACGTACCGGGAGCAGATCCTCGACATGGGACGGACGCCGTTGCCGCTCGAATGGGAAGGTGTCCGCCCGCTGGGCAGCACCGACATGGGCAACGTCACCAACGTCCTGCCCGGAATTCACCCGATCATCGGCCTCGACTCGGGAGGTGCGGTGACGCATCAGCCGCAGTTCGCGGCGGCGTGCATCACCGAATCCGCCGACCTGGCCGTGATCGACGGAGCGATTGCCCTGGCTCGCACGGCGGTTCGCGCTGCGACGGACGACGAACAGCGGGTGCGGCTGTTGGAAGGAGTTGATCGCCGGTGAACGCGGCAGTCGACAAATGGATTCTCGCTCACACCGACGAACTGTCCCAGTGGCGGCGGCACATCCACGCCAATCCCGAACTCGCGCGACACGAGTACGCGACGACGGAATTCGTGGCGACCCGCCTGGCCGCGGCGGGACTGTCACCCGAACTGCTGCCCGGGGGAACGGGGCTCACGTGCGATCTCGGGCCGTCGGACGGTCCCCGCATCGCGTTGCGCGCCGACATGGACGCGCTCCCGCTCCAGGAACTCACCGGTGCCACGTACTCGTCGACGGTGCCGGGCGTGTCGCACGCGTGCGGGCACGACGCGCACACCACCATCCTGCTGGGAACCGGTCTCGCCCTCAGCGAGATCCCCGACCTGCCGGTGGGTGTCCGGCTCATCTTCCAGCCGGCCGAGGAGGTCATGCCGGGCGGTGCGCTGGAGGTCGTCGCGGCCGGACGGCTCGAGGGTGTGTCGCGGATCTTCGCCCTCCACTGCGATCCGCGGCTCGCGGCCGGGCGGGTCGGGGTGCGACTGGGCGCGATCACGTCCGCGGCCGACACGATCGAGGTCGTGCTCGACTCGCCGGGCGGCCACACGTCGCGTCCGCACCTGACCACCGACCTCGTGTTCGCACTGGGAACCGTCGTCACCGGACTGCCGGGCATGCTCAGCAGGCGGATCGACCCGCGGACCGGCACCGTCATGGTGTGGGGCGCCGTGAGCGCCGGCCGGGCCCCGAACGCCATCCCGCAGACCGGCATGATGACCGGCACCGTGCGGACCGGCGATCACGAGACGTGGGAGATGCTCGAGCCGCTGGTCCGGGAGATCGTCCACGGACTCCTGGCGCCCACCGGGGTGCGGTATCAGCTGAACTACCGCCGCGGCGTCCCGCCCGTCGTCAACGACGAGGTGTCGACGCGCATGTTCGAGGACGCGATCCGCACCGTCGGCCCGGACGCCCTCGCCGACACGCCGCAGTCGGGCGGCGGCGAGGACTTCTCCTGGTATCTCGAAGAGGTGCCCGGCGCGATGGCCCGGCTCGGCGTCTGGTCGGGCGTCGGCGAGCAACTCGACATCCACCAGCCCACGTTCGATCTGGACGAGCGGGCGCTCGGCGTCGGGGTGCGGGTGCTGTCGAGCCTGGTGCTGGGCTGAGGCGCAGCACCAGGCGGTTCTGCCGGGCGGTGCTATTCGGTGCCCGGTCCGACGTTGCGGCTGTTGCGGGTACGCAGGTCGCGCACGTAGTCGGCGGGGGCCCCGGCGATCTCCGCGGCGTCGGCCATCACCCCGAGGTAGCGGGCCGACGGCAGGCCGCCCTCGTACGCGTCGAGCACGTACAACCAGGCGAGTTCCGGTTCGCCGACGGTGTCCACGCGGACGCGGATCTTGCGGTGGATGCCGAGTTCGGAGCCCTCCCATCGGTCGAGGCTGACCTCGTCCTCCTCGGGGACGTCGTACAGCACGACGAACACCTTGGAATCGGGGTCCTCGACCACGGTGGCGAGTGCGCCCTCCCAGCCGATGTCCCCGCCACTGAACGTCAGTCGCCAGCCGTGCAGCCAGCCCGTCCCCGCCATCGGCGAATGAGGGCAGCGCTGCAACATCTGCTCGGGATGCATGTTGGACCCGTAGGCGGCATAGATCGACACGGCGGCAAGCCTAAACGGTGGCTAGTAATCTGTTGCATGCAGTGCACGACACGACGCGCTGCGATCGTAGGAAAAGCTGGCCGGAGACCCCGGTCGACAGGTGAATTGGAGGACAGATGACCCGAATCGTGATCATTGGTGGCGGGCCTGCCGGATACGAGGCAGCGTTGGTGGCCGCACAGCACGGCGCCTCCGTCTCCTTGATCGATTCGGACGGGGTGGGCGGCGCCTGCGTTCTGTTCGACTGCGTGCCGTCCAAGACCTTCATCGCCTCCACCGGAGTGCGCACCGACATGCGGCGCGCCACCGACCTGGGGATTGCGCTCGATCCCGAGCAGGCCACGGTCGCCCTGCCGAAGATCCACGCCCGTGTGAAGAGCCTCGCCCAGGCGCAGTCCTCCGACATCCGCACGCGGCTGCAGACCGTGGGTGTCGAACTGCTGTCGGGCACCGCCGAGCTCACCGACCAGCGGCTCGGCATGGCGTCGCATCAGGTGTGTGCGACCCTTGAGAACGGCGAGAAGAAGACGCTCGACGCCGACGTCGTCCTCATTGCCACAGGCGCGAGCCCCCGGGTGATCCCCGGGGCGGAGCCGGACGGCGAGCGGATCCTGACGTGGCGCGACCTCTACGACCTCGACGAGCTGCCCACGCACCTCGTCGTCGTCGGTTCCGGTGTGACCGGTGCCGAGTTCGTGTCCGCCTACACCGAGATGGGTGTCAAGGTCACCCTGGTGTCCAGCCGCGACCGCGTCCTGCCCGGTGAGGACGCCGACGCCGCCCTCGTTCTCGAGGACGTCCTCGCCGAACGCGGCGTCACCCTCGTCAAGCACGCCAGGGCCGACGCCGTCAAGCGCACCGAGGACGGCATCGTCGTCGTCCTCGCGGACGGCCGCACCGTCGAGGGCAGCCACGCCCTGATGACCGTCGGTTCGGTGCCCAACACGCAGGGCCTCGGGCTGGAGAAGGTCGGCATCGAGCTCGACAAGGGCGGATACCTGCGCGTGGACCGGGTGTCGCGGACGCCGGTGTCCGGGATCTACGCCGCGGGTGACTGCACCGGCCTGCTGCCGCTGGCGTCGGTCGCCGCCATGCAGGGCCGCATCGCGATGTACCACGCGCTCGGTGAGGGCGTCAGCCCCATCAAGCTGAAGACGGTGGCGTCGGCCGTGTTCACCCGCCCCGAGATCGCCACCGTCGGCGTCAGCCAGGCCGCGATCGACGACGGCGAGGTCCCGGCCCGCACCGTCATGCTCCCGCTCAACACCAACCCGCGCGCGAAGATGTCCGGGCTGCGCCGCGGTTTCGTGAAGATCTTCTGCCGTCCGGCCACCGGTGTGGTGATCGGCGGCGTGGTGGTGGCCCCCAACGGGTCGGAGCTGATCCTGCCCATCGCGATCGCCGTCCAGAACAACCTCACCGTCAATGATCTCGCCGCGACGTTCTCGGTGTACCCGTCGCTGACGGGGTCGATCACCGAGGCGGCTCGCCAGCTGATGCGGCACGACGACCTGGACTGATCCCGAAATGTGAGAATCGCATTTCACATAGTGGCTCCCGCGGTGAGATAGTCGAGGCACGGTCCGAAATCATCGGCCGTGCCTCGGCGCTCTCCCGCCCCGCAGACCCAGGACGGACAGGGTGTTCCTCACCTGATCTCCGCTTTGACGTGCCTCCTGGGAGTCGACATGCCGCAATCACTTGCCCGCCGCATGGAGGGGCTGCACAGCTCCGCCATCCGTGACCTTCTCACCCTCACCGCCCGGCCCGACGTGGTCAGTCTCGCGGGCGGGCTGCCGGATCCCGAATTCATTCCGCGGGAACGGATCCGGAAGGAAGCCGAACTCGCGCTCGCGGATCCGGCGTCCGTCCAGTACGGCGAGACCACCGGGCTGCGCAAGCTCCGCGACGTGCTCGCCGCCCGCGAGGGCGCGAAGATCGGCCGGCCGCTCGACGCCGCAGACGTCGTCGTCACGCACGGCTCGCAGCAGGCGCTGAGCCTGCTCGCACAGGTGCTGCTCGACCCCGGCGACGTCGTGATCGTCGAGGAACCCGCATACACCGGAGCGCTGCAGGTGTTCCGTGCCGCGGAGGCCGACGTCCGGTCCGTCCCACTCGACGCCGACGGCATCGACACCGCCGCCCTGCAGGGCATGCTCGAGACCGGACTGCGGCCCACGGTCGTCCACACGGTGAGCAATTTCCACAACCCGCGCGGCGTCGTCCTGGCGGCCGGTCGCCGGGAACACCTCGCCGCACTGGCCGATCGCTTCGGCTTCTGGGTGATCGAGGACGACCCGTACGGCGAACTCTTCTTCGACGGGCCGCCGCCCGCGCCCGTCGCGGCGCTGTCGGACCGGGTGATCCGGTTGTCGAGCGCCTCGAAGATCCTGGCACCCGCGCTGCGGGTCGGATGGCTGCACGGCGACCGGCGGGTGTGCGAGGCCGTCGAACTGCTCAAGCAGGGTGCGGACCTCTGCGGTTCGTCACTGACCCACCAGATCGCCGCCGGACTGCTGTCGGACGAGTCGTGGCTGGACCTGCACCTGGAGATGCTGCGCGCCCGCTACGGATCCCGGGCCCGGGCACTCGCCGACGGTGTCGCCTCGACGTTCGGCGACCGCGCCGGCGTATCCTCGGCCGTGGGCGGAATGTTCTGCTGGACCGAGTTCACAAGCGCCGACGTCGACACGGCGGCGCTGCTGCAGACCGCCGTCGAGCACGGCGTGGCCTTCGTCCCCGGATCGGCGTTCGGCGTCGCCGCGGAGCACCGGAGCGCTCTGCGGCTGTGCTTCGCGACCTGTTCGGAAGACGTGCTGACGGGTGCGGCGGCGAGGCTCGGCGACGCGTACGCCGATCACGCCCAGTCGTAGGTCCGCTCGACCGCCTTGTTCCACTCGGCGTACAGCCGGGTGCACTCGGCCTCGTCCATCCCGGGCTCCCAGGTCTTGTCGACGGCCCAGTTCGCGCGGATGTCGTCCTCGCTCTCCCAGAAGCCGACGGCCAGGCCCGCGGCGTACGCGGCGCCCAGCGCCGTCGTCTCGTTGACGACGGGCCGGATGACGGGCACCGCGAGGATGTCGGACTGGAACTGCATGAGCGTCTCGTTGACGACCATGCCGCCATCCACCTTGAGCGAGGCGAGTTCGACGCCCGAATCGGCGCGCATTGCCTCGATCACCTCACGGGTCTGATACGCGGTGGCCTCGAGGGCGGCCCTGGCGAGGTGGCCCTTGTTCACGAACCGGGTGAGCCCGACGATCGCCCCGCGGGCGTCGGGCCGCCAGCGGGGGGCGAACAACCCGGAGAACGCGGGCACGAAGTAGGCGCCGCCGTTGTCGTCGACGGACTTCGCCAGATCCTCGATGTCCTTGGCCGAACTGATGATTCCCAGGTTGTCGCGCAGCCACTGCACCAGCGAACCGGTGACGGCCACGGACCCCTCGAGCGCGTAGACGGCAGGTGCGTCGCCGATCTTGTAGCAGACGGTGGTGAGAAGGCCGTGCTTGCTGTGCACGGGTGTGGTTCCCGTGTTGAGCAGCAGGAAGTTCCCGGTCCCGTACGTGTTCTTCGCTTCGCCTTCGGACAGGCAGGCCTGCCCGAACGTCGCGGCCTGCTGATCGCCGAGGATCCCCGCGACGGGCACTCCCGGCAGCGTTCCCCGTTCGCGTCCGACGCCGTAGATCTCTGACGAGCTGCGGATCTCCGGCAGCATCGACATCGGGATGCCGAAATCGGCGCAGATCTCCGGATCCCAGTCGAGGGTCTCGAGATTCATCAACAGAGTGCGGGACGCGTTGGTGACATCCGTCACGTGGGTGCCCTCGGTGATGTGCCACAGAATCCAGCTGTCGATCGTGCCGAAGCAGAGCTCACCCGCCTCCGCCCTCTCGCGGGCGCCGTCGACGTTGTCGAGAATCCAGCGGACCTTCGGCCCCGAGAAATACGTGGACAGCGGTAGACCGGTGCGCTTCTGGTAGCGGCCCGGGCCCTCGTCGCCGCCGAGCTGCGTGCACAGCTCGTCGGTGCGCGTGTCCTGCCAGACGATGGCGTTGTACACGGGTTCTCCGGTGTTCCGGTCCCACACGACCGCCGTCTCGCGCTGATTGGTGATGCCGATCGCGGCGATGTCGCGTTTGGTGAGGTCGGCCTTCGCGAGCGCGGACGCCACCACCTCGCGGGTGTTGATCCACAGCTGCTGCGGGTCGTGCTCCACCCAGCCTGCGCGCGGAAAGAACTGCTCGTGTTCCTTCTGGGCGACGCTCACCACGGCGCCGTCGTGATCGAAGATCATGCAGCGGCTGGAGGTGGTGCCCTGGTCTATCGCGGCGATGTACTGAATCACACGCATGAAGCTACTAGCCTGGGCATGAATCCGTCGTCATCTCACAGGAGCCCGAGTTGAGTAGTCAGCCTGGTGTGCAGTTCCTCGGTCCCCGGCAGCGCGATGCCGCCTGGGACGAGCTGCAGACCGAACAGTTCGACGTCGTCGTGATCGGCGGTGGTGTGGTCGGTGCCGGTGCGGCCCTGGACGCGGCCACCCGCGGGCTGAAGGTGGCGTTGGTGGAGGCGCGCGACTACGCGTCCGGAACGTCGAGTCGCTCGTCGAAGATGTTCCACGGCGGGCTGCGCTATCTCGAGCAGCTCGAGTTCGGACTGGTCCGGGAGGCGCTCCGGGAGCGTGAGCTGTCGCTGACCACCCTCGCGCCGCACCTGGTGAAGCCGCTCAAGTTCCTGTTCCCGATCACCCACAGGCTGTGGGAGCGGCCCTACATGGCGGCAGGCATCTTCCTCTACGACCGGATGGGCGGCGCCAAATCGGTTCCACCGCAGAAGCATCTGACCCGCGCGGGTGCGCTGCGGATGGCGCCCGGGCTCAAGCGCAACTCGCTGTCCGGCGGCATCCAGTACTACGACACCGTCGTCGACGACGCCCGGCACACCATGACCGTCGCCCGCACCGCCGCCCACTACGGTGCGGTCGTGCGGACGTCGACGCAGGTGGTCGGTTTCCTGCGGGAGGCGGACCGGGTGTCCGGGGTGCGCATCCGGGACTGCGAGGACGGGCGCACCGCCGACGTGAAGGCGCACGTCGTCATCAACGCGACCGGGGTGTGGACCGACGAGATCCAGGCGCTGTCGCGGCAACGCGGCCGGTTCCGCGTCCGCGCGTCCAAGGGCGTCCACATCGTGGTGCCCCGCGACCGGATCGTCAGCGACGCCGCGATCATCCTCCGCACCGAGAAGTCGGTGCTGTTCGTCATCCCGTGGGGCAGTCACTGGATCATCGGCACCACCGACACGGACTGGAACCTCGACCTCGCGCATCCGGCGGCCACCAAGGCCGACATCGACTACATCCTCGGTCACGTCAACAAGGTGCTGGTGACGTCGCTGACCCACGACGACATCGACGGTGTCTATGCCGGTCTGCGTCCGCTGCTCGCCGGGGAGAGCGACGAGACGTCGAAGCTGTCGCGCGAGCACGCCGTCGCGCGCGTGGCACCGGGCCTCGTCGCCATCGCGGGCGGCAAGTACACCACCTACCGTGTGATGGCCGAGGACGCCGTGGATCTCGCGGCCGAGGACATTCCGGCGCGGATGGCGCCGTCCATCACCGAGAAGGTGCCGCTCGTGGGTGCGGACGGGTACTTCGCGCTGGTCAACCAGACCGTGCACCTCGGCCAGCTGTACGGGCTGCACCCGTATCGGGTGAAGCACCTGCTGGACCGTTACGGCTCGCTGATCGGCGAGGTGCTCGACCTGGCGTCCGAGAAGCCGGAACTTCTCCAGCCCCTCACCGACGCGCCCGCCTACCTGCAGGTCGAGGTCGTGTACGCGGCGGCGGCGGAGGGTGCGCTGCATCTCGACGACATCCTCGCCCGGCGCACCCGCATCGCGATCGAGTACTCGCATCGGGGTGTGAACTGCGCCGAGCAGGTGGCGCAACTGGTGGCTCCGGTCCTCGGCTGGGACGCCGACGACATCGACCGCGAGGTGAAGACGTACCAGGCGCGGGTGGAGGCGGAGGTGCAGTCGCAGGCGCAGCCGGACGACCTGTCCGCCGACGCGTTGCGGGCGGCAGCACCGGAATCGCGGGTCGAACTGCTCGAACCGCCGGTCAGTGTGTCAGAAATACCTTGATCACCACGACGGCCGCTGCGACGGCGGCGAGGCCGATCGCCGCCCAGTGGGTGCCGGACGTGACCTTCTCGCGGCGGAGATGGCTGATCACGTAACTGATCGACGCGATCCGGGTGATCATCACCAGCTCGGCGATCAACTGCGCCGTCCTCGGCTCGAGCCAGCCGATCAGCGCGGTGCACAGGATGATGCTGGGGACGATGGCCGACGTGAGGATGGGCAGGCTGTCGCGGAGTTCGCCGCTGCGTTCGGCTCGGGTGAGGGTGCGGTCGAGACGCAGTGTCTGGCCGACGGACTCGGCGAATATGTGCGCGAGGAAGGTGGACAGAGCGGCTCCGACGACGATCGCGATGCCGACGGTTTCCTGCGCCTTGGTGACGGGGATCAGCGCCGCGAGGACGAGGATGTTGCCGTAGATGTAGGCGCTGATGCGCCGGGCGACACGCTCGGTGTCGATCGGGGCGTCGGTTAGCTGCGCGGGGCGGTTGAAGAGCTTCGGAAGGTCCCACTCCATGGCCCCGAGCATTCCACGCGCACGCGGTCAGCGAGTGTGGACGAGCGATTTCGGTGCGTGTGCGGCGACGACCCCGGAGAGCGCCATGACGACGAGGGCTGAAACAGCGATGAATTCCATGTGATTCAGCGTCGTCCCGGAACCCGTGAGCAGTGTGGGCGTTGTCTGTGAGCTCGCTGGGAACTCAGTCTTTCGGGCTGTAGTGCTGGGGGTCGTCGCGCCGGTCGACCGGGGGAAGATTGCGCCGCGGGGTGTGGACGAGCGGCGCGTGCGTGGGGGCGCGTCCGGTCTCGCGGTCCCAGCCGGCGCGGGCACGCGGGTGGTACCGGTACCGCCAGGGGACGAGGCGGAAGACGGCGCTCACGGCGCGGCCGACGAGAGTGTGCAGGCGCTCGTCGCGTGTGGTCCAGCGGTAGCCGAGGAGGTCGCGGACCGATGGGTCGTACATGCCGACCGTCAGCCACACGAAGCCTTTCGCCACCGGGATGCGGAGGATCGCCCACACCGGGCCGGGCAGCCACGACAGGAACGGGGGAGCGCCGAGCCCGGACAGGTCGAGGACGTCGCGGGTGGCCTTGTTGTCCTCGAGCACGTTGCGGCACATGTGATCCCAGTACTCACAAAACGCCTCCCACGTCTCCGGGACGGGGCGCATGCTCATCCCGTACAGGCGGTACCACTGAATGTGCTCGGTGAAGAGGCGTCGCTTCTGGTCTTCGGTGAGGCCACCCATGAAATTGTCGCCGGTGAGGATGGTGCCCATGAAGAACGTGGCGTGCGCCCAGTAGAACGTGTCGGGGTCGAGGGCGTGGTACCTGCGGCCGTGTTTGTCGATTCCCTTGATGTTGTCGTGGTATCCCCGGACCTGCTCCGCGGTCTGCTGGGCGCGGTCGCCGTCGAAGACGACGCCGCCGATCGGGTACAGCGACCGGTAGAGCCGCTCCCACCGCTCGTCGAAGAAGCGGGAGTGTTCCTCGACGCCGGCGCCGAGACCGGGGTGCATGTTCTGCATCGACCCGGCCCACACGCCCTGCAGCATTCCGCGCCAGTCGCCGAAATACTTCCAGGTCAGCGAATCGGGGCCGAGGGGAACGGGAGCGGAGGCCGGGACGGGCGTACCGTCCGCGTTCAAGTGACTACGCACGTTGTCAGACTAGGATCTGACAACACGTGTAGTCAAGGATTGGGGCGAGAAGAGTGACGCTGGAGGACCGGCGGGAAGCACGTCGGAATTCGCTGCTGCGGGCGGGCGTCGCCCTGCTCGGTGCGGCGGACGGGCCCGCCGTGAACGTGCGCGCCGTCTGCCGTGCGGCATCGCTGACCGAACGGTACTTCTACGAGTCGTTCCGGGACCGGGACGAATTCGTGCGCGCGGTCTACACCGCGGTGGGAGACGAGGCGCAGGCCGCGCTCGTGGCGGCGGTGGCGTCCACCGAGACCGCACGCGAGCGCGCCGAGGCGGCCGTGGACGCGTTCGTGAAGCTGATGGTCGACGATCCCGCCATGGGCCGCGTCCTGCTGCTGGCGCCCTTGTCCGAACCCGCGCTGAGCAGGCGGGGCATCGACCTGATGCCCGGCTTCGTCGGACTCGTGCACGACCAGCTCTCCGCCGTCGACGACGAGGTGACGAAGCAACTCGTCGCCGTCGGAGTGGTGGGCGCCCTCACGACCCTGTTCATCGGATATCTCGACGGAACTGTTGCCGCGTCGCGCGAGCAATTCGTCGCGCATTGCGTCACTCTGGTGGTGGAGGCAAACAAGGCCGGCCACGAGTGAGGTGCGCATGCCGTTCCAGGTGTCCGTGGACGATCCGACTCGCCCGCAACCCGAACTCCGGGTACTCGACCGCAAGTTCTTCCAACTCGTCGGCGAATTCGTCTACGTCCACGGCGACACGGTGGTGACGGTGCCCGGCTGCGCCCCGATGCCGTGCCTGCTCCGCACGGATCTCGCGTCGATCCCCGCGCCGCTGCAGGGTCTGCTCACGCCGTACGGCCGGCAACTGCTTCCCGCGATCATGCACGACGACCTCTGCAAACGTGCGAGCGCGCTGGGGCAGGAGGGAAACACGCTGCGACGCCACGCGGACGAACTGTTCCGGCTCGCCCTGCTCGACGAAGGCGTCGGACCGTTCCGCAGCCGCATCTTCTGGGTCGGCGTCGAGGTCGGCCGGTTCTGGACGTTCACCGACGTCGTCCGGTTCCTGCTGATCACCCACCAGGTGCTCGGGATGCTGTGCTGGGTGGTGGGCGTGCCGTGGGCCGTGGCGACCTCGCATTTAGGCCTGGCCGCCCTCCTGCTCGCGGTGCCGGTGCTGCTATCGCTGTTGTGGCGCAGAGACTTTCCCGTCGCCCTGCTGGGCTGCATCCTGCTGCCCCTGATCGCGCCCACGTATCTGCTGACGATCGGCACAGCCGCGGTGCTGTGGGTGCCGGACGGTGCCGCCTGGCTGCTCGGCCGCAGGCGCACGCGCCGACCCCCGCCGCTCGGGCCGCCGACGACGGTCCTCCGCTAAACCACTTTTGGCGGTTGGCAGTACGTGCAGAAGAAGATCTCCTGGCGGCCGAGGTCGTGGCCTTCGATCACCGTCCCGCAGCGGCGGCACCGTTGTCCGGCCCGCCCGTACACCCACGGCCGGTGACGGATCGAGTTGTTCTTGTCGGCGTGAATCATGCGATGCGCGAGCGTGACCATTGCGGGCAGGTCGGTCACCTCGGCCGCCGGAGTGTACGGGTGGACGCCGCGGAGGAAGCAGACTTCGTTGCGGTACACGTTGCCGAGACCGGCCAGATTGCGTTGATCGGTGAGGGCGAGACCGATGGGCTGCTCGCCGGCCGCCCGCAGATTGCGGACCGCCGTGCCTGCATCCCAGTCCGGCCCCAGCAGGTCGGGGCCGAGGTGGCCGACCGCGGACTCCTCGTCGTCACGCTGGAGGATCTCGGTGATGCCCAGCGAGAACCCGACCGCCACCCGGTCCTCGGTGGCCAGCACGATGCGCGCCTGGTGCGCCGGACGCCGCCACCTCGAGTCCGGCGCGTAGATGTGCCACGCACCCTCCATCTTCAGGTGCGTGTGGATGGAGTGGTCGCCGACCCGGATGAGGAGGTGCTTTCCCCGGCTGACCACCTCGTCGACGAGCTGGCCGGACAGGTCGACGGTGGCGTACCGCGGGACCCGCACGTCGCACCGGGTCAGCACCTTGCCTTCGAGGGCGTCGCGCAGCGAGTTGGCGGTGCGCCAGACGGTGTCGCCTTCGGGCATGTCAGGCTCGCAACCGGAAACCGCGTGGAGTGGGCGAGAACCCGGCCTCGGTCAGGATCGGTGCGAAGTCGCTGCCGTGGATGGTGTCGCCGTCCACCTTCTCGACCACGATCCTGTCGATCCCACCGCGCTTGACGACCCCGGCGAGCGTGACGGCCGCGGTGCGGAGCACACCCGGGTCGTCGGTGAACGTGAGGACGGTGCGTCCGCCGCGTTCGACGAACAGGGTCAGCTCGCCCTCCACCAGCACCACCAGTCCGCCGGCCTTGCGTCCGGGCCGGTGCGCGGGCGCGTCGTCGCCGCGCCGCGGCCACGGCAGGGCCGCACCGTACGGGTTGGCGGGATCGCTGGCGGCGAGCGTCACGGCAGGCAGTGTGGTGTGCCTGCCCTCGAGCGAATCGCCGTAGCTCCGGAGCCGGTCCACCACGGGGGGAGTGGAGAACTGGGCACCGCCGAGCGACTCGACGAAGTGTCCCCGTCGGCAGCGGCCGTTGTCCTCGAACGTGCCCAGCACCTTGTACATCAGCGCGAAGCCGCCCGGAACGTTCTCGGTCATCACGGACCCGCGGGTCACCACCCCGTACCGCTCCAGCAGCAGTTCGGCGGTGGCGCTGGCCCGCAGCGTGGCATCGGATTCGGCGGCGGGCAGAATCGACCACCGTCCCCCGGCCGTGGGCGGTGCGGTGCGCACCGGGACCGTCAGACTGCGATACGCCCGGGCGCGCGGGGGACGTCGTGGCGACCGGTGGCTCGTGGTGGTCCTGGACGTGTCCGACAGCAGGGCGCGCACCGGAGCGAGGGTGTCGTTGCCGATGTGGCCCAGCCACACCAGATCCCACAAAGCGGTGGCCAGCGTGCTGTCGTCGGACATCTCGAGGGTGTCCGCAAGTTGCCGGAAGAAGAACGCGCCGCCGCCGGACAGCGTGTCGAGCACCCGGCGCTGCACGTCGGACAGGTCCGATTCCGCGGGCGTGGTCAGCGTGAGCGGTGCGGTGTCGGCGGGGTGGAGGCACACCCACCCGTCCTTCCCGGAGATGCTGCCCGCCCCCGACCACAACACCTCACCGGTGGACGTGAGTTCGTCGAGCATGGCGGGGGAGTAGTCGGCCACCCGCGACGGCAGGATCAGTGATTCGAGTGCCGACGCGGGAACCGGAACGCCGGCAAGCTGTTCCACGACGGTCGCGACGCCGTCGATACCGCGCAGTGTGCCCCCGACGTGCTGCCAGGCCGGGAGGAAGCGGCCGAGCGTCGCCGTGCTGACCGGCTCGACCTCCTGACGCGCCGCAGCCAGCGAGCGCCTGCGCAGACGTCGCAGGACCTCGGCATCGCACCATTCGCTGCCCGTCGCGCCGGGGCGGAACTCGCCCTCGACCACCCGCTTGCCCTGTGCGAGCCGCTGCAGGACGTCGCGGGCCACCGCCGAACCGAGACCGAAACGGGCCGCGGCGTCGGTGATCGTGAACGGGCCGTGGGTGCGGGCGTACCGGCTGATCAGATCGGCGAGCGGATCGTCGACGGGTTCGATGAACGCGGCGGGAACCCCGATGGGCAGCGGCACCCCGAGCCCGTCGCGCAGACGTGCCGCATCCTCGATGGCCGTCCACCATTCGCGACCGGCGAAGGACACGCTGAGCGCCCGCTTCGCACGCACGAGTTCGTCGAGCCAGGGGGCCGGATCGGCGGTCGACCGTGCGGCGACCTCGTCGGAGGTCAGCGGCCCCAGGAGACGCAGCAGGTCGGCGACGCCCTCGAGGTCCTTCGCCTTGCGGTCGGGGAGCAGTCGCTGGAGTTCGAGTTCGGCGCGGGCGATGACGTCGGCGTCGAGCAGTTCGCGCAGTTCCACCCGGCCGAGCAGTTCCGCCAGCAGCGTCGAGTCCAGGGACAGCGCAGCGGCCCGGCGTTCGGCGAGCGGGCTGTCGCCCTCGTACATGAACTCGCCGACGTAGTTGAACAGCAGGGCGCCGGCGAACGGTGACGGCGACTGCGTCTCCACCTCGACGATCCGGATCTGGCGACGCGCCAGCCGGCGGAGCAGGTCCTTCAGGGCCGGTAGGTCGTACACGTCCTGCAGGCACTCGCGGACGGTCTCGAGCAGGATCGGGAACGTCGGATACCGGCGGGCCACATCGAGCAACTGGGCGGACCGCTGCCGCTGCTGCCACAGCGGTGCGCGCTTTCCCGGGGTTCGTCGGGGCAGCAGCAGCGCCCGGGCCGCGCACTCACGGAACCGGGACGCGAACAGCGCCGACCCGCCGACCTGTTCGGTGACGATGTCCTCGATCTCGTCGGTGTCGAAGACGAAGAGGTCGGCGCCGGGCGGGGTGTCCTCGGTGTCGGGAAGGCGCACGATGATGCCGTCGTCGGACGCCGTCGCGTTCGAGTCGAGGCCGTAACGCTCGCTCAGCCGGGCACTCACGGCCAGCGCCCACGGAGCGTGAACGCGCTGGCCGTACGGCGAATGCAGGATCAGCCGCCAGTCGCCGAGTTCGTCGCGGAACCGTTCGACCACCAGGGTGCGGTCGGTGGGGACCTGCCCGGTGGCTGTCTTCTGCTCGGTGACGAGTTGCACGAGATTGTTCGTGGCGTTCTCGTCGAGCCCACCGGTCCGGCAGCGCTCCTGCACCTCGGTCTCGTGCCCGAGCGAGATCTCCCGCAGGAACTGTCCCAGCGCCTCGCCCAGCTCCGCAGGCCTGCCCAGACCGTCGCCGTGCCAGAACGGCAGCCGACCCGGCTGGCCGTAGGCGGGACTGACCAGCACCCGGTCGAACGTGATCTCCTCGATCCGCCAACTGGTGGCACCGAGCGCGAAGACGTCACCGACCCGCGACTCGTACACCATCTCCTCGTCGAGTTCGCCGACCCGGGACGCCTTCTCACCGACCATGTAGACGGTGAACAGACCGCGGTCGGGGATGGCGCCGCCCGACGTGACCGCCAGCCGCTGCGCGCCGGGGCGTCCGGTGAGCGTGTTGGCCTCGCGGTCCCAGACGAGGCGGGGCCGGAGTTCGGCGAACTCGTCGGACGGGTAGAGGCCCGCGAGAAGGTCGAGGGTGGACTCGTACGCCGAGCGCGGCAGCGTCGCGAAGGAACCGCTGCGCCGTACCGTCTCGAACCAGTCGTCCACGTCGAGCGGTTCGAGCGCGGTGGCCGCCACTGTGTGCTGGGCGAGGATGTCGAGCGGGTTGGCGGGAACGGCGAGCGCCTCGATCTTGCCGGTGACCATCCGCTCGACGGTGACGGCGCAGTGCACGAGATCGGTGCGGTGCTTCGGGAACACCACACCCCGGGAGATCTCCCCGACCTGGTGTCCGGCGCGGCCGACGCGCTGCAGACCGTTCGCCACGGACGGGGGCGCCTCCACCTGGATCACCAGATCGACGGCGCCCATGTCGATTCCGAGTTCGAGGCTGCTCGTCGCGACCACGCACCGCAGCCGCCCCGACTTCAGGTCGTCCTCGATCAGGGCCCGCTGGTCCTTGCTGACCGACCCGTGGTGGGCGCGGGCGAGCAGCGGGTCCGCACCGAAGTTGACCTCGGACGGGGTGCCGATCTGCGAGGCCGGTTTCGGGTTCTTGTCGACCGCTGTCCCGGCGCGTTCGGCGTAGATCTCGTTGAGTCGTGCGGTCAGGCGCTCGGCGAGCCGCCGCGAGTTCGCGAACACGATGGACGACCGGTGCGCCAGGACGAGATCGACGATCTGTTCCTCCACGTGCGGCCAGATCGACCCCGCCTGCGGGGTCGCCGAGGCCGAACCTTCGGCGGGCTCGGCGAGACCGAGTTCGGTCATGTCTTCCACCGGAACCTGCACGGTGAGGTCGAACGTCTTCGGCGACGGCGGTGCCACGATACGGATGGGCGCCGAGCCGGACAGGAACCGGCCCACCTCCTCGTGTGGCCGCACCGTCGCCGACAGCCCGATGCGCTGCGCCGGGGTGTCGAGAAGCCGGTCGAGGCGTTCGAGCGACAACGCCAGGTGCGCGCCGCGCTTCGTGCCGGCCACCGCGTGCACCTCGTCGACGATGACCGTGTCGACCTGCGTCAGCGTCTCGCGCGCGGCGGACGTCAGCATGAGGAACAGCGACTCGGGGGTGGTGATGAGGATGTCGGGCGGATTCTTGATCAGCGCGCGCCGGTCGCCGGCCGGTGTGTCGCCGGAGCGGACACCCACCGAGATCTCCGGCGGCGTGAGACCGAGCCGCTTGGCCGTCTGCGTTATCCCGACGAGCGGGGCCCGCAGGTTGCGCTCGACGTCGACACCGAGCGCCTTGAGCGGGGAGATGTAGAGGACCTTGGTCTTGCGGTCCTTCCCGTCCGTTGCGGCGAGTTGGTCGAGGGACCACAGGAACGCGGACAGCGTCTTGCCCGAACCGGTCGGGGCGACGACCAGCGTGTGCGCTCGGCTGGCGATCGACTCCCACGCACCGAGCTGCGCGGCCGTCGGCGCGGGAAACGCGCCGCCGAACCACTCGCGGGTGGCAGCGGTGAACCTGCCCAGGACGTCGGTCACCGTTCCATACTGCACCGGGGGTCCGACAGGCGGCGGGCACATGCTGTGCGGTCTCCCTGCGGTCCGCTGAATGTGTCGGTGGGGCACAGTATGATTCGAACATGAGTTCGACCGGGGGGCGGCAGATCAGGTGACGGAACACCTGACTGCGCTGGCTGCTGCCGTCACGGGATTGCTCGACGTGGACCTCACGGGTGTGTCGGATTCCGACGTGATGCTGACGATGCAGCAACTCGAGACTTCCCTCCGCCGCGCAGGCGCGGTCTCGCAGCGGCTGATCGTCGAGAGTGTCGAACACTCGCTGCCCGCGACGCTCGGCTACAACTCACCGAACAAGCTGCTGGTCGACGTGCTGCGCGTGTCGGCGTCGGACGCGTCGGCCCGGGTGTCGGCTGCCCGCAACCTCGGCGCCTGGCACACGCTGTCGGGCGACGACCTGCCGGCGGCACTTCCGGAAACGGCGGTCGCGCAACGCGACGGTGCCATCGGCTCCGATCACGCCCGGGCAGTCTCGAAGATCATGCGCAAGATCCCGCACGCCGTGTCGAACGCGGACGTCGCCGCAGCCGAAGCGATCCTGGCCGGGTGCGCGCGTGGCGGCACCCCGGAAGACGTCGAGAGTGCCGGTCACCGACTGCTCGCCTACCTCGATCCCGACGGTCGTCTCACGGACGATCGCGATCGGGCGGGCCGACGCGGCATCTCCCTCGGTCGTCAGGACACCGAACTGATGTCGAAGATCTCCGGCGAACTCGACCCCACCGCGCGCGCCCTCCTCGACCCGATCCTCGCGAAGTGGGCCCGCCCCGGCATGAACAATCCGGACGACCCGGAGTCACCACGCGGCGACGCCGAGGATCCGTCGATCGATCGTGAAGCGCTGGTCGCGGCGGCGGCGCGGGACACGCGCACCGCGGCGCAGCGGAACCATGACGCCCTGAGTGCGATGTTCAGGGTCGTGCTCGAATCTCGGATCCTGGGTCCGCACCGGGGTCTGCCCGTCACGGCGATCATCACCATGACGCTCGATCAACTCGAGAAGGCTGCGGGCGGAATGGCGACCACGGCGACGGGAGGTCTCCTTCCCCTCGACGACGCGCTGAAACTTGCTGAAAACGCCCACCCGGTGCTCGTCCTGTTCGACCATGACGGCAGGCCCCTGTATCTCGGACGGCTCCGACGGGTGGCCAGCGCGGACCAACGCCTCGCTCTCATTGCCGCCGAAGGTGGATGCACACGAGCGGGCTACGCGGGACGCACCGAATGGATACCGCCACCGCACATCGACCCGGAGGGGAAACCGCGAATCAATCACCGGCACCACACCGGTGAGCAGATCGATCGTGCTCGCCGGAGGCTCCGTGACCGGGTGCGCGCCGAGGACCGAGGGCCCTAGCCCAGGCCTGTGTTCACACCGTCGCGAGATCCGCGGCGGGTACTGCTGCCGGCGCGAACGACGGCAATGGCACCTCGACCGTCGACGGCTCGTGCTCGGACAGCGCCACATACGCGCCGACGGCGAGTAGCGCCACCGCAACGACGCGGATCATCCTGAACACGTTGTCTCGCTTCGGTCGAAGGGCGGTGCGCCACGGGTGGAGCCGTCAGACAGTAGACGACGGCACCGACAGGCACGCACGCGAAGCTCCGGCGACCGCGAACACGATGCCCGTGCACGGGATCCCGCCCGGCCAGGACCGTCAGAGGGGAGCGAGGCGGGCCCGGAGCAGGCAGAATTCGTTGCCTTCGGGATCGGCGAGGACGTGCCAGGGCTCTTCCCCGGTCTGGCCGATGTCGGCGGGGCGGGCGCCGAGTTTCAGGAGGCGTTCGAGTTCGGCGTCCTGATCGCGGTCGGTGGCGTTGACGTCGATGTGCAGCCGGGGTTTCCCGGGCTCCGGTACGTCGCGGCGGCTGAGGATGATCGTCGGCTGCGGGCCGCCGAACCCTTCGCGTGGCCCGATCTCGATGCTTCCGTCGCCCTCGCGGTCGAGCACCACGAAGTCCAGGACCTCGCACCAGAACCGGGCCAGCACCTCGGGGTCGCGGCAACCGAGCACGAGTTCACTGATGCGGCATGCCATGGACGAAACCCACTTTCAGCTTGGATCTGTCGGGATACGCGGAGCCACGCGCTAGTCGCGGCCGAGGCGCTGCAGCAAC
The DNA here is from genome assembly GCF_900105905.1 of Rhodococcus koreensis. Lineage (GTDB taxonomy): Bacteria > Actinomycetota > Actinomycetes > Mycobacteriales > Mycobacteriaceae > Rhodococcus_F > Rhodococcus_F koreensis. The sequence continues at coordinate 1,755,072 of NZ_FNSV01000005.1, read as the reverse complement.
GCGGACTTGATCGCCGGACGTCCCGCTGCGACGAGTGTGAAGGTGGCTTCACGCATCAGTCGTTCCGCCGTATTTCCCACGAGCAGTGCGGAACTGCCCTTCGCGGTGACGAGGGCGGTGGCGGTACGGATGGCGAGTTCCGAAGCACGGGCGCGCGCTTCGGCGATCTCCGCCCGGCCTTCGAGTGCCGCGTTCAGGTCGAGACGTGCCCGGGCAGCCTGCTCCTCGAACGGGTCCGCGTCGACGCCGAGGGCTTCCAGTTCGCTGATCGCCCGCCGGGTGATTCCCATCGCCATGCATCCGTTGATCCACGACCCGAACAGTTGGCTCTTCGCGAAGTCCTCGGGGGAGACGACGGCGCTCACCAGATCCCGCGGTACGGCGAGCCCGTCGAATTTCAGCCGGACCGTGTTCGACCCCCGCGCCGCGATCAGCGGGAGTTCCTCGGCGGTGAGTCCGCGCAAAGGTTGTGCGGGAATGATGACGTGCACGATGGAGTCGTCGAATTCGTCGCGCGCCGATACCTGGAGCAGATCGACGATGCCCCAGCCGGTGACGAACGGCGACACCCCGTCGAGCACGTAGCCGTCGTCGACGCTGCGCGCCCACAGGGTGGGCGGGACGGGAATCGCTCCGGCCAGAGCGACGCCGGCCCGCACCGTGCCGTCGACGAGTCCGTCGAGGTACCGATCCTGCAGGGTCGTGTTCGGTGAACCGGCGAGACCGGCGACGACGCCGTGATGCTGCATCCACGTGAACGCCGTCGCGAGGCAACCGCCGCACAACGTCTCCATCACGTCGACCAGCACCGACGGCGTCACTCCCTCTTCGCCGGGTGCCGCGAGTCCGTAGAAGCCGTCGGCGGCGAGAGTCTCGAAGTGACTGTCGGGAATCTCGCCGTCGGCATCGACGCTGTCGGCCACCGGGAACAGCACGTTCTCGGCGATCTCACGCGCCATCTCGGTCCAGTTGCTCACGCCCCGAGAGTAGCCGGTCGACGCTGCCGATCAGGTGAACTCCACCCCCTGCGCGAGCGGGAGTCGATCGGAGTAGTTGACGGTGTTCGTCGCGCGGCGCATGTAGGCCTTCCACGCGTCGGATCCGGACTCGCGTCCGCCGCCCGTCTCCTTCTCGCCGCCGAACGCCCCGCCGATCTCCGCCCCCGACGTGCCGATGTTGACGTTCGCGATGCCGCAGTCGGAACCGTCTGCCGCCAGGAACCTCTCGGCCTCGCGCTGATCGGTGGTGAAGATCGACGACGAGAGTCCCTGGGGCACTTCGTTGTGCAACGCGATCGCCTGGTCGAAGTCTTCGTAGGTGAGCACGTAGAGGATCGGTGCGAACGTCTCCTCCTGCACCACCGACGTCTGCGCGGGCATCCGGACGAGGGCGGGCGAGACGTAGTAGGCGGAGTCGCTGCCACCGCTGCGTTCGCCACCGCAGACGACGGTCCCGCCGTCGGCGCGGGCCTTGTCCAACGCGGTCTGCATGGCGTCGAACGCGGAGCGGTTCACCAGCGGACCGACGAGGACGCCGTCGTCGAACGGGTTCCCGACCTTCAGCTGGCCGTACGCCGAAGAGATGCGCTCCACCAGTTCGTCGGCGACGGACGAGTGCACGATCAGCCGTCGCAGCGACGTGCAGCGTTGTCCCGCGGTGCCCGCGGCGGAGAACACGACGCCCCGCACGGTCAGATCGAGATCGGCGGACGGTGCCACCACCGCCGCATTGTTGCCGCCCAGTTCGAGCAGGCATTTACCGAAGCGCGCGGCGACGCGCGGTCCCACGGCGCGACCCATCCGCACCGAACCGGTGGCGCTGACCAACGCGACGCGTGCGTCGTCGACGAGCCGTTCGCCGACGTCCCCCGCACCCTGGATCAGGGCGTGGATCCCGGCGGGTGCACCGACGTCCCGGGCGGCGCGCGCCAGCAGGGCGTCGCACGCGATCGCCGTCAGCGGCGTCCGGTCCGACGGCTTCCACACCACCGTGTCACCGCAGACCAGCGCGACCGCGGTGTTCCACGACCACACGGCCACCGGGAAGTTGAACGCCGAGATCACCCCGACGACTCCCAGCGGATGCCACGTCTCCATCAGCCGATGTCCCGGACGTTCCGACGCCATCGTCTTGCCGTACAACTGGCGGGACAGTCCGACCGCGAATTCGCAGATGTCGATCATCTCCTGCACTTCGCCCTGCGCCTCGGACGGAATCTTGCCTGCCTCGAGGGTGACCAGTTCCGCCAGATCGGTCTTGTGTTCCGTCAGGAGCTGACCCAGACGGCGCACCACGGCGCCGCGCTGGGGGGCAGGGACGGAACGCCATTCGAGGAAGGCCTCGTGGGCCGCGGTGATCGCCCGGTCCACGTCCTCCGCGCTGCTCGCCGTCACCGTGCGCAGTTCGGTCCCGGTGATCGGTGTGCGCGCGACGAGCGGTCCCCCGCCGTCGGTGATCTCGGCACCGCACCTGATCAGTGCTTGCTCGGCGCGTCGGCACAACTCCTCGGGGGCGGGAAGGTTCACGATGCTGTCCTCTCTCGGGAATGGTCCTGCTGCTGTCGGTAGAGCATGAACGGGTCGTGCGCGGCCCGGCCGAGTGTCTCGGAGAGCCACGGTAGGTGGTCGGGGCCGGAGCCGACCGGCATCGGCGGGAAGTCCTCATAGAGGATCGGCTCCGCGCCGGTGCGGCGGTGCGTGAAGTACGCCAGCCCGCCGGCCTCCAGTTCCGCTTCCGTCTGCGGAATTTCGTCGTCGCCGTGGGCGGCGTACAGTTCCTGTCCTTCGGGTGTCAGTGCCATGCCACGTGATTCCGCCACGAGGACGCCGCCCGGTGTGCCGGCGGCGCCGAACGACACCCGCCGCACCAGGACGTCCGGGCCGCCCCGTGCGGGCCGAGGGCCGGTGCCGTCGATCCTTCTCAGGCCGTGCCGCGCCGACCGACGGCACAGGTCGTCGATGTCGAAGACTCGCGGTGCGAGGTGCACGACCCGCACGCCCGTGCGCCCACCGAGGCCGGCGGCGACGGGTGCGACGCGTTCGAGCGCGGAGAGCCAGGATCGGTCGGCCGCGGTGTCCGACGGTGCGAACGCCGTGACCGCGAGCGCGACGAACCGTTCCGCCGTCGGCGCGGTCAGCCCGCCCTCCTCGGTCGCGAGTGCGGCCAGGTGCAACAGCTCCGTGGGAAACACGCTGCGGGCGGCGAGGACATTCTCGAGGCGGTGCTGCAGATCACCGTCGAAGAACCGGCGATCGGCCGTGGTGAGCATCGACGTGAACATCCCGAACGGGTTGCGGGCCAGTTCGATCGGGTCGACGGGACGGAACCCCGTCGAGACGACGGGCGCCGGCTCGGGTGCGTCGCGCCGGTCGTAGCAGCCGACGGGGTGCATCCCGAAGCCCGAGAACAGGATGGCGGCCTGACGAAGCTCCGTGGGTCCGCCCAAGCGGATCGCGCCGTGGCGCTCCACGGTGATCCGGGCGAGGCCACCCCGGCGTTCGGCGCCGGCCGGGTTTCTCGCTGCGAAGTCCGCGTTGACCTCGTCGGCCACCTCGACCAGCGTGTCGTAGGCGGGCACCGTCCGGCCGTACGCCGCGCCCAGTGCGCGGGCGAAGCGGGCGCGGAGCTCCCACGTTTCAACCATGATGCACCTCCGCTGGGCTAGCCTGCGCTGGTGGTGGAATCTTTCCGTAGCGACGCACCCCATACTCCTCTCGACGACATCGATCGGGTACTGATGCAGGAGCTGGTGGCCGACGGCCGGGCGACCCTGGCGACACTCGCCGAGAAGGCCGGGCTGTCGATCTCCGCGGTGCAGTCGAGGGTACGCAGGCTCGAGGCCCGCAAAGTGATCCGCGGGTACACCGCGAAGATCGATCCGGATGCGCTCGGGCACGGTCTGTCCGCATTCGTCGCGATCACCCCTCTCGATCCGTCGCAGCCCGACGACGCGCCCGCCCGATTGCGGAACCTCCCCGCGATCGAGGCGTGCCACTCGGTCGCGGGGGAGGAGAGCTACGTGCTGCTGGTGCGCGTCGCCTCGCCGCGGGAGCTGGAACACCTGCTGCAGGAGATCCGCGCCACCGCCAACGTGCATACGCGCAGCACCATCATCTTGCAAACATTTTACGACAAGTGAGCCCCGTACCGGATATGTTGCCGAATCGTCGCCGGCAGACAGGAATTTTGACGTAATCTCTCGGTATGAGCACAGCGATTCGTTTTACCGGAGATGGGGGCGAGCTGCCGGCGAGCCAGGTGCACGACGTGCTGCGCGAGCGCATTCTGGTCGACGGGTTCGACCTGGTGCTCGACCTGGACCGCTCACGCGGCACGCATCTCGTCGACCTGCGGGACGGCACCAGCTATCTGGACATGTTCGGATTCTTCGCGTCATCGGCCCTCGGGATGAACCACCCCGCACTGGCGGACGACGACGCGTTTCGCCGGGAACTGGCGGCGGCGGCGATCAACAAACCGAGCAACTCCGACATCTACACCGTCCCGATGGCACGGTTCGTCGAGACGTTCGCCCGGGTGCTGGGCGATCCCGCACTACCGCACCTCTTCTTCATCGACGGTGGCGCGCTCGCCGTCGAGAACGCGCTGAAGGCGGCGTTCGACTGGAAGAGCAGGCTCAACGAGAGCCGGGGCCTCGACCCGGCACTCGGCACGAAGGTGCTCCATCTGACCGAGGCCTTCCACGGGCGCAGCGGATACACCATGTCGCTCACCAACACCGAGCCCGGCAAGGTGGCGCGGTACCCGAAGTTCGACTGGCCGCGTATCGACTCCCCGTACCTCGCGGACGGGCGGGACGTCGAGGAAGCCGAACGGCACGCACTGGATCAGGCGCGTCGCGCGTTCGCCGAGAACCCCTCGGACGTGGCCTGTTTCATCGCCGAGCCGATCCAGGGTGAGGGTGGAGACCACCACTTCCGCCCGGAATTCTTCCAGGCGATGGAGGCACTCTGCCGCGAGAACGACGCCCTCTTCGTCTTCGACGAGGTGCAGACCGGCTGCGGTCTCACCGGAACCGCCTGGGCGTACCAGCAACTGGGGGTGCACCCCGACGTCGTCGCGTTCGGCAAGAAGACCCAGGTCTGCGGAATCATGGCCGGCGGCAGGGTGGACGAGATCCCCGACAACGTGTTCGCCGTCAGCTCGCGGATCAACTCGACCTGGGGCGGCAACCTTACCGACATGGTGCGGTCCCGCCGGATCCTCGAGATCGTCGAGGAGGACAGGCTCGTCGACCGGGCCCGGATGACGGGGGCGCACCTTCTCGGACGGCTCCGGGAACTCGCGCGGGCGAACGCCGACGTGACCGAGCCGCGGGGGCGGGGCCTGATGTGCGCGATCACGCTTCCCACCCCGCAGCGGCGGGACCGGGTCGTCGCGGACCTGAGGGACCGGGAGCGGGTGCTGATCCTGCCCACCGGCAAGTGCGGGATCAGGTTCCGTCCACCGCTGACGGTGACGACCGCGGAACTCGACGCCGCCGTGGATGCACTGGCACGGGTGCTGGGCGGTACCGTCGACGCATGACGCCGATTCCGCTCACGTCCGTGCCCAATCTGCGAGACGTCGGCGGATACCGAACCGGGGACGGCGCGAAGGTGCGCACCGGTGTGTTCTACCGTTCGACCGATCTCAGCCGGGTCGCGGACGCGGACATGCCGCTGCTCGACGGCCTCGGGATCCGGACGGTGTACGACCTGCGGACCGCCGACGAGCGTGACGCGGCCCCCGACATACTCCCGAACGGGGCCCGCGCAGTCGCGTTGGACGTGCTCGCCGACAAGGGGATCCGCTCGATCCCCGCGCAGATGCTGCAGGTGATCGCCGACCCGATGATCGCCGAACGCGAACTCGGCGGTGGACGCGCCATCGAGTATTTCGAGGGCAGCTACCGCGATTTCGTCGCGATGCCCAGTGCGGTGTCCTCGTACCGGGAACTGTTCGGCGGTCTGGCGTCGAACGGCAACACGCCGGCCCTCGTACACTGCACCACGGGGAAGGACCGGACGGGGTGGGCCACGGCGGCGCTGCTGCTGCTCCTCGGGGTCGCCGAGGACGACGTGTTCCACGACTACCTGCTGACCAACGAACTCCTGCTGCCGGCGTTCGCGGGCGTGTTCGAGAAATTCGTCGACGCGGGTGGAGATCCGGCGCTGCTCGAGCCCGTGCTCGGGGTCCGCGAGCAGTATCTGCAGGTGTCGCTGGCCGTCATGCGCGAGCGTTACGGGACGGTCGAGCGGTACTTCTCCGACGGACTCGGCCTCGACGCGGGAGTTCAGACTCTGCTGCGGGAGCGCATGATCGCGGACTGAGCGGACAACCCGATCGCCACACCCACCATGTCCGCGCAGAGATCCCAGACCGAACCGTGCCTGCCGATCGGCAGCACGCCCTGCAGTATCTCGGTGATCACCGCGAACGCCGCGAGCCAGAGCACCGTGATCCGTGGCGTCAGAAGGGCATACCGGGAGGCGGCCGCCAGCGCCGCGAACAGCAGCGTGTGCACCACCTTGTCGGCATGTTCGGGACCCGACGGTGTCGCGGACGCGGGAGACAACAACATCACCAGCGCCAGCACGGTGAGGGCCGCCACCGGAACGGAACGCATGATCACCGCTGGACCGTGAACCCCAGTGCGCCCTCCGCAAACCGTTGCACCGCATCCGATCCGCTCGCGAGTGCGTCCTCGTGACCGGCCCGCGCCCACCCGGTGAGGGTCGCGGATTCACCGGACGGAGTGAGCCCCACCTCGGCGAGCAGTTCGCCGGTGTTCGGCTGGCAGATCGCCCACGAATAGTGCTCATCGCTCAGCCACTGCGCCGTGCGGCGGGCGATGTAGCCGGGTTCGGTAATTCCACCGTCCGCGAGCGCCGGACGGTCGTTGACGCGCTCGTCCTCGCGCAGTGCGCGCAGATACCAGCCGCCTGCATTGACCTCCACCGGTTCCATGTCAGCGGTCCCGGTCGCGGCGGCCGCGGCGACGATCTCGATCGTGCCGGTCGTCGCGGGTGCCGAACAGGATGGCGCCGGCGGCAGGGATCATCAGGAAGAACAGCCAGCTGTTGTCGACGGGGACGACGAAGAACAGCACGAGGGCGATGAGCGGGATCACCGACATCACGATGCGACGCCAGTTCTGGTCGTGGCCGGTGTCCGCTCCGTCCGCCTTGGCGGGCGCGGCGGCCGTGGTCGCGGGGAGGTCGGTGAACACTCGATCGAGTTCGCCGCGGGTGGTGGCATTCGTGACCGCGAGACTGCGCTCGTCGAACTCGGGGACCGTCAGACGGCCCGCGGCGAAGTGTTCGCTCAACGAGTTCAGGGCCTGCTCACGTTCGGCTGTGCCGATACGGATCTCGGGAACGTCAGACATGCGTACAGACTACTGTGAGTCCTTCTCGACCCCGGGGCCGAGAAGGACTCACGAGTGGTGCAGGCGCCTACTTGAGCTCGGCGAGGACGGTGCCCTGGGTGATGGCGGAGCCGGGTTCGACGGCGAGGCCGGTGACGGTGCCGGCCTTGTGGGCGTTGACGGGGTTTTCCATTTTCATGGCCTCGAGGACGGCGATGAGGTCGCCCTCTTCGACTTGCTGGCCTTCTTCGACGGCGACCTTGACGACGGTGCCCTGCATGGGGGCGGTGACGGCGTCACCGGAGGCGGCGCCGCCGTGGGCGCCGCCGCGGGTGCGGGCCTTGGGCTTCTTACGGGCCGCCCCGGCCGGGGCGCCGCCGGTGCCGAGGGTGAACTGGCCGGGCAGCGACACCTCGACGCGGCGGCCGCCGACCTCGACGACGACGTTCTGCCGGGGCAGGGTGTCCTCGTCGTCGAGCGGGGCTGCGCCGGTGAAGGGTTCGATCTGGTTGTCCCATTCGGTTTCGATCCACTTGGTGTAGACGTCGAATGAGGTGCCGTCGCCGATGAAGGCGGGGTCGGAGACGATGGCCCGGTGGAACGGGATGACGGTGGCGAGGCCTTCGACCTGGAATTCGGCGAGGGCGCGGCGGGCCCGGGCGAGGGCTTCGTCGCGGGTGGCGCCGGTGACGATCAGTTTGGCGAGCATGGAGTCGAACTGGCCGCCGATCACGGATCCGGTTTCGACGCCGGAGTCCATCCGGACGCCGGGGCCGGTGGGGGGCACGAACTTGGTGACCGGTCCGGGGGCGGGCAGGAAGCCGCGGCCGGCGTCCTCACCGTTGATGCGGAACTCGAAGGAGTGGCCGCGGGGGGTGGGGTCCTCGAGGATGTCGAGGGGGTCGCCGTTGGCGATCTTGAACTGTTGCAGCACCAGGTCGATACCGGCGGTTTCCTCGGTGACGGGGTGTTCGACCTGCAGGCGGGTGTTGACCTCGAGGAAGGAGACGGTGTCGCCCTGGACGAGGTATTCGACGGTGCCGGCGCCGTAGTAGCCGGCCTCCTTGCAGATGGCCTTGGCGGAGCTGTGGATGCGGTTGCGTTGGTCGTCGGTGAGGAACGGGGCGGGGGCCTCCTCGACGAGTTTCTGGAAGCGGCGCTGCAGGGAGCAGTCGCGGGTGCCGGCGACGATGACGTTGCCGTGCTGGTCGGCGATGACCTGCGCTTCGACGTGCCGGGCCTTGTCCAGATACTGTTCGACGAAGCATTCGCCGCGGCCGAACGCGGCGACGGCCTCGCGGGTGGCGGAGTCGAACAGTTCGGGGATTTCCTCGATGGTGTGCGCGACCTTCATGCCGCGGCCGCCGCCGCCGAAGGCGGCCTTGATGGCGACGGGGACGCCGTATTCCTTGGCGAAGGCGACGACCTCGTCGGCGTTTTTGACGGGGTCCTTGGTGCCGGCGGCCATCGGGGCCTTCGCCTTTTCGGCGATGTGGCGGGCGGTGACCTTGTCGCCGAGGTCGCGGATCGATTGCGGGGAGGGGCCGATCCAGATCAGGCCGGCGTCGATCACGGCCTGGGCGAAGTCGGCGTTTTCGGAGAGGAAGCCGTAGCCGGGGTGGATGGCGTCGGCGCCGGACTTGGCGGCGGCGTCCAAAATTTTGTCGAACACCAGGTAGGACTCGGCGGAGGTCTGTCCGCCGAGGGCGAAGGCTTCGTCGGCCAGGCGCACGAACGGGGCGTCGGCGTCGGGTTCGGCGTAGACGGCGACGCTGGCCAGGCCGGCATCGGCGGCGGCCCGGATCACCCGCACTGCGATCTCACCGCGGTTCGCGACGAGCACCTTCGTGATGTGCGCGCTGGCATGACTGGGCACTGAGCCTCCTGTGGTTCGCATGGTCTGTCTCCGCGGTGGTCCCCGGGGGTGTTCACCGGCGGTGGGTTACGGCATCACTTCGGAGTCTAGGCACCGAACCGATCGGTGTTGCCACCGGACCGAATATTGCCGTCAGGCCTGTCCGACGCTCCGCAACCCTACCGAAGGGTAGCTGGTTGAAACCTGTTCCAGTTGCCGGCGGAGGCTCCCGACCCACGTGTGGACGCTCGCGGCGGCGATGTCGTTGCCCGGATATCGGACCGCCAGATTGACGCCTCGGGGGGTGCGATTGATCCAGGCGTACACGTCGTGGGTGTACTGCCGGCTCCGCAGCGCCCGGGCGTTGCGCTCGTGCCAGCGGCCCGCTTCGGGCACGAACCGGACGTCCATGTAGGAGACGACGAAGCGCGGCCGGATGGGGATGTCGAGTTCCTTCTCGATCTGGTCGAACGGGACCACCGAGATCGGTTTCGTCCGGGCCACGCTGTCGGCGGCCTCGCGGGCGACGGCGGCGAAGTCGTCCGAGGTCACCTCGAAGTCGATCGGGCTCAGACCCACGAACCAGCCCAGTGCGGACGCCCACTGCGGGGAGTGCCGGGTATGGACCGGGGTGACCGTCCGAAAGCGGTCATCGCCCGCCACTTCCGCGCCGGCCAGGCCGAGGCACGCGAGCAGGCCGGGGAAGAACCCCACATCCGCCTCGCGGCACGCCGAGTTGAACGCCGCCGCCTGGTCGGCGTCGAGTATCCAGGCGGACAGGTTCTGCTGCGCATACGACGTGCGCGGGCCGACTTTCAGGGGGAACTCGGGGAGCCCCGGCCCCTCGAGTGCGGACCGCCACACGTCGAGCGCCTCACGCTTCACCTCGGCGTCGGTGGAGATCTCACGCTCCTCGCGGCCGAAGTCGATGTAGCTGCCGACGGGGAACAGGTTGGCTGTGCGACCGGACAGCGCCTGCTCGTACAGGGCGGTCAACTCGTGGGCGACGAGGACGATGGAGAACCCGTCGATGATCGAGTGATCCGCCGCGAAGAACACCGTGAACCGGTCGCGTTGCACGGTTTCCAGCGTCGCGAAGACGTACGACGGCCAACTGTGCGGCGAGGCGTACTCGTCGAACAGTTGCTGCAGGTGCGCGAAGTTGTCGCCCCCGGCGGCGTCGTAACCGTGGCTGACGACCCCCACGTGCAGCCCGCCCTGCGGCACGGTCCGCCGGCACACCCGCTCGGTCTCCGTGTCGAACATCGTGTGCGAGCGCAGCACCTCGTGACGATCGGTCCACTTCTCCAGTGCGGTCCGGAACGCGGTGACGTTCAGTGCGCCGTGGATCTCGAATGCGGTGCCCAGCCAGGATTCGCGACCCTCGGCATCGGCGCACCGGCGCAGATGCGCCTCGTGGATGTACGAAGCCGGACGGGGATCGTCCACCCACTCCGAGCGGGCGCACGGCAGCCATTCGGTGAGCGCACCCACCGGAACGGGGTAGTCGGCAAGTTCGGTGAATTCCATCGGTATGTGTTCAGACCCTGCCTAGCCGCGAAGATGCCGCTTGATTCGCGCGAGCATCGCCGACATGCCGCGCAGCCGCAGCGGACTGACGGCGTCGGCGAGCCCGAGCGCGGAGTAGAAATCGTCCGGAACGCCGAGGATGGTGACAGCACTGTGCCCATCCAGGCCCTGGTGGAGGATCGACGCGAAACCCCGCGTCGTCGGTGCCTCCGCGGGCGCGCTGAAGTGCAGTCGCACGTGCTCCGGATCGGAGTCGTCGACCGAAAGGAACAGCGGAGACTGGCACTCCGGCACCGGTTCCATCGCGTCCTGCTCGAGTTCGGCAGGCAGGGGCGCCAGTTCGCGGCTGAATTCCAGCAGCAACTGCAGCTTGTCCGAGCCGTCGACGGCGGCGAAGTCGTCGACGATCTCGGCAAGCGAATCGGGTAGTTCGGTCATGACGTTGCGCCGGGAACGTCTCCCGGCTCTTCACCCCTGACGATCGGAACGCGAACCATGTTGCCCCATTCCGTCCACGAACCGTCGTAGTTGCGGACATTGGGGTAACCGAGCAGGTGGGTGAGGACGAACCAGGTGTGACTGGAACGCTCACCGATCCGGCAGTACGCCACGATGTCGTCGTCGGCGGACACCCCGCCGTAGATCTCGTTCAGTTCACCGCGCGAACGGAAACGGCTGTCGGGTGCCGCGGCCTTGGCCCACGGAATGCTCTGCGCGCTCGGGATGTGGCCGCCGCGGAGGGCGCCCTCTTCCGGGTAGTCGGGCATGTGGGTGCGCTCGCCGGTGTACTCCTGCGGCGAACGGACGTCGATCAGCGGTCCCTTGCCGAGGTGATCGAGGACGTCGTCCTTGAACGCGCGGATCGGGGCGTCGTTGCGCTCGACCACCGGGTAGTCGGTGGGGGAGGTCTCGGGGACGTCGAACGCGGTGTCCCGGTTCTCGGCGATCCACGCGTCGCGGCCGCCGTCGAGGAGACGGACGTCCTCGTGTCCGAACAGCGTGAACACCCACAGGGCGTACGCCGCCCACCAGTTGCTCTTGTCGCCGTAGATCACGACGGTGTCGTCGCGGCTGATGCCCTTGCGGCTCATCAGCTCGGCGAACTGCTCCCCGTTGATGTAGTCACGCGTCACCGGATCGTTGAGGTCGAGGTGCCAGTCGACCTTGACGGCGCCGGGGATGTGACCGACGTCGTAGAGGAGCACATCCTCGTCCGATTCCACGACCTTGAGGCCGGGTGTGCCCAGATTCGCGGACAGCCACTCCGTCGACACGAGCCGACCGGGATTGGCGTACTCGGCGAAGGACTGGGTGGGATCTGGCGCTACGGGCACGGGTGGGCTCCTGGGGCAGATGCGACGGGGACGGATCAATTCTAGGCGGACGCCGGAAGTTCTTCCGACCGGCGTTCACACTTACCTTCCGCACAGGGTGAGGACGTGAGGGCGGGCGCGTAGATTCGCACCCGAACGGAGGCCCCATGCCCGACATCGCGACGCGCGCCGACCTGGAACTGCTGCTCCGGCACTTCTACGGCCGGGCATTCGCCGACCCGGTCCTCGAACCGGTATTCGAGACGCTCATGGTGATCGGCCTGGACGACCACCTGCCCGTCATGTGCGACTTCTGGGAGACGATCCTGCTGCGCACCGGCGTCTACCGCGGCAGCGTCGGTGCCGTGCACCGGGCGCTGCACGGCAGGCACGGATTCACCGACCGGCACTTCGACCGCTGGGTCGAGCTGTGGACGTCCAGCGTCGACGAGTTGTTCCTCGGCGACGTCGCGCAGCAGGCCAAGGTCGAGGCGGCCAGGATCGCAGTCGGGATGCGGCGACGGCTGTTCGAGCCCTCCGGTGGTCAGACGACCGGAGTGCCCTCCAGGTTCAGCTGACTGGTGAGCTCGGCGATGGGAGTGACACCGTTCTCGCAGACGTCGTGCATGATCTCCCGCAGCCGTACCAGGAACTCCGTGACCGCGCGCCGGGCCGTCGGCGTCTCGGGGAACCGCGACCGCAGCGCGAGACCCCGCTGGGTGCGTGAGATCCAGAACTGGGCATCGTCCGCGACCGTCACGTTGCTGATGTGATGGGCGTTCAGTTCGTCGTGGTCGTCGGTGCCCGGCAGCTTGCGGTAGTCGATGTAGGAGACCATGAACACATCGGTGCGGGTCCGGCGATATCCGTCACCGAGTGCCTCCCGCACCTGGGCCATCGTGACGCCCTTGAGCGTGAGCGCCGTGCGGAACGAGGCGTGGGTGTGCGCCAGCGAGGCTTGGAAGTCGCAGTCGGGGGTCAGTTCGACCGTCAGCGGCGCGCTCGTCGTGAGCCACCCGATCGCGTTGGCCCACTGCGGGTCCTGGCGGATGTGCAGCGGAAACTGCAACGGCATCCGGTCGGTGCCATCGATCGACTGCACGGCCAGGCCCATCGCGGTGAGCGTCCCCGTGAACAGGCTTCCCCCGGAGTCCAGGCAGATCTCCTCGAACCGGTCGGTGTCCGCGGCATCGAGGAGGGGACGCACGTCGGCGCCCTGCGGGGCGGGCCTACCGGCCTCGACACCCAGATCGAGCGGGAAACTGGGCGCGGTGCCGCCGCAGCGCTCGTAGAAGCGGGCCCATTCCCGCACCCGGGGGTCGCCGATCTCGGTGACCGGCGCCTCGGCCTCGAGTTCGCAGTACCGCAGGAAGCTCCCCGGATCACCGAGTTCCTCCGTCAGCTCCGCTTCGGTGAGTACACCCGAGCGGCCCAGCCCGATGATTCGCTGATAGATCTGCCGGAGTTCGCCCAGCGCGATGACGAGCGAATACCCGTCGACGAGCGTGTGATCGAACGCACTGACCACGGTGTAGTGCGAGTCGCGCTCGATGGTCGCGAACAGGTAGGCGGGGAACGTCAGCGGATCGCACGCCTCGGTGAACCGGTACCGCAGATGGTCGCGGAGCTCGTGCGGTGACGTCGTCACCGAGGACTCGGACGCGACGACGGTGATGTCGTCGGGGTCGAGATCCACCCGTGCCATCGCGTCCGGGCTCACGTCGAAGCCGGTCTGCAGCGTGTCGTGACGCCGGATGAAATGCACCAGCGCCTCCGCGAGCGCGTCCCGGTCGAGTCGGCCGGGGAGGTCGAAAGCCGCTGCCATCCAGACGCTTCGGCCGACACCGTGCGTGCGCGCGGTATCGAGATGGAACTGCTGGTTGTACGACGGCGGCACCGCCGAGGCCGACACTTCGCCCGGCGCGACGGACCATTCCGTCACCAAGCCGGGTTCGAGCATGTACCGGTCGATGGACGTGACGTGCACTACTCCGCCCCTGTGGCAGTCGCGGATTCCGCGGCCGCCGGCGCGAAGGGCGTCACCGTGTAATCGCCGTCGCGTGCCACGGTTTTCATGATGGTCGACAATCGTTCGGCATACGCCGTCACCGATCGGTGCGCCTCCTCGGTGTCCGGATGCGAGACGGCCATCCACGTGCCCTCGAAGACGCGATTGATCCAGATCGACGCGATCTGGGTGGCCTTGCCACCTACGATGCCGGTCGCGCGGGTCGACGTGAAATTCTCGGTCTGCGGCAACCGCCGGCCGTCGATGTACGACACGATCGGCGGCGGTGCGAGCGTGGTGTGCTGCGACGTCGCCTCGGGGCCGGCCTGAGCGAGCACGGTGTCGATCACCTGCTGCACGGACACCTCACCGAGAGCCTTGCCCGAACGGTAGGCGTCCTGCGCGCGCTGAGCGAGTCCCGTGAACGTCGTGGCATCCTCCAGGGCGAACCCGACCGGAATGAGGTTGATGAACCACCCCTGGGACCAGTAGAACTGCGGATCGTTGCGGGTGGTGAGGGGGGACAGCGCCATGTAGCGGTCGCGCCCGACCAACTCGTGTTCGGTGATGGCAAGGGCCGCGAACACGCCGCCGATGAAGTTGGAACCGTGGGCCTTGCACACGGCACCGAACCGCTCGCACTCGTCGGCGTCGGCGAGGTCGAACCGGCTGCCGATGGCCGGTTTGGGTTCGTCGGAGGCGCCGAGGTCGAGGGGAAAGCTCGGGAAGGTTCCGCCGTTGCGGGTGAGGTGGCCGATCCAGCCGTGGACCTCGGGGGAGGCGAGGGTCAGCGTCGCCGCCTTCTCCCGTTCCCGCCGGCTGTACTCCACGTAGCTTCCCGGGTCCGGCAGTTCGGGCTCCGCGCCGTCGAGTTCGGCCCGATAGAGGATCCGGGTCTCGGCAAACGTGAGGATCATCGACTGCATGTCGGTGTGCGCGTGATCGACGGCGTGGAACAGGGTGAAGCTGTCCTCGCTCCCGGGAACCCCGGTGTCGTAGTGCTCCACCACCCCGAACACGAATGCAGGCCAGGCCAACGCGCTCGTGTCGTTCGCGAAGCGCGCGGCGATGTGGTCGCGGACCTGTTCAGGGGTGGTGAGGGTCTCGCCCTCGTGTGCCGTGAGCGCGATGGAGTCGGCAGGCACGACGTGCCGTCGGACGGCGTTGGCGGTGTCCGTGGGGTCGGCGTCCGCGTTCTCGAACGAGAACCAGCTGTGCAGCGTGTCGTGCCGCAGGACGTAACGCTCCAGGGTGCGGGTCATCGCGGCGGTGTCGAGGCGGCCCGGAAAGTCGAAGGCGATGCCGATCCACGGGGACTGGGTCTCGCCGTTGTTCGCCGCCAGCCGGGCCCGCCGCAGATGCCGTTCCTGCATGGTGGTCGGCAGTGCCGGATCGACCGGCGCCCCGGCAGCCGCACGTGCACTCGCGTCCGTGACTTTCCACTCGACGACCCGCCCAGGCTCTGGCTTCCAGTGGGTGATCAAGTTCAAGTCCATCGAGCGGCTCCTGGTGTCGAATTCGAGTTGCGAGGTCGGTCGGGTGTGGCACGGACTTCTCGCAACAGGATGCGGCACCCAGTGCCTTACCGCGAGAGGTAACGAAGTATGAGACTGATTACAGGTCGGTCCCGGTCCAGTCAAGTGTCGGGCAAAAGGGTTCCACGCTGCAAGTTCTTCGCGTAGCATCCAGCAATCTTTGAACAACCTCACAGCTTTCTGTGAGGTTCGAGCCGCTAACCTGTCCGGATGCCTGTGACTCAGCGTGACGCACTTTACCGAGGCGAACTCGGTCGGTGGGTCCCGTGGCTGGGTCTGGCCACCAGTCTCGCCGCCGTCTTCATGCAACTCCTGGACGCGACCATCGTCAACGTCGCGCTTCCGAGCATCGCAGTCGATCTGGGCGCCTCGGTGTCGGCGCAGCTGCTGATGGTGAGCGTCTACACGCTGTCTTTCGCATGTTCCCTGATCACGGCGGCGCGACTGGGGGATCTGCTCGGCAGGCGACGGGTCTTCCTCACCGCGCTGGCCGTCTTCATCGTGGCCTCACTGCTCTGTGGACTGGCCCAGTCGCCGACCGCTCTCGTCGTGTCGCGGGCGTTGCAGGGCCTCGCGGCGGGGTCGATGTCGGCTCAGACGTTCGCCATCATCTCGGGGCTCTTCCCGAAACGCGCCCATCCGCGGGTGTTCGGGATCTACGGCGCGACCATCGGGCTCGCCACGATCTGCGGCCCGCTCGTCGGCGGACTTCTCATCCAGTGGGACCTCTTCGGCTGGGGCTGGCGGCTCATCTTCTTCGTCAACCTCCCGCTCGGTCTCGCCGCCCTGGTCCTCGGCTACTTCTACCTCGTCGACGCGAAGCCGGACGGTGTTCGCCAACTCGACCTGGGCGGCGCCGTGCTGTCGGCAGTCGGGCTGTTCCTCCTGATCTTTCCGCTCGCGGAAGGACGTGAACGCGGCTGGCCGACGTCGATCGTGGTGATGCTGCTGTGCTCGGTGCCGGTGCTGATCGCCTTCGTCGTCTACGAATGGCGGCTCGGGCGCCGCGGCGGCGACCCGGTCCTGCGCCTGGAGTTGTTCACCGACCGCGCGTTCTCGCTGGGCGCCGCCATCGCGTTCGTATTCTTCGGCACGCTCACGTCGCTGATCTTCACCATCTCTCTCACCCTGCAGTTCGGGTTCGGGTTCTCCCCGCTGCGGGCCGGGATGATGACGCTGCCGTGGGCGCTCGGCACCGGTCTCGCCGCGCTGGCCTCCGCCGCCGTCTACCGGCGCATCGGCAACCTCGTCCTGCCGTCGGGGATGGCGCTGTTCGCAGGCTCCCTCGTCGTGCTGGCAGCGCAACTGCAGCACGAGGGCACCGATCCGAGGTGGTCGGCGCTGGCCGGGCCCCTGTTCATCGGGGGAGCCGGGCTCGGATTGTTCGTAGCGCCGCTCCAGACGGCGATCCTCGCGACCGTGCGACCGCAGAACGCGGGCTCGGTGTCCGGGCTGCTGCCGACGGTTCAGCAGGTGGGCAGTTCGATCGGGCTCGCGGTGATCGGCGTGGTGTTCTTCAACCTCGTCGCGACGCAGTCGGCGGACGCGGTGCAGGCCGAGCGGCCGGCGCTGACCGCTCAGCTCGCCGAGGTCGGGGTGCCGCCGGGGCTGATCCCGCGCGCGGAGGAGACGTTCGTGCGGTGCGCGTCGGAACAGCTCGGGTCCACGTCCCCGATGAAGGTGCCCGACGAGTGCCGCTCACCGGTATCGGGAGGAACCCCGCTCGGTGCTGCCCAGCAGCAGATCGCCGACTCCGCGGTGGTCGCGGCGCGGGAATCGACCCGCAATGCGGCGGGTGAGGCGTTTCTGCAGGCGGAACGCCGCATCCTCTGGATCATCGCGGCGGTCGCCGCTGCCATCGGGGTGGCGTCGCTGACCCTGCCGCGCCGGAACCAGCCGGTCGACGACGGGTCAGTCGCCGCGGCCTGACGTCGCCCACAACTCGGCGACGCCGACCCCGACGTCCGCGAGCAACCTCCGGACGAGTGGCAGACCGATCCCGATCACGCTGGACGGGTCGCCCTCGATGCGGTCCACGAACCATCCGCCGAGGCTGTCGAGGGTGAACGCACCCGCGACCTGGAGTGGTTCCCCGGTCGCGAGGTAGGCCTCCAGATCGGCGTCCGGTGGGCTCGCGAAATGGACCACGGTGGCGCTGTGGTCGTGTGCGTCACCCACCACGGTGCCCTCGGTGATCCGCAGGACGCTGTGCCCGGTGAGCAGGGTCGCGCTACGGCCGGCCATCGACGACCAGCGCTCGCGCGCGACGTCGACGGTCCCGGGCTTGCCCTGCAGGGCGCCGTCGATCAGCAGCATGGAGTCGCATCCGACGATCACGGCATCCGAGATCCCGTCCCGTGCGAGAACGGGGAGGACGTCCTTTGCCTTGGCGCGGGCCAATTCGGTGACGACGTGCTCGGGGGCGGCGTCGGCACCGAGTGCCGCGATGAGGGCGTCCTCGTCGACCCCGGAGACTCGCACCACCGGTTCCACCCCGGCGCTGCGCAGCACGGCCAGCCGCGCCGGGGACGCCGAGGCGAGAACGAACGACGTCACGAGGCCCGGATCAACGCCGGTACGCCGACACGTTCGGGAACGCGTACGGCGAGAACGGGGCGACGCTCCGGTGCATCCGGGTGGGAGCACCCCAGGACTCGGGCGGGATACCCGAATCCGGATCACCGCTGCCTGCGGCGGCGGCCGCGGACAGCACCGCGACGAGCGCCGCGATCTCCTCGTCGGAGGGAGAACCGTTGACCACCTTCAGGAACGGCTCACGGGCCGCGTCGGCCGCTGCACTGTCGGCGGGGAGGTCGGTGACCGCGCCCTCCTCGAGCGTGGTGCCCGCTGCGGAACCGTTGACTGGCGACGTCGCGTCCGGGCTGGTCTCGGTGCGCACGTCGTCCTCGGTGATAGCAGTCACTCTGTCCAATGATTCGCCGACGCTCATAGCGGGATGTTCCCATGCTTCTTGGGCGGGAGGGTGACCATTTTGCGTTCGAGCAGGCGCAGGGCGGCCACGATCTGTCCGCGGGTGTGGGACGGGGGGATGACGGCGTCGACGTAGCCGCGTTCGGCGGCGACGTACGGGTTGACGAGGGTGTCCTCGTATTCCTGTTGCAGTTGCAGGCGCAGCGCGTCGACGTCGTCACCGTTCTTGGCGGCCTCGAGCAGGCGTTTGCGGTAGACGAACCCGACGGCGCCGGAGGCGCCCATCACGGCGATCTGGGCGGTGGGCCAGGCCAGGTTGACGTCGGCGCCCATGTGCTTGGAGCCCATCACGTCGTAGGCGCCGCCGTAGGCCTTGCGGGTGATGACGGTGATCTTGCCGACGGTGGCCTCGCCGTAGGCGTAGAGCAGTTTGGCGCCGCGGCGGATGATGCCGTTGTATTCCTGGTCGGTGCCGGGCAGGAAGCCGGGGACGTCGACGAGGGTGATGATCGGGACGTTGAACGCGTCGCAGGTGCGCACGAAGCGGGCGGCTTTTTCGGAGGCGTCGATGTCGAGGCAGCCGGCGAAGACGGTGGGCTGGTTGGCGACGATGCCGACGGAGCGGCCGTCGACGCGGCCGAAGCCGACGACGATGTTGCCGGCGCGTTCGGCCTGGACCTCGAGGAATTCGTCGTCGTCGAGGATGCGGCGGATGACCTCGTGCATGTCGTAGGGCTGGTTCGCCGAGTCCGGGATCAGGGTGTCGAGTTCGAGGTCCTCGGCGGTGAGGGAGTCCTCGATGGCGCCGGTGATCGGGTCGGTGGGCAGCATCCGGGGGGCGGCGGCCTGATTGTTCGACGGCAGGTAGGAGAGGAGGTCCTTGACGTAGTCGAGGGCGTCCTGTTCGCCGGAGGCGACGTAGTGGGCGACGCCGGACTTGACCATGTGGGTGTGCGCGCCGCCGAGGTCTTCCATGGTGACGTCTTCGCCGGTGACGGTCTTGATGACGTCGGGGCCGGTGACGAACATCTGGGAGGTTTGGTCGACCATGACGACGAAGTCGGTGAGGGCGGGGGAGTAGACGTGGCCGCCGGCGGCGGGGCCCATGATCAGGGAGATCTGGGGGATGACGCCGGAGGCCTGGACGTTGCGGTGGAAGATTTCGCCGTAGAGGCCGAGGGAGACGACGCCTTCCTGGATGCGGGCGCCGGCGCCTTCGTTGATGCCGATCAGGGGGCGCCCGGTTTTGAGGGCGAGGTCCATGACCTTGACGATTTTTTCGCCGTAGATTTCGCCGAGGGAGCCGCCGAACACGGTGGCGTCCTGGGAGAACACGCAGACGTCGCGGCCGTCGACGGTGCCGTAGCCGGTGACGACGCCGTCGCCGACGGGGCGGTTGTCGGCGAGGCCGAAGTTCACCGAGCGGTGGCGGGCGAGGGCGTCGAGTTCGACGAAGGAGCCCTCGTCGAGCAGGGCGGTGATGCGTTCGCGGGCGGTGAGCTTGCCCTTGGCGTGGACCTTGTCGACCGCGGCTTCACCGCTCGGGTGCTGCGCCTCGGCCTGACGATTACGCAGGTCGGCGAGCTTTCCCGCCGTCGTGTGAATATCGGGCGTACTCGCCGACTCCGCCGCGCTCGGCTCCTGAACAGTGGTCATGACAGGTCAGCTTAACGAGCGCCGGCGACCTTCTGCCAAGGGAGGTGGTCAGGCGGCGGGTTGCCCGGACCCGGCTACTGACCAGTACCTTTTCCTGCTGGTCCTAGGCTGTGGTGATGTGGACCGACCTGAACCGACCCCCTCTCAACGCCGACAATCTGCGGGCGGCACTCGTCCGCGGTGACGACGACAGCGACACCCGCACGTTCTGGTCTCGGCTCGACGTGGTGCAGGAGACCGGGTCCACCAATGCGGACCTTCTCGCGCGCGCCGCGTCGTCGGACTGCGACCGGCACGTGCTGCTCGCCGAATTCCAGGGCAGCGGCCGGGGCCGCCACTCCCGCGCCTGGGTGAGCCCGCCGCAGGCGCAGATCGCCGTCTCGGCGTTGCTGACGATGCCGGGGATGAGCCTCCAGGACATGGGGTGGCTGCCGCTGCTGACCGGCGTCGCCGTCGTGGACGCGCTGCGCGCCACCGCCAAGGTGCCCGCGGAACTGAAGTGGCCCAACGATGTGCTGATCGACGGACGCAAGGTCGCCGGGATCCTCGCCGAGGTGTCCGCCACGGCACCGGATCCCGCGGTCGTCGTGGGGATCGGACTCAACGTGAGCCTCACGAGAGACGAACTGCCCGTCGAGCACGCGACGTCGCTCGTCCTCGAGGGCGCCGAGGTCAGTGACCGCGACACCCTGGTGCGGGCGGTGCTGCGCGCCATCGCCGATCGCTGGCGGCAGTGGCACGACTCGAACTGGGACGTCACGGAACTCGCCGCGGCCTACCGTGAGCGCTGCGGCACGCTCGGCCAACGGGTGCGCGCCGAACTGCCCGGCGGGCGTGAACTGATCGGCATCGCAACGGACGTCGACGCGGAGGGCCGGGTCGTGATCGCCCCGGACGGACAGCCCGGCACGGTCGCCGTCGCCGCAGGTGACATCACACATTTACGCCCGGTGCGCACCGAGTAGTGCCACACTGTGGTACATGAGTACCTCAATTCCGGAGTCCTCCGTCACCGCAGCCCGGCGCACGTTGACCGGCCTCACGGTGGTGCTCGGTCTGCTCACCCTGGGCCTGGGCATCGCCGTGCTCGTGTGGCCGCACGTGACACTCACGGTGCTGGCCGTCCTGATCGCCATCCAGTTCTTCGGATTCGGGATCGTCCAGATCATCCGGGCGTTCGCCGACGTCGAGGCCAGTGGAGGCGCGCGCACCCTCGTGGGCGTATCCGGCGCCCTGGCAATACTTCTCGCGTTCCTCGTGCTGAGGAGCCCGCTCCAGACCGTCGTCATCATCGCGCTCGTCGTCGGTGCGTGGTGGGTGTTCCGGGGTGTCCTCGAAATCGTCGAGGGTGCCTCCGGGTCGGTCGCGAATCGCGGTCTGACCATCGTGCTCGGAGTGATCAGCGTGGTCGCCGGGGCCTTCGTGCTCCTGCAGCCCGAACTGTCGCTCGAGGTGTTCGTGATCGTGGTCGGAGTGTGGATGGTGCTGTACGGCATCATCATCGTGATCACCCCGATCGTGCTCAGCCGCATGAGGTAGAGGCACACTCGTCGCATGGGATATCCGGAGGACGCGCTCGCCGAGGACGAGGAACTACTGCTTCACCGCCATCCGCACTGGAAGATGTTGCTGCTCCCCGCCGTCACCTTTCTGCTGGCGACGGCGGTCGCGGGTTTCGCGTCGGGCTTCGCCGAGAACAAGCTGGACGGCTCCGCGCTGACCGTCGTGCTCGTCGTCGTCCTCGTGCTGTGGCTGGGACTCGTCGGATGGCGCTGCGTCGCGCCGTTTCTCAGCTGGAAGTTCACCCACTTCATCGTCACCGACCGACGCGTCCTCATCCGCCAGGGTGTGATGACGCACACGGGGATCGACATTCCGATGGGGCGCATCAGCAACGTGCAGTTCCGGCACGGCCTCCTCGACCGGATGCTCCGCACCGGAACGCTGGTCATCGTGTCGTCCTCCGACGACCCGCTGGAATTCGACGACATCCCCGACGTTCAGCGCGTCCACTCGCTGCTCTACCACCAGGTGTTCGACGCGATGGATCTCCACCGCGAACAGGAGCGGGAAGACCCGCGCGGTGACGCCGACACCGGCAAAGGCTGGTAACCGGTCACGGCCGTCTCCGCACCTCCGTACGCTGTGGAGGTGACTGCTGTATTGCTTGCCGAAGATGACGAAGCCATCGCCGCCCCGCTGTCGCGGGCACTGGGCCGGGAAGGGTACGACGTCACCATCGAGCAGACCGGCCCGGCAGCGCTGGAACAGGCGCTCGACGGGGCCTACGACCTGCTGATCCTGGACCTCGGACTCCCGGGGATGGACGGGCTCGAGGTGTGCAGGCAAGTGCGTGCCCACAGTTCGGAACTGGCGGTGCTCATGCTCACCGCGCGCACCGACGAGGTCGACTTCGTCGTCGGACTCGACGCCGGAGCCGACGACTACGTAGGGAAGCCGTTCCGGTTGGCGGAGTTGATGGCCCGGGTGCGTGCGCTGCTGCGCCGTCGCGGCGGCGGCGAGGATTCGGTCGTCGAGGTCGGGGGCATCCGGCTCGAGCCGGCGGCCCGCCGGGTGCTCGTGAACGGAACCGAGATCGCCCTCGCCAACAAGGAGTACGAGCTTCTGCGGGTGCTGCTCGAACACGCGGGACAGGTCGTGTCGCGCGACACGATCCTCGCGGAAGTGTGGGGCGACGTGGAACTGCGCGGCTCGAAGACCCTCGACATGCACATGTCGTGGCTTCGCCGGAAGATCGGTGACGAGGGCCCCGCCGCCGAACGTCGCATCGCGACGGTCCGCGGCGTCGGTTTCCGCATCAACACCGACTAGGCGGGCCAGTGCGCCGCAGAATTCTCCAGTCGATCCTCGCAGTCGTGATCCTGACGGCGCTGCTGCTCGGTGTGCCGCTGATCTACACGGCCTGGTTGTGGGTCGAGGACTTCAATCGGAGCGACCTGCAGGTCCGGCTGGATCGGATGGCGACGGAGATCATCACCCAGGAGGGCATCAACGGCGTCGTCGAGGGCGACCTCGACACGAACTCTCTGCGACTGCTGACGCCCGCCGGGGGCCGACTCGTCGTGGTGTACCCGACCACCGACGACGGCGCCGCGCGCGTCGACATCGGCGAATCGTCCGTGCCGTCGCCCCTGGTGGAGTCTCTCGCGATGGGCACGTCCGGTTCGCTCCGCCTCGAGGTGCCGTCCGACGAGATGCGCACCCAGCAACGCCAGGCCGTCGGTGCCGTCGCGCTGCTGGTACTCGTGTCCATCGCCGCAGGCACCGTCGTGGCCTACGTCACGGCGAAGCGGCTCGCCGATCCGCTACGGGACGTCGCGAACCGGGCGGCCCGGCTCGCGGAGGGCGACTTCCGGCCGGACGTGCGACGACACGGCATCCCCGAACTCGACCGCGTCTCCGACGTTCTCGACTCGGCGACCGTCGAGATCGCGGGACGGTTGCAGCGCGAACACGCACTCGTCGCCGACGTCTCCCACCAGCTCCGCAGCCGACTCACGGCCGTCCGCCTCCGGCTCGACGAGCTGTCCGTGCACCCGGATCCGGCCGTCGTCGTCGAGGCCGACGAGGCCATGGCGCAGGTGGACCGGCTGACCGTCGCGATCGACGAACTGGTCCGTTCCTCCCGCAGCAGCGGCACGGAGACCCAGGTGTCGGTCATCCGGGAACTCAGTGTGGTCATCGCGGACTGGAAACGGCCGTTCGAGGACGCCGACCGCGAGTTGCTGCTGCGCGGAGACACGAACGTGATGGCGTCGACCACCGGTTCCCGGCTCCGTGAGGCCGTGGCGGTCCTCGTCGACAACGCGCTCATGCACGGGTCGGGGACGTGCACCGTCTCGGTGCGGCTGATCCAGGGACAGAATCAGAGGGCGCCGGGCAAGGAACTGTCGCCGCGCGAGGCGATGGTGTGTGTGGAGGTGTCGGACGAGGGTGTCGGCGTCAGCAACGACCTCGCGCCGCACATCTTCGACCGCGGTTTCTCGGGGGCCGGTTCGACCGGTGTGGGCCTGGCGCTGGCCCGTGCGCTCATCGAAGCGGACGGCGGCCGGCTGGAACTTCAGCGGCGCCGGCCGGCCCTGTTCGCGATCTTCGTTCCCATCGCCCGGGAACACGTGCCGACGCGGGTCACCGGGACCCGGGAACCGCGCTGATACTCAGGGTTGGCCGATTTCTTCCTCGGCGGTCTCGTCGAGGAGGTCCGGATCGATGAGATGCACGTTCTCGTCGGGGAAGGCGAACCGGCGGAGGGCCCAGAAGCGGAACACCATCTGCAGCAGGTTTCCGATGATGTAGTTGAGCACGAAGTCGACGATCACCAGCGTGGTCAGGTTGTCCTGCGTCTCGCGGATGTCGAACACGTTGTTGGCGATCCACAGGGGCGCGGCGGCGAGGAGGACGCCGATTCCGCTGATCGTGAAGAACAGCAGGGCCTCGTGGTGGCGTTCCCGTCCGCCGCGGTTCTTGAACGACCATTCGCGGTTGAGAATGTAACTGAGGACCGTCGCGAGAATTCCGGACAGAACCTTGGCGACTACCGGCTTCTCTTCGAGGATCGTGAGGCTCAGCGAATAGAAGATCGCGAGGTCGAAGATCATGGTGGTGCCGCCCACAATCGCGAACTTGATCAGTTCGTGATGGCGCAACGCGAGAGCCCGGAAAGGCTGGGGAACGCGTGCAAGGACGCCGTCGACAAATGACACAACGGATGAGTTTACGAAAGCCGGACCGGATACCACCAATTGGCGGTGAGATCATCAGGAGAATCACAGAAACTGCCGACCGGCCACCTCGGCGGCGGAACCCGGCACAGGACGTGACAAACTAGTGACCCGTGACCGGCAACTCTGACTCCACACCGCGTCCCACGACACCCCGCGATCTGACCGCCGGGCAACCCGTCGTGACGATGATCGGTGGCGGCCAACTCGCGCGGATGACCCACCAGGCTGCAATCGCGCTCGGCCAGACACTGCGGGTGCTCTCCGGCACCGCCGACGAACCCGCAGCGCAGGTGAGCCCCGACGTCGTCCTCGGGAGCCACACCGACCTCGACGCGCTCCGCAGGGCCGCGGTCGGGTCGCACGCGCTGACCTTCGACCACGAGCACGTGCCCACCGAGCACCTCGACGTCCTGGTCGCCGAGGGTGTCAACGTGCAGCCGCCGCCGACGGCGCTGATCTACGCGCAGGACAAGCTCGCGATGCGCCGCAAGCTCGGCGAACTCGGCGCCCCGGTCCCGGCGTTCGCCGAGGTGACCTGGGCCGAGGACGTCGTGAAGTTCGGCGCCGAACACGGCTGGCCCGTCGTCATCAAAGCCGTCCGCGGCGGATACGACGGTCGCGGCGTGTGGATCACCGGCGATTCCGACGAGGCCGAGCGCATCGTCACCCAGCAACTCGACAAGGGTGTCTCCCTCCTGGTCGAGGAGAAGGTCGAGATGCGGCGTGAACTGTCCGCGATGGTGGCGCGGTCACCGTTCGGCCAGGGCGCCACGTGGCCGGTCGTGGAGACCGTGCAACGCCACGGACAGTGCGCCGTGGTCCTCGCCCCCGCCCCCGCGCTGCCCGACGCGGTCGCCGAGGCCGCCGAGGAACTGGCGCTCCGTATCGCGTCCGAACTCGGTGTCGTCGGCGCCATGGCCGTCGAACTGTTCGAGACCACCGACGGCACGCTCGTCGTCAACGAACTCGCGATGCGCCCGCACAACTCCGGCCACTGGACCATGGACGGCGCCCGCACCTCACAGTTCGAGCAGCATCTGCGCGCCGTCCTCGACTACCCGCTCGGCGACACCGCACCCCTCGCACCGATCACGGTGATGGCGAACGTGCTCGGCGCGCCGACCGCGCCCGAGATGAGCATGGACGAACGCGTCCACCACCTCTTCGCCCGGATGCCCGACGCGAAGATCCACCTGTACGGCAAGGGTGAACGTGAGGACCGGAAGATCGGGCACGTGAACATCGTCGGCGGACCCGGCTCGATCGACGACCCCGAGTACGTGGCACGGGTCCGTGAGCGCGCCGAACGCGCCGCGCACTGGCTCTCGCACGCTGAATGGACCGACGGATGGGATGAACACGGTGAGTGACACGGCAGCACGGCAGGGCGCACAGGTCGGGCTCATCATGGGCAGCGACTCCGACTGGCCCACCATGGAGGCCGCCGCCGAGGCGCTCGCCGAATTCGGGGTGCGCTTCGAGGTCGGTGTCGTCTCCGCACACCGCACACCGCAGCGCATGCTCGACTACGCGAAGGACGCCGCCGGCCGCGGCATCCAGGTGATCATCGCCGGCGCCGGTGGCGCCGCCCACCTGCCGGGCATGGTCGCGTCGGCCACCCCGCTGCCCGTCATCGGTGTGCCCGTCCCGCTGAAGTACCTCGACGGCATGGACTCGCTGCTCTCGATCGTGCAGATGCCGGCAGGCGTCCCCGTCGCGACGGTGTCCATCGGCGGCGCACGCAACGCCGGCCTGCTCGCCGTCCGCATCCTCGGTGCCGCCGACCCCGCCCTGCAGCAGCAGATGGTCGCATTCCAGGACGGGCTCGAGAAGATGGTCCTGGGCAAGGATCAGGCCCTCCGCGACAAGCTGCTGGGCTGACGTCGTACTCAGCCGCCACTGTTCGCTCTTTCAGGGCCGAAACAGCCCTCGGCGGGCAACGAGTGGCGGCTGAGTTCACTTCCGGCGCCGACTGCGACGCCGTCTACGCACGGCGGCGATGATCTCGTCGGCGATCGCATCGGGATGGGCCAGCACGTCGTAGGCCGCGAAGCGGAGCACCATCCACCCCTCCCGGACGAGCCAATTCTGACGCCGACGGTCGCCTCTGAACACGTCGGGCTCACTGTGGAATTCGCGGCCGTCGACCTCGACGACGATCCGCGCACGTTCGTCCACGAAATCACCCACGTACGGACCGATCGGCAGGTTGGGTGCGAGTGCGAATCCGCGAAGGCTGAGCTCGCGGCCGAGTACGCGCTCGGGTTCCGACGCCGCGCGGAGGGAAGCGTGTCGCAGGAGTCGCTGCGCCGCGGGCGTCCCATGCCGACCGCGGTGGGTGAGGTGAGGTCACGGAACTCGTCGGGATCGACGCTTCGACGACGGTCGGTTCGGGCAGCCACCCGTAGAGCCAGGCCGCTGTGCGGTGACTCAGCACCGCAGCCGACCGCCACGCGGACACCGCGGCACACCGGTCGTACATGTCGGGTTCGGCGAGGGAGTACACCGTGGGCAGCAGACGCTGGTAGCGGCCGCTCCGGCACCGGGAGGCGATGGTGCTACGCGGGATTCCCGCGTCGGTCAGTTCTTTCAGGGTTCGTATGTGTGCACTCATGATCGACAGCATGGGGTGGCGCATGTCACCTCTCCGGCGCGCGAACTGGGACTTCGGGTTCGCCTGTGGATGGGCACGAGGTTGTGGATGAACGCTGCCGCGAGCGCTTATCCTGCGCACATGAAACGTAGCCGCGGGGTGCCGATGATCCGGGCTTCGCGGGGGAATCCTCAGTCGGCGGCGATCACTCGGCTGGCGTTGGCGTATGCCCGGCTGTGGGGTGCGCGCATCACGTTCGACGCCGAGTTCGGCCTCTTCGTGTGCAGCGGCATGCGCGGTGGGTACGCGCGGGGCGGGACGACGATAGGCGGTGCGTTTCTCACCGGCCGGGAACCGGCGAGATCGCTCCTGCGACACGAAGCGGTCCACGCCGACCAGTGGGCGACGTACGGGTGGGCCTTCGCGCTGCGGTACCTGTTCGAGGAGTCGAGGCGCCGCGGCGCCCGGAACAGGTTCGAGATCGCCGCGGGCCTCGCGGACGGCGGCTACCGGGACAGCTGACGGGTGATCTTCTCGGTGTCCACGCGCCGCGCCTGAGCCGCGGTGTCGGCGTTGGCGACCTGCACCAGTGACGCGCCGGCCGCGAACACCGCCACCAGACCGTCGATCAGGGCGTCGGGGGAGTCCCACGCCTCGACGGACAGCACCCGGTCGGTGCCGGT
This sequence comes from Rhodococcus koreensis, assembly GCF_900105905.1. Taxonomy (GTDB): domain Bacteria; phylum Actinomycetota; class Actinomycetes; order Mycobacteriales; family Mycobacteriaceae; genus Rhodococcus_F; species Rhodococcus_F koreensis. Next base: position 1,726,854 of record NZ_FNSV01000005.1, on the reverse strand, counting down.
GATCCCGTGCGACTCGGCGGACGCCAGGGCTGCGGCGAGAACGTCGTCGACGCTCTTGCCCGCCAGTGCGGGTCCGGCGACCGTCGGCCGGAACTGGTCGCCGTGAACGCGCACCGAGGTGGCGTAGTCGGTGATGCCGACGGGAAGGTCGGGAACGGGGCGGCCGAACGCGTCCAGCGACAGCGCCGCGACCTCCGGAACGTCCTCGACGTCGCCCAGGCGTGCAGCGGAGACGAGGGCGATCTCGGCGTCCGCATCGGGTTCGAGGACGACGTCGGCGCCGGCCCACCAGGCGCCGAGGAGGACCGCGGCGGTCTGCCAGTGTGCGGGCAGGAGCACCGCGACGCGGGCGCCGGGTTCGACGGCGAATTCGTCGCGCAGCAGGTTGGCGGTCTTGGCCGCCCAGTTGGCGAGGGTGAGGGCCGAGAGTTCGACCCGTTCGCCCGTCGCGTCGTCGTAGAACGTGACGCGCGGTCCGGCCGGGTCGTTCTTCAGGATGGGGTCGAGCAGGGCGTCGGTCAGCGTGCGGGACGCATGGTTCATGGACACAGTCCGTCTCTCGTTTTCTAGTTCACACAACGCGGGCCCGACGAGCCGGCATCGATGGGCGGGCCGGGCGGTGCCGGGGTGGGTGTCGTTCCTGCCGTGGAGACGGGTTCGAGGCCCGTCTCCGAGGACTCGGACGACGAGGTGGTGCTGATGGTCTCCGCGGACGTCGGCCCCTGGTAGTCACCGGCCAGCACCACCCGGACCGAGCCTTTCGGCAGGGTCGAATCGGTATCGGTGGGGAGCCCGCCGAGCGCGGCCGCGACCGCCTTGGCGCTGTCGTCGTCCGCGGAATGCGCGAAGACGGTGGTCTTGCTCACCGCTTTGCCCGTGTAGTTGCCGATCTCACCCTGTCCGTAGCCGAGTGATGTCAGGGCGTCGGCCACACCGTTCGCGAGGCCACCGACGTCGCTCGCGTTCGCGACGTCGACGGTGACGGTCGACGCGTCGATGTCGGGTGTCTCGGACTTGGTGGTGGTGTCCTCCGAGTCGGTGGGCTCCTCGCCGACGAGACCGGCCACGTACTTCTTCACGTCCTTCGGCTTGACCTCGACGATGGACTCGCCGTAGTCGGTCATGCCGTTGAGATCTGCGACCGGAATGGTCTCGAACTGCACCTTGCCGCCGGCGAGGTCCTGCAGCTGGGTGGCGAATTCGATGATGTCCCAGTCGTCGTCGAGCACGACCGAGCGCTGCACCGCGCCGCTGAGTTCGTTCAGCTTGCCCGGGTCGCTGAGAGTCTTCGCGGACAGCACCTTGCCGACGAGCGAGGCCATGAACACCTGCTGGCGCACGATGCGGTCGAGGTCGCCGCGGGGGAGGTCGTGGCGCTGGCGGACGAAGCTCAGTGCGTCCGCGCCCTTCAGCGTCTGCTCCCCGGCGGGGAAGTGGGCGCCGGACATGTCCTCGTCCACCGGTTCGTTGAGGCAGACGTCGACACCGCCGACCGCGTTGGTGAGGAGGACGAATCCGAGCAGCCCGACCTCGGCGTAGTGGTCGACGGTGATGCCGGTGAGGTCTGCCACCGAGTGGATGAGCGCCTCGCGGCCTGCCTTCGTCGACTCCTCCTCGGCCTCCTTGTCGGTGGCTCCGTCCTCGACGAGTTTCAGCCGCTCGGTTTCCTTGGTGGCGCCGTAGGCGGCGTTGATCTTCGACATGCCGATCCCCGGCACGTCGACGTACGAGTCGCGGGGGATCGAGATGGCGGTGGCGGAACTGCCGTCGTTCGGCACGCGGATGAGGACGATGGTGTCGGTGTTGGACGCCACCTCCTCGCCGGCCCGCAGCGAGTCGAGTTCCTCCTGGGACAGCGGGTTGCCGTGGGCGTCGGTGCGGCTGTCGGTGCCGACCATGAGGATGTCGACGGCGCCGTCGGCGCTTCCGCCGAGTCCGAGACCGCCCGCGGTTGCCAGATTGTTGCGCAGCGAGTCGATGCTCCGCCACGCGAATCCCGTGACGACGAGTGCGAGCACCGACAGCACCGCGACAGCGATGTGAATCGGCCGCCGAGCGGTGCTCGGGGGTGCGTCTGGTGCGGGTTGCTCGTGTGACACGGAAACCAGGCTACTGGTCGACGCGGCTGGAGCAGGGAGGCGTGGATCGGCGTGCCAGACTGGGCGCCGTGACGAACATCCTTGTGACCGGCGCCCGGGGACAGCTGGGTGGGCACCTTCTCCGACGAGCCGAGGCCTCCGGGATTCCGGCCCGGGGACTGGGCTCGGACGAGCTCGACATCACCGACCGCGACGCGGTGCTTGCGCAGATCGAAGCCGGTTCGGTGGTGATCAACTGCGCCGCGTACACCGCGGTGGACGCCGCGGAGTCGGACGAGGACACTGCGCGGGCGGTGAACGAGGACGGTCCTGCGAACCTGGCGGCGGCGTGCGCCCGGGTGGGTGCCCGGCTGATCCACGTCTCCACCGACTACGTGTTCGCCGGGGACGGCGACACGCCGTACGAGGTGGACGCCCCGACCGGTCCCGCGACGGTGTACGGACGCACCAAACTCGCCGGCGAGCGTGCCGTCCACGCTGCCCTTCCGTCCGCGCACGTCGTGCGCACCGCCTGGGTGTACAGCGGGGTGGGTTCCGACTTCGTCTCCACCATGCGCCGCCTCGAGCGTGAACGTGACACGGTCGACGTCGTGGACGATCAGGTGGGCTCGCCCACATTCGCCGGCGACCTGGCCGATGCGCTGCTCGAACTGGCCGGTCGCAGCGACATCGGAGCGCCGGTACTGCACGCCACCAACTCGGGCCGGGCAAGTTGGTTCGACCTCGCGCGGGCCGTGTTCGAGGAAGCAGGTGCGGACCCACAGCGCGTGCACCCGTGCACGAGTGCCCAGTTCGTGCGCCCCGCCCCGCGACCGGCGTTCTCGGTGCTGTCCGGCCGCGCGTGGGCCGACGCCGGGCTGACCCCGTTGCGGCCGTGGCGGGACGGGTTGCGCGCCGCTCTGCATGCCGCGGTGTGAGGGGGACCCTCTTTCAACGGCTACGCTTGCCCGCGTGAGTTCGAAGCTGGCCGTGGTGACGGTGACCTATTCGCCAGGTGAGCATCTGGAGCAATTCCTGGGCACTCTCGCCGAGGCGACGAAAGAAGATCCGCAGGTCGTGATGGCCGACAACGGATCGACGGACGGCGCCCCCGAGGCCGCGGACGCGGCGCACGAGCACGTGCGCCTGCTGCGCACCGGCGGGAACATCGGCTACGGCGGTGCCATCAACAGGGCTGTGGCGGAGATCGACGAGGACATCGAGTTCGTCGTCATCGCCAATCCGGATGTTCGCTGGGCGCCCGGATCGATCGACGTTCTCCTCGCGGCCGCCGAGCGCTGGCCGCGTGCGGGGGCGCTCGGACCTCTCGTTCTGGAACCCGACGGAAGCATCTACCCATCGGCGCGCCAGGTCCCCGACCTCGTGTCGGGAGCCGGGCATGCGGTGCTGGGCACGGTATGGCCGTCCAATCCGTGGACTGCCGGCTACCGCCAGGAGAACGAGACGGTCAGCGAGCGGTCCGTCGGCTGGTTGTCCGGTTCGTGCCTGCTGATGCGTCGCGTCGCCTTCGACTCGATCAACGGCTTCGATTCCCGCTACTTCATGTACATGGAGGACGTCGACCTCGGCGACCGCCTGGGCAAGGCCGGGTGGCTCAACGTGTACGTGCCCTCCGCCGAGGTCACCCACGCGAAGGGGCACGCCGCGGGCAAGCATCCGGAACTGATGCTGCCCGCTCACCATCAGAGCGCGTACCGGTTCCAGGCCGATCGTCATCCCCACTGGTGGCAGGCGCCACTGCGGTGGGCACTTCGGGGAGGATTGGCAGTGCGGTCGAAGATCGCCGTGGCTGCCGCAGTCCGGGAACGACGCAGAAACCAGAACGAGGGGGGAACGACTCATGGCAATTGAGAAGACGACCGATGCAGTTGTGCTGGTCGGCGGTCAGGGAACGAGGCTTCGCCCGCTGACCCTGTCGGCGCCCAAACCGATGCTGCCGACGGCGGGTCTGCCGTTCCTCCAGCATCTGCTGGCGCGGATCGGGGCGGCCGGGATCACGCACGTCGTGCTCGGCACGTCCTTCAAGGCGGAGGTCTTCGAGGAGTACTTCGGGGACGGTTCCAAGCTGGGGCTCGAGATCGACTACGTCACAGAGACCGAACCGCTCGGCACCGGTGGCGGCATCCGCAACGTTCTGCCGAAGCTGCGCGGCGACCACGCCATGGTCTTCAACGGCGACGTCCTCGGCGGCACCGATCTGGGGGCGATCCTCGACACCCACCGCAACCGGGACGCGGACGTCACCCTGCACCTCGTGCGGGTGGGGGATCCGCGGGCGTTCGGCTGCGTGCCAACCGACGCCGACGGCCGGGTCACCGCGTTCCTCGAGAAGACGCAGGACCCGCCGACCGACCAGATCAACGCCGGCTGCTACGTCTTCAAGCGCGAGATCATCGAACGGATCCCCGAGGGCCGTCCGGTGTCGGTGGAGCGTGAGGTGTTCCCGTCGCTGCTGGCCGAGGACGCCCGCGTCTACGGGCACGTCGACTCGTCGTACTGGCGCGACATGGGCACTCCCGAGGACTTCGTGCGCGGGTCCGCGGACCTGGTGCGCGGCATCGCTCCGTCGCCTGCGCTCGACGGGCCGCGCGGCGAATCGCTCGTCCACCCCGGGGCGGGTGTCGCGCCGGGCGCGCTGCTGATCGGCGGAACCGTTGTCGGCCGCGGCGCCGAGGTGGGTGCGGGCGCACGACTCGACGGCGCAGTGCTGTTCGACGGCGCCGTCGTCGAGGCCGGTGCGACCGTCGAACGGTCCATCATCGGTTTCGGCGCGCGCATCGGTCCGCGGGCCCTCGTGCGGGACGCGGTGATCGGTGACGGCGCAGACATCGGCGCCCGGTGCGAACTGCTGCGCGGGGCCCGGGTGTGGCCGGGCGTGACGCTGCCCGACGGCGGGGTGCGGTTCAGCACGGACGTGTGAGAGATGAAGCGCCCCTAGCGCAATCCGGCGAGGTGCACGAGGTGGTCGATCGTGGACTTCTCCGCGTTCGGCGGCAGTGCGTCCACCGGCCACCAGCGCAGATCCGTCGATTCGGAGCTTCGCACGATGTGGGCGCCTGCACGCGAGCGGACGAGGAACCGGAGATCCAGGTGCCGGGTGGGTTGTCCGAGTGAGCACGTGATCGGGTGGGTGTGCGCCGACAGCAGTTCGGGGTCGATCCGCAGGTCGGGAATCCCCGATTCCTCGCACGCCTCCCGCAGTGCGGCGTCGACGACGGTGTCGTCGGAAGGCTCACAGTGCCCACCCAATTGGATCCACCGGCCGACCCGGGGATGCAGGGTGAGCAGCACATGACACCCTCCCTCGTCCAGGACGAGGGAGGAGGCCGTGATGTGTCCGGGCGCGTACTCACGCAGGCACCCGAGCGGCGCGGAGGCGAGGAACGCAAGCATGGTGTGCCGCAACGATTCGTCGTTCTCGTCGAGCGTCTTCCAGCCCTCGAGCGCGGCGGTCGCGGTGCGGTGCAGTGATTCGGCGCTCATGGTGTGTGGGTCATTTCTCGATGAGGGCGTCGCCGGGGTCGGTGGGCCGGCGGGGTGTGAGTGGTTCGAGGGGGTAGCCGACGGCGATCGCGCCGAGCGGCTGCCAGTCGTCGGGCAGGTCGAGGACACCGCGCACGGTGTCCGGGGCGAAGATCGTCGAACCGATCCAGCAGCTGCCGATCCCCTTGGTCGCCAGCGACACCAGCAGCCCCTGCACGGCCGCACCGACCGCGACGGTGAACATCGTCGCCTCCGCCGCCCGCCGACGCGGATCCGGGTAGGGGTGCGCACCGTCGGGCACGCAGAACGGGACGATCACCTCCGGCGCGTCGAACAGGATGTTCCCCCGCGCCACCCGCGCCGCCACCGCCGCCCCGTCCATGCCGTCGGCGGTCAGGTCGGCCTGCCACCGCTCCCGCATCGCGGTCAGCAACTCCTCGCGCACCGTGCGGGTGCGGACCCACACGAACCGCACCGGCCGGGTGTGATGCGGCGCCGGGGCGGTCAACGCCTCTCCGATCGCCGCCCGCACCGCACCCGGGTCGACCGGATCGTCGGCGAACTCCCGGACCGAGCGGCGCAGCAGCACCGCCTCCGCCCGCCCCCGCTCCACCGACTCGGCGGTCCCGAGCCAGAACAGGTCCTCCTCACCGGCCCGGATCAGATCCCGCGCCCGCGACCCGTCGTCGGCCAGACCCAGACCGCGGACCACCGCGACCGGCACCCCACCGAGCTTGCCCTTCACCAGATCCCCGGCCGCGGCGATCTCGTCGGCCACCGCGACCTCCGTCACCATGAGTTCGTTGCCCTGCGAGTCCCGGGCCCCGGCGTACCCGTGCAGCACCGGTACCCCGGCCGCACCGATCGCGGCGTCGATCTGGCCGTTGCGCCATGCCCGGCCCATGGTGTCGGTGACCACCACCGCCACCGTGACACCGAGCGCCCCGGCGATCGCCTCCCGCAGCCCGCGGGCGCTGCCGTCCGGATCCTCCGGCAGCAATGCCAGTTCCGTACCCTCCACATTCGAGCCGTCGATACCGGACGCGGCCTGCACGATCCCCAACCGGTTCTCGGTGATCAACGTCCGGCCCCTGCGGGCGACCACCCGGACCGCTTCCTGCTCCACCAGCCGCCGGCGGGCTGCGTCCCGCTCCTCCGGATCGGCCGGGGACGGCACGATCCGGCCCTCCACCTTCGAGAACACCTTGCTCGTCACCACCAGCACGTCACCACCGCGCAGCCACGGCGCCGCCGCGACGATCGCGGCGGCCAGGTCGTCGCCGGGCCGGAACTCCGGCAACCCGGTCACCGGCAGGATCTCGATCGCACCGCCCGGCGCGTGATCCACCCGGGATGCACCGGTCGGTGCGGTCACAGGGTCACCCCGGCCACGTCCAGCGCCGCCCGCACCATCGCGGCGGTGGCGTCCGGGTCGGACATCAGCAACGGCACACTGGCCACGGCCACCCCGGGGACGTCGGCGGTGTCGGTGTCGTGGACCAGCCACCCGTCGAGGATCCCCGTGCCACTCCGCGCCCCGTACCAGCGCCCGATCGCCTCCGCGGAGGTTTCCACCCCGATCACGTCCAAACATTCGTCGGCCATGCCGCGCAACGGTTTCCCGCCGACGATCGGCGACACCCCGACCACCCGCGCGGTGGTGGTGCGCAGCGCCCCCCGGATCCCCGGCACCGCCAGGATCGCCCCGACGCTGACCACCGGATTCGACGGCGCCAGCAACACGATGTCGGCGCCCTCGATCGCCTCCAGCACCCCCGGCGCCGGGGACGCCTGCTCGGCGCCGATGTGCGCGAAGCTGTGCGTCGGGACCTGCGCGCGGTGCCGAACCCACCACTCCTGGAAGTGGATCGCCCGCTGCTCCCCGTCCTCCGGGTCGGTGATCACCACGTGAGTCTCACTCCGATCGTCGGTGACCGGCAGCAACGTCACCCCCGGCCGCCACCGGTTGCACAACGCCTCGGTGACCGCCGACAACGGATACCCCGTCCGCAGCATCTGGGAGCGGATCAGATGCGTCGCGATGTCCCGGTCGCCGAGCCCGAACCACTCCGGCTTCGCCCCGTACGCGGCGAGTTCCTCCTTCGCGTTCCAGGTTTCACCCGCATGCCCCCACCCCCGCACCGGGTCGATACCCCCGCCGAGGGTGTACATGCAGGTGTCCAGATCCGGGCAGATCCGCAACCCGTGCATCCACACATCGTCACCGACATTGACCACCGCCGTGATCCGATGCGACGAACCCCCACCATCCGGCGCATCAACACCGAGAAGCCGCCGCACCCCTTGCAGGAACCGGGCCCCACCGACCCCGCCAACCAATACAGTCACGTTCACGGTGCAAGCCTAGGCGGTGGCCGTCGGCGTCCGGTGGGCTGCTTCCCCAGGGCGATTGGAGAGCGCGAAATAGTAATCGACTTTTTGCCGTTAGCTTGACCGCGACACGCTGGGCGTGTCTAATCACAAATATGTCATTCCAACGTTGCGGACGTGGAATCACTTGCAGCGGGGATCAATTCGAACGGTTGTTCGAACGGGGTGGCAGGGGTGTTCGGTTCGGGGTACATGATCGATCAAAATTTTCTGCGCTATCACAGGTGAGGAGGCGGAACGATGCCCAATGAGCAGCTCGAGTCGGAGACTCGCTGGAGCACAGTAAGCGACGAACCGCAGACCAATTCCGAAGCAGGCGCAGCGGACGGCGTCTGTGTTCAAGAAGTCTGTGTGCAAGAAGACGGTGTGCAACAAATAAGTGTGCAAGAAAGCAGTGTGAAAGAAATTCCTGTGCCGGAACTCGTCGCGCAGGAAGTCGAGACGGCGGGCCCCCGCCCGGTATTGAGTCTGGTGACCGGTTTCGACGAATTGTTCGACACCATCGAGGATCAGTGGCAGGAACGTGCACTTTGCGCGCAGACCGACCCTGAGGCCTTCTTCCCCGAAAAGGGGGGCTCCACCCGAGAAGCGAAGCGCATCTGCCTCGGCTGCGAGGTGCGGGACGAATGCCTCGACTACGCACTGGCCAATGACGAGCGGTTCGGTATCTGGGGTGGTCTGTCGGAGCGTGAGCGCCGGCGGCTGAAGCGGGGGATCGTTTAGTCAGTCATCATCGCCCGGCAGATCCGGGTCGATGACCTCGGGTTCGACTCCGAGGTAGGTGCTCACCTGCTGTACGAGCACGTCGTGCACCAGGTCGGTGAGATCGTCCGGATCCTTGGCGCGCTGTTCCAGCGGTCGCCGGAACAGGACGACTCGCGCCCGCGTCGTGGATCCGTGCCGGTCGATGCCTGCCGGGATCAACCGGGACAGCGGCACGGGCCCGTCCGCCACGACCTCGGCGGGCCAGTTGACCGAATCCGGGTCGAGCGCATGAATCTTCGGGACTTCGTCGACAGCGATGTCCAACTTCGTGAGGCGTTCACGCCAGCGTGAGTCGATCGGCGCGAACGCCTCCAGAACCACCAGATCGAATTTCTCCGCGCGGCTGCGTCGCGCCGGCGCGTCCGGGGGGAACACGGACCCGCGGATCCCACGTCCCCGTCGGTCGACGGATCGGGTGGTGACGGGACGCCTGCGTCGTGCTCTGGACATGGAGTGGACATTACGACAGCCGGACACTGTCGGTGTGTCCGAGTAGGTGTCGGGCCTTCGTGGGGCTAGGCTTCTTAGCTGTGAGATCTCTGCGTCGATGCTGCCGCCCCGGGTGCAAGAACCCCGCTGTCGCGACGCTCACGTACGTCTACTCGGACTCCACCGCCGTCGTCGGCCCGCTCGCAACTGTCGACGAGCCGCACTCGTGGGATCTGTGCGAAACGCACGCGTCGAGGATCACCGCACCCAAGGGCTGGGAACTGGTTCGGTACGAGGGCGGATTTTCGTCGAGCACCCCGGACGAGGACGATCTGACCGCGCTGGCGGAGGCCGTGCGGGAGGCGGGCCTCGGCGATCGTGGGCGGTCCGAGCGGACCGTGTCCACCGAGGAGCGCGCCGAAACCGGCACCCAGCCCGGCCCGGCTCGTACCGGCCGGCGTGGCCACCTGCGGGTTCTTCCCGACCCTGCCAACTGACGTCCCAGCTCGTCCCGGGCCTGCGGTCCGCGGCGTGCCGTGCCCGCGACGGGCAGGCATTAGGCTTGCGCCAGCACTGGTGCTCGTAAAGGAGAAAACAGAAGTGGCGCGATCAGCCGAGTCCGTACATGCCGTGATCAAGGCTTACGACGTGCGGGGTGTCGTCGGTGAACAAATCGATGCCGCGTTCGTGCAGGACGTGGGTGGCGCGTTCGCACGACTCGTCCGTGCGGAGAGTGCCACGAAGGTCGTGATCGGTTACGACATGCGTGCGTCGTCCCCGGAACTCGCCCGCGCGTTCGCCGACGGTGTCACCGCCCAGGGTCTGGACGTCGTGCTCATCGGACTCGCGTCCACCGATCAGCTGTATTTCGCTTCGGGACTGTTCGACTGCCCGGGTGCGATGTTCACCGCGAGCCACAACCCGGCGAAGTACAACGGCATCAAGCTGTGCCGCGCGGGCGCGAAGCCGGTGGGGCAGGAGACGGGCCTCGCCGCGATCGCCGCGGAGGTCGTCGACGGGGTGCCCGCGTACGTCGGCGCCGCGGGTGAGGTGTCCGAGGAGGACGTGCTCGAGCAGTACGCGAGTTTCGTCCGCGGGCTGGTGAACCTGTCCGGCCTCCGGCCGCTGACGGTGGCCGTGGACGCGGGCAACGGCATGGGCGGGCACACCGTCCCCGCAGTGTTCGAGCCGATGCCGGTGAAGCTGCAGCCGCTGTACTTCGAACTCGACGGCACGTTCCCGAACCACGAGGCGAATCCGCTCGACCCGGCCAACCTGGTGGATCTGCAGCGGTACGTCCGGGAGACCGGTGCCGACATCGGTCTGGCTTTCGACGGTGACGCCGACCGCTGCTTCGTGGTCGACGAGCTCGGCAACCCGGTGTCGCCGTCCGCAGTGACGGCCCTGGTGGCCGAGCGTGAGCTGGCCAAGGAGCCGGGCGCAACCGTCATCCACAACCTCATCACCTCCCGCGCCGTGCCGGAACTGGTCACCGAACTGGGTGGACACCCGGTGCGCACCCGGGTCGGGCATTCGTTCATCAAGCAGCAGATGGCCGAGACGGGGGCGATCTTCGGTGGCGAGCACTCCGCTCACTACTACTTCCGCGATTTCTGGGGCGCCGACTCCGGCATGCTCGCCGGGTTGCACGTCCTCGCGGCACTGGGGGAGCAGGACCGTCCGCTGTCCGAACTGATGGCCAAGTACGAGCGGTACGCGGCGTCCGGAGAGATCAATTCGACGGTGTCGGACGCCGTCGAGCGGACCGACGCGGTGGTGGCGGCGTTCGCCGATCGCACCGCGGGTGTCGACCGGCTCGACGGTGTCACGGTCGAATTGCAGGGCGACGCGTGGTTCAACCTGCGCGCCTCCAACACCGAACCGCTGCTGCGACTCAACGTCGAAGCGCCCACGACGGCAGACGTAGATGCACTCGTTACCGAGATATTGGGCATCGTCCGAGCCTGACTGCCATAGTTGGAATAACAAGGTTCTGCTCGTGCTGCGAATGTGGCTTGCACTGATGAGGCTTGCACTGACGAAGAAAGGGGGTGCGGTGTCATGACAGCGCCGACGCCCCTGCTCGATCTGGACGACGGGGACGCACTGGTTTCCGCGGACACCGAGGGCGTACTCCGTTCCGCCGCAATGGGGGGTGCCCAGATCCGGGCCACCCGGTCCGCGGTCGAGGAAGGGGCTCTCGAACGACTGCAGGGGCTGCGTCCGCGCAGCGTGGTGGTGGTCACCGGCGCGGGGCGGGCCAGCCGCGGTGCCGGGATCCTGACGGCGGTCCTCGCCGAACGGATCGGATTCCCGCTGGTGCGCGCCACCCGGACCCCCGTCTGGGTGGGTCCGCTCGATGTGGTCGTGGTGGCCGGCGACGACGCAGGCGACCCCCGTCTCGTGCAGGCCGTCGACGCGGCGGTCCGGCGCGGCGCCGAAGTGGTGGTCGCAGCACCGGACGAGGGACCCTTGCAAGCGGCAGCGGCCGGACGCGTCGTCATGTTCGCGCCGCGGGTCCGGGCACTGACCCGGCACGGTCTGCTCCGGTACTTCGCGGTTCTGCTGGCCGTCCTGCGGGTGGTCGGTTCGGAACGCTGGGGCGACGAGGTCCCCGACCTCGAGCAACTCGCCGACGCGGTCGACGGTGAGGCGCTGCGCGACCGGCCGAACAGCGAGGTGTTCCACAACCCGGCGAAGTCTCTGGCCTCCCGCATGCAGGGACGCCGCATCGTGCTGACCGGTGATACGGAGAGCACGGTGGAGTTGGCCCGGCACGGCGCCGAGGCGCTGCTGCACGCCGGCCGCGTGGCGACGGCGTCGGAGCTTCCGGACGTGCTGAGCGCGGCGGGCACGTTCCGCGTCGACCAGGCGCTCTCCGCGCACGACTCGATCTTCCACGATCCCGAACTGGACGGTCCGCCGCCGGCGAGCCCGGTGCGCACGTTCGTGCTGTCGGCCGATGCCGACCGGATGCTCGTCGAACGCAGGATCGCGGTCCTGGGCGACGTCGACCTCGTCGTCGCGTCGTCCGACGAGGGGCAGGTCCCCTCGCAGCGCCCCGAATTGGAACAGGCGGCGGTTCTGGTCGGCAGGCTCGACATGACTGCCGCGTATCTACAGTTGATCGGCGGTATCTAGTGCACCGACTCGAAGGTGCGCTCCGGTCCTACGCGTGGGGATCGCGCACCGCCATCGCACAGCTGCGCGGACTTCCGGTTCCCACGGCCCATCCGGAGGCGGAACTGTGGCTGGGCGCGCACCCCGGTGATCCCGCCCGCGTCATCACCGACGAGGGGCCCCGGTCTCTTCTGGACCTGGTGCACGCGGAGCCCGAACGTCAGCTCGGGAAGCGCAGTGTCGAGACGTTCGGCGAGCGCCTCCCGTTCCTCCTGAAGTTGCTCGCGTCGGAGGAGCCGCTGTCGTTGCAGGCGCACCCGAGCGCCGAGCAGGCGTGGGAGGGCTTCGCCCGGGAGAACGAGGTGGGAATCCCCCTCGAGTCCTCCGTGCGCAACTACAAGGACGCCAGCCACAAACCCGAACTCGTCGTGGCCCTCAGCAGGTTCCACGCGCTCGCCGGTTTCCGGGACCCTCAGCGCACAGTCAAGCTGCTCGAGGCGATCGCCGTTCCGGAACTGCAGCCTTACGTGGGCCTGATTGCCGGCCAACCCGACTCGGACGGTCTCCGCGCGCTGTTCACCACGTGGATCACGTTGCCGCAGCCCGTGCTCGGTGCGCTGATGCCGAGGGTGCTCGACGGATGCGTCGACTATCTGTCGAACACCAAGGACGGTGAATTCGCGGCGGAGGTCCGCACTGCCCTCGAACTGAGCGAGGTGTACCCGGGGGATGCGGGTGTGCTCGCCGCGCTCCTGCTGAACCGGGTCACCCTCGAACCGGGGCAGGGTCTGTACCTCGACGCCGGCAACCTCCACGCCTACCTGCACGGGATGGCGGTCGAGATCATGGCCAACTCCGACAACGTGCTGCGCGGGGGACTGACGCCGAAGCACGTGGACGTACCGGAGTTGCTGCGTGTCCTCGATTTCGACACCGTCGACATTCCGATCCTGGAGGCTCGGGAGCGGCCAGGCGGGGGCGAATTCGTGTATTCGACGCCGGCGCCGGAATTCGTCCTCGCGCGGATCGATCTGTCACCGGCCGGCCCGGCGGAGCACCGGCTCGACTCGGATGGGCCGCACATTCTGTTGTGCACCTCGGGTTCGGTGGAGCTGCGGTGTGGATCCGACGGCCTCGAACTCTCCCAGGGAAACGCCGTCTGGATCGCGGCCGAGGACCCCGAAGTGGTGGTGACGGCGGGCACCGAGTGTGCCCAGTTGTTCAGTGCGAGGGTCGGCTCCCCGATCGCGCGTAGCCTGTGAGCCGCCCTGCGATCCGGGAAGGCCTCCGCGGCCCGTCGTCGTGAGGGTCGTGTGCGACCGAGAGGAGGAGTCAGTTGTCGGCTCATGGGGGAAAGAAGGCGATTCTCGCCGCGCTCGGTGCCAATGCCGGCATCGCGGTTGCCAAGTTCGCCGGCTTCCTGATCACCGGCTCGTCGTCCATGCTGGCGGAATCCGTGCACTCGGTGGCCGATACCTCCAATCAGGGCCTGCTCCTGCTCGGCCAGAGGAAGGCCGAACGCGCCGCCGACGATCTGCACCAGTTCGGCTACGGGCGCAGCCGCTACTTCTATTCGTTCGTCGTCGCGCTCGTGTTGTTCAGCCTCGGTTCGCTGTTCGCGATCTACGAGGGCATCCACAAGATCCAGCATCCCGAGGAACTGTCGTCGCCACTCGTGGCGGTGGTCATCCTGGTGATCGCCATCGCGCTCGAGGGGTTCAGCTTCCTCACCGCCATGCGGGAGTCGCGTCCGCTCAAGGGGCAGGCGAGCTGGTGGGGATTCATCCGCACGTCGCGCAGCCCGGAGCTACCCGTCGTGCTTCTCGAGGACACCGGCGCACTGGTCGGTCTCGTGCTCGCGCTCGGCGGTGTCGGTCTGACGATGCTCACCGGCGATCCGGTGTGGGACGGGGTCGGCACCCTCTGCATCGGCGCCTTGCTCGGCGTCATCGCGATCATCCTCATCGTCGAGATGCAGAGTCTGCTGATCGGTGAGGGCGCCACCGCCGACGAGGAGGCGAAGATTCTCGCCGCCCTCGCCGACGGCGAGCAGATCGAGCGCGTCATCCACTGCAAGACGCAGTACCTCGGGCCCGAGGAAATCCTCGTGGCGGCGAAAGTGGCGATGGCCCCCGGTTCGGACATCGGCACGATCGCCGAGGCCATCGACGAGGCCGAGGCGCGGGTGCGGCGCGCCGTCCCGGCGGCTCGCCGCATCTACATCGAACCCGACCTGTTCCGGGCAACCGAAGGCATAGGCTGAACGGCAACTTTCGATTGAGGAGGCTGATGTGGCCATCCAGGACAAAGGCAGCGGAGGACCGGATATCGGCGGCAGGCCGACCGGATTGTTCCGCACCAAGTCGATCGAGCAGTCGATCCGCGACACCGACGAACCGGAGACCAAACTCCGCAAGGATCTGACGGCGTGGGACCTGACTGTCTTCGGTGTCGCAGTCGTCATCGGTGCCGGCATCTTCACGCTCACCGCGCGCACCGCAGGCAACGTCGCGGGTCCCTCGGTGTCGGCGGCGTTCGTCATCGCCGCCATCGCGTGCGGCCTCGCCGCGCTCTGCTACGCGGAGTTCGCCTCGACCGTTCCGGTCGCGGGCAGCGCGTACACGTTCTCCTATGCGACGTTCGGTGAACTGGTCGCGTGGATCATCGGCTGGGACCTCATCCTCGAATTCGCGCTCGCCGCGTCGGTCGTGGCGAAGGGCTGGTCGCTCTATCTCGGTGAGGTGATCGGCAACCATTCGCCGATCGCGCAGATCGGTTCGGTCAAATTCGACTGGGGCGCGGTACTCATCGTCGCGATCATCACCGTCGTGCTGGCGACGGGCACCAAGCTGTCGTCGCGCGTCTCACTCGTGATCACCTCGATCAAGGTGGCCGTCGTCCTGGTCGTCGTGGTCGTCGGCGCGTTCTACATCGACCCCGACAACTACTCGCCGTACATTCCGCCGTCCGAGGCGGGCAGCACGGGCGAGGGTATCCATCAGTCCCTGTTCTCGTACGCCACGGGCGCGGGCGGCAGCACGTTCGGCTGGTACGGGCTGCTCGCGGCGGCCAGCCTCGTATTCTTCGCGTTCATCGGGTTCGACATCGTCGCCACCACCGCCGAGGAGACGAAGAATCCGCAGAAGGCGCTGCCCCGCGGAATCCTGGGCTCCCTGCTGATCGTGACGATCCTGTACGTGGCGGTGACGCTGGTGCTCACCGGCATGGTCGACTACCACGAATTGGCCGGGGACAGTTCCAATCTGGCCACCGCCTTCGGCATTCACGGGATCACGTGGGCGAAGAACCTGATCTCGTTCGGTGCACTGGCCGGCCTGACCACCGTGGTGATGGTCCTCATGCTCGGGCAGACCCGCGTGCTGTTCGCCATGTCCCGGGACGGGCTGATGCCGAGGCGGCTGGCGCCGACCGGCAAGCACGGCACCCCCGTTCGGATCACCGTGCTCGTCGGTGTCGTGGTGGCCGTGCTGGCGGGCGTCTTCCCGATCGGCACCCTCGAGGAGATGGTGAACATCGGAACGCTGTTCGCGTTCGTCCTCGTGTCGATCGGCGTGATCGTGCTGCGCCGCACCCGCCCGGACCTGCCCCGCGGATTCCGGGTCCCGTTCGTGCCGGTGGTGCCCATCCTCGCGGTTCTCGCCTGCGTGTGGCTGATGGTCAACCTGTCCGTCGAGACGTGGATCCGGTTCATCGTGTGGATGGTGCTCGGTGTGATCATCTATTTCGCCTACAGTCGCCGTCACTCGATGATGGAGCGGCGGAGCCGCGGCGAGGTCTGACACGCCGGAGGGTGTCCTGCTGGGGCGCAGGGGGTTTCGGTGCCTCGCGGTGGTGTGCCGCCGTAATTCGTTGGGACGACTCCCCGGACGAGCGGAGCCGACCGGATTACGGTGCGGCGAAAGCGGGGCACTAAGGTCGTCGCCATGACTTCGTCGCGTGTCCGGGTGCCCTATCAGGAGGCTGCGCGGCTGCTGCTGCGTCAGTCGGTGCTGGACGCGATGCGGGATCTCCTGTTCGAGAAGGACTGGTCCGACATCACGATGTCGGATGTCGCGGCCGGTGCCGGGGTGAGCAGGCAGACGCTCTACAACGAGTTCAAGTCCCGGCAGGGGCTGGCGGAGGCGTACGCCCTCCGGCTCGCCGACGAACTGGTCGACGCGGTCGACGAGGCGCTGGTGACGAACGTCGGGCAGGGCCGCGCCGCGCTGCTCGCCGGTTTCACCGCGTTCTTCGCGGCCAGCCTGTCCGACCCTCTGGTGCAGTCACTTCTGCGCGGCGAGACCAAGCCCGACCTGCTGCGGCTGATCACGACCGAGAGCGCCCCGATCATCGAGCGGGCGTCGACGCGGCTCGCCGAGGTGTTCCAGCGGGGCTGGGTGCGGGCGAACCCGTCGGACGCGGGGATCCTCAGCCGCGCCATCGTGCGTCTCGCTATGAGTTACATCTCGATGCCACCCGAATCCGAGGCCAACGTCGCCGAGGATCTGGGTGCTCTTCTGGGTCCTTTCGTGGACGAGGCGGTCGGCGGAGCCGATCGGGAGTGATCGCCCGGCCGCGCAGCGTCACGTGAGTGTGACCCCCGGGCCGCAGTACCGATAGCCTTGACCGAAACAGCAGTCAACCAGGAGAGGCAGATGACGACCTCAGTTTCAACCACGCCCGTGGCCGAGAGCCGTAACGGGATCGATTTCAAGGTGGCGGACCTTTCGCTCGCCGAGTTCGGCCGCAAGGAGATCCGGCTCGCCGAGCACGAGATGCCGGGACTGATGGCCCTCCGTCGCGAGTACGCAGAGGTGCTGCCGCTCAAGGGTGCTCGCATCTCCGGTTCGCTGCACATGACCATCCAGACGGCCGTGCTCATCGAGACGCTCACCGCGCTGGGCGCCGAGGTCCGCTGGGCCTCGTGCAACATCTTCTCGACGCAGGATCACGCCGCCGCCGCGATCGTCGTCGGCCCCCACGGCACACCGGAGGAGCCGCAGGGCACCCCGGTCTTCGCGTGGAAGGGCGAGACGCTCGAGGAGTACTGGTGGGCCGCCGAGCGGATGCTCACCTGGCCGGACGCCGACAAGCCGGCGAACATGATCCTCGACGACGGCGGCGACGCCACGATGCTCGTCCTCAAGGGCGCGCAGTTCGAGAAGGCGGGCGTCGTACCGCCCACCGACGACGACCAGGATTCCGACGAGTACAAGGTGTTCCTCGCCCTGCTGCGTCAGTCCCTCGAAGCAGACAAGACCAAGTGGACGAAGGTTGCGGAGTCGGTCCAGGGCGTCACCGAGGAGACCACGACCGGTGTCCTGCGTCTGTACCAGGTCGCTGCTGCCGGTGAACTCGTCTTCCCGGCCATCAACGTCAACGACTCGGTCACCAAGAGCAAGTTCGACAACAAGTACGGCACCCGCCACTCGCTGCTCGACGGCATCAACCGCGGCACCGACGTGCTGATCGGCGGCAAGGCCGCGCTCGTCTGCGGTTACGGCGACGTCGGCAAGGGTTGCGCAGAGGCGCTGCGCGGGCAGGGTGCCCGCGTCGCGGTCACCGAGGTCGACCCCATCAACGCCCTCCAGGCACTGATGGACGGCTTCGAGGTGAAGACGGTCGAGCAGGCCATCGGCTGGGCCGACATCATCATCACGTCCACGGGCAACAAGGACATCATCACGTTCGATCACATGAAGCAGATGAAGCACCAGGCCATCCTGGGCAACATCGGTCACTTCGACAACGAGATCGACATGGCCGGCCTCGAACGTTCCGGTGAGATCACCCGCATCAACATCAAGCCGCAGGTGGACGAGTTCCGGTTCAAGAACGGCCACTCGATCATCGTGCTGTCCGAGGGGCGCCTGCTGAACCTCGGCAACGCGACCGGCCACCCCTCGTTCGTGATGAGCAACAGCTTCTCCAACCAGGTGATCGCCCAGATCGAGCTGTGGACGAAGCCGGAAGAGTACGACAACGAGGTGTACCGCCTTCCGAAGCACCTCGACGAGAAGGTCGCGAAGATCCACGTCGAGGCCCTCGGTGGCACCCTCACCAAGCTCACCAAGGAGCAGGCGGAGTACATCGGCGTCGACGTCGAGGGCCCGTTCAAGCCCGAGCACTACCGGTACTAGAGGCCGCGGCGTCCCCCGGTCCGTCGCGTGCGGGCCGGGGGATAGCCTTTCTCCCCGTGGGAACACTGATTGCGCTGGAAGGCCTGGACGGCGCGGGCAAGCGAACACTCGTCGGAGCGGTCGTGGCCCGCCTCGCCGAACGGGGTCTGACGGTCGGCACCCTCGACTTTCCGCGGTACGGCCGGTCCGTGCACGCCGATCTGGCATCCGAGGCGCTCAAGGGCGCGCACGGGGACCTCGCCGACTCCGTGCACGCGATGGCCGTCATGTTCGCGCTGGACCGGTCCGGTGCCGTCGGCGAGCTGTCCGCGCTGCTCGCCGGCCACGACCTGGTAATCCTCGACCGCTATGTGGCGTCCAACGCCGCGTACGGCGCGGCCCGGTTGCACCAGGCGGCGGACGGGGAGTTCGTCGGCTGGGTGGCGAACCTCGAATTCGAGCGGCTGGGGCTGCCCCGACCCGACCTGCAGCTGTACCTGGATGTTCCCGTGGCGCTCGCCGCGCAACGCGCCCGTGGCCGCGAATCGGCGGATGCCAGCCGGTCGCTCGACGCCTACGAACGCGACCGTGGGCTGCAGGAACGCACCGGTGAGGTGTACCGCGAGCTGGCCGTGAAGGACTGGATTTCGCCGTGGTGGGTGCTCACCCCGGACACCGATCCGGTCACGCTCGCCGAAAACCTGGCACTCTTGAGTGACGACACGGCACGCCGTGACGAGAAAGAACACGGCACGCCGTAACGGCGAACGGGCTGTTACGGCCTCCGAAGATGCAACGATAGGGACATGAAGCCAAGGATTCTGGTTGTCGACGACGACACTGCGCTCGCGGAGATGCTCACGATCGTGCTCCGCGGCGAAGGATTCGATCCGTATGTGGTGGGGGACGGGACCCAGGCGCTCACCGCGGTCCGGGAGACACGCCCCGACCTGGTGCTGCTCGACCTGATGCTGCCCGGCATGAACGGCATCGACGTGTGCCGTGTCCTGCGGGCCGATTCCGGTGTTCCCATCGTGATGCTGACCGCGAAGACGGACACCGTCGACGTGGTCCTCGGATTGGAATCCGGCGCGGACGACTACATCATGAAGCCGTTCAAGCCCAAGGAGCTGGTGGCTCGGGTCCGCGCTCGGCTTCGCCGGACCGAGGACGAGCCGGCCGAGCTGCTCAGCATCGCCGACATCGTCATCGACGTCCCCGCCCACAAGGTGAGCCGGGGCGAAGAACTGATCTCCCTCACCCCCCTCGAGTTCGACCTGCTGGTGGCTCTGGCGCGCAAGCCGCGACAGGTGTTCACCCGTGAGGTGCTGCTCGAGCAGGTGTGGGGTTACCGACATGCGGCCGACACCCGACTGGTCAACGTGCACGTGCAGCGCCTGCGCGCCAAGGTCGAGACTGATCCCGAGAATCCCGAAGTGGTTTTGACGGTCAGGGGGGTCGGCTACAAGGCCGGACCGCCGTGACAGGTGTTTCCCGATGGCGGCGTCGTGTCAACCGACGCGTTTCGCCGATCCTTCGGTGGGGTCACTCACTGAGCAATACCCTCGCGCACACGTGGCGTCGTTCGCTGCAGCTGAGGGTCGTCGTCTCGACGTTGACGTTGTCGCTCATCGTCATCGTCGTGCTCGGCGTCGTGCTGACGAGTCAGATCACCGACCGTCTGCTCGAGACGAAGATCAACGCGGCCACCGAGGAGATGGACCGTGCCCGGAGCACGGTGGAGGGGCAGCTGGCAGGCGCGGACGACAGTAGTTCGCCCACCACGCAGCTCGACGGCGCCAGGGCCGCCCTGACGAACCGTGAACCCGACGCCGGGCAGGCGTCGGGTTCGGCGGGGACGTTCGACCCGGTGCTGATCGTGCCCGGTGACGGCCCCCGTGCGCCGACGTCGAGTGGTCCGGCGGACCAGATCCCGGAGTCGCTGCGGGCGTTCGTCCAGGCCGGTCAGGTGGCGTACCAGTTCGCCACCGTGAACGATCCGGAAGGCTATTCGGGGCCGGCGCTGATCGTCGGGAGCCCGACCGCGTCGGCGATCTCCACACTCGAGCTGTACCTCGTGTTCCCGCTGGCCAGTGAGGACCGCAGCCTGTCGCTGGTCCGCGGCACGCTGCTGGTGGGTGGCGCCGTGCTCGCCGTGCTGCTCGCGGCCATCGCGCTCCTCGTCGCCCGGCAGGTGGTCCTGCCCATCCGGTCGGCGTCACGGATCGCGGTGCGTTTCGCGGACGGCCGGTTGAAGGAACGGATGCCCGTGCGCGGCGAGGACGACATGGCCCGGCTGGCGATGTCGTTCAACGAGATGGCGGAGAGTCTGTCCAAGCAGATCACCCAGCTCGAGGAGTTCGGAAATCTCCAGAAGCGATTCACCTCCGACGTGAGTCACGAACTACGGACGCCGCTGACGACCGTGCGCATGGCGGCCGACCTCATTCACGACGGCAGCGACGATCTCGACCCCGTGCTGCGGCGGTCCTCGGAGTTGCTGGTCGCGGAACTGGACCGATTCGAGGGGCTGCTGGCCGACCTCCTCGAGATCAGCAGGCACGACGCCGGCGTCGCGGAACTGGCCGCCGAGCAACTCGACGTCCGGATGTGTGCGCGTGCGGCGATCTCGACCGTCCGCCACCTCGCGCGCGAGAGCGGGACCGAACTGATCGTGGACCTGCCCGATCAGGCGGTGATGGCCGAGGTGGATCCGCGTCGGGTGGAGCGCATCCTGCGGAACCTGCTGGCGAACGCGATCGATCACGGAGAAGGCAAGCCGGTGCTGCTGCGCGTGCGCGCCGACGACAGCGCTGCGGCGTTCATCGTGCGCGACCAGGGCGTGGGCCTGCGGCCGGGCGAGGAGAAGCTGGTGTTCAACAGGTTCTGGCGGTCCGATCCGTCGCGCGTGCGGCGGTCGGGCGGTACCGGCCTCGGACTCGCGATCAGCGTGGAGGACGCGAATCTCCACGACGGCAGGCTCGAGGCGTGGGGTGAACCCGGCCAGGGCGCCTGCTTCCGGTTGACGCTGCCCCGGGTGCGGGGACGCAAGGTCGTGTCGAGCCCGCTGCCGCTGAAACCGGGAACCGTGAAATACGTTCAAGGACAGCCGGTTCCGGGCGACGACACGTTGCCGGTGCGCAACGAGGCCCCGGAGGCGGCGGCCGACGAGTCCCGCACGATTCCCCAGCAACGTGAGCGTGCGCACGTCGGTGACCGGGACGGTGCGCACGTGCCGGAGTCGGACCTGTGACGCCCGGCCGGCGATCCGCCCTGCAGTCGCGGTCGGTGTGCGGTGCGATCGCCCTCGCGGTGCTCGTGACCGTCAGCGGGTGCGCGAGCCTCCCGGATTCGTCCACCCCGCAGGCGATCGGCACGATCAACCGTGACTCGCCGGGCTCGAGTGTCGCGGCCCCGGCGCCGGGACGCGAACCAGACCTGCTGCTGCGCGACTTCTTCAAGGCCAGCACCGATCCGACCGACCGGCACCTCGCGGCCCGCCAGTTCCTCACCCCCGGTGTGTCCGGCAGGTGGGACGACGCGGCCAGCGCCACGATCGTCGACAAGGTCGACGTGCTCCCGGAGACCCGGTCGGCCGACCAAGCGACGTACACGATCCGCGCCAACAAGGTGGGTCAGCTCGAGCCCGGTGGGCTGTACGTTGCGGAGGAGGGCAGTTTCGAGACGAAGATCAGTCTCGAGCTGCAGGGCGGCGAATGGCGGATCTCCGAACTCCCCGCAGGCGTGATCCTCGATCGGGCGCAGTTCCTGAACACGTACCAGCGCAAGTCGCTGTACTTCCTCGACCCGGCCGGGACGACGGTCGTGCCGGACCCGCGCTGGGTGTCGGGCGCCCAGGACCAGATGGCGTCGCAGCTGATCGGCCTGCTGATCGACGGGCCCAAGGCCGCGCTCGCCCCAGCCGTCCGCAACGAGCTCGGTGACGGGGTCTCGGTGCGCGGCCCGATCACGAAGGCCGACGGCCGCACCGCGCAGGTCGGGGTGGGGCTCGGCGGGATCCGGATCGACTTCGCCGGCGTGCCGCCGATGGACGCGCAGCAGAAGCAGCTGTTCGCGGCGCAGGTGATCTGGACGCTGGCCAACGCGGAGATCTCGGGCCCCTACGTGCTGCTCGCCGACGGCGAGCCGTTCGACGAGCGGTTCCCGAACGGGTGGACCACCGCCGACGTCGCGTCCATGAACCCGTTCGCGACGTCCAGCGCCACCGTCGGCCTGCACGCGCTGCGCGAGGGGTCGATGGTGAGCGTCACCGAGACCGGCGTCACCCCGGTGCCCGGGTACTTCGGTTCGGCCCGCAACATGCGGTCGCTCGCGCTGTCGCAGGACGGGAAACTGGTCGCCGCGGTCGCGGACACCGGGCGTCCCGCGCCGGAACCCGCGAGTTCGCTGATGGTCGGGGCGTACGAGGACGGTGCCGCATCGGTGCTCGAGGGTGGCGCGATCACCCGCCCCACGTGGGCGCCCGACAACTCGGCGATCTGGGCAGCGGTCAACGGCAACACGGTCATTCGGGTGTTGCGCGAGCCCGGCACCGGCCGGACGTCGGTGGTCAACGTCGACGCAGGCGCCGTCACCGCACTGGGCGCCACGATCACCGAGTTGCGCCTGTCCCGCGACGGGGTGCGTGCGGCACTGATCGTCGACGGCAAGGTCTATCTCGCCATCGTCACCCAGACGCCGGGTGGTCAGTACGCGTTGACGAATCCCCGTGCGGTCGCGATCGGGCTGGGCAGCCCGGCGCTGTCCCTGGACTGGAGCACGAGTGACACGATCGTCGTCGCGCGTGCGGCGTCGGACATCCCGGTGGTGCAGGTGGCCGTCGACGGTTCGCGGATGGACGCGCTGCCGAGTCGCAACCTGACCGCGCCGGTGGTGGCCGTGGACGCGTCGACGACCACGGAGTTCGTCGCCGACTCCCGGGCGGTGTTCCAGTTGAACAACAACGATCCGGCCGGCGACCGGTACTGGCGGGAGGTTCCCGGGTTGACGGGTGTGAAGGCGATCCCGGTCCTGCCGGGCTGAGGCCGCCGCTGCGGGCCGGCTGTCGGTGCGAACGCGGATACTGCCCGCATGCGCGCCCTGCCCGGTCTCCGCACCCTGCTCGACCTGATCCTGCCCGCCGAGTGCGGCGGGTGCGGGGTGCCGGGCACCCAGTGGTGTGCCCGCTGCGCCACGGAGTTGGCCGACGATCCCGTGCTGCTCCGGCCGCGGGTGGACCCCGGCGTCGGGGTGTGGGCGCTCGGGGCGTACTCGGGTGCCCGCCGCCGGGCCGTCATCGCCGCGAAGGAGCGTGGGCGGCGCGATCTCGCTGCGCCGCTCGGATCCGCCGTAGCGGGCGCTCTGAGCCGTCTGCAACAGTGGGGTGAACTCGACCCGCCGGACGTCGCCCCGGTGGTCCTCGTGCCGGCTCCGACGCGTCCGCGGGCGGCCCGTGCACGCGGCGGTGACCCCGTCACGCGGATCGCCGTCGCCGCGGTAGGGGACAGGCGCGTGTGTCCCGCGCTCGTGATGCGGCGCGCCGTGCGTGATTCGGTCGGACTGAACGCAGATCAACGTCGAGTAAACCTAGAGGGTGGCGTTCGGTTGACGCGCAGCGGCGCAGCATTCGCGCGACATCTCGAGTCGGAATCGCCGTCATTGCACAGGGTTTCGGTGGTTCTTCTGGACGACGTGTCGACCACCGGCGCGACCGCGACCGAGTCGGTTCGGGTGTTGTCGAGAGTGGGTATCCGGATCAGCGCGGTGGTCGTGGTGGCGGGTGTTGGATGAAATTCTGCCGAACAGTGGCACTCGCGCGCGTTACGTACTAGCGTCGCGGACACACCCGAAAACACAGGTAGGAGGTGGAACTTCGAACCTGGTGCCGGGCGGACCCCCTTCCGGCATTGCTCAAACTCGCCGCCGCCCATCAAGGGGCGGGGCCGTAATCGGGAGGTACGAGTGACGACCCCTTCGCAAGCCTCGGTTTTCGTCGACGACCGCACCACGGAAGCACAAGAGAAGACGGATACCCCCACCGCCGAGATCGTCGTCAAGGGACGCAACGTCGAGGTACCCGACCACTTCCGCGTGTACGTCTCCGAGAAGCTGTCGCGCCTCGAGCGCTTCGATCCCTCCATATTCCTGTTCGATGTCGAACTTCACCACGAACCCAATCGGCGCCAGAGGAAGAACTGCCAGCGCGTCGAGATCACTGCCCGAGGCAAGGGGCCGGTAGCCCGAGCCGAGGCATGCGCCGACAGTTTCTATGCAGCATTCGAGTCGGTGACCGCCAAGCTCGAGAGCAGGCTCCGCCGCACGAAGGATCGCAAGAAGGTCCATTACGGGGAAAAGACCCCGGTGTCGGTGGCGGAGGCCACCGCCGCACTCGCCGAGGACGACAGTCTCGGCATCAGTCCCGACATCTCCCTGGACGGTCAGGTGTCGGACGAGCACACACCGGGTCATGTCGTGCGTACCAAGGAACACAAGGCCACGCCGATGACCGTCGACGACGCTTTGTACGAGATGGAGCTGGTAGGACACGATTTCTTCCTGTTCCACGACAAGGAGTCGGACAAGGCGACCGTCGTCTACCGGCGGCACGCGTTCGACTACGGATTGATCCGTCTGGCGTGATGTACTCCCGTTCCGCCTGACGATCCGAGCGGTCGGTCTACTCGTCCGATCGCGGAAGCGCCTACCATGGAATCCGGCCGGGGTTCTCGGACCTCCGGCCGGATTTTGTGTGTCACCCATCCACTGCCGAAGATTGAGGACGAACAAGACTGTGCCGTCGCTGTCGCTATCGAAGCTGCTCCGTGTTGGTGAAGGTCGCATGGTCAAGCGGCTCAAGCACATCGCCGACCACGTTTCCTCGCTGTCGCCCGAGGTCGAAGACCTGACCGACGAGCAACTCCGCGCGAAGACCGAGGAGTTCCGCGCCCGCTACCGTGACGGCGAGACGCTCGACGAGCTGCTGCCCGAGGCGTTCGCGGTCGCCCGCGAGGCGTCCTGGCGGGTCATCGACCAGCGGCACTTCCACGTGCAGATCATGGGCGGCGCCGCCCTCCACTTCGGCAACATCGCCGAGATGAAGACGGGTGAGGGCAAGACCCTGACCTGCGTGTTGCCCGCATACCTCAACGCGATCGCCGGGGACGGCGTGCACGTGGTCACGGTCAACGACTACCTCGCCAAGCGCGACTCCGAATGGATGGGCCGCGTCCACCGCTTCCTCGGACTCGACACCAGCGTGATCCTGTCCGGCATGTCGCCCGCCGAGCGTCGCGCGGCCTATGCGGCGGACATCACGTACGGCACCAACAACGAGTTCGGGTTCGACTACCTGCGCGACAACATGACGCACTCCCTGGACGATCTCGTCCAGCGCGGTCACAGCTTCGCCGTGGTCGACGAGGTCGACTCCATCCTCATCGACGAGGCCCGGACCCCGCTCATCATCTCCGGCCCCGCCGACGCGTCGAGCAAGTGGTACGCGGAGTTCGCCCGCATCGCGCCGCTGCTCAAGCGTGACGTGCATTACGAGGTCGACATCCGCAAGCGCACCATCGGCGTCCACGAGGCCGGCGTCGAGCTCGTCGAGGACCAGCTCGGCATCGACAACCTGTACGAGGCCGCCAACTCGCCGCTCGTGAGCTACCTGAACAACGCCATCAAGGCCAAGGAACTGTACACGAAGGACAAGGACTACATCGTCCGCGACGGCGAAGTGATCATCGTCGACGAGTTCACCGGCCGCGTCCTCGTCGGCCGCCGGTACAACGAGGGCATGCACCAGGCGATCGAGGCCAAGGAGAAGGTCGAGATCAAGGCCGAGAACCAGACCCTCGCCACGATCACGCTGCAGAACTACTTCCGCCTGTACGACAAGCTGTCGGGCATGACGGGTACGGCCGAGACCGAGGCCGCAGAGCTGCACCAGATCTACAACCTCGGCGTCATCCCGATCCCCACCAACCGGCCGATGGTCCGCGTCGACAACGGCGACCTGATCTACAAGACGGAGGAAGCCAAGTTCGACGCCGTCGTCGACGACGTGGTGGAGCGGCACGAGAAGGGCCAGCCGGTCCTCATCGGCACCACCAGCGTCGAGCGGTCCGAGTACCTGTCGAAGCAGTTCACCAAGCGCGGGGTGGCACACAACGTCCTGAACGCGAAGTTCCACGAGCAGGAAGCCCAGATCATCGCCGAGGCCGGCCGGTCGGGCGCGGTCACGGTGGCCACCAACATGGCCGGTCGTGGTACCGACGTCGTGCTCGGCGGCAACCCCGACATCATCGCGGACATCGCGCTGCGCAAGCAGGGCCTCGACCCCGTCCACACCCCCGACGACTACGAGGCGGCGTGGGACGACGTCCTCGACCAGGTCAAGGCCGAGGTGAAGGCCGACGCCGACAAGGTCCGCGAGGCCGGCGGGCTGTACGTCCTCGGCACCGAGCGGCACGAGTCCCGGCGCATCGACAACCAGTTGCGCGGCCGGTCGGGTCGTCAGGGCGATCCGGGTGAGTCGCGGTTCTACCTGTCACTCGGCGACGAGTTGATGCGACGGTTCAACGGTGCGGCGCTCGAGTCGATCATGACCCGGCTCAATCTGCCCGACGACGTCCCGATCGAGGCGAAGATGGTCTCGAAGGCCATCAAGAGCGCTCAGACGCAGGTCGAGCAGCAGAACTTCGAGATCCGCAAGAACGTCCTCAAGTACGACGAGGTGATGAATCAGCAGCGCACGGTCATCTACAACGAGCGCCGTCAGATCCTCGAAGGCAAGGACATGGAGGGCCAGGTCGAGAAGATGATCACCGACGTGGTCACCGCCTACGTCGACGGCGCCACCGCGGAGGGCTATGTCGAGGACTGGGATCTCGAACAACTGTGGACGGCGCTCAAGACGCTGTACCCGATCGGTGTCGACTACAAGGAACTGGTCGGCGACGGCGACGACGAGACGAAGGACATCACCGCCGACGAGCTGCGCGAGACCCTGCTGAAGGACGCGCACGAGGCCTACGCACGGCGTGAGGCCGAGATCGACGGCGTCGCCGGTGAGGGATCGATGCGCGAACTCGAGCGCCGGGTCCTGCTGAGCGTCCTCGACCGGAAGTGGCGTGAGCACCTCTACGAGATGGACTACCTGAAGGAGGGCATCGGCCTGCGGGCGATGGCCCAGCGTGATCCGCTCGTCGAGTACCAGCGCGAAGGTTTCGACATGTTCGGTGGGATGCTCGAGGGCCTGAAGGAGGAGTCGGTCGGATTCCTGTTCAACCTCCAGGTCGAGGCGGCCGCCCCGCAGGCGGCGCAGGCCCCGGGTGTCAGCGTCACCGCGGCTTCCGCCGCGGCGACGGCGTCGGCTGCACCCGCTCCGGCGGCACCGCGACCGCTGCCCACCCAGGAGGCAGCGCAGCAGGCGCAGGGCACGGCGGCACCGTCGGCCCTCCGCGCGAAGGGACTGGACGACGGTGAGCCCCGCGGGCTCACGTATTCCGGGCCCGCCGAAGACGGCAACGCCCAGCTCAGCCGCCGCGGAGCGGCCGAATCGGACGATTCCGCCGACGCCGGAACCCGTCGCCAGCGGCGCGAGGCCGCGCGGTCGCAGTCGAAGGGCAAGAAGGCCCCGCGTACCAAGCGCAAGCGCTGACCGCAGCGGGGACGATCAGCCGATCACCAGCGAGGTGACGGTCCAGCCCGTGTCGGACTGTTGTTCGACACGGGCAGCGATCACGAAGATCCGTGGCCCCCGGCCGTACGTGCCGAAGGCCTCGAAGACGCAGGGCTCCACCGCGCGCAGATGCACGCGGACGAGCGCCGCCACACCGAGTCGCCGGGCAGGCGACTCCGCGAGCGCGAACGTGCGCACCACGTCGACGAGCGACGGCGCCACCAGCGGCCGCAGTTGCCGGACGTTGCGCCGCCGATCCAGCACTTCGAGAACGAGCCGGAACGCCTGCTCCGTGAACCGCTGAACGTCCGGCGACGGAATCGGCAGTGTTCCCGGGTGCCTCGCGGCGGTGCGCGGCGACGCCCCCGAGTGCGGCGACGACCGGTGTCTGCCGTGCCCGAGCGGGTGCCGCGCACCCGACTGCGCCGCCGAACCTCCCGGCAGGATCGGCGCGGCGTCGTCGCCGGCCGCCGGCTCGAAGCGCGGCACCCGTGACAGGAACGTGTAGGACTCACTCATTTCTTACCCCCCGGTTTCGGCATGAGACAGCCGTCGTAGCGGTCATAATCGCACGGATCCCGGCGTCGTGTCGCCGTACCGCGGAGCGGACTCGTGTCGCCGAACCGTGGAGCGGACCCTAGGGTGGGGACGTGCGGGGATTGATATTGGACTTCGGCGGAGTTCTCGCGGGTCCCGGTTCGGACACGGACGGCCTGTCGTCCGTCCTCGCCGGTGCCCGGACCCGTGGTGTGCGGACCGCGATCCTCAGCAACGATCCCGGCGGTCCCGGCGCGCAGTGGTTGCGGGAACTCGGCGATGGCCGGCTGGTCGATCAGGTCGTGCTGTCCGGGGATGTCGGTGTCGCCAAACCTGATCCGCGGATCTACCGGCTGACGGCCGGCGCGCTCGGTCTGGAGCCGGGCGACTGTATCTTCGTCGACGACCTGCCGGCCAACGTCCGGGGCGCAGTGGCTGTCGGGATGGTGGGCATCCACCACGTCGACGGCGCGGCCACGGCGGACGAGATAGCGATACTTCTCGAGGTGGATCGAGACGGGATGCAAGGGGGACAGGCGCCGACATGGTGACGAGACTGACTACGCAGGATGCATCGTTCTACTTCCTCGAGGCGAGCAGTACGCCGATGCACGTGGGATCGCTGGCGATCTTCCGGAAGCCGCGAAACGGGTTGTCCTACGAGGAATTACTGAGCCTGGTCGAGGAGCGGTTGAGCCTGGTGCCGCGCTACCGGCAAAAGGTGCGGGAGGTGGCGCTGGGACTGTCGCGGCCGGTGTGGGTGGACGACCAGGACTTCGACATCGAGTACCACGTCCGGCGGTCGGCGCTGCCGAAGCCCGGATCGGACGCCCAGTTGCACGACCTGGTCGCACGGCTCACGTCCCGGCCCCTCGACAACACGCGTCCCCTGTGGGAGATGTATCTGGTGGAGGGGTTGTCGAACAACCGCTTCGCGATCTTCACGAAGTCTCATTCCTCGCTGGTCGACGGCGAGACGGCGCTCGAGATCGGTCAGGTGATCCTGGACCCGGCGAAGACCCGGCGGCCGATGGCCGAGGAACTGTGGATGCCGAGCCCCGCCCCCAGTGAGTCCACCCTCATCGCGGGGGCGCTGGCGGAGATGGTGTCGAGGCCGGGCGAGGGTCTGGCCGCGCTGCGGATGACGTTGGGTGACATGGCGTCTGCGCTCGGCGAGACCGTGCGCACCGTCGGTAAGCTCGCCGCCGTGGTCCGCACCGCGACGCAGGTGGCGCCGTCGAGTCCGCTCAATGCGACGATCTCCCGCAATCGGCGGTTCGCGGTGGTCAAGACCGAACTGGGCGACTACCGGAAGATCCGCGCGCAGTACGGGTGCGAGGTCAACGACGTCATCCTCGCCGTCGTGTCGGGTGCGATGCGGTACTGGCTGCTGTCCCGCGGTGAACCGGTGGCCGAGTCGACCACGGTCCGGGCCATGGTCCCGATGTCCGTGTACGCGACGGATCCCGAGGCCGACGACGAGGCGTCCCGCCGCGGCGAGTGGGCGGACCCGCGGAGCATGGTGTCGTCCTTCCTCATCGACCTGCCGGTCGGGGAACCGAACGCGGTGGTGCGGCTGTCGCACGTGGCGCACGCCATGGAGGCGCACGCGAAGCAGAGTCAGCGGGTCACCGCGGAGACCCTGGTGCGGTTGTCGGGGTTCGCGCCCGCCACGCTGCACGCGATGAGTGCCCGTGTCGCGAGCAGCTTCTCGCAGCGCATGTTCAATCTGATGATCACCAATGCTCCGGGTCCGCAGATGTCGTTGTACGTCGGGGGAGCGCGGATGCTCGAGATGTACCCGGTGTCGCCCCTGCTGAAAAACCAGACTTTGAGCATCGGCCTCACGTCCTACGACGGCAACGTCTACTACGGTTTGAATGCAGACCGTGACGCCATGGCCGACGTGGACGTGGTGGCGGCGCTGCTGTACGAATCTCTCGAGGAGTTGTTGGATGCCAGCCGGTGAGAAGTCCGCGGTGCGAATGACGGGTGACGCATGACGAGGGTGTACGTTCCCGCGACGATCGAGATCCTGCAGCGGCTCGTCGCCGACCAGGAGTTCGATCCGATGAGCCGTACCGCCTTCGCCGTCACCGCCACGCTCCGCGAGGCGTACTCGTCGGGCGACGACGACGAACTGGCCGAGGTCGCGATGGCCGAGGCCGCCCGGGCGTCGCTGCGTCTGATCGCGGGCCGGGTGGGGGAGAGCGGGAGCGACGGGGTCCGCTTCCGCCGCGCCGTGGTCGCCGCGGACATCGACGACGTGACACCCCGTCCGGACCTCGACGACGCCGTCGTCCGGTTGCCCGGTCCGGTGACTATCGGCCGGGTCGCGTCGGTGCACGTGGACCTCGCGGAGGCCGAGCGCGACATCGAACGGGCCGTGTCGGCGATCGACGAGGCGGATCTCGGGGATCCGGACGCCGAGTTCGTTCTCGGTGACGCCGAGGATCACGTTCTGGCGTGGTACGCCACCCAGGAGCTTCCGTTCCTGCTCGAACTGCTCTGACCGGTGCGTCCTCTTACCTTGGGGTAACCTACGGTACCGTAACTTGAAAACCTACGGTAGCGTAGGTCGTGACGGAAAAGGTGGAGGTCGGATGGGTCTGAAGGATTGGATCGAGGCGCCCGCAGCAGCGGTCGTGCCCGCCAAGCGGTCCAAGCTCAATTGGTTGCGCGGTGCGGCGGCACGTCTGACGACGCCGTTGCTACCCGACGACTACCTGCACCTGGCCAACCCGCTGTGGTCCGCCCGCGAGCTGCGTGGACAGATCGTGGACGTGCGCGCGGAGACGGCGGACTCCGCCACGATCGTCATCAAGCCGGGCTGGGGATTCGACTTCGACTACGAGCCCGGCCAGTACATCGGCATCGGCCTGCACATCGACGGACGCTGGCACTGGCGTTCGTACTCCCTCACCTCGCCGCCGAACTGGGACGACAAGCGCATCTCCATCGCAGTCAAGGCGATGCCTGAGGGATTCCTGTCGAGTCACCTCGTCAACGGTGTGCCGTCCGGGACGATCGTCCGGCTCGCGACGCCCACGGGCAACTTCGCGTTGCCCGACCCGCCGCCGCAGCGCATCCTGTTCCTCACCGCGGGCAGTGGCATCACTCCCGTCATGGCGATGCTGCGCACGATGAACCGGCGCGGCCAGCTCCCCGACGTCTTCCACGTCCACTCGGCGCCCACCGACGCCGACGTGATGTTCGCCGACGAACTCACCCAGCTCCACGAGGAGCACGACGACTTCCGGTGCAAGATCCAGCTCACCCGCAGCCAGGGCAAGTTCGCGTTGTCCTCGCTCGACGAGGTGTGCCCGGACTGGCGCGAACGGCAGACGTGGGCCTGCGGGCCGCTGCCGATGCTCGACGAGATCGAGACGCTGTGGCGCGACGAGAACATCGAGGGCAAGCTGCACCTCGAGCGTTTCGCCGTCTCCCGCGCGGACACGTCCGGCGAGGGCGGAACGGTGACGTTCGCCAAGGCCGACAAGACCGTCACGATCGACGGTGCCACCACTCTCCTCGAGGCCGGTGAGCAGGTCGGGGCGCTCATGCCGTTCGGCTGCCGGATGGGGATCTGCCAGACCTGTGTCGTGCCGATCCTCGCCGGGCACGCTATCGACCTGAGGTCCGGCAAGCAGCATGCCGAAGGTGACCGAGTCCAGACTTGTATCTCGGCGGCGGCAGGGGACTGCACGCTCGACGCGTGAGCGTGAGCGTGTTGTTCACCTGACTCCGCTATTCTCGGACTCTCACCAGACGGAGGAGCACGGTGGCGATCACCGACATCAAAGAGTTCGCGCATCTGACCGAAGCGGACATCGAATCGCTCGGGCGTGAGTTGGATGCGATCCGGCTCGACGTGGAGGATTCGCGCGGCGTCCGCGACGCCCGATACATCCGCCGGGCCATCAGGGCGCAACGACTGCTGGAGCTCGGTGGCCGGCTCGCACTGTTCGGGAGCCGGTACCGGCCGGCCTGGCTGGCGGGCACCGCGATGCTCTCCCTCTCGAAGATCATCGAGAACATGGAACTCGGCCACAACGTGATGCACGGCCAGTGGGACTGGATGAACGATCCGGAGATCCACTCGATGTCGTGGGAGTGGGACCAGACCGGCCCGTCCGAGCACTGGAAGCGGGCCCACAACTACTCCCATCACACGTTCACCAACATCGTGGGAATGGATTCCGACGTCGGTTTCGGCATCCTCCGGATGACCCGCGACGAGGAGTGGCGGCCGATCAACCTGCTGCAGCCGTTCGCCAACATCGTCCTGGCCGCCACGTTCGAGTGGGGGATCGCGCTCCACGACCTCACGTTCGCGGCCGAGTTGGAGGGCGCGGAGAAGGGGCAGCTCAACTCGCAGGCCAACAAGGATTTCGCCCGCAAGATCTTCCGTCAGGTCGGCAAGGACTTCCTCCTGTTCCCGGTGCTCGCGGGACCGGCGTGGAAGTCGACGCTGACGGCGAACACCACCGCCAATCTCGTGCGGAACCTGTGGGCGTATGTGGTGATCTTCTGTGGGCACTTCCCGGACGGTGCCGAGAAGTTCACCGTGGACGAATACGAGAACGAGACCCGGCACGAGTGGTACCTCCGGCAGATGCTCGGCAGCGCCAACTTCGACTCCGGCAAGATCATGGGTTTCATGAGCGGGAATCTCAGCTACCAGATCGAGCATCATCTGTTCCCTGATCTGCCGAGCAACCGGTACCCGGAGATCGCCGTGAAAGTGCGGGCGCTGTGCGAGAAGTACGACCTCCCCTACACCACGGGGTCGCTCGCCAAGCAGTACCTGCTGGCCCTGCGCACGATCCACAAACTCGCCCTGCCCGACCGCTTCCTGCGCGCGACGGCGGACGACGCCCCCGAGACGTCCTCGGAACGGAAGTTCCGCGATGCTCGCGACGCGGGTGCCGCGATGGTCGAGACGCTGCGCACGGATCCCGTGACCGGACAGCGCCGGGGTCTGCTGTCGGCGCTGCGCGCCCACGCGGAGGCCAAGATCTCGCGCCGTCGTCGGTGATTTCACTCACACCTACACTCAAGTAACCTACGGTACCGTAACTTACGGTACGGTAGGTCATGTCAGCGCCTATCCGGTGTGAACTGTCGACCCAGCCAGGAGGAGGTCCCCCATGGCGATTGCAGATGTCAAGGAATACGCACATCTCACCGAAGCCGATGTCGAGGCGCTCGGGCGCGAGTTGGATGCGATCCGCCGCGATATCGAAGAATCTCGCGGGGAGCGCGACGCGCGCTACGTGCGGAACACCATCAGGTTGCAGCGTGGACTCGAGATCGGCGGCCGCGCAGTGCTGTTCGCGAGCAAGCGGCGCCCTGCCTGGCTGGCGGGCACGGCCTTGCTCTCCCTCTCGAAGATCATCGAGAACATGGAACTCGGCCACAACGTCATGCACGGCCAGTGGGACTGGATGAACGATCCGGAGATCCACTCCACCTCGTGGGAGTGGGACGTGACGGGACCGTCCGCTCACTGGAAGCAGACGCACAACTACATCCACCACAAGTACACCAACGTCCTCGGCATGGACGACGACGTCGGATACGGACTGCTGCGCGTCACACGTGACCAGCGGTGGAAGCCGTTCAATACCGGCAATCTCCTCTACAACACCCTGCTGGCGCTGTTCTTCGAGTACGGCATCGCGGCGCAGCACCTCGAACTCGGCAAGGTCGCCAAGGGGCGCGTACCGAGCGAGGAAACCCAGCGCAAGCTTCGCGAGGTCGGCGAGAAGATCGGCAAGCAGATCCTCAAGGACTACGTGATCCACCCCGCGGTCACCGGTCCCGCGTGGAAGAGCACGCTCACTGCCAATATCGCCGCGAACATGATCCGCAACGTGTGGACCAACGCGATCATCTTCTGCGGGCACTTCCCGGACGGCGCCGAGAAGTTCACGAAGGCCGACATCGACAACGAGACGCAGCCCGAGTGGTACCTGCGCCAGATGCTCGGTAGCGCGAACATCGACGGCGGCAGGCTGATGGACTTCATGTCCGGCAACCTGAGCTACCAGATCGAGCACCACCTGTTCCCCGACCTGCCGAGCAACCGCTACGCGGAGATCGCCGTCCGGGTGCGGGAGTTGTGCGAGAAGTACGACTTGCCGTACACCTCCGGCCCGTTCCTGGTGCAGTACGCGAAGTCGTGGCGCACCATCGCCAAGCTGTCGTTGCCGAACAAGTACCTCAAGGCGACCACGGACGACGCGCCGGAGACGGCGTCGGAGCGCAAGTTCGGTGGAAACACCACGGCGACAATCGATCCCGTGACCGGCCGCCGTCAGGGGTTGAGTTCCGCGATCAAGCGCACCCGCAAGCGTCGCGGTCTGCGCGCGCTGCTTTCCCGCTAGACAGTTCCGCCACGGCGCGGTTCGTCCCTCACCAGGCCTCGTTGGACGCGATGGCCGTGAGGAGGTGACGGACCGCGTCGACGCGTTTGGCGGCCTTGCCCTCGAGGTGGTCGAGCGCGCATTCGGGGTCCGCGGGCGGGCCGAGGTGGGTACACCCTCGCGGGCAGTCCTCGATGGCCGCGGCCAGATCGGAGAACGCGGCCACCACGTTCTCCGGGGAGATGTGGGCCAGTCCGAACGACCGGATGCCCGGGGTGTCGATCACCCAGCCGCCCGACGGGAGCGGCAGCGCGACCGATTGCGTGGACGTGTGCCGGCCCTTGCCCACGCCGGACACCACGCCGACGGCCCGGTCGGCGTCGGGCACGAGACGGTTGA
This sequence comes from Rhodococcus koreensis, assembly GCF_900105905.1. Taxonomy (GTDB): domain Bacteria; phylum Actinomycetota; class Actinomycetes; order Mycobacteriales; family Mycobacteriaceae; genus Rhodococcus_F; species Rhodococcus_F koreensis. The sequence continues at coordinate 1,691,465 of NZ_FNSV01000005.1, read as the reverse complement.
CGAGAGTCGACTTCCCGACCCCCGAATGCCCGATCAGCGCGGTGAGCCTGCCGGACAGCATGGACAGGACCTCGTCGACCGGATCGTCGCGGCCTGCCACGACCACGGGGACGTCGAGGTCGGCGAACGCGCTCGCGAACTCCTCGGGCGGCTCGAGGTCGCTCTTCGTCAGGCACACGATGGGGCTCAGCCCGCCCGCGTACGCGGCGACGAGCGCGCGTTCGACGAATCCCGTCCGCGGCGGCGGGTCGGCGAGCGCCACGACGATCAGCAACTGCTGCGCGTTGGCCACCACGATCCGCTCGTACGGGTCGGTGTCGTCGGCGGTGCGCCGCAGCACCGTGGCGCGCTCGGCCACCCGCACGATCCGCGCCAGGGTGTCGGGTTTGCCGGACAGATCGCCGACGACGCTCACCTCGTCGCCCACCACGATGGGGGTGCGGCCCAGTTCGCGGGCACGCATGGTGACAAGGGGACGCTCGGGGTCGCCGCCCAGAACGCAACCCCACCGGCCGCGGTCGACGGCGACGACCATCGCCGACTCGGCGGCGAGGTGCTCCGGCCGGGTTTTCGTGCGCGGGCGCGTTCCTCGGCCCGGGCGCACCCGGACGTCGGACTCGTCGTACTGCCTGCGACTCAGAAGCTCGCCTTCCGACCGGTGCCCGCAGCCGCGGACAGCATTGTGGCCCACAGGTTCTCGAAACCGGGCAGCGTCTTCGCCGTGGTGCCGATGTCCTCGATCTCGATGCCGTCGACCCGCAGCCCGACGATGGCTCCGGCCGTCGCCATCCGGTGGTCGGCGTAGGAACGCCACCTCCCGCCGTGCAGGTCGGCGGGCACGATCGTGAGGCCGTCCTCGGTCTCGGTGACGTTTCCGCCGAGCGAGTTGATCTCGTGCGCGAGCGCGGCCAGCCGGTCGGTCTCGTGTCCGCGCAGATGCGCGATGCCGCGCAGGCGGGACGGGCCGTCCGCGAGTGCCGCGAGCGCCGCGACGGTCGGGGTGAGTTCGCCGACGTCGTGCAGGTCGATGTCGATGCCGGTCAGCTGCTGGGGGCCGCGGACGGTGAGGTTCGCCCCGTCCCGCCGGACGTCGGCGCCCATCGCCAGCAGGATCTCGCGAATCGCGTCGCCGGGCTGCGTCGTCTCGGCAGGCCACAGCGGAACGGTCACCTCACCGCCGGTGACGGCGGCGGCGGCGAGGAAGGCGGTGGCATTCGACAGGTCGGGCTCGATCACCCGGTCGACGGCCCGCACCGGACCGGGGCTCACCCGCCACGTGTCGGCCTCCCCGCCCGTCGCCGGGGTGGAGACCTCGACACCCGACTCGCGCAGCATCTCGACCGTCATGTCGATGTGCGGCATCGACGGGACCGTCTTGCCGTCGTGATGAACCGTGACGCCCTCGTCGAACGCGGCGGCAGACAGCAGCAGCCCGGACACGAACTGCGAAGAACCGGACGCGTCGATCGTGACCCGGCCACCGCGCAGGGAGCCCGCGCCGCGGACGGTGAACGGCAGGGAGTCGCCGTCGATGTCCGCGCCGAGACCGCGCAGCGCGTTCAGGATCGTGTCGAGCGGGCGGGTACGCGCCTGCTCGTCGCCGTCGAAGTCGACCGTTCCCTCGGCGAGCGCGGCGACCGGCGGAAGGAACCGCATGACGGTGCCCGCCAGGCCGCAGTCGACCGCACCGCCCCGGAGGCGTCCGGGAGTGACCCGCAGCGTCGTGTCGGCGCCGGCCGTCTCGATGCCGATCCCCAGCGTCCGGAGTGCGTCGATCATGAGGTCGGTGTCCCGGCTGCGCAGTGCCCCGGTGAGGGTGGACGGAGCGTCCGCGAGTGCGGCGAGGATCAGCGCGCGATTGGTGATCGACTTCGATCCGGGGAGGGCGACCGTCGCGACGACGGGCGCTTCGGCACGGGGGGCGTTCCACAGGCTCAGGCTCACGGTCTCCATCTTCGCCTATCGGGCGGGTCGCCGGGCGGGGTGGGCGGCGTGTCGCGGGTGTCGGTGGTTCGTGCCACTCTGGTGGGCATGTGCGGCAGGTATGCGACCACTGCGAATCCGGCGACACTCGCGGCCGACCTCGACGCGATCAACGAGGCCGGCGAGGACGAGAGTCCGCCCGACTTCAACGTGGCGCCCACCACGCAGGTCCTCACGGTGGTCGACCGGCACGACGCCCGTCGGATCCGGCGGATGCGGTGGGGTCTCGTGCCGTCGTGGACGAAGGAGCTCGGCAAGGGCCCGGTGCTGTTCAACGCCCGGGCGGATTCGGTCGACAACAAGCCCGCCTTCCGGACCTCGTTCAAGTACAAGCGCTGCCTCGTGCCGATGGACGGCTGGTACGAGTGGCAGACCGAGACCGAGCCGGCGGCCGCCGGGAAGAAGGCGGGCAAGGCGAAGAAGATTCCGTACTACATGTCGCCGGAGGACGGCTCGCGCCTGTACATGGCCGGGCTGTGGTCGGTCTGGCACGATCCCGCGGTCGAGGAGTCGCCGCCCGTCCTGAGCTGCAGCATCATCACGGTCGACTCCGCCGCCCAGCTCGAGAACGTGCACGACCGGATGCCGCTCGTGATGCCCCGCGACCGCTGGGCCGCGTGGCTCGATCCCGAGCACCCCGCGTCCACGGACCTGCTCGAGGTGTCACCCGACGCCATCGCCGACATCACGGTCCGGCGGGTGTCCACGCTGGTGAACAGCGTGAAGAACAACGGTCCGGAACTCCTCGACCCCGACGCGGCCGGTCGCGACGACGCGCAGGTGGGGGAGCAGATCAGCCTGCTGTGACCGCCGCGGTGACAGCTCCGCTGAGCCGCACCAGATCGGCGGGTGCGAGTTCGATCTCGAGTCCGCGCCTGCCCGCGCTGCACAGCACCCGGTCCCAGTCGAGCGCCGACGCGTCGACGACCGTCGGAAGTGTTTTCCGCTGTCCGAGCGGGGAGATGCCGCCGAACACGTAACCGGTGGAGCGCTCGGCCTCGGTGCGGTCCGCCATCACGGCCTTGCCTGCGCCCAGCGCCGCGGCCGCCGCCTTCAGGGACAGTTTCTCCGGCACCGGCAGGACCGCCACCGCCAGCTTGCCCGTGTCGAGTTTGATCACGAGCGTCTTGAACACCTGGTGGGCGGTGACGCCGACCGTCTCGCCCAGCGCGTCGACGGCCTCCGAACCGTACGACTCCGCCCGCTCGTCGTGCGCGTAGCTGTGCACGGTGTGGTCGATGCGCTGTGTGACGAGCAACTTCGTCGCGGGAGTGGCAGTTCCGGCCATGGACGAACACTCTGCCACGCGGTGCGGGAACACCGCGGGCGGGAGTCGTGTTGGTACCTGCAGAAGACCCGTGCATCGAAGGGAGTGGTCCGTATCGTGATGTCCTCGGTAATCGAGCCCACGTCGCGTCTGCAGTTGGCGGTAACGTTGACGCCCACGGCGACCGAAGGGATCAGCGTGCAGGAACATGACCGTCCGACGGCAGAGAAGGCCGAGCCACAGGACGAGTTGATCGCGCGTTTCGAAAGGGATGCGCTCCCACTTCTGGATCAGCTGTACGGCGCTGCTCTGAGGATGACCCGGAACCCGGCGGACGCCGAGGACCTCGTGCAGGAAACGTACGTGAAGGCCTACACGGCGTTCCGGTCGTTCCGCGAGGGCACCAACCTCAAGGCGTGGCTGTACCGGATTCTCACGAACACGTACATCAACTCGTACCGCAAGAAGCAGCGGCAGCCCGCGCAGTACCCGACCGACGAGATCACCGACTGGCAGCTGGCGGCGACGGCGGAGCATTCGTCGACCGGGCTGCGGTCCGCCGAGGTCGAGGCACTGGACGCGCTCCCCGACGACGACATCAAGGAAGCCCTTCAGGCCCTGCCCGAGGAGTTCCGGATGGCCGTCTACTACGCCGATGTCGAGGGCTTTCCCTACAAGGAGATCGCCGAGATCATGGGCACCCCGATCGGGACCGTGATGTCGCGACTGCACCGCGGGCGCAAGCAGCTCCGGGGTCTGCTCGCCGACGTCGCACGCGAACGAGGATTCAACCGTGGCGGCACCGACGAGGTGGCCGGCGACAGTGTAGTGAGTGCGGAGCAGGAGGTTTCTCGGTGAGCGAGCAGGACGAATTCGAGCAGCTCGACTGCTCCGCCGTCATCGCGGACGTCTGGCTGATGCTGGACAGCGAATGCGACGAGGCCTCGCGGGCGCGGCTGCAGCGCCACCTCGACGAGTGCGGGTCGTGCCTCGAGGCGTACGGCATCGAGGAGAAGGTCAAGAGCCTCGTGAACCGCAAGTGCGGCGGTGAGCACGCACCGGAGAGCCTGCGTCAGAGGCTCTCCATCGAGTTGCGGCGGACGATCCTCATCACGAATACCGAACCCGAGTCGTAACCCGTCAGAACAGCGATCAGGGGCCGGAAAGCGTCGCTGCTTTCCGGCCCCTGGTGCGTTCTACGGCGCGTCAGGCGTTGGGACGCTTGCCGTGGTTTGCGGCGTTGCCCTTGCGACTGCGCTTCTTGCGACCACGCTTACCCATGAGTAGATCTCCCTTCTTTTCACCACAGTCTTCCACGTGTGGTTGGGTGTCCTTGCAACAGGGCTTTCTCGACACCCGGGAGTGAAGGATCACAATGGCAGAAGACGTGCGCGCCGAAATGGTTTCGACGGTGTATCAGGTTGTGGTGAGCGCGGGTGACGAGGTGAAGGAAGGCGACACCCTCGTCATCCTCGAGTCGATGAAGATGGAGATCCCTGTCATCGCCGAAGAGCCCGGCACGGTCACCTCCGTGGACGTCAAGGTCGGCGACGTGATCCAGCAGGGCGACCTGATCGCGGTCATCTCCTGAGCTGACTGACACACCCCACGATGTCGACCCTGAGCGATCTGCTCGCCGAACACACCGACCTGCCCGGCGAGGCCGTCGACCACCTCCAGCGCGTCGTCGGCGAATGGCAGTTGCTCGCCGACCTCTCCTTCGCGGACGTTCTGCTGTGGGTCGGAGCGGACTCCGCGGCCACCAATCCGACCGGCACCGTGATCTGCGTCGCGCACTGCAGGCCCACCACCGCGTCGACCGCATTCCCGGAGGACGTCGTCGGGACCGTCGTGTCGGAGTCGGAACACCCGCAGGTGCTGCAGGCGCTGCTGGAGGGCAACGTCGTGCGCCCCGAGGACGGCGGCGGGCACGCGGGTCTGCCGCCGCGCGGCGACGCGGTCCCGGTGCGGTGGAACGGCGAGGTGATCGCCGTCCTGAGCCGCGACACCAACCTGTCGCACCAGCGGGCGCAGAGCCCGCTCGAGGTCGCGTATCTCGACTGCGCCGAGGACCTGTGCCAGATGATCAGCGACGGCACGTTCCCGATCCGTGAGGCCCGCTCGGACACCAACTCGAGCCCCCGCGCCGGCGACGGCTTCATCCGCCTGGACACCGACGGCAGCGTGGTCTACGCGAGTCCGAACGCGCTGTCGGCGTACCACCGGATGGGTCTGAGCTCGGACCTGATCGGCCAGAACCTCGCCGCCACCACACGATCACTCGTGACGGATCCGTTCGAGTCGCAGGAGGTCGCCGGATACATCCGCGACACGATCGCCGACAAGCCGGGCCGCCGGATGGAGATCGAGGCCCGGGGAGCGACCGTCCTGCTGCGGGCCCTGGTACTCAAACCCGGCGGCAAGCGGGTCGGCGCCGCCGTCGTCGTGCGGGACGTCACGGAGGTGAAGAGGCGGGATCGTGCCCTGCTCAGCAAGGATGCGACGATCCGCGAGATCCATCACCGGGTGAAGAACAATCTGCAGACCGTGGCGGCGTTGCTGCGGTTGCAGGCCCGCCGCACCAACAACGAGGAGGCACGTCAGGCGCTCAGCGAATCGGTGCGCCGCGTCACGTCGATCGCCCTCGTGCACGACACGCTGTCGATGTCGGTGGACGAGGAGGTGAACCTCGACGAGGTCGTCGACCGGCTCGTGCCGATCCTGTCCGACGTGGCGACGGTGAGCACGCCGATCAAGGTCCGCCGGGAGGGCAGCTTCGGGGTGTTCTCCGCGGAGCGGGCCACACCGCTGGTGATGGTGCTGACCGAACTCGTGCAGAACGCGATCGAGCACGCCTTCGAACCGGGCGCCGCGGGCACCGTCACCATGAGGGCGGAACGGTCGGCGCGCTGGCTGGACGTCGTGATTCACGACAACGGCAGGGGACTGCCGCCCGGTTTCAGCCTCGAGCGGTCCGACCGGCTCGGTCTGCAGATCGTCCGGACCCTGGTGGCCGCCGAACTGAACGGTTCGCTGGGTCTGCACCCGGGGGCGGAGGGTGGAACGGATGCCGTGTTACGCGTACCGCTGGGCCGTCGTGGACCGCGGTACTGACCGGCGGGCAAGCAAAAGGCCCGGCACCATGTGGTGCCGGGCCCGTCTCCTTCTGAAGAATCAGACGGTGGTGCGTGCACGCGTCCGAGCGTTCCGGCGCTTGAGTGCGCGACGCTCGTCTTCGCTCATGCCGCCCCACACACCGGCGTCCTGGCCCGACTCGAGTGCCCACGAGAGGCATTCGGCGGTCACCGGGCAGCGGTTGCAGACAACCTTGGCATCAGCAATCTGCGCGAGAGCCGGACCGCTGTTGCCCACAGGGAAGAACAACTCGGGGTCTTCGTCGCGACAGATTGCCTTGTGGCGCCAGTCCATCCTTCTGCTCCTTAACTGGGTGCGTCGTGCACCGTTTCGTCTTCATGAGTTCATGTGTGCGTAGAGAATGTTTCCGCACTGTTGCTTGTGAATGCTTTCACGAACTGGCGGGATGTCAATAGAAAACCGCCGCACCGTGGGGGAGCTCACGTAGTTAGGCTGCCCTTTTGAGGCGCGCCGTCCTTTTTACCTCGCGCCGGCGCTTCCCGCTAGGTGAAAACGGGGATTCTCGAGAATTGCTCAGGGTCGCGGCGGCGCGACGACATCCAGCGCGTCGGGCACCGACACGAACTCCACCACGTTGCGAAGTCCGATGTAGTCGCCGTCCATCTGCAGTCCGATCGGCTCCGACGCGGAGATCCGCACGCACGGCACGTCGTCGACCCGGACGAGTTTCTTCGCCTTCGGGCGGGTGCCGGGGGTCAGCAGCTGGCGGGCCACCCGCAGAGTGGTGAGGATCGCGGTGGATCGCATCGCGAACACACCGAGGCCGGTGTCGTAGGTGGTGTCGGGATTGGTGTGGACTTCCCGCTTGTTCAGATACGTCCAGGGACTCGCGTTCGACACGAAGGCGTAATGAACGCCCTCGACCGGATCGCGATCGGGAACCTCGACGGTGAGGGTCGGCTCCGCGTACTTCGACCGGAAGAACACGCGCACCGCCGCGCGGACGTATTGCGCCGGTGTGGCGGGGCGCCCGTTCTTGCGGTGCATGTCGACCGCCTCACAGACCTGGGCGTCCCAGCCGACGCCCGCGTTGAACGTGAACCAGCGGTGGTCACAGTGGGCGAGCCCGATCCTGCGCCGCTGCCGGTGGGAGAGGAGATCGATGAGCTGGTTGGTGGCGTCCACCGGGTCGGGAGCGATGCCGAGCGAGCGGGCGAACACGTTCGCCGACCCGCCGGGGACGACGGCGATCGGGGGTATCGGCCCCACCGTCACCGCGCTCATCGACTTCGGGTCCGGGGTGCCGAGCAGCCCGTTGACCACCTCGTTCACGGTGCCGTCGCCGCCGTGAACGATGATCAGGCCCATCCCGTCGACGCAGGCCTGCTGCGCCAGTTCGGCGGCGTGGCCACGGTGCGTCGTGTGCGCGACCGTCAACCGCACCCGGCTCGACAGCGCGTGCGCGAGCAGGTCCCGCCCGGCCGGGGTCGTCGATGTGGCATTGGGGTTGACGATCAGCAGCGCGCGCACGGGGCCCAAGCCTAGCCGGGGCGGCACGTGTCACCGTCCGAGGCCGCCGGCGGCGGGGTGTTCTAGGCTGGCCGACGTGCCGAAGCCGTCTCTCAGCAAGTCCACGCCCACCACGGTCCGCGCGGCGGGCGCCCTGGTGTCGCTCGAGGGCGCGGTGGCGGTCGGTGTCGCCGTGGTGCTGGTGGTCCGGGGGCTGCTCGGGCACGACCAGAGCGTCAGCAGCGGATACGGCACCGCCGCCTGGTTCGCCATTCTCGGTGGCGCCGTGCTCGCGGCCGGGCTCGCCCTGATCTTCGGCAGGCGCTGGGGGCGGGCGATCGCGATCGTCGCCCAACTGCTGCTGCTTCCGGTGGCGTGGTCGCTGCTCACCGATTCCCACCAGCCGTTCTTCGGCGTGCTGCTCGGCGTCGTCGTGGTGGGAGCCCTCGGGTGCCTGTTCAGCAGCCCGACGTCGAAATGGATGGCCGCCGAGTACGGCCAGGAAGCCGGCGCCGACAACCCGTCCGAGCGCTAACTCACCTCGGACGCGAGGCGGCCGAGCGGATCCCCGGTGAGCCGGTACGTCGTCCACTCGTCCTGCGGTCGCGCGTCGAGGGACTCGTAGAACGCGATCGACGGCTTGTTCCAGTTGACCACCGACCACGACAGCCGCGTGTAGCCGTTGTCGACGCACTCCTTCGCGAGCGTGGCGAGCAGGGCTTTGCCGTGACCGGAACCGCGTTCGGACGGGCTGACGAACAGGTCTTCGAGATAGATGCCGTGCGTTCCGTCCCATGTGGAGAAGTTCCGGAACCACACCGCGATCCCGACGACCCGGTCGTCGTCGTTCGTCGCGACGTGGGCGAACGTGGACGGCTGCGGACCGAACAGGGCGTCGTCTATCTGGTCGGCGGTGACGGTGCACTCGTCCCGGGCCTTCTGGTATTCGGCCAGTTCGTAGATCATCGCGGTGATCGCGGAGACGTCCTCGGGTACTGCGCGTCTGATCATCGGGCACCTTCCGTCGTCACGTTGTGGCTGATCACCTGTTGCGCCCCGTGCTCGAAGCCGAGGACGGAGTACGCGCCCGGCGACATCGCGAACCGGCGCCCCTCGCTGACGGGAAGCTCCGCCCAGCGCGCGATGAGCGCGCGGGAGAAGTGGCCGTGCCCGACGAGGATCACGTCACGGTCGACCAGTTGGGAATGCGCGACGGACAGGACGAGGTCGCAGCGGGTGTGCACCTGCTCGGCCTGTTCGCCGCGCGGGCACGGGTGCGTCCACACTGTCCAGTCCGGCACCTGCTGCCGGATCTCGGGCGTCGTCATGCCCTCGTAGATCCCGTAGTCCCATTCGGCGAGCGCGTCCCAGGTGCGCTGGATCTTCAAACCCGCCAGTTCCGCCGTCTCCTGGGCGCGTTGCCGCGGGCTGACGATGACGAGGGGGTCGCGTAGCGCGAGGGCGTCCATCGCCGGGCCCACCTGCCGTGCCTGGGATTCACCCAGTTCGGTGAGGTGGACGTCGGTCCGGCCGGTGTGTTTACCCCAACGGGCCCATTCCGTTTCGCCGTGCCGGAGGAGGACGATCCGACGGCCGCGCGGCGAATCACTGGGTGGCATCCATCCATCATGTCAGTCAATCTGCGTGTATGGCTCGCCTCCGGCGACGAAGTAGGTAAGGATCGAGCCGTGACAACGGTTCTTGCAGTGGCAAATCAGAAGGGTGGGGTCGCGAAGACCACCACGGTCGCCTCACTCGGCGCAGCTCTCGTCGGGCTGGGCCAGAAGGTTCTGGTGGTGGATCTCGACCCGCAGGGGTGCCTGACCTTCTCCCTGGGGCACAACCCGGACCGCCTGGACGCCTCCGTCCACGAGGTGCTGACGGGTGACCTGGGGGCGCGCGAAGCGGTGATCGACACCGAGGACGGTGTCGCGCTCCTGCCCGCGACGATCGACCTCGCGGGCGCGGAAGCGTTGCTGCTCATGCGTCCCGGTCGTGAGTTCGCCCTCAAGCGCGCTCTGGCGCCGCTGCTGGACGACTACGACACGGTCATCATCGACTGTCCGCCGTCGCTCGGTGTGCTCACGCTCAACGGGCTCACGGCGGCGCAGTCGGTACTGGTTCCGCTGCAGTGCGAGACGCTCGCGCACCGCGGTGTGGGGCAGTTGCTGCGGACGGTCACCGAGGTGCAGCAGATCACCAACCCCGACCTGGTGCTGCTCGGTGCGCTGCCGACGCTGTACGACGCGCGCACCACCCACAGCCGGGACGTGCTGTCCGACGTGTCCGACCGCTACAACCTGCCGGTCCTCGCGCCGCCGATCCCGCGGACGGTGCGGTTCGCGGAGGCGACGGCGTCGGGTGCGACGGTCCTGGCGGGGCGCAAGAACAAGGGCGCCCAGGCGTACCGGGACCTGGCCGAGAACCTCGCCAAGCACTGGGCGGGATCCGAGCTCGCTACGTTCTCGCCTGGAAGTGGCGAGTAAGTTCCTCCGGCGTGGGATTCCACGCGGCGGGCCAATCCTGTTGGCGTAGCTGGGCATCCGTGCCCCCGTCGGCGAAGACGACGCTTCCGCAGAACAGTGTCGACCCCGGTCCGAGCAGGAATTCGACGAGCGCCGCGATCTCGTCCGGGCGTCCGCGCCTGCCGAGCGGCACCGGATAGAAGTCCAGGGCCTTGGCCAGTTCGGGGTCGAGGTCGTCCCCGCTGGTCATCGGCGTGTCGATCATGCCCGGGGCGATCGCGTTGAGCCGAATTCCGCTGCCGATCCATTCGGGCCGCACCGCTTCTCGCCGAACCCACCAGGCCAGCGCGAGCTTGGACGCCGGATACGCGGGAATGGCGGTCACCTCGTCGCCGATGCGCACCGCCTCCGCCTCGTCGCCTCGCAGGCACGCCGTCACCAGATTTTCGGGAACTCCGGGCTGGGTGGTGGTGCTGCTCGACGAGATCACCACCACCGAAGCGCCGTCCGCGCGCTCGAGGGCGGGCTTCAGGGCCGTCACGAGTTCCACGGCCCCGAAATAGTTGACGGCGATCAGCTTGCCGCCCGGGACGTGGGACAGCGATCCGAGTCCGGCGCAGCAGACGAGGCCGTCCACGACGCCGCCGCTCCTTTCGGTCACTGCGGCCGCCGCCGCGGCCCGGCCGCCGGGGGTCGACAGGTCGGCTGTCACGTCGGTGTGGCCGAGGTCGACGCCGATGACGGTGTGGCCGCCGGCCTCGAGGGTGTGGCGGCTCGCCGCCCCGATGCCCGAGGCCGCGCCGGTGATCACGTAGGTTGCCATGCCGTGAATTAGAACACGTTACACCGCGCAGCGGGTGGGGACTTCGGCCTCCGGTCCGTGCGCCGCGGAATCCGCGTCGGCGTAGTGGGCGCGCAGTCCCGTGACGCCGGGTGCCCGGTCCTCGCGCAGCACGAACCGTTCGTCGTAGTCGCCGCCGTTCTGTGAGCGGAAGGGCAACGGCGCGTCGGTGAACAGGCCGGACACGCGATCGATCACGCGGGCCGCGACGCCGGGGTAGTGCTCGGCGCGCAACCGGTCCGCGCTGTCGATCAGGACCGGGGGCAGCACGGACATCCCCGTGTACCAGAAGATTCCGTGGTGGATGGGGAACAGGACCTCGTCCATCTGGCCGTTGATTCCGCGCGGGCCTGCGCTGTCGGCGCTGCCGCCGAAACTGACGACGGTCATCGCCCGCTTGCCGGCGAGGGTCCCCTCGCCGTACCGCCGGGTGGAGCCGTCCTCGCGGCGCACCCCGTATCCGTAACCCTCGACGAACACCCGGTCGAACCAGCCCTTGAGGATCGCGGGCATGCCGTACCACCACAGCGGGAACTGCACGATCACCGCGTCGGCCCACCCGAGTTTGCGCTGTTCGGCGAGGATGTCGGGGGCCAGGGTGCCCTCGGTCAGTGCCTGCCCGGACCGCGCTCCCACCAGGAGGCGGCCGCTCGGATCGTGCGCGAAGTCGTCCGCGGTCACCACCGGATTCCATCGCATCTCGTACAGGTCGGAGGCCCGGATCTCGTGGCCGGCGCCGCGCAGTGCCGCGAGGGCATCACTGCGCAGTGCCGCATTCAGGGACTTCGGCTCGGGATGTGCCGACACCCAGAGGATCTTCATGGTCCACCTCTCGCTCGGTCGCCGTCGACCCTTCCGATCATGGATCGGCGTACGTCGCCGCACCAGTGGCCGGTGAGACACTATGTGAAATAATCGGGCCATGTCCGAATCGAGCGGCGAACGGCCCGCGCGCCGCCACCGCGTCGTCGTGTTCGTGCGCGACGGCCTGCTTCCCATTGAATTCGGAATCGTCCACCGACTGTTCGGCGAAGCGCGATCGCGGGACGGCGAACCGCTGTACGAGGTCCTCACGTGCGCCCTCGAGCCCGGCATCGTCCGGACCGACACCGACGTGACGCTGTCGGTCGAGCACGGCCCGGCGCTGCTCGGCACCGCCGACACGGTCGTGGTACCGGCGTCCGATCAGGATTACGAGCCGCCGGAGGACGGCGGACTGCCCCGCCACCTGGCGGACGCCTTCGCGCACATCCGGCCGGGCACCCGGGTGGCCTCGATCTGCACGGGATCGTTCGTTCTCGCCGCCGCCGGCCTGCTGGAGAACCGGCGAGCCACGACGCACTGGAAGTCGGCGGACGCGTTCCGGAGGCTCTACCCGGACGTGCACCTCGACCCCGGCGTGCTCTACACCCACGACGGCACCGTGCTCACCGCCGCCGGTGTCGCATCCGGAATCGATTTGTGCCTGTACATGATTCGTGTCGACCACGGTGCGTCGGTGGCCAACGAGGTGGCGCGGGGAACGGTCGTGCCGCCTCATCGCAGCGGCGGTCAGGCGCAGTTCGTCACCGCGCCCGTCCCGGAGGCCGACGGTGCGTCGACGTCGGGCGCGCGGGCACGGGCGCTGGCCCGCCTCGATCAGCCGCTGTCGCTGCGGGAACTGGCTGCGGGGGAGTCGATGAGCGTGCGCACGTTCACCCGTCGATTCCGCGCCGAGACGGGGATGTCGCCGACGCAGTGGATTCTCGAGCAGCGGATCACCCGCGCCCGTGAACTGCTGGAGAACACCGACCTGCCGGTCGACGACGTGGCCGGGGCCGCGGGATTCGGCACCGCGACCTCCTTGCGGCAACACCTCGCGCGCACCGTCGGCGTCTCACCCTCCGCGTACCGCGCCACCTTCCGCTGACGGGCGCACGGTGTGCCCATTCGTCCAAGAGCGGGGGAGCGTCCGGCGCTAACGTTCGGCGCATGACGGTCTCGGACACACCTCGCAACAACACGCTGACGATGCGGGCTCAGCCGCTCCTCGCCGTCGACGACGTCGAACGGGCAGGCGAGTGGTACCGGAAGGTCCTGAACGCACGCAGCGGTCACGGTGGGCAGGACTACGAGCAACTCCTCGTCGACGGGCACATGATCCTGCAACTGCACCGACTCGACGAAGGCCACCACCACGGCCCCCTCGGCGATCCGTCACTCGCGCGCGGAAACGGGGTGGCGATCTGGTTCGAGACGACCGACTTCGACGGCACCGTCGCGCGGGCGCGGGAGGCGGGAGTCGACGTGGTCACGGACGTGCACGTCAATCCTAATGCGGGACATCGCGAGATCTGGCTCCGCGATCTCGACGGCTACCTCGTGGTGTTCGCCGAACCCGCCTGAGCGGCGACCTCAGCGCAGCGCCACCACACCGTCACCGCGCTGTTCGAGCACGACGTCGCCGGCCACCGTCGTGGTGATCGGCCCGGTCGTGGTGTCCCGCGCGACCGGGATCGTGCGCAGCAACGCGCCGTTCGACAGATCGAGCACGGCGATCCCGGATTCCACCGGAACCAGCAGGTTTCCGGCCATCACGGCGCCGGGGCCGAGAGCGCCCGGGAAGGTCCAGCGGGGAACGAGATCGGACGCGCCGAACGAGACGACATCCGAACCGGTCCACCAGGTGACCACCGAACTGCTCGCGGACGTGACCGGATCAGGTCCGATCTTCAGGGCGAGCGCGTATTCGGACACGGCGTTGCCGGTGCCGTCGAACAGGCCGATCCGCGGTCCGGTCGTCCTGCCCGCGGGCAGGTAGACGGCCGTGGTCTCGCCCGACACCCCGAGGATGCGCGCACCCTCGACGCCGGCGTCGACACCCGCCAGGACGCTCGACCCGTACTCCTCGGGTTCCTGATTGTCCTTGGGCGAGGGGTTCATGACCGTCAGACGATCGGCCACCTCGCCGGGGCAGCGCTCGAGCACGGACAGCCTGCTGCTGCTCGAACCGGCGTCGATCAGCGTGCATCCGCTGCGGGGTTGCTTCTTGGGGTTCACCGGCGCGTCCACCCGCCCGTACTCGACGGTGCGCACGAGGTCGGAGCGCCACAGTTCGAGACGGCGGTCGCCGCGGGACGCGACATAGGTTCCGTCGGCCGTCAGCGTCACCGCGGGATCGGCGTCGCTGTTCCGCTGCGCCAGACGCTCACCGGTGCCGCCGTCGAGTTCGGTGACCTGAGAGCATCCGCGGTCGTCGCGGTACACGGCCACCACCTTCTCCCACGACGCCGTCACACCGCACAGGTCGAGATCACGCTCGTACCGCCACAGCTCGGCGCCCGACATCCGGTCCCGGCCCACGACGTCGCCGCCCTCGGCGGTGACGACAGCACCACCGACGACGAGGGGCGCTGTGGCGGAACTGACGGAGTCCCAGATCGGGCTCAGTGTTTCCGGGACCGTCAGGGCCGTGACGAGCGCAGGCGGCGGCTCGGCGGCGGTGACCGAGGTGGTGCCCCGGGCATCGCTGCGGAACCACACGACGGTGAGGGCGACCACGACCGCGACGGCGATTCCGGCGGCGACGACGAGATCGGCGCGTGAGCGCCGCTCAGGTGCGAGCACGGTGGTTGGTTACTCCGCGTTCGTCGCGGCGGCGCCGACCTTCGTGGTCCGGCGGCGACGGCGGCGGCGGGGCTTGGAATTCTCGCCGTCGGCGTCCGTGCTCGGAGCTGCCGATTCGGGTGCGGTCGGCTCCGGCGACTTGGGGCCCACCGAGTCCGCGGGACGGCCACCACGGGTGCGGCGACGGGTGCGGGTGCGTGCCGGACGCTCCGTGCGCTCGGCCTTCTCACCGTTGTCGGTGTCGGTGTTCTCGCGCCGCTCGGTGTCGGTGTTCTCGCTCTGTGCGGGCGCAGCCTTCTCGACCCGGGGGCGCTTGATCGTGCCGGTCGCCTCGGCCGGGATCGACAGTTCCTCGTACAGGTGCGGGGAGCTCGAGTACGTCTCGACCGGATCCGGGATACCGAGGCCGAGAGCCTTGTCGATGAGCTGCCAGCGGGGGATGTCGTCCCAGTCCACGAGCGTAACGGCGATGCCGGTACGCCCCGCGCGGCCGGTGCGGCCGATCCGGTGGACGTACGTCTTCTCGTCCTCCGGGCACTGGTAGTTGATGACGTGCGTGACGTCGTCGATGTCGATACCGCGGGCCGCGACGTCCGTCGCGACGAGCACGTCGATCTTGCCCGAGCGGAACGCCTTGAGTGCCTTCTCGCGGGCAATCTGGTTGAGGTCGCCGTGCACGGAACCGACGGCGAAACCGCGCTCGGCGAGTTCGTCGGACACCTTCTGCGCGGTCCGCTTGGTGCGGGTGAAGATCATCGTCGCGCCGCGGCCGTCGGCCTGCAGCACGCGGGCCACCATCTCCGCCTTGTCGAGCGCGTGAGCCCGGTAGATGTGCTGGCTCGTGCGGTCGTGGACCGCCGAGTCGTCGGCCTGCTCGGCGCGGATGTGCGTCGGCTGGGTGAGGAACGTGCGGGCGAGCGTGATGATCGGGCCCGGCATGGTCGCCGAGAACAGCATCGTCTGGCGCTTGTCCGGCACCATGTTCAGGATGCGCTCGATGTCGGGCAGGAAGCCGAGGTCGAGCATTTCGTCGGCCTCGTCGAGAACGAGCACCTCCACCTTGCCGAGGATCAGATGGCCCTGGTTGGCGAGGTCGAGCAGACGGCCGGGGGTGCCCACGACGACGTCGGCGCCCTTCTGGAGCGTCGCGATCTGGGTCTCGTACGGGCGGCCGCCGTAGATGGCGAGGACCTCGAGGGGCTTGTTCTTCTCGCCCTTCAGGTACTTCGCGGCGCCCTCGAGGTCCTTGGTGACCTGGATGCACAGCTCGCGGGTGGGGACGATGACCAGCGCGCGGGGAGTGCCGTCGAGCGCGGCCGTCCCGGTGGTGCCGGAGGAGATGCGGTGAAGCAGCGGGACGCCGAAACCGAATGTCTTGCCCATGCCCGTGCGGGCCTGACCGATCAGGTCGTCGCCGGCGAGGGCGAGGGGGAGCGTCAGCTCCTGGATGGCGAACGTGCGCTCGATGCCGATCTCGTCGAGAGAGCGGACGATCTCGTCACGCACTCCGAGTTCGGCGAAAGTGGGGGCGACGTGTGTGGAGTCGAGTTGCGCCGACAGCGTGGTCTCGGTGGCGTCGTCTTCATGGTCGACAGTGATCTTGCTCAGGGGTCTGGCCTTCCTCGTAGCTGCACGCACGCACGAGGTAAGGGCCAGGCCGCTGGTCGGCCCGATTTCCCAGTCGACGCTCGTCGATGTCCTCTTCCGAGTCGATCCTGCCTCTGCCTCAGCGCAGAAATCGAAGATTTCGGCGAGGCGCGGCTGGGACCGTCGATCAGGTGCGCGCACATTATCGGTGGGAACCGCCGATCGGATCGTGATCGATCATCACTCGAACAGCGTTCTCTGCGGAGACGAACGTGGTGACGAGCGGTTGCCCACGATCATTGTAGCCGGAGAACGCTCCACAACTGGTTACGCATGGCAAACATCACTGCTCGACGCATTAGGCTGTGGCGCCATGGAGCCCAACACCCCTGCATCCACTGATTCCACGATTCCCGCTGATCACCCCGGCGTCGGTGAACTCTTCGCGGTCCTCGCATACGGCGAGATCTCCGCGTTCTACCGGCTGTCCGAGGACGCGCAGATGGCGCGGACCCTGCAGGGCAAGGTGGCGCTCGCGAGCATGGCGGCCGCCGAGATGGGCCACTTCGAGATGCTCGAGAAGGCGCTGACCGCGCGCGGCTTCGACATCTTCGAGGCAATGGATCCGTTCGTCCGCGCCCTCGACAACTACCACGCGTCCACCACCCCCTCGACGTGGCTCGAGGCGCTGGTGAAGGCGTACGTCGGTGACGGGATCGCCGCGGACTTCTACCGCGAGATCGGGCACTCGCTGCCCGCCGAGGTGTCGCGCACCGTCGAGGAGGTGCTCTCGCAGACCGGCCACTCCGAGTTCGTCGTCCACGAGGTGCAGCAGGCGATCAAGGCCAGCAACCGCGACAAGGACCGCCTCATGCTGTGGGGCAGGCGACTGCTCGGCGAGGCCATTACCCAGGCGCAGTTCGTCCTGGCGCAGCGGGAGGCGCTGACCGAACTCGTCATCTCCGCGTCCGGCGACCTCAACGGCGTCGTCGCACTGTTCGACCGCATGCAGGAGATGCACGCCGAACGCATGGCCGTGCTGGGCCTGGTCTAGGCGGCGCCGGTTTGCCGGTGTTCGCTCAGGGCACAGCCCACAGACGCGCACCGGCGGCGGCCACTGCATTAGCCTGGCCAGGACAGCTGATGTTTCTCGGAGAGTTCGGAGGTTGACCGTGGAGGTCAAGATCGGTGTAATCGACAGCCCGCGTGAGCTCATCGTCAGCAGCGAGCAGACCCCGGACGAGGTCGAGACATTGGTCTCGGGCGCCCTCACCGGTGGCGACGGGATCTTGTCCCTGGAGGACGACAAGGGGCGTAAGTACCTCATTCAGTCCAGCAAGATCGCCTACGTGGAGATCGGCCCGTCCGATATCCGCAAGGTCGGATTCGCACCGACGAAGTGAACGCAGTCGGATTCGTTCCGACCACGTGAACACACGAGAAAGGGCCCGCAGTCGAATCGACTGTCGGGCCCTTTCTCGTCGGTGTCAGCGCTGTTCGGGATGCAGCGGTACGCGGGACAGACCGCCCCACGCGAGCGTGACCGTCGTGTCGACCGCTTCTTCCTTCGGGATCGGGCGCGCCGCCTCGAGCCAGTACCGCGCGGTGAACTGGCTGGCGCCGACGAGGCCGACGGCGAGGATGCGGGCCCGGTAGGGGTCGAGACCGGAGTCGTGGCTGACGAGGTCGAACACGGCGTCGACGCACGCCTCGGTGGCCTGCTCGACGCGGCTCTGCACCTGCGGCTCACCCATGAGGTCGGACTCGAACACGAGCCGGAAGCCCTGCGAGTCGTTGTCGACGAAGTCGAAGAACGCCTGCACCGCGGCGCGGACACGCTGCTTGTTGTCGGTGGTCGAGCGCAGCGCCTGCCGGACACCCGAGATCAGGCTGTCGACATAGCTCTGCAGCACGGCCACGTACAGCTCGAGCTTGCCGGGGAAGTGCTGGTAGAGGACGGGCTTGCTCACACCGGCGCACTCGGCGATCTCGTCCATACCGGCAGCGTGGTATCCGCGTGTGACGAAGACCTCGCTGGCTGCGGCGAGTAGCTGCAGTCGCCGGGCGTCGCGGGGGAGTCGCGTGCTGCGACGGGCCCCGGTGCCCTTTCCGGTGTTGGCATCGCGATCGGAGTTCGTCCGATCCGCGAGTTCAGTCATAGCGCTTCCAATCTGCACAAGTATTCCGCGTCACATTCTGTGTAACTGTGTGAACGATACCCGCGCGTAGTGAACCGTTCATGGTGGACTCGCAGGACTCGCCCGGTCAAGGATATTGCCTGTCCGGTAACTGGGATACCGCAGGGGTTCGGGGCACCTGGTGACCCGGGTAGCCGCGACGTTGCGGGCCGCATCCACGTGACACGCCGAATGACCTGCGGACGATGCACTGGGACGAGGCGGTGCCGGACTGTGAGATTCTGGGCTGCGTGACTGACCGAGGAGGACCGCGTGTTCGCGGCCGGGCTCCCCAGAGCTCCGAGGACGGGGAGCGACGATCGCGAAGCATCGACCAGCGTGACGTCGGTCCCCGCGCTTCGCAGTCGGCACCGCAGTCGCAGTCGCATCAACCGCTCCGCGCGCAATGGGACCCGACGAGCCGCGAGGTGGGCCGTCCCCGCAACCCGCGCCCCGAGCGGCAGGCCCGGAAGCAGAGCCGCATCGGCCGGTTCGTCTCCACCTACGGTTGGCGGGCGTACGCGATCCCGATCCTCCTGGTGGTCACCGTGCTCGTCGTGGTCGACGCGGTCCGGGACACCGGCGGCGGCGAGACGACGGCGGAGACCGATTCCCCCGGATTCGGCACTCTGTCCCGCGACACCGACGGTTCCAGCGTCATCGGGGTCCCGCCGGAGGCCGACGGAAACTTCGCCGCCGAACTTCCCTCGGGCGCGTTGCCCGAGGGTGGTCCGTTCACGGCGGTGGGCGCCGGCACCTGGCACGTGGTTCCCGGCAACGGGGCCAAGGTCGGGCAGGGCACCGAACGTGAATTCACGTACAGCGTCGAGATCGAGGACGGCGTCGACACGTCCGGATTCGGCGGCGACGAGTCGTTCGGCCGGATGGTCGACCAGACGCTGTCGAATCCGAAGAGCTGGACGAAGGACCCGCGGTTCGCCTTTCGCCGCGTCGACCAGGGGGATCCCGACTTCCGGGTGTCGCTGACGTCGCAGATGACCATTCGCGAGGCGTGTGGCTACGACATCCAGTTGGAAGTGTCCTGTTACAACCCGGGCATCGACCGCGTCGTCCTCAACGAGCCGCGCTGGGTGCGCGGCGCCATCGCGTTCCAGGGCGACATCGGGTCGTACCGGCAGTACCAGATCAACCACGAGGTCGGGCACGCCATCGGCTACCAGGACCACCAGCCGTGCGAGACCGAAGGCGGCCTCGCGCCGGTGATGATGCAGCAGACGTTCGGGACGGCCAACAACGACATCGCCCAGCTCGACCCCGAGGGCATCGTGCCGATGAACGGGCTGACCTGCCATTTCAATCCCTGGCCCTTCCCGCGGGCATGAGTCTGGACCGGTCCCGCGCGACTGCGGGCAGGAGGGGAAGAATGGACCCTGTCGGGGCGTTGAAGTCAATGCTGTCCGACACATCGGAAGCCGTCGCGCAATCGTCAGGAGTGGGCCGTGTCGCTTGACCGTTCTGTGAAGACCACCGAGGCGCTGCCGCCGCTGGTGGAACCGGACGCCGAACTTTCCCGCGACGAGGTGGCGCGGTACAGCAGGCACCTGATCATCCCCGACGTCGGCATGGCCGGCCAGAAGCGCCTGAAGAACGCGAAGGTCCTCGTCATCGGGGCGGGTGGCCTCGGCTCACCGGCCCTGCTGTACCTCGCGGCCGCGGGGGTCGGGACCCTCGGCATCGTCGAGTTCGACGAGGTCGACATGTCGAACCTGCAACGCCAGGTGATCCACGGACGCTCCGACGTGGGCCGTCCGAAGGGCGAGAGCGCGCGCGACTCGATCCGCGAGATCAACGACAACGTCGACGTCCGGTTGCACGAGTTCCGGCTCGAGCCCGACAACGCCGTCGAACTGTTCGAGCAGTACGACCTGATCCTCGACGGCACCGACAACTTCGCCACCCGGTATCTCGTCAACGACGCCGCCGTCCTCGCGCACAAGCCGTACGTGTGGGGCTCGATCTACCGCTTCGAAGGCCAGGCGTCCGTATTCTGGGAGGACGCGCCGAACGGCCGCGGACTCAACTACCGCGACCTGTACCCGGAGGCGCCGCCGCCGGGCATGGTGCCGTCCTGCGCCGAGGGCGGCGTGCTCGGTGTGCTCTGCGCGTCGATCGGCTCGATCATGGCCACCGAGGCGGTCAAGCTGATCACCGGCATCGGCGAATCGCTGCTCGGACGGCTGATGGTCTACGACGCGCTCGACATGACATACCGCACCATCGCGTTGCGCCGGGATCCGGCGCGGACTCCGGTCACCGAACTGATCGATTACGACGCGTTCTGCGGGGTGGTGTCCGACGAGGGGCAGGCCGCGGCGGCCGGTTCGACGATCACGGCCACGGAGCTGCGCGACCTCCTCGACTCCGGCAAGGAGATCGAACTCGTCGACGTGCGCGAGCCCGTCGAATGGGACATCGTCCACCTGCCCGGTGCGGTGCTGATCCCCAAGGACCGCATCCTGTCGGGGGAGGCGCTGTCGGAGCTTCCGCAGAACAAGCCGATCGTGCTGCACTGCAAGACCGGCGTCCGGTCGGCGGAGGCGCTGGCAGCGCTGAAGAAGGCCGGCTTCTCCGACGCCACCCATCTGCAGGGCGGCGTGATCGCGTGGGCGAAGCAGGTGGACACGAGCCTGCCCGTCTACTGACCACTGCCTGTCTGCCGGCCCGGTCGCGGCGTGATTGACGTCTTCGGGCCAGCGCGCCTTGCGCTGTCACCGGCCCACCCGGCGGTAGCGTTGAGTACGTGAGCACCGGCCAACCCCCTCAGCACGTGTGCTCCACGTTCGGCCTCCGGGAAGTCGAGCCCATCCCACTCGGTGCGGACTGGGACGGCGGGTGGCTCTGTGGAGACGTAGTCCTGTCAGCCGTCGCCGACCACGCGCGCGCCGCGTGGTCCGCCAAGGTCCGCGAGACGCTCGAGGTGGAAGGCGTGCGGCTCGCCCGTCCCGTGCGATCCACCGACGGCAGGTACGTGGTGTCCGGGTGGCGCGCCGACACGTTCATCGAGGGCACACCCGAACCGCGTCACGACGAGGTCGTGTCGATGTCGGGGCGACTGCACGCCGCCACCTCGCAACTCGACCGTCCCCGGTTCCTGGTGCAGCCCCCGGTCGCGCCGTGGGCGGAGGTCGACGTGTTCGTCGCGGCGGACCGGGCGGCCTGGGAGAAGATCCCGTTGCGCAGCGCGAAGGGCGCCGAACAGCTCGAGACCCCGTCGCCGGACGGTCGCAAGAGTCTCGAGCTGATCACCGGGCTGGCGACATTGCGCAAGCCCGTCACGTGTCCGGATCAGCTCGTCCACGGCGACCTGTTCGGCACCGTCCTGTTCGCCGGTGCGCTCGCGCCGGGGATCACCGACATCACGCCGTACTGGCGCCCCGCGTCCTGGGCGGCGGCCGTGGCGGTGGTGGACGCCATCTCCTGGGGCGGGGCCGACGAGGCCCTCATCGGACGGTGGGAAGACCTGCCCGAGTGGCCGCAGATGCTGCTGCGGGCGGTGCTGTTCCGGCTCGCCGTCCACGTGCTGCACCCGCGGTCGACCGCGGAGGCGTTCCCCGGACTCGCCCGTACCGCCGACGTGGTGCGCCTCCTGCTCTAGGTGGTGAGCAGCTCGGCGAACAGGTCGCGGGCGGCGGTGGTCGCCGCGGTCTCGTCGCCGTCGACGATCGCCTGGATCAGGTGCCGGTGCTCGTCGTGGAATCCCGCCCCCGTCGCGTGCACGTGCCGGTCGACGGTCTGGGCGATCGACGGCAGCAGCGAGTCGTAGAACTCGAGGTACACGGCGTTGTGGCTCGCCTCGACGATCGCGCGGTGCAGGGTGACGTCGGCCGCGACGGCGGCCTCGGTGTCGGACTCGGCCCAGCATCGGAACCGCTCGTCGAGCAGGCTCTGCAGTCGTGTGATGTCGTCCGGGGTGCGTCGCCGGGCGGCGAGCGCGGCGGCGGTGACGTCGAGCGCCTGCCGCAGTTCCGTGACGTCGCGCTCGTGCGCGCCTGCGAAGTATTTGCCGAGTGTGCCGCCGACATCCGAGGTGGCGACGACGTACGTGCCCGATCCCTGCCGCCGTTCCAGCAGCCCGGTGTGGACGAGGGCCTGCACTGCCTCACGGACGGTGTTGCGTCCCGTTCCGGTGAGTTCGGACAGCGCGGTCTCGGTGGGGATCTTCGCGCCCACCGCCCACCGGCCACTGCAGATCTCGTCGCGTAGCTGCTCGGTCACCTGTGAGATGAGACTCGAGCGACGTACGGGTTTTCCAAAGGTCATCCTGTCATCCTATGATTTCTCTCGTGACTCTTCTACGCGGCCGCCTCCTCGTCTTCTGCGCGATCGCCATGTCGGCTCTCGTCCTGAGGCTCGCGGTCACCTCGTTCACCCCGCTGGCCTCGCAGATCCGGGAGGACATCGGATTCTCGCCCACGGTGGTCGGAGTGTTCGGGATGGTACCCACGGCGATGTTCGCGCTGTTCGGCCTGGGAACGCCGCTCATCGCCAAGCGGTGGGGCCTGGAACGGACCGCGCTCGTGGCGATGGTGATGGCCGGAGTCGGCATGCTCACGAGAGCGCTGATGAGCGACACCTGGTCGTTGCTGGCGCTGTCGGCCCTCGCGCTGGCCGGCATGGGAATCGGCAACGTGGTGATTCCGCCGCTGGTCAAGCGCTACTTCTCCGACCGGTTGGCCGTGATGAGTTCGGTGTACATCGTCGGGGTGCAGATCGGCACCATCGTGCCCGCCTTCGTGGCCGTCCCGCTCGCCGAGGCGTTCGGCTGGCGGTTCTCGATCGGGGTCTGGGCGCTCCTCGGCTTCGCCGCGGCGCTCCCGTGGATCCTCCTGCTCACCCGCGAACGACGTCGCACCGTGGTCGTCGCGGCGGAACCGCCCGCGGGTGTGCAGGCCGAACGCCCGCACGGGAAGGCCTGGCGTTCGCCCGTCGGCTGGGGGATGGCCGGCATGTTCGGAATGACGTCGATGATCACGTACTCGATGTTCACCTGGATTCCCGACATCCTGTCCGACGCCGGGGCGAGCGAAGCGTTCGGCGGTGCCATGGTGGGACTGTTCTCGTTCATGGGTCTCGTCGCCGCGTTCGGCGCCCCCACGCTGTGCGCCCGCATGCGCAATCCGTTCCCGATCGTGATCGGATGCGCGGTCTGCTACCTGGTGGCCTTCAGTGGACTGCTGTTCGCTCCGATGAGCGCACCGATCCTGTGGATCGTGCTGCTGGGGCTCGGGCCGAGCACGTTCCCCATGTCGCTGACGCTCATCAATCTGCGCACGCGCAGCCACCTCGGCTCGGCGACGCTGTCCGGTTTCACCCAGGGTGTGGGCTACGCCGTCGCGTGCCTCGGACCGCTGCTGTTCGGGGTGTTCCACGACGCCTCCGGCGGATGGACCGTGTCGTTCGGATTCCTGACGTTCGGCGTGGTGATCCTCCTCATAGCGGCGTTCCAGGCGTGCAAGCCGCGCATGCTCGAGGACAGCTGGCACGTCGAAAAGGAGCCTGAGAACGCTCTTCGACACGTCTAGGAAACATGCAGGAAACCTCACATCGCCCCAGTTGAAAAGTGAGGATCAGTTGACGTTGCGGTCACCGACCGCAGCACCGCCGCAACACCGGTTTTCTACCTTTGGGTCTCCCACACAACGAGGAGGCCCGGGTGAAGAAGCACTACATCGAGCACTGGGACGCGGAAGACGTCGACGCCTGGGAGGCGGGCGGCAAGGACATCGCCAAGCGGAACCTGATCTGGTCGGTAGTCGCTGAGCACGTCGGCTTCTCCGTCTGGTCGATCTGGTCCGTCATGGTGCTGTTCATGCCGACCGACATCTACGGGATCGACGCGGCGGGCAAGTTCTTCCTCGTCGCCGTCCCCACTCTCGTCGGCTCGATCCTGCGGATCCCGTACACGGTCGCGACGGCCCGCTTCGGTGGCCGCAACTGGACCGTCTTCAGCGCCCTCGTCCTGTTCGTCCCGACACTGTTCACCCTCTACCTGATGATGAACCCGGGGGCGTCGTACACGACGTTCATCCTCGTCGCGGCACTCGCCGGCGTCGGCGGTGGAAACTTCGCGTCGTCGATGACCAACATCAACGCGTTCTACCCACAGCGGCTCAAGGGCTGGGCACTCGGTCTCAACGCGGGCGGCGGCAACATCGGTGTCCCGGTGATCCAGGTCGTCGGTCTGCTCGTGATCGCCACCGTGGGCAACACGGACCCCTGGATCGTGTGCGCCGTCTACCTGGTCTTCATCGCCGTCGCCGCGGTCGGCGCGGCCCTGTTCATGGACAACCTCGGCAACCAGAAGTCCGATCTCCGGGCGATGGCCAAGGCGCTGAAGTTCTCCGACTCGTGGGTCATCAGCTTCCTCTACATCGGCACGTTCGGATCGTTCATCGGATTCAGCTTCGCGTTCGGCCAGGTGCTGCAGATCAACTTCCTCGCCGGTGGCGCCACCCCCGCGGCGGCCGCCCTGCACGCCGCGCAGATCGCCTTCATCGGACCGCTGCTCGGCTCCATCGCCCGGCCGATGGGCGGCAAGCTCGCCGACCGCATCGGCGGCGGCAAGATCACGCTGTACACCTTCGTCGCCATGGCGCTCGCCGCCGCGGTGCTGGTGACCGCGGGCACCGTCGACGACGGCACGCCCGGCGCGGCCACGGCCGGAGTGCTGGTGGCGTTCGTGGTCGGCTTCATCACCCTGATCCTGCTGGCAGGCATCGGCAACGGCTCGGTCTACAAGATGATCCCGTCGATCTTCGAGGCCAAGGCGCAGGGGCTCGAAGGACTGAGCCGCGACGCCAAGGCGGCGTGGTCGCGGGCGATGTCCGGGGCCCTCATCGGCTTCGCCGGCGCCATCGGCGGCCTCGGCGGCGTCGGAATCAACCTGGTGCTCCGCGCGTCCTACGGCGGCACCGCGAAGTCGGCGACCATGGCGTTCTGGGTGTTCCTCGCCTTCTACCTTGCCTGCATCCTCGTCACCTGGTTCGTCTTCCTGCGCCGCCCGTCCGTCACTCGTGCGCTCACCGTCACCGACGGCGACGACGAAAAGGTGTCGGTCTCGGCGTGACCTCCCGCAGTACCGCATGAACTCGAGTAATTCAGCTAGAAGGAGCGACGGCATGAGCCGCAAGTCAGCAGTGGTCATCGGACACGGAATGGTCGGACATCGATTCGTCGAGGCGTTGCGTGCACGCGACGAGTCGGACGACTGGTCGGTGACGGTGCTCTGCGAGGAGCCCCTCCCCGCGTACGACCGGGTGGGACTGTCCTCCTACGTGGGGGCGTGGGACCCCAAGGAGCTTGCGCTCGCGGGTAACGACTACCCGGACGACGCGCTCGTCGACCTCCGGATCGGCCGCCGGGCCGCGACCATCGATCGGGAGGCCCGCAAGGTCACCACCGATTCGGGTGAGGTCGTCGGGTACGACGCTCTCGTGATGGCCACCGGTTCGTATCCGTTCGTGCCGCCGATCCCCGGCCACGACCGGCCGGAGTGCTTCGTCTACCGCACGCTCGCCGACCTGGACGGCATCCGGAAGCGTGCCGACGCGGCCGGGCCCGGCGCCGTCGGTGTCGTGGTCGGCGGTGGTCTGCTCGGACTCGAGGCCGCGAACGCCCTCAAATTGATGGGCATGACCCCGCACGTGGTCGAGTTCGCTCCCCGGCTGATGCCGCTGCAGGTCGACGAGGGCGG
Source organism: Rhodococcus koreensis (assembly GCF_900105905.1). Taxonomy (GTDB): domain Bacteria; phylum Actinomycetota; class Actinomycetes; order Mycobacteriales; family Mycobacteriaceae; genus Rhodococcus_F; species Rhodococcus_F koreensis. The sequence goes on along the minus strand of NZ_FNSV01000005.1, from coordinate 1,665,220 downwards.
CGGCGCGCTGCTCGCCAACCTCGTCACCGACCTGGGTCTCACCGTCCACGCGGGTGTCGGCACCGCAGGCATCACCGAGGGCCCGGACGGGATCAGCGTCGAACTGTCCGACGGCTCGGTGATCGAGGCCGCGCTGCTGGTGTTCTCCGCGGGTGTGCGGCCGCAGGACCAGCTGGCCCGCGACGCGGGACTCGAGGTCGGTGAGCGCGGTGGGATCATCACCGACCTCGGGTGCCGCACGTCGGACGAGAACATCTACGCGGTCGGCGAGTGCGCCGCGGTGGAGGGCAGGTGCTACGGCCTCGTCGCTCCCGGGTACACCACCGCGGAGATCGTCGCGGACCGGTTGCTCGGCGGGGCGGCGGAGTTCCCCGGCGCCGACCTGTCCACCAAGCTCAAGCTGATGGGTGTGGACGTCGCCAGCTTCGGCGACGCCCACGCTCAGACCCCCGGCGCGCTGGAGGTGGTTCTCAGCGACGCCGCCAAGGGCACCTACGCCAAGCTCGTCGTGTCCGACGACGCGAAGACGCTGCTCGGCGGCATCCTCGTCGGTGACGCCTCCGCGTACGCGTCGCTGCGTCCCCTCGTCGGCCGCGAACTGCCCGGCGATCCGGCCTCGCTCATCTCGCCCGCGGGGGAGAAGCCCGGCGCCGGATCCCTGCCCGACGACGCCGAGGTGTGCTCCTGCAACGGTGTCACCAAGGGCGCGATCTGCGGGGCCATCGCCGACGGCGCCTGCGACATCGCGCAGGTCAAGAGCTGCACCAACGCCGGCACCACGTGCGGTGGCTGCCTGCCGACCATCAAGCAGCTGCTCGCGTCGTCCGGAGTGGTGATGTCGAAGGCGCTGTGCGAGCACTTCGAGCAGTCCCGTGCCGAGCTGTTCGAGATCGTGCAGGCCACCGACACGCGCACGTTCTCCGCGCTGATCTCGAAGTACGGAACGGGCTCGGGCTGCGACATCTGCAAGCCCGTCGTCGCGTCGATCCTGGCGTCCACCGACTCGGACCACATTCTGCACCGCAACCAGGCGGGACTGCAGGACACGAACGACCACTTCCTGGCCAACATCCAGAAGAACGGCACCTACTCGGTGGTGCCGCGGATGCCCGGCGGCGAATGCACGCCCGAACAGCTCATCGTCATCGGCGAGGTGGCCCGCGACTTCGGCCTCTACACGAAGGTCACCGGCGGTCAGCGCATCGACCTGTTCGGCGCCCGCGTCGAGCAGCTGCCCGCGATCTGGAAGCGCCTCGTCGACGCCGGCATGGAGTCGGGCCAGGCGTACGGCAAGTCGCTGCGCACCGTGAAGAGCTGCGTCGGATCCACCTGGTGCCGGTACGGCGTGCAGGACTCCGTGGGTATGGCGGTCGACCTGGAGAACCGGTATCGCGGCCTGCGGTCCCCGCACAAGATCAAGTTCGGTGTGTCGGGCTGTGCCCGTGAATGCGCCGAGGCGCGCGGCAAGGACGTCGGCGTCATCGCCACCGAGAACGGCTGGAACCTGTACGTCGGCGGCAACGGTGGCCAGTCCCCGAAGCACGCCCAGCTGCTCGCAGGCGGGCTCGACGACGAGACCCTGATCCGGTACATCGACCGGTACCTGATGTTCTACATCCGCACCGCGGACCGGCTCCAGCGCACCGCGCCGTGGGTCGAGTCCCTCGAAGGCGGGCTCGACCACCTCAAGGCCGTGGTGTGCGAGGACAGCCTGGGCATCGCCGCCGATCTCGAGGCGGCCATGGCCAAGCACGTTCTGGGATACAAGGACGAGTGGGCGGGTGTGCTCGAGGACCCGGAGAAGCTGTCGCGGTTCGTCTCGTTCGTCAACGCGCCCGACGAGGCCGATCCGACCGTCGCGTTCGACGACACGGGTGTCCGGAAGGTCCCGGTGTTGATGGGAATGCCGAAATTCGCAGCTTCTACATCGGAGTAATCCCCGCTTAACGCTGCGGAAACACCCACCACGAACTATGTATCCAAGCACGGATACACACCAGCCCGAAGGAGGACTGTGATGACCGTCGTCGACATGAACGTCCACAGTGCCAGTGGAACCAGGTTCGAAAGCGTCAAGTCAGGCCGTCTCGAATGGACGTCCGCGTGTCCGCTCAGCCAGCTGATCCCCGGTCTCGGGGTGGCGGTGCTGCTGCGGGGCGGAGAGCAGGTGGCACTGTTCCTTCTCGAGGACGGGTCCCTGCACGCCGTCGGCAACATCGACCCGTTCGGGCGCGCGGCCGTGATGTCCCGCGGCCTCGTGGGTGACCGGGCAGGAGAGCCCACCGTGGCGTCGCCCCTGCTCAAGCAGGTGTTCTCGCTGGTCGACGGTCGCTGCCTCGACGACGAGTCGGTGCGGCTGCCCGTGTACGACGTGCGGGTGTGGGCCGGCGTCGTCCAGGTCCACAGCACGCACGCGTGAACGACGCGGCGCCGCTGTGCGGGTTCACGATCGGGATCACGGCGTCCCGGCGTGCGGAAGAGTTCGCCACGCTGCTGACGCGGCGCGGTGCCACCGTGGTGCACGCTCCGGCCATCCGCATCATCCCGTTGGCCGACGACACGGAACTCGAGCGGGTCACGCGCCAGATCATCGACAACCCGCCGGAGATCGTCGTCGCGACCACCGGGATCGGTTTCCGCGGCTGGATGGAGGCGGCGGACGGCTGGGGTGAAGCGGAGGAGCTGGGCCGGGCCCTGGCCGCGAGCCGCCTGCTGGCCCGCGGACCCAAGGCGAAGGGCGCGATCCGGGCGGCGGACCTGCGGGAGGAGTGGTCGCCCGCGTCGGAGTCGTCGGCCGAAGTGCTCGATCACCTGCTCGGCGAGGGCGTCGAAGGCAAGCGCATCGCGGTCCAGTTGCACGGCGCCACCACGGAATGGGAGCCGGTCGCGGACTTCTGCGAGGTGCTGCGCTGCGCGGGCGCCGACGTGATCGCAGTCCCCGTCTACCGGTGGACGCCGCTCGAGGACCAGGCCCCGATGGACCGGATGATCGAACTGATCGCCTCCGGCGGTCTCGACGCGGTCAGCTTCACCAGCGCACCGGCGGTGGCCTCGCTGCTGACCCGCGCCAAGGAGACCGGAATGATCGAGATGGTGCTGCACTCGTTCCGGCACCGGGTTCTCGCGGCCTGCGTCGGACCGGTCACCGCCGGACCGCTCCGCGAACTCGAGGTCCCCACGACGATGCCGGCACGCTCGCGACTGGGTGCGCTCGCCCGGCACATCGCCGACGAGCTGCCGCGGCGGGCGAACAAGATCCACACCGCCGGACACGAGTTGAGCATCCGCGGCGGATGCGTCGTCGTCGACGGCGAGGTGCGCCAGCTGCCGCCCGCCGCGATGTCGCTGATGCGCACGCTCGGCGCCCGGCCCGGCCGGGTCGTCCCCCGGGACGAACTGCTCGCGGCACTGCCCGGCGGCGGCGGCGACACCCACGCCGTGGAGACGGCGGTGGCCAGACTGCGCGCGTCCCTGGGCGCACCGAAGGCAGTCCAGACGGTGGTCAAGCGCGGATACCGCCTCGCGCTCGATCCCGTCGACTGCGCCGATTCACGTGAGGAGGGACAGCAATGAACGAGACAGCACTGGTACTGGTGGCACACGGAACGCGGAGTCCCCGAGGCGTGGAAATGATCGCCGCGCTCGCCGACGCCGTCGCCGAGCAGGTCGGACCGACCCGGGTGTCCTTCGTGGATGTACTCGGGCCGTCACCCGCCGAGGTGCTCCGCGACATCACCGGGCCCGCCGTCGTGGTGCCGGCGTTCCTCGCGTCGGGCTACCACGTCCACACCGACGTTCCGCGGGAGGTCGCCGACAGCGGCCATCCCTCCGTGGCCGTGACCCGGGCGCTGGGACCGGACCCCGTTCTCGCGGACGTCCTGCTGCGGCGTCTCGTCGACGCGGGCTGGCGGCCCGGCGACGCGGTCGTGCTCGCCGCGGCAGGCTCGTCCGACCCGCGGGCGCTGCGCGACGTCCGGCGCGCCGCGGCGATGCTGTCGGAACTCGTCGCGTCGCGGGTCCGGATCGGCTACGTCGCGACCGCGCAGCCGCGCGTCCCGGACGTGGTCGAAGGATTGCGGGCCGGCGGCGAGAAGCGGGTGTTCGTCGCGTCGTACCTCCTGGCCCACGGACTGTTCCACGCCCGCCTCGCCGATGCCGGTGCGGACGGGGTGGCCGAGCCGCTCGGCGTCGATCCGGCGATCGTCGATCTCGTCGCGGACCGCTACCGCAGCGGAATCCCGGCCGCGGTCCGCGCGCTGTCGTACCAGCGCTGAACCGTCCGGTCAGCGCGGTAGGGGCACCAGCTCGGCGAGATCACCGTCGGCGGCCCCCGCCGGGACCAGCGCCAGCGCCTCGCGGTCGATCAGGCCCGCGAGATGCGCCGTCCGGATTCCGGGGTCCACGCGCCACGTGCCGTCCGGTTGCGGGACGGCGGGCAGGATGCGGGTGGCGTCGCCGCTGACCTCGGACGCATTCGCGATGCGCCCCAGCTGAATCGGTGCCGGGGTGCGACCGGTGAGCGCGGCTGCGATGAACGGAACCGTGGTCAGCAGTGTCACGACCGCGGCGTACGGGTTGCCGGGCAGCCCGAGGACCACCCGGCCGTCGGGCAGCAGGGCGGTCACCTGCGAACCGCCCGGGCGGCACCGCACCCTCCCCACCACGATCCGGGCGTCCGCACGGTCGAGCGCCGCACGCAGCTGGTCGGCCGCGCCGCCGCCGGTGGCCCCCACGATCACGATCAGGTCGGGCCGGCGGACTTCCCGGAACAGCTCATCGAAGCTGTCGGACGTGTCCCGCAGGTGCGTGTCGGCGACCGTGTGGATGCCGCACCACGAGAGGAACTGGGGGAGAACGGGTCCCAGTGCATCCCGGGTCTGCCCGTGGCGCAGCGGGCCGTCGCGCCGGATCTCGTCGCCCGTGACCACGACGTGCGCGCGGACCGGTCCGCGGACCCCGGCGGTGGTCACCTCCGCGCTCGCGGCCGCGGAGACGAGCGCGGGCGTGACGGCCGTTCCCTCCGCCGCGAGCCGGTACCCCTCGTGCCAGTCCTCACCGCGACGCCGCGCGTCGTCGCGCACGGGAACGCCGTGTCTGCGGGACAGTCGCGGCCCCTCGGAAGTGTCTGTCGTCACGGCGAATTCGTCCCGCACGACGGTGGAGGCGCCGCTGGGCAGATGTGCACCGGTCGCGATCCGCGCCGCCTCGCCCTCTGCCAGTTCGAGTTCCTCGTCGCTGCCGGCGTACCGGATGGCGTCGCGCAGCACCCACGGACCGTCGCCCGCGACGGCGTACCCGTCCATGGCGGACACCGCGATGCGCGGCAGGGCGTCGGCGGCGAGCAGCGGCTCGGCGAGCGTGGCGCCGAGCGACGTGCCGAGCGCCGCGGCGCGCGGTGGCAGTGGGGGGACCGCGGCCAGGATCGCGGTGCGGGCCTCGGCGATGGTGACCGGCGCCGCCGCGGACGTGCTCCGGGCCCGCTCGACGTCCTCCGGTGTGTCGCAGTCGGTGACGCCGCGGAAGAGCACCGTTCCGAACGATTCCGGAACGAGGGCCTTCATGGGCTGGTTCACGGCGGAGCCGAGCGCGCGGAGCCGGTCGGTGAGCGCGCCGACGCGCCACGCGGACAACAGGAACTGCAGGCGGCCCGACTCGTCGACCGCGAACACGGTGTCGGCGTCCTGCACGGCGGCGGCGAGGGCCTCGGCCATCGCCGGTTCCGCGAACGGCAGGTCCGACGCGAGCAGGATCACCCGGTCGGCCGGGTCGGCGTCGAGCACGGCCAGCCCGGCGGCCACCCCCGCGACCGGGCCTGCGCCCGGCGGCGTCTCCTGCGTCTGGAGCACCGTCGAATCGAGGTCGGCGCGGCGAGGTCCCACGACGACGATGCGCTCACAGTCGTCGACGGCGTCGAGGGCGGTGTCTAGCATCCGGCGTCCGCCGACCACTACGGCCGGTTTGTCGACGCCGCCCATCCGAGTGGCTCGTCCACCGGCGAGGACTATCGCGTGAACGGGCGCGGCAGAGTTCATTCCCTCATGCTGCCGCACTCCCTCAGTCGCTGTGCAGGTGGCTGCGCGGAGGGCCTGCCGGCCCGGACCGTCCGCCCTGCGCCGTGCTGACGCAGAGCCAGGCCACCGACGCCAGACTGAGGGCCGAGAGGATTCCAATTACCAACATGAATCGATTGTCGGCCGGAAGTGGACCGCGATTTCCAGTCCTCTGTGGAAAAGTGGCCTGTATGAGTAGCGAACCGGTCCGAACCGTCTCCGCGGCCGAGTTGGCGGTGCTGCTCGGTGCGGCGCCCGCCGGCGGGCAGCCCCTGTACCGCGGGCTCGCCGACGCCCTGCGCGAGAGGGTCGCCGACGGGTCCATGGCCGTCGGAGTCCGGCTGCCCGCCGAACGGGCCCTCGCGGAGGAACTCCGGCTCAGCCGGGTGACCGTCAGCGCCGCCTATCGCGAACTGCGAGAGGCCGGTTGGGCGTCGGCGCGGCACGGATCGGGGACATTCGTGGCGATGCCGTCGGGTCCGCCCGCCTGGGGAACCATGGTCGGGGCGCCGGTCGACGGCGTGATCGACCTCGTCAACGCCGCACCGGCGGCCGCTCCTGAACTCAAGGAGGCGTACCTCGACGCCGTCGACGAGTTGCCCCGCTTCATGCCCCAGCACGGCTACCACCCCGGCGGACTGACCACACTCCGGGCGGCGATAGCAGACCGCTACACGCGCCGCGGTCGCCCGACCATCGCGGACCAGATCCTCGTCACCGGGGGCGCGGGTGACGCCACCGAGGTGGTGTTCGAGGCACTGGTCGAGGCGGGCGACCGTGTCCTGATCGAGCACCCGACCTACCCCGGCGCGGTCGAATCCGTGCAGGCGGCCGGCGGCAGACCCGTTCCGGTGCCGATCGACGCGACCGACCCGGACGCGTTCGTCGCCGACGCGGACCGGGCCGCCCGGCAGAGTGCCCCCACGGTGGCGTACGTGATGCCGGACTTCTCCAATCCCTCGGGAGCCAGGGCAACTCCGGAGGGCAGACGGCGGCTGGCCGCGACCCTCGCCCGCCACGGAGTGGTGACTGTCGTGGACGAAGTGGCGGCGGACATCGTGCTGGACGGTCCGGACGACCTGGAGCCGTTCGGTGTCCCGGTCCCGGAATCGGCGACGGTGGCGATCGGCAGCCTCAGCAAGACCGTGTGGGGAGGTATCCGCATCGGCTGGGTGCGTGCGGAGGCTGCCCGCACCGCGCAGCTGGCCAAGATCATGGCCCGCAGGCAGCTGTCGGTCTCCGTGCTGGATCAGCTTGCGGCCGTGCGCCTGTTCGCCTGGCACGATCGACTGGTCGCGCAGCGCCGCCGCGACCTCCGGGTGCAGCGGGACGCGCTCGCGGCGGCGGTCGACGAGCGGTTGCCCGGGTGGAGTTACGTGCTGCCCGCCGGGGGACTGTCCCTGTGGTGCAGGCTGCCTGCCGATACGAGTTCGACGGACCTCGTCGCGGCCGCGCGGTCGCGGGGGCTGCTGCTGGCGCCGGGGCCGCGGTTCGGCACCGGCCATCTGTTCGACGACCATCAGCGGATGCCGTTCACACGGCCGGTGTCCGAACTGACCGCCGCCGTGAATGTCCTTGCCACGCTGGTCGTGTCCGCCGACGCCTCGATGTCCGTGACGCCGACGCTCGTCGTGTGACGCGCGGGTGTGTCACGGAAAAGTATCTGTAAATCGAAGTATCGGTCAGAGACCTGTTCGGTACCGGGAAAGGGGCGGATCTTTATCGACGCTCTGGCATAGTGATGCCGTCGACCCGTCGCTGAAATGTGGGGTATGTCATGGGCTCGTTGTTCCGCAGATCCTTCGGCACCGCCGTAGTCGACCCGGTCCTCGCCCTGACTGCCGCCCTCGTCGGCGCAGGAATTTCCGCGGCACAACCGCTGGTGCCGTTGCCGCCCTTGCCGACCCCGCCCGCTGCCGACGTGATCTTCCCGGTCGCCGACCCGGACCCCTTCTACATCCAGCCCACGGACATCGCCGACCACGCCCCGGGTGACGTGCTGAAGATCCGCCAGCTGCCGCCGTCGTACTACTTCCCCGGTAGTGCGATGTGGGAGTTGCTGTTCCGGACCACCGACTCCGAGGGCAGACCGATCGCGGCGAACACCACGTATGTGCTGCCCCCGAACCACGTCCCGGACGGCCCGCTGGTGTCGTACCAGCACATCATCAATTCACTGGGCAACAAGTGCAAGATCGTCACCGAGCTGTACACCACCGACCCCCTGCACCAGATCCGGGAGGCGGCAGGCCTCAACATCGCTCTCGCGCGCGGGTGGGCGGTGGCGCTGCCCGACCATCTGGGACCGCGGATGGCGTACGGCGCAGCCAAACTCGGCGGCCAGATCACGCTCGACGGCATCCGTGCCGTCCAGCGGGTCCCCGAACTGCAGGTACAGAACAGCAAGGTCGGACTGGGCGGGTACTCCGGTGGCGGCATGGCGACGGCATGGGCGGCGGCGCTGGCGCCGAGCTACGCCCCCGAACTGAACCTCGTCGGCGCCGCCGAGGGTGGAACCCCGATGAACCTGGTGAAGATGGCGGAGGCGCTGGGCACCAATCCGCACCCCGCGTTCGGTCTCGCGATGGCCGCCGCACTGGGTCTCGAACGCGAATACCCGGATCGCGTCGACGTCAGCGGCCAACTCAACGACGAGGGCCGCCGGATGAAGCAGATGATCGGCAACGGATGCACGAACGAGATCATGCTGTTCGGAATCGGGCACAGCGCTTCGGAAATGACCGACAACCAGAACTTCATGGACGACCCGGAAGCGTGGAAGGTGATGGAGGAGAACAGCCTGGAGCTGTACCCGGGCGTGCCCACCGTACCGATCTTCGAATGGCACAGTCCGACGGACGCGCTGATCCCTGTCGATTCGATCGACACCACCCTGCGGCGGTACTGCGACGCGGGCACCCCGGTGCAGACGCTGCTCACGCCGACACCCGACCATCTGTCGGCGGCGGCGCTGGGACTGCCCCAGGGGCTGGACTGGATGGACGCCCGGTTCCGCGGCGACCCCGCGCCGAGCACCTGCTGAGGCGGGTGGAACCGTCAGCCGGGCGGATCGAACCGGTACCGCGCCGCCGCGAGATCCACGCGGCCGTCCCGGATGGGCACGCCCTCGAGTTCGAGCTTCGCGATCTGCTTGTGCGCGAGGTGCGGCGCCGGCCGCCCCGAGGCGCCCAGCACGCGGTGCCAGGGGAGGTCGGCGGAGTCGGTGCGCATGATCCAGCCCACCGTCCGCGCACTGGACAGCCCGGCCGCCGCGGCGATGTCGCCGTAGGTGGCCACCCGGCCGGGCGGAATCGACGCGACCAGCGCGCGCACCGCCTCGACCTGTTCCTCCGTCGTCGCGACCATCAGAGAAGTGTGCGGATGAGCTCGGCCACCTCGTCGGGCCGGGCCTGCGGCACCATGTGATCGCAGTCGAGGTCGACGGCGGTGAGGTTGCCGCCCAGGTGGTCGACGAGGGCCTTGCGGAACGCGGGTGTGACGTACGGCGGCTGCACCTTCGACGCCTGCACGAGCACGGTCGGCAGATGCGCGGGCGGCAGGACCGCCTCGCGGGCCAGTTCGCCCCACGCCGTGACGACGGCGGGGGTGGACAGTCGCCAGTTGACCCGGCCGTTCTCGAGGGGCACCAGGTGTTCGGCGATCTCGTCCTCGAGGACGTCGCGGGCCACCTCGCCCCACGAGCCGTGCAGCTTGTCGGACCGGGCCTCCTCGACGTCGGTGTAGTCGGGGGAGGAGATGGTGAGATCGGCCACCGACTGCATCTGCGCGGGGTCGAGCCCGATCGCCGGGTCGAGCAGCACGAGGCCGCGGATCCGGTCGGGGACCGCGCGTGCCAGGTGCAGCGCCAGGGCGCAACCGAACGAGTGGCCCACCACCAGGACCGGTCCCCGGGCGTGCGCGTCGAGGGTGTCGACGAGGCTCGCGACGTGGGCCTCGAGGTTCCACGGCGGCGACCACGTCGAGCGGCCGTGCCCGAGCAGGTCGGGGGAGATCCACCGGGCGTCGGGCAGCTGGTCGGTGGCCAGCGCCTCCCACCGTCTGCCGTGGCCGGTGAGTCCGTGCAGGGCGAGGATCTCCGTGCCGTCCTCGGCGCCGAACAGGTACGTATTCAGTGCTGACACGTGACCCATGATGCCGGATCGGGCCGCCGCAGGAGATGTCGGACCGTTCTGGTGGAATGCTGCCCATGACGGAATCGGCGGTGCGCACCAGGACGTCGGCTCCCCGGGCCCGGCTCGTGCACCGCCCGAGCCCCGACCGCCCGGCCCGGGTGTGGGACGACTCCACGCAGCGGGTCCTCACCGCACCGCCCCTCGGCATGGGCTGGAATCCCTGGCAGGTGCTCGGCGGCCCGGGAACCGGCAAGACGTCGCTACTCGTCGACGTCGCGGTGGACCGGATCGCCGGCGGCGAGGACCCGGAGTCGGTGCTCGTCCTGACGCAGTCGAAGCGAGCGGCGGGCCGGGTGCGCGAAGAGGTGACCGCCGCCCTCATCGGCCACGACGAGCACCACGGGCCCCGGGCCACGCGCGAACCGCTCGTCCGCACCGTCCACTCCTACGCGTTCGCGGTGCTGCGGTTGCAGGCCGCCGCCCACGGCAATCCGCCGCCGCGCCTCATCACCGGCGCCGAGCAGGACGCCGTGCTCCGCGAGATGCTGCAGGGCGACATCGCGGACGGCGGCGAGATGTGGCCCGAACGGCTGCGTCCCGCACTGGCGCTGGGCGGCTTCGCCGTCGAACTGCGCGACCTCATGTTGCGCGCGAGCGAGCGGGGCCTCGGCCCGGAAGATCTGATCACGCTGGGCCGGCGGCACGACCGCTCCGAGTGGGTGGCGGCGGGCATGTTCGCCGCCCGGTACGAGCACGGCATGCTGCTGCGCGGAGCGGTGGGTGTCGAGGCCCCCGAGGCCACGGCGCCGGCGCTGGACGCGGCCGAACTCATCGGTGCGGCCCTCACCGCGTTCGCCACCGACCCGGACCTGCTGCGCGCGGAACGGGACCGGGTGCGGCACCTGCTCGTCGACGACGCCCAGCACCTCGATCCGCAGGCCGCGGAACTGGTCCGGCTCGTCGGCACCGGTACCCGCACCACGGTCGTGGCCGGCGACCCCGACCAGTCGATCTACGGGTTCCGCGGGGCCGACCCCACGTTCCTCGCCGACCTGGCCGACAAGGGCGATCCCCGGCAGGTGCTGTTACCGGTCAACTTCCGCAGTTCGGCGGAGGTCGCGACCACTGCGGCCCGGATCACGTCCCGCCTGCCGGGGCATCTGCCCCACCGGATCTGGACCCCGTCTCAGGACGGCGGCAGGACGTCGGTCCGGGTCCTGGGCACCGCGGCGAAGGAGGCGGCGCTGATCGCCGACACCCTGCGCCGCGCCCACCTCCTCGACGGGGTGCCGTGGTCGGAGATGGCGGTGATCGTGCGCTCGGTTCCGCGGGCGCTGGCTCCGCTCCGGCGGGCGCTGCTCGGTGCGGGTGTGCCGGTCACCACCGCGGCGTCCGAGTTGCCGCTGGCTCGTCAGCACGGGGTGTCGGGGCTGATGCTGGTGCTGCGGGCACTGTCGGGGCAGGAATTCACGGGCGAGGACGCGCTCGCCCTGCTCGCAGGCCCGGTCGGCGGCGCGGAACCCGTGGCGCTCCGGCGTCTTCGCCGGGGTCTGCGGCGCGCCGAGCTGGCCTCCGGCGGCGACCGTGACTCCGCGGAACTGCTCCGTCTCCTGCTGGTCGGCGAGACGGGCAGCACCCGCAGGGTCACGGCGAAGCTGACCGACGTCGAAGCGGCGTCCCTGAACCGGGTGCTGTCCGTGCTGCGCAAGGCGAGGGTTCCGCTCGAGCGGGGGCGCGGCATCGAGGACGTGCTGTGGGCGGCGTGGCAGGCCACCGGACTCGAACGTCGCTGGTCGGCGGCCTCCGCCCGCGGCGGTCCGATCGGGGCGCAGGCCGACCGCGACCTCGACGCCGTGGTCGCCCTGTTCGACGCCGCGGCGAGTTACGTCGACCGTCTCCCTCGCGCGCAGCTCGCCGGGTTCGTCGACTACCTGACCGGGCAGGCGATTCCCACCGCGCGCACCGTCTCCGTCGTTCCGGGCGACGCCGTGTCGGTGCTCAGCGCCCACTCGGCGGCCGGCCGGGAGTGGGACGTCGTCGCGGTCGCGGGTGTGCAGGAAGGGCTGTGGCCGAGCCTGCGGGCGCGCGGAAGCCTGCTCGGCACCGAGGCGCTGATCGACCTCACGGGCGGCGTGTCCGACGGCAGCGAGACCGCCGCCGACCGGATGTCGCGCACCGCACCGCTGCTGGCCGAGGAACGCAGGCTGTTCCTGGTGGCGTGCAGCCGGGCGAGGCGGAGTCTGCTGGTCACCGCGGTCGACTCGGCCAGCGGCGACGCCGATCTCGTCCACTCCCGTTTCGTCGACGAACTGCTCGCCGGAGAACAGGATTCGGACGCCGAAGAGGTGGTGGTTCCTGCGGAGGATCCGGCGACCCGGGTCCTGGCCCTGCCCGCCCTCGTCGCCGAATTGCGCAGCGTGGTCTGCGATCCGGACGTCGCCGAATCCGACCCCGCCCGCCAGGAACGCGCCGCTCGCCAACTCGCCCGGCTCGCCGAAGCCGGGGTGCGCGGCGCCCACCCGGACCAGTGGTACGGCACGGCCGAACCGAGCACCGGCGTGGCGTTGTGGAACGCGGAGGACGGACCGGTGTCGCTGTCGCCGTCCACCGTCGACCTGCTCAACACCTGCCCGTTGCGGTGGCTGCTCGAACGCCACGGCGGCCGGGACGGCGACAACACCCACGCCATCGCCGGAACGCTCGTGCACACGCTGGTGCAGGCGCTCGCAGGCCGCATCCCACCCGATCAGGTGGAACGTGCGCTCGAGAACGCCTGGGAGTCGATCGATCTCGGCTCCCAGTGGTACTCGCGGCGCGAACTCGACCGCACCCGGGACATGCTCGCCACGTTCACCGCCTGGCTCGGGAACACCCGGTCCGAACTCACCGAGGTCGGAGTCGAGGTGGCCGTCGACGGCGTCCTCGAGCCGCGGGAGGAGGGTTCCCCGCAAATCCGGCTGCGGGGGCGGATCGACCGGCTCGAACGCGACGCCGAGGGCAGGCCCGTGATCGTCGACGTGAAGACCGCCCGCTCACCCGTCACCAAGGACGACGCCCAGCAGCACGCCCAGCTGGCGGCGTACCAGGTGGCGGCGGCCACCGGTGCGATCGACGGGGAGCCGGCGTCGAAACCCGGTGGGGCGCGGCTGGTCTTCGTCGCCAAACCACACAAGAAGGAAGGCGCGACGCAGCGGGTGCAGGCACCGCTGTCGGAGGAGGACCTCGAGACGTGGCTCGCGGTCATCCATGCGGCGGCGGCCGCCACCAAGGGGCCGGAGTTCCTCGCCCGCGTCAACGACGGATGCAGGCACTGCCCGGTGCGGACGAGTTGTCCCGCGCACGACGAGGGACGGCAGGTGACGTCGGAATGACCATCCGAATCGACCCGGTGGAACTCGCGATCGGACTGGGGCAGCATCCGCCGACCCCGGAACAGGCCGCCGTCATCGCGGCCCCCCTCGGCCCGACCCTCGTCGTCGCGGGGGCAGGCGCGGGCAAGACCGAGACGATGGCCGCCCGCGTCGTGTGGCTGGTGGCCAACGGGGTCGTCGACCCCGAGGCGGTGCTGGGTCTGACGTTCACCCGCAAGGCGGCGCAGCAGCTGACCGCCCGGATCAGGAAACGCCTTGCCCGTCTGGCGGGTTCGGACCTGCTCCGCCGGGTCGACCCGAGCGGTGACCTCCGGTCGCGCATCCTCGCCGGCGAACCGGAGGTCAGCACGTATCACTCCTACGCCGGGCGACTGCTGTCCGAGCACGGGCTCCTGTTGCCCATCGAACCGTCGGCGACGCTGCTGTCGGAGACGGAACTGTGGCAGCTGGCGCACCGGGTGGTCAGCTCGTGGGACGGCGACCTCGACACCGATAGAAATCCGGCGTCCGTCACCGAGGCGGTCCTCGCGCTGGCCGGGCAGCTCGCCGAGCACCTCGTCGAACCGGACGACCTGCGGGAGGCGCACACCGAACTCGACAAGCTCGTCCACACCCTGCCCGCCGGACCGCGGCAGCGCGGTGGTCCCGGTAAGGAACTGCTCGACATCCTCGACACCCAGCACCGCCGGGTGGAACTCTTGCCGCTGGTGCAGCGGCTCGCGGACACCCTGCGACGGGAAGGCGCGCTCGACTTCGGCAGTCAGATGTCGCTGGCGGCACGCGTCGCCGCGGACCACCCCGAGGTCGGCCTCACCGAGCGCACCCGTTTCCGGGTGGTGCTGCTCGACGAGTACCAGGACACGGGACACGCGCAGCGGGTGCTGCTGTCGTCGCTGTTCGGCGGCGGACTCGACGGCGAACTTGCGCTGACCGCGGTGGGCGATCCCATGCAGTCGATCTACGGCTGGCGCGGTGCGTCGGCGGCCAACCTGCCCCGCTTCGCCACGGATTTCCCGCTGACGAACGGGGATCCGGCGCCGACGCTGGAACTGCTCACCAGCTGGCGCAACCCGCCGGAGGCCCTGGCGCTGGCCAACATGGCGTCGGCGTCCCTGCGGGAGCGGGGCGTGGCGGTCAGCATGCTGCGGGCGCGACCGCAGGCCGTACCCGGGGACGTGCGGCTGGCCCTCACCGGTGACGTCGTGCAGGAACGGGAATGGGTGGCCGACCGCATCGCCGAACAGTACGCGGACGCCGCGAACCGGGGCGAGGATCCGCCGACCGCCGCGGTGCTGATCCGCCGCAACGCCGACGCGGCACCGGTCGCGGAGGTGCTGCGGTCGCGGGGTCTGCCGGTCGAGGTGGTCGGTCTCGGCGGTCTGCTCCACACGCCCGAGGTGGCCGACGTCATCGCGATGCTCCGGGTCGTCGCCGACCCGATGGCGGGCAGTGCCGCCGTCCGGATGCTGACCGGCGCGAGATGGCAGATCGGGGCCGCCGACCTGACGGCGCTGTCGCGGCGAGCGTCCGAACTGGCCATCGGAACGGGCTACGGAACCACCGGCGCCGTCACGGATTCGGCCGCCCTCGCCGACGCCGTCGGCGAGGCGCTGCCCGGTGAACACGCGGAGCAGGCGGGGCTGGCGGACGCGCTGGCGGATCCCGGCCCCGCAGAACGCTATTCGCAGGTCGGCTACGCACGGATCACCGCGGTGGCGGCGGAGTTGGCGTCCCTGCGCGAGCGGATCGGGCAGCCGCTCACCGAACTGGTGGCGGAGGTCGAACGGGTGCTGGGGATCGGCATCGAAGCGCAGGCCCGGACGCGGCAGTCGGCGCGGGGGAGTGCGGGCCGGGAACATCTCGACGCCTTCGCCGACGTCGTCGCCGGTTACGCGAACCGCACGTCGGCCACCGTCACCGGACTGCTCGCCTTCCTGTCCGCCGCGGAATCGGTCGAAAAAGGCCTGGCGCCCGGCGAAGTCGAAGTGGACCCGCACCGCGTCCAGGTGCTGACCGTGCACTCCGCGAAGGGGCTGGAGTGGGAAGTGGTGGCGGTGCCGCACCTCACGGCCGGTGTCTTTCCGTCGCGGACCGCGTCCGGGTCCTGGCTCGGTGCGCTCGGCGAACTGCCGCCGTCGCTGCGCGGAGACCGGGAGCGGCCGGGTGAGTCGGCAGACGGTGTACCCGTCCTCGAACTCGAGAACCTGTACGACCGGAAAGACCTCGAGGAGGCCGTGAAGGCGCACAAGTCGGCGCTGGCGGCCCGCAGACTGGACGAGGACCGCCGGCTGTTCTACGTCGCCCTCACCCGCACCGAACGGGTGCTGTTCGCTTCGGGTCACCACTGGGCAGAATCGGGAACCGAGCCGAAGGGGCCGTCGGAGTTCCTCACCGAACTGCGCGACACGGTGACGGACGAGGAGTACGAGGGTATCGGGATCGTCGATCTCTGGGCGCCCACGCCCGAACCTGAGGAGCAGAACCCGCTGACCAGCACCCCCAAGTCGGCTGTGTGGCCGCGGGATCCGCTCGGTCTCCGCCGGGAGGCGGTCGAGCGTGGTGCGGCGCTGGTCGTCGCGGCACTGAAGAACGTCGGCAAGCAGGCGCCGGCGGACGAGGAGGACGACCACGAGAACTGGGCAGCCGACGTCGACGCCCTCCTCGCGGAGCGGGAAGCGCGTGCGAACGCTCGGACCGAGGTGGTGTTACCCGGCCAGCTGTCGGTGAGCCAGCTCGTCGAACTCGAGGCCGACCCGGACGCCCTGGCCGCCCGGCTGCGGCGGCCGCTGCCGTTCCCGCCGAATCCGCTCGCGCGGCGCGGCACCGCGTTCCACGCATGGGTGGAGCGCCGTTTCGGAGCCACCCGGCTGCTCGATCTCGACGAGCTGCCCGGTGCCGCCGACACGGGTGCGGGCCCGGACGCCGATCTCGCGACGTTGCAGGACGCGTTCCTGCGCTCGCCGTGGGCCGACCGCAACCCGACGGAGGTCGAGGTGCCGTTCGAGACCTCGGTGGCGGGGACCGTGCTGAGGGGCCGGATCGACGCGGTGTTCACCGACCCCGACGGCGGGTGGACGGTGATCGACTGGAAGACCGGCGCCGAACCGAGCGCGGCCAACGAGAAGGCCGTCGTGATGCAGCTCGCCGCGTACCGGCTGGCGTGGGCCGAACTGATGGACGTTCCGATCGAGCGGGTGCGCGCCGCATTCCATTACGTGCGGACCGGACGGACGATCGCGCCGGACCGCCTCCCCGGCGCCGACGCGCTCGCCCGACTCCTCAGTACCGTCGGCGCCGGCGAATCGGATCCCGCCGACGGAGGTCCCGAAGACGAGCTCAGGCGTGACGCCGAGCTTTGAGGGCCTCGGTGATCAACGGGATCTGCAGCGGAAGACGCAGCAGCGCACCGGTTTTCTGCACGGTCGTCGTCTTCGGGCTCTTCAGCCAGTCCACTGCCATGTTGATGTTGGCAGGGAAGACGGCGACGAACAGCAGTGCGGCGAGACCGCCACCGAGCCTGCGCGTGCGCGGCACGGCCAGCGCGGTGCCGATCGCGAGCTCGGCGACCCCGGACACGTAGGTGTAGGTGCGGGCGTCGCCCGGCAACTGTGTGGGCACCGTGGAATCGAAGAACTTCGGGGCGGCGAAGTGCATCGTGCCCGCGCCCAGCAGCAGCGCGGCGAGACGGAGTGCGGGCTTCTGGCTCGGTCGTGGTGTGACGCTCTCTCGTTGCATGACGCCAGCTTGCCCGAACCACCCGGTTCGCGACAACGAGGCTCCGACGTGTGTCCGGTGGGACAATCGGGGTTAGGCTGCCAGCCGATGTCGGAGTTCAGTGCAACGTGGAGACGAACATATGGCCGGTAGGCTGCGTGAGAGATTGAGCAGGTCGGACACCCTCACCGACCGGCCGGACTTCGCGTTGGTGGGTGTGCTGCGGATTCCGGAGTTGCAGACGAGTCCGGCGCGGGCGATTTACCGCCGGGTGGGGATCGCCCTGGCGGCGTTGGCGTTGGCGGTGCTCATCGTCTACATCGACCGGGCGGGCTATCGCGACGTGCAGGACAACGAACTGTCGTTGCTCGACTGCATCTACTACGCGACGGTGTCGTTGTCGACGACGGGATACGGCGACATCACGCCGTTCACACCGTCGGCGAGGCTCGTCAACGTCCTCCTGATCACGCCCCTTCGAATCTTCTTCCTCATCGTCCTGGTCGGTACTACTCTCTCCGCGCTCACGGCGAGCTCCCGGCAGGCGTTCAAAATTCAGCGTTGGAGGCAGCACGTGCGCAATCACACCGTGGTGATCGGCTACGGAACCAAGGGACGCACCGCGATCGACGCGATGCTCGGCGACGACGTTCCGCCGTCGGAGATCGTGGTGGTCGATACCGACCACGCCGTGCTCGACTCGGCGGCCAGCAAGGGCCTCGTCACGGTCCACGGGTCCGCCACCAAATCGGACGTGCTGAGGTTGGCGGGCGCGCAGAACGCGTCGGCGATCATCGTCGCCGCCAACCGCGACGACACCGCGGTGCTGGTGACGCTGACGGCGCGCGAGATCGCACCGAAGGCGAAGATCGTCGCCGCGATCCGCGAATCCGAGAACACGCATCTGCTCCGCCAGTCCGGCGCCGACTCGGTGGTCGTGTCCTCCGAGACCGCGGGCCGGCTCCTCGGCATCGCCACGAAGACGCCGAGCGTCGTCGAGATGATGGAGGACCTCCTGACTCCGGAGGCGGGTTTCGCGATCGCGGAACGTCCCGTGGAGCGGGACGAGATCGGCGGCTCTCCACGCCACCTCGCGGACATCGTGCTCGGTGTGGTGCGGGACGGCCGCTTGATCCGGGTCGGCTCGCCGGAGGTCGATTCGATCGAGGAGAACGACCGACTGCTGTACATCCGTCGGGTCGCCAACTGATCGGCAGTAGTGTCGACGGCGTGACTGTATTCCGGCTCAACGACACCCCGCTCCTGTCCCGCTCCGCCGTCGGGCGGGCCGAGGAATTGCGTTCGGACACGGACGCGCTGCGTGCGGGCTGGCGGGATGCGCTGCTGCTGCGCGTCAATCACCGCGGACAGGTGCGGGTGGGGGACGACGGTCTGGTGTTCGCGGAGGCCACCGAACTCGGCCCCGAACCGAAACCGGGGGCGGTGTTCCTCGGCATTCGCAAGGACCGGCACGTGTGGGCGGTGCGGGTGCAGGCGCTGACCGGCGAGCTGGCCGATCTCCGGATTCTGGGCGGCACGCTGGACGACGCCGACGCCGGTGTGCTCACCGGCGCCCTCGCGATGCTCAACTGGCACGACAGTGCCGGCTTCAGCGCGCTCGACGGCGCGGCGTCGGAACCGACGATGTCGGGATGGTCGCGGATCTCGACGAGCACCGGTCACGAGGAATTTCCCCGCACCGATCCGGCGGTCATCTGCCTCGTGCACGACGGCGGAGACCGTGTGCTCCTGGCCCGGCAGCCCACGTGGCCGCCGCGGCGGTTCTCGATCCTGGCCGGATTCGTCGAGGCCGGAGAATCCCTCGAGACGTGCGTCGTCCGCGAGATCAAGGAAGAGGTGGGCGTCGACGTCCGTGACGTGCGCTACCTCGGCAGCCAGCCGTGGCCGTTCCCCCGTTCGGTGATGATCGGGTTCGCGGCCGTCGGCGATCCCGACGCCCCGCTGACGTTCGCGGACGGCGAGATCGCCGAGGCCCGGTGGTTCACCCGGGACGAGGTGCGCACGGCACTCGAACTCGGCGACTGGGCGTCGGACACCGACGCCACGCTGCTGCTGCCGGGCTCGATATCCATCGCGCGTGGAATCATCGAGTCCTGGGCTGCGGCAGCGACGGAGTCCTAGACGCCGAGAAGCTGCTTGACCTGCGCCAACGACGGGTTGGTGGCGGTGCTGCCGTCGGCGAACTTGACGGTGGGCACGACGTGGTTGCCACCGTTGACGCTGCCGACGAACTCCGCCGACGCCGGATCGTCCTCGATGTCGATCTCCACGTAGCCGATGCCGGATTCGTCCAGCTGCGTCTTCAGGCGCCGGCAGTAGCCGCACCAGGTGGTGGAGTAGATGGTCAGGGCCGGGGTGTCGGTAGCAGTCACGGCGGATATAACACCACGAGCCCGCCGTGTGTTCCCACTGCGGTGTTCGTCCGCTTCGCGCCGTGTCGGTCGCCCCTGTCATGATGGACGCCATGTCAGCAGCCGGCGCAGCAGAGGTGACGACTACCGGTCTCGATCCCGAACAGTCCGCAGCGGTCCTCGCTCCCCGGGGGCCGGTGTGTGTGCTGGCCGGTGCCGGAACAGGCAAGACCCGGACCATCACCCGGCGGATCGCGCACCTCGTCGCCAGTGGGCACGTCGCCGCGGGGCAGGTGCTGGCGGTGACGTTCACGGCGCGCGCGGCAGGCGAGATGCGCGGGCGGCTGCGCAGCCTGGGCATCGGCGACGGGGGAGCGCAGGTCCAGGCACGTACGTTCCACGCGGCCGCGCTGCGGCAGCTGCGGTACTTCTGGCCGCAGGTGGTCGGCGACACGGAATGGCGGCTGCTGGACCGCAAGTTCGCGGTCGTGTCGTCCGCCGCCGGACGGGTCGGCCTGTCCACCAGCACGGAGAGCATCCGCGACCTGGCGAGTGAGATCGAGTGGGCCAAGGCCTCGCTGATCGCGCCGGAGGACTACCCGCGGGCGGTGGCGAAGTTGCGCCGGGAGGCGCCGGTCGACGCCGCCAAGGTCGCCGAGGTGTATCACGGCTACGAACAGCTCAAGGCGCGCGGCCAGGACGGGATGCTCCTCGATTTCGACGACCTCCTGCTCCACACGGCGGCGGCACTCGAAGAGCATTCGGCCGTCGCGGAGGAGTTCCGCGACCGCTACCGCTGCTTCGTCGTCGACGAATACCAGGACGTCACCCCGCTGCAGCAGCGTGTCCTCGACGCCTGGCTCGGCGAGCGGGACGACCTCACCGTCGTCGGCGACGCCAACCAGACCATCTACTCGTTCACCGGCGCCACCCCGAACTACCTGCTCGACTTCTCGCGCCGGTTCCCCGAGGCCACCGTCGTGCGCCTCGAGCGCGACTATCGCTCGACCCCCGAGGTCGTGTCGATGGCGAACCGGGTGATCGGAGCGGCGCGCGGCCGGATCGCGGGCACCCGTCTGCAACTGATCGGGCAGCGCGACTCCGGGCCGGAACCGAGTTTCGTCGAGTTCGACGACGAACCGGCCGAGGCCGCCGGGGTGGCCCGCACGATCAAGCGGCTCATCGCGTCCGGCACCCCGGCGGCGGAGATCGCGGTCCTGTACCGGATCAACGCCCAGTCCGAGGTGCACGAGCAGGCGCTGACGAAACTCGACATCCCGTACCAGGTGCGTGGCGGTGAGGGTTTCTTCACCCGCACCGAGGTGCGTCAGGCCGTTGCGGCGCTGCGCCAGGCCGCGGGCCGCGACGACCTGCCCGACGCGGTCGGCGCCGACCTCGTCACGCTCGTCCGCGCCGTCCTCGTTCCGCTGGGGCTGACGGACGCCGAACCGGCGGGTGCGCAGGCCCGCGAGCGCTGGGCCTCCCTGTCGGCGCTCGTCGCGCTCACCGAGGAACAGCTGACCCAGGATCCGGAGTTGACCCTCGACGCACTGTTGCGCGAGCTGAGTCTGCGGGCGGAGGCGCGGCACCCACCCGTCGTGCAGGGTGTGACCCTCGCGTCCCTGCACGCCGCGAAGGGTCTCGAATGGGACGCCGTGTTCCTCGTCGGCCTCACCGACGGAACACTGCCCATCCAGCACGTGCTCGGCGACTCCAACTCGGCACCCGACGACGCGGCCGTCGAGGAGGAACGCCGGTTGCTGTACGTCGGCGTCACCCGCGCCCGTGAGCACCTGCAGATGTCGTGGGCGCTGTCCCGGAACGAGGGCGGCCGCAAGTCGCGGCGCCGTTCGCGGTTCCTGCACGGGCTCATCCCCGAAGACTCACCGGCCTCGCGGATCGCGGCGCCCGTCAAGAGCAACAAGAAGCGTCCCCGGTGCCGGCTGTGCGGAAAACAGCTGATCGGGACGACCGCGACCATGCTCGGTCGCTGCGAGGGGTGCCCGTCGAACGTCGACGTGGAACTGCTCGAATCGCTGCGGTCGTGGCGGCTCGAGAAGTCGAGGGAGCTGAAGGTCCCGGCGTACGTGGTGTTCAGCGACAACACGTTGACGGCTCTCGCCGAGCAGCGCCCGCAGGACGATCGCGGACTCGTCGCGATCCCCGGGATCGGTGCGAAGAAGCTCGAGCAGTTCGGCGAAGACGTCCTCGGTGTGATCAAGGGAAGCGGTACTCGCTGAACGACTCCCGCACGAGGGTGAAGTAGCACGCATCACTGCAGGTCAAAAATAGGTTGTGCGGTTCTGGAGAATTGCCTACTGTGGTTTCAGTGCGCGGGGAGACCCGTGTGGTTCACATCGGATCGAGAAGAAATGGAGGTGGCAGTGAAATGACGAAGTTCCAAGCACATGAGACGGCAGTCGCTGCTGCCTCCGCGTTGTTCGGCATGAACGCGGCGGAACAGGCACCGGCGATCGTCTGGTCGGCAGCCCGTCGTCGTCCCGCAACAGCAGTCGAGTCCGTGTATCGGAGTTGTCGAGGAATTCCTCGATAGATCAACTCCCACCGTCTTTTCAAGGCCACGGACCCGCATCGCGGACCGTGGCCTTCGTAGTTCGAGCACCTTTCCCGCTCGCAGCCTCGGCTCTGGTTCGCATCCATTTCAACGAACCGAAGAGAATAACCGTCGCAATGAGAGCAGAGGAGAACGACGTGTCTACCGTGACATGCCGAGGGGTATCCGAAACCTCAACCGCCACAAGCGGATTTGTTCAGATCGCTACCGCACGTGGTGACCTGCCGTGCCGGGTCGACGACCCCGACCTGTGGTTTGCGGACTCTCCCACCGAGCTGGAGCAGGCGAAGGCGCTGTGCGCGTCCTGCCCGATCCGCTCCCGCTGCCTCGACGCCGCTCTCGATCGAGGTGAGCCGTGGGGCGTGTGGGGTGGGGAGATCTTCGACCAGGGTGTCGTGATCGCCCGCAAGCGTCCCCGTGGACGTCCCCGCAAGACGCCGGCTCTGGTGTGTGCGTAGCACCTGTGAGTACTTGTTAACCGCCCGCGGTTAACAAGTACTCACAGGTCGGGGGCCACGAACCCGGGGAGCCACCGGGTGAGGATCGCCATGTACGGCGCGTACGCGTCCAGTTGGGCGCAGATCCCCACCGAGCCGACGAGAACCCGGAAGATCATCAGATACTCGGCGGGCAGATTCAGTGCCCGGGCGGTCCGGAACTGCGCACTGTTGAAGTCGGTCGCGGAACCCGCCGCCTTCTGCAGCCAGGCGCGGGTGAAGTGGAACGATTCGGTGCGGATCGGATCGGTGACGGGACGCAGGTAGTCGGCGATCTCCTTGTCGGTCACCGTCCTGCCCGGCAGGACGAATCCGTTGGCGTGCAGCAACTCCGTCAGTTCGTCGAACTGCTCGTGGACTGCCAGCCGGACCATCGCCCCGAGCACCGGTGGGAGACCGTGCGGAAACGGTGCCGCGGCACCGAAATCGATGACCCCCAGGCGGCCGTCGCTGTGCAGCATGAAGTTACCCGGATGCGGGTCGCAGTGAAGCAGGCCGACGCGGGTGGGGGAGGCGAAGTGGAACTCCGCGAGCAGTGCGCCGGCAGTGTTGCGTTCCTCGGGGGTGCCGTCGGCGATGATGGCCGACAGCGGTTTCGCCGACATCCATTCGGTGACCACCACCTTGGGGGCGCTGGCGACGACGTGCGGAATCGCGAACTGCGGGTCCCCGTCGAACACCTTCGCGAAGCGGCGCTGATTGTTCGCCTCGATCCGGTAGTCGAGTTCTTCTTCGGTGCGGGCGGTGAATTCGTCGATGACCGGCCGCACGTCGACCCCGGGCATGACCGAAGCGAACAGACCCGCGAACCGTCCCAGTGTCTTCAGGTCGGCGCGCAGCGCTTCGTCGGCGCCGGGGTACTGAACCTTGACGGCCACGTCGCGGCCGTCGGCCCACACGGCGCGATGCACCTGGCCGATGCTGGCCGACGCGGTCGGGGTGTCGTCGAACGACTGGAACCGCTCCCGCCACTTGGTGCCCAGTTGCTGGTCGAGCATCCGGTGGACCGCCTTCGCGGGCAGCGGAGGTGCCTGCGCCTGCAGCTTGTTCAGCGATTCACGGTAGGGTTCCGCGAACTCCTCGGGGATTGCCGCCTCCATGACGCTGAGCGCCTGGCCCAGTTTCATGGCGCCGCCCTTGAGTTCGCCGAGGACGGCGAATAATTGCTCGGCGGCCTTCGCGCTCAGCTGGGCGTCGATCTCGTCCCTGTCGCCGCCGGTCAGCTTCCGGCCGAACCCCATCGCGGCACGCCCCGCGATCCCCAACGGGATGCTCGCGAGTTTCGCGGTGCGGGCAGAACTCCTGCGGGGGATGTCGGGCACCCCACCATCATGCATCATCACCGATGCCGGTTCGATTCGCCCACGGCGGGCGCCAGATACGTGCAGCTGCAACTCGCCTGCCTCGGCCAGCGCCGCGTCACCAGGCGGTGCGCCCCCAGATCGATCTCGAGCGTGGCGTCGAGACTGCTGGGCGGCGCGCCGCGCGGGGCGGACAGCACGGCCTCGAGTTGGCCGAGGGCGACTGCGGCCGTGGCCATGATCACGGCGGGACTCGCATGCCCGACCGTCCCCAGGAGCTGAGCGGACAGGTGCGGCCAGTCCTCGTCGTACGCGGCACGGAGGAGATCGGCGCACCGCAGGCAACTCGTGTGGCCCGGCAGCACGAGCGGACCGACCACACCGCGACCGTCCCGCAGCCGGACCTGCAGGTGCGGTATCCCGTTCTGGACCAGATCCGCAGCGAGGCGAGGGTCCGCCACCAGGTCGTCCGCGAGCACGACGCACAGGGCGTTCCACCGCCGGACATCGCCGTCGGCGGAGTAGCGGAACGAGCGGGAGACCCGGATGCCGCCGTCGGTGAGCCCGGTGGACACCGCATCCGACAGCGGTCCGCGCCCGTGTACGCGGATGGTGATCGTGTCCGCGACGGGGGAGGTGCCCGCGACGTCGATCAGACCGGCGCGGTCCAGATCGCCGAGCAGCTTCGACACGTCCGTGGGCGCCAGGCCGTATCCGACGGCCGTCCACAGGATGTGCGGCCGCGTGTTCTTGCCGTCGAGCAGTCGGACGACGGCGAGGAGTTGCTCGGTCCGGACTCCGGGCGGTGGGGAGAGGACGAGTGCGCGCTCGGGATCCCAGCCGAACTGCACCCGCCCGTCGGGGCGGACGAGCACGGCGATCCGAGGATCGAGGGTGACACCGACGGGGTGCGGGTGCGAGATGGTCACGCACCGAGGATTCCAGGCCACGACTGGTCGCCGGCCCGGAAAAGGCGAGTTGTCCACAGGTCGAAACGTGCTCCGACCTGCGGACTTCCCGCTACCGACACATTGGTGCGATCAGGGGGTCAGGACTCCGGCTCGTCGTCCTTACCGGACTTGCCGCGTTCGGCCTCCTCGGCCCGCTCGCGGGCCTCCGTCGCCTCCAGCTGCGCCATCGGATTGTCGAAGTCGCCGCCGTCGCCGCCCCCGAGTACCCGTTCGACGAACGCGTCCGGGCTGTCGAGGTCGGACGAGTCGGGCAGCAGGTCGGGGTGGGCCCACACGCCGTCACGGGCGTCGACGGTCGACTCGGACGTCAGGCGCGTCCACAGCTGCGCCGCCTCCCGGACCTTGCGGGGACGCAGTTCGAGTCCGACGAGTGTCGCGAACGTCTGCTCGGCGGGTCCGCCGGTCGCGCGCCTGCGGCGGAGCGTCTCGCTGAGTGCCGCGACGCCGGGGAGGCGGTCGTTCAACGCCGACGCGACGACGACCTCGACCCAGCCCTCGATGAGGGCGAGCAGTGTCTCGAGTCGCTCGAGGGCCTGCTTCTGCTCGGGTGTGGTCTGCGGTTCGAAGGCACCCTGCTGCAGGATGTTCTCGAGCTGCGACGGATCGGTCAGCGCGGACGGATCGAGCCCCTTCGCCATGTCCTCGATGGCGGAGAAGTCCATGGTGATGCCGCGGGCGTACTCCTCGACGGTGGCGAGGAGACGCTGACGCAGCCACGGGACGTGGCTGTACAGGCGCTGGTAGGCGGCCTCACGTGCGGCGAGGAAGACGAGGATCTCCCGGTCGGGCTGTTCGAGCCCCTTGCTGAACCGTTCCACCGCTGCGGGAAGCAATGCGCCCGTGCCCGCCGGACCGAGGGGGAGACCGATGTCGGTGGAGGTGAGGACCTCCTTCGACAGCTGGCCCAGCGCCTGGCCGAGCTGGGAGCCGAACGCGAGGCCACCCATCTGGCTCATCATGCCGAGCATCGGTCCTGCCATCTGCTGCGCCTCTTCGGGCAGCCCCTGCACCCACATGCCCGACACCTTCTCCGCCACCGGGTCGCACAACCGCTTCCAGGTGTCGAGGGTGTTGTCGAGCCAGTCGTTGGGCGTCCACGCGACGGTCTTCGACGCGCCCGCAGGCAGCGTCGTCGCGGCGTCCAGCCACAGTTCGGCGAGCCGCGAGGCGTCGGCGATCGCCTCGGAATTGCCCTGCGTGATCGGAGCGACGGACCCCATCTGCTGGCGGGCGAGCTTCTTCGCGACCTCGTAGTTGACCGGGCCGGTCTGCTCCCCGGACCCCATCGACGTGCCCATCCCGCTCAGCATCTGGCCGAACTGGGTGAGCATCTGGCCGAGGGCGGCCGGGTCGAAGCCCCCGGCGGGGAAACCACCCGCCCCGAAACCGAAGTCGCCGGAACCGCCCGCGTTCTTGTCGCGGTCGGGCCCGTTCTGATCCCCCGTGTTCTTGTCACGATCGGGATCGTCGTCGGGTTTGGAGAAGCCGAAGGGCGGATTGCTCATGACTCAACGGTACAAGGCGCATGGTTCGGTGGCTGCCGACCGCGTCACGCTGACGGCGAACACGCGGACGGCCGACAGCGGTGCCGGTGGTTCGCGCTCTACGCTGGTCCAGGTGAATCGACGGATCGTGACGCTTCTGGCTGCGCTGGCCCCGATCGTGGTACTCGGCATTCTCGGCACCGTGATCACGGTGCCGTTCGTGGCTCTCGGGCCGGGACCCACGTTCAACACCCTCGGCGAAGTGGGTGGTGAGCAGGTCGTCGCCATCGCGGGGACGGACGTGGACGACACCACCGGCCACCTCAACATGACGACGGTCGCCGTCCGCGACGACCTCAACGTGTTCGAAGCGTTCGGACTGTGGGCGAGTGGACGCCAGGGCATCGTGCCCCGCGAGGAGGTGTACCCGCCGGACAAGTCGAAGGACGAGGTCAAGCAGGAGAACGACGCCGACTTCCAGCAGTCGGAGGACAGCGCCGAACTCGCGGCGCTCCACTTCCTGGGCAAGCCGGTGGACCTGCGGATCGCCAAGGTCGGTGAGGACGGCCCCTCCCAGGGGCTGCTGCGCGAAGGCGACGTGCTGGTCAGTGTCGACGGAAAGCCGGTGTCGACTGTCGGCGGCGTGCAGGAGGCGGTGGCCGACGTGGCCCCGAACACCGAGGTGCCGATCGTGATCCGGCGTGACGGCGCCGAGACCACGGTGCGGGTGGTGCTCGGTGCCCGCCCGGACGACGAGGCCAAGGGCTACCTGGGGATCACGCCGGAGGAGGTCCCGGACGTCCCGTTCACGATCGACTTCAACCTCGCCGACGTGGGCGGCCCCTCGGCGGGACTCATGTTCACGCTCGCCGTGATCGACAAACTCAGCCCGGGCGAACTCAACGGCGGCAAGTTCGTCGCCGGCACCGGCACGATCGACTCCGACGGCGACGTCGGCCCCATCGGCGGCATCAAGTACAAGTTGATCGCCGCGTCCGAAGCGGGCGCCGAGACATTCCTCGTGCCGGCGAAGAACTGCGACGAGGCACGCCAGGGGGCACCCGACGGGCTCCGGCTGGTGAAGGTCGAGAACCTCGACGGGGCCGTTGACGCGCTCGAGGCCGTCAACGCCGGAGCCGACGCGCCGCACTGCTGACTGCGGCGCGGTCGGTCCTTCTCGACTGCGGAGCGGTCAGTCCTCTTCGGTCGCGTCGAGGGTGGCGTACAGCGCGCTGACGAGATTCGGCGCCAGGTCCTCGTAGGTGAGCAGTTCGATTCCGGCGTACGGGTCGGCGTCCTCGTCGGGGCGCAACTGCATCAGGCACAGCGACGGTCCGTCGCGCAGCACGGCGGCGATGAGCCGGGCGGCCCGGCGGTCGGGATGCGACTCGGCCGCGGCCCGTGCGGCGTCGTCGGCGGCGTCGCGGTCGGACAGGAGGGGGACGAGCGCGTCGTCGAGATCGGATTCCGCCTCGGGAGGCAGGACCACGATCTCCTGGACGAGGGCGCACCCGACCACGGACTCGGGCCAGCTGGTGGTGGCGAGGAATTCGTCGAGTGCGCGTGACCCGCCGTCGATGTCGCCGGGGAACGGATCCTGTTCCACCGGGGTCAATTCCGCACCGTCGGCGAGTTGGTCGAGCAGGCTCGGTTCGGCGGCCGCGAGGAGTTCGGTCGGGACGAGTGCGAACATCTGGGGCGGCTGATCCCACCCTCCGGCATCGACGAATTCGACCACCTCACGCACGCAGCGGGCGAGGGCGTCCGTCTCTCGGTTCACATTCTCTTCACTCACAGGACCCATCTTCGCACCCCCGGAACAGGACCGACGGCGGCAACTCTCGGTTGTTACGTAGAGTGGGACGAAACGGTCACGCCCTCGCTGTTCGGGGTGTGGACGACCGAACGGTGCAGTTGACCGCGGCGTGAGAACGTCGCCGAGTTCTTGGAGTGTGGCACGTGGGCATGCGGCCCCCCGCAGGTTTACCGTCGTTGTCCAAACGCAGTCGAGTGCTGCTGGTGCTGGCGCTTGTCGTCGCGGCCCTGCTGCTGGTGGGTCCTCGGCTGATCAGCACGTACACGGACTGGTTGTGGTTCGGTGAGGTCGGATTCCGTGGTGTCTTCACCACGGTCCTCGTCACCCGTCTGCTGCTCTTCCTCGTGGTGGGGGTGGTGGTCGGCGGAATCGTCTGGCTGGCACTGCTGCTCGCGTACCGTTCGCGGCCGGTGTTCGTCCCGGTGTCGGGTCCCAACGATCCGGTGGCGCGGTACCGCACCACGGTGATGACCCGGCTGCGTCTGTTCGGCCTCGCGATTCCGATCGCGGTGGGACTGCTCGCCGGCCTGATCGCCCAGTCCAGTTGGGTGACGGTGCAGTTGTTCGTCAACGGCGGCGCGTTCGGCGTCGCCGATCCCGAATTCGGCCTCGACGTCGGCTTCTACACGTTCGATCTGCCGTTCTACCGTTTCGTCCTCAATTGGCTGTTCGTGGCGGTGCTGCTGGCGTTCTTCGCGAGCCTGGTGACGCACTACATCTTCGGTGGGCTCAAGCTCGCGGGCCGGGGCGGCGCGCTGACCAATGCGGCGCGAGTCCAGTTGGCAGTGCTGGCGGGAACGTTCATTCTCCTCAAGGCCGTCGCGTACTGGTTCGACCGGTATTCCCTGCTGTCGAGCAGCCGCAAGGAGCCCACGTTCACCGGTGGTAGCTACACCGACATGAACGCGGTGCTGCAGGCGAAGCTGATCCTGCTGGCCATCGCGGTCATCTGCGCGGGCGCGTTCTTCGCGGCGATCTTCCTGCGCGATCTGCGGATTCCCGCAATGGCCACAGCCCTTCTCGTGCTCTCGTCGATCCTGGTCGGCGCGGTGTGGCCGCTCGTGGTGGAGCAGTTCTCGGTGCGCCCCAACGCCGCCGACAAGGAGAGCGCGTACATCGAGCGGAACATCGCCGCCACCCGGCAGGCGTACGGCATCACCGACGACAAGGTCGAGTACCAGGACTACCAGGGGTACGGGACGACGCCGCCGCGCGACGTGCCCGCCGACGTGACGACGATCGCGAACACGCGACTGCTCGACCCGAACATCCTGTCGCGGACGTTCACCCAGCAGCAGCAGCTGAAGAACTTCTACGGTTTCCCGCCGACGCTCGACATCGACCGGTACGACATCGACGGGGAGATGCGTGACTACATCGTCGCGGCCCGCGAGTTGTCGTCGAAGAGCCTGACGGGCAACCAGACGGACTGGATCAACAAGCACACCGTCTACACGCACGGCAACGGACTGGTCGCGGCCCCCGCGAACCGGGTGAACGCCGCCGCAGGCGAGTCCGCGGAGGAAGCCGCCAACAGCAACAGCGGTTACCCCGTCTACATGGTGAGCGACATCGCCTCACAGGCCGCGGGCAATCAGGTCATCCCGGTCGAGCAGCCGCGCATCTACTACGGCGAGGTCATCGCCGACACCGATGCCGACTACGCGATCGTCGGTGGTTCCCAGGGTTCGGATCCGCGGGAGTACGACACCGACACCTCGCGCTACACGTACACCGGTTCGGGTGGTGTGCCGATCGGCAACTGGTTCAACCGGCTGGCGTTCGCGGCGAAGTACACCGAACGCAACATATTGTTCTCCGGTGCCATCGGTTCTGATTCGAAGATCATCTACAACCGGGACCCCCGGGACCGGGTCACGCACGTCGCACCGTGGCTGACCGCGGACGGCGACTCCTACCCGGCCGTCGTCGACGGCAAGGTCGTGTGGATCGTGGACGCCTACACCACGCTGCAGGACTACCCGTACGCTCAGCGCAGTTCGCTCGACGGACTGGTGGAGGACAGCATCGACCAGAACACCGGCCGCCTGCTGCCCCGCAAGGAGGTGTCCTACATCCGCAACTCGGTGAAGGCCACCGTCGACGCGTACGACGGCACCGTGAAGCTCTACCAGGTGGACCAGAACGATCCCGTGCTCGACGCGTGGATGGGTGTGTTCCCCGACGCGGTTCAGCCTGCGGACTCGATTCCGGACGAACTGCGCGCGCACTTCCGTTATCCCGAGGACCTGTTCAAGGTGCAGCGCGAGATGCTCGCCAAGTACCACGTGGACGATCCGAAGGAGTTCTTCACCAACAACGCGTTCTGGTCGGTGCCGAGCGATCCCACGATCGACACGAGCGCGAACCAGCCGCCGTACTACGTGCTGGTCGGTGATCCCGAGACCGGGAAACCGTCGTTCAACCTGACCAGTGCGATGGTGGGTTACAGCCGCGAGTTCCTGTCCGCCTATCTGTCGGTGAAATCGGACCCGGAGAACTACGGCAAGTTCACGGTGCTCCAATTGCCGACGGACACCCAGACCCAGGGTCCGCAGCAGACGCAGAACTCGATGATCTCCGATCCGCGGGTGGCGTCGGAGAGAACGCTGCTCGAGAGATCGAACAAGATTCAGTACGGCAACCTGCTGACACTGCCGATCGCGAACGGCGGCATCTTGTACGTCGAACCGATGTACACGGAGCGAAGTTCGACGGGCCCGAACACGTCGACGTTCCCGCAGCTGTCCCGAGTGCTGGTGAGCTACCGCGAGCCGCCGCCGAGTAACAGTGTGCGCGTCGGGTACGCCCCGACTCTGGCACAGGCGCTCGACCAGGTGTTCGGTGCGGGAACGGGCTCGGTGGCCACGGCGCCCAGCGCCGAGGAGGGGACACCTCCGGAGACCGGCACGACGCCGCCCGTCGCCCAGGGTGCGGCCCCGGCAGCGCCCACCGCACCGGCGACTCCGCCGTCCGGCACGGACGTCTCGGCGGCTGTGGCGGAGCTGGATGCGTCGCTCGACGCGTTGACGTCGGCGCAGCGCAGCGGTGACTTCGCGGCGTACGGTGCGGCCCTCGCCCGGGTGCAGAAGGCGGTCGCCGCGTACGAGGCGATCCCGAAGTAGAGGCGTTTCACCGGGAGAGCGAACGAGGCCCTGTCATCCGAACCGGATGACAGGGCCTCGTCGTATACGAGCGGAAGATCAGCGCAGTGCGTCGACCAGCTGCGGGTTGGCGTTCACCAGCTGCTGGAACTGCTGTCCGTAGCCGTTCTGCTCGGCGACCTGACGCGCGGCGTCCAGTGCCTGCTGCGCGGCGGGCTGGACCGGAGCGGGCGCCTGGACCTGTGCCGGTGCCGCGGGGGCGGGCGCAGGGGTGGGCGCCGGAGCGGGCGCGGGGGCCTCGGCGACGGCGCCGCCACCGGTGGTCAGGTACTGACCGCACACCGGCCAGGCACCCTGGCCCTGCGTCGCGAGAACATTCTCGGCGACACGGACCTGCTCGGCCTTGCTGGCGTTCGACGCCGAGCCGCTGCCGCCGTTGGCCTCCCAGGTGCTCTGCGAGAACTGCAGGCCGCCGTAGTAGCCGTTTCCGGTGTTGATTCCCCAGTTGCCGCCGCTCTCGCACGCTGCGACGCCGTCCCAGTTGTGGGAGGCGGCGGAGGCGGTGCCGGTGCTCAGGCCGAGCGGAACGGCGACGACGGCTCCGGTGACGGCGATCCATCCGAGGGCACGCTTGCTGATGCTGTGATTGGTCATGCGGGGTCAATCCTCTCCGCGCTTGCTGGCGTGGCCGGCCTGCGGGCGACGACGTTCGCGTCGTCGCGCCGGGCTGCGATTCTGTGCCGCGTCCCTGCCCCTCGAAGGTTTCGGGGATTCCGAACCCGCGGGGCAGAGCTAGCAGCGGCGGGCCGGCTTTCGCCCGGTTGTTTCGGGCCGAGAGCGACCGTACGGGAGCTTCGCCCGCAGTTCACCTGGCGAAAATGGTGAACAGGTGTCCGGCGTCGAGGGCGAATTTTCCCTGTTTCCGCAGTTCAGAAGCGCTTGATATCGTTTCGGAGTCGATTCGTTATACCGTTGTTATGTGGCGGGGATCACTACTAATTTGTGCAGCGGCTCACGCGTAAATGGCGGGGAAACGGATCTCGGTGGTGTAGGCACGATGCCGTGCAATGCCCGAGCGCCCTGCGCGCAGTCGTGCTGCGCGCAGGGCGCTCGGGCAAGTGTGGGGTGCGGATCAGAGGTACTGTCCGCAGACCGGCCAGGCGCCGGGTCCCTGGGTCGCCAGGACGTTCTCGGCAACGCGAATCTGCTCCTCGCGCGAGGCGTTCGAAGGCGAGCCGGAGCCGCCGTTCGCGGCCCAGGTGCTGTCGGTGAACTGCAGGCCGCCCGAGAAGCCGTTTCCGGTGTCGGCGCCCCAGTTGCCGCTGCTCTCGCATGCTGCGACAGCGTCCCAGTCTCCGGAAGCGGCCGAAGCGGTGCCGGTGCTCAGGCCGAGCGGCACTCCGATGACTGCTCCGGTGAGTGCGACTGCGCCCATGGTCCGCTTGACGATGCTGGAATTGAACATGTGGTTGATTCCTCTCCGCGCCTGCCGACGAGGTGGTCGTGTGGATGACGGCTGGTGTGCCGACCCGCTGGTCGATCTGTCCTCGTCCTGCCCCTCGAGGTGTCGGGATTCCGGATCCCGCTGGGGCAGGTCGAGCTGCGGCGGGTCGGCGTTGCCCGTTGGTTTCGGGCTGGCAACGAACGTACGCGGCGATCACGGAATGGTCACGGGCCGATTTTCTGTGACGGGCGTCCAAATACTGGGATGAATGCACGGTGTTTTCGCAGGTCGACCCACTAGTTGCGGATTCCGAAAACGTTACAGATTTTCCCAAAAGTGTGACGCAGGTCATAACTTTTAGGTAACGGATGTGACTCGGGTGGTGCTGAAAGGTTGCTAGTCGGCCTCTTTCCGGGCGATTTGCAATCCGTTCGTTCGCTCGTGTAACTTTGTTCATGCAGCGCGGGGTGGAGCAGCTCGGTAGCTCGCTGGGCTCATAACCCAGAGGTCGCAGGTTCAAATCCTGTCCCCGCTACCACCGAAGAACCGGTGTCCTGGAATCCAGGGCACCGGTTCTTTTTTGTTTCCGTATTCAGTTCCGTGGCCGGCGACGGAGCGCCGGGTGGGGCGCAGGCCGGTGGATCATGTCGTCCGTGACGTCCATCTCGATCAGGACGCGGCGCAGCAACTTGCCCGTCGCGTTGCGGGGTAGTTCCTCGATGAAGATGATCTCGCGGGGCACCTTGTACCGCGCCAGGTTCGACTTGACGTGAGTCTTCATTTCCTCGGCGTCCTTCGCGGACCCGGGGGCGGGCACGACGAAAGCCCTGAGTCGATGGCCGAACTCGGAGTCCTCGACACCGATCACGGCGGCCTCGAGCACGTCCTCGCGGTCCGCGAGCAGGTTCTCGACCTCGAGCGGGTAGACGTTCTCGCCGCCGGAGACGATCATGTCGTCGTCGCGGCCGTCCACGAAGAGCAGGCCGTTGCGGTCGAAGTGCCCGACGTCGCCGGTCGACAGCAGGCCGTTGATGCGCTCCTTGTCGCGACCGTCGGTGTATCCGGAGAAGCTGAGACCGCTGGCGACGAAGATGCGTCCGACGGTCTCGGGTTCGGTGATCCGTCGACCCGACTCGTCGTACAGCTCCACGTGGCACGTGACGGGTGCCCGTCCCGCGGTACCCGGCGCCAGTTCGAGGTCGGCGGGTGTCGCGACGGTGGCGACGGCGACCTCGGTGGAGCCGTACAGGTTGTGGAGCACCGTGCCGAACGCGGCGGTGGTGCGCTTGCAGAGGTCGGGGGAGAGCGCGGACCCGGCCGCGAAGATGATCTTCAGGCTCGACGTGTCGTACTTCGCCAAGGTCTCCGGTCCGAGATCGATGATGCGCTGCAGCATGGTGGGAACGACGACCAGCGTGTCGCACCGGTGCTTCTCGACCAGGCGAATCGTGTTCTCCGGATCGAACTTCCGATGCATCACCACGGTCTGGCCCAGCGCCAGCGCGAGTGCGAACTGGGAGACTCCCGTCCCGTGGAAGGCGGGGGCCGCCATCATCATCGTCTGGCCGCGCCGCAGCGGAACCCGGTCGAGGAACTGTGCCGACGCGAGCGGCGACGTGTGTCCGCGGGGAGCGCCCTTCGGTGTGCCGGTGGTGCCACTGGTGAGGAGGACGAATCCACCGAGCGCGGACGGTGCGGGCAGCGAAGCGCGGTCTCGGCCCTCCATCGCGTCGTCGAGCGTGCGGACCCGGGACGTCGAATTTTCCTCCGCCCACGAACGATAGACGATCACCTCGTCCGGGAGGGCCTCGGCGACCTGGTGGAATTCGTCGTCGTACACGAACGCCTGCACCTGCTCGCGGGCGGCGACGTCGACGAGTTGCGGCCGGGCGAAACCGGTGTTCATCAGCACCAGCTTGGTGCCGTTCTTGGCGGCGGCGAGCATCGTGAGCACCAGGCCACGATGATTGCGGCACATGCATCCCATGACGGAGCCCGCAGTGATGCCGTCGGTCTGCCACGCACGCACCAGGGCGTTGGACTGTTCCTCGATGTCGGCGTAGGTGAGGGCGCCGCGCTCGTCGATGATGGCCACCGCATCCAGGCCCGCCTCGGCGTTCGCGTGGACGGGTCCTGCGAACGGGCCGTACTTCCGCACCGCCAGAATCGATCGGACACCCTGGTCGACGCGGGGAAACGGAACGAGGCCTGCGCGGTTCATCACCCGCACAGCTCCCACGGCGTCCGTCAGCTTGGTGAGAACGTGCTGCACTGACATGTCGAACCCTTCGGATAGGCGGGACCGTGTCACCAGTCAGGGTAGAGGACAGCGGCACCGGTGCCGGTCGTAACCGAAACTCACCGGAATGCCTCGCCCGGGTCCAGTTCGACTGCCCTCAGGCCGTCCGCGTCCGCGCGACGGACGAACTCGCGACCGGGGCCGTGGAACCGGCGAGGCCGGACCGCGTCCATTCCGATCGGCCACAGCGTGCCGAAGTGGATCGGGATCGACACCACGGCGGCCACGGACCTCGCCGCGGCGGCGGCCGATTCCGGATCCATGTGTCCCGGTCCGAGATTCGGCCCCCACCCTCCGACCGGCAGCAGCGCGACGTCGCAGCGCGGAACCCACTCCGCCATCGCGGGATCGAGGGCGGTGTCACCGGCGAAATACGTGGACGCCGCGCCGTCGACGACGTACCCCAGCGCCTGCGCCCGCTGTGGGCCACGGCGCCACCGTCTGCCGTCGTGCACGGCCGGCACCGCGCGCACCGTCACCGAACCGAGTCGCACGTCCTGCCCGGGCGACATCTCGATCAGCCGGTCGCCGAACACCCGCAGTCCCGCAAACGCGTCCACCGCGCCGCGGGGAACGACGATCGGAATGTCGTTCCCGATCAGGGCGAGCGAGGGCAGGTGGGTGTGGTCGGCGTGCAGATGGGACAGCAACACGGCGTCCGGCCGCACCGGGTCGGCCATCGGGTCTGGGCCGCGGCGACGCCGCAGGTGCGCCACCCGTGCCGTCAGCACCGGGTCCGTCAGGATCGTCGTCCCGCTGTCCGTGATCTCGACCGTCGCATGCCCCCGCCACCGGATGAGCACCCTTGCGTTCTCGGTCATGGCGGTCCCGTTCGCTCGTCGCGGTGACGCTGCTGCGATGAGTTCCGCCGCGCCACTCCCTGTCAGACCTTACGATCCCCCAAAAGGGAGGTCTGCGATGCGCTCTCTGGGCTCGGCGGCCAGGACGGTCACCGAATTTCTCGTGCTGTGGCTCGTCTCCGCCGTCGCACTGGTCCTGACCGACCTGATCCTGCCGGGGGTCCGGCTGCGTCCGACACCTGCGGGCGGCCCCTTCGACACCATCCCGGCAGCATTGTTCCTCGCCCTCGTGTACGGACTGCTGTCGGTCACCCTGTGGCCGTTGCTCGTGCGCGCGATGCTGTGGGTCGGTCCGGCGCTGCTGTTCCTGGGCGTGTTCGCCGGGAACTGGCTGATCATGGTGCTCGCCGTGCGGGTCGTACCGGTCGCCACCACGGAACGGGTCGCCGACGTGCTGGTGCTGGCCCTGGTGATGTCCGTCGTCGGTTCCGGTGTCGCCGGAGCCATCGCGGCCAGGCGCGACGACACGTACCGTTTGATGCTGGTGCGCCGCAACCGGTCCCGGCTACGACGTCGCGGCGGTGCGGACGCGGCGGCGGGGGAACCCGGACTGCTCTGCATCCAGATCGACGGCCTCGGCCACGCGGTGCTGCAACGCGCGATCCGCGACGGCGTCACGCCGCACCTCGCCGGGCTCGTGCACCGGGGCTCCCACGTCCTGACGTCCTGGCACACGGACTGGAGCAGTCAGACCGGTGCGAGCCAGCTCGGGATCCTGCACGGTGACAACCACAACGTGCCCGCGTTCCGGTGGTACGACAAGCCCCGCGGCACCGTCGCCGTCTTCAGCAATCCCGCCGACAACGCCGCCCGCGAACTCGAGCGCGCGCACCGGCCCGGTCTCCTCACCGGGGGCGCCAGCCGCGGCAACCTGGTCACCGGCGGCGCCGACGACAACGTCCTCGTGGTCAGCCGTATGCGAGGCGCCCGGATGGGGGGCAGGGCAACCGGATACGCCGACTACTTCGTCGACCCGGCGAGCGCCGTGCGCACCGCGGTTCGGCTCGTCGCCGAGGTGCTGCGGGAGAACGTGCAGGCGTACCGGCAACGCCGCGCCGACGTCACCCCGCGCGTCCGGCGGGGTGGGCTGTATCCGCTGGTCCGTGCGTTCACGACGGTCGTCGAGACGGACGTCGTCGTCGCCGCGGTCGTCGGTGATCTCATCGCGGGCCGCAGCCCCGTGTACGTCGACCTGGTCGGGTACGACGAGGTCGCCCACCATTCCGGTGTCGAACGCCCCGAGACGCGTAAGGTCCTGCGCACACTCGACGACGAGATCGGGATGATCGCCGCCGTCGCCGCCCAGGCGGGCAGGCCCTACCGCATCGTCGTGCTGTCGGATCACGGGCAGAGTCAGGGTTCCACGTTCCGCGACCGCTACGGCAAGGGCCTCGAGGACGTCGTGCTCGACGCCTGCCACGCCCCGGGTCGCCGTGAGGGCGACTCCGTCACGCTCGGCAGCCGAGGGCGCGGCGCCGAGGGCCTCGGCTATGCCGAGGCCAGCCTCCGGTCGGAAGCGACTCCCGACGTCGTCACCCCGGGCGAGAATCCGGTGGTACTCGCGTCGGGCAATCTCGGGCTGGTCAGCTTCCCGCAGGTGCCGGGCCGCGCCACCCGCGAATGGATCGACGCCCGTTACCCGGACCTGATTCCGGCGCTCGTCACACATCCCGGTATCGGGTTCGTGCTCGTGGCCCGCGACGACGACGGCTCGGTCGTGCTCGGATCTGCCGGCAGCGCCGACGTCGCCACCGGTGAGGTCGACGGCGTCGATCCGCTCGCCGATTTCGGGCCCGGCGCCCTCGACCGGGTCCGCCGCACGGACACGTTCGACAACGTCGCCGACCTGATGGTGGG
This sequence comes from Rhodococcus koreensis, assembly GCF_900105905.1. Lineage (GTDB taxonomy): Bacteria > Actinomycetota > Actinomycetes > Mycobacteriales > Mycobacteriaceae > Rhodococcus_F > Rhodococcus_F koreensis. The sequence continues at coordinate 1,627,372 of NZ_FNSV01000005.1, read as the reverse complement.
CGGGCGGTACTGGCCGGACACCCTGGAGGTCGCCGCGTTCGAAGACCAGGTCGGATCGCACGGCGGGCTCGGTGGACCCCAGAACACGCCGTTCCTGCTGTATCCCGCGGACCTGCCCGCGCCACCGAACCCTCTGCAGGGCGCCGAAGCGGTGCACGAGGTTCTCGTCCGGTGGCGCGATCTCGCGTGAATCCCGTTCCCGGACGGCATGAGCCGTGCGCGGGTGCTACTTCAGCTCTGCCGACGACTTCCCGAGTAGACGGCGGGCCACGATCAGCTGCTGGATCTGCTGCGTGCCCTCGAAGATGTCGAGGATCTTCGAGTCGCGTGCCCATTTCTCGAGCAGCGGTCGCTCCGAGTATCCCCATGTGCCTGCGAGTTCGACGGCCTTGAGGGAGATGGCGGTTCCGGTGCGGCCGGCCTTCGCCTTCGACATCGACGCCTCGAGTGAGTTCGGCTTCTTGTTGTCCGCCATCCACGTTGCCCGCAGGGCGAGCAGGTAGGCGGCTTCCCAGTCGGCCTCGAGTTGCAGGAACTCGGCGGCGGCCGCGTGCTGGTTGTATGCGGGGGTGTCGTACGAGATCTCCACACCGGCGTCGGAGAGGATGCTGCGCAGTTCCTCGAGCGCGGCGCGGCCCAGGCCGACGGCCATGCCGGCGACGATCGGGCGGGTGTTGTCGAACGTCTGCATGACGCCGGCAAAGCCCTTCTCGACGTTGACCTCCGGCGTGCCGAGCAGGTTGTCCTTCGGGATCCGGCAGTCCTGCAGCAGCAGCACTGCGGTGTCCGACGCCTTGACGCCCAGCTTGTGCTCGAGGCGGGCGACGCTCAGGCCCGGGGCGTCGCGCGGGACGACGAACGACTTGATCGCGGCGCGGCCCTTGGTCTTGTCGACGGTGGCCCACACGACGATGTGGGTGGACCGCTCGCCGGCGGTGACGAAGATCTTCTCACCGTTGAGGACGTATTCGTCGCCGTCGAGGACCGCGGTGGTGGTGACGGCGGCGGAGTCGGAACCGAAACCGGGTTCGGTGATCGCCATCGACGCCCACACCTTGCCGAAACGCTCGAGCTGCTCGTCGGTGGCGACCGCCGCGATCGCCGAGTTGCCGAGACCCTGGTACGGGATCGCCAGTGTGAGGCCCACGTCGCCCCAGCAGGTTTCGATGACATTCATCAGCGAGGACATGTTGCCGCCGTTGACGTTCCCGATGACCTTCGGTTCGTCGCCGCGTCCGAGGGCGGCTCCCGCCGCCCCCTTACCGGAGTCGTTGAGGCCCTCCACCATGGCGGCCATGGTGTCGAGTTCCTTGGGGTAGGCGTGCTCCACGAGATCGTACTTGCGGGAGATCGGCCGGAAGATTTCTGCCGCAACCTGGTGCGCCTGGTTCGCGGAGGCTTTGAGCTTCTTGGGAAGTTCGAGGTTGATCATGACTGTTTCCTTAGTTCGAATCCGGCCGCTCAGATCAGGACGATGCCCTCGGCGACGCCGATGGCGCGCAGATCGCGGTACCAGCGCTCCACGGGATGTTCCTTGGTGTAACCGTGGCCACCGAGCAGCTGGACGCCGTCGAGACCGATCTGCATGCCCTTCTCGGACGCCAGCTTTCGGGCGAGGGCCGATTCGCGGGCGAACGAGAGCCCCTGCTCGGCGCGGGAGGCGCCGCGCAACGTGACCAGGCGCAGGCCGTCGAGTTCGATGCCGATGTTCGCAACCATGAACGCGACCGCCTGACGGTTGCTGATCGGCTCACCGAACGCGACCCGCTCGTTGACGTAGGGGATCACGTAGTCGAGAACGGCCTGTCCGGTGCCGACCGCGAGCGACGCCCAGCCGAGGCGGGCCAGCCGGATGGCGTCGGCGTATTCGGCCTTCCGCGCGTCGGCGTCGGCGGCGCCGAGCAGACCCGACTCGGGCACGGCGACATCGGTGAGGTTGAGCCGGCCGAGCCCCGCGGCGCGCAGGCCCATGCTCGGGTCCGACTCCACGACGAGTCCCTTGGTGTCGGCCTCGACGATGAAGAAGGAGGGCTTGCCGTCGAGTTCGGCCGCCACGATGAACAGTTCCGACGAGGCCGCGGCGGGAACGAGGCTCTTGACGCCGTTGAGCCTGTAGCCGCTGGGGGAGCGGACTGCCTTGGTCTGCAACGCGAATGGATCGAACAGTGCGCGGGGCTCGTTGACGACCACGGCCGCGTTCGGAACCTGCTCGCCCGTGAACGAGGGTAGGTAGGTCTTCTGCTGGGAGTCGGTGCCCCACTGGGTGAGGGCGACCGCGACGCCACTCGGCGCGAGAATCGGCAGCGCGAGCCCCATGTCGCCGTGGGCGAGAGCCTCGGCGACGAGGGAGTTGGTGACGGCCCCGCGCTCGCTGGCGGCCCCGTCGAGTTCCTCGGGAACGTTGATCAGGGTGATGCCGAGTTCGGCGGCGCGCTTCACGAGATCCGCCGGTGCGGCGGCGGCAGCGTCGGCATCGTGGCCTGCGGGCCGCAGGATCTCGGCGGCGAACTCGCGCACGGTCTCGACGATCATCTGCTGCTCGTCGCTCGGGGTCAGGTCGAAGTAGCCGGCCTTGGCGGTCGGGTTGTCGGGCAGGCGTTTCGGTGCGCCGCCGCCGGACACCTTCTGGAACCCGCGGGTCGCGGCGCCGAGCGTCTTGAAACCGGTCTTCGTGCCTTCGTAGGTCACCCGGTCGATCGTCTGGCGCAGGTTGTACTTCTCGGCCAGATCGGATCCGGTGATCTTGGTCAGCACGCGCATCGCGGCACCCATGGCGTCGCGCTTGACGGGATTCAGTCCGACGGCGGACGTGTCACGGGGGTTCCGCTTCGCTCTGCCGTTGGGGGCAACAGTGTCTTGCTTGCTCATGATCACCAGCTGTTTCTCGGTGTTCGGGCGTGGACACCAACTATCTTACTTAGCAGTAAGGTGGGTGTCTACTATCGAGTAAGTTCCGGTGCCCACGAGCTCCCCACCGCGTCGGGTTCGAGCCCGATTCTCGGGGGCGGGGGGTGCAGACAGCGGACATACGAAATCCGCCCTCCTCGGGAGCCGAGGAGGGCGGAGGCCTTGTCAGGACTGCTGCCTGTATTACTGCATCAGCGCAGTCGGGACAGCGCCTCGTCGTGCAGCAGAGTGTTGGTGGCCAGCGCACTGCCGCCGTGCGGGCCGTCGGCGCCGGCGAGATTGGTGAACCGGCCGCCGGCCTCGCGCACCAGGACGTCGAGGGGCGCGAGGTCCCACAACGACACCTCGGGCTCGGCGGCGATGTCGACGGCGCCCTCGGCGAGCAGACAGTAGGAGAAGAAGTCACCGAATCCGCGGACCCGCCACACGTCGTCGGTGAGGGAGAGGAACTGCGCGCGGATGCCGAGTTCCTTCCATCCGGACAGGCTCGAGAACGTGAGGCTGGCCGAACCGAGACGGTCGACGGCCGAGACGGCGATCCGAGTGGGCTCGGAGCCGTCGAACGTCGACCAGGCGCCGCGACCCGATGCCGCCCACCAGCGGCGCGCGAGTGCCGGGGCGCTCACGACGCCGACGGTGGGAACGCCGTCCTCGAGCAGCGCGATCAGCGTGGCCCAGATGGGGACGCCCCGCACGAAGTTCTTGGTGCCGTCGATCGGGTCGACCACCCACTGTCGACCCGAGAACTGCGCGTCGCCGCCGAACTCCTCACCGAGGACGGCGTCGGCGGGCCGCTCGGATTCCAGCGTCGCCCGGACCGCCCGTTCCACCGCCAGGTCCGCGTCCGTGACCGGGGTGAGGTCGGGTTTGTCGTCCACCGACAGGTCGAGTGCCCCGAAGCGGGCCCTCGTGATCGCATCCGCCTCGTCGGCGATTCGGAGGGCGAGCTGCAGGTCGGCGTCGAGGTCGGTCACGGTCGCACAGATTACTCGTACCGCGCGGTCGTACCGCGCCCGCGCGGACCTCAGTCGATCTTCACTTCGGCGAGCTTGCCGGTGGCGACGTCGAAGACGAACCCGCGGAGAGAGGTGGTCGCCGTGACGAAGGGACTGGCCTGGATGCGGCGCAGCGACTGCCGGACGTCCTCGTCGAGGTCGGAGAACGCCTCGGCTGACCAGGCCGGTTTGATCCCGACCTCGTCCTGAATGGACTTCTTGAAGTCGTCGTCGGTGAACGTGAGCATCCCGCAGTCCGTGTGGTGGATGAGGATGATCTCGGTGGTGCCGAGCAGTCGCTGGCTGATCGCGAGCGAGCGGATCTCGTCGTCCGTCACCACCCCGCCTGCGTTGCGGACGACGTGCGCCTCACCCTCCTGGAGACCGAGGATCCGGTAGACGTCCAGACGTGCGTCCATGCACGCGAGGACCGCGACGTGCTTGCTCGGGGGCAGGGGCAGCGGCCCGGTGAATCCGGCGGCGTACTCCTCGTTGTTCTTCAGGTACTGGTCGGTCACGGTCATCGTCGACTCCGTCCGGGATGGCGGCACAAACAAGTGCGTACCCGTGCATGCAACAAGGCACTTCCGGGGTCCGCAAGGCTTTCGCGCCACGTGATCGGAAGGGGTGACTTCGGCCGGAACGAAGGGGTGACAGGGCACCTGTCCGCACCCGGTAACCTTGGGAACCGTGCATCCCGACGTATCCGCAGACCTGAGCGAGCTCGACACCACCCTCCGCACCGTCGAATCGGTGCTGGACGTGGAGGAGTTGCGCCGCCGTATCGACGAGCTCGAACACCAGGCTGCCGATCCGGAGCTGTGGAACGACCAGGAGCACGCCCAGCAGGTCACCAGCCAGCTGTCGCACTCCCAGGCCGAACTGCGCCGCGTCGAGGAACTGCGCTCGCGGCTCGACGACATGCCGGTGCTCTACGAACTCGCCGAGGACGAGGGCGCGGAGGCCATCGCGGACGCCGACGCCGAGCGGCACAGCCTGCGCGAGGACATCGCGGCGATGGAAGTCAAGACGATGCTCTCGGGCGAATACGACGAGCGTGACGCGCTGGTCAACATCCGCTCCGGCGCCGGTGGCGTCGACGCCGCCGACTGGGCCGAGATGCTGATGCGCATGTACATCCGCTGGGCCGAGAAACACGGTTACGGCGTCGAGGTCTACGACACGTCCTACGCGGAAGAGGCCGGCATCAAGAGCGCGACGTTCGCGGTCAAGGCGCCGTACAGCTACGGAACCCTCTCCGTCGAGATGGGCACGCACCGGCTGGTCCGGATCAGCCCGTTCGACAACCAGGGCCGCCGCCAGACGTCGTTCGCCGAGGTTGAGGTCCTGCCCGTGGTCGAGACCACCGACCACATCGACGTCAACGAGAACGACGTCCGCGTCGACGTGTACCGCTCCTCGGGCCCCGGCGGGCAGTCGGTCAACACCACCGACTCCGCGGTCCGGTTGACGCACATCCCGACCGGCATCGTCGTGACGTGTCAGAACGAGAAGTCGCAGCTGCAGAACAAGGTGTCGGCGATGCGCGTCCTCCAGGCCAAGCTGCTCGAGGTCAAGCGCAAGGAGGAGCGCGCCGAAATGGACGCGCTCAAGGGCGACGGCGGCAGTTCCTGGGGCAACCAGATGCGGTCGTACGTGCTGCACCCGTACCAGATGGTCAAGGATCTGCGCACCGAGTACGAGGTCAACAACCCGTCGGCGGTGCTCGACGGTGACATCGACGGCTTCCTCGAATCCGGCATCCGGTGGCGGATGCGCGAGAGTCAGGCGTCCTGATCTCCATAGAACCGGCGGCGGCAGTGTTCGCTCCCACCCAGAACCTCCTCGACTGGCTCTCGTCGACGGGGCTGGCGGTGTCCCTCACCGTCCTCGGAGCGATCCTGATGGCGCGGTTCGTCAGTTGGGGCGGCGGCAAGGTGACCGACCGGATCGACAGCAACTACATGCAGGGCGACGCCCTCGTGCGGTCCGAGGCGACCAAGCACCGCCACTCGGTGGCGCAGGTGATCACCTGGGTGATCATCACCATCATCTACGTGATCGCGACGATGAAGGTCCTCGACCAGCTGAGCCTGCCGATCGGCAGCCTGGTGGCCCCGGCCACCGTGCTCGGTGCGGCGCTCGGTTTCGGCGCGCAGCGCGTCGTGCAGGACATCCTCGCCGGCTTCTTCATCATCACCGAACGCCAGTACGGATTCGGTGACACCGTGCAGCTCGCGGTGACGGGGTCGTCGGAGGACGCCGAGGGCGTGATCGAGGACGTCACCCTCCGGGTCACCCGGATGCGGAACTCGGACGGTGAGGTCATCACCGTGCCCAACGGCCAGATCGTGAAGGCGATCAACCTGTCCAAGGACTGGGCGCGCGCCGTGATCGACGTTCCCGTTCCGGCCACGTCGGACATCAACCGCGTCAACGAGGTGCTCCACCAGGTCGGCGTCGAGGCCTTCGCGGATCGCGGACTGAAGAAACTACTGCTCGACGAGCCGACGGTGATGGGAGTGGAGAGTCTGACGGTCGACGAGGTCAGCGTCCGCGTCGTGGCGCGGACCCTCCCGGGTAAGCAGTTCCAGGTCGGTCGCGCACTGCGCGTGCGCATCGCCACCGCGATGCGACGGCAGGGGATCACCGTCGAACCGGACCTTCAGACGGTCCGGGCAGCGGAGGGCGAGGGATGACCGACGAACCCCGGCGCGGACTGGACCGGATTCTGCACTCCTCGTTCCTTCCCGCCAAGATCCTCGGCGGCCGGGTGCGGACGTCGACGCTGGTGCTGTGCATCCTGTGGGTGGTGCTGTACACGCTGTACACGTACCTCAATCCCGCCGAAGAGGTGGTTCAGGGACCGGTCGCTCCGGCTGTCGTCCCCACCCGGGAGGCGCCGATCCAGGAGACCACGCCGCCGACGTCGGAGTTCGAGACGACGATCGAGTCGACGACGGAGACCGCCACGACCACCGAGTCGACACCCGAGCCGACGCCGGAGCAGACGGCGCCCACCGGGACCAGTCAGGTGACGTCGACGCCGACGCTGCCGTTCGGGATTCCCAATCCGTTCCCGCCTCTGCAGACCACCACGCCGCCGACCACGTCTTCCGTCCCGACGACGTCGGCGACACCGCAGACGGGGCGATGACGCGCGCGTCGCTCCATTTGGTCACTGTTCGATAACGTCTAGACTGGCTCCTCGTGATCAGCGTCGAGAATGTGTCGAAGTCGTACAAGACCTCCACGAGGCCCGCCCTGGACAAGGTGAGCGTCGAGGTGGACAAGGGCGAGTTCGTCTTCCTGATCGGCCCGTCGGGCTCGGGAAAGTCGACGTTCATGCGCCTGCTCCTCAAGGAGGAGTCGCCGACGTCGGGTGACATTCACATCGCGGATTTCCACGTCAACAAGCTGTCCGCCCGGCGTGTGCCGAAGCTGCGGCAGAGCATGGGCGTCGTCTTCCAGGACTTCCGGCTCCTGCAGAAGAAGACCGTGTCCGAGAACGTCGCGTTCGCGCTCGAGGTGATCGGGAAGCCGCGCGCGATGATCTCCCGGACCGTCCCCGAGGTGCTCGAGATGGTGGGGCTGTCCGGGAAGGCCGACCGGCTCCCCACCGAACTGTCCGGTGGTGAGCAGCAGCGCGTCGCCATCGCGCGGGCGTTCGTGAACCGGCCGCTGGTGCTGCTGTGCGACGAGCCCACCGGCAACCTCGACCCGGAGACCAGCCAGGACATCATGCTGCTGCTCGAACGGATCAACCGCACCGGAACGACGGTGGTGATGGCGACCCACGACCACCACATCGTCGACTCGATGCGTCGTCGCGTGGTGGAACTGGACCTCGGCAGAGTGGTGCGCGACGAGGCTCGGGGTGTGTACGGCGTGGGGCGTTAGCCGCCCTCCCTGCACTCCAAGCTTCAGTACTGTCCCCAAGTCTCCTACGAAGGACTCTGATTCCCCGATGCGTGCCAGTTTCATTTTCAGTGAGGTCCTGACCGGACTCCGCCGCAACGTCACCATGACCATCGCGATGATCCTCACCACCGCGATCTCCCTCGGCCTGTTCGGGAGCGGGTTGCTGGTGGTGCAGATGGCCGGCAAGACCCAGCAGATCTTCCTGGACCGCGTCGAGGTACAGATCTTCCTCACCGACGACATCTCCACGTCGGACCCGGGCTGCGAGGGGGAGATCTGCAAGTCGCTGCGCACGGAACTGGAGGACACGCCGTCGGTGGTGTCGGTGGAGTACCTCAACCGGGACGACGCGGTGAAGGACGCGACCGAGCGGGTGTTCAAGGATCAGCCCGAACTCGCCGCGCTCGTCAGCCCCGACAGCTTCCCCGCCTCGTTCAAGGTCAAGCTCAGCGACCCGGAGCGGTTCGGTGTCATCAACGAGAACTTCGGTACCCGCCCGGGCGTCGAGAGCGTCCTCAACCAGCGCGAACTGGTCGAGCGGCTCTTCAGCGTCCTCAACGGGGTGCGCAACGCCGCGTTCGCGATCGCGATCGTGCAGGCCGTGGCGGCAATTCTCCTGATCGCGAACATGGTTCAGATCGCGGCCTTCACCCGTCGCACCGAGGTCGGCATCATGCGGTTGGTCGGTGCCACCCGCTGGTACACACAGTTGCCGTTCCTACTCGAGGCGGTGGTCGCCGCGCTGGTCGGCGCCGTCCTGGCCATCGTCGGCCTGTTCACCGCGAAGAACATGTTCATCGACGACGTGCTCGCGGACGTGTACGAGGCCAACATCGTGGCCCGGATCTCCAACAGCGACGTGCTGTTCGTGTCGCCGGTGCTGGTGCTGGTGGGCGTCGGAATGGCGGCGGTCACCGCATACGTGACCCTGCGCTTGTACGTCCGCGAATAATCGGTTTGCCCCTTCTCCTATGCTGGAGGGTACGAACTGTTCACCTCGGACATCGCGGACTGAAAGGCCCGGAACGTGAAGGAAAAGGGCCGCAAGGTCATTGCGACCAACCGCAAGGCGCGTCACAACTACACCATTCTCGACGTCTACGAGGCGGGGATCGCCCTCGTCGGTACCGAGGTGAAGAGTCTGCGCGAGGGCAAGGCGTCGCTGGTCGACGCGTTCGCCACAGTCGACGACGGGGAGGTGTGGCTGCGCTCCCTGCACATCCCCGAGTACACGCAGGGCACGTGGACCAACCACTCGCCGCGCCGCACCCGGAAGCTGCTGCTGCACAAGCGGGAGATCGAGCACCTCGTCGGCAAGACCCGCGAGGGCAACCAGACTCTGGTTCCCCTGTCGATGTACTTCTCCGACGGCAAGGTCAAGGTGGAGCTCGCGCTCGCCAAGGGCAAGCAGGACTACGACAAGCGCCAGGACCTGGCCAGGCGGACCGCCGAGCGTGAGGTGACCCGCGAACTCGGACGCCGAGTCAAGGGCATGCGCTGACGTCCATCCTGCTCGCGCTCGTGGCCGCGATCGGCTACGGCGTGAGCGATTTCGTCGGCGGAGTCGCGTCCCGCAGGGTGGCGGCGCTGCGCGTCGTCATCGTGTCGTACCCGCTGTCCCTGCTGATCGTGCTCCTGATCGCCCCGTTCGCCGGCGGCACCCTCACCTCGTCCTCCCTCGTGTGGGGCGCGGTGGCGGGAGTGGCAGGCGGCGTGGCGGTCTGGTGGTTCTATCTCGCGTTGGCATCGGGACCGATGTCGGTGGTGTCGCCGCTGACGGCCGTGCTGGTCGCCGGTATTCCGGTGTTGATCGGGCTCGCGTTCGGCGAGCGGCCCGGGCCCGTCGCGTACATCGGGATCGCGGTGGCCCTCGTCGCCGTCGTCCTCGTCAGCCGGGAATCGCCCGACGAGACCGCGGGCGAGGTGGCAGGCGGCAGGGTGCTGCGCTTCACCCGCACAGTGGCGCTGCTCACCGTCGGATCCGGCATCGCGTTCGCGCTGTCCTTCGTCTCGCTGCACCAGATCGGCGAGGAGGGCGGAATGTGGGCGCTCGCCGTGTCCCGCGCCGCGGCGACCGCGGTGGTGTGGCTCGTCGCCCTGGCCGCCGGCCACTTCGTGCCACCCCACGGCGAACCCCTCAAACTCGCCGTGTACGTGAGTTTCCTCGACGTCCTGGCCAACGCGGCGATGATGTACGCGTTCCAGGGTGGCCTGCTGTCGCTCGTCAGCGTGATCGGGTCGCTGTACCCCGCGGCCACCGTGCTGCTGGCGATGGTGATGCTCGGTGAACGGGTGAGCAGAATGCAGCAGGCGGGGATGCTCCTCGCCCTCGCGGCCGTCGGAATGATCGCCGTGGCCAGCTGAAACACGCCCGTCGACACTCCCAGAGGAAACCGGGATGAAACCGGGCGGGGTTCGCGTTACACTAGGTGGCCCCGCGAGACTCGTGGGGCACGTACGGGGCTGAACGGTTTCGACTGCGTACGTTGAGGTAGGGGAAGCGTGTCGGTGCAGGCAAGAGACCACCGTAAGCGTCGCTGCAAACATATAAGCGCCGATTCCAATCAGCGCGACTACGCACTCGCTGCCTAAGTAGCGACTGCGTGTCTGTCAGTCCGGGTTCGCCCTCGGTCCGGGTACTGGCATCAGCTAGAGGGCTTTACCGTTCGACTCGGTCGCGGAGTCGAATGGGACAACCAACAGCGACTGGGATCGTCATCCTGGCTTGTTTGCGAGACTGGGAGATCCAAGTAGAGACATAGCAAACTGCACACGGAGAAGCCCTAGCTTTGCTGCGGAGGACCCGGGTTCAATTCCCGGCAGCTCCACCAAGGTCCGGGCCGGACACCACCAGGTGTCCGGCCCGGACCTTTTTGTGCGCACCGGAGTTCGACCATCCTGGCGGGCCGCCGTGACACGATGTGTGCCGTGTCCCTGACGAAACCGGTGGCCGTGGTCGCCCTGGGCGGTGCGCTCGGTGCGTCCGCGAGATTCCTCCTGTCCGAACTGTGGCCGGGCATCTGGACCGTCCTGCTGATCAACGTGATCGGGTCGCTGCTGCTCGGCTACCTCGCCGAGACGGTGGGACCGGACCGGTTGTGGCGGCTGTTCCTGGGAGTCGGCGTCCTCGGCGGTTTCACCACGTTCTCGACCTTCGCCGTCGACGCGGTGCGGGAGGACGTGGTGACCGCGAGCCTCTACGTCGTGGCCACCCTGATCCCCGCCCTGCTCGCGGCGCGGCTGGGGATGCTCGTCGGTCACCGCCACCGGCTGGGGCGGAAGGCGGCGACATGATCGTCCTCCTCGTCGCGGTCGGCGGCGCGCTCGGTGCGACGACGCGGTACCTCGCCGGCCGGTACGTCGACTCGTACCGCAGTTTCCCGGTCGCCACCTTCCTCGTGAACGTCGCCGGGTGCCTGATCCTCGGACTGCTGTCGGGGGCGTCGATGTCCGCGCAGGCGTTCGCGTTGCTGGGCACGGGCTTCTGCGGGGGACTGACCACGTACTCGACGTTCGCGGTGGAATCGGTGGGACTGCTGCGGATCCGGCTGGCGCTCACGTCCGTCGTCTACACGATCGCGAGTGTGACGGCCGGTCTGGCCGTCGCCTGGCTGGGATTCCGATTGACGTCTTGAGGGCAGACTCCGGCGCGAGGGTGCAGGATGGGTTGGAGCCGAGTTCGATCCCGAAACGTTTCCAGGAGGTCTCGTGGCGCACGACAGGGCGGGTCAGGTGGCACTGCCGGAGGATCTCGTAGACATCGCGCACCTGGTGACCGCGTACTACAGCGGCGTGCCCGACCCCGAGAACCCTGTGCAGCAGGTGCTGTTCGGGACGTCCGGCCACCGGGGGTCGAGCCTGGACACCGCGTTCAACGAGGCGCACATCCTCGCCACCACTCAGGCCATCGTCGAGTACCGGGCGTCCCAGGGCATCGACGGACCTCTGTTTCTCGGGCGCGACACCCACGCCCTGTCCGAGCCGGCGTGGACGTCGGCGCTCGAGGTGCTGGCCGCGAACGACGTGACGGTGCTGATCGATTCGCGGGACCGCTACACGCCGACTCCCGCGGTCAGCCACGCGATTCTCCGCTACAACCGCAGCGGCCCGGAGTCGAAGGCCGACGGCATCGTCGTGACGCCGTCGCACAACCCGCCCCGCGACGGCGGCTTCAAATACAACCCGCCGCACGGTGGCCCCGCCGGCTCCGAGGCGACGACGATCATCGCCGACCGGGCGAACGAGCTACTTCGGCGGGACCTCTCGGGCGTGCGGCGGATCCCGGCGGCCCGGGCGATCGCGCGGGCCGAGCGGTACGACTTCCTCCGCTTCTACATCGACGACCTACCGAGCGTTCTCGACCTCGACGCCATCCGCAGCGCCGGGGTGCGGATCGGCGCCGACCCGCTGGGCGGCGCGAGCGTCGACTACTGGGGTGCGATCGCCGACATCCACCGCCTCGACCTCGAGGTCGTCAACCCGCTCGTCGACGCCACGTGGCGGTTCATGACCCTCGACACCGACGGCAAGATCCGCATGGACTGCTCGTCGCCGAACGCCATGGCCTCGCTGATCGGAGCCCGGGACCGGTTCGACATCTCCACCGGCAACGACGCCGATGCGGACCGGCACGGAATCGTCACTCCCGATGCGGGACTGATGAATCCCAACCACTACCTCGCGGTCGCCATCGACTACCTGTTCTCGCACCGACAAGGGTGGAGCTCGGGTGTGAAGGTGGGCAAGACGCTGGTCAGTTCGTCGATGATCGACCGGGTGGTCGGAAGCCTCGGCCGTGAACTCCTCGAGGTCCCGGTGGGTTTCAAGTGGTTCGTCCCCGGGCTGCTCGAGGGTTCGCTCGGTTTCGGCGGCGAGGAGAGTGCGGGTGCGTCGTTCCTGCGCCACGACGGCGGGGTGTGGACCACGGACAAGGACGGGATCATCCTGGCCCTGCTGGCCTCGGAGATGACGGCGGTGACGGGAAAGACACCGTCGGTCCGGTACCGGGAACTGACCGAGCAGTTCGGCAGCCCCGCCTACGCCCGCATCGACGCCCCCGCCACCCGGGAGCAGAAGGCGGTGCTGGCGAAACTGTCGCCCGAACAGGTGTCGGCCACCGAACTGGCGGGGGAGCCGATCACCGCGACGCTGACGAGCGCCCCGGGCAACGGGGCGGCCCTCGGCGGGCTGAAGGTCACCACCGCATCGGCGTGGTTCGCGGCGCGGCCGTCGGGCACCGAGGACGTCTACAAGATCTATGCCGAATCGTTCCAGGGCCCGGATCATCTCGCGCAGGTGCAGGCGGCGGCCAAGGAACTGGTGGCCGACGTCCTGAAGTAGGTGTTCGGCGGGGTAGGTGCCGTCGCGGAAGCGGGGGCACCTACCATCGGATTCAACTATGAACACTCGCGCAGCCGGGCTGCCCGCCGGGCGCAGCCCGCGGCTCCCTTCGGAAATCTGGGTGCTGGTCTCGGCCAGCTTCGTCATCGCACTCGGATTCGGGATCGTCGCACCCGCTCTCCCGCAGTTCGCCCGCAGCTTCGACGTGAGCGTGACGGCGGCCACCGTCGTGATCTCGTCGTTCGCGTTCATGCGTCTGATCTTCGCCCCGGTGAGCGGCCGGCTCGTGCAGAAGCTGGGGGAGCGGCCCGTCTACATCACCGGGCTCCTGATCGTCGCGGCCTCGACCGCCGCCTGCGCGGTCGCGGGGGACTACTGGCAGTTGCTCGTCTTCCGCGCACTCGGGGGCATCGGCTCGACGATGTTCACGGTGTCGGCGATGGGCCTGGTGATCCGCATCGCACCGGTGGACAGCCGCGGCCGCGTGTCCGGGCTCTACGCGACCAGCTTCCTGATGGGATCGATCTCCGGACCCCTGGTCGGCGGGTTGCTCGTCGGATTCGGGCTCCGGGTTCCGTTCGTGATTTACGCGATCGCCCTCGTCGTCGCGGCCGCTGTCGTGTTCGTGAGCCTGCGGGGTTCGCACCTGACGGCACCCGACGCCACTGCCGCCGGTGCCACCATGACGCTGCGGGAAGCACTCGGGCAGCCCGTCTACCGGGCGGCGCTCGGCTCCAACTTCGCGTTCGGTGGTGTGATCTTCGGAGTGCGGGTGGCGATGGTGCCGCTGTTCGTCGTCGAGGCGCTGCACCGCGAAGCCGCCCTCGCCGGTATCGCCCTCACCGTGTTCGCCGTCGGCAATGCGCTCGTCCTCATCGTGTCCGGGCGGTTGTCGGACGTCTACGGCCGGAAGGTGTTCGTCCTGCTCGGACTGCTGGTGTGCGGCGCCAGCACCGTCGGAATGGGACTCAGCGAGAACCTGCTGGTGTTCCTGGTGCTGTCCGGCATCGCGGGCATCGGATCCGGAGTGATGAGCCCCGCGCAGCAGGCCGCGGTCGCCGACGTCGTGGGCGCGAAATCCCGCGGCGGCCCCGTGCTGGCCGCGTTCCAGATGGTCGCCGACGTCGGCGGGGTCCTCGGCCCGGTCGGCGCGGGTCTGCTCGCTCAGCACCTGTCGTACGCGGTCGCATTCGGGGTCACCGGAGGGGTCATGCTCCTCGCCGCCATCGGCTGGCTGCTGGTCCCGAACAAGCCGGCGCCCAAGGTGTCGGTCGAGGCGGTCTGACCGGCGTCTTCGGTACGCTCGTCCGGGTGTGGATCAAGGTCGTCTCCCTGCTCGCCCGGCTGTCACTCGCTGCCGTCTGGCTGGTCTCCGGCGCACTCAAGGTCGCCGACCCCGCCCAGACGATCATCGCGGTCCGGGCGTACCAGCTACTGCCCGAAGACCTCGTCCGGCCGGTCGCCAACACGCTGCCGTTCTTCGAGATCGCCCTCGGTCTGCTCCTGCTGATCGGGCTCGCCGTCCGCGCCACGGCCTCGGTGTCCGCGGTGCTCCTGCTCGTCCTCATCGGCGTGATCGTCTCGGTGTGGGCGCGCGGGCTGTCCATCGACTGCGGATGCTTCGGCGGCGGCGGTGCGGCCGACGTGAACGGCTGGGACTACACCAAGGAAATCCTCCGGGATGTGGGCTTCCTCGCACTGGCGGTGTGGCTGATCGTGTTCCCCCGTTCCCCGTCCGCGCTGGGGCTCCGCTCCCGCACCACTTTCTCAGTGACCCCTCAGCAGACGGTGGCAGAGTAAGCATTCGGTAAATCGATCCGACGTCGAAGGACTGCATCCACGTGAGCTCGAAGAACAAGTACAACCCGCAGCCGGAATCCAGCCGGTCCACCTACATTCTCGGTGGGCTCGCCGTACTGGTCATCGCCGTACTCGTCATCGGTGGTGTGATCTGGCAGAGCAACCGCAGCAAGCCGCGCAACGACGGTTACGGCGGGGTCCAGAACTCCGAGGTCCAGGTGGCGTTGCAGGGTGACGGCGTCGTGCTCCTCGGCCGGCCGGATGCGGCCACCACGGTCGACCTGTTCGAAGATCCCATGTGCCCGTACTGCGCCGAGCTCGAGAACAAGAACGGTCAGGAACTCGCGCAGTCCATCGACGACGGCAAGGTGGCCGTGCGCTACCACGTCCTGAACTTCCTCGACCGGCTCTCGGCCACCGGCGACTACTCCACCCGCGCCGTCGCCGCGTCCGAGTGCGTCGCCGAAACCGGTGACGCCGTGGCGTATTCGGCATTCCATGCGGCGTTGTTCTCGCCGGCGAACCAGCCGAAGGAGAACGGCAGCTCCGATCACACCAACGAGGAACTCGCGCAGATCGCCCGCGACGCCGGAGCATCCGACGCGGCCGCCGAGTGCATCACCACCGGGGCGAAGGTCGAGCAGGCCCGGGCGCACGCCGAGGCGGGCCGTCAGGCCCTCGCCGCGAGCGGTGCCACCGGCACGCCCGCCGTCGTCGAGGACGGCACCGTGATCGACGCGCTGTCCAACGAGAACTGGGTGTCGCAGCTGTAGGCGGCTCCGCCGCCCGTGCGTGGTTGACGAGTGTCTGGACTCGTTAACCACGCACGGGCACGAAGCGCCCCTGACCAGGCGATTTGTTGGCCCGGTCGGCAATGGTGTAACTTTCTTCGAGCACGGAGGAAGTCATTCCGAGTGCGGAGAACAACCGAATACGGGGCTATGGCGCAGCTGGTAGCGCACCACACTGGCAGTGTGGGGGTCAGGGGTTCGAGTCCCCTTAGCTCCACTTTCGAGAGAAGCCTCTCATCCGCAGACGATGCGGGTGGGGGGCTTTCCTCATTCATCCCTCTTGTCCCGGTGGGACACTGGCGTCATGACATTCACTGTGACGCATCGCTCATTCGACCAATTGGCGGAGTTCGCCGTCACCGACTTCGGCGACGACGACAGCTACAGCATCCACGAGTCCGGGGCGCTCGTCATCGTCCGCGCCGCGCGGGAGCTGATCTACGCCCCCGGGAGTTGGTTCCTGGTGGAGCGGGAGGACGGCCAGGAGGACGGTTCGCCCGGCAATTACATGTGACGCTTCGGGCAGCGATTCGCACATCTGTTCGACTGCCGGGTAGATTCGACGTGTGGCCGCCCGAACCGAGACCGCGCCGGGGTGCTGCCCGAACGGGCACCCGCTGGCCGCGAATACGTGCCTGGTGGGGTGGGAGGTGTGCGGGTGTGCGACGTCCAGCAACGGTGGGCACCGCACCCATTTCTGCCGGCGATGCGGCGCCACCGTTCGGACTCCGCCGTGCTGCGGCGGTTCCGACGACGGCCGGTGAGCGGACGGTTATCGGATCGGCTGCCTCGCGGCCGTGGGGTTGCCCCAGATCGTGTCGGACTCGTCCTGGAGCACGAGGGCGACCAGTCTCTCGGTGCCTGCGGTGAACGTGGACGCCGCGACGAGCACCCAGATCCAGTGGCCCTCCCGGTGCCGGATGCGCAGATGTGCTGTCGCGCTGGGGCTTTCCTGGCTCAGTACCCGGGCGAGCATGGTGCCCCACAGTGCGGCGTCGTCGGGGTGGAACAGTTGCTCGTGATCGAGGTCCGCGAATTCGTCGGCGTCGTAGCCGATCAGGGCCGCGCAGGCGGGGTTGCTGAACACGACGTTTCGTTCGCGGTCGTGAACGCTGATCGCGTGGGGAATGGATTCCATCAGCGCAGCGAATCCGTCGCTATCCAGTTGTCTCACGGTTCCCCCCTCGTGCTTTTCGATGGCGCCCACATGGTACGCCGCACCGTGCAGTTTCGTGCGGTGAAATAGTTAATTAATAGCAAACCTCGATCGCGAACGTGCTCCGCGGGGCTAGGGTGACGGGATGCGGTTCGTCACCATCGTCCAGGCCTCCGCGTTCGTCCCCGTGTGGTTGCGGGTCCTGCTGCTGATGGCCGCGGGAGCGAAAGTGTGGGGAGCCGGCATCTATTCGGGCTGCTATTTCGGCAGCAAGGACGTCACGATGGGGCTGGGGACCTTCGTCAACCGCGGCGTCCTGTTCGACGGCACCGCGCCCATCACGCTCGGCAGGCAGGTCGCCGTCGGGCACCGCGTCCAGTTCGTCACGAGCACCCACGAGATCGGTCCGAGCTCCGGCCGGGGCGGGCGCGTGGTCGACCGTCCGATCGTGATCGGCGACGGGTGCTGGATCGGCGCGGGCGCGATCATCCTTCCCGGAGTGACGGTGGGCGAAGGGTGCGTCGTGGGGGCGGGCGCCGTGGTCACCCGCGACTGCGAGCCGAACGGGCTCTACGCGGGGTCGCCCGCGCGCCGGGTTCGCGACCTCGACTCCGCCCCGTCCGTGCGCTGAGGGCCGGCCTGGCGTTCGACGGCGACCGCGCGGTTCACGCCGTCGAGAAACCGTGAAATGGTGGCTTTTTCGACCGCGTCGAAGTCGTCGAGGACGGCGGCCGTCCGGTGGATGAGCGGCCCGAAGAACGTCTGACCGAGATCGACGGCGCGGGGTGTGACCGCGAGCAACCACCTGCGGCGGTCGTCGGCGTCCCGGTCGCGGCGGATCAGGCCTGCCTTCTCCATGCGGTCGAGCAGGGCGGTGACCGAGGCGGAGTTGATGCCGAGCTGGCCTCCGAGCCATCCGGGTGTGGCGGCGAGGCCCGCCCGGTCGGCGTCGAGGATGCAGATCAGGGCGCGGAGATCGGTGGTGTGCAGTCCGTGCAGTTGCGCGAATTCGGCACCGAGCAGGTTCAGCTCCACTGCGAGTGCACGCAGCCGGTGCACTGTCTGTGCGCCTTCGTCCGGGTCCACGCTCCGCAATCTACTGCGACCTTTCCTTCGATTGTCTAGTATCTCGATTATCGAGATATTTCGAGGAGGATGCGATGACGGCAGTCGGCGACTTCGTCCGCGCCTACGACTCGCTGCTGGCCGACTGGCCGGTGGACGTCACACCCGTCGACGTTCCCACACCGTTCGGGTCCACCCGGGTGAACGTGTGCGGACCGGAGTCGGGGGCGCCGCTGCTGCTGCTTCCCGGCGGAGGGGCCACGTCGACCGTGTGGGTCGCCAACGTCGCGGCGCTCGCCCGCAGTCACCGGGTGCTCGCGGTGGACGTCATGGGCGATGTGGGGCGCAGTGCGAACGACGGTGCACCGCTGCGCACCGCCCCGGACCTGTTCGAGTGGCTGGACGCGGTGCTCGACCACCTCGGGGTGACGGCGCCGGCGGTGGTCGGCCATTCGTACGGTGCGATGATCGCGCTCGCCTACGCACTGCACGATTCCCGTCGCGTCGACCGTCTGGCGCTGCTCGACCCGACGTCCTGCTTTGCGGGCCTGAGCGCGCGGTACCTGCTCCACGCGGCGCCGGTGCTCATCCGGCCGACGGAGAGACGGCAGCGGAGGCTGATCCGCTGGGAGACGGCGGGTGCCGGAGTCGACCCGCGGTGGCTCGGCGTCACCGCGCTCGGGGCGGCCGTGTTCGGCCGCACCACGCTCGTCGTGCCGTCGCGTCCGACAGCCGACGCGCTGGCGGGCCTGACCGTCCCCACGACGGTGGTGCTGGCGGGTGGCAGCCGGGCGCACGACGCGGGCAGGGTCGCGGAGAACGTCGGGCGGCTGCTCCCGTCGGCCACGGTCACGACGATCCCCGGAGTCACCCACCACACGCTGCCGATGGCGCCCGCCGCCGACGTGGACGCGGCGATCCTCGCCGCGGTCGGCTGACGCGCGCCCGGGTGCCGGGCGTTAGGATGGGCGCCCGGTAGCTCGTCGAGGTCCCACGGAGGTCGCAGCGTTGGCGAAGAAGCGGATTCCCGTCGTCATCGTCGCCGGATTCCTCGGTTCGGGAAAAACCACCCTGCTCAACCATGTGCTGCGCAACAACCGCGGCGTCCGGGTCGGCGTCATCGTCAACGACTTCGGCGCCGTGAACATCGATTCGATGATGGTGGCCGGCCAGGTCGATTCCATGGTGTCGCTGAGCAACGGCTGCATGTGCTGCGCCGTGGACGTCAGTGACATGGACGAGATGCTGGACCGCCTCGCGCATCCCGCGTCGCAGATCGACGTGATCATCGTCGAGGCGAGCGGGCTTGCCGAGCCGCGCAACATGATTCGTCTCGTCCTCGGAAGCACCAACCCGCACGTGATGTACGGCGGTCTCGTCGTGATGGTCGACGGCGAGCAGTTCGAGGACATGTCCGAGCAGCACCCGGACCTCGGCAAGCACGTCACGCTCGCCGACCTCGTGATCCTCAACAAGACGGACCGCATCGACGACGACCGGCGCGCCGCCGTGCAGGCGATGGTCCGCGGCTACAACGACCGCGCGCCCGTCCTCACCACCGCGCACGGCCGGATCGAGCCCACCCTGCTGTTCGACCGGGAACCCGGGCGTGAACCGGCGCCGGGGGAGCAGCTCACCCTCGACCAGCTCCTGCTGGATCAGCACGACCACTGCGAAGGCCACGACCACCTGCATTCGTCGTACGAGGCAGTCGATTTCGCTTCGGACGAGCCGATCGATCCGCGGCGGCTCGTCGAGTTCCTCGAGAAGCGACCGGTCGGGATCTACCGGATCAAGGGATTCGTGCATTTCGCGGTGCCGGGGCAGTCCCGAAAGTTCGAGGTGCAGACCGTCGGGCCGCACATCAGATTCACGTCGACGCGCTGGGAGCCCGGCGAGGAGCGGGCGACCCAGCTGGTGCTCATCGGTGCCGACATCGAGGGCGAGCACGTGCGGACCCGGCTCGCGGGCTGCGTCGTGGCGGTGGGCGAAGATGCGGACCCCGGCGCGATGCTGGGTGTGCACCGCTATACCGTGACCGCGTGACCGAGTCTGCGTGTAGTCCCGATACGAATCCCGAGCCGGCGCTGTCGGTGTACGACGCGATCCGCCGCCGCCGCGACGTGCGGGCCGAGTTCACCGGGGAGCCGATCGCGGAGGAGGTTCTCGACCGCATCCTGGGCGCCGCGCACTGCGCGCCCAGCGTGGGCAACACCCAGCCGTGGGATTTCGTCGTCGTACGCGACACCGGCACGCTGACCACGTTCGCCGACCACGTGGCCGGCGCCCGCAGGCGGTTCGCGGAGTCGCTGCCCGAAGATCGCAAGAAGACGTTCGACCCCATCAAGATCGAAGGGATCTGCGAGAGCGGAATGGGGGTAGTCGTGACGTACGACCGGAGCCGCGGCGGCGAACACATCCTCGGCAGGCACACGGTCGACGACACGGGCCTGTTCTCCGCGGTGCTCGCGATCCAGAATCTGTGGCTCGCCGCGGCCGCCGAGAACGTGGGCGTCGGCTGGGTGTCGTTCTACGACGAGCCCTATCTCACCGAACTGCTGGGCATCCCCGAGCCGGTGCGTCCCATCGCGTGGCTGTGCGTGGGGAGGGTCGCCGAGTTCCAGCAGGTGCCGGACCTCGAGCGCTTCGGGTGGCGGGGGCGCCGGCCATTGGCCGACGCCGTCCACCTCGAGAAGTTCTAGCCCTGACGGCGGCGTGAACCGCCGGCGGACGCCGTGCGGGTTCCGCCGCCCGTGGAGGAGGCTGCGCGGGGGCGTCCGGCTCCACCCGAGCGGGAGCGACGTGCGCCGCCGCCCTGACCGTGTGCGCGGCCGCCCTGACCGGCTTGACCGCCGCGTCCGCCCTGGGCGCCGCCCGGCCGCTGATTGCGTCCGCCGCCGCCGTTCGACGCCGGTGCCGCCTTGGGGGCCGGCGCGACGTGCGGTGCGATGTCGCCGACCAGGTCGAGCACGTGTGCGGAGTCCGCGGTGCTGCGGACCGGGGTCACCTTGATCGCGGCCTTGCGCATGAGGACGGCCAGGTCCTTGCGCTGCTCGGGCAGCACGACCGTGACGACGTCGCCTGCGCTGCCCGCGCGTGCGGTGCGGCCGGAACGGTGCAGGTAGGCCTTGTGCTCGGCGGGCGGATCGACGTGGACGACCAACTGGACGTCGTCGACGTGCACGCCGCGCGCCGCGACGTCGGTGGCCACCAGCACGCGGGCCTCACCGGCGGAGAACGAGGCGAGGTTGCGGTCGCGGGCCGCCTGCGACAGGTTGCCGTGCAGGTCGACCGAGGGGATTCCCGCCTCGGTGAGCTGACGGGCCAGCTTGCGGGCCTGGTGCTTGGTGCGCATGAACAGGATGCGGCGTCCGGTGCCCGATGCAAGCCGCTCGACCAGCTTGCGCTTGGCCTCGACGCCGTCCACGTCGAACACGTGGTGCGTCATGGCCGCGACGGGCGAGTTCGCCTCGTCCACCGAGTGCAGCACCTCGTTCTTCAGGAACCGCTTCACGAGCTTGTCGACGCCGTTGTCCAGGGTGGCGGAGAACAGCAGTCGCTGCCCCTGCTGGGGGGTCGCAGTGAGGATGCGGGTGACGACGGGCAGGAAGCCGAGGTCGGCCATGTGATCGGCCTCGTCGAGCACGGTGATCTCGACGGCGTCGAGGCTCACGAACTTCTGCTTCATCAGGTCTTCGAGCCGTCCGGGGCACGCGACGACAATGTCGACGCCCGCCTTGAGGGCGCTCACCTGACGGTTTTGGGAGACACCACCGAAGATCGTGGTGACTCGCAGGTCGTACGCGGCGGCGAGGGGCTCGAGGGTTGCGGTGATCTGCGTGGCGAGCTCGCGGGTGGGGGCGAGGATCAGGCCCACCGGGCGGCCCGGCCGGCGCTTTCCGCCGGACAGTTCACCCGCGAGGCGGGACACCATCGGAATGGAGAATGCCAGCGTCTTGCCGCTGCCCGTCTTGCCGCGGCCGAGCACGTCCCGTCCCGACAGTGTGTCGGGGAGGGTGTCGACCTGGATGGGGAACGGGGAGGTGATCCCCTTGTCGGCGAGTGCTTTCACCAGCGGTTCGCGGACACCGAGCGCGGCGAACGTCGTGTCGGGGGTATTCGTGTCAGACAAGTGGTCAGGCCTTTCGAGCACAGGGTTGTGCCCGGAGGGCCGATACGGAAGGTCTCCGTCGGAGCTCGAGCACAGGTTGGCGGCGTTGCCGGTCGGCAAGCTTCTTCGCCGTAAGAAGAGCGGATGCGGTGGTGCACATCCAACAGGATTCGGGTGACCGAACTGAATGCGTTCTACGACGCTGGATGACCGTCGTGGTCATCTAGTGATGGCGAGTCTACCTGGTGACGGCCGGCCGGTCCGACCGAGGAGTCACAGACCGACCCATTCGGACGCCCCGTCGGCGAATTTCTGCCGCTTCCAGATGGGTACCTCGTGCTTGATGCGCTCCACCAGTTCGGCGCACGTGGTGAACGCCTCGGCGCGGTGGGGAGCGGCGACCGCGGCGACCACCGCGAGGTCGCCGACGGTGAGGGATCCGACCCGGTGGATGGCCGCCACGGGGAGTCCGGACGAGGCCGCGACCTCCTCGCAGACGGTGCGGAGGAAGCGTTCGGCGTCCGGGTGCGACTGGTATTCGAGTGCTGAGACCGATTGTCCGCCATCGTGATTGCGGACGACGCCGGTGAACACGACGATGGCGCCGTGTTCGGGCCCGGCCACGGCGGCGTCGACGACGGCGGGATCGAGCGGCTGATCCGAGATCTGGGCGAGAATGTCAGGCATCGTGCGCACCTCCACCTGCGACCTGAGCGAGAAGATGATCGACGATGGGGTCGAGGACGGACAATCCGTCCTTGACCCCGCCCGGCGAGCCGGGGAGATTCACCACGACTGTGCCGTTCGCCACACCGGCGAGTCCGCGGCTCAGCGAGGCGTGCGGGGTCACCTCCGTGCCGCGGTTCCGGATGGCGTCGGCCACGCCGGGCAGTTCGCGGTCGAGCACCGCGCGGGTGGCCTCCGGGGTCGCGTCCGTGGGGGAGACCCCGGTGCCGCCGGTGCTGATGATCAGTGCCGGGCTCCCGGACAGGGCGTCGGCGAGTCCGGCCGCGATGTCCGCGTCCGCGTAGACGAGCGGACCCCGGGTGGTGAAGCCACGTTCCTCGAGCCACGCGGCGATCACCGGGCCGGTCGTGTCTTCCCGCGTGCCCTTGGCCCCGCCGGTCGAGGCGACCAGTACGGCCGCGGATCGTGCTGTCACCGTGGGCGTTCCGGTGCTTGGCTGCTCGCGCGTCCAGTGCCCGCGTTTGCCGCCGTCCTTGGTGAGCAGCCGGACACCGTCCAGTGTCGCGGCGGGGTCGACGGCTTTCACCATGTCGTGCAACGTCAATCCGGCCACCGCCACGGCTGTGAGGGCCTCCATCTCGACG
Organism: Rhodococcus koreensis; assembly: GCF_900105905.1. GTDB lineage: Bacteria > Actinomycetota > Actinomycetes > Mycobacteriales > Mycobacteriaceae > Rhodococcus_F > Rhodococcus_F koreensis. The sequence continues at coordinate 1,603,955 of NZ_FNSV01000005.1, read as the reverse complement.
CCGGTCGGGCCCTTCGTCTTCGCGGTGGCCTCGATGGTGATCGCAGTGTCGGTGAACCCGAACTCCAGCTTCACCGACGACAGCGCGAGTTGATGGCAGAGCGGAATCAGCTCGGACGTCTTCTTTGCCCCGGAGATCCCGGCGATCCGGGCCGTCGCGAGAACATCGGCCTTGGGGAGGTCGTCGGCCCGGACCAGTTCGATCACCGCGGGGGTGGTGACCAATTGCCCGGCGGCCACCGCGGTTCGGGTCGTGTCCGCTTTCGCGCTCACGTCGACCATGCGCGCGCGGCCCTCGCTGTCGAGGTGCGTCAGGTCGCTCATAGGGGGATCACCTTCACGAGTTGGCCGGCGTCGAGCGCGGTGACGTCGGCGGGAACGTCGAGGAGGACGTCCGCCCACGCCATCGCGGCGACGAGATGGGAGCCGGGGCCGGAGACGAGTTCGACTCCGGCGTCGGTGCGGCGCGCCCGGAGGAACTGCCGCTTGCCGGGAATGGAGGTGACGGCCGCGGCGAGCGGCAGTTCCTCGGGTTCCGTCGGCGGGAGCCCGGCGGCGCGCCGGATCTCGGGACGTGCGAACACCTCGAAGGAGACGAGGGTGCTGACCGGGTTCCCCGGAAAGTTGAGGACGGGCGTGCCGTCGACGACGGCGGTGCCCTGCGGGCCGCCCGGTTGCATCGCGACGTGCCCGAAGTGCGCGCCGAGCGGTGAGAGCGTCTCCTTGACCACCTCGAAGTCGCCCATCGACACCCCGCCGGACGTGAGGACGAGGTCGGCGGTGGTGGTCGCCTCCGCGAGCAGGGTCCGGAATTCGGCCGGGTCGTCGCCGCTGCGCGCGATCGACACGACCTCGGCACCGTTGGCCCTGGCGCTGGACGCGAGGGCGATTCCGTTGGAGTCGTAGATCTCTCCGGGGTGCAGCGTCGTTCCGGCGTCCACCAGTTCGGCTCCCGTGGTGATCACGGCGATGCGCGGGCGCGGGCGCACGGGGACGCGCTGCAAGCCGACGGCGGCGAGGACGGCGATGTGCCGGGCGGCGAGCACACTGCCCGCGGGCAGCAGGAGCATGCCCTCCCGGACGTCGCTGCCGCGCTCGCGCACGAACTCACCGGCGGTGCGCGAGCGTTCGATGCGGACCTGTCCGTCCGCGGCCTCGGTGTCCTCGACCGGGACGATCGCGTCGGCGCCTTCGGGGATCGGCGCACCGGTCATGATCCGGTAGGCGGTCCCGGGAGTGTGGACGGTGGTGCCTGCCGGTCCCGCGGCGATCACGCCCCGGACCGGCAGCACCGCCGGGATGGACGTGACGGAGGCGGCGTCGACCGCGTATCCGTCCATCTGCGAATTCCGGAACAACGGCAGGTCGACGGGGGAGCGGACGTCGGCGGCCAGGGCGCGCCCGAGTGCCTCGCCCAGCGGGATCTCCTCGGGCGGGCGCCCGTGCAACGGCGCGAGGAGTTCGGCGACGTGCTGGGCGTGCTGCTCCACAGAGCGTGCGGTCACGATATTCCTCCGGCCATGATCACCAATCCTAGGCACCTCCCGGCGGAGTGACGCGCACCGCATCGGACAACGCTCACCCCCGCGCGGCATACTGGACAGATGCAGCGAAAGGCGACTCGATGACGACGGTGGAGATGGGGATCCCGACCGTCCGGTCGTCGGTCTCGCTCGACGGCAGACCGGACGTCGACCAGCTGGTCGACCGGTTCGGCCGCGTCGCGCGGGATCTGCGGGTGTCGATCACCGAGAAGTGTTCGCTGCGCTGCACGTACTGCATGCCCGAGGAGGGCCTGCCCGCCATTCCGGCGCAGAATCTCCTCACCGCAGACGAGATCGTCAGGCTCGTCGACATCGCCGTCCACCGGCTCGGTGTCCGCGAGGTCCGGTTCACCGGCGGCGAACCGCTGATGCGGGTGGATCTCGAGCGGATGATCGCCGGATGCGCCGAGCGGGTGCCGGGGATTCCGCTCGCGATGACCACCAACGCCGTCGGTCTCGAGCACCGCGCGGCCGGGCTCGCCCGCGCCGGGCTGACACGGGTCAACGTCTCCCTCGATTCGGTCGATCGTGAGCACTTCGCGAGACTGACCAGGCGCGACCGTCTGCCGTCGGTGATGGCCGGTATCCGCGCCGCCGCCCGAGCCGGACTGGCACCGATGAAGATCAATGCGGTGCTGATGCCCGAAACGCTCAGCGGAGCGGCCGATCTCCTGGAATGGTGCCTGCACGAGGGCGTCACGCTGCGGTTCATCGAGGAGATGCCGCTCGACGCCGATCACGAGTGGGCACGCGACAACATGGTCACCGCCGACCGGTTACTGGCCGTCCTCGGCGAACGGTTCACGCTCACCGAACACGGGAGGGAAGACCCGTCGGCGCCCGCCGAGGAGTGGCTCGTCGACGGCGGACCGGGCACGGTCGGAATCATCGCGTCCGTCACCCGGTCGTTCTGCTCCGACTGCGACCGCACCCGCCTCACCGCCGAGGGAACGGTACGTTCGTGCCTGTTCAGCGACCAGGAGGTCGATCTGCGGTCGGTGCTGCGGTCGGGTGCGGGCGACGAAGACCTGGCGCAGTTGTGGCGCGGCGCGATGTGGAACAAGTGGGCAGGCCACGGGATCAACGCGGCGGGCTTCGCCCCGCCGCAACGCAGCATGGGAGCAATCGGTGGTTGATGTGACAGGCATTTCGGTTCGGTACTTCGCGGCCGCCGCCGACGCAGCGGGCTGCACGAAGGAGACCCTCGACCTCCCGGCCACCGCGGATCTCGGCCAGGTGAAGGACCTTCTCCTCGCCAAGTACGGTCCCGACATGCAGCAGGTGCTCTCGGTCTCCGCCTTCCTGGTGGACTCCGAGTTGACCCGCGATCTGACGCGCACCGCCGGCGCCCAGGTGGACGTGTTGCCACCGTTCGCCGGCGGCTAGTCCGCTGTCCGCCGGGCCGTTCAGTGGATGGACTCGGCCAGCCACCGGTCGAAGGTGATCGTTCCGAACCGGTTGTCGGGCACCAGGTTCGATCCGTTCCGCAGGAACTGCCCCAGCGCGCCGGGAAGCGGCACGTTCACGACGAACCCGTGCGTCCCGGTGGCCTTCTTCCACGCCGTCGTCAGATCGCGGGCGGTGCGCACCTCCGGGCCGCCGATGGTGATCGTCCCCTTCGGCGCGTCGGTGGCCAGGGCGGCGTCGACCAGGGCGGTCGCCACGTCCCTCGTGTCGATGGTCTGAAAGCTCGTCTTCGAGAACGCCGGGATCAGCCCCGCCCGGCTCGCCGGCTTCGCGATCATGGGAATGAAGTCGTGGAACTGGGTTGCCCGCACGATCGCCGTCTCCATCGCGGCACTCTCGTAGACCCGCTCCTGGGTGCGCTTCGCCTGGTAATAGGCGAGTTCGGCCTGGTCGACGTTGACGATGGAGAGGAGGACGGCGCGTCCGACGCCCGCGCCGTCCGCGGTGGCGAGCAGGTTCTCGGCGCCCTTCTCCAGCACCGCCCGGGTGCCCTTGGTCTTGCCGTCGGTGGTGTCCACCACGACGTCGACACCGTCGAGCGCCTCGTCGAGGCCGTCGCCGGTGACGAGATCGCCGTGGAAATGCGCGATCTCGCTACCGGGCGCCCCGCCGTGCCGGGTCAGGACCCGGACGGAATGACCGCGGGCGAGGAACTCCTTGACCACCTGCCGGCCTGCAGTACCGGTACCGCCCGCGACCAGCGCCTGGACCACCGGGTCACCGCCACCACGTGTCGAGCGGGGTCACCGGGACCGTGCGCTTGTGCCGGGTGCTGCGGAACATCGCCTCGAGCTTCTCGGCCACGGCGTCCGGGACGTCCTTGCCCTCGAGGTAGTCGTCGATCTGCGCGTACGTCAGGCCCAGCGCCTCCTCGTCGGGAAGCGCGGGACGGTCGTCCTCGAGGTCGGCGGTGGGAACCTTCTTCCACGTGCTCTCGGGTGCGCCGAGTTCGCGGAGCAGCGCGGCACCCTGACGCTTGGACAACCCCGTCAGGGGAGTGACGTCCACGCCGCCGTCGCCGAACTTGGTGAAGAAACCGGTGATCGCCTCGGCGGCATGGTCGGTGCCGACGACGAGATACCCGAGCTGACCGGCGATCGAATACTGGATCACCATGCGCTCGCGGGCCTTGATGTTGCCGCGGACGAAGTCCCGGAGTTCGCCGCCGTCGCCGATGATGTCGCGCAGGGCATCGGAGGACTCCTTCGCGGTCGCGTCCGCGCCGGGCTTGACGTTGACGACCACCGACCGGTCGGGCTTGATGAAGTCGAGGGAGATCTGCGCGTCGGATTCGTCGGCCTGCGTGCCGTAGGGCAGCCGCACGGCCACGAACTCGGCGTCGTGGCCCTCCTCGCGCAGTTCGCTCGCCGCGAGCTGGGCGAGGCGCCCGGTGAGGGTGCTGTCCTGACCGCCGCTGATACCCAGGACGAAACCCTTGGCCGGGGTCGACAGCAGGTAGTCCTTCAGGAACTGAACACGTTTGCGGATCTCGCCGGCCGCGTCGATGGTGGGCCGGGCACCGAGTTCCTCGAGGATCTGCGCACGTAGATTCGCCATGACAGAACTCTAGCGAGTGCCCCTGACGGGCGCAGGGTACGGTTCCGCGCATGAGTAGATCGGACGTTCTGGTGGTCAGCGCGACCAAGGCGGAGGCGGTGCACGTCCCGTCCGAGTTCGAGGTCCTGATCACCGGGATCGGCAAGGTGAGCGCCGCCGTGGCCGTGGCGTCCGCGCTCGCCGACTACCCGCGAACCGGCAAACCGCTCGTCGTCAACATCGGCACCGCGGGGGCGCTCCACGAGCATCACAGCGGGCTGTTCACGCCGTCGACCGTCCTGAATCACGACATCAGCGGCGACGCCATCCGGGCGCTCGGGCACGACGTGGGCGATCTTCTGGCCCTGCCCGACGGCGACGGGTCCGTGCTCGCGACCGGAGATCTGTTCGTGTCCGACGCCGGCGTGCGCGACGAACTCGCCCGCAGAGCCGACCTCGTCGACATGGAGGGTTTCGCCGTCGCGTATGCCAGCGCCCGCGCCGGCGCCCGGTGCCGGCTCGTCAAGCACGTCAGCGACACGGCGGACGACTCGGCACTGGACTGGCCCGCCCGGATCGATGCGAGCGCCCGCGAACTCGGGCGCTGGCTCACCGCTCTCTAGCTCGCGCGTAGTTCCAGCCCGGTGCCGTCCGCGTTGACCACGCGCATCGAATCCGAATGGACGCTGTATCCCGTCTCCCCGGTCAGTGCCGCGAGGACGGCGCGCTCCACCTCCGTCTCGTCCGGCGGACACGCCATCCGGGTGGTGGCCCACGACCCGAACGTGATCGAACTCTGCTGCACGTCCGCGGTCCCGGTCATTCGGTTGCAGCCGGTGAAACCGGACGCCGAACCGTCGGCTGCGATCAGCAACTGCGGTGCGGTCCGCTCCAGCGCCGCTGTCGTGGTGACGGCGTCCGGGCTGATCAGCGCGGTCACCGTCCACGTGGTCCCGACGACGGGCCGGTCCGGCCGGGCGACCTTCTCGTCCGTGAGCGTCACCGAAGCGGTGGGCGTGGTGAGGGTGAGCGTGTCGCCGCCGAGGGTCCAGTTCGGTTGCGCGTCCAGCAGGGCCGCCACCCAGGCGTCGGCGCCTGCCGCCTCGCCGGGGCACGCCATCAGCGTCATGGCGAGCGGTCCCGTCACGATCTTCCCGTCGGACAGGTCGACGTCGGCGCTGCCCTGATTGCATCCGGCGTCGACGGACAGCCGCCCGGGGTCGGTGAACCCGAGCACGAGCGGCCCACCGCCGGGAATGGGGTCGCCCTCGACGGAGGTGGAGACGAACGTGCGGCCGGTCGGGTCGGGGGCCTCGGGCTGCGCATCCCCGCCGCAGGCGGTGAGCGAGGCGAACGTCAGGAGGCCGAGAACGGCGGCGGTGGTGCGCATTCCCCGAGGTTAGACAAAATGTCCGGATCCGGGATCAACATCGGGTAACGCGCCGGATCAGGTCCTCCCAGGCGTCGCCGAGCCGTTCGACGGACATCCCGAGGTCGCGCAGTTCGTGCAGTACGAGTGTGGCCTCCAGGGGGGCGAGCAGCGAACAGGCGAGCAGTTCGTGATCGCCTTGCACGCCGGCCGCGCGGAGGAGGGAGACGACATGGCGCACGGACACCGCCCGCGCGGGAGCGGCGAAACGGAACTCGAGAGAGTTCTCGGCCGCGCGCTGGACCTCGCCCTGCACTTCGACGATCGCGATGCGGGCGTGCCCGAAGGCGATCAGCCGGTCGATCGGGTCGGCGCCAGGCCCGAGGGGCGGCGGACCGAACATGAAGGACTGCTGGAGTTCTCGTTCGGTGTGGTCGAGGAGTGCGTGCATGAGTCCCGACCGGCTGCCGAACCGGCGGAACACTGTGCCCTTGCCCACACCGGCCTTGCAGGCGACGGCGTCCATCGTGACGGCGTCGACACCACGCTGGGCGACCAGCAGCGCGGCCGCATCGAGCAGAAGACGCCGGTTACGTGCGGCGTCTCCGCGTTCCGGGGGATCGACCCCGATCTGGGGCAGGAGGGGGGTCACACTCCGCATCCTACCGCGACGGGAACATAAGTGGACCGCGGTCCGTTTAGTTGCTATACATGTTCACGAGTCGCCCTACGCACCATCGAAGGATTATTGACATGTCACAGACCAACGTTCTCGTTCTCGTCGGCAGCCTCCGCGCCGCCTCGGTCAACCGTCAGCTCGCCGAGACCGCGGTCGCCGTGGCACCCGAGGGTGCCGAGGTGATCGTGTTCGACGGACTCGGTGAGGTCCCCTTCTACAACGAGGACATCGACGTCGCCGGTTCCATCCCCGCCGTCGAGGCGCTGCGCGACGCCGCAGGCCGCGCCGACGCCCTCCTGCTGCTCACGCCCGAGTACAACGGCACCATCCCGGCCGTCCTCAAGAACGCCATCGACTGGATCTCCCGGCCGTACGGCACCGGCGCCGTCAAGGACAAGCCCGTCGCCGTCATCAGCGCCTCGCCCAGCGGCAACGGCGCGCAGTGGGCGCACGAGGACACCCGCAAGGCCGTCCGCATCGCAGGCGGCAAGGTCCTCGAAGACGTCACCCTCGCCATCGGCGGCACCATCGACAAGTTCGGTGACCGGCACCCGCGCGAGAACGCCGAGGTCGCGCAGCAGGTCGCGGGCGTCGTCGCCAGCCTGGTCGACGCCACGAAGGAACTCGTCGACGCCTGACGATCCGTACGCGGAACGCCGTCGTCGTTACAGCCCGGTCCGATCCAGGGCTGCGTCGACGGCGTCCCGCACCGCGTCGAAGTCTTCACCGGCCGCCAGGGCATAGTCCCTGGCGGCTTCTATCTGTTCGCGCACCGTCTCGTACCGCGCGACCCACTCCTCTTTGTTGTCGCGCCAATAGCCGATGACGTCGTAGCGGTCCGCGGGCCAGCCCAGGTCGTGGCGCAACCAGCGTCGCACCATCCGCGACACCTTCGCCTCGCCCGCGAACCACACGTATCCCGGCGAATCCGGAAGCGGCCGGTCGCGGGCCGCTTCGGCCAGCAGGCTGTCCGCGGCTCCGTTGCCGCTTCCGTCCAGCCATGTCACGGTCAGCGCGGCGTCTGTCGTGAACTGCTGCCGGTCCGCCGGGGTGGTGACCTCCGCGATCACGTGCACCCGCGCCGAACCGGGTAGTTCCTCCAGGATCCGTCCGACGGCGGGCAGTGCCGTCATGTCGGCGACGAGAAGCTGCCATTCGGCGTCGGCGGGCGGCGCGTACCACCCCGAGGCGGTGGAGAACCCGAGCATCTCGCCGGGGCGCGCGCTCGCGGCCCAGTGCGCCGCGGTCCCGCCCGCATGGACGGCGAAGTCGATGTCCATCTCCAAGGCGTCCCGGTCCCAGCGGCGCACGGTGTAACTGCGCTTCTCCGCGCCGTCCGGCGGGAACGCGAGGAGCAGGCGCTCGTCGGGCGTCCCGCTGGATTCGAATCGACTCAGATCGCCGCCCGCGAGGGTGATCCGCTGCATGTTCGGCGTCACGCGCCTCGTGCGCGCTACGGGCGCCGACCAGACGAGGTCGTCCAGGGGGTCGTCGGACATTCGCTCACGGTACCGGGAGGGGGAGTCGGGGCCTGCAGTTACCGGCCGGCAAGCGTGGGAGCGGTCGCCGGGTACGACGCCCGGTGCGCCCGGCCGCGGCAGGAGGGAGAGGGGGTGGGGTGCGGCGGGGCCGGGTCCCGGAAGGACCGGCATCGTGCGGCGGAAGTGGTGTCCGGCCGGTCCGGACGGCGCTGTGCGGGAGCCCGCGCCGCCGATGCGGGCGTGTCCTCGGAGGTGACGTAAGCTCCCGGAGCCTCCAGTGCACGAGCGCGATGCGAGGGGTGTTCCGCGTCACGCCGAAAATGTGATGTGCGACACGCCGGAGCGAGCACCGAAATTTATGGTCCGCGGGATGACGACCAGGGAATTTCATCAATGTGACTCACAACATCTCGGGTTAAGTGTTTCTGTCGGCCACTAGGTGTAGTGTCTTGAGCACTGAGAGACCACAACGAGAACCGACTCGGTGAGCATCTCCATCGGGGGTCACCGCCATCTCGATCCGGGGAAGTCTCAGTGCGCTGAACACACACTTCGTCAGCTCCATTCGGCAGTGGAAAGAGGGACTTCATGAGCATCACCGTCTACACCAAGCCCGCTTGCGTTCAGTGCAATGCCACCTACCGGGCCCTCGACAAGGCGGGTATCGAATACTCCGTCGTCGACATCACCGAAGACCCCGAAGCCCGGGACTACGTCATGGCACTGGGATACCTGCAGGCGCCTGTGATCGTGGCCGGTGACGAGCACTGGTCGGGCTTCCGCCCCGACCGCATCAAGACCCTCTCGGCAAACGCTGCTTGAAGCGAAGCGATCGCACCGCCCGAGGCGGAGAACGAACCGATTCCCGGGCGGCAGTAAACGGTAGTACTAGTCCAGATGGTGGAAACCGATGACATCGCTGGTGTACTTCTCCAGCGCCTCGGAGAACACGCACCGATTCGTCCAGCGGCTCGGGCTGCCTGCGACGCGCATACCCATTCATGACCGCGAGGGCACCTTCGAGGTGCACGAACCCTACGTGCTGATCCTCCCGACCTACGGCGGGGGGACGACGGCCATGGGCCGCGACACCAGCTACGTCCCGAAGCCGGTCATCCGATTTCTCAACAACACACACAACAGGTCGCTGATCCGAGCAGTGATCGCGGCGGGAAACACCAATTTCGGTGAATCCTATTGCTTTGCAGGAAACATCATTTCTCAGAAATGCCACGTTCCCTACCTCTACCGCTTCGAACTCATGGGCACAGCCGAGGACGTCGAGCGGGTCAGGGCCGGTCTGGGTGAATTCTGGGATCACTTAGACGACGAGGAGCACGAGAAGTGGCGCCGACCATCACAGACACCATCGACGCGGGGAGCGTAGAGCGCGACGCGCGCGGTGGAGACTCGACGAACGGTCTCGATTACCACGCACTCAACGCGATGCTCAACCTGTACGGGCCCAACGGCGAGATCCAGTTCGACAAGGACGTCGCGGCGGCCCGGCAGTACTTCCTGCAGCACGTCAACCAGAACACCGTCTTCTTCCACAACCTCGACGAGAAGCTCGACTACCTCGTGGAGGAGAACTACTACGAGCCCGAGGTCCTCGACCAGTACTCGCGCGCGTTCGTGAAGTCGCTGATCGAGCACGCCTACTCGAAGAAGTTCCGCTTCCCGACGTTCCTGGGCGCGTTCAAGTACTACACCTCGTACACGCTGAAGACGTTCGACGGCAAGCGTTACCTGGAGCGGTTCGAGGACCGCGTCTGCATGGTCGCGCTCACGCTCGCCGCAGGCGACGAGGACCTGGCGATCAAGCTCGTCGACGAGATCATCGCCGGCCGGTTCCAGCCCGCCACCCCCACGTTCCTCAACTCCGGCAAGAAGCAGCGCGGCGAGCCCGTGTCCTGCTTCCTGCTGCGCATCGAGGACAACATGGAGTCGATCGGCCGCTCCATCAACTCGGCCCTGCAGCTGTCCAAGCGCGGCGGCGGAGTTGCGTTGCTGCTCAGCAACGTTCGTGAGCACGGTGCCCCGATCAAGAAGATCGAGAACCAGAGCTCCGGCGTGATCCCGATCATGAAGCTGCTCGAGGACTCCTTCTCGTACGCCAACCAGCTCGGTGCGCGTCAGGGCGCGGGCGCGGTGTACCTGCACGCGCACCACCCGGACATCTACCGCTTCCTCGACACCAAGCGCGAGAACGCGGACGAGAAGATCCGCATCAAGACGCTGTCGCTGGGCGTCGTGATCCCCGACATCACGTTCGAGCTGGCGAAGAAGAACGAGGACATGTACCTCTTCTCGCCGTACGACGTCGAGCGCATCTACGGTGTGCCGTTCGCGGACGTCAACGTCACCGAGAAGTACTACGAGATGGTCGACGACAAGCGGATCCGCAAGTCGAAGATCAAGGCACGCGAGTTCTTCCAGACCATCGCCGAGCTGCAGTTCGAGTCGGGCTACCCGTACATCATGTTCGAGGACACGGTGAACCGGGCCAACCCCATCGAGGGCAAGATCACCCACTCCAACCTGTGCTCGGAGATCCTGCAGGTCTCGACGCCGTCGCTGTTCAACGACGACCTCTCGTACAGCGAGGTCGGCAAGGACATCTCCTGCAACCTCGGGTCGCTGAACATCGCGAAGGCCATGGACTCGCCGGACTTCGCACGCACCATCGAGGTGTCGATCCGCGCTCTCACTGCGGTGTCCGACCAGACGCACATCTACTCGGTGCCGTCGATCGAGCAGGGCAACAACGACTCTCACGCCATCGGCCTCGGCCAGATGAACCTGCACGGGTACCTGGCGCGGGAGCGGATCTTCTACGGCTCCGAAGAGGGTGTCGATTTCACGAACATCTACTTCTACACCGTCGTGTTCCACGCGGTGCAGGCGTCCAACCGGATCGCAATCGAGCGGGGCACCCATTTCAAGGGCTTCCCGCAGTCCACGTACGCGTCGGGTGAGTACTTCGACAAGTACACCGACCAGGTGTGGGAACCGAAGACGGAGCGGGTGCGGCAGCTGTTCGCCGAGTCCGGTGTGCACATCCCGACGCAGGACGACTGGCGGGAGCTGAAGGCGTCCGTGCAGAAGCACGGCATCTACAACCAGAACCTGCAGGCCGTCCCGCCGACCGGGTCGATCTCGTACATCAACTACTCCACCAGTTCCATCCACCCGGTGGCGTCGAAGATCGAGATCCGCAAGGAAGGCAAGATCGGCCGCGTCTACTACCCGGCGCCGTACCTGACCAACGACAACCTGGAGTACTACCAGGATGCCTACGAGATCGGGTACGAGAAGATCGTCGACACCTACGCCGCCGCGACGCAGCACGTCGACCAGGGGCTGTCGCTGACGCTGTTCTTCAAGGACACCGCCACCACCCGCGACATCAACAAGGCGCAGATCTACGCGTGGCGCAAGGGCATCAAGACGCTGTACTACATCCGGCTGCGTCAGATGGCTCTGGAGGGTACCGAGGTGGAAAACTGCGTCTCCTGCATGCTGTAGGCGGCTCCGCCGCCCGTGAGTACTTGTTAACCGCCGGCGGTTAACAAGTACTCACAGCCGAACGAAGTGAGGAATCAATGGTCAAGCTGGTGAGTCGCGTATCCGCGATCAACTGGAACCGCGTCCAGGACGAGAAGGACGCCGAGGTGTGGGACCGTCTCGTCGGCAACTTCTGGCTGCCCGAAAAGGTGCCGGTGTCCAACGACATCCCGTCGTGGGGCACGCTCACGGCGCAGGAGAAGCAGCTCACGATGCGGGTGTTCACGGGGCTGACGCTCCTCGACACCATTCAGGGCACCGTGGGAGCCGTCAGCCTCATCCCCGACGCCATCACGCCGCACGAAGAGGCGGTGTACACCAACATCGCGTTCATGGAGTCGGTGCACGCGAAGAGCTACAGCTCGATCTTCTCGACGCTGTGCTCCACCCGCGACATCGACGACGCCTTCCGCTGGTCCGAGGAGAACCCGAACCTGCAGCGCAAGGCCGAGATCGTCATGGACTACTACCAGGGCGACGAACCGCTCAAGCGCAAGGTGGCGTCCACCCTGCTCGAGAGCTTCCTGTTCTACTCCGGCTTCTACCTGCCGATGTACTGGTCGTCGCGGGCGAAGCTCACCAACACCGCCGACCTCATCCGCCTCATCATCCGTGACGAGGCCGTGCACGGGTACTACATCGGCTACAAGTACCAGAAGGGTCTCGAGCAGCTCACCGAGGCCGAGCGCGACGACCTCAAGAACTACACGTTCGAGTTGCTCTTCGAGCTCTACGACAACGAGGTCGACTACACCCAGGACCTCTACGACGAGGTTGGCCTCACCGAGGACGTCAAGAAGTTCCTGCGGTACAACGCCAACAAGGCGCTGATGAACCTCGGCTACGAGGGTCTGTTCCCGAAGGACGAGACGGACGTCAACCCGGCGATCCTGTCGGCACTCTCGCCCAACGCCGACGAGAACCACGACTTCTTCTCCGGCTCGGGTAGCTCCTACGTCATCGGCAAGGCCGTCAACACCGAAGACGAAGACTGGGATTTCTAGAACGAACTTTTCGCGTCGCCCGATGTCACACCGGTTCGGTTCTGCTGCACCGGTGCGGCATCGGGCGAATTGCGTTCAGCGGCGGAACCACGCCTCCGGGACGTCCTGCACTGCCTTGTCGAGGCGCAGCCGCGACGACGAGGTGAGGTCGTCCGGCAGCGAGTCGGGGGAGAACCAGGCCACGTCGTGGTTCTCGTCGTCCGACACGGCGGCCTCGCCGCCGACGTACCGGGCGAGGAAACACACGTCGAGATACTGCGCGACGTCCCCGTTGGGGTAGGTGACCGGGTCGGTGACGTCGACGCTCGTGATCCGGACCAGTTCGGCGTCGACACCGGTTTCCTCGCGGATCTCCCGGAGCGCCGCCGGTCCCGGTTCCTCCCCGGGTTCGAGGATGCCGGACACGACCGCCCACTTGCCGTTGTCGACGCGCCGGGTCAGCAGCACCCGCCCGTCGTCGTCACGCACCACGACGCTCACCCCGGACAGCCACAGCGGTGCGGTGCCGACGTGGCCGCGCAGGGCGGTGACGAACTCGGGCACGGGCATCGAGCCTCCTAGCCGACGTAGCCGTTCAGCGTGTTCCGCAGGTCGGTGAGCATTGCGCGCGCGGCGACGACGCCGTTTCCGCCCCACACGTCACCCTCGACGGCGAAGACCCGTTTGTCGCGGGCGGCCTCGAGGTCTTCCCAGGCCTCCCCGGACATGACGTCCTCCGCGTGCGCGGTGCCGTCCTTGCCGTCCAGAACGGCGTAGATGAGGTCGCCCTCGGCCTGGTCGATGTCGGCTTCGGAGATCGGTTCGGTGACGACGCCGTCGAGGTTCTGATAGGCGGGCCGCCGCACCCCGGCGTCGGTGAGGACCTGGCCCGCGAACGTGGCCGGACCCTCGACCTCCATGCTGTCGGCGTCGAAACGCACGACGGACGCCTGTGTCTGCGCGGCATCGATGTCGATGCCGAGTTGCTTCGCGTCCTGCTGGTACTGCTCGAGTGCCGCGGTCGCTGCGTCGGCCCGGCCCATCGCGTTGCCGGCGAGGAGGAACTGCGCTTTCCAGTACACGGGGTCGGAGCCGACGAACACGGTGGGCGCGATGGGGGAGAGCGCGCCGTACAGCTGGTCGGACGCCGGACTCGATCCGAGGATCAGGTCCGGGTCCGCCTGCGCGATCCTGTTCACGTCCGGGGCGTCCACGGATCCGACGCTCGGAATCTCGGAGACGCCGGTGCCGAGGTAGCCGGGCTGCGGCGACTCGCCGTCGAGGGTTGCCGCGCCGACCACGTTCTCCCACAGGCCGAGGGCGCACACCGCGTCCAGCGCGGCGCTGTCGAGGACCACGATCCGCTGCGGATCGGACGGGACGTCGCTCTCGCCCTTCGTGTGGACCACCCGGTGCGTCGAGCCGGCCGCGAGTGCGGCGTCGACCGGGGCCCGCTCGGCGCAGGCCGTCGTGGTGTCCCGCTCGATGCCGACCACGCCGGCTCCGGCGATCTGCGTGGTGGTCCGGACGATGGACGCTGCGGGATCGTCGTCGGACGGTTGAGAGCAGCCGGCCAGCGCGAGCGCGGCGACGGCAGCGACCAGACCGGTGGACGCGCGGCGGGCGGAAAACCTACGAGGGGACAATTCGGCGACTTCCTGTGTGTGCGGGCGCGTTCAGGTTAGCCGCTGTGCTTGTCCACCCCGAACGTGTCCGACAGGTCGTCGAGGATCAGGTGCGCGCCCTGGACGCTGACCGGCGTCATCCAGCGGGCGTCGTCGACGTCGACCTTGCGTCCCTTCAGCGTCTGCCACAGCGGGCTCTCCAGGAACGGCTTCGCCGCTTCGGCGCTCTTGCCTGCCGGGTCCTGCCAGGTGCTGACGATGATGACGTCGGCCTCCGCCTCACTGATCAGTTCGGGGCTGACGGCCTGCATGATGTTGTCCGGGTCGGCCGGATCGGGGCCCTGGCTCTGCGGACGTGCCAGCCCGGCGTCCGCGAGGACGATCCCACTGAACGAGGTGGTGCGGTAGAGGCGTGCCGTCGGCTCGCCGGCGAACCGGACGACCGAGATCACCGGATTCGACGCCGTGCCGTTGATCTCCGCGCCGACCGAGGCGGCCCGCTCCTCGTAGGCACCGATCTTCTGCTCCGCGAGTTCTTCCTTGCCGAGCGCCTTTCCGACGAGCCGGATGTTGTCCTTCCACGTGGGCCCGGTCGTCTCGGTGAAGATGGTCGGCGCGATCGCCGACAGTTGCTCGTAGTTCTTTCCGTCGCGCACCTCTGCGGAGATGATCAGGTCGGGTTGCAGCGCGGCGATCTGCTCGAGGCTCGCGCTGCTGACCTTGCCCACCGACTTCGCGTCCGCCGCGTACTCGTCGCGGGTGGTGCCGAGGTAGTCGGGGAGGCCGGGCTCGCGGTAGTCGACGTACCCGACCAGGGGCGCCTCGAGGAGGAGGACGGCGTCGGTGAAGCTGTTGTCGAGTGCCACGATGCGCTGCGGTGCGGCCGGGATCTCGGTGCTGCCGCGGAAGTGGTCGACGGTGCGGGGGAACTGCCCGGTCGACGACGTGGTGCCGGCGGCGGCGGAGTCGTCGATGCTGGAGCAGGACGTGATCGAGAGGGTGGCTGCCGCGGCCAGCGCGACCGCGCCGGCGACTACCCGGCGGCGGGAGAGAACGTTCACATGGAGCTCCTGATAGAAGTTAGGTGAGCGAAACCTTAACAGCCCGGTTCCGGCGTGCCGGAGCCTCCGCGGGACCGCCTCGACCGTCCCCACGCGACACGCCGGACTGCGTGACAGTGAGCACTCCCCGGTGCTCCCCGATGGAACAAACCGCAGGTCGCCCGCGCCCCGGTTTGCTCTGAGTCCGGGTAAGTACGACAGTGGGTAGGACCCAGTCGGAGGCCGCAGAGGGCACGGTCTACGATTCGATGAGCGCAAGCCAGAGACCGTTCGCCTCGCAGCCCGGGGTCGGACGCGCATTCAGGAGGATCAGTGACTGCCGTAGCGCCCCAGCCAGTCCCCGCGATAGCTGCAGCCAGGCCTTACCCGCCGCGGCAGGGACCCAAGGGCTCGTTCATCTTCAAAATGATTACGACCACCGACCCCAAGGTGCTCGGAATCATGTACTTGACGACCTCGATCGCGTTCTTCCTCATCGGTGGTCTCATGGCCCTGATGATGCGCGCCGAGCTCGCTGTGCCCGGTATGCAGTTCTTGTCGAACGAGCAGTTCAACCAGCTGTTCACCATGCACGGCACGATCATGCTGCTGCTGTACGCGACGCCGATCGTGTTCGGGTTCGCCAACTACATCCTGCCGCTGCAGATCGGCGCCCCCGACGTGGCGTTCCCGCGACTCAACGCGTTCAGCTACTGGCTGTACGTGTTCGGCGCGATCATCACGACCGCGGGCTTCATCACCCCCGGTGGTGCCGCCGACTTCGGCTGGACCGCCTACACGCCCCTGACGAGTGCGCTGCACTCCCCGGGCGTCGGCGCCGACCTCTGGGTCATGGGCCTCGCGGTCGCCGGCCTCGGCACCATCCTCGGTGGTGTCAACATGATCACCACCGTCATCTGCCTGCGTGCCCCCGGCATGACGATGTTCCGGATGCCGATCTTCACGTGGAACATCTTCATCACCAGCATTCTGATTCTGCTGGCGTTCCCGCTGCTGACCGCCGCGTTCATGGGTCTGTTCGTCGACCGTCACCTCGGTGGCCACATCTTCGACCCGGCCACGGGTGGTGTGCTGCTGTGGCAGCACCTGTTCTGGTTCTTCGGTCACCCCGAGGTGTACATCATCGCGCTGCCGTTCTTCGGAATCGTCTCGGAGATCTTCCCCGTCTTCAGCCGTAAGCCCGTGTTCGGTTACAGCGGCCTGGTCTACGCGACGCTGGCGATCGCCGCGCTCTCCATCGCGGTGTGGGCTCACCACATGTACGCCACCGGCGCCGTGCTGCTCCCGTACTTCTCGTTCATGACGTTCCTGATCGCCGTCCCGACGGGTGTGAAGATCTTCAACTGGATCGGCACCATGTGGAAGGGCCAGTTGACGTTCGAGTCGCCGATGCTGTTCTCGATCGGCTTCCTCATCACGTTCCTCTTCGGTGGTCTGTCGGGCGTCATCCTCGCGAGCCCGCCGCTGGACTTCCACGTCACGGACACCTACTTCGTGGTCGCCCACTTCCACTACGTGGTCTTCGGCACCGTCGTGTTCGCCACCTACGCGGGCATCTACTTCTGGTTCCCGAAGATGACCGGTCGCATGATGGACGAGCGTCTCGGCAAGTGGCACTTCTGGACCACGTTCATCGGCTTCCACGGCACGTTCCTCGTCCAGCACTGGCTGGGTAACGAAGGCATGCCCCGTCGCTACGCCGACTACCTGCCCTCGGACGGCTTCACGTTCCTCAACTCGTTCTCGACGATCTTCGCGTTCGTCCTCGGTGCCTCGACGCTGCCGTTCATCTGGAACGTCTTCAAGAGCTACCGATACGGCGAGGTCGTCACTGTCGACGACCCGTGGGGTTACGGCAACTCCCTCGAGTGGGCCACCAGCTGCCCGCCGCCGCGGCACAACTTCACCGAGCTGCCGCGCATCCGCTCCGAGCGCCCCGCGTTCGAGCTGCACTACCCGCACATGGTCGAGCGGATGAAGGCCGAGGCGCACGTCGGACCGGGCCACGGTGGCAAGCACGCCAGCACCGTGCTCGAGAAGGAACGCCACGAGCCGCTGACTATCGGCGACGAAGGCGACCCCGGCACCGACACCGGCCGCTGACACATCAGTTTGAGAAAGGCCCCGCCCCAGCAACGGGCGGGGCCTTTGACTTGGCACAATGGGTGCCGGACAAGCCGCGCGAGCAACATGATCGGAGTACATCGGTGGGTGCAGCTGACACCACTGTCCTGGTGACCGTGACGGGCCCCGACCGACCCGGCGTCACCTCGGTGCTCTTCGGGTCGCTCTCCCGCCACGACGTGAGCCTTCTCGACGTGGAGCAGGTGGTGATTCGTGGGCGACTGACCCTCGGCGTCCTCGTGGCGTGCCCCGAGAACGGCGAGGCGCTGCAGGAGGAACTCGAGGAGGCGATGGCCACCGTCGGGATGTCGGTCGACGTCGAGATCGGCGCGGATCCCGGCAGGCAGTCGCTGTCCACGCACGCCGTGGTCGTCCTCGGCAGCCCCGTGTCGGCTCGCGCGCTGCGTTCGGTGGCCCGGGAGATGGCGACCCTCGGGGTCAACATCGACTCGATCCGCGGAGTCGCCGACTACCCGGTGACGGGCCTCGAACTCCTCGTGAGCGCTCCCGGCACGGCGGAGGCGGACAAGAGCCTGCGCACCGTGCTGGCTGAGGTGGCCGTGCGGGAGAACGTCGACATCGCGGTCGAACGCGGGGGCCTGGCCCGTCGCGCCAAGCGGCTCATCGTGTTCGACGTCGACTCGACGCTCGTCCAGGGTGAGGTCATCGAGATGCTCGCCGCCCGCGCCGGTGTCGAGGACGAGGTGCGCGCCGTCACCGAGTCGGCGATGCGCGGGGAGATCGACTTCACCGAATCCCTGCACCAGCGGGTCGCGACCCTCGCCGGCCTCGACGCGTCGGTGATCGACGACGTCGCGGACGGTCTCGAGCTGACACCGGGCGCCCGCACCACCATCCGGACGCTCCGCAGGCTCGGCTTCCACTGCGGTGTGGTGTCCGGCGGTTTCCGGCAGGTCATCGAGGGCCTGGCCCACGAACTGGAACTCGACTTCGTGCAGGCCAACACGCTCGAGATCGTAGACGGCAAGCTCACCGGCCGGGTGATCGGCGACATCGTCGACCGGGCGGCGAAGGCGACCGCGCTGCGCAAGTTCGCCGGTCAGGTCGGCGTCCCGATGGAGCAGACGGTGGCGGTCGGCGACGGCGCCAACGATATCGACATGCTCAACGCGGCCGGCCTGGGAATCGCGTTCAACGCCAAGCCCGCGCTGCGGGAGGTCGCGGACACCGCCCTGTCGCACCCCTTCCTCGACGCCGTGCTGTTCATCCTCGGGGTCACCCGCGACGAGGTCGAGGCCGCCGACGCGGTGGACGGCGTGGTGCGACGCGTCCCGCTGCCGTGACGGAATCGTGCCGCGACGCGGTCACCCGGGAGGCCGGTGCCGATTCCGGGTGGGCGGCGCGTCACGCCGTCCTCGCGGCCGGATACGGCGGCCGGCCGGATCCGGACGACCCGGCGCAGGTCCTCGCCATGCCGATCGTGCTGCACATCCCGAAGGCCGACCCTCCGCCGCGCAGTGCGCTGCTGGAGGCAGCCGCGACTGCGACGGTGGCGTTGTGCCTCGACCCGCGAGTCGGCGCCGACGAGACGGGCGCGCCCGGACCGTGGCAGGCGGACTACCTCGCTTGGGTGGGGTCCCGGATCCGCAAGGTGTCGCGGAGGGCCCGGGGAGCCGGCTGGCGGGCGGCACAGGAGGTCGACGGGATCACCGTCGATGTCGACGGTGCACAGGCCCGCGCCCTCGTGCCCGTTGCCGTGGGCGCGCTCGATCCGCGCATCAGAAAGCTGCAGATCGGCGGCACCGACCTCGACCACGACGACCCCGGGGAGATTCCCGACGGCGTTCCGGTGCTGTGGATCAACTCCGTCCTGGACATGACGGTCGGAAAGGCCGCCGCGCAGGTCGGTCACGCCTCGATGCTGCTCGCCGGCGCGATGACCACCGAACAGGCCCGCGCCTGGGCGGCCACCGGCTACCGCTGCGCCGTGCGTGACGCCGACGTCGGATTGTGGGAGACGCTGACCATCGAGGTGGTGCGGGGCAGGGCGATCGCGGTGCGCGACGCCGGCTTCACCGAGGTGGCACCCGGATCCATGACCGTGATCGCCTGCCCCTGAGAGCAGCGGCCGACGCGTCGACAGTCCAGTAACGCCGTCCTGGCTATGGGGTACCGCCCTGGTTCACGACAGACTGGTGGTCATGCTCGCTCGACGCCTGATCGCACTGTTCGCCGGACTGTGGCTGTACGGCTTCTCGATGGCCATGATGATCACCGCCGGCCTCGGCCTCGATCCGTGGGACGTGTTCCATCAGGGCGTTGCCGGTCGCACACCCCTCAGCTTCGGTGCCGTGACCGCGTTGACCGGCGTTCTGGTGCTCGCACTCTGGGTCCCGATCCGCCAGAAACCGGGATTCGGCACGGTCGCCAACGTGGTGGTCATCGCGGTGTCGGTGGACACGTCGCTGGCATGGCTCGAACCCGCCGACTCCCTCGCCGTGCGGATCGCGGTGATGCTCGGTGGTGTCGTCCTCAACGCGCTCGCCACCGTGCTGTACATCGGTGCGGGAATGGGCCCGGGCCCGCGGGACGGCCTCATGACCGGCCTGGTTGCGCGGACCGGGCTGTCGGTGCGGGTGATCCGCACGTCGATCGAGGTGACCGTGCTGGCCACCGGCTGGGTGCTCGGCGGCACCGTCGGGGTGGGCACCGTCGTCTACGCGCTGGGCATCGGCCCGCTCATCCAGTTGATGATGCGTTTCGGCGGCATCTACCCGACCGCGCGGAAGACGAGCAGTGCGGGACCGGACACCGCGACCGTGGAGTCGCCGGAGATCGGGCCGCCCGGTGCCGGTGCTCCGTCCGGTGAGGCCGAGTCGAACTCGGCGAGCACCGTCCCGTAGAACCATTCGGGACACCCCAGGGTGATCGCGGCAGGCCCGCCCGAGTGGAAGACGAGAAGCCAGCTGTCGTCGGTGAGCTGGTGCCCGTCCTCGGTGTGGGAGCGGATGTCGGAACCGTCGATCCACGCCTGCAGGGTGCGCCGGGAGTCGTCGTGCCACGCCGAATCGTCCATCTCGGCGCCGTCCGCGCCGAACCACACGAGGTCGGGATGGCCGGTGGGTGTGCGCCTGCCCTCGAAGAATTCCGGCTGACGCAAGGCGGGGGAGGCGCGCCGGAGGTCGAGGGCCCGGGTGACGAACGCGACGAGGGCCGGGTCCCCGGCGCTCCAGTCGAGCGGCCAGGAATCTTCAGGCGAGGTGCCTTCGGGGACGCAGTACGCGTTGTTGTTGCCGCCCAGGGTGTGACCGAATTCGTCGCCCGCGGTGAACATCGGTGTGCCGGTGGACAGGGCGAGGGTGGCCAGCAGCGCGCGGACGTGCCGGGACCGCGCCCCGGTGACCGCCGGGTCGTCGGTGGGGCCTTCGACGCCGTGGTCGACGGAGTCGTTGTGATCGGCGCCGTCCCGGTTGTCCTCGCCGTTGGCTTCGTTGCGTTTGCGGGTGTACGACACGAGGTCGGCGGCGGTGAACCCGTCGTGGGCAGTGACGAAATTGACGGTGGCCCAGGGGCGCCGGGTGCCGAAGACGTCCTCCGAGCCCGCCACCCGGGAGGCGAGTTCGCGCACCCCGGTGCCGCCGTTCCAGAACCGTCGAACGGTATTGCGGTACTTGTCGTTCCACTCGGACCACTGAGAGCCGAATTGCCCGACCCGGTATCCATCGGGCGTGGCGTCCCACGGTTCGGCGATCAGTTTGCAGCGCGTGAGAACGGGATCCGCGGTGATCGCGGAGAAGATCGAAGCGCGCGAATCGAATCGGCCGCCGCCGGGCCGGCCGAGCGCGGACGCGAGGTCGAACCGGAAGCCGTCGACCCCCATCTCGTGCGCCCAGTAACGCAGGCTGTCGCCGATCATCCGGACGACGACGGGCGACTGCGCGTCGACCGTGTTCCCGCAACCGGTGAGATCGATGTCGCGCCCCTCGGTATCGAGAAGGTAGTAGCCGGGGGCGTCGAGGCCGCGCCAGCTGAGGCTGATGCCGTCGACGCTCTGCTCGCAGGTGTGGTTGTAGACCACGTCCAGGACGACCTCGATCCCCGCGGCGTGCAGCGCGTCGACCATCGTGTGGAACTCGGTGATCTCCTCGCCGGGCACGACCGCGTACCCCGGGTGGGGGGCGAAGAACGCTGCGGTGGAGTATCCCCAGTGGTTGCGCATGCCCCGCGAGCGCACGGTGGCCTCGGAGACGTACGCCTGCACCGGGAGCAGTTCGACCGCGGTCACCCCGAGGCGCACGAGATGACCGACGACGGCCGGTTCGGCGAGACCCAGATACGTTCCGCGGTACCGCGGCGGCACGTCGGGGTGCCGCGCCGTGAACGACCCCACGTGGAGTTCGTAGACAACGGTTTCCTCCCACGGCCTTTCGATCCGCGGTCCGCTCGTGCGGGCGTGATCGGCCGTCACCACCGACAGTGGTGTGTGGCCGAGGCTGTCGATGAGCGACGGGCCGCCGAACGGGTCGCCGTCGTGGGAGAGCAGCGCCTCGTGGTCGCCGAGTTCGCCGGTGATGCGTGTGGCCCACGGATCCAGAAGTAGTTTGGCGGGGTTGAGGCGCACGCCGCACGCGGGATCCCAGCGACCGTGCGCGCGGTAGCCGTAGCGCTGCCCCGCGCCGACACCCTCGACGACGCCGTGCCAGATGCCGTACGTCCGCTGGACCAGGTCGATCCGGGTCTCGTCGCCCTCCTCCGAAATCAGGCACACCTGTACCAGTTCGGCGTCGGGGGCGTGAACCGCGAACTGCGTTCCGGTGCCACGCACTTTCGCTCCCAGGGGAAACGGCGACCCGGGCAGCCGCAGACTCGGCGGGAGAGACGACATCTCGCCGGGGTACGGATCGATGTGAGGCGACACGCAACTGATCCTGCCGTGAATGCCCGGAAGATGTGCGGGAAGATGGGTCCGTGCATGAACCTGATCCTGATCTCCTCATCGAATTCGACGACGTTCTCCTCCGCCGCGGGGGCAACACTCTGGTGGGCCCGGTCACCTGGAAGGTGGAACTCGACGAACGATGGGTCGTCCTCGGGCCGAACGGGGCAGGGAAGACGTCGTTGCTCCGCATCGCGGCCGCCGAACTGCATCCCACGAGCGGAAGCGCCTACCTCCTCGGTGAGCGGCTCGGCCGCGTCGACATCAACGAACTCCGGCCGCGGATCGGACTGTCCTCCTCGGCGCTCGCCAACCGGGTGCCGTCCGAGGAGGTCGTGAGCGATCTCGTCGTCTCCGCCGGCTACGCGGTGCTCGGGCGGTGGCGTGAGCGTTATGACGACATGGATACCGATCGTGCCGTAGAGATGCTCGAGAGCCTCGGCGCCGAACACCTCGCCAAGCGCACCTACGGCACGCTGTCCGAGGGCGAGCGCAAGCGCGTCCTCATCGCTCGTGCGCTGATGACCGACCCGGAACTGCTGCTGCTCGACGAGCCCGCCGCCGGTCTCGACCTCGGTGGGCGCGAGGAACTGGTCGCGCGCCTCACCGACCTCGCCGCCGACCCCGACGCCCCCGCGACGGTCCTCATCACCCACCACGTCGAGGAGATCCCGCCGGGATTCACCCACGCCATGCTCCTCAAGGAGGGGGCGGTGGTCTCGCAGGGGCTCTTGGACCAGGTCATCACGGCCGAGAACCTCAGCGAGGCGTTCAGCCAGTCCATCAGCCTGGACAAGGTGGACGGCCGGTTCTTCGCGCGGCGGACCCGCGTCCCCGGCGCGCACCGGAGAGGCTGAGGACCGGGGACCGACTGCGACGCGCGTCACCCGTCGGCGTAGGTTCCGAGGCATGGTCTCGAAGCAAGAGCAGACGCCCCGCGACAGTACCGACGTGGCGCCCAAGGACGCGTCCACCGTCATTCTCATCCGTGACGCCGCGGCAGGTGCCGCGGCGTCCGGCATCGAGGTGTTCCTCCTCCGCCGGGTGAAGGGGATGGCGTTCGCCGGCGGAATGACCGTGTTCCCCGGCGGCGGCGTCGACCCGTCCGACGCCGAGGCCGAGGTCGACTGGGCGGGACCGTCCGTCGACTGGTGGGCCGGGCGGTTCTCCACCGACGCGGCGCGCGCGAAGGCGCTCGTGTGCGCGGCGGTGCGCGAGACGTTCGAGGAATGTGGCGTGCTCCTCGCGGGACCGAGCGCGGACACGGTCGTGGCGGACACGTCGCGGTACGCCCAGGCCCGTACGCAGCTCGAGACACGCGAACTGTCGTTCAGCGACTTCCTCAAACGCGAGAACCTCGTCCTGCGGGCCGATCTGCTGCGGCCCTGGGCCAACTGGATCACCCCGGTCGGCGAGGGTCGCCGCTACGACACGCGCTTCTTCGTCGCCGCATCGCCGCACGGCCAGATCGCGGACGGCGCGACGTCCGAGGCCGAGGAGGTGCAGTGGCAGAGTCCGGCCGCGGCGCTCGCGCACTGGCAGGGCGGCGGAAGCATCCTGCTGCCGCCGACGTGGAGTCAGCTCACGGCGCTCAGCGCGTTCGGGTCGGTCGCGGACGTGCTGGCCGCGGAGCCCGAGATCCCGGTGATCCTGCCGACGCTGATCACCGGCGAGGAGCAGCTCCGCGTCGAGTTCCCGGGACAGGACGGCTACTACGAAGCCGGTCCGCATCCGTGGGCGTCACGCGGCTGATCGCGATGGGGCGGGCCGCGAAACCGGGTCGGAGGCAGACAAGTAGCCTTTTGCCTCATGGCTGAGTTTGTCACCCTCGAGGTATCCGAAGGCATCGGCACGATCCGGCTCGCGCGCCCCCCGATGAACGCTCTGAACCGTCAGGTTCAGCAGGAGTTGCGGGCGGCTGCGCGAGAGGCGACCGTCAATTCCGACGTGAAGGCCGTCATCGTCTACGGCGGCGAGAAGGTCTTCGCCGCGGGCGCGGACGTCAAGGAAATGTCCGAGATGACGTTCGGGCAGATGGCCGACGTGATCGGCGACCTGCAGTCCGACCTCGCGGCGGTCTCCGAGATCCCGAAGCCCACCGTTGCCGCCATCACGGGGTACGCGCTCGGCGGCGGCCTGGAGGTTGCGCTGTCGGCCGATCGGCGCATCGTGGGCGACAACGCGAAGCTCGGCGTGCCGGAGATCCTGCTCGGCATCATTCCCGGAGGCGGTGGCACCCAGCGTCTCGCCCGGCTGATCGGACCGTCGAAGGCCAAGGATCTGCTGTTCACGGGCCGGTTCGTCGACGCCGAGGAGGCCCTGGCGATCGGTCTGGTCGACGAGGTCGTGGCGCCGGACGACGTGTACGAGGCGGCACGCACCTGGGCGTCGCAGTTCACGAAGGGGGCGGGCCGCGCACTGGCCGCGGCCAAGGCGGCCGTCGACCGCGGGCTGGACGTCGACCTGGGCACCGGGCTGGCGGTGGAGCGTCAGCTGTTCACCGCGCTGTTCGCCACCCGGGACCGCAAGATCGGGATGGAATCGTTCATCGAGAACGGCCCGGGTAAGGCTCAGTTCACGGGCGAGTAGTCTGAAGCCCGAAACTAGAACCTGTTCACTCTTACCAGCGAGTAGGATTTGCCGCATGACTGCAAGCGCCCATGACGACCCAGCTCCTCATCCGCATGCCACCGCCGAAGAGGTCCAGGCTGCGCTGAAGGACACCAAACTGGCCCAGGTGCTGTACCACGACTGGGAAGCCGAGACGTACGACGAGAAGTGGTCGATCTCGTACGACGAGCGGTGCATCGACTACGCGCGCGGACGTTTCGACGCCGTCGCGGGCGATCAACCGCTGCCCTACGAGCGGGCGCTCGAACTGGGCTGCGGCACCGGATTCTTCCTCCTCAACCTGATGCAGGGCGGAGTCGCGAAGACCGGTTCGGTCACCGACCTGTCGCCCGGCATGGTGAAGGTCGCGCTCCGCAACGCCGAGGGTCTCGGACTGTCCGTCGACGGCCGCGTCGCCGACGCCGAGACCATCCCGTACGAGGACGACACGTTCGACCTCGTCGTGGGACACGCGGTCCTGCACCACATCCCGGACGTCGAGCAGTCGCTGCGCGAGGTTCTGCGCGTCCTCAAGCCGGGCGGGCGTTTCGTGTTCGCCGGTGAGCCGACCACGATCGGCAACTTCTACGCCCGCTGGCTGGGTCGCGCGACGTGGGAGGTCACCACCCGGGTCACCAAGTTGCCGTTCCTCGCCGACTGGCGTCGCCCGCAGGCGGAACTGGACGAGTCCTCGCGCGCGGCTGCGCTCGAGGCCGTCGTCGACCTCCACACATTCGATCCGAGCGACCTCGAGAAGATCGCGAAGTCGGCAGGCGCCGAGCAGGTTCACGCGGCCACCGAGGAATTCGCCGCCGCTCTGCTCGGGTGGCCCGTCCGCACGTTCGAGGCCGCGGTGCCCCCGGAGAAGCTGGGCTGGGGCTGGGGACGTTTCGCGTTCACCGGATGGAAGACGCTCAGTTGGGTCGACGAGAAGCTTCTCCGGCACGTGGTGCCGCGTGGATTCTTCTACAACGTCATGATCACCGGCGTGAAGCCCGGCAACTGAATTGGGTTATGCGTTCACTCCCGGGGACGTGGAGTTCCTGCAGAGTGCGGACGGGGCAGACGCTCTCGCGGAAGTGGACGCCCTCGCCCTGACCGCGTCGACGCGCCTGGCCGACATCGGCCGGGCGCGTACACGTTTCGGCTCACACGTGGCGTTGCTGGTGGAGACCGTGCTGCTGCGACGGAAGGCGGCCGCCAAACTACCCGGCACCGAAAACTGGTTCTTCACCGACGACGCTCTGCAACAGGCGACGCCGCGTGCGGTCGCCGCACATCGTGCGTCGCGGCTGTCGGACCGGAACGTCCACGACGTCACCTGCTCGATCGGTGCCGAACTCGACGCGGTGGTCGGGACGGCGGCGACGGTGATCGGCAGCGACCTCGACCCCGTCCGCCTCCTGATGGCGCGGCACAACGTTCCTGGGGCGACGGTTGTGCGCGCCGACGCGCTCGTCCCGTGCACCCGCGGCACCGTCGTGCTCGCGGATCCGGCGCGACGGTCCGGTGGCAGGCGCACGCACGATCCCGCCGCGCTGGAACCGCCGCTCCCCGATCTGATCGACGCGTACCGCGGACGCGATCTGGCCGTGAAGTGCGCCCCCGGACTCGATTTCGACCGGCTCGGCTGGGACGGCGAGGTGGAGGTGGTGTCCCTCGACGGCGGTGTGCGCGAGGCCTGCCTGTGGTCGCCGGGGCTGTCCGGCGCCGGTGTCACGCGGCGGGCGAGCGTCCTCGGCTCCGACGGAACCGCGTGGACGGTGACGGACGCCGAGGACGACGACATCCCCGAACGCGCGCCGGGGGAATGGATCGTCGACCCGGACGGCGCCGTCGTGCGCGCGGGCCTGGTGCGGCATTACGCGGCCCGGCACGGACTGTGGCAGCTGGATCCCCGGATCGCCTATCTCACCGGCGATTCCGTTCCTGACGGCGTGCGGGGCTTCCGCATCCTCGACCAGGTGAAGTATTCGGAGAAGTCGCTGCGGCAGGAACTGGCCCGTCACGATTGCGGTGTGGCGGAAATCCTGGTGCGCGGCGTCGACGTCGACCCCGCGGTCCTGCGGCCCAAGCTGAAGCTGCGTGGAAGCCGTTCGCTCAGTGTGGTGATCACGCGGATCGGCCGGGCCGGCGTCGCCTTCATTTGCGCTTCGCGCCCGTGAGTACTTCTCAACCGCCCGCGGTTAAGAAGTACTCACGGGTCAGCGGAGGACGAACAGCTCCCCGAGCAGGGTGGGCGTGAGCACTTCGCCCTTCGGCCCGACGGACGTGCCGACCGTGAACCCCTTCGCCCCGGGCAGGGTCTCCTGGTCGAGGGTTTCGCCGGTTCCGGTGTCGAACGTGAGCATCGCCAGTCCGTCCGTGCCCTCGCGGACCACCGCGTACCCGGTGGACCCGGCCGTCTGCGCCGGGACACCCAGCTGCAGCAGATCCTTCCGCTCCCAGACGAGTTCGGCGTGATCGCCCTTGTCCTGCAGTGCCAGCAGGTGGCCGTCGGGACCACCGGCGGGGATGATCAGACCGTCCGCGGACGTCGACGGGCTGCCTGCCGCGGCGTACCCGATGTCGTAGCTCCACTTCGGATCACCGGTCGCCGAGTCGATCGCCCACATCGTTCCCCAGTTGTCGTTGGCGTAGACGACGGAGCCGTCGGCCGACAGGTCGGGGCTGGACGCGCTGCCGCCCGGCAGAGTGTCGCTGGACCATTCCTGGGTGATCGCCGGGTTGTCGCCGCCGGAGTACTTCATCGCGACGAGTTCGGCCTGGGGTGCGCCGGGCGCGAAGAGCGTGAAGTAGAACTTGCCGGACTCGAGGTCGATGGCGGGCATGTTCGCCACCGGGCAGTCGGGGGCGCCGAAGAAGCAGCCGCGGAGGCCCTTGTCGTCGGGGAGGATGTCGATGTTGGCACCGTCGACGGGGGAGGGCGGCGGCACGAGATCGTAGGGCGCCACGACCTTCTGGCCGTTCTGCGTGTTCACGACGTTGATCTGGCCGAGCTGGGTGATGAAGAGGAGGTTGCCGTCGCCGGTGAACTGCGCGGACAGCGGGGTCCCGACCACCGGTGTGCGCCAACGCAGCTGGCCGTACTCGTTGAACGAGTTGATGGCGCCGTCCTCGCCGACGTACACGTTGGCGGCGCCGTCGACGACCGGTGTGGACGCCACGGCGCCGGGGGCGAGTTGCCGGCACCAGCGTTTGCGGCCGCTGTCCATCTGGTAGGAGAAGAGGTTGCAGCCCTTCTCGGTGCGCGCGGTGACGAAGATCTGGCCGCTCGCCGCCACGGACGCGTAGTTCGCGACAGGGCCGCCGAGCGGGCGCGACCATGCGAAGGAGAGGTCGCGGGAACCGGTGACGGGGCTGGTGTCGCTGTTGCGGGCGTCGGCGTGCATGCCGGGCCACCCGCCTGCCGAGAAGATGTCGTCGACCTGCGGTCCGCTGCTGCAGCCGCTGAGGACGACAGTCGAGATCGTCGCCAGCGCCAGTACTGACGAACGTAGGACCCGCCGCATTACATCTCCTCGTCTTCGATAACGCTCGGCCCAGAGACTATCCCGCCGAGGCGGGGCCGAGCACACGCCCCGAGGCGGGGCCGAGCACACGCCCCGAGGCGGGGCCGAGCACACGCCCCGAGGCGGGGCCGAGCACACGCCCCGAGGCGGGGCCGAGCACACGCCCCGAGGCGGGGCCGAGCACACGCCCCGAGGCGGGGCCGAGCACACGCCCCGAGGCGGGGCCAGCGTCACACCCCGATGGCGGTGTCGGAGTCCGGACGCACCCGAACGGGGGTACGGGCGGTGAACGTAGGCTGACAGGCTATGACGAGCATGTGGGGCGCACCGTTGCGTACGAGGTGGCGAGGATCCCGGCGGAGCGACAGCGAGCAGGCCCGCTTCCTGACACGCGCCTCGCTGCGATGGGTGCTGGCGAACAAGGCGTACACGCCGTGGTACCTGGTGCGGTACTACCGGCTCGCGAAATTCAAGCTCGCCAACCCGCACGTGATCCTGCGCGGCATGGTGTTCCTCGGCAAGCGGGTGGAGATCCATTCGACCCCCGACCTGTCCCGGCTCGAGATCGGCCGGTGGGTGCACATCGGCGACGGCAACGCCATCCGCTGCCACGAGGGTTCGCTGCGCATCGGCGACAAGGTGGTGTTCGGCAAGGACAACGTCGTCAACACGTACCTGGACATCGAGATCGGTGCGTCGACGCTCGTGGCGGACTGGTGTTACATCACCGACTTCGACCACCGCATGGACGACGTGAATGTCCCGATCAAAGATCAGGGCATCGTGAAGGGCCCGGTCCGCATCGGTCCCGACACGTGGGTGGCGGCCAAGGTGACGGTCCTGCGCAACACGCGCGTGGGGCGCGGCTGCGTTCTCGGTGCGCACGCCGTCGTGAAGGGCGATATCCCCGATTTCAGCATTGCCGTCGGGTCGCCGGCCAAGGCCGTGAAGAACCGCAAGGCGGAGTGGGAGGCGGGCGCGGCGGACCGCGCGAAGTACATCGCGGCCCTCGAAGACATCGCTCGCAAGAAGGCGGCGCAGGAGAACTGAGCGGCGCGGTGGCATAGTCGGCAGCATGACCTCGGCGGACGGCGAACTCGAGGACCGCATCCGGGCGCTCCTCGACGCCCGGGCCGACACCGCGAGCATTTGCCCGTCGGACGTCGCGCGAGCCGTCGCCCCCGGCGACTGGCGGCCCCTCATGGAGTCGGTGCGGGAGGCCGCGCGGCGTCTGGCCGCCGCCGGCGAAGTCGAGATCACCCAGAAGGGTGATGTGGTGGATCCGGACTCGGCTCGGGGTCCGATCCGGATCAGGCGGGCCCGCACGAACTGAGCGGCGAATGTATCGCTCGCGCACCGAACGCGCCGAACGGTACATTCGCCCGGTCAGCGCCAGGCTCAGCGTCCGGGCAGGGGGCGCTCGGGAATCTCCGGCCGCGCCAGCGGATGCCGCACGCGACGTTTGGCGCCCGCGTAGACGTGGACGGTCTCCTCGGCCACCTTGTGCCAGTCGAAATCGGCGGTGAGGCGGTCGCGGGCGGCGACTGCACGCTGTTGCGCCCCGGCCGGGTCGTCGAGGACCTCCCGGACCGCGGACGTGAGTCCGGTGACGTCGCCCGGCTGGAACGACATGCCGGTTTCGCCGTCGACGACCGCTTCACCGAGACCGCCAGCGGTGGACGCGACGAGGGGGGTTCCGGAGGCGGCGGCCTCGAGCGCGATGATGCCGAACGGCTCGTACCGGCTGGGCAGGACGATGGCGTCGGCGCCGTGCAGCCACCCGAGCAGTTCGACGTGGTCGAGGTTGCCGAGGAAGTTCACGGCACGGGCGACGCGATGCGTGCGGGCCTGCTGATAGAGCCAGGTGAACTGGGTGCCCTCCCCGGCGATCGACAGCGTCGTGCCGGGGTGGCTGCGGCGGATGCGGGGGAGCGCGGCGATGGCGTCCTGCACGCCCTTCTCGTATTCGAGGCGGCCGACGAACAGCAGTTTCGGCGGTCCGGACCGTGGCGCACGCTCGCGGAAGCTCCACGTGGTGAGGTCGATTCCGTTGCGGATCACCGTGATCGGCGGGAGCTGCGGACCGTAGAGTGCGGTCACCTCGTCCTGCATCGACGCGGAACACGTGATGAGCGCGTCGGATTCGTTGGCCAGCCACCATTCCACCGAATGCACCTGCCGGTTGATCCGACCGGACACCCAGCCGCTGTGCCGTCCGGCTTCAGTGGCGTGGAGCGTGGAAACCAAAGGGACGTCGTAGAATTCGGCCAACGCGATGGCCGGATGCGCCACCAGCCAGTCGTGCGCGTGCACCACGTCCGGATGCCAGCCTTCCCCGACACCCGGCTTGTGCAGTGCGACGCCGGCCCGCACCATCGCGTGCCCCATCGCGAGCGTCCACGCGAGCATGTCCTCGCCGAACACGAAGTGCGCGGGGTCCTCGGCGACGGCGACCACCAGGACGCCGTCCTCGATGTGGGTGACGGTGGGATGGGTCGACGCGTCGGTGCCCGACGGCCGCCGCGACAGCACCACCACTTCGTGTCCGGCGGCAGCGAGTTCGGTGGCCAGGTGGTGCACGTGGCGGCCGAGGCCGCCGACCACGACGGGGGGGTACTCCCACGACACGATCAGGATCTTCACGACGCCCCTCCCTCGGTGCCCGTCAGCCGGTGGTCCCCGGCGGGCAGACGTCGCGCGTCGAGCCCGGGAAACAGGCCGTCGGCGCGGTTCCATCCCTCTGCGAGTCTGCTCGCGGCCGCTTCCTTGCCCGCCGACACGGCGGCGGCGATCTCACGGGTGGCGTGCGCGTGCTTGTGTGCCCGGTCGCGGGCGTACCCGGCCGCCGAATCCTTGCTGACCATGAACGCCCAGTCGCTCGACACCGTCATCAGTGCCTCGCGCAGCATCTGGTCGTTCACGCGGTTTCGCAGCGCGGGACGTCCGGGGGCGGCGTCGTGGTCGTGGGTCTTGTCGACGGTATCGAGTGCGGTCCCGACCACCTCGGAGTTGAGTTGCACCAGGTCCGCGACCTGATCGCCGGCCCACACCCGCCAGTCCTTGCCGGATCCCCACGACGAGTTCTCGAGCTGGACGGGTTCGCCGACGTAGCCCTGGCTGCGGGCGTCGTCGAGGGTGCCGACCCGGATCCCGGCCTCGGGCAGCGCGCGCAGCACCTTCTCGAGCCATTCGGGGCCCTCGTGCCACCAGTGCCCGAACAGTTCCGTGTCGAACGCGGCGACGACGAGTGCGGGCCGGTCGATGCGGCCGGATTCGTCGCGCAGCCGCTTGCGGACGGTGGCGACGAAGTCGGCCACGTGCCGGTCGACCGCCGCCGACGCGAGGGCGGGGTCGTACGGCGCCTTGTCGGCCGAGTCGACCGTGCGGCCGGTGACCCGGGCCGGTTTGAGTCCCGTGGCGTGGTCGTACGTGTGGAAGTCGCGATAGGCGCCGTGGCCGGGGTAACCCGACTTCGGCGACCACACCCGGTAGCTGACCTGCAGATCGCGTCCGAACGCGACCACGTCCGACTCCCGGACCGGCCGGCCGAGGGAGGTGTCGCCGCGCAGCGCGGGACCGTCGACCATGAAATGCGTGACGCCGGCCTCGGCGTATCCGGTCTCCATGCCGGGGGTGTACCCGCATTCGGGCCCCCAGATACCTGTCGGCGTGCAGTTCCACCGGGCGGCGGCGTCGGCGAGCCCCTCGCGGAGGGAGAACGACCGCAACCGCGGATCGAGCAGCGGCTGGAACGGGTGGGCGAGCGGACCGCCGAGCAGTTCGAACGACTCTCGGTCGAGGAGGTCCCGCAGCACTGGCGAGCCGCCGTGGCGCCAGCGCACCTCGAAGTCGGCGAGGGCGGCGGCGGACGCACGGTGTTCGCGCGCACCGAGTTCGCGGTGCGCGTCGTCGGGCATGCCTGCCGCCTCGTGCGCGCGGATCTGCCAGTTCCCGAGCCAGTGGTGCATCCCGGCGAGGCAGTGCGGGTCATCGAGCTGAGCTGCGAGAACGGGGGTGATGCCGAGGGTCAGCAGATGCGAGCGACCCTCGTCGGACAGCCGCCGCAACATCGCGGTGAGGGGGAGGTACGACGCCGCCCACGACTGGTAGAGCCATTCCTCGCCGACGGGCCAGCGGCCGTGGTTGGCAAGCCAGGGCAGGTGGGAGTGCAGGACCAGGCAGAACATGCCCGGTTCCGTCGCTTCGCCCGCTCCGGTGCGGTTGTCGGATTCGGTCACCGAACAGGATCCTTCACCGCGATGGCCACCAGGTCGAGGCTGTCGTCGATGTCGCCTTCGTGCAGTGCGAAATCGTCGACGGTGATGCCCTCGACGTCGCGGGTCAGTTCCTCGGGCCACGGTTCGCCGGCGAGTGCACGGTCGATCTGCGCGCCGATGAACGAGCCGCCGTGCTTCGTGTCGAGGGCCTTCAGCCGCGTGCCGTGGTGCACGCCGGTCATGAGGGCGACGGTGAATCCGGCCTCCTCGAGCAGTTCGGTCAGCTCGGCCGCGTCGAGTTCGCGGGTGTGGAACGGATTCAGCGGCGTGTCGCGGCCCGGCGAGAACGTGATGCGGTTGGGTGTGCTGACGAGCAGTTCCCCTCCGGGGGTCAGCACCCGGAAGCACTCGCGCAGGAATTGGGCCTGGTCCCACAGGTGTTCGATCACCTGAAAATTGACGACGGTGTCGACGGATTCGTCGCCGAGGGGAAGCTCCGCGAGATTGCCGTGCAGCATTTCGACCCGGGGGTACCGCGCGCGGACGTGTTCGACGGCGGAGATGTCGTAGTCGAGTCCGGTAACGCCCTGTGCCACATCGGCAATCATGTTGGCGCCGTAGCCTTCTCCGGATCCGGCCTCGAGTACCCGGCGTCCCGCGCAGCGGGGGAGGAGGTCGCGGTAGACGACCTCGTGCCGCCGGAACCAGTAGTTCTCCTCGGGGATACCGGGCACGGTCCGCTCGCCCGTGAGGGGCAGTGGTGCGTCCTCGCGGTCGCCGACAAATGATTCGCTCACCGGTGCGAGGTTAGTGCCCCCGGCAAGGTCGCTCGTCCAGGTGGTCTACATCACAGCGGTGAAATGCGGTTTCGGCCGTTATGGTGAACGAGACTTTCACGCAAGTTACCGATGGGTAACTTAGCGTGGGGTAATCTGTCGCAGAGCAATCGTGCGACGAAATATCGAAGGCGAGAGCTCGGCCCACGCGGAGCGACTCACGATAACCACGCAAGAACACACAGGAGGTCGACGAAGACCCATGACGAACATCGTTGTTTTGATCAAGCAGGTCCCCGACACGTGGTCCGAGCGCAAGCTGACCGACGGCGACTACACGCTTGACCGCGAGGCCGCCGATGCAGTGCTCGACGAGATCAACGAGCGCGCCGTCGAAGAAGCGCTCCTGATCAAGGAGGCTCAGGGCGGCGAGGTGACCGTCCTCTCCGCAGGTCCGGACCGCGCCACCGACGCCATCCGCAAGGCCCTGTCCATGGGTGCCGACAAGGCAGTGCACATCAACGACCCGGCCCTCCACGGCTCCGACGCGGTGCAGACCGCGTGGACGCTGGCCGCGGCGCTCGGACAGATCACGTTCGAGAACGAAGAACCTGCCGACCTGATCATCGCCGGTAACGAGGCCACCGATGGCCGCGTCGGCGCCGTTCCGGCCATCATCGCCGAGTACCTGGGCATCCCGCAGCTCACGCAGCTGCGCAAGCTCACGGTCACCGACGGCACCGTCACCGGCGAGCGCGAGACCGACGAGGGTCTCTTCGGCCTCGAGGCGAGCCTGCCGGCCATCGTCAGCGTCACCGAGAAGATCAACGAGCCCCGCTTCCCCTCCTTCAAGGGCATCATGGCCGCGAAGAAGAAGGAAGTTCTCGTCTACACGCTGGCCGACCTCGGTGTCGACCCGGAGACCGTCGGTGTCGCCAACGCGGGCACCACCGTCACCGCCTCCACCCCCAAGCCCCCGCGTACCGCTGGTGAGCGCATCGTCGACGAGGGCGACGGCGGCAGCAAGATCGCTGCCTACCTCGTGGGCCAGAAGATCATCTGATCGCGCCCCTCTACAGACCAGCAGACACACACAGGGAGAGTTAGACATGGCAGAAGTACTGGTGCTCGTCGAGCACGCAGAGGGTGCGCTCAAGAAGGTCAGCACCGAACTCATCACCGCCGCTCGCGCGCTCGGTGAGCCGGCCGCAGTGGTCACCGGTCCCGCCGGTACCGCCGACAAGCTCGCCGAGGGCCTCGCCGCCGCAGGCGCGGCCAAGATTTACGTCGCCGAGTCGGATGACATCGACGGCTACCTGATCACCCCGAAGGTCGACGTACTCGCGTCGCTCGTCGAGTCGGCAGCTCCGGCCGCGGTGATCACCGCCGCCAGCGTCGAGGGCAAGGAGGTCTCCGGACGTCTTGCTGCCCGCATCGGCTCCGGCCTGCTCGTCGACGTCGTCGACGTGAAGTCCGACGGCAGTGCCGTGCACTCCATCTTCGGTGGCGCGTTCACCGTCGAGGCGAAGGCCAACGGCGACGTCCCGGTCATCTCGGTCCGCCCGGGCGCCATCGAGGCGAAGCCCGAAGCCGGTGCAGGCGAGAAGGTTTCCGTCGAGGTTCCGGCCCAGGACGAGGGCGCCGTCAAGATCACCTCGCGTGATCCGATCGTCGGTGGCGACCGCCCGGAGCTCACCGAGGCGACGGTCGTCGTCTCCGGTGGTCGCGGTGTCGGCAGCGCCGACAAGTTCACCGTCGTCGAGGAACTCGCAGATTCGCTGGGTGCCGCTGTCGGTGCTTCGCGTGCCGCGGTCGACTCGGGCTACTACCCGGGCCAGTTCCAGGTCGGTCAGACCGGTAAGACGGTCTCCCCGCAGCTGTACATCGCGCTCGGCATCTCCGGTGCCATCCAGCACCGCGCCGGTATGCAGACGTCGAAGACCATCGTCGCCGTGAACAAGGACGAGGAAGCCCCGATCTTCGAGATCGCGGACTACGGCATCGTCGGCGACCTGTTCAAGGTTGCGCCGCAGCTCACCGAGGCAGTCAAGGCCCACAAGGGCTGATTGTCGACCGACGGCGGCCCCGTTCCCTTCGAGGGAGCGGGGCCGCCGTCGTATCTTCCGTCGTTCATCCGGGCTGCATCGACACGACACCCGGGCGATGCCCCCACGCCGCCCCTGCTCGGTAAACCTGCGCCATGACAACTTCGTCAGTTCTCCGCGCACCGAGTGAGACCGCCGATTCTGTTGTAACCGCGCCCCGATACTCCCTGGTCGTCTCGTCCGACCGCGAACACCGCGTGGCAGCCCAGCGGCTGCGCTACCGCGTGTTCGCCTCCGAACCCGGATTCTCCGTCCCCGCACACGCGGATGCCCTCGACGCCGACCGGTTCGACGACTTCTGCGACCACCTCCTCGTTCGGCACGAGGAGACCGGCGAATTCGTCGGGTGCTATCGCATGCTCCCGCCCGACGCCGCCTCCCAGGCCGGCGGCTATTACACCGCCACCGAATTCGACATCTCGGCACTCGATCCCGTCGGCAACCGCATCGTCGAGATGGGCCGGGCGTGCGTCGACCCCGATCACCGTTCCGGTTCGGTCCTGAGCCTGATGTGGGCCGGGATCCTCCACTACCTGCAATTGACCGGATACGAGTGGGTGATGGGCTGCGTCTCCGTGCCGATGCGGGAGCACCCGGACGAGGTGGCCGGTTCCAACGTCCGCGGCGTGCGTGATCTGCTGCTCCGCAAGTACGGCAGCGACCCGGCCTCCCGGGCCGTGCCCAGGAACCCGGTGCGCGTCGACGGGCGATCACTCGACGAGATCGACCCGCCCGCCCGCCCGGTCCTGCCGCCGCTGCTCCGGGGATATCTGCGCCTCGGCGCCAAGGTGTGCGGCGAGCCCGCGCACGACCCGGAATTCGGTGTCGCCGACTTCGTCGCCCTGCAGGGACTGCACGGCGCGAACGAGCGGTACCTCGACCGCCTGCGTTCGGCTTCGGCCACTTTCGAGGCGGGGGCGCAGGCATGAGCGCCGCGGTGCCGGAGACGGCCGCAGTGCCCGTGCATTCGTGGATGCCGTCGAGTCCGTGCGGCGCGGGATGCCTGCCCGCGGAGGCGAACGCCGTGTCGATCCCGACCGTGGTCGTGCGGTGGTGCCTCGTGGTGTCGGCGCTGGCGACGGCGCCGCTCCTGACCGCAGGATGGTTGCTGCCGCGGTCGTGGCGGACCGGTCTGCAGCGTCGGTACGCGGCGATGCTGTTGCGCTGCGTGGGAATTCGCCTCGTCGTGGTCGATCACCGAGGAAAGCGTCGGCACGACGGCGGGCTTCTGGTGGTGGCCGGCCACGTGTCCTGGACCGACGTGCTGGTGCTCAGCGCGCTCGCACCGGCGAACTTCGTCGCCCGCGGCGATCTGCTGGACTGGCCGGTGCTGGGTTCGCTCGCCCGGCGGATGCGGGTCGTCCCGATCGAACGGCAGAGCCTGCGGGCGCTCCCGGGCACGGTGGCGACGACGGCGGGCAGGCTGCGCGACGGCGAACGAGTCGTGGCGTTCCCCGAGGGCACCACATGGTGTGGACGGGCGTACGGCGGATTCCGGCCCGCGCTGTTCCAGGCGGCGATCGACGCGGAGTGCCCGGTTCAGCCGATCTCGCTGCGATACACCGGACGGGGCGGGGAACTGACGACCGGGCCGTGCTTCGTGGGCGAGGAGACGATCGGCCGGTCGATCCGGCGCATCATCCGTCAGAAGGGCGTCAACGCCGAGGTCCGGCTGGCGCCGATCGAGTATCCGGGGGAGTGCCGCCGCGATCTGGCGGCCCGATGCGAACGCGCCGCCCGAGGCGACGAACGCATCGATCTCGCAGCGCACGACATCGTCGATCCGCTGCAGAGTGCGGTCGGGGCGGCGGCTGCGGACATCGAGGCGGCGGAGCGTCTCGTCGCCTGAGCTATCCTGGTCACGTCATGACCTCTGCCCGCAGTGCCGATCACCCCGTCTACCTGGACCACGCAGCCACCACTCCCATGGTGCCGGCGGCCGTCCGGGCGATGACCGACATCTTCAGTACCGTGGGCAATGCGTCCTCGCTGCACGGTTCCGGGCGCGCCGCCCGCCGTCGCATCGAGGAGGCCCGCGAGTCCATCGCCGCCGACCTCGGCGCCAGGCCGTCCGAGGTCATCTTCACCTCCGGTGGCACCGAGAGCGACAACCTCGCGGTCAAGGGCATCTTCTGGGCGCGGCGTGACGCCGACCCCGGACGGGTGCGGATTTTGGCCAGTGCCGTCGAGCATCATGCGGTGCTCGACGCGGTGGAGTGGCTCGAGAAGCACGAGGGCGCACAGGTCACGTGGCTGCCCGTCGACGAACTGGGCCGGGTGTCGCCGCAGGCGCTGCGCGACGAACTCGCCGTCCATGCGGACGAAACCGCCCTGGTGACGATCATGTGGGCCAACAACGAGATCGGCACGATCATGCCGATCACCGAACTCGCCGCGGTGGCGGCCGAGTTCGGTGTGCCCATGCACAGCGACGCCGTCCAGGCCGTCACGCACATCCCCGTGGACTTTGCTGCCAGCGGGCTGTCCGCGCTGAGCATCGCCGCGCACAAGGTCGGCGGACCGCAGGGTGTCGGTGCACTCCTGCTGGGACGGCAGGTGCCGTGTGTGCCGTTGCTGCACGGCGGGGGACACGAACGCGACCTGCGTTCGGGCACCCCGGACACCGCCGGTGTCGTCGGCATGGCGGCGGCGCTGCGCGACGCGACCACGAACCTCGACTCCCGCGCCGCGGACCTGTCCGTCCTGCGCGACCGCCTCATCGAGCGCGTCGGGGAGATCGTCCCGGACGCCGTGCTGAACGGTCCGGTGGGCAGCGCGCGACTGCCGGGCAACGCCCACTTCACGTTCCCCGGTTGCGAGGGCGATTCGCTGCTGATGCTGCTCGACGCCGCCGGGATCGAGTGTTCGACCGGTTCGGCGTGTACCGCCGGTGTCGCCCGCCCCAGCCACGTCCTGACCGCGATGGGCGTGGAGGCCGCGACCGCGCGCGGATCGTTGCGCTTCTCCTTCGGGCACACGTCGACGGTCGCGGACGTGGATGCAGTCATCGCGGCACTGCCGCAAGTTGTGGAGCGGGCCCGCGCCGCCGGGCTCGCCGGTGTCGGAGCGCGTGGAGGGAATCGTTGATGCGAGTACTGGCGGCCATGAGCGGCGGCGTCGATTCCGCCGTGGCGGCGGCACGGGCAGTCGCTGCCGGACACGACGTGGTGGGTGTGCATCTCGCACTCTCCGCCGAGCCGGGCACGCTGCGCACCGGTTCCCGGGGCTGCTGCTCCAAGGAAGATGCCGGTGACGCCCGGCGTGCCGCGGACGTGCTCGGAATCCCGTTCTACGTCTGGGATTTCGCCGACCGCTTCAAGGAAGACGTGATCGACGACTTCGTGGCGTCCTACGCGGCGGGGGAGACCCCCAACCCGTGCCTGCGGTGCAACGAGAAGATCAAGTTCGCTGCGCTCGCGGACCGCGCGATCGCCCTAGGGTTCGACGCGGTGGCCACCGGTCACTACGCGCAGCTCGACAACGGTGTGCTGCGCCGGGCCGTCGACGCGGACAAGGACCAGTCGTACGTGCTCGGTGTTCTGACGGCCGAGCAGCTGTCGCGGGCGATGTTCCCCGTCGGCGACACCCCGAAGGACCGGATCCGGGAAGAGGCCGCCGAACGCGGTCTCGCCGTGGCGAACAAGCCCGACAGCCACGACATCTGCTTCATC
Source organism: Rhodococcus koreensis (assembly GCF_900105905.1). Lineage (GTDB taxonomy): Bacteria > Actinomycetota > Actinomycetes > Mycobacteriales > Mycobacteriaceae > Rhodococcus_F > Rhodococcus_F koreensis. The sequence goes on along the minus strand of NZ_FNSV01000005.1, from coordinate 1,564,732 downwards.
CCGTCCGGTGACACCCGGGCATTCCTCGGCGCCCACATCGGTGTCCGTCCGGGCAGTGTGGTCGACGCCGATTCGGGTGAGGTGCTCGCGGAACACGAAGGCGTGCACGGGTTCACGATCGGACAGCGGAAGGGCCTCGGCGTCCAGGGCCCCGCGGCCGACGGGCAGCCGCGGTACGTGACGTCGATCGAACCCGAAACCGGCACCGTCCGTGTCGGTTCGGCACGCAACCTCGAAGTGCACGCGATCAGCGCGGACCGCGCCGTGTGGACGTCCGGGAGCGCGCCGGCCGGACCGGTCGAATGCACCGTCCAGGTGCGCGCGCACGGCGGACTCGCCGAGGCGGTGGCGGAAGCCGTCGACGGAGGTATTCGCATCTCGCTGCGCGAACCGCTCACCGGTGTGGCGAAGGGGCAGGCCGTCGTTCTGTATCGGACCGACCCGGCGGGCGACATCGTGCTGGGCAGCGGAACCATCTCGGGCACCGACGCGCATCCGAACACGCAGTGACGCAGGATATTTCATTGGCCGGTGGCGTCACCGGCGTCGGCTCGTGGCCCGGAGCGGACCCGCGTGAAGCCGCCACCGTCGTCCTCGGCGAGCTCGGCAGGCTCCCGCACCTGGTGGAGCTGCCCGCCCGCGGGCTCGGCGCCGACATGATCGGCCGCGCCAGCGCCCTGCTCGTGGATCTGCAACTGGACGTGTCCACGTCCGCCTACCGCGTGGTGCAGCGTCGCGGCTCGGTGGCCAAGCGGGCGACCGACTTCCTGAACCAGGACCTCGACGCGCTCGAGGAAGCGTGGGAGAGTGCGGGCCTCGTCGGGGCCGATCACGTGGTGAAGGTGCAGTCGGTCGGTCCTCTCACGCTGGCGGCCGAGGTGGAACTCGGCACCGGAAGGCGCGTGCTCACCGACCCCGGTGCGGTGCGCGATTTCGCCGAATCGCTGGGGGAAGGACTCGCGCGGCATGCCGCGGAGGTCACTCGGCGTCTCGGTGCGCAGGTGCTGATCCAGTTCGACGAGCCACGACTGCCAGCTGTGCTGGCGGGCACGCTGTCCGGTCGGTCGAGGCTCGAGACCGTGCGGGCGATGCCGGAGCCGGAGGCTCTCGCCGTGCTCGAGGCCGCCCTCGCCGGGTCCGGCGGAGTGACCATGGTGCACTGCTGCTCCGCGGACCTGCCCACGGACCTGCTGCGGCGCAGCAGTGCGCGCGCGGTCGGTCTGGACGTGTCGCAGCTGGCGCCTTCGGACCTGGACGGCATCGGCGAGTTGCTCGACGCGGGCAAGGAGCTGGCGCTGGGGCTGATCCCGACCACCGCTCCCGCCGTGCCCGCCACCTGGCGCGACCTCGCCCGACCTGCGGTGACGCTGATCGACCGGCTCGGATTTCCGCGCACGACGCTGCGGACCCAGGTCGCCGTGACACCGGCCTGCGGACTCGCGGGCGCCGACGGCTCCTGGAGCCGCGACGCGCTGAAGTTCTGCGCCGAGGTGAGCAGCGCGTTCACCGACGACCCCGAATCACTCTGAGTACGGCGTTCGGTGTCGGCCGGACCGGTTAATCTTCGATGGTGAGTGAATCGACCGAAGCCCCGACACCGGCCCCCGGACACGTCCGGGAGCACTGGAACGAGCTGGCCGAGGAAGTGCGGCAGCACCAGTTCCGCTACTACGTCCGCGACGCGCCCATCATCTCCGACGGAGAGTTCGACGTGCTGTTGGGCGAGCTGAACGACCTCGAGAACCAGTACCCCGACCTGCGGACGCCGGATTCGCCGACTCAGCTCGTCGGCGGCGGATTCGCCACCGACTTCGCCTCCGCCGACCACCTCGAGCGGATGCTGAGCCTCGACAACGTCTTCGCGACCGACGAACTGCGCACCTGGATCAGCCGGGTGGAGCAGGAGACCGGCCCCGACCTGCACTACCTGTGCGAGGTGAAGATCGACGGCGTCGCGCTGAACCTGGTGTACGAGAACGGCAGACTCGTCCGCGCCGCCACCCGCGGCGACGGCCGGACCGGTGAGGAAGTGACGCTCAACGCCCGGACCATCGACGATATCCCGGAAAAACTCACCGGCACAGACGAATACCCGGTTCCGGCGCTCCTCGAGGTGCGCGGCGAGGTGTTCTTCCGGCTCGAGGACTTCGCGGCACTCAACGCGGCGCTCGTCGAGGAGGGCAAGGCGCCGTTCGCGAATCCCCGGAACTCCGCGGCCGGGTCACTGCGGCAGAAGAATCCGGCCGTCACGGCCCGCAGGCGCCTCGGGATGATCTGCCACGGCCTCGGCCGGAGCGAAGGATTCGAGCCGGCCTCCCAGTACGACGCGTACACGGCGCTGGCGGCGTGGGGCCTGCCCGTGTCGACCCACACCGTCCGCGTCACGGGCGCGGACGCCGTCGTGGACAGGGTGCAGTACTGGGGCGAGCACCGGCACGACGTGGAGCACGAGATCGACGGTCTGGTGGTCAAGGTCGACGAGACGTCGCTGCAACGCCGGCTGGGGTCCACGTCGCGGGCGCCGCGCTGGGCGATCGCGTACAAGTACCCGCCGGAGGAGGCCACCACCAAGCTCCTCGACATCCGGGTCAACGTCGGCCGCACCGGCCGGGTCACTCCGTTCGCCTACATGGAGCCGGTCACCGTCGCCGGATCCACCGTCTCCCTCGCCACCCTGCACAACGGCTCCGAGGTCAAACGCAAGGGCGTGCTGATCGGCGACACGGTGGTGCTGCGCAAGGCCGGCGACGTGATTCCCGAGGTCCTCGGGCCCGTGGTCGACGCCAGGACCGGCGACGAATACGAGTTCGTGATGCCGGCGAACTGCCCGGAGTGCGACACGCCGCTCGCTCCCGCCAAGGAGGGCGACGCGGATATTCGCTGCCCCAATCAGCAGTACTGCCCCGCGCAACTCCGGGAACGTGTGTTCCACGTCGCGGGCCGCGGTGCGTTCGACATCGAGGTGCTCGGCTACGAGGCCGCGACGAGCCTGCTCGAAGCGAAGGCGATCGGCGACGAAGGCGACCTGTTCTCGCTCACCGAGGACGATCTGCTGAAGACGACGCTCTTCCGGACCAAGGCCGGCGGGTTGTCGGCCAACGGCCGCAGGCTGCTCGACAATCTCGATACCGCCAAGGACAAGCCGCTGTGGCGGGTGCTGGTCGCCCTGTCGATCCGCCACGTCGGTCCGACGGCGGCGCGGGCGCTCGCGGGCGAGTTCGGGTCGCTCGACCGGATCCGGGAGAGCTCCGTCGAGGAACTCGCGGCGGTCGACGGGGTCGGCGGCACCATCGCCGCGGCCGTCGTCGAATGGTTCGGCGTCGACTGGCACCGGCAGATCGTCGACAAGTGGTCGGCGGCCGGTGTGCGCATGGAAGACGAACGCGACGAATCGATTCCGCGCAACCTCGAGGGCCTGTCGATCGTCGTCACGGGTTCGCTCGAGACGTTCTCCCGCGACCAGGCGAAGGAGGCGATCCTCGTCCGGGGCGGCAAGGCCGCGGGTTCGGTGTCGAAGAAGACGGCGTTCGTGGTGGCCGGCGAATCCCCGGGGTCGAAGCACGACAAGGCCGTCGAACTCGGTGTGCCGGTCCTCGACGAGGACGGGTTCCGTCGACTGCTGGAGGGGGGACCGGACGCGGTCGCGGATTCCGGAGTGTGACGGGAACCTCACACTCGAGTTTTGGGCGGCGTGAGCTGTCCTGTCATAGTTCTGGACATGATCGAGATTCGGAATGCGACACCGGACGAGTACGAGGCCGTCAGCGACCTCACGGTGATCGCCTACGTGGGCGGCGGACACGTCGAGGCACACGATCCGTACACGAACCGGTTGCGCGACACCGCTGAACGAGCGGACAAGGCGGAGGTCCGGGTGGCGGTGTTGGAGGGCCGGGTCGTGGGTTCCGTCACGATCGCGGAACCGGCGTCCCCGTACGCCGACGTCGCGCAGCCGGGGGAACTCGAATTCCGGATGCTCGCCGTGTCACCCGACGCCCGCGGTTCCGGCGTCGGGTCGGCGCTCGTGCGGCACGTGCTCGACACGGCCTACGACCGCGGCGACCGCGCGGTCGTGATGTCGACCCAGTCCGACATGGAAGACGCCCGCCGCATCTACGACCGCAACGGGTTCGTGCCTGTGCCCGACCGCAATTGGGCGCCCGTCCCCGGTGTCGAGCTCACCGTCCTGGTCCGCGAACTCGTCTGAGGCGACCACGGCCCCGGACCTTCCGGCCCGGGGCGGAGGTCAGCTCAGCACGGTCGCGATGATGCCGGCGAGGTAGCCCAGCCGGGCGATCTCGGACGGACGGAACTCCGGGCCGCCGGGGCGGCCGAGCATCAGCACCCGGCCGGTGGTCCCGAGGGGAGCCGCGGCGAGTGTGGTGTTCATGTCGCGCCACACCTGCGGCACCCAGTCGCCCTCGCCGTCGAGCGCGGTGGGCTTCTCCAGCGGCATCCACGGGATCTCGGTGGCGTGCGTCTCGGGCGCTCCCGAGCTGCCGACCACCCGGTATGCGCCGTGCGGGCCGAGGTCTGCGACCACGGACCAGCCGACCCGGAGCACCCGCGGGGCGCCGTCGACGAGGACCTGCAGTCGATCGTCCGCGGCGGTGGCGACCTGGTCGATGAGCTCGAGCTCGCGGTGGGTGTCGAGTATTCCGGCGTACGGCCGGATGGAGTCGACGGTGACGCCGGGCAGGTTCTCGGCGGCCGTGATGAGGGTGTCGGGGAGCGATCCCGGCTCGACATCGACGACGAGGTCGTCGATGGCGAATCCGGCACCCCGTTCCACCACGTCGAGCGACAGAATGTCAGCACCCACCGAGCCCAGGGCGACGGCGAGAGAGCCGAGGCTACCGGGACGGTCGGGGAGCTGGACGCGAAGCAGATACGACACGTGCGTCCCTTTCACCACGAGATAGACGCGGGAGTACCTGCGACCCCCGTCGCTCACCATCCTTGCACTTTCGTTCCCGAGTATGCGGTCCCCCCTGCGGCTTCGCCCGGGGCGGGACGGGGATTCGCAGGTCGCGTTCGATTCGTGACATCGCCGATACGGATTCGCCTCGTGCGCGAAACACGACGGCCCAAACATGGGTGCATGAACACCACGGCAACGGGAGTGACGACGTCCGTCTCGAGGCGGGTGGCGGCGGGCCGGGAGCAGGAATTCCTGCGCTGGACGGACGCCGGGATGGCGATGGCGGGCACGTTCCCGGGGTTCCTCGGCGGGGGCTGGCTGCGCGCGGCGTCCGACCCCGAGCAGTACCACGTGGTGTACCGGTTCGCGGACGAGCACACGCTCGCCGCGTGGACCACCTCGCCCGCGCGGAAGGTGTGGGTGGGGCGGGGGACGGGTCTGGCGCAGGACACGGTGACGCACCGGCTGACCGGGGTGGAGGGCTGGTTCGAACCGCAGTCGACGCTCACCCACGCCGTGCGGGTCAGCGTCCCACCGCCGCGGTGGAAGCAGGCGGTCACCATCTGGCTCGGCTTCTTCCCGATCTCGCTGCTCGTCGCGGTGTTCGTCACTCCCCGGCTGGCGCCCCTGGACGTGGTGACCCGCACCGTGGTGGCGACGGTGCTCACGACTCCGGTGATGGTGTTCGTGGTTCTGCCGTTCCTGACGGCCAGGTTGCGGCGCTGGCTGCACGGCTGATCCGGGCACTGCTCTAGGCTGGGACCCACTTGTGTACGTCCGAATGTGTACGTCCGAACCGAAAGGGGCCCCGCGGTGCCTGTCATCTCCCGTGACGAGGTCGCGCACCTCGCGCGGCTGTCTCGACTCGCCCTGACCGATGCCGAGCTCGACGAGTTCGCCGGTCAGCTGGACTCGATTCTCAGCCACGTGAAGGTGGTCACCGAGGTGCCCGCCGAGGATGTTCCGCCGATGGCGAACCCGAACGCCGTCACCAACGTGACCCGTCCCGACGTGATCGTTCCCGGCCTGACGCCCGAGCAGGCGCTGTCCGGCGCGCCGTCCGTCGAGCAGGATCGTTTCGCCGTCCCGCAGATTCTTGGAGAGGGCGAATGAGCGCCGAACTGACCACTCTCGACGCCGCAGACCTCGCGTCGAAGATCCACAGCCGTGAGGTGTCCTCCGTCGAGGTCACCCAGGCGCATCTGGACCGCATCGCCGCGGTCGACGGAGAGCTGAACGCCTTCCTGCACGTGGCGGGCGAGCAGGCCCTCGTGTCGGCGAAGGAGGTGGACAGCAGCCTCGCCGCAGGTGATGCTCCCGCCTCCCCGTTGGCGGGAGTTCCGTTGGCGCTCAAGGACATCTTCACCACCACCGACATGCCCACCACGTGTGCGTCGAAGATCCTCGAAGGCTGGATCGCGCCGTACGACGCGACGCTGACGAAGAAGCTGCGCGACGCAGGCATCCCGATCCTGGGAAAGACCAACCTCGACGAGTTCGCGATGGGCTCGTCCACCGAGAACTCCGCGTACGGCCCCACCCGCAACCCGTGGGACACGACCCGCATCCCGGGCGGCTCCGGCGGCGGCAGCGCCGCGGCCCTCGCGTCCCGGCAGGCCCCGCTCGCGATCGGCACCGACACCGGTGGCTCGATCCGCCAGCCCGCCGCCGTCACGGCGACGGTCGGTACCAAGCCGACGTACGGCACGGTGTCCCGGTTCGGTCTCGTCGCCTGCGCGTCCTCGCTCGACCAGGGTGGTCCGTGCGGTCGCACGGTGCTCGACACCGCACTGCTGCACGAGGTCATCGCCGGGCACGACCCGCGCGACTCCACGTCGATCGACGCGCCCGTGCGTCCCGTGGTGGCGGCTGCGCGCGAGGGCGCAGGCGGCAACCTGAAGGGCGTGAAGGTCGGTGTGGTCAAGGAACTGCACTCCGACAGCTACCAGCCCGGGGTCATCTCCTCGTTCGATGCCGCCGTCGCGCAACTCACCGAACTCGGTGCCGAGGTCGTCGAGGTGTCGTGCCCCAACTTCGAGTACGCGCTCGCGTCGTACTACCTCATCCTGCCGAGCGAGGTGTCGTCGAACCTCGCTCGCTTCGACGCCATGCGGTACGGGCTGCGCATCGACCAGGGCGACATGAGCGCCGACCAGGTGATGGCCGCGACGCGTGCCGCCGGCTTCGGCCCGGAGGTCAAGCGTCGCATCATGATCGGCACCTACGCGCTGTCGTCCGGCTACTACGACGCCTACTACGGTCAGGCGCTCAAGGTGCGGACGCTCATCGCCCGGGACTTCGACAAGGCCTACGAGAAGGTGGACGTCCTGGTGTCGCCCACCAGTCCGTTCACGCCGTGGAAGCTGGGCGAGAAGGTCGGCGACCCGCTCGCGATGTACCTGTCGGACCTGTGCACGCTGCCCACCAACCTGGCCGGGCACTGCGCGATGTCTGTTCCGTCGGGGCTGTCCGCGGACGACGGTCTGCCGGTGGGACTGCAGATCATGGCCCCCGCGCTCGCCGACGAGCGGCTGTACCGGGTCGGGGCCGCCTACGAGGCCGCGCGCGGTCCGATCGGCTCGCCGAGCTAGGAGCAGTCGGGCAGGGCGGTGCCCTGCTCGTTGCCGTACCGGTGTCCGTGCCCGGACGCGAAGTTCAGCGCGGACACCAGGTCGACACTCGTCTGCAGGAACGTGATGCCCGGAATCCATCGGGGGACCGGCGCATCGCGTACCGCGAGCGAGAGGTCGGGCCGGCGCAGGATCAGGTCGGGCGACCACCACACCACCGGGTCGGACGTGTTCGCCAGCACCGTCGCGCCGTCCGTCAGCACGGAACCGGCGGGCGGGCCCGACCACAATGCGCCGCAGGCGCGTTCCCGGAGTTGATCGGCGCCGGTGAAAATCGCACTGCCGCCGACGGATCCGAGACTCTGGCCGTAGACGTAGAGTGCCGGGCGAAGGACGTCGGGTAGGTCGGCGATCCGCTCGGCGACGGCATCGAACAATGCTGCCGCCGAGTCGTCTGCAGCGGAACGTCCGAACACGAACGTGATCCAGCTCGGCAGATACGAGTACTGCATGCCGACGATCGCGACGTCGTCGGCGAAGCGCTCCTCGAATCCTTCGGCCGCGTTCTCGTCGATCCATCCCGAGCCGGTGGGTACCGTGACGACGATGGCGGACCGGGTGAACCCGCCCGCCCGCTCCAGCTCCGAGACCGCCAGTGCCGCACGTGATTCGACGTCGGGAGCCGAATCCATTCCCACGTAGGTGCGGATGGCGGCCGACTGCTCGCCCGCAGCCACGAACCGCCGTCCCTGGCGCCCGAGCGACTCCCAGCTGATCGCGGACTCCGGACTGCCGGACGATTCGGCCGACACCGGCCGGTGCAGGGACACGTCGACGAGCGCGTTGGAGTCGCTGTAGGAACGGGACATCATCCCCCACAACGCGGGTCCGGCGACCAGCTGCAGCCCGGTCGCGAGTACGACGGCGGTGGTGGCGCTGCCGATCCAGCCGAGACGGCGGGCGACCGCGGCGACGACGCTGCCGATACCGGCGAACAGCAGGAACGTCAGCGCCGCCCCGATGATCGCCTGCATCCAGTGGTCCGGCCCGATGCCCGGCATGCCCATGGCGGCGCGCAGCGAATCCTGCCAGTGGTCGGCGAGGACGATCGCCCACGTCACCACGATCATGGCGCCGATCAGGACCAGCAGACGCACCGAGTCCCGCGGAGGGTGATGCGGGTGCGTACGCGTGACGAATCGCCGCAGCAGGCGGACGAGGACGACGATCCCGAAGCCGACCGCGGCGAGGAACCCGGTGAACAGCGCCTGCGTCAGGGCGCTCCGGGGGAGCAGGGAGGGGGCGAGCGACGCGAGTGTCGCGGTGGTGACGGCGATCGTGGAGGAGGTGCGGGGGAGCGCCGAGATCGGAATCGTCGTGGTCAGTGTGCGGCGCAGGGCATTCGGCTCGGTACGCGAGCGAGAGTGCGCCGGGCTCCGTCCCGGACCGGACAGAGCCGCGGTGGTCATGCGATCGCCCCGACCGGACGCGGGCGGCGGCGGATCGACCAGGCCGCGCCTGCGAGCAGTGCGGCGCCGGCGGTGCCGGCCAGCGCGTACGGGAGCCCGGATTCGGTGATCGGCGTCGAATAGCCTTGACGCCAGCTGTTTCCGGTGACGAAGGTGGCCGCGACGTTCGCCATCACGAAGCACTGCGCCCGTGCCTGCTCGTCGAGACGGCTGTCGCACGCGGTGTGCATCCGCTGATCCAGCTGCGCGTCGAGGGACTGCCGCGCCCAGGGTCCGAGATCCTCGCCGGACCGCGATGCGTACCGCAGGAGGTCGTAGCCGAGGTCGTGGGCCTTGCATGCGGTGTCGAACTCGAGCGGCAGCGGCACCGGGGAGGAGCAGTCTCCGCCGGGGTTGGCGAGCATGCCGTCGATCCGCACCGGTGTGTACCCCATCACCGATGCGAAGTCCTCGGGAATGGAGTCCTCGGTGAGCGCTTCCGGTGCGGTGAGCGTGTGCACCGCGGCGGAGGCGGCGACGTTCTCGTGGCGGGGCGTGCTCGCCGCGCCGGTACCGGCGAATCCTGTGGTGGTCAGCAGTGCGGTGGCGGCGCACGCCACCGCGGCCCAAGTCGTTCTCCGTGTCCCCGTCGTTCGCATGACGAGAACGTTATGAATTCGTGTTGCGCAGCCACATCACTCCCGGGTCCGGTTCGGTCACTGGCCTCGTGGGGGGGAGGGGACTCCGATCTCATACTCCGGTACTACGTCGACGTGAGTCCGGGGTATGAGGACAGGCCGTGACCTGTGTTTCTAGTGTCGAGGGTGTGAAGACGAAGACGCGCATCCGGAGAGCCGCCGAAGGTCAGTGGCTGAACGTGGCAATCGTCGTGGTCACGGCGATCCTGTTCGCCGTGGCGTGGCCGACCCTGCAGCTGACCCACCAGGTCAGTCCCCCGATTCAACCGTTCGTGGCGGCGCTCGCGACGTTCCCGTTCCTGCTCATCCGGTCGAACCCGGCGCTGGCCTGGGCCGTCTCCGCGATCTCGGCGCTGGTGATTCCGCGCGTCTTCGCCCTGCAGGACGGCTACGACTACCCCTGGCAGGTGGTCCACATCCTCGTGATGCTCGCCCTGCTGGCCGCGGTCAGCATGCGGGCCGCGATCCCGGTCGTGGGTGTGGCATGGATCTCCACCGTCCTGCTGTTCCTCGCCGACACCCCGGGCACCAACGGTCGCGGGTGGGCCGTGGGACTGACCGCCATCGTCGTGTTCGGTCTGCTGATCCGGTGGCTGGTGCTGTCCCGGCGGCAACTCGCGCAGCAGGAGGAGCTGAGCGAACTCGAACGCACGCGCCGGACGATCCTTGAGGAGAAGGCCCGCATCGCCCGGGACCTGCACGACGTCGTCGCGCACCACATGTCGATGGTCGTGGTTCAGGCACAGAGTGCGCCGTACCGCATCGCGGGCATGTCGGACGAGACGCGGGCCGAGTTCGAATCGATCGGAGCCGCAGGCCGCGCCGCGCTGAACGAGGTGCGCGGACTCCTCGGTGTGCTGCGCAGCGACGGCCAGGTCGCCGAGCATGCGCCGCAGCCCGGGGTCCAGCAGATCAGCGAGCTGCTCGAGGGCAGCCGCAGGGCCGGCATTCCCGTCTCCTGGCACACCGACGGCGACCCGCGGCACGTGTCGGAGTCGGTCGGGCTGGTGATGTACCGCATCCTGCAGGAATCCCTCGCCAACACGGCCCGGCACGCAGCGGGCGCCGCGGTCGAGGTGACGATCGCGTACGAGACGCCGATCGCGTCCGTGTCGATCGTCAACGGCCCGCCGCGACGGAGCCTCGTCTCGGCCCTGACCAGGCACGAGTCGACAGGCGGCAACGGCATCATCGGGATGCGCGAGCGTGCGCAGGCGGTCGGCGGCGTACTCACCACGCACCTGCACGACAACGGCGGATTCGAGGTCCACGCCGAGTTCCCGGTCGCCTCCGCCTAGGCTGGCGGCGTGGCCATCACCGTATTCATCGCCGACGACCAGGCTATGGTCCGGCAGGGTTTCGGAGCCCTGCTCGCCTCCCAGCCCGACATCAGCGTCATCGGTGACGCCCCGGACGGCGCGGTGGCGGTGAGCGAGGTGAAGCGCCTGCGACCCGACGTGGTGCTGATGGACGTCCGCATGCCGGAGATGAACGGACTCGACGCCGCCCGCGTCATCCTGTCTGCGGGGTTCGATCCGCCGGTGCGGGTGCTCATGCTCACGACGTTCGACGTGGACGACTACGTGTACGAGGCGCTGAGCATCGGGGCCAGCGGCTTCATGCTCAAGGACGCGCCCGCGGAGGAACTCATCCGTGCGGTGCGGGTGGTCGCGGACGGCGAGGCGCTGCTCGCGCCGACCGTCACCCGGCGTCTCATCGCCGACGTGACCAGCCGCCGCAGCACGGCGCGCCGTAAACCGGCCGCGCTGTCGGCGCTGACGCCCCGCGAGCGCGAGGTGCTCGAACTCATCGCCCGGGGTATGTCCAACACCGAGATCGCGGAGCGCCTGTTCGTCGCCGAGCAGACCGTCAAGACGCACGTCGGAAAGGTGCTGTCCAAACTGGATCTGCGCGACCGCGCACAGGCAGTGGTCCTGGCGTACGAGAGCGGTCTCGTCACACCCGGCTGAGTGAACACACCGATCCGAGGTGCTCGAACACGGTTCGAGCGGCAAGATGTGTATGAGAACCACCATCACCACACGAGACGACGAGGGGTGCTTGGATGCGGATCGGAATGCTCACCGGAGGCGGCGACTGCCCCGGACTGAATGCGGTGATCAGGGCGGTGGTTCGGACCGCCGCCGGCCGATACGGCAGCTCGGTGGTGGGATTCCGTGACGGCTGGCGCGGACTGCTCGAGGATCGCAAGGTCGTGCTGTCCAACGACGACCGGATCGATCGCATCCTCACCCGCGGCGGCACCATCCTCGGCACCGCGCGGGTCAACCCCGACAAGTTGAAGGCCGGCCTCGACCAGATCCGGCAGACTCTCGACGACAACGGGATCGACGCGCTGATCCCGATCGGCGGGGAGGGCACGCTCACGGCCGCGAGCTGGCTCGCCGAGAGTGGGGTGCCCGTGATCGGGGTTCCGAAGACGATCGACAACGACATCGACTGCACCGACGTCACGTTCGGTTTCGACACCGCGCTGTCCATCGCGACCGATGCGATCGACCGCCTGCACACCACCGCCGAATCCCACCAGCGGGTGATGCTCGTCGAGGTGATGGGACGGCATGCGGGCTGGATCGCGTTGCACTCCGGGCTCGCGACCGGTGCGCATCTCACCCTCGTTCCCGAGGTCCCGTTCGACGTCGGCGAAGTCTGTTCTCTCGTGAAGAAGCGATTCCAGCGCGGCGATTCGCATTTCATCTGCGTCGTCGCCGAGGGCGCCACTCCCACCCCGGAGTCGATGAGTCTGCGCGAAGGCGGTATCGACGAGTTCGGTCACAAACGGTTCACCGGCGTCGCACAGCAGCTCGGCGACGAGATCGTCCGCCGCATCGGCAAGGAGGTGCGGACAACGGTGCTCGGGCACGTGCAGCGGGGCGGAACCCCGACGCCGTACGACCGGGTGCTCGCCACCCGCTTCGGGGTGCACGCCACCGACGCCGTCCACCGCGGCGACTTCGGCAACATGGTGGCGCTGCACGGCACGTCGATCGACCTCGTGCCCCTCCAGGAGGCGACCCGGCGTCTCAAGACGGTGCCGAGGGAGCGGTACGACGAGGCGGCCGCATTTTTCGGCTGACCGCGTTTTCCGGCGAACCGCAGGACGCATAAACTCTGTGGCATGACTGCTGTCGACACTCCGGACCTCCTCGACTACGACGACGTGCTCGCCAAGTACGAGCCTGTTCTCGGCATGGAGGTGCACGTAGAGCTCGGCACCGACACGAAGATGTTCTGCCCGTGCCCCACCGAGTTCGGCGCCGAGCCGAACACGCAGGTCTGCCCGGTGTGCCTCGGTCTGCCCGGCTCGTTGCCCGTCGTGAACGAGGCGGCGGTCGAGTCCGCGATCCGGATCGGACTCGCACTGAACTGTTCCATCACGCCGTGGGGCCGGTTCGCGCGGAAGAACTACTTCTACCCGGACCAGCCGAAGAACTACCAGATCTCGCAGTACGACGAGCCGATCGCGACCGACGGCTACCTCGACGTCGTCCTCGACGACGGCACCACGTGGCGCGTCGAGATCGAACGCGCGCACATGGAGGAGGACACCGGAAAGTCGCTGCACGTCGGCGGCGCGACCGGTCGCATCCACGGTGCCAGCCACTCGCTGCTCGACTACAACCGCGCCGGGGTCCCGCTGGTCGAGATCGTCACCAAGACGATCAGCGGCGCCGGTGCCCGCGCCCCCGAGGTGGCCCGCGCGTACGTCACCGCGCTGCGCGACCTGCTGAAGTCGCTGAACGTGTCGGACGTCCGCATGGACCAGGGTTCGATGCGGTGCGACGCCAACGCGTCGCTGATGCCGATCGGGGCGACCGAACTCGGTACCCGCACCGAGACGAAGAACGTCAACTCCCTCAAGAGCGTCGAGGTTGCGGTCCGGTACGAGATGCGCCGCCAGGCAGCGGTGCTCGAGGCCGGCGGCGAGGTGATCCAGGAGACCCGGCACTTCCAGGAAGCGGACGGCACCACGTCGCCGGGCCGCCGCAAGGAGACCGCCGAGGACTACCGCTACTTCCCGGAGCCCGACCTCGAGCCGGTCGCGCCCAGCGCCGAGTGGGTCGAGGAACTGCGGGGCACCCTGCCCGAGCTGCCGTGGGTCCGCCGCGCCCGGATCCAGGCCGACTGGGGTGTCTCCGACGAGGTCATGCGTGACCTGGTCAACGCGAACGCCCTCGACCTCGTCATCGCGACCGTCGAGGCCGGCGCCTCGCCGGAGGCCGCACGGTCCTGGTGGGTGTCGTACCTGGCGCAGCAGGCGAACACCCGCGGGGTGGAACTCGGTGAATTGCCGATCACGCCGGCCCAGGTCGCGCAGGTGGTCGCGCTGATCGACAGCGGGAAGCTGAACAACAAGGTGGCCCGCCAGGTGGTCGACCACGTTCTCGCCGGTGAGGGCGACCCCGATCAGGTCGTCGCGGATCATCCCGAGCTCGTCGTCGAACGCGACGACACGAAGCTGAAGGCGGCCGTCGACGAGGCGCTCGCCGCGAACCCCGACATCGCCGAGAAGATTCGCGGCGGCAAGGTCGCGGCCGCGGGCAAGATCGTCGGCGACGTGATGAAGGCCACGCGCGGTCAGGCCGATCCGGCCCGCGTCAAGGAGCTGGTCATCGAGGCCTGCGGCGGCTGACCCCCTCTCTGCACCAACGGGACGCTCGCTCGGATCAACCGAACGAGCGTCCCGTTCGTTGCGAGGGGGACGCGAAGCAGGGGAGGGCCCGTCAGTCGAATCCGCCGCCACCGGAGGGCAGGGGCATCTTGATGACGCGGTCGTCGTTGGGTCCGGGCTGACCGGCGGTCTTGTTGACGGTGCTCACCCAGATGAGCCCGTCGGGACCGAGTGCAGCGCCGCCGAGTTGGCCGTACCGGTCCTGGACGATGACACCCGGTGCGGTAGTGACGGCGCCCGTGCCGGGGTCGGCGGCGAGCGCCGACATGGCCTTCGCGGTGCTCAGTGACACCGCCACGACGTCACCGGCGGCGACGCAGCCGCCGACGCCCGGCCGCTCCGGCCACGTCCACACCGGAGACGACACCGCTCCGTCCGCGCTGACCCGCACCAGCCGATCCTCCAGCGGTGTGCGGTCGGTGACCCACACGGCCACACCCGGGTCGACGCAGACCCCGCCCGCGGTCCCGATGCCCGACAGCACCACCTGCGGCCGGGGCTGTGCCGGCGTCGGTGCGGGCGACAGCGCGGTGACCTTCAGCAGTTTCCCGGCCAGGGACGCCGGATCGGCGGCCGCCGCCACGTTGTTCGCGTTCCCGGTCAGGACCATCAGTTCGTCGCCCGAGAATTCGAGCGACCCCGCATTGCCCGTGTCGCCGCGCGGGATCCCGCCGAGAACCTCCTTGGCGGAGTCGCCCGGTGCGATCCGTACCACCCGGTTGTCGGTCGGGGTGGTGACGTAGGCGTAGATGAGGTTGTCCTCGACGAAACTCGGGGACAACGCGATGTCGAGGAGGCCGCCGTCCGTGCTGCCGTCGACGTCGACGTGCGCGATCTCCTTGGGGGTCTGCCCCTGGGCGACCTGCAGGATGCGGCCGGTCCGGCGCTCCGCGACCAGAGCGGTCGCCCCGTCGGGGAGGACGACGAGTCCGCCGGTGGTGTCGAGGCAGGTCGCGATGACACTGGGATCCGGATCCTGGCACGGTCCCAGCGGGCCGCTCGGCGGTGGTGTGGTCGTGGTGGACGGCGGCGGGTTCTCGGGTTCCACTTCCGCGCCCGACGCACCCGTCGGCTCGGGTGTGAAGGGGGAGGACGCGGAGTCGTCGAATTTCGCGCACCCGGCGGCGAGGACCGCCGTCACGCAGAGTGCGGACATCGCCATCTTGCGGGACACCGTGCGGCGCCGCCCACCCACCATCATGATGGAGACGTTACGGAAGAGTGCGAGGTCGCCGCCACGCCGGTTCCGCCTACCAGCGATGTCCGGCGGATCGACCTAGGCTTGACGGTGTGACTGACATGCGGAAAGACCCCAGCGAGTCGTCGGACGACGGTGCCGCGCAGCAAGGCGCCTCACCCGGCTACGGCAGGGTCTCGAGCCCTTACGACCTTCCCACCGAGAGGTTTCCGTCGGCCACGCCGACATCCGGTTCCGCGGGACAGGGTCTCCCGCACACCGACGACGAACTCGATCACGGCGATGCGCGCGGCGCCGGTCTGCCCACCGAACAGATCCCCGCGTACCGGCAGTCGGCGTCCGACATGCCGGACCAGCCGACGCAGGTGATCGGCGCGACCTCCGGTGCGTCCCTCGGATCCACGGCGGGTGATCCGTCGACCGACCGGCTCGGCGAGGGGGACGTGAAGATCGGCCGCGGCACCCTGGACCTCGGCCTGCTGGCACTGCGACTCGCGGTCGGCGGCACGGCGCTGGTGCACGGTCTGCAGAAGCTGACCGGACTGTGGAACGGTCCGGGCCTCGACGGTTTCGAGGAGGTGCTCGTGAACGCGGGCTTCCAGCAGGCGAAACTGCTCGCGATGCTCGGTGCCATCGGTGAGGTCGCGGGCGGTGCGCTGCTGATCCTCGGCCTCGTCACGCCGCTTGCCGCCGCCTCGGTGCTGGCCGTGATGATCAACGCGTGGGCGTTCCGGCAGATCGCGGAACCGGGACTGGAGTACTTCGCGCCCTCCGGCACCGAGTACGAGACACTCCTGGGTGTGTGCGCGGGGGTGATCATTCTCACCGGGCCGGGCCGGATCTCACTCGACGGCCGCCGCGGCTGGGCCACGCGGCCGTTCATCGGGTCGTTCGCGGCACTGATCCTGGGCGTCGCCGCCGGTGTGTGCATCTGGATCTTCCTCAACGGCGCCAACCCGCTCATCTGATCGTCTCCCTGAACCACGACTGCGCCGCACCCCCGATCGGGAGTGCGGCGCAGTCGTTTCTGCCGGATCAGTGCCGGCCGAGAGTCAGCGCTGGACGAGTTCCGGGATGTTCTCCTCCTCGGGCGGGGTGGCCTGGGCCTGTGCGGCGAGCTTCTGTCCGAGGACGGACTTGCGGCGGCCGTAGGCGAGGTAGACGACGACGCCGAGGGCCATCCAGACGAGGAATCGGATCCAGGTCTCGACGGACAGGTTCAGCATGAGCCATCCGCAGGCCAGGACGGCGAGGATGGGGACGAGCGGGACCAGCGGAACGCGGAATCCGCGCGGCAGGTCGGGGCGGGTGCGGCGCAGGATGACGACGCCGATGCAGACGAGGACGAACGCGAAGAGGGTGCCGATGTTCACCATCTCCTCGAGTGTGCCCATCGGGAAGAAGGCGGCGAGGAGTGCCACCACGGCGCCGACGAACAGGGTGATGCGGACCGGGGTGCCCTTCTTGCCGGTCTTGGCGAGACCGCGGGGGACGAGTCCGTCGCGGGACATGGCGAACAGGACGCGGGTCTGGCCGAGCATCATCACCATCACCACGGTGGTCAGGCCTGCGAGTCCGCCGAAGTTGATGGCGGTCTGCGCCCAGGTGATGCCGTGTGCCTCGAAGGCGGTCGCCAGGGTGGCGCTGCTGTCGCCGACGAGCGGGCTGCCGGTCTTGAGGTCGGTGTACTTCACCATGCCGGTGAGCACGAGGGTGACCGCGACGTAGAGCACGGTGACGATGGCGAGCGAGCCGAGAATGCCGCGGGGGAGCGCCTTCTGCGGGTCCTTGGTCTCCTCGGCGGTGGTGGCGACGACGTCGAATCCGATGAAGGCGAAGAACACGAGGCTCGCGGCGGCGAGGAGGCCGTACCAGCCGTAGCTGCTGCCGTCCGCTCCGGAGAGGAAGGAGAACAGGGTCTGGTGGATACCGTGTGCGGCGCTCTCGTTGCCCTCGGCCGGCGGGATGTACGGGGCGTAGTTCTCCTTCTTGATGTAGAAGACGCCGACGGTGATGACGAGGAGGACGACGGCGATCTTGATGGCCGTGATCACGGCGGACACGCGTGAGGACACCTTGGTCCCGATCGCGAGCACGAGGGTGATGCCGCCGACGATGATCAGCGAGCCCCAGTCGAAGTCGATGGGCCCGAGGTGGGCGGTGGTGGATCCGCTGAATCCGAGGACGTTGCCCAGGTACAGCGACCATCCCTTGGAGACGACGGCCGCCGCGAGGGCGAATTCGAGGATGAGGTCCCAGCCGATGATCCAGGCGACGAACTCGCCGAAGGTGGCGTAGGAGAACGTGTACGCGCTGCCCGCGACGGGCACGGTGGAGGCGAACTCGGCGTAGCAGAGGGCGGCCAGGCCGCACGCGATGGCGGCGAGGACGAAGGCGAGCGAAATGGACGGCCCGGCAACGTTGCCTGCGGTCCGGGCGGTGAGCGTGAAGATACCGGCGCCGATCACGACGGCGACACCGAAGACGGTGAGGTCCTTCGCGGTGAGTTCCCTCCGCAGCCGGGTGTCGGGTTCGTCGGTGTCCGCTATCGATTGCTCAACGGATTTCGTTCGCCATATGCCGACTCCTGGCATGTGTCGCTCCTAGGTTGTGTTCCCGATGGCCTCGTGGGCCGGAGATGTTCCGGTAGTGCTGCCGATTGTGATGTAGGTCTCAACGGCCAACTGAGGGAACCACTACTGAGCGCCGTGTGCAAGAAGCGTGGGCTCAACTGATCAAATCGATCAGTAGAACCTGTTCACGGGTGTCGCCGCTTGAGCGAGTTGATCACCCGTGAGCGCCGTCACACCCGAGGCGGATTTCGCGGTCGCACCGACGACGGAAGCCGGGTGCCGCGGCAGGAAACCTGCTGCGGCACCCGGCTTCGTGAGTGCCCGGTGCTGTCGGTGCGTGCGGTCAGGGAACCTGGCGGACCGCGCCCTTGTCGGCGGACGTCGCCAGTGCGGCGTACGCGCGCAGGGCCGTGGTGACGGTCCGTTCGCGGTTCACCGGCTGCCACGGACGCTCGGACGACTCCATCTTCGCGCGACGCTCGGCGAGCACCGCGTCGTCGACGAGGAGTTTCAGGGTGCGGGTCGCGATGTCGATGAGGATCTGGTCGCCGTCCTCCACGAGGCCGATGGCGCCGCCGCTGGCGGCTTCCGGGGAGATGTGGCCGATGGACAGCCCCGAGGACCCGCCGGAGAAGCGGCCGTCGGTGATCAGCGCGCACTTCTTGCCGAGGCCGGAGCCCTTGAGAAATGCGGTGGGGTGCAGCATCTCCTGCATGCCCGGGCCGCCCGCGGGACCCTCGTAGCGCACGACGAGGACCTCACCGGGCTGGATCTTCTTGCCGAGGATCACCGACACCGCCTCCTCCTGGGATTCCACGACACGCGCGGGTCCCTGGAAGTGGAACAGGTCTTCGTCGATGCCTGCCGTCTTGATGACCGCGCCGTCGACGGCGATGTTGCCGCGCAGCACGGCCAGGCCGCCCTCGACCGTGTGCTTGTGCTCGAAATCGCGGATGCAGCCGTTCGCGGCGTCCGTGTCGAGCGACGACCAGCGGTTGTTCGTCGAGAACGGCTCGGTGGTGCGGACGCCGCCGGGAGCGGCGTGGAACAGTTCGACGGCCTCGTCGGATGCCTTGCCGGACCGGATGTCCCACGTGTCGAGCCACTCGTCGAAGCTCTTCGTGTGCACGGTCGACACGTCGCTCTCGAGCAGTCCCGCCCGGCGGAGTTCGCCGAGGATCGCGGGGATTCCGCCCGCCCGGTGCACGTCCTCCATGTGGTAGTCCGAGTTGGGCGAGACCTTCGACAGGCACGGAACCTTGCGGCTGATCTCGTCGATCTTGTCGAGGTCGAAGTCGTAGACCTCACCCTCCTGCGCGGCCGCGAGGGTGTGCAGCACCGTGTTGGTGGAACCTCCCATCGCGACGTCCAGCGCCATCGCGTTGCGGAACGCGGCAGGCGTCGCGATGTTGCGGGGGAGGACGGAGTCGTCCTCGTCCCGGTAGTACCGCAGGGCGGACTCGACGACGGTGGTGCCCGCGCGGGTGAACAGTGCGCGCCGGGCTTCGTGGGTGGCGAGCGTCGAACCGTTGCCCGGCAACGCCAGACCGAGCGCCTCGGTGAGGCAGTTCATCGAGTTGGCGGTGAACATGCCCGAGCACGAGCCGCACGTCGGGCAGGCGCTGCGCTCGACCTCGGACAGCCCCTCCTCGTCGACCTCGTCGTTGGCGCTCGCCGAGATCGCCGTGATGAGGTCGGTCGGTGCCTGGGCGACACCGTTCACCACGACCGCCTTGCCCGCCTCCATCGGCCCGCCCGAGACGAACACGGTGGGAACGTTCAAACGCAGTGCGGCATTGAGCATTCCGGGGGTGATCTTGTCGCAGTTGGAGATGCACACGAGTGCGTCGGCGGTGTGCGCGTTGACCATGTATTCGACGGAGTCGGCGATGATCTCCCGGCTGGGAAGGGAATACAGCATGCCGCCGTGTCCCATCGCGATGCCGTCGTCGACGGCGATCGTGTGGAATTCGCGAGGTACACCACCGGCGGCGCGGACGGCGTCGGCGACGATGTCGCCGACGTTCTTGAGGTGGACGTGCCCGGGAACGAACTGCGTGTACGAGTTGGCGATCGCGACGATCGGCTTCCCGAAGTCGGAGTCGGTCATTCCGGTGGCGCGCCACAGTGCGCGGGCGCCTGCGGCATTTCGTCCTGCGGTGGTGGTTCGGGACCTCAGCGGGGGCATGAGCGTATTCCTTAGTCAGCGTACGGAAGTACTGACAAACGCTACTCGCGCACTATTCCCCGTCTGTGTCCGGCCGGTTCTTCGCCGGCTGCTCGCCGTTCGATTCGGCGTCGGCATACTGGGCCGCTTCCTCCGCCGCGGCCGCTGCCGCGTAGGGGTCGGTGATGCGGCCGCCGCTTGCCTCGGCGATGTCGGGGAGCCGGTCGAACGTGACGACGGGAAGGGTGACCTCGCCGCCGTCGGCCAGTGTCGCCCGGGCCCAGCCGCGCTTGGGGAAGCGGAATCCGGCGATCTCGGACCATGAGAGGGACCGTCCGCCGAACAGCCGGCGCACCTCGAGTCCGTCGGGCGTGACCGTGGTGCGCACCCGCGCGACCCAGGCCACCGCGACGATCGGGGCGATCACGAGCCAGCCGAAGGCGGCGGGCCAGCCGAAGACGGGGAACGAGACGGCGAACAGGAGGAAGGCGCATCCCAGATAGGCGAGGGGAGAAATCCGGATGACCTGCTTGGGCGGGTTCGTCGTGTGGGATGATGATTCTGGTGGCACGGGCTGCTGCGGAGTTGACACCTCTACATCTTCGCACCGCAGCCGACGTATCTCATATTCTGGGACGGCCGACTCACCAAGTTGACTGTTCACCATTAGCGCGCCTACCGTCGAGCGCGTGAAACAGAATGAGTTGCTCGTAATCGGCCGGCGCGTCGTCGCCTGAGTCGATTTCTTCAACTCGCCAGATAACGACGCGCCACCCTCGTACAGCATCAGCTGACGGGGGTTTTTTGTTGCCCGGAGCCAGAATCAGAGGATTTCCCAGTGAGCGCACCAACCGCACGGCCTCAACCCACGCCGCGCAAGTCGGGGGCAGCAAGCCCGACGACCGCGGCCGCCGCGACGCAGACCGGTAGCCGCCGCCAACTCGCCCCCGAGCGGGTCAGCGGTGCCCAGTCCGTGGTCCGAGCCCTCGAGGAGCTCGAGGTCGACACGGTATTCGGCATTCCGGGTGGTGCCGTTCTGCCTGTCTACGACCCGCTCTTCGACTCGAAGAAGGTCCGGCACGTGCTCGTCCGTCACGAGCAGGGTGCAGGTCACGCCGCCACCGGGTACGCCCAGGCGACCGGCAAGGTCGGCGTCTGCATGGCGACGTCCGGTCCCGGTGCGACGAACCTGGTGACGCCGCTCGCCGACGCGCAGATGGACTCCGTTCCGGTCGTGGCCATCACCGGTCAGGTCGGCCGCGGGCTCATCGGCACGGATGCGTTCCAGGAAGCCGACATCTCCGGCATCACGATGCCCATCACGAAGCACAACTTCCTCATCACCGACGGCGTCGACATCCCCCGGATCATCGCGGAGGCCTTCTACCTCGCCTCCAGCGGTCGTCCCGGCGCGGTGCTCGTCGACATCCCGAAGGACGTCCTCCAGGCGCAGACCACGTTCTCGTGGCCGCCGGAGATGCGGCTGCCCGGATACCGTCCCGTCACGAAGCCGCACGGCAAGCAGGTCCGCGAGGCCGCTCGCCTGATCGCCGACGCGAAGCACCCGGTGCTGTACGTCGGTGGCGGCGTGGTCAAGGCCGAGGCGTCTCCGGAACTGCTCGAACTGGCCGAGCTCACCGGCATTCCGGTGGTCACCACCCTCATGGCGCGCGGCGCGTTCCCGGACAGCCACACGCTGAACTGCGGCATGCCCGGTATGCACGGCACGGTCGCGGCGGTGGCGGCACTGCAGCGCAGCGACCTGATGATCACGCTCGGCGCGCGCTTCGACGACCGCGTCACCGGTCAGCTCGATTCGTTCGCCCCCGACGCCAAGGTCATCCACGCCGACATCGATCCGGCGGAGATCGGCAAGAACCGGTACGCGGACGTCCCGATCGTGGGCGACTGCAAAGAGGTCATCGTCGAGCTGATCGAGGCGATCAAGGCCGACCTGGCCACCGGAACCACGCTGGACCTCACCGAGTGGTGGGCGTACCTCGACGGGATCCGCCGCACGTACCCGCTCAGCTACGACCGTCCCTCCGACGGCGCGCTGTCCCCGGAATACGTGATCCAGTCGGTCGGCAAGCTCGCCGGTCCCGACGCGATCTACTGCGCCGGTGTCGGCCAGCACCAGATGTGGGCCGCGCAGTTCGTCAACTACGAGAAGCCGCGCACCTGGCTGAACTCCGGCGGTCTCGGCACGATGGGTTACGCCGTGCCCGCCGCGATGGGCGCCAAGATGGGCATGCCCGACACCGAGGTGTGGGCCATCGACGGTGACGGCTGCTTCCAGATGACCAATCAGGAACTCGCCACCTGTGCGCTCGAGGGCATCCCGATCAAGGTTGCGCTCATCAACAACGGCAACCTCGGCATGGTGCGCCAGTGGCAGACGCTGTTCTACGACGAGCGTTACTCCAACACGAACCTCGGCACGCACGGCGCAGTCCGCATCCCCGACTTCGTGAAGCTCGCGGAGGCGTTGGGCTGCCACGGCATTCGCGTCGAGCGCGAAGAGGACGTCGAGGCGGCGATCCGTGAGGCGCAGGCCATCAACGACAAGCCGGTGGTGATCGACTTCATCGTCGGCGCCGACGCCCAGGTGTGGCCGATGGTCGCGGCGGGCACGAGCAACGACGAGATCATGGCGGCGCGGGGCATCCGTCCGCTGTTCGACGACGACGAGGCGGCCGCCGAGCCGGCCGTCATTCACGAGGCCATGGAGCGCGAGCAGCGTTCGGGCACGGCCGCAACGGCCGGGGAGGAAGATCAGTGAGCACCAGCCACACCCTCAGTGTTCTCGTCGAGGACAAGCCGGGCGTGCTGGCCAGGGTGGCCGCGCTGTTCTCCCGTCGTGGGTTCAACATCGAGTCGCTCGCCGTCGGTGGCACCGAGCTTCCCGAGATCTCCCGCATGACCATCGTCGTGACCGTCGACGAGTTCCCGCTCGAGCAGGTGACCAAGCAGCTCAACAAGCTCATCAACGTCATCAAGATCGTCGAGCAGGACGGTGAGGCCTCCGTCGCCCGCGAGCTGGTTCTCATCAAGGTGCGAGCCGACGCCAGCGTGCGCACGCAGGTGATCGAGACGGTGAATCTGTTCCGCGCCAAGGTGATCGACGTCTCCCCGGAGTCGGTCACGATCGAGGCGACTGGAACGCGATCCAAGCTGGATGCGCTGCTGCGGATGCTCGATCCGTACGGCATCCGGGAGATCGTGCAGTCCGGGGTCGTGGCCGTGGGACGGGGGCCTAAGTCCATCACGGCCACTCGCTAGTACTTTAGATACGCAAATCCAAGAAAGAGGTTGAACTGTGGCAGTCGAGATGTTCTACGACGACGATGCCGATCTGTCGATCATCCAGGGCCGTAAGGTCGCTGTGATCGGTTACGGAAGCCAGGGCCACGCGCACTCGCTGAGCCTGCGCGACTCGGGCGTCGATGTGCGTATCGGCCTCAAGGAAGGCTCGAAGTCCCGCGCGAAGGCCGAGGAGCAGGGCCTGACCGTCGGTACCCCCGCCGAGGTCTCCGAGTGGGCCGACGTGATCATGGTGCTCGCACCCGACACCGCGCAGGCGTCGATCTTCAAGGCGGACATCGAGCCGAACCTGAAGGACGGCGACGCGCTGTTCTTCGGACACGGCCTCAACATCCACTTCAAGCTGATCGAGGCTCCGGCCAACGTCACGGTCGGCATGGTCGCCCCCAAGGGCCCGGGCCACCTGGTGCGTCGTCAGTTCGTCGACGGCAAGGGTGTCCCCGCGCTCATCGCGATCGACCAGGACCCGAAGGGTGAGGGCCAGGCTCTCGCGCTGTCCTACGCCAAGGCCATCGGTGGCGCCCGCGCCGGCGTCATCAAGACCACGTTCAAGGAAGAGACCGAGACGGACCTCTTCGGCGAGCAGGCCGTGCTGTGCGGTGGCACCGAGGAACTGGTCAAGACCGGTTTCGAGGTCATGGTCGAGGCCGGCTACGCCCCCGAGATGGCGTACTTCGAGGTCCTGCACGAGCTCAAGCTCATCGTCGACCTCATGTACGAGGGTGGCATCGCCCGCATGAACTACTCGGTGTCCGACACCGCGGAGTTTGGTGGCTACCTGTCCGGCCCGCGCGTCATCGACGCCGGCACCAAGGAGCGCATGAAGGCGATCCTCGCCGACATCCAGTCGGGTGAGTTCACCCGCCGTCTCGTCGCCAACGTCGAGAACGGCAACACCGAGCTCGAGGGTCTGCGCAAGGCCAACGCCGAGCACCCCATCGAGGTCACCGGCAAGAAGCTGCGCGACCTGATGAGCTGGGTCGACCGGCCGATCACCGAAACCGCCTAGGTTTCACCGCTTTACAGCTCCACCGCAACACCGGCCCGATGTCGCGTCGGCCTCGTCGGAGGTCTCCGCAGCGACATCGGGCCGGTGTTGTTTCGTGCCCGTTTCCGTTGTTGCAGGCGTCCACTATGTGGTATCGCAGACCAGGATGCGGTTTCCCTGTGAGGGCGGACTAAGCTGTGTGTGGTTAAAACACCCCCACGCCCACCTATTCAGGGAGTTTGCACGTGAGCCAGCCAGGCCGTCCTGTAGTTCTGATCGCCGACAAGCTCGCGCCGTCCACCGTCGAGGCATTGGGCGACGGTGTGGAGGTGCGATGGGTCGACGGACCTGATCGCCCGGCCCTGCTCGCGGCGGTGCCCGAGGCCGACGCGATCCTCGTCCGTTCCGCCACCACCGTCGACGCCGAGGTCCTGGCGGCCGGTACCAAGCTCAAGATCGTCGCCCGCGCCGGCGTCGGCCTCGACAACGTCGACGTTCCTGCCGCCACCGAGCGCGGTGTCATGGTCGTCAACGCCCCGACGTCCAACATTCACACGGCCGCCGAGCACGCCGTCGCGCTGATGCTCGCCACCGCCCGCCAGATCCCCG
Source organism: Rhodococcus koreensis (assembly GCF_900105905.1). Taxonomy (GTDB): domain Bacteria; phylum Actinomycetota; class Actinomycetes; order Mycobacteriales; family Mycobacteriaceae; genus Rhodococcus_F; species Rhodococcus_F koreensis. Next base: position 1,539,543 of record NZ_FNSV01000005.1, on the reverse strand, counting down.
CCGCGGACGCCACCCTGCGCGACCGCGAGTGGAAGCGCAGCAAGTTCAACGGCGTCGAGATCTTCGGCAAGACCGTCGGCGTCGTCGGCCTCGGCCGGATCGGGCAGCTGTTCGCGCAGCGCCTCGCCGCGTTCGAGACCCACGTCATCGCGTACGACCCCTACGTGTCGGCCGCGCGCGCCGCGCAGCTCGGCATCGAACTCGTCACGCTCGACGAACTGCTGAAGCGCGCCGACCTCATCTCCGTGCACCTCCCCAAGACCCCCGAGACCAAGGGGCTGCTCGGCACGGAGAACCTGGCGAAGACCAAGAAGGGCGTCGTCATCGTCAACGCCGCCCGCGGCGGCCTGATCGACGAGGCCGCGCTGGCCGAGGCCATCAAGTCGGGTCACGTGCGCGCCGCGGGCCTCGACGTGTTCGAGACCGAGCCGTGCACCGACAGCCCGTTGTTCGACCTGCCCGAGGTCGTCGTGACGCCGCACCTCGGCGCGTCGACGAGCGAGGCCCAGGACCGCGCGGGCACGGACGTCGCGAAGTCCGTACTGCTGGCTCTCGCAGGCGATTTCGTCCCGGATGCCGTCAACGTGTCCGGTGGCGCCGTGGGCGAGGAAGTTGCCCCGTGGCTCGAAATCGTACGCAAGCAGGGTGTGCTTCTCGGCGCACTGTCGGGCGAACTGCCCGTCAGCCTGTCCGTCGACGTGCGCGGCGAGCTCGCATCCGAGGACGTCGAGGTGCTCGCGCTCTCGGCTCTGCGCGGCGTGTTCTCCGCCGTCATCGAGGACGCGGTCACGTTCGTCAACGCCCCCGCCCTCGCGGAGGAGCGCGGTGTCACGGCAGAGGTCACCAAGGCGGCCGAAAGCCCCAATCACCGCAGCGTCGTGGACCTGCGCGCCGTGTTCGGCGACGGCAGCGTCCTCAACGTCTCGGGCACGCTGACCGGCCCGCAGCAGGTCGAGAAGATCGTCAACATCAACGGCCGCAACTTCGAACTGCGCGCCGAGGGTCTCAACTTGCTGGTCAACTACACCGATCAGCCCGGCGCACTGGGCAAGATCGGCACGCAGCTCGGCAATGCCGGCATCGACATCCAGGCCGCGCAGCTCAGCCAGGACGCCGAGGGTGAGGGTGCGACCATCCTTCTCCGCGTCGACCAGGAGGTGCCGAGCGAGGTGCGGGACGCGATCTCCACCGCCGTCGGCGCCACCAAGATCGAGCTCGTCAACCTGGCCTAATCCCCACTGTGCGCGTGCCACGACCCTGTCGTGGCACGCGCACGGCTCTATGTGAAGTGAGGCGTTCATGAAGCTTGCGGTCATTCCGGGTGACGGCATCGGTGTCGAGGTCACGGCCGAGGCGCTGAAGGTGCTGCGGAAACTTGTCCCCGATCTCGAGACCACCGAGTACGACCTCGGTGCCCGTCGATACAACGCCACGGGGGAGTTGCTCCCGGACGCCGATCTCGCGGCGATCCGCGAGCACGACGCGATCCTGCTGGGCGCCATCGGCGACCCGTCGGTCACGCCGGGCGTGCTCGAGCGTGGTCTGCTGCTGAACATGCGGTTCGCGTTGGATCATCACGTGAATCTGCGTCCGTCGCAGCTGTATCCGGGATCGAAGTCGCCACTCGCGGCGCAGCCGGACATCGATTTCGTGGTGGTGCGCGAGGGCACCGAGGGCCCGTACACCGGTAACGGTGGCGCGATCCGTGTCGGCACTCCGCACGAGATCGCGACCGAGGTGTCGATCAACACGTGGTTCGGCGCCGAGCGGGTGGTGCGGTACGCGTTCGCCCTCGCACAGACCCGGCGCAAGCACGTCACCCTGATCCACAAGACGAATGTCCTCTCCAACGCCGGTGCGATCTGGACGCGTGCGGTGGAGACGGTGTCGGCCGAGTATCCGGACGTGGAGACGGCGTACTGCCACATCGACGCGGCCACCATCTACATGGTTACCGACCCGTCGCGCTTCGACGTGATCGTCACGGACAACCTGTTCGGCGACATCATCACGGACCTCGCGGGTGCGGTCACGGGCGGTATCGGCCTGGCGGCGTCGGGGAACATCGACGCCTCGGGGACGAACCCGTCGATGTTCGAACCGGTGCACGGCAGCGCCCCGGACATCGCGGGCCAGGGGATCGCGGATCCCACGGCGGCCATCCTGTCCGCGGCACTGCTGCTGCGTCACCTCGGCCGGGAGGGCGACGCCGCGCGCATCGAAGCCGCGGTCGAGGCCGATCTGGCGTCCCGGGGTGACTCGAAGGTCGTCACGTCGGAGGTCGGCGACCGGATCACCGCGGCCCTCTAGGTCCGGGCTTCGGCCCTGTCTCCCTCGATCCCCGTGGCCCGGTCTTCGGACCGGGCCACGGGGATCAGTGGTATCGAGGCGGCCGGGAATCCCGCGGCTATCGCGAAAGTCACCGGGAATCCGACGATTCCGATCAGTGCGCCGAACACCGGGGGAACGATCGAGGCCGCGACGAACTGTCCGGTGTTCTGGACTCCGAGGGCGCGCCCACCCCAGAACGGGCCCGCGATCTCGGCGACGGCGGTGAAGGCGAGCCCGTTCGGTGCCACCGTCGCCACGGACGCCGCGAGCAGCGCCACGATCGCGAGAGGCGAATCCATCGCGTCCGTCACGGCGAGCGCCGCCATCGACAGTCCGCCGCCGGCCGCGACCCAGCGAAGCGGACGCATGCGGCTGCCCACCACGTCGGACCAGAAACCGACGCCCATCCGGCCGAACGCGCCGAGGATCTGGGCGAGGGTCACGATCAGGCCCGCCGCCGTTGCTTCCCAGTGCCTTTCGGAGATCAGCCACACGAGTGCGTACGTCCACACCGTGTACTGCGGCACGACGAGCAGCACGGAGACGGCGTGGATGCGCCACAGTGTGCCGCTGCTGCGGTACGGATTCGTGAGCATGCCGAGATCCGCCGCGTCGCTGCGACTCGGCCGGGGCGGATCGACCACCCAGAGTGCGCAGGCCAGCGCGGCGGCGGCGCACAGGGCGGCGGGCAGCGCGAGCGCCCATCCGATGCCGTGGTCGTGGGCGACCGAGGGGAGCGTCAGCGCAGCGCAGGCGATGCCGAGCGGCAGTGACATCTGCCGGATGCCCATGGCCAGGCCGCGGCGCTCGGGAGGGAACCATCCGACGACGACGCGTCCGCTCGCGGCATTCGCCGAGGCCGCCGCCGTGCCGCCGAGCAGCAGGAAGACCGCGGTGGCCGTGAGCGATCCGGCGAGGGCCGCGCCCACGCCCGCAGCCGCGGTGGTCGCCATGCCTGCGGCCAGCACCCTGCGTTCGCCGTAGCGGTCGGCCAGTGCGCCCCACGCGATCAGCGTCACCATGACCCCGAGGGTGGGTGCGGCGACGACGAGTCCGGTGCGGGCGAGGCTGAGCCCGTGGTTCGCCTGGAGTTCGGGGATGAGGAAGGCGACGCCGTTGACGAAGACCGCCTGTGCGGCCTGGGCGAACATCCCGAGGGCGAGCATCCACCATCTGCGAGCAGTTCCGACGGCGGACGCGGTGTCGATCGATGCAGTCATGTCATCTCAATATCTAGGATTTGATTCTCATATATTGGCGCTGGTTCGGAGTCTATACCCCGCGTCGTCCGGCGTCCCGGCACGGCGGTGAACCCGGGCCGATAGACTCGGCGCCATGCGTCTTGGTCGAGTGGCAAGTCCCGATGGTGTTGCGTTCGTCAGTATCGAAGGAGACGGGGAGTCCCGGATCGCGAAGGAGATCGCCGAGCATCCGTTCGGCAACCCGACTTTCACCGGCCGGAGCTGGCCGCTCGCCGATGTGCGACTGCTGGCCCCGATCCTCGCCAGCAAGGTCGTCGCCATCGGAAAGAACTACGCCGCCCACGCCGCCGAGATGGGGGGAGAGGCACCGGCCGATCCTGTGATCTTCCTCAAGCCCAACACCTCGATCGTGGGCCCCGACGCTGCGATCGTCCTGCCGAAGTCCTCCAACGAAGTTCACTACGAAGGGGAACTCGCGGTCGTCATCGGGCGCCCCTGCAAGGACGTGCCCGCGGCCAAGGCCCTCGACGTGGTGCTCGGCTACACGGCGGCCAACGACGTGTCGGCCCGTGACCATCAGCGCCACGACGGTCAGTGGACGAGGGCGAAGGGCCATGACACGTTCTGCCCGCTGGGGCCGTGGATCGAGACCCAGCTCGACGCGTCCGACGTCGACATCACCACCGAGGTCGACGGGGTGGTGAAGCAGCGGAGCAACACTTCGCTTCTGCTGCACGACATTCCGAAGATCATCGAATGGGTGTCGGCCGTGATGACGCTGCTCCCGGGCGACGTCATCCTCACGGGTACCCCGGAAGGAGTCGGTCCGATCGTCGACGGCCAGAGCGTCAGCGTGACCATCGGCGGCATTGGCACCCTCACCAACCCGGTGACCGCCAAGCGCTGACGGCTCTCGTGTCGATATCGGGAGCGGACTAGCCTGTAGGAGTCCGTTTTCCCAGCGTCGACCCAAGTGAGCCATGACCACAAGCGAAGTTCGCGTCCGTTTCTGCCCGTCGCCCACCGGAACCCCGCACGTGGGGCTCGTCCGAACCGCCCTGTTCAACTGGGCGTTCGCCCGACACAACGGCGGGTCGTTCGTGTTCCGCATCGAGGACACCGATGCTGCCCGTGACAGTGAGGAGTCGTACCAGGCGATCCTGGACGCGCTGCGCTGGCTCGGACTGAACTGGGACGAGGGCCCGGAGGTCGGGGGACCGTACGAGCCGTACCGCCAGTCCCAGCGACGTGACCTGCACCTGGACGTCGTCGCGAAACTGCTCGCAGCGGGCGAGGCGTACGAGTCGTTCTCGACGCCCGAGGAGGTCGAGGAGCGGCACAAGGCCGCCGGCCGCGACCCCAAGCTCGGCTACGACAACTTCGATCGTGACCTGACGCCGGAGCAGCGGCAGGCGTTCCTCGACGAGGGCCGCAAGCCCGTGGTCCGGCTCCGGATGCCCGACCACGACCTGACGTGGGACGACCTCGTGCGCGGTGAGACGACGTTCAAGGCCGGCACCGTGCCCGACTTCGCGCTGACCCGCGGCAACGGGATTCCGCTGTACACGTTGGTCAACCCCGTCGACGACGCGTTGATGAAGATCACACACGTCCTGCGCGGCGAGGACCTGCTGTCGTCGACGCCGCGGCAGCTCGCCCTCTACGAGGCGATGCAGCGGATCGGCGTGGCCGATTTCACACCGAAGTTCGGGCACCTGCCGTTCGTCATGGGGCAGGGCAACAAGAAGCTGTCCAAGCGCGATCCCGAGTCGAACCTCTTCATCCATCGCGACCGCGGTTTCGTCCCCGAGGGATTGCTGAATTACCTGGCGCTGCTGGGCTGGGGTATTTCGGACGACCACGACGTGTTCTCGCTGGACGAGATGGTCGCGGCCTTCGATATCTCCAAGGTCAATTCCAATCCGGCCCGGTTCGATCAGAAAAAGGCCGACGCGATCAACGCCGAGCACATCCGGCTGCTCGAGCCCGCCGATTTCGCCGCGCGCCTGCGTGCGTTCCTCACGCTCCACGGCCACCTCGGGGAGACGGTGGACGAGGCCATCTTCGCGACCGCCGCCGATCTGGTCCAGACGCGCATCGTGGTCCTGTCCGACGCGTGGGATCTGCTGAAGTTCCTGTTCGTCGAGGAGGCCGACTTCGCGATCGATCCGGCCGCCGCGGCGAAGAACCTGGGGGCCGACTCCGCGCCGGTTCTCGACGCCGCCCTCGCATCGCTGGACGCAGTCGGTGCGTGGGACGCAGCGTCGCTGGAGGAGGCCCTCAAGACCGCTCTCGTGGACGAACTGGGCCTCAAGCCACGTAAGGCGTTCGCTCCGGTGCGGGTGGCCGTCACGGGCTCGCACATCAGCCCGCCGCTGTACGAATCGATGGAACTGCTCGGTCGCGACGTGTCGCTGTCCCGGCTGCGTTCCGCGCGGGCCGGCATCGCCGGCTGACACCGCCGCCCTCGGGCCGAAAAGGGTGCAAAAACAGCCTCTGACCATACGATTTGGTAAATCCCGGCAGTAGGCTGGTAATCTCTTCTTCGGCCCGAGGCGGGCCGCAGAGCCCAGAAGCTCAGCGGTTCGAGAACGGCCATTGGGGTATGGTGTAATTGGCAACACAGCGGTTTCTGGTACCGCCATTCTAGGTTCGAGTCCTGGTACCCCAGCGGAAGTTCGGCCGATTTTGACTCCGAACTTCTGGAAGCTATGCTTGCTGAGCTTCCAAAGCAAGACAAAGTTCCTGGCCCCGTCGTCTAGCGGCCTAGGACGCCGCCCTCTCAAGGCGGTAGCGCGGGTTCGAATCCCGTCGGGGCTACAAAGAGAAACACCCTCCGAGTAATCGGAGGGTGTTTCTTCATATAAACGGACGGTCCGTCGTTTATCCGGTCTTGCGGCGGAATTCGCGTTTGTGATCGGCAGGCCCGTGGGCCTCGTGCACCTTGGAATGCGCGTCCTTGTGATCGGCGGACAGACCGGCCTGATGATTCTTCCGCTCGAGTGCTTCGCGGAATTTCTTTTTCGTGTCCTCGTTATCGGCGTCAGTCACGGTGAACTCCCTCGGGTAGTCGGTTCACTCTGTGAAGCTACGCCGAGGGCACCGAGAATTCTCCTGTTTTTCCGCCCTGCCCGGTGTCAGGAGCGACGGTCGGCCGTCTCCAGGTACGCCGCGGTGGTTCCGCCCACCGGCATCGCGGGAAGGCCGAGCTTGGCGTGGTCCCAGCTCCTGATGCGTTCGGGAACGATCCGCACGACCACCCGCTTGTGCAGCAGCTGATCGATGGCGGGACGCAGATCGTCGGTGTAGGGCCCGGTGTAGCGCTCCCACACGCTGACGCCGACGGCGAACATCGCATCGGGGTCCTCCACGATCTCCGCCCGGCCCTCGACCGAAATTCCACGCAAGGTGTCATACGTCTGGCCGTCCTCGATCAGGACAGTGACCCGGTCGTCGCGGCGCAGGTTGACCGCCTTCTGCGATTTCGTCTTCGTCTCGAACCAGATCTCGCCGTCGATCACGGCGTACCACATGGCGACCAGATGGGCCCTGCCGTCCGCTGCCACCGTTGCCAGGGTGGCGATCCGGCTCCGGTCCACGAATTCGGCGATCTCCGAATCCGTCATCGTGATCTGCGATCGTTGGTTCTTCCCCATCGGCTTCTCCTGTCGCGGTGAGTGTCGGTCGTGAGAGGTCAGAGTCTCTTGTGCAGCGCCTCCGCGGCGGCGAGGAGGTCGGCCGCCCACCGGGCGCCGGGGCGCCTGCCCATCCTGTCGATGGGGCCGGACACCGAAATCGCCGCGATGACAGCGCCCGCGGAGTCCCGCACGGGTGCGGCGACACTGGCGACGCCGGGTTCCCGCTCGGCGGCGCTCTGTGCCCAGCCGCGGCGGCGGACCTCGAGCAGGACGCGCTCGCCGAACGCCGCGTCGGGAAGAACCGTGCGCTGGGTCTGCGGGTCGGCCCAGGCGAGGAGGACCTTGGCGCCCGAGCCGGCGCTCATCGGGAGGCGTGCCCCGACGAGAACGGTGTCTCGGAGGCCGGTGGGTGGCTCCATCGCCGCCACGCAGATGCGTTGCGTGCCTTCCCGGCGGTATAGCTGCACGCTCTCGCCGGTGATCTCGCGCAGACGCGGAAGGACGAGAGCCGCCGCCGAGACGAGCGGATCGTTAGCCGTTGCAGCGAGTTCGGCGAGGCCGGGACCGGGGCACCACAGCCCGTCGGAGTCACGCGTCAGGAGGCGGTGGACCTCGAGTCCGACGGCCAGCCGGTGGGCGGTGGCGCGGGGGAGTCCGGTGCGCGAGCACAGTTCGGTGAGGCTGCAGGGCTTCTCGGCCACGGCGTGGAGTACGCCCACCGCTTTGTCAAGGACCCCGATGCCGCTATGCTGTCTCATAGGTCGATACCACTTTCTCGCATACTGGGATCATAGCGCACCTTCGTCTCACGTCGAGTGCGTGTCCGGGAAGAGGGTAACGACAACAAGCGCACGGCGGACCAGTCCGAAGCCCGCGGTGCGAGATGACACACAGAGGTGGAGAAGATGGCCGAGAAAGCACGCACCCTGGCAGAGAAGGTGTGGGACGACCACGTCGTGGTCCGGGGTGAGGGAGACAACCCCGACCTCATCTACATCGATCTGCATCTCGTTCACGAAGTGACGAGTCCGCAGGCATTCGACGGACTTCGACTGGCGGGGCGCCCGCTCCGCAGGCCCGACCTGACGATCGCCACCGAGGACCACAACGTCCCCACCGTCGACATCGACAAGCCGATCGCGGACCCCGTCTCCAAGACTCAGGTCGACACGCTCCGGCGCAACTGTGAGGAATTCGGCGTCCGGCTGCACCCGATGGGAAACATCGACCAGGGCATCGTCCACGTCGTCGGCCCGCAACTCGGTCTCACCCAGCCCGGTATGACCGTGGTGTGCGGCGACAGTCACACGTCCACCCACGGCGCCTTCGGTGCGATCGCGATGGGTATCGGCACCAGTGAGGTCGAACACGTCATGGCGACGCAGACGTTGTCGCTGCGTCCGTTCCGGACGATGGCGATCACCGTCGACGGCGAATTGCCCGAAGGCGTGACGAGTAAAGATCTCATTCTGGCCGTCATCGCGAAGATCGGAACCGGCGGAGGCCAGGGCTACGTCCTGGAGTACCGCGGCGAAGCGATCCGGAAGATGTCGATGGAAGCGCGGATGACCATCTGCAACATGTCCATCGAGGCGGGCGCGCGGGCGGGCATGATCGCCCCCGACGAGATCACCTACGAATTCATCAAGGGACGCCCCCACGCGCCGAAGGGCGCCGACTGGGACGCCGCGGTGGAGGCCTGGGAGCAGTTGAAGACCGACGAGGGTGCGGTTTTCGACAATGAGGTCCACATCGACGCGAGTTCGCTGACGCCGTTCGTGACCTGGGGCACAAACCCGGGGCAGGGTCTGCCGCTCGGCGAGACCGTGCCGGATCCTGCGCAGATCGTGGACGAGAGCGAGCGTCACGCCGCGGAGAAGGCGTTGACCTACATGGGTCTCGAAGCCGGAACTCCGTTGCGTGACGTGGCGATCGACACAGTCTTCGTGGGTTCGTGCACCAACGGCCGGATCGAGGATCTGCGGGCCGTGGCCGACGTGTTGCGCGGAAGGCACGTCGCCGACGGGGTCCGGATGCTGATCGTGCCGGGTTCGATGCGCGTCCGCGCCCAGGCCGAAAAGGAGGGTCTCGGCGAGATCTTCACCGCCGCCGGCGCCGAATGGCGGCAGGCGGGCTGCTCCATGTGCCTCGGCATGAACCCGGATCAGCTCGCGCCCGGCGAGCGTTCAGCCTCCACGTCCAACCGCAATTTCGAAGGCCGTCAAGGCAAGGGCGGGCGGACTCACCTGGTTTCGCCGCTGGTCGCCGCCGCGACCGCAGTCCGGGGAACCCTGTCCGCGCCGACAGATCTGGCCTAGGACCCAAGGAATTTAGGAGATTTTTCGATGGAATCCTTTAGCACACACAAAGGTATCGGCGTTCCGCTGCGGCGATCCAACGTGGACACGGACCAGATCATCCCGGCGGTCTACCTGAAACGAGTGACCCGCACCGGTTTCGAGGACGGTCTGTTCGCCGCGTGGCGGAACGATCCGAACTTCGTCCTCAACGTCGCCCCGTACGACAAGGGCAGCGTTCTGGTCGCGGGACCGGACTTCGGCACGGGCTCCTCCCGGGAGCACGCCGTGTGGGCGCTATCCGACTTCGGATTTCGGGTCGTCATCGCGTCTCGGTTCGCGGACATCTTCCGGGGCAACGCCGGCAAGGCCGGTCTGCTGGCCGCCCAGGTGTCCCAGTCGGACGTCGAACTGCTCTGGAAGTTGCTCGACGAACAGCCCGGTCTCGAATTGATCGTCGACCTCGAGAACAAGACCGTGACCGCCGGAACCACCGTGGTGCCCTTTGCGATTGATGACTACACACGGTGGCGTCTGCTCGAAGGTCTGGACGACATCGGATTGACATTACGGCAGGTAGAAGCCATTTCCGAGTTCGAAAAGGCAAGGCCTTCTTGGAAACCTGTGACTCTTCCGGAGCCCACTTCCGCCGACTGAAAGTTGGAATCGGAGCCCTGTCTCCCAGATAATAAGTTCCTGAGAATGGTGCCGCGTTGTTTGAGAATTGGCGTGGCACATAGACTCCTGCGGTATTCAGGTTTACCGTAGTTCGTAGTCGGTCCGATGATGGACCATTAGTTCGCGGAGGAATTTCAATGAATAAGGCAGAGCTCATCGATGTTCTGACCGAGAAACTGGGCACGGACAGGCGCACGGCAACGGAAGCTGTCGAGCATGTCGTGGACACGATCGTCCGGGCAGTGCACCGCGGCGACAGCGTGACCATCACCGGTTTCGGCGTCTTCGAGCAGCGGCGTCGCGCGGCACGTGTCGCACGTAACCCGCGCACGGGTGAGACCGTCAAGGTCAAGCCGACGTCGGTGCCGGCGTTCCGTCCGGGCGCTCAGTTCAAGGCGGTTATCGCTGGCGGCCAGAAGCTTCCGGCCACCGGTCCGGCAGTCAAGCGCGGCGCAGCGGCGCCCGCCACCAAGGCCGCCGCCAAGAAGGCTGCTGCCAAGAAGACGGCCGCGAAGAAGACCGCCGCCAAGAAGGCTGCACCGGCCAAGACGGTTGCAGCGAAGAAGACTGTCGCGAAGAAGGTCGCTCCCGCCAAGACTGCGGCAGCGAAGAAGACTGTCGCGAAGAAGGTCGCTCCGGCCAAGACGGTTGCCGCGAAGAAGACTGCAGCCAAGAAGGCTCCGGCCAAGACTGCGGCAGCGAAGAAGACCGTTGCGAAGAAGGTCGCTCCGGCCAAGACGGTTGCCGCGAAGAAGACTGCAGCCAAGAAGGCTCCGGCCAAGACGGCTGCAAAGAAGACCGCAGCAAAGAAGGCTCCCGCGAAGCGCGCCAAGTAAGACAGCGCACACGGGTCTTCCCGAACACAGACAGGCGCCGACCCTGGGGGTTGGCGCCTGTCTGTGTCGTTGTCGTTCCCGGACGAAATCCGGCCGGCGGCTCTCAGTCCTTGCGCGTGGGAGGCAGGGGACTGTCGAGGTGGTCGGCGGCGATGAGTTTGCCCCCGGACAGTGAGAGCACCCAGGTGCTCGCCTTTCTGTTCCGTGCCGGGGGGAGTGCGACGCCGTCGATGTCCGCCCACCAGTCGAGCAGATCGGGAATGACGCCACCCTGGCTGCAGATCACCTGAACCCCGCCGAGTGCGGCGATCTTGCGGACCCGGGTACGGGTGGCCGCCGGGTCGGCGGTGTAACTCTCCTCGGACAGCAGCGGATCCAACCGGACGGTCGTGTCCAGCGCGCGGGCCAGCGGCTCGACCGTCTGTGTGCACCGCGTTCTGTCGGCCGACGTGATGTCGGTGGCCCCGAACGCCTCGAGCTGGGCTACGAGGGCGTCGGCCTGGAGTATGCCGTTCGCATCCAGGGGCCGTGTGGCGTCGTCGCCCCTGTACCGTTTCCGACTTCCCGCCTTGGCATGCCGGACCAGGAGCACGGTCGCGGTGTCGGGCGGTTGAGCCGTGAAACGGCGGAGCATCTTGCGATCCATGGGATAGGACAGCTGATCGGCCACGTCCGATACGGGAAGCCACCGCATCAGGTCCACCTCGCTGTTGGGGACGAATTCGCCCGCGCGGGCCTCGGCCGCCCAGTATTCGACTCGTTTCAATCGGCGGTGCCCGGGAATCGGATAGGTCAACGCGCCGAGATGCCTCCCGAGGCGCCCGCGAATACCCGTCTCTTCTTCCACCTCGCGCAGTGCTGCCACCACCGCGGTTTCGCCGGGGTCGAGTTTTCCCTTGGGAAACGACCAGTCCTCATACTTGGGCCGGTGAATGACCGCGATCTCGATCTCGTCGGGATTCTCGGGAGACTTTCGCCACAGCACTGCTCCCGCCGCGAAGATATTGGCTTTGACCGGTTTGCCGGGTGTGCTGCTCACCGAGTTCCTTCCCTACTGCCGCGGGTACGCCGCGATCAGGATCCGGTGCCCATTCGTTTGCGCATCATGGCCTCCTGGTGGTCCCGGACCTCCTCGCCGTGCGCGGGGGACGGAACCCACCGGCCGTCGGGTCCGAGCACCCAGCACCGCGTGACGGGATCGAGCGCCGAATCGACGATCTCGCCGATCTGAGCGGTGAGGCGAGGATCCTTCACCTGCGCCATGACCTCGACGCGTCGGTCGAGGTTGCGGTGCATCATGTCTGCGCTGCCGATCCAGAATTCGTCGGCGCCGCGGAAGTGGAAGACTCGCGAATGCTCGAGGAAACGGCCGAGGATCGACCGGACGTGGATGTTCTCGCTCAGTCCGGGAACTCCGGGCTTGAGGGCGCAGATGCCGCGGACGACGATCTCGACGGGCACGCCGGCCTTGGACGCGCGATAGAGCGCGTCGATCACCTGTTCGTCGACCAAGGCGTTGGCCTTCAGGAGGATTCCGGCGTCTTCGCCCCGCAATTTGTGCGCAATCTCACCGTCGATCCGCTCGATGATGCCCCGGCGCACACCGTACGGCGCGACGAGGAGGTTGCGATACTGCGTTTTCCGCGAGTAGCCGGTGAGCGAGTTGAACAGGTCGGTGAGGTCGGCGCCGATCTCCGGTGCCGCGGTGAGCAGACCGATGTCTTCGTACAGCCGGGCCGTCTTCGGGTTGTAGTTTCCGGTGCCGATGTGGCAGTAACGCCGGATGGTGGACCCCTCGCGGCGGACGACGAGGCACGTCTTGCAGTGAGTCTTGAGCCCGACCAGTCCGTACACCACGTGCACACCCGCGTGTTCGAGCTTGCGGGCCCATTTGATGTTCGCCTGCTCGTCGAATCGCGCCTTGATCTCGACCAGTGCGACAACCTGTTTGCCGGCCTCGGCGGCGGTGATCAGGGCGTCGACGATGGGGGAGTCGCCGGACGTGCGGTAGAGCGTCTGCTTGATCGCCAAAACCTGGGGGTCGGCGGCGGCCTGCTCGATGAAGCGTTGCACGCTGGTGGAGAACGAGTCGTACGGGTGGTGGACCAGGACGTCGCCGTCGCGAAGGGTGGAGAAGACGCTCTTGGGTGTTTCCCGCTCGCCGAACGCCGGATGCGTTGCGGGCACGAACGGTGCGTCCTTGAGGGCGGGCCGGTCGACGGCGTACACCTGCCAGAGGCACGACAGATCGAGCAGTCCGGGCACCTGGATGACGTCGCCGGGGTCGACGTCGAGTTCGCGCAGCAGGAGGTCGAGCATGTGTTCGGTCATGTCGTCCGCGACCTCGAGTCGCACCGGGGATCCGAAGCGGCGGCGGGCCAATTCCCGCTCGAGGGCCTGCAGGAGGTCCTCGTCGCGGTCTTCCTCGACCTCGAAGTCGGCGTTGCGGGTGATGCGGAAGGCGTGGTGTTCGACGATCTCCATGCCCGGGAACAGCATGTCGAGGTGGGCGGAGATCAGATCTTCCAGGGGCAGGAACGCGTCGATGGAGGACGGTGTCTCGTCGCGGCGGACGCGGACGAACCTGCCCACGTTGTCCGGAACCTTGACCCTCGCAAAGTGTTCGCCACCGGTGAGTGCGTCTTTCACTGTCACGGCGAGGTTGAGACTCAGGCCGCTGATGTAGGGGAACGGGTGGGCATGGTCGACGGCGAGCGGGGTGAGGACGGGGAAGATCTGGTCCTGGAAGTGCACCGACAAGCGGTCGCGGTCGTCGTCGGTGAGGTCGTCCCATCCGATGATGGAGATCCCTTCGGCGGCAAGCGCAGGACGCACCGAGTCGAGGAACACCCGCGCGGCCTTCTCCGAGATCTCCTGGGTACGGGTCGCGATCAGCGAGAGTTGCTCGCGAGGGGAGAGGCCGTCGGCTGACCGCACGGACAGGCCGGTCTCGTCGCGGCGCTTGAGTCCCGCGACCCGGACCATGAAGAACTCGTCCAGGTTGGAGGCGAAGATGGCGAGGAATTTGGCGCGCTCGAGCAGCGGCAGCGACGTGTCCTCGGCGAGTGCAAGTACTCGTGAATTGAAATCGAGCCAACTGAGTTCACGGTTGAGGTAACGATCTTCGGGGAGCCCGTCCGTCAGCGCGCTCGTGAGGGCACTCGTCGCAGCGGGGGGAGCCATCGGAACGTTCGTGGGGCTGGCCGTCACGATGCCGTCGCGGGTTCCGTTCTTTCCGTCGACGTCGGTCGGGTGATCGAGTGCTTCTCGGTTGCTCACTCCACGATCATCCCTCGAGAATTCGGCGGCGGACAATTGATGGGGCAAATTCACTCGGCGTGCGCGGGCTACTCGTTTCCGCAGCGCGAGGGCGCGGTGTGTTCGAGGGCGTCGAGTGCGGCTCGCGTCGCAGGTCCGACGCCGAGCGCCTGCGCGGCATCGAGATCGTCGGCGGTGTCGACGTCGGTCCGCAGCCCCGGCCAGTGGCCGTCGAGGGGACGTGCCCCGGAGTCGAGATGCCGCTTCGCCGATCCCGGTCCGAACCGGGGATCGAGGGGAATCGCCGGGTCGCAGGAGAACAGTGCGGCCGTTCCGGTGCCGTGATGATCGACGACCACCGACCTGCCGCCGGTTCTCGCCGCGGCGAGTGCTTCGCCGAATTCGCCTCCGCGCAGTGACGGAAGGTCTGCCTGCAGTGCGACGACGTCGACTCCGCTCTCGTTGCGGCGGACGTGCTCGGCCGCGGCGGCCAGGGCCGCGTTGAGTCCGTGCTCGGTGCCGCCCTCGTCCGGCAGATTTTCGGCGTCGACGGGGGTGGGGTCGGCGTAGACGTTCGCGCCGACGCTGCGGGCGAGCCGGGCCACCGCGGGATCCGGCGTGACCACGGTGACGCCGACGACCGTCGCGACGTCGCTGACGACGGCCAGGGTGTCGCGCAGCATCGACAGCACCAGTCCGGTGCGGTCGTCCGTGTCGAAGACACCCGACAGTCGCGTCTTGGCCGCGTGGAGTTCCTTCACCGCGACGAGTACGTGCGCGCGCGGCGCCACGGATCGGGTCGCTGTGCTCATGCGGATATCTTGCCAGCCCGCGCGGGGTGGTGCGCCGGACGCCCGGTCGCGGCTGAGCAGCGGACGAGTTCGGTAGCGGAGCGGCGCCCGACCTCGGCATCGGCAATACTGTGGGCGACGCATCGGGTAACGAACGACGAGGGGGCTGTGTGAGCAAGGCTGCGGTACTGGGAGCGGGTTCATGGGGGACTGCATTTGCGAAGGTCTTGGCCGACGCCGGGACCGATGTCACCATGTGGGCGCGACGCGCTGAGGTCGCCGAATCGATCGTGTCGCGGCACGAGAACGAGGATTACCTGCCGGGCATCGCCCTGCCTCCGTCGTTGACCGCCACCGACGACGCGCGGGCCGCGCTCGACGGCGCCGACATCGTCGTCCTCGCGGTGCCGTCGCAGTCCCTGCGCGACAACTTGCAGGTCTGGAGTCCGATGATCCCCGCGAACGCGACCATGCTGAGTCTCGCCAAGGGCATCGAGACCGGCACCCTCATGCGGATGAGTCAGGTGATCATTCAGGTCACCGGCGCGGATCCGGGGCGCGTCGCCGTGCTGTCCGGGCCCAATCTGGCCCGGGAGATCGCGATCGGCCAGCCGGCGGCCACGGTCGTCGCGTGCACGGATTCGACGCGGGCGCTCGAATTGCAGAAGGCCTCGGCCACCGGATACTTCCGGCCGTACACGAATTCGGACGTCATCGGCTGCGAGATCGGCGGCGCCTGCAAGAACGTCATCGCCCTCGCCTGCGGTATGGCATCGGGAATCGGTTTGGGAGAGAACACGATTGCGAGCATCATCACTCGCGGTCTCGCCGAGATCATCCGGCTCGGAGTTGCGCTCGGCGCGAAACCCGCCACCCTCGCGGGTCTCGCCGGGGTGGGCGATCTGGTCGCCACGTGCACGTCGCCCCTGTCCCGGAATCGGTCGTTCGGGGAGCGTCTCGGTCAGGGCGGATCGATCGAGAGCGCTCAGGCGGCCACCCACGGTCAGGTCGCCGAGGGCGTCAAATCGTGCTCGTCGGTGCGTGCTCTGGCCGCCAGTTACGACGTCGAGATGCCGCTGACCGATGCCGTGCACCGAGTGTGCCACGAGGGTCTCGTGGTGCAGGACGCGATCGGACAGTTGCTCGGCCGCCGTACGAAGCCGGAGTGAACACGTGAGTGGTGATTCGACCCGCTGCGTCAAAGCTGTTGCAGCAGAAAAGATTCCTGGTTCGCCGATGCAGAGGGGTCCGGTCTTCGCGGCGCCCTACCAGCTGAGCGCGGACGAGGGGAGTGAATCCGACACCTACGCGCGGGCCTCCAACCCGGGCTGGCGCGACCTCGAGTCGGCACTGGCGGCGCTCGAGGGCGCCGCGGGCGCGCTCGTCGTCGGCTCCGGGATGTCGGCGATCACCGTCGTGCTGCGGAGTCTGCTCACCGCCGGCGACACCGTCGTCGTGCCGTCCGACGGCTACTACCAGGTGCGCGCGTACGCGCGGGAGCGTCTGGAGCCGATGGGCATCACCGTGCACGAACTGCGGACCGCCGACATGGCCGGCGAGGCGGCCGCAGCACTGCTGGCCTCCGCCGAGGGGACGACGGTCGTGGTGGCCGAGACCCCGGCCAACCCGTCCCTGGACGTGGTGGATCTGCGGGCCGTGTCCGAGCAGTGCGCGAACGCGGGCGCCGTTCTCGTGGTGGACAACACGACCGCCACCCCGCTCGGCCAGCAACCACTCGAGCTGGGTGCAGACGTGGTAGTCGCCAGCGGCACAAAGACTTTGAGCGGTCACAGCGATCTGCTCATGGGGTACATCGCCGCGTCCGACGCCGACTTCCTGGCCGGCATGGAACGGGAGAGGGCGCTGTCGGGCACGGTGCTGGGCCCCTTCGAGACGTGGCTCGCCCACCGGAGCCTCGGAACGGCGGGGCTGCGATTCGAGCGGCAATGCGCCAACGCCCTGGCGCTCGCGACCCTGCTGGAGACGCACCCGGCGGCCCGCCACGTCCGGTACCCGGGGCTGCCCGGTGACCCCGCGCATGCCGTCGCCGCCGGGCAGATGCGCCGGTTCGGCGGGCTGGTGACGTTCGAGGTGGACTCCGCCGAACAGTTCCACCGGCTGGTGGCCGGCAGCGACCTCCTCGTACCGGCGACGAGTTTCGGCGGTATCCACACCAGCGCCGACCGCCGGGCCCGATGGGGCGACCCCGTGCCCGACGGGTTCGTGCGGCTCTCGTGCGGAATCGAGGACACCGACGACCTCGTCGCCGATCTCGAGAGTGCGCTGTCCGCATTGTGACGTGCGTGCCGCCCGTCGTGTCCTGAGGTCGGCGAAGAAAACGTGAGGAGAGGTGGGTGCGGTGAGTCGGTCACGGCGACGGTACGGTTTGTGTCGTGAGTAAACCGCGTACCCGGGTAGCCGTCATCTTCGGTGGCCGCAGCAACGAGCATTCCGTGTCCTGTGTGTCGGCCGGAAGCGTCCTGAAGAATCTCGACCCGGAACGGTACGAGGTGGTGCCGATCGGCATCACCACCGAGGGTTCATGGGTTCTCGGCTCCACCGACCCCGAGACGCTGTCCATCCGCGGCCGGGCGCTGCCCAGCGTCGATGCCGACGGGTCCGCACTGGCGCTCACCGCCGACCCGACGCGATCCGGCGACCTCGTCGCCCTCGACGACGGCGAAGCGGGCAAGATCCTGGCGTCCGTCGACGTCGTCTTCCCGGTCCTGCACGGCGCCTACGGTGAGGACGGCACCATCCAGGGCCTGCTCGAACTCGCCGGAGTCCCGTACGTCGGTCCCGGCGTGCTCGCGAGCGCGGCAGGCATGGACAAGGAATTCACGAAGAAGCTGCTCGCCGCGGAAGGCCTGCCGATCGGGTTCCAGGTCGTCCTGCGTCCCGGCACAGCGACGCTGACCGACGAACAGAAATCGCGTCTCCACCTCCCGGTGTTTGTGAAACCGGCCCGCGGCGGGTCGTCCATCGGCATCACCCGGGTGGCCGAGTGGGCCGCACTCGACGACGCCATCGCCCATGCCCGCCGGCACGATCCCAAGGTGATCGTCGAATCGGGGATCGCCGGCCGCGAGGTCGAGTGCGGAGTCCTCGAGTTCCCGGACGGCGAGGTGCGGGCCAGCGTCATCGCCGAGATCCGGATGCCGGAAGGCGCCGACGACGACGAGGCGTTCTACGACTTCGACAGCAAATACCTCGACGACGTGTGCGAGTTCGACGTGCCCGCGAAACTCGAGGACTCGGTCAGCGACGAGATCCGCGAACTCGCGGTGCGCGCATTCTCCGCGCTCGACTGCCAGGGACTCGCACGCGTCGACTTCTTCGTCACCGAGGACGGCCCGGTGATCAACGAGATCAACACGATGCCGGGATTCACGTCTATCTCGATGTACCCGCGCATGTGGGACGCGGTGGGCGTCGACTACGGCACCCTCGTCTCGACGCTGGTCGACACCGCCCTCGCGCGCGGCACCGGCCTTCGATAGCGAAACGGCGGTCCGGCGGTCAGGGATTCGCGACCGGCGCCGGATCGAGGGGCTTCTGCGGCAGTGCCTGCGACACCGCGCCGGAGATGTCCTGGAGCGGAGTCGGGCCCACACCGATGGGAACGGTGAGTCCGACGTACACGCCGCGGTCGACGGCGAAATAGCTGCTCGCGTCGATTCCGGCGCTCGCACCGGAGATCTCGAACCACTGCACCCCGTCGATCACCTGAAGCGCGGACGCCTGATCGAACTCCGCGGGACGGTCCAGGCCGCACCGCAGCACGAGGGGTTCGCCCTCGGCCGGCTGCCACGCGGCGGTCGCCTCGGGTGCGGGTTCGGTAAGTTCCGCCCGGGTGTAGTCGCCGAGCGCGTCGGGGAGGCCCGCCATCAGGGCGGCGCACTCCGCGGACCCGGACGCCGGCGCCGGCACCGGCCCCAGCGACACGGGTTCCTTGGCAGGGTTGCGGCCGGCGAAGACCGCGGCCACGACGATGCCGATGATCAGGGCAACGGGCAGTGCCACGGCCGTCGCGATGAGCGCCGGATTCCGTCGCTCCGCGAGGGCCGGGCCGGGAGTGCCGTCGGATGCATTCTGTTCGGGTTCGAGATCGGACATGCTCAGTTCTTGTTCGCAGACTTTTCGGGGACGTCGCAGGTGAGGGTGCGGGTGATGCCGGCGACCTGACGGATCTCCTTGACGACGGGAGCGACGTCGTCGGCGGACACCCGCACGATGACGTCGTACGGTCCGACCACGTCCTCGGCGGTCCGCACTCCGGTGATCTTCGCGATCTCGGTCGCGATCGCCGCAGCCTTGCCGACTTCGGTCTGGATCAGGATGAACGCTTGCACTCTCGCTCCGGCCCTTCCCTGCTCCGCCCCGCAGGTATCTCGGTAGAGTCGCGGGTGCTTCGGCGCGCTGATCGGTCACGTGCCGAGTAGTCCCGGCAACAGCTTGAAGGTACCGCAGTCGCACATTCCGTCGACCGGACCCACGGCCGTCGCGCGGGTCACCCGACACTACGGCGCGCCTGGAGGCACACCATCACACCGACGGATTCCCCGGACCCGACTCCGCCCCGCACCGTCGCCGACGTCGGCGAATTCGCCGTCATCGGCCGCGCGGTGCAGGGCCGGGTGCAGCCCCCGACCACCCTGATCGGCCCCGGAGACGACGCCGCTCTCGTTCGGGCGGCCGACGGTCGGGTGGCGGTGTCCGCCGACATGCTGGTGCAGGACAGGCATTTTCGACTCGACTGGTCTTCGCCGCGAGACATCGGTCGCAAGGCGGTGGCCCAGAACGCCGCCGACGTCGCGGCGATGGGTGCGCGACCGACAGCTTTCCTGGTGTCCCTCGGCCTGCCGCCGGACACGCCGATCGACGTGGCGGACGGCATCTCCGCGGCGATCGGGGAGAGCGCCGAGGAACTCGGAGCCGGTGTCGTGGGCGGGGATCTCGTGCAGGCCGCCCAGGTCGTGATTTCCGTCACCGTCCTCGGTGATCTCGGCGGCAGAAGCCCGATCCGGCGGTCGGGCGCGCGGCCGGGTGACGTGGTCGCGGTGGCCGGGGAACTCGGCCGATCGGCGGCCGGTCTCGCGTTGCTGCTCGGCGGATCCACGGATTTCCCGGACCTTCTCGCCGCGCACCGGGTCCCCACCCCGCCGTATGCCGCGGCGTGGGCCGCCGCGGCCGGCGGTGTTCACGCGATGACCGACATCTCCGACGGGCTCCTCGCCGATCTCGGCCACATCTGCGAACAGTCCGGAGTCGGGATGTCGCTCAGCCGATCCGACGTGACCGTGTCGCCGGAACTGGTGTCGGCGGCGAAGGGTCTCGGCGCCGACCACTGGGAATGGGTGCTCACCGGGGGAGAGGACCACGGCTTCGCCGCCACCTTCCCCGGCGACGTCCCGCTCCCGGCGGGGTGGACCCGGATCGGTGTCGTCCACGACGGGTCCGGCATCTCGGTCGACGGCGAGACCTGGCCGGGGGCCGGCGGCTGGCAGAGTTTCGCGGTATAGGTTGCACGCATGGCTATCTACGCGCTCGGGGACCGCGAACCCGACATCCATCCGGACGCCTACGTCCACCCCGACGCCGTGGTGATCGGAAACGTGACCCTGGCGGCGGGAACCTCGGTGTGGCCGCAGGCCGTGCTTCGCGCCGACTACGGCACCATCACCGTCGGCGCCGACACCAACATCCAGGACGGCACCGTGATCCACTGCACGGTGTTCGATCCCACCGTCATCGGCTCGGGCTGCGTCGTCGGCCACGCGGCGCACATCGAGGGGTCGACGATCGGCGACCACTGCCTGATCGCGTCCGGTTCGATCGTGCTCAACGGTTCGGTCATCGGCGCAGGGTCGATCGTCGGAGCAGGTGCCGTCGTCCCGTTCAAGTTCGAGGTTCCGCCGCGGAGCATGGCGCTCGGTGTCCCCGCGAAGATCCGGCAGGGCTACGAGGTCCCCGAGGGGCACCTCGACAGGAACGTGAAGATGTACGCCGCGAACGCGGCCTACTACCGCGAGTCGCTGCGCAGGCTCGACTGATGGCGGCGCCGCTGTCGGACCTCGTCGAGGCAGGATGGGCCGAGGCGCTCGAACCGGTGGCCGGGCGGATCACGGAGATGGGCGCGTTTCTGCGCGCGGAGATCGCCGACGGTCGTGAGTACCTGCCCGCCGGGGAGAACGTCCTGAGGGCGTTCACCCACCCGTTCTCCGAGGTCAAGGTCCTGATCGTGGGCCAGGATCCGTACCCCACACCCGGTCACGCCGTCGGTCTCAGCTTCTCGGTGGCTCCGGAGGTGAAACCGGTGCCGCGCAGTCTCGGCAACATCTTCACCGAGTACAGCAAGGACCTCGGTTACCAGACGCCGACCACCGGCGACCTCACCCCGTGGTCCCGTCAGGGCGTGCTCCTGCTGAACAGGGTTCTCACCGTGCAGCCCGGACTCCCGGCCGCGCACCGGAAGAAGGGCTGGGAGGCGGTCACCGAACAGGCCATTCGCGCCCTCGTGGCGCGCCCCGAACCCCTCGTCGCGATTCTGTGGGGCCGGGACGCGTCCACCCTGAAACCGATGCTCGGCGACGTGCCGACGATCGAGTCGGCGCACCCCTCACCGTTGTCGGCGTCACGCGGATTCTTCGGTTCGCGGCCGTTCAGCCGCGCGAACGAACTCCTCGACGGCCTGGGCGCGGAACCGGTGAACTGGCAGCTGCCGTAAGCCGCCCGCCCGCGGGACGGCGAGGGCGGCGCGGACGGGACCGTCAGTCCTGCGTGTCCTTCACCGACGCGAAATCCGCACGACGCTTCACTTCACTGATGCGAAATCGGCACGCCTCTTCTCCACGAACGCGTCGACGCCCTCGCGTCCCACCGGGCTGTCGGCCGCGGCGGCGATCGACTCGGCCTCCGCGTCGAGTTGCTCGGCGAGCGTGCGTGACCGCGAATCGCGCACGAGTGTCTTGATCCCCGAGTACGACGACGTCGGGCCGGCGGCGAGGGTGCGGGCGAGCCGGAGCGCCTCGTCCTGGACGACGTCGTCGCCGACGAGGCGGCTGAGGATGCCGAGGCGAACGGCCTCGTCACCGCTGAGAACGGCGTCGGTGATCAGGATCTCACGCGCACGGGCGTCGCCGACGATGCGCGGCAGCGTCCAGGACATGCCGCCGTCCGGCGTGTAGCCGATCGACGGGTAGGCGGGGCGCAGCTTGGTGCCGGGGCCACCGATCGCGACGTCCGTGAGGCAGACGAGGCTCATGCCGGCGCCCGCCGCCCAGCCGTGGACACCGGCGATCACCGGAACGGTCACGGCGTCGAGCGCCCGAACGAAGTCGTGGAAGACGCCCGCCACCTCGGCGACGCACTCGCTGCGCACCGGTGCGGACGCGAAGGCGCGGACGTTGCCGCCCGCGCAGAAGTTCGGGCCCTCCCCGACGAGGAGGACGCTGCCGATCCGGTCACCGACCGCTTCGAGCGCGCGGGCACCCTGCACCAAACCCTCGCCGTCCAGCGAGGTGCCGTTCTCCGCCGTCGCGATCGTGACGCGCAGGACGCCGTCTTCGAGCTGTACTTTGCTGAATCCATCGAGAGAAGTCACCGTTGCACCCTACGTGGGCCCCTGCCGGTGCCCGTCGTGCCCCGATGCGCTGCGACGATGCCGAATCGGGCTGCAGTCGCGACAGAAAAGAACTGCGCCCCCGACACCGAAGTGTCGGGGGCGCAGTGACATCGCACGCAGCGTCGGGTCAGCCCCGAGCAACCTTTCCAGCCTTCAGGCAGGACGTGCAGACGTTGACCTTCCGGGTGTTTCCGGGGGCAACCTCGGCACGAACAGTCTGGATGTTCGGGTTCCAGCGACGGTTGGTACGCCGGTGCGAGTGCGAGACCGACTTACCGAAGCCGGGCCCCTTGGCGCATACGTCGCAGACGGCAGCCATAGTCGCGAACTCCTTCAAGATAGTGAACTGTGAAATTTGCTGGCCTCGTGGAAACAGGGCACAGCAAGTGCGCCCGTAACGAGGCAACCGTGCAAGAGTAGCCGCTCGAGTGGGGAATGGCCAAACCCGGTCCCGAACGGCTCGGACCGCGGGCCCGATCACCGTCCCCCGACTAGTCTGGCGGCACCTTCACCATTCCCCGGCCGGAGAGGACGACTGTGGCCCCTGAGCTCCCGATGGACGGTCGAGTCCTCGAGTTGTGGGCGCGGACCGCCGTCGCGGGACTGGAACGGCGGTGCGAGGAGATCAACAGCCTCAACGTCTTTCCGATCCCGGACTCGGACACCGGCACCAACCTGCTGTTCACGATGCGCGCGGCGCTGGGTGCGATCGACGAGTACGCGGGCGCCGACGGCGGCACCAAGGACGTCCGCCAGGTGGCGATCGCCCTGGCGCGGGGTGCGGTCGCCGGCGCCCGCGGGAACTCCGGGGTGATCCTGTCGCAGGTGCTGCGGGGGGTCGCGGAAGCGGCCGTCGCGTCCGCCGTCGACACCCGGACGGTCCGGACCGGACTGCTGATGGCCACCAACCTGGTGACGGACGCGGTGAGCTACCTGGTGGAAGGCACCATCGTCACCGTGCTGCGCTGTGCCGCCGACGCGGCGGCGGAGTTCCCGGACGAGGCTCCGGTCGCGGACACCGCCCGCGCGGCCGCCGACGCGGCGGCGGCCGCGCTCACCAGGACGCCGTCGCAACTCGAGGTGCTGGGCACCGCAGGCGTCGTCGATGCGGGCGGACTCGGACTCGTGGTCATCCTCGACGCGCTCGTCACCGCCGTCACGGGCGCGCCGCCGGACCGCCCTCCGATCGCACTCCACGTCCCGCGACGCACCCCGTCCGCGCGCCGCGCCGAACCCGTCGCCGTCGGCGAGGTGCAGGCAGCGCACGCGCATCCGGGACCCGGACCCGACTGCGGCGAGGGCTCGGACCAGGACTTCGAGGTGATGTACCTGGTCGCGGAGTCCGACGAGGCCCGGATGGCCGGGCTGCGCGGCGCGCTGAACGACCTCGGGGACTCGATCGTGATCGTCGGCGACGGCGACGGCGGCTGGTCGGTGCACGTGCACTGCACGGACGCGGGCGCCGCCGTGGAAGCCGGACTCGCGGCGGGACGCATCCACGGAATCCGGGTCAGCAGCTTCCTCGTGGACGCCCGGGACCAGGGGCTGCTCGTTCCGCCGGTCCGGACACGGCCGGATCAGGGCGAGCGGGGAATCGTCGCCGTCGTGGCCGGAGACGGCGCCGCCGAACTGTTCGCGAGCGAGGGCGCGACGATCCTGCGCTGCGACGACGCCCCCGTCACCCGCGCCCAGCTCCTCGGCGTCATCCGGCAGATGGGACGCACAGAGGTGCTCGTCCTCCCCAACGGCGCGTTGACGGCGCAGGAACTCGTCGCGGTCAGCGCCGCGGCGCGCGACGCCCGGCACGAGGTCCTGTTGCTCGCGACGTCCGCGATGGTGCAGGGACTCGCCTCCCTGGCGGTGCACGATCCCGAGCGCGAGGCGGTGGACGACGCGTTCGCGATGTCCGAGGCCGCCGCCGCCACCCGCTGGGGGTCGCTGCGGATCGCCCGCGAACGTGCCCTCACCTACGTGGGCACGTGCGAGCCGGGAGACGGCATCGGACTGATGGGTCACGAGGTGATCGTCATCGAACCGGACGCGGTCGCCGCCGGACGCCGGCTCGTCGACCTCGTCCTCGGCGCTGGTGGAGAACTGGTGACACTCCTGATGGGCTCGGAAGCGCCGGAGGGGCTCGACACCGAACTGGCCGATCACATCTCGCAGCGGCACCCCGGCGTCGAGGTGATGATCTACCACGGAGGACAACCTGGAGATCTGTTGCAACTCGGGGTGGAATGAGGAATTCGATGGCCACATTGTCCGACCGGCTCGATCATCTGCTGGGGAAGAAGACCGCCGACGCGCTCGAGGAGGCGTTCGACATCAGCACGGTCGAGGACCTGCTGCGGCACTACCCGCACCGGTACGCCTCGCAGGGCCGGGAGCTCGCCGAGAAGGACCCGCCGGAGGGCGAGCACATCACGATCATCGCCCGGGTCACGTCCGCGGCCGTCGTGAAGATGAAGAACCGGCCGGGCAGCATGCTCAAGGTGGTCCTGTCGACCGACACCCAGAACGTGGACGTCACCTTCTTCAGTCCGCAGAAGGTCAAGCACGTGATCAAGCCCGGCGTGCGCGCGATGTTCTCGGGAACGGTGAAGTACTTCCGCAGCAAGTGGAGCCTCACCCACCCGAGCTACCTCGTCCTTCCCGAACCCCGCGCGGGCAGCGAGGACCCCGTCGTCAACGTCGGCCGGATACGCGGCGCCGGCGACCTCGCGGGCATCGCCCGGGCGTCGCAGGAAGCCGGAGCCGGGGTCGACATGTCGGTGTTCGACCGCGCGCTGATCCCGCTCTACCCCGCCACCCGGGACGTCGAGAGCTGGACGATCATGAAATGCGTCCGCCAGATCCTGGACCAGCTCGACCACGTCGACGACCCGCTGCCGGAGAACGTCCGGGCCGAACGGGACCTGATCGGACTCGACGAAGCCCTGCGGTCGGTCCACCTGCCCGACACCCGCGAGGACGTCGAGAACGCCCACGACCGGTTGCGGTTCGACGAGGCGACCGCGCTGCAACTGGTGCTCGCCCGTCGCCGCCACGACAACGCCGAGCGGGTCGCACCGGCGTGCTCGCCCGTGCCCGGCGGGATCGCGGACGTGTTCGAGAGCATGCTCCCGTTCCAGCTCACCGACGGTCAGCATTCGGTCGCCGACGAGATCTCCGCCGATCTGGCGCAACCACACCCGATGAGCAGGCTGCTGCAGGGTGAGGTCGGTTCGGGCAAGACGATCGTGGCCCTGCGCGCCATGCTCCAGGTGGTCGACGCCGGCTACCAGTGCGCGCTGCTCGCGCCCACCGAGGTGCTCGCCACGCAGCACGCCCGGTCGCTGCGGGCGATGCTCGGCGCCCTCGCGACCGCCGGGGAACTCGGCGCGCACGAGAAGGCGACACGGGTGGCGCTGCTGACGGGGTCGATGGGCGTCGCCGCCAAACGAACGGCCATGAACGAGGCGATCACCGGCGACGCCGGAATCGTCATCGGCACGCACGCCCTGATCCAGGACAACGTCGAATTCTTCAACCTCGGGATGGTGGTCGTCGACGAGCAGCACCGGTTCGGTGTCGAGCAGCGCGACCGGCTGCGGTCGAGGGCGCGGGAGGGCCTGAGCCCGCACCTGCTGGTGATGACGGCGACGCCGATTCCCCGCACCATCGCGATGACCGTGCTCGGCGATCTGGAGGTGTCGACGCTGCGCCAGCTGCCGAAGGGGCGTTCCCCGATCAAGAGCAGTGTGGTACCCGCGTCCCAGAAGCCGCAGTGGGTCGCGCGGGCGTGGGAACGGATCCGCGAGGACGTGGCCGACGGGCGGCAGGCGTACGTCGTGTGCTCACGGATCGGCGACGGCGAGAAGGGCGACGGCGAGGACGCGTTCGACGAGAAGGCGCCCGAGACGAAGTCCGCCGTCGACGTGTTCGAGGAACTGAGCGGCGACATCATGCCCGACCTGCGGGTGGGACTGCTGCACGGCAGGCTGCCCGCGGACGAGAAGGACGCGGTGATGCGCGACTTCACGGCCGGCGACATCGACGTCCTCGTGTGCACCACGGTGGTCGAGGTCGGAGTCGACGTCCCGAACGCGACGATCATGGTGATCGTCGACGCGGACCGTTTCGGCGTCAGCCAGCTGCACCAGCTGCGCGGACGCGTCGGCCGTGGCAAACACCAGGGGCTGTGCATTCTCGTCACGGAAATGAACCCGGGCGGCCCCGCCTACGAGCGACTGTCGAACGTGGCGTCGACCAACGACGGCTTCGAACTCGCGCAGCTCGACCTCGCCACCCGTCGCGAGGGCGACATCCTCGGTGCGGCGCAGTCGGGCACGACGTCGACGCTGCGGCTGTTGTCGCTGCTCGGCCACGAGGACGTCATCGCGGCGGCGTCCGAGTTCGCGCGGTCGGTGATCGCGGACGATCCGCGGCTCGAGAATCACCCGGGGCTGTCGGCGATGGTGACGTCGGCGCTCGACGCCGACCGCATCGAATATTTGGAGAAAACGTGAGAACTTCGCACGTCTGTTTCGGGTCTGTTGCAGAATTCGCACACGTCAGGGGGGTCTTTGTGAAGTTTGTGGAGAATCTTGCAATGTGGGATGCCTGTTCTCCACGGCCGTCTTCGACGGGGTAGTTTGCTCCAATGTTCTCCAAAGTCCTGGTCGCCAACCGTGGCGAAATTGCGATCCGCGCTTTCCGTGCCGCCTACGAACTAGGTGCTGGAACGGTTGCGGTGTTCCCGTACGAGGATCGGAACTCGATCCACCGTCTGAAGGCCGACGAGAGTTATCAGATCGGCGAGGAGGGACACCCGGTTCGGGCGTACCTCTCCGTCGACGAGATCGTCTCCGCGGCCAAGCAGGCAGGCGCCGATGCCATCTACCCCGGCTACGGCTTCCTTTCCGAGAACCCGGATCTCGCCGCCGCGTGCGCCGAGGCGGGCATCACGTTCGTCGGTCCCTCCGCCGAGGTGCTCGAGCTCACCGGAAACAAGGCGCGCGCGATCGCCGCGGCGAAGGCGGCCGGTCTGCCGGTGCTGGCGTCGTCGGAGCCGTCCGCCGATGTGAACGAGTTGCTGGCCGCGGCCGAGACCATGCAGTTCCCGCTGTTCGTGAAGGCCGTCGCAGGCGGCGGTGGCCGCGGCATGCGCCGGGTCGCCGAGCGGGCACAGCTCAAGGAGTCCATCGAGGCGGCCGCCCGCGAGGCCGAGTCGGCGTTCGGTGACCCGACGGTGTTCCTCGAGCAGGCGGTCGTCGACCCGCGGCACATCGAGGTCCAGATCCTGGCCGACGGTCAGGGCAACGTCATCCACCTGTTCGAGCGGGACTGCTCGCTGCAGCGCAGGCACCAGAAGGTCATCGAACTCGCGCCGGCCCCGAACCTTCCGGAAGAGCTGCGGGCGAAGATCTGCGCCGACGCCGTCGCGTTCGCGAAGGAGATCAACTACTCCTGTGCGGGCACCGTCGAATTCCTCCTCGACACCCGCGGCAACCACGTGTTCATCGAAATGAACCCGCGCATCCAGGTCGAGCACACCGTCACCGAAGAGGTCACCGACGTCGACCTCGTGCAGTCCCAGCTGCGGATCGCGTCGGGGGAGACCCTCGCCGATCTGGGCCTGAGTCAGGACAAGATCACGCTGCGCGGTGCGGCGTTGCAGTGCCGCATCACCACCGAGGACCCGGCCAACGGGTTCCGTCCGGACACCGGCCGGATCACCGCGTACCGCACACCGGGCGGCGCCGGCATCCGTCTCGACGGCGGTGCCACCCTCGGCGCCGAGGTGGGCGCGTACTTCGACTCGATGCTCGTCAAGCTCACCTGCCGCGGCCGCGACCTCGAAACCGCGGTCGCCCGGGCCCGCCGCGCGGTCACCGAGTTCCGCATCCGCGGCGTGTCGACGAACATCCCGTTCCTGCAGGCCGTGCTCGACGACCCCGATTTCAAGGCGGGCCGGGTCACCACCTCGTTCATCGAGGAACGCCCCGAGCTGCTCACGCTGCGCAGCTCCGCCGACCGTGGCACCAAGATCCTGTCCTACCTCGCCGACGTGACGGTCAACAAGCCGCACGGCGAGCGGCCGTCGGCGGTGTACCCGCGCGACAAGCTGCCCCAGATCGACCTGTCCGCCCCGCCGCAGGACGGCAGCCGCCAGAAGCTCCTCGCCCTCGGGCCGGAGGGATTCGCCAAGGCACTGCGGGAGCAGAAGGCACTCGCGGTCACCGAGACCACGTTCCGCGACGCCCACCAGTCGCTGCTCGCGACCCGTGTGCGCACCAGCGGTCTGCTCGACGTCGCCGGGCACGTCGCCCGGATGACCCCGGAACTGCTCTCGATCGAGGCGTGGGGCGGTGCCACCTACGATGTGGCGCTGCGGTTCCTGCACGAGGACCCCTGGTACCGGCTGTCGGCGCTGCGTGAGGCCGTGCCCAACATCTGCCTGCAGATGCTGCTGCGCGGCCGGAACACCGTCGGGTACACCCCGTACCCGGAGAAGGTGACGCGGGCGTTCGTCGAGGAGGCCACGAACAGCGGCATCGACATCTTCCGCATCTTCGACGCCCTCAACAACGTCGACCAGATGCGGCCGGCCATCGACGCCGTCCGCGAGACCGGCACCTCGGTCGCCGAGGTCGCCCTGTCCTACACCGGCGACCTGTCGAACCCGAACGAGAAGCTGTACACCCTCGACTACTACCTGCGCCTGGCGGAGGAGATCGTCGAGGCCGGTGCGCACATCATCGCGATCAAGGACATGGCCGGACTGCTCCGCGCCCCGGCCGCCACCACGCTGGTGACCGCGCTGCGGAAGAACTTCGACCTGCCCGTGCACGTGCACACCCACGACACCCCGGGCGGACAGCTCGCGACGTACCTGGCCGCGTGGCAGGCGGGCGCGGACGCCGTCGACGGCGCGTCGGCCGCACTGGCGGGCACCACCAGCCAGCCGGCGTTGTCGGCCATCGTGGCCGCGGCGGCGCACTCGGAGCACGACACCGGCCTGGACCTGCAGGCCGTGTGCGACCTCGAGCCGTACTGGGAGGCGCTCCGCAAGGTCTACAAGCCGTTCGAGTCCGGGCTGCCCGCCCCCACCGGGCGTGTCTACACGCACGAGATCCCGGGCGGTCAGCTGTCGAACCTGCGCACACAGGCAGTGGCCCTCGGGCTCGGCGACAAGTTCGAGGAGGTCGAGGCCAAGTACGCGGCCGCCGACCGGATGCTCGGCCGCCTCGTGAAGGTCACCCCGTCGTCGAAGGTGGTCGGCGACCTCGCCCTGCACCTCGTCGGCTCCGGTGCCTCCACCGAGGAGTTCAAGGAGAACCCCGCGAAGTTCGACATCCCCGACTCGGTGGTCGGGTTCCTGCGCGGCGAACTGGGCACCCCGCCCGGTGGCTGGCCGGAACCGTTCCGCACCCGGGCACTCGAAGGCCGTGGCGACGCCAAGCCCGAGGTGCCGCTGTCCGCGGAGGACGAGAAGGCCCTCGCCGGCACGTCCGCGGAGCGCCGCGCGACGCTGAACCGGCTGCTGTTCCCCGGCCCGACGAAGGAATTCCTCGAGCACCGGGACAAGTACGGCGACACCTCGCAGCTGTCGGCGAACCAGTTCTTCTACGGACTGCGCCGCGGCGACGAGCACCGGGTCCGCCTCGCGCAGGGTGTCGAGCTGCTCATCGGGCTCGAGGCCATTTCCGAACCCGACGAGCGTGGATACCGCACCGTCATGGCCATCCTCAACGGGCAGTTGCGTCCGGTGTCGGTGCGTGACCGGTCGATCTCCAGTGAGATCCCGGCCGCGGAGAAGGCCGACAAGAACAACCCCGGCCACGTGCCGGCGCCGTTCGCCGGTGTGGTGACCCTCGCCGTCACCGAGGGCCAGCATGTCGCCGCCGGCGACACGATCGCCACCATCGAGGCCATGAAGATGGAAGCGGCCATCACCGCACCCCGCGGTGGCACCGTCTCCCGGCTGGCCATCGGTTCGGTTCAGCAGGTGGAGGGCGGCGACCTCCTCGCCGTCGTGGCGACGGGGGAGTCCGCGAGCGAGTGACTCGGATCATCGCGGGACTCGCGGGCGGTCGACGCCTGCGGGTCCCGCCGAGCGGGACCCGGCCCACCTCGGACCGGGTCCGCGAGGCATTGTTCAGCGCCCTGCACAGCAGGATGGACCTCGAGGGCGCGTCCGTCCTCGATCTCTACGCGGGATCGGGGGCGCTCGGCCTCGAGGCGCTGTCCCGGGGTGCGGATCGCGTCGTCCTCGTCGAGTCCGACTCGAAGGCGACAGGCATCATCAAACACAACGTGACGACGGTCGGCCTGCCCGGCGCGGAAGTCCGCGGCGCCCCGGTGGCCGCGGTGCTCGCGGGCACCGCCGACCGGCCGTACGACCTGGTGATGGCGGATCCGCCATACGCCGTCGACGATGCGGCGGTGCAGACGGTCCTCGGTCACCTGCGGGTGAACGGCTGGGTCGGCGACGGCTCGATCGTGGTGCTCGAGCGGTCGTCGAGGTCACCCGAGACGGCCTGGCCCGACGGCTTCGCGCCCGTCAAGGCGAAGAAGTACGGTGAGGCGAGAATCGAATTGGCGACCTGCTACGGTCTGGACTCATGACTGGCGCTGTCTGCCCCGGATCCTTCGACCCCGTGACCAATGGCCACCTTGACGTGATCGGCAGAGCTGCCGCGCAGTTCGACGAGGTCATCGTGACGGTCATGGTCAACAAGAACAAGCGTGGCCTTTTCACCGTCGAGGAACGCATCGAGATGCTCGAAGACTCGACCGCCGATCTGCCCAACGTGCGGGTCTCCTCCTGGCACGGCCTGCTGGTGGATTACGCCAAGCAGCAAGGGATCACGGCGATCGTCAAGGGCCTGCGCGGTGCCAACGACTTCGACTACGAGCTGCAGATGGCGCAAATGAACCAGAAGCTCAGTGGTGTCGACACCCTCTTCATCCCGACCAACCCCACTTACAGCTACCTGTCGAGTTCGCTCGTGAAGGAAGTGGCCACCTTCGGTGGCGACGTCTCCGACATGCTCCCGGAGAAGGTGCACGCCCGCCTTCTCACGAGGATCGCCGAGCGCGCCGCCGAGAGCAGCTGATACCCGACACACCGGCTGCCAGGACCCGCCCGCGGCGTCCGGTCGTGCAGACTTGCACGAGGAAGGCTGCGCCGACCTGCTGAGGGTCACGGACGATTGGGGTTGCTTGTGTACCGGGTTTTCGAGGCGCTCGACGAACTTGTCGCGATTGTCGAAGAGGCACGCGGCGTACCGATGACCGCCGGCTGCGTGGTTCCCCGCGGCGACGTCCTCGAACTGCTGGACGACGTGCGCGATGCGATTCCCGGTGAACTCGACGACGCCCAGGACGTCCTGGACCACAAGGACAAACTGGTGGGGGACGCCCGCGCCAACGCGGAGAAGACCGTCTCCAGCGCCAACGCCGAAGCGAACTCCACCATCGAGAACGCCCGCGACGACGCCGACCGCATCCTGGCGGATGCGAAGGCGCAGGCCGACCGGATGGTCGCCGAGGCCCGCGCGCACGCCGAGCAGTTGGTCGCCGACGCGCGTGCCGAGGCCGAGTCCTCCGTCGCCGAAGGCCAGCGCGAGTACGACACGCTCACGGGTCGGGCGCGGTCCGAGGCCGATCGCATGATCGAGTCGGGCAAGGCGTCCTACGAGAGGTCCGTCGCGGAGGGCACGGCCGAGCAGGCGAGGCTCGTCTCGCAGACGGAGGTCGTCCAGGCCGCCCACGCCGAGTCGGCCCGGGTGATCGACTCCGCGCACGCCGAATCGGATCGTCTCCGCTCGGACTGCGACCTGTACGTCGACACGAAGCTCGCGGAGTTCGAGGACTTCCTCAACGGCACGGTCCGGTCCGTGGGGCGGGGGCGTCAGCAGTTGCGGACGGGTTCGGGTGTTCCCGACTACGCATCCGACTACGACGTCGACGACCGCCGCGCCGAGCGTCGACGCTGAGCGGCGGAACCCTCGATCGAATTTGGCTCCACCGCGCTCATTGCGTATCGTGGAGTGGTTGCCCTTTGTCGTTTTCCTTTTCTCGAAAGTGAAGCCTGTTGTCATCCCATCGCCACAGCTCATCGCGTTCCCGTCGGGACGCGGACTTCGTGCTGGACACGGTCAAACTCGGCCGTCGTCCCGGTTCGATGCGCACCGTGGACCGGGTGGTGACGGCGCCACAGCGCATCGGTCTCGACCTGATCGCCATCGAGGAAGGATCGGAGATCGATCTGGATCTCCGGTTGGAGGCCGTATCCGAGGGGGTCCTGGTCACCGGTTCCTTGCGAGCCGACACCGTCGGGGAGTGCTCGAGATGTCTCGAGCCGTTCTCCGGCACGGTGGACCTGACCCTCACGGAACTGTTCGCGTACCCGGACAGCACCACGGAGGAGACCACGGAGGAGGGGGAGGTCTATCACGTCGTCGACGACGAGATCGACCTCGAACCCGTCGTGATCGACGCCGTCGGCCTTGCACTGCCATTGCAGCCGCTCTGCAGTGACGACTGCCAAGGATTGTGCCCAGAATGTGGCGTTCGCCTGGCGATTGCCGAATCTGGCCACGGGCATGACATACTTGATCCTCGCTGGGCTGGTCTTGCAGCCAAATTTGGCGTGGATTCGGAACCCAGCAAGAATCTTGTGAACAACGAAGCCGAGGAGAAGTAGAAGTGGCTGTCCCCAAGCGCAGAATGTCGCGATCCAACACGAGGTCGCGTCGCAGCCAGTGGAAGACCACTGTGCCTACCCTCGTCACCTGCCCCAACCGTGGCTGCGGCGAGAAGACGCTGCCCCACGTCGCGTGCCCGTCGTGTGGCACATACAAGGGCCGCCAGGTCACTGCCGCCGTCTAATTCTCCACGGAGAGGCGTTGTGACGAGCGACATCAGTAATACACCCGCCGGCGGCGAGGAGGATCACGCATCCCTCCTCGCCGCCCTCGGCGTAGAAATCGAGCCTTCACTGCTCACCCTGGCGCTGACGCACCGCTCGTATGCGTACGAGAACGGTGGTCTGCCCACCAACGAGCGTCTCGAGTTTCTCGGTGACTCCGTACTCGGAGTCACCGTCACGGAGAAGCTCTACCTCGCGCACCCCGATAAATCCGAGGGCGACCTCGCGAAGATCCGGGCGAGCATCGTGAACATGCACGCGCTCGCGGAAGTGGCGCGCAGCCTCGGTGAGGGCGGTCTCGGTGCCCATCTCCTACTCGGGAAGGGCGAGGAGATGACCGGCGGCCGCGACAAGCCGAGCATCCTGGCCGACGGCATGGAGTCGATTCTCGGCGCCATCCACCTCGAGCACGGAATCGAGACGGCGCGACGCGTCGTACTCGATCTCTTCAGCGACCTCCTCCAGCGAGCCCCCCGCCTCGGCGCGGGCCTGGACTGGAAGACGAGCCTGCAGGAGCTGACCGCGGAGCGTGGCGTCGGAGTTCCGGCGTACGAGATCACCGCGACGGGTCCGGATCACGACAAGGAGTTCACCGCCACCGTGATCGTCGGCGGCAAGCCCCTCGGCGTCGGTATCGGCCGCTCCAAGAAAGAGGCCGAGCAGAAGGCCGCGAGCACGGCGTGGAACGCGTTGTCCGACGCGGGCCCCGACGTAGCGACCGACGACGTCAGTGCCTGAACTACCCGAAGTCGAGGTGGTCCGGCGCGGACTCGAACGCCACATCGTGGGGGCGTCGATCGATTCCGTGGACATCCTGCACCCGCGGGCGATCCGGCGTCACCTGCCCGGCGCGGCCGACCTCGCCGGACAGCTCACCGGCGAACGTATTGCGGGCGCCGACCGCCGCGGAAAGTATCTGTGGCTGGTCCTCGAACCCAGCACGGTCGCACTCGTGGTCCATCTGGGTATGAGTGGTCAAATGCTCGTGCAGCCACCGGAATTGCCGACCGAGAAGCATCTGCGCATCCGGGCCCGGCTCGATTCCGGTCTCGACCTCCGGTTCGTGGACCAACGGACGTTCGGAGGCTGGGCGCTCGCGCCCCTCGTTGAGGTCGACGGCTCACTCGTGCCGGACTCGGTGGCGCACATCGCCCGCGACCCACTGGATCCGCGTTTCGACCTCGCGGCCACCGTGAAGGTGGTGCGCGGCAAGCACACCGAGATCAAACGTGTGCTGCTGGACCAGACCGTCGTCTCCGGCATCGGCAACATCTACGCGGACGAGGCGTTGTGGCGCGCGCAGATCCACGGAAATCGGCTCACCGACAGGCTGACCGGTCCCCGGATTCGTGCTGTGCTCACCGCCGCCCAGCAGGTCATGCGCGAGGCACTCACCCAGGGCGGCACGTCCTTCGACGCGTTATACGTGAACGTCAACGGCGAGTCGGGCTACTTCGACCGCTCCCTGTCCGCCTACGGTCAGGAGGATCGCCCGTGCCCTCGCTGCGGCACCGCGATCCGGCGGGAGAAGTTCATGAACCGCTCGTCGTTCAGTTGCCCGAAGTGCCAGCCGGCGCCACGGAGAAGCCCGGCGCGATGACCTGGGTGAGTTCGGCGGGCGCGGGTTCCTCGACGACCTGTCCGTCGGAGTCGTGGCGCGGCGTCGCCTTGGCGTCGAAGTAGTCGCCGCCCTTGCGTTTCACGTCGTCGGTTCCCCATTCGCGGTGGCGGGGAACCGGTGCCATCCTCGGAATGTGCTTGCGGCAGTGGATGTATGCCTCCTCCACGTCCACCACCACCCAGCGTTCGGGGATCCGCCCGCCGGAGTGGTCCACCGGCAGGTCCGCGATCTCGGAGCGAAGGACCTCGTCGTCGACGATCCGGGCCGAACCGTTCACGTGCAGTCCGATGAGGTCCTGCACGAAGTCCACGAGAATGATTCCGACGTGCGGGTTTTCCAGGATGTTGCCGAGGCTCGCCATGACGCCGTTGCCACGGTACTCCGGGTACGCGAGGGTTTTCGAGTCGATGACGTGCATGAATCCCGGTGTCCCGGCACGCAGGCTGTTGTCGCACTCGCCGGACGCGTCGGCGGTGGCGATGAACGCGATCTCCTGGCGTCCGACGAACTCGATCATCGTCGGATTGAGATGGTCCAGCATCTGATCCGAGTAGAACTTGGCGGCCCGATCCCCGGTGCCGTACTCGGATTGGA
The DNA here is from genome assembly GCF_900105905.1 of Rhodococcus koreensis. Classification (GTDB taxonomy): domain Bacteria; phylum Actinomycetota; class Actinomycetes; order Mycobacteriales; family Mycobacteriaceae; genus Rhodococcus_F; species Rhodococcus_F koreensis. Next base: position 1,503,755 of record NZ_FNSV01000005.1, on the reverse strand, counting down.
GTCGGCGTTCTCCCGCACTACCGATCTGGCCCATCTGCATTCCCCGCTACGTCTCGGCGTCATTGGTCGGTTCACCCTACGGCCCACCGGTTCCCACTGCCGAGAATCGGCGTTCACAAATCAGTGGAAACCGCTGCCGCCCACCCGCCTACCTGGCGTTGTGCCCGTCGGTGGCAGGATTGAGCGCATGGCAGAACAGACTTCCGACACGACGGCGCCCACCTCACTGTGGGTCGAGCGAACGGGCACCCGGCTGTACACCGGCCGCAGCTCCCGCGGCGCCGAGGTCCTGATCGGCTCCGAGGGCGTGGAGGGCGTGTTCACTCCCGGGGAACTCCTGAAGATCGCGCTCGCCGCGTGCAGCGGAATGAGCTCGGACTTCCCGCTGTCGCGGCGCCTGGGCGACAACTACGAGGCCACCATCCGGGTGTCCGGCGCCGCCGACCGGGAGAACGAGGTGTACCCGCAGCTCGACGAGGTGCTCGAGCTCGATCTCAGCGAACTCGACGCCGACGCGCAGGAGCGTCTGGTCACGCTCGTGGAACGGTCGGTCGACAAGGTGTGCACGGTCGGGCGGACACTGAAGGCCGGGACGAAAGTGACGTTGACCGTCGAGAAGGAACAATGATGCGGCGTGAGCTCGCCGCACTCGCGGGCGGGTCTGCCCTCTGCGCCGGTCTGCTCGTGGTCGCGCCTGCTGCGGCCGGGCCCGCGTTCTCGCCCCCCGGCGGCGCCTGCACCCCGTGGTCGGTGTCGGAGGTGACGTCCGGCGCGGGCGTGCTCGAGAACCTGGCCTTCGACGGCGCGGGCACCATGCTGGTGTCGCGGACGGGCCTGGTGGGCGGCGGAGCCCTGGACGGCGTCAGCCCCGACGGCACCGTCACCCCGATCGTGCCCGAGGTCGAGTCGCCGGGCGGGATCGCCGTGGACGGCGCCGACGCGTACTTCGCCACGGGGAATTCCTTCGCCTCCGGGGTCACGGGTTCGACGACCGGCACCGTCGACGTCGTGAACATCGACACCGGTGACACCAGCACCGTGGCCGAGGGGCTCGTCATGCCGAACGGGCTCGTCCGGCTGAGCAACGGCGACATCCTCACCGCGCGGAATCTCGGCTCCGGCGCCGGACTGACCCGCGTCCCGGCCGAGGATCCCCACACACCGGAGGTCGTGCGCACCGATCTGGGAACGGTCGACGGACTCGCCGTGCACGACGGCAACGTGTACACGGTCACGACGTTCGACACCACGACCACGCTGCGCATCCTCCGCGAGGACGACCTGCGCGGTCCCGTCGTGTCCGTCGAGTTGCCCGGCTCCGGGCCACTCAACGCGGCCGACGACCTCACCGTCGGACCGGACGGGATCGTGTACGTCGCGTACAACGGCGGCGGCAAGGTGGTCCGCGTCGATCCGGCGACGGGGGAGAGCTGCGCGCTGGCGTCCGGACTGCCCCTCGTGTCCTCGGTGCGCTTCGGCGCCGGACCGGGCTGGGACCCGGACGCGCTCTACGCCACCAGCTTCACGGGGAAGATCTACAAGCTCGAACGGTCGTGACGGACATGGAGAGAATGACCGCATGGGTGCACGGGTACGTGCAGGGCGTCGGATTCCGGTGGTGGACCCGCGCCCGCGCACTCGAGCTCGGCCTCGTCGGATACGCGGCCAACCAGAAGGACGGCCGGGTACTCGTCATCGCCGAGGGACCCCGGGACAAGCTGGACACCCTGCTGACGCTGTTGCGGTCGGGAGACACGCCGGGCGCGGTGGATCTCGTCGTGGAGCAATGGGATTCCCCCCGCGGCGACCTCACCGGGTTCGTCGAACGGTGAACCGAAGGTAAAGTTCTCCGTCATGCATCTGAAGAGTCTGACGCTGAAGGGATTCAAATCCTTTGCGTCCGCAACGACTCTGCGATTCGAGCCGGGAATCACCTGTGTCGTAGGGCCGAACGGGTCGGGTAAGTCCAACGTCGTCGACGCCCTCACCTGGGTCATGGGTGAGCAGGGGGCGAAGGCGCTGCGCGGTGGCAAGATGGAAGACGTCATCTTCGCCGGCACCGCCGGGCGGGCGCCCCTCGGGCGCGCCGAGGTGACGCTGACCATCGACAACTCCGATGGCGCCCTGCCGATCGACTACTCCGAGGTATCGATCACCCGGCGCATGTTCCGTGACGGCGCCGGCGAATACGAGATCAACGGCAGCTCGTGCCGGCTGATGGACGTGCAGGAACTGCTCAGCGACTCCGGTATCGGCCGGGAGATGCACGTGATCGTCGGGCAGGGGCGCCTCGCCGCCATCCTCGAATCGCGCCCGGAAGACCGGCGCGCGTTCATCGAGGAGGCCGCCGGGGTGCTCAAGCACCGCAAACGCAAGGAAAAAGCGGTCCGCAAACTCGACGCGATGCAGGCCAACCTGGCGCGCCTGAACGACCTCACGGCGGAACTGCGGCGCCAGCTCAAACCACTCGGGCGGCAGGCCGAGGTGGCGCGCCGCGCGCAGACCGTGCAGGCCGACCTGCGCGATGCGAAGCTGCGGCTCGCGGCCGACGACCTGGTGACGCGGCGTGAGGAGCTGGCCGACCAGGCGCAGGACGAGAAGGTCGCCCGCGAACAGCACGACCAGGTCACCGAGGCGCTCGACGAGGCCAATCTCGAGTTGGGACGGCACGAGCAGGAACTGTCGAGGCTCACACCGGGTGCCGAAGCGGCCGCGCAGACGTGGTTCCAGCTGTCGGCGCTCGCGGAGCGCGTCAACGCGACCATCCGCATCGCCCGCGAGCGGGCGCGCCACCTCGACTCCGAGCCGTCCGCGAACCGCGGTCAGGATCCGGACGAGATGGAGACCCGCGCCGACCGGATCGCCGCGGAGGAAATGGAACTCGTCGAAGCCGTCGAAATGGCCCGCGCGGCGCTGGACGCGGCCAAGGAGCAACTGGCGCTGGGGGAGGAGACCGCTGCCGACGCGGAACGGGCCCACATGGCGGCGGTGCGGGCGATCGCCGACCGCCGGGAAGGCCTGGCCCGGCTGTCCGGGCAGGTCGACACGCTGCGCACCCGCGCCGACTCCGTCGACGCCGAAGTGTCCCGGCTGACCGTCGCGATCGACGAGGCCCGGCAGCGCGGCGACGCCGCGCAGTCCGAGTTCGAGGTCGTCCAGGACGAGATCGGCGACCTCGACGCCGGTGAACTCGGGCTCGACTCCCACCACGAGCGTGCCGTCGAGGCGCTGCGTCTGATCACCGAACGCGTCACCGAACTCCAGGCCGAAGAACGCGCCGCCGGGCAGGAAGTGGCGTCGCTGCGCGCCCGGATCGACGCGCTGTCGATGGGCCTCGAACGCAAGGACGGCGCCGGCTGGCTCGTCGAGAACCGGGGCGCGCACGGCATCCGGGGACCGATCGGTGGCCTCATCACCGTCGAGAAGGGGTACGAGGGTGCCGTCGCGGCAGCGATGGGCCCCGCCGCGGACGCCGTCGTCGCCGAATCCCTCGATGCCGCCCGCGGCGCGGTCGGTGCGCTGAAGGAGACGGACAGCGGTCGGGCGTCCCTGGTCATCGGCACCGATCAGGCCGTGTCGGACGGCGGGCACCTGGATTCCGGTGCCCGGTGGGCCGTCGACGTCATCGACTGCCCCGCCGAACTGCGGACCGGGCTCGCGGCTCTTCTGGGCGGAGTGGTCGTGGTCGACTCCCTCGACGACGCCGTCGCACACGTCCGGCGCAGACCCGACGTGCGTGCCGTCACCCGCGACGGTGATCTCCTCGGGGCGGGCTGGATGAGCGGCGGCTCGGACCGCCAGCCGAGCACCCTCGAGGTCCAGGCCGCCATCGACAACTCGGTGCAGGACCTCGCCCGCGCCGAACGTCGCGCCGAGGAATTGTCCGCGGCACTGTCCGGTGCCGTCGCGGAACAGGCCGACCGCCAGGAGAACGCCGAGCAGGCACTGGCCGCGCTGAACGAGTCCGACGCCGCGATGTCGGCCATCTACGAACGCCTCGGCCGCCTCGGCCAGGCCGCCCGCGCCGCGCACGCCGAATCCGATCGACTCATGGCGCAGCGGGACAAGGCCGAGAGCGGTCGCGAGGACACGCTCACCGCGCTGGCCGAACTCGAGGAACGGTTGCGGATGGCGGAACAGGACGCCTCGCCCGCCGGCGCCGACACGGGTGGTTCCGATTCGACGAGCATCGATCGCGAGATGGCGGCCGCGGCCCTGGCGGAAGTGCGGGCCGTGGAGGTCGAGGCGCGGCTGTCCGTGCGCACGGCCGAGGAACGGGCCGAGTCCGTGCGCGGCAAGGCCGATTCGCTGCGCCGCGCCGCCCAGGTGGAACGCGACGCGCGTGCCCGCGCGGAACGCGCGATGAAGGCCCGGCAGAACGCCGCCGCCGTCGCAGCGGCGGTCGCCGAGTCCGGACAGCGGGTCGCCGAGCACCTCGGAGAGGTCGTCGACTCGGCGATGGCACACCGGGACGAACTCGCCCGGGCCCGCACCGAGCGGACGACCCAACTCGAACAGGTGAAGGAGAGGGTGCGTCAGCTGGCCGGACAGCTGGCGTCGCTCACCGACGCCGTGCACCGCGACGAGGTGGCCCGCGCCCAGGCCGCACTGCGCATCGAACAACTCGAGGAGGCGATCCTCGACCAGCACGGGATCGGCCTGGACGATCTGATCGCCGAATACGGTCCCGATGTCGCGCTGCCGCCGTCCGCACTCGAGATGGAGGAGTACGAGCAGGCGAAGGAGCGCGGCGAACAGGTCACGATGCCCGCACCGGTTCCGTACGACCGAACCACGCAGGAACGTCGCGCCAAACGTGCCGAGAAGGACCTGGCGACGCTCGGGAAGGTCAACCCGCTGGCGCTCGAGGAGTTCGCCGCGCTCGAGGAGCGCTACAACTTCCTCTCGACACAGCTCGAGGACGTGAAGACCGCCCGCAAGGACCTCCTCGGTGTCGTCGCCGACGTCGATGCCCGCATTCTGCAGGTGTTCACCGAGGCCTATGCGGACGTCGAACGCGAATTCGTCCAGGTCTTCGCGAAACTGTTCCCCGGCGGCGAGGGCAGGCTGGTGCTCACCGACCCGTCCGACATGCTGACGACCGGCATCGAGGTGGAGGCCCGGCCGCCCGGCAAGAAGGTCAAGCGGCTGTCGTTGCTCTCCGGCGGTGAGAAATCGCTCACGGCCGTGGCGATGCTCGTGGCGATCTTCCGCGCCAGGCCGTCTCCCTTCTATGTGATGGACGAGGTGGAAGCCGCGCTGGACGACACCAACCTGCGTCGCCTCATCGGATTGTTCGAGCAGCTGCGGGAGAAGTCCCAGCTGATCGTCATCACCCACCAGAAGCCGACGATGGAGGTGGCCGACGCGCTGTACGGCGTCAGTATGCGCGGCGACGGCATCACCACCGTCATCTCCCAGCGGCTCCGTGGCCAGGACATGGTGGCCGCAGACGCCTGATTCCGGCACCGACGGGGACCCTGCGCCCGGCGAGGCAGTGCGCGACGGAATCCGGAGCCTGAAACAATGGGCGGCGTGACTACCGGAGCTTGGATTGCCATCGCGGCCGCACTGGCCGTACTTCTCGTCGTTCTCGTCGTCGGGTCCCTGCTGTATCGGCGTCGCCGGATCTCCCTCAAGGCGCCGGACACCCCGCAGGTCACCACGGCGGAGAAGGACCGTTCGGGCAGTTACCGCGCCGACGGCGGCTTCAACTTCAGCCAAGGGTCGACGGCGACGGCGCCGCCCCGCGAGGTGGTGCCGGAGCCGGTGCTGCCCGAACCGGTGCCGGAACCCACGATCACCCCCGAACCGGAGGTCGTGGCGCCTCCGGAGCCGGAGAAGGCCCCCGCACCGGAGAAGGCACCCGAAAAGGAACCCCAGAAGCCGACTGCCCCGCCGGAGCCGGTCACGTACGAACCGGTGGTCTCCCCGGAGGTCGAACCGGAACCCGAGGTCGCGCCCACGCCCGAGCCCGAACCGGCTCCCGCGGCACCCGCGCTCGACGTCATCGCTCCCACCGAAGGCCGCCTCGACCGTCTGCGTGGGCGTCTGTCCCGTTCGCAGTCCGCGGTGGGCAAGAGCCTCCTGGGACTGCTCGGCGGCGGTGACCTCGACGAGGACTCCTGGGAAGAGGTGGAGGACACGCTCCTCATCGCCGACCTCGGCTCGGCGACCACCACGAAGATCGTCACTTCGCTGCGTGAGCAGATGGCGTCGCGCAGCGTTCGCACCGAGGCCGACGCTCGCGCACTGCTTCGCGAGGTCCTGGTCTCCGAACTCCGTCCGGAACTCGACCGCTCCATCCGCGCCCTTCCACACGACGACCACCCGGCGGTCCTGCTCGTCGTCGGCGTGAACGGCACCGGCAAGACCACCACCACGGGCAAGCTCGCACGTGTTCTCGTGGCCGACGGCAGGCGCGTCCTGCTGGGCGCCGCCGACACGTTCCGTGCGGCCGCCGCGGACCAGTTGCAGACGTGGGCCGAACGGGTCGGCGCCGAAGTGGTGCGCGGGAAGGAAGCCGCGGATCCGGCGGCCGTCGCGTTCGACGCGGTGGCCAAGGGGATCGACAACGGCGTCGATGTCGTGTTGATCGACACCGCGGGCAGGCTGCACACCAAGACGGGCCTGATGGACGAGCTCGGCAAGGTCAAGCGGGTCATCGAGAAGAAGGCGTCGGTCGACGACGTCCTCCTGGTCCTCGACGCGACCATCGGCCAGAACGGCCTGGCGCAGGCGCGGGTGTTCGCCGAGGTCGTCGACATCACCGGTGTCGTGCTCACCAAGCTCGACGGCACCGCCAAGGGCGGCATCGTGTTCCAGGTTCAGCACGAACTCGGGGTCCCGGTGAAGCTCGTCGGACTCGGTGAGGGTGCCGACGATCTGGCGCCGTTCGAGCCGGGAGCCTTCGTCGACGCGTTGCTCGGTTAGCGGGGATCCCGCGGTCTTCTCGGGGTCCCGGACGGCTCCGGGGACCTGAAACCGACTGCAAATCGCCTGGCGAAACGTGTACGCAACAAAATAGGCCAATGCGTTCACGCGCGCGAAACAGTGCAGTGGCACAGCCGAAACACCAACTGAGCACCCTTCTTCTCAGGTCGTCAGCCGCAACCGGCTGGGCAGAGAAGGAGGAGGCTCAAGGTGGATTTCCCCACTATCGGTGCACCGGACACCGGGGACACAGCGTGGATGCTGACCAGCGCCGCGCTCGTGTTGCTCATGACTCCGGGTCTTGCGTTCTTCTACGGCGGCATGGTGCGGGCCAAGAGCGTGCTGAACATGCTCATGATGAGCATCAGCGCGATGGGTGTCGTCGGCATCCTGTGGGTTCTCTACGGCTACTCCATGGCGTTCGGAGAGGACAAGGGGAACCTTGTCGGTGATCCGTTCCAGTACTTCGGCCTCAAAGGATTGATCGGCGGGTCCTACCTCGCCGAGACCGACGACGCCGGTTCGGTCATCGCCGATTCCGCGATCCCGCTCGTCGGCACCATCCCCGCGACGGTGTTCGTCGCGTTCCAGGCCATGTTCGCGATCATCACAGTCGCCCTCATCTCGGGTGCCGTCGCAGATCGCCTGCGGTTCGGTTCCTGGCTGCTGTTCGCAGGGCTCTGGGCGACGGTCGTGTACTTCCCCGTGGCGCACTGGGTCTTCGCCTTCGACGGCGTCACCGCCGAGAACGGCGGGTGGATCGCCAACAAACTCGCCGCGGTCGACTTCGCGGGTGGTACCGCTGTCCACATCAACGCCGGCGCCGCAGGCCTCGTTCTCGCGATCATCCTCGGCAAGCGCAAGGGATGGCCGGGAACCCCGTTCCGTCCGCACAACCTGCCCTTCGTGATGCTCGGCGCAGGCCTGCTGTGGTTCGGCTGGTTCGGCTTCAACGCCGGTTCAGCCGTCGGTTCCAACGGAATCGCGGGCGCAACCTTCATCACGACGGTGATCGCAACGTGCGCGGCGATGCTCGCCTGGCTCCTGGTCGAGCGGATTCGCGACGGCCACGCCACCACGCTCGGCGCGGCTTCCGGAATCGTGGCCGGCCTGGTTGCCATCACGCCTTCCTGCTCCTCGGTGAACGTCCTCGGTGCACTCGCGATCGGCGTCGTGGCCGGCGCACTCTGCGCTCTCGCCGTCGGACTCAAGTTCCGCTTCGGGTTCGACGACTCGCTCGATGTCGTCGGTGTTCACCTGGTCGGTGGCATCGTCGGAACGCTGATGGTCGGCCTGGTCGCGACGGCCGAGGCGCCCGCGGGTGTTGTCGGACTGTTCTATGGTGGAGGCCTCGACCAACTCTGGCGTCAGGCAGTGGGCGCCGGAGCAGTACTGCTTTACTCGCTCGTCGGTACGGCCGTCGTCGCATTGATCGTGAAGTTCACGATCGGGCTGCGGCTCAGCGACGAGGGTGAATCACTTGGAGTGGACGAGTCGGAACACGCAGAAACCGCCTACGATTTCGCCGCTCTCGGCGGAAACTCGGCAGCCGCTCGTGTATCCGGCAAGGAGGGATGAGGAAATGAAGCTGATCACAGCAATTGTCAAGCCGTTCACTCTGGAGGACGTCAAGACGGGACTCGAGCAGGCGGGCGTCCTCGGCATGACTGTCAGTGAGGTTCAGGGGTACGGCCGGCAGAAGGGCCACACCGAGGTCTACCGAGGCGCCGAGTACTCGGTCGATTTCGTACCGAAGGTCCGGGTCGAGGTCGTCGTGGACGACGCTGCTGTGGACAAGGTCGTCGAGGTGATCGTCGAGGCGGCACGCACCGGCAAGATCGGTGACGGCAAGGTGTGGGTCTCACCGGTCGAGTCGGTCATCCGGGTACGCACCGGGGAACGCGGCGCGGATGCGCTCTGACCCCAACGGGTCCGGTAAGACCGGCCCTGGTCCCGTCGCCAAGGCGACGGAACCAGGGCCGGTTGCGTCAGGCGGATCGGACGAAGCGGCGGACCTGGCCCGCGCACGCAGGCAACTGCTCACCGGCGGCCCCGAGACCGGCCCCGGCACAAGGAATCCGGCAGGTCACGGACGTCGGCTCGACGCGGCTGCGCTGCGTCATGCGCTCGTCGACCTGCACGAGTTCTGGTTGACCACAAAGGGTGCCGAACTCGGCATCAAACCGGACAGCGGGTTCGCGCTCGTCGCGGTCGGAGGGCTCGGCAGGCGGGAGATGCTGCCGTACTCGGACCTCGACCTCCTCCTGCTCCACGACGACATGGATCCGGCGGTGGTCTCGCAGGTGGCCGACCAGCTCTGGTATCCGTTGTGGGACGCGCACATCAAGCTCGACCACAGCGTCCGCACCATCCCTCAGGCACTGCAGGTGGCGGACACGGACATCACCGCGGCCCTGGGAATGCTCGAGGCGCGCCACATCGTCGGCGACGTCGAGCTGACCAATCTGCTCATCAGCGGCGTGCGCAGGCAGTGGCGCACCGACATCCGCAACCGCTTCGACGGCCTCATCGAACAGACGCAGGCCCGCTGGGAACGCAGCGGCCAGATCGCCCACCGCGCCGAGCCCGACCTCAAGAGCGGTCGCGGTGGACTGCGGGACGTGCAGTTGCTCAACGCGCTGTCCATCGCGCAGCTCACCGACGGCATGCCCGGACTCGGTCCGGAGTCGCCCGGCGGGGGACTGGCGCTCGCGCATCGGCGGCTCCTCGACGTCCGCACCGAACTGCACCGGGTGGCGGGACGCTCGCGCGATCAGTTGCGGGCGCAGGACGCCGACGAGATCGGCGCCGCACTCCGGATCGGCGATCGGTTCGACCTCGCGCGCATGCTCAGCGACGCCGCGCGCACCATCAGCTACTCCGTCGACGTCGGGGTGCGGACGGCAGGCCATGCACTGCCGCGGCGCGGACTGGCGCGGTTGCGCCGACCACCGGTGCGGCGGCCCCTCGACGAGGGAGTCGTCGAGCACGCCGGTGAAGTGGTGCTGGCCCGCGACGCCCGGCCCGCGAAGGACCCCGGCCTCGTGCTGCGGGTCGCGTCCGCGTCGGCGACGACGGGGATGCCGATGTCGGCGTCCACTCTGAATCGCCTGGCCGACAACGCCCCCGAGCTGCGTGAGCCGTGGCCGAAGGAGGCCCTGAACGACCTGCTGGTGATGCTCGGTTCCGGTAGCCGTGCCGTCGCCGCGATCGAGGCCCTCGATCGCACCGGACTGTGGGGCAGGCTGCTTCCCGAGTGGGGTGCCGTCCGGGACCTGCCGCCGCGGGACGCGGTGCACACGTGGACGGTGGATCGACACCTCGTCGAGACCGCGGCCTACGCCAGTGGGTTCACCACCCGCGTCGCCCGCCCGGATCTGCTGATGCTCGGCGCGCTGCTGCACGACATCGGCAAGGGCCGCGGCGGCGACCACAGTGTGGTCGGCGCGGAACTGGCCACCCAGATCGGCAAGCGGCTCGGTTTGTGGCCGTCCGACGTCGCGCTGCTGACGGCGATCGTGCGCCACCATCTTCTGCTGCCGCACACCGCGACGCGGCGGGACCTCGACGATCCCGAGACTGTCGAGAGGGTGGTGGAGGCGCTCGGCGGTGACGGCGTTCTGCTGGAACTGCTGCACGCGCTGGCGGAGGCGGATTCGCTGGCGACCGGTCCCGGGGTGTGGGGCGACTGGAAGTCCTCGCTCATCGGGGAACTCGTGCGCCGCTGCCGTCTGGTCATGGCGGGGGAGGTGCTTCCCGCACCCGATCCGCTCGATCCGGAGCACGTCGCTCTGGCGGCGACGGGGGGCGTGCACGTCGCACTGGTCCCCGCCGACAGTCCGCACACGTTTGTGGTCACGGTCATCGCGCCCGACCAGCGCGGTCTGCTGTCGAAGGCGGCGGGCGTGCTCGCGCTGCATTCCCTGCGGGTCTATTCCGCCTCGCTGGGCGGTGCCGAGGGTTCGGCGGTCAACTCGTTCGTCGTGTCTCCGCGGTTCGGGGCGCCGCCGCAGGCGGGACTGCTGCGGCAGGAGCTGATCCGCGCACTGGCGGGGGAGCTGAACCTCTTGGAGATGCTGACCGCCAAGGAGGAGGAGGCCCGCGAGAGCCAGCGCGTGGCCGCCGTCGAGGAACGGGGCGAGGCCGCAGTTCCGGTTCAGTACGCGCAGGCGCCGCCGCGGGTCATCTGGTTCGACACGGCGTCGCCCGGCGAGGTGATCCTCGAGCTCAGGGCCGAGGACCGGCTGGGGCTGCTGTGCAGGCTGGCCGACGCGTTCGACACGTGCGGCGCGGACGTCCGGTGGGCGCGGGTGACCACTCTGGGTTCGTCGGTGATCGACTCGTTCTGCCTCGATGTCGGCGGCGGGGACACCCGGGCGAGCCGGGAACAGGTCGAGAGCGCGATCCTCGGCGTCGTCCCGCTCACCAAGCCGAAGAAACAGGAGGGCAGCGGGGGAGAATGAACGACCGGACGTGAGCGGCTAGGCTGGTGCCCGAGAATATCCACCGCACACTCGTATGACTTCAGGAGCGCACTCGGTGTTCGAATCCCTTTCCGACAGGTTGACCGGAGCCCTCAAGGATCTGCGTGGCAAGGGTCGCCTTTCCGGAGCCGACATCGATGCCACCTGCCGTGAGATCCGGTTGGCCCTGCTCGAGGCAGACGTCGCGCTGCCCGTCGTCCGCTCGTTCATCGCCAAGATCAAGGAACGCGCCAAGGGCGTCGAGGTCTCGGCGGCGCTGAACCCGGCGCAGCAGGTCGTCAAGATCGTCAACGAGGAACTCGTCGGGATCCTCGGTGGCGAGACCCGCCGGCTGGTGTTCGCCAAGACACCGCCGACGGTCATCATGCTCGCCGGTCTGCAGGGTTCCGGTAAGACCACCCTCGCGGGCAAGCTCGCGAAGTGGCTGCGCGACCAGGGGCACACCCCGCTGCTCGTCGCCTGCGACCTGCAGCGTCCCGGCGCCGTCACCCAGCTCCAGATCGTCGGTGAGCGCGCGGGCGCCACGGTGTTCGCGCCGCACCCCGGCACGTCCATCGGCGGCGGCGACAACGAGCTGGGCATCACTGCGGCCGACCCGGTCGAGGTGGCCCGGGCCGGTGTCGAGGAAGCCCGCACCAAGCAGTTCGACGTGGTCATCGTCGACACCGCGGGTCGCCTGGGTATCGACGCCGACCTGATGGCGCAGGCCGCGGGGATCCGCGACGCCGTGAACCCCGACGAGACGATCTTCGTTCTCGACGCAATGATCGGTCAGGACGCGGTCAGCACCGCCGAGGCGTTCCGCGAAGGTGTCGGATTCACCGGTGTCGTGCTCACGAAGCTCGACGGCGACGCCCGCGGTGGCGCCGCGCTCAGCGTCCGCGAGGTCACCGGGCAGCCCATCCTGTTCGCGTCCACGGGTGAGAAGCTCGAAGACTTCGACGTCTTCCACCCCGACCGCATGGCCAGCCGCATCCTCGGCATGGGTGACGTGCTCAGCCTCATCGAGCAGGCGGAGCAGGTCTTCGACCAGAAGCAGGCCGAGGCCACCGCGCAGAAGATCGGCTCCGGCCAGCTGACCCTCGAAGACTTCCTCGAGCAGATGATGGCCGTCCGCAAGATGGGTCCCATCGGCAACCTCCTGGGCATGCTCCCGGGTGCGGGGCAGATGAAGGACGCTCTGGCAAACGTCGACGAGAAGCAGCTCGACCGGGTGCAGGCGATCATCCGCGGTATGACTCCCGCCGAGCGCGACGACCCGAAGATCATCAACGCGTCCCGCCGCCTGCGGATCGCCAACGGTTCCGGCGTGAAGGTCTCCGACGTCAATCAGCTCGTGGACCGCTTCTTCGAGGCCCGCAAGATGATGGCCGCGATGGCCGGGCGCATGGGCATGCCGGGTGCCCGCAAGCCGCAGCGCAGCAAGAAGGGCAAGAAGGGCAAGAAGGGCGGCAAGGGGCCGACGCCGCCGAAGGTGCGCGGAGGATTCCCCGGTGGCCTGCCCGGCGGGTTCCCGGGTATGCCGCCCGGAGGTCTCCCCGCGGGGATGCCCGACCTGTCGAACATGCCTAAGGGCCTCGACGAGTTGCCGCCCGGACTGGAGGGCATCGACCTGTCCCAGCTGAAGCTGCCGAAGAAGTAGCCGATGGCTGCACTGCATTTCCGGGGCACCGGTCTGCCCGACGAACAGCCGGTCGAGTTCTGGGTCGACAGCGGTGTGATCTCGACGGAGCCGATTCCCGGCGCCGATACTGTCTGCGAGTCTGGGTGGATCGTTCCCGGTCTCGTCGACGCCCACTGCCACGTCGGCATCCGGTTCGGCGGCGGTGGTGGTGAGAGCGTCGAGGGGTTGATCACGCAGGCGGAGACCGAGCGCGACTGCGGTGTCCTGCTGATTCGCGACGCCGGTTCGCCGGTCGACACCCGCTTCGTCGACGACCGCCCCGACCTGCCGAGGATCGTCCGCGCCGGGCAGCACATCGCCGCCCCCAAGCGATACATCCGCGGACTGCCGGTCGATCTCGAGGACGAGTCGCAGCTGCCGGACGAGGTGGTGCGCCAGGCCCGGGCCGGCGACGGGTGGGTCAAGCTCGTCGGCGACTGGATCGACCGCTCCGCGGGCGACCTGGCGCCGTTGTGGAGCGACGACATCCTGGTCGAGGCGATTGCGGCGGCGCACCGCGAAGGGGCTCGCGTCACCGCGCACGTCTTCGCGGAGGATGCGCTCCCGGGCCTGATCAACGCCGGGATCGACTGCATCGAGCACGGCACCGGGCTGACCGACGAGACGATCGAGCTGATGGTCTCGCACGGGACCGCGCTCGTCCCGACGCTGATCAACATCGCGACGTTCCCGGATATCGCCGAGTCCGCCTCGCGGTTCCCGGTCTACGCCGCGCACATGCGCGACCTGCACTCACGGGTGAAGGACACGATCGGCGCCGCGCACGATGCGGGGATCCCGATCTACGCAGGCACCGACGCGGGCGGATCCATCGTCCACGGACGCATCGCCGACGAAGTCGAGGAACTGAAGGCGGTCGGGCTGACCCCGTCCGAAGCACTCGGCGCCGCGTGCTGGGATGCGCGCGCGTGGTTGGGGCATCCGGGTGTCGAAGCGGGTGCGCCCGCGGATCTGCTGGTCTTCCGGAACGACCCGCGCGCGAGCAGCGACACCCTCGCCGCGCCCGACGTCGTGGTGTTGCGGGGCGTCGTCGTCAAGACCCGGTGACCTGGTTTCCCCCGGACGGGGTTCGTCTGGCAGAATGAACCGCTGTTCGTCGCATCCGGTTACGCACCGCGCGGCGGTCACAGATTAGAGGCAAAACCGGGCGCGCTATTCCTGCGCGTCGCCGAATTGCACGTGACACGTGGGCACATTCGTGTGCGCACTGAAGGAGAAGTACAGCAGTGGCTGTCAAGATCAAGCTCACCCGGCTCGGCAAGATCCGGAACCCGCAGTACCGCATCGTCGTCGCCGACTCCCGCACCCGCCGCAACGGCCGTGCAATCGAGACCATCGGCAAGTACCACCCCAAGGAAGAGCCCTCGCTGATCGAGGTCGATTCCGAGCGCGCGCAGTACTGGCTCGGCGTCGGCGCCCAGCCCACCGAGCCCGTCGAGGCCATCCTCAAGATCACCGGTGACTGGCAGAAGTTCAAGGGCCTGCCGGGCGCCGAGGGCACCCTCCGCGTCAAGGAAGCCAAGCCGTCCAAGCTGGAGCTGTTCCAGGCTGCGCTCGCGCAGGCCGAGAACGAGCCCGTCGGCGAGGCCATCACGCCCAAGAAGAAGAAGGCGAAGGCCGAGGACGCCGACGCTCCCGCCGAGGCAGCTGCAGAGTCCGAGGCTGCTGACAAGTGAGTGCCGTCGTCGCCGATGCCGTGGAGCACCTCGTTCGTGGCATCGTCGCCAACCCCGACGACGTTCGTGTCGAGCTGATCACCGGGCGTCGGGGGCGCACTGTCGAGGTGCACGTCAACCCTGACGATCTCGGCAAGGTCATCGGCCGCGGTGGTCGCACCGCGACCGCTCTGCGCACGCTGGTCTCCGGTATCGGTGGCCGCGGGATCCGTGTCGACGTCGTCGACACCGACCAGTAGAGGCCTTACAACAGTGGAGCTCGTGATCGGCCGTGTCGCCAAGTCGCACGGCATCAAGGGTGAGATCGTGGTCGAGGTTCGCACCGACGAACCCGAGGATCGATTCGCCGTGGGTGCCGTGCTGCGGGGACACAAGCCGCGCGAGCAGACTGTGAACACGTACACGGTGGAAGCCGCCCGGGAGCATTCCGGGCGGCTTCTGCTGCGCCTCGAGGGCGTCCCGGATCGCACCGCCGCGGATGCCCTGCGGGGCACGTTGTTCGTCATCGACAGCGCCGAACTCGTGCCCTCCGACGACCCCGACGAGTTCTACGATCACGAACTCGAGGGACTGTCGGTGCGCCTCGCGGACGGCACCGAGGTGGGTACCGTCATCGAGGTATTGCATTCCGCAGCAGGCGAATTGCTCTCGATCCGTCGATCCGGTGAACAGTCCGGCGAACTTCTGGTCCCGTTCGTGGCCGCGATCGTCACGTCGGTGTCCGTGGCCGACGGCGTCGTCCTGATCGATCCGCCGGAAGGGCTGCTCGATCCCGACTTCGGTGAATCCGCCGACGGGAAGTGAGTCGGTAGGCATGCGCCTCGACGTGGTCACCATCTTTCCCGAATACCTCGAACCGCTTCGCGCGGCGTTGCTCGGCAAGGCCATCGACAAGGGCCTCATCTCGGTCGAGGTGCACGATCTGCGGGATTGGACGCACGACGTCCACAAGGCGGTCGACGATTCGCCGTACGGCGGCGGGCCGGGGATGGTCATGAAACCCACCGTGTGGGGGCCCGCGCTGGACGATGTCCTCACCGCCGGCGGCGAGAACACCGACACGCTGCTCGTCGTCCCCACACCCGCCGGTGTCCCCTTCACGCAGGCCACCGCCGAGCGCTGGGCGGGGGAGAAGCACATCGTCTTCGCCTGCGGGCGTTACGAAGGCATCGATCAGCGGGTGTTCGACGACGCCGCCCGCCGGGTGCGCGTCGAAGAAGTGAGCATCGGCGACTACGTCCTCATCGGCGGGGAGGCGGCCGTGCTGGTGATGACGGAGGCGTTCGTGCGCCTGATTCCCGGAGTCCTCGGCAATCAGCAATCGCACCAAGAGGATTCGTTTTCCGACGGCCTCCTCGAAGGTCCCAGCTACACCCGGCCCGCCACGTGGCGCGGACTCGACGTCCCGCCCGTCCTCCTGTCGGGCGATCATGCGAAGGTGGCGGCGTGGCGACGCGAGCAGTCGCTGCACCGCACCGCCGAGCGTCGTCCGGACCTGTTGCCCTGAAACGTTTTCCGGGCCCGGGGGCTAACCCTGGGGCTGCGTCCAGTCGTCGACGACTCCGGTGGGGAACAGGGACTTCACGATCCCGGTCATCGTGTCCCGTGCGTGCTGCGCACTCGAATCCTCGGTGACATCGGTGATCGCGGTGTCCGGATACGACTCCTCGTCGTCCTCGTACCGGATGTCCTCCCGCGACGCGACCGTCACGATGTAGCGGTTGTCCTCCCCGATCACCCCGGTCGACGCGTGGATCCACCGGTCACCCACACAGCACATCCAGCCCTGCTTCACCCCGACGACGTTCTCGCCCGGCAACCCGTCGGGGATGCCGAACCGCTGGTCGTAGCCGTCGATGCCCTCGGGTGTCGACGCGCGCAGGTAGCCCACGAACTCGGCGATGCGCCCGGGGCCGAGGCCGTCACGGTCGTCGAGGAGCCCGGTGTAGAACGTAACGAGGTCAGCGGCCGTCGTCTCGGTGTTCCACCACAACCCGTCCCCGGGCGGTGCGGTGGCGGCGAGTCCGTATCGCCGCGCGATGTCGACGACCAGGTCCGAGCCGCCGAGATCGTCCCAGAGGGTGTTGGCAGCGTCGTCGTCGGAGGATTCGAGCATCCGCTTCAGGAGGAGACGGTCGAAGTCGGACAACGGCCGCTCACCGAGCGCGTCGAGGTGATACATCTGGGCGGCGACGAAGAGCTTGGCCAGCGACGCCGTTTCGACCGGTTCGGTGGCGGCGTCCTCCAGATAGCTGCCGGTGGCACGGTCCAGGACGGCAATCGACACGTCGGCGCCGCGCTCGGCGGCCGCCGTCGCGACTGCCGCCGAGATGCGTTCGGCGAGGGGTGCGGAGACGGGAACCCGCGCGGAGGGGAACGGCTCGGGGCTCACGGTCACGCCGTCACCGGCGGGTTCCTCGGCGGGGAGAACGTCGGGGGTGGCGACCGCCGGTGAGGTCACCGGGATGTCGACCACGGAGTTCGTCTCGGTCGGGATGGTGCAGGCCTGCGTCGCACCCAGCAGGAGGACCATGACCGTCAGGCAGCGGATCAGCCTGGACATGAAATTCTCCCGAGATTTCCGTGACGGCCTCACCGCCGACGATATTGTCCCAGAGTAGCGGTAGGGTCCATTTCCGTGACTCTCAAGACCGTGAACCAGCGCATTGCCGAGGAGCTCGACGTCCGGGAGGGACAGGTCGCGGCCGCCGTGGACCTCCTCGACGGCGGAGCGACCGTGCCCTTCATCGCCCGGTACCGCAAGGAAGTCACCGGAACGCTCGACGACGCTCAGCTCCGCCAGCTCGAGGAACGACTGCGGTACCTGCGGGAACTGGACGAGCGCCGGGACGCCGTGCTCGAGTCGATCGACTCGCAGGGCAAGCTCGACGATCAGCTCCGCGGGCAGATCATGACCGCCGACACGAAGGCGCGCCTCGAGGACATCTACCTGCCGTTCAAGCCGAAGCGGCGCACCAAGGCGCAGATCGCACGCGAAGCCGGTCACGAGCCCGTCGCCGACGCGCTGATCACCGATCCCAGGGCCGATCCGGCGTCCTACACGGCGGAACAGCTCGAGGGTGCGCGCGCGATCCTCGTCGAACGCTTCGCCGAGGACGCCGACCTGGTGGGCGAGCTCCGTGAGCTGATGTGGACCCGCGGGCAACTGGTGTCCGCAGTCCGTAAGGGCAAGGAAACCGAGGGCGCGAAGTTCGCCGACTACTTCGAGTTCTCCGAACCGTTCGGCAAGCTCCCCTCACACCGGATCCTCGCGGTTCTGCGCGGCGAGAAGGAAGAGGTGCTCTCGCTCACCCTGGCACCCGACACGGAAGAAGCCGTCCCGGGCGAGCCCACCGTCTACGAGGGCCGGATCGCCGGACGGTTCGGCATCGCCGACCGCGGCCGACCGGCCGACCGGTGGCTCCTCGACACCGTGCGGTGGGCGTGGCGCACCAAGATGATCGTCACCCTGGGCATCGACACCCGGATGCGGCTGCGGCAGTCGGCGGAGAAGGACGCCGTCGACGTGTTCGCCACCAACCTGCGCGACCTGCTTCTGGCGGCGCCGGCAGGCACCCGCGCCACGATGGGCCTGGACCCCGGTTTCCGGACCGGCACCAAGGTCGCGGTCGTGGACGCCACCGGCAAGGTGGTGGCCCACGAGACGATCTACCCGCATCAGCCGCAGAACAAGTGGGACGCCTCCCTGGCCACACTCGCCGGCCTCGTCGCCAAGCACGGCGTGGAGCTGATCGCCATCGGGAACGGCACCGCCTCCCGGGAGACGGACGCGCTCGCGAGCGAGCTGATCGCCAAGTCCGGCGCCACCAACCTGACGAAGATCGTCGTGTCCGAGGCCGGCGCATCCGTGTATTCGGCGTCCGCGTACGCCTCGGCGGAACTGCCGAACCTCGACGTGTCGATCCGCGGCGCCGTCTCCATCGCCCGGCGTCTGCAGGATCCCCTCGCCGAACTCGTGAAGATCGACCCGAAGTCGATCGGCGTCGGCCAGTACCAGCACGACGTGTCGGAGACACTGCTCGCACGTTCGCTCGGCGCCGTCGTCGAGGACGCGGTGAATGCGGTCGGCGTCGACGTCAACACCGCGTCCGTGCCGCTGCTGTCCCGCGTGTCCGGCATCGCCGGGTCCCTGGCCGAGAGCATCGTCGCGCACCGCGACCAGAACGGCCCGTTCCGCAGCCGCAAGGGTCTCAAGGACGTCGCGCGACTCGGGCCGAAGGCGTTCGAGCAGTGCGCCGGCTTCCTGCGCATCCCCAACGGCGACGACCCACTCGACGCGTCCAGCGTCCACCCCGAGGCCTACCCGGTGGTGCGCAAGATCGTCGAATCCAGCGGCACCGGCGTGCGCGAGATCATCGGCAACACGTCCGCGCTGCGCAGTCTGAACCCTGCCGACTACGTCGACGACCGGTTCGGACTCCCGACCGTCACCGACATCATCGGTGAACTCGAGAAGCCCGGCCGTGACCCCCGCCCGGAATTCAAGACGGCCACATTCGCGGCAGGCATCGAGAAGGTGTCGCACCTGAAGCCCGGAATGACCCTCGAGGGCGTCGTCACCAACGTGGCGGCGTTCGGCGCGTTCGTCGACATCGGTGTCCACCAGGACGGCCTCGTCCACGTGTCGGCGATGTCCCACAACTTCGTCAAAGACCCGCGGGACGTCGTGAAGTCCGGTGACGTGGTGACGGTGAAGGTCCTCGAGGTCGACGAGGCGCGTCAGCGCATCGGGTTGACGCTGCGACTCGACGACGAGGTCGGGGCGGGCGGCCGCAAGAACGACGGGCCCCGCGGTGGCGGGCAGCGGCAGGACCGGCGGGGAGGCGGGCAGCCGCAGGACCGGCGCGGCGGAGGCAAGCCGCAGCAGCAGGGTGGACGCGACCGCGGGCGGGACAATCGCCCGGCGCCCGGCGGGTCGATGGCCGACGCGCTGCGAAAGGCGGGGTTCGGCAAGTAGGAGGTCACCATCCCGACACGAGCGACCACTTTCCCGTGGAGTGACCAGTTCTTTACTGGGATAGTGGATGCCGATGTACGAATGGCTGGATAGGGAAATCGTCGGGCACGGGCGCCTGCCTCTGCTCTTTTTCCTGCTCGGGTTTCTCGCGGCATTCCTGTTCATCCGGCTGAGCGTGCGGATGATCCGCGCCGAGGTCTCGTGGTGGCCGGGCAACGTGAAACCCGGCGGGCACCACGTCCACCACGTGGTGTTCGGCGTCGTGACGATGCTCATGTCCGGTGTCGCCCTCATCGCCGTGTACGAGGACGGCACCCAGACCACCGGCGCCGTCCTCGCCACGTTCTTCGGGATCGGCGCCGCGCTGGTGCTGGACGAGTTCGCGCTGATCTTCTACCTGCAGGACGTGTACTGGGCGGACGAGGGCCGGACGTCCGTCGATGCCGTGTTCGTCGCGATCGCCGTCACCGGTCTGCTGCTCCTCGGGCTCCGTCCGCTCGAACTGATCAACGTCACCGACTTCCGGGACTCCCCGGATCCCTGGGTACGGGTAGCGATCGCGCTGTCTTCGGTGATCAACCTGCTCATCGCGGCGGTGGTGCTGCTGAAGGGGAAGATCTGGACCGGACTGCTCGGATTGTTCGTCTTCCCGATCCTGCTGATCGGGGCGCTCCGGCTGAGCAGGCCGAGCGCGCCGTGGGCACGGTGGCGCTACACGTCCAAGCCGAAGCGGATGCTGCGGGCGCTCGAACGGGAGCGCAAGTGGCGGCGTCCGGTCATCAGGGCCAAGATCTTCGTGCAGGACTTCATCGCCGGCACTCCCAGCGCGGTGCACGTGAAGGAAGCCGCGGAGCATGCCAAGGTGGCGGCCGAGGTGGAACTCGACCACGTGGTGCATGCGGCGCCACCGCCGATTTCGCTTCACCCCGTGGCGTCTGGCACAATGGACGGGTTGCCTGGACCAGGCAGCAGTACTTGATCTGGGCACGAACCAGACGAGCACCGGTGTTCTCCGAACGTCCGGGTGCCGCTCGGTTCCTCTGCTCCTGCGAAAACGCAAGGATGGAACACCGATGAACACTCTCGATTTCCTGGACAAGAAGTCCCTCCGCGACGACATTCCCGAGTTCCGTCCCGGCGACACCCTCAACGTGCACGTCAAGGTCATCGAAGGCTCCAAGGAGCGCGTGCAGGTCTTCAAGGGCGTCGTGATCCGCCGTCAGGGCGGCGGCGTCCGCGAGACCTTCACCGTCCGCAAGGTCTCCTTCGGTGTCGGCGTCGAGCGCACCTTCCCGGTTCACAGCCCCAACCTGGCGCAGATCGAGGTCGTCACCCGCGGTGACGTCCGTCGCGCCAAGCTGTACTACCTCCGCGATCTGCGTGGCAAGGCCGCCAAGATCAAGGAAAAGCGCTGACCTTTCCGATGAGCCCGGCACTGCGTACGCGCAGTGCCGGGCTAATCTGATTTCGTGACAGATTCTTCGAAGGAGCGGGCATTGTCGTCGGAATCCGAGACCACCGGCGATTCGGCCGCCACCTCCGCAGCGAACGGCGGTGCGGCGGAGCCCGAGAAGAAGCCCCGCTCCTTCCTCCGCGAGTTGCCGATCCTGATTCTGGTCGCGCTCGTCCTGAGTTTTCTGCTGCAGACGTTCGTCGCGCGGGTCTATCTCATTCCGTCGGAATCGATGGAACCGACGCTGCACGGCTGCGCAGGCTGCACCGGCGACCGCATCGTGGTCGAGAAGATCGGTTACCGCTTCGGTGATCCGAAACCGGGTGACGTGATCGTGTTCCGCGGCCCCGATTCGTGGTCACAGGATTTCGTCTCCACCCGCTCCTCCAACGTGGTGATCCGCGGTGCGCAGGAAGTCGGTTCCCTCGTCGGACTCGTCCCGCCGGACGAGAACGACCTCGTCAAGCGTGTGATCGCCACCGGCGGTCAGACCGTCGAATGCTGCGACGACCAGGGTCGCATCCTGGTGGACGGTCAGCCACTCGACGAGCCCTACGTCGTCATGGACTTCCCGTTCGTCCCCGGCTCCCAGACCTGCGACACCGCGCTGAAGTCGGCGCGCTGCTTCGGTCCCGTCACCGTCCCCGAGGGGCACCTGTGGATGATGGGCGACAACCGCAGCAACTCCGCGGACTCGCGGTACCACGTGGGCGACGACATGCAAGGCACCATCCCGCTCGACAACGTGATCGGAAAAGCGGTCTTCATCGCGTTGCCGCCGTCGCGGATGGGCACGATCAGTTCACCCGATATCCAGGGCAAGTGACTTCCTGGCCTCCACGCATCGTCATTCGCAGGTCGTCCGGTCTGCGGACGATGGAGTCGGCCCTGGTCCGCAGCGGACTCGGGCCGGTGGCCGGTGTCGACGAGGCCGGGCGGGGTGCGTGCGCGGGCCCGCTCGTCGTGGCGGCGTGTGTGCTCGCACCGAAGCCGTATCCGGCGCTGGCGCGGCTCGACGATTCGAAGAAGCTCACCGAACGCACGCGCGAGGAGCTGTTCCCGGCCATCACCCGGCTGGCAGTGGCGTGGAGCGTCGTGTCCTTCCCGGCGGAGGAAGTCGACCGCATGGGCGTCCACGTCGCCAACATCGAGGGCATGCGGCGTGCGGTCGCCGGGCTCTCGATGACCCCCGGTTACGTTCTCACCGACGGTTTCCGTGTCCCGGGGCTCCCGGCCCCGTCGCTGCCGGTGATCGGCGGCGACGCCGCGGCGGCATGCATCGCGGCGGCGAGCGTCCTGGCCAAGGTGTCGCGGGACCGGGTGATGGTCGCGATGGACGAGACGCACCCGGGTTACGGTTTCGCGATCCACAAGGGGTACAACACGCCCGCCCACCTGGCGGCGCTCGAGGAGCTGGGCCCGTGCCCGGAGCACCGCCGCTCGTGGTCGAATGTCGCGGCGCTGCTACACCGAGTGGATAACAGTTCCGGAAGTGCGAGATGATGACAATTCACACCAGAGCAGGAGGACTCCGAGACCGATGAGTGCCGAGGATCTCGAGAAGTACGAAACCGAGATGGAGCTGTCGCTCTACCGCGAGTATCGGGACATCGTCGGTCAGTTCTCCTATGTCGTGGAGACCGAGCGCCGGTTCTATCTGGCCAACTCGGTGGAGTTGCTGCCGCACAACGCAGACGGCGAGATCTACTTCGAGCTGCGCATGTCCGATGCCTGGGTGTGGGACATGTACCGTCCCGCGCGGTTCGTGAAGTATGTCCGCGTCATCACGTTCAAGGACGTGAACATCGAGGAACTCGACAAGCCGGACCTGCGGCTCCCGGACAACGGTCTGTCCTGACGATCCGAAGTTCCCGGCCGCGTACGATCATCCGATGACCGGACCGAGGCGCGTCGCGCTGGCTCTGGGGAGTGGCGGCGCCAGGGGATACGCCCACATCGGCGCGATTCAGGTACTCGAGGAGCGCGGATTCGAGATCGTCGGAGTCGCAGGATCGTCGATGGGCGCCCTCGTGGGTGGCCTCCACGCCGCGGGGAAGCTCGACGACTTCACCCGGTGGGCGATCGGTCTGACCCAGCTGGACGTCGTGCGGCTTCTCGACCTGTCGGTGTCGGCACCTGGCGCCATCCACGCCGAGAAGATCCTGCACCGGGTTCGGGAGATCCTCGGCGAGATCCGTATCGAAGACCTTCCCATTCCGTATACCGCCGTGGCCACCGATCTCGCTGCGGGCCGGTCGGTGTGGTTCCAGCGCGGCCCCGTCGACGCGGCGATCCGCGCGTCGATCGCCATCCCCGGCGTCATCACGCCGTATGTGCTCAACGGCAGGGTCCTCGCGGACGGTGGGGTGCTCGACCCGCTGCCGATGGCGCCGCTGGTCTCGGTGAGCGCCGACCTGACCGTCGGGATCAGCCTGGGCGCGGAGGATCGGGACGGTCGTTCGCTGGCCCCGGAGAACGTCAGCGCGGACTCGCGGCCGGTGGACGAGTGGATGGCCCGCTTCCGTCGCAGCGCCGCGCAGCTGCGTGACCTGGACATCGTGCGGTCGGTGGTCGGACGGTTCGGCGCCGCGCACACCGACCCGGATCCGTCGGAGGAGCCGGACGGCCCCCTGATCGGTGATCAGCCCGTGGTCGAGGGCGACGCGGTGGCCGTCCCGAAGTTCAGCCGGTTCGCGGTGATGAACCGCTCGCTCGACGTGATGCAGGCGACGTTGGCCCGGTACCAGCTCGCCGCGTACCCACCGGACGTGCAGGTCCGGGTTCCCCGGAACGCGTGCCGCAGCCTCGACTTCCATCGGGCCGCCGAGATGATCGAACTGGGCCGGGTGCTCACCGGGCGCGCGCTCGACGACGCCGGACTCACCTCGACGACGGTCGCCGCGTCTCCGGCCGATTCGGACGGCGAGCCCGGCTGACGGCGGAAGGGCCGGTGCTTCGCAGCACCGACCCTTCCCGTCACGGGGGTGTCAGCTGGTGGCCCGCGCCCGCGCGGCGCCGAGGTCACCCACGGATTCGTCGTCGGCGTGATCGACGTGCTGCGGAGCCACGAGCAGGCAGAGGATGCTGACGGCGCACATGCCGATCAGGAGTCCGATCACCGGCCACACGCTGCCGGTGGCCTGGTACATGAGTGTCGAGACCAACGGCGACAGTCCACCGAAGAGCGCGCCGGCACCATTTGCATCGGTGTGAACCCCGGATCGCGGGACCGGGAAGCGTGCGCGCAGATCGAGGCCCTGCCGGGTATCGAATTCCTGATGCGATCGCTCGGCAGATTCGACCTGATCGGCACCGTCGCCGCCGATTCGTCGGGCGATCTCTACTCCCTCGCCGAGCAAATCCGGACGATCGACGGGTGGTGGCGCTGGAGACCTGGACGCACCTCGAGGTGTTCAAGGAGCACTACGCCAGGAGCCTCGACGTGCGCGGATAGGTGCGTCCCGGAACCGGGCACGTCGGCCGGGCAACTGTGAGACGATCGGCCGATGCGCCTCGGGTTGCACGCCCTCGGAATCGGCACCGGCGCTCGCCGCGCCGTGATCGACGCGGTCGCGGTAGCCGCCGAGAACAGCGGATTCGCCACGCTGTGGGCCGGCGAACACGTCGTGATGGTGGACCGATCGGCGTCGCGGTACCCGTACGCGGACGACGGAAAGATCGCCGTCCCCGCTGTCGCGGACTGGCTCGACCCGATGATCGGGCTGAGCTTCGCCGCGGCAGCCACCCGGACGATCGGCGTCGCCACCGGGATAGTGCTGCTGCCCGAACACAATCCCGTGCTCATGGCCAAGCAGGCGGCGACGCTGGATCTGATGAGCGGTGGCAGGCTGACGCTCGGCGTCGGCATCGGCTGGTCCAGGGAAGAATTCGCTGCGCTCGGCATTCCGTTCGAGCGCCGCGGCGAGCGCGCCGCCGAATACGTCGCGGCGATGCGCACCCTGTGGAGTGACGACGTTGCGACGTTCGACGGCGAGTTCGTCCACTTCGACTCGATTCGGGTCAACCCGAAACCCGTCCGCGAGCGCCGGATTCCGGTCGTGCTCGGCGGCAACACCGATGCCGCTCTTCGTCGGGTCGCGGCGTGGGGCGACGGCTGGTACGGCTTCAACCTGGACGGCGTCGACGCCGTCGCCGAACGGATCCGCACGATCCACGCACTGTGCCGCGACGCGGGGCGCGATCCCGCCGGCTTGCGCCTGGCCGTTGCCCTGCGCGAAGTGGACCCGTCCGACGTCGGCGCCCTGGCCGGTGCGGGAGTCGACGAACTCGTCCTGGTCGAATCACCACCCGAGGATCCGGGTGAGGCCGCCGAGTGGGTGGCCGGTCTCGCACGCCGCTGGATGCCGGCCGTCGGCTGACCGTCTTGACAGCCCTGGCCTGGCGTTTCCTCGCGCACGGCCGTCGCGGAATGCCGAGTTGTCCACAACGTGTGATCCATCCACAGCCCAAAGTGTTCGCCCAGTTCGAGCACTTCTTCCGGAATCCGGGTCGGCCACGGTGGTGCGAGAGGCGCGGTTCGCATCGGTGGGCCGCCGCGGGACGGGGTGGAGGCTGCTGTGGCGCACAATCTCGCGCTTGGTGCACATGGGGAGGATCTGGCCGCCCGGTACCTCACCGAGGCGGGCATGGAGATCGTCGAGCGCAACTGGCGATCCCGGTACGGTGAGGTCGATCTCATTGCGACGGAGGGGGACTGGCTCGTCTTCGTCGAAGTGAAGACACGGCGCGGTCTGGGATACGGCACTCCGGCCGAGGCGGTGACGTTCTCCAAGCAGCGACGCATCCGTTTGCTGGCGGTGGAATGGTTGCGGGAGTCGAGCCGGCACTGGTCGCGGGTGCGGTTCGACGTCGTCGCGATCATGATCGGGCACGGTCCGCAACCCCAGATCGAGCACGTCCGGGACGCGTTCTGATGGCATTGGGGCGCGCGCATTCGGTGGCGGTGACCGGGGTGGACGGTCAGCTCGTCGAGATCGAGGCCGACATCGGCCGTGGGCTTCCCGCAGTGCATCTGGTCGGGCTGCCGGACACCGCGCTGTCGGAGGCGCGTGACCGGATCAGGGCCGCGGTCGCGAATTCGGGTGAGGAGTGGCCGGATTCGAAGGTGATTCTCGCGTTGTCGCCGGCGACCCTGCCGAAGGTCGGGTCGGTCTACGATCTCGCGCTCGTCGCCGCCGTGCTCGATGCGGCCAAGCAGGTGAAGCGGCAGCGGCTGCGCGAGACCGTTCTGCTCGGCGAACTGGCGCTGGACGGGCGGCTCCGGTCGGTGCGCGGGATCCTGCCCGCGGTGCTGGCAGCGAAGAACGCGGGATGGGCGACGGTGGTGGTCCCGGTGCAGTCCCTGCCCGAGGCGGGGCTGGTCGGTGGTGTCGAGGTGCTCGGCGCGCACGATCTGAGGGCGGCGATCGCGTGGCTGCGAGAGGAGCGTGAACTCGAGTACCCAGAGCCGGCGCAGTGGGTCGCGCAACCGGTGCGTGCCGATCTGAGCGAGGTGGTGGGTCAGACGGAGGCGCGCTGGGCCATCGAGGTCGCGGCGGCCGGAGCGCACCACCTCATGCTCACCGGCCCACCCGGCGTCGGGAAGACGATGCTCGCGCAACGTCTTCCGGGAGTTCTGCCGCCGCTCACCGAGAGTGAATCGCTCGAGGTGACGGCAATCCACTCGGTGGCGGGGCTTCTGCCGCCCGAGCGCCCCCTCATCGACGTGCCGCCGTTCATCGCACCACACCACACCGCGTCGGTGAGTGCACTCGTCGGCGGCGGCAGCGGTGTCGCGAAACCCGGTGCGGTCAGTCGCGCCCACCGCGGGGTGCTGTTCCTCGACGAGTGCGCCGAGATCGGAACCAAGGTGCTCGAGGCTCTGCGGACCCCACTCGAGGACGGGGAGGTGCGGATCGCGCGACGGGATGGGGTCGCCCGCTACCCGGCGCGTTTCCAGCTGATCCTCGCGGCCAATCCGTGCCCGTGCGCGCCGCCGCGGGAGGCGGACTGCGTGTGCGCGCCGACCGCCCGGCGACGCTATCTCGGAAAGTTGTCGGGACCACTGATGGACCGCGTTGACCTGCGTGTGCGAATGCAGGCCGTCGCGACCGGAGCGTTCATCGACGACGTCGGCGAGAGCACCGAGGACGTCCGGCAGCGGGTGACCGAGGCGCGCGCCGCCGCCGGCGAGCGGTGGAGCGACTACGGGTGGCGCACCAACGCGGAGGTGCCGGGCCCGGCCCTGCGGCAGAAGTTCCGGTTGGCGCGCCCGGCGCTGGCGCCGGTGGAGCGAGCGCTGCGCAAGGGGCTGATCACGGCCCGGGGGGCCGATCGCGCATTACGAGTGGCGTGGACGGTGAGCGATCTGGCCGGGCTGGGCATGCCGGGCCCGGAGCAGGTGGTCACCGCGTTGGGTTTTCGTGATCGGAGCTTTCAATGACGGTGGAAATTCGAAGTGACGCAACGGATCCGAGTGGAGTTCACGATCCGCGCCGGTTGGCGTGGGCGTATCTGTCGAAGGTGGTGCAGGGGCCGTGTCCGGCGCTGTCCCGTCTCGTGGAGGAGGTGGGGCCGGAGGAGGCTGCGCGGGCCGTGCGGGAAAGGGATCTGTCGGACATGCTGGGGGAGCGGACGGTGGCCCGTGCCCATGTGGACACGGCCGCGGACGATCTCGAACTGGTGGCGGGAATGGGTGGCCGGATCGTGACGCCGGACGACGACGAGTGGCCTCAGTGGCGGCTCCTCGGTTTCGGGAATCTGTCGCGGTCGCGGGACGAGGGTCCGCCGCTCGCTCTGTGGGTGCTCGGTTCGCGCCCGGTGGCCGAACTCACCGATCGGGCAATCTCGATTGTGGGGACACGGGCGGCGAGCGGGTACGGCGAGCACGTGACAGCGGAGATTGCGGGTGATCTCGCCGTCGACGGGTGGACGATCGTGTCGGGCGCAGCATTCGGGGTCGACGGCGCCGCGCATCGTGCGGCGCTGAGTGTCGGGGGCCTGACGGTGGCGGTGCTGGCGTGTGGTGTGGATCGCGCGTACCCGGCGGGGCATGCGCGCTTGCTGCGGCAGATCGCGCAGAACGGTGCGGTGATCAGCGAGTACGCGCCGGGCACGACTCCGGCGAAACATCGGTTCCTGGCGCGGAACCGGTTGGTGGCGAGCCTGTCCGACGGGGTGGTCGTGGTGGAGGCCGGCTGGCGCAGCGGCGCCCGGAACACCGTGAGCTGGGCGCGCAAACTGGGGCGTCCGGTGATGGCGGTGCCCGGTCCGGTGACGTCGGCGTCGTCGACCGGGTGCAATCGGATGATTCGGGAGGGTGAGGCGAGGTTGGTCGCGAACGCCGGTGACGTGGTGGAGGAGGCCGGGCCGATCGGGCTGCGGGACGGCCCCGAGGTGGTCCGCGATCTCGACGCGCTGTCGGGCGACGCCCTGCTGGTGTACGAGGCGTTGCCGGCCGCCGGACCGCGCGGGGTCCGGGAACTGTCCGAACTGTCCGGAGTCGCGGTGGAGCAGGTCCGCGCCGTGCTCCCGCTGCTGGAGATGGAGGGCTTCGTCGGCTCCGACGACACCGGATGGTCGCGGCAGCGGTGAGACGGGGCCGGCTCGGGGGCAGGCGACCTGAATGCATTCTCAGGCGTGGCCGGTGTTCCGCGCGTGCTGTGCCTCGACTTTCGCCCATTCCGTGCCGCGGTAATTGGCGAGGCGCAGTTCCTCGGCTTCGTCGAAGGTGTACCACTCGGTGCTGGGGCGGTCCGGCAGGACGCCGCGCAGGTACTCGCCGAGATAGTGCAGGGGACCTTCCCAGCCCGTTCCGACGCCGTAGCAGCCCGTGTCCGGGTCGTTGCGGAAGACGTCGGCGACGGAGGCGTGTTCCAACTCCAACCACGTCGCGTCCGGACCGTCGGCGGTCAGCCGGACCTCGACCTGGTCGCTGTAACCAGGGTCGCCGGGCGGAGTCCACTGCAGCCGCAGCAGATGTGGGGCGTCGCAGGCCAGGATCTCTCCACTGGCCTGGCCCTGCAGGGCGAAGGAACCGCCCGCGCGCAGATCGCCGCTGAGCGGGAGGAAGAAGCGGTCGACGCGGTCCGGGGTCGTGATGGCATTCCAGACGTCGTCGATCGGCGCGTCGTAGCGTCGCCTGAGCACCGCCGTTCGCGCTGCACCCTCGGCGATGTCCCGGTTGCCCATCCTCCGCTGCACTGTCGTCAGGCTGGTGTCCTGACCGGCGATCTCGTTCACTGTCGGTCTCCTTCTGTCGATGATTCGGGGTGTGCGGCTCGGCTCGGCCGGGGATCCTGACGACTCCCGCGGGCGAGTTCGGTGGCCAGGGCGTCGAGCGGCTGGCTCCAGAACCGGCGGAACCCGTCGAGCCATCGATCCACTTCCTGCAGCGGTGCAGGCTCGACCGCGTAGAGACGTCTGGTGCCTTCGCGCCGGACCGTAGCGAACCCGTTCTCCCGAAGCACCCGCAGGTGTCCGGACACCGTCGGCTGTGAGATCCCGAACTCGGCGGCTGCGACTTCGGTCACCTGACCGGCCGAGAGTTCGCCCTCGGACAGGAGTTCCATGATCCGCCGCCGAACGGGGTCGCCGAGTACGTCGAACGCATGCACACACCCTTTATATCGGTTGTCGCCAATATAGGCAAGGACCGAAGTGTGGCGCGGTTCGACTCTTCGTCACGCTCCGGCCTGCGCAAAGGGTGAGTCGAACCGACCGATCGGCGACGAGGTGGAGTAGAAACGTCTCTGGAACGCACCTCGCAAACCGCATGCGATACCCACAGGTGGATCAGCGTCACGTCAGGAGTGAGATATGGGGTCAGCCGAGGATTTGTGGCGGAACTTCGTCGCGCACGTGTTGAGCTTGTTGTTCGCTTCCGGCTCGTAAACGACTCCGGCCGTTGCCGGCAGTCTCTCCTGTACCGTAGTTAGGTAACACTAACCAACTTGAGTTCATTGGAGAGATGCCTGTGGCAAAGCCGACCGCAACACTGACCGTGCTCCGGACCGAATGGCTGACCCCGCACATGGTGCGGGTCATCCTCGGCGACCCGGGATTCGACAGCTTCGTTCCCAACGCCTGCACCGACGCGTACGCGAAACTCGAATTCGGAAGCCCCGAAGCGCCGGTCCTGCGCACCTACACGATCCGGTCGGTGGACCCGTCGGCGCGGGAGATCGCGATCGACTTCGTGGTCCACGGCGACGCCGGCGTCGCCGGACCGTGGGCTGCGGCCGCGGCGGCCGGTGACATCCTGACGCTGCGCGGCCCCGGAGGGGCGTTCGCACCGGACCCGGCGGCCGACTGGTACCTGTTCGCGGGCGACGAGACCGCGATTCCCGCCATCTCGGCATCCGTCGAGAAACTCGACGCGTCGGCGGTGGGGAGGGTGATCATCGAGGTCGCAGGCTCGGACGACGAGATCGCCTTCGACGCGCCCGCGGGTGTCGACGTCACGTGGATCCACCGCGGCGACACGGCGGACCGGATCGGGGACAAGGCGTCGGGAGACAACGCCCCCCTCGTCGCCGCGGTCCGCGACACCGAATGGCTGCCCGGAGACGCGCAGGTGTTCATTCACGGTGAGGCGCAGGCCGTGATGCACAACCTCCGCTCCTACGTGCGCAACGAGCGGGGCGTCCCCGCTCGTTCCGCGTCGATCTCCGGATACTGGCGCCGCGGTCGCACCGAGGAAGGCTTCCGGGTGTGGAAGTCCGAGCTCGCCGCGAGCGAGGGTGCCTCCCGCTGACACGCTGACCCGGCGGACGCGCTACGACGTGCGCGTCCGCCGCGTCAGCACCAGCAGCGACAGCATGGCCACGGCGCCCGCCGACGGGATCGCGACAGCCATCGGGACGGCACTGTCGGGTCCGGCGATCCCGACCAGCGGCGAGACCACCGCGGCGAGACCGAACTGACCTGCCCCGAGGAGCGCGGACCCGGTGCCGGACGCCTTGGTCACCTCGCCCTGAGCCAGCGCCGTCGCGTTGCCCATCACGAAACCGATGCTCGACACCGAGACGAACAGCGGGATCAGGATCGCCCACCAGGGCGGCGAATCGATCGTTGTCGCGGCGAGCAGCAGTACGGCGCCCGCCGCCAGGAGCAGCGTGACCCCGAAACCGAGCAACTGCCGGGCATGGAACGTGCCGACGAGCCGTGTGTTCACGATCGCGGCGCTCACCATGCCCGCCGCGTTCACGGCGAACACCATCGAGAACTGCCCCGGACTGAGGCCGAGGACGTTCTGCACGACGAACGGGGACGCGGAGATGTACGAGAAGAGCGCGACGAACCCGAACATGAACGTGAACGCGTAACCCAGGTACACGCGGTTGCCGACGACGTAGTGCAGGTTCCGGACGAGTGCCGTGAGCCCGCCGCCGTGCCGGTTCTCCTCGGGAAGCGTCTCCGGGACGAGGATCAGCACGCCCGCGAACATCGCCACCCCGGCGGCGGTGAGGACCCAGAAGATCCCTCGCCAGCCGACCGGCCCGAGCAGGGCCCCGCCCAGCAGCGGCGCGACCACCGGTGCGACGCCGCCGATGATCATCATGATGCTGAAGAGCCGGGCGGCGCTGTCGCCGCGGGCCCGGTCGGCGATGCAGGCGCGGGCGAGCACGATCGCCGCGCCGCCGCTCAGTCCCTGGAAAAGTCGTGCGGCGATGAGGGTTTCGACGGTCGGGGCGAGAGCGCAGGCCATCGCGGCGAGCGTCGTCACGACGGTGGCGCCGATCAGCAGGCGACGGCGACCGAGGCCGTCCGACAACGGTCCGACCACGAGCTGGCCGATCCCGAGCCCGGCCATGAATGTGGTCAACGTCAGCTGCACGCTCGGCGCCGACGTGTTCAGGCTCTCCGTCATCAGGGGGAGACCGGGGAGATACATGTCGGTGGCGAGTGGAGCGATCGCGGACACTAACGCCAGAACACACAACATCGGGATGGAGATCGTTCGCTGCACAAAAGAACTCTAGCGGCGCGGCTGCTTGATTCATGTCCCGCCCGAGTCGACTGCTGCCTCTGTGAGCAGCGACCTGCCGGCACCGTTGGAGCTGGTACTCGAGGCGTACACCCGGCATCTCGGGCTCGAACGGGGTCGATCGCCGCACACCGTGAAGGCATACGCCCCGGACGCGAAGTCGCTGCTGCAGCAATGGTTGTCGACGGCACCGGACGAATACCTCGGAGAGCTCGACATCCAGGTGCTGCGGTCGTGGCCGGCGAGCCGGTCCGCGGCCGGCATCGCCGGACCACACTCGCCCGGCGGACGTCGTCGGTGCGCAACTTCACAGTCTGGCTG
Source organism: Rhodococcus koreensis (assembly GCF_900105905.1). Taxonomy (GTDB): domain Bacteria; phylum Actinomycetota; class Actinomycetes; order Mycobacteriales; family Mycobacteriaceae; genus Rhodococcus_F; species Rhodococcus_F koreensis. Next base: position 1,471,239 of record NZ_FNSV01000005.1, on the reverse strand, counting down.
CTGCGGACCCGGCGCATCGCCACCGATCCCGGCGCCCGGCTGGGCGCCGCGAAGGCCCATCGGGCACTGCCCCCGGTGCTGCGGCAGTCGCAGGCGGCCGACGTGATGGACGCCGCCGAATCGGGCGCGCAGCAGAACGATCCGATCACGCTGCGGGACCGCCTCATAGTGTCCCCGGTGCGCCGAACCTTGAGCCCGCACGGGCCGCGTCACACGGCGGCGACGCACCGACTCGAGGGGCAGCGCCGACCTGCGCGTGGTGCAGGAACTGCTCGGGCACGCCGGCCTCGCCACCACCCAGCTCTACTCGCACGTGTCCGTGGCGAGGCTGCGGTGCGGTGCACGATCAGGCGCATCCCCCGGCCTGATCCGGTTTGGTAGCGTCGCCCCACGAATCTGCAGTTGTTTCTGCACTATCCCGGGGGAACAGTGGACCGCGAAGACTTGACTCGATCGCAACCGTCCTGGCTGAACGACGGTGGCGGCACCCCGGTGGGCGATGCCACCGCTCCTGCGCCGAGTCAGCATCAGGTGACCAATCAGGATCTGGTTGCGGATGCGCTCCTCGAGCGAGCGCGCAAGGCGCCGAGCCGGGGATGGCGGCGCGGGCTGCACCGGCTCACCGGGGGAACGGTGAACCTGGGTGAGTCGGCCGGGGAGGCTCGTGACGCCGCACTCCTCGACCGGATCCGGCAGCCGATCCAGGGGGACTATCGAATTGCGTTCCTGTCCTTGAAGGGCGGCGTCGGGAAGACGACGACCACGATCGGGCTCGGATCGACGTTCGCGTCGCTGCGCGGCGACTGCGTGATCGCTGTCGACGCCAACCCCGACTTCGGGACGCTCGCGCAACGGGTTCCAGTGCAGACACATTCGACCGTCCGCGACCTCATCGCGGCCGAGGCGGACATCCGGCGCTATTCGGACGTGCGGGCTCACACGTCGCAGGCGCCGAGCCGCCTCGAGGTGCTCGCGAGCGAGCAGGACCCGGCGATCTCCGAGGCGTTCAGCGAGGACGACTACCGGCGGGCCATCGACATCCTGCAGGTGTACTACAACATCATCCTCACCGACTGCGGCACCGGGATCATGCATTCGGCGATGAACGGCGTTCTGCAACTCGCCAATTCCCTGGTGCTGGTGAGTTCGCCCGCGATCGACGGCGCCCGCAGTGCCGCCGCCACGCTGGACTGGCTGCAGCACCACGGTTACGGGCACCTCGTGTCCCGCACCGTCGTCGTGATCAGTGCCGCCCGGCCCGGCTCGAGCATGATCGACATGACGGAACTGACCAACCATTTCCTGCTCCGGTGCCGTGCGGTGAAGGTGGTGCCGTTCGACGAGCACCTCGCCGAGGGCTCGATCGTGGATCTGGATCTGCTGCGTCCCGATACGCGCAAGGCGTTCGTCGAACTCGCCGCGATGGTCGCGGACGACTTCCCGGAGTCGGCGGGCAGACACGCCGTCGCTGAGTGGCGCTAGCCGCGACGATCTGCGCTGAGTGGCGCTAGCCGCGACGATTTGCGCTGAGTGGCGCTAGCCGCCGCGATCACGGGGCACGACGGGGAGGAGCCGGACCGGCGCCACCCGGACGAGTCCGAGTGGGCCGAGGTATTCGCGGTCGCGGCGCAGACCCCAGTGCAGGCACGCGGCGACGGGGGCGATGCAGCCCGGGTGCCCGGGTTCGAGTGTGCCGAGGACGGTGCCGCGGCCGACGCGCAGCCCGGCGGTGACCCGGGCGGTCACCGGTTCGTACGTGGTGCGCAGACCTCCCGGGTGGTCGACGGAGACGACGGGTTTACCCGCGACCGTGCCTGCGAACACCACCACGCCCGCGCCCGCGGACAGCACCGCCTCGTCGGGCACGCCACCCAGATCCACGCCGCGATGGCCGGGAAGCCAGTCGTGCTCGGGATTGTCGAAGGCCCGCACCACCCGAGGCCGCGGGTGCAGCGGCCAGTCGAAGTCGCCGGTCGGCGCGGCTTCGGCGGCCGGGGAGAGGAGTACCGCGGCGCTCAGGAGGGTCGTCGCCGTGACCGTCGCGGTCAGGACCCGCAGGATCGCCCCGAACTTCGTCATGGCTCGACGATCCCGCACGTCCGGGGCAAATATCGGGCGGCGGGTGACATTGTGGATGGATCCCGATCCGTCCACAGATTCCGCAGAACCCTTGCACGCGTGGACCGGGTGTGGCAGGGGCGGTTAGGGCGTGGAACGTGGAGGCCGTACACTGATCGAGCGGTCTGTGTTCGCACAGTCCGACTTCGCGCGTCCGCGCAGTATACGGATCGTCGGCTGGTCTCGCATTTCGATGTGAGTCCGACGGTTCACGGGCGCCAGGGCGGAACGTCACCGACGTTCGGCATCAACCGGCAATGAAAGAGAGATACACAGCCATGGCTGTCGTAACAATGAAGCAGCTGCTGGACAGCGGCACGCACTTCGGTCACCAGACCCGTCGCTGGAACCCGAAGATGAAGCGATTCATCTTCACCGACCGCAACGGCATCTACATCATCGACTTGCAGCAGACGCTGACGTACATCGACAAGGCGTACGAATTCGTCAAGGAGACCGTTGCCCACGGCGGCACCGTCCTCTTCGTCGGCACCAAGAAGCAGGCCCAGGAGTCCATCGCGGCCGAGGCCACTCGCGTCGGGATGCCCTACGTCAACCAGCGTTGGCTCGGCGGCATGCTCACCAACTTCACCACCGTCCACAAGCGTCTTCTCCGCCTCAAGGAGCTCGAGGCCATGGAGCAGACCGGTGGCTTCGAGGGTCGCACCAAGAAGGAAATCCTCATGCTCACGCGTGAGATGACCAAGCTGGACCGCACTCTCGGTGGTATCCGCGACATGGCCAAGGTCCCCTCCGCGGTGTGGGTCGTCGACACCAACAAGGAGCACCTGGCCGTTGCCGAGGCGCGCAAGCTGAACATCCCGGTCATCGCGATCCTGGACACCAACTGCGACCCCGACCTCGTCGACTACCCGATCCCGGGCAACGACGACGCCATCCGCAGCGCCGCCCTGCTCACCAAGGTCGTCGCTTCCGCAGTGGCCGAGGGCGTGCAGGCCCGTGCCGGACTGAGCGCCGACAAGGACGCGAAGCCCGAGGCCGGCGCCGGCGAACCCCTCGCCGAGTGGGAGCAGGAACTGCTCTCGCAGGCAGCGCCCGCAGCAGAGGCCGCTCCCGCAGCGGAGGCCGCTCCCGCAGCTGAGGCACAGGCGGCTCCGGCTGCCGAGGCCCCCGCAGCAGAGGCTCCCTCCACCGAGGCCTGATCCGATGCACACGGCCCTGACCAAGAGATCTTTGGTCAGGGCCGTTTCACGGTCTGCCCCGAGTACTACCCTGACTTACGTCCCAACAGACATATGAGGAGGCTCGCTCACCATGGCGAACTACACCGCCGCTGACGTCAAGCGGCTCCGCGAGCTCACCGGCTCCGGAATGATGGCCTGCAAGAACGCTCTCGCTGAGGCCGAGGGCGACTTCGACAAGGCTGTCGAGCAGCTGCGCATCAAGGGCGCCAAGGACGTGGGCAAGCGTGCCGAGCGCACCACGGCCGAGGGCCTGGTCGTTTCCAAGGACGGCGTCCTGCTCGAGCTCGACTGCGAGACGGACTTCGTCGCGAAGAACGAGGACTTCCTGAAGCTCGCGGAGTCGATCGTCACGGTCGCCGCAGCAGCGAAGCCCGCCGACGTCGACGCCCTCAAGGCACTCGAACTCGACGGCAAGACGGTCGACACCGTCATCCAGGAGCAGTCCGCGAAGATCGGCGAGAAGCTCGTCCTGAGCAAGATCGCCTCCTTCGACGGACCGGTCGCGGTCTACCTGCACAAGCGCAGTGCCGACCTGCCGCCCGCCGTCGGCGTCCTCGTCGAGTACACCGGTGAGGGCGACGCTGCTGCGGAGGCCGCTCGCGGCGCCGCGATGCAGGTCGCGGCGCTCAAGGCCAAGTACGTCACGCGCGACGAGGTCCCCGAGGACATCGTCGCCAACGAGCGTCACATCGCCGAGGAGACCGCGCGCGCCGAGGGCAAGCCGGAGCAGGCTCTGCCGAAGATCATCGAAGGCCGCGTCAACGGCTACTTCAAGGACGTCGTGCTGACCGAGCAGTCCTCGGTCCAGGACTCCAAGAAGTCCGTCAAGGCGATCCTCGACGAGGCCGGTGTGACCATCAAGCGCTTCGTCCGCTTCGAGGTCGGTGCTTCGTAACTGCTCGTGTGAGTCGTATGGCCCCGTCGGACGAGTGCGCTCGCCCGGCGGGGCCTACGTATACCGCCACCGTCCTGATGAGGCAGGATGAGGATGGCCGTCTGAATGGGCCGGGTAGCCGCGTGGGTGCGCTCGGCCGCTGTCGAAATCGACGAGTGCTGTGGAACTGAGGAGAGCAATGTCCGAACCAGCCAACGAACGTACGGGATTCCATCGAGTCCTTCTCAAACTCGGCGGAGAAATGTTCGGTGGTGGCAAGGTCGGTCTCGACCCCGACGTGGTGACCAAGGTCGCGGAGCAGATCGCCGAGGTCGTGCGATCCGGGGTGCAGGTGGCGGTGGTCATCGGCGGCGGCAACTTCTTCCGTGGTGCGGAACTGCAGCAGCGAGGTTTGGACCGCGCGCGTTCCGACTACATGGGCATGCTCGGCACCGTCATGAATTGCCTTGCTCTGCAAGACTTCCTGGAGAAAGAGGGCATCGACAGCCGCGTGCAGACGGCGATCACCATGGGTCAGGTGGCGGAACCGTACATTCCGCTGCGCGCCCAGCGTCACCTCGAGAAGGGACGCGTCGTGATCTTCGGTGCCGGCATGGGCATGCCGTACTTCTCGACCGACACGACCGCGGCGCAGCGGGCCCTCGAGATCGGCGCCGAGGTGGTGCTGATGGCCAAGGCCGTCGACGGTGTGTTCACCGCGGACCCGAACCTCGACCCGAACGCCACGATGTACACGCAGATCACGCACCGTGAGGTCATCGAACAGGAGCTGAAGGTGGCCGACGCGACGGCCTTCAGCCTGTGTATGGACAACCAGATGCCGATCATGGTGTTCAATCTGCTGACCGAGGGGAATATCGCTCGGGCGGTGTCCGGTGAGAAGATCGGAACGCTCGTCAAGTCATGACGCGCGTGCCACGCTCGACACAGGGTTTTCTCGAAACAGAGGCAGTGACGAATCGATGCAGAACGACATGGAGGAACAGCCGTGATTGATGAAGCTCTCTTCGAAGCCGAGGAGAAGATGGAGAAGGCTGTCACGGTGGCCAAGGACGATCTCGGATCGATCCGTACGGGCCGCGCGAATCCTGGCATGTTCAACCGCATCGGAATCGACTACTACGGCGCGTTCACCCCGATCACGCAGCTCGCCAGCATCAACGTGCCGGAAGCGCGTCTCGTCGTCGTCAAGCCGTACGAGGCCTCGCAGCTGAATGCCATCGAGACGGCGATCCGGAACTCCGACCTGGGCGTGAACCCGTCCAACGACGGAAACCTGATCCGCATCTCCGTTCCCCAGCTCACCGAGGAACGCCGCCGCGAACTGGTGAAGCAGGCCAAGTCCAAGGGCGAGGACGCGAAGGTGTCCGTGCGCAACGTGCGCCGCAAGGCGATGGACGAGCTGTCCCGGATCCAGAAGGACGGCGAGGCCGGCGAGGACGAGGTGGGGCGGGCCGAGAAGGAACTCGACAAGACGACCGCCCGGTACGTCGCGCAGGTGGACGAACTGGTGAAGCACAAGGAAGCCGAGTTACTGGAAGTTTAGTCACGAGACGAGGAGTGGATCGGGGACAGTGACCGTGCCAGCAGAACACGGGACCCCAGGGGGACCCATCTCCGAGGGCGACCCCTCGGGACCGGTCTCCGAGGGGAAGCCCGCGCCGGAACCGGCCACGGCCGCGAAGTCCAAGGCCGGGCGTAACCTCCCCGCGGCGATCGGCGTCGGCGTCGGGCTCGGCGTCGCGCTCATCCTGATCCTCGTCTACGTGCCCCTCGTGTGGATCGGGGTGGTCGCGGTCGCGATGGCCGTCGCCACGTGGGAGGTCACGAAGCGGCTCCGCGAGGCCGGCATCAGCGCCCCCCGGATCCCGCTGATCGCCGGAGGGCAGGCGATCCTGTGGCTCGGGTGGCCGTTCGGCCCGGTCGGAGTGCTCAGCGCCTTCGCGGGCACGGTGCTGGTCTGCATGGTCTGGCGCCTGTTCGACCACGGGTTGAAGGCGACACCGCAGAACTTCCTCCGGGACACCGCGATCACCGTGTTCGTGGCGTCCTGGATTCCGTTGCTGGCGTCGTTCGCCGTGCTGATGGTGCTGCAGGACGACGGCGCCGGGCGAGTGTTGTGCCTGATGATCGGCGTGGTCTGCTCCGACGTCGGTGGTTATGCGGCGGGTGTGCTGTTCGGCAAGCATCCGATGGTGCCGGCGATCAGCCCCAAGAAGTCGTGGGAAGGGTTCTTCGGCTCGCTGCTGTTCTGCGTGATCGGAAGCCTGCTGACGGTCACGCTGATCCTCGACGAGAACTCGATGATCGGTGTGCTCCTCGGTGTCGTGCTGGTGGTCACCGCCACGCTCGGCGATCTCATCGAATCCCAGGTCAAGCGCGAGCTGCAGATCAAGGACATGGGCACTCTGCTTCCCGGGCACGGTGGGATCATGGACCGTCTCGATTCCCTGCTGCCGTCGGCGTTCGTGACGTGGCTGGTGCTCACGGTCCTCGTGTGACCGCGCTGTCGTGACCATTCCCAGCCCGAACATCTGGCACTGGCCGGAGTGGTACGAGGTGGAGAACCGTGCCCAGGACGTGGACGGTGCGATCTTCCGGCACCTGCGCGGGGCCGTGGACTGGACGGGCGGCGTCGTCGCCGACGTGGGCTGCGGCTCCGGTTTCCATCTCCCGGTCTTCGCGGAGTCCGCGGCCACGGTCTACGGCATCGAACCCCATCCGCCGCTGCTGGAACGGGCCCGCGCCCGCGTGGGGCACCTGCCGAACGTCCGCGTGCTCGACGGCTCCGCGGAGGGCATACCCCTGTGCGATGCGTCCGTCGACGTCGTGCACGCGCGGACCGCGTATTTCTTCGGACCGGGCTGCGGCCGTGGAATTCGTGAGGCGATGCGGGTGCTGCGCCCGGGCGGCGCACTGGTCGTCGTCGATCTCGACGCGACGGCCCATCCCTACGGGGAATGGATGCGAGCCGACCTGCCGCACTACCACCCGGCGGCCGTGGAGGCCTTCTTCGCAGCGCAGGGGTTCGACCTGGCCCGAGTGGAGACACGATGGCGCTTCCCGAACCGGGAAGCGCTGCGCGCAGTCCTCGGCATCGAGTTCACCAAGAAGACGGCGTCCACGGCATTCGCGCAGACCCCCGGCGTGGCTCTCGACGTGCGCTACCGCGTGCACGTCCGCCGAAAGCCCGCCGGGCTGGAATTGCTCTGACCGGTGTCGTTACCGCGGTGCGATGTGGAAGAGCTTGGCGAGCGCGTTGATCTTCTTGGCCTTCGCCAGCCTGGGGAGGTCGCTGCCGTCCCGCACCCGGGAACCGTCCTCGCCGAGGTCCGCGATCACGTCGCGTGCCCATTCGGCCTCGGCCGGGGACGGACTCAGTGCGTCGTTGACCGGAGCCGTCTGCGCGATGGTCATGCACAGCTTCCCGGTCATCCCCATCGACAGGGTGAGCGCCGACGCGCGGATCAGCGCGTCGATGTCGGTGCCGAGGGTGGGGCCGTCGATCGGCGGTGCGATCCGGGCGGCCCGGCTGGCGACCGTCAGCCGGGAGCGGGGATACGCCATCGCCAGCGGTGAGTCGTCCATGCCGGTGTCGCGACGGAAGTCGCCGCTGCCGAACGCCAGGCGGAAGGTGGCCTCCGTCCGGGCGATCTCGGGTGCGGCCTCGAGCCCCATCGCGGATTCGACGAGAGCGAGCACCTTCGTGCCCTCGGGGAGTCGCTCGGCGGTCGCGTCGACCTGCATCCCGCTCTCGGTCTTGGCGAGCATGACGCCCTCGAGTCCGGGCACACCGTGCAAGGCTGCCAGGTCGTCCGCCCAGTAGGGCGTGGTGGCGTCGTTGATCCGCACCCACGCGCGGCGGTTCTCGCCGAGCCAGGCGACCACGTCGGCCCGGGCCCGGGGTTTGCGGTCGGGAGTGACGGCGTCCTCGAGGTCGAGGATCACCGCGTCGGCGGCGCTGGTGTGTGCCGCCTCGAAACCCTCGGGTTTGCCGGCGGGAACCAGCAGCCAGGATCGTGCTTGTTCAGCCGCGATGCGCGGTGCCACAGTCGTCTCCATGTCGGCCTTCACAGTCGTGCCGTTCCGGTGATATCCACGACAGTAATTCTGCTCGCAAGGCGGCGGCGCAATCCACTTGCGTAACTATTGTTCAGTTAGAAATTACTGTTCAGGCGCCGCTGCCGGTTCGCCGCCCGCCGGATCTGGATGATGCGGACACCGCCCGCGAGGGCCATGATCACCGCGCCCGCAATCGCCGCGAACAGCAGAGTGACGCCCAGCGGGAGCGTGAAATCCCAGCCGAACAGTTCGAGGGTCACGCTGTCGAGGTTCTGCAGAATGAACACGAGAAGCAGTACCAGAACGACGATTCCGATCACCAGGCCGGTCCAGGTGGCACCCACCCGCGTGTGCTTGATGCCCTTGCGGCGGGCGACGTCGGGATGCTCGGTGCCTGCCGGTGACGTGTCGGGCTGTGTCGGGTCCGTGGGCGCCGCTCCGGTACCGGGACCACGACCGGCCGGGACGTCCGGTGGGAAGTTCGAAGGGTCGTCCGGTGTTGTCGACATGAGTTGATCTTCACCCACCTGGGCGGGTTCCGCATGCGCATCGGGCGGCGAAACAACGTCGATCAGGCATCCGCACGACAACGACCCCCGAATCAATGGGACAATGGAGAAACTATGGCTGTCTCGCTTCCCCTCGTTTTCACCGCGCCCCGGCGTGGGATGCCCCCCAAGCATCTCGCGGACCTCGACTCCACCGAGCGGCGGGAGGCCGTCAAGGAGCTGGGACTGCCCGGGTTCCGGGCCGACCAGCTGGCCCGGCAGTACTACGCGCGGCTCGAGGCGGATCCGGAGAAGATGACCGACCTCCCGGCCGCCGTGCGCGAACAGGTGGGCGCGGCGCTGTTCCCGACGCTGCTCACCCCCGTCAAGCACCTGGCCTGCGACGGGGGCGACACCCGCAAGACGCTCTGGAAGGCGAACGACGGGACGCTGCTGGAAAGCGTCCTCATGCGCTACCCCGACCGCGCGACGCTGTGCATCTCCAGTCAGGCCGGGTGCGGAATGGCGTGCCCGTTCTGCGCGACCGGTCAGGGCGGGCTGCAACGCAACCTGTCGACCGCCGAGATCGTCGACCAGGTGCGTGCCGCCGCGGCCGCCCTGCGCGACGGTGACGTCCACGGCGGTCCGGGCCGGTTGTCGAACGTCGTGTTCATGGGCATGGGGGAGCCGCTCGCCAACTACAAGCGCGTGGTCGCCGCCGTCCGCCGCATCACCTCGCCCGCCCCCGACGGCCTCGGGTTGTCGCAACGCTCGGTGACGGTGTCGACGGTGGGGTTGGCGCCCGCGATCCGCAAGCTCGCGGACGAGGACCTCAGCGTGACGCTCGCCGTGTCCCTGCACACCCCGGACGACGAACTGCGCGACACCCTGGTCCCCGTGAACAACCGCTGGTCGGTGGCGGAGGTCCTCGACGCCGCCCGCTACTACGCGGACAAGTCCGGTCGCCGGGTCTCCATCGAGTACGCGCTGATCCGGGACGTGAACGATCAGCCGTGGCGCGCCGACCTGCTGGGCAAGAAACTGCGCAAGGCGCTCGGACCGCTGGTGCACGTGAATCTGATCCCGCTGAACCCCACACCGGGCAGTGAGTGGGACGCGAGCCCGAAGCCGGTGGAGAAGGAATTCGTCCGGCGCGTGCTGGCACAGGGTGTGTCCTGCACGGTGCGGGACACCCGCGGCCAGGAGATCGCCGCCGCCTGCGGCCAGCTCGCCGCCGAGAACTGAGTATTTCGTCACGCAGGCCCATACGACGAAACCCCTCGTCCCCGAGTGATCGGGGCGAGGGGTTTCGTTCGTGGTTCGGTATTACCGGGGTTTGCGCCGCAGGACGATGTCACGAATGAGGATGAAGAACATCACGGCCGCGCAGCCGATCAGCCACAGGTCCTCGACGAAACCCCTGTGGTTTCCGATGATCATGAGCAGCAGGAACACGGCGAAGAACCATCCGAAGAACCGGAACGTCTTCGGCGCCTCACCGCTCCAGCCCCATGCCGCCGACGGGACCTCCGCGGTGTCGATGTGTGCGGCCACGATGGGGTCGCTGGACGAGGGCTCCAACTGGGTACCGGCCACGATCGATCCTCCTGCAGATTCGGTTGCGCTACTCGACATATCGTGACATACGACTGCCCGTCGTATGTAGTGGGGCCATCCATGGCGGGCGGTCCGCATTCGATCAGGAACAATGGGCAGGTGGATGAAAACAGGCCCACTCGCGTCCTGCTGCTCGGCAGCACAGGTTCGATCGGCACCCAGGCGTTGGAGGTGGTGGCCGCCAACCCGGACAAGTTCACGGTGGTGGGGCTCGCAGCCGGTGGCGGAAACGTCGAACTGCTGGCCCGGCAGATTCGCGAGACGGGTGTGTCGTCCGTCGCAGTCGCGGATCCGGGCGCGGCCGCAGCGCTGGATCTGCCCGGGGTGCTGAGCGGATCCGGCGCCGTCACCGAACTCGTGCGCACCACGGAAGCGGACGTCGTGCTCAACGCACTGGTCGGTTCGCTGGGCCTGGAGCCGACACTGGCCGCGCTCGAGTCCGGTGCGCGGCTCGCCCTGGCCAACAAGGAGTCGCTCGTCGCAGGCGGGCCACTCGTGACGGCGGCCGCGGCGCCGGGACAGATCGTGCCGGTCGACTCCGAGCATTCGGCGCTGGCCCAGTGCCTGCGCGGCGGCAGCGCGGACGAGGTGGACCGCCTGGTCCTCACCGCCTCCGGCGGACCGTTCCGCGGCTGGACGGCCGACCGGCTGGAATCGGTGACACCCGAGCAGGCCGGCGCCCACCCCACGTGGTCGATGGGGCCGATGAACACGCTGAACTCGGCGACCCTCGTCAACAAGGGGCTCGAACTGATCGAGACCCACCTGCTGTTCGGCGTCGACTACGACCGGATCGACGTCACCGTGCACCCGCAGTCCATCGTGCACTCGATGGTCACGTTCACCGACGGCTCGACGCTCGCGCAGGCCAGCCCACCGGACATGAAGCTCCCGATCGCGCTGGCCCTCGGCTGGCCGCACCGGGTGGCGGGCGCCGCCGCGGCCTGCGACTTCAGCACCGCGTCCACCTGGGAGTTCGAGCCACTCGACTCGCAGGTTTTCCCCGCCGTCGACCTCGCCCGCGAGGCGGGCAAGGGTGGGGGATGCCTCACCGCCGTCTACAACGCTGCGAACGAGGTCGCCGCTCAGGCATTCTTGGACGGGATCATCCGGTTCCCGCGCATCGTCCGCACCGTCGCCTCCGTGCTGTCCGAGGCGGACGAGTGGTCGGCGCCACCGGCTACCGTGGAAGACGTACTGGCCGCCGACGGCTGGGCACGTGAGCGAGCACGTCAGCTCGTGAAGCAGGAAGGCTAGAACTGCATGGTGTTCGCAGTGGGCGTTGTTCTCTTCGCCCTCGGGATCGCGTTGTCGATCGCACTTCACGAAGCGGGGCACATGTGGGTGGCGCAGGCCACCGGCATGAAGGTCCGCCGGTACTTCATCGGCTTCGGACCCAAGGTCTTCTCCTTCCGCCGCGGTGAGACCGAGTACGGGCTCAAGGCGCTCCCGCTCGGCGGGTTCTGCGACATCGCCGGGATGACGGCGCTGGACGAACTCGAACCGGACGAAGAAGACCGGGCCATGTACAAGAAGCCCACCTGGAAGCGCCTCGCGGTGATGTCCGGCGGCATCGGCATGAACTTCGTCCTCGGCCTCGTGCTGGTGTACGTCCTCGCCGTCGGCTGGGGCCTGCCCGATCTGAACCGGTCCACCGACGCGGTCGTCGGGTCGGTCGGGTGTGCGGCGCCGACCCAGGGGCCCGGCCCCGACTTCGCCCTGTCCGAGTGCACCGGCCCGGGCCCCGCCGAGCAGGCGGGCATCAGGACCGGCGACGTCATCACCGCGGTCGACGGCAAGGACACGCCGACGTTCGCCGACGTGGCCGCCGCGACCCGTTCGCTGTCCGGTCCGGTCGACTTCACGGTCGAGCGGGACGGCGAGGAACAGACGATCGTCGTCCCGGTCCAGCAGGTGCAGCGCTGGGTCCAGGAGAAGGGCGAGACCGAACCGCACGAGGCGACGGTCGGTGCGATCGGCATCGGCGCGACCCCGAGCGTCGTCGAGCACTCGGCCCTCTCCGCGGTTCCTGCCTCGTTCGAGTTCACCGGCGACATGTTCGTGATGACCGCCGAGCGGATGGTGCAGATGCCGAGCAAGGCCGTCGACCTGTGGCACGCGGTCACCGGCGGCGAACGCGACCCGGAGACCCCGATCTCGGTGTACGGCGCGAGCGTCATCGGCGGTCAGATCGCCGAACAGGGCATCTGGGAAGCATTCGTGCTGCTGCTGGCGAGCCTGAACTTCTTCCTCGGAATGTTCAACCTGCTTCCGCTGCTGCCGCTCGACGGCGGGCACATGGCGGTCACCGTCTACGAACGGGTCCGGGACTGGTTCCGCATCAGGCGCGGGCTTCCGCGCGGCGGACCCGTCGACTACATGAAGCTCCTGCCCGTCACCTATGTGGTGATCGTCATAGGCGGCGCATACATGCTCCTCACGCTGACCGCCGACATCGTCAACCCGATCAAGCTCTTCCAGTGATCGCTGGGCCTTTCGGCGCTATCCCGGTCCTTGTGGTCCGGGATGGCCGATCTGGTTTTGTCGGACCGTGGGGCTAGTGTCTGGGGCATGGCGGGGAGGGTGGTGAAGCGGGCGTTCAAGTACCGTTTCTATCCGACTGCGGTGCAGGCGGAACAACTCGCCCGGACGTTCGGGTGCACCCGGTATGTCTACAACCGGGCGTTGGCCGAGCGGTCGCGGGCGTGGTCGCAGGAGCAGCGTCGGGTGACCTATGCGGATACCTCGAAGATGCTCACGGGATGGAAGCGGGACCCCGAGACGGAGTGGTTGGCGGAGCCGTCGAAGGGGCCGTTGCAGGAATCGCTGCGGCAGTTGCAGGGCGCGTTCGAGAGGTTCTGGCGCACGCAGACCGGCTACCCGCAGTTCAAGAGGAAGGGGCGGTCGAAGGATTCGGCGACCTACTACTCGAACTGCTTCACCTGCCGCGGCGGGCAGATCCGGTTGGCCAAGCAGACCGAACCCCTGGACATTCGGTGGTCGAGGCCGCTACCGGAGGGGGCCGTGCCGTCGCAGGTGACGGTGTCGCGCAACGCTCGCGGTCAGTACCACATTTCGATCCTCGTCGAGGACACGATCGCCGAACTCGAGCCGGCCGATCGGGTGGTCGGGCTCGACGCCGGGATCACCAGCCTCTACACGCTCTCGACGGGGGAGAAGATCACCAACCCGCGCCACGAGCGCACGGACCGTGCGCGGTTGGCGAAGGCGCAACGGGTGCTGGCCAAGAAGCAGAAAGGGTCCCGGAACCGGGCCAAGGCCCGACTGAAGGTCGCGAAGATTCATGGTCGGATCGCCGATCGGCGGCGCGATTATCTGCACACACTCTCCACTCGGCTGGTGCGCGAAAACCAAGTGATCGCCATCGAGGATCTGAGTGTGCGGAACATGGTCAAGAATCGGTCGTTGTCTCGGGCGATCTCGGATGCGGGGTGGTCGGAGTTCCGGTCGATGCTCGAGTACAAGGCCGACTGGTACGGGCGGCGGGTGGTGGCGATCGACCGGTTCTGTCCGTCGTCGAAGACCTGCTCGGTGTGCGGGGAGATCGCCGGGGCGATGCCGCTGAACGTGCGGGAGTGGACATGCCGATGCGGCGCCGTCCACGATCGGGATGTGAACGCGGCAAGGAACATTTTGGCCGTCGGACTGGCGGTGGCAGCCTGCGGAGACGGTGTGAGACCACCCCGCACCTAAGGTGTGGGGAGGCGACTGTCGGTGAAACAGGAACCTCGGGACGCGAGTCCCGAGGAGAATCTCGGTCGTTCACGGCCGAGAGGACGTCAACGCTAAACTCGGACTTGAAGCTACGAAAGAAGGCACCCACGTGACCAGCCCTGTCGGATTGGGTATGCCCGAAGGCCCGGCCGCCGTTCTCGCACCTCGCCGCAAGACTCGCCAGCTCCAGGTCGGATCTGTCGGTGTCGGCAGCGACTTCCCGGTATCCGTGCAGTCGATGTGCACCACCAAGACGCACGACGTCAACGCCACGCTGCAGCAGATCGCCGAACTCACGGCATCCGGTTGCGACATCGTGCGCGTCGCCTGCCCGCGGCAGGAGGACGCCGACGCGCTCGCGACCATCGCGAAGAAGAGCCAGATCCCGGTCATCGCCGACATCCACTTCCAGCCGCGGTACATCTTCGCCGCGATCGAGGCCGGCTGTGCGGCCGTCCGCGTGAACCCCGGCAACATCAAGGAGTTCGACGGACGAGTCAAGGAGGTCGCGAAGGCGGCAGGCGACGCCGGCATCCCGATCCGGATCGGCGTCAACGCCGGATCCCTCGACCCGCGGCTGATGCAGAAGTACGGCAAGGCCACGCCGGAGGCGCTCGTCGAGTCCGCGCTGTGGGAGGCGGGACTGTTCGAGGAACACGGGTTCGGCGACATCAAGATCTCGGTGAAGCACAACGACCCGGTGATCATGGTCGAGGCCTACCGGCAGCTGGCGGCGCAGTGCGACTACCCGCTGCACCTGGGTGTGACCGAGGCCGGTCCCGCGTTCCAGGGCACGATCAAGTCGGCGGTGGCGTTCGGCGCGCTGCTGGCCGACGGCATCGGCGACACCATCCGGGTGTCGCTGTCCGCCCCGCCCGCCGAGGAGATCAAGGTCGGCACGCAGATCCTGCAGTCGCTGAACCTGCGGCCCAGGAAGCTCGAGATCGTGTCCTGCCCGTCGTGCGGGCGCGCCCAGGTCGACGTGTACACGTTGGCCGACGAGGTGACCGCCGGACTGGAGGGCATGGAGATCCCGCTGCGCGTGGCCGTCATGGGGTGCGTCGTCAACGGTCCCGGTGAGGCCCGCGAGGCCGATCTGGGCGTCGCCTCCGGCAACGGCAAGGGCCAGATCTTCGTCAAGGGCAAGGTCATCAAGACGGTGCCGGAGGCGCAGATCGTCGAAACGTTGATCGAGGAAGCGATGCGGATCGCCGAGGAGATGGAGGGCGACGCGACGTCCGGATCTCCCGTCGTGACGGTCAGCTGACCCGGCGCCCGCAGCGGGCGACGAAACGTCTCCCGTTTCCGGCGAGTTCGTGGCAATCTGGTGGGCAGGTCCACTAGCTGACAAGGTTGGGTAGATGCTCAAGCTCCTCGGTGCCAAACAGTTGAGCAGTCGGGACGCAGCACACGTGCTCCGCGTTCTCGACGCCGATCCTGTCGCCGCCTGCATGGTTGCCGCTCGCGTGGAAGAGGGCGGTATCGATCCCCGGATGATCCACGGAGAGTTGTGGAGTCGGGGCGGGCCGCTCGAATCGTTGTGCTTCTCCGGCGCGAATTTCGTGCCGTTGCGGGGCAGCATCGACGACATGCGGGCGTTCGCCGACCGCGCCTGTCGCACGCCGCGCATGTGCTCGTCGCTGGTCGGGCGGGCCGAGTTGACGTTGCCGTTGTGGGAGATGCTCGAGCTGGATTGGGGGCCCGCCCGCGAGGTCCGGCCCGATCAGCCGCTGCTGGCGCTGGCGAGTACGCCGCAATGCCGCCCGGATCCGTTGGTCCGGCAGGTGCGGATGCACGAACTCGAGCAGTACCTGCCTGCCGCGGTCGCGATGTTCATCGAGGAGGTCGGCATCGACCCCCGCGCCAACGACGGCGGTCGAGGGTACCGGCGCCGCGTCGCCAATCTCATCGCCGCAGGCCGGGCGTGGGCGAGATTCGAGGACGATCAGGTGGTGTTCAAGGCCGAGGTCGGTTCGGTGTCCGCGCGGGTCGGGCAGATCCAGGGCGTCTGGGTGCACCCGATGTACCGCGGGCACGGGTTCGGCGCGGCGGGCACCGCGACGGTCGCGGAGGCCGTCATCGCGGAGGGCCGCATCGCCAGTCTCTATGTCAACAGTTTCAACACGGTGGCCCGCAGCGCGTACGCACGCATCGGCTTCAGGCAGGTCGCGACGTTCGCCACAATTCTCCTGGACTGACGCGCTGGCCCGCCTACCGTGTCGGCGGTGTCCGCCGACATAGCATGGGCGGCGATGAATCTGCGGCCACACTCTCGCTCCCGCGTCGTCCAGTCGATCGCCCTCTGCGGCGCCGCTGTGCTGACGGCGGGTCTCGCCGCGTGCACGCCGAGACCGGACGGTCCGGAACCGGCGGCGCAGGCCTTTCTGACGGCGTTCGCCGAGCAGGATTCGGAGCAGGCCGCCGACCTGTCGGATCGCCCGGACGTGGCCCGCCAGGCCCTCGAGTCCGCGTGGACGTCGCTGCAGGCCGAGTCGCTCGACGCCCGGACGACGGACGTCGACGTCAGCGGTGACACGGCCACCGTCGGGTACACGTACGAATGGCATCTGCCGAAGAACCGGGTCTGGACGTATTCGGGTGAACTGCAGATGGGGCGGCGCGGCGGCGACTGGGCCGTGCGGTGGAGTTCCACGAACGTCCATCCCCGGCTGGGGGACCGGCAGACGATGTCGCTGCGGTCCACCGCAGCCCCCCGGGCGCGGGTCAACGAGCATTCCGGTTCGGATGTCCTCGTCCCGGGCGTGGTGTACCGCGTGAAGTTCGATGCGGCGCAGTCGGGCAACGTAATCGGCAGCGCCCAGTCCCTCGCGTCGACGCTCGTCACGTTCGACAACACGCTCACCGCGCAGTCGATCGCCGAATCGGCGACGGCGGTCAAGGGCGACTACCTCGTCACCCGGTTGCGGTCGGACGATTACGAACAGGTCGCCGGTGTGCTCGGCGCCATTCCCGGGGTGAGCGTGTCCGACGAGGCGGACCTCGTCGCCACCGACCGGAACTTCGCACCGGATCTGGTCGGCCAGGTCAAGAAGACCGTGATCGACGAAGTCGACGGCAAGGCCGGCTGGAGCGTGGTCACCGTCAACCAGAACGGGGTGGACACGGACGTGCTCACCGAGACGGCGCCGCAGACCTCCCCGTCGTTCTCGATCAGCCTGGACCGTCCCATCCAGATCGCCGCGCAGAACGCCGTCAATGCCCGCACCGACCAGACCATGATGGTCGTCATCCAGCCGTCGACCGGCGACGTGCTGGCCGTCGCGCAGAACAAGGCGGCGGACAAGGACGGACCGGTTGCGCTCACCGGCCTCTATCCGCCCGGTTCGACGTTCAAGATCATCACCGCCGGCGCCGCGATCTCCTCGGGCATCGCGACACCCGACACGATGGTGCCGTGTCCCGGACGCATCGAGATCGGTGAACGCAGCGTCCCGAACTACAACGAATTCGCGCTCGGCACCGTGCCCATGGCAACGGCGTTCGCCCGTTCGTGCAACACGTCGTTCGCGAAACTTGCCAGCGAGATGCGGCCCGACGCACTGACGGTCGCGGCATCGCAGTACGGAATCGGGCCCGACTACGACGTGGTCGGCCTGCCCACCGACTCGGGTTCGGTGCCGCCCGCCGACGACCTGGTGCAGCGGACCGAAGACGGGTTCGGTCAGGGCAAGGTGGTGGTCAGTCCGTTCGGGATGGCGTTGGCCGCGGCGACCATCGCGCACGGTACGACGCCGGTGCCGCGGTTGATCGCGGGTCGGGAAACCAAGATCGACGGGGAGCATCCGCCGATCAGCCCGGAGATGGTCGACGGGCTGCGCGGAATGATGCGCCTCGTGGTGACGAGCGGTACCGCCGAGCGGATCGAAGATCAGGGCGAGGTGTACGGCAAGACCGGTGAGGCCGAGGTCGAGGGCGGCTCGCACGCCTGGTTCGTCGGATACCGCGGCGACCTGGCGTTCGCGACACTGGTGGTGCGCGGCGGCAGTTCCGACAACGCCGTCGCCGTCACCCGCGACATGTTCGCCGCCCTGCCCGAGGGGTACTGACCCGGCAGCTGTCCACCGATCGGGGGACGCGGATTTCATCCTGTTCGGGGGCTGATCGGTGGACAGACGTCACCGTCGGCGCCGTCCATAGTTGGTTGCAGAATGAAGAACCCGCACAGCCGGGATCGAAAAGCCAACGTGGACAGGAAGTCGGACCATGACCATCAGTGCAGAAGTGAATTGCGTGGAGACAGCGAACCGCACCCGGCGGGTGTTGTTCGTCGGGCGCCCGGGCGCCGGCACCGAGCTGACGCGGTGGGTTGCGTTGCGGCAGTGGGCTTCCGACCGTGGAGTCGAATCGATCACCGAATGTGAGGGTGACGTCGTCTGCGCGATCGCGACCGAGGACGTTCTGGACGGACTCTGTTCGCCATCCGATGCGATGGCGATGCAGCTGGCGCGGGCTCGAGGGGTGCCCTGCGTCGGCGTTCGCGACGCACACGTGCTCGAGGACGCGATCTGACATGTCATTCGAGATCATCGAGCGCGGCGAAACCCTCGTGGCCGGGCTCCCCGTGCGCAGCCCCCGGCGGGCGTTGGGACAGCTGAGCGACCCTCGTCTCGACCGCGCCTGGACGAGGGTGCTCCACCACGAGGTCGGCGGGCCGCTCGCGTCCACCTACATCGACTTCGCGCCCGACGTCGAGTCGTATTACACCCAGATCGTCGGGTACGAGTGCGCGACGGTCGACGACGCCACGCGGGGCCACGTCATTTCGCGGATCCCGCCCGGCACGTACGCGAAGTTCTCCTCGCGGGGCATGTTCCCGGACGTCATGTTGCGGCTGTGGGCGCAGGTCAGCGAGGCGGAGGCGCACGGCGACATCGAGCGGACGTACACCGGCGACCTCGAGGCGTATCCGCACGCCTACGCCGTCGACCTGTACATCCCTATCCGCGTGGACGAGTCCGCCGGACCGTCGAATGCAACAGGTGAGAAGTGATGATCGAGATCGTCAAGAGGCAGGCCGAATCGTTCGTGGGCCTGACCATCCCCGAAGGAAAACCCGGACGTCCCGGGCAGGGCCGGGAACTCGTCGACTTCACCGTGGAGCGGATCAGGGATCGGGGGATCTCCGAGATCTTCGTCGTCTACGCGGCATCCCCGCCGCCGCGCACGTTCACGGTCGTCGTCGGGTACCCGTGCGATTCGACCGACAAGATGGAGCCCGGCGACGTCCTGGTCGGCGTTCGTTCCGGCTATTTCGCCCGATTCCGGTGCGAGGACGAATCGGAACCGGACGCGCTCGCCGAGACGTGGAGCGTCGCGGACTACGCGGCGGCGCGCGGCCGGATCGAACGCGCGTTCACCGAGGATCTGGAGGTGCATCATCCGGACGGGTCGGTCGAACTGTTCCTCTCGCTGTGCTGAGCGGCGAACGGCCGGTCGCGGAAGCGAAACCAGTACTGCCGTGTCACTCGTGCTCGGCGAGTTTCTCGGGGTCGATCTCGGGCCCGCCCTTGCCGAGCCTCTTGTTCACGACGACGGTCCCGGCCCACAGCACGACACCGATTCCGAGGAGGATGCCCGCGATCTGGTACTGCACCGCGGGGCGGTCGGCGAAAGGTGTGACGAGGAAGCCGCACGTGAGGGCGCCGATGATCGGCAGGATGGTCGGTACCCGGAAATGCTTGTGCTCCACCGGTTGCCTGCGCAGGACGAGCACGGTGATATTGACGATGGTGAACACGCCCAGCAGCAGCAGCGCCGTCGTGCCGCCCAGTTCGGGGACCTCACCGACGAACGTGATGAGGCCGAACGCGAGGAGCGTCGTGAAGACGATCGCCACGTACGGGGTGCGCCTCGTGGAGTGCACGCGGCCGAGCGGGGGTGGCAGGACGCCCTCCCGGCTCATGCCGTACAGCAGCCGGCTCGCCATCAGCATGTTGATCAGCGCCGTGTTGGCGACGGCGAACATGGTGATGAACGCGAAGATCCCGATCGGGAAGGCGGGCGCCCCGGCCTGAACGACCTTCAGCAGCGGAGTGTCGCCCTCGCCGAGTTCGCTCACCGGCACCAGCGCGATCGCGGTGACCGACACGAACACGTAGATGCAGCCGGTGATGATGAGACCGGTCAGCAGGACCTTCGGGAAGATGCGGCTCGGTTCCTTGCATTCCTCGGCCATGTTGACCGAGTCCTCGAACCCGACCATCGCGAAGAACGCGAGGGCGGTCCCTGCGACGACCGCGCCGAGCGCGGATCGGTCGCCCGTGTCGAACGTGGTGACCCGCGAGAAGTCGCCGTCGCCGACGCCGAGGGCCCACAACCCGATCATGATGATGATCAGGAGTCCGGACAGTTCGACGCAGGTGAGCACGACGTTGGTCTTGACGCTCTCGCTGACCCCGCGGAAGTTGACGAGACCCACCAGCGTCATGAATCCGAGACCGAGCAGGGTGATGCCGATCCCGGTGGAGAAGTCGAGGTGGAACGCCTCGACGAAATTGGCTGCGAACGCCCGCGACGCCGTCGACGCGGACGTGATTCCCGAGCACATCACGGCGAACGCGACCATGTACGTGAGGAAGTGCACCCCGAACGCCTTGTGCGTGTACAGCGCGGCGCCGGCGGCCTTCGGGTACTTCGTGACCAACTCCAGGTAACTGAACGCGGTGATGATCGCGACGACGAACGCCACCAGGAACGGCAGCCACACCGCGCCCCCGACCTGATTGGCCACCTTGCCGGTGAGCGCGTAGATGCCGGTGCCGAGGATGTCGCCGACGATGAACAACAGGAGCAGACCCGGGCCCATGACCCGCTTGAGGCTCGGTTGTTCGGGCGAGTTCGAACCCGGGGTGTTCGAATTCGTGGCGTCCGTTGTCGATCCCATCACCCACCGCCTTTCGCTACCGCCTGCGTCCCTCGTTCGAGGAGACGCGTTCGCTAGGGGAGCAGCCCGAGCCTGCGCGCGGTCACCACCGCCTCGTGCCGCGACCGTGCGTCGAGCTTGCTCATGGCGCTGCGCAGATAACTCTTCACCGTCTCGGGCCCGACCGAGAGTCGCTGGGCCGCTTCACTGTTGGTGCACCCCAGGGCGACGTGGGACAGGACGTCGATCTCACGTGGAGTGAGGTGGACGCCGGGGTCCTCGTCGGCGCCACCGGCGTCCGGCCGCAGGATCCCGGCCAGCCTCTGCGACAGCCCGCGGAGTCGGGCCTGCAGCGAGGTGTCGGTGACGGTCTGCGCGACACTCCGCAGTTCCGCGTGGATGTCCCGGAGTTCCTCGGTGGTGGCGCCACCTGCGCCGTTGCCCTCGAGCGTCTTCATCATCTCGAGGCGGCGATCGACCTCGTCCCGGATGGCGATCTCGGTACCGAGGCGTCGCGACGCCGCGACGACGATGTCCGCGGTGCGGTCGCCGATCGGCGCGCAATCACGGATGGCGGCGTACAGCACCGCGCGCGAACTGCCGTGCACCATGACGGGCACTGCCAGGATGGACCGGAGTCCCTCACTGAGGACGGGCCGGTCGTAGTGGTGCGTGATGGTCGAGGCTCTGCCGTAGTCGTTGACCGACGCGGGTGTGCGCTGGGCGACCACGCGCCCGCCCAGTCCGGACCGCGCCGGGATGGCGAGCCCCTTGAGGTTGTTGGTGCGGGTGCCGACGAACTCGCTGAGGTGGAGTGTGTCGTCCTGGACCTCGCCGGCGAACAGGACCGGCGCAACGCCGTGAGCTGCGATGGCGCGCAGCTCACCACGTAGTGCGTCCCCGTCCCGAGGGCGCAGCAGCGACGGTGCACGAGCAACCAAGTCGTCACCCCTTTCCGGGGGTAGTCACAGCGGTCTGTGAGCTAGATCATAACCGTAGTGGGTTCGGGCGACGGCCCGACCTCTTTACCTGGCCATGAGAACACGAGGAGTACCGCATGACCACCGATCCCGCCGCACGCGTGCGTGAACTGCTGGACCAGTACGACACGCCGACGGCGTCCGCCGCGGAACTGCTGTGTGATCGACACCCCGCCGACGACGTGGCGTTCACCGTCGTCGAAGCCGACCTGTCGTCGACGGACCTCACCTACGGCTACCTGCGCGAGCAGTCGTCACGCTTCGCCGCCGCACTGGCGGACCTCGGGGTGGAGCCGGGTGACCACGTCGCGACGCTGATGGGCAAGTCGGCGGAACTGGTGGTCGCACTGCTCGGGATCTGGCGCCGGGGCGCCGTCCACGTCCCCCTGTTCACCGCGTTCGCGCCGCCGGCGATCGCGTTCCGGCTCGGTGCCAGCGGCGCGAAGGTCGTCGTCTCCGACGCCAATCAGGTCGAGAAGCTGGCGCCCGGGGAAGACATTCCCGCGGATGCGCCGTGGCAGGTCGTCGTCGTGGGCGGCGGCTCCGGCGCTCTCGATTTCGCGACGCTCGTGGAGTCGCGCGACGCGGCGGATGTGAAGGGCGCGGCTGTCACGGTCGGCGGCGCGGGACCCCTCGTCCAGTTGTTCACCAGTGGCACGACCGGGACCCCGAAGGGCGTTCCGGTGCCCCTGCGCGCACTCGCGTCGTTCCACGCCTACCAGGAGTTCGGCCTCGACGTCCGCAAGGACGATGTGTTCTGGAACGCCGCCGACCCCGGCTGGGCGTACGGCCTGTACTACGCGCTGCTCGGGCCCCTTGCCGCGGGCACACGCAGCATCCTGCTGCACGCCGGGTTCTCCGCACCCCTCACCTGGCAGGTGATGGAGCGGTTCGGCGTCACCAACTTCGCTGCCGCGCCCACGGTCTACCGCAGCTTGCGGGCCGATCCCACTCCGATCCCCGAGACGGTGAAACTGCGGCGCGCGTCGTCGGC
This sequence comes from Rhodococcus koreensis, assembly GCF_900105905.1. Classification (GTDB taxonomy): domain Bacteria; phylum Actinomycetota; class Actinomycetes; order Mycobacteriales; family Mycobacteriaceae; genus Rhodococcus_F; species Rhodococcus_F koreensis. The sequence continues at coordinate 1,448,262 of NZ_FNSV01000005.1, read as the reverse complement.
GGGTGAACCCCTCACCCCCGACGTGATCTCGTGGGCCGAGGCCAACCTGAACGTGTTCGTCCGCGACCACTACGGCCAGACCGAACACGGCATGTTCATCGCCAACGCCTGGGCCGACGGGCTGCGGGACGAGGTGCGCGAGGGCTCCATGGGCAAACCCTTGCCGGGGTGGGCGTGTGCCGTCCTCGAGGACGATTCCGACGCCGTCGCCCCGCCGCGCACCCCGGGGCGGGTCGCCATCGACACCCTGGGCAGCCCGCTGATGTGGTTCACCGGCTACGTAGACGCACCGGAGAAGACCGCGCAGCGGTTCACCGCCGACGGGCGCTGGTACCTCACCGGCGACGCCGGCCAGACCGACGAGGACGGCTTCTACTTCTTCTCCGCCCGCGACGACGACGTGATCATCATGGCCGGCTACCGGATCGGGCCGTTCGACGTCGAGAGCGTGCTCGTCATGCACGACCACGTCGTCGAGGCCGCGGTCGTCGGGATGCCCGACGAACTGCGCGGTGAGGTGCTCGAGGCGTTCGTCGTCCTGCGCGACGGCATCGACGGGACCGGCGAACTGGAGGTCGAACTGCAGACGCTGGTGAAGAAGAAGTTCGCCGCGCACGCCTACCCGCGCACCGTGCACTTCGTCCCGAGCCTGCCGAAGACCCCCAGCGGCAAGGTGCAGCGGTACCTGCTCCGCCAGAAGTAGGCGGCTCCGCCGCCCGTGCGCGGTTGAGGAGTGTCAGGACTCGTTAACCACGCACGGGTGCGTCAGCGCCTGCGGAGGCGGCCGACGACCAGCAGGGCGAGCAGGGTGACCGTCAGGAGCAGGGTGGTGTCGGCCGCGGCGAGGAACACCCGGCCGCGGTCGGTGAGACCGAAGATGCTCACCGGCAACGTCTTCCAGGTCGCCGGGTACACCATCACGGTCGCGCCCAGTTCGCCCATCGACAGTGCGATCGACAGGCCGGCCGCGGCACCGAGGGCCGGGAGCAGCAGCGGCAGAGTGATCCGCAGCAGGACGCGGGCGGGGCCGGCGCCGAGGGATTCGGCGGCCTGCCGGTACGCGGGATCGAGCCGGTCCAGTGCCGCCGAGACGGCGCTGAACGTGAACGCCAGCACGAGGATGGTGTGCGCCAGGATCACGATCCACTTGGTTCCGCCGAGCAGCAGCGGCCGCGAGTTGAACGCGATCAGCAGACCGAGACCGATCGCGACGGACGGGATCGCGATCGGCAGGTGGAAGACGGCGTCGGTGACGCGGCGCAACCACGCCGGCGCCTCCCGCGCCGCCAGTGCCGCCCACGTCCCGACCGCGAGTGCCAGTGCACCCGCGATGAACGCCGTCTGCAGGCTGACGGTGAGGCCGGCGAGATTCTCGTCGGACAGTGCCACCGCCAAGTTCCGGCCACCGAGGTCCGAGGGCAGTGGACCCGTCCAGGATCCGGCGAGGCCCGCGGCGACCACGGTGGCGATCGGTGCTGCGAAGACGACGGTCACCACGAGGCCGAACAGGCTCAGGGCCAGCGCCCTAGCTCTTGTCGTCCACAGCAGCACGGCTGCCTCCCGTCAGTGTCGCGAACAGAATTCGGTACGTGCAGTACAGGGCCAGCGACAACGCCACCTGGACCGTGGCGATCACGGCCGCGCCGGGCAGGTCGAATGTGACGATGCCGCGTGTGTAGATCAGGACGGGCAGTGTCACCACGTCCTTGGCGCCCGTGAACAGGACGATGCCGAACTCGTTGAGGGTGAGCAGCAGCACCAGCGAGCCACCGGCCAGCAGCGCGGGCCAGGCCTCCGGCATCACGACGGTCCGCAGCACCCGCAGCGGCGACGCCCCGAGACTGGCGGCGACGTCGAGTTGTTCGCGGGGGATCTGGGTGAACGCGGCGAGCAGGGGGCGGACGACGAACGGGGTGAAGAACGTGATCTCGGCGGCGATCACCCCGAGTGGGGTGCCGACGAAGTTCAGCGGCCCGTCGGCGTCGCCGGTGATCCGCGTGATCAGTGCGTTGACCGCCCCGGCGGTGCCGTAGAGGAAGGTGAACGCGAGGGTGATCAGGAACGACGGCAGCGACAGCACCGCGTCGATCAGCCGGCCCACGACGGTCGATCCCGCGAACGGGACGAACGCCAGGACCAGCGCGAGGAATGTACCCAGGACCAGGCAGCCGAGCGTCGAGAGGGCGGCGATCTGCACCGTCCGCCACAGCGCCGTGCGGAACAGTTCCGAGCCGAGGACGCCGGACCAGGTGTCCAGACCGGAACCGGTGCCGGAGTCGAGGGATTCGGTGAGCACCCGCGCCATCGGGTAGACGGCGAATCCGAGGACGAGCAGCAGGGGTGGGAGTGTCCAGGCGATGGCGCGCCACCGGACCGGTTCGGGACGGGGCGGGGCCGCCTCGGTGGGCGGACGTTCGAGTGTCGCGGTCATGCCGCCGGCACCAGGACGCTGCCGTCGGAGGGGAACTGGACGCCGACGACGGCGCCCGGTGTGCGCTGGTCGTGACCGGCGACGTCCGCGTCCACCTGCACGCCCTCGAGTTCGTCGACGGTGAGGGTGATCCGTGTGGTCGACCCGCGCCACACCGTCGAGACGATCCGCGCCGCGAACGATCCCTTCGCGCCGGGCGCCGTCAGCGTGACCGCGTGCGGGCGGACGCACAAGAATGCGGGCAGGTCCGACTCCCACGCGACGTGCCCGATGTCGGGTTGCGGGGCCGTCGCGGTGACGGGGACGCCGCCGATGGACACGCGCGCCGACGTTCCGATCACCCGGGTGACGGTGCACGGCAACAGGTTGGCGCCGCCGAGGAATTCCGCGGTGAAACTGCTGGGCGGCCGCTTCCACAGGTTCTCGGCGGTGTCGACGTCCGCGAGCCGGGAGTTGCGCATGACGGCGATCCGGTCGGCCAGCGCCAGCGCCTCGCCCTGGTCGTGGGTGACGTAGAGCATCGCCGTGTCGGGCAGGGCCGCCCGCAACCGGGTGAGCTCGCCGAGCATGGTCTCGCGCAACTGCGCGTCGAGGGCGGCGAGTGGTTCGTCGAGCAGCAGGACCGCGGGCCGGATCGCCAGAGCCCGGGCGATCGCGATCCGCTGCTGCTGTCCGCCGGACAGTTCGCGGGGCAGGCGCTTGCCGTAGGCGGCCATGCCGACCATCTCGAGGGCCTCGGTCACTCGCGCGCCGATCTCCGCGCGCGGTACCCGCCGGGCGCGGAGCCCGAACGCGACGTTGTCGGCGACCTTCATGTGCGGGAACAGCGCGTAGGACTGCACGACGACACCGATTCCCCGTTTCGCAGGCGGAAGCCCGGTGACGTCGCGTGATCCGAGCCGCACCGAACCCGAAGTGGGACGGACGAATCCGGCGAGGGCCTTCAGCGCGGTCGACTTTCCGGAACCGCTCGGTCCGAGGAGGGCCACGGTTTCACCGCGGGCGACGCGGAGGGTGAAGTCGACGAGGGCGTGGGTGACACCCCTGCCGCGTCCGTAGGCGACGGTGACCCGGTCGAACGTAATGACGGGTGCGGAGTACTCGGTGGCCCCGCGGACCGCGGGGGTGTGGGACGGGTGCGTCCGCCCGGTGGGAATTCCCGACACGATCAGCTCCCGGTGGCCTTCTGGTACGCGGCGACGTCCGAATCGAGTTCGGTGAGTACGTCGTTCCAGTTCGGCGACCACACCTGGACGCCCTGCAGGGCGCGCGCCGGGGCGCTGTCGCTCGCGGCGGCGCGCACGTCCTCGCGGACCGACACGCCGCGCGCCTCGTCGGCGACCGTCTTCTGTGACTCCTCGGACAGCAGGAACTCCATCAACTGCCTGCCCTGCTCGCTGCGCGGCGCGCCCTTCGCCAGGCCCATCACGTACGGCAGGGCGACGGTGGTGCGGGTGCCGTCGGCGGCGGCGGGGAAGAAGAGGTCGAATGTCGAGCCGTCGTCGGCGATGGAGGTGAGGTTCATCTGGACGTCGCCGTTGGCCACGAGCAGTTCGCCGTTGCTGACCTTCGACTGCAGCTTGCCCGTCGAGGACGACGGTCCCACGTTGTTGGCCTGGAGCTTCGCGAGGTAGTCGAGCGCGCCGTCCTTGCCTATCAGGTGCTGCAGGAGCAGCAGCACCGCGGTGCCGTCGCCGGCCTGACCGGGGGTGGAGTACTGGATCCTGCCCTCGAGCCGGTCGGACAGCAGGTCGTCCCAGGTGCGGGGAGCGGGCGACGCCGCAGGGTTGGCGATGAAGGACAGGTAGTTCCCGACGACGGGAACGAAGCGGCCGGCCGGGTCGGTCTCGGCAGCGGGGACGGCGGAGGTGTCGACGCCGCTGGGGACGAGCAGTCCCTGGGCGTCCGCCTTCTGGATGAACGGCGGGAGCGTGACGACGACGTCGGCCTGCGGGTTCGACTGTTCCTTGTCGAGGCGGGAGACGACTTCGCCGGATCCGGCTTCGACGAGGTTCACCGCGATCCCGGTCCGTTCGGTGAAGGCGTCGAAACGCGACTGGTACCACCCGGAGAGTCCGTCGGCGCTGTACACGGTGACGGTGTCGGTGCCCGAGTTCGCGGCGGTACCGGTTCCGCCGCAAGCGGTTCCGAGGGTGAGGACGGTCGCGGCCAGGGCGGCGGCGGCGATCCGTGGGCGAAGACGCATGGCGAATTCCTAACGATGAGGGGGTCGGTGCCGAGGAGCCTGCCGTTTGGTCTAGACCATTGGGCCACCGTTGGGGGAACGCCAGGTGAACAATTGGTATAGACCATTTTTCGGGTACGCTCGGCCGCATGAACGACGACGGCGACGCGTCCGGTGAGTCCGTGCCGATCGGCACCGTCACGCGATGACCCGGACGCCGAACGTCCCCAAGTACTACCGCGTCCGCACCGAACTCGAGTCCATCCTCGCCGAACTCGAGGTGGGGGACGCGGTGCCCGCGGAGCGGGAACTGGCCCTGCGGTTCACGGTGTCCCGCGAGACGGTGCGGCAGGCCATCCACGAGTTGCTGGTCGAGGGACGCGTCGAGCGTCGAGGCCGCGGCACCGTCGTCGCCAGCCCCAAGCTCGTGCAGCCGCTGTCGCTGCGGTCCTACACCGAGGGTGCCGTCAGCCAGGGGCGGGTGCCCGGGCGTGAACTGGTCACGTTCGAGGAACTCGGCGCCGACGCCGACCTCGCCGAGGCGCTCGGTCTCGCGATCGGCGCGCCGGTGATCCACCTCGAACGGGTCCTGCTCGCGGACAACGAGAAGATCGGGCTCGAGAGCACCCATCTGCCCGCAGGCCGCTTCGGGGAGATGGCGCGCGCATTCGACCCGGGCACCTCGCTGTACGCGGCGATCCGCGAGACGGGAGTGGTGTTCGCGTCCGCCACCGAGCGGATCGAGACCGTGCTGGCCTCCCCGCGGGAGGCCGCGCTGCTCGACTCGACCACCGCCATGCCGATGCTGCTGCTCCACCGGCTCTCGCTCGACACTGCGGGTGTTCCGATCGAACGGGTGCGTTCTCTCTACCGCGGCGACCGGATCGCATTCCTCACGACCCTGCGGGACTGAGAACCCGCGCGGCGGGTCCCGAGGCGCCCCGGCCAGGTGCGGGTCTAACCTGGTACCCATGTCTGTCCGCACAGCACTGAGCCCCGGAACCGTGTCTCCCGTCCTCGCCGTACCGGCGGGAATCGAGCGTCCCGAGTACGCGTGGAAGCCCACGGCCAAGGAAGGCAACGAGCCGTGGGTCCAGACCCCGGAGACCATCGAGGCCATGCGGGTGGCGAGCAAGATCGCCGCGCAGGCCCTGCAGGAGGCCGGTAAGGCGGTGGCGCCGGGCGTCACCACCGACGAACTCGACCGCATTGCGCACGAGTACATGATCGATCACGGCGCCTATCCGTCGACGCTCGGCTACAAGGGATTCCCCAAGTCGTGCTGCACCTCGCTGAACGAGGTGATCTGCCACGGCATCCCCGACTCGACGGTGATCCAGGACGGTGACATCGTCAACATCGACGTCACCGCCTACATCGGCGGCGTGCACGGAGACACCAACGCCACGTTCCTCGCGGGCGACGTCGCCGAGGAGAACCGGTTGCTGGTGGAGCGGACCCACGAGGCGACGATGCGCGCCATCAAGGCCGTCAAGCCGGGCCGGGCGCTCAACGTGGTCGGCCGTGTCATCGAGTCGTACGCGCACCGCTTCGGATACGGCGTGGTCCGCGACTTCACCGGACACGGCATCGGCACCACGTTCCACAACGGCCTCGTCATCCTCCACTACGACGAGCCTTCCGTGGACACGGTCATCGAACCCGGCATGGTGTTCACGATCGAACCGATGATCAACCTCGGTGACATCGGCTGGGACATGTGGGACGACGACTGGACCGTGGTCACCAAGGATCGCAAGTGGACGGCCCAGTTCGAGCACACCATCGTGGTCACCGAGACCGGCAACGAGATCCTCACCCTGCCTTGATCGAGAGCCGGTGGAGGGGCGCCCTGCTCGTTGCCGGCACCACGTCCGACGCGGGCAAGAGTGTGCTCGTGGCCGGACTGTGCCGGATGCTGGCGCGGCGGGGTGTCCGGGTGGCGCCGTTCAAGGCGCAGAACATGTCGAACAACTCCGTCGTCACGCTGGACGGCGGCGAGATCGGCCGGGCGCAGGCCCTGCAGGCCGCGGCCTGCGGACTCGAGCCGAGCGTCCGCTTCAACCCGGTGCTGCTGAAACCGGGCAGCGACCGCACGTCACAACTGGTGGTACGGGGGCGCGCCGTCACGTCCGTCGGGGCCCGCGACTACATCGAGCACCGGCAGCACCTGCGCGCGGTCGTGGCCGAGGAACTGGAATCGCTGCGCGCCGAATACGACGTCGTGCTGTGTGAGGGCGCGGGGTCTCCCGCCGAGATCAACCTGCGGGCCACGGACCTCGCGAACATGGGGCTCGCCCGCGCGGCGGACCTCCCGGTGCTCGTCGTCGGCGACATCGACCGCGGGGGGGTGCTGGCTCACCTGTTCGGCACGGTGGCGGTCCTCGCGCCGGAGGACCAGGCGTTGATCGCGGGTTTCGTGATCAACAAGTTCCGCGGCGACGTGTCGTTGCTGGCGCCGGGTCTGGAGCAGTTGACGGCGATGACGGGTCGCCCGACGCTCGGGGTGATTCCCTTCGCCGAGGACCTGTGGCTCGACGCGGAGGATTCGCTGGGTGTGGTGGGGGACGCCCCGGTCGGACGTCCGGCACCACCGGTCGGCGACGACTGGCTACGCGTGGCCGCGATCCGCCTGCCCCGCATCTCCAATTCGACGGACGTCGAGGCGCTCGCGTGCGAACCGGGCGTGTCGGTGCGCTGGGTCGGCGATCCGTCGCGGCTCGAGGACGCCGACCTGATCGTGCTGCCCGGCAGCAAGTCGACCGTGTCGGATCTGGAGTGGTTGCGCCGCACCGGCATCGCGGACGCGATCGCCGTGCATGCGAAACGCGGCGGCCCGGTTCTCGGCGTGTGCGGCGGCTACCAGATGCTCGGGTCCGTCATCGTCGACGACGTCGAATCCGGCCGGGGTGCGGTACCCGGGCTGGGACTGCTCGACCTCGAGGTGGAGTTCGCCCCGGACAAGGTGCTCGCGCAGGTCCGCGGCGACGCCCACGGAGTTCCGGTGTCCGGGTACGAGATCCATCATGGGCGGGTGAGCCGCAACGGCGATCCGCCGCTGCTCCACGCGAGCAGCGGCGCCGCGGAGGGCAGTATCCGCGGCGCCGTGTACGGCACGCACTGGCACGGTCTGCTCGAGACCGACCGGTTCCGCCGGCTTCTGCTGGACGACGTGGCCGAGCACGCGGGGAGAACCGGCTTCGTCACCGCCCCGGACACGGACGTCGCTTCGATCCGGACCGCTCAACTCGATCTGCTGGCGGACCTGGTGGAGCAGAATCTCGATCTGCACGCCCTCGAGGCGCTGCTCGGGGCGGGCGCCCCTACCGGGCTGCCTGCCATCGCGTCGACCCTGCTGCGCTAGGCCGTCGCGCGGCGGACGACCGTCCACCCGCGGCGAGGATGCCCCGCCGCGGCGGCCAGCGCGGGCAGCCACACCATCGGCACCGATCGGGGCGCATCGGCGAACCAGTGGCCGATGTCCGGCCACCACTTCTGCCACGTGATCACGAATGCGGCGCCGCCTGCGGCGAGGAGAGTGCCGACGCCGAGCGTGAACAGGCCCACCACCCGCCACCGGTGATGCAGTGCGCCCAGGAACAGTCCCGACGCCGCGGTCAGCGACAGGCCGTAGAGCAGTATCCCGAACACGAGAACCTGGACGGCGGCGACCAGCAGGGTGGCCGCGAAGTAGTCGCGCCGGGTGACGCTCGTCCCCAGTGCGAACGGGAACGTCTGCGTCATGGCCTGCAGGTAGAACGCGAGGGCGAACCCGAACAGGGAGAAGACGCCGCCGCTGAAATTGATGTCGCTGCCGGTGTCGCCGACCATCGCGAAGATGGCCGCACCGATCGTGAACGATCCGACGAGCACAGGCCCTCGTCCACCGCCCGGTCCCGTTCGGCGTCCGACAGCGTGGTCTGCACCGTCGCCCGTTCGTGACTGCCGAGCGATTCCCGGTGCAGCACGGTCTTGTTCGAGGTGAAGGCGGCCACCAGTGGCGCCAGACCGGAGACGACGACGGCGCCCTCGCGGAGTGCGCCGGCGTCCTCGTCGAGGACGATCCGCCCCTTGTCGATCAGGATCACGTGTTCGATCAGGTCGCTGACCTCGTCGATGAGATGCGTGGACAGCACCACCGTGCGCGGGTGTTGGGCGTAGTCGGCGAGCAACCTGTCGTAGAAGAGGTGCCGTGCGCTCGCGAGGGCGTGCCGGACTTTGAAGTCGTCCGGGTACTTCTGGCTCTCCTTGACGTAGCAGACGTCGGTGAGCACCCGAGCATTCTCGTGCGGCGCCTGTCCGAAGACCTCGACCGCGCCCGAGGTCGGGAACTCCTGGCCGGTGAGGATCTGCATGAGCGTGGTCTTGCCTGCGCCGCTGCGGCCGAGGAGGCCGTAGATCTTGTTCTCCTGCAACGAGAAATCGATATCGTCGAGTGCGGTGACGTCGCCGAATCGCTTGCCGAGGCCCCGCGCCGAGGCGATGGTCGTCGTGTCGGATACCGTGCCGATCATCGTGCTCCCTCCCGTTGGTCGAGCATGGTCTCGAGTTCGGCGATGCTGACGCCGAGTTTGTCCGCCTCGGTGACGAGCGGATCGATGAACTGTTGCGCGAACCGCTCGCGTCGCCTGAAGCGCAGCGCGTTCCGGGCGCCGGAGGTGACGAACATCCCGATTCCCCGCTTTTTGTAGAGGATCCCGTCGGCGGCGAGCTGATTCAGGCCCTGGCTGCGGTCGCCGGTTGATCCGGTGGAATGCGGCGAGTTCGTTGATGGACGGCACCTGGCCTTCCTCGGGAAGGGTTCCGTCGATGATCGAGTTCTCGATGAGTTCCGCGATTTGCCGGAACAGCGGTCTGCCGAGTCGATCATCGACGCCCGCCTCGTCGGTTGATCGGTTCATTACTCATGTAAGGAACCAGAGAACTAGGGCGGTTCGAGCGCAAGAGGTCCCCGATCGCGTAGTTTTTAGCCCATGGAACTGACGCACGTGGCGGTGGGAAATGGAAATTGCACGGTCCGGATCGACGGACCGGAGAGCAAACACACCGTTCTGCTGCTACCGGGGGCCGGCGACGGGCCGGATGTCTACGACGGCGTCTGCGAGCGCCTGCACAATTCGGACCTGCGCACGATCGTGCCCGAGGACATCGCCGGTCTCGACGAAGCGGCGGTCATGGGCCTGCTCGACGAGCTGAAGGTCGGATGGGTCAACCTCGTCGGCAGCCGGGAAGGGGCCGAACTGGCCTGGTCGCTGGCGGCGCGCCAGTTTGGGCGCTTCGCGAGCCTCGTCGTCGCCGACCGGGGGCATCCGGCGGCGCCCGACGCTGCGGGTGCGGTGCGCGGATCCGACTGTCCGGCGGTCGAACTCCCCACGACCGTGATGGTCGGGGACCCCGACCGGCGCCCCGAGGCGGATGCCAGCGGACGCTTCGTCTACTCCGACTTCCGCGTCGTCCAACTCGACGGCGTCAGCAACGTCCCCGCGGCCGCGGCCGCGGAGCTGGCCACCGAGATCGTGCTCCGCACCAGCCCCTGGTAGACCTGCGGCCCCACGCCGAGCCCGGCCGGGCTCAGCGTGGGGCGTACATGATGACGGCCATGCCCAGCAGGCAGATGAGGGCGCCCGAGACATCCCAGCGGTCCGGGCGGAAACCGTCGGCCACCATGCCCCAGATCAGCGAGCCCGCGACGAATACCCCGCCGTAGGCGGCGAGGATGCGGCCGAAGTTGGCGTCCGGCTGCATCGTCGCGACGAACCCGTACGCTCCGAGCGCCGCGACACCGGCGCCGATCCAGATCCAGCCCCGGTGTTCGCGGACGCCCTGCCACACCAGCCACGCGCCGCCGATCTCGAACAGCGCCGCGACGGCGAACAGCGCGACGGATTTGGCGATCGTCACTCGAACGGCAGGTCGAGGCCGAGGAGAGCGTTCTCGACCACCTCGGGCATCGCCGGGTGGATCCAGTACTGTCCCCGCGCCATCTGCTGCGCCGTCAACCCGAAGCTCATCGCCTGGATCAGCGGCTGGATCACCGTCGGCGCCTGGGCGCCGATCACGTGTGCCCCCAGCAGACGCCCGGTGCCCCGTTCCGTGACGACCTTGCAGAGACCCTCGTCGTCCTCCATCGCCCACCCGTACGCGACGTCGCCGTACGCCTGTACCTTCACCGTGACGTCCCAGCCGGCCTCCCGGGCCTCGGCCTCGGTCAGCCCGACGTGCGCGATCTGCGGGTCGGTGAACACGGCGGCGGGAACGAACCGGTGGTCCGAGGCGCGCAGCCCCGACGTGTCCTTCCACGCGTCCTGCAGCAGATTGTGCTGAACGACCCGGGCCTCGTGGTTGGCGACGTGCTTGAGCTGGTACGGCGAGGAGACGTCGCCGAGCGCGTAAACGCCTTCGGCACTGGTCCGTTGGAAGTCGTCGACCACGACGCGTCCCTCGTCGTCGAGATCGATGCCGCCGGCGGCGGCCCCGACGGCGTCGCCGTTCGACTGCCGTCCGGTGGCCACCAGGAGAACGTCGCCCGAGACGACGGTGCCGTCCGCGAGTTCGACGGCGACGCCGTCACCGTCCCGGCGCACGGCCGTCACGGCGTGCCCGCGGTGCACGTCCCACTTCTGCTCGGCGAGATCCGTGAATCGGCGGGATATGTCCTCGTCGAGGTGGCGCAGCAAGCGTGTGCTGCGCGCGATCAGCGACACCCGGGTGCCCAGCGCGGAGAACACGTGCGCGAACTCGGCGGCGATGAATCCCGCGCCGATGATCACCATCCGCTGGGGCAGTTCCGGCAGCCGCATGATGTCGTTGTTCGTGTAGAACGGCACGCCCGACTCCCGGACGACGTCGGGAATGATCGGCCGCGATCCCGCGGCGACGACCACCTGGTCGGCCGTGATCACCTCCCCGGTCCCGGTGTCGAGGGTTCGCGGGCCTGTGAACGTCGCGTGCCCGCGGAACAGCGTCGTGTTCGGGCTGTCCTCGGCGCGGTAGCGTTCCCCGCCGGCCGAGATCGGGTCGATGCGGCCGAAGACCCGTTTGACGATGTCGGGCCAGCGCACACCCTCGAGTTGGGCGTCGACGCCGTACTTGGCGGAACCGGTGACCGTGCGGGCCACCTCCGCGGCGTACACGAACATCTTCGTCGGGATGCAGCCCACGTTCAGGCACGTCCCGCCGTATGTGCCCTCCTCCAGGATCGCGATCTTCCTGTCCGCGAACCGTTCGTCGGGCAGCGAGTTGCCGGACCCCGAACCGATGATCGCCAGATCGAAATGTGTCACCGGTTCGCCTCCGCCGCGTTGTGGCCGTGCAGCCACTCGAGCCACAGGTCCACCTCGGCGAACGCCTCGGCGCGGGGCTGGTCGGCGGACAGGAACACGTCGTGCCGGGCGCCCGCGATCGGCACGATCGTGGTGCGGTCGCCGAGACACCCCGCCCAGCGTGCGATCTGCCGGACGTCGAGGACGGCGTCCGCGGTGTCGACCCGGGGGTCGTACCGCGGCGCGAAGTACGACGCCTTGGAACGCAAGACCAGGGCGGGAACCCCGATGTCGAGTCCCCGGTGCAACTGCGCGTGCCCGCGGCGCACCGCGCGCAGCCACCCGAATGTCACGGGGAAACCGCTCAGCGGCTTCCAGTCGAGGTTGTAGTTCCAGATGCCGTTGCCCTCGACATGCAGGCTCACGCCGTACGTGTCGAGCCCGGTCTTCGGGATGATCGACTTGCGCTTGACCCGCCCGACCGCGTCGACAGCCACCGTCCCGACGTTCCGCAGGTACGACGGACCCTGCAGGTCGAACCACGGGCTGTTGAGGATGACTCCGCTGATGCCGAGGGCTGCGGTGCCGCCCGTCTTGCGCTGCAGGCGGTGCAGCCACAGCGGCAGCACCAGGCCGCCCGTCGAATGCGCGACGAGCAGGACCTCGCCGTCGGCGGTCTGTTCCCGGACCTGGCGCAACGCCTCGTCCAGTTCGGCGTCGTACAGGCTCAGGTCGGAGACGAAGTGCGGCGTCTGCCCCGGTTCGAGCGAGCGCCCGCACTTGCGCAGATCGAGTGCGAAGAACGCGTAACCCTGTTCGGCGAAGTGCTCGGCCAGGTGTTTCTGGAAGAAGTAATCGGTGAATCCGTGGACGTAGAGCACGGCGCGGCCGGTCTTCTTCGTCTCCTGCGGGGGCTGGTAGCGGATCAGCGTCGCCTTCACCTCGCCCTCGCCGTCGGGGTCGGTGCCGAGAGGGATGGTCAGCTGTTGATAACCGTCGCCGAGAACGTCGGGAACCCAAGTAGTCACAGATCACAATCTAATGTGCGTTTCGGGGGTGCGGGGAGGCGCACAATTGGGGCAGGTGATTTTCGCTCATACGCGCGGGTAACCTATCCGGCGAACACGGCAGGCGTATGCGCGTACGGCTATGGACAAGGAAGTCGATACTCCAGTGTCAGATCAGAATGCGGTAGAGACGAAAACGGATGTAGTGCTGGTTGGCGCGGGCATCATGAGCGCGACGCTGGGAGCGATCCTGCGTCAGGTGCAGCCCGATTGGTCGATCACCACATTCGAGCGGCTCGACGCAGTAGCCGCCGAGAGCAGCGACCCGTGGAACAACGCGGGCACCGGCCACTCCGCACTGTGTGAGCTCAATTACACCCCGCAGAACGCCGACGGCACCGTGGACATCACGAAGGCCGTCAACGTGAACGAACAGTTCCAGGTGTCGCGGCAGTTCTGGGCGCACGGCGTCGAGAGCGGTGTGCTGACGCAGCCCAAGGAGTTCATCAACCCCATCCCGCACGTGAGCTTCGTGCACGGCGAGGCCAACGCGAAGTACCTGCGGGCCCGCTACGACGCCCTCGCCGGTCACCCCCTGTTCGCGGGCATGGAGTACATCGACGCCCCCGACGAGTTCACCCGCCGGCTGCCGTTGATGGCGAAGGGCCGCGACTTCAGCGATCCGATCGCCCTCAACTGGACCCAGGACGGCACCGACGTCGACTTCGGCGCCCTCACCAAGCAGCTCCTCGGCTACGTCGGCGCGTCCGGCGGCGTCGTCCACTTCGGGCACGAGGTCACCGACCTCACCAAGCAGTCCGACGGCAGCTGGGTGGTCAAGGTCACCAACCGCCGCAACGGTGCCAAGAAGGTCGTGCGCGCCAAGTTCGTGTTCGTCGGCGCCGGCGGCGGTGCACTGCACCTGCTGCAGAAGTCCGGGATCGCGGAGGCCAAGGGATTCGGCGGGTTCCCCGTCAGCGGCGCGTTCCTGCGCTGCACGAACCCGGAGCTCATCGACCAGCACCGCGCCAAGGTCTACGGCAAGGCCGCTGTCGGCGCGCCCCCCATGTCGGTGCCGCACCTCGACACCCGCGTGATCGGCAGCAAGCCCGGACTGCTGTTCGGTCCGTACGCCGGCTGGTCGCCCAAGTTCCTCAAGCAGGGCCGGGTCACCGACCTGCCCAGCTCGGTCAAGCCGAACAACCTGCTGTCGATGCTCGGCGTCGGCGTCAGCGAACTGGGTCTCGTCAAGTACCTGATCAGTGAGCTCGCGATGTCCGAGGCCGGCCGCATCGACACCCTCCGGGAGTTCGTCCCGAAGGCGCTCGGCAAGGACTGGGAGCTGATCACCGCGGGCCAGCGCGTCCAGGTCATCCGCCGCGCCAAGGGCAAGGGCGGCGTCCTCGAATTCGGCACCGCCGTCGTCAACGCCGGCGACGGCAGCATCGCAGGCCTCCTCGGCGCGTCGCCGGGTGCGTCCACCGCGGTGCCCGCCATGCTCGACGTGCTGCAGCGCTGCTTCCCGACGCAGTACGAGTCGTGGAAGCCGAAGCTCCAGGAAATGGTGCCCTCGCTCGGCGTCAAGCTCTCCGACGACACCGGCCTGTTCTCGCAGGTGTGGGACTGGACGTCGAAGGTGCTCCAGCTCGACACCAGCAAGGTCGAGGACGCGTCGGTCGCGGTCTGACGGACCGCTCGGCCCGGGTCCACGGGCGCGCGCACTCACGGGTGCTGTGCGATAGTTGCCTGTCATGACGGCAACTGCAGCACTCAAGCGTTCGTGGGCACTCGATCTCGACAACAAGACGCTCTACGAGTTGCTCCAGCTCCGCGTAGAGGTCTTCGTCGTCGAGCAGGCGTGCCCGTACCCGGAACTCGACGGCCGGGACCTGCTGGCCGAGACGCGCCACTTCTGGTTGGAGCAGGACGGGCAGGTGGTCTGCACGCTCCGCCTCCTCGAGGAGCACGCCGACGGCAACAAGTCGTTCCGCATCGGCCGGCTGTGCACGGCGCGGCCGGCGCGCGGTCAGGGGCACACGACGCGTCTGCTGCGCGCCGCGCTCGCCGAGGTCGGTGACGCGCCGTGCCGGATCAACGCGCAGACGTACCTGGTGGACATGTACGCCAAGCACGGTTTCCGGCCGGACGGCGAAGAGTTCGTCGAGGACGGCATCCCGCACGTCCCGATGCGGCGCGGCGGCGGTGCCGCCCATGATGCCGGCGGCGGTGCCGCCCATGATGCCGGCGGCGGTGCCGCCCATGATGCCGGCGGCGGTGCCGCGGCGTCGGAGGTGGCGGAGGCGGCCCCGTCGAGCGCCGGGCAGTGAGCGCCGACTAGGGTCGTCAGGTGAATGTCCGCGGGGAAGTCCTGTTCGAATCAGGCGCGGTCCCGCCACTGTGACGGATCTCTGACCGGCTGCCACCACCCTGGTTGCCGATCCGGTCTCCCAGCCAGATTGCCGCGGCGTTCGTACCGGCCAAAGCTCTCGGCGAGGAAACCGGGACGTGAAGGGATGCAGCGTGCGTACGGATCGTGAAGTGGATCAGGTTCGACCCGACTTTTCGTGGGGATTTCCGTTCAGTGCGGTGGTCGGTCAGGACCGGTTGCGGCTGGCCCTCGTCCTCTGCGCGGTCCATCCCGGTATCGGCGGCGTCCTCGTCCGCGGTGAGAAGGGTACGGCCAAGTCGACGGTCGTTCGCGCTCTCACCGCCCTGCTGCCTGCGGTACAGGACGAGAACGGCACCCGCCCGGCGCGGCTGATCGAACTGCCGGTCGGAGCCACGGAAGACCGCGTCGTCGGTTCCCTCGATCTCGAGAAGGTGCTGCGCGACGGTGAGCGCGCGTTCCAACCCGGACTGCTGTCGGCTGCTCATCAGGGTGTGCTCTACGTCGACGAGGTCAACCTCCTGCACGACCATCTGGTCGACGTGCTCCTCGACGCCGCGGCGATGGGCCGCGTCCACGTCGAACGGGACGGCATCTCGCATTCGCACGCCGCCCGGTTCGTCATGGTCGGCACGATGAATCCGGAGGAGGGCGAGCTCCGGCCGCAGCTTCTCGACCGGTTCGGGCTGGCCGTCGACGTCGCGGCGTCGCGGGAGGTGGACGTGCGCATGGAGGTGGTCCGGCGGCGGCTGGACTTCGAGCGTGATCCCGCAGGGTTCGTCGAGCGCTACGCCGCGCAGGACGCCGCCCTCGCCGCCGCCATCCTCGAGGCCCGCGACCGGCTCGACTCCGTCGTGCTCGACGACGTCGAGTTGCGCCGAATCGCTTCTCTCTGTGCGTCGTTCGACGTGGACGGCATGCGCGCCGATCTCGTCCTCGCCCGCACCGCGACCGCGCACGCCGCATGGCGGGGCGCCGGGGCCGTCGAGGCGGAGGACGTGCGGGTGGCCGCTGAACTGACCCTGCCGCACCGTCGCCGCCGGGATCCGTTCGACGAACCCGGTCTCGACGAACAGCAACTCGACGACGCGCTCCGGCAGGCCGACGAGGATGCGCGGTCCGGTGCCGGGGAACCGCCGGAGCAGGAACCCGGATCTTCGCCCGGCGCACCGCCCGCGGCGGACGGCACGGATACCGACCCGGAGGGACCCGACGATCCCGACGGGCCCGGAGGCGGCGCACCGGCGCCGCCGGAGCGCCCGGCCGGACCGACCGGCACCCAGTTCACCACCAACCTTCTCGAGGTACCCGGGGTCGGCGAGGGCGCGCCGGGGCGGCGTTCCCGTTCCCGTTCGTCGCGCGGTCGCGCGGTGCGCTCCACCGCCGAGTCGGGGCACGGACTCCACCTGGTCGGCACGCTCTTCGCCGCAGCCGGGCAGCAGGTTGCCCGCGGCCGGACCGCCGGACGGATGATCCTCGATTCCGTCGATCTGCGCGGAGCGATCCGCGAAGGCCGCGAGGGCAATCTCGTGGTGTTCGTCGTCGACGCATCCGGGTCGATGGCGGCCCGTGACCGGTTGTCGGCCGTGACCGGCGCCGTCGTCTCGCTGCTCCGCGACGCCTACCAGCGCCGCGACAAGGTGGCGGTGATCACGGTCCGCGGTCGGGCCGCGGAACTCGTCCTGCCGCCCACCTCGTCGGTCGACATCGCCGTCCGTCGTCTGCAGGGAATGAAGACGGGTGGCAAATCGCCACTGGCAGAAGGATTTCTGCGTGCGCGCGAGGTCGTGCTGCGGGAACGGCTCCGCGACCCGCAGCGCCGCGCTCTCGTCGTCGCGCTGACCGACGGACGGGCGACCGGCGGCAAGGACGCACTGCACCGGGCGAAGGTGGCCGCGGGCCTGCTCGCGGACAGCGCGGTCGCGTCGGTGGTCGTCGACTGCGAGACCGGGATGGTCCGGCTCGGGCTTGCCGCGGAGCTGTCCCGCCGGCTGCGGGGTGGTTACGTCCGGCTCGGCGAATTGTCCGCGCAGCAGGTTGCGGGCGTCGTCCGCGCCGCGGCGTGACCCGGACGCGGATTCGGTAGGGAGAGAGAAGGCACATGCCCAAGGGTGTTCCCGAGAACGTTCCGAACGACGGCCTCACCACGCGTCAACGGCGCAACGCTCCCGTGCTCGCGGTCCACACCGGACCGGGCAAGGGGAAGTCGACGGCCGCGTTCGGCATGGCGCTGCGCGCCTGGAATCAGGGATTCGACGTCGGAGTGTTCCAGTTCGTCAAGAGCGCCAAGTGGAAGGTGGGGGAGGAAGCCGCCTTCCGTGCCCTCGGCCAACTGCACGACGACACCGGTGTCGGCGGGGCGGTGCAGTGGCACAAGATGGGCGAGGGCTGGTCGTGGACGCGTAAGCACGGCAGCGAGGAGGACCACGCCGCCGCGGCCGCTGAGGGGTGGGCTGAGATCGCGCGCCGGCTGGGCGCCGAGGAGCACCGCTTCTACGTGCTCGACGAATTCACATACCCCCTGAAGTGGGGATGGGTCGACGTCGACGAGGTGGTCGAGGTCCTGCGGAACCGGCCGGGCAACCAGCACGTGGTGATCACGGGCCGCGACGCCCCGCAGGCGCTGATCGACGCCGCGGATCTGGTGACGGAGATGACCAAGATCAAGCATCCGATGGACGCGGGCCGGAAGGGCCAGCGGGGAATCGAGTGGTGACCACCCTCGCCGCTGTGCCCGCGGTGGTCATCGCCGCCCCCGCATCGGGTAGTGGAAAGACCACCGTCGCAACCGGTTTGGTGGGGGCGCTGCGTGAGTCCGGCTACGCGGTGGCACCGTTCAAAGTCGGCCCCGACTACATCGACCCCGGGTACCACGGGCTCGCGGCCGGACGTCCGGGACGCAATCTCGACCCGGTCATGGTCGGCGCGGAGCGGATCGCCCCGCTGTACCGGCACGGGAGTTCGGGGTGCGACGTCGCGGTCGTCGAGGGTGTCATGGGCCTGTTCGACGGCAAGATCGACGCCGCGTCCCACGAGCCGTCGGCGGAGGGATCGACGGCCCAGGTGGCAGCGCTGCTCGGCGCCCCCGTGGTGCTCGTGGTGGACGCTCGCGGCCACAGTCAGAGCCTGGCCGCCGTCCTGCACGGCTTCTCGACGTACGACTCCGGGGTTCGCATCGGCGGGGTGATCCTCAACCGGGTGGGCAGCCCGCGGCACGAACAGGTGCTGCGGCAGGCGTGCGAGCGCGTCGGGCTCCCCGTGCTCGGCGCCGTGCCGCGGATGGCCGAACTGGAGGTCCCGTCCCGCCATCTCGGGCTGATCCCGGCCGCGGAGCACGGAGCCGACGCGGTGGACGCCGTCGACGCCATGACCCGATTGGCAGCCCGCCACCTCGACCTCCCCGCCATCCGCGCACTCGCGTCCTCGGCGGTCGACGGGCCGGCGTGGGACCCCGCCGACGAGGTCGGACCGATTCCGCCCGGCCCGCGCCCGACCGTGGCGATCGCCGGGGGCCGCGCGTTCACGTTCGGGTACGCCGAGCACCGCGAACTCCTGGACGCCGCCGGTGCGGACGTGATCACGTTCGACCCCCTGCACGACGCGTTGCCGACCGGCACGAGCGGCGTGGTGCTGCCCGGTGGTTTCCCCGAGGAGCACGCCGTCGCGCTCGCGGAAAACTCTGCGCTCCTGTCTCAGATACGCGCACTCGCCACATCGGGGGCACCGATCCATGCGGAGTGCGCCGGTCTGCTCTACCTCGCCCGCAGCCTCGACGGGCACGCGATGGCCTCCGTGGTCGGGGTCGACGCCTCGTTCGGGTCTCGTCTCACGCTCGGGTACCGCGAGGCGGTGGCGGTCACGGACTCCACGCTCTTCGCGGCCGGTGAGCGGGTGGTCGGCCACGAGTTCCATCGCACGTCGCTCACCGCGGCGGAGGCGGACGGCTTCGCGCCGGCCTGGGGCTGGCGGCCCTGGGACGGTGACCCTGCGCGCGAGGGTTTCGTGCGCGACGGCGTGCACGCCTCGTACCTGCACACCCACCCCGCGGGCCACCCGGCGGCGATCACCCGTTTCGTGGCCGCGGCCCGCACCTTCGCCGCGCATGGGTGATCTCTGCGTCGGCGTCGGGTTCCGCGCGGCCGCGGGCAGCGCGGACATCCTCGCCGCCGTCCGGCACGTGCTGACGTCCGCGGGCCCGGATTCGGACGGGACTCTGGACTGCCTGTGCACCCTCGACCGTAAGTCCGTGGACCCGGCTGTCCGGGATGCGGCGGCGGCGTTGGGTGTCCCCGTCCGCGGATTCGCGGCGGCGGAACTCGCCGCCGTCGAGGTGGCGAACCCGTCGGACCGGGTTCACTCGGCGACGGGATCGCCGAGCGTCGCGGAAGCGGCGGCCGTGCTCGGCGCGGGCGGCGGGCCCCTGATCGTGACCAAGTGGTCCGCGAATGGCGTCGTCGTCGCGGCAGCCCGTAAAGTTTCGTAGGTTCGAGACAAGACGTGCAGGATTTTCTGGAGAAACGGGGAGAGCGCGTGACTGCTGCCACCGGAGACGAGACCAACTACCTGGTCGGACTCAATTTGGCCGATCGTCGTGTGGTCGTGGTCGGTGGCGGAACAGTCGCACAGCGCAGGCTCGGGCTCCTGATCGCATCGGGTGCACGGGTCCACCTGATCAGCCGCGCGGTCACGCCGGCCGTCGAGGGAATGGCCACTGCGGGACAGATCACAGTGGAACTTCGCGAGTACCGGGACGGCGACCTCGCCGACGCCTGGTACGCCATCGCGTGCACGGACGAACCGGACACCAACGCGGCGATCGTCGCGGAGGCCGAGCGGAACCGTGTCTTCTGCGTCCGCGCCGACAACGCCCGCTACGGCACCGCCGTCACTCCGGCGAGCGCGAGCTACGACGGGATGAGCATCGGCGTGCTGGCCGGCGGCGACCACCGTCGGTCCGCCGCCGTGCGCACTGCCCTCGTCGAGGGCCTGCAATCGGGTGCGGTCGCCGACACCGCCGACCATCCGGCAGCCGGTGTCGCGCTGGTGGGCGGCGGTCCGGGCGACCCCGACCTCATCACCGTGCGCGGCCGTCGACTGCTGGCCCGGGCCGACGTGGTGGTCGCCGACCGCCTCGCCCCGCCCGAACTGCTCGCCGAACTGGGCTCGGACGTCGAGGTCATCGACGCCGCGAAGATTCCGTACGGCCGCGCGATGGCGCAGGAGGCGATCAACGCCGCCCTCATCGACGGCGCGAAGGCCGGCAAGTTCGTGGTGCGGCTCAAGGGCGGCGACCCGTACGTGTTCGGGCGCGGCTACGAGGAACTGGAGGCGTGCGCCGCGGCGGGTGTGCCCGTCACGGTCGTCCCCGGGATCACCAGCGCCATCTCGGTGCCGTCGGCCGCCGGCATCCCGGTCACCCACCGGGGCGTCACCCACGAGTTCGTCGTCGTCAGCGGTCACGTCGCCCCCGACCACCCGGATTCCCTCGTCGACTGGTCGGCGCTGGCCCGGTTGAAGGGCACGATCGTGTTGCTGATGGCCGTCGAACGCATCGAGGCGTTCGCGACCGTCCTGATGGACGGCGGGCGTCCCGTGGACACCCCGGTCACGGTGATCCAGGAGGGCACGCTGCGGACGCAGCGCACCCTGCGGGCCGATCTCCAGACCGTGGCCGCGCGGGTCAAGGAAGAGCAGATCCGTCCCCCCGCCATCGTGGTCATCGGGCCCGTGGCCGGGTTTTCTGTGGACGCTGGGTAACGTGAACCCCCGTGTCTGAATCCCGAGTACCCGAAGGCGCGCCGGCGTCGAACCAGTCTGCGGCGAGAGCCACGGTGAATCCGCCCGCCGCCACCCGCGTGATGGGGCTGGCGATCGTCGTGCTGAGCGGGCTGCAGATGATGGTGGTCCTCGACGGCACCGTCGCGAATCTGGCGCTCGCGCCGCTGCAGGCCGACCTGGGTCTGAGCGACAGCGGCCGCAACTGGGTGCTGACGTCGTACGCGCTTGCGTTCGGTGGCCTCATGCTGCTGGGCGGACGGCTCGGTGACGCGTTCGGCCGGAAGAAGATGTTCGTCGGCGGTGTCGCCCTGTTCACGATCGCCTCGCTGCTGTGCGGTCTGGCGGTGGGCGAGTTCATGCTGATCGCGGCCCGGTTCCTGCAGGGCGTCGGCGCCGCGGTGGCCTCGCCGACGGCACTGGCCCTGGTCGCGACGACGTTCGCGGCCGGACCCGCGCGCAACCAGGCCATCGCGATCTTCGCGGCCATGACGGGCATCGGGTCGATCGCGGGCCTGATCATCGGCGGCGCGCTCACCGAGGTGTCGTGGCGCCTGATCTTCCTCATCAACGTGCCCATCGGCGTCGTCATCGTGGGGTGCGCGTTCGTGGCGCTGAAGGAGACGGCGGGCGAGCGCCTGGCCCTCGACGTTCCCGGCGCGGTCCTCGCGACGGTCGCGGCGACGGGCGTGGTGTTCGCGCTCACCGAGGGCCCGGAACTCGGCTGGGGGAGTCCGTACGTGATCGGTGCGCTCGTCGCCGGGCTGCTGCTGTTCGGCGCGTTCCTGTACGTCGAACGGACCGCCGACAACCCGCTGCTGCCGTTCTCGCTGTTCCACGACAAGAACCGGGTGGCGACGCTCGTCGCGATCTTCTTCGCCGGTGCCGTCATGTTCACGGTCGCCGCGTTCGTGGCGTTGTTCGTCCAGGACATCCTCGGCTACAGCCCGCTGGAGGCGGGCCTCGCGTTCATCCCGTTCGCGTTCGGCCTCGGCAGCGCGGCCGCGGTGGCGTCCAAGCTCGCCGTGCGGATCCAGCCGCGGTGGCTCGTGGTCGCCGGCGCCACGATCATGGTGGTCGGGCTGCTCTACGGGTCGACCCTCGACAGTTCCGCCACCTATCTGGCCAACCTGTTCGTACCGGTCATCGGCATCGGGTTCGGCGTCGGACTCGCCGTGGTCCCGCTCCCGCTGTGCGCCATCGCCGGGGTGTCGGAAACCGAGATCGGGCCGCTCGCCGCCATCGCGCAGGTGGCGCAGACCCTGGGCGGCCCCCTCGCCCTCGCCGTCATCGGGGCGATGGCCACGTCGCGCACCCTCTCGCTCGGCGGCATCTCCGGCAAGGTCGCGGACATGAATCCGGCGCAACTCGAGGCACTGGGCAACGGCTACACCTTCGCCCTCGTCGGCAGCGCCGGCTGCGCCCTCATCGCGGGATTCGCCGCGCTGTTCATCCGCTTCACCCCGCAACAGGTCGCGCAGGCGCAGGCCGCCGAGAAGGCCGCGCAGCAGGCGTGAGCGTTTCGGCCCGGTAGCCGGAGACCGTCGCTAGCATCCGGTCATGGACTACAAAATCGAGCTGATCATTCTGCCGGTGTCCGATGTGGACCGGGCCAAGGCGTTCTACGCCGACCAGGTCGGCTTCGTCGTCGACCACGATCACCGCGTGGATGAGAATGTGCGGTTCGTCCAGCTCACTCCGCCCGGGTCGGCCTGCTCGATCGCCGTCGGCGAGGGCCTGGTCGACACCCCGCCCGGCTCGGTGCACGGGTTGCAGATCGTCATCGACGACGCCGATGCCGCCCACGCGGAACTGTCCGCCCGCGGTGTGCCCGTCAGCGAGGTGCAGGATCTGGCATGGGGGCGCTTCGTGTATTTCGCCGATCCCGACGGCAACCAGTGGGCGCTGCAGCAGCTTCCGCAACGCGGCTGACTCCGGCGGCAGGTAGCAGAAATCCGCCCGCCCGCGCACGCCGGGCGGAGCATGATGGTCCTGTGCTCACGCCCACCCGCACGTCCGTCATGGGGGCAGTCGCAGTAGGCATGCTGCTGGCTGCCTGGGTGGCCGGGGTTCCGGCCACCGCCGCGCCCGCCGCACCGGACCCACGCGTCGGTCCGCTGTTCCTGGCCGGGACGCCGATCCACGTCTGCACCGGATCGGTCCTGGACAGCACGGACGGCGACCTCGTGCTCACCGCCGCGCACTGCATCGCAGGGTCCGGCGGTGCCCTGTCGTTCGCGCCCGGATACGACCGCGGCGTGGCCCCGTTCGGACTGTGGACGGTGTCCCAGATCTACGTCGACCCCGCCTGGCTGGAGTCGCAGGACCCCCAGCACGACTATGCCGTCCTCCGGGTGGCGCCGAGTGGAACCACCGTGCCCGCCTCCGTCGAATCGGTGGTCGGTGGCGGCTTCGAACTGGCGCCCGCCCCGGCAGCCGAGACCACCGTGGCGGTTACCGGCTACCCGACGCTGGGTGACAGTCCGGTGTCGTGCACAGCCGCGACCACGTCGACGGACAGCTATCCGACGGTGGTCTGCGACGGTCTCGGCGACGGAACGAGTGGTGGCCCGTGGGTGGCGGGTCCGCGGGTCGTCGCCCTCGTCGGTGGCCTCGACCACGGCGGGTGCACCGACTCGGTGTCCTACTCGCCGGCCTTCGGCGCCGCCACACTCGACCTGTTGCAGCGCGCGGAGAGCCGCGGCGCGGGCGACTCGACACCGTTCGCACTGCCCGGTACCTGCACCCGATCCTGACGGAGCCTGTGGTCAGCGGGGTGCCGGCCGGTACCGGCGCACGGGCCTGCCCGCACCCCCGTACTCCAGCCGGACCTCCAGCAGTCCCTCGGACAGGTAGTGCTCGAGGTAGCGGCGGACACTGACCCGGGACAGTCCGGCGAGTTCGGCGCACTCGGTCGACGACAGTTCGCCCTTCGACCGCAGGATGTCGAGCACCAGGCGGCCGGTTTCGGCGCTGAGCCCCTTCGGTAGCCGGCTCGGGTCCGGATTCTTGCCCTTGCCCCCGAACAGGGAGTCGATCAGGGATTGGTCTGCGCCGGACTGTGATTCGAGCGCGCGGGCGCGGCGCCGGAAGTTCTCGAGTTTCTCCTGCAGCTGCGTGTAGTCGAAGGGCTTGACCAGATAGTCGGAGGCGCCGCCGTGCAGTGCGCGGCTGACGGTGTCGATTTCCCGGGCGGCGGTGATCATGATGACCCCCACGGCGTTGCCCTCGGCGCGCAGTCGCTGCAGGACGTCGAGGCCGGACATGTCCGGCAGGTACACGTCCAGGAGCACGAGGTCGGGGTTGCCGGTGCGCACCGATTCGAGGGCGTCCGCCGCGGTCCGCGCCACCCCGACGGTGGTGAACCCCGGTGTCTTGTCGACGAATCGGCGGTGGATCTCCGCGACCATGAAGTCGTCGTCGACGACCAGGACCTCATACATCGCCGCGCCGTCCCGTCATGATCGGAGAGTCTAGCTACGCGGCACGTGGACGGTGAACAAGGCACCACCGGTGCCGGGTGCGTCCGAGACGGCCGCGGACCCGCCGTGCTGGGAGCTGACGAGACGGACCAGGGCGAGCCCGATTCCGCGGCCGCCGGGCGTGCCGGGCTTCGAGGTGACCCCGCGGGAGAAGATCTCCTCCCGCATCGTCTCGGGAACTCCGGGGCCGGAATCGGCGACCTCGATGAGAATGCCGTCGTCGTCGGTGATCCGGATCGAGATCCGCGCGTCCCGGCCGCCCTCGGAGACGTCGACGGCGTTGTCGATGAGGTTGCCGAGCACGGTGATCACGTCGGTGGCGAGTTCGGGGTCGAGGGCGTGCAGGTGCGAGTCCGGTTCCAGCGTCAGCGACACCCCGGTCTCGGCGGCGAGCGACGTCTTCGCGATCAGCAGCGCGGCCACGGCGGGATCCGAGATGCGTTGCGTGACAGCATCACTGATCTCCGCCCGACGGCGGGTGAGGGTGCCGACGAACTCGGTGACCGCGTCGTAGTCGCCGAGCTGTGTCAGCCCCGAGATCGTGTGCAGCTGGTTGGCGAACTCGTGAGTCTGCGCCCGCAGGGTGTCGGTGACACTCTTGTGCGAAGACAGCTGGCTCTGCATCGACGCCAGTTCGGTGCTGTCGCGCATCGTGGTGACGGTGCCGATCTCGTGGCCCTGGCTGGTCGCGGCGCGGCGGCTCAAGGCGAGCATCCGCGACGACGTCGACAGCACCACGTCGCGGCCGTCCTCCCCGGTGAGGAGGTACTGCCGGACGGCCGGGTCGAGCGCGACGTCGTCGACGTGCCTGCCGACGGCGTCGCCGGTGAGGTCGAGCAGTTCCTGGGCGCTGTCGTTGAGCACGGTGATCACCCCGTCGGGGTTCACCGCGACCACCCCCTCGCGGATGCTGTGCAGCAGGGCCTCGCGATGGTCGGCGAGACTTGCGATCTCGGCGATTTCGAGTCCGCGGGTGTGGGTCTTGATCCGGCGGGACAGCAGCCACGAGCCGAGAAGCCCCAGACCGGCGCCGATTCCGAGATACAGGAGCAGGCGCGCCCCCGCGCTGCTGAGCAGGTCCCATATGGACGGGTAGTCGTCGCTGACGGAGACGACCGCAAGGACGTCCCCGGTCGCGGACAGGATCGGGACGTGCCCGACGATGGCGCGGCGCCCGTCGACGTCCACGTCGCCCGACCAGGCGCGTCCGGTCATCACGTCGCTGGCCCCGAGTTCCGCGGGAACCCCGAGCCGGGTCGGATCCGACGACACGGTGACCGCCCCGTTCGGCGCGACGATCTCGGCGAGCGTGGCGCCCGACAGGTTGACGGCGCGATCGACCTCCGGTGCCAGCACCCGCTCGACCGAGCGGTCCGACAGCTGGTCGCGCACCACCGGCGTCGACGCCACGTTCTCGGCCACCGCGATCATGCGCTGTCCCTGGAGGTCGCGGAACTCCACGGTCGACTGGTGGACCGACACCGCGGCCACCGCGAGCAGCACGACGGCGACGACGACGAGCTGGAGGAGCAGGACCTGGCCCGCGAGGCTACGAACGCGGGGATGAAGTGGTGACCACAATGAACTTAAGTTCCGTTTCGTTCGCATAGGTGACGTGCATCACGCCGGAGGTTCAGTATTGCGGAAGATCACATTCATGGCGAAATGGGGAACGATGTCGAGAACAGGTAGCGGGAGCAGGGTACGCGCGCTGCTCCTGCTCGCGCTCGTGGGCCTCCTCGTGGCCGGCTGCGGGGTCACCCGCGGCGAGGACGAGGGCCTGCACAGGGTGCGGATGATGGTTCCGAACAGTCCGGGCGGCGGCTACGACCTCACGGCGCGGACCGCGGTGAAGATCATGGAAGACGAGGACATCACCGGCCGCGTCGAGGTCTTCAACGTGATCGGCGCAGGTGGAACGGTGGCGATGGCCCGGCTGATGAACGAGGCCGGCAACGACGACCTCATGATGATGATGGGCCTCGGCGTCGTCGGCGCCGGATACACCAACGGCTCCACCGCACGCGTCTCCGACGCCACCGCCCTGGCCAAGATGGTCGAGGAGCAGGAGGGCATTCTCGTGCCCGCGGATTCGCCACTGCAGACCATCGACGACTTCGTGGCGGCCTGGCGTGCGGACCCGGCGTCGATCACCATCGGCGGCGGTTCCTCGCCCGGCGGCCCCGACCACCTGTTCCCGATGGAGACGGCACGCGCGGTGGGAGTGGACCCGAACGCGGTGAACTACGTGTCCTACGACGGCGGAGGCGACCTGCTGACTGCCCTTCTCGGTAAGAAGATCACCGCGGGCACGTCGGGCCTCGGCGAGTACGTGGACCAGATCGAGGCCGGCCAGGTCCGGGTCCTCGCGGTGTCGGGAAACGAGCGGGTCGAAGGTGTCGACGCGCCGACGCTCACCGAGGCCGGAGTGGACCTGACCTTCACCAACTGGCGGGGCGTCCTGGCGCCGCCCGGGCTGTCCGACGGCGCCAAGGCCGACATGGTCGAGGCGCTTCAGAAGTTGCACGACACACCGGAATGGAAGGAGGCCCTGGTGAAGAACGGTTGGAGTGACGCCTTCATGACGGGACCGGAGTTCGAGCAGTTCCTCCGGGACCAGGACGAGCGGGTCTCGTCCACGCTGGCCGAATTGGGGCTGGCATGACCGCGCCCGCAGAACCGTCCGCCGTCTCCGCGGACACGGCGCCGAAGCGGAGGGACTACGCGCAGTTCGTCGTGTGCGCGGTGCTGGCCGTGATCGGGGTGTTCCTCGTCGTCGACGCGCTGTCGCTCAGCGAGGGCTTCGCGAAGGTGGACCCGGTGGGCCCGCGACTGTTCCCGCTCGTCATCGGTGGGGGACTGCTGGTGTTGTCGGTGGTATTCGCCGTCGCGATCCTGCGTGGCTCCACCGGGGATGCGGACAGCGGAGAGGACGTCGATCCGGACTCTCCGGGCGACTGGAAGACAGTCGGTCTGCTCGTCGGGTTGTTCGTGGTGACCATCGCGCTCGTCGACTTCCTGGGCTGGGCGATCATCGGCACCGTCCTGTTCGCCGGGGCCGCAACAATTCTGGGCAGCAGGCACTGGGTGCGCAACATCGCGATCGGGGCCGTACTCGGATTCGGCAGCTTCTACGCGTTCTACGTCGGGCTCGGAATACCGCTGCCCGCAGGCATTCTGGACGGAATTCTCTGACATGGACAATCTGAACTGGCTGCTGCAGGGGTTCGAGCAGGCGGCCACCCCCATGAACCTGCTCTACGCCTGCATCGGCGTCCTGCTCGGCACGGCGGTCGGTGTGCTCCCGGGCATCGGACCGGCCATGACCGTCGCCCTCCTGCTTCCCGTCACCTACAACGTCAGCCCGAGCGCCGCGTTCATCATGTTCGCCGGCATCTACTACGGCGGCATGTACGGCGGGTCGACGACGTCGATCCTGCTGAACACGCCGGGCGAGTCCTCCTCGGTGATCACGGCGATCGAGGGCAACAAGATGGCGAGAGCAGGCAGGGCCGCGCAGGCCCTGGCGACCGCCGCGATCGGGTCGTTCGTCGCCGGGTCCATCGGCACGATGCTCCTGGTGCTCTTCGCCCCTGCCGTCTCGAGTTTCGCGGTCACCCTCGGTGCGCCGTCCTACCTCGCGATCATGCTGCTCGCTCTCGTCGCCGTCACCGCGGTCCTCGGAACCTCCAAGCTCCGCGGCTGCATCTCCCTGCTCCTGGGTCTCGCGATCGGGTTGGTCGGCATCGACTTCCTCACCGGCCAGCCGCGTGCCACGTTCGGCATCCCGCAGCTGTCGGACGGGATCGACATCGTCGTCGTCGCGGTCGCCGTGTTCGCGCTCGGCGAGGCCCTCTGGGTCGCCGCGCACCTCCGTCGCAAACCGGCCGAGGTCATCCCCGTCGGCAGGCCCTGGATGGGCAAGAGCGACTGGAAGCGTTCCTGGAAGCCGTGGCTGCGGGGCACCGCCTACGGGTTCCCGTTCGGTGCGCTGCCCGCGGGCGGCGCCGAACTGCCCACGTTCCTCTCCTACATCACCGAGAAGAAGCTGTCGAAGCACAAGGACGAATTCGGCAAGGGCGCCATCGAGGGTGTCGCAGGCCCCGAGGCCGCCAACAACGCGTCGGCGGCAGGCACGCTCGTGCCGATGCTCTCCCTGGGTCTGCCGACCAACGCCACGGCCGCGGTCATGCTGACGGCCTTCGTGTCGTACGGAATCCAGCCGGGCCCGACCCTGTTCGAGAAGGAACCGCTGCTGATCTGGACACTGATCGCCAGTCTGTTCATCGGCAATTTCCTGCTGCTGGTGCTCAACCTTCCGCTCGCGCCGCTGTGGGCGAAGCTGCTTCGCACCCCGCGCCCCTACCTGTACGCGGGCATCCTGTTCTTCGCCGCCCTGGGCGCGTTCGCCGTCAACCTCCAATGGCTCGACCTGGCGCTGCTGCTGACGTTCGGGTTGCTGGGTCTGATGATGCGGAGGTTCGGGCTGCCGGTGCTGCCGTTGATCATCGGCGTCATCCTCGGGCCGCGCATCGAACGGCAACTGCGGCAGAGCCTGCAACTCGGCGGCGGCGACTGGGGCAGCCTGTTCACCGAGCCCGTCGCGATCATCGTCTACATCGTGATCGCCGTGCTCCTCATCGCACCCCTCGTCGCCAAGGTCGTCCGCGCGCACTACCCCGTCGCGGCCCCCGATTTCCCCGACGGACCGGCCGGCGGCGACTCCACCGACACAAGAGAGAAGGCACACGCATGATCGTCGTCGGATACACCCCCGACCAGTTCGGAGGGGCGGCCCTCGAACACGGCGTCGCGGAGGCGCAGCTGCGCGGAACGTCGCTGCTCGTGATCAACTCGTCGAAGGGCGACTCCCTCGCCGATCAGTCGTTCGCCGACAACGCACACCTGCAGGAACTCGAAGGCAAACTGGCCGCGAGCGGAATCGACCACGAGGTCCGGCAGATCGTCGGGGACGAAACCGTCGACGTGATCCTCGAGGCGATGACGGCGCCGAACGCGGAACTGCTCGTGATCGGCATCCGCGACCGCACCCCCGTCGGGAAGCTGCTGATGGGAAGCACCGCCCAGCGGCTGCTGCTGTCCTGCCGCAAACCGGTCCTCGCAGTCAAGCCCGCCGAGCGCTGACGCACCCGTGAGTACTTGTTAACCGCCCGCGGTTAACAAGTACTCACGGGTGGGGTCAGTCGGTGAGGATGATCAGCTCGCGGTCTGACGCCACCTCGACGCGCAGTCCGGCCTTCGACGCCACCCGCGCCACCCCGCGAACGTCCTGGGGTTCGGCACGGGACACGGTGAGCGCACGGGCCAGCAGACCCTTGTGGTGCTTGTTGAAATGGCTGACGACGGTGCGGGTGCCGTCCGGCTTCTCGGTGAGAACCGTGGCGATCACCGCCTCGGGGATCGGTCCGAGCTGCTGGTACGTCCCCGACCGCAGGTCGACGACGAGACCGTCCGCCTCGGCCGTGATCGCCCGGGACAGTTCCGGCTTCCACAACGCCCGGAGGGTGCTCAGCCCGGGAAGCTTCGACCCGCCCGACAGCCGGTAGGCGGGGATCAGGTCACCGGCGCGCACCGCACCGAACAGTGCGGACCCCATCGCGAGCCGCGACAGCGCCTTGGACTTCTGCGTCCTGGTGAACGACTTCGCGTCGAGCGCGTCGAACAGCACACCCGTGTAGCGCTCGAGTGCGGGCCGGGTGGGGGAGACCCACAGTTTGGCGTTGCGCTCGATCTCGTCGGCCTGCGTGGGGCCGAGGCCGAGCGCGAGCTGCGACGCCTCCCCGTCCGCGGCGAGCGTGACCAGCGCCTGGACCAGCATTTCACGGGTTTCGGTGAGCTGCGGCATGGACAGCTCGGCCAGGTCGAGGGGCGCGTCGGCGCCGCCGTCGGACTTGGTTTCGGAGGGAGGAAGTAGCACCAGCACGCACGAAACCCTACCGACGCGCCCGGCCTCGTCCCAGCCGACTATTCTGGTATCCCGTGATTACCCGCCTGTCCCACCTGTTCCTCCGCACGCTGCGCGACGACCCCGCCGACGCCGAGGTCCCCAGCCACAAGCTGCTGGTCCGCGCCGGTTACGTGCGTCGAATCGCGCCCGGTGTCTACTCGTGGCTGCCGCTGGGTCTGCGCGTGCTGCGCGAGGTCGAGCGGGTGGTGCGGGAAGAGATGAACGGCATCGGTGCGCAGGAGATCTCCCTGCCCGCGCTGCTGCCGCGGGAACCGTACGAGGCGTCCAACCGCTGGACCGAGTACGGCGACGGACTGTTCCGCCTGAAGGACCGCAAGGGCGGCGACTACCTGCTCGGACCCACCCACGAGGAACTGTTCGCGCTCACCGTCAAGGGCGAGTACAACTCGTACAAGGATTTCCCGGTCACCCTGTACCAGGTGCAGACCAAGTACCGCGACGAGGAGCGCCCGCGGGCCGGCATTCTGCGCGGCCGCGAGTTCGTCATGAAGGATTCGTACTCCTTCGACCTCACCGACGAGGGGCTCACCGAGTCGTATCAGGCGCACCGCGACGCGTACGAGCGGATCTTCGCCCGGCTCGGCGTCAAGTACGTGATCGTGTCGGCGACGTCCGGGGCGATGGGCGGCAGCGCGTCGGAGGAGTTCCTCGCCGAGAGCGAGATCGGTGAGGACACGTACGTCCGCTGCCTGGAGTCCGGCTACGCCGCCAACGTGGAGGCTGTGAAGACGCTCGCTCCCGAGCCGATTCCGTTCGACGGACTGCCCGCCGCGAAGGTGTACGACACGCCGGACACCCCCACGATCGCGACGCTCGTCGCGTGGGCGAACGACGCCGACCTGGGCCGGACCGTCACTGCCGCGGACACGCTGAAGAACCTCCTCGTCAAGACCCGGCAGCCCGGCGGGAAGTGGGAACTGCTCGCCATCGGTGTCCCCGGCGACCGCGAGGTCGACGACAAGCGTCTCGGCGCCTCGCTCGAGCCCGCCGAGTTCGCACTGCTCACCGAGGCGGACTTCGAGGCCAATCCGTTCCTGGTGAAGGGGTACGTCGGACCGAAGGCGCTGCAGGCCAACGGTGTCCGGTACCTCGTCGATCCCCGCATCGTCGACGGCACCAGCTGGATCACTGGTGCCGACGAGAAGGGCAAGCACGTGGTCGGGCTCGTCGCGGGCCGCGATTTCGTCCCGGACGGCACCATCGAGGCCGCCGAGGTCCGCGGAGGCGACCCGTCACCCGACGGCGCCGGTGAACTCGTCGCGGCGCGGGGCATCGAGATCGGTCACGTCTTCCAGCTGGGTCGCAAGTACACCGACGTGTTCTCCGTGGACGTGCTCGGCGAGAACGGCAAGCCTGTCCGGCCCACCATGGGGTCCTACGGCGTCGGCGTCTCCCGTCTCGTCGCCGTGATCGCGGAACAGCACCACGACGAGAAGGGCCTGCGCTGGCCGGCCGAGGTGTCGCCCGCCGACGTGCACGTGGTGATCGCCAACAAGGACGACACCGCCCGGGAAGGCGCCGAGGGACTCGCCGCCGACCTCGACAAGGCCGGTCTCGAGGTCATCCTCGACGATCGCAAGGCGTCGCCGGGCGTGAAGTTCAAGGACTCCGAACTGCTCGGTGTCCCGCTGGTCGTGGTCGTCGGCCGCGGCTGGGGCGAGGGCAAGGTGGAGGTGCGGGACCGCTTCACCGGCGAGAGCCGCGAGGTGG
This sequence comes from Rhodococcus koreensis, assembly GCF_900105905.1. Lineage (GTDB taxonomy): Bacteria > Actinomycetota > Actinomycetes > Mycobacteriales > Mycobacteriaceae > Rhodococcus_F > Rhodococcus_F koreensis. The sequence continues at coordinate 1,416,035 of NZ_FNSV01000005.1, read as the reverse complement.
CGGCCGAGTCCGCGCTGAGCGAGATCGTCAAGACCGTCAGGGGCTGATCAAACCGCCCCACGCCTTTCGTCCGGACTGTTAGCTTGGCCTGACACGTCCGGACGAAAGGCCTGCTGTGACGAACTCCCTGCTGTTCGATCCGAACTCCTACGATCCCGAGCATTTCGATCCGGAGACGCGCAGACTGCTGCGGGCGCTGATCGAGTGGTTCGAGTCGCGGGGCAAGAAGCGGCTCCTCGAGGATGATCTCGAGGCGGTCTGGCCCGAGGACTTCCTGGAGTTCGTGAAACGGGAGAAGCTGTTCGCCACGTTCCTCACGCCTGCCGAGTCGGCGGGCGGCGATCCGGGTAAACGCTGGGATGCCGCACGCAACGCCGCGCTCAGTGAGATCTTCGGGTTCTACGGGCTGGCGTACTGGTACGCGTGGCAGGTGACGGTTCTGGGTCTCGGCCCCATCTGGATGAGCGGGAACCGGGCGGCGAAGGATCGCGCTGCGAGGCTCCTCGACGATGGCGGGGTGCTGGCGTTCGGTCTGTCGGAGCGGGAACACGGTGCGGACGTCTACTCGACGGATATGCTGCTGACTCCCGCCGAGGGTGACCCGGATCTCGCGTTCACCGCGAGCGGAGACAAGTACTACATCGGCAACGGCAACGTCGCGGGCATGGTGTCGGTGTTCGGCAGGCGCACCGATGTCGAGGGCAGCGACGGCTACGTCTTCTTCGTCGCGGACAGCCGCCACCCGGCGTACCACCTGCAGGGCAACGTGGTGCACGGCCAGATGTATGTCAGCACGTTCCGGCTCGAGGACTACCCGGTGCGGGAAGAGGACATCCTGCACACCGGGGTCGCCGCGTTCGAGGCCGCGCTGAACACGGTCAACGTCGGCAAGTTCAACCTGTGCACGGGTTCCATCGGTATCTCCGAGCACGCGTTCTACGAGTCGATCACCCACGCGCACAACAGGATTCTGTACGGAAACCCCGTCACCGATTTCCCGCACGTGCGCGGCAACTTCGTCGACGCGTACAGCAGGCTGGTCGCGATGAAGTTGTTCAGCGCCCGCTCCGTCGACTACTTCCGCAGCGCCAGTCTCGACGACCGCCGGTACCTGCTGTTCAACCCGATGACGAAGGCGAAGGTCACCTCCGAGGGGGAGAAGGTGATCGCGCTCCTGCACGACGTGATCGCGGCGAAGGGCTACGAGAAGAACACCTACTTCCGGGAGGCCGCCCAGCTGATCGGCACCCTGCCGAAGCTCGAGGGCACGGTGCACGTCAACGTCGGTCTGATCCTGAAGTTCATGCCGAACTACCTGCTCAATCCCGCGGAGTACCCGGAGATCGGCACCAGGATCGACGCCGCCGACGACGCCTTCTTCTGGGCCCAGGGCCCGACCCGAGGTGCGGGCAAGATCCAGTTCCACGACTGGACGACGGTGTACGAGGCGCATTCGGACGTCCCCAACGTGGCCCGGTTCCACGAGCAGGCGACGGCGCTGCGGGAACTGCTCACCACCGCCCCGCCCGACGCCGACCAGCAGAAGGACCTCGACTTCCTGCTCGACCTCGGGCACCTGTTCTCGCTCGTGGTCTACGGGCACCTGATTCTCGAGCAGGCCGGCATCGCCGGCGTCGACCGCGACTTGATCGACCAGATCTTCGACTTCCAGATTCGCGACTTCTCCGGTTATGCCGTTGCGCTGCACGGTAAATCGTCCGCCACCGAGGCTCAGCAGGAGTGGGCGCTCGGCGCGATCCGCCGGCCCGTCGTGGACGCGGAACGATTCTCGCGGGTGTGGGCGCAGGTGGAAGGGTACGACGGGGCGTACGAAATGCGGCCGTAGGCACGGCTCCACGGGGTGGGGCGGCGTCATCCCTCGGGGTGCCGCTTGCGCCCCCTGGGGTATCTGTCCGGGTGGGCGCTCTCAGCGCATTCTTATGTGGCAAGCAAAACCCCACCCCCACAGAAAGATCCACACATGGCACACACCTTCAAGCGCACCCTTTCCGCTCTCGCGATCGCGGGCTTCGCCCTCACGGCCGGAGCGGGAATCGCCTCCGCCGATCCGGGTGGTAACGGCGGCACGGCACCGGGCGGCACCTCGCAGGGTGGCAACGGCGGCACTTCTCAGGGCGGTGCCGGCGGCAACGGCGGCAACGGCTCCGGTGGAAACGTCGTGCTGGGCGGTCCGGTCATCGGCAGCCCGGGTACCACGACCGGTCCCCAGAACGCCGGCAACGGTGGCAACGGAGGAAACGGCGGGAACGCCGGGGACGCCAATGGAGGCAATGCCGGGGATGCGAACGGTGGCTCCGCGAACGGAGGCGCGGGCGCCGGTGACACGACCACGACGGATAACACCCAGAACTGCGGGTTCGTCTTCTGCTTCTGACCGAGTCGTGATCGCTCGATCTCGCTGAACACCCGAGGGGTCGACACCGCCAGGTGCCGGCCCCTCGGCGCCATGCCATACCGACTACTCCCGCCCCCTGCCACGCACTGCGAAAGGTTCTTTCCCATGTCGACTTCCTTCGGCTTCTCCACTGTCCTCACACGCACGGGTGCCGCCGTCGCGGCCGCGTTCTTCGTCCTCGCGGCGGGCGCGGGCATCGCGTCGGCGGCACCGGACGCCCCCTCCGACGATCCCTCCGTGAGCACCCTTGCTCCCGGACCGAACGCGCAGGGCGGCAACGTCGACATCGGCGGCCCCCATGTCGGGCCGATCGCGGTGGACGGGATCAAGGCCGGGCCCGGCGGAACGAGCGTCGGCGGCCACGACTTCGGCGGACAAGGCGGCGCGGGCCTTCCCTGGGGGTGACGGGTTCCCCACCCCGGGGTGCCTGGTGGTGCCCGTCCGGACACCGCATCCTGAATCGGCAGCAGAGAACACCCTCCAGTCGCGAGCGACCCGGACCGGTTGCTTGGTCGCGGTGAGGACCCCGGAATCGGAACTCACGAGGGGAAGAGCCCGGGGTTCTTCCGCGCCGGCACTCATTGCCGGATGCCTCCTCGCCGAGGGGGATTTCCGGCATGCCCGTGTCCACCCACCCCAGGGGTGGAATGCGCGACACCTCCGGGTGCGGTGGCCACCACTGGGGGTCCTGGTTGGTGCCGACGGTGCGCGGCAGAGTAGGGGACAAGCAAGAACGTAACGCTTCACCAGCCGCGAGCGAAGAAACCGAGGAGGCCATCATGACGAACACCCCGGTTGCACATGAGCACGAAGGTCGTCGCCTCACGGTCAGGACCGACGACGGGGTCCCGCTCGCGGTTCGCGAGTTCGGTTCGCCCGACGCGGCCACCACGGTGGTGTTCGTCCACGGTCACTGCCTGCGCACCGAATCCTGGTGGGCACTGCGCGAACAGCTGGTCCGCTTCTGGCGCAACGATGTTCGCATGGTCTTCTACGATCACCGGGGGCACGGTGAGTCGGGGGAGGCGCCGGCAGCCACCTACACGATCGATCAGCTCGGCCGCGACCTCGGTTCCGTGCTCGACGCCGTCGCACCGCACGGCCCGGTCGTCCTCGTCGGGCACTCGATGGGCGGGATGACCGCACTGTCCTACACCCGGCAGAACCCGCACACGATCGGTTCGCGGATCGTCGGCATGGCCCTGATCTCCACCGCGGCGTGCGATCTCGCCGAGGCAGGTCTCGGTCGGCACCTGCGCAGCCCCGCGGTGTCGCTGTTCCGCTCCGCGGTGCGTCGCGCGCCGCGGGTCGTGCACGGATCGAAGCGGGTGGGTCGCACCGTCTGCACGGCGATCGCCCGCGCGGCAGGCGCCCGTAACCGGGTCGTCGACCCTCGCCTGGCCGCACTGGTCGCGGCGATGGCCAACACCACGTCCGTCGTCACCATGTCGAGCTTCCTCGAATCCCTGCTCGGGTTCGACGAGCGGCACTCCCTCGCCGCGCTAGCTCACATCCCGTCGTTGATCCTGTGCGGTTCGGTGGACATGCTCACCCCGCTCCAGCATTCGGTCGCGATGGCCTCGAAGCTCCCCGCTTCGGAGCTCGTGAGCGTCGACGGGGCCGGTCACTCGGTGATCCTCGAACGTGCGGCCGACGTCGCGCTCGCCATCATCGGCCTCGTCGAGCGGATCGCCCACGGTGAGACGGCCGCGCACCGCGAGCTGATGGCCGCGTGCTGATCAGAGATCGCGCTCGTTGATGATGCCGCTGCGCATGGCCCGCTCGGCCAGGCTGACCCGCTTTTGATTCTGCGGGAGATCGCCGACGCCGAACTTCGCGAACAATGCGCGCAGATGTGTCTTGATCGCGTCGACGCTGAGGAACAACTCCTGCGCGATCTGCTGGTTCGACGCGGGATTCGCGAACGCGGCGCCGTGCTTGTACGGCCGGCACAGCGCCGTGAGGACCGCCCGCTGGGTGTCGGTCAGGGACCGGACGTCGGGCATGTCGGTCCCCATCCGGGTGGCCTCGTCGAGAGCGCCGCCGAATTCCAGGTACCGGATCTTGGTTCCGCCGATGCGGATGCTGTCGCCCTGCCGGAGCCGTCGACGGCCCGCGAGCCGCTCGCCGTTGACGAACGTGCCGTTACGGGAGAGTCCGTCGTCGAGGATGGTCCAGTGCGAGCCGACGCATTCGAGCACGGCGTGGAGTCGCGAGACCTCGTCGTCCTCCGTGAGGAGTAGATCGGAGCCGGGCGACCGTCCGATCGTGACGCGCGCGGAAGTGGGGGAGAGGTCCACGGTGTGGTGGTGACCCTCCCTGTCGGAATAGCTCAGTCGAGACTCAACGGCTCGGTCCACGGCTACACCCCTTCCGCACGCTTCCATCGTGCCCCGCCGTGTGTCCGATGAGCAAGATCAAGAGCGGAAATCGCCGATCACGGATCAGTTCTCGGAGCTTGCGGCGTCCAGGGTGTTGCCGAATGCGCACACGGCGAGTTCCTCGAGCGCCGGATCCTGCCCGGCATGTTCGGGTACCTGCATGGCGAGCAGGGTGTTGAGCAGCATTCCGTTGGCGATGAAGGTGCGGGCCCGTTCGGGGCTGCAGCCGGTGCGCGTGCGGATCTGTGTGTAGAGCCGGGACATCCAGTCGCGCGCCAGTGCGCCGATCTCCGGGTTCGCGCCGGACGTGAAGCCGTGCATCATCACGAGCAGGAGGTCGCGGTCCTCGAGCAGTTCGGTGTACGCGACGCCCATCGGGAGCCACGATTCGTCGTTCTCGGGGTCGGCGGCGACACCGTCGAACCAGGGTTCGAAGGTCTCGAGAATCCGGGACATCGCGCGGTCGAAGACATCGGCGAACAGCCGCGATTTCGAACCGAACATGCGCACCACGTACGGCTGCGACACCCCGGCCTCGCGTGCGACGGCGTCGGTGCTGGTGCCGTGATAGCCGTCCCTGGCGAACGCGCGGGAGGCGGCGGCCAGTACGAGTTCACGCCGTTCCGTCGCGCTCATGCGGGTCTGTTTCACGGGCGAGGCCATGTTGACATGTTATCAGTTGATTACTAGTCTCCGAAATAAGTAATCATCTGATGCTTACAACTTCTGGTTTCCTCTACCCACGACTCGGATGTGAGGTCCCGTCATGACGACACTCTCCGAACGCCTCGACCACGAATCGGCGGCGCCGCCCCCGGGGCATCTCCGCGGCCGGACGGTGCCGGTGTGGCTGGCGATCGCCGCCGCCTCGATCCCGATGTTCATGGCCACCCTCGACAACCTCGTGATGACCAGCGCCCTGCCGGTGATCCAACGCGACCTGAATGCGTCGGTGGGGCAGTTGCAGTGGTTCCTGAACGCCTACACGCTGGCCTTCGCGACCTTGATGCTGACGCTGTCGGCGCTGGGCGACCGGCTCGGGCGCCGGCGTGTATTCCTCTGGGGCATAGTGCTCTTCGCGCTGGCATCGATCGCCTCGGCGCTGTCGACCACCTCCGAGATGCTGATCGCGGCGCGGGCCGTCCAGGGTGTCGGCGCGGCCGCGATCATGCCGCTCTCGCTCACCCTGCTCGCCGGGGCCGTGCCGCTCGCCAAGCGAGCCCTCGCCATCGGGATCTGGGGCGGCGTCTCGGGGCTCGGAATCGCTCTCGGCCCGGTGATCGGCGGCGCCGTCGTCGACGGGGTGTCGTGGCAGGCCGTGTTCTGGATCAACGTTCCCGTCGCCGCGGTCGCGATCCCGTTGGCGCTCTACGCGCTCGGCGAGTCGAAGGGGAAGCGGCAATCGCTGGATCCGCTCGGCGTCGTACTGGCCGGGGCCGCGGTGTTCCTCGGAGTCTGGGGCATCGTGCACGGCAACGACGACGGCTGGACCAGTGCCACGGTTCTCGGTGCCCTCGTCGCAGCGGTGGTGCTGCTCGCGGCGTTCGTGGTGCGCGAGTTGCGCACACCGTTTCCCGTGATGCCGCTGCGGTTGTTCCGGTCCCGTCAGTTCTCCCTGGCCAACGTGATCGGGCTGACGTTCACGCTGGGAATGATGGGTGCCGTCTTCCTCCTGTCGCAGTACCTCCAGATCGTCATGGGGTATTCCCCGTTCGAGGCCGGCCTGAGGACGCTGCCGTGGACGGCGGCACCCATGGTGGTGGCGCCGATCGCGGGGTTGCTCGCGCCTCGGCTGGGCGTCCGGACGCTCCTCGTCACCGGACTGGTGCTGCAGGGACTGTCACTGCTCTGGATGGCGTCGCTCATCGTTCCCGGCGCCACCTACGGCAGCATGGTTCCGGCGTTCGTGATGGCCGGCGCGGGAATGGGTCTGACGTTCGCCCCCAACGCGACCGCCGTCCTCGCCGACATGCCCGAGGCCGACCACGGCACGGCCAGTTCGACCAACGCGACGCTCCGGGAGATCGGAGTCGCGCTGGGGATCGCGCTGCTGACCGCGGTGTTCCTCGGTGCGGGCGGCAGCCTCACGCCGACCGGGTACATCGACGCCCTCGCGCCGGCGCTGTACGTGGGAGCCGGGTCCGTGGCGGTCGCGGTCGTCGCCGCCGCCCTCATGCCGGGACGGTCGAAGGCGGTCCTGGCGTCGATGTGATGGGGCCGGACCGGGCGTCAGTCCTGCCAGCCCGGCCGGACCAGGCCCCACTCGTACGCCATGACCACCAGTTGTGTGCGGTCCCTGGCGCCGAGTTTCAGCAGAATCCGGCTGACGTGCGTGCGGGCGGTGGCCGGGCTCAGGAACAGTCGCGAGCCGATCTCGGCGTTGGTGAGGCCCTCGGCGATCAGGAGCATCACCTCGCGTTCACGATCGGTGAGGTCGTCGAGGCGGCCGGAGTGCGGCGGCCGTTTGGCGTGGGTCGCGAACTCCGCGACCAGTTTCCGCGTCACAGACGGCGACAGCAGGGCATCCCCGTCGGCCACCACGCGGACCGCCCGCACCAGTTCGGCGGGTTCGGTGTGCTTGACCAGGAAACCCGTCGCCCCCGCGCGCATCGCCTCGAAGACGTACTCGTCCAGTTCGAACGTGGTGAGCACCACCACCCGCACGCCGGACAGCCCGGGATCGGCGGCGATACGCCGGGTCGCCTCCAGTCCGTCGAGCACCGGCATCCGGATGTCCATGAGGACGACGTCGGGAACCAGCGTCCGGGTCAGGCTCACCGCTTGCTCGCCGTTCTCGGCTTGACCGGCCACGGTGATGTCCGGCTGGGCGTCGAGCAGGGCGGCGAAACCCGCCCGCACGAGGGCCTGGTCGTCGGCGACGAGTACGCGAATCGTCATGCCCGGTCAACCATGTCGTGCCCGAGGGGGAGCGTCGCCTGCACCCGGAAGCCGCCACCCGGCCCGCTCCCGGCGGTCAGTTCACCGCCGAGGGCGCGGGCGCGTTCCCGCATGCCGGGGATGCCGTTGCCGCCGCCACCGGCCGACGCGCCGTCCGGGCCCCGTCCGTCGTCGTCGATCCGGACGCGGACGGACGTGGGCGAGTACGTCACCGTGACATCGGCCGACGAGCCGCCGGAGTGGCGGGCCACATTGGTCAGCGACTCCTGCACGATGCGCGCGGCAGCGACGTCGACCACGGCGGGCAACGGCCGCGGTGCGCCCTCGACGATCGTCGTCACCGCAAGACCCGCGGCGCGGGCACGCTCGACCACACCGTCCAGGTCCCCGATCCCGGCGGTGGGCGCGGTGGGCGGGCTGTCTTCGCCGCGCAGCGATGCCAGCAGCGCGTGGACGTCGCCGATCGCGTCACGGCTCGCGACCTTGATCGCGGACAGTGCCTCCTGTGACTGTTCGGGTCTGCTGTCCCACAGCTCGAGTGCGACCGACGCCTGCACGTTGATGAGCGAAAGACTGTGTGCCAGAATATCGTGCAGCTCGCGGGCGATCGCGAGCCGCTCCTCGCTGGCCCGGCGGCGCTGCTCGTCCAGGGTGCTGCGTTGCGCCGCCTCGGCGCGTTGCCTGTGGGCGTCGAGCGTCCCGCGGCGCTGACGGATGATCTCGGCGGCGGCAAGGAGCACCAGCAGCCAGGCCGCGATGCCGGTGAGGGCGAGGAGCGACGGAGCCTCGGCGGCCGAGACGGCGGGCACGGCGAAGACGATCATCACGTAACCGACCGCGAGGATCGGATACGTGCGCCAGCGCGACCCGGCCGTCGCCGCGCCGAGGAACGCGACCACGAGCGACAGGAACACCGGGCCGTACCCGTAACCCCGGACGACGTACAGGACCGTGACGGCGAGGACGACGAGCAGGACCGTGACCGGCGACCGTCGCCGGAAGAGCAGTGCGAGCGGACCGCACACCAGCAACACGAAGCCCGCCGCGTCCAGCGGCGTCGCCCACGACTGGTTGTGGTTGGCGCCGACACTGCCGACGACCTGCACGATTGCGACGCCCAGGGCGATCAGGACGTCCCGCGGGGCGATCGACGTGTCCCTCCGGTCGGTGTGCACCACCCGAACGTAGACCCGATCCGGCGACGCTGTCATCGTCCGCGGCACGTACGCGAGAAGACGCGCGCAGGCGGATGTGCGCGCCGTCCGCGGGGCCGAGGCTGGAGCCATGACTTCCGACATCGTGGTCACCGACAGGTTGACCAAACGCTACGGCGAACACGCGGCGGTCGACGCCGTCAGCCTGACCGTGCGGGCGGGCGAGGTGTACGGGTTCCTCGGACCGAACGGCGCAGGCAAGACCACCACACTGCGCATGCTCACGGGCCTCGTCCGGCCGACCTCCGGGACCGCGACGCTCTTCGGGTGCGCACCCGGTGACGGCGCGGTGGCGGCGCGCACCGGTGTGCTGATCGAAGGCCCCGGCTTCTTCCCCTACCTGTCCGGTCGCGACAACCTGCGGGTGCTGAGCAGATGCCGCCGGCTGCAGGACGACGCGGTGGAATCCGCGCTGCACCGGGTGGGCCTGCGCCATCGCGGGCACGACCGGTTCCGCACCTACTCGCTCGGGATGAAGCAGCGCCTCGGTGTCGCGGCCGCACTCCTCGGCGAACCCGACCTGCTGATCCTCGACGAACCCACCAACGGTCTCGACCCGGCGGGGATGGCCGAGATGCGGGAACTGATAGTCGAACTCGCCGATTCCGGGCATTCCGTGATGCTGTCCAGCCACATGCTCAGCGAGGTGCAGGAGATCTGCGATCGCGTCGGCGTGATCTCACGCGGCGAGCTGATCGCGCAGTCCACCGTCGCCGAACTTCGCGGCGGCACCAGCCTGCTGGTACGCGCCGATCCGCGGGAACGGGCCGCGGCGGTGCTCGCGGAACTGCTGGGGCGCGACGTCGTCGACACAGTGGGTGACGCGCTCGCCGTCGCCGTGTCGCCCGAACTGGCCCCGAAGGTGGCCCGTGTTCTCGTCGACGCGGGAATCGACCTGTACGAGTTGTCCCGGCGGGAGCGATCGCTCGAGGACGTCTTCTTCGCGATGACGTCCGACAGCAATCCCGGCGACCGCACGGCGAGCAACGAACCGAGGAGAATGTCATGAATGCAGTGATCGCCGGCACGCGAGCAGAGCTTCTCCGACTGCGGAAGTGGCCGTCGATGTGGGTGCTGCTCGCCGCGTGGATCGTGCTGAACCTGGTCTTCGTCTATCTGTTCAACTACATCACGTTCAAGACCGGCGGCACCACCGACATGGCGTCGTCGGCGCCCCCGGACGTGCTGCTCGCGCAGATGCTGCCCTCGGCGGTGCCGCAGGTGTTCACCCAGGGCATGGCCATGTTCGGGGGTGCGCTGATGCTCATCCTCGGCGCGCTCACCATCGGCAGCGGCTATGGGTGGGGGACGTGGAAGACCGTGTTCACCCAGGGCCCTTCGCGATCGGCCGCGCTCGCCGGAACACTCCTCGCGCTGCTGACCGTCGTGATCGGACTGGTCGTCACCGTGGCGGCCGTCGACGTCGGCGTGGCCACCGTCATCGCCGCGGTCGAATCGGAGCCGGCGAATCTGCCTGCCGCCTCGGCGATGCTGAAGGCGCTCGCCTCCGGGATGCTCATCCTCGCCATGTGGACCGCGGCCGGTGTCCTCGTCGGCGCCCTCGCGCGGGGGCCCGCGTTGTCCGTCGGTCTCGGGCTCGTGTGGGTGCTGGTGGTCGAAAACCTGCTCCGCGGAGTCGCCGCCGTCCTCGACCCCGTGTCGGTGGTGACGGACTTCCTCCCCGGCACCGCCGCGGGCTCGCTGGCCGGCTCACTCCGCGACTTCGGCGGCGACACCACCCCCGGAGTCCTGAACATCCTCGACGGCAGCACGTCGGTGCTCGTCCTGGCCGGCTACGTCGCCGCGTTCGCGGCAGGCACGATCTGGCTCGTCCGCCGCCGCGACGTGAACTGACGGCCACGGCTCAGAACAGGGGGCCGCCGCCGAACGGTTCCCGGTGCGACGGCGGGGTGCGGCCCTGCGTGTCGGTGATGCGGTATTCGACGGCCAGCTCCGCCGTCACGAAGGTGTGGCCGCTGCGGTCCGGCAGGGTGGGGTCCGCGGTGAGGGCGCAGATCACCTCGCCGACGAACTCGGGAGACTCGGCGTCCGCCACGGGAAAGCCGGCAATGGTCTCCATCCCGCTGGCGACGATCATCTCCGTGCGCACGATGCCCGGCCACAGCGAGACCGCACGGACGTCGTGCGGAGCCAGCTCCGCCGCCATGTCGCTGGCCATCTTGTCCAACCCGGCCTTGGACATGCCGTAGAGCACCGAGTGGAGATGTCCCCGGGTCCCGAACGACGAGATGTTCGCGATCAACCCGGACCGCCGGGGCACCATCAACCGCGCTGCCTCCACGGACGCGACGTAATGGGCGCGCAGTCCGACGCCGATCAGCGAGTCCCAGTCGCCGAGGGGCCGTTCCCAGAACGGTGTGCTGAACCCGCCGAATCCCGCGGGGGCGGCCCACACGTTGTTGACCAGCAGGTCGAGTCGGCCTGACTGCTCGTCCGAGATCCGGGCGAACAGGGCGTGCACCTCCTCGTCGATGCGGTGATCGCACGTCACCGCGATGCCGGTGCCCCCGGCGTCGGTGACCGCCCGCGCGGACGCCGACAGCGGGCTGTCCGCGGTCACCGGGCCGCGTCCGGTGACGTAGACAGTCCACCCGGCGGCCCCCAGCGCGGTCGCGACGCCCTTGCCGACGCCGCGGCTTCCCCCGGTGACCAGTGCTACCCCGGCGCTCACTGGACGACCACCGTGTCCTCGGTGAGCGGGCGGGTGATCGACCATCGAGTGGTGAAGTGGCATCGCGACATTCGCCATTCGCAGTCCTCGAAGCGGTAGGCGTCGTCGTACTCGCCGGCGGACACGGTTTCCGTCCGCTTCAGCAGATCGACCTGGCGGAACTGCAGCGTCCACGTACCGGTCGCCTCGGTGTCGCCGCGCAGCACGATATCCGGATGGAAGCCGTGGTGCATGTCCAGGATCACGTGCTTGCCGTCCACCTCGTGGAGCGCGATCCTGCGGAAGACGTCCGTGAGCCGGTCGGCGTCGTCGAACCGGCCGAGGGGGCCGAAGTCGACGGACGCCCCGGACGCGACGAAGCAGGCACGGAACGCGTCCGGATCCTTGCCGTCGCACGCTCGCCAGTAGCGGTACTTGAGGGCCTTGATCGCGGTCACCCGCTCCAGGTCCGCCACACGCTGCTCCACCGAGCGTTCGTCCACGCCGCCGTCCTCCCGTTGCCGTTCAGTGTGTCGGGAGAGACGCTAAGCCGGGAGCGCGCCGGGTGGGGGCACAATCCCGGTGGGCGGGAACCTCCGTGTCAGGGTTGGCCGGGAAACGGGTCGGCCACCGGATCGGTTCCGAGTGCCACCCGCCAGGTGGCCTCCCGGACGGCGGCGTCGGTCAGCGCGGTCACGCCGAGCGTCCGGGTGTCCGCCGTCTCGCCGTGTTCGACGACCGCCCGCCACGCGACCGCGGTGTCCGCCTCGACCTGGGCCGCGAGTTGCGCGGCGGTGATCGGGTCGGTGACCGGGAACGGCAGCGTGTAGCCCGCTTCGGCGGCCGGGGCCGTCAGGCCCGCCGCGGTCAGCGTGTCCAGGAGTTCGTCCCGGCGGGCCCGGTGGGCCGCGGCGGCGGTGGCCACCTGCGCCGCCCGCGTGGGATTCGAGAAGGCGGCGACCACCCCGTAGGCGAACACCGCGGAATGTTCGGCGGCCAGCGCGTCGCCGAGGCTCCTGCTCTCGGCTTCGGTGGGTGTCGTCACGGCAGCACCACCGCCAGGTACGTTCCGCACGCGGCGCTGATCGACGCACACAGTCCCGCGCGGTACGCGGTCAGCGCGCGTGCCGAGTCGGCTGCACTGCGCTGCGACTCGGCCAGGTCGGCCCGCAATTGCTCGAGACCGGGCGGAGGCGCGGGTGCGGTCGGTGTCGCCGACGGGGGAGCGGATGTGGTCGGCGCGGTGCCGTCCGGGTAAGTTCCCGCGGCCCTGGCGATTTCGGCGTCCAACGCGTCGGCGTGCGCGGTGCGCTGGGCGCGGACGAGTTCGAGTGCCGCGCCGCGGTCGGGCAGTAGTGCGATGGTCGCCGCCGCGCCCGCGGCGTCGCGACGCGCCAGACGCGACTGCGCGACCAGTGAATCGACCTCGGTGTCGGCGTCCTCGCCGTCTGCGCATCCCGCCAGCACGGGGACGCTCGCGACGCCGAACGCGGAGGCTGCTGCGAACCGGAGAGCGGTGCGCCGGGACACGGCCGGACCGGATGTCGGGGGCCGGGAGACGGTGGGCATGAGCACCGGTCCATGGTGCCAGGTCGGGCCGCGATCCCGGGAATCGAGCACCGGGGCTGGTCACGGGCGCCTCGAATCGGCGTTACTCTTAGATGCTCGAACCCGTCCCGACGGGTTCGAGGTGCTGCCCTGTGCGGCACGGTGACCTGCAGACCACGACACACGACGAGCGACAACTGAAACGAGGAGCTTCCCCGATGCCGGTTCCATCCAAGGAGAGGGTGACGGAGCTCATCTCCGATCTGGTCCAACGCCAGGGCTACGACTTGGAGGACGTTGCGGTCACCCTCGCGGGCAGGCACAGCGCAGTCCGGATCATGGTGGACAGCGACGCCGGGCTCGAACTCGACGCGGTCGCGAACCTCAGCCACGAGATCTCCGAGGTGTTCGACTCGGTGTCCGATTTCGGGGAGTCCCCGTACACGCTCGAGGTCACGTCTCCCGGCATCGACCGGCCGCTCACGCACGAGCGGCACTGGCAGCGGGCCCGCGGCCGCAAGGCCCGGATCGACCTCGCGCACGAGACCGTCGTGGGCCGGATCGGGGCCCTCGACGGCGACTCGGTCGCGGTGGTGATCGGCTCGCGCACCGGTCCGGACGTTCGGCGCATCGCGCTCCCGGACATTCAGAAAGCTGTTGTGCAGGTGGAATTCTCGAAACCCGACCCGAGGGAGCTGGAACTCGCCGGCGGAATACCCGAGGGTCGCGTGGCACCTGCGGACGCAGACGCGTCGGAAGATGAAGAAGTAGTAGAGGGGCTGGACAAGTGAATATCGACATTGCGGCGCTACGCGCCATCGAAGCCGACAAGGGCATCTCGATCGAGACCGTCATCTCGACCATCCAGACGGCGCTGCTCACCGCCTACCGGCACACCGAGGGGCATCAGCAGCACGCCCGGATCGACGTCGACACCAAGAGCGGCATCGTGCGGGTGATGGCGCACGACGTCGACTCCGACGGCAACATGGTCGGCGAGGAGTGGGACGACACCCCGGAAGGTTTCGGCCGGATCGCGGCGACCACCGCGCGCCAGGTCATTCTCCAGCGGCTGCGCGACGCCGAGCACGAGCGGAGCTTCGGCGAGTACTCCACCCATGAGGGTGAGATCGTCGGCGGCGTGATCCAGCGCGACACCCGGGCGAACTCGCGCGGCATGGTCGTGGTGCGGATCGGGAGCGAGGCCAGCGGCGCCGAGGGCCTGATCCCGCCCGCCGAGCAGGTGCCCGGGGAGAACTACGAACACGGCGAGCGGCTCAAGTGTTACGTCGTCGGTGTCGCCCGCGGACAGCGCGGGCCGCAGATCACGTTGTCGCGCACCCACCCGAACCTCGTGCGCAAACTGTTCGCGCTCGAGGTTCCGGAAATCGCGGACGGCTCGGTCGAGATCATCGCCGTCGCCCGGGAGGCAGGCCACCGGTCGAAGATCGCCGTCCAGTCGCGGGTGCAGGGGCTGAATGCGAAGGGCGCATGCATCGGGCCGATGGGTCAGCGGGTGCGCAACGTGATGAGTGAGCTCGCCGGTGAGAAGATCGACATCATCGACTTCGACGACGACCCGGCCCGGTTCGTCGGCAACGCGCTGTCACCGTCGAAAGTGGTCTCCGTCACTGTCGTGGATCCGGAGGCCCGGGCCGCGCGTGTCGTCGTCCCCGACTTCCAGCTGTCCCTCGCCATCGGCAAGGAAGGGCAAAATGCCCGTCTTGCTGCGCGCTTGACCGGGTGGCGAATCGATATCCGCAGTGACGCCGCACCCGCTCCCGAGTCGGCAGGCGGACCCGCCGCGACCAGTCGTTGAGCCGGGAATGCGGAGATCGGGGCAAGTCGGCGGTAGAGTGGTCAATGGTTCAGCATGAGCATCCCGATTCCGCGCGCGTTCCTACCGGTTCACCGGTCCGAACATGCATAGGATGTAGGGAGCGCGCGCTGGCTGTCGATCTGCTCAGGGTTGTGGTTAGTGAGAGCGGGCCGCAAGGTCATGTTCTCGCCCCGGACCCGAGGCGCAGGCTTCCCGGTCGAGGTGCGTGGCTGCACCCCGTCGAGGTTTGCCTGAGTCTCGCGGAACGACGCCGAGCATTCGGCAGAGCGCTGCGAGTGTCCGGAAGTGTCGACACGTCAGAAGTCGACCACTGGGTACGCGCAGGGCACCCACCCAGAGCAGTACCTCTCGAACAGAACAGGCACAAGCACTCATGAGCACACCGTGAAGCACCAGCGATGATCGTCCATCGGAGATAACCCGAGGTCGTGCGGGCCCCTCTCAGGGGAGCCTCCTGCTCGACCTCATCAGTGAGGAGAGCAGTGGCAGGCAAGGCCCGCGTGCACGAGTTGGCTAAAGAACTCGGTGTCACAAGTAAAGAACTACTCGCAACGCTCAAGGAGCAGGGCGAGTTCGTGAAGTCGGCGTCCTCCACAGTGGAGGCGCCCGTCGCCAGGCGTCTGCGGGAGTCCTTCCCGTCGGCGAAGTCGGCCGATTCCGCAGCCCGTCCGGCTGCCAAGCCCGGCGCGCCCGCGCCGAGCGCCCCCGTGACCTCGGCCAAGCCGGGCGGACCCCGTCCCGGCCCCAAGCCGGCAGCCCCGGCTCCGGCCGCACCCGCTGCAGCAGCACCCGCGCCCACTCCCGAGGCTCAGGCCCCGGCACCGGCCGCACCCGCAGCGAGCGCAGTCACCCCGGCCGCACCGGCGAGCAATGCTCCCAAGCCCGGTCGCCCCACCCCGGCTGCCCCGGCTCCGGCCGCACCCGCAGCCCCGGCCGCCCCGGCGGCGGCCAGTGCTCCCGCGGCTCCGTCCACGGGCGCCAAGCCCGGCGGACCCCGTCCCGGCCCGAAGCCCCCGCGCGTCGGTAACAACCCGTACTCCTCGGCTCCGGCCGAGCGTCCGGCACCCCGTCCCGCTCCCGGCGCGCCGCGTCCGGGTGCACCCCGTCCGGCTCCCGGCCAGGGTGGACCTCGTCCGGCACCGGGTCAGGGCGGACCTCGTCCGGCTCCCGGTCAGGGTGGACCCCGTCCGGCTCCCGGCCAGGGCGGTCCCCGTCCGGCACCGGGTCAGGGTGGACCTCGTCCCAGCCCCGGCTCGATGCCTCCTCGCCCCAACCCGGGCGCGATGCCCGCTCGTTCGGCACGTCCCGCTCCCGGCGGTCGTCCCGGCCGTCCCGGCGGAGCCCCCGGCGGTCGTCCCGGTGGCGGCGGCGGTGGATACCGCGGCGGCGGAGCCCCCGGTGCCGGCGCAGGCGCGCCCGGTGGCGGAGCACCCGCAGGTGGTTTCCGCGGTCGTCCCGGTGGCGGTGGACGCCCCGGTCAGCGCGGTGCGGCAGCAGGTGCCTTCGGTCGTCCCGGTGGCGCCCCGCGTCGTGGTCGCAAGTCGAAGCGTCAGAAGCGCCAGGAATACGATTCCATGCAGGCGCCCGCCGTCGGCGGCGTGCGGTTGCCCCGTGGCAACGGCGAGACCATTCGCCTCGCCCGCGGTGCTTCCCTGTCGGACTTCGCGGAGAAGATCGACGCGAACCCCGCAGCGTTGGTGCAGGCACTGTTCAACCTCGGCGAGATGGTGACGGCGACCCAGTCGGTCAACGACGAGACGCTGGAACTGCTCGGCGGCGAGATGAACTACGTCGTCCAGGTCGTCAGCCCGGAGGACGAGGACCGCGAGCTGCTCGACAGCTTCGACCTCACCTACGGCGAGGACGAGGGCGGCGAAGAGGACCTCGAGTCCCGGCCGCCGGTGGTCACCGTCATGGGCCACGTCGACCACGGTAAGACCCGACTGCTCGACACGATCCGCAAGGCCAACGTCCGTGAGGGCGAGGCCGGCGGCATCACGCAGCACATCGGTGCCTACCAGGTGCTGACCGAGCTCGACGGCAACGAGCGTCTCGTGACGTTCATCGACACCCCCGGTCACGAGGCCTTCACGGCCATGCGTGCCCGTGGTGCCAAGGCCACCGACCTCGCGATCCTGGTCGTCGCCGCCGACGACGGCGTCATGCCGCAGACGGTGGAAGCGATCAACCACGCCCAGGCGGCCGACGTGCCGATCGTGGTCGCGGTGAACAAGATCGACAAGGAAGGCGCGAACCCGGACAAGATCCGGCAGCAGCTCACCGAGTACGGACTGGTCACCGAGGAATACGGCGGAGACACCATGTTCGTCGACATCTCGGCGAAGCAGGGCACCAACATCGACGCGCTGCTCGAAGCAGTGCTGTTGACGGCGGACGCCGCCCTGGACCTGCGGGCCAACCCGGACATGGACGCTCAGGGTGTCGCCATCGAGGCGCACCTCGACCGTGGACGCGGCCCCGTCGCGACCGTGCTCATCCAGCGCGGAACGCTGCGGGTCGGCGACTCGATCGTGGCCGGCGACGCATACGGACGTGTGCGCCGCATGGTCGACGAGCACGGCGACGACGTGCTCGAGGCCCTGCCCTCGCGTCCCGTCCAGGTGGTCGGCTTCACGTCGGTCCCCGGTGCAGGCGACAACCTGCTCGTGGTCGACGAGGACCGCATCGCCCGTCAGATCGCCGACCGGCGCAATGCGCGGAAGCGCAACGCTCTGGCCGCGAAGAGTCGCAAGCGCATCAGCCTCGAGGACCTGGATTCGGCTCTCAAGGAGACGTCGCAGCTCAACCTCATCCTCAAGGGCGACAACTCGGGAACCGTGGAGGCCTTGGAAGAGGCGCTGCACGGCATCGAGATCGACGACGAGGTGCAGTTGCGGGTCATCGACCGCGGTGTCGGTGGCGTCACCGAGACCAACGTCAACCTGGCCGCTGCGTCGAACGCGATCATCATCGGGTTCAACGTGCGCGCCGAGGGCAAGGCGACCGAGTTGGCGAACCGCGAGGGCGTCGACATCCGGTACTACTCGGTGATCTACCAGGCCATCGACGAGGTCGAGAAGGCTCTCAAGGGCATGCTCAAGCCGATCTACGAAGAGGTCGAGCTGGGCAAGGCGGAGATCCGCGCGATGTTCCGTTCGTCCAAGGTCGGCAACATTGCCGGTTGCCTCGTCACCTCGGGTACCATCCGTCGCAATGCGAAGGCCCGGCTGCTGCGTGACAACACGGTTGTCGCCGAGACCGTCACCATCTCCTCGCTGAAGCGGGAGAAGGAGGACGCTGTCGAGGTACGCGAGGGTTACGAGTGCGGTTTGACGCTCACCTACTCCGACATCAAGGTCGGTGACGTCATCGAGGCCTACGAGCTTCGGGAAAAGCCGCGCGACTAGTCGCCATCCGTTTGGGGTGACGCAGCAGCGTCATCCGGCGTGCGCTTCTCCGGCCGAGTCGATCGGCCGGGGGAGCGCACGTCTCCCCGAAGGAGGAAAGTTTGTACGTCGGTGCGCTCGAGCTCGACATCTTGCTCGGTGACGTGCGATCTCTGAAAGAGAAGCGTGCAATGGTCAAACCGGTTCTGGCGGAGCTGCGACGTTACGGCGTCTCGGCGGCGGAGACCGGGGAACAGGATCGGTACCGCCGGTCGATGCTCGGCGTCACGATGGCGAGTTCGGCGGTCGATCACGTACACGAGGTGCTCGACACGTGCGAACGGCACGTCGCCGGGCTGCCGGAACTGCAGCTCCTTGCGGTCCGGCGGAGGATTTTCGGCCCCGAGGACTGATTCGGAGCGCCTTGCCCGCCCCGCCGCATGCGCGGCCCGGCGTGCAGAATGAACTACAGCTACACCGCAACTTCACAACTTATCCAGCGGCCAGGGAGAGGAGTCTGATTGTCATGGTGGATCCCGCCCGGGCACGCAAACTCGCCAAGCGCATCGGCACGATCGTCGCGACGGCGATCGACCACGAAATCAAGGACCCTCGCCTGGCGTTCGTCACGATCACCGATACCAAGGTGACGGCCGACCTTCACGACGCCACTGTCTACTACACCGTGATGGGCGCCGACCTCGAGTCCGAACCGGACCTCGTGTCCGCGGCTGCGGGACTGGAGAAGGCGAAGGGTGTTCTGCGCTCGAAGGTGGGCGCAGGCACCGGAGTCCGGTTCACGCCGACGCTGACGTTCGTCGCGGACACGGTCCCCGACACGGCGCGGCACATGGAGGAACTCCTCGCCCGCGCCCGCGCCGCCGACGACGAGGTCGCGCGGGTCGCGGCCGGTGCGTCCCCGGCCGGCGATCCCGACCCGTACAAGGAACCCCGAGTCGAGGACGCGGACGACGCCGAAGTCGACGAGCCGTCCCGTTCCCGCCAGGCGGACTGACACGAACCGACATGACCCACACTCAGGAGACGTCCCTGTCTGATCTCGATCGTCACGAGGTGTTTCTGCCGCAAGCGGTCGCCGTTCTCGAGAACGCGACGTCGGTGACGATTCTGTGTCACGTCCAACCCGATGCCGACACGATCGGCAGTGGACTCGCCCTGGCATTGGTGCTCGAGCGCAAAGGGATTCCGGTGCAGGTCGCGTTCGGCGCGCCCGATGAACTGCCGGAGTCGATGCGGGAACTGCCGGGCACCCACCTGCTGGTGCCCGCGGACCAGGTGCGCCGCAACGTCGATCTGCTCGTGACCGTCGACTGCGGGAGCGCCGGACGTCTCGGGAAGCTCGCCGGCCGGCTCGCGAACGCGGGGGAGACCCTCGTCATCGATCACCACCGGTCCAACACCCGGTTCGGTCGCATGAACCTGATCGACGAGTCGGCGGAGTCGACGACCGCTGTCGTGGCGCAGATGTTCGACGTGTGGGGTGTGGACATCGACGCAGACCTCGCGCACTGCCTGTACGCGGGTCTCGTGACCGACACCGGTTCGTTCCGCTGGGTGCAGCCCGGCACCCACACTCTTGCGGAGCGGCTCCTCGCCACCGGCATCGACGGGGCCCGCATCGCCCGTCGCCTGCTCGACACCCACCCGTTCGGCTGGCTGCCGATGCTGTCGTCGGTGCTCGGATCGGCGACGCTCGTCCCCGAGGCGGCGGGCGGGCGGGGACTCGTCTACGCCGTCATCCGGCAGGCCTACGTCGGGGATCTGCGCTCGGAAGAGATCGAGAGCGTCATCGACATCGTCCGGACGACGTCCGAGGCGGAGGTCGCGGCCGTCCTCAAGGAGGCGGTGGACGGCACGTGGTCGGTGTCGCTGCGGTCGAAATCCGACGTGGACGTCTCGGTCGTCGCCGGGTACCTCGGCGGCGGCGGTCACCGGTTCGCCGCCGGCTACACGGCCGTGAACTCTGCGGACGAGATCGTGAACTCGCTCGTCGAATCGCTCGGCTGAGGTCCGAAATCGTTGGCTGAGGTTTCGGAAGTCACGGGCGACGCGACCGCCCGGACGGTGTTCGGGCTGGCGTTGCCGGCGCTCGGTGTGCTCGCGGCCGAACCGATCTATCTGCTCTTCGACATCGCTGTCGTCGGCCGTCTGGGTGCGCTGGCGCTCGCGGGTCTTGCCGTCGGTGGCCTCATTCTCGCCCAGGTCAGCACCCAGCTGACGTTCCTGTCCTATGGCACGACGGCGCGCGCGTCCCGCATGCACGGGGCCGGCGACGAGCGCGGCGCGGTCCGGGAGGGTGTCCAGGCCACCTGGCTGGCACTGGGCATCGGCGCGCTGGTGATCGCGCTGGTCCAGCTGTTCGGACGCCCGGTCACGTCGGCGATAGCGGGTGGCTCCGACATCGCGGCGGCCGCCGGGAGCTGGTTGCGGATCGCGGTGTTCGGCGCCCCGCTGATCCTCATCGCGATGGCGGGCAACGGCTGGATGCGGGGTGTGCAGAACACGGTGCGGCCCCTGCGTTTCGTGATCGCCGGTCTGGTCGTGTCGGCTGTGGCCTGCCCGGTGCTGGTGTACGGATTGTGGGGCGCGCCGCGGCTGGAACTCGAGGGTTCGGCGGTCGCGAACGTGACCGGGCAGGCCGTGTCCGCGAGTCTGTTCGTCGGGGCGCTGGTGGTGGAGCGGGTGCCGTTGCGCCCGCGGTGGCACGTCATGCGCGCCCAGATGGTTCTCGGCCGCGACCTGATCCTGCGGAGTCTGGCGTTCCAGGCGTGCTTCCTCTCGGCCGCCGCCGTCGCGTCCCGGTTCGGCGCCGCCGCGGTCGCCGCCCACCAGGTGGTACTGCAGCTGTGGAACCTCGTGGCCCTCACCCTCGACTCCCTGGCGATCGCCGCGCAGGCGCTCGTCGGTGCCGCACTCGGTGCCGGGCACGCTGCAGGCGCCACGCGACTGTCGTGGCGCATCACCCGGTGGTCCACGATCTTCGCGGCCGGACTCGCCCTGATCTTCGCCCTCGGTCACGGCGTGATCCCCGAACTGTTCACCTCCGACCGGGCCGTGCTCGACGAGATGGCGGTGGCGTGGTGGTTCTTCGTCGCGATCATGCCGGTGGCCGGCGTCGTGTTCGCGCTCGACGGAGTGCTGCTCGGGGCCGGGGACGTCGCCTTCCTCCGGAACGCCACGCTGGCCTGCGCGCTGGCCGGGTTCCTGCCACTGATCTGGCTGTCGATGCTGAACGACTGGGGCCTGGCGGGAATCTGGACGGGACTCACGGTGTTCTTAATTCTTCGGATGCTTGCGGTCGTGTGGCGGGTCGGATCGGGCCGCTGGGCAGTGGTCGGGGCCGACCTGCAGGCACGGCACGGATCGGACAGCGATCCGGCGGCGGAGCACGATCGGAAAGGTGGTTGACGTGGCACCCAAACTGATGGCGGTGAGCGACACCCATGTGGGGCACCGGGGAAACCGCCCGATCACCGAGGACATCTACCCGGACTCGCCCGAGGACTGGCTGATCGTCGCCGGGGACGTGTCGGAGAAAACCGACGACATCCGGTGGGCGCTGAAACTTCTGCGGAGTCGTTTCGCGCAGGTCATCTGGGTTCCCGGCAACCACGAACTGTGGACGACGGCGAAGGACCCGGTGCAGATCCACGGCGCCGCCCGCTACGACTACCTCGTCACCATGTGCCGCGAGATCGGGGTCATCACCCCCGAGGACCCGTTCCCGGTGTGGGAGGGGGAGGACGGCCCGGTCACGCTGGTCCCGATGTTCCTGCTGTACGACTACACGTTCCTGCCCGACGGCGCCACCACCAAGGAGGAAGGCCTCGCGATCGCGCGGGAGAAGAACGTGGTGGCCACGGACGAGTTCCTGCTGTCGAGCGAACCGTACGGAACCCGGGACGCCTGGTGCCGCAACCGCGTCGAGACGACGAAGGCCCGGCTGGACGCCCTCCCCGCCGGCACCCGCACCGTTCTGATCAACCACTTCCCGCTGGTGCGTCAGCCCACGCAGGTGCTGTGGTACCCGGAGTTCTCGCTGTGGTGCGGCACCGAACTGACCGCGGACTGGCACACCCGGTACAACGCCGTCTGCGCCGTGTACGGGCATCTGCACATTCCGCGCACCACCTACTACGACGGGGTGCGGTTCGAGGAGGTATCGCTGGGCTACCCGCGGGAGTGGCAGCGGCGGGGACTCCCGGACAACCTGCTGCGGCAGATCCTCCCGGTGCCGGAGTATCCGCCGGGCACGCTGAACAAGTGGGGCGGCCACTTCAAGGTCACTCCCGAACAGGAAGCCGAAGTGGAGAAGATGCGGGCGAGGGGGGCCCTGTGATCGAGAGAATTCTGCCGGCCGGCGTGGTGTCCTCCGAACTGTTCGAGGACCCGGCGGGGCTGCGTCCGCACCCGCAGGAGGAGGCGCTGATCGGGCGGGCGGTGGAGAAGCGGCGACGCGAATTCACCACCGCACGCCACTGCGCCCGCCTCGCGATGACGAAGCTGGGTGTGGACCAGGCCCCTGTTCTGCGGGGCGACAAGGGTTCCCCGGTGTGGCCGCGCGGCGTGGTCGGAAGCCTCACCCACTGCGACGGTTACCGCGGCGCGGCGCTCGGCTACGCGATGCAGGTGCGGTCCGTCGGCATCGACGCCGAACCGCACGCCGCGCTGCCCGACGGGGTGCTGGACGCGGTGAGCCTGCCCGCCGAACGCGACTGGCTGTCGGGTGCGGCGGACTCCGGGCAGTGGCGCTCGGCGACCGGCGGTCCGGTGCACCGGGACAGGCTGCTGTTCTGCGCCAAGGAAGCCACGTACAAGGCGTGGTTCCCGCTCACCGCCCGGTGGCTCGGGTTCGAGGACGCGCACATCACGTTCGAGGCGTCCGGCGACGGCACCGGCACGTTCCATTCGGATCTCCTCATCTCCGGGGAGACCATCGACGGACCACCGCTGGCGTCGTTCGACGGACGGTGGATGGTGTCCGACGGACTCATCATCACCGCCATTGCGGTGCACTGATTTTGGGACTGTGCGGTGCACTGATTTCGATGCCGTGACGGCGGCTGGCAGAATCGGGCCTCGTGTCTGCACGTGAAAAGCCCTCTTCCGGTCTCGTCGGCGCCGGACTGCTCATCGTCGACAAGGACGCGGGCGTCACCAGCCACGACGTGGTGGCCCGGTGTCGCAAGCTACTCGGCACCCGGAAGGTCGGCCACGCGGGCACTCTGGACCCGATGGCCACCGGGGTGCTGGTGCTCGGTGTGGAGCGGGCGACGAAGCTGCTGGGGCTCCTCGCGCTGACGACCAAGGCGTACACGGCCACGATTCGGTTGGGGCAGGCCACCACCACCGACGACGCCGAGGGTGACGTCGTCGCGTCGGCCGATGCGTCCGGCGTGAGGGACGAGGAGATCGCGGCGCAGGTGCGCACCCTCACCGGGGACATCCAGCAGGTCCCGTCGAGCGTCAGCGCCATCAAGGTGGACGGCCGGCGGGCGCACGCGCTGATCCGCGCGGGTGAGGAGTTCGAACTCGCGCCCCGGTCGGTCACGGTGTCCCGGTTCGAGGTGATCGCGAGGCGCACCGAGGGCACGTTCGTCGACCTCGACGTCGAGGTGGAATGTTCGTCCGGAACCTATGTGCGGGCGCTCGCCCGTGATCTGGGGATCGCGTTGATCGGTGTCGGCGGGCATCTCACGTCGCTGCGACGGACCCGGGTGGGACCGTTCACTCTCGAGCACGCGCGCACTCTGGAACAGCTGGCCGAGGAGCCGGGCGTCAGTTTCGACATCGACGCCGCCGCGCAGACCGCGTTCCCGCACCGGCAGATCGACGCGGACGAGGCCGAAGCGATCAGTCAGGGCCGCTGGCTCGAGCCGATCGGAATCAAGGGCGTCTACGCCGCGATCGATCCGAGTGGGCACACGATCGCGCTGCTCCAGGAGCGGGGAAAGCGGGCGAGTTCGGTGATGGTGGTCCGTCCCGCGACCCTGAGGTAGCGGCTCACACCAGCCAGATGGCCTGGGCTGCGGGGTTTCCGAGCTCGACGGTGTCCTCCTGGACGCCGATCCGGACCGACACGGTGCCGGCGTAGTCGCGTCGCTCCAGCACCGTCACCGTCACGTCCAGTGCCACACCCACCGAATCGAAGTACCGCAGCATGGCCGGGTCGGAGTCCGAGATGCGGGCGATGCGGCCGCTCTCGCCGTTGACGAAGTCGCTGAGCTGACGCGCCGGGGGAGTGGGCACCGACCCGTCGACCGCGGGAATCGGATCGCCGTGCGGATCGCGTTCGGGATGGCCGAGCTTGGCGTCCATCCGGGAGATCATCAGATCCGAGACGGCGTGCTCGAGCACCTCCGCCTCGTCGTGCACCTCGTCCCAGCCGTAGCCGAGTTCGTGCACCAGGTACGTCTCGATGAGGCGGTGCCTGCGGACCATTCCGACGGCCGCCACGCGCCCCGCCTCGGTCAGGGCGATCGACCCGTAGCGGGCGTGGTCGACGAGGCCCTGATCGGACAGTTTCCGGATGGCCTCCGACACGGTGGACGCGGACACCCCGATCTTCTCGGAGAGCAGTTTCGTGGAGACCCGCTCCTGCGACCACTCCTGAACGGTCCAGATGACCTTCAGGTAGTCCTGCGCCACTGCCGAGAGCGCCCCGGTCTCGGAGGTCGAGTCCTCGGTCACGCTCTGGTCATTCTTGTTCACGGCCACGCCAACGAGCTTAGGCAAGTCTTACCGGCGAGACACATCGACACACCTGATCCGTCCCCGGGGGACGTCACCGTCGACCGCGAACCGCGAGGTCGTGACGTTTCCCGGCCACGCCGGACCGCCGGACAGTCGGTCCGAAGATGAACATCGGCGCGCGGCACCGTAGGCTGCCACTCGTGCTGAGATGGCGTGGTCTCGACGAGGTTCCTGCCGATTGGGGTCGTTGTGTTCTCACGATCGGCGTATTCGATGGCGTGCACCGAGGTCACGCCCAATTGATCAGTCGAGCGGTGGCGGCTGCCCGCACGCGTGGAATACCCAGCGTGCTCATGACTTTCGATCCTCATCCGATGGAAGTGGTTCGTCCGGGCAGTCATCCCGCCCAGCTCACGACGCTGGCCCGCAGGGCGGAGCTCGCGGAGGAGCTGGGCATCGACGTGTTCTGCGTCATGCCGTTCACCGCCGAATTCATGAAGCTGACGCCGGAGCGGTACGCCCACGAGATCCTCGTGGAGCGCCTGCACGTGGCGGACGTCGTCGTCGGTGAGAACTTCACGTTCGGCAAGAAGGCCGCGGGCAACGTCGACCTGCTGCGGCAGATCGGCGACCGGTTCGGTTTCGCGGTCGACGGTGTGACGTTGCTCGCAGAGCATGCGGTCACGTTCTCGTCCACCTACATCCGCTCCTGCGTGGACGCCGGCGACATGGCCGCCGCGACGGAGGCGCTCGGCCGCCCGCACCGTGTCGAGGGCGTCGTCGTCCACGGCGACGGTCGCGGACGCCAGCTCGGGTACCCGACCGCGAACGTCGCGCCGCCGATGTACGCCGCGATTCCCGCGGACGGTGTGTACGCCGCCTGGTTCACCGTGCTCGGGCACGGAGTCGACCTGGGCACCGTCACCTCCGGTGAGCGGTACATGGCTGCGGTGTCGGTGGGTACCAACCCGACGTTCTCCGGGCGGACGCGCACCGTGGAAGCCTTCGTCCTCGACCGGGAAGCCGACCTGTACGGCCAGCACGTGGCCGTCGACCTCGTCGAGCGCCTCCGCGGGATGGAGAAGTTCGATTCCGTCGACGACCTGATCGTCGCGATGGGCAAGGACGCCGAGCGTGCGCGCGCGATCCTCGCCGCATCGGAGGACGTGCGGTAAAGCACCCGCATTTCAGCTGGTAAAGTAGACCGCTGGCGTGCGCTGCGGTTCGCGGCGGCCGCGCCGAGTTTCGATCCTTGCACGCGAACGTCATCACCAGGAGTGAACCAGTGGCATTGACCACCGAAGAGAAGAAGCAGGTTCTGAGCGAGTACGGCCTGCACGAGACCGACACCGGTTCGCCGGAGGCGCAGGTGGCCATGCTCACCAAGCGCATCGTCGATCTCACCGAACACCTCAAGATGCACAAGCACGACCACCACTCCCGCCGCGGCCTCCTGCTGCTGGTCGGACGCCGTCGTCGTCTGCTCAAGTACGTCCAGAAGGTCGACATCGAGCGTTACCGCTCGCTGATCGAGCGTCTCGGCCTGCGTCGCTGAGTTTCGCAACATCGCGATCATTTCGATCGCAAATCACTCCGGTAGCCGGCGGGGCCTTGCTTAGACTGGGCCTCGCTGGCTATCGGTGTTAGCTGCCGAGGGCAGCACTACCGTATGCACCCGAGAATGTGGTGTCGGTCTTCGGTAGTGGTCTTCCGGACACGGTCCGGCGGACTTCGATCGACGGCCGCCTCCGCACAGTGACATCCCGAGAACTCGAGAGGGGGATGTCCCTCAGGTGCGCAGTTCTCGCCAGGAGGGTGAGAACGCCCCCGCGGGTACGGCGAAGACGAGAGGGAAGTGAAAAGAAGAGATGACAGAGAATTCCGCAGTAGAAGTCGATGAGGGCGTGTTCGAATCCACCGCCGTGATCGACAACGGGTCCTTCGGAACCCGCACCATTCGTTTCGAGACCGGTCGCCTCGCGCAGCAGGCCGCCGGCGCCGTCGTCGCCTACCTGGACGACGAGACGATGCTGCTGTCCGCGACGAGCGCCAGCAAGCACCCCAAGGAGCACTTCGACTTCTTCCCCCTCACGGTGGACGTCGAGGAGCGCATGTACGCCGCGGGCCGCATCCCCGGCTCGTTCTTCCGTCGTGAGGGCCGCCCCTCCACGGACGCGATCCTGACCTGCCGCCTGATCGACCGGCCGCTGCGTCCGTCGTTCGTCGACGGCCTGCGCAACGAGATCCAGGTCGTGGTCACGGTGATGAGCCTGAACCCGCAGGACCTGTACGACGTGGTCGCGATCAACGCCGCGTCGGCCTCCACCCAGATCGCCGGACTGCCGTTCTCCGGCCCCGTCGGTGGCGTGCGTGTCGCACTCATCACGTCGGACGAGAACAAGGCCGGCCAGTGGGTCGCATTCCCCACCGTCGAGCAGCTCGAGAACGCCGTCTTCGACATGGTCGTCGCCGGTCGCATCGTCTCCGGCAGCGGTGACGACGCCGACGTCGCGATCATGATGGTCGAGGCCGAGGCCACCGACAACGTGATCTCCCTGATCGACGGTGGCGCACAGGCTCCCACCGAGACGATCGTGGCCGAGGGCCTCGAAGCCGCCAAGCCGTTCATCGCTCGCCTGTGCACCGCACAGCAGCAGCTCGCGGTCAAGGCGGCCAAGCCCACCGGTGACTTCCCCGTCTTCCCGGCGTACCAGGACGACGTGTTCGCCGCCGTCGAGGCCGCCGCAGCGGAGAAGCTCAGCGCGGCGCTGACCATCGCCGGCAAGCAGGAGCGCGACGACAAGACCGACGAGGTCAAGGTCGAGGTCCTCGAGCAGGTCGCCCCGAACTTCGAGGGACGCGAGAAGGAACTCGGCGCGGCATTCCGCTCGCTGACGAAGAAGCTGGTCCGTCAGCGCATCCTGCGCGACCAGTTCCGCATCGACGGCCGCGGCATCACGGACATCCGTTCGCTGTCGGCCGAGGTCGCCATCGTTCCGCGTGCCCACGGCTCCGCTCTGTTCGAGCGCGGCGAGACCCAGATCCTGGGTGTCACCACCCTCGACATGGTGAAGATGGCGCAGCAGGTCGATTCGCTCGGACCCGAGACGACCAAGCGGTACATGCACCACTACAACTTCCCGCCGTACTCCACCGGTGAGACGGGACGCGTCGGTTCGCCGAAGCGCCGCGAGATCGGTCACGGCGCGCTGGCGGAGCGGGCTCTCATGCCCGTGCTCCCCAGCGTCGAGGAATTCCCGTACGCCATCCGTCAGGTCTCGGAGGCCCTCAGCTCCAACGGCTCCACCTCGATGGGCTCCGTGTGTGCGTCGACGCTCGCACTGCTCAACGCCGGTGTGCCGTTGAAGGCTCCGGTCGCCGGTATCGCCATGGGCCTCGTCTCCGACCAGGTCGACGGTGAGACCCGTTACGTCGCGCTCACCGACATCCTCGGTGCCGAGGACGCGTTCGGCGACATGGACTTCAAGGTCGCGGGCACGAAGGACTTCGTCACGGCTCTGCAGCTCGACACGAAGCTCGACGGCATCCCGTCGAAGGTCCTCGCCGGCGCGCTGTCGCAGGCAAAGGACGCGCGGGCCACGATCCTCGAGGTCATGGCCGAGGCCATCGACACCCCGGACGAGATGAGCCCGTTCGCCCCGCGCGTCACGGCCATCAAGGTCCCCGTCGACAAGATCGGTGAGGTCATCGGCCCCAAGGGCAAGATGATCAACTCCATCACCGAGCAGACCGGCGCCAACATCTCCATCGAAGATGACGGCACCGTGTTCGTCGGTGCGACGGACGGCCCGTCCGCGCAGGCCGCGATCGACATGATCAACGCCATCGCCAACCCGCAGCTGCCGAAGGTCGGCGAGCGCTTCCTGGGTACGGTCGTCAAGACCACCGCCTTCGGTGCGTTCGTGTCGCTCCTCCCCGGCCGCGACGGGCTGGTGCACATCTCGAAGCTGGGCAGCGGCAAGCGCATCGCCAAGGTCGAGGACGTCGTGAGCGTCGGCTCGAAGTTGCGTGTCGAGATCGCCGACATCGACAACCGCGGCAAGATCTCGCTGATCCCCGTCGAGGAAGACGGCGCTGCGGCTCCGGCCGAGCAGAGCGAAGAGGCGGCTGCCGAGAAGTAGTCTTCTCCCGGTCACCACGCCGGCGGCCCCGCACGAATCTGTGCGGGGCCGTCGGCGTTCTCGGTCGTGCCGGTGGGTCGTGTCAGGATGCGGTGGTGAACCGTCCGACATACCGCCGCTGCCACGGCGTCTCGACCGCGTGACGGTGATAGTGCTGCCGGACGAACGCGACGGCATCCTTCGCAGGCACCCCGTCGAGCACGGCGATGCAGGCGAGGGCGGTGCCCGTCCTGCCGCGGCCGCCCCCGCATGCCACCTCCACTCGCTCGGACGCGGCGCGGCGCCACACCTCGCCCAGCGCATCCACAGTGTCGCGGCGGTCCCGGGGCAGTGCGAAGTCGGGCCACCGGACCCACCGTGAGTCCCACTGCACCGGCGGCGGTGTGCGCCCCAGCAGGTACACGGCGAAATCGGGCAGGGGGCCGTCGGGGAGTGGTCGTCGCAACCCCCGGCCGCGGACGAGGCGCCCGGACGGCAGGCGGAGGATTCCGGGAGCGTCGGCATCCCAGGTGTCGATCATGGTCGTCACTCTATGCGGGGAATCTGTCCTCATGACGCGCCCGGCCTCGTTCATGCATGCATCACGTTTGCGGCTCTCACCGTGTTTTCGCAGTTCACCCGCGGTTACGCCTCCTCGCTAGCCTTGCAGCACGAGCTACCGGACATCGAGGCGGCGCATGGCGTCGAGGAGTGACCAATGGAGTTCAGACATCTAGTCTCATTCATCACCATCGCCGAGGAACTACATTTCGGACGGGCGGCGTCACGGCTGCATCTCACCCAGCCGTCCCTCAGTGCGCAACTGCAGAAGCTCGAGAAGTCTCTGGGTGTGCGACTCGTCGCGCGGAGTTCGCACGAGGTCAAGTTGACCTCTGCAGGCCAGGAATTCGAGGCTCAGGCCCGGTTGATCGTCTTCCAGATGGAGAAGGCCGCGCAGATTGCAAAGGCCACCGCGGAAGGGCGCTCGGGAACCCTGAACATCGGATACAACATGCCGGCGAGCCGGCACGTGCTGCCGTCCGCGCTCGCCAAGATGAGTGCCGTGCATCCGGATGTCGTGGTCTCGTTGTGGGAGAAGCGAACCGGACCGCAGCTTGCGGGCCTCGCGGACGGCACGCTCGACGTGGCTCTCGTGTACGGGCATCCGAGGACGGCGGACTTCCGGTACCGGCTGGTCCTGCGGAAGATTCCGCTCGTCGCGGTCGTGGGCAAGGGGCATATCTGGGCTGGACGCGCCGCGGTCCCGTTCGCCGAGTTGGCGAATCAGGCGTGTGTGATCTTCTCGCGCGATCAGTGTCCGGCCATGTACGACTCGATCTTCGGTGCGGCGTCGGACAGCCGGATCTCGCTCGACGTCGCTCAGACCGCCGATGATCCGGGCGCGACCGCGCACATGGTGTCGGTCAAGCCGTTGGTCGGATTCGCGTCGCTGCCGCGCGCCAGTTCGGGAGGACTCGGTGCGATGGGCGCGAATTCGGTGGCGGTGAAATTGTTCGATCCGATCCCGACGATCGACCTGTGTGCGGTATGGCGAACGGCCGAGGCGAACTCTGCCGTGTTCTCATTCCTCGACTGCATCGACGATTTCGACGAATTGAAACGCAGCGATCGTGGCCTGGTCGCTATGTGATTTCGGCTGTGTCTCCGGCTGGGTATCCGCAGTCTTTCGAGTCCTATTTCAGCCCGGATCGAACGAAGGCGTTGACGATGTGCCGCTGCAGGACGACATAGAGCGCGAACACCGGCAGGCACGCCAGCCCGGCGACGGCCATCATCGGCCCCCAGTCGTTGCCCTCGGTTCCCATGAAACTCCGCAGCCCCAGCTGAACGACGGAATTGCTGCGCTGCAGGACCACCGCGGGCCAGAAGTACTCGTTCCAGGCATTGATGAACAGCAGGATCGCCAAGGCCGCCAGCGCGGGACGCAGATTCGGTACCACGACGGTCCAGAGAATGGACCACGAGGATCGGCCGTCCAGCTTTGCCGCCGCGACCAGTTCCTTCGGGAAGCCGGCCATGTGCTGGCGGAGCATCAGGACCCCCAGCGCGGAACACAGGGTCGGCACGATCACTCCCGCGAGGTTGTTGACGAGTCCCAGCTGGTACAGCAGCACGTAGTTGGGAAGCATCGTGACCTGGAACGGCACCAGCCAGGTTCCGACGAATGCGAGGTAGAGCAGGCGTTGGAAGCGGAACGAATACATCGCGAACGCGTACGAGGCGAGCAGCGCGACGAGGAGCTGACCCGCCGCCGAGACCGCCGCGACTGCGAACGTGTTGGCGAGCAGGCGGATCACGTCGACCTTCTCGGTCGCGTCCACATAGTTGCCCAGTGACAACGGCCACGGTACGGGGGAGAGGGAGCCGACGTCGTCGGGGCGCCGCAGTGACGTTGCGAGCAACCAGTAGATGGGAAATGCGCACACGAAGGTGATGGCGAAGAGGACGGCATGTCCCCGCGCCCGCCGCCACAACGGTTCGGGTACGACTGCCTCGCTAGTCGTCATGGAACGAGATCCTTTCCGAGATCCACACGAGCACACCGGCAACGAGACCGAATCCGACGAACAGCATGATGCCCGCGGCGGCACTCAGGCCCGCGTCGAAGCTGTGGAACCCGTAGTCCCACAACAGGTAGTAGATGTTCGTCGTCGCCTGTGACGGTCCGCCCTGAGTGAGGGTGTCGATGAGTGGGAACGTCCACTGGGCGCTCAGCAGCACGGTCATGAGTCCGAGGAACACCAGCGTGGGCGACAGCAGCGGCAGCGTGATCCACCAGTCGATCTGGCGCCGCGTCGCACCGTCGACCTGCGCGGCCTCGGCGTAGTCCCCGCTGACGCCGGCCATTCCGGCGGACACCACGAGCACGGCGAAACCCATGAAATGCCATCCGGTGACGGCGACGATCACCCACGGCGCCGAGGCAGGTTCGTGGATCCAGTTGGTGTCCGAGCCCAGCACCCGGTTCACGATCCCGGCGCCCGGGTCGAGGAGCCACTGCCACACGGCCGCGCTCGCGACGGGGGCGACGAGAAAGGGCGCGAAGATCAGGCTTTGGTAGACCGCCCGGGCCCGTCCGTGCACACCGCGTGTGGCGAATCCGACGACCACCGGTAGCACGAGCGTGAACGGCAGCAGACCGACGATGAGGACGACCGTCCGCCACACGGAGTCACCGACCGCGGGCAGCTCGAGCAACCGGCGGTAGTTGTCGGCGCCGACGGGAACCATGGGCGTGGTCGGAAGCAGGTTCCAGGAGTAGGTCGAGAGTTGGGCCGCCTGAGCGAGCGGGCGGTACGTCCACACGATCAGCAGCGCGACAGCCGGTGCCAGGAACAGGTACGGCTCTGCCACCCGCACCACCCTCCGCAGAGGGTGGGTACGGGTGGCAGGCACCGTCACCGGTTCCCGGACGGGCGTTGTCGCGTCGGCAAGATCCGGTACGGCGACGAACACGATGTTTCCCTCACCCCTCCTGCAGCGCGAGTGCGTGCAACCGGGCGAGCATGTCCTGCTCGGGTATGTCGTAGACCGTCTCGGCGGGAGTCGCCTCGATCGCGGTGGCGACCACCGTCGTATCGAGGACATCGATCCTGCTGAAACCGTGGCCGGCGACACCTCGGTGGCTGCCCGCCGCCGCGATCGGATCCACCCGGTAGGACAGCGCCGGACCGACCCACACCGGGATCCCCGCCACCGCCCCTGAACTCGTCAGGTGGGAATGCCCGCAGAGGATCATCCGCACATCGGATCCGGCCAGAACCGCCTCGAGCCGGTCCGGACCCTGGAGGCGAAGGTAGTCGACCGTAGCGACCGGCGACGGAATCGGTGGGTGGTGGAGTACGAGGAGCGTTCCGCGCTCACTGGGCCGGGACAGTTCCTCGTCCAGCCAGGTCAGCTGCTCGTTCGTCAGCCAGCCCGCGTGTCGACCGGGGGTGGTGCTGTCGAGGACGATCACCCGGAGACCGTGGATGTCGTGGACCGCGTCGTGTGGCGCGAGATCACGACCGCCGGAGTCGAGCCCGAGCAGTTCGGTGTGGAAGGCAGTGCGGTCGTCGTGATTGCCCATCGCGTAGATGATGTGCGCACCGAGTTCGGCGGCCGCGGGCTCGACAACCGTGCGCAATCGCCGGTAGGCCTCCGGTGCCCCGTTGTCGCTGAGATCGCCCGACAGCACGATCGCGTCGACCCGCTGCCGGGATCCGACTATCCGGTCGAGTGCGCGGGTGAGGTTGTCGAGGGTGTCGATCGTGTCGTGGACGAGGTCGCCGGCGGCGCGGATGTGGGTGTCCGTCAGGTGAATGACCGTGACGTGTGCGGGAGTCATTCGGTGGGCAGAAGCGCGGTGGCCTGCTTCTGGGCGGCTTCGAGGGTGGATTTCGGGTCGGCGTCCTGGTACACGACCGCCTCGACGGCGTCCATCATGCCGTCCCGGATCTGCAGGTAGTTGTTGCCGGGCATCGAGATCCACGGCTCCATCGAGCCGAGTTGGGCGATGTTCGGTGCGAGCAGCGGGTTCTTCTGCGACCACTCTTTCAGCCCGGCGGGATCGTCGACGAGTCCGGTGCGCAGGGGGAGGTATCCGATTCCCTGCGCGATCTTGGTGTAGGCCTCCTCGCTGGTGAGGAACTTGATCAGTTCCCAGGACGCGCGCTGCTTGGCAGGGTCGGATGCAAATGTGAAGAGGGAGGCGCCGGAGTTGGTGGGAACAGGGGTCGTGCCGGCGAAGGTGGGCATCGTGGTGGCGCGCAGGTCCCACTTGTCCTTGGCGCCCTTGACGAAGGTGCCCTGGATCGCGCTGGTCTCGAGGATCATGCCGACATCCCCGCGGGCGAAGGCCTCGTAGCCCTGCTGCTGGCTGAGCTTGGGTGTCGATCCCGACTGCACCAGGTTCTGAGCCATGTCCGCGACCTGAACGGCCGGGTCGTCCGCGAAGGTGAGCGACGACCGGTCCTCCGCGATGACACGTCCGCCGTTGGACCGGACGAGACTCTGGAAGCACCAGTCCTTCGCCGTCTTGGTCAGGCAGTCGAGGTAGACGCCGCCCTTACCGGTCTTCGTCGTGATCGTGGACGCTGCGGCCGCGACCTCGTCCCACGTCTTCGGTGGTGCCGCCGGGTCGAGACCGGCCTGCTCGAACAGTGTTGCGTTGTAATAGAACACGGGCGTCGAGAAGACGAAGGGCACGCCGTAGGTGGAGCCCTCCCAGTCACCCAGGGTGCGCGCGGTGGGGGCATACGGGTATTTCGCACCGTCGAAGTTCTTCTGCACGGAGTCTTTGCCGACGAGGTCGTCGAGCGAGTGGGCGCCCAGCTGGTGGATCGTGAAGTCCAGGTCACTGAACCCGAGCTGCGCGACGTCCGGGGGCGTTCCGGCCACGGTCTGGCTCTGGATGCTCGAGATCGTGTCGGTGGCCGGGTTCGGACTGTTGCCCTGCGGCTTCTGCGCCGTGACGGTGATGTTCGGATTCTGCTCGGTGAACTCGTCGATGAGGGCATTGAAGGTGTCGGTCCACGCGCCCGCCATACCGTAGTTGTAGCTTTCGAACACGATCGACACATTCTGGTCCGGAGCGAGTTCCGGCACCGGATCGGTGCTGCTCGCCGCGGAATCGGTGGTGGTGGTGCCGAGTCCGCCGCAGGCGGTCAGGACCAACGCGCTGGTCACCAGCACGCCCAGCCCGGGCAGGGTCTTCTTCACTGTGGTTCTCCTGTTTGTTCGTTGTGGGAGGGTCTCGTGAACGCGCCGGTGCTCATGCCACGACAGCGAGGCTGTTCATGCCACCGACAGCGAGGCACTGTGAGGCGATGCCTCGTGCTCGTGGGGACCGTGCCAGACCAGTCGGCGGCCGGTCACGGAATCGAAGAGTTGAATGTCGGCCGGGTCGACACTGAGTGCGGCGGTGTCGCCGATCCGGGCGGGAACGGGGCGCGGAGAGCGGACGCGGATGACGGTGCCGCCCACTGTGACGTGCAGGATCTCTTCGCTGCCCAGGTTTTCCGATGCGGTGACGACACCGCGGAGTTGGGCATCGGTGCCGTTCAGCCGAATGCGTTCCGGCCGGATGCCCGCGGTCACCTTCTGCGGTCCGGTCGCCGTGCCGGCGGACAGCCCCAGGGGTGCGTCGACGCCGTCGGTGACGAGGTGGAGTTCCCCTGCCCGATAGATCATTGTCGCGTCGAACAGGTTCATCGGCGGCGCGCCGAGGAAGGCGGCGACGAACGTCGATCGGGGAGTGTCGTACAGCTCGGTCGGTGTACCGACCTGCTCGACCCTGCCGTTGTTCAGCAGCGCGATGCGCGTCGCCATCGTCATCGCCTCGACCTGGTCGTGGGTGACGTAGAGGAACGTCGACCCCAGGCGGTGGTGCAAGTCGATGAGCTCGGTGCGGGTCGCGCTGCGCAACGCGGCATCGAGATTCGACAGCGGCTCGTCCATGAGGAAGGCCCCTGGGTCGCGGACCATAGCCCGGGCCAGCGCCACCCGTTGACGTTGTCCGCCGGAAAGCTGGGCGGGACGCCGATCCAGGTGATCGTGCAGACCGAGCGCCGACGCCACGGTGCTGATTCGTTCGCGGATCTCGTCCTTCGACCGCCGGCGGGCACGGAGAGGGAAGCCGATGTTCTTCGCGACGGTCAGGTGCGGGTACAGGGCGTAGCTCTGAAAGACCATCGCAACGTCCCGTCGGCGGGGCGGTGTTCCGGTGATGTCGTTCTCGCCCAGAAGGATGCGTCCCGCGGACGGACTCTCGAGGCCGGCGATCAGACGTAGCAGCGTCGACTTCCCGCACCCGCTCGGTCCCAGGAGAACCATGAACTCTCCGTCGGCGATGTCGAGGTCGATATCTCGCACGACCTCCGCAGCGCCGAACTGTTTCGACACGCCTTCGAGTCTTATCCGCGCCACCCGCACTCCTCGGTTGTTCCGTGTTCTCCGGAAGACACCACAGCAGCCGGGGGTGACGGTGCGGTGAACACCGCACCTCGAATTCCCCTCCCGGTACCGCGCCGGGCGGGGTCACGCAGCGACGATAGGGGGAGTGGGCCCGCGCGATAGAAAACGTCTCATACCTGCGCCACCCGGGCGATAGCCCGGTTCTACCGGGCTCAGTGAAAACCAGTGCAGAGTAGTGACTTTCGCTCAGCAATCCCTCCGGCCCTCCTCGTCGGAATCTGCGTGACGTTCGTCGTCTGTCTCGACACCAGCATCA
The DNA here is from genome assembly GCF_900105905.1 of Rhodococcus koreensis. GTDB lineage: Bacteria > Actinomycetota > Actinomycetes > Mycobacteriales > Mycobacteriaceae > Rhodococcus_F > Rhodococcus_F koreensis. The sequence continues at coordinate 1,379,615 of NZ_FNSV01000005.1, read as the reverse complement.
CCCCTGTCGCGCTGCACACACATCTCCGACGCCGCCGCGAGAGCGAGGGAAATCGGATCGCCTCGGCTGAACGGATCGTGACGTGGGTGCGCCCGTGTACCGGTCTCATTCTGATTACCCGGAGTTGAACACACCATGAACACCCAGGTGGAGTCTGGTGTGCCGGGTACGCCCCGACGAGACTGGAACAGTGAACGCAGAATTTCTCGTTCTTCTCATCGTCGTCGTCACCGCCCTCGGTTTCGATTTCACCAACGGCTTCCACGACACCGCCAACGCCATGGCCACCTCGATCGCTACCGGGGCGCTCAAACCCCGTGTCGCGGTGACACTGTCCGCGATTCTCAACCTGGTCGGCGCGTTCCTGTCGGTCGAGGTGGCGGCGACCGTTGCCAAGGGAATCGTCAACCTCACCGACACCGGCGGGCAGGCGTTGCTGATCATCGTCTTCGCGGGCCTCGTCGGTGGCATCTTGTGGAATCTCGTGACCTGGCTGCTCGGCATTCCGTCGAGTTCGTCGCACGCCCTCTTCGGCGGGCTGATCGGCGCGACCATCGCGGCCCTGGGGATGAGCGGTGTCGAGTGGTCGGGCGTGATGAGCAAGATCGTCATCCCCGCCGTCCTCGCACCCGTCGTCGCAGCTCTGGTCGCTGCCATCGGCACCTGGCTGATCTATCGCATCACCGCCGGCGTCGAGGAAAATGCCAAGGAGGAAGGATTCCGCTGGGGGCAGATCGGGTCGGCGTCCCTGGTCTCACTCGCGCACGGCACCAACGATGCTCAGAAGACGATGGGCATCATCTTTCTGGCGCTGGTGGCGCACGGCACCATCACGGCCGACACGGCGATGCCGTTCTGGGTGAAATTCTCCTGCGCCCTCGCGATCGCTCTGGGGACCTACCTCGGCGGTTGGCGGATCATCCGGACGCTCGGCAAAGGCCTCGTCGAGATCACGTCGCCCCAGGGGATGGCCGCCGAAGCCTCCTCGGCCGCGATCATCCTCACCTCCAGTCACTTCGGCTTGCCGCTGTCGACCACGCAGACGGCGACCGGATCCATCCTCGGAACGGGAATCGGCAAGTCCGGGGCGGAGGTCCGGTGGGGCGTCGCCGGACGCATGGCGATCGCGTGGCTGTTCACCCTTCCCTCCGCCGCTGTGGTCGGGGCGGTGTGCTGGGTGATCGCCGACGCCATCGGTGGACTGCCAGGTGTTCTCGTGGTGTTCGCGCTGCTCCTGGCGGCCGCAGGCGCCCTGTATCTGCGCTCGCGGCGGAACCCGATCGACACCTCGAACGTCAACGAAGAGTGGGACGGCGGTCTGACCCCGCCGTCCGAGAAGGCGCCCAGCTCGCATTCGGCTCAGGTCTGAGAGGCAGGCAACGTGGATCTGTTCATGGACACCGTGGACTCGCTCTGGCAGGTCGTTCTCATCGGCCTGCTCTTCGGCGCCGGACTGCCCGCCATCTTCGCGCTCGGAATCCGGTTCCTGTTACTGGGGGTCACGACATCCGCGGACGGAAACGGTGCCACACGGACACCGGCCGCTCTGATCGCCGGTCTGGCGTGCTTTGCGGTGGTCCTCGTCGCGATCGTCGCCGGAATACTTTTCATCATGAAGGACTTCCTCGCCCACGATTTCGGGATCACCATTTTCTGAACCCGGAAAGGACGCGTGCAGTGCCACGACAACCGATCACTTCAGTTCCGGCGAAGGTCCTGCGCTGGGTGCGCGAGGGCTATCCACACGGGGTGCCCCGCGAGGACTACGTCGCGCTGTTCGCCGTCCTGCACCGCAGGCTCACCGAAACCGAGGTGAGTGAGATCGTCGACGAGCTCTCGGCGCCGGACGGGCATGCCCTCGAGGACGGCAAGATCGACCGCGCGGAGATCGAAGAGGCCATCGCCCGCCTGGCCCATGAGCATCCCGGCGACGACGACGTCAAGCGGGTGGCATCTCGCCTCGCCGCGGGAGGCTGGCCGCTGGCTGCGCCGATCCCGGAGAAACCTCCACTCGTGAAGGCACTGCCGCCCCTGTTGACCAACATCATCGAATGGCTGCGCGCCGGCTACCCACTGGGTGTGCCCGAGACGGACTACATCCCCCTCATAGCCCTGCTGCGCCGGCGGCTGTCCGACGAGGAGGTCCGCGAGATCACCGCAACACTGGTCGAGCAGGGCGATCTCCCGATCGGCAAGCCGGACATCCAGGTGATGATTGCCGAGGTCACCGACGAGAAGCCCCTCGACGCCGATGTCGACCGGGTTCACGCCCACCTCGTGGCCGGTGGCTGGGCCATCCCGGACGAGGCGGCGATCGACGAGTCGCACTGACCGGGCGCTGATCAGCGAGGAGGACTGGTGTTCCTGCGTGGAGACACCGTAGCCGACGACCCGCACGCGCTGGACGAGTCGCTGCTCATCGAGCCCGAATGGCGCCGGCCCTCCTGGCGGGGCTTCGTCGCATCGACCCCCGGGCGCCTGTCGGTGATCGCCCTCGTCCTCGTCGCTGCCGCCCTCGCTGCAGGAACGGTCACCTCGGCGATCAACGGGGCGCGTCAACAGGAAATCAACGCCTTGCGGACCCACTCGGAGCCTCTCGCCGACGCGGCACAGAGCCTCTACAGCTCGCTGTCGATCGCAGACGCCGCCGCGACAACGTCCTTCATCTTCGGCGGGGTCGAACCGGTGGCGGTACCTGAGGATTACAACCAGGCTGTCGGTGATGCCTCCAACGCGTTGGTGACCGCCTCGAACGGCGTCGATCCGGCAGACACGGAAGCTTTGGGCCTGCTGTCGGAAGTGTCGCGGCGTTTCGCCGAATACACCAGTCTGGTCTCCACCGCCCGCGCCAACGATCGCTCGGGAAACCCGATCGGAATCACGTATCTGCGCAACGCGTCGTCGATGATGCAGAGCACCATCCTGCCGCTGGCGCACCGCCTCTGCACCGAGCAGTGGAAGTCGGTGGCCGCCACACAGATGCGGACAACCCGACTGCCGGTGGCCGCGTTCGCTGTGACGACCTCCGCTCTCGGCGCGCTCGTGCTCGCGCATGTGTACCTGACCCGCAAGAGCCGGCGGCTGTTCAACCCCGGCCTGATCGTGGCCACACTCCTCATGGCGAGCCTCCTGACGTGGTCGGTGGCAGCGTTCGGGATATCGACGTCGGCGGGTGAGCGTGCGAGGACTGATGGGGCGCAACCACTCAGCGCTATCGCTACGGCCCGGATTCTGGCGCAACAGGCCCGGGCGGACGAGATGCTCGGGGTGTTGCAACGCGGTTCGGACCCCCAATCCGAGGTCGACTTCTCGCGGCATTCGACGGTGCTGTCCGAGATACTCGAACAACACCGGAACTCATCCGGCGAGGCCGCCGACGCCGCGATCGCCGATGCCGCCGCGGCGCTCGAGGGCTGGCGGAGCACCCACGAATCGCTGCAGCAGAAACTCGTGATCGGGGATTACCCGGCGGCCGCAGCCATGGCGGTCGATCCGGGGGCACTCGCGCCGGCTGCCCGGTTTCTCGCGCTCGACGAGGCGTTGCAGTCCGCGATCAACCAATTGAGGAACGAGGACCGTGAAGCCACGACCGAGGCGTATCGCTCGACATCGCTGTTGGGCGTGGGTGCGGTCGTGCTCGGCGTGCTCGCCGGGTTCTCGGTCGGCGGAGGCATCTGGCCCAGACTGAACGAGTACCACTGATGTCCCGGCGAGGTGAGTGGATGCTGACGAATCCCCGCGTCGAGCATGCACATGGGCGCCGAGAATCTCGTGTTCGTGGCCTCATCGGCGTGCTCGTCACCACCGTCGCGGTACTCGCCGGTTGTGGGACACCCGCGCCCGACACTCCCGCCGTCGCAGGCGACTATTCGGAACAGTCTCTGCCGAACGGAACGCAGATCATCCCGCCGTCGGGTCTCGTCCCTCCGGCGCCTGTTCCGCCGTCGGCGTGCGGGGCGTCGGCGAGCCTGCGTCCGGGACCCCCTGTTCCGGCGGGTGCGGTGCCACCGGGGAGGCTGGTCGCCGACATCGTGGCGCGGGACCGGCTGATCGTCGGCGTCGATCAGGACACCAACTTGCTCAGTTTTCGTGACCCGACCACCGATACCCTCGAGGGATTCGATGTGGACGTGGCGCGGGAGGTCGCCCGCGATCTCCTCGGCGACCCGGCGAAGGTCGAGTTCCGACTCCTCACCCCGGGCGGCCGCCTCGACGCGCTCGAGAAGAACCAGGTCGACATCGTCGCGCAAACCATGACGATCACGTGTCAGCGCGCCGAGCGGGTGGCGTTCTCCACCGTCTATCTCGAGGCGTACCAGCGTGTGCTGGTGACGGAGGGGTCGGGGATCGCGGGGTCTGCGGACCTGGCAGGCAGACGGGTGTGCGCCGCCACGGACACCACCTCGCTCGCGACGATCCGGCGGGTCCAGCCGCAGGCCACGATCGTCGCGGTTCCCGATTGGGCCGATTGTCTGATGGTTCTCCAGCAGCGGCAGGCGGATGCCGTCAGCACGGACGACGCCATCCTCGCGGGTCTGGCCGCTCAGGATCCGACCCTCGAGATCGTCGGACCATCGCTGGAAACGCAGCCGTACGGCATCGGCATCAACAAGACCAACACCGATCTGGTGCGCTTGGTGAACGGCACCCTCGACCGGCTGCGCGTGGACGGAACGTGGATGAGGCTCTACGACCGGTGGTTGACCGTCCTCGGTCCGGTCGCCGGCCCGCCTACGCCGACCTATCGGGATTGAGGATCCGCCGGTCGATCCGACCAGCGGAGCAGGCTCGCAATTAGTGGGGATTATCCATCATCTCAAATCCCCATTACTGCTACGGTGGGGTTCATGCCTTCATCCACGACGCCCCCGGAGCGCCTGTTGCGAAACCCCACGTTCGTGGTGGCGCAGCTGCATCGGGTGGGACGCGAGGACCTCGAGGGTGTGCTGGCGGCCGAGGGGCTGAATCTGCGTACGCACTGGATTCTCTGCTGTCTCGAGGAGCCCGGTGAGCTGTCCCAGAAGCAGCTCGCCGACGTACTGGGCGTCGATCGCAGCGACATGGTGCGACTGCTCGACGACCTCGAGAAGCGCGGGTTCGTGGCCCGCACCAAGAACGCCAAGGACAGGCGCAAGCACGTGCTGTCGTTGACGTCGGCAGGCCGGCAGGTCCGGGAGCGCAGCGACGAGTTGGTGGAGAAGGCATCCGATCAGCTCTACGGCAACCTGTCGGCGAAGGAACGCCGAAGCTTGCAACGCCTCGTCCTGAAGGCACTGGGCCTGCCGAAGAAATACGCCACCCCACCCACGTAGCCGGCGCAGCCCCGGTTCCACGGTGTCCGTTGCACCGTTTTTTACCGGCCCGGTTGCTTCTGCGGAAGATCGCACCGGGACCCTACCTACGTGGCGGTTCCCTACACCTCCGTATCTGGGTGGCCGAGCGGCTGATCGAGGCGAGTGGGGCGGCGAACCTGTCCGGCGCCACCTGGATGTGTATTTCGCGCGCGCACTCGGTGCGAAGATCGGGCGGCGGGTCGACCTGCACACCCTGCCGCCCGTCGCCGGAATGATCGAACTCGGCGTGGGCTGCTCGATCGAACCCGAGACGGATCTGTCCGGGTACTGGGTCGACGGCGACGTCTCTCGTGATGCGCGGGGATCGAGTGCCCGACTCGACCCGCTGGCAGGGCAACCCCATTGCACCGGAGCCCGAACACCGCCGATGACCGTGCGTGGGGGACCATTCGCGTGATGCGCCGTCCGCGTCACGGGGAGGCCGCACCGACCGCGGTGTCGAGGTCGGTCAATGCGGCGTCGAGGTGGCCGATGATCCGATGCAGGTGGGGGACCGCGGTGCGGTCGCCGACCACCGCGACGTGCAACTGCCCGGATCGACTGGTCAGTGTGATGCTCAGCGCCTGGCCACGCGCGAGGGTCGGGATCGGGTAGACGGCGTCGAGATGGGCGCCGTTCCAATACCGCGGTCGGGTCGGTCCCGGGGTGTAGGAGATCATCACGTTGAACGGCGGCGGGATGTCGTCGAGGACCCGGCGGACCGGGTCGAGCATGATCGGACTCAATGTCAGGGCACTGATCAGTTGAAATTGGGTACGGCTCAGGGCGGCGACAACTCCACTGGTGTGCGCGACGGAGTCGGCGATCCGGTTCAGGCGGGCAAGTGGGTCGCCTTCGTCGGTGGCCAGGGACACCACCATTGCCCCGATCCCACGGTCGCCGCCCGGCCTGATGGTGGGGCCCTCGCCGAGGTTGAGCGGGACGGGGAGCATCGCGGTCAAAGGCGCGTCGGGAAGGGCGTATTGGTCGAGGAGATACGTGCGCAGCGCTCCCGCGCACATCGTCAACACCACTACGTCCAACGGTGCGCCGGTGCGGGCGGCGAGCCGGCGCAACCGTTTCAGGGGCCAGGATCGGGCGGAGACTTTACGGGCGCGGCCGGTTGGGGCGTTGAAGATCGTCGGCGGGGACTGCAGAGGCAGCGTGAGGGTTTCCTCGGTCAGGCCGTGGTAGCCGGCGCGGACCAGAGTGGGGACGGCGGCGGCAATCTCCCGCGTGATGATCAGGCCGGACCACAGCACTTCGCGTGGGTCCAGTGACTGATGTGGAGCAGGGGCCGCGACGGACGGGCTCCAAGGCGCTGGGCAGTCCCGGCTGTCCGGATCGACCGAGAGCGTACGGTGCAGCAGCCGCATCCCGGAGGCGCCGTCGGTCAAGGACAGGTGAAATTTCGTGTACACGGCGGTGCGCCCGTCGGTCAGGCCCTCGATGACGTGCATCTCCCACATGGGGTGCTGCGGATCGAGCGGGATCGAGTGCATCTGCGAGACCAGCCGCAGCAGCTCGGCCATGGTGCCGTCGCCGGGAACGGCGCTGTGCCGCACGTGGTAGCCGAGATCGACGATTCTTTCCGACCGCCACCACGGATACCCGTGCAGGGGGCGGATGGGCCATTTGCGGAATAGCTCGGAGGCCTCGGTGTTCGCGTGCAGGCGCTCGACCATGTCGGCGGCGTGGGCACCGGATGCGGTGTCTTTCGGGGGATCGAACAGGGTCAGTGTGGCCACGTGCATCGGGTGCGACGGGGATTCGAACAGCAAGAACATCGCCTCGGTCGGGCTCATCGGCGCCAGCCCGCCGATCCCAGCTCGCACGTCCCACCTCCCGGCCTTGTGCGGTCCCAACAGAGCACACCGCGTCTACGAGGATTGTGGTTTCCGTCGAGACCACAGACACCGGACGGCACTGATTCCACGCAGGCACGCAGGCACGCAGGTCCGCGGAATGTGGGATGCGCGCGGGTTCTCGCCGTCGGGGCAACGTGACGACTAGGGCGACTCGTGCACTCTCGGGTACGCGCTGGACGGCGCGATCGTCACGGATTTGTCGAGTGCCTTCACCGCGGCGCGTTCGACGAGCAGGGGCACGAAGTCCCGGATCGGGCAGCTGTCGAATCGATGATGGGCGGTCTCGACCGCATTCTCGACCCGGCCGGGGTCGAGGTATTGATATCGCTGGATCAGGTGTGCGCGCACCACGTCGATGTGCTGCCGCTCGGTGACGTCCATAACAGAAATTGTCGTCCCGTCGACCGCTGTGAGGAAGGGGTTTCCCCAGGTTCACCTGCAGAGCACAGACGTTGCCGGCCGTGTCCGGGACGGGGGGCGGGGTTGACGCCGGTCGGCGGGCTCGACAACGATGTGCCGGTGGATTGCAGCGGCGCAGTCTTGTGACGCACCGCGGCACCGCCGGTGTGGATCCGGCCTCAGCGAGCAGGGGAACCGGATGACACCGACCGAGCACGTCGACCCTGATGCCGCGCAGGCGTTCAACTGTTGCCGATATGTCTAACACTAGTAATCGGTTCTGGCATTGTCTGCCTGTGTGAATTGGTGACGCCGCGGAATGCTTGGGATGTCGGTGGTTGTGGTGTGCAATACGGCGGCATGGGGCTGGTGGTCTTCTGGGCGTGTCGGTTCGGGTCACCGAATCATTGACCGCGCGGACCTCGCTCCTTTCTGGGCAGGCCCGGAGGGGACTGTGCGGGAGCGACGCCGGAAAGGGGGTGGAGGCAGTGTCTTGCCGGGTGTGGGGCTCGACAGGACAACGGGACGTCGATGGCCAATCGGGAAAAGATGGTGCGGGACAGCGCCACTGGTGAGGTGTAGTGGGGTAGGCGTGGATCGCGGCCCCGAGTCCGCGGGGCGGCGGGCGGGGTTGGGCCGGATGCTCGGCGGCGCGGCCGAGCGTCGGTTCACGGTGGTGCGGGTGGTGTGGCGCGGGATCGATTGGGCCGGTTCGCCCGTGGGCTGGTTCGGGCGGTGCTTGTCGGAGGTCGGCGTTACAGTCGAGATCGTACGAGAGGGGGAGGTCACCTGTGCTGATGGGAGGGTCGATGAATGACGTCACGGCGGTGCCGGCATCGTTGTCCGGCCCGTTCTCCGGGCGCTGTGGTCGACACAGCATCAACGACGGGGTCTGCACGATGCCGCGGCAGTTCGCGTTCACCACCCGCGCCCATGTGGCGGTCGACGACGCGACCGGTGAGCCGATCGGGCTCGACGACGTCGACACCCGGGTGGGGTGGCTCCTCGACCTGATCACCACGGCCGGCGGCCAGTTGGCGTCGCGGCTGTGGCAGCCGGCGACATTCGACGTGCTCGCCGCCGGACGGGACCACCAGGACCGCAGGCTGCCCGCACAGGGTCACGTCGCCGCGGCCCGCCTCGGCTGGAACCCGCACTACCCGGACGGAATCTACGTGCCCTCGCGGGTCACGCGGGTGGTGGCCGCGCAGGTGATGGCCACCCTGCGGACCCTCGCCTATCGGGACACCGCGATCACCGCGCTGTCTGAGGGATTCGACCCGGCCACCGGCCGGATAGCCCCGACCACCGCCGCCGCGGACTGTGTGCCAATGGGTTTCGCCCGGGGCGTGCGGCGCCAGCTTGTTGCACACGCCGGCCACACCGACGACGGGGCACCGGCCGACCGGTTGCGGATCACCGACGTCCAGGGCCCGCCGCAGACGAGCGCGATGGCCCGACTCTCGGCAGCCGATCGGCAGCTCGCGCAGATCACCGCGGCAGGGCGTGAGTTGGTGTTGACGGTGAAGCTGCCCACCTGCCCCGCCCCGGCGGGGCGGGCGCAGTGGCGGCGGGTCCGGCTGACCGCCGCCATCCCCGGGCACCTGCACGGCCGGGCGATCACCGACTGGCATCTGCCGACCCTCGTCCTCGACCGGAAGGGTCTGCTGTGGCGGTGCGCGGCGACCGAACTCGTCCCCGACTGTGACCTGGGATCGGCGACCGTCGCGGTGGGGGTCGATTGGTCCCCGTCCACACTCGGTGCCGCCGCCATCACCACCGAGAACTCGGACGGGTTGTCCTCGGATTACCGGGGCTTCGCCTACGACGACCGCGGCCTCGGGACCAAACTCGCACGCCTGCAGACCGAGGGGCAGATGCTGCACCGTAAGGCGGCGCGGTTGGAGAAACTGGCTGCCACCGCCCCACCCGAGGTCCGTACCCGGCTGGAGGCGAAGATCGCCGTCCTCGACGCCCACCGCGAGGCGGTGGGCGTCAAGCGGGGAAAGATCAACCGGGAACTCGCGTTTCATTTCGGCCGCCAGGTCACCGAGTACGCCGAGGCGGCGGGCGCGGAGATGATCGCGGTGGAGGATCTGACGACCCTCGAGACCCGCGGGCACGGTCGGGTCAACAACAATCGGGCCGCGCAGTCGGCCCGCCGTAAAGCGGTCGCCGCCCTCGCGCACACCGCCGCCGGTGTCGGTGTCGCGGTGGTCTCGGTGCCGGCCCGGGGATCGTCCGCATTGTGTCCGGGCTGCGACGCACCGCTTGTACGCCCCGGCGGCTATCACACCGCATGGTGTCCCCGCTGCCGGGTCGGCGGCAACCGCGACCACGTTGCCGGCGTGAACCTGGCCAAACGTGCGCTCCTCGGCAGAAACAAAGTCGCCCGCCGGCGTGGGCAGCTGCCCACGATCCGGGTCGCCGAGCACGCACCGGTCCGCAAGTCCCGGGACAAGACCAGCCCGACCCCGAGCAGGCCGCGGCATCGCCGGGTCCGCCACAGCCTGCCCACCACACCACAGCAGGTGGGGGTGACTCCGAAACATCATGTTCCTGCACCTCAAGCGTCGGTGTGGGACACGGTCAAACCCGCACCGCCGCACGGTGATGCGGGTAGCCGTGACACACGTACATCTCCCACGCCCGCCACGCCAGTGGCAGAGAGTATGAGATCTACGTAGACGCTCAGGTGTTTCGGGACCTGCTGCACGAGGAGATCGCGGCGCTCACCGCCCGCATCGAGTCCACCCCGCGATACACCGGTGCCGAAGACTCCGAAGGCATACGTCTGCGCGGGCAACGCGGCGAGGCGTGTCAGTTGTTGGCCCGTCTGACCGCCCGGTACCCCGAGCTGGACGGCCCCGGACCCGCCCGAGGATGATCGCCGCCCCGGATCAGGCGTGACGCTGCGAAGGTGGCTTCGGATATTCTCACGCGATGAAATCGGCGGCGTCACCGTTGCGTTCGTCAGTTTTGTCGGTGACGGCGCTGTGCGTGGCGTTGTGTGTCACAAGTTGTGTCGGCGCTGTTGATCGAGCGGATTTCGATGCTGCGATGCGGACACGTGGTGGGGGTATGACGGGCGCACTCGTCCGTGACGGGTTGGCGGAGCTTGGCACCCGGTACGGCGTTGCAGACGTGGAGGTGACGAGTGTCGATGTGGCGCCGGTCGAGCCGCTGGATGTGACGGTCGGGAACCCTTGCGAAGCCGGATCAGCTCGACCGGTACACCTTTGACGGCGAGTGGTTGAGCGACGCCAGTCCGGTGATGGTCTCCGCTGTGGAGGATCTCGGGTGTGGAGCCCGCGCCGCGGCGGCGACGGAGGGTGATGCCGGCATTGTGGTGGGTGATCGGCGTTGTGGCGGCCGTCGGCATGTTCACGTTGGTTGCGTCGGTGATCTGGCCGGGCCAGGCGGTCTACCTTGCCCCGGTGTTCTGTGAACAGCCGATGGACGAGGGGATGGTCGTGTCGGATACCTATTCCGACGGCGACGGGACTTCCACCAACTTTGCGTTGTATTGCGTCGGGGACCGGGGGAAACGGTCGACGAGGGATGGCTGCGTCCGTTCCTGCTGATCTGGGCGGCGTATCTGGCGGTCGTGGCAATCGTGTTCGCGGTCGGACGCATGTCGCGGGTGCCGCAGCCGGCAGGCCCCGGAGCCGAAATACGGGATCAGGCGGATTAGTCGGTGCCTCGCCGGTGTTGAAACTAGGACGGAACGGCAAACATCGTTCCCGAGGAGCAACGCACCGATGCACTCCTCACGAGGGAGTGCATCCTCAGCGATCCGACCTGGACCGGTGGGTATCGGAGCGGTAAGGAGTGGTCATGACCATGGCACGCTCACCCGTGAGCTGTGATCCGGAAATCTGTCTCGCCAAGCATCTGCCACGCGATGTCACCCGCAGCGCGCTCGGCCACCGGCGGGTCACGATGAACCTCGACATCACCGACCACGGCAAATGGACCGTCCGCATCGACGAAGGCACCGTCACGTACCGACGCGGCGGGGTTGCGCACCCGACAAGCACCGTCCGCACCGACGCGGCCACTCTCGGCGACCTGCTCGCCGGCCGCATCAGCGTGGCCGACGCTTTCCTGTCCGGTGCACTCGAGATCCGCGGCAGCATGACAACGGTCCTCGCGATCGGCGGTACCTTCGCGCCCGACGTCGAATTGCCGACACGGGCACGTGCCCGCGAGACCAGCGCCTACGGGGTGCACACGGGATACCTCGAAGCGGGTGACCCGGACAAACGGCCGGTGGTGCTGCTGCACGGTCTCGGTGCCAACAACTCCTCCATGCTGCCGGTGCTGGCAGACCTGGCATCGGACCATCGGGTGATCTGCCCCGATCTTCCTGGGTTCGGATCCTCGGCGGCCCCGGCCTGGCGTTACACCCCCGAACAGTTGCATCGCTGGTTACGGGCCTTCCTCGATGCGGTCGACGCCCGCGGCGCCGCGCTGATCGGACATTCTCTCGGCGGCCGCGTCGCTCTCGAACTCGCGCTGCGCGACCCGGATGCTGTTACCGGGTTGGTGCTGGTGTGCCCGGCGATGGCCTTCCGTCGCCGGCGCCGACTGACCTCACTGGCCCGGTTGCTTCCGCTGGATGTGGCGCGGCTTCCCCTCGCCGTGCCGCCGCGGCTCCTCCACGCGGGGGCCCGTGCCGGGCTGCGGGCCCTGCTGGCGGATCCGGGCGTGGTGCCGCGGCACTGGTACGAGGCCGCAGCTGACGAATGGGAGCTGTCGTTGCGGCATGCCTCCCGCCGCCGGGCGCTGTGGTCGGCGCTGCTCGGCCTGTATCTCGACGAGCCGTTCGGGGAGACAGGCCTCTGGGACCGGATCGCGGGCCTCGAGGTGCCCGCGCTATTCCTGTGGGGCGACCGCGACACACTCGTTCCGGCCCGATTCGCCCGGCACGTCACGAGCGCCGTTCCCACCGCCAGGTCGGTGACGCTGCACGCCTGCGGGCACGTACCCCAGTTCGAGCGGCCCGAGATCACGCTCCGTCTGATCCGCGAGCAGCTCGCCACCACAGCCCAGCGGGGTGCGGTCAGGCAGCGACAATCGATGAGCGCACGACGCGGCGCGAGGCGATCCCTCCACTCTGCCGGAGCCCGTGGCCGACGTGAGTCGACCCGCTCGAACACTGGGCGCATCGCCTGAGGTCCGAAACCATGACCTGGCTCTACTGCGGTGGCACGGGGTCGATATAGCGCAGTGGGGCATGTGCATTCAGCAGCCAGGCTCCGCCCTTCGCAGTCTGCCCGATGGGGTACATGCGTGTTCCGTCATCGCGCGTGCAAGCGGCCAGCCCGGTGAGGACTTCGCCGTGGGTGCACCACAGGGTGCCGGCGAGTTCGATGGTGTCCAGCGCGGCACACAGGTCGTCGGGAGCCGCATCCGGGGCGAGCAGCGGATGTTCGTGGATGGGCAGGCGGTGGGCAGCGGCCAAGGGGGCGAGGGTGTCGAGGCAGCGGGTCGTCGGGCTGCAGTACAGGACGCGCAGCTCGACTCCGGCGAGTGTGCCGACGAGGCCGGTGGCCTGGTCACGTCCCAGGGCGCTGAGGGGCCGGTCGGCGTCGGGCCCGCCCCAGTTCTGCTTTCCTATCGCATGGGCGTGCCGAAGCAGGACGAACATCCCAGGGCCTCCCTCGGCGAGAGCGTGCGTGTGCGGGTCAGCATAGGCGTCGGAGTCGAACGGATCGTGCAGATTCGCGCAGCACGGAACGTGGGTGCGAGAGGGCGTCCGGCATTACCGAGAGGACCCTGGCCGATACGCGAGGCGTGACTCCCACTCGGCCAGTGATGCGGTGGCGTCAGCGTGCCGTTCGGGGGATCCCAGAGGGGGACATGCGTCCATCGCGAGATCTACCAGAGCATGGGCGACGGTCAGCACACTGAGGTGATGACGGTGCGCGACGCGGAGCAATTCTTCGAAGGCATCGGTTTGGCTGCAACGGCGTAGTGCGATCACGATGCCTTCCGCCACCGACAGCGTTTGCCGTCCATCCATCGCATGATCGACGCCGACCCCATCACGTTCGGTGATCGAGTTGGATTCGGGCACAGTCGTCATGGGCATCATCTCCGCGATGTGCCTTCAGTGTACGACCGCGGATCGGGCCTGCGACTCGACTTTGCCCGCCTGCGCATGCCGGCGTTTCCGCCCCAGGTGGGGCTGTAAACCTGCGTATGTCGGAATCGACCATGCCTATCTGCGGGTTCCATCGGCCCGGAAATCGGGTACCAACTGGACATGGACAGCACAGAGGGCCGGCGCGACGCCGCATGGAACCGCCGGGTCCGCGACGAAACCGAGGTCCAGCGACTCGACCGCAATTGGAGCAACCTGCTGCAGGAACTGCGCGTCGTGCAGACGGGTGTCCAACTCTTGACCGGCTTCTTGCTGACCCTGCCGTTCCAACAGCGGTTCGAGGAAGTGTCGGATGCGCAGGAGGTGATCTACCTCGTGACTGTCGCCCTCTCGGTCACCGCGACGATGATGTTGGTCGCGCCGGTCGGCATTCACCGACTGCTGTTCCGTCAGCATGCCTTGCCCACCCTCGTGGCGACCGGACAACGACTTGCGATCGGCGGCATCGCCGTCCTGGGTGTCGCCCTCGTCGGCGTGGTTCTGCTGATCTTCAGCTTCGTGGTCGACATGGCCGCCGGGATCATCGCGGCCGCGGTGGCGCTGTTGATGTTCTTCGGGTCCTGGATTCTGCCGGCGCTGTCGCACCGTCGCTCCATCGACGACGCCGAGCGGTGAGGTGCCGACCGAAACGCATGATGGCAATCAGTGCGAACGCAGTCAGAATCCGATGGCTTCGCGGATGAGAACGACGGTTCCGCGGCCCGGGACCAGTTCGCGTCCGTTGATCAGGATTTTCGAGATAGTGCTGCGGACGCCGTAGGCATGTTGGGCACGGACGTCTTCTTTTGGATAGGAATAGGTTTCGATGCGGAGTAGAGCGGTGGACAGATCGGGCACCACCTTTTGTGAGCCGACCACCCACACCGCCATTACGGCACCCGACGCGTAGGGGGCGAGTTGGCTGCCGCTCGCAGACGCGGTGACGAGCTTTCCGTCTTCGGTGACCGCGTGCACACTCCCGATCACCACGTCCGGTGCCGAGCGGGTGACGCGTACGTCGTCGTGGCGTGTGCTCATGTCCCAGTCGGACTGCTCGGCGCGCAGGCTGCGAAACTTTCCGGAGGAATTGATGGTGTCGTCGAGGCCGGAGAGTCTGAGTGTCTCGCTGGTCGCGGTGAAGATCGTCTTGTCGGTCGGGAGCAGGTCGGTTACGAGGGTGTGCGCAGCTTCGACGGTGTCGACGATGTGCGCGGTGAATCCATTGCGGCGCAGACTTTCCGCTGCCCTCTCCATCCGATCGGAGTTGGCGGGTACTGCGAATGACTCGTCCACAGCGAGTTCGACAATGGGATTTTCGGTCATGATGTGCGTCCTTTCGATGTGGGCGTTGCTGGATCGGCTGCCCGGCGGCGAAGAGCGCCCGCACCCTTACCGCGACCGGTGGGCATCGTCACAATTCTCCCGCGTGCGACGTCGCCGTGCTTGCGGTCGCCGAACATGCACCTCGCCTCCTCGGCCGTCCAGCCGATCGCTTCCTGCGGAGCGGCGTACCTCCGCCGGTGACCAGTCGAGGCAGTCACCGCTCGAGGTAGGGTGCGTATCGCAGTGGGGCGACGTACGGGACCCCGCCGGGCCATGGGTGTTGGGTCGGCACCACGGTGGCGGGGCGGGGTCGAGGTGCCGCATCCTGACGGGTCGAAATCGGTTGCCGCGACACCTTCTCAGCGTAAGCGCGACCGAGATGTGTCCGAGACCAAGTGCCCGGGAAGTCTGGGTGAACGTTCTCGGGAGACCTCGGGTGGTCGACCCCCAGCGACGCGAAGTCGAATCTGCTCCTGCGGCGGGGCCGCTATCAACGGCGAACCTCCTGGTCAGCGGCGACTGATCACACGAAACGCTCGTGAACTTCTGAACAACACAAAGACGTCGCAAGGCCTGATTGGTTACGCTCTGCATGCTTTTTCGTATCGGTTGCAGTACGTACTGAATGGGGATCGGCATGACGAACATCAGCGCAGCTCGACCCGGACGCACACCCTTCACCCGCCTGGCGGCAGTCGCAGGCATCGCCGTACTCGGCATGGTCATCGGTAACGGCACCGCTTCGGCAGGTGTCGACAACTCCAGTTCGGTCATCGACGCGGCCGGCAACCGCATCGAGGTCCTGCAGGGCGACACGCAGTATCAGGTCGTTCCGCCGCTCGACGGCGTACCGACCAGCGTCGAGTTCTTCCACAACGGCTACGCCGGGGTGAACATCAGTGGTCCCGATGCGGCGGAGTTCGAGGGCACGCAGCTCACCGTCGGGTACCAGATCGGCTATCCGGTCGCGTTGGCCGGTGCGACGATCGTCCTCAACTCGCCGGGCCTCGGATTCGCGATCGGGTCGGACACCGGAATCGACCTGGGGCTCGTCCCCGACTTCACCCTGGACCTGAGTGCGGGGACCAGCGCCGAGCTGGCCGGTGACATCATCCCGTCGCAGGAGCTGGACATCGATTTGGAGCCGGGCGGTATCACCACGGTTCCGCTGCTCGAGGGCCAGGAATTCGACGGACCGGAGGCGCTGGTGCGAATGCAGGGCGTTCACGGTTCGATTTCCGGCGCGATCGGCCCGGTGACGATCCGGCCGTATGCGATGGCAGTGACGGAAAATGGGGACACGGTCATGACCTACGGTGTGCCCCAGAAGCTCAACTGAGCGAGGACTCCGAACAAGTCCCGGTGGAGGCGCCGCAGGTCGCTGTCTCGAATCCGACCCGCGGCGCGCTCCTGCACCCGAACGAACCAATGTGGGAGGGTTCCGGTGAGTGACGTCACGAGCCTCGGGTGGAACTCGGATGGAGTGTCCTCGTCGACAACAAGATTCGATTCGGCAGCCACCCTTCTCGACCCCTCGGCGCCTGCGGTGACCCGGTGACGAACCGGCGGTTTCGGAAGGCATATCTCGCAGGCGAGTACGTGCTGCTGTTCTTCGGGCTGGCGAGCATCTACGCCGTCCTGTTTCGCGGCACCAGCCCGATCCCGTTCCTTCTGGTTCTCGGCCTGGCGGTCGTCGTCTATCTACTTCGGTCGTCCGGCTTTGATCGGGCGTCGCTGTGGCGTCCGGGAACCCTTTGGTCTCAGGCGCGATCGATCGCGGCGCTCTGGTGTCTCGCCGCGGTGTGCCTCAGCGCTACAGTGGCATTCCTGCGCCCTGGTTTGCTGTTCGCATTTCCTCGCGAGGACCCGCTGATCTGGGCTCTCGTGATGGTGTTGTATCCCTTGCTCAGTGTGTATCCCCAGGAGCTGATCTTCCGTGGGTTCGTGTTCCACAGGTATGCAACGGTTTTCGGCGAGGGTGCTCGAATGGTCGCTGCGAGCGCCGTGGCATTCGGCTTTGTACACATTGCGTTCGGCAGCTGGATATCGGTCGCGATGACGATCGTCGGCGGGTGGATATTCGCTTCGAGATATCGTCGCACTCGATCGCTGTTCACGGTCTCTGTCGAACACGCGTTGTACGGCATGCTCGTCTTCACGGTTGGTCTCGGCCAATACTTCTATCACGGAGCGGCGGGCGCCTAGCTTTGCCCGGCCGTACCAGTTGCCCCGCTCGCGGATGGACCGTCAGCGTGGTGGCCAACCCACGGCGTCGAACACAGCGATCGGGTCGAGGTAGTCCCGCCAGTGCGAGATCTCGCCGTCACGGAGTGTGAGCACGGAGATGTACCGGTTGGAGTATCGCTGTCCCGTTCCCACCACGTGGCCCTCGGACGCGTACTCGAGCACCACAATTCCTGTGGTCGGGTCGTGGTGGACGGCCAGGTCGAAGCAGCGGTCGAGAACGATGGTGGTGCCGTAGGGGCGGTAAAGCTCGGCGACCGCGGAACGGCCCTCGACGTGCCGGGGGTACCCGGGAACGGTGACCACGTAGTCGACGGTGATGTCTTCTGCGAGGAGGTCGAAGAAATGACCGGGCTCGACCAGTCCGTCCACACCTTGTTCGATGATTCGAAAGAACGGTTCGAGCGCGGCGAAGTCCGCAAGGTCGGCAATGGGCGCCTTCACAATGTCACCCTACTTCCACATCCCGTCCGTTCGGCGTCAGATTGAGCGATGATGGATCAATCGCGGCGACGATCTCGGAGAGCACGCGGGAGGAGGAGCTACCGGTGAAGGCAGTCACGTACTCCGAGTTCGGGCCGCCGGAAGTCCTCAGCGTCCGCGAGGTTGCGCGACCGACACCGAAGCCGGACGAGGTGCTGGTGCGAGTGCACGCGACGACGGTGACGAGGGCCGAGACCCTCATGCGCAGGGGGTCGCCCCGCTGGGGGCGTCTCGTCCTCGGCGTCACTCGGCCGCGGAAGAATCGGCGGATTCCCGGGCTCGAATTTGCCGGAGAGATCGAAGCGGCGGGCGCGGACGTGCGCCGATTCGCTGCCGGCGACCAGGTTTTCGGATTCGCCGGATTCCATCTGGGTGCGTGCGCCGAATACGTCTGCTTGCCCGAGTCCGCGTCGCTCGAACGGAAGCCCGCCGGTATCAGCTTCGAGGAGGCGGCCGCCGCAGTCGACGGACCCTCGACGGCGCTGTACTTCCTTCGCGACAAGGCACACGTCCGCAGCGGCAGGCACGTTCTGGTCAACGGCGCCTCCGGGAGCATCGGTACCGCAGCGGTGCAACTTGCCAAACACCTCGGCGCCGAGGTCACCGCGGTGTGCAGCCCCCGTAATGCCGATCTGGTCACCGACCTGGGCGCCGACCACGTCGTCGACTACCACACGGAAGACTTCACCGCCCACCACGAGACCTACGACGTCATATTCGACACCGTCACCGCGACCTCCTTCGCGCGATGCCGACGGGCGCTCACCCCGCGCGGCTGTTATGTCCCCACGACCGGCCTGATCAATTGGCCGCTCGGTGCGTGGACTGCGCTGCGCGGCGGGCGCACCGTGCGGCCGGGGATGTCCGTTGAGAAGCAGGGAGCACTTGCCTATGTGAAGGAACTGATCGAATCCGACGGATTCCGCATAGTCGTCGACCGCAATTTCCCGCTGGATCGGATCGTCGACGCGCACCGATACGTCGACCTGGGCCACAAGGTCGGCAACGTGACGGTCACCGTCAACGGTTGACGTGTCCGGTCAGGACGAGTGTCTCGTCGTACCCCAGTGGTCGACCTCGGCCGTCAGCCTCCAGATCGAGGCGGCACCGCTTCGTCACTCCATCTTCGGCGGAACGCGGAATGTTGCCCATTCCCGTCTGGTCATCACTTGTACAACCGCTGTTTACCGAGACGGATTCGATCCCCGCCGAGACGAGGCAGTCGCTCCGGCGGTCAACCGACTGCGCGTCCTCGGAAGACCCGGCTCTCGAGGACGGGGACGGCGGTGCTCCGGTCGACTTCGGCGGCGATGGCGACGTCCTCCGGGTATCCCGATGCGCGCAATTCTCGTCCTGACGCGGACTCCGCGAGGGACTGCGGGAGGGTGTCCGCGACGGCGCGCCAGGCGGTGATGGCCATCAGGGCTTCCGGCGACACCTCGGCGTCCCAGCCGGTCGCGGTCAGTGCGCACATCACGGCGCCGGCACCCCACAGGTCTTCGATCGCCGGCCGGAGTTCGCCGCCCGGCCACTTCTCACCGGCGGCGATCACCGACACCACCGACCTCGGTGTGTAGTGCCGGGCGATCCAGCCGGCGACCGCGGTCGCATTCCGTAGCGAGGCTCCGACGCACACCCCGGATCCGGCGCCGAGTTCGAAGCAGATGCTTGATCCGTTCGGTGAGGGGAGGACCAGGCGGCGCGGCGCGGTGGTGCATCGAATCGTGTTCGGCGACAAGCTGATCTGACCGTGCGCCACGCGGCTGCGCCTGACGGCGAGAACCGCGTCCGCCTCACTGGCGTAGCGTTCGGCGGACTCGTCGTTCCATCGGTACGGCAGCACGTCGATGCCGGCATCGACCGCCACGGTCAGGGTGGTGGTGAACGAGAGGACGTCCACCACGACCGCGACGTCGGCGACGGCCCCGACGGCTTTCGCCCCCGGTAGACCCCAGTCGAACCGCAGTCCGTACTCCAGTTGGAGATGTTCGCGATTCACGGCGACTCCCTCGGATTCGGTTGCTCGTCGTGACGGTTCCCCGTCGAGGTGAGCGCGACGAGGGCGGTGAGCACCGTGGTGACCGCGGCTCGCGGGGCGCCGGGCAGCAGCGCTGCGCCGATGTCTCGGGTCGCCCGGGGATCGTCGAGGCGTATCTGCGCGCAGCCGGGTGGGGGAATGTCGGCGGCAGGCATGATGCCGACGCCCAAGCCGGATGCCACCAGGCCGGACACGGTCCGCAGGTCCTCGCCTTCGAACGCGATCGTGGGGAGGGCGCCGGCTCGCGCGAACAGGTCGTCGACGGATCCGCGGAGGCCGTAGCCCGGCTTGAGCGTGATGATCGGTTCGGATGCGAGGTCGCGGATCGTCGTCGATGTCGAGGCGGCCTGCGGGTGCTCGGCGGGCACCAGGACGACGAGTGGCTGTTCGAACAGCGGCGTGACCGTCAGTCCGTCCGGCGGAGGGTTGAGACGAGAGACGAGAGCGATATCGGCCTCCCCGTTGACGAGGGTGTTCAGGCACGTGCGCCGCGCGCCCTGGCTGAGGACGAACCGGATCGCCGGATCCTCCGTGCGGACGATCCGAATCAACTCGGGCACGAGGTGCTCGCCGAGCGACGTCTGAAAAGCGATGCGAACGGTTGCTCGCGTTCTTCGGTCCTGGGACCGGACGGCGTCGAGGCCGTCCACCACCGCTTCGAGTGCGCGTTGCGCGTACGGCACCAGTGTCCGGCCTGCATCCGTCAACCGGACGCCACGCCCGTCCGGTTCCAGGAGTGGTGTGCCGAGTTGCTTCTCCAGGCGGCGGACTATCCGGCTGACCGTGGGCTGGGGCATTCCGAGCATCGCGGCGGCAACGGTCACGTGTTCGACCTCGCCGAGGGCGACGAGGACGGGAAGGTGCGGCAGCAGGGCCTTGACCGCCTCGCTATTCATGACTCAACTGTATGAGTTCTGCGCCCAACATGTATTGGATTCATCGGTCGTGTCGCTTTAACGTCGACGACATGTCCGCCACGCATTTCACCGAGAAGGACACCCGCGAGCCGGTCGCCTCGCCGGACCTGCCGACGGAGGCGAATCGGGACCGCCGGCTCTCGGCGGCCCTGTGGTGTGCGGGCCTGGCGACCTTCGCGTTGATGTATGCGCCGCAAGGGCTCCTGACGCAAATCGGGCACGACGCCGCCGTCAGTGCCGCACAGGCGTCGCTCCTGGTCTCGGCGGCCACCCTCGGGCTGGCGTTGTCGGTGCTGCCGTGGGCCCGGTTCTCGGATCGAGTCGGACGTCCCACCGCGATGCGGTATGCGGCGGCAATCGCCGGGCTGCTCGCCGTGGCAGTCCCCTGGCTACCCACGTTCGAGGCCCTGGTGGCGGGACGATTCGTCCAGGGTGTGGCACTCGGAGGACTACCCGCACTGGCGATGACGCTGCTGCACGAGGTCGCGGTCCCGGCGCGGACGGCCGTGCTGGCCGGTTCCTACGTTGCCGCAACATCTTTGGGTGGTCTGGGTGGCCGGCTTCTGGTCGTCCCGGTGGCGGATCACCTCGGGTGGCGTCCCGCGCTCGCGATTCTCGGAGTGGGCCTGGCCATTCTGATGGCCGTCCTGATCGTGCTGTTACCAGCCGGGCAGGGGCAGCGCTCCACCGTCCCGTCCAGTGGCAGTCTCGCCGTTCACCTGCGGGATGTCCGGCTGCTGGCACTGTTCGGCATCGGTGCGCTGCTCGTCGGCGGCATGGTGGCGGTCTTCAACTACCTTCCGTTCCGCCTCGAGGCGGCCCCCTACCATCTGGCGCCGACGGTGGTGTCGCTCATCTTACTCGCATATCTGGCGGGCACTGCGGGCTCCCGCGCCGCGGGCTGGCTGGTCGGCAGGCTCGGCCACCGAACCGTGCTCGTGCTGGCCTGCACGTTCATGGCAGGTGGGACGGTGCTCAGCCTCGACGGGTCGCTGATTCTGATCCTCCTCGGTCTGGCCGCGGTGACCGCCGGACTGTTCGTCGGCCACGCCGTCGCGTCCGGCATGGTCGGCGCGCACGCGACAACGGGCCGTGCACAGGCGACGGCACTGTACAACGTCTCCTACTACGCCGGATCCAGCCTGTTCGGCTGGGTCGGAGGTATCGCCTGGGCGAGCGGACACTGGGCCGGCGTGGCCGTGCTGGTCCTCGTCTTGACGATGCTGGCCCTCGTACTCGCCGTTCTCCCGAAGACGAACCCGCCGCGGTGAATCTCTCCGGTGGGCCGGGGCTACTGTCCGTGGGCAGACCTGTTGTAATGGGGGACAAGAGACAAGGGGGAGGGCGCTTGATGACTGAGGTATTCCTACTCGGTGCCGTGCTGTCCGGCGGCATCGGTTTCTTGGGTTTGGCGGTCGCACTGTTCGGGGGAGCGGAACCGAACCCTCTGTGCGCGAGTACGTTCGACGGCCGTACCGAAGTCTGTGACGATTTCCGGTCCTGACCGGAAACGTGAACGTCGGTCGGCCAACCGATTCTCGTACGTCGATCGGCAGGTGGATAGCGCGTCTGTTCGGAGAATTCGACCTATAGGCGGTCCAGTCGCGATCTTTGCGACTGGACCGATGATTTTCTGCGGATCCGGGAGTCCTACTCGTCAGACGATGTGGCCGACCGAAGGAGAGAAACGTGGAAGATGTCTGGTCGATGGTGCACGCGGAGCGTGCCGCGCTGATCGACGACCTCGGGAACCTCGACGACGAGCGGTGGGACGAGCCGTCGCTCTGCGGGGAGTGGACCGTCCACGACGTGGTCGCTCACCTGGTCGACACCGCTCGGACTACGCGCCTCGGTTTCGTGATCGGGCTCGCCCGGGCGCGGTTCGACTTCGACTGTCAGAACGCTCACGGCGTGGAACGCGAACGTGGGGCCTCTCCGCAGGAGACGCTGGAGCGGCTTCGCCGGGTGGCGTCGCGCACGTCGACGCCCCCGGCGCCCCTCGACAGCCGGCTCGTCGAGGAGGTCGTCCACGGTGAGGACATCCGTCGACCGCTGGGCCTCACCCGCTCCTACCCGGCGGACGCCGTCGTCAGATCGCTGCGCCTGCAGACGCGCACCCCGGCGTCGTTCGGCGGCGCCAAGGAACTGGTTGCCCGTGTTCGGCTGACGGCCGCGGACGCCGACGTATCGATCGGCGACGGTCCGGAGGTGAGCGGCACCGCCCTGTCCCTTCTTCTGGCCGTCTCCGGCAGGAGGGTGGCGCTGGACGACCTCGACGGACCGGGAGTCGGCACGCTGGCGATGGCGATCTGAGATCGTCCTGCAGGGGTGCGGCGTCAGCGGCCCTGGTACGTCGTCATTCGAAGGTCACCTCGGTTCCCCTCATGGTCGGCGCGCCGACGTGTGTCGTCCAGCTCGGCACGTCCTCCGGTGCCATGCCCCCGGCCTGGCCGTAGACGACGTCGAGGGTGTCCTGTTCCATCTTCGAGCCCGCGTAGCTCGCGGGCGTGACCTGGGTTCCGTACCCGGGGACCTGGTCGGGGACGCCGGCGGGCGCGGGGAAGTACCCGATGGTCGACGGTCCGGGGTTCCGCGACGGGACCTGGTAGGAGCCGTCGTTGAACGATCCGCCGGGGTATTGCGGGAAGTGCGCACCCGGTGCGGTGACGTTGTCGTAGCAAGCCGGTCCGCGGTTGTCGAGCAGGCGCGGCTCGTCCTGGTTGGGCACGTAGCGGCCCTTCGGGTTGACGAACTGCACAGTGCCTCGGCCGCCGGGATACGGATCGTCGAGCGCGAGCAACTCGAGGGCGATCGGCGCCGCCCTCACGAAGGCCGCCAGGGTGCAGCCGAAGCTCGGTGAGTAGCGGCCGAGGAGTTGCAGTGCTTCCCGCGAATCGGCGGCGATCGTCACGATGCTCCGGGCGTTCGCTTGCACGAGGTCCGCGGTGGACGCACTCGTTCCGGTGAGCGACACGAGCAGGGTGGAGATTTCACCTTGTTTCTCCACCAGAGTGTTTCCGGTGGTCCGCAGATTGTCGAGGGCGTTGACCAGATCGGGCGCCGCCTCGGAATACGTCTGCGAGAAGTCTGCCAGCCCGCGCAGATCCTCCTCGATGGCAGGAAGTTCGGTGTTCAGCCCACCGAAGATCTCCTCGAGCCGGTCGAGCGTCAGGCCGAGTTCGGCGCCGCGGCCGC
Source organism: Rhodococcus koreensis (assembly GCF_900105905.1). Lineage (GTDB taxonomy): Bacteria > Actinomycetota > Actinomycetes > Mycobacteriales > Mycobacteriaceae > Rhodococcus_F > Rhodococcus_F koreensis. Next base: position 1,355,667 of record NZ_FNSV01000005.1, on the reverse strand, counting down.
TGAGTCCCTGGGACAGCGCGCCGAGCGTGTTCGCCAGGTCCTGCGGCGGAATCGCTTGTAGGAGCGGCAGCAGGCCGTCCAGAACTTCGCCGACCTCGACGGCGTTGCCGCTCTTGTCCTGACGTAGCGTGTCACCGGCCTGGATCGGCGGAGCCGTGTCGCCCTCCGGAACGATCAGCGACACATACCGTTCACCGAACAGTGTCTTGGGCAGCAGCCGCGCCGTCGCGTTGGACGGGATCAGCGGTGCCTTGTCCGGCTGGATCGCGAGAGCGAGAGTGACCTCGCCCTCCTCAGAGGTCGCCGAGCGCACCTCGCCGACGATGAGGCCACGGACCTTCACGTCCGCGTCGGGTGCCAATGCGCTTCCGGTGCTGTCGGTGACGAGGTCGATCTCGACGACCTTGGTGAACGTCTTGTCGAACAGTGCGAAGGAGGCTGCCAGGAACAGCGCGAGGACGAGGAAGAACGCCAGCCCCAGTACCCGTCGGCCCACGACAGACGCCGTGTCGTTCATTCGACCACCCTCATGATCGCGGTCGGTGGTAGCCGCCGAGACCGCGTCGGCATGCGCCAACCTCCCGGTCCATCCTGCCTCGCGCTGGGTGGGGTTGGTGCCGCATCGGCGCAGGTGCCGACAAATTCTCGGCCAGGCTCCGCCACGACTGTGCGGTCACCGCCGTTTTGCCGCCCGTGCGCTCGCATCGGAGCGATACCCTTGAGCGGGGAGATTCGGCGGAAGGACACAATGTGGGGCAACAACGACCCGTCGCGGCACCGCGCGTAGCCGCCGTGTGATCGCCCGGGGCTGCACTCCGAGTTACCGATGTACGAGCCGACCGACCTGGTCGAATCCGCAGAACGAACCCGCACAGCGCTTGCCACCGTCGTGGCACGGTTTTCGGACGCGTGGGGGTCCGGGTCCCCGCCTGACCTGTCCGGATTCCTACCCCGCGAATCGGCAGAACGACGTTCGACACTGATCGAACTGATCAAGATCGACCTCGAATACCGCTGGCTTCGCTACGACTTTCCCAAACGACTGACCGAGTACCGAGCGGAGTTCCCGGAACTGCAGGACGGACCGTTTCCCGCCGAGTTGGTCTATGAGGAATTTCACGCCCGGCGCCGCAGTACGCCCGAAGTCGATGCGGAGACGATGGCCGTCGAGGCTGCCACCATGGCGGGCGGCCGCGGGGCCGAGGAGTTCACGGATGACTACTGCAGCACGATGATCGCGCGACCGCGGGCACAGGTTGTTCTCGGCAACATCGACGTCGGCGACCGCGTCGACGACTTCGACCTGCTGATGAGGATCGGGTCCGGCGCCTTCGCCCAGGTGTATCTTGCGCGGCAGCAATCGATGCAGCGGCTCGTCGCGGTCAAGATTTCCCACAACCATGGCATCGAGCCGCAGACCCTCGCGCAGTTGGATCACGACTACATCGTGCGCATCTACGACCAGCGACTGATCGCCGACGGCGAGCTGAAGCTGCTCTACATGCAGTATCTACCGGGGGGAACGCTGCTCGACGTGGTGCATCTACTGCGCTCGACACCCGCGGAACACCGGAGTGGGCAATTGCTGCTCGATGCCGTGGACGGCGTCCTTGCCGCCAAGGGTGAGGTGCGGCCCACCGAATCCGCTGTTCGAACACGGATCGCCTCCTTGACGTGGCCGGAGACCGTCGCCTGGCTGGGCTGCCGCCTCGCGGACGCGCTTCAGCACGCGTCCGAGCGAGGGGTGCTGCATCGGGACATCAAACCGGCGAACGTGTTGCTGAGTGCCGAGGGGATTCCGAAGCTGGCCGACTTCAATGTCAGCTCCAGCCAACGCATCAAGGGCACCAGCCCGCTGGCGTACTTCGGCGGCTCGCTGGCCTACATGTCGCCCGAACAGCTCGAAGCCTGCCACCCGGGCTCACCGACCACCGCCGCCGACCTCGACACCCGAAGCGACATGTTCGCGCTCGCTGTCATGCTGTGGGAGTTGCTCACCGGACGCCGACCGTTCGCGGACGAAACGACGGCCGGTGAGTCGGAGACGTCGCTGGCTCGCATGCTCGAACTGCGGCGCAGGCCCGTGGACGCGCAGTTTCTGTCGGAGCTTCCGCCGGATTGCCCCATGGCCCTGCGCCGGGTCCTCCTGAAATGCCTGTCGCCCGACCGCGACGACCGTTACCCGAGCGGTTCGGAATTGGCCCAGCAGTTCGACTTGTGCCTCGAGAAGAGGTCCCGGGACCTGGTCTATCCGCCTCCGAACAGTTGGCGCGCACGACTGTCGCGATGGCCCACCCCCATCCTGTGGTCGTCTTCGCTGGTCGGCATCGGCCTGGCGACGATCTACCTGGCGGTGCATCTGCAGGAATTGCTCAACGAGCGGCTGTCCGATGCCACGTACTCGAAGCTCTACACGAGCACCGTCGTCTTCAACCTCATCGCCTGGCCGCTGGCCGTCCTCATCTATGCCTACATGTCCCGCGATCTGCTCGCGGTTCCCCGCGGCCTGCGTAGGGGCAGACGGTACGGCGAGGCCGTCCTCGCACGGGTGCGGTCGCGAACTCTGTTCTGGGGCGATCTGTGTGCGCTGAACACTTTCGTGTTCGCCGTCTGCGCATCCGTGGCGGGGGTGATGTTTCTTCGCTGGTTCACCGAGCTTCCGTCGCGGCTGCTGGTTCATGCGGCGACGACTGTCCTGGTGGCAGGCACCATCTCCGTTGCGTACACATTCTTTCTGTCGACGTTCTATGTCGTCCGCTGCGTCTATCCCATCTATCTGCGACACGGCCTCACGACGGCACACGACGCCGACGTTCTCGACGGGCTGCGTCGAAGAACGACGGTCTATCTGGCGGTGACGGCGTCGGTGCCGCTCGTCGGTGTATTGGCCGGATTCAGCACCCTCGAACCCGCGGAGCTGCCACTGGTGCGCGATTCGGTCCTGGGGTTGTGCGCGGCCTCCGGGCTCGCGTTCGTCGCCGTGTACTGGTTGTACAGGAAGCTTGATGCAGACGTGCGCGCACTCGAGCGGGTGGTCTGACGCAACGGAGAATCTCTGATGCGGGCCACTTTCGACGGGTGCGATCCGGTCCGCATGCGCGCAGACTGGAGCCAGGAGGTCATCATGCGTCTGTTAAAGGGCCTGCTCGATGTGGTGCTGGGAATCGTCACGGCCGTGGTCGGCACGGTGCTGGGGATCGTCGCGGCCGTCGTGTGGCTCGTCGGCGGGATACTGTGCGTGACGATCCTCCTGATTCCTCTTGGCCTGCCCGTCATGAGGCTCGCCCGCCGCCTGTTCACCCTCGCCGGAAAGCTGATGCATCTTCCCTGACAGCGTCTCCCTGGCCGGCATGGGCTGGTGGTCGCCGCTGCGCAGGGCGAAGAAGATGAACGGGGCTTCACGGCTGAGCTGCTCGAAGAGTTCGGGGGAGCGATCGCGCACAGCGGTACCGGGGCGCGGCTCCGAGACGCGTTCGACGGTGAATCCTGCCGCGGTGAAGGCGTCGAACATTACGTGCAACGGCCGGTGCCAGAACCTCATGAGGAAGGTTTCGCCGGACTTCACCCATTCCTCGGTGAACTCGAACGTTTCGAGGTAGTCGCCCTGCCCGGACGGCCTGAAGTCCACGAACGGGTGATGCGTCGAGATGACGACGCGCCCGCCCGGCGCGAGAACCCGTCGAAACTCGGTCAACGGTCCCGACCAGTCGTGGAGGTAGTGCATCACCAGCGACGCAACGACGACGTCGAAGGTCGATGACCGGATGGGCAACTGCTGCCCGAGATCTGCCCGGATCAACGGGACGTCGGGTCCCAGGCGGTTTCGGGCGATCGCGAGCAGGTTCGTGCTGACATCGACGCCGGTGACCGCAGCGCCCGCGGAGACGAGCGCCTGCGACAGCACACCGCTGCCGCAGCCCGCATCCAGCACCCTCCGCCCAGCGACGTCGCCGGCCAGCGCCAGCGTCGTGGGTCGCTCGTACAACGCGTTGTACACGTTGTCCTCGATGTCGGCGTCGTACGCCGACGCGTACCTGTCGTAGTCGTTGAATATCGCCACGATCCGATCATGTCGCATCGGAGCCGTCGCCGGATCCAGGCGCGGCGTAGCCGAACTCGACACTGGCGGCATGACTGCCGCGTTGGTCGTGTCGGTCGAATTGTTCAGGAGCGGCGGGTGCGCGGTGCGCGGTACTGCTCGTCGGTGACTTCCTCGAGCCAGGTCGTCTCCGGCGCGCCGGATCCGTCGCCTTCCCAGATCGCGAGGTGTTCCATGAACCGGTCTTCGGCTGCGCCGTGCCAGTGCTCCTCACCGGCAGGGCAGCTCACGGTCTCGCCCGGGTGGGCTGCGAAGACGACACCGTCGCGGGTGCCGACCAGTGCGACACCGGAGACGACGTGCAGGGTTTGCCCGAGGACATGGTGATGCCAGAACGTGCGGGCGCCGGGGGAGAAGCGGACCATGTTCGTCCGCGCCCGCGAGGGTTCCTTGCCTGCGTAGATGACGTCGTACCAGACGTCGCCGGTGAATTGTCGGGCCGGTCCCTTGCCCGTGGCGACGGGGACGCTGAACTCCATGAGGTACTCCTCGGTTGTGGATATCGAAGCCGAGCTCGCGGGAGGCCTCGGCGTGCGCGGTGATCTGACGGGATGCGCCCGGCAGGTTCTCGTTCCAACCAGTAAAGGTGGGCGAGCGCGCTCGCGGGAGTGCCTGCTTTTCCAGGTAACCGCAGTACCCCCCTCGGTCCTGAGGTCCTGAGGCCCTGCGGCTCGCCCGCCGTGGCCACCGCAATACAGCTATGGCGGCAGGCAACGCTCGCACCGGGTGAATTAGTGTTCACCCCGTGGTGCACCATGGAGGAGAATGCTCGACTCGACGATGTTGGTGAGGAACCCCATGGATCCCGTAGTCCCACAATCCGAATTCGCCGGTGATGGCGTCACGCTTGTCGCCGACCGGTGGGACCCGCCGACACCGGGTGACGGATCAGGCGCCGACAGAAAGGGCTTGGTCCTGTTGCTGCACGGCGGCGGGCAGACGCGGCATTCCTGGCGAAACACCGGTCGCAGCCTCGCGGCGGACGGCTGGTCCGCAATTGCGCTGGATGCGCGTGGGCATGGAGACAGTCAGTGGGCGCCGGACGGGGACTACGGCATCGATGCGTTGGTCGCCGACTTGACCTCGGTCATCGAAGAACTGGGGGAGAAGCCAGTTCTCGTCGGTGCCTCGATGGGCGGTATGACGTCGTTGATCGGGCAGGGTGAAAATCCCGATCTCGCTCGCGGCCTGGTCTTGGTCGATATCGCACCGAAGGTCGAAACGAGCGGTACCGCGGAGATCATGGCCTTCATGCGCACTGGCCTCGAGGGTTTCGCGAGCCTCGACGAGGCTGCGGCGGCGATCGCGGCGTATACCCCGAACCGTGTCCGCAAGCCCAACCCGCAGGGTCTGCGTAAGAACCTTCGGCTGCGTGATGGCCGTTGGTACTGGCATTGGGATCCGGAGTTCCTGCGCGTCGGCGACGAACCCACTCGTCAGTCCGACTCGATCGTGCGATACGAACGCGCTCGGGACGCCGCGGCCGCGATCACCGTTCCCACGATGCTCGTTCGTGGCAAGCAATCGAATGTGGTCAGTGAGGAGGGCGCGAAAGAGCTGCTCGAGCTGATCCCGACCGCGAAACTGATCGACGTCACCGGTGCGGGTCACATGGTCGCCGGCGACGACAACGATGTCTTCAGTGGCGGGCTGAAGGAATTTCTCGACGAAGACGTTGTCGCGGCCCGTCGCTGAAGACGTCGAGCCCCTCGAACGTAACCGGCCATGACCTCAGGGGCCGTCTTGCGCCGGTCACGCCGCACCATTCGGCGATGAACAGGGCCATCGTCTTGGTGACCTTCTTCTTCAACGAATCCAGGTTCGTTACTCCGGATGTCGGGCGGGTTCCCGCACACCGCGAGAACCCGCCGATACCCACACCGACCAGAGGCGTCGAAAGTCGGGATCGATGGTTCAGCTGACGCGGATGAGTTTCTTGTTCACGAATTCGTCGATCCCGTATTTGCCGAGTTCACGACCGAAACCGGAGCGTTTGACGCCGCCGAACGGCAGCTCGACTCCCTCGGCGCCAACGGCATTGACGAACACCATGCCCGCGTCCAGCGAGTCGGCGACGCGGGACGCCTGATCGGGGTCGGTGGTGAAGACATACGAGCCGAGACCGAACGGGGTGTCGTTGGCCAGTTCGACGGCCTCGGCCTCGGAGCCAGCCTTGTACACGGTTGCAACCGGCCCGAACAGTTCCTCCCGGTAGGTTCGCGAATCCGGTGACACGTTCGTCAGCACGGCGGGTGGGAAGAAGGCTCCCTGCCGTTCACCCTCGGACACAATGGTGGCACCCTCGGCGATCGCCTGCTGCACCTGCTCGGCCAGTCGGTCGGCGGCGGCCACCGACGACAGTGGCGCGAGCCCATCGGCAGTGGCGAGAACCTCAGAAGTGAATCTGCCGACGAAGTCGTCGTACAGGTCCTCGGCGATGATGAATCGCTTCGCTGCGTTGCAGGCCTGCCCGGTGTTTTCGAAGCGACCTTCCACCGCTGCCTTCACGGTGGCGTCGAGGTCATCGGAACTGAGCACGATGAACGGATCGGAACCGCCGAGCTCCAGCACCACCTTCTTGAGGTTGCGTCCCGCGATCTCGGCGACCGCCGCACCCGCACGCTCGGACCCGGTCAGCGACACGCCCTGGACCCGCGGGTCGGCGATCGCGTCGGCGATCTGCTCGTTGGTGGCGTAGACGTTGACGTAGGCGCCCTCCGGGTATCCGGCGTCGCTGAAGATCTGGTGCAGCGCCGCCGCCGATTCCGGACACTGCGGTGCGTGTTTGAGCACGATCGTGTTGCCCAGTGCCAGATTCGGACCCGCGAACCGGGCCACCTGGTAGTAGGGGTAGTTCCACGGCATGATGCCGATCAGCACACCGATCGAGCGTCGACGGATCAGCGCGCTACCCGAGCCCTCGACCAGGTCGATGGGCTCGTCGGCGAGGAACTTCTCGGCGTTGTCGGCGTAGTACTGGTAGATCGCGGCGCTGAAGTCCACCTCCCCCAGCGACTGATCGAGTGGCTTGCCCATCTCCCGCTGGATGATCTTGGCCAGTTCGTCGCGGCGTTCGGTGTGTAACTCGGCGACTCTCGTGAGCAGTCCGGCGCGCTCGAGAACCGTCGAGCGCCGCGACCACTCACGGTGCGCCTTCTCCGCAGCGGACAGCGCCGCCTGCATCTCCTCGTCGGTGGCGGTCGGGTATTCGCGCACCGTCTTCCCGGTGGCCGGGTCCACTACTGCGTACAGGCTCATGTCGCGTCTCCTCGGAAGGGTCGGATACCCCAGTATTACGCGTGATGAGGTGCTGCGGTTGGTAGTCACGGCCAATACCCGATCACGGCCCTGTCGAATGCCTGAACCTCCCGACGAGATCCGGAGCCTGCAGGCACGGGAGGCATCCAACCGACCGGGCCGCTTGCCCTCGTCATCACCGGGACTATCCGGTTGTGAGCTCGTGCATGCGGCCGTGGGCGACGGAGACGGCAGCGGCCGAGCCGACCAGATCGCTGCCGTCGCGACTGACCACTGCCACCACGTCTCCAGGCCTGACATCCCGTGCCAGAACCGCTCCGGAACAGCCCGGTGCCCCGATCATGCTGCCGCACCGCATGATCGAGAACTCTTCCGCCGGTCCGAAAGGGTGGCGATTCGCGACGGCCGCCGCGACCAGCTCACCGGTCGTCACGGCTACGACCGAGCCGGCGCCACTGTCCAGGACGACAACCGGGCCGCCGGGCGTGCGCTCCACCTGGTGCACCCGGCACACATTCACCGCAGCCCGCGCAGTGACCGATCGTCCGGCATCCACCGAAAGACGTGGCCGCGGAAAGCGGTTCCGGATACACGCGTCCTCGACGGCATCGGCGATGGCATCGCCGAGATCGGATGAGCCGCCGATGTCGGTGGCGCCGCCCGCGATGCCGAGATGCAATTCGGTACACAGAACGCGGTGCTCTCGATACGCATCACACATCACCGCCACCGCGGTCAGGACCTGCTCACGGATGTCGCCGACAGTCGGCACGCAGTCGCAGCGTATGCCGACGAGATCGAGACCGGGCGCGTCGACCACCCGCCGGATGGTCGCCCCCGCACAGCAGGTGTCCCGGACACCGACGATCGTCTTCTGCCGCCCCGACTCGGGCCCGGGCGCGGCGACCGAGTCGATCCGCACCCCGGCGCCGACGACGATGCGACCGACTCCTCCCGGCCAAGGCGGCACTTCCGAGTGGGAGCGCGAATCGGCGGCATCGACCACAAGCACGATACTGTCCGGGTCGACCCACCCTGCCGCGCGACCGCCACGTCGCGGCGAGAGTGCGCCACCACCGTCAGGCGCCGCTCCGCGACCGACCGTGCCACGCCGCAGGGCAACAGAGGTGCCGTGCGGTAGAGCATCTCGGCATCGCGCAGCCCGTGCACGAACGTCTTACCACCGCCGCCCACACTCTCTTCGTCGAGCACATACGTCGGCACGCCGAACCGGTCCGCGATCTCGTCCAGGCCAACCCCGCCGACCGTGATGCGCCCATGGTGACAGTGCGTCGTCACCGGCCACACCAGTGGATCCAGTCGCGGGGTGGTCGTTCCACGAAGCGAAGGAAGGATGTCGAGAAGCGTCACTGTGGACTCCTACGCACGGTGGGCGAACGCGGTCGTTCGCCCTACCGGAACCAGTGTCAGACCTTCCCGATCGACCGGGGGTCTCGTTGACGCGATGCTGACGGCCCGGTGAGAACCACTAACGCTGCCCTGACATCGGGACGCCGGGGCTGTGCACACGCCGTGAACCGTTTGTCGGGCCCCGCGACGCTGTTACTGCCACAAACGGGCCGAGACGGAGGACCATGGGGTGCGGACCGAACCGAGGAGCCCGCCGTGCCCACAGAGTCCGAAGCTCCGCCGCCGATTCGCGCAGTCGGCGGCCGCGACACCGTTCGAGCGGCCGTTGTCGTCGGCGCACTCGGCGTCGTCTTCGGAGACATCGGCACCAGCCCGATCTACACCATCCAGACCGTGTTCAACCCGGACGACCCGCATCCCGTGCCGATCAGCACGAACAACGTCTACGGCGTCGTGTCGCTGATCTTCTGGTCGGTGATGATCGTCGTCACGCTGACCTACGTCACGCTGGTGATGCGCGCCGACAACGATGGCGAGGGCGGAGTCATGGCGCTGATCACGCTGCTGCTGCGCTGGGGTGGAACGCAGAGGCGCCGGGTTGCCGCGCTGCTGGCCGGCCTCGGGATCTTCGGTGCCGCTCTGTTCTTCGGCGACAGCATGATCACCCCCGCGATCTCGGTGCTGTCCGCGGTGGAAGGGGTCAAGGTCGTCGAGCCGAAATTGGAAGAGTTGATCGTGCCGATCACTGCGGTCATCATCGTGCTGCTCTTCTCGGTCCAGCGCCGAGGCACGGCCACGGTCGGCCGGTACTTCGGGCCGGTGATGATCCTCTGGTTCGCCTCCATCGGCGCCTGCGGCGTGGGAGGGATCGCCCAGCACGCGGAAATCCTCAAAGCGTTGTCACCGACCTATGCGTTGAGCTTCATGATCGGCCATTTCGAGATCGCCTTCTTCGCGTTGGCCGCGGTGGTGCTGGCGGTCACCGGCGCGGAGGCGCTGTACGCGGACATGGGTCACTTCGGACGGCGGGCGATTACCCGCGGCTGGTTGCTGCTCGTGCTGCCGGCGTGCGTCCTGAGCTACTTCGGGCAAGGTGCGCTGGTTCTCGGCGACGAGACCGCGGTGCACAGCCCCTTTTTCCTGCTCCCTCCCGAATGGGCGCGGGTTCCGATGGTGCTGCTGGCTACCGCGGCTACGGTGATCGCCTCCCAGGCGGTGATCACCGGCGCCTACTCGGTCGCCGCGCAGGCCGCCCAGCTCGGCTATCTGCCGAGATTGCGCGTGGCGCACACCTCGGAGGCGACGATCGGCCAGATCTATGTGCCGTGGATCAACTGGGTGCTGATGGTGTCGGTGCTGACACTGGTATTCGCCTTCCGCAGCTCGGCAGCGCTGGCGTACGCGTTCGGCATGGCGGTGACCGGGACCATCACGATCACCACGCTGCTGTTCTTCTACATCGCGCGCACCAGGTGGCGTACTCCGCTGTGGCTGGTCGTGCCCGGTGCAGGGCTGTTGCTGCTGGTCGATGTGCTGTTCCTGGCGGCCAATCTGACCAAACTGGTGCACGGGGCGTGGCTTCCGCTGCTGATCGGCATCACGGCGTTCACCGTGATGACCACGTGGCAGCGTGGTCGGGTGATCGTCACCCGTGCGAGGGAGCACGCGGAGGGGCCGCTGCGCCAGTTCATCGACGAGTTGCACGACCACCGGCCGCCGTTGCAGCGGGTCCCCGGCACTGCGGTGTTCCTCAACCGCGGCAAACAGACTGCGCCATTGGCGATGCGAGCGAATGTCGAACACAATCACGTGCTGCACCAACACGTGGTGATCATGTCGATCGGCACGCTGCCGGTGCCCCGCGTACCGGAGACCGAGCGGACGGAGGTCGACACTCTCGGCTATGCCGAGGACGGGATCCTCCACATGACCGCGAACTTCGGGTACATGGAAACCCCCAACGTCCCGGCCGCATTGCGCCTGCTCGACCCCACGCAAACCGAGGGGCCGATCGCGATCGAGGACGCGTCCTACTTCCTGTCGAAGATCGAACTGAAGAAAGGTTCGGCACCGACGATGGCGCCGTGGCGCAAGCATCTGTTCATCGCGACGTCGTACATCACAGCCGACGCCGCCGAGTACTTCGGTCTCCCGGGTGACCGGACCGTGACGGTAGGTTCCCGGATCGAGGTATGACGGCGCGGCAGCGTCGCGCGGGGCTTCGTCGTCGCGATCCGATCGTGCGTGCGGGGCAGGTGTCGTCGGCCGCGCGACCCTGGTCGGTTGCCAGTCAGTGAATAACCGGTTCCGTCAACGCTGTCGCCGGTTGAGGGCGCATACACTGGGGCAATGACACTCCCGTCAGCGCCTGTCGCCCCGTTCGGGCGCGTACTCACCGCGATGGCTACAGCATTCACCGTCGATGGCGAGATCGATGAGGAGGCGACTGCTCGGATCGCCCGACACTTGGTCGACCACGGACACGATGGACTCGTCGTCTCCGGGACAACCGGTGAGGCCGCCACGACTACCACTGTCGAAGATGGTCGGATACTGCGAGCGGTCAAGGACGCGGTAGGCGACCGCGCCAAGATCATTGCCGGGGTGGGCACAAACGACACCCGCCACACGCTGGAATTGGCGCGCCAGGCTGTCAAGCAGGGTGCCGACGGGCTGCTGCTGGTAACGCCGTACTACAACAAGCCGAGTCAAGGCGGGATACTGCAACATTTTCGCTACGTAGTGGATGCCGTCGATGCCCCTGTCATGCTCTACGACATCCCGAGCCGGGCCGGCACCAAGCTGGCACCCTCGACATTCGAGGCGATGGCGGACTGGCCGTCCGTGGTCGCGGTGAAAGATGCAGCTGGAGACCCCACACAAGCGATCATGCTGCGCGAATTGGGCTACGCGGTGTACTCGGGAGACGACAGCCTCACCCTGGGTTTCCTCGCGTACGGGGCATGCGGGGTCGTCTCTGTTCTCGGTCACGTGGCGGGCGACGAGATCCGCGCCATGATCGAGGCCTTCTTCTCGGGGGACGTCGAAACCGCGCGGGCGATCAATGCCCGCCTGCAGCCGGCTCTGCGTGCGGTAATGGGTGTCCCCAATTACGGTGCGACGACGGTCAAAGGGGCGCTGCAGTTGCTCGCTGTCCTGCAGAACAGAACCGTGAGGTCCCCGCTACTTGCTCTCGACGACGGCGAGTATGAAGCGCTTCGGACGGGGCTGTTGGCTTCAGAGTTGCTGCGCTGACCAGGCCTGAGTGTGTACTCAGATCTGTCGACACGACCTTCCCGCCGCACGTGCTGCTTCTATGCGGCACTGCCGCCGACCACGGCGTGGGTTGATTCTGAGGTTGGAGACAGGGGTTATAGGCCCTCGACCGCCAGAATGTGGAACATGGTGTGTTGTCCGCCCGCCGCCGATCGTGCACCAGCACCCCGCCCGTGGCAACCGGCGTGGAAGAGTCAAAATGACTGTACGCGTGAGTAACAGCTGCATGCGCACTTCGCAGACCGGGTCGCCCGGAGACGTTTGCGTGCATATGCTCTGACGAGGTTCGCTGAACGAAGAGGTGCATGATGGGCGACACAGGCGACGACGGGCCGGGGCCCGACCCCGAATTGACGGTCGGCACTCGGGTACTTGTCCGCAGAAAGTCCGAGGCCGACGTCACCGGCGAGATCGTCGAGGACTACGCGGCCCTGACCGAGTCGGGCGGCACCGGGCACGAGTGGGCGCCGGCGCATCGGTGGGCGATCGCCCTCGACGACGGACGCCTGGTCTTCGCCGACACCGACGAGGTGACCGTCGATCCCAGCCCTCACCGGGATGGGACCCACCGGCGCCGAGAGCACTGAGGGGTAGTCGGCAGGCGGCGAAAAGCAGGGCGAGGGCGGATCGAAATCTGGAGCGTTCACCATGGTGAACACACGCTTCGGCGACGGAACCACGGCGACTGTTCGCCTACCTGTGGCACGTCGCGGAGAAACGACAGCGGCGGTCGTGCGTCAGCCGGCGCCCGCAGCGGACCAGCGCATCTCCCTCAGTGCCGGTGACCAACTGCTGGCGATCACGCGGCGGCGGGTGGACCGGTGAGCCACCGGTGCCGTCCCATGGTCAGGACCCGCTGCCGGCTCGAGTTCGCATGAGGGCCTCCTGATGTTCGCGGACGTCCTCGCCGTGCGCGGGGGACGCCACCCAACTGCCGTCGAGGTGCAGCACCCAGCACCGGGTCCTCGGGTCGAGCGCCGAATCGAAGAGGTCGCCTAATTGCGTGGTGAGCCGGGGATCTTTCACCTGGACTCCGGCCTCCACCCTGCGGTCGAGGTTGCGGTGCATCATGTCTGCGCTGGCGATCCAGTATTCGTCCGCCCCGCGGAAGTGCAGGACCCGCGAGTGTTCGAGGAAGCGCCCGAGGATCGACCGGACGTGGATGTTCTCGCTCAGTCCGGGCACCCCGGGTTTCAGCGCGCAGATTCCGCGGACGACGATCTGCACGGGCACACCGGCCTGCGACGCACGGTAGAGCGCGTCGATCACCTGTTCGTCCACTAACGCGTTCGCCTTCAAGCGAATACCCGCGTCCTCGCCGCGAAGTGCGCGCGCCACTTCGCCGTCGATCCGCTCGATGATGCCCCGCCGTATGCCGTAGGGCGCGACGAGGAGGTTGCGGTACTGGGTTTTCCGTGAGTAGCCGGTGAGCGAGTTGAACAGGTCGGTGAGGTCGGCGCCGATCTCCGGTGCCGCGGTGAGCAGACCGATGTCTTCGTACAGCCGGGCCGTCTTGGGATGGTAGTTTCCGGTGCCGATGTGGCAGTAACGCCGGATGGTGGACCCCTCGCGGCGGACGACGAGGCACGTCTTGCAGTGGGTCTTGAGCCCGACCAGTCCGTACGCCACGTGTACGCCGGCTTTTTCGAGTTTGCGGGCCCATTTGATGTTCGCCTGCTCGTCGAATCGCGCCTTGATCTCGACCAGTGCGACAACCTGTTTGCCGGCCTCGGCGGCGGTGATCAGGGCGTCGACGATGGGGGAGTCGCCGGACGTGCGGTAGAGCGTCTGTTTGATCGCGAGGACTTGGGGGTCGGCGGCGGCCTGTTCGATGAAGCGTTGCACGCTGGTGGAGAACGAGTCGTACGGGTGGTGCACGAGGACGTCGCCGTCGCGGAGGGTGGAGAAGACGCTCTTGGGTGTTTCCCGCTCGCCGAACGCCGGATGCGTTGCGGGCACGAACGGTGCGTCCTTGAGGGCGGGCCGGTCGACGGCGTACACCTGCCAGAGGCACGACAGATCGAGCAGTCCGGGCACCTGGATGACGTCGCCGGGGTCGACGTCGAGTTCGCGCAGCAGGAGGTCGAGCATGTGTTCGGTCATGTCGTCCGCGACCTCGAGCCGGACGGGGGAGCCGAATCGTCGCCGTGCGAGTTCCCGCTCGAGGGCCTGCAGGAGGTCCTCGTCGCGGTCTTCCTCGACCTCGAAATCGGCGTTGCGGGTGATGCGGAAGGCGTGGTGTTCGACGATCTCCATGCCCGGGAACAGCATGTCGAGGTGGGCGGAGATCAGATCTTCCAGGGGCAGGAACGCGTCGATGGAGGACGGTGTCTCGTCGCGGCGGACGCGGACGAACCTGCCTACGTTGTCCGGAACCTTGACCCTCGCAAAGTGTTCGCCACCGGTGAGTGCATCTTTCACTGTCACGGCGAGGTTGAGACTCAGGCCGCTGATGTAGGGGAACGGGTGGGCATGGTCGACGGCGAGCGGGGTGAGGACGGGGAAGATCTGGTCCTGGAAGTGCACCGACAGGCGGTCGCGGTCGTCGTCGGTGAGTTCGTCCCATTTGATGATGGAGATCCCTTCGGCGGCAAGCGCAGGACGCACGGAGTCGAGGAACACCCGCGCGGCCTTCTCCGAGATCTCCTGGGTGCGGGTCGCGATCAGCGAGAGTTGCTCGCGAGGGGAGAGGCCGTCGGCTGACCGCACGGACAGGCCGGTCTCGTCGCGGCGCTTGAGTCCCGCGACCCGGACCATGAAGAACTCGTCCAGGTTGGAGGCGAAGATGGCGAGGAATTTGGCGCGCTCGAGCAGCGGCAGCGACGTGTCCTCGGCGAGTGCAAGTACTCGTGAATTGAAATCGAGCCAACTGAGTTCACGGTTCAGATAGCGATTTTCGGGGAGCCCGTCGGCGAGCGCACTCGGCACTGTGCTGGTCGCGGCAGGTGGCGCCCCGGGAATGGTCGGCGGGGGCGCGAGGACGCGACCGTCGCGCGAACCGTCCTCCACGTGCACGTCGGTGTTCGGATGGACTGCTTCGCCGTTGCTCACCCCACGATCATCCCTCGAGAATTCGGCTCTGGACAGTCGACGGCGGCGTCCACGCCAGTGCCGCAATGTCTGCCATGCCGCTGCCTCGAGCGCACGATCGCCGCGGTATACGGCAATCGGGCCCGCACTGTTCGTCCAAGCCGTTCGAAGAAGAGCTTGAGCAGGTCAATATCGGGGAGTGTGGCGGCGAGCTGGGGCAGAAGTCACGTCGACCTCACCGTCGCGAAACGCACTGGTTGCTCCAGGCCGCAATGATGGTAATTCGCTCCCCGTACCGTCAAGTACATCAACTGGACGAGGCACCGCACTCATGACGAATCAGGAATCCCGCAACCCACGCCCCGATCGCATCCCGATATCGGCGAGGTCTGAGTCGGGGCCGAGGCGGTTGACCAAATATCTGCCCTCGACCGACGTCGCAGTGGTCGTCGAGGTCCTCACCGCCGAACGGCAACTTCCATGTCTCGCCGCCGAAGACGATCCCCGCACACCGTGACGGGCCCGCCGATGCGCGGAGGATCCCAGCGGCCCCGCACCTCCGCGGTCGGCGGCAACGTTCCGACCACCGAATCGACGCCGCGGCATCGGCATGGTGCGGTTGGGCGGCGTGACGTGATGGGTCCGCGAAGAGTGCTGGGGACGGTGCCGGTGGTCCGGGTTGTGACGGCGTTGGCGGGAGGGGTTTGCCTGGCGATGGGTGGGGTGTCAGGTGTCGCGTTCGTGCTCGGGACCGGTGTGATGACCGCGCCGGCGAAGGTTGTGGTCGCGGTGACCACCGCCGGGTTTCTCGTCTCGGGCGTGGTGCTGGTTGCTCGTGCTCGTTCTCGTCGACCCGAATGATGCGCGACAGAGGACTATTCGGTCAGCGCCGTCGCCTTCGGGTATCCCACGGACGCAGACGGCGTTCATGGCTGACGTATGACTTCGCAACGGGTTGCCCTGCCGAATAGTGGACAACGCGAAACCCCCGGCTGCCCCGGTCGATCGCCGTCTTCTATCGACGCCGTCGACCGGGTGGCGCCGTGACTTCTGATATTCAGCCGCATCCGATTGGGCGTCTCATGTCGGGGTTGGCGTGATCGTGTGCGCGCTGGAGCAACACCGCCGATTAGCACAATGATGGCTTTTTCTGTGTTCTCCAGAATGGGTGAGATTCTGACGAGGGGGTGAATGTGTTCGGCAAATTAGTGCGCGGCTCCCGCCGACGCTCCATGTGCGAATTCCGCTCGCCTGACTTGCACAGGTCGATGGGGATTTCCGGCTTCGGCTGGCGTTTGTGCTGGTAGTGGATTCGCGGGTCGGGGATATGGGGCACTAATCGGTCGGTAGGATCGCCGGTTGTGGCTGCCTATATCCGCAAGGTTCGGACCGCGTCGGGGGCGACGGCGGTGCAGATCGCCGCGAAGGACGGGGGCCGCCACAAGATCCTTGAGCACCTCGGTTCCGCCCACACCGAGGGCGAGTTGGCGGCACTGTTGCAGGCGGCCCGGGAAAAGCTGCAGGCCGGCCAGCAGGAACTCGACCTCGACCTCGGCGGTGGTGGGGAACGCGGATCGGTGATCGCGACGAAACGGTCCCGCTGGCTGATCGAGGCGATCGAGACCGGATGGCGACGCCTGGGTCTCGACGCTGTCGACGACGACGCGTTCTTCCAGCTGGTCCTCGGCCGGCTCGTCGAGCCGACATCGATGAGCGACACCAGCCGGGTCGTCGCCGAGATCGGCCTGACCCCGGCCCACCGCAACACCTACGCCAACGCATTGAAGCGTTGCGCCACAAACGATTACCGAGACCGGGTCGCGAAGAAATGTTTCGAGCATGCCGCCGCGACCGGCGGATTGAGCTTGGTGCTCTACGACGTCACCACGCTGTACTTCGAGGCAGAGAAGGAAGACGACCTGCGCAAGGTCGGATATTCGAAGGAACGCAGGGTGGATCCGCAGATCGTGGTAGGCCTGCTCGTCGACCGTACCGGATTCCCCCTCGAGATCGGCTGCTTCGAAGGGAACAAGGCAGAAACCCATACCATCGTCCCGATCGTCCGGCAGTTCCAGGCCCGCCACGACATCGAGGGCGTCGAGATGGTTGTCGCCGCCGACGCAGGCATGCTCTCCGCCGGCAATCTCAAGGACCTCGACGAGGCCGGACTCAAGTTCATCGTCGGGTCCCGCGTCACCAAAGCCCCCGCCGATCTCGCAAACCATTTCCATTGGAACGGAAATAGTTTCGCTGACGGACAGATAATCGATACGGTCACTCCCCGGCACGCGAAGAGTACCGTCAACAACGTCAACAAGCGCACCGAACCGGTCTGGGACGCGGCCGGACATCCGAAGTCCTGGCGGGCGGTCTGGCAGTACTCGAAACGACGGGCGGTCCGCGACAATCAGACACTCAACGCCCAGGAGGCCCGGGCCAGGGAGGTCGTCGACGGCGGCACAGCTCCGAAGTCGACGCGGTTCGTCAAGACCACCGCGGGCGGCCGCACCCTCGACACCGCATCTCTCGATCGGGCCCGATCATTGGTCGGGTTGAAGGGCTACGTCACCAACATCCCCGCCACACTGATGGACCCGGGCGAGGTGATCGGCAAGTATCACGACCTTTGGCATGTCGAGCAGTCGTTCCGCATGTCGAAAACCGACCTACGGGCGCGGCCGATGTTCCACCACACCCGCGACGCGATCGAAGCCCACCTCACGGTCGTGTTCACCGCGCTCGCGGTCGCCCGCTATCTGCAGGCCGAGACGGGAGTCTCGATCGGGCGCATCGTGAAAACCCTGCGCCCGCTACAAGAAATCAGCCTGACCATCGCCGGCCACCCCCACACCGCCGCCGACCCGCTCACCGTCGACGCCGCAGCCATCCTCACCTCGCTGGAACTACCGACACGTTGACCGGGGTACTAAAACTGTGCAAGTCAGGTCTCATGTCGGGGTTGGCGTGATCGTGTGCGCGCTGGAGCAACACCGCCGATTAGCACAATGATGGCTTTTTCTGTGTTCTCCAGAATGGGTGAGATTCTGACGAGGGGGTGAATGTGTTCGGCAAATTAGTGCGCGGCTCCCGCCGACGCTCCATGTGCGAATTCCGCTCGCTCCTCAGCCCTCCCATTCCAGCAACGGCGCTCTCGTGGCGGTCGTCAATGAGCAGCGTCGTACGCTTCTGTGATCTCGATGGGAATGCGCCCTCGGCCCCCGATGTCATAGCCCTGTTTCTGTGCCCATTCCCGCACTGCCCTCACCTGGTCACGGTCCCGCCGCACAGGTTTCTGCGTGACGCCACCACCCGACGTCAGTGTGCCCGCGGATCGACTCGTGCGACCACCCACCTTTGTGGCGTGATCGATGTAGTGGTCGAGTTTGTTGTGGAACTCCTTCGCATTCTTCGCCGACAAGTCGATCTGGTAGTCGATTCCATTCACGGAGAAGGCGATTGTCTCTCCCTTTCCCTCCGCTATGGAAGTTCCGTCGATATCGTCAACGTGTTCGACAACTATTTGGCGCGCCATTCCAACTCCTCAGTCGCTTTTGCAAACCCACTCTACGTCCAGTGCACAATGCGCGCCTCGGTCGACACAAGGACATTCTTGGCAGAAAAAGACCTCATGCCCGAGACAGGTCAGCAGTCGAATCCATAGCCGAAGTGTTCGCGGTCGAGGGACGGCGATACTCGATGCCCGCAGGTCGGCTGCGGGCAGCGACAGGGTCCTGTCGAATGGGAACGGTCACCAGCGTTCGATTGTTTCCCGGCCGCCGACCACCCGGGACGAGCTGTCCTTCCCCCGAAATGGCCTCGCAGCGTGAACGAAGGCTGTCGGCCGGCCGTTCGTGACTGTCGAGGTTCGGGGGAGATGATGGAGGTGGTGGGTGTCAGCCGTTGGCGTGGAAGGGGACGCCGTGTCCGCGGCGGCGCGGGGTGGGGCGGCGGAGGATCGCGTGGACGGCGGCGGTCCCGCCGAGTAGCAGTATGAGCAGTGCCTTGTGGATGTTGATGGAATTCCTTCTACTGGGCGGACGCCGGTGTTGTGTCGGTGGCGCCGGTGGAGTCATAGGCCGACGACGCGTTCGAGGGCTCCGAGTTCGGTGTCGAGGTGGTCGAGCATCGGGTGCAGGTTCGGGACGGTGCGCCTGCAGCCGGTCAACCCGAACACGAGTTGGTCGTCGCTGCTGGTGCAGGTGATGTTCAGGGCTTGTCCGGTGACCGGGATCGACAGGGGGTAGAGGGAGTCGAGGTGGGCGCCGTTCCAGTACAGCGGGGTGTCGGGTCCGGCGACGTTGGAGATCACCAGGTTGAACGGCGGCCGCTGTGGTCCTCGGCGGCCGAGGAGCATTTCGATACCGAGGGGGGCGGCGCCGACGGCGCTCATCGCCAGCACTTGGGCGGGGCTCATCGCGCGGAGGGCGTGTTTGCCTTCGCGCATGCAGGTGCGCACGGTGTCGAGGCGGTGGGCGGGGTCCGGTAGGTGGGTGGCGAGGTTGCACATCAGGACCCCGATCCGGTTCCCGTTTGCGGATTCCGTATCGGTGTTGGGGCGCAGGGACACCGGGACCATGGCGATCAGCGGTTCGGCGGGCAGCGCACCGAGGTCGTGCAGGTAGCCGCGCAGTGCCCCTGCGGACATCGCGAGGATGATGTCGTTGACGGTGGCGTCGGCGTGCTTGGCGAGCAGCCGTATCCGTTCGAGTGGCCAGGTGCGGGCGGCGAAGTGGCGGGCGCCCCCGATCGCGACGTTGAACATGGTGTGCGGTGCCTGCGTCGACAGGGGGCCGCCTTTGGCGCGTAGGGCGCGTTCCACGGTGCCGGCCAGCACCGGTGCCAGGCCGGCGACCTCGCTCGACGCGTTGCGGGCGCCGCGCAGGACCTGGCCCGGAAGGTCACGCAGGTTCGGCGGCGTCGATGATCCAGGTTCTGGCGGGGCTGCGTCGGTCGCGGTCGCGGGTGCGGCGGGTTGCCAGGGGGCGGGCATGCCAGTGCGGGTGGGGTCCTCGCTCATGCTGCGGCGCAACAGGTTCATCGCGGATGCGCCGTCGGCGAGGGCGTGGTGGATCTTGGTGTATACCGCGTAGCGGCCGTCGGCGAGGCCTTCGATCAGGTGCATCTCCCACAGTGGGCGGGTGCGGTCGAGTGAGGTCCCGTGCAGTCGGGCCACCAGGGTCATCAGTTCGGGCATGCCACCCGGTTGGGGGAGGGCGTTGCGGTGCACGTGGTAATCGACGTCGACGTCGGTCGCGGTGTCCCAACCCCACTGTCCCAGGGTGGTTACCGATCGTCGGGCCTGCTTGCGGAAGAGCGGTGCCACCTCGTCGGAGGTTGCAGCCGTCTCGAACATCGCTCCGATGTCGGCTGCGTCGGTGCCGTCCGGTGGAGTGAATACTGCCAGGCCGCCGACGTGCATCGGATGTTCCCGCGACTCGCCGAGGAGGAACAGTGAATCGGTCGGCGACATCGGCAGCAGCATGTCGGGTGTCCCTTCCGGCCCCGCTCGCACACCCGCACTGCCACTGCGGGGTTCCCGGGAACCTTGTATTCAGCTCTAGGTAATCGAGTCGTAAGATAACGGTCAGGTGTGGTTCATGTCACAATCTGGCATCTCCCATTCAGTTGTACAGGACGCGCGGACATCCGCGCGAGGCCGAAAGTCCCGGATAGGACAAGTCGGGCAAGCGATCAGGTCGGCCAGACGGGGCGGGCGGACTCGGCGCCTGGTGGTAGTGGTCTCGAGGCGCACATTTATCCGACCGCTCTGACGAGATCCTCGACGATATTTGGATCGCTGCAGACACCCGCGCCGATATCATTCCGCCGGGTCGGCAACAGTGAAAACCGTTGGAAAGTAGGTAATTCGATCGAGGAAGGCCGGCAGTGAGATTGTTCGGTGTCAGGTGCGACTCTCCGGATCCGTAGACCGAGGCGATGTAGCGAAGTCGGCGGGAGAGTCAACACGCCCCGACGTATTCCTCCCTGCGATGCAGCATGGCCACTGCCATTGCGGGGAGCATCAGCACGTGGCCGGCGAGCATCAGACCGTCGCCCGAGAGCAGATCGAGCCACAGCAGTGGGAACAGCACGACGAACGTGAGGTACATCGCCAGCCCTATTTCGGCGATCGCGGCCACGAATGGCGCCGCCATGCCATCCATGCGGCCATTCCCGCGGTCATCGAGGTAGCCATCAGCAACGCGTGCACTTCGATTCGTGCATCGTCGCCGACGAGCGCCGACAGGGGCGCGAATACTGCCATCCCCGCCAGCATCGCGAGCAGCATCTGCAGGTAGTGGACCACGAACGTGCGGTGGGTCAGGGCGGCGCGCCGGGTGGGGCGTTCCGAATCGACGGTGCTCACGGCCTTGTCCTTGCACTGTGGGATCAGGGTGCGGTGGCGGCGAAGTGCCGCCTGTACTGGTCGGGCGCGACGCCGAGGCGTCGCAGGAATGCCGGCTTCAGTTCTGCGGCCGGCGGGCGGGCGCGCTGCGGGCCTCGTCGGCGACGGTGCGGCGTCGGCTTATCGCGGAGGAGTACGTCGATGCGGGGGTGCGCGGGTCGAGGACGGCTGCGGTGGTGAGGGCGTCGTCGATGGCGAGGGAGGCGCCCTGGCCCGCTGCCGGTGACATGCCGTGGGCGGCGTCACCGATGATCATGGCCCGTTGATCACCCAGGAGGGTAGGTCGGGTACGCGATCGGCGTTGCAGGCGAAGATCGTCGGGGTCGCCTCGAGATGGGGCGGACGCCGGGGATCGGGGTGGGGAATGCGGCGGTCAGCTCGCGCGTCCAATCCTGCGAGGGGTGCAGGCCGACGCCGGCCGGGGGGAGCGCCGGGCGGGTCAGCCGGGCGAACCAGAAGGTCCCCGTGCCGCCACCGTCGAGAATGCCGAAGGTGTGTTCTGCGTGGCGGAAGAACGACAGTAGCCCGGGTTCGGGGTCGGTGTGGCCGGGGATGCCGGTGTGGTGGCCGTAGAGCACGACCTGGTCGTCGTAGACCGGTCCGGTCGGGCCGACGATGATCTCTCCGCGCACGATCGAGGACATTCCGTCGCACCCGACGAGCACGTCCGAGTCGACAACCCGGCCGTCGGCCGTGTGCAGCCGCGCACCGTCGGGGGAGGTGTCCACCGCGGTGGCGGTCGCGCCGTGGACGATGGTGGCGCCGAGTTCTCGGCACCGCCGATGAGGTCGCGACGCCAGAAGTGGTGGTGGCCGATCCCGTCGACAGGTGTCAGGGGTGCGCGTCGACTCCGGCCGTCGGTGGTCACCGAGATCGTGTGGACCGGGAGCCCCGTGGCGCGGAGTGTGACGCCGACGCCGAGGGTGTCGAGGTCGGCGAGTGCCTGACCGGACACCGTCAGGTAGGCGCCGTCCTCGCCCGCGGAGTCCGGTTCCCGCCGCTCGTACACGGTCGCCGGCACCACCCGGTCGGTCGCGGTTCTCGGACCGGCCACACTGTGCCTGGAAGGGGCGCTCTTCGACCGTGTTCGGGTACGGACGGGCGCGTCGCCGAAATGACTTGAACAGGGTTGTATTGAAAACTCATGCGTTCTAAGATTGGGTATGGCAACGGTCGAGCACGACTCGGCGGTGCCGGGCGGATCCGGGACCCGCCGGTACCGATCTCCGCTACGCCGCATGCAGGCGGCGAAGACGCGGGCGGTCGTGCTCGAGGCCGCCACCCGGTTGTTCGCCGAGCGCGGCTGGGTCGCGACAGGAGTGCGGGATGTCGCGCGGGCCGCGGAGGTTTCCGTCGAAACCGTCTACGCGACATTCGGATCCAAGGCCGACCTGTTGAAGTCGGCACTGGAGGTTGCCATCGTCGGAGACGACGCTGAGGTGCCGTTGGCAGACCGGCCCGTCTACACGGCGATCCGAACGGGGCGCACGACCAGTGACCGCATCGAGTCGGGTGCGTGCATGATCGCCACGATCAACGAGCGCATCTACCGCCTGGCCGTCGCAATCCGCCAGGGTGCGACGGCGGATGCCACGCTCGCAGCGGTGGCCGCCGACCTGGAAGGGCAGCGCAGGCGCTCGGTCGCCGACGTCGCAGACCTGATCGTGGGTCGTCACGCCGATCCCGGTCAGGTCGACGAACTGTGGGTCCAGGCCCACGACCAGGTCTACGCCCTGCTCGTGGACGAATGCGGTTGGAGCCGTGTCCGTTACGAGTCATGGTTGATCGACCGCATCGAAGAAATCCTCGACCGCCCGGTGTGACACACCGGCGCCTTTGTCTGGAGTAGGTCATGACTACCGACACTCGGCATTCTGCCGACACTCGCATCATGCGCATCGTCCACAACGCGCTGCGCCGCGATATCGCTCGCGCCGCGGAGGCGCTGCACATGGCACCTCCGCCCGCGCAGACCCAACGGGTCGCCCTCGCCGATCATCTCGTGTGGATGATGCATTTCCTGCACCTGCACCACAGCGGCGAGGACCGTGGGCTGTGGCCGCTGGTCCGCGAGTTGAACCCGGACGCCGGGCCGCTGCTCGACGTGATGGACGCCGATCATGCGCGAATCGTCCCCGAGATGGAGCGGGTCGCCGCCGCGGCAACCGAATATCGTGCGCATCCGGCTGCCCGAGAGGAACTTTCGCGTTCCCTCGCCGCTCTCGGGCAGGTTCTGCTGCCGCATCTGCAGCGGGAGGAGGACGAGATGATGCCGGTCGTCGCCCGAACCCTGACCCGTGGTCAGTGGGACGACGTGGAGCAGGAGGTGTTCATTGCCTCGAAGACCAAGCGGGAGCTGGGGATCGAAGCTCACTGGCTTGTCGACGGTGTCGATCGGGAGGACTACGACGTCACCGTTCGCAAGGTCGGTCCCGCCACCCGGTTCATGCTGCTCCATGCGTTCAAACGACCGTATCGGCGGGCGTGCGCCGCCCGGTGGGGCGCCGACCTCGACGTGAGCCCGCGGCACCACCGGCCGGCCCTCACCGAGGGCTCGGCAGAATTGTGGATCGACGTCCCGGCCCGGCCGCTGTACGACGTGGTCGCCGACGTCACCCGCATCACCGAACGCAGCCCCGAGTGCCGCAGCTGCGCGTGGCTACCGGGACGGTCGCCGGGGGCCGTGGGCGCCCGATTCCGGGGACACAACCGCGCACATCACATGCGGTGGTCCCGCGTCTGCGAGGTGACCGCCGCCGATCCGGGCAGGAAATTCGCATTCCACACGGTGTCGGATAGGCGCAACCCGCTGTACCACGACTCGACCACCTGGTCGTACACGTTCAGGGCGGACGGCGACGGGACCCGGGTGACGCACTCGTATCGGATCGACGTACTGCCGTACCGCCCGCTGCTCTCGCTCTACTCACACCTCCAGCCGCAGCACCGCGACATGCGGCCGCAGATGCGGCAGAACCTGGAGGCGTTGCGGCGGCAGGCGCACGCCGACACGGCTACCGGGTCGCTGCCCCGAACGGCCTAGCGGGAGCGGACGAGGTGATTCAATGGTGGTCATCGATCCCCACGGCAAGGAGAGCGCATGCTGGTGGCATTCAGCGTCAGCCCGATGGGCGGGGACTCCGACAGTGTCGGTGCCGCGGTCGCCGCGGCCGTGCGTGTTGTCCGCGAATCCGGGCTGCCCAACGAGACCACGTCGATGTTCACCACCGTCGAGGGTGAGTGGGACGAGGTGATGGCAGTCGTGAAGCGCGCGACGGACGTTCTGCTGGAACAGTTTCCGCGGGTCAGTCTGGTGCTGAAGGCGGATATTCGGCCGGCGCGCAGCGGTCAGCTTCGGGCGAAGGTCGAGACCGTGGAGCGTTACCTGGCCGAGTGACCGTTCTCGCCGGAGTATTGGTGGGTGAGTTCCGTGCCGATCCGGGCGAGTTCGGTGCGGACCAAGAAGGCGGACACCAGGGAGCGGCGGATCGAACGGACGGTCACGCTGGCCGCAATGAATCTGCGGGCCAACCATCCGGGTGTCCGGATCCGGGACGCTGCGCGGTAGCACGTCACGAGATATTCCGACGTCCGGTCGGCGACCGGGAGAGGGGAGCACGAATGGACTGGCCGCACGAACTTGCCGATCAGCTCAGCTGGCACTGGGACCATCAATTGCGCCCACGGCTGGCGGGGCTGACCGATGAGGAGTACGTCTGGGAGCCTGCCCCGGACTGCTGGAGTGTGAGACCGAGAGGCCGCTCGCAGGCTCCCGTTCAGGCCGGCAGCGGCGAGTTCACCATCGACTTCGCCTTTCCCGCGCCGGACCCGCCGCCGATCACGACCATCGCCTGGCGGCTCGGGCACATCATCGTCGGCGTCTTCGGCATGCGGATCGGAAATCACTTCGGCGGCCCGCCCATGGACTATGAGACGTTCGACTACGCCGGCACCGCCGCGCGGGCGCTCATCCAACTCGACGAGCAGTACGACGCCTGGTGCGAAGGCGTGCGGGGCCTGGGAACCAGCGGCCTCGCCGAGCCGTGTGGGCCCAGCGAAGGACCGTTCGCGGACTACCCGATGGCGGCGCTGGTGTTGCACATCAATCGCGAGGTCATCCACCACGGTGCCGAAGTGGCGCTGCTGCGCGATCTGTACCTGCGACGACCGGCCTAGCGTTCGCCCGCGACGCAGGCGAGCCGGCGGACGAGGGTCCGCACGACCGGGCCGTAGGTGATGCCGAGCATCGCATCGAGTGGCCCGGGCGCGGACATCGTCATCGTGATCCGCGAACCGGTGCCGCGGGGCTCGACGAGGTGATCGAGCGTCATCGGTCCCACCCGCCAGGTCCAGGAGCGGCCGGGTGTCGTGGCCGAGATGGATACGGGAACCGGCACGATCCAGAGCAATCGGGCCGCGCCGCACCGGCCGGCCTCGACCTCGGGGGAACCGAGACCCCACGCGCCGCGCACGTGCGGCGCCCACTCGGGCCAGCGCGAGGGCCGAGCGACGAGCGCCCACACGGTCCCCACCGGGGCGTCGGAATCGGCTGAGAAGGAATGTGGCACGGAGGAGGAGTACCCGTTTTCGGCCCCGGCCGACGGCGAAGGGGGGGTGGACGTGAACAACGGGTGAATTGGGCCGTGTCGAGTTGCGTGTAACTCGCGGTACTGGCCACGCTTGTAGGGAACGGCGAGGGAGGGAGCCGATCATGCTCGTTCGTCTACCCGGGGTGTATCGCCCCCAGCGCGACACGTGGCTGCTCGCCGAGGTGCTGGCCGCCCGAGAACTCGGGCCGGGCACCCGTGTACTCGATCTCTGCTGCGGCACAGGCGTGTTGAGTGTCCAGGCGTGTGCGGCGGGGGCCGGCTGGGTGACCGCGGTCGACGTGTCCCGCCGCGCCGCGATCAGTACGTGGCTCAATGCCACACTGAACCGGCGGACGATCCGTGTGGTGCGGGGCGATCTGGTGGACGCCGTCCGGACCCTTCGCTTCGACGTGGTGGTGGCCAACCCGCCGTACGCGCCGGCGACCGACGACGGCAGGCCGGGCCGGGTCCTCGCGCGGGCTTGGGACGGGGGCGTCGACGGGCGCGCCGTGCTGGACCGGATCTGCAGCGAAACCCCGGACCTCCTCGCTCCCGGTGGCACCCTGCTCCTCGTCCAGTCGACGCTCAACGGAGTGGACAAGACGCGGGCGATGCTCGAGGAACGGGGACTGCGGGTGGACGTGGTGACGTCGGAGGACGTGCCGTTCGGTCCCGCGCTCGCGTCCCGCACGAGGATGCTGGAGGCGCGGGACATGATCCGGCCGGGCCAGCGCACCGAGCGCATCGCGGTGCTGGCGGCGACCGACTTGCGGTCCGGCGATACGCGGCACTGACCCGGCGAGCGCGTCGACCCGATTCCGGTGTTTGTCCGATTCGCCACGATCCCGCGGCAACTGCGGTTCCATGGACGGGTGCGTTCAGGACTTCGTGAGGTATCGAATTCGACGCGGACCCCGAGTCCGGCGTCGGCCCACTCGACCTGAAGGAGAGCAGACGTGGTCATCCCGCACACCGGTGGTCCCGCGGAGGAAGCCCTGCTCAGGGGAGGGCGGTTCTTCACCCCGGGTGTGTTCTCGGACGACCTGCGCACCGTCACCCGGGAAGGCGGGCGGCAGGGCGACGTCTTCTACCGGGACCGCTGGAGCCACGACAAGGTGGTGCGGTCCACCCACGGGGTGAACTGCACCGGATCGTGTTCGTGGAAGATCTACGTCAAGGACGGGATCATCACGTGGGAGACCCAGGAAACCGACTACCCGTCGGTGGGTCCGGACCGCCCCGAGTACGAACCCCGCGGCTGCCCGCGCGGTGCGGCGTTCTCCTGGTACACGTACTCGCCGACACGCGTGCGGTATCCCTACGCGCGCGGTGTTCTCGTCGAAATGTACCGGGAGGCGCGTGAGCGTCTCGGTGATCCGGTGGACGCGTGGGCCGACATCCAGGCCGACCCCGCGCGTCGCCGGAAGTATCAGCAGGCCAGGGGCAAGGGCGGACTCGTTCGGGTCACCTGGGCCGAGGCCACCGAGATGATCGCCGCCGCGCACGTGCACACGATCAGGGAATACGGCCCCGACCGGATCGCCGGGTTCTCGCCGATTCCCGCGATGTCGATGGTGTCGTTCGCCGCGGGATCGCGGTTCGTCGAACTCCTCGGTGGCGTCATGACCTCGTTCTACGATTGGTACGCCGATCTTCCGGTCGCGTCGCCGCAGGTGTTCGGGGATCAGACCGACGTTCCCGAGTCCGGAGACTGGTGGGACGCGGCGTATCTGATGATGTGGGGGTCCAACGTCCCGGTCACCCGGACGCCGGACGCCCACTGGATGGCCGAGGTGCGGTATCGCGGCACGAAAGTCGTGTCGATCAGCCCCGATTACGCCGACAACACGAAATTCGCCGACGAGTGGATGCCGTGCGCGGCGGGCACGGACGGCGCGATGGCGATGGCGATGGGACACGTGATCCTGTCGGAGTTCTTCGTGACGCGGCGCGAACCGTTCTTCGTCGACTACGTGCGGCAGTACACGGACCTGCCGTTCCTGATCGCGCTCGAGGAACGCGACGGCCGCCTCGTTCCGGGAAAGAATCTCACCGCCGCGGATCTCGGGGACACGAGCGAGAATGCCGCGTTCAAACCCGTCCTGGTGGACGGCGCGACGGGCGAGGTGGTGGTGCCGCACGGCTCCCTCGGATTCCGCTACGGCGACGAGGGCGTGGGGAAATGGAATCTGGACCTCGGTGATGTCGTTCCCGCGCTGACGGTCGCCGCGCCCGACGGCGAGGGCGAGACCGCCGCCGTGCACCTGCCGCGGTTCGACACCCGAGACGGCCACGGCGAGACGCTGGTGCGCGGTGTGCCGGTTCGCCGGGTCGGCGACCTCCGGGTGTGCACTGTCTACGACCTCCTGCTCGCCCAGTACGGCGTTGCTCGGCCCGGGCTTCCCGGCGAGTGGCCCGGCGGCTTCGACGACGCGGCCGTCCCGTACACACCGGCGTGGCAGGAGCCGATCACCGGGGTCGCGGCGGCGCAGGTGATCCGGATCGCCCGCGAGTTCGCGACCAACGCCGTCGACTCGGGCGGGCGTTCGATGATCATCATGGGCGCCGGGATCTGCCAGTGGTTCCACGGCGACGCGACGTACCGGGCGGTGCTGAGCCTGCTGTTGCTCACCGGGTCGATGGGCCGCAACGGCGGCGGGTGGGCCCACTACGTCGGGCAGGAGAAGTGCCGTCCCGTCACGGGATGGGCGACGGTCGCGATGGGCACCGACTGGAGTCGCCCGCCGCGCCAGATGGCGGGCACGTCGTATTGGTACGTCCACACCGACCAGTGGCGGTACGACGGGTACCGCGCCGACGCCCTCGCGAGCCCCACCGGCCGGGGAAACTTCCGGGGCAGGCACACGATGGACGTGATGACGTCGGCCGTCTCGATGGGGTGGACGCCGTTCTACCCGCAGTTCGACCGCTCCAGCCTCGACCTGGCGGACGAGGCCGAGGCCCAGGGGCGTGACGTCGTGGAGCACGTGACCAGCCGATTGGCCTCGGGGGAGCTGAAATTCGCGCTCACCGACCCGGACGATCCGCGGAACTGGCCGCGCGTGCTGAGTGTGTGGCGCGCGAACCTGCTCGGTTCGTCGAGCAAGGGCAACGAGTACTTTCTCCGGCATCTCCTGGGCACGACGTCGAATCTGCAGGCGGAGCCCACCCCCGAGAACCTTCGTCCGAACGACGTCACCTGGCGCGACGACATCCCGGAGGGCAAACTCGACCTGCTGATGTCGATCGACTTCCGGATGACGTCCACCACGTTGCTGTCGGACGTCGTCCTCCCCGCCGCGACCTGGTACGAGAAGTCCGACCTGTCCAGCACCGACATGCACCCGTACCTGCATGCCTTCACCGCGGCGATCGACCCGCCGTGGGAAACCCGTTCCGATTTCGACGCTTTCGGTGCGGTGGCGCAGGCGTTCAGCGTGCTGGCGCGGCGGCACCTCGGTGTGCGCCGCGACGTCGTGATGGGCACGTTGCAGCACGACACCCCGGGAGCGATGGCATACCGGGGCGGCACCGAACAGGATTGGCGCGCACACGGTCAGACGCCCGTCCCGGGCACGACGATGGGGCCGCTGGTGGTGGTCGAACGGGACTATCCCGCCGTCGCCGAGAAGTGGGCGGCGCTGGGGCCGCTCGTCGAGTCGGCGGGGCTCACCACCAAAGGCGTCACCACGCATCCGGACCGGGAGGTACGAGAACTCGCCGCCGAGCACGGCGTCCTCGACTCCGGCGTCGCCGCGGGTCGTCCGGCGCTCGACACCGCAGAGAAGATGGCCGAGACCATCCTCGCGTTGTCGGGGACGTCGAACGGCAGACTCGCCGTCCAGGGATTCCGCGAACTGGAGAAGCGGACGGGCACGCCGCTCGCGCACCTCGCCGAGGGGAGCGAGGAGCGCCGGATCACGTTCGCCGACACCCAGGCCCGGCCTGTTCCGGTGATCACCAGCCCCGAATGGTCGGGCAGCGAGACCGGCGGCCGCCGGTACGCACCGTTCACAGTGAATATCGAGGAACTGAAGCCATTTCACACGCTGACCGGGCGCATGCACTTCTTCCTCGACCACGACTGGATCGAGGAACTGGGGGAGCAATTGCCCATCTACCGCCCGCCGCTCGACATGGCCCGGTTGTTCGGCGAACCCGCCGTGGGCGATCGGCAGGGCGGGATCGGGCTGAGCGTGCGCTATCTGACCCCGCACTCGAAGTGGTCGATCCACTCCGAGTACCAGGACAACCTGTTCATGCTGTCGCTGTCCCGGGGTGGGCCCACCATGTGGATGAGCCCGAACGACGCCGCGAAGATCGAGGTGCGCGACAACGACTGGGTGGAGGCGGTCAACCGCAACGGCGTGGTGGTGTGCCGGGCGATCGTCTCGCATCGGATGCCGGACGGTGTCGTCTACGTGTACCACGCGCAGGAACGCACCATCGACGTGCCGCTCACCGAGACCACCGGAAAGCGTGGGGGCATCCACAACTCGCTGACCAGGCTGCTGATCAAACCATCCCACCTGGCCGGTGGCTACGCCCAGACGTCGTTCGCGTTCAATTACCTCGGGCCCACCGGAAACCAACGCGACGAGGTGACGGTGGTGCGTCGTCGCTCGCAGGAGGTGACGTACTGATGCGTGTCATGGCTCAGCTCGCGATGGTGATGAATCTCGACAAGTGCATCGGCTGCCACACCTGTTCGGTGACGTGCAAGCAGGCGTGGACCAATCGCTCGGGCACCGAGTACGTGTGGTTCAACAACGTGGAAACCCGCCCCGGTCAAGGCTATCCGCGCACGTACGAGGACCAGGAGAAGTGGCGCGGCGGATGGGTACGGGACGGCAAGGGGCGGCTGCGCCTGCGGGACGGCGGCCGGTGGAAGAAGCTCTCGCGGATCTTCTCGAACCCGAAGATGCCGTCCATCGACGACTACTACGAACCCTGGACCTACGACTACGAGAACCTCACCCAGGCCCCGCTCGGCGAGCACATGCCCGTCGCGGCGCCGCGCAGCCTGATCAGCGGTCGGCCGATGAAGGTGGAGTGGTCGGCGAACTGGGACGACGACCTCGCGGGTTCACCCGAGATCCTCCCGGACGATCCGGTCCTGAAGAAGGTGAGCGACAAGGTCAAGCTCGAACTCGAAGAGACGTTCATGTTCTACCTGCCGCGTATCTGCGAGCACTGCCTCAACCCGTCGTGCGTCGCCTCCTGCCCGTCGGGGGCGATGTACAAGCGGTCCGAGGACGGCATCGTGCTCGTCGACCAGGACAAGTGCCGCGGATGGCGGATGTGCGTGTCCGGATGCCCGTACAAGAAGGTGTATTTCAACCACAAGACCGGCAAGGCCGAGAAGTGCACGTTCTGCTATCCGCGCGTCGAGGTGGGACTGCCGACGGTGTGCGCGGAGACGTGCGTCGGCCGGCTGCGCTACATCGGCCTGCTGTTCTACGACGTCGACAAGGTCCTCGCCGCGGCCTCGGTGGAGAACGACACGGACCTGTACGAGGCGCAACTCGATCTCCTGCTCGACCCTCGCGACCCCGCGGTCGTGGAGGGCGCCCGGGCGGAAGGGATCTCGGACGAGTGGATCGAGGCGGCCCAGAACTCGCCCGTGCACGCCCTGATCAAGGACTGCCGGGTTGCGCTGCCGCTGCATCCGGAATTCCGGACGATGCCGATGGTCTGGTACGTGCCGCCCCTCTCGCCCGTCGTCGATGCCGTCAGCCGCGACGGTCACGACGGGGAGGACGTCGGCAACCTGTTCGGTGCGCTCGAATCGTTGCGGATCCCGGTCGAGTACCTCGCGGGGCTGTTCACCGCCGGCGACACCGAAGTGGTGGGCGGCGTCCTGCGGCGTCTCGCGGCCATGCGGTCGTACATGCGTGACATCAACCTCGGTCGCGAACCGCAGGCCCATATCCCGGAGGCGGTGGGGATGACGGAGGAAGAGATCTACCAGATGTACCGGTTGCTGGCACTCGCGAAATACGAAGAGCGGTACGTGATCCCCACGGCCTACGCCGCCGACGGACACCGCCTCGAGGAGACGGCGACGGAATGTGCACTCGACTTCGAGGGCGGCCCCGGCATGCACGGGTCCGGCCCCTTCGGCGAAGCCAGCGGCGGCCCGGTACCCGTGGCGGTCGAGACGTTCCACGCGCTGCGCGAGCGGCAGACCACCGACGAGATGTCCGCCAACGCGAGCCATCCGTCCCGGGTGAACCTGCTGAACTGGGACGGCAAAGGCGCCCCGGCCGGAATGTTTCCCGAGCGGAGTGATCGGCGGTGACCCCTCTGTTGCGGCGTCGGCGCGACCGCGTCCGGGACCGGCTCGTGTGGCACGCGGCGGCACTGCTGCTCGCGTATCCGGACGACGGCCGAGACGAGCGTCTCCACGTCGTCGCCGACATCCTCGGGCACCTGCCGCCCGATTCGGGGCGGCTCCTCGCGGAGGCGCATCGCTTCCTGTGCGAGACGGACCCGTACGTGGCGGCGGCGCAGTACGTCGAGACGTTCGATCTCCGCCGCCGCACGACGCTGTATCTGACGTACTGGACGGCGGGCGACACCCGCAACCGCGGCCGCGAGATCCTGGCCTTCGCCGACACCTACCGCCGCGCCGGCGTCGAACCGCCGAAGGACGAATCGGCCGATCACCTGACGGTGGTGCTCGAGTTCGCCGCGCTCGTCGACGCCGCCGCGGGTGCGGGACTCCTGTCGGCGCACCGGGTTCCACTCGACATGCTGCACGCGGCGCTCGGCGAGACGGGCTCGCCGTACGCCGCCGTCGTCGCGGGCGTGTGCGGAACCCTGCCGCCCGCCTCCGACCGGGACGTGGTGCGGGCGCGGCAACTCGCCGCGGCCGGGCCGCCCGCCGAGGCCGTCGGGCTCGAGCCCTTCACCCTGACCGTTCCACCGCGCCGAGAAGGAGCGACCTGACATGTCCGCCGGTGAACTCTTCTGGGACATCGTGCCGTACGTCACGCTGGCGATCTTCGTGGTCGGCACGTGGTGGCGGTACCGCTATGACAAATTCGGCTGGACCACCCGCTCGTCGCAGCTCTACGAGAGCCGATTGCTGCGGATCGGCAGCCCGCTGTTCCACTTCGGCATCCTCGTCGTGATCGCCGGACACGTGATCGGCCTGGTCGTCCCGCAGTCGTGGACCGATGCGATCGGGATGAGCGAGCACGCCTATCACGTCCAGGCCCTCGTGCTCGGTGCGATCGCGGGTGTCGCGACCCTGGCCGGTGCGCTCGTTCTGGTGTATCGCCGCCGTACCCGGGGTCCAGTGTTCACGGCGACCACCTGGAACGACAAGCTGATGTACGCGGTGCTGCTCGCCGCGATCGTCGCCGGGCTGGCGACCACCCTGCTCGGATCCGGCGTCGTCGGCGAGGAGAGCAACTACCGCGAGACGGTGTCGCCGTGGTTCCGGTCGATCTGGATTCTGCAGCCCCGCGGCGATCTGATGGCGCAGGCGGCGCCGGCCTTCCACATCCACGTCGCGATTGCTCTGGTGTTGTTCGCCCTCTGGCCGTTCACCCGGCTCGTGCACGCCTTCAGCGCTCCCGTGGGCTATCTGTTCCGCCCCTACATCGTGTACCGGAGCCGCGACGTCGCCCGGAACGGCGAGCTCATCGGCTCGCAACCCCGTCGTCGAGGCTGGTGACCCGCTGTCGGGGGCCGCGTGTAAAGTTTGCCGTTCGACGACGCCCAGCTTTCGAGGACCGCTGAACCACTACATGGCCAAGATCGATCGCAGCCGCACTGCCGCACTCACCCAAGCGCCGACCCTGCACGAGCCGGATGCCGGCGTCCGGCGCACCGTGCTCCCCGGCGGGCTCCGGGTGGTCACCGAATACGTTCCCGGTGTCCGATCCGCGTCCGTGGGCGTCTGGGTGGGTGTCGGATCACGTGACGAGCAACCCACCGTCGCCGGTGCCGCGCACTTCCTCGAGCACCTGCTGTTCAAGGCCACGCCGTCGCGCAGCGCTCTCGACATCGCGCAGGTGATGGACGGCGTCGGCGGCGAGCTCAACGCCTTCACGTCCAAGGAGCACACCTGCTTCTACGCGCACGTGCTCGACGACGACCTGCCGCTCGCCATCGACCTCGTCAGTGACGTCGTCCTGCGCGGCCGCTGCCGGTCCTCCGACGTCGACGTCGAACGCCAGGTGGTCCTCGAAGAGATCTCGATGCGCGACGACGACCCGGAGGACCTCCTCGGCGACGCGTTCCTGACCGCTCTGTACGGCGACCATCCCGTCGGCAGGCCGG
Organism: Rhodococcus koreensis; assembly: GCF_900105905.1. Classification (GTDB taxonomy): domain Bacteria; phylum Actinomycetota; class Actinomycetes; order Mycobacteriales; family Mycobacteriaceae; genus Rhodococcus_F; species Rhodococcus_F koreensis. Next base: position 1,321,346 of record NZ_FNSV01000005.1, on the reverse strand, counting down.
TGATCGGCAGTGTCGAATCCATCGAATCGATGACCCGCACCCAACTCCACTCGTTCCACGTGCGGCGCTACACGCCGCCGCGCATGGTGGTCGCCGTCGCCGGCAACGTGGAGCACGAACACACGGTCGAGCTGGTGCGGCGCGCGTTCGCCGGGCACCTCGAATCGGCGTCCGAACCAGCTCCCCGACGCGCAGGCACCCTGCGCCTGCGCACGGAGCCGGCGCTCAGCCTGACCAACCGGGACAGCGAACAGGTCCACCTCTCGCTCGGGGTGCGCGCGTTCGGGCGGCACGAGGCCCACCGCTGGGCGCTGTCGGTCCTCAACGCCGCCGTCGGCGGCGGGCTCAGTTCCCGGCTCTTCCAGGAAGTGCGGGAGATCCGCGGCCTGGCATATTCCGTGTACTCGGGCATCGACACGTTCTCCGACACGGGCGCGTTCTCGATCTACGCCGGGTGCCAGCCCGAGAACCTCGGCGAGGTCACCACGGTGATCCGTGAGGTGCTGTCGAACGTGGCGGCCGAGGGCATCACCGACGCCGAGTGCGCCCGCGCCAAGGGTTCGCTGCGGGGCGGACTGGTTCTGGGACTGGAGGATTCGGGCTCCCGGATGCACCGCATCGGTCGCAGTGAGCTCAACTACGGCAATCACCGCAGCATCACCGAAACCCTGAGCAAGATCGACGCGGTCACCACCGACGAGGTCCGCGACGTCGCGAGGGTCCTGCTGCAGCGCCCGTTCGCCGCCGCCGTCGTCGGACCGTATCGTCGCAAGCGCGACCTGCCGGCCTCGGTGCGCGGCATCGTCCGGTAACGAGGATTCGCCGAACACCGACAGGAGCAGCCCGACATGAAGATCCGTGGAGCGGTACTCGAGGAGATCGGGAGAACGCGCCCGTTCGCCGAGTCGGCGCCGATCTCGATCTCCGAACTCGACCTCGACGAACCCGGTGCGGGCGAGATCCTGGTCCGGATCGAGGCGGCGGGTCTGTGCCACTCCGACCTGTCCGTCGTCGACGGCAACCGGGTGCGCCCGGTCCCGATGCTGCTCGGGCACGAGGCGGCGGGGCGGATCACGCAACTCGGCGCCGGCGTCGACGACGTCGCGGTCGGACAGCGCGTGGTCATGACGTTCCTCCCGCGCTGCGGAGAGTGTGAAGGCTGCGCCACCGACGGCCGGATGCCGTGCGGGCCCGGCACCAGTGCGAACAACGACGGAACCCTACTCGACGGGGGAGCGCGACTGCACCGCGGCGGCGCCACCGTGCACCACCACCTCGGGGTGTCCGGATTCGCGACGCACGCGGTCGTCAACCGGCGCTCGGTCGTTCCCGTCGGCGACGACGTCCCCGCCGACGTGGCGGCCGTGCTCGGATGCGCCGTCCTCACCGGCGGCGGCGCCGTCCTCAACGCGGGCGACCCGCAACCCGGCCAGGCCGTGATGGTCGTCGGGCTCGGCGGGGTGGGAATGGCCGCGATCCTGACGGCCGTGTCCCGGGGCGCCGGCGAGGTCATCGGCGTGGACGCCGTGCCCGCGAAATTGCAGACCGCCCGCGAACTCGGAGCGACGGCGGTCTACACCCCGGCGGAACTCGAGGAAGCGGGCGTCCGGGCGCCCATCGTCATCGAGGCCGCCGGGAACGCCCGCGCGTTCGAATCGGCTGTTCGCGCAACCTCTCCTGGGGGCAAGACGATCACCGTCGGACTGCCGAGCCCGGACGCGCAGTCGTCGATCTCCCCGCTCACCCTGGTGGCGGAGGCCCGCACGATCATCGGCAGCTACCTCGGGTCGGCGGTGCCGTCCCGCGACATCCCGATCTACGAGGACCTCTGGCGCTCCGGGAAGCTTCCCGTCGAGAAACTCATCTCCTCCCGCATCACGCTCGACGACATCAACCGCGGCATGGACGAACTCGCCGACGGCAGGGCGATCCGGCAGATCATCGTGTTCGACTGATTCGCGCGGATTCCGTCAGTCGGAGTCGCTCGGGCGCCCCGTGACGTCTTCGACGGACAGTGCCGACAACGCAATCAGGCCGGCCAGAAAGCCCGCGCGCTCCCGCTCCGGCAACCGGGTGAGGAGTCGCTCCTCGCCCCGCCGGATCGCCGCCTGCGCCGAATCGCGCACCCGATGCCCGTCCGGGGTCAGCGACAGCAGCCGGGCCCGGCGGTCCGCGGGATCACGCTGCCGGTCGATCAGGCCGCGGTCCTGCAGTTCGTCGAGCACACTGATGATCCTGGTCTTGTCGGCGCCGATCGCCTCCGCGAGGGCGGCCTGGGTGCGCAGCGGGTGCTCGTCGAGTGCGAGGAGTACGACGTATCCCCACATGGTCAGCCCGTGCTCGGCGAGCACGGGGAGTTCCGCCGCCACCAGTGAGCGGTTCAGGGTGGTCGTCATCGCGGCGAGGTCGGGGCGGGTGCGCTCGTGCTGTCCGTTCTTCGGGTGGAGGCTCGGCATACCGCAGAAAATACACCTTGACCGATCATCTACTTAAGTAGATGATAAGCGGTAGCGTATTAATTCGGTTCGAAGGGCGAGGTACCGACGATGGATGTGGACGAGGTCCGGCGCTGGGATGCCCGCGCCGTGGAGACGAGTGTGGAGATCGTGTCGCACGTGACGAGCCGCGACCTGCAGCGCGCGACACCGTGCGCGCAGTGGACCCTCGGCGAACTGCTTGCCCACATGACCGTGCAGCACCTGGGGTTCGCCGCGGCGGCCGCGGGCGACGGGCCCGACCTGTCGCGCTGGCGGCCGCATGCGTCGGCGAACCCGGTTGCCGCCTATCGTGCGGCGGCGGACACCGTCGTCGAGGCCTTCGCCCGCGACGGTGTCGGGGAGCGGCAGTTCTGGCTACCGGAGATCAGCACCGAGTTCCCGTTCCCCGCCGCCACCGCCGTCGGGTTCCACTTCCTCGACTACGCCGTCCATTCGTGGGACGTTGCGCGAGCACTCGAACTCGACTTCGCACCCGAAACCGGCATGGTAGCCGCGGTTCTCCCCATCGCCCGTCGCGTGCCGGACGGTGCGGACCGGCTGCGCGAGGGCGCCGCGTTCGCCCCGGGATTGACCGCCGGCGCCGACTCTGCGGATTTCGGCGCGGTGCTGTCGCTGCTCGGCCGATCACCGCACTGGCACCCGGAATACGAGCCCCGCCGCGTGTGAGGACGAGACGCAGGTCTCCCACCCCGCCCCTGCGCAGCGGTCGGCACCCGGCGATTGCGTAGGCTTTCGGGGGAATCGTTGTGACTGGACGGAGCGTGGAGAAGTGAGCGCAGCAGCACCCATCAGGGTCGGGGTTCTCGGGGCCAAGGGCAAGGTCGGACGGGCGATCTGCGAGGCGGTGGAGCAGGCACCGGACCTCGAACTCGTCGCGGAGGTCGATCACGGCGACCGGCTCGAGTCGTTCGGCGAGGCCGGCACGCAGGTCGTCGTCGACTTCACCCACCCCGACGTGGTGATGGACAACCTGAAGTTCCTCGTCTCCAACGGCATTCATGCCGTGGTGGGCACCACCGGGTTCGACGACACGAGACTCGACACGGTGCGGTCGTGGCTGATCGAGCGCCCCGACGTCGGGGTCCTGATTGCCCCCAACTTCGCAATCGGCGCCGTCCTCTCCATGCGCTTCGCCGAAGCGGCAGCACGATTCTTCGATTCCGTCGAGGTCATCGAGTTGCACCACCCCAACAAGGCGGATGCGCCGTCCGGCACCGCCTACCGGACCGCCGCCCTCATCTCCGAGGCACGCCGCAAGGCCGGCGTGGGACCGAGCCCCGACGCGACGACCACCGAACTGGACGGTGCGCGCGGCGCCGACGTGGACGGCGTGCGGGTCCATTCCGTGCGGCTCGCAGGTCTGGTCGCCCATCAGGAGATCATCCTCGGCACGCAGGGCGAGACGCTGACCATCCGCCACGATTCGATCGACCGCAACTCCTTCGCCCCCGGCGTCCTGCTCGGTGTGCGAGAGATCGGCAACCGCCCCGGTCTCACCGTCGGTATCGACCCCCTTCTCGACCTGTGAAGGACGGCTCGACCAAGACCGTCGTCACGATCGGACTGCTGGTCGCAGCGCTGGCGTTCTACTTCGTCCTTCTCGGCCGGCGTGGGATCGAGCTGATCCAGGACGGCGGAGCAGCCGCGATCGGCCTGGGGATCGGCGTCCTGATCCTGCCGTTCCTGGGCGCCTGGATCGTCTACGCCACGCTGCGTGCCGGATTCCAGCACCAGCATCTGTCCCGCCGCATCGCCGACGAGAGACTCGAACTGGATGTCAGCGATCTGCCGAAGCGCCCCTCGGGCCGCATCGACCGGGACGCCGCCGACGCACTGTTCCAGCAGGTCAAGTCCGAATGGGAAGCAGACCCGGACAACTGGCGGAACTCCTACCGGCTCGCGCGCGCCTACGACTACGCCGGCGACCGCGGCCGGGCCAGGGAGACGATGAAACGGGCTGTGGAACTCGAACGTGTCGAACGGGAAGGCGAGCCCGGCCGGTAGTAGACGGACCCGGTCGTACGCTGACGACTGTGAAGTCACTACTCGTCGTCCACCACACGCCGTCGCCGGTGACCCGTGAGTGCCTCGAAGCCGTACTGAAAGGCGCGCGGGACCCCGACATCGACGGCGTCGAGGTGAAGTCGATCCCCGCACTCGGCGCGACCGTCCCCGACGTCCTCGCGGCCGACGGGTTCCTGTTCGGGACCTCCGCCAACTTCGGCTACATGTCCGGTGCGCTGAAGCACTTCTTCGACACCGTCTACTACCCGTGCCTCGACGCGGTCGCCGGGCGCCCCTACGGACTCTGGGTGCACGGCAACAACGACACCGCCGGGGCCGTGAAGTCGGTGCAGAAGATCGTGACCGGGCTGGCGCTCACCCAGGTCGCCGAGATCCTGGAACTGACCGGATCTGTCGACGCGAGTGCGCGGGAGCGGTTGTACGAACTCGGCGCGACGGTGGCGGTCACGCTGGCGGAGGACGCCTGACGACGTCGCCGTCGACCGTGTCGGTGGCCGATGGCAAGCTTCGGTCATGCGTGAGATGACCGCCGCCGCGGCCCGGAGAACGGCGCTCTGGGCGCAGGGTTTCGCCGACCGGAAGCCGGCCGGTACACCGACGCGCAGGCACGTCCGTTCGGTTCTCGACCGCGTGCGGTTGTTCCAGATCGACTCCGTGTCGGTGGCCGTGCGCGCCCACTACGTCCCGCTGTTCAGCCGTCTCGGGGTGTACGACCGCGGTCTGGTCGACTCGGCGGCGTGGTCGCACTCCGCCCGCGCACCCCGGATGCTGGCGGAGTACTGGGCGCACGAGGCGGCGTTCATCCCGGTCGAGGACTGGCCGCTGCTGCGCTGGCGGATGCACCGGTACCGGCACGGACGCTGGTCCGGCGAATCCCGCGTACTCGACCGCAATCCCACGCTCGCCGCCGACGTGCTCGACGTGATCGGCGCCGTCGGTGCGTGCAGCGCGGGCGACGTGGAGAAACACCTCGAGGTCGACCGGCCCGACCGCAAGGGTCCTTGGTGGGATCGCAGCGACACCAAAGTGGTGTGCGAGCAGCTGTTCGCGTCCGGTGCGCTGGCGGTCGACAAGCGCGTCGCCTTCACCCGTCACTACGACCTCACCGAACGGGTGCTGCCGGAAGCGGTCCTCGCCGAGAACGTTTCGGAGGAGGACGCCGTCCGTGGCCTGGTGCAGCGGTCCGCGCGGGCCCTCGGGGTGGCCACCGAACCCGATCTGCGCGACTACTACCGGCTGTCGCCGGCGCAGACCGCCGCGGCCGTCGAGGACCTCGTCGAGGACGGTGTGCTCGAACGGGTCGGCGTCCGGGGCTGGGAGGCATCGGCATTCGTCCACCGCGACGTCCGGGTTCCCCGGAAGGTGGAGGGGGCGGCGCTGCTCTGCCCGTTCGATCCGCTGGTTTTCTGCCGGCCCCGTACCGAGCGGGTATTCGACTTCCGGTACCGCCTCGAGATCTACACCCCCGCGCACAAACGTGTCCACGGGTACTACGTCTTCCCGTTCCTGCTGAACGGTGAACTGGTGGCGAGGGTCGATCTCAAGGCCGACCGCGCGTCGGGGACGCTCGAAGTGCGATCCGCGTTCGTCGAACCCGACCGGAGTCCGGGGCACGTGGTGGAGGCGCTGGTTCCGGAATTGCGAAGAATGGCAACGTGGTTGGGCCTGGACGACGTCCGAGTGGACGATCGCGGCAACCTCGGTGCCCTCCTCGCGGCCGAGGCGTCGCGGCCGCGAGGAGAGTGAAGAACTGGAGGCTCTCGACTGCCTACAGGCTCTCGACGAACTTCGTCAGGCCCTTGCTCGCGGTCTCGAGCGCCGTCTTCTGCGCCTTCTTCACGAGGAACCCCGGCAGCGGAATCTTCGGGTCGACCGTCAATTCGAACGTCACCTTGGTGCCGGCGCCGGACTCGGTGAGGACGTACGACCCGTCCTGGGCGTTCTGCTGGCCGCTCTCGACGAGGTGCCACGACACCGTGTTGTCGCCCTCGAACGTGTAGTCGACGACCTGCTCGTCGCTGATCCCGAGGATGGAGACGCTCATCCGGACTCGGTGGGGGCGGCCGTCGTCGTGTGTGCTCTCGATGGTGACCGACTTGTGGGCCGAGGACCACTCGGGCAGGCGATCCACCGCAGCGATCGCGGCCATCACCGTGGCCGGATCGGCCTTGATCTCGAATTCCTTGACGCCGGAAACGGCCATGTTCTTCGCTCCTTCGAGCCCGTGGCGACTCTCACCGTGTGGCTGATGCGACGTAATTACATCACCGCCGCCGACGGGCGCGTGGAGTGAGTGCACCGGCGCTCAGAAATCGCCTCTCCCGTTCCGGCGCATCTGGTCCTTGAGCGCGCCCTGGACCGCTTGCGACACCCAGGAATTGAGCGACACCCCGTTCTGGGAGGCGGCCTCCTCGGCCTTCGACTTGATCTGATCCATCAGGCGGAGGGTGACGCGGCTGATGTCACCGGTGACGTCATCGAACGCGGCACCGATGTCCTCGGCGGTGGCGGTGCGTTCCCTGTCCGGCCCGGGCTGGGCGGGAGTCCGGTGCACGTCGACCGCCACCTCGCTGCCGTCCAGGCGCACGCCGACGGTGCGATTGCCGAGTTCGGAAGACACCTCTCCCGCAAAGTCGGTGAGCGCCGACAGGAGGAGCAGGCGCGCGGCGGGTTCGACTGCGGCGGCGAGCGCCGCAGCGGTCGCCCGCGTCTGCTCGTCGCCGAGTGCGGCTGCTGCGTTCAGGTCGTCTCGCAGCCGGGAGACATAGATGCCGAGGTCCATGACGCCAGCATGACGTCAACCGTGACGCCAGTCAAGCAGTCGTGACCTCAGCTTGGTGATGTCACCCTCGGACAGTGTCAGGCCGATGCTGCGACTAGGGTCGATGCATTCAGGAGGGACTCCCGACCAGGGAGTTCGGTAGGAGGATCAGCGCAGTGCCGCAGACCGTGCCGCTCAGGGTGCAACTCGTCGCGAAGACGGAGTTCTTTCCACCGGCGGACATCCCGTGGGAGACCGACGCCGACGGCGGCGAAGCGCTGGCGGAATTCGCGGGCCGGGCGTGCTACCAGAGCTGGTCCAAACCCAACCCCCGCACCGCCACCAACGCCGGATACCTGCGTCATCTGCTCGAGGTCGGGCACGAGTCGGTCCTCGAACACGGCACCGTCAGCTTCTATATCACCGGCATCTCCCGGTCCTGCACCCACGAGTTGATCCGGCACCGCCACTTCTCCTACTCGCAGCTGTCGCAGCGCTTCGTGCGGGAGAACGAGGGGAACGTCGTCGTCCCGCCCGCGATCGCCGGCGACCCCGAACTCGAGGAGCTGTTCGCGAAGGCCACCGACGCCAGCAGGGCGGCGTACGGCGAACTCCTCGAGGCCCTCGAATCGAAACTGGCCGACACCTCCAACGTGCCGCTGCGCAACAAGCAGGCGAGGCAGGCCGCGAGGGCCGTCCTGCCCAACGCGACGGAGACCCGCGTGGTGGTCACCGGCAACTACCGCGCCTGGCGGCACTTCGTCTCGATGCGGGCCACCGAGCACGCCGACGTGGAGATTCGCCGTGTCGCGGTCGAGTGCCTGAGGCAGCTGCAGGCGGCCGCACCGAATGTCTTCGGCGACTTCGAGGTACTGGACTGGGGCGACGGCACCGAGGTGGCGCGGAGCACGTTTTCCGCCGACGCGTGAGTGGTGTGCAAAAGTACCTGGGTCACCGGGTAGCCTTCTGACCATGACCTACGGTGATTCCGCTTCTCCAGTCGAGCGTCCGTTCGGCACCGTGTCCACAGCGATGGTGACGCCGTTCACCTCGGACGGAAAGCTGGACGTCGACGCCGGTGTCCGCCTCGCGGCGTACCTCGTCGACAACGGGTGCGACTCCCTCGTGCTCGCCGGCACGACCGGTGAGTCGCCGACGACCACCGAAAACGAGAAGCTCGAGCTGCTCCGGGCGGTCATCGACGCGGTGGGCAACCGCGCGAAGATCATCGCCGGCGCGGGCAGCAACGACACCGCGCACAGCGTCGAACTCGCCCGTGACGCCGCCCGCGCCGGCGCGCAGGGCCTCCTCGTCGTCACCCCCTACTACTCGCGTCCGCCGCAGGCCGGACTGTTCGCGCACTTCACCGCTGTCGCCAACGCCACCGACCTTCCGGTCATGCTCTACGACATTCCACCCCGCTCCGTGGTCCCCATCGAGACGGAGACCATCCGGCGCCTCGCCGAGCACCCGCGCATCGTCGCGGTCAAGGACGCCAAGGGCGACCTCAACGCGGGCGCCGAGCTGATCGGCACCACCGACCTCCAGTTCTACTCGGGTGACGATCCGCTCAACCTGCCGTGGCTGTCGGTGGGCGCGACGGGATTCGTCAGCGTCATCGGGCACCTCGTGCCCGGCCGGCTGCGTGAACTGCACACCGCCTTCGCGGCGGGGGACATCGCCCGCGCCCGCGCCATCAACCTCAGCCTCATCCCGGTCATCCGCTCGGTGGCGCGTCTCGGCGGCGTGAGCGCGTCGAAGGCGGGTCTGCGCCTGATCGGCCTCGACGTCGGTGAACCCCGGTTGCCGCAGGTGGCGCCCACGCACGATCAGATCGATCTCCTGGCCGCCGATCTGCACGCAGCGGGGGTGCTCGCGTGACCCGACCGCCTCGTCGTCGCAGCGCCAGCCGCCAGGCAGGCCCCCCTTCCCCCACAGCGAGCGAGCCGACGACGCCGGCCCCCGCCGCCGAGCCGGCGACGCCGGCCCCCGCCGCCGAGCCGGCGACGCCGGCCCCCGCCGCCGAGCCGGCGAAGTCGGCGCCCGTCGTCGCCGACGAGCCGAGTGCCCCGAAGTCGGAGCAGGCCAAGTCCGCGCCCGTGAAGGCTTCCTCCACGAAGGGGGGCGCCGCCAACAAGTCGTCGTCGCGCTCCGGACGGCGCGCCGGCAACAAGCGTCAGGACTCGCGGCCGGCCGCGGTCGATCCGACGGCCCGGCTCGGCGCCCCGCCGAAGGCCCCGTTCAAGGGGCTGCGGGTGGTGGCTCTCGGCGGCATCGGCGAGATCGGTCGCAACATGACCGTCTTCGAGCACCAGGGCAAACTGCTCATCGTCGACTGCGGTGTGCTGTTCCCGGAAGACCAGCAGCCTGGTGTCGACCTGATCCTCCCGGACTTCCGGCACATCGAGGACCGCATGGACGACGTCGAGGCAGTCGTCCTCACGCACGGCCACGAGGACCACATCGGCGCCATCCCGTTCCTGCTGCGCCTGCGTCCGGATCTGCCGGTCGTCGGTTCGCGGTTCACGCTCGCGCTCGTCGCGGCCAAGTGCCGTGAGCACCGCCAGCGTCCCAACCTCGTCGAGGTCGTCGAGGGTCAGCGCACCGAACACGGCCCATTCGAGTGCGAGTACTTCGCCGTCAACCACTCGATCCCCGACGCCATTGCCGTCGCGATCCGGACCGACGCCGGCGTCGTGCTGCACACCGGCGACATCAAGCTCGACCAGTTGCCGCTCGACGGCAGGCTCACCGACCTCGCCGGCTTCTCCCGTCTCGGCGACGAGGGCGTCGACCTGTTCCTCGTCGACTCCACCAACGCCGAGGTGCCGGGATTCGTCACCCCCGAACGTGAGATCGGGGGAGTGCTCGACAACGTCATCGGCAAGGCCCGGCAGCGTGTGATCGTGGCCTCCTTCGCCAGCCACGTGCACCGCATCCAGCAGGTCGTCGACGTCGCGCACCGGTACAACCGGCGGGTCGCGTTCGTGGGCCGGTCGATGGTCCGCAACATGCAGATCGCGCAGGATCTCGGCTACCTGAGTGTCCCGGACGGTCTGGTCGTCGACATCGACACCGCGGCCAACCTGCCCGACGACCGGCTCGTCCTCATCTCCACCGGCTCGCAGGGCGAACCGCTGTCGGCGTTGTCGCGGATGGCCCGCGGCGAGCACCGGCAGATCAACATCCGGGCCAACGACCTCGTCGTGCTGGCCTCGTCGCTGATCCCCGGCAACGAGAACTCCGTGTTCGCCGTCGTCAACGGCCTCGCCAAGCGCGGCGCCACCGTCGTCACCCAGCAGAGCGCGAAGGTGCACGTCTCCGGTCACGCCTCGGCGGGTGAGCTCCTGTACCTGTACAACGCGGTCCGGCCCACCAACGCGATGCCGGTCCACGGCGAATGGCGCCACCTGCGGGCCAACGCCGCCCTCGCGAAGGCGACCGGTGTGCCGGAGGAGCGGATCGTGCTCGCCGAGGACGGTGTGGTGGTCGACATGGTCGACGGTCTCGCCGAGATCGTCGGGCAGGTTCCCGTCGGGCACGTCTACGTCGACGGACTGTCCGTCGGCGACGTCGGCGACTCCACACTGTCGGACCGGTTGGTCCTCGGTGAGGGCGGGTTCATCGCCATCAACGTCGTCATCGACGACCACACGGGCCGCGCGGTCAGCACCCCCGAGGTGTCCGGACGCGGATTCTCCGACGACCCGACGGCCCTCAAGGACGCGGCGCAGTTGGTCGAGGCGGAGCTGCTGCGCCTGGCCACCGAAGGCATCAACGACGCTCACCGCATCGCCCAGGCGATCCGGCGTGTCGTCGGCAGATGGGTGGCCGACAAGTACCGTCGCCGGCCGATGATCGTTCCGACCGTCATCGCGGTGCCGTCGGCGGAGGGCAAGTAGTTCTCCGACAGGTAGATTCGGTCGGGTGACCTTTGCCCGCGATGAACGCCTCTCCCTCGTCGACTCGATGGCCGAATTCGGTCCCGACGCCCCGACCCTCTGCGGGACGTGGACCAACCGGGACCTGGCCGCCCACCTGATCGTGCGCGAACGACGCCTCGACGCTGCCCCGGGCATCGTCGTGGGCCTGCTCGCCGGGTACACCGAACGCGTCCAGAACGAGACGGCGACGCGTCCGTGGAGCCGGCTGCTGGACGAGGTCCGGTCGGGTCCGCCGATGTGGTCGCCGATGTACTGGGTGGACGCGCAGGTGAACCTGGGGGAGATGTTCGTCCACCACGAGGACGTGCGCCGCGCCCACGACGGGTGGGAGCCGCGCGTGCTGCCCGCCGACCGTCAGGACGCGCTGTGGGGTCTGGCGCGCAAGGTCGGCAAGCTCGGCTACCGGCACGCCCCGGTGACGGTGGTACTCGAGCGGCCGTCCGGGGAGCAGGCCACCGTCCGCACGGCCGGCGCCGGCCGGGTGATCCTGCGAGGGGAACCGTCGGAACTCGCCCTGCACGCGTTCGGCCGGAATCAGGTGCGGATCGAGACCGAGGGCGAGGCCGCCGACATCGAGGCCGTGACCTCCCTCGACCGAGGGTTCTGAGGCCATTTCGACGCAGCTCTGGCCGTGTTACGGGTGTTGCGGATGGTCCGGAAGGTGCCGTAGCGACTAATCTGAGAGCCATGGCAGGTAAGGCGAGCGCCCGCGGTTCGAGCACGACGTCCAAGCCGAAGTCCCGCACGACCCGGACGGTCAGCACTCCGCGTAAGTCCACGTCGCCGCGCGGCGGCGCCCGGAGGCCCGCCGCGAAGAAGGCGTCCGCATCCGGTCCCCTGAAGTCGGTGGGCCGGGGAATCGGCGGCGGCTGGTCGCTCGTGGCGAAGGGCGTCGGAGCCACCACCCGCACCGTCGGCAGGGCGGCCGAGATCGAGCAGGGACACCGGCGCGACGGCATCGCCCTCGGACTGATTGCGATCAGCGTCGTGGTCGCCGGCGGAATCTGGTTCTCCGCCGGCGGTCCGGTGGGCGAGTGGATCGAGACCGGAGTCCGCGCCGTGTTCGGCGGGGCGTCCGCTGTCCTGCCGCTGATCGGTGTCGCCGTCGCGGTGATCCTGATGCGGACCGAACCGAAACCCGAGATCCGGCCCCGGCTGGTGCTGGGGTCGCTGCTGGTCGGTCTGCCGGTTCTCGGCCTGTGGCACATCGCGACGGGGTCGCCCGCCGACGCCGACGGCAGGGCACGCGGCGCCGGCTTCGTCGGGTACGCGGCGGGCGGTCCCCTGACCGACGGTCTCACCGTGTGGCTGGCCGCGCCGCTGCTGCTGATGGCGGCACTGTTCGGTGTCCTGCTCCTGACCGGGACCACGGTCCGCGAGGTGCCCGGCAAGCTGCAGTCGTACTTCGGAACATCGTTCGGCCGCGATCACTACGGCGACTACGACAGCGAGTACTACGAGGACGGCGAATACGACCCCACCCTCTTCGATGCCGACGGCTACCCCGTCGACGACTACAAGACCGGGGTCCGGGGTGCCCCGGCCGACAACTATCCCACCGACGAGTACGACGTCAGCGACACCGCGAAGACGGAGGTGCTCGGGCTGTGGGAGACCGAACCCGCCACGGAACCCGTGCCCGCTCCGGCACCGGCCCCGAAACGGCCGCGCGCCAAGGCCAAGCCCGTCGTCGCCCCGAAGCTGGAACCCGAACCGGAACCGCTACCCGACGTCGACAAGTTCGTCACCGACCGGGTGGTCGAGGGCGACTACACACTGCCACCGACGTCCCTGCTCATCGAGGGCGATGCGCCGAAGAAGCGCAGTTCGGCCAACGACGCGATGATCGAGGCCATCACCGAGGTCCTCGAACAGTTCAAGATCGACGCCGCCGTCACCGGATTCACCCGCGGCCCGACCGTCACCCGCTACGAGGTGGAACTCGGCCCGGGTGTGAAGGTCGAGAAGATTACCGCGCTCGCCCGCAACATCGCGTACGCCGTCGCCACCGACAACGTGCGCCTGCTCGCGCCGATCCCGGGCAAGTCCGCGGTCGGTATCGAGGTCCCCAACTCCGACCGTGAGATGGTGCGCCTCGCCGATGTGCTCACCGCCCCAAGCACCCGCAAGGACCACCACCCGCTGGTGATCGGTCTCGGCAAGGACATCGAGGGCGACTTCGTCAGTGCCAACCTCGCGAAGATGCCGCACCTGCTCGTGGCCGGTTCCACCGGTTCCGGTAAGTCCAGCTTCGTGAACTCGATGCTGGTGTCGCTGCTGTCCCGCGCGACACCCGACGAGGTCCGGATGATCCTCATCGACCCCAAGATGGTGGAGTTGACGCCGTACGAAGGCATTCCGCACCTCATCACGCCCATCATCACCCAGCCGAAGAAGGCGGCGGCCGCGCTGGCCTGGCTGGTGGAGGAGATGGAGCAGCGCTACCAGGACATGCAGGCCAACCGGGTGCGCCACATCGACGACTTCAACGCCAAGGTGAAGTCGGGAGAGATCACCGCGCCGCTCGGTAGCGAACGGGTCTACCGGCCGTATCCGTACATCCTCGCCATCGTCGACGAACTCGCGGACCTCATGATGACCGCGCCGCGCGACGTCGAGGACGCGATCGTGCGGATCACCCAGAAGGCGCGCGCCGCCGGTATCCACCTCGTGCTCGCCACACAGCGGCCGTCGGTGGACGTCGTGACGGGTCTGATCAAGACCAACGTGCCGTCACGGCTCGCCTTCGCGACGTCCTCCCTGACCGACTCACGGGTCATCCTGGACCAGCCCGGCGCCGAGAAGCTGATCGGTATGGGTGACGGGCTGTTCCTGCCGATGGGCGCAGGCAAGCCGACACGCCTGCAGGGCGCGTTCATCACCGACGAGGAGATCTCCGCGGTCGTCGATTTCAGCAAGAACCAGGCGGAGCCGGAGTACACCGACGGCGTCACCGCCGCCAAGGTCGGGGAGAAGAAGGACGTCGATCCCGACATCGGCGACGACATGGACGTGCTGTTGCAGGCGGTGGAACTCGTCGTCTCCAGCCAGTTCGGCTCCACGTCGATGCTGCAGCGGAAACTGCGTGTCGGTTTCGCAAAGGCAGGCCGCCTGATGGACCTGATGGAGACCAGGGGAGTGGTGGGCCCCAGCGAGGGTTCGAAAGCCCGCGAGGTGCTCATCAAGCCCGACGAACTCGACGGTCTGCTGTGGTCGATCCGCGGCGGCGACCCGGACGAGGCCCCGTCCGACCAGGAGTAGCCCGCGTGCGCGTGTCCGAAATGGGCGATTCTCGCGCAGTGTGGTTGAATGGTCACCGAATTGGAGGGGAGTATCCCCACCTCTGTGACAGCATCGTCAACACGATCGGCACCATTGCCGATCCGGGGCTGTCAGTCGCTCGGACAGAAGGTTCCGGCGCGGCGGGAGAGACCTCCGGTACCCGCTAGGTCTACCGGAGGTCTGTGTTCATGCATGTGTCACCGCTGGTCTGGGTCATCACCTGTGTGGTGATTCTCGGACTGTTCGTCTTCGACTTCTTCGCTCACGTACGCACCCCGCACGCCCCCACGTTCCGTGAGTCGGCGTTCTGGTCGTCGGTCTACATCGGCGTCGCGATCCTGTTCGGCCTGATCGTGATGTGGCTGTGGGGAAGCCAGTACGGCGGCGAATATTTCGCCGGATACGTCACCGAGAAGGCGTTGTCGGTCGACAACCTCTTCGTGTTCGTCATCATCATGGGAACGTTCGCGGTGCCACGGGAGTACCAGCAGAAGGTGCTGCTGATCGGCATCGTGATGGCGCTGGTGATGCGCGGAATCTTCATCGGCGTCGGCGCCGCGGCGATCAACGCCTACAGCTGGGTGTTCTACCTGTTCGGCGCGTTCCTCATCTACACCGCGTACACACTGGTGCGTGATCACGGGCACGAGAAGGAGGTAGAGGAGGAACGCGACAGCAAGATCGTCGCCATCGCGAAGAAGATCCTCCCCACCACGGACACCTACGACGGCGACAAGCTCGTCACACGGATCAACGGCAAGCGCGTCGTGACGCCGCTGCTGCTCGCGCTGGTCGCCATCGGATTCACCGACGTGCTGTTCGCGCTCGACTCGATCCCCGCGATCTACGGGCTCACCCAGGAGCCGTACCTGGTGTTCACGGCCAACGCGTTCGCGCTGATGGGTCTGCGTCAGCTGTACTTCCTGATCGGCGGCCTGCTGGATCGCCTGGTGTATCTGTCGTACGGCCTGTCGATCATCCTGGCGTTCATCGGCGTCAAGCTGGTTCTGCACGCTCTGCACGAGAACACGCTGGGCTTCATCAACGGTGGGGAGCACGTGGCCGTCCCGGAGGTGTCGACGGTGTTCTCGCTCGCCGTCATCATCGGTGTGCTGGCAGTGACGACCGTCGCCAGCCTCCTCAAGACGCGGAACGCGACGCCGGCGAAGTAACTCCGCCGGGCGTCGTGCTCGAGGGGTCCGGTGCTCGGCGGTTCAGGAGCTGAATTCGCCGAGTACCGGAACCCATTCGACGATCCGGGTGGCCGTCACCAGGCCGTTGCGGGCGAACGGGTCGTGGGTGAAAAGCTGTTCCACGGTCGCCGCGTCGGCGGCGTCGACGATGATGAACGCGCCGCTACCGTCCGCGAACGGGCCGGACGACACCACCGTCTTCTGCTCGGCCAGTTCGCCGAGCCACTCCCGGTGGGCGGGGCGATGCTCGTCGCGTCCGGCGACGGTATCGGCCGAATACGTGTACTCCACTACGAACAGGGACATGTTCTCGCTCTCTCGGGACGGGTTCATCGAACAAAAATGGGATCAGGGCCCATCTGTCTCACGCACTGGGATTTCAGAGAGTGAGAAGCATTCGGGTGTTGCCGAGGGTGTTCGGCTTGACGTAGCTCAGGTCGAGGAACTCGGCGACACCGGTGTCGTACGAACGGCACATCTCCGCGTACACCTCGGCGGTCACGGGTGTGCCGTCGATCTCCACGAATCCGTGCTTGCCGAAGAAGTCGACCTCGAACGTGAGAACGAACAGGCGCTCGAGTTCGAGTTCCCGCGCGACCTCGATCAATTTGGCCACCACGTGATGGCCCGCACCCTGGCCCTTGGCCGACGGATCGACTGCGATCGTGCGCACCTCGCCCAGGTCCGCCCACAGGACGTGCATTGCGCCACAACCGATCACGTTGCCGCCGCGCTCGGCCACCCAGAACTCCTGAACGGATTCGTACAGGGTCACGAGGTTCTTCTCGAGCAGGATCTTGCCGGAGTAGATGTCGATCAGACGCTTGATCTCGGGAACGTCGGAGGTTCGTGCTCGCCGCACGATCAGCTGATTGTCGGCGGTGTCCGGCGTCCGAGAAGTCATGTCGTGAACATTAGCCAACGGCCGTACCGATATTCTTAGGCACGTGCCGGTACGACCTACGAATCCCTCCCACTCCCCGCCGCGTCCCGGGGTGCAGTTCGACGCTGCGGTGCTCCGATGAGCGCGCAGCGCGAGGATTGGACGGCCGCCGACAACCCGGCGGTCCCGGATCCGTCGGTCGAGCCCGCGAGTGAGACGGCCGTACCACTGCTGAACATCGCGAACATCCTGACAATCCTCCGGATCCTGCTGGTCCCCGTCTTCCTGGTCGTGCTGTTCGTCGGCGACGGACACTCGACGACGTGGCGCCTGATCGCCACCGGCGTGTTCGCGGTCGCCGCCATCACCGACCGGATCGACGGTCAACTCGCCCGCAAGTACGGCCTCGTCACCGATTTCGGCAAGCTCGCAGACCCCATCGCTGACAAAGCGCTGATCGGTGCCGCCCTCGTGGGTCTGTCGATTCTCGGCGACCTGCCCTGGTGGGTGACCGCGGTGATCGCGGTGCGGGAACTGGGCATCACGCTGCTCCGGTTCGCGGTCTTGCGGCACGCGGTCATTCCCGCGGGCAGGGGCGGCAAGCTCAAGACTCTCGTCCAGACGATCGCGATCGGGTTCTACCTGCTGCCGCTGCCGGACGGATTCGACGTCCTCGGATGGGTCCTGATGGGGGCGGCCGTGCTGCTGACAGTGGTGACCGGGCTGGACTACGTCGTGCAGGCCGTCCGGCTGCGAGCCGGGGTGCACAAGGTCGAGGCGAACGCGAGCACCGGGGCGTGACCGACCCGTTGGTGGACGGCACGCGGGCCGCCGACCTGGTTGCCGTGCTCACCGCCCGCGGCGAGACCGTCGCCACCGCGGAATCGCTCACCGCAGGACTGCTCACCGCCACCATCGCCGGTGTGCCCGGCGCGAGCAACGTGCTGCGCGGCGGACTCGTCGTCTACGCCACCGACCTGAAGGCAACTCTCGCCGGTGTCGATCCGGCCCGGCTGGCGGAGGACGGGCCGGTGGCGGCGTCCACGGCACAGGCGCTCGCGGACGGTGCCCGCGCCCGCTGCGGCGCCGACTGGGGCGTCGGTCTGACCGGCGTCGCCGGCCCCGACACGCAGGACGGACATCCCGTGGGCACGGTGTTCCTGAGCATTTCCGGGGCGGCCGGAACGTCGGTCCTCGAGCTCGGATTGACCGGCGGCCGGTGGCAGATCCGTAAATCTGCGGTTTCCGCCGCCGTGTCGGGACTCCTCGATCGTGTGCAGGAAACATCCGCAGGCTAAGGTCGGGAACCAATCGGTCCTGTTCGTGCGTTGAGATAGGCGAGACAGGTGACGGATGAAGGAGGAGCGAGATGGCGCTGCTATTGCGTGAGGCAATCGGTGACAGTCTTCGGCGTACGCGCGTTTCGCAGAGCCGGACCCTGCGTGAGGTCTCCAACAGTGCTCGTGTGAGCCTCGGGTACTTGTCCGAGGTCGAACGAGGGCGCAAGGAAGCCTCGAGTGAGCTCCTGGCGGCGATCTGCGACGCGCTGGACGTCCCACTGTCCGACGTGCTCGTCGACGTCAGCGAATCGCTGTCCGACGGGTCTTCGGCCAAGCGTGCGGACACCGAGCGGCACGCGGTCGAATCCGCACCCGCAGAGGCCCCCGCCGCGAGCGCACGACCGGGTTCGACGACCATCGCCCGCGACACCCGGGTGGTCATCCCTGCACCCGCGCAGGCGCTGGCTGCCGCATAGCAACACCCGTGCCGAACCGATAGATTTCAGTCAACCGCCGATCTCGTCGGCGGGTGAGCCAGGTAGTCGGGGCGCAGCCCTTGTTCCGGTGCGTGACGGTCGCGTATCGGGTCGCGCATCGCGCGGCGCAACAGATGGAGGCAGGATCAAACCCATGGCTAATCCTTTCGTCAAGGGATGGAAGTACCTGATGGCGCTCTTCAATTCCAAGATCGATGAGAAGGCTGACCCCAAGGTTCAGATTCAGCAGGCGATCGAGGATGCGCAGCGTCAGCACCAGGCCCTGTCGCAGCAGGCCGCGTCTGTCATCGGCAACCAGCGCCAGCTCGAGATGAAGCTCAGCCGCCAGCTCGACGAGGTGGAGAAGCTCAACGCCAACGCCCGTCAGGCCGTCAACCTGGCCGACCAGGCGCAGGCCGCCGGCGACACCGAGAAGGCCATCCAGTACACCAATGCCGCCGAGGCGTTCGCCGCACAGCTCGTCACCGCCGAGCAGGGCGTCGAAGACCTGAAGGCACTGCACGACCAGTCTCTGCAGGCAGCTGCCCAGGCGAAGAAGGCCGTGGAGCAGAACGCGATGGCTCTGCAGGCCAAGGTCGCGGAACGCACCAAGCTGCTCAGCCAGCTGGAGCAGGCCAAGATGCAGGAACGGGTCAGCGAGTCGCTGCGCTCGATGGACAGCACCCTCTCCGCTCCCGGCAACACGCCCAGCCTCGATGCCGTGCGCGACAAGATCGAGCGGCGCTACGCCGATGCCCTCGGTTCTGCGGAGCTGGCACAGAACTCGGTGTCGGGCCGCATGATGGAAGTGCAGCAGGCGAGCATCCAGATGGCCGGACACAGCCGCCTCGAGCAGATCCGGGCCTCCATGAAGGGCGATGCACTGCCCTCCGGCGGTGCGGCCGGCGCGCCGGCGACGCCCGCCGCCAACCCGAGCCTCGACAAGCAGCCGCCGGCAGCAGGCCAGACCGGCACGGCGCAGTAACCGAATCGCCTGTGAGCATGAGTTCCACCCGACGTGGCCGACCTGGACGTTCAGTCCGGTCGGCCACTGTCGTGTCCGGGCTCGCCGGGATCCAGGGCGCACTGCGCGAGGCCGGTGAGTCCGTCGCGGACGCGGCGCAGCGGTGGCGCGACCCTCGTGAACGTCTCCTGCGGAAGAAGCGGCGGGCCCGGCGTCGTGCGAAGCACTACGGCATCGTGTCCGGAACGTCGGCCACCGGCGCCGCCGGTCTCGCTCTGATGGCTGCGCCGGAGTGGTCGATGCTGATGGCCGGTGGGGGCGCGGTCGTGTTCGCGGTCCCCGCGGTGCTGGCCGTCAGCCGGTACCGCAAGCTCGACGCCGTGACCTTGCCGCCGGGTCTGCCTGCCCGCCGGGTGCTTCCGGCGCCGTCCTCGGTCGCCCGGGAGCCGATGGAGCGACTCGTGCACAGCGAACGAGCACTGCACGGCATCCTCGGCGTGCTGTCCCGGTCCGGGACCATCAGCGGCGAGGACATCGAGGACACCCATGCCACGGCCCGCTCCGCGGCAGCCGCGTTGCAGGCGGTGGCCCTCGACATCACGTCCATGGAGGACGCCGCCCGGGGGAGCCGGGCCGCAGCGGCGCCGCTCCACCGGGCGATCGCCTCGGCTGCCGCGCAACTCGGCGTCGGCGTCGAACAGTTCGAAGAACTGGTGGCCGCTGCCGCCGAGGTCGCGGTGCCCGGAACGGCGAGTGCCGTCGGCGAACTCGCCTGCGAACGCGCGGAACTCGTGTCGGCGACCGAGAAACTCGCCGGCCTCGCGGCGGCCCTCGGCGAGATCGACGACATCGTTCGCCGCTACCGCTGACCTCGTCGGTCGACACACGGCCCCTCGGGACCTCGTGTGGGGGAGAACCCTGATCTTTCCCTGATCTTTACGTTGACCTGGTGATTTACCCGAGCCGGCGTGCCAGGCTGGTGTGCGTACCCGATAAATGGGGTCGACCGGACGTCGGGCGCAGAAATCGATCGGGGAGACGTGAGTGGAGGAAACCATGTTCTGGAAGATTGTTCTGGCTGTCGCGGCGATCTGGATCGCCCTCGCAGTGGTCGGTGCCCTCGTCAAGGGCCTGTTCTGGATTCTCGTCGTCAGCGCCGTCGTATTCGGTGTGTACCTGTTGATCAAGGCGATGTCGGGATCCGGCGAGAAATCGGACATCACGCGTAGCTGACGGGCATGCTCTACCCATGGAACCGGTACCGGAGGGCTGGCATCGTGGGCTCGTCGTGGTCGCGCACCCCGACGACATCGAATACGGCGCAGCGGCGGCTGTGGCGCGCTGGACCGGGCAGGGCAAGGACATTCGATACGTGCTCGCCACCAGCGGAGAGGCAGGGATCGCGGGCCTGCACCCGACGGAGTCGGGCCCGCTGCGGGAGGCGGAGGAGCGGCGCTCCGCGGCCGTGGTGGGGGTGACCGACGTCGAGTTTCTCGGTTATCCCGACGGCACCCTCGTCGAGAGTCTCGCACTCCGCCGCGACCTCGCCACGGCGATCCGTCGTCATCGTCCAGATCTCGTGGTGACGGCGAACTTTGGGGACACCTGGGGGCCGGGCCAGCCGAACAGTGCGGACCACCGCGCTCTCGGGCGAGCCGTCCTCGACGCCACCGCGGACGCCGCGAACGAATGGATCTTCCCCGAACTGGGGGAGTCGGGGTTGCCGCCGTGGCGCGGAGTCCGGTGGGTGGCGGTCCACACGATGACCCCCACCCACGCCGTGGATGTCACCCACACGGTGGATCGGGCGGTGCTCTCTCTGGCTGAGCACGTCCACTACCTGGAGGCGCTCAGCGACGTGCCGGTGGGGCAGCAGGCGCGGGCTCAGGTCGAGATGGTGACCGGGCCGCAACCGGGATTCGACGCCGAACGCGCGGTGGGGTTCGAGCTCTACTACTTCGGCTGAGTTCGTGAAGCGCTCGCGATCGTTGTCATGCGTGGGTCATGCCGAGTGTGAGTCCGACCTGGACGGAACGGTATGATTTACCGAATTTCGTAGGAGTCACGCCGTGCCGTCATCCGACGTGCGCACCAATCCTGTCGTCACACCTTCCCGCACTGCTCACGCAGCCCGAATCTCCGACCACGGACGGCTCGAGGCGCCCGCCGTCGGCCGTACGCGAGGTGATTCGAATGCCGGTGAGGTGCCGGCGGGGGATTCATGCGTTACGGTGTTACATACAATGTCTATTCGTAATCCACCGTCGCGTGACGACACCTCAGCGAGCGTCGACGACTCCATTCTCGACGCCGCACGCTCGTGCATCCTCGATTTCGGACTGCGCCGTACCACCCTGGCGGAGGTCGCGCGGAGGGCCGGGGTCAGCAGGCCGACCGTCTACCGGCGCTGGTCGGACACCAGGGCAGTGGTCGCCGACCTCATGACCCGCGAGATCGCTGCCGTGATGCCCGAATTCTCCACCGAGGAATCGGTTCACCGCCAACTGGTCGACGCCGTGGTCCACGTGTCCACCGAGGTGCGTGGCCATCCGCTGTTCGTGAAGATCCTGCGCTCGGATCAGGAACTGTTCACCACCTACATCCTCGAGCGGCTGGGGACCAGCCAGCGGGCGATCATCGACCAGGTCTCGGTCGCGGTGTCGGCGGGGCAGCGCCAGGGCTCGATCCGCGCGGGGGACAGTCGTCAGATCGCCACCATGGTGCTGCTGATCGCACAGTCCGCGGTCCAGTCGGCCGTGATGGTCGCCGAGGAACTTCCCGGAGACGCCCTGACCGAACAACTCCGGCACGCCGTCGGCGCCTATCTGGCACCCGCAGCAGCCGACACCCACCCGACAGATCGAGGAGACCGGTGACCCACCCCAGCACGCCGCCCGTGAGCCGCTCGTCGGCGCTGAACGCCGCACGACGGACACGCGAGCTCGACCAGCTGTCGGACGGCGCGCGCGTCGACGTCCTGGTGATCGGCGGCGGAGTGACCGGCGTCGGTGTCGCGCTCGACGCGGCATCACGAGGCCTCGACGTCGTGCTCGTGGAGAAGCGGGACCTCGCGTTCGGGACCAGCCGGTGGAGTTCGAAACTCGCCCACGGTGGGCTGCGGTACCTGGCGTCGGGCAATGTCGGCATCGCCCGCGAGAGTGCGGTCGAACGCGGAATCCTGATGACCCGCACCGCGCCCCACCTCGTCCGGGCGCTGCCACAGCTCGTCCCCGTCCTCGATTCCACGACGCTGTTCGGAAAGTCCCTCGTCCGCACGGGATTCCTGGCCGGTGACCTGCTCCGTGCGAGTGCTCGCACGCCGTCGACGGTCCTGCCGCGATCGCGGACGGTCCGGGCGGACCAGGTGGTCGAACTGGCCCCCGCTGTGCGCCGGGACGGACTTCGGGGCGGCCTGATGGCCTTCGACGGCCAGCTCGTCGACGACGCCAGGCTCGTGGTGTCCCTCGCGCGCACCGCGGCGCTCCACGGCGCGAAGGTGCTCACCCGGATGGGCGCCTACGACGTGACCGGGACATCCGCGACCCTGCGCGACGAACTGACCGGCTCGGAACTGTCGATCACCGCGCGCGCCGTGGTCAACGCCGCAGGCGTGTGGTCGGGTGAGATCGATCCGTCGATCACGCTCCGGCCCAGTCGCGGAACACATCTGGTCCTGCCGGCGGAACGGCTCGGGAACCCGACCGCGGCGCTCACGGTTCCGGTCCCCGGTGAGACCAATCGTTTCGTCTTCGCGCTGCCCGCACAGCTCGGCCGCGTGTACCTCGGCCTGACCGACGAGGCGGCGCCGGGACCCGTCCCCGACGTTCCGGAAGCGTCGGAGCAGGAGATCGACTTCCTGCTCGACACGGTCAACACCGCACTCGAAGTGCCGTTGCGGCGTTCGGACGTCCTCGGCACGTTCGCCGGACTGCGACCGCTGCTCGACACCGGCGACGGATCGACCGCCGACCTCTCGCGCAACCACGCCGTCCTCCGCTCGGACACCGGTCTGGTCAGTGTGGTGGGCGGCAAGCTGACCACGTACCGGAAGATGGCGGAGGACGCCGTCGACGCCGCGGTGGCAGCGGCGGGACTGGACGCGCTCCCGTGCCGGACCCGCGCCCTCCCGCTCGTCGGCGCCGCGACTCCCGAAGCGCTGCGCCAGGTTTCGGCCCCGCCGGCGCTGCTCGCCCGCTACGGAACGGAGGCGGCACTGATCGCCGCCGCCGACCCCGAACTGCTGACCCCGATCGCCGAGGGCGTGGACGTGAGTCGAGCCGAGTTCGAGTTCGCCGTGACCCACGAGGGAGCACTCGACGTCGACGACCTCCTCGACCGGCGCACCCGGATCGGCCTCGTCCCCGCCGACCGTGCACGGTCTCTCGCCGCCGCGGAAGCCGTGTTCGAGAAACGGTGACGGCGACGGTGTGACACCCTGTGCTTCGTGCGAGTCGCCGTGGTCGCCGGGCCTGATCCCGGACATGCCTTTCCCGCTCTGGCGTTGTGCCTCGCCCTCATCGAGGCCGGGGACGAACCGGTCCTGTTCACCGGCACCCGGTGGGTCGAGCCCGCGCGGGCGGCCGGTGTGCCCGCCGAGTTGCTGAAAGGTCTCGCGCCCCGCCCGACGGACGACGACCTCGATGCGGGCGCGCGCATCCACGCCCGCGCCGCGCACATCTCCACCGAGTTGCTCCCCGACCTGCGCGCGATGGGACCCGACCTCGTGGTCTCGGACATCCTCACCGCAGGTGGCGGCATGGCGGCGGAGCGGCTGGGGATCCCCTGGGTCGAGTTGTCCCCGCACCCGCTGTACGCGGCGTCCCGGGGATTGCCGCCCATCGGAAGCGGGTTGGCTCCGGGGGTGGGAATCCGGGGCCGGGCCCGCGACACGCTCATGCGGGCGGCGACGGCGCGGTCGATCCGGCAGGGCGAGCGGCAGCGTTCCGAAGCCCGCGTCGGCGTCGGGTTGCCGGCGAAGGATCCGGGACCGGTGCGCCGGCTGATCGCGACGCTCCCCGCGCTCGAGGTGCCGAGACCGGACTGGCCCGCGGAGGCGCACGTGGTCGGGCCACTGCTGTGGGAACCGACGAACGAGGTGCTCGAGCCGCCGGACGGTACCGATCCGCTGGTCATGGTGGCTCCGTCGACCGCGTTCACCGGTGCCGAGGGCATGCTCGAGACGACGCTCGCCGGTCTCGACGGGGCCGGCGTCCGCGTGATCGCGTCGATACTGGACGGATCGCCGGCCGCGGTTCCGCCCTGGGTACGTGCGGGTCTCGGCCGTCAGGACGCGATGCTCCGCGAGGCCGCCGCCGTCGTCTGCGGCGGTGGTCACGGGATGCTGGCGAAGGCCCTGCTCGCAGGGGTCCCGGCGGTGGTGGTCCCCGGGGGCGGCGATCAGTGGGAACTCGCGAATCGCGCCGCGCGGCAGGGGAGTGCCGTCGTGGTGCGTCCCCCGAGCGCCGAGGCGCTCCGTTCGGCGGTCGAACAGGTGCTCTCGCACGGCGCGCACGCGGAGGCCGCGCAGCGGGCCGCGTGGAGCGTCGCGGACGTGGCGGATCCGGTGGAGGTGTGCCGCGACGCGCTGCGGTGAGAGCCTCGCCCGGGGTTCGGCTAGCGTGGAAGCGTGCGACTGACTGAATTTCACGAACTCGTCCGCGAAGAGTTCGGGCAGATGCGCGGCGACGCACTACTCGTCGACCACGTGCTGCTCAGTCTCGGGGGCAAGACCGCCGCCGAGGCCATCGAGGACGGCCGGGAACCCCGCGAGGTGTGGCGTGAACTCTGCGCCGAGTTCGACGTTCCACCGCAGCGCCGGTAGAAATCCGGCGTGTCGAACGGGCCGGTCGCACCAATCGAACACACGTTCCCCTATGCTGGAGATGTTCGGTGGTCACGGTTCTTGTCGGTACCTGGATCTAACCTGACCGCAGATCACTGATGAGACTCGAGAATGGGGACGACGATGGCACCACAGGCACACGATCGAGACAAGGCGCTCGACCTCGCGCTGGCGCAGATCGACAAGAACTTCGGCAAGGGCTCGGTGATGCGCCTGGGCGAAGGTGTCCGTCAGCCGATCGCCGTCATCCCGACCGGCTCCATCGCGCTGGACGTCGCCCTCGGCATCGGCGGGCTGCCCCGCGGCCGTGTCGTCGAGATCTACGGCCCGGAGTCCTCGGGTAAGACCACCGTCGCTCTGCACGCGGTCGCCAACGCCCAGGCGGCCGGCGGCATCGCCGCGTTCATCGACGCCGAACACGCGCTCGACCCCGACTACGCCCAGAAACTCGGCGTCGACACCGACGCGCTGCTGGTGTCGCAGCCCGATACCGGCGAGCAGGCGCTGGAGATCGCAGACATGCTGATCCGCTCCGGCGCTCTCGACATCCTCGTGGTCGACTCCGTGGCCGCTCTGGTCCCGCGCGCCGAGATCGAGGGCGAGATGGGCGACAGTCACGTGGGTCTGCAGGCCCGTCTGATGAGCCAGGCGCTCCGTAAGATGACCGGTGCGCTCAGCAACTCCGGCACCACCGCGATCTTCATCAACCAGCTGCGCGAGAAGATCGGCGTCATGTTCGGTTCCCCCGAAACCACCACCGGTGGTAAGGCATTGAAGTTCTACTCGTCGGTGCGCCTCGACGTGCGGCGGATCGAGACCCTGAAGGACGGCACTGACGCGGTGGGTAACCGTACCCGCGTGAAGGTGGTCAAGAACAAGGTCGCGCCGCCGTTCAAGCAGGCCGAGTTCGACATCCTCTACGGCCTGGGAATCAGCAAGGAAGGCTCGCTGATCGACATGGGTGTCGAACACGGGTTCATTCGCAAGTCGGGCTCCTGGTACACCTACGAAGGCGACCAGCTGGGACAGGGCAAGGAGAACGCCCGCAAGTTCCTGTTGGAGAACACCGACATCCGGGACGAGATCGAGAAGAAGATCAAGGAAAAGCTCGGAATCGGCGCCGACGTCACTGCCGCTACGGACGACGCCGCCCCGGTCGAATTCTAAGGCGCCGCCGTGCGTCCGACGGGCGAGGGTGGAACGGAGACGCAGGCCAAGGATTTGTGCCTGCGTCTCCTGACGGACCGTGCCCGGAGTCGAGCGGAGTTGTCCGACCGTCTGGCGAAGAAGGGGTACTCGGCCGACATCGCCGAGCGCGTACTGGATCGACTCACCGAGGTCGGGCTCGTCAACGACGCCGACTTCGCCCAGCAGTGGGTGCATTCGCGGCACACGTACGCCGGTAAGGGAAAACGTGCGCTCGCACTGGAACTGCGCCGCAAGGGCATCGGTCAGGAAGACGCCACCGAGGCGCTCGCTCAGATCGACAGCGAAGACGAACGAGCGCGAGCCACCGAACTGGTCGCGAAGAAACTGCGCACCGTGTCAACGGACGACCGTGACCGGGCGGTCCGCCGGCTGGTGTCCATGCTGGCGCGTCGCGGGTTCCCCCAGGGCATGGCGTTCGAGGTCGTCAAGGAGCAACTCGATCGTGCCGGCGCGGAAACCGACGGCCTGTTCGACGAGACCTGAATCGGACACAGCCTGACCATGATCACGACCTGACCACGATCACGATGAACGACACTGCGGTCGGATGGGAACCGAGTTCCCATCCGACCGCAGTGTCGTTCGTGTCAGAAGCAGTGCCGGGTCACAACCGCTTGTCGGTGATGTCCATACCCGGAACCGACACCGCCGGAAGCTCGGGAGCAGCACCCTGGGGACCTCCGCCCTTCCGGGCGGCCCGCAGCCGCTTCTCCACCCTGGTCGCCACCACGGTGAGCGTGTAGTTGAGGATGATCATGATGATCGCCACCACGATCAGCGCGGGCAGGTAGTTGCCGTAGAACGCGCCGAGTTGCTGGCCGGACCGCACCACTTCGACGTAGCCGATGAGGTAACCGAGCGCGGAGTCCTTCAGGGCGACCACCATCTGCGAGATGATCGCGGGGAGCATCGCCGTGACGGCCTGCGGAAGCAGGATGGTCCGCATGACCTGGCCCTTGCGCATGCCCAGCGCCTTGGCGGCCTCGCTCTGTCCCCGGGGGAGCGAATTGATGCCGGCCCTGACGATTTCGGCGATCACCGAGCCGTTGTACAGCGTGAGGCCCACGATGACCGCGGCAAGCGCAAGATATTTCGACTTGAACACCTCGTACTCGGCGAACAGCTGGTACGAGAAGATCATCAGGATCAGCACCGGGATGGCGCGGAACAGTTCGACGATCCCGCCCGCCACCCATCGCACCGGTCGGTGGTCCGACAAGCGTCCGATGCCGAGGATCGCGCCGAGGATCAACGCGAACACGATCGACACGGCCGCCGCGACGAGGGTGCCGCGGATACCGGGAATGAGATATGTGGTCCACGAGGTCGATTCGGTGAACGGTTCCCATTTCGCCGCTGTCAGCTGGCCCTTGTCGTCGAGCGCGGCGTAGACGAGGTAGCCGATTCCCAGCAGTGCGAGGGCGACGGCGACGGAGATCAGGCGGTAGAGGTTCTTCGCCTTCGGGCCCGGCGCGTCGTAGAGGACGGTGGCGGAATTGCTCATCGTGCAACCTCGAATCGCTTGCTCAGGTATCCGAAGAGAAGCCCCATCGGCAGGGTCAGGATCACGAATCCGAGCGCGAAGATGCCACCGACGACGAAGATGGCGGCCTCGTTCTCGATCATTTCCTTCATCAGGAGCGATGCCTCCGCCACACCGATCACCGAGGCGATCGTCGTGTTCTTCGTCAGGGCGATCAGCACGCTGCCGAGGGGTGCGGTGACCGCGCGGAATGCCTGCGGCAGCACGATGAGCCGCAGATTCTGGGAGAACGTGAGACCGAGTGACCGGCCCGCCTCCGCCTGGCCGACGTGCACGGTGTTGATACCGGACCGCAGCGACTCGCAGACGAAGGCCGCCGTGTAGATGCTGAGGCCGAGCACGGCGAGCCGGAAGTTGTTCTGCTCGAAGAACGTCGGCGACTGCTCGGGGGCGAGCTTGACGCCCATCGTCTGGAAGAGCCCGAACGAGCAGAAGATGATGATGAGGGTCAGGGGAGTGTTGCGGAAGATCGTCACGTATGCCGCGCCGACGCCGCGCGCGACCGGGATCGGTGACACCCGCATCGCCGCGAGGATGGTGCCGAGTATCAGAGCACCGACAGCCGAGAACGCGGTCAGCTGCACCGTCGTCCAGAACGCGTCGATCAGCTGATCGCTGTATTTGCTCAGTAGGTCCACTTACCGTCTCCCCAGGTCACCGGTGGTTGGTGTCGAACCGGGCCGGACGACTCCACGAAAGGGGAGTCGTCCGACCCGGATGAGTGAGTTGCTCAGTACCGATCGACGGTCGGCGGTGCGGGGATCGGGTAGCCCGACGCGCCGACGGTCTCGTTGAACGCACGCGCCCACGAACCGTCCGCGATCATCGCCTCGATGGCGTCGTTGATCTTGGCCCGGGTCTCGTCGTCACCCTTGGCCAGGCCGACGCCGTAGCGCTCCTCGGTGAACGGCGCGCCGACCACCTTCAGCTCGCCCGGATACTGCGCCGCGTAGCCGGCGAGGATGATGTCGTCGGTGGTGACGGCGTCGACTGCGCCGTTCCGCAGCGCCTCGACGCAGGCGGAGTACGTGTCGAACTCCTGCAGTTGCACGTCCTTCGCGTACTGGTCCTTCACCTTCTGCGCCGGGGTGGACCCGGTGACGGAGCACAGCTTCTTGCCGCCGTTGAGCGACTCGGGGCCGGTGATGTCGGTGTTGTCGGACTTCACCAGGAGCGACTGTCCGGCGATGAAGTACGGCCCGGCGAAGTCGACCTTCTCCTTGCGGGCGTCGGTGATCGAGTAGGTGGCGACGATGTAGTCGACCTCACCGTTCTGGATCAGCGTCTCGCGCTGAGCCGACGGGGACTCCTTGAACACGATGTTCTCGGGCGCGACACCCAGCTTGCCCGCGATGTACTCGGCCACCTCGACGTCGAAACCGCTGAAGGAACCATCGGGGTTGCGCAGTCCGAGGCCGGGCTGGTCGTACTTGATTCCGACCGTGAGCTTGCCCTCCGACGCGCTCTGGGAGGCGCTCTTCTCTTCACCTCCGCCACAGGCCGATGCGACGACGGCGAGCGCCATGACGCCGATTCCCACACGAATCGAGCGGTTGATCCTCATCGAGTTCCTCCAATTGAAATGACGGGTGTTGCCTGTGGAGCACGGTCGACCGAGAGGGCACCGCGGCGGCGCCCTCTCCGATCAGTGGCTGAGAATCTTGCCGAGAAAGTCCTTCGCGCGCTCGGATTTGGGAGCGGTGAAGAACGTGGCGGGCTCGGAGTCCTCGACGATCTGGCCGTCGGCCATGAAGAGAACACGGTCGCCGGCCTTGCGGGCGAAGCCCATCTCGTGGGTCACCACGAGCATGGTCATGCCTTCCTTGGCGAGCGAGGTCATGACGTCGAGGACTTCGTTGACCATTTCCGGGTCGAGCGCGGACGTCGGCTCGTCGAACAGCATGACCTTGGGGTTCATGGCGAGTGCGCGGGCGATCGCGACACGCTGCTGCTGACCGCCCGACAACTGCGCCGGGTACTTGTCCGCCTGGTTGGCGATGCCGACCCGCTCGAGAAGCTCGTAGGCCTTCTTCTTCGCGTCGGCGCTGCTCTTCTTCCGCACCTTGACCGGTGCCAGCATCACGTTCTCGAGGATCGTCTTGTGGGCGAACAGGTTGAACGACTGGAACACCATCCCCACGTCGGCGCGCAGCGCGGCCAGGGCCTTGCCCTCGGCCGGCAGCACCTTCCCGTCCACGGCGATCTCACCGGAGTCGATGGGCTCGAGGCGGTTGATGGTCCGGCACAGCGTCGACTTCCCGGACCCGGACGGTCCCAGGACGATCACGACCTGCCCCCGAGGAACTTCGAGGTCGATCTCCTGGAGGACGTGGAGGGCGCCGAAGTGTTTGTTCACCGATTTCATCGAGATCATGGACGGGGCCGCGCCCGTGGAGGGCGTCGGCGTCGCGTCGTCGGCTTGCGTCATAGTCGAGACCCTATGTGCTGGGAGCGGGTGCACCTGTCATTTGCTCCGAGAATCCTCGGGATGTCACGGAAACTTTACTGTCCGGCGTCGGTCGTGTGTCCTGACGCACACCGGCCGCGACGAGGCGATTTGGCGCGGGCCGTACCCTGGCATACGTGGACACGATCGACCAGACCCCTCACCGCAGCTATGAGGTGCGCACGTACGGCTGCCAGATGAACGTGCACGACTCCGAGCGGCTGTCGGGGCTCCTCGAGGACGCCGGCTACACGAAGGCGGCCACCGGGCAGTCGCCCGACCTCGTCGTCTTCAACACCTGCGCGGTGCGGGAGAACGCCGACAACAAGTTGTACGGCAACCTGAGCCATCTGGCGCCGGCGAAGGAACAGAACCCCGACATGCAGATCGCGGTCGGCGGGTGCCTGGCGCAGAAGGACCGCGACGTCGTCGTGAAGAAGGCGCCGTGGGTGGACGTCGTGTTCGGCACCCACAACATCGGTTCGCTCCCGGCGCTGCTGGACCGGGCGCGCCACAATCAGCGGGCCGAGGTCGAGATCCTCGACGCGCTCGAGGCGTTTCCGTCGACGCTGCCCGCCAAGCGGGAGTCGGCGTACGCCGGCTGGGTGTCCATCTCGGTGGGATGCAACAACACGTGCACGTTCTGCATCGTCCCCGCGCTGCGCGGCAAGGAGGTCGACCGGCGGCCCGGCGACATCCTGGCCGAGGTGCAGGCCCTGGTGAACGAGGGCGTCGTCGAGGTCACGCTGCTCGGGCAGAACGTCAACGCATACGGCGTCTCCTTCGCCGACCCCGACCAGCCCCGCGACCGTGGCGCGTTCGCCGCGCTGCTGCGCGCGTGCGGCGAGATCGACGGGCTCGAGCGCGTCCGCTTCACGTCCCCGCACCCGGCCGAGTTCACCGACGACGTCATCGAGGCGATGGCCGAGACCCCCAACGTGTGCCCGCAGCTGCACATGCCGCTGCAGTCCGGTTCGGACCGCGTCCTGAAGGCGATGCGCCGCTCCTACCGGAAGTCGCGGTTCCTGGGGATCATCGAGAAGGTCCGCACCGCGATGCCGCACGCGGCGATCACCACCGACATCATCGTGGGCTTCCCCGGTGAGACCGAGGAAGACTTCCAGGACACGCTCGACGTCGTCCGGCAGGCGCGCTTCACCAGCGCGTTCACCTTCCAGTACTCCAAGCGTCCCGGCACCCCGGCAGCGGACATGGACGACCAGCTGCCCAAGGCCGTCGTGCAGGAACGGTACGAACGTCTCATCGCGTTGCAGGAACAGATCACGCTCGAGGAGAACCAGAAGCTCGTCGGCGCCGAGGTGGAACTGCTCGTCGCCGCCGGGGAGGGCCGCAAGAACGCGGAGACCGCACGGATGAGCGGGCGCGCCCGCGACGGGCGGCTCGTCCACTTCCGGCCGGAGGGAAACCTCGACGGAAACGTCCGGCCCGGCGACGTCGTCACCATCGTGATCAGCGCCGCCGCCCCGCACCACCTCGTCGCGGACACCCCGGTCCTGACCCACCGCCGCACCCGCGCAGGCGACTCCTTCGAGAAGGGCGTCACCCCGAAGACCCCGCCGATCGGCGTGGGACTCGGACTGCCGCAGATCGGTGTGCCCGCACCACTACCCGCTCAGATGGGATGCAACGCATGACCCCGCAGTTCGACGACCAGCGCCACGACGACCCGAGTGACGCGAACGAGCCGATCGAGAGCTACCTGAAGGATTTCGACGCCGCCGAGAAGAAGGTGGCCGGTGAGATCGACCCCGGGGCGCGTGCGCTCGTCGTCGCGGTCGCGGTGGTCGTGCTCCTCGGCTCGCTGACGTTGCCGCATTCCGGCATCGCCAACGGCTGGGAGGTGCTGGTGTACGGGGACGACGCCCGCGCGGAGACGATCGCGCTGCCGTCGCGGCTGTTCGTGTGGTTCGAGGTGGTGTTCGGGGTCGTCGTGTCGATGCTGGCGCTCGTCACCCGTCGCTGGGCGCTCGCGTGGGTGGCCCTCGCCGGAACCGCCGTGTCCATCGTGTTCGGCATGCTCGCCATCTGGTCGCGGCAGACCCCGGCGCCGGGCGTCGAAGCGGCCGGACCGGGCATCGGCCTGATCATCGGCTGGCTCACCGTCATCGTGCTCACGTTCCACTGGCTGAAGGTGGTCTGGAGCCGGACCGCGCTGCAGCTGGCCGCGGAAGAGGAACGCCGCGCCGCTGCCGCCGAAGCGGAGCGACGCGGCGACTGGAACGTCGGCTGATCGTGCCTACTGGCCGCTGACGGCGCCCTCTGCCGCCTCGGCCCATTCGCGCCACTGCTTGGCCTGGGCGAGGGCGCTCTCGGCGTCCTTCGTCTTGCCCGCCGCAGAGGCCTTGGCGGCCTGCTCCTCGAACTGCGTGACCCGCTCCCGGAACTGCGCGGCCCGGGCGAGCGCCTCCGGGTCGGTGCGGCGCCATTCCTCGTCGGCGGCGTCGCGGACCCGCTTCTCGATGGCCCGCAGCTTGCCCTCGAGGTCGTGCATCCGCTCGCGGGGCACCTTCCCGATGGCGTCCCACTTCTCCTGCAGGTCGCGGAGGGCGGCCCTCGCCCCGTCGATGTCCTTGGACGGATCGATGTGGCCGGCGTTCTTCAGCAACTCCTCCTTGGCGACCGCGTTCTCCTCGAACTCGGCGTCGCGTTCGGAGGACGCGGCGTTGCGGGCGGCGAAGAACACGTCCTGAGCGCCCTTGAACCGCCTCCACAGGTTGTCGTCGGCTTCCCGCGGCGCGCGTCCGGCGGCCTTCCACTCGGCGAGCAGATCGCGGAAGGCTCCGGCCGTGGGACCCCAGTCGGTGGAGTCGGACAGTGCCTCCGCCCGCTCGACGAGTTCTTCCTTCTTGGTCTTGGCGGCGGCGCGCTCACGGTCGAGTTCGGCGAAATGCGCGCCGCGGCGCCGGTTGAACGCCTCCCGCGCCTTGGAATACCGCTTCCACAGGGCGTCGTCGACCTTCCGGTCGATCCCGCGGATCGTCTTCCACTCGTCCAGGATCTCGCGCAACCGGTCGCCGGCGGCCTTCCACTGCGTGGACTCGGCACCGATCTGTTCCGCCTCGGCGGCCAGTTCTTCCTTGCGTTCGGTGTGCGCCTGCCGCGACAGTTCCTTCTCGTGCTTGGCGTGGGCGGCCGCCTCGTCGGATCCGGCGATGATCACGTCGAGTCGCGCGGAGAGCGAGTCGACGTCACCGATCACCGCGGCGGTCGGGAGCGACTCGGCGAGCGCGGTCGCGGCGGCCTTCGTCTTCTTCGCGTCGCCCGCACCGGAATTGAGCCGGGCCTCGAGGAGGGCCACTTCGGTGGCGAGATCGTCGAAGCGCCGACCGAAATGCGCCAGGCCTTCCGCCGCGTCTCCGGCCTGCCACGACCCGATCTGCCGTTCACCGTCCGCGGTCTTCACCCAGGCGGTGCCGTCGTCGTCGACGCGGCCGAACTCGCTCGGATCACTGTGGGCGGGGGCGGCGACGGCGGGGGCGGAGAGGGCGTGCGTCGGTGTGGGGTGGGGCTTGGGTGCACCCGGTTTCGCGGCCGCGCCCGGCTTCGGGACGCTGGGCTTCGGTGTGTCGTGCTGCTGAGCGGCAGGCTCCACGGCGGGCTTCGCGTCGCTGCTGTCGGTCATCGGTTCCTCATCTCTGCCGCGCGTCACGGCTGCCTGAACGCAATACTGGCTCCATACGACCCGGGACGGGTGCTGGCTCCATTCAACCCGGTACGGGCCCTGTGGACTATTGAATCAGGTCGGACGGTCCGCGTTGGTACCGATTGACGGCAGTGCCCGAATCGGATGTCGGGTCCGTGCCCGCGGTCGACTAGCGTGACTGTGTGTTCACCGCCGCCATCCTCGTGCCGTCCCCACCGTTGCTGGTACCCGAACTGACCGGGGCGGCCGCTGCGGAGACGGCGCCGCTGCGGGACGCGGTCCAGGCGGCCGCGAAGGCATTGTCCGCGATCGCCACCGAATGGGTGGCGATCGGCGCGGCGCCCACCGCGGTGGAGGTGCCGGCCGACGCTCAGGGCACCTACCGCGGCTACGGCGTCGACGTGCGGGTCACGCTGCGGCCCGGTCCCGCCGGCGAACCCGACCCGGACCTGCCGCTCGCGGCGCTGACGGCCGGGTGGATCCGGGGAGCGTGCGCGCCGGACGCCGTCGTCGACGCGCGGATCCTCGCCGCCGACCTGTCGCCGCAGCAGTGCGCCGCGTACGGCGCGGAATTGCGCGCGTTTCTGGACCGGGACCCCGAGCCGCGCGGGCTGGTGATCGTCGCGGACGGGGCGAACACCCTCACCGCGAAGGCGCCGGGCGCGTTCGACCCCCGCG
Source organism: Rhodococcus koreensis (assembly GCF_900105905.1). Lineage (GTDB taxonomy): Bacteria > Actinomycetota > Actinomycetes > Mycobacteriales > Mycobacteriaceae > Rhodococcus_F > Rhodococcus_F koreensis. The sequence continues at coordinate 1,286,658 of NZ_FNSV01000005.1, read as the reverse complement.
CGGAAGGCGTGCAGGCCCGGGTCGACGCGGCCCTCGACACCGGCGACCGGGACGCGCTGCTCGCCCTCGACCCCGCCGAATGCGCCGCCCTCGGCATCGGCGGTCGCGTCCCGTGGCAGGTCCTCGCCGGCGTGTTCGACGCTGCGCCCGCCTCCTGCCGGACGCTGTACAGCGCGGCGCCCTACGGAGTGGGCTACCACGTGGGGGAGTGGCGTCCGTGACCTCACCCGTGCCGATCGCCGTCGTCGGACCGACCGCCACCGGAAAGTCGGATCTCGCGCTGGACCTGGCGGAACGCCTCGGCGGCGAAATCGTCAACATCGACGCCATGCAGCTGTACCGGGGCATGGACATCGGCACCGCCAAACTCGCCCCGGCCGAACGCCGCGGAATTCCGCATCACCAACTCGACGTGCTCGACGTGACGCAGACGGCCACTGTCGCGAACTATCAGCAGGCCGCGGTCCGCGACGTGGAGGCGATCGCCGCCCGCGGCGCCGTGCCGGTCATCGTCGGCGGATCGATGATGTATGTGCAGTCGCTGCTCGACGAGTGGAGCTTCCCCGCCACCGACGCGTCGGTACGGGCGCGGTGGGAAGCCGTCCTCGCCGAGAAGGGCGTCGCGGCCGTCCACGCCGAGCTGAGCCGGGTGGATCCCGACGCCGCCGCGTCGATCCTCCCCACCGACGGCAGGCGCCTGGTCCGGGCCCTCGAAGTCGTCGAGATCACGGGCAGGCCGTTCGCGGCGTCCGCCCCGCGCATCGGCGAACCGCGCTGGGGCACACACATCGTCGGCGTCGACCGCGACACCGCCGCACTCGACGACCGGATCCGGCTCCGCACCCGGCTGATGTTCGAACAGGGACTCGTCGACGAGGTGCGCGGGCTGATCGACGTGGGACTGCGGGAGGGCGTCACCGCGCCCCGGGCCATCGGCTACGCACAGGTCCTCGCCTGGCTCGACGGCGAATACGACCTGGCCGAGGCGGAGGAACGCACGTTCATCGGCACCCGGCGCTACGTGCGCAGGCAACGGTCCTGGTTCCGCCGCGACCCCCGCATCCACTGGGTCGACGGAAACACCCCCGACCTCGCGGACGCCACGATCCGCACCCTCGACGAGACGCGAACACTGGGAGAACGATGAGCCGAACACCGTCCGCACGGCACCGTCCGGCCTCGTCCGTGCTGGTGACCACCCGCAACGCCCGCTTCCAGCAATGGCAGTCGTACCTCACCAACCGTGCCAAACGGACGAAGGCGGGACGCTTCCTGATCCAGGGTGTGCGCCCCCTCAACCTCGCCCTGGAACACGACTGGCCGATCGAATCGCTGCTGCACCGCATCGACGGCCCACCGCTGTCCGACTGGGCGCGGGAACTACTCGCGACCCGATCCGTCGAACAGATCGGTGTCAGCGCCGAACTGATGGCCGAACTCGGCGAGAAGACCGACACCGCGCCGGAACTGATCGCGGTCGCGAAGACCCGCGCCCCGCGACTGAAGGACCTGCGGCTGCAGTCCGTCCCCCTGATCGTCGTATTCGACCGGCCCACCTCGCCCGGAAATCTGGGCACCCTCGTCCGCTCCGCCAACGCGTTCGGCGCCGACGCGGTCGTCGTGGTCGGCCACGGCGCCGACCCGTTCGACCCCCGGAGCGTCCGCGCCTCCACCGGATCGCTCTTCGCGATGCCCGTCGTCACCGTGTCCTCCGTCGACGAGATCCTCGCGTTCCGCGACGCCCGGCGAGCGTCCGGAACCGAACTGCACATCGTCGGGACGGACGAGACCGGTTCCGTCACCATCGACGCCCACGACTTCGGTGGCGGCACCGTGCTCGTGATCGGCAACGAGACCCGCGGGATGAGCGCCGCGTGGCGAGGCGCCTGCGACACGGTCGTCAACATCCCGATCGGGGGCGCGGCCAGTTCCCTCGGTGCCCCCTCCGCCGGCGCCGTCGCCCTCTACGAAATCGCCCGGCAGCGCAGATGAACCGCTCCGCGGCAGCGCAGATGAACCGCTCCGCGGCAGCGCAGATGAACCGCTCCGCGGCAGCGCAGATGAACCGCTCCGCGGCAGCGCAGATGAACCGCTCCGCGGCAGCGCAGATGAACCGCACTCCCTCGGCGGTTGGTTAGAGTGGTGCGCATGGATTTCAGCAAGGGACACGGCACCGAGAACGACTTCGTGGTCCTCCCGGATCCCGACGTCCGCATCGATCTGTCCGCCCCGCGTGTGACGGCGCTGTGCGATCGCAGGCGCGGACTCGGCGCCGACGGAATCCTGCGCGTCGCCAAGGCCGGTGCGCTGGCCGCTGCCGGCGTGCTCGCCGAACTCCCGGACGGCACGTCCGAGGACGACTGGTTCATGGACTACCGCAACGCCGACGGGTCCATCGCGGAAATGTGCGGCAACGGTGTCCGCGTCTTCGCCCACTACCTCCGGTCGACCGGCCTCGAGACGCGCGACGAGTTCGTGGTCGGCAGCCGGGCCGGCGGCAAACCGGTGATCGTGCACTCGGCCGACGGCTCCGTCGGCGAGGTCACCGTCGACATGGGGGTGGTGCGGGATCTGGGAACGAGCGCCGCGACCATCGACGGCAAAGTGTTCAACGGCATCGGCATCGACGTCGGCAATCCGCACCTGGCGTGTGTCGACGCGCATCTCACGGCGGCCTCCCTGTCGGCCCTCGACCTGACGGCCGCACCCGGCTTCGATCCCGGTTTCTTCCCGCACGGCGTCAACGTGGAGATCCTCACCCGCATCGATTCCGGCGCCGTGGACATGCGGGTGCACGAGCGCGGGGTCGGCGAGACCCGGTCGTGCGGCACCGGCACGGTGGCCGCGGCCACCGCCGCGCTGCGCTTCGACGGCGCCGATTCCGGTGAGGTGAATGTCCGCATTCCCGGAGGTCAGGTCACGGTCGCGCTGTCCGGGGGCCGGGCGACGTTGCGCGGACCGTCCGTCCTGGTGGCGTCCGGGAGCCTCGACGACAACTGGTGGAACGGCCTTGCCTGATCGCCCTGCGCGAAATGCACGTGCACGCCCTCGACATTCCGTGGGATCATGAGGGTGTATGACGAAAACACATCGCACAGAAGAATCGCCGATCTCCGACTCCACTGAGTTCGCCTACGACGACGGGCGCCCTTCGGTCGGCGAGATGCAACTCGAGGACCGCAGCGCGCTGCGCCGGGTTGCCGGGCTCTCCACCGAGCTCACAGACGTCACCGAAGTCGAATACCGGCAGTTGCGCCTCGAACGCGTGGTGCTCGTCGGTGTCTGGACCCAGGGAACCGCGGCGCAGGCCGAATCCAGCATGGCCGAGCTCGCCGCACTGGCCGAGACCGCCGGATCGGAAGTCCTCGAGGGCCTCGTCCAGCGGCGGGACAAACCCGACGCGGCCACCTACATCGGTTCCGGCAAGGCCGAGGAACTCCGCGAGGTCGTCCTCTCGACCGGCGCCGACACCGTCATCTGCGACGGTGAACTCACCCCCGCGCAGCTCACCGCGCTGGAGAAGGTCGTCAAGGTCAAGGTCATCGACCGGACCGCCCTCATCCTCGACATCTTCGCCCAGCACGCCACGTCCAGGGAGGGCAAGGCGCAGGTGGCGCTGGCCCAGATGGAATACATGCTGCCCCGACTGCGCGGCTGGGGTGAATCGATGTCCCGGCAGGCGGGTGGTCGCGCCGGAAGCAACGGCGGCGTGGGTCTGCGTGGTCCCGGTGAGACCAAGATCGAGACGGACCGCCGTCGTATCCGTGAGCGGATGGCCAAGCTGCGTCGCGAGATCAAGGGCATGAAGGCCGCCCGCGACACCAAACGCACCAGGCGACTGCGCAGCGAGACCCCGTCCATCGCGATCGTCGGCTACACGAACGCCGGCAAGTCGAGCCTGCTCAACGCGTTGACCGGGTCCGGGGTGCTGGTACAGAACGCGCTGTTCGCCACCCTCGATCCCACCACCCGCCGGGCGGCGCTGGACGACGGCCGCGAATACGTCCTCACCGACACCGTCGGGTTCGTGCGGCATCTGCCGACGCAGCTGATCGAGGCGTTCCGCTCGACGCTCGAGGAAGTGACGGACGCGGATCTGCTGCTGCACGTCGTCGACGGTTCCGATCCGCTGCCCACGGATCAGATCAAGGCCGTCCACGAGGTGATCACCGAGGTGATCCGGGAGAACGACGCCGCGGCACCGCCCGAGCTCATCGTGGTGAACAAGATCGACGCCGCCGACCCGGTCACCTTGACCCAGCTGCGTGGCCTGCTGCCCGGTGCGTCGTTCGTCTCCGCCCGGACCGGGGAGGGCATCGCCGAGTTGCGTGCACATCTGAGCGACGTCCTGGTCCGCCCGGAGATCGAGGTCAGCGTTCTCCTCCCGTACAACCGGGGCGATCTGATGGCCCGGATCCACTCGGACGGTCAGATCCTCGACTCCTCCCACGAGGAGGACGGCACACGCGTCCACGCGCGGGTGCCCGAAGCGCTGGCGTCGGCACTGGTCGAGTACAGCGGCAGTGCCTGATCGCTCACGGTGGTCCGCCCGCGTGGCGGTCGCCGTGCTCGCGACGTGCGCACCGCTCGCCGCGGCGGGAACCGGATTCGCCGAGCCGTTCTTCCGCGACCAGACCGCCGTCGACGCGTCGGAGTTCGGTCCGCTGTGCACTCCCGACGATTCCGCGGTCGGCACCCCGGACGAGGCCTCGCTCGAGGAGCTGTCGGGGCTCGTGTCGGCCGGCGGGCTGCTCTACGCGGTCGGCGACAGCGGGTCCGACCGCGCGGTCGCGGTGATGGACGGGAACTGCGCCGTACAGCGCTGGCTTCCGCTGCCGGTCGATCCGTACGACGTCGAGGACATGGCCTCCGGCTCCGACGGCCGGCTGTGGCTGGCCGACACCGGCGACAACGGACGCCGGCGCGAGACGGTGGCGTTGATCGCGATGGACCGTGATACGGGCGCGGGAGAACTGCATCGGCTGACGTATCCGGACGGCCCCCACGATGCCGAGACCGTCCTCGTCCAGCGCGACGGCACCCCGCTGATCGTCACGAAGGAAGTGTTCGGGGCGGGCAACGTGTACCGGCCCGTCGGGGGTGTCGCCGTGGGCGATCTCGCGAGCCCCGGCCCGACCCCGCTGGAGAAGGTCGGAACGCTGGACGTCTCGGCGACGAACGGCGTCGACGACGCGACCACCGGCAGCGGCACCACGGCCCCGGCCGTGCATTCGACGATGTTCACCGGCGGGGCCGTGTCCGCCGACGGGACCGTCGCCGCCGTGCGCAGCTACTCCGATGTGTTCCTGTTCTCCGCCCCGGACGGCGACCTGGCGGCGGCGTTCGCGGCCGGACCCGCCGTGCGCGCCCACGTGCCGGAGCAGCCGCAGGGGGAGTCGGTCGCGTTCACAGAGAACGGCGACCTGTTGATCGCCTCCGAGGCCCGGGAGGGACCCGTTCCACCGATTCGGGTGCTGCCCGGGGCGGTGTCGAGGGTGCAGGATCAGGCCCGTGCCCAGGCCGTTTCGGACGAGGCGTCGACGCAGTCGCCGGGAACGGCGTGGGGGATCGGCGTCGCCGGCGGCGTGGTCGTGCTCGCCGTGGTCGCCGGCTCTCTCGTCCGCCGTCGTGCCCGATAGGTCTGATTTGCGAGAAATGTTGCGAGCCTGATTCTTTCGGTGGGTGACGCGGTGTGAATACTGTGCGCTGTGCAGGCCCACGAGTTGTTGTCGCGTATCGCCCACCTGTCGCTCCAGCACGGTCGCGCCCGGGCCGCGTCGACGGCGGCCGTGATGGTGGGCCTCGTCGTGTTGCTCGCAGTGACTCGTTCCGCCAGACGTCCGGTCGTCGGCGCAGCGGCGGTCGCGGTGCCCGTGACCGCCGTGATCGGAGGCGCCGTGTGGGCGGCGTACCGTCCGCTGCCCAACCAGATACCCCTCACCGGGTACATCTGGATCTGGCTCGCCGTCGGAATCCTCGTCTTCGCCGCGGCGCTCCTGCTCCGGAAACCCGGAGTCCGGCGGGCCGGGGTGATCGCTGTCGCGGCTGCCGCAGCCGCGGCCGCGGCGGTGGGCCAGGTCAACGCGGAGGTCGGCGTCTTCCCGACCGTCGGCTCGCTGGTGGGGCACCGTCCACCGACGAGCGTGCAGCCGGTGTCGTTCGGTGACGTCCCCGGGTTCGAGGACGCGGTGCAGTCGGGGACCCCGCTGGACTCGGCGTGGACACGTCCGGTGCGCACACCCGGCTCCGGTGTGGTGACGGAAGTGGAGATCCCGGGCACCGAATCCGGATTCGCGGCCCGGCCGGCCGTGCTGTACCTGCCGCCGGCGTACCTGACGTCGCCCCGGGCGGTGCTCCCCGTCCTGGTGATGATCGCGGGACAGCCGGGGCGGCCCCAGGACTGGTTCAGCAGCGGACGACTGGGATCCACCGTGGACGCGTATGCCGCACGGCACGACGGACTCGCACCGGTCGTCGTGGTGATCGACGCGCTGGGCTCGCAGGACGCGAATCCGCTGTGCCTCGATTCGGCGCTCGGCAACGCCGCCACCTACGTGGCCCGCGACGTGCCCGCCTGGATCGAGACGTCCCTGCAGGTGTCGCACGATCCGGCACAGTGGGCGATCGGCGGATTCTCCTACGGCGGGACCTGCTCGATCCAGCTGGCGGTGAACTATCCGCGGATCTTCCCGACCTTCCTCGATTTCCTCGGTCAGGACGAGCCCTCGCTCGGCGATCACGCGGGGACGGTCGCGGCGACATTCGGCGGCGACGAGCACGCGTTCGCGGCGGTCAATCCGGCTGACGTGCTGAAGACACGACAGTTCCCGGAGTTGACCGGGGTGTTCGTGGCCGGGGCCGCCGACGACGAATACCGCCCGCAGCAGCAGCGGATGTTCGCTGCCGCGCGGGCGGCCGGTCTGAACGTGCGGTACTACGAGCTTCCCGGTGGCCACGAGGGCGCCACCTGGAGTGCGGCACTCGAACGCGAGATGGACTGGACCGGCCGTCAGCTGGGGCTCACCAGCTGACGGGCCGGGTACCGGTCAGGCGTCGAGATCGGCCGCCACGAGCTGCGCGACCTTCTCGACGGCGTCGGCGTCGTCGCTGGTCACGGTGACGTCGGTGCCCTTGGTGGCGCCGAGCGTCATGATGAGCAGTGCGGAACCGGCGTCCACGGGTTCACTGTCCGCCACGGCCAGCGTGACGGGCACACCGGCGGCGGCAACCGCTTCGGCGATGACGGCGGCGGGACGGGCGTGCAGGCCGATGGACGAACCGACGGCGACTGTGGTGCTGGGCATGGACTCTCTCCTCTGTCGGTGGGGTTGGTGCGGGTCGAGCGGGTCGATCTGTTTCTCTTACGCTGCGACTGTCGCAACGTCGGGGTCGAGTTCGGCGTCGGACGCGCCGGGCTTGATGAATTCCTTCGCACCGACGACGCACAGGGCGGCGACGACGACACCGGCGGCCAGCGACACCAGGAACCACAGCAGGTTGCCGATGGCGAAGAAGACGAAGATTCCGCCGTGCGGTGCGCTGAGGGTGACGTCGAACGCCATGATCAGGGCGCCGGTGACGGCGCCGCCGGCCATCATCGAGGGGATGACGCGCAGCGGGTCGGCGGCGGCGAACGGAATGGCGCCTTCCGAGATGAACGCCGAGCCGAGGAGCCAGGCCGCCTTGCCGTTCTCCCGTTCCGCCTCGCTGAACAGGCTGGGACGCAGGACGGTCGATGCGAGGGCCATCGCCAGCGGCGGGACCATGCCCGCAGCCATCACGGCCGCCATGATCCGCAGCGAGGCGGGGTCGTTGACGTTGAGGCCGGCCACCGCGAACGCGTATGCGGCCTTGTTGACCGGGCCTCCGAGGTCGAAGCACATCATCAGTCCGAGGATGATGCCGAGGAAGATGACGGAGCTGCCGGACAGTCCGTTGAGCCAGTCCGTCAGGCCGTTCGTGATCGCGGCGAGCGGTCGGCCGAGGACCAGGAACATGAGTGCGCCGACGATCAGCGTCGCGAACAGCGGGATGATCACCACGGGCATCAGGCCGCGCAACCACTGCGGCACCGGGATCCGGCTGATCCACAGCGCGACGATACCGGCGATCAGACCGCCGACGAGGCCTCCGATGAATCCGCCGCCGACGAAGACCGCCACCGCACCCGCGGTGAAGCCCGGCGCCAGGCCGGGCCGGTCGGCGATCGCGAAGGCGATGTAACCGGCCAGCGCGGGGACGAGGAAGCTGAACGCCAGCGAACCCAGCTGGAACAGCACGGCGCCCAGGTACGTCGTCAGGCCACCGTCGGGGAGTTGGCCGAGGGAGTTGTTGAGGACGATGTCCTCCGCGGGACCGGAGATCTCGTAGCCGCCGAGCAGGAACCCGAGGGCGATCAGCAGACCACCCGCGGCGACGAACGGGATCATGTAACTGACACCGGTGAGCAGCACCTGACGCAGGTGGGTGCCCCAGCCGACCGACCCGGCCGGCTCGTCCGCGGCACTGCCCGCGCTCCCCGCGTCCACGGTCGCCGCGGACGGGTTCATGCCCGCGCGCAGCGCCTCGGTGATCATGGTGTCGGGTTCGTTGATCGCGCGCTTGACGCCCGACGCCACCACCGGCTTGCCTGCGAAGCGCTCCTTGCCCTTCACCCCGACGTCGGTGGCGAAGATGACGGCGGACGCGCCCGCGATCACTCCGGGTGCCAGCGGTGTACTTCCGCTCGAACCCTGCGTCTCCACGTGAACGACGACGCCCGCGCGTTCGCCGGCGGCGACGAGCGAGTCGGCCGCCATGTACGTGTGGGCGATGCCGGTCGGGCAGGCCGTGACCGCGACGATGTGCTTCGGCCCCGCCTCGGGCTCCGGTTCCTTCTCCGGGGCGACCGGTTCGGGCGTCGTTGCCGGAGCCGGGGCAGCAGCCGCGGCCGCAGCGGCGGCGGGTGCTGCAGTGGCCGTCGCGGCAGCAGGTGCGGCGGCGGGCGCGGGGGCCAGGACGTCGTTGACCAGGGTGACGATCTCGGCGGGGGTCTTCGCATCACGCAGGGCGCCGACGAAGGCCGGGCGTACCAGCGCCCGGGCGAGCGAGGACAGCAGCTTCATGTGCTCCGCGCCCGCACCCTCGGGTGCGGCGATGAGGAACACCAGATCGGCGGGTCCGTCGGGGGCGCCGAAGTCGACCTTCGGGGCGAGCCGGGCGAATCCGAGAGACGCCGCCACGACGGCCTCCGAGCGGCAGTGCGGGATCGCGATCCCGCCGGGAAGTCCTGTCGCCGATTGTGATTCACGCGCCAGCGCGGCATCGCGGAGAGCGTCCGCTTCGGTGGCGCGACCGGCGTCCGCGAGACGCTGGGAGAGCGCGGAGATCACGTCCTCCTTGGAGGCTCCGAGGTCGGTGTCCAGGGAGATCAGATCTTCGCTGATGATCTGCGGCCCCGAATCGCGGTCGGGTGTCGAGTGAGACATGGTGTTTCCTTCTGGTTCAGGCCGGATCGGGGGCGGGGGAGCTGAGGGCGGTGACGGTGACGGCGTCGATGTCGACGTGTTCGGGGGTCGGCAGGGTGGTGCCCGGGAGGGCGGCCGCCGCGCTGCCGTAGGCAACGGCGGATCGGAGGCAGTCCGCGGGCGACGCGCCGGAGATCTGCGCTGCCAGGTAGCCCGCCAGCGAGGAGTCGCCGGCGCCGACGGTGCTGCGGGCGACGATCGGTGGTGGCGTGGCCCACCAGGCGCCGGCCTCCGTCACGAGAACGGCGCCCGCGGCGCCGAGCGTGGCGAGGACGGCTTCGACCCCACGGTCCACGAGTTGCCTGCCCGCGTGGGCGGTGGCCGTCGGGTCTCCCCGCAGCGCGGACTCCTCGAGCAGGTGCCCGTCGGCGCCGGTGAGTTGCGCGAGTTCCTCGCTGTTCGGTTTCACGAGGTCGGGGCAGGCCGCCGGGAACCGGTCCGCGAGTGCGAGCAGCGGGGCGTCCGAGGTGTCGACGGCGACCCGGCACGAGGCCGAACGCAGCGCCTCGACGAGCGTGGCGTACCAGTCGGTGGGGATGCCCGGGGGTAGGGAACCGGACAGCACCACCCATTCGGCCCGGGACCCGCGTTCGATGATCTCCGACTGCAGATCGGCGAGGGATCCGGCCGACATCGTGACACCGGGTTCGTTGATCTTGGTGGTGGTGCCGTCGGGTTCGGTGATGGTGATGTTCGTGCGTGCCGAACCGGACGTCGCCACGGTCACGTGCTCGATCCCGTGCTCGGACAGGGCGGTGAGCAGGGGGTCGCCCGCGTTGCCGGGCAGCACCGCAACTGCGTTGACGCCGGCGGACGTGAGCGCGCGGGCGACGTTGACGCCCTTGCCTCCCGGGTCGCTGTGGGTCGCGGCTGCGCGCAGGACGGTTCCCCGTTCGAGGCGCCCGAGCAGGTTGACGGTGCGGTCGATGCTCGGATTGGCGGTCAGCGTGACGATCATGCGATCACCACCTCGATTCCCTGGTCGTGGAAGTGGGCTCGGTCTGCGGGCGTGATGTCGGCGTCGGTGACGAGGATGTCGACGCTGTGGATGGGGGCGAAGCTCACGAGGTGCTCACGGCCGACCTTCGACGAGTCGGCGACCACTACGACGTGATTGGCGCAGCGGACCATCGCACGCTTCACGGCGGCCTCCTCGGTGTCCGGTGTGGACAGGCCGTGGCCGACGCTGAGCGCATTGGTGCCGATGAACGCGACGTCGACGCGGAGGACGTCGAGGATGCGCAGCGCCTCCTCGCCGACGGCGGCCTGCGTGATCCCGCGGACCCGGCCGCCGAGCATGTGGAGGGTCACGGAATTGAGTCCGGCGAGCCGGGCCGCGATCGGCACCGAGTTGGTGATCACGGTGAGGTCCAGATCGGACGGCAGTTCCGGGATGATGCGCCCGGTGGTGGTTCCCGCGTCGAACAGCACGCTGCCACCGGACGGCGGCAGGTAGGCGGCGGCGCGCTTGGCGATCCGATCCTTCTGCTCGGCGCGGGTGTGATCGCGCTCCGTCATGCCGGGTTCGGTGACGGTGAGGGAACCGGCAGGGACCGCGCCGCCGTGCACGCGACGGATGTGGCCGAGGCGTTCGAGCAGCGCGAGGTCGCGGCGCACGGTCTCGGTGGTGACGCCGAAGGTGTCGGAGAGGTCGGCGACCGACATGCGCCCCCGCTGCGAGATCAGCGTGGTGACCGCTTGCTGGCGTTCTTCCGGATACACCGTGACCCCGTTCCTGTTCTCGTCGATGAAGTGTTCGGTGACGAGATCCGTTATGGTCTGCATCACACGAAATGTTGTGTCATGTTGTTTTACGCCCGAGTGTGTTGACATGTCAAGAGTTGAGAGTAATCTCCGTCACATAGTCGATTCGCATTTCCGATTGTGTGACGACAGAACGAGCCGGCCAGGAGGACCCGATGACCGAAGACCGTGAAATCGTGCGAGGTACGCCGGTGGTACCGGGCATTGCCTACGCGCCGGTGATCTGGCCGGCCCCGCGGCCGGAGGTCGCACCCGGATCCGCCCGGATCGACGAGGCGTCGCGCGACGCGGAGAAGGTCCGCTTCGAGGAAGCGGCCGCCGTGGTGTCGCAGCGACTCCGCGACCGCGCGGCGAGCGTCTCCGGCGCCGCGGCAGAGGTGCTGCAGGCGAACGCGGCGATGGCCGCAGACCGCGGCTGGCTCGGTGCGGCGCAGAAGCTGATCGCCGGCGGAACCCCGGCCGGGGAGGCGGCAGCGGAGGCCACCGAGCAGTTCGTCACCCTGTTCACCAAGATGGGTGGGCTGATGGCCGAACGCGTGACCGACCTGCGCGACATCCGCGACCGCGTCGTCTCCGAACTCCTCGGCCTGCCCGAGCCGGGCATCCCCGTGCCCACGACCCCGTCGATCCTCTGCGCCCAGGACCTCGCGCCCGCCGACACCGCCGGTCTCGATCCCGAGCTGATCGTCGGACTCGTGACGGTTCTCGGCGGCCCGACGAGCCACACCGCGATCATCTCGCGGCAGCTGGGCATCCCGTGTGTCGTCGCGGTGCGTGATCTCGAATCCGTCGTCTCGGGCACCCCCGTCCTCCTCGACGGCTCGGCGGGCGAACTCGTGATGGAACCGGACCCCGTCGAGGCCCGCGCAGCCGTGGAGCACGGGCGCGCCGAACGGCTTCGCATCCAGTCCTGGGAAGGGCCGGGCCGCACCAGCGACGGGCACGCCGTCTCGATTCTGGCCAACGTGCAGGACGGGGCCGGGGCGCGGTCGGCGTCCGGGACCGCCGCCGAGGGCGTCGGACTGTTCCGCACCGAGTTGTGCTTCCTGGACCGCGATTCCGAGCCCGGCGTCGATGAGCAGGCCGAGATCTACGGCGAGGTGCTCGACGCGTTCGCGGGCCGGAAAGTGGTGATCCGGACCCTCGACGCGGGATCGGACAAGCCGCTGCGCTTCGCCAACCACGCCGACGAGGCGAACCCCGCGCTCGGGGTCCGCGGCATCCGCATCGCCGAACAGAACCCGGGCATCCTCAGCAGGCAACTCGACGCCGTCGCCGCCGCGGCGAAGCAGACGCAGTCGCAGCCGTGGGTGATGGCGCCGATGATTTCGACTCCCGCCGAGGCTGAATCGTTCGCGGCCCAGGTCCGCGCCCGCGGTCTCGTGCCCGGGGTCATGGTCGAGGTGCCTGCCGCGGCGCTACTAGCTGACCGCCTCCTGCGTCACGTCGACTTCCTGTCCATCGGCACGAACGACCTCGCGCAGTACACGATGGCCGCCGACCGGATGTCGTCCGATCTGGCGTCGCTCACCGACCCCTGGCAGCCGGCCGTTCTCGCGCTCGTCGCGCGCACGGCCGAGGCCGGCGTCGCGGCGGGCAAACCGGTCGGCGTCTGCGGCGAGGCTGCCGCCGACCCGCTGCTCGCCTGCGTCCTGATCGGACTCGGTGTCACGTCGCTGTCCTGCGCGGGCGCCGCCGTGTCCGGTGTGGGGGCGAAGGTGGGATCGGTCACGCTGGACGACTGCCGCCGGGCCGCCGAGGACGTGCTCGCCACGAGCGATCCCGCGGAGGCGCGGGCCGCGGCGGTACGAGTGTTGGGCGCGTAGTCGACCGCCGGATTCCGGCCACTCACCGCCCGATGGGCTCGAGGAATTCCGTCCTCGAGCCCAGCTCTCAGGTCGTCACTGTGTCGAGTGAGTCGTAGTCCGGTGACGCGAGCAGGCTGTGGAGCTGGCGCCGGCGAACTCCCATATTTCCGCCGTCGAACAGCGGCAGCACGATCGCGTCTTGCAGGAGCCCTGCGAGAGGCAGGTTGTGGTTGTAACTGTCGATACCGACGACGCGCATGAGGTCGGTGATGACCTTCACCGCGGTCTCGGAGCCGTAGATCTTCGCCTGCACAGCCAGTTCGAGGGCACTGGGCAGTTCGTGGTCGAGAGCATTGCAGGCCTTCCAGCTCAGGTACCGGGCGGTCTCGATCGCGATCTTCGCGTCGGCGAGCGCATACCCGACCGCCTGATGTTCGATTATCGGCACCCGGCCGGCGCGCCGCTCACGCTTGGCGAACGCGAGGGTGAAGTCGAAGGCTGAACGCATGAGTCCCACGCCGAAGATTCCGACGAGGGCAGCGGTGCCGGCGAAACTCGCCTCGACCAAGGCCTTGCCGCCGCCGACCTCGCCGAGGACGTTCTCGCGCGGAACCCGAACATTTTCGAAGTGGAAGCGCGGGGTGAGATGCCCTCGGTGGCCCATCGTCTCGAAGTTCTCGTCGGATACGAAGCCATGGTCGGGTGTAGGCACGAGAAGGACGGACAGCGAGTGGTCGGCGGCCGCTCGGGTCTGGGGATTTGGATCGGTGCGGCACACCACCGTGAGAATGTCCGCGCCCTTCGAGTCCCAGCCGGTTGCGCTGCTGATCCATTGCTTCGCGCCGTTGATCACCCACTGATCGCCGTCGAGTACCGCGGTGGTGCGGGTCCCTTCAGCCGGCACAGGTTCGTCGAAGTTGGCGATCCCGCCCGGCTCGCTGTGGCAGAAGGCGGCGAGCGGGGCGCCGGTGCCGGACAGGAAGGGGCGCAATGTCTGCTGGACTTGGTCGGGGCTGCCGGCGTTGAGGACGGGGAGCAGCCCGAGTAGTGAGGCGAACAGCGTCAGCGACACGTTCGCATCGACTGCGTAGAACTCCTCGGCGATCAACGCCAGGTCGACCATCCCGTTACCCTCTCCGCCCGCGGGCGGAGAGGGTAACCTTGCGAAGCCACCCCTGTGCGACAACGTCTTCGTAGGCAGGGCGGGTGGCGAGGAATCTCTCTTCGGCCGTGGGCAGATGGCGAATCGTCTTGCCGACGTCTGCCAATGCCTTACCGGCGAAATCGCGGGCCGAGAGTTGGAGCTCACGCTGCTGTGGGGTCAACGTGAAGTCAATGGCCATGATGTTCGTCTCCTGTGGGTCGAGTACGCAGCAGCGCGGCATCGCGCAGTATCGCTGGGATCCGGCGGGCGGCCACTCGAATCGGCCACCGCTGTGTGAGCGACGTCACTCATCATGCGTCGATCGGAACGTCGGTGTCTTGTCGGTTTACGCACGACTGTTGCCGTGGAGCGAACGAGTAGGCAATCGAGCGCGCGGGGTGAATGTCGCCGAATCGGTGGATCCGGTCCCGGCGGCGCGAAACTCCCAGATCGTGCCTACTATTGGCGAACTGTGACGAAAAGAGAAACAGACGCCCCCGACGGTCCGGTCGGCGGCTCTGACGGCCCGTCCGCTACCACGCGCGCGTTCGGGTGGACGCTGCACGGCGACGGCAGGCGGATCAGCGAGGGCGAGGTGGTCGCTCCCGGCGAGCGCCTCACCTGGCCGCGCACAGTCGGAATCGGGATGCAGCACGTCATCGCGATGTTCGGCGCCACCCTCCTGGTGCCGACGATCACCGGGTTCCCGGTCACCACGACCCTGCTGTTCTCGGGTATCGGGACGGCCCTGTTCCTGCTCATCACACGCGGACGCATCCCCAGCTACCTGGGGTCGTCGTTCGCATTCATCGCGCCGCTGACGGCGTCGCAGAGTTCCGGTCCCGCAGCGCAACTCGGCGGTGTCGCGGCCGCAGGTCTGCTGCTGCTCGTCATCGGTGTCGCGGTGAAACTGGCCGGGTCGCGGGTCATCGACGCGGTGATGCCGCCGGTCGTCACCGGCGCCGTGGTGGCGCTGATCGGGCTCAATCTCGCACCCACCGCGGTGGATTCGTTCGAGTCACAACCACTGATCGCCGGGGTCACCCTGCTCGCGATCCTGCTCGTGACCGTCCTCGGCCCGGGGTTGCTGGGCCGCCTCGGCATCCTCGTCGGCGTCGTCGTCGGCTGGGTGTTCGCCGCCGTGATCGGCGGTCTCGCGGAGGAGCGGGTGACGGCACTGCGGGACGCGGCCTGGTTCGGTGTGCCCGAACTGCGGGGACCGACGTTCGAATGGTCCGTGATCGCGCTGACCCTGCCGGTGGTGATCGTCCTGATCGCCGAGAACGTCGGCCACGTCAAGGCGGTGTCGGCCATGACGGGTCGGTCCCTCGACGACGTCGCCGGCAATGCGCTCGTCGCGGACGGACTGGCCACCACCCTCGCCGGGTTCGGTGGCGGGTCCGGCACCACCACCTACGCCGAGAACATCGGCGTGATGGCCGCGACGCGGGTGTACTCCACCGCTGCCTACTGGGTCGCGGCCGCCACGGCCGTGGTTCTCGCGTTCTCACCGAAGTTCGGAGCCCTCGTGTTCACCGTGCCTAACGGTGTCATCGGCGGCGCCACTCTCGTGCTGTACGGACTGATCGGCGTCCTCGGTGTGCGCATCTGGATGGACGCCGAGGTCGACTTCACCGACCCCGTGAATCTCACCGTGGTCGCCGCCGCGCTCGTCGCCGGCATCGGCGACCTGACTTTGACGATCGGATCGGTGGAACTCGGCGGCATTGCGTGGGGTTCGGTGGGCATCCTCGTCGCCTACCCGGTGATGCGCTGGCTCGCGGGGTTCCGCAAGCGCTGACACCGGTGACCGGATGGGTCACGAATCCCGATCACCTGGGTCATTCACCCCGTACTTCCTCGCCTCTACCGTCGAACCAGACGTATCTCGAACGAGACGTAACAGACAGTTGATACGAGGAGTCGGCGTGGAGCGCACCCTGTTCGAACCGGAGCACGAACTGTTCCGGGAGTCGTACCGCAAGTTTCTCGCACAGCACGCCGAGCCGAACCACGCCAAGTGGGAAGAGCAGAACATCGTCGACCGCAGCCTGTGGGTGGAGGCCGGAAAGCAGGGCTTCCTCGGCATGGCCGTGCCGGAGGAATTCGGCGGCGGCGGCGTGCGCGACTTCCGGTACAACGCGATCATCACCGAGGAGACGACACGTGGCGGGTACAGCGGCATCGGCTTCACCCTGCACAACGACGTCGTCGCACCGTACCTGCTCGAACTGAGCAACGACGAGCAGAAGCGGCGGTGGCTGCCCGGCTTCGCGTCGGGTGAGCTGATCACGGCGATCGCGATGACCGAACCGGGGACCGGCAGCGACCTGCAGGGCATCAAGACGCGCGCCGTACGCGACGGCAACGACTGGGTTCTCAACGGTTCCAAGACCTTCATCACCAACGGCATCAACGCCGACCTCGTGATCGTCGTCGCATGTACCGATCCCGACAAGGGAGCGCAGGGATTCAGCCTCCTGGTGGTCGAACGGGACATGCCGGGCTTCGAACGCGGCCGCAACCTCGACAAGATCGGGATGAAGGCACAGGACACCGCGGAGTTGAGCTTCACCGACGTACGCGTCCCCGCCACCAACCTCCTCGGTGAGGAAGGCATGGGCTTCCTCTACCTGATGAAGAACCTCCCGCAGGAGCGGTTGTCGATCGCCGTGGTGGCCGCCGCCGCAATGGAATCGGCGCTGGACATGACGATCCAGTACTGCCGCGACCGGAAGGCCTTCGGAAAGTCGATCGGCAGCTTCCAGAACACGCGCTTCGTACTCGCCGAACTCGCCACGGAGGCGACGGCCGTCCGGGTCCTCGTCGACAAGTTCATCGAACTGCTCAACGACGAGAAGCTGTCGGTGCAGGAAGCGGCGATGGCCAAGTGGTGGACCACCGAGGCGCAGGTCCGGCTGATCGACCGGTGTCTGCAGCTGCACGGCGGCTACGGGTACATGAAGGAGTATCCGATCGCGAAGGCGTACATGGATTCTCGTGTCCAGACCATCTATGGCGGGACCACCGAGATCATGAAGGAAATCATCGGTCGCGGACTCAATCTCTGACGAGGCACGACCTGCGTATCTGCAACGAACTCCGGCCTCCGGCCGTACCGGGGTGGATGCGAGTGGGGCTCCACGGCGATCGCCGTGGGGCCCCACTCGTGTCTGCCGCCGGCAGTGACTAGATCTTGCGCATGACGGTGACGACCTTGCCCAGAATGGCCGCATCGTTGCCGGGGATCGGATCGAACAGCGGGTTGTGCGGCATCAGCCACACCTCGTTGTCGGTGCGCTTGAACGTCTTGACGGTGGCTTCGCCGTCGATCATCGCTGCCACGATGTCCCCGTTGTCCGCCACGTTCTGCTGCCGGACCACCACCCAGTCGCCGTCGCAGATCGCGGCGTCGATCATCGATTCGCCGACGACCTTGAGCAGGAACAGCGAACCCTGGCCCACGAGTTCACGGGGGAGCGGGAAGACGTCTTCGACGGCTTCCTCGGCGAGAATCGGGCCACCGGCGGCGATCCGGCCGAGGACCGGGACGAACGTGGGCTCCGGCAGGGGTGTGCCGTCGGTACCGGACTTGACCGCTGCCAACTCGACAGTGGTCCCGGCGTTCGCGGCGACGCCCGCCGCGACCTCGTCGAGACCGCGCACGTCGACGGCGCGCGGACGGTTCGGATCCCGGCGGAGGAAACCCTTCCGCTCCAGCGTCCGCAGCTGATGGGCGACGGACGACGTGGAGGTGAGCCCCACGGCGTCGCCGATCTCGCGGATGCTCGGCGGGTAACCGCGCTCGTTGACGGACGTGCGGATCACCTCGAGGACGCGGCGCTGCCGGTCGGTCAACCCGGCGGCGGAGCCACCGCTCACACGTGGAGTCGAACCGTCGGTCGAGCTGTCGTCCTTCATGGCGAGGTGCCTCCGTCTGTGTGTCGATCTTCTCGGTATGGGTCGCATGTGACTGCTGTGCCGCGTGACACGAATCTATCCCGCTTTCCCCAGAGTTTCAAACATCTGTTCGACATGTGTCGCGAGAAGTAGAGACTTTGTCGGAGGGTCGTGGTAGAAATCGAACATGTGTTCTTTCGAACGCGTGATCGAACACCGGTCCGGATCCGGTACCCACCGGTTCGGCAGCGGGTACGGCAACGGTTCTCGACCTCAGTTTTCGACAGCAGTTCTCGACATCAAGAGTCCGGCATCAAGAGCCCGGCATCAATAGTCCGACACGGATACGAGCAGCGGAGGTACCGATGAGCAACGCAGTTCTCCATCGGCAGGCAGTGCTGAACCGGCAGGCACTCGAGCGGGGTGTCGTCCGTTCCGGCGCCGCACGGTCGTACCGCACCGAACCGCGTCGCCGGCGCACCGACGGGGAGTTGCGACGTCCGTCGTCCGGCGCCGTCGCGTACCGGCCCACCCACATCGGCGTCTCCCGCGCCGACCACGAACGCGGGGCGAACGACGTCGGCTGGCGGACGGTGCTCGCTGGTGTCGTGATCACCGCCGGTGTGTTGTGCGGGCTCGCCGGGGTGGCGCAGCTGGCCACCGGCGGCAGTGTGAGCAATTCGGCGGCCACGGAGGTCGTGCAGGTGCAGCAGGGCGAGAGCCTGGCCGCGGTCGCTGCGCGGATCGCGCCGGAAATGCCGGCAGCACAGGTGGTCGAGCGGATCATGGAGCTCAATGCCATGTCCAATTCGGCGTTGCATCCGGGCCAGAGTCTGATCGTCCCGTCCTCCGCGACCCGGTGACGGGGGTGGCTCTGCATGACTGTCCCGCCGGGCGGCCGAGTAGTCTCGGAGGCTGTCAGTCCCACCACCGCGTGTGGTCGCGTCGAGATCGTGCATCCGCTGCGTGAATCCGTTTTCGTCGGTTCGCCATCGGGGGAGGCGAACAGTTGCGGCCACGACGGCTACGACGAAGGAATCGCCATGCACTGCCCGTTCTGCCGGCACCCCGATTCACGTGTGGTCGATTCGCGCGAAGCCGACGAGGGACAGGCCATCCGCCGCCGCCGTTCGTGCCCGGAGTGTGGTCGACGGTTCACCACCGTCGAGACCGCCGTCCTGTCGGTGGTCAAGCGCAGTGGGGTCACCGAACCGTTCAGCAGGGAGAAGGTGGTGCGGGGTGTCCGCCGTGCCTGCCAGGGCCGGCAGGTCGACAACGACGCACTGAATCTCCTTGCCCAGCAGGTCGAGGACGCGGTCCGCGCATCGGGTTCCGCGGAGATCCCGAGCAACGAGGTGGGCCTCGCCATCCTCGGTCCCCTTCGTGACCTCGACGAGGTTGCGTACCTGCGGTTCGCGTCCGTGTACCGGTCGTTCAGCTCAGCAGAGGACTTCGCGCGCGAAATCAAAGAGCTACGCGAACACCGCGAATCCCGCGACGACGCCTGAGCCTGCGCGTCCGCGCATTTCTTGCATTGCCCTGCGCGTCAGCGCACCTTCTGCATGGCGCTCAGTACCCGCTTCTCGGAGACCGGGACCGGGGTTCCGAGTGTTTGAGCGAACAGGCTGACGCGCAGTTCCTCGATCATCCAGTGAATCGCGTCGACCTCGGGTGAGTGCTGCCGTTCTTCCGGCAGGCCGGCGAGCATCCGTTCGTATCCGGCGTACACCCGGTCGAGGGCATCCATCCCCTTCTGGTCGCGCGGTGCGCTCCCGGGCAGGGCTTCCAGTCGTGCGACCGCGGCAGCGAGGTAACGGGGCAGTTCGCGGAGACGGGTGGCGCCGATGTCGGCGACGAATCCGGGAAACAGCAGCGACTGCCGTTGTTCCCGCACGTCGTCGGCGGCCTCGCCGGTGGCGCGTTCCAGCACGACGGCGAGCCGGTGGTCCGCTTCGAGCACCGGCGACACGAGTCGCACGAGTACCGCCACGTTCCGGGCCATCTCCGCGCGTGCCTTCGCGACGAGGGCGTCGAATTCCTGCGGCGTGCGCACCGGGGTGCCGTGTGCGGCGATCAACTGATTCGCGGCGGCGGTGCGGCAGTCGTCGATCAGGGCGTCGAGGCTGCCGTCGGGGTTCTGCCCGAGCGCCAGCCGCTGCGCGTTGCCCAGACCGGATGTCACCGTCTTCGCCTGGGTGGGAACGGCGGCCAGCAGCAGTCGTCGCGTTCCGTCGCGCATCGCGGCTCGCTGGGCGGCGGCGGTGCTGAGGACGCGGACGGCGACACCGTCACCCTCCGGGACCAGCGCGGGGTAGCCGGTGACCTTCTGACCGCCGAGTTCGCGCGTGACGGTGGCCTCGAGGGAACCGAGGGTCGCGGGGGTCCACGTGAGTGCGGGGGGCCGCTCCGAGTTCGACGCCGCCTTCGCCACTTCCACCTGGACACGGGGTGCGAGCGACTTGCGCAGCGACACGAGGTCCTTGTTCCGCCCGAGGACGGCACCTTTCTCGTCCACGGCGACGAACGTCATGCGCAGGTGGTCGGGGAGGGCGGTGACGTCGAAATCCTTGGGGTCGATGCGGCAGGCACCGAGCCGCGACAGTTCTCGTGCCATCGCCGTGGTGAGCGGTTCGGAGCGCGGTTTCACCGCGGCCAGTGCGGCGGCAGCGAAGTCGGGTGCCGGAACCACCTGTCGGCGAAGGGTCTTCGGGAGAGTCTTGATCAGTGCGGTGACCAGTTCGACACGCATGCCGGGGACCAGCCAGTCGAAGCCGACGGCGCGCAGTCCCGCGAGCAGGGCGATCGGGATGCGGGCGGTGACGCCGTCGTCTTCGTTGCCGGGTTCGAACTGGTAGGTGAGCGGGACCTGCATGTCGCCCTGACGCCAGGCGTCGGGGTATTCGCCGCCGAGTACCGCGGCCGAATCGGCGTTGACGACCGTCGACTGGGTGAACGTGAGCAGGTCCGGATTCTTGCGGCGGGCGACTTTCCACCAGGAGTCGAAATGCCGGGCGGAGACCGCCTCCGGGCCGACGCGCTGGTCGTAGAAGTCGTAGAGCGTGTCGTCGTCGACGAGGATGTCGCGCCTGCGGGCGCGGTGCTCGAGTTCCTCGACGTCTTCCAGGAGTGCGCGGTTGGCGTGGAAGAACTTGTGCTGGGTCTGCCATTCGCCCTGCACCAGGGCATGGCGGATGAACAGGTCCCGGGACGTCTCGGGGTCGATGGTGCTGTAGGTGACCGCACGGCCGGCGACGAGGGGGATCCCGTACAGCGTCACGCGTTCGTAGGCCATGGCGGCGCCGCGTTTCGACGACCAGTGCGGTTCGGAGTAGGTGCGTTTCACGAGGTGCGGCGCCAGCTTCTCGGCCCATTCGGGTTCGATCCTGGCCGACATCCGCGCCCACAGCCGGGACGTCTCGACCAGTTCGGCGGCCATCACCCATCGCGGTGGCTTCTTGAACAGGCTCGAGCCGGGGAAGACCGCGAATCGGCTTCCGCGTGCCCCGAGGAAGTCCCGTTTGTCACCCTCGCGCAGCCCGATGTGTGACAGCAGACCGGCGAGGAGCGACTGGTGGATGGCCGCCTCGCCTGCCGGGGTGCCGGTGGTCTCCCAGCCGAGTCCCCGGGTGATCTGGCGGAGTTGACCGTGCAGGTCCTGCCATTCGCGGATGCGCAGCCAGTGCAGGAACTCGTTTCGGCACATCTTGCGGAACTGGTTGGACGACAACTCGTTCCGCTGCTCGCGCAGGTACTTCCACAGTTCGAGGAAGGCGAGGAAGTCGGAATTCTCCACGGCGAACCGGGCGTGCTTCTCGTCGGCCGCCTGCTGGAACTCGGCGGGACGTTCGCGCACGTCCTGGATGGAGAGTGCTGCGACGATGACGAGCACCTCGGACAGGCAGCCGTTGCGGTGCGCCTCGACGAGCATCCGGGCCATGCGCGGATCGACGGGGATCTGCGCGAGTTCCCGTCCGACCGGGGTGAGGACGGGCTGCTCGTTCTGGGCTTTCCGTTCGATCGCGCCGAGTTCCTCGAGCAGGCCGATGCCGTCGCGGACGGCCCGCGGGTCCGGCGGCTGCACGAACGGGAACGCGGCGACGTCGCCGAGTCCGAGCGCCGTCATCTGCAGGATGACGGACGCGAGGTTGGTGCGCAGGATCTCCGGCTCGGTGAACGCGGGCCTCGACTCGAAGTCCTCCTCGGAGTAGAGGCGGATGCAGATGCCTTCGGCGACACGGCCGCAACGACCGGAACGCTGGCGGGCGGAGGCCTGCGAGATAGGTTCGATCGGCAGGCGTTGCACCTTGGTGCGCACCGAGTAGCGGGAGATGCGGGCGGTGCCCGGGTCGACGACGTACCGGATACCGGGCACGGTGAGCGACGTTTCGGCGACGTTCGTCGACAGCACGACCCGCCGCCCGGTGTGGGGGGTGAACACCTTGTGCTGCTCCGCTGCCGACAGTCGCGCGTACAGAGGCACGATCTCGGTGCCGCGCAGTCTGCGGTCGCGGAGGGCGTCGGCGGTGTCGCGGATCTCCCGTTCGCCGGAGAGGAAGACGAGGATGTCGCCGTCGCCCTCGCCGGAGAGCTCTTCGACGGCCTCGCACACCGCGTCGACGGGGTCGCGGTCGAATGTCTGCTCGCCGACTTCCACCGTGAGCGGGCGGTACCGCATCTCGACGGGGAACGTGCGCCCGGACACCTCGACGATCGGCGCGGGCACGCCGTCGGCGGCGAAGTGTTCCGCGAAGCGTTCCGGGTCGATCGTCGCCGAGGTGATGATCACTTTCAGATCGGGCCTGCGGGGGAGGAGCTGGCGCAGGTATCCGAGGATGAAGTCGATGTTGAGGCTGCGTTCGTGCGCCTCGTCGATGATGAGGGTGTCGTACCGGCGAAGCATCCGGTCGCGCTGGATCTCGGCGAGCAGGATTCCGTCGGTCATCAGCTTCACCAGCGTGCCGTCCGACACCTGGTCGGTGAATCGCACGGTGTAGCCGACGGTCTCACCGAGTTCGCTGTGGAGTTCCTCGGCGATGCGCTCGGCGACCGTCCGCGCCGCCAGACGGCGGGGCTGGGTGTGTCCGATGAGACCGCGGACGCCGCGGCCGAGTTCGAGGCAGATCTTCGGGATCTGCGTCGTCTTGCCGGATCCCGTCTCACCGGCCACGATGACGACCTGATTCTCGGCGATCGCCTTCGCGATGTCGTCGCGGCGCCGGCTCACCGGCAGTGCGTCGGGGTACTCGATGGCGGGGACGCTGTCGAGTCTTCGGGTGACGCGGCCGCGCGCGGCGTCGATCTCGTCGGACAGGGAGGCGAGGGCGTCGGGCGTGCGGGCACGGTCGAGTCGCCGGCGGAGCCGGTGTTCGTCGCGCAGAGTGAGTTCGCCGAGGCTGTTCTTCAGTTCCTGCCGGCTGGGTGCTGTGGTGGACATGCTGGACCCCAGCCTAGCCAACCCGGTGGATCGCCCTGTGCCGCGCCCGCCCGTGTGCGAATATCGGCGGATGGACGCCGCCGTCGTCACGGAGCTGCGAGGTCAGGGGATCGTTCGGGTTCTGCGGGCGGGGTTCGCCGCCTACGGGCTGGTCGCGTTGCTGTGGATTCCGCTCCGCAACGTCGGCAGCGACGACTTCTCGACGGCCGACTACCTCAGCTATTTCACCATCGAGAGCAACATCCTCGCTGTCGTCGTCCTGCTGATCGGCGCGATCCGGGATCCGCAGTCGCGGCGCTGGCAGCTGTTCCGCGGTGCGACGACGCTGTACATGGTCATCACCGGAATCGTGTATGCGGTGCTGCTGGCGAACATCGACGTCATGCTGCAGGACGGCTGGATCAACACGGCCCTGCACCGGCTGCTGCCGCTCGTCCTGCTGCTCGACTGGGTGCTCGCCCCGTCCCGGGTGCGGATCTCCGACGCCCAGAGCCTCGGCTGGCTGATCTTCCCGGCCGTGTACGGCGCGTACTCCCTGATCCGCGGCCCGATCGTCGACTGGTACCCGTATCCGTTCCTGGACCCCCGGAACCAGGGGTACGTCCAGCTGGCCGTCACCGCGGTCGTGTTGCTGCTGGCCATGGCGTTGATGGCGCTCGCCGTGAACGCGGTGGGCCGTCTCGGTGCGCGCCGCCGGTACGGCGAGGACCGGTAGCGGCGAAGCCTCGCGCAGCCGATTCGCGGGCCGCGCTATCCTCCACACGACAGGCGTCCACGCGATCATCCGTGACTTCGGCAACGGCTGGGAGACTATGTTCGACGAGTTCGCAGGGGAGACCTTCGACCTGCTCACCCGCGACCGCGGCAGTGTCGTCGCCGCCGACGACGGGGTCCCCCTCGCGGTGCGCGAGGTGGGTCCAGCGTTCGCCCCGCTGACCGTGGTGTTCGTCCATGGGTTCTGCAACCGGATGACCGGCTGGCACTTCCAGCGGGTTCAGCTCGAGGAGACGTGGGGCTCGACGATCCGCATGGTGTTCTTCGATCTGCGCGGCCACGGCAACTCCGGGGTGCCGCGGCGGGACACGTGCACGATCCCGCATCTCGCGCAGGACGTCGACGCCGTGATCCGGGCGCTGGTGCCGGAGGGGCCGATCGTGCTGGTCGGCCACTCGATGGGCGGCATGGCCGTCCTCTCGTACGTCGGCCGGAATCCCGATCTGATCGGATCTCGCATCGTCGGGGTGGGGCTGATCGCCACCGCGGCGGAGAAGCTGGGTGACGTGGGGCTCGCGCGCACCCTCAACACGCCCGTCGTCGCCGGTTTCAGCACCGCGGCCCGTCACCTGCCCCGGGTGGTCCAGAGCGGTCGCGGCGCGAGCAAGCGGGTGCTGGCGCCGATCCTGAGGTCGGCGTCGTTCGGTGACCGCAGCATCAGCCCGGCGATCATGTGGCACTCCGAGCAGATGATCAACGACACCTCGCTCAAGACGCTCGTCGACTTCCTGCCGTCGTTCAAGAACCACGACGAGACGGCGGCGGTGCCGTTGCTGGCACCGATCGAGACGCTCGTCGTGTGCGGCGACCGCGACCTGCTGACCCCGTTCCGGTATTCGAAGGCCATCGCCGGGCATCTGCCGGACGCGGAACTGGTGAAGGTGCCCGGTGCGGGACACATGGTGCAGCTGGAGCGGGCGCAGCTGGTCACGGACGCGATCGATCGTCTCCTGATCCGTTCCGTCGAAACCCTGCCCACACCGAGTGCCTGGAGCGAGTGGGTGCGGGTGGCCACGGACTACGTGGACCACGTGCGGCACTGGCTCGCCCACGGCGGGCCTGCCGCCTGGTGGCGGGGGCTACGCGGTCGTCCCGTCGTCGGCCCCACGTTCCGGTAACACGCAGAATTCGTTGCCCTCCGGGTCGGCGAGGACCACCCAGGGAACGTTCGGGTCGTCGCTCAGGCGGTGGGCGCCGAGGGAGAGCAGCCGCCGCACCTCGTCGTCGCGGGATCCGGACGACGGTGCGATGTCGAGGTGCAGGCGGTTCTTCCCGGACTTCCGGTCGTCGACGGGCTGGAAGAGCAGTGACGTCGACCCCGGTGCGCTCGCTTCGACGTACTCGCGGCCGTATGCGTCCATCCACCGGCGGGTCGACGGGTAGCCCAGGGCCTCGCACCAGAATCGTGCCAGTGATTCCGAGTCCCGGCAGTCGACGGTAATGGCGATGATTCGGCTGGTCATGGGTTGCGGTTACCCGCGCATCGGCGACTGAACACCGTCCCGGGCGGGTACTCGGTGTCCGTGTAAACAGCAAAGCGACGACAACACGTGTCACTCGGGACACAATGAGGGCACGCGAACACCGGCCTCAGGAGGCGGGATCTATGGCATCTGCGGATGCGTCAGCCGAGCAGGAAACGCTCCCACCAGGTGTTCTCCGACGCGCGATCGCGGCGTCGGCGATGGGAAACGCCACCGAATGGTTCGACTACGGTGTGTACGCGTTCACGGTGTCGTACATCTCGGCCGCGTTCTTCCCCGGCGACACCGGTTCGGCCACCCTCTACGCGCTGCTCGTGTTCGCGGTGTCGTTCGTCGTGCGACCGCTCGGCGGTCTCGTGTGGGGTCCGCTGGGTGACCGGCTCGGCCGTCGCCAGGTCCTCGCTCTGACGATCATCCTGATGGCGGGTGCGACGTTCTGCGTCGGCCTCGTGCCGAGCTACGACGTCATCGGTTTCTGGGCGCCGCTGCTGCTGGTGCTGCTGCGCATGATCCAGGGCTTCTCGACCGGCGGCGAATACGGCGGCGCGGCAACGTTCATGGCCGAGTACTCGCCGGACCGCAAGCGCGGCTTCTGCGGAAGTTTCCTCGAGTTCGGCACCCTCGGCGGGTACGCGCTCGGCGCGATCGTGGTTCTGGCGGTGGAGTTGTTCTCCAGCGATCCGTTCATGTCCACCTGGGGCTGGCGTATCCCGTTCCTGATCGCCGGGCCGATGGGCCTGATCGGCCTCTACCTGCGGACCAAGCTCGAGGAGACACCCGTCTTCCGGGAACTGGACGCGGAAGGCGCGGTGGAGTCGGGGACGACCCACGAGTTCAAGGACCTGATCACCGAGTACTGGAAGCCGTTGCTGCTGCTCGGCGGACTCGTCATCGCGTTGAACGTCACCAACTACACCCTGCTGAGCTACATGCCGACCTATCTGGAAACGCAGATCGGCCTGTCGTCCACCGCATCGCTGACGTTGTTCATCGTGGGGCAACTCGTGATGATGGCCGTCATTCCGTTCGCGGGCGGGTTGTCGGACCGGGTGGGCCGAAAACCGTTATGGTACGGCTCACTCGTGGGATTGATCGTGTTCGCCGTCCCGATGTATCTGCTGATGCGTCAGGGTTTCGGATGGGCGATCCTGGCGTTCGCGGTTCTCGGGTTGCTGTACGTGCTGCAGCTGTCCACGATCTCGGCGACCTTCCCGGCGATGTTCCCGACACACGTGCGGTTTGCGGGTTTCGCCATCGCGTACAACGTGTCGACGTCGTTGTTCGGTGGCACTGCCCCGGCGGTCAACGAACTGCTCATCGAATGGACGGGCAACTCGCTGATGCCGGCGTTCTACATGATGGCCGCGTGCGGGATCGGTCTCGTCGCGCTGTACTTCGTGGCCGAGACGGCCGGCGCGTCCATCCGCGGTCGTGGGATACCGGGTGTCGACACGGAAGCGCACCCCACCGCACTCGTGCAGAAGTGACGCGGCCGGATCCGAGCCGGGGCGCCGTGGCATAGTCGCCTGGGGTGGGGTTTCACGAAGGGATGAGCATGGCGTCGGCACTGTGGCACGGATTCGCGGATATGGGCGCGGTGGAACAGAAGGGCGCCTTCGTGGTGTCTCGCGGCGAGGGCGCGTACATCTGGGACAACCGTGGCAACCGCTACCTCGATGCGACTGCGGGTCTGTGGTTCACCAACGTCGGGCACGGGCGTGCGGAGATCGCGGACGCCGTCGCGGAGCAGTTGCGGACGATGGCGCACTTCTCGAACTTCGGTGACTTCGTTCCCGAGACCACCGCGACCCTGGCCGATCGGCTCGCCACCATCGCGCCGGTGCCGGGCAGCAAGATCTTCCTCACCTCGGGTGGCTCGGATTCGGTGGACACGGCGGCCAAACTCGCCCGCCGCTACTGGCACGAAATGGGCAAGCCGGCCAAGACGATCGTGGTCGGCCGTCAGAAGGCCTACCACGGGATGCACGTCGCGGGCACTGCGCTGGCGGGTATTCCCGTCAACCGCGAGGGCTACGGCGAGCTGATGGCCGACGCCGCGACAGTCGCCTGGAACGACGCCAAGAGCCTGCTCGAGCTGATCGAGAAGGTGGGTGCCGACACGATCGCCGCGTTCTTCTGCGAACCCGTCATCGGCGCGGGCGGCGTGTACCTGCCGCCGGAGGGGTACCTCGCGGAGGTCCGCGACATCTGCCGCGAGCACGACATCCTGTTCGTGGTCGACGAAGTGGTGACGGGATTCGGCCGAATCGGCGGCGAGTGGTTCGCGTCGACGCGATTCGATCTGCAGCCCGACATGATGACGACGGCGAAGGGTCTCACGTCCGGGTACGTCCCGATGGGTGCGGTGTTCATCGCCCCGCGGGTGGCCGAGCCGTTCTTCGCCGGCGGGGTGTGGTGGCGGCACGGCTACACCTACGGTGGGCACGCGGGTGCCGCCGCGGCCGCACTCGCCAACCTCGACATCATCGAGCGCGAAAACCTGCTGGCGGAGTCGAAGCGGCTCGAGTCCTCGTTGCACGAGCACCTCGCGCCCCTCGCCGACCACCCGCGGGTCGAAGAAGTGCGCAGCGGTCTCGGTGCGGTCGCGGCCGTGCAGTTGGCCGATCCTGCGGAGGCACTCCCGTTCGTGAACACGTTGCGTGAGTTCGGCATCTCGGGCCGCGCCGCCGGTCAGGGCGCCATGCAGATCTCGCCGTCGTTCGTGATGACGGACGATCAGGTCGCTCAGCTCGCGGACGGGTTCCGCCGGGCGCTGGGCTGATCTTGGCCGGCGCCCCGCCTGCGGATGCGGTGCAGGGCGCCGGTGACCCGGTCCCGCCACGTCGGCGACGCCAGCGCGATCTCCTGCTGCCCGTCGTGCGCGGCGTACGCGCGGGTGTAGCGCTCGTGCAGACGGGCCCGCACCTCGTCGGGCGTGTACGCCTTGCGGTGCCGATCCGCGCGGACCGCGACGACCCCGGTCGCGGCGACACCCACCACACCGGCGAGTCCGAGAAGTTTCCACCATTGCCTGCCATGCAGTCGCATCCTTCTAGGCTAGGGCCCATGGACGCGCCACGGCACACGGACGCACGACGACACCGTTCCACCATCGACCTCGACACCGCGGTCGAGGTCACCCGCACCGGCGACATCTGGATCTTCCGCGGAGAGTCCCCGGCCGACAGGGCCATCCAGACGCTGACGAACAGTCCGGTCAACCACGTCGGCATGTCGGTGGTGCTCGAGGACCTTCCGCCGCTGATGTGGCACGCCGAGCTCGGGCATTCGTTGCAGGACATGTGGACGGGCCGCTTCCAGCGTGGTGTGCAACTCCACGACCTGCGCGCCGCGGTCCAGGTGTGGGGTGCGCGGTACGGGCAGCGGGGATGGCTGCGTCAGCTCGCCGAACCCGCGACGCCGCAGCAGGAGGACGCGTTGATGCGGGCGATCGCGCGGCTCGACGGAACGCCGTTCCCGTCCACCGCGAAACTCGCGTCGCGGTGGTTCGGCGGGCGCCTGCCCGGGTCGCGCCGTCGCCGGGAGCAGTCGGCGAGCCTCGAAAGCGCCTATTGCGCCGAGGTGGTCGCGCAGACGTACGAGGAGATGGGTCTGATCAGCGGTCGCAGGCGCACCAACTGGTACGACCCCGGCAAGTTCTGGAGCGGCGACCGGCTTCCGCTCGCTCCCGGTGTGACGCTGGGCCGGGAGATCGAGGTCAGCCTGAGCGAGGCCGACCTCGCCGCGGGGCGGGGAAGGCGGCCGACGTCAGAGGGTGCGTGACTTCTCGGGGTGTACCCGTCCGCCGACCTCGATCCAGCCGGCGGGGTCGTACGTTGTGCGCAGTTCGGACCCTTTGCCCTGGGTGATCAGGAGGGCGTGCCGCAGGTGCGCGGTGATCCGGACGGCGGCGGCTCCGGTGGCCTCGTCCTCGGTGATGCCCATGTCGGGGGCGAACATTCGCGACCGGATCGAATGCTCGACCTTGTCGGTCCACGCCCACAGGTAGTGGTGCCCGGCCCCGAACTTCTTCGGGTCGGCGGCCTGGACCTCGCGGACGCTGTCCATGGGGTACAGCGAGAACTCCGGCGCCCACTCGGGCCGGGCCCGCACCCAGGTGATCGCGCCGGAACGCCGGGTGGTGACGGGGCCCGCAGGGACGTCGAGTGTGGTGACCGCGGCACCGCGCTCGTGCAACCACCAGGACAGTCCGACGGTGGGATGTCCGGCGAAGGGCAGTTCGGTGGTGGGGGTGAAGATCTGGGCGCGCGCGTGCTCGTCGTCGGGCCCGGGGATGTCGACGAAGATCGTCTCGCTGTATCCGAGTGTGCGAGCGACGGACTGCCGGTCCTCGGGCGGGACGGCCGAGGAGTCGACGATGCCGAGCGGATTGCCGTGGCGTCCTTTGTCGTCGGTGAACACCCGGACGACGTCTACGTGGATGGGCATTGACGCACCCTATCGCTCCGGGGGTTCCTGCATTGTGCAGGAACCCGTCCAAAAGGCCGAGGCGATGGAAAGCATTAGGCTGATAGGCATGGCCGATCAGAGTTATCAACCCACACTGTCGCAGCTGCGTGCGTTCGTGGCAGTCGCGGAGTACCGCCATTTCGGCACGGCGGCAGCACGATTGAGTGTGAGCCAACCCACACTGTCGCAGTCGCTGGCCGCCCTGGAGAACGGGCTCGGTGTGCAGCTCATCGAGCGCAGCACCCGGCGCGTCCTCGTCACCGCGGCGGGGGAGCGGCTCCTCGGTCAGGCCAAGGTGATCCTCGAGGCCGCGGACGGTTTCGTCGCGACGGCCGCGGGTGTCGGCGACCGGTTGGCAGGGCCCCTGCGGATCGGGCTCATTCCCACCGTCGCCCCCTACGTGCTGCCGGCGCTGCTGCCGGCGCTGCGCGAGGAGATGCCCGCACTGGAGCCGCAGGTCATCGAGGACCAGACGGCGCGACTTCTCGAGGCGCTGCGTGTGGGTTCACTCGACGTCGCAGTGCTGGCCCTGCCGAGCGGTGTCAGCGGTCTCGTCGACATCCCCTTGTACACAGAAGATTTCGTGATGGTCGTCCCGAAGGGGCACCCGCTGGCCGGTCGCACCGACATCTCGCCGCCGATGCTGGACGAGCTTCCTCTCCTGCTGCTCGACGAGGGGCACTGCCTGCGCGACCAGACCCTCGATCTGTGCCGTTCGGTGGATGCGCATCCGGTGGCGGGCGACACCCGCGCCACGTCGCTGTCGACGGTGGTGCAGTGCGTCGCCGGCGGACTCGGCGTGACCCTGGTGCCGGAATCCGCCGTCCAGGTGGAGACCGGACGGGGTCCGCTCGCGACGGCCCGCTTCGCCGCTCCCGCGCCCGGTCGCACGATCGGCCTCGTGTTCCGGTCGTCCAGTGCCCGCGCGGACGACTACGGGCAACTCGCGCGCCTGTTCACGAAGACGGCGCCGGTGGGCACCCCCGCCTGACGGCCGGGGAGTGTCAGGACCGCCGACGCGGTTTGCCCTTCTTGCCACCTTTGGGCTTGCCGCCCTTGGCTCCGGTGCCGGAGCGCGGCGTCCGCGTCCCCGTGGCCGGTTTCTGTCGTGCGGCCGCCGCGGCGGGACGCTTCTTCCTCGGCTCGGCCGCCGCCGGGGTGCGACCCCGGGAGCTGTTGACGGTGCGACCCCGGACGATGCCGATGAACTCCTCCACCAGTTCGGTGGTCTCGTCCTCGGGCCACGACAACGCGATCCGCGACTCCGGGCCGTCCGACACCGTCCGGTAGACGAGGTCCTTGCGGTGGTGGAGCCGGGCGAGCGACTGCGGGACGACCAGCAGCCCGACCCCCGCGGCGACCAGTTCGATCGCGTCGGCCGTCGTGGCCGGACGGTCCGCGGCAGGCAGTCCCGGCAGCCGGTCCCACACGAGGACGTCGTCGAGGGGGTGCTGGATGAGCTCGTCGGCCAGATCCGCGATCGACACCTCGTCCACCGCCGCCACGACGTGGTCCTTCGGTGCCACGACCACCGGGATCTCGGTGTACAGCGGGATGGCGCTGAGACCGGTCCGGTCGATCGGCAGCCGCACCAGGCCCACGTCCGCACTCCGGCCACGCAACTGATCGGGTGCGTCCGAGGCGGACACGGGGACGAGGGTGAGGGGGACGTCGGGCAGCCGTTCGGCCCAGATCCGTACCCACTTGGTGGGGGTCACGCCCGGGACATACGCGAGCCGGAAGGGAGGGGATGCATCCGCGTCTGTCACTCCGTCAGGCTACCGGGCGTGGTCAACGGCACCGCACACGCTCGTTACTCTTGACACCATGACGTCGCACAAGAGCCCTCAGACTATGAAGCCCGCCACCGCGGCGAAGAAGCTGGGTGTGTACCTCGAGGCCACCCCCGCGGAGTTCCAGGAGGGTGTCGTCTCCCGCGACGAGCTCGGCGCACTGCAGAGCGATCCGCCGGAGTGGCTGCTCGAGCTGCGCCGCAACGGCCCGCACCCGCGTCCGGTGGTCGCGGCGAAGCTGGGGGTGTCCATCGCGGGCCTCGCGCGCGGCGGCATCACCGAGGCGCTCACCACCGAGCAGATCGACGCCCTCATGGCGGATCGCCCCGAATGGCTGCAGCAGGAGCGCGCCACCCAGGCCGAGGTCCGCAAGGAGACCGTCCGCATCAAGGAGAAGAACGCGGCACGGCGTGATCAGCCCCGCCGGCCGCGTTCGTGACCGCTATCCCTCGACGATGCTGAGCTCGTCGAAGATCACTTCACCGGCCGCGTCGGACTCGGGGAGGTCCACGACCGCCGTCAGCGCCCACCCGTGATCACCCTGCGGGTCCTCGAGGACCTGCCGGACCCGCCACAGCTCGGGCGCGGTCTCCACCTGGAACAGCTGGGGGCCGCGCGCCGAGGGTCCGGTGCCGAGCGAGTCGTATTCGTCGAAGTACGGCTGGAGCTGGTCCTCCCACTCCTCGGCGTCGATGCCGTCGTCCAGCCCCTCCAACTCGGCCCACCGCCGCCGCGAGGCGAGGTCGATGCGCCGGAACATGGCATTGCGCACCATCACCCGGAATGCCCGCGTGTTCGCGGAGATCGGGCGCGGCACGTCGGCGCCGAACGCGACCTGCTGGTCGTCGCCCTCGGCGCCGGGGTCGGTGAGTGATTCCCACTCGTCGAGCAGGCTCGAATCGACCTGACGGATCAGCTCACCCAGCCACTCGATGAGGTCGTCGAGTTCCTCCGTCCGGGCCTCGGTCGGAACGGTCTGGCGCAGTGCGCGATACGCGTCCGCGAGATACCGCAGCACGAGGCCTTCCGAACGGGCCAGACCGTAGTGGCTGACCATTTCGGCGAACGTCATGGCCCGCTCGACCATGTCCCGCACGACCGACTTGGGCGACAGCGCGAACTCCGTGATCCACGGATGCCCACCCCGGTACATCTCGAACGCCGGGAACAACAGGTCCGCGAGAGGCTTGGGCCAGGTGACCTCCTCGAGCAACTCCATGCGTTCCTCGTATTCGATCCCGTCGGCCTTCATCTGCGAGACCGCCTCGCCGCGGGCGAAGTGCTGCTGCGCCATGAGCACCTGCCGGGGGTCGTCGAGGGTCGACTCGATCACCGACACCACATCCAGTGCATAGGAATCGGATTCGACGTCGAGGAGTTCGAGGGCCGCCAGCGCGAACGGCGACAGCGGTTGGTTGAGTGCGAAATCCCGCTGGAGTTCCATCGTGAGTCGGGCCATCCGGCCGTCGGCGTCGGGCTCGTCGAGTCGCTGCACCACACCGGCGTCGATCAGCCCCCGGTACAGCGACAGCGCCTTGAGGATGTGCTTGCGCTGCGCCGGCCGCGGCTCGTGGTTGTCTTCGAGGAGGTGCCGCATGGACTCGAAGCAGTTACCCGGCCGTGCGATGACGTTGAGCAGCATGGAGTTCGACACGGAGAACCTCGACACGAGCGGTTCCGGCGATGCGGCGACGAGGCGATCGAACGTGGCCTCGCCCCACGACACGAATCCGTCCGGCGCCTTCTTGCGCTGCACCTTGCGGCGTTTCTTCGGGTCGTCGCCCGCCTTGGCCAGCGCCCGCAGATTCTCGACCTCGTGTTCGGGGGCCTGCACCACCACGGTGCCCAGGGTGTCGTAGCCGGCGCGTCCCGCACGTCCCGCGATCTGGTGGAACTCACGGGCCCGCAGGTGCCGCGTGCGGGTGCCGTCGAACTTGGTCAGCCCGGTCAGCAGCACGGTGCGGATGGGGACGTTGATCCCCACACCGAGCGTGTCGGTGCCGCAGATGACCTTCAGCAGACCGTCCTGCGCCAGTTTCTCGATGAGGCGCCGGTATTTCGGCAGCATGCCCGCGTGGTGGACGCCGATGCCGTGCCGGACCAGACGGGAGAGCGTCTTGCCGAATCCGGTGGTGAACCGGAACCCGCCGAGGGCGTCGGCGATGGCGTCCTTCTCCTCGCGCGAACAGAAGTTGACGCTCGTCAGGGCCTGCGCGCGTTCCAGGGCAGCGGCCTGGGTGAAGTGGACGACGTACACCGGGGCCTGATTCGTGGTCACCAGTTCCTCGATCGTCTCGCTCACGGGTGTCGTCGCGTACGAGAACATCAGCGGAACGGGACGCTCGGTGCCCGCCACGACGGTGGTGGGCCGCCCGGTCCGGCGGGTGAGGTCGGACGAGAAGAAGTCGACCTCCCCGAGGGTGGCCGACATGAGCAGGAACTGGGCGTGGGGGAGTTCGACGAGGGGGACCTGCCACGCCCAGCCGCGGTCGGGTTCGGAGTAGAAGTGGAACTCGTCCATCACGACCTGGCCGATGTCGGAGTCGGGGCCCTCGCGCAGCGCGAGGTTCGCGACGATCTCGGCGGTCGCGCAGATGATCGGTGCCCGCGAGTTGACGGCGGCGTCGCCGGTCATCATGCCGACGTTCTCGGCGCCGAACACCTCGCACAGGGCGAAGAACTTCTCGCTGACAAGGGCTTTGATCGGGGCCGTGTAGAACGTGCGCTTGCCGGTGGCCATGGCGTAGAAGTGGGCGCCGACCGCCACCATCGACTTACCGGATCCGGTGGGCGTCGCCAGGATCACATTGGCCCCGGACACCAGCTCCAT
Organism: Rhodococcus koreensis; assembly: GCF_900105905.1. Lineage (GTDB taxonomy): Bacteria > Actinomycetota > Actinomycetes > Mycobacteriales > Mycobacteriaceae > Rhodococcus_F > Rhodococcus_F koreensis. The sequence goes on along the minus strand of NZ_FNSV01000005.1, from coordinate 1,251,751 downwards.
GACGGATTCTTCCTGGGCGGGATAGAGCGTCAGTCCTCGTTCTTCGGTCCAGGAGGTGAAGGCGTCGAAAACGGAATCGGAATCCGCGTTCTCGGGGAGCAGGTCGGAGAGAAGCACTGCTACAGGCTAGCCGGACGGCCGTGCGCCGCTGCCGGGCCTATGTCGCGCTGCGTTCGTCCGATCCCATCGCGTCGAGAACCGCCATGCGGGTGGACGCGCTGCCGGTGATGGTGCTCTCACCGACGCCGGTGACGAGCATCTGCCGCCACTTCGCCTCGTCGAACTGCAGGGGATGGGTTCCGGACAGGAACTTCTCGATGGTGCGCAGGAACCGCATCGGGTCGTCGCGGAACGGGAAATGTCCTGCGCCGCGGAAGATCTCGAGGTGGGAGCCGGGCATCGCCGCGTGCGCGAGGTGGGCGTGGCTCACCGGAATGACGGCGTCCTGATCACCCCAGATGAGCTGCACCGGGAGGTTCTCGGTCAGATAACATCGGTCGAGCATCGTGACGACCTGCCCGCGCCAGTCGACGACCGCGCGGAGGGTGCGCAGGTACGCCTCGTACGCGGTGGGGTCGTACAGCTCCGCGAGTACCCGCACCAGGTCGGGTGTGTCGTGGAGCATCGCACCGGGGCGCAGGCGCGTGCCGTTCAGCTGACTCAGCACGTTCCCCACCAGCCGCACGGTGGGCATCGCGCCGGGAATGCGCAGCAGCTTCAGCGCCTCGTTGACCACCGGGACGGACGCGAGCCGCAGCAGCGGGTGGACGTCCTTGGTGACGCCGCCTGCCGACACCAGGACGAGGCGGTCGACCATCTGCGGGAACTGGTAGGAGAACTGCATGGCGACACCGCCGCCCAGCGAGTGACCGACGACGGTGACCTTGTCGATGCCCAGGGTGGACAGCAGGTCGCGCATGCCGTTGGCGTACGCCGCCACCGAGTAGTCGGCCCGCGGCTTGTCGGAGCGTCCGTGACCCAGCAGGTCGGGGGCGATGACGGTGTAGTTCTTGGCGAGATGCGGAATGATCTCGGTCCACGTGGACGAGTTGTCGCCGATGCCGTGGATCAGCAGCAGCGCGGGACCCTCGCCCGCCATGCGGAACGCGCGACGGTAGCCGTGGATGGTGCGGAACATCATGCGGGTTTCGGCGTTCGGAACAGGCCTGAGCTTACGAATGCGGTTGTCGCTCATGTCGCCTCCTGAACTAGGTGCACTTCCCGAATGTTGACAGCTCAATCATCGGCTTGGTCTCGACGCTATTGCACCGGTCCCGGCCGAACAACTGCACCGTGCGGTCGCACAGTGCCGGGAGGGCGACCGCACAAACCGCTACCCGGTCAGGCCCCGCCCGGTGATCCCCCCTCCTCCTCGGAGTTGCCGCTCTCGCCGTCCTGCATCGCCTGTTCGGCGAGGAAACGCTCGAATTCCGCACCGAGTTCGTCGCCACTCGGCAGGTCTTCCTCGCTGGCCAGGAGCGTGGATTGCTGTTCTTGAGCCGTTACGTAGGCATCGTACTGACGTTCCAGGGCGTGGACGACCGTTTGTACCTCGTCGTTACCTGCGATGTGCTCGTCGACCTGTTCGCGGACGCGGGCGGCGGCCTCGCCGAGCGCGGCCAGTGGCAGATCCAGGTCGGTGACGTCACTCACATTCTCGAGGAGGGTTTCCGCCGCCCCCGGGTAGTCCGTCTGAGCCAGGTAGTGGGGAACGTGAACCGAGAATCCCACCGACTCGTGCCCGTGCTGCGCCATCCGCAACTCGATCAGCGAGGACGCGCTGCCCGGCACCTGCAATTCACCCGACCAGCGCTGGTGGTCCTTGATCAGGTCCTTGTTGGTGGAATGTGCGGTCACACCGAGCGGGCGGGTGTGCGGGATGGCCATCGGGATGGCGTTGATGCCCACGGTCCGGCGCACACCGAGCTGCTCGGCCAGCAGGCGCACCGCCGTCGTGAACCGCTCCCAGCGCAGATCGGGCTCCATGCCGGCCAGCAGCAGGAACGGGGTACCCGCCGTGTCCTTCAGCGCATACAGGTTCAGCTCGGGCTGGTCGTAGTCCGAGAAGTGATCGGCCTTGAACGTCATCGTGGGCCGACGGGAGCGGTAGTCCACGAGCTCGTCGACCGCGAAGGAGGCGACGAGTTCGCTCTCGAGACTCTCGCGGAGATGCGTCGTGGCGAGTTTGACGGCGTGGCCTGCGTCGGAGAAGCCCTCGAGTCCATGGATCAGCACGGGTCCCTGCCCGTCCGCGGAGGACAGCTGCGGTGCCGGGAACTCCAGCTCGTACATCTTCGACTGTTCGTCCATTACAGACCTCTTCTCCTTCGTGCCTGGCCTCCAGTGTCCCCTATCGTCTCCGGCATCGATACGTCGGACTTTGCTCTCGGAGGCCCTGCTCTGGGGGAACACGCCACGCGCGACCGATAATTCCCGCCGGACGGCCTCCGGTGTTCGCCCACAGCGAGATCCCGCGCACGGTCTGTGGCAATGTGAGGAACGGCACGATCCGAGACGGACGACCCTGGAGGTGCGCGATGTCGACACGGGTACGAGCGATACGGGTACGAGCGATACGGCGATCGAAGGTCGAGTCGTGAGCGTGCGCATCGACCGAGTGGTCACCTCCGGCACCTTCAGCCTCGACGGTGGCACCTGGGACGTCGACAACAACGTGTGGATCGTCGGTGACGACGCCGAAGTCGTGGTGATCGACGCAGCTCATACCGCCGCCCCGATCGTCGCGGCCGTCGGCGGCAGGCGCGTCCGGGCGATCGTCTGCACCCACGGTCACAACGACCACGTCACCGTGGCCCCCGAACTGTCCGCGGCACTGGACGCCCCGCTCTTCCTCCATGCGGCCGACGACGTGTTGTGGCAGCAGACGCACCCCGCCGTCGCCTACACGCCGATCGAGGACGGGCAGGAGATCGCGGTGGCCGGGACCGACCTCCGCGTGCTCCACACGCCCGGGCATTCTCCCGGTTCCTGCTGCCTGTATCTGCCGGAGGCGGGGGAGTTGTTCAGCGGCGACACCCTGTTCTCGGGCGGTCCGGGAGCCACCGGGCGCTCCTACTCGGACTTCCCGACGATCATCGGATCCATTCGCGATCGCCTGTTCGCGCTGCCGGCGTCGACGACGGTCCGCACCGGGCACGGCGACGGCACCACCATCGGCACCGAAGCCCCGCATCTGGAGGAATGGATCGCCCGCGGCAGCTGAGCCGCAGCCTCCCCTGAGCCGCAGCCTCCCCGCTGTCGGTGTGCCGGCGTGGCAGAGTGGCGGAAAGGGTACATCCGACACGGGAGGACGACGGTGACATCTCGGCGCACAGCGGTACGGACGGCCGTCGCCCCGGTGGTCGCGCTGGCCGCGGCGGCGATTCTCGCCGGGTGTGCCTCGACCGTCTCCGGTGAACCGCAGCCGAGCACCACCATCGCGGCGGGTTCGCCGTCCGGAAAGGGACTGTCGAAGCTGCTGGTCGATCCGGCCGACTTCCCCGCCCGTTACGAGGCGATCGTCCTGCCCGCTCAGGCCGTGTCGATGGCGGCGCCCGACCTGACGGGGGTTCCGCAGGGCGCGGTGGTCGACCCCGCGGACTGTGCGCCGCCTGCACAGGACTACGGACCGACCGGCACGGTCATGGCGGTTGGTACCGACAATGCGAGCCGCTCGACGATCTCGGTCGAGCTCGCCAGGACCGATACACCCCTCGACGACCTGGCGGAACAGACGAAGAGGTGCGGTGAGGTCACCGTGACGGACAACGGGGCCGAGTCCACCGTCACCACCGAGATCACTCCGGCCCCTCCCGTCCGGGCGGACGACACCCTCGCGCTGCGGCGGACAGTCAAATCCGGCACCGGGAGCGAACAGGTCACCCAGTCGATGGTGACGCTGATCGCGCAGGTGGGCGACGTGCGGGTGTCCGCGACCTTCATGTCGTTCGACGATGCGAAGGCCGACACCGTCGCGCTCGACGAAGTGTTCACCGCCGCCGTGCAGAAGGTGCAGAACAGCTGAGCGGGCCCTAGCACAGGGCTCCGACGACTTCTCGGACGAACGGCGCGTCCGCCCGGCGCGGCGGCCGGGTTGTCCACAACCCGTCGCCCATCCACAGCCCTCTGTGTTTGCCCAGCTCGCCCGCCGGCCCCCGCGGCGTCGACCCGACAGAGTCTGGGGCATGACGACACCCGCATTCCCCCACGGTTCCGGCTTCTCCGACGATCCCGGCGGGGAACCGCCCCCGCAGCAGCACACGGTCACGCTGTCCGCTCCGGACGACCTCCTCGCCTCGATTCCCGCACTGCTCGGATTCCGGCCGGCCCGGTCGATCGTGGCGGTGTGCCTGACCGGGAAGCGCAACTCGTCGGTCGGCGCCGTCATGAGACATGACCTGGTCCTCGGAGGTGCCGGAGGGCCGAGCCCGACGATGTGCGCGGCGCTGGGCCAGTTCGCCACCGTCTGTGAGCGCGACCGCGCCGGCGGGGTGATCCTGGTTCTCGTCGACGACCGTGTCACCGGCCCGTCCGCGCTCTGCCTCGACGAATTGTCCGCGATCGTCGAAGAATTCGAGGAGCTCCTCGAATTCACGCCGACCGACCTTCTCGACGTCTTCCTCACGGCGGAGATCGCTTCGGGCGGTGCATGGTTCAGCTTCTTCGGCGGCAATTACGGTGTCCAGTCCGATCCGGCGTCGTCCCGCGTCGCGCTCGCGCGGGTCCTCGAGGGCAAGCCCATCCGCGCCTCGCGCGAGGAGATGGAGGCCACGATCGAGGTGGGGCCGGTGCTCGAACGGATGCAGATTGCCGCCCTCATCGAACGTGGCCGCCCATCGTCGCTTCTGCGAAGGCAACTGGCCGAGCGGTCGCCCATGCCGGATCGCTGCCACCGACTCGAGCTCGAACTGGTGCTGACACACGTGGCGCGGGTGTCGTCCGGTGAGAGGCTCCTCGCACCGGAGTACGCGGAACTCGCGCTCGCACTGGACAACGTCACCGTCCGGGACAGCGTGCTCGCACTCGCCGTGGGCCCGTACGCCGACGATGCCGAGCAACTGTGGATTCTCCTGGCCCGCAACCTTCCCGACCCGGAACGCGCGAACCCGGCGGCGCTGCTCGGCTACAGCGCCTACCTGCGGGGGGACGGGCCGTTCGCCGGCATCGCATTGGCCGCCGCGCTGGACTCGGAGCCGGGGCACAGGCTGGCCACCCTGCTGGACGGTGCACTGCACAGCGGAATGCGGCCGGCCGAGGTGCGGGGACTGGCCGACGTCGGTTACGAACGCGCGAGCGCGGTCGGTGTCGTGCTGCCCCCGCCGCTCGCCGGCTGAGCCCGCGTCAACGACGTGCCGCGTGCGACCGGTCGCCCAGCTCCTGCAGGTAGGTCCAGGCGTCGGCGACGATCTCGTCGAGGTCCGTGTGCTCCGGCCGCCACCCGAGTTCCGCGATCGCACGATCACTCGACGCGACGAGCACTGCGGGATCGCCTGCCCGGCGCGGCGCGTCCTCGACCGCGATGGGGAGCCCGGTGACCCGCGCGCACGCCGAGATGACTTCGCGCACACTGAAACCCGCGCCGCTACCGAGATTGTAGATGCGGTGCCTGCCCTCGATCGACGACTCCAAGGCCAGCACGTGCGCCTCGGCGAGGTCGAGCACATGGATGTAGTCGCGGATCGCCGTTCCGTCCGGGGTGGGCCAGTCGGTTCCGAAGATCGAGATCTTCTCCCGCTGGCCGAGCGCCACCTGGAGCACGAGAGGAATCAAATGCGTTTCGACGACCCGGTTCTCGCCGGCCGACTTGTACGCTCCCGCGACGTTGAAATACCGCAGGCTGGTCGCCGCGAGCGAATGCGCCACCGAGTACGAGGTGATGGCATGGTCGATCGCGAGCTTCGTCGCCCCGTACGGGTTGGTGGGACGCGTCGGATCGGCCTCCGTGATCGGCGAGTGCTCCGGTTCGCCGTACGTCGCGGCCGTCGACGAGAACACGAGTTTCTGCGTCCCCGAGTGCCGCATGGCCTCGAGGAGTTCGAGCGTGGTGACGACGTTGCCGCGCCAGTACTTTTCCGGGTACTGGACCGACTCGCCGACGAGCGACTGCGCGGCGAAGTGCAGCACCCCGTCGAACCGGGGAGTGCCGCTCGTGCCCAGCACCTCCGCCGCCACGTCCGCGACGTCGCCCTCGATGAACTCGGCACCGAGCGGCACCGCGTCGGCATTACCCGTCGACAGGTCGTCGATGACGACGACCTCGTGTCCTCGTTCGAGCAGGACCGTGCTGCAGACGCTGCCGACATAGCCGGCGCCGCCGGTGACCAGAAGTTTCATCGACTATCCCTGAACCTGCTTCACCTGGACGGCGTGCGCCATCTCCTCGGACAGATCGAACCCGCTGTGGCCGGGCACCGTGATCGTGACCGACCCGGGCTTGGTCTCGACGGTGACGCGCGCGTCCGGAACGACGCCCGCCTCACGCAACTGTCCGATGACGTCCGGATCCGACTGGACGTGCTCGGCGAGACGGCGGACGACGACCGCAGTCGGCTTGCCGGGCGGCACGTCCGTGAGGCGGATGAGCGTCTCCGGGGGGTCGACCGGGCGGTCCAGCCCGAGCAGAGCCAGTCCCGGAATCGGGTTGCCGTACGGCGAGGTGGTGGGGTTGTTGAGCACCTCCACCAGGCGCCGCTCCACTTCCTCGCTCATGACGTGCTCCCACCGGCACGCCTCCGCGTGAACCTCTTCCCACCGGAGACCGATGACGTCCACGAGGAGTCGTTCGGCCAGGCGGTGCTTCCGCATCACGGACACCGCAAGCTCGCGGCCCTTCTCCGTCAGTTCCAGGTGGCGGTCACCGGCGACCAGGAGAAGGCCGTCACGTTCCATCCGGGCGACTGTCTGGCTGACCGTCGGACCGCTCTGCTCGAGTCGTTCGGCAATACGTGCTCGAAGTGGGACGACGCCCTCTTCTTCCAAGTCATAGATCGTCCGGAGGTACATCTCCGTGGTGTCGACCAGATCCTTCACACTCACACCCCTTCGTCTCGGTTGATTCTACCGGTGATTGCCCGGCACCGGCGCCGTCCGTCCCCGCCGCGCGTCGGTGCCGGTCCGGCGGGGTCTGCTGACACCCTCCACGGGGGACCAGTAGCGTGAGTCCATGACCGCGTCGTTCAGTTCCGGGGAGGATTCGGCTGCACTGGTATCGAACCGTGCAGTCGTGTGGAGTCCGGACTATCTCAGTTATCGGTGGAGTGCGGACCATCCGATGAATCCCACGCGGCTCGAGCTGACCATGTCGCTCGCGCGCAGCCTCGGGACTCTGGAGGGAGTCGAACTGTTGCGGCCCGCCGCCGCCTCGGACGCAGATCTGTTGAGGATCCACACTCCCGCGTACATCGAAGCGGTCAAACAGGCCGGTCACTCCGCGACGTCCGGTGTGCTCGGCGCGGAGGCACCGCACGGGCTCGGCACGGAGGACAATCCCGTTTTCCCCCAGATGCACGAGGCGAGCGCGATCCTCGCCGGCGGATCCCTCGCCGCGGCGCAGGAGATCGCCGCGGGCCGCACCCGCCGCGCCGTCAGCATCGGCGGCGGCATGCATCACGCCATGCCCGACTGGGCCTCCGGCTTCTGTGTGTACAACGATGTCGCCATAGCCGTTTCCTGGCTGCTGGACAACGGTTTCGACCGGATCGCCTACATCGACGTCGACGCACACCACGGTGACGGCGTCCAGCACGCGTTCGCGAACGACCCGCGGGTCCTGACGATCTCGCTGCACCAGCACCCGGCAACCCTCTGGCCCAACACGGGGTGGTCGAGCGAAGTCGGCGAGGGATCGGGGGAGGGCACGGCGATCAACCTGCCCGTGCTGCCCGGCACCGTCGACGCGTTGTGGCTGCGTGGTTTCCACGCCGTCGTGCCGGGTGCCCTCGCCGCGTTCCGGCCGCAGATCGTGATCAGTCAGTGCGGTGTCGACAGCCACCGGGAGGACCCGCTGGCCGACCTCGCGCTGACCGTAGACGGCCAGCGGGCCGCGTTCCTCGCGATGCGCGACCTCGCCGACCGCTACGCCGAGGGGCGCTGGCTCGCCGTCGGCGGCGGCGGTTACGGCCTCGTCCGGGTCGTTCCGCGTGCGTGGACCCACCTGATCGCCGCGGCGCTCGACCGGGAGATCGACACGGCCCGTGCCGTGCCCGAGGCCTGGCAGGAGCGGGCTCACGCCCTCGCGCCCAGCGTCGACCTGCCGGACACCATGGGCGACGGCGGGGAGGTCGACTACCTGCCGTGGGACGGTCCCGGTGGCACACCGGAAACCGGGATTCCGTCGGTCGACCGCGCACTGACGCGGATCGACTCCGCCGTCATTGCCACCCGCCGCGCCTGCTTCCCGCTACTCGGACTCGACCCGGAGGATCCCCGTGACTGAGCAGGCGGACGACAGCGAAACGACCGGCGCCACGGAGTCGTCGGGCGGCGCGGAGACGGGCAGCACTGAGTCGTCGGGTAGTGCCGGGGCGACGGGGAAACCCGACCCCGCGCACAACTACCCGCGGCACTGGGTCGCCGACGTGCTCGCGGCGGACGGCGGGGCGGTCGCGCTGCGGCCGATCGTGCCCGAGGACGCCGACAAACTCGTTGCGTTCCACTCCAAGCTGTCCGAACGCACCCGCTATCTACGGTATTTCGGTCCCTACCCGACCATGTCGCAACGGGACGTCGTTCATTTCACCACGGTCGACCACCACGACCGGGTCGCGTTCGTGGTGCTGCTGGGGGACGAGATCATCGCCGTCGGCCGGTACGAGCGGCTCACCGGCGAGGGGGACGGCAAATCCGCGGAGGTGGCATTCGTCGTCGCCGACGCGCACCAGGGCCGCGGACTCGGGCCGATCCTGCTCGAGCACCTGGCCGCGGCGGCCGCGGAGAGCGGTCTGACGATGTTCGTCGCCGAGGTCCTCGCGGAGAACCGGAACATGGTGACCGTCTTCCGTGAGGCGGGATATCAGGTGAGCCGCAGCTTCGAGGGCGGCGTGCTCAGGCTCGAGTTCGCGATCGACCCCACGGAAGCGATGGTGTCCGTGCGCAATTCCCGCGAGCGGGCCGCCGAGGCGCGGAGTATGCGCAACGTGCTCAGTCCGCGTTCGGTCGCGGTGATCGGCGCGTCCACCGACCGGGCGAAGGTCGGCAACGCCGTCCTGACCAACCTGCTGCGGGCCGGATTCACCGGCCCGGTGTATCCGGTCAACGCCGAGCACCGTTCGGTCCACGGGGTGCGGGCGTACCCGACGGTCCGGGACATCCCCGACGAGGTGGACCTCGCGGTCGTCGCCGTCCCCGCCGAATCGATCAACGCCGTCCTCGACGACTGCCTGGACAAGGGGGTCAAGGCCCTCGTCGTCGTGTCCTCGGGATTCAGTGAAACCGGAATGGACGGACGGCAGTCCGAGCGCCGCCTCGTCCACGCCGCCCGCGCACACGGGATGCGGCTGATCGGTCCGAACGCGCTCGGCGTGGCCAACAACGACCGAGAGGTGTCGTTGAACGCCACCCTCGCGCCGGTGCTGCCGAGCCCCGGCAACGTCGGATTCTTCTGCCAATCCGGCGCCCTCGGCATCGCCATCCTCGACGAGGCCGCGCGGAGCCGAATCGGGTTGTCCGCGTTCGTCTCTGCAGGCAACCGCGCCGACGTCTCCGGCAACGACCTGCTGCAGTACTGGGATTCGGACCCGGCCACCGAGGTCGTGCTGCTGTATCTGGAGAGCTTCGGCAATCCCCGCAAGTTCTCGCGCATCGCGCGGAGGGTGGCCAGAAACAAGCCGATCGTCGCGGTCAAGAGTGGGCGGCACGCCGTCCCGCCCGCGCTGGCGGCCAGCGGCGGCGAGATGGACGATTCGATCGTGCGTGCACTCTTCGAGCAGGCCGGGGTGGTGCAGGTCGGGTCGATCTCGCAGCTGTTCGACTGTGCGCTGCTGTTCGGGTACCAGCCGCTGCCCGCAGGCCCCCGGCTCGCCGTGGTCGGGAACTCCACCGCGCTCGGTGTCCTGGCGGCCGACGCGGCCCGCAGCGAGGGTCTGCAGGTCGGCGACCCCGTCGACCTCGGCCCGCAGGCCGGTCCCGAGGAATTCGCGACGGCGGTGCGGACGGCGCTCGCGTCCTTCGACGTCGATTCGGTGATCGCCGTGTTCGTTCCCCCGGTCGCCGTGCCCGCCGAACCGTATGCCCAGGCGCTGCGGGAAGCGGTGCGGGACGCCGACAAACCCGTCCTCACGACGTTCCTCGCGGCGGAGGGTGTGCCCGACGTCCTGGCGGTCCGGGGTGAGGACGGGCATCCGACGCGCGGTTCGGTGCCGTCCTATCCGGGTCCGGAACGCGCGGCGCTGGCGCTGGCGCGGGCCTGGCGGTACTCGGCCTGGAAGAGTAAGCCATCCTCGAAAGTCGTGCGCCCCAACGGAATCGATCCGGAGCGGGCGAAAGCGCTGGTCGACGGCTGGCTCGGGGCGTCGTCCGGACGCTGGCTGTCGGACTTCGAGGCGTCGCAACTCCTCGCGTGCTACGGCGTGGACGTCGTGGAATTCCGGTCCGCCACCACCGAGGAGGAGGCCGTGCAGGCCGCCGAGGAACTGGGATACCCGGTGGCGGTGAAGGCGACGGGGGAACAGTGGCGGCACCGGCCCGACCTCGGCGGCGTCCGCCTCGACCTCGTCGGACCGGACTCGGTCCGCTGGGCCTACCGCGACCTCGCCGCCGCATCCGGTGAACCCCTGCTCCACGTGCAGCGGATGGCCACCAAGGGAATCGGCTGCGTCGTCGGCGTGCAGGACGACCCGTCGTTCGGCTCGCTCATCTCGTTCGGGCTCGCCGGCGTGATCTCCGACCTGCTCGGTGACCGCGCCTACCGGGTGCTGCCCCTCACCGAGGACGCCGCGGCGGAGCTGATCGACGCACCGAAGGCCGCGCCGCTGCTGTCCGGCTACCGCAGCGCGGTGCCGGTGAACAAATCGGCCCTCGTCGACCTCGTACAGCGGATCTCCGCTCTCGCCGACGACCTGCCGGAGGTGCGGGAACTGGCCTGCGAACCGGTGCTCGCGTCCGCCGAGGGCGCGCTGGTCACCGATTCGCGCGTGCGGATCGGCCCTGAGCCCAGCGTCGCCGACCTCGGACCCCGCCGGCTGCGCTGACCCGACACACGGTCCCGCAGACAGAAGCTCCCCGCACGGCACAGCGCCGGTGCCGGTCGCGTACGACCGGCACCGGCGCTGAATCGGTGGTGGACTGGGGGGTCAGCTGGCGTAGGAGCGCAGCCGCTCGGCGCGGTCGCCCTGGCGCAGCTTGCCCATCACCTCGCGCTCGATCTGACGGACACGCTCGCGGGAGAGCCCGAAGAGCTTGCCGATCTGGTCGAGGGTGCGCGGCTGACCGTCGTCGAGTCCGTAACGCAGGCGGATGACCTGCTGCTCACGTTCGTCAAGGGTGGCGAGCACGGTGCGCACGTCGCTGTGCAGGAGGCCGGCGATCACGGCGTTCTCCGCGGACGTGGCCTCGGAATCCTCGATGAAGTCGCCCAGCGGGGCTTCCTCGTCGTTGCCGACCGGCATGTCGAGGCTCACCGGGTCGCGGCTGTGGTCGAGGAGATCCGCGATCTTGTGCGCCGGGATTCCCGATTCCTCGGCCAGTTCGTCGTCGGTCGCCTCACGCCCGAGTTGCTGATGCAGTTCACGCTTGATGCGGGCCAGCTTGTTGACCTGCTCCACGAGGTGCACTGGGAGCCGGATCGTGCGGCTCTGGTCGGCCATGCCGCGGGTGATCGCCTGACGAATCCACCAGGTGGCGTACGTCGAGAACTTGAACCCCTTCGCGTAGTCGAACTTCTCCATCGCGCGGATCAGGCCGAGGTTGCCCTCCTGGATGAGGTCCAGCAGGGGCATGCCGCGACCGGTGTACCGCTTCGCGAGCGACACGACGAGCCGCAGGTTGGCCTCGAGGAGGTGCGCGCGGGCAGACTGTCCTTCCCGGACGACCGTCGCGAGGTCGCGCTTCTTGGCGGGGGAGAGGCGCTTCCCGGTCTCCAGGATGTGCGCTGCGTACAGCCCAGCCTCGATTCGCTTGGACAGTTCCACCTCGTCTGCGGCCGTCAGCAGCGCTGTGCGGCCGATGCCGTTCAGGTAGACGCGGACCAGGTCGGCAGCGGGGCTCTGGGCGTCCAGATCGGCAGCGCTGGGGCGAATGCGAGTAGTGGTGCTGGGGCTTGTCATGACTTGCCTCCTCATCGGTGGTGTCTCATATGGATCAACGCACCGACGGCCCGGGAAAGTTCCCGGCCGGTAATTTACGAAGAGGCTGTGACCTGCGGGTTCCTCGATTCGGTCCTGAGAAGTTGCTGAGAACACGTATAAGGGGGACGGATCGGGAACCCGGCGGCTACGCGGGGAGCACCAGTCCGTGCCGGACGAGGGCGTGCACGAGCGGCACCGCCGACTGCGCGAGTTCTTCCGCGTCGACGCCGTGCGCGGCGGCGAGGAGTTCGATCAGTTCGCCCAGTACGAGGCCGTCGCCGCGCATGCCCGCGACGAGCGAGGCGACGAGATCGTCGACCTCGTGCTGCCACGCCGGGCCGTTTCCCCGGTGTAACCGGGCGACCACCTGCGTCCATCCCTCGTCGCCGGGCAGGAACACCCGCTCCAGGGCGGTGCTCTCCTCGACGCGGAACCGGGCGGTGAGCACGTCGTGGTCGCGCAGCCACGCCACCCGATCGAAGTACGCGAGCGCCTCCGCGCCGAGCGGATCGGTGAAGCCGTGGGTGAGGTCTTCCGCCATCAGATCGGTCGGTGCGTCGGTCCGGCGCAGGTAGACGAACCCGAAACCGACCCCCTCCACGTCCGCGCTCGCGAGGTGGTCCAGCCAGTCCCCGGCGATCGTGGCAGTGGCCGGGTCGCGGGTGTCGAGGCCGCCGTCCCGCATCCAGGTGCCGACGTACAGGGCCGGGTCCGCGACGTCCCGCTGCACCACCCACGCGTCGATCCCGTGGGCGGGCAGCCAGGACGCCACCCGGGCACGCCAGTCCTCGCCCTCGACGTGGATCCACGACGCCAGCAGCGCCGCCGTGCCGCCGGGCGCGAGGTAGTCGGCCACGCGGGAGATCATCAGTTCACTCGCGCCGTCGAGGTCGAGGCCGGAGTCGCGGTAGGTGTGGCCCACCGTGGCACGGCTCACGACGAACGGCGGATTGGCCACGACCTGATCGAACGTGCGGCCCTCGACCGGCTCGAACCACGACCCGGCGAGCAGTTCCACCTCCTGCTCGTTGAGCGCCGCCGTGACGGCCGCCAGGTCCACCGCCCGGACGTTCAGGTCCGTCGCCGTGATCGCGTCGGCGTAGGACGCGCCGTGCAGGGCCTGGATGCCGCACCCGGTCCCGATGTCGAGCAACGTCCCGACCGGTGCGGTCGGGGTGGCCTGCAGCAGCGACAGCGACGCGTGCCCGACGCCGATGACGTGGTCGACGGGCGTCTCGCGGGGGCGGAGGGAGCCGTCGAGGTCGGAGAGCACCCAGCGGTTGCCGCCGCCGATGTCCAGCGGCCGCAGGTCGAGGGCGGCCCGGACGACGTCGCCCTCGGATTCGAGCAGGCCTGCGGCGACGGCGTCGTCGACCGCGAGGGGGGCCAGCGCTTCGGCCACCTCGCCGGCGGGACAGTCGTCGGTGAGCAGGAACAGGCGGATCAGGGTGCCGAGTTCGCCGCAGGACGCGCTGGCCCGGCGCACCGGGACCGGTTCGTTGCGGCTCAACGCCGCATGGACCTCGGGGCCGAGCGCATCGAGCAGGGTGTCCGTGTCGTACCGATTGCGGAGGAGGGCCGCACGCAGAAATGGGCAGATCGACAGCAGTTCGTCACGGTTCACCCGTGCATTGTTGCAGGACGCCCGACGGCGTCAGCCCTCGATCGTGTGGTGCGGCGGCGCGGGCAGGGCCGTGGACGGCGAGTCGCGGTGGTCGTACCGGCTGGGCTCGTCCTTGGTGCGCGGCGGCCGGTCGTTCGCGATGAGGACCGCGATCCACGGCAGCGGGATCGACACGCCGATGATCGCCATCGAGATCCACGGGTTCTCCCAGATGCCGTACGCCACCGCCGCGAAGATCAGCGCCGGGAACCGGAACGACATGATGAGCAGGTACTTGCGGACACGGGCACGGTGTTGATCCTCGATGGATCGCGCTGCCTCGGTGATGAGAACCGGATTACTCGGTGAGCCGGCGTCGTGGGACCCACCGAACCCTGCACTTCGTGCCATGTCTCCACTGTTCCACTGTCGGGTCGCAAATGCACACGGGGGGTGGGATCACCGGCCGGTTGCGGCATTATTGAGGGGTGAGCACTCAAACCAAGGAACGGCCCGACGTCACCACCGACGAGTCGACCGATGACGACACTCCCAAGTTCTTCCATTACGTGAAGAAGAACAAGATCGCGGAGAGCGCCGTCATGGGCACTCACGTCGTCGCGTTGTGCGGCGAGGTGTTTCCGGTGACGAAATCCGCGAAGCCGGGATCGCCGGTCTGCCCCGACTGCAAGAAGATCTACGAAGGATTGCGCAAGGGCGACTGAGGCTTCGCCGGCGCTCGCCGCACACCCGGTGGCTCGGGAGATTCTCGTACCGGGCCGTCGGGCTTTTCGTCGTTCCCCGACCCTTGCCCGGCCGGATCGGGACGGGTGCGGTCGCCGACGACCTTGATCGGGCCGGTGGCGATGCGACGTGTGAGGCTGGTCACCGGACCCGCCGACGGTGAACTCTCGGCCTGCGCGGCGATCCAGTCCCGCATCTGGTCGATGCGGGTCGCCCTGGCAGGCCAGAACTCCTGCACGGTGGCGTTGAACTCGGCGCCGAGCACCACCGCGAAACCCAGGAAGAACGTGAACAGAAGGAACGCGATCGGCGTGGCCAGCGCCCCGTACGTGTACCCGGTTCCCGCCACCCACGAGAGGTAGCGGCGCAGGCAGGTGCTCGCGCCGAGGAAGAACACTCCCGCGACGAGCGCGCCGCCGAGCAGCCGGTGCCAGGGCAGCGACCGGGGGAGCGCCACCTTGTACAGCGTCGTCAGGCCGACGATGAGCAGCAGTCCCACGCCGGGGTAGTAGAACGTGTCGACGATCTCCGTCCCGATCGTGCGCCACGCCTCCGGGAGCACCCTCCCGACGAGTGTGGGCCCCAGCGCGACCAGCGGCAGGGTGAACACGGCGAGAATCAGGAACATCACGTAGAGCAGCAGCGCGAACAGGCGCTGCCACACGGGGTGCCGCGCCTCCTGCTGGCCGTGGGCCTCGACGATCGAGTCCACGAACGTGGAGATGGCCGACGAGCCCGCCCAGAGGGACAGCAGGAAACTCAGGGACACGATCTCGGGACGTCCCCGTTGGAGGACGTCCCCGACCGTCGGGCGGATGATCTGTTCGACGACGCTGTCGCTGAACACGGTCCCGCTGAAGTTGATGATCTTCGACTGGATGATGTCGACCGTGTCGGGTCCGAACCACCCGCCGACGTAGCCGAGCATGCCGAGGAGTCCGAGCAGGAGCGGGGGCAGCGACAGTGTCTGCCAGAAGGCCGCCGTGGCCGCCTTCCCGAAGATCGAATCGTCCCACGCCTTGCTCGCTGTGCGACCGATCACGCTCAGTGCGCGACGTAGCGGATGCCACCCCGACCGGGGTGGATCACCGCCACTCTGCGGTGTTGTCGAGGGTGTTTCGGTCATGATGTTTCCAGCATCCCTGACGACACGCCCGGTTGCCCACCGCTGCTGTCCTCGTGTCGCGACAAATCTGTCAGTATCGGAACTCGCGAATGCGGTTCGCGTCGGATCCGGGCGCTAGGCTCCTTGACGGACAGCGCCTTCGGGTCTGGACCGGATGTGTCGATCGATACCGAGGAGTGCGAGCAAACAGTGCCATGCCAGCGGAGGGCAGCCCGTGAGTGCTGAGACAGTGGGCTCCCAGTCGGCGCCGACAGTGGAAACCGAGGCCGCGCAGATCGTGGGTACCGAGGCCTACCTCGCACAGACCGAACCAGCCAGGCCCGCGGGATCGCTGCGCGCCTGGCAGCGTCGTGCGCTGACCAAGTACCTGTCCACCGGACCGCAGGATTTCCTCGCGGTCGCGACGCCGGGCGCCGGTAAGACCACCTTCGCGCTGCGCGTCGCGTCGGAGTTGCTGCGCGACCGGACCGTCGACCAGGTGACGGTGGTCGCGCCGACGGAGCACCTCAAGCACCAGTGGGCGGAGTCCGCGGCGCGCAACGGCATCGCGCTGGACTCGTACTTCTCGAACTCGACCGGGCAGACGTCCAGCGACTATCAGGGTGTCGTGGTGACGTACGCGCAGGTCGCCTCCCACCCGTTCAAGCACCGGGTCCGCACCGAGAGCCGGCGCACGCTGGTCATCCTCGACGAGATCCACCACGGTGGCGACGCGAAGAGCTGGGGTGACGCCATCCGGGAGGCATTCGGTGACGCCACCCGCCGTCTGGCCCTGACCGGTACGCCGTTCCGCAGCGACGACAGCGCGATCCCGTTCGTGACGTACGAACCCGACCGCGAGGGTCTGATGCGCTCGAAGGCGGATCACTCCTACGGGTACTCGGACGCGCTCGCGGACGGCGTCGTCCGGCCCGTCGTGTTCCTCGCGTACTCCGGCGAGGCACGCTGGCGGAACAATGCGGGCGAGGAGTTCTCCGCGCGGCTCGGGGAGCCGCTCAGCGCGGAACAGACGGCCCGGGCGTGGCGCACCGCCCTGGACCCGTCGGGTGACTGGATTCCCGCGGTCCTGCACGCCGCCGACACCCGCCTCGGACAGTTGCGCACCGGCGGCATGCCCGACGCGGGCGGCCTGGTGATCGCCACCGACCAGACCGTCGCCCGTGCCTACGCGCAGACCCTGAAGGCGGTCACCGGCGAAGACCCGGTCGTGGTCCTCTCCGACGACCCGACGGCGTCCAAGCGGATCGCCGAGTTCGGCGCGAGCACCCAGAAGTGGATGGTCGCCGTCCGCATGGTGTCGGAAGGCGTCGACGTCCCCCGCCTGGCCGTCGGCGTGTACGCCACCAGCGCGTCGACCCCGCTCTATTTCGCGCAGGCGATCGGTCGTTTCGTGCGGGCCCGCCGCAAGGGTGAGACCGCGAGCGTGTTCCTCCCGTCGGTGCCGGTGCTCCTCGACCTGGCCAGCCAGCTGGAGGCGCAGCGCGACCACGTGCTCGGCAAGCCGCACCGTGAGAAGGACGGCTTCGACGACGACCTGCTCGCCGACGCGAACAAGCAGAAGGACGAACTCGGCGAGGAGGAGAAGGCGTTCACCTCGCTCGGTGCCGATGCCGAGCTCGATCAGGTGATCTACGACGGCTCGTCCTTCGGGACGGCCACGTTCTCGGGATCCGACGAGGAGGCCGACTACCTGGGTCTGCCCGGTCTGCTCGACGCCGATCAGATGCGGGCCCTGCTGCGTCAGCGTCAGTCGCAGCAGCTGGACAAGCAGGAGCCCGCCGCGCCCGCGCCCGCGCACACGCCGGTTCCACAGGTCGCGGACCGGGTGGCTGCCGCCGGGCAGCTCGCGCAACTGCGCCGCGAATTGAACAGTCTCGTCGCGATGCACCACCACCGGACGGGCAAGCCACACGGCACGATCCACGGCGAACTCCGCCGGGTCTGCGGGGGACCGCCCACGGCCATCGCCACCGTCGAGCAGCTCACCGAGCGGATCTCCACCCTGCGGCAGTGGTGACCCCCGTCACCGCGTGACGCGAACGCACAAAAGACCGGCGAGCGCACTGCACTCGCCGGTCTCTTGTTGCTGAAAGAGGTGAGCCTGGGACGGGTCACCCGGGCTGACGTATCAGATTGCAGCTTCGGCTTCGGACACGATCGTGGCGTTCATCTCGCGAAGACGGTCTGCGTGCTCGTTGGCGTGGTGACCGCAGAAGAGCAACTCTCCTCCGGTCGGAAGGACCGCGCGAACGCGGGCTCCCGCACCGCACCGGTCGCACCGGTCGGCTGCGGTCAACGGGGGGCTGGTCAGTGTTCCGGGCATGACTCCTCCGTACTGGCTTTCGACTGATGCCGAGTGCCTGGGGCCTTGGTCCGCCGCGTCGGGGGTGGCGCGGTGGATCTACTCTGTCAGACGTTTGGGGTTTACGCGTTGTTCCCGACGGCGTTTCTCAGTGTTGCATCACACACGAAACCGGCCCGAAACGTGCCGACAGCGACGTGACGAGCGCCGATGCGAACAGACCGATCGGTCCGAGTTCGCTGACAGCTGATTCGATTTCGGCCGTGACGCTAGTCTCACCGTGTGAAATCCGAAGACCAATTCGTTCACATCTGCAGCCGCGACGAATGGCGCGCCGCGGAACGCGAAGGCGCTCGCGTGCCCGCCGCGTACGCCGCGGACGGATTCGTGCACCTCTCCACACCCGCTCAGGTGCATCTGCCCGCCAACCGGTTGTTCGCCGGGCGCACGGACCTCGTCCTCCTGAGACTCGACCCCGACGCGCTCGGTGCGCCGGTGAAGTGGGAGCCGGGCGTGCCGGCCGATCCGGCGTCGATGCTGTTCCCGCACCTGTACGGGCCGCTGCCCGTCACGGCGGTCACCGCCGTCGAGGAGTACCTCCCCGAGGCCGACGGCACGTTCCCGGCCCGGCGCTGACGCGAGCCTTCCGCTGTTGGTCACCCCCATCGGACTACCGTGGAGGCATGAACGTTGAAGTGACGCCACTACCCGGTATCGGGGTGCGTAAGGACTTCGAACTCGCCGCCGGTCGCCGCATCGGTGTCATCACCCATCGCGACGGCCGCACGGACCTGATCGTGTCGAAGGCCGACGACCCCGACGCCTGCGCCGCGTCCGTGCCGCTCACCACCGAGGAGGCGGCCGTGCTCAGCAATCTGCTCGGAGCGCCGCAACTGGTGGCGCAGCTGGAGGAGGAACACCGGGACCTGCCCGGCATCCGCACCAAGCAGCTGTACATCAAGGAAGATTCCCGATTCGACGGCCGCCCGCTCGGCGACACCGCGATGCGCACGCGCACCGGGGTCTCGATCGTCGCGGTCATGAGGGCGGGCCAGGTGTACCCGTCACCGAAGCCCGACTTCCTGCTCACCTCCGGCGACCTGCTGGTCGCCGTCGGAACCACAGACGGACTGGACGCGTCAGCCAAGCTCCTGGCCAACGGCTGACAGACCCGTGAACACCACCACGCTCGCGCTCATCGAACTGGGCGCGGTGTTCTTCGCGCTCGGCCTGCTGGGCCGTCTGGCAGCTCAATTCGGGATGTCGCCCATCCCGTTCTATCTCCTCGGAGGCCTCTGCTTCGGCAGCGGCGGATTCGTCAACCTCGGCGACATCAGCGAGTTCAGCCACCTCGCGAGCGAGATCGGGGTGGTCCTCCTCCTGCTTCTGCTGGGGCTCGAGTACACCGCATCGGAACTCGTCACCGGGCTGCGACGGTCGTGGATGGCCGGTGTCGTGGACGCCGTCCTGAACGCCGCGCCCGGAGCGGTCGTCGCCCTGATGCTGGGGTGGGGGACCACCGGTGCCGTCGTGATGGCCGGTGTCACCTATATCTCGTCCTCGGGCATCATCGCGAAGGTGCTGAGCGACCTGGGACGGCTCGGTAACCGGGAAACGCCGGTCGTGCTGTCGATCCTGGTGTTCGAGGACCTCGCGATGGCCGTGTACCTGCCCATTCTGACGGCCCTGCTCGCCGGCGTCAGTTTCGCCGGTGGACTCGAGGCGGTGGGCATCTCCCTCGTCGTGATCTCCGTCGTCCTCGTGATCGCGCTGCGGTACGGCCGCTACGTGTCCGCGCTGCTGGACAGCCCGGACAGCGAGACCCTGCTGCTGAAGCTGCTCGGTGCCGCGCTTCTGGTGGCGGGGATCAGCTCGGCGATGCAGGTCTCGGCCGCGGTCGGGGCCTTCCTCCTGGGGATCGCGATCTCCGGCACCACCGCCCACAACGCGAGCCGCGTCCTCGAGCCGCTCCGCGATCTGTTCGCGGCGATGTTCTTCGTCGTGTTCGGGCTCAACACCGATCCCCGGGCGATTCCGCCGGTCCTCGGCTGGGCCGTGCTGCTCGCTGTCGTCACCGCGCTGACGAAGATGGTCACCGGTGCGTGGGCGGCGAAACAGCAAGGGGTCGGGCGGCTGGGCCGGGCCCGCGCCGGGGTCGCGTTGATCGCGCGCGGCGAGTTCTCGATCGTCATCGCCGGGCTGGCGTTGTCGGCAGGCGCAGTGGAGAGCGAACTCGTGGCACTCGCCACCGCGTACGTGCTCCTGATGGCCGTCATCGGCCCGGTGGCGGCACGGGTGGTCGAACCGGTGGCGGGCGCCTGGATCCGGGTTCGCACCACCGCGTGACGGGTGCCCGCCGGATGCCCCGGCGCACGAACGACGATGCCCCCGGACTCGCTCGGAGTCCGGGGGCATCGCAGTCTGTGCGTCAGTCCAGGTAGTCGCGCAGCACCTGCGACCGCGACGGGTGGCGCAGCTTCGACATGGTCTTGGACTCGATCTGGCGGATGCGCTCACGCGTGACGCCGTAGACCTGTCCGATCTCGTCGAGGGTGCGGGGCTGCCCGTCGGTCAGGCCGAAGCGCAGGCGCACGACGCCCGCTTCACGCTCGGAGAGCGTCTCGAGCACCGACTGGAGCTGGTCCTGCAGCAGGGTGAAGGACACGGCGTCGACGGCCACGACGGCCTCGGAGTCCTCGATGAAGTCGCCGAGCTGACTGTCGCCTTCGTCGCCGATGGTCTGGTCGAGGGAGATGGGTTCACGCGCGTACTGCTGGATTTCCAGCACCTTCTCGGGCGTGATGTCCATTTCCTTGGCGAGCTCTTCGGGCGTGGGCTCACGGCCCAGGTCCTGGAGGAGTTCACGCTGGATGCGGCCGAGCTTGTTGATGACCTCGACCATGTGTACCGGGATGCGGATGGTGCGGGCCTGGTCGGCCATCGCGCGGGTGATGGCCTGGCGGATCCACCATGTGGCGTAGGTCGAGAACTTGTAGCCCTTGGTGTAGTCGAACTTCTCGACGGCACGGATGAGGCCCAGGTTGCCTTCCTGGATCAGGTCCAGGAACGCCATGCCGCGGCCGGTGTAGCGCTTGGCCAGCGACACGACGAGCCGGAGGTTGGCCTCCAGGAGGTGGTTCTTGGCGCGGTTTCCGTCGCGGCAGATCCAGCTCATGTCCCGGCGCTGGGCGGCGGGGAGCTTCTCGCCGGAGTCGGACAGCTCCTGCATGATCTGGGTCGCGTACAGCCCCGCCTCGATCCGCTTGGCGAGCTCGACCTCCTCTTCGGCGTTGAGGAGGGCGACCTTGCCGATCTGCTTGAGGTAGGCGCGGACGGAGTCTGCGGATGCGGTCAGCTCGGCGTCCTTGCGGGCCTGGCGGAGCGCTTCGGACTCCTCCTCGTCCCACACGAAGTCGCCGGACGCCTTGTCCTTCTCGGACGGCTCCTCGGTCTCTTCGTCCTCGCCGACTGCGACGACCTCCACGACATCGGACTCGACCTCGGCGAGGTCGCCCTCGGTGATGTCGATGTCTTCCATGTCGGCGGCATCCTCGTCGAGGTCCTCGCCGTCCGCACCCTTACCGGCCGTGGCCTTCTTGCCGCCCGCCTTCTTCGCCGCCGCCTTCTTGGCGGGGGCCTTCTTCGCTGCTGCCTTCTTGGCGGGGGCCTTCTTCGCCGCTGCCTTCTTCGCGGGAGCTGCCTCGGCTGCCGGAGCGGTGCCGGTGGCTGCCGCTGCGACTGGTGCTTCCGGTCCTGACTCTGAAGTCGAATCAGCAGTCTGACGTGTATCGGTGGCTGCCACGTACGCCCTTTCGTGACGGTGTCGTGCGGCGTCACGCCAGAGTGGTCATCCGGCGGAGAGGTCTACTGGTTTCGCCGGCGCGCAGCCGGGCTCTTCCATTGTAACGACCCATCCGAAATAGTTACGGAGCGATGCCCGTTTCGACCGCGAGCGCTGCACCGACGATTCCCGCCGTGTTGAGCAGCGCAGCAGGTACGACGGGTGTCCTGTTGGTCAGATGGGGGATCCACTTCTCGTGTTTGCGGCTGATTCCGCCGCCGGCGATGAACAAATCCGGCCACAGGAGGTTCTCGAACCGGGTGAGCACCCGGCTGACCTCGGCGGCCCACTCCTTGTACGACAGATCCTTCTTCTCTTTCACCGAGGACGCCGCCCGGTGCTCGGCCTCCTTGCCGTCGACCTCCATGTGCCCGAACTCGGTGTTGGGAAGCAGTACGCCGTTGTGGAGGATCGCCGAGCCGATGCCCGTGCCGAAGGTGAGGAGGATGACGACCCCCTTCGCGTCCTTGCCCGCGCCGAGCGCGTCCTCGGCCATCCCCGCCGCGTCCGCGTCGTTGAGGACGGTGACGCGCCTGCCGCCGAGTGCGTCCGAGAACAGCGCGCGCGCGTCGGTCCCGATCCACCCCTTGTCGATGTTCGCGGCGGATCGTGCGACGCCGCCGGTGACGACGCTCGGCAGAGTGATACCGACCGGTCCGTCCCATTCGGCCTGGCGGATGATCTCCGCGACGGTCTTCGCGACCGCCTCCGGGGTGGACGGATGGGGGGTGAGGAGCTTGATGCGGTCGCCGATCAGTTCTCCGGTCTCGAGATCCACGACGCCACCCTTGACGCCGCTGCCTCCGACGTCGACACCGAACCCCGTTTTGGCCATGGCGTGTGCTCCTCCGTGTCGACGACGACGTGTTCTCCGGGCGCGCTTCTGCTGCCCGTCACACTAGTGCGTCGAGGCGGGTTCGGTGGGTGATGACACCGGACGACGCTGTGGCGCCGGAAGGGGAGCGCGGACCGTCAGCGGTGGTGTGAGGCAGCGAAAGTGTGTTCCGATGGGTGTGTGCATGCACCCCAGAGTTCAGACACCGCGCCCGGCCACGTCGGCACCGATCCCAGACGACTGCTCGAGGTCGCCGTCACGGTGGCCGAGGAGGCCGCCGCACACGTCCGGGCACGGCGGCCCGAGGTGTTCGGAATCGTCGGGACGCGAGCGGAATCCGGCGACTCGGTGGCGTCGAAGAGCACCCCCACCGACCCGGTCACCGTCGTCGACACCGAGAGCGAGCAGGTCATCCGCGACCGCCTCGCGGAGCTTCGTCCCGAGGACGCGATCCTCGGCGAAGAAGGTGGGGGAGAGGGCGATTCCGTCGCGGGCGTGCGCTGGATCGTCGACCCGATCGACGGCACCGTCAACTTTCTGTACGGGGTGCCCGCGTACGCCGTCTCGGTGGCCGCCCAGATCGACGGAGTGTCCGTCGCCGGGGTCGTGGTCGACGTGGCGGCCCGGTCGACGTACGCGGCGGCGCGCGGCGGAGGGGCGACCCTCACCGACGCCGACGGACGGGTCAGCGCACTGCGGTGCAACCCCGTCACCGACGTGTCGATGGCGTTGCTCGCCACCGGATTCGGATACGGCGCGGCCCGGCGCAAGGTTCAGGGCGCCCTCATCGCCGACATCCTGCCGAGGGTGCGGGACATCCGCCGGATCGGCTCGGCGGCCCTCGACCTGTGCATGGTCGCGGCCGGCCGTGTCGACGCCCATTTCGAACACGGGCTGAGCCCGTGGGACTGGGCGGCGGGCTCGCTGATCGCGACCGAGGCGGGCGCCCGCGTGCAGATCCCGTCGCCGCACACGTCGAGTGTGGACGGTGAGGTGGTGGTGGCCGCGGCCCCCGGCATCGCGGACGCACTGGACGCCCTGTTCGCCGAGATCGGGGCGGACAGGGCGATCCCGGAGGAGTGACCGGCGGTCAGCAGCGGGCGGTACGCGCCGCCTTCAGGAGATCGATGTCGAGAGGTGCGGGCTGGGTCCCGAACGGCGGATCCTTCAGGGACCGCAGAACCTCCTCGGCGTCGGCGTTCGGCGAGATCTTGCGGAAATAGGTTCCGAGGGCGAGATCGACCGTGTCGTCGGTGCGGGTGTCCTGGATGAGTTCCGCGCACGGGGCCACCAGCCAGAGCGCGCTCGCGGCGGCGGCGCCGTTCGGGCCGAACCGCAGCTGCCCCTGGCACTGCATGTTCTGGTCGACGTAGATCGGGTCGTTGCCCGCCTGGACATCGGGTGCGCTCGCGAACCCGTAGTCGCTCAGCTGCGCGGCCACCTGCGCCGCCTGGCCGTGCTCGCCGTTGGCGTTGAACACGCGCACCTTCGTGGCGGACAGCGCGGCGGGCTCCACGTCCCGCAACGTCGAACCGTCGACCCTCTCGCCCAGTGCCTGCGGCGGCGGGGCTGCGGGATCGACCGGCTGCGCGGCCGGTTGCGGAAGGTTGCAGTCGACCGTCGCGGCCAGGTCCTCGTCGTCGCCGAGGACGCCGATCCACACGACGGCTCCGAGCAGGGCGAGGACCGCGAACACCACGAGGATCGGCATCGCCCGCCGCCGCCGGAACGGACGACCCTTGTCGTCGAGCGGGCTGCCTTCGGTGATCAGTGAAACCACAGTGTGCCTCGACCTCTCCTACGAACTGCGCTTCGAACGTTTCGCCCGTCCAGCGCACCGATACAGGGCCCGGCCACACGTCGTGGCGCAGGTTCGGCACCTACCTTAGATCCCTGCGGCGTCATAACCCCGAACCCGTCCCCGTTGTGGAATGTCACAGCTTGCTGTGGTGTTGGTGACGATTAGCAGACAATTTGCGCGATCGGTCGATTCGGTTACGTCTTTTGTACTTCCTTCGGCTACTGTCTGGCGGCCCCAGTCGTTCAAAGCATGCAGAACGAGGGTCGGCAGAAGATGACAAAAGAGGCGTAGATCATGTTTCCGGAGCCTGGTATCCGGGCACGTATCCATCCGCTGCAGCGTTGTGCAGCCGCAGGGTGTGGTCTGCGCCGAGGCGGTTTTCGTGGACGGTCGACCGGCACTCGGTTCGACGCGTCGCACGGGCCGGGATACACGGAAGAAGATGAGGGGAAGGCGACATGGCAACTGACTACGACGCACCGCGGCGAACAGAGTCCGACGAGGTTTCGGAGGATTCGCTGGAGGAACTGAAGGCGCGACGCAACGAGGCTCAGTCGGCTGTTGTCGACGTCGACGAGTCCGACACCGCGGAGTCGTTCGAACTGCCCGGCGCGGATCTGTCCGGTGAGGAACTGTCGGTGCGGGTCGTGCCGAAGCAGGCCGACGAGTTCACGTGTTCGAGCTGTTTCCTGGTGCACCACCGCAGCCGGCTCGCCAGTGACGCGGGTGGAGTGCTGGTGTGCAGGGACTGCGCGGCCTGACCGGCGGCGAGTTCGAGAGGCGGACGGTGGGGGCCCACCGTCCGATCAGTCTCCGTCCGTCTGCGGGCGGGCACGGTCGAGCGCGGCCAGCAACTCCGCGGGCCGGCGCGTGCTGATCAACCAATAGGGGGTCGGGTCCTCGGGGTCGTCGAGCACGATCAGTGCCATCGGCTTGACCCAGACCCGGTGTTGCACGAAGGCGGCGGGGTCGAGCTGACGGCCGAGAGCCGCACTCTTCGCCGAACCCGGTACCTCGGCGACCCGCGCGATGACGTCCACCGGCAGATGCGCCTGTCCGACGCGCAGGTGGACGCCGCTCGGTTCCTCGACGACTTCGACCCGCAGGCGGCTGAGCCAGACGAGCCCCCACACGGGCAGGGGCAGGAGCAGGACGTACGGCAGCCACGCGCGCAGGCCGGGCGCACCCATGTGCACCTCCGCGGCGAGCAGTCCGGCGACGAACAGGCCCACTGCCCACCACCAGACGGGCACCCACAGGCGCTCGGAGTACAGCACGGGCGAGGCGTTATCGGTGGGCGCGACTTCGGGCCGGGACGTTTCTGACACCCGACCAGGATAGTCGGTGTCTGAGAGTAGGCTCGGTGCACGTGAGCGACCTATCTCCCGGCCATTCTCCCGCCGCGACCCCCACCATTCCGCCCGTCGCCCTCCAGCGGCTGGACCCGGGCATTCCGGTTCCGCAGCGCGCGCACGACGGCGACGCAGGTGTCGACCTCTGCAGCACCACCGATGTGACCATCGAGCCGGGGCGCCGGGTCCTCGTCGGAACCGGCATCGCGGTCGCGTTGCCCCTGGGCACCGTCGGGCTGATCCACCCCCGATCCGGCCTGGCGGCCAAATCGGGATTGTCGGTGGTCAACACCCCCGGCACCATCGACGCGGGATACCGGGGCGAGATCAAGGTGTGCCTGATCAATCACGACCTCGAGACCCCGATCGAGATCCGGCGGGGCGACCGGATCGCCCAACTGCTCGTGCAGCGGGTCGAACTGGTGTCGTTCGTCGAGGTCGAGTCCCTCGACGGCACCACCCGCGGCAGCGACGGGCACGGGTCGAGTGGAGGCCACGCCAGCCTCGTCGGCAATGCCAGTGAAGGAGCCTGATCATGTTCGGACGTCGTAAGAAGGCGGAAGCCGAGGCCGACCGGCCCGATTTCTTCGAGGACGCGGAGACGGACGCCGCGGATGACGACGCCGACGCCGCGGACTACGAGGACGACTACGACGCCGTGACCGAGGTGGACGGCGGTCCGTACGACGCCGACGACCTCGAGTCGGGCGCCGACCTCACCGTCGGCGAGGTCGGGACCCGCCTCGACCTCGGTTCGGTCCTCGTGCCGATGCCGCAGGGCGCCCAGTTGCAGGTCGAGATGGCGCCCGACGGTTCGCCGCAGGCCGTGCATCTCGTCACCCAGCACGGACGCATCACGGTGGCCGCGTATGCGGCCCCGAAGTCTCCCGGTCAGTGGCGTGAGGTCGCGGGCGACCTCGCCGAATCGTTGCGCAACGACAACGCGACGGTGAGCGTCGAGAGCGGACCGTGGGGACGTGAGGTGTTCGCCGTGACCCCGAACGCCGACCTGCGCTTCATCGGCGTCGACGGCTACCGGTGGATGGTGCGCTGCGTGGTCGCGGGACCGAGCGGTGGCAACACAACCGACTCGGAACTCGTCGCGACCGCCCGGGCGATCCTGCGTGACACCGTGGTGAAGCGGGGAAACGAGCCGAACCCGGTGCGGACCCCACTGCCGGTGGTGCTGCCCGACGCCCTCGCTCAGCAGCTGGCCGCCGCCCACCAGCAGCAGCTGGCGCAGCAGCAGGGAGGCGCCCCGCAGCAACCGGCTCCGCAGCAACCGGCGCAGCAACCGGCCCCGGGTTCGCAGGGCGAGCAGCAGCCGCCGCAGGCCCCGGCCCAGCCGCAGCAGCGTCGCGGCGAATCGGGTTCGGCGATGCAGCAACTCGGTCGCTGAGCCCGCGTCCGGCTGGGGATTGCGGGGGGATTGCGGGGATGACGACGCTCAGGCCGTGTGCAGGATCGAGTCCAGCGCGCTGAGGCACGTGTAGCCGAGAACCGCCGGATCGGCGCCGATCTCGTCCAGTGTGACCGTGACGAGGCCCGCGTGCGGTAGTCGTTCGGACCAGGTGCGGGCGACCTCGAGGGGGTGCACGGCGTCGTCGGTCGCGGCGGCGATGCCCACCGGCGCCGTGATGCGCTCGAGGTCGTCGAGACCGGGCGCGTGATACTCCGACGCCTCGTCCAGTGCCGCGGGGAGGTGCGGCCACTGGGATCGCCAGGATTTCGCCAGTTCCCGGCCCAGCCACGGTGGGCTGGAGGCGATCATCTCGGCGGTGACCTGTTCGAGGCCGTCCGCCCGCAGCCGGGCGGCGGTGAACCGGGCGCTGGCGGCGGCGGGGGCGTCCGCGGCGGTCCCGGTCCACGCGGGCAGCGCCGCGAGTACCCCCGCGACACGATCGGGGTGTGATCCTGCCCACTGCAACGCCACCGCGGCGCCGATGGAGACCCCGCCGACGAGGATTCTTCCGTGCTGTGCGGCGGCGCCGTCGAGCGCGTCGAGGTAGCTGCCGACGACCCTCCGGGGATCGGGTTCGACTGCGACCGTACGCACTCCACGGCTGGTCAGGGGCTCGGTGAAGGCACGGGCGACGAAGTCCGCATCGGACCCCGTACCGGGGAGCACGACGGCCACGGACGGCCGGTCATCAGAGGGCATGAGTTGATCCTGCCTGGTGCGTCACAGCGGCCTCCCGGTGGTGTGGTTGCGGGGAACCAATGGGTCTACAGTGGCGAATACACAGCCCTACGAGCGGCGCGAAGATCTCGCGTCGCACATGCTCCAGGAGCGCGCAATGGCACCCGCCACGGCAGGATATTTTCGTCGGCTGACTCGAAGGCTCACCGAAGACCTCGAGCAGCTGGACGCCGAGGAAATGGCCGAGACGTCTCAGGCGTCCGGCGCACAACGTGCCTGCGACTGCAGCCGCGGCGAAGAGGTCACCATGCTGGGACGGCTCCGCAGTGTGGAAGCCTGTCCGAAGTCCGGAAACGCCAGCATCGAGGCGGAATTCTTCGACGGTACGGAACAGATCAAGTTGGTGTGGATCGGGCGGCGGCGAATTCCGGGTATCGAGCCGGGCAAGACGCTGCTCGTGCGTGGACGTGTCGGTGAACGCGACGGCCAGAAGGTGATCTTCAACCCGTATTACGAGCTGCGCGGCGACTCGTAGGGTCCGCCTTGTGTGGCACTCTCGTTGAGTGACCGAAACGAAGCAGCAATCCATACTCGACCAGCTCGGTGGTATCAGCGGGCTGATCTATTCGACCCTGCCCATCCTGGTCTTCGTTCCGGTCAACGCTGTGTGGGGTCTGGGCCCGGCGATCTGGGCGGCCCTCGGCGTCGCCGTCGCGATTCTCGTCTGGCGTCTCGTCCGTCACAGCCCCATCCAGCCCGCGGTGTCCGGGTTCTTCGGCGTCGGTATCTCCGCGTTCATCGCCTACCGCACAGGCGATGCCAAGGGGTACTTCCTGTTCGGCATCTACACGAGCCTCGCGTACGGGGCGGTTTTCCTGGTCTCGATTCTGGTGCGCCGGCCGCTCGTCGGCCTGATCTGGGGCTTCCTCAACGGCCACGGCAATCTCTGGCGGCGCCATCGCGGCGCTGTGCGCGCCTACGACGTGGCCACCGCCGCCTGGGCGCTGGTGTTCGCGGCCCGATACCTCGTGCAGTCGCAACTCTATGATTCGGACCAGACCGGCTGGCTCGCGTTCGCCCGCATCGCGATGGGCTGGCCGCTGGCCGGATTGGCTCTCCTGGTGACGATCTGGGCCGTGCGCCGGGCCGACCGGATCGTCGAGCCGGGTCCGACCGAGGCCACGGGCGTACCGACCGACGACACGGAAGCGGGCGGCCCCCGGGAGGAAACCGACCGCCCCTGAGTGCGGTCCCCTACCCGGGGCCGCCTGGGCGCTGACCGACTGTGCCGGAGAAGAATTCGGCGCTGCTCGCGCCGGGCGGCTACGAGAGCCCGACCGCCGCGCGCAGGTCGTCCTCGACGTCCACCGCGGCGACGAACAGCAGCTCGTCACCGCCCTCGAGCGGATCGTCCTGCTGCGGCACGATGACTCGTCCACCGCGCAGGATGGTGACCAGCGCGGCGTCGCGGGGCAATTGCAGCTTGCGGACGGGTTTCCCGGCGAGGGGCGTGTTGTCGGGCAGCGTGATCTCGACGAGGTTGGCCTGCCCCTGGCGCAGCGTCATCAGCCGCACGAGATCGCCTACCGACACCGCCTCCTCCACCAGCGAGGCGAGCATCCGGGGGGTGGACACGGCGACGTCGACGCCCCAGGACTCGTCGAACAACCACTCGTTGCGCGGATCGTTGACGCGGGCGACCACGCGGCTGACCCCGAACTCGGTCTTCGCGAGGAGGCTGAGGACGAGGTTGGCCTTGTCGTCACCGGTGGCCGCGATCACGACCTCGTAGGTTTCCAGGGAGGCCGTCTCGAGGCTGCTCAGCTCGCACGCGTCGGCGTGGACCCAGGTCGCCTCGGGCACCGACTCCTGCTCGACGTGCTCGAGTTTGCGCTCGATCAGCATGACGTCGTGTTCGCTGCGGACCAGTTCGCGCGCGATCGAGCGTCCGACTGCGCCGGCTCCTGCGATTGCGACTCTCATCGATTGCTTCCGTTCGGGTGGTCGATCGTGAACATTCTCACTGCCGTCTCAGCTCGCTGCCGTCTCAATTGTCCGAAGGCGGGGGATTGCCCGCGAGTGCCACGGCCTCGGCCACCGTTCCCGACACGGCCGCGATGTACACCTGGTCGTCGGCCTGGAACACCGTCTTGCGGTCCGGCAGGACGCCGGTGCCGAAGCGGATGATGAACGCGACCCGCGAATGGGTCGCCGCCTCCAGTTCGGCGACGGGCCTGCCGATCCAATCCTCGTGCAGGGACAACTCGGTGACCGCGACCGTTCCGGACGGGTCGCGCCACTTGGTGGTCTGGCTGTCGCGGGTGAGGGTGTGCAGGAACCGGTCCGTCGACCACGGGACGGTCGCGACGGTGGGGATCCCGAGCCGCTCGTACACGGCGGCGCGCTTCGCGTCGTAGATCCGGGCGACGACGCGTTCCACACCGAACGTCTCGCGGGCGACCCGCGCGGAAATGATGTTGGAGTTGTCGCCGGACGACACGGCGGCGAACGCCTCCGCACGCTCGATACCGGCCTTGACCAGCACGTCACGGTCGAAACCCATGCCGACGACAGTGTGTCCGGGGAAGTCGGGTTCGAGGCGCAGGAATGCGGCGGGGTCGCGATCGATGACCGCGACCTCGTGGCCGATCCGGGTCAGCGAGCCGGCGAGGGATGAGCCGACCCGGCCGCATCCCATGATGACCACATACACCTTGTACTCCGTTTCTGGGCTCTGGTTTCACGTCTCGAGTACGTGCGTACCGAATCGAACCGTACAGTGCCCGGACGGAAGAGCAACCGGGACAGAGATCGCAATCCGGACACATTGGTGGGTGAGGGTCCAGGTTTTCTGCGGACGGCTTACGCTTTGGCAGTGTCAAAGCTCTCGACCGCCACAAAGCGGCTACTGCTAGGCAGACCCTTCCGGAGCGACAAGCTCGGGCACACGCTGCTTCCCAAGAGAATCGCCCTCCCCGTCTTCGCGTCCGACGCGATGTCGTCGGTGGCGTACGCCCCCGAGGAAATCTTCCTGGTGCTGTCGGTGGCGGGCATCTCCGCCTACGCCTACACCCCCTGGATCGGGCTCGCCGTCGCCGCCGTGATGGCGGTGGTGGTCGCCAGCTACCGGCAGAATGTGCACGCCTACCCGTCGGGCGGCGGCGACTACGAGGTCGCGACCGTCAATCTCGGTCCCACCGCCGGTCTGACCGTCGGCAGCGCCCTGCTGGTGGACTACGTGCTCACGGTGGCCGTGTCCATTTCGTCGGCGGCGTCCAACATCGGTTCGGCGGTCCCGTTCGTCGCCCAGCACAAGGTGCTGTTCGCGGTCGCGGCCATCGTCCTGCTGACCGCCATCAACCTGCGGGGCATCCGCGAATCCGGTGCCGCCTTCGCGATCCCGACGTACGCGTTCATCGCCGGCATGGCGCTGATGCTGCTGTGGGGGTTCGTCCAGATCTACGTGTTCGGCGACGACCTGCGCGCCGAATCGTCCGGGTTCGAACTCGAAGCCGAGGACTCACACCTGTACGGGATCGCGTTCGCGTTCCTGATCGCGCGGGCCTTCTCGTCCGGGTGTGCGGCGCTGACCGGTGTCGAGGCGATCAGCAACGGTGTTCCCGCGTTCCAGAAGCCGAAGTCCCGTAACGCGGCGACCACGCTGCTGCTGCTGGGGTCGATCGCCATCGTGTTGCTGATGGGCATCATCATCCTGGCTCAGAAGATCGGGATCGTGTACGCGCACAGCCCGGCCGAGCAGCTGATCGGCGCGCCGGCCGGCTATCACCAGAAGACGCTGATCGCGCAGATCGCGGAGACGGTGTTCGGCGGTTTCCCCATCGGGTTCTACTTCATCGCCATCGTGACGGCCCTGATCCTGGTGCTGGCCGCGAACACGGCCTTCAACGGCTTCCCCGTGCTCGGCTCGATCCTCGCGCAGGACCGCTACCTGCCGCGTCAGCTGCACACCCGCGGCGACCGTCTGGCGTTCAGCAACGGCATCCTGTTCCTGTCCGGGGCGGCGATCGCGTTCGTCGTCCTGTTCGGCGCCGAGGTGACCAAGCTGATCCAGCTGTACATCGTCGGCGTGTTCGTCTCGTTCGTGCTCAGCCAGACGGGCATGATCCGGCACTGGACCCGGCATCTGAAGACCGAGAACGATCCCGCTTCGCGCCGGCGGATGCAGCGCTCCCGGGTGATCAACTCCATCGGCCTCGCCATGACCGGTGCCGTCCTGATCATCGTGCTCATCACGAAGTTCGCGGCAGGCGCGTGGATCGCGATCGTGGCCATGGTCGCGATCTTCGTCGTGATGAAGATGATCCGGAAGCACTACGACAGCGTCGCGCGGGAACTCGAGGAACAGGAATGGGACGGGGTGCTGCCCAGCCGCACGCACTCCATCGTGCTCGTCTCCAAGCTGCACATGCCGACGATGCGCGCGCTGGCCTACGCCCGGGCGACACGGCCGGACACGCTCGAGGCGATCACCGTCAATGTCGACGAACCCGACACCCGGGCGCTCGTGCGGCGGTGGGAGAAGAGTGACATCTCGGTGCCGCTCAAGGTGATCGAGTCGCCGTACCGCGAGATCACCAAACCCGTGCTCGACTACGTGCGCCGCGTCCGGAAGGACTCGCCGCGGGACGTCGTCACCGTGTTCATTCCCGAGTACGTGGTGGGGCACTGGTGGGAGCAGATCCTGCACAACCAGAGTGCACTGCGGCTCAAGAGCCGGCTGCTGTTCCAGCCGGGTGTGATGGTCACCAGCGTGCCGTGGCAACTGAACTCGTCCGAGAAGGCGAAGACACTGAACATCGAATACACGGCCGGGGCCTCGCGCCGCGGCTACGAACCCGACGACAAGTGACGGACGAGAAGCGTTGAGTGAGAACTGGTCGGACCGCCACCTCGAGCTGCGGCTGGGAAATCCCGGGCACGGCGGTTTCGTCGTCGCCCGCCACGAGGGCCGGGTGGTCTTCGTCCGGCACGGGCTGCCGGGCGAGCGCGTCGTCGCCCGGGTCACCGAGGACCGCGGCGGGTCGTACTGCCGGGCCGACGCGATCGAGATCCTCGACGCGTCCCCGGAGCGGGTCGCCCCGGTGTGCCCGGTGTCCGGTCCGGGCGGCGCGGGCTGCTGCGACTTCTCGCACGCGAGCCTGCACCTGCAGCGGGACATGAAGTCGCAGGTCGTGTCGGAGCAGCTGGTGCGGCTCGCGCGGGTGCAGCGTGACGTGGACGTCGAGGAACTGCCCGGCACGGGGGACGGCACCGGCTGGCGCACCCGGGTGCGGCTGGCCGTCGACCCGGACGGCCGTCCCGGCTACCACCGGCACCGCAGTTCCGGGATCGTCACGGACCTCGCGTGCCCGCAGATCGAGGCCGCCGCCTACGACGGTGTGGGCGAACACGATTGGAAGCCCGGCAGCGAGGTGCAGATCGTTCTCGACGGCGCGGGGGAGCGGCACGTGGTCGAGATCGCGCCGCCGAAGGTGTCGCGGACCGGCCGCACGAGTCCCGGGCGGCGTGGTGCCATGGCACGGCGGGCCGCGGGTGGTGCGCCGCGCGCGGAGCGGGTGGTCGTGGGATCGGGCCGCCCGGTGGAGCGGGTGCGCGACCGCTCATGGGAACTGGCCGCCACCGGGTTCTGGCAGGCGCATCGCGGGGCCGCCGAAGCGTATTCCGCGGTGGTCTCCGAATGGGCCGGGCTGTCCGCGGGTGAGACGGCATGGGACCTGTACGGGGGAGTCGGGGTGTTCGCCGCCGCCCTCGCCGGGAGCGCCGGGTCGTCGGGACACGTGGATTCCGTGGAGTCCGCGCGCCAGGCCGTGGCGGACGGGAAGGCGGCGCTCTCCGACCTCCCGCAGGTGCGCTTCCACGCCGACCGGGTCGAGCGCGCGATCGCCGGGTTGGCCTCCCCACCCCGGGTCGTGGTACTCGATCCGCCGCGTGCGGGTGCCGGGCGTGCGGTGATCGAGACGGTCGCCGCCGCCGGCGCCGAGCGGGTGGTGCACGTGGGGTGCGACCCGGCGTCGTTCGCCCGCGACATCGGTCTGTACCTCGGGCAGGGATATCATGTCGACGAGTTGCGCGCGTTCGACGCGTTCCCGCTGACCCACCACGTGGAGTGCATCGCGCTGCTCACGCGCTGACGAAGTTCGTTACCGAACGCAACAATACGTATAGTCGAGCCCGCAGGTAGTGGGTGTTCGGGACGGGGACAGGATGTCGGTACAGGCAGATACTGCGCAGGCGCTCGTCGATGCGGTGTTCGCGCTCGGGCGGTCGTTGCGGGCGGTCGTCTCCGCGAGCGGCGAGACCCCGATCGCGCCCGCACTGACGAGCGTGCTCTTCGTGCTCGCAGCGCGCGGGGAGTGCCGCCAGAACGAACTGGCCGCCGACCTGTGCGTGAGTCAGTCCTCGCTGAGCAGGCAGATTTCCGAACTGGTCGACGCGGGATACGTATCCCGCGCCGCCGATCCCGACGACAAGCGGGCCTCCCGGATCCGGGTGTCGCCGAGCGGGATGGACATTCTGGCCGAGACCACCGCGCGCCGGGCCGAACGGTTGCGCGGCATGCTCGAAGACTGGTCACAGGAACAGGCACTGGCGGCAGTGACGTCGCTGACCCAGCTCACCGACACGTTCGCGGCCTCGGTGCAGCAGCGCGGCCCCCGGGCCTAGACCAGCCGCCACCGCACGCGCACGTCCACCCGCGTCGGCTTCTCACCGCGTTCGACGGCGATCGCGGAATCGGCCGCCGCGAACGCCTTCGCGACCGGTCGCGGGGATACGTCACCGATGTCGACCTCCGCGATGTCGAGCACCTCGCCCAGTGCGCTTCCCGACAGCGAGGCGTACTGCTCCGCTTTGCCGAGGGCATCGGCCCACGCCCGTTCCCGGGCGGTCGCCGTCAGCGCGGCCGGATCGGAGAAGTCGAATTCGAGTCCGCCGAGGCGGATGTCGTCGCCACCCGCGCCGACGCAGGCGGCCACCACCTGCGCCGGTGACGGTGCGGATGCGCCGGCCGCACGGACGGTGATCTGCAGTGTCGTCGCCGCGGTGTAGCCCGTCACCTCGTTGCCCCGGCCCTCGGCCCACGTGGTCTCGGAGTGCACGGACAGCCCGGTGGTCGCGAGGTCGGGGCCCGAGACGCCGTACCCGCGCAGGGTGTCGGTGACGGCAGTGGTGGAGCGGGCGACGGCCTCGAACGCATCGGCCACCGCGGGACGCGTCGCCGTCACGGTGACGGAGGCGCGGACGAGATCCGGAACCGCGGAGACGATTCCGGATCCGCGCACCGTCACCGCATGCTCGGCGGGACCGGACACAGACGCCGTCACGACTTACGGTTGTACAGGCGCATCGTCAGCGGTCCGAAGATCACGACGAATCCGGCGCACCACCCGAACACCACGGCGAGATCCGCCATCTCCACCGTTCCGGCCATGAGCCCGCGAATGGACGTCACCAGCTTGCTGATCGGGTTGACGCCGACGAACGCCTGGAGCCAGCCCGGCATGGTCGCGGGGTCGACGAAGATGTTGCTGGCGAACGTCAGTGGGAACAGGATGAACATCGACACCCCCATGACCGCCTGCTCGGTGCGCATGAGCATCGCGAACATCGTCCAGATCCACGACAGGCTGAAGGAGAACAACAGCAGCAGTCCGATCGACGCCACCACACCGACGAGCCCGCCATCCGGGCGGAATCCCAGGACGAGCCCGAGGATCAGGACGATGATCGAGGCGATCGTGTAGCGGACGACGTCGCCGAGCAGCGCGCCCACGAGAGGCGACGGACGCCAGATCGGGAGCGACCGGAACCGGTCGAAGACGCCCTTCTCGATGTCCTTGTTGAGCGTCAGGCCGGTGTACATGGTGATCATGACGACCGTCTGCACGAGGATGCCCGGCAGCAGGAACTGCACGTAGGCGCTGGTCGATCCGGCCAGCGCACCCCCGAACAGATACGTGAACATCAACGTGAACATGATCGGGAACATCGTCACGTCGAACAGTTGCTCGGGAACGTGCTTGATCTTGAGCAGGGCCCGCCAGCCGAACGACAGCGACGTCGACAATGCGGTGGGTCGCGCGGGCCTCGGGCCGGGCATCTTCAGGACGTCGGCGACAGCCGCTGCGGTGTCGGCGGTCCGGTCGGTGGTGGAGGTCATGCGTGCTCCTCGGTGGGTCGGCCGGTGAGGGAGAGAAAGACTTCGTCGAGGCTCGGCTGCCCCAATGCGAATGTGCTGACTGCGATTCCGGCGTCGTCGAGTGCGGGCAGCGCCCGCGAGACCCGGGCCGGGTCGTCGATGCGGGCGGTGAGTGCGGCGGGATCGGCTTCCTCGGTGACCGGCACCTCGAGCACGTCCCGCAGCAGCGCCGCCGCCGCGGGACGGGTGGCGATGTCGGTGACCCGCACGTGCAGCGCACCCGATCCGACGGAGGCCTTGAGTTCGCCGGTGGTGCCCTCGGCGATCACCTTGCCGTGGTCGATGACGGCCACCCGGTCGGCGAGTTGGTCGGCCTCGTCGAGGTACTGCGTGGTCAACAGCACCGTCGTTCCGCCGGCCACCAGTGCGCGGACGATCTCCCACACCTGATTGCGGCTGCGTGGGTCGAGACCGGTGGTGGGTTCGTCGAGGAAGATCATCTCCGGGGTGACGATGATGCTCGCCGCGATGTCGAGCCGCCGGCGCATGCCGCCGGAGTAGTTCTTCACCTGCCGGTTGCCCGCCTCCTCCAGACCGAACGCGGACAGCAACTGCTCGGACCGGGTGCGGGCCGCCGCACGGGAGTACCCGTACAGCCGGCCGAGCAGCAGCAGATTCTCGCTGCCCGTCAGATCCTCGTCGAGCGAGGCGAACTGCCCGGTGAGGGAGACCTTGCTGCGCACGGCGTCCGGCTCGGTCGCGACGTCGTGTCCCAGCACGGTGGCGGTTCCACCGTCGAGGGGCAGCAGCGTGGCCAGCATGCGGATCGCGGTGGTCTTGCCCGCGCCGTTCGGTCCGAGGACGCCGTAGACGCCCCCGAGGGGAACGGCCAGATCCAGGCCGTCGACCGCGTGGGTGGATCCGAATGTCTTGACGAGTCCCGTCGTCTCGATGGCCAGCTTGGTCGCTGTGAGCATTGCACCCTGCTTTCGATTCGAGCGTCGTCGGTTCCGAGCCCCAAGCCTGTCCGATTTTTCCGGTTCGGGCAACGGGTTTTCCCGTGAGCCGGTCAGAGTCCGCCGCCCTGGCGCAGCAGCGCCCGCAGCATCACGTCGAGTTGCTCGTACGCGCCCGACGCGAGACGTTCGAGCAGCGCCAGCTTCAGTTTCGGTTCCTCCGAAGCCATTTCGGTGTAACGCTCGGTGGTCAGCACCGCGACCGTCACCTCGGTGTCGGCGCGGACGTCGTTGAGGAACCGGGAGTCGATCATCATCGTCATCTCCCCGAAGCTCATGCCGGCCGACAACGTCATGATCCGGTGCACCGCACCCGACTGGTCGGTGACCGTGGAACTGACGCTGCCGGACAGGATGAGGAACAGCCCGGCGGCCCGGTCGCCCCGGTGGATGACGAGGTCGCCGCGCGCATACGACTGGGTGACCAGATCGCGGGTGAACCGTTCGAGTTGCTTCGCGCTGAGGGTGGACAGCATGGGGTGCTCGGCGATCGTGACGGACGACGGCTGACGTGCCGTGCTGCAGTGCCGGTCGAGGAGGATGTCCTCACACCACTGCACGGCGGCATCCAGGTCGGCGAACACCCGGCCCGCCCGTCCCGACAGGTCGGAGCGGGTGTTGCCGAGCAGACCGGCCGGGTCGACGAACGCCAGCGCGCACCCGCTCTGTCCGAGGTCGGCCCGCAGGGTCTCGAACATCCGGCGTGCGACCCCGCTGACGTCGTCGACGCGCCGGACGTCGATCACCACCGCTTCGAGGTTCTCCTCGACGCCGCCGATCTCGCGGACGGCGCTCTCCGCGCCGGCGAACAGCAGATCCCCGTGCAGTTCGTAGATCCGGCTGCGCTTGCCGACGTCGTCGAGGGCGGCGCGCTCGGCGGGGGACCGCCGCATCCGGGACGGGGCGTCCGACACGGAGTACCGGGCGCGGACCGCGGAACGGGCGGCGCGGGTGACGTGCAGGAAGTGCAGTTCCAACTCGTTCGACAGGGCGCGGCACGACTCGACTCCGCGGACGCTGTTGCCGTGGGAGTCGAGGCGCGGCGAGTAGATCGCGATCCCGATCTGCCCGGGCAGGACGGCGAGCACGCCGCCCCCGACGCCGCTCTTGGCGGGCAGCCCGACCTCGTAGACCCATTTGCCCGCGGCGTCGTACATGCCGCACGTCGACATCACACTCAGGACCCGCTCGACCAGGGCCGGCTCGAGGACGGTCTCCCCGGTGACGGGATTGACGCCGTTGTTCGCCATCGTCGCCGCCATCAGGCTCAGGTCGCGGCACGTCACGTCGAGGGAGCACTGACGGAAGTAGAGATCGACCGCCTCGTCGGGGTCGCCGGTGATGATGTCGAACGAGCGCAGCATGTGGCCGATCGCCCGGTTGCGGTGCCCGCTCCGCGACTCGGACTCGTAGACCGCCCGGTTGAACGTCAGGTCCCGCCCTGCGTACCGGGAGTACGTGGACCGGATCCGCTCGAATCGCGTGTCCAGGTCCGGTCCGGCCACCAGCGACGTCGCAGTGATCGCCCCGGCATTGATCATGGGATTGCGGGGCCGTTCCGTCCGTGGGTCGAGGCTGATCTCGTTGAACGGTTCCCCGGACGGTTCGACGTCGATCTTCTCGGCGACGGCGGCGGACCCGCGATCGGCGAGCGCCAGGGCGTACGTGAACGGTTTCGAGATGGACTGGATCGTGAACGGCAGACGGGTGTCGCCGACCTCGTACACATAGCCGTCCACGGTCGCGACGCAGATGCCGAACGAGTCGGGGGCGACCGCGGCGAGCTCGGGAATGTAGTCGGCGAGCTGTCCGCCGCGGTTCTCCCGGGTCTCGGTGAAGACTTTTCCGATCAGCGCGTCCACGACGGTGCTCATGAGAAGACCCTAGAGGCTGCTCACGACGAAATCGGCTGTTCCGCCGGGTCCGCCCGGCGACACAATTGTGTGAAGCCGGTCACGGCTGTGGCCGGAATGCCCGAGGACGAAGCCGCACCACGCCGCCGCCGCGACCGGTACCGTGTGTTCCGCCCTTCCGCGGCTCCGTAGACTGGTTCCACTGTGACGTGACACGAAGCCACGTGGCAGAGGCACGCAAGGCAGCGTGCATCACGGAGGGAGCGATCTCGTTGGGTGTTCTTGCCCGTATCCAGACGCCTGACGATCTTCGTCAGCTGAATCCGGCGGAGATGAAGCAGCTCGCCGCGGAGATTCGTGAGTTCCTCGTGCAGAAGGTCGCGGCGACCGGCGGGCACCTCGGCCCCAACCTGGGCGTCGTGGAGCTGACCCTCGCGCTGCACCGCATCTTCGAGTCGCCGGCCGACCCGATCATCTTCGACACGGGCCACCAGGCGTACGTCCACAAGATCCTCACCGGCCGCAAGGACGATTTCGACTCGCTCCGCAAGCAGGGCGGCCTGTCGGGGTACCCGTGCCGGGCGGAGAGCGATCACGACTGGGTCGAGTCGTCCCACGCGTCGGCGGCGCTGTCGTACGCCGACGGCCTCGCGAAGGCCTTCGAACTGACCGGCCAGGCCCGGCACGTCGTCGCCGTCGTCGGTGACGGCGCCCTCACCGGCGGCATGTGCTGGGAGGCGTTGAACAACATCGCCGCGGGCAAGGATCGCTCGGTGGTCATCGTCGTCAACGACAACGGCCGCTCGTACGCCCCGACCATCGGTGGTCTCGCCGACCACCTCGCCGCCCTCCGGCTCCAGCCGGGCTACGAGCGGATCCTCGACAGCGGCCGGCGGATGGTGAAGAAACTTCCGTGGGTGGGACGCACTGCCTACTCGGTGCTGCACGGGATGAAGGCGGGACTCAAGGACGCCGTCGCCCCCCAGGTGATGTTCACGGACCTGGGCATCAAGTACCTCGGACCGGTCGACGGCCACGACGAGGCCGCGCTCGAATCCGCGCTGCGCCGCGCGAAGGCGTTCGGCGGTCCGGTCATCGTGCACGCCGTCACCCGCAAGGGCATGGGTTACGCGCCCGCCGAGAACCATGTGGCCGATCAGATGCACTCGACCGGCGTGATCGATCCGGTCACCGGTAAATCGGCCGGATCGGCGTCCGCCGACTGGACGTCGGTGTTCTCGGCCGAGCTGATCGACCAGGCTGGCCACCGTCAGGACATCGTGGCGATCACCGCCGCCATGGCGGGCCCGACCGGTCTCGCCGCGTTCGGCGAGAAGTACCCCGACCGCATGTTCGACGTCGGGATCGCCGAGCAGCACGCCGTCACGTCGGCCGCTGGCCTGGCGCTCGGCGGCCTGCACCCGGTGGTCGCCGTCTATTCGACGTTCCTCAACCGTGCCTTCGACCAGTTGCTGATGGACGTGGCCCTGCTGAAGCTGCCCGTCACCCTCGTCCTCGACCGCGCGGGCATCACCGGCAGCGACGGCGCCAGCCACAACGGCATGTGGGACATGTCGCTGCTGGGCATCGTGCCCGGGATGCGGGTCGCGGCTCCCCGCGACACGGCCACCCTGCGGGAGGAACTGAGCGAGGCGCTGGCCGTCGACGACGGGCCGACCGCACTGCGCTTCCCGAAGGGCACGGTCGGTGACGACGTGCCCGCCGTGAGCCGGCTCGACGGCGTCGTCGACATCCTGCGCGCCCCCTCCGGTCGCAACGACGTGCTCATCGTGTCGGTCGGCGCGTTCGCCGGACTCGCGCTCGCCGCGGCGGAACGTCTGGAACAACAGGGCATCTCGGCGACCGTCGTCGACCCGCGGTGGGTGCTGCCGGTCCCGGAGTCGCTGCTGAAGCTCGCCGAGGACTACACGATGGTGGTCACCGTCGAGGACAGCGGCCTGCACGGCGGTGTCGGGTCCACCGTGTCCGCCGCGCTGCGGTCGGCCGGGGTCGATGTGCCCTGCCGCGATCTCGGTGTTCCGCAACGGTTCCTCGACCACGCGTCCCGCGCGCAGATCCACACCGAGTTGGGACTCACCGCGCAGGACGTCGCCCGGCAGATCACCGGGTGGTTCGCCGGCCTCGGTAACGTGCGCCCCGGGCAGCAGAACGGTGTCGTCGCCGGCCTCGATGCGCAGCGCGCGGAGAACAGCGGCCAGTAGGACCGACCCCGTCCCACACGAGAAATCCGGCCGAATCACACTGTGATTCGGCCGGATTTCTCGGTACCGGGGTCAGGTGTGCATCTCCTCGAGCTCCATCCCTTTCGTCTCCCGGACCTTCGACCGGACGAAGAAGTAGGACAGCAGCGCGAAGAACGCGAACAGTCCGTACAGGAACCACAGCCCCACCGACCGGGTGAGCGGCGGGAACGCCAGTGTGACCGTGAAGTTCGCGATCCAGTTCGCCGCCGTGCTGATGCCGAGTGCGTAGGCGCGCATGTTGTTGGGGAACATCTCGCCCAGCATCACCCACATGACCGGGCCCCAGGTGGCGGCGAAGAAGATCACGAACAGGTTGGCGCCGATCAGCGCGACCGCCCCCCACGGGCTGGGGAGTGTGACGTCGTCGCCACTGCCCGTGGCCTGGGAGAAGGCGATTGCGGCCATGAGCAGGCTCGCGAACATCCCCAGCGAGCCGACCTCGAGGAGGATCTTCCGGCCGATCCGGTCGACGAAGAGGATGGCGACGAATGTCATACCGACGTTGATGATCGCGGTGATCACCGACGTGGTGAACGACTCGTTCTCGGTGAAGCCCACCGACTTCCAGAGCGTGGTGGAGTAGTAGAAGATCGCGTTGATGCCCACGAACTGCTGGAAGATGGCCATGAAGATGCCGACCCAGACGATCGGCTGCAGCCCGAACTTCGGGCCGCGAATGTCGTCGAACGACGCCGTCGATTCGTGGCGCAGGGTCAGCCGGATCTCGGAGACGCGCTCCTGCGGGTCGACTTCGCCGGTGATGTTCGCGAGGATGTCGGCCGCTTCCTGGTCGAGGTGCTTGCCCACGAGGTACCGCGGCGACTCGGGAATGAGCAGGGCGAGAATGCCGTACACGACCGCGGGGACCACACCGACGATGAACATCCAGCGCCAGGCCTCGAGGTTGAGCCACAGCTCTTCCGACGCGCCGCCCGCGGCGTTCTGCAGCACCGCGTCCGACAGCAGCGCGGCGAAGATGCCGAGAGTGATGGCCAACTGTTGCAGCGACGCCAACGCGCCGCGGTAGCGGGCCGGCGCGATCTCCGAGATGTACGTGGGCGCAATGACCGACGCGATACCGATGCCGAGACCGCCGAGGACGCGCCACAGCATCAGGTCGGGGACGCTGAACGCGAGACCGGACCCGAGCGAGGAGACGACGAACAGCACCGAGCCGAGCAGCATCACTTTCTTGCGGCCCCAGCGGTCGGCGAGGCGGCCCGCAAACCACGCGCCCACAGCACATCCGAGCAGCGCGATCGCCACGGCGAAGCCCGTGAAGAACGACCCCAGCTCGAAGTGGCCCTGGATGGAGTCGACGGCGCCGTTGATGACCGAGCTGTCGAAACCGAAGAGAAATCCACCCACCGCGGCGGCGACGGTGACGCCGATGACCTTCGCGGTGTGTCTTTCGGACATCTGCGTCATCGCATACCTGCTTTCGGCGAGCGTTCCTGATGCGGGCACAGCGGAAATTTGTGTCTCGGATTACGCTACGCCCGACACCGCCTGTCAGGCGGGAGTTCAGGCACCCGCTTTCTTCGCGGCCTCGCTCAGCTGAGGTGTCAGCTTGTCCAGAACCCACGGTGTCGCGAGAACGCTGGTCTGGCTGAGCCCCGAGATGATCTTCGTGTCCGACAGCGCGACCGCGGTTCCGCGCCCGATGGCACCGAGATTCGCGTAGGCCGGGTTCGCGGCGACGGTGGTGTTCTCCGGGACGAACGCGACCACGACGTCGGCGTCCACGTCGGAGATGTTCTCCACGGAGATGTCGGCGAAGAACTTGTCAGGATCGTTCGCCGCGGCCAGCTTCTGCACGCCGGGCGACACGGTGAAGCCGAGCTCGGTCAGCACCTGGACGCGGGGATCGGAGGGCATGTAGACGTTGACGGTCGCGGCGTCGGTGTCG
This sequence comes from Rhodococcus koreensis, assembly GCF_900105905.1. Taxonomy (GTDB): domain Bacteria; phylum Actinomycetota; class Actinomycetes; order Mycobacteriales; family Mycobacteriaceae; genus Rhodococcus_F; species Rhodococcus_F koreensis. The sequence continues at coordinate 1,208,526 of NZ_FNSV01000005.1, read as the reverse complement.
AAGTTGACGACCGAGATCGTCTTGCCTGCGAACTCGGGATGCGCGGCGGCGGTCTGGGCGAGGGTGTCGTCGAGACCGGCGACCAGCTGCTCGGCCTCGGCACTCTTGCCGAGTGCCTGACCGACCAGTGCGGTCTGGTCCTGCCACGTGGTCTGCCACGCCTTGTCCGGGTACGCCACGGTGGGGGCGATTCCCGACAGTTTCTCGTACGTCGCCTCGTCGAATCCCTCGTACGGCGCGAGGACCACATCGGGCGCCAGCGCGGCGACGCCCTCGATGGGGGTGGACGTGGCCGCGTCGAGCAGCGTGGTCGCGGACGGGTCGAAACGGTCCTGCAGCCAGGGCATCACGCCGTTCGCCTCGGCGCCGTACGTGTATTTCGGCATGCCGACCGGTGTCTGGCCGAGGGCGTAGACGACGTCCTGGGCGTTCCATCCGAGGGTGACGATGCGTTCGGGTGCCGCGTCGAGCGTGGTCGATCCGAACGTGTTCGCGATGGTGACCGGGAATCCCTCACCGGACGCCTCGGTGCTGCCGCCGCCGTCGCCGGACGAGCAGGCGGCGAGGAAGAGGGACGAACTGGCCACGGCGAGTGCGACGGCGAGCTGACGCCTGGCGGTGGGTGCGAACACGGCAACGACTCCTTCGGGACAAATATGGAAGGTAAGCCTAACCTAGAGTTGCGCGCTCGTTCGGCGGACGCCGCCACTTCGAATCACCGTGATTGGAATTCCCGGGCCCGCCGCCGCCTGGCGCATTACCCGGGCACTGCCGTGTTCGCGCTGGTGAGACGAGTCGCCGCCGGCGCGGACCCGGCCGATTCACCGAGGCGTCCGGGGGGCGTGTTCGCCGCGACTCCGGGCCCCGCGGACTGCCGTTAGCGTGTGTCTTCGTCCAGCTCACACGCACAATCGACGAAGGAACCATGGTGGTGAATCCGACTCCCCTCCCGACGGCGTCACGCAGTTCCCGTGCGGACCATGCGCGCAGATTCGCCGACCTGCTGCGGCAGCAGATCCACGCGGAGTCCTTCGCCGAGCGCGGATTGCCGTCGGAATCGGAGTTGGCCGCCGAGTTCGGCGTGTCGCGCAACGCGGTGCGCGACGGACTGGCGCTGCTGAAGCAGGAGGGGCTCATCGACCGCGCCCCCCGCGTGGGAACCCACGTGGCGCAGCGCAAGTACGACCACGGCCTCGACGCCCTGCTGGGGCTGAAGGAGACGCTGAAGGGGCACGGCGAGGTCCGCAACGACGTCCGCGCCGCCGTGGAGATCAGCCCGCCGCCCGCCGTCGCCCGCCGGCTGCAGCTGGAGCCGGGCGAACCCGCCGTGTACATCGAGCGGGTGCGCTACCTCGGAGACCTCCCGCTCAGCCTGGACCTCACCTACCTCGTCCCCGACATCGGCGCCGAGATCCTCGGCCGCGACCTCGAAACCAACGACGTGTTCGCGCTGATCGAGGAGGTCTGCGGTCAGCCTCTGGGTTCCGCCGATCTGGCGATCGAATCCGTCAATGCCGACGCGCACTCCGCCGCGAACCTCCAGACCCCCGAGGGCGCGGCGCTCCTGCTGCTCGAGCGCCTCACCCGGCTCGTCGACGGACGGCCGGTCGACCTCGAATACATCCGCATGCGCGGTGACCGGATCACCATGCGCAGCAACCTCGTCCGCAGACCCGACATCACGAACTGGGAGCTCACCTCATGACCTTGGTCAACCAACGCGCCGACGTACCCGTCACCATCGACGAGTCGCTGTGCATCGAGGGCTGCACCCTGTGCGTCGAGATCTGCCCACTCGATTCCCTCGCCATCAACCCGGAGAACGGCAAGGCGTTCATGCACGTCGACGAATGCTGGTACTGCGGCCCCTGCGCGGCGCGCTGCCCGACCGGCGCGGTCACCGTGAACATGCCGTACCTCCTCCGCTGAGCGAAAGACCACACAGATGAAGCGACGTTTCCCCACCTTCGCGATCGCCGCCGCGGCACTGACACTCGTGGCGACGAGTTGCTCCCTCGAACCGTCGGCCGGAAACGGCGACGCGGTCACCGTGGTGATCGGGTACCAGTCCAAGACGATCAACACCGTCACCGCCGGAACCCTGCTGCGGGCGCAGGGCTACCTCGAACAGCGTCTGCAGGACGTCACGGAACGGACCGGGACGAAGTACTCCGTCGAATGGCAGGACTACGACACCGGTGCGCCGATCACCGCCCAGATGGTGGCAGAGAAGATCGACATCGGATCGATGGGCGACTACCCGATGCTGATCAACGGCTCCCGCACCCAGGCGAACCCGCGCTCGAAGACGGAGATCGTCTCGGTGACCGGGTACAACCCCGAGGGCGCGCTGAACATGGTGGTGGTGCCGCCGAACTCACCGGCGACCACGCTCGGCGACCTGGCCGGACAGAAGGTGTCCGCGAGCGTCGGCTCCGCGGGCCACGGCACCCTCGTCCAGGCACTCGACCGCGCCGGGATCGACCCGGCCACCGGCGTCGAGGTCCTGAACCAGCAGCCGCAGGTCGGATCCTCGGCACTGGAATCCGGTCAGGTGGCCGCGTTGTCGCAGTTCGTCGCGTGGCCGGGACTTCTCGTCTTCCAGGGCAAGGCGAAGCTGCTGTACGACGGCGCCGAACTGCACACCCCGACCCTGCACGGTGTGGTGGCCCGGGAGGCGTACGCGGACGAGCACCCCGAGGTACTCGACGCGTTCCTCCGGGCACAACTCGACGCCACCCGGTTCGTGCAGACTGAACCCCTCGAGGCGTCGCGGATCGTCGCCGACGCCAGCGGGCTGCCGCAGGAGGTCGTGTACCTGTACAACGGCCCGGGCGGCACCTCGTTCGACACCACGCTCAAGCCCGGTCTGATCGGTGCACTGAAGAACGATGTGCCGTATCTGAAGTCGATCGGCGACTTCGCCGACCTCGACGTCGACGGTTTCGTGAACGACGCACCGCTGCGGTCGGCATTCGCGGCGGACGGGCAGGACTACGACACCACGCTCGCGTCCACCGCCAACCCCGCCGCCGTCACCGGTACCGACCCCGTGTGCGCCGCGCCCGCGAGCGACCCGGCATTGGCCGGGGAGGTGTGGTTCGACGGCACCGGCGAGACCCAGCCGGCCGCGAACCCGACCTGCCTGCTCCGGGCGGTGAAGCAGGCCCGCGCCGAGGGCCGCACCGTGCGCGCCGGCTACGTTCCCGACGCCGAACTGGGCACCCGATGGTTCGCGGACAAGGCCGTGTGGGTGCGCGACGGCGACACCTTCCTGCCGTTCACCACCGGCGCCGCGGCCGACCGCTACCTGAGGGCGCACCCGTCGGGGGCCGTGGTCACCTACGACCGCGCCGTCGAGGAGGTCCGGCCGTGACCACACTGGAACAACCGGAAGTCCTGTCCGACGCCGAAGGCGTTGTGGAAGAACGTGATCCGGAGACCCGCCGACGATCGTCGCCGTGGCGGTCCCGGCTCGTGCGGGTCGCCTCGGTGCTGGCTGCGATCCTCGCGTGGCAGCTGCTCACCGCTTACGACGTCCGGTTGTGGCTGCGGTTCGACACGCTCCCCACCGTCACCGACGTGGTGTCCGCGTTCGGCACCCAGCTGCAGACCGATCTGTTCTACCTCGACCTCGGACAGTCGCTGATCCGCATTCTCAGCGGATTCGGACTCGCCACGGTTATCGGGGTGGCCACCGGAATCGCCCTCGGCAGATCGGAACTGTTCGCCGACGTCCTCGGCCCGCTGACCGAACTCGCCCGGCCGATCCCCGCCATCGCGGTCGTACCCGTCGCGATCCTGCTGTTCCCCAGCGACGAGGCGGGCATCGTGTTCATCACGTTCGTCGCCGCATTCTTCCCGATCATGGTGAGCACCCGGCACGCCGTCCGGGCACTGCCCACGCTGTGGGAGGACTCGGTGCGCACCCTCGGCGGCGGACGCTGGGACGTGCTGGCCAGGGTCGTGCTGCCCGGGATCCTGCCCGGCGTGTTCGGTGGACTGTCCGTCGGGATCGGGGTCGCCTGGATCTGTGTGATCTCCGCCGAAATGATCTCCGGCAGGCTCGGTGTCGGGTACCGCACCTGGCAGGCGTACACGATCGTCGACTACCCCGGCGTCTTCGTCGGCATGATCACGATCGGCATCCTCGGATTTCTCACGTCCGGGGCGGTCGAACTGCTCGGCAGGCGGGTCACCCGCTGGCTGCCACGAGGGGAGCGCGCATGACCGCCACCGCCGGAACGTCCGTGGCCGCGGGCATGTCGCTGGTCCTCGATGACGTCACCCTGTCCTACACCGGGAAACCCGTCATCCGTTCGCTGTCGCTGACCGTGGTGCCCGGCGAGATCCTGGTGCTCACCGGACCTTCGGGGTGCGGCAAGTCCACCGTGCTCCGCGCATTGGCGGGGCTGCTGCCGCCCGATTCGGGGCGGGTCGTCGCCGACGGCGCCGCGGTGGAGTCGACCTCCCGGGACCGGGCGGTCGTCTTCCAGGACAACGCGCTCCTCCCGTGGCGCACCGTGCGCTCGAACATCGAACTGGCCCTCGCGCTGCGCGGCGAACCCCGCAAGGGGCGCCGTGAGACCGCCGACCGCTGGATCGCCGAGGTGGGTCTGACCGGGTTCGGCGACTTCCTGCCGAAGAACCTGTCCGGCGGCATGCGCCAGCGGGTCCAGTTGGCGCGCGGCCTCGCCGGGGCGCCGCGGGCCGTGATGATGGACGAACCGTTCGGCGCCCTCGACACCCAGACCCGCGGCGTCATGCAGCGACTGCTCGTCGACACGTGGAGCACGCACCCGACGACGGTGGTGTTCGTGACCCACGACGTGGACGAGGCGGTGCTGCTCGGCGACCGGGTGGCGGTGCTGGGCCGGGCAGGTGAGCCGCTGCGGGCGCTCGTCGACATCCCGCACCCCCGCGACCGCGACCACCTCGACCATCCCGGCACCCGTGCCGCCCGCGCCGACGTTCTCGGCGCGCTGAACCACACTCCGGAGACCTGATGGACATCCCCGACCTCGCCGACACCGTCCGCCTCGACTGCGACGTCCTCGTCATCGGCGGCGGCACGGCAGGCACGATGGCGGCGCTGACCGCCGCCGAGAACGGCGCGAACGTGCTGCTGCTCGAGAAGGCGCACGTGCGCCATTCCGGTGCGCTCGCCATGGGAATGGACGGTGTCAACAACGCCGTCATCCCCGGCAAGGCCGAACCCGAGGACTACGTCGCCGAGATCACGCGCGCCAACGACGGAATCGTCAACCAGCGCACCGTATACCAGACGGCGACCCGCGGTTTCGCGATGGTGCAGCGCCTCGAGAAGTACGGCGTCAAGTTCGAGAAGGACGAGTACGGCGAATACGCGGTCCGCCGGGTGCACCGCTCCGGTTCGTACGTGCTGCCGATGCCCGAGGGCAAGGACGTGAAGAAGGCGCTGTACCGGGTGCTGCGGCAGCGGAAGATGCGCGAGAAGATCCGCATCGAGAACCGGCTGATGCCGGTCCGGGTCCTGACGGAGAACGGCCGCGCCGTCGGCGCCGCGGCGCTGAACACCCGCACCGGCGAGTTCGTCGCTGTCGGCGCGAAGGCGGTCATCCTCGCGACCGGCCCGTGCGGCCGGCTGGGGCTACCGGCGTCGGGGTACCTCTACGGCACCTACGAGAACCCCACGAACGCCGGCGACGGCTACTCGATGGCCTACCACGCGGGCGCCGAACTCAGCGGCATCGAATGCTTCCAGATCAACCCCCTGATCAAGGACTACAACGGCCCGGCCTGCGCGTACGTCGCGAACCCGTTCGGCGGCTACCAGGTCAACGCCGAGGGGGAGCGGTTCGTCGACTCCGACTACTGGTCCGGGCAGATGATGAGCGAGGTCAAGAGCGAGATCGAATCCGCCCGCGGCCCCATCTATCTCAAAGTCAGCCACCTGCCGGAGGAAACCCTCGACACGCTCGAGTCGATCCTGCACACCACCGAACGCCCCACCCGCGGCACGTTCCACGCGAACCGCGGTCACGACTACCGCAGCCACGACATCGAGATGCACATCTCCGAGATCGGCCTGTGCAGCGGGCATTCCGCGTCCGGCGTGTGGGTGGACGAGCACGGCGCGACCACCGTCCCGGGGTTGTACGCCGCCGGCGACCTGGCCTGCGTCCCCCACAACTACATGATCGGCGCGTTCGTCTACGGCGACCTCGCCGGATCCCACGCCACCGGCACCCTGCCCGACGTCGACGCGCCGGACGCGCTGCCCGCGGAACAACTGGCCGCCGCGCACGAGCTGATCTATCGGCCGCTGCGCAACCCGGACGGCCCGCCCCAGCCGCAGGTCGAGTACAAGCTGCGCCGCTTCGTCAACGACTATGTGGCACCGCCGAAGACGGCGACGAAGTTGTCGATCGCCGTCGAGACGTTCGAACGGATGGCGGGAGAGATCGCCGGGATGGGCGCGACCACCCCGCACGAGCTGATGCGCTGCGCGGAGGTCACGTTCATCCGCGACTGCGCGGAAATGGCGTCCCGCAGTTCCCTCACCAGGACCGAGAGCCGGTGGGGGCTGTACCACGAACGCGCGGACCTCCCGGACCAGCGGGACGACGAATGGGGTTACCACCTGAATCTGCGGCGCGGCGAGAACGGCGACATGGAGTTCTTCAAGCGCCCCGTCGAACCGTACTTCGTGCCGGTGCCCGGACTCGATTCCCTTCCGCCGGTGGACCGCACCGTCGTCCCCGTCGCTCAGCCGCCGCTGGTCGGGGGCCGCGCGCCGGTGGAGGAACGCTCCCGCATCGCGGCGCCGACCCGGCAGGAGCCGTCCTCACCGGCCATCGTCGCGGTCCTCGGACTCGACGCCCCGAGCGTCGCCGAACTCGCACCGTACCTGCAGGACGCCGATCCGCAGGTCCGCGTCACGGCACTGTCCGTGCTGACCGAAGGGACACCCGACGGATTCGGCGCCGCCCTCGTCGACGCGCTCGGCGACGGCGCGGTGACGGTGCGCCGCGCCGCCGCCGACGGACTGCGCGAACTCGTCGAGGTGCTGCCGTCGGCCGGCGGACTGGCCGAGCACCTGGGGTCGTCCGACGCCGTGGTCCGGGCCGCCGTGGTCGACGTCCTGCGCGCCCTGCACGCCGGTGCGGCGGAGCAGTTCCTGACCGCGCTGTCCGACGCCGATCACCACGTCCGGATCGAGGCGGTGCGGGCACTGGTGTCGCTGGACCGGTGGGAGTCGGTGGCCGAGGGGGCACACGACGAGAACCGCGAAGTGCGGATCACCGTCGCACACGGCCTGGCCACCGTCGGGCTCGGCGGTGCCGAGACGGTGCGCACGCTGGCCGGAGACCGGGATCCGCTGGTGCGCGCCGCCGCGCTGACGGCGTTCGCGAGCCTCGGCTGCCGCGGTGACGACGTCGCGCTCGCGACAGCGGCGCTGCGGGAGTCGGCCTGGCAGATCCGGCAGGGCGCCGCCCGGGCACTCGCCGGTGCGGAACCCGATGTCGCGGTGCCCGTGCTGGCGGACGCCCTGACGGACGCGCACCTCGACGTGCGCAAGGCCGCGGTCCTCGCACTCGGCCGGTGGACCGGCGACCGCGGCGCAGTCGATGCCCTCACCGCCGCACTCGAGGACACGGACGCCGACGTGCGGGCCTACGCCCGCCAGGCCCTCGTCGCCGCAGACCACGTCCCCGTCCCCTGAGCACGTGAGTGGCGATGTGTGCCGGGGCACACATCGCCACTCACGTGGGGGTCAGACGCTCGCGACGCCCGGCGCCAGGAACCGCTTGCCGTTGACGGCCTCGGACGTGCCGGTGCGGTCCAGGTACGGCGTGATGCCGCCGTTCCAGAAGCCGAACCCGCCGCCGAGGATCAGGCAGAGATCGATGTCCTCGGCCGCCGCGACGACGCCCTCGTCGAGCATGATCTGGATCTCCTCGGCGAACGCGCGCCGCGTGCGATCGAGGACCTCCGCGGACGTGGACGCCGTGTCGCCCTGCTTCCACAGCGCCGCGACCTCGGGGTCGACGACCTGCGTGCCGTCGGCGCCGTAACTCCACACCGCCGGCTTCTTCGCCTCGACGAGCGCCTCGAGCCCGGGGGAGTTGTGGAACCGCTCCGGGTACGCCGCGGCGAGGGTCTCTCCGGTGTGCAATGCGACCGCCGGACCGACGAGCGCCAGCAACGTGAACGGGGTCATCGGCATCCCGAGTTCGGCGATGGCGTTGTCGGCCACCTCGAACGGGGTTCCCTCGTCGACCGCGTTCATGACCTCACCGAGGGTGCGGATCAGGAGCCGGTTGAAGACGAACCCGGGCAGGTCGGCGGAGCCGACGGCCGACTTCTTCAGCGCCCTGGCGGTGGCGAATGCCGTTGCCAGGGTGGCGTCGTCGGTCTTCTGGCCCTTGATGACCTCGAGCAGCGGCAGCACGGCGACCGGGTTGAAGAAGTGGAAGCCCACCACCCGCTCGGGGTGCTTCAGGTCCGCGGCCATCTCGGTGATCGGCAGCGAGGACGTGTTGGTGGCGAGGATCGTCTCGGGGGCGATGTGCTCCTCGAGTTCCGCGAAGATCTTCTTCTTCAGGTCGAGGTTCTCGAACACCGCCTCGATCACGAAGTCGGTGTTCGCGAACGCCGCCTTGTCGAGCGACCCGGACACGAGTGCCTTCAGCCGGTTGGCGGCGTCCGGGGACAGCCGGCCCTTGCCCTGCAGCTTGTCGATCTCGCCGTGGACGTAGCCGACACCCTTGTCGATGCGCTCCTGGTCGATGTCGGTGAGGACGACCGGCACCTTCAGCTGGCGGACGAACAGCATCGCGAGCTGGCTGGCCATCAGACCGGCCCCGACGATGCCGACACCGGTGACCTTGCGCGCGAGCGACTTGTCCGGTGCGCCCGCGGGCCGCTTGGCCCGCTTGTTCACCAGGTCGAACGCGTACAGCCCAGCGCGGAGTTCGTCGGCGAGCAGCAGGTCGGCGAGCGCCTCGTCCTCGGCGGCGAAGCCCTTGTCGAGCGACGCCGGGTCGGTGAGATCGGTGGTCCGAGCCAGCTCGAGGAGTTCGACGGCCTTGACCGGTCCGGGTGCGTTGTTCTTGGTCTTGCCCTCGACGATTGCCTTCGCGCGGGCGATCGCGTCGTCCCAGCCCTTGCCCCGGTCGATCTCGGGACGCGCGGGGGTGATCTCGCCGGCCAGGACCTGCGCCGCCCAGGCGAACGACTGCTCGAGGAAGTCGGCCGAACCGAACACCGCGTCGACGACGCCGAGTTCGAGGGCCTTCTTCGGGGTGAGCGTCCGGTTCTGGTTCAGCGCGTTCTCGAGGACGACGGTGACCGCGTTCGAGGGACCGATGAGGTTGGGCAGCAACTGCGTTCCGCCCCAGCCCGGCACCAGCCCGAGGAATGTCTCGGGCAGACCCAGCGCGCCGGCGTTCTCGGAGGCGGTGCGGTAGTGGCTGTGCAGCGCGACCTCGAGGCCGCCGCCGAGCGCGACGCCGTTGACGAACGCGAATGTCGGCACGGACGATTCGCGCAGCCTGCGGAACACCTTGTGCCCGAGTCGGCCCAGTTCGAGCGCCTGGTCCCGGTTCGTGATGCTCGGAACACCCTTGAGATCCGCGCCGGCGGCGAAGATGAAGGGTTTGCCGGTGATCGCGATCGCGACGGGGTGGGCGGCGAACGCCTCGTCCAGGGCCGCGTCGAGGGCCGCCAGGCCACCCGGCCCGAACGACGACGGCTTGGTGTGGTCGAAACCGTTGTCGAGGGTGATCAGCGCGACCGGGCCCTCGATGCCCGGTACCGCGACGATCTTGGTGTACGCGTTGGTCACGACCTCGTCGGCGAATGCCGTTGCAATGTCGGTCATCTACTTGGCTCCATCGAAGTTCGGGTTCTCCCAGATCACGGTTCCGCCCATGCCCAGACCGATGCACATCGTGGTCAGGCCGTAGCGGACGTCGGGGCGCTGGGCGAACTGGCGGGACAGTTGGGTCATCAGGCGGACGCCGGAGGACGCGAGGGGGTGGCCGCACGCGATGGCGCCGCCCCACTGGTTGACTCGCGGATCGTCGTCGGCGATGCCGTAGTGCTCGAGGAACGCGAGAACCTGGACGGCGAACGCCTCGTTGATCTCGAACAGGCCGATGTCCTCGATCTTCAGACCGGTGCGGCCCAGCAGTTTCTCGGTGGCGGGCACCGGTCCGATGCCCATCACCGCGGGGTCGACGCCCTGGAACGCGAATCCGACCATGCGCATGCCGATCGGCAGCCCGAGTTCGAGCGCGGTGTCCTCACCGGCGAGGAGAGCGGCGGTGGCGCCGTCGTTCAGGCCGGCCGCGTTGCCCGCGGTGATACGGCCCGCGGGACGGAACGGCGTCTTCAGCTTCGCGAGGTCCTCGAGGGTGGTGCCCGGACGCGGCGGCTCGTCCTCGGTGGCCAGCCCCCAGCCCGCGGCGGAGCGGGTGGCGACGGGCACGAGGGTGTCGGCGATGAAGCCGGCCTTGCGGGCGGCCTCGTACTTGTTCTGGCTGGCGACGGCGTACGCGTCGGTGCGGTCCTTGGTGATGCTCGGGAACCGGTCGTGGAGGTTCTCGGCCGTGTTGCCCATGACGAGTGCGCTGGGGTCGACGAGGCGGTCGGCCAGGAACCGGGGGTTCGGGTCGGCGCCCTCACCCATCGGGTGGTGGCCCATGTGCTCGACGCCGCCGGCGATCACCACGTCGTACTGGCCGAAGCCGATGCCCGAGGCGGTGGTGGTGACGGACGTCATGGCGCCGGCGCACATGCGGTCGATGGCGAAACCGGGGACCGTCTCGGGGAGCCCGGCCAGGATCGCGGACGTGCGGCCGATGGTGAGGCCCTGGTCGCCGGTCTGCGTGGTCGCGGCGATGGCGACCTCGTCGATGCGCGCGGGGTCGAGTTGCGGATTGCGGCGAAGCAGCTCACGGATGGTCTTGACGACGAGGTCGTCCGCGCGGGTCTCCGCGTACATGCCCTTGGGGCCGGCCTTGCCGAACGGAGTGCGGATGCCGTCGACGAAGACGACGTTGCGTTGAGTTGTGGTGGATGGAGCCACGCGAATTCCTCCTGATGGAGCAGTTTGGTTCCGGATCACGGCCAGGCGTCCGGCCTCCAGACCAGCGTACCCCTACCGTTACTCGCGGGTAACTTAATGGGTACCTCATCGGGAATTCACGCGCTCACCCCGCGTGTCGATGCTCGCGATCAGTCGTCGCCGGAGCCCTTCTGCTCGGCCGCGGCGCGCAGCGCGGTCGCCAGCCGGGGCACGGTCAGCATCCGCTGCCAGGGTCGCGCCCCGCCGGCGTCGAGCACCCCGTCGATCGCCGCCTCGGCGCCGTCCTCGGGAGCCGCCCAGTCCCAGCACAGCCTCCGGACGAGTTCCGGGGTCACCAGGTTCTCCACCGGCACCGACACCTCCGCCCCGAGAGCGGCCAGCGCGGCGCGGGCCGCCGTCAGCCGTTCCGCGGCGTCGGGGTCGTGCCGCGCCCACCGGCTCGCGGGCGGGGGGCCCGTGAACGGCGGGGTCTTCGGTGGAAGTTCGGAGTCCGGCAGCGCCCCGGCATCCTCGAGCGCCTGCAGCCAGATCCTGGAATGCCGCCGCTGTCGGGGACCGCCGAACACGGGCAGCGCCCGCAGCGCCTCGATGCTGTGGGGGTCCTTGGTCGCGGCGTCGATGATCGCCGAATCCGGAAGCACCCGGCTGGGGGAGACGTCGCGTTTGCGGGCCAGGTCCTCCCGGGCCTGCCACAGCGACCGTGCGGCGGCGAGTTGCCGCTGCGTCTTCAGCGACGTGATGTGCGACGTCCGCCGCCAGCGGTCGGCCTTGGGCTTCGGTGGTCCCGCGAGCCGGATGTGCTCGAATTCCTGTGCCGCCCACTCGCTCTTGCCCTGCTCGTCGAGTTCCGCGGCCATCACGTTCCGCAACTCGACCAGGACCTCGACGTCGAGGGCCGCGTAGTTCAGCCAGGTGTCGGGCAGCGGCCGCTTCGACCAGTCGGCGGCGCCGTGCCCCTTCCGGAGTTCGAGGCCCAGCGTCCGCTCGACGATGGCGGCGAGGCCGACCCGTTCGAACCCGGCGAGGCGCCCCGCGAGTTCGGTGTCGAACAGCGTCGCCGGCGCCAGGCCGATCTCCGCCAGCCCCGGCAGATCCTGGTCGGCGGAGTGCAGGATCCACTCCAGCGGGTTGATCACGTCCGCCAGCGGGGCGAGATCGGCGGCGGTGGGGATCGGGTCGAGGAGCACCGTCCCCGCGCCCTCCCGGCGCAGCTGCACGAGATACGCCCGCGCCGAATAGCGGAAGCCGGACGCCCGCTCGGCGTCGACCGCCAGCGGCCCGGTGCCCTCGCTCAGCGCGGCCGCGGCCTTCGCGACACCCTCCGCGGTGGTCACCACGTCGGGTACGCCGTCCCGGGGTGCGAGCAGGGGTACTACCTGCCTGCCGGGTTCTTCGGCGGGGACGGGTGACGAGGCGTCGTCGGTGACTTCGGACATGACAGCTGACTCTACGTCGCTTCGGGATTCCCGCAGCGCACCGGCGGGTTCACGGCCGGTTCCCCGCTGCTTCGACGAGCTCGTCCAAGGCCGCCGGAAACGCGTCGACGAGGTCCCAGAGGTGGGGCGCGAGTTCGGGGCAGCTCATCAGGCCGACGTCGAGTTGACCGTTCAGCGACATCACCGTCACGTTGAGCCCCGCGCCGTGGAAGATTGGGCCCAGCGGATACATCGCCCGGATCAGGGCGCCCAGGAAGTACAGCGGGACCGCAGGCCCCGGCACATTCGAGATCACCAGGTTGTGGACCACCGGATGCCGTTCCGCCAGGCCGAGGGTCGAATAGAGGCGCATCGCCGTGCCGAACACGGCCTGGCCGGCGAACTGCGACCAGTCCTGCAGCAGGCTCGGGCCGAGCGTCTCGTTATGTTCCTTGGACGTCGAGTTGTGCTCGCCGATCGCCAGCAGGCGTTCGGCGGGATCCTCGATCTGCGTGCCGAGTTGGGTGAACATCCCGGACACCTGGTTGGTGCCGGGCCGGTCCGATTTTCCGTGGACCGACACCGGGACGATCGCGACCAGCGACTTGTCGGGCAGTTCCCTGCGGCTGTGCAGGTACTTCCGCAGTGCGCCCGAGCACAGGGCGAGAACGACGTCGTTGACCTTGACGTCGAACGCGTTCTTGACCGTCTTGACCTTGTCGAGGTCGAGCTGGGTGAACGCGAGATTGCGGTGGCTGGTCAGCGTGCCGTTGAGGGACGTGCGCGGTGCGGTGAACGGCGCAGGCATCGCCTCGCCGCGCCGGGCCCGGCCGATCCAGCGGGGCAGCAGCGTCAGGCTCTGCGGGACGATCCGCAGCAGTTTCGCGGGCCGGGACGCGACGGCGAGCAGCCCGCCCACGGCGATGTCGAGCGTGCTCGCCTGCCCCGCGCTCTCGGCGGAGTCGTCGCGGTCGGGCCGCGGGGCGTCCGGTTCGAGGCCGCACAGCTGGGCCATCATGTTGGCGCCGGTGATCCCGTCGACGCCGGCGTGGTGCATCTTCGACATCACGGCGACGGAACCGTCCTCGAGGCCCTCGATCACCCACATCTCCCACAGCGGCCGGGCGCGGTCGAGGGGGATGCCCGCGATGTCGCCGCACAGTTCGGCCAGCTCGTCGCGGCCGCCGGGGGCGGGAAGGGCGACGCGGTGGCAGTGCCGGTCGATGTCGAAGTCGGTGTCCTCGACCCACACCGGGTGGTCGAGGTTGAACCTGGAGTCCTGCAGCTTGCGCCGGAACGCGGGAATCGCCTCGGTGCGGGCGCCGAGTTCGGCCTTGAGTCCGGCGAACGTGTAGCCGCCGGGAATCGTCGAGACGTCGAGAACGATGACTCCGCAGACGTGGAGGAGTTGCGTCGACGTTTCGAGATAGAGGAAGGACGCGTCGAGACCGCTGAGTCGCTGCATGAAACCGATACTAGAACACGTTCTAGAATCTGGTCCAACGAATCGCGGAACCGCGAGGTCCGCGCGACGGTGGGCCGACGAGGCGGCGCTCGGTGCCGTTCTCGATCCGCCCGCGCAGGGGTGTGGGGCGCGCAACCGCCCGATTAGAACATGTTCTACGGTGGGAGGTATGACCCGAGGCTTCGTTCTCCGGCAGGCCGTCGGCGCCGCACTCGCCGCCAACGCCCTGCGTCCCCTGCCCGGTGCGCCCACCTCGGTGGTCGCGTTCTTCTCGGGGTGGCTGACCACCGAACTCGCACCCCACCTCCTCGCCGTGACCGCCGCCGACGCCGCCCAGCACGCGGCCCGTCACGGAACGCGGACCCGCAGCGACCGTGTCGGTCTCGCACTGGCCGCCGCCTCCGCCGCCGGGCTCGCCGCCGTCATCGCGACCGGCCGGGGCGCCGGAGCCGAAGCCGAATCCGCGCTCGTCGAGACGCTCGGCGAGAACTACACCGACCGCGACCACGCCATCGACCATCCCGGGCGACCCGTGTGGCGGCAACTCCTCAACCCGTTCTGGATGCGGAACAAGGCCGTCACCCGGGTCCGCAACCTCGCGTACGGGCCGGGCGGGCGCCGGGCCCGCCTCGACATCTACCACCGGCAGGACCTGCCGTCGAAGAGCCCGGTCCTCCTCCAGATCCACGGCGGAGGCTGGGTGATCGGGAACAAGGACCAGCAGGGTCTGCCGCTGATGCTCGAGATGGCCTCGCGGGGGTGGGTGTGCGCGGCCGTCAACTACCCGCTGTCGCCGAAGGCGAAATGGCCGGAACACCTGATCGCGATCAAGCAGGCCCTGGCCTGGCTCCGGGAGCACGTCGAGGAGTACGGCGGCAACCCCGACTTCATCGCCGTCACCGGCGGTTCCGCGGGCGGCCACCTCGCCGCCATGGTCGGCCTCACCGCGAACGACAGCCGGCTGCAGCCCGGATTCGAGGACGTCGACACGTCGGTCCAGGCGTGTGTGCCCTACTACGGCGTCTACGACTTCGCCGGCGACACCGGAATCAAGGCCGTCCTCCAGCGCGTGCACTCCGGACTGATGCCGATGGTGCTCGGCAAGAACGCCGCGTTCCCCGACGACTACCGGGCCGCGTCGCCGCTCGCGCACCTCCGGGCGGACGCACCGCCGTTCTTCGTGATCCACGGGACGAGTGATTCGCTCATTCCCGTCGCCGAGGCGCGGATCTTCGTCGACGAACTCCGGCAGGTGTCCGGCAACCCCGTCGTCTACGCGGAACTGAAGGGCGCGCAGCACGCGTTCGACGTGTTCCCCTCGATCCGCAGCATCTCGGTCACGCAGGCGGTCGGGCGGTTCCTGGAATGGTCGCGCAGCGCCACCACCGACGTCCCCGCGGCGGGCACGGAATCGGCATGACTACTTGCCGCCGAGCGTCTTCAGCTGCGCCACCCCGGCGGGCGGCAGACCGGCCGCGTACGCCAGCACCTCGCAGAACGCCTCGACGTGCGCGGCCAGTTCGACCGACGTCGCCGTCCACGACGCGCGCAGCTCCAGCTGATGCGCATGCGGGGGACCGGCGATGTCGCCGTACCGCACCGACGTCGTCGCGGTCACGGTCCCGCCGAGCGCGTTGAGGGGTTCGTGGCGCGACTCCAGCGCGTCGACGAGCCAGCTCCACGCCACCTCGGGAAGCAGGGGGTCGGACGCCACGGCGGCGTCCAGGTCGGCCTGAATGTAGGCGACCAGCCGCATCGTGCCGTTCCAGGCCTCGTCGCCCTCGGGGTCGAACAGGAGGATCAATCTGCCGAACGCGTCACCCTCGCTCTGCTCGGCGACGACCCCGGTGTCCTCGTGCACGACCTCGGCGCCGACGGCGTAGCTGAACGGCGCGAGTCGTTGCGGGGGCCGGATGGGACCCAGCTCGATGTCCGCGCGGACCTGCGCGGAATTCATCGCTTCGACGGCGGCGCGGAACTCGGCCGGTTCGGCGGGCGATCCCGAAGTCGTCACAGCCCGGGACGTTAGACCCGGACCCACGCATCTCGTCGGAGGCGCGCCGAGCAGGGCCGATCGGCGGCGGAGCCGCGGCATGGCAGCATGAGAGCTGCCGAAATTCGAGCAGGCAGAGAGCGCGAGGACCGATGAGCGGGTTGGAAAGCACCAATGCAGGCATGAGCGAACGGGCGACGTACGCCGCGAGGCGGGTGCTCCCCGACGCACCCCTCCTGGCGGCCGCGGGAGGCCGCGCTCCCGGCCGACGCCCGGTGTGGTTCATGCGGCAGGCGGGCCGCTCGCTTCCCGAGTACCGCGAGATCCGGTCGGGGATCGGCATGCTCGAGTCGTGCTTCGATCCGGCACTGGTCTGCGAGATCACCATGCAGCCCGTGCGCAGGCACGGGGTCGACGCCGCGATCCTGTTCTCCGACATCGTGGTGCCGCTGAAGGCGGCCGGCATCGATCTCGACATCGTGGCCGGCACCGGTCCCGTCGTCGCGAATCCGGTCCGGTCGATCGCGGACGTCGCAGCCCTGCCCCGGCTCGTGCCCGAGGAGGTCGGTGCCGTCGCGCAGGCCGTGCAGCTGCTCACCGCGGAACTCGGGTCGACGCCGCTGATCGGCTTCGCCGGCGCCCCGTTCACCCTCGCGTCGTACCTGGTCGAGGGCGGACCGAGCCGCAATCACGAGCGCACGAAGGCGCTGATGCACTCCGACCCGAAGACGTGGCACGCGCTGCTCGGCACGCTCGCCGACACCACCATCACGTTCCTGCAGACCCAGCTGCGCGCCGGCGTCGACGCGATCCAGCTGTTCGACTCGTGGGCGGGTGCGCTGTCGCTGGCCGAGTACCGCGAATTCGTGCTGCCGCACTCCGAGCGGGTGTTCGCCGAGGTGGCGAGCGCGAAGGTGCCGCGGATCCACTTCGGTGTCGGAACCGGTGAACTGCTCGGCGCGATGGGCGAGGCGGGCGCCGACGTGGTCGGCGTCGACTGGCGCATCCCCCTGGACGTCGCGGCGCGCCGGGTCGGCCCGGGCAAGGCGCTGCAGGGCAACCTCGACCCCGCGGTGCTGTTCGCGGGACCGGCGGCCGTCGAGAAGCAGGTCCGCCGCATCACCGCGGAGGCCGACGCCGCCCTCGCCGCAGGCGCGACGGGACACATCTTCAACCTCGGGCACGGCGTCCTGCCCGATACCGACCCGGGCGCGCTGACCGCGCTGGTCGAGTTGGTGCATTCCCTGTGACCGGGTCGTCGCCGAACGTACTCGTCGTCGGCGGCGGCATCTCCGGGCTCGTTGCCGCGTACCGCCTGCGGCAACGGCTCGGCGCCGGTGCCCGGATCGTCGTCGCCGACGGCGCGCAGCGGCTCGGGGGCAAGCTGCGCACGGTGGATCTGGCCGGGGAACCCGTCGACGTCGGGGCGGAAGCCTTCATCGCGCGGCGCCCGGAACTGCCTGCCCTGCTCGGCGAACTCGGTCTCGCCGACCAGCTCGTGTATCCGGCGGGGCTGCGTCCGCTCATCTGGTCCGAGAACGCTCTGCACCCGCTGCCCGCCGACACCCTCATGGGGATCCCCGCGGACGAGAACAGCCTCCGGGGCCTCGTCGACGAACGGACCCTCGCGCGGGTGGCGGGGGAGCGGACGGTGCCCCTCGACTGGACGCCGGGTGACGACGTCTCCGTCGGTGCGCTGGTCGGCGACCGGTTCGGTGCGCAGGTGGTCCGGCGGTCGGTGGATCCGCTTCTCGGAGGGGTCTATTCGGGGCTGGCGGACACCATCGGTGTCCGCGCCGCCCTCCCCACCCTCGCGGCCGCCCTCGACCGCGGTGCCACGAGCCTGTCCGCGGCCGTGGCGGAGGCACTTCCCCCTCGCGCTGCAGGACCGGTGTTCGGGGCGCTGCGCGACGGCTACGGCGTCCTGCTGCGCGCCCTGACGGACGCCGCGGGCGCAGAGATCGTGCACGAGCGAATAGAAGCGCTCGACCGCGACGGCGACGGCTGGTCGGCGGACCCGGTGGGCCGGGTGGACGGTGTCGTGCTCGCCGTGCCCGCTCCGCAGCTCGCCGAACTGCTCGCCGGCGTCG
This sequence comes from Rhodococcus koreensis, assembly GCF_900105905.1. Taxonomy (GTDB): domain Bacteria; phylum Actinomycetota; class Actinomycetes; order Mycobacteriales; family Mycobacteriaceae; genus Rhodococcus_F; species Rhodococcus_F koreensis. The sequence continues at coordinate 1,190,489 of NZ_FNSV01000005.1, read as the reverse complement.
CCCCCCGCGCGTCGGCGGCCGCCGCCGACATCCCGCTGGCCTCCTCGGCCGTCGTCGCGCTGGCCCTGCCTGCCGGCACCGACATCCCGCAGAACTCCGGGATCCTGGTCGCCACCGACACGTCGCTCGGCGCGAAGGCGTTCACGCTGTCGAGCCGCAAGTGGCCGCACCTCGCCGAGCGGGAGGTCACCCTCGTGCGGGCATCGTTCGGACGGTTCGGCGACGCCGCCGTCGTCGACGCACCCGACGACGAGCTGATCGCCGCGGCCCGGCGCGACCTCGCGACCGTCACCGGGGTGTCCGCGGAGCCCGTCGCCGCGCACGTCCAGCGCTGGCACGGCGGACTGCCGCAGTACGGTCCCGGCCACCTCGAGCGGGTGGCGGTGATCGAGCAGGAAATCGCAGGTCTGGACGGTGTCGAGGTGTCCGGGGCGCTCCTGCGGGGGGTGGGTGTACCCGCGTGCGTGGCCGCTGCGACGACGGCGGCTGCACGGCTCTCCGGGCGAGTGGCACGATAGACCCATGGCACGCCTCGACTTCGACGCATTGAATTCTGAAATCCGCTACCTCATGTTCTCGGTGTTCCAGGTGGAACCCGGTGTACTCGGGGACGACCGGGAAGCTGTGATCAAGGAGGCACGGATCTTCTTCGAAGCTCAGGCCGAGAAGGGTGTCGTGGTGCGCGGGCTCTACGACGTGGCGGGACTGCGCGCCGACGCCGACTTCATGATCTGGACGCACTCGGCGAGTATCGAGGCCCTGCAGGCGACGTACGCCGACTTCCGCCGCACCACCGCCCTGGGCCGCGTGAGCAAGCCCGTGTGGAGCAACGTCGCGTGCCACCGTCCGGCCGAATTCAACAAGAGCCACATCCCGGCGTTCCTGGCAGGCGAGGATCCGGGCAACTACATCTGCGTGTACCCGTTCGTCCGCTCCTACGAGTGGTACCTGCTGCCCGACGACGAGCGCCGGAAGATGCTCGCCGACCACGGCATGGCGGCCCGCACCTACAAGGACGTGCGCGCCAACACCGTGCCGGCGTTCGCGCTCGGCGACTACGAGTGGATTCTCGCGTTCGAGGCGCCCGAGCTGTACCGCATCGTGGACCTCATGCGCGACCTGCGCGCCACCGAGGCCCGGCTGCACGTCCGCGAGGAGGTGCCGTTCTTCACCGGCCCGCGGGTGGATGTGGAGAAGCTCGTCGCGGCTCTGCCGTGATCTGACGCACGAGAAATGAGTGACGCCGACGGGGCCCACAGGGCGCCCCGCTACCAGCACATGTCGCACTGGGGCATGTTCGAGGCCGAGGTCGCCGACGGCGACGTCGTGGCCGCGCACCCGTACACCGGTGACGCCGACCCGTCACCGGTGCTGGGCAACCTCGCCGGGTCGGTCCGAACCAAGGCGCGGATCACCGGTCCGGTCGTGCGCCGGGGGTGGCTCGAGAACGGCCCGGGACCGAGCACCTCCCGCGGCTCCGACGAGTTCGTGCCGGTCGACTGGGAGGAGCTGACCCAGCGGCTGGCGAACGAACTGCGCAGGGTGGTCGACACCCACGGCAACAGCGCGATCTACGGCGGTTCGTACGGGTGGGCCAGCGCGGGCCGGTTCCACCACGCGCAGAGCCAGGTGCACCGGTTCCTGAACACCCTCGGCGGCTACACCCGTTCGGTGCACAGCTACTCGCTGGGCGCGACGGGCGTCGTCATGCCCCGGGTGGTGGGCACGCACTGGAAGATGTTCGCCCGCTCCACGTCCTGGAGGCTCATCGCCGAGCACACCGACGTCATGGTGTGCTTCGGCGGCGTCCCCCTCAAGAACACCGGCGTCAATCACGGCGGCACCAGCGACCACCCCACCCGTGACGCCCTCGATGCCCTGCGGCGGCGCGGCGGATCCGTCGTGTCGTTCAGTCCGTTGAGCGACGACGTGCACGGCGTCGCCGAACGGCATGCGCCGGTGCCCGGCACCGATGTCGCGATCATGCTGGCCCTCGCATATGTTCTCGCGTCGGAAGGCCTGCACGACACGGCGTTCCTCGCCAGCCACTGCGTCGGCTACGACCGCTTCGAGGACTACCTGCTCGGACGCTCCGACGGTGTCCCGAAGTCGCCGGCCTGGGCGGAGCAGATCTCCGGCATCGCCGCCCCGGACCTGGTGGCCCTCGCCCGGCGGATGGCGGCGGGCCGGACGATGGTGACCGTCACCTGGTCGCTGCAGCGGGTCCGGCACGGCGAGCAGGCCCCGTGGATGGGGGTCACCCTCGCCGCGATGCTGGGCCAGATCGGCCTTCCCGGTGGAGGTTTCGGTCACGGCTACGGTTCCATGAACGAGCCCGGGCTCGCCCCGGTCCCGTACCCGCTGCCCACGCTTCCTCAGGGTCTGAACCCGGTCCGCGACTTCATCCCCGTGGCCGCGGTCTCGGACATGCTCCTGAACCCGGGCGCCCCGTTCGACTACGACGGTCAGCGTCTGACGTACCCGGACATCAAGATGCTGTACTGGGCGGGCGGCAACCCGTTCCACCACCATCAGGACATTCCGCGTCTGCGCCGCGCACTGGCCCGGCCCGACACGATCGTCGTCCACGACCCCTACTGGACGCCGATGGCCCGGCACGCGGACATCGTCGTCCCGTCCACCACGTCGCTCGAGCGGGCCGACATCAGCTGCACCCGCAACGATCCGCTGCTCGTCGCCATGCACGCCGCGGTGACGCCGTACGCCGACGCGCAGGACGACTACGACACGTTCGCCGCCGTCGCCCGGAAACTGGGTGTCGGCGAGAAGTTCACCGAGGGCCGCACGTCCGGGCAGTGGCTCGAGCACCTGTATGGGCAGTGGCGGGACTTCGTCCGGGCGGACGGCGGACCGGCGCCGAGTTTCGACGACTTCTGGACGCAGGGCCACGTGCGGATGCGGACCGAGGACGACCTGATCCTGTTCGGCGACTTCCGGGCGGATCCGGTGAAGTTCCCGCTCGGCACCCCGAGCGGGCGGATCGAGATCTTCTCCGAGGACATCGACGGATTCGGCTACGACGACTGCGCCGGCCACCCCCGCTGGTACGAGCCGGAGGAGTGGCTCTGCGGCCCGCGGGCCCGGCAGTTCCCGCTGCATCTGATCGCCAACCAGCCACGCACCCGCCTGCACAGCCAACTCGATCACGGCGGCACCAGCCAGAAGTCGAAGATCCGGGGCCGCGAACCGCTGCGCATCCATCCGGACGACGCCGCCGACCGCGGACTGACCGGCGGCGACGTCGTCCGCGTGTTCAACGACCGGGGCGCGTGCCTCGCCGGTGTGGTGGTGGACGAGGGTGTCCGCCGCGCGGTGGTGCAGCTGTCGACGGGGGCCTGGTACGACCCGCTGGACGCGACCGACCCGGATTCGCTCTGCGTGCACGGGAACCCGAACGTGCTGACCCCGGACGTGGGGACGTCGTCACTCGCCCACGGCTGCACGGGCCAGCACGTGCTCGTGCAGATCGAACGCTACGACGGCGAGCTGCCGCCGATCCGGGCGTTCGATCCGCCCGCGATCATTCGCCGGCCGGTTCCAGAACCAGCGAGATCGAATTGATGCAGTACCGCTGATCGGTGGGGGTGGGGTAGCCCTCGCCCTCGAAGACGTGGCCGAGGTGGCTGTGGCACGTCGCGCAGACCACCTCGACGCGGCGCATGCCCAGCGAGGTGTCCTCGCGGAGGATGACGGCGTCCGAGTCGGACGGGTCGAAGAACGACGGCCACCCGCAGTGCGATTCGAACTTCTCGGTGCTGCGGAACAGTTCGGCGCCACAGGCCCGGCAGTGGTAGACGCCTTCCGTCTTGGTGTCGGTGTATTCGCCGACGAAGGGGCGCTCGGTGCCGGCCTGGCGCAGCACCGCGTACTCCTCGGGAGTCAGTTTCTCGCGCCACTCGCTGTCGGAGAGAGCAACCTTCGGGGCGGACTGCGTGGGATCCTGCTGCTGCGAACTCATGGCTCCACGCTAATACGTTTCGCCGGTTCCGGCCGTGAGGCCCCGGCGTGTGACAGAGCTACGTCTTGGCGGCGGCCGACTCGATGTGCGGCTGCCGGTCCGGTTCCGGCTCCCGCGGAGTCTCGGGGGCCTTCTCGCCCGGTTCGAGGAGGAACGCCGGATCGATGCCCCGGTCGAGGCGGCCTTCGCGTCGCGCCGTGACGTAGCGGACGGTGAGCACACCGAAGATCACGAGGAGCATCAGACTCCACCCCAGCGTGGTCTTCATGTACTCGGCGGTCCGGCCGGCCTCGATGAACCGGCTCGACAGCCAGCTGTCGTAGCTCATGAAGCCGTACACGGCCAGCCACGCCGGCCAGTTCCGCATCACCGAATTCTTCAGCACCACGGACATCAGGAGCGGGAACAGCATCATCGAGTAGTACATCTGGCCCAGCGAGCCGAGCAGCCACGACGCGGTCAGCAGAACCCCGGACGTGGTGACCACGAAGAACAGTTCGTCGTGGCGGTAGAAGCGGTGGAGCAGCCACAGCGACGAGAGCACGATGGCGGCGAAGACGCCGCGCAGCGCCCAGATCACGCCGGTGGGCAGACCGTAATACTTGCCGTTGCCGACGATCGCGCTGTTGAAGTAGTCGCGCGACTCCATCAGGTACGGCACCGTGTGGTGCACGAAGTCCATCGGGTCCGCGGACAGCGGCCACGCGACGGCGGTGAGGATCAGGGGGATGCCGATCGCGGTGACGAACACCTTCCACTGTCCGCGCACCAGAGGCAGCAGCAGAAGTGGGGCGAGGATCGGTTTGACCGCGAACGTCAACCCGATGGCGACGCCGGACCACATGTCCTTGCGCTTCATGAGCAACACCAGGAACGCGATCTCGCCCAGCAGGACGAGACCGTTGATGTTGGTGAAGACCAGGGTATTGGTGACGGTCTCGGACGAGAACGTGGCGAGCAGCAGGATCGGGGCCGCGATGGAGTTCAATCCCAGGCCGAACAGCCGCAGCAGCAGGTACAGCGCGATCACGATGGCGATCGCGTTCGCGATGATGAACAACCAGCGGGACTTCTCGGGGTCGATCACCGCGATCGGCGCCATCAGCAGCGTCCCGGACGGCGGATACAGGTAGTGCGGATCGACCCAGTTGAAGTTGGCGGTGTAGACGGGACGCCCGTTGAGGAAGGCCAGCGCTGCGTTGTAGACCGGCCGGAAGTCGTCGGTGATGTACCCGTTGACCGCCTTGACGACCACTCGATGCAGCACGGTCATGACGGCGATCGGCCACAGCGCGAAGTTGATTACCTCGTTGGCAGTCCGCCCGGTGCGCGGTTCGAGTTGTCGAAGGAACACCACGGCACGGTACACCGAGATGCCCTGACGTGCGGTCACGCACCCCCTGTGGGTGTCGGGCGGAACACCTCCGCTAAGCGGGGCAGGCGCTGCCGTCCGGCGGCAGCTTCCCGTCCGTGACGTAGGTGACGATCGACTTCTGCGCGCAGTCCGAATGGGTGGCGGGGTGGCCGCTGCCGTGCCACGTCAGCGTCGCCGTCGCGGCGCCGGCACTCGACACGGCCCCCGTCACCGTCCCCACCCCGGCGTTCCCGACGACCGGGTCGGCGGTGCCGCTGAGCACCAGGACCGGCAGTGTCAGCTCGCCGGGCAGGGCGGGGGGCGCGGTCGCGGGCCAGGACGTGCACGTGAGCAGGCCGACGGCGGCGTTCGGGCCGAACAGCGGGAACCGTTCGCCCCACAGCTTCTGCAGTTCCCGGACCCGGTCGGGTGCGGGCCACTGCTGGCCGTCCGTGCAGCGGGTGATGAACTGGCCGTCGCTCTCGTAGGCGGCCTCGGCCTGCGCGATCGCCGCGAGGATCGGCGCCGTGTTCCCGGCGAGGGCGGCGGACACCGCATCCGACAGGGCGCGGACACGGCCCTGCTGGTCGCCGCCTGCCGCGGCGAGCGACCCGGACACCGCGGTGAGGAGGGCGTTCGCGGAGACCCGCGGGATCTGGCCGTTCGCGGCGCGGGTGACGGCGTCCGTCACCGCGGCGCGGGGATCGGCGCCGAGAGAGCAGTTCAGGGCGGTGCACTGGCGGGCGAACGCGTCGAACGCCGCCTCCTGACCCGCCACCTGCTGCTCCGTGACGGTCGCGGCGTCCACTGTGGTGACGGCGGGGGAGTCGAGGACGAGCCGGCCGACCCGGCCGGGGTACTTGGCGGCGTAGCTGAGCGCGACGGCGCTGCCGTTGCCGGTGGCGAGGATCCCGAGCGCGTCGACGTCCCAGGTGCGGCGCAGTTCCTCGATGTCGTCGGCGGCGTGGGTGCTGTCGAACGCGAGTTCCTGCGGCTGCAGGTAGTCGGTGCACGCGATGGTGGCGTCGCGGCCCAGCGCGGTCACCTTGTCGACCTGGTCACCCGTCCCCGGGTCGAACTGCCCGAGATTCGCCAGGCTGCTGCGGAGTTCCGGGGTGAGGCACTCGATCTCCTGCGAGGCGGCGATCCCGCGGCGGTCCACCGCGACCACCGGACGCGTCGACAGCAGCGACGTCAGACCACCGGTGCTCAGCGCCGCGAGCGTCGCGGTCGACGACCGGTCCGATCCCGACGTGAGCACGAGCGGGGCCGCGTTCTCGGGGGTGTCCGCGAGCCGCGCCCGCATCGCGCCCATCGTGAAGGTCCCGGGCAGGGTGCCGCTCTCGTCGACGGCCGCCTCGTAGGAGCCGCATTCGAAGATGAGCCCGGCAGGGGGTGTCGTGCCCGGGCCCAGGGCGCCGAGCGTGCTCTGCGTGCAGTCCGTCCACGCCACGTCGTTCTTCGGGGTCTGCAACACGGGCGGGGCAGCGTCGGGGTTCTCGCTCTCGGTCGCGGTGGGTTCGCTGCCGCCGCCCTCGCGCTCGACTGCCACGTGCGGACGGTTGGACGGTCCGGCTCCGCACGCGGTGCACACCACGAGAACCATTGCGAGCAACACCGATCTGCGCATGGCGACCACCCTGCCAGGTTCCCCTACGGGCGGGGCATCCGCACCCATCGGGTGAGGACGGTGCCATCGGTGTCGGTGAGGATGTGCGCGGGAGTCATCGAGGTGATCCGGGCATTCGGTGCGGTCGCGACGCGACCGGCGGTTCCCCCGGCGAGCACCGGCGCCGTAGTCAGGCAGACCTCGTCGACGGCGTCGTCCGCGATCAGCTGCCCGAACAGGCTCGGGCCGCCCTCACAGAGCACCCGCCGGAGTCCGAGGTCGTCCAGCGCCGCGAGCAGTCCTTCACTGGTGATCTGCCCGTCGCCGGCGGTGACGATCCGGGCGCCCGCGTCGGTGAGGGCGCGGATCCGCGCCGGGTCCGCGTCCGCGCACGTGACGACGATCGGGGCCACCTCGGTGTCCGTGAACAGGCGGGCCTGCGGGTCGAGGTGGGCGCGGGCGGACAGGACGGCGATCGGCGGGACCTCCGGCATCCCCGAGGCCACCCGGCGACGCCTGCCCTCGGCGCCCACGCGCGCCCCGCCGTAGTTCTCCGCCCGGACGGTTCCGGCCCCGACCAGGACGACGTCGGCCAACTCCCGCAGGGTTGCGAAGACCAGTGCGTCCGCGGGGGTGCCGAGCGCCCCGCTGACCCCGTCGACCGAGACGGCGCCGTCGATGCTGCTCACGAAGTTGACGCGGATCCACGGTCGAGGGGTCTCCGCCGGGTAGGCATACAGTTCGCGCAGCGTGTTCGCGGCCGATTCGCTGGACTCCTCCCGGACGGGCGGGCGGTCCGGTGTGAAAAATGTCGCAATATGTACACGGTGCATGTTGGTGATCACAACACGTGGATACCCTGCTTGTATGCATGCACGTCTTGTCGATCGCAGCCCCGTGGTCCCCGCTGATCAGTTGGTAGCTCAGATGGTGCCCCCGGCCATGTTCGACGAGGTGAGCTTCGCGTCGTACATTCCCGATCCCGCAGAACCCAGCCAGGCCGCCGCGGTCCAGAAGGCGGAGGAGTTCGCGAAGAAGGTCGTGAAGATCCGCAGCGGCGGTCGACGCGGCCTGTTCGGGAAGAAGACGCCGGCCACCGGTGCCGGTCTCTACCTCGACGGCGGCTTCGGCGTCGGCAAGACCCACCTCCTGGCCTCGATCTTCCACAGCGTCCCGTCGCCCAAGGCGTTCGGCACGTTCGTGGAGTTGACGCACGTCGTCGGCGCCCTCGGCTTCAACAAGGCCGTCGAGCAGCTGTCCGACCACAGCGTCCTGTGCATCGACGAATTCGAACTCGACGACCCGGGCGACACCATGCTGGTCTCCCGCCTGCTGTCGGAGTTGTCGGCTCGCGGCGTGTCCATCGTGGCGACATCGAACACGCTGCCCGGCCAGCTCGGTGAGGGCCGATTCGCTGCACAGGACTTCCTGCGGGAGATCAAGAAGCTCGGCTCCATCTTCGAGACGATCCGCGTCGACGGACCCGACTACCGCCACCGCGACCTGCCGCCGGCCCCGGACCCGATCTCCTCGGAGGAGCTCGCCGAGCGCGCCGAGAGCATCCCCGGCGCCACGCTCGACGACTTCGACGCGCTGTGCAAGCACCTCAGCACGCTGCACCCGTCCCGCTACAACAAGCTGGTCGCGGGTATTCCGGCCGTGTTCCTGGACGGCGTCCACCCCGCCGAGGACCAGTCGGTCGCGCTGCGGCTGGTGGTCCTCGCCGACCGCCTCTACGACGCGAGCATCCCGGTCACCGTGGCCGGGGCCAAGCTCGACGCGATCTTCACCCCCGAGATGCTGGCCGGCGGGTACCGGAAGAAGTATCTGCGTGCCACGTCGCGCCTGCTGGCGCTCTCGCGTTTCGAGGTCGCGGCGAGCTGACCCGGCCGCTACAGCGCCCGCTGCATCACGAAATCGTGGTGCAGCTGGGTGCCGACGACGAACGTCTTCGTTCCGACCTGCGCGAATCCGTGCTTCGCGTAGAAGCGCTGGGCTCGCACGTTCTCCTGGTTCACGCCCAGCCACAGCCCGGCGCACCCCGCCGCGACCGCGCGTTCGACGATCGCATCCATCAGCGCGGACGCGACACCGGTCCCGTGATTGCCGGGCAGCACATACAGCTTGCTGATCTCGGTGGTCGGCCGCAGGGTCACGACCCTGCCGACGTCCGGGTCGGCGGGTTCCCCGTCGATCAGCATCGCGTAGCCGACGATCGCCCCGCCGTGCGTGACCTTGAGGACGGTGCGGTCGGGGTCGGTGAGGTACTCGGAGAACCGCTCGGCGGACAGCACGTCGTCGATGAACGTGGCGATGTCGTCCTGCGTCGCCCCGGGCGGGCACGCGAGGGGGAACGTCGCCGCGGCGACGTCGGCGATCGCTTCGGAATCCCAGATTCCCGCCGGGTCGATTTCGACAGTCACAGCTGATCCACCGCGTCCTTCGCTTCCCGAAGTGTCATCCCCGTACTGTCCCGCAGCAGGCCGGCCGCCGCAACGGTCCGGCCGTACTCGACCGTGGCCTTCGCGTGCCGCACGCCGATTCCGTCCCGTGCGACGAGAAGCTTGATCGCCTCGGTGGTCCGGCCCCGGTCCAGGAGGCACGTCACCTCGTCCCGGGTGGCGTCGTCGAGTTGCCGCCACGTCGATGCGGGGTGCAGGTCGGGTGGGGTGTGCGAGCCGCCACGACAGGACCGCGACGAGACCAGAACCGCGATGTAGACGTTTCCCACCGCGATCACGAACCATCCCCAAGTCGGCATGACCTAAGTAGAACATCTGCTGTCAGTCGCGATCGGGGGCCCACTCGGATTGCTCGTCGCGGTCCCGGTCCGGGGCGAACGCGGGCGCGAGGAGCAGGAGCCCGACCGCGAACAGGAGCGGGACCACGAACCCGATCCGCAGGCTGGTCGCGGCGGCGACGCCGCCGATGATCGCTCCGCCCACGAGGGTTCCCGCGTAGTTGAACAGGTTGATCCGCGCCACGACGTCGTCGACCTGTCCGGCGGGCGCCAGTCGTCCGGCGGCGCTGAAGCACAGGGGAGCGACGACCGGGACACCGAGGCCCACGACGAGGAATCCTCCGATGGCGACGGCCGGGGACCCGGCGAACACGACGACCGCCATTCCGGCGACACCGACCGCCGAACCTGCACGGACGACGGCGATCTCGCCGTACTTCGCGACCCAGAAGTCGCCGCTGAGCCGCGACACCAGGGCCGCGCACTGGTACGCGGCCAGGGCCAGCGCAGCGGTGCCCGCATCCGCGAGCAGCACATTCTTGACGTACAGCGCGGACCAGTTCGCGACACCGAAATCGATGGCATAGAACAACGCCATCGCGGTACCGAGTGCGAGCAGGGCGCGGATCGGAACCGGAACGGCCACAGGGCCGGTCGCCGGTGCGGCGGTGCCCGCCGGTTCCCGGCGGCGGAGGAGCCGGGGCCCGCAACCGGCCAGACCGGCGGTCACGACGAACGCCGCCGTCAGCTGGGCGGCGGCGACACCCACGCCGAGTGCCGACGTCGCGGCGACGAAGAGCGCGCCCGCAATGGCGCCGACACTCCACACCGCGTGGAACGACGACAGGATGAAGCGGCCGTAGGCGTGCTGGATCGTCACCGCCTGCATGTTGGCGGCGGCGTCGACGATGCCGAGTCCGGCCCCGTACGCGGACAGGCAGACGAAGAAGGCGGCGGTGTTCGGGCTGAAACCGAGCACCCCGCCTGCGGCCGCGATCGTCGCGAGCCCGAGTTGCAGTGCCGTCCTGCTGGAGAATCGGCGGGCCAGGTGCTCGGCGAGGATGCTGCCCGCCCCGGCGATGAGGGACACGGTCACGACGGCGACCACGATGACCGTGTCGTCGAACCCGAATCGGTCCTGGTACTGCGGCAGCTGGGTGAGGACGGCTGCGAGGAGAAAACCCTGCAGTCCGAAGGCGGCCGCGGCGGCGATCCGTGCCGATCGGTGGTCGGTGGACACTTCCGCGCGTGGTGGATCCGTCATGGGGCCGGCCTTCGATCGTGGACATCCGATGATTGGACGAGTGTCCAATACTTTGCGGGGATGCGCAGCGTTCTCCGGATCGGCGGGCGATATGTCCGAAAGCGACGGTCGGTGAGGTGCCCGGAACAAGACTGAGCCCCAGCCTTGGATGGGGGGTCATGGCTGGGGCTCATTGCCATCGGGGGGGTGGATGGCAAAGTCGACGATACATGAGGAATTCCTCACGTTCCAGAAGCAGGGGTAACGATTTCGTCACCCGACCGTCGCCGGCACTACCGCACGCACCGGGGTTGTCTCGGCGGACGGTTGTCGCTTACAGTGTCCTCCATGCAGCGCATCCTCGTAGTTCTCCGCCGTAGCGGGGTCTGATACGGACCGACCCCTCGCTGCGGGTCGTTGAGCTACGCGTTGGTCCTCCCTCCTTTCAGGAAGACCACGAGAATGAGCGCCAACACTTCTTTCGCTTCGACCTTTCCCTCGTCGGCACCGGCCGCCGACCCGTTCGCCGCCCGCCACGGCAAGTCGCTGCCGTCGGAACTCCGCACCGAGGCCGCCGGAATGGCCTGGAAGGCGTTCGACACCGTCTACGCGCCGTCCAACGGCCCGTTCCGCCTGGGTAGCTGGTCGGAAACGAAGACCGGACCCGGAATGTGGGATTTCGAAGCTACCCTCGGCATCGGCGAATCGATCTGCAAGACCGGTGCGAGCGCGCCCGGCCCCGTCGCCGCCATGACCTCGATGCTGTACGACGCGGGGTGTGCGATGGAGATCCTGTCTTTCCATCAGCACGAGATCGGGCACCGCACAGCGACCTTCCTGCTGTGTGAGAGTGCCGGCATCCGGCTCTGGGCGATGGGAATCGGGGAGTCCGGCACGGAATCGACTCTGCGGGCGATGATCTCCGGCGCCAACCGGCTCCGACCCGCCTGACGCACAACGACGTGCGGCCCCGGTCTGTGACCGGGGCCGCACGTCGTGAACTGTTCTGTTGAACGCGAAATGGTGCGCGATACTGGGATTGAACCAGTGACCTCTTCCGTGTCAGGGAAGCGCTCTCCCGCTGAGCTAATCGCGCGGGACGGAAAAAAGAGAGCGGACGACGGGATTCGAACCCGCGACCCCAACCTTGGCAAGGTTGTGCGCTACCAGCTGCGCCACGTCCGCATTCGTGAAGGCCCCTTGCGGGGCCGTCACTGTCGAGCAAGTCAAACATCTAACAGTCGAGCATCTAGCATCTATCTCGGTGCGCGATACTGGGATTGAACCAGTGACCTCTTCCGTGTCAGGGAAGCGCTCTCCCGCTGAGCTAATCGCGCGAGGTGGAGACGGGAATCGAACCCGTGTGCACGGCTTTGCAGGCCGTTGCCTCACCACTCGGCCACTCCACCGTAAAGGTTGAGTCCAACCTCTCGAGCGGACGACGGGATTCGAACCCGCGACCCCAACCTTGGCAAGGTTGTGCGCTACCAGCTGCGCCACGTCCGCATGCACCGTGTAACTCGCGGAGAATGTTCTCCGTGGTGCGGTTGAGAACATTAGCCGACCATCCGCGATAGTTACAAATCTGCAGGTCAAGGCATCAGACGGTGAACTGCGTGTGAACGGGACCGGGTCGCGGGCGCGCCGCATGCGGGGTCCGGCACGAATCCCACACGAATCCCATCGGGGTGATTTTCGTTCGGCCGCCGGGTCTGTTAATGTTCCAACTCGTTCGAGCGCGAGTGTCTGGCGCGCCTCGGTCCCGTGGCTCAGTGGAAGAGCGTCCCGTTCACACCGGGAAGGTCGCTGGTTCGATCCCAGCCGGGACCACCGAGAGAAGAGGTCGTTTCCGAAATCGGAAACGGCCTCTTCTTTTTCGTGTGCGCACTCGGAAAATCGGTTGTTGCCACTCTCCGGCGCGACGGACAATGAACTGAGCCGGCCGAAATTTCCCGGGTGATCCGCTACCGAAGGATTGAAGTCCCATGTTCCCCGTGAGGCTGGAAGGCACCACCGCGCCGACATTGATGTGGGCGGAGGAGCAGACCATCGAGCAGGCGGCGTTGCAGCAGCTGCGGAACATGGCGGACCTGCCGTGGGTGCACGGGGTCCGCGTCATGCCCGACGTCCACGTGGGCAAGGGCGCGACGGTCGGTTCCGTCATCGCGATGCGGGCGGCGGTCGCCCCCGCGGCGGTCGGCGTCGACATCGGCTGCGGAATGACGGCGGTCCGGACCGATGTGACCGCGGGCGACCTGCCCGACAGCCTGCGGTCGATGAGGTCGCACATCGAGCGGGCGGTGCCCGTCGGTTTCGCCATGCACGAGCACTCGGTGAACGTCGGCGCGCTGGGTACGGATGCCGGGGGAGTGAAGAAGGGGTGGCACCGCTTCTGGCAGGAGTTCGGCGACCTGCATTCCGGCGTGCAGTCCCGGGAGTCGCGGGCGATGAAGCAGATCGGCACCCTCGGCGGCGGCAACCACTTCATCGAGGTGTGCCTGTCGGACGCCGACGAGGTCTGGCTGATGCTGCACTCCGGGTCACGCAACATCGGTAAGGAGCTGGCGGAGCGGCACATCGCGGTGGCGCGGGCCCTGCCGCACAACCAGCGGCTGGTCGATCGCGATCTCGCGGTGTTCCTCGCAGGCAGCAAGGAGATGGACGCGTACCGCCACGACCTGACGTGGGCGCAGGAATACGCGGCCCGGAACCGTGCCGTCATGCTCACGTTGGTGATGCAGGCCTTCCGGCAGTCCCTGCCCGGCAGGACGGTGCGCTTCGACGAGCCGATCTCCTGTCACCACAACTATGTGTCGGAGGAGATCGTCGACGGCGAGCCGATGCTCGTCACGCGTAAGGGCGCGATCCGGGCGGGCCGGGGTGATCTCGGACTCATCCCCGGGTCGATGGGCACCGGTTCCTACGTGGTGCGGGGCCTGGGCTCCGAGTTGTCGTTCAATTCGGCGTCGCACGGGGCGGGACGGACGATGAGCCGCACCAAGGCGAAGAAGAGGTTCACCGTCGACGACCTGGTGCGGCAGACGTCCGGCGTCGAGTCGCGCAAGGACGCCGGCGTGATCGACGAGATCCCCGGCGCCTACAAGGACATCGAGCAGGTGATCGAAGCGCAGGCCGATCTCGTCGAGGTCGTGGCACACCTGCGGCAGGTCGTCTGTGTGAAGGGGTGACCGCAGGTCGCGGTCGGTAGGGTGGACTGGTGACCAGCAGAGAAGCTCGACCGGGACCCGCGCCCGAGAACGGGGATGTGGACGACTCGGATCTGTCCCCGTTCCAGGAAGCGGAGAGCCGCTGGCGCCGGTGGCGGGCACACGTCGCCGCGCGCCCGAGCCTCAACCTGGCGTACCGCATCGTGGTGGGGGTGATCGGCGTTCTCGTGCTCGCCGCCGGGATCGTCGCGATCCCGTACCCCGGCCCCGGCTGGCTGATCGTATTCGCGGGGCTCGGAATCCTCGCGTCCGAGTTCGCGTGGGCGCACCGGTTGCTGCACTACGCGCGGCAGCGCTACGACAAGTTCATGGACTGGTTCTCGCGGCAGTCGCTGGTGGTCAAGGGGGCGGGCGCGCTGCTGACGTGTGCCGTCGTACTCGCCACGCTGTGGTTGCTCGGGACGTTCGGGCTCGTCGGGACGTGGATCGGCCTCGACTACCCGTGGCTGGAGAGCCCGCTCTAGCCGGACGCATGATTGGGTGTCACTGCTGGGCCGATAACATGGGCTGGCACATTCACCATGTCTGCACCGCACACCTCACCTAGGAGAACATCGCCGTGAGCACCCCCGCATCCGCCGCCCCAGCCACCCTCGTCCGGGTGCCCGCGGGGACGACGGCCGGTACAGCGGTTCGGGAGGCCGGCTACCCCAGCAAGGGCCCGGACGTCGTCGTCGTGGTCCGTGACGCCGAGGGCCAGCTCAAGGACCTGTCCTGGGTGCCCGACGCCGACGTCGAGGTCGAACCGGTCGCGGCGAACACCGACGACGGCCGCAGCGTCATCCGCCACTCGGCGGCGCACGTGCTCGCGCAGGCTGTCCAGCAGGAATTCCCCGAGGCCAAACTCGGCATCGGCCCGCCGATCAAGGACGGCTTCTACTACGACTTCGCCGTCGAACGCCCCTTCACTCCCGAGGACCTCGCGAACCTCGAGAAGCGGATGAAGAAGATCGTCAAGGGATCACAGCGGTTCTCGCGCCGCGTCGTCGATTCGCTGGAGGAGGCCCGCGCCGAACTGGCGAACGAGCCCTTCAAGCTCGAACTCATCGACGACAAGTCGGGAATCGACGATCCGGAGATCATGGAGGTGGGCGGCAACGAGCTCACCATCTACGACAACCTGGACCCGCGGACCGGCGAGAAGGTGTGGGGTGACCTGTGCCGCGGCCCGCACATTCCCACCACCAAGCACATCCCCGCGTTCAAGCTCACCCGCAGCTCGGCGGCGTACTGGCGCGGCAACCAGGACAACGCCGACCTCCAGCGCATCTACGGCACCGCGTGGGAGTCGGCGGAGGCGCAGGAGCAGCACCTGGAACTGCTCGCCGAGGCCGAGCGCCGCGACCACCGCAAACTGGGGTCGGAACTCGACCTGTTCAGCTTCCCCGACGAGCTCGGCTCGGGACTGCCCGTGTTCCATCCCCGGGGCGGGATCATCCGCACCGAGATGGAGGACTACTCCCGCAAGCGCCACGTCGAGGAGGGGTACGAGTTCGTCAACACCCCCCACATCACCAAGGGCCACCTCTACGAGGTGTCGGGTCACCTGGACTGGTACCGCGACGGCATGTTCCCCGCGATGCACATCGACGAGGAACTGAACGAGGACGGCACCGTGCGCAAGCCGGGCCAGGACTACTACCTCAAGCCGATGAACTGCCCGATGCACAACCTCATCTTCCGGTCCCGCGGACGGTCGTACCGCGAACTGCCGTTGCGGCTCTTCGAGTTCGGTTCGGTGTACCGGTACGAGAAGTCGGGTGTCGTCCACGGACTGACCCGCGTGCGGGGTATGACGCAGGACGACGCGCACATCTACTGCACCCGCGAGCAGATGCGCGACGAACTGGCGACCACCCTGCAGTTCGTCCTCGGCCTGCTGAAGGACTACGGACTGGACGACTTCTACCTCGAGCTGTCCACCAAGAACCCGGACAAGTTCGTCGGCGACGACGCCGTGTGGGAGGAAGCGACGGCGACGCTGGCCGAGGTCGCGGAGTCGTCGGGGCTGAACCTCGTTCCCGATCCGGGTGGCGCCGCGTTCTACGGCCCGAAGATCTCGGTGCAGGTGCAGGACGCCCTGGGGCGCACCTGGCAGATGTCGACCATTCAGCTCGACTTCAACCTGCCCGAGCGGTTCGACCTCGAATACACCGCCAACGACGGCACCAAGCAGCGGCCGGTGATGATCCACCGGGCCCTGTTCGGCTCCATCGAACGGTTCTTCGGTGTGCTCACCGAGCACTACGCGGGTGCGTTCCCCGCCTGGCTGGCGCCCGTCCAGGTGGTCGGCATCCCGGTGGCCGAGACGTTCGCCGATCACCTCTTCGACGTGGTGAAGCGGCTGAAGGCCGCCGGTGTCCGCGCCGAGGTCGACGCGAGCGACGACCGCATGCAGAAGAAGATCTTCAACCACACGGCGCAGAAGGTGCCGTTCATGCTGCTGGCGGGTGCGCGCGACGTCGAAGCCGGCGCCGTAAGCTTCCGATTCCGCGACGGCACCCAGGTCAACGGGGTGTCCGTGGACGACGCCGTGCGCATCGTCACCGAGTGGATCGGCCGCCGCGAGAACGCCTCGCCGACCGCGGAACTGCTGCAATCCGGTCAGGAAGGGTGACGCACATGACCGGAGGTGACGACCTGACGGCCGACGAGATGCTCGGCGGCCCCGGCCGCCTGGTCGACCGCGGCCCCGGCGAGCCCGATCACCTTCAGCGGATCTGGTCGCCGCACCGCATGTCGTACATCGCCGAGACGCCGAAGTCGCGGGACACCCCGAACGAGCCGTTCATCGACATCCCGAAGATGGACGACGAGGACGGGCTGATCGTCGCCCGCGGGGAGCACGTGTACGCGGTGCTCAACCTGTACCCGTACAACCCGGGGCACCTGATGGTGGTGCCCTACCGCAAGGTCGCGGCGCTCGAGGACCTGACGGAAGAGGAAAGCGCCGAGCTGATGTCGTTCACACAGCAGGCGCTGCGCGTGATCAAGCGGGTGTCGCGGCCGGACGGTTTCAACGTCGGCCTCAATCTCGGTGCGGCGGCGGGTGGTTCGCTCGCCGAGCACCTGCATCAGCACATCGTTCCGCGCTGGGGCGGAGACGCGAACTTCATCACGGTCCTCGCCGGGGTCAAGGTCATGCCGCAATTGCTGCGCGAGACCCGGGGGCTGCTGGCGAAGGCCTGGAATGAATGACGCGATAGATGAATGACGCGCGAGTCGCTGACTCACGCGTTCGGGGTTCCTGTCGGGAAGTGAAGAACGGGGTGGAGAGGTGCTGAGCTTCTTCGGGCGGGCATCGGTGTCCAAGGTGACGGCGCCGCTGGGGAAGGCCCTGGTCAAGACCGGGCTCACCCCCGATTCCGTCACCGTCATCGGCACCGTCGCGACCGTGGCGGGTGCGGTCACACTGTTTCCCAGCGGACATCTGTTCTGGGGAGCGATGTTCATCTGGCTGTTCGTGATGTTCGACATGCTGGACGGCGCGATGGCACGCGCGCGGGGCGGCGGGACCAGGTACGGCGCCGTGCTCGACGCCACCTGCGACCGGGTGGCCGACGGCGCGATCTTCGCCGGCCTCGCCTGGTGGGCCGTCTACCACGAGAACAGCAAGCCGCTGCTGATCGCGACGCTGCTGTGCCTCGTCACGTCGCAGGTGATCTCGTACGCCAAGGCGCGCGCCGAGGCGAGCGGACTGTCCGCCGACGGCGGCCTCATCGAACGGCCCGATCGGCTGATCATCGTGCTCGTCGGCGCCGGCGTCACCGGGCTCGGAGTGCCGTGGGCCGTGCACGTCGCGATGTGGTTGCTGTCGGCGGGCAGCGTGATCACCGTGTTCCAGCGGGTTCTGGCGGTCCGCCGGTCGCCGGGGGCGCGGGACGTGCTGCCCCTGCCGCCCGCAGATCCGACGCCGGAAGACGGACAGGCGACCGCGCAGTGAGCGGCGTGTCCGAACGCCTCAGCGACCTGGGGTACGCGGCAGGCTGGCGGCTGGTGCGTGCCCTGCCCGAGAAGGCCGCGGTCACCCTGTTCGACAGGGGAGCCGACTTCGCCGTCCGGAACGGCGGCCCGGACCAGTTGCGCCGCAACCTCGCCCGGGTGCTGGGGGTGACCCCCGCCGAGGTGCCCGATGCGCTGATGCGGGCGTCGATGCGGTCCTACGCACGGTACTGGCGGGAGGCGTTCCGGCTGCCGTCGATGGACCTGGTGAAGACCGGCGCCGCCCTCGACGAGCTGATCGAGGGACAGAAGCACCTCGACGCCGCGAAGGAAGCCGGCCGGGGCGCGATTCTCGCACTTCCGCACAGCGGCAACTGGGACATGGCCGGTGTGTGGTGCGCCCAGCACTGGGGTGGCCTGTCCACGGTCGCCGAACGGCTGAAACCCGAATCGCTGTACCAGCGGTTCGTCGACTACCGCGAAGGCCTCGGCTTCGAGATCTTCCCGCTCAGCGGCGGTGAGCACCCCCCGTTCGTGGAACTGTCGGAGCGGCTGCGGGACAACGGCATCGTGTGTCTCCTCGGTGAACGCGACCTGGCGAAGAAGGGGGTCCCGGTGACGTTCTTCGGGGAACCGACCCGCATGCCCGCCGGTCCCGCCAAGCTGGCGATCGACACCGGTGCGCCGCTGCTGCCGGTGCACTGCTGGTTCACCGACAGCGGGTGGGGTTTCCGCATCGACCCGCCGATCGACACGACCGCGGGCGTGGCCGCGGCGACCCAGGTCCTGGCGGACCGGTTCGAGGCCAACATCGCCGCACATCCCGAGGACTGGCACATGCTTCAGCCGCTGTGGCTGTCCGACCTGTCGCAGGCGAGGCTCTCCCGTATGGAGAACTCGTGAAGATCGGCATGGTCTGCCCGTACTCGTTCGACGTCCCGGGCGGAGTGCAAGCCCACGTCGTCGACCTCGCGGAGGTCCTGATCGAGCGCGGGCACAAGGTGAGCGTCCTGGCGCCGGCGTCCGACGACGTCGACCTGCCCGGTTTCGTCGTGTCGGCGGGACGCGCCCTCGCGATTCCCTACAACGGTTCGGTGGCCCGGCTGAGTTTCGGCCCCGCCGCGAGTGCCCGGGTCCGGCGCTGGATCTCGGACAACGACTTCGACGTCCTGCACATCCACGAGCCCAACGCGCCGAGCCTGTCGATGCTCGCCATGCGGGTGGCGGAGGGGCCCATCGTGGCGACGTTCCACACCTCGACCACGAAGTCGTTGGTGCTGAGCACGTTTCAGGGTGTGCTCCAGCCGTACCTGGAGAAGATCAGCGGGCGCATCGCGGTATCGGAACTCGCGCGGCGCTGGCAGGTGGAATCGCTCGGCTCCGACGCCGTCGAAATCCCGAACGGCGTCGACGTCCCGGCGTTCGCGCACGCCGAACCGCTGCCCGGCTATCCGCGCCCCGGCAAGACCATCCTCTTCCTCGGCCGCTACGACGAGCCCCGCAAGGGCATGGCCGTGCTCCTGAAGGCGCTGCCCACGCTGGTGGAGAAGTATCCCGATCTCGAGGTGCTGGTGGTCGGCCGCGGCGACGAGGACAAGTTGCGCCGCGAGGCGGGCCCGGTGTTCGGGCATCTGCGTCTGCTCGGCCAGGTCGACGACGCCGAGAAGGCGTCGGCGCTGCGGAGCGCCGACGTGTACTGCGCCCCCAACCTCGGCGGTGAGAGCTTCGGCATCGTGCTGGTGGAGGCGATGGCCGCCGGAGCCGCCGTCGTGGCGAGCGAACTGGACGCATTCCGCCGGGTCCTGCGGGACGGGCAGGCGGGCGTGCTGGTGCCGGTGGGGGATGCGGCGGCGCTCGCCGCCGGGATCGACTCGGTGCTCGGCGACCCCGAGCGCAGCGCCGCGCTCACCGACGTCGGCCGCACAGTGGTCACCGAATACGACTGGCCGGTGGTGGCCGAGCAGATCCTGCGTGTCTACGAGACGGTCACCGTCGGCCGCGACGGCGTGCGGGAGGTCGGCTCGTGACGCTCTCCGCCCTCACGATCCTGGTTCTCGCGCTGGTCGCGGCCGTCGTCCTCGCGATCGGCCTGTGGGCGTACGGCACGGCCAACCGCCTCGACCGCCTGCACGTCCGCTCCGACCTGTCCTGGCAGGCCCTCGACGCTGCCCTCGCCCGCCGGGCGGTGGTCGTCCGTGCGGCGGCCGCGGCGATGGACCCACCCGAGGGCAGGTCGCTGGCCGCGTTGGCGGCCAGGGCCGAACGAGCGGACCGGGCCGACCGGGAGATCGCCGAGAACGCGTTGTCCAGCGCACTCTCGTCGCTCGACCCGGACACCCTGCGCCCCCAGTTGGTGGCGGAACTCGCCGACGCCGAGGCGCGGGTGCTGATCGCCCGCCGATTCCACAACGACGCCGTCCGCGACACGCTCGCCCTACGCACCCGGCGGCCCGTCCGATGGCTGCACCTCGGGGGCACGGCCCCGCTGCCGACGTACTTCGAGATCACCGAACGTTCGTCCGCCGCCGCGGTCACCGAGGGTCTGTCCCTCGACTCGGTCCGGACGTCGGCCCGGGTGGTGCTGCTCGACGGTGACGGCCGGGTGCTGCTGCTGCGGGGCCACGACCCCACCGTCCCCGACATCTACTACTGGTTCACGATCGGCGGCGCCGTCGAGAAGGGCGAGAACCTGCGGGCGGCGGCGGTCCGGGAGATCGCCGAGGAGACCGGGCACACCGCATCACCCGAGTCGCTGCGCGGACCGATGTGGCGTCGGGTGGCGATCTTCTCCTGGAACGGGCAGCTCATCCGGTCCGAGGAGCTGTTCTTCGCGTTGCGCACCGACGGGTTCGAGCCGCATCACGGCGGCTTCACCGAACTCGAGAGCCGCACCATCACCGGTCACCGGTGGTGCACCGCGGACACGGTACGGGAACTGGCGGCGGCGGGCGAAGCCGTGTACCCGCACGACCTCGCGGATCTCCTCGACGAGGCCGAAGCGGTCGCCGTTGCCGCCGACGACCCCGAGGTGCGCGCGATCACCTGAGCCGCCCGCAGGTCCGGAGAAAGCCAGCAATCGCGGACTGGCTACGGAAGTGGACTGGCGTTCGTCCTAGAATCAAGTACTGCAGCGTGAACGTCGTCGCTCACGCATGCCGCTATCGCAATCAATCCACGCCACACCTCAGGAGTTCGCTGTGAGCACCCCCGACACCACCCCCACCACCGGTACGGCGCGCGTCAAGCGCGGCATGGCCGAGATGTTGAAGGGCGGGGTCATCATGGACGTCGTCACCCCCGACCAGGCGAAGATCGCCGAGGACGCCGGTGCCGTCGCGGTGATGGCACTCGAGCGGGTGCCCGCGGACATCCGCGCCCAGGGCGGCGTGTCCCGGATGAGCGACCCGGACATGATCGACGGCATCATCTCCGCCGTGTCGATCCCGGTGATGGCCAAGGCCCGGATCGGGCACTTCGTCGAGGCGCAGATCCTGCAGTCGCTCGGTGTCGACTACATCGACGAGTCCGAGGTCCTGACGCCCGCCGATTACGCCAACCACATCGACAAGTGGAAGTTCACCGTTCCGTTCGTCTGTGGTGCCACGAACCTTGGTGAGGCGCTGCGCCGGATCACCGAGGGTGCGGCGATGATCCGCTCGAAGGGTGAGGCCGGCACCGGGGACGTGTCCAACGCGACCACCCACATGCGCACCATCGGCGGGGAGATCCGCAGGCTGACGTCGCTGAGCGAGGACGAGCTGTACGTGGCGGCCAAGGAGCTGCAGGCCCCGTACGACCTGGTCGTCGAGGTCGCCAAGGCCGGTAAGCTGCCGGTCACCATGTTCACCGCCGGCGGCATCGCCACCCCGGCGGACGCGGCGATGATGATGCAGCTCGGCGCGGAGGGTGTGTTCGTCGGTTCCGGCATCTTCAAGTCGGGCAACCCGGCCGAGCGCGCCGCGGCGATCGTCAAGGCGACCACGTTCTTCGACGACCCGGACGTCCTCGCGAAGGTTTCCCGCGGGCTGGGCGAGGCGATGGTCGGCATCAACGTCGACGACATCCCCGTCCCGCACCGGCTCGCCGAGCGCGGCTGGTGACCTCCGCGATCGATCTGTGATCGATCGCTCTCCCTCTGCACTGAGTTCGCCCGCACCGCACGAGGCCCCGACCAGGACCTCGTGCGGTGCGGTGCACCGGTGCCCGGGACCGTGGGAGAGTGTCAGCGGACGAGCATCGGAAGGGGCCGTGGATGGCGACGATCGAAGAGATCCTGGAAGTGGAACGCCTCGAGGAGAACATCTTCCGGGGCATAGCGACCGAGACCATGCTTCCCCGCACCTTCGGCGGGCAGGTGGCCGGTCAGGCGCTGGTGGCGGCGGTCCGCACCGTCGACCCCCGCTTCGCGGTGCATTCGCTGCACGGATACTTCCTCCGCCCCGGAAATCCCACGATGCCGATCGTGTACCTCGTGGACCGCATCCGGGACGGCCGCTCGTTCGTCACCCGGCGGGTCAGCGCCGTTCAGGACGGCCAGGCCATCTTCACGATGTCGGCGTCCTTCCAGGTCGACGACGTGGGCATCGAGCACCAGGACGAGATGCCCGTGGTCCCGCCGCCCGACAATCTGCCGTTCACCGGCGAATCCGACGACCCGGAGATCGCCTGGCTGGCCCGGGAGTGGTCCGACTGGGACATCCGGATCGTCGGACACGGCGAGGTCGACCGCATCCGCGGTGCGGCCGCCCAGCAGCAGGCGTGGTTCCGGTCCCGCAGGACGCTGCCCGACGACCCCGTCTTCCATGTCTGCGCGCTGGCGTACATGAGCGACATGACGCTCATCGGTTCCGCGATGACCCCGCATCCCGGTGTCGAGATCGACAGTGCCTCACTCGATCACGCGCTGTGGTTCCTGCGCCCGTTCCGGGCCGACGAATGGCTGCTGTACGACCAGACGTCGCCCGCCGCCGGCTTCGGCCGGGCTCTCGCGCAGGGACGGATCTTCGACCGGAAGGGGAACCTGGTCGCCGCCGTGGTGCAGGAAGGGCTGACCCGGTTCCTGCGCACGACGTGAGCGGCTCAGCGGCCTGCTCGGACCGCGGGTTTCGGCGGATGGTCGTACCGCACCAGCAGGTCGGGTTCGCCGGTGACGTCGGCGGCGCGGCGCAGCAGTGCGGGCACGGTCCATCGTTGATCGTCCGGAGTACGGCGCCGCAGGGCCCCTTCACTCAGGTGGAGTTGCACGGTGACGTCGAAGTCGAGGTCCCGGCCGAGCAGCATCGGGCCTGTCACGAGAAGCACCTGCCCGTCGGCGGCGGGCACGCGGGCGCAGCGGGCGGAGCGATCCTCGGCCTCGTCCCACAGCCGCGGCAACCACCGGCGGTCGGCGCGGACCGACCGCACCACCTCCCGGTTCAGTGCGTCGTAGTCGAACCAGAGCGTGCGGTAGCTGAGTTCGTCGTCGCGTCCGTGCTCGAACCGCAGGGAGGCGGGCCGGACGTAGTCGTGGACGGACACGACGTCGCAGGGCCGGCCCTGTTCGCGCAGCGACGCGCAGATCGCGTCCGAGAGGGGGAGCGGCTGCGCGGCGTCGGGGGCATCGATCGCGACGACGGCGGTGCCGTCCACCGCGAGACAACGCTCGGTGACGAGTGCGACGAGACCGTCCGGGCTCGTCGGTGTGAACATCGTCATGGCACCCATGGTGCCTCGAGCCCGAACCGTGCGGATAACCTTGACCAGGCACAGAAGGAGGGCGGATGGCGAGCATCGAGGACATTCTCGAACTCGAAGCGCTGGAGAAGGACATCTTCCGCGGGTCGGTTCATCCGTCCGTGCTGAAGAGGACGTTCGGCGGGCAGGTCGCCGGTCAGTCGCTCGTCTCCGCCGTCCGCACCGTCGACGAGAGATTCGAGGTGCACTCCCTGCACGGGTACTTTCTGCGCCCCGGAAATCCGGCGGAACCCACCGTGTACCTGGTCGACCGGATCCGGGACGGCCGGTCCTTTTGCACCCGGCGCGTCACGGGCATCCAGGACGGCAAGGCGATCTTCACCATGTCGGCCTCGTTCCACTCGCAGGACGAGGGCATCGAGCACCAGGACACGATGCCGTCGGTCCCCGAGCCCGAAGAGCTCGTCGACGCACAGACCGTCGAGGAGATGGCCGCCACCGATCTCTACCGGGAGTGGAAGGAATGGGACGTCCGTATCGTTCCGGCCGACTGCACCAGGAAGACTCCCGGAATCGCCGCGCAGCAACGCGTGTGGATGCGTTACCGCAACACACTGCCCGACGATCGGGTCTTCCACATCTGCACCCTCGCCTACCTCAGTGACATGACGCTCCTCGGCGCGTCGAAGGTCCCGCACCCCGGAGTGGTCACCCAGACTGCGTCGCTCGACCACGCCATGTGGTTCCTGCGCCCGTTCCGCGCCGACGAGTGGCTGCTCTACGACCAGACCTCACCCTCCGCCGGCTTCGGCCGCGCCCTCACCCAGGGCCGCATGTTCGACCGGAACGGCACCATGGTCGCCGCCGTGGTGCAGGAGGGGTTGACCCGCATCCAGCGCGATCAGGACCTGCGCGACATCGAGACAGGAAACATGGCATGACCCGTCCCCTCGTCGGAGTGCTCGCCCTGCAGGGCGACGTCCGTGAACACCTTGCTGCACTGAATGATTCGGGCGCCGACGCCGTGGGCATCCGTCGCCCGGAGGAGCTCGAGAAGATCGACGGCCTGGTGATCCCGGGCGGTGAGTCGACGACGATGAGCAAGCTGCTGCAGATCTTCGAACTGCTCGAGCCGCTGAAGGCCCGCCTGCGCGACGGGTTGCCCGCCTACGGGTCGTGCGCCGGGATGATCCTCCTCGCGAGCGAGATCCTCGACACCCGGCCCGACGCCCAGCACCTCGGCGCCATCGACATGACCGTGCGCCGCAACGCATTCGGCCGTCAAGTCGATTCCTTCGAGTCCGACCTCGAATTCGAGGGCATCGTCGGCGACCCGATGCGGGCCGTGTTCATCCGGGCCCCGTGGGTGGAGCGCGTCGGCGACGAGGTCCAGGTCCTCGCCCGGGTGCCCGAGTCGGGTGGCGCGGCCGCCGGACGCATCGTGGCCGTGCGGCAGGGTTCCGTGGTGGCGACGTCGTTCCACCCGGAGGTCACGGGGGATCGGCGAGTGCACGAGTTGTTCGTCGACATCGTCCGCGGGGTCTAGGGCACCTTCCCCGATCCCCGTTTCGGCGCTCCCGAGAGGGATCGGGAGACACGCCCTAACCCGCCGGACGGGGTGCGGCGAGCGAGTTGAGGAGCGCCGCACCCTGAGCGGCGCCGTCGACGGTGACGGCGAACGGGCGGCCGCCGGCGCGGGTCACCACGATGCCCTCGCCGCCGCGGATCACCACCGCGGTTCCGCGCGGTGAGAAGCGGTATCCCCAGCCGCCCCAGTCCCCGGGGCGGATCTCGGTCACCTGCGCCTCGTCGACCGCGTCGAGTGGGATGTGCCGCCAGCGCACGTTCCACGACGCGAGGCTCAGCCCGGTGCGGTCGACCTGCACGGTCACGGAAGCGAAGGCGCCGCCGGCGACCACCAGGACGAGGAACAGCGCCGCGAGCCAGAGTGCGCCCACCAGCGCGGACACGAGCGCGGCGACGGCCATGGCGAGAGCGAGCACGCCCGCCCAGCGCCCGCGCGCGTATCCGGTCCAGGACGCGCGTTCGCCGGGCGCCAGGGGGACGGGCAGTGTCGGCGCGGGGCCGTTCTCCGTGGCGTGCGACGGCCGGGGGAGCAGGACGAACGTGGCGACCGCCCACAGGATTCCCAGCAGGGGGATCACGATCCACCAGCCCAGCGTCGCCGCGCCGGGCGAGCCCGCACGGACGGTGGCGGCGACGCTGACGATCCACGTCGTGGCCACCGTCCACCCGGTGAACACGGTGGCGGGGAGCCAGAGCGCGGCGTCGGTGCGGATCCGGGCCGCGGCGACGCCGGCGGTGCCCGCGGCGATTGCGCAGACGGCGAGGGCGATCCAGAAGTAGGTGGTCGTGTCGCTGAAACCGTCGGGTCGGGTGCCGGACCAGTGGCTGGCCACCACCGGCGGCAGATCGCCGCCCCACGCGAGTCTCGCGATCACGAGGGCGAGGAGGGGTACCGCCGAGGTCGCGGCGAGGAGGCGCGTGCGGGAGGTCGTCATCGTTCGGTGGTCTCCTTGATCACGTCGAGCATCTGTTCGGTGTCGAGTCCGAGGCGCCGTGCCTCGGCGACGAAAGTGCGTGCGGCTTCGGTCAATCCGGTACGAATCGGGTCTGTGTCGGCGCGGACGACCGCGCCCCGGCCCCGGCGGAGGTCGATCAGCCCCTCGTCGCGGAGGGTGGCGTAGGCGCGCAGCACCGTGTGGAGGTTGACGTCGATGGACTCGGCCAGTGCCCGGGCGGAGGGCAGCCGGTCGCCCGCGCCGATCTCGCCGCGCAGGAACGCGCCGCGCACATTGGCGGCGATCTGTTCGCCCAGTGGGGTGCCGGAGCTGTGGTCGACTCGCATCAACATGTTTGCATTCTATGCAAACAATGGTGACTTTTGCGAGTTGTTACCCCGGGATAGCGCAGGGGTGGCCGGGCTGCGGGTAACATCGTCAAAGCTGAAACCGCGCAGTCGGCGTGCCAAAAGCAGCAGGAAAGGGGCTTGAATCGCATGAGCGGCCACTCCAAATGGGCCACCACCAAGCACAAGAAGGCTGTGATCGATGCCAAGCGTGGCAAAGCCTTCGCGAAGCTGATCAAGAACATCGAGGTGGCGGCCCGTACCGGCGGTGGCGACCCTGCGGGAAATCCCACCCTGTACGACGCTATCCAGAAGGCCAAGAAGACGTCGGTCCCCAACGACAACATCGAGCGCGCCCGCAAGCGCGGCGCCGGTGAAGAAGCGGGCGGCGCCGACTGGCAGACCATCATGTACGAGGGCTACGGACCCAACGGCGTCGCCGTCCTCATCGAGTGTCTGACCGACAACCGCAACCGTGCGGCCGGCGAGGTGCGGACCGCGATGACCCGCAACGGCGGAAACATGGCCGACCCGGGTTCGGTGTCCTACCTGTTCGCCCGCAAGGGCGTCGTCACCCTGGAGAAGGGCGACCAGACCGAGGACGACGTGCTCATGGCGGTCCTCGACGCGGGCGCCGAAGAGGTCACCGACCTGGGCGAGACGTTCGAGATCGTGAGCGAGCCCACCGACCTCGTGGCCGTGCGCAGCGCTCTGCAGGAGGCGGGCATCGACTACGACTCCGCCGAGGCCGACTTCCGCGCATCCGTCGAGGTCCCGGTCGACGCGGACGGGGCCCGCAAGGTGTTCAAGCTCGTCGACGCACTCGAGGAGTCCGACGACGTGCAGAACGTCTACACCAACGTCGACCTCTCCGACGAGGTGCTCGCCGAACTCGACGACTGATCGCACGGCGCGGGGCGGGGGAGCGGTGCTCGCCCGCCCCGCGCCGTCCTGCGTGTTGGTGCGCCGCCACGTCCGACCCCACGGCTAAGCTATCGAACAGCTGTTCGGCGTGGGAGAGGTGGCTTTGCGTGCGTGTGCTGGGTGTGGATCCCGGTCTGACCCGGTGCGGATTCGGAGTGGTGGACGGCGGCAACGGCCGCACCGTCACCCCGGTGGCCGTCGGCGTGGTCCGAACCCCGGCAGACCTCGAATTGTCGTCACGACTGCTGCGGATCTCCGAGGCCGCCGAATCGTGGATCGATCTGCACCGGCCGGAGGTCGTGGCGATCGAGCGGGTGTTCTCCCAGCACAACGTGCGCACCGCGATGGGTACCGCGCAGGCGGGCGGCGTCGTCGCCCTCGCCGCCGCGCGTCGCGGCATCGGCGTGTGTTTCCATACCCCCAGTGAGGTCAAGGCGGCCGTCACCGGAAGCGGATCGGCCGACAAAGCTCAGGTGACGGCGATGGTGACACGCATCCTCAAGCTGGCGGCCGCGCCCAAACCGGCCGACGCCGCGGACGCGCTGGCCCTGGCGATCTGCCATTGCTGGCGGGCGCCGATGATCGAACGCATGGCCCGCGCCGAGGCCGCGGCCGCCGAACAGAAACGTCGCTACCAGGCCCGGCTGGCCGAAGTGAAGAAGGCAGGTACACGATGATCGCGTCCGTCCGCGGCGAGGTGCTCGAGATCGCCCTCGACCATGCGGTGATCGAATCCGCGGGAGTGGGATATCGCGTGAACGCGACCCCGGCCACCCTCGGCGGGCTGCAGCGGGGAACCGAGGCCCGGTTGGTCACGGCGATGATCGTCCGCGAGGACTCGATGACGCTGTACGGGTTCCCCGACTCTGAGTCCAAGGAGTTGTTCGGGCTGCTCCAGACGGTGTCGGGTGTCGGTCCACGCCTGGCGATGGCGACACTCGCCGTCCTCGAACCCGAGGCGTTGCGGGCCGCGCTCGCCGAGGGCAACGTCACGGCACTCACCCGGGTGCCCGGCATCGGCAAGCGCGGGGCCGAGCGGATGGTCGTCGAACTGCGCGACAAGGTCGACGCGGTCGCGTCCACGTCCGGGGCGGTGCCGCTCGGCGCGGGCGGCGGCGGATCGATCCGCGATCAGATCGTCGAGGCGCTCGTCGGGCTCGGCTTCCCGGCCAAGCAGGCCGAACAGGCCACCGACTCCGTCCTCGCCGAGGCCCCCGAGTCGACCACCTCGTCCGCGCTGCGCTCCGCCCTGTCCCTGCTCGGGAAGACCAGATGAATCCGGAACCCGGCGGCGACTACGACGACGAGTCCCCGGTCTCGGCCGATCTCGTCGCCGGCGACGGCGACATCGAGGCCAGCCTGCGGCCGAAGAACCTGCACGATTTCATCGGGCAGCCGCGGGTCCGGGAGCAGTTGCAACTCGTCCTGACCGGCGCCAAGATGCGCGGCGGCACCCCCGACCACATCCTGCTCTCCGGACCTCCCGGGCTGGGAAAGACCAGCATGGCGATGATCATCGCCGCCGAACTGGGTTCCTCGCTGAGACTGACGTCGGGTCCGGCGCTCGAGCGCGCCGGCGACCTGGCCGCCATGCTGAGCAATCTCGTCGAGGGCGACGTGCTGTTCATCGACGAGATCCACCGCATCGCCCGTCCGGCGGAGGAGATGCTCTACCTCGCGATGGAGGACTTCCGGGTCGACGTCGTGGTCGGCAAGGGTCCCGGCGCCACCTCCATACCCCTGGAGGTCGCGCCGTTCACCCTGGTCGGGGCCACCACCCGCTCGGGGGCGCTCACCGGGCCGCTGCGCGACCGGTTCGGGTTCACCGCCCACATGGACTTCTACGAACCGGCGGAGCTGCAGCAGATCCTCATGCGATCGGCGGGCATCCTCGGGGTGCAACTCGGCGAGGAGGCCGGCGCCGAGATCGCGAGCCGGTCCCGGGGCACACCCCGCATCGCGAACCGCCTGCTCCGCCGCGTCCGCGACTACGCCGAGGTCCGCGCGGACGGCGTCGTCACCCGCGAGATCGCGCACGCCGCCCTCGCCGTGTACGACGTCGACCAGCTGGGACTCGACCGCCTCGACCGTTCCGTCCTCAGCGCCCTGGTGCGCAGCTTCGGCGGCGGCCCGGTCGGGGTGTCCACCCTGGCGGTCGCGGTGGGTGAGGAGCCCGCCACCGTCGAGGAGGTGTGTGAGCCGTTCCTCGTCCGCGCCGGAATGATCGCGCGCACACCCCGCGGCCGTGTCGCCACCGCGGCCGCGTGGATACAACTGGGCCTGACCCCGCCGCCGGACGCCGTGACCGGCGGAATCGAGGTTCGCGTCAACGAACCGCAGGCCTCCCTGTTCGATCCGGAAGACCCCTGATCGACTCCCGGAGAAACGCCCGCCTCGTGCCGACCGAACCGGTGTCCGGGCCGGTGATGGCACACTGGTGTATTGCATCGGTCCAACCGGGACCAGTGCTTCGGACCGTGCGACATACCTCGAGGTTGACTTACAGATGGATTTTCTCTTCCCGCTCCTGATTCTGGCGCTGCTCGTCCCGATGTTCCTGGGGATCCGCCGGCAGAAGAAGGAGGCGGCCAAGGTGACCGTTCTGCAGGACTCGCTCTCGGTGGGCGACCGTATCCTCACGACCGCCGGTCTGCACGGCACCGTCGTCGCGCTCGGCGACGACACGATCGACCTCGAGATCGCTCCCGGCGTGGTCACCACGTGGTCGCGTCTCGTCGTCCGCGAGCAGATCGTCGACGCCCCGCTGCAGGGTGACGGTGCCATCGACCACGAGTCGATCGACGCCGACGCCCCCGCCACCGACATCGTGCGCGAGGATCGTGAGAACGGCGGCGACACCACGCCGCGGCTGAACAAGGATTGATCGACGCTTCCGCGCGGCACCCGCGCAACCGTCGTGTCGCAGGCGCCCCGGGCGCGGTGACCGGGGCACAGCCCTGCGTCCGCCTGGTCCGGTGCGCTGTGAGCGTTCCCACCCGAACTGCACGTACTGAGGAGACATAGAGATCGTGGCACCTTCCACAGGATCGGTGCATCCCGTCCGCTACCTCACCGTTTTCGCGGTGCTCGTGGCGGTTCTGTATGCCCTGGTGTTCTTCACCGGCGACAAGTCCGCGACACCCAAGCTGGGCATCGACCTGCAAGGTGGGACCCGAGTCACCCTCACCGCGCGCACCCCGGACGGCAGCAAGCCGACGCCGGACAGCCTGCGGCAGGCGCAGGAGATCATCGAGACCCGTGTGAACGGACTCGGCGTGTCCGGCTCCGAGGTGGTCATCGACGGCGACAACCTGGTCATTACCGTCCCCGGCGACGACAGCGCCCAGGCCCGGTCGCTCGGCCAGACGGCGCGGTTGTACGTCCGCCCCGTCCAGACGTCGCAGGCCGCGGCCGCTCCAGGCACGCAGGCGCCCGCCGCCGGTGAGACGCCGGCCCAGGCGCCCGCAGGAACCGAGACTCCCGCGCCGCAGAACCGGCCGTTCCCGGCACAGGACCCGTCCACGTCACCCGCGCCCGCCCCCACGGCGGAACCGGCGCCCACCGACGAGTCCGGGACCGAAACCGCCGAGGCGGCTGACGAGATCGCGGCCGCCCGGGCCACGCGCCAGAGCACCGACCCCGCCGTACAGCAGCAGGCCATGGCGACCCTCGACTGCAGCGTGCCCGACCCGTTGCGCGGCAACGACGACCCGGCTCTGCCGCTGGTTGCGTGCTCCACCGACGGTCAGGCCGTGTATCTGCTCGAACCGGCGATCATCGACGGCCAGGAGATCGCCGACGCGACGTCCGGGTACAACTCCCAGCAGTCGCGGCACGAGGTGAGCCTGACGTTCAAGTCCGAGGGCAGCAACACCTGGGCCACGTTCACGTCGCAGAACATCGGTAAGCAGGCCGCGTTCACACTCGACTCCAAGGTGGTGAGCGCGCCGGTCGTCCAGGGCGCGACACCCGCAGGCAGTTCGACGTCGATCACCGGTTCGTTCACCGCGGACAGCGCGAAGGAACTCGCGAACACCCTGAAGTACGGTTCGCTGCCGCTGTCGTTCGCGGCGTCGGAGGCCGAGACGGTGTCCGCGACCCTGGGTCTCGCCTCGCTGCAGGCCGGTCTCATCGCCGGTCTGGTGGGTCTGGTCCTGGTGCTGCTCTACTGCCTGCTCTACTACCGCATGCTCGGAGTGCTCACGGCGCTGTCCCTGGTCCTGTCCGGTGTGATGGTCTACGCGATCATGGTGCTGCTCGGCCGGTACATCAACTTCACCCTCGATCTCGCCGGCATCGCCGGTCTGATCATCGGCATCGGCATGACGGCCGACTCGTTCGTGGTGTTCTTCGAGAGAATCAAGGACGAGATGAGAGAGGGACGCAGTTTCCGGTCCGCGGTTCCGCGCGGCTGGGCGCGTGCGCGCAGGACCATCCTGTCCGGTAACGCGGTCAGCTTCATCGCCGCCGCGGTGCTGTACATCCTCGCGATCGGCCAGGTGCGCGGGTTCGCGTTCACCCTCGGCCTGACCACCATTCTCGACGTCGTCGTCGTGTTCCTGGTGACGTGGCCGCTGGTCCACCTGGCCTCGAAGTCGCCGTTCTGGTCGAGGCCGGGCGTCAACGGACTGGGTGCCGTGCAGCAGATCGCCAAGGAACGCAAGGCTGCCGCAGCGTCGGCGAAGGAGTCACGAGTATGAGCGAATCGACCACGTCGTCCAAGTCTGCGTCGCAGACGGACCCCGAGTCTTCGCTGTCCGATTCGGGCGTCAACCAGACATCGATGCCCCGGCACAGCTGGCTGTCCCGGCTGTACACCGGAACCGGCGCCTTCGAGGTGGTCGGCCGCCGCCGCTTCTACTACATCCTGACCGGCACGATCGTGCTGATCTCGCTGCTGAGCATCCTCGTCCGTGGATTCACCCTCGGTATCGACTTCGAGGGTGGATCGCGGATCCAGTTCCCCGCGGGCGACGGGGTCGACACCACACAGGTGGAGAACGTCTACTCCGACGCGCTGGGAATGGACCCCGTCTCGGTGCAGACCGTCGGCTCGGGTTCGAGTGCGACCGTGCAGATCCGCTCGGAGGCGCTCGACGCGGCCCAGGTGGTGAAGCTGCAGAACGCGCTGTACGACGAGTTCCAGCCGAAGGACAGTGACGGCACCGTCAACGAGAACGTGATCAGCGTCGCCGACGTCAGCGAGACGTGGGGCGGGCAGATCACCCAGAAGGCGCTGATCGCGCTGCTTGTGTTCCTCGTGATCGTCAGCGTGTACATCGCCGTCCGGTTCGAGCGCGACATGGCGATCGCCGCGATCGTCGCATTGTTCTTCGACATCGCCGTCACCGCCGGTGTGTATTCGCTCGTCGGCTTCGAGGTGACCCCGGCGACCGTCATCGGCCTGTTGACGATTCTCGGATTCTCGCTCTACGACTCGGTGGTGGTGTTCGACAAGGTCGAGGAGAACACCCGGGGAATTCTGCATCTGACCCGACGCACGTACGCCGAGCAGGCGAACCTCGCGGTCAACCAGACGTTGATGCGCTCCATCAACACCACACTGATCAGCGTGCTGCCGGTGCTCGCGCTGATGGTGGTCGCGGTGTGGATGCTCGGTGTCGGAACGCTGAAGGACCTGGCGCTGGTGCAGCTCGTCGGCATCATCGTCGGTGCGTACTCGTCGATCTTCTTCGCGACACCGTTGCTGGTCACCCTGAAGGAGCGGTGGGGTCCGGTGGCCGCGCACACGCGGAAGGTCCTCGCCCGACGGGCGACCCTGGCCGAAGGCGGAGCGCAGAAGGCCGGCGCGCCGGCGACCGCATCCACCCCGGAGGCGGCCGTGCCGCGTTCCCGAACCGCGTCGACCGCACCTGCTCCGGGCTCACGTCCCACCGGGAAGCGCAACAAGAAGAGGCACTGACATGCCCGCATCGCACAGCACCCGGCGCGGTGCGCCCACCCGACGCGGCCGGACGGCGGCCGTGTCGGGTGCCGGTCTCCTCACGGCCGTGCTCCTCGCAGGCACCCTCGTCGGATGCGCCGAGGAGGGCGAGCAGATCCCGTCGATCGGCTACGCCATCGACAACACCGTCACCACCTACAACGCGAACAGCGTCGCGGGTGCGGTGTCGGGGGCGCGTCAGGCGTTCGCGCGGGTCCTGCCCGGGTTCAACTACACCGGGCCCGAAGGCGGACCGGTGGCCGACACGGACATCGGCACCGCCAACGCGATGCCCGGGGACGCCCTCACCATCCAGTACAAGCTGAACCCCAACTCCGTCTACTCCGACGGCGTCCCGATGTCCTGCGACGACCTGGTGCTCACCTGGGCGGCGAACAGCGGCCGCTTCACCCGCCGGAACGACCAGGGCGCGACCGTCCCGATGTTCGATGCGGCGAGTACCGCCGGCTACACGGACATCGACCGGATCGACTGCCAGACCGGTGCGAAGGATGCCGTCGTCACGTTCAAGGCGGGACGGAACGTCACCGACTGGAAGTCGCTGTTCGGTGCGACGTCGATGATGCCGGCGCACGTCGTCGCCACTGCCACCGGTGTCCCCGACATCGTGTCCGCCGTGCAGAATTCGGACACCGCGGCCCTCACGCGCGTCGCGGACTTCTGGAACTCCGGATGGACGATGACACCGGGCGACCTCGATCTCACGCTGTTCCCGGCATCCGGCCCCTACAAGGTCGAATCGTTCTCCGCGGACGAGGGTCTGGTGCTGGTGGCCAACGACCGCTGGTGGGGGAACCGTCCCGCCACGTCCCGGATCGTGGTGTGGCCCAAGTCTTCCGACATCAGCGCGCGGATCGGTGACGGTGCGGTCGAGGTCGTCGACGTCGCCGCGGGATCGACGCCGGATCTGGACCTCGGCGGGTTCGAGGTGACCGAGGTGGCCTCCCGCAGCGTCGAGCAGTTCGTCTTGTCCACCTCGGGGCTGTTCGAGAACGCGGCGGGACGGCGGGCGTTCGCGGCCTGCCTGCCCCGCGACGAGCTGGCGACGAAATTCGGGCTCGCCGCGGAACCGGACGCGGACGGCGCCGGCTCCGGCGGTCCGGTCGGCACGCGGGTCACCGCACCCGACAGTCTCGTCCACCAGTCGGTGGCCGGCGCTGTCGGCGGCCGGTACGAGACGGCGGACACGGCGGCGGCCACCGCCGCGCTCGCCGACACCGACAACACGTCGGCGACCGTCCGGATCGGATACCTGGGCCCGAACCCGCGGCGCGCCGACATCGTGTCCGCGGTCGCGGCGGCATGCGCCCCGGCCGGGATCACCGTGCAGGACGTCGCCTCGCCGGAGTTCACACCGTCGATGCTGCGCGGCGGGCAGGTGGACGTGGTGCTCGCGGGGACGGCGTCCGCCCCCGGTGCGGCAGGCACCGCCGCGGCCACCACCGCGATGTACGCCCTCCGCAGTGGAAACGGATCGAACTTCGGCGACTACAGCAACAGTCGCGTCGACCGGATCGTCGATCAGCTCGCCGTCGACGACTCGACCGCCACCCAGCTGTCGCTGTCGACGGAGGTCGAGAACATCCTGTGGTCGGACGTGCCGACGGTGCCGCTGTTCGACCAGCCGCGAACCGTCGCGTTCGCGTCGGGTCTGCAGGCGGGAACGGTCAATCCGACTGTTTCGGGCGCCGCGTGGAACATGGACAGGTGGGTTCTGCGCCGGTGATCGATCATTCCGCGGCCCGTGACGCCGTCACCCGGCTCACCCGGTGGGCCGACGACTTCCCACAACCCGGCGTGCGGTTCGCCGATCTGACGCCCGTCTTCTCCGACGCCGACGGTTTCCGTGTCGTCGTCGACGCCCTGGCCGCGTGCGCGCCGGCGGCGGAGGTGATCGCCGCCGTCGACGCGCGGGGGTTCCTCCTCGGCGGCGGCGTGGCCCGGGAGCTGGGATCCGGTGTGGTGGCCGTGCGGAAGTCGGGCAAACTGCCGCCGCCCGTGCTGTCGCAGTCGTACACCCTCGAGTACGGAACGGCCACGCTGGAGATCCCGGACGGATCGATCGGCCTGGAGGGGCGTTCGGTTCTCGTCGTCGACGACGTCCTCGCCACCGGCGGCACCCTCGACGCGACGGCGCGGCTGGTGGAATCCGCAGGTGCCCGCGTGATCGGCATCGCCGTGGTCCTGGAGATCGCCGCGCTGGGCGGCCGCGAGCGCCTCGGAAAGTACCCGCTCACGTCCCTCGTCACGGTCTGAGTACTAAAGTTGGGCCTGGTGGTCGTCACGGCCACCGGGGCGCATGCCCGAGACCAGCCAGGGCCCCAGAGCCCGAGCCATTTCAGTGGTAGGAGGTGACGGCATGACTTCGAATCTTGATCGGTCGCAGAACACGGGAACACCCGCGTCTGCGCAATCCGATGCCGAGTCACCTGCAGCGAACCCGGCTTCCGGTAACAACCGTGGAGCACAGGGATTCGCCGTTCCGGCGTCCGCATCGCGCCGGGTACGAGCGCGACTCGCCAGGCGCATCACAGGTCAGCGGAACACGACCATCCGGCCGGTTCTCGAACCCCTCGTCAGTCTGCATCGCGAGCTCTACCCCAAGGCGGACCTGGCGCTCCTGCAGCGCGCCTACGACGTTGCCGAGGAACGGCACGCCAGCCAGCGCCGCAAGTCGGGCGACCCGTACATCACGCATCCGCTCGCCGTCGCCAGCATCCTCGCCGAACTGGGGATGGACACGACCACCCTGGTCGCGGCCCTGCTCCACGACACCGTCGAAGACACCGGCTACTCCCTCGACCAGCTGACCGACGAGTTCGGCGAAGAAGTCGCGCACCTCGTCGACGGCGTCACCAAACTCGACAAGGTGGTGCTCGGCAACGCCGCCGAGGGCGAGACCATCCGCAAGATGATCATCGCGATGGCCCGCGATCCGCGCGTGCTGGTGATCAAGGTGGCCGACCGGCTCCACAACATGCGGACCATGCGGTTCCTGCCACCCGAGAAGCAGGCCCGCAAGGCCCGCGAAACGCTCGAGGTGATCGCGCCGCTGGCCCACCGGCTCGGCATGGCCACCGTGAAATGGGAACTCGAGGACCTGTCCTTCGCGATCCTCCATCCCAAGAAGTACGACGAGATCGTGCGGCTCGTCGCCGACCGGGCGCCGTCCCGCGACACCTACCTGGCGAAGGTGCGCGCGGAGATCAACGCGACCCTGACCGCGTCGCGGATCAACGCGGTCGTCGAGGGCAGGCCCAAGCACTACTGGTCGATCTACCAGAAGATGATCGTCAAAGGCCGCGACTTCGACGACATCCACGACCTGGTCGGGGTGCGGATCCTGTGCGACGAGGTCCGCGACTGTTACGCGGCCGTCGGTGTCGTCCACTCGCTGTGGCAGCCGATGGCCGGCCGGTTCAAGGACTACATCGCGCAGCCGCGCTACGGCGTCTACCAGTCGCTGCACACCACCGTCGTCGGACCCGAGGGCAAACCCCTCGAGGTGCAGATCCGCACCCACGACATGCACCGGACCGCGGAGTTCGGCATCGCTGCGCACTGGCGGTACAAGGAGACCAAGGGCAGGCACTCCGGTGACGTCGCCGAGGTCGACGACATGGCGTGGATGCGTCAGCTCCTCGACTGGCAGCGTGAGGCCGCCGACCCGGGTGAGTTCCTGGAGTCGCTGCGCTACGACCTCGCGGTCAAGGAGATCTTCGTCTTCACCCCCAAGGGCGACGTGGTGACCCTGCCCGCCGGGTCGACGCCCGTCGACTTCGCGTATGCGGTGCACACGGAGGTCGGGCACCGCTGTATCGGCGCCCGGGTCAACGGCAGGCTGGTGGCGCTCGAACGCAAGCTCGAGAACGGCGAGGTGGTGGAGGTCTTCACCTCCAAGGCCGTCAACGCCGGTCCGAGCCGCGACTGGCAGACGTTCGCCGTGTCGCCGCGCGCCAAGACGAAGATCCGGCAGTGGTTCGCCAAGGAACGCCGCGAAGAGGCGCTCGAGGCGGGCAAGGACGCTATCGCGAAGGAGGTGCGGCGGGTCGGCCTGCCGCTGCAGCGCCTGATGAACGCCGAGTCGATGGCGTCCATCGCACACGAACTGCACTACACCGACGTGTCGATGCTGTATACGGCGGTCGGCGAGAGTCACGTGTCGGCGCAGCACGTCGTCCAGCGTCTGGTGGCCCATCTGGGCGGGGTCGGCGACGTCGAGGAGGAGCTGGCCGAGCGGTCCACCCCGTCGACCATGCCGATGCGTCCGCGGAGCACCGGCGACGCGGGTGTGCTGGTTCCCGGCGCGGAGGGCACGGTCGCCAAACTCGCCAAGTGCTGCACACCCGTTCCCGGCGACGAGATCATGGGCTTCGTGACCCGGGGCGGCGCGGTCAGCGTCCACCGGACCGATTGCACCAACGCCGGCTCCCTGCAGGAGCAGTCGGAGCGGATCATCGAGGTCAAGTGGGCGCCGTCCCCGTCGTCGGTGTTCCTGGTGGCCATTCAGATCGAGGCGCTCGATCGGCACCGGTTGCTGTCGGACGTGACGAAGGCGCTCGCGGACGAGAAGGTCAACATCCTGTCGGCATCGGTGACGACGTCCGGCGACCGGGTGGCGATCAGTAAGTTCACGTTCGAGATGGGCGACCCGAAGCACCTCGGGCACGTGCTGAACGTGGTCCGCAACGTCGAGGGCGTGTACGACGTGTACCGGGTGACGTCCGCCGCCTAGCGCTTGTTCCCGGCGACGAACGGGACGGTCGTTCGAGCAGATCGAACGACCGTCCCGTTCGTGCGGTCGGGTGCGGGGTCAGCCGACCTTCGCGGTCTCGATCTGTACCGGGGTGTTGGGCTTGCCGCCGCCTGCGGACATGGATCCGTCGTCGCCGTCGGCCGCGATCTTCTCGACGGTCGCGAGGCCCTCCTCGGAGATCGAACCGAAGACGGTGTAGTTGGGCGGGAGCACCGAGTCGGCGTAGACGAGGAAGAACTGGCTGCCGTTGCTGCCGGGCTGCCCGCTGTTGGCCATCGCGACGGTGCCGCGGGGGTAGACCACCGGATTCGCGAGTGCCGGATCGTTCGGCGCGAACGCGGTCTCGGGGTACTCCGTGTCGAATCCGTAGCCCGGGCCGCCGGTGCCCGCCCCGCTCGGGTCGCCGCACTGCAGCACCTGCAGACCCACTTCGGTCGTCAGCCGGTGGCAGGGGGTGTCGTCGAAGTACCCCTGCTGGGCCAGGCTCGTGAAGCTGTTCACCGTGCACGGGGCCTCGGCGCGGTCCAGGACCAGGCCGATCGGTCCGGCGCTGGTCTGGAGATCGACGGGAACCGTGCCCACGGTGGACACACCGGACGTGGGCGGCGGGGTGACGTCCTTGACGGCGGGCCGCCCCGCCGGGTACGTGCAGTCCACGGTGGCCCCGGCGGGAGCCGGGACCGCGGGGAGCGTGCCGAACTTGGACAGGTCGAGCGACTGCTCCGCCGCGCTCGTGGCGGCCGCCTTCGACGAGGTGCTGGTCGACGAGCCGCCGGAGTCGGACGAATCCGAACAGCCGGCGAGGAGGACCGCGAGGCTCACGCCTGCGACGAGAATCGAGGTGCGTTTCATCGGTCCATCCTCACACGTGACGTCAGTCCATCCGGACGGACGTGATGTCGATGGGCAGGTTCGGCTTGCCGCCGCCGGCCTGCATCGATCCGTCGTCACCGGCCGCCGCCACCTTCTCGATGGTCGCGAGACCGGTCTCGTCGACCTTCCCGAACGCGGTGTACTGCGGGGGGAGCTGCGAATCCGCGTAGACGAGGAAGAACTGGCTGCCGTTGCTGTCGGGCTGACCGCTGTTGGCCATCGCGATCGTGCCGCGCGGGTAGGTCACCGGAACCTGCAGCGCCGGATCCGACGCCTCGTACTGGTCGGTGGGGAATTCGTTGGCGAACCCGTAGCCCGGACCGCCGGTGCCCGCGCCGGTGGGATCGCCGCACTGCAGGACCTTCAGTCCCTCGGACGTGACGAGCCGGTGGCAAGGGGTGTTGTCGAAGTAGTTCTGGCTCGCCAGGCTCAGGAAGTTGTTGACCGTGCACGGGGAGTCGGCGTTGTCCAGGACCAGACCGATGTTTCCCTGCGTCGTCTGCATGCTGACGCTGACTTCCCGGAGCGTGGTGTCGATCTCGTCGGTGCGCGGCGGGTTAACCTGCTTCGCCGGCGGCTGACTGTCGGGGGTGTACGTGCAGGACACCTTCTCGGGCAGCGGTTCGGACCGGCCTGCGGGCATCACACCGGGCGACTGCGGTGACGCCGACACCGACTCCGCCGCCGATGCCTCCGTCGCCTCGTCGTCGCCGCGGGTGAGGGAGAAGACGACGGCGCCGGCGGCCACCACGAGCACGACACCGAGCACCGAACCGGCGATGGTCAGCTGCTTACGCTTGCGTGCTCTGTCGGCGCGGCGTTCGAGCTGACGCTCGAGCTTTCGTTTCGCTGCTTCCCGGCGCTGCTCGTTGCTCGGCACTGCGGTGGTCCTCCCGTGTCGGTCTGGCTGGAAGTCGGTCGATAGGGCCGTTGGCCGGTGCGAACTGCCCCCGGCACACGACCTCCAGAGTCTGCCATCCGAACCTGAGAACATCCTGGCGGGGCGGCGGCTTAGGCTGTAGCGACTGCAATGACCACTCGAACAGGAGCGTCGCGCGTGCTCGTCACAGGATTCCCGGCCGGGATGTTTCAGACCAACTGCTACATCCTCGCGCAGGACGATGCCCCGGAGTGCGTCGTCGTCGACCCAGGGCAGGATGCCGCCGAACCGTTGTTCGAGTTCCTGGACCAGTCGAATCTGACGCCGACGGCGGTGCTGCTGACCCACGGACACCTCGACCACGTCTGGAACGCCTACGACGTCTGCGAGAAGTTCGGGATCCCCGCGTACATCCACCCCGAGGACCGCTACATGCTGTCGGACCCCGGCCGCGGCATCGGCCCGACGATGAAGCCGTTCATCGAGGGCATGACGTTCGTCGAGCCCGGTGAGGTGATCGAACTGGCCGACGGCGACGTGATCGAGCAGGCCGGGATGTCGTTCGCCGTCGACCACACCCCCGGGCACACGCAGGGGTCCGTGGTGTTCCGCACCCGGGTCGTCACCGAGAACGGCCCCGTCGAGATCGCCCTCACCGGTGACACGCTGTTCCAGGGATCGATCGGCCGGAGCGACCTGCCCGGCGGCAATCACGAACAGTTGCTGCAGTCCATCGCCGACAAGCTTCTGGTCCTGGCCGACGACACGGCGGTCCTCCCCGGGCACGGCGGTTCGAGCACCGTCGGCGCCGAACGTGGGTCGAACCCGTTTCTCGTTGGACTCCCGGGATCGAAATAAGGAAAAGTAACGACAGTGAGCAAAGCCAGCACCTTCTCCGCCCCCAAGGGCGTCCCCGATTACGTCCCGCCGCAGTCGTCCGAGTTCGTCGCGGTCCGTGACGGACTCACGCGCGCTGCGCGTCTGGCCGGATACGGCCACATCGAACTTCCCATCTTCGAGGACACCGGGCTGTTCGCCCGCGGTGTCGGCGAGTCCACCGACGTCGTCAGCAAGGAGATGTACACGTTCGCCGACCGCGGTGACCGTTCGGTGACACTGCGGCCCGAGGGCACCGCGGGTGTCATGCGGGCCGTGATCGAGCACGGCCTGGACCGCGGCCAGTTGCCGGTCAAGCTGAGCTACGCCGGCCCGTTCTTCCGTTACGAGCGACCGCAGGCCGGCCGGTACCGCCAGTTGCAGCAGGTCGGGGTCGAGGCCATCGGCGTCGACGACCCGGCACTCGACGCCGAGGTCATCGCCGTCGCCGACGCGGGTTTCCGCGGGCTCGGTCTCGAGGGTTTCCGGTTGGAGGTCACGTCCCTCGGCGACGACACGTGCCGTCCGCAGTACCGGGAACGGTTGCAGGAGTTCCTGTTCGCGCTTCCCCTCGACGAGGAGACCCGTCGGCGGGCGGAGATCAACCCGCTGCGGGTGCTCGACGACAAGCGCAAGGAGGTGCGCGAGATGACGGCGGACGCCCCGCTCATGCTCGATCACCTCTCGGACACGGCGAAGGCGCACTTCGACGAGGTGCTCGCGCACCTCGACGCGCTGGGGGTGCCGTACGTGGTCAACCCGCGGATGGTCCGCGGCCTCGACTACTACACGAAGACGACGTTCGAGTTCGTCCACGACGGTCTCGGCGCGCAGTCGGGAATCGGCGGCGGCGGACGTTACGACGGTCTGATGGCTCAGCTGGGTGGTCAGCCGTTGTCCGGAATCGGTTTCGGGCTCGGTGTCGACCGCACCGTCCTGGCGCTCGCCGCCGAGGGCAAGACCGCGGGCTCGACGGCCCGCTGCGAGGTCTTCGGCGTCCCGCTGGGCGAGGAGGCGAAGGCGAAGCTGGTGGTGATCGCGCAGCAGTTGCGCGCCGAGGGAATTCGAGTCGATCTCGCGTACGGCAACCGCGGCGTGAAGGGCGCGATGAAGGCCGCAGACCGGTCCGGCGCCGCGCTGGCGCTGGTGCTCGGCGACCGCGACATCGCCGAGGGCACGGTGGGAATCAAGAATCTCGCCACCGGCGATCAGGAATCGGTGTCGTCGGCGGATGTTCTCGCGCGCGTCGGAGCCATCCTTGGCGCCTGACGACACCGCGCCGGTGTCGCTCGACCTCGTCCCGATCGCGTTGATCGCGCCGCGGCTCAAGAAGGTCGCGGCGATCGCCGTGCTGATCGGTGTCGTGGTCGGCGTCGTCGTCGGGTTCTTCGGCCCGGTGTGGGTCGGCGTGACGGTCGGGGCCGTGATCGCAGTCCCGACCGCCGCGTCCGCGCTGCTCACGTTGCGGCGTCGCATCACGCTGCAGGCCGGGCGGATCCGGTCGACGGGGGGACTGCGCAGCCGGCACGTCGACGTCACCCGCGCGGTGGCCGCGGAACTGGTGGTCCGTTCGGCCCGGGTCAGCGAGGTGAGTGTCCGGATCACGGATCCCGACGGGAGCCTCGCGATTCCGCTCGCCCTCTACACGACGGACGGCGGCCGGGAACTCGAGATCCTCGGGCTCCGCAGGCTGGCGGACGCCCTGACGACTAGCGAGCTGGTACCGGCTGCGGCGATCGCGTCGGTCCTCATCGAGCAACTCCGCGCGGAAGCGCGCGGCGCGGCTCTCCCCGAACGCGCGTTGTTCCGGGCCGTGGAACTGGTGCGTTCGGAGGGCCGCGTGCCCACCACCACGCTCACCGATCACGAGGTGGCGGCACTGCTCGACTGAGTGATCAGCCCCGATCGCCGAACGCGGCGTCGTCGAGATCCTCGCCGCCGATCACGGCGGGCGCGACCATCGGCAGGTCGCCGACGAACGCGTTGTTCTCGCCGGCGTTGACGAGGTAGCTCGGTGTGGACCGGCCGCTCAGCTGTTCGTCGCCGCCGCGCCCCGCGCCCGCCATGCCGGCGCCGCCCATTGCCCCGCCCGGTGCGAGAGGGGACGAGGCGGCCGGAGTGGCGCCGGGTGCCGGAGCGGTGCCCGGTGTCGTCGGGGTCGCAGTCGCCGGGGGCACGACCGCCCCGGAAACCGCTCCGCGGGGTACCGAACTGCTTCCCGCCGAGGTGCTTCCGCCCGCGCCGCCGCCGTACATGCCGATGCCCGCGCCGCCTGCCGTGCCCACCGCGCCGGGTACTCCGCCGACGGCACCGTGTGCCGGGGTGACGGCGGATTTCGCCGCGACGGTGTCGGCGGGCAGATCGGACGAGGAGACACTGGCCGCCTGGGTACTCGCCGACACCAGGTCTCCGACGCCGTCGGTAACGGTGGAGATCATCGGCTTGCCCACGCCCTCGATGACGGTGGACGCGAAAGCGAACGGTGACGTCGGTGCCGCTCCCGCCACGGCTCCGGGTGCCGGGGGCGGCGGTACCGGGACCGGCGCGGCGAGACCGTTCATCGTGAGGGTCTGCTCGTTCAGTTCGGTGCGGGTCTGCGTCACCACTCCGATGGCCGCCTTGATGTGCTCGGCCGCGGACGCGAGAAGCATCGCCTGCCCAGGCGGAGTCATCACCATCGGCGCGGCGGCGACCGCGGTGGCCGCGAACGACTCCGAGATCGTCATCAGGTTCGCGTTGCCCCGCGCCACGGACGCGGCGGCGGTCTGGGTGGTGGTCGCGATCTCCGTGCCACGTTCGCTCAGTTCGGTGCCGCTCGCCTGGGCCTGCACACCCTGGGACTGCGCCGCCTGCGCCGCCTGGCTCTGCCAGATCTGGTCGAGGACCTTCAGACCCGACAGGCTCATCGACATGGCCTGGTCGATCAGGCCCGAGGACATGTCGAGGAGGGACGTCGGGTCGAACGAGCCGAACGTGCCGGTGCCGAAGCTCCCGGCGAGATCGGTGAGCGGCTTGAACAATTCGTCCAGACCCGGCAGTGCGGGCAGAGCGTGCCCCTGCAGCAGTGCCTCGACCGGGTTCGGTGGCAGGGGCGGCAACGACGGCAGGGCCGGCAACGGTGGCAGCTCACCGAGCGGCGCATCCAGCAACGGGCCGAGCGGGGAATTCTGCAGGGCCTCGAGCGGGGTGCTCGGCAGTGGTGTGGCGAGGGCGTCGCCGACGGGCGAGCCCTGGATCAGGTCGAGAACAGATCCGGGCTCGGCGGGATGACCGGCGGCTTCGGGGGAGGTCATGCGAGGCCCCCGAGCCCGTCGCCGACGGCGCCGAGCGCT
This sequence comes from Rhodococcus koreensis, assembly GCF_900105905.1. Taxonomy (GTDB): domain Bacteria; phylum Actinomycetota; class Actinomycetes; order Mycobacteriales; family Mycobacteriaceae; genus Rhodococcus_F; species Rhodococcus_F koreensis. The sequence goes on along the minus strand of NZ_FNSV01000005.1, from coordinate 1,146,247 downwards.
GCGCTGTTGGCGCCGTCGACGGAGTCGTAGGACCGGGCGGTGGCGTCGGCCGCGATCGCGGTCTGCGCGTAGTGCGTTGCGAGTTCGGCGACCGATGTGGCGTGACGTGCCTGCGCGGCAGCGAAGGACGCGAGAAAGTCGGCTCCGATCGGGCCGAACACGGGCGCGAGCGCCGCGAGATTCGCGCCGAGATCGAGTGCGGCGGCGCTGCTGATCTGTTCGGCGGCCTGCGCAGCGGTGGCGCCGTATTTCCTGATGCCGTCCGTGACGACGAAGACTTCGCTCAAGATAACCCCCCAGTGTTAAGCGTTCGCCAGACTTTATCGCACGGGAACGACATGCCCGGCTAGAGGTGAAGGGGTGTTCCGCCCTCGGTCTCGGCGAGCAGTGCGCGCGACTTCGCCCGGATTTCGTCCAGCGGGTCCGTCCATCCGAGTGCGCGGAGGCAGGCGTCGGCGAGGAGTCCGGCAGCGCCCTCGTTCTCGGGCCCGGGCAGCAGTCCGCGTTCGATGTCGGCGCGGGTTGCGATGGCGCTCTCGACGATTCGGAACGGCAGGTCGGCCAGGGCTGGGGAGGTGCTGCCGGATTCGCCGGTGATTTCCGTGAGCGCCCGGTCCGCCAGCTGCCGATAGTGCCCGCGGAGCAGGGTGCGCTGGGTGCGGAACGGCTCGAATCGATCGGTCAGCAGTTCCGGGAGAAGGTACAGCGCACCGAGATTCCATCTGGTGGCCGTGAGTTGTGTGACGTCGTAGGTGGCCAGCGCGTGCAGGCGCACCGTGGCGGGGGCGTCGGCGCCGGTGAGCCGCTCGGCGGCGGCGAGCGCGGGGGAGACCGTTTCCTCGAGCAGCGCCGCCAGGATCTCCTCCTTGTTGGGAAAGTGGTGGTAGAGCGACGCCTGCCGGATGCCGACCATCTCCGCGATCCGCCGGGTCGAGGTGGCGGCGAAACCCTTGGTGGTGAACAACTCTCCGGCCGCGTCGAGGATCTCCTCGGGAGTGGTCTGCCCTGGTCTGCGCTGACTGGTCAGTCGGGGTCGTCCCGGCCCTGTGGTCACCGCTCCATGATGTCAGGTCGCGTCCGGAGCCGACCCCGACCACCCTCCGTGAGGGTTTCGTCACGCGACCGAAACGTAGGCAACGATGCTGTTACGGCCGACCGCGATCTGGATACGCGGGCGTCACCCATCGGGGCCTCTCCGCGAGAAAACTATCGAGCGACAGATATTGCCCTCGCCGAAGGAGTACGCCCTTGAGTACACCCACAAGGACTGCGCAGGTGCCGACCGCGCCGGCTCCCGCACCTCTCCGCCCGTCCGGCGTCGACGACACGGGCGACCTCGGCGAATTCGGCTACGAGCAGCAGCTCCACCGCTCCCTGGGCAAGTTCGCGTCGTTCGCCGCCGGCTTCTCGTTCGTCTCCATCCTCACCACGATCTTCCAGCTCTTCGGGCTCGGATTCGGGTTTGCCGGGCCCGCCTTCTTCTGGACGTGGCCGGTGGTGTTCGCCGGCCAGTTCATGGTGGCGCTCAACTTCGCCGAACTCGCCGCCCGGTACCCCATCTCGGGGGCGATCTACCAGTGGTCACGCCGGATGGGCGGCGAGGTGGTCGGCTGGTTCGCCGGATGGTTCATGATCCTCGCGCAGATGGTGACGGCGTCCGCCGCGGCCATCGCCCTGCAGGTCGTTCTCCCCAACGTGTGGAGCGGATTCCAGATCATCGGGGAGGACAGCACACTGACGTCCGCGAGCGGTGCCGCCAACGCGGTGCTCCTCGGCTCCGTCCTGCTCGTGCTGACCACGTTCATCAACTGCATCGGCGTCAACTGGATGTCCCGGATCAACAACATCGGTGTGACCTGCGAGATCGTCGGGGTCATCGCGGTGGTCGGGATGTTCCTCACTCACGCCCGGCGCGGACCGGACGTCGTGTTCGACACCGGCACGGCGGGCGCGTCGCCCGGCTACGGATGGGCGTGGATCGTGTCGGGGCTGATGGCGGCATACGTGATGGTCGGGTTCGGTTCGGCGGGCGAACTCGCCGAGGAGACGAGGAACCCGCGCCGGGTCGCACCGCGCACGATCCGCCTCGCGCTGTCCGTGTCGGCGCTCGGCGGCGGGCTGATGATCATCGGCGCCCTGATGGCCGCGCCGAGCCTGACGGACGGCCGTCTCGCCGCCGAGGGACTGCCGTACGTGCTCTCGTCGATCCTCAGCTCCCCGTGGGGAACCCTGCTCCTCGTCGACGTCGCGATCGCCGTCTTCGTCTGCACGCTCGCCATCCAGACGGCGGCATCACGGCTGGTGTTCTCGATGGCCCGGGACGGCCGGCTGCCGGCCTCGCGGATTCTGTCGACGGTGAACCCCCGCACCGGAACACCCATCGCGCCGTCCGTGCTGATCGGCCTCGTGTGCATCGGCATCCTCGCCGTCAACGTCGGGAACTCCGCGATCTTCGCGACCCTCTCGAGCGTCTGCATCATCCTGATCTACCTCGCCTACCTGATGGTCACGGTGCCGCTCCTGCTGCGCAGGCTGAAGGGCTGGCCGCACGGGGGACCGCAGGTCGACGCGGACGGTCGGACGCTGTTCTCGCTCGGACGGTTCGGACTGCCCGTGAACATCCTGGCCGTCGGCTACGGCGCGCTGATGGTCGTCAACCTGTCCTGGCCGCGCGCCGAGATCTTCGACCCCAGCGGCGACTACCCACTCCTGCGGTGGGCCGCCCCCATCACCGTCGCCGCCGTGGTCGCGCTCGGGATCGCGTGCTTTCCGCGCGGCCGCACGACCCCCAACCCCGTCACGATCGGAGCCTGACATGACCTCAGTGGACACCTCGACCACCAGTGCCGCGAAGGAACACGCGCGTGCCCAGTCGGGCGTGGTCACCGACTCGATGCCGGTGGTCCCCGCGTCGTCCTGGCCCACCCCTCCGTCCGGTGTCGATCCGGCGCTGCTCACGTGGGCGGAGACCGTTCCCGGCGGCCGGTACACCACGAAAGTGCTGGGCCGCGGCACCCGACTGCGACTGCGGGACCTCGACGGCCGGGCCTGCGCCCACCTGCTGCTGTACCGGGCGGACGCGCCGTGGGAGCGGCTCAACGTCGCCGACACGGTGAAGGTGCCGTGGCAGGCGTACACGGGGACCGGGCATCCGCTGCTCTCCGATCAGGGGCGCGTCCTCGCGACCGTGGTGTCGGACGGGTCCGGCCGGCACGACGCCCTCTGCGGCACCACCTCGCTCGCCACGAACACTGCGAAATACGGTGACGGCAGCCTGCATTCGGGGTCTCCAGCCGGCCGTGAGCTCTTCACCGTGGCGGCCGCGAAGCACGGGCTCGAGCGTCGCGACCTCCCGCCCTCGCTGTCGTTCTTCCACGGGGTGCGGGTGGGCGCGGACGGATCGCTGAGCAGCATCGGATCCGCCGGCGCGGACACCGCCGTCGAACTCGTGATCCACCTCCCGGTGATCGTCCTGATCGCCAACACGGCGCACCCCCTGGATCCGTCGCCGACGTACGACACGACCGCGCTCGAGGTGCTCGCCTGGACCGGCGCCGACGTGGCCGAGCCCGTCGACGCCGACCCGGAGTACCGGCGCGCCTTCCTCAACACCGAAGACGTCTGGGCTGCAGCGCAGCGCCAGGGACGGGAGCAGGCATGACCACCACCATCGAGACCGCGCCGCTGGTACCGGGAACGGTGATCCTGGACGAGGAGGTCGGCGCCCGCGGACCCTGGTCCGCCGTCGTCGCGGCCGGCGACGTCCTGACCATCGTGGATCTGTACGGCAACCAGGCCGTCGACACCCTGATCTACGCGGCCGGCGACCACCGGCAGCGCTACTCGGCCGCCGCGACGGTGTCGGCGCAGCGAAATCTGTTCCTGACCACGGGAAGTGTGCTCCGCACCGACGATCACGACGCGCTGATGACACTCGTCGCCGACGAGGTCGGCTCCCACGACACGGTGGGCGGCGCCTGCTCCCAGGAGTCGAACACCCTGCGGTACGGCCACCACACCAAGCATCAGCACGCCTGCGTCGAGAACTTTCTCGCGGAAGGGTCGCGGTGGGGAATCGGCAAGCGGGATCTGGTGTCGAACATCAACTTCTTCATGAACGTCCCCGTCGACGCCGACGGCACACTCGGCATCGTCGACGGCCTTTCCGCACCCGGCCGCCGGCTCGCACTCCGCGCGGACCGCGACGTTCTGGTACTGGTGTCCAATTGCCCGCAGATCAACAACCCCTGCAACGGGTTCGACCCGACGCCGGTGCGGATGATCGTGACCCGGCCGGCGGGAGCACCCGCATGAGCGCCAAGATCACGGTTCAGCGGCCCGGCATGCTCACCACGGTCCAGGACTTCCCGGGCCGGACCGGGTACTGGCACGTCGGGGTGCCGCCGTCAGGTCCGATGGACGACCTGTCGTTCCGGCTCGGGAACACCGCGCTCGGCAACGACGAGGGCGCCGCCGGAATCGAATGCGCCATGTCCGGCCCCGCGTTGCAGTTCGACGAGGAGACGGTGGTCTGCGTGACCGGTGCGCCCGCCCCGGTCACCGTCGACGGCGTGCTGCACGCGCAGTGGCGACCGGTACGGGTTCCGGCGGGCGGGACCCTGGATGTCGGCGCGGTCGCCGGACCAGGGCTGCGCATCTACCTCCTCGTCCAGGGCGGGCTCGACGTCGACGACTTCCTCGGCAGCGCCTCGACTTTCACACTGGGCAAGTTCGGCGGTCATCAGGGCCGCACGCTGCGGCAGGGCGATGTTCTCGCGGTCGGTGAGCACACCGGCGCCCGCGCGGCCGCCGTTCCCGCAGAACACGTCCCGGCCCTGTGCCGTCGCTGGGAGATCGCGGTCACCGAGGGCCCGCACGGCGCACCCGAATTCTTCACCCGCGCCGACATCGACACGCTGTACCGGACCGACTACGAGGTGCATTTCAACTCGGACCGCACCGGGGTGCGGCTGATCGGGCCCAAACCCGACTGGGCTCGCACGGACGGCGGCGAGGCAGGCCTGCATCCGTCCAACATCCACGACAACGCGTATTCGGTCGGCGCCCTGGACTTCACGGGAGACACCCCGATCCTCCTGGGCCCGGACGGGCCGAGCCTCGGCGGGTTCGTGTGCCCCGTCACGGTCGTCTCCGCGGAACGCTGGAAGCTCGGACAACTGGCCCCCGGCGACACGGTGCGCTTCGTGCCGATCCGGGCCGACCGGGCCGCGTCCACGCGTGCGCTGGGGCCTGCCCGGCGGGCGGCGTTCTCGACGGTCTTCTCCACCGCCGGTGACCGGGACGACGGCGTGATCGCCCGGCGCGACGGAGAGACCGCCGTGACGTACCGGCGATCCGGCGACGACAACGTCCTGGTCGAATACGGCGACATGAGCCTCGACCTCGCACTGCGGGCCCGCGCACATGCGCTGCACCAGCGGCTCGAGGTCGAGAAGCCGGCCGGGCTCCTCGACCTGACACCGGGCATCCGGTCACTGCAGGTGCGGGTCGACCCCGACGTGCTGCCGATCCCGAAGCTGATGGGGCTGCTCGCCGAGGCGGAGGACGCGCTGCCCGCGGCGAACGAACTCGTGGTGCCGAGCCGGTCCGTGCGGATGCCGCTGTCGTGGGACGACCCCTCGACGCGTGAGGCGATCCAGCGGTACATGCACGGTGTCCGCGCCGACGCGCCGTGGTGCCCCTGGAACATCGAGTTCATTCGTCGCATGAACGGCCTCGGCAGTGTCGACGACGTCTTCGACACCGTCTTCGGGGCGGAGTACATGGTGCTCGGACTCGGCGACGTCTACCTCGGCGCGCCCGTCGCGACACCCCTCGACCCGCGGCATCGGCTGGTCACAACGAAGTACAACCCCGCCCGCACGTGGACGCCGGAGAACGCGGTCGGCATCGGTGGGGCATACCTCTGCATCTACGGGATGGAGGGCCCCGGCGGCTACCAGTTCGTCGGCCGCACCACCCAGGTGTGGAACCATCGGCACCCCGAGAAGTCCGGACCGTTCGAGGACGGCACCCCCTGGCTGCTGCGCTTCTTCGACCGGATCTCCTGGTACCCCGTGGAACCGGACGAGCTGATGGACCTGCGATCCGACGTCGCCGCCGGCCGCGGCGGCGGAATCGAGATCACGGAGGGCACGTTCTCGCTCGCCGAGCACCAGCAGTTCCTCGCGGCCAATGCCGAATCGATCGGCGGATTCCGAGCCGAACAGGCCGTCGCGTTCGCCGCTGAGCGGCAACGATGGTCCGCGGCAGGGGAATTCGCGACGGTGGGCTGATCGCTCGTCACGCGAGCAGGTCGGTGAAGCTCTCCGGCCGCGGTGCGTCGTCGTGTTCGCGGGGCACGTAGTGGACTTCGACCACCCCGTTGCCGAACGACTCGGAACCGACCAACTGCAGGCGCCGCTGATCGGGGATCTCCGAGAACCAGGGCGCGCCGGGCGAGACCACCGGGTAGACGAAGAAATAGAACTCGTCGACGAGACCCGCCGCCACGACCGAGCGTGCCAGGGAAGATCCGCCGGACAGATGAATGTCTTTGCCCGGCTCCGCCTTCAGCTTCTCGAGGTAGGTCGCCAGGTCGCTGTCCGCGGCCACGACGACCTGTTCGGTGTTGGCCCATTCGGTCAGCGGAGTGTTGCCGGAACGCGAGAACACCAGTTTCCGGTAGGTGTTCATTCGCTCGGCCATGACCTGATTGGTCTCGGTCCCTTCGTGTTCGGCCAGTGCGCGGGGCCAGTACGCGGCCATCTCCTCGTAGGTGGTGCGCCCGACCAGCACAGTGTCGTAGGTCGAGTAGATTCGATCGATCTCGCGGTACTGGTCGTCGACGACGTCGTGGACCCACGCTGCGGGGTCGTCGAGGCGGCCGTTGAGGGTCGTCATCATCTGCAGGACGATCTTGCGCATGTCCGGCCTCCTCGGTTACGCCTGTCGCTCGGCGAGTTCGGCGAGTTGCTCCGTGACGGTGCCCCAGCCGTCGTAGAAGCCCATTTCTTCGTGGGTATTCCGGTCGGCGTTGTTCTTGTGCATCACGTGGGCGACGTATTCGGTGCCCGTCGGATGGTCGGTCAACGTGATGATCGCGGTCATGAACGGCTGTTCGGCGGGTCGCCAGCCACCGACGAGGGAGTTGGTGAACACGATGCGTTCGAATTCGTCGACGGCGAGGAAGCAGCCATTCATGTGGGGCACGAATTCGCCGCCGTCTTCGCTGATCTGGGTGGTGAGCGCGCCGCCAGGGCGTAATTCCATGTCGACGACCCGGCACCGGGAAGGCGCGGGGACCCACCATTGTTCGAAGCTGGCAGGGTCGGTCCAGGCGCGCCACACGACGGCCCGGGGCGCCCGGATGATGCGCGAAATCGTGAGGTCGAGATCGGGTCTCGCGGTGTCGGTCATTGCGGTGTGTCCTTCGCGTGAGTGGTGACTGCGTGTTCGGTGACGAATTGTTCGAGCCTGTCGGTGCGGCCCTCCCAGAGTTCCTGTTGCTCCGCGAGCCAAACTCCGACCGCCGTGAACGGCGCCTTCTCGATCGCGCACGTCCGTACCCGGCCTTCCTTGCGTGTCCGGATCCACCCGCTGTCCTCCAGGAAGTGGATGTGCTTCATGAAGGAGGGCAGGGCCATGTCGAACGGTTTCGCCAGTTCGCTGACCGTCGCCGGGCCGCGGCTCAGGCGGCCCAGCACGGCCCGCCGGGTGGGGTCGGCGAGCGCTTGGAAGATACCGTTGAGCTGCTCCGGATACTGAGCCACAAGGCAAAGTATTCACCGCAACGATGGTTAGCGCAAGGGCTAACTGTTTGGCTGGTGTCAGCCGAGCTTGCCGTGACCGGGGACGAGCGGGACATCCAGGGCGTCGTAGAGCCCCGGCGAGGCCGTCCGCAGCCACGGAATCGCGTTGACCAGGCGCCCCACCGCGGTGGCATTGCCACCGGCCGCTCGATTGCCGCCCTCGTCGGTGGCCTCCACATTGACCTCGATCCGCGGACGGCCCTCGATGATCACCTTGTGGGCGCCGTCCCCGCCGTCCGGTGGCACGGGCCAGTCCGGGGCGCACGACGGGTGGATCCGCGTGACGTGCTCGATGACGATGCGGGGTTCGCCGCCCACGATGCCCTGAACTTCGAAACGCAGTGCCCCCTGGGTTCCCGCCTCGAACTCGCCCATGAGTTCGGTGGCGATCGTCTCCTCGAGCGGCCGGCGTAGCAGCGTCTCCCGGATCTCGTCGAGTTCCACCCCGAGAGCGCGGGCGATGAGCCGGATCTGGCCGCCCCACACCATCGTCGGCACCGTCGCCGCGACCATCGGCGGTTCGTAGTCCATCGGCTGGCCCATGCCGACGAGGTACCGCACCGAATCGTGTTGGTCGTACGTGGTGTAGTCGAAGATCTCCTGGCACCGGATCCGGTCGATCGTGCCCGCCAGGCCCGTCATCAGGATCGGCAGGATGTCGTTGCCCCATCCCGGATCGACACCCGACACGAACAGCGCGCCGCCACCGGACTTCGCGGCCGCCTCGATCGGGTCGCGCAATTCGGCCGGCGCATTACGGTGGTCGTAGAGCGCATAGATCGACGGGGTCACGACGACCGCCCCGGCATTCAACGCGCGGGTGATGTCGGCCGCGGCATCGTCCGGGCGGATGTCACCCGACGCGGCGTAGACGACGGCGCCGGGAGAGTTCGCGAGCACTGCGTCGGCATCGTCGGTTGCCGCCACCCCGAGCGAGCGGCCGAGGCGCGCGAGGTCGCCGGCGTCGCGTCCGACCTTCTCCGGGTTCGCCACGAGCACCGCGGACAGCTCGAGTCCGGGGTGGGCGTCGACGGCGCGGATCGCGGCCCGCCCCACATTCCCGGTTCCCCATACCACGGTCCGGATCTTCCCCTGGTCAGCCATGGAATCGGACCCTACCCAGTTTGCGGGCCGGTCATAGCCCGAATCGGGCAACACCGGTCCCATTCGTCGACTGTTCCCGGCAGCGCTAGACCGTGTCCAGGTGGACCGTGTTCAGGTGGACCGTGTTCAGGTGGACCGTGTTCAGGTGGACAATGGGTAGATGCACCCGCACGGGACGCTGCCCGGCTCGGAAAAGGGACTGAGCAGAGCCGAACTGCTGGCCTCGGTATCGCTGGCGATCGACCTCGGTCTGGGTCAACCGATGGAACACATGCTTCGGTCGTCGTTGATCGCGACACGGATCGCCGAGCGGATGGGGCTCGACCCCCGGCAGCGAGAGACCGTCTACTACGCCAATCTGATCGGGTGGATCGGTTGTCACGCCGACTCCCACGAACTCTCGGCGCTCTTCGGCGACGACATCGCCTTCCGCGCCGACACCTACGCGGTGGACATGACAGGCCTGCCGTTTCTGCGGCTGACGATGAGTCATGTGGGACGCGGATTGCCGGGCTGGGAGCGCGGTATCCGTGCGGCAGCATTCCTGGTCGCCGCGCGCGGTCAGGTCGCCACGCTGATCCATTCGCATTGCAGTTCCGCCGGGGTTCTTTCCGATCGGATGGGTTTGGACGGGCAGGTCGGAAAGGCGCTGGCCTACGCCTTCGAACGCTGGGACGGCCGCGGATTGCCGAACGGTTGTCGCGGGGAGGGTATCCCGGTCGAGATCCACATCGCTCACGTAGCAGACGTCGTCGAGGTGCACCTGCGGACGGGTGGGCTCGCGCACGCGAAGGACGTTCTGCGTTCCCGGCGCGGCAGCCAGTTCAGCCCGGCCGTGGCGGAGGTGTTCGAACGTGACGCGGCGGCGATCGTCGACGGGGTGCTGGAAACAGACGTGTGGATCGCGGCGTTGGCCCAAGCGCCGGATCGTGACCGAACCCTGAGGGCCGACGAGAGCGACGAGTTGCTCAGGGCCATGGCTGATTTCGTCGATCTCAAATCGCCGTTCACCCTGGGGCATTCGCGTGGCGTCGCGAATCTGGTCGCCGGGGCGGCCCGACACCTGGGCATGTCACCACCGGACGTCACGAATCTCTACCGTGCCGGTCTCGTGCACAGTCTCGGCAAAATGGGGGTGTCCAACCAGATCTGGGAGAAGAAGAGGCCTCTCACCACGGCCGAATGGGAACGGGTACGGATGTATCCGGATCTGACCGGCCGGATACTGAGCCGAGTCAATGGCTTGGAATCGGTGGTGCCCGTCGCGATGAAGCACCGGGAACGGATCGACGGGTCCGGCTTTCCCCGGGGGATCGCCGGCGCGGAGTTGACCGCGCAGGACCGGCTGCTTGCCACGGCGGACGCATATCAGCGACTGCTCGAACCGCGTCCATACCGGCCGGCGCTCGATCCTCGCGGCGCTGCGGATCGGCTGCGCGAGGAGGCGCGTGCCGGACGCCTCGACGCCGAGTCGGTGGCGGCCGTGCTGGCGGCGGCCGGGCAACGGCTGTCGAGGCGCACGCCCTGGCCGGCCGGGCTGACCGACCGCGAAGTCGAGATCCTGCGACTCGTCGCGCAGGGCCGGTCCAACCGGGACATCGCCGCCGAACTGTTCATTGCAGAGAAGACGGCACGCAACCACGTCGAACGTGTCTACGCCAAGCTCGGTGTCAACAACCGCACGCAGGCCAGTCTCGCCGCGATCGACCGGGGTCTGGTGGGATTCCCGGTCAATGCAGTCGTGGGGAAGTGACGCGTCCGCCGTCCGGCGGGACCGACCGTGCCGGGCCGTCATCGCCGGGATGCGCCGGGCCGGGACCGCCGGTCCAGTACCCACACCGTGGCGAGTGTGAGGCCCACGGCAAACGAGGCGAGCGCGAGGAGACTGCCGCCGGTGCCACCCCGGAAGGTGTCGCCGTAGGCGGACATGGCCGGCACCGTGGCGCTGTACCGGTCGAGATCGAGGTCGCGACCCAATGCTTCGAATGCGTGGCGGTTGGACAGGCCGAGGCTCATCAGGCGTCCCGGGACGGCCATCTCGTCAACGGGAACTATGGCGCCACCGAACAGAACCTGAGGGAAGCAGAGCATCGGCAGGGCGAGGGCGGCCTGCGCGGCGTTCGAGACCGCGGCCGAGGCGAGCAAACCGAGGACCAGCGCGGACGTCGCTTCGATCACAATCGTCACGAACAGGAAGGCGTACACGTGCCATCCGACGGCGGGGAGCCGACCGAGCGCCCGCAGAACACCGAGCAGCAGCCCGCTCACTCCCGCCAGCACCGGAAGCAGCGCTGTCACCTTGGATGCCACGTAGGCGCTCACGCTGAGCCCGGCCAGGCGCTCCTGCCGGAAGACGGCCATTTCCCCGACGATCTGGAGCAGTCCGTACGTGAGGCCGAAGAAGAAGCCCGCGAAGGCGATCCAGAACACGATCTGGGCGGGGCCGAGGTCGGCCGCGCTGCGCGGATCGAACGCGCCGCGCTGGAACAGCGTCGCCATCATCGCCGTGACCAGCACCGGTGAGCCGAGCAAGACCGCCAGGGTCAGCCGGTTGCGAAGGAGAACGTCGACATTGCGTCGTGTGAGGAGCCACCATTGCTGCACCATGCCCGTGCGTTTTACGTCCGAACGGGTGGCCGGGAGGGGCGGTGGAGCCGAGCCGGGCCGGGCGTCCGAATTCTCACCGCTGTCCGCGAATCGCTCCGCCCAGATCTGAGGGGTGTGCTCGCGTGCCAGCCGGTCGTACACCTCGGCCAGATCCTTCACACCGAAGTAGCGTCGAGCCTCGGTCGGGCTGCCGGTGAAGGCCAGGTGGCCGTCGCGAGCCAGGAACACCACCCGGTCGCAGCGGTCGATGCCGGCCGGCTCGTGTGTCGTGAGGACGACTGTGACCCCACGCCGGCTGAGTCGGTGCAGCAGGCGCATCACGTCGGCTGCGGTCGACGGATCGAGCCCGGAGGTGGGTTCGTCGAGGAAGAAGAGGCGTGGCCGGGTCAGTAGCTCCACGGCGATACTGGCCCGCTTGCGTTGGCCGCCGGACAGCGCACGGACCGGCACCTCGGCCCGATCGGCCAGGTCGAGGTCCTGCATGGTCTCGTCGACGATCCGGTCCGCTTCGGCCGCCGACGTGCCCGCGGGCAGCCGGAGCCGCGCCGCGTACCGCAGCGTGCGGCGCAGGGGCATCTCGAGGTGGATGATGTCGTCCTGGGGTACGTAGCCGATACGGGAATCGGCGCCGACCCGGGCCCCGCGAACGACGCCGTCGTGCCGAACCTCCCCGGCCGACGGTGGTTGCAGTCCGGCGAGGATCTCCAGCAACGTGCTCTTTCCTGCTCCACTGCCGCCGGCAATGGCGACCAACTCGCCCGGTTCGACGGATAGCGACAGCTCCTGGAGGATCTGCCGCCCCCCGACACTCCTGCTCACGTCGACCGCATCGACCCGCCCGCCGTCCGCCGCTTCAGGTGCGTGATCCGACAGGCACGTACCGACCCGCCCGACGGTCGGTGGTTCGAATGTCGATTCGGTCGTGACCGGTGATTTCCGTGATTCCTGAACTCGCTTTGTCATGCCCTGATCATCGGTCCGCCGGTTCCGTCGTCGCATGGGGCGTTTGCCTCAAATCGCGAGGTCCGTCCGGGGCGCGGGCGAAGAATTTCCGGCCGTCAACCATCGATCGTCGGGACAGGACGTGTTCGGCCGCGTTGGCGACGCTGGCGTGGTTGCGGGGGGCAATGTCGAGGAGTGCGTCGAAGGCGGCTTCCTGGCCGCAACCATATTGCTCGGCCAGGAGTGCTACCGCGGTCGACAGGAGCTGTGCACGTGCCTTCTTCGACGGATTCCGTCCGGCTGCAGCGGGGGTGTCAGTGGGCACGGAGAGTCCTTTCGCTGTGCCTGCGGGTCCAGGCGACCTGGGCGACCACTTCAGGGTCGTCGGCGTGACGAGCAGAGAACACCGACATTCACCGGGTTAATCAGAGGAAGCCTGGCCCTTGGGGGCCGGGAGGAAGCTGATTCTGTATTGCGGGATCGCGCGTAGCGGGGTCGCTTTCTGGTGTGGGTTCGGGTCGTTGTTGGTTGGTGATGTACTCGGCGACGATGGCGAGTGGGGCTCCGCCGGCGGAGGCGGCGAAGTAGGACGGTGACCAGAAGTGATTGCCCCACAGGTATTTCTGGATGTGGTCGGGGAACTCTTGGCGCAGGTATCGAGCGGAGACGCCCTTGAGGCTGTTGACCAGGGTGGAGAGTTGCACGGTAGGTGGGTAGTGGATCAAGAGGTGGACGTGGTCGGTTTCTCCGGTGAACTCGGTCAACGTTGCGCCGAACTTGTCACACACCTCTGCCATGATCTGCCCGCATCGGGTCAGCATCGGGTCGGTGAACGCACCGCGACGATACTTCGTGACGAAGACCAAGTGTGCATGTAGGTTGGAGACAACGCTACGACCGCGGCGTATGTTCGGGTCAGGCGGCCATCTCGGTGACATAGACCAAAGAGTATCCGCAGGGAAAGGCGCAGGGTGTGAAGCGGATCGTTGTCGTCAAGCTGGCTCCCACCCCGGAGCAGTATGTGGCGCTGAAATCGACACTGGAGTTGTGCAATGCGGGGGCGAACATGGTTGCGCAGCTCGCGCACACCGCCGCTGATCGGCGCCCGTTCGCGCTGCAAAAGCAGGTCTATGCCCAGCTCAAAGCGTGCGGGTTGTCGGCGCAACCGGCGATCCGGGTCATCAAGAAAGTCGCGGATGCGTACGCGACCCGGACCGCGAACCTGCGTAACGGCAATTACGGCACGCCGGGATCGACACGGTATGCGAAGGTTGCGGGTAAGGCGATCGTGTTCCGTCAGGACGCGGGCCAACCGTTCGACGATCGGTGCTTGTCGTGGCAGATCGATCGATCGACGGTGTCGATCTGGACGACCGCGGGCCGGATGCGCAACGTCGGATTCGTGTGCGCGCCGTGGCAGCTGACAATGCTCGCCGACCGCACAGGCGAGTCGGATCTGATTTTCCGCGACGGATCTTTCTACCTGCACGCAACCGTCGACACCGACGCACCGCAGCGGCTGGTCCCCGCCGACGACCCCACCGGGTGGCTGGGCGTGGACTTGGGGATCGTGAACCTGGCGGTGACCACCGCAGACGACCCGGCCGAACTCGACGTCCGGTGGTCCGGTGGTGCGGTCACCGCCCGCCGGAAAAAGAACGGAACCATCCGGTCCGCGCTGCAAAAGGTGGGGACCAAGTCCGCGAAACGAAAACTGAAGAAACGGCGTAGGAAGGAGACTCGGTACGCCACCGACATCAATCACCAACTCTCGAAAACGATTGTTGCCCAGGCACAACGCACCGGTCAAGGAATCGCGGTAGAAGACCTGTCGGGAATCCGGGACCGGGTACGGCTCGCACGCAGACAACGGCAACAACTGCACTCCTGGGCCTACGCGCAACTGCGCGACCAGATCACCTATAAGGCGCACGCCGCAGGAGTGCCGGTGCAGGTGATCAACCCTCGCAATACCAGTAAGACGTGCCACCGCTGCGGGCACTGCGACACCGCGAATAGGCACAGTCAAGCACTCTTCCGGTGCCGCGGCTGCGGATGGACCGGCCACGCGGACCATAACGCCGCCGCCAACATTGCCGCACTCGGACACGACAACTACCGGGCCGCCCAATCAACCGTGCCTAAAGCAGCCACGCCTCTCACAGCCAGTGAGAACGTGAGCAGCAAACCCGCGTCCTTCAGGACCGGGTAGTTGATCTAGTCGTTCCCAGGCGTGCGGGCGGCGAGATTCGAGAATCGCGACGCCCGTATCGGTAGCAGTAGTTGGTGTGATGGTCTGCGGCGACGGACGTTCCATCGATATGGTCGACGAGGTGGATTTCGGGACGTTTGAGGGTTGACAGGTCTGTGGGTCACGGCGAGCGGCATGAAGTGCGCACGCCGGACCCACACTTCGACGGAGGTGGGTATGACGGTCGCTGACACGGTGGCTCCGCTGGTTCGCGCGGTGCTCGGTACACAGGTTCCGGTGGGGATCAGGTGCTGGGACGGTAGTCGCAGTGGGCCTCCGGACGCGCCGTGGCAGGTGCACCTCGCCAATCGGCGTGGTCTGCGGCGGTTGCTGTGGGCGCCGAACGATCTCGGTTTCGCCCGGGCTTACGTGTCCGGCGACATCGACATCGAGGGTGACCTGCTCGCCGGACTGGACGCGCTGGAGGAGGTGGCGGACCCGAGCCGGGGCCCCGGTGTGCGGATAGACGGGCAGACGAAGAAGGCACTGGTGACGGCGGCGCTGCGCCTGGGGATCGTCGGGCTGCCACCGAAGCCGCCGGCGGAGGAGATGAAATTGGCGCGCGGGCGCCGGCACGACAAGGCTCGTGACGCCGCCGCGATCAGCCACCACTACGACGTCGGCAACGATTTCTATCGACTCGTGCTCGGTGAGTCGATGACCTACTCGTGTGCGTACTGGGCGGAGCCGGGCGGGGATCTGGACGCGGCCCAGTACGCCAAATGCGATCTGGTGGCCCGCAAGCTCGGACTGACCGCGGGGATGCGGGTACTCGACGTCGGCTGCGGGTGGGGGACTTTCGCGCTGCACGCGGCACGTCATTACGGTGTGCACGTCGTCGGTGTCACCCTGTCCCACGAGCAGGCGGACTACGCCGCCAAACGGATGGTCGACGCCGGGGTGGGGGAGTTGGTGCAGATCAGGGTCCAGGACTACCGCGACGTCGCGGACGGCCCCTACGACGCGATCTCGAGCATCGGCATGGCCGAACACGTCGGCGAAACGATGCTGGCGACCTACGCTGCGGACCTGTTCGCACTGTTACGCCCGGAGGGCCGGTTGCTCAACCACGCGATCTCGCGGCGACCACGCAAGACCGCGGACAGTTTCTCCACGACGTCGTTCATCGATCGCTATGTGTTCCCCGACGGTGAAATCGAACCGATGGCACCGATGATCGACGCGCTCGAAGGTGCCGGCTTCGAGGTGCGCGACGTCGAGTCGCTGCGCGAGCACTACGCGCTGACCCTGCGGGCTTGGGTGGCGAACCTGGAGGCGAACTGGGACGAGGCGGTGGCCTCCAGCAGCGCCGGGCGGGCACGGGTGTGGCGGCTGTACATGGCCGGAGCGGCCTTGGCCTTCTCGGCGAACCGGCTCGGGATCAACCAGATTCTGGCAGTCAAAAGCACCGATCGGGGCAGCAGCGGCATGCCCGGCACCCGCGACGAACTCTTGCGGGCGCACACCTGAGGGGCGGCGTGCCGAACCCGGGTGGCGCTGAACCGCACAGGGGTGGAGGCCCGCTCAGGTCGTCGCGGGCCTCCACACCACCCGGTCAGCGGGCGTAGCGCGGGTCGATCGGAGGCAGGGCGGTGGGGCCGAAGTTGTTCGCGATCGGCATCATCGCCGTGAACCAGGTGCGGGCCGGCTCGGTGCCGCCGAACAGGTTTCCGTCCCCGCACGCGCGCAGCGGGCTGGTACAGATCTGGCCGGGGGTCGGAGTGTCCCCGAACACGTAGACGCTGCCGGCCAGGTTGTTCGTGTACCCGACGAAAGCCGACGACATGTGCGATTCGGTGGTCCCGGTCTTGCCGGACATCGGCAGTTTCCACCCGGCGGCGCCGGCCGCGGCCGACGCCGTGCCACCGGGCAGGTCGTCCTTGCTGAGCGCGTTGGACAGGGTGTCGGCCAGGCCGGGATCGATGACCTGCTCGCACGCCTGCTGGGTGAGCGGGACCGGCCGGCCCTGCCGGTCGACGATGGAGTCGATCGGGCTCGGCGGGCACCACTTGCCGTGTGAGGCCAGGGTCGCGGCGACATTCGACAGCTCCAGCGGATTGATCCACACCGGGCCGAGGGTGAACGACCCCAGATTCTGGTCTTTCTGCATGTCGGCCAGGCTCTGGTCCCCGAACCCGGACGTGCCCGGTTCGTTGTAGGACCGCATGCCGAGGCGTACCGCCATGTCCACCGTCGCATCGACCCCGGTGGCCTGGAGAAGTTTCACGAACGCGGTGTTCGGTGACTGGGCGAGGGCGTCGGTGAGCGACAGTGCCCGCGGATACGGGGCGGCGTTCTGCACGCAGTAGGCGCCGCCGGGACACCCGGGCGCGCCGCCGTCGCCCATCCCGTAGGCATCGAACCGGCCCGGTACGTCGAGGATCGCGTTCAGACGCAGCCCCTTCTCCATGGCCGCTGCCGTGGTGAAGATCTTGAACACCGATCCGGCGCCGTGCCCGGAGAGGGAATAGGGCAGCTCCTGCACCGTCTCGGCGGCGGCTGCGTCCAGGCCGTAGTTGCGGCTGCCCGCCATCGCCAGGACTCGGTGTTGGTCCTGCCCGGGTTGCACGACGTTCATCACGCTCGCGATGTCCGGGAGTTTCGGGTCGGCGTAGGTGGACACCGCCGACTTCACCGATCCCTGTACGGCCGGATCGAGGGTGGTGCGGATCAGGTAGCCGCCCCTTTCGAGTTGCTCCCGCGACAGTCCGGCGTTCTGGAGGTACTGCAACGCGTAGTCGCAGAAGAACCCGCGGTCGCCGGCGGCGATGCATCCGCGGGGCAGGTTGTTCGGTTTCGGGAGCACCCCGAGCGGCGTCTCCTTCAGGGCGCGGATCTCGGCGGCCCGGTCCGGAACATTCACGACCAGGGTGTCCAGGACGACGTTGCGGCGCTCGAACACCCCCTCCGGGTTGGTGTAGGGGTTGAGTGCGGAGCTGGACTGCACCATGCCCGCGAGCATCGCCGACTGCTCCAGGTTCAGGTCCTTGGCGTCGATGCCGAAGTACGTGCGGGCGGCGTCCTGCACCCCGAAGGAACCGTTGCCGAATGGCACCAGATTCAGATACCGGGTGAGAATTTCCTCTTTGGAGAGTTCCTGGTCGAGGGTCATCGCCATCCGGATCTCGCGGATCTTGCGGACCGGCGTGGTCTCGATCGCGGCCCGGCGTTCGCCGTCGGTCTTGGCGACCACGTGGAGCAGGTAGTTCTTCACGTACTGCTGATTGATCGTCGAGGCACCCTGTTCGATCTGACCGCTGGTGGTGTTGGTGAAGAACGCCCGCATCGTGCCCTGCCAGTCCACCCCCTGGTGTTCGCCGAACCGTCTGTCCTCGATGGAGAGAATCGCCAGTTTCATGTCGTTGGAGATCTGGTCGCTCGGGACCTCGAATCGGCGCTGGTCGTACAGCCAGGCGATCGGGTTGCCGGTGACGTCGGTCATGGTCGTCACCGCAGGCACCACCCCGTCGGCCAGTTCGGCCGAGGAGTTACCGACGCTGTCGGCGGCGCGGTTGGATGCGTACCCCAGCCCGGCGGCGATCGGGAACATCACCCCGGCCAGCAGCACTCCCGCGGCCACCGTGGCGCCGGTGAGTTTGAGAACGGTCCTGGATTGCAATTCGGCACCTCCTGCGACGATGCACCGGCAACGACGCAACCGGTGCTCGCCCGATTATCGGGCCACTCGGCGCGGTTGGGGCGCGAATGACACGCATCCGCCACAACGTGACGGGTGACCAACCGGCCGCGCGGCCTCTCATGGGCGATGCCTCACCCCGCGCATTCATCGCATGTGTGTCCTCCTCCGGCCAACCCGGATGGTCAGGACGGTGACGCCGGGGAAGGGCGGGGCGGAGGCCGTCGACCTCGATCGGAATCTGTCGATCCGCGGCCGCGACCGAGTTCGTCGAGTCCGGATCGTTGGGAAACCTGATGAAGCCGAGGTTGTTTCGGCAGAGAACACAGGGAGGTGACCCCTCGAGAGCCGCCCACATCGGTTCGGTGTGAGCCCTCGGGTAGGCCGGTGATCAACCCGCGCAGGGAGTTACGGGTTGACGTGGTGGCGTGCCGCATCGAGTTCGTCGGGGGTTCCGAGAGCGATGAGGATCGTTTCGGGTTCGAGTTGGATAGTGGGCGCCGGATTGGCGACGAACTGACCGGAGACGGTGCGAATCGCAAGTAGCAGTGCGCCGCTTACGTGAAGTCCCATCTGCGCGAGCGTGTATCCCACCCAGGGTGAAGCGGAACCGACGGTGATCTCTTCCATTCGGTAGTCGAGGGTTTCGTCGTGCATCACCACGTCGAAGAATTCGGCCACGTGGGGTTGCAGTGCAAAGGAACCCATTCGGCGGCCGCCGATCAGTTGCGGGTTTACAACCCGGTTGGCGCCGGCGCGTACCAGTTTGGACATCGACCCCTCGTTCCGGGCGCGGGCGATGATGATGAGATCCGGGCGCAATGCCCGGCTCGACAGCGTGACGTACACGTTGTCGGCGTCGGTGTCGAGCGCGGAGATCAAGGCGTGTGCATGCGCGATCCCGGCTGCTTCGAGGGTCCGGTCGTCGGTGACGTCGCCGATGACGGTGGGATGCTCGATATCTCGGAGTCTGTCCGGTTCGCGGTCGATGACGACGATCTCGCGGCCGAGTGAGGTGAGGTATTGCGCGCTCGCAGTACCCACCCGGCCCCATCCGCAGATGATGATGTGGCCGGTCATCCGGCTGATGCGTCGATCCATTCGCCGTCTCTCCATGTGGTGGCGTAGGTGGCCCTCGATGAGCGCCTCGAGGAGGACGCCGAACATGTACAGCGCGGTGCCCACCCCCGCAAGGATGAGTATGATCGTGAATATTTCTCCGACGCGGCTGAGCGGATGTACTTCGCGGAATCCGACGGTCGTGATCGTGGTGACGGTCTGGTAGAGCGCGTCCAGGAGCCCGAAGCCGAGGACGATGTATCCGACCGTGCCGATGACAACGACCAGCGCGAACGCGAGGAGCGCTCGACCGATTCGTCCCAGGGGGCTCACCGCGACAATTGTTCACCCAATGTCGTCGAAGAGTGGGTACTTCCGGTGGACCACCGGTAGGCGGGGAGGCGGACGTGGGCTCGTCGGCGTGGTGCCGCCTCCCCGGACGGTCAGTCGCCGATGACGGCGTCGGCCTCGATCTCGATGAGCAGGCCGGGGGCGATCAGCGCGCTGACCTCGAGGATCGTCGTGGCGGGACGGATCTCGCCGAAGACCTCGCCGTGTGCGATGCCCGCTTCTTCCCACCGGCTCATGTCGGTGAGGTACATGCGGGTGCGGATCACGTCGGTCGTGCTCGCGCCGGCCTCCGCGAGCGCCGCCTCGATTCGGCGCAGCGCCTCGCGGGTCTGCTCTGCGAGATCATCTCCGCCGACGGGGCCGTCGGGACCCGACGCGG
This sequence comes from Rhodococcus koreensis, assembly GCF_900105905.1. GTDB lineage: Bacteria > Actinomycetota > Actinomycetes > Mycobacteriales > Mycobacteriaceae > Rhodococcus_F > Rhodococcus_F koreensis. The sequence goes on along the minus strand of NZ_FNSV01000005.1, from coordinate 1,126,106 downwards.
TGGTGCCCGACACGGACACGAGTTGCCCGATACGCACGGCACGGGAATAGCCGATCTTGCCTTCCCACTCGGAACCGGACGAGACGTTGTTTCTGTTCGACATGAGCGACATTGTCGCAAGCCCCGATCCGGCGCTCACCAGCGCGGTCGACGGTGACGATCTCGTGTCCACTCGGTGCGAAGTCTTGACACCGGTTAGAACAAATGTTCGCATGTACTCATGAGGTGGGATGGGCAAGCGGTCGACGCCGACGACGGTGCATTGCCGGGGCTGGAACGCGCCGGGCTGGTGCGCAGCGTGCAGACACCCGAGTTCGACGGCATCACCTTTCACGAAGTGCTCTGCAAGAGCGCGCTGAACAAGATGCCCGAGGAGTCGCAACTGCCATTCCGGTTCACCGTCAATGCCTTTCGCGGGTGCTCACACTCGTGCCGCTACTGTTTCGCCCGGCCCACCCACGAATACCTCGACCTCGACGCGGGCCGCGACTTCGACAGCCAGATCGTCGTGAAGACCAACGTCGCGGCGGTGCTGCGCAAGGAGTTGGGGCGCAGGTCGTGGAAGCGTGAACACGTGGCGCTCGGCACCAACACCGATCCGTATCAGCGCGCCGAGGGCCGGTACCGTCTGATGCCCGGCATCATTCGCGCGCTTGCCGAATCCGCGACCCCGTTCTCGATTCTGACCAAGGGGACGCTGCTGCGGCGCGACCTCCCGCTGCTGACTCTCGCCGCCCGGCAGGTCCCGGTGAGCATCGGCGTCTCGCTGGCGATCCACGATCCCGACCTCCAGAAGTCGATCGAGCCGGGAACGCCCACCCCGAAGGCGCGCCTCGATCTGATCCGGGCGATCACCGACGCCGGGCTGCCGTGCAATGTGATGGTGGCCCCCGTCATTCCGTTCCTCACCGATTCGGTGCGGCACCTGGACGGCCTGCTCGAATCGATCGCCGATGCCGGCGCCTCGGGCGTGACCGTCTTTCCGATGCATCTACGCGGCAGCACCAAGGGCTGGTTCATGAACTGGCTGTCGACGGAGCATCCCGCGCTGGTCCGTCAGTACCGGCAGTTGTACGGGCGGGCGGCCTACGTTCCGCCCGAATACAAGGCGTGGCTGAGGCAGCGAGTCGACCCGCTCGTCGACCGATACGGTCTCGGCGGTGGTGCGAAACACCGGGAGGCCGGGCAGCCCGAACCGGATCGCCGTGAACTGGTCGGGGCGGGTCGTCCCGGACCGGCGCTCACCCTCTTCTGAGGCCCGTTCCACCGGCTGATCGGCCGCGCCGTAGACCCGGATGGATCGCGCGACGAACGGTACGTCGATCCCGGCGGTCCGGACGGGTAACGCGCCCCGCATTCCCGGAGACACACGGGGGAGGGGTTCGCCCGCCGCACACGACCGAGGAGCGCCATGACTGTGGGAAATCTGGTAGGCCGTTCGGCGGTGGTGGCGTCGCTCGCCGCTGCCGCGCTGATCGGCGCACCCACTGCTGCCGTTGCGGATACGGCGACGCTGACACCCACGTTCACGATCGGGCACGGTCTGAACCCCGGCGACATCAGCGTGTGCGGTGGCCGAATCGACGCCCAGGCGTCGTCCGGCTACCCGGGGCCGTACGGGCCGAACTACGTCATGCTGAGGACGCATTTCGTGGGCAGTTCCCGGGTCTGCATGGTCGACGGAACGTTGCGTTGGCGCAACCTCGACACCGGCGCCTCCGGAACGAAGCAATGGGCGTTGAGCGGATGGGACGGTCCGGGGGCTCCGACAGCCGTCTACTTCGATCCGGGGGCGGGTCGCGTCCGTGTCGAGATCACCCCGAGCACGCCGAACATTCCGGGGACAGGCGAGTTCACGGCCTCCTGAACTCGGGCACCACGGAGAGTCACGCGAAGACGTCGTCCAGCCACGACGTCCACGCGTCCTGCGACTTCTCCTGGTCGGCGCCCGCGGCGAACAGGTGGTGCGCCGCGTCGACCGTTCCGCCGAATGCGTTGCGACCGTAGAACCGGTACAGCGCGTCGGCGGTCCGGATGCCGATGAAGTGCGGCGTCAGGTAGTCGACGACGCCGTCCACCGTGCCGAATCCGGGGACGTCGACGGTGACGGTGTCGCCGGCGGTCGACGTGTCGGACAAGCCGAGCGCGCCGCGGAGCGTGATCATCGCGCCGGGATCGGCGGAGGCCGCCGGGCCGCCGGTCGCGATGTAGGTGGCTGCGCGGCCCGCGAAGTACCGGACGTACTGGCCGAGGCTGTGCAGGTAGAACGTGGTGTGCTTGTCGGCGCCGTCGTACTGGGCGTCCCAGTCGTCGGTGAAGATGCCGCTGTGCACGTAGCGCAGCACCGCGGTGCCGCCGTCCCGCGCCTCGATGAGGTACTCGAGAGCGTTGAACCAGCCGTCAGGGCCCTCCTGGCGGACCGCGAACTTCTGCGGCGGCTCCCAGGCGATGACGGCGGGGTCGTCCGGCCCCTCGCTGCCGACCCCGGGATCGAGTTCGGTGGGGAACATCCAGCCGCCGGTGCCGGTGGTGACGGCGGCGAACACGTCCTCGGGGGTGGCGTTCAGGACGACTTCGCGACGGATCTCGAAATTCTTCGACATGGCTAGCTCTCCTCGTGGCGGTTGTCGGATGACTTCGCTTGCGCGGGCGGTGTTTTCAGGCTCGGATGCAGTGCGACGACGAGGCGGTGCCTGCGCCCGTTCGGGGCGTTCTCGTCGTGGTAACGGGACACCAGGTTCTTCACGGACTCGCCGAGTTCGTCGGCGAACGCGGACCGGTCGGCCGCCGACGAGAACCGGATCTCGCTGTCGATCGCAAAGGTGGCCAGCGGCTGACACGCCGCGGTGGCGCCGGCGATCAACTCGCCGACCTCACGCACCAGTCGCGCGGCCAGTGCCACCAGCCAGCGGGCCGACAGTTGGTCCGGTGCCCGGTCGGGATCGGGCGCGAGGGCGGCGAACGCGGCGGGGGAGATGACGTACGACGCCGCGGTGGCCTGGAACAGCCGCTCGGTGACGTTGCCCTTCTTGCGTTCCTCGACGAGTTCGACGAGGCCGTGCTCCTCGAGCGCCCGGAGGTGGTAGTTGGCCTTCTGCCGTGTCAATCCCACCTGGACGGCGACGGAACTCGCCGAACCGGGTTCGGCGAGCGCCGCCAGCAACCGCGCCCGGACCGGGTCCAGGGAGATCTCGGCGGCGGCCGCTTGATCGATCACTGCTAGGTCCAACATGCGTCCACTGTCGCACCGACAGTAAATTCTGTCAAGACAAAAAAATTTGTCGGCGGATTCCGGTCAGCGGAGCGCGGGCGGGTTGTTCAGATCGCGTGCCGAGTAGGTGTCGCAGGCCTGTACCTGGCCGGTCCGGTATCCGGTGGCGAACCATTTCTGGCGCTGCTGGGAGGAGCCGTGTGTCCAGCCCTCCGGATTCACCCGGGCGCCCGCGGACTGCTGGATCCGGTCGTCGCCGACCGAGGATGCGGCGGAGAGGGCGTCGTCGATGTCGGTGTCGGTGAGGGTGTTCAGGAACGGTGGTCCGCCGTCGGGGCCGGGGAGGGTGTCGGCGTAGTGGGCCCACACGCCCGCGTAGCAGTCGGCCTGCAGTTCGGTTCGCACCGCGGCCGAGTCGGCGCCCCGCGGGTCGGCCTGTGCCCGTCCGATGTCGCCGAGCTGGTTCTGGATGTGGTGGCCGAACTCGTGGGCCACGACGTACTCCTGCGCGAGCGGGCCGCCGCTGGACCCGAAGCGGTCGACGAGGAGCTGGAAGAAGCTGGTGTCGAAGTACGCCGTCGAGTCGGCCGGGCAGTAGAACGGCCCGACCTCGCTGGTGGCGTTGCCACAGCCGGTGCTGACGGAACCGGAGAACAGCACGACTTCCGGCGGCACGTACGCGGTGCCGGTCTGTTGCGCGAGTTCCTGTCCCCACACCGAGTCGAGACTGCCCGCGGTGAACACCACCCGGCAGTTCACGTCGCGGTTGGCGTCCGCGCCGGTCTCGCACCCTTCGAGGCCCGCGCCGGAATTCTGGCCGGACTCGGTGGCACCGCTGAGACCGCCGAGCAGCGAACCGGGATCGCCACCGAGGAGCAGCGCCAGAACCAGCACGATCAGCCCGCCGGCGCCGCCGCCCAACGCGAACTTGCCGCCGAGGCCACCGCCGCCCCCACCTCCGGTCGACACCCGGCCGGAGTCCATTCGGGCGCCCTCGTTGAAGGTCATGTGTCTTCGCTTTCTCGTCAGTTTTCCGGTGCGTGCCGATCGAGCCTCGCACGTGAAGCGGGTATGCGTTTCCGCTCACGCACGGTGTCTCCGTAGGATCTCAGCCAACGAAGTAGCTTGCCCCATGTTTCGAAAGGAATCCCGTGCTGCGCACACATCTCGCCGGTTCATTGCGAGCCGAGCAGGCCCAGCAGACCGTAACCCTCACCGGTTGGGTTGCCAGGCGTCGTGATCACGGCGGGGTGATCTTCATCGATCTACGTGACGCGTCGGGCGTGTCCCAGGTGGTGTTCCGGGAGGGTGCCGCCGCCGAGCAGGCTCACCGTCTGCGCGCGGAGTACTGCGTCAAGGTCACCGGTGTGGTCGAGGTGCGTCCCGAGGGCAACCAGAACTTCGAGATCCCGACCGGGGCCATCGAGGTCAACGTCACCGACCTCGAGGTCCTCAACGAGAGCGCGCCGCTGCCGTTCCAGCTGGACGACCAGGCCGGTGAGGAAGCGCGCCTGAAGTACCGCTACCTGGACCTGCGCCGTGAGGGCCCCGGCCATGCCATCCGGTTGCGGTCCAAGGTCAACGCCGCGGCCCGCGCCGTGCTCGCACACCACGAGTTCGTCGAGGTCGAGACGCCCACGTTGACGCGGTCGACGCCGGAGGGCGCCCGCGACTTCCTGGTTCCCGCGCGTCTGCAGCCGGGCAGCTTCTACGCGTTGCCGCAGAGCCCGCAGCTGTTCAAGCAGCTGCTCATGGTCGGTGGCATCGAACGCTACTACCAGATCGCGCGCTGCTACCGCGACGAGGACTTCCGCGCGGACCGCCAGCCCGAGTTCACTCAGCTCGACATCGAGATGAGCTTCGTCAACCAGGACGACGTCATCCTCCTCGCCGAGGAGGTGCTGGCCTCGCTGTGGAAGCTGGTCGGGCACGAGATCAAGACGCCGATCGCGCGGATGACGTACGCCGAGGCGATGCGCCGCTACGGTTCCGACAAGCCGGACCTGCGCTTCGGTGTCGAACTGGTCGAGTGCGCCGAATTCTTCACCGACACCACGTTCCGGGTCTTCCAGCAGGAATACGTCGGGGCGGTGGTCATGCCCGGCGGTGCGAGCCAGCCGCGGAAGCAGCTCGACGCCTGGCAGGAGTGGGCGAAGCAGCGCGGGGCGAAGGGCCTGGCCTACGTGCTCGTCGGCGAGGACGGCACCCTCGGTGGACCGGTGGCCAAGAACCTCACCGACGCCGAACGTGAGGGCCTCGCCGCGCACGTCGGCGCGAAGCCGGGCGACTGCATCTTCTTCGCCGCCGGCACCACCAAGTCGTCCCGGGCGCTGCTCGGTGCCGCGCGCGGCGAGATCGCCCGCAAGCAGAACCTCATCGACCCGGACGCCTGGGCGTTCGTGTGGGTCGTCGACGCACCGCTGTTCGAGCCGACGGCGGATGCCACCGCGAGCGGCGACGTCGCGCTCGGCTACAGCGCCTGGACGGCGGTGCACCACGCGTTCACCTCGCCCAAGCCGGAGTCGATCGACACGTTCGACACCGACCCGGGGTCCGCGCTCGCGTACGCCTACGACATCGTCTGCAACGGCAACGAGATCGGTGGCGGCAGTATTCGTATCCACCGCAAGGACATTCAGGAGCGAGTGTTCAAGGTGATGGGCATCTCCCACGAGGAGGCCGAGGAGAAGTTCGGCTTCCTGCTCGACGCGTTCGCGTTCGGCGCCCCGCCGCACGGCGGCATCGCGTTCGGCTGGGACCGCATCACCGCCCTGCTCGCCGGTGTCGATTCGATCCGTGAGGTCATCGCGTTCCCGAAGTCGGGTGGCGGCGTCGATCCGCTGACGAGTGCTCCGGCTCCGATCACCGCGCAGCAGCGCAAGGAGTCCGGGGTGGACGCCAAGCCGGAGCCGAAGGGCGACGCCGCGGCGGCCAAGCCCGACGCACACGCCGACAAGTAGGCGGGTCCTCCGGCACGATCTGCCGGCGGGACTCGATGACCGGACGACGCGGAACAGCCGGGGGACACGATGTTGCACCTGCGAGTGATCTGTCCGGCCGAGCGCACCGAGGACGTCCTCGGTGTGCTCGCCGCGGAACCCGGCGCGACCCATGTGGTGGTGCTGCGCGACGCCGCGATCGACCCCGCCGGTGACGCGATCCAGACCGATGTGGCCCGCGAGTCCGCGAATGACGTGATCGACGCGCTCGAGGCCCTGGGAATCGATCGCACCGGCGCGATCACGGTGGAGCCCGTCGACACGGTGCTCTCGAAGTCCGCACACGAGGCGGAGAAGGCGGCCCCGGGCGATCCCGCGGACAGCGTCGTGTGGGAGGAACTGGTCAGCCGGACGCGCGAGGAGTCGACGCTCAACGGCACCTTCCTCGCGTTCCTCACCATCGCGTGCCTGCTGGCTGCGGTGGGTGTGGTGACCGACTCGCCGATCACCGTCGTCGGGGCCATGGTGGTGGGACCGGAGTTCGGACCGCTCGCCGCGCTTGCCGTCGCCCTGATGCGGCGCAAGCTGGGGCTGGCGCGGCGGTCGCTGATCGCCCTGCTGTTCGGTTTCCCGTTCGCGATGGCGGCGACGCTGGTCGCGACCCTGCTGATGGAGCGGCTCGGCTGGATGGAGTTCGAGAGCATCGAGTCCCTCGACCAGGTCGACTTCATCTACCGGGTCGGACCGCTGTCGCTGATCGTCGCGCTGCTCGCCGGCGCGGCGGGCATGCTCGCGCTCGTGTCCTCGAAGTCGGCGGCGCTCGTCGGCGTCTTCATCTCCGTCACCACCGTTCCGGCCGCCGGATTCGCCGTCGTCGCGGTCACCGTGGGCGAATGGCGCGTCGCGGCACTGGCGGCGCTGCAACTCGGGGTCAACATGGTGGGCATCGTCGTCGCCGGCGTCCTGGTCCTGGCGCTGCGACTCCGCAGCGGCGGCGATCCCCGCCGGCTGCTCGAGCAGGCGCGGAAAGAACGCTCCGTGGCGCAGCGGCGGAGGGCCTGATGAGCGTCTCGCCGCACGACGGCGCGGGCTACGACGAACTGTTTGACCACGACGGCGGCCTCCGGGAACCGTGGGCGGAGTTGGCCCAGGACTTCACGGACGGCGGGCCGGACTCCGTCCGCCGCCTGCAGTCCCGCATCCGGTTGCTCGTCGACAACCACGGGATCACCTACAACCCCCTCGACGGTTCGGACGCGCCGATCGCACCGCCACGATGGGAGATCGACGCCGTCCCGCTGATCGTCGCGGCCGAGGAGTGGGAGCAGCTGGCGGCGGGCTTCGTGCAGCGCTCCCGGCTTCTCGACGCGGTACTCGCGGACCTGTACGGACCGATGACTCTCGTCCGGAGCGGCGCCGTCCCGGCCCGCACGGTGTTCGGGCACCCCGGCTACGTCCGTGCGGCGCACGGCATCACGGTGCCGGGCCGCCACCAGCTGTTCCTGCACGGACTCGACGTCGGCCGCGGGGCGGACGGCACGTTCCACGCGCTGCGCGACCACACGCAGTCCCCGGCGGGCGCCGGCTACGCGATGGCGGACCGCCGCGTCATCGCACGGGCGATGCCCGGTATCTACGAGACGGTCGGACCGCGCCCGCTGTCCTCGTTCGCCCAGTCGATGCGGCTCGCGGCGATCGACGCCGCTCCCGCGGGCACCGAGGACCCGCTCGTCGTCGTCCTCAGCCCCCGCACCCGGTCCGAGGCCGCATTCGATCAGGCGTATCTGGCGACGGTCCTCGGCTTCCCGCTCGTGGAGAGTGCCGACCTGGTGGTCCGCGACGGCCACGTGTGGATGCGGTCCCTCGGCAGTCTGGAACGCGTCGACGTCATCGTCCGGCGGGTGGACGCCGACCTCGCCGACCCCCTCGACCTGCGCCCCGGCTCCCGGTCCGGGGTGGTCGGTCTCGTCGAGGTGCTGCGGCGGGGCGCGGTGACCGTCGTCAACACCCTCGGCAGCGGAATCCTCGAGAACCCCGCCCTCACCCGGTTGCTTCCGGACCTGTGCCGACGGCTGCTCGACGAGGATCTGCTGCTGCCGTCGGTTCCGAGCTTCTGGGGCGGCGACCGGTCGGAGCTGTCGCACATCCTCGCGAACGCCTCGTCGATGGTGCTGCGCGCGGTGCACGGGGGTGCGCCGATCGTGCCCGCCGACCTCGGTGCCGCCGACCGGGACACCCTGCTGGACCGGGTGCGGGCCGAACCCGGGCGGTGGGTCGGGCAGATCGTCCCGGACCCCTCGTACGCACCCGCCGCCGGTGGATCCGGGGACGTCGTGCTCGCACCGGTCGGGATGCGGCTGTTCAGCGTTGCGCAGCAGGTGGGATTCACGCCGATGGCCGGCGGTCTCGGCACGTCCCTCGTTCCCGGGGCTGAGCGCGGGGACCGGCGCCACGCCGGGGCGAAGGACGTGTGGATCCGGCTGGCGCAGCGCACGGCGTCCACCGACCCGGGCGACGGCGCCGAGCGGGACGGGGAGACCCTGCCCACGTATGCGGCGACGACGTCCGACCTGATGACGTCGCCGCGCGCGCTGACCGAACTGTTCTGGATGGGCCGGTTCGCGGAGCGCGCCGAGGGTGCGGCCCGGCTGATGATCGCCGTGGGGGAGAAGTACCGCGACTACCGCCTGCGACCGTGGCTGGCGGGCGGCGGAAGCCTCCCGATCCTGCTGAACACGGTCCTGCGGGTCGCCGACGCCGGGAACCGCGCCGTGGCCGACTCGGGTTCCGATCCGATCACCGACCAGCGGCGGGTACGCTCCGAGTTCCGCTCGCTGACGGCGGACCCGGACCGGGACGGGTCGCTCGCCCACGCGGTGCGCGGCGTCGAGCAGGCCGCGCGGGCCGTGCGCGGGCAACTGTCGAACGACATCTGGGCCGTCCTCAGCTCCGTCGAACGCGCGCTCGGACAGGTCGCGGCCGACACCGTCGACGACGGGTCCGCGCTGTTCGAGGCGCAGTCCGCGGTGCTCGGCGGCATGCTCGCGCTGTCCGGGGTCGCCGCGGAGTCGCTGGTTCGCGACACCGGCTGGCACGTCATGGACATCGGCAAACGGATCGAGAGGGCATCCACCTTGATCGCGCTGGTGGACTCCACCCTCGGGCGGAGGACGGATCCCGCGACCGAACGGGCGGTGATCGAATCGCTTCTCGTCGCCACCGAGAGTTCCGTGGTCTACCGCCGCCGCAACCGCAGTATCCGCCCGGCGGCCGTCGCCGAGTTGCTGCTGTTCGACGTGAAGAACCCGCGGTCGCTGGCGTTCCAACTGGAGGCGCTGCGCACGAATCTGGCCGCACTGCCGGACGCCTCGGGTGCGTCCCGTGCGGAGCGGCTCGCCGAGGACATGGTCAACACCGTGCGGCGCGTCGACCCCGTCCGACTCGAATCGGTCGACGCGGGCGGGTCCCGGAAGGAGCTGGGCGAGCTGACGACCACGATGCGCGCACTGCTGAGCGAACTGTCCGACGTGATGCTGAAGGGTCAGCTGTCGCTGCCCGGCGGCACCCAGCCGCTGTGGGGCAGCGGCACCTCGTGGAGCACCTCCCCGGGCGGAGTCTCCGCATGACCGACACGACGCCCCGCACGGACCCGGCAGCGGAACGTCCGGTTCTGCGCAGATACAAGATCACCCACCGCACGACGTACACCTACTCGGGGCCGGTGACCTCGTCGTACGGCCGGGGTTACCTCCTGCCGCGCGACACCGAGGAACAGCGGTGCGTCGCTTCCGTCGTCGACATCACACCGCCGCCCGCAGACCGCTCCACCGGGTCGGACGTGTACGGCAACCGGGACCTGTACTTCCAGGTGAGCACGCCGCACGAGGAACTGGTGGTGGCGGCCGAATCCGAGATCGAGGTCTACGGACCGGACAAGGCGAGGCTCGCCGCCGCACCGGCGAACGCGCCGTGGGAGCTGTCCCGGCCCGTGGGCACCGAGGGCGCGATGGCGCAGGAGTTCGTGCTCGACCTCGATCCCCCCGAGATCGGCGACGCGGTCCGCGAGTACGCGGCACCGAGTTTCCCGCCGGAACGGCCCCTCGTCGACGCGGTGGTCGATCTCACGACCCGCATCCACCGCGACTTCGAGTACAAGTCGGGGTCGACGTCGGTCTCGACGCGGGTCGCGGAGGTGCTGGAGAAGCGGTCGGGCGTCTGCCAGGACTTCGCCCGGCTCGCCATCGCCTGCCTGCGCTCACGCGGACTCGCGGCCCGGTACGTGTCCGGGTACCTGGCGACGCAGCCGCCGCCCGGCAAGGAACGGATGATCGGAGTCGACGCGACGCACGCCTGGGCCGCGGTGTGGATGCCGGGGGACCGGTGGCTGGCCTTCGACCCCACCAACGACCAGCTCGTCGACGAGCGGTACACGGTGGTCGCGTGGGGCCGGGACTACGCCGACGTGCCGCCGCTGCGCGGTGTCATATACACAGAGGCACGAAACAGCACCATTGCGGTGTCGGTTGACGTGGCGCCGATGGAAGTACTCGCACCGGATCAGCCGAAATGCTGAAATTCATCGGGGCTTCCGGAGGAGGACTCGATGATCCGTGTCACTAGCAGGTAAGTTGGTCCGCGATGACTGCAATACTGGCAGACCCCGTTTCAGAGGTAGTTGCCGCAGCCGAGAAGCTGCTCACCCGTCGCACAGGGGCACCCGTGACACTGGTGGATCCCGTGGATCTCGGCGGTAGTGGCCGCACCATCGTGCTCCGTGTGCGGGTGGCGGAGAATCCGTTCTCCCTCCCCCGGACGTTGGTGATCAAGCAGGTCCGCGAGGAGTCCGGTGTGTCCGGCGCGCGGGCCGTCGATCCCGACGACCTGTCCGGCGACAGCCGCAGCGCCTTCCTCCGCGAGGCCGTCTCGTACCAGTTCGCCACGGCGCTGGCGACGGACAGCCGCCCCGGAGCCGAACTGCTCGCATCCGACCTCGAAGCCCGGCTCCTCGTGCTCAGCGACCTCGGGGACGCCACCCCGATCAGCGCGCTGCTCGAGCACTCCGATTCCGACACCGTCACCAACACCCTGATGGCCATGGCCCAGGCGCTCGGCCGCATGCACGCGGCCACCGTGGGCCGCGAAGAAGACTTCACCGCGCTGCTGCGCCGCGCCGAGGTGGCGCACTGCGACGACACCGTGGCCGAGCAGGTCGAGCGTGCGGTGCCCGCCGTGCCCGGTCTGCTGTCCGACATTCTCCGTGTCGACGTCTCGCCGGAGCTGACCGAGCAGGTGGCGCGGGCCGCGAAGCTGTTCGAGAGCGGGCGGTTCCGGGCGTTCAGCCCGTCGGACCTGTGCCCGGACAACATCATCGTCAACGACGAGGGCGTCCGGTTCCTCGACTACGAGTGGGGCGGGTTCCGCGACGCGATGCTCGACATCGCGTACGCGCTGGTCTCGTTCCCGGGTTGCCTGTGCAGCATCGAACTGTCCGAGGACCGCACCCAGGCGATGATCGAGGCCTGGCGGGCGGAGGTCGTGGGGATGTGGCCCGCGCTCGCCGACGACAACGTGCTCGCCGCCCGCATGGTCGAGGCCCAACTGATCTGGGTGTGGCTCAGCACCTACCTGTTCCTGCCGGACAACCACACCCGGATCGCCGCCGTCCGCGAGCATCACCTGTCGGTGCCGCGGTCCGAGGCGCTGACCCAGCGCTGGGACAAGCTGGCCCGTTCGGCGGATCACGCGGGGAACACGGTGGTCGCCCACGACGCCCGCGTCATCGCCGACAAGATCCGGGGACTGTCCGTCGGCTGACGCGAGGTCCGGCCGGACTGGGTCGGACGGTGCGGGTTCCAGTAGCGTCGAACTTGTGAGCGATCTTTTCGGTTCGGATGTCGGCGAGGACGAGTCGGCGGGCCTGTTCGAGACGGCGCAGCCGGACGAGGCGGCGGCTCCGCGCTCGGTTCCCGGTCCGGTGCCGGTCGACCACCGCGCACCGCTGGCGGTGCGCATGCGTCCCCGCACGCTCGGCGAGGTGGTCGGGCAGCAGCATCTCCTCGGCCCCGGTGCGCCGCTGCGGCGGCTCGTGGAGGGGTCGGGGGCGGCGTCCGTGCTGCTGTACGGTCCGCCCGGCACCGGCAAGACCACGCTGGCGTCGCTGATCTCCGGTGCCACCGGGCGCCGCTTCGAGGCGCTGTCCGCGCTGTCCGCCGGTGTCAAGGAAGTGCGTGGCGTCATCGAACTCGCTCGCCGACGGCTCCTCGCGGGCGAGCAGACGGTGCTGTTCATCGACGAGGTGCACCGCTTCTCCAAGACCCAGCAGGACGCACTGCTGGCGGCGGTCGAGAACCGGATCGTGCTGCTCGTGGCCGCCACCACCGAGAATCCGTCGTTCTCCGTGGTGTCCCCGCTGCTGTCCCGCTCGCTGGTCCTGCAACTGCAGTCGCTGACGGCGGACGACATCGAGAACCTCCTCGAGCGGGCGCGCACCGACGAGCGGGGTCTCGGCGGGGACATCGAGATCGCCGGCGACGCGATGGACCATCTGGTGCGCCTCGCGGCCGGTGACGCCCGGCGGGCGCTCACCGCGCTCGAGGCGGCGGCGGGCGCGGCGCTCGACCAGGCCGGTGACGCGGACCGTCCGGTGCTGCTGGACCTCGCGACGGTGGAGGCCAGCGTCGACAAGGCCGCCGTCCGCTACGACCGCGACGGCGACCAGCACTACGACGTGATCAGTGCGTTCATCAAGTCGATCCGCGGTTCGGACGTCGACGCCGCCCTGCACTATCTGGCGCGGATGCTGACCGCGGGCGAGGACCCCCGCTTCATCGCGCGGCGGCTGGTCGTCCATGCCAGCGAGGACATCGGGATGGCCGACCCCACCGCGTTGCAGACCGCGACCGCCGCCGCGCAGGCGGTGCAGCTGATCGGGATGCCGGAGGCCCGCCTCGCCCTCGCCCAGGCCACCATCCACCTCGCGACCGCGCCGAAGTCGGGGGCCGTCATCGCCGCGCTCGGCGCCGCGATGGCGGACGTCGCGGCGGGAAACGCCGGGCTCGTTCCACCGCACCTGCGCGACGGCCACTACGCGGGGGCGGCCAAGCTCGGCAACGCCGTCGGCTACCGATATCCCCACGACCACCCGGACGGGGTACTGGCGCAGCAGTATCCGCCCGACGAGCTCGTCGGCGTCGACTACTACCAGCCCACCACCCACGGCGGCGAGCGTGACATCGCGGGGCGCGTGGACAAACTGCGGGCCATCGTCCGCGGCACGAACCGTCAGGGTGGCCGGTTAAGCTGAATGTTGCCGAACCGCCGGGTGTGCCCAGCCACCCGGCGACCGTAGTTGCCCTCGAGACAGACAATAAGGATCACTGACGTGCAGACCCACGAGATTCGCCGGCGCTTCCTCGACCATTTCGTCAAGGCGGCCCACACCGAGGTACCCAGCGCCTCGCTGATTCTCGACGATCCGAACCTGCTGTTCGTCAACGCCGGAATGGTGCAGTTCGTGCCGTTCTTCCTCGGCCAGCAGACGCCGCCGTACCCGAGGGCGACCAGTGTCCAGAAGTGTGTGCGCACCCTCGATATCGAGAATGTGGGCATCACCACACGGCACAACACGTTCTTCCAGATGGCCGGCAACTTCTCCTTCGGCGACTACTTCAAGCGCGACGCGATCAAGCACGCGTGGTCGCTGCTGACCTCCGGCGTCGACGACGGCGGCTACGGGTTCGACCCGGAGCGGATCTGGGTGACGGTCTACCTCGACGACGACGAGGCCCGCGACATCTGGCGCGACGAGGTCGGCGTTCCCGAGAGCCGGATCCAGCGCCGCGGCATGGCCGACAACTACTGGTCCATGGGCATCCCCGGGCCCTGCGGCCCGTGCTCGGAGATCTACTTCGACCGCGGCCCCGAATTCGGTGCGGAAGGCGGCCCCGAGGCCGACGAGGACCGCTACATCGAGATCTGGAATCTCGTGTTCATGCAGAACGAGCGCGGTCTCGGCATCAGCAAGGACAACTTCGAGATCCTCGGGCCGCTGCCGAAGCAGAACATCGACACCGGCATGGGCGTCGAGCGCGTCGCATTCCTGCTCCAGGGCGTCGACAACGTGTACGAGACGGATCTCGTGCGCCCGGTCATCGCGAAGGCCGAGGAACTGTCGGGCCGCAAGTACGGCGCCGACCACGACGACGACGTGCGGTTCCGGGTGATCGCCGACCACGCGCGCACCGCCGCGATGCTCATCGCCGACGGCGTGAACCCCGGCAACGACGGCCGCGGCTATGTCCTGCGCCGCCTGCTGCGGCGCATCGTCCGCTCAGCGAAGCTGCTCGGCGCCGACAAGCCCAGCATGCGGGAGTTCATCACCGTCGTCCGCGACACGATGGCGCCGTCGTACCCGGTCCTCGACACCGACTTCGGCCGCATCGAAACGGTCGCAGTGGGGGAGGAGACCGCGTTCCTGAAGACCCTCACGTCCGGTTCCAAGCTGTTCGAAGGCGCCGCCGAATCGGTGAAGGCGTCCGGCAAGTCGACGATCGGCGGCGAACAGGCGTTCGCGCTGCACGACACGTACGGCTTCCCGATCGACCTGACCCTGGAGATGGCGGCCGAGGCCGGTCTGACCGTCGACGAGGAGGGTTTCCGCGCGCTGATGGCCGAACAGCGGCAGCGCGCGAAGGACGACGCCCAGGCGCGCAAGCACGCGCACGCCGACCTCACCGTCTACAAGGAACTCCTCGACCGCGGACCCACCGAGTTCACCGGATTCCACGAATTAGTTTCCGAGGCACACGTTCTCGCGCTGATCTCGCAGGGGCAGCGCGTCCCCGTCGCGACGGTCGGCCAGGACGTCGAGGTCATCCTCGACCGCAGCCCCCTGTACGCGGAGGCGGGCGGCCAGATCGCCGACCTCGGCACCCTGACCGGTCCGGGGCTGCGGGTGAAGGTCAACGACGTCCAGAAGATCGCCAAGAAGCTGTGGGTCCACAAGGTGACCGTGCAGGAGGGGCAGATCACCGAGGGTGACGTCGTGCTCGCGCAGGTCGACGCCGCGTGGCGCAAGGGCGCCACGCAGGGGCACTCCGGCACGCACATGGTGCACGCCGCGCTGCGACAGGTGCTCGGCCCCAACGCCGTTCAGGCCGGCTCGCTGAACAAGCCGGGCTACCTGCGGTTCGACTTCTCCTGGCAGGGTGCGCTGACTGAAGCGCAGAAGCAGGACATCGAGGTCGTCGCGAACGAGGCGGTGGCCGCCGACTACTCCGTGAACACGTTCGTCACCGACCTCGACAAGGCGAAGTCGATGGGCGCGATGGCGTTGTTCGGCGAGAACTACGGCGACGAGGTGCGGGTCGTCGAGATCGGCGGACCGTTTTCGATGGAGCTGTGTGGTGGAACTCACGTGGGCAGCTCCTCGCAGATCGGCAACGTCACGCTGCTCGGTGAGCAGTCAGTCGGCTCCGGCGTGCGTCGCGTCGAGGCCTACGTCGGGCTCGACTCGTACCGCTACCTGGCCAAGGAACGGGCCCTGCTCGCCGGGCTGTCGTCGTCGCTGAAGGTGCCCTCGGAAGAGGTGCCCGCCCGCGTCGAGGCACTGGTGGAGCGACTTCGGGTGGCGGAGAAGGAACTCGAACAGACCCGCGCGCAGGCGGTTCTCGCCTCGGCGGGCACCTTCGTCGACAAGGCCCAGCGGGTTGGGCCGGTGCTGCTGGTCGCGGATTCCGCCCCGGCCGGTGTCGGCGGCAACGACCTGCGCGGGCTCGTCACGGATATCCGCGGCCGATTCGGCACCCAGCCCGCCGTCGTCGTGCTGCTCGGTGACGTCGACGGCAAGGTGCCGTTCGTGGTGGCCGTGAGCAAGGCCGCGCAGGAACTCGGCCTGTCGGCCGGCGACCTCGTGAAGGAATTCGGTCCGAAGATCGGCGGCCGCGGCGGCGGAAAGGCCGACATGGCACAGGGTTCCGGTTCGGACACCAGCGGAATCGCGGCCGCTCTCGACGCGGTCCGGGGACAAGTCGCGGACAAGGTGGGGAGCCAGTAGCGGTGGATCACGCGGAACAGGGTCCGGATCGGCCGGGAGTCGACGACCCTGGGCGTGGTCGGCGTATCGGCATCGATGTGGGCAGCGTCCGCATCGGTGTCGCGTCGAGCGACCCCGACGGGATCCTCGCCACCCCGGTGGAGACGGTGCCCCGGTCCAAGGAACGCGGGCCCGACGCGCCGGATATCCGGCGCATTGCCGACATTGTCGAGGAATACGAGGCGGTGGAGGTTATCGTCGGTCTGCCGCAGACCCTGCGGGGTGAACGGGGAAAAGCCGCCTCGATCGCTACTGTGTTCGCGAAGCGATTGCGAAGGAAGGTCGACCCGATACCGGTGCGGATGGCGGACGAACGTCTGACGACGGTCACTGCCGCGCGGGCGCTTCGCGAGAGCGGTGTCAGTGCGAGGGGCCAGCGTCCTGTGATCGACCAGGCTGCGGCGGTGGCGATCTTGCAGGGATGGTTGGACGAGCGGAGCAGGTCGGTGAATGCAGGGGATTCAGGTGGGGACGTGCAGCTACCGGAGGCAGGCCAGTGAGCAATCACCGCCGCCCCGCAGGTGAGCGACCCGACTTCCAGTACATCCCCCGCGAACCCCGACGGCACCGCTACCTCGACGGGGACGACGACGAGGTCGACTACACGCCACCCCCCGACGACGACCTCGTCACCACCGGCCGCCACGCCGTCGTGTACGACGAGCCACACTTCGACGAGCCACACGTCGAGGAGCCGCACGTCGACGAGCCGCACGTCGACGAGCCGCACTACGAGGAACCGCAGCGCCACGAACCGCACCGCGAGTACGCGGAGCCGCGATATGAGCAGCGCTACGACCCCGAGTCCGTGTACGAGGACGGATACGGTCCCCGCTCCTATGGCGACGCCCGCGCGTACCGGGAGACGCCGGCCGACGACCACCCGTATGTGGACGACCACGTCGACGAGCCGGACGAGGTGTACCCCGTCGACGGCTACGACCACCCGCACGACGAACCCGACGTCGCGTTCGCGGAGGCCGAGACGCAGATAATCTCGGCGATTCCCGAGGAGATCCCACCCTCGGCGATTCCCGAGGAGTTCCCACCGACCCGCGCCGCTGCTCGCACGCAGGCCCGCAGCCGCAAACAAGCCAGGGGACGCGCACGCCGGGGCAAGGTGTTCGGCGTCCTCGCCGCCGCGGCGGTCCTCATCGTGCTGGTCGGTGTCGTGTTCGTCGGCGGCAAGTTGTTCTTCGGCGGGTCCGACGCGCCCGCGGACTACGCAGGCCCCGGCGGTCCCGAAGTGGTCGTGCAGGTCCATCCGGGTGATACCGCGGAGGAGATCGCCACCACCCTGGCGGACCGCGACGTCGTCGCCAGCGGATCGGCGTTCTTCAACGCCGCAGTCCAGAGCAACGCCATGAACTCGGTGCAACCCGGTTTCTACAGCCTCTCCACCCAGATTCCGGCGGACGACGCCGTGCAGGAACTGGTCGACCCGGCCTCCCGCGTCGGGCAGATGATCATCTCCGAGGGCAGGCAACTCCACGACACGACCGACGTGCAGACCGGCGCCAAGAAGAAGGGGATCTACACGCTGATCTCCGAGGCCAGCTGCCTGGGTGACGCCGGTCAGCAGAAGTGCATCAGCTACGACGACCTCAACGCCGCCGGCGCGGGCGACCTGTCCGCGCTGGGTGTGCCCGACTGGGCGAAGGACTCGGTCGCGGGTGTCCCGGACCGGGATCGCCAGCTCGAGGGACTGATCGCCGCGGGCAGTTGGGATTTCGATCCGACGGCGGGTCCCGCCGCCATTCTGCAGAAGCTCGTGTCCGAGAGTTCCGCGAGCTACGAGAAGACCGGGATCCTCACCGCGGGCAACCAGGTCGGTCTCACCCCGTACAAGATGCTGGTCGCGGCGTCGCTGGTGGAACGCGAGGCGATGCCCGACGACTTCTCGAAGGTCGCGCGCGTCATCCTGAACCGGCTCGCCGTCAACCAGGCGCTGCAATTCGACTCCACGGTCAACTACGCGCTGGACACCACCGAACTGGCCACCACCGACGCCGACCGCGCACAGGTGACCCCCTGGAACACGTACGCCAGCCCCGGCCTGCCCGCGACGCCGATCTCGTCGCCGAGCATCGGGGCGCTCCAGGCGGTCGAACAACCGGCGCCCGGCGACTGGATCTACTTCGTGACGGTCGATTCGAAGGGCACGACACTCTTCACGAAGAGCTACGACGAACACCTGGCCAACATCGACCAGGCTCTGAACAACGGGATTCTCAACAGTGGACGATGAGTTGGTGACCGCACGCAAAGCTGCGGTGCTGGGCAGCCCGATCGCGCATTCGCGATCACCGCAACTGCACCTCGCGGCGTACCGGGCGCTCGGTCTCACCGGGTGGACGTACGACCGCATCGAGTGCGACGGGGAGCGACTCCCCGGGCTGGTGTCCGGGCTCGGCCCGGAATGGGTCGGTCTGTCCGTCACGATGCCGGGCAAGATCGCCGCCCTCGAGTTCGCGTCCGAGCGCACCGACCGGGCCGTGGCGATCGGCTCCGCGAACACCCTCGTGCGCATCGAGGGCGGCTGGCGTGCCGACTGCACCGACGTGGACGGGGTCAGCGGCGCGCTCACCGCGGGCGGCGTCGGTGCCGTCGCGGGCGCCGAGGCGGTCGTCGTCGGCGCCGGGGGAACGGCCAGGCCTGCGCTCGTCGCGCTCGCCGACCTGGGCGTGAAATCGGTGACCGTGGTGGCCCGCGACGCGGGTCGCGCGGCGGGTGCGCTGGGGTGCGCGGAATCGGTGGGGCTCGAGGTCCGGTTGCTCGGCTTCGACAGCCCCGAACTCGGTGCCCGGTGCGCCGCGGCCGCCGCACTCGTCAGCACCGTTCCGTCCGCCGCGATCACCGACTACGCGGACGTTCTCGGCCGGGCGCCGTTCGTGCTCGACGCGATCTACGACCCGTGGCCGACCCCACTGGCGGCCGCGGTCGAGGTGGCCGGGGGAACGGTCGTCGGCGGTCTGTCGATGCTCCTGCACCAGGCGTTCGGGCAAGTCGAGCAGTTTACCGGCCGCCCGGCGCCGCGCGAGGCGATGGCGGCCGCTCTGGGCTAGTTGTCCACAGGCCCGGCCGCCATCCACAGGGCGATCGTTCCCGCAGGTCGCCGCGAGGGGTCCGGGTGTCCGGTCCCGCACGCTGGTCGGCATGTGGTGGCTGATCGTGACGAGTGTGGTGGCCGGTGCGGCTGTGGGACGGTGTGCGCGCCTCACCGCGGGCCGGTTCGTGGGTCCGGTGCCGCCGGGCTGGTGCGAGGCGGTGTGCGCGGTCGGCGTCGCCGCCGCGGTCTGGGCCGACGCCGGCCGCAACCCGGTGTGGATACTGCCGGGTGCGCTCGCCTTCTGGTGGTGGTGTGTGAGTCTCGCCGCCACCGACCTGTGCGCCCGGAGGCTGCCGAACCTGCTGACGCTGCCTGGGTTCCTGGTGATCGTCGGCATCGGTGTCGCGACCGGCGCCGCGTCCGCCGCCGTGATCGGCGGACTCCTGCTGGCGGCGGCCTATCTCGCCCTCTACCTGGGAGCGCCCGGTGCGATCGGCGCGGGCGACGTGAAACTTGCGCTCGGCGTCGGCGCGGCCGCCGGGCTGGCCGGGGGAGAGGCCTGGGTGTTCACGGCCGCGCTCGCGCCGGCACTGACCGCAGTGGCGGGCTGCGTCGTCCTCGCCGTCCGGCGCTCGCCGCCGCCGCTCCCACACGGACCCGCCATGTGTGCCGCGACGCTGGTGGCGTTGTTCGCCGGGCACCTCACCTGACCGAGTCCGCACCCCGCGCGCGCCCCGAGAGGACCACCGTCACTGCCGGACGCGGCGACATGGAAGGATATTGGCGTGCTGCGCTGGATAACTGCCGGAGAATCCCATGGTCCCGCCCTCGTCGCGATGCTCGAGGGGATGGTCGCGGGCGTCGAAGTGACGTCCGAGGACATTTCGACCCAACTCGCGCGACGCCGCCTCGGCTACGGCCGCGGTGCGCGGATGAAGTTCGAGGCCGACAAGGTCACCATCGTCGGTGGTGTCCGACACGGCCGGACGCTCGGCGGCCCGATCGCTGTCGAGGTGGGCAACACCGAGTGGCCCAAGTGGGAAACCATCATGTCCGCGGACCCGGTGGACGCAGACCTGCTCGCCGACCAGGCGCGGAACGCGCCGCTCACCCGTCCGCGCCCCGGTCACGCCGACTACTCGGGCATGCTCAAGTACGGGTTCGACGACGCGCGCCCCGTTCTCGAACGCGCGAGTGCGCGTGAGACGGCGGCCCGGGTCGCGGCCGCGACGTTCGCCCGGGGTTTCCTGCGCCAGGTGTTCGGCGTGGAGGTGCTGTCACACGTGATCTCGATCGGCGCGTCCGACCCGTACGTCGGCCCCGAACCCACCGCATCGGACCTGGCGGCGATCGACGCCAGCCCGGTCCGCGCGTTCGACAAGGCCGCCGAGGAATCGATGATCGCCGAGATCGAGGCCGCCAAGCGTGACGGCGACACCCTCGGCGGTGTCGTCGAGGTCGTCATCCACGGTCTCCCCGTGGGTCTCGGATCGTTCATCAGCGGCGCGGACCGCCTCGACGCCCGCCTCGCGTCCGCCCTGATGGGAATCCAGGCCATCAAGGGCGTCGAGGTCGGCGACGGCTTCGAGACCGCGCGCCGCCGCGGCAGCCAGGCGCACGACGAGATGCGGCCCGGCCCGGACGGAATTCTGCGTTCGACCAACCGCGCCGGCGGTCTCGAGGGCGGCATGACCAACGGCGAGGCGCTCCGCGTGCGCGCGGCGATGAAGCCGATCTCGACGGTTCCGCGCGCGCTCGCCACCGTCGACATGTCGACCGGTGAGGAAGCCGTGGCCATCCACCAGCGGTCCGACGTGTGCGCGGTGCCTGCCGCCGGTGTCGTGGCCGAGGCGATGGTGGCGTTGGTCGTCGCCCAGGCCGCGCTCGAGAAGTTCGGCGGCGACTCGGTGGCCGAGACGGCCGCCAACTACGAGCGTTACGCGTCGGGTGTCGCAGCCCGGCTCGCGCGATGACCAGCCCGTCTGCCGTCGCGCCGGGGCGGTGACGGGTGATGGCACCGAAAGCCGTGCTCGTCGGTCCGCCGGGAGCAGGTAAGTCCACGATCGGGCGTCGCCTCGCGCAGGCGCTGGACCTGTCGTTGTTCGACACCGACGTGGCCGTCGAGGAAGAGGCGGGACGCACGATCGCCGAGATCTTCGTCCAGGAGGGTGAACCCGCCTTCCGGGCCCTCGAGGAAGAGATCGTGCGGAAGGCCATCGAGAGTCACGAGGGGATCGTCTCGCTCGGTGGTGGGTCCATCCTCTCCGAGCGCACCCGCGAGTTGTTGAAGGGCCAGACGGTGATCTACCTCGAGATCAGCGTGGCCGAGGGGCTCAAGCGCACGGGAACCAACACCGCGCGCCCGCTCCTCGCCGGTGGCGACCCCCGCCAGAAGTACACCGAGTTGATGCGCAAGCGCCGACCGCTGTACCGGGAGGTGGCGTCCATCCGGATACGCACGGACGGGCGGAGTCCCGCCCGCGTGGTGCAGCAGCTGGTGGCGAAACTCGCCGAGTGATCGGCGACCCCGGCGGAGCCGCGGAGTGATGGGCGACCCGGCGGAACAGAGACATCCGAGAACCTCGGACAAGACGGAGCGGAGCAGCAGACAGTGACCGAACCGGTACGCGTACAGGTGCAGACGGCGAACCCCTACCCGGTCATCATCGGGCGCGGATTGCTCGGCGAGCTGGTGGACGAACTCGCCGGCACGAGGACGGTGGCGATCTTCCACCAGCCGCCGCTGGCGGAGACGGCGGAGGCGGTGCGCGCGGCGCTCGCCGAGAAGGGGATCGATGCGCACCGCATCGAGATTCCGGACGCGGAGGACGGCAAGGATCTGGCCGTCGCCGGGTTCTGCTGGGAGGTCCTCGGCCGGATCGGCCTGACCCGCAGCGACGCGGTCGTCAGTCTGGGGGGCGGCGCGGCCACCGATCTGGCCGGGTTCGTTGCGGCCACGTGGATGCGCGGGGTGCGCGTGATCCACGTGCCCACGACGCTGCTCGCGATGGTGGATGCGGCGGTCGGCGGAAAGACCGGCATCAACACCGAGGCCGGCAAGAACCTGGTGGGCTCGTTCCACGAGCCGTCGGCGGTGCTGATCGACCTGGCGACGCTCGAGACGGTGCCCCGCAACGAGATCGTCGCGGGCATGGCGGAGGTCGTGAAGACCGGATTCATCGCCGACCCCGTGATCCTGGAGCTCATCGAGAAGGATCCCGAGGCCGCGCTGGACCCCACGGGAACCGTTCTGCCCGAACTGATCCGGCGGTCCGTGGAGGTCAAGGCCAAGGTCGTGGCCGCGGACCTGCGCGAGTCGGATCTGCGGGAGATCCTCAACTACGGGCACACGCTCGGGCACGCGATCGAGCGGCGTGAACGCTACCGCTGGCGTCACGGTGCGGCGGTCGCCGTCGGGCTCGTCTTCGCGGCCGAGCTGGGACGGCTGGCGGGACGTCTGGACGATGCGACGGCGGACCGGCACCGCACCATCCTGGAACTGGTGGGGCTGCCCACCACGTACGACGCGGACGCGTTCGGCCAGCTGGTCGAGGGAATGCAGACGGACAAGAAGAACCGGGCCGGCGTGCTGCGGTTCGTCGTGCTCGACGGGCTCGCGAAGCCCGGACGGCTCGAGGGCCCGGACCCGTCTCTGCTCGTCGCCGCGTACTCCGCGGTGGCCCGAGAGGCGACGCCGGGCGCCGGCGGCGCCGTTCTCCTGTGACGTAACCTCCTGTGACGTAGCGCGAAGAAGCAGGGACGCGGCGGTGTGAGCGAGTGCGCTCACACCGCCGCGCCGTCTGTCGGTGTGTCGTCGGTCGGGTATTGGAGAGTCGAACGGCTGCTACTCGCCGCGGCGCGGGTCGTCCGTGGTCCGCTTCCCGAGGTCGACCGGGTCCTGCCAGGTGGTGTCCCCGCCCTGCGACTGATCGAGGTCCGATGTGTCCTCGCGGTAGTTGTGCACCGGTTCGAACACCGCGGTGTCGGCGTCGGAACCGGCGTACCCGGTGTCCGGGGTCTGCTCGTATGCCTGGCCGGGGTAGTTCTGTCCGTACCCGTCGTCGTCGGCGACGGCTGCGGCTGCGGTTCCCCCCGCTGCGGCTCCTGCGGCCACTCCGGCGCCGTGCGCCGCCGGCCGGCGTTCGCCGCGGTCCTTCACCGTCTTCCTGGAGTCCCGGCCGACGAAGAACCGGCCGAGGAACACGGCGAGCATGGCAGGAACGAAGATCAGCAGGACCGTGAACGCGGCCCCGGACGTGATCTCGAAGAAGAACGAGTTCTGGGTGACGTTGAGGTTCGGCACCAGGTTGGCCAGCCAGCTCCCCACACCCGCGACGACTCCGCCGAGCAGGGCCGCCTTCAGCCACAGCATCGTCAGGTCGGCGCCGTCCTCCGGATCGGGGTTCCGGCGACGGTCCCGGATGCCGTCGATGCCGGCCCAGATCAGTGCCACGAACACCACGATCAGCAGTGCGAGCCATCTCAGAGCGGAACCCTGAAGCGGCCACTGTGTAATCGACACACCGAGGATCACACGAACGAAAACATGTATCAGGGCCATGCCGAGGCCGCGTACCACCCACGCATTCATGGGCACAGCGTAACGAGCGGGTTTTCGCCCGTGTGGCCTAACCCACACGGGGGCTGTCTGGAACCTGTTCTCGCCGCTGCACCGGTGCCGTCGATCCGCGCCCTCCCGGCGGCGGATTGCCGGTACGTTTGACGACATGCCTGCTGATCATGGTTCGCGGCGCGCGGCGCTGCGTGCGGCCCTCGCCGCCCGGGATCTCGACGCACTTCTGGTGACGAATCTGGTGAACATCCGGTATCTCACCGGGTTCACCGGCTCCAACGCCGCGCTGCTCGTGCACGCGTCGGACGCGGAGGGCGCCGAGGAGCGCACCGTCATCTGCACCGACGGCCGCTACCTCACGCAGGTCGGAGAACAGGTTCCCGATCTGCGGGCCGAGATTGCCCGCGCCAGCGCCGCCCACCTCATCGAATCGGTGAGGCGGCAGAGCCCCTCGTCGCTGGCGTTCGAGAGTCATGTCGTCACCGTGGACGAGTTCGCCGCCTGGTCGGTGCTCGCGCCGGACGCGCGGCTCGACCCCGTTCCGGGTCTCGTCGAGGAACTGCGGATGGTGAAGGACGACTTCGAGGTCGGACTGCTGCGCGCGGCGTGCGCGGCCGCCGACTCCGCGCTCGCCGAGCTGATCGAGCGCGGTGGTCTCCGCCCAGGGCGCACCGAGAAGGAGGTCGGCCGGGAACTCGAGGCGCTGATGCTCGCGCACGGCGCCGACGGCATCTCGTTCGAGACCATCGTCGCGGCCGGCGCCCACTCGGCGATCCCGCACCACCGCCCGACCGAGGCGGTGCTCGGCAGCGGCGACTTCGTCAAGCTGGACTTCGGGGCGGAGATCGGCGGTTACCACTCGGACATGACCAGAACGTACGTCCTGGGGCAGGCCGCGGACTGGCAACGCGACGTGTATGCGCTGGTCGCGCGGTCGCAGGAGGCCGGGCGGGACGCGCTGCGCCCGGGAGCGGAGGTGTCCGCGGTGGACGCCGCCGCCCGCCGGGTCATCGACGACGCCGGCTACGGGGAGCTGTTCCTGCACGGGCTCGGACACGGCGTCGGCCTGGAGATCCACGAAGCTCCGGGAATCGGCAAGCTGGGCACCGGTACACTTCTGGACGGTGCGGCGGTGACCGTCGAGCCGGGCGTGTACTTCTCCGGGCGCGGAGGCGTGCGGATCGAGGACACGCTCGTGGTTCGTGAGCAGGGACCGGAACTGCTCACACTCACCACCAAAGACCTGACTGTCGTGTAGACGGTTTCGACCTTATCGAGGAGACGCGAAGCAAGTGGCTTCCACCAGTGATTTCAAGAACGGCCTGGTCCTGCAGATCGAAGGCCAGCTGTGGACGATTACCGAGTTCCAGCACGTGAAGCCCGGCAAGGGTCCCGCGTTCGTGCGCACCAAGTTGAAGAACGTGCTCTCGGGCAAGGTCGTCGACAAGACGTTCAACGCCGGCGTCAAGGTGGACACGGCCACGGTCGACCGCCGTGACATGACGTACCTGTACCACGACGGCACCGACTACATCTTCATGGACGGCGACACCTACGACCAGATCTCGATCAGCGAGGCCACCGTCGGCGACGGCGCCCGCTTCATGCTCGAGAACATGGCCGTGCAGGTCGCGACGCACGAGGACGTTCCGCTGTTCGTGGAACTGCCCGTCACCGTCGAACTGGTGGTCCAGCACACCGATCCCGGCCTGCAGGGCGACCGCTCCACCGGCGGCACCAAGCCCGCCACCCTCGAGACCGGAGCCGAGATCAACGTTCCGCTGTTCATCAACACCGGTGACAAGCTGAAGGTCGACTCCCGCGACGGCAACTACCTCGGGCGTGTGAATTCCTGAGTGTCCGGTACGCATAAGAAACTCGGCGCACGGCACAAGGCCCGCAAACGCGCCGTCGATTTCCTCTTCGAGGCCGAGGCGCGAGATCTCGATCCGGTCGATCTCGCGACCGAGCGCGCGGAATTGTCCGGCAAGGACGATGCGGTGGCACCGGTCGCCCCGTACACCGTCACCGTGGTGACGGGTGTCGCGGAGAACCTGGACCGTCTCGACGAGGTGATCTCGTCCCACCTGCAGGACTGGACGCTGGAGCGGCTTCCCGCCGTCGACCGCGCCATCCTGCGGATCGCCGTGTGGGAGCTGTTCCACGCCACCGACGTGCCTCCGGTCGTGGCCGTGGACGAGGCGGTGGAGCTCGCCAAGCAGCTCTCCACCGACGAGTCGCCGGGTTTCGTCAACGGCATCCTCGGTCAGGTCGTGCTGGTGGCCCCGCAGGTGCGGTCGGCTGCGGCCGCGACGTCGCGCCGCGCCGAGACCGCCGACGGCGAGTCGAACGACGCCCGCTCGTAAGTTCGTGTCCCGCTGCGGGCCCGCGTCGGCGGGTCCGCAGGTCAGGGGTCCGGGCCTGGCGCAGTCGACGCGCTGATAAGCTGTCCGCGTCAGGCATCCTTTAACGATCCGTCCAGTGAGGCGGAGAAGGAGGTCGTTGTATGCGCGTGCCCGAAGGGTCTCGCCCCGCCGGGGAACCGGCGGATTCAACACCAGAAGAGTCCCCGTCCGTCGAACCCGCACGAGAGCTGCTGTCCGCAGCCGATGTGGGACGGACCATTGCGCGAATCGCGCACCAGATCATCGAGAAGACCGCGATCGACGCCGCGGACGGTGAAGCGCCGCGTGTCGTTCTGATCGGCATCCCGACCCGGGGCACGACGCTCGCCGCGCGGCTCGCCGGGAAGGTCGAAGAATTCTCCGGGGTGCGCCCACCGGTCGGCTCCCTCGACATCACCCTGTACCGCGACGATCTGCGGACCAAACCGCACCGGCCCCTCGAACGCACCTCGGTGCCCGAGGGCGGCGTCGACAACACCCTGGTCGTCCTCGTCGACGACGTGCTGTTCTCCGGCCGCACCGTCCGCTCGGCGCTCGACGCCCTCCGCGACCTCGGTCGGCCCCGTGCCGTCCAGCTGGCCGTCCTCGTCGACCGCGGGCACCGTGAACTGCCGCTGCGCGCCGACTACGTGGGCAAGAACGTGCCCACCGCCCGCACCGAGGACGTCAAGGTGCTCCTGAGCGAACACGACGGCCGCGACGCGGTCATGATCTCCGGGGGGAAGAGCTAAGTGAAGCACCTGTTGTCGATCGCGGACCTGACACGGGAATCGGCCGTCGAACTTCTCGACGAGGCCGAACGCTTCGAACAGGCCCTCCTCGGGCGTGAGGTGCGGAAGCTCCCGACGCTGCGCGGCCGGACCGTGATGACCGTGTTCTTCGAGAACTCGACCCGCACCCGGGTGTCGTTCGAGGTCGCAGGCAAGTGGATGAGCGCAGACGTCATCAACGTCAGCGCGTCCAGTTCGTCGGTGTCGAAGGGTGAATCGCTCCGGGACACGGCGATGACGTTGCGCGCCGCCGGCGCCGACGCCCTGATCGTGCGGCACCCCGCGTCGGGTGCGGCCCACCAGATCGCGAGCTGGACCGGACGTCAGGACGACGGCGGACCCGCGGTGATCAATGCGGGCGACGGCACGCACGAACACCCCACCCAGGCGCTTCTCGACGCGCTCACACTGCGTCAGCGCCTCGGCGACATCGAGGGCAAGCGCATCGCCATCGTCGGCGACATCCTCCACAGCCGGGTCGCGCGGTCGAACGCGCTGCTGCTGTCGATGCTCGGCGCCGAGGTCGTCCTCGTCGCGCCGCCCACGCTGCTCCCGGTCGGTGTGTCGTCGTGGCCGGTGTCGGTGGCGCATTCCCTCGACGCGGAGCTGCCCGGTCTCGACGCCGTCCTCATGCTGCGGGTGCAGGCGGAACGGATGAACGGCGGGTTCTTCCCGTCCCAGCGGGAGTACTCGATCAATTACGGCCTGTCGGAGAAGCGGCTCGCGCTGCTTCCCGAGCACGCGGTGGTGCTGCACCCCGGTCCGATGCTGCGCGGCATGGAAATCGCCTCGGCGGTGGCTGATTCGTCGAGAACCGCCGTGCTGCAGCAGGTGACCAACGGTGTGCACATGCGGATGGCGGTGCTGTTCCGGCTGCTGGTCGGGGCGGAGGAAGTTGCGGGATGAGTGACAGTGCAGTGACAGGAGAGACAGTGCTCATCAAGAACGTGTTGCTGTACGGCGAGGGCGAGCCCACCGACGTTCTGCTCGGTGACGGCGTCATCGCCGCGATCGGAGCGGACGCGGGCAAGGACGCCACGCCCGACGCCGAGGTGATCGACGCGGCGGGGCAGATCCTGCTCCCCGGTTTCGTCGATCTGCACACGCACCTGCGGGAACCCGGCCGCGAGGACACCGAGACCATCAATTCCGGTTCGGCCGCCGCCGCGCTCGGCGGGTACACCGCGGTGTTCGCGATGGCCAACACCAGCCCGGTGGCCGACTCGGTGGTCGTCACCGACCACGTGTGGCGCCGCGGCCGGGAGGTCGGGCTCGTCGACGTGCACCCCGTCGGCGCCGTCACCGTGGGGCTCGAGGGCAAGCAGCTCGCCGAGATGGCCACGATGGCGTCGGGGGCCGGCCGGGTGCGGATGTTCTCGGACGACGGCCACTGCGTCTACGACCCGCTGATCATGCGCCGGGCCCTCGAGTACTCGAGCTCGCTCGGAGTGCTCATCGCGCAGCACGCGGAGGAGCCGCGACTGACCGTCGGGGCGATCGCGCACGAAGGACCCACCGCCGCCCGGCTCGGGCTGGCGGGGTGGCCGCGCGCCGCCGAGGAGTCGATCGTCGCCCGTGACGCACTGCTCGCCCGCGACGCCGGGGCGCGGGTGCACATCTGCCACGCCTCCACCGCCGGCACCGTCGAACTGATGAAGTGGGCACGCGGGCAAGGTATTTCGATCACCGCCGAGGTCACCCCGCATCACCTGCTGCTCGACGACTCGCGGCTCGAGACGTACGACGCCGTCAACAAGGTGAACCCGCCCCTGCGGGAGGCGAGCGACGTCGCCGCGCTCCGGGCCGGACTGGCCGAGGGGACCATCGACTGCGTCGCGACCGACCACGCGCCGCACGCCGAGCAGGACAAGTGCTGCGAGTTCGCGGCCGCCCGCCCCGGAATGCTGGGGCTCGAGACCGCGCTGTCGATCGTCGTGCAGACGATGGTCCGCACGGGGCTGCTCGACTGGCGCGGCGTTGCCAGGGTGATGAGTGAGCGCCCGGCCGAGATCGTCGGACTCGACGACCAGGGTCGCCCGCTCGAGGTGGGCGAGCCCGCCAACCTCGTGCTGATCGATCCGGACGC
The DNA here is from genome assembly GCF_900105905.1 of Rhodococcus koreensis. Lineage (GTDB taxonomy): Bacteria > Actinomycetota > Actinomycetes > Mycobacteriales > Mycobacteriaceae > Rhodococcus_F > Rhodococcus_F koreensis. Next base: position 1,096,980 of record NZ_FNSV01000005.1, on the reverse strand, counting down.
CGAATGGACGGTCCACGGCCCCGATCTCGCCAGCGTCGCCCACAACACGCCCTACGAGTCGATGACCCTTCCGGCCCGGGTGACGACGACGATCCTGCGCGGCCGGATCACCGCGAGCGACGGCCAGGCCCGCGTCCGGGTGCGAAACGGCAGGGGATGACGGTGGAGAGAATTCTGTGGGTAGTCGGCCTCGTCGCGTTCTGGGCGCTGGCCATCTTCCTCATGTACGTCGGCTGGCGCGGTCGCGCCCGGCGGCAGGCCGACCGGGTCGGGCAGCTTCCCGGCGTGCCCGCGCACCTCGGCGCGCAGACGATCGCCCCGGCCACCGGACTGTACGTGGGCAGCACCCTCGCCCCCAGCTGGCAGGACCGGATCGCGGTCGGTGACCTCGGCTTCCGGGCGACGGGTGAGATCTCCCGCTACGAAACCGGGATCCTGCTCGAACGGGACGGGGCGTCGGCGATCTGGATACCGCAGGACGCGGTCCGCGCCGTGCGCACCGAACGCGGCCTCGCGGGCAAGGTCATGAGCAAGGACGGCGTCCTGGTGATCCGGTGGGAGCTGCCGACCGGCACCGAGATCGACACCGGATTCCGCAGCGACGACAAGTCCGTGTACCCCGCCTGGGTGGGCGCAGGGAAGCCGGACGGCAAGACAGACAGTGAAGATTCAGCGAATGCGGCGAGCTCTGGTGAGGTCGAGCAGAACGGAGAGAACGCATGAGCGGCTACGACACCGACTCTGCAGTACTGGTCCTCGAGGACGGACGGGTATTCCGGGGCACCACTTTCGGTGCCGTCGGTCAGACGCTCGGTGAGGCCGTCTTCAGCACCGGCATGACCGGGTACCAGGAGACGCTCACCGACCCCAGCTACCACCGCCAGATCGTCGTGGCCACCGCGCCGCAGATCGGCAACACCGGGTGGAACGACGAGGACGACGAGTCCGTCGGGCCGACCGGCAGCAGCGCCGAGGCGAAGATCTGGGTCGCCGGGTACGTCGTCCGCGACCCCGCCCGCCGCACCTCCAGCTGGCGCGCCACCGGATCCCTGCAGGACGAGCTCGTCAAGCAGGGAGTCGTCGGGATCGCCGGCATCGACACCCGGGCCCTGGTCCGCCACCTGCGCACCCGGGGCTCCATGCGCGCCGGCGTGTTCTCCGGCGACGCCCTCGCCGACACCGACGTGCTGCTCGAGCGGGTGAAGGGCCAGCCGTCGATGCTCGGCGCGGACCTGGCCGGCGAGGTCAGCACCACCAGCGGGTACGTCGTCGAGCCGACCGGGGGAGACGCGCGCTTCACGGTCGCGGCCATCGACCTCGGCATCAAGACCAACACCCCGCGCATGTTCGCCGAGCGCGGCATCCGGGTGCACGTGCTCCCGTCCGACGCCACGCTCGCGCAGATCCTGGACCTGAAGGCCGACGGCGTCTTCCTCTCCAACGGTCCCGGCGACCCGGCGACCGCCGACGGCGCCGTGCACCTGACGAAGGAAGTCATCGGGCAGGGTCTGCCCCTGTTCGGCATCTGTTTCGGCAACCAGATTCTCGGGCGCGCACTCGGTCTCGGCACGTACAAGATGAAGTTCGGTCATCGGGGCATCAACATCCCGGTCGTCGAACACGAGACGGGACGCATCGCGATCACCGCACAGAACCACGGGTTCGCGCTGGAGGGGGAGGCCGGACAGGAGTTCGACACCCCGTTCGGCAAGGCCGTCGTCAGCCACACCTGCGCCAACGACGGCGCCGTCGAGGGAGTCCGCCTGCTCGACGGATCGGCCTTCTCGGTGCAGTACCACCCCGAGGCCGCGGCGGGCCCGCACGACGCCGCGTACCTGTTCGACCGCTTCACCAGCCTGCTCGAGGGAGTCAAGAACTAATGCCACGCCGTACAGATCTCTCCCACATCCTGGTGATCGGCTCCGGGCCGATCGTCATCGGCCAGGCCTGTGAGTTCGATTACTCCGGAACCCAGGCCTGCCGGGTGCTGCGCGAGGAGGGCCTGCGGGTCAGCCTCGTCAACTCCAACCCGGCCACGATCATGACCGACCCCGAATTCGCGGACGCCACGTATGTGGAGCCGATCACCGCCGAGTTCGTCGAGAAGGTGATCGCCCTCGAGGCCGAGAAGGGGCACCCGATCGACGCCGTCCTCGCGACGCTTGGCGGCCAGACGGCCCTGAACACCGCGGTGGCGCTGCACGAGCAGGGCATCCTCGAGAAGTACGACGTCGAGCTGATCGGCGCCGACTTCGACGCCATCCAGCGCGGCGAGGACCGGCAGAAGTTCAAAGACATCGTCGCCAAGGTCGGCGGCGAATCGGCGCGCTCCCGCGTCTGCTACACGATGGACGAGGTCCGCGACACGGTCGCCGAACTGGGCTTCCCCGTCGTCGTGCGGCCGTCGTTCACGATGGGCGGACTCGGCTCCGGCATGGCCTACGACGACGAGGACCTCACGCGGATCGCCGGCGGCGGCCTCGCGGCGTCCCCCACCGCCAACGTGCTGATCGAGGAGTCGATCCTCGGGTGGAAGGAATACGAGCTCGAGCTGATGCGCGACGGCCGCGACAACGTGGTGATCGTGTGCTCGATCGAGAACGTCGACCCGGTCGGTGTGCACACCGGTGACTCGATCACCGTCGCCCCCGCCATGACCCTCACCGACCGCGAGTACCAGGCGATGCGCGATCTCTCGATCGACATCCTCCGCGAGGTCGGCGTCGATACCGGCGGCTGCAACATCCAGTTCGCGATGGACCCTGCCGACGGGCGTCTCGTCGTCATCGAAATGAACCCGCGCGTGTCCCGGTCCAGCGCGCTCGCGTCCAAGGCGACCGGCTTCCCGATCGCGAAGATCGCCGCGAAGCTCGCCATCGGCTACACGCTCGACGAGATCGTCAACGACATCACCAAGGAAACCCCGGCGTGCTTCGAGCCGACCCTCGACTACGTCGTGGTCAAGGCGCCCCGGTTCGCGTTCGAGAAGTTCCCCGGCGCCGACGACACCCTCACCACCACGATGAAGTCGGTCGGTGAGGCCATGTCGATCGGCCGCAACTTCACCGAGGCGTTCGGCAAGGTGCTGCGCTCCCTCGAGACCAAGCGGGCCGGGTACTGGACGGGTCCTGACGTGGAGGCCGACGACCTCGACAGCCTCCTCGCGGAACTGAGCATCCCCCGCGACGGTCGCGTGTACGGCCTGGAGAAGGCGTTCGCGCTCGGCGCCACCGTCGAGCAGCTGTTCGACGCCACGAAGATCGACCCCTGGTTCCTCGACCAGATCCTGCAGATCCACGAACTCGGGGACGCGCTGCGCGAGGCGCCCGAGGTGACCGAGCGGGTCCTGCGCCGCGCCAAGCACCACGGCCTGTCGGACCGGCAGATCGCGGCCCTGCGCCCCGAGATCGGCGGCGAGGACGCGGTCCGCGCGCTGCGTGAGCAGTGGGACGTCCACCCCGTCTACAAGACGGTCGACACCTGCGCCGCCGAGTTCGAGGCGAAGACGCCGTACCACTACTCCACGTACGAACTGGACCCGGCGGCCGAGTCCGAGGTGGCCCCGCAGACCGAGCGTCCGAAGGTCCTGATCCTCGGTTCCGGACCGAACCGCATCGGTCAGGGCATCGAGTTCGACTACTCCTGCGTCCACGCCGCCCTGACGCTGTCGGAGGCCGGCTACGAGACCGTGATGGTCAACTGCAACCCGGAGACCGTCTCCACCGACTACGACACGGCCGACCGGCTGTACTTCGAACCGCTCACGTTCGAGGACGTGCTCGAGGTGTACCGGGCGGAGTCGATCTCGGGCACCGTCGCCGGTGTGATCGTGCAGCTCGGCGGTCAGACCCCGCTGGGTCTGGCGAAGCGGCTGAAGGCGGCGGGGGTGCCGATCGTCGGCACTAGCCCCGAGGCGATCGACCTCGCGGAGGACCGCGGCGAGTTCGGGAAGGTGCTGGTCGACGCCGGCCTGCCCGCCCCCAAGTTCGGCACCGCCACCACGTTCGCCGGGGCCCGCGACATCGCGGCCGGCATCGGATACCCGGTGCTGGTGCGGCCGTCGTACGTCCTCGGTGGCCGCGGCATGGAGATCGTGTACGACGAGGCGTCCCTCGAAAGCTACATCTCCCGCGCCACCGAGATCTCCGACGACCGGCCGGTGCTGGTCGACCGCTTCCTGGAAGACGCCATCGAGATCGACGTCGACGCACTCTGCGACGGCACCGAGGTGTACCTCGGCGGCGTGATGGAGCACATCGAGGAGGCCGGTATCCACTCGGGCGACTCGGCCTGTGCGCTGCCGCCGATCACCCTCGGCCGCGCCGACCTCGAGAACGTCCGCCGCTCGACGGAGGCGCTCGCGAAGGGCATCGGCGTGAAGGGCCTGCTCAACGTCCAGTACGCACTCAAGGACGACATCCTGTACGTCCTCGAGGCCAACCCCCGCGCCAGCCGCACCGTGCCGTTCGTGTCGAAGGCGACGGCCGTGCAGCTTGCCAAGGCGTGCGCCCGCGTCATGCTCGGCGAGTCCATCGCCGATCTGCGCGCGAGCGGCGTGCTCCCGGCCACCGGCGACGGCGGCTGGACCCCGGCGGACGCGCCCGTCGCCGTCAAGGAGGCGGTGCTGCCGTTCAACCGGTTCCGCCGCGCCGACGGCACCGGGGTCGACACCCTGCTGAGCCCGGAGATGAAGTCGACCGGCGAGGTCATGGGCATCGACGCCGACTTCGGCACCGCGTTCGCCAAGAGCCAGACGGCCGCGTACGGTTCGCTGCCCACCTCGGGCTCGGTGTTCGTCTCGGTCGCCAACAAGGACAAGCGGTCGCTGATCTTCCCGGTCAAGCGGCTCGCCGACCTCGGCTTCCGGATCCTGGCCACCGAGGGCACCGCGGCGGTCCTCCGCCGCAACGGGATCACCTGCCAGGAGGTGCACAAGCACTCCGGCGAGAAGCTGGAGGCGGGGGAGCGCACCATCGTCGAGACGATCCGCGACGGCGAGGTCGACATGGTGATCAACACGCCGTACGGCAACTCCGGACCGCGTGTCGACGGCTACGAGATCCGCAGCGCGGCCGTCGCCACGAACATCCCGTGCGTCACCACCGTGCAGGGCGCGTCCGCCGCGGTGCAGGGCATCGAGGCCGCGATCCGCGGCGACATCGGCGTTCAGTCGCTCCAGGCGCTGCACGCGCGGCTGCGCTCGCCCGCCGTCGTCGTGGCCCCCGCGAGCGGGGCCGTCTCGTCGTGAGCGGACACCATCACCACCACCACTCCTGGGTGCATCGGCTGACGTCGGCGGTCGAGCACCGGGGGCGGTTGTGTGTCGGCATCGACCCGCATCCCGGGCTGCTCGAGGCGTGGGGCCTTCCCGTCTCCGCCGAGGGGCTGGAGACGTTCGCGGAGATCTGCGTGGAGGCCTTCGTCGGTGAGGTGGCCGTCGTGAAGCCTCAGGTGGCGTTCTTCGAAGCGTACGGCTCCGCCGGGTACGCGGTGCTCGAACGCACCATTTCGGTCCTCAGAGAGGCAGGGACGCTCGTCGTCGCCGACGCCAAGCGTGGGGACATCGGGTCGACGATGGCGGCGTACGCGCAGTCCTGGCTGGGCGCGGAGTCCCCTCTGTCGTCCGATGCCGTGACGGTGTCGCCGTACCTGGGATTCGGTGCCCTGGATCCGGCGCTGTCGCTGGCGGCGGAGCAGGGCCGCGGGCTCTTCGTGCTGGCGCGGACGTCCAATCCCGAGGGCGGCGATCTGCAGGCGGCAGGGACGGCCGCAGGGGTGTCCGTGGCCCAGTCCGTGGTGGACGCGGCAGTCCGGCACAACGACGCGCAACCGGGTCTCGTGGGTCTGGTGGTGGGCGCGACACGCGGACACGGCCTGGATTTGTCGAATTTTTCCGGGCCGATTCTCGCGCCCGGTCTCGGCACCCAGGGGGCGACTCCCGGTGATCTCGCCGACATTTTTCCCGATTCCCGTAAACTGTTGTTGCCGAACAGTTCTCGTGGTGTTCTTCGGGCGGGACCGTCGGCGGCGGCACTGCGTGAGGCGGCCGTGAAGGTGCGTGACGAGATCGAGTCCGCACTCTCATAGCCCACCTGAATCCGGCTCTGACCTCGGGGGGTGGGTTCGCAATCGGCGCCTGGCGTGAGTACGGTCGCTATCGCTGCTGGTTATCCAGTGGTTTGGACTATTTGCCAACGACGAGACGGAGGAACCGTGGCCCTTCCCCAGTTGACTGATGAGCAGCGCGCTGCTGCTTTGGAGAAGGCAGCTGCTGCCCGCAAGGCCAGGGCTGAGCTCAAGGAGCGCCTGAAGCGTGGTGGCACCGACCTCAAGCAGGTTCTCAAGGACGCCGAGGACGACGAGATCCTGGGCAAGATGAAGGTGTCGGCACTGCTCGAGGCGCTGCCCAAGGTGGGCAAGGTCAAGGCGCAGGAGATCATGACCGAGCTGGAGATCGCTCCGACCCGTCGCCTCCGTGGCCTCGGCGATCGGCAGCGGAAGGCCCTGCTCGCGAAGTTCGACTTCGAGGCCTGAGCACGACAGTGGTAGCTGACGCACAAGTGTCAGAGAGCAAGACCGCAGTGCGGAGGGGTCGGCTGGTAGTACTGGCCGGCCCCTCGGCCGTCGGTAAGTCCAGCGTGGTGCGACTCCTGCGTGAGCGGATGCCGGAGCTCGTCTTCAGCGTGTCCGCGACGACGCGTGATCCACGCCCGGGCGAGGTGGACGGCAAGGACTACCGGTTCACCTCTCGTGGCGACTTCCAGCGGATGATCGATTCCGGTGAGCTGCTCGAATGGGCCGAGATCCACGGCGGACTCCAACTGTCGGGAACCCCGGCCGCACCCGTCCGCGCGGCGATCGAACAGGGCAGACCGGTGCTGGTCGAGGTCGATCTCGCCGGTGCGCGGGCCGTCCGTGCCGCGATGCCGGAGGCGCTGCTCGTCTTCATGGCGCCCCCGAGCTGGGACGTGCTGGTCGAGAGATTGACCGGCCGGGGCACCGAATCCGCGGAGGTCGTGGAGCGGCGTCTCGCGACCGCCCGGGTCGAGCTGGAGGCGCAGGACGAGTTCGACGTGGTCGTCGTGAACGAGGATGTCAGCCGAACGTGCGACGAGTTGGTATCCTTGTTGGTTGGACGACCGGAACAGTCCGAGTCGACCCACTAGATCTCACATCAACTAGCCAGAACAATTTCAGGAGATACCGAGTGAGCAGCACCCCCGCAGCAGCGTCCGCAACACCCAGCCACGGCGCCCTGCCGGCTTACGACACCCCGCTCGGCATCACCAACCCTCCGATCGACGAGCTTCTCGCTCGCACGTCGTCGAAGTACGCGCTGGTGATCTACGCGGCCAAGCGTGCGCGTCAGATCAACGACTACTACAACCAGCTCGGCGACGGCATCCTCGAGTACGTCGGCCCCCTCGTGGAGCCGGGCCTGCAGGAGAAGCCGCTGTCGATCGCGCTGCGTGAGATCCACTCCGATCTTCTCGAGCACACCGAAGGCGAGTGAGCGGAGGACCTGCAGTGCCTGACCAGGCAGCGGGCCCGGACTCCGGGCGCGTGACGGATTCACCGGAACCGGGGCCCTCGGGGGCGCGCAAGCGGATCGTCGTCGGTGTCGGCGGCGGCATCGCCGCGTACAAGAGCTGCGCCGTCATCCGCGCCTTCACCCAGGCCGGACACCACGTGCGGGTCATCCCGACGGAGTCCGCGCTCGAGTTCGTCGGCAAGGCGACGTTCGAGGCGCTGTCGGGCAACCCCGTGCACACGGGTGTGTTCACCGACGTTCCGCAGGTCCCGCATGTGCGTCTCGGGCAGGAAGCGGACCTCGTCGTCATCGCGCCCGCCACCGCCGACCTCATGGCGCGGGCCGTGGCGGGACGCGCGGACGACCTGCTCACCGCGACGCTGCTCACCGCGCGATGTCCCGTCGTGTTCGCACCGGCGATGCACACGGAGATGTGGGAGCACCCGGCCACCGTCGCCAACGTCGCCACGCTGCGCGACCGCGGCGTGACCGTCATCGAACCCGCATCCGGCCGCCTCACCGGCAAGGACACCGGCGCAGGCAGGCTGCCCGAACCCGACGAGATCGTCGGATTGGCGTCCTTGCTGGTCGAGCGTCCCGACGCGCTGCCCCGTGACCTCGAGGGCCGGCGGGTCCTCGTGTCCGCGGGCGGCACCCGGGAACCGCTCGACCCGGTGCGGTTCCTCGGGAACCGCAGTTCGGGCAAGCAGGGGTACGCCATCGCGCGGCTCGCCGTGCAGCGCGGGGCCGAGGTCACCCTCGTCTCCGGGTACACCGCCGGCCTCGCCGACCCGGCCGCCGTCGACATGATGCACGTGCGCACCGCGGAAGACATGCGGGTCGCCGTCGCCAAGCACGCGCCCGGGTTCGACGCGGTGATCATGGCCGCGGCCGTCGCCGACTTCCGGCCGACGACGACGGTGGCGAGCAAGATCAAGAAGGGCGCGGGTGAGCCCGACTCGATCGCACTCACCAAGAACGAGGACATCCTCGCCGGCCTGGTGCAGTCCCGGAGGGACGGCGAGATCCCGGCGAAGACCGTGATCGTCGGATTCGCGGCCGAGACCGGCGACGCCGACGGCGACGTCCTCACGTATGCACGGGCCAAGCTCGCCCGGAAGGGCTGCGACCTCCTCGTCGTCAACGCGGTCGGTGAGGGCAAGGCGTTCGAGGTCGACCACAACGACGGCTGGCTGCTCGGAGCCGACGGCTCCGAGTCCGCGCTCGAGCACGGATCGAAGGCGTTGATGGCGAGTCGGGTGCTCGACGCCGTCGGCCAGCTTTGCCGGACACTCTGACGGAATATCCGGCAGAGTTTCGGTGATTCGAAGGGTGGTCACTCCCGCCGGGGTGGCGCTAGGGTCGTTCGTTGTATTACGCAGCTAAGCTGTTTTCACGTGCTGTTCAGGACAACTGTCGAGAGGGAATTCTGTGAGCCAGTCCGGTAGTCGGCTATTCACCAGTGAGTCTGTGACCGAGGGGCACCCGGACAAGATTTGTGATGCGATCAGCGACTCCATCCTCGACGCGCTCCTCACCGACGACCCGCGTGCCCGCGTCGCCGTCGAGACGCTGGTGACCACCGGACAGGTCCACGTCGCCGGTGAGGTGACGACCACCGCCTACGCCGACATCCCCAAGATCGTGCGCGACACCGTGCTCGAGATCGGGTACGACTCCTCGGCCAAGGGCTTCGACGGCAACTCCTGCGGCGTCAATGTGGCGATCGGGGCGCAGTCCCCGGAGATCGCCCAGGGCGTCGACCACTCGCACGAGGTTCGCACCGGCGAACTGAGTGACGACGAGATCGACCGTCAGGGCGCGGGCGACCAGGGACTGATGTTCGGGTTCGCCACCACCGACACCCCGGAACTGATGCCGCTGCCGATCGCGCTGGCGCACCGGCTGTCGCGTCGACTCACCGAGGTCCGCAAGTCGGGGGTCCTGCCGTACCTGCGTCCGGACGGCAAGACCCAGGTCACCATCGAATACGACGGTGACAAGGCGGTGCGCCTCGACACCGTGGTCATCTCGACGCAGCACGCCGCCGACATCGACCTCGACAACCTGCTCACCCCGGATTTGCGGGAGAAGGTGCTCGGTTCGGTTCTCGCGGAGATCGACATGCCCGAACTCGACGTCTCGGACATCCGCCTGCTCGTCAACCCGACCGGCAAGTTCGTGCTCGGCGGCCCGATGGGCGACGCCGGGTTGACCGGCCGCAAGATCATCGTCGACACCTACGGCGGCATGGCCCGCCACGGCGGCGGCGCGTTCTCCGGCAAGGACCCGTCGAAGGTCGACCGGTCGGCGGCCTACGCCATGCGCTGGGTGGCCAAGAACGCGGTCGCGGCGGGTCTCGCGGACCGGATCGAGGTCCAGGTGGCGTACGCGATCGGCAAGGCGGCGCCCGTCGGCCTGTTCGTCGAGACGTTCGGAACCGAGAAGACGGATCCGGTTCGGATCCAGCAGGCCATCACCGAGACGTTCGATCTGCGTCCGGGCGCCATCATCCGCGACCTCGACCTGCTGCGCCCGATCTACGCGCAGACCGCGGCGTACGGTCACTTCGGTCGCACCGACATCGACCTCCCGTGGGAGAGCATCGACCGGGCGGAGAAGCTGCGGGCAGCCGCAGGCCTCTGATCGGTAGTCACGGCGCGGCGGGCGCCGCTGCGGTAGGGGCCGCCGCGTGAGCGCGGACAAGGTCGCGGCGGAAGTCGACCCGGTTGCCCGGGTGCTGCCGCTGCTTCCGCTCGCGCACCTCGACCGCGAGTTCGACTACCTCGTGCCGAAGGACCTCGACGAGCAGGCGCAGCCCGGGGTCCGGGTCCGCATCCGGTTCGCCGGGCGCCTCGTCGACGGATTCGTCGTGGCCCGCACCGCGACGAGCGACCATCAGGGCCGGTTCGGCTGGCTCGAACGGGTGATCTCACCGGAGCGGGTACTGACCGAGGAGATCACCCGGGTCGTCGACCTCGTCGCCGGCCGCTACGCCGGAACCCGTGCCGACGTCCTGCGGCTCGCGATTCCGCCGAGGCACGCGCGGGTGGAGTCCGAGGCCGCGTCCGAACCGCCCGAGGCGTCCGGCACCGCGATCGCCACCGACGCGTGGGACCGGTACGTCCACGGCGCCGCTTTCCTGACGGCGCTGTCCGAGGGGCGCGCCCCCCGCGCGGTGTGGCAGGCACTCCCCGGCGAGGACTGGCCGGCGCGTCTCGCCGAACTGTCCGGGCTCGTCGCCGCCACCGGGGCGAGCACCGTCGTCGTGGTCCCCGACCAGCGCGACCTCGACCGGGTGGTCGCTGCCGTGGAGACGCTGCTGGGCAAGGACGCCGTCGTCGGACTCGCCGCAGGTCTCGGGCCCGCCCTGCGCTACCGGCGTTGGCTGGCGGCGCTCCGCGGAACCGCCAGGGTCGTCGTCGGGACCCGGAGTTCGGTGTTCGCGCCGACGCCGCGCACCGGACTGATCGTGGTGTGGGACGACGGGGACGACAACCATTCCGAACCGCGCGCACCGTACCCGCACGCCCGCGAGGTGGCGCTGCTCCGCGCGTACGCCAGTGGGTGTGCGGTGGTGCTGGCCGGGCACGCGCGCACCGCGGAGGCCCAGGCCCTGGTCGACTCGGGCTGGGCGCACGACCTCGTGGCCTCCCGGGACTCCGTGCGGGCGGCCGCCCCGAAGATCACCGCACTCGCGGACAGCGACCACGCCCTGGCCCGCGACCCCGGAGCGCGGGCCGCCCGGTTGCCCGCCATCGCCTTCGCCGCCGCCCGGGAGGCTCTCGGCGCCGGCCGGGGAGTGCTGGTCCAGGTCCCCCGGCGCGGCTACGTCCCCAGCCTCGCGTGCGGCAAGTGCCGGGCGCCCGCGCGGTGCCGGCGATGCAACGGACCGCTCACGTTGCCGTCCGCGGCCGGTCCGGACGGGGCGGGAACACCCGCGTGCCGGTGGTGCGGCGTCGCCGACGCCGCACATCGCTGCCACGCGTGCGGAGCGCGGGCGCTGCGGGCCGTCGTGGTCGGCGCGGGACGCACCGCCGAGGAACTCGGTCGTGCCTTCCCCGGGGTCGCCGTGCGGATGTCCGGAGGGTCGGACGTCGTCGACGAAGTGAAGCAGGGCCCGACCCTCGTGGTGTCGACGGTCGGGGCGGAACCGGTGATGCCGGGCGGTTACGGCGCGGCATTGCTGCTCGACGGCTGGGCGCTCCTGGGCCGCCCCGATCTGCGTGCCGCCGAGGAGACGATGCGGCGGTGGATGACGGCGTCGTCGCTCGTGCGCTCGTTCGCCGACGGCGGTCAGGTGGTCGTGGTCGCCGATTCGGGCATTCCGACGGTGCAGGCGCTGGTCCGCTGGGATCCGGTCGGTCACGCGCGTGCGCAGTACGAGGAGCGGGCCGAGGTCGGATTTCCGCCCGCTATCCATCTCGCGGCGATCGACGGCAGCGCGAAGGCGATCGCCGACCTCCTGGACCTCGCCGATCTGCCTGCGAACGCCGAATTGCTCGGCCCGGTCGAGCTGCCTGCCGGGGAGCGGCTGCCGTTCTCCGGTGACGCGCCGGAGCCGGCGGAGGTGGAGCGCATGCTGATCCGGGTGCCCCGCGGGGAGGGGAAACCGCTGGCCAAGGCGCTGGGCGAGGCGCAGTCGGTGCGCAGTGCGCGGAAGGATTCGCAGCCCGCGCGGGTACAGATCGACCCCATTCGCATCGGGTAGTTGACCGCCGTCACAGAAAAGGGGCCTTGTCGCGTCGCAATTGACGATATATCGTTGATGCATCAGCGATACAGAAGGAGGCTGATGATGGAAGACTTCCATTTCGAACACAGAGGTTCCCGACGGGAACGATTCGGACGCGAACGGATGGCACGGCCCGACGGGCCGCACCGTCACGGACACCGCCGAGGCGGCTTCGGCCCCGAGGGCGGTCCGGGCTTCGGGCCCGGAATGCACTTCGGCCGCGGACGCGGGCGGGGTGGCAGGGGACGGCGCGGCGATGTCCGCTCCGCGATCCTGCTGCTGCTCACCGAGCAGCCGATGCACGGCTACGAGCTGATCCAGCAGATCGTCGAACGCAGCGACGGGGTGTGGAAGCCCAGTCCCGGTTCGATCTATCCTGCGCTGTCGCAGCTCGAGGACGAAGGTCTGGTGCTCATCGAAAAGGTGGCGGGCCGCAAGACCGCGCGCCTCACGGACGAGGGCAAGGCCTTCGTCGAGGCGAACAAGACCGAACTCGGCACCCCGTGGGACGACGTGCGGGAGAGCGTCGGCAGGCCGGCCGAGGACTTGCGGGGCCTGATCGGGCTGCTGATGGGCGCTGCGGGGCAGGTCGCCGCGGTCGGTGACGACGAACAGGTCCGGCGGGCAGGCGAGATTCTCACCGAAGCGCGGCGTTCGTTGTATCGCCTTCTCGCAGAAGACGATCAGAGCGAAGCCGGCAAGGATGCCACCGACTCGTAGGGCGCCGCACCCCGCCGCGGACCCGCCGGCTCGACGCGACAGCGCGTGCACATTCTGGGAAGGTTCACAGCAATGTCTCAGTGAAGTCGGGAGAGATCATGAGGTTTCGGGGTGCCGGTGCGGTCGTCGCGGGTGTCGTCCTGCTGATGTCCGGCGCAGTGTCCACCGCCCACGCGGACGACGCCTCCCCGCCCTCACTCGTCGTGCCCGCCGGCGCCGGGCTTCCCCAGACCGGTCGTAGTGCCGCCGCTGCGTACGCGCACGACCACCCGGGCAGCGCACCCGCCGGATCGAACGACTTCACGTGTACGCCCTCCGCGGACCACCCCGAGCCGGTCGTGCTCGCACACGGCACCGACGCCAGCGCGTACGCGGACTGGGCCGCCCTGTCGCCGATCCTCGCCGCGGACGGATACTGCGTCTTCGCCCTCAACTACGGCGGCGCGCCGGGCGCCGATTCGTTCGGGACCGAGGACATCGTCGCGAGCGCGGGTGAGTTCGGCCGGTTCGTCGACCGGGTCCGCGATGCGACCGGCGCCGACAAGGTCGACGTCGTCGGTTATTCGCAGGGCGCGAACGTCACGAGGTACTACGTCAACAAACTCGGCGGTGTTCCGTTCGTCGACCACTGGGTCGGACTGGCGTCGCCCAGCTATGGGGGAGTGATGTACGGCCTCGTTCCGGTCGTGCAGGCGCTGCCCGGTGGCCCGGACTTCGCCCGCACGGTGACGTCGGTCGCCGTCAGCCAGCAGATGCAGGGCTCGCCGTTCATGAACGCCCTCAACGCGGGCGGCGACACCGTGCCCGGCGTCTCGTACACGACGATCGGGTCGCGGTACGACGAGATGATCCAGCCGTACACGAACATGGCGCTCCGCGGCGCCGGGGCGGTCAACATCCTGATCCAGGATCGATGCCCCGAGGACGGCACCGGGCACTTCCGGGCACCCTACGATCCGTTCGCGCTCGACCTGGTCCGTGCGGCACTCGATCCGGATGCGGTTGCGCTCGCTCGCTGCGAGTTCGTGCCGATCGGTGCGGGTATCCCGGAGGTCGTCGTCGACGGCAACCGCTAGCCCTCAGGGACAGAGGCGGGGAGCCGTGCAGTGCACGGCTCCCCGCCTCTCGTGTGTGGCTGCTACTCCGCCAGTTTCGCGACGGCCTGCGCCCACAGGAAGTACTTGTTGGTGCCGAGGTCCTTCACGGTCTTGATGTTGAAGGCGGCCGCCAGGTGTTCGGCGTCGGAATCGCTCACGCCCTGCAGGGCGGCGACGGGGGCGCCTGCCAATTCTTCGATCGGTTTCGTCTCGTACGCCTTGTCGAACTTGCTCTCGATTCCTGCCATCGTTACCTCCAGAGGTTCGAAAACGGGACACCGGCCCGACCGTTCGCGCCGGCCTCAGAACAGTCAATACCCGTCCGCCGTCGCTGTGGGCGGTTCCGCGGAATCGCTTCGCCGAGTGTCATGGCCCGTGTGCGACTCCCTAGACTGGTCGGCACATCGTCGATCCAAGGGGAGCTTTCTTCGTGAGTACCGTTTCGGCCCGCGCAGCGGTCCACCGTCCGTCGTGTGGGTCGCCGGCGTGCGCATAGTCTTCGCCGGAACTCCCGAGCCCGCCGTTCCCTCACTCGAGCGACTGATCCGTTCGCCGCGCCACGACGTCGTGGCGGTGATCACGCGTCCCGACGCGGTCGCCGGACGTGGACGTAAGGTGGTCCGCTCACCGATCGGCGCGCTCGCCGACTCTCACGGCATCGAGGTGCTCACTCCGGAGCGGCCCACGGAACCGGAGTTCCTGGCGCGCCTCACGGACCTCGCACCCGACTGCGCGCCCGTCGTCGCCTACGGGGCGCTGCTGCCGCAGAAGGTGCTCGACATCCCGGCCCACGGCTGGGTGAACCTGCACTTCTCGCTGTTGCCGGCGTGGCGCGGGGCCGCCCCCGTGCAGGCCGCGATCGGCGCGGGCGACGACATGACGGGTGCGAGCGCGTTCCGGTTGGAGGCGGGGATGGACACCGGCCCGGTCTACGGGGTGGTCACCGAGCGGATCCGCGACACCGACACCGCGGGCGACCTCCTCGGACGCCTCGCCGACAGCGGCGCCGTGCTCCTGGAGTCGGTCCTCGACGGGATCGAGGACGGCGCGATCACCGCGGTCCCGCAACCGGCCGAGGGGGTCTCGCACGCCGCCAAGGTGACGGTCGAGGCGGCTCGGATCCGGTGGGACAGAACGGCTGCGGTGGTGGACCGGCACGTCCGGTCGGTGACCCCCGCGCCCGGCGCCTGGACGACGATCGGTGATCTGCGCGTCAAGGTCGGCCCGGTCACCGTGACGGACGAGCGACTGGAGCCGGGGGAGATCTCCGTGACCAAGTCCGGATTTCTGATCGGGACGTCCACGGTGGCGGTGCGGCTCGACCGCGTCCAGCCGCAGGGCAAGAAACAGATGGCCGCCCTGGACTGGGCGCGAGGCGCACGACTCGACGCGGAGGTATGGGCACAGTGAGCGAATCCAGAAGGCCCGCACGTCGCGGCCAGTCCGGCTCGGGGGGCCGCAACAACCGCCCCCGTCAGGCGCGCCGCCCCGACGCGTCCCAGTCCGGACTCGACCAGCCACGGCTCGCCGCGAGGGACGTGCTGCGCGCCGTCCGGGAACGCGACGCCTACGCCAACCTCGTCCTGCCCGGGCTGTTGCGTGAGCGGCGCCTGGACGGACGCGACGCCGCCCTCGCCACGGAACTGGCCTACGGCGCCGCCCGTGCCCGAGGGCTCCTCGACGCCGTGATCGCTGACTGCGCGGGCAGGCCGATCGCCGAGATCGACGGACCGCTCCTCGACGTTCTCCAATTGGGCGCCTACCAGCTGCTGCGCACCCGCGTCGCCCCGCACGCCGCCGTCGCCACCTCCGTCGACCTGGTCCGTGCGGAGGCCGGTCCGGGGAAGGCGGGGTTCGTCAACGCCGTGCTGCGCCGGGTGTCGGAGCGGTCGGAGGCGGAGTGGGTGGAGCGTCTCGCCCCGGCCGACCCGGTGGGCCGGCTGGCGTTCGAGCACGCGCACCCCACGTGGATCGCGCAGGTGTTCGCGGACGCGCTCGGCGCCGACGCCGGGGAACTCGAGGACGTGCTCGTCGCCGACGACGCGCGGCCCGCGGTGCATCTCGTCGCCCGCCCGGGGGAGATCTCGTCGGAGGAACTCGCGCTCGCCACCGGCGGCGAGGTGGGCCGGTACTCGCCGTATGCCGTCTACCTGGACGGCGGCGACCCGGGTCTGCTCGACGCGGTCCGCGAGGGACTCGCCGGAGTGCAGGACGAGGGCAGCCAGCTCGTCGCCCGGGCACTGTCGCTGGCGCCGCTGGACGGCCCGGACACCGGCCGGTGGCTCGACCTGTGCGCGGGCCCCGGCGGCAAGGCCGCCCTGCTCGGCGCGCTCGCCGGGATCGAGGGCGGGCGTCTCGACGCCGTGGAGCCCGTGGCGCACCGCGCGGACCTGATCCGCAAGACGACGAAGGAACTTCCGGTCGACGTGCACGTCGCCGACGGCCGCGATCCCGGGCTGGAGGGCGGGTTCGACCGCATCCTGGTCGACGCGCCGTGCACCGGACTGGGTGCGCTGCGCCGACGTCCGGAGGCGCGGTGGCGCCGGCAGCCGTCGGACGTGGCGGGGCTCGCGAAACTGCAGCGGGAACTCCTCGCGTCGGCCGCCGAGCTGGTTCGCCCGGGTGGCGTGATCCTGTACGCGACATGTTCGCCGCACCTGTCCGAGACGGTGGCCGTGGTCGCGGACGCGGTGCGGCGCCACGGGCTCACGGCGCTCGACACGCGTGAGCTCGTTCCCGGGGTGCCGGGTCTGGGGGACGGTCCGAGCGTCCAGCTCTGGCCGCACCGGCAGGGGACCGACGCGATGTTCATGGCCGCGTTGCGCAAGCCCTAGGCGGTCGCCTTCCCGCTGCCCGGTCCTCCGCCCGACACTCGGTAGAACCTGTTTCACTTTTTACTGTGAAACGTGTTCTAATTCTTCTCGCGACAGAGACGTACGTCACGAAGCGAGTGGAGGACTTCAGATGAATCGGGTAGCGGGGAAGGTCGTTCTGATCACCGGAGCGGCGCGGGGCCAGGGTCGTAGTCATGCGGTGCATCTCGCCGACGAGTGCGCCGACATCATCGCCTTCGACCTCTGCGAGGACATCGCATCCAACGGGTACCCGCTGGCCACCGAGGCCGACCTCGCGGAGACGGGACGGCTCGTCGAGAAGGCGGGGCGCCGCGTCGTCACCGCCAAGGTGGACGTGCGCGACCGGGCGGCGCTGCGCCGCGAACTCGACGCCGCGGTCGCGACGCTGGGACGGCTCGACGTCGTGGTCGCCAACGCGGGAATCGCGCCCCTCGGGAACGACGTGCCCGTCGAGGGTTTCGTCGATGCGTTCGACGTCGACTTCGTCGGTGTGATCAACACGATTCACTCGGCCCTCCCGCACCTGGACGCCGGCGCGTCGATCATCGCGACGGGGTCGGTGGCCGGGCTGGTCCCGCAGACCGGCCTGAACGGCCAGCAGGCCCTGCAGGGGCCGGGAGGCGACGGCTACGGCCTCGCCAAGAAGATGCTGTGGACGTACACCAACTCGCTCGCGCTCACCCTGGGCCCGAAGTCCATCCGCGTCAATGCGATCCACCCCACCAACTGCAACACGGACATGCTGCAGAGCCCCCCGATGTTCCGCACGTTCCGCCCCGACCTCGAAAACCCGACCGCCGAGGACGCGAAGGTCACGTTCCCGTTCATGCAGGCGATGCCCACCCCGTGGGTCGAACCCGAGGACATCTCGCACGCGGTGGTGTTCCTGTCGTCCGACGAGTCCCGGTTCGTCACCGGTCAGCAACTCCGGGTCGATGCGGGGGCGGGCCTCAAGCTCGGCGTCTGACGCCGATCCGATGAGGGTCCGGGCCGGTGTGCGGGCGCCGACCCGTCAGATCTGGTCGAACTGCTTGCGCAGCTTCGCCGGGGCCTTGATCCGCCAGGCGTCCCGGAGCAACTCGGTCAGCTGCGGGACGTCGATGTTCTCGAGGTCCACGAGGATCGAACCGTGGCCGTCGTAGTGCGCGGTGGTGTAGAACGGCGCGCCCTCGGCGAGCAGGGCCGCCTTCTCGTCGAGGTCGCACATCACCACCAGGCCGCCGTCCGACTCGGCCCGCAACCGGGCGAGCAACTTGCCCGCCACCTTCAGTGCCGGGGTGTTGTACGAGGTGCTCTCCTGCACCTCCGGCAGAGACGCACCGATCGCCACGACGTCCGTCCAGGTCGGCATGCGCCCAGTATGGACCGCGTGACCCGGCCCTCACACGCGTACGACTAAACTTCGGCGCGTGGCAACCCCGATGATCGCACCGTCCATTCTGTCTGCCGATTTCGCGCGTCTCGCCGAGGAGGCGGACGCGGTCGCCGGTGCCGACTGGCTGCACGTCGACGTGATGGACGCGCATTTCGTGCCCAACCTGACCCTCGGCCTCCCCGTCGTGACGAGTCTCCTCGCGGCGACGGACATCCCGCTCGACTGCCACCTCATGATCGACGACCCCGGCCGCTGGGCGCCGCCCTACGCGGAGGCCGGCGCGCACAACGTCACGTTCCACGCCGAGGCGACCGACGACCCCCGGTCCGTCGCCCGGGACATCCGCGCCGCAGGCGCCAAGGCCGGCCTCAGCGTCAAGCCCGGCACGCCGATCGAGCCGTACCTGGAAATCCTGAAGGACTTCGACACACTCCTCGTCATGAGCGTCGAACCCGGCTTCGGTGGTCAGTCGTTCATCCCGGAGGTCCTGTCGAAGGCGAAGGCCGTCCGCCGCCTCGTCGACTCGGGTGAGCTGCGGCTGGTCGTGGAGATCGACGGCGGCATCAACGCCGACACCGTCGAGGCCGCCGCCGAGGCCGGCGTCGACTGCTTCGTCGCCGGCTCCGCCGTCTACGGCACGAGCGATCCCGCGGAGGCCGTGCGCGCGCTGCGGGCCAGCGCCGCGAAGGCGTCGCCGCACCTGAGCCTGTCGCGGTAGCGGCACCCGGCACATCGTGAACCCCCACGTGCGGCACGAGAATTCGGCTGCGGACCTCGACGCCGCGATGCAGATCGCGATCGGCGCCGCGGAGTCGGCGCGCGGATTCACCAGCCCGAACCCGGCGGTCGGCGCGGTGGTCCTCGACGCCGCCGGGCGCATCGCCGGCGTCGGGATGACGCAGCCGCCGGGCGGCCCCCACGCGGAGGTCGTCGCGCTGCGGGAGGCGGGGGACGCCGCCCGCGGCGGCACCGCCGTCGTCACGTTGGAACCGTGCAACCACCACGGCCGCACCGGGCCGTGCTCGCGGGCGCTCCTCGACGCCGGTGTGGTCGCCGTGCACTACGCGGTGGGCGACCCGAACCCGGAGGCCGCGGGCGGCGCCGAGACCCTCGTCTCCGCGGGCGTCGAAGTGACGTCCGGTCTGCGCGCGCAGGACGTCGAACGCGGCCCGCTCCGGGCCTGGCTGCACCGGCAGCGCACCGGACGACCGCACGTGACCTGGAAGTACGCGGCCACACTGGACGGGCGCAGCGCGGCCGCCGACGGCACCAGTCAGTGGATCACCGGCCCCGAGGCGCGCGAACGCGTGCACGCCGACCGCGCGAAACTCGATGCGATCGTGGTCGGGACGGGGACGGTGCTGGCCGACGACCCGCGCCTGACGGCCCGGACGCCCGACGGGTCGCTCGCGGCGCACCAGCCGGTGCGCGTCGTCGTCGGACTCGGCGACATCCCGCCCGGCGCCCGCGTCCTCGACGACTCGGCGCCCACGCTGGTGCTGCGCACCCGGGACGTGGACGAGGTCCTCGCCGCGCTCGCCGACTACACCGACGTGCTGCTCGAGGGCGGGCCCCGGCTGGCGGGCGCGTTCCTCGCCGCGGGCCGGGTCGACCGCATCCAGGCGTACCTCGCCCCGCTGGTCCTCGGTGCGGGTGCGTCCGCGGTGTCGGAGGCGGGTGTGCAGACGATCGACGGCGCCCTGCGGTTCCGGCACGAGTCGGTCGAAACAATCGGCCCCGATCTGTTGTTGAGTCTGGTTCCAGCAGTGTCCGAAAACCCTGACAGTCACCGAACGTAGGAGAAGCCACAGTGTTCACCGGGATCGTCGAAGAGTTGGGTGAGATCGTCGCCAAGGAGGAACTGGCCGATGCCGCACGGTTCACCGTGCGTGGTCCGGTCGTGACTTCCGATGCGTCGCATGGCGATTCGATCGCGGTGAACGGTGTGTGCCTGACCGTCGTCGAGGTGCTCGCCGACGGCTCCTTCACCGCGGACGTCATGCAGGAGACGCTGAACCGGTCGAGTCTGGAGAAGATCGACGTGGGCAGCCGCGTCAACCTGGAGCGGGCCGCGGCGCTGAACAGCCGCCTCGGCGGCCACCTCGTCCAGGGCCACGTCGACGGCACCGGGCACATCATCAGCCGCAGCCCGTCCGAGAACTGGGAGGTCGTGCGCATCGCCCTTCCGGACGCCATCTCCCGGTACGTCGTGGAGAAGGGTTCGATCACGGTCGACGGTGTGTCGCTGACGGTGTCGGCGCTCGGCGGGGAACGCGGCGCCGAATACTTCGAGATCTCGCTCATCCCGACCACGCTGCAACTGACCACGCTCGGGGCGGCGTCCGTCGGGACGCCCGTCAACCTCGAGGTCGACGTGATCGCGAAGTATGTGGAGCGGCTGCAAGCGGCCGGCCGCTGAGTCGTACTGTTGAGGAGCATCCCACGGATGCATCCGTTGTATTCGAAGATGCGTCAGTCAAGACTTTGGAGACCGAGCACGTGACCAGGTTCGACACTATCGAGCGCGCCGTTGCGGATATCGCCGCAGGCAAGGCTGTCGTCGTCGTCGACGACGAAGACCGCGAGAACGAGGGAGACCTCATCTTCGCCGCGGAGAAAGCCACCCCCGAGTTGGTTGCCTTCATGGTTCGATACACCTCCGGCTACCTCTGTGTGCCGCTCGACGGCGCCGACTGCGACCGCCTCGGCCTGCCCCCCATGTACGCCACCAACCAGGACAAGCACGGCACCGCGTACACCGTGACCGTCGACGCCCGCGAGGGCATCGGCACCGGCATCTCCGCGTCCGACCGCGCCGCCACCATGCGGTTGCTGGCCGACCCGGCCAGCGGCGCCCAGGACTTCACCCGCCCCGGCCACGTCGTGCCGCTGCGGGCCAAAGAGGGCGGCGTGCTGCGCCGTCCCGGTCACACCGAGGCCGCCGTCGACCTCGCCCGGATGGCCGACCTGCGTCCCGCAGGCGTGATCTGCGAGATCGTCAGCCAGAAGGACGAGGGCCACATGGCCCAGACCGACGAGCTGCGGGTCTTCGCCGACGACCACAACCTCGCGCTGATCTCCATCGCCGACCTGATCGCGTGGCGCCGCAAGCACGAGAAGCACGTGGAGCGGGTCGCGTCCGCGCGCATCCCCACCCGGCACGGCGAGTTCACCGCCGTCGGGTACCGGAGCATCTACGACGACGTCGAGCACGTGGCCCTGGTCCGCGGCGACCTGCCCGGCCCGGACGGCGACGGCAGCGACGTGCTGGTGCGCGTGCACTCCGAGTGCCTCACCGGCGACGTGTTCGGTTCGCTGCGCTGCGACTGCGGTCCCCAGCTCGACGCCGCCCTGGACATGGTCGCGCAGGAGGGCCGCGGGGTGGTCCTGTACATGCGCGGGCACGAGGGCCGCGGCATCGGCCTGATGCACAAGCTGCAGGCCTACCAGCTGCAGGACGCCGGCTCGGACACCGTCGACGCCAACCTCGAGCTCGGCCTGCCCGCCGACGCCCGCGACTACGGCATCGGCGCTCAGATCCTGGTCGACCTGGGCATCTCCTCGATGCGGCTGCTCACCAACAACCCGGCCAAGCGCGTCGGACTCGACGGCTACGGGCTGCAGATCACCGAGCGGGTGTCCATGCCGCTGCGGGCGAACGCCGAGAACCTGACGTACCTGCGCACCAAGCGCGACCGCATGGGCCACGACCTGATCGGGCTCGACGACTTCGAAGCGGGGGAGATGCTGTGAGCGGCGAGGGACTGCCGGAGCTGCAACTCGGGGAGGCCGGCGACCTCCGGCTCGCCATCGTCGCAGGCAGCTGGCACGCCGAGATCTCGGAGGCGCTGATCGCCGGCGCGCAGCGGGTGGCCGCCGAGGCGAACGTGAAGAACGTGACGCTGGTCCGCGTCGCGGGCGCCATCGAACTGCCCGTGGTCGCGCAGGCGCTCGCCCGCAGCCACGACGCCGTCGTCGCGCTCGGTGTCGTGATCCGCGGCGGGACCCCGCACTTCGAATACGTCTGCGACGCCGTCACGGCCGGTCTGACCCGGGTCTCGCTGGACGAGAGCACCCCGGTCGGGAACGGTGTGCTCACCACGGACACCGAGCAGCAGGCCGTCGACCGCAGCGGCCTGCCCGGAGCCGTCGAGGACAAGGGCGGGCAGGCATGCGCGGCCGCACTCGACACCGCCGTCACGTTGGCGCGGCTGCGCCGGGCCGAGGAGTCCTTCGCATGATCCGGATCCGCCCGTGACCACCCCCGAATCCGAGTGGACTCTCGTCGCGAAGCCACGCAAGTCCCGCCGCTACGCGATCGGGGTGGCGGTCCTGCTCGTGGTCGTGCACGTGACGTTCGCGATCCTGTTGCGCGGCGATTCGACGGGCGTGTACTTCCGGCTCGCCGACCAGTTGGCGTTCGCGGGCATCGGCTGCCTCTTCGCGGCCGCCGTCCTGCTGCTGACCCGCCCGCGGGTGCGCATCGGGCCCCGCGGCATCGGCGTGCGCAACGTGCTCGGTGAGCGGATCGTCGACTGGGACCTGTACGAGGGGCTGTCCTTCCCGGACGGCGCGGCGTGGGCCCGGATCGAGCTGCCCGACGACGAGTACCTGGCCGTGATGGCCATCCAGTCGAACGATCGCGAGTACGCCGTGGACGCCGTCGACCGGTTCCGCGCGCTCGCGTCGGAGTACGCGCCGTCCTGACCGGCGGCCACCCCTCCGCGACGCCGCGGATGCGGGGTTGGTCGGTGGCGCCGACTAACGTGGAGGGGTGCCCGATCCTTCGACATATCGCCCCGCGACCGGAACGATTCCGGTCGACCCTGGGGTGTACAAGTTCCGCGATCCGCACGGCCGGGTCATCTATGTCGGGAAGGCGAAGAGTCTTCGATCACGGCTGAATTCCTATTTCGCCGACGTCTCGACGCTGCACCCGCGCACCCGCCAGATGGTGACCACGGCCGGCAGCGTCGAGTGGACCGTGGTGAGCACCGAGGTCGAGGCGCTTCAGCTCGAATACAACTGGATCAAGGAATTCGATCCCCGGTTCAACGTCCGCTACCGCGACGACAAGACGTACCCGGTTCTCGCGGTCACCCTGAACGAGGAGTACCCGCGGCTGTTCGTCTACCGCGGCCCGCGGCGCAAGGGTGTCCGCTACTTCGGCCCCTACTCGCACGCGTGGGCCATCCGCGAAACCCTCGACCTGCTGCTGCGGGTGTTCCCCGCCCGCACCTGCTCGGCAGGGGTGTTCAAGCGGCACAACCAGATCGGCCGGCCCTGCCTGCTCGGCTACATCGACAAGTGCTCCGCGCCGTGCGTCGGACGCGTGTCCGCGGCCGAACACCGCAAGATCGTCGAGGACTTCTGCGACTTCCTGTCGGGGCGCACCGACAAGCTGGTCCGGCAGCTCGAGGCCCGGATGCAGCAGGCGTCCGAGGAACTCGACTTCGAGACGGCGGCGCGACTGCGCGACGACGTGGGCGCGTTGCGGCGGGCGCTCGAGAAGCAGGCCGTCGTGCTCGGCGACGGCACCGACGCCGACGTCGCCGCATTCGCGACCGACGAACTCGAGGCCGCGGTCCAGGTGTTCCACGTCCGGGGCGGCCGCGTCCGCGGGCAGCGCGGCTGGGTGGTCGAGAAGGCCGGCGACGTCATCGACTGGGCCAGCGTCGATTCCGAGGCGGGCTCGGACCTGCCGTTGCTCGTCGAGCAGTTCCTCACCCAGTTCTACGGCGAGCAGGCGGCGCTGTCGGGCGCGGCCGACCAGGAGGCGGGCAGCGGCGGGGTGCCGCGGGAGGTGCTGGTGCCGGTGCTGCCGCCGGACGCCGAGCAGGTGCAGGAATGGCTCAGCGGTCTCCGCGGTTCCGCCGTCCGTCTCCGGGTGCCCCAGCGCGGCGACAAGAAGGCGCTCGCCGAGACCGTGCAACGCAACGCGATGGAGGCGCTGCAACAGCACAAGCTGCGCCGCGCCGGAGACTTCACGTCGCGGTCGGCGGCCCTGCAGGGCATCCAGGAGGCCCTCGACCTGGATTCGGCGCCGCTGCGCATCGAGTGCGTCGACATCAGCCACGTGCAGGGCACCGACGTGGTGGCCTCCCTCGTCGTCTTCGAGGACGGGCTGCCGCGCAAGTCCGACTACCGGCACTACGCCATCAAGGAGGCCGCCGGCGACGGCCGCTCGGACGACGTCGCCAGCATCGCCGAGGTGACCCGGCGCCGGTTCCTCCGGCACAACCGTGACGTCGGGGTGCTGCGCGCGGAAGCGGCCGGGACGGACGCCGACCAGGTGTCCGGCGGCGACGGCGGCGACCTCGCCCCCGAGGCGGCGATCGACCCGCAGACCGGCAGGCCGCGGCGGTTCGCGTACCCACCGAACCTGTTCGTCGTCGACGGCGGCGCCCCGCAGGTGGCCGCGGCCTCGGCGGTGCTCGACGAACTGGGCATCACCGACGTCGCCGTGATCGGGCTGGCCAAGCGGCTCGAGGAGGTGTGGGTGCCGGGGGAGGAGGACCCGGTGATCCTCCCGCGCACCAGCGAGTCGCTGTACCTGCTGCAGCGGGTGCGGGACGAGGCGCACCGCTTCGCGATCACGTTCCACCGCAGCAAACGGTCCCGCCGGATGACGGCCTCCGCACTCGACTCGGTCCGCGGTCTCGGCGACACCCGCCGCAAGGCCCTGGTGACGCACTTCGGCTCCGTCGCCAAACTCAAACAGGCCTCCGTCGAGGAGATCACCGCCGTGCCCGGCATCGGAACGGCCACGGCGAAGGCGGTACTCACCGCTCTCGGAGCGGAGGAACCGTCTGCGGACGTCGTGGGAGTGGGGGATGATGAAGCAGATCGGAACGGGCCGGGCACGGCAGAACGCAACGGCGCGGACCTACCCCGCGAACCGGTAGGACAGCACGGCCCGGCAGCACAGAGCGCATCGCAACGGACAGGTGTCGAGTGAACGAGCAGCACGCGCAGAGCGACCGTCCGCCCACGGTTCGGCCGATGGACTTCCTTCTCGTCACCGGGCTCTCCGGGGCGGGTCTGCAGACGGCGGCGAAGGTCCTCGAGGACCTCGGGTGGTACGTCGCGGACAACCTTCCCCCGGAACTGATCTCCCGGATGGTGGATCTGAGCCTGGAATCCGATTCGCGGCTCGAGCGGCTCGCCGTCGTCATCGACGTGCGCAGCCGGTTGTTCACCGGCGACCTCGGCTGGGTCCTCACCGAACTGGAGAGCAAGCCCGTGCACACGCGGGTGCTGTACCTCGACGCGTCGGACGAGGTCCTGGTCCGCCGATTCGAACAGGTCCGCCGCAGTCACCCGCTGTCCGGCGGGGGCGCCGAGGGCACCCTGTCGGAGGGCATCGCCGCCGAGCGCGACCAGCTCGCGAAGGTGAAGGCCGCCGCGGATCTGGTGATCGACACGTCGTCCCTCGCCGCGCACCAGTTGCGGCAGAAGATCGAGGACGCGTTCGGCGACGCCGAGAACCGCACCATGCAGGTAACAGTCCAGTCGTTCGGTTTCAAGTACGGTCTTCCGATGGACGCCGATCTCGTCTGCGACGTCCGGTTCCTGCCCAACCCGCACTGGATCCCCGAGTTGCGTCCGCACACCGGGCAGAACGCGGACGTGCGGGACTACGTGTTGTCGCAGGACGGTGCGGACGACTATCTCGCCACGTACCACCACCTGCTGGATCTGACGATCGCCGGATATCGTCGGGAGGGGAAGCGCTACATGACCATCGCGGTGGGATGCACCGGGGGGAAACATCGCAGCGTCGCGATGTCGGAGGCCCTGGCGGGCCGGCTCGGAAAGGACTCCGGGCTGAACGTGCGTGTCGTCCATCGTGATCTGGGGCGCGAATGAGGCCGGTGCGCCAGGCGCCCGCGATCGTCGCGCTCGGCGGGGGCCACGGGCTGTTCGCCACCCTCAGCGCCGCCCGCAGGCTCAGCCGTGACGTGACCGCCGTCGTCACCGTCGCGGACGACGGCGGATCCTCGGGACGGCTGCGCGCCGAACTCGGCGTCATCCCGCCCGGGGATCTGCGGATGGCGCTCGCCGCGCTCGCCGCGGACGACCCCGAGGTGCAGGACTGGACCGACACCATCCAGCACCGATTCGGCGGAATCGGCGCCCTCGCCGGACACTCGGTGGGCAATCTCATCCTCGCCGGTCTCACCGAGGTGCTCGGCGACCCCGTCGCCGCGCTCGACGAACTCGCCCGGCTGCTGCGGATCGACGGGCGGGTGCTGCCGATGTCGCCGATCGCCCTGGACATCGAGGCCGACGTGCAGGGCCTCGAGGCGGACCCCCGGGTCAGCCGCTGCATCCGCGGTCAGGTCGCGGTCGCGACCACCCCCGGCAAGGTGCGCCGCGTGCGGTTGCTGCCGGCGAATCCGCCCGCCTGCCCGGACGCGGTCCGGGCGATCGACGTCGCCGACATGGTCGTCCTCGGCCCCGGGTCGTGGTTCTCCAGTGTCATCCCGCACGTTCTCGTGCCCGAACTCCTCGACACGCTGATCGCCACCCCCGCGCGGAAGGTGCTGGTACTCAACCTGGCTCCGGAACCCGGCGAGACCGCGGGATTCTCCACCGAGCGTCATCTGCACGTACTGTCCCAACACGCACCCGAACTCACCGTCGACTTCGTCGTCGTCGATTCGGGTTCGGTTCCACCGGGGCGCGAGCGCGAGCACCTCGCCCGCGCCGCCGGACAGTTCCGGGCACGCGTCGTCTACGCCGACGTGTCCGAGCACGGCACCCACACGCACCATGCAGGAAAACTTGCGTCCGTTCTCGAACAGCTCTGGAGCGACCCCGATGCGGGGTCTCGGGGGAGCGAAGCGGCCGAGACACCAGAGGAAAGGGAGAGCGCTTCGTGGCAATGACAGCAGAGGTCAAAGACGAACTCAGTCGTCTCGTCGTCACTCACGTGAGTTGCCGGAAGGCCGAGGTCTCGTCGCTGCTGCGGTTCGCCGGGGGATTGCACATCGTCGGCGGCCGGGTCGTGGTCGAGGCGGAAGTGGATCTGGGGTCCACGGCCCGCCGGTTGCGGCGCGAGATCTTCGACCTGTTCACCTACAGCGCCGACGTCCACGTCCTCAGCGCGGGCGGGCTGCGCAAGTCGTCCCGGTACATCGTGCGGGTCGCGAAGGAGGGGGAGGCCCTCGCCCGCCAGACCGGGCTGCTGGACCTGCGGGGACGCCCCGTGCGTGGGCTTCCCGCGCAGGTCGTCGGCGGTAGCGTCGCCGACGCGGAAGCCGCGTGGCGCGGTGCGTTCCTGGCGCACGGTTCACTGACCGAGCCGGGACGCTCGTCGGCGCTCGAGGTTTCCTGCCCCGGCCCGGAAGCGGCGCTCGCCCTCGTCGGGGCGGCGCGCAGGCTGGGCATCTCCGCGAAGGCCCGCGAGGTCCGCGGCACCGACCGCGTCGTGATCCGCGACGGCGAGGCCATCGGCGCGCTGCTCACCCGGATGGGAGCCCAGGACACCCGCCTCGTGTGGGAGGAACGGCGCATGCGCCGGGAGGTCCGTGCCACCGCCAACCGGCTCGCCAACTTCGACGACGCCAACCTGCGCCGCTCCGCGCGTGCCGCGGTCGCGGCCGCGGCACGCGTCGAGCGGGCCCTCGACATCCTCGGTGACGAGGTCCCCGACCACCTGGCGGCCGCGGGGCACCTGCGGGTGGAGCACCGGCAGGCGTCCCTCGAGGAACTCGGCCAACTCGCTGACCCGCCGATGACGAAGGACGCCGTGGCAGGCCGCATCCGGCGACTGCTGTCGATGGCGGACCGCAAGGCGAAGGAGACCGGCATCCCGGACACCGAGTCGGCCGTCACCGCAGACCTTCTCGACGACGCCTGACCGGACGAACGGGACGCTCGTCGCGTCAGATCGAACGAGCGTCCCGTTCGTTCCGGTCGGGGCGGCCCGGCGGAGGGCGCCCCGAGGTGACTGCGCGCGCGCGTGGCTCGCGCACTAGGGTAAGAACCACATCGACCGATGAAACCCGCGCCGGCCACCCGTCGGTGGTGTCGTAGCGGCGCGGGAGCAGAGCTGCACAACCAGAATCATGCGCAAAGGAGCAGATTGTGACTGTCCGGGTAGGCGTAAACGGTTTCGGCCGTATCGGGCGTAACTTCTTCAGGGCGGTGGATGCGCAGAAGGCGCTCGGAACCACCGACATCGAGATTGTGGCGGTCAACGACCTCACGGACAACGCTTCGCTGGCGCATCTCCTGAAGTACGACTCCATCCTTGGTCGTCTCCCGCACGACGTCTCGCTCGAGGGTGAAGACACCATCGTCGTCGGAAGCCAGAAGATCAAGGCGCTCGCCATCAAGGAAGGCCCCGCGGCGCTTCCCTGGGGCGACCTGGGCGTCGACGTCGTCGTCGAGTCCACCGGCATCTTCACCGACGCAGCCAAGGCGAAGGGCCACCTCGAGGCCGGCGCCAAGAAGGTCATCATCTCCGCCCCGGCCAAGGGCGAGGACATCACCATCGTGATGGGCGTCAACGACGACAAGTACGACGGCAGCCAGAACATCATCTCCAACGCCTCCTGCACCACGAACTGCCTCGGTCCCATCGCCAAGGTGCTCGACGACGAGTTCGGTATCGTCAAGGGCCTCATGACGACGGTCCACGCGTACACCCAGGACCAGAACCTGCAGGACGGCCCGCACAGCGACCTGCGTCGCGCCCGCGCCGCCGCGCTGAACGTGGTCCCCACCGGAACCGGTGCCGCCAAGGCCATCGGCCTGGTCCTCCCGCAGCTGCTCGGCAAGCTGGACGGCTACGCGCTGCGCGTCCCGATCCCCACGGGTTCGGTCACCGACCTCACCGCGAACCTGCGGAAGTCGGCCAGCGTCGAGGACATCAACGCCGCGATGAAGGCTGCCGCCGAGGGACCGCTCAAGGGCATCCTGAAGTACACGGACGCCCCGATCGTGTCGTCCGACATCGTCACCGACCCGCACAGCTCGATTTTCGACTCCGGCCTCACCAAGGTCATCGAGGATCAGGCCAAGATCGTGTCCTGGTACGACAACGAGTGGGGTTACTCCAACCGTCTGGCCGACCTCATCGGTCTCGTCGCCAAGTCTCTCTGAGCGAAGGTCCGGTATAACAGTGGCAGTTCAGACTCTCGACGATCTGCTGAACGCTGGGGTCGAAGGGCGTGCCGTGCTGGTGCGCTCCGACCTCAACGTTCCGCTCGACGGTGACCGGATCACAGATCCCGGGCGCATCCTCGCTTCCGCGCCGACGCTGAAGGCGTTGGCGGAGGCGGGCGCCAAGGTCATCGTCACCGCCCATCTGGGTCGCCCCAAGGGCGAACCCGACCCGCAGTACTCCCTCGCACCGGTGGCGGTGAAGCTCGCCGAGGTGCTGGGGCGCAACGTCCAGCTCGCCGGCGACGTCGTCGGCCAGGACGCACTGGCACGCGCGGAGGGACTCACCGACGGCGACGTCCTCCTGCTGGAGAACATCCGCTTCGACCCGCGGGAGACCAGCAAGGACGAGGCCGAGCGGACGAAGCTCGCCAAGGCTCTGGTCGAACTCGTCGGCGACGACGGTGCGTTCGTGTCCGACGGGTTCGGTGTCGTGCACCGCGCGCAGGCGTCGGTGTACGAGGTCGCCAAGCTGCTCCCGCACTACGCGGGCAAGCTCGTCGACGCCGAGATCGAGGTGCTCGGCAAGCTCACCGAGGAGCCCGAGCGGCCGTACGCGGTCGTGCTCGGTGGATCCAAGGTGTCGGACAAGCTCGCGGTGATCGAGGCGCTGGCCCCCAAGGTCGACACCCTCGTCATCGGCGGCGGCATGTACTACACGTTCCTCGCGGCGCAGGGCGTCTCGGTCGGCAACTCGCTGTGCGAGGAGTCGATGATCGACACGTGCAAGGCGCTGCTCGAGCAGTACGCCGACGTGATCCACATCCCGCAGGACGTGGTCATCGCCGATTCGTTCTCGGCCGACGCCGAGTCGAAGATCGTCTCGGTGCTCGAGATCCCGGACGGCTGGATGGGACTCGACATCGGACCGCAGTCGGTTCGCCGGTTCGCGGCGATCCTGACCAGCGCGAAGACCGTGTTCTGGAACGGCCCGATGGGCGTGTTCGAGTTCGAGAAGTTCGCCGCGGGCACCAAGGGTGTCGCCGAGGCGATCATCGAGGCCACCGGCAAGGGCGCGTACAGCGTCGTCGGTGGCGGTGACTCCGCCGCGGCGGTGCGCCAGCTCGGTCTGCCCGAGGACGGGTTCTCGCACATCTCCACCGGTGGCGGCGCCTCCCTCGAGTACCTCGAGGGCAAGGAACTCCCCGGCATCGCAGTTCTGGAGGGCTGAGGCATGGCACGGAAGCCGCTGATCGCCGGCAACTGGAAGATGAATCTGAACCACCTCGAGGCCATCGCGCTGGTACAGAAGATCGCCTTCTCGCTCCCGGCGAAGTACTTCGACAAGGTCGACGTGACGGTGATCCCGCCGTTCACCGACATCCGCAGCGTGCAGACCCTCGTCGAGGGCGACAAGCTCCTGCTCACCTACGGTGCGCAGGACGTGTCGGCCCAGGATTCGGGCGCGTACACCGGCGAGATCAGCGGATCCATGCTGGCCAAGCTGGGCTGCACGTTCGTCGTCGTCGGGCACTCGGAGCGCCGGACCCTGCACGGTGAGGACAACGACACCGTGCTGGCCAAGACCAAGGCCGCGCTGAAGAACGGGCTCACCCCGATCGTCTGCATCGGTGAGGGCCTCGATATCCGCGAGGCAGGCGAGCACGTGGCCTACAACGTCGAGCAGTTGCGGGGCTCCCTCGCCGGACTGTCCGCCGAGGACGTCGCCAAGGTCGTCATCGCGTACGAGCCGGTGTGGGCCATCGGCACCGGCCGGGTGGCCAGTGCCGCGGACGCGCAGGAAGTCTGCGCCGCGATCCGCGCCACGCTCGGCGAGCTGGCCTCGCCGGACGTCGCGTCCGGTGTCCGTGTTCTGTACGGCGGCAGCGTCAACGCGAAGAACGTCGGCGAGATCGTCGGTCAGACGGATGTGGACGGCGCCCTCGTGGGCGGCGCGTCACTGAAGGCCGACGAGTTCGCCACCCTGTCGGCGATCGCCGCGGGCGGACCTCTGCCGTAAGGCGCCTTCGGCGCTCGTGCGCCTTTCCGGCAGCGGTGGGTACCGGAAAGGCGCACGGGCGCGGAGCGCCTGTAGGGTGTACGAGGTCGTAGTTGTTCCTACTGGATGGGTGGACGTAGACAGACATGGAACTGTTCCTGGATATCTTGCTGGTGATCACCAGCTTGCTGCTGATTCTGCTGGTGCTGCTGCACCGCGGTAAGGGCGGCGGTCTGTCCAGCCTGTTCGGCGGCGGCGTCCAGTCCAGCCTGTCCGGTTCCACCGTGGTCGAGAAGAACCTCGACCGGCTCACCATCTTCACCGGTCTGATCTGGTTCATCGCCATCATCGGTATCGGTCTGGAGATCAAGTTCGGCTGATCCGCTTCATCATGCAGAGGGGCCGTCACCGGTCGATACTGGATGCATGATCGAAACCCCACGTGAGGCCACTGAACCACTCCGCGAAGACATTCGGCTCCTGGGCGGCATCCTCGGTCAGATAGTGCGGGAGCAGGCCGGAGACGGCGTCTTCGACCTCGTCGAGAAGGCCAGGGTCGAATCGTTCCGGGTTCGTCGTTCCGAGATCGACCGCGCCGATCTGGCCGACATGTTCACCGAGGTGTCCACGAGCGACGCCATTCCCGTCATCCGGGCCTTCAGCCACTTCGCCCTGCTGGCCAACCTCGCCGAGGACAACCACCGCGAACGCCGGCGCGCCGTCCACGTCGCCGCCGGTGAACCCGCGCCCGACAGCACCCTGACCGCCACGTTCGCCAAGCTCGACGCCGCTCATCTGGGCAGCGACGTCGTCGCGGACGCGTTGCGCGGGGCGCTCGTGTCGCCGGTCATCACCGCGCATCCCACCGAGACCCGTCGCCGCACGGTGTTCGAGACCCAGACGCGGATCACCGAACTGATGCGGTACCGCGAACGCACCGCCCTGACCGAATCCGAGACGGCGGACGTCGACGTCCGGTTGCGGCGGCAGATCCTCACCCTGTGGCAGACCGCGCTGATCCGGTTGTCGCGGTTGCGGATCCAGGACGAGATCGAGGTCGGGCTGCGGTACTACGACGCGGCGCTGTTCGAGGTCGTCCCGAAGATCAACGCCGAACTGCGCAGTGCCCTGCAGTCGCGGTGGCCGGACGCCGATCTGGGCCGGGAACCGATCCTGCGTCCCGGATCGTGGATCGGCGGGGACCGCGACGGCAATCCCTACGTCACCGACGAGGTGGTCCGTCAGGCCACGACCCAGGCCGCGGCCACCGCGCTCGAGCATCATCTCGGGCAACTCGAGACACTCGAGCGGGAACTGTCCATGTCGGCCCGTCTCGTCACCGTGACGCCCGCCCTCGACCTCCTGGCCGCGGCGTCCCAGGACGATTCACCGTTCCGCGCCGACGAGCCGTACCGGCGCGCGGTGCGGGGCATCCGGGGGCGGCTCACGGCCACGGCGCACCGCATCCTCGGGGCGGCGCCGGATCACGGGCTCGACCTCGGGCTCGCACCCTACGACACGCCGCGGCAGATGCTCGGCGAACTCGACGTCGTCGACGACTCCCTGCGGCGCGGCGGCGACGGCACGATCGCCGACGACGGACTGGCGACGTTGCGGGACTCGGTGGAGGTGTTCGGTTTCCACCTCTCCGGCCTCGACATGCGGCAGAACTCGGACGTGCACGAGACCGTCGTCGCCGAACTGCTGGCGTGGGCGGGGGTGCACGCCGACTACTCGTCGCTGTCCGAGGACGAGCGGGTGGAATTGCTGTCGGCGGAACTGTCCACCCGGCGCCCCCTGACCACGGCGAACGCCGAGTTCAGCGAACTGACGGCGAAGGAACTCGCCATTCTCCAGGCCGGCGCCGACGCGGTGCGGACCCTCGGTGCGGGCGCGGTGCCCAACTACATCATCAGCATGTGCACCTCCGTCAGCGACATGCTCGAGGCTGCGGTCCTGCTGAAGGAGGTCGGCATCCTCGATCCCGGGTCGGGGGAGGCGCCGTCCTGCCCGGTGGGCATCGTGCCGCTGTTCGAGACGATCGAAGACCTGCAGCAGGGCGCCGCCACCCTCGAGGCCACCCTGGAGGTCCCGATCTACCGGGCCCTGGTGTCGGTGCGCGGCGACGCCCAGGAAGTGATGCTCGGGTACTCCGACTCCAACAAGGACGGCGGCTACCTGGCGGCCAACTGGGCGCTGTACCGCGCCGAACTCGACCTGGTCGATGCGGCCCGCAAGACGGGAATCCGGTTGCGGCTCTTCCACGGTCGCGGCGGCACCGTGGGCCGCGGCGGCGGACCCAGCTACGAGGCGATCCTCGCGCAGCCGCCCGGCGCGGTGGCCGGATCGCTGCGGATCACCGAACAGGGCGAGGTGATCGCCGCCAAGTACGCGGAACCCCGCCTCGCGCAACGCAATCTCGAAACGCTGCTCGCCGCTACCCTCGAGGCCACCCTGCTCGATGTCGAGGGCCTCGGCGACGACGCCGAACCGGCGTACCGCATCCTCGACGAACTCGCCGCGCTGGCCCGCCGCGCCTACGGCGAATTGGTGCACGAGACACCCGGATTCGTGGAGTACTTCGAGATGTCGACGCCGGTCGCGGAGATCGGGGCGCTCAACATCGGCAGCCGTCCGGCCTCCCGCAAGCAGACCACGTCCATCTCCGACCTGCGGGCCATCCCGTGGGTGCTGTCGTGGAGTCAGTCCCGGGTCATGCTGCCCGGGTGGTACGGCACCGGCGCCGCGTTCGAGGAATGGACGCAGGGCGACCCCGAACGGGTGGCGATGCTGTCCCGCCTCTACGAGACGTGGCCGTTCTTCCGGACCGTACTGTCGAACCTGGCGATGGTGATGTCGAAGTCCGACATGGGTCTCGCCGCCCGCTACGCGGAACTCGTCCCCGACGAGGAACTGCGGCGACGGGTGTTCGGCAAGATCGCCGAGGAGCACGAGCGGACCATCCGGATGTACAAGGCCGTGACCGGGAACGACACGCTGTTCGCGGACAATCCCGGTCTGGAGCGGTCGGTGCACAACCGGTTCCCGTACCTCGAGCCGCTCAACCACCTACAGGTGGAACTGCTGCGCCGCTACCGGGCCGGGGACGACAGTGATCAGACGCGCCGCGGCATCCAGCTCACGATGAACGGGCTGGCGACCGCACTGCGCAACAGCGGGTAGCGAGGGCGGTTCCCGCGCCCCGCGAGAAAGTGCATGAACTTTCTTCCGGGGCGGGGGAACCGAACCGTCCGTCCCTGCGTCAAAACGGGAAAGAGCACAACGTTTCCGAGACGAAGTGGGGCGACGGATGAGGCGATGCGCGGGTGACCCGGTCTATTGGCGCGGCGGAATCGGGCGGCGGGGGACGCGGACGGCGAGCCCGCGTCGGGCCGGCCGGATCGTCACCGAATGCCGGGTCACCCGGACACCCGTCGAACGGGACCCCCGGTCGCCCGCCGGGTTACCGGCGGACGACGACGAGGACCCCGTCGGATGAGAGCCTCAGTTCGGCGAGGGTCAGTTCGGCGAGGGTCAGTTCGGCAGCCGGGACGCGGCCGACGTGTCGAGCAGCCACCGGGTGGCCGAGAGTCCGCGCGCCCCGGACGCCGGGATCTCGACGGGCGGTGCGCCCGCGATCGCCGCGGCCACGGCCTCGGCCTTGGCGTCACCGGACACGACGAGCCACACCTCGTCGGCGTGCCGGACGGCGGGCAGGGTCAGCGTGACCCGCACCGGCGGCGGCTTGGGGGAGTCCGTCACCGCGACGACGAACCGGTGCTCCTCGCGGACCGCGTCGGTGTCGGGGAACAGCGAATTGACGTGTCCCTCACCGCCCATGCCGAGCAGGTGGACGTCGAAGACCGGGACCTGCCTGCCGTCGGCGTGCGCCCCGAGCACCTGTGCGTACGCGACGGCGGCCGCCTCCGGGTCGTTCTCGTAGATCCCGTCCGCGACGGGCATGGTGTGCACGCGGTCGGGATCGACGTCGACGTGGTCGAGCAGCGCGGCCCGCGCCTGCACGTCGTTGCGCTCCGGATCGCCGGCGGGCAGGAAACGCTCGTCACCCCAGAAGATGTCGATCGCGCGCCAGTCGATGTCGCCCGGGTTCTCCCGGACCCTCTCGAGCAACCCGA
Source organism: Rhodococcus koreensis (assembly GCF_900105905.1). Lineage (GTDB taxonomy): Bacteria > Actinomycetota > Actinomycetes > Mycobacteriales > Mycobacteriaceae > Rhodococcus_F > Rhodococcus_F koreensis. The sequence continues at coordinate 1,061,420 of NZ_FNSV01000005.1, read as the reverse complement.
TCCCGGTGCCGCCGCCGGTGAGGACCACCGACGCCGACCCGCGGTCCTTCTGGGCGGCGACGACGGTGGCGACGAACCGCTCCGCGGCCTTCGTCACCAGCGTGGCGGTGTCGGGGTGCACTTCTACGTGGATGTCACTCATACGTCACCTTCGTCAGCCCGGCGAGTGCGGCCTCGTAGGCCTCGTCGGGGTCCAGTCTGCGGAGTTCTTCGGCCAGGCAGTCGCGGGTCTCCCGCCTGCCCAGCGCCACCAGCGCATCCGGTTTGCCGGTCCGCGACAACGTCGCGGTGGTGCCGGTCTGCGGGCGGCTGATGGTCAGCGTGCCGCCGTCCGCGAACTCGAGGGTCACGAACAGCGGTCCGACCCTGCGGCTGACGGGCGCATCGAGACGGCCCGCCAGCCATCCGGCGATCATGTCGACGGCGGGCTCGTCCACGAGCCCCGACACCACTGCCGATTCGATGCGCGAGTGCGGTGGCTGGTCGACGGCCGAGGTGATGAGCCCCCTCCACATCGTGATGCGGCTCCACGCCAGATCCGTGTCTCCGGACGTGTAGGAGGCGAGGCGGCCCTTGATCTCGGCGGCGGGATCCGCACGGTCCGTGGCGTCGGTGATGCGCCGGATCGCGAGCTTCCCGACCGGATCCTTCGCGGGGACGGCGGGAGCGGTCTCGGGCCACCAGACGACGACCGGGGTGTCGGGGAGCAGGAACGGCACGACCACGCTGCTCTCGTGGTCGGCGAGTTCGCCGAACAGGCGGAGCACCACCACCTCCGAGGCGCCGGCGTCACCACCGACCCTGATCTGGGCGTCCAGCCGGGGCTCGGCGTCGCGGGAACCGCGGGCGACGACGATGACACGGCAGGGATGCTCCCGGCTCGCCTCGTTGGCGGCGTCGATGATGTCCTCGGAGTTCTCGCTGTCCCGGGTGCACACCACCAGGGTGAGAACCCGTCCCAGCGTCACCGCCCCGCCGGTCTTCCGGAGCTCCACCAGCTTCTTGTTGACCTGGCCGGTGGTGGTCGAGGGGATGTCGATGATCATCTACGGCCTTCTCCATTCGCGACCGGTGCGGTGCATCATTTCGTCCGCGGACGGGGGACCCCACGTGCCTGCCTCGTACGGTTCCGGTTTGCCCTCCGCGGCCCAGGCGGCGAGCGCCGGATCGAGGATCTCCCAAGACAATTCGACCTCGGCGTTGACGGGGAACAGGGAAGGTTCACCGAGCAGCATGTCGAGGATGAGGCGTTCGTACGCCTCGGGGGACGATTCGGTGAACGCCTGACCGTAGCTGAAGTCCATGTTGACGTCGCGGACCTCCATGCTCGATCCCGGGACCTTGGATCCGAAGCGCATCGTCACACCCTCGTCCGGCTGCACCCGGATGACGAGCGCGTTCTGCCCGAGTTCCTCGGTCATCGTCCGATCGAACGGCAGGTGCGGCGCGCGCTTGAAGATCACGGCGATCTCGGTGACCCGGCGGCCGAGCCGCTTCCCGGTGCGGAGGTAGAACGGCACACCCGCCCAGCGGCGGGTGTCGACCTCGAGGGTGATGGCGGCGAACGTCTCCGTGGTGGAGTCCTGCGAGAAGCCGTCCTCCTCCAGCAGACCGACCACCCGGGTGCCGCCCTGCCAGCCGCCCGCGTACTGGCCACGCGCGGTGGTCTCGTCAAGCGGCTGCGCGAGTGTGGTGGCGGAGAGCACCTTGATCTTCTCCGCCTGCAACTCCGACGGTTCGAAGCTGATCGGCTCCTCCATCGCGGTGAACGCGAGGAGTTGCAGCAGGTGATTCTGGATGACGTCGCGCGCCGCCCCGATGCCGTCGTAGTACCCGGCCCGGCCACCGAGACCGATGTCCTCGGCCATGGTGATCTGCACGTGATCCACGTAGTGGGCGTTCCAGATCGGATCGAACAACTGGTTGGCGAAGCGCAGCGCCAGGATGTTCTGAACGGTTTCCTTGCCGAGGTAGTGGTCGATCCGGAAGACGGTGTCCTCGGGGAAGACCTCGTTGACGACCGCGTTGAGCTCACGTGCGCTCGCGAGGTCGTGACCGAACGGCTTCTCGATGACCACCCGGCGCCACTGGCTGTCGTTCGACCGGGCGAGGCCGGCCTCGGACAGCTGCTTGAGGACCACCGGGAACGCGTCCGGCGGAATCGCGAGATAGAACCCGTGATTGCCGCCGGTCCCGCGTTCGCGTTCGAGCGTGGCGAGGGTGCTCGCCAGTTCCTGGAAGGACGCCGGGTCGTCGAAGCTGCCCTTGACGAAACGCAGGCCCTCCGACAGCCGCTCCCACACGTCCTCCCGGAACGGGGTCCGGGAATGGTCGCGCACGGCATCGTGGACGATCTTGCCGAAATCCTCGTCCGACCAATCCCTGCGGGCGAACCCGACGAGAGCGAACCCGGGCGGCAGAAGACCACGATTGGCCAGATCGTAGATGGCGGGCATCAACTTGCGCCGGGCCAGGTCGCCGGTGACACCGAAGATCACCAGCGCACACGGCCCGGCGATGCGTGGTAGGCGCTTGTCCCTACTGTCGCGAAGTGGATTGACCCAATCGTCTGACGCTGCGGGCTCGCTCACGTATCAGCTCTTCTGCCCTGCTGCGCGCAGCTGCTCCGCGGTGGCCTCCAGGAGTTCGTTCCAGGACACCTCGAACTTGTCGACGCCCTCGTCCTCGAGCACCTTGAACACGTCGGGCAGGTCGATGCCGACGGCGGTGAGCTGGTCGAAGATCTCCTGCGAGGCGACCGCGGTGCCGGAGACGGTGTCGCCCGCGACCTCGCCGTGGTCGGCGAACGCGTCGAGGGTCTTCTCCGGCATCGTGTTCACGGTGTTCGGGGCGACCAGGTCGGCGACGTACAGGGTGTCCGGGTAGTCGGGGTTCTTGACTCCCGTCGACGCCCACAGTGCGCGCTGCGGGCGGGCACCGGCCGCGAGCAGACCCTGGAACCGCGGCTGCACCTCGAAGACCTGCTGGTACGCGGCGTACGCGAGGCGGGCGTTCGCCACGCCGGCCTTGCCACGCAGCGCGAGGGCGTCGGGGGTGCCGATCTTGTCGAGCCGCTTGTCGATCTCTGTGTCGACGCGGGAGACGAAGAACGAGGCCACCGAATGGATGCGGGAGACGTCGTGGCCGGCGGCCTTCGCGGCCTCGAGGCCGTCCAGGTAGGCGCCCATGACGAGTTCGTAGCGTTCCACCGAGAAGATCAGCGTGACGTTGACGCTGATGCCCTCACCGAGCACCTTGGCGATCGCCGGGATCCCCGCCTCGGTGGCCGGGATCTTGATGAACAGGTTCGGGCGGTCGACGATCTTCCACAGTTCGACGGCCTGCGCGACGGTCTTGTCGGCGTCGTGGGCCAGGCGCGGGTCGACCTCGATGGACACCCGGCCGTCGACGCCGTGGCTCGCCTCGAACTGCGGGGCGAGGACGTCGCAGGCGGCGCGGACGTCGTCGGTGGTCACCGTGCGGATGGTGGCCTCGACGTCAGCGCCGCGCTCGGCGAGTTCGCGGACCTGTGCGTCGTAGACGTGGCCCTTGCTGAGCGCGGCCTGGAAGATCGACGGGTTGGTGGTGACACCGACGATGCTCTTGGTCGCGATGAGCTCGGCGAGGTTGCCGGACTCGATGCGGTCACGGGAGAGGTCGTCGAGCCACACCGAGACGCCGGCTTCGGAGAGCTTCTGGAGGTTGGGGTTCTGAGTCATGGCGTTCTATCCCTTCACGCGTGCGAGCGAGCGCTGTGCGGCGGCGGTGACGGCTTCGGCGGTGAAGCCGAACTCGCGGAACAGGGTCTTGTGGTCGGCGGAGGCGCCGAAATGCTCGATGGAGATGATTTCGCCTGCGTCACCGACGAAGCGGTACCACGGCATCGAGATGCCGGCCTCGACGGCGACCCGCGCCTTGACGGTCGGGGGCAGCACGCCGTCGCGGTAGGCCTGGTCCTGGGCGTCGAACCACTCGACGCAGGGCATGGACACGACCCGGGTGGGGATGCCCTCGGCCTCGAGCGCCTCGCGGGCGGCGACGGCCAGCTGCAGCTCGGAGCCGGTGCCGATGAGCACGACCTCCGGTGCCCCGGCGGACGCGTCGGCGAGGACGTAACCGCCGCGGGAGACACCCTCGTAGCTCGTGCCCTCGAGGACCGGCAGGTCCTGGCGGGTCAGGGCGAGACCGGCGGGAGCGCGGGTGGCCTCGTCGGCGCCCTTCTCGAGAACGGCGCGCCACGCGTGCGCGGTCTCGTTGGCGTCGCCGGGCCGCACGACGTACAGGCCGGGGATGGCGCGCAGCGCCGCGAGGTGCTCGATCGGCTGGTGGGTGGGACCGTCCTCGCCGAGTCCGATGGAGTCGTGCGTCCACACGTAGGTGACCGCGGTCTTCATGATCGCGGCCAGCCGGACGGCGGGACGCATGTAGTCGCTGAAGACGAGGAACGTGCCGCCGTAGGGGCGGGTCGGACCGTGCAGGGCGATGCCGTTGAGGATCGAGCCCATGGCGTGCTCGCGGACACCGAAGTGCAGGGTGCGACCGTAGGGTTCCGCGTTCCACATGCTGGTGGAAATGGACTTGGGACCGAACGAGTCGGCGCCCTTGATGGTGGTGTTGTTGCTCTCCGCGAGGTCGGCGGAGCCGCCCCACAGCTCGGGCAGCACCGGTCCGACGGCGTTCAGGACGGCGGCGGACGCCTTCCGGGTGGCGAGACCCTTCGCGTCGGGCTCCCACGTCGGCAGCACGTCGGCCCAGCCGGCGGGCAGGTCGCGTCCGATCAGGCGGTCGAGGAGCTTCTTGCCCTCCGGGGCGCGCTGCGCCCACTCGTCGTACTGGGCCTGCCATTCCTTGTGCGCCTGCGCACCGCGCTCGACGACCTTGCGCGTGTGCGCGATGACCTCGTCGGCAACCTCGAACGTCTTGTCCGGATCGAAACCGAGCGCCTTCTTGACGGCGGCGACCTCGTCGGCGCCCAGGGCGGCGCCGTGCGCTGCGCCCGTGTTCATCTTGTTCGGTGCCGGGTAGCCGATGATCGTGCGGAGCAGGACCAGCGACGGCTTGTCGGTGACCTCGCGGGCCTTGTTCAGGGCCTCCTCGATGGCGACGACGTTCTCGCCGCCCTCGACGATCTGCACGTGCCAGCCGTACGCCTCGTAGCGGGCGGCGGTGTCCTCGGACAGCGCGATGGCGGTGTCGTCCTCGATGGAGATCTTGTTGTCGTCGTAGATCAGCGTCAGGTTGCCGAGCTGCTGCACACCGGCGATGGACGACGCCTCGGAGGTGACGCCTTCCTCGATGTCGCCGTCGGAGGCGATCACGTAGATGTGGTGATCGAACGGGCTGTCGCCGAGCGCGGGCTCGGGATCGAACAGGCCGCGCTCACGGCGGGCGGCCATGGCCATGCCGACGGCGGAGGCCAGACCCTGACCCAGCGGCCCGGTGGTGATCTCGACGCCGCGGGTGTGGCCGTGCTCGGGGTGGCCGGGGGTCTTCGAGCCCCAGGTGCGCAGTGCTTCCAGGTCTTCGAGTTCCAGCCCGTAACCGGCGAGGTACAGCTGAATGTAGAGGGTGAGGCTGGAGTGTCCACAGGACAGCACGAACCGGTCGCGGCCGATCCAGTCGGCGTCGGTGGGGTCGTGACGCATGACGCGCTGGAACAGGGTGTAGGCGAGGGGGGCCAGGCTCATGGCCGTGCCGGGGTGGCCGTTGCCCACCTTCTGCACTGCATCGGCGGCGAGCACCCGGATGGTGTCGACGGCCTTGGTGTCCAGTTCGGTCCAGTCGGCGGGATGAACCGGTTGCGTGAGGACGTGGATGTCGTCTGTGATCGACACGGGCAGAAGTCTCCTGACATGGGTGAACGTGGAGCCTGAGGATGCGTGGGCCTCTTGTGCGACTCCAGCCTAGTGCGCGGTCGTATCCGGGTCGATTCGGTTCGCGCATTACGGCGGTCTACCATCGTTTGTAGTAGAACGGCCGGCCGTCGCGAAGGACTTCGGGAGCAGGCACCGGCATTCGGATGTGGAATTACGCGTGGTGCGAGGAGAGAACGTGCGGACAGGGCATCAGCCGAGCGGACACGGCTTCGGCAGCCCCAGCCCCGCCCCCCGCGCGACCGGCACCGACACGGTGCTGGGTCGCGTCACGGGCAAGGTCCTGGCCTACATCGCGTTGACCAAGCCGCGGGTGATCGAACTGCTGCTGGTCGCGACCATCCCGGCGATGCTGCTGGCCGACCGCGGCAACGTCGACATCCTGCTGATCCTCAGCACGCTGTTCGGCGGATGGATGGGTGCGGCGAGCGCAAACTCCCTCAACTGCGTCGTCGACGCCGACATCGACAAGGTCATGAAGCGCACCGCGCGGCGGCCGCTGGCCCGCGACGCGGTTCCGACGTCGCACGCGTTCGTGTTCGGCATGACCCTCGGGGTCGCGTCGTTCCTGTGGTTGTGGTGGCGGGCGAACCTGCTCGCCGGGTGTCTGGTCGTCCTGACCATCGCGTTCTACGTGCTCGTGTACACGATGGTGCTCAAGCGCCGGACCTGGCAGAACGTCGTCTGGGGCGGCGCCGCGGGCTGCATGCCCGTCATGGTCGGCTGGTCGGCGGTCACCGGATCGCTGAGCTGGCAGCCCATCGTGCTGTTCCTGGTCATCTTCTTCTGGACGCCGCCGCACACCTGGGCGCTCGCGATGCGCTACAAGGAGGACTACAAGGCGGCCGGTGTCCCGATGCTGCCGGTGATCGCCACGGAGGAGCACGTCACCAAGCAGATCCTGCTGTACAGCTGGGCGATGGTGATCACGTCGCTGGTGCTCGTCCCCGCCGCCGGAGTCGTGTACGCGGCCGTGACCCTCGTCGCCGGCGCCTGGTTCCTGCTCATGGCCCATCAGCTGTACCGCAGCGTCCGCGGCGGAGCGGCCGTGAAACCGCTCCGCCTGTTCCTGCAGTCCAACAACTACCTGGCCATCGTCTTCGTCGGGCTCGCCGTCGACTCGGTGCTGGGACTGCAGACCGTCGGCAGCCTGCTGAGCTGACCCCGCTTCGTCTCAGGGCACCAGCACGATCGATCCCGTCGTCGCCCGCGCCTCGAGGTCGCGGTGCGCCTCCTCCGCCCGCTCGAGCGGGTACTCCGCTCCCACCCGGACCGTGAGTGCACCGTCGGCGAGGGCGGCGAACACGTCTCCCGCCCGCCATGTCAGTTCCTCCCGGTTGCGGACGTGGTGCGCGAGCGTCGGCCGGGTGAGGAACAGCGAACCTGCCGGGTTCAGTCGCTGCGGATCGAACGGCGGCACCGGCCCGCTCGCCGCACCGAACAGCGCGACCGTTCCCCGGATCCGCACCGACGCGAGACTGGCCTCGAACGTGGACGCGCCGACACCGTCGTACGCGGCTGCGACGCCCTCGCCGTCGGTCAGTTCCCGCACCCGGGCCGCGATGTCGTCGTCGTAGCGCAGCACCTCGTGGGCTCCGGCGTCACGGGACAGCTGCTCCTTCGCGTCGGAGGACACCGTGGTGATCACCCGGGCGCCCAGCGTCGTCGCCATCTGGGTGAGGATCAGACCGACTCCGCCCGCCCCGGCGTGGACGAGGACGGTGTCGCCGGACTGGATTGGGTACGTGGAGTGGGCCAGGTAGTGGGCGGTCATGCCCTGCAGCAGCGCAGAGGCGGCCTGCGGGGCGGGCACGGAGTCGGGGACGGCGATCGCGGCCGCCGCGGGCACGGCCACCTTCTCCGCGTAGCTGCCGGGAGCGGCGCACCAGGCCACCCGGTCGCCGGGCGCGAAATCCGCAACATCGCCGCCGACGGCCTCCACGACGCCGGAGCCCTCGTCGCCGGGAACGTAGGGCAGCGGCCGCGGATACAGCCCCGTCCGGAAGTACGTGTCGATGAAGTTGATGCCGATCGCGTCGGTACGAACGAGCAGATCCGTCGCTCCGATCTCGGGTTCGGGAACCTCTACCAGTTCGAGGACGTCGGGACCACCGAGACGGGAAACCTGTATAGCGCGCATGGTTTCAGTTCTACACGGCGCGGCCCGCCGCACGGAGCCTGGCGGACACGGCACGACTACCGCCCAGTATTCTCGGACCATGAGTACCGACACCCATGCGGAACAGGCCCCCTCGAGCCCGGCGCCTTCGCTGCCGTCCCACACGGTCGACGCGATCAAGAAGTTCGTCGCCGAGCACGGCGGTTCGGCCAGCGCCGTCATCCAGCCCATCGGGCTCGCCGGCGTCCGGATCACCCTCGTCGGAGCCGACGGCATCCTCGGTGACCAGGTCGTCGAGGATCTCGCCACCGCGAACGCCGTCGTCGCCTCGCTCGACGCCGTCACCGTCTCGGAGTGGGACCGCGCGATCACCAGCATCGTCACGCCCCGCAAGGGTCACATCCAGAAGATGGCCGGCTGGGTCGCGCGGCAGACCCGGTTCCCGAAGGCCCGCAACGAGCGCTAGACGCTCGCGGTGTCGGGCTGCGTGACGTACTCGCGGGTGCGTCCCGCGGCCCACACCGCCGCGGTGGCCGCGGTGCACAGCCCGGCCCCCGCGACGTGGAACGCCACCAGGGCGGCGGGAACGTCCGTGAAGAACTGGACCAGCCCGATCAGCGCCTGCGCCACCACCAGCGCGAGCAGAACCTGCACCCGGACCTTCACCGCGCGGCCGGCGCCGACGGCGTACAGACCGAAGCACAGGCCGACCAGCAACGCCAGATAACCCACGAGCAGTTGCGCATGCAGGTGCACGAGCGTGACGATTTCCACCTCGAGGCGGGGAACCACGCGGTCGAGACTCTTGTCTCCCGCGTGCGGTCCCGCACCCGTGACCAGCGTTCCGGCGGCGAGGACCCCGGCCAGCGCGACCGCCGACAGCGCGGTGAGCCAGCGCAGCGGTGCCGGGATCACGTCGATCGCCGGGGCGTCGTCCGGTTCGCAGATCTTCGCGTACATCACGGTCGCCAGCCACACCATCGCCATGGATGCGAGCAGGTGCACCGCGACCGTCCACCACAGCAGTCCGGTGAGCACCGTGACACCGCCGATGACGGCCTGCACGACGGTGCCGAGAGGCATCATCCACGCGTAGACGAGGACCTCTTTGCGGCGGCGCGCGCGGGTGACCGCGAGGACGATCAGGGCCGCGGCCACGACGACGACGAACGTCAGCAGCCGGTTGCCGAATTCGACCGCCTGGTGGACGACGGCGACCTCGCCGTGCCCGACCGGCACGAAGCTGCCGGGGAAGCACTGCGGCCACGTGGGGCAGCCGAGGCCGGAGGCCGTCACCCGGACGACGGCCCCGGTGACGGCGATGCCGCCCTGCGTGAGGATCACCGCGAACGCGATGACACGCTGCACGGTCAGCGACGGAAGGGGGAGACGGTCTACCAGGCTCAGAAACCCGCGATACAGCACGGCATCGATGGTAGAGGGCGGTCAACTACAGCGTGTCGTTGGGCCGGTGGCGGCGCAGCCGACTTCGTGCTACTCGCCGCGAATGCGCAGGATGCCGGTCACCGTGCCCTGCCAGAAGTCGCCGGTATCGGTGACGAGTCCGGACATCTGCAGGGTGTCGTTGACGGCGGTGCCGGGGAGTGGGCTGGTGTGCTCGACGGAGCCGTCGGACGGGTCGATCACCGCGAACGCGAAACCGTCCAGGGGTGTCGTGACGTCGAACCCCTGGCGGATCACGGTGTACAGCAGGCCGTCGCCGGTCGACAGGTGCGGGACCGCGGCGCTGCGGACGTCGTTGCTCCACACCTGGTGGCAGCCGATCGGGTCGATGTCCACCCGCGTCATGCCGCCGGTGAAGGGCGCGTTCGTCGGAACGGCCGGTCCCGCCCCGTCCGGGACGGTGGGATACGGGTAGCCGTACGTCCCGGCGACGTACACCGAGTTGCCGATGCCGATCGGCGAGTTCTCGCTGCCGCCCGGGTTGCCGAGCACCGGGAGGGTGCAGATCTCGTCGCCGGAATCGGCGCGGAAGACCCGGAGATTCACCTGCGGGTCGGCGTTGTCGACGATCGCGACGAAATCGCTGCCGGTGGACGGTCCGAAGTAGGTGGGGGTGGAGCCCGTGCCGTGGCTCAGCTGCCCCGGCTTACGGTCCGGTCCGCGGTCGTACTCGCGGCGCCAATCCAGACGGACCTCGCCGTCGCGGAGCGCGAACTGGTACAGGGCGTGCGTGGTCGCGACCGCGGCGCCTGCCGGCGAGGTGGAGATGCTGTTCTGCACCTGCTCGCCCGCGGCCGGCGGCAGGGTGTGCGCGACACCGCCGCGATCCACGGCTCCGACGACACCGCCGCCCGTCGCGAACCAGACGTTGCCCTGCCAGTCCGGAGTCAGCCCGGTCACGTTGTCGCCCTGGGGAACACTGCCGGACAGATCGACGTGCGAGTCGACGGTGATCCGCCACTGGCCTGCGGGGTCCTTCGAATGTCCGAGGCGCAGTAGCTGACGGTTGCCGTCGACGACGACCAGGCGGTTGTCGTTGTCGAGGAACGCGTACACGCCACCGAGCAGGCTGCCCTTCGCCAGCGCGAACGTGGCGAGCGAGCCGCCGAACGGCGCCGCCGGGGCCGCGGGGTCGATCAGGTGCACGGTGGGAACCTGGCCGGCCACGGACGTGCACAGGGCGACGACGAGCCGGTCGGAACCCTGCAGGAGGGTCGGGCACGCGGACACGAGCGGGTACGCGGACAGCGTGACCGGGCCGGTGCCGGGACCGGGCAGCGGCGTCACGTCGGTGGACCCCGCGTCGCCGTGCATCGTGGACGTGCCCGCGGGTCCGAGGAACGGATTCGGCGCCGCAGGCGGACCCCACTGCGGTGCGGCGCCCGCGGGCAGCGCGCCACCCCAGAGAACGGCGAGCAGAACAGCGAGAACGGTGCCCGCGCGGCGGGCCGTGAGTCGACGGATCACGTGAATCGGAACGTCCTTGCGGCCAGGGCCCCCGCGGCCGCGCCCCAGACGGCGAGGACCACGACGCTGAGCACGTCCACCGAACCCGACAGTGCGGCGTCCAGCGCGTGCGCGAGCGCTCCGGACGGAATCAGCCGGGCCCCGGTGTGGAGAAGCCACGGGAGGTCGCCGGTGGCGAACACCACACTGCCGACACCGACCATCACGAACCACAGGATGTTGGCGAGGGCGAGGACGATGTCGGCGCGGAGGGTGCCGCCGAGCAGCAGGCCCATCGCCGCGAACGTCACGGTGCCCAGCGCGATGATCACGGCGCCGAGGACGAGTCCCCACGCACTCGGACGCCAGCCGAGAGCCAGCCCGATCACGCCGAGGAGGACGGATTGCAGGGCGACGACGATGACCACCGCGGCGCTCTTCCCGGCGATGATTCCCCACTTGGGCAGGGGAGTCGCGCCGAGCCGTTTGAGGGCACCGTACCGGCGGTCGAACCCGACCGCGATCGCCTGCCCGGTGAACGCGGTGGACATCACGGCCACCATCATCACGGCGGGCACCACCTTGTCGACGCGCGACGTTCCGAGGTCGCCGATGGGCAGCAGGCACAGCCCGATCAGCAGCGTGATCGGGATGAACATCGTCAGGAGCAGCTGTTCGCCGTTACGCAGGAGCAGTTTCAGCTCGAGCGCGGTCTGCGCCCGCAGCATGACCGCCGCGCCGCTCGGGCGGGGATCGGGGGTGAACGTGCCGGGGGCGAAACGATTCTCCGTCAGACGGTCACTGGTGCTCATCGTCATCCCCTCAGTTCCCGGCCGGTGAGTTCGAGGAAGACGTCCTCGAGGCTGCGCTGGTCGACGCGGATGTCGCTGATCAGGGCGTCCAGATCGGCGCACCACGACGCGACGGAGGCCACCACCTTGGGGTCGATCGGCCCCTCGACGAGGTAGGTCCCCGGTCCGGACTCGGCCACCCGGAAGCCGTCGGGGAGGGTCCGTGCGAGCGGTCCGGTGTCGAGACCGGCGGGCGCGGTGAGCCGCAACTGGCCTTCGGCGCCGCGGCTGGTGACCTCGGCGGGCGTTCCGGCAGCGACGATCGACCCGTGATCGATGATGACGAGCCGGTCCGCGAGTTCCTCGGCCTCGTCCATCAGATGCGTCGTCAGCAGCACGCTGACGCCGTCGCGGCGCAGCGCGTCGATCAGTTCCCACACCAGCAGGCGGGCCTGGGCGTCGAGCCCGGCGGTGGGTTCGTCGAGGAAGACCAGTTCGGGGCGGCCGACCAGCGCGCAGGCCAGGGACAGGCGTTGCTGCTGCCCGCCGGACAGCCGGCGGTACGGGGTGCGACGCGCCTCCTCGAGGCCGAGGCTGCGCAGCAACCAGTCGGGGTCGAGGGGGTCGGCGGAGTAGGCGGCGACCAGGTCGAGCATCTCGCCGGCGCGGGAACCGGGGTACGCGCCACCGCCCTGCAGCATCACACCGATCCGGGCCCGGACGGCGCCGGCATCGGCGATGGGGTCGAGTCCGAGGACGCGCACGGTGCCGCTGTCGGGGCGGACGAAACCCTCACACATTTCGACGGTGGTGGTCTTACCCGCGCCGTTGGGACCGAGCAACGCCACGACCTGTGCCGGTTCGACGGTGAGATCGAGCCCGTCGACGGCCCTCACACCGTCGAAGGTCTTCACCACGCCTTCCAGGCGTACAGCAGGTTGCGCCGATCCGGGCGTTCGCGAGGTCACGGGGAATCAGCGTAAGCCCTGGCCGGGTGTGACCCGGCCGGTGCCCCGGCTTTCCGCGCCGGCGTCGTCCCGGGGCGGATCCTGCGGTTCCGGCACGGCCTGTTGCTGCCCCGGACCGACCCGCCACGGCAGGCGGTTGCGGGTGATCACGATCAGCGTTCCCGCCGTGAAGATGGTGGCGATGGCGGCCTGGACGATGACGAAGGGCTGGTACTCGCCGCCGTTCGGCATCAGGATGACGCTGACGATGGACGAGAAGACGATCGCGGGGACCCGGAACGCGGGTGCGGTGGCCCAGGCGGCGAGCGGCAGGACCGCCCACAGCAGATACCAGGGCTGCACCACGGGGAACAGCAGGACGACCGCGCCGAGGGACAGTCCGAGCGCGCCGACCGCGTGGATGCGGCCGACGAGGGTGGCGACGAGCATCCGGAGTGTGATGAACGCCGCAGCGACGGCGGCGATCGGCCGGGTCAGGCTCAGCACCGCCGTCGTGTGATCGCCGAGGCCCAGCAGAACCCCGGCCAGTCCGGTGCCCAGCCCGAGGAGCGTGGGAATCGACATCCAGCTGCGGACCGCGTTCGCCGTGCCGAGCGTGTGCACCCAGCCGATGCCGAGCCCGCTGGACGTGCTGATGACGAGGGTGACCACCAGGGCCACCCCGCCGAGCAGTGCGGCCGCGGTGAGCACCGCTTTCGGGGTTCCGCCCCATCGCCTGGCCAGCGCCATCCCGACGAATCCCAGCGCGAGCAGGGAGGGGATCTTGATCGTCGACGACAGGGCGATGAGCGCCGCCCCCGACAGCAGCAGGAGAAGGGACTGCCCGCGGATCGGATCCGCCCGTTCGACGGCCCGCAGCGCCAGTTCGATCCCGGCCAGCATGAGGCCGAGCATCAGCGCCTCGTTGTGGATCCCGGCGACCAGGTGGAACAGCAGCAGGGGGTTGGCGGCGCCCAGCCAGAGGGCGCTGACCTCGGCGACGCCGCAGCGGCGCGCCAGGCGGGGGAGCGCCCACACGATCATGGCCACACCGGCGAGCGCGAGCAGCCGGTGCAGGAAGATTCCCGCGACGATGTTCTCGCCGGTCAGCCAGCTGATCCCGCGACCCATCCAGAGGAACAGTGGGCCGTACGGCGCCGGTGTGTCCCGCCAGATCGTCGGCACGGTGCGGGTCAGGACGTGATCGACGCCGAGAGCGCCCGCGGGACCGATGGCGTAGGGGTCGAGCCCGCGGGCTGCGATCTCGCTCTGCGCGAGGTACGAGTACACGTCCTTGCTGAACATCGGCGGCGCGACGGACAGCGGAATGATCCACAGCAACAGGGTGCGGTCGAGCTGGGACCGGTTGAGGCGGCGCACGGCCCCCGACTGCAGACTGCCGATCGCGAACCGTCCGAGCAGCAGCCACGCAAGCACGATCATCACCGTGCCGGTCATGGCGAGGGTCAGCGCGACGCTGGGGATCCGGGCGGGAAGTCCGATGATGCGCAGCCCTTGGACGGGGTTCTGCAGTACCGGTTGGGCGCCGGCGCCCAGTGCGCCGACGGCCATCAGGACGGCGCCGGTCGCGCCGAACCGGCGGATGCCGCGGAGCTGCGCGGTCTCCTGCCCGTTCAGGCCTGCGGTCTCCGGTTCGTCGCCGTGCAGCGCGGCCGCCACCGACGAGCGGGGGGAGGGTCCGTCGATGCCCAGCGCCCGCCGGACGAGCTCGGCCGGATGTCGAAGAGCGGCGCGAGCCGTCAAGGTCGGCTCCGCGCGGGTCGGCTCCGGGTTCTCGGGGGTCTGCGGCACACAGGCAGCGTAGCGGTGCGCCGAACACGGCCGGTTCGGCCAGTATTCCCGCGCCCGGGCGGCACATAATCACAGGTGTAAGGCAGGGCACCCTTAGTAGACCTGCGATCGGAATTCCGTCACACTGGTGTTGTGAAAACGGATACGACACCACGTGCAGCGAAGGAAAGCGCAGTTCACGCGCCTCCTTCGGCGGCGCCTGTCGCAACCGCGTCACCCGTCGCCGTGGGCCACGAAGGGCACACCCGCGCGGCCGTCGTGAAGCTCCTCCTCGAGGAGGGACCCATCACCGCGTCGGAAATCGGAACCCGCCTGGGCCTGAGCGCCGCAGGCGTCCGTCGCCATCTCGACGCACTCCTCGAATCCGGCGAGGCGCGCGAGGCGTCCTCCGTCGCCGTGCGTCACCGCGGACGGGGACGGCCCGCCAAATACTTCCAGATCACTGCCAAAGGCCGCGGCAGACTCGGTCACGCGTACGACGACCTCGCGGGCGCGGCCATGCGCCAACTGCGGGAGGTCGGGGGAGACGCCGCGATCACCGAATTCGCTCGCCGCCGAGTGCAGGCGATCGTCGGCGACGTCACCCCGGCCGCGGATCAGAGCGCCGAGGGCCTCGAAACCACCGCCGACGCCATCGCCGACGCGTTCACCACCGCCGGATTCGCGGCCTCGACCCGCCCGGTCGGCAACGGCGTGCAGATCTGCCAGCACCACTGCCCGGTCTCGCACGTCGCCGAGGAATTCCCGGAACTGTGCGAAGCCGAGCAGGCCGCGTTCGCCCAACTGCTCGGCACCCACGTCCAGCGGCTCGCGACCATCGCGAACGGCGACTGCGCCTGCACCACCCACGTTCCACTCGTCCCACCGTCCGGCCCCAAATAGCAACGCTATCCCGATAGATCCCCTAGTCAGCAACCTGTTTTCCACCGGCGACCAGCCCTCGCCGGTCTCGTAACAAGACTCCGGAAGGAGCTCGCATGACCGTCACATCAGACCAGGTGACATCCACTGCGTCGGCCAACGCCGAGCCGCTCACGCAGGAAGAGACCATCGCGTCACTCGGGCATTACGGGTACGGCTGGTCCGATTCCGACGAGGCCGGTGCCAGTGCGCAGCGCGGTCTGTCCGAAGACGTCGTGCGCGACATCTCGGCGAAGAAGAGCGAACCGGACTGGATGCTCGACATCCGTCTGCGTGCGCTGAAGACCTTCGACAAGAAGCCGATGCCGAACTGGGGATCGGACCTCGAAGGCATCCACTTCGACAACATCAAGTACTTCGTGCGCTCGAGTGAGAAGCAGGCCGAGAGCTGGGAAGACCTGCCCGAGGACATCAAGAACACGTACGACAAGCTGGGCATCCCCGAGGCCGAGAAGCAGCGCCTCGTCGCCGGTGTCGCGGCGCAGTACGAGTCGGAGGTCGTCTACCACTCGATCCGTGAGGACCTCGAGTCGCAGGGCGTCATCTTCCTCGACACCGACACGGGTCTGAAGCAGCATCCCGAACTGTTCCGGGAGTACTTCGGCACGGTCATCCCGGCCGGCGACAACAAGTTCTCCGCGCTGAACACCGCGGTGTGGTCGGGTGGCTCGTTCATCTACGTCCCGCCGGGCGTGCACGTCGACATCCCGCTGCAGGCCTACTTCCGCATCAACACGGAGAACATGGGCCAGTTCGAGCGGACCCTGATCATCGTCGACGAGGGCGCCTCGGTGCACTACGTCGAGGGCTGCACGGCACCGATCTACAAGTCCGACTCGCTGCACTCCGCGGTGGTCGAGATCATCGTGAAGAAGGGCGGCCACTGCCGCTACACGACCATCCAGAACTGGTCGAACAACGTCTACAACCTGGTCACCAAGCGGACCAAGGTGGAGGCCGGCGGATCCATGGAGTGGATCGACGGCAACATCGGTTCCAAGGTCACCATGAAGTACCCGGCCGTCTGGATGATGGGTGAGCACGCCCGCGGCGAGGTTCTCTCCGTGGCATTCGCCGGTGAGGGCCAGCACCAGGACACCGGTGCGAAGATGCTGCACCTCGCGCCGCACACGTCGTCGACCATCATCAGCAAGTCGGTGGCCCGCGGCGGTGGACGCGCGTCCTACCGCGGACTCGTCCAGGTCAACAAGGGCGCCCACGGCTCCAAGTCGACGGTCAAGTGTGACGCGCTGCTGGTCGATCAGATCAGCCGCTCGGACACCTACCCCTACGTCGACATCCGGGAGGACGACGTGACCATGGGTCACGAGGCCACCGTGTCGAAGGTGAGCGACGACCAGCTGTTCTACCTGATGAGCCGCGGGCTCACCGAGGACGAGGCCATGGCCACGGTCGTGCGCGGCTTCGTCGAGCCGATCGCCAAGGAACTCCCGATGGAGTACGCCCTGGAACTGAACCGCCTGATCGAACTGCAGATGGAAGGGGCGGTGGGTTAGTGACCACGCCAGAAACTGGTGTCCAGAATCTCGGAGTCACGGGAGCCGTCGCGGGCGAGAATCCGCGGATAGCGCGGACGTCCACCGGCTCGCCGATCGCCAACAAGGGCGAGGTCTTCACGTCGTTCGACGTCAACGCGTTCGAGATCCCCGGTGGTCGTGACGAGGTCTGGCGGTTCACCCCGCTGCGCCGTCTGCGCGGACTGCACGACGGATCGGCGGTGGCGAGTGGCACGGCCACCGTCGACGTCGCAGGCCCGGACTCCGTGAAGGTCGAGACCGTCGGACGTGACGACGACCGGCTGGGCAAGGCCGGCGTTCCCGCCGACCGTGTGGCCGCACAGGCGTACTCGGGTTTCGAGACGGCGACCGTCGTGACCGTTGGCCGCGAGGTCGAGGTCGCGGCGACGATCAACATCACGATCACGGGCCCGGGCGAGGGCAAGGTCGCCTTCGGGCACCTGCAGATCCGGCTCGACGCGTTCGCGAAGGCGACCGTCGTCATCGACCAGCGCGGCAGCGGCACGTTCGCCGAGAATGTCGAATTCGTGCTCGGCGACAGCGCCCACCTCACCGTCGTCGCCGTCCAGGACTGGGCGGACGACACCGTGCACGTGGCGTCGCATCACGCGCGCCTCGGCCGGGACGCGGTCCTGCGGCACAACGCCGTGAGCCTCGGCGGCGACCTCGTCCGCCTGTCCGCGACCGTCAAATACGACGGTCCCGGCGGCGACGCCGAACTGCTCGGTCTGTACTTCGCCGACGCGGGACAGCACTTCGAGCAGCGACTGCTGGTGGATCACTCGCAGCCGCACTGCAAGTCCAACGTGGTCTACAAGGGCGCCCTGCAGGGTGATCCGGAGTCGGGGAAGCCCGACGCCCACACCGTGTGGGTCGGCGACGTGCTGATCCGTGCGGCGGCCGAAGGCACCGACACGTTCGAGCTGAACCGCAACCTCGTCCTCACGGACGGTGCCCGCGCTGACTCGGTCCCGAACCTGGAGATCGAGACCGGCGAGATCGTGGGTGCCGGCCACGCCAGCGCCACGGGTCGATTCGACGACGAGCAGTTGTTCTACCTGCGCGCCCGCGGAATCCCCGAGGACGCGGCACGGCGACTCGTCGTGCGCGGGTTCTTCCACGAGATCATCAACAAGATCGCCGTCGCCGAGATCCGCGAGCGTCTCGAGGCTGCTGTCGAGGCGGAACTCGCCGCAGTCGGCGTCTGAGCCGCGCCGCCGGACCATTACTTCCCATTTCTTCGAAGGATCACAATGTCTACCCCTGACGCTTCCACCCCCGAAACCTCGGTCCTGGAAATCAAGGACCTGCACGTCGACGTCGCGAACACCGACGAGAACGCCGAACCGATCAACATCCTCAAGGGTGTGAACCTGACGGTTCGGTCCGGCGAGACGCACGCGATCATGGGGCCCAACGGTTCCGGCAAGTCGACGCTGTCGTACGCCATCGCGGGTCACCCCAAGTACCAGATCACCTCGGGGTCCATCACCCTCAACGGTGAGGACGTCCTCGAGATGAGCGTCGACGAGCGGGCCCGCGCGGGACTGTTCCTCGCGATGCAGTACCCCGTCGAGGTTCCCGGCGTCTCGATGTCGAACTTCCTGCGCACCGCGGCCACCGCCGTCCGTGGCGAGGCCCCGAAGCTCCGCCACTGGGTGAAGGAGGTCAAGGAGGCGCTGACCGAACTCGACATCGACCCCTCGTTCGGCGAGCGCAGTGTCAACGAAGGTTTCTCCGGCGGTGAGAAGAAGCGCCACGAGATCCTGCAGCTCGGCCTGCTGAAGCCGAAGATCGCGATCCTCGACGAGACCGACTCCGGACTCGACGTCGACGCCCTGCGCGTCGTCTCCGAGGGTGTGAACCGCTACAAGGAGCGCGAGCACGGCGGAATCCTGCTGATCACGCACTACACGCGCATCCTCCGGTACATCAAGCCGGAGTACGTCCACGTGTTCGTCGGCGGTCGCGTCGTCGAGTCGGGCGGGCCGGAACTGGCCGACGAGCTCGAGGCGAACGGCTACGAGCGCTTCACCCAGGCTGCAGCAACGCAAGGAGCATAAACGCAGATGACCACCTCGGTGCGCGTATTCGACGTCACCCGGATCCGGGAGGACTTCCCGATCCTGGCGCGTACGGTCCGCGACGGAAAACCGCTGGTGTACCTCGATTCGGGTGCCACATCGCAGCGCCCGAATCAGGTGCTCGACGCCGAGAGGGAGTTTCTCACCACCTGTAACGCCGCCGTGCACCGAGGCGCTCACCAGCTCGCCGAAGAGGCCACGGACGCGTACGAGAACGCGCGTGCGGCGATCGCCGAGTTCGTCGGCGCCGACAGCGACGAACTCGTGTTCACCAAGAACGCGACGGAGTCCCTCAACCTCGTCACCCACGTCCTCGGCGACGATCGCTTCGAACGGCACCTCGGTCCCGGCGACGAGATCGTCATCACCGAGCTCGAGCATCACGCCAATCTGGTGCCGTGGCAGGAGCTTGCGCGCAGCACCGGTGCCACGTTGCGCTGGTACGGCGTCACCGACGACGGCCGCATCGATCTCGACTCGCTCGAGCTGACCGATGCCGTCAAGGTCGTGTCGTTCACCCACCAGTCCAACGTGACGGGGGCGGTGGCACCGGTCGAGGAACTGGTCCGCCGCGCCCGCGCGGTCGGCGCACTGGTGGTGCTCGACGCCTGCCAGTCCGTCCCGCACATGGCGGTGGACTTCCACGAGCTCGGAGTCGACTACGCGGCGTTCTCCGGGCACAAGATGCTCGGCCCGTCCGGCGTGGGTGTCCTGTACGGGCGCCGCGAACTGCTGAACGCGATGCCGCCGTTCATCACCGGCGGCTCGATGATCGAGACCGTCACGATGGAACGCACCACCTACGCGCCGCCGCCGCAGCGGTTCGAGGCCGGCGTTCCGATGACTTCGCAGGTGGTCGGTCTCGGCGCCGCGGTCCGGTATCTCGACGAGATCGGGATGGACGCAGTCGCCGCGCACGAGCACACCCTGGTCGAGGCGGCACTGGCAGCGCTCGGCGCCATTGACGGCGTGCACATCATCGGACCCACGACCGCCGAGAACCGTGGTGGGGCAGTGTCGTTCGTGGTCGACGGGATCCACGCGCATGATCTCGGCCAGATCCTCGACGACGAGGGCGTCGCCATCCGCGTCGGCCATCACTGTGCCTGGCCCCTGCACCGGCATTTCGGTGTCGCGGCCACGGCGAGGGCGTCGTTTGCGCTGTACAACACGGTCGACGAGGTCGCCGCTCTTGCGGCGGCGGTGCGGCGTGCCCAGGAGTTCTTCGGGGAGGTTCCTGCATGAGAATGGAACAGATGTACCAGGAAGTGATCCTGGACCACTACAAGCATCCCCACGGCCGCGGCCTTCGTGAACCGTTCGGCGCCGAAGTCCATCACGTCAACCCGACGTGCGGCGACGAGGTGACGTTGCGCGTGCAACTCGCCGACGACGGCACGGTGGTGGATGTGTCGTACGACGGCCAGGGCTGCTCCATCAGCCAGGCGTCGACGTCGGTGCTCACCGATCAGGTGGTGGGGATGCCCGTCGAGCAGGCGCTGCAGACCGTTGCCGCGTTCAACGAAATGGTCAGCAGCCGCGGTACCGTCGAGGGTGACGAGGACGTCCTCGGGGACGGCATCGCCTTCGTCGGCGTCTCGAAGTACCCGGCCCGCGTGAAGTGCGCGTTGCTGGGATGGATGGCATTCAAGGACGCGGTTGTTCAGATAGTGGACGACCGCGTCGTGGACGAACAGGATTCGGCCGTTCCGACAGCAGACGGCGAACCAGCTCGAATCGGAGGACAGGCATCATGAGCGAGACGCAGACGCCGCAGGCGGACGCCGCAGCCGCACCGGAGCAGGCGCCGGCGGACCAGGGCGGCGAATCCGCGCCCGCCGCATCGGGTGCGATCACCGACCCGAAACGCCTCGAGGAGCTCGAGGAGGCGATGCGTGACGTCGTCGATCCCGAACTCGGCATCAACGTCGTCGATCTCGGCCTGGTGTACGGGATCACCGAGGACGAGGACGTCGTGACCCTCGACATGACCCTCACGTCGGCGGCGTGCCCGCTGACCGACGTCATAGAGGACCAGTCTCGCGGTGCACTCGTGCGCAGCGGGCTGTGCAACGAATTGAAGATCAACTGGGTGTGGCTCCCGCCGTGGGGCCCCGACAAGATCACCGAGGACGGCCGCGAGCAGTTGCGCGCCCTCGGTTTCACGGTCTGACGACCCACCACCGTTGACGGAGGGGCTCGGCGAGAACCATCTCGCCGAGCCCCTTTTCTCGGTGCCCGAACGGTATGACGATCGATGCCGTGGCCTACTCGGAGCGGGACATGACACCATCACTGCTGTGATGGCGGCGAAACCGCGGCACGCGCGGGTCGAAGATGTCCACGAACTCGCCCTGAGAATGCCTCACGCCAAGGTCGAATACGGGCCTCGCGGCAACCCCATCTCCCAGGTGGGCGGTAAATCGTTCGTGTTCTTCCGAACCCCGCGCCCCGACGCCGTCGTCGACCCTCTAACCGGAGCGCGATTCACGGACGAGCTGCCGACGCGGATCGTCCATGCCCAGTGCGACCCGGTGCCGACCTCGGTCCCGGTGCACCGCCGGGGCGGTGAGCACGGGCGACTCCGGGTCTGATGCGTCGGTATCGGCCGGTTGGGGTGGCGAACGCGAGCAGCGCGGATCTCTTGCGGACCAGTGCTGCACCGAGGGCGGCGATCGCTCCGAATTCCAGGCGCAGGCTCCATGTGCCGATGACATGATCTGGGAGTCGAGCACGATTGCGATTGCGGCGAGCGCGGTGGTCGGCGTCGACTCGTTCAAGAGCGTCAGCGCCATGGTTTCCCAGAACAACTGCGTGTTACTTGAATTCTCATGAAAAACGCCGAAACATTCGAGATCAATTCAGTGGATGCCGCAACCTGATCGTCGAGTCGGTGGCGGGGTACGCTGCGATGGCTGTTGTAACCGACTCGAATGCCGGGCGGAACACAGTTGAGACAGAGCGCAAGGTGAGTTTTTGCGCCCGAGATAATCACATTAGCTCTAATCGATTCGAGATTCGATTGGAACGGAATATAGGAGTAAAGAAAGGATGACGACATCCGGAAGCGATGCGATATTCGAGACTCTCTTGGAATCGGCCAAGCGCCTCTCATTCGATCCGCGGGACCCCCTAGTTTGCGAACCCGATTCAGGTGGCGTCGAATTTCACGGGATGACACCTGAGTGGTCGCCTCTGTTCGGCACCGCTACGTGGGACTCCATGACCGAGCCGGAGCGCGTCCGCCTCACCAGAAGCGAGGTTGCGCAGTTCCTGGGCGTCGGAATCTGGCTGGAGGTGGGATTGCAGGTGGCATTGCTGCGGGCGAGCCACAGCGCGGACCCCGCCCGCTCGGACGTCAAGTTTCTGTTCAATGAATGCGCCGACGAGAATCTGCACTCGTTGATGTTCGTCAACGTCATCGACAGCATCGGATCGCATTTCTATAGGCGCGACCGCTCACTGGATTTTTTCGGATGGCTGTTTCGGACCATCGCGTGGGACGAGGTGGCGTACGGAATCGTGCTGGCCGGAGAAGAGATCTTCGACGTCATGCAACGCGACTGGATGGCGAGCGAAGACGTTGCCGCGCCCATCCGCAGGGCTTGCTATATCCATGTTATCGAGGAAGCCCGGCACATGGCGTACGCGCGTCAGAAAATCCGGACTCGGTTGATCACGATTTCGCGCGTCCGGCGGTTTATCAGCACCTTGGTCATCGCGATGGGAACGCATCTCATCGCGAAGAGCCTGATCAATCGTCGAATGTACGAGGATCTCGGCCTGGATTGGAAGGTCGTGGGCGCGGAAATCGACGCAAACGAACACCACCGGATAATGTTCCGCAGGGCCGCAGAACCGTTTATCGAATTCCTGAGCAGAGAAGGGCTGCTGAATTTCGGCGCGCGATGGATCTACCGAAAATCGAATCTTCTCTGAGCAAGCAGGAGTCGTTGTGACCCACGTTGTCCTGGGGCATTGCTGTAAGGATGCCTCGTGCGTGCGAGTGTGCCCGCAGAACTGCATTCATCCCGCCCCGGGTGAAGCGGGTTTCGAGTCGGCCGAGACGTTGTTCATCGACCCGCGCTCGTGTATCGATTGCACTGCCTGCGTCGAGGCCTGCCCGGCGTCTGCCATCAAACCCGAGTGGACGTTGACCCTCACCGAACGACGCGACGCGGCCCGCAACGCAGAGTTCTTCGAGCAGGCTCCCGAGTCCCGGCCCCTGTCGCGACGGATCCGCTTCGAGCAACCGCTGGGCAGGCCGAGTGACAGGCTGAGGATCGCCGTCGTTGGATCCGGGCCGGCGGCGATGTACACCGTTCGCGAACTCCTCCGGCGATCGACCTCGGTACGCATCACCGTCTTCGAACAGCACGGCGAGATCGGGGGCCTACTGCGCCGGGGTGTCTCCCGGGACCACATCGGCGTTCGCGACATGATCCGGCTCTTCGACGTGCCCTTCAACGACGATCGCGTCACGATCATCCACAACACAGAAGTCGGTGTGGATGTCTCGGTCGACGATCTCCGGACCAGATTCGACGCCGTAGTGCTCGCGTGTGGCGCTTCACAACCGCGCAGACTCGGACCTACGACTGCGGATCGCGGCGAGGGTGTCTATGAGGCCATCGACATTCTGGTGGCCGAGAACTGTGGGGTGTCCGGCTTTCGCCCGCGCGGGCCGCTGGGACCGAGATCCATCGTGATCGGGGCGGGAAACGTCGCCTTCGATGTCGTCCGATGGATGGCCAAGGCACGCGACCGAGGTGCCGCGGCAGAAGCGGTGACGGAGGTGGTCGTGTTGTCGCGATCGGCCCCGGATCGCGCCTCCTTCACGCCGTCGGCGTTCTACGAACTTCTGGACCTCGAGAATGCCGAGGTGCTGATCGACCGCTCCGGCCGCCGGCCGGTCGCCGCTGCGGACACCCCGTTGCTCCGTGACCTTGCCGCCCTGCCGGCTGCCGATATCTGGGCGGCAGACGGCCCGACCGCCACCGCCGCGGGCCTGCTGCGCGTGGTGTTGTCCTTCGGACAGGAGGTGACCGATCTCGGGAAGACAGCGGCCGGCGGCGTCGCCGTCACCACGACGACCGGTCGGACCTTCCTCGCGGACTCCGCGATATGCGCGACCGGATTCACGACGAAGCAGATCGACGGCATCCCCGTCGACGGGCGGGGGCTGGTGCCCAACCGCCGAGGACGAGTGATCGCTCTCGAGACGGGCGAACCGCTCGACGGACTGTATGTCGTCGGCTGGGCGAAACGAGGCGCCTCCGGCGGCGTCGGCGACAACCGCAGCTGCGCCTCGGGGACCGTGACACAGCTCGCCGCAGACCTGCACTCGCGGGTGTGACGCCCGGGTCGGCCGACCGACTACGACCACCCAGAGTTACCAACACCGACGACGAGCCATCCGAGCGCTCGCTCGACCAGCTCGAGGCCCGAAGGAACGAATCGCAGTCGGCCGTCGTCGACGTCGAGGAGACGGACACCGCGGAGTCCTTCGAGCTGCCCGGGGCCGACTTGTTCGGCGAGGTATTCCCGGTACGGGAGATTCCCGAGGAGGCAGACGAATTCACCTGCACCAGTTGTTTTCTCGTCCATCACCGCAGCCGCCTCGCGGGCACGGCCGGTGGGCAGATGATCTACCTGGACTGCGCCGGCTGAGCACATCCCAGTATGCTGGGATTTCAAAACCGGACCGTGTATGACTGCATATCTATGCGGGATTCCCGCAAGAGCTGGAGTTGCCGGGTCGAGCCGGTTCCGCCCGTCGTCCGCTTCTCCTATCCTTAGTGGGTATCCATGTCCCGATACGCGGTAGACGGGCGGGTGTTTGTGCGCGCAGACGGGTTTGGTGTACACCGAGAGCCCGTGCGTCCTTTCTCATCGCTGCGACCCCGTGGGCGCGGGTTGCGGTACTTGTAGCAGGAGGTATGAGCGGGTCTCGTCGTATCGATACGAAGGAGGCTGAGATGAGTCAGCCAACTATGGACCCGACCTTCTATCGCAGCGCAGCCGAGGCGGCCGCCGCCGCACCGGAGCAACTGGCCTACGTGGTCGCGTTCGATCGCGCAGCGGAGAAGCCCGATGCGCTGAGCGTGATCGACGTGGATCCCGGCTCGGGCACATACGGCCGGGTGGTGGGCTGGACCGAGGTACCCCATCGGGGCAACGAGTTGCACCACTTCGGCTGGAACGCCTGTAGCAGCGCGCTGAAACACGAGGGTCACCACATGGAGGGGTTGGCTCGCCGGTACCTGATCGTGCCGGGTCTGCGCTCGTCCAACCTGTATGTGTTCGATACTCAGCCCGATCCACGTCAGCCCACGCTGGCCAAGATCGTGGACAGCGCCGAGCTCGCAGCCAAGGCCGGTTACTCCCGACCACACACGTTGCACTGCGGGCCGGACGGCGTGTTCATGACCTGCCTCGGCGGTGCCGACGAATCGGACGGACCGGGCGGGATCGCACTGCTCGATCACTCCACATTCGTCGTGCTCCGGCAATGGGAGAGCGACCGGGGGCCTCAATATCTCGCGTACGACGCCTGGTGGCATCTCAACCAGAACACACTGATCAGCAGCGAGTGGGGCACGCCGTCGATGATCGAGGACGGGCTGGTACCGGAGCTGTTGCTGGAGAACAAGTACGGCCACGCGATCCATTTCTGGGACCTCGGCACCGGCAAGCACCAGCAACGAGTGGACCTCGGCGCGCAGCACCAGATGCCGCTCGAGCTGCGCCCGTCGCACGACCCGGAGGCCACGTGGGGATTCCTCGGCGTGGTGATCTCGACCGAGGATCTGTCGGCCTCGGTGTGGCGTTGGCACCGCGACAGGGACAGCTGGGCGGTGGACAAGGTGATCACTATCCCGGCCGAGCCGGCCGATCCCGACCTGTTGCCGCCTGCGCTGAAACCGTTCGGTGCGGTGCCACCGCTGGTGACCGATATCGACCTGTCGGTCGACGACAAATTCCTCTACGTCTCGTGCTGGGGTATCGGGGAACTCAAACAGTTCGACGTGCACGACCCAGCCAGCCCCATAGAGACCGGGTCCGTCCGGCTCGGAGGGATCGTGGGCCACAGCGCTCATCCGGCGGCACCGAACCGGTCGCTGTCCGGTGGCCCACAGATGGTCGAGATCAGCCGTGATGGTCGGCGGGTCTACGTCACCAACTCCCTTTACGGCGCCTGGGACGACCAGTTCTACCCGGACGGGGTTGGTGCCTGGATGGCCGAGATGCACGCCGATCCTCGCGGCGGAATGACCATCGACGAGGCCTTCTTCCCTCATGACGAGGACTTCCGGGGTCTGCGGGTGCACCAGGTTCGCCTCCAGGGCGGCGATGCCTCGTCCGATTCATACTGTTACCGGTAGCAGTCGGCGTCGGCGCGCCGTACGTGATCACGCCCATCGCCGACACCTGATGAGGGGCAGCCGGATTCCCCGGCTGGCAACGGTTCCCAGTAACACATATGGTGACGTGTCGTGGTGGAGGATCCGCTCTACAGGGCGGCCTCCACGCGAGATCGTGTCCGGGTAGAGCTGTGACTTTCTACATGTTCGGGTCGGTATGGTGGCGCCGATGACGAGAGCGGTTACCTCGATACCGGGGGACGGCCGGGGCGCAGGTTTTCGACGTTGCGGGTGCACGCGGTCAGTTCGGAGAGGGCCTGGTGCAGCTGCTCGGTCACGTCCCACACATCGGGGACGAGGTTTCGGCAGGCGATGATGCCGACGTCGAGGTGCCGGCCGTAGACATGGCGGCGACGGTGATGCCGCCGGCCACGTCGCTGACGGCGGAGACGGGAAAGTTCCCGGTCACCTCGATGCCCACGGTATCGAGCGGCTGAGCAGGGCCGGCGGCGTGGGAGATGATCAGGTTCACCGGTGGCGTGGGCATGGTCAGCGCCCGCAACGGTGTGCGCGAGATCAGACCGCGCAGCGCCCGCGGCAGCGCGGCGCCGAAGTCGCGGGCGAGGGTGGCGGGTGCGGTGCGGAAACATCGGGGTGCCGCCGTGAGCGAGGTGTGCACCTTTCGGAGGCGGTGGCCATGTCTCCCTCGAGCCCCGTAATCCGGCCTACACCGCGATTGACGGCGACGACGCAGTCGTCCTGGGCAAGGTGGTATCGGTGATCCGCCGGATCTGAGGAGTTCCGGGTCCGTCCGGCCGCGCCCTGTCGTCGATTCAGGCGCGTTTGCGTTCCGAGGTGGACGACCTCGCTGTGGCCTTCTTCGCCGCGGTCTTGGCCGGGGCCTTCTTCGCCGGCGTCTTCTTGGCGGGTGCGGCCTTCTTCCCCGCGGCATCGACGCTGCGCTGCAGTGCGGCGACGAGATCCACCACTTCGGCGTCCTCGCCGCTCTTCTCGACCTCGGCGACGGGAATGACCTTCTTGCCGCCCGATTCGATCATCTCGTCGAGCAGTTCACGCAACTGCACCTGGTAGTCGTCGGTGAATTCGGTGGGGTCGAAGTCGTCGGCCATGCTGTCGACGAGGGTCTCGGCCATCGCGAGTTCCTTCGCCTTCGGCTTGTCCACGTCGTCGAGTGAGGAGAACTCGGCCGCGCGTACCTCGTCCGGCCACAGCAGAGTCTGGATCACCAGCACTCCGTCTCGCGAGCGCATCGCGGCCAGTCGGGTGCGCTGGCGGAGCGTGAAGTGGACGAGAGCGGTGCGGTCGCTGTTCTCGAGGGCCGTGGCGAGTAGGACATAGGCCTTCGGAGAGCTGGAATCCGGTTCGAGGAAGTAACTCTTCTCGAACAGAATGGGGTCGATCTGTTCGGTCGGCACGAACTGCAGAACGGGAATCTCGTGTTTCTCGGCGGCGGGTAACTTGCCGAAATCGTCGTCGGTCAACACCACTCGGACGCCGTCATCGGAGTCGTAGGCCTTGTCGATATCGGCGTATTGGACGACGTTGCCGCATTCGGAGCACACGCGGTTGTATTTGATCCGGCCGCCGTCCTTGGCATGGACCTGGTGAAATCTGATGTCGTGATCTTCGGTTGCCGAATAGACCTTGACCGGCACGTTCACGAGTCCGAACGCTATCGAGCCCTTCCATATCGACCGCATGCGTTCCATGATGGTCTCCTTTTCGCGTTCGCGCGACAGTTCATCGAACTTCCCGGCGAAGCGTGGAACGGAGAATCACACCACGGATATCGCCGGAGGATGCGAGAAACATCCGGCCCATTGCCGACAGTGTTCCACGCGGATTCGACCGTTCGGACAGATATGCGGCCTGCAGTTGCGGCGGCAGATCGAAGAAATGCCCGAAGAATTCGGGGACGTGCTCGGGCCCCAGATCCAAAAGGACGCGCAAACCGATCGATCGCAGTGACGCGACGGCGCGAGCCTTCCACGGCCACAGTCGCGCGTTCGAGCCGTCACGAAGGTCCCGGGCCAGGGCATCTGCGTACAGAAGTGACGCGGCGACGCTGTAGCCGGTGCCGGGGTGCATCAGCCCGGCGCGGGCTCCGAAGCGCACCTGGTCCGA
The DNA here is from genome assembly GCF_900105905.1 of Rhodococcus koreensis. Classification (GTDB taxonomy): domain Bacteria; phylum Actinomycetota; class Actinomycetes; order Mycobacteriales; family Mycobacteriaceae; genus Rhodococcus_F; species Rhodococcus_F koreensis. The sequence goes on along the minus strand of NZ_FNSV01000005.1, from coordinate 1,032,916 downwards.
GCTGTGGGAACGACCGGCCTCGGGTGGTGGCTCCACGGCGAACCTCACGCGCTCGACGTCCGAATGGGACGGCACGGTGATGCCGCGCGCCCGGAGCCGGTCGTGGAGTCTGGTGGCGAGTTCGGAGATCGGGAGTGGGGGCCGGCCGACGAGGCAGGTCTCCTCGAGCAGGAACCGGTCCCGGGTGAGCGGGACCCCGTAGAGGAAGGACGGCGCGTCCATGGATGACGTGCCGTTGTCGCGGCGCCAATCCATGAACACCGCGGCCTCGCCGCCCAGTGCGTGCGCGGCCGTGCCGGGGTCCACTACGACGCCGTACGCCGTCTGCTGGGCGAGGTCGGGGCTGTCGCCCGTACCCCGGGCATCGACGACGGCGTGAGCGTTCAGCGTCGAACCGTCGTCCAGTCGGACAGAGGTGGGGGAGATGTCCATCGCTCTACCTGCGATAACAGTTCCGCAATTGTCACCGAGTATTGATTGCAGCATAAGTGTATTCAAAACACAGTAGGTGCGATCGATGGTGTGGCGGCGCATTGTCCACGCTGCCGGGCGGTCGGTTCTCGTCGCGACGGCATCCCGCGGGAGCCAGTCGGGGAGTTCGTCTTCCCAGGCGGCGTACGTCGCGGTCCACGACCTGCGGGGGAGGGGATCGACCGACACGACTGCCGAACCGAGGGCGGTGGCCCGGTGGGCGAGGGCGCGGCCGGCGGGGCCGAGGCCGACGATCGCGACGTCCCAGATCGGCGGACGGGAAGTAGCTGTCACGCCGCCAGCCTGTCACGGCTGCCGAGTTTTCCGCCGCCATGCGACCCGATTCCATAGTCGGACCGTGACGGAACGCCGTATTTTCTCGAATTTTAGATTGGGCAACTCACCATCGAACCAACAGAACTCACCACCGTGCGCTGGTCGGACAGCATTTTTCACTTTCCATCCAGCAACGAAGACCGGGCCGGAGGTCGCCGGGGGATCGGATACGGCGGCGAACGTTAGCGGGATCACTGACGGGCGTGTTCCGAGTGGGCGGCGGTCGGGTAAAATTGCTGGTTCGTGTGTTCTTTGCGCAGTTTCTCTCATTCAGCGCCTGTGTCATTTTCCTAGGAGTTCTTGTTGATCACCGCTACCGACCTGGAAGTTCGAGCTGGAGTGCGGACGTTGCTGTCTGCTCCCGGGCCGGCTTTGCGGGTGCAGCCCGGCGACCGCATCGGGCTGGTCGGCCGTAACGGTGCCGGCAAGACGACCACCCTCCGCATCCTCGCGGGGGAGGGGGAGCCGTACGCGGGAGCCGTCGTACGCACCGGCGACCTCGGGTACCTCCCGCAGGACCCGAAGGAAGGCGACCTCGACGTCCTCGCGAAGGACCGGGTGTTGTCCGCGCGCGGTCTCGACTCGCTGCTGCGGGACATGGAGAAGCAGCAGATCCTGATGTCGGAGGTCGTGGACGACGCCGAACGCGACAAGGCGGTCCGCAAGTACGGCAACCTCGAAGACCGGTTCTCCGCCCTCGGCGGGTACGAAGCCGAGAGCGAGGCGGCACGCATCTGCAACAGCCTCGGACTGGCCGACCGCATCCTCGGTCAGCAACTGCACACCCTGTCCGGTGGTCAGCGCCGCCGAGTCGAACTGGCGCGCATCCTGTTCGCCGCGTCGGACGGTAGCGGCGGACGGTCGGACACGACGCTGCTGCTCGACGAGCCGACCAACCACCTCGACGCCGACTCGATCACCTGGCTGCGGGGATTCCTGCAGAACCACGAGGGTGGTCTGATTGTGATCAGCCACGACGTCGATCTGCTCAACGACGTCGTGAACCGGGTGTGGTTCCTCGACGCCGTGCGCGGCGAGGCCGACGTGTACAACATGAGCTGGAAGAAGTACCTCGACGCCCGCGCGACCGACGAGCAGCGTCGCCGTCGTGAGCGCGCCAATGCGGAGAAGAAGGCCGGCGCGCTGCGCGCTCAGGCCGCGAAGCTCGGCGCGAAGGCCACCAAGGCGGTGGCGGCGCAGAACATGGCGAAGCGCGCCGACAAGCTGATGTCGGACCTCGACGCGGAACGTGTGTCCGACAAGGTGGCCCGGATACGGTTCCCCGAGCCGGCCGCGTGCGGCAAGACTCCGCTGATGGCGGAGAACCTGACCAAGGTTTACGGTTCGCTCGAGATCTTCACCGGAGTGGACCTGGCGATCGACCGTGGGTCACGCGTCGTGGTGCTCGGTCTCAACGGTGCCGGTAAGACGACGCTGCTGCGCATTCTCGGCGGCGTCGAGACGCCGGACGCGGGCGGGCTCGTCCCCGGTCACGGGCTGAAGATCGGCTACTTCGCGCAGGAGCACGACACCCTCGACGACAACGCGTCGGTGTGGGAGAACATTCGCCACGCGGCGCCGGACACGGGGGAGCAGGAGCTGCGTTCGCTGCTCGGTGCGTTCATGTTCACCGGCCCGCAGCTCGAGCAGCCCGCTGGCACACTGTCCGGTGGTGAGAAGACGCGCCTCGCACTGGCTGGTCTCGTGTCGTCCGCGGCGAACGTGCTGCTGCTCGACGAGCCGACGAACAACCTCGACCCCGTCTCCCGCGAGCAGGTGCTGGATGCGCTCCGCAGCTACACCGGGGCCGTCGTGCTGGTGACGCACGACCCGGGTGCGGCCGAGGCATTGGACCCGGAGCGGGTCATTCTCCTGCCCGACGGCACGGAGGACCACTGGTCGCAGGACTACCTGGAGCTGATCCAGCTCGCCTGAGCGCTGCGCGTAGATATCGCCGTCGCGGGGCTCTACCGTGGAAACCACCGTCGCTCGCCGACTGGAGGAGTTCATGGCTGACATCGGGGTCTTCGCCAAGAGCGCTCGGATCACGGGACCGTCGCGCGCCGATCTGCAGGCGGAGCTGAAGGAGCGCTACCAGGCCGGGGCGAGTATTCGTTCCCTTGCCCGGGAGATGGGGAGATCGTACGGATTCGTCCGCAACATCCTCGCGGAGTCCGAGGTGGAGCTCCGCGGACGAGGCGGAGCTCACCGTCGTAAGACCTGACCGGTGTCGGTGGGGGAGTGCGGTGTCAGTCGCGGCGTCGGACGGATTCCTCGACGAGGTCGAGGACGGCCGACAGGTTGTCACCGGCGTGCCCGGAGGCGATGCGCGCGACGAGGCCGTCGAGCACCAGGTCCAGGTAGCCGATCAGGACGTCGGTCGGGACGTCGTCGCGGAGGCGGCCCGCGGACTTCTGCCGCGCGAGGCGCGCCATGGTCGCCTCGGTCAGTTCCGCCGACCTCTGTGACCAGCTTCTGCGGAAGTCGGGATCGTTCCGCAGCCGCCGGGCGATTTCGAGTCGCGTTCCCAGCCAGTCGAACTGGTCGGGCTGGGCGAGCATGTCCCGCATCACCTGGACGAGACCCTCGTGGGCGACCACGTCGGCCATCCTGGTCGCGTCCTCGTGCGCGAGCGCCAGGAACAACCCGTCCTTGTCCTTGAAGTGATGGAAGATCGCCCCCCGTGACAGTCCGGTCACTTCCTCGAGCCGGCGGACGGTGGCGCCGTCGTAACCGTATTCGGCAAAGCATCGGCGGGCGCCGTCCAGGATCTGACTGCGCCGGGCCGCGAGATGGTCTTCACTGACCTTGGGCAAAGTGCCTCCTTCGTCGGCCTGTGCACTGTTTTCGGCCCTTCGCGAGAAAAGGTGACCTCAAGCACTGAGCGCGCACGACCAGTCATTCGGGACGGTGAGATCCGCTCGAAGTGGTCGTGCGCGCTCAGTGCCAGTTCAGGCCGGAAACGCGCACAGGCGCGGAGCGCCTAGAGCGCCTAGCCCTTGATCATGTTGCGGAGCACGTACTGCAGGATGCCGCCGTTGCGGTAGTAATCCGCTTCACCAGGGGTATCGATGCGTACGACTGCGTCGAACACGACCTTCTCGCCGTTCTCGCGCGTTGCCGTGACCTTCATGGTCTTCGGGGTGACGCCCTCGTTGAGCTTCTCGACGCCTTCGATGTCGAAGGTCTCGGTGCCGTCGAGCTTCAGCGACGCAGCCGACTCGCCGGCCGGGAACTGCAGCGGAACGACGCCCATACCGATGAGGTTGGAGCGGTGGATGCGCTCGAACGACTCGGTGATGACGGCCTTGACGCCGAGGAGGCTGGTGCCCTTGGCGGCCCAGTCACGCGACGATCCGGAGCCGTACTCCTTGCCGCCCAGGACGACCAGCGGGATGCCGGCTGCCTGGTAGTTCTGCGACGCGTCGTAGATGAAGGCCTGCGGGCCGCCGTCCTGGGTGAAGTCGCGGGTGTAGCCACCGGAGACGTCGTCGAGGAGCTGGTTGCGCAGACGGATGTTCGCGAACGTTCCGCGGATCATCACCTCGTGGTTGCCGCGACGCGAGCCGAGCGAGTTGTAGTCCTTGCGCTCGACGCCATGGGAATCAAGGTACTGCGCGGCGGGGGTGCCGGCCTTGATCGGACCTGCCGGGCTGATGTGGTCGGTGGTGACCGAGTCGCCGAGCAGGGCGAGGACGCGAGCGCCCTTGATGTCCTTGACCGGAGCCGGATCCTTCGGCATGCCGTCGAAGTACGGAGCCTTGCGGACGTAGGTCGAGTTCTCGTCCCACTCAAAGGTGTCACCCTCAGGGGTCGAGAGGTTCTGCCAGCGGCTGTCGCCCGCGAAGATCGTTGCGTAGGACTTGCGGAACATGTCCTGGCTGATCGCCGTCTTGATGGTTTCTTCGATCTCCTGCGTGGACGGCCAGATGTCCTTCAGGAAAACGGGGTTGCCATCGCTGTCGTCGCCGAGCGAGTCGGTTTCGAAGTCGAAGTCCATGGTTCCCGCAAGGCCGTAGGCGATGACGAGCGGCGGGGAGGCCAGGTAGTTCATCTTGACGTCGGGGGAGATGCGTCCCTCGAAGTTGCGGTTGCCCGAGAGCACCGCGGTGACCGACAGGTCGTTGTCGTTGATGGCCTTGGAGACTGCCTCGGGCAGCGGGCCGGTGTTGCCGATGCACGTGGTGCATCCGTAGCCGCCGAGGTAGTAGCCGAGCTTCTCGAGGTACGGCCAGAGGCCGGCCTTCTCGTAGTAGTCGGTGACAACCTGTGAACCGGGTGCCATGTTGGTCTTGACCCACGGCTTGGTGGCGAGGCCCTTCTCGACGGCATTACGCGCAAGCAGCGCAGCGCCGAGCATGACCGACGGGTTGGACGTGTTGGTGCAGGAAGTGATGCCGGCAACGACGACGGCGCCGTGATCGAGAACGAACTCGCCTGCGTCGGACTTGACGACAACCGGCTTGCTCGGGCGGCCTTCTGCGCCGTTGGCGGCGGAGACAACGTCGACTGCTCCGTCATCGGCAAACGACAGAACTGCGGGGTCGGACGCCGGGAAGGATTCCTCGACGGCCTCGTCGAGCTGAGTGTGCTCGGTCGGATAGTTCTCTTCCACGTAGTTGTGGATGTCCTTGCGGAACGCGGTCTTCGACTCCGACAACAGGATTCGGTCCTGCGGGCGCTTCGGGCCGGCGATCGAGGGAACAACGGTTCCCAGATCGAGCTCGATGTACTCGGAGAAGACGGGCTCCTTGTCGGGATCGTGCCACAGGCCCTGTTCCTTGGCGTAGGCCTCGACGAGGGCGAGCTGCTCGTCGCTGCGGCCGGTCAGGCGCAGGTAGTCGATCGTCTCGCTGTCGATCGGGAAGATCGCTGCGGTGGAACCGAATTCGGGGCTCATGTTGCCCAGGGTTGCGCGGTTCGCGAGCGGAACCTCGGCAACACCCTTGCCGTAGAACTCGACGAACTTACCGACCACGCCGTGCTTGCGGAGCATCTCGGTGGCGGTGAGCACGACGTCGGTCGCGGTGACGCCGGGCTTGATCTCACCGGAGAGTTTGAAGCCGACAACGCGGGGGATGAGCATGGAGACGGGCTGGCCGAGCATGGCTGCCTCGGCCTCGATGCCGCCGACGCCCCAGCCCAGCACGCCCAGGCCGTTGACCATGGTGGTGTGCGAGTCGGTGCCGACACAGGTGTCGGGGTATGCCTGGCCATTACGTGCCATGACGGTCGGTGCCAGGTATTCGATGTTGACCTGGTGAACGATGCCCATTCCCGGGGGGACGACCTTGAAGTCGTCGAATGCGCCCTGACCCCAGCGGAGGAACTGGTAACGCTCGCCGTTGCGCTCGTATTCGAGGTCGACGTTGCGCTCGAGTGCATCGGCCTGGCCGAAGATGTCGAGAATGACCGAGTGGTCGATGACCATGTCGGCGGGGGAGAGCGGGTTGACCTTGTTGGGGTCGCCGCCGAGGGCGGTGACAGCCTCACGCATGGTGGCGAGGTCGACGACGCAGGGAACGCCGGTGAAGTCCTGCATGATCACGCGAGCCGGCGTGAACTGGATTTCGATGCTCGGCTGAGCCGAGGGATCCCAGCCTGCGATTGCGCGGATGTGATCCGCGGTGATGTTGGCTCCGTCTTCGGTGCGGAGAAGGTTCTCGGCGAGAACCTTCAAGGAGTAAGGCAATTTCTCGGTGCCGGGGACGGCCGCGAGTCGGAAGATCTCGTAGGAGTTCTCACCGACCTCGAGGGTGCCTTTGGCGCCGAACGAATCAATACTGGTGCTCACGTCAGCTCCACTCGTCTATGAGGGTCGCCGCCGACGGGGCTGTGTCGACGGCTGCAGGCACTGCGGGCACGGCTGATCCGTGTGCGCTGTCGTGCTAGCGATGACGGAATCGGCCCCTACCGCGGTACCTCCGATAGTCTAACAGTACGCTTGTCCTGTGAGAATTCGGGGCGGATTCGAGCGTGTACCCCCGGCGATTCTCCTCGACCGCGATGCGGGACGCGCGCGGACGGAACGGAACTTCGGGGACTCCTCACGTAGTGTTCACGCGAGGCTTACGTTCCTACAGCAAACCCGGATGAGAGATGCCTGCCCCTATCGCCACCGCACTTCCTGCCAGTGTCATGCTCCCCGTCCATTCGGCCCTGCCGTTGTCGACGGACCTTCCGGAAGACATCGACGTCTCCGACGTGGTCGCGGACGTCTCCGACGACGGCGTGTCGGCGCCGGCCGACGACGCGAGTGAACTCGCCGCCGTGGTCGACCGCGCAGCCGACCACGGGATCAAGCTGAGCATCGTGGCGCTGGACGAGGATCCCGGCCGCGATTCGCAGCTGCGCGACCTCGCGACGGAGGTCGGGGCGGAGGAGGGTGGCACCGTTCTGGTGCTGAGTCCGAGCTGGGTCGGCACGTACAGCGATTCGATCAGCCGGGTCGTGCTCGAATCGGGTCAGGATCGCACGTACACCGGCGATGCGGTGGTCTCCGCCAATCGCTTCGTCGACGAAGTGATCGAACCGGGACCCCCGTGGGCGCTGTTCACCGCCCTCATCGTCGCGATCGTCGTGATCGCGTCGGCCGCCACGTTCTTCGCGAAATCGCGCCGGGCGACCGCATCTCGTGACGCGGAAAAGGGCGACAGCGCCGCGGGGGCCGGCACGTCGTACGAGCGGCAGAAGCCCTGACGCCTCCCGAATTCCAGGGATAACTCGGCGGCAATTTCACATTTCACCCCGGCGTGGCCGCTGCCTGCGTCGATGCGCGTAAATAGCGCCGGGGATTCACAGTTCGACATTTCCGCTGGTCAAATTACTCTTGTGTTATTTGTGACTAAAGTTTCCATAGAGTCCGGAAGTGTCGTACGGTGCATTTGGCGCTCTTGGGGAAGAAGTGTCGCAGGCTGGTGATTGACGTCCAGAGTGACGGCGATCCGGTGTATGTCGGTGTCGCCGAAGCGCGGAAAGGTGTGGCTGCCGCAATTTTCTCCCCACGACGAGCACGGCGCGGTGTGCGTGATCGGTGCAGAACCGAGGGAGAGAGTTGTGAAGCGACAAGCACGAGCTGGAGTGGGGCACCGTAGCTTCTCCCGCGGGCACACTCGCACGGCGCGCCTCCTGATCGGATTGTGCATCGTCGGAGCCCTGGTCGGCAGCACGCCCGGCCTGGCCGCAGCGGTGCCACCCCCGCCGCCGAATCCGTCCGACAACGACATCGTGCAGGCCCAGACCCAGGTGTCGGCGGGCCTCGGGCAGGTCAGCGAACTGATCAACCAGGTCGCGTCCGCGGATCAGCAGCTCGCTCAGCTCGACAACGAGGTCGCCATCAAGCGCGAGGACGTGAACCGGGCTCTGGTCGATCTGCAGAACGCCCGCAGCGCCGCCGATCTGGCGGCCAGCGTGGTCGGGGCCTCGCAGCAGGCGCTGCGCGACGCCGGGGCGCAGATCGAACTCGCGCAGAAGGACTTCGACAAGTACGCCCGGTCGAGCTACACCCAGGGCACCAACGTCTCCTCGATCTCGACGTACCTGGGCGCCCAGGGGCCGGGCGACGTCCTGGATCGCGCGCAGGTTCTGAAACTCCTGGCTACCAGCCAGAATGCGGTGCTCGAGGGTCTGCAGCGGGCACGGACCGCGCAGGCCAACAAGGATTCCGCGGCACGCGAGGCGAAGCAGCAGGCCGACGTGGCCGCCGACCAGGCCGCGTCGAAGAAGTCGCTGGCGGAGCAGGCGATCGCGATCGCCCGGTCGGCGCTGCAGGATCAGGCGGCCGAGAAGGCGCAGATCGAGAGCAACCGCGCCGCGGCGCAGGCCCAGCTCGACGCCGCCCGCGGGAACGTCGTGGGGCTGCAGGGGCAGCGTGAGGCGTACGCGACGTGGGAGGAGCAGAAACGCGCCGAGGACGCGCAGAAGGCCGCCATCGCCGCCGCGGCCCGGGAGGCCGCGACGCAGGCGGCGGCGCGGGTCGCCGCCAACGAGGCGGCTCGGCAGCGCGCCGCGGAACTCGCCGCGGGGCAGCGCGCGCACACCACGATCGAGGAGGACTCGGAGGACGAGGATTCCGACTCCTCCGGCAGCGGGACGACCACGCCCAAGTCCACCCCCAAGTCGAAACCGTCGACCAGCGGTGAGGACCTGACCGGCAGCGAGGCCATCGAGACCGTCATCGACCGGGGACTGTCCCAGATCGGTGTGGAGTACGCGTGGGGCGGCGGCGACGAGAACGGCCCCACCCTCGGCATCCGCGACGGCGGTGTCGCCGACAGTTACGGCGACTTCAACAAGGTCGGGTTCGACTGCTCCGGTCTGATGATCTACGCGTTCGCCGGGATCGGCATCTCCCTGCCGCACTACACCGGGTATCAGTACACCGCGGGCGAGCAGGTTCCCTCGGAGGAGATGCAGCGCGGCGACATGATCTTCTGGGGCCCGAACGCCAGCCAGCACGTCGCCCTGTACCTCGGAGACGACCAGATGCTCGAGGCGCCCGAGTCGGGAGACGTCGTCAAGATCTCCCCGGTGCGATGGGACGGCATGACCCCTTACGCTGTCCGTATGGTGTCGTGATCCATGATGTCGATGAAGTAGTTCGCAGTGCCGATCGTGCTTGGTTGCGGCGGGGGTTGCTTGCACCTGGAATAGTTGAGCAAGTACGTGAACGGGCGGAACGATCTAGGTGAAAGCGGTGGATTCTTGGTGACCTCACGTGATGATGCGGTATCGGAGGGTGCAGCCCGGAAGGAGTCGCCCGCGAAGGCCGCTCCCGAAGGTGTGAAGAACGGGGGTGCGGCCAACGGATCGGGTCCCCAGAACATCACCGCGCCGAATGCACCCTCACAGAATGCGGGCACGCCGAGCGCGACGACGAAGACGCTCGCGCCCAGTCTCGCCGCCGACGTGCAGACGCTGGAACGCGCGATCTACGAGGTCAAGCGCGTGATCGTCGGGCAGGACCGGCTGGTGGAGCGGATCCTGGTCGGTCTGCTCGCGAAAGGGCACGTGCTGCTCGAGGGTGTGCCGGGTGTCGCGAAGACCCTGGCCGTCGAGACGTTCGCGAAGGTGGTCGGCGGATCCTTCTCGCGGGTCCAGTTCACCCCCGACCTGGTGCCCACCGACCTGATCGGTACGCGCATCTACCGGCAGGGGCGCGAGGAGTTCGACACCGAACTCGGCCCCGTCGTCGCGAACTTCGTGCTCGCCGACGAGATCAACCGCGCGCCGGCGAAGGTGCAGTCGGCGCTGCTCGAGGTGATGGCCGAGCGGCACGTCTCGATCGGCGGCAAGCGGTACCACATGCCCGACCCGTTCCTGGTGATGGCGACGCAGAACCCGATCGAGAACGAGGGTGTGTACCCGCTGCCGGAGGCGCAGCGCGACCGCTTCCTGTTCAAGATCCTCGTCGACTACCCGACGGTGGAGGAGGAGCGCGAGATCGTCTACCGGATGGGTGTCGATGCGCCGGAACCCCACCAGGTGCTCGATCCCGAGGAACTCGTCCGCCTGCAGAAGGTCGCCAGCGGCGTCTTCGTGCACCACGCGCTCGTCGACTACGTGGTCCGGGTCATCGCGGCCACGCGCACGCCGGCCGAGTTCGGTCTCCCCGAGGTCGACGGCTGGATCGCCTATGGCGCGTCGCCGCGCGCGACGCTGGGCATCATTTCCTCGGCCCGGGCGCTGGCGTTGCTGCGCGGGCGTGACTACGTGGTGCCGCAGGACGTGCTCGAGGTGATCCCGGACGTGCTGCGGCACCGTCTCGTGCTGTCCTATGACGCTCTCGCCGACGAGGTCAGCCCGGACGACGTCATCTCCCGCGTCCTGCAGACGGTGGGTCTGCCGCAGATCGCCGCACAGCCGACGTCGGTCCCGGCCGCTCCCGCCGGTCACCACGGACCGCCTGTCCCGTCCACGTCGGTGCCCGGACCGACGGCGATGAGCCAGCCACGGTGAGTGCGCGTACCGCCGGTGCGCAGAGCTCCGGCCCGCCGCCGTCGTTTCGCTCCGGCGAACTCCGTGATCCCAAGCTGTCCGCTGCGCTGCGGACGCTGGAACTGACCGTCCGCCGCCGCCTCGACGGGGTGCTGCACGGCGACCATCTGGGCCTGATCCCGGGACCGGGCTCCGAACCGGGTGATGCCCGCGAGTACCAGCCGGGCGACGACGTGCGTCAGATGGACTGGTCGGTGACCGCCCGGACGACGCACCCGCACGTCCGGCAGTCGGTGGCCGACCGGGAGCTCGAGACGTGGCTCGTCGTCGACCTGTCGTCGAGCCTCGACTTCGGTACCGCCGGCTGCGAGAAGCGGGACCTCGTGGTGGCTGCTGCTGCCGCCGTCACGCATCTGACCAGCGGCGGCGGGAACCGGATCGGGGCGATCGTCTCGACCGGCGCCCAGACCACCCGGATCCCGGCCCGTGGCGGCCGCATCCACGCGCAGGCGATGCTGCGTCAGATCGCGACCACCCCGCACGCCCCGGACGGGGTGCGGGGCGACCTGCAGAGTGCGGTGGAGTCGTTGCGCCGGCCCCAGCGTCGCCGCGGTCTGGCCGTCGTCATCAGTGACTTCCTGGGACCGATCGACTGGGAGCGGTCGTTGCGGGCGATCTCGGGACGCCACGACGTGCTCGGTGTCGAGGTGCTCGACCCGCGAGATCTGGAATTACCCGACATAGGGGATGTAGTGCTGCACGATCCGGAGTCCGGACGGACCCGCGAGTTCACGACCACACCGCAACTGCGCGCCGACTTCGCGCGGGCCGCGGACGAGCACCGCCTGCAGGTGGAGCAGTCGTTGCGGCGCTGCGGCGCCCCGCTGCTCAGTCTGCGGACCGACCGGGACTGGATCTCGGATGTCGTGCGGTTCGTGTCCGCCCGGAAGCACAGTTACGGGACCGCGACGAACCAGAGGTCCCGCCGGTGAGCCTGTCCCAGTTCACCTCACCGTGGTGGCTGCTCTTCCTCCTGGTCGTCGTGGCTTTGGTCGCGGGATACGTGTGGGTGCAGCGTCAGCGGCAGAAGCACACCCTCCGGTTCACCAACTTCGCGCTCCTCGAGAAGGTCGCGCCGTCGCGGCCGGGGCGGGCCCGGCACATTCCGGCGCTGCTGATGGTGCTGGCGCTGGTGTTCTTCAGCGTGGCGCTGGCCGGTCCGACGGAGGACAAGCGGGTTCCGCGGAACCGGGCCACCGTGATCCTCGTCATCGATGTGTCGTTGTCGATGAAGGCGACCGACGTGGAGCCGACCCGGTTGGCCGCGGCGCAGGACGCCGCGAAGTCGTTCGCCGACGGGCTCACCCCCGGCATCAACCTCGGTCTCGTCGCGTTCGCCGGTACGGCCTCGGTGCTGGTGTCGCCGACCACCAACCGGGAGGCGTCGAAAGTCGCGATCGACAATCTGCAGTTGAGCGAGCGGACGGCCACCGGTGAGGCGATTTTCACGTCGCTGCAGTCGATCGACACGCTGGCCGCGGTGCTCGGCGGCAGCGATCAGGCGCCGCCCGCCCGCATCGTGCTGCTCTCGGACGGCAAGCAGACGGTCCCCGAGAATCCGGACGATCCGCGCGGCGGGTTCACCGCGGCCCGGCAGGCGAAGGACAAGGACGTTCCCATCTCGACGATCTCGTTCGGCACCAGCTACGGCAAGGTCGAGATCGAGGACGAACGCATCCCGGTGCCCGTCGACGACCCGTCGCTGCGGGAGATCGCGAATCTCTCCGGCGGCAGCTTCTTCACGGCGTCGAGCCTGGAGGAACTGCGCGACGTCTACGACACCCTCGAGGAGCAGATCGGGTTCGAGACCACCCGCGGCGACGCCAGCCGCCCGTGGCTCGTGCTGGGTGTCCTCTCCGCCACGGCGGGGCTGATCCTCGCGCTGGTCCTGCGTCAACGGCTGCCGTGATCGGCGTTCCGCCGGCGTTCTCGGCATCAGCGCCCTGCTGACCGCGGCCCCGCGCTTCCACTCCTGCACATCTGAACAGATAGGTTGATCCGCATGTCTACCCCAGAAACTACTGACGCGTCGGTGAGGACGGTGTCCACTCCCCGGTCGGTGCTCGTCACCGGCGGCAACCGCGGGATCGGCCTCGCTGTCGCGCAGCGCCTCGCGGCGGACGGGCACAAGGTCGCGGTCACGCACCGCGGTTCGGGTGCGCCCGAGGGTCTGTTCGGCGTCCAGTGCGACGTCACGGACACCGAGTCGATCGACCGTGCCTTCAAGGAAGTGGAGGCGCACCAGGGTCCGGTCGAGGTCCTCGTCGCGAACGCCGGCATCACCGACGACACGCTGATCATGCGGATGACCGAGGAACAGTTCACCTCCGTCGTCGACGCCAACCTGACCGGCGCGTTCCGCGTCGCGAAGCGCGCCACCCGGTCGATGCTGCGGTCACGGTTCGGCCGGTTCGTGTTCCTCGGGTCGGTCGTCGGGCTCGCCGGCGGTCCCGGCCAGGTCAACTACGCGGCGTCGAAGGCCGGTGTGGTCGGCATCGCGCGGTCGCTGACCCGCGAACTCGGGTCCCGGTCGATCACCGCGAACGTGGTGGCCCCGGGATTCATCGACACCGACATGACCGCGGTCCTCGACGACAAGTACAAGGACATGATCACCGGCGCCGTCCCGCTGCAGCGGCAGGGCAAGCCCGAGGAGGTCGCCGCGGTGGTGAGCTTCCTGGCCTCCGACGATTCCGCGTACGTCTCCGGCGCGGTGATCCCCGTCGACGGCGGCCTCGGCATGGGCCACTAGAACTCCCACACCACTTCCCGGACTTTTCTTCACAGGAGGACACCTCATGGGCGGATTGCTCGAAGGTAAGACCATTCTCGTCACCGGCATCATCACGGACGCGTCCATCGCGTTCCACGTCGCCAAGGTCGCCCAGGAACAGGGCGCCAAGGTGATCATCACCGGATTCGACCGTCTCCGGCTGATCGACCGCATCGCGCAGCGGCTGCCGCAGCCGGTGCCGCCGGCGCTCGAACTCGACGTGCAGAACCCCGAGCACCTCGCGAGCCTCGCCGACCGGATCCGGGAGATCGCGCCGGAGGGTGTCGACGGCGTCGTGCACTCCATCGCGTTCGCGCCGCGGTCCTGCCTGGGCAGCCCGTTCTTCGACGCACCGTGGTCCGACGTCGGGGTGGCGTTCGAGGTGTCGGCGTACTCGTACGCGTCCCTGTCGAAGGCGCTGCTGCCGGTGCTGAACGACAACGCGTCGATCGTCGGCATGGACTTCGACCCGGCGCGGGCGGTGCCGTTCTACAACTGGATGGGCGTCGCCAAGGCCACCCTCGAGTCGGTGAACCGGTATGTCGCCAAGGAGGTCGGCGAACGCGGTATCCGCTCCAACCTCGTCGCGGCGGGCCCGATCAAGACCCTCGCCGCCAAGGCCATCGCCGGCACCGCCACCGACGACGCCAAGCAGATGAACGAGCTGAACACGGCGTGGGACGAGCGCGCGCCCATCGGCTGGAACGTCGACGACCCGGAGCCGGTCGCGAAGACCGTGTGCACCGTGCTGTCCGACTGGCTGCCCGGCACCACCGCGTCGATCATCTACGTCGACGGTGGCGCCCACGCGATGGCCGGCTAGGGCACTACCCGGGGAGTGCGCCCCGAACGGCAGCACGGAAGATGGGGTGATGATCGCTGTGAATTCGACGGACGGTTCCGGTTCCCGGTTCGACGCCCTTCTTCTGTTGTCGTTCGGGGGTCCGGAGAAGCCCGAGGACGTGCGCCCGTTCCTGGAGAACGTCACCCGGGGCCGGGGGGTGCCGCCCGAACGTCTGGACGCGGTCGCCGAGCACTACCTGCATTTCGGGGGTGTGTCGCCGATCAACGCCCTCAACCGCGACATCATCTCCCGCGTCGAATCCGAATTGGCAAGCGCCGGAATCGATCTGCCCGTCCATTTCGGTAACCGGAACTGGCATCCGATGGTCGAGGACACGGTCGCCCGGATGGGTGCGGACGGTGTCCGCTCGGCCCTGGTGTTCCCGACGTCGGCGTGGGGCGGGTACTCGGGGTGCCGGCAATACCACGAGGACGTCTCCCGGGCGCGGGCCGCGGCCGGCGACGGGGCGCCGCACCTGCTGAAGCTGCGGCAGTACTACGACCACCCGCTGCTGATCGGGGCGTTCGCCGACGCCGTCCGCGCGGCCGCCGCGCAGCTCCCCGCCGAGCACCGGGCAGGCGCGCGACTCGTGTTCACCGCCCACTCCGTGCCGGTCTCCGCGGACGTCAACGCCGGACCGCCCGCGGAGGGCGGCCGCCTCTACAGCCGGCAGGTGGCCGAGGCCGCGAGGCTCACCGCCCGCGCCGCCGGCTTCGACGACTTCGATCTGGTGTGGCAGTCCCGGTCCGGGCCACCCCAGGTGCCGTGGCTCGAACCGGACATCTGCGACCACCTCGACACCCTCGCCGGCGACGGCGTGCGCGCGGTGATCGCGTGCCCGGTCGGATTCGTCTCCGACCACCTCGAGGTGGTGTGGGACCTGGACACCGAGGCGCGGGACAAGGCCGCCGAACTCGGCATCGACTTCGTGCGCGCGGCCACACCCGGGACGGACCGGCGGTTCGCGGAACTCGTGGTCGCACTCGTCACCGAGCAGCTGACCGGCGCGTCCGCCGCGCGGCTCGGATCCGAGCCGCTGCTCGGGTCCACCCTGGACGGCGAATCCTGCGCGGTCGACTGCTGCAAGGCCGTCGTCAGGCCGTCAGGCCGTCCCGCGCACACGCATTGACGGCGGCGGTGCGCGCCGAGCGCACCGCCGAACGCAGCGGCCGCAGCAGGTCCTCGAGGGTGGCCGCGCCCGACGCGGACACGGTGCGGGCGGGGGCCATCTGCTCGGCGACGGTGAGGATCGCGGCCACCTGATCGGCCGAGTCCAGGATCCGCAGCGCCCGCGGCGCGATCGTCGTCGGGTACCGGTGCAGCGCGGACTTCGCCAGCGCATCGGCGATCAGGGCGCGCGGATCGGCGCCGAAACCGGAGTCGAGCATGTGCAGGGCCTCGAGCGCGGCCGCGGCGTCGCGCACCGCCTCCCGCATCGTGAACTCGGCCTCACCCAGACCGGTGTGGTGGGCGTCGAGGGGGAGCCGCTCGATCGTCGACACCGTCCACCGCAGCACGTCGGGACCCTCGACGTGCGGGACGAGCCCCGTCCCGGACCGGCCGGGCGGCCCGACGAGGACACCTTCGCCGGTGCCGATCGCGGCGGACGCGAACTCGGTGCCCGCGGGCAACCCGCGCACGTCCCCCGGCCCGGGCAGGACCAGCCGGATCTCGGTCTCGGGTTGCGACACGGAACGGCGCATCGTCTGCAGCAACGCCGTCACCCCGGCGTCCTGCGGGTCGGGCCACGGCAGTCCGGTGCGCCGGGCCGTGTCCTGATCCTCCGCGCAGGCGAGATGCATCGGCGCCCACGCGTGGAGGGCGTCGATGACGTCGTCGGGTGCACTGTTCCCGGCGAGCCAGGAACTGGCCCACACGGTGAGAGTGGCGCTGGGTGAAGTCACGATAAACGAGCATATGTCGGCGTGGCGGCGTGTGTGTAACGGCGCCGCTGGCATAGCGTCAGCGCCCGTGAGCGGAGGCGACAGATACGGCGACATCTTTTCCGGACACCCACGCGCGAGGAAGCCGGTGACGCCGACGGTCCCGGCCGAACGGGACCTCGTGGTCGAGGACGCGGGCACCGGGTTCTGCGGGGCGGTGGTGGGGTTCGAACGCACCTACGACGGCGATTTCGTCCGGCTCGAGGACGGGGCGCGGCGCACCCGGTTGTTCGCGATGCGGGAGGCGGCGTTCCTGATCGACGGGAAACCGGTCACCCTGGTGCGCCCCGCGGCCAAGCCCGCCGGTCCGCCGGCCACCCGGTCGGCATCGGGGTCGACGAAGGTCGAGGGGCTGCGGGCCCGGACCGCGCTGGCCAGCCGGATCTGGGTGGAGGGCGTCCACGACGCCGCCCTGGTGGAACGTGTGTGGGGGCACGACCTGCGCGTCGAGGGGGTCGTCGTCGAGCACCTGGAGGGCCTCGACAACCTCGGGGAGCGGCTCGCGGAGTTCCGCCCCGGACCGGGACGGCGCGTCGGCGTGCTCGTCGACCACCTCGTCACCGGGTCCAAGGAAACCCAGCTCACGCAGGGGCTCGGTCCGAACGTGCTCGTCACCGGGCACCCGTTCATCGACGTGTGGGAGGCGGTCCGGCCGTCGGCGGTGGGTATCGCGGCCTGGCCGAAGATTCCGCGCGGTGAGGACTGGAAGACCGGGGTGTGCCGCGAGTTGGGCTGGGGGACACCGCGCGACGGGTGGCGCCGGGTGTACTCGGCCGTCGACACGTTCCGCGACCTGGAGGCGCCGCTGATCGGGGCGGTCGAACAGCTGGTCGACTTCGTCACCGTCGGTTCCGGAGATTCTGGTTAGATGGTGTTGTGGCTGCATTGATTTGGCTGGTAGCGGGGGTGCTGCTCGCCGCCGCCGAAGCGTTGACGGGGGACTTCTTCCTCCTCATGCTGGCGGGCGGTGCGCTGGCCACGGCCGGGGTCACCGCGATCACCGACTTCCCGGTCTGGGTCGACGCGGTGATCTTCGGAATACTGTCCCTCGCGCTGATCCTCGGGGTGCGCCCGGTGTTGTTGCGCAAGTTCGAGACACCGCCGCCGACCCCGACGGGGATCGAGGCGCTCACCGGCAAGCAGGCCCTGGTGCTCGAGGAAGTCGCCGAGCACGCCGGGCAGATCAAACTCGGCGGGGACGTGTGGACGGCCCGCCCGCTCGACAGCACGGAAGTGTATCCACCGGGAACGACCGTGACGGTAATGCAAATTGACGGCGCGACAGCCGTCGTATGGAGGGGACCGTAGATGGCAGCACTCATCGTGTTGATCGTGCTCGTGTTGTTCGTTGCGCTGGTGGTGGCCAAATCGGTGGCGCTGGTGCCGCAGGCCGAGGCCGCGGTGATCGAGCGACTCGGCCGGTACTCGCGGACCGTGTCGGGTCAGCTGACGTTCCTGATCCCGTTCGCGGACCGCATCCGGGCCAAGGTGGATCTGCGCGAACGGGTGGTGTCGTTCCCGCCGCAGCCGGTGATCACCCAGGACAACCTGACGTTGAACATCGATACCGTGGTGTACTTCCAGGTCACCAACCCGCAGGCCGCGGTGTACGAGATCAGCAACTACATCGTCGGTGTCGAGCAGTTGACCACCACCACGCTGCGCAACGTCGTCGGCGGCATGACGCTGGAGGAGACGCTCACCTCGCGTGACTCCATCAACGGGCAGCTGCGCGGGGTGCTGGACGAGGCCACCGGCCGCTGGGGTCTGCGCGTCGCCCGGGTCGAACTCAAGAGCATCGATCCGCCGCCGTCGATCCAGGAGTCGATGGAGAAGCAGATGAAGGCGGACCGCGAGAAGCGGGCCACCATCCTCACCGCCGAGGGGCACCGGGAGTCGGCGATCAAGACGGCGGAGGGCGACAAGCAGTCCCGCATCCTCGCCGCGGAGGGCGCGAAGCAGGCGTCGATCCTCACCGCGGAGGGTGAGCGGCAGTCCCGGATCCTGCGAGCGCAGGGCGATCGGGCCGCCAAGTACCTGCAGGCGCAGGGTCAGGCGAAGGCGATCGAAAAGGTGTTCGCCGCAATCAAGTCCGGCAAACCCACCCCCGAACTCCTCGCGTACCAGTACCTGCAGACATTGCCGCAGATGGCGCAGGGCGACGCGAACAAGGTGTGGCTGGTGCCCAGCGACTTCGGTGACGCCCTCAAGGGTTTCGCGAAGACCCTCGGCGCGCAGGGGCAGGACGGGGTGTTCCGGTACGAGCCGTCCACCACGGACGAGGATCTGCCCAAGCCCGAGGACGATTCGGAAGAGGTCGCCGACTGGTTCGAGACCAAGTCCGACCCGGCCATCGCGCAAGCCGTCCGGGCCGCGGAGGTCGAGGCGCGGCAGCCCGTCGACGGTCCGGGACCGCTCACGAAGCCCGGCGGCGCCGACGAGCACGCGCCGCTGTACCCGGGGGGAGCGCCCGGGCAGTTGCCGCCGCCCGTCCCCCCGCACGGCTGACCCCCGCCTACCCGGCCGCGGCGTAGCGGCGCAGCAGCGGCCGGAGTACCCGGAAGAGCTGTTCGGGTGCGTGGTCGAGGTAGAAGTGATCGCCCGCCAGCATGCGCACCCCGGACAGCCGTGTGGTGTGCCGATCCCAGGCGTGCAGTTCCCGCTCGCCGACCAGCGGGTCGGCGTCCCCGCCGAACACGTGCGCCGGGCAGCTGAGCGGCGGGTCTGCGGGGTCGCGGAAGGCGGTGCACAGGCGCAGATCGTCGCGCAGCGCGGGAAGGTAGCGGTCCAGGAAGTCCGGCAGGTCCGGGAGGCCGGCGGGAACATCCCCGGCGGCGCGCAGCACCGCGATCAGGGCCGCGTCGTCCAGGCCGTCGACCGGCGGTAGCGGTGCGGGCAGGTGCGGCGCCGCGTACCCGGACAGCAGCAGCGCCCGCGGGAGTGGGTGACCGCTCGCGCGCCGACGGCACGCGAGCCGGTACGCCACCAGCGCACCCATGCTGTGGCCGAAGAACACGTGCGGCGCCGTGAGCTGTTCGGCGAGTTCGGAGTCGAGTGCGGCGACGAGGGAATCGACGTCGGTGAACCCGGCCCCGCCCGCGCACCGGGGCAGGTGCACGGGCCGCACCGACACGTGCGGGCCCAGGGCGCGGTGCCAGTGGCGGTACGTCGTGGGCCCGCCGCCGGCGTGCGGGAAGCAGAACAGCCGGAGGGGCACGGCGCTACGCGGCCGCGGCGAGCGCGCCGAGTTCCTCGGCGAGAGCCGCCACGGTGGACCGGATCTGGTCCTCGGTGTGGCAGGAGGTGACGAAGAAGCGCAACCGCGCGAGATTCTCCGGCACCGCCGGGTAGAGGATGGGGTTGACGTTGATGCCGCGCCGGAGCAGCGCACCCGACAGCGCGAGGGTGCGTAGTGAATCCCCGACGATGCAGGGGATGACCGGGGTGTCCCCGCTGTCCCCGGTGTCGATTCCGGCGTCCGCGGCGAGTTGCAGGAACAGCCGGGAGTTGCGACGCAACCTGCCGAGGGCCTCGGGTTCGGCGCGCATCTGCCGGATCGCGGCCAGGGACGCCGCGGCATTCATCGGCGTCATCCCGACGCTGTAGACGAAGCCGGGCGTCGTGTACTTCAGGAACCGGATCAGTTCGGCGCTGCCCGCGACATAGCCGCCGCACCCGGCCAGCGCCTTCGACATCGTGCCCGACCACAATTCCACGTCGTCGCGGTCGACGCCGAAGTGCTCGCCGATGCCGCCGCCGGTGGCGCCGAGCACCCCGATGCTGTGCGCCTCGTCGATCATCATCAGCGCCTGGTGCTTCTTCTTCACCGTGATCATCGCGGGCAGGTCGGGAATGTCGCCGTCCTGGCTGTACACGCCCTCGATGAGAATGAGGACCCGCCGGTACCGCGAGCGGATCGCGGTGAGCAGGGCATCGAGCGCCGCGTGGTCGTTGTGCGGGAACGGGCGCCGGGTGGCGCCGGACAGTGCGCAACCCTGCAGGATGCTGTCGTGCGCGAGGCTGTCGTGGACGACGAGGTCACCCTCCCCGAGGAGGTGGCCGATGACCGTGACGTTGGTGGCGTGCCCGCTGACGAGGGCGATGGCGTCGTCGGTTCCGAGCAGCCCGGCCAGTGCGGCCTCGAGTTCGCGGTGTACCGGTTTCTCCCCGGACAGCACGCGGCTGGCCGAGCAGGAGCTGCCGTAGCGGGCGACGGCGTCCTGGACCGCGGAGACGACGGCCGGGTGCCCGGACATGCCGAGGTAGTTGTAGCTGGAGAAGTTGAGGACCTCCGCGCCGTCGATCGTCGACGTGTCCCGGGTGACGCCGTCGTTGACGAGGAAGTACGGGTTGGTGACGCCGAGCCCCTCGGCGGCGGTCAGCCGTGCGGCGAGCGCCTGCACCTCCGGGAAGTCGGCGATGCGGAACTCGGGTGCCACCGCCGGTTCCGGGTCCGGGACGGGCGTCACGGCGGGCCGCGACCCGGGGACGCGGTGCGCCGTCACGTGGTCGATCACCTCGCCGAGCGTGCGGCCCGGTGTGAACCAGTCCGGTTCGACGACGAGACCGGGGAATGCGCGGCGCAACCCGCCGAACAGGTCGGTGATCATGATCGAGTCGAATCCGAGGTCGCCGGCGATCGTCTGCGTCGCGGTCAGCGCGGCCGCGGGGAATCCGCTGACCCGTGCGACTTCCGCGCGCACCCGGGTCGCGGTGTCGCCGGCCGACGCCGCTGGACCGGGCGCGGTGTCCGGTGTCGCCCCCGGGACGGACAGTCCCGTCCCGGGGACACCGGCGGCGGCGGCGAGCACGGCGGCCTGCTCCCGGAACAGAGCGATCAGGTGGTCCATGGTGGTGTCCTCGGGCTCGGCAGCGACGGTGGGTGGTGCGGGTTCGGCGGGTTGCGCCGCGGTGGGTGCGTTCTCGGGTGTCCAGAAGCGGGCGGTGGTCGCGAACGGGTACCCGCGCAGTCGCCGGCGGACCCGGGTGCCCGGCTCGTACAGCGCGTCCCACGCCGGGTCGTGGCCGTCCCGGTACAGGGCGGCGACGGTTGCGGGGAGTTCGTCGCCGGTGGCGGCCGGGCCGGGGCACGGCGCCAGGTGCCGCGCCGGCGAGCCGGGATGGGCGCGGGCGGTCAGCGGCAACAGGATTCGTGCGGGGCCCACCTCGATCAGGTGGGTGGGATCGCAGGTCAGGGCGGCCGCGGTGGCGTCCGCGAAGCGCACGGTGGCCGTGATGTGGTCGGTCCAGTAGGTCGCGTCCATCGGTTCGTCGACGTCGAGGAGCCGCCCCCGGGTGGTGGAGAAGATCGGGATCTCGGGCGGCCTGTACGTGCAGTCGGCGGCGACCTCGGCGAACGCGTCCCGGATCGGTGCCATCGCGGGGGAGTGGAAGGCGTGCGAGACGGTGAGCCTGCGGACGGGGACTCCGGCCGCGGTCAGCGCGGCGCCGATCCGGTCGACGGCGTCTGCCGCCCCCGACAGCACCACGTCCCGCGGCCCGTTCACCGCCGCCAGTGCGGCCGCGGGTTCGCCGGCGAGCAGGGCGGCGACGTCGTCCGGGGTGGCCCGCACCGCCAGCATCGTGCCGCCGGCGGGTAGTTGCTGCATGAGCCGTCCCCGCGCGACGATCAGCCGGCACGCGTCGTCCAGGCCGAACACGCCTGCGTGGGCGGCGGCCGCGTATTCGCCGACGCTGTGGCCGATCAGCCACGCCGGTTCGATGCCCAGTTCACCGAGCGTCCGGGCCAGCGCGTACTCGACCGCGAACAGGGCGGGTTGCGCGAACTCGGTGCGGTGGATGTCTTCGCCGGTGCCGAACAGCACGTCCCGGACCGAGCGGCCCAGGTGCGGGGTCATCCGCTCGTCCACGTCGGACAGCGCCCGCCGGTACGCGCCGTGCTTCTCGTGCAGGGCGCGGGACATTCCCGGGTACTGCGCGCCCTGCCCGGTGAAGAACCAGCCGACGCTGACCGGGCGGGCCGTCCCGGACAGCGACTCGAGCAGGTGTTCGTCACCGGCCGCCGCGCGCAGCGCCGCGACGGCCTCCTCCCGGTCGTGGGCGGGGAGCGCGAGCCGGTGGCGCCCGGATGCCTTGACCGTGTTCGTGCTCCAGCACACCCGGCCCAGTTCGGCGTGGGGGTGGGCGAGCAGATCGTCGGCCAGGGCGGCGGCGGTGCGGGCGAGGCCGTCCCGGTCGTTCGACGACAGGGTGAGCACGCCGCCGCCCGTGCTCGCCGCGTGCTGCTCGCCGGCGGGCGCCGCGGCGAGCAGCAGGTGGGCGTTGGTGCCGCCGAGCCCGAAACTGCTCACGGCGCCGTGCACGTCGCCGCCGGGCAGCGGCATCGGCTCCGACAGGATCTGAAGACCGTTGTCCGCCAACCGGAGCCGCGGGTTGACGTCCGCCGCGCCGCGGCTGGGCGGCACCACCCGGTGGTGCAGCGCCAGGGCTGCCTTGATCAGTCCGGCCACCCCGGCCGCGCCCTCGGTGTGACCGAGATTGCCCTTGATCGACCCGATCGCGCACGGCCGCGGGCGGGGCACCGCGTGGACGTGACCGAGGGCCTTGATCTCGATCATGTCGCCGAGCACCGTCCCGGTGCCGTGCGCCTCGACGAACGCGACCTGTGCGGGCGTGACACCCGCACGCCGGTACGCCTTCTCGACGACCTGCTGCTGGGCCCAGCGGTTGGGGGCGGTGATCCCGTTGCTGCGGCCGTCGTTGTTGACGGCGCTGCCCTTGATCACGGCGTAGATCGGCAGGCCCTCCGCCTGCGCGTCCGCGAGCCGGCGCAACACGAGTACCGCGACCCCCTCGCCGCGGCCGATTCCGTCGGCCGCACCGCTGAACGGTTTGCACCTGCCGTCCGGCGCGGACAGCCCGGCCTGCGTGTAGAAGACGTTCACCGTGGGGGTCAGGGTCAGGTTGACGCCCCCGGCGAGGGCCTGGTCGCAGTCCCCGGACCGCAGCGCCGCGCAGGCCAGGTGGACGGCGACGAGCGACGACGAGCAGGCGGTGTCGATCGCCATGCTCGGGCCCTGCAGGTTCAGCTGGTAAGAGACCCGGTTGGCGGTCATGAAATAGCCGTTGCCGCTGCCGAGCTGCGGGGTGATGCGCGGGAGGTCGCGCATCTGGAGATTCCACTCGTTGGCCATGACGCCGACGTACACGCCGGTGTTCGAACCGGCCTGGGCCCGCGGATCGAGTGCGGCGTCCTCGAACGCCCGCCACGCCGCCTGCAGCAGCAGCCGCTGTTGCGGGTCCATCGCCGCGGCCTCGCGGGGTGCGATGCCGAAGAAGTCGTGGTCGAAGGCGTCCGCGTCGGCGAGGAATCCGCCGCTGCGGTTGTTGACGGTGCCGGGACCACCGGCGGCGTCGAACACGACGTCCGCGTTCCAGCGTCCGGCGGGGACGTCGGTGATGCCGTCGCTGCCCTCCATCAGCAGCGTCCACAATGCGGCGGGGTCGGGGGCCTGCGGGAAGCGGCAGTCGAGGCCGACTATCGCGACGTCGGTCATGAGGCCTTCCGGTGCCGCAGTGCGGTTTCGCCGACGACGAAGACGGCCATCTCGGCGATCGTCGGGTAGTCGAACACCACGGTCGGATCGAGTTCGAGGTCCCACCGGTCCTCGATCTCGCCGCACAGGCTCACCGCGGACACCGATTCGATTCCCAGCTCGGCGAGGGGGAGGTGCGGATCGACGTCGTGCACCGGCCGTTCGGTGTGATCGGCGACCCGGCAGGCGAGCCAGTCGATGACGGGGGCGAGGTCGCGGCGGGTGATCTGCTCGGGGACGGGCATCGGGTTCTCCTGGTCGGTGATCGGGGTCAGGCGGGCACGGCGGTGGTGGTCCGGAGGCGCTGCACCGCCGGGTCGATGTCCTCGTGCAGGACGGCGTCGACGCGGGACCGGAGGAACGAGGCGCGCATCGATCTGCGCTGGACCTTCCCGCTGGTGGTGCGGTGCACGCCGCGGCGGTCGACCAGCACCACACTCGGCGCGTGGACGTCGAAGGTCCGGGCGACGCCGAGCCTGATCCGGCGGGCGAGTGCGGGCAGTGTCAAGTCGTCGATCAGCGCGGTCCTGACCTCGTGGATCACCAGCAGCCGCTCGTGCTGCCCGGTGTCGAGCGAGAACACCACCCCGGCGGAACCGGTGAGCGCCGGATGCAGGTCCCGCACGGCCTCCTCGATGTCCTGGGGGTACAGGTTGCGGCCGTTGACGATCAGCAGGTCCTTCAGGCGGCCGGTGACGTAGAGGTGCCCGTCGTCGAACACCCCGAGGTCGCCGGTGCGCAGGTACGGTCCGTCGCCGTCGAGAGTGGCGCGGAACTTCTCCGCGGTCTCGTCCGGCCGTCTCCAGTAGCCGGCGGCGACGCTGCCGCCGGAGATCCAGATCTCCCCGACCCGCCCGCGCGGTTGCTCCCGGCCGGTGTGCGGGTCGACGATGCGGATGTCGCACCCGAACGGCCTGCCGCTGCCGACCAGCCGGGCGCCGCCGGCCTTCGGCGTCAGTTCGTGACGCTCCAGTGCGGCGGCGTCGACGTCGAGATACTTTGGGGCGCAGCCGACCTCGCTGGCGGTGGCGAGCAGGGTCGCCTCGGCCATGCCGTACGCGGTCAGGAAGGCACCCGCCCGGAAACCGACGGGCCCGAGCCGGTCGATCACGGCGTCGAGGGTGCGGGGCCGGATGGGTTCGGCCCCGTTCAGCGCCACCCGCACCGAGGACAAGTCCAGCCCGGCCAGTTGGTCGTCGGGGATCCGGCGGGCGACGAGGTCGTACGCGAAGTTCGGGCCGAGGGTCATGTCGGCGCGGTAGCTGTCGATCAGCTGCAACCAGCGCACCGGCCGTTTGAGGAAGGCCATCGGCGACATGAACGCGAGGTTGCCGCCGAAGTAGAGCGGCAGCAGCAGCATGCCGATCAGCCCCATGTCGTGGAAGTGCGGGAGCCAGCCGACCCCGGTCACCGTGTCGTCGGCGCCGTTGGCCTCGGTCATGGCGGCCGCGTTGTGCAGCAGGTTTCCGTGGGTCACCATCACGCCCTTCGGTTCGCTGGTGGAACCGGACGTGTACTGGAGGAAGGCCAGGGTGCCGGCGTCGAGTCCGGGCAGGCGCCAGTGGTCGGGGTCGGGGTCGCCGAGTTCGGCGGTGTCGGTGGCGGCGACGGAAACCGTGGCGGCGAGCCCGGACTCGCGGATCCAGCTGTCGAGCGGTTCGGCGACCGCGGACGTGGTGAGCACGAGGCGCACGTCGGCGTCCGCGAACATCGTGGCGACGCGCTGCATGCTGCGCTCGTCGTGCGGGACCGGTGCGGGTACGGCGACCACCCCGGCGTAGAGGCAGCCGAGAAACGCGCGGAGGAAGTCGATTCCGTCGACGTACAGCAGCATCACCGGGTGTTCGGCCTCGGGCCGCGTCGACAGCCACACCGCGAGTGCGCGGGCGTCCCGGTCCAGTTCGCGGTAGGTCACTTCCTCGGCGACGAGTTCGCGGCCGACCTCGCGGTGGTAGGTGTAGGACCGGTCGTCGCCGTAGACGGCGACCTGGGCGCGGACGTGGGACACGAAATCGGTAGGCAAGGATGCTCTCTCCCTCGGATTGGACGAGTACGACTCTCGTCCGCGCCGAGGCGGGAACCCATCACCCCCAGGGCTGGTTTCGCGCACCCCCGGGGTGAATGTCCCACACCGGTGGAGGTCACCGGGACGGGCTGCTACGTGATGAGGGCGCGGCCCGTTCCGCACACCGCGATCGCCCAGAGCACGCTGGTGAACGTGCCGATGATGAATTGTTCCGAGGCGTGCGCCTCGCGCAGTTCGGGGTAGCGGGCCAGTCCCTTGACCGCCAGTACGACGGCGATGCCCTCCGGCCAGGCCGCGAGGATCGAGACGGCGACGGCGGCACGCTCGAGGAGGCCGATGATCCGTCCGCCGCGCAGCGGCCCGGCGTCGGGTCGCGGGTCGGATCCGGCGTCGGGCTGGCGGCGCGCGATGCGGAACGCGGCCAGCACGAGCGGCGCCCCGCCGGTGGTCGCGGCCGCGACGCACAGGACGAGGGTCGCGGCGAGGGCGAACCCGGTGACCGGTGTGGTGGCGGATGCGGCGACCGCCGCGACGGTCAGGGCGAGCACGACCACGATCGGCGCCGCCCACTGCGACATCCAGCGGGGGCCGCGGGGCCCCGCGAGCACCAGGGGTGCGAGCGCGGCGACGCCGAGGGCGATGAGGGCCAGGGTCGTCACGTGTCCGCCTTGCGTAGGAGTCGTTCGGCCAGTCGTCGCCCCGCGGTCTCGACGTGCCAGCCCGCGGTGGAGAGTCGTTGGGAGACGGCCTGCTTGCTGATGCCCAGCGCGCGGGCCGCCTCGGTCTGGGTGGAGCCGCGCCGCATCTGCTCGACGGCCTCGCGGCCCTCCTCGGTGCGGCGCGCGACGAGGACCGCGACGAGGGCGAGCGCGGTGTCCGCGTCGGCGGCGCCGTCCGGGTCCGGACCCTCGACGGCCACCCGTCCGGGGGCGCTCTTGGCGCGGTCGACGGCGATCCGCGCGGATTCGAACGCGGGGCCGCGCCCGGCCCGGGTTTCGCTGGGGAGGGGTTCCTCGACGGGTCCGGCGCCGATGCCGATGCTCCAGTGTTCGCGGGCGACGAGGTCGAGGGCGAGGTCGACGACGGTCGCCGGGTCCGCGACGACGGCCTGGACCTCGTCGCCCGCGGTCCGCTGGAACGGGCGGACGAGGTCGCGGTGCGCGAATTCGGAGAGGAGTGGGGCGACACGGTCGATGTCGCGGCGGCTGCCGCGCTGGTCGACCGTCAACACGAACATGAGTCAAGGCTAGAAACTGGATATCACGATGTCAATACTCAAAGCTTGACTTCGCGGGTTCAAGACTGCGGGATTGACTCATCCTCGGCGGGGCGGTCGACAACCGGTTCCGGCACCGCGTCACCGGAACCGTCCAGCGGCCGCCGGGAATCCACCACCAGCCCGGCGATTCCGACGGCGATGCACACCGCGGACAGCACCAGGAGTCCCGGCTTCGTCTCCCCGGTGAGCGCGTCGCCGAGCACGACGATGCCGACGGTCCCCGGCAGCACACCGATCACCGTGGCCAGCACGTACGGGATCAGCCGGATCGAGGACACGCCTGCGCAGTAGTTCACCACGGAGAACGGGACGAACGCGATCAGCCGCAACGACCCCACCGCGAGCCAGCCGCGCCGGGCGATCCGCTCGTCCACCCGCCGGATCGTCGGGTTGGAGATGCGCTGCCACACCACGTCCCGGCCGACGGCACGCACCAGGTAGAGGGCGAGCACGGCGCTCACCGTCGACGCCAGCACCGCGATCGCGATGCCCAGCCACGCGCCGAACAGCAATCCGGCGCTGAGCGTGAACACCGTGCGGGGGAACGGGAACACCGTCACCACCGCGTGCACGGCGAAGAAGACGAGGGGAAACGCCGGACCGACGGAGTGCGCCCATTCCCGCACCTGCAGCACGGACGGATGCGGGGCCAGCAGCGCCACGACGACCAGCGCGACTGCCAGTACTGCGACGCCGATCACCCTGCGGTCCCCGAGGCGTCTCTTCACAGGGCACCAGGCTACCCGGGAGACCGGTCCGGGGCGCCGCGAGCGCCGGTCAGGGCAGCCGGCGGCGCCCGGTCACCGTCGCCTCGACGCAGACCCGCCCGCCCGACGTCCCGGCCACCCGGGTCGTCGCCACCGCGCGGCCCGCCCGCACCACGTCCGCGGTGAACGTCGTGTCGCAGTCCAGCGGAACCGGGCGGAAATAGTTGATCCGCACGGAAGCGGTGTCCATGTCCGCGCCCTGCCCGCTCAGGGCCGCGCTCGCGGCGAGGTCCGTCGCGCAGGCCTGGACGCCGCCGTGGACGAACCCGAGCTTGTTCGCGATCAGCGGGTTCGCCGGCACCACCACCCGCGTACCGGCGTCCTCGACCCGCCCGCCGATCCAGTCGAGCGGCGCGACCCCCGGTTCCGGGAACTCGGGGAGGGCGCCACCGTCCGGCGCCGGCGCCGGCAGGTCCACGAAGTTGCCCCACAGGGTGCCGGTGGCGATCAGGGTCCCGGCCGCATCGTGGACGCGGGCGGTGGAGGTGCCGCCGTCGGCGGTGACCGCGAGGAGCCGGCTCTCCGCCCACAGCGTCGGGCCCCGCCACCGCCGGGGCGTGACGACGTCCATCGACAACTCGGCCGTGACCAGGCCGTCGCGTGTTCCGCGCCGGTCCCACACCGTGAATCCGAGGAGGTCGTCGAGCAGCACGGCGAGGACGCCGCCGTAGGAGATGTCGGCGGTCTTCGCGGCGAGCGCAGCGATGTCCATGCTCATACGATTGAGTGGTTCGCCGCGGTCGTCGACGTCCCGGGTCGGCGCACCGAGCCCGAACAGCCGCTGGGTGTTCGTGCGACCGGTCACCGCCGGTTCGTGCGCAACGCTCATGACCTGAGGTTATTCATCGTGTGGTGATCCTCACGATAGGGGGCGCCGAACTGCGGCTAGCATCACAGTCACACAACGTATTGATCGATCGCTCATCAGGGAGAGGAAGCCGACACCGTGTCACTAGCTTCAGAAACCGAGGAAGCTGCGCGGGCGTACGCCGACTGGCAGCACTCCGTGGCCGGAGTCCTCGCGAAGTCGCGTCGGATCGACGCCGCGGAACTCGGTCCGGAACCCCAGAAGCTCCTCGAGACCGTCACCTACGACGGTGTCACCATCGCACCGCTGTACAGCCCCCGCGACGAGCGCCCGGAGCAGCCCCTGCCCGGCACCTTCCCCTACGTGCGCGGCGCCGACGCCACCCGCGACGTCAACGCCGGCTGGCTGGTCAGCGCCCGCTTCGGTGAGGGTGCGGAAGCCGCGGACGTCAACCGCTCCGTCCTGGACTCCCTGGAGAACGGGGTCAGCGCCCTGTGGCTCGCCGTCGGCGGCGCCGATCTCCCCGTCCGGTCCCTGGAGACGGCCCTCGACGGTGTGCTCCTCGACCTCGCCCCGCTGACCCTCGACGCCGGCACCGACGCACCGCTCGCGGCGCGGGCGCTGTTCGCGCTGCTCGACGCCCGTGCCGCCGCCGGCGACGGGGTCACCGACCGCACCGCGGTCCGTGTCGACCTCGGCGCCGCACCGCTCACGAGCGCGTTCGCCGGTACTGCCGACGTGGAACTCGGCGACGCGGTGACCCTCGCCACCGAATCCGCGGCCCGGTCCGAGAGCGTGCGGGCGATCGCCGTGGACGGCACCGCATTTCACGACGCAGGCGCCTCCGACGCCGAGGAACTCGGCGCATCGATCGCGGCGGGGCTCGAGTACCTGCGGGTGCTCACCGCGAGCGGGCTGACCATCGGGCAGGCCCTCGGGCAGCTCGGCTTCCGGTTTTCGGCCACCGACGACCAGTTCCAGACCATCGCCAAGTTCCGTGCCGCGCGGCTGGTGTGGGCGCGGATCGCCCAGGTGTGCGGCGCCTCCGACTTCGGCGGCGCCCCGCAGCACGCCGTCACGTCCGCCGCCATGATGGCGCAGCGCGACCCGTGGGTGAACATGCTCCGCACCACCCTCGCCGCGTTCGGTGCCGGCGTCGGCGGCGCGGACGCCGTCACGGTGCTGCCGTTCGATTCCGCGCTGCCCGCCGGGGCGCTGGGGGTGTCGAAGACCTTCGCCGCGCGCATCGCCCGCAACACCCAGCTGCTGCTGCTCGAGGAGTCGCACCTCGGCCGGGTGCTCGACCCCGCGGCCGGGTCCTGGTACGTCGAGGACCTCACCCAGCAGGTCGCGGCCAAGGCGTGGGAGTTCTTCCAGCAGATCGAGGCGGCCGGCGGCTACCTCGCCGCACTCGACGCCGGCCTGATCGGCGAACGGATCGCTTCCACCCGCGCGCAACGTGATTCGGACATCGCGCACCGCAAGACCACCGTCACCGGGGTCAACGAGTTCCCGAACCTCGGCGAGGCACCGCTGCCCGCCGGCGCCGCGGACACGGGCCGCGTCGCCCGGTACGCCGCCGCGTTCGAGGTGCTGCGGGACCGCTCCGACGCCTACCTGGCGGCCAACGGTGCGCGCCCCACCGTGTTCCTGGCCCCGCTCGGACCCGTCGCCGAGCACAACGTGCGGACCACGTTCAGCGCGAACCTGCTGGCGTCGGGCGGCATCGAGGCCCTCAACCCCGGCCCCCTCGCGGTCGGTGACGGCAGCATCGCCGCCGCCGCGAAGGACTCCGGCGCCGGCATCGCCGTGATCTGCGGCACCGACAAGCGGTACGCCGCCGAGGCCACGGCCGCGGCGGAGGAACTGCGCGCCGCCGGAATCGGCACCGTGCTGCTCGCCGGCCCGGAGAAGGTCGTCGCCGACGCGGACGGCGCCGCCCGGCCCGACGGATTCGTCACCGCCCGCATCGACGCAGTCTCGGTCCTGTCCGGCCTGCTCGACACCATCGAGAGCCCGAGCGACTCCTCGGGCGACACAGGGAGCAAGAAGTGACTACTCGCGAGGTCAAGCACGCGATCGGCAGCTTCGCCGAAGTGCCACTGGAGGATCCGCAGTCTCCTCAGCCGTCCGCTCCGACGCCGGAGCAGACGGACGAGCTGATCGCGTCCGCCGCGGCGGCGAACCACTACAGCCCGGAACAGGTGGTGTGGTCCACCCCCGAGGGCATCGACGTCAAACCGGTCTACACCAAGGCCGACCGGGACGCCGCCGAGGCCGAGGGCTACCCGGTGGGCAGCTTCCCGGGCGCCGCGCCGTTCGTGCGCGGGCCGTACCCCACCATGTACGTGAACCAGCCGTGGACGATCCGCCAGTACGCGGGCTTCTCGACCGCCGCCGAATCCAACGCCTTCTACCGCCGCAACCTCGCGGCCGGTCAGAAGGGTCTGTCGGTGGCGTTCGACCTGGCGACGCACCGAGGCTACGACTCCGACCACCCGCGGGTGCAGGGCGACGTCGGCATGGCCGGTGTGGCGATCGACTCGATCCTGGACATGCGTCAGCTGTTCGACCACATCCCGCTCGACAGTGTCAGCGTGTCGATGACCATGAACGGTGCGGTGCTGCCGATCCTCGCGCTGTACGTCGTGGCCGCCGAGGAGCAGGGTGTCGCCCCGGAGCAGCTGGCCGGAACCATTCAGAACGACATTCTGAAGGAGTTCATGGTCCGCAACACCTACATCTACCCGCCGAAGCCGTCGATGCGGATCATCTCCGACATCTTCGCGTACACCAGCGCGAAGATGCCGAAGTTCAACTCGATCTCCATTTCCGGCTACCACATCCAGGAGGCCGGTGCCACCGCCGATCTGGAGCTGGCGTACACCCTCGCCGACGGTGTCGAATACATCCGCGCCGGCCTCGACGCGGGCATGGAGATCGACAAGTTCGCGCCGCGGCTGTCGTTCTTCTGGGCGATCGGCATGAACTTCTTCATGGAGGTCGCGAAGCTGCGCGCCGGCCGCCTGCTGTGGAGTGAACTGGTCGCGAAGTTCGAACCGAAGTCCGCGAAGTCGTTGTCGCTGCGCACCCACTCGCAGACGTCGGGCTGGTCGCTGACCGCGCAGGACGTGTACAACAACGTGGCCCGCACGTGCGTCGAGGCGATGGCGGCGACGCAGGGGCACACCCAGTCGCTGCACACCAACGCACTCGACGAGGCCCTCGCCCTGCCGACGGACTTCTCCGCCCGCATCGCCCGCAACACCCAGCTGCTGCTGCAGCAGGAGTCGGGGACCGTCCGTCCCATCGACCCCTGGGGCGGTTCGCATTACGTCGAGTGGCTCACCCACCAGCTGGCGAACCGTGCGCGCGCGCACATCGCCGAGGTCGAAGAGGCCGGCGGCATGGCGCAGGCGATCAGCGAGGGCATCCCGAAGCTGCGCATCGAGGAGGCCGCGGCTCGCACCCAGGCCCGTATCGACTCTGGCCGGCAGCCGCTGATCGGCGTCAACAAGTACGTGCCGGACGAGGCCGACGAGATCGAGGTCCTCAAGGTCGAGAACTCGCGGGTCCGCAAGGAACAGCTCGAGAAGCTGGACCGGCTGCGCGCCGACCGGGACTCGGGAGCCGTCGAGGCGGCGCTCGCGGAACTGAGCCGCGCCGCCGCGGCCACCGAGGGCGGCATGGAGAACAACCTGCTGGCGCTGGCGATCGACGCGGCCCGGGCGAAGGCCACGGTCGGGGAGATCTCCGAGGCGCTGGAGAAGGTGTACGGGCGTCACCAGGCCGAGATCCGCACCATCAGCGGGGTGTACCGGGACGAGGCCGGGAAGGTCGACAACATCAACAGGGCAACCGAACTCGTCGAGAAGTTCGCGGAAGAGGAGGGCCGGCGTCCCCGTGTCCTCATCGCCAAGATGGGGCAGGACGGTCACGACCGCGGCCAGAAGGTGATCGCCACGGCCTTCGCGGACATCGGATTCGACGTGGACGTCGGACCGCTGTTCCAGACCCCGGAGGAGGTCGCCAACCAGGCGGCCGACAACGACGTCCACGTGGTCGGTGTGTCGTCGTTGGCCGCAGGTCACCTCACGCTGGTGCCCGCGCTCCGGGAAGCACTCGCGGCGGTGGGACGCCCCGACATCATGATCGTGGTCGGTGGCGTCATCCCGCCCGGCGACTTCGCCGAACTGTACGAGGCCGGCGCCGCGGCGATCTTCCCGCCGGGGACGGTCATCGCGGACGCCGCCAGCGGTCTGCTCGAGAAGCTGGCCGCGCAACTCGGCCACGACCTGACGGGCACCCCGGAATAGCATGGGGCGGCCTCCAGTCGACATCGACGCCCTCGCCCAGGCCGTGCGCGCCAACCAGCGCGCCGGCCTGGCGAAGGCCATCACCCTGGTCGAGTCCACCCGCACCGACCACCGTGAGGCGGCGCAGCGGCTGCTGCTCGAGCTGCTGCCGGAGTCGGGGAAGGCGCACCGGGTCGGGATCACCGGGGTGCCCGGCGTCGGGAAGTCCACGTTCATCGACGCGCTCGGGATGCACCTGATCGGGCAGGGGCACCGGGTGGCGGTCCTGGCCGTCGACCCGTCGTCGACACGCACCGGCGGGTCGATCCTGGGCGACAAGACACGGATGGCGCGGCTGACCGTCGAGAAGGACGCCTACATCCGGCCGTCCCCGACGTCGGGGACCCTCGGCGGGGTCGCGAAGGCGACCCGCGAGACGATCGTGCTGCTCGAGGCGGCCGGCTTCGACGTGATCCTCGTCGAGACGGTCGGTGTCGGGCAGTCCGAGGTGACGGTCGCGAACATGGTGGACTGCTTCTGCTTCCTCACCCTGGCCCGCACCGGCGACCAGTTGCAGGGCATCAAGAAGGGGGTCCTCGAACTCGCCGACCTCGTCGCCGTGAACAAGGCGGACGGCAAGCACGAGCGGGAGGCGAAGGGCGCCGCCCGGGAACTCGCCGGTGCGCTGCGCCTGATCTACCCGCACGACGCCGTCTGGACGCCGCCGGTGATCACGATGAGCGGTCTCGAGGGTGTCGGTCTCGAGGACTTCTGGAACACCGTCTGCAAGCACCGGGACGTGCTGACCGCGGCCGGGCAGTTCGAGGAGAACCGGCGCCGCCAGCAGGTGGACTGGACGTGGACGATGGTCAACGACCAGCTGCTGCGCCGCCTCGCGTCGAACACGAGGGTCAAGGCGATCCGCGGCGACGTCGAACAGCGGGTGCGGGACGGATCCCTGACGGCGGCGCTGGCCGCCGCCGAGATCCTCCACGCGTTCGACGATGCGGACGCGTCAGCCGACTGATTTCGCGAAGCGCCCGACCCGGTCGACGAGATCGTCGAAGAACGCGGCCGGGTCGGTGCTCACCGCGACGTCGACGTTGGGTTCCCGGTTCCAGTGGCCCACCCAGTCGGCGACCGTGGTGCCCCGGGTGAGCCGGCCGTGCAGTTCGACGTCGACGGTCGCAGGCCGGGTCCGTGCGATCGCCGGGTTCAGTGCCACGGCCGCCGCGAACGGGTCGTGCATGTGCGCCAGGAAACCCTGGTCGTGGGTGCGGTGGAAGTCCATGTAGAACCGGATGGCGTCGGACAGGTGCCGGATCACCGCGTTGCTGGCGGTCGAGCGCACCTGCGGGCCGTCGTCGGGGGAGATGATCTCGGCGGGGGTGCTGCCGGCCGCCTCCGCGAGCCGCCGCACGTGGTCCGGTGTCATCTCGATCGTCTCGGTGACGTCCAGCCCGCACAGGATGGGCCGCCTGCCCTCGGGCAGACCGGAGAAGGCGTCGAACACCTCCTTGGCTGCCTCCGGATCCACCGACACGTTCCATTCACTGGTGGGGGTCGTGTTGCCGGGGTGGTTGAACGCCCCGCCCATCACGACCAGGCGCCGCAGCATCCGGGGCAGTTCCGGTTCCTCGCGGATCGCGAGGGCCAGGTTCGTCAGCGGCCCGGTCACCAGCCCGGTCAGCTCCCCGGGAGCGTCCCGGACCAGGTCCACCCACAGGCTGGTCGCGTCCCGCTCGGACAGCGACCGGCCGGACGGGGGGAGGACGGCGTACCCGATGCCCTGCGGGCCGTGCGTGTCCTCGGTGGTGCGCAGCGGGCAGTCCAGCGGCACCCGGGCGCCGAGCGCCACCTCGACGTCGGGGGCCCCGCACAGTTCGAGCCAGTTCAGGTTGTTCGCCGCGACCTGCTCGACGGGCACGTTGCCCGCGGTGCTGGCGATGCCCGCGATCTGGGCCTCCGGGCTGGCCAGCAGGTACAGCAGGGCGAGGGAGTCGTCGATGCCGGTGTCGACGTCGACGATCAGCCGCTGCCTGCTCACGCCGTCACCACCGTCGGCCGGTGGTGCACGGGGAACGCGACCGACCGGGCGATGAAGCACTTCGCGTGCGCCCGCGCATGCAGCGACTCGGCGCGCGCGGCCATCGCCGCCTCCGTGACGGTGACCGTGGGATGCAGCACCACCTCGGTGAATTCGCCTGCCCCGTCCGGGTGTTCGACCATCGTGCCCGTCGCGTCGTCCCGGTAGTCGACGACGACCACACCGGCCGCGGCGGCCAGACCCAGATACCAGAGCATGTGGCACTGCGACAGCGACGCAACGAGCAGTTCCTCCGGATTCCAGCGGGCAGCGTCGCCGCGGAACGACGGGTCCGCGCTGCCCGGCAGATCGGGTTTCCCGGCCGCCGCGATCACGTGGTCCCGGTCGTAGGTGTCCGGGCCCGACGTCCCAGCGCCGCGGTTGCCGGTCCAGGTGACCGTCAGCGTGTAGTCGTGTGTGCTCACGCGATCATTCTTCACGGCCGCGCGATGAGTTTCGCGGGCGGGCACGGTCTGTTCACGTAGAGCACGACACGGCGACCGGAGGAGACGGACATGGCACGGGACACGGCCCCGGACTGGGTCGCGGGGGAGCGGCGCGACCTGGCGTCGATGCTGGCGGGACTGACGCCGGAGCAATGGGACGCGCCGTCGCTGTGCGCGGGGTGGCGCACCCGGGAGGTAATCGCGCACATCACCATGCCGTATCGCCTGTCGACGCCGCGGATCCTGCTGAAGATGGTGAAGGCGCGCGGCAAATTCAACCGGATGTCGGACGCGCAGGCCCGCGAGGACGCGCGGACTCTGACCGCCGGCGCGCTGCTGCGCACACTGGAGGAGAACGTCGCGCACCCGTGGACGCCGCCGGGAGGCGGCTTCGAGGGGCACTGTCCCACGACGTGATCCACGGTCTCGACGTGTCGGTGGCGCTCGGCCTGGGCAGGCGGGTCCCGGACGACCGCCTCGACCGGGTCCTCGGCGGCGTCGGCCCGAAGCACGTGAAGTACTTCGGCGTCGACCTGACGGGCGTGCAGTTGACGGCGGACGATCGAACCTGGACCTTCGGTGTGGGTGCGCCGCTGCGCGGTTCCGCCCAGGACCTGCTCCTCGTGCTGTGCGGTCGCCGGTTGCCGCCGGGACATCTGAGCGGGGAACCGGGCGCACGGTTCACGGCGACGGGGTGAGCCCGGGCCAGGCGGGGACGTCGCCGCCCCAGGGCCGGGCCGGGAACGGGTAGTCGTCGAATTCGGCCAGGGCGGGGCGGGCCGTCACCAGGTCGCCGTGCGCGGTGAGGCAGCGGGGTCCGGGCACCGCCGGCGGCGGCGGATCCTCGGATCGGCCGTCCGCGGTCAGCAGCCACGCCGCGGTGCGGGCCAGGGACACGTCGACGGTCCGGCCGCGCCCGTCGGTGTACCCGGCGGCGAGGGCGTCGACGATGCCGGCGGCGAGCAGATACCCGGTGGCGTGATCGAGTGCCTGCGCGGGCAGCGCGCCGGGAATGTCGCCGACGCCCTCGATCGTCGCGATCCCCGACGCCGCCTGGACGATGCTGTCGAATCCCCGCCGGTCCGCCCAGGGACCGGAGCCGCCCCACGCGCACACCCGTCCCCGCACCAGATGCGGTGGGGCGTGGTCGAACAGCCCGTCCAGCGCGCCCGGACGGTAGCCGGTGACGACCACGTCCGCCCCGGCGAGCAGGCGGTCCCACACCGCTCGGCCGTCCGCGGACCGCACGTCGAGCAGCGCGGACCGCTTGCCCTGCCCGGTGTCGCGGTGCTGCACGACGATCTCGGGGAGCGACGGGGGATCGATCCGCAGCACCTCGGCGCCTAGGAGCGCCAGCGTGCGGGTGGCGACGGGGCCCGCGATCACCCGGGTCAGGTCCAGAACCCGCACCCCCGCCAACGGTCCCGGGCCGGGAACGATGCGGGAGCGCTGCCCGGCGGCGTGCACCACGGTGGACACGAGGTCGCCGGTCGCGGCGGCCGCCCCCTGCGGGCTCGCCGCCCACTCCGCGGCCGTCCGCACCCGCACCGCGACGGCCTGCGCGGCGGCGGCCCGATCCTCGATCTCGGCGGCGGTGAGGGTCCCGATCCGGGCGGCCACCGCGTCCCGGCCGGCGTCGGCGGACAGGTCGAGCGCCGACAGCAGCCGGGTGCGGTGGTGCGGGTAGTTGGCGTGGGTCCGCACCCAGCCGTCCGACGCCGGAAAGAACCCCGACAGCTCCGCGAAACCGGACACCGGGGCGCCCGACAACCGCAGCAGACGGTCGCTCGCGAACGACGCGGCGATCCGCTCGGGGTCGAGCCGCCACTGCCGGGGGTCGCGGCCGTGCGCGCGGTCGAACCGGTCGACGGCGCCGGTGAGGGCGGTCAGCGAGCCCGCCGCCACCGCGTACACGGGGAGGCGGGCCGCCAGGTAGTCCCCGGCGTGGTCGGGCACCGGGGGAGTCACGGCCCCACGGCGGCGAGCAACCGGCGGCACCGGTCGTGCAACGCGGCACGCAGCGGTGCGGCGCGGGCGGCCAGCGCGGCCTGCTCCCGGACGTATTCGGCGCGGCCGTGCGGGGTCTCGATCGGGATCGGGGTGTAGCCGTATCCGCTCAGGTCGTACGGGCTGGCCCGCATGTCGAGTTCCCGTGCGGCAAGCGCCAGTTCGAAGCAGTCGACGGTCAGGTCCGAGTCGATCATCGGCGCGAGCTTGTAGCAGTACTTGTACAGATCCATCGACGCATGCAGGCACCCGGGCTGCTCCCGGCCGAGCTGGTCGGCCCGGGTCAGCGGCACGCTGTTCCGGGGTTCGGCGGCCGGGGTGAAGAAGCGGTACGCGTCGTAATGGGTGCAGCGCAGTTGCAGCGACTCCACCACGGAGTCGGTGCCGCCCGCCCCGAGCCGCAGCGGCACGCCGCCGTGCCGCACCTCCTCGGACCGGTACACCATCGCCCACTCGTGCAGGCCGAAGCAGGACAGGTGCGGGGGCCGCCCACCGGTCGCCTCCATCAGTCGGGCAGTGAACGCGACCGTGTCCGCGCGGCGCCGCAGGAACTCCGGGTCGACGGTGACACCGCCGTCGGCGCGGTGATAGCCGCGGAGGTCGGCGTACTCGTCCGCGCCGGCGAGGACGGTGCCCCACCCGGCGTGCCAGCGGAGCAGCTGGTTCGGCCGGTAGCTGTAATAGGTGAACAGGAAGTCGTTCACCGGGT
Source organism: Rhodococcus koreensis (assembly GCF_900105905.1). Lineage (GTDB taxonomy): Bacteria > Actinomycetota > Actinomycetes > Mycobacteriales > Mycobacteriaceae > Rhodococcus_F > Rhodococcus_F koreensis. The sequence continues at coordinate 994,574 of NZ_FNSV01000005.1, read as the reverse complement.
GGGTCGCCCCGCGGTCCCGCCGCTCGAGGTGCGGCCCGATCAGCGCGGACACCCTCGCCCGGTGCCGGTCGCGGCGAGGGATCCATTCCGACGCGTCCAGAACGTTCATCCGATCAGCTCGTTCGCTGTCCCGGATTGACGCCGTTGTTCCGGTGGGTGCCGTCGCGGACGGTGCCCACGTATTCCTCGACGAGGTCCTCGAGGGCGACGATGCCGACGATCTGCCCCGACGGGTCCGCCGCCGCCCCCAGGTGGGAGCTGGCGCGGCGCAGACTCGCCAGTGCCTCCGCGAGCGGGGTGGTGGTCGACATCCGCGGCAGCGGGCGGATGTCCGACCGCGGAATCAGGGTGTCGGGTCCGGCCTCCTCGTCGAGGATGTCGTCGAGCACGTCCTTCAGGTGCAGATACCCGACCAGCGACCCGTCCTCGGCGCGCACCGGGTACCGGGAGTAGCCAGTCTCGACGACGGCCTGCTCGATGGCGCCGAGCCGGGTACCACCCTCCGTCAGGGGGATGGTCCGTGCCTCGCTGAGCGGGATCATCACCTCGGTGACGGTGCGGTCCGTGGTCTCCAGCGCCTGGGTGAGCCGGCGGTGCTCCTCCGCGTCGATCAGCCCCTCGGACCGGGATTCGCCGATCATCTCGGACAGTTCCACCGCCGACACGGTGACGTCGAGTTCGTCCTTCGGCTCCACCCGCAGCAACCGCAGCGTCAGGTTGGCGCACAGGTTGTAGAACGAGATCAGCGGCCGGGCCAGCTTGATGAACACCAGGTGCACCGGGACCAGCAGCATTGCCGTCCGCTCCGGGCCCGCCAGGGCGATGTTCTTCGGCACCATCTCACCGAGCAGGATGTGCAGCACCACGACGAGCGCCAGCGCGATCGTGAACGCGATCGGGTGCAGCAGCCCGGCGGGCAGCCCGACCGCGTGCAGCGGGACCTCGAGGAGATGCGCGATCGCCGGTTCGGCGACCTTGCCGAGCAGGATCGAGCAGATGGTGATGCCGAGCTGCGCGGCGGCCAGCATCAGCGACAGGTTCTCGCCCGCGAGGATCACGGTGCGGGCGCGTTTCTTGCCCTGCGATTCGAGGGCCTCGAGCCGGTCGCGGCGCGCCGAGATCAGCGCGAACTCGGCGCCGACGAAGAAGGCGTTGCCCGCGAGCAGCACGAACGTGAGCAGCACACCGAAGAGGTCACTCATCGTCGTCCTCCTCGCTGCCGGTGCCGGTGGTCCGATCGGGTTTCGGGGTGAGCAGCACCCGGTCGATGCGCCGGCCGTCCATGTGGGTCACGGTGGCCACCCACCGGCCGCCGGGGTCGTGCGCGCCCTCGGCCAGCGGGAGTTGCACCTCGTCGCCCTCGTCGGGGATCCGCCCGAGTTCGGTGAGCACGAGACCGCCGAGGGTTTCGTATTCCCCCTCGGGGGCGGTGTAGCCGGTGGTCTCGGACACCTCGTCGACGCGCAGCAGCCCGGAGCAGGACCAGCTGTCGCCGATCCGCTGGACGTCGATCTCCGGTTCGTCGTGCTCGTCGCGGACGTCGCCGACGATTTCCTCGATCAGGTCCTCCATGGTGACCATCCCGGCGGTGCCGCCGTATTCGTCGACGACGAACGCGACCTGCATGCCGTCGGACCGGATCCGTTCCATCAGCGCGTCGCCGTCGAGGCTGGACGGCACCACCGGCACCTTCTGGGCCAGCGTGTTGAGGCGGGTGGTGCGGCGGCGTTGCGCGGTCACCGCGAACGCGTGCTTGATGTGGACGATGCCGACGGCGTCGTCCAGGTCGCCGTCGACGACGGGGAAGCGGGAGAACCCGGTGCGGGCGGCGGTGTCGATCAGATCGGCCACCGTGTCCGTGGTGGACAGGGTCTCGATCTTCACGCGCGGGGTCATCAGTTCCTCCGCGGTGCGTTCGCCGAAGCGCAGCGAGCGGTTGACCAGCAGCGCCGTGCCCTTGTCGATGGCGCCGCGCTGCGCGGACGTCCGCACGAGCGAACCGAGTTCCTGCGGGGACCGCGCGGACCGCAACTCCTCGGCCGGTTCGATGCCGAGGCGTCGCACCAGCCAGTTCGCGCTTCCGTTGAGCCCGTTGATGGCCCATTTGAAGATCAGCGAGAACGCGGCCTGCATCCCGGCCGTCGCCCGCGCCGTGGGCAAGGGGTGCGCGATGGCGAGGTTCTTCGGCACGAGTTCGCCGAACACCATCGAGAACGAGGTCGCGAGAATCAGGGCGATCACCAAAGACGTTGCCGCAGCGGCAGATTCACTGAAGCCGATCGCGGACAGCACCGGGGTGATGAAGCGTGCCAGGACCGGTTCGGACAGGTAGCCGGTGATCAGCGTGGTGATGGTGATGCCGAGCTGGGCCCCCGACAACTGGAACGACAGGGTGCGGTGCGCGTGCTGCACCTGCCGGGCCCGCCGGTCACCGGTGCGGGCGTGCGCGTCGACGGTGCTGCGTTCGAGGGCGGTGAGGGAGAACTCGGCCGCCACGAACAACGCGGTACCCGCGGTCAGGGCGAGAAAGCCGAATAGGGCGAGAATGCTGAGCGCGATGTCCATCGGTCATCGCCGCCGAGCGGAGGAACGGGGGTCGCCGGGTTTGTCACCCGGCTCGATAGAGGAGCCCTCCGAACCGGCGGAATCGGAGTCCGATTCCACGGAGCAGGAGGGGACGACACTCCCGGAGACGGCGGGTGGAGCGCTTGCTGCGTATGTGGGTGCCGCGGGCACCGGAGTCCTCTCGTTCGGCCTCGACGGCCCGGACGGGTCCGGCGCCGAGAACTGGTGTGGTTGAGCGACCCATGATACCGGGGGATGTCCGGTTCCGTGGAACAGGACACCCTCCGGCACTTCAGGATGCAGTCCTCACCAGCCGGCCGGCAGCGGGCGACCCTCCGCGAACCCGGCGGCCGACTGCACACCGAGAACGGCCCGCTCGTGCAGTTCCGCCAGCGTCCGCGCGCCCGCGTACGTGCAGGTGCTGCGCACCCCGGAACAGATGTGGTCGATCAGGTCCTCGACGCCGGGACGCTCCGGGTCCAAGCGCATCCGGGAACTCGAAATACCCTCCTCGAACAGCCCTTTCCGGGCCCGGTCGAAGGCGGTGTCGGTGGCGGTGCGCGCCGCGACCGCGCGCTTGGAGGCCATCCCGAAGCTCTCCTTGTACGCGTTGCCGGACTGGTCCACGCGCAGGTCGCCGGGCGACTCGTAGGTGCCGGCGAACCACGATCCGATCATCACGTTCGACGCGCCCGCGGCCAGGGCGAGCGACACGTCGCGGGGGTGACGGACGCCTCCGTCCGCCCACACGTGCGCACCCATCGCGCGGGCCTGCGCGGCGCATTCCTCGACGGCGGAGAACTGCGGCCTGCCCACCCCCGTCATCATCCGGGTGGTGCACATCGCGCCCGGCCCGACCCCGACCTTCACGATGTCGGCGCCCGCGTCGATCAGGTCCCGGGTGCCGGCGGCGGACACGACGTTGCCTGCGACCAGCGGCACCCCGAGATCGGCCTTCTTCAGTGCGCCGAGGACGTCGATCATCTTCTGCTGGTGGCCGTGCGCGGTGTCGACGACCAGCAGGTCGGCCCCGGCATCGACGAGGGCGCGCGCCTTCGCGGCGACGTCGCCGTTGACGCCGACGGCCGCGGCCACCCGCAGCTTCCCGTTGCCGTCGACGGCGGGCTGGTAGATGCCGTCCCGGATGGCGCCGGTGCGGGTGAGGACACCGGCGAGGGTGCCGTCCGGGTGCACGATCACGGCGAGGGTGTCGTGCGTGCCGTCGAGGAGTTCGAACACCTCCCGCGGCGACGCGGAGTCGGGGGCGGTGACGAAGTCGGTCAGCGCCACCGCGCGCAGCCGCGCGAACCGGTCGACGTCCGCGCAGGAGGCCTCGGTGACGACACCGACGGGGCGGTCGTCCTCGACGACGACGACGGCGCCGTGCGCCCGCTTCGGCAGCAGCGCCAGCGCGTCGGACACGGCGGCGTCGGGGCCGAGGGTGACCGGGGTGTCGGCGACCAGGTGCCTGCTCTTGACGAAGGCCACGGTCTCCGCGACGGCACGGGCGGGAAGGTCCTGCGGGAGGACCACCAGACCACCACGGCGGGCGACGGTTTCGGCCATGCGGCGCCCGGACACCGCCGTCATGTTCGCGACGACGATCGGGATGGTGGTGCCCGAACCGTCGGCGGTGGCCAGGTCGACGTCGAATCGCGACGTGACCTCGGTGCGGTTGGGCACCAGGAACACGTCGTCGTACGTCAGGTCATAGGGAGGGCGATGCCCGTCGAGGAACTGCACATTTCAGGACGATACCGGGGAAATTGCGGCGATGCCGGATGTCCGCTGAGCCTGCGACCTGGACAGTCCGATCGTGGCCACCAGCATCACCGCGACCGAGCAGCCGACCACCACCAGTCCGGGTCCTGCGACCCGCAGGCGTTCGTCGAGGACGGTCATGCCGAGGAACACGGCGGCGAGCGGTTCGGCGATGGTCAGCGCGGGCAGCGACGCGGACAGCGGCCCCACCTGGAAGCCGCGTTGCTGCAGATACACCCCGGCCAGCCCGGCGGCGACCAGCGCCCACGCCTGCCAGCTGCTCAGCACCGCCCACAACCCGCGGGGGACGAGTTCGACGACGTACTTGGTGAACGCGACCGCCACCCCATACAGGATGCCGCCCGCCCCGCCGAGCAGCAGGGCCCGCCACCCGGGGTCGATCTTCGTCATCCCCGCCGCGGCCGCGGCCGCCACCACGGCGAGCAGGATGCCGAGGGGCACCACCCATTCCCGGAACGGGGCGTCGATGTTCCCCTCGGTGGGGTCGCCGATCACCAGGAAGATCGCGAGCGCCACGGCCAGCGCGACGGCGAGGGCCCACGTCGTGCGGCTGAGCCGGTACCCGGAGAACTTCGCCGACAGGGGCAACGCGAACAGCAGCGCCGTCACCAGCAGCGGCTGCACCACGAGCACCGACCCCAGCGCCAGCGCCACCGCCTGCATCACGTAGCCGCCGCCGTCCCCGACGATGCCGGCCCACCAGCGGGGACTGCGCAGCAGGGTGGCCAGGAACGCGGCGTCCTCGGGGACCTCGGACGCGGCACTCTGCTGCGCGACCGACGCGCACGCGAACAGCAGCGCCGCGATCAGCGCGCACACGACCGACGCGAACGGCAGGGACATGCCTCTCAGTGTGCCCCGCGGTTGCGGTGTCCGTGGGGAGTTGACGCAGGTCCGGGTTTCCGGCCGCGGCGCGCACCCGACCGGGCCGCTCCGCCGTGGCCGGGCCTGCCGCGGCGAGCGGCGCGACCCGCGGGGTCGTGCGCCTGCCTGCCCTTCTTCGGGGTGTCCTGCGCCTGCGCCCGGGTGTCCGGTGCGGGGACGGCCTTCCCGGTGGGACGGCGGGCCCCGGTGAGCTCGGCCAGCACCCGGTCACCCGGCCGCACCGGGGTGCCGGTGACGTCGAGACCGGCCTTGCGGGTCAGCTTCTCGACCGCGGCCCGCTCGTCCTCGGTGACAAGGGTGACCACCACCCCGGACTCGCCCGCGCGGGCGGTGCGCCCCGCCCGGTGCAGGTAGTCCTTGGCCTCGGTGGGCGGATCGACGTGCACGACGAGCGTGATGCCGTCCACGTGGATGCCGCGGGCCGCCACGTCGGTGGCCACCAGGACCGGGGTGGTGCCGTCGGCGAACGACTCCAGGGTGCGGGTGCGGTTGTTCTGCGCCTTGCCGCCGTGCAGGGCCCCGGCCGCGATGCCGGCGGCGTGCAGTTCCTGCGCCACCCGGTCCACACCGTACTTGGTGCGCACGAACATCAACGTCCGCCCCGACCGTGAACCGATATGTGCCACAACGGAATACTTGTCCTGCCGGTCGACGTACAGCAGGTGGTGCCGCATCGTCGGCACCGCCGCCGCGGCCGGCGCCGTCGAATGCGTCACCGGGTCGTGCAGGTACCGGCGGACGAGGGTGTCGACCTCCCCGTCGAGGGTCGCCGAGAACAGCAGCCGCTGCCCCCCGGCCGGCGTCTTGTCGAGGATCGCCGTGACCTGCGGCAGGAACCCCAGGTCCGCCATGTGGTCGGCCTCGTCGAGGGCCAGCACCGTCACGTCGTCGAGGGACACCGAGCCCTGCGACAGGTGGTCGGCGAGGCGCCCCGGCGTCGCGATCAGCAGGTCGACACCCCGCGACAGCGTCTCGACCTGCCGTTTGATCGGAACCCCGCCGACGACGTTCGCCACCCGCAACCCCACCGACAGGGCCGGCTCGTCCAGTGCGCGTTCGATCTGCACAGCCAGCTCGCGGGTGGGCACCAGCACGACGCCGCGCGGGTACCCGCGCCTGCTGGCGGCGCCCTTGAGCCGCACGAGCATCGGCAACCCGAACGCGAGGGTCTTTCCCGACCCGGTCGGTGCCCGGCCCAGCACGTCCCGGCCCGTGAGGACATCGGGAATGGTGGCCGCCTGGATCGGGAACGGCGCGGCGATGCCGCCGCGGTCGAGGGCGTGGGTCATCACCGCGGGGAGACCGAGCGCGAGGAACGTCTCACCCACCGGTGCGGGCGAGGAGAACTCGTCGTCGGGCATATCGAGAAGGCTACCGCCTCGAGCGCGGGGCCTCCGACGCCTCGGCCGTGACGTACACGGGGTACGTCACGGCCGGGGACGGTCGATCGGGGAGGGTCAGGCCTGCACTTCGCTGCGGTCACCGCTCCAGAGGGTGTGGAACTTGCCCTCGGCGTCGACCCGCTCGTAGGTGTGGGCGCCGAAGAAGTCCCGCTGCCCCTGCGTCAGGGCGGCGGGCAGCCGCTCGGCGCGCAGGGCGTCGTAGTAGGACAGTGAGGACGCGAACGCCGGCACGGGGATCCCCAGCAGGGTGGCGGTGGACACCACGCGGCGCCAGCTGTCGATGGCCGTCTCGATGGCGTCCCGGAAGTACGGGGCCAGGATCAGGCTCGGCAGCTTCGGGTTCTCGTCGTACGCGTCCTTGATGCGATTGAGGAACCGGGCGCGGATGATGCAGCCGCCACGCCAGATCGTCGCGAGGTCGGCGGGGTGCAGGTTCCAGTCGTATTCGGCGCTGCCTGCCGCGATCTGGTCGAATCCCTGCGCGTAGGCCACGACCTTCGACGCGTACAGGGCCTGCCGGATGTCCTCGGTGAACTGGGCGGCGTCGGCGGGCTTGTCGGCCAGCTGACCGGACGCGAGACCGACCGCGGCCTTGCGCTGCTCGCGGGCACCGGACAGGGCACGGGCGAACACGGCCTCGGCGATGCCGGTGACGGGGACACCGAGGTCGAGGGCGGACTTGACGGTCCATCGGCCGGTGCCCTTCTGCTCCGCGGCGTCGACGATCACGTCGACGAGGGCCTTGCCGGTCTTCGCGTCCTTCTGCCGCAGCACCTCGGCGGTGATCTCGACGAGGTAGCTTTCGAGGTCGCCCGCGTTCCACTCGGTGAACACGTCGGCGACCTGGTCGGCGTCGTAGCCGAGGGCGTCGCGGAACAGGTTGTACGCCTCGCCGATCAGCTGCATGTCGGCGTACTCGATGCCGTTGTGGACCATCTTCACGAAGTGCCCGGACCCGTCGGGGCCGATGTGCGTGCAGCAGGGGGTGCCGTCGACCTGCGCGGCGATCGACTCGAGCAGAGGGCCCAGGGCCTGGTAGGACTCCTTCGGTCCGCCCGGCATGATCGACGGGCCGTTCAGCGCGCCCTCCTCGCCGCCGGAGATGCCGGCACCGACGAAGTGCAGGCCACGGTCCCGGAGGGAAGCCTCGCGCCGGATCGTGTCCGTGTACAGGGCGTTGCCGCCGTCGATGATGATGTCACCGGGCTCCATCGCCGAGGCGAGTTCCTCGATGACGGCGTCGGTGGGGTCGCCGGCCTTGACCATGATCAGCACGCGGCGCGGCTTCTGCAGCGCTGCCACGAACTCCTCGATCGTCTCCGTGCGGACGAAGTCACCTTCGCTGCCGTGCTCCTCGATGAGGGCGTCGGTCTTGGCGATGCTGCGGTTGTGCAGCGCGACCGTGTGACCGTGCCGGGCGAAGTTGCGGGCGATGTTCGAGCCCATGACGGCCAGTCCCGTGACGCCGATCTGCGCGCGGGCACCCTCAGTGTTGTCGATAGTCATGGATACAGCATTCCCTCTCGCTCGGCGGTAGTGAAATCGGCGGCTACGAAAAGCTCGACCGGCTAAGCCAAACACACGAAGGCCGGCCGTCGCACATGCGACGGCCGGCCTTCGTGTCACGGCATCGTTCGATCAGCTGCGGCGCTCACGGCGCGGGCCGTCGAAGCCGTCGTAGGAGCGACGGTCGGTACGGCTGCGGAACCCGCCGCCGGTCGACGCGGGACGCCGCTCCGACGTGGCTGCGGGGCGCCGATCGTCCCGCCGATCGTCCCGGCGGAACCCGCCTGCGGCGCCGCGGTTGTCGCCGAAGTCGCGGCGCGGTGCGCTGCGGTCGAAGCTGCGCTCGCCGGAACCGCGGTGGCTGTCGCCGCGGTCCCCGTAGTCGCGCCGGGGTGCGCTGTCCCCGAAGTCGCGGCGCGGAGCCCGATCGGAGAACGTCCGGTTGTCGCGGTCACCGCGGTACCCACCGCGGTTGTCGCCGTCACGCTGGGGGCGGTCGCCCCGGTAGCCGCCGGACCGGTTGTCGGTCTGGTCGCGGCGCGGGCCGCGCCCTTCGTAATCCCGCCCCTCGTAACCCCGGCCCTCGTTGCCGCGGCCCTCGAAGCTGCGACCACCCGACGGGCGGTCACCGTAGCTGCGCTCACCGGCGTCGCGGCGGGGGCCGCCCCGGTCGGAGGAGCCGCGACCGTCGAAGCCGCGGTTGCCGCGGTACCCGCCGCCGTCGCGGCCGGCGTACCCGCCTTCGCGGCGGGGCCCGCGGTCACCGAACTTGCGGTCGCCGCCGCGCTCGCCGCGGGAGTAGGTGTCGCGCACCGGTTCTCCGCTGGGCGCCTTGGCGCCGGTGATGCTGGCCAGCTTCTCCGAGCCGGGGGTGACGGGCACGGCGGTGGCGTCGACACCCGCCATGCCGGTCAGGCGGCGGAACGTGCGCTTCTGGTTGGGGAGCACGATCGCGACGACGGTGCCCTTCTCGCCTGCGCGGGCCGTCCGGCCCGCGCGGTGCAGGTAGTCCTTGTGGTCGGCGGGCGGATCGACGTGCACGACCAGGTCGATGCCGTCGACGTGGATGCCGCGGGCGGCGACGTCGGTGGCGACGAGCACCGGGGTGCGGCCGTTCTTGAAGCGTTCGAGGACCCGGGTGCGCTGGTTCTGCGCCTTGCCGCCGTGCAGGGCCTCGGCGGCGATGCCCACCGCGCGGAGGCGGTCGGTGATGCCCTCGCAGCCGAGCTTGGTGCGGGCGAACATGATCGTGCGGCCGTCGCGGGCACCGATTTCGGCGAGAACGTTGTCCTTCTGGCCGCGATCGACGAGCAGCACGTAGTGCTCCATCGTGTCGACGCTGGCGCGACCGTCCTCGGTGGAGTGCTGCACGTGGTCGGGCAGGAACTGGCGGACCAGCGACTGCACCTCACGGTCGAGGGTGGCGGAGAACAGGAGACGCTGGCCGTCGGCCGGGGTCTCGCCGAGGATGGCCCGGACCTCGGGCAGGAAGCCCATGTCGGCCATCTGGTCGGCCTCGTCGAGCGCGGTGATCTCGATGGAGTCGAGGATGCAGGTGCCCTGACGCAGGTGGTCGTTCAGCCGGCCGGGGGTGGCGACGAGGATGTCGACGCCGCGGCGCAGCTGGTCGACCTGCTTGGTGAACGGGGTGCCGCCGACGGCGGGGCGGACGGTCAGTCCCATGGCCCCGGCGTACGAGTTGAGGGAGTCGACCACCTGGAACGCGAGTTCACGGGTGGGGACGAGCACCAGCGCGCGGGGACGCTTGGGTGCGGGCCGGTCCTCGTGCCGGGACAGGCGGGTGAGCATCGGCAGGCCGAATGCGAGGGTCTTGCCCGATCCGGTCTGTGCGCGGCCGAGCACGTTGGTGCCGGCCAGCGCATCGGGGACGGCCAGCGCCTGGATCGGCGACGGGACCGTGATGGAGTTGCGGGCGAGGGCCTGCACCAGGGGTGCGGGCAGGCCGATCTCCGCGAACGTCACGGTGGCGTTCTGATCAGGGGTTTCGGTCTCGGTCTGCTCTAGTGGGGCAGACGTCGTCTGGACAGCGTTGGTCACGCAAATACCTCTCCGGGCATAGGGCGCGTCGCGGAGCGGGGGCTGTCATGCAGCACGCACAAAGGGACGAGCCAGGGCACATGTCACCTGGTCAATCCATTCGCGGAAGTGCGGGGAATTGGGCTGTGTGCCGTTTCAGTGTTGATGGGCCGCAGTGGCGACCGCCGACCAGTGTACGCGACGGGGGACCCGGTTATCGAACCCGGCGGGATGTGAGGTGGGCGACTATACGGCGCTGAACAATCGGCTCAGCTCGGTGAGCCAGGGGACGGCGACGGCGATGGTCGGCACCACGAGGATGGCCACGGACGCCGCGTAGGCGGCGAGCGCGACCCGGGTGCCCTGTTCCGTGGACGCCAGGCGCTGCACCCGCAGCAGGGTGCTGGGACCGCCGGCGGCCATGGCACCCTTCGGGGCGACCGACCCCGAGCAGGCGACGAGTGCGCGAGCCAGTGCGGTCGGCCCGGTGGCGCGGACGGCGGAGTCGTCGGCGAGCATCTCCACCAGCAGCTGCACCGATCCCAGCGCGGACTTGCTGCGCACCACGGTGGGGAAGGCGGCGTTGACGGCGGTGAAGGCCTCGAGGACGAGGTCGTGCCGGGCCCGCAGGTGGGACCGCTCGTGGGTGAGGATCGCGGTGATCTCCGCGTCGTCGAGGTTGGTGAACGTGCCCTGGCTCAGCACCACCCTTTGCCGCAGCCCGGGCAGGCAGTAGGCGATGGGCTCGGTGACGTCGAGGACCCGCAGGTCGGGGGTGCGGGCGAGCGGGGACGACGAGTCGCAGCGGTCGAGGAGATCGACGAGCATGCGGTGCCGGGCGCGCCGACGCCGGGTGCGGACACCGACCTGCACGATCGCGAAGATCAGTTTGGCCCCGACGAGGAGGGTCAGCGCGAACACCACCACGTACAGCAGCCACAGCGGCAGGCCGAGGGCGTCGATCTCGGCGACCGGTGCGGTGGTGGGGCGGCCGTCCGGTCCGGGGACGAGGAGCTGGCTGGCGATCGCGAGTCCCGAACTGAACGCGGACAGGACCGCGGCGAGGGCGATTGCCTGCCACAGCACGAGTGCTGCTCGGGGGGCGTGATGCGGCCATCGGGCTCGACTCAGCAGCGCAGGGACAGGCCCTGCGAGAAGAAGTGCGAGTACTCCGAATACCAGCGCGGTGGTGGCGTCCATGTCCTACTCATCATGCATGACGAACGTCAGCCGGCGCGAACGGTTCCCGACTGATTGTCTCCGGTGGTCCGTTCCTTGGCCTCGAGCGCGGCGAGGGCCTCGCGGAGCGCGTCGGCCTCGTCGGCGCCGACCTGGCCGACGAAGTGCACGAGTGCGGCCGCGCGGCTGCCGGACTTGTCGGCCTGCTGCAGGGCGTCCACCATGAGGCTCGCGACGAGTTCCTCACGCTGGTGCACCGGCAGGTACCGGTGGGCGCGGTCGTCGCGCTGCTGGATGACGAGGTGCTTCTTCGCCAGCCGCTGAAGCACTGTCATGACAGTGGTGTACGCGAGTTCACGGCGTGCCGCCAGTGCCTCGTGCACCTGCCGTACCGTCTGCGGTTCCGAAGTGGACCACAGGTGATCCATCACTGCGCGTTCGAGTTCGCCGAGTCCAGCCATAAACCGATTCTACGGATACGACGACGCAGATACGTACTACTGGTAGTAGTAAAACTGCGTCACGGCGTGTGGTATTGGCCATAGTCCGAACGGGTGGATTACGGTCGGGTTGGCTAGCGGCCGACCCGCCGGGCAAGCTTTCGTTCTCGACATCGCGGAGAGAGTGGGGACCTGGCGGATGAAGACCGACGACAGCGCGGCAACCGGACACGGTACGGCAGCGAGGGTCAAGGGTCGGACGGGGCGGGCCGCGGAACGGGTCTGGGGCGGGGTGCGGGGCGCACCGGTCAGCATCTCGCTGCTGGTTGCGATCTGGATCCTGGCGATCGCCACGTCCAGCGTGATCAGCGGGCCCTCCCACGACCTGTCCCAGCACGTCGCGATCGGGATCCGGGCGTTCCAGAACGGCTGGGTGTGGACGCTGCTCACCGCCGGGCTGTGGGGCGACGACGTCCTGGCGTACCTGTCGACGACCGTGCTGCTCCTAGTGGTGGCCGCGCCGCTGGAACGCCGGATGGGGTCGGCGCGGTTCACCCTGGCCGCGGTCGCCACCCAGGTGCTCGGCGGGTTGCTGGCGCTGTCGGTGGCCGCGGTCGCGAAGGTCGTCGACGCGAACTGGGGTTTCCGGCTGCACGTGGGGATGGCCGTCGGCCTGAGCACCTGGATCGTCGGCGCCGCGATGGTGGCCAGTTCCAACATGGGCACGCTGTGGCGGCGGCGGATCCGCGTCGGAGTCCTCGCGTTCACGATCACCCTGGCGCTGTTCAGCGGGTCGCTGCAGGACGTGGTCCGGCTGGCCGCGGCTGTGGTGGGGCTGGTGATCGGCCGCTGGATCGTCGGCCGCTCCGCCCGCGGCGAGCGGATCGCGGGCACCCAGCGGGAGGGCCGGGTGCTCGTCGCGATCGTGGTGGCGGCCAGCGCGATCGGTCCGATGATCGCCGCGCTGTCCGCGGAGGCGGTCGGGCCGCTCGCCGTGCTGCGCGACCTGTTCCGCGGCGTGCCGTACACGGCCGGCGAGGTCCGCGACCTGTGCGAGGTGTCGGCGGCGGACCCCGAATGCCGGCGCGGGCTGCTCGAACTGCGCCTGTCCGGGGTCGGGCCGACCCTGCTGAGTCTGATGCCGTCCCTGTTCCTGCTCACCCTCAGCGACGGCCTCCGACGGGGCCGTCGCTTCGCGTGGGTGGCGTCGGTGATCGCCCAGGTCGTCCTGCTGGTGCTGTCGCTGCTGAACTTCGCGGTCCGGTTCGTCGACTCCCTCGACGAGGACTCCCTGTTCTACGGTCTCGCCGACCCGAACCTGTACCGGACGCTGGTGCCGTTCCTGACCCCGCTGGCGATCCTGGTCGTGCTGCTCGCGACCCGGCGGTTCTTCGACGTCTCCGCCCCGGCCGGGACGTACCGGCGGCTGGCGGGCGTCCTGGTGGCGCTGGTCGCCGGTCTCGCCGTCCTCTACGTCCTGGGCGGATTGTGGGCGCGGCACGGGTTCGACCCCCGGCCGGGAACGACGACGCTGCTGGCCGACTTCCCGGAGCGGCTGATCCCGCCCGTGTACCTGCAATGGCTCGACCCGCGGCTGCTGCCGGAGAGCATCCCCGCGACGCTGCTGTACGAGTGGACCGGGGTGGTGTTCTGGGTCGCCCTCTGCGCGCTGGTCGCCGCGACATTCCTCAGCCCCGCCATCGGCTCGGACTCGAAGTCCACCGAACGCGCCCGGGCCCTCCTGAAGTCGGGGAGCGGGAGCCCGCTGTCCTGGATGACGACGTGGCGCGGCAACAACTACTGGTTCTCCGCCGACGGCACCAGCTACGTCGCGTACCGGGTCATCGCCGGTGTCGCCCTGACCACAGGCGACCCGGTCGGCCCACCGGACCGGTTGCGGGACACCGTCGAACACTTCGCCGAGTTCGCCGCCGCCAACGGCTGGATTCCGTGCTTCTACTCGGTGACCGGTGAGGTCCGCGACATCACCGACGCTCTCGGCTGGAGCGGCATCCAGGTCGCGGAGGAGACGGTGCTGGATCTGGGGCAGATCGCGTTCACCGGCAAACGGTTCCAGGACGTCCGCACCGCCCTGAACAAGGCGAAGAAATCGGGGATCACCGCCGAATGGGTCAGCTTCCCCAGCGCCCCCCGGGCGATCACCGATCAGATCACCGCGATCTCCGAGGAATGGGTGGCCGACAAGGGCATGCCCGAAATGGGTTTCACACTCGGCGGACTCGACGAGGTCGACGACCCGGAGGTCCGCTGCCTCATCGCCGTCGACGAGGACCGCACCGTCCACGGCATCACGTCCTGGCTGCCGGTGTACCAGGACGGGCGGGTGGTCGGCTGGACCCTCGACTTCATGCGGCGGCGGGCCGAAGGGTTCCGGCCGGCGATGGAGTTCCTCATCGCGTCCGCGGCACTGAAACTGGAGGAGGAAGGGGCCCAGTTCCTGAGCCTGTCCGGCGCCCCGCTCGCGAAGGTCGAGCAACCGGACGGCGACGCCGACGAGCGGGAACGGTCGGAGTCGTCGAGCCTGTCGGCGGTGATGGACAGCGTGCTCGATCTGCTCGGCCGCACCCTGGAACCGGTGTACGGGTTCCGTTCGCTGCTGGCGTTCAAGTCGAAGTTCCAGCCCCGGTACGTGGCCATGCACATGACGTTCGCCGACCCGGCCGCCCTTCCGAGCATCGGCAACGCCGTCGGCAGGGCGTACCTGCCGACGGTGTCGCTGGGGCAGAGTTACCGGCTGGTGCGGACGATGATCGGCGGGCGGCGCTGACGGCCGCTACTTCGCGTTCGGTCCGCCGATCGCGCCGTACACGTGGCGGGTGCCGATCGGCACCACCAGCGGGCGGTCGGACACCGGGTCGGCGATGACCGCGGCCTCCAGGCCGAACACCTCGAGCAGCAGTTCGGCGGAGATGATGTCCTTCGGCGCGCCGGACGCGACGATGGTGCCGTCCCGCATGACGATCAGCTGGTCGCTGTAGCGGATCGCGAGGTTGAGGTCGTGCAGCACCATCACCACCGTGCGGCCCAGTTCCTCGTGCATCCGGTCGACCAGGTCGAGGACCTCGACGGAATGCGCCAGGTCCAGGTAGGTGGTGGGCTCGTCGAGCAGCAGGATGTCGGTTCCCTGCGCGAGGGCCATCGAGATCCACGCCCGCTGACGCTGACCACCGGACAGCTGGTCGACGGGGCGGTCCGCGAGGTCGGACACCCCGGTCAGGGCGAGCGCCTCGGCGACCTCGCACTCGTCGTCGGAGGACCACTGCCGCAGCCACGACTGGTGCGGGTGCCTGCCGCGGGCCACCAGGTCGGCGACGGTGAGGCCCTCGGGGGCCACCGGCGCCTGCGGGAGCATGCCGAGGGTGCGGGCGACGTCCTTGGTGCGCATCGACCCGATGGCCTTGCCGTCCAGCAGCACCGAACCGTTGCGCGGCTTCAAGAGTCGCCCCAGCGCGCGCAACAGCGTGGACTTGCCGCAGCCGTTCGGCCCGATCACGGTGGTGATCACCCCGGTCCGCACCTCGAGGTTCAGGTGGTCGACGATGACCCGGTCGCCGTACCCGAGGCTCAGGTTGTCGGCGATCAGTCGAGAGTCAGTCTGCACGGTCATGCCGAGACCTTCCGATTGTTGCGAACCAGCAGATAGAGCAGGAATGGGCCACCGAGTGCCGAGGTGACGATACCCACGGGCAGTTCGACGGGCAGGATGGTGCGGGCGACGACGTCGCTGCCCACCACGAGCACGGCGCCGGTCAGCGCCGACGCGATGAGCGGCGGACCGGCGGACCGCACCAGCCGCAGCGCCACCTGCGGCGCGGCGAGCGCGACGAACCCGACCGGGCCTGCCGCGGCGGTGGCGATGCCGGCGAGGGCGACGGACATGAGCAGCAGCCGGGCCTGCGACCACTGCAGCCGCACCCCCAGTGACACGGCGTTGTCGTCGCCGAGACGCAGCGCGCCCATCGTGAACGAGGAGATCACCGCGTAGCCGCCGACGAGGACGACGGCGATCGTGACGGGCCACACCTGACTCCAGGAGGCGCCGTTGAGGGACCCGTTGAGCCACACCTGGGCCCGCGAGGCGTCGTTGATGTCCGCCGAGATCAGCAGCCACCCGGTGACCGCGATGAGCATGGCGTTGACACCGATGCCGATCAGGATCAGCCGGTATCCCTCCACCCCGCCGCGCCACGCGAGCAGATAGATGACCAGGGCGGTGAGGAGTCCGCCGAGCAGGGCGGCCAGCGGGATCCCCAGGGTGGCGAGGATGCCGACGAAGCTGCCGCCGCCGCCGAGGACGATCAGCGCGACCGCGGCGGCGCTGGCACCGGACGTGATGCCGAGGATGTCGGGGCTGGCGAGGGCGTTGCGGGCGATCGACTGGGTGATGGCGCCTGCCAGGCCGAGGGCCATGCCGATGAACACCCCGGTCAGCGACCGCGGCAGGCGGAGGTCCATGACGATGAAGTTCTGGGCCTTCGTGCCGCCGCCGAACAGCACCCGCGTGACCTCGGGGATCGACAGCGGGTAGTCGCCGCGGCCGATGTTGAGGCACAGCACCAGGAACAGGGCCGCCAGCAGCGCGACGTTGACGGCGATGCCGAGGGGGCGCAGGACCAGGGAGATCGGTCCGAGGCGGAACGCGGGGCGGGCCGGCACCCGGGCCGCGGGCGCGGCGCCGAGGTCGGGGCGCACGTCGTCTCGAGTGCTCACAGGCTTGCCAACTTTCTGCGCCGAACCAACGCGATGAAGAACGGTGCCCCGAACACGGCGAGCACGATTCCCACCTGTAACTCACCGGGCCGGACCACGACCCGTCCGATGACGTCGGCGGTCACGAGCATCACGCCGCCGAGGAGCCCGGCGTAGGGGACCAGCCACCGGTAGTCGGGGCCGGTGATGGCCCGCGCGACGTGGGGGACAACGAGGCCGATGAACGCGATCGGACCGCACGCCGCGGTGGCCGCACCGGTGAGGAGGGTGATCGCGACGATGCCGAGCGCACGGCTGGCCGCGATGTTGGTGCCCAGCGACCGGGCCACGTCCTCGCCGAGGCTGAGGACGTTCAGGCCCGGCGTGCTGACGAGGGCGAGGATCAGCCCGAGGACCAGGAACGGCAGCACCTGCCACAGCACGTCGAAGCCGCGGCCGGCCACCGACCCGACCACCCAGAACCGGTAGGAGTCGAGGCTGGACTGGTCGACGACGATGATCGCGTTGGTCATCGCCTGCAGGAAGAACGCGACGGCGGCGCCGGCCAGCGCCAGACTCAGCGGGCTCGCCGCCCCGTTGCCGATCGACGAGAGCCCGAACACGATCACGCTCGCCGCGAAGGATCCGGCGAACGCGAACCACAGGTATTCGCTGGGGGCGCTGAACCCGAACAGGTACATCGACAGCACGACGAGGAACGCGGCGCCGGCGTTGAGGCCGAGGAGTCCGGCGTCGGCGAGCGGGTTGCGGGTGTGCCCCTGGATGAGGGCGCCCGCGACACCGAGCGCCATTCCGACGACGAGGCCGAGCACGGTGCGCGGGCCGCGGAGCGTCCGCACGATGATGTCGGTCTGCGAGCCGTCCGGATCGAACAGTGCGTGGAAGATCTCCGCGAACGACAGCGGCCGCGCCCCGACCGCGACGCTGGCGAGCAGGACCAGTCCGAGCAGGATCACGAGGACGCCCAGACCGATCAGCCGGCGCCGGCGGATCGCGGCGACGCTGACGTCCCTCTCGCGGACGGCGAATCCCTCGTCGGTGGCGGTGCTTTCCCGGACGACCTCGGTGCCGGTGCGCCGGAACGCCCGTTGCAGCGACCGTTTCGGGCCGATCGCGTCGCCGGTGTGGGTGTCGCGGGTGACGAGGCCGACCCAGCCCTTGCCCGAACTCTGCCCGGTGTTGCCTTCGCGGAATCCGCGGTTCCACAGGGCGAGTCCCAGCGCGATCGCGACGGCGGCGCCGCCGAACACGACCCGGTCGGCCTCCCCGCCGCCGTTGTCGTCGCGGAGGGAGTCGACGATGTACCACCCGAGAACGAGCGGGATGGCCACTATCCCGATGTCGAGCAGTCCCGCGAGTGCCCGGAGGTACAGCGGGGCGGGACCGCGCGGAACGTCGCGCTTTCCGTAGGGCTCGTCGGTCGGCAGGTGCGGGATGTCGCTGCCGAACTGTCTCGTCGTCGTCACTGGCGGGGGAAGCTCCTGACGTGTGTGCCTGTGCACGGGATCTGCACTGATTCAACTACTTAGGTTACGGAACCCTATCCCCGATGCCACATCCGGCGGGGCGTCCCGGGTGCCACGGTTCGCGGGGGTGCCCCACATCACATGATGTCAAGTCTTGATATTTGGTTAGGCTCACCTATGTTTGGTGGAGTTTCATCCCGACCGATTGGAGTGCACGGTGACTTCGACCCTGTCCGCCCCCGCGACCGCACTGGACGTGTCCTGCACACGACTTCGCGCGCTGAACGCCGAGTATCCGCGCATGTACGCGGTCGCGACGATGGCAGACGAGGGTAAACGCAGGTGGTGGTCGCTCGCCGGCGACCTCGACGGCGACCGGGTGCCCCGGATGTGGGCGCGTTCGCTCGAGGACGTCCCCGACCCGGACGTCGCCGCGATGCAGGTGGCCACCGCGCTGATCCACGCGGTGGTCGGGCGTGTCACGGCCCTCGTCGTGCTGGAGGGGCGGGCCTGGGACCCGGGGCTCGAGAACCTGTGGATCCACATGGACAGTGACGAGGGAATCGACTGGGCGGGCGTCGCCGACGACACCATGCGCGTGCTGCCGGACGACCCCTACGCCGGCGCGCCCCGGACGGTCACCGTGCCGTGCGAGCGGGCACTGCTGCTCTGGACGGTGCATCGCAGTCTCACGTCGCTGCACGCGGTGTTCGACGCGATCGCCCGGCTGACGCCGATCGATGCGTCCCGATTCTGGGGGCTCGTGGGGGAGTCGGTGCTCGGCGCCGCGACGTACGTGCCGATCCTCGCGTGTGGCGGTGAGGCTGCCGCGCAGCGCCGCGGTCAGGGCATCCTGGACGCCTTCGTGGCTGCCGGCGTACCGGTTCGCTCGAAGGGCCGGATCACGCGCCCGCACTGCGGTCGGTTGGGTCAGGCGCGGAAGCGCTTGCTTAATTAGGGAAGCCTTGCCTATACTCATTGCAGACGTCGAGCGGAAACGCCGGCGCCGAGAACCGAACTACCGGACCGCGCAGGAGTCCTGAGGGCTGCAGTGACTCCCAGGTCCATCCCACGGCGGGCCTCACGCTGAACAAGCGTGAGGCCCGCCGATCCGTTTGCCCCACCTGCTTCCCCCGCCGCCCGTCCCGTCGTGTAGGCAGGAGTGCGGGTGCGCCGCGAGAGCGCACAGCGATCCGATGGAGAGTGCGATGGTGGATTCCGGGCAGCAGCAGGCATCGAACGGCGACGGGCACGGCGACACCGCCGCGCTGGCCGATCAACTGGGCAAGGGATTCGACGCCCTCATCGGACTCGAATACCTCGAACTCGGCCCCGACCGCGTGCGCGCGCAGTGGACGGTCACCACCGACCTGCAGCAACCGGCCGGAATCCAGCACGGCGGCGTGTACTGCTCTGTCATCGAATCGGTCGCCAGCACGGCGGGCACGGTCTGGCTCGGCGGCCGCGGCCACGTCGTCGGCGTCAACAACAACACCGACTTCCTCCGCGCGACGCGGGAGGGAACGCTGACCGCCGAGGCCAGCCCCGTCCACCGCGGCCGCACCCAGCAGTTGTGGGAGGTCCGGATCACCGACGAACAGGATCGGCTGGTCTCCAAGGGGCAGGTCCGGCTCGCGAACATCACCGACACCGGACGCCTCGGCAACTGACACACCCCGGACACGGCGGAGGGGACGGACCCGATGGTCCGTCCCCTCCGCCGTGGTCAGCTCAGGTGGATGACCGTGTCACCCGGCGGCCTTGCGCTGCTCGCCGCCGGACGACTTCTCCGCGGTCTCCTTCTCCCGTTCGTGCCGCTCCAACTGCTCCATCGCGTTGCGGGCGAACACCCACTGCTCGGTGGACGCCATCTGCGCGCGTCCGCGACCGAGGAACGTCACCGTCCACGACAGCACCGTCGACAGCCGGCTGCGGAACCCGACCAGGTACATCAGGTGGATCGCCAGCCACGCCACCCAGCCGATGAATCCGCTGATCTCGAGCTTGCCGACCTTCGCCACCGCGCTGAACCGCGAGATGGTGGCCATGCTGCCCTTGTCGAAGTACTTGAACGGCGGCCGGTCCGCCGGCGTCTGCCCGCTCAGCCCCGCCTTGATCTGCTTGGCCGCGTACTTGCCGCCCTGCATCGCGACCTGCGCCAGACCCGGCAGCTTGTCCAGCGACATCATGTCGCCGATCACGAACACGTCCGGGTGCCCGGGCACCGACAGGTCCGGGTTGACCAGGACGCGTCCGGCGCGGTCGATCTCGGCGTCGGACTGGTCCGCGATCTGCTTGCCCAGCGGGCTCGCCTGCACACCGGCCGACCACACCTTGCACTGCGACTCGATCCGGCGCTGCGTGCCGTCCTTGTCCTTGACGACGAGGCCGTCCACGTCGACGTCGACGACCATCGCGCCGAGCTGGATCTCGATTCCGAGTTTCTCCAGCTGCTGGCGGGCCTTGCGGCTCAGCTTGCCGCCGTAGACGGGCAGGACGTCGTCCGCGCCGTCCAGCAGGATCACCCGGGCCTCGCGGGGGTCGATGTTGCGGAACGCCCCCGACAGGGTGCGCCGCGACAGTTCCGCGATCTGGCCGGCGAGCTCGACACCGGTCGGGCCTGCGCCGACGACGACGAACGTCAGCAGCCGGGCCCGCTCGGCGGGATCGCTCGACAACTCGGCCTGCTCGAACGCGCCGAGAATCCGGCCGCGCAACTCCAGTGCGTCGTCGATCGTCTTCATGCCGGGCGCGAACTCGGAGAAGTGATCGTTGCCGAAGTACGACTGTCCCGCGCCGGCGGCGACGATCAGGCTGTCGTACGGGGTGACGGTGGTCCGGTCCAGGAACCGGGAGGTGATCGTCTTCGCCTCGAGATCGATCTTCTCGACATCGCCGAGCAGCACCTGCGTGTTCTTCTGCTTCCGCAGCACGAGCCGGGTGGCGGGGGCGATGTCGCCGACGGAGAGAATGCCGGTCGCCACCTGGTACAGCAACGGCTGGAACAGGTGGTGAGTGGTGCGCGCGATCATGGTGATGTCGACGTCGGCATTCTTCAGCGCCTGTGTGCCGAACAACCCACCGAAGCCGGATCCAATGACCACGACGCGATGGCGGCGTGACTCAACCGACTGGATACTCATTCCGTGCTCCTCGAAAAATAGGCGACTCCTGTCACGGTAGTCGCCTTGTCCTCGAGCGTCTCAGTAAGGCGTGCTTCCCTGCGCCCGCGGCCGGAATCGATCCAGAAGACCCGCCGCCCCCGCCACGTACGAAGGCGGGCAGCCCCTCCGTGAGGGACTGCCCGCCTTCCGGTGCTCGACGCGGCTATTCCGCCCGGCCGATCCGCTTCCTGCCCGAGGGAGTTCCGGTGGAGTCCGGGGGGATGAAATCCGATTTGATCGAGAACACGAACAGGGCCGTCACCCCGACCACGACGACAAGAATGGTGAGGACTACGACCACGTAGCCGAAACCGACACCAATTGCTGTCAAGTCCATCAGACCTACCTCCTCAGTCGCTGCTCACGCTACTGCGGAGGGTAGCCGCTATCGCCGCGTCGGCGGGGAAGAACGATTACAGTGCCCCCTCGAAGGCGCCGCCCGGCGCCGTGGCCGGTTCCGCGACCGTCACGTGAGGTGATCGAACTCCCCGGTCACCCAGGCGCAGTGCCGGGTCGCCGAATACTCGAGCGCCTCCCGGCCGTCGTGGTCGATGACGTTGTCGAAGTTGCCGATGATGCGGTCGAACTCCAGGTGCGACAACTGGTCCGCGATGCGCCGCACCACCGCCGCGGACAGCGGCAGCCGGTTGGGGTACGACCGCAGGAACGACACGGTGCGGCGGTCCGGGTTGGGGAACACGCCGTCGCCGGTGAGCAGCACACCCCGGCCGTCGCCGCCGCCGCGCCAGTGCGCGACGGCGCTGCCCGGGAAGTGCCCGCCGATCTGGTGCAGGGTCAGCCCCGGCGCCACCTCGTGGGTGCCGGACCAGAACACGATCGGCCCGTCGGAACGCGCCAGCCAGGAGCGGTCCGCCTCCGCCACCAGGATGGGCACCTCACCGAGCGCCGTCGACCACTGCGTCTGGACACCGAACATGTGCGGGTGACTGCCCGCGACGGCGATGACCGGGCCGTGCGCGGCGACGGCGTCGACGGCCGCGGCGTCGACGAATCCGATCGGATCCCACAGCAGCGACCCGGCGGGGGTGCTGATCACCAGGGACTGCTGACCGATCGCGGTCTTCGGGTCCACGTACAGGCCGTGCAGTCCCGGCTCGACTTCGTGTTCGACGGCGCGGTATCCCGCGCCTGCCAGCGCCTCGACGGTGGTCCACTCCTGCCCGCCGAGCGGAATGTACTGGCGTTCGTCGGCGCAGATCGCGCACTCGTCGGGGAGCGGGGTGTTCGGGTCCTGTTCGACGCCGCACGTGGCACAGAGATGAAATAACACCCCTCGATGATGCATCCTCACGGCACGCCGAGGAGCCGCAATCCGGCGGCCGCGGCGGCAGCGGACAGCACGATGACGACGAAAGGCGCCTTCCGCCAGGCGAGTAGGCCCGCGACGACGACCCCGGTGGGACGCGCCACTCCGGCGAGGTCGTGGCCCTCGGTGAGCGCCGCCGTGCCCACCAGGGCGGTGAGCAGGACCACGGCGGCCGACGCCATGGTCCGCTCCACCCAGGGCCGGGTCGCGATCCGCGGCCGCAGCACCGGCCCGGCGAACCGGAACGCGAACGTGCCCGCCGCGAGCACCCCGACCGACCCGATCAACACGAGGTGCCCGGTCACCGCAGCACCGTCCGCCGCACACCCGCGAGCAGACCCACCAGCGCCGCGAGCACCGGAAGCCCGGCGGGCAGGACCGGCGTGGCCGCCAGGGCGACGACGGAACCGATCAGCGCAGGCACCCGCACGTCCCGATCGCGCAGCGCCGGCAGCACCAGGGCCAGCAGCACCGCCGGGAACATCGCGTCCAGACCGAGCGCGGCCGGGTCGCCGATCGCGTTGCCCGCCAGCGCGCCGAGCAGCGCCCCGAGCGGCCAGCACACCGCGATCCCCACACCGCACGCCCAGTACGCGGCGCGCCTGCGGTCCGGGTCCGTCTCCCCGAGCGCGAACACCACCGACTCGTCGTTCATCAGGTGACTGCCCGCGACGCGCCGGAGCCCCCGCCCGAGCACGTCACCGACCGCCAGACCGAACGGCAGGTGCCGCGCGTTCACCAGCAGTCCGGCGATCGTCGCCGCGATCGGGCTGCCGCCGGCCGCGACGATGCCGACGAACAGGAACTCCGCGGAACCGGCGAGGACCAGCACCGACAATGCGACGGGCAGCCATGCGCCGAGCCCCGAGCCGACCGCGATCGCGCCGTACGACATGCCGACCAGTCCGTCGGCCAGGCACACGAGCGCGATGTTCCGGAGATCCCGCGAGCCGAGTGTTCGCTTCATCGAACGCATGACTTATATACTGAACAGGTGACGTATTGTTCGTCAAGTCGAACGAGCCGACCGAAATAATGAACAGCCTCGGGAAGGGAACCATGGACGGGCAATCCCCGCTGGGATACATCGGCCCCTCGCTGCGCCGCGAGCGCGAACGGTCGGGCATGTCCCTGACCGAGGTCGCTCGCCGTGCCGGGGTTGCGAAATCCACTCTGTCCCAACTGGAATCGGGAGGCGGGAACCCGAGCGTCGAAACCCTGTGGGCCCTGTGTGTGGCGCTGGATGTGCCGATGTCGCAACTCCTCGATCCGCCCCGCCCGCGCGTCCAGGTCATCCGGGCCGACGAGGGACCGGAACTGACCTCCGACCGGGCCGACTACCGCGCCACCCTCGTCGCGTCCTGCCCGCCGTCCGCGCGCCGGGACCTCTACCGCCTCGCCGTCGAACCGGGACCGGCCCGCGAATCCGAACCGCACATGCCCGGCGTGGTCGAGCACGTCATCCTCAGCGCCGGGCGCGCACTCGTCGGCCTCGCGAGCGCCCCCGTCGAGCTCGGGCCCGGTGACTACATCGCCTACCCGGGCGATGTCGCACACGTGTTCGAGGCGCTGGAGCCGGGGACCCGCGCCGTGCTGGTGTCCGAGCACAACTGACGGCACCCGGGGCAACTTCGTCGCGCACGGTGTTTCCTCGTGCACAGTGTTTTTCGTGCACAGTGTCGATTCGGGGGGCCGGCGTTCGTATAGGAGGTGAAGGCCGGCCACAGCACATCCCGAGGAGCCGACCGTCCGATCCGAGGAGGAACCCGACATGACCCAGTACCTGTTGAGCGTGTACCAGCCCGACGGTCCCGCTCCCGAACCCGACGTCCTCGCGAAGATCGCCGACGACCTCGACGCCCTCAACGAGGAGATGGTGTCCGCAGGCGCGTGGGTGTTCAGCGGGGGACTGTGCGCCCCGACGACCGCGACCGTGCTGCGGGCCCGCGGCGGCGACGTGCTCGTCACCGACGGCCCCTACACCGAAGGCAAGGAGCATCTCGGCGGATTCACCATCGTCGAGGCCCCCGACCTGGACGCCGCGCTCGGGTGGGGTCGCAAGCTCACCCGGGCGACGACGCTGCCCATCGAGGTCCGGCCGTTCGCCCACCACGCCGGGGCCGGAAGCCACTGACGTGATCGGCACCGCCGACATCGAACACGTGTTCCGCACCGAACACGGTCGCGCGGTCTCCGTCCTGGTCGGCGTGTTCGGCGACATCGACCTCGCCGAAGATGCCGTCCAGGACGCCTTCGCCGAGGCGGTGCAGCGCTGGCCGTCGGCCGGGCTGCCACCGAGCCCCGCCGGGTGGATCATCACCACCGCCCGGCACCGCACGATCGACCGACTCCGGCGCGAGGCGTCCCGGCACGACCGGCACGCGCAGGCCGCGCTGCTGCTCGCCCGCGACGAACCGACGGAGGAGGGCGCCGTGCACGACGACCGGCTACGCCTGATCTTCACCTGCTGCCACCCGGCGCTGGCACCCACCGCCCAGGTCGCACTGACCCTGCGCCTCCTCGGCGGACTCGGCACCGCGGAGATCGCCCGCGCCTTCCTGGTGCCCGAGCCGACCATGGCGCAGCGCCTCGTCCGGGCCAAGGGGAAGATCCGGGACGCCCGGATCCCGTACCGGGTGCCGGACGAGACCGATCTCCCGGACCGTCTCCGCACCGTCCTGGCCGTCGTCTACCTGATATTCAACGAGGGGTACACGGCGAGTTCGGGGGACCGGCTGACACGGGCGGATCTGTGCGCCGAGGCCCTCCGTCTCGGCCGGGTCCTGGCTGCCCTGATGCCCGGCGAACCGGAGGTCACCGGGCTGCTCGCGTTGATGCTGCTGATCGAATCGCGGCGCGCCGCCCGCACCGACGCCGACGGACGACTCGTGCTCCTGCCCGACCAGGACCGCAGTCGGTGGGATCGCGACCTCGTCACCGAGGGACAGTCTCTGGTGCGGGACTGCCTGCGACGCAACAAACCGGGCCCGTATCAGATCCAGGCCGCGATCAACGCCGTCCACAGCGACGCCGAGACGGCCGCCGACACCGACTGGTGGCAGATCCTGCAGCTGTACGACCAGCTGATGTCGCTGGCGCCGAGCCCGGTGGTGGCGTTGAACCGGGCCGTCGCCGTGGCGGAGGTACGGGGTCCGGCGGAGGGGCTGGCGCTCGTCGACCAGCTCGACCTCGACGACTATCACCTGTACCACGCGGTGCGGGCCGACCTTCTCCGCCGCCTCGGGCGCCCCGTCGAGGCCGCCCGCGCCTACGACGCGGCACACGACCGCACCGAGAACGCGGCCGAGCGGGAATTCCTTCGGACACAGCGCGATTCGATCGGATGACGTGCGCGCTCAGAGACCAAGCCCCGGCGGCAGGCACAACGATCCGAAACACGTCTGCGTTCGCACGGTGACGGGGAGCGGTTCGGCCGTCGCAGGCTTCGCGTACGCGGCCTCCGGAAGCGGCGCCGAACCCCACACCTCGTCACCGGGACCGGCGTTCTCGCTGCAGATCCAGTGGATCAGATAGTCGCCGTCGGGTACCGCCTCGAACACGAACTCCCGCGGTCCCGGCCCGATCACCACGTTCGATCGGTGAAACACCGCCACGGACTCGGGGTTCACGATGTCGTCCGCCGCCCGCAGTCCGCCGAGTCCGCACACGATGTCCGCACCGGTGTCGTTGGTGAGCGTCGTCGTGACGGTGCTCCCGGCCACCGCGGCGGCCAGGGTCACGTCCGGCGGGTCCGCGGCGGCGGGCGCGGCCAGGAACAGGGCGAGGGGGCCTGCGGCGAGCAGCGCGACCGCGACCCGGGGCACGAGTGTCATCAGCGGAACCTTCGTTCTCGGCGGTCTCACTCCGGACGTCACCGTATTGATACCCGCCGCGGAGGCCGGTAAACGGCGCGAAGGGACGGACATCGAATCCCGCTCGCCGGACCGGTGCCGCGGCCTACGATTGAATTTCGAGGCCCTGCGGCCGAAGCCCCCTCGACGTCGCCCAGCCGAACCACCCTTCGGACTCCGACAGTCGGTCTCGCCAGGAGCGAGCACGCCGGCGCGTGAAGCATCGGAGGGATGACATGAGCGGAACACCCGCACTGAAGAAGGCGCTGAGCCAGCGGCAGCTGACGATGATTGCTATCGGCGGCGTGATCGGCGCAGGCCTGTTCGTCGGCTCGGGCGTCGTCATCGGCGACACCGGGCCGGGAGCCTTCATCACCTACGCTCTTGCCGGGGTCCTGATCATCATGGTCATGCGGATGCTGGCCGAGATGGCGGTGGCCAATCCGTCGACCGGGTCGTTCGCCGACTATTCGCGCGCCGCGCTGGGTAACTGGGCCGGTTTCTCCGTCGGCTGGTTGTACTGGTACTTCTGGGTGATTGTCGTCGGCTTCGAGGCCATCGCCGGCGCGACGATCATCCAGTACTGGATCGACATCCCGCTGTGGCTGTCCGCGCTTGTTCTGATGATCCTGATGACGGCGACGAACTTGTTCTCCGTGTCGTCGTTCGGCGAGTTCGAATTCTGGTTCGCCGGCATCAAGGTCGCCGCGATAGTGGTGTTCATCGCGCTGGGCGCATTGTTCGTGCTCGGCGTGTGGCCGAACAAGGCACTCGACTTCTCCAACCTGTGGAGCCACGGCGGGTTCCTTCCCTTCGGCGCCATGGCCGTCACCGTCGGCGTGGTCACGGTGATCTTCTCCATGGTCGGCGCCGAGATCGCGACGATCGCGGCCGCGGAGTCGGCGGATCCGGAGCGGGCGGTGACCAAGGCCGCGAACTCGGTGATCGTGCGGATCGCGGTGTTCTTCGTCGGCTCCACGTTCCTGCTGGCGACGATCCTGCCGTGGAACGACGAGGATGCGGCCGCGTCCCCCTTCGTCGCCGCGTTCACCGAAATGGGGATCCCGTACGCCGACCACATCATGAACGCCGTGGTGTTGACGGCCGTGTTGAGCTGTCTCAACTCGGGCATGTACACCGCCTCCCGCATGCTGTTCGTCCTCGCTGCGCGCCGGGAGGCGCCTGCGCAGCTGGTCAGGGTGACGCGTCGAGGGGTGCCCGCTATCGCGATACTCGCGTCCTCGGTCATCGGTTTTCTGTGCGTCATCGCCGCGGCAGTGTCACCGGACACCGTCTTCGCCTTCCTGCTGAACTCCAGCGGTGCGGTCATCCTGTTCGTCTACCTGCTCATCGCCGTCTCGCAGATCGTGCTGCGGTACCGCACCCCGGACTCGGAGTTGCGGGTCAAGATGTGGCTGTTCCCGGTGGTGTCGATCATCACCGCGGCCGCGATCGTGGCGATCCTGGTGCAGATGTATCTGCAAGACGATGTGCGGTCGCAACTGGTGCTGAGCCTGCTGTCGTGGGCGGTCGTCATCGTGCTGTTCCTCGCGAACACCTGGTTCGTGCGCCGGCGGCCCGCCGTCGAGGGGGCCGCCGCGACCACCCGGCCTCACCGCGTGCTGGTGCTGGCCAACCAGACCGTCCAGTCCAAGGAAATGCTCGACGAGCTCCGTCGCATCGACGCGGATCGGGATGCCACCTACTTCGTGGTCGTGCCGGCCAGCCCGATCGAAACCGGAACCGCCGCCACCCACGGCCCGCTCGACGTCGCGGAAGCCACCCGGGAAGTCGCCCGGCAGCGACTCGACGACACGCTGACGACGCTGCGCTCGGAGGACCTCGACGCGGACGGCGAGGTGGGGGACTACCGGCCGCTGCGCGCACTGGCCGCCGGCGTCGAGTCGTTCCATCCGGATCAGATCGTCATCTCCACGCTGCCACCCGAAGAGTCGGTGTGGCACCGGTTCGACGTCGTGGACCGCGCCCGCGCCGAGCACGATGTGCCGGTGACACACGTGGTGGTCAATCCGATCGGCGCAGGGAAATCCGCTCGATGACGATCATCGCCGGATTCAGCTCGAGCCGTCAGGGGACCGCGCCGCTGCACCTGGCGGCACGGATAGCGCGCTGGACCGGGGAGACGGTCGTCGCCGCGGCGATCGTGGAACAGCCGTGGCCGGGGAAGGACGACCCCATCGACCGCGAATACCTGCGCTACGTCACCGCGGAGGCGTCACGGGCACTCGACGGGGTGGTCGGCGGTCTGCCGGGCGACCTGGACATCCCCACCGTCGTCCACCGATCGACCTCGATTCCCACCGGGCTGATCGAACTCGTCGCCGCCCACGACGCCACCCTCGTCGTCGTCGGGTCGTCGTCGTCCGGTCTGCTGGGCCGGGTGGCGCTGGGCAGCGTCACCGAACGGCTCGTGCACACCGCGGCAGTGCCCGTCGCGATCGCGCCGCGCGGCTACCCACCGGCGCCCGGACCGATCCGCAGGCTCACCGCCGCCTACGGCGGCGAAGCCGACGTCAACGGCCTCATCGCCGCCACCGCCGAGATGGCCGCACGGTGGCCGGCGACATTGCGGATCGTGTCGTTCACGGTGCGGCCGGTGTCCAGGTTCGGTGGCGCGATCGAGCAATCGACCGAGGATCTCGTCGTCCGGCAGTGGACGCGCCGGACAACCGACGATATCGCCCGGCAACTCGACGCGGTTCGCGCCCGCATCCCGGTTCCCGACGTGGACGTGGAGATCGGCAGCGGCACCGACTGGCGCGCGGCGGTCGAGGCCGTGTCCTGGGAACCCGACGACATGCTGGTGCTGGGGTCGGGAGCCGCCGGACCCGCCGCGCACGTGTTCCTCGGCTCGGCCGCCTCGAAAATTCTGCGGCACGCTCCCGTGCCCGTGATGATCGTGCCGAGACACGCACCGGCGGCATAACCGTCAGCGGTCGGCCACCACCGCCGCGGACGTGGATGCCCGGCGACGCCGGGACGCGGTGATACGGCGACCGATCACGCCCTGCCGCGGCGCAAGCAGATAGACCAGAGCGAAGGCCGCGCCCTGGGACAGCACCACCATGCCGCCGCTGGCGGTGTCGAGGTGATAGCTCAGGTACAGGCCGATGACGGCGCAGGATGCCGAGACCGCCGGGGCGATGATCAGCATCCGATGGAAACTGTCGGTCAGCAGGTACGCCGTCGCCCCGGGAATGATCAGCATGGCCACGACCAGGATGACGCCGACGGCCTGCAGAGCCACCACCGCCGTCAGGGCCAGCAGCCCCAGCAGCGCCGCCCCGAGCAGCCGCGGGTTCAGGCCGATGGCGTGCGCATGGGTGGGATCGAAGGCGTACAGCGTGAAGTCGCGGCGCTTGACGATCAGTGCGATGAACACGAACGCCCCGAGGATCGCGATCTGGACCAGGTCGGACCGGCTGACGCCCAGCAGGTTGCCGAAGATGATGTGGTTCAGATCGGTCTGGCTGGGGGTGACCGAGACCAGCACCAGTCCGAGGGCGAACAGTGTGGAGAACACGATGCCGATCGCGGCGTCCTCCTTCACCCGGCTGGTGTCGCGGACCAATCCGATCAGTGCCACGGCCAGGAATCCGAAGATCACCGCGCCGATCGCGAACGGGGCGCCGACGATGTAGGCCAGGACCACGCCGGGCAGGACGGCGTGCGAGACCGCATCACCCATCAGCGACCAGCCGATCAGCACCAGCCAGCACGACAGCACCGCACACACCACCGCCGCGATCAGGGTGGTGATCAGCGCGCGGACCATGAAGTCGTAGCGCAGGGGGTCGACGAAGAAATCGATGACGTCCATTGATTCTCAGGTCCTTGTCATCACGTCGAGGCCGAACGCGGCCGCCAGATTCTCCGGTTGCAGCACGACCGCCGGGTCGCCGTGCATCAGCACCGTGCGCAGCAGCAGGATCGCCTCGTCGGCCAGATCGGGTAGCGCATGCAGGTCGTGGGTGGAGACCAGGATCGCCGCGCCCGCGTCGGCGAGTTCACGCAGCAGCGCGGTGATGGTGGCCTCGGAGCGTTTGTCGACCCCGGCGAACGGTTCGTCGAGGAGAAGGATGGTGGCGCCCTGCGCGATTCCCCGGGCGACGAACGTGCGCTTCTTCTGGCCGCCGGACAGTTGCCCGATTTGCCGGTCCGCCAGGTCCGTGAGTTCGACGCGTTCGAGAGCGTGATCGACGGCCTCGCGGTCGGCCTTTCCGGGCCTCCGGGTCGGTCCCATGCGCCCGTACCGGCCGGTCATCACCACGTCCCGCACCGAGAGCGGGAACGTCCAGTCGACGTCCTCGCTCTGCGGGACGTACCCCAGCACCCCGGCCTTGCGCGCCGCGGCCGGCGCCGCGCCGTTGATGCGGACCACGCCGGTATCGGGTTTGACCGTGCCCATGATCGTCTTGAACAGGGTGGACTTTCCTGAGCCGTTCATGCCGACGAGTCCGCAGACGCGTCCGGGGCGAAGGGCGAGGGAGACCCGGTCGAGCGCGAGGACGTCGCCGTAGTGGACGGTGACGTCCTCGACCTCGACGGCCGGCTGCGCGGTCACGACCGCTGCCCGTTCAGTGCGGAGGTGAGGGTGTCGGCGTCGTGCCGGATCAGATCGAGATACGTCGGCACGGGCCCGTCCGCCTCGGACAGCGAGTCGACGTACAGGGTGCCACCGAACGCGGCGCCGGACGCTTCGACGACCCGTTGCATCGGCGCATCCGACACCGTGGACTCGCAGAACACCGCCGGAACCCGGTTCTGCTTCACGAACTCGATCGTCGACGCGATCTGCTGGGGAGTGGCCTGCTGCTCGGCATTGACCGGCCAGATGTACTTCTCCGTCAGCCCCGCGTCGCGGGCCAGGTACGAGAACGCTCCCTCGCACGTGACCAGCGCCCGTTCGTTGACCGGCAGTGCGCCCAGTTCGGCGACCAACTCGTCCTGCACGGCCTGCAACTGCGCCTTGTACGCGTCGCCGTTGGAGCGGTAGTCGGCGGCATGAGCGGAATCGAGTTCGCTGAACGCGGCGACCATGTTGTCGACGTAGATCTGCACGTTCAGCGGTGACATCCAGGCATGCGGATTCGGTTTGCCCGCATACGCATCTTCACCGATGGCGATCGGTTCGACGCCCTCACTGACGACTACGTGCTCGACGTCCACCCCGTCGACGAACTGGCCGAACCAGGCCTCCAGGTTCATGCCGTTGTCGAGGATCAGGTCGGCCTGCGCGGCCTTCTTGATATCGCCCGGGGTGGGCTCGTATCCGTGAATTTCCGCGCCCGCCTTGGTGATCGACTCGACGGTCAGGTTCTCGCCGCCGACATTCGCGGCGATGTCGGCGAGCACGGTGAACGTGGTCAGCACCACCGGTTTGTCGTCGGCGGGCCCGTCGCCCTTGCCGCACCCGGACAGCATCAGCGTCGCGGCCAGCGCTGTCAGTACCGCGGCAGCGGTCGCCGGCCGTCGTCGCGCACCCACCTTGAAGGACGTTATTTTCACGTGGCGAATCATAATGTTCGGCTCGCCGAAACCGCAAGTGCGGATCTTCGAGCTGCGTGCCGGGCGGGGCGAGATCGCGTCGTTCACGACTGCGCGCCCACGGCGGATGCGACCGTCAGCTCGCCTGCGCGACAGGGGCGTCCGCATCCTCCATACGACGCTCGAGGCTGTGCAGCTGCGCGATCGCATTGCGGGCGGTGATCTGCTGATGCGTGTTGGTCAGTTGCCCGCGCCAGGTGCCGAGGAAGGTCCAGGCCCACGACAACAGGGTGGCGACACGGCTCCGGAACCCGACGACGTAGACCACGTGCACGGCCAGCCACATGATCCACGCAAGGAAGCCGGTCAGCTCGACGCCGCCGATCTGGGCGACCGCGTTGAACCGGGAAATGGTGGCCATCGAGCCCTTGTCGCGGTATCGAAACGGTGGCCGTTCCGGCGCCGGGCGTCCCTTGGCCGCCGCGGCGACCTCGGCGGCGATCCGCTTCGCGGCGTAGCGGCCCCCTTGAATCGCGACCTGGGCGACGCCGGGCAGGCGATCACGCGACATCATGTCGCCGACGACGAACACGTCGGGATGGCCCGGCAGGGTGAGGTCTTCGTCGACGGCGACGCGGCCGGCGCGGTCGAGGGCGGCACCCGACTGGGCGGCGAGCTGCGCGCCGAGTGGGCTCGCCGCCACCCCCGCGGACCAGACCTTGCAGACGGACGCGATGCGGTGCTCGGTGCCCTCCGCATCCCGGACGGTCAGTCCGCCGGCGTCGACGTCGGTCACCGACGCACCCATTCGCACCTCGACACCGAGCTTTTCGAGGGTTTCCGCCGCCTCCGAACCCAGGTTGTCACCGAATGGCGGCAGTACCGCGGAGGCCGCGTCGAGCAGGATGATCCGCGCGTCGCGGGGGTCGAAGTTGGTGTAGGCCCCGACGAGGGTTCGGTGGGCGAGTTCGGCGATCTGACCGGCCATCTCGACGCCGGTGGGCCCGGCACCGACCACCACGAACGTGAGCAGGCGTGCCCGCTCCTGCGGGTCGGCGGTCACTTCCGCCTGCTCGAACGCGCCGAGGATGCGGCCGCGGAGTTCGAGGGCGTCGTCGATGGACTTCATCCCCGGGGCGTGTTCGGCGAAGTGGTCGTTGCCGAAGTACGACTGCTGCGCCCCGGCGGACACGATGAGGCTGTCGTACCCGGTGACGGTGGCCTGCCCGAGGTGTTCGGACGTCACCGTGCGTTCGGTCAGGTCGATGCCGGTGACCTCACCGAGACGGACGGCGGCGTTCGCTTGGTCCTTGAGGATCATTCGCGTCGACGGGGCGATCTCGCCCTCGGAGAGGATACCGGTCGCCACCTGATACAGGAGAGGCTGGAACAGGTGGTGGGTGGTGCGGTCGATCACCGTGACGTCCACGTCCGCGCGGCGGAGGGCCTTGATCGCGAACAACCCACCGAAGCCAGATCCGATCACCACGACGCGGTGGCGTGCGGGCGGGGACTGGGGGTTGCTCATCATGAGCCTTTCCGATCACGCTGGGAAGCGACGATCTCGGTGTCGGGGCATTTGCAGCCGTGGACCAGGGGAGTGGGACGGTGGTGCGGGCGGTGCTTGTGGTTCGTGAAGGTCTGCCGGAAAATTCGGCTGACAGGCACCAATGGTGAACAATCGGCGCACCGAATCCAAGGTGAAAGAAGAAAATTCTCTAGACTGGGCCGATGAAGAAGAATGTTCCGGGCACGCCGTATGCCGAAGGCCCGCGATCGAATGATGTTCGAGCGGGGGCGCCGATCGACGACATCGACAGGATCCTCCTCGATCAACTCTCGCGGGACGCCCGTACGCCCAACAACGCCCTCGCCGCGCTCGCGGGCATCGCCCCGTCGACCTGCCTGGGTCGGGTGCGCTCCCTGATCGACTGTGGAGTGATCCGCGGCTTCCACGCCGACATTGACCCCGCCACCCTCGGCAGGGATCTGCAGGCGATGATCGCAGTTCGCGTGCAGGCCAATGCAAGACAGCACCTCGGGCAGCTCGCCGAGCAACTCGCCACCCTCGAGGACGTGCTGAACGTGTACTTCATCGCGGGCGCCGACGACTACCTCATCCACGTCGCCACCGGCAGCAGTGAGGAGTTGAGGCGTTTCGTCCTCGACCACCTCAGCGCGCACCCTGCGGTCGCCTCGACCGAGACCATCCTGATCTTCGAACATGTGCGCCCGCGGCTCCGGGCGCCTCAGGTCGAGCAATCTTCAGGCCGCTGAGGGGTGGGCGCGCCTCGGTCAGGCCGCGGTGAGGGCCTTGATGCGGTCGGGCCGGAAACCGGCCCAATGGTCGTCACCGGCCACGACGACGGGCGCCTGCAGGTAACCGAGAGCCCGCACGTAGTCGTGGGCGTCGAGGTTGCGGGTGATGTCGACGACCGTGTAGTCGAGGCCTTCCTTGTCCAGGGCGCGGTAAGTGGCGGTGCATTGCACGCAGGC
This sequence comes from Rhodococcus koreensis, assembly GCF_900105905.1. Lineage (GTDB taxonomy): Bacteria > Actinomycetota > Actinomycetes > Mycobacteriales > Mycobacteriaceae > Rhodococcus_F > Rhodococcus_F koreensis. The sequence goes on along the minus strand of NZ_FNSV01000005.1, from coordinate 960,234 downwards.
CGGTTTGGCGTAGATCGTGATGGTCATCGTGCGCTCCGCTCTGTCTGGTGTGTGCCGGCGGGGGACCGGAAGCATATGCGTTCCGGTCCCGGTTCGCCCGGCGAGCGGCGACGGCGGAGCCTCGTGGGCGATTCCCAGCGAGGTCGAGACCGGTCAGCTGGCGGGGTCGTACCCGAACGCGCGCACCTCCTGCGCGCACCGGCAGGCAACTGCGAGCTTCGCGGCCCATTCCAGTGCCGCCTCACGGGACGGCAGTTCCAGTACCGCGTAGCCGCCTTCGAGCTGAGTCGTCTGCGGGTACGTGCCCGCGGTCACCGTTCCGTCCCCGTCGACCATGACCGGTGGAACACTTTCGTCGATGCCACCGCCGAACACCCAGACGCCGGCGTCCTTCGCCTCTTGAACCACCGCGTGCGACGCATCGGACACTGCCTGCAGATCCCCGTCGGGAATGACCATGGCACCACTCGGGAACGAGATCAGGTACTTCGTCATCGGGTCGACTCCTTCTTCGCGTCGGAATGGCGGACTCAGGATAGACACGACATTAGGGGACCACGCCGACAAGCGATTTCAGTCGAACGCAAGTTCGATAATCTGCCACGGTGACGGTTCGGCGGTCGGGCGCAGTGGATGACATCCGATGCTGCGATGCCCGCGTGCACCCAGAATGTCGTGACCGCATCATCGACACCGTCCAGGTTCGTCGGCGACGTCGCGACCGGTCTCGGCCAGGTGGAAGAGCTGTTCGGCTCGGTCCATCTGGTGACCTCGGCCATCAGTTCCGCCACCTGCTCATCCCACTGCTCATCCGAGGCGTGATCCGGCCGGACCAGGAAGAGGTCGATGTCACTGTCGATCGTCATCGTTCCGTTTGCCGCCGACCCGAACACGGCGGCATACCGTGCCCTGCTTGCTCAATCGTTGCAGCACCTTCTGTAATCCCCTCTTTCGAATGGCGGTGCAGCACCCGGTGCAACTGGCCGGTCGTGAACCTCGCCTCGGATGCGGCGCCCAGTGCAGCGAGCACGTCACCGTCGAGCGTGGGCCTCACTGTTTCAGGTACTCTCCGCCGCCCCGACTGTCGTTGTCTCGGAATCGGTGGATTCTGTAATCGAAAAGTCATACCCAACAGCGTATTTGGTGCTTTGTTCGATCTTCCGGCTGCGGGGTGATGTCGTGGTGCTCGGGTTCGGCGGGGACGTCGTGCATGCCGTTTGCGTGCGGAGTGACCGCCTGGTGGCCGGCGCCGTACGGATCGAGTACCGGCCGGCGGGGCCGCGTCACCGGTGAGCTGCCATTCGGCGAGTCCGGTGTGACGGTCGGCAGGTCGGTCGAAGAAACTCGTGTACCAGGTAACGGCGGCCTCGACGTCGACGACAGAGGCTACTGCGCTGACGTGGCTGGGCTTGATGGTCATTTTCTCCAGTGGACCTGAGTAGTGATCGATCGACCGTCGATTCAACGCCCGGTCCATCCATGTTGTGCGGGCAGCGAGATCGATGTGACGCTCCGTCGGTCCGGGGTGTTCGGCGTGAGGCACGGTGATGCGCGATAGTGGCAGGGGTTCGGACTCGGGCCGCCCACTTCGAGGAGGACTTTGCGGTGTCACTGTCGCTGGCCGTGTTGGCGGACCTGGCCGAGGAGCAGGGTCGGGGCACCGTTGAGTTGGTGTCGCCGCGGGTCCTGATGCGGAGTGTGCGCAGAGTGCCGCGCTCGACGGTGTCATCGGACGGCTGTCGGACCGCTGTGGGCGGTGTGGGTTGACACCGGTCGAGTCGGCGCCGTGGCCGCCTGGGGATGTCGACTGCCTTCGAGGCGTGTGGGGTGGCACGGTCCCGGCTCGGTGGGGTCCGCGCGACCACGGTGTCGTTGTCGCTCGGTCAGCTTCGGGCCGCTTCCCCGCCCCCGGTGCCGGACGAGTAACCGAACCCACGCCATATCATCCGCCCGATATCCAGGAGAATGCCGATGCGCAGCTTCGTCCATGTGGTCCTGTTCGCGTGCGCCATTGCAGTCGCGATCGGTGCCTTTCTTCCCGTGGTCGGCGGCATTTCCCCGGGCGACGTCGCGGTGATCGATCTGCGCGACGGCTTCCCTGCCGGAATCACCGTCGAGCAGATCGAGAATCAGGCCGTGACCTTCTACCGGTCGATGACGGTGTTGCTGTTGGGGGCTGCGGCCTTGCTGCTGGTCGCCGCGTGGGTGGGTTCATGTGCGGCCGAGTGGGTGGGGGTGATCGTAGGGATCGGCACCCTCGCGGTGTTCGGGTGGCGGCTCAATGACCGTGTCGGCGACTACCTCCGGGACAACTCCGACACCGTGTTCACCGATCGCTGGGGGTTGTATCTCGCCGGTGGTGGCCTGATCGTCGCGCTGGTGGCGTTACTGGTGCCGAAGGAACGACCGGCGGCGGCGTGATTCGGGCGGTCTGACTCGGTTCACAGGGACTGCACCTGGACCGACGACGTCGCCCACTCCACCCGGGTCGGCGGCCGCACACACCGCGTCGCCGGTCATGTCGTACGCACGGGGTCGAGCCGGGAATCGTGCGGATCGGCTCACAGGTTCCAGAGTCGAAGCAGCGCGGCCCGCAGGCTGGCGGAAACGATGCGGTGGTCGGTGCGCAGCCGGGGGCCCGGGTGCCCGAGGTCGGCGAGCAGTACTTCCGCGTCGGTCACCGCGATCGGCTCCAGGTCGATCCGGGTACGCAGGTGGTGTGCCACCGCTGTGCGGGTGTGGGGGATCGCGATCGGGTCGGAGTCCACGACCGCGGGCGGGTAGAGCCATTCGTTGTCGGCTGTGACCTGGAGCAGGACGTCGCCACGCTGGAGCCGGCCGCGGCCGCGGCCGGCGGGGGTGTCGATGCGGAACCATTCGAGCTGGTATTTCGCCGCCGGACCCGCGGACGTACTGTGGAGGCTGGTGTGGGCTGCGCGCTCGTGTTGTTCCGCGGCGCCGGGCTGGTAGTGGGTGATGTGCCACAGGAACATCCGGGTTACCGGGGTGGGGAGGAAGTCGGGTTCGGCGCGGTTGCGGCCGCCGATCCCGGGCAGGGGTACGGCCCGGCCGATCTGCCAGATGGCGGTGGCGTTGTCGAGGAACAGCTGGTCGACCTCGGTGATCTCGTCGATACCGTTGATGAATGTCCGGACGGCGGCCACGATCTCGGGATCATCGGTGATGACCACGGCCTCATCCGAGATCGTGGAGCTGTGGGAGGCGCCTGCGGAGCCGATGACAGCCCACCTACCGGTGGCGATCACGCCTGTGTGCAGGTTAGGCGACGACAGCACCCGCACCCCGGCGGCCACGTAGTGCGCGAGCGCGGCCGGGGAGGTGGCGTGGGCGCGCACCGCGGCCCGCGAGGCGTTCACGACGAGGACGTCTCCGGCGCGCAGCGGCAGCAGGGTGGGGGCGTCCTGGCCGAGGTAGGCGATCGCGGCGTGCCGAGGTCCGCGCGTGCGGATGGCGCGGGTGATGTGCGGCCAAGGGCTCGGCCCGTGGAAGGTGGTCCCCATACCCGGAAAGAGTAGCGGGATGATCACGGTTAGCGTCTTTGCAGCAGTGTCGGCGGCCTTCCTCCCTCACAAGGTCCGAGGCTCCCGTAGTTCTTCGGCGGAGACGGGGCGCGGCGCGGGTCGGGATCTCGGAATTCGCTCGAGGAGTGACATAGAGCGTGTGGGACTGGGCTGTAGATGATGCCGACGTTTGAGCTCGTATACGTTCGACGTGATCACCCGGGTGTCGCCCGTCGCGCCTCCGCATGTCCCCAGCGCCTCGATGCACAAGTCGAGGCGTTTCGTAGCCGGCCGCTCGACGCCGGCCCATACATGTTCGTTGCCGCCGACGCCCCCGCCCTCGAGGTTCACGAGAACGGGCGGGTGGTCAACATGCACACCCTGGTCGCGGTCGGCGTCAACGCCGAGGGCTACCGGGAGATACTCGGTGTGGATGTGACCTCGTCCGAGGACGGTGCCGGCTGGCTGGCGTTCTTCCGCCCGCTCGTGGCACGCGGCCTGTCCGGGGTCGGGTTGGTGACCTCCGACGCCCACGCCGGGCAGGTGGCGGCGATCGGCGCGACCCTGCCCGGTGCCTCGTGGCAGAGGTGCCGAACGCATGCTCGACGAACCTCATGGCGGTGACCGGAGAAGGCGTCGTGGCCGTGGGGGTACCGCCCGCTTGCGGGGGGAGGGTGAAGACACTGCTGCACTCGGTCTACGACCAACTCGACGCCGATTCCGTTCATGCTCAACATGATCGGATCATCAACGCACTGCCGAGAAGCTGCCGAAGGTTGCCGACCACCTCGATGCCGCGCGATCGGACCTGTTGGCGTTCACCGCATTTCCCATGCAGATCTGGAAACAGATCTGGAGCAACAATCCGCGATCGGTTAACCGGCTCTCGGGCGACACGATTCTGTCCGCGGCGTGAGGTCCGGGGCCGCCGCCCGGATGGGGCGCATGCTGACGGTGGCGGCTCGATTCACGAGAGGAGCAGACGATGGCCGTTCGGGTGCAGACGGCGGGCGACGGTTATGTGGTCGACGGCGAGTGGGAGGGTTGCGCGGCGGCGAACGCGTTCCTCAAGCATCTGGCCGGGCGGGCGTTCAGCGTGGCGACGGTGCGGGCGTATGCGTTCGATATGCTGAATCTGGCGCGGTTCCTGATCGACCGCGATGTCGGATTGGCGGCGGTGACGCCGGTGACCGTGTTCGAGTGGATCGACTGGCAGGGCGTGCGCCGTGATCCCCGACCCGGTGCAGCACCGAGGAACGGCCGGCAGCGGACGACGGCGGCGTCGACGATCAACCGGCGGGTCGCGGCGGTGCGGGCATTGTTCGAGTACCTGGTGATGACCGGGGTGCGCGCCGACAATCCGGTGCCCTCACCCCGGCGCGGGCAGGGGTTACGTCCGTCGGGGCGGGGTTTGCTCGGGCATCTCGGGCCCGGCCGGCCCCGGGCCGGAGGCCGGCTGGTGCGCCAGCCGCGGTTGCTGCCCGAGTCCCTCGACGCCGACGCGGTGGACGTGTTCGTCTCGTCGCTGCGCACCCATCGGGACCGGGCGATGGTGTGGGCGATGCTGCTCGGCGGTCTGCGCAGCGCCGAGGTGCGGTCGCTGCGGCTGGCGGAGGTCGACTTCGGTCGACGTCGGCTGCGGGTGCTCGGCAAGGGTTCGAAGGAGCGGGTGGTGCCGGTCGATGCGGTGTTCTTCACCGAACTGTCGGCCTATCTGCGCCTCGAGCGGCCACCGGGGTTGGCGACACCGGAATGTTTTGTGGTGCTGCGCGGCCCCACGCTGGGGGCGCCGGTGACCGAGGCCGGGCTGCGGTCGTTGTTTCGGCGGCACCGAGAGCTGTCCGGCGCGGGTCGGGTGCGTCCACACCGGCTGCGACACACCTACGGCACCGAACTCGCCTCCGCGGGAATCGATCTGATGGTACTGCGGGAGTTGATGGGGCACGCGTCCCCGGAGACCACCGCCGAGTACGTGCACCTGTCGATCGAGCAGCTCGCCGCCGAATACGGCGCCGCCCGGGCCAGTCTCGCCGGGGAACGGCGATGACCACCGCATCGACGACCATGGTGGCCCCGGACACGGTGCTGGCCGGCTATCTCGACCACGTCGCCACCCTCGGGCTGGGCGGAAGGGCCGTCCGCGGCCGCACCCGCATCGCGAGCACGTTTCTGGCCGCGCACCCGGATCTGCAGGAATGGATGGCCCGGCCTGCATCGGACCGGCTCACCGAACTCCGCAGTGCCGGGGCTTGGCCGCTGCTGTGTCACGTCATCGGGCGAGACGAGCTGCGACTGGACCTCGAGTTCGCCGCCGTCAAGAACCTCACCGGACTCGGCAGTGCGATCGAGGCGCGCGACCCGGACGGGTTCGCCGCGGCCCGGACCGCCGGACTGGCCTTGGGCTGGACACCGTCATGGGTGGAGACCGTCCTCGGCGAGTGCCTGGCGGTGCTGCTCGCCTGGCACGGCGGATCCGTCAGCGGCATCACCAACGACACCGTCGACGATTTCGATGCCGCATTGGCTGCAACACAAGCTATTCCACCGTCGTCGCGCCGGGCCTACCGCAATCGGATCGCGGGTCTGCGGCAGGTGCTGTTCGAGGCCCGCATCGTCGACACACCACCACGGCGCCGCGTCTGGGCCCGCAGCTATGGCCAACGGTTCGCCGACGTTCCGATGGCCGACGCGATCCGCGAGACGCTATTGCGCTATGTCACCGTCCGGGCCGCGGTGCTTCGCCCGAAGTCCGTCGAATCACTGATCAACGACCTGCTGCCATTCGCAGACTATCTCACCACACACCACCCCGAGGTCACCTCCCTCGACGGTCTCGACCGCAGTCACATCGAGGGCTTCCTCGTCTGGAACCGCACCCGCACCTGGCGCGGGCAACGCGCCGCCGCCGGCGCCGGACGCACCATCTCGATGGCGGTGATCCAATCGACGGTGCTGAGCCTGCGCAACCTGCTCGACGACATCACCGCATGGGGCTGGGAGCAGGCACCGCCGCGCCGGCTGGTCTTCGCCGCCGACGTCCCCAAACTCGACCAACCCTTGCCCCGCGCACTGGCACCCGACGTCGACGGCGTGGTGATGAACGCTGTTGCCGGGTTGGAGGATCCGTTCGCTCGCATCGGGTTGACGGTGCTCCGCGGTGCGGGGTTGCGGGTCGGGGAACTGCTCGACCTCGAGCTCGGCAGCGTCGTCGACTACGGCCCGGCCGGGACCTGGCTGAAGGTGCCGCTGGGCAAACTCGCGACCGAGCGCATGGTGCCGCTGTCGGCGGCCACGGTCGCGGCGTTGGACGAGTGGAGCGGCGGGCGCGGCGTCTGCCGGCCGCTGCCGCATCCGCGGACCGGAGCTTTGACCGATTTCCTGTTCGTCGCGCACGGCCGCCGCCTCGGCCAGACCCGGCTGCGCAATGGGCTGCTCGCCGCCGTCGAGCAGTCCGGGCTGCGCGGCGCCGGCGGCGCACCGTTGGTGGTGACACCGCATCAGCTGCGGCATATTGTCTCTGCTTAGTTCCCGTGTTGCATTAGACCCGAAGGTGAGGGCGACCTGGGGGTTTGGTTGTTGCGCCGAGCCGTGTGGTGTTTCTACTGTCAGCGCCCATGATCTTGAGCTACTTCTCGTCGCTGGACTGGCGGTCCTGGGACCTTGAGCATCGTCCCGTGATCCCGGAGGGGATGGCGTTCCTCATCGATGACGATCTGTTGTTCGAGGACGGCCCGGCCGCGCCGCGGCAGGCGTCCGTGGTGAACCGGTGGCTGCGGGAGCTTCCGGCCAGCGGGGCTCCGGCGCCGAGTTCGTGGGAGAACTACGCGCGGGCGGTCAAGGAATGGGCGGAGTTCCTCGCCGAACACGGCGTGGGGTTGTTCGATACCCGGGAACGGTTGAAAGCTGGGCTGAGTCGCTATGCGGAGCACCGCGCAGCGGGGCCGGCGCGGTCGCGGTTCGCGGCGACCACATGGGGCCAGCACATGAGCATCCTGTCGCTGTTCTACCGGTGGGCGATGGAGGAAGGGTTCGCGTCTGCCGAACCGTTCACCTACCGGTCGGCGCGGGCGGTCTTCGCCGGGACCGGCCGGGAGGTGCGGGTGAATCTGGCGGTGCGCCGCACCCCGAAACCGCATGTGACCATCAAGTATCTGGAGCCGGACTTCACCGACCTGTTCCGGAAAGGGTTGCGGGGGCTGGCGCCGGACGGCAACCGCGACACCGGGTTCGCGGGCCGGGAGATGACCCGCAACGCCGCGATCGGTGATCTCGCGCTGGCGACCGGGTTGCGGTTGGGCGAGTTCACGCATTTGCTGCCGTGGGAGATCCCGGCACTGCCGCCGGCGCGGACGGCGATCCCGATCCCATTTCCGGTGCCGGCGGGAATCACCAAGGGCCGCAAGTTCCGCACCACCTGGATCTCCTACGACGCCCTGGCCGGGCTGCACGACTACCTGCAGCTCGATCGCGCAGCCGTCACCGTCGAATCGAGCTGGCGGCCACCACGACGGTGGGGCGAGCCGATGCACGTGAGCGAACCGGACGCCCGCGGCGGCCGGATCAACGGCATCCGCCGGTCGTGGGAGTCATTGACCCCGCCGGAGCGGCGGCGGCTCGTGGCACCGGAGGGCGGGTCGTGCCTGCTGGCGGTCAAGGCCGACGGTGGACCGTTCACGGCGTGGGCGACGGTGTTCGAGCGCACCGCCGACCGGATCCGGGCCCGGTTCGAGCCGCGGTTCCCGCACGTTCACCCGCACCGGCTTCGTCACTGCTTCTCGATGCAGACTTTGGAATATCTGGTGACCGGCTACTACCGGCAGGCAGCGAAGCTGGTGCGCCACACCGATGCCGACGCGGCGCTGATCTTTTACCTGACCAAGGCCGATCCGCTGCTGGTGCTGCGAGATTTGCTCGGGCATTCGACCGTGTTGACCACCGAGAAATACCTGAAGCGTCTTGATACCACACGGATTTACCGGCAGGCCTACGAAACCGAGGGCGCGGCAGCCGGACTCATCGATGCTACCGCAGCCCAGTGGGAAGCCGACGCCGAATTCGACCATGACACCGACGGGGATCTGTGATGCCGACGAGAGTGACCGACGAACCGCTTGGCTTGAGCTGTGTGTTCAGCGACGGCAGCCGGGCGGAGTTCGACCTGGCGGGGTTGCCGAACCCTCGGTTGGCGCGTGATCTGGCAGTCGGGCTCCTGGAGCTGATTCATCCGCACGGCAGCGCGAACTCGGCCGGAACGGTCGATGCCTACGCGGGTGCACTGAGAGCAATGGTTCGCGCGCTCGCCGAGCAGGGTTTCACCGGCGGCGCGAGTGGGCTGCGCCGCGGACAGCTTGCGCAGTTCTGGATGGCGGGCCCCAGAAGGTTGGAGGCATACACCCGCGCCATGGTGGAGGGATATGCCCGATCCGGCGGCGGCCTCGGCGACGGGGTGCTGGAATTGGCGGCGGGCCGACACTTCAATATCCAGCCCAACCGTCGACCACTGCCGCCCTATCCCGAAGTCGAATGGCAGGGTCTGATCACCGCATGCCGCACGGTCGTCGAGGAGTCGTATGCGACGCACCGCCGCGCACTGGCCGCGATCGGGCAGGGCCGTCATCCCGCCGAGCACGGATGGACATGGGAGAACTTCTGCTGGCTGCTGGAACGGCTCGGCCCGGTCAGCACTCCCGTGTTCGCCCACACGATCGGCGTGACGCACAGCGTGTTCCACAATCGGCGACCACCAGCGTTCTATGACGCCCTGAGGGCGGTGTTCCCGCACCTGGACGCCGTCATCGCCTACCGGCTGCTGTTCGGCGTCTACTCCGGCATCGTTCCCGACGGCATCGCCGACCTGGGGGTCGACGACATCGAATGGGCCGGGGACTCGACCGTTCTGCTGTCCTACGTCAAACGCCGCACCGCGGCGGAGACCCTGAACCTGCCGCGTCCGGCGGTGCGTCTGCTCGAGCAGTGGCTGACGCACTCGTCGCTGCTGCGCAGCCTGGTCGCACCAAGCGACCGCGACCGGCTGTGGTTGGGCCTGAGTTACGTGGGCAAACCCGTCCTGATCCGCGAGATCAATCGGGTCAGCATCCAGCGATGGGTGAACCGCCACGGCGTGCTCGGGGCCGACGGTCGGCCGTTGAAGATCCATCGAGCACGCATCCGCACCACGCACCATGCGATGCGCGAGAGGAAGACCTGGACAGGCAACGCACGCGCCACGATCGACCCCAATCACACGCCCGCTGTCGAAGGCGACCACTACCTGTCGGTGACGACCCCGGGCCAACGGCACGCGGTCGAGGCGGTCATCGAGGATGCCCAGCACGATCTGTTGCGCCGCGCGCATCCGCCCACCGTGATCGCCGAGGAGGACGCCGCCGCGCTGGCCGACGGCTACCCGCAACTGATGGCGGCGATGAATCTCGACGACCACGCGATCGCCGATTTGGTCGGCGGCGCGCGCGATGTGTTCACCGCAGCATGCGGTGATCAGCTGGCCGGCCTGCACGGTCCGGTCGGCAAGCCGTGTCCGGCCAGGCCGTGGGTCTGCCTGCTCTGCCCGCTGGCGGTGTTCGCGCCGCGGCACGCGGTGAACCTGCTGCGGCTCAAGGCGTTCTTCTCCCGCCAATGGCAGCAGCTGCCCGCCGCGCAGTTCATGGCGGTGTTCGGGCCTTACGCGACTCGGATCGATCAGATCCTGGGCCGGTTCGACCCCGCCGAACTCACGGCCGCGGCTTCCCGGGTCACCGACACCGACGACGAAATCCCCCTTCGCCCAGAGGAACGCACCGCATGACGACCTTCGCCACCAACAGCGCCCGCGAACACCGGACATCAGTCTTCACCGGCGCCGATGTCTGTCTGCAGGCGGGTCTGACACTGCCCGACGACGTTCGCCGCCCCCTGTTCGACGACGACTTATGGGACTTCACCGAGGTCGTCGGGTTGGCAGTCAACATCCCGTTGGCGAACCGCCGCTTCGACTTCGCCGTGATCGGCGACCCGCGATGGCGCATGGTCGCCAAGGAGCTGATCATCGCCGCCCTCGCCCCGCGGCATCCCGCCGTCGCCGAATTGCCCAGGGCATACCGCACACCGCTGCATCTGCGCAGCTGCATCGGACGGCTGGGCGAGCTGACGCGACTGTTCCGCTGGCTCGACCGGCGACACGTCACCACGCTGGCCGAAATCGACACCCACACCTGCGAGGCCTACCTGGCATTCCGGCGCTACATCCTCGACGAGGACGGCAATGTTGTCGGTGAACAGAGCCCCGCGGTTCGACGCGCTGCGGCGCAGATCATCGTCGACCTGGTCAACCACCGAGACCTGTTCACCGCCGACCGCGTCCGCGCCGATCTTCGCCCCTGGGGCGGCGCATCGGCTTCCGCCGTCGCCGAAATGCGTTCCGGCCGTGACGGAAACACCACGCCCGCCGTTCCCGACGAGATCCTGCAGCCGATGCTCGCGGCGGCGCTGCACCTGATGCAGGTCCTCGGCCCGCACGCGGTCGCATTGAACCAGCAGGTCCGCGAACACGACCGCGTCCATTCGGTCAGGATCGGACAGCGGCGTCAAACCACCACCTCTGCGGTCGACGACATCGTGACCGTGTTGGCCGACTACACCAGGACAGGGACGCCGCTGCCCCGACACGAAGACCATGAGATCACCAAACGGCTGGCCGCCGGATGGTCAGCCGACGACCTACTGCTGCCCGTCGCCACCGGGATTCTCGCCAGGCAGGCCGGACGCCGCAATATCGACTCCCGTTGGTTGCCGCGACTGCGCGGACCGCTCACCAACGCAGTCGCCGCGGTCGGGGTCGAGAAGGTATTCGCTCGCGACGCCGAACAGGCGCCGACCGCCGACGGCGCGACACGGCCCTGGAGCCTGCCGCTGCACCGATCGCAGGCCGTCGCCGTGGTCGGGATCGTCCGAACAGCCGCGATCATCGTGCTCTCGGCATCATCAGGGATGCGCAGCAGCGAGTTGATGGAACTACGTGTTGGCTGCCGCCGCCCGATCGAGGAACCCATACCCGGGCTCATGCGCTACCGCATCGCCAGCAAGATCGTCAAAGGCCAGCCGCTCGGCGGCACCGACGACGAATGGGTCGTCATCGAACCGGTCCACCGAGCTGTCGAACTCATCGAACAACTGCACGACGATCCACGCGATGATGCTCTTCTGTTGTCCCGGTTCAGCTTCCGGGTCCGTTACATCTGGTTCCGCAACTGGGTCAACTCTTCGGCAGGAGAACGCCTGGGCCTGGCCCCAATTCCCGAGGGACCGGTCTCACTGCGGATGCTCAGAAGAACGATCGCGCTGGAATTGGCCTATCGCCCCGGCGGGGTTCTCGCAGCAAAACTGCAGCTCAAGCATATCGCAACCGCAACAACCGAAGGCTATGCGGCCCGGCCGGGTGGCGCTCAAGCCGAGTTACTGGCCGAGGTCAACAAGCATGAAGCCGACCGCAACCTTCAGCTGATACTGGCCGAGTTCCACAACTACCGCAACGGCATCCTGCCCTCCGGCCCCGGCGCACGAAACCTCACCGAGTACTTCGCCACCGTCGACGCCGACGTGAACGCGGAATCGGCTGCGGCACCGAAGGTGCAGCGCAACGATCGCGACATCCTCAACCTGCTGTCCAAACGAGCCAAGGTCCTGCACCTGGGCCCGGCGAACTACTGCTGGTTCGTCGACCCGTCCCGCGCCCTCTGCCTCAAACTGGCCGGCACCCCGACCGCGACGCGGCCGATGATCGGCATGTGTGACTCGGCGCGTTGCCCGCAGGCCACCCACCACGATGTCCATCGCTCCGTCTGGGCCGAACACGCCGAACGCACCAAGATCTTCCTCGGCCAACTCGGCAAAACCCGCACCACCGAGCGCACCCGCCTGCAAGCCGACCACGACCGCGCAGTCCGGGTCATCGCCGATATAGACGCGGCCACAACCACCACAAACAGGGACCTGCCATGAGAATCAGTGCCAACCAACGCACCCAGAACGAGAACCGCATTCGCGCCGCCATCGACCGACTGCTCCGCGGCGAGATCCCACCCGGCGGAGGCTGCGATATCAAGACCCTCGCCGCGGAGGCCGGCGTCGATCGCACCGCCTTCTACGGCAGCAGGCCCTACGCGCACCTACGCGCCGAGTTCGAACACCGGCTTGAGCAGCTACAGAGCAACGGCGACACCCCCGACCCGAAGACCGCGCGAATCGCACGACTGAAAGCAGAGATAGACAAGCTCAAAGAGCGCCTGAACCAGGCCCATTCGACCATCGAGGAGCTCACCGACTTCCGCGGCCAGGCACTGGCGAGGCTGGCCGCACAGCACGAAGAAATCCTCCGCCTCCGCGCCGCCGCAGACCCGAACACCACCGTCACCCGCCTGCCGACGACACGCCAGAAAATCATCGGGCCATGCTGACGCGAGATCGAGCGGTGACGTCAGTCACAAACACTAACGTCTTATCGCTACACAGGCGGCCACGAGCGTCGCGAACTCCGCGCCGGAGACCCTCCATTTCAAACGCAACACGAACCCGACCGCACACGGCCTCTGCGGACACAAGGCACACCTGGGCGACCGAACTCGCCAATGCCGGAATGAGCCTGCAGGCGTTGATGGCGCTGCTCGGGCACGTCACTCCTCAGATGACTCTCCGCTACGCCACCCTCGCATCGCCGACGCTGCGCGACGCCTACGACCAGGCCATGGGCAAGATGCGGCGGCGGTTCACCCTCACCCCGGTCGGCAAACCGATCGTTCCCGACACCGTCAGCTGGCTCGGCAGCGAGATGCTCAAAACCCGCCTCGCCCATGGCTACTGTTCTCGGCACGAGGCGGCCGGAGCCTGTCCCTATGCCAACATCTGCGAGACCTGCGACAACTTCGTCACCGGACCCGAATTCCGCGACACGCTCGAGGCGCAACGCACCGACGTCCAGGCACTCGAAGCCGATGCCTGCGACCGCGGCTGGCCCGACGAAGCTGCTCGCCACCACCGCGTTGCAGACGCCCTGACCGATCACCTTCACCGGCTCGACCGCTGACCCAAATCGCGAACCTGAGGTTGACCCACACGCGAAGGCCGGTTAAAGGAGCGTCTCAATAAGGAAATCCGCCGGAGAACCGATGTGGTCGGGACCTTCCCCGGCCGCACCGCGTTGATCCGCCTCGTCGGAGCCGTCCTCGCCGAGCAACACGATGAGTGGATCGAGGGGCTCCGCTATCTCGGTCTCGACGTGCTCGCCCGTTCTCGTGGCGACAACACCACGACCGAACCTGACCAGGAGGTGACACCCGCGGAGCTAACCGCATACCCCCCACGAGGAGTCACGCGATGAACTCGTACACCACGCCTCGGGACTCGACCCGATTCAGCGTGATCCCGCTTGTGTGGAGCGTCCCGATGCGTAGCTGTACCGATCCGCCTCCGGCGGGCGATACACAGCGCAGGAGGTGGTTGCCGTGGATCTTTACTTCTGGTCTCCGTTCTGGCCTGCGGTGCCCAACTTCCTTGCGTGGTGAAACGCCCTTCTTTTCACCAACCGGAGGTGATGACGGTGATTCCGATCCCGCCGTATGGGTTAGACCGATCGGCAAATAGGACTGCTCTCAATAGCATCGCGGGGGCTTCGGCAGCCTCTGCCAGACGCGCGACCAGCAACGGATCCGTCCGGCTACGCGCAGCTCGACGCCTGACAGGGGGTGGACCATGTTTTGAACCGCTTCGATGCCCCGCAGCATGACTACTCTCGCCGGGATCGCACTCGCGGCACTGCTGCTCGCGGCTCCGCCGGCGAGCGCAGCCCCGACCGACACGGTCCTGCCGATCCCCTTCGCGGGACTGACCAATGGACCGACTGGATTCACCAACCCGCCGTCCAGTACGTTCATCTCTGTCCTAACTGACCCAGACGAGCCGGGAATCACTCGATTCCGCTGCGGCGCATACCCCTACTGCGATCTAGTCGTCCACTGGCGGAACCTATCGACCGGCGCGAGTGGCGCTGCGGACCTCTTGTACGGACCTTCTCGGGGGGTCGCCCAGACTGGATCCGGGACGGTGGTTGCTGCCTTCACAGCGGGCGGTATGCCCGGTTACCTGGGCACGCCCACCACGCTGCTACCGGGCGCCGGCGTTTGGCCAGTTCCTTAACCTGGATCCGCTGCTCGAGCGATCTGGATCAGGCATCCGCGGCGATCATTGCCGCTCCATTGACCGGATTCTGAGAATGGGCGTGTCTCACAACGTGTGGAGTCGGGCAGTTTTCTGCATCCAAACATGCGTGCACATCTGCGTGTAATAGAGCGTGCGAACTTGCGTGTATCGACTAGGATGGGTTGCAGTGGCGGCCGGCAACACGCGCGGCGGCCAAGGCCAGTGGGGCAAAGGAGTGGGCATGGCGCAGGCCGGAAAACGTGGAGGCCACTCGTCGCGACCGAGTGAGAGAGGCCGAACCTCGAAGCTGCACAACGATGCCCGTGTGTCGGGAGGTAGCCCCGAGGTGGGGCCGTCCATTGCAGGTTTGACGTCGAAGCTCGAGTCCCGCAGGGGTCCGGTGAAGGTGCAGCTGAACACCTGGGTGCTGGCGTCGACGGAGGCCCGGTTGAAGTGGCTGGTGAAGAACCGACAGTTCACGGTCACCAGCGTGGTGGACGTGGCGCTGCAGGAGTTGCTGGACCGCTACGACGTACCGCCGGCCGACCCTGATGGTCGGATCGGGGAGCAGTAGAGCGATGAGCCGTCCGTGGGAGCAGATTGCCCTGTTCGACCTGCACCAGCCCTCCGCCCCGGATCCTGCCACCGACGATACCGACGAGATCGACGCGGAGGAGACCGCTGTGGCGGAACCGTCGACACCTACCGCTGCCACGGAACCAGCGGAACCAGCGGAACCAGCGGAATCGCCGGCTGCGCCGGCGCCCGAGCTAACAACCTCGAGCCGGCCGGTGTGGGAGTCGCTGCCGGTGGGTGCGGAGGCGGATGAGCACGCTGTGATCGTGACCGTCGACGGGACGTACACGCCGTCGGGGCGGGAGTTGACCGGTCCCGTCGATTCGGTGGAGAAGCTGGACAAGTTGATCCGGTGGGCCGCTTTGACGCCGTTGGGTGCTCCTCCGCAGGTGTGGATCGTGGGCCAGGGCGCGTGTGAATCCTTGGGGTGGGTGATCGATCCGGGCAGCGAGGACGACTTCGACGACATGGAGGCGCTGCGCACCCGCGCCGCCGCCGACCTGACCGCGGTCCTGCAGGCCACGTTGACGCCGATGCTGAGCGCGGGGTGGGAATTGCGCGGCGATCCGGGGCATGTGGTGCACCTGTCCCGCAGCATCGGCAAGTTCACCTCGATGGTCGATGTGGTGCTCGAGCCGTACGTGTGGACGTACTGGAACAAGGACTTCGGTTGGAACAACCGGGTCGGGGAGATGGGGATCCTCGGTTCACCGACGGCGGGAACGTATCTCCCCGACGACGACCTGCCGGCCGCGCGGGAGTTGGGTCGCCGGTTGGCGTGGTCCGCGAAACACCTCGGCGTGCTACCGGGGCCGACACCGGCGCGGACCGGCGCCGCGATCGTCGACAAGATCAAGCGTGAACGCACCCGGTCGGGCAAGGGCCTGGTGGTGGCGACGGCGGGCCCGGTGCCGCCGCTGGACGGCGCCCCGCGCGGGGACCTCGAACCCGCCGTGGGTTGGACCCAGGTCCCCGACGAACAGGACCTCGAGGGGACGAGCCGGTTGGTGTCGATCGACCAACGCGCCGCGTACCTGGCGTCGGCCGGGATGCTGGAATTCGGGTACGGGCAGCCTGCCCATTTGACCGGCGGGGCGGCGGCCGGTGCGGCGGTGGGGGACAAGGGTGCCCCGTTCGGGCTGTGGCGGATCACCCTCCCCGCGGGGCAAACGTTGTCGCTGCCCGAGAAACTGCCGTTGCCGCACCCGCATATGCTGGCGGATCAGCCGGTGCAGACGTGGGTCACCTCCGTGAGCCTGGACGGGTTGTGCGCACCGGTGACGGATGGGGGGATCGGCGCCGACCTCGACGATCTGGACATCACCGAGGCCTGGGTGTACCCGCAGCAGGGCCGGGTGTTGGACAAGTGGGCGAAGATCCTCCGCGAGGCGCGCAAGGCCGCGGTGGACACCGAGGATGCGGCGACGAAACGATTCCTCGGGTCCTGCTACAAGGGATATATCGGGCGGATGGTGAACCCGGACATGTGGACCGCGACCCGGATGGCCCATCACCACCAACCTTTGTGGCGGGCGGCGATCATCGCGCACTGCCGGTGGCGGGGCCGGCGGGTGGCGATGCGGATCGGCCGCGAGCACAATCGTTGGCCGATCCGCACCGTCACCGACTCCTGGGTGTATCTCCTCGCCGACGGGGAGGACATCGCCGATCCGAGTGCGGCGTTGGGGAAGATGTCGGTGGAGAAGGACACCCCCCTCACCGGCCCACTCCGGTCCGCGTTGGCGTCGGCTCAGGATGTGCACGAGGTGAATCTGGTAATCCGGGCGGTCTTCGCCGACGACGAGAACACCGACGACGAGTTCGCCTTCGAGGATGGGGAGGGGGCGCTCTGATGGCCCTGCACCTGCCGAAGCCGCGCACCACGAAACCGGCGCAGCAGGCGGTCGGTCTGGACGGCCTCAGGGTGTCCGTCGCGAACGCCGCGACCAGCGGGGTGGAAAAATCCAAGCAGGTCAAGTCCGGGGGTTTGGCCGGGCTGACCAGCAAGGTCTCGGTCACACAGCTGCGGAAGGAGCTCGGCAACGAGGGTTTGCGGCAGGCGGCGATCGATGCCGGCCGCACACCCCCATCCGCGCGCACACTGCGCCGGTGGGCGCAACAGGGCCGCATCCCGCATGCCGATATTCTCGAGCGTGCCCAGCGGCGTGCGGCGATCGAACGCCTCGGCGGTATCGACGCGGTGGCGGCGATGATCGGCCGGTCCCGCTCCGCGGTGTCGCGGTATCGGTCGGGGGAGACGAACGAGCTGCGGGCCGATGCCAGCAAGAAACTCAAAAACGTGAAGGCACAGGACATCATGAAGCGAGCCGGGGTGTTGCGGCCGGACGGAACCCCGAAACGGGCGGTCATCCGGGTCAGGGGCGGTGTCATGGTGCGCAACGGGGCCGACGAGGGGTACGACTACCGGGTCCGCACATTGGATTTCGCGAACTCGGACACCCCGTTCAGCAGCGATGAGTCCCGCGAACTGGCCGCCGCGTTGGCCAACGATGATCACGCCCGGGTCGTCGCGTTGCTCGAGCGGCACGCCACCCTCGACTACCCGGAGAACAAGGGCTTCGACAGGTACAGCGACCAGTTCGGGTTCCACTTCGACCACATCGACTCCGTCCACATCGACTGGATCTGATCACAGGACGAACCCAACCGCCAGCGGAGAAGTCGTTTCCGCAGGTCAGGTTACGGAAGGCGCTGCTATTGCGGCTAGCGTTTCCTGTGTTCCGCGCAATACGCGCGAACGGCAATATCAGTGCGGCGCCGCTGTCCGGTTCAGCGATTCACGCTGCGATAGGCGACGCGCAGCCCTCGCGGGCTATTCGGATGAGGTGGTCAGCAGGGTCGGGGGTCAGTCGTTGAGGGCCGGCGCTGCTGCAGAGCGTCTACTCGATAGTTCGCATTTGTCGTGATCCATATGCACTTTGCGGGCTGGGGTCACGCCTGGTGTTGCGCAAGTAAGTGAACCAGCTTTTGCCCGAGGGTAGTCTTCATGGCGACACAGACCCTCCGAGGCATGATTGGCGGCCGCGGATTGCCTAACCTTGAGCAGTGACCAACGGCCAGACGGAATTCACAGGCGGGCAGAATGTTTCCGCCCTGTTCGGCGATAAGGATCAGGGTTCGGGCCATCGATACGACTGGGGGTTGTTCGCTGATTGGTGCGCAGCGTTCCAGGCATCTGCATTGCCCGCAGATCCTCTCGCTCTTGCGAGCTTCCTCGACGAAAATCCTGTACGTGGGCGAGGGTAGACCTCGGCTAGCCTCCGCACGGATTGCGCGGCGCACTTCATGTCCGAGACTGCCTTCCAGAGTCGGACAGAGAATTGGGAAGCCGACATGCCGAAATGCCGAAATATCTCGGCGTTTGGTGCCCCACCGTATGGGATCCACATCTGGGCGAAGCCGACAATTTCCTCGGTTTCCCGCGGGACACGACGACGAATTCTCTCAGCTGTGACGGCCTGGAGCCTTCGGCGGCGCGCTTGCTTGTACGCGCGAATCTGAGTCGCGAGCGCGGGACCTCTGTCTGTTGGACGCCCATTATCGCCGTTGGATTGATGTAGGGGAGGGATGGTGGTCATCAGTCGTCCTCATGAATGGGATCCGAGAAGTGAACCGCTCACCGGTGTACACGATGCACAAGCGCGGACTGCGAGAGTAGGGACAGCGGGGTGCGCACCAAATTCCTGGCGCACAGCGTGACCGTTTGCCGGCCGTTCATCGACACCTGCGGGCCTGACGAAGCGATCCATCGTCCGTCGGAGCTGTTCGTCCTCGAGTGGCCGTCGTCTATTCCTACCGCCGGTCGATGCAGAATGCATTTAGCATTGACTGGGTGACTTGAGGCACTTACGCTTCTATCTGTCCGGGCTGTCTCAGTCCGCTGGCACTTCAAAACCCCACGTCATGGGTTATGCACAAGGAGCTTTGCATGACAGCGATAACCAACTCAGAGTCCGGGCACGTCGGGCGCAGGGTCGATCCTTCGAAGCGCCGGAAGGCAATCGTCGGCGCCTATCAGGGGTTACTGGTCGACTTCATCGACATATACCTCCCGGTGATCGCACTGGTTCCCGCGATCATCTACTTTCAGCCGGCCGATTTGTCACCGGCGATGAAGTCGACGATCTACTTCGTGACGTTCGCGGCCACACTCCTCGGCCGCCCGATCGGCGCACTCCTTTTCGGTTCGATGGCCGACCGAATCGGACGTCGTCGGATCACGATGATCTCGGTCGCGGGCTTCTCGGTGTGCACTCTCCTGATCGCTTTTCTGCCGGGGTACCAGACAGTGGGCATGTGGTCGATCGTTCTGTTGGTGGGGCTCCGGTTCATCGATGGCATTTTTCTCGGTGGTGAGTACACCGCGGCCGTTCCGCTTGCCTACGAATATTGCGACCGCGAGAAGCGAGGCCTGGTGGGAGGGATTTTGGCCGGTGCCTATTGCGCAGCGTTCGTGATCATTTCGCTCGTCACACTCGTTATGCTGAGGGTTGCACCTGCTGGTGGGCTGGACTCTCCGTACGTGCAGTGGGGCTGGAGAATCGCGTTCTTGTTCGGTGCTGCATGCGGATTCGCGTTCCTGGTGTACCGGAGGAAGCATCTTCCCGAGTCGGACCTTTGGGAAGAGTCCGCCAAGGCTAAGTCACCGCTACGGCAGGTGATGTTCGGGTCGGAGAAGCGCTCGTTTTGGCAGGTGTTCGTGCTGATGACAGGACTGTGGCTGACGTCGTCGATGGTGGCCTCCGTGGTGCCCGACAAGCTGAAGAACTTTCACAAGATCGATGCGACGACGGTGACGTGGGCGCTGCTGGTCACGAATGTTGTGTTGTACGCAGGATTCGTGGCGGCAGGCGTGACGAGCCAGCGGGTCGGTCGACGCAAGTTTCTCACCGTGATGGGGTTCGTTATCGCCGTTGTCGGAAGTGCGGCGTACTACATCTTCATGTCGGACTTGATCGAAGGAACGCTCGGTATCATCGCTGCTTCCATCGTGGTTCAGGTTGTGATCAGTTCGGTGTTCGGTGTTGCGACCGTGTATGTCAACGAGCGGTTCGGTACCAGTGTTCGCTCGTCGGGTTTCGCGATGGGATACAGTCTTTCCCTGTTGATTCCGAGTTTTTACAGCTTCTATCTGTTGGGGTTGGCTACATTCCTGCCCGAAACGGTGACGGCGATTCCGCTGATTGTCGTCGGAGGGGCTCTCATTGTCATCGGGGCGCTGTGGGGTCCGGAGACGAAGGATCTCGAGTTTCGGCCGACGGGTCGGGTCGAGTACGCAGCTGAGTGAGCGGCATCGGCCCTGTTGCGGCATTTGTCGGCAGGGCCTCAATTTCCAAGCACAGAATGCATCCTGCATTATAGGAGGTGAGATGGCACTCGATACGGCGACGCAGAAGTTGCTCGCGACAATCGCAGCTCTCGGAGAGAAGCCACTGCACTGCATGACCCTCGACGAGGCACGTGCGTTTCCGACCCGCCTGGCCCGTGGAAAGGGCACCTTGCCTGCTGATCGGCGGCAAATGTCGTCGGTATCCGACCACATGATCGTGGTGCCGGGCGGCGGCGTGCGTGTGCGAATGCTGGTTCCGCGCGGGGTGGTTCGCGCCGTGGTGGTGTACTACCACGGCGGCGGCTGGGTGCTCGGAGGAATTGAACAGTCGGAGCTTCTCGGCCGCTTCCTGGCGGATACGACCGGTTGTGTTGTCGCGCTCGTCGACTACCGGCTTGCTCCCGAGCACCGCTTCCCGACCGCGATAAACGATGCGTGGGCGGCGCTACTGTGGGTGCACGAGCACATCGAACAGTTCGCGGGATCGTCTGTGCCCCTGATAGTGGGTGGCGACAGCGCCGGCGGGACCCTCGCTGCCGTCGTCACACATCGTGCCCGGAACGCAGGATTCCCACGCATAGCTCTTCAAATATTGGTCTACCCTGCAACCGATTCCGACTTCGACCGGGATTCGTACCTGAAGAGCGAGAACCAACTTCTCGTCACCCGCGAAACCCTGATGTGGTTCTGGAATAACTACGACCCAACCCAATCGGCCCGGTCCGACACCGAGGCCGTCCCCCTGCATGAGCCGAATCTCGCCGAGCTTCCACCCGCGATCGTGGTCACCGCCGAACACGATCCGCTCCGCGACGAGGCGATCGAGTATGCCGACCGACTGAGGAGGGCAGGTGTGCCGGTGGTATCTCGACATTTCGAGGACCAGATGCACGGCTTCTTCACCCTTTTCGGGGCTCTCCCCGCCAGCAGGATCGCGCTCGAATTCGTTGCAGACGAAATAGCTCACTTCCTCACCACTACCGCGAAAGAGGTCTCCCGATGACTCTCCTCGACACTTCGACGTCACCCACGAACCATTACGCCCCGAAAGCGTTCGATGCAGTGATTGTGGGTGCCGGGTTCTCCGGCATGTACATGCTGCATCGGCTGCGTGGAATGGGCTTGACTGTGCGCGTGTACGAACGCGGTGCGGACGTGGGCGGCACCTGGTATTGGAACCGGTACCCGGGCGCGCGGTGCGACATCGAGAGCGTCGACTATTCCTACTCTTTCTCGACCGAGTTGGAGCAGGAGTGGCGGTGGTCCGAGCGCTTCGCAACTCAGCCGGAGATCCTTCGATACGCCAACCACGTCGCGGACCGATTTGGTTTGCGTACCGATGTCGAATTCGACACGCAGGTGCTGTCGGCCGTCTTCGACGAACACGACGAAACATGGAGGATCACCACCGATTCCGAGGAGGAAGTGACGGCGACATATTTTGTTCTCGCGACAGGATGCCTGTCGGTCGGGAACGTCCCGGCAATCCCCGGGATCGACGCCTTCTCGGGGCCGACGTACCACACCGGGGCCTGGCCGCACGGCGGGGTCGATTTCACCGGGCAGCATGTGGCGGTCATCGGCACGGGATCGTCCGGTATTCAGTCCATCCCTCTCATAGCGGAACAGGCCTCCCGAACCACTGTCTTTCAGCGAACTCCGAACTTCAGCCTCCCGGCGCGCAACCGACTGCTCGACGACGACTTCGTGCGCGACGTGAAGGCGAACTACCCAGATCGCCGACGTGTCGCCCGCTACAACTCCGGCGGGGTATTCCGGATCGACAACACAGAGAACGCGATCGACGTCCCCGGGGATCGTCGACGCGCGCGGTACGAACTACTGTGGGAGGAGGGCGGTCTGAACTTCGCCAACGCCTACTCGGACTTGAAGACGAACCTCGAGTCGAACGAGACAGCAGCAGATTTCATCCGCGAGAAGATCCGTGCGATCGTGTCGGACTCGGCCGTCGCTGCGGCCCTGACGCCCACAAGCTACCCTTTCGCGACGAAGCGGCCGTGTGTGGACACCGGGTATTACGCAACGTTCAACCGCGATGACGTCGAACTCGTGGACATTCGAACCGATCCCATCGACACCATCACCGAGCGTGGGGTGCGTACCGCCACCACTGAGTTCGAGGTCGATGCGATCGTCTTCGCCACCGGTTTCGACGCGATGACCGGAGCGATCAACAACATCGACGTCGTCGGGCGAGGTGGTGAGGTCTTGCGTCAGACGTGGGCGGCGGGCCCGCGAAGCTACCTCGGTGTCGCGTGCGCGGGGTTCCCGAACATGTTCACCATCGCGACCGCCGGTAGTCCGTCGGTCATGAGCAACATGATGACGTCGATCGAGCAGCACGTGGAGTGGATATCCGACCTGGTCGAGCGCTCGATTGCGGACGGTGTGGGAATGATCGAGCCCACCCGAGAGGCTCAGGACGGCTGGGTCGACCATCTGCGCGAACTTGCAGACGACACCCTGTTCCCCATGGCGGCGTCGTGGTACATGGGCGCGAACATTCCGGGCAAACCGCGCGTCTTTCTGCCGTACGTGGGCGGCGTCGGTACCTACCGCGAATTGTGCGACTCGGTGGCTACCGAGGGGTACCGCGGGTTCAGCCGTGTGAGGCAGTCCGTTGCGCACTGAACGAGCGACTGGCCGGACCCCGGTCGTAGCAGCGTCAAGGGTTTGCCGGGGAGTTGGAGCTGGGTGCACCCAGGATGTACCCGTGGGCTTCGGGCCCCAGCGTCGTCTCCCGGATCGTGGTGGCCATTTCACGCACCCGTCGTCCGGCCAGGTCCGCGTCACGCTTCTGGACGGCGGCGAAGACTTCGGTGAATCCGTCGAGCCAGAGCTGCCACAGGTTGCTCGTCGCGGTCAGTCCCATGAAGCGCCGGCCCCGGCCGAAGACGAGATTCCACACGCCCGACAGTTCGGCGTTTCCGGCGCGGGCGATGGTGAGTTCGAAGAACTGGGCGACCGCCTTCGCGGTGCTGGCGGGTTCGCCGTCAGCAATTGCGCGGCGCATCTCGGCCACGTTCGCTTCGAGTTGTACGACGTCTTCGTCGGTGAACTGGGGGACCGCACGTTCGACGGCGCCGCCGAAGAGGATGAATTGAATGTCGATCGTGGCGACGGCCTGTTCGAGGGTCATCTCCGCAACTCGCCGCCATCGGTTGGGCGAGACCTCGACGAGTCCTTCTCTGGCGAGTTCTGCGATCGCCTCCCGTACCGGGGTGATGCTCACGCCCAGGCGGGTGGCCAGTTCGGCGTCTTTGAGTATCTCCCCGGGGGCGAGTACGCCACCGACGATTTCGGCTCGCAGCTGGTCGAGGACTGCGGCGGCACGTGTCGGGGGTGGGGCGAAAGACATAGCCCGATGCTACAGACCGCAGGATGCATTCTGTCCGGGCAGGTCGATGCATTTCGGAACAATCTTCGGAGCCACGCATGACCTACAGAAGTGAATACGAACTCAGCACCACCGACCCCATCGCATTCTGGTCGGGAGCTGCCCGTGCGATCGAGTGGGCCCGCCCGCCCGCAGTGACACTCGACGACCGCACCGCTCCGCTCTATCGCTGGTTCCTGGACGGTGTGCTCAACACCTGTTTCAACGCTCTCGATCGGCACGTGCGTGCTGGGTATGGCCCACGAGATGCCCTGATCTACGACTCGCCGGTCACCGGATCGAAGAGGTCGTTCACCTATGCAGAGCTGACGACCCTGACCGCGAAGTTTGCGGGAGTCCTTCGGCACCTGGGTGTGGGCCAGGGCGATCGCGTTCTGCTGTACATGCCGATGATCCCTGAGACTGTCGTGGCGATGCTGGCTTGCGCGCGTATCGGTGCAGTGCACTCGGTCGTCTTCGGCGGATTCGCCGCCCCCGAGCTTGCGGCGCGGATCGACGACGCGGAACCACATGTGATCGTGACGGCGTCGTGCGGCATCGAGCCCAATCGGATTGTCGAATACAAGCCACTGCTCGATGCCGCCCTCGACCTGGCCGGGCACGCGCCTGCACGGAGTGTGGTGGTGCAGCGCCCGCTGTGCGAGGCGCGGATGAGTGATCGTGACGTCGACTACACCGAGTTGATGAACTCGCAGATCGAGCCTGCGGCGTGTGTCCCCGTCGCAGCGACCGATCCGTTGTACATCCTCTACACGTCGGGCACCACGGGAAAACCCAAGGGCGTCGTCCGCGACAACGGGGGCCATGCCGTCGCCCTCGCCTGGTCGATGGCGAATGTGTACGACATCGGGCCCGGAGATGTGATGCTCACGGCGAGTGACGTCGGGTGGATAGTCGGACACTCCTACATTGTGTATGGGCCCTTGCTGGTCGGTGCGACAACGATTCTGTACGAGGGGAAACCGGTTGGAACACCGGACGCGGGGGCGTTCTGGCGGGTCGTCGAGGAACATCGCGTCCGGGCTGTGTTCACCGCCCCCACCGCGATCAGGGCACTGAAGCGGACCGACCCGAGCGGTGAGTATTTTCAGAGGTACGACACCTCCAGCCTGAATAACCTGTTCCTCGCTGGCGAACGGCTCGATCCCGACACGTACAACTGGGCGACAACAATATTCGATGTCGACGTGACCGACCATTGGTGGCAGACCGAGACCGGGTGGCCGATCGCTGCCAATCCTCGCGGGCTCGAGTCCCTCCCGAGCAAACCCGGGTCGGCCGCTGTGCCGCTACCCGGCTATGCAGTGCACATACTCGATGACAGCGGTGACAGGCTCGGTGCTGACCACGAGGGAGCGATCTGCTTGCGTTTGCCGTTGCCCCCGGGAACGCTGACCGGCATTTGGGGTGACGAGGCCCGATACATCGATGGCTACCTCAACCGGTTTCCGGGCTACTACCTCACCGGCGACGGGGGTTACCTCGATCGCGACGGTTACCTGTTCGTGCTCGGCCGCACCGACGACGTGATGAACGTTGCCGGTCATCGACTCTCCTCGGGGCAGATCGAAGCCGCGATCGCCTCCCATCCGGCAGTTGCCGAATGCGCCGTCATCGGCGAGCGCGATCCGCTCAAAGGACAAGTGCCACGGGCGTTGGTGGTGACGAAGGTCGGCCACGACACCACCGGGCTGTCGGAGGAAATTTTGCACCTTGTCCGCACCAGGGTGGGTGCGATCGCGTCGCTGTCACGGGTCGATGTGGTCGGCGGCCTGCCGAAAACACGGTCCGGAAAAATCCTGCGCCGCACACTGCGGCAACTCGTCGATGGGGAGTCGGCCTCCATTCCGTCGACCATCGAAGATGCCGGCGTCCTCGACGAACTCGGCACGATCCTCGCCGACCGATCTCCACACGAATCCGCATGCCCTGACCAAGGAGTAGTACGACCGTGACCTCAACCGTTGCCATCGACAATCAGCTTCTTCCTTCCGTCCGCAACTTTCTGGGCCAGCCGAAAAGGCTACTGATCGGAGGGGACTGGGTAGATCCCGCCGCCGGAGAAACGTTCCCCACTGTCGACCCCGCGACTGGCGGTGTGCTGTGTCAGGTACCTCGTGGACGTGCGATCGACATCGACCGCGCCGTGCACGCGGCACGAGTGGCATTCGAGACCGGACCGTGGACGACGATGCGCCCGAACGAGCGCGAACGTCTGCTGTGGCGCATTGCCGACGCAATCACCGCCCGTGCCGACGAGTTCGCCCAGATCGAATCCCTCGATAACGGCAAACCGGCCTCGATCGCCAAGGTCTCGGACGTCGCTCGCACCGCGGATCTGTTCCGCTATTACGCGGGATGGGCCACGAAACTCGAGGGCAGCACCGTCAATGTGTCGATGACCAGAGTCCCGGATGGCGAGTTCCACGCATACACGCTGCGCGAGGCGATCGGTGTCTGCGGACAGATCATTCCCTGGAATTTCCCCATGCTGATGGCCGCGTTCAAACTGGCGCCTGCCCTCGCCGCCGGTAATACCGTAGTGCTCAAGCCTGCTGAGCAGACCCCCCTGACGGCGCTGCTGCTCGGGGAGGTGTTCCTCGACGCCGGTCTGCCACCCGGCGTGGTCAACATCATCACCGGGTTCGGTGATGCGGGTGCGGCACTGGCCGCCCACGACGATGTCGACAAGATTGCCTTCACAGGTTCTACCGAGGTTGGAAGGAAGATCGTCGACGCGGCCAAGGGCAACCTGAAAAAGGTCTCCCTCGAACTCGGCGGCAAGAGTCCCAATATTGTGTTCGCGGACGCTGATCTCGACAAAGCGGTGCCCGGATCGGTCAACGCGTGGCTCAGCAACCAGGGCCAGGCATGTGTCGCCGGCACCCGGCTGTTCGTCGAGGACTCCATTTTCGACGAGTTCACCCGAGCGGTTGCCGAGCACGTCGCGAGGACGAAGATCGGGCCTGGGCTCGACCCGGACACACAGATGGGCCCGCTCGTCTCGCAGGAACAGTTGGACCGGGTCACGGGGTACATCGACCAGGGAATCGCGGATGGCGCCCGCGTCCTCACCGGTGGGAAGCGTTGGGGCACCGAAGGGTACTTCGTCGAACCCACAGTCCTCGTCGACGTGCATCCCGACTTCAGCGTGGTGCGTGAGGAAATCTTCGGCCCGGTCGTCGCAGCTATGCCCTTCTCTGCGGCCGATGGCGTGGACGAAGTCATTGCACACGCCAACGACACGATCTACGGGCTCGCGGCGGGTGTCTGGACGACCGATCTATCCAACGCGCATCGTGTCGCCAAGCGCATCAAGGCTGGATCGGTCTGGGTCAACCAATACAACGCCAGCGACCTGGCGCTGCCCTTCGGGGGCTACAAGCAGTCAGGTTGGGGCCGGGAGCTGGGAGCAGACGGCATAGCCCTCTACACCCAGGTCAAGGCCGTCAACATCGCATTGTGAACCGAATCGAGACGACGAGATGAAGACCAAAGCAGCCGTCCTCACGGCATTGAACACACCATTCGAGATCATGGAACTCGACCTGGACGGGCCACGAGAGGGTGAGGTGCTCATCCGATACGAGGCATCGGGAATGTGCCACTCGGATCTGCACCTGACCGACGGCACCATCGGCACCCGATTTCCGATCGTTCCCGGACACGAAGGTGCCGGCGTGGTCGAGGACATCGGACCAGGAGTCACACGGGTGCGTCCCGGGGACCACGTCGTGTGCAGCTTCACCCCGAGTTGCGGCCGTTGTCGCTACTGCGCGACCGGGCACCAGAATCTCTGCGATTCCGGGGCACGCGCAACCGAGGGCTGTATGCCCGATGGCACCTTCCGCCTCCACCGCTCGGGAACGGACGTCGGCGCGATGTGCGCCCTGGGCACCTTCGCCGAATACGGAGTAGTACGCGAGAACTCCGTCGTCAAGATCGATGAGTACCTCCCACTCGACAGTGCCGTGCTCGTCAGCTGCGGTGTACCGACCGGATGGGGAGCGGCGGTCTACGCCGGGAACGTCCGCCCGGGCGACACCGTCGTTGTGTATGGAGCCGGCGGAATCGGCATCAACGCCGTCCAAGGCGCCGCCCTCACTGGTGCCAAGAACATCGTCGTGGTCGATCCGGTGTCGTTCAAACGGAACACCGCACTCAAGCTCGGCGCTACTCACGTCTTCGAAGCTGCCGACCAGGCACACGCCGCGGTCATCGACATGACCTGGGGGCAGGGAGCAGATCAGGCATTGGTCGCCGTCGGTGTGGTGGACGAGGACACGGTTGCGCATGCCTTCGACGCGATCGGCAAGGGAGGCACGGTCGTCCTCGTCGGCCTGTCGGGTCGCGAGGACCTCAACGTCAAGATTCCCGGCGCCATGATGGTGGTCCTGGAGAAGACCATCAAGGGCACCATGTTCGGTTCGGCCAATCCCCAGTACGACATCCCCCGCCTACTGGGCCTCTACCAGTCCGGCGACCTCAAGCTGGACGAGCTCATCACCACGCGTTACACCCTCGAGCAGATCAATCAGGGATATCACGACCTGCTGGAAGGGAAGAACATTCGAGGAATTGTCCTGCCTCACGGGTCATGACTGCACTGGTTTCACGGAACGAGGAACACATGGAAGATCAACACATACCGGACAGCAGCCTCGAGGTTCGACTCGCCTCACGCCCGGCGGGGTGGCCGCTGCCGGAGAACTTCGACATCGTCGAAACGCCGATCGTGCAGCCGTCCGACGGCCAGATCCTGGTCCGCAACCAGATCATGAGCGTCGACCCCTACATGCGGGGTCGGATGAACGACACGAAGTCCTACGTACCCCCATACGAGATCGGGCGGGCACTCGACGGTGCCGTCGTCGGAGAAGTCGTCGCCAGCCGCGCGCAGGGGATCCCCGTAGGCACGACAGTCCAGCACCGGTTGGGTTGGCGCGAGTACGCCGTGCTCGACCACGCTGCGGCTACGATCATCCGCGACACCGAGGTACCGATCAGCACCCACCTCGGGGTGCTGGGAATGACGGGATTGAGTGCCTACGTCGGGCTCTTCGACAAGGCGTCGTTCACGCCGCGAGACACCGTGTTCGTCTCAGGTGCGGCAGGTGCCGTCGGCTCACTGGTTGGTCAGATGGCGAAGTTGCGTGGCGCTCCGCGGGTCATCGGCAGCGCCGGCTCAGCGGAAAAGGTTCGCTACCTCATCGACGACCTCGGATTCGACGCAGCATTCAACTACAAGGACGGGTCGGTGCTCGAGCAACTGCGAGACGCTGCACCGCATGGCATCGATGTCTATTTCGACAACGTGGGCGCAGAACACCTCGAAGCCGCGATCGCGGTCCTCAACGTCGGTGGACGCATCGCGGCATGCGGAGCCGTCGCTCAGTACAACTCCGAGGGGCCGGTAACGGGACCGAGCAACCTGTTCCAGGTGGTCACCAAGCGCCTCATCATGCGGGGATTCATCGTCAGTGACAGCCTCGACCGCCGTCCCGACTTCCACCGCGAGGTCGGCAAGTGGGTCCGGGAAGGGCGACTGCGCTACGACGAGACCGTTGTCCACGGCATCACGAACGCACCTGTCGCCTTCCTGGACATGCTGCGCGGCAGGAACACCGGGAAGATGCTCGTCACTCTCGACAACAAGAACGGAACCGAAAATGGTTGAGGACACTGTCTCCTACGAGTCGGTCGACAACATCGCAATCATCACGATCAATCGGCCGGGCAAGAAGAACGCCGTGAACAGCGTGGCCGCGGTCGGGCTGGAGGACGCGTGGCTGCGTTTCGACCGGAGTGAGGACCGCGTCGCTGTCCTGACCGGTTCGGAGGGCAACTTCACGGTCGGCGTCGATGTCACCGACCCGCCGACCACATCGGCGTGGGCGCCGCACCTGGGTCCGTCAACGAACAAGCCGATCATCGCGGCGATCGATGGTTGGTGTGTCGGCGCAGGAATGATCTTGCTTCAGCAGGCCGATCTGAGTGTGGCAACGACGAACGCGAAGTTCAGGTATCCCGAAGCGCGACTGGGTCTGTCCCGCGGTCTGGCCGCTGGGTTGGCCACGAAGATCCCGCACAAGCTGGCGATGGAGATTCTCCTTCTCGGGCATGTACTCGGACCCGACACCCTGTTTCGGGCAGGGTTGGTAAACAAGGTCGTCGGCCCGGGTGAGGTCCTCGACGTTGCACTGGGGTGGGCAGGGGAGATCGCAGCATCAGATGCGGACGCGGTGCGGTTCATCAAGGAGGGAGTTCTCGCCACGGTGCCGAGAGGAGCCGGCGAACACGGGGAGCATGCTCGGTGGCTGGCCGCTCAGTTGCCCGGCAACCAACGGTTGATGGGCGGCGGACTGTCGCTCGCCGAGCTGAAGGGACTGTGAGCGATGGCAATCCATGACCCCGCCCATGCGGCGTCGCAGCAGCTACCGTTGACCGGCTTGAAAGTCTTGGACCTGTCGCATTTCCTCGCGGGACCATACGCGACGATGCTGCTCGGCGACCTCGGTGCCGAGATCATCAAAATCGAGCCCCCGACAGGCGATCCCGTTCGGGGCATCCCTCCTCACAAGATCGACGGCGCCAGCACCTTCTTCTTCAGCGTCAACCGCAACAAGCAGAGCGTCGTCCTCGATTTGAAAGCACCGGAGGGCAGAGAAGCGTTTCTCGGTCTCGTCGAATCGGCGGACGTCGTATGTCACAACTTCCGGCCGGGCGTCCTCGAACGACTCGGTATCGACTTCACATCGCTGCACGCCCGAAACCCGGCCATTGTGTTGTGTTCGATCTACGGATTCGACAACGAGGGGCGGTTCGCGGACTACCCAGCGGTGGACAGCTTGGTACAAGCACTCAGCGGGGTCATGGCCCTGACCGGCGAGGCCGACGGCCCGCCGGCGCGGGTCGGATATCAAATCGGCGACACCGCCGGAGGTCTGTTCGCGGCCGTCGCGATCCTCGCCGGAGTCCACGGACGACGCATCGATGGGCAGGGCCGCCACGTCGAGATCTCGCTGCTCGATGCCCAACTGAGCCTGCTCGTGTGGCAAGCGCAGGACTACCTCACCCACGACATCGTCTACGAAAGAATGGGGACCCGGCACGCGACCTTGCCGCCGAGCCAGGCATTCGAGTGCGGCGACGGCCGCTACGTATACGCCACCCCCAGCGCCATCCCACGATGGTGGACCGGCTATTGCCGAGCGATCGGGGAACCGTGGCTCGAAACAGACCCACGATTCGCGGATCTCGCTTCCCGCCAGACAAACCGGAAACAACTCGAGGAGATTCTCGGTAAGAAGTTCCTCTCCGAAACGTCCGAGCATTGGGTGACTGAATTCCACAGTCAGGGTGTGCCGGTCGCGCTGGTGCAGTCGGTCGCAGAAGCCTTCGACTTCCCAACTGTGAGGCGGCGGGACATGGTTGTCGAGGTCGACCTCGCCGATGGATCCACCGCCAGAATGGTCGGCAACCCCATCAAGACAGGTGCCGCGGGCATCTTCCGGGCACCCCCTCGTCTCGGGGAGCACACCGCTGACGTACTCGGTGCCACCACGTCCACAACTGAAGAGGCAATCGGATGACACACATCGATCACACTGACCTCGTCCACTATGAACGAGCGGGCAAGGTCGTGACCATCACGCTCAATCGGCCCGAAGTACGCAACGCACAGAACGGAAAACTCCTCTACGCACTGGATGAGGCATTCCAGCGATTCGCCTATGACGACGAGGCCGCCGTCGCGATCCTGGCCGGCAACGGACCGCACTTTTCCTCCGGCCACGACCTCGGACCGACCGGCGACCGTGATACGAGTTTCGACAGGCGCACCCTGTGGTGGGATCACGTCGGACAGGCAGGAGTAGAGAATCGATTCGCACGGGAGTCGGAACTGTATGTGGGACTGTGCCGTCGCTGGCGAGAACTGCCCAAGCCGACGATCGCTGCCGTTCAAGGCGCTTGCATCATGGGCGGGCTGATGGTGGCGTGGTCGTGCGACTTGATCGTCGCCAGCAGCGACGCGTATTTCGCCGACGCTGCCGTCGACTTCGGAATTCCCGGTGTGGAGATGTTCGGACATCCGTGGGAGCTCGGTCCCCGGCGGGCGAAGGAATTTCTCTTCACCGCCGAGCGATTGACCGCGGTCGAGGCCCACAAACTCGGTATGGTCAGTCGTGTCGTCGAACGAGACGACTTGATGGATACCGCTATGACCTTGGCGCACCGGATTGCGCAGCGACCCCGCCTCGGCCTCGCGCTCGCGAAGCAAGCGGTCAACCAGTGTGAAGACCTGATGGGCTACCGCAGCGGAACCGACTCGGTCTTCGGACTGCACCAACTCGCCCATGCGCACAATGCCGAGACCAGCGGAGATTTCAACGGTGGCGGCTCCCCCCAGGTCGTCAAACGAGCTCTTGCGGGCGAGACCGCGGGGACCGCATCGTGACGACAGGTACGCGGTACATCCAGAATCGATCACATCACCGGAAGATTGCACTCATGACAGGACGACCTACGCCGTGACCACCTTGCACCAGATCGCGGTGATACCGGGTGACGGTATCGGCCGCGAAGTCATCGAGCCGGCAATGGAAGTACTCGAGCAAGCAGCTCGGCAGTGGGACTTCACCTTGGCTTGGACCACATACCCGTGGAGCTGCGCGTACTACACCGAGCACGGGCACATGATGCCCGGTGACGGGCTCGATCGACTTGCCGAAAGCGACGCCATCTTCCTGGGCGCCGTCGGCGATCCCTCCGTCGCCGACGACGTCTCGCTGTGGGGACTGCTCATCCCGATCCGGCGAGCGTTCGATCAATACGTGAACTTGCGGCCCCTGCGCCTGCTCCGAGGTATCGACAGTCCCCTCGAGAGCCTCGGCGGTGCCGTCGACCTCCTTGTCGTGCGCGAGAACAGCGAGGGGGAGTACTCCGAAGCCGGCGGTCGACTCTTCGCCGGCACGTCGATGGAAACCGCGATCCAGGAATCGGTGTTTACCCGCCGCGGCATCGAACGCATCATGCGCTATGCGTTCGATCGAGCCGAGGAGAGAACGGGGCGGCTCGTTTCGGCGACGAAATCGAACGGCATCATTCACACGATGCCGCTGTGGGATCAGATCTGTGGCGAAATTGGTTCCGAGCGCCCTCGCATCACGGTCGACAGCTACCACATCGACGCCCTCGCCGCGTACTTCGTGCAGCGGCCTGAGACACTCGATGTTGTGGTCGCGTCCAATCTTTTCGGCGATATCCTGAGCGATTTGGGAGCGGCGATCGTCGGAGGAATCGGCTTGGCCCCCTCCGCGAACGTGAACCCCGACCGCACGTACCCCTCGATGTTCGAACCAGTGCACGGTTCCGCGCCTGACATCGCGAATCTCGGTGTAGCGAATCCCATCGGCCAAATTTGGACCGGAGCATTGATGCTCGAACACCTCGGGCATCCTGAAGCCGGTGCCGCCGTGGTAGCGGCGCTCGAGGATGTTCTTGCGGACAGCGATATCCGTACGCAGGACCTTGGCGGATCGGCCAGCACTGCTGAGTTCACAAGAGCCGTGCTGGATGCATTGCGGAGCAAGCGGCCGGCGTTTGTGAACCACGCCGACGAGGCCGGCCCATTCGCCTAGGGAATGCACGAACCGCTGTTCATTGCATTGCAGCGCAGGATGTCTCATGTGGTCCCGCCCCGGCACCGCCGTGCGTCGCACGTGGTAGCGGAGGTCGGTGCTGTGACAAGGGAGATTGACAAACACTCGAGGTCGAGGTGATCGACCTCGAGTGTTTACCCAATGGACGATGGCGCGCAGATGGGCGGCAGTATGCGGACAGCATCCTCTTGGTAGCGCCGAAGTGTCACGAACTCTGCTGCAGTAGTGAGGGGGTGGAAATTTGTTCGCGGAGGATGTCTCCATGACCTGCGTGTCTGGCGAACTCTTGGATCATGGCGAGCAATGTCCATCGCATGCTGACGGTTCCCTCGCGGGGATTGTCCTTGGTGGCGTCGAGATCGAAGCCGGACGCGATCACTCGTGATCGTTCGCTTGCCCGCTCGAACTCGGCGATGACGTCGGTAAGCGATTCGTCGTCGGCGACGGCGAAGGTACGTTCATCGCGGCGCGAGTATCCATCGCATTCGGATTCGTCGAGGCCCGCCCAGAATCGTTGAAACCAGATCCGTTCCGCGGCAGCGGCATGCTTGATCAATGAGATCGGTGTCGTCAACGACGCGACGAGTCGACGGCGGGCATCGGCATCGGATAGGCCGCGTGTGGTCTCGATAAGTGCTTCACGATTGCGGTCGAGCATGTTCTCGATGATCGCGCGCTCGGTACCGTTGGTGATTCCGTGGGTGCTCATGCTTTCACTCCATTCTGTTGTGTGTTTGATGCCCGGCTCGTGCGATTTTGGGTCGGTCGGGCTGAATGACAGCAGGCGCGGTGCGGCGATCGATCTCGGATGAGGGACGAAATGTCCGGCGCCGGGAACGACCCGGAGAGGAAGAAGGGAATTCGATCCGCTCGCCGCACGAGGCGCGGTTGGGAAGCGGCAGGCGGGTCGGCGTCAACACTGTCGCCCAGGTCCGTCAGGATCCGTTGCCGTCTGGGCCGAGCATATCGCAGCGCCTGTCTCTCGTGGGCAGGGTATTCCGCTTGATCCGTCCTATGTCTGGTGCGTGGAGCAGCGGAGTGTCGAGGGATACGGGGGTGGTGGAGGTTGGCGTGAAGCAGCGCACGAAGTGCAAGTGTGCGGGCGCACGTGGTGGGTGACGGGTCCGGTCTCGCCGGTCGGGGCGTTGTGGAAGGGGACACTCCGCAGTCGCTATTGAATTACGTGCTTGATCGTTTGACCTGCGCTGGCTCGCTGTGCTCGTTTGCGCTACGAGTTTCGATGGAACGGTCGTACATCGGGTGATCTCGATCGTTCTCGGCATGATCCGGCGTGCATTCCTGTACCGAGCCGTGCGGACCGAAAGTTACTGTCGCCGGGCAGGTCCAGGGACGAGACCGGTGATCAGGGCGGCAAGCGCCATCGTGACGAGGACCGCGCCGTAGACGAGTTCGGTCTGCAGTAAGCCGAACGGTGCGACCATGCGGCCGGCGATGATGGCTGGAATGCTGAATGATAGATAGCTGACGACATACAGCGCCGCAAACAACTCGGCACGCTGGTGGGGTTGCACGAGTGGGCTGAGGCGTTGAATGCTGCCGGAGAAGGCGGACCCGAAGCCGACGCCGGCCACTGAGGTGCCGATGAAGAACACGGGGCCGGAGCCGAAGACGACGCCGGACATTGCGATTGTCACTCCCGCCGCCAGCGCACCTGCACCGATGAGCGTGGTGGTTCGGCTGTCACGTTTGCGCAGAATGATGGGGGCCAGTGCGCCCACTCCGTTGAGAACGGCGATGGCAACCCCGCTGGCGAGTCCTGCGTGGATGTGCAGAATCTCGGTCATCGTCGACGGGATCAGGGAGAGGTAGAGACCTCCGAGCATCCACACGCTGATGATGGCCGGGACGCTGGCGAGAAAGACCGTGCGGGCCGCGGGTGGAATCGACACTCGGGGGATGAGCGAGGTGAGGGCGCCCGGGCGCGGTGTAGCCGATTCGGGGATGAAGAAGGTCAGCACGCTGGCGACGGCGAAGAACACGGCGAGTGGGATGAAGGTCGACAGCACCGGCGTGTCGGAGAACTGAAGGATCAACCCGGAACTGAGCGCGCCGAGCGCGAGGCCGGCAAGTGGCGAGACGCTGCCCAGCATGGCTCCGATGTGCTTCTTGTCCGGTGGGGCTGCCTCGACGATCGCCGCGGTCAGGGCGCCGGTGACGATGCCCGTCGCGAGTCCCTGCACGATTCGTGCGGCGATGATCCAGTGGACGTCATCGGCCGCGACGAACATGGCCATGGCGCCGACCTGTACGAGAATGCCGGTGACGACGACTGGTTTTCGTCCGATGTGGTCGGACACGGCGCCGGCCGTCAACAGTGCGACCAGCAACGCGATCGCGTACACGGCGAAGATGATGGTGAGGGTGGACGCGCCCAGGGACCAGCGGTTCTGGAAGACGACGAACAGCGGCGAGGGAGCGCTCGCTGCGAAGAAGAACGCGAGCAGTTCCACGCTCAACAGCGGCAGGGCGAGGACTCCGGAAGTTCGTGCGGTGCGCTCGCGCGTGTGGATGGAGGTGGACATCCCTCTCCTTAAGGCGAAGATATGTGCATTAAGGATGACCCTAGATCGCATCGAACCCTTAAAGCAAACTACTGTGCGTTAAAGTAACCTCATGTCGTCCGATTCTGTTCCCACCCGCCGCACCGGCGGCCGAAGCGCACTGGTCATCGCGGCGGTACGCGACGCCGTCGAGGATCTGATCGCCGAGAGCGGCGCGGACAAGGTCACCGTGCCGGCTGTCGCTGCTCGTGCGGGCGTGAGCCCCTCGAGCATCTACCGACGATGGGGGGACGTCGGAAGTCTCGTGGCCGAGGTTGCAACACTGCGCTTGGACCCCGATCGGCCGCTCCCCGATACCGGGAACATCGGCGACGACCTGCGGGCGTGGGCACGGGAGTTGTACGGACACCTCGCTCGCCCGACGAAGGCGTCACTGTTGCGGGCCTCCGCCGTGCTCGCCGACGACGGCGAGACCAACTGCCTGGCATCGCGCCGAGACGAAGCGGAGCGACTCGTCGAGCGTGCGCACGCGCACGGTCAGTTCACTCCCAGTGTGCGGCAGATCATGGACCACCTCGTTGCCCCCATCATTTATCGCATCACCTTCGAACCCGACACCGTCGACGCCGGATTTCCGGAAACACTCGTCGCCGAACTGGATCGGATCACAGAAACGGGGTGATGCGAACGGTCCGCGGGCGATTTCGTGGTGCAGTACCAACCGAATTGGTACCCGGACAACAAACCGAACACACGATGGTGAAGCACCGGCAGCCGCTCTACCTCCGAGAGCTCAGGACTCGCGACTGGACGGACCACGCGGAGTGTCCTGGCGCGCGTGCGGGGTGAGCAACTTGACGGCGACGAGGAGATCCAGGACGTCGTCGAAGCGCCGAAGGTCCTTTCCGGTCCGCTCCGCGATACGGTCCAGCCGGTAGTAGGCGGTGTTGCCGTGGACATACAGTGTCTCGGCTGCCGCCTTCGCATTGAGGTTGGCCTTGGCATAGGCCTCCAGGGTGTCGATGTACACGCGATCGGCGGCAAGGTCGTCTTCCACGAAACGCCGGACTGCGGGATCGATGAGACGGCGCGCGGTGTCGTCGCGTTTGGTGATGAGGTATTCGAAACTTGTCAGATCGTTCAGCGGCTTGACGCCCGGGCTGTCGGACAACGCTTCGCGGGCGGTGACGGCTTCGCCGTAGGCCCGAGGCACTGCACCGAGACCGCGGTGCACCGTGCTGATGCCGATCGTGAGTTCGATGCGCTGTGCGCGCAAGGTGTCGAAGGCATGAGACAGGCTCTGGGTGACCGTGTCGCTGCTGCCGTCATCCGCCGGGAAGATCCCGATGAATTCCCCGTGCCGGAAGGCGATCAGGCCGCGGGTACGGGTGTGGTCTGCGCCCGTGACGCCCAACGCACGGACGATTGCCTGTCGGCTTCCCCCGTCCGAGGCCGCGAGACCGGAAGCGACAACGATCGCCGAGCCGAGTTCGAGTCCCGCGGTCCGCAGCGTCGCCTGCCGGGAACCCACGGTGGGAGTCTTGCCGGCGAGCAGGTCGTCGACGAGGTCCCGCGCCGCCCTGGCCGCGTCCGCGAGTAGGAACTGCTGCGCCTCCAGGTACCCTTCTGCGGCGATCGTGCTGCCCGCTTCGATCACGCCCATGATGAATTTGACGGAGTCGGTCGCCGCGGCCTGAAGGTCGGGGTGTTGCCGGGCGATTTCGAGGACGCTCTCCCAGAGGGTCGACTGGCTGATCCGGAACGCCTGGAGGAAGTCGGCGAGCGGAATCGACTGTGTCACCCGGCGCAGGGCGTGGTTTCCGGTGATCCGGAAATCGTCGCGCGACGGGAATCGGTCCTGCGCCAGACTGTGCGCGAAGGTGTCGAAGACATCGCGGCAGTGAGCTGCGACGTCCTCCCGCAAACCGGGATCGGCATTGTCCCGATAACTCGGCACCTGCTCGCAGATCCGTGTCGCGGCGAGTGCGGCTACCTCGTGCACGGTGTCCTCGACGTGCTGTGCGAGTTCGCACGTGAGGTTCTGTGCGTCGGAGTGCGGTCGGTCGACCACGGGCGTCACCCCTATCGAAGTGCCGAAGACGACGTGCGTCCCGGTACGACACCACACGCCATACCTGGGTGCCGTTCGGAATTGTGGATACCTCACACGCTAGCCCGGTGCTGCGGCGTCCGGTCGCATAAGGCCTTGGTGTCGGTCAACGTACCCGCGCCGGGATCACTGCCGGCGCCCAGGGTGTCGGGCGTGGATAGTGGCCCACATCGATGCCCGGCCGTTGTCGATCGTTCACAGGGCAGTCTGTGATTCGGGCACTGTGTCCGACCGGATCAGTCTGCCTATCGTGTCGGTGGTGCGTCCATCGGGCCACTGCACATGGGTGCTTGTCGATTCCCGAGGGGTGTCATGGTTCGCGAACTCGCACAAATCGATGTCGACGCCGGAACGGCCGACTCGTTCGAAGCGGCGGTCGGAAGAGCGGTTGCACTGTTCGACGCCACCGCAGGGTGTACGGGCATTCGCTTATACCGGTCTGTCGAGGTCCCGAACCGATATTGGTTGGTCGTGGAGTGGGGCACGATCGACCAGCACACCGAATTCCGGAACTCTCCCACGTTCGGGCACTGGCGTGTCCTGGTCGGGGAGTTCTTCGCCGCGAGTCCGGTCGTCGAACACCTCGACCAGGTCGTGCTCGGATTCTGAAAGTCCTGTTGGAGCCACATCCTGCGCAGGCAGCTCTGCGACATGAATCGACGACAGGGCGATCCGAGCGGCGAATAATGTGGCAGGAGGCACGCGCCGTGGAATCGTTCGACGGGAGCATCCATGAGTCTTACCGAGTCGGAATACGAGTTCGTGATCGTCGGGTCGGGTGCCGGTGGAGGCCCACTCGCGGCCAACCTCGCCGCCGCGGGACATCGAGTGCTCCTGCTCGAGGCTGGTGACGACCACTCCTGCGTCTACTACCAGGCGCCGATCTTCCATGCCCAGGCATCGGAGGACGAAGACATGCGCTGGGACTACTTCGTCCGTCACTATCGAGACGACCACGCGCAGGCCGAAGATCCGAAACATACGCCCGACCGCGGCGGCGTTCTGTACCCGCGAGGCGGGACGCTCGGCGGGAGTACCGCAATCAGCGCCATGATCACCGTCTGTCCCCACAACAGCGACTGGGACCGGATAGCGACCACCGTCGGCGACGACTCGTGGCGTGCCGAACGGATGCGGCCTCTGTTCGAACGAATCGAGCGGTGGCGGGACCCGACGACACCCGGAGCGGACCCTCCGGAGAACAATCCCGCACGTCACGGCTACAGCGGGTGGCTGGGAACCACGCGTGCCGACCCTGAGGCCGGCGGCCGTGAACCCTACTTCCTCGACATCATCGACACCATGGACCAGGCATCCCGCGAGCACGAACCGCCCGACGAAGACTGGCGGGAACCCCCGCAAGATCCCAACGACTGGCGGGTCGTCAAGTCCGGAGGAACCGGGATGATATTCATCCCGGTCGCCGTCACCGACGGCGTCCGCAACGGGAGCCGCGAGCGAATCCTCGGCGCGCAACGCGACCATCCGCAGAACTTACACATCGAATATTCGGCACTCGCCACCAAGATCGTGTTCGACGGAACGAGAGCCGTCGGCGTCGAATACATACGTGGGCGGCACGTGTACCGCGCCGACCCCCGAGCGAGACAGACGGACGGAACCTCTATCGCACGGCGCCGGATTGCGACCGCCACCGCCGAAGTGATCATCTGCGCGGGCGCGTTCAATACTCCCCAGCTCCTCAAACTCTCAGGGATCGGACCACGCGCCGAACTCGAATCGTTCGGAATCGACGTGGTAGTCGACCTGCCCGGAGTCGGGGAGAACCTCCAGGATCGATACGAGATCACCGTTGTCGACGAAACAGCCCACAACTACCCCATTTTCGAGGGTTCGACCCTGGATGCGCCCAAACGTGGAGAGCACCCTGATGGCCTCTTCACCGAGTGGCGCGACAAACGCACCGGGCCCTACACGACCAATGGCACTCTCGCCGCATACGTCAAACGGTCGAGCAGTGCC
The DNA here is from genome assembly GCF_900105905.1 of Rhodococcus koreensis. Lineage (GTDB taxonomy): Bacteria > Actinomycetota > Actinomycetes > Mycobacteriales > Mycobacteriaceae > Rhodococcus_F > Rhodococcus_F koreensis. Next base: position 919,902 of record NZ_FNSV01000005.1, on the reverse strand, counting down.
CACGACGACCCCGACTTGTTCGTCTTCTCGCTACCGGTGTTCTTCCGCGGCTACTACCCGGGTTACTCGAGCGATTTCACGAAGAGTCACAACAGCATTTCGTGGGTCGTTCTCAAAGCACACACGAACAACACCGCCGGCAGCGTCCGATTGCGGTCCCCTGACCCCTTCGACACCCCGGACATCTGTTTCAACTATTTCGCCGAAGGAAGCGACGACGGCGGTGACGACCTGGCCGCGGTGGTCGACGGTGTCGAATTCGCACGCGCCTTGAGTGCCCGACTGCGCGGATTCGTCGCACACGAGGTTCTACCCGGTCCCAGCGTCCGCACGAGGGAGGAGATAGGTAACTACATTCGGCAACAGGCGTGGGGCCATCACGCGTCCTGCTCGTGCAAGATCGGGGCCGACGACGACCCGATGGCTGTTCTGGACGGACGGTTTCGGGTGCGCGGAGTCGAGGGACTCCGCGTTGTCGATGCATCGGTATTTCCCCGCATCCCTGGCTTCTTCATTGCCGCGGCGGTATGGATGGTGTCGGAGAAGGCATCCGACACCATCCTCGCCGAGTACTCCGGATAGCCGCGTTGCATCGCGCTCCACGCCCACCACTGTGAATTTTGTTTTCCGCGAGAGAAGGCGTACAACATGTCGGAATCGACTCGAATCCTGGTCATCGTGACCAACGCAGGGCAATACGAGAAGGTCGGCTACCGCACGGGGTTATGGCTGGGAGAACTGACGCATTTCTACGATTACGTCACCGATCACGGCTGTCAGGTGGACATTGCCAGCCCGGTAGGAGGATTCGTCCCCATCGATCCGGAAAGCCTCGCCCACGACGTCCTCGACGAACTCGGAACAGGCAAGCGGTACCGCGATCGCGAGTTCATGACTCTGCTCGACGATACGATGAAGGTTACCGACGTCGATGTAGGGGACTACGCCGCCATCTACTTCACCGGTGGGCACGGTGTCATGTTCGACTTCCGGGGTGACGCATTGGGTGCCGTGACGGCCAAGTTCTACGACACCGGCCGCGTCGTGTCCGCCGTCTGTCACGGCCCGGCCGGTCTGCTCAATGTGCCGCTCGGGAATGGGGATCCGCTGGTCAAGGGAAAGAATGTCACCGGATTTTCATGGCCGGAAGAAGAGGCGGCGCAGCGAGCCGATGCTGTCCCCTTCCGATTGCAGGACGAGCTGAAGAAATTGGGTGCCAACTACAGCATGGCCGACAAACCCTTCGAGACCTACGTCGTCGAAGACGGTCGCCTGATCACCGGGCAGAACCCCGGGAGTGCCCGCGCAGTCGCTGAAGCGGTCGTGAAGGCGCTTCAGTCAACCTGAAATCCGGCCACGCATCAAGCGGCCCACCGGCCAGGAGTCGCGACGGACTCCTGGCCGGCGGCCACACTCAGCCGAGCTGGCGGATGACGGCCTCGCCGACCTTGCGGGCACTGTTTGGATTCTGCCCGGTGATCAGGTGGCCGTCCTCGACGACGAACGGGTCGAAGGGATTCGGTGCGAGGGTGAACCGAGCTCCGCGGCTGCGCAGTTCGTCTTCCAGACTGAACGGTACCGCGTCGCCTCGCTGTGCAAGTTCCTCCTCCTTCCACGTGAATCCTGTCACCGAGCGGTCTTTCACGAGGTATTCGTCGTCGCCGATTTTGGCATTGAGCAAGCCGGTCGGACCGTGGCACACCGCGGACACGATCTTCCCGGCCTCGTAGAACTGTGCGATCAGTTCAGCGAGTGTCCGGCTCTGCGGGAAGTCGAACATCACTCCATGTCCGCCGGTCAGGTAGATCGCGTCGAAGTCCGCCGCATCCACCTCGGCCACAGACATGGTCTTGTCGAGAAGATTCATGAAATCGCGATCCGCATACCGGTTTCCGGTTCCAAGATCGCCGAGGAAATCGTGGGACAGGCTCTCCGGGTCGATGGGAACGCGTCCGCCCGCAATGCTGGCGATCGTCAGTTCCAGTCCGGCCTCTTCGGCCACATCCCAGAAGTGCGTGAGTTCCCCGAGCCACAGACCGGTGCGGTAACCCACCTTTTCGTACTCGCCGATGCTGGTGACGATGACGAGAACCTTCGAACGAGTTGTCATGTGCTGTTCTTTCGTGTCGTGAGTTGAGTGTTGTCAGGTCAGGTCGTCGCGGGAACCACGTGCAACTCTGCCGAGTAGCGAACGGAATACAACTCGCTCGTCCGCGGCGAGCACGCGGAGGACGGACTCTTCGGCGATGCGCACATCGTGTTCGAGGGCGGCATGGTGAGCGGTTCCGCGGTCCGTCGGGACGATCTTGCGGGCACGACGGTCCGCCGGATCCTGTACTCGCTCGACGAGACCAGCTTCTACCAGGGCATCGATCACGTAGGTGATGACGGTGCGATCGATTCCGAGGTAATCGGCAAGTCCGATCTGGGTCGGCAATTCCTTGCGCAGCACGGTGTGCAGCAATTGGTAGCCCCGCGTGCCATGGGGGAGATCGGCAACAGCCGGCGCCACGAGATCACTGAAGTGGCGCTGAAGTGTGCTGACCGACCAACCCAGGTCGCAGTCGACGTCCGCGGCACTCCCCGGCAGACTCGGCGGTTCCCCCGATGAATTGACCATGGAACGAACTGTAGGAATCGGCGTTCTGCGTCACCAGTGGATTGGTGACAAACTCATCTGTGCGCCCACACAAGTGAGAGGGACTGCGCCCCCGGGACTGTGACGCAGACCCAAATCGTCCCGTGGATGCTCACAATCTTCGCCGCCGCATCTCGCCGCCAGGTGAGAGGGCGGTCACAGTATGGCAATGACTTACACCGCCACTGCCGCCCCGCCCAGCCTCCGCGCCCAAGCCCGGAAGGCCTCGGTCGCTGCTGCGCTCGCCTCGTCGCTCGAGTGGTACGACTTCTTCATCTACGGCACCGCTGCCGCGCTCGTCTTCAACAAGACCTTCTTCGATACCGGGGACCCGGTAGTGTCCGCAGTCAATTCTTTCGCAACATTCGCCGTCGCGTTCGCTGCCCGGCCATTCGGTGGTGTGATTGCCGGGCACTTCGGCGACAAGGTCGGCCGCAAGCCGGTGTTGATCACCGCGATAGTCCTGATGGCCGTCGCGACGTTTCTCATCGGATTTACCCCGGACACCCAACTGATCTGGCTTGCACCGACATTCCTGATCATCCTCAGAGTTACGCAAGGACTGTCTCTCGGCGCCCAATGGGGAGGAGCGATGCTCCTTGCCACCGAGTACGCCCCGGAAAATCGGCGCGGCTTCTACGGGAGCTTCGCGCAGATCGGTGTGCCGATCGGCGTGCTCACGGGAAATCTGGTCTTCCTTGTGTTGAACGGGACTGTCGGTGAACCCGCCTTCCTGGCGTGGGCGTGGCGGATACCGTTCTGGATCAGCATCGTGATGCTCGGAGTCGGGCTCTACATTCACCGGTACCTCGAGGAAACCCCGGCATTCCGTGCCGCCGAGACGTCCCTTGCTTCCGCGGCGAAATCCACCTCACCCGTGCTCGAAGTTGTACGGAACAACTTCGCGACGATTCTGCAAGCGGCAGGCACGTTCATCGTCGTGAACGCCATCTTCTACGCCACTATCATCTCGTCGTTGCAGTACGCGAACGTGGTGCTGAAGATTGCGACACCCCAGGTCCTGCTACCCATCCTCGTCGGCGCGGGTGTGCAGGTAGTTCTCATGCCGGTGGCTGCGCTCGCCTCGGACATCTTCGGCAGACTACGTGTCTACGCGATCGGAGTCGTGGCGATCGGACTGTGGTCCGTACCGATGTGGTTGATTTTCAGCCAAGCGACCCCGCAGAACACTGTGCCGATCTGGGTGGCCGTCGTCGTCGCGTCGGCTTTGATCAGCATCTGTTACGGCCCACAAGCCGCGCTCTTCGCGGAGATGTTTCCCCCGCACGTGCGGTACTCAGGTGCATCGTTGGGATACCAGATCGCCACGGTCGTCGGAGGCCTCACACCAATCGTCATGGTGGCCTTGATCGACGGAGAACTCGGCAACGCGTGGAGATTCGCCGCATACGTCGTACTCCTCGCGTTGGTGGCGCTCGTCAGCGTCGGACTAATCCATCGCGGACACAACAACACGCACGGCGCCACCAGCAAGGGGATTGCCCCCACCTCTCGCAGCACCGCCGAAACTTGGTGAAGTATTGATCGACGTCGGAGAGGAGCGACACGCCTTGACGCTGCAAGCAAGGGGAGTTCGTGTGTATGCGTCGCTCTCTTGACCCTCGTGTTGTGGCTCGTGATTGAGGTGTGCTCATAGAACTCGACGCCACACCGGTCGAACAGGCCCACCCGTGTACTGGTCTCCGCAGGTGACAGACGGGCTGCCGCACCTCTCCGATAGCTGAAGGATTATCAGCCAACGATTTTCACCGTCCCTCCGGCGGCCACTTCCAGCCGCGGAGGGCGTAGTACTTCTCGCGGGGCTCACCGGTCCAACCATTGATGCCTTTCCGTGGAAGCCACCAGGCGTGGACCAGCAGGACGATCATGACCAAGGCGCCGAGCAGCACGAAGAACCAGAATCGCCCCGCTGTGCTGGAGACCAGGACCGACAGGCCACAAAACACGACCATCTTCCCGATCCGCCGCCATTTCGGGGTGTGCTCCTCCCAATGTCCCCACACGATGGTGCCTACTGCGGTGATCCCGCAGATCACGGCGATCTCAAACCAGTAGGGCCAGCTGCTCATCGTTCACCTTCCCATGATTCCGCAGCTACCGCAGCTACCGCAGCACCGATCCACACAATGCCTGACCCAACGTCATGGTGTAGCCGTCCCGGCCCATTCAAGGGTGCGATCACACAACTCGCGGGGCCGCCCTCGAGCGGACGGCACGGTCTGCGTGAGCTATCCGAGGAGCCCGCTGCGCTGGCAGGGTCGCCGCGCGGCTCGCGGCAATGTCCGTGCCCGGCGGCCCACCGGTGGTCGTCGGCTCCACGCTGGTGGCGATGGTCAACGCCAACCCCGTCGCCCCGTGTATCGGCCCGGAGATCGGCACCAACATCAATTCGATTGTCGCCGACATGAATGCAACGGGCGGGTACGGCGCCGGCTACCTGCCCATCTCAGTAGGCGGATACATAAGCTCCCGACCGACTGGCGGATCCGTCGTTGCACAGGCGCATCCAACCGCATCACTGTCCCGCCGGTCAGCACCCCGTCGGTGAAGGCGAAGTTGCCGTGGAATCGGGTGTTGATCGTGGCCAGTTTCGACCACCTGAATATTGCGGTGTTCCGTCGATCGAGTGGTTCGATCAGATGCCCTGGCACCATCGCCTCCTGGTGGGTCGTGTCGGGCGAGATTCGACCCCCATGGTTCGACGGGGTGCCCCGGTCCTCCAGCCCGCGCACGGGTCGTGTTGTTCCCTCCTTCGATGAGGTGGGACGCGGTGGTGCCGCGGCATCCGACGAACACTCCAATGTTGAGCGTCTAACGCTCAATTCTTCTTGACCTCATTTCAGGTCCGAGGGAAAATTGAGTCGATAACACTCAGGTTCGGTGGGTGTGATGTCTAGCGGTTCCGCGAAGGACCACGCCCGCCAGGTGTGGTGCTGGAGGCGGTCATGGCTCGCGCGGTGGGAATCGATTTGGGGACCACAAACTCGGTGGTGTGTGTACTCGAAGGTGGCGACCCGGTGGTGGTCGCCAACTCGGAGGGTTCGCGCACGACACCGTCGGTCGTGGCGTTCGCGAAGAACGGTGAGGTGCTGGTCGGCCAGCCAGCCAAGAACCAGGCAGTCACCAATGTGGACCGGACGGTGCGCTCGGTGAAACGGGAGATCGGCACCGACTGGCACGTGGCAATCGACGACAAGAACTACACCGCGCAGGAGATCAGCGCCCGAGTGCTGATGAAACTGAAGCGGGACGCGGAATCGTATCTGGGTGAGGACATCACCGACGCCGTGATCACCGTCCCCGCGTACTTCGAGGACGCCCAGCGTCAGGCCACCAAGGAGGCCGGCCAGATCGCCGGCCTCAACGTCCTGCGCATCGTCAACGAGCCCACCGCGGCCGCCCTGGCCTACGGGCTGGACAAGGGCGAGAAGGAACAGACCATCCTGGTCTTCGACCTCGGTGGCGGCACCTTCGACGTCTCGCTGCTCGAGATCGGCGAGGGCGTCGTCGAGGTCCGGGCCACCTCGGGGGACAACCACCTCGGTGGTGACGACTGGGACGACCGGATCGTGAAGTGGCTGTCCGAGAAATTCAAGGCGAGCAGCGGATTCGATCTGACCAAGGACAAGATGGCGATGCAGCGACTGCGGGAGGCCGCGGAGAAGGCCAAGATCGAACTGAGCTCCTCGCAGAGCACATCGATCAACCTGCCCTACATCACCGTCGACGCGGACAAGAACCCGCTGTTCCTCGACGAGCAGCTCTCGCGCAGCGAGTTCGAGAAGATTACGTCCGATCTCCTCGACCGCACCCGGGCTCCGTTCCAATCGGTGATCAAGGACGCGAAGATCTTGGTCAAGGACATCGACCACGTCGTGCTCGTCGGCGGTTCCACCCGCATGCCCGCTGTGACGAATCTGGTGCGCGAGTTGACTGGCGGGAAGGAACCGAACAAGGGCGTCAACCCGGACGAGGTCGTCGCCGTCGGCGCCGCCCTGCAGGCCGGCGTGCTCAAGGGCGAGGTCAAGGACGTGCTGCTCCTCGATGTCACCCCGCTCTCGCTCGGCATCGAGACCAAGGGTGGCGTGATGACCAAGCTCATCGAGCGCAATACCACCATCCCGACCAAGCGTTCCGAGACCTTCACCACCGCTGACGACAACCAGCCCTCGGTGCAGATTCAGGTGTTCCAGGGTGAGCGCGAGATCGCCTCGCACAACAAGCTGCTCGGCTCGTTCGAGCTGGCGGGGATTCCGCCGGCACCGCGTGGCGTGCCGCAGATCGAGGTCACCTTCGACATCGACGCCAACGGCATCGTGCATGTGACCGCGAAGGACAAGGGCACCGGTAAGGAGAACACGATCAAGATCCAGGAGGGCTCGGGCCTGTCCAAGGAGGAGATCGACCGGATGATCAAGGACGCCGAGGCACATGCCGCGGAGGACGCTCAACGCAGAGAGGAGGCGGAGGTGCGCAACCAGGCCGAGTCGCTGGTGTATCAGACCGAGAAGTTCATCAAGGACAACGAGGACAAGGTGCCCGCCGACGTCAAGGAAAAGGTCGAGGCGTCGATCACGAATGCCCAAGAGAAGTTGAAAGGCAGCGACGTCGCGGCCATCAAAGATGCCATCGAAAAACTGACCACCGACTCGCAATCCCTGGGCCAGGCGATCTACGACGCACAGGCGAAGGACTCGGCCGCCGCCGGCGGAGGGAACGGCGCCTCGGAAGGGGCCGGTGAAGTCTTCGACGCTGAGGTGGTGGACGAACCTGGACGGGAGGACACCCGATGACCAGCAGCGAGCGGCGCAACGGCGACAAGCCGCCGCGGGAACCGATCGCGATCACCGACAAACGCCGTGGCGATCCGGACACCGGCCGGGTACGCGAGCACACCCCGAGCGAGCCCGTCACCCCGACCCCACAACGGGAACCCGACCCGACCACGCCGGACGCCGAGATGCACCCTGGGTACCGGACTGATCGGGAGGCGGGCGAACACCCTGATCGAGTGGCGGAGTTGACCGCCGATCTGCAGCGGGTGCAAGCCGAGTACACCAACTACCGGCGCCGAATAGAACGCGACCGGCACCTGGCGGTCGCGGCCGCGATGGCATCGGTGGCGGCGAAGTTTCTCGGGATCCTCGACGATCTCGACCGAGCCCGCGAGCACGGCGACCTCGAATCCGGACCACTGGCTGCGATCGCGGCCGAACTCGGTGCGATCCTGAGCGGCCTGGGGGTGGCCGCATTCGGTGAAGAGGGCGACCGCTTCGATCCCACCCTGCACGAAGCAGTCCAGCACGAAGGCGCTGGGGGCGATCCCGTCGTGGGCAGGGTGCTGCGACGCGGCTACACATTCGGTGGCGGCAAGGTGCTGCGGACCGCGACAGTCACCGTGGTCGAGGGACCCGCTCGGCCAGGGGACGTCACGGGCACAACATCGGGCGACGATTCCTGAGACGCCGCCCACGAACCCGTCAACGCCGTTCTTGGCGCGTAGCCCTTTTCCAGCTACCGGCCAGAGGGAAAGGAGGATTCTCGGTGACGCAGCGGGAATGGCTCGACCGCGACTTCTACGCCGCTCTGGGTGTCCCTTCAACGGCGTCGGCCGAGGAAATCAAGAAGGCATACCGCACATTGGCTCGGGAGCTGCATCCGGACGCAAACCCGCACAACACCCAGGTAGGGGAACGGTTCAAGGCCGTCAGCGAGGCGTACGCGGTGCTATCTGACCCTGCCAAACGCAAGGACTACGATCGCACGCGCCGGCTGTTCCGATCCGGGGCGTTCGCGAGGAAGGGTTTTCGTCCTGAAGCTGGCACCACCACCACCACCACCACCACCACCACCACCGCCGCGCGCGCCGGGTCGGGCGGCTTCGACTTCGGGGACCTGTTCGGGAGCCATTCACCCTTCACCGTGGGCGATCCTCTGGGCGGGGTGGGTGATGTGCTCGGAGACCTGTTCCGGCGCGCCGGAACCCGAGCGGCGTCGGCCCGGCCGAGGCGGGGCAGGGACGTCGAGACCGAGACCCGGCTGTCCTTCCGGGAGGCGGTCGCCGGGATGGTGTTGCCGCTGAGGGTGAGTGGGCCGATGGTGTGCACCAGCTGTCACGGCTCCGGCGCACGACCGGGAACCCGGCAACGGACCTGCCCACACTGCCACGGCGTCGGGACGCGCAACCGGAATCAGGGCGGCCTCGGGTTCGGCGAACCCTGCGACGATTGCCGGGGCACGGGATCGATCGTCGACACCCCCTGCCCGGACTGCCAGGGCGCCGGGATCGGGGACCGCACCCGCACCATCTCAGTCCATGTCCCGCCCGGAGTGAGCGACGGGCAACGCGTCCGGCTACCCGCGCAGGGTGAACCCGGTCTCGCCGGGGCACCGTCGGGGGACCTGTATGTCACCGTGCGGGTGGACCCGGACCCGGTGTTCGCCCGCAGCGGCGATGATCTCACCGTCACCGTTCCCGTGTCCTTCGCCGAACTTGCCTTGGGGACAGTGCTGTCCGTGCCCACCCTCGATGGCCAGGTCAGTGTGAAGATCCCGCCAGGCGCCCAGTCCGGGAAAAATTTCCGGCTGCGCGGACGCGGGGTGGCCCACCGCGGCGCCGCGGTCGGCGATCTGCTGGTAACCGTAGAGGTCGCGGTCCCGCCCGAACTTGACCACGAGGCTGCCGAGGCGCTGCGTGCGTACGCCCGGGCAGAGGAAACAAGCGGATTCGACCCCCGCGCCGGATGGGCCGGAAAAAGATAATGCCGAGAAAAGAGGTCGGCGTGATCGCCTCGGGCAGTCCGGTCGGAGCCGTTCTTCGGGATGGGGGACTACGAAGTCCTGGTCTCCCTGAGGTCGAGCTTGCCGTCCCGCGGATCCCAGTTGTCGATCACCACGGTGTTACGGAATGCCGCAGGCTCGAGCACCTTTCGGATCGTGTGGGCGGTCGGGTCGAGCGCGAGCGGTTCGGTTTCCATCGGCACGGTGACGTGTGCGGTGGACAATTCTGCGGTGGGACAATGAAGTGTCGTCACGACCACGCGCCCGTCGAGGAGGCGCATCCGCAGTGACATCACGAAACGAAGGTCGGCGCCTCGACCGCGTCCACGCGATCGACTGGAACCGGGTGCCCGATGCGACGGACGCCGCCGTGTGGGATCGGCTGACCCGCAACTTCTGGCTCCCGGAGAAAGTGCCGCTGTCCAACGATCTTCGCTCCTGGCAGACGTTGACCCCGGCCGAGCGGCAGATGACCGTCCGGGTGTTTACAGGGCTGACGCTGCTCGACACTGCCCAGGCCACCGTGGGGGCAGTCGCCATGATCGCCGACGCCGTCACCCCGCACGAGCGGTCGGTGCTGACCAACATGGCCTTCATGGAGTCGGTGCACGCCAAGAGCTACAGTTCGATCTTCTCCACCCTGTGCTCGACACGGCAGATCGACGAGGCGTTCACCTGGTCGGAGGAGAACGCTCACCTGCAACGCAAGGCCCAGATCGTCCTCGACTACTACCGCGGCGACGACGCGCTCGCACGCAAGGCGGCCTCGGTGATGCTCGAATCGTTCCTGTTCTACTCGGGGTTCTACCTGCCTCTGTACTGGAACTCACGGGGCAAGCTCACCAACACCGCCGACCTGATCCGACTGATCATCCGCGACGAGGCGGTGCACGGGTTCTACATTGGCTACAAGTGTCGGCGCGTGCTCGAGCGGATGCCCGTCGGCCTGCGGGCCGCCCACCACAACTACACCCACGAGCTGCTGCACGCCCTGTACGAAAACGAGGTCGGGTATGCGCGGGATCTGTACGACGAGGTCGGCTGGACCGAGGACGTGCTGCCGTTCATGCGGTTCAATGCGAACAGGGCGCTGGCGAACCTCGGCTACCACCCCGCGTTCCGGGACGACGAGTGCCAGGTGAATCCAGCGATCCTCGCTGCCCTGGACCCCGGCGGCGGGGAGACGCACGAGTTCTTCTCCGGTGCCGGCAGCTCGTACGTGATTGGCAAGCACCAGCACACCGAGGACGCAGACTGGGACTTCTGACCCGTGTGGTTGCCTCGTCACGGTCGGAGATCGCTTGGGATGGGACCAATCCCGAGGAGAAGCGGCTCGGCCGATCCGTGACGATGTCCGCGATTACGTGGTCGACTGTCTCGGTGACCGCGCTGGGGCGTTGATCGTAGGCGACACCGGTTCGGAGAAGAAGGGCGCGCCCCACGATCGAGGCGTGGCGCCATACGGCGGAGGTGTACGCCGATCCGGAGCTCGCTCGGATCCTGTCGACGCCGTCCATGGGTGATGTGGGGGCCCTGCCACTGCGAGAAAAAGGGGTGGAGTAGTCCCCGGACGGTGGTTCGATCTTCGGCTACTGAGCCGACTATCCCGTGGATTCGGATCTTCACCACCCGTACCTTCGTCACCGGCGTATTCCTGGTGATGAGTGTGTACGCCATGTCGTCCGTCATCCTCGCTTGGTTGCCGTCCTACTTCGAGGTCGGCCTCGGTTACAGTCGTCTGCAGGCTGGATCCATGTTCGCTTTCCCCAGCATCACGGGGTTGATCCTCATGCTGCTGACGTCGACGATCGGCGACCGTCTGATAACTCGAGGAGTGTCGAGTCGCAGGATTCGGATCGTGCTCCCCGCCATCGGTGTGTTGGTCTGTGGTGCCTTTCTTCTCGTCCTGCCAGCCATCACTTCCCCGGCCCTGGCAGTCCTTGTAGTCTCGCTCGGCTACGGCTTCGCATCGCCGGTGTTCACCATGCTCAACGCTGCGATCGCGGAAAATCTGCCCATCGCACCAAACCGCAGGAACTCTAGGAGTGTTTTTGGCGCTCATGGCGATCGGTGGACTCATCGCCCCCTATGGCACCGGACTCATCGTCGACGCCGCGAGCACACCGGCAGCCGGTTACGCGACGTCCTTTCAAGTCCTCGGTGTAATCGCCGCGGTTTGTGCCTTGCTCGCGATTCTCTTGGCGAATCCAGATCGAGCAAGGCACTCGCACGCGCCGCGCGCTAGTGCTGATCGCGGCGTACCCGATCCTCACGCGCGCATAGCCTGACCGGAAAGAGCGCCCGAACGGACAGGTGCCGAGACCCCTACCGCCGCTCGCACTTGCGGACGTAGGGGTATGTGGCCCCCGAGGCTCAGATCAACCGAGAATCGGTTGATCTGAGTCTGGCGTTTCCCTGCCGAACTCCGCTTGGCGGGGAGGGCGAGATCATGACCGAGACACTCGATCCCATGGTCGGGGTCGGCGCTGCCTTGGCTGAAATGCTGTGTGCCGTGAGGAGCCGTCATCAGGGTGTCGCGGTGCTCCGGGTCGGGTTCACTCCGGAATCGGTAGCGGCCACGGATGACCCTTCTGGTGTGCTGGAAAGTGAACGGTCACAGGTCGATGGTGAGTGGGGTGGAGTTCGCGCGGTCGGTGCAGAGCAGCATGGTGTCTGGTTCATCGAGGAACGCCGATCGTCCGCGGCGGTCGACGTCACCGGAGACGACCCGCACTCGGCATGTGCCGCAGAATCCTTGCCGGCACGAGTACGGCACGTCGGGCTGTAATTCTTGGACGGCGGCGAGGGCCGATGTATCCGCGGGGACGTGGACGAATTCTGTGGCGCGGGCCAGGAGAATCTCGAACCGCCGACCACCGACGACCGGTTCGGGGCTGAATCTTTCGAAAGGCAGACCGGCGGCACCGGTGTGGTCGAATGCGGTGCGGATATCGGTAAGGAGTCCGGGCGGTCCGCAGAAATAGACCGACGTTCGGGGACCGGCGTGTGCGAGCAGCTCGGCGGCCGTGCGGCGTGGACCGGTGAGGATCCGGACCCGATCGGAGTCGAGTTCGCCGATCTCGTCGAGAAAGGCCATGGTCGCGGTGTCACGGCCTAGGTAGGTCAGGTGCCAATCGACACCCGCTGCGGACGCCGCGCGCACCATGGGCAGGATCGCGGTGATCCCGATGCCTGCGGCGACGAACACGACCCGGGAGAGGTCGGCCCGTGCGAGGTGCGGATAGGCGAAGGGGAAGGCGTTGCGGGGACCAGCCGCGGTGACTCGACTGCCGACGGGCAGTCGGTCGTGGATCTCGATCGATGCGCCGCCGCCGTCGGGGATGCGCCGGATCGCGATCCGGTAGCTTCGCCGATCGGTGGGATCGCCGCACAGCGAGTACTGACGGGCCTTCCCTGAGGGCAGTGTCAGGTCGATGTGGGCGCCCGGGTGCCACTGCGGTAGGGCGGAGCGGTCCGCGGATTTCAGTCGCAGACTGAGCACCCCGTCGGCCTCGAGGCGCGTGTCGGCCACGACGAGGCGCAGTACCCGATCGACCGGTGTAGGTTCGATGATCCGCACCCGGCTGGTCACGGCGGCGTATCCACGGACCACGAACTGTAGGCCGGACATCAGCCGGTCGGGTTGGCTCGGCCGGCGCAGCGACGGGGGGACGGGTGGGGGACTGAATCGGGTCATGAGCGGACTCCAGATCGGACGATGGTGCTCAGGCGGCGGCACGAGCCGCCGGTGAGGAGGCGAGATAGGCGACTGCCTGGCTGGTCGAGCCGTACCGGGAGGGGTGGTAGCGAGGTCGGAAGTACTCGAGGAACATCCGTGCCAGGCTCCACGGGCTGGGAAACAGACCTTTCCGCCAGGTCCGCCGAGCAACACGAAACCGGATGCGGCGGTCGGCCTCGCCGAGTTCGGGATCGACGGACATCAGGTAGCGGATTCCGCGGGCCCACAGGATCACCAGAAACGGGGCGGCGATCAGCCATGCGCGCACCCTGCGCGGGTAGCGGCCGTCGAGGTGGGTGAACAGGTCGAACGCCACGTGCCGGTGTTCGACCTCCTCGGCCAGGTGCCAGCGGAACAGGTCGAGCACCTGCGGGTCGAGGGCATCGTCCCAGGCGCGCGCGTTGAGCCCCCAGTCCCCGAGATAGGAGGTGAAGTGTTCGAGGGCGGCCACGACGGCGACCCGCTCGAGCAGCCAGGAATGGGCTTTGCGGCCGGTCAATTCGCGGTCGCCGAGCAGACGGCGGAACATCCATTGGATCTGCGCGACGTACGGATCGGTGTCGAGTCCTTGCGCCTTCAGATGCTCGAGCAGTGATTGGTGCGACGACGAGTGGGTGGCCTCCTGGCCGATGAACCCGATCACGTCCGCACGGACGGCGTCGTCCTTGATCAGCGGCAGCGCTTTCTGGAAGACCTCGACGAAGAACACTTCTCCCTCGGGCAGGAGCATGTTCATCCCGTTCGCCAAATGCGTTGCGAACGGGTTGGCGTCGAAGTAGTGCATCGGCAGCCCGGTCCAGTCCCAGGACACGTTCCGGGCGGTGAGGGCGACCTTGTCGGCCTCGGGTTGGGTGGTCATCGTGCTTCTCTGATCGAGTTGGCGTCTTCTGAGACGAAGGACCGCACGTGGTCGGCGACCGCAGTCGGGTTGAACAGGGGTACCCAGTGCCCGCCGTCGACGGAATGGACCCGTGAATTGATTGCCCAGCGACCGATGTCGACCTGGCTCGCGGGAGTGATGAAGATGTCCCGGCGCGGAGCGAGCACCTGAACGGGCACCTCGGTGGTGCGTTGCTGCGGGCGGAGCAGGCGCGGGAGCAGGTTCGCGGTGTAGATCCTCAGCGCGCCGCGGTTGTCGCGGGCGCTGTGCGCCGGCAGGCCTGCGGGGGGGCCCCGGTTTCGAAGTGTCCGGCCAGCGCGATCGCGGCGTCGACCAGTCCCAGCCGGCACGCCAGCGGGGCGACCCAGGGGATCTGGAGGAACCCCATGTACAGCGGCGACTTCCACTGCCCCAGAAGGTCTTTCCATCCTCGGGGGCCCGCGGCAAGCCGGGACCGGATCCAGTAGGGCACGTGATCGAGACACGGCCCGGAGATCGAGGTCAGCGACGCGATGCGATGCGGTTGCGCCGGATCGGTGGCGGCATGCCACGCCTGGACCGAGCCCCAGTCGTGCCCGACGAGATGCACCGGCCGCCCCGGCGAGACCGCGTCGATGACCCGGCCGATGTCGTCTGCCAGCTGGTCGAGGCGGTAGTCCCGGATTCGTCTCGGGTGCCCCGACGCTCCCGACCCCCGTACGTCGAATGTCACCACACGCACCGTTGACGCGAGTTCGTCCGCCACCCCGTCCCAGACCCGGTGATCATCGGGAAACCCGTGCACACACATCACCGTCGGCGCGTGGGGGTTCCCGCGTTCGTGTACCGCCAGCGGCACCCCGTCCGAGGCGTGAACGAGCCGCGTCGTCACGACGCCCTCGCCAATACCGTCGGGGTTCACGGTGCGATGCGTCGATCGATTCCTTGGTGTCATGCGAAGTCCTTCGTGGATGTGTCGGCGGGTGACCCCGTATGGTCAGCGTCCGGTGAAGACGGCGTCGCGTCGCTCGATCAACGATTGGATGCCCTCGGCGCCGTCGGCGGAACCGAACAGGCGGGCGACGTCGGATCCGAGTTGGGAGATTGCGGCGTCGTCGCCGAGCCGGCGGGCGCGGTGCGCGCTGGCGAGGACGGCGTCCACTCCGAGAGGCGCGGCCTTGTCGGCGATGGTGTGCGCGATGTGGCGTGCCCGTTCGACGGGGTTGTCGGCGATCTCCTGGACGAGGCCGATGCGGTGGGCTTCGGTGGCGTCGAATTCGTCGCCGGTGAGCATCCAGCGCATGGCGTTGCCCCAGCCGGTTTCCCGGGGGAAGCGCAGCGTGGCGCCGCCGAACGGGTAGATGCCGCGGCGGACCTCGAGTTGGCTGAACCGGGTGCCGGCCGCAGCGACGCGGATGTCGGCGGCGAGCAGCAGTTCGATGCCCAGCGTCATGACCCAGCCGTGGGCTGCGGCGACGAGCGGTGTCGTCCAGTCGCCGTCCAGTCGCCAGGGGTCGCGCCCATCGGCGGGGTACGGAGTTTCACCGGCCGCGATCGCTGGGGCGACGTCGACGAGGTCGAGTCCGCCGGTGAAGTGCTCGCCGTGGGCGAACAGGACGCCGCAGCGCAGTTCGGGGTCGGATTCGAGCAGGGCATACGCACGGGACAGATCGCCGAGCATAGCGAGGTTGAACGCGTTGCGTTTGTGGGGTCGGTTCAAGCCGATCAGCAGGACGTGTCCGTCGCGTTCGAGCGTGATCGTGTCGGGTTGAGCGGTGTCGGTCATCGGGATCCTTGTGGTGGGTCGGCGAGGTTGCGGGTGAACGTGATTCGGACGGAAATCGGTGCACTCTGTAGTGCGCGGAAGGTAGCGGCGGTCATCGCGGCGAAGTCGGGATGGGATGTGAAGGTGCGTGTGCGGGCGTCGACATCGTCGCCGGGTTCCAATCGCGCGGTTCCGGTGCGCCAGTGGGCGCCGTGCCGGATCCGCACCCGTGGGTCGGCGGTGATGTTCGCCGTCCATCCGGATCGCGTGCCGTGTTGCGAGATCAACCAGGCCCCGGTGTCGTCGAAGGTTGCGGCGACCGGGACACGACGGTATCGGCCGGTCTTGCGTCCGATCGTTTCGAGTTCCGTGGCGAGTGTGGTGCCGATCCCGATGCGATTGAGCGCTCGCACGGTGGGATTGGCGACGTAGCGTCCCATCAGGCGCTCGATACG
Organism: Rhodococcus koreensis; assembly: GCF_900105905.1. Classification (GTDB taxonomy): domain Bacteria; phylum Actinomycetota; class Actinomycetes; order Mycobacteriales; family Mycobacteriaceae; genus Rhodococcus_F; species Rhodococcus_F koreensis. Next base: position 903,645 of record NZ_FNSV01000005.1, on the reverse strand, counting down.
GAACTTGCGGCGGGACCGCTTCTCTGGGGTCTGCGTCATCGAGTCTTCCTCTCGACGTTTCGGGAGTCAGTCGTGTTTCTTGCGGGCGACGCGCATGGTGATGCGGGCGCGTACGGCGACCGTGCCGTCGGTCGTGAGTACCTCGACCGGGACTTCCAGGTCGACCGGATCGTCACCGAATGCGGGAATCGCATCTATCGCCGCGACGGTGCGCATGTCGGTGGCCGCTTTCGCGAGGTACTCGACGGTCATGCCCACGGGGATCCATCGGTGCGTGACCGGAACGGTGACGTCGGTCATCATGCCCGCCGCCAGTTCGGCCATGTTGCACGAAGCGATGGCATGGAATGTTCCGAGATGGTTGCGTGAGCCGCGGCGGTTCGGGGCCCGCACTTCGCAGCGCGCCGGCTCGAGGATCGTGATTTCGGGATGAATGGTCCCGAAGTAGGGGGCCTTGAAGCAGACACCCGTGGTGAAGAGTTGTTTGCCCAGGGGCAGCTGCCGCAGCGTATTCCATAGTCTGAGACTCGTGCTCTTCGTCGAACCAGTCGAATATTCCTGCACCGTTGGGTTATTCACTGAGACAACCTGTTCTCTCTGTTCGGTGTTCCGAGTCGGGCATGTCGTGGCTGGACCCGTGGACGAGCTGGGTCGAGATCCGCGAAGTCGGAGCTGCCGGGCCATCTGGTGACGCCGCACGACAGGGCGCCGGGGTGGTCGGGTGCACCCTTCGATGAAGTAGGTGTGAACCCCAGTTACGTGTTTCACGCAACCATAGTAGAATGATCGTGCTACCGCAAGGATTGTTCGCTCAACGCAAGGAGGGATGCCGATGACACCGAGTCCCCGCGATCGGCTCATCGCCGGCACGATCGCGCTCGTGCGGGAGCGCGGCGTCGCCGGCACCGGAATCACCGAACTGCTGGCGCGTAGCGACACCGCGCGGCGGTCCGTCTACCAGAACTTCCCCCGCGGGAAGGCAGAACTCATCGAGGAATCCACCCGGGTGGCCGGCCAGCTGATGAGTGCGATCATTGCCGAGTTCGCCGCGTCCGACAGCCCCGCCGACAGCCTCATTGCGTTCATTCGGATGTGGAAGGACACGCTGGAGGCCAGTGACTTCACCGCCGGATGCCCGATCGTCGCCGCCGCCCTCGGCGGCCCGGAGGCACCGTTGGCGCCCGCGGTTGCCGCCGAGGTATTCGATAACTGGGCGAGTCTGCTCGCCGAGCAACTCGAGCGCACAGGGGTTGATGAGGCTGCCGCCCGGTCGCTCGCGACCACCGCAGTGTGCGCAATCGAGGGCGCCGCCATCCTCGCCATCTCCTCGCGGTCGGTGCGCCCACTCGACCAGGTCGGCATCCACCTCGCCGAGCTCGTGTCCCTTCATCTGGGCGACAGTCGCCCGTAGCCGCGGCCCGGGCGAGATCAACTACCGCGCAAGCATCATCAGTCACAGGGCCGTCGGTATCGGACACAACCACATGCGGCGATATGCTGAGGGGAAGTGTCGGGAGGTTTCGCATGTGGTATTTCGACGATCGCCTTCCCATGACTCACGTGCAGCGGGGCTTCCCGTATTTCGGGGCACACGTACTGCGAGACGACAGCGTGGTAGGCCGTTTCGATGGACGACAGTGACCCGCTCGCCACCCAGCGGTCCACGGATCCCCCGGTCGCCGCGGAGCTGAGCGCGGCCGGGTTCGACGACGCCCACGAGATCGGGCGCGGTGGTTTCGGGGTGGTCTACCGCTGCACGCAGGCCGCCCTGGACCGCACGGTGGCGGTGAAGGTGCTCACCGTCGAACTCGACGAGGAGAACCGGGAGCGGTTCTTCCGGGAGCAGCGGGCGATGGGACGGCTGACCGGGCATCCGAACATCGTCAATGTGTTGCAGGTCGGCGCCACCGACAACGGGCTGCCCTACCTCGTGATGCAGTACCACCGGCAGGACTCCCTCGACACCCGTATCCACCGCGACGGTCCGCTGCCGCTCGGTGACGCGCTGCGGTTGGGGGTGAAGATCGCCGGCGCGGTGGAGACCGCGCACCGGCTCGGTATCCTGCACCGTGACATCAAGCCCGCGAACATCCTGCTCACCGACTACGGTGAACCCGCGCTGACGGACTTCGGTATCGCGCACGTCGCCGGCGGCTTCGAGACCGCCACCGGCACCGTCACCGGGTCCCCGGCCTACACCGCGCCGGAGGTCCTCACTGGTGACCCGCCGACCACGGCGTCGGACATCTACGGCCTCGGCGCCACCATGTTCAGTGCACTCACCGGTCATGCGGCGTTCGAACGCCACAGCGGTGAACAGATTGTCGCGCAGTTCCTGCGGATCACCACCCAACGCGTTGACTCATCCAAAATGCCCGCGTAGCCCCCTTCGTTGACTCACTCGAGAATGCCCGCGTGCGGCGTGTCGCTCGAGCGTGCGTGCGGGGGTTGCGCTACCGCCGGAGGATGGGATTGACGATGGCCGAGCGCAAAGCCGTGACGAAGACGATCGCGACCCGCTACAAGCGGGCGGACAAGGCCGGTAAGGCGAGGATCCTGGACGAGTTGTGCGCCACCACGGGCTGGCATCGCGATCATGCCCGTAAGGCGTTGCGTGGCGCGCTGCGGCCGCGGGTGGTGCGGCAGCGGACGCCGCGACCACCGACTTACGGTCCGAACATCATTGCCGCGCTGATCTTCTGCTGGGCAGTGTTGGGGATGCCCGCCGGGAAGCGGCTGGCCCCGATCCTGGGCGAGCTGGTGCCGCGGCTGCGCCACTTCGGCGAACTGGACATCGACGACGACACCGCCGCGTTGGTGGTGTCGATGTCGGCGGCCACCATCGACCGGCGCCTGGCCCCGGAACGGCGCAAGCACGAGCTGAGGGGCCGCAGCCACACCAAGCCGGGGTCGCTGCTCAAGTCGCAGATCCCGATCCGTACCTGGGCGGACTGGGACGACGCGAAACCGGGGTTTGTCGAGATCGACCTGGTCGGCCACGAGGGCGGCAACGCCGAAGGCGAGCACGCCTACACGCTGACCGTGACCGACATCGCCACCGGGTGGACCGAGAACCGCTCCGTGCGCAACAAGGCCCGCAAATGGGTGATCGCCGCACTGGACGAGATCGCGAAAATCATGCCGTTCCCGATCCTGGGCGTGGACAGCGACAACGGCAGTGAGTTCATCAATCATCACCTGCTCGCGTGGTGCGAGAAACGCGAAATCACCTTCACCCGGTCGCGACCCGGCAACTCCAACGACGGCTGCCACGTGGAGCAGAAGAACTGGGCAATCGTGCGCACCGTCGTCGGCTACCACCGCTACGACACCGAGGCAGAACTGGTGTTGCTCAACAAGATCTGGGTGTTGCAGTCGCAGCTGGCCAACTATTTCTGCCCACAACAGAAACTCGTCTCGAAGGTCCGCAACGGCGCGAAGGTCAGCAAGAAATACGACGTCGCCACTACACCGCACCGGCGTGCTGAACACCACAAAGCGGTCGACAAGCACGATAAAGAGATCCTTGCCGACACCTACGCCCAGCTGAACCCCGCCGCCCTCCAGCGCCGGATCCAGGCGCTCACCACCGAACTGCTGACGCTGACCACCAGCAAGGCAGGGCCGGCCCGAAAGGCACCCGTCACGCGGGCATCCTCAAATGAGTCAACGAATCAGACTTCGCGGGCATCTTGACATGAGGCAACAGGCCCAACCGGCGCCCGACCTGCGTGAGCACGGCGTCCCTGAAGACGTATCTGCGGCGATCGCCTGCGCGATGTCCGGCACTCCCGGCGAGCGGCCGGCCACTGCCGCAGATTTCGGTGAGCAACTGCGCCGGATCCAACACGATCACGGGCTTGCGGTCGACGAGATGGCGCTGCACGCCGAAGCGGGCGCAGCCTCGTCAGGCCAGGAGCCGCCACCGGCGCGGACACGATCCGCGACGTTTCGTCCTCAGATTGCGCACCCAGTGCCGGCCCGAGCGTCGAAGGGGAATTTGTCGTTGGGGTTGACGAGTTTCGTCGGTCGCCGGCACGAACTCACCGAGGCGAAGAACCTGTTGACCGGATCCCGGCTGCTGACGTTGACCGGGATCGGCGGTGTCGGGAAGACCCGGCTGGCGCTGCAAGTGGCCGCGAACGTACGACGTGACTACGGCGGCGGGGTGTGGCTGGTCGAGCTCGGTGAGCTCGGTACCCCGTCGCTGCTGGTGGATGCGGTGGCCGGCGCGCTGGGGTTGCGGGATCATCAGGCGCGGCCGCTACTCGAGGTGCTGGTGGAGTACCTGGCCGCGCGGGAGCTGCTGCTGGTTCTCGACAACTGCGAGCACGTCATCGACGCGGTCGCCGTGCTGGCCGTGGCTCTGCTACTGGCGTGCCCCGGGCTGCGAATCCTCGCCACCAGCCGCGAACCCCTCGGCATCGGAGGGGAGGCGGTGCTGCGGGTGCCCCCGCTGACGGTCCCGGATGGTCATCGGGAACCCTCGCTGCGGGGACTGCCCCGGTATGACGCGGTGACCCTGTTCGCCGAACGCGCCGCCGCCGCTGTCCCGGGTTTCGAAATCACCGAGGACAACATGGTCGCCGTGGCGCGGATCTGCCACCGGCTGGACGGGTTGCCGTTGCCCATCGAGCTGGCGGCGGCCCGGCTGCGGGCGATGTCGCCCGAGCAAATCCTCGAGCGCCTCACCGACCGCTATGCCCTGCTGACCCGCGGAAGTAGGGGCGCGCCGTCGCGGCAGCAGACCTTGCGGTTGTCGATCGACTGGAGCTTCGAGCTGTGCACCGTTCGGGAGCAACTGGTGTGGGGGCGGGTATCGGTATTCGCGGGAAGCTTCGAACTCGATGCGGCAGAACAGGTCTGCGGCGCGGGTCTGACTTCGGCCGACCTGCTTGACGCGGTGACCTCGCTGGTGGACAAGTCGATCCTGATCCGCCAGGAAGCCGGCACAGTGGTGCGGTTCCGGCTACTCGAGACCGTCCGCGAATACGGCCGCGAGAAACTCGAACAGACCGGTGAAAACGTGACTCTGCGCCGCCGGCACCGGGACTGGTACCAGGCACTGGCGGTCGACGCGGAGGTGGACTGGATCAGCGCACGCCAGCTCGAGCTGACTTCACGCCTGCGACGGGAGCAACCGAACATCCGAGAGGCGCTGGAATTCTGCGTCACCGACGATCCCGCCGCCGGCCTCCACGTCGCCGCCGCACTGTTCCCGTTCTGGCTTTCTCAGGGTCTCTACAGCGAGGGCCGGCGCTGGCTCGACCGCTTCCTGGCCACCTGGGCCGGCCCGTCGAGCGTCGAACACATCAAATCGCTGTATGCGGCGAGCGTGCTGGCTGGGATGCTGGGCGACCTCCCCGCCGGCGCCGCGCTGATGGCGCAGGGACGCGCGATCGCCGCGCACACGAGCGACCCGATGACGCACGCGTTTATCGATTACGCCGAGGGCACATTGGCCCTGCTCGGCGGTGACCTCGCTCGCGCGTGTTCGTATTTCGAACGTGCCCTCGCAGTATTCGGCACCCGAGAGGATCGCACCCTCGAGACCGGTGCTCTGAGCATGCTGGGGATGGCCTACGAATTGCGCGGCCAGACGGAGCGGGCAATCGAGTGCCACGAGCGCGTGCTCACGATCACGGAGGCGTGCGGCGAAGCCCTGCACAGGGCGTACTCGCTGTGGGCGCTGGGCGTGGTCGCGTGGCAGCAGGGTGACGCCACGCGTGCGGAGCGGCTCGTCGAACAGGCGTTGCAGCTGACCCGCGCGAACTTTCCCCGCGTCGCCGCATCCTGTCTCGAGGCACTGGCCTGGATCGCCGGGGAGCACCGCGACGCGAGGCGGGCGGCAGTCCTGATGGGAGCGGCAGAGGAATTGGGGCGCTCCGTCGGCAGCGTCGCGGTCATCTACCCCACCCTGCTCGTCTATCACGACGCCTGCGCGGAGAAGGCACGTCGGGACCTCGGCGACAAGGCATTCGAGGCGGCTGGTCGCGAAGGACGCCACCTGGATTTCGACGCAGCCGTCGCCTACGCCCTCGACGAGCGTGCCCCGCACACAACCGATCCCGCTGCCGGTTCGGCGGTGAAACTGACCAAGCGTGAGGAACAAGTCGCCGAACTCGTCGCCGAAGGCATGACCAACAAGGCCATCGCGGCGAAGCTGGTGATCTCCGAACGCACCGCGCAGGGCCACGTCGAGCACATCCTGACCAAACTCGGGTTCACCTCCCGCGCACAGGTCGCCGCCTGGGTCGTCGAGCAACTCCAACGATGAGCGCAGCCGACGTATCCGGGTTAGCGATGACACTTGAAGGCAGTCGATCCAAGGTCGCCTTCACGGGATTGCTGTCCAGGAGGACCGCGGGCGGTCCACTCCGAGACGAGAGGATCACCCTCGACGTGTGTGGGGTGGGGCGCAAGGTCTGCTGTGACTGTCAGTGCCGCTTCACGTTTACCGAAGGCTTGGAGGCATGCGCTCTTCAGTGAGCGGCGAGGGCTAGTGCCTCGACGGCGGCGAGAAGTGCCGTGGCAGACGATAATGCCAGTGTCGCTCGGCCGCGACGGGGCCGTCGGGAGCGGCCCTGAGACTCGCAGAATGCGCAGAGACTGAGTGTGATGGCGAGAGCGAGGATGGCGAAGGCGAGGAACCCGAGGCGGCCGAAAGTCAGTCGATCGAGGCTGGCACCTCCGGCGGCGATGGCGAGGGCAGTGCGTTGCCAGGCGAGGAAGGTAGGTTCGTTCGCGAAGCTGAAGCGTTATTCGGGCTCTTTGGCGGATTGGACGTATACCCATTTGGGCCAGCGCTTCTGGAGTTGCGTCACGAGCAAGCCTCTCTGATCAAGTGGCGACACAGAACACCCGGTCGGGGTGTCTGTGGAGCGGATTGACGCGAGAACCGTCCGCTCCATCGTCATGACCCGATAGTCCGGTTTCGTTTTTCTCTCGTCGCGATGCTGGACGCCGAGTGTGCAAACGCGCAGATACTCAAAGATGTTGCGGCCGAAATATTGTGGCGGCATCCTGACCATGCGATCATCACCAGTTTTTCAGGGCTCGCCGATGTTACCGGTGCCCGGGTGCTGGCCGAGATCGGCGACGACCGCGGCCGCTCCGCCCGGCGCACGTGGGCTGAAGGCGTATGCCGGGTCGGCACCGGTCGCTCGTGCATCGGGGCGCAGCATCGCAGTCACTCGCCGCCACGTGAAGAACAACCGGTTCGCCGTTCTCAGGTTCGTCTGGCATTCGTCGCCGCCGGCCGGGAATGCCGGCCCGCGCGCACTACCTTGCCCGGCGTGACCGTGGTGATCGCCACGCGGCTGCACTGTTCAACCGCATGCTCGGTCAACTTCATTGCTGCCTGCAAACCGGTCGGATGTACGACGCGAGCACAGCATTTCCCTGCCCGCGAGCACGCCGAACGCGCCTTCTGCGACATCGGTGCGGCCCGGTCGAGGTCGCCCGCCACCGGCGGGCCCGCCCCGGCTCCCCGCAGATCATCCTTGACTCTCATGAGCCGTCGATGAGAATTCGCCGGATGGCTCTGCCGGTCTGTCGGGGTGACTGCTGCAAAAGATACTCGCTGTAGGAGCACGTCCGCCGAGAATCTCGTGCAGGTGAAGGCAGGATCAGTCGTGGCGAGGCGCAAGGGAGGCCCGCGGCCTGTCGCGTTGTCGCGAACGCTTGTCCAGGCGACTTCTCCGCGCGCAGAGAGCGTGTGGAACCCGGAGACTAAAAGGACATGTTGAAGTACCATTAATGGCGAAATGAACTTCGATTCGGGAGATGGAATGCGGATTCTCGTTGCGGGCGGTACCGGCAAGGTCGGCGCGGCCGTCGTCGAAGCGCTGAGGGGCAAGCACGAGGTGCTGGTGGCCTCTCGGACGAGTGAGTATCGGGTGGACGTCGGTGACGGAGCATCGATTGATCGCCTGTTCGGTCAGGTCGGCACCGTCGACGCGGTGGTCAGTGTGTTGGGATCGACGCCGTTTCCGCAGTTCACGGACCTGACGACGGACCACTTCCGGGCCGGTATCGCGAACAAGTTGCTCGGACAGATCGACCTGGTGCTGCGCGGTCGTCCGTTCGTCGCCGACGGCGGATCGTTCACGCTGGTATCGGGCATTCTCGCCCGCGAGCCCATCCGTTCCGGAGCCGTAGCATCGACTGTCAACGGAGGGCTCGAGTCCTTTGTGCGCGCGGCAGCGACGGAACTGCCGCGGGGCATCCGCATCAACGCGGTCAGCCCGACGGTGGTCACAGAAGCCCTCGACGTGTATGGCGATTTCTTTCCCGGATTCGCGCCGGTGCCGGCCGCAGATGTTGCCCGGGCGTTCGTGAAGTCGGTGGAAGGTGTTCATACGGGGCGCATCTATGAACTCGACTGAGCTGCGGACCCGGCGCGTCGCGTCGTATCGCCAAAGGTCGGACGGTTCGAGTGTGGGTGCGGGGCATGGCGGGACGGTGCGAGCCGGTGGGCAATCGATCGACCGACACCCGCCGGTCCCGGTGTCCGGCGAAGCGGATCAGGGCAACGCCGAGTGGCAGCAGTTCTCGGCGTGCCGCGGTTCGAATACCGAGTTGTTCTACCCTCGAGACGGTGAAGCGCAGCATGTTCGGCTGAGGCGTGAACGAACCGCGAAGCAGCTGTGTGACGCCTGCCCGGTGGCGCGTCATTGCGCGGATTACGCGTTGATGAGCAAGGAGCGGCACGGTATCTGGGGTGGCATGACCGCTCAGGAACGACGCAACCATGAACGGCGCGCGCGTTTCGCGGTGGCGCGGAATTCTCGGCCGGTCTCGCTCTGATCGGCCGGTCGGGGCATTGTTGTATCCGGGACATCGGTAGCAAGGAGGTTGTATGCCGGAACACTGTGAGGCTGCTCTCCTGCCGGTGGCCTCGACCACACGTCGCGATGGTGTGATCGCGCAGATCAAACGCGCCATCGTGCTCGGTTCGCTGCAGCCCGGGGAGAAGCTCACCGAGGCGCGACTCTCCTCCGAATTGAACGTGAGTCGTCCGACCGTCCGGGAGGCGCTGGGTCAGCTGGCGCAGGAGGGCCTGCTCGTCCAGGAGCCCTATCGCGGGTTGCGGGTGGCGTCGCTCGACGATGCGGCACTGCTCGATATCGCGGAAACGCGGATGGCGCTCGACATGCAGGCGGTGTCGGCGATCTTGGCCGATGCGTCCGGGCATCGGATGGAACTCGTCCTGCAGGCCTGGCGCGACTTCGACGCCCGCGCATTCGATCCCGATCCGCTCGTCTATCACGAAGCCCACCTGGCGTTTCATCGAAGTATCTGGGCGGCGTCGGAAAACTACCTGCTGATGCGGCTGTGGCCGGTCACGGAAGCGCATATCACCATTGCGCTGCTGCACGACCAGTACACGCGCGCCGATCCCGCGCGCGCCCACGCGGTGCATGCCGCGTTGATCGAGGCTTTCGAGACCTGTGACCTGGAGCAGATTCGTGCCGCCTTCACGGTGCACACGATCGGCAGTGCGCGAGAGCTGGTCGCTCTGCTGGCCGCGCGTCGCGCCGCGACCTGACGATGGCTCCGTCTCACGCCCGAAAGACGTAACCGATCCCCCGGACGGTGTGGATCAGTCGTCCGGCTCCGGTGGCCTCGAGTTTGCCGCGTAGCGAACTGAGACACACGTTCAGCACGTTCGACCGTGCTGCCATCGACACCGGCACCGCCCAGACGGTGCGGAGGAGATCTTCGCGGGAAACGACGCGCCCGGCCTCCTTGGCGAGGACGACCAGGACATCGAATTCCTGTCGGCTCACCTCGACCCATTGGCCGTGGGAGTACACCGTTCTCCCGGTCAGGCTAATGGTCATCGCGGGGAAGACGAGGTCCTCGATCGGTGTCCAGCGCGCACGACGAAGGACGGCGCGGAACCGTGCTGCGAGTTCGGGCACGGTGCAGGGCATCACCACGTGGTCGTCAGCGCCGGCATCGAGGATGGCGATGCGGTCGGCGCTCGACGCCGTGCTGCTGATGACACAAATTCCCGCACCGACTCCGTCGAGTCGCTGCCGTTGAACCGTGGACGCGATCTTTGCCCCTTCGCGTTGGAAATAGGCGATCAAATCGGGGCGCAGTGCGTTGAGCCTGCTCGGTGTCAGGTCGCCTTGGTCGGTGGTGGAAACGCGAAGACCGTGGGTGCCGAGCTTGCTCAGCAGGGTCGGCGATCCGAGGCCTACCAGCAGTACCGAGGGTTGTGTGAGCTCATCTGACGCGAGGCAGGTCACGGATCCGATCCTCTTCGGGAAGCACCAACGGCGATGACATCTGCAGCGGCATGCTGCAACACATCTCGCGAAGAAGGTCTCGGCACAGCACCGCCCAGGAAGGTGAGAAAGGTCCACCTGCGGTCACATTCATCTACGAACTCCGGATTGATCGGGGGCCCTGTGGCGCCCTGGGGACGTGCCAGTCCGTCGGCGACACTTCCCGGCTTCATCGTTACCCCGATTACATCCCATGCTTGCCGTGTTTGGCAAGTTTCACTTACCATTAATGGGTCACTTGCTCCCCAGGAGGTATCCATGTCAAAAGTTCTCAAGGGCGTCTACTCGGCGGTCGCCACTCCCTTCACCCGGGATCAGCAGATCGACGAGGCCGGTCTGCGCCGGTTGGTCGACCGCACCATCGAATCCGGGATTCACGGGCTCGTTCCGCTGGGGTCGACGGGTGAGTTCTTCGCCCTGAGCCGCGGCGAACGCGAATGCGCCCTGGAGGTGGTGCTCGAGCAGACCGCAGGACGGGTGCCGGTGGTACCGCACACCGGGGCTACCAGCACCGCCGAGGCGATCGCGCTGTCCCAGCACGCGGAGAAGGCGGGCGCGACCGCGCTGATGCTGGTGGCGCCGTACTACGAGCCGTTCAGCATCGACGAGGTCAAGAGCTACTACAAGGACGTCGCCGGATCGGTGTCGATCCCCGTGATGGCCTACAACCTGCCGGCCGCGACCGGCGTGAACCTGACCCCGCAGATCCTCGGTGACCTGATCGACGAGGTTCCCAACGTCAAGTACGTCAAGGACACCAGCGGTGACTTCACCGCCGCGGCGCAGCTCATCCACGAGTTCGGTGACAAGGTCTCGGTGTTCGTCGGCTGGGACACCCTCTTCTACGCCGCCCTGCTCGAGGGTGCCGCCGGTTCGGTCATCGGCGCGGCGAACGTGGTGCCGCGTCAGCTGGTCGATGTGTACGACGCCATCGCGGCGAGTGACCTCGAGCTGGCTCGCAAGCTGTGGGCCAAGCTGTTCCCGGTGATGAGCACCCTCGTCAGCGGTGGATACACCGCGGCCGTCAAGGCCGGGATGGAGCTGGTCGGACACCCCGCCGGCCCGCAGCGGGCGCCCGGTGCCGCCCTGGCCGGCCCGCGCCTCCGCGAGCTCGAAAAGGCCCTCGCGGCACTGTAAACGGGGACGCACCGTCCCGCCCACAACGATGATCGCCGGCCCCGTCTCGGGGCCGGCGATCATCGTTGTGGGCGGGCTTTTTTCGACTCGGGAGGTCGCATCGGCCACGCCGAGACCGGCAGATGCAGGGCGTCCTTCTGGGCCGCGTCGTAGCTGGATCACGCTGTCGGCGATCAGGTCTCGCACTTGCCATACCGACTGGAACCGAGTGCGTTTTTCCATCATCGGGCGCGGGGCGGGGCTGTCGATGACGAGGTGCGTCCACCGATTGCCTCGGGACCGGTCGTGCGCCATGTGCGTCGAGCGAGCCCGCGCCGCAGGTGCTCGACGCGGCGGCCTCGCGACAGCTCCCCCCGGGATGTGCGTCAAGAGGTGTGCACTGATGCACGGCAGAACGGCGGGGGACGAAGTCGTGACTTCGTCCCCCGCCGTCGGGATTTCGGATTAGTGGCCGTCGCGGTCCGGTCTCACGCGCGGCCGGCGCGGAGCCGTTCGGCGACCTCGATGGCATCACCTTCGGGTGCGGTGGAGTCTGCGCCCGGCTTTGCGATCACCAGGTAGAGGAACCCGGCGACGGTGATGATGGAGAACCCGATCAGCGCGATCCAGCGGTCGACGAACGGGAGGCTCTCGTCGCCGCTGGGCCGGGCCAGGATGATCATGGCGATGATGCCGTAGACCAGGGCGGCGATGTTGACGGCGACGCCGAGTTTGCCGAGGGTCCACGGACCGCCGGGCTTCCAGCCCTTGAATCGCATCCGCAGCGCGGCGAGGACCACCATCTGGAAGGCGAAGTAGGCGGCGATGACCTGGAATGCGGCGATCCGGAACAGGGAGTCGGGGAAGAAGTACACGAAGACGGTGAGCAGCACCGGTGCAACGTTGATGCCCAGCAGGGCGTTGACCGGGATGTGGCTCGACGAAGTGCGGGCGAAGAAGTGGCTGCCGGGGAACATGTCGTCGCGGGCGAATGAGTACACCAGGCGGCTGACGGCAGTCTGCTGGCCCATGACACCGGCGAGGAAGGAGGTCAGTGCGATGACGAGGAACGCCTTGGAACCGACCGTGCCGAGGCTGCCCTGCAGGATCGTCGGGATGGGGTTGGCGTCCTCCCCGGCCACGACGGCTGCCAGATCCGGGCAGGCGAGGACGAATCCGGAGAAGGCGAGCAGGGCGGCACCGCCGCCGACGAGAACCGTCAACGCCATCGCGCGGGGTATGGCGCGGGCCGGGTTGGGGGTCTCCTCGGCGACCTCGCCGCAGGCCTCGAAGCCGTAGAACATGTACAGGCCCACCAGTGATGCCCCGATGAAGGCGTAGATGTAGCTCTGCCCGCCACCGGCGCCCATGGTGTCGAAGAAGACCGAGAAGGGCTGCTTGCGCTGGAAGATGAGCAGGTACAGGCCGATCGCGACGACGCCGATGAGTTCGGCGGTCAGGCCGACGACGGAGATCCGGGCGAGGGTCTTGGTGCCGGTCAGGTTGAACAGCAGGCAGACGGTCAGCACCGACAGGGTGATGATCAGTTTCTGCAGTCCCGTGGCCGAGACCGACGGCTCGTCCGCGGTGCCGAATAGCAAACTTGCGATGAAGTCGGAGCTGAACATGGCGGTGGTGGTGATGCCGATGGTGATGGCGCAGATGTAGACCCACGACATCAGCCAGGCGTACTGGCCGTTCCAGAGCCGGCGCGCCCATTGATACAGGCCGCCCGCGAGCGGGAACTGGGAGACGACCTCACCGAAGACCAGTGCGACCAGCAGCTGTCCGAAGCCGACGATGAAGATCCAGAACACCGCCGGCGGTCCGGCAGTGGAGATTCCCAGCGCGAAGATCGAGACCACGCCGACCATCGGGGACAGGTAGATGAAGCCGAGGGCGAAGTTCGCCCACAGGTTCATCTTGCGCTCGAACTTCGGTTCGTAACCGAGGGCGCGGAGATGCTCGTCATCTCCATGGGGGGCGACTTCGCGGCTGTTACCCGTATCGCGCGTCTCTAGCATGTTTCCTCCGGGGATGGGGACCGACCGAGTGAATCGAAGATCGACGCAGTGTGCGGATCGACTTCAACTCGACCTCTCAGTGATGCATGTCACTGTGCCATTAAGGTTAATTCAACTGGCCATTTTTGGCAATACGTTGCGGTAAACATTGTGTGACAGGGGTGGGGCTGCGAGAGAGCGAGACTGCACGCTCCCAAATGTGGGGGCGTGCAGTCTCGTTCGGTGTTCTGTGTTCGTTTGTTCAGAGCGCAGTGAGCCAGGTGTCGCCCAGGGTGTATCCGTTCGGGAAGGGATCGCTGGGGTCGAGTCCGAGCTGGGTGGTGCCGGTGATCCAGGCCCGTCCGGCGACGCTGGGGATGACCGCGTCGTACCCGCCGATGGTGGTCACGGACTCCACGCGGGAGTCGAACTTGGTGCCGATCAGCGATTCGTGGACGAACCGCTCGCCGACGGCGAGGTCGCCGCGGGCGTGCAGGACCGCCACTCGTGCCGAGGTGCCGGTGCCGCACGGGGACCGGTCGATCCGGCCGGGGGAGACGACGACGGCGTTCTTCGACGTCAGATACTCGCCGCTCTCGTCGGTCTGTCGGGACAGCTGCCCGGTGAAGACCGTCTGGGTGATGCCGGGGATCTCCGGGTTTTCGGGGTGCTTGACCTCGTACTGTTCGGCGCCGGCCTTCTTGATGCGCTGGCCGAGTTCGCACAGGGCGCGGGCCTCGGAGGGCACCAGGTCGAAACCTGCTTCGGCGGCGTCGACGACGACGTAAGTCATTCCGCCGTAGGCGATGTCGACGGTGAGCTTGCCCAGATCGGGGACTTCGAGGGGCACCTGGGTGTGGTAGACGAAGGCCGGCTGGTTGGTGAGCCGAACGTTTTCGACCTTGCCGTCCTTACATTCGCACTGCACCTTGATCAGGCCGGCCGGGGACTCGAGGACCACCTCGGTGACCGGCTCGGTCATCGGCAGCATCCCCGTCTCGAGCAGCACGGTTGCCACGCACATGGTGTTCGACCCGGACATCGCCGGGTACTCCGTCGACTCGAGGATGACGTAGCCGAGGGGGGCGTCGGGGTGGTTGGACGGCAGGATGATGTTGGCGTTCTGCACCGCCGCACCGCGGGGCTCGAACAGGATCAGCTGGCGGATCTGATCGAGGTTCTCCTCGAGGTAGACGCGCTTGTCGAACATCGTCTGGCCGGGAACGTCGCCGATGCCCCCGACGACGACGTTGCCGACCTCGCCTTCCGCGTGGCAGTTGACCACATTGAGTACGCGGCTGAATCGCATTGTTCGCTCTCTTCTTTCGGCGCTACCGACGCGCGCTGATGTTGTCTTTCGGTGTCCGGTGGGCAGACGGACTTACCGGTCACCGAAGATCGTCCGGTGCCAGTCCTTGCGGGCGACGCCGGTGATATCCGACATCACATGCTTGATGTTGGTGTACTCGTCGAGCGAGTAGGTCGACATGTCCTTGCCGTAGCCGGACTGCTTGTATCCGCCGTGCGGCATCTCGCTGATGATCGGGATGTGGTCGTTGACCCACACGCACCCGGCGGCGATATCGCGGGTGGCGCGTTGCGCCCGGTACAGGTCCCGGGTCCACGCCGACGCGGCCAGACCGAACGGGGTGTCGTTGGCCAGCGCGATGCCCTCGTCGTCGTGATCGAAGGGGAGCACGACCAGGACCGGGCCGAAGATCTCCTGCTGCACGATCTCGCTGTCCTGCGCGGCGCCGACGACCAGGGTGGGCTCGTAGTAGAAGCCGTCGGCGAGGTCGCCACCCGGGATTGTTCCGCCCCGTACGATCGTGGCACCGCCGGCGCGGGCGCGGTCGACAAACCCTGCGACGTGCTCCTGCTGGCGGCGCGAGACCAGCGGCCCCTGATCGGTGGCCGGATCGGAGGTCGGCCCCAGCCGGACGGTGTCCATCACGGCAGCGACACCGTCGACGAACCGGTCGAACAGCGGACGCTGCACGTACGCGCGGGTCGCGGCGGTGCAGTCCTGGCCGGTGTTGATCAGCGACGCGGCCACCGCCCCCTGAATGGCGGCCTCGAGGTCGGCGTCGTCGAAGACGACGAACGGGGCCTTGCCGCCCAGTTCCAGGTGCAGTCGCTTGCCGGCCGCGGCGGCGGCGATGCTGTGTCCGACCGGGGTGGAGCCGGTGAACGAGACCATGCTGACATTGCGGTGGGTCACCAGGGCGCTGCCGGCGGTGGTGCCCTTGCCGGTGATCACGTTGATCACGCCGTCCGGAATCCCGGCGCGGGTGGCGGCCTCGGCGAACAGCAACGAGGTCAGCGGGGTGATCTCGGCGGGTTTGAGGACGATGGTGTTTCCGGCGGCCACCGCGGGCAGGATCTTCCACGCGGCCATCTGCAGCGGGTAGTTCCACGGGGCGATCGATCCGACGACGCCGATCGGTTCGCGGCGGATGCTCGAGGTGTGATCGCCCGAGTACTCGCCCGAGGCTTTGCCCTCGAGGTTGCGTGCCGCGCCGGCGAAGAAGGTGACGTTGTCGATGCTGCCCGGCACGTCGAACTCGGTGGTCAGCTTGATCGGTTTACCGGCCTGCGCCGACTCGACGGTCGCGAGCTGATCGGCGATCGTCTCGAGTTCGCGGGCCCACCGGGTCATCACCTCGGAGCGGTGGGCCGGGGTGGCGCCGGCCCAGTCCGGTAGGGCGCCGGCGGCGGCGGTGACGGCGTCGTCGACGTCCTCGGTCGACGCGAGGGGGCCGGTGACGACGGTCCGACCGGTGGACGGGTCGAGTACGTCGAACGTGTCGGCGGACTTGCCGTCACGGTAGCGGCCACCGATGTACTGCGCGGGGCGGTCCCAGATATGTTGCGCCACAGTGATTCCTTCGTTCTTCCGGACAGGGGAGGGGTGGGGTCGGGGTCGCGGTGGGCCGGTCAGCGGTTGTCCACCATGACGTGCTTGAGGCGGGTGTACTCGAGCAGTCCGGCCTCGGCGTTCTCGGTGCCGATGCCCGAGGCCCCGAATCCGCTGACGGGCAGGTCCGCGGCGAAGACCAGGTGGTTGTTGACCCACACGGTGCCGAAGTTCAGGGCGTTCTGGACGCGGGTGGCGGTGCCGACGTTGCTGGTGAACACCGACGACGCCAGTCCGTACCGGGTGCCGTTGGCCAGCGCGATCGCCTGCTCTTCGGTCTCGAAGGTCTGCACGGTGAACACCGGGCCGAAGATTTCCTCCTGGACCAGTTCTTCGTCATCGGCGACTCCGACGACGATCGTCGGGGGGAAGAAGAACCCGTCACCCTCGCAGTTCTCGCCGCCCGCGACCACGCGGGCGCCGGAGGTGCGGGCCTCGATCTTGGCGAGTACCCGGTCGCGCTGCTGGGCGGAGTTCAGGGGCCCGATGGTGGTGGTGGGGTCGAGGACGTCGCCGAGCTTTTCGCGGCTGCACCGCGCCTTCAGTCCGTCGACGAATGCATCCAGCAGGGACGCGTGCACGATGACCCGGCTTGCGGACATGCACTCCTGGCCGGTGTTGTACAGCCCGCCGATCGCGATCGCGTCGAGCGCGGATTCGAGGTCGGCGTCGCCGAACACGATGACCGGGGAGTTGCCGCCGAGCTCCATGATGGCCTTCTTGACGCCGTCGGCGGCCGCGATTCCGACCTTGCGGCCCGTCTCGATGGAACCGGTGAACGAGACCACGTCGACCTTCGGGTGCCGGGCGAGGGCGTCACCGGCGACGGCGCCGGTGCCGAAGACCACGTTGAACACCCCGTCCGGGAGAACGCGGGCGACGATCTCGGCGAGCCACGCGGTCGAGTACGGAGTGGTCTCGGCGGGCTTGAGGACGTACGTGTTGCCGGTGGCGAGGGCCGGGAACACCTTGGCGACCGCCTGCAGCAGCGGGTAGTTCCACGGTGTGATGCCGGCGGCGACGCCGACCGGTTCGCGGCGCATGATCGAGGAGACACCCTCGAGGTAGTCACCACTGGAGGGGGCCGGCAGGGTGCGGGCGGCGCCTGCGAAGAACCGCATCGCGTCGATCACCCCGGGCAGTTCCTCGTCCCGGACCGCGGTGATCGGCTTGCCTGCATCGACTGCCTCGATGATCGAGATTTCCTCGAGCAGTTCCTCGGTCAGGGTGGCGATGTCGAGCAGGAACTTCGAGCGGGCCGCGGGGGTGAGGGCCGCCCACCCGGGCTGCGCGGTGCGGGCGGCGGCCACCGCAGCGTCGATGTCGGCAGCGGACGAGGCCGGGACCGTGCCGATTTCGCGGCCGGTGGACGGGTCGAGCACCGTGATGGTGTCGGGCGAGCTCGACGGGGTCCAGCGACCGTCGATGAAGTTGCCGGTCACTCGTCCGGCGAGCGTGCGCAGCACCGAACGCTGATCGGATCCGATCGTGGAGAGGGTCATGGGTGAGGTCCTTTTCTTTTCAGGCAGGTCTGGGGTGACGGGGCTATCGAGGTGTCGGTCGGTAGGAGCCGGGGTAGTTCATCGCTGCCTCGAAGACCTCGTCGGAGAGTTCCTCGGCGGCGTCCTCCAGGCGCGGCGGGTTGCGGTGCTGACCGGGGTAGCCGATCAGCTCTCGGACCGCGGGCACGAGGTAGTAGGCGCCACTGACCGCGGTCGCCAGCACCTCGAACCGCGCCCGGTCGCTCTCGTGCAGGTCGATGACTGCCGGTTCGAGGTCGGGGACCGTCTCCAGTTGTGTCAGCTCCGTCTGCAGCGCACCGACCAGGTCCGCGCGTGCGGTCAGGGCCCGCTCGAGCCAGATCCCGTCGGGGTCGGCGTCGCGGAGGCCGGGCCGGGTCGCCGTGGCGGGGATGAGGACGTCGGCGACGCGCCAGAGCGTCTGCCGTTCCTGCTCGCTCAGGTGTGTCATTCGGAAATCTCCTGCCAGCGTGCGTTGTTCGTGAGGTGTTCGGCGGCACGCAGCGCTAGTGCCGTGATGGTCGCGGTCGGGTTGACCGCACCCGAGGTGGGCATCACGCTGCCGTCGACGATCGCCAGGTTCGGCACGTCGTGCGCGATGTTCCACTCGTTGACCACCGACGTGGCGGGATCGGTGCCCATCGTGGCCGTGCCCAGCAGATGTCCGGGCTGCTCCGGCCACAGGTCGGTCGCCACCGTGCGGACCGCTCCGGCGGCCTCATGCGCCTCGACGGCGCGTTCGAGATTGAACTGCAGAAGCTTCTTGGTGTTCTCCGACAACCGGTAGCGCACACGGGGAGCCGGGATGCCGTTCGAGTCGGTGAGCGTCGGGTCGAGATCGACGTGGTTGCTCTCCTCCGGCATGTCCTGCGAGTTGATGCCCCACTGCAGGCCCCGGCCGAGCGTTTCGTCCATACGGTCGTGCACCGCCGGCCCCCATTTCTCGGCGAACGGACGCCGGTCGTGCAGCGACAGTGCGCGCAGCGGCCCGCCGATGGGCATGACCTGCCACTTCGCGCCGCCGACGAAGCCGCGGGATGCGTCGGTCTCGTAGAACTCGAGCGAGTGAATGGCCTGCCCGGCCGGTCCCAGCCAGCTGTCGAGCGGCTCGTCATAGATGCCGGTGACCTCTGCGTTGGGATGCAGCATCAGCCGCTTGCCGACTAGACCGGACGAGTTCGCCAGCCCGTTCGGGGCGCCGCCGTGCGCGGAGAGCAGCAACAGTCGTGGGGTGCCGATACCGTTCGCGGCGACGACGACAAGTCGGGCCTTCTGCCGGTGTTCGCGGCCGGCGGCGTCGACGTAGACGGCGCCGTCCGCGCGCCCCTCGGCGTCGACGGTGATGGTGGAGACCCGGGCGCCGGTGATCAGCCGGGCGCCGTGCCGGATGGCGGTCGGCCAGTGGGTGAGATCGAAGGACGACTTCGCCCCCTCCGGACAACCGGTCTCACAGGTGCCCCACCGGGCGCAGCGCGCGAACTCACCATGCTTCTGGGAGGCAATCGCGTTGGGGGAGGGCCACCAGTGCCAGCCCAGCTTGTTCATCCCGCGAGCCGCGATCCGCCCGATCTTGCCGATCGGATGCGGCGGCAGCGGCGGCACCATCCCGTCGGGGTACATCGGGTCGCCCTCGAGTCCGGCGAGGCCGACGGCGGCGTCCATCCGGTCGTAGTACGGGGCGAGGTCCTCGTAGGTGATCGGCCAGTCGTCGGCGACACCGTTGAGGGTCTTGACCCGAAAGTCGGAGGGCAGCAGGCGCATCCAGTGCGCGCTGTAGATCAGCGTGCTGCCACCGACGCCCGCGAACATCACCGGAGAGACGTCCGACTCGGACACGTTCGTCGGATAGTCCTCGGCGTTGCCGCGCACGTTCGGTTCGGGGTACCACTGCTTCTGCGCCAGCAACTCCCATTCCGGCTTGACGGCAGGAAACTCGCCGCTATTGACCCAGCGGCCCTGCTCCAGGCAGACCACCGTGAACCCGTGCCGGGCCATGTGCTCGGCCACGACACCGCCGGATGGGCCGGCGCCGATGATCAGGACATCCGCCCGATCCGAAGGTGTAGGTGTCCCATCGCCGATTGTCATCGGGATATCTCCTCCCGGCCACGCGGGCCTTGGGTCGTACCGGAGCGGCAACCGCAGGTCGCGCATTCGCTCGTCAGTTCACTCACGCGGCGCCGAGACGCCGATCACACCTAAGAGGATAATTAACTTGGCCATTTTTGGCAAGATAGATGCAACTGAGGCGGATGATCGTCAGATCATCCGCCTCAGGAAAGGGAAAAAGGGGGAGTGGGTCAGTGGACGCCGGCGGTGAGGAAGGCCGGCAGCTGCCGGTGCGGGGTGCGCTGGAGGACGTCCGCGACGATGCTCTCGAAATGGCCGAGATGCCGGTACATCTCCTGCTCGATCTCCACTGGGTCGCCCCGCTTGAGCGCTGCCAGCGTCGCTTCGTGCAACTCCACCCCGCATTCGTAGTCTTCCGGGGTGCGCAGCATCATGTCGTGGACGGGGGCGAGCTCCTTTTCGAGTCCCTTCATCATCGCCTCGAGGGACGGGTTGCCCGCGGCGCGCCAGATGGTCCGGTGGAACAGCAGTTCGGCCTGAGCTGCCCGGCTGAGGTTGTCCTTGTGGGCGCGCAGTAGATCAATCGAGTGCTGCATCAGCTGGTAGTGCTCGTCCGTAGCGCGCACGGCGGCCAGTTGCGCCACGCGCGGCTCGAGGGTCTTGCGCGCCTCCAGGATGCGGAAGATCTCGTCCGCCTGGAGAGGGTTGGCCTCCGGCAAATTCTCGAGGCCCTCGGGAATCCAGATCGAGATCACCTCGGGGTTGCCGTGCCGGCCCGGGCGGCTGCGGAGGATGCCCGCCTCGACGAGCTTGGAGATCGCGCTGCTGACCGTCGGACGCGAGACGTCCATCTGTGCGGCGAGCACCCGCTCCCCGGGGAGGACATCGCCTTCGCGCAGCTCACCGGACTTGATGCGGTCGATGATCTGGTGCATGACGTCACCGCCCGCGCTTCGGCTCCGTACCGGCCTGAAGTCCCTCACCATTGCCTCCTCGTGCGTTGCCGTGCCCGCTCCATTACATGGTAAGACATCTGCCAAATATGGCCAGTCATTGTGTCCGCTGAAGATGTGGATCGGTTGCGGTCCCGCTACGGGGGTGACGCCCCCGCCAGCACCGCGATCGCGCTGGTGGTGAGACCGAGGGTTGCGACGAGGATGCCGAGGAGGGCCCACAGCGACGCGGACTCGTCATCATTTGCGGAGTGGGCTGCGGTGCCCAGAAGGCCGGCGGCGAGTCCACCGACCCCCAGGACGACGCCGACTCCCGGCATCCAGAACGTCACGACGGACAGCATGCCGAACACCATCGCGACAACGGGGAGCAGTGAGGTGCCCATGCGCTGCGGTTGTTCCACCATCATATGTGTAAGGTAAATGAAACTATCCTTTAATGGAATAGGAGAGCGATGTCTAACTTTGGATGGATGCCGAGGAACGGCGTCGGTTCCTCAGCGAGAAGCACGTGGCGGTGATTGCTGTCGCCCGAGACGGCGCGGCGACCCTGGCGGTGCCAGTCTGGTACCGACTCGACGAGTCGGGGGACCTCCTGGTGTGGACAGAACGCGGAACCGTCAAGGAACGACTGGTCCGCGCAAGCGGTCGCCTCAGCCTGGTCGTCCAGGACGAAAAGCCGCCGTATCGATACGTCAGCGCCGAGGGACCGGCCACGATCGTCGACGCAACGACACGCGAGGATGTCCGCCCGATCGCGCACCGGTATCTCGGGCCCGACGAGGCCGAGGCCTACCTTGCAGAGTCGTACAACGACAAGGCCGTACTGCTCCGAATGAGCCCGATTACCTGGCACACCGCCGACTACAGCAAGCCCACCTCTTGACGGGGCCGGAGCGGGATCCGCACTCACAAACGTAGAAACAGCTCCACGGTAGAACAGCTCCCTATATGCCGCGGGGTCAGTTCGTGTACAGCGCCGCGCCGAGTCCGCCGTCGACGACGATGGCCGCACCGTTGACGAACGACGCGTCGTCCGAGACGAGGAACCGCACCACATTGGCGACTTCCGCGGGTTCGGCGATCCGCTCCACTGGATAGGCGGAGGCAATTTCCTGCCGTGCCAGCTCAGGGTCGGCATGGGCAGCAAAGTACTGCTGGACCATCGGGGTGTTCATGTCACCGGGAAGCACTGCGTTGGCGCGGATTCCGGCGCGCGCCAGTTGGCGCGTGACGGCGATACTGCGAGTGAGTCCGAGAACCGCATGCTTGCTGGCGGTATATGCGGTCAGCATCGGGTCTGCGCTCACCGACAGGACGGAGGCGATGTTGACGATGCTTCCTCCGCGTCCGTGTCGCAGCATCGCGGCTGCGGCATGTTTGCACACCCAGAAGGGGCCGCGCACGTTCGTCAGATCGACGGCGTCCCAGTCCTCGTTTGTGGTCTCCAGAAAGTTCCGTTCGATCTGACGTCCGGCATTGTTGACCACGAAGTCGAGCGTTCCGAAGCTGGTCTCGACCTGTGTGAGGGCGTCGACCACGCTCGGTTCGTCCGTGACATCGGCCTGTAAGGCGACGACGGTCCCTTGCAGACCCCGGGCCATTCGCGCGGTTTCCTGCAAGGTGTCGGCGTTGCGGCTCAGGGCGATGACATTGGCGCCGTGGGCGGCCAGCGCCAGCACTGTTGCCCGGCCGAGACCACCGGAAGCGCCGGTGACGAGTCCGGATTTAGCTGTGCAAGAGAGCATGTGGCTCCTCAACTAGGGCGAGATCGCGACTGACGGGCCCATTGCGAGATATCCCGCTCCGGGCGCGTGACTGCGAGACACGGCGACCAAACCCAGGGTCATCGACACCGGGCACTCGTCGGGTTCCGCGAATGACTCGGTTCGGGATTCGCTGACTGGGATGGGAAGAATGGTTGTTGCCCGAAAACCTACCGTGGCAAGCGGCCGATGGCCCAGGTTTGCGCAACCTATTTATGTCCCGCTTATCTCCCGTTACAGAAGTGCCCACACTTGATCCTGCGAAGATTCGACGCTGACGTGACCATCTCCGCGTCAGTGATGAGTTGTGCTGTGTGACCGTGAAAAGCGCGTCTGCGTCATTTCAGAACGATCGTCACCACGTTGGGCACACAAGGGCATCAGTGGCCTGCTCGCCGTTCAGGCGCTCGGCGACACCATCGGCAAGCCGCGCCATCTCATCGCCGACCGCGCCTACAACTACGTCACCAACGACACGTTCGCCCTGCCCGTCTGGGAGCTCGGCTACACCACCATCTACGACCTGCACCGCTCCAGCGCTCGCGGCACACACCCCGGCCCCGGGAGTAGCGACACCACGATGGACGTCGGCGTGCGTGCGCGACTCGCACAGCATGCCGACGACATCCCGCACACCGGGCACCCCGTGCGGCTGCGGGTGCACCATCACATTGTCCGACGCGGACTACCCGGACCTGCGGATGCCGTTCCAGCGCGGCACCCTCGTATGGGAGGCGTCGTATCACCGCAGGGTCGGGATCGAGAGCCTGTTCGCCGACCTCAAACGCAACCGCCTCACCGCGGATACTGGCTGAACATCCTCAATCTTCACGACTGGGTCACCCGGCGGGAGGTTCTCGATTCCTGGGGTCGGTTCCTCGACGAACCCGAACCCGAACGCCGACCTCGACGGCGGCGGCGCAGCACCCACTCCGCCACGCGCTACGCAGCATCTCTGGCCGCCACGGGACCGGGCAGATGACTGCTCCGCCCCGCCGCCGGAATGCACGGATCCCGGTAGCCGACCTCGACCACCCACCGAAAATGACCGGTTATCAGGCACGGGTTCGCCAGATTCACCGCCCCACAGCGCCGAACATCGGGCACACCGACCGAAGATCCGCTCGAAACGGGCATCACAGCGTCGAATGCGCAGAAATAGGGGTCCGAATCCGATCCCGGGCCAAAATTGGATGAGAGGCGCGCGCTCGAGCCTGCTGCCGCTACCGTCGATACGGGCCACGCTTCGCCAAGAGGCCGTCACGCCGACGTTGCGCATCAGATGCACCTTCCTGACGTGACTTGGAAGATACTTGCGTCAGTCGGTCGAGCAAGAGGCGGCTCAGCCCAGTTCGCTCCATCCCAGTCGCCGGCGGAAGCGCATCTCATTCGGTGCCAGGCCGGCATCGATCGAGGATCATCTCTCGAAACCGGCTCGAGATGATCGGTGACATGTGGATGATGTCGAATTAGGATGTGGGATAACATTGTTAGATGTCGAGATCGCGTCTACTACGGTCACCGCAGCGCCCGCCGTAGCGACTCGTCTGAGACTCACGCACGGGGGTGGCAGGGTCCTTGCTTGCTGCGTTGCGTGGCATGTGCTTATCGGATCGTTGGGCGTGCGAAGTAGGCAGTGTGTATTCGGCAGGCGATACTGGGATCGCAGTCTGACAGGTATGTCGCCTGTCGGAGGGCTTCGGAGAAGCGGGCTGCGGTCATCCCGAACTGAACCATGATTTCATCCGCCGGCGGGCCTCCGTACGGGAGCCAGGTCAATGCAAGGCGAATCAGCTGGTCGGCCTCTCGCGGTATGCGGGAGTGTTTTTCCGTGCGGAGTTTGTCGCGCAGACGTTGTCTGCGGGGGAGTCGGTACGCTGCGGGGTGCTCGTCGTCGGCGGCGGTTGTGTCGGCGAGATGGCTTCTGCTGGATTTGGGGTCGGGACGGAAGTTGCGGGTCTTGGTGGGCGGTTCAGGCATGGGAAACCAGCTGTCTCGGGAGTGTGTTCATTCGAAGTGCGCGGGATCGGCCGGCGCCGGTCGCTACAGTCGGGCGGCGGTCAGCTTGTGGCCGGTCGGGGCGGCGGCCGCCGCCCCGGTGCAGATGTCGGCGTCCGCCGCCCGCCTTCACGGGCGGTTGATACCGTGCCGGGAGGGCGACGGCAGCTTCACAAGGGGAATGCTTTGTTGGGGAAGGTGTTGTTCCAGATTTCGGCGAGCGTGCCGTCTGCGATCAGATGCTGGATCGCCCCGTTCAGACTGTTGCGCAAAGCATCTGAATCCTTGCGCACCGCAATGCCGTACGGGTTTCCTGTGGGTGCGATGAATGCGACCCGCAGCTTGCCGGTGGCTTCGAGTGCCGGTAGGACGATTTCGTCGTCGACGAACGCATCGATGGTGCCGTCGATGGCGGCGTCGGCCATTTCGTGGAATGCATCGTCACCGGAACCGAATTGGACGACCTCGGCGCCGGCGAATGATGCTGCCAGTGCAATGTTGGTGGTGCCCGTGATGGCTCCGACCTTGCGGCCGACGAGGTCGGCGGCCGAGCGGACGGGGCTGTCGCTCCGGACGACCACTCCCTCGTCGAACCGTCCGTAGGGGATGGTGAAGTCGACAATCTTCTCGCGGTCGGCAGTGATGGCCTGGTTACACAAGATTGCATCGCACCGCCGTTCGGTCAGGGTCGGCACGAAATCGGACCACCGACGTACGTCGACCCACTGCAGGTCGAGGCCCAGGTAGTCGGCCAGCGCACGGCCGAGGTCGGGTTCGTAGCCGACTCGCACGCCATCGACGACCGATGTCATTGGGGGAGCGGCGATGTCCGTCGAGCACAGGACGAGAGTTCCGGATTGAATGAGTTCGAGATCGCTCACGGTAAGGATCCTTCTGAAGGTGATACCGGCATGGAGGATCGGACCCCGCCCTGGGGCGGGGTCCGACATGATGAGTTACGGGGTGTAACGCAGGTAGGTGTTGAAGTCCCAGTCGGTGATCGCGCCCGAGCGCCGGTTGCATTCGTCACGCTTGCAAGAGGTGAAGGTGTCGTAGAGCGACCCGGGCAGAACGGAGCGGACCGCCTTGTCTTCCTCGAGGGCGTCGAGGGCTTCGGACAACGTCAGCGGCGGCGGCGCGAAGGTTGAGGGAGCATCGTCGCCGGAGGGTGCGTAGGCGTTGCCGAGTTCGGGTTTGCCGGGGTCGACGTTGCGACGGATGCCATCGGCCATCGCGCCGATCAGCGCGGCGTGGGACAGATAGGGATTGACGGCTGCGTCGGGGGACCGGACTTCGACGCGTCCGGGCAGCACGCGATAGTTGGTCGTGCGGTTGTCGTATCCCCAGTTGGTGACCGCCGGGGCGAACAGTCCAACGTCCCAGAAGCGGGCATAGGAGTTGGTCGTCGACGCGAACACCGCGGTCATTCCGCGGGTGTGCTCGAGCAGGCCGCCGAGCGCGTGGCGTCCCAGTTCGGTGAGATCGTCGTCGTCCGCGAACACGTTTTCCTCGCCCCGCCACAGGCTCGCATGGTGGTGGCAGCCGTTGGCCATGATTCCGGGGACCGGCTTGGGCATGAAGGTGGCCAGAACACCGAACTCCTTGGCCACCGCCATGCAGATTTGCCGGTAGGTGATCAGTCGGTCGGCCGTCGCGAGGGCGTTGTCGTAGAGGAAATTGCACTCGAGCTGACCAGGGTCTTCGTAGTCGGACTGGATCATCTCGAAGCCCAGTTCCTGAGCGTACTGCGTGATGCGCTTGAGGATCGGCATCATTTCCGCGATGTGCTCGAGGTGGTAGGACGGGCCCACCCACTCGGGGAAGAAGGAGGCGGAGCGGTCGATGGCGTCCGGACCGCTGAACCAGCTCATCTCCGGTTCGCACCCGGTCCGGAGTTCGAGCCCCGTCTCTTCCCGGAAGGCGGCGATGACGCGCTTGAGGTTGCCGCGAGCGTCGGCCTCCTCCGGCTCTCCAGGCCCGACCTCCTCACGCAGCGAGCGGTAGTGGTCGCAGAACACTCGTGCCACGCTCCGGTCCCACGGCAGGATCTGCGCCGTGCCCAGGTCGGGCACCAGCAAGCCCTCCCGGGTGCTGATACCACCTGGTCCGAGCAGCTCACCGGCCAGGCTCGCCTGCAGGCCGCCGGCGGCGGCGTAGCCGAACGGCACGCCCTTGCGGGCCGCAGTGTCGAGGAAGTATTTGGCCGGCATCACCTTTCCGAGGACGCGGCCCTGCACACTCACGTACTGGCAATGCACGTGCGTGACACCGCGTTCGTCGAACAGCTGCCGACACCGATCCAGTTCGGATTCGCGGGCGGGATCGCTGAGCGCCAGCTCGAGTGGGGTCGTGTGTTCGCGGGGGGTGGGCATACTTTGGCCTCCGGGTCTCAAAGATAGTGTGCTGCGCCGCACCCCATCAAGAGGATTCGGTCGATGGTGCGTGCGGCACGGGAACCCAGGGTCGAACCCTGGGTGGTTAATTTAACATCTGACATTAGATGTTAGGCTTTTGTTTCCTGTTTCGCAAGCCCCGAGTGCCCGTGCATTCGGCATCGAGACCGGTCTGTACGAATGTTCCGGCGCCGCGAGTGCTGCGCCGGGACATCGGGTCTCAGGGCTCAACCGTGCTTGATCCACAGGTGTTTGACCTGGGTGAACTCGTCGATGCCGTAGCTCGAGCCTTCGATGCCGTAGCCGGAGTCCTTGAGCCCGCCGTGCGGCATCTCGGGAAGCATCGACAGGTGGTCGTTCATCCAGACGGTGCCGCATTCGAGGCGCGGGGCGGTGTTCATCGCCCGGTTCAGGTCGCGGGTCCACAGCGACGCGGCCAGCCCGAAGGGGGTGCCGTTCGCCCATTCGACCGCCTGGGCGTCGGTGTCGAACGGTTGCACGGTCACGACCGGCCCGAAGATCTCCTCCTGAACGATCGTGTCACCCTGCTCGACGCCGGTGATCACTGTCGGGGTAACGAAATTGCTGTCGGTGTCCGGGTCGAGGTGCCCGGTCAGGATCTTCGCGTTCTGGGCGCTGTGGATGTAGTCGACAACCCGGTCGCGGTGCCCGCGATAGGCGAGCGGCCCCATCTCGATGTGCTCGCCCTCCTCGGGTGCGCCAACTTGGACCGACTCGAACGCGGGCACGAGGCGATCGAGAAAATCGTCGTAGCAGGACTTCGCCACCAGAAGCCGCGACGCGGACAGGCAGACCTGGCCGGAATTGACCGTGGCGGCATGACGAATGCCGGCGACCACCGCATCGAGATCGGCGTCACCGAACACGATGGCGGGACAGTTCCCCCCCAACTCGAGATGCACCCTTTTGAGGGTGTGGGCCGCCGCGGCGGCCACCGCCTTTCCGGTGGCGACGGCGCCGGTGACCGACACCATGCGAATCTTGGGATGCTGGGAGAGCGCGGAGCCGACCGGATCGCCCTGTCCGGTAATGACGTTGAGGACTCCGGGCGGCAGGATCGGGGCCGCCAGGTCGGCGAGGGCCAGTGCCGTCAACGGGGTCTGCTCGGCGGGTTTGAGCACGCACACGTTACCCGCGGCGAGTGCGGCACCGGTCTTCCAGATCGCACCCATCAGTGGGAAGTTCCACGCCGTGATCAGGCCTACCGCCCCGACGGGTTCCCGGCGCACAATCGAGGTGGCACCCCGGCGGAATTCATTGGACGCCAGTCCTTCTGAGCTGCGTATCGCACCTGCGAAGAAGCGCAGGCCGTCGATCGCCTCGTCGACCTCGCCGCGGGCATTCAGGATGGGCTTGCCTACATTCGCCGATTCGAGATCGGCCAACTCGCTCCTGTGTGCGGCCATCGCGTCGGCGAGGGCGAAGAGGTACTCCGAGCGCTCCCGCGGGGTCGTCTCCCGCCAGGTCTGCCAGCCGGTTTCGGCGGCCTCGACCGCGTGGTCGACGTCGACGCGGGAACTCGCTGCCACCTCGCCGAGGACCGTGCCCGTTGCCGGATTCGTGATCGGCGCTCGTGCGCCGTCGGCGGGGTCGACCCACTGTCCGCCGATGAAGTTCCGGCTGCGTATCTGCTTCATGAGGTCGCTCCTTCGTTGACATTCATATATCTAACCTATAATGTCAGAGGTTAGAAGGCAAGATTCCCCGAGACTGAGTCAGAGTGGAGGTAGTCGAGTTGAGTACGAATCCCGTGCAGACCGT
Organism: Rhodococcus koreensis; assembly: GCF_900105905.1. Taxonomy (GTDB): domain Bacteria; phylum Actinomycetota; class Actinomycetes; order Mycobacteriales; family Mycobacteriaceae; genus Rhodococcus_F; species Rhodococcus_F koreensis. The sequence continues at coordinate 874,829 of NZ_FNSV01000005.1, read as the reverse complement.
CGATTCCGACCCGAGCAGGCATCTGTGGATGCATTTCAGCAACATGGGTGCGTATGCGCAGGGGGTCGAAGTCCCGGTCATCGTCCGCGGCGAGGGTTGCTACGTGTGGGACCAGCACGGGAACCGATACCTCGACGGCCTGAGTTCGCTCTACTGCGTGAACGTCGGCCACGGCCGCACCGAGCTGGCCGAGGCTGCGGCCAAGCAGGCTACCGAGTTGGCCTTCTTCCCGACGTGGTCCTTCGCTCATCCCCGCGCGATCGAGCTCGCGACCAAGATCGCCGACCTGGCGCCTGCGGATCTCAACCGCGTGTTCTTCGTCGGCGGTGGCGGCGAGGCCGTGGACTCCGCCTTCAAGCTCGCCCGGCAGTACCACAAGATTCGCGGCAAGGCCGGCAAGTACAAGGTGATCTCCCGCAACACCGCCTACCACGGCACCACCTTGGGCGCACTGGCGGCGACCGCGTTGTCGACGGCAAGGGCCCCTTTCGAGCCGCTGCCCATCGGCGGAAGCCACGTGACAAACACCAACGTCTACCGGCTGGACCCGCAGGCGGTCGATACGCTCGCCGAGGCGATCCAGGAAAGAATCGAGTTCGAGGGACCGGACACCGTCGCGGCGGTGATCCTCGAACCGGTCCAGAATTCGGGAGGCTGTTTCGTCCCGCCGGAGGGCTACTTCCAGCGCGTGCGGCAGATCTGCGACCAGTACGATGTCCTGCTGATCTCCGACGAGGTCATCTGCGCCTTCGGACGACTGGGCGAGTGGTTCGGCGCCCAACGGTTCGACTACGTGCCCGACATCATCACCACAGCCAAGGGCCTCACCTCCGCCTATGCACCGATGGGGGCGGTCATCGCCTCCGACCGCGTCATCGAGCCGTTCCTCACCGACAACAACGTGTTCGCCCACGGTGTCACTTTCGGTGGGCACCCGGTCGCCTCGGCGGTCGCGCTGGCGAACATCGAGCTGATGGAGAGCGAGAAGATGCTCGAAAACGTGCGCGCCAACGAACCAGTGTTGCGCGGAATGCTCGAGTCGCTGCGCGACATTGCCCTGGTCGGTGACGTGCGCGGGGCGGGCTACTTCTGGGCGATCGAACTGGTCAAGGACCCCGCGACGAGGCAACGCTTCTCGCCGGCCGAGGGCAAAGCGCTGCTGGCGTTCCTGGCCCCCGAACTCTATCGGCGGGGACTGATCTGCCGCGCGGACATGCGCGGGGACCTCGTGGTCCAACTGGCGCCGCCGCTCATCGCCGGACCCCCACACTTCGCCGAGATCGAAACCATCCTGCGATCGACACTCGTCGACGCCGCGGCGCTCTCGTTGCCGACCGACTGACCCAGGAGAAAACCGATGAGCACGATCGACACCACAGGTCTGCCCGAATACCAGATGTACATCGACGGGCACTGGGTCCCCGCCGGGACCGGAGCCCGCTACGCCACCACCAACCCCTACACCCAGGAGCCGTGGTCGACGGCCCCCGACGGCGGCGCCGCCGACGTCGACCGCGCCGTCACCGCCGCCCGCGCCGCCCTGACCACCGGGCCGTGGTCGACCACCACCGGCGCCGAGCGCGCACGGTTGATGCGCACCCTCGCGGATCTACTCGAGCGCGATGCCGCCGCACTCGGCGCTATCGAGACCACGGACAACGGCAAACTGTTACGCGAAATGGCCGCCCAGATGGCCTATCTGCCCCAGTGGTACCGGTACTACGCCGGAATCGCCGAGACACTCGGCGGCGACGCACTGCCGTCGGATCGCCCGAACTTCTTCATCTACACCCGACGCGAGCCGGTCGGTGTCGTCGGCGCCATCCTGCCCTGGAACTCACCCCTGATGCTGCTGGCGTGGAAGCTCGCGCCCGCGCTCGCGGCCGGCTGCACCCTCGTCGTCAAACCCTCCGACTACACTCCCGCCTCGACCCTCGAATTCGCCCAGCGCATGGACGAGGCGGGCTTCCCTGCGGGTGTCTTCAACGTCGTGACCGGCACCGGACCGGAGGTCGGCAAGGCCCTCGCCGGCCACCCCGGCATCGACAAAATCGCCTTCACCGGTTCCACCACGGTCGGTGTCCAGGTCGGCCGCGCGGCCCTCCAGAACATGACCCGGGTGCTGCTCGAACTCGGCGGCAAGTCCGCCCAATTGGTGTTCCCCGACGCGGATCTGGAAGCCGCCGCCAACGGTGTCATCGCCGGAGTATTCGCCGCCACCGGGCAGACCTGCCTGGCCGGCTCACGCCTGCTGGTCCACGAATCCATCCACGACGAGCTGGTCGAGCTGATCGTGCGCCGCGCGCAGACCATCGTGCTGGGCGACCCGACGGATCCGGCCACCGAGATGGGACCGGTGGCGAACGACACGCAGCTCGCCTCGGTACTCGGAATGATCGACAAGGCGGTCGCCGACGGCGCCACCGTCGCCACAGGCGGTGGCCAATCACATAGCCGCGGCGGACTGTTCGTCGAACCCACCGTGCTCACCGACGTCCGGCCGGACATGCCCATCGCGCAGGAAGAGGTCTTCGGCCCGGTACTCGCTGTGACACGCTTCTCGACCGAGGACGAAGCACTCGAATTGGCCAACGGCACCCAGTACGGCCTGGCCGCCGGAGTGTGGACCCGTGACCTGCAGCGCGCACACCGCGTTGCAGCCGCGGTCACTGCCGGCACCGTGTGGATCAACGCCTACCGCGTGGTCGGACCGGGCGTACCGTTCGGCGGTTTCAAGAGCAGCGGATGGGGCCGAGAAAACGGGCCCGAGGCGGTCCTCGAATACGCCGAAACCAAGGCGGTCTGGGTCGAACTGACCGGCGCCACCCGCGACCCCTTCACGATCGGCTGAGGTGACCACCATGGACTCCGCCAATTCCGGGCGCGTGAAGGTAGGCATCGTCGTCGGCGTCGAACACGGGGACTTCGGTATGTGGAAGAACATCCCCACCGCGATGCTGCCGACCACCTACGTCGAGGCCGTCCGGCGCGCCGGGGGGACTGCGCTGCTGTTCCCGGCCGACGGCGACGTGGCCGAAAACCCAGACCAGGTACTTGATCTCGTCGACGCGGTCATCCTGGCCGGGGGACGTGACATCGGCCCGGCAACCTACGGCCACTCCGCCCACGCCGCCACGGCCGAACCCGACACCGCGCGCGACCTCGCCGAGCTCGCCGTGGCCCGCCGCGCCCTCGAGCTCGACATCCCCATCCTCGGCATCTGCCGCGGAATGCAGCTGCTCAACGTCGCCTTCGGCGGAACACTCGACCAGCACGTGCCCGACTCGCTGGCCCACGACGATCACGCCGCCCACGACGGTGTGTTCGGCAAGCACGAGGTCACCCTCGTCCCGGACACGGACGCCGCGGGCGCCTACCAGTCCGACACCGCGACCGTGTACTCCGCACACCACCAGGGCGTCGGCCGGCTCGGCGCCGGGCTGACGGTCAGTGCGCGCTCGGTGCCGGACGGGGTGATCGAGGCCATCGAGTCCCCTGCGCACGCGTTCGCGCTCGGTGTGCTGTGGCATCCCGAACAGGACCCGACGACCCCCCTGTTCCGGGCGTTCCTCGACCACATCGACAGCCGGGCACGCCACCAGCGCACCGGCTCCTGACCACCCCGGAACACCCGGCAGAAGACAACGACCGTACCCATCGCGGTACAGCCACCGACCGCTCAGGGAAGAGAGGCCCCATCATGAAAGTCACCGTAGACACCGGAGTGTGCGCCGACCACGGACAGTGCATCTTCAGCGCACCGAAGGTATTTCAGTTCGACGACGACGGGAGGCTGGTCTGGGAGCCGGCGCCCGACGAATCCCTTCGCGCGTCCGTCGAAGAGGCCGCGGACGTGTGCCCCGTCCAGGCGATCCGTGTGGACGATTAACCGATGACACCACGGATTGTCATCGTCGGCGGCTCCCTCGGCGGACTGCGCGCCGCTGAGCAACTACGCGTGCACGGCTGGTCGGGTGAGCTCACGGTGGTCGGCGCCGAGGCTCATTTGCCCTACAACCGTCCACCGCTGTCGAAGAACGTCCTGGTCGCCCCCGACGCCAGTGCACTCAGCGCCACCGAACTGGTCAACTATCCGGGGGTGGCCCTGCGCCGGCGCGCACACGTCGAGGACGTGTCCTGGGTGACGGGCACCGAGGTAACCGGGGCCGTGCTGGCGGACCGAGTCGTGCACACCGCCAACGGGCGCACGCTCGCCTATGACGGTCTGGTCGTCGCCACCGGTCTGCGGCCCCGCCGACTGCCGATCGACGGTTTCGGCTCGCAGCGGCACGTACTACGCACCCTCGACGATGCGATCGCACTGCGTGAGCAGCTGACCACGGGAGCCTCCGTGGTGGTCGTCGGCGGCGGTTTCATCGGCTGCGAGGTCGCCGCCAGTGCCCGCCGCGCCGGATGCCGCGTCAGTGTCGTCGAGCCGTTCATCGCACCGATGCTGCGCCCGCTCGGTTCCGAACTCGCCCGCACCCTGCAAACCTTCCACGAAGAGCAGGGCGTGGTCTTCGAGCTGGGCAGGTCGGTATCGGCCCTGATCGGACGGCCATCGGATCTCGAGACGCTGGGTACGGTCATCCTCGACGACGGGACCGAACTCGAGGCCGACGTGCTGGTCGAGGCAGTCGGGTCACGGCCCAACGTCGAATGGCTGGACGGGAACGGCCTGGACCTGTCCGATGGCGTCCTCTGCGACAACCTGATGCGCGTCGAAGGGCGCGGCGAGGTGGTGGCGGTCGGAGATGTGGCTCGATTCCCGAATCCGAGATTCGACAGCACCCCGCGTCGCGTCGAACACTGGTGCGTTCCCGCCGACACCGCGCAGCGCGCCGCCACCACCTTGCTCCGCGGGCTGAGCCCCGCCGACAGCGGCGCCGAGGCTCCGGCACCGTTTGCGCCGCTGCCGGCCTTCTGGAGCGACCAATTCGACGTCAGGATCCAGGGTTTCGGGCGCACCGACCACGCAGACCGTATCGAGGTCCTGGAGGGCGGCTTCGCCCCCGGGTGGGCATCGGACGGTGTCGTGGTGGGCTACTTTCGAGAGTCCACGATGACCGGGGTCGTCATCGCCGGCGGCACGCCCGCGCAACGGTTGCGGCACAAAGCTCTTCTCGAGGCCGTGGGCTGAGCCCTCGCCCGCCGCCACGCGGTCCCCACACCGTGTGTGGGCCACGGTCGGAGAAACCCCACCCGTCTCGACAAACCAACAAAAGATCGAAGTGAGGGTCTTGTGAGATCAGCATTCCCAAGGAAATCAAGAACCACGAGTACCGAGTCGCTATCACTCCGGCAGGTGTGCATGAACTCGTGTCACACGGGCACGAGGTGTTCGTCGAGGAGTCGGCCGGGGTCGGATCGTCGATCCCGGACGAGGACTACCTCGCCGCCGGCGCGCAGATCCTCTCCTCGGCCGACGATGTGTGGGCCAGCGGTGACCTGATCCTGAAGGTCAAAGAACCTATCGCACCCGAGTATCACCGGATGCGCGAGGGACAGGTCCTGTTCACCGGATTAATCAGAGGAAGCCTGGCCCTTCAGGGCCGGGAGGAAGCTGATTCTGTACTGCGCGATCGCGCGTAGCGGGGTCGCTTCTTGTGTGGGTTCGGGTCGTTGTTGGTTGGTGATGTACTCGGCGACGATGGCGAGTGGGGCTCCGCCTGCGGAGGCGGCGAAGTAGGACGGTGACCAGAAGTGATTGCCCCACAGGTATTTCTGGATGTGGTCGGGGAACTCTTGGCGCAGGTATCGAGCGGAGACGCCCTTGAGGCTGTTGACCAGGGTGGAGAGTTGCACGGTAGGTGGGTAGTGGATCAATAGGTGGACGTGGTCGGGGCTTCCCCCGAAATGTGGACACCAATTCCTATGCGGCGGTGGCCAGCGATCCTCTACTGCGTGGCGAACGCCCGGCGCCGTGCCCCATACCTCCACCTACGCCCTGACCAACGTCACGCTGCCCTACGCCCTCGCCCTGGCGAACAAGGGCTGGGAGCAGGCTCTGAACGACGATCAGTCGCTGGCCCGGGGCCTGAACACCCACGCCGGGCAGGTGACCTACGCCCCCGTCGCGCACGCGCACGGACTCGAGTCGGCTCACCTCGTCACCGTCTGACCAATCCGCACCTCTCCCACATCCGAAGGCTGGCCACGGGCCGCCGAACGGTCTCTTCCCCGCGCCCACCCCTGTCAAACGAGGGGCGCGGGGAACGGGCGCGTTCGGTGGCCCTTTCGGCATCTTCACTACAGAAACGCGGGGTGCAACGCATGACGCCGACGCGAAATATCCATCGGCACAAAGACTTCGTCGACGATGACGACTACGCCAGCGCGCCGGCCCGACGGGGAGCAGGTGTGCGATGCCGCGGAACACCGGCGCGCTACCTCCGAAGCCCACCGGAGCGCAGAAAGCACGACCTCAAAGAATTAACACTACAACCTCTAGTATATGAGGTTATGTGATGTTAGATTGTGATCGCGCTCATAGTTGATGAAGGAGAGAGTGTCGATGAACGAAGTATTTGACGTAGTTGTCGTGGGGGCCGGATTCGCCGGCATCACCGCCGCCCGGGACCTGACCGCGGAGGGGAAGTCGGTCGTCGTTCTCGAGGGACGCGATCGCATCGGTGGTCGCACCTACACCGATGACAAGATCGGGCGGGCGGTGGAACTCGGCGGCGCCTACGTGCACTGGACACAGCCGAACCTGTGGCGAGAGATGCAGCGCCACGGTCTCGAACTGTCGACACCCGTGCCGATCGACCGCGTCCACTGGCTGGCCGACGGCGCCCTGCACTCGGGCACCGAGGCGGAATTCGACGCCCTCGCCGGCCCGGGCATGGAGCGGTTCGTCGAGGACGCCCGCGAGCATTTCCCGTACCCCCACGACGTCCACACCACGGACATCGGGGAGATCGATCTGGAGACCTTCACCGACCGGATGAAGCGACTCGATCTCGACCCGGACGAACGCGACATGCTCGACGGCATCCTCTCCTACACGGTGGCCGCACCCGACCAGCAGGCGGTATCGCAAGTTCTCCGTTGGGCCGCACTGTATTTCGGAGACTGGCGCGCGCTCTGGGAATCGGGTGCCTACTGGCGCATCGCGACCGGAACCAAAAGCCTGATCGAAGCGATTGCCGCCGAATCCTCCGCCGATATCCGGCTGTCGACTCCGGTGTCGGCCATCGCGAACGACGGCGACGGAGTGCTCGTCACCACCCGGGCGGGGGAGACGATCCGCGCCAAATCCGTCATCGTGACCGTCCCGGTCAACGCCCTCAACACGATCGAGTTCTCGCCCGCGTTGAGCGAGGGCACCCAACGCCTCGCCGACGAGGGCCATCCGATGCGCAACCGCAAGATGTGGGTCCGCGCCAAGGGCGAGATCGAAGCGTTCACCGCCTACGCCCCGCTCGGGGCCAACCCCATCACCATCGCCATGACGGAATACCGTCTCGACGGCGACACCTTGATCGTGTGCTTCTGTCCCGACGCCACAGCGATCGACCCCGATGACAAGGACGCAGTCCAGGACGCGTTGCGCGCATACGTGCCCGACCTCGAGGTCGTGGACACCGACGGGCACGACTGGGCAGACGACGAATTCTCGCAGGGAACCTGGATGATGATGCGTCCCGGACAGCTGTCATCGGCAGTCCCGGACATCCAGAAGCCGCACGGCCACGTCTACTTCGCCGGCAGCGACATCGCACCCTCGTTCGTCGGGTGGATCGAGGGTGCTCTCGAAAGCGGCGCCCTCGCCGCCCGGAACGTGGTCCGTGATCAGAAGGCCGCCCAGCGGGCCTGAGAGCCCGACCCGAACCTCCAGAAACCCCACACTCGACCACCATTTTCCCCGGGTGTGCTGTGCGTGAACACGGCCCACCCGGGGGCACAGAAGGGAATCCCCGTGCGCACCGGCTTGCACAACTTCGTCAAGGACATGGACAAGGCATGGGCGGCCGAGCAGCCCCACGAGGCTATCGCCGCCCATTTCGCGGAAGACGGTGTCCTGCAAGACATGACCTCACCCGGCCCGGCCACCGGCCGAGCTGCGATCGCCGAAGCGATGAGCGCCTTCACGAACGCCTTCTCCTCGATGGAGTTCCACAGTTCCGTCGTCGCCGACGACGGTGTGACGGCCACCGTCGAATGGACCGTGACCGGGGTCCATACCGGGCACCTCGACGGAATCGCACCGACCGGCAACCGCATCGAGGTGCGCGGCGTCAACCTGCTCAAATGCAACCCCGCCGGACAGTTGCTCGAAGAGCGCTCGTACTGGGACTCCGGGACGCTGCTCCGTCAGCTCGGAGTCTTCGACAACTGATCAAAACGCAAACACAGCGGCGCCCGGGGACCCCTCAGGGCGCCGTTGCTGTACGCGCCGCCGCGCCCCCACGTTCGCGGCGGCAGCACCCCCCTGCAGCTCACACCCCGAACGCCCACTCCCACCCCTTCACTATGGAGACCCAATGATGATCACCCGCCTCATTGCGGTGACCGCCTTCGCCGTTACGGCAGCGGTCGCCACCACCAGCACCGCCAGTGCCGCCCCGGAACAGGCCGACCCCCACCATGCGTCAGCCCTGGAAACGGAGATCCTTCCCGGTATCCACTACACCGCGAGCATCGTCGACAAGTCCGTCGTCCTGACCACCGACGCCGGCTCACTGACCACCCAGGGCAACCAGTTCCAGGTACTCGATGCCGCCGGGAATCTGGTAGCCGGCTTCCCGCTGACCTACGCCCGGGACGGGAAAGAATGGCCGATCGCCGCCAAGATCGACGGCAGGAGCGCCACCCTCGCCCCCAGCACTGAATCCTCGACTGCCACAACGCTGAAGGATGCAGCACTCCCGCTGCAGCCCACCGCATTGGACGTGCGGTCACCGGAATTCAGCGCTGCCATCATCAACTTCGGCACCGAAGTTGCGCTCGGCGTCGGGATGGGCAGCCTGATCGGCACGGCGATCGGTGCCGGGGTCGGATGCATTGCCGGAGGAGCCCTCGTCGGATCCGCGGTCGCCGTCCCGACAATCGGCATACTCGCGGTCCCCGGTTTCCTCGGCGGATGCCTGGTCACCGGAGCCGCGGCAGGGGCGATCGGAGCGGTCGCCGGAACCGTCATCGTGGGTGGGCCCGTCGCCGTTGCGAGCGCACTGCAGTTCTATGACGCGATCAACGCCCCCGCCGCCGAACCCTTGGCAGGCTGACGACGCACCCTCCAGGGCCATCGACACCACCTACGCGGAGCGCCCGACGAGCGCCATCACGCGGTCGACCAGGGCGTCATCGCGCGCCGCATTGGAGATGACCAGTGTCTGCAGGCGGGGGGCGTCGGCGGCAAGAGGCCGGTAGGCGACCCCCGGAACGGTCCCGTCACGGATCTCCCGTGGGACCAGACACACGCAGTCGGCGGACGCGACCAAACCGAGCATCCCCATCAGGCTGTCCGCTCGCCCGCCGTCCCGGGGTTCGAAACCCCCGGCGCGGCACCCCGCGTAAATCAACTGACTGAGCCCGGGCAACGCGGTCGCGGATGGCAGCGCGAAATGCTGGTGCCGCAAGTCGGCCAGGACGATGTCGTCCCGAGAGGCGAGATCGTGCCCGGCGGGCAGAGCGCACACCAGGGGTTCGTCGTGCAGGAGACGGATATCGAGGTGGTCCGGGTCGGCCAGTGGAGCTCGCACCATGGCGACGTCCAGCCGCCGGCTGCGCACCATGTCGGCGAGTTCGGCGGAGGTGCGTTGATAGAGGTGGATGCGCAGTCCCGGCAGGTTGTCGTGCACCATGCCGATCAGACGGGGGACCGAGACGTAGGAGGCGCCGCTGACGAATCCGAGGCGTAACGTTCCCTCCGCACCTTGCGCGATCCGTCTGGCACGTTCGGCCGCGGAACTCTGCGCGTCCAGGAGGTGCCGTGCATCGAGAGCGAACGCCTTCCCGGCGGGGGTGAGTTGCACCTGGCGGGTGCTTCGTTCCAGCAGCGGCACCCCGATGGCCTTCTCTAGGCGTTTGATCGCCTGAGTGAGGGGCGGCTGACTCATGGACAGTCGCTCGGCAGCGCGGGTGAAGTGCCGCTCTTCGGCGACCACGACGAACTGCTCGAGCAGCCGCCGCGAAAAATCCATATCGTCCATAATATTAATGGTGCCATAATTAGTATTGGATATAGATCGTCATCGGGGCTTTCATTATGGGGTGAAGCACGACAACACCGGTTCGATCGCATCGAGCACATCCATTCCCCCCGGCCCGCGGGAACCATCCACCCATCCCGTTGCGAAGGGCGGTCCCCTGCAAGGACTTCGCGTGATCGAACTGGCCACGGTCATCATGGGCCCCTACGCCGGTCAGCAATTCGGCGACCTCGGCGCGGATGTGATCAAGGTCGAGGCTCCCGGCGGGGATCCGACCCGGCAGTTCGAACCGAAACGCCATCCGGGGATGGGCGGCCCCACCCTCAATCTCAACCGCAACAAGCGAAGTGTCACACTCGATCTCAAGGATGCATCCGATCGAGATTCGCTACTCGCGTTGCTCGAGACCGCGGATGCCTTCATCACCAATGTTCGCCCCGGTGCCCTCGCGCGACTGTCACTGGGATGGGCGGACGTGGCCGCAGTCAATCCACGTCTGGTGTACGCCACCGCACAAGGATTTCGTTCCGACTCGGCGATGCGGGACAATGCCGCCTACGACGACATCATCCAGGCGGCCACCGGGCTGGTGTGGCTCAACGAGCAAGTCTCCGGACAGCCGAACTACATCCCCTCGGTGGTCGCCGACAAGGTGTGCGGGCTGATGATGGTGCAATCGGTACTCGCCGCCCTGCACTACCGGGACCGCACCGGACGCGGACAGCACGTCGAAATCCCGATGGCGGACACCATGATCGCCTTCAACCTCGTCGAGCATCTCGCCGGAGCAACACTCGATCCGTCCCACGAGAGCGATTTCGGTTACCGGCGGGTGCTCAGCCGCGAACGCAAAGCCTGCCGAGCCTCGGACGGGTGGATGTGCATTCTGCCCTACAACGACGCGAACTGGCGGGACTTCTTCGAGTTCGCCGGCGACCCCGAAGCGGCAACCGATCCCCGGTTCACTACCATGGCCGGCCGCATCGCGAATTCCGATGCTCTGTACGCCAGAATGCGCTCCCTGACAGCACAGTTCAGCATCGCCGAGTGGCAGCGCCTGTGCGACGACGCAAGCATCCCGGCGCATCCGGTCTACAGCCTCGCCGAGAGTGCGACCAGCCGCTACGCGCAGGACGGCGGGCTGCTGACCTTCGCCGAACACCCCACCGAGGGGCCGTACCAGCTGATCGGGCACCCGGTCCGGTACTCCGAGACACCGGCCCAACTGCGCCGGCACTGCCCGGCGCAGGGGCAGCACACCGAGTCGGTCCTGGACCGACCATCGCAGCGGAGCCCGGGCATGACCACCGTTGGTCGGCCCCCGACCCCCACCGGGCATATCACCGTGAATGGAGACGCACTGTCATGACTTCCTCCGGAGGTGACCTCGTCGTCACCATCGACAACCACATCGGGCGCATCACCCTCAACCGGCCCGAGAAGAAGAATTCCTTCACCGTGGACATGCTCGAGGACTGGGCGCGGGCGCTGCGCGAGTTCCAGCGGGACGAGCGGGTGCGGGTGATCGTGGTCCGCGGCACGGGTGAGGCCTTCTGCGCCGGCGCCGATCTCGCCGACATCGGCGAGATCGATCGCACACCGCTGACCAACCGGAAACTGATGACCGACACGGTCCACCAGGTCGCCCGCGCGGTCGACGACCTGACCAAACCACTGATTGCCGGGGTGAGCGGGCCCGCCGTCGGCGCCGGGATGGACATGGCCCTGATGTGTGACTACCGGATCGCCTCGGCGGCGGCCCGGTTCTCCGAGGGGTACATCCGCATCGGCCTGGTACCCGGTGACGGCGGCTGCTTCTACCTCCCGCGGCTGATTGGCAGACCCCGCGCGCTGCGTCTGCTGTGGACCGGAGAGTTCATCGCCGCCGAACAGGCCCTCGGCTGGAACCTCGTCGACGAAGTCTGCGCCGCCGACGAATTCGACACCCGACTCGACGCCTTCGCCACCCAGATCGCCCGGCAGCCACCCGTGGCCGTCCAGATGATCAAGAACGCGGTACGCCAATCCGATACCGGCGATCTGCGGTCGGCGCTCGATCTCATCGCCTCACACCAGGCGGTGGCGATGACCACATCCGATTCGATCGAGGCGCTCGACGCCTACACCACCCGACGTACCCCGACCTTCGAGGGCCGATGACAAGCCAGGACACGATGACTACACGAGAACAAACGCTGCGTGCGGCGGTGCGCGAATTGTGCGCCGAGTGGGACTACGAACCCCGATGCGATGCCTGGGGCGGCGACGCCGACCCCGAGTTCAGCCGGGAACTCGGGCGGCGCGGACTCCTCGCGCTGACCTGGCCGAAGGACCTTGGCGGCGCCGCGGAATCGAACCTCTCCCGCCTTGCGGTCACCGAGGAACTGCTCCGGGCCGGCGCCCCGGTTTCCTACCACTGGGCGGGCGAACGGCAGATCGGCCCGACCCTGATCCGTCACGGCAGCCGGACGCTCCAGGACGAATTCTGTCCGCGACTGGCCCGGGCCGAGATCAGCTTCGCGCTTGGGATGAGCGAACCGGACGCCGGCTCCGACCTGGCCGCCGTCCGCACCACCGCCACCCGCACCGACGAGGGCTGGGTCATCAACGGCCGCAAGGTCTGGACGAGCGGCGCCCACTTCGCCGACTACCTCTACGTCCTCGCCCGCACCTCCACAGATGGGGACCGGCACGCAGGCCTGAGTGAGTTCGTGGTCGACACCTCCGCGCCCGGGGTGCACGTGCAACCGATCATCGGCATGGACGGCGGACATCACTTCAACGAAGTCGTCTTCGACGACGTGCACGTGCCCCACCGGTGGCTGATCGGCACCGAGGGGCACGGCTGGCAGCAGGTCATCTCGCAGCTCGCCTTCGAACGCGGTGGCCCCGAACGGTTCCTGTCGATGTATCCGGTCCTGGGCGCAGTCCTCGACGCCGAAGTGTTCGACGACACCGACCGCGCCGCACTGCGCGTGCTGACCGCACAATTGACGGTTCTGCGCTCACTCGCGCGGGACATCGCGGCCGCCTTGGACGCCGGACGCAGCCCGGTCGCCGAGGCCGCCACCAGCAAGTACCTCGGAAACCGACTCGAGTTGGCCACGCTCGACTTCGTCCGGCCCCTGCTGGGCCGGTGCGATGAGCGAGTGCGCGCATTGTTCGACGCCGCCGTGATCGCCTCCCCGAAGTCGGGCCTGCGCGGCGGCGCCGCCCCGGTCATGCTGTCCATCGTCACGAAGGAAATGCAATGAGCACGACAATTCTCACCGACGAAGCCGCGCAACTGGCGGAAATCGTCGCCGATGTGGTGACTACCTGGGAACTCCCGGTTGCCGGCGGTCTCGTCTCGGAGGCCGAACACTTCCACGAACAGTGGAAGGTTGCCGAAGAATTGGGATGGACCACGATTCTCGACGACGTCGATTGCACCAGCTTCGAGGCGCTGGCCGGGTCGGCCGAACTCATCGACGCCGCTGCCGCCGCCACCCGCGCCCTCGCCCACGCAGGCGCCGCCCTCCCCGTCCGCCAGACCCTGGTTGCGCGCGCCCTCGCCGTCCAGCCGACAGCCCCCGGGCAAATCGTTGTCAGCGCGCACTCGTTCGGGGTCTGGGATCCGATCGCGACCGTCGTCGTCGGCGCCGACGGCACCACCGAAGCCCGGGCGGTGCCGGGTTCGGTGGACCGTGACGTCGCGGGCCGCCCGCTGCACCGAACCGACCCCCCGGAGGACCTCGGGGATCGACCCGACGGTGTGCTGGCCCAGTTCCTGCTCGTCCACGAAATCGCGGGCGCGGCTTCCGGCGCGATCGAGCAGGCCCGCGCCTACGTCTCCAGCCGGGTCCAGTTCGGCCGGCCCCTGATCAAGCTTCCCGCCGTGGCACAGGAGCTGGGCCGACTGACAATCGCGCAGCTCCAACTCGACGAGGCGATCGCCGAGTTCGCTCGCCGACTGCACACCGCAGACCCCGAGCGGATTCGCTTCGCTGCCACCGCGGCCCGAGCGCTCGCGGGCGATGTCGCCTCTGACGTCGCCACCCAGGCACACCAACTGCACGGTGCCCTCGGATTGACCGCGGACGCCACGCTCCGGCACCGCACCCTGCTGCTGTGGGCCGACCGGGACGAGGGGCTGCACCAACGCAGCTGGGGCGGGCACACCCTCCCGACCCGCGAGGTCGACCTGTGGTCGCTGAGCGAGCCGGAGCACGCCCACCGGCTCTAGATGGCCGTCACGCCCTTCCTCCCCGACCCTATGTCGGTCAGGCATGCCGAGCGAGCGGCACCCGGGATCCCCGCGGGCTCTCGAACAGGCGTGGAGGAGGTAGTGCGCCGGCGATCAGAAGGGTGGCGCACTCCGTCGATCCCGGGCCCAGGCGTGCGTGTTTCGCTTATTCGCGCGCCTGGGCTTCGGGGATCCGGCAACCGGCAAAGGGTCGACAGACCCCTGAAACACAGTGGCGCGCCGGGCACACTCTCGCGCGCGACCGACTGAGGTCGGGTTAACTGCCGGCGCTTGCTGCGGCGCGGGTAAATCCCAGAATTGCTTCCGCGCTGCTCGTCATGTGCTCGGCCATCAGGCGGCGCGCTCGCTCGCCGTCTCCGGCTTCGATCGCCGCGAAGATCTTGCGGTGCTGGTCATTGGAGGTGCGCCGGGCTTGCGGGCCCACTCGGAACGCCCCCATCAGTGGGGACAACTCGGCCTGCAGCTCCGTCTCTGCCCGGGCCAGCCTTTGCGACCGCGTGCACGAGGCGATGGTGACGTGAAAGGTTGCGTCACACTTGCGAAATTCCTCGAATGCCTCTGCGGCGTCCATACGTTCGATCAGTTCCCGCATCCCGTCGAGGTCCTCGGGCGTCGCGCGTTCGGCGGCCAGCGCCGCGCTCTCTCCGCCGATGGCGACGCGGTAATCGGTGAGGTCGGTGATGTACTCGTCGGTGATCGTCGCGATCCGCTTCTGCGCCTCGCGTTCGGGAACCGTAAGTGCCAGCTGTTTGACGTAGGTGCCGCCCTGGCGCCCGCGTCGGGTCTCGACGTAGCCGGCTTCGCGCATCACCGCGAGTGCTTCGCGCAAGGTCATCGCGGAGATCCCCAGCTGGTCGGCCAGTTCCGACTCGGAGGGGAGTCGTGCTCCGACGTCGAAGATGCCCAGGCCGATGGCATCGCCGAGCCGGCGAACGGTCTGCGCGACCAGCCCCTCACCGCCGATCGGGGACAGGATGACACTGCGAACGAGCAGGGACGCCGGTGAGGGGGTCCGGGAGTCGGACGCCGAGTCATTTGTATCCATTATCTTCACAGCATATAGGTCTCGAGAATGCAAAGTCGAGTACTTGCAACTCTAACATCTAATGTTAGAGTTAAAACATGAGTATCACATCTGCCACCGACGGCAATCTGCTGAAGATCACCGACCCGGGTTTCTCCGCGATGGGCGAGGAGATCCGTGCTGCCAGGAAGCGAAACTGGTATGCCCGAACTAATTACGGTATCGCGGTCCTACGTCACGGTGAGGTGGGTGCCCTGCTCAAGGATCGCCGCCTCCGGCAGGGAAGCTGGTCCTGGCCCGCGCAGAACGGCATCACCGACGGTGTGCTCTCGGACTGGTGGAAGAGCTCCCTGGTCGGCATGGAGGGTGAGGACCATGCCCGCATCCGCAAGCTGGTCAACCCCGCGTTCTCACACTCGGTCATCGCGACGATGACCGAGAGTTTCCGCGAACTCGCCCACGATGTCATCGACCAGTTCGCCGACTCCGGCGCGTGCGAGTTCATGACGGACTTCGCCGAACCGTACTCGTCTCGCGCCCTGTGCCGGCTGCTCGCCCTACCCGAAGAGGATTGGCGCGAGCTCACGCAGCTCTCGGCCGACATGGGGCTGGCCTTCGGCCCCGAGATCGCCGAGCAGCGTGCCACGATCGAAGCCGCAATCCTCGCCCTCTACGCTCGCGCCGACGAACTCGTCGCCCAGCGCCGCATCCAGCCCACCGAGGACTTCGTCTCGCAACTGGTTATCGCAACGGACGAGAACGGGGACCGGCTGAGCGATCAGGAACTTCGGGAGCTGATCACCAGCCTGATCTTCGGCGGCATGGACACCACCCGCAGCCAACTCGGTTTGATGATGCAGGCCTTCGTCGAGCACCCCGATCAATGGGCGCTGCTCGCCGACCGGCCGGAACTCGCCGCCCAGGCCGTCGAGGAAGTCATTCGCTTCAATCCGACGATCCACTGGACCACTCGACTGGCCATCGAGGACTTCTCCTTCCAGGGCGTCGACATCTCGGAGGGGACGGTGCTCCACCTCATGTCCTACTCCGCCGGCACCGACCCCCTCGCCGTCGGAGAGGCGAGCTTCGACATCACGGCCAAGCGCGCCCCCCACTTCGGTTTCGGGGGAGGGCGACATCACTGCCTCGGGCACTTCGTCGCCCGCCTCGACATCCGCGAAGCGCTGCAAGCCCTTTCGCAGCGCGTCACCCAGCCGCGATTCTCCGCCCCGCCCAGCCATCGGCCACCGACCGGGAACACCGGCCCGATCGAGCTCCCCGTGAGATTCGTTCCAGCACGCCCGAACTGACGGCAATGGCGACCGGCACGCCGTCTCGCCGGGCGGAGGGCGCGGTCGTCCCCGGCGAGAGGGCGGGGGCGGGGAAACCCACCCGCTGATACTTTTAACATAAAACCTCTTGTGTTAGCGGTATCACGGCAGTAGCGTTCTCGCTCATCGATCGGAGTGCGCGTCGTCACACCCCGGTCAAGTCACCCTCACCGAAGGAGCTCACATGACCGAGCAGGAATCCACCGTCGACAGAACCGGATCACACCGAAAGCACCCGGCGTGCATCGCCACAGCGTCGAAGGCGGCCTGACATGACGAACCCCTCCACCCCCACACCAGGCGGCGACCCCACCACGGAGGCGCATCTCGAAACGGGACGTTTGGGCAGGGCCTCACTCGTCTCGTTGTCCCTGGCCTCCTTCTTCCCAGCAGTCGGCATCGCCTTGGTGCCCCTGCTCGTGTTCAGCACCGCCGGCACCAACGCATGGCAGGCGTCACTTCTCTCCACGATCGCCGTCGTCTGCGTCGGGCGAGCAGTCACCGCCTTCGCCCGGCGATACGTCGCCACCGGATCGCTCTACTCCTACATCGGAGAGGTATTCGGCCCCTGGGCCCGATACCTGACAGCGGCCGCTCTACTCGCCGGGTTCATCGCCGCGATCGGAGCACTCGCCGCCGTCGTCGGGATCTTCGCCGGTAGCTTCTTGCTCTCCCACGGGGTCGATAACGCCCTGTCCTTCGGGCCGCAACTGGCAATCTTCCTCATCGCTCTCGCGCTCGCCGCCGCGATCGCCTACCGAGGCCTCGACACCTCGGTGTGGATCGCAGTGACCCTCGCCGTGCTGTCGTTCCCCCTCGTCCTGGTCATCACCATCGCCAGCGCCGCCAAGACTGGACTCGATCTCGCGGACCAGTTCAGCCTCAGCGAGTTCAGCCTCAGCGGAACGCTCCAGGGCATGGCAGTCGGTGCGGCCTTCCTGGTCGGCTTCGAATCCTGCACCGCACTCGCCGCGGAGACTCGCAATCCTCGCCGCAACGTTCCTCTCGCGGTCATGTCCGTCCCAGTCCTCCTCGGCGGCCTCTTTCCCCTGGTCACCATTCTCCAGGTCCCGGGACTGCAGGCCGCATCCGCCGAACTGGAGGCCGGAATGTCGGCACCCGCGGCGCTGGCGCTGCATGCCGGACTCGGCTCCGGCGTCGCCACCGCCAGCGATCTGGTCCTCGCGGTCGCCACCTTCGCCGCACTCATCGGCTTCATCAACTACGGTGCGCGATTCGCCATGACCCTCGCCGGCGACGGAATCCTGCCCGCTCCGCTGGGCAAGATCCATCCTCGCCACCACAGCCCCTTCGTCAGCATCGCGGTCATGTCCATCGCCGGGTTCGTCCTCGTCGCCGCCCTCGTCTTCACCGCGGGAGATGTGGTGTCGGCGTACTACACGGTCGCACCACTGGTCGTGTACCTGTGGGTGCTTCCGTACGTCCTGATCACCATCGGCGCCATCGTGCTCACCGTCCGCGCGGACGAGTACCGGCCTTTCCTGATCGGTACGTCCGTCTTCGGAGCCGTGGCGACCGCGTGGATGTACATCAACGGGGTCATCAATCCACCGCCCTCGCCGGCGAACGCCATGTCTTGGGTAGTGCTGATCGTCCTCGTCGTCCTCCTCGCCGTCTTCGCGATCACCAAGCGCAGAGCACCGAGCGCCGCGGTAGAAGTCGCACCGCAACCCGCTGCGGTCGAAGAAGTCTGACGAGTTCGAATCTGAGAAACCGTGGTGGCTGGAAGGACACATCCTTCCAGCCACCTCACCGTGCCCCACCGGTAAACGCAGAGGCCAAGACCAACGCCCCGCGCGCGGCTCCCGACTGCGGAGCCCCGCGCAACGACACCATCCGAGAAAGAAACATCATGAACAAGCACACACCCTCCTGGCACGACGACGAGGTGAGGGCTCTGTCCGAACTCGCGGTCGGGTTCTTCGAACGCGAGGTGGTCGCGCACCACCAGAAGTGGGACGCTCAGCATCGCATCGACCGCGAGGTATGGCTCGCCGCAGGCAAACTGGGCTTGCTGCTGTGCTCGATCCCGGAGGAGTACGGCGGCGGTGGCGGCACGTTCGCCCACGACCTCGCCGTGTTCGAGGCCCAGGGCTATGCCGGCGACCTCGCGCTCGGCATCTCGGTGCATTCGGGGATCGTGGCGCACTACCTCCTCGAGTACGGCACCGAGGAGCAGAAGACGACCTGGCTGCCGGGGATGGCGACCGGGGAGATCCTCGGTGCCATCGGCATGACCGAGCCCGGCGCCGGGTCGGATCTCAAGGCGATCAAGACCACCGCGATCCGGGACGGCGACGAGTACATCGTCAACGGGTCGAAGACGTTCATCACCAACGGCGCGTCCGCGGACATGATCGTGCTGGCGGTCAAGACCGACCCGAAGGTCGGCGCGAAGGGGGTGGCGCTGCTGATCGTGGATCTGCGGGACTGCCCCGGGTTCGCCGTCGGGAGGGTGTTGGACAAGGTCGGTCAGCACGGCGCCGACACGTCGGAGTTGTCGTTCACCGATGTGCGGGTGCCGGTGTCGAATCTGCTCGGGGCGGAGGGGCAGGGTTTTGGGCAGTTGATGGCGCAGTTGGTGCAGGAGCGGTTGATCATCGGCGCGCAGGCGTCCGGGGCGATGACTCGTGCGGTGGAGGACACCGTGGCGTACACGAAGTCGCGGCAGGCGTTCGGGCACAGTCTGTTCGAGTTCCAGAACACGGCGTTCGAGTTGGCCGAGTGTCAGACCATCGCCCGCACGTGTGCGGTGTTCCTGGACCATTGCATCGAGGCGCACCTGCGCGGGGAACTGGATCCGTCCGAGGCGGCGATGGTCAAGTACTGGCTCACCGAGCAGCAGTGTGCGGTGATCGACCGGTGCGTGCAGTTGCACGGTGGTTACGGGTACATGCGTGAGTACCTGATCGCCCGGATGTACGAGGACGCCCGCGTCCAGAAGATCTACGCGGGCGCCAACGAGGTGATGAAGGGAATCATCGCGAAGTCGCTGTAGCGGCTAGGGTCCGCGGCGGTTCTCGACCAAGAGCTGGCCGCCAGCCCTCGGGCTCGCGTGTACCCAGCGGTCCCACGAGGGGAAGCGAGGTGAATCCGAGTTTGGTGAGTCTTCCTGCGGGGCTGCACGACATCGAGCCGATCGACACCAAGATGGACGTCGGCGTGCGCGGGCGGCTCGACCGCCGGCACCAGGCCCGCCAGGCCTACGCCTTCGTCACGCACGACGCCCGCCAACCCGACGGGGCACGCCGTTACCGCGGGCCCGCCGTCCATCCTGCCCGGGTACACCCTTCGGCTGCGGGCGCACGATCACCCTCTCCGACACGGACTACCCGGACCTGCGGTGCCGTTCCAGCACGGCACCCTCGACTGGGAGGCGTCCTATCACCGCAGGGTCGGTATCGAGAGTGTGTTCGCCGACCTGAAGCAGAACCGGCTCGGTGTGCACCGCGGGTACTTCCGAGGCTGCGGACTCCGCCGCTACACCCTGCTCGCCGGATTCACCCTCGTCGCCCTGAACATCCTGAACCTGCACGACTGGGCCACCCGGCGCGAGGTTCTCGATTCCTGGGGTCGGTTCCTCGGCGAGCCGGAGCCCGAACGCCGACCCCGACGGCGGCGGCGCAGCACCCCATCCGCCACTCGCCACGCAGCATCTCTGGCTGCCAGGGGACCGGGCAGATAGCTACCCCGCCCCGGCAACGGAATCCACGGATCCCGGTGGCCGACCTCGCCTGTCCGTCGAAAATGACCCATTATCGGGCACGGGTTCGCCAGATTCACCGCACCACAGAGTCGAACGTCTCGCACACCGACCGAAGAAGCGGGCGTCACAGCGTCGAATGCGCAGAAAGTAGGGTCCGAGTCCGATCCCGGGCCTAAAGATGTTTCGGTAATAGGGTGTGTCGTTGCGCGTGATTCGCACCGTGCTGCTTGATCATTGATGAATGGCAGGGAAGGAAACCGGTTCCGGCGTGGGGTCCGACGCCCGGAAAGTCAAGCGGCGCGGCGGTCGCCGTGACCTCGGGGCGTTGCGTGACCGGCGGATGCAGGCCGCGGAGATGTTCGCCGCAGGGCGGCGGCAGGTGGATGTCGCGGTCGAGTTGGAGGTCTCCCAGCAGACCGCCTCACGCTGGCATCGACAGTGGATCGAAGGAGGCAACGAGGCATTGGAAGGTGCCGGTCGCGCGGGACGTCGGTCCCGGCTCGATGACGCCCAGATCGCCGTGATCCGAGAGGAATTGCTGAAAGGGCCCCAGGCTCACGGCTTCGCGACCGGGGTGTGGACGCTGGGCCGGGTCGCGATCGTGATCGAGCGGCTCACCGGCGTGACCTACGGACCCACCCAGACCTGGACGATCCTGCGGACCAGGCTGGGCTGGAGCCGCCAGCGTCCCGCACGGCGGGCAGTCGAACGCGACGAGGACGCCATCGTCGCCTGGCGCGAGAACGAGTGGCCGCGGATAAAAAAATAGCGCGGCGCCAAGGTGCATGGATCTGCTTCCAGGACGAAAGCGGTGTGTCGCTGCTCCCGGTGGTCCGAGCAACCTGGGCGCCGAAAGGCGTGACACCGGTTCTGCATCATCGATTCTCCTGGAAACGCATGTCCATGGCCGGGGTCCTGGCCTATCGACACGACCGCAGTCGCAGCGCGTTCGTGTTCTCCATGACCGACGGCGCCTACAACACCGACAAGCTCATCGAGTTTCTCACCGAATTACGCACCCATTTCGCCGGCGAGAAGGTCATCGTGATCTGGGACGGGCTCATGGCCCACCGGTCCCGCGCGATGACCGCGTGGCTGGCCACCCAACGCGACTGGCTCCACGTCGAACGCCTCCCTGCCTATGCTCCTGAGCTCAACCCGATCGAACAGGTCTGGGGCAACATGAAATCCACCGAACTGGCCAACCTGTGCCCCGATACCCTCGACGAGGTCCGCGTGGCGACCGAGTTCGGGCTGACCCGAGTCGGCTCGAGCTACGACCTGTGTCAGAGCTTCCTCGACCACACCGGACTTTCCTTATGATCAGTTCTCACTCAATTACCGAAACATCTTTAATAGGTGAACCCAACATGGCCTATTGGGTGAACACCCGAGGGATGGAGGGATCTTCACCTGTGGCGAGCGATGGTGCATGCCTTGGTATCTCCCCGAACTGATGGTGCGGCAATCACGCGTAAGAGGGGCTGCCAATCACACCTGTTTCGCTGCGTAGCGTTGGGGCGCGCGGCCCAAGTCTTGCTGCAGCACCTGTGCGACCCACTGGGAGCGCCACCGTCAGGGTGAAATAGGCGCAGCAGGTGGTATCAGACCTGTGGGAAGCGTTTGCTCACGGCGGATGTGAGTTGACTGATAGACGTACACCATGGGTACTGGCGCTGGTCGGCGTGCCGGGAGTGTCGGTGGTTAGGACGTCACGACGCCAATTGAGTCTTCGGTGCCGGTGCGCGGCGGTAGTTGGTGGAGTCGACCATTGCGAAGAGCAGTCCGCCGAACATGGCGACGTTCTTGTGGAATTGGGTCCGTTGCAGCTTGCGCGCGGCGGGATCGTCGATTGCCCAGAAGTTGTGTCCGGCGATGGTCGTGGGAATGAGGGAAAGAACCAAGGCCAGTGCGGAGGCTCGGGGGTAGACGCCGACCGCGAGGAGTGACCCTCCGACTGCTTGTACCGAAGCGTTGCCGCGGACGATCAGTTCGTCGTTCTGTGGCAACGGCAGGATCTTCCGGATCGCGTCGAGAGCGCCGGTGGCCATCTGCACACGTGCGCCGGGGGTGCGGAGGGCGTCCCAGCCGAGCACAGCGTAGGTGGATCCGGTGGCTATCCGTGCTCCGACGCGGAGCAGTGTGGCGGTCTTCATTTGGGGGTGAACCTTTCTTGTTGGGTCGATGCGCATGGAGTTGCGGCTCTGTGCCGAGATGATTGGCGCGTCGGCCCGTGGTGGTGTGTCAGACGCCGAGGAGCTTTTCGGTGTTCTGGTGGGCGATCTGGTGTTTCGCCTCGTCGGGTAGGTTTGCTTCTTCGAGGAAGGCGACCGCACCATCGTTGCCGAGGAAGGGATAGTCGACGGAGTAAAGGATCCGGTCGACGCCGAGGGTTTCCACGCAGAACTGCAGTTGCGCCTGGCTGAACATCCCCGACGGGGTGATGTAGACGTTGCCTCGGACGTAGTCTGAGATGGCGCGGTCGAGATTGGTCAGTGACTGCGGCAGGGCTTCGTCGAGCCGGTCGAGGTAGAAGGGGATCATCTCGCCCCAATGCCCCAGGATGAACTGCAGGTTCGGGTAGCGGTCGAGGACTCCGGAGAGCACCAGGTGCAGAAAGTGGACGGCGGTTTCCTGATGCCAGCCCCAGGCGCTGGTCTGCAGCCGCGCGGTGACCAGCGGCGCCAGCCCCGCGTAGTTGGAGTCGGAGGTTTCGCGGGGCGGCACCGCCGGGTGTAGGTAGATCGGCACATTGCGGGCGGCGGCGGTGGCCAGGATCGGGTCGAAGCGGGGTGCGTCGAGGAACTGTCCGTCGGTGCGGCCGTTGATCATGGTGCCGACGAATCCGAGGTCGTCGATGCAGCGGGCGAGTTCGGTGGCGGCCGCGTCGGGGGCGGTGGTCGGCAGGGCGGCGAACGCGGCGAAGCGGTCCGGGTGAGCGCGGACGGCGGCCGCGGCGGTGTCGTTGGCGGCGCGGACCAGTTCCGGTGCCACGTCCGCCGGGACCTGCTGGGTGGTCAGGCACGACAGGACCTGCATGCTGATGCCGTGGGTGTCCATGTCGGCGATCCGGCCTTCGCCGAGATCCTGCAGTACCTGTGCCGTGGGGGTGTAGCTGAGCCCGCTGGCAGGATCGTAGGCGGCAGCGAAGTCAGGGCTCAGTTCTCGGGCAAGTGGGGAGCTGGCGGCGGCGATCGCAGGGTCGAGGTAATGCTCCTCGAGGGTGATGATCCTCATGGGTGCTCCCTATTCGGCGGCGGATCGATGAACGGGTACTCCGGCGATGTAGACGGCGCGGATGTTGCCGGTCGCTGCGATGGAGGCGGTGGGATCACCGTCGACGAGCAGCAGGTCCGAACGCAGTCCGGGACGGATGCGGCCGCGGTCGGGCAGGTCGAACACGTCGGCGGTGCGGCTGGTCGCCGCGCGCAGCGCGTCTGTCGGGGTCAGGCCGGCGTCGACGAGCAGTTCGAGTTCGTGGTGCAGGCTCGTCCCGTGTGCGACCTGAGTGGGGGCACCGGGTTCGGTGTTGGCGTCCGTGCCCGCCAGCACCGTGACGCCTTCCTGCTGCAGTGCGGTCACGCTGCGCAGCGATCCGGCGAACGCCTGCGCGTTTCCGTGTGACGATGCGATCCCCTCCATCAAGGTCAAGGTGGGGACGGCAACCGCGTCGTTGTCTGCCATGCGTTTTACGGTGTCGGCGTCCAGGGGCGGACCCAGCGGAATGTGGGTGAAAATGTCGGCCCCGGCGTCGAGTGCCATCGCGAAGGCACCGTGAGTGGCGGCGTGCGCAATGACTTTCTTCCCGTGTTCGTGCGCAGCGTCCACGAGTGCGGTCAGGGTGGGCTGATCTGGTCCGCCATCACCGGGTGCCTCGGCCACGATCTTGATGTAGTCGGCGCCCTCGGCGTTGCATGCGTCGACGAATCGCGCTGCCTGGTCGGGGTTGGTGACCACAGCCTCTTCGGGAACGAAGCGGGCATGGTTGCCGGCAGGACCGATCGCAGGCAGGCCGGGGCTGCGGAGGTCGGCGAGACCCTCGCGTCCGGCGATGTCGCGGAGTGAGGCGAGTTTCCCGGCCGGCCAGGTGGCCATGTCGAGGCCGGTGGTCACGCCGAAGCTCGCGAGCTGCTGAAGAGTGTCGCTGCTGTGTAGATGAATGTGTGCGTCCATAAGCCCGGGCAGCAGGGTGGCGCCGGAACCGTCTATGTCGGTGACGGTTTCGCGTCCATGGTTGGTGCCTGCGGGGTCGATGGCGATAATCCCGGTGGCGTCGAAGGTGACATCCTTGCGGTCGGGGAGCAGTTGTTCGCCGTCGAACACACGGACGTCGGTGATACGGGTGGTCATTGCTTGTCCTCCAACCACAGCTGTGCTGAGTGTTTGATGCTGGCTTCGAGGTCGCTGCCCTTGGTGGCGAAAGCGCCGGTGACGGGGAAGCCGCTCTTGTCGAGCAGGTAAGCCAGGGCGGCGTACTCGGGTGGGTACTTCGTAGTGGTGTCGGCGTCGATGTCGACGATGCCGCAGGGGAAGGTGAACGAGCCCATGTCGTAGATGCTGCGACGGTCGACGATCTTCCAGATGCCGTCGCGTTTCTCGACGCGGTCGAGGAATCGATTGTGGCTGAGACAGCCGAGCTTCAGTGCCACGTTCTCGGCGACGACCATCGCATTGGTCTCGGCGACCGCCCGATCGCCGCGAAACGTCACGACCGGAGAAGTGATGACATGCTTGGTCCGCAGATCGGACTCGCCCATCCGGGCGGAAGCATCGACGAAGTCGGTGAAGAGCCCTGTGAACCAAGTAATTTCGATGACACCATCGGGGTGGAACAACTCTCGCATCGCGTCCCACTGGGCGAGGTCGCGGCGGATCCATCCGGTCATCAGGTCGTCGATCGCTCGTCGGTCGGCGAGGTAGGAATCCATTCGTGTCTTCGCTTTCGTGCTGTATGGGGTCGGGCCCGAGGTGTCGGGCGGTCCTGTTTCAGCGTGCTCCCCAGCCGTCATCATTACAATGAGAAAGATCTGACTGATTGATCATCTTGAATGATGGATGGTGGTGAGCGGTGGAATTGCGTCATCTGCGGTACTTCGTGGCGGTCGCGGAAGAGCGGCATTTCGGCCGCGCCGCGGAGAGGCTGCATGTGGTGCAGCCGACGCTGAGCATGCAGGTTCGGGCACTCGAGAAGGAACTGGGTGGGCCGTTGTTCGTGCGGACCAGTCGCCGCGTCGAGTTGACCGAGGCGGGCACCGCCTTCCTGGTCGAGGCTCGGCGGGCGCTGGTCCAGGCGGAGTGGGCGAAGACGACGGCGCAGCGCTCCCTGCGTGGTGAGATCGGCTCCGTGCGCGTCGGTTTTGCGGGGGTGGTGGTATTGATCGGCAAGCTCGGGCGGGACCTGGAGGTGTTCCACGGGCGGTACCCGCAGGCTCGGATCGAGTTGCGGGAGCTGGTGCCGCGGGCGCAGGGGGAGGCGATCCTGTCCGGTGAACTGGACGTCGGGTACAGCCCGGGATTCGGTGCGGTGGTGCATCCGGACCTGCGCGCCGACCGAATCGGGACCTCGCCGCTGGTTGTGGCGATGTCGGATCGGCACCGGCTTGCTGACCGAAGCACTGTCCCGTTCCGGGACCTGGGGGCGGAGCTGCTGCTCGTGTATTCGGAGGGCGGCGAGGATGATTCGACGGTTGACGACCTGAAGGCGCAACTCGGTGGACATCCCCCCGACTGCTTTCGGCACCTGTCGAGCACTCTGAGCGTGCTTGCCATGGCTTCCGCCGGGCTCGGGGTGGCGCTGGTTCCGGCGCAGACCGCGCACATCGCGATCCCGGGTCTGACATTTCGTCCCCTGGAAGAATCGGGCATCGTCGCGGAGTTGCTGGTCCTGAGCAGGCGTGAGGAGACCAGCGGGGCGGCGCGAGCGCTGCTGGAGATCGCGCGCTCGGCGACCGCGTAGCCGGGTCCCACCACGGATGGTCCGGGCGGGTAGGGCGGGGTGGACGACACGGCGATCAGGACTCGGCCGGCATCGGGGTGGACTGGAACAGCTCGAGACGGATTCTGTCGTCGTATCGCCGCCAGACCGCGGTGGCGCGGGCATGGATCTGGCGTGGACCGGTGGGGAAGATCAGCTGCGCGTGCATGCGGTAGGTGAGCGCGATGGTTGATCCCAGAGCGGTTACGTGAGGATTCTCCGCGGTGACCGCCGCATACCTGAATTGGCCGGTGGCCAGCTTCGTCAGGTACTCGCGCTTGGTGTCGATCTCGCCCGAGGAGTGAATGTAGCGCGCGCCGTCGGCGATCAGCGCATCCAGGGTGTCCAGGTCGCCATCGGTCATCGCCACGAGCCGGGCGCTGTCGGCGTCGAGAACATCTGTCCGGTAGCCGGTGTCGCAGAATTCGGTCAGGTGTCCGGTCACCGGGTCGGCACCTGATCGCTGAACGGAGCGTCGGGCAGTCTGTTGCGGCACAATCCGGTGAGAATCTCGCGGACACCGTGATCGAGACGGGTGTGGCCGTCGCGGAGGATCTCCGCAAGCCGTCGATAGAACGTCGCAGGCGTGATCCCGAACTGGGGAAGGATGTATTCGTCACCGCTGTCGAACGGCGCCCAGCGCAGGGCGAATCCGACGATCTCGCGTGTCCCTCCGCTGGAGGAGTGTGAATGCTGTTCTGGCTGCAAGATCGTCGCCATGGTGTTCACCTCTGGTGTGTCGCGTGATGGACCGGCGCGGAACCGTCGGCAGAAATGGTCGCCGACGCATGGCGGGCATACGCTTCCCGTACCGCGGGAAGCAGCCCGGCGGCGGCCACGGGATCTGCCCGTTCGGTGACGAGTTTGAGGATGTTGCCGCTGCGCCGGTCGGCGGGAACGTCGTCCCCTCGGGCGGCGATGAGGGCATGGAAGTGCTTGTGGTTTTCCCCGAAGACCATCAAATAGGTCGCGGGGGCGCCGGTGACCTCGGTGACTGCTGCGGTCAGATCGCGCGCCCGGCGGCCGAGGGTGTCCAGTTCGGTGTCGTCGAGGCCGGTGATGCGTTCGGCGTGCCGGCGGGCTCGCAGCACGAACCAGCCGGGCACCTCCATGCCGGTAACGATTTCCCCGGCCCACAGGTTGTCGCGGAAGACGGCCGCGTCTTGACCGGACTTCTCTTGGACGCACATCAGGCAGTCGGGATGGGTGGTGTTGTCGGACATGGCTTTTCTTACCTTCGATTCGGTGAGTCAGCGTGCAGGAGCAGAGACGCCCCGGCGTGGGCGCGTGGAGTGGGAAGCCAAGGCACAGTCGAGGGCGAAGGCAAGCTGCCGCAGATGCAGGGCAGCGCCGGTGAGGTGGTGGTCGAGGCAATGGCCCACACCTGGGACGATCTCGGACGTGACGCGGAGCTCGCCGGGGAACTTCGAAATGAAGAGTTCGCGGGCGTCGCTGGAAGAGTCCCAGAGTGCATCGAATTCGGCGAGGGCGTGGTGTACCGGGACGTCGATGTCGGCGGCGACAGGGTCGAGCCGTGTGGCCGCCCACCTCGGTGCAGCGGCCAGTTCTACCATGGGCGCCGGGGCATAGGAGTGCCGTGCGGCCTCGACTGCCGCCGCGGTGTAGCTGCCCTCCGGTCCGTACCACAGCTTTTCCCGCTCGGGTATCGGGACGTCCACGATCCCGTGCAGGGGCAGGGCGCCGAGTTCTTCGGCCGCGCCGTGAGAGGGAATGCGTGCGCCCATCCCCGTGGCCGAGATCCCGAACAGACACCAGGAAGGACGCCGGGCGGCGATCTCGAGGCCAATCATCCCGCCGATGGAATGCCCCACGAGTACGACACCGGCAGCGTTGTCGTCCGAGGCGAGTAGTTCTTCGATGCCGTTGTCGAGTAGTTCGGCTTGCCGGGCGAACGTGTTCTCTTCCGCGAGAAGAGGGTCACTGTCGCCGTATCCGGGGCGGTCGATGGTGATCAGGTCGAATCCATTGCGGTTGGCGATTTCCGCGAACGATCCGGCAGCCGAGCCCGGCACATCGAAGTACCGCCCGGTGTAGAGACCACCGTGCAGGGCAACGAGCAGCGGCACTTGCGGGTTCCGGTGCTCCGAGGGATACAGGTGCGCCGCAAGGCGGTGGCTCTGTACCACAGTGCTGAGTGTACGCATGAGGTCGTCTCCGTTCGAGTGAGGCGGATGCGTGTGAGCGCCGTCGGCCGCCTCACCCGCGGGTTGGATGGTCAGATGAGAGGAGTGATCTGGTCGTCGCGGCCGAGGAGGGCCTTGCCGTAGACCTCGTAGTTGACTGCCGGCAAGGTGACCGCATGGCGTGCAGCGACATTCGAGTCACGCCAGATGCGTTGCAGCGGGTTGTTTTCCCCGAAGCTGCCGGCGCCGTGTGCGGAGACGAGGATGTTGATGGCCTTGGTGATGTGGTCGAGGACCCAGCCGGTGTCGGCGCGGACACGGGTACGGGCGATCACGTCGGGGTAGACGCCGCTCGCCGCGGCGGTGTCGATGTCGTCGGCGGCCCGGTAGGCGTGCAGGTGGGCGGTGTCGATGAGCATCGCGGCCTCGGCGATCTGGAGCTGGAAGGCCACCGAGTCGGACTGGGCGGTGTAGAAGGTGTAGGAAATGGCCTTCGTGTCGGCTTTGGCGGTGACCAGTTCGAGGGCCTTGCGTCCCATGCCGAGCTGCGGGCCGGCAAGCACGAGCGAGAGCAGCGGAACGAACGCCGACCGGTACAGGATCTCGTCGGTGTGCTCGGTGGCGTAGTCGCCGCCGATCGCGGCGGGGACGGGCAGGATGCGGTGCTCGGGGACGAATACGTCGGTGGCGATCAGGCAGTTCGACCCGGAGGATTTCATGCCGGCGACGAACCAGGTTTCCTCGAAACCGAGATCCGTGCGGGGGATCAGGGCCAGTCCCTGGTCGATCACCTCGCCGTCCGCGTTGGTGATCGGGATGCCCAGGACCGCCCAACTCGCGTGCCAGGAGCCGGAGTTGTAGTACCAGCGGCCGGTCACCTTGAAGCCGCCGTCGACCTTCACTGCCTCCGAGGTCGGGGAGAGCACTCCGGACACCTTCGCATCAGGTGTGTCGGCCCAGACGTCGTCCTGTGCCTCTTCGGGGAACAGGCCGGTCAGCCAGGCGCAGACGTTGCAGAGGGTGACCACCCAAGCGGTGCCGCCGTCGGCCTCGCCTACTGCCGCCGAGACGTCGAGCATGGTGCGCATGGAGGTCTCGTAGCCGCCGTAGCGGCGGGGCTGGGCGACCTTGAAGGCGCCGGCGTCGGTGAGGGCGGTGATCGACTCCTCGACGACGCGGCGGTCCGCTTCTCCTTGCGCGGAATTCTTCGCCAGCACTGGCTGCAGATCGCGGACGCGGCCGACGATCTCGTCGGCACTGGGGACGGTGGTGTGCGGGGCATCGGTGACGGTAGTCATAGGGAATTCCTTCGAAGTTCTGCGGACGGGGGAGGGCGGCATTACCGGACCGGACGGGGCCGTCAGTCCGGGGTGCAGGCGGTGATGTGGTCGATGATCGGTCGGCGGGGACGTTCGGTGAACCGGGAGTGGGTGCCGAAGGTGCGATTGGCGTAGACCAGTGGCGGCCGTTCGACATTGCAGGCCTTGGCGACCAGTCCGATCAGGAGCAGGTGGTCACCGCCCTCGACGGTGTCGTACAGCTCGCAGGTCACCCAGCCGGCGGCATCGTCGAGGCGGGGAAGCCCGGTGTCGGTGTGCCACGGGGTTCCGGCGAATCGTTCACCGCCGGTACCGCGGCTGGCGAAACGCATCGCGAGGTCCTCTTGCCCGTGGTGGAGCAGGTTGACCCCGAACCGGCCCGCAGCCACGATCCGGGCCAGCAGTGCCGATCGGCGGTCGAAGGCCACGGTGATCAGCGGCGGATCCTGGGACAGGGCCGCGAACGAGCTCGCCGTCGCCCCGTGCGGGCCCTCGTCGTCGGTGGTGGTCACGATCGTCACCGGTGCGCAGACCCGGGCCATCAGATCCCGGAAACGCTTCGGATCGATGCCGGACTCGGTGGTGGGCGCGATGTCGGAGGTGGTGGTCATGATGGGCCTCCCCGGGTCGTGGGTGGGTGGGTGGGTGGGTGGGTGGGTCAGTGGGCGCCGACGAGGACGGTCATCGGGTCGGGCAGATCGGCCTTCAGGGCCCAGACACGGTTGGTGAGTTCGTCGACGGAAGCACCCCTGCGGCGGGCAACCAGCATCGCCTCGGGATCGAACGCGGGCCCGACGGAGTCGCCGGCGTATTCGGGACCGTGCATGTACTCCGTGGCTTGCTCGGGTTCGGCGAAGTTGTCGATCTGCATCTCGACGAAGTTGTCGTCCGGGTCCTGGTAGTACAGCGAGGTGGTCACCCCGTGTGCGATGGAGACGGCGGGCAGAACCCCCTTGTCGCGGAGCAGCTCGTAGCGGTCGAGGAGGTCGTCGAGGTGGTCGAAGGTGTAGGCGACGTGATGCGCGGCCGCGGTGATCGGGCTCTTGCGCTCGAGCGGCATGGGTGGGGTCAGCAGGGCGACGCGGTGGTGTTCCTCGTCGAAGGTGATGAAGCACAACGCCTTGTCCTGGTAGACGACGTGGCCGTCGAGGACGGTGCAGTAGAAGTCTCGCATTTCGGTGGGCTGGGCGGTCTGGAAGACAACGTGCGCGAATTTCGGGATTGCCGACATGACGGTTCACTCTCCTGGGGAGGGGTGCGCAAAGCACCGCTGGCTACGTTGGTGAAACGGGTGAGCTTGTCCGGCAACGGGTTCGCGTGCGCATGCCCCAGGGCCGGGACCCCTTCCGGGGCGATCGGTGACCTGAGACTGCCTCTTCGTTTCCTGTTACCTAGCTCACTTCCGGTTGAGATTCACGTTAGAGCCGGCGCGGGGGTCTGAATATCCGGTTTGCGCTACCGTTCGTCCAGTACGCGAACCGGCGCAGAGCGTTGCTGACAGGGCAACGACGCCGTCGTCAGCTCTGGCGGGTGCCGAGTGTCCGCGAGGGAGTTTCGCCGAATTTCTGCTCGTAGTACTGCGCGAACCGGCCGAGGTGGTTGAACCCCCACCGGAACGCGACCTCACTCACCGTGCAGTCGGGGTCGCGTTCGAGCAGATCGGTCCGCACCCCGTCGAGGCGCAGATTGCGCACATACTCCGACGGGCTCATCTCGAACCGATCGAGGAACAGTTTTTGCAGTTGCCGCACGCCGACCCCGGCGGCCTCGGCGAGATCGGAGACAGTGTGCTGGGCCCCCGGTGCCGCCTGAAGTAGGTCGAGGACCTTGCGCACCGCTGCCGGATTGTCGGAGTCCTCGCCGCTGCTGAGGATCGCTTCGCTCATCGAGTGCCCCTGATTGGCCAGCAACCCGCTGATCAGGGCACGTTCGAGGTGGCTGACCTGCGCGATCAGGGCAGGATCAGGAATCGGCCCGGGGTCGGCGATCGTGTCGAGCAGGATCTGCAGCGTCGACGCCCACCGCCGGCCGGCGGTGGTGGTCAGGTCGAAACCGATGTCGAAGCGCACCCGCCCGTTCACCGGTCTGCCGAGGATCCGACCGAGTTCCTGTTCGAGCGCGGCCCGATCGATCTTGATGCTGACCTGGGTGTTGTCGGCGGCCCATCGCGACAGGAAGGTGTGCTCGCCGGGGGTGTACACCGCCGCCCGCTGCGGGGTCGCCACCACATTCTGCGGGCCGCAGCTGGTTTCCAGCGAACCCGTGAGCGGTAGGTCGATGTGATAGCCGCCGACGGCGCCCGGGTCGATCAGGACATCGGCGCCGAATCGGACGATGCCGACGGTCATATGGGTCAGGCGTACCGCCAGCATCCGCGCATCCGACAGCTGCTGAGTCCCACCGACGATCTCGAGCCGCGCCGGGTAAAAGGTATCGTTGATGCTGGCCCGATAGACGTCGAAGTCATCGGTGGCGCAGAAGATCCCGCGCCGAGACCGAGCGGTCTCGTCGGTGAATGCTGACGCCGGCACATCAACCATGGTTGATCCTTGCTTTCTGGTGTTCTCGGTCCCATGATACGAGGCCCGGTTGTGACGGAGCCCACAGTCCCACCGGTAGTACTTCGCGGGTCGGACGTTCCGGTGCGCGTATCGGATAGCCGCGGGGGCGGGTCTCCGCTTAGGTTCGAGTCGGCCATGACCTGGGTCACACTTTATAGCCCACTGTGCGGGACGTTGTCATCCCGCCTCTGGCAGTACCACGACGAAATTGAGGATTTCATGCGTTTAGCCAATATCGACGATCGTGCCGCTCTGGTGGCAGGCGAGGTCGGAGCCGAGCGGGCGGTGGATCTGGCCACCGCGTCGCGGGGCCGATTCGGTCCCGCACTGGCCGACGTCTACCCGGTGTGGGACGAGGTCATCGCGTGGGTGGAGGGCGAGGACCTTCCCGCCCTCGCCCGGGACGCGGTCGCGATCGACCGGAGCCGGCTCGGGGCGCCGTCCCCTGCTCCGCGGCAGGTGTTCGCCATCGGCCTGAACTACCACGATCACGCGGCCGAGTCCGGATTCGACTCACCCACTGCGCTGCCGCCGGTGTTCACCAAGTATGTCTCCAGCTTCTCCGGACCAGACAGCGAGGTGAGCATCCCGGCCGGCGGCAATGTCGACTGGGAGGTGGAATTGGTCGTCGTCATCGGCCGCGAGACGAGCCGCGTCGCCGTCGCCGACGCCTGGTCGCACGTGGCGGGTCTGACGGTGGGGCAGGATATCTCCGAACGCATCTCGCAGTTGCGTGGCCCGGCAGCCCAGTTCGGGTTGGGCAAGTCCTTTGCCGGTTTCTCTCCGCAGGGGCCGTGGCTGGTCACCCCCGACGAGTTCGCAAACCCCGACGACCTGGAGTTGGGCTGCGCCATCGGCGGCGAGGAGGTCCAGAAGAGTCGGACCAGCGACCTGATCTTCCCGGTGCCGTCGGTGATCGCCGCCCTGTCGGAAACTGTGACCCTCTATCCCGGAGACGTCATCTTCACCGGCACTCCCGCCGGAGTGGGTATCGGGCAGAAGCCGCCGCGATTCCTGCAGCCGGGTGAGCAGCTGACCAGCTGGATCGACGGAATCGGCGAGCTGCACCAGCGGTTCGTCGCCGATCGAAGTTAACTGGCAGCCAATAGGTTCGCCCCGGACGCTTGGTCCAGGGCGAACCTATGTTCGGTCATCGAGCCCAGGAACTGCCGGGTGTCTACCGGCAGAGGACCCTCTGCGGCAGCATCATTGGCGAAGCCGGTGAGACCGTATCGTCGTCGGGCACTGCGGAACGTCCGCCTCCAGACTGTGGTGGTGCGCGAGGTTCCAAGCGATGCTCACCACGGTCGGGCGATTTCACTCCTCCGTTGCGGCCGGTGCCTGCATCGGTCCGTATTCCGTTGCATCTTCGTCGTCGAAGAGGGGGCGGATGTTTTTGGCGGCCATGATCTGGTCGTTGCTCGCGCCGGCGGCGATCATCGGCCACACGAGGGCATCGTCGCTGACGACGAAGTCGATCACCACCGGCCGGTCGTTAATCGCTCGCGCTTGTGCGATGACGGATTCGACATCGTCCTCCCGCTCACAGCGCAGGGCGACGCAGCCGAGTGCGTCGGCCAGTTTGACGAAGTCGGGTATCCGACGCGAGTGGGTGGCGAGGTCGATGCTGGAGTAGCGTCCGTCGTAGTGGATGGCCTGGAGTTGCTTGACCATGCCGAGGTTGCCGTTGTTGATGACGGCCACCTTGATCGGAACACCTTCGATCGCGGCTGTGGCGAGTTCCTGGTTGGTCATCTGGAAGCAGCCGTCGCCGTCGATCGCCCACACTTCGCGTTCGGGCGCAGCAATTTTCGCGCCGAGCGCGGCCGGGACCGCATATCCCATCGTGCCGAGGCCGCCGGAGTTCAGCCATGTCCGAGGCTTCTCGAACCCGATGAAGTGGGCCGCTCACATCTGGTGCTGGCCGACACCGGAAACGTAGATCGCGTCGGGGCCGGCCGCCTTCCCGACCGCCTCGATGACCAGTTGCGGTGAGAGCGCCCCGTCGGCCGGCCGGTCGTAGCTCACCGGGTAGGTGTGTCGCACCTCGTCCAGCGAGGCCCGCCACCCTTCGCGATCCTGGGCGGCGTCGGTTTCGAGGCGGAGGGCGTCAATGAGTGCGCGGACGATCTTCTTGCAGTCACCGACGATGGGGACATCCACCTTTCGGTTCTTGCCGATCTCGGCGGGGTCGATGTCGGCGTGGATCACCTTCGCGTAGGGGGCGAAGGATGCGGCGTGACCGGTGACGCGGTCGTCGAACCGTGCGCCGAGGGTGATCAGCAGGTCACTGCGCTGCATAGCAGCCACGGCGGCCACGGTGCCGTGCATGCCCGGCATGCCGTAGTGCAACCGATGGCTGTCGGGGAACGCGCCGAGCGCCATCAGTGTGGTGACGACGGGAATGCCGGTCAGTTCCGCGAGTTCACGCAATTCGGTTGCGGCACCGGCCTTGATCACGCCGCCGCCGACGTAGAGCACCGGGGCGGCGGCGGAGTTGATCAACGCGGCTGCCGCGCGGATCTGCTTGGAGTGCGGTGTGGTGGTCGGGCGGTAGCCGGGCAGACACCGCTCCGGCGGCCACGAGAACGTGGTCGTCGCTTGCAGGACGTCCTTCGGTATGTCGACGAGCACCGCGCCGGGCCGACCGCTCGACGCGATGTGGAAGGCCTCGGCGATGGTTCGGGGAATGTCCGCGGGGTCGGTGACCAGGAAGTTGTGTTTGGTGATCGGCATGGTGATGCCGCAGATGTCGGCTTCCTGGAAGGCGTCGGTGCCGATGAGCCCGCGGCCGACCTGTCCGGTGATCGCGACGACGGGGACGGAGTCCATCTGCGCGTCGGCGAGTGGGGTCACGAGGTTGGTTGCGCCGGGGCCTGAGGTGGCCATGCAGACCCCGACCTTGCCGGTGGCCTGGGCGTAGCCGGTGGCGGCGTGCCCGGCGCCTTGCTCGTGGCGGACCAGCACATGCCGCACCCGGGTCGATTCCAGCAGTGGGTCGTAGACGGGCAGGATCGCTCCGCCCGGAATCCCGAACACGCAGTCGACGTCGAGTTCTTCGAGGGACCGCACGACGGCCTGCGCTCCGGTGACGCGTTCGGGTAGGTGTCGGATCTCGGCGTGGGTTTGCTGTTCCTCACGGAGTCGGGTGGGTGCACTCACGGGGATGTCCTCTGAATCTGGTTCGGCTGTCGAATCGGCACAGCCGGGCGAAGGAGCAGATTTCTGGCTTCGCGGCCTGCCGGACATCCTCGGGATCGGAGGATGGTGCGCAAGAAGGGTGCAGTGCTCGCGGATGGGTGAGCACGAGTGCCCAGTGAAACACGAACTTCGTTCGACGGCAATCGGCTCCAACGAGTTTCAGCAATCTGCGCGAAACCTCCGCGTCGAGGCGCGTGACCGTGGGCAGAATGCCCAACGCGAGTTGAGATCAGGACGGATTGGCGAGTGAGGTCAGCAGCTGCGTCACGCGGTAGTCGACTAGCTTGCGCATTACGAGAGAAGTGGTGGTCTGCTCGACGCCGTCGATGTCGAGTATGCGGCCGGCGATGCGGTAGAGGTCGTCGGCGTCGCGGGCGACGACATGTACGAGAAGGTCTGTGGCGCCACTGAGCCCGTGCACCTCGACCACTTCGGGAACGTCGTCGAGGGCGTCGGCGATTCGGGTCAGTTTGCGCTGGGTGACGCTGGTCAGAATGAACGCGGTCAGCGGGTATCCCAGCGCACCGGGGTCGATGCGGCGCTCGAATGACTGCAGCACACCCTGCTTCTCGAGTTTGCCGAGGCGCGCCTGGACCGTGTTGCGGGACAAGCCGGTCTTGTCGGCAAGGGCGATCACCGTGGCCCGGGGTTCCTCTGTCAGGGCACTGAGGATCTTCGCGTCGATCGAATCGACGGTGGTCGTGGTGGGCATTCTGCCAACCTCCAGCAGGGTCCATGAGTGGATGGTTCGCAGAATGCTGAAATTCTGCGGTCGGTATTGCGGAAGTGTATGCCGGTGGTCGACTGTAGCGGGAGATCTGCACATGAGATCGCAACACACGGACGGTGCCATGCCGCCCGCAGGTCGGTTCGGTGCCCACAGGTCCGACTACCCGTCACCACCTCTCCGCCTCGCTCATGACCTGGGCGCCGCGGAAGTACCGGCCTCTTGTGGTTCTCGACGTAACACCGAGGCAACGATCGCAACGGTGGACACAGTTCGTCTAGTGGACGGCTCATCGCGCAAACCGGCTAGTTGCGACCGTGGACCGGCCCTAGCGTAAGACTCGAGCGTGACCTAGGTAACAACCCGTCGTAGACCGCACCACGGTGAGGCCTTCTACCGACCAAGAGATATCGAAAACACACCCGCAGCCCCGCTGCGCTACAGCCAGGAAGTGACCCATGACCGCGACGACCTCGTCCGCCGACACGCACGCCCCGATCGCCGGTGACAACTTGGAAACGCTGCGTGACATCGAGCAGCGCGTGTTGTGGCTCTCGACCGCAATGATCCACCACGCCAACCGGGTTCGCCCGAACCCGACGGGCCTGAAGGTGGGTGGGCATCAGGCGTCGTGCGCGTCGATCGCGACCATCATGACCTCGCTGTGGTTCGAGCAGCTCCGGCCGGGGGATCGGGTGTCGGTCAAACCCCACGCCTCCCCGGTGCTGCACGGCATCAACTACCTGCTCGGCGAGCTGGACGAGAAGTATCTGACGACGCTGCGGGAGTTCGGTGGCCTCCAGTCGTACCCCAGCCGGTCGAAAGATCCTGATCCGGTGGACTATTCGACCGGTTCGGTCGGCATCGGCGCGACCGCCCCGATCTGGGGTGCCATCGCCCGCCGCTACGTCGACACCACCATCGGCGGCGCCGGGACGGGCCGGCAGTACTCCCTCGTCGGCGACGCCGAACTGGACGAGGGTGCGGTGTGGGAGGCGATCCTGGACACTTCGGTGTCCGAGCTCGGGGAGATCGTGTGGATCGTCGACCTGAACCGGCAGTCCCTGGACCGGGTGGTGCCGAACATCGCTGCCGGCCGGCTCGAGGCGATGTTCTCCGCCGCCGGGTGGCAGGTGATCACCGTCAAATTCGGGACCCTGCTCGAGTCACTGTTCACCCGGGCAGGTGGGCCGGCGCTACGCACCCGGATCCTGGACATGCCCAACCCGGAGTACCAGCGGCTGCTGCGCTGCGACGCCGCGCAGCTGCGGGTGCGGCTGCCCGGCGACGGCCCCGACGCCGCCGCGATCGCGTCGCTGATCGCCGACCTGGACGACGACACCCTGCTGCGGGCGATCCGCAACCTCGGCGGCCACGACCTCGACGCCCTCCGCGCGGCGTACGGGCAGATCGACGACACCCGGCCCACGGTGATCATCGCCTACACCATCAAGGGCCGTGGTCTGCCGACGCAGGGGCATCCGCAGAATCACTCCTCGCTGCTGACCGTCGAACAGTACGAACAGCTCGCCGCCGAACTCGGCATGGACCCGAACAACCCCTGGGCCCGGTTCGACACCGACAGCACCGCAGGCCGCGTCTGCGCCGCCTCCGCCGAATGGCTCACCCGCGAGCCCGTCGAACCGGCAACCCCTCCTTCGGTGCCGGCGGACATCGGCCGCACCCCGTCCGGGACGTCCACCACCCAGGCCGCCCTGGGTCGCGCGCTGCTGGACCTGTCCCGGGAGGCCCCGGAGGCGGCGAAGCGGGTGGTCACCGTCAGCCCCGATGTCTCCTCCACCACCAATCTGGCGGGGTGGCTGAACAAGGTGGGGGTGTGGTCGCCGAACGAGCGGCGCAACTGGTTCGACGACGACGCCGAGACGATCATGCACTGGCGGGAGAAGCCCACCGGGCAGCACATGGAACTCGGCATCGCGGAGACGAATCTGGTCGGGTTGATGGGTGAGCTCGGTGCCACCTGGAGTCGGTGGGGGCAGCCGCTGTTCCCGATCGGGGTGATGTACGACCCGTTCGTCGAACGCGCCCTCGAACCCTGGTCGTACGGGATCTATGCGGGTGGGCAGTCGATCCTGGTCGGCACCCCGTCCGGGGTGACTCTCGCCGCCGAGGGTGGGGCGCACCAGTCGATCAAGACCCCCTCGATCGGCCTCGAGCAGCCCGGCTGCGTGAGCTACGAGCCAGCGTTCGCGATCGACGTCGAGTGGACGTTGCTCGACAGCATCTCTCGCCTGGGCCGCCCGGACGGCTCCTCGTCGTACCTGCGGCTGTCGACCCGCCCGGTCGATCAGACCCTCGCCGCCGTCCCCACCGATCCCGCGGCGCGGGATCGTCGTCGCCGGCAGGTGGTCGCCGGGGGGTACACCATGCGGCACACCGACAAGCCCGCCGTCACGTTGGTCGGCATGGGTGCGATGCTCACCGAAACCCTCACGGCCGCCGACCGGTTGGCCGAGCAGGGGATCGCCGCGGATGTGGTGTGTGTGACCAGCCCCGGGTTGTTGTTCGAGGCGGTCCAGGCGCGCCGCGGCCTCGCCGACGGCCCGTCGTGGATCCTCGATCAGGTGTTCCCCGCCGGCCGGGCGGCGCCGATGGTGACCGTCCTCGACGGGCACCCGCACACCCTGGCGTTCCTGACCGGGATCAACCACGTCCCCGGTGCGGCGCTTGGTGTCAGCAAGTTCGGGCAGGTCGGCTCCCTCGACGATGTCTACCGCTACCACGGCATCGACACCGACAGCATCGTCCGTGCCGCCCTCAACCTCGTCGACTGACCCCGAAAGACGTGACATGACCACAACCCACAACGGCACCGCGATGGTATTGCCGTCACTCGGCGAGAATGTCACCGAGGCGACCATCACCCGCTGGCTCAAATCCCCCGGTGACCGCATCGAGCACGATGAACCGTTGCTCGAGGTGGCCACCGACAAGGTCGACACCGAAATTTCGTCCCCCGCAGCCGGCATTCTTCTCGAGATCGTCGCGCAGGAAGACGCGCTGGTCGAGGTTGGTGCGGTGGTCGCGGTGCTCGGCGCGGAGGAAGGCGCCGCCGCGGCCACACCGGCTCCGGCTCCGGCTCCGGCCCCCGTGGCCACGCCGACCCCGGCACCGGCAACGGACCCCATCCCGCAACCCGCCCCGACGCCGGCACCGGCACCGGCATCGACCGTTGCGCCGGCAGTCGGTGGCGATCGGGTGGAGAAGCTTCCCCGGATTCGCCGCACCATCGCCAGGCGGATGGTCGAATCCCTGCAGACATCAGCGCAATTGACCACCGTGGTCGAGGTCGACGTCACCGGAATCGCCCGGCTGCGCGGCCGGGCGAAGGTGGAATTCCACCGCCGGACCGGGGTGAAATTGTCGTTTCTGCCGTTCTTCGTCGTCGCCGCCGTCGAGGCGCTCGACGAGCACCCGGTGATCAACTCCTCGCTCGATGCCGACTGCACCGAGGTGACCTACCACTCGGCGGTGCACCTCGGGATGGCCGTCGACAGCGACAAGGGTTTGATGGTGCCCGTCATCGGCGATGCAGGTGCGCTACGCATCCCGGAACTCGCCCGGCGGATTGCCGATTCCGCGGACAGCGTGCGGTCGGGAACGATCCGCCCCGACGACCTGTCCGGCGGCACGTTCACCATCACCAACACCGGCAGCCGCGGGGCCTTGTTCGACACTCCGATCATCAACCAACCCCAGTCCGCCATCCTCGGCATCGGGACCGTCGTCGAACGCCTCGTCCCCACCCGCGGCGAGGGCGGAGCACTGCAGATCGAAGTCCGGTCGATGGCGTACCTGTCGCTGTCCTACGACCACCGCATCGTCGACGGCGCCGACGCCGCCCGCTACCTGAGCGCCGTCCAGCAGCGTCTGGAAGCCGGGTTCGACCCCTCGGAACTGCAGTGAGCACGCTGAGTTCGCGGACCAGCGCGGCGCTGGACGGGCGACCGGTCTGGTCTGACGCCGTTCGCATGGTTGACTTCGCAGCGCAGTGGATGTCGTTCGACGGGGGTGATGAGTACATCCTCCCCGAGTTCGGAATCGACCCCACGGCCTATTACCGGCGGGTTCTCACGATCTTGCAGACTCCGCCCAGCCCGCCGCTCGACCCGGTGGATCGGCAGCGCATCGTCGAGCTCTGCCAGCAGAAACTCACGCTAGCCAAATCCCGACCTTTGTGGTGAACAACTCTCATCCTGTGCCCGTGTTACGCGCGCACAGGTTGAGAGATCGGCGTGTGCCGGCTCCAACCGGTGGGGGGGCTCGGCCGGTCACGAATGCGTAGTACACCCGAACGGGTTATGTGGTGTGGGCCCTGGTCGGAACGAAGGCGGTGCGGATTTGGCCGAGCGCCTCGATCCGACTGATCAGTGTCTCGAGGAGGCCATCGCCAGCCTCGACCGTGCGGACGACCAGCGATGGTGCGCCCGTGCATGCAGCCTCTTCGAGACCTCGGCCGTCTCGAGCTTGTCTGCATCAACAGAAAGTCGTCGCGAGCATGACAAGAAGATTCTTCCTGTGGACACGTTCCACTCCGGGATGCGACTACGAGGTGCTCACGCGACCAATGTCGACGAAGCGGTGCGTTTCGTGATCGGAGAATCGCCGCGTCCTCGAAATCATGATATCGATCGACGGAAAGAACACTGGCACCCACCGATCGACGACGCCGAACCTGCGTAACCGATGACAATATAACGATATTCGATCATCCGCATGATCAAAAACCAACCTCCTGCATCGAGTTCGCCCGCACAATCCCAACCAACGATGGCGGCCGCTCGGTCTGAGTATCTACGTGAGTCGGGTGTGCTCGCCACGGGATCGGCCGTCAGGATGCAGGAGCCATCCATTTCTCTTGCGGGTGCGAAGTGTCACCGAGCTGTCGGCGATCTCGCCGGGATGGAGTATCTGCTCCAGGCGTGCCTGAGTGGCCATCAGATCAGCCATATCGCTGACCCACGCCTGGACGGCGAAGTTCGACGGACCGGTGAGCGACATGCACATTCGGACGCTGCCGTCATTGCGTAATTGAGCGATCGTCTCCTGCAGCTGTACACCGGGAAGGCGGCACCACCACGTCACTGTGATAGGCCACCGAGTGTGCAATTGCGCAACTTCACAGCGGATAGCCAGGTGTCGTGACGCCAGCACGGTGGTGAGCTGGCGACGAATTGTCGACGGCGGACGGCTCAGCCGTTCCGCCAATTCCGCAGCAGTGAAACGGCCATCGTAGGCGAGTTGCTCCTCCAGAGTGGCGATCCGGGATGAGATCGCCGATCGAACATTCGCGGGTTCCCCAACCGCCTTCGACTCGCGCAGCAAGGTCGTCACCGCGTCGCATTGGCTGGGATCCAGTGCGTCCAGACGCCACTGGCTTCCCTCCATATGCACGCGGACGGCCAGGTGTGTCCGCGAGGATGTCACACCGGGAATTCGATTCAACTCGTCGACGAGGAACGCGGCGAGGGTATCGAATGACGTGGCGCTCACGGTCAATAGCAGGTCCCGGCCGCGCGCGGCATGCTCGATCGCCACCACGTGTTCCATTCGCTCCAAGCGGGCAACGACATCGTCGAACAGATCTCTTGCGCAGTCCACTTCGACGAGCGCCACCGACGTGTAACCGCTGTACAGGCCGCGCACCGGGACTGTGGTGACCCACGCCAATCCGGCGTCGCGGAGCCGGCTCCAGCGGTTCGCCAGGGTAATCGGCGAGGCGGCCAGGATCGGAGCGAGTGCGCTCCAACTCGCACGAGGCCAAATCTGGAGGGCATGGATGAGCGCCAGGTCCTCCTCCGAGAGGGCACTTTGCACGATCTCGCCATCCTTCCGCTGTCGAATGAGCATATCTATCGATTCTCGGGCTCAGTGCGGCCTCGCGATGCAGTATGACGCAATCGCCATTCGCACCGTCGCGAACCCACACTGCCTGACTCCGAACTTCCGAACCTTGGAGGCGTCCCCATGGACCCACATGACGAGACTGTGATTCTGGAACCCGGCCGCTCACCGAGCGCCGAGACGAACGATCATGCCGCACCCGCCGAAGCGCAACGCCGGCCTAGATCCGCCAGGACACTGGTGAGCCTGGGAGCAGGCGTTGCAATCGAATGGTACGACTGGAGCGTCTACGCCACGTTCTCGGTGTTCTTTGCTGCCCAGTTCTTCTCGGGGACTGGCAGCGCGGCTCTGCTGAAGACTCTCGCCGTTTTCGCCGCGGGCTTCATCGCCCGACCGATCGGGGGTTTCGTGTTGGGCTGGCTGTCGGATCGGCGGGGCCGGAAGTTCGCGATGATGTGGTCGATCAGCCTCGCCGCGGCCGGCAGCCTGCTCATCGGCCTCACACCCACGGCGGCGTCGATCGGCGTCCTGGCACCGATCGTCCTGGTCTCCGCCCGGCTGCTCCAAGGTCTGGGAACCGGCGGCGAAGTGCCGACGGCGCAAAC
The DNA here is from genome assembly GCF_900105905.1 of Rhodococcus koreensis. Taxonomy (GTDB): domain Bacteria; phylum Actinomycetota; class Actinomycetes; order Mycobacteriales; family Mycobacteriaceae; genus Rhodococcus_F; species Rhodococcus_F koreensis. The sequence continues at coordinate 831,951 of NZ_FNSV01000005.1, read as the reverse complement.
CTATCTCGCCGAGGCCGCACCACCGCGAACACGGGGCCTGTGGTCGAGCTCGATGTACATCTCCATTTCAGTTGCCGTGCTCTTCGGCACGCTACTCGGAGCATTACTGAGCGAACTGCTGACGAAGGACCAGATGTTCGCGTTCGGTTGGCGAATCCCGTTCCTGATCGGAGGTGCGCTCGGGCTCGTCATCTTGATTCTTCGTTCCGCCCTCCCCGAGACGGAAGCCTTCGAGAGCACCCAGTCGGACGACTCACACCAGGCGAGCGATTCGATCTGGAAAGAGATCCGTCGGCGCCCGAAGTTGCAGGTACGAGTCGTCTGCTTCTGCGTCGGGGGAACGGTCATCTACTACGTGTGGGCCGTGGCGACACCCGCGTTCGCCATCGCCGAACGGGGGATCAACCCGACATCGGCACTGTGGATGGCCTCGATTGCGATGGTGCTGTTCATGATCGCACTTCCGCTCTGGGGGGCACTGTCCGACAGAATCGGTCGACGTCCAGTCCTATTGACTTCCTTCCTATCACTCATCGCCTTGATGTTTCCGCTGAACTGGTTGATCCAAGGAAGTGCCTGGCAATTGCTTCTCGCGATGGGCATCGCACTGATCTTCATCGCAGGTTTGGCCTCGATCACGCCAGCCGTAATCGCGGAGATGTTCCCCACGAGAATTCGTACGACAGGCGCCGCCGTCCCGTACTCCATCGCCACCGCGATCTTTGGCGGAACTGCCCCGTACCTGCTCTCCCTGTTCGACCAACTGCACATGCCCGCAGCCTTCAACCTGTACGTGATGGGCCTGATGGCTGTATCGGCCATCACGGTGTGGTTTATGCCCGAGACCCGCGCAATCTCACTCGACGACTAGGACACCTCATGCAGAAGACACTGACTACGAACGCGACCCACACAGAGCTCAAGGCAATGGCGATCGCCACAATCGACGAGCAGACCAACAGAATCGTTGAACTCAGCCGCGAGATCCAGCGAAACCCCGAGGTCGGGTTCCGTGAACATGGAACGGCGCAGCGGCTCGTCGAACAACTGGAGCACATGGGGCTCGATTATCGCACCGGTCTGGCCCGCACTGGTGTGAAGGCGCGCATGCGTGGCCGATCGGATCGATTCACTGTGGCGATCCTCGGCGAACTGGATTCCGTCATCACACCCGATCACCCGCTTGCCGACCCGGATACCGGTGCCGCACACGCGTGTGGCCATCACATCGAGATCGCAGCCATGATCGGCGCCGCACTCGGTCTCCAAGCGGTCATGGAACACCTCGACGGCGACGTCGTGCTCTTCGGCGTGCCCGCTGAGGAACTCATCGACGTGGACTGGCGACTGTCACTACGCGACGCGGGAGAGCTCGAGTTCGTCTGCGGAAAACCTGAACTCATCCGCCTCGGCGAGTTCGACGACATCGACCTCGGAATGATCACGCATCCCGGCACCAGCGGCCAGGAATCGCTGTTCGAAATGGACCATAGCTGGCTCGGCGCTATCTTGAAAAAGGTCCGCTTCCATGGGCTCACCGCCCACGCCGGCGAGAACCCGCACGAGGGGATCAACGCCCTCAAGGCGCTCACCCTCGCCATGACAGCCATCGACAGCCAGCAGGAGACCTACCGGGACGAAGACTCGATACGGGTGAGTCAACTCGTCGTCAACTCCGGCGACATGGTCAGCACTATCCCCGGAACAACCGATCTGGAAGTCATGATCCGAGGACGCTCAGTAGAGGCGATGCAGGACGCATCGGCGAAAATCGATCGCAGCATGCACGCCGGCGCCATCGCCGTCGGCGCACGCGTCGAAATCGACACCGTAGTGGGCTGTTTCCCCTTCGCACAGGACGAGCCACTGGTAGAAGTCGTTGACGCCAATGCCCGCACCCTCTTCGGTGACAGCGAGATCGACAGTCATGCTGGTGCGCATGGTGCGTCGACGGATTCCGGTGACTTGCAGATGCTCATGCCGATGGTGCTTCCCATCGTGCGCAGCGGTTGCGACGGCCTAATCCACTCCAAGGACTATCAGATCGACGATCACGTCCTCACGGCGGTCAACAACGCGAAACTGCTCGCGAGTAGCGTCATCGACCTGCTCTGCGACGGGGCCGCGAACGCTGCCTCGGTCATCGATCGGAGTGGACCCAAGCTCACCCGCGACGAGTACCTGACCATTCGCCGGAGCATGGAAACCAAGAAGACCTTCGGGTGACGAGAGCAAGGACACCAGTGGACACCGTGACAATAACGACCGTGCCCGTGCCCGGCGAGGCAGCCGCACACGCCGCACACGCTGTGCAGGCTGTCTTGGAAGCTTTGCCGGACGTCCGCGGATGGCAGGAGGACTTCTACCGCGACGTCCACGCACACCCTGAGCTGTCGCACCGCGAGTACAAGACCGCGAAGAAGGTGGCTGGGCGTCTGGACAGCTTCGGCTATCACGTCCACGAAGGCATAGGTGGCACCGGAGTAGTCGGCATTCTCCGCAACGGCGACGGCCCCGTTGTACTGCTCCGTGCCGAAATGGATGCACTGCCGGTCCTCGAAGCGACCGGACTGCCCTACTCGAGCACCGTCACCGACACCGATTCCCATGGAAACGAAGTTCCGGTAGCACACGTTTGTGGGCACGACATGCACACCACATGCCTTCTCGGCGCCGCCCAGTTGCTCGCGGACAGCCGCGAGCACTGGAACGGCACCCTGGTAGCACTCTTCCAGCCTGCGGAAGAGGTCGGTGACGGTGCCCGCCGCATGATCGACGACAACCTCGCCGCGATCATTCCTCGACCAGACGTCGCTCTGGCGCAACATAACTACCAGTTACCCGCCGGGCTGGTAGGCACCCGACCGGGGCCGGCTCTCGCGATAGCAGACAACATGCGGATCACCGTGCACGGGCGCGGCGGCCCGGGTTCGATGCCCCACACCACCATCGATCCGGTGGCCCTCGCTGCGATGATCGTTGTGCGACTCCACACCGTGGTGTCACGCGAAGTGCCACCCTCGGAAACGGCGGTGCTGACCGTAGGTAGCATCCGGGCCGGGAACAAGAGCAACGTCATCCCCGATCGCGCCGTCTTGGAACTCAACATTCGAAGCTACAGCGACCACACGCGAAAAACACTACTGGACGCCATCTACCGGATCGTCGCGGCAGAGTGCCAAGCATCAGCCTGCCCGCGAGACCCCGAGTTCATCCTGTTCGATCAGTTCCCCCTTACGGACAATGACGAGGCCACCACATCGCGGGTGGCGGACGCCTTCACCAGCTTCTTCGGTGACAGAGCGCAATCGATCAATCAGGTGCCCGCGAGCGAAGACTTCAGCGACATCCCCAACGCATTCGGTACTCCGTACACATATTGGGGCATCGGTTGCATCGACCCGGACACCTACCGCAAAGCTGCTGACGCCGGACGAATCGCGCAAGACATCCCGGCGCCGCACGCCCCCAACTTCGCGCCCGTGATCCAACCCACATGCGACACCGGCACCCAGGCATTGGTTGTGGCGGCGCTGGCGTGGCTCGGTGGTCGCGACCAACAGAATAGGGGCGTTGACTGATCACCGGCGCCACGCAGTTCACCTAACGGACAGTTTATCTCGCAGACCGGCTAGTCGCCGCACGGCACCGGCTTCTACCGTTGGTCTTCAGCGTGGCCGAGGCATCACCACACCAGGATGTGCATGTGAAGACCAAGAGTTGCCGAAACCCACACAGAATGAAACGCACACCCTCAGCTTCATCCAGGAAGTGACCATGACCACGACGACCTCGTCCACCGATCCGCATGTCAATGCCAATGCCAATGCCAATGCCAATGCCAGGACGGACAGGTGTCGTGCCTCGATCGTGACGTTGCTGCGGCGGTGGCGGCTAGAACGAAATTCATCGGCGCGCAACGCTCAACGGGTCATCGAGCCGGGCACTCGACTTGGTGAAACTGCCGGAAAAGTGGCCTCCCCACCATGGCGATGATGGAGGGGTATTCCTGCGTGATTTGACTTGATAACGGGATCGCAATCTCGAAGGTTGTACCGCGTTGCCGCAGCAACGGACTCGTCTTCCAGTGTGCGCATGAGCGCACCTGGTACACCCGGGTGCTGGCGACCCCATCGAGAGAGAAGAGATGAACGGACAGTCGAGCGTCGATGGATCCGCCGACGCCCAAGGCCCGCGGCGGACGGCCGGATGGCCCCCCGCCCTCATTGCCGAGGGCGTCGGTCCCCGGCTGCCCTCCGTGCTTGCGGGGATCCCCACCTACGAGCCCGGCAGGCCCGCCCCGGTGGGCGAACGACCGAGCTGGAAGTTGTCCTCGAATGAGAATCCCTATCCGCCCCTACCCGGTGTGTTGGATGCTGCAGTTGCCGCCGCCGGGCAGCTCAACCGGTACCCGGATCTGACCTGCGCCGCTCTGACCCGTGCTCTCGCCGAGCACTGGGACGTACCGATGGACCACATCGCCTTCGGAACTGGTTCGATCGGCCTGATCCAGCAACTGGTGCAGATCAGTGCCGAGTCGGGGGACGAGATCATCTACGCCTGGCGTCCGTTCGAGTCATACCCGATAGTCGCCGAGATCAGTGGCGCCCGATCGATCCAGGTGCCACTCACCGAGGACGAGGCGCACGACCTCGACGCAATGGCCGACGCGGTCACCGACCGCACGCGGCTGATCTTTCTGTGCACCCCGAACAACCCGACCGGTCGAGTGCTGCACCGGACGGACGTGGTTCGATTTCTGGACCGGATACCGGAGCAGGTGCTGGTGGTGATCGACGAGGCGTACGTCGAGTTCGTCCGCGATCCCGACGCTGTGAACGCGCTGGACATGTATCGGACCCGGCCGAACGTGGTTGCCCTCCGCACCTTTTCCAAGGCATACGGTTTGGCCGGGTTGCGCATCGGCTACGCGGTCGCGCATGAGCCGGTGGCCGCGGCGCTTCGCAAGACCGCGGTGGCATTAGGGGTGTCCACGATCGCTCAAAGCGCCGCTCTCGCCTCACTGCAGCGCGAGGACGAACTTCTCGAGAGGGTGTCGCGGCTTGTCGCCGAGCGATCTCGGATGCGTGAGGCATTGCTGGCACAGGGCTGGAGCGTGCCGGACAGTCACGCGAACTATCTCTGGCTTCGCCTCGGCGAACGCAGCGATACGTTCGCCGCCGCGTGCGAGGCGGCTGGGGTAATGGTGCGGCCCTTCGCCTGTGAGGGTGTCCGGATCAGTATCGGCGAGCTCGGCGGGACCGACGCCCTGCTTCGGGTTGCACAGGACTTTGCGCCGCGCTGATCGCGTTCAGCGCATTGGGTAGCGCCCTATTTCTCTCCAACGCGGCGCGGACCAGGTGCGGTGACGTCGACGGGCCGTTCCCGAGCAGAGCCTCGGAGAGCGGCCCGTCGATCGTCGCGGCTAACCGAGTGGTTACGTCGTGATGGCCGGAGTCTCCGCAGCCCAGGCGAAGCTGGTGCGGTAGAGGTCCTCGACCTCGTCCGACCGGTCGTCAGCGTACAGGTCGTCAGTGATGTCGTAACCACTCTGGACGAGGTAGTAGCCGAGGAACCGATAGGGCGCGCGGACGGCCGCGAGCGCGGCCCGGTCGATCTGTGGAATTTCCCCGGGCACGGTCGGAACAAGGCTGTCGCGTTCGTAGATCGGATCCAGGGACACGATCTGCCAGGTTCCGGCCGTCTTTTCGAGTCGGTAGATCAGTCGGGTGAACGAGGTGAGGTCTGCCTCGACTCCTCCGATGACGTCCCGGAATTCAATCCCGGCCGAGATCTCGACAACTGCCCGATCCCCGTGCACGGCGACGACCGGCGGGGACAGCCGGTGCGTGGCCTTCTGGCCTCGGCTGCTCATCTTCTGCGATTCGGCGACGAATTGAGCGCCGGTGACCCGGAACCAACTGAGCCGGATGTGCGCCTCGGGGTGTATGCACTCGCGCATTCGGTCCCACCACCCGCGATCACGCGCCTGCCGTTCCCGGAGGACGATCTGGGTGACCTGTGTGACGTCATCGCTGTTGTCGTTCATGGCTGGACTCCTTCGGCAAGATGAAGTGGTAGCAAGTGATTGCGCCCCGGTTGGGGTGGCGCGGGACGGTTAGCCCGCGAGGTTGCGTGCCAGTGCACGTAAATCAACGGTCTCGTCTGCCTGGTCGGGGGTGAGGGTGCCACCCGCGCCGAGAATCTTGCGTACGGTCAGGTGCGTCATCGGGTCATTGATCGATTCGACGGCGGCGAGCTCGTCGCCGTGAAAGCGGAAGATGGAGAATTTCGTGTCGGTGCCCCGGATGACGGTGCGATCAGAGCGTGCAGCATGGCCCACGATTTGCAGTTTCATGCCGAACTGATCGCTCCAGAAGTAGGGCACCGCACTGTATGTCCCGGTGTGCCCGTTGATCCGTCGGGCCACGTAGCGTGCCTGATCGACCGCGTTCTGTATTGATTCGAGGCGGATTCGGTCACCGCAGGGCGCAGGGAAGTTTGCGCAGTCCCCGACCGCGGAGATCCTCGGGTCGCTGGTGGTCAGGTATTCGTCGACGACGACGCCGTTGGCGACATCGAGGCCGGCCGCCGCCGCAGGCGCGACGTTCGGCACGACACCGCTACCGAGGACGACGACGTCAGCGGCGAGGCGCTGCCCGCCCGTGGTGGTGACGGCGTATACGCGCCCCGCACTGCCTTCCAGCGCGGACACGGCAGTCGAGCAGACCACCTGAACGCCCTGCGCAGTATGCAACTCGGCGAGATGGGCTGCGGCGGTGGTGGACAGGGCCCGACTCATCAAAGTGGGCTTCGCTTCGAGAACGGTGACATCGGCGCCGCGCTTGCGGGCGGCGGCCGCAACCTCGAGTCCGATGAATCCACCGCCGACCACTACCACCCGGCAGCCCTCGCGTAGGTGTTCGCGGAGCGATTCGGCGTCGGCGCGGGTGCGCAACTCCACCACACCTCTGAGGTCCCGCCCCGGTATGTCGAAGGGCCGGGGTGATGCACCCAGCGCCAGGACGAGATGGTCGTAGGCGAGGGGACGGTCGTCGGCGAGGACGACTCGATGCGTGGTCCGATCGATCTGCCTGACCGGGATACCGAGGTGGGTGGCGACCTTGTGCTCGGTGTAGAACGCCGGCGCGCGCAGGCTCAGACTGTCCGGATGCGCTGTGCCCGCGAGATAGTCCTTGGACAGTGGTGGGCGGTGATACGGCAGATGGGGTTCGTCACCGATCAGGGACACGGCCCCGTCGAATCCGGACTCCCGCAGGGCGGCCGCGAGGTGGTGTCCTGCTGTGCCGGCGCCCGCGATGACGATGCGCGGTGTGTTCACAGCTGGGTCCGCGGTGTCTCGACGATCAGGCCGTCCAGGTCTTCGGACACGGTGATCTGGCAGGACAGCCGACTGGTCGGCCGAGATGGCTCCGAGGTGGATTCGAGCATTTCCTCCTCCATCTCGCCACGCTCGCCGACTTTCTCCATCCAGTCTTCGTGGACGTAGACGTGGCAGGTGGCGCACATCATCGACCCACCACATTCGGCGACGATGCCGACCACGTCACCCAACATGGCGGTCTGCATCAGGGTGGTCCCGGGGGAGGCGTCGACGACATCGTCGGTGCCGTCGTTGTGGATGAACGTTACTTTCGGCATGACTGTTCTACCTTCGGATGGATGATGCTGGACGTCGATGGCAAAATCCCGACGATCTCCGAAACATCTTCTGTATCCGATTGCGACTCGAGCCCGAACTCGCCGCGCTCTCCGCGACGCGGCGGTCCGACAGCGATCTTGATGAGCTCGGCGAGCTCGTTCGGGAGACCTTCTCCGCCAAGTCGGAAGACACCCATTGGGAATTGCATCGGCAATTCCACACCGCATTGATCAGTCCCGCAGCCAACGAATGGGACCTGCGAGTACTCGAGCCCTTGTGGGACGCTGCCGAACGCTACATCCGGATCGTATTCGAGCCGTTCGAGGCCGCCCACGTGACAGTGGAGCAACGAGAACGCATCCACAACACGCTGTTGATCGCCGCGCAGAGCAGAGACCCCGAACAGATCCGCGATCGGCTTCACGAGCATCTGGAGAAGAACCTCGCCACCACCTTGAAGCTGATGGAATCCATCGCGCCTCCCAGCACCTCGGCATGGTTCACCCAGCACGAACCGGCCTGAAGTCTTCGGGTGAGGAGCGAGTGCCAACTACTCAGAGTAGGTCCTGCGCGAGGGTTGCCGCGCGACGGCGTTCAGGCCTGGACTCCTTCGGGGCTCGTACTCATGATGGATACCTGTTGCGGTGCGGGAATTTTGATCGCTGCAACAAGTGCAGCGCCAATCAGGAGCGGGATCGCGAAGAGGGTGAACAGTGACGACGGTGTCCAGGATCGGTCGATCAGGACGCCGGCCAGGATCGGCGAGATGATGGCCCCGAGTCGGCCGACTGCCGACGCCCAGCCGACGGCGGTGGCGCGGACGGACGCCGGGTAGCAGTCCGGCGCGAGTGCGTAAAGACCGGTGGCGCTGGCATTGACGAAGACACCGACCGCGACGGCCGCGAGGAGCGCGGTGGTGAGGCTGCCCAACGCCGTGCTCATCGCGAGGAAGGACACGCTCGCGCCGACGAGTGCCGCGATGGTCAAAGTTCGGCTGGTCACCACGATCGCAAGGACGCTGAATGTCAAAGTAGCCGCCGCCCCGCCGAAATTGAGCAGCATTCCGCCGCTGATGCCCTGCTGGGCGGACAGGCCGCTCTGCTGCAGGAGCTTGGGAGTCCAGCTCGCGGCGAAATAGAACGCCGCCATCATGATGAAGAAGGCAGACCCGAGGAGCAGCGATCGGATTCCGTTGCGCCCGCTGAAGATCGCCGCCTTCATGCTCTGTTCGGCCTGCGGTTCCGGTTCCGGCAGTGCCTCGATCGGGGCAAGTCCCATTTTCGGCAAGGTGGTATTGATCGCCTCGAGCGCGCCCGCGGGACGGCGCACCAGCAGATAGTCGATCGACTCGGGCATCCGTGCGTAGACGAGAACGAGCAGCAGAAGGGTCAAGACGGCGCCGGCGACGAAGCTGGCGCGCCAGCTGAAGGTGGAGGTGAGCAGCGCGGCCACCAAGCCCCCGATCACTCCGCCCAGCGGCAACCCGGTGGTGTACAGGGCGATCATGGTTCCCCGGCGGCGGCGGGGAGAGAACTCGGCGGTCAGGACCGGCAGGCTCGCCACCAGGCCGCCGATGCCGAGCCCGGTCAGCAGCCGGCACACTCCGAGTTGCGCGAAGCTCGTTGTGATCGACGCCAATGCCATGGTTACGGTCACCAGGAGTAGACATGCCAGGGTCAGCGGTCTCCGGCCGGTGCGGTCGGCCAGTGGTGCGATGAACGCCGATCCCAACGCCATACCGACCAGGGCACTGCTGAGCAGCAATCCGGTCTGGGAGCCGTTGAGCGCGTACTCCTGTGCGACACCGGAGGCAGCGAACGCCATCAACAGAAGGTCATAGCCTTCCGACAGGACGATCACGAGGCAGATCCCCACGACCATGACCTGGTATTTGCTCATGGGAGCTTGATCTATGGATTCTCGGATGGACATGGATGCGGCCCTTCTGATTGACGAATCGATTTCGTGGTAACGGCAGCGCCGAGTGCTGATGGCGCCGCGGGCTGTGAGCGCGTCGGGATTTCGAAGGTTGACCCCACGGAATAACCAGCTCATGTGGGGCGTGTGCGTCCGCGGGACGCCGGCGAATGTTTGTCGATGTGTATCTCATCGAAGGCGCCGCCCGGGTCCCGGTAGCACAACGAGGTGGTGCCCCGTGCGCGATGCCACTTCCCCCGAAGCGGTAGGTGCAGCTCGTAGAGGCCACCGATGTGGACGAAGGTGTAGCGAAGTTGCATACGACTCGCAGGTTTATAGCAGTTGCACTGCAACGTTATTCGCGGGCTGTCTCATGACTGGTTCCCCGATTGTCGGCGCCGCGAGATCCGTCCCATGTCATCCTCCTCGTTCGTGTTTCATATAACACTCGATGGCCTGGAGTTACTTGACTCACTAGTTGAATGGGACTCACGCTAGAGATGACAGAACTCGACGAATAGCCGCATTGCGCCCTCGATCGTCCACTTCGCGAATTCTTGACAAGCACATCGCACGGATGGCGGAGCCGACGAAAAAGGTCTCGCTGCGCGGCGACCGCGGGCTGCGCCGGGGGAGCGATCAGATGCGCATGTCTCACACATCGAACCACCCCGCGATCTGCGCACGAGAGGGGAATCCGAGTTTGGGGAGAATGTGCTCGACGTGCCCTTGGGCCGTTCGCGGAGAGATCACCAACCGGGACGCGATCGCACTATTGGTCAGTCCTTGGGCAACCAACTCGGCAACCTGCCGCTCACGTTTGGTCAACGTCACCGTCGGAGCCATCACGGCCGGCTGAGATTCCGGTTTCGACTCGCCGAGCGCGTACGCGACCGCCTCGTCCAAGCCCAGATTCCGGCCCCGTCGATACGCTGCCTCGTATAAACGCTTATCGAGGGCCCTACACGCAGCCTGAATACATTCGGTGTGGTATCTGATCAAGCTCGGGAACCACACCGAGAAGGTGCCCACCGACGACGCCAACTCTTCGGCGGCGCCCATCAGGACCACGGCACGCGAGGCGTTCTGTCCGTCGGCGACCATCCAGGCAAGGGCCTCGAGGCACGTGCGGTTGTCCGAGGATTATTCACTTGTCTGCTCAGCCGCAGAGCCTGTTCGATCAGCTCGCTCGCCCGCGCCGGCTTGCCCTGCCGCCAGGTCACAATGGCCATGGCTCTCAGCGTGTACGACCGATACACCGATTCGCCACACGCTGTCGTGACCGCGAGCAACTGCTGATATTGCGCGATAGTCCGTTCGGTCTCACCCAACTGCTCGTACGCCACACCGAGAAAATGCAAAACGCTGATCGGCGGGGCATCCCGTCGGCGCTCGAACAGCCCGAGGGCACATTCGAGGCGTGCGCGCGCGTGCGAAATCACCACCAAACAAAGCCAATAGGCCCTCGGCGTGGGCCGCGATTGCCTGGGCATCCGGATCGGTCATTCGCTCCGCAAGTACTCCGACCTGCTCCACCAGAGCCGTCGCGGTCTCGAGGTCGCCCTGTAATTCGGCGAGGATGCTGTCGGCGTCGCGGTCCTCGCCCCGGCGATCCAGCAGATCCTTTGTCCCAGTCAACCGGCTGGATCGAAATGACCGAAAGAAGAGGAGCGACGCACGACTTCGGTCGGGGGCCCGTCGACCAGCCGTAGTTTGAATATGGAAGTCCGCCGCCGTCCATCGGATCGAACCCTGGAAGTTCACGCGGGTGGTCGCGGTGATCGAGCACTGTGCGGCGAGGGAGTTCGTACGGGACGTGTTCGACTACCATCGCGGCGCGCACCGGGTCGTCACCGCTGATGCGTTCCTCGCCGCGTACCTGCTGACACCGATGCTGGGGTTGCCGATGCACCTGACGAAGGTCGCCGAGGTCGTGCGGGATGGTCGTACTCGCAGCGCCGGGAGGTGGGACTGCACGCGCACGTCGAGATCAGCTATGGGCGGACGGACGGACGGACGGAGCCGACGACGGGAATCGAACCCGCGTATTCAGCTTGGGAAGCTGATGTTCTGCCATTGAACGACATCGGCGCGCACGATATTGGGCGCCCGTAGGCACACAGTTGGACACCCAACTGTGAGCACACTTGCGGGGGATATGTACATCCGCTCACTTTCGATTGCGGAAGTCCCTGGTCCGGGCGTCATTCCTACTCGAACATGCTTTCGGGAAGCCAGTCTGCGTCGAACAGCCGCGCGAGCTTCCCGAACGCCTCGAGATCACCGTCGACACTGGCTGATGTCACCATGAGCCGATTGATCATGATCCGAGCCGCCTGCTCCTCCACCGTTTCGGTGGCGAACAGGAGTGACCATGAGCAGACCTGCCCGTCGCGATGCGCACGGCCCATGGTTTGGCGTGCGGCAATTCCGGAGTAGCGAGGCTGGTGGAAGAACCCGATGCGGCGTGCCGATGAGGCTCGGGAACCGTCGACCATCAATTCGGACGCCTGCAGGTTGATCGCAGATGCGGTGTTAAACACTACGACCGGGTTGTGGCCGCGCTGAAATCTGATGCGTTCCGTCTCGAGATCGCCGCCGCCGAAGATGCGTGAGACGCCGATGCCGTGCTCCTCCACGAGGTTGGCTACCGGGTCGGCGGCCGTGGTGACCAATTCGACGGCGACGAGTACCTGGTAGCCGCGTTCGACGTGTGCGGCTACCAACTCGGCGGTCTGCGGGGCTCTCAGCATGCCTGCCTTCTGCCGGAACCGCATCAGAGCGGCACGGCCGCGGGCGGTGTCGTTCCCCTGGCGGGCGATCCTCATCGCGCTCCGGAACTCACTCCAGTCCTGGTGGTACGCAGCCCATTGGGTGGCGGTGAAGTCGAGTGGCAGGCCGTCGATGGGTGGCGGCCCCCAGGGCGCGTCGCGATGCACCATGACGGGCGGGTCGCAGTCGGTCATCCATTTCCGGACGCGGGTGAGGGCGTGATGCTGCAGCCGCTGAGAACCTTTTGCTTGGTCGTTCCAGTCCCATTTGCCCTTGTCCCACCCGGGAGCCAGGGGAAGTCCATGCTCGACCAGCTTCTTGCCAAGATCGGCCCACTCGCCCGGCGGGTCATCGTGCAGTTGCGCGAAAAGCGAAGACAAGTAGGTGTATTCGCCTGGGTGATGACCCGGCGTCGCCGTCACGGTGATCACGAACGGCGCCTTCTCCGGCGTCGCGGAGAGGCGGTTGACGCGCCGCTGGTACTGGGTGCGCTGGGCGGTGAGGTGCCTGAATTGCTGTGCCTCGTCGTTGATGATGACGGAGAAGGAGTACTTCGGTTGGCCGTTGCGTCCGAGCAACTTCTTGAGCTGGTCCGGGGAGATGATCAGCCACCGATAGCCTCCGTCGCCGAACGCAGCGAGGGCGTCGCGCCACGCGGCGATGGTGATCTGGGCTGGCCGGTCCACGGTGATGAGTACGGTGTCGCCGCCCCCCAATTTCAGCGCAGCCTTCGCGCCGATGATCGCGCTGCCGGTCTTGCCTACACCGGGCTCGTCGGCCAACAGAAATCCGCGCTTGCCGTGGCGAAAGGCCATCGCGATCGCCTTCGCGGCGTCCACCTGTTCTGGCCGCGGTATCTTGTGGAAACCAGTAGCGCCCGGTTGCCGCACGCCGTTGATGTCCTCTTCGACCCAGCGAGCGTACGAGTACGGTTTCGACGCGTAGACGGCGAGTTCGTCGGGCAATTGAGCGCCGATGTAGGCATACGCTTTGAGCGCCTTGTAGTACTTGGCACCGGGTGCGGGCGCCCGGTATGGGACGTCGAGGATCCAGATGCGCTCCCCGTTCCCCGGGGTGGGTATCAGCGGGGCGGCGCTGGCTCGTCTGGGCTTGGAGCGTCGCTGGGTGGTCTTCCGTGCGGACATGAGTGCAGGCTATTCCCAGGGCGAGTCGCCAGGGTCGACTGCGGTGGATGTGGCGGCCCGTCGCGGCGGCTGGCGCCGAGGAATCGCGGGCGCGGGGGCCGATGCAACGGCAGGTCGATCATCTACGTCGATAGTCTCCACAACCACAGGTTCGGCCGACGGTTACAACGCTGTCGACACTATATTGGTTGGCGGCGCAGCCACGAAGTCTGGCGGCCCCGGGGCGTGAGTCGCGGCCGGTGAGTGCGTAGACCCGGGCGATGTCCCGGAATTCGGGCAGGTTCGCGGGTTCCTTCAGTGGTCCGGAGGGGTCGAGGACGACTCCGTAGGCGCCGGCGCGGACCGCCTGGTAGACGATCATCCCGGCGAGGAACGTCTTACCGGACCCGGGCACCGCGACGATGAGGGTCAGACCGGACTTGTGCTTGATCTCGTGCGCGGCGAACAGGTCCCAAATCACCGGGCGCGGCGCGATCGACGAGGTCTCCCCGAGCACCACTCCGCGGCGGTCACCGATTCGGTCACCGGCGGTGGCCATGCCCGCGGCAACTGCTTCGACATCCATGTGCCGCTTGCTGGCGAGCGGCTGGCCGGGGATGAATTCGCGCAGTAGCAGGAACTGTCCGTGCTCGTGCTCGAGGGCGATGTGCGGCTTGTACATCTTCCGCAGACCGGCGACCTTCTTGCGGGCCTCGTCCGGGGTCGTGCCGACGACGGCGACCCGGTACCAGCCGGAGGTGCGGGTGGAGAGCCCGGAGTGGTCTTCCTCGACGTCGGAGATGACGTCCTGGACGCGGGCGTGCTGCTCGGCCAGTTCCTTCGGCGGTACCTGATCGTGTTCGACGGTGTAGTGGTCGAACTGGTGCTCGATCCTTCCCGTCAGCGAGCGCATGGTGCGGATGGTTTTCGCCTTGTCGTGCAGTTCGATCCGATCCGACCATTCCAGCGGCTCCCCGGAGGGGTCGCCGATGACCTGCCAGGGCAGCATCCGCTCCGGAATCGGCAGCGGGGCCATGCGCCCGACCGTCAGGATGATGACGGCACCGGTGTAACGCCGGCCGTCGACCACGCCGGAGACGGTGGTGTAGCCATCCCCGGGTGTCAGGGACAGGTCGGTGAGGTCTTCGAGGGCGGCGACATCACCCTCTTCCCAGTCGCCGCCGCCGGCCACTGCACCCCCCGCCGCGAGCGGCAGACCGATGGTCGCCGACCGCCGGAGCAGGTAGTCGATCGCCGCCGCGTTTTCGCGATCGGCAGGCGACTTCCCGCGGCGCTGGGAGGTCTTGCGCTGCCGCTCCCGCGTGCGGGTGTCTTCCGCGAGGGTGGTGGGGTCCGAGGCGCGGGCGTCGACCTCGGGCGCCTCGGTGACCGGGTGCGGGGGGAGTTCCACTTCCGACCATGCGCGCGGACCCGGCTGCGGGGCCGGGCGCTGCCGCCCCGCTGCCCATGACGGCGGCAGCGCTCCCGGTGGGATCACCGGCACCGGATCTTCGAGCTGAGGGTCGAACAGTGATGCGATGTCGTTGTCGTTGTCGTCCGTGGTCATCGGTGTGCGTCCTCACCGTCGATGCGGACCGTGTCGGGTCGGGTGCCAGCGGTCAGCCGGTCGGGGAGAGTGACGAACACCGTCTCCCCTGCCTTCGGAGGCCGTGGGGCGTTGAGATCGTTGAAGGCCGCCTGAAGCACCGATCGCAGGGGTCGGTCCGGGGTGACGTACTTGGCGATGTGGTGGGTGACGAACACGGTCACCAGGAGCATCAGCATCAGCGGCCGGAACCCGAGCGGCAGGTGCAGGATGGCACGGGCGATCAGGAACACCGCGATGAAGACCAGGACGCCGACCGCCAATGCGGTGTAGCGGATCCGCACCGGGAACGTGTATCCGGTCGGTCCGAGATAGTGCCGGTCCACCCGGTACAGGAGGTCATCGTTGTTGATCACCTCACGCTCCCCGTTTCGTCGCGCAGGAACGATCACGGGGTCAGACGTTGATGCCGAAGAGGCCGAGAGCCCAGTTTCCGATGCCGTTGGCTGCGGATTCGGAGGTGGCGATACCGAGGTATGCAAGACCCACCAACGTCAACCCGCCGACGGTGACCACTTTCGACAGGTTCCCGCGCAGGCCACCGGTCAGGAGGACGCAGGCAATGACGACCAGGATGGTGAAGACGATGTTGTCCTCGATCCACGTCCTGAGACCCCCGGTGCTGACTTCCGTTTGCTGGGCAACGGTCGTGACATCGGGTGCGGGGTAAGCCGCGTTCGCGAGGTCGACGACGGTGGAAGCGAGTGCGGACATTGTGCCTCTCCAACAGGTGCGTAGCTGACATGGGCGAACGTGGTTGTGCGGGAACGTAGAAGAGACGCACCGTGAGAATCAACGTGACCTGTGGATAACTTTTCACTCAGACGCGTGTCGGGCCGGTGCCGGGTGAATCGATGGCCGGGCACGATGACAGCAGGGCGGTGACCGGAAAGAGATTGGGCCGCTGCGTGTGTGCCGCCCGGTGCTGCTCGCCGCTCGGAATCGCGCACGTGGCGTCCGCGCATCATGTGCTCCGAAACCGGCACAAAAGCAACGGATCACCCTGCAATCCGGCTGGGAGTCAGCTGGGCCCGGACGAGTGCCAGGCAACCTATGTTCGGGCACGGCACCACGACCGATCGAACATCACACCCTTCACCGTGTCGCACAGCAGACGCAGTTGAGCATCGCGAACCGGGCGCGAGAGAGGAGTCAGGATTCGCCCGAAACGGCGGAGCATTCACACCGTGCCACCGCCCGCGTGCTCGGGGCAATGGTGGAGAGGGCGGATTTCGGCGATGCGTCGGCGCGCCTCGAAGGGCGGGTGAAAATGCCGTCCCCTTCGGGGTCACTCCCCGGCCCTTCGGGCCTAGTACTACAGGGCTAATGCCTGGATCTTGAGTCGGCGTCTGAAGTGGTGTCTGCGGGCATCGGCTTGGTGCTCGCGTCGGAAGCATGACCAGTGCAGTGCGTGCTCGATCGCGTCTTTGGCCAATTGGCGGACGTTGAATAGCCGTCTGATTTCGGCGACGGTGAGGGGAATCTTGCGTCGGGGCCGGATGGTGGCCTCGGGTGGGTGCCGCCTGCCAGGCCTCGCTATTGTTGATCTTGGGTTTTCAGGTCTTTCGGCAGCGGATCGGGCGACCCCCTTTTGTTCTTGTGTTTGCGGGCGCAGACGGTCAGGAATGCGTGGGCGAGCATCGCCAACGTGACGTGCCGATACCAGGCGTGGTAAAGCCGAACCTGGTAATCATCAAGTCCGACACCGCCTTTGGCGGCCTCGAAGCATTCCTCGATCGGCCAGCGTGCTCCGGCGACTCGAACGAGCTCTCCGAAACCTTCGCGGCGCGGATTGAAGCAATGGTAGAAGGCGAGTTCGCCGTCATCGATCGAGCGGCGAATCATGTACTGGTGCTCGGGGTCGTCGGAATTGATCAGCGCCCAGTCGTAGACCCGGAAGCCTTTCGAGCCGATGCCGCAGGCGCGCCGCTGCCAGTCGTTGGCGGCGAGCCGTGCGGCGCGCTCGTTGATGACGCTCTGTCGGCCGATGTGGTCGGTGAACGCGGTGTTCTTCGGTACCGCCATCACATAGGCGATCTCGGCTTCCTCCAGGTAGGCGCGCAGCCCCGGGTTTTGCCCAAACTCTTCGTCGGCGGTGAACCACTCGAACAACAGCTCGCTCCACCGCGCCCGCTCGATCATGGCCATGACCTGCTTCGGCCTGGTCGCAAACGTCAGGTCGTCCGGGATGCCGGCTTCGGCACACCGAGCCGGGTCACCGAACCAGGAGCCCTCGGGCACATAGAGTTCGCGATCGATCAGGACACGGTCGCGGCCGGTGGTGACATAGGCCAAAAAGGTGCCGATCTGGCAGTTATCGACACGCCCCAGGGTTCCGGAGTATTGCCGTTGCACGCCAGCAGATTTCTTGCCCTTCTTCGCAAACCCCGTCGGATCGGCGACCAGAATTCCGCGCGGGTCGTTGAGATGCTCGATCGCGTAGTCGCATACCAGGTCGCGCAGCGCGTCGGCATCCCACAAGGCAAGGTTGAGGAACCGCTGCATCGCCTTCGGTTCCTTCTCCCCGACATACTCGGCGATGGTCCAGCCGTTCTTCCGCTCGATCGGCGCCAGCAGCCCCCGAAGATACTGCCCGGCATGCCGGAGCGAGTTTTCGTGAACAAACAACGGCTCGATGCGGGCAAGGACCTTGTCGAACTCGGACGCCCATTCCTCCAGATCTACAACAGACACCGCATCAGGATCGAGCACCGGACCATTCTCAACACGCGCAGCCACCACTGCAAGATCCCACGCGCTGCCCCAAGATCAAGTCAGACACGCCGACCGATAGCCCTGTAGTACTAGGGGAGTGTACCTGGGAAAAATGCTCTGCGCCAACCAATGTCACAACATGCTGTTCACGCGCTATGGTGAGCGCTCGCCGGACCGCTCCGCGGATCGCCGCAGTGACACGCCCGAGGGCGATCGCCGACCGCTCCCGAGGAGCGGGTGAAACCGCGTGTGATGTCCGCCGGATCACCCGGTGTCGGGATCGCTCTGTCGCGCACGTGCACGCGCGCCTCGGCACGTCCCTCAAGCGCCCGCGAAGCCATTGTGAGGTTGGTCGACTACCGACTCGCGCAGCCGTCTGAACGCGACTCTCGCAATCGCATGTGGACTAGGGGTAGCCGAGGCTGACGAAGGGCACTGTGCGCCCGCCTCGTCCACGTCGGTATTCGTTGTGGAAGTCGACCGAGCGCAGTCCTTGCCGCACCGTTGGCACACGCGATCCGGTGGGTGTGAGCATGCGCACCTGCACCATCCGGCCGTGACGCCGCGCCCTATCGGCGCAGTGTCACGTACAGGTCGTGAGCAGCCTCTGAGCGAAGTTATCCACAGATCACGTTGAGTGAGATCACCCGAATCTGCCAGTGTGCGCATCCATCACACCCGACCGCATTCCGACGCGGGCATCAATCGAGCAGGAAAGGGGAGAAGCGATGGCGCAGCGGGATCCGCTCAAGGACCTCCTGATCGAACTGTTCGGCCCGCCCCCGGCGCCCGCAATCGGCCGAGCAGTCAGTCGGCACCCGAGCCCGCCGTCGGCGCGTACCGAACCCTCACCCCGGTCGCGGTCGCCTCCGCGGCCCTCGCGTTCTACGCACCCCAACTCGCCGACACCGCGCTCACAGACGCGGTCGACCAGGCCGGCCAGCTCATCACCACGCTCCACAGCTATCGCTGGCCGCTCGCCGTCCTCGCCGCCGCGTGGATCGCGGTCGACATTCTCCGGTGGCGCGGCCACCGACAGGGCCTGGCGCTCGAAGCGCAGTTACGGCAGACGACGCGGCACCTGCCGGTCAAGGTGACCGTCGCGTTCCCACCCGGAATCGGTGCACTGCGCAGCGCAAAGATCGGACTTCCGCGGGGTGCGATCATCCGCCCCAAGGAGATGGACGAATTCACCACCGCCGTCCGAGGAGCAGCCGGCCGCACCGGCACGCACACCTACACCGTCCGCCACCACGCGCACCGCGACCTGATCCTCATCACCCGCACACCGATCGAACCCGACACCCGATCACCCCGCCACAAGGCCCGACAAACCGCGTTGTCCGCCGGCACCATCTTCAAAGAACCCGCCGTCACCGTCGACTCCTGCGACGACGACGGAATCGAGATCGGCTACAAGGTCACCTTCACCCCCTCGCTGAACAGCGGCGCCCGCGGCTTCCAGACCAAGGTCGACGAAGCCCTCGCCGCGCTCGCCGGCCACCACGAATCCGGCCGCACCTGGGCCACCGAGTGGACCCCCTCCGAGGGATACCTGGTGATGTACCTGCGGGCGCCGTTGCCCACCCGCGTCGACCATCCCCTCGCCTTGGTCGATGAGAACCTCCGCCACCTGCCCTACGCCACCGGCGCAGCGAACCTGAGCCTGTACTGGGATGTCTCGACCAAATCGAACAAACCGCACTGCCTGATCGTCGGCCCCACCGGCGGCGGCAAGACCTCAGTCATCCGCACCCTGCTCACCGAGGCCTCACGCCGCGGAATCCCCTTCCTCGGGGTCGACCCGAAGATGATCGAACTCGACGGTCTCGAGGGCTACCCCGGATGCGCGGCCATCGTCTACGACGCCGTCCGTTCCGCGTTGCTCGTGCGCGCCCTGCATGCGGAAATGATGGCCCGCAACCACTACGTGCACGTGAAGAAGATCGAACCCTCGCAACTGCCGTTGCTGATCGCCGTCCTCGACGAGTTCTTCATCCTCTCCGGCAAATGGCAGCGACTGGCCAAGGACGAGGAGATCCGCGCGCAGATCAAGCAACTCGACCCGCTGGGGGCGTGGGCCGACCTCGCTGTCCTGGCCCGCTCGGCCGGCATCCGCTTGCTGCCGGTTCCAGACGTTGTGGGCTGTGCCCGTCAACGGTTGTCCGTTGTGCGGCAATGGTACTGGGGTTGATCGGTCGTCTATCGCAGCGGTGGTCTCCCTGGTGTATCGGCGCGATTCGTGGCGGGCATTGTTTGATCCCGGACGGGGATCTGATCAGTCCTTGGCTGTTATGTGGGTTGGCTAGCGTGGGGGTTTGTGACAGCAGGTAGTGCGCGGCGTGCGCACAAGATGACGCCCAGCCCCGAGGTTGCGCTCGACTTCGCTCGGGAATGGGTCGAGTTCCTCGATCCCGACGACGCCGAGCATCTCATCGCCGCGGACATGACGTGGCTGCTCTCGCGCTGGACCTGTGTGTTCGGCACCCCGGCGTGCCAGGGCATCATCGTGGGCCGACCCGACGACGGCTGCTGCTCGCACGGCGCGTTCTTGACCGACGAGGAGGATGTCGAGAGGTTGCACGAGTCGGTGAAGCTGCTCAGACCTGAGGATTGGCAGTTCAGGAAGGAGGGTCTCGGGAAGCAGGGGTACACCGAGGAGGATGAGCTCGAGGACAAGCCGGCGCTGCGTACCCGCCGCTACAAGGGCGCGTGCATCTTCCTCAACCGTCCCGGCTTCGAGGGTGGGATCGGGTGCGCGTTGCATTCGATGGCGCTGCGGCGTGGGATCGAGCCGCTCGAGGTGAAGCCGGACGTGTGCTGGCAGCTGCCGATCCGGCGGACCCACGAATGGGTGGAGCGACCCGACGGTGAGCAGGTCCTGAAGACGACGATCACCGAGTACGACCGCCGCGGTTGGGGTGAGGGCGGATCGGATCTGGACTGGTACTGCTCCGGCTCGCCGGATGCGCATGTCGGCGCCAAGGCGGTGTGGGAGTCGTATGCGCCGGAGCTCACCGAGTTGCTCGGTGAGGCCGCGTATCGGGAGTTGGCGCGGCTGTGCAAGCGACGCGAAGGACTCGGCCTGATCGCGGTGCATCCGGCGACCGCGGTCGCCGCGAAGAATTCCCGGTAACGGAACGGCGGTCCCTGAGGATGGCGACCCCGGTCACCCCGTTGTGTGCATCTACCACAGGGTCGACGTACCAGTCGATTCCGGGTAATGAGCTCCCAGGCTCCGGCTTGAGTGGCCTCATTTTCGGCCGGGCAGGCGGAGGACCTCTGAGACGTCGAGCTCGGTGATCACTGAGATGGACGGTTCGACACATGGCCGCGGGACCTTTGCTGACCTGGGACGATGGTTAGGGGTCGGTGCGCCGTCGGTGCTGCCGTGTACCGCGGCTGGGCAGGTGAACGTCTCCTCCACGTACCTATTCGAAAGATTCGAAAGATGTTACGATTCTTTCGAACGGAAGGAGTTCGTGATGGGTGCGCAGGCGTTGGATCAGCACACGTATCTGCCGCAGGCGGCGGGTGTGGGGTTGGCGGAGGTCGTTGGCTTCCTCGATGCGCACGAGCGGCGCCGTGGCGACCGGGTGGAGCCGCGGTATCTCCTGGTGGGTGCCGGTGAGCACGATCAGGTGGAGTTGCCGGCAGAGGTGCATGCCGCGCTCAAGCAGGTTGTGGCCGCCTTGCAGGCCGGACGTGCGGTGACGGTGGCACCCCAGGCGACGATGTTGACGACGCAGCAGGCCGCGGATCTGCTTGGGGTGAGCCGACCGACGGTGCGCCGATGGATCGACGTGGGGGAGTTGCCGGCGGAGAAGGTCGGCACTCGACATCGGCTGTTGTTGCGCGATGTACTCGAGTACCAGCAGCAGCGTCGTGCCCGCCAATACGAGGCACTCGCGCAGACCGCTGTCGAGATCGACGACGAGGACGATCCAGCGGCGGTCGCGGAGCAGCTGAAGGCCGCGCGGAAGGCGGTCGCGGAGCGCCGACGCTCCCGCAGCGCGGGCCGGTCAGCCGCGGCGGGTGGTCGATAGGCAGCCGGGGTGTTCGCAGCAGTTCTCGATACGTGTGTTCTCTGGCCGAGCCTGCAGCGGGATTTCCTGCTGTCGATGGCCGTTGAGGGCTTGTACCGGCCGTTGTGGTCGGAGGTAATCCTCGACGAACTCGAATTCCACGAGGCCGCGAAACTGGAACGACGCGGGCACAGTGCGGCGGCAGCCCAAGCCGCTGGTGCGCGGCTGGTGGGAACGATGCGCGAGCACTTCGACGACGCCCTGGTGACCGGCTGGGAGCCACTCGAGGGTGCGTTTTCGCTGCCCGATCCCGACGATGAGCATGTCGTTGCGGCCGCCGTGGTCGGCGGGGCCGGGGTGATCGTCACGCTGAATCGGAAGGACTTTCCTCGTGAACGAGTTCCGGGGAACATCCGGGTGATCTCGCCGGCGGAGTTCGCAGGCGACACGGTGTCGGTGTCCCCGGCCGCGGCGGCGCGCGCGGTGGATATGCTCGCGGCCCGCCTGGCGCGGCCACCGATGACCGCCGATGAGGTCCTCGATCAGTTGGTGACCCGGTACGGGATGGACGATGCCGTTGCACTGCTGCGCGATCGCGAATGATGTCTCGCGCCGGACTTGCGCGAGATTAATCGTATTGTGGCGTGGTGACTTCTGGTTCGTAGTCCGTCCTTCCGCGCCCCCGCATCCGTTCGACGTTTCCGTGGCACCGGTATCTGTGGCTGGCCTGGGCGCCGCGGGGTCTATTCCCGTGCGGTCGGGCAGCCTGGTCACACCCGCGTCCCGCCGTCTTGACGGCGGAGTAGGTGGTGATGGTCAGCAGCACTGTGGAGGCGAGGTCGAAGGGGAACACCGTCGCTCCGGTGACGGGGCGGTAGACCGCGAAGTGGTGCCGGAATTCCGCCGGTTCCATGGCACGCCAGGTCGGGACGAAAAGCCGCTGCCGGTAGTTGGGCCACCTGGGTCGGTCACAGCGCCACACGAGATTTCGAGTCCTGGCCGCATCCGGCCGGGTCGCACACCAGCTTCGCCCTGCACTCGCCGCCGCGGGTGACGAACTGCCGTTCGCGATGGCGATGGGGTACGAAATCACCGTCCGCGTCGTGCAACTCGCGGAGCGCCACGCCCGCGTCCGCGGGCCCGTCGAGGAAGACCTGAGCGTGCTGCACTAGCCGCGGACCGGTCCGGGCCGGGCCGGGCCGAGAACCCCAGGAGTGACCTCGAACACCGAGAACAACTCGTATCGGACGGTGGCATCGAGGGCCAGGCACAGCCGGTCGCGTCCTCCTCGCTATGAACCGGTCACCCGTGCCGGCGGGCGGTGACGAACTGGGAGATGCCGCGCAGCTGCTGGTCGACGTCGAGCAGTCCAGCGGCGGCGAGGAAGGCCGGGACGGTGGTGCGGTCGAAGACCCGTACCCCACACAGCGTTGCGCCCAGCTCGAGTCCCTTCCGCACGAGGAAGGATTCGCGACCGTAGCTGGTCATCACCGCGATCCGCCCACCCGGCGCCAACACCCGCACCATCTCGCGGAGCACGGCACACGGCTCCGCCACGAGGTGCAGCGCCGCGAAACAGCACACGGCGTCGAATGTCCGGTCGTCGAAGGGAAGCTTGAGCGCGTCGGCGTGAAGGTAGACCGCGCGCGGGCGGGGGTTGTCGTGGACTGCGCGTTCGAGCATTGGCAGTGAGGTGTCCAATCCGACGACGAATCCGTCGCCGGCGAGCCTGTCGGCGAAGAAACCGGTGAAGTTTCCCGGACCGCACGCCACGTCGAGCACTCGTTGCTCGCCGTCGAGATGCAGGGCCGCGGCGGCCCTGGCGCGCTCGTCAACCACGGAGAGTCCGTGCAGGCTCAGCGCCGCGACGACGATCGGCCGCCACAGCCGCTCGTAGACGGCGGCAACCCTGTTGTTGGTCATCGCACGCTGCGCGAGAGTGCGCCGGGCCGGTGGACCCGATTCGAGCAGGTCGATATAGCCGGTGTCCGAGTAGCTCGACGAGCGCAGCGCGTCCTCGCGGATCAGCCCGCGGACCAGCGCCGTCGACCACATCCCGTCGTATTCCGGGGCCGCCCCGGATTGTTGAGCGGTCATAACCTATTTCACGAAACCGGACCCCCGAGGGTTCACGGGTCTTCCGGGTAGCCTTGTCCAATCTGCAGGAACCGTCCGACTGCGCGTGATCGACGCTGTCGTCGATGAGCAGAACCATCGCGTCGAGTCCATTGCAGCCATGGTCGTGAGACCGGAGATGTCGAGCGTGTCCGCGAGCGCCTCATCCACCGTGCGCGGCGCGGGCAGGTAGCTGCGTATTCCCATCGGGTAGAACCTGGATCGGCGATGACCTCGTCACCCGACGGTCAAGTTGCCGTGCATGTTCGAGTGATATGTGCAATGGAACGGGTAGGTACCGGGTGTCGGTGGCACCGTCAATGTCGCGGTCTCGCCGCCCTCGATCTCGATGTCGAACGTGCCGCCGGTGTCTGCGGTCACCGTGTGTTCGGCCGTGTCGGTGTTGCGAATGGTGACCTGCGCGCCGGGTGCCACCGTGGCGGGCACCGTGTACGCGAATCCTGAGATGACGATCTCGTTCGCTCCCGCCGCCACCGCCCCGTCGGAGGACGGCATCGCCATCGTGTCGGTGACCGTCGGGGTGGGTGCGTAGTCGACGGTGCTGCCGCCGTCATCGCTGCAGGCGGTGAGCGCACACGCCGCGACGACGGCAGCCGCCGGCAGAGCTGCGGAGAGCTTCATACCCGATACCACGAATCATCGACCCATTCCGTTCACCGAACACGCGAGAGAAATTCGCTCGCCCCGGTGAACCTGTTGGACTGTCGTTCGGGTGGGTATCCAGAGGGCGACCGGACGTTCGTCTTTCGTCGGGTGATCCGCCTGCCGGCCTGCCCGGCCACCTCCGGTGTTTCCCTGTCTCAGTGCCTGTTCGACAACTGCTCACCTAGAACCGGAACCGCACAATGCGGGTGGATCGTTTCATGCCCGGCAGCAGGTTCAAGAGGCGGAACATGCGGCGTACGTTCGCGGGCACCTTGGCCATCAGCACCGGTGAGTCGTTCATCGGTGCCTCGTCGACGTACTCGAGCCGCGGGTGCCAATCGGCCAGCGCGGCCGGATCGTTGAAGCCGCAGTGGAACTGGGTGTCGTATTTGCGCAGCATCGGGTCCCATTTCGAGGTGCGCCACACCCAGACCGCCACCGTGTCGAACTGTAGTTGTCCGGTGGGGAAGGCGTCGACGATGCTGGTCAGTAGCCGCCGGAGGTCGGCCTCGGTCAGATAGGGCACCAGTCCCTCGGCGATCATCAACACCGGCCGTCCGCGGAGGATACGGTCCAGCCAGGTCCGGTCGGTGACGCTGGAGCCGGTCCACCGGCTCGTCGAACTCCTCCCAGCCCTGCAGGCGGACCTGGGCGGTCCGCGTCCCCGGCAGACCTGGCAGGAGTTCGGTGACGCGTCTGGTATTGGTTGTCGCTGAGGGTGAGGCCGATGACGTTGACATCGTATTTTTCGTGGGCGCGGAGCATGGTCGAACCCCAGCCGCAGCCGATGTCGAGCAGCGTCATGCCCGGCTGCAGGTCGCATTTGCCGAGCGAGAGGTCGATCTTGGCCCGTTGCGCTTGTTGGAGCGTCATGTCCTCGCGCTGGAAGTAGGCGCAGCTGTAGGTCATGCTCGGATCGAGGAACAGCAGAAAGAAGTCGTCGGACAGGTCGTAGTGGGACTGCACCTGCGTGAAGAAGGGCTTGAATTGCGACATTCCAGCTCCTGACCTCAACCCGTCGGGAAAACTCGTCGGCCGACTCATGTCGAACGCCGCGCACGTCATGCCCCACGACCGGCAAGGCGAGTGGCAGCGACGCGCTCGTCGACCCTGTCTATGGATGACCCGTGCGGTCGGCGGCGACCCCGAAATAGTCACCGCCCTTGCGTCGTTGGTCGTCGGTGCCCCAATCGTGGTCGCGGGGGAGGGGCACCATCTGCGGTATGTGTTTGCGGCAATGGATATATGCCTCGTCGACCTGCACCAGGACCCACCGCTCGGCGGCGCGATCGCGCACCCGCTCGAGCGGCAGGTCCGGCTGTGTGCGGCGCAGGTCGTCGTCGGCGACGATGCGTGCCGTTCCGTTGACGTGCAGGCCGATCAGGTCGTCGGCGAAGTCGGCCATGAACAATCCGATGTGCGGGTTCTCGACGATATTGCCCAGGCTGGCCATCACCCCGTTGCCCCGGTATTCGGGGTATCCGAGCAGGTCGGGGGAGAAGACATGGATGAAGCCGGGCGGTCCCGCCCGCAGCGAGACGTCACACGAACCGTCTGCTGCCACAGTCCCGATGAAGAGCAGTTCCATCCTGTCGATGAACTCGATCATCGCCGGATGCAGAACCCGGCACATTTGGTGGGCATAGAACCGCTGCGCGCGGCACTCGGTTCCCAGCTCCTCTTGCATGAGGTGTTCGCCACGGGTCCCTCGCGCCGGGGTGTCGACCTCGGCGCCCTCGAGCACGGTGTGATCGGCGCCGGACATCTGCGTCTCCCTGATCTGTCGAGAAACGTGTTGCTGTGTAACCGCCGTATCAGCATCGCCCCGGGCGCCCGGCGCGAACAGCCACCCCAGGGGTGAAAACGCCTCACCAAGGTGTGAAAAGTTCGCACCGCAAATGCCCTTCACACGCATTATCGCGCGTCGCGAGGACGGTGTACCTCATACCGTCGAAAGGATCCGCTTATGGTGCTCTACCACCTGATGTGGAAGCAGCTGCTGATCGCCGATCTATCGGCGGTGCTGTCGCACCGTCGTGTGCTGCCCGCCGCATGTTGACGAATCTGGCTGGCGAAAGTGGCGAATCTGGCGGCGGGGTGGTCGGGCATGATCCGGCCGAGTGTTGTGCGGGTCGAGGACCGGGTGATCGTCGCGCGTCCCACACCGACACCGGTTCTGGCCGCAAGCCTGGGCGTTTTCGGAGCTGGCGTCCTACGATGCGGGCATGCTCACCCGCCGTATCTTCCTCTGGACCCTCGCGTTCAGCGTGGCGGTGGTCACCGGCTGCACCACCGACACCAATCCGGGAGGGAGCGCGAACCTGCCGGACGCGGCCGGGCTGCTCGCCGAGTCGTCGTCCGCCCTCCGCGATGTCAGGAGCGCACACTTCACGATGACCGTCACCGGCTCGATTCCGGGCATCAGCGTGCAGACCGCCGAGGGCGATCTGACCCGGGAGGGCGGTCCGGCCGGTGGCGCGAAGGGCACGGTGAAGCTGACCCTGGCCGGCCAGCTGATCGAAGGTGAATTCGTGCTGGTCGACGACTCGCTGTACCTGAGGGGCCCGACCGGGACCTTTCAGCGGTATCCGTCCTCGCTCACCTCCGAGTACTACGACCCGACCGCCATTCTCGACCCGGACCGGGGCTTCGCGAAGGTGCTGACCAGCATCACGGATGCGAAGACCGAGGTGAGGGACAAGGTTGACGGGACACCGGCGTACAAGATCACCGGACGGGCGGACAAAGACGCGGTGGGCAACATCGTTCCCGGGGTCGAGTCCGAGGTGGACATCACGGTCTGGCTCGACGAGGACGGCAGGCACCTTCCGAGCAGAGCGCTGGTCACGTTCCCGAAGCCGGACGGCGCCGACGCCCCGACCGTCGACGTGGTGGTGTCAGAGCTGGACAAGCCCGTGACGGTGACACCCCCGGCGTGAGTGCCGAGCTGATCCCGGGGCGGAGCAGGACCGTCGCCGTCGGCGCCGCGGCGCTCGCCGTGCTGCTCGGCGCGCTGGACACCTACGTCGTGGTGAGCATGATCCGGCAGATCATGGACGACCTGCTGATCCCGGTGAACCGACTGGAGCGGGTGACCCCGATCGTCACCGGGTACCTGCTCGGCTACATCGCCGCGATGCCGCTGCTCGGCCAGGCATCGGACCGGTTCGGCCGCAAGCTGCTGCTGCAGAGCTGCCTCGCCGGGTTCCTGGTCGGCTCGGTGATCACCGCGCTCGCCGACGAGCTGCCCATGCTCGTTGCCGGGCGGGTCGTCCAGGGTGTCGCCAGTGGAGCGTTGCTGCCGGTGACCATGGCGCTTGCCGCCGACCTCTGGGCAACCCACAAGCGGTCGAACGTGCTCGGCGTGGTCGGTGCCGCGCAGGAGCTGGGCAGCGTGCTCGGCCCGCTTTATGGGGTGGCGATCGCAGGCCTTGCCGTGTGGTCCAGCGCGTTCGGCATCGCCGGCTGGCGCGGCGTGTTCTGGATGAACGTACCGCTCGGCGTGCTCGCCATGATCTCGGTGCAGGTTTCGGTGCCGCGCCGCGATCGGGCGCACCAGCCCGTCCGGGTGGACGTGGCCGGGGGGCTGCTGCTCGCGGTCGCCCTCGGGCTGGCCGTTCTTGGCCTGTACAACCCGGACCCGCGCACCGCCGTGCTGCCACCGTGGGGCGGGCCGATGCTGGTCGGCGCCGGTGCCGCGACCGTCGCCTTCGTCGGCTGGGAGCTGCTCGCCAAGACCCGACTGATCGACCCGGTCGACGTGCAGATGGGCGCATTCCTTGCCGCGCTCGGGGTGTCCGGAGCGGCAGGCGTCGCGCTGATGGTGACCCTGGTGGACGTCGACCTGTTCGCCCAGTCGCTGCTCGACCGGGACGACCGGGGAGCGGTGATACTGCTGTTGCGGTTCCTGGCCGCGCTCCCGGCCGGCGCGCTGCTCGGCGGGCTGCTGGCAGCACGGCTGGGCGACCGGGTGGTCGCGGCGGCCGGCATGCTGCTGGCCGCAGTGGGTTACCTCCAGATGGCCCGGTGGCCGATGGACGTGCTGTCCGCGCCGTACCGGGTCGGGCCGATTGCGGTGCCCCGGCTGGACACCGGCCTGGCCATCGCCGGGCTCGGTCTCGGCCTGGTGATCGCGCCGCTCTCCGGTGCGGTGCTCCGCGCCGTGCCGCCCATCCAGCACGGGATCGCCTCGGCCGGTGTGGTGGTCGCGCGGATGGCCGGGATGCTCGTCGGGGTGGCCGCGTTATCCGCGTGGGGGCTGCACCGCTTCCACAGCCTGACCGCGAACCTGCAGGTGCCGTTCCCCGTCGGCAAACCTCCCGAGCAGGCGGCACGGGAGCTGGCCGAGTACACCGCGGCGGTCGACCGGGCCCTGCTCACCGAGTACACCGGGATATTTCTGATCACGTCGGTGGTGTGCGCGGCGGGAGCGCTGCTGGCACTGTTCCTCGGCCGCCACCCGGCCAGGGCTTCGGACTCCGCCGACAACAGCATCACCAAGCGGACATGACCCGGCTCGGCCGCACCGTCCGCGACACCCTGAAACCTGATCCACAACCTGTACCGAGGGGCATCGGCTTCCGCAACCTGGCCGACCCGATCCGGATCGACTCGACGAACCCGGACGATCCGATGGGACAGTTGGCGATGGTGCTACTGGCTTTGTTCGGGCAGATGGAACGCGCCTACGCGGTCGAGCGAGACGCACATGCGCGCTCGGTGGCCACCGAGAAAGGCCGACGCACCGGCCGTCCCAGCGTGGTCACCGACGCCCACCCCGCCTGCACCACCCAGCTACGGAACGACGGTGCCACCATCGCCGAGATCACCGACAACCGGGCTGACCCGCTCGACCTGTACCGGCATCTCCCGACACGGCAGGCGGAGACGGTCACCGCCGAACCCACGCCGACCCAGGAAATGCCACCGCCGTCAACGGTTTCGGTGGCGGCGCCACCGGCCGCCGGGCCGCTGGTATGCCCGAGCTGCGACCATTCCGCTGCGCCCCACGACCGAAGCGGCAGTCTGCGACACCCCACCAGCCGATGCCGACCTTTTCGGCTGGCGCTCGGACGTGTCAGCCGCCAGCCGCGGCGTGCTGCGACGACACGCAAGCGCGGGCTGGACGCCGGCGATCCCGTTGAGCACGGCCGGGCATCTGCGAGCTACGCGCCTGCATCGAGTAGTCGGTCCGCTGCTCGACGGCGTGCACGGCGGGGCGCCCCCGCCCGGGTGGCCGCCCACCAACCAGACTGCCAATTGTGCGGCCCCACGCACGGCGGCTCATTGAAAACCCTGCTGCGCGTGTGAAGTGTCCGCGCCCACGCGATTCGACCTCCCCGGCGCCCGCCGCGTGTTGTCCGCCTAGGATCCGGCCATGGGAGGCGAGTGGATTCAGATCGATCGGGACTGTGTGACGTGTTGCAGGGCCGCGTTCCGGCACTACATCTATGCCAGCCTCGGCGGCGTGCTGATCGATACTGACCTGTACGAGTGCGCCACCCCGGGTTGCCCCGGTCCTGTCGCGATCTGCGAACCGATCGACGGCTGATCGCATGGCGCCCCGCCCCGTGAGGGTCGAATCTGGTCGGTCAGCCAACTTCGCCCGGTGGGCACGATACGGCCCGCCCGGACGTTGTCTATACAGCACCCGAATGCGGGCATCGTCAACTTGAGCGATAGCCGCAGCGGCGCAGTCGGTTTGGGCTCGCCTCTGCCCGGAATTTATTGGCTGGGTGCGTCGTTCAGGCAGCGGTGGCGGCCGCGGTGATTTCGCGCCACACCGCGAAGCGGTCCGTCATCTCGCGACGCCAGTCGGATGCCGACAACATGTGCCGCCGCAACTGGAAGTGCCCCGTGATGCCGGAGAACGCGGACAGGAACCGTTGCGTCTGTCCGGGTGAGGCGAACCGCTTCATCCGGCGCTCCCGTTGCCGAGTCGGCTGATGCGAGTTCTCGGCCCGATTGCTGACGATACTTCGACCGGCGATATTCGATCGAGGCCAGCATCTCGCGGTGCGCCACCTGGTCGCTGGCCAGCTTGTCTGTCACGAGCACCCGCGGCACGTACCGCAGACCCTTGAGCAGCTTGCGGAAGAACTGCTTGGCAGCCTTGGCGTTTCGACGCGACTGGACGAGGATGTCGAGTACCACACCGTCCTGGTCGACCGCACGCCACAAGTACATCCGCTCGCTGTTGATCGGGATGAACACTTCGTCGGGGTGCCACTTGTCGCCAGGGCGCGGCCGGCGGCGGCGCAGCTGGTTGGCATAGGACTGGCCGAACTTCGCGCACCACTGCCGGATCGTCTCGTGCGAGACCGCGACGCCGCGTTCGAACATCAGTTCCTGCACGTCACGCAGGCTCAACGCGAAGCGGGGATACAGCCACACGGTGTGGCTGATGATCTCCTTCGGGTAGCGGAAGCCCTTGACGAATCTGCGCTGGTCACGGTCGCCCATTCTCCCAGCGGTCACCCGCACAGCCAAGTTGACGATGCCATGGCACGTGGGTGGACCTGCCCCCGTTGAACGAACCGCGGGCGGCTGGTGCCGCGGCCGTGGTCGGCGACAGGATCGTGGTCGCCGGGGGACAGGCGAACGGCGCACTGGTACCGACGACGGAAGTGTTCGACGGAACGAAGTGGACGACCGTCTCGGACATCCCGACGCCACGGGAGCATCTGGCCGGAGTGTCGGACGGGACCTACTTCTATGCGATCGGTGGGCGGGACCTGGCGTCGGACCAGAACACTGCCGCGGTCGAGCGGTTCGATCCGGCCGCGGGAACGTGGACGACGTTGCCTGCCATGCCCACTCCCCGCGGTGGGCTCGGTGCGGCGTTCATCGACGGTCGCATCGTCGCGGTCGGTGGTGAACAGCCGACCCGGGTGCTGTCGACGGTCGAGGCCTACGACGTCGCGTCGGGGACCTGGTCACCGTTGCCGCCCATGCCCAGCGGGGCGCACGGGATGTCCGTTGCGACGGTCGGACACACCGTCTACGCCATCGGCGGTGCACTACGGCCCACGCACGCGGAGTCCACCGCGACTGCACAGGCATTGGATTTCTGGTGAGTGTGCCGGTACCGACGGGTCGAGGTTCCCGCGGTCACACAGACTAAATGTCTTCTGTCAGTGTGGTTGTGCTCAGTAGAGGGGGACTAGACTTGGCGTTGGAGGGGCGAGTTTCGCACGAGATGCGGGCCGGGTAGGAAGTGGTTCGTGATGAAGGTGACGGCGACGGCCACCCGTCGCGGCGGCTGGTGGGTGGTGGAGGTTCCGGGAGTCGAGATGGCTCTCACCCAGGCGCGGCGGCTCGATCAGGTGTCTGCCATGGTGGCGGATGCCGTGCATCTGGTCGAGGATGTGCCGGCCGAGGACGTCGAGGTGGTCCTCGACTACGAGATCGGGGATTCGGCGGCGCTCATGGAGGCCCGAGCGGCCCACTTGCAAGTCGAGTCCGCCGCCCACGCGCAGGAATGTGCGGCGCGGGCCTCGCGGGCCGCGGTGGCGCATCTGCGCCGATCGGGTCTGTCGGTGCGTGATATCGGTGTCATCCTCGAGCTGAGCCCCCAACGGGTCTCTCAGCTCGACCGAGCCGGCGTTCGTGCCTGACACCATCACGATGTTCCTTGCCGGCGACGTGATGACCGGTAGGGGAGTCGACCAGATCCTCCCGTTTCCCGGCGACCCGGAGTTGCGGGAGCGTTGCGTTCGCGATGCCCGCGAGTACGTGGCGTTGGCGGAGACGCGGAACGGCTCGATCCCCGGCCCCGTCGGGTTCGGGTGGCCGTGGGGTGAGGCGCTGCGCGTCCTCGACGCGGCGGAGCCCCACGCCCGTGTGATCAACCTGGAAACGACCGTCACCACCTGTGCGCGCTTCGCGCCCAAGGGAATCAACTACCGAATGCATCCGTCGAATCTGGGGGTGCTCACCGCTGCGCAGATCGACGTCTGCGTTCTGGCGAACAATCACCTTCTCGACTTCGGTGCCGATGGGCTCGTGGAGACCCTGGACGCGCTGGCCCGCAACGGCGTGCGGACCGTCGGTGCGGGGCGCACCGTGGCGCAGGCGTGGTGTCCCGTGGTCGTGAAGGCCGGGACGAGTCGGCTGCTGATCTGGGCGGCAGGTATGTCGTCGAGCGGGGTCTCGCCGCACGGGGCGGCCCGCCGGGGCCGGCCCGGTGTCGCGTACCTTTCGGAACCCACCGGCGCCGAGGCGGACCGTGTGCTCGACCAGACGCGGCTGATACGGCGGGACACGGACGTGGTGGTGGTCTCTCTGCACTGGGGTTCGAACTGGGGATACGACGTGCCGAACGCGCATGTCGAGTTCGCGCATCGGCTCGTCGACGGTGGCGTCGACGTGGTCTTCGGGCACTCGTCCCATCACCCGCGGCCGCTCGAGATCTATCGTGGCCATCCGATCTTGTACGGCTGCGGCGACCTGATCAACGACTACGAGGGGATCCGAGGGCACGAACGCTACCGCGACGATCTGCGGCTGCTCTACCTGGTGACCCTCGACGCGCGCACGCACGAACTGCTCGAGCTACGAATGGTGCCGATGAGATCCCGGCGGATGCAACTGCAACGCGCGTCGACAAGTGACACCGCATGGCTGCGGCGGGTTCTCGACGGGATCAGCCGCGACTTCGGCACCCGCATCGACGCGGGCGCGGACGGCGTCCTCGTCGCCCGTGGGAGACAAGCGAACTGGTAGGTGGCGGGTGTGTACGGAGCGGACGCGCTGTGCACACACCGT
Source organism: Rhodococcus koreensis (assembly GCF_900105905.1). GTDB lineage: Bacteria > Actinomycetota > Actinomycetes > Mycobacteriales > Mycobacteriaceae > Rhodococcus_F > Rhodococcus_F koreensis. The sequence continues at coordinate 798,582 of NZ_FNSV01000005.1, read as the reverse complement.
TGAGCGGATCCCACCAAGGTTTTGTTCGAAGGGCACTGCTCCTAGATTGGACGTATGGAGGGCACGGCACAGTCCTCGATACTGCTCGGAGACATCCTGAATTCGAGGCGCAGGCGGACCTTCGTCGGGCGCCGGGTCGAGCGCGAATTGGTTCGGGCTGGACTGGAGTCGGGCGATCCGCAGTTGTCCGTGCTGTTCCTGCACGGCCCCGGAGGGATCGGGAAGACCACGTTGCTGGACGAGTTCGCGGAGATCGCGGCGGAAACGGGCGCGTCGGTCGTCCGGCTCGACGGGCGCGATATTCCGCCGTCTCCGTCGGCTGTCCTGGCAGCGTTGGGCGAGGCCGTCGATGTGCCTGACACCGGCGTGATCGCGCGGGAGGAGGAACGACTTTGCGTCCTCATCGACACGTACGAGGTTCTGGCGCCGATCGACGAGTGGGTGCGCACGCAATTGCTGCCGCGACTACCGGCAACGGCGCTCACCGTGATCGCGGCCCGGACACCGCCCAGCTCCGAATGGCGGTCCGACGCGGCGTGGTCCGAGTTGTTGCGGGTCGTGTCCCTACGGAATCTCACTCCGCAGGAGAGCAGAGAGTTTCTCCGGGCAGTGGCGGTGCCGCCGCCGCTGCACGAACGGATCTGCCGGGCCACGCACGGCCATCCGCTTGCGCTGGCGCTGTTGGCCGACGTGGCATCCCGCGGCGGCGAGGTGGCGGCCGATCCGTTGACCCCCGACCTCATGGGGGAGCTGATGCAGCGGTTCATCGCGGTGGTGCCGAGCCCCGCGCATCGGCGGGCGCTCGAGGTGTGCGCCCTCGCCCGAGTGACCACCGAGGCACTGTTGCGTGACGCCCTCGGGCTCGAGGACGCGCACGAGATGTTCGGGTGGCTGCGGCAGCTGTCGTTCGTCGACGCAGGCCCGGAGGGCCTGGCCCCACACGATATGGCCCGCGACGTCATCGACGCGGACCTGCGGTGGCGCGACCTCGACGCCTACACCGACGTCTTCCACCGCGTGTGCCGGCACATTCGCCACTCACTTCTGTCGTGTACCGGGCGCGAACAGCAGCGCATGATCTTCGACCTGAAGTTCGTGTTTCGCAATCTGCCGGGGATTCTGTCCCCGGTGGATTGGGAATCGTGGGGCCGGCACTATCCGGAACCCGCTTCCCCGGCGGATCGCGAAACGATCGTCGAGTTCACCCGATTACACGAGGGTGCGGAGGCGGCGGCCATCGCGGCCGCCTGGTTCGAATGCCAGCCCGACGGCTTCTACATCGTGCGCCGTCCCGACGGTGCGCCCCGTGGGTTCTTCGGCCTCATCGATCTGAGCCTCGCGTCCGCGGAAGATCTGGCATCGGATCCGGGTGCCGCGGCGGCCTGGCAGTTCGCCCGCGGGCACTCGCCGCCGCGAACGGGGGAGACCGTCACCCAGACCCGGTTCGTCGTCGACCTCGACACCTATCAGGACCCGTCGCCCACGATGAACGCCATTCCAATCATCACCATGCAGCGGTACCTGTGCACACCGGGCCTGTCCTGGGACTTCCTCACACTTGCCGAGCCGGACCGGTGGAACGAGTACTTCGCGGTCGCCGACCTTCCGCGTGCCGAGGGCGCCGATTTCGAGGTGGGCGTCCGAACGTACGGGCTGTTCGCGCACGACTTCCGTCGCGTCCCGGTCGACGCATGGCTCGAGCGGGTCACCGAGCGCGCATTGTCCGAGAGCCCTTCCGCACCTCTGCGACCGACGCCGGACCTGCTGGTACTTTCGCAACCCGAGTTCGAGCAGGCGGTCCGGCAGGCTTTGCACGACTGGCACCGCCCCGACCTGCTCCGGCGAAACCCGTTGATGCGCACCCGGGTCGTGTGCGATCGCAGCGATGGGGAGCCGGACGTCGCCGAACTCGACTGCGTGCTCCGCGACGCGGTGGACTCGCTGGCCGACAACCCACGCGACGACAAACTGCTGCGGGCGGTCGACCGGACGTACCTGCGCCCGGCGGGAACCCAGGAGGCCGCCGCCCGGGTGCTCGGAGTGCCGTTCAGCACGTATCGGCGCCACCTCACACAAGGTGTCGCGCGGATCGTCTCGTGGTTGTGGGACCGGGACGTCTACGGACACCCGTAATGAACACGACTGAGCAGTATTCGGACTGGTGATCGAACACCGAATGCTTGCATTCTCCTCGTATCCAATCGAGGAGGCTCCCATGACAACTCAGATCGGACACCGAGCGGTCGTGCTCGGAGCCGGCATGGCCGGCTTGCTTGCGGCCCGCGTACTGTCCGAAGCGTATTCGCAGGTGATTGTGGTCGATCACGACCACCTCCCGGGCGCAGCCGAGCCGCGACGGTGCGTGCCTCAGGGCCGCCACACCCACGTGCTGATCGAACGCGGCCAGCAAATCTTGGAGGAGCTGTTCCCGAGGTTCACTGACGACCTGGTCGGGTTGGGGGTGCCGACCCTGGACAACCTGCGCGATGTGCGGTGGTGCCTGAGTGGGCACCGATTTCCGCAGCCGGAGAGCGGAATGACTGTTGTGAGCGCCAGCCGGCCATTCTTGGAGGGCTATGTGCGTGCCCGGGTGAGCGAACTGGCCGGGGTCACGATCGTGGACCGCTGCGATGCCGCGGGCATCACCACGACGCCCGACCGCCTTCGCGTCACCGGGGTCCGTGTTCTCCGGCGGGCCGACGGCAGTACCGAGGAGATCCTCGATGCCGACCTGGTGGTGGACGCGACCGGACGGGGCTCGCGCGCCCCGATGTGGTTGGCGGATCTCGGCTTCGGACGCCCGGACGAGGAGAAGGTGCACGTCGGCCTCGGCTACGCCACCCGCATCTACCGAGCCCCGGCGCCGGGGTTGGGCGACGACCGAGGGATCGTGATCGGTCCGACACCCGATTCTCCGCGAGGGGGCGCGTTACAGCTGCTCGAGGGAAACCGTTTCCTGGTGACGTTGATGGGGATGCTCGGCGACTATCCGCCGACCGATCCGGACGGCTTCCTCGACTTTGCCACGTCCCTGCGGATCCCCGACCTCGCCGAGGTGATCCGGGACGCCGAGCCGCTCGCGCAGGCCCGGAGTTTCCGGTTTCCGGCGAGCGTCCGCAGACGGTATGAACGACTGTCACGCTTCCCCGCCGGCTTCCTCGTGACGGGGGACGGCCTGTGCAGCTTCAACCCGATCTATGCACAGGGGATGACCGTGGCGGCGCTCGAGGCGCGCACGCTGCACCGTCACCTGCAGCGAGGCACCGAGCCACACGCACGCTGCTTCTTCCGCGATGTCGCGAAGGTGATCGACGTTCCATGGGCCATGTCGGTCGGCGGGGACCTGGCGTTCCCGGAAGTGACGGGACACCGCAGTCCGAAGATGCGGATCGGCAACGCCTACATCCGGCGCCTGCACGAAGCCGCCGTGCACGATCCCGTGCTCGCTACTGCCTTCATCCGCGTCGCCGCCCTGGTCGATCGTCCGGAGCGGCTGATGAGCCCCGGGACCCTGCTGCGCGTCCTGCGTCAGAATGTCTGGCACCCCGGCCGAACCGCGCACCCTGACGCCGCTGGAGAGCGGATTCAGGTCACCGATCAGTGTTGACGCCGCCGCGAATCCAGTGCTGGATCCGCCAGATCACGTTGTACAGATTCCACGGTGCGACGTCGTAGGTGTTCCACGCCTGACCGACGTGCGCGGTCCATTCAGGAATCCGGCCACAACAGATCTCACACCAGACGCTCACGAAGCAAAAGGAGGAGATGGTTGGGATGGTTGACGAACATCCCCCGCCCGTGTCGGCAGCGGCGGCCGCTGCGGCCGCGTTGCGTGACATCGCGGATGTGATCGGGAAGGAGTCGCAGAGCGCGACGGCGGTGCTGCCGACCGAGGAGGGCTGGACGGTGGAAGTGGAGGTGGTCGACGACCGGCGTATCCCTCCGTCAGCGGACATGTTGGCACTGTACGAGGTGGTGCTGGACCTGGACGGAGAAATTCTGTCGTACCGCAGGACTCGCCGATACCGGCGCGGCTCCGCCATCGGGGTGGCAGACGAGGAGCTGCCCATCGACGACGAAGACGAAGACGCCCCACAATGACCAAAGCGACGGTGCCCGGTGACCGTTGCCGGTGAAAAGTACGAGTCGATCTGGCATTGGGAAATCCGAGCTGCAGCTCGGCACCGAGGGTGCGCCCTTGAGGCGACCGCGGACTGGGTGGCGGCGTCACGGCAGGACGCCCCGCCTCACCGTCACGGCCGTCAGTCGACTGCGGGACCTCTTCTGCTCTGCAGCAATGGTGCCTCCGGACGAATGTCTCTGGGAAACACACAATTCCGCCGCCTGATCCCGGACCGGCGGGCCGGCGAGTGGTGCGAAGATGAAGCATGCGCCGCCATCGTTGGCCGGCTATCGCGCCCCCCCGCTGACCGGGGCCTTCGCGTGCATGCACCGATGCCGATCACGGCCGAGAAAGACCTGACCCTCGAACTGTCCGCGGTCACCGCATTCGCGTCCGGGCTGCTGCTGCAACTGGCGATGCATGTCACCGGGATCCGCGCCGACTTCGCCCGCTACGAAACCCGTCCCCTGACCGACCCCCACGACTGGTCGGCGCGGTGGTCCTACCTGACCGTGTTCGTCCTCGTCGACGACCTCGACGGCCCCGCCGACTCGCTCCACCCCACCGAACCTTGCTCCGACGAATCCGGGCCGTACCGCACGACGCCGTTGTACTGGATCGGCACCTACCCGCGCGCCGGGTCGCTGATCGTCACCACCAGCTGGACCGAGATCGGACTCCACCCCACCTCCATCACCCTCACACTCGGTCCCAGCCCATTCCCCACCACCTCCGAATCCGACGCGGGACGGTAACAGCCACAGGGATTCCCGCCCACGACGTCAGCATCAACGGAGACAGAACCCGAGGGAGCGAGGCGAGCTCGTCCCGTCAGTCCGCTGGCCGCGGGAGCGCACATTGGAATCGTGCGCCGAAACGTGTTCCTGCCCCGCCCGGCCGGGCGGGACATAGTCGTCATGGGCGACAGCGAAGAACACGCTATCGACGTCGTCCGAACCCGACTGATCCAGCGCTACCCTCACCTCGACCCCGAGGTGATCGAGGACCTGATCGAGGCCTCGTTTACCCCGCGCACCGCGCCGGCGGTGCGGGCCGCGATCGGCGGCTGGGGGTGCGGCGGGTCTTCGCGCGTCACTCACCACGTCTGTCGTGAGGAGAGGGCGAGGCCCGGGAGCGGGGGTACCGGTGTCGGCGGCCGTCCACCACGCCCGGGCGGTGTGAGCCTAATGCTTCGACAAGACCGGGGAGGCTGATCATGAATGTGGGGGCGCAGGCCGTCGCCCCCCCGCTGATCCGGGGTCGGCGCCTGGGAACTCGTGTCCGACCCGGCTCGCCGGACCACAATCATCATGCAGCAGCAGAGATTCTGTCCCCTGATTCCTTGCCCTTGCCCTTGCCCTTGCTCAGGGCCACGGTGCGGGGCGACCCGAACGAGGGTGACCCACGCTCGCGAACGAACGGAGGACGACCGGCACCGACCCCGCCGACCTAATCCCCAGTTCACCACCGAGAAGATCGTCGCCGGGCTCGTTCCAGCCGGAATTCGGGTTCGCCGGCGACGACAGCCCACTGCGGCGGACGATCGTCGTACCGAACGAATTCGTTGCTGCGGGGAAGGGGACAGCCGTGTCCGTGTCCGAGTATCCATCGACCGAACAACGCTTCGCGGGCGGCACCTCGATGGCGGCCGCGATCATCATGGTCACCGTCGGCGTCATCCAATTCTTCCAGGGCATCGCGGCCGTCGCCGAGAACGACGTGTTCGTGGTCGGGGTGGACTACGTCTACAAGTTCGACCTCACCACCTGGGGTTGGATCCACCTCGTCCTCGGCGCCCTCGTCGCGATCGTCGGCCTGGCCCTGTTCACCGGAGCCGGATGGGCCCGGGTGTCGGCGATCATCGTTGCCGCGATCTCGATTCTGGCGAACTTCCTGTGGCTGCCGTACTACCCGGTGTGGTCGCTGGTGATCATCGCACTCGACGTCGTCGTCATCTGGGCCGTCTCGACCTGGAACCCGGAAAAGGTTTAGCACAAGGAATATTCGCAGCAGGGGCACGCCCGGCTCGGCAGCTCACCGGCCGGGATCGTGCCGGATCCGGTGGTCGCGGTGCGATCGCCGGAAGAACGGCAGTGCCGTCAGACCCGAGCTGTCATCGGACCCAGGCAGCTGACGAGCGCACCTAGTAGCGTGTCGCTGCTTAGTTCTGCCTTGTTTCGTTAAGGTTGGGGTGGCAGACTTCCCCTTCCCCTCTGCCGGTCAGGACTGTTGTCATGCCTTCGCAGAAGAAGCGTCCGGTGACGTTGAGCTCGGCTGATCGTGCGTTCTTGGAACGGTTGACCACGACCGGGGTGCATCCGGCTTCGATGATCCGGCGGGCCCGGGTGTTGCTGGCGCTGGACACCTCGGTCGGGGTGGTTGAGGAGAAGAAGGTGATCGCGGCACGGTTGGGGGTCTCGGGTGAGACGGTGCGGCTGGTGGCCAAGCGGTTCGCTGAGACCGGTCGGGACGTGGAGGCCACGATCGGTCGTAAGCAGCGTGACCTGCCACCGGTGCCGTCGCAGATCACCGGGGAGGTCGAGGCCAGGTTGATTGCGTTGGCGTGCACACAGCCCCCGGCGGGTCATGCGCGGTGGTCGCTGCGACTGCTGGAGAAGCACGTCGCCCTGGTCGAGGACATCCCCGACCTGGACCACTCGACCATCGGCCGGATTTTAAAAAAACGAAACTTCGTCCTCACCTGAAGAAGTGCTGGACCATCCCACCAAAGGCGAACGCGGAGTTCGCTGCTCGGGTGGAGGATGTCCTGTCGGTCTACGCCCGCCCCCACGATCCCTCACGCCCGGTGGTGTGCATGGACGAGAAGCCCTACCAGTTGCTGGCCCATGCTCGCGACCCGATCCCGGCAGCCCCGGGCCGCGACCGGCGAGAGGATTCGGAGTACGTGCGGCACGGGACCTGCTCGATCTTCTGCTGGACCAGAGCCCCTGGCCGGCTGGCGGCGTGTCGATGCCCAGCCCCGGCGCACCAAGATCGACTGGGCCCGGCAAGTCAAAGAGCTACTGTGCGTGGACTACCCCGACGCAGAGACGGTGGTACTGGTGATGGACAACCTCGGGCACCCACGGCATCGGATCGCTCTACGAGGCCTTCGAGCCGGCCGAGGCGTTCGCGCTCGCTCAGAGGCTCGAGATCCACCACACCCCCAAACACGGCTCGTGGCTCAACATCGCCGAGATCGAACTCTCGGTGCTGACCCGCCAGTGTCTGGACCGGCGCATCGAGGACCTCGAGTCCCTGGGCGCCGAACTCGCCGCCTGGCAACGACAGACCAACGCCGATCAACGCCAGGTCCAGTGGCACTTCACCACCGACGACGCCCGCATCAAACTCCGCCACCTATTTCCCAACACTTAGCCGCGACAGTCTACTAGTGCGCCGGGAGCAGGGCGCACGTCGACCGGTCGCCTCACTGATCGGTTCTGAACCCGGTTGTCGAAGAATGACGAGCCCGGCGCCTGGCGGAGTGCACGATGATGATGCGGATGAAGCGTCACGAGCACCCGGCGCGTTGACCGACTGCCCGTGGCATGGTCAAGGACGTCGCCGGCGGCCCGGGCGATCACGGCCATCACACGCGGTGGCCGGGCCGGACGCGGGTGCTCGAAGAGGCGGTGGGCACACACCGGCCCCCACCACCGGGGGTGGGGGCCGGTGCGGTGCGCGGTGGGTGGTTGTCGCTACCGCGACGCGGAGACCAGCATGGGCTCGCGCAGGTCGAAGTAGTCGACCTCGCCCATCAGCCGGCCTTCCTCCTCGAACAGCGAACGCAGATCGTCGGGGACGGTGATCTTCTCGTGTGCGCGGGCGTCGGGCTCGGTGGTGAAGTACACCGCCTCGACGTATCCGCCGTCGCCGGCGGCGGCGAACGTACCGCCGAGGATTTCCGGCCGCACCCCGGGTAGCTTGTCGCCGGCCTGGGCCATCAGCTCAGACAGCCGGTGCGCGTCGGTGGTGTGGCCCTCCATGATCTGCACGAACCCGGCATCGTCGGAGCCGCCGCCGAGCCACTCCATCGCGTCCGGGCAGTCCATGAAGGTGACCGGGCCGTCGAAGCACCGCTCGGTCTCGGCCCACCAGGTTCCCTGCTCGGGACGTTCGCTGTTGCGGCGGGCCGCCTCCTCGGAGTCGAACCGAACCAGGGCGATGTACGTGCCGTCGCCGCGGGTGCCGGCGGTGGAGCCGAGGTAGCCGGTGGCCCCCGGTTGCAGTTCCTCGTTCCACCGATCCATGCATTCGCGCAGCCGCGGCTGATCGGCGACCTTTCCCTGGATGACTTGGATGAACATCGGTAGCCTCCTCCCGCGGGGACACAGGTCCCCTCGGTGAGTGCAACGGTGGCCGACCCGTCGCGGTCCACCGCCGGCGGGCGTCGACGGCCCGCGGCCGCAGCCACTGCGTACCCAATTTTTCTCCGCCGCACCGTGTGGGGCAAGGGCACACACCGGCAGCTCGCCCGGCCCGGGTGGAGGTCGAACGGGTGTCCGCCTCCCTCGGTCGGAACGGGCGCGTGCAGAGCGAGTGGTGATCGGACGGCGGTCCATTCGTTCCGTCGTGCGGCCTTCTGATCGACGTCTCCGACGTGCGTTCGGTGCGCAGGTTTCGAGTGATCGCGCACCGGCACCACCTGGTTGCTCGGATGCCTCGATCGGCCCGGACGCCCACTCACAAGATGCGCCCCGTCACGCGGTCCTCGCGTGCACATCGGCGCTCCCCGAACTCCCCGATGACCTCGTTCGGATGCAGCGTGTACGCCGTGGGCATGACGCTGCGGCGGGCACGGTGTTTGTCCACCATCGTCTCCTCGATGTCGACGAACACGACATCGCTGTCCATCGCCTCTGCAATGGCCATCGATTCGAGTGCCGTGGTGTTGAAGGTGTCGATCGAGTTCATTAGTTGAGCCTCTCGACGGTGCAACCGGCTGTCGGCCCGGTCGAGGGGACTGTGCTGCTGGGTCGCCGGCGGCGATGTGGTCGCGGCGGGGTCGGCGCTGGCCGGGCGGTGTCGGCGTTGGCGATCTGCACCGGGTGCGGGACCGTCCGTGGTCGGGTTAGCTGCCCGTAGCGTTCGGCAAGCATGATCCGCCACACGTGCGCGCGATCGGTCCAGCCAACTTGACCTGGGCCCCCGCATCACGGGTCGCGAATCACGAGTCCTGAGACGACGCCGCGCGTGTGGTGGCACGTGCCTGACGCGTGGCCCGGATCGCCGGCTGCTTTCGTCGGGACGTCAGACGACGCACGATCGCGGTGGCGGGCTGGTCGGCGCCGAATCCGACTGTCCTGGTTCATCGCTCCCGTCCACCGACGGGGTTGTCGGTGTGTGAGGGCCGTCGGTGGGGTATTCGGTGGGCATGGTGTCGGATGTCGGTGGTCTCGCCCAACCGGAGGCGCGGTTGGCCGGTCATCTGGTGGAATTGCTCGGGGACCGAAACATGTCGGCGCTGTCGGTTGCGTTGGCGCCGCTGGTCCGCGCGTCGGGACCGCGGTCGCCCGCCGGGGTGTTGTACGGGGGTGTGCTGCGGTGGCTGGTCTGCGCGATCGCCGAGGTGGTCGTCGCCCGGCTGGGTGTCCCGGAGGAGGGGGAGGTGTTCGTGTTCAAGGTGCGCAGCTCGCACGGGCGGCGGCTGGGGGTGGACGAGTTACCCGAATCCGGGGGCCGGGTGTTGCGGTCGGTGAATGCGTTGCTCGCCGGCGACCGCCCCGCCGTGCGGGCGCAGCTCGCGGCGGCCGAACGGGAACCGGATCTTGTGGTGCGGGCCGAAACCGTGGTCGCGGCGTTGGTGTGGGTGGATGCGCTGCTCGACGCGCGCACGCCCGTGTTTCCGGACCCGCCGCCCCGGTGACATCTCCTGTGGGCTGTCCCCGTCCGGCGGATCGGATGCCGGTCGCCGGCATCGGGTACCGGGTCTGTGCGCGGGGGAGTTGCACCGGCGGATGCTGTCGGACACCCACTCGTTTCGCCTGAGGGACCCGCCGGGTGCGCGGCGCCTCCCGTCGAGATGGTGCGCTTCGTCAGCGGAGTGCGACCAAGCGAAGCGTCGACCGCCGACGGCGCGTCCAGTTCGGCGCGCCTGGCCTCGTCGAGTTCCTTCCACTCGGCCATATCGGTGGTGCGCCGGCCGCCTGTAATACAGGATCTCCCGAAGGTGATCGGTGCGGGTCTGCTCCCGGACGGCATGGCCGGCCAACTCGTCGACCGGTAACTCCAGTCGGTTGGCCGGCTGCGCCACCGCCACCTCCGGTGCGGCTCGCCCGTCGGCGGGCGCGAACCCCAGCCACGGCAGCACAGCTGCATGGCTGCGCCCAAAATGTTTGCGGCAATACGAAACTGACGCATTACTCTCTCATCCGCCCCGGTCGGTGTGACATGGCGGATCGACTCCGCACAGGTGATCTCCGGGAATCCCCGAAGTTGTGTCAACTACTCCTCGGAGAACACATCGCGCGTCGCCACCCCGGCCCCTCACTGCCCGGCCGTCGAAACGGGCAGAACGAGACCGGGTCGTCAGTGGGGCATCACTCTCACGCAATCGTTGTTTTTCGCTGGAAACTACGGAGTGCCCTGCTTGGGGACTACTCGCCCCACGGATCGCTCTCGTGAGGGCCACTCGCAACGGCTCCGATCGCGAACGCCAGGGCGATCCCGCTGCCGACCATTGCCCCGGCCATCGTTCTGATGACGCCGACGACGGCGTCGAGTACTTCTTGCGACTTATCGCTGCGCTGCTTCACCACGGCCGCCGCCTCGGGACCTCGTCGGCGATGTACTGACGCTCCTGCTTAGTGAGTGTACAGCGTCGTACGCTGCGCATGGGGGGTGCTCCACAGCATCGCCTCGGGCCGGGAGTCGGAGAGGAGCCCTTTGGGCCGCAACCCGAGCGGTTGGAGTTGAAGGACACCCTGCTGGTGGGGTGGTGAACGGGCTCGGAGTCACAACCGCATCAGCGAAGGTGTCATGTCCGACGGTAGTCGCCGCCGTTTGTCCCGTGGAGATCGTCGCCGAGGCGAGGGTTCGGTCGACCCCACAGTCCGTCCGCCGGACGCCCCTGCAGCGCACCGGACCGTCCCGGTTCACCGCCGCGACCGGCACCGGCAGGCGCGGGAAGTCGTCCGAGATCTCCCCCGTGTCCGCATCCGCTGTAATCCCGTTACGCCGCGTCCACCGCCCGCGCAGACTGGCACCTCCCCGCGCTGCGGGTGTTCACCGCCCTGACGGGGTATCGGCGGAATTTCCGGCCTTCCGGCGACGCCGCACACGCGAATTGATTTGCCCCGCTTGGCATGCACGTGGTGTGTGCTCGGTGGGTTACGGGACCGCGAGGGCGTGGGTGTGCGTTTGGACCGCACGCTTCAACTCGGCCCTCGACAGGGTCCTCGAACCGCACGCGCACCGCGCCGGCACTTCGTCGTCCTCGAACCTGGTGGACTCGAGCATATCGACATACTCGGAGCCGAGCCGGTCGCCGTGATGCGCGGTATCGACACGGTCGCGTGAGCCGTGGGCGCCGGGACCACCGCCGGCCACGATCACGGGGCCCTCGTCGGTTCGATACACGGTGGCCACGCGATGACTGGCCGGGCATGTGACACGAACGATCGCGTGATCACTGCGCCCAACGCCGAGAGCCTCCACGGCCTTCCGGGCTATCCGTCGACGGTCGAGGGGAGAAGGTTCCTTGGTGTCCATAGATCCATTGCACACCTTTTTGCCGTTGACTTGAAGCGTAGGTCGGCCCGTGCGATCGGGAGCGATGATCGATACCTGGTGGGTGCGGCGCGATGGTGTGCACGTGAGTGAGCTTGTGGATCGGAGGTCGGCGATGCCGGTCGCGTAGTTCCCCGAGCGCTCGGTGGATGAGTGAGGGCGCACTCTCCGATAGTGGACGCTGGCGGTGGCGGCAAGCGGCGACCGGAGGCCACAGTCGTTCGAGTTCCGCCCGCCCGGCCGGGCAGCGGCGGCAGCGTGTCCTTGGGCTGCGGCCAGGGCGCGCTCGGCCTCGGCCAGGGCGGCGAGCTTGGTCTCCCAGCGGGCCTCCAGGCTGCGGGCGACGAGCCGGTTCTCCGGCTCGACCGCGCCGAAGGCGCGTTCGGCCCGGTCGGCCTCGAGAACATGTCGACCGGTCCCGCGTCGGGGCCTTCCTGGCTCGAAACGTGTACCCGAGGAACGTGAACGAGGTGTTCTCATAATCAAGGCTCGTACGGTCCTCGCGGTACACGATCTTCGTTTGGTCGGATGCAGTTGCGGCCCAACCTGCTCGATCGTGTTTCCAACGCGGCCAGCACTTTTCTGGCCTGCCGCTCGGTCACGCAATGCACCACCCCGTCATCGGTATAGCGTTTGAACTCAACGATCGGGAACTCGTTCCAACCAGGAGTCGAATGCGTGGTGCATGAACAGCTTCGCCGAAACTGGCGGGGTCGCCGACCCCTGCGGGGTCCCGTGAGCACGCTCGGCGACCCTGCCCGCGGGCGTACTCGGGCCGAGTGCCCCACCGGCCGAGCTTGCCGAGCCTTTCCGGTGATCGACCCGCGGGCCCTGGGCCCCGGATTCGGCCGCGATCGCACGTGTCGCCGGTGCTACTTGCGGGTCGGTGAGTGTGGTGCCAGGTTTGCTGGAGGGGGACGCGATCGAATCGGCACATGTCGGGCAGGAGCGCACGATGGCATCCCCGGTGTCGACGAACCCGGGTATTTCCTGTTTTCCCTGCGGCAGCTCGGCGGACGCCCTTCCGACGATCGGTGTCGAGGAGGAGTTCCTCCTCGTCGAGTCCCGAACCGGGACACCGTGCCTGTGCAATGCCGCCGTCGCCGAGACCGGTAGCGACCTCGGCATCGCGCTGCAACTCGAGCTCTCCCGGTGCCATCGAAACCGCCACTCGAGCCGGGCGGTTGCCGCGTTGATCCTCGGCGCCTACGACGCCGTTGCCCGCCACCGAGGCCGTGCAGCGTTGATCCGACCGCGTTGACCCCGGTAGGTTCGGGGCAGAGGACAGCCAATGACTGGAGTACATGTTATCCACAAGGTCACAGCCAATTACGGCCGAAGGCAGGGGCGAGATTGAACAGCCGCGATGAGGGCGAACCGGCGCTGGCGCGTGGCCGCGTCGCCGACCAGATGGCAGAGCTTCGCGCGCGTCGGGAGCGGATGGCGGCCGAGCTCGCCGAGCGTGACCGGGTTGGTGACAGCGCCGATGACGCCGACGCATTGGAGCGCGGTGATGCACTGGCGGTGGTCGACGATCGGATCGCGGAACTGGGTGCCTGGCTCGAGGGTGATCGCTCAGCGACGGGCACCGCGGACACGCTCCCTGTGGGAACCGAGTTGTCCCTGCGGTTCGCCGACACCACGGTCACCGGGGTGAGGATCGTATCGATCACCGAGGAGATTGCCGGGGGCGACGAGACCACCGTGACCGCCGACAGCCCGCTGGGCCTGGCCCTCGCCGGGCATCGGCCCGGCGACACCGTCATCTACACCACGCCGCGGGGACCCCAACGGGTCCAGCTGCTCTCGCTGACCCTGCCCGCTGAAACCCCTGAGGGTCCCGCGGACCGTTAACCTCAATGTCGCGTTATTAGACGGTGAGGATCCCGCCGGCGATCGACATCGACACGAACGGCATGGCCAGAAACAGCAGCCCGCCGCCCAGGAACACGGTCGCGAAGAACCGGTCCGCGAGTCCGCCGAGCCGGTCGCGCAGCACTCCGACGAACCACAGGAACGCGACCCCGCGAGCGGATCCAGCAACCAGGGCCGCGGTGATCGGGGTGCCGTGGCGGGGCCCAGGGGTTTGCGCGGAGCCGGCCGAGGGGCAGTCACGGGGCATGTCCCGGACAGGGGTTCGGCCGGGAATGCTGTCACATTCTCGGCCGGATCTCTGCTTCACAAGGTCACCGAGACCCGCGGTTTCCCTGATCCGCACACATCACGGTACCCGCTCTTCGACAACCCCTGCAAGGCCCTGACCTGCGGATACGAAGGATCTCCGGCGGAAACCCCACCCTCGCCGACAGGTGCAGCCCCTCGTTGAGGCCACCGAGCACCCGCCGGACCCCAAGAGTGCGACACCGCGGCGCCGACGGTGCCGACCGAGCTCACGGCGATCGTGGGCAGCCGCGGTCACTGGGCGGATCATCGACCTCGCGGTACGCCGGTGGTGGGGCGGCGGCAAGTTGGAGTTCGTCCGGGCTGGCGTGCTGGACGCGGCCGTTGGCGAAATGCACGGCCAGTAATCCGTCGAACCTGCACCCGATGACCACACCCGGCGTTCCGCGCCGGATGCGGGGGCGGAGGAAACCGCCGAGATCTGCTGCCGCGAGCACTCGGTCGCCGACATCGAGTGGCTCGCCCGCACCGGCGCCGTGCCCGCTGGTCATCATCGGATTATCGCCCTCGGCGGCACCACCCGCACCTACCGGGAGATGCTGCCGCTGACGACATCGACATCGAGCTGGCAGGCTCGGCTGGTGAGGGTGATGGACAGCGCCTGACCGCCGAGCATGCCGAGCAGGTGCGCGCCCTGGCGGCGGCCGACGAGGAGGAGACGGCCGAGCAGCGTCACCTCGTCGAATCCCGGCGCACCCGCGCCACCGAACTCGCCGACGAGGTCACCCGGATCCGGGGTGGGGCGGACCGCGGTTCCGCGGGTGCTGCGGCCACGATCGGCCGGCTCGAGTCGGACCTCGACGACGCCCGGGTCGCCAGTCGGGTCGAGCGGACCCGCATCGACGACATTCGCGGCGAACTCGGCACCGCCCGTGCCGATTTCGCTGCCTCGCGCACCCAAACAGTGGCCGTCCGGGAGCGGGGCGAGGAACTCCGCGCGGAACTTGCCGAGGTCCGCCGTTGCCCCACCTCGACGATCGGACGGGACGCCCGGTGGCACGACACGGCGACGCCCCACCTCACCCGGGGCGGATTACCGGTGGTCGATCCCGAAGGGGCGGCCGATGAGCGGCGACGTTGCGGCACGGGCGGGTTCGCGGCGCGCAGGTGACGGCTGCGGTCGATCTCTCCCATCATGGCCGGACCGAGGAAGGCCGTGCCTGGGAGATCGACACGGGGTCGGCTCCGTTACCGGGGCTTCTGCTCGGCGGCCGCGGTGGCCGGGTGTACGGCGATCAGACCGAGCCCGGCCCGGCGTTTGCAGAGCCGGGCCAGTTCGCCGTACGCGGCCGTGCCCAGCAACTCGGTGAGCTCCGGCGCGTATGACTGCCGGACGGCCTTGCTGCCGACGTGGGCGTCGGGGGAGCCGGAGCAGTACCAGTCCAGGTCGGCGCCGCCTTCGCCCCAGCCGCGGCGATCGTACTCGCTGATGGTGGTCTTGAGGATCTGTTCGCCGTCGGGGCGTTCGACCCATTCCTGGGTGCGGCGGATCGGGAGCTGCCAGCACACGTCGGGCTTGACCTCGAGGGGTTCGATGCCGCGCTCGAGGGCCATCGAGTGCAGCGCGCAGCCGATACCGCCCGCGAAGCCGGGCCGGTTGAGGAAGATGCAGGCGCCCTGGTGGCGGCGGGTGCGCAGGGCGGGTTCGTCGTCGAGGTCGTCCTCCTCGATGTAGCCCTTCTTCCCGAGACCCTGCTTCATGAACTGCCAGTCCTCGGGTGTGAGCATCTTTACGGATGCGTTCAGTCGCTCGAGGTCCTCCTGGTCGGAGAGGAAGGCGCCGTGGGAGCAGCAGCCGTCGTCGGGCCGGCCGACGATGATGCCCTGGCACGCCGGGGTGCCGAACACGCAGGTCCAGTGCGAGAGCAGCCACGTCATGTCCGCGGCGATGAGGTGCTCGGCGTTGTCGGGATCGAGGAACTCGACCCATTCCCGAGCGAAGTCGAGCGCAACCTCGGGGCTGGGCGTCATCTTGTGTGCACGCCCTGCTTTACGTGCTGTCACAAGTCCCGACGGTAGCCCCGGTACCGGTCATGTGCGACTAGGGGGTTACTCGACGTCGGAGGCAACACCGTCCATGGGCTGGTGCTGACCGTGCCTGGTCGTCGGCCCGGGGCGAGGTCGTCGTGCGGGTGTCTCCTGGACGGGGCGGTAGGGTCTCGCTGCCGGTGACTTTGAGACGCTGCGACCTGCGCGTTTTTCGTGTGTCTCACGGTATTCCCACCGCGATCTGTCTTCACTTTCCTGGGCATTTCCTCGGGAACAGCGCGATGCGGGCGGGCCGTGCTGAGGCGGGCGGACGGGATGAGCCTGCTAACTGGAGTCGGGAGTGGTTGGGGCAACACGCGCTGGTCCATTGGTGGGGCCACAGCGAACACCCCGTGGAAGTCGAGAAGTGGCCGGTGTCATCGACAACGGTATCCGTCAGCCAGATCAGGTTCGATGCCACCCGAGAGGTGTTGCAGACACTCGCAACCGGGACGGCGCGCGCGGTGGTGACGCGGCCGAGCCACGCCGGTGCCCTCCGCGCACCTGCCCCGTGCGGGGGAGTTCAGGTCGCTGCTTGGGGATACCGCTGTCGCTCCGGTCCGTGCGCCCGATTCCCCGGGGGTGCACGCCGATCCGAACGTGGACCGGCCGATGGCGGGTATCGGATCGCCCCGGATCGCCTCGTGCGGTTGTGCCGCGTTGTGGATGCGGCTCCCCCGGATGGGCCCGGTGCCGGTGGTCCTACCCGCCGGCGCGTCCGCATCGCTCCGAAGGTGAGTCACTCGGTCGTCGCCGATCGTGGACACAGAGGGTGGGGAGTGGGGGAGTGGGAGCAAAAGAGCTGGTCGATAGAGGCATTACGTTCCGTCAGGGGTGAGGTGCGGGGGTAAATGGGCGCAAGATCAAGGGTGAAAGACAGTCATCGTTGCGGCGGGTGGCGGATCTGATTAACCCAGCGGGTGGTGTTCGCCCACCTCGACCGCACCCGGCCCCCGTACACCCCGGATCAGCAGGCGGCGATCGGCGCGAACCGCAACTGCCGCGCCCGTGTGGTGGGGAGGCCAAACGCACCCATGTCAAGCACACCGCCCGCCGGTTGGGCGCCCAGGGCGCCGCCCGCGATTTGACCGCCCCAGCGGATCGCGGGAGTGGGAGCGAGTGATGGGTGTCACCGTGCGGGATGGGTGCGTGATGACGCGCCGCCGACCTCGCCGCCTGTCACCGTGGGGGGCGGCGGGGGCGCAGGTGTCGGACGTTGCGTGTGCATGCGGTCAGTTCGGCGAGGGCCTCGTGCAGGTGCACGGTCACGTCCCACACGTCGGGAACCAGTTCGCGGCAGGCGAGGACTCCGACGTCGAGGTGCCGGTCGTAGGACATCGCGGCGATGGTGATGCCGGCGTGGTCGGTGACCGCGGAGACGGGAAAGTTCCCGGTCACCTCGGCGCCCGCGGCGTACACCGGCCGCGCGGGGCCGACGGCGTGGGAGACGACCAGGTTGACCGGTGGCGTGGGTGTGGTCAGCGCCCGCAGCGGTGTGCGCGAGATCAGCCCGCGCACCGCCTGCGGCAGCGCGGAGCTGAAGTCACGCACGAGCGTGGCGGGTGCCGAGCGGAGACGCCGGGGCGCCGCGGTCAGCGAGGTGTGCACCCTCTGCAGGCGCCGGGCCGGGTCGTCGTCATCGGTGGGCAGCGCGACGGGGACCAGGGACAGCCGGGTGCGGGCGGTCGCGAACGGTCCGGTCTCGGTGCGCACCGAGACCGGCATGGCCGCGGCCAGCGCCGTGCCGGGCAGGGCGTCGTGGTCGATCAGCCAGCGGCGCAACACGGTGGTGCACAGCGCCGTCACCACGTCGTCGACGGTGAACCCCAACGCGGCCCCCACCGCCTCGACCTCGCCGAGCGGCAGTGAGGTGAACGCGAAACGCCGGTTACCCGTGACCGGGCCGTTGAACGGGGTCTCGGGCGGGGTCGGCGCCGCTGGCGATGGTTCCCGGGGCAACCACCGTGGCGCGAACCGGGCCAACCTCCGAGTGAGCATGCCCGCGCCGGGAACGGTGCTGGTGCCGGCGAGTTCGGGCAGGTGCGGGGCCATCTCGAGCGAGGACCACAGCAGCTGGGCGGGCAGGGTTCCCAGATGCCATACGCTCTTGCCGACCATTCCCAGGACGCCCGCCGCCTGGTACTGCTCGTCGCTGAAGCGGTGCGGCACCACGCGGGGTCGCGGGCTGGTGTCCATCAGCACCGCGAGGGCCTGCGCCGCGGTCAGACCGTCGATCACCGCGGGGTGCACCTTGGTGTAGATCGCCTGCCGGCCGCCGGTGAGACCGTGGACCAGCCAGCACTCCCACAGGGGCTTGTTGCGGTTGAGGGGGCGTGCTGCGAGACGGGCGATCTGTTCGGCGAGCTGCTCGTCGGTGCCCGGGCCGGGCAGGGTGGCCTCCCGGACGTGGTACCCGAGGTCGAGGGATTCCGAGTCCACCCAGTAGGGCAGGTCGAGACCGAGGGGTACTTCCTGCAGCCTCCACCGCAGCGGCCCCACCAGGTGCAATCGGCTACCGACCAGCGCCCGCAGATCCGGGGCCGCGAGCCCGCGGCCCGGCGTCGCGGGGCCGAGGACACTCAGGGCCCCGACATGGGTGAAGGTCGTCGAGGTCTCGGCGTCGAGTAACTGCGCATCGAGGGAACTGAGCTGGTGCATGAGCGGTATCGGGATTGCGTGAGCCACGGCGCCCGCAGCTCACAAGCCGTACAGCTCACGCTACCGCGCGGATCTGCTCTCCGGCGCCTCCCGGCAACGAGTTAACCCAATCCTCACAATGAGCCGACTGTGGGGGTGAACGGCACGCGATGCGGCGCTTCCCCGCCGTCAGCGATGCGGTGGAGACCTCCCGCGGTCCGCGAGGAGACGGAGGACCCGAGATGTGCGGGCAGGACTACATCGACGTGATCGGGGCGACGTCCGTCACCGAACTCGCCGACGTCATCGCCGCGATACTGGGCGCGCGGACCGAGATGGGCGGCGAACCCGGCCGCATCATCGTCACCCCGACGGCCGATCGCGATCTTCACGTCTCCCTCGAGTTCGGGCCGATCGACGACACCGCCCGCAAGGCGCCGACCTATGGCCGCGACGGATCACGATCACCCATCAGAGCGGCGCCGAAGACTGCCGGCGGTGGATACACCACGTCTGCAGCGCCCTCGCGGACCGTTGCAACTGGGAGCTGCCCCTGTCCTCGGGTGATCAACCCGACTCACCCCGAACGCATCGGACTCGACCGCGCCGCGGGCACTCTCACACAAGGACGCCCAGGGCGCCGCACGTCGGGTCACCGGTCGTCGGAGCGGTGACACCGCACCGACACCGACGACAGCTGACGAAATGCGACCCCGTCGGCTACCGGATCACCCGGGACTGGGCAGCATCCATCCTCGACGGGACCGAGGGGGTTCTCGGTAACACATACAGGGCATGCAACGACGCGGACAGGTTCTCCGTCGTCATGACGAGCAAGCCCAGCGCCGGTGTGGGGCTCCGCGATCTGATGACGGTGTCCCAGGGGCCCGGTCATGCTCGATGACCGAGCCGGGTTGGGGCTGGTCAGATCCCATTTCGCGACGTACAACGTAACACTCATCTCGGTCGAACTCGAGCCGCGCGCAATGACGGCCTCACCGGGCGGTCGATTCAATTTCCGCGTCCCGACGCGTGTCGCACCGAACACAACCCCCGGGGCGCTCTCCGGAGTCGAGGCCCGGAATCGGCGTAGCGTGTTGACCCACAGCGAACGCCGACTCGGGTCGCGCCCGCGCACAGGTGATCTAAGGAGAGTTTGGATGGCTCAACGGACCCTCGTGCGGGCGGCCGCGGTTCTCGGCGCGGCATCTCTCGCACTCGCAGGCTGTAGCTCCGGCAGCGGCGACAACTCCGCCAGCGGAAGTGGCGGCTCCGCCTCGGCAACCACGGTTTCCACCGACTGCACGCCCGAAGAAGCGGCGGCAGCGGGTGCCCCGTCCACGGCGCCGCTGAAGATCGGCACCCTGCTCCCCGACACGGGAAGCCTCGCCTTCCTCGGACCGCCGATGGTGGCGGGCACCCAGCTCGGCGTCAACGACGTCAACGCGGCAGGAGGGGTTCTCGGCCAGCCCGTCCAGCTGATTCCCGGCGACTCCGGCGACAGCACCACCGATACGGCGAACACCACGGTGGACCGCGAACTGGCGGCGGGCACCCAGGTGATCATCGGTGCGGCGTCGTCGTCGGTGTCGCTGAAGGTCATCGACAAGGTGTCCAGCGCCGGCGTCGTGATGTTCTCCCCGGCCAACACGTCCGACCAGTTCGTCTGCTACCCGGACAAGGGCCAGTACTTCCGCACCGCCCCCACCGACGTCCTGCAGGCTCAGGCTGTGTCGCAACTCATCTCGGACGACGGCGGTCAGCGCGTGTCCATCCTGGCCCTCAACGACCCGTACGGCACCGGGCTCGCCGACAACATCCAGAAGAACCTCGTCGACGCGGGCATCCCCGAGGACCAGATCCAGAAGATCATCTACGACCCCAACGCGCAGTCGTTCAACTCCGAGGTCGATCAGGTCAAGGACTTCGCGCCCGACGCCGTCGCGGTGGTGGGATTCGAGGAGTCGGCGAAGATCATCACCCGTATGCACGAGGTCGGCATCGGCCCGTCCGACGGCATGAAGGTCTACGGCGTGGACGGCAACATGGGTAACGCACTCGGTGAGTCGGTGGCGGTGCCGTTGCTCGACGGGATGCAGGGCACCACCCCGCTCACCGACGTCGGTCCGGCTTTCCAGGGTCGCCTCAAGGGCATCAACCCGGGGTTGATCGACTTCAACTACGCCGGCGAGGCGTACGACGCCGTCGTCATTTCCGCGCTCGCCGCCGAGCAGGCCAAGTCGACGGCCGGTCGCGACATCGCCGCGAACATCAACGCCGTCACCGAGGGCGGCACCGCGTGCACGTCGTACCAGGAGTGCCTGCCGCTCGCGGCGGCCGGCACGGATATCGACTACAACGGCATCACCGGCAAGCTCGACTTCACCGCCGCGGGTGAGCCGTCCATCGGTTCGTACGGCAAGCTGAAGTTCGGCGCCGACAACAAGCTGACCACCGAGGGATACATCGTCGTCGGCGGGTGATCGCCCATCCCGCAAAACGGCTGCAACCGGGTGGTGCTCTCGACGCTCGTTCGCGGCCACGAACAGCACCGGGTCCACCCCGAGGACCGGCCGTCGTGCTCTCACTTTTGTCCACGGTGTAACGCCACGACCACGAGTACACCCTGCATGTGAGGATGGTACGTGCAGTGGAACGGGTAGGTCCCCGACCGTGTGGGGGCCGTGAACACAGCGGTGCCGCCGCCGTCGACGTCTTGACCGAAGGCGTCGCCCCGGTCGGCGGTGACGCTGTGCTCGACGGTGTCCTCGTTCTTGACGGTGACCTGCGCGCCGGGCCCGACCCCTATGGGGGTGGCGAAGCGGTAGCCCTCGATGGTGATCGCCGCCGCCGCGTCGGGGCCCGGTGTGGTGCCGGATTCGGCCGCTGCCGACGGCGTCGAGGAATCGGTGGCCACCGACGTGGCCGGCATGTGGTTCGCCGATGAGCTGCAGGCCGCGGCCAACCCGACGGCGAGCGCGCAGACCATCATCGCGCCGCATCCGCCCCGACGCTCGTGCGCGCAGGCTATCGGTGCCGCATTGGCATGCAGCGCCCGTCGACCACGCGATCGGTGCGCCGTCACGGTGAGCCGCCCAAGACAATCGAAATGAACCCGACAATGTGAACCCGACAAGGCAAGACAGTCTTGCACCGTTGAGCATAGGACCCGGAGAGCACCGGCACATTCGGTCTCTGCCAACCCGCTGCCGCGGCCACCCCCCCGAGCCGACTCCTTGTACCGCTGCGTCGGTGCTGTCGCGGCTCTTCACCACGAACCCGGGACGGGTGACCTGAACCCCTCGTCGCCGCGCCCCACCGACGATCGCTGCAGAACCGCACCAGGGTTCGGTATGAAGCCGTTCCGGCTGAGAGGGTGACCTCCAACCGGATGCTCACCTCGCGGCCACGCCACGGTGCGACGACCTGCTCTAGGTTTGGATCAGAAGGCGTTCATCTCGGCCAAACGGACCATTGACGACCTCGTCCCAGGCCCGTCGCCGATGATTGCCGTGATGCACTCAACGCCGGCGCATGGTCCGACCCGACGATCCAAACAATGGGAACGGCCCTCTGGTCGGAACCAACACACATGTCCACTCACAGATTCGCTGGCAGGGGCCTTCTGAGCTGCTGAGATCACTCATCAACGGAGTCAGGCTCAGATGGGCCGGTAGCCGGCGCCGTACCCGCCCGTTGCGTTCATGTCGGCGACGATCGAACTGATGTTGGTGCCGACCTCCGGGCCCACGCACGACGCGACGAGGTAGGCGTTGACCATCGCCACCAGCGTGGTGCCGACGACCACCGGTGCGCCCGAATCACCTTCGACGACGCACGCCTGCGTCCAGGTCTCCCCGGTACCGAGCAGGTCCCCGTACACGATGCCGCAGGTGTTGCCGGTGGTGCGGCCCTCCTTGCACGCCACCTGCGGGAACCCGGCCGGTGCGCCGATCCCCGTGATGGTGACGCTGCCGACCCGGTTCACGGGAGTCACCTTCCCGGGATCGAACTGGATCACCGCGTAGTCGAGAGCCGGATTCGACACCACGAAACGGCCGACCACACCGCTGTCCTGCGAGGTCTCCGCCACCACGGACGCACCGACGGCACCGCAGTGCCCCGCCGTCAATCCGACCAGCCTTCCCGCGTTGTCGTGCCCGATCGTCGTGAGCGAGCAAACCAGTTCGTCGTTGACGATGATCCCCGTCCCACCGCCCATCACCACCGGCGGCGCCGCCGTCGCGACACCCACGAGGACGGTCCCCAGAAGGCCGATCGTCGCTGCGGCCACCGCCGCGAATCGTGTCAACATTGATCGAGCCCTCCCGGTACCACTCCGACGGTCGCATCTGCCTCGACCAGGATCGACCCACACACCTGGCCGGTCTCGGAGATCGGTTCCCGCGCACCGCGGGTGCTCCACATCCATCACCGACCACCGTTCCCGGGCTGGGCCCGATTCGCATTCGCTTGTGTGGGTGCATGTTCCGGAAGCCCGGGATGGATACCGGATCGACGACTCTTGCGCCCGCCACCCACCGAAGCAACCCACGGGCTCGCCGGCACACAGGGGGTCGGGGTCGACCGGAACACACCCTGTAAGTGTCCTCCGATCAGCATCGATCCCACCAGACCGGCGCGGACGGTGACGACGGAACACGTACGGCACTGGGATATGTAGGAGGGGCCTGGACGAGGTTTTCCTGACGGTCAACGGGGCACGCCGGCACTTGTGGAGGGCTGTCGACCGGCATGGGAACGTCCTCGATATCCTGGTGCAGGCTCGCAGGGACGGTAGGCTCGCAGGGACGGTAGGCCGCGACTCGGTTCTTCCGGAAACTGTTGAAGAAACAAGGGTGTCGGCCGCGGCTACCGGTCACCGGTCACCGGTCACCGGTCACCGACAAACTCGGCTCCTACCAGGTCGCGCACCGGAACATGATGTCGTCGGTGGAGCACCGGCAATCGAAATATTTGAACAATCCGGCGGAGAACTCCCACAGTTCGGCTCGCCTGCTCTCGTCGAGCAGGTGCGTCATCCGTGTCCACGTCTCGAGCCGGCGCTCTGGTCCGCGCGGTAGCGACATGCTCGAGCTGTGCCACACCCGGGCGCCCCACCCGCGCCGAGGGTAGGTACTCGCATGCTCGACCGAACAGCAGCTTCGGCGAATCGTGCTCCATCGCCCGGGCGAACGGAAACTCGTCGAGTTCCTTCCACTCGGCCACATCAATGGTGCGCCGGCCGCCTGTAATACAGGATCTCCCGAAGGTGATCGGTGCGGGTCTGCTCCCGGATGGCATGGCCGGCCAACTCGTCGACCGGTAACTCCAGTCGGTTGGCCGGCCGCGCCACCGCCACCTCCGGTGCGGCTCGCACCTCGGCGGGCGCGAACCCCAGCCACGGCAGCGCGCACAGCTGCACGGCTGCGCCCAAAATGGTTGCGGCACCAGAAAACTGGCGCTTTACTCCCTCATCCGCCCCGGTCGGTGTGACATGGCGGCTCGACGCCGCACGGGTGATCTCCGGGAATCCCCGAAATTGTGTCAACTCCTCCTCCGGTGAACACATCGCGCGTCGCCACCCCGGCCCCCTCACCGCCCGGCCGTCAAGACGGGCAGAACGAGACCGGGTCGTCAGTGGGGCATCACTCTCACGCAATCGTTGTTTTTTCGCTGGAAACTACGCAGTGCCCTACTTGGCGACTACTCGCCCCACGGATCGCTCTCGTGAGGGCCACTCGCAACGGCTCCGATCACGAACGCCAGGGCGATCCCGCCGCCGACCACTGCCCCGGCCATCGTTCTGACGACGCCGAGGACGGCGCCGAGTACTTCTTGCGACCTATCGCTTCGCTGCTTCACCACGGCTGCCGCCTCGGAACCTCGTCGGCGATGTACTGACGCTCCTGCTTAGTAAGTGTACGGAGTCGTACGCTGTGCATGGGGAGTTGCTCCACAGCTCATCGGCGGTCTCGGGCCGGAGTCGGAGAGGAGCCCTTTGGGCCGCAATCGATCGAATACGGTGGATATCTGGAGTCGGCGGATGAGCATCCACGATGTCCGCGACGATAGGCACCGCGCCCATCGGATGGGTCATGGACGCGGCGGTGCCGGCAAAGGGACTTTTCTGGAGTACGACGGGTGCCGATGGCAGAGTGCTACGGGGTTAGTCGTTGCCGTACTCGGGCTCTAAGTAGTCGGATTCGTCGTCTTCGATCTCGAACTCCAGAGGCATGTTCGCGTGTTCTACCAGAGATTTGTCCGAGAGAACCAAGCCGCAGTCACCGCAGGCGAATCCGTCGGTCGCAACCTCTCGAATGAAGCCAACGTAATCTCCGGACGGGGTTGTCGAACCTATGTAGTCCGAGTCGAGTGTCTGATCCCCGTAGATCCATCCCTGTCCCCCGCATGCGGGACACCGGTGGCTTTCCGCGTAGGAGGCCATCACGCGGGTTCTGGTTCCGATGTCTGCTCGCTCGCGCTCGGTGACCTCACCTCGTTGCAGTCGCTCGTGACGTTCTTTGGCGACCTTGATGAGGGTCGTCAAGCGTTGTTGGGTGTGTTCGTTCGCTCGTGCGAGCACCGATTCAATTTCCTCGCGGCGATCGACGCCCACGTACTCTTCGAGATGCCGCTCCTGCGACGCCAGCAAGAGACTCACGAGTGGCCAGAACCGATCCCACCACGTGTCGTCTACACGGATCGCCGACGCGGAGTGGACATAGGCGTTGCGATCCCGCGCTACCAGGCCGGCGCGCCCGGCATCGAATCCTTGCACCACTCTGGCGCACCGGGAATACACCGTTGTCGCCGCGATCGATACGAAGTCACCCGACGACCGAATCGCGCCGGCCGCGGCGAGAAGAGAGTCCCCTCCTCGGTCTCGGTCGTTGTTACGGATGTCGGCGATCAACGTGGGGTGGATCTTCGCAAGCGTGGCCTTCCCCAACAGTTCGAGGGCAGAGGAAGCCCAGAATCCTTGCTCGTCGGGACCGAGCTCGGGATCCAACGCCTTGTTGATGAAGTTCACCGACTTCACCCAGAGTGCGCGGTACTCAAACGGTGCAATCACCGGGTCTCCTGACTGACGAGGACTCTACGGAGCACTCTGTGCGGCGCATCGGATGCGCCTGCTCGACCATGGAGAACGTGGTGATTGTCGAGGATCAATAGTTTCCCCGGATCACCCCAACGATGGACGTAGTCGGGTTCGGTCCCGCGAACTAACCGACACACCCGGCGTGCACGGGCGTCGGCAGGTGTCATGCATCCTGGGTCGAATCGCACGTAGTGCCCTGAGTAGGCCGACGCGTAAAAGAGGTTTTGGGCGCCACCATCGACCAGGAAGATTCCGTTACTCCAATCTGCACGCTCGGATCGACCGGTGAACAGAGGGTTTGCCCTTGCTACGAACGTTTCCGAGACGTCGTCGGTGACCTCACTCCCTGATTCCAGGACGACGTACTTGGGAGGCTCCGGCAAGTGGGCGCCGTCGGTGTGCAGCGGGAGAGCTTTCGACCCGTGGATCTTGCTCAATGAACGCGGCGCAGCCGATTCGGATCCGGTCGGTCGCAGCTCACTGATTACGTTGTCGGTAGTCCGGGCCTTGGTCGTCGAGTAATGCTCCGACTGGTCGACGAACCCGCACATTCCCTCGATAGTCCCCGCTATAACTGCCCAACCTGCTCTGGCGGCCTCTTCGAGCCCCCGCTCATAAATGCTCTTTGTCGCTGCATCGCGTATCGGTGAGTCGGACAAGCGCGATATCCCCTTCTTCTTCTACGGGCGTTCCGCCCGGGTTCGTTGCCTTAATCACCCGCGGTCGTGATCCGAAGATCGACCATTCCGAGCGGATGCGCCCGGGCGAGGAGTCAGTTTCGCAGGGACAGGGGAGCTGCTCGGCTGCGGCGCCTCCCGCGGGTTACCGGGGGCGTCCAATGCCACCAGTCGACGTGCGTCATACGCGGCCGCGAGCGCCGGATCAACGCTCCCCGCGGCTTCAGCCGCCGCCTCCGGCTGAGTGCGTTCGGCGCGGCCGTTCTTGGCGGAGGGCATGTCACGGCGGGCGACGTTCCACTCCGCGACCGCCTCGGATGCGGTGGGGGAGCCCTTCCCATTCCTTCCGCAGGCGGGGCAGCGACAAGTCCTTTGCGAGATGGCCGCCGCCGCTTCGCACCGTGCTCCTTCGACGGGCGCACCGCGACCTTGTCGCCGCCGACGACGTCGTTGCGGCCGGATGCCAGGGATGGACGCACAATCAACCCCTGCCCCCGCAGACGTCGCACGAACTCAGCTTCCGTTTTCGATGCGACCGCGCACGCCCGCACCCGGCGCGCGGGGAGTTCTCGGTCCAACTCGGTTGCACCTTCGCGGGCGGCGCGGTGCAACTCGGCGCGGTGGTAGCCACGCTCACCGGTCTCGGCGTTGCGAGGCTCGAGCACTTTCAACGCGTGCTTATGTTCGAGCATATTCACAGTCTCGCTGGCACGCCTCCAGTCGCGGTAGAGGTCGACCTTCATGCCATCCTCGCGCACCGCGGAGGCGGCGATGTGGTTGCGGTCATTTCCATTCGCGGACAGGCCGTGGCGAACCGCGAACCGCGACCCAGGGGCGGGGAGCGGCCGGAGGTTTCGGTGAAGCCCATCTCGTCCATGAACTCCCGCGCGATCGCGCCCCGGTCGGCTTCCGGTTGGGTCATCGCAGACCTCGGCGCCGCCCGGCACTGGTACGAACGCGCCGCCGACGCCGGCCACACCGACGCCATGAACAATCTCGGCATCCTGCTCGCCACCCAGCTCGAGCCGCCCGAGCTCCCGTTGATGACGACCCACCGTGCCAGCCTGATCTTGGTTTCGTCGTCCGGGTACAGCCGCAGGTAGGCGTCCCGGGTGACCACCAAGGCAGGCTGCAGCTGGGTATCGGTGATCGAGACCAGATCGGCCAGGTCACCGAGGTCGTCCCGGGTCCGGTAATCCGAGATCCGTGACTGCCGAAGCGAGGCCACGATTCCCCAAGATCGGCGCCCGATCGTCACCGCAGTCGCCACGCGGACGGAACGGTACACAGGACGGTTCGCCGTGATTCGGGTCGTTCGACATGTCAGACCCGGTTCCGGGCCTGTCAGGTGGCCAGCCAGAGGCGCCGCCGCGTAACGGCCCTTCATCCGCTCAACCACGTCGGGGCGCAGGGGAGTGGGCGGGGAATTCTCCAGATATTCGGTCAGCTGCCGGAAGAAGGCCGCGGCGTCCATGCCGAAATCGGCCATGATCGTCTCAGCGGGGCCGCCGCCATGGGCGCACCACCGCACTTCGAACGCCACCATCCGATTCACCTGAGTGGTTCCCACGGGTATCGCTGTTTCTGCGTCGGCCGTGCCGCGTCCGCATCCATGGTCCCGACCTCGCGGCCGTGGTCGCCGCGGTCCATGCGATCGAGGTGCTGCTTGATCCACGTGGTCGACCACGCGGACCGAGGGGGTGAGCAAGGAGCCTGGTTGGTCATCGGGCGATGCCTTTCCGGTCGAGGCCCGCGCTGGAGGGGAGGGCGGTGAGGGAGCAGAGCGGTGAACGCGGTCGGTCGAGGATCGGAAACGTCGGTGCACGTTCTGCCGTGGTAGCAGGGTGTGCGAGTGCGGCGTGGAATGCTTCGGCGACGGTGTCGAAGCAGCGCACCGCTGCGCCGATTCCGATCCGGTCCAGGGTCGAGTGCAGGCCGGCCGGGGAGGCGACGGTCAGGCGGCATCGCTGCTCGGACAACCGGGTGGCGGCGCCGTCGAGTGCGGCCAGTCCGGCGCATCCGATGAACGGAACGTGCAGGAGGTCGACGACCACGCTGCGACCGGTGAGCACCGCCTCGGCGAGGCAGGCGTTCAGTATCGGGGCGGTGACGACGTCGATATCGCCGCGCACCCGGATCACCCCGGGGCCGCCGGTGGGTTCGTCGATGTCGATGCGAAATCCGGGTTCACCGGGATCGGCGTTGTCCCACCGGTCGGTTTCGGACAACGAGGACTGCACCAGTTCGGGAGAATCGAAGATGGAGCGAAAATAGGCCATGGGTGGCTCCCGGAGTGTGACCGGCTGCGGAACCGCACCGAACCCTGCAACGAGGGTCTTCGACACATGGGCCGACGATCCCGAACCGGTGGCGGGCAGTGTCTACCAGGCTGTGGTCTCAACCTCAGATCAGAAGATAACGCGCCGTCCCGCAGAAGAAACCCTGCACACGTGAGGGTTCTTACCGTCCCGTGCACGATGTCAAGGGGCGCGTGCAGGTTGAGTAGCCAGACGTGGGTGGACAGGGCGGCGACGCACGCGCACCAGGCGGGATCGGCGGCCAGCGCCATGCCGGCGGGCGATGTGTGTCGATGGTGGGGCGGATCAGGTCGGCGCTGCTGCCGTGCGATCAGACACCCGGGCGGCGACCGTACCGGACAGACACATCAGCAGCGCGGTGCGCATGTGGCGGTCCAGACCGTCCGCAGAGACGATTCGGGTGAGCGCGGCCCGCAATCCGGCCAGATCACCGTCGGCGAGCAACCGACTCAACTGGTCGGCCAGACGCCGGATCCGCCGACGGGGCCACTCCAGCGAGAAGGAAGGCATGAGACCGGGCCGACCGGGTTCGGGGCCGGCCCGGTTCCGGTTCCTGGACGCCGCCGGGACCGCGCCCGTTGGGCATTGAAAATCGGTGGGCAAGAGTGTCATACGGATCAAATTGACATGATATAAGTTGCCGCAATCCGAATAGCGTTGCGCAACAACCATTCGCGAAGTCCGGTGCCGGCCCACCTCGCCCGTTCGAGATGCCTGGGTTTCTGAGGTCGAGCCTCGGACCGGAGCTGCTCGGCGGTCTGATCGCCGTCGCGATCGGGCTGGTCCCGTATCAGCGTGTGGTCGGCGGGATGCCGATCTCCCACGCCCGGCCTTTCTGCTCGGTTGCCCCTCGCGGTCATCACCGGGGGAATCATCGTGTTCGAGCGATGGATTGGTCGCGATATACGTGGTATTGAGTTCGGACGGCGACACCGACTCGGCGATCACGCCGGCCGCGGCGATCAGCATCTGATCCGTGATGCCGACTGCGTGCGCGTCGAGCAGTCCACGAAACACCCCGGGGAAATGCGAGCACGTTGTTGATCGGGTTGGGAAAATCCGACCGTTCGGTGGCCACCACTGTGGCGTGCTCGTCGGCCGCGACCGGGGTCGACCTCGGGGACCGGGTTGGCGAGCGCCAACACGATGGAATCGTCGGCGGTGTCGTCGGGCGACAGGATCCCCTTCCGCCCGCACGCGATGGGGGTCCCGCCCTGGGCGACGAGCAACCTGATGACGACGTGCCCGGCGCCGTTCCGCCGTCACCGGCCCTCCGGTGGGGCTTTCGGTCCGATTCCCAGCTCCACGACCGTCCCCGGGGGTCACCGGGATTCGGTGACCCGAGGATCGCCCGAAAGAACGGGTACGCCAGGGCCAGCACAGCATGAGCAGACAGCGATTTTCATCGCGTATTCGGCTTGTCCGAGAGGAGATTCCTGCGCGAAGGGAAGGCAACCCCCTCCGCACCCCGCTTCCGATTCAGAGTGAACAACCCGGAAACACCGCAAACCTTCCCGGACCGTCGACGCAGCTCCGGCCTATCCGGTGCTCGGTCCGGGAACGACCAACGCGGGCGTCGAGCAGCACATCGAGCCCAGCAGCCCAGCGACTCAGCGGGTTCGGCGTGTCACGTCAGTCGCGGAGCTCGCCGATGTCTCCGACCCCTCCCTGCAGGTGCATCCGGCCGTCGGACAGTTTGTAGGTGACGCCGGCGATAGCGCAGGCACCACTTCCGACGCGATCGGCGATGATGCGCGAACGCTCCATCAGGAGAGCCCCGGTCTCCACGACGTGGCGGCCTTCGAGTTCGTCGACGGTGGTGAGGCCCTCTTTGCGACCCACCATGATCGACGGCGCCACCCGTTCGACGATGCTGCGGATGAAGCCGTCCGGGACCTTGCCCTTGTCCAGCGCGTCCAGCGTGGACTTCACGGCGCCGCAACCGTCATGACCCAGCACGACGATCAAGGGCGCGTCGAGGATCTGCACCGCGTATTCAATGGAACCGAGCACGGCGTCGTCGAGGACGTGGCCGGCCGTTCGGACGACGAACATGTCACCGAGTCCCTGGTCGAAGATGATCTCCGCGGCGACACGTGAGTCTCCGCATCCGAACACCACCGCGGTGGGGTGCTGCTCGGCGTCGAGCCGCGCGCGGTCGGCGATTCCCTGACCGGGGTGGATCGAGACTCCGCTGACGAAGCGCTCGTTACCCTGGCGGAGGGTTTTCCACGCGGCAACCGGGTTGGAGTGGGGCATGCGGTTATTGTTCACCCGGCCTGTTGCGGCTGCTCGGCGGGAACATTACGGCGACGGAAACTCCGGTTCGCGCCTCGGCGACGGGACGTGTGAGGAGGAAGTGGCGGGCGACGCCTCGGTACTGATCAGCTGGTAGGGGTCTCCACGCATCGAAGGCATAGAGGTCAGCAAGGGGCGCACTGGAAGAGGATCAGTGCGCACGTGCGGTCCTGGCGGCTGCACTGGCCCACCGGCCACACCTTCGCCGGTCTCGCCGGGCGCATCAACCCGATCGTGCGGGGGTGGATGCAGTACTGATGGATGCAGTATTACGGTGCGTACTACTTGCGGACCGGACCGAGTACGCACTCTCAGATGTCCGCGCAGGGAATGCCACCGACGACGGGACGCAGCCCTGCCGGACGCTCCCGGCAGGTATCGGTGGAGTTGTCGGCTCGATCGGTTGGTCCCGGCAGACTGCTGAAGGCTCATTTCGAGAGCCGGAGACCGCCACCTGCGCCTATGTCGACATCGATCGCCGTTCGTGACTCTATGCACGGGTTAATGCTGTGGCGCCGTGGTTCTGCGTGGCGGCGCGGGCCTGTTGGCCACCTTCGAGTACCTGCAGGAGCGACTGGGCTCAGTTCTGCGGCTGCCGCCCTCGGTCGGCCACTTGACGCACCGCCGCCGCGACCGCCGGCGCGACACCCGCGTCGAACACGCTCGGCACGATGTAGGTGGCATTGAGCTCGGACTGCGACACCCTGTCGGCGATCGCGCGGGCCGCGGCGATCAACATCTCGTCGGTGATGTCGACCGCATGCGCGTCGAGCAGACCACGGAAGACCCCCGGGAAGGCGAGGACGTTGTTGATCTGGTTGGGGAAATCCGACCGACCGGTGGCCACCACGGCGGCATGTTCGCCGGCGGCGACCGGATCGACCTCCGGGACTGGATTGGCCAGCGCGAACACGATCGACTCGTCGGCCATCGCCGCGATGTCGTCGCCCGTGACAATGTTCGGCGCCGAGACCCCGATGAACACGTCCGCCCCGACCAACGCGTCCCGCAGTGATCCCGTCCGAGCCTCGGGATTGGTGTGCTCGGCGATCCAGGTACGAAACTCGTCGGCGGTGTCGTCGGGTGAAAGAATCCCCTTCCGCCCGCAGCCGATGACGTTCGTCGCACCTTGGGCGACGAGCAACCGGATGACGGCGTGCCCGGCGGCGCCGACGCCGGACACCACGATCCGGGCCCTAGCGAGTGTCTTGCCGACCACGCGCAGCGCGTTGGTCAGGGCGGCCAGGACCACGATCGCGGTGCCGTGCTGGTCGTCGTGGAACACCGGAATGTCGAGGATTCCGCGGAGCCGAGCCTCGATCTCGAAACACCTTGGGGCGGAGATGTCTTCGAGGTTGATGCCGCCGTACACCGGCGCCAGTGCCCGGACGATCTCGACGATCGCATCCGGGTCCTGGGTGTCCAGGCACACCGGCCAGGCGTCGACGCCGCCGAATTGTTTGAACAGTGCCGCCTTGCCCTCCATCACCGGGATCGACGCCGCGGCACCGATGTTGCCCAATCCCAGGACTGCGGACCCGTCGGTGACCACGGCGACGGTGTTGCGTTTGATCGTCAGGCGGCGCACGTCCTCGGGGTGTTCGGCGATGGCGGTGCACACCCGGGCGACGCCGGGGGTGTAGGCGCGGGAGAGGTCGTCGCGGTGTGTGAGCGGAACCGTGGGGACCACCTCGAGCTTGCCGCCCAGATGCAGAAGGAAGGTGCGGTCGCTGACCTTGCCGACGATCACCCCCGGCACCTCGGCGATCGCGGTCGCGATCTGGTCGGCGTGCGCGACGTCCGAGGCGTCGCAGGTGAGGTCGATGACCATGTGGTCGGGGTGGCTCTCGGCCACGTCGAGTGCCGTCATCGCGCCCTTCACCGACGCGATGGCGGCCGCCAACGTGGACGTGGTGCCGGCGCCGACCGGTGCGTGGACGCGGACGGTGATCGAATAGCCGGGGCTGGGACTGGGCATGGGAATCTCCTGGACTACCGCGTGACGACGAGCAGGTGCCGGTAGGTCACCGGGCTGCCCGAACGGCAGGCACACCGGCCGCACCGCACCATCTTCAGTCTGCGCGGCGTGCTCCGACCCGGACAAGAGGGTCCGGGCACGTCCCTGACGCCGTGGTGCTGATCGGCGCGGCGGGGGATTCCGCTCGTTACGTCGGTGCGGGGACGGCTCTGTGTGGCGGGTGCGGTGGTGGCAACTCCCACCGGGCTCGGAAGGCCTTGTGCGTGGGCGCTCGGTCGTCAAGCCCGGCGACACGATGCCCGCCGCGCCTTCACCGACCCGTCGGTTACCGGTAGCGGAGACTGTATGGGGGCGAGGCGGCCTCCGTTGACCGGGACGATCGACGCCGCCGAGGGGATCTTTCGCACCATCCTCTCCACCGGCGCGGGTGCGCCCGGCGCGAAGCGACACTCACCACGAGCCGATTCGGGCGGCTGCTCTGCAGCACGAACACTAGCAAATTGCTAAGATTCGCAAGTAACACAACCTGCCGGAGTTGCGGGTTGCAGGCGGGGCAGCAGGCCCGGCGCCGCGGCGGGCGCGACACGTATCTCGCCGGCGCTGGCTCGACCCGGACGACAGGAGGAGCCATGACCGCGAACTCGCGCCAACCGCTGTATCAGATGAAGGCGGACTTCTTCAAAACGTTGGGGCACCCGGCGCGCATCCGGGTCCTCGAGCTGCTCAGCGAACGCGAACACGCCGTGTCCGAGATGCTGCCCGAGGTGGGCATCGAGCCGGCGAACCTGTCGCAGCAGCTGTCGATCCTGCGCCGGGCCGGCCTGGTCACCGCCCGCCGCGAGGGCCTATCGGTGTCCTACGCGCTGACCTCCCCCCGCATCGCCGAGCTGCTGCGGGTCGCGCGGGGGATCTTGACCGGGGTGGTCGCCGGGCAGGCCGAGGTACTCGAGGACGTGTCCGAACCTCCTGCCTTGGTGGGTGAAACCGGGGGCTGACGGGGGCCCACCAAGGCAGGAATCCCTCCATTGCCTTAGTTGGTTGCGAATTTTCTTAAGTGCGTACATCGTGCGAATACGGGTGGCATGGGACGCCCTCGATCGGGAAAGAGAAAAGGAGAAGTGGGCGGTGACGAACAATCACGACGGTGGTGCCAGCGGTCTGCCCGACGACCCCGGCATGGCGTTGACCGGAATCAGCGTTGGCGTCGTCGCGGTGTCCACCACCGGCTCGCGCACGGCCGGGTCGGCGCGGACCCGGTCGCCGTGGGTCGCGATGGAGGATTATGCGGCTCTCATCCGAGAGCGGACACCGATGCGCCCGCTCTGCGTTCCGGTGACCACGGGCGACCCGCACGTGCTGACCGAGCGCATCCGGGGGCTCCCGGGTGGGGTGTCGGCGGTGTTCGTGGTCGGGTTGGGGCCGGTGGACTCCGCGGCGGTGGCGCGTGAGGTGATCGAGCGCGGCGGGCCCGTGGTCCTCACCGAACTGGACGTGCTGACGGCGGCGGTGGCGGCCGCGACGATCACCACCCTGCGCCGCCGCAGCGTCCCGCCACGCGCCGGCCGGGTCGTGATCACCGGCGCGTCGTGGGCGCCGTTGCTGGCGCCGGTGTTGATCGCCTCCGGGGTCGGGGATCTGAGCAGCTGGCACGAGCGCGATGCCGAGGCGTTCCCGCTGCGCCGGTTGATGGACCACAACGATGTCCTGGTCGATCTCGCCGGCTGCGCCCCCGATGGTGCGGCAGTCGGTCGCACGGTGACGGCCCCCGCCGACGCCTTCACCTATGGCACGCTGGCGCTGCCCGGGCTGCTCGCCGCGCTGTGTGGGCACGGCGTGCGGACCGTGACGGTCGAGGTGGTGGCCGCGTGCGTGCGGGCGCTGGCACTGATCACCCCCGCCGACCAGATGCTGCCGTCCGCCGGTGACCGGCGGCTGGTGCCCGCGGTCGCCCGCCACGTGAGCCGGGCCCTCGGCCATCCCGTCCCGTATCGCGATCCACAGCGGTGATCGACCGCACCGCGCCGCACGCAGCACATTCTGTCGAATAGTTTTGAAGGAGAACACCCGTGAGCACCCTCACCGCCCCCGGCCCCGCCGGGGGTACTGCCCCGACCGCGCATCCCGCCGTCGTGTCCTGGGTGGGCGAGGTCGCCGCCCTCACGGCACCGGGCGAGGTGGTGTGGTGCGATGGCAGCGCCGGCGAGTGGGACCGGCTGACCACCCACTTGGTGGACAAGGGCACCTTCGTGCGACTGGGGCGCAAACCGAACTCCTTCTGGTGCGCCTCCGACCCGGAGGACGTGGCCCGGGTCGAGGACCGCACCTTCCTCTGCTCCCGGTTCCAGGCGGACGCGGGTCCGACGAACAATTGGATGGACCCGGTCGACAT
This sequence comes from Rhodococcus koreensis, assembly GCF_900105905.1. Classification (GTDB taxonomy): domain Bacteria; phylum Actinomycetota; class Actinomycetes; order Mycobacteriales; family Mycobacteriaceae; genus Rhodococcus_F; species Rhodococcus_F koreensis. The sequence goes on along the minus strand of NZ_FNSV01000005.1, from coordinate 763,120 downwards.
GAAGACGGTGATGACCGAGCACTACCGCGGCGCGATGGCCGGGCGCACGATGTACGTCATCGCGTTCTGCATGGGGCCCCTCGATGCGGCCGAGCCGAAGTTCGGGGTCCAGATCACCGATTCGGAGTACGTGGCGGTGTCGATGCAGATCATGACCCGCTCCGGCACCCCGGTCTGGGACAGGCTCACCGCGGGCACCGACTTCGTCCGATGCCTGCACTCGGTCGGCGCCCCGCTGTCCCCGGGTCAGGTGGACGTGCCGTGGCCGTGCGACCACACCAAATACATTTCCCACTTCCCGGAGGAGCGCACCATCTGGAGTTACGGCTCCGGCTACGGCGGCAACGCCCTGCTCGGCAAGAAGTGCTACGCGCTGCGGATCGCGTCGAAGATGGCCAGGGACGAGGGCTGGCTGGCCGAGCACATGCTCATCCTCAAACTCACCTCACCCGAGCAGACGGTGCGCTATGTCGCGGCGGCGTTCCCGTCGGCCTGCGGCAAGACCAACCTGGCGATGCTCGACCCCACCCTGGGCGGGTGGACCGCCGAAACCATCGGCGACGACATAGCCTGGCTCCGGTTCGGTGACGACGGCCGGCTCTACGCGGTCAACCCGGAGACCGGGTTCTTCGGCGTCGCCCCCGGCACCGGCGTCCACACCAACCCGCACGCCATGGCCACCATCGCGCGGGGTAACTCGATCTTCACCAACGTCGCCCTCACCGACGACGGTGACATCTGGTGGGAAGGGATGACCGACACGCCGCCGCCGCACCTGACGGACTGGAAACGACGGGACTGGACCCCGGCCTCCGGAGAGGCTGCGGCGCACCCGAACTCCCGGTACTGCACCCCGATCGGACAGTGCCCGACCGTCGCCCCCGAATGGGACGATCGGGCCGGGGTGCCGATCTCGGCGATCTTCTTCGGCGGCCGCCGCGCCACCACCATCCCGCTGGTCACCGAATCATTGAGTTGGCGGCATGGGGTGTTCCTGGCCGCGACCCTGTCCTCGGAGACCACCGCCGCCGCCACCGGGCGGGTCGGTGTGGTGCGCCGCGACCCGATGGCGATGCTGCCGTTCCTCGGCTACCACGTCGGGGACTACTTTCAGCACTGGCTCGACATCGGCGAGACGACCAGCCCGGAGCTGTTGCCGAAGATCTTCTACGTCAACTGGTTCCGTCGCGGCGATGACGACGAGTTCCTCTGGCCCGGCTTCGGGGAGAACTCCCGGGTCCTCGAGTGGGCGTTGCGGCGGATCGAGGGCACCGCCGAAGCCGAGGCGACCCCGCTCGGCAACGTGCCCACCCCGGGCGACCTCGACCTGACGGGCCTGAAGTTCGACCACATCAAGATCGCCGCCGCGCTGCGGGTGGACCCCACCGAATGGGTCACCGAACTTCGGCTGATCGACGAGTGGTTCGCCAGCATCGGCGGCAACAGGCTGCCCGACGTCCTGCGCGAGGAACTCGCCGCCCTGCGGCAGCGGCTCGCCGCGGCCGCGTCCCGCCACGCCGCCACCACCGATCCCCGACGCGACCTAGCGCCCGGGGGCGGGGAATCCCGGTGGTCGCAGCCCTGCTTCTGACAGCGTCCACCGGTGCGCGCCCCGGCCGTCGGGCGCGCGGGGGTCAGCCCGAATGCCGTTCGGGCGCAAACCATTGTCCGGTGCCGGCGACGAGCAGGCCGCAGCGCTCACATCCCGGGCAGCGGTCCTCGCCGGCCCGCAGCGCCGACACCCGGCACCACCGTCCGCAGTCGGTGCAGTGCAGAATCCGCCCCCGCAGGGCGGTGATCGGGGTTACCCGCATCACAGAACTTTCCATGATGGTTACTTGCTAACATTAGCAATTATAGAGGATATGGCCCGCTGGCCGTCACTACCGAGGAACGTCGATGACCGAACCATCCACCCCCATCGGCCCGGCCGACGCGACCGGAAGCACCCTGGTGCGGGTGGCGCGGTCGGTGGCCGCGCTGCTGCCGCGCTGGGGTGAGTGGAAACCCGCGGCCGGTGCCCCAGCCGCGGACCTGCTGGCGGGGTTGATCGTCGCGCTGGTGGCGCTGCCGCTGGCGTTGGGGTTCGGCATCAGTTCCGGCCTCGGCGCCGCCGCCGGACTGACCACCGCCGTCATCGCCGGGGCGGTGGCGGCCGTGTTCGGCGGGTCCCGCTTCCAGGTGTCGGGCCCGACCGGGGCGATGACCGTCGTACTGGTGCCGATCGTCGGCCAGTACGGGCCGATCGGGGTGCTCGCGGTCGGGCTGATCGCCGGAATGGTGCTGGTCGTCCTGGCGTTCGCCGGGGTGGGCCGGGCCGTGCGGTACATGCCGGCCCCGGTGATCGAGGGCTTCACCGCCGGGATCGCCGTCGTCATCGCGTTGCAGCAGTTTCCCGCCGCGCTGGGCATCACCGGCGCCGCCGGGGAGAAGGTGTGGCAGAGCGCCGCCGACGCCGTCCGCCAGTTCGCCCAGGACCCCTCCCTGCTGACCCCGGCGACCGCACTGTCGGTGGCCGCGGTCATCCTCGTCGGCGGCCGCTACCTCCCCCGCGTCCCGTTCTCCCTGATCGCGGTCGCGGCCGCCACCCTGATCGCGCAGCTCTTTCACCTCGACATCGCCCGGATCGGCACCATTCCGGCCGGGTTCGCCGCGCCCACCGTGAGTTTCCTGCACCTCGGTGAGCTGACCTCGCTGATCGCCCCCGCCCTCGCGGTCGCCGCGCTGGCGGCGCTCGAGTCCCTGCTGTCGGCGACCGCCGCCGACTCGATGTCCGTGGGAACCCGCCACAACCCGGACCGGGAACTGTTCGGGCAGGGGCTGGCGAACATCGCCGCCCCGCTGTTCGGCGGGGTGCCGGCCACCGGGGCGATCGCCCGCACCGCCGTCAACGTCCGCTCCGGTGCCCGCACCCGGCTCGCCGCCCTCACCCACGCGCTCCTCCTCGCGGCGATCGTGTATTCGGCGGCCGGGCTCGTCGCGCAGATCCCGCTCGCCGCCCTGGCGGGGGTGCTGCTGGCGACCACGGTGCGGATGGTCGAGACCGCGTCGATCCTGGCCATCACCCGAGCCACCCGCGCCGATGCGGTCGTGATGGTGGCCACCTTCCTGGTCACCGTCGTCTTCGACCTGGTCACCGCGGTCGCCGTGGGAGTCGGGTTCGCCGCCGTCCTCGCGCTCCGCGCGGTCGCGAAATCCGCCCGCATCGAACAGGTCCCGCTCGAAACCGACGACCACCTGGTCGAGGAACACGACCTGCTCCGCGAGCACATCGTCGCGTACCGGATCGACGGCGCCCTGTTCTTCGCCGCCGCGCACCGGTTCCTGCTCGAACTCGCCGACGTCTCCGACGTGAAGGTGGTGATCCTGCGGATGTCGCGGATCACCGCGATCGACGCCACCGGCGGGATCGTCCTCAAGGACGTCATCACCAAACTCGAGCACCGGCACATCACCGTGCTGATCTCCGGAGCCAAACCCGAACACCTCCGCCCCCTCGCCGCGCTCGGGGTGTTCACCACCACCGACAGCGAAGACCGGCGCCTCTTCGACACCACCCCGCGCGCCATCGCCTACGCCCGCATGCTCGTCCGACCCGAACACCACTACACCTCCACCACGAACGAGGACCGATCATGACCGAGAACCCCGCCGACAACACGACCCCCACCTCCGAACCCACCCCAACACCCGAACCCACCGCGGGCCAACGCCTCGGCTACCTGCTGGGCCGCACCCTGCCCGCCGAGCTGCACCCGTGGGTTGTTGCGGACACCACCGGCCCCGGAGCCACCCGCCGCTACGCCACCCGCTGCCTCATCCCGCTGATTCCGATCCTGGTCGGGCTCCTGCTCATTCCCGGCCCCTGGATCATCCGCATCGGGATGGTGCTGCTGCTGTTCCTGCCGTTCGTGTACTTCCTTCTCGCCCTGAAGAACATCTACCTCCGCCACCGGTTGGTCAGCCACGGCCTCGACCCCCGCCTCCTCAACCTCCACAAGCAACGCCGACTCGACCAGGAACAGGCCTCCTACGAATCCCGCTACCGCTCCGCCCCCTGATCCCGCAAGACCCCCGGGGTGCACCCCGGGGGTCTTGCGGGCACCCTGTTCACTACCAACCGATTAATTGCTAATCTTCGTAAGTAGAAAAAATGGAATGGACGGTGAACTGGGGTGGGCATGCGCCTCCCGGATCGAGCGAACCGGGAACCGGAGTTCGGCGACACTGCTCAAGCTGGGCCGGCGCGCATCTGGTGGTGGCGCACCCCATATCCATCCGGCAGTGCGCCTGGTCACCGGCCACGCCCGCGAGGAAGGATCGGCATGCCACATTTCCGATACGTCGGCACCCACGAGAGAATCCATCTCGGCGACGCGACCCGCATGGTCAACTACGGCGACATCGTCGCGGCGCGAACCAATCCCGATCCGCGCTACTTCGAACTGGTGGAACCGGACCAGATCACGAAACCACTGAGCCGCCGATCAGTGGGAGCGCCGGACCGCGAGTAAATCCGCACCCGTGAAGCCCGGGCCGACCGCGGTCCACCACCTCCCTCGCAGTCCCGCGCCCGACCCCCGTTCTCCCGGCGTCGCCGACGCGGCGACGCCGGAACCACCACCACCCATGCTCGCCGAGATCGCCGACCGAAACCAGCCACCGACCCAACAGAAGCCAGGACCCGATGAAGACCCGCACCATCCACGCCACCGACCTGCAGTGGCAATCACTCTCACTCTGGATTCTCGAGTGGGAAGGCGTCGACAACCCCGAACCGACCCTGAGCGAGTGGAGCACCGAACTCGCCGCCGCGGCCACCGGGATCGACCGCCGCATCAGCTGGAACCCCACCCAGAACACCGTGACCGCCCGCGAGGACGTCGACCTGCCCCAGATCGAACACACCCTCCGCGGCGCGGTCCGCCGCCTCGCCCGCGGCTGACCACTCCCCGGACAGCGAGATCCCATGCCGGTCTCCGGACGCGCGTGAAGGCCGGAACCCGCCTGTGCCGGTGGCCGGTGCGGGTGCCCGGACCCTGCGCCGGGCACCGCGGAACCTCCCCACTGGCCGCCCGGCCGTCGGTGGCGTCAGTTCGCGTCCTGCCGTGGCTTGCGCTGTGCCGGTGCGTGTTCGGGGACGAGGACAACAGGGCGGCGGCCGTGGTGGATCAGGTGCGAGGACACCGATTCGCCCACCGCCCGCTCGAGGACGGACACCAGCCCACCCCGCGAGCGCCCGATGATGATCATCAGGGCGTCATTCGCGTCGGCGATCGACGCCAACAGGTGCGCCGGGTTGCCCTGATGGGAGTAGTAGGTCCAATTCCCCGGGAGCGAACCCAGCATGGTGCACGCCTCCGTCCGTTCCCGCTCGACCGTCTCGACGATGCGCCGTTCCCAATCGTCCCGGTCCGGTTCAACCGGAAAATCGTCGAGGTCCACGACGTGGACGACATGCAGATACGCACGGAGCGGCACCGCGAGGCCCATGGCGAAGGACAGCGCCTGATGGCTGGCGGGATACCGGTCGAACCCCACCACCAAATGACACGCCGGCTCGGTCGCGGCCGCGGGTCCGTCCACACGCACCGGTTTCCGCCAGTCCCGCACACCTTCCCGGGCAGTGGGCTTCTTCTTGATCATCTGCTCCTCCTCACCACCTATGGCCACGGGAGGCCGGCCCCTCCCGGCGCCGATGGTCACCGCCGCGACACCCACGCTCCGAAGGTGGTGTACCCACACCAGCACCCGACACCCACGACCAGCCGGATCTCCCGCGGAACGCCGTGAACAAACCCAACCCGATCCCGAAATGCGAGGCGCCGCACAGGCCACCGGCACCGGGAAAGGAACAGTCAGCCGCGCAGCGAGGCGGTGCAGACACCCGAGGCGGGTGTTCCGGCGGAGATCCAGTGCCACGCCCGCCGACGCTTCCCGTCGCGATCTGCGATCGGGCCCACCGGGCTGAAGAAATACCCGGCCGCACCGGACACGAGGGCCCCGTCCGGTCCTGGCTGGACCAGCACATGTGGGTGTGGTGATCGTGAGTTCGGCGACTGGCTTGCCGGGGTGGCCTTATCCTCTGTTTCACCACCCCGGGGTGAGTTGATTGTTGTACTGGTCGGGCCCGTCGCACGGGGGAGACCGTCATGACCACGACAGCCCCGGATTCGGCGCTCTCTCCGGCCGAGTGCATCCGCTTGCTGCGGTCGGTTCCGGTGGGGCTGATGGTCTTCACCGAGAACGCGCTGCCCGCATGGTCGCGGCGGACCGGGCCATCTCCACCGTCGATGTCGAGACCCGGCACACCCGTAAGTCCAAGTCGAACCGCAGGGACGGCTTCCGCGGCCACGTGGCCGCCGAACCGGAGACCGGACTGATCACCGACTGCGAGCTCACCAAGGCGTCCGGAGAGGCCGGCAGCGACCCGGTGGTCGGCGAGCAGATGATCTCCCGCGACCGCTACCACCGTGTCGATGTCGATGTCGATGTCGATGTCGATGCCGTGTCCTGGCCCCAGTCTGCTGACGAGGAGAAGGTTTCCGCTGAGCCGGTGACCGATTCCGACGCGGCTCCGACCGCCGCGGACAGCGAAACCGCCACCGCCGATGCCGATGCCGATGCCGCGGACAATCCGCAGCCCGACGCCGCCGACGAGCAGCAGGGCCGGGGCCTGCAGGTGTACGGCGATTCCTCCTACGGTACCGGGGAGCCCGTGCCGTCTACCGGGCCGCCGGGCACGACACGGTGATCAAGCCCAAACCGCTGCGCCCGGCCGTGGACGGCGGATTCACCCTCGACGACTTCACGGTCGACGAGGCCGGTGGCACCGTCACCTGCCCCGCCGGGCACAGCAGGCCGATGAGCCCAAAGCGGACGGTGACCTTCGGCCGGGTATGCGCCGGTTGCCCGCTCCGATCCCGGTGCACCACAGCGCAAGACGGCCGTTCGATGACCATCCACCCGCACGAGGAGTTGCTGCGGGCCGCCCGCGCCCGGGCCCGCACCCCGCAGTTCAAGCAGGACTATCCCACCCGCTCGACCGTTGAGCGGATCATCGCCTGGGCCGCGACCGAAGAACGGCCATCGTCTCAAGCTCCGATACCTCGGCGTCCGCAAGAACGACGCCTGGCTCCGGACCCGATGTGCATCGATGAACCTGCGCACCCTCGTCAACAGCGGCCTCACCCGTGAGAACGGGGTGTGGGCCCTGGCCTGACCGGCCGGCGCCCCACCGCCCAGCCCTTGCCAATGTCGATGCTCGCCAACCACACTGGAATCGGTGGGAAGAACGACCACGTTGTCGACCGCACAGGTCTGACTATGCCGCACAGACGGCCTTGTCGGCGTTCTTCCCGCCCCACTGCAAGCCTTGTTCAGTGGCCTCCTAGCGTCTAGCCCGGTTCAGCCCGCCAGCGGCCTGAATTCGTGGAGGCTCAGCAGCTGCTGCACATACTGCCGTTCGGCCAGCGCGGTCATGGCGTCGAGTTTGGCCAACTCTCCGGGGCTGGCCGTGGCGATGTCGAGTTTCATCAACTCGGCGACCCACTCCCGGATCTCTTGATGGATCACACCCGGTCACCACCTCTGCACTGTGGGTTGCCCCACCCGGGCCGACGTTGCTCTTGATCTGATTTGACGTCAGCGCCGGATCTCGAGCTTGTCGAGCCTGACGTCGACGCCGGCTTTGCGTGCCTCGGTGATCCTATCGATCAGTGCGTAGGCGAAGCGGTAGTAGTCGCTCTGCGAGGTGGGACTGTCGGGATGCGCAGTGTCGGCGGCGAGGAACGTGCTCAGGTTTGCATGCGCGAGGTTCACGGCCTTGATGGCTGCGTCGTGCAGTTCGACGGTCGCAACCGAGGCGCATCGCTCTGTCAGTCGGCTCTCCTCCCGGAAAAGTGCGGCGCGGAGTGCGGGGGTGACGCGCTCGATGACACTGTCAGGTGGCGGGGCTACGCAGTTCACGCCGTCGCGGATCGCGTGGTCATCGTGCTGTGTGCTCATGGCCTTGATTCTCCTCCGGGCGTCCAGAGCGGGGAATCACCGCTAATGCAAACATGCAAGTCGAAGCATGCTAAATATCAGCGCTGACCTGCTGTTTACCGTCCCGTCGGTGGGGTTCGAACCTTTGGTGCGGAGTCACCGGAGCCCGCAGATCGGCCCGGGCCAGCCGACCCTGCGGCGGCCAGGATCCTGCCACCCCCGAGGAGCCCGCACACACCAGAGCGCCGATCTCGCGGATCCCGACCACCCCGGCGAGGTGATAAGTCGCTCCCATCGCCGACGATACTGCCAATCAACCGTTCGGCAGACATCGCTCGCGCGCACACTGATTGGAAGGCCGTTCCGCGATGGGGTTACTCCCTTACGGGGTTCCGTCAGCGCAGAGCGGCAGCACCGCAATCAGCCTGCTGAGGCTGACCGACGATGGCCGCGTTGGTGTGAGCCTCTGACGAAGCCGGTCTCGGTGATATCCCGAGCCGCATGCAGGTGTACCCGTTTCCGGGTGCCAGCTCCGCGGCGCGGGACACGGGACTGTGTTGCCCGCCGGCGCACGGCGGCTCGGGACGGTGAATCTCACGAGTGCGGGCCGCCGAGGTGGCGGGGTAGATCGAAGGCGAGCACCCGGTCGAGGTGGACAAAGATTTCGAATTTGGCGCCCGGGGCGATCGCGGCGTCGGACTCGACGTGGTGCATCAGGTCGAGGACCGCCGGCACGTCGAGGTTTCGGTCGAAGGCACGATACGCGGCCTCGAGGATGTCTGCGGGCATCGGGACGGAGATGTGTGTGCTCCAGTCGGCGACGCGCTGCCGCCATCGATGCAACAGCCCCGCCGCGTCGGCGATCCGTTCCATTGTCAGCGGCGCTTGCTGCCGGTACGGCGTCGAGAGCAGCACACAACGCAGCGTCAGCGGGTCATGACCGGCGTGGATCAGATCGGCGAGCTGCTCGGACCCGGCCGCGGCACCGACGGTCAGAGCAGACTCGGCAGTGTCGTCCTCGGCGACGGTCACCATGAGCCCGACCGAGGTGCCGACTGCGGCTGCGGCGGCGTCGGCGGAATCGTAGATTCCCGCCGGCGGGCGGATCATCCACGCGTCGAGATCGCCTGGTATCACGGGTGAACCGGGTCGGGGGGCGAGGAGGGTGAGTGCGACCTGTGAGCGGTGCACATCCTCGAGGACCCGTCGGGTCAGGTCGGCGACAAGGAGTGTGCGGACCGCCCCGGCTGTCGCGGCGCGGTCCGAGACGGGCGCGCGTACACACAGGTGGACGACGCTGCCCGGCGTACCGAGTGTGGCGTTGGCTCCGGAGAGGATCAGCATCTTCTCAGTCTCGTCCCTGGCCGCCTCGCCCGGGACAGCCCCGCCCGCATTCGGGACGGGGCCGGTGCCAGACCGTCCCGTGGCCAATCGTCGTCGCTCAGCCCGTGAGACCCCCACGGCCCGTGTTGCGATTGCCGCCGGTGAGCGTGGGACCGGCCGGTGCGAGCGGGACGGCATCGCGGGAGATCGCGTCCAGGGCCCACGCGCAGAATGGGAAGCTCGATGCGACGGAAGTGCGGGGAGGCGCGGGATCGGGCGGAGGGAAGTGCTGATTCCGCCGCGCCGGTCGTGCGGAGCTCGGTGCACCGGGCCATCTGGTGTCTCGTGTGCGCTGCGGGATTTCCGCCCCGTATGCGACATGTCCGGCCGTTGTGGCGGCTGGGCCCTCAGGCGTCGAAGGTGGCGCCGTGCGCGGCGTCGTTCACCTGGGCATCGGCGTACCCGCCGCAGTAGTCCCAGGTGGCGTACGCCTCGGGGGTCGGGGCATAGGCCGGCTCGTGCGGGCGGACGGGGCCGCCGGCCAGAAGCTCGAGGAGGTCGGCGCGGAGCATGTCCCAATCCTGGTAGTGATCGTGCTGACAGTCCTCGCAGTATTCGACGAGACCGCGGATCCCCCGATGTGCCAGCAGCGCCTCGTACACGACGAGGTCGGCCAGATCTTCCTCCACTGCGAGCCGCTCCTGGGGATCGAGTGGCTGGCCCGGCTCAATGGCGTCGAGGGCTGCTGCCGGGTCGGCGGGGTCACCGGCGAACGGGTCCAGCGGGAGGCCGGGAGGCAGTCGATCGTGCACGGCACCACAGTACGTGTTGAGATGCGGCGAAGATTGACCGGAGATGGATCGGTGATCTGGCCCGCCGATCAGGTCGTGTGCTCTGTGTCCGACGTACTCGATGTATTCGGTGCCGCCGATCGTGTGGCCGTGCCACCCGCCGTCGTGGTGGTAGCCGCCGTATCCGTATCCGTGCCCGGCATCGCAGCGGGGGAGGCCGACGGTGCCGGGGCGATCGACAGTGCGAATGACGCACCGGGTGGGCACGATACGGCCCGCCCGGACGTTGTCTATACAGCACCCCGAAGGTGGGTGGGAATCCGGTGCCGACCCGAACTCAGGGAGAAGTCATGGCCACCGACTACGACGCACCCCGGCGAACTCGTCCGGAGGAACTGGACGACGAATCGCTCGACGAACTGCAGACCCGGCGGGGTGATCCCCGCTCCGGGGTGGTCGACGTCGACGAACCGGACGTCGTCGAGTCGTTCGAGCTGCCCGGCGCGGATCTGTCCGGGGAGGAACTGAGTGTGCGGGTGATCCCGAAGCGGGCCGACGAATTCACCTGTACCCGGTGTTTCCTGGTCCAGCATCGCAGCCGGCTCGTCGACACCAGCGGCGGGCAGATGATCTGCCGCGACTGCGCCGGCTGACCCGAGGCCGGGCGAAGAGACTGCTCCGCCCCGCAGATGGGAAGAACATCTTGCGTCGCCGGCTTCGTGAAGGCCCGACCTCACTGAAACGAATAAGCAGCATTCGAACAATGGATCTCCACCAGCAAAATTTGGATTCGTGCTCCGGGTGCTGCTACGCAACGAAATCTTGCCGCGCGACGACCGACAACGCGTTGTGCGCCCGCACCGCGTCGGCAATCGACTTCGGCCCCGGCCTCCGATCGCACGATGAGGTTGCCTCGCAGCGTGCGTGGCCTGTTGGACATGCGACCGGGTGGCGCGGACATCGGCCTCTCCGGTATATCTCAAAAACAGGGTATTCGGTTTTGTTATCTGAAACGAGGCGTAACCGATACCCGTCACCATGGAAAGGCTTCCTGGCGTGCGGATCCGTCTCGACGGCTCTCATGCTTCGGGAATGGAAGGAACCGCTGTGTTGCCCGTAGGACCCGCATCGCCGCCCGCCGCGGAGATCACCCCCGGTGACCGGGACTGGCGAGAGGACGCCGCGTGCCGCGGCATCGAATCGTCGGTGTTCTTCTCCCCGGACGGGGAACGCGGTCAGGCCCGGGCCCGACGCGAAGAACGGGCCCGGCGGATCTGCGAGGACTGCCCCGTGCTCGGCCGGTGCCGCGACCACGCCCTGGCCGCGGGCGAACCCTACGGAATCTGGGGCGGCATGACCGAGACCGACCGCAGACGGCACGCCCACCGGCTACGCCGCGGCGAGCACCGGCCTCTCACGCCGCGGCACGCGCGACCGGCGTCCGCCGGCACCGGCGACGCGACCTCCTGGTAACTATTCGGGACGAGCGCGGAAGCCCGGCGCCCGGCTTCCGGCGGGGTGCACGATGATGATGCGTATGCGGATGAAGTTTCACGAGCAGCTCGACGACCTGACCGACCGGTTGGCGTCGATGTGTCATCTGGCCGGGGAGGCCATCGAGACGGCCACCGACGCTCTCGTGCGGGCCGACCTTCCGCAGGCGGAGCTGGTGTTCGACCTTACCGAGCAGAAGCAGTTACACGGTCCGTGCGAGGAGCAGGCGCTGGCGTTGCAGGCCCCGGTCGCCCGGGACCTGCGCCAGGTCGTCACCGGGGTGCATCTCGTGTCGGATCTGAGCCGAATGGGCGGGCTGGCGCAACACGTCGCCGAGAGCGTGCGCCGCCGGCACCCCGACCACGTCGCCTCCGGGGAGGCGGAGGAATTGCTCGCCCGGATGGGGCGGGTGGCCGGTGCGTTGGCCGGCCTCGCCGAACAGGTCCTCCGCACGCATGATCCCGGACTGGCCGCCGAGCTCGGCAGGCGCGACGACGAGCTCGACGACCTGCACCGACGACTGCTCACCCTGATCCAGGACCCGGCCTGGACGGGCAGCATCACCGCCGCGGTCGATGCGACCTTGTTGGGCCGCTTCTACGAACGTTTCGGCGACCACACCGTCGTGGTCGGGCGCCGGGTGATCTTCCTCGTCACCGGCGAACAGCTGAGCCCGTAGACGGACACACACTCGGAGGCGCGGTGGTGGTGTCCGCCGCGGGGCGCCCCGCGGCGGATACCCGAGATGTCCGACCCGCCCGCCCGCCGCACCCTCGTCGGCAGCACCGGTGACGAGTCGATCCGCGGCATTGCGGTGGGCCGCGGGGCGCGCGTAGATTGAGATTCGCGGATCGAGAGAGTCATCGGTAACGGTGAAAAACTCGAGAAGCAGAGATCCGGCCGAGAATGCGAAAGCATTCCCGGCCGAACCCCTGTCTGGGGCATGTCCCGTGACTTCCCGGTGTTCAGTACTCGGGGACGTTCGCCACCCTTCCGCCTCGGCACGCGGCACGCAACGCAACGTACAAAGAAGATTGCGATGGCATTTCTGTCGAAAGCCAAGTACCCCTAGCTACCTGATATGTACGCCGGTTTGTCAAGGGCGCAGGGTGAGGCGGCGTCCAGGACCGTCGTCGTGGGCGCCGCCTCTGTGGGCCCGGTCGATCTGGGTGGTGGCGAGCGTGTCGGTTTCGACGCGTGGTCAACTCTGATATGCGCGGGTTGGGTACCGCAGGACGGTTGTTCGGCTGGAGTGGGTCGCTGTCTAGTGTCGAGCGTGATCCCAACGCGCAGTTGAGGATTGCTCATAGGTAGCTCGCGGATCACTCCCAGGCGCTGCCGTCACCACCGCGTGATTCGTCCGGACGTTGTGGGTTTTCCGTTCCGGCCCTTGCTCGCCGGTCGTCGGCGATGAGGGGCAAAGTGGAGTCCCCGCAGCGCAGCGAGGAGAACCGACCTTGCCACCCGACGAGTGGACGACCATACTCGCAACCGGATGCGGAACGGGGAACCGGCTTTTCAGGTATCCAGCATGGCCAGCGACCAACACCAGCCGGCGAGTTCGCGGGCGATCGCGGTATTGGCCAGCGTGGGGCGTTTACGACGGGCGTCGAACCCGGCCCAGCGGGCGTGCAGGCGCCGGTTTGCTTGCTGACCGCGAGCCCGAGCCGCAGGACTGGCCTGCTCCCACCGGCGCCGCAGATCCGCTCCGGGACGATACCGGGGTCGATGGTGCCAGGCGGCCTCGACCAGAAGCCGCCGCGCGTGGCCGTTGCCGGTCTTGGTGATCGATCCCTGCGAGCGCGTCGCGCCGGATGAGTGTTCGGTGGGCACGAGCCCGAGGTAGGCGCCGATCGAGCGTCCGGTCAGGCGCTGCCAGTCGCCGATCTCGACGGCCAGCCCGAACGCGGTCAGCGTGGACACGCCGCGCAGGCAGCCGAGCCGAGTCACCACCGGGGTGTAGTCGCTGTCGGTGGCCATCGCCGCGATCGCCACATCCAGCCGATCCCGCCGGTCCACCGTCGCGAGCATGGTGTCGTAGGCGGTCTCGTACGCCAGCTGCAGACCGGGTGCGTCGAAGTGCTGGGTGCGTAACCAGGTGTCGTGCACCTTCGTCCACGCGTGGCCACCGTAGTAGACGATGCCGTGCCGCAGAAGTAGTTTCGACACGCGGTGGCGGGCCGCCATGAGATCCCCGCGACAGTCCTCACGGGCACGGACCAGATCACGGGCCGCCTCCTGCTCGACGCTGGGCACCGCCACCTCGACGATCTGCCCGAGGTGCAGCAGTCGGGCCAGATGCCGCGCATCGCGCGCGTCGTTCTTGACCCGGTCGCCGGGCGGGCGCTGCAGCTTCGACGGTGCCGCCACCAGACATTCGATGCCCGCCGTGGCCAGGAACCGGGCGAGCCCGAATCCGGTAGGTCCGGCCTCGTACGTCACTTTCACCGGATCCGGCAGCGACCGGATCCACTCGAATATCTCGCGATGAGCGGGCGTCAATCGGCGCTCGAACAGCTCACCGGTCCGACCGTCGAGACCGCACGCGACCACCGATCGTGCGTGCACATCCAATCCGATACTCGTACGCTGATTCATTGCTGGGGCCTCCCACATCTGTGGCTCTACCGGCCAGGACCCGTTTCCTGTCCGGCAACCCCACGTTCACATGTGGGAGGCCCCAGCCCAAGCCCCTCATATCGTCTAGTCGGTGAGGTTGTCCATGTGCAGGGCCGCGATGACGGCGGCGATGCCGATGAGCACCAGGTACACCGCGCAGACGATCTGTGGGCTGCGGTTGCCCCAGGTGGCGATGACGAGCAGGCCGATCAACTGGATGGCCGGGACGCCGATGTTCCCGCCGGAACCGTCCCGTCCGGTCTTGCCGTCGCCGTGCCCGGGTGCGTCCGTCATCGTGCCGATCGTCGGCGTTCACAATGACGCAGCACAGCAGTCACCGTGCCGACTAGCCCGTCAGCCTGCCGACGAACGGCGACACCTGCGTCCGCAAATTCCGTGACGCCATCGTCTGCATCCTCAGCGACGGCCAACATGCGTCTGCCGCGGTCGCGAAGGAACACGTCCCAGTGGTCGTTCGTATCGCCCTCCACGAGGTGGGACGCAGGGAATCGAACACCACGTAGTTGCCGCCGTCCGACACCTTCGCACCCCACGATGCCCCGGGCGTCTGGTTCTCGAGGGCCGGCCGACAACAGGCCGGGCTATCTCTTGGACGTGCCCGCCACCATGAGGATTCGGTGCGCTTCCTGAGCCGCCTTTGCCGCCCGGCTACGGGGCGGTTCCTCCGTCGGGAGTTCTTCGAGGCCGTGGGCCAATGCCGACACCGCGTCGGTCAGCGCCTGCAGCCTGTCCTCGACGGCGTTCAGCCGGAGATGTTCGGCGGAGGTGCGCGGCGCGGCGGCCGGGGTGGGGGTTCCGTTCACGAGTTCGCCGCGGAGCCCGGTCGGCATCTGCGCGAACACATGGTCGAGTTGCCCGGGCGAGAACAGCGCACCCAGCCCGGCGGAGATGGCACCGGCGGTGGCGGGGACGTCGGCCGGGCTGATGCCGCCCTCGTAGGCGAACAGGGTGGTGAACCCGGTGGTGTCGTAGCGGATCGGCACCTTGCTCGGTACCCAGCCCTCGAAATAGACTCCGCGCAGCAGCTCGGGCAGCTGGGCGGCGAGATGCACCGCACTGTCCACGGTGAGTCGGTCGCGAACCAGATGCAACCATGCCCGCAGCACCCGGTAGGTGTAGTTGCGGTCCTCGGTCCCGAGTCGCTCGGCGACAACCTTCAGCCACTCGTGCGCCGTGTGCTGGGCGTGCGCGAGAGGGTCGTTGTGGTGCGTCATGAGATTCCTCCTGCAGTGTCAGGCCTGTCACCCATGATCGTCCGCCCCGATGGTCGCCAACAGGGGTGAAGGACGTCCACTGCGGGGCAGTGTCCGGCTTAGCGCACATCGGGTGGACGGTGAGCAGCCGTCAGGCGGTCGAGGGCCGGCCGAGGACTCGGTCCCACCAGTCGGCGAGAGCGGGCCGACGCCGCCGCCGAGATCGAGCAACTCCGCGACCAACTCGACACCGCAGTTGATGACCGGGCCAATGCCGATGCCGCCGCCCAAGCTGCGGAAACGGCCGCGGAGGAGGTTGCTACGACGCTCGCCGCCGTCCAGCGTGAGCACGCCGAGCAGGTGCAGGCTCTGGAGGCGGCACGCACCGGGAGGAGCTGGCGGCGCTCGCCGCCGAACACACCGAAGTCCTCGACCGATGGCGGCAGCAGATGGATGCCGCTGAAACCGAGCACCGCGAGAAGACGGCCGAACAGCATCAACTCATCGACGGGCTGCGTACCCGAATCACCGAGCTCGGCGAGGAGGTCGGGGCGGTCCGAGGTGAGGCCGAGCGGGCCGCCGTAGCGTCCGTGGCCACGATCGGTCGCCTCGATGCAGACCTCGCCGAAGCGCGGGCGGAACTCGCCGCTTCCCGCACCCAAGCCGACGCCGCCACCGAACGCGCAGATGAACAACGCGCGGAACTCGCCGAAACACGAGGGCGCGCACCCGCGAGGAAGAGCGAGACACAAGCAGGGGGACCGCCGGCAACTTCGGTGCCTGTTCCATGCGATGGCGCACCATCCCCAGATCCGGGGATTCCGCGTGGCGGATGGTGACCACGAAATCAGGGCCGACGAAGACGTGGAGTTCCCCGAACTCGACCTTCTCGACGTCGTCGAGGTAGCAGGGCCAGCCGCAGCACCACGAACTAGATGGTGTCGTAGCGTTCGAGTTTGGCGCGTTGGTGGGCGGTGATGGCGTCCTTGACCGCCAGGTGGTGCAACGCGAACTCACGGAGCCTGATCCAGGCCATCCCCTCCTTCTCCCGCAGGATCTCGTAGGTGCTGTCGAGCGTTTCCGGGGTCGCGGCCCGACCCCTCCCACATGCACCACGTTGTCCACGACGGTCATGTCCACTCCCTGCCTCCGGCCGAGTGCGCCGCACCACCCACAACGTGACCGCGGTGACCTGACGTCACGCGTAGGTGTCGACGCGAGACAGCCCGAGCGGCCTGGCTATCGGACTAGTAGCGCATCGCGAAAGCGATCTGCTTGGCGACGGACTTCTTCCGCTGCGCGGCTTTGAAGCGATCGTCTTCCACCAGGATCGCGGTGGCGGTCGCCACTCGTTTCTCGGCCTCGTCGACGGCGTCGTCCACGGGGACGGCGAGGTCCATGTCGAAGATCTCGACAATCCTCGAAACCCGTTCCTTCACGGTTCCACCCACGATGTAGTAGGGGATGCCGATCTCCTTCAGTGTCTCTACGAGCAGGTCGTCGGACAGCTTTCGAAACGGCTCGGACACCGGCCGGTGCCCGTCCGGTCGGAGAGGAAACTCGACGGGGAGGTGAATGTAGGCGTCGTAGAGCCACCCGGCTCGGGCTTTCACGACGTCGCCGAAAACGCTCATGTACTCGCGGGCCGGCCTCTTCTTGCCGAGGCCTGCCGCAGCCTTGACGGCACGGAGCGCCCAGTTCGCCCCTGGATTGATTCCGACCTTCAATCGGGCTGCTCCGTACACCCACTCGTGGATGACCGAGCCGTCGGAGATGAAGGAATGCTCACCCGATTCGTTCTGAACTCGCTCCTCGAACCGGCGCAGGCCCAGCTGCAGCAGTTCGGTGGAGTTGAGTTCCATGACGGTTTTACCCGGCGCGAGATCGACGAGGAGTTCGCGTGAGGTGAGCGCATGGGTTCGAGGGATACCGGTGGCGATGGAGAGAGCTTCGGTGGTCGTGCTCTTCCCTGTCGAGTAGGTCCCGGAAATTGCGAGCCGCATGGTCGGTGTGCGCCGGCCGTCGATGGTGAACATGGTCGGTTCTCCTCTGCAAGGGGATGTCATCGTCTCTGCTCGACGTCGACCAGCGGAATCTGCTCGACGGGATCGGTCTCGTCTCGGATGATCATCGGGTGCGTCAGTGCGGCCGCGTCGAGATCTTTCCGACGGATCGCCACGAATGCGATCACCGCCGACGCTGCTGCGAAGATCGCGGACAGGAGCATGACGTCGTGCAGGCCGTCGACGAATGCCGTCAGCGCCGCTTCGCGGACCGTGTCGGCGATGAATTCGGGAACGCTGTCGGCGACGGCGTTGACGCCCCCCGCCGCGATGGCGTCGCCCGCTTCGGACGACCTGTCGCCGAGCATCCTTCCGGTCGGGGAGTCGACGAAGTCGGCCGCGACCCGGTTCTGGAACAGGGCACCGATCGCCGCGATTCCGACTGCCAGGCCTACCTGCTGGAAGGTCTCGTTCACGCCGGACGCCATGCCGGCCTTGTCGGGGGTGGTGACGGCGATCGACAGTGCAGCCCGCACGGGGTTGAACAAGCCCATGCCCAGACCGACCAGGAGCATTGCCGGGACGAGCACGGGCCAGGCGGTGTCGGTCCGGATGAGGAGGACGCAGAGCAGTCCGGCAGCGATGAACAGCTGCGACACCCCCATCAGGATGCTCGGCCGGACGCGGGTCACGAGGGAGCCGGCGGCCGCGGCGGCCACGCAGAGCAGCAGTGTGAGTGGAAGGCAGCGAAGACCGGTCGCGAAGGCCGAGAACCCCAGCACGTTCTGCAGGTAGGAGATCATCAGGAACAGCGCCGCCATCGTCGACGCAGCGCACAGTGCGGTGACCGCGGACAAGCCGTTGAAGGACGTGTTGCGGAAGAGGCTGAGCTGGAACATGGCTCGGTCTCTCCGGGTGATCTGGATGACGACGAAGACGACACCGAGGGCCACGGCGAGGGAAAAACAGGTGAGCACTCGACCGCTTGACCACCCGTCCGCCTGGCCGCGCAGGAACCCGAGCACCAGGAAGAACAGTCCGGTGGAGAAGGTGATCATTCCGGCGATGTCGAGTGGTGGCGGGGTTGCGCTGCGCGACTCTCGCATCCTCGCGAACCCGATGGCGAGCGCGACGACGGTGAGTGGCACGTTGATGAGGAAGATCCAGCGCCAGCTGAACGTGTCGGTCAAAAAGCCCCCGATCAGTGGACCGAACGCGATCGCGAGTCCTGCCACCGCACCGAACACGCCGAACGCCTTTCCGCGGTCACTGCCGCGGAACTCGTGTCCGATGAGGGCGGGGCCTACCGCGAAAAGCACTCCGCCGCCGATTCCCTGGACCAGCCTGCCGACGATGAGGACCGTGTCGGTGGGGGCGAGACCGCAGGCGAGCGAGGCCAGTACGAAGATGACGAGGCCGCCGTCGAACACCTTCTTCCGGCCGACTCTGTCGGCGAGGGATCCGGCCGCGAGCAGGAATGCGGCCAGCCCGAGGGCGTAGGCGTCGAGTATCCATTGGAGCGAGGAGAAGGAGGAGTCGAATTCCTTTCGGATGGTGGGCAGGGCAACGTTCGACACCGTGAGATCGAGCATGAGCATGAAGGTGGCGATCGATACGACCGTGAGTGTCCATGTCGCGTTGCCGGATTTCTCGTCTCGTGGGTCGCCCTCGAATGCCGTGGACATAGGGTGGTCTCCTGCCTGTCTCGGTGAGATGTTCGTATCGTGGGCGCGTGATGTCGTTCCGGCTCGACCCGTCATCTCGCCTCGACAACCGGGCGTGTCGCTCGAGCCGCGCCCATTCGGGGTGTCGTCGGGCTCGCCGACCTCGCGAGGGCCTCGGCGACCGCGTCTGCGACGGGAACGCGGTGGTCGAGTCCGTAGAACCCGGTCACCCGCGTCAGGATGTCCTGGAGGGATCCGCCGACGACCACGTACGGTGTGTTCAGACGATGGATGACGTCGATCAACAGTCGGTCCGAAGTGCGTCGTCGCTCGCCCGCCTCCGCTGTGTCGTCGTCGGGTAGGGGGCGACTGTCGATGGGGAGGTGGATGATTCCGTCGTACACCGTTCGCGCACGTCGTACCAGGATGCCTTCGAGCGCCCGGGCGTAACGCCGCATGAAGATCCGGTCCGGTGTGTGCTTGGCCCACTGCATCGGGTGCCGGGCGCGTTCCCTCGCGGTTGTTCGGCTACCCAACACCTGTGCGCTGATCTCCGCCCACTCGTTCAGGACGGACCCGTCGGAGACGAAGCCGGGGAGGGCGGATTCGTTGTGCACTCGCGCCTCGAACGAGCGCAGGCTGGCGCCGACCATCGACGCCGGGACCCGCGCGGAAGCCGGCCCGCCGCCGGGTCGAGTCGGCGGCGATTGCTCTGCGCTGTCGAAGCTGGTTCGGGGCAACCCGGTCAGAATCGAAAGAGCCGCGGCCACAGTGCTCTTTCCCGTCCGCGGCGCCCCGGTGACGGCCAGTTTGAGGTGCCTGGTGTCACTCATGCGCGGCCCTCTCTCGCCGGGCGGGCAGCTGATGGCACAGCAGGAATGATCCGGTGACGCCCTGGAACTCCCTGCCGGCGATCTCGACGCTGCGCCACCTGTGTCCGGCGCGCTCGACCACGTTGGAGCGTCGTATCTCGGCGGTCCCGGCGAAATCACCGTCGGTGGGCCGGATCGGTGACTCGGCAGTCAGTTCCAGCTTCCGCATCCACAGCGTGTTGCTGTTCGAGCGGTCCAGCGAATCCGCTGTGTAGAGCAAGATCTGCGCCAACTGTGCGGCGCCGAGCATCATGTCGATCAACGAGATCGAACCGGGATATCCGGATTCCGCACCGTAGTACTGCCCGCTCGCCTCGTGGTCGATGCGATGCTGTCCGGTGATGGAGGTGTTATCGGCGCTGACGACGATGTCGCGTCCCGACAGCGTGCGATCCTTGAATCCGTCGAGGTAGAAGTGCTTCCCGGGTCCGCGATGGACGTGATGGCTACTTCGGAATCTGTCTACTCCGGGCACCGCGAGCGGGCCGGACCCGGGTGGGTGTACCAGCACCAGTGTGCCTTTCAGCTCACCGACCTGAAAACTGAAGGAGGTCTGTACTGTATTCGCGTCGGGTTCGTCCTCGGTTACCCCTTCCACGACCGCTTCGACCGGGATGTTCTGCAGATCCTCGTGTGGCCTGGTTCCGCATCGCACCGTCGCCCGGCGGACCCAGATCTGGCCTGCCTCGGTGTCAT
Source organism: Rhodococcus koreensis (assembly GCF_900105905.1). GTDB lineage: Bacteria > Actinomycetota > Actinomycetes > Mycobacteriales > Mycobacteriaceae > Rhodococcus_F > Rhodococcus_F koreensis. The sequence goes on along the minus strand of NZ_FNSV01000005.1, from coordinate 742,458 downwards.
TGAGGTCCCGGGTGTAGACGATTGCGAGTTCACAGATCGTCGCGGCGAGAACGAGGGTGTCGATGCTGCTGACGTGCGGTACCAGTTCCTTGCTGGACTTCTTCGACCAGTCCGAGGGATAGCGCAACGTGGCGGCGGCACTGTAACGCGCACCGACCTCCATCGAGCGTTCGATCGAGATATCCGACAGCGAGTGCTCGACTCGCTTGTAGCCGCAACCGAAGTATCTCCCGTTCCTGGGGCCCAGCGCGTGATCGTAGGATTGGAAATGACTGCCATTCATGATGATTCTCCTACAGCGTCAACTGCGGGTTCCGTGCGAGTGAGCATCAGGGCTTCCCAGTGATCCGACAGGTGATGTCGAGGTACCCGAAGACCGGAGTGCCCCGACCGTGAACACCTAGAAGCCTGATCCCCGTACTCGCAGGAATCACCCCACCCCAGGGTGTCGAGGAGTGCACCCTAGGGTTGCCTCTGGGAGGCGGGCGGCGATCGGTGGCAGGCGATAGAGAAACCCAAACTCAGCCCCACCAGGAAGCACACCTGGTCGAGCTGCACCGCGCCGGCCGGCACACCACTGTTGACGGTCGCCCTGTATGCAGACGAATCAGGGGTGTTCCGTCAACGAGCTTTCTGAAGAGCTCTTCGGTGGAGTTCACTTCCTCTGCCGGCTGTTCACAGAAAAGCGGATGCCCGACGGCAACCCGCTCCGTGGCAGGTCTGTCAGTGAGGTCAACGCCCGCGACGTCAGCGCGGAGTCACAAGCTGTGATCCGCTATGACCTGTACCGCACCTTTGCGGTGGACCGGGGTCCTGAGCGCATTGAATGCCGCGAGCGCGCCGCTGCTGGTGGGCAACTCGAACGAACCTAAGGTGCATCGGACACGCGCGATCTGGAGTCTGCAGACCTCGCGCAGGAACGCTAGCTCCACCGTGAAGGCACATGACCGCAACACCGCACGCGAGGTCGGTCTCGCCTGGGATTTCCATGGCGAGTGGAGCTCGGTGTGGTGTGGCGCTGGAAGGTGTGTGCGATCAATCCGGTCGAGTTCATAGCGCACGTGCCGTGTGTGGATTGTCGTGTCGGGGTGGTGGAGCAGTCTAGTCATCGATGCACGGATAGTGCTGATTTACAGTAGTTTTCCCGCCAGATAGGGCATCTCATCACGATGCCGTGGAAGGGCAGCGACAGTGTCCGCCGGTCATAGGTAGGTCTCTGAGGTTCCGGTCCCGTACTCATCGCCGGGCCCAAGGCTTACGCCCTCCTCCAGGCCGCATAACCAGCACGGCTCAGGGGATGGTGGAATTCGTGGTGGCGGCCTTTCTTCCGCCGCTGTTTGATTAATCGAGCGAAAAGCAGAAATCCGGCCAGAACCATGACGGGAATACCGAGTACAAGAAAACCCATTGCAGGTGCGGTCTTTCAACAGAAACAAATTGCGGGCGGACCACTTCCCAGTCTTCCTCGGCCGCCGCCGATGGGCTAGGCACCCAAGGGGTGAAGTCGAACAGCCCCTCACTGATCTCGATTCTTCACGGGTGGTCGGGTCTGCCCGCGGGGGTGCCGATCCTGAGCTGATCTCGTCTGAGCGAGTGCGAGGCTATGCGCTCAGCCCCGCTGACATCGGTTCCCGCCGATGCACTCACGTCGGCCACGAGTGTGCTGTCGGTGCTCAAACCGGCCACGGTGGTGGGTCAGGTTCTCAATGTCGCCACCGGGGTGACCGCTCTCGAAGTGCCGGGCATCCTGAACGACCTCACCGTGTTGCCGCAGAAGGTCGCCGCCCTCGCCGCCCTCGACGCCCACGGTGCCCATCAGGTGGCCGGGGAGTTGAACAACCAGTTCGCGCCGTTGGTGACGATGGCCGCGGCCGTGGATCTGCGCTGGGTCTCCCAGGTGCTGTCGGTCATCCCGGACCCCACCGGATACACCCAGATCGCCGCACTGGTGGTGTCGATCCTGGCGAACGTCGACGTCATCCGGCTGGCGGTGGTGGAGAAGCTCTATTCCGCATTCGGCCGCGGGAATTCCCGGCGATTCTCGACCTGCTCGCCGAGGACGTGCGCTGGGAACACTGGGCCGACGCATTCGCTCAACGCGCCGGCGTGCCCTGGCTCCAACAGCGGACCGGTCGGGCCGGCGCGGCCGAGTTCTTCCGCGTCGTCGGCGCATTCGAGATCGCCGAGTTCGCCGTGCTCTCGATCATGGCGGACGAGAGCCAGGTCGCCGCCGAGATCGCCATCGACGCCGCCGTCCCCGGCGGAGGCCGCTACCGCGACGAGGAACTACACCTGTGGACCTTCAACGGCGACGGAACGATCTCCCGGATGCGGCACTACGTCGACACCGCGAAACACATCGCCGCCGCCCGGGGCGAAGACACCACGAGGCCGCAACCGTGACACGCGTCGTGGATTGGACCTTCGGGGGGACGTGGCCTACGAGCCACGCCGTCCCGCAGCAGCGGCAGCCGAGAGTGGCGTAGCTGGTCGACGAATGCACGCAGCGGTCCTTCGAGGACATGCGCAATGTTCCGCAAGCCCAACCACAACACCAGCGTGGTGGGCGCGACCAGGACCGAGGCGGTGCCGGAGAAGGCCACCAGCCCGAGGTTGATCACCGCGGTCAGGTCGTCGGCGAAGGCCTCTTGGGCCACCGCTATCCGGGACGGCGGCACGTCGGTGGCCTGCATCGACAGGGACAGCTCGATCACCAGGATCACGATGGCCCGGTTCCGGGGCACCTTCTTGTCGGGCGGTGGGCCCGGCCAGCGCGACCGCCAGCAGCAGGCACACGACCATCCGGGCGACCGGGATGCGCCATTTCGGTCCGGGACGTTTCGGGGCGACCCGGTCGAGGAGTGCGAGGTTGGTGAACCGCAGCAGGTGCCGGTACCGCAGCCGCTGCACCAGCACGTACCCGACCGCGACCGCGAACGCGAACGCGGCGACGGCGAATAGCAGCCGGAACGGGGAAGCGAACTCGAGCCCGTGCGCCGCGTTCGCGTTCGGTGAAGGGCCGCGGGTGGGGGCGGCGGGCAGGCCCGCCCGGCCTCACGGGCCCAGGTGGTCGGGCGCGCCCGGGCCTGGCGGGCAAGGTTGGTGCGGCAGGATCATCGGGGTTTATTCTCAGAGCCAGCGCTCGCGCCCCAACACCGCGTACAGGGTGATGGAGGTGATCAGCATCGGGGCCAGCGCGCAGGGATACCCGCCGCCCCAGTGTAGTTCGGGCATGTGGTCGCAGCTCCTCTGGCGGCCCGGGTGCGACCCGCCCTAGTTGATGGTCGACAGCTGGGCATTCGTGATCCAGCCCACCACGGGTTCTTCATTCTTCCCGGAGGCACTGACGAACACGTCGTTGCAGCGAGGGATGGCGTTCATCTTGTCGCGGGCCTCACCGAGGTTTGCGCTCACCGAAACGAAACCGATGGCTCCGGCCAGCTCCTTGTACTCCGGGTGGCCCGTATCGCCCAGCATGTTGTGCAAAGTTTTGTCACGGAGCGCTCGTCCTTCCTGAAGAAGTGCATATTCATCGAGTAACGATTTGTGCAGAACGAAGTGGGCTAAGTCATTCTTGTCGAGGATCGGGATCCGATTTTTTCCGCTCACCTTGATCTTCTCCAGCAGATCCTCGAGTTTGACTCCAGAGCCGTCGGTATCGCCATCCGCCAGAGTGTGTACCACCATCTGTGACCGCGGAATCATCAATTCGGCGACCGCGGACGAGCGATTGAGCAATCCGGTGAGGCGCAGTGTCGACTCGGATGCCGCCTCGAAATTATCGCGTGCGAAGTAGAAGGCGAGCACGGTGCCCACCCATGTGCCGAAGAGGGGCAATACTGCACTGAATACGAGGCGGGCCACCTCCTCGCGGTTATCCGGTGCGGCATAGATGACCATCAGTACGCTGATTGCAAGAATTCCGGCGAAGCTGGGAAGGATAATCCAAAACGCCAGTTGGTCGCGGAAACGCGTATTGCCATATTTGGGTTGCTTCGCCACGATGTCTCCATGCGGTGGGTGGGGAGAATGCGCAGGGACGGATACTCGGGTCGGATGGGGGACCGGACTGGATTTTAGTGTCGTCACGGGAGGATTTGTGGCCACATCGGCAAACGTCGTAGCCATGCATGCGCCGTGGTCCGGGAGCAATCGGGGTGTCCCGGGGCAATGATGTAGGAGATCGGCTGGTCGAGGGTGACAATCCCTGCTGCGCAGGACATGTCACTTCACTATCGCGCTCCCAGTGAAGAAGGGCCGGCGCCGTGGTGCCGAGGCAGAAGACGGTCGCGTTCCCCCTGACTTGCACAGGTCGATGGGGATTTCCGGCTTCGGCTGGCGTTTGTGCTGGTAGTGGATTCGCGGGTCGGGGATATGGGGCACTAATCGGTCGGTAGGATCGCCGGTTGTGGCTGCCTATATCCGCAAGGTTCGGACCGCGTCGGGGGCGACGGCGGTGCAGATCGCCGCGAAGGACGGGGGCCGCCACAAGATCCTTGAGCACCTCGGTTCCGCCCACACCGAGGGCGAGTTGGCGGCACTGTTGCAGGCGGCCCGGGAAAAGCTGCAGGCCGGCCAGCAGGAACTCGACCTCGACCTCGGCGGTGGTGGGGAACGCGGATCGGTGATCGCGACGAAACGGTCCCGCTGGCTGATCGAGGCGATCGAGACCGGATGGCGACGCCTGGGTCTCGACGCTGTCGACGACGACGCGTTCTTCCAGCTGGTCCTCGGCCGGCTCGTCGAGCCGACATCGATGAGCGACACCAGCCGGGTCGTCGCCGAGATCGGCCTGACCCCGGCCCACCGCAACACCTACGCCAACGCATTGAAGCGTTGCGCCACAAACGATTACCGAGACCGGGTCGCGAAGAAATGTTTCGAGCATGCCGCCGCGACCGGCGGATTGAGCTTGGTGCTCTACGACGTCACCACGCTGTACTTCGAGGCAGAGAAGGAAGACGACCTGCGCAAGGTCGGATATTCGAAGGAACGCAGGGTGGATCCGCAGATCGTGGTAGGCCTGCTCGTCGACCGTACCGGATTCCCCCTCGAGATCGGCTGCTTCGAAGGGAACAAGGCAGAAACCCATACCATCGTCCCGATCGTCCGGCAGTTCCAGGCCCGCCACGACATCGAGGGCGTCGAGATGGTTGTCGCCGCCGACGCAGGCATGCTCTCCGCCGGCAATCTCAAGGACCTCGACGAGGCCGGACTCAAGTTCATCGTCGGGTCCCGCGTCACCAAAGCCCCCGCCGATCTCGCAAACCATTTCCATTGGAACGGAAATAGTTTCGCTGACGGACAGATAATCGATACGGTCACTCCCCGGCACGCGAAGAGTACCGTCAACAACGTCAACAAGCGCACCGAACCGGTCTGGGACGCGGCCGGACATCCGAAGTCCTGGCGGGCGGTCTGGCAGTACTCGAAACGACGGGCGGTCCGCGACAATCAGACACTCAACGCCCAGGAGGCCCGGGCCAGGGAGGTCGTCGACGGCGGCACAGCTCCGAAGTCGACGCGGTTCGTCAAGACCACCGCGGGCGGCCGCACCCTCGACACCGCATCTCTCGATCGGGCCCGATCATTGGTCGGGTTGAAGGGCTACGTCACCAACATCCCCGCCACACTGATGGACCCGGGCGAGGTGATCGGCAAGTATCACGACCTTTGGCATGTCGAGCAGTCGTTCCGCATGTCGAAAACCGACCTACGGGCGCGGCCGATGTTCCACCACACCCGCGACGCGATCGAAGCCCACCTCACGGTCGTGTTCACCGCGCTCGCGGTCGCCCGCTATCTGCAGGCCGAGACGGGAGTCTCGATCGGGCGCATCGTGAAAACCCTGCGCCCGCTACAAGAAATCAGCCTGACCATCGCCGGCCACCCCCACACCGCCGCCGACCCGCTCACCGTCGACGCCGCAGCCATCCTCACCTCGCTGGAACTACCGACACGTTGACCGGGGTACTAAAACTGTGCAAGTCAGGCCAGAGTGTGTACCACCATCTGTGACCGCGGAATCATCAATTCGGCGACCGCGGACGAGCGATTGAGCAATCCGGTGAGGCGCAGTGTCGACTCGGATGCCGCCTCGAAATTATCGCGTGCGAAGTAGAAGGCGAGCACGGTGCCCACCCATGTGCCGAAGAGGGGCAATACTGCACTGAATACGAGGCGGGCCACCTCCTCGCGGTTATCCGGTGCGGCATAGATGACCATCAGTACGCTGATTGCAAGAATTCCGGCGAAGCTGGGAAGGATAATCCAAAACGCCAGTTGGTCGCGGAAACGCGTATTGCCATATTTGGGTTGCTTCGCCACGATGTCTCCATGCGGTGGGTGGGGAGAATGCGCAGGGACGGATACTCGGGTCGGATGGGGGACCGGACTGGATTTTAGTGTCGTCACGGGAGGATTTGTGGCCACATCGGCAAACGTCGTAGCCATGCATGCGCCGTGGTCCGGGAGCAATCGGGGTGTCCCGGGGCAATGATGTAGGAGATCGGCTGGTCGAGGGTGACAATCCCTGCTGCGCAGGACATGTCACTTCACTATCGCGCTCCCAGTGAAGAAGGGCCGGCGCCGTGGTGCCGAGGCAGAAGACGGTCGCGTTCCCCTTTCGTGAAGCCGCTGAGCTTGCCGACAGCTGCTGGAAGGCACCGTCTTGGAATGGAACCCCCCACGGCCGTCAAGAACTCGCCGCGCAGGTCCTGGGAACGGTCCTGGTCGTCCGCGCTCCCGCCTTACCCGCACGTGAGCGGCGAAGCGTGCTCCACCCGGGTTTGGAATAGGTAGTGAGGGCACCCTGGCTCCGGTGACTCTCACCTCACCCCTTTCACCGACGACAGTCCGGCGAAGGGGCGACGGGAGGGTGCCCGTGGGGAGGAGAATGCCAACCATGAGCAGTATCGACGACGATGTCCCGCCGGCCCCCGACAGTGTCATCGAGCGCGTGGCTCCCATACTCCGTGCCGCTCTTCTCCGGGCCGAGAGTCGAGCCTCAGACCGCGCCTCGAAGGCTGTGACCGTGGAACACGAGGCAGCGGCCATCAAGGCCGTGAAGGTCGCACATGGGAACTTGAGCGCCTTCCTCGCGGCCGACACCGCGCATCCCGACGGCGCCACCTCTCAGATCGACTATTACCGCTTCGCCTATGCACTGATCGATCGGATCGCGGAGGCGCGCAAGGCCGGTGTCGACGTCCGGCTCGGCGAGATCGAGATCCGGCGCTGACGATGGTCAAATCTCGACCAGGTGGTGATCGGCATGATCCATCAAGACATCCGGGAGCAGGTCGCCAAGTTGCTGCGACTCGACCTTGCGACGGCCGGCCCCGACGAACTGGCCAAGCTGGACGACGCGACCGCGCTGGCGGAGGGGTCGACTTCGGCACCTGAACCGGCAGGCCAGGTGGCGATAAATGCACGTTGGGGCTCAACCCAGGCGCATCATGACTCCACGAGGAGGTGGTCGTTTGGAAGGGAATAGTGGCCATTCCGGCAGGACCGATCGCTCCCCGGGTAGCGTTCGCCCACGGATCGCCGGGGGTCGATCGCCGTCTACAACTCACCCACAGGGTTCTCCCCAGTTCCGTCCACGGGATACTTAGGTTGGATTACGATCCGTCGGTGACACTAGGTTCCGTCTCGATGGCCCTCCTGCGCTTGAACTACGGCATAGCGCAATTTCCTCTTCAACTGATCGAGGATGTCGGGATCTCCCGCCTCGACGAGCGGGCACCGCTGCGGCTGGCCTACGAGAACGTACTCGTCACCGTGGATCGCGCCGCTGCTCGTCTACTCGATGACGAATCCGCCGCTGCCCGCGCCGGTGCACTTCATCAGCGGACGGCCGTTGTCCGGTTCACACTCGCCCTCCAGCAGCGACGCGAGAGGCAGAGGCAGGAGGCCGAGCGAGTTGCCAGGACGGCACGTATGGACGAGTGGGTGCGACACCGCGAGAGGCTCCGTGACGCACAGGTGGTCTATCTCGTTGATCGCGGCGATGACCGGCCGACGACCAAGTAGTACCCCTCGTTTCAGCCCCCGCGGCCGGAGCGGCCGGTAGCCTCTGTGCTGGGCGGGCCACGGGATGCCGAGCGACTCGCACGATGATGTGCCGCGGCGCAGAATCAGGGCGTTCGGCGGCTGACCCACATTATGCACGCCATTGGAATCGGGCAGGGTTCGACCAACCAGCTGCACGCCGGCACGAGCGCCTGGTCGGCGCCCGGCCCGGAAGTACCGGCAATCCGAACACAAATCTGCACCAGGGTCTACCCAGCGGTCTCGCAGAGGCAATGGGCGGTTGGATAGCGTGAGCTCAAATACGTTGTTGCAGATCGTATTCAAAGTTCGAGGCGGCATAATGCCAATTATCCCCACTTTGGGAAGGCTTGGCTGCCAGCATATTTGGAGCACAACTCTGCCCAAGCGCCCGCGACCGCGACCGCTGCGGGCGCGGGACGAGCCGTATCGAGGACCAGTCCTTCGCGGAGATCGTCACCCATTCGATCGTTTCTGCGGGACGAATGCACTCGGGACAGCTCCGGTGTTCACCGGGGATCGTCAGGAACCGCCCACAGGCCCGGGCCGGTCCGTCGGCCGGTGGCGGGGATCAGTGTCCGTAGCCGGTCGGCGTCTTCGCTGAGTGCCTTCTGCAAGTGGGGTCGTACGTCCTCGGCGACGCCTGGTGGGAGTGTGCAGCCTTGGTGTACGAGGTCGGCGGTGTTCTCGATGAGCCGGACCGCTCGCACGAGGAGCGGTTCCGGCACCCAGACGTTGGGGAGGTCGCCGTCGTGTTCTCTGGTCAGGACGCCGAGGGTGGAGATCATCGACATCGCTGTCGCCGGCTCGTCGGGACCAATGGTGGCGCGGGCGAGGGCGGCGACCTCGACGAGGGCGGCGATTGTCGCACCGAGGGTGGGCAGGGGCATGGCGATGGTGCGGGGCAGTGTCAGCAGGTCGGCGCCGGGTGCCTCATCTTTGATGCTCAGGGCCAGTTCACGGGCGAGCGTGCGCAGTGCGTGATGATCGAAGTACTGACGGGCGGTGCGTTCGGTGATGTGCATCCGCTCTGCCACGGCGGCGACGCGTTCGGTGAGCAGGTCCTCGAGTCGGTCGGCGGGGACGGTCAGACCGATTCGTGCCAGCTCCTCACCGAGGGCGGAGGCCGTCGTCCTCACCCATGATGATGGTCGCGGCATCGGGGCCTCCTGATCTGAGCGTTCCACCACACCTGGTCTGTCTACCAGTTCGCCCACGGTGCGGTCGGCAGGCAGGCGACTGGAAACGTGACGCCTGGCCCGGACACGCCCAGAGGCCCGCTCTAGCCGGAGGTGCGTCGTTGCAGGTCACTGATCGATCGAGGCTTCATTCGCTCGATCTGTCCTGAAATCCGATGCCGCCGGTGTCGAGCCTTACGTTCAGTTTCCGGCCTCAGCGTGCGCGCGACGGGCCGCCTCGATCAGAGCTTCTGCGGCACGTTCGGCGCGCTTCGATTCGGTACGGCTCGTCGGCGTATCGGTGTAACCGGGTCGCGTCTCGAGCCCCGAGCAGCACACCGAGGTGCTTCGCCGTAGCCGGGTCGACGGAACCGAGGAGTACCCGACTGGATCGAACTACTCTCCGACAACGAAACCCCGGAATTGGCCTCGGTCGTTGGGCGGACTGAGCCAACTGCCGATGGCGGAGCGCAAGATGACGGCGAAGGACCTGGGCGAGATCACCGAAAACGATCCTGACGCCTACATCTCCGGTTTCCACTCGACGCCCTCTCCAGCGGCGTCCCGCTGGGCGTCGACCTCAACGCGATTCCCGCACCGAGAATCGAAGTTAGTAGCGGGTTGCCACCGTGGGTGGGAGGTCGTGGTGTCGGGAACAGGCGAATGTCACACGACTTTGTATCCGAGTTTGTCGGCGACGCCGGCGAGTCGGGTGGCGAGGGCCGGGTCGGTCAGCGCTCGTGAGGTGAGGGGAGCGGTAGGCATCGCGTCCTGCGCTCGGGAGAACAGGGCTGCGCAGAGGGCCCCGGTGAAGCGGCTGTTGTAGCTGATGCCGTCGAGATGAGGGAATGCGTCGACGATGGCGCGGGCCCACCTCTGGGTGTGGTCGTGTCCGGCGGTGGAGATGGCATAGGTTCCGCCGGCGCGGGTGGGCCAGTGGCCGGTGCTGTCGGTGGAGACGTCGAGGAGGTGCAGGGTGCGGGTGAAACGCAGGCCGGTCAAGTAGGGGATCTCGAATGCGCGGTCGATGGTCCGATCATTTTGGAACGCTTCGCCGAGCGCGGCACCGGGGTTGGTTGCGCCGTACCAGACGCCGTGCGTGGGGTGATGTCCGCGCGGTTGCGGGTGGGGATCGAATCTCAGCACAGGCCCGAAGGTGCGGAACGCGTTCCACGCCAGGGTGTGTACGGCGGTGGTGCGGTGCACCCGCCACCAGGTTTCGGTCGTATCGATGAGGCGGTATTCGTTCGGTCGGATTCCGATGGCGCGCAGTTCATCGGGCGACGGAGGCGGGGGGAGAGGGAGGATGGACATCCGTCAGGCGCTCGCCCATCTCTGCTGCTCCACGACGCCAGAGGCGGTCGCGATGTCCCCGCCCGAACGTAGCCAATGCAGGATGGATGCGGGCTTGCCCTCGTCGTCGCGGAGTTGGTCTTGCGGAGTGGTCAGGAGCCCTTCGACGGCCAGGGGGTGCAGCCCGGCGGGCAGGGCAGACAGGATCTTGTCCAGGCCGCGTACCAGGCCGGGTCGCGGTCCATCGGGTTCGAACTGTAGTGCCGGGAAGAGCCATTTCCCCTGGTCCTTGAGCGCCCATAGCGTGCGGTCGGCTACGCGCTGCCGGATCCGCGACGGATCGACCTCGAGGAGGGCGCTGACCTCGGCTGATGTGCGCGCGGTGCTCAGCAGGCGGGTGTAGGCGGCGACGTTGTCGAGCATCTTCCGCCGGTAGGCGTCCTGGTCTTCGCCGAAGTCGGCGGCGTCGTACATCGCGGCCTCGGCAGCGGGAAGGGCCACCGAGGCTTTGTGGATGGTGGGGAGCGCGTCGAGGGCGCGTTCGATGTCGAGTCGAGCCATCTTGATGCCGAACTTCTCGCTGAGTAGTTGCTCGAGCGGCTGAGTGCCGCCACCGGTGTCTCGCGTCTCGATGTCCGCCGCCATAATCACCAACTCCTCTCGTTACCTAACAGTGTAGCCGTGCGTTAGGGTCGGTGCACCCGGCCGGGCCAGGACTATGTGAACACTGGATTTTCTCGCCCGGTGCATCGAGGGAAGCTCACGGGTGTTGGCCCGGCCTTCTCGCACCCGTGAGTTGAGGGTGGATCACTGTGCCGGCGGAGCCCCCTGAGGTCCGCCGCGATGTCGGTGAGTCGCTCACGTGAGGGACGTGTCGTTACTGCTGGTCGAAGGGGAGTAGTGGCCGCAGTAGTTCGGAGGTCCGCAGCCCCAGCAGCGCGATCCGCAGACGTGTACAGGGGTCGGCGAGCACCTTCTCGGCAGTGAGGGGGAGCGGGGGCAGGTCGGTGCGGATGCGGAGGAAGTACAGCACCGCTCCGCCCGACCGCGGTAGAAGGAGGCCGCGGACGTCGTGGCGTCCGATCAGGTCCCGGCCTCGGTGTTGCGGGCGGGTGGATATCAGCCGCGTCGTTGATGCTGTGGACACCTTCCTACCCGAGTTCCATGACGCATTCGACGATGAAACTACCTGAGCGCAGGAAGAACCGGGTGACCATCGGGGCGGCTGGAACGGTACCGGCCATACGGCTGCGACTCGGTGTGGCGGGTACTGGCCGACTCTGGCCGCTCCATGTGGGCGTCCCGGTGCGATTCCTGGCGTGACCTGCAAGGTTCGGCGATCAGGCCACCGGAGATCCGATGCCTCGAGAATTGCTGCGGCGACGAGCTCCTGCGGTGGGAGGTTCACGCACGAGGTGCCGGCCGATCCATCCTGATCTTCACCCACGCCTGCCCCAGTCGTGAGCGTGGAATCACCCGGCCGGGGTGGTGGCTCACCGAAATCGATATGCTGACCGACATTCTGGCGGGCCGCGGCGTTGCCGACTACCACCCAGATGGATAATCGCCACCGGCCCCCTTGCCGAGGAGAAGGAACGGACACGTCGAATAGGTACTTGGTAACCGGTGCCGGTCACCAACTGGTGGGCCGCTCCCTGGAGGTGAGCGCGATGATCAATCCGTACTATGCGCTGGTGGCAGTGCTGACATCATTTCGGCAGTGTGGCAGGGCAATCTGGGAATCTGGTGATCCGCCAGTCTGCTCGCCGCGAGAGCGAACTCCGCCCGGGTGAGTGCCGCCGGGGTCTTCGGTGTCAGCCGAAGGCGCGGCGGCAGCGTTCGATCGTGCGCTGGACTCGCTGCCCCGGACGTGAGAGCACGCAGCATGCACATGCATCACACCTTGCTTGTGCTCAGCGCTCATCGCCCATCATGCGTGCTTCGCTCAATAGTGTTGAAGTGCAACACTAGTCATCGTCATTGCTTTCAACCCTCTTGAATTCCACTGCACTGCAGCATGAATGACGACTGGTATGCGGCAGTCGACCGACCCATGATGGTTCCACTCGACAGTTCCGCCACACTGGTCCTCCGCACGTTCATGAGTACCCGACCACAACGGAGTTCCGGCGATTATCTGGTACGACACCTACCGGAACCTCACGGGCGACCTCTGGGACGCCGTAGTCGGCGCGCGAGGGGGGCGGGCATACCCGAGCACATCATCTTCGACACCATGTGAAACACATGAATGACGGCAGGCCAGCCCCCGTGCCGCCCCTTGGAATGGTGCGCACGGACTCTTCAAACGCATCACACCGAGGCTTGGCACCCCCAAAGCTGGCCTACCATGCCCAAACGTACTGTCTGCCTGGGCTTTGTGGGAAGGGTTCACGGAAAGATACGTCAGGCTCGGTCGGTGTCCTTGGTATGCTGGCGACGCTCGAATCGTTCACGCTGCAGATCGAGAAGGGCGGCGCTTTCCGCATCCACGCGCTGATGTCGGCGCGGCATCGTGACACGGACCCCAGCGCTACGGCGGCGCATGTCTGCTGCTCGTGTGGCGGCGTACTCGTCACCGAGCAGGATGGCGGCGGCGTGATCGCAGGGAATGAGCAACTGCTCGTAGGCGGGGCGCATCGGCGCATGCTCGTCCAGCAGGGCTATCCCGACGTCCTCGACCAACTGCAGCGGGACGCGAGCCAGCCGGTAATTGAGCCGCAGGAGGGCCATCGAGAGGGCGCCGAGCGTCACCGACGGATCGTAACCCGACCGTAATGTCCTGCGGACGATCTGTGGAGAAGCCTGGGGATCGTGGGTGGGGACATCGATCGACCCCCTGGTTGCTGCCCCTCGGTGTGCGGGAGAGGCCAGATTTGCGGCCAGGGGATCGTTTCTACTCGGTCAAGGAAGGCTCAATCGCATCCGACCACCTCTTCTCGTGAATCGGCAATTCCTCACGACCCAAGTTTATCGCCGGTGGCGGCGTTGCGGCACACAGGTTCCGAAGCCGACCCCGGCGCAGGTGATCGGAGGCATCCATGACCGGGGTCGACGATGTGCAGGGCGAGTCAGACCCGGTCTCTTTCATGCCCGGGAGGTAAGCCCATCTCCCAAAAGACCGGGGTCGACGGTGACTACCACGGTTGAGTCGTCGCCAGTCCGCTAATGACACCACCTCCGCCCGATCGGAAGGCATTCACAACGGTCGGTCCCGCAGGCGGTCTGGGAGGAGTCCGCGAGGGGACCGACCGGTTGCGATGCTACCGCCGAGGGGCAGGCCCGTGACGGAAATCGAGCCGACCCCGACGCTCGGGAGCCGGCAGTAAATCGCGAACGTCATTATTCGAAGTCCTTCTTGGTTGCGATCTCGTTCAAGACCTCAGAGCGCTTGCGCTGGAGTTCTGCGATCAGGGCATCGATCCGGCGGAGTCGTTCCTCGGGCGGCGGGGGCAGTCGCTTGATCTGGGCATCGATCCGGGAGATTAGCCTCAATTTTTCATGCCACCTGACAGGTGAGTAGGTTTCGGCTGGGATGTGATAGTGCGGGCTGGTTCTGGTGTGTGGGTGTGAGTGCGTGCCCGATGTCGCTCGGGTGGGTGCCCGGTTCCACCGGCCGGGGTTGCCTTTCGTGCGTCGTGGGAGCAGGTGGCCGCGGTCAGGTGAACGCGGTCCGGATGCGGCACCACGCTGCGGCAATGGCTTGGGCCCATTGCCAACTCGAATCGATCCGGACCCGGACCGCCCGTGCCCCGCGGGTGATGCGGGCCGCGACGTGCAGCACCCGGTAGCGGAAGGTGTCGATCTCGCAGCGGGCCAGATCGGGGTGGTCGGGGAAGCCGATCAGCTTCGCCCAGGCGACCAGGTCGGTGGCGGCCAGGATGGTCTCGAGCCAGGCGGCGTTCGCGTCGAAGCGGTGGCACGGCAGATTCCGCAGCCCGGTCGCCTTGGCCTGCCGGATCCGGTCCTCGACCCGTGCGTGCTGACGGTGCCGAAGCTCCAGTCCGGCCAGCCCACCGGGGACCACACCGGCGGGGGTGTCGGTGATGAACCCGGTGATCCGGTGCCCGTCGGAATCGGTGAACCGCAGCTGTGCCCCCGGGTGGTTGAGTCGGCCCGCAGCGCGGTACCGGTGTCGCCACCGGCCCGTTTCTGCGAGCCGCTCGCCGAACCCGGCGTGCGCGTTTCCACGCACCGGGCTCTCCACGGTCTCTGCCATCAAGCGTGGTTAGCCACTGCCCAGGGATTCGGGATCTTACTGCCGCGGTACCGATATCGTGCAGTCGGTACCCGGCCGAGATTGAACAGTTCGACCCCGTCCGCCGACGGCATCTTCCACGTCCCGTGAGGGCCGATGAGGTGCCGTCGAAGATCTGTCCAACTCCACCGATGCAGCCGTATCCACCAGCGAGCAATCCTGTGCCACACGAAGATGGCGAGGGATTGCAGGACACTCTTGGCTACCGCGTACCGAAAGTAATTGGACCAGCCGCGCATGATCCGGTTGAGCCGGATCAGCACGTCCCTGGGTGGCTGCTGCGACAGCCTGCTCGTCACGGCACGAATCTTGTCCTTCAGCGACCGGAGGGGCCGGTCGGCGATGAACACGTAGACGTACCACTTGTCCGTCCCTTTCTTGCGTTTCCACTGGAGGCGGAACCCGAGAAAGTCGAACCCCTCGCCCATGTGCACCACTCGGGTCTTGGATTCGGAGAACCGAAGCCCCAACGGCGCGATCACATCAGCGATCTCTTCGCGCAAGTCGTTCACATCGTCGCAGCTACCGAACACGAGCACGACGAAATCGTCCGCGTAGCGCACGATTCGCCAGTTCGGCAGGCCTCTCCTACGACGGAGAGCGCGACCTGTCGGGGTGCTCATAGCGCCGCCCGGTTGCCACGGCCCGTGAACGTGCTCATCGAGCACGCTCAGGGCGATGTTGGCCAACAGCGGCGACAAGATGCCCCCTTGCGGCGTGCCGGTCGGATTGTCCTCGTGATGGCCGGTTTCGCTCATCACTCCGGCCTTGAGGAACGACTTGACCAGCAGCAACACACGCTTGTCTTTGACCCGTTCTCGCACACGGCCCATAAGAGCCGTGTGCTCGATCGAATCGAAACACGCTTCGATGTCGGCATCCAGCACCCAGCGATAACCCTTGGTGCCGAAATACTGAATCTCCGCGACTGCGTCGTGCGCCCGCCGCCTCGGCCGAAACCCATAGGAGACCGGCAGGAAGTCGGCCTCGAAGATCGGTTCCAGCACCAGCTTCAGCGCCGCCTGAACGACCCGATCCGCAACCGTCGGAATCCCCAGCTTCCGGACTTTCCCGCTGCCGCCCGGTTTGGGAATCTTACGTTCCCGCACCGGAAGCGGACGAAACGAGCCGTCCTTCAACTGAGTCCGCAGATCGTCCAGAAATCCGGACATCCCCACACTCGCCTCCACGTCGGCGACGGTCATACCGTCGACGCCGGGAGTCTTCGCGCCGGTATTGCCCGCAACCCGTTCGAACGCCACACGCAATGTGGCCGGATCGTGCACGAAGTTGAACAGGTCATCGAACCTGCGGCCGGAATCGGCCGCCGCCCAATGGTGAAGCTTGGCCTGCATCCCCGATACCCGAGCACGTGGGCCCGGTGGGTCCGCGATGTCCGGGGCGACGATGTTCACCGCCGCGTCTTTCGGCATTACAGTCTCCTTCCCTTCTCGATACCGCTGCCGCCCTTCCCCATGTGCCGGGCTTTCCCCGGCTCGGAGTACTACGACGGCTCCGCCCCATCCCGACCTGATCGGCGGTCGGTGCGCCCAACCGTCCCCACGGACCGGATGCCCGTAGGTCGGTAAGACCGAGATGGTTCCCGTGTTCACTGTTGTTCGCTCGACGGAGGAGGAGCCCGACTCTGTCCCTGCGGCATCACCACGGCTACCCCGCAGCAATTTCACCGTGGTCTCCCGGCCAGCCGACCTATCCGACCCAGGAGTTCCCCACCGACGACTCGGTGGGTGCGCACCGCTGCCGGCCCAGATCCGCCAGATTCGAGCCGGTGCAAGATGAAGAGACGTAAACGCCGGTTCCTCTCGTACTCCTTTCCGTCCCGCTCGCCGGACCCGCACCATCTGGCAGTGCTGACACGTCCCGGCTTTGTCAGGGCTGCTTCCCGCCCTCCCCGGCACCACCCGGATCAGGCTGCCCTCAGCTCCACCGTCCTGCTGCGACAGGATCGGCGATGCAGGTCTTTCACCTCCATTCGAATCAACAGCGCCTCACGGCGCACGGGGCGTTCCTTGCGCAGGATCAATCGGGTTCCTTCCGGCCAGGCATCGAGGCCGACCAGGCCGGTGGCCTCGGCGACCCATGCGCCGTCGCGGATTTCGCCGTCGGAGTCGATCGCCGGCATCCACGCCGCCTTCGCGTTGAGGGTTTCGGTGGCCTCGCGGACACGGTCGTCGACGGCGAAGCCGAAGGAGAACCCCACCCCGGCGACGCGGCAGGCGTCGGCGAATCCGTGGGTCGCCCCGGCCGAGTCGCTGCGCACCAGAATCTTCTGCCCGGCGGGGTCGGTCGGATCGGGCCGATACGCCGGTGGCAGCGATTCGAGTGCCCACCCGAGGACGGTGACGTGGTCGGCTGCGGTGTTGCTTCCCGCATTCCCCGGACGGAGCAACCCGGCCAACGCCTCACCGCCGGCGATGTCGGGCCGGTCCAGAAAGGCCAGCAGTGGGTGATAACCATAGGTCTTCTTCCAGGTAGCAGCCGCGTTCTCCTTGCCCTCGGAATGGTCGAGGGTGATGGTGGCATCGACGTCGATGCGTAACCACTCCGCGGCGGTAGGGGCGGCCCCTGCTTCCCACGCCTGCTCCCGGGCCTGTGCTCGCGCGGCGCGGATCCCGGGCAGGTGGGCGGCATCGATACGCTCATCGACCAGCCGCCACATCGTCGTTGTCGACGCCGACGGGCCGAACACATGCATGCGGCCGGCACAACTTCGTGCTGCGACGTCCACACAGTCGGCACCGTCCGCCACCGCGGCGACCAGGTCGGCGAACACCGAACCCGGCGCATACGCCCATTTCCCGCGGTAGGTATCGGCCAATACCGCCGTGACCTGCGTGGACAGCCCCGTCAGATCCGCCACTTCCCGCAGCATCCCCACACCGGCATGCGACACCACGCCCCGTCCGTCGGCCGATACTTTCACCCGTGGACCCGCTGCGATACTCTTCACCTGCGAAGTGCCTTCCCGTCGGCATTGTGGAACCGTAGAGAAGTCCCATTATGCCGTGCAGGACAGGCACTTTCGCTTATGCGCACACTCTGATCCATCGCTCCCACACGAAAAATTCAGGTTAGCGCAGTGCAGTGCGTCTTGATCCGGCGCCGGGATTCGATACTGATTTCGGTCGATTCCTGCGGTTCGTCACGTCGGGCGACGATCTCCGCTCGCCACTCTCCCAACTCCTCCCGGCTGCAGGAGAGCAAGTCCTCTTCGAACTTCCTCTCCGAGGCTTCACGCTCTTCCCGATCCTTCCGCTGTTGGTCGGCCTTCGCTTCGGGCGTTCCGTGTTGAAGAATTCGCAACCACTCGTCCAACTTTCGTTGCGATTCTTCTTCTGTCCTCGGTACGGGTTTGCGTCTGGGCATGATCATCTCTCCAAAATCTCGTCAGTGCCGCTGATGTTGGACCTTCATACGGATTGGCGCGGCGTCAGGCTTCTCAGCGTCGAAGGCGTCGGCGCTATTTCGCGAGCGCGTTGCCTGAGTAACATCCTGGGCGGCCCCCGGACCAGTGGCCAGGATTACATCACGGTGCGGAACAGGCTCCCAGGCGGGGGATTCCGCGCATACGACCAAATCGCCCAGCGTGGTCCGTGCGCCTTCGAGGTGTGTCCGTTCGACAGCGGAGGCGTCCAGGTCGCCCGCGTCGACGTAGCTAGGACACGGCCCAGGCGGCCAGGCTGTCTCAGCGGCCATTGTGAACCGCTCGGCGTTCGGAACACCTACCAGCGCGTTCAGTTCCACAGTCGTCACGCCCACGACTGTAGGCTTCCTCAATCATCGCCTGGCAGGGCCTCGGCTCGCTGCTGTTCCGCCGCCCTTGAGGACGCGTCGAGTCCCTCCAGGCGATCCGAACCGTCCGCGAGATTGGGATTCGGAGGTCGGTCGGCGCGCCGTCACCATGACCAGGATCGGTGGCCTCGACCACGCTCTGATGAGATTTTGAATCTTCGGGTGCGTTTTTCGAGGGCGAATGTCGACGACCGACCCCTCGTGTGCGGCAGCGCAGGAAAGGTGTGGCCGCGGCATCGAAGATCTCATCGTGATTCGGGGTTCGCCGCAGGTTAGATCGGCGCGCAGCTCCTCGATCCGTTCCCTCGCGACCTCGGCTTGGGTGCGTGAGGCAGCGAGATCTTCTCGCGCGGTGGAAAGTTCGTCGCGGGTAGTGTCTGCCCGCGTCCCCTCGCCTTGAATGGCTGCCCTGGCCTCGTCGAGGTGCGTCTCGAGCCGGCCGATGGTGGCGGTCGACGCTGCAGCGGCACGGTCGGATTCACCTCGGATCTGGGTGATCTCGTCGCTGAGCTCGGTGGTACGCCGCGTAGGGACCCGATCAGTTGATGCTGTTCAGTCAGCTTCTCGCGGTGCTCAGCGTCGGCGGCGTCCATCCGTAGCCTGTAGACGACCCACAGCGCAGCGCATTCACCGCATGACCACGGTGGTCGACCGCGTCGAGACTGATCGGTTCGAGGAACTTCGGGCATTTCGTGCCGTCGGCTGGTCGAGGCCGGCGCCCGCGCCGTGCAGCGGGTCGCTCCGGGGGAATTCCGGTGGTTCACACGCTGTCGAAGATGCGGTGTTCGGGGACACCGGCGGTCTGTGCTGCGGTGACGGCGTCGAGGAGGTCGTCGGTGAGTTGCTCGAAGGTGGCGGATCGGACCCGTTCTGGGGGTCGGTCGCTCGGGTGGGTGGTCAGGAAGGTGTGCAGCACGGCGCAGGTGTCGCGGACCTGCTCGAGCGCTCGGCGTTGGTCGTCGTTCATCGGCCGCCGGGCCGGCGGCCGGCGGCCGTCGCTCGGCGTCGGCGTGACGTGCGGTGCCCTGGGCGGGCAGGCGTGGTCGACCGCCCGCAGCAGGTCGTGCGTGAGTCGTCGGTAGGTGGTGAGCCACCGGTGGTCGACGGGTTCGTCGCGCAGATACGCCGTCAGGGCGGCGGTGTTGTCGCCGGTATCCAACCATCGGCGTAGGTCGGTGGTGCGATCCTGGACGTGCTGTAATGAGGTGTGGGGTGAAACGGGCATCGGGTCTCCTCCTGTGCGGACTTCCCTTCGGCGAGAATGTATTCGACGTTGCCGGGGTCTCCCGACAACCCGTGTGCTTCCGGAGGCCAGTGTGACTCATGCCCGCGCCCGGCGCCGGTGTTTCGGGTGTACGTCAGTGGCGGGTCGCCGTGGCCCCGAGCGCACGGTCACCGATCCGGCGGCGGTGGCCGTGGAGTCTGGGTGAGCATGGGCCGCGGCGAAAGCGGGGACCGCGAGGATCCGCTCTGCCCGGGTCGGTACCCCCGGCAACAGCCCTGTGCCCCCGTTTCGCTTGCGCTTGACAGGCATCGGACTACCGTCCGTGACGAACACGCCGGCAATCCCCGGGCGCACACGCGCAGAAGGAGGCCACCGTGCCCCGACGGATGTACAACGCCACCATCGAACTCGCCGAACGGTTCGACCAGCTCACCGAGCGCGACCTCGACCACTGTCTCGATCAGCTCGCCGGGTTTCATCCCGCGATCGGGCGGGGTGAGCAGGGGACCGCGATCACCATCAGCCTCATCGCGGACGATCCCGACGAGGCCGGTGCGGTCGTGCGCACGCTGATCGCGCAGCGGGCGAACCCGAACCAGGTCGACATCGTGAACTCCACGGTGACGACCACCGACGAGTTCGACCGGCGAACGGCATCGAGCCAGTGTCGACGCCACCCGTCGACTGACCTCCGGAGTCGCTCCTCGACCATCCGCACAGCACCCCGCTCCACAATGGCGTCGGGCCGGGTGGAGGGCTGCAGCCGGCAGGTTACCGCATCCCGGGTAGGCACCCGTCTGTCCGGTGTGCGCGGTTGCGGGAACACTCCGAAATGTCGCAAATTGTGTCGACTCGAATGTGCGACGACGTGTCGGTGCGGCGGTCATGCACTTCGCACCATCCCACGCTTGGGGGGTATCGCGCGTGGGTTTGACCAGCACATACTGGGGACATGACCGTGGTGCGGAGGGCCGAACCGCTGCGCTCGAGTGTGCGTGACGCGGCGCTCGGGACCGCGGACAGTATCGAGTTCCGGCATGCGGTGCTCGACGCGATCCGCACTCGAATTCCCTACGACTTCGCGATTGTTGCGATGGTCGATCCGGCGACCCTGCTGCCCACGTCGCAGACGACGACCGGCGCCGACTCCCTGCCGAGCCATGCCATGGAAACTGCCGCCCGGTTGGAATACGGCCCGTCGCCGTACGGGAACGCCATCGGCAAGCTCGCCCGCAGTCCGGTCGGGGTCCAGACGATCCGCGATGCCATCGATGGCGATCTCCATCGAGCACTGCCCTACGTCGAGCTCCTCGGCCCGATGGGGATGGAAGACGAGATACGGTTCGTCGTTCGCGGGCGCGACAAGCTCTGCTGGGGCGGCGGGGTGGTGATGCGCGGCCCCGGACGGCGGTTCAGTGGCGAGGAGGTTCGGGTTCTCGCCGGTGCTGCCCGCGAGATCGGGGAGGGACTTCGCCTGTCGCTGCTCCGGCAAGCACCCCGGGTTCTCGCCGAGGTCACCAGTGGGCCTGCCGTGGTGATCGTCGGGCCCGACGACGAGGTCGAGTCGGCGACGGCACCAGCGGTGGCGTACCTCGATCGGATCAGCGGCGAATGTGAAACCCGGATGCTTCCCGCCGTGTTCGCGGCCGTGAACTTGCGCAACTCGGGTGCAGCGGCCGCGGTCACGCGGGCCCGCACGCTCGACGGTCAATGGGTGGTCATCCGGGCCGGGAAGCTCGACGGCCGCGGCACGGCGGGGCGGGTGGTCGTCACCCTGGAGCCGGCGGGACCCGCGGAGATCATCTCACTGCTGGCCGCCATCCACGGACTCACACCACGCGAGGCGGAGGTACTCGGCCACGTCCTCGCCGGCCAGACGCGCGTCGAGGTCGCGCACCGACTGTTCGTCAGCCCGTACACGGTGCAAGACCACCTGAAAAGCATCTACGCGAAGATCGGGGTGAACAGCCGCCAGGAACTCGTCGCGCAGCTGTTCTTCACCCACTACCTGCCGCGGTACGACACACCGGTCGGGCCGGACGGCTGGTTCGCCGATGCAGGAAGCCGAGACGACCGATGTCGGCCGTTGAACAGTCCGTAGTCGTTGCGCGCTCGGCGCCGGTCGCCCGTATCGGCACCGCGGTCCGCCGGCGGCGCTGGTAGGAAGCCGAAGGGAGACCCTATGGGAAACAGTGACATTCACACAGTGCTGCATGGCATGTTCAACGACCGTGACTTCGACGCCATAGACACACACCTCGACACCACCTTCGCCTACGAGGACGTGCCGCGGGGCCTGACGCTCCGCGATGCCGCCGAGTTCAAGGACTGGCTGCGTGGGTGGACGACCGCGTTCTCCGGCGCCCGGATCGACGCCGCCCAGTACCTGGGCGGGTCCAACTTCGTTCGTGGCGCTGTTTCGGGGCACGGGCCGCAACGACGGCCCCTTCGGCGACCTCCCGCCGACAAACCAGGCAATGGACGTCCCGTACTGGAAGGTCATGCGCCACGGCTCGGACGACAAGGCTCTCTCGTGCCGGATCTTCTACGACCAGGTGACGCTGCTGAACCAGCTGGGCCACATCACACCACCGGGGGACACGTGACTTCGGCGCGGAACGACCCCTGCACCCCGAGGGTGCTTGATGCACATTGTCCGGACTCATGAGGTTGGTGCCATGCCCGACATTCTGATCGTCATGTTCGACGCCGGCGGAAACGTGCCGCTCACGTTGAGACTAGGGCGAGAGCTCCGCCGCCGCGGAAACCGCGTTCGCGTCCTCGATCACGAGGCACAGCGCATGGCCGTCGAGGAGGCCGGACTGGAATTCCGCGCCTACCGAAACTCACCCCCATGGACCCCGCACGAAGACCACGGCACCTGGGACCTCGCCACCACGCTGCTCGCGGTGATGACGAACCCCGGGATCGGGCAGGACCTCCTCGACGCGGTGAGAGAGGACCCGACCGACCTCGTGATCATCGACTGCATGCTGTTCAATGCGCTCGACGCGGCGGCGCGCGCCGGCCTGCGCCACGTCGCCCTGTTCCCCGCGTTCTTCGGGTGTGCGGACGGCATGTTCCGACACGGTCCCTTCGGGATCGTCGCGCGACTCAAGGGACTGGGACCGCGCCGACTCTGGCGGCAGGCCGACCTGGCACTGGTGTGCTCGGACCGCGAGCTCGACCCCGCGGGCGGACGGCCCCACGACGGCAATCTCGTGTGGACCGGCCCGGTGCACGATGCCAAGAGGCCGGCGATAGGCTCAACTCCGCCGCGGGTGCTGGCCAGCCTCAGCACGGGCGGCCTCCCGGGCCAGCACCGGGTCCTGCAGAACATCCTCGACGCCGCCGAGGGCATGAACGTCGAACTGGTGGTGACGACTGGACCCGCCCTCGATCCCGCGAGCTTGCGTGCACCCGCGAATGCCACCGTCCACCGGTACATTCCGCACAGCGAACTGATGCCGACGTGCTCGGCCGTGGTCGGGCACGGTGGGCACGGAACCACCTTTCGAGCCCTCGCGCACGGCCTGCCGATGCTGATCCTGCCCATGTCCGCGCTGACCGACCAACCGACGATCGGCAAGAAGGTGGCCGCGGCGAAAGCCGGGAAAGTGCTCCGCAAGACGGCAACCCCCCGTCAGATTCGCGATGCCCTCGACGAACTCCTCCAGGTGGACACCTACCGGACGGCCGCCGCCACGCTCGGCGCCCGGATCCGAGCCACCGATGGGGCCTCGGCGGCGGTGGACGAGCTACTGGCGCTGATCGACCGCTGATCACCGGTGTCCCGGCACGGCCGCGGACGGATGGCCGGGGACGCCCGGCACCATCCTCACCCGGCCGGAGCGCGCCCTGATTCGACGTCGGTGGTCGGCGCCGCACACCACCGATGTCCGCGGCGGGCGGTGAAGTCGCCGGCGTGTGCGAAAGACCGGCGGGGAACACTGGCGTCTGTTGGGGATCCGGTCGGTCCGGTTCTCGGTGTCGAGGGGCCCGGTGGTCGCCCCGAACAGGTTCGCAGGGTCGAAGGTATCCGGATGGTGTGCCGGAGTCAGCTCCGGAGGCACACTTCCGCAGAACAGCCGATGGGGCTGGTGACGAAGATGAAGGTGTCGACGTGCGTCGCACGCTGTCGATCGTGGGCTCGGTGGATCTCACGCGGATGAGCGCACACCGCGAGGGCGACCTCGGGGACGTGTCGGTTGCCGTGCGCGAAGACGGTGGCGAGATTGTGGATTCGGTGAACGCGGTCCGCAATTGGCCGCCGGTTCCGGGTATCCAGTGCTTGCGGGGTGGGTCGATCGCGGCGGTCGGAGCGGGTAGGTGCGGTGGCGCGGTCCCACTGTGTCCGAGGCTGATTCAGATTCGAGTGCGCGAATTCTGTGCTGCCCCAGTCACGACTGTTGCAGTCGGCCCCGTGAAACAGGGACATGCCCTCATGACGATCTGCACGCGATATGTCTTGGTCGAGATCGTCTAACCCCCCGCATGGGGGATGGTATATCCGCCGCCTGCAGACCCACACTTGGTGTTGAAAGCACTCCCACTTCTTTGCCCTGGAGGACACAGTATCGCGGCCCTGGGCCCTGGCCCTGGGCGAGGCCGAGTCGGCCGGGTGCGTCAGCGGCGTGGACGCGACACATGGAGGCGAGTTTGATGGGTTGGACGGATTGTCATGCACGCAAAGCCATTCTCGATACAGTGGTCGCTCGAGCTCGGATCGACCCGGCAGGGCCGCTGCTGCTCGACGGCCTTCCCGATGTCGATCGGTTGTCCGGTGGAGCGGACGGCGTGTTGCTGGCGCTGCACCATCGTTGGACCACCCACCTCGCCGCGAAGCTCGATCAGGCGATCGAGCACGGTGATCCGCCCCAAACCTCCTGGGAAGAACTGAGTTCTGAACAGCCGACAGTTCGCGCGGTGCTCGATGCCGCCGTCGGACGCTCGGTGGCGCCGCGCGCAGCGCAACTCGGTGAGCAGCGGATGATCGATGCTCATGTCAGCTCGGGCGCGATCGATCACTGTGGTGTGCCGTCGGCCGGATTCCGAGCGGAACGTGTGGTGCGACCATCAGGACGTAGGCTCGGAGGAACTCCGGGGTGGGGGCAGAGGGGCGGCGCCCGCAATGGATAGTGACCGATCATATTTCACTCGTGAACCAGCCAGAGTCTGGTGCAGTCCGGTCGACCTCTACTCCAACGGTATGGTCCCTCAACTGGCGGAGTCCGGTATGAACGGCGCAGTTCGATGGCTGACCGGCACCCCGGGGCTGGCCGAACGTAAACTCACGGTCTGGGCTGAGGATGGTGTTTCACTTGCCGTTCGCGAGTGCGGTCCCACGGACGCCCCGGTAACCGTTGTCTTGCTGCACGGCCATTGCCTGGGCACCGAATCCTGGTCCCCAGTAAGCGGCGACTTGATGCGGCGTAACGCCGACGTGCGGATCGTCTGCTACGACCACCGCGGACACGGAGACTCCGCCGAAGCGCCGGCCCAGACCTACACTCTCGAGCAGTTGGCCCGCGACCTTCACATTGTGCTGCGCGCCGTCGCCCCCACCGGACCCGTCGTCCTGATTGGTCACTCCATGGGTGGGATGACAGTGCTGACCTATGCCAGAGCGCATCCGGACGAGATCGGCACCCGCATCGTCGGGGTCGGGTTGATCGCGACCACCGCGAGCGGTCTGGCCGATGCCGGGCTCGGCCGACTGCTACGCAACCCCGTGCTGTCCTGGTTCCAGGCCGCGGTGGGCCGCGCACCGACGTCCCTGGAGCAGGTGAAGCGGCTCGGCTGCAGGGTGTTCGCACCGGTCATCGGTGGGGTCGAATTCGGCAACCGAACGGTCAGCCACCGGGTACTCGCACAGGCGATCGCGATGCACGACCGGACCCCGATCGTGACGATG
Organism: Rhodococcus koreensis; assembly: GCF_900105905.1. Lineage (GTDB taxonomy): Bacteria > Actinomycetota > Actinomycetes > Mycobacteriales > Mycobacteriaceae > Rhodococcus_F > Rhodococcus_F koreensis. Next base: position 716,725 of record NZ_FNSV01000005.1, on the reverse strand, counting down.
ACCGGCTTCTTGAACTCCATCCTGACCCACGACGAGTCCCGGACCGTGCCCGCCCTCTCGGCGGTTCCCACGCTGGTGCTGTGTGGCTCGGCGGACCTGGTGATACCACCGACCCATGCGGTGGCGATCGCCGCACACCTCGAGAACTGCGATTTCGTCTGCGTCGACGGCGCCGGCCACTCGGTGATCCTCGAGCAACCCACCCCGGTCGCCGATGCGATCGCTCGCCTCATGACCCGGGTGTCCGCGGCCGGTACCGCCGCAGCGCATGTCGCCTGATGTCGCACTCCCGAGCAGGAGCACCCAATTCCGGGGTCCGGAGGCCACCAATCCGAATGGAGGACCGCGTTGACCGGGGCGACCGTGTCGATGACGGGTCGGTATCGTTGTCGATACTGTGCTATGCCATGCGTGCAGCCTCGTCTCGGTATGCCGGTGGATGCGTCGGAGCTGTTCCTGCCCGCAGTGCCGACGCGGCGCTGGCGTTCGACGTCGGGGCGGTGGGGGATCGATTCCGCGGCGGTCATGCACCTGCGTACCCCACGGTTGGGGGTATCGGGTACCGCGGCGACCAGCACAGACTGGAGTCATGACGGCGGCGCGGAAGGCCGAGGACCTGGTGGCGTGTGTGCGTGACGCCGCCGGCGGGACCGGGAACACGTCGGAGTTCCGCCGTGCGGTTCTCGACGGGATTCGGGCCCGAATTCCCTTCGACCGTGGCGGTATCGCGATGGTGAATCCGGCGACATTGATGCTCACGTCGGCGACATGGCCGATGTCGACGATCCGGCCGGGCGTGTGGTGGGGGTTGTCGCCGAGCAGGAGTGGCCCGGGCCGTATGCAAACACCTACGGCAGCCTGGCCCGCACTCGGGCCGGGTCCAGACGATCCGCGACAGCATCGAGGGTGAGATCCGTGAGGCGTTGCCCTACGTAGGGTCATCTCGAAACGCTCGTCCCCCGAACGGATTCGCGGGGCACTGGACGAAGTCCCGTCCGCCGACGACGACCGGGACGCGGCCGCCACGCTCGGCGCCCAGCTGCGGGCCACACACGCGGCATCGGCGGCGGCCGACCGGCTGTCGACGCTCATCGGCAGCCGCGGGTGAGGGAATCCTATGTGCGCCCTGGCGGTGGTGGTTGTGCGCCCCACCGGATCGCGGCGGCGGCGGCGAAGTCGCCGGCGTGCGCGAAGCCGGCCAGCAACACCAGCGACCCGTTGCGGATCCGGCCGGCCCGGTTCTCGATGTCGAGGGTGACCGGGATCGCCGCCCCGAACAGGTTTCCGCAGTCGTCGAACGTGTCCGGATGCTGCGCCGGAGTGAGTTCCAGTGCCTCGCGCCAGTTCCGAAGGAACAGCCGATTCGGTTGATTGGTGACGAACGTGTCGACCGCCGTGGATGTCACGCCGATGTGATCGCACACCGCGTGCGCCACCTCGGGGACGAGTCGGTTGCCGCGCGCGAATACGGTGGTGATCTTCGATTCGGTGAACGCAATCCGCAGTTGCCCGGTGCCGGGTTCCCAATACCTGCGGGGTGGGTCGATCGCGGCGGTCATGTCCCCGGCGAACTCGGGGCGATGGCGGCACTCGATGTCGAGGATCTGGGCCCGGTCCGACTTGCACAGTAGCCCGACTCCGCAGCCGTCGCCGGGCACCGCCGCCTGCGCGAGCGGGCGGACGTCGGGTTGGGTGAAGACCTGGCCGGCGCTGTTCTGCACCGTCACGATCAACGCCGTTCGTGCAGAGCCGTTGGTCGACAGGATCACTCGGGCGAGATCGAGCATGTGAATGAACGCGGCGCAGCCCCCGTTGTGCACGTCGAGGATGCACTGCGGGCTCATGCGCATTCGGCGGGCCAGGTCGGCGCCACAACCGAGCACGGGTAGATCGGGGAGTTGGGTGTGGGTAATCAGGATGTCGACGCCTGCGATGGTGGCGGTACCGTGGCGGTCGATCAGCGGGGTGAGGGCGCGTTCGGCCATGTCGACGGCCGACTCGCCCGCGCCGATGTGGTGACGGCAGGTGGGGGCCCGGAACATGACATTCTGCGCCATCCGGTCCGAGCGGGCGTACCGGGCGAAGTAGTCGGTGCCTATCGGATCGCCGGGGAGGTAGCTGGCGACGTCGATCAGGCTCACCGGGGGCGTCGGTGTGATGTCCATGGCCTCATCTCATCCAGGCGGGTGTGATCGGCAGGCCGTGGCGGGCCCGATATTCGCACAGGGCGGTGAGGTTGGTCAGCTCCAGTCGGTGGCCGGCGGCGAACATGTCCCAGAGGTCCCCGACCCAGACCTTCCGGTCCGGGGGCGCGGTGTCCGGGTAGGGGTTGTGGACGTAGAACGGGTGGTGGCAGTTGGTCCACAGCACCACCGTCCCCGGCTTGTCGAACACCGTCTGCGCGTTCACCACCCGCATCAGATAGATCATCCACAGATGACCGGGCTGATCCCAGGCGCAGTGGTAGTCGACCGTCATCGCCTCGGCGTTCGTGACGGTGCGGGTGTAGATGGTGGTGTCGGATCCGAGGCGGTCGTGGGCCGACCACAAGCCGGGCTGTTCGGTCGGGCCAAATCCACGGAGGCTGTAGGTCCACTCCTCCAAACTGCGGGGGTCGGCCAGGTAGTCGTACACCGCGCGGGGTGGGGCGGCGATGTAGCCGTTCACGGTGCAGTACTCACCGAAGACCTGCTGATGCGGGTACACCGACCGGAGCATGTCCAGGATGATCGGCGTGGTCGCCTCCCGGTCGGAGGTCTCGATCCGCAGCACGCCGGGGATCACGCCGCCCGGGATGTCACTGAGGGCGGGAAGCGGGGCGGTCACGATGGCTGTCCTCGATTGCTGGTTGGGTGAGAAACGGTAGAAATGGCGGAAATTCGTCGGGGTCGCAGTCCACGGCGATGAATGATGGGCCGCTCGTGGTGGTGGCGGCTTCGAGGGCGTCGAAGAGCTGGTCGAGGGTGCGGGCCGGGTGTGCCGGCAGCGACGGAAACATGACGCCGATGCCCTCGGCGAGCGAAGAGGGGCGGAACCGGTTGAAGCTGTAGCGGCCGAAGTAGAACAGTTGCTCGCGGGTCAGGCACATGGCGTGCGCGTTGTTGTTGAACACCACGAACGTCACCGGCAGCTGATACTCGATCGCAGTGTGAATTTCCATGCCGTGCATGTAAAAGGCGCCGTCGCCGGCGATGACGAACGTCCGCCGCCCGGGCGCTGAGACGTCCCCATGGGCTTGGCTGCCGCGGGCAAATGCGGCGCCGATCGCGGCGCCGAAGCTGTAGCCCATCCCGCCCATACCGAGCGCAACGACGAACCGACCCCCGCGAGACACCGGCAGGTGGTGCACCACCGCGGCGCCGGTGTTGCCGGCGTCGGCGAAGACGTCGGATCCGGCGGGCATCATCGCGGCGATCGCCTCGACTGCCTCGCGGTACCGGAGGCCGAGGCCGGAATTCTCCGGTACCTCCAGCGCGGTCAATGCACTGTGCTTTACCGGATCCGGCCGTCGGCTGCCCGAGGAGAACTGGTCGACGAACTCGGCCAACGTCTGCCGCAGGTCGAGGCTGGTCGCGTGCACCGCGGGCACATATGGTGGTTCGACGCCGACACTGGCGACCGGGACCGCGGCCACGGCGGTGTCCAGGCCGGCGCGGGCCGTGGCGGGAAGCCGGGTGCCGATCAGCAGGCACAACGCGCTGTGCCGCACGGCCTCGATCAGATCGGTGTGTCCCATGGTCCCGGTGACACCGCAGAACCCGGGCTGGTCGGCCGGGTAGACGTCCTTGGCGTCCGGCGCCACCCCGACGGCCGCGTCCACCGCGGCGGCGAGGGCACGTAACTGGTCCCGGGCGTCGTCCCGGGCCACCTGGTCGCCGGCGACGAGCACGATCTTCCCGGTATGCCGCGCCGCGGCGAGCATGTCCCGGATCCGCGTCAGCCCGTCCGGGTCCTGGCCGGATCGGCGGGGCGGTGGGCGGAACGTGAAAGCGTCGTCGACGGTGGCTTGTTGGATGTCCTTGGGCAGCAACAACACCGCGGACCCACCGGACCACGCCGCGGCGACCGCTCGCTCGAGGTGGGCGGCGAGGTCGTCGGGTCGCTCGATGCGGGCGCAGTAGCGGGAGACTTCGGTGAAAAGCCGGACCGCGTGGATCGAGCCGGCCTTGCCGCTCGTGTCCTGGAAGGCGCCGGTGCCCTCGAGGGTGGTGGGTGGTTGCCCGATCAGGGCCAGCACCGGCACCTTCGAGGTGTAGGACTCGGCGAGCCCGGCCACCAGGTTCATCGCCCCGCCGCCGGAGGTCGCGGCCACCACCCCGAGCCCGCCTGCGGTCCGGGCGTAGCCGTCGGCCATGGTGGCTGCCCCGAACTCGTGCTTGGCCACCACCCCCCGAACGGCGCGGGCAGTGGTGAACAGTGCGTCGTAGAGGTCTTCGATGTTGGCCCCGTCCACCCCGAAGATATGGTGCACCCCCAGGTCGGCGACCCCGTCAACCACGGCGTCGACGACCCGCCGGGCGCGCTTCACCGTGTGTGGGGTTCCGGTCCCCATGATGTCCTCCCGAACTCTGTGACAACCGCGTCGGTCAGGCCGGACGGCGTTCATGGCGGCGCGAGCGGCGGGGTGTCACCTCGACCTTGCCGCCCCAGCGGGTGGCACTTGCCCGCCGATACCGTCCGGCGAGCGCGTGCAGCAGGAGGAATCGCGGCACCGCGGGCAGCGCACCGGTGACCACCCGATACCGGTCATCGTCCAGGCCGTCGAGGACCCAGGGCGCCTCCCGCGCCAACTCCAGCTTGGGTCTGTCCTTCATGATGTCGTGTCCCCAGTCCTCCCATTGCCCGACGGTGATGGTGCGGGCCACGACCGGCATCGTCTCGTCCTCCTCGCGGCGCAGGTGCGGCAGCAGGGGCGCCTCCAGCCCGTCGAGCGCCGTGATCACGGCGTCCCGGGCGTGGGCGGAGCCGTCGGTGCGGTAGGCCTCGGCGGCGGCGCGGAGGCGGTCGATCCCGGGGGAGATGCTGGCGTGGTCGGCGTCCATCCGGTCGAGCAACGGCGCGGCGTCCGGATTGAGGCGCCGGATCAACGGCCACAACGTGTCGTCCTCGGTGCGGTGATGGAGGCGCAGAAACTCCATCATCCACATCAGGTGATCGGCGAGCGCGACGCGCTGGGAGTTGGCAGGCGGGATCGACGCGGTGAGCGCGGTGCGGGTCCGGTCCAGGTCGCGGCGCAACGCGTCGTGCAGAATCCCCGTCATCCGGGTGTCGACGGGTGCGGTTCGGTCGGTGCTCATCGTGTTTCCTCCGCCTCGAGCAGTGCCTTCGCGTGCTCGAGATTGCTCCGGACGTCGCGGGCATACAGTTTCGCCACGACGGTGTCGGCGAGGGAGCCGAACACCCCACCGAGGGACCCGGACTCCTGGTGCCAGGTGACACGGGTGCCCCCGCCGACGGGGGCGAACCGGGTTTCGTTCTCGTAGGGGATCGGGCTGTCGGTGCCGCGGCGGCGCAGACACTTGCCCTGCTCGACACCCGTCAGTTCCTCGGTGACCTCGAGTCGCCGGCCGGCGACCTTGACCACCCCGTGCACGCTCGAGCCCACCGAACCCCGAGAGCAGCTCGTACGAGAGAACATTGGTCGCGAAAAGCGTCACGTTGCCCGGGTTCATGAGGCGACCTCCTGAGTGGGTGGGTTCGTGCGTTGGTATGCAGACGCACGGCGGGTCGGGCCGAGCATGTGTTTCACGATTTTTGGCGCAGGATCATCTCCGCGAGGGAGATGTCGTATTCGCCTGTCGCGTAGTCGAATCGGACGCTGTAGACGGTGGGGTAGTAGGCGGTGTGCTGGTAGGCCTGTGGCTGCTTGGCGGACTCACGAATCGCCGGTTTCGTCAGCAGCCAGGCGCGGGTCATCATCGGCTCCATGAAGGTGTAGTTCCCGTCCCAGGACCCGTTGATGAACGTCTGGGTGAAGTCGTAGACCCCGGGGATCATGCCGGCGGTCGCGTCCATCCAGTGCACACCCATGAACGGCACCGCTAACTCGGAGGCCAGCGGCCCGGGCGGGGTGATGTAATCGCGGGGAATGTACTTGGCGTCGGGCAGGTGTGCGGCCCGGGCCGCGTAATCCGATGCGGCAGGATCGATCCCCATGGTCGAGGACATGTCGGTCATGTAGAAGTGCATGTCGAAATGCGGTTTCCCGAACAGGATCTCCGGTTCGTGTCCGTGCGGATTCCAATTCAGCATGACGTGGTCGAACACCGTCGCCGACGCCTGCTCCGGTAGGTCGAGCATGAACTTTTCACCGGTGTCGGGCAGTCCGTCCAGTGCGGTCGCCGACATCCGGATACCGACCCCGGTCGGCTCACCCCTCGCGTCCACGGTCGTGTACGTCCGCACCGCCCCCTCACCGACGCTCTCGGAGGCACCGAAAGACGTGCGGCTGCCCTCCGGTCCGGCGGCGGCCGCGCTGCACCCGGCCACGGTCACACAGACCGCGAGTATCAGTCCCACGGCGCAGCGCAAACGGTGATCTCGCATGATGTGGCCCCCTTTTTCCGAGGTTGGTGTCGGGTGCGACCCGCCGAGGCGCGCATGGCCCTTGCCGTATCGGCGTGAGCGATTCGGGACGTGACTGCGATTGAAGCCCGTCGCGTCCGTGTCGGCACGACTGGTGATTACCGCCAGTGTCAGCCCGGGACCGGGCCGGAAACCATCCCACACTCGGGGGATATCGGGACCACGGTCTGCAGTCGCATACTCACTACACGACCGGACGGAAGCAGGTGTCAGACCACCTGCAGGACCACGCTGAATACATGGTCCTCGAGGTCAAGTACGAGTCAAATCGACGACCCGTCCGCCCGCGAGGAAGGAGACAGCGATGGTCTAGATCAACGTTGTGCTCGTCATCCGGATCCAGAAAGGAGGTGAGTTCCATGGCTGAACCTGTCGGGCAGAGGAATTGGCGTTTTTGCACCAAGTGCTTTGCATTGTGGTACAACGGGTTACCGACCAACGGTCGGTGTCCAGCTGGCGGTGCGCATGTGGCATCAGCAAACAGCGGGGGTGCGGGACCGGCAAGCTGGGATTACATTGTGGTCGCCAATCCAGTGCTTTTCCCTGGATCGTAACGCCCGGGCGGGACTTGCGGTCCACCGTGAGGTCTGCCCTGTCGGGCAGACCTCGCTCGGTTCAGTTGCCTGGACGATTTCGATCTGCAGTGACAGTGACGGTGCGGCGTAACGCGCCGCCCGAGCAGATTTCGGGAATTTCACCCCCGACTTAGAGCGTCCTGGAGGGCGTGGTCGATCCGGTGTCGCGAATTCGTGTTCGAGAAACGAATGAATGATGGACGCAGCCGTTTCGATAGGATCAACCGATCAATCTCAGAAACCCCGATTGCCGACGGCCGAGTCGGGCATGAATCACGACGATGTCGGGTATGACTCAACGATGATCTGGTGGGCGGTGATCGTGTCACTGATCTCGCCACGCGGTCGCAGAACTCGGGGTTCGGTGCTTCAAGGGATGCTGGCGTGGACTACGCGGGTTGCCGTTGCTCTCCGCGGTCTGCATTGCCCTCGCCGGCGGCGTGGGTGCCGCGCTGAGGATTCCGACACGTTCGTGAGAATCACCCGCCGCCATGAGGTTGAGAACCCGCAGGCCGGATGCGCGAAGACGTGACACCGAGCCGTGGAACCTACCCGGTTGTAGGTTTTCGTTCCCCGGGTCTGCGGTTCGACCGGGTTTGTCACCGGATATCAGTGGCCTACACGATTGGGTGCGGTTGGTCGGGTCAGGGGGCGAGGCCGTAGCCGCTTCCGGCGGCTTTGGCGTGGTACATGGCCGCGTCCGCGCGACGGATCAACGTCTCCCGGGTTTCCTGCGGTCCGGCGAGTGCGACACCGACGCTGGCGGTGAACCGAAGGTCGCGCCCGTCCGAATCGGCCCCGACTTGTAGTTCGGTGATCCGGGTGGCGATGGCGATGGCCTCCTCGACCGAGGTGGTCTGGGGGCACACGACGAGGAATTCGTCGCCCCCGATCCGGGCCACGGTGTCGGTGGGGCGCACCACCGACTGGAGCTGTTCGGCCAACAGGATGAGGGCGTTATCCCCGACGGCGTGGCCGAGCCGGTCGTTGAGGCTCTTGAACTCGTCGACGTCGATCAGCAACGCCGCGACCCGGTGTTCGCTCCCGCGTGCCGCGTCCAGGGCGGCGTCGATCTGCTGATGCACCAGGGCACGGTTCGGTAGCCCGGTCAGCGGGTCGTGCAGGCTCTGATACCGCAGCGCCTCCTCGGCCTCGATGCGCCGGATCGCCGCGGTCAGCACCGCGGTCACCGAGCGCAGGAACATCACCTCCCGGTCGGAGTATTCGCGGGGGCGGGCACTGTGCGCGGTCAATACACCCCACACCGGCTCGGCGCCGATGGGAACGCAGACTCCGCTCCGTAACCCCCGGGCGTTCATGGCTTCGGTGGAGAACCGGTGCTCCCCGTACCGGTCCGGGCAGATGATGGTCTCGTCGACGGCGGCCGCGTAGCCGGGTTGGGAATCGGCACCGGGGGTGAAGGTTTCCGGGGCGGGTGGCTGACCGCGGTAGGCGAGTACCCGCAATGCGCCGCCCGGCTCCTCGGCCCGGGCCACCGAGGCGCAGTTGACCCCCATCAGCGCGGCGGCGGCGTCCGCCGCGGCCGCGAGCACGCGGTCGAGGTCGCCGTCGACGGCGAGTTGACTCAATTCGGCGAGGGCGTGTTGTTCGCGGGCCCGGTACGCGGCCGCCTCCAACGCTGCGTGCAGACGCTGTTCGTGCTCCTGAGCGGTCCGCAGGTCCTGGGCGATGCAGGCGATCACCGTCGGGCGGTCCTGCGGACTGCGCTCGACCACGAAGGCCGACAGGGTCACCGGGATCGGTTCACCGGTCAGGAAATTCCGAAACTCCGACCGCCCCTCCCACTGGCCCTGTTCGAGCAGGGTTGATTCCATTTCGGGGGCCTGGACGAACCCGACATCGGTGAAGAACTCCGGCGCCCAGCGAGCGGCGACGGCCGCCTCGTCGGTCAATCCCATCAGGTGCATTCCGGCGGGGTTGAGATGGAGCACGCGACCGGTGTCGTAGTCGGCGAGTGCGACCAGGTTTTGGGCGTGCTCGATCACCGCCAGCAACATGCGAGCGTCCGCTGTTTCCGGTTTCATCCTTGCCGTCCTTCCCCCCGGCGACGATGACGGGCGCCGCCATTGCGTCCACCCGCTCGGGTCGAGTCTTCACAGTGCTTGTGATGATTCGAGTGAACACCGACAGGTTCGATCAGTCGATGTCGATGCGTCCAAATCCCCGGGTCGTCCGTCTGAGGGTCGACTCCCCACGCGTGGGAGCGTCCTACGGAAGGAACCTCTCCCGCGTGTGCAGTCGTCTCCAGTTTTGATCATCACCAGCCATCCCCCTTGACGGGTTGCCTAGCCTGAAGGGCCACACTCTCATACCCAGTCATGCTGTCGCTGGTGCTGATCACTCGGTTAAGTTGAGCGATCCGCACCCGGGCAGCGGGGTGCTGTCCTGCAGAATCTGATCGCAGTCACGGCAGGCGCCGGCGCCGCGGCCAGCATGCCATCGAACGTGGTTGTCGGTGACGGTGGAGCTGCTCGGCGGGCGCAGTGAACAGCTGTGGCCATGGCCCGGCCGTGTCTTCGCGGTCGGGCCGTCGCACACCTGCACGAAGTCGGCGCGGACACCGGCGACGCACAGCGTGAACCGCAGCAGCAGCAGCCCGGACACGAACGCGGTCGCCGCGCCCAGTTCGAGGGTGAGATCTATCTCGGCCACGATCGGCATGTGCACGGCGATCCCTCCGGTGGTTGCTGGCGCGAGGCCCGGCCAACGATGGCGGCGCATGCTTCATCGTCGCATCACTCGGCCCCACGGTGTTTGTGAAGTTCCTGAGAGCCCCTCCCCGCGAGGATGATTCGAGTGCGAGACCTACAGCCCGGTAATTGAGATCAGGGGGCCGACCCCACCGGAAGGTGTGCTGCCGCCGAGGAGCGCAGGGTGCGCTCCGGGTCCACCGAGGCACGACGGATGCTGGACGTGGGGTGATACTGCGCCACCACCGGAACCTCCACGCCAGCGGACGGGGCACGCGGGCAGTGTCAGAGGGCGGCGGTGATCAGGCCGGCAATGCCGGCGACCGCGACGAGCGAGAGAAGGGCCAGCGCCAAGGATCCGAGGACGGTGCACACGAGGGTGGTCAGCACCGCCAGGCCGATGGTCACGGCGATACCCGCTTCCCAGGACTCGAGGAGCGCCGCGCCGTTCGGCGCGGGGTCGTCGCGATCGGTATCGAGGGTGGTCTGTGTGGCGGACAGATGCGGGCAGGGGACGGCGGTCACGGGTGGTGCGGATCCTTCCACAAGTCGAGGGCGAGAGGTGTAGGTGTCGCCTGCCATGGGCATGGGACCGGTATGACCTGATTTCTGCCACCCTCATGGGACCACTTGGATTGCCAGTTATGGGACCACCCGGCGCGTCGCGCCGGAGTCCCGTCGGATGACTCGTTTGATCGTCGTGTCGGTATTCCCGGTCACGAAGGCGGACGGGCATGGCTTTTCGGGAGGTCAATGTGAACGAAGTCAAGGAAGTGCTCCGGGTCTGGCTCGGGGTGTCCGGGTCCCGGCCGCCGGGGTTACGTGCCATCGCGGCGCACTGCGGGGTGGACCGCAAGACGGCGCGGCGGTACGTCGAGGCCGCGCAGGCGGCGGGGCTGCAGCGCACCGACGGTGTCGAGGCCCTCGACGATGGGCTGATCGGTGCGGTGATCGAGGCGGTGCGCCCGGCCCGCCCGAGCGGGCACGGGTCCGCCTGGGACCGGCTGCTGGGGTTCGAGGACCAGATCACCGCGTGGGTGGCCGGCGACGGACCGCATCCGCCGCTGACGATCACCAAGATCGAAACGCTGCTGGCCCGTCAGGGCTGTGTGGTGCCGTATCGGACGTTGCACCGATTCGCCACCGAGCGGTGCGGTTTCGGCCGCAGGGACACCACCGTTCGGGTCGTCGACGGCGATCCTGGCAGTGAATGCCAGATCGACTTCGGCTACCTGGGCTATCTGACCGACCCGGAGACCGGGCGGCGCCGCAAGGTGCACGCGTTGATCTTCACCGCCGTGTATTCGCGGCACATGTTCGTGTGGCTGACGTACTCGCAGACCCTGGCGGCGGTGATCGCCGGCTGCGAGGCGGCGTGGACCTTCTTCGGCGGTGTCTTCAAGGTCCTGATCCCGGACAATCTGAAGGCGGTGGTGACCGAGGCGGACGCGGTCAATCCGCGGCTGTCGCAGGGCTGGCTGGACTACGCCCAGCACACCGGGTTCGTGACGGACCCGGCCCGGATCCGGTCCCCGAAGGACAAACCTAGGGTCGAGCGCGCAGTTCAGTATGTGCGCGGGAACTACTGGGCTGGTGAGGAATTCGCGGATCTCGCCGAGGCGCAACAGCGGGCCGAAGCGTGGTGCCGTGACACCGCGGGGATGCGGACCCACGGCACCACCGCCGCCCGCCCGCTCGAGGTGTTCGACGCGGACGAGGCACCGATGCTGCTGCCCGTCCCACCGGTCTACGACGTGCCGATCTTCAAACAGGTCAAGGTGCACCGCGACTTTCACGCCGAGGTGGCCAAGGCGTTGTATTCGATCCCGGGACCGTGGATCGGCAGTGTGCTCGAGGTGCGGGCGGACAGTGCGCTGGTGAAGTTCTACGCCCGCGGAACCCTGGTGAAGGTGCACCCGCGCCAGCCCGCCGGCGGGCGCAGCACCGACCCGGAGGACCTGCCCACCGAGAAGGTCGGATACGCGATGCGGGACCTGGACCGACTGATCGGCACCTGCGCCGGGCACGGCCGCGCCGTCGGGATCTACGCAGAACGACTGCTCGACGATCCGCTGCCCTGGATCCGGATGCGGGCGGTCTACCGGCTGCTCGGACTGGTCCGCCGCTACGGGCCCGGCCCGGTCGACACGGCATGTTCGACGGCGCTGGATCTGGATGTGGTGTCGGTGAGCAAGATCGCCTCGATGCTCGAACGCGCCACCGAGACCACCGCACCGCTACTGCCGGCCGCCGGATCGGCGGCCCCGTCCCGATTCACCCGCGACCCCGCCGAATTCGCCACCGACCGGACCACACCTGCCACCACCGGGACCGGCGTCGCCACTACCGGGACCGGCGCTGCCACCGAAAGGACCACCCCTGCCACTGCCGGGACCGGGGTTGCCACCGAGAGGACCGGGCATCTGACGGTGATCGCCGGCGGCAACGCCGACACGAAGGAGCCACGATGACCACCCCACCCGCACCCATTTCCGGCCCGGTCGATCCGATCGGCGCCGACCTGATCACCCTTCTCAAGGCCCTCAAGCTCGGCGCCCTCAAGGACACCCTGCCCGAGCGACTCGCCCTGGCCCGCCAGCACCAGCTCAGCCACGTCGCCTTCCTGGAACTGCTCCTCGCCGACGAGGTATCACGGCGGGAATCACGCTCGGCCACTTTGCGATCGGCGAAAGCCGGTCTGGATCAGTCGATGCGGATCGACACCTGGAACGCCCTCGACGACCTCCGCTACGACCGATCCCTGCTCTCGGATCTGGTGTCGCTGCGGTTCGCCGAGGCCGGCCACTCGGTTCTGGTTCTGGGACCGGTCGGGGTCGGAAAAACGCACCTGGCGACCGCCCTCGGGCACGTCGCGATCCGGCGGCGGATGACGGTGCTCTGCGCGCGGGCGGACAAGCTGTTCGCTCGTCTGCGCGCCGCCCGGCTCGACAACTCGGTCGAGGCGGAGATGCGGCGCATCGCCACCGTCGATCTCCTGGTCCTCGACGATTTTGCGCTTCGCCCCCTGGACGCCACCGAGACCAACGACTTCTACGAGTTGGTCGTGGAGCGCCATCGCCGGAAGCCGACGATCGTCTCCTCGAATAGGTCCCCTGATAAAGCGCACAGGTTCGTGCGAACGTGTGCACGGTGACGCCTGAATTCTCACAGGTCCGCGAGCAGGGTGGGATCGACGCGGTCGGCGAAGTAGGCCAGGACGCCCTCTGGGCTCATGCCGTAGGTGGTGGCAATCAGATTGGGATCGTGGCTGTTGGCCAAGGCCAGCAGTCGGGAGGCGCGCAGCGTGGAGATCGTGGTGTCGGCGGGGCCGAGGAGGTGGCTGAGGTAGGGCCGGGACGCCGGTGTCCGCCCGGATCGGGTTCGGCTGGTGACGATGACGTGGGGATTGTGGGTGCCGGATCTGCGGTGCTCGAGGCATCGGGTCAGTGCGGCCCAGGTCGCCGGGTCCAGCGGGATCGGATGTGGGCGGCGGCCGAGCCGAACCGTGTGGTGCTGGGGATCGATGTCGGCGAGCTGCAGGTGACGCAGTTCGTGCTGTGAGGCACCGTGGATCAACGCCATCAGGCCGACGAGGGCCTCGTTCGGCGCCCCCTCGGTGGATGTGGACCAGCGCGTGAACAGTTCGCGCTGTCGCGAGCGCGGCAGGGTCCGTCCATGGAATCCGCGGGGCGTGCGCACGCGCAGCTCGGCGGTGGGATCGATCAGGATGAGCTTGCTGCGGCGGGCGAAGCGGAAGAAGTGGCGAAGTCCGCCCAGGGGGCCGCCGGCCGGCGAGACCTCGGCGAGGTAGTCCTCGATCACGGCCTTGTCGACCTGCGCCCAGTCCTCGATCCCGCGTCCGACGAGATGACATGACAGGTCCCGGATCTGGGCCAATCGCTTGTCGATGGTGGTGTCGGCGCGGGGCCGGGTCCCGGCGCGGCGGGCGCGGTCTCGTTCGTCGAGCATTGCGCGTTCGAATGCGGCGACGGCGGGCCGCAACGGTTCGGGCACGGCCTGCACGCGTCGCGCCCGGCGGTCGGCCGCGAGCCGCTGCGACTGGTCGGTGGGCAGGGCAAGGCCTCGGGCGGTGAAGAAGTCCTCGAGCATCTTCGCGAGCGACCCGATCGAGCGGCCGGGGATGCGGGCCCGGTCGAGTAAGGTCTGCGGCATTGCCCGTGGCTCGGTGCGCAGCAGTGCCCCGAGCTGACTCACCAGACGTGTCGCCTGCCCCGGGCAGTACCGATCTGCAACGTGGATGGTGAAGTCCCACAGCCAATTCGGTGGATCATCGAGTTCGGCGAGGAGGTGTTCGGCGCGGGTGTAGGGGCGTTGGGGGCGGCGTTGCAGGCAGCGGTTGCACAGCCTCGCCCCGCCGCCGCGGATCACGCGCCCGCATTCGGTGCATGCGGCGGCCGGCTTCGGCGCCGGCCCGGGTTGTGAGCACGGTCCGCACCAACCGGTGTGTTCGCGTAAGTAGCCGTCGCGGCCGCAACGCGGACAGCGTCGGCGGGCGGTGGCGAGGTCGTGACGGCGTCGGCACCGCAGGCACCGGGTCTCGCCCTTGCCGCGGACGGCGGCACCGCAGTCGTGGCAGGTGCGCGAGCACCACCGGCATCGCCCGGTGTCCGGACTCAAGACCCGCTCGATCCCGCAACGGGGACACGGCGACTTCGCCGCAGCGGCGACCGCGTTGCGCCAGCACCGGCAGCACAAATCGCGCCCGAGTCGGCCCCGCGGCCGACCGCAGCGGGTGGCAGTCCCCGACCTTCTTCGTCACACCGGCGGCATCGACCGGCCGCCGACTCGCCGCGCCGCGGGCTCCGACGCTGTCGGCGCCGAGGGCTCGGCGGGGACCCGATCGGGCGTGGTGTCGAGGTCGAACAGGTCGTTCGGGGTGCAGTCGAGCGCAGTGCACAACGCCAGCAGCGTGCTGAGCTTGATCTGCGAGGGTTCCTTGGTGAACAACGCCGACACCGACGCCGACGACAGCTCGAGTCCGCCGCGTTCGGCGAGCAGACGGCGCAGCTGGGTGCCGGTCCATACTTCCCGTTGGGCCGCGGCCATCCGCAGTTTCCATCTAATGTGCATCATCATCTCCCTGCAGGAACGCGACGGTGTCGGACACCGCGCTGCGGTAGGCGTCCTCGATGAACGTCTCCGACGGACGGACGTACCGCATCGTCGATCCCACCGTCCAGTGCCCTAACATCTGTTGTATCGCAACGAGATCGACTCCTCGTTCGTAGTTGTGGGTGGCGCATGCCCGGCGCAGCGCGTGCGGGCTGAACCGGTCCGCCGGCGAGCAGTGCTCGAGATCCTGCAGATACCGCAGACGGTTGCGGATCGTGCCCCGGGCCATCGCACCACCACTCTGATCGCAGAACAACACCGCCGATTCCGGCAACTTCGGTCGTACATCCTCGAGATACCACCGCACCACCAGATCGAGGTGGTCGAGCATCGGAACCCACCGCGGCCGGGGCCCGGAGGTGCGGGCACCCTTGCCGAACCGCACATGCAACTTCCCGAACGGGCCCTGCCCGAGGTAGACGTCCGCGATCTCGAGTTTGGACGCCTCATCGGAGCGCAACCCGGCGTGATACAAGGTCCGGAACAGCGCATAATCCCGGGCCGCTGGCGCGTACTTGCGAGCCGAGCCGATCCGTTCCTTGAGGAAGTCGAAGAAGACGGCCACCCGACTCACGCTCGGAGGTGGAAGCAGCCTCGGTGAATCGTCACCGACATGACGGCTCGCATTGAACTCGTCGATCGGGTTCGTCAACCGCACCCCGAACAACGCCTCGATCTCCCCGGCGCGGCGGGTGATCAGGAACCGGTGAAAACTGCTCAGCGCCTGCACATATCTGCGTCGAGTCGACGCCAGCAAGCCGTCCGCGGCCATCGCTCCGACCACCCGATCGACATCGTCGGCGGTGGCCTCCCACACCGGTTTGCCCAACGCTGCCAGCATCCGCTCGAGCTCACCTGTCTCGTTCTCGATGGTCACCGCACTGAAGCCTCGGACCACCCGCGAGGTCACGAACGCCTCGACGCATTCGAGTTGAAAGGTCAGCGGATCGGTCGACGCGTGGGCGACCTCGACCGTCCTGCCCTGCACCACACGAAATGTGTGACTCATGCCACATAGGTTAAGGCCACCTTGCTCGTCAAGGTGGTACCGACACGAATGGAATCCCACCTCGAAAACAGTGGACTCCCCAAACCGGGCTGAATGACCAGCTCGCAGGCGATTTCCGAGAGAACGAACGTATGCCACTTCCAATCGAGTGGCTGTCGATGACCACAGACGCCCTGCTCGCGCAGTCGGCGATCGACCGGCTCACCTCCGCGGCGCACACCCTCGTCATCGAGGGCCCGTCCTACCGGCAACGCACCCGACCCGGGCGTGGTGCCATTGACAGTTCAGAAGGCGAGGTCGATGCTCGATGACACCTTCGGGTGGTCCCATGCTCGTGGCAACGAGGTGGTCCCATCACCCTGGCAAGCGACAGTGTAGGGGCTGGTGCGCAGGTCACAGGTACTCCAGCACCGGAAAAAGAGCGATCGCGGACACCGTGATCCCCGCGACACCGGCGACGACGCCGAGCAACGCCCGCAGGGAGGCCGGCTCATCGCCGGCTGCGCCGGACCGGGATGTAGCGAGAGCGCCACACGCCATGGCGCTCACGCCCAGGACGAACCCGAGTCCGACCACCCAGAACGACGCGATGGACAACGCCCCCAGGGCGATCGACACGGAGGGCAGCCGCGATCCCCCGCGCGGCGCTCGTCGGCGGGCGCGCGCAGAGGAACTCTTGTCGCTGGTGACGCCTGATGGGCGCGGGGTAGCGGCGGTCATGATCCTCTCCAGTGCCTCGGGTGGCCCGGTCATCGGTGTGGCGAAGCCGGATGTGCCCAATCGTTCGAAGGGCAATCAACCTTCCAGCCACTGCCCCGACCCGGGGCGGTAGCACTTGCGCTGCAGCTGGCCGGCGACTGTGTTTGGGCCCAGCGGTTCTCGCGGGTCCGTGTCCTCGGTTACACGGAATTTAGCACTCTCGATGGTGGAGTGCTAATGGTTGGTCTGGCCGGCATGCTGTGAGTCGGGGATATCATCGCGCGGCCAAGGTTCACGAAGGGCCCGTTGATCCTCAAGCCGGAAGACTGGCAGCACCGCATTGGCACCTTTCGACTCGCGCGCAACAATGTCGCGGTATCTAACGCCGTCTAGCGTTTCGGCCGTCGGGTTCGTCGGTTCTGTGCAGCGGACTCCCACGCTGACGCAGGGGTCAGAGGTCCCACAGTCCCAGCAGCGCGGTCCGGAGGCTGGGGGAGCGGACGTAGTGGTCGGTCCGCAACCGTGAGCCGGGGTGCCCGAGGTCGGTGAGCACCTTCTCTGCCTCGGCAAGGGGAAGCGGTGACAGGTCGGTGCGGATACGCAGGAAATACAGCACCGCGCCGCCCGATCGCGGGATCTTCATGGGGTCGGACACCACGACGGCCGGTGGGTAAATCCACCCGTCGTCGACGGAGACGATCACGTCTCCGCGCCGGACAGCGCTGGTTCTGTCGAGGCGGAGCGATTCGAGCTGGTACTTCACCGCCGGCCCCGCCGTGGTCCGTTGCCGCGACCGGTGCTCGTCGAGCATATGCTGTTCGGTGAGACTGGGTTCGTAGTCGACGGCGTGTTTGACGAACATCCGGGTCACCGGCGTCGGCAGGAAGTCTGTCTCGGTGCGGACGCGGCCGGTGACCCCGGGCAGGGGGACGGCGCGGCCGATCTCCCACTCCCGGGTGGCGTCGTCGATGAATACCTGATCGACTTCGGTGATCTCGTCGAGGCCGTCGATGAATGTCCGTACGGAGGCGATGATGTCGGGGTCGTCGGTGATGACCACAGCGTCGTCGGCGAGGGCGGAGTTCTCGGAGGCGTTCGCCGACCCGATCACCGCGCGCCGACTGGTAACGATCACCTTGGCGTGCAGGGTCGGCGACGACAGCACCCGCACCCCTTTGTTCACGTAGTAGGCGAGGGCGGCGGGGGAGGTGGCGTGCGCCCGGATCGCGGCTTTGGAGGCGTTGACGACCAGGACGTCTCCGGCGCGTAGCGGGAGCAGCTCGGGTGCGTCCTGGCCGAGGTAGCCGATCGCGGCGTACCGGGCACCTCGGGTGCGGATGGCGCGGGTGATGTGCGGCCACGGGCTCGGCCCGTGGAAGGTGGTCCCCATACCGACAGACGGTAACCGGCCAACCTCCCCGGGTGGTGCAGGTCCCGGGCAACGCTAAAAGAAGCTGAAGGGGATGCCGTCGGTCTGTCGCTCGGGGCGCAGGTCGACGGTGGCGCGTGGGGCGGGCTGACCGCGGGGGCCGAGTGCAGCGATCCGGTCGAATCTCGGTTGCGGAAGATGCATCGGCATCGGCATCGGCATCGGCATCGACCGTCGGCCCGACGCTCGTATGCTGTGGGCACCACGAGACCAGTGGGAGAAGGATGATGAGTTACGAAGCGATCTACGACGGGGTCCGTTATCCGCTCGCCGATGCGGCCGCCGCCCACGGCCTCGAGTACGCTATCAGGGGCCTCTTCGCAGACAACGGCACCGGCGGATTCGTCGGTATTGTCAGCCAGAACTCGACGGTGCGCTTGCTGATTACGCCGGCGACTCCGGTCGCGATTCGGGGCAGCGACGAGCCGAACCCGAGCGTCGTCTACCGCTGGTAACCGCGCCCGCAGCGGATGCCCCTCGTGCCGCGACGGTGTGTCTGTCTTCGCCGAGGACGGGATGTCAGCGAGACTTTCGGCAACGCTCCACCGCCAGCAAAGGAGGGTAGGGTGCCCAGCCTCATCTTTGGGCGGCGCCACCTACCGCATCAGCCACATCCGATTCGAGGCCACCCACGAGCTGCTCGCACGGTTCGCCGAGGGACACACCACGGGGGTGGCGATGTCCCTCACCCACGACGGCGACCGGCACCACCTGTTCATCACGCCCAAGGGTGCCGATCACGCTGGTGGAATGACGAATCCGAGATTGTCGAGTCGTGACGGCTTCCTGCGCTGACGTACCCGAGCTGTGTATCCGGCTATGTCACCGCCAGCGGCGTCAATGCCTGCGCCCGTAGCGCCCCGTCACATCCCGGGCGCAAATCTGCATGCAAACATGCCCGCGAAGATACCTGTAATAAGGCCCGCAATGGGTAGGGTGATTTCCGCGCAAGCACACGGCGGCACGCGGAATACGAGTGGGTGGGTATGGCGAAGGTGGGAAATTCCGAAGGCGGCGCCCGCCGCCGCCCGACCGGAGCCCGAGGTGGCGCCGCGGGGTCGGGGAAACGCGCTCCCGGTGCGGGAGACTCCGGTGGTGCGGGAGGGCCGAGTCCGGAATTGACGGCGAGGTTGGAACCGCGGAAGGGACCGGCGAAGGTTCCGCTCAATACCCGGGTCCTGGCCTCGACGGAGGCCCGGTTGACCTGGCTGGTGAACGATCGCCAATCCACGGTGACCAACGTCGTGGATGTGGCCCTGCAGGAGTTCTTCGACCGCTACAGCGTCCCTCCGGCAGATCATGACGGCCGGATCGTCGAGCAGGACTCATGAGCGGGCCGTGGGAACAGATACCTCTGTTCGCAC
Organism: Rhodococcus koreensis; assembly: GCF_900105905.1. GTDB lineage: Bacteria > Actinomycetota > Actinomycetes > Mycobacteriales > Mycobacteriaceae > Rhodococcus_F > Rhodococcus_F koreensis. Next base: position 697,220 of record NZ_FNSV01000005.1, on the reverse strand, counting down.
TGCCCGAGGCGACGCTGACGATATCTCCCGCTTCCACCGATGACGTTGTCCCCGATGATGATGATGACGCCGTCTCCGTCGAAGCTGGTGTCCCCATCGCAGCCGATCAGGCGGACTCTGAGGCAGCCGTGGCCGCACACCCCGAATCGTCCGAGCAGTGGGATGTCGCCGACGCCCCGACCCCGCCGTCCTCCGAGGTGGACAGCGAAGAGATGGATAGCGCTGCGGTGGACGGCGGCGACGAGCCCACCGAAATCGCACCGGCGGAAACAGCTACGTCAGAAGCCGCCACGGCGGAACCAACCACGGCCGCTGATGCCCTGGATCTCCCAGCATCGGAGATCGAGCCGACGGCAACACCCCGTACACCGGTGTGGGAGGCGCTTCCGGCCGGAGACGAGGCCGATGGTCACGCGTTGATCGTGACCGCCGCGGGCACGTACACACCCTCCGGGCGGGAGCTGACCGGTCCGGTCGACTCCGTCGAGAAGCTGGACAAACTGATCCGCTGGGCCGCCCTGACCCCGTTGGGAGCCCCCGCACAGATCTGGGTCGTCGGACAGGCGGCATGCGAGCTGCTCGGGTGGATCATCGACCCGGGCAGCGAAGACGACGTCGACGACATGGAAGCCCTGCGCACCCGCGCCGCCCAAGAATTGACCGCCGTCCTCCAGGCCGCCCTCACCCCGCTGCTGAACGCAGGGTGGGAACTGCGCGGCGACCCCGGGCACGTGGTGCACCTGTCCCGCTCGATCGGGAACTTCACCTCGATGGTCGATGTGGTGATCGAGCCGTATGTGTGGACCTACTGGAACAAGGACTTCGGTTGGCACAACCGGGTCGGCGACATGGGGATCCTCGGCTCCCCCACCGCCGGAACGTATCTCCCCGACGACGACCTGCCGGCAGCCCGGGAACTCGGACGCCGGTTGGCGTGGTGCGCCCAGCACCTCGGGGTGCTCCCGGGCCCCACACCGGCGCGCACCGGGGCCGCCCTCGTCGACAAGATCAAGCGTGAACGCACCCGCAGCGGCAAAGGCATCGTCGTCACCGCACCTGGCTCGGTTCCACCCCTCGACGGCCCGCCGCGGGGAGACCTCGAACCCGCTGTCGGCTGGACCCGCGTCCCCGACGCGCAGGATTTGGACGGGACGGGCCGGTTGGTGTCCATCGACCAACGCGCCGCCTACCTTGCCTCCGCGGGCATGCTCGAATTCGGGTATGGGCAGCCCCAGCACCTGATTGGTGACAATGCCGCTGTTGCGGCGGTGGGGGAGAAGGGGGCCCCGTTCGGGTTGTGGCGGATCACCCTCCCGCCCGGGCAGGCACTGTCGCTGCCCGAGAAGCTCCCGCTGCCGCACCCCCACATGCTGGCTGATCAACCGGTGCAGACCTGGGTCACCACGGTCAGCCTGGACGGGCTGTGCTCGCCGGTCGCGGATGGGGGGATCGGCGCCGAACTCGACGACCTCGACATCACCGAGGCCTGGGTCTACCTACAGCAGGGCCGCACCCTCGACAAGTGGGCGAAAATCCTGCGCGAGGCCCGCAAGGCCGCGGTGGACACCGACGACGAAGCGACGAAACGGTTCCTCGGAACGTGTTACAAGGGGTACATCGGGCGAATGGTCAACCCGGACATGTGGACCGCGACCCGGATGCAACATCACCACCAACCGCTCTGGCGGGCGGCGATCATCGCGCACTGCCGGTGGCGCGGCCGACGGGTGGCGATGCGGATCGCCCGCGAGCACGGCCGTTGGCCGGTCCGCACCGTCACCGACTCCTGGGTGTACCTCCTGGCCGGCGGGGAGGAAATCGCCGACCCGAGTGAGGCGCTGGGGAAGATGTCGGTCGAGAAGGACGTGGTCCTCACCGACACCCTGTTGTCCGCCTTCACTTCGGCGCAGGACGTGCACGAGGTGAACCTCGCGATCAAGGCGGCATTCGCCGAAGACGAAGGGGAGGGGGCACTCTGATGGCACTGCATCTTCCCAAGCCCCGCACCACGAAACCGGCGCAGGAGGCGGTCGGCCTCGACGGCCTCAAAGTCTCGGTCGCCAACGCCGCGACCAGCGGTGTCGAGAAGTCGAAGCAGGTCAAGAGCGGGGGACTGGCCGGACTAACCAGCAAGGTCTCGGTCACACAACTACGCAAGGAACTCGGCAACGAGGGACTGCGTCAGGCCGCGATCGATGCCGGCCGCACACCGCCGTCCGACCGCACGCTGCGCCGTTGGGCGCAACAGGGCCGCATCCCGCACCCGGATGTCCTCGAGCGAGCCCAACGCCGAGCGGCGATCGAACGACTCGGCGGCGTCGATGCCGTGGCCGCTAAGATCGGCCGTTCCCGCTCCGCCGTCTCCCGGTATCGGTCCGGGGACACGAACGAGTTGCGTGCCGACGCCAGCAAGAAACTCAAGAACGTCAAAGCCGAGGACATCATGAAACGCGCCGGCGTGCTGCGCCCGGACGGAACCCCGAAGAAAGCGGTCATCCGCGTCAAGGGCGGTGTCATGGTCCGCAACGGCGCCGACGAGGGCTACGACTACCGGGTCCGCACCCTGGATTTCGCGAACTCCGACACACAGTTCACCAGCGAGGAATCCCGCGAACTGGCCGCCGCACTGGCCAACGACGACCACGCCCGGGTCGTGGCCTTGCTGGAGCGGCACGCCACCCTCGACTACCCGGAGAACAAGGGCTTCGACAAGTACAGCGACCAGTTCGGATTCCACTTCGACCACATCGATTCGGTCCACATCGACTGGATCTGATCACACGCGGAATCCGATGGCGCCCAGGATCTGGTGCCCCTGTCCTGGGGTGGTGACCCCGCTTGCGCGTTTCGTGCCCACAACCGTCGCTGTGTGCGCGGTCGTCGTCTTGGCTCTGATCTCAGGGGACGTGTGCTGTCCGGAGTTCAGCTCCGGACAGCACCGCTATCGCAGCTAGCACGTCTCGCACCGCTACGGGAGTGCGCGGTGGGGTCGGGGTAGCAGGCGACGTGCGAATGAGGGCGGGGAGGAGAAGTTATCCACATACCCCGTTGAATTCCGCTGCCGAATTCGGTCACCGTATGCACCTCACCCCACCGGTGCGTTGTTGTCGGAGGCTGCGCGTGGCATCCCGGAACCCACACCAGTGGGTGAGCTTGATAGCTCGCCGGCGACAGATGAGGTGCCCATGCCCGCAAGACGTTCGAGAGCCCGCAGCCTGGTCGCTCTCGCCGCGTGCGCGACCATCACCGGAGGCAGTGTCGCGGTGACCGCCCCCTCGATCGCCCATGCCGACCCCACCAGTTGTGCGGCGACGTTCAACCTGCTGATCCCCGGGACCTGGGAGACCTCCGAGGACGCCGACCCTACCCGGCCTGTCGGGATCCTCGCACCGGTCGCCGAGTCCATCACCGCCGCCCACGGTGACCGGGCCAAGGTCTACACCCTGCCGTACATGGCCCGAGCGTTCGACAACGGGCACACCTACGCCGACAGCAAACTCGACGCCCTCACCAAGGCCACGGCGGTGCTCACAGAGGTGGCGAGCACGTGCACGAACACGAAGTTCACGATCACCGGATACTCCCAGGGCGCCGACGCCGCAGGCGATCTCGCCTCCGGGATCGGCAACGACCACGGGCCCGTGCCCGCCGACCGGGTCCTGGCCGTCGGCCTGCTCGCCGACCCCGGCGCCGGCACCCAAGGCTCGGCGATCGTGGGCCCTCGCACCTCCGGTCAGGGCATCGCCGATCCACGCCCGCGGGGCATGGGCACACTCTCCGGCCGGGTCGCCTCGATCTGCGACCCCGGGGACCTGTACTGCTCGATCCGCAAGGGCGACAACCCACTACTGGGCTCGCTCGGGTCGATCCTGACCAAGACTCCCAGTGTGAACGGCGATACCAGCGCAAATGGTGGAACCAGGAACACCGGTGGCGATGCCCGGCTGGCCACCGCGCTGACCTCGGATTTCTCCGGTGCCGACCTGCCCGCGCTGGGACGCACCGTCGCCGCCCTCGGGCAGCAGCTTTCCGAGCCGAATGTCGATGTCGGCGGCGTGGCAGCGACGGCCTCGTCCATCGCTACCACGCTCGCCCCGATGGCTGATCTGATCGACTCCGGGACCGCACGTGCCGCCAGCGGGCAGCTCGCCGCCGCCCAGGTGGGTAGCCCCGAACACAGCGCCTCCGAGGTCCTCTCCCAGGCCGGGGCCTCCGACCTGTCCGCCGCACTGGACACCGTGACGACGATCGCCGACACCGCGAGGAAGCTGGCCGATTCGGGGACTACGACCGTCGCAGGGGCATCGGGGGACGCGGCGCAGCTGTCGGCCGCGGCCACCACCCTCGGCGGTCAGGTCGCCCCGCTGACGTCGGTTCCAGCCGATGCACTGTCGGCGGCGTCGACTGTGTTGTCGGTGCTGAAACCGGCCACGGTGGTGGGCCAGGTGCTCAATGTCGCGACCGGGGTGACCGCTCTCGACGTCCCGGGCATTCTCCGCAATCTCACGGTGTTGCCGCAGAGGGTCGCCGCCCTCGACGCCCACGGTGCGCACCAGGTGGCGGGGGAGCTGAACAACCAGTTCGCGCCGTTGGTGAAGATGGCCGCGGCCGTGGATCTGCGCTGGGTCTCCCAGCTCCTGTCGGTCATCCCGGACCCCACCGGATACACCCAGATCGCCGCACTCGTCGCGTCGATCCTCGGAGGCGTCGACGTCATCCGGCTGGCCACCCTCATCGGGCGGATCCAGGACATCGCCTGGACCGCGGTGGAGAAACTGCTCCCGCCCCCCGGACAAGTCCCCGACCCCATCGGGGCCGGGGCCGCGATGGCCGGCCTCGTCCCCGTCGGCCTCGACCTGGCCTCGGTGGCGGTGACCATGCTCGCCGGCACGGCATCCAAGACCCCACCGGAACTACTCGGCAAGCTGTCAAACGCGGCCACCAACATCAGCACCCAGACGCAGAACGTCGATCTGCCGGCGCTGACCGGCTCGCTGACGACCATGGCCCAGTCACAAGGGGCCGAGGACCTGACCGCCCTGGTCGGCGAAGGCCTGCAGGCCGCGAGCTTCTTCACCTCCGGCGCCCACACCAACTACCGCGCCCTGGTCGTCGACAACGCGGGGCGCGACGCGATCACCTGGCTGTCCGATTGGCTGAATATTCAGATCGGAAGTGCGATATGACTTTCCTCCGTCCCGCGTGTAGGTTCTCAATCTCGCCTGCACCTGTCTCAGCGCGAGCTGCACTTCGATTGCACTCGGCGCGCCGCGATTGAGACTCCGCAGGTCAGGATGCTTTGTTACTCACGGCCGCACACCGCGCCGGCGAAGAAGTGCAGCGAAGTTGAGATGGACGACGGTGCAATCGCCATGAGACAACGTCGGCCCCGCTGGTCACGGGCTGATCAGGTGAAGCCAGGTGTGAGTCCCTACACCGCGGTAGCTTTCTTACATCCGAACATGAAGTCCTGAACGCTTTTTCACTACATCAACAAAATGCCGTGACGGAACATCACCGTCTCGGAAGGGTGCACCACGATGTTGCCGCCGCGGTCGGCCGCATCCCCGTCCGCAACCTCCAGGCACAACACCAGGCGGGGATCCGTCGAGAGCACCACCAGCAGCAAATCCAGATCGTGGTGGTTCCTCACCCCGTGCCACGGCCTTCTTCCCTCCCCGCCGCCGACCGCAACACAGTCGAGCGCGCGACGCCAGCGCCTGGCCTTCGACGATGTGCAACCGGCCACCGGCCCTCAGAGGCGGAAGGGGACGGTCCCCCCACCGACCCAGGCGCGGCGACGTGCGTCTGTCCGTGTTCGGTCGTCATACTCCCGGCGTGCCCTGTGACAACATCCCCGGGAACTCGGGCTAGGGGTGGCGCCTCGGCACGATCATGGCCGGGACGGGGACGTGCCGTAGGATCTTCGAAGCCGCCGACCCGAGGAACACCTGGGCGCGTGGGCCTGCCGCGGCGGATCCGAGCAGCAGCAGCTCACCGGATTCCCAGGCGATGTCGCCGACCGCGTCCGGCCAGTCGGTGCCGGTCCCGAGCACGACGTCCGCGTCAGGGATCGAGATCGTGGAGCGGACCGCGTCGAGCTGTTTACGTGCCGACTGCAGGGTCTTGCGCGTCCACTGCTCGGTGACGAGATCCTCGGCGGAGCGGGCGATCGAGCCTCCGAACATCGTGGTCGGCCGCACGGTGAACGAGGCGATCCGCATCCGCACCCGCCACGGTTTGGCGAGTTCGGCGCCGGTCCTGATGAGTTCGGCTGCGTCCGCGGCGCCGCCGTAGGCCACCGTGAGCCGTTGCAGGGGAAGGGGAGTCGACGGGTAGCCGCGGGGAGCGATCGCGACCGCCACCTCGGCGGTGTGCACCAGGTGTTCGGTCACGCTGCCCAGGGCGATCCTGCCCAAAAGACCCGAGGACGAGGATCCGACGACGACGAGTTCGGCGAGGTGTTGTTCCGCCAACTCCATCAGTCCCCGCGGGATCGAGGTGGCGTGATGGATGACCGTGGTGATGTCGAGGTCACCGCATATCCGCCCCGCGACCTGCTCGAGCGATCGCTTCGCCCAGGTGGCGGCCAGGCCCGGTGCTGGTCTTCGAGCGGGTCGGCTCCGGCGGATAGCGAGCGTTCCACGGCGGCAGCGGCGTTGATCCTCTCGCTGGTGGTGCGGGCGAACTGTGCCGCGAGATGCAACGGTGCGCCGCCCTGCCGGCTCGCGCTGAACCCGGCGATGATCGTCATTGGACGAACGCCTCGACAGCCACCGGGATCGCGACCACGTGGGTCACGGGAATCTGGGGGTAGTCGTGACGGGCCCGGTCGACCACATCGAACCGATGCCAGACCGACATCTCCGGCGGCAGCGTCGCGATGACAATCAGATCCGGGCGGAAGGTGTCGACGGCGTTTGCGAGTGCCCGAAGCGGCCGGAAGTCACCGCGCGCGCCGTCGACGTCGAGGTTGTTCGACCGCAGTGTCGCCACCGTGTGGTCCAGCCTCGATTGCGCGGCCTGCTGGGTAGCCTCCCGCACGTCGACGGGCCCGTGGGTCGCGGCGGCGCCCGTCTCGATAGGGCTGTCCGGCACCACGACGAAGTAGCTCGCGGCTTGGTCGGCGCCGATGGTATGCAGCTCGGCGAGCAGCTCGGCGGAATCGGCGGTTTCATTGGCCAGCACCAGCACTCGGCGCGGATTGGGTTTCGCGACGGCTCCCTCGACTTCCGGGCGGCGGGCGATGAACCACTTGTTCGCGAGGTACAGCACGATCACGACCGCCCACGACAGCAGGCTCAGCACGAGCTGCGACCGCGAATCCTTCTCGATGCCCATCTGTGCCAGGATCGCCATGATCGCGACGACGGTGAAGATTGACAATGCCGGGAACATCCACATTTTCACTCGCAGGTGTTCGGACCCGCTGCGGTACCGCAGGGTGACCTGCGAGATGCCGATCAGGCAGTACACGAACAAGATGACGGCACCGCTGGAGTTGAGCAGGAAGGAGAAGACGGTGTCCGGCGAGACCGCGGCGGCGATGACGCAGAGGAACCCGACGATCGACGAGGCGAGGATCGCGATGGCGGGTACGCCGCGGCGGGTCACCTTGACCAACTGCTGCGGTGCCTCGCGGCGGGCGGCGAGTACGAAGAGCATGCGCGAGGCGGTGTACATGCCGGAGTTGAGGCAACTCAGCACCGCGGTCAGCACCACGGCGTTCATGATGTGGTCCGCGTACGGCAGGCCCATCTTGGTGAACGCGGCAACGAAGGGTGACGCCGCGACGGTGTCGTCGTTCCATGGCACGATCGTCACGAGCAGGAAGATGGACCCGACGTAGAACAGCGCGATGCGCGCGATGACCGAGTTCGCGGCCTTGGCGACCGCGCGTTCGGGATCCTTGGATTCGGCCGCGGCGATCGTGGCGACCTCGGCCCCGGTCATCGAGAAGATGACGGTGACGATGGCGGCCGTGATCGCCCATGCCCCGTTCGGGAAGAAGCCGCCGTGGGAGGCCAGGTTGGAGAAGTCCACCGACTTGCCCGGCCACAGGCCGAAGACGTAGGCGGCGCCGATGCCGAGGAACAGGATGATCGCGGTGACCTTGATGCCGGCGAACCAGAATTCGAACTCACCGAACGATGAGACGGAGAACAGGTTGGTCATCGTCATCGCCACCAGGAGGACGAGCGAGCACAGCCACAGCGGGATACCGGGTATCCAGTACTGGACGATCTTGGCCCCGGCGATCGCCTCGAATCCGACGATGATCACCCAGAAGTACCAGTAGAGCCAGCCGACGGAGAAGCCCGCCCAGCCGCCGAGGGCGTTTCGAGCGTAGTCGGCGAACGATCCGGTCGACGGGTGGGCCACCGCCATCTCGGCCAGCATGCGCATAACCATGATGACGAGAAAGCCGCACAGTGCGTACGGGATGAACGCGGCCGGTCCGGTCGCGTGGATCACCACGCCCGAGCCGACGAACAGACCTGCACCGATCACACCCCCGATGGCGATCATTCTCAGCTGCCGTTCGCTGAGCCCTTCTTCAACGCGGGTGCTGCACCCATAGCGCGATTCCTTCATCATCGAACCCGAGCGTGCATTCTGCGTTCCTCGGCGCAGAACGGGCAGTTCCGAGCAATGCGGCGACACCGGCGTCCCACTGAAATGCGTCTGATACATCAGTTGTCGACTACAGTGTATTGTGGATCACATTCGCAGGTCAAGGAATCGAGCACCTTGCGCGAAGCTTGTCCGGTTTGCCGGGTATGGATTGTCCGTTCGGAATTCACGGGACCTTTGGGCAACCCGGAACGGGCGCACATCAAATCTCAGTGATCGCGACTGGCCGTTCCGGCGTATCCGGTGCCCGGCTGTGGTTGTGCGAAGCCGCCGAGACCGGCAGCGGCACTGCCCGAGGCGACATCAACCCCGCTGGTTCGAGGGGTCGGCGGGGCAGCCCCGACTGACCGTCGATAACCCGGGTGCAACATCAATGAAGCCGGTCACGCCTTCCCCGGCGTCGGCGGCTTCATTTCCTCGTCGATTTCCTTTCCATGGACGCTTCGCAGTAAAGGGTCGTACCCGGTCAGGGTGACGGTGACGCCAGAGATCAGTGACCCACCTCGTTGGCATTTCAAGGGAGAGTGCGGATTCCGCTATTCGGCAACATCCACCGTTGCCGTCTGCGGCAATGCGAAGATTCGTTGCCGCTCAATCGCGATAGGTCGCCGGGGGTGGGCCCGCGACGGGTCCGAGCAGAGGGGCGAGCCATCGGTCGTAAATGCGCATCCAGGTGCCGTCCGCGCGGATGCGGTCGAGGGTGCCGTTGACGAACCGCACCAGGTCGTCCTTGTACTTGTTGACACCGATCGCCCAGTGCTCTTCTGACTCCAGTCGTGGCCCTACGATCTGAAAATGGGGGTCCTGGGACGCGAGCCCGGCCAGGATCGAGTCGGAGGTGCTGGTCGCGTCGGCTTGCCGTTTCTGCATGGTGACGAGGCAGTCGTCCCAATCGGGGACCGCGATGATCGTGGCATCCGGTGCGACGCGTTGGACGGTGCCAAGTGAGGTGGTGTCGATGAAGGTGCAGACCCGCTTTCCGGCCAGGTCCGCCGGCCCGGTGATGTCGGAACCCTGCGGAACGAGAATGCGTTGGAAGGCGCGGACGTACTCGGTGGAGAACCCGACGAGTTGGGCGCGGTCGCAGGTGATCGAGAAGCCGTGGATGACGACGTCGACGTCGTTGTGCTCGAGTGCGGAGAATCGGCCGGGGGAGTTGAGCAGCCGGAACTCGATCCTGGTCGGATCGCCGAAGACGTCCCGGGCGATCTCCCTCGCCAGGTCGATCTCGAACCCTTGCAGGGTGCCCGTGGTCGGGTCGCGGAAGCTGAAGAGGTTGGTGTTCTGGTCGACACCGACGATCAACCGGCCGCGTGCCGCGATCTCGGCGAGTGACCCACCGGGCGGCATCTGCCCGGGCGGGGGCTGCGGGCCGGGCCGCAGGCTCGCGAGCGCCCCGCACGACTCGGGGAGCGGTGGTTCCGGCGGCGGACTGTTTGTGGGCGGGATGATCTGTGCACCGTTCGTCATCGGACGTGTGGTGTAGGTGCCCGAGACCGTCGGAGTGAGGGGATCGGGTGTGGCGCAAGAAGCGAGGACGAGGATGCCGACGAGGATGCCGACGAGGTGCCGAGCACACGACCTCACCCCTGGTCTCGAAATCCTCACCTGTGTCATCAGCGGTATTTATTCAGTCGCGGCCAGATTCCATCCCCGATGGCGAATCTGCAGGATACGCCGGTAACCATGCTACCGATGGCCAGCCTCGACATCGATCGGTAGTCCTCAGTCGTGGCGTCGGTCGGGTCGCGTCCCGGGCCGGTCGGAGCTTATGCTCGATCTCGGGAGTCTCCGGGCGAAGAGGTGCATCAACATGGCCCGAAACAGTGGCAGCCGGCCGGTCGGTGGCCCGGCGTTGACGATCGGTGTCCGGGTGCTGGTCCGCAGGAGCACCGCGGCCGATCTCACCGGTGAGGTGGTCGAGGATTATGCGGCGGTGACCGACCCGGGCGGTGGTGGGCACGCGTGGGCGCCGGTGCATCGGTGGGCGGTCGCGCTTGACGACGGGCGGCTGGTCTTCGCCGACACCGAAGACCTGACCATCGATCCGAGCTCCTACCGCTCCGCCCCGAACCCGGATTCGACCGGGCGGACACCCGGCCGACACAGGGGAGAATGATAGGTGGTTGCCGCCGCCCGTGGATGCGTTCCGGCCTCAGGTTCGGGACACGGTTGCGCTACGCGTCCGGTGGAGACCATCGCGGATCGATGATCCGAGGACGTGGCGGTCAGTGCCGGTCCCAGCGCGCCGAGTGTGAACGTGCTTCATGGCCGGTTCTGAGTGACGTCAGACATCGTGTACATGAATGCCACTAGCGGTCAGTCGATTACATGAATGGCGCGGATGAGGTCCTGAAGGGGTGATCCGTTGACGTCGACCTCACCGCTTGGCATCTGCCGGGGCATGCCTGAATCGTGGCATAGCCGCACCGAATGTGTTTCTCGCCGGGTGTTGTTCGGAACTGTGGTTTCCGGCTTACCGTGTTTCGTGTGAGAGGTGACGAGGCTCGCGTGGTCGAGGCGTTCGCGGGGTGGTTGTCGTCTCAGGGGTGGACGGTGCGTACCGAGGTGGATTTCGTCGATATTGTTGCCGAGAAGAACGGTCGTCGGGTCTACGTCGAGGTCAAGGGTGTGACGACCGCGCCGGGGTTGGATGTCGATACCGCGATCGGGCAGCTCGTTCGGCGGATGCCGAGCGAGGCGGATCGGTCGGTGGCGTTTTGCGTTGGTCGTGCGGGACGAGCCGGGGTCGGTGGAGGCGGCGGTCGAGGTCGCCGATCCCGAGGTGACCTCGACCGGTGGCAACTGCTACGCCCTCACCGGCGACGCGGGTTACGCCCCCGACGGCCGATCGATCTACCTCCTCGCCACCACCAACGGCGATCCCGCACTGACGACCGGTGAACCCATTACGGGCTGGACCGTCGGCCTGTACGACACGCAGGGTGACTCGGTCGCCCTGGCACTGGGCGAAGCCAGCGTCGAGGCACTCGGCGACTCGCCCGACGCACTCGGCTGCGCGGTCACCCGCGCCCGCACGGCCCTGCACCAGTACACCGGCGGCGCACCGGCGGGGAGGGTCGCTCTCATCGGAGACCGGGGCGTGACCTGGATCCCCGCATAACCACCCACACCACACACCCCTCATCGAAGGAGAACGGAAAGCTATGTCGAAGAACATCTTCCAGGCCGGTGACCGCGTGATCATCGACCCCGTGGTCGCGAACAAGGACATGAACGGCCGCGTTTTCGAGGTGGTCCGCCGGCTGAAGGTGAACTACGAACTCACGCCACTCGACGGTGTCGGACCCGGAGTGCGGGCGCAACCGCAGGTGCTGGTGCCCGCCCCCGCGGAACTGCTGGCGAAGCCGACATCGCGGTCGCGCCGTTGTCGACCGGCTCCACGGTCCGGGTGAAGCGGGCCCGCAATATCGACCCGGAGACGCTGTTCGTGGTCCTGGCCAACGGCGCCAAGGTGAAGATCGCAGAACTGGGCGGCGAAGACGGCCGGTACTGGACTGTGCCGCGGACCGCGCTGGAGAAGGTGACGATCGACCTCGCCGCCGCCGCCGCCGCGGCCAGCGCCCAGGTGGCCGAAGCCCGCTAATTCGACGTCCGGCCGACACATCCTGACGGCCACATCCCGACCCGCCGAACAACGAGCGCACCGGGCAGCAACTATCTGCCCGGGGCGCTCCACCCAGAAGGAGAGAACGACCACCATGACCGAGCCCGAAAACCCACTTCCTCAGCTCGACCTCTTCACCTCGTGCACTATCCCCACCTGCGACTTCCCAGTCGTCGAACCCGGCGACGTGTGCACCGGATGTCAGGACGCGTTCGATGACATGCTGCGACCCCGACCCGCTGCGCCGTGCGTATCACCGCAGTTCGAGCCCACGCACTCCGCCGGCAACTCGGAGCCGAACAAGACGAGCCGGACCTCCAGCGCTGACGAGCGCACGCGGGCTCAGCGGTGATCTGTTGACCGGACTACCGGGCGACACGCGCGGCTCCTTCGGCACGGATGCCCTTTCGGATCGGTAGACATCACCTCGAACTCGGAGGAGGCGGTGTGCATGTTCGACAACGTAGAGCGGGATATCCGATCGATCAGGTTGCCACGATGGGGTCGCGTCGATCGCGCGGAGGGATCGGCGTCGGTGAAGTCGTCGGCGTTGAGCGCCAGGCCGAGCCGGTTCCAGTGGCGCTCGAGCACGAAGGCGAGGTCGTCATCGCTCAGCGGCCGGTATTGGTGGGCGAAGCCGATGCGGCTGTAGAGCTGGGGGTAGCGTTCCAGTCCGGGCATGCCGACCAGGATCAGGCCCAGGTGGTGGCGGTCGACGAAGTCCCGAAGCTGTTCGAGGCCGGTGGCTTTCAGGCGGTCGGCCTCGTCGATGATGAGCAGTTCGGTGTAGCCGCACTAGTTGGTGAATCTGAGCGTGTCTCCCCAGTTTCCGATTTCCCAGCTCCCGTTGTAGCCCGAGAACCCGTGGTCCGTCTTGGTTGCTGTTCCGCTTTTCTGATCGGGATTATCTGCCGTACCCGTGATCTCTGAGATCTGGATCCCGAATTGGGTGATCGAGCCCCACTGCTGTATTTGACTCTGCATCTGCTGGATGTCGCGTCCGGCACTATTGCCAGAGTCGGGCTGGATTGCCGCCTTGTATGCACGCGCTGACGTTTTTATTCCGTTAAAGTAGTCGAGGTAGCTTTGCTTAATGGGACCGTTCAGTTGATCGCACATCTTGTCGCACTGTGTGACTACGTTCTCGATGTCCAGGATTTCAAACACAACGTCCGCTACCGACATGACGACTGCGACAACCGCGATGAACTTGCCGACAGCATCCATGGCGCCAAAAGCGGTGGCGTCTACTTCCTCCACAGGAAGGCCGGCAGCTTCTGCTTGTGCCTTAATGGTGTCGTTCGCAATTTTCAATTTATAAAACATAATCGCGATGCACGCATTTTGGACCATGGATATCTCGGGCTTACCGGGGAAATTCCAACCCGCCAGAAAGTCCATGAATTTCTTGACGTCGGCATCAGTCTTTTGACTGAGATTCAGCGTATCCAAAGCATCGTAGACCGCGTTTATCTCGTCGCTGTTGTATAGACGCCGCGCGGACTCGGCGTACTGCTTGAATGTCCCAACATTCAACGTCGTGTTTCTCTGCACCTCCGCTAAGAATTGCAGTAGAAGGCCGCGACATGTTCGCGTGTCGAGGCCCACCGGAGCCTTGCTCGCAATCAGATTGTTGTTTTGCTTGTATTTAGCGACGTAATCACTCACCTGCGAGTTTTTGATTTGAGCGGAGATGTCAGCGTCGGCCGATGTCAGCTTATTGTTGAGGTCGGTGGACTTCGATGAAATAACTTTTTGCTGAATGATCTCGGCAGCTTCGAGAGCGGCGAACGCTGCCATCCCAAGTCCGAAAGACCAGATTGCAGCTACCGCGGCTCCGTCGGCGGCAATCTGGGTAGCGTCCTCCGCAACGGTCAGGTCACGCACCTCGCACGACAAGTCGTACAGCGTCGTGAATTCGGCGTTGACCGCCGTGTCTGAATCGAATTCTCCCAGATTTACAAAGAGAGCCTGCTCGGAAATAATGCCGTCGATGTTTTCCTCTGATTCGGTCTCCCAGGTAGACATGTAGTTCAAGTAGGTGATGAGGTCCGTGCTGCCCATGTGAGGTTGCCTTTCGAATCGACTCTTCAACCGACGTACACGCCGGCCGTCGTGAAGCTGTGGTCTTGCTGGACGTAGTGCGGTGGGGCCGCGGATTCCGGCGGGTAGATGGGTGGAAATCTAGGAACCTCAATCGTCCGCCGCTGATCGGCGAAAGGTCAAGACTGGTTGGTCCTGTTTGACAGGAGGTCCGAGCGTAGCGGCACGAATTCTGCATAGTTATACACTGCTTCGGATTGTCTCTCATTCGAGCAGTGTTGAGGCACCGCACCAGCGCCGAGGCGCTGCATCAGGGAGATAGGCACCGGCCATCGACTTCAACTTGCTTGAGACATCTGACCCTGCCATGCCGAGCATTGTTTGCATTCGAATTGATGTGGGTCACGGATCAGTGCGTCAGAAACGACCGATATCTTTAGTCGTCCACTCGAGTCCGTCGGTGGCCTGCAGATCTGCGTTGCGGACAATGTGTTCGACGGACCGATGCTCGGTGCGGAATCGGGTGGCCGCTAGTTCGGTGGTGCAACCGATGACCGATCGGCGTTCGGTGGTGTGCAGTCAGTGCGTCGACGGACTACGCGGGGCACCGCTCCGGGCGTCCTCGCGTCGGCATTGCCGCCGGGCGGGATCTCGATTCGCCCGCGACCGCCCCGACCGGGGAATACTGGGAACATGCGGACCGTGTTGATCCTCGGCGCCGGGTTCGGCGGGCTGGAGCTGGCCGCCTGCCTGTCGGAGTCGCTGGCCGGCGAGGTCCAGGTCGTGCTGATCGACCGGAACGACGCGTTCACCTTCGGCTTCTCCAAGATGGACATCCTGTTCCACGACCAGGCGCCCGAGGCGGTCCGAATTCCGTACGCCGACCTCACCCGGCCGGGTGTCGAGTTCCGCCGGGAGGCGGTGACCTCGATCGACCCACACACCCGGCGCGTGGTCACTGACCGGTCCGAATACCAGCCGGACATCCTCGTCGTCGCGCTCGGCGCCGACTACGACCCGGCCGCCACCCCGGGTTTCGTCGAGGACGGGCACGAGTACTACTCCATCGACGGGGCCTGCCGGTTGCGGGAGCGGCTCGAGAGCTTTACCGGCGGGACCGTGCTGCTCGCGATCCTCAGTGTCCCGTTCAAGTGCCCACCGGCACCCTATGAGGGCGCGATGCTCCTGCACGAGAAGCTGACCCGGCGTGGAGTCCGGGAGAGCACCCGTATCCATG
Source organism: Rhodococcus koreensis (assembly GCF_900105905.1). Classification (GTDB taxonomy): domain Bacteria; phylum Actinomycetota; class Actinomycetes; order Mycobacteriales; family Mycobacteriaceae; genus Rhodococcus_F; species Rhodococcus_F koreensis. The sequence goes on along the minus strand of NZ_FNSV01000005.1, from coordinate 681,678 downwards.
TGCTCAGCCCGATGGACTCGCCGATCCCGGTGTCCGCGGACACCTCGTCCGCGCTCGTCGACGCGCTGGCCGACCGCGACATCGCGTACTCGCCGGGCCTGCGGGTGCACGCGCTGGACCCGGCCGCGCATGTGGCGGCCACCCGCACCGGTGACCTCGCCTACGACCTGTTCATCGGGATCCCGACGCATCGGGTGCCGGCGGTCGTCGAGGCATCGGGACTGACCGAGGGCGGCACCGACGGCTGGGTCGCCGTCGACCCGCGCACCCTCGCCACCCGGTACCCGGGGGTCTACGCGATCGGGGACTGCGCCGACGCGCCCGTTCCCCGGGCCGGCGTCTTCGCCGAGGACGCCGCCCGCACCGTCGCCGCCGGCATCGCCGCGCACCTGCACGGATCACCTGCGCCGGAGAAATACCGTGGCCGGGGCACCTGCTACATCGAGTTCGGGGACGGGCTGGTCGGCAAGGTGGATGCGGACTTCCTTTCCGGTCCTACCCCGGTCGCGCCGTTCTTCGGGCCCTCGGTCGAACTCGCCCGGGAGAAGGCGGAGTTCGCCGCCACCCGCCGCCGTCGCTGGTTCACCGGCTGACCAGCGCCACGATGTCGCCGCGCACATCGCCCGAAAAAGCTACCCGCATCACCCGCACGGCGAGATCCCTCCACAACGCACCATCGGCACCGAAACACCACGTGGGCTACATGAAAGACGCGGTATCGCCGACTACGGTTATCGACCGTTTCCGAGACACCGACCGCGGGACCGTGGCCGCACGGTCTCATGTCGGTCGCGCTGTGTACTCTGTGCGCAGTTCCGGGACTCCTCCCCCCATTCGATTCTCGGAACCCCCGCCCCGGCGTCACCCCCCGACGTCGGGGCATATTAATGCCCGGACTTTCGTCTGTATGCCCACCTTCGACGGCCGCGGTCCTTCGGCCCGGGCGAGGTCGCCTCCGGTGTCCCCCGGATCGAGCTCCGCTGTGCTGCGCCCTGCAAATGAGCCATTTGTTTCTCCTTCCGGCTTCCGAGTCTCGCCGGGCCGGTCCTGCGCGCAACCGCCGGCGCATGCGGCGGGCACAAGGGCTCCGAAGGCTTTTCTCCCTCCGCTTGGCTCCCTCCGAAAACTCTCCGGCCCGACGGTGGCACTGCGTCCCTGATCCCGGCGGACCTACCCCTTGCCCGAAGACGAAAAGAATTGGCGGGGCACGAGTTACGTCCGGGCTCGAGCGAAAGGTTACCGGTGGCGACGAACGAGGACGACTACCGGGAAGGCGACGACCAGGGCGCCGCGACCAATCGCTGTGCAGGCACGTTCTGCGGATGCGGCGACTTCGTGCGACATGAATCAGTGCGCGAACGGGGTATGAGGGATCGACATGACTACTGCACACCAGGGCACCGACACCGGCGCACCGACCTCCCGCGTGACCCCGTCCGTCAAAGCCCGGCCACCGCATTGCTGGACTGCTACCGGCTCCTGCAGACGGTGGCGGCCGACTCGTGCAGGTCACCGTGCTTGTCGCTAAGGGTGGAGACGGACACCGGGATCGGCGCCCCGGTGCCGAAGTGCCGCAGCTCGCTGGTCCCCTCCCAGTGCCCGTCGCGGGTCAGGGCGGCCTCTACCGCGGGGGTCTGGGCCAGCCCGGCGTCGGTGAGGAATTCGGCGGTGGTCCGGGCGCGGGCGTCCGTGTCGTCGCGCAGGCCCACCAACCGGATTCCCGCCGGGTTGAGAGACAGGATGCGGCCGGAGGCGAAGTCCGACACCATCACCAGGTCCGTGGCCCGCTCGAACACCGACCGCCACAGGTCGGGGCCCTGCGACTCGAACACCATTGCACCCCCTCCCCGTGGCCCGCGCTGCTCATCGGACCGTGGGTTCCGGCCCGGGGCCCGATGGTCGGGTCGTCGGATACGACCGCGGGCCTCCACCCGCGGTGGGGGGTGTCGCCGCCGCGATCGACAGATCCGTGACGAGCCCGAGGAAGGCGCGTGCATAGGGTGAGTCGGCGGTGGTGTCGGCGACGGCCGGCCAGTCGACCCGTTCGCCCAGGGCCCGGGCGAGCTGCACCATCGGCACGAAGTCGCACCGATGCGTGCCGAGTTCGTGAAGTTTGTCGGTCATCAGATCGGTGGCAGCGATCACCGGGGCCGCGGCGCTCCCGATCTGCACCGATGAGGCCCGGTCCAGCAGACGCCCGGTGACCGCGACGGAGTGCGGGCGACCGAACACCAGCTCGACCGGGGTGTCGCCGTCATAGACCGTGTTCAGCCGGTCCTCGCGTCGCCCGGCGGCCCGCATTCCGGCGGTGGCCAAGGCCTCGGCTGCGCGCTGCGTATCGTCTGGTGTGAGGACGATGGTCACGTCCTGCTCGGCGGGTGGCCCGCCGAGCAGGTGTGCGGCGCAGTCGCCGGCCACGGCGAACCGGATCCCATTGGCCGAGAGGAGCTTCACCACCCGTACCAGGGTTTGCTGTAGCTCCTCCTCCCGAGCATCCGTCGCCCGGGGGTCGGGGAACTCGCTCGACCGCGGTGGATGCCGGTGGGGTTGCTGTTCGGTGACCATGGAGCGGGCGTACCCGATCCCGATGCGATGAACCCTCCCACCCCCTCCCGGCACGAGCCCGCAGGTGTCGCACCGACGGCGGAGGCTCGCTCGACCTACCGGCGGCCGGACGGAACGACCCGACGGCGCACGGCCGGCAGACCAGTGATCTCCGCCGTCGCCGGGATCACCTGTCGCGGAGCTTCGGTTCACGCGGGAAGGGGGCCGCCGCCGGCGGCGTTCCCGGACACGACCGGCTAGGAGCTAGGGCGGGATCCTCCACCGTGCTGTGCGTGATCCACGAGCGACATCGCCGTCATCTTTGTCCGACGTTGTGCCGCGTGCCGAGGCGGAAGGGTGGCGAACGTCCCCGAGTACTGAACACCGGGAAGTCACGGGACATGCCCCAGACAGGGGTTCGGCCGGGAATGCTTTCGCATTCTCGGCCGGATCTCTGCTTCTCGAGTTTTTCACCGTTACCGATGAAGTCTCTCGATCCGCGAATCTCAATCTACGCGCGCCCCGCGGCCCACCGCAATGCCGCGGATCGACTCGTCACCGGTGCTGCTGCCGACGAGGTTGCGGCGGGCGGGCGGGTCGGACATCTCGGGTGTCCGCCGCAGGGCGCCCCGCCCGCGGACACCACCACCGCGCCTCCCGAGTGTGTGTCCGTCTATGGGCTCAGCTGTTCGCCGGTGACGAGGAAGATCACCCGGCGCCCGACCACGACGGTGTGGTCGCCGAAGCGTTCATAGAAGCGCCCGAGCAGGGTGACATCGACCGCGGCGGTGATGCTGCCGGTCCAGGCCGGGTCCTGGATCAGGGTGAGCAGTCGCCGGTGCAGGTCGTCGAGCTCGTCGTCGCGCCTGCCGAGCTCCGCGGCCAGCTCGGGATCATGCGTGCGGAGGACCTGTTCGGCGCCTCGGGCCAACTCGCCCGCCACCCGCCCCATCCGGGCGAGCAATTCCTCCGCCTCCCCGGAGGCGACGTGGTCGGGGTGCCGGCGGCGCACGCTCTCGGCGACGTGTTGCGCCAGCCCGCCCATTCGGCTCAGATCCGACACGAGATGCACCCCGGTGACGACCTGGCGCAGGTCCCGGGCCACCGGGGCCTGCAACGCCAACAGCGCCAGCGCCTGCTCCTCGCACGGACCGTGTAACTGCTCGATCTGCTCGGTGAGGTCGAACACCAGCTCCGCCTGCGGAAGGTCCGCCCGCACGAGGGAGTCGGTGGCCACCTCGATGGCCTCCCCGGCCAGATGGCACATCGACGCCAGCCGGTCGGTCAGGTCGTCGAGCTGCTCGTGAAACTTCATCCGCATACGCATCATCATCGTGCACTCCGCCGGTCGCCGGGCCTCCGCGCTCGTCCCGAATGGTTACCAGAAGGCCGTTAGTGCTAGGTACCAGGAGCCGCGTCCCCGGTTCCGCCGGACTCCGGTCGCGCGTGCCGCGGCGTGAGAGGCCGGTACTCGCCGCGGCGTAGCCGGCGGGCGTGCCGTCTGCGGTCGGTCTCGGTCATGCCGCCCCAGATTCCGTAGGGTTCGCCCGTGGCCAGGGCGTGGTCGCGGCACCGGCTGAGCACGGGGCAGTCCTCGCAGATCCGCCGGGCCCGTTCTTCGCGTCGGGCCCGGGCCTGACCGCGTTCCCCGTCCGGAGAGAAGAACACCGACGATTCGATGCCGCGGCACGCGGCGTCCTCCCGCCAGACCCCGGCACCGGGGGCGGTCCCCTCGGTGGGCGGCAGCGATGAGGGTCCTACGGACAGCACTGTGGTTCCTTCCGTTCCCACGCAGCGGAGCCGTCGAGACGGATCCGCCACCTCGGGAATGTTTCTTCTATCGGCGTCGGGTATCGGTTACGACTCGTTTCAGATAACAAAACCGAATACCCTGTTTGTGAGGTATACCGGAGAAGCCGATGTCGGCGCCACCCGGTTGCATGTCCAACGTCCGTCCACACGCTGCGACGCAACCCCATCGTGCGATCGGAGGCGGGGCCGAGGTCGATTGCCGACGCGGTGCGGGCGCACAACGCGTTGTCGGTCGTTGCGCGGCAAGATTTCGTTGCGTGGCAGCACCCGGTGCACGAATCCAAATTTTGCTGGTGGAGATCCATTGTTCGAATGCTGCTTATTCGTTTCAGTGAGGTCGGGCCTTCACGAAGCCGGCGACGCAAGATTGTTCTGTTTGAGTCCCCTCGGGTGGTGTAAATCCGGAAGGCCCGAGGGTGACCGGGCGTGTCGGTCCCTCATGAGGACGGGCCACCGCGTGAGGCTCTGTGAGAAACCGACCAAAGTTTCCACGAGAGGAGCCACGCGATGGCCCTGGACCAGTCTGCCCTACTCGCCCTGACCGAGTCACTGCGCACCGCCGACGGCGGCGACGTGATGCGGACATTGCTGACCACGATCCTGCAGGCACTGATCGAGGCCGAGACCACCGCCCGCATCGGCGCCGACCGCTACCAACGCACCGACGAGCGCACCACCAGCCGCAACGGCACCCGAACGAAGACGGTCACCACCACCAGCGGCGACCTGGACGTCAAGATCGCCAAGCTGCGGTCCGGATCGTTCTTCCCGTCGCTGCTCGAGCCCCGCCGGCGCGTCGACCGTGCACTGCACGCGGTGATCATGGAGGCCTACGTGCACGGGGTGTCGACCCGCAAGGTCGACGACCTCGTCACCGCTCTCGGATCGGACACCGGAATCTCCAAGTCCGAGGTCTCGCGGATCTGCGCCGACCTGGACGAGGAGGTGACCGCCTTCAACACCCGTGAGCTGGGCGGACAGGAGTTTCCGTACGTGTTCCTCGACGCCACCTACTGCAAGGCCCGTGCCGGTGGCAGGCGCGGAGGGCGAGGAGCTGCGGTGGTCTCACAGGCGGTGGTGATCGCCACCGGAGTGGCCGCCGACGGGCGACGCGAGGTCCTGGGCTGCGCGGTCGGGGACAGCGAGACCGAGGCGTTCTGGGCCGAGTTCCTGCGGAGTCTGCGCGCACGCGGCCTGCATGGGGTTCAGCTGGTCATCTCCGACCACCACAGCGGTCTACGGGCTGCGATCGACACCGTGCTGCTCGGGGTGGCGTGGCAGAGGTGTCGGGTGCACTTCCTGCGCAACGTTCTCGCCCGTGTCCCCAAGGGGCAGGCGGAGATGGTCGCCGCCGCCATCCGCACCATCTTCAGCCAACCCACCGGGAAAGATGTGCGGCAACAGGTGGACACCGTCGCGGCCATGCTCGAACCCCAGTTTCCCGCGGTGGCAACGATGTTGACCGACTGCAAGGAGCAGATCACCGCGTTCGCGGACTTCCCCAAACCGCACTGGTGCAAGGTGTGGTCGACCAACCCCCTCGAACGCCTCAATCGGGAGGTCAAGCGCCGCACCGACGTGGTGGGGATCTTCCCCAACCCCGCGGCGCTGCTCCGGTTGGCGACCTGTGTGCTCATCGAAACCCACGAGGAATGGCAGGTCGGTGACCGCCGCTACCTATCCGAGGAATCGATGGCACAACTGCGCGCCCCCGAGCCGGAATCCTCGGCCGGGCACGCCGACATCCCCGCGAAGAAGGAGGAATCCACCGCCCTTACGGTATGATCACCGCAATCACAGCGCCACGCGCTCAACGATTTACACCACTCCACGGGGCTCTATCGATGTTCTTCCAATCTGCGGGCAGAGCAGGGTCGGAGTGGTGGCCCATTCGGCGGCGATGAGCCACCGTTGAACCCGCTCGGGTAAGCACCTCCGGCTGCGGGAGTTCAGCGAGTGCATCGGTGCGAATGAGACCGTCGCCACATGGTGCAGGCGATGTCGAATGCCTGTTGGTCGGGTTCGCAATGGCGGCACTGACTTTGACTGATCAGGTGACCGGAACCGTGCGGGTCCGGACGGAGCCAGATGACGGCGAGGTCGGCGCGTTGATGGACGGCCTCGGCCCGAGTGGTCGGCTCGTGTCCGCACGTGGGGGGCACGATCGGGAGGTTCGCGCGATTGCGGCAGTCGCTGCGACCTCCGTGACCTGCAGCGTGTCCGCCCCGTTGCGGGGTCGCTTGTTCAGGTGCCCGTACATGGCGGTGCGCGGCACTTTCAGCATGCCGGAGATCTGCGCGACGTTGTGTTCCCCGGCATCGTAAAGGCGTTGCGCGAGTTCGATCTGGTCGGGGCTGAGTTTTCGAGTGCCGTCCACCCTTGCGGCCGCGGGCACGGGCGGCGGCCAGCCCGTCGCGAGTGTTCGCCAGATCAGCTCGCGCTGGAACTCGACAGCATCGACCGTCCGAGCCGGTCCAGCCGGGTGATCACCAGGACGTCGTCATCGCGCAGCCGCTGCAGGACCAGATCGAATTGGGGTCGTGACGCTTTGACCCCGCCCGCGTGGTCGACGTGGGTGTTCTCGGCGGCGCCGGCGCAGCGCATCCGATTTCCGTCACATGCCTCGGTCCCGGGGGCTGTTACCGGGGTGGGAGGGTCGTCGAGTTGCCGGGTGGGTGGGTAGCGCGGCGGCGTTCGCGGAAGCGTGCCCGGTGGTGTTCCATCACGACTTCGGATTCGGTGTGGATGCTACTGGGGTGGCGGGCGATCGCGTCTCGAAAGGCGCTGCGTCGACGGAGGAGGGTGGCACGGACCGTCGCCGTGTCGTCGGCCAGCAGGTACACCGCGGCACTGTCGCAGTCGCGGAGGAACTGCCCGTACGCCCGCCGCACCGGCGCGTCCTCGTCGAAGATCACCGGCAGCACCACGTCGTCGACCAGGCGGAACGGGAAACGAACAAGTCGATAGGCGGCCCGCATCAGCGCTCGCACCCGGGCGCCCGGTCCCATGCTCCGATCGTAACGCCGGCCCGGGCTCCGGTGACGCCGTCACAGGGGCCGAATCCCGACGGGCCGGCCTCACCGCAGTGGAAATTGGTGCCGAGGACCCGCAGCGGCGTCCGGGCGCGCGGTCTCGCCCGAGGCGCAGGCCCTATTCGGTACCCGCGCCGCCGGCACGGGCCGCGTCGAGGATCCGGTCTCGCATCCACGCCTCGAGGGGCTGGCCCGCCGCGGCGGCCGCGGCTACACACAAGGCATGTTCGGCGTCGGTCAACCTGAGGTTGGTGACGTGTGTCGGCCATGGCCCCAGCTCGGCGGTGAGCCGGTGCTCGGTGACTTCTCGGAGGATGTGCTGACGCAGTTGGTCGGCGTCCACCGGTAGGACCTCGCCGAGCAACCGTGCGCCGGTGGATTCGCGGTCGTCGATGAGGGCGAGGAGGATCTGTTCGGTGCCGATGCGGTCGTGGCCGAGCAGGGAAGTTTCCCGCAGGCTGTGTTCGAGGATCCGTTTGGCGTGCCGGGTGAACGGGATGTGCTCGGGTCGGGCTTGCTCGCCGTGACCGGTGGTGAGTCGGCTGTCGATGACGGTCGCCGACACGCCGAACGATTTCAGCGCTCGCGCCGCCGCGCCGTCACGTTCGCGGAGGAGGCCCAGCAGGAGGTGCTCGGTTCCGAGATAGTCCTGGTGGTGGGCCCGGGCCGCGTCGGAAGCCAGGACGACGGTGCGCCGCGCTTGGTCGGTAAACCTCTCGAACACCGTTGCTCCCCTCGGATCGGCCGCTGCCTGCGGGTACCTCATTCCCCCGTTGTTTACACCCACTGCAGGCCCGGGCGGGCGTCTTCCTCGCCCAGGAGAAGCCGGAGCCTGCAGAAGAGGTGTCCGAGGCTCTGATCCGACTCCTCGAGGGTGAGACCATTCTCCTCTGCGACAGCGAGGACCGACCGGCGGCGGCGAGGGGATCGCGCCCGGAGAGCCTTGGGCGGCATCGGCATCGGATTCCGATGCCGTTCTGGTGCGGGTCGTGGATCAGGGTCCGGGTGCCGCGGACGGTGCGGTCGAGTCCGGGAGGGCGGTGCGCTGATGCTCATCGGCACCCTGCCGCGGCCGCGGGATGCTCCGGCAACCCGCCGAGCGAGCAATGGGAGCCGCCGTTGGCCGGGGCGCAATCACCCGAGCCCGGATCGTTGTCGATCGCTCAGCCCCTTGGCAGCGCCTCGCATGGGGTTTCGTCGGTGAGGTGCTTATGATCCAGACGGGTAGCCGAGCGGAAGGCGCAGACCGATGCCCGAGAAGAAGGATCACAGTCCGAGCCCCGAACCCGGGCCGCTCGGCGCGGGCGCGCGGGTGCTGGTGCGCCGGCCGGCTGTGCCGGCGCAGACCGGTCGGATCATCGAGGATTACGCCGAGCTGACCGACACCGAGGAGCGCGGGCATGCCTGGGCGCCGGTGCACCGGTGGGCTATCGCCCTCGACGACGGTCGCCGCCTGGTCTTCGCCGACACCGACGACCTCACCGCCGACCCGAGCACGCCAGGATCCGCCGGGTAGACCGACCCCGGCCGGTGGACGAAGCAGCCGGAGACCGTGCCCCGGGGACCGACCGAACTGGGTTACGTCACCGCCACGCTGCCGGTGAAGACGAACGGCGCCGTGCCACCGAAGCAGGAGACGGTCGCGGTTCCCGTCGCGAAACCGCCGAGCTTTCCCGCGGTCCCCGGGCCCGAACGCTCCGGCGACTGCTGGCGGTGCCGGGTCGTCCGATTCGTCTGCTGGTCGGACGCCCGAGCGCCTTGGATGGGGCTGGGCCGCACTACGCCGGCGGAACCCCTGCACGGGGGAGTGGCAGTGTGCACAGGCGGAGGTGGACACAGGGGGTTGCGGCAGCCCTCCGTGTATCCGGCCCGTCGGATGCCGATGATGCCGCACAGGTAGGCCGTGAGTGCTTCTGCGGCTGCATGGGTCGGTCATCGGTCGGCGGCGATCGGAGGGGCGGTACGGCGACCGACGCTCGAATGCATCACAGTGACGAAAGCGGCGAGGGGTCGCGTGCGTTGGGGATCGCCTGGCAAAAAGTCGGGTTGGTGCCGTTGATGAGGATCCTCGAAGGATTCCGGCGGCGGCCGCTCGCAAACGATGGCAGGGCGCCGTGCGACGACGAGACTGATCGCCGACATTTTGGTGCGAAGCAATCTTAGCTAGCGTAGCTAGCAGCGATGCGTTGTGCGGCGCGAGTACTGTTGTTTCGTCATCGTATCGATGACGGTGGGAGTGAAATCCGTGGCGCGCAGGGCTGTGGTGGAGTTGGTGGACGATATCGACGGGACCGTGTTCGGCGACGCGGGGGAGAGCATTCACTACGCGGTTGATCGGGTCGAGTACGAGATCGACCTGAAGGACGAGCACGCCAAGGAGTTCCGCGGCGCCCTCGACTACTACATCGCGCACTCCCGGAGGGTCGGAGGCAGGAAGCACCGCTCGAATCGGGTCGCGGACCCGAGCGGGTCGACTCCGGGGACGGGCGAGGTCAAGATGATCCGGGAGTGGGCGAGAGGACACGGCTACGAGATGCCCTCCCGGGGCCGGATTCGCGCCGATATCGTCCAAGCCTTCCGCGACGCCCACTGACACCGCATCGCCCGTCCGAGCGGGCGGCCCGAGGGCGCTCATCGCGAGCACCGGGGCGGGACTCATCGCCTGGAGGGCGGCCTTGCCCTCGTTCATGCAGTTGCGGACGGTCTCGAGGCGGTGCGCGGGGTCGGGGAGGTGGGTGGCCGGGTTGCGCGCAAGCACTCCCGCCCGATTGCCTCGGCGTGGTCTGGGTCAAGCGGCCTCACTACCAGGACAACGATGGCCAACACCGCGAACCCGCACCGCTTCCCACCTTGTGGGCCCTGGCGTTGGTAGTCGTCACTGCGATCGTCTCCGCGATGGGAACCGGACTCGCGACGCTACTGGCTGGGCTGACTTCGGCCCACGCCGTCCTGCCGGGAGGCGCCGCATTCGCATCGTCGATGATGGTGGGCCCGGCAGTGCTCAGGTTGGTGAAGGAGCAGCCGTAGACAGGTGTCAGTGCACCGCAACTCCGTGGCGGAGAGCCCGTCGGCTGCGGTGTTGATGGTCAGGACGGAGCCGAATTATGTTCCGCCGCATCGGATGTGGTTCCGGCAGGCGGGTGGGGGTCGCAACCCGGAGGTGCCCGCCCGGATCGCCGGGTGCGGTAACCGCGTCCGTTCCGAGGCGACCGGCGGACGGACGTACACGTCGGCATGGGCGGTTCGAACCTTGGTGCACGGCGCCCAGTGCACGGCGTTGCCGTCGCAACCCGGTGACCGCCGCCGCGTATCTGGTCGACGGCGCCACCACCTCCGGCATGGGCGGGGAGCGGGCCTACGCCCCGGTCACTGTGGCCCGGTGAGTGAGGCGTTCGGATATCACCACCGCACCACCGGTTGCTGCGCTCCGGCTCCACCCGCCCCGTGCGCGGGTGCTGTTGCATCCAGCCCGCTGGGTCCTCGCTTTCCCGTGTCACGTGACCAACCCTGGCGAGAGGACGATAAGCATCAATACCGTCCGAATGGTCTCCTTCTTTGGGATGGCCGCGCACCTCGAAGTCGTTCCGTGGAAAGGATGCCCGCAAAAGCGAGAACGCGTGCGGCCTACCACGATGGTCTCGGGTCGTTCCGGTCCGCGACTCTTGCTGGGCACTGGTAGCGTTCGTCCGGCTAATCGGGGTGGGTAGATTCGTTGGTCGTTTTCTCGCTCACGGGGGCAGGGAAGGTGTTTCAGTGTCTCAACAGGCCAGGGCTGTGGCGACGAGAGCGCAAATCGTGCGCGGAGCGGCGGAGACGTTCGAGAAGCAGGGCTACGTCGGAGCGAGCGTCGGAACGATCATCGAGAACGCCGGCCTCACCAAGGGCGCTCTGTATTTTCATTTCCGGTCGAAGGACGAGTTGGCGCGGCACATCGTCGCCGAGCAGCACGCGATCTCCATTGCCGCGGTCGAGGCAATCGGCCGCGAAGAGGCACTGGCGATCGAGCAGATTGTGATGCTCTGCCATGAGATGGCCCGGCAGATCGTGCACGACCCGATCGTCCGCGCCGGCATCCGGATCACCCTCGAACTGAGCGCCGACGAGCAGGGCCCCACCGATCCGTACCTGGACTGGATCAACGCCTGCGAGCAGTTGGCGCGGCGCGCCATCGAGCAGGGCGACCTCAGGTCTGACATCGATCCGCCGCGGTTCGCCCGGTTCGTGATCGGTGCCTTCACCGGTGTCCACACGGTCTCGCAGGTGCTCGCGCACCGCACCGACCTGGAACAGCGGGTCGACGACATGTGGATGTTCCTGCTGCCCGGGATCATGCCCGAAGACCGGCATCCGGACATCGAGCGGATCCGCAAGGCCCGCAGCGTCGGCGTACCCGTTGTCGGTGCCGGGCAGGTGCCGGCACGGGGCTGAGCAGCTCAGCGGCGGGCAAGCCGCACGCATCCCGTGGTGACGTCGACGCCGGCCTGCCTGATCACCGCCCTCACCGACAACGGATCCCCGTCGAGGACCCGGACACGGACGGTGGCACGCTGATCGAGCTCGGCGAAGCGGTGGAACACCGCGTCGAACGATTCCAGGTGGGCGTCCGGAACCTCGAGGGCCGCGAACGCGCCCTGGCGCAGCGCCTCCAGGAGCAGCATTCCCGGCAGATGATCGAGCGGGTGGTCGAACAACACCGGGTGGGTCACGTCGACCCGCAACTCCCACTCGCCCGGCGCGGACTGCCGACCGAGGACCACGTGCTGGTCTTCGACGTGCCCCACCACGGCGGGTGGTATCGCGGCGCCGCACCTCGCCGGGCCGGGGGTACGCGGACCGGCGGTGCCCCACCGTGCCCTCGCGTAGGCGGACGGCGGGAGTGCCGCGGCGACACCCGATGCCGATCCGATCTCCCGATTCGCCAGCCAAAACCGCAGCTCTATGCGGAAACTTGACAGCACCTCACCGCGGTACACCAGATCGGACAGTGTGGCGGTCGCCGTCACGTCCGCGGCCGACACTCCGACCTCCAAGGCGTCGAGGTGCGCGCGGACGTGCAGGTCGTGCATGATGAATCGCCGGTTCAGCGGCACCCGGTATCGGCTGTGGGCGAGGTAGATCGCCGCTTGTCGCAGTGTTTCTCCCAGCAGCATCGGGTCGTACAGGCCGTCCCGGGCGCGGTAGAAGCCGTGCAGTCGCGGCCACTGCGCCGCGACGGCGAACCCGTTCGGCTCAGGGAGCTCGACGCAATCGGTGAGGAAGACCTCCGCGACCGCCTGGCGGTGCACGTAGCGGCGGGTCACCGGCCGCTCGAACGACAGGACGGGAAGTGCCTCACGCAGCGGTTGACATGCTCGCGTCACGAACCCCTCCACAGAAACCGACCGGTCCTATATGCCGGGATGTCGAACTATAGAACTGGAGTCGGACAAACCGATCAGCCGGGTGACATCCCGCGGCGAGCCCGCGAAAAACCGCGGAGTGGGGCACGGTTCGGGAGGGAATGACGGCCGAATCGTCACCCGTCGCCGACGCGCCGCGAAAGTGTCATTCACCGACCCTACGAACGCCCGGGTAGGAAGGCCCGCAGCACGGCAAATACCTTATCGCCGTGCGACTTCGGTCCTGTGGGGGAGGATCGGCCGCAGCGTTCGGCCGGACGACGGCGATAAGCCGTCTCGAGGTGGTCTCGCACCGCCCACAGTCACGCGAAACCATGGCGATCCTGCATGAGATCTACGTAGACGCTCAGATGAGTGTGGCGTTGTATTTTGCGAGATGGGATCGGACCAGCTCCAACCCGGCGCGGTCATCGAGCACGATCGGGCCCCGGGACACCGTCATCAGATCAGGCAGCCCCACACCGGCATTGGGCTTGATTGCCATGACGACGGAGAACTTGTCCTCGTCGTTACGTGCCCGGTATTTGATACCGAGAACCCCGTCGGTCCCGTGCAGGATGGCTGCCGCCCAGTCCCGGGTGGTCCGGTAGTCGACGGGATCGCATTTCGTCAGCCAGGTGTCCTGACCGATCGCCGCCAGATGCGAGCCGTGCACCAGTGCGACTGGGACATCGTCGGTGACGGTGACCTGGGACAGGACCCGACCGGCCAGCTTGGCCTTCCGCAGGATTCTCGGAAGGTGATCATCGAGCGGCAGCGACCGGCAGTAGGTCTCCGCGATGCAGGTGGAGATGTCCTCCCCGAAATAGCTGTAGTGGTACGACCCGTCGGCGGAGTCGAACCGTCCGCCCGCTGCTCCCGCCGGGGTCGGATTCAGGGTCAGGGCACCCCGGTTCGGGTCGCCGGAGTGGATGCGCCAGAGCGTGGTTCCCGCGGTGAGCGACCCGACGTGCGCGGTCACCGAGGCCGGTGGTGGGCGGTTAGGCAAGGTCGTCGGCGATCTCGGCTCGCAGCAACGCGCGCACGGCGGTGAACGATCCCTCGCCGAGCAGTTGGACCGGGGATTTGCGGTCTTCGGTCGACGGGTTCGGCGAGAGCCACCACGACGCGACCCCCCACGGATCGTCCCGGGCACCGAGAGCCACGTTGCCTTCCCGCACTACCTGATTCGCCTCGCCCGGCAGGGAGAACTGAAACTCCGGATACCGGAACTTCCCGGCCCGCTTGAGTCCGATGACCTCACCTTTGGCGCTGAGCTTGCGGAGCGCATCGCTGGGATTGGCCCAGTTCTTGTCGTAGTCGTCGGCGACCTCTTTGGCGGAGAGGTGCGGGAACGACAGGATGCGTTCGACGGCGTCGCTCAGCACCGTCTTCTCGTCGAGGATGTCGTCCGATTCGATGAGCTCGAGGATCGGGTCGTCCCGATCGATCCGCCCGGCCAGCATGATGTGGGTGACCCTGTCGGCGACCAGCCGCATGCTCGGCCTCTTGTACAGCTCGGCGCGCATCCGGGCGATGAACTCGTGGTCGCTCACGCCGCTGCGCTGCTGTTGCGGATCGGACTCGAAGCTCGAGCCCGCGGTCGTGTGCGCCATGTTCCCCTCCTCGGTGCCCGGGCAGACACCCTCGACCACTTCTATATAGAAGTCTACCGTAGATCTGCGTTCGAGGGCAGGGCCCGGAAAGTGGGCCGATGGCATACCGCCGAACGGGCCCGCACCCGGGCCGCTGCCGACGGACGCCGCTCGTGCGCAGTGCGGGTGCCGTGCTCCCGAGTCTGTGCGACAAGTATGTGACCAGCAGGAACGAGGCGACACGGTGTAAGACGAATCATCGGGGGGGTGCGTCGACGAAGACATCGAGTAAGGGGGGTGGGTCCCGCGCACTGAGGCCGGCGCCTCGCTGCTGATCGATGTCTCGACGATCTCGATCACCCCGCCCGCGACGCCCACGCCCTCGTGGTCGCGAGGACTGGTGTCGGGCCACGCCCGCAAGGACCCAGGCGACGGTGTCAGCGCGCCTGATGGTGCTGATCGGGGCGGTCGTCGGCGAACATGGCCTCGATCCGGGCCTTGATTTCCTCGGTGCTGATCGCCGTGTGGTGTGGGGTGCCGTGGACTCCGGTTGTTGCGGTGGCTGGTGTGGTCGGGGTGTTCATCGGGAGAGTTCCTGTCTTCGTTCCGAGGTGGGGGAAGTTTCTGTGCGGGTGGGGCGTGGGGTCAGAGTCCGACGGCGGTCTCGAGGAGGTCGAGTTCGGCGTCGAGGTGGTCGAGCATGGGGTGCAGATCCGGGACGGTGCGGCGGCAGCCGGTGAGGCCGAAGACGATCTGGTCGTCGCTGCTGGTGCAGGTGATGTTGAGTGCCTGCCCGGTGGTGGGGATCGAGAGCGGGTAGAGGGTGTCGAGTCGGGCCCCGTTCCAGTACAACGGGGTTCGCGGGCCGGCGACGTTGGAGATGACGACGTTGAACGGTGGCCGCAGCGGCCCCCGTCGGCCGAGGAACATCTCGACTCCGAGCGGGGCGGCGCCGAGGGCGCTCATCGCGAGCACCTGGGCGGGGCTCATCGCCTGCAGGGCGGCCTTGCCCTCGTTCATGCAGTTGCGCACGGTCTCGAGGCGGTGCGCGGGGTCGGGAAGGTGGGTGGCCAGGTTGCACATGAGCACGCCCACCCGGTTGCCTCCGGGAGTGCGGTCACCGGTCCCGGTGTCCGGCGCGCGCAACGAGACCGGGACCATCGCGATCAGCGGGTTGTCCGGCAACGCGTCGCGGGTGTGCAGGTAGGCCCGGAGGGTGCCCGCGCACATCGTCAGCACGATGTCGTTGATGGTGGCGTCGGCGTGCTTGGCCAGCAGGCGGATCCGTTCGAGGGGGAAGGACCGGGCGGCGACGTGCCGGGCTCCGCTGATCGGCACGTTGAACAGGGTGTGCGGTGCGGTCAGCGACAGCGCACCGCCCGTGCCGCGTCGGGCCCGATCCACGGTTTCCACCGCCGCGGGCACCAACCCGGCCACCTCGCCGACCGCGGCGCGGGCGGCGCCCCACGCCAGTCCCGGCAGCGTCGCCAGTCCCGGCAGCGTCGCCAGTCCCGGGAGCGTCGACCCGCCCTGAGTGTCCGTGCCCCCGGTCGGTGCAGGGACGACAGTCAACCGATGGTGGGGTTGCCAGGGGGCGGGCATGTTCTGCCGGTGCGGGTCCTCGCTCATGCTCTCGCGCAGCAGCCTCATCGACGACGCCCCGTCGGCGAGGGCGTGGTGGATCTTGGTGTAGATCGCGTAGCGGCCGTCGGCGAGTCCCTCGATCAGGTGCATCTCCCACAGGGGGCGGCTGCGGTCGAGCAGGGTGCCGTGCAGTCGAGACACCAGGGTCATCAGTTCGGTCATTCCGGCCGGCTGGGGCAGGGCATCGCGGCGCACGTGGTGTTCCAGATCCACCTCATGGTGCGGGAGGGTGTCCCAGCCCCACTGGCCGAGCGAGGTCAGCGAACGGCGGGCCCGCTTACGGAAGGGTGTTGCCACCTGGTCACCGAGAAGGGCCGCGTCGAACATCGCGCGCACATCTGCCGCCGAGGCGCCCTCCGGTGGGGTGAACACCGCCAGGCCGCCGACGTGCATCGGATGCTCGCGGGACTCGCCGAGCAGAAACAGTGAATCGGTCGGTGCCATCGGCAACAACATGTGTGTCCTTACCGTTCCCGAAACCGGATCCACCTGCGCGGATCCGTTCCCCCGAAACTGATGGTCAAGTCGATGTAGTCGTTTCGCAATATAACGTTTAGATGTGGTTCAGATCACAAACCCGTCTCGCTGTTTCCGTTCTACAGCACCACCACCGCCCGCGCCACCTGCGCGGATGGGCGCCCTTACCTGGACGTTTGTGTAGACGGCCGGCGCGCGGCGTGTGCTAGAACTGATCTGGCATCGGCAGTGACATGACTCACATTGTTCGTCCCACGGGGGTTTGTCCGCACACCGGCGGGTCCCGGCCGATGCACGAGAGCGAAGGACCGGGTCCCGGCCGATGCACGAGAGCGAAGAACCACGCCCCATGATCGAGGACACCACCGAACCACCCCTCACACCGGTTCCCGGCCCGACGCGCCTGATTCCCCGCCGGCGGCCCGACGGTCGCGAACTCCTCGCCACCGCGAAGGGAATCCTGATCGCCGCCCGCGGCTGCAGCGACGCCCAGGCGTTCGACGAACTCCTCGACGTATCCCGTCGCCATCACCTGACCGTGATCGGCGCGGCCCGGAGTCTGGTCGACCTCACCGCAGGACCCACACCCCGGCGTCGCCGGTCCGACGCCGTCCGATTCGACGAATGGGAACAGCTGATCACCCAGCTTCCCCCACGCCGCCACGCGCACGCGAGCTGACGCGACAGGATGCGCACGATCATGTCTGAGACCGACAGTTGGAACGACTCCATCGGCACCGCAGCGAGCCAACCGGGCGAAAGCGCGGCGCCGGTCGCCGACGAGGCGATCGTGTGGCCCGAACCCAGCCCGCTCGATTCCTGGTGGGAGCACGTGGTCCACGACCACCCGGCCCCGCCCACCGCCGAGTCCGCACTCGGCACCGACAAGTAGCGGTCCGGCGACCGGGCCGAGGTCACGATTTTCGGCCGAAACCGCATGCCGCGACACGTATCCCGTTTGCTACCGTCAGCCATCGCTTGGATGGTCCTGCGTGAGAATCGAGAGGCGAGCGTCCCTCATTTTCTGAGCGCTGATGCGGAGGAGACGGAAGGTGCCGGAGCGACCCGGGTCCGGGTTGGAACGGCTCGGCGCGCTTGTGTGGGCCACCACGGCCGCGCGGGTTGTGGCATCCTGGGTGCACAGTGTCGAAGTCGCGGGGGTGACATGACTGTTGGGGGTTCCCCCTCGAGTGTGGACGTCGTGAACACTGGATCGTGAAGGTCCAGAGGAAGAGATTCACTGATGGTCATGAAGGCGTACTCGGCGGAGTTCAAGGCCGATGCAGTCGCGTTGTACCTGTCCGATCCAAGCCACACGTTCGAGGGCATCGGCAACGACCTGGGAGTCAGCCGCGAGACCCTGCGCAACTGGGTGCGGGCCGAACGCAAACGCACCGGTACCTCCACGGCCGAGCTCCGGTCCGGCGGGGCGGAGCGGGCGGTATCGCCGGGCGCGGTATCGTCCGAGTCCGTGTTGGAGGAAGAGAACAGGCAGCTCAAGGCCCAAATCCGGAAGCTCGAAACCGAGCGGGAGATCCTGCGGAGGGCAGCAAAGTATTTCGCGGGCGAGACGTCTTGGTGAGCAGCCACTTCCAATTCGTTGACGACCACTGCGACACCTTTCCGGTGAAGTGGCTGTGCCAGATCCTCGAGGTCTCCCGCTCGGGTTTCTACCGGTGGCGGGCCTCCGCGCCGGCCCGGGCCGCCCGCGCCCACTCCGATCAGGAGCTGGCGGCGCGGATCCGCACCATCCATGCCGATTCCGACGGCACCTACGGGGCCCCGCGGGTGACCGCTGAACTGCGCGATGCCGGGATCGAGGTCAATCACAAGCGGGTCGAGCGGGTGATGCGTGAGCACCGGATCGTCGGGGTGCATCTGCGCAAACCGGTCCGCACACTATCCCCGCCCCGGATGCGGCCCCGGTTCCGGACCTGATCCGGCGGGATTTCACCGCGAGCGCCCCGAACACCAAATACGTCGGCGACATCACCTACCTCCCGGTGGGTGACGGTGAATTTCTGTATCTGGCGACGGTGATGGACCTGGGCTCGCGCCGGTTGGCGGGGTGGTCGATCGCCGATCACATGCGTACCGAGTTGGTCACCGATGCGTTGCGGGCGGCGGCGGCCTGTCGCGGCGCCGCCGGGCTCGATGGGGCAATTTTCCACTCTGACAACGGATCTCAGTATGCATCGGCCGAGTTCGCCGACCTCTGTCGCGAGTTGGGGGTGACGACATCGCGGGGCGCGGTCGGAACGTCGGCGGACAACGCGGCTGCCGAGTCGCTGAACGCGACGCTGAAACGGGAGACGCTGCAGGGCCGGAAGCGCTGGAACAGTGCGGGTGAGGCACGCGCCGCGGTCTTCCGTTGGATCACGCGGTACAACACCAGAAGGAGGCATTCGAGCCTGAGCCAGATCTGCCGGGTCGAGTTCGAACGGCGATCGGCTACGCTGGCCACCGCCGCATAAAGATGGGTGTCCACATCTCGGGGGGAACGCCGTTTGAGGTTCTCCCCGGAAAGTGGACACCGACTTGGCGGGACACCGGTCCCGCTGGAAGGATGTCCGTATGCCCCCTCGCAAGCGTCGGTCGTTCACGACCGAGTACAAGGTCGAGGCTGCCCACCGGGTGATCGACTCCGGTCGCACCATCGCAGAGGTCGCCCGAGAACTCGGCCTCAACGAGAGTCTGTTGGGTGAATGGGTCAAACTCGAGCGGCGCAGAATCGCCGCCGCAGAGTCCCACGGAGAGAAGCCTTTGGACGCGGCCGAACACGCCGAGCTACTCCGATTGCGAAGGCAGGTAAGCGAACTCGAGAAGGACAACGCTTTCCTGGTAAAAGCTTCGGCGTACTTTGCCGCGATGCAGAAGAACCGACCCGGTTCGATCTGATGGCCAAGTACGCCGGCCCCGACAACATCGAAGAGACCGCCGGCACCGCCGCGCCGGAAGGTGAACGGTTCTCGATCCTGCGGATGGCGAGACTGCTGGAGGTGTCCACATCGGGCTACTACCAGTACGTCAAGCGCAGAGTCGCCACGGTGTTGACGCCGAGGCAACAGCGTCGCGCCGACCTCGAAGTCAAGATCGTCGAGATCCACCGGGAATCGAAGGGTACCTACGGGTCGCCGCGGGTCACGGCCGAGTTGCGGGCGCGTGGTGAGGTGGTGAACGCCAAGACCGTGGCCAAGATCATGGCCTCGCTCGGTGTGGAGGGCATCAGCCCGCGCACGTTCAAGGTCAAGACCACGGTGGTCGATCCGCAGGCGTCGTTCCCGCCGGATCTGATCGAGCGGCACTTCGATCGGGGCCGGCTCGATGCGGTCTGGTTTACCGACATCACCTACCTCACGTGCGGTGAGGGGGACATGTTCTTGTGTGCGATCCGGGACGGTCATTCACGGAAGGTGTTGGGATACAGCATTGCTAATCACATCAGCGCCGAGATGGTCACCACCGCCATCGATCGAGCCGTGGCCACGCGCGGTGGGCGGTATCGCGAGACGATCCTGCATTCGGACCGGGGTGGGGAATACACTGCCCACCTGACCGCGGCGTCGTGTGTGCAGCACGGGTTGCGTCGGTCGATGGGTGCGACCGGGATTTGTTGGGACAACAGTCCATCCGAATCGTTTTGGTCGATCTTCAAGCATGAAGAATACTATCGGCACGTCTATGCAACGAAGGCTGATCTCGTTGCTGGCGTTGACAACTGGATTGTCTTCTACAACACTGTTCGACGGAACTCTACGGTGGGGATGCACAGTCCCGACAGCTACGAGAAGTTGCTTCAGGTGGGAGTCGCCTGAGGCACGCAACCCCCTTGTCCACCGTTCGGGGGGAACCTCACCACCGCTGTCGGTCCCGAGCCGGCAGCCGCCGCTGCGGGGGCTGCCCAGCTATGACGCGGTGACCCTGTTCGTGCAGAGAGCGGTCGCCGCGGTACCCGAATTCGAGCTCACCGAGGACAACCGAGTCACGGTCACCCGGATCTGTCAGCAGCTCGACGGACTGCCGTTACCGATCGAGTTAGCGGCCGCGCGGCTGCGGGCGATCTCTGCCGCGGACATCCTCGATCGGCTGAGCGACCGGTATCGGCTGCTGGCCGGGGGCCGTTGAGGCGTCCCGACACGGCAGCAGACGCTGCGCCTGTCCGTGGACTGGAGCTATGACCTGTGCGAGCCGGAGGAGGCGCGGCTGTGGGCACGGCTGTCGGTGTTTGCCGGCGGGTTCGAGCTCGATGCCGCCGAAACGATCTGCGCCGCAGACCCCGAGCCCGAGACTATGCTCGACGTGATTACCTCGCTGGTGGACAAGTCGATCCTGATCCGGGAGGAGCCGGGCACTGCGGTGCGGTACCGAATGCTCGAGACCCTGCGCGAATACGGGCGGGAAAAGCTGCAGGACACCGGCGAGTCCGCGGCCCTGCGACGGCGGCACCGCGACTGGTACGAGCAACTGGTGCTGCGTGCGGAGGCGGAATGGATCGGCCCGAACCAATTGGGGTGGATCGCCCGCCTCGAGCGCGAACACCGGAATCTGCGTGAGGCTCTACGGTTCTGCCTGACCGAGCCCGCCGAGTCGGAGCACGGTCTGCGGCTGGCGGCTGCCCTGAATCTGGTCGTGCTCGCCCGCGGGATGTCCGGCGAGGGCCGGTACTGGTTGGACCGCGTGCTGGCCCACCACAGCGGCACCCCGACGACGCACCGGGTCGATGCCCTGTGCGCCGACAGCGTGTTGGCCGGGGTGCAGGGCGACCTACCGGCGGCGACGGCTCTGGTCGAGGAGGGCCGGATGCTCGCCGAGGCGGTGGGCGACGGCAGCACCACACGTGCCCTCGTCGACCAGGCCGACGGGCTCCTGGCGCTGCACAGCGGCGACCTGGACCGCGCGGTCACCTCCCTCGACGCCGCTGTCGCAGCATTCCGTACGGCCTTCGACCTCCGCCGGGAGGTCGAAGGCCTGACCGCGCTCGGTCTGGCCACCGCGCTCCTCGGGGACACGCCGCGGGCGATCTCGCAGATCGAGGAGGTCCTCGCGATCACCGAACTCCACGGCGAATCGGTGCAGCGCGCCTACTCGCTGTGGGCACTCGGGCTGGTGGTGTGGCAGAACGAACCACGGCGGGCGACCGGGCTGTTCGAGCAGAGCCTGCGCTTGTCCCGCCGCTCCAATGTCCCGCTCAGCTCTGCCCTGTGTATGGACGCCCTGGCCTGGATCGCGGCACGCGAACAGCAGGCACGGCGATCTGCCATGTTGCTGGGCGCCGCCGAGGCACTGTCGCAGGCCATCGGAAACCCCACCGTCACCGTCCCCCACCTGCGGCACCACCACGAGGAATGTGAGCGACGGACGCGCCGGGCGCTCGGTGATCGCGCGTTCGAGGCGGAGATCCGCCGCGGGCAGGCCCTGAGCCTCGCCGACGCCCTCGCCCTCGACGAGGAACCACGGACCGCACCGCTGCCCCGGGTCGACGCGGCGACCATCCTGACTCGGCGCGAGCGGCAGGTGGCCGACCTGGTCGCCCAGGGCCTGACGAACGGGGCCATCGCCGACCGGCTGGTGATTTCGCCGCGCACCGCGCAGGGACACGTCGAGCACGTCCTCGCCAAGCTCGGGTTCACCTCACGCGCACAGATCGCCGCCTGGGTCGTCGGGCAAACCCGAAACGATCAGCCCTGATCGGCGCGTCGTTCCGGAACACGGGTGCCCTCTAGCCGATGCTTCGCCAGCCCATCAACCGGTTCGCAACATGGGCCCGACGGCTGCAATTGACATGGATCGGCATTCGCTCTCACCGACGTCGTGGGCCCGCCTCGCCCACAGGCAACACAGAGCCCTTCGCTCGACAATCGAGCACCGTCCACCCTTCGGGCCTGGGCGAATGTCCCCAGCCAATGAGTAGGCGGTCGACGCACCTACGCAGCGGGCGGCGGCGTCATGAAATTACTTAGCAAAAGGAGTTAGCACTCCCACAACGCGAGTGCTAAATTCGTGTGGGGTCTACGTCACAAGCGGAGACCCACGACCGAGTCGCAACCATCGACCACCGAAACGGCCTCGACCACACCGCTCCCGTTGCGCCCGAACAGTTCCCGAAGACGCTTCCGGTCTCGTCAAACCGATTTGTTCCCGTCGACCCGACTCGTCAACCGTACGAAGGAGGATCATGACCGCCGCCGTCCCCGACAGCCCCAGTGCCGACCACCGCATGTGTCCCTCCCTCGACGACAACGGGATACGGAAGCAACGTGGGTCGCGGTTGCCCGCCGTGTCGATCGCCCTCGGGGCGCTGTCCGTGGCGTCGTTCTGGGTGGCCGGACTCGGCTTCCTCTTGGGGGTGGCCGCGGTGGTCTGCGGCGCCGTCGCCACGTCGCGGTCCGCGGTAGCGGACGACGAGGCGGCATCGTTGCGGGCCCTCCTGGGTGTCGTTGCCGGCGCCGCGGGTATCACCGTCTCCGCAATCGCCCTGTTCCCCATGCCGCGCACCTGTGAACCGCGAATCTGACGGCTTCATTTTTGGTCCCCATCCGGGGGTCTGCTGCAGTTCGGTCGCCCACGCCCCCTCCCGCCCTGAGCGGCGACGATCGCGCCGCTCGTCAGATTCGAGAAATGTTCTGACAGTGCAGCATTAACGACCAAGACCCAATCTGATCGCCTACGAAAGGATCGGTCGGACGGCGACCGGTTTCGGAGCCGAAGCCGGTTCGCCGCTGCAACCGACACCGATGCAGATCCGAGCTGAGCCCTTGACCGGTTGCGTCCGAGGCCTCGACCGCGTCAGTAGCGCACTTCGACAACGTCTTCGTCGAGAAAGCCCTTCAATCCGCCACTGAAGACATCGTTGTCGTCGCCGGCGACCATATGGCCGGCCCCGGTGACGTCGATCAGCTTGGCGGTCGGGATCAGCTCGAGCAGCTCCTTGGCGCCTTCTTCGCTGACCACATGGGATTGCTTGCCACGAACGAGCATCGTGGGAACAGTGACCGCAGCCGCGGCGGCACGAGCGCGTTCGTCATCGTGTCTCCTTCGTGTCGGTGTTGCCGCCGGCGATCACCGTCAGATGCCCGGTCCTCTCGGTGGCGAGGCCGGTCCCGTTTCGGAGGCCGCTCGGTCGTCGTCGTGAGCGGCGGCGAACATGGCCGCGATCCTCGATCTTTCCCGGTGTGCAACGAGATGCTTCGTGCCGTGGCGAACGTGTCGAGACGCGCGGCCCCGCGGATTCGGATCCGGATCCGGGTTGGGACGCGGTGGGGCACTCGGGCCAGGGGATGCTCATCGAGCCACGTCGATGTCGGCGGCCGCGATGGCGGAGCCGTGTTACCCGCGCCGCTATCTCATTTGTCGCCTGCCCAGCGGTGCTGACCGGCCATGGTGGCGGAGCACCCGGTGCCGCAGGCACTATCGAATGATCTGCAGGCGTGACTGATTTCGAAAGGGTCCCCCGGAGATGGACGCCCCGGGATGGGTGAACTCGCGCTGCTCGTAATGTCGAAACGGGGTGACCGGTAATGACCGTGATGACGGTGTCCCAGTTTCACTGCCTGTGTCGGCTCGCCGCGCACCTCGAGGTCGACGGCAATGATCTGCCGCGCTTCAGTGACCTGGTCACCCGCGTGCTCTTTCATCTGCTGCTGGCGGCACAGGCTTCGGCTGCCGCCCACGGCCGATACATCATCGAACCGGCCGACCTGCCGATCACCACCGGGCTGCAGGCGAGTATCCGCCGGTACCGCACCCTGGACATTCCACTCGATCTCGACCGGATCCTGGATCAACTCGCCGCGCACCGACCACTCGACCGGATCCTCGCCACCGACACCCTCGCCCGCGTCCCGGACCTCGTCGGCGGTCTGACCGTGACACTGGCGCGCACGTTTGCCGCCGCCTACCCGGGGCGCATCCACCCCCGCACCACGGACTGGGAGGCGATCGGTGCCGTCGCCGATCTATATCTGTAATATTCGAAGATGGTGGCCTGTACGAATATTGACGACCCACGTCACGCTCGCGCGATTATTTCGTCGGCTTCGGTGAACGATCGGGACCGGGTGGTGTGATCGGGCACGTCATGCGCGGGAACTCTTCCTCGCCTTCGGGATGGTGGTGCAGGAGCTCGGCTGGGCGTCGGAGGTCGCCGGCACCCGGCCGGTTGGCGAGAATCACCGCGAGCGGGTCGACGTGGTGCTGCTGTGGTGGCGGGCGAGAGACGGGAACCTCGTCGGCGCCCTGCGCGGTGTGACGACCATGCTGTCAGCGGTGGGGTTCCCCCGAATAGTGGACACCGAGATAGCGGGACCGATGGTCTCGCTGGAAGGATGTTCACTATGTCCCGTACTCGGTCATATACGACCGAGTACAAGGTCGAGGCGGCCCATCGAGTGATCGATTCGGGCCGCACCATTGCCTCCGTCGCCCGTGATCTCGGACTGAACGAGAGCCTGCTCGGGTGGGGCGCTGAGTGAGACGCCACAGCGAGTTCCGGACCCCCGCGCCGACGCCGACGCCGCGAGTCCGTGATTCACCCGCGGTCGGGAGATCGGCATCGGACCTCGCTGAGGGCGGGATGGAGAGGTCAACCGCGGGCGAGGCGGCGTACGGCGCCTCGGAGGGTGTGTTCGATCCGGGGCAGGTCGATGTCCTCAGGGGCGGTGGCGGTGTTCTGGGTGGGGTTCCAGCTGATTCGGCGGTCGATACCGGTGGCCGCGGCGGCGAGTTCGGTGCTCCACTCGCTCAGGGTCGGTTCGGGGTTGTCGACGCCTTCCCACTCGAGAATCCAGAGGGCGAGTGAGTGCCACTGCAGATCGGTTGCGTGAATGGTTCGGATGGTCATCGGGTCCTGGCTTCTGTTGGGTTGGTGGGCGGGTTTCTGCGGTCGGCGATCTCGGCGAGCATGGTGGTGGGATGGTTCCGGCGTCACCGCGGGCGACGCGCCGGGAGGACAGGGTCGGGCAAGGGAATGCGGGGAGAAGGTGTGCGGAACTACTCGCGGTCCGGCGCTCCCACTGATCGGCGGCTCAACCGTTCCGTGATCTGGTCCGGTTCCACCAGCTCGAAGTAGCGCGGATCGGGATTGGTTCGCGCCGCGACGATGTCGCCGTAGTTGATCATTCGGGTCGCAGCGCCGAGATGGATTCTCTCGTGGCTGCCGACGTATCGGAAATGGAGCATGACGTTCCTCCCTCGCGGGCGTGGCCGATGAACAGTCGCACTGCCGGACGGGTATGAGGCGCCACCATCCATGCGCGTCGGCCCAGCCTGAGTTGTGTGAGCCCCGGGTTCCCCCTCGCTCGATCCTGGGCATGACCCATCTCAGCCCACTGTAACTTTCATGTTTTCTACTTATGAAGATTAGCAATTGCACCCCAGGATGTGGGCTGCACCGGGGGTCTTGCTGGATCAGGGGGCCGACCGGTAGCGGGATTCGTAGGAGGCCTGCTCCTGGTCGAGGCGGCGTCGTTGGTGAATGTTGAGGAGCGCGGGGTCGAGGCCGTGGCTGACGAGACGGTGGCGGAGGTAGATGTTCTTCAGGGCGAGAAGGAAGTACACGAACGGCAGGAACAGCAGCAGCACCATGCCGGTGCGGATGATCCAGGGGCCGGGAATGAGCAGGAGCCCGACCAGGATCGGAATCAGCGGGATGAGGCAGCGGGTGGCGTAGCGGCGGGTGGCTCCGGGGCCGGTGGTGTCCGCAACAACCCACGGGTGCAGCTCGGCGGGCAGGGTGCGGCCCAGCAGGTAGCCGAGGCGTTGGCCCGCGGTGGGTTCGGGTGTTGGGGTGGGTTCGGAGGTGGGGGTCGTGTTGTCGGCGGGGTTCTCGGTCATGGTCGGTCCTCGTTCGTGGTGGGGGTGTAGTGGTGTTCGGGTCGGACGAGCGTGCGGGCGTAGGCGATGGCGCGCGGGGTGGTGTCGAAGAGGCGCCGGTCTTCGCTGTCGGTGGTGGTGAACACCCCGAGGGCCTTCAGGGGGCGGAGGTGTTCGGGTTTGGCTCCGGAGATCAGGACGGTGATGTGCCGGTGCTCGAGTTTGGTGATGACGTCCTTGAGGACGATCCCGCCGGTGGCGTCGATGGCGGTGATCCGCGACATCCGCAGGATCACCACCTTCACGTCGGAGACGTCGGCGAGTTCGAGTAGGAACCGGTGCGCGGCGGCGAAGAACAGGGCGCCGTCGATCCGGTACGCGACGATGTGCTCGCGGAGCAGGTCGTGTTCCTCGACCAGGTGGTCGTCGGTTTCGAGCGGGACCTGTTCGATGCGGGCGGATTTCGCGACCGCGCGGAGGGCGAGGACGGCGGCGAATCCGACTCCCACGGCGACCGCGGTGACCAGGTCGAAGACGACGGTGACCAGGAAGGTGGCGACCATGACGATCGTGTCGGCGCGGGTGGCTCGGGTGATGGCCAGGATCGACGCGGTCTCGACCATCCGCACCGTGGTCGCCAGCAGCACCCCGGCCAGGGCGGCGAGCGGGATCTGCGCGACGAGCCCGGCCGCCGAATACACGATCGCCGCGAGGAGGAGTGCGTGGGTGAGGGCGGCGAGCCGGGTGCGGGCACCGGAGCGGACGTTGACGGCGGTGCGGGCGATCGCCCCGGTGGCCGGCACCCCGCCGAACAGCGGGGCGGTGATGTTCGCCAGCCCCTGCCCGAACAGTTCCCGGTCCGGGTTGTGGCGGGTTCCCACGGACATCGAGTCGGCGGCGGTCGCCGACAGCAGGGACTCGAGCGCCGCCAGCGCGGCGACCGCGAGGGCGGGGGCGATCAGCGAGGTCAGCTCACCGAGGTGCAGGAAACTCAGGGTGGGTGCGGCGAATCCGGCCGGAATGGTGCCGATCCGGGCGATGTCGAGGTGAAAGAGCTGCGCGATCAGGGTGGCGGCCGCGACCGCGATCAGGGAGAACGGGACGCGGGGGAGGTAGCGGCCGCCGACGAGGATGACCGCGGCCACCGACAGTGCGGTCGCCGGGGTCAGCAGGGAGGGGTCCTGGGCGAACTGGCGGACGGCGTCGGCGGCGCTCTGCCACACCTTCTCCCCGGCGGCGCCGGTGATGCCCAGCGCGGCGGGAAACTGCTGCAACGCGATGACGACGGCGATCCCGGCGGTGAATCCCTCGATCACCGGGGCCGGCATGTACCGCACGGCCCGGCCCACGCCGGCGAACGCCAGGACGACCAGCACCATTCCGGCGATCAGCCCGACCGCGAGCACCCCGGTCGGCCCGTACTGGCCGACGATCGGCACCAGTACGACGGTCATCGCCCCGGTCGGGCCCGACACCTGGAAGCGGGACCCGCCGAACACGGCCGCCACCGCCCCGGCGATGACGGCGGTGGTCAGTCCGGCGGCGGCGCCGAGGCCGGAACTGATGCCGAACCCCAACGCCAGCGGCAGCGCCACCAGCGCGACGATCAGCCCGGCGAGTAGGTCCGCGGCTGGGGCACCGGCCGCGGGTTTCCATTCACCCCAGCGCGGCAGCAGCGCGGCCACCGACCGCGCCGCCCGCACGAGGGTGCTTCCGGTCGCGTCGGCCGGGCCGATGGGGGTGGATGGTTCGGTCATCGGCGTTCCTCGGTGGTGGTGGCCAGCGGCGTCCATAGTTGCTAATGTTAGCAAGTAGTCATCATCGAAAGTAGAGTGATGTGGGTAACCCCGCATCGTGGGCCTGCCGGTGGCGCGGCGGTTGGTTGTCGCCGGCACCGGTCGACGGTGTCAGCTCGTATCCGGCCCCGCGTTCGGGCCGACCCGCGGTGGCCCGAACACCGACCGTGACGCGCTCCACTCACCCGATACACACAGCAAGGAGAGAGCGCACCAACGAGTGCAGTCGTTGCGCGGTCGTTGCCCGAAGCGGGGCTGCGCCCAGCGGGATTCCCCGTCCTCGGAGGCGGCGGGGGCGCGCCGGCGATCGGCGGTGTCCTCGATGCGCCGCAACGCCCACTCGAGGATCCGGGAGTTCTCGCCGAAGCCGGGCCAGAGGAATTTGTCGTCATCGCCGCGGCGGAACCAGTTGACGTAGAAGATCTTCGGCAGCACCGGGTGGGTCTGCTCGCCGATGTCGAGCCAGTGCTGGAAGTAGTCGCCGACGTGGTAGCCGAGGAACGGCAGCATCGCCATCGGGTCGCGGCGCACCACACCGACCTTTCCGGCGGCGGCGGTGGTTTCCGAGGACAGGGTGGCGGCCAGGAACACCCCGTGCCGCCAACTCAATGATTCGGTGACCAGGGGGATGGTGGTGGCGCGGCGGCCGCCGAAGAAGATCGCCGAGATCGGCACCCCGGCCGGATCGTCCCATTCGGGGGCGACGGTCGGGCACTGGGCGATCGGGGTGCAGTACCGCGAGTTCGGGTGCGCCGCCGGCTCCCCGCAGGCCGGGTCCCTGCTGGTAGCGTCGCCCAGCTCGCGGGTCTGGGGCTTCGGATGATCGCTTTTCGCTCGCGGGCAGGAAGGTTGGCAAGGGTTCAACAGGCACGCGCGGCAGCGACCAGGACGCAGATCGTGCGCGGCGCAGCGGAAATGCTCGACACGTGGGGGTTCGAGGGCGTGGGGGATGGTCGAAAAATCACAGGACGTGCGCTGGCCGGCGCACCGTGGGTGGTGGTCGTCGTGCAGATGGGCCTGATGGGGTGCGGACCGCCCGCCATCGGGCACCGTGCGTGGGTGGCGACCGCGGAGCTGGCCGATCCAGGAATCTGCGCTCAACGATTCCCCGCTGATTCGAGCGACGACGGTCGCTGCAGTTTTCGATGTTCGAGGAGTTCACCGGCCGGGGTTTCTGTGAAAAGGCTGGTGTGAACGTGTTCCTCGTCGTCGAAGAGCTCGTCGGCCTGACGATCGGGACACCGTAGGTGCCCGGCACGAACTGGTCGCGATCACCGATCGGCGCGGCCCACGGACAGTTG
This sequence comes from Rhodococcus koreensis, assembly GCF_900105905.1. GTDB lineage: Bacteria > Actinomycetota > Actinomycetes > Mycobacteriales > Mycobacteriaceae > Rhodococcus_F > Rhodococcus_F koreensis. Next base: position 652,289 of record NZ_FNSV01000005.1, on the reverse strand, counting down.
GGGGTGACGAAGAACTTGTGTTCCGACAACAATAGGGGCGGCGACGGTCAGGTGGCTCCTCGAGGAAAAGTGCGGGGCGGAAAGTCTGGGATTCCTCTCATCGTCGCGGTGCACCCATCACGGGCGTAGGGACGGAGGTTCCACCTTGATGGGCGGGGCCGAGACCGAACCCGGTTCAGGGGAGCGGGCCAGTGGAGGGTCGCTCCGCCGTCGGGGTTCGTGTCGACGGTGCAGCGCCCGTTCACTTCCCGTGCCCGGGCCACCAGGTTGTCCAAGCCGCTCCGGGGGACGTTCTCCGGGATGCCGGTGCCATTGTCCGCGGCCTCGATGGCGAGATCGTCGTAGACGGAGATGCTGACCGTGACGGTGTCGGCCGATGCGTGCCGGACCGCGTTGCTCAACGCCTCACGCAGACTGCCTCGGCATGTTCGGCGAGCGTGGCGTCGATGACGGACAGCGGCCCGAACATGTGCACGGTCGTGCGGAGCCCGGAATCGGCGGTGGTTTCGGCGACGATGTCGTGCAGCAGCCGCCGCCGGAACTGGGTCATGCCACCCGAACCGCCGTGAACGTCGAAGATGGCGGTGCGGATATCGCGCACGATGTCGTGCAGGTCGTCGATCGCTTGTTCGAGTCGCTGTTTGAACGCTCGGTGCCTTCGTCCGCTGCAAGGTGCTCTGCAGTGACAGGCCGACCGCGAAGAGCCGCTGGATGACGTGGTCGTGGAGGTCGCGGGCGATGCGATCGCGATCGGAGAGGACGTCGAGCTCACGCATTCGGCGTTGACTGTTGGCGAGTTGCAGCGCGACGGCCGCCTGATCTGCGAACCCCGACATCAACGCCAGCTGGTCATCCGTGAACGGCGACGCCTCGACGTGACGGAGGGTCACCAGCACCCCTGTCACCGATTGCGCGGCGCGCAGCGGCAGCGCCAGCGCAGGACCGAACCGCGTTCCTGTCTCGAACCCCGGATCGAAGGCCAGCGCGGTGACGTGAAGCGGTGTCCGCTCGCGGAAAGCCTCACCGGACGTGGATTTGTCGACCGGGATCGCCCGGCCGATGATGCGATCCGACACCGTCCCCGCCGATGCCGTCACCACGAGTTCGGTGACCTCGTCCGACGGGATGTCGGGGTCTTCCGGCACCGCGAGGAAGGCACTGTCGGCGCCGGTGAGGGCAAGCGCGTCGTCGGCGATCACCTGCAGCACCTCGGCAGTGTCGCTGCCCGCGAGTAGTTCGGTCGCGATGTCGCGTGTCGCCTCGAGCCAGGCTTGCCTCGTCCGGGACTCCTCGTATAGCCGGGCGTTCTCGATGGCGATGCCGGCGGCGGCCGCGAGGGCGCGGAGAAGCACCTCGTCGTCCTCGGTGAAGTCTGCACCGTTCGCTTTCTCCGTCAGATACCGATTCCCGAACACCTGGTCCCGGAGCTGAATGGGAACTCCGAGAAAGGTTTTCATTGGAGGATGATGGGCCGGGAATCTCACCGACGCGGAGTGAGAGAGAGGTCGTTGAGCCGGACGGGCTTCGGATTGGTGATGAGGAAACCGAGGACCCCGCGACCACGGGGCAGGTCGCCGATACGCGCGCGTGTCTCGTCGTCGATGCCCTCGAAGACGAACTCGCTCAGGCTCTCTCCCCTTTTGAAGCGAGCACCCGAGCGCGCCGTAGCGGGCATCCACCAGATTGATCGCGGCATGGACGATGGTGCGGAGGGTGTTGTCGAGGTCGAGTTCGGATGTGACGGAGAGCATCGCCTCGAGAAGTCCGTCGATGTGATCTCGGGCATCGACGATCTGCGCGATGCGTTCCTGCACCTCGGTCAGCAGCTCGCGGAGCCTCAGTTCGGACAGGGCACCGAGTAGCGGCCCTCGGTCGCGCTCATCCGATTGACGGTCACGCGATCTATTCCCCCATGTAGTGGCATCGATAAGTGTCGGAACTACTCTCGTCAGGTGCCGGACTGCTTCGACTGCATCTTCGTGGCGAGCAGCGCTGCCTGAGTCCTGCGCTCCACACCCAGCTTGGTCAGCAGCCGGGACACGTAATTCTTGACGGTCTTCTCCGCGAGGAACATCCGCGCAGCGATCTGACGGTTGGTCAACCCCTCGCCGAGAAGGGCGAGCAATGTCCGCTCCTGATTCGTCAGGTGCCCGAAAATTCCGTCCTTCCCATTGGCGTCCGCCCGAACCTTGGTCATCAGAGCCCCGGCGGCGCGGCCGTCGAGCAGCGACTTTCCGGCCCCCACGTCGCGGACGGCCTGGGCCAGGTCCATGCCCCGGATGTCCTTCACCACGTATCCACTGGCCCCGGCGAGAATCGCGTCGAGCATCGCCTGCTCGTCCGTGAATAACGTCAGGATGAGGCAGTGCAACTCCGGCATCAGCGAGTGCAGTTCGCGGCACAGTTCGATTCCGTTGCCGTCGGGCAAGCGCACGTCGAGGACGGCGACATCGGGTTTGAACGCCGGGATCCGCGCCATCGCCTGCGCATAGGAGGCAGCCTCACCGACCACTGTCAGCTCCGGATCGGAGGTGAGAAGATCCGCGATCCCGCGCCGGACGACCTCATGATTGTCCACCAGAAACACCCTGATCATGGGGCTACCTCCAGTCTGGCTGCGTCGACCCTTCCGGAAACGCAGATTACGTCGGCGACAGGAAGTGTCCGACGCTTCCCTGTCGACGGAGCGGCCGGTGTTCATTACGATGCCGGACGGGCCGGGCGCGCTCCATGCCAGCGTGACCGGTGCGGCATCAACATCGCCACCGCCAGACCGACGGTGGCGACGAGCGTCGCGGCAGCGCCGACTCCGACGGGCGGGGTTGCGAGCCAGGCGCCGAGCAGGACGACCACGCCTGCGACCGCTGCTCGCGACACCACGGCAAGTGCGAACCCGACGGGACGTAGGTACAGGAACTGCCCGGGGCTCGTCGTGCCGGTGACGGTCGTCGCGCGGCCGCAATGCGGTGGAATGACCTTCGAATATCATGTCCTCCCTCCTTCCGCTCACGGGTGGCTCCGATCTCGTGCGTCGGCCTCTTCCCCCACGGTGCGATAGCGGCGAGCGTTTTCCCAGGGTCAAAGGTCACACTTCTCGGGAACCCCCGGTACGACGGCGCGATCTCTGTCACGTTCGGCCACCGATCCGAGATCTGGGCCTCGGCTCCGTGGCTTCGCCGATGTGCGATGGAAGGGATCAACGGCACGGCATCCCGCCACTCCAATTGCGTAGGATATGTTGCGTTCGATCCGAGTCGAAGGCTGGCAGCTCGGTCCGCTCCCCCGCGGAAGCAGGCAATCGGTCGTCTTCCTGCACGGGTCCGGTCTCGATGGCCAGGTATCCGTTCGTCACCTTCAGGAAGCTGATCGACGCGGGGTTTCGCCAGTATGCCGCCTGCGCTTCCCGGATTCGGCGGGACCACCAGCCTCCCTGCCGGGCACCGAATCTTCGTCGGAATGCTCCAGTGGATCGGGCATTTCGCTGACGCGATTGATCTACCGCCACCAGTGGCGGTAGTCGGGCATTCCGGCGGCGGCGTCGCGATCGGGACCACAGATGAATTGCCCGACCTGGCTGCGCGATTGGCTCCTGTGAACCCTATGGGCGGCTCGTGAGGGGCAGGCGATCCCCTTCTCAAACGGGAGGATCGTGGCCTTTCCGAGGTGCGGCGAAGTCGAGCCGTCACTCCCGGCTGATCAGAATGTGAACCAGTGCAGTGCAGTGCAAAGACCACCAGTCGCCGGCACGATGCCGGACGAACGTTCCTCGTGCGCGCAGCGTCTCACGACAACGACAAGGACTTCACTGGTCACTGGTGTCAATGACCTTGTGCCCTAGCCCGTGCGCCTCGTGTGCGGAAGACTGTGAAACCGAACGGCGGTCCGAGGAGGAATGTGATGACCACCGATCAGGTACTGCGCTGGTGGCGTCTGGCGCCCTGGAGCCGAAATCCCCTCATGCGGGCCACGGACCGCTGCGATTCCGTCGTCGCGGCCGTCCTGATCACCTTCATCCTGATGGTGGTCCCGTTCGCAGCGGCGTTCGGAACCGTGACGTACACCAGTCTGAACGAACGGTCTCACGCCGAACTTCGGACCAGGCATGCGCAGTCAGCCGTTGTCATCGATGATCCGCGACATGTGGTGGTCGCGGATGCGCCCAGCCGTTCCCCGGAAATGCAGAGCCGTGCGACGGTTCAGTGGACTGCGCAGGACGGTGTCCTGCGCTCGAGTGATGTGGAGATCAGACCCGGAACGCACCGGGGCGACACCGTCACTGTGTGGGTGGACATGAACGGAAACGTTGTCGACGAGCCCAGGTCGGGAGTGGAGAACGCGGCGATCGCGGTGTGCGCGGCCCTGTTGGTCTGGACGGTGGCGGCGGTCTGCTCCCTGCTGTTGTACGTGGGGGTGCGGTGGATGAATGGACGAAGCCGGATGCGCCAGTGGGATCGCGCATGGAGGGATTTCGGCCGAACACCGGGCTGGCCGGTGAGCTGACACACTGGTCCGCCGGTCGTGGACCGGGGCGCGGACTCTACCTGGCCCAGAATGATCGTGCACCGACCTCTGCTCGACTCGGTCTACGTGGTCGTGGCAGGAGATCTTCACCGCGCGTGGATTTCCGGCGCTCATGCTGACCGCAGCGTCTCACCCGCTTATCGTCGGTCGCAGTTGGTGACCGCGATAGACGATCGGAAACCTCGAGCACGCCAGGCGGGTTGGTCCGTGTTGGACCGAGAACGAGTAGATCTCCACGGGTTTCAAGTCCGGTGAAACCACGCTGAAGCAGGTCGATACTTCCGGTCATGGCTGCCCGGTGGATTCACTCGGATGTCGCCCCTCCCTGGATGTCGGTGATGTCGGCCGCGTACATTCGGTCGAAGAATTCTCCAGTCCGGAGCCGCATAGCTCGCCGGCAAGTCCGTCAAAAGGCAATCCCTACCTGAACGGCGTGCTCGGCGAGCAGCCGACGCCGCCGCCACGACCGAAGCTTTCCTCGGCGAACGCGACCGGCGCACGTCCCGCGGCGCGGGCAAGCTGACAGCGCTCGTCGCGGTTGCCCGCTCGATCCTTGTCATCGTCTGGCACCTGCTCGTCGACGCCGGTGTCCGCTTCCGTGACCTCGGGACCGACCGCCACACCCTCCGGCTCCACACCGCACGCAATCTGCAATCGCATCGCCCAACTCGCCGCGCTTGGCTACAGCGTCACGCTAGAACCCGCTGCCTGACCCCATGCCCACCGCCTCAACCGAGCCCGGCTCCCGCAAGCTCCGGCGGGTGTCGTCGCCTGCCCACTCACCAGAGGCATTTTCCGGTCAGTGGCGCAGGTAACCTCGATCGCCCTGCGCGGCGGCCTGGTTGTGGCCGGCACCGATCAACGGTGTCAGCGCGTATCCGCCCCCCGGGTTCGGGCCCACACCCCGGTCGCCTGAACCCGAACACCGACCGTGACGCGGTCCACGATTGCGCGGTCGTTGTCAGAATCGGGGCTGCGCCCACCGGGATTCCCGGTTCTCGGAGGCGGTGGGGGCGCGCCGGGGATCGGCGGGGGCGGCGTAACCGGACGCGGCGAGGCGTTGCCGGAGGGCGGCGAGTTCCTCGCGTAGGACGTGGGGCAGTCTGTTGCCGCCGATGGTGGCGAACCACTCGTCGATCAGCCGAAGTTCGGTGATCCATTCGGTGGGGTCCACCCGCAGCGCGGCGGCGATCGTGGTGTGGTCGAATTTCAGGCCGGTCAGGTCGAGGGCGCCCGGGGTGGGCGCGTGGCCGAGTGGGGTCGCCTCGGCTTCGGCGGTGCCCTCGATTCGCCGCAACGCCCACTCGAGGATCCGGGAGTTCTCGCCGAAGCCGGGCCAGAGGAATTTGTCGTCATCGCCGCGGCGGAACCAGTTGACGTAGAAGATCTTCGGCAGCACCGGGTGGGTCTGCTCGCCGATGTCGAGCCAGTGCTGGAGGTAGTCGCCGACGTGGTAGCCGAGGAACGGCAGCATCGCCATCGGGTCGCGGCGCACCACACCGACCTTTCCGGCGGCGGCGGTGGTTTCCGAGGACAGGGTGGCGGCCAGGAACACCCCGTGCCGCCAACTCAATGATTCGGTGACCAGAGGGAGGGTGGTGGCGCGGCGGCCGCCGAAGAAGAGCGCCGAGATCGGCACCCCGGCCGGATCGTCCCATTCGGGGGCGACGGTCGGGCACTGGGCGATCGGGGTGCAGTACCGCGAATTCGGGTGCGCCGCCGGCTCCCCGGAGGCCGGGGTCCAGTCCCGCCGTTTCCAGTCCGTCAGATGGGGCGGCAGCGTATCGGTCATGCCCTCCCACCAGATGTCGCCGTCGTCGGTCAGCGCCATGTTGGTGAAGATCGAGTTACCCCGCTCGGATGGTGGCCATGGCGTGCGGGTTGGTGTGGGCCCCGGTTCCGGGTGCGACGCCGAAGAACCCGGCTTCGGGGTTGACCGCGTAGAGCCGGCCGTCGTCGCCGAATCGCAGCCAGGCGATGTCGTCGCCGATGGTTTCGGCGGTCCATCCGTCCAGGGTGGGGTCGAGCATCGCGAGGTTGGTCTTGCCGCAGGACGAGGGGAACGCCGCGGCGATGTAGTGCACCGTCTGCTGCGGGGAGATGAGTTTGAGGATGAGCATGTGCTCGGCGAGCCAGCCCTCGTCCTTGGCCATCTTCGACGCGATCCGCAGCGCGTAGCACTTCTTGCCGAGCAGGGCGTTGCCGCCGTAGCCGGAGCCGTAGCTCCAGATGGTGCGCTCCTCGGGGAAGTGGGAGATGTATTTGGTGTGGTCGCACGGCCACGGGGTGTCGGTCTGCCCCTCGTGGAGTGGGGCGCCGACCGAGTGCAGGCATTGGACGAATTCGGTGCCCGGAGTGAGTCGGTCCCAGACGGGGGTGCCGGAGCGGGTCATGATCTGCATCGAGACCGCGACATATTCCGAGTCGGTGATCTGGACCCCGAACTTCGGCTCGGGCGCATCGAGGGGGCCCATGCAGAACGCGATGACGTACATCGTGCGGCCGGCCATCGCGCCGCGGTAGTGCTCGGTCATCATCGTCTTCATGTCGACCGGGTCCATCCAGTTGTTCGTCGGACCGGCGTCGGCCTGGAACTGGGAGCAGATGAACGTGCGGTCCTCGACCCGGGCCACGTCCTCGGGGTCGGAGGCGCACCAGAAGGAGTTCGGTTTGCGCTCCAGTCGCACGAAGGTGCCCTTGTCCACCAATTGTGTGGTCAGCCGGTCCCATTCGTCGGCGCTGCCGTTGCACCACACCACACTGTCGGGGGCGGTGAGGTCGGCGACGTCTTCTACCCAGGACACGACGGCGGGATGAGCGGTGGGGGCGGTGGGGATGCTCACGGGTGTTCTCCTTCAACACTATTCGACACAATGTGGCGCCTGCGACGGGGTGGATCATCGCTGTTGATCGCGATAGGGGACGGGATGGCCGAGGGCTCGGCTCACGTGGCGGGCGATGGCGGAGACCAGCCGCCGGTCATCGACGGACGGCAGCAGCTGGTCGGTGGGGGTGATCAGCGCCAGTGCCCGCACACAGGCGGCCACGGCCTCGACGGTCAAGGTCTGCACCTGGTGCCCGCACAGGGCGGCGAGCAGTCCGGGCAGCACCAGCGCACCGTAGGGGAAGCCGTCGGCGGGAACCGTCACTGTGCGGCTGACTGCCGCGCCCTCGGGCGCGCAGCCGGCGAGATCGATCAGGGCGTCGTTGTGGTCCATCAACCGGCGCAGCGGGAACGCCTCGGCATCACGCTCGTGCCAGCTGCTCAGATCCCCGATCCCGGAGGCGATCAACACCGGCGCCAGCAACGGCGCCCACGACGCGCCGGTGATGACGACCCGGCCGGCGCGTGGCGGGACGCCGCGGCGGCGCAGGGTGGTGATCGTCGCGGCCGCCACCGCCGCCGTCAGCACGTCCAGTTCGGTGAGGACCACGGGCCCGCCGCGCTCGGTCACCTCACGTTGCACCGCCGCGGACTCTCGGTGCCTCAACCCGACCACGAACACCGCGGACACCCCCGTTGGGAGACCCAGGATGCGCTCGGTCAGTAGGTGCGGGTCGCCCGTGGTCATCGGAACGCTGAGCGCGCGCATCGGAGTCCGCTCCCGGATGAGGGCCGCATAATCCTCCATCGCGGCCCACGGCGACCGGGTCCGCACCGACCCGGCCGTGCTGGGCGAGCGGGTGGCGGACACGGCGAGCACCGCGACGGCGATTCCCGTCAACGCCATCCCGGGCCCGTCGGGCCGATCGCTGGTGCCACCGTCGGGATTGTTCGTCACCGCCCACTTCTCTTTCCGGGTCCGAGAGACGAATCTCCGCCGCTCATGCATCCAATATACGTACTTTAGAAAATTCGCAACTAATACTCAGTGGTGTGGGGTTCTGCCGTAGTGGGCCTCGTCAGCCCCTGGTCTCGGCCACCAAGGCGGGGGGTTCGGGAAGGTCCTCGAGCACCTCGGCCTGCCCGGCGACCACCCCCGTCAAGATCCCGCGCGCGACGCGTAGCAGCTCGGCGATGCGGGGGGAGGTCAGCGCGTAGGACACCGACAGGCCCTCGCGGCGGGCGGTGACCAGGCCTGCGCGTCGGAGGACCGACAGCTGCTGGGACAGGTTCGCCGGCTCGATGCCCACCTCGGGCAACATCTCGGAGACGGCGTGTTCGCGTTCGCTGAGCAGCTCGAGGACCCGGATGCGTGCTGGGTGCCCCAACGTTTTGAAGAAGTCCGCTTTCATTTGATACAGCGGTTGGCGCGAGTTCGCGGCCATGGCTCCTCCTGTCGTCCCGGGTCGATCCGGCGCCGGCACGGTGCGTGTCGCTCTCGCGGCGGCGTTGGGCCGGATGCCTCGCCTGCAACCTGAAACTCCGGCAGGTTGTGTTTGTTACTTGCGAATCTTAGCAATTCGCTAGGGTTCGTGCTGCGGAGCCGACGCCGAATGCTCGCGGTGAGGCGCTTCGCGCCAGGCGCACCCGCGCCGCTGGGAGAGGATTTGCGAAAGATGCCCTCGGCGGCGTCGACCGTCCTGGTCAACGGAGGCCCCTTACCCCATACCGTCTCCGATACCGACAACCGACAGGTGGGTGATGCCGAATGAGCACACCCGATGTGGAGATGACCATGCGACAGCGGGGACGACGAGCAGTCGAGACCGCGGTCGCGATGCATGTCGGATTCGTCGACGCCTTCGGGTTCGTCCTCCCGGGCGGGTTCTTCGTCTCCTCGATCGAAGCCACCACCACCCGGGCCGGCATCGCCCTCGCCGACGTTATGTGGTTCGTCCTCGGACTCGGAGGGGCAATCATTGCCGGGTTCCTTATCGGCGTCGTCCTCGCCGGCGTAGTACGCCACAGGTGGCCCGGCGAGCGCATCACACCGGTTCTGCTGCTCTCGGCGGTTTTCCTCGCGGCGGTCGGCGCCCTCACGCGGTCACCGCCACTGCACCCCTGATCGGATTCGCCCTCGCCCTGGCCATGGGAACCGAAGCCACCCTTCTCGAGACCGGCGGCCTGCTGGCCGAGGCGGCGCGGTCTCTGACCGATCACCTGTTGGCCGGGGACCTCGGCGATGGGTTCGATACCTGCCGCTCTGGGGTGCGGTCGCGGTGGGGGCGGCTGCTGGCGCGGTGACGTACCGGGTGCTTGGGTCCGGCGCACTCTGGGTCGCCGCGGGGGCCGCGACCCTCGCCGCCTACGCCTTCAGGAACAGCCTCACCGACCCGACCGACGCCGCCGGCTCGTATGGACCGGGTGCTATCGAGCGGGAGGACGCCTCGGTGGTCAGCGGGTCGCCGGTCACCGGCGTCATGGTCTCGCCGATCAGTTCCAGTTCCGTCCAGGGAGGCATCGGGGCGCCGCCGGCGGGGAGCGGCAAGCCCCACTCGCCTAGTTCCATGATCACCGACAACACAAGGGCTCCACCTGCGGAATCGCCGACCAGCCTTGCCGGGGGCCAGTCTTCGTCGAGTAACCACCGAAAGGCATCGGCGCTGTCGTTCACCGCCGTGGGGAAGGATGTTCCGGCGCCAGGCGGTAGTCGAAGCCAAGCATCGTGCCTTTCAGGCTCGAGAGACAATCGTCCGTTGAACTGCCGCCACATCCACGACGCGCCGCAAACGTAGCCGCCTCCGTGTAAGTACATGAATACAGAGTGGTCGGACGATCCGTCGGCCCGTTCTTGCGCGGACGCCGAGGTAGCGCAGCCTGAGATCGCTCGGTGGGACGTGGGAGGGGGCGGGGTTCGGCCGTCGTGGCTTGTCAGGCCGGGTTGGGCCGGTGCGGGTGGTGGCGGCGCCGGTGTGGGGTGAACCGGGCGCGGTGGCGCATGTAGGCGATGGCCTCGTCCTTTTGGCGACGACGCCGACGGGCGAGGGTGAGCCGGGCGGCCGCGGTCCGGTGGCGAAGGGTGTCGTCGGCGAGCAGGTGCGCGGCGGTGCGGTCGCATTCGATCAGCAGTTGGGTGTACAGCGGCCGCAGGCCGGTCCCGCAGAGCATGCGCAGGCCGGGGTCGTCGAGGAGGTGCAGCGGGATCCGCAGCAGCCGGTAGTTGATCCGTGCCACCGCGAGGGGAAGTGCGCCCAGTCCCATGGCCCGATGGTAGGTGGGTGCACACACGCCCGTTGTGCCGGGCTCCGGGGTGGGGGTCACCCTGCACCGGAGCCCACTCCAGTTGCGGAACGCCACGTCCCCTGAGATGTGGACACCAGGGCCGGCGACGTTCCCTTTTCTGAAAATGGCTACCGTTAAGGCATGGCCTCAACCTCTCCCCGATTGTCCCGCTCGTTCGGCGGCCGCTACCTGAGTCGGCACGCTCCGGATCATCGGGAAGGCTTCGATTGGAGGTCGCTCGCGAAGTGCCGAGGCGCCGACTCGGAGATTTTCTTCTCCCCGACCGGCGAGAGCCGCCGAGCGCGGGCACGGCGCGAGGAGTCGGCCAAGGAAGTGTGCACCCGCTGCCCCGTCGTGTCGGCGTGCGGTGAGTACGCGTTGAGGGCGGGCGAAAATTACGGCGTATGGGGAGGAATGACGACGAAAGAACGCAAACGCATCGGTGCGGAGCAGGTTGGCGAGCCGCGCCGCGGTCAGCACCGAGTCCCACCGGACCTCCTCAAGTGACCGACCCGGTCCCTCGCCGCGGCCCGGTCGCCCGGCCGTCCGACGAGCAGCGCCAGCACCGACCGTGGCACCCGTCCAACACGGACGAAGATCGTCGAGCCCGAGGGTGCGGCGGGACGAAGATCGTCCACGGTCCGCGACACTGAGGGTGGCGGCACCGTCTGTGCACGCTGCGCCAGAGCGGATCCGGCACGACACCAACAGTGCGCGCGGTGCGGCAAGACCGCTCCGGTCGCCTACCGGATCGACGGCGCACCGTTCTGTCAGAGTTGCGGCCCGCGCAAGCGGCACACGTGCAGCGGTTGTGGCCGCGCGAATCAGATCGCCCGCGCTGTTACCGATGACGGGCCGCTCTGTCCGCGCTGTTACCACCGTGCTCGGGTGCGCGACTGCGCGCGCTGTGGCCGCACCACCACCAACATTCGTGTCGACGACCGCGTCGCTGGGACCTGGATCTGCGACCGCTGTTGGACACCACCCACCGAAACGTGCTGCAGTTGCGGGAAGGGGAAGCCGTGCGGTCGCCGCACCGCAGCGGGGCAGCCAATCTGTGCGACGTGCCGCCAGCCTCCATCACGCCCACCGACTGCCCCGCGCAGCGGGTAAGAACCAGCGACACATCAGGATTACGAGACACGCGCAGCCGGACGCGATCGGTGTTCGTGGTCGCCCAGTGCTGCACCACCGGTGGCTCGACGAGGAGGTACTGCCGGTGCACGGAAAGGATTCCGTCACTCGTCGGGTTCGCACCACTGGTGACTGGGCAGGAACCGTGATCGCATGGTCAGGAGAAAACCTATCGTCAACACGAAGACGGAGGCGACGATCTTCCACCATAACGGCTGATCGGACACGACGGCCCCGACAGTCCAGCAGAGGACGCCGGCCAGGGCCAGGCCCATCGAGATCTTGTGTGTGCCGGGGTGAGCGGACGGGCTCGATCCCCGGATCAAGCCGTCGCCCAGTCCTCCGATGCCGATAAGGCTGAGTCCGGCGAAGTACAGCGCGGTGCTCACTGCGGATCCTCCGATCGGTGCGGCGCAGCCACTTACGGCACCGGCGGGTCAGGCTGCGTCACCCTGCCGCGCCGGTGCCCCGCCCGCGCTATTGCCGGTGGTGAGTGATGTGGTGGTGTCGGATCCGACGAAAGTGGTGGTTCTGGGGAGTCAGTCGCCGGGCTCACCGATGTCTCCGACCGTCCCCTGAAGATGTATTCGGCCGTCGGACAGCTTGTAGGTGACGCCCGCGACGGCGCAGGTACCGGCCTCGATGCGTCCGGCGATGATGCGTGAGCGCTGCGCAAGAAGTTCGCCGGTCTCCACTACGTGACGGGCCTCGAGTTCGTCTGCGGTGCAGAGACCTTCGCGACGTCCCGTCATGACTGACGGTGCCACGCGTTCGACGACGGTGCGAATGAATCCGTCCGGCACCGCACCGTTGTCGAGCGCGTCGAGCGTCGCCTGGACGGCGCCACAGCCGTCGTGGCCGAGCACGACGATGAGCGGAACGTTCACGATTTCGACGGCGTACTCGATCGAGCCGAGAACGGCGTCGTCGAGGACGTGGCCTGCGGTGCGCACGACGAACACGTCACCGAGACCCTGATCGAAGATGATCTCGGCGGCGACTCGCGAGTCTCCGCATCCGAACAACATGGCGGTGGGGTGCTGCCCGTCGGAGAGCGCCGCGCGGTCCGCGATCCCCTGGTTGGGATGCAGTGGGGTTCCGTTGACGAATCGCTCGTTTCCCTGCCGCAGGACCTTCCATGCGGACGCGGGGGTCATAGGGTGCGAGGAATCTGTGTGCACTGAGGCCTCATTTCGTCTCGACCGGGCTGGGTACTCGTGTCGCTGCGCCGGGCCCGGATCGGGCCGAAGCTCGAACATCACTGACGAGGTCACGGCTCAGCGCGTCGGGGTGGTCCAGTACCCGCCAAGCTACCCAAGTTCTTGCAGCATGCAAGGCTTACAGTAGCTTCTGCAATACTTGAGCTATGCGCAAACGCGGCGGTGACGACGAGTCGGTGAGCACGAGTCCCGAGGATCTGCGAGCATTCGAGGTCGCCACCCGAGATCTCGTGGGTGTGGCGCTGCGCAGCATCGAGGGCGGCGACGTCGAGGTCACGTTGCCGCAGCTGAGGTTGCTGATGGTGCTGAGCGAGGAGGGCACAGTGAGTTCGAGTCAGGCGGCGCGAGCACTGGGTGTTGCCGCCTCGACGGTCACCCGCCTCGCGGATCGTCTACTCGCCTCCGGGTACCTCAGACGAGGCGCGGATCAATCGAATCGCAGCGTCGCCACCCTGGAATCGACGGCGCGGGGGCGCGCCGTCGTCGAGCAAGTGAATGCTCGACGGCAAGGGGAGTTACGTCGGATCCTCGACCAACTCGACCCCACCGAGCGGTCCGATTGTGCGGCCACCCTGCGTCGCATACACGAGTGCCTCGACGGTACGTCGACACCACCCGCGCTCAGCTCGCTTTTGCGGTGAACTGCCCGCTCCCGTGGTCACCGGCTGGTGCGGTACGCCACCACGTGCGATCCGATGGCGCATCGAGCACGACTACCGGGAACTGAAAACCGGGCTCGGACTGGGTCATTTCGAGGGGCCCTCCTGGCTCGGCGGGCACCACCACGCGACCCGTGGTCACCGCCGCCCACCGTTTCCTCACCACCCGCTGATTGACTCAAAGTGCGCAATCTGCGACTTGCCCGCGTCTGAGGTTCGTCCACCTTGTAATGAATCGGCTGGACAGGACTTGCCCCCTACGCCCACCCTCCGCGAACGCGCACTTGCTCGTTGAATCGGTACCTGCCGACTGTGCCACCACACCGCCTGGCGCAGTCCTACTAGGGCAGGGCGTGGGGTACGGGTCCGATCTCGATGGTCGACGACGTTGCCGCCAGTCCGATCCGGGCCCATTCCACGGTCACCATGAGCGACACCGGCGCGGGGATTCCGTCTATCCAGTACCGCGGCGTGGTGCGGAAGTCGATTAACCGCGTCGTTCCGGTCGACAGGATCGGGGCCTGGTACGGGTCGGCCTCGCCCGTGAGATCTCCGGCGCGCACGTGCGTCCGGAGGAACGACCACCGCGGCGACGGGTCTCCGGGGTCGGTCAGCGGTCGTGTTTCATAGCGTGCCTGCTGGGCCGCGTGCCCGTAGGCGGTGAGGGCAAGACGCAGTTCCACCCCGGCCGGGTAGCGAAGAAGGTCGATGAGTTCGACGGTGATCCCGAGGCCCGCGGCGAGAACGGAACGCCCGTGAACAATACCCACGCCGCGCCAGGAGGGTGGGGGTGCGGCCGGCCAGCGTCTTCGCATACTCGTCATACTTCCACTGAGACGGAACCTCAATGTGAGAATCCCATCGGAGGAGGGCTTTTCGCGTCCCACGGCACGCAAACGACGTTGGCATCCGTGCCGTGGTGTGCACGACAATTGTACCAAGCAGCACTTGTACGGGCTGTATCACCTGGGTGCTCGGTAGTGTGAGTGGGCCGGAACGACAGTGTCTCTCGGCTATGCGACTGGTGGTGGCAGGGGGAGTGGCACTGGAGGAGCAGCACCAGCACCAGACGGTGGGTCATCCTGTGGATGCCGAACTTTGGGTTCCACCCTCTTCGGTGAGGCCGTAGGTAATCCGCCGAACTACCCGCGGACATGAAAAGGCACTGACCCCACCGTCTTGCGATCCTGCGAGCACGTGTCCCATTCACTCAGCGGTACGGACGCTTCTGCGCCGTGGAGTCGTGTATCACCAGGTGAATGGTGGAACACGATGACCGCGCCGCGACGCGCACGACTTCCGAGCGAGCGCATGCGGTAAATTTCGCGTCCGTTGGACAACGTTTCGCGCGTGGCTCGACGGGCTGCTGTCGCACGCGTTGTCCACGAGGGCACTGGGTGCTGTCACCCTGACCGCCCGTTGTCGAGGATCACTGTGGCGGTGGCAGGGTGGACGGAAAAGATGTGTGACCCCCCGGGTCTCACTCAGCCGTATCGCACCCGTTCGCGGTCGCCGGTGCGGCGCGGCCGCACAGACCTGTCTCCTCGGTGGTGTAGTGCTCCGCCTTCGGACTCCCAGCGGTGTTGGGCGCGCAGTGCCAGCCGGCGATCCTCGGCCTCGCGCGCACCGATCGCGAGCAGTTCGTCGGCGGTGGAGACGTCGCGCGGACTCGCCGCCGTCATTATGGTCGCGTAGGCGAAGACCGGGTCGGTGTAGGGAGGGACCACCAGCAGGACCAGCCGTCCGAACTTCTCGCCGGTGATCGCCAGTGTATTGCTCGACTGGTCCTTGGAGTGTCGCAGGTCCACCGTGTTGCCTGCGTGGTCGATACGCGACGGTGCTGGCGCCCAGCCGTTCTCGTCGTAGGCGATCCGGTCGATGGGGCCCAGCCGCCGCGAGAGCGCCGTGAGTAGGGCCGGAAGCTCATCGGTGAGGTGAGTCGATCGTGGCCACCAGGCGCCCTGCACGAATCCGCGGGACTGGGCGGGCTTGAGCCGCAATCGCAGTCCTCGACCGGGTGAGGGTGTCGCCTTCGAGGCATCCACATGCAAGGTTGGTGTGGACATGAGTGGCCTCCCGCCTGTTGGTGATTGGTGAAACGGTTGTCGTGGGATTTACGGATTGGGGTTTCGTCGGCATGCTGTGGGTGCAGTGCTGGGTCATTCTCGGGTGTCGCCCTGCAACACTGCGTCAGTGAGATGTGTGGTGTTTCGGCAGACATCCACACCACCTGCCGGCGAGTATCGCACGAGCGGCCCGGCGGTCGAGTTGTGTGGTTTCGCGCAACGGTAGTGTGAGCGATCGCGATGATCGTGGTCGAAGGCCTCGAGGCGCAGTGGACCGTCGTCGGAGTCCACCGCCGACTTCAGACCGGCAACTTCGTTGTGCAGCCGCTCCATCTTCCTGTCGAGTCGGTGCGCGACATCGGCGGCCTCGGTCAGCTCCTGCAACAATCGGCGGGGCACGGAGCGCTGGTACTTGTAGTAAATCTTGTGCTCGAGGCTGGCCCAGAAGTCCATGGCGATTGTCCGGATTTGCAGCTCGACGGGCACTTGGACGACCCGGTCGCTCAAGAACACCGGGATCTCGACTGCCACATGCAAACTCTTGTAGCCATTGGATTTCGGCTTCGCGATGTAGTCTTCGACCTCGAGCACGGTGACATCGGGCTGACCGCCGATAAGGTCCGCAACGCGGTAGGTGTCCGAGATGAGACCGCAGGTGATGCGGACTCCGGCGATATCGCGGATGTTCTGACGAATGTCGGCGACCGTGAGCGGGCAGCGCAGGCGCTGCGCTTTGGCCATGATGCTGTCGGGGGATTTCACCCGTGATGAGACATGCTCGATAGGACAGTGTCGATCCAGGTGCGTGAAACCCTTTCGCAGGATTTGCACTTTGGTGATCAACGTTGAGATTGCGCATTGGTAGGGGAATACGAACTGGGTGAATTCGGGACCGAAGAGCTCGAACTGCGTCGTCGTCATCGGTAAGTCGGAATCGCAGATGGTGTCGACCGTCATCCCCTACCTCTGCTGTTGTGATGCGGCTAGTATTTAACGGAAGTATATCCTTTAAATTGGTAGAATGAAAGGTGACGAGGTGGACGAGGAAAGCGATACCCGGGGGCCGCGGCGAAATTTCCTGCCGCGCAACCGGAAACGGGAACGTGTTCTTCGGATGGTGCGTGAGCACGAGGGTGCGGTGGACGCCGTCGAACTGGCATCACAGATCGGTGTGCACGTGTCGACGGTGCGGTTCCATCTGGACGCGCTGTGTGACGACGGTGCGATCACGCGCACCCGAATGAACCGGCCGGGCGCCGGCCGGCCCCGTACCGGCTATCTGGCGATCGAGGAACGCGTGGACTACCGGACTCTCGCCGACGTCCTCGCGATGGAGCTGGGCCAGACGGTGCAGACGCGTGCTCGCCGCGCGCAGCATGCCGGGCACGAATGGGCCACGCGGATGGCGGCTTCCCGCAGCGCAGGCACCGGTGACGGCGGGCACACCCCGGAGTCGGATGCCGATGATGCGCTCGATCACGCGGCGGCGCGCACCACGAATGCTTTCGCGCGGATGGGGTTCGGCCCCGAGCTGGTCTCGGCGCCGGGCCCGTCGACACCGTCGTCGACGGACAGCGGCGGCCCCGCGGGCGAACGTGAACGGATCATTCGCCTGCACGCCTGCCCGGTACGGGATCTGGCCCGGTCGCATCCCGAGGTGGTGTGCGGAGTGCATCGGGGGTTGCTGCAGGGTCTGCTGGACACGTCAACGACCGAGGGAAACAGAAAGCCGCATCAACCGGCCATCTCGGCTCACCTCGAGCCGTTCGTCGAACCCGAACTGTGCGTGGCCAGGCTGGTGGCGGGGTGAGTCAGGTTGCCCGAAACGCGGCGCTACTGGTGCCAGGTTCTGGGCCGGGATGAGGGGGGCGATGCCGGGATGATTGCGGCGATCGTTCTCCGGAACGCTCTGCGACACGTTGCTTTGAGAGTGACTCGTGGATGATGTTCGACACCTCGAAATCTGTCGGCCCCGGGTTTCTTTCGACGGGCATCTGGTGATGTGAGGCACTCGTACACGCCCGAGCCACACTGTGCACCACCCCTACCGATGCGGCCCGCGCGCGAATCTGCACAGTTGGCCCCCGCGCCGGCCGCCGTGTGTCGACAGCGGTGATCTGGGTGTACGGGCGGGGGATTGTTACGACGCCGCCTCGCCGACGCGGTACCCGGAAAGGTCGGGGACGGTCCAATTCTCACCGTGTTTCTCGAGCGGGATGGTCGCCACCACGATGTCCGGATCCAGCGGCACCGCTCCCATGATCCGCGGAACCCACCGACCGGGCGTACCCGACGGTCCCGCCCTCTCGTCCCAGCGAACGTCGACACCGGCATCGCGGAGTGCGTCCTGATCGATCACAATCACCGCCAGGGGAAGATTGACGTCACCGTAGACGGTGGCGAGGACGTGCTCGAGTTGCTCCGCGGTCGCGGCGTGGATGAATCCGATCTGATCGAGTGTGTGGGCGCGGGTGGACGCCTCGTATTCTCCGAACCGTGCGGCGCCTTCCCAGTCGTCGGCGAGGGCTATGTGAAAGATCTGTTCGCTCATCGTGATGTCCTTGTGGAGGATTGTCCGTGGGAATGCAGGTGTCGGGCGCCGCCCCACGCCCGGAACGAAAGGGGTTTCGTGCGTGCCGGTGTTCAGGCGGAGGAACGTCGACGGCCGAAGACGGCGGCACGCGCGGAGGTGAGCGCGCTGCGCGTGACCGCTTCCCGCTGCGCGGCTGCTTCGTAGAGTTGATGCGACAGGTCTGCCAGGGCGCGGGCAGCGGCCATGTCGTCGCTGACCTCCGGGACGTCGGTATGGCGCGGATTGCGCCGTGCGAGTCCCGTTCCCACGAAGGCGGCCCGGCCGCTGGTACGCAGGCGGGCCCTCGCTCGGGTCTGGGCGCCGGTCTCCGCCGATTTGTGTTCGTCGATGACGATGTTCACCGACCATGTCTTCTGGTTCACGGTTGATACACTTCCTTTCGTATTCTGCCATCGCGGACGCATCCGAGTCGACGCTGATGACCCCGGGGGGTCTGCGGCCACTGTCTGCTCTGTTCGGCGCGGATTGTGGTGGTTTTCCGGGAGATCCGTGGCCTCGTGCGCCCGGCGATGCGACGCCGTTCCGTCATCGTGGAGACCGCCGGGGCAGCGATCAGGTGTGTGGTCCTCGCGGACCCGACGGTGAAGTCGGGAGGTGAGGGCATCGAGTTCGGCGGAGTCGGTGCCGGTCAGGTTGCGGTGCATCGCCCGGGCGATCCTGGTGGCTTGGGCTGTGGCCTGTTCGGCGATCGGACCCTGAAACATCTGCCCGACCGTGGTGGACCAGAGGGTGAGCCATCGCAGGAAGTGCCGTGCCTCGAGTCGATGCCGGGTGTGGATGCTCCGGTGCACCCGCAGGGCGCTGCCCTGGTAGAGGCGGGCCCCGAACAGGACGGTCTCCCAGAAGTCGCACATGATCGGCAGGTGTGATTCGAGCCCGCTCCCGCGGATCTCGGCGAACGGGTCGGCGAGGAGGTCGTCGACGAGCACGCACCCATAGAAGCGGCGGAGCAGGTCCTCGAGGTCGGCGCGGGTGGCCAGATCCGTGCGCGTAGGTTCGTCTGGTGTCAGTGAAGGCATGAGGCCACCGCCCGAAACAGCTGGAAGATCAACGCGATCAGCAATGCGACCTTCGCTACTTCCAGTCCGATGTACACCAGGTGCATCCTCGATCGTGGCAGGTGCTCGCCGGCGAGGATCCGGTCCGATCGTGTACTCAGGGGCGGGCGGACCACCGCGATCTGCACCACCAGCACCACCGTGACAAGCGCGAGCACCGTCAACGCGGTTGCGTCCGGGGGCGCGGCGACGCACGACGCCAACAATGCCAGTGCCAGAACCAACTCCACCGCGTTGAGTGCGAGGAAGACCCTCCGGCCGATCCCGAGCCCGATGGCCAGGGTCACGCCCGGGGCCCGAAATTTGATCGGCGCCTCGAGAAACGAAATCGCCACCACCATCCCGAGCCAGAACACCGGCAGGATCAACTGCGTGTAGCGCGCCACTTCAGTCATGTGCCACCCACCTTGTCAGGCGGGCACGGGTCCGACGGACGGTCTCCGGTGGACGGGTGCGGCGGTCGCCCCGCGGGGTCGGCCGGTCGCCGCCGTTCATCGGACCGCGGCCGTGCAGGCATCGTGGCCGCATCGGCTTCGGGGCACCGCAGGAAACTGTGGGAACGATGGGCGGTGTCACTCATCGCCGGCCCGTTTCTCGCTCGGGTTCGGAGACGGTGCCCGCGGTGACCGTGACCGACTTGGGCCGTCGGCCGACGTACGTTTCGGCGCGCATCCGTTTCACCATGTGGGGGTAGTGCAGTTCGAACGCGGGGCGCTCGGAACGGATTCGGGGCAGCTCGGTGAAGTTGTGCCGCGGCGGGGGACAACTGGTGGCCCACTCGAGCGAGTTCCCGTAACCCCAGGGGTCATCGACCGTGACCACCTGGCCGTACCGGTAGGACTTGAAGACATTCCAGACGAACGGCAACACGGACCCGCCGAGGACGAACGAGCCGATCGTCGAGATCGTGTTGAGGGTGGTGAACCCGTCCGTGGGGAGGTAGTCGGCGTAGCGGCGGGGCATGCCCTCGGCGCCGAGCCAGTGTTGGACCAGGAAGGTGGTGTGGAAACCGATGAACGTGGTCCAGAAGTGCCATCTGCCGAGGCGTTCATCCATCAGCCGTCCGGTCATCTTCGGGAACCAGAAGTAGATGCCGGCGTAGGTGGCGAACACGATGGTGCCGAACAGCACGTAGTGGAAATGCGCGACGAGGAAGTAGGAGTCGGTGACGTGGAAGTCCAGCGGCGGGCTCGCGAGCAACACGCCGGACAGGCCACCGAACAGAAAGGTCACCAGGAAACCGAGCGAGAACAGCATGGGGGTTTCGAAGGTGAGCTGCCCTTTCCACATGGTGCCGATCCAGTTGAAGAACTTCACCCCGGTGGGCACCGCGATGAAGAAGCTCATCAGCGAGAAGAACGGCAGCAGAACGGCGCCGGTGGCGAACATGTGGTGCGCCCACACCGCGGTGGACAGTGCGGCGATGGCGATGGTCGCGTAGACGAGGCCGGTGTAGCCGAAGAGCGGCTTGCGGCTGAAGACCGGGAAGATCTCCGAGACGATGCCGAAGAACGGGATCGCGACGATGTACACCTCGGGGTGACCGAAGAACCAGAACAGGTGTTGCCAGAGCAGGGCGCCGCCGGTGGCCGGGTCGAACAGGTGCGCCCCGAGGTGCCGATCCACGAGTAGGCCCAACAGTGCCGCGGCCAGAATCGGGAAGGCGATCAGGACCAGGATCATGGTGATGAAGATGTTCCAGGTGAAGATCGGCATCCGGAACATCGTCATCCCCGGCGCACGCAAACAGATCACGGTGGTGATCATGTTGACGCCACCGAGGATGGTGCCCACACCGGCCAACGTCAGTCCCGTGATCCACAGGTCGCCGCCCACCCCCGGCGAATGCACCGCGCTGGTCAGGGGGGAATACCCGGTCCAGCCGAAGTCCGCGGCCCCTCCGGGGGTGAGGAACCCGGACACGGTGATGATCGCGCCGAACAGGTACAGCCAGTAACTGAACGCGTTCAGCCGGGGGAACGCCACGTCGGGGGCGCCGATCTGCAGCGGCAGAATGTAGTTCGCGAATCCGAAGACGATCGGCGTCGCGTACAGCAGCAGCATGATGGTGCCGTGCATCGTGAACAGCTGGTTGTACTGCTCGTTGGACAGGAACTGCAGACCGGGGACCGCGAGTTCGGTGCGGATCAGCAGTGCCATCAACCCGCCGACCATGAAGAACACGAACGAGGTGACCATGTACATCAGACCCAGCATCTTGGGGTCGGTGGTGGTGGCGGCCTGGTAGAGGAACGTCCCCTTGATCCCGCGCCGTTGTGGGTACGGGCGGGCGGGGACGACGTCCACGGTGAGAGGTGTCACGATGCGCCGCCGCCGCAGGGGGACCCCTCGCCGGTAGCGGCGGGGTCCGAATGTGGATGCCCACTGACCAATTCGGTGTCGGCGGCGAGCCGGCCGAGCTTGCCCGCCCCTCCCGGCATCCCCAGTGCGGCACTCGCGCCGGGGAGCGGGCGGTGGAAGAACCGGGCGTTGTCGTCGGTGAACGCGCCCCACCGGGCGGGCAGGTCGTCCTCGTAGTAGATGGCCTCCACCGGGCAGACCGGCTCGCATGCGCCGCAGTCGATGCATTCGTCGGGGTGGATGTACAGCGACCGGCCGCCCTCGTAGATGCAGTCCACCGGGCATTCCTCGACGCAGGCCCGGTCCATCACATCGATGCACGGCTCTGCGATCACATAGGTCATGGCCACCTCCGGGAAGCTAACCCTTTTTTAGAGGAATCCCTTCCTCTAAAGTCATACAGTATGGCGATACGAAAAGGAACCGGTGCCGGACGCGCCGGGACGCACGCGGTGTTGGCCTCGCGCAGGCGGGTCCAGCTGCTGGACGCTTTGCGGGCCAGTCCGACGCCGATGACCGTCGGGGAACTGGCGGCGCTGTGCGAGCTGCACGTGACCACGGTTCGCTTCCACCTCGACGCGTTGACCGGCGCCGGATTGGTCTCGGCCGAACCCGAGCGGAATCCGGCGCGCGGCCGCCCGCGTCGGCTCTACCGGGCGCTGGCCCCCCTCGAACCGGGGCACGCCGATTCCGGATACCAGGGGTTGGCTCGGGTGTTGGCGGCGCACTGGGCCGGCGGCGAAGGCGGCGACCCCGTGGGCCGGGCGGAGGCGGCCGGGCGGGCGTGGGCACTCGGCGACCTCATCGGCACCTCCGGGGCACCCCGATCGATCGAGGACGCCGCGAGCACCCTCACCACCCTGTTCGCGGAGATGGGATTCGACCCCGAGCTCGAGTCCGAACCCGAGGAAATGCGAATCCGGTTGCATGCCTGCCCGTTCGAGTCGGTCGCCCGGCAGAGCCCGAACGTCGTGTGCACGCTGCATCTGGGACTGATGCGCGGCGTCCTCGACCGGCTCGGTGCACCGGAAACCGACAATCGGCTGATCCCGTGGGAAACGCCCCGGACCTGCATCGCTCACCTGGCGCGACGCTAGCCGGCCCGGTATGCCCGGCGCCGACCTCGATCGCGCACGGGGGCGGTGTGGTCTCCGGCAGGGGGAGGTGGTGAGGCGATGTTGCTGTCCGTGGGCCACGGCCGGCTCGGTCGGGAGGAGCTGACCACGCTGCTGACCGCGGCCGGCGTCGATGCGGTGGTCGACATTCGCCGGTATCCCGGCAGTCGCCGCAATCCCGATGTCGGCAGCGAGATGATGACGCACTGGTTGCCGGCCGCCGGGATCGGCTATCGCTGGGAGCCGCGACTGGGCGGTCGCCGCCGCCTGCCGCCCGGCGAGCCGCGTGAGGATCCGTGGTGGCAGGTCGATCAGTTCGCCGCCTATGCCGTACACACCCGCACCACCGAGTTCGCCGCGGCACTGACCGAGCTGTTGGATCGGGCGGCGCGGCAGAAAACGGCGATGATGTGCAGTGAGAGCGTGTGGTGGCGGTGCCACCGCCGGCTCGTCGCCGACGTCGCAGTCCTGCGGCGCGGGGTGCGCGTCGAGCACCTCATGCACGACGGCCGGCGCACCCCGCACCTCCCGGCGCAGGGCGCTCGGGTGCGGGCCGACGGCCAGGTGGTCTGGGACCGCCCCCGGGCGCGGTCCTGATCGGCAGGCACCGGTGGCCCGCCCTCGTGCCCGACGTCCGCTCCGGCCCGGTGCCGGGCCGAGACCGCAACGCGCAGCGGCGCAGCGCTCGGCGTGCCGCCCGGCCGAAGCAATGACGGGCCGCGGGTCGTCCACCCACCCGGTCAGGCGTGGACGCCGGCGAGGGCGAAGAATTCCTGGCGCGAACGAGGATCATCGCGCAACGCTCCCAACAGGGCGGAGGTGACGGTGGCCGATCCCACCGATTGCACCCCGCGCAGGGTCATGCAACTGTGCTCGGCCTCGATGACCACCCCGACACCCCGAGGATGCAGGTGTTCGTCGAGCCAGCCCGCGATCTGCTTGGTGAGCCGTTCCTGAACTTGGGGTCGACAGGCGAAATGCTCTGCCACGCGGGCGAGCTTGGACAATCCGATGATGCGTTCGCCGGGCAGATACCCGATGTGCACGGTACCGGCGAACGGCAGCAGATGATGCTCGCACACCGATCGCAGCGGGACGTTGCGGACCAGGACGAGCTCGTCGTAGTCCTCGTCGTTGGGGAAGGTGGTCAGATCGAAGGCGCGGGGGGTGAACAGTTCGGCGTAGCCGTGGGCCATGCGGCGGGGCGTCTGGCGCAGGCTCTCCGAGTCCAGGTCGATCCCGAGAGCTTCGAGGAACGCCGCTGCCGCCTCTTCGGCCGCAGCCAGGTCTCGTCCTGGTGCCTGATGGAGAACGTGGAGTGTCGCGGTCGACGGCATGCCGGGTTCCTTCCGCAGTGGTGGTGGGTGGCGTCCACCCGGCGAAGCGCAGCGGTCTCGGGCGGGTGGACGAAATGATGAGGGTGCCAACGGCGCGCGCCCCGGAGCGAGGGGACGCACGTCGGGGTCGGCTAGGCGGCACTGAGTTTCGGGGCGAGTGCGGTGCGCCGGTGCCAGGCCGGGTCGTACACGTAGGCCAACCGGCCGAGGGTGAGGGCGGCGAGCATCAGTCCGAAGTCACGCAGTGCGATGTCGTAGAAGCCGGGGTAGCTCAGTAGGTTGATCACGATTCCGGCGAGCCAGGCGGCGACGATGTAGGCCGCATAGCGTGGTTTGATCGCGACGGCGATGCCGGCGACGATTTCGATCACTCCGACGACCAGCATGGTTTGGTGCGCGCTGAACGGGCTGAGGTCGACGATCCACGGCGCCAGGTAGTTTTCCCAGGTGGTGAGCACGTTCGTGAACTTGTCGATGCCCATGACGATCGGGAGCACGGTGAATCCGATCCGCAGCAACAGGAACGCGCCGTAGGCGGGGTCGCTGCGAGCGCGTTGCAGGGCTGTGCCGGGTGTGGGTGCGGTCGCCGACGAGTCGGGCGTGGGAGTAGTCATCAGAAACCCCTTTGTAAAAGTAATAGGACTCATTTTTAGAATCTTCCCTCCACACCTATTTGTCAATACTTTTTGGTGTTACAGTCGGGGTATGTCCACTCCGCGATCCGCTGCGCCGGCGGTGCTGGCGGCGTTGAGCAACCTCGATGATCCGTTGCGGCGCAGGCTGTATGACTACGTGACCGAAAGCGACGCACCGGTCTCGCGGGAGCAGGCGGCCGCCGCCGTCGACGTCGGCCGGACCCTCGCGGCCTATCACCTCGACAAGCTGGCCGATGCCGACCTGGTGACGGTCAGTTACCAGCGGCCGGCCGGCCGCGGCGGGCCCGGCGCCGGCCGTCCCGCGAAGTTCTACACCCGGGCCACGACGGAAATGACCGTCAGCGTGCCGCCCCGGGACTATGAACTGCTCGCACGGTTGCTCGTCTCCTCGGTCGAACAGGACACCAGCGGAACCGTGCGGGCGGCCGTGAACGAGGCCGCGCTCGACGCCGGCAAGCGGGCCGTCGCCGACACCGGGGGAGATCTCCTGGCGGCGCTCCGCGGCTGCGGATACCTGCCCCAGGTCGCCGACGACGGCCGTATCGACCTACGCAACTGCCCCTTTCACCATGTCGCCCGTGACCACCTGGACGTGGTGTGCGGGTTGAATTTACGCCTTGTCGAGGGCGCGATCGCCGGGAGCACCCAACACGACGCGCACGCAGAATTGGACCCGCGACCGGACCGGTGCTGTGTCGTGGTCCACCACGCAGCGTCCGCACACGCACACTCGCCCCCGGGCACCGCCGCCCGTCCCTGACGGACACGAACCGGCAGGAGCGAGGCGCCGGATCGGCTCGCGCGTCGATCGACGGACCCGCCCATCCGAGCACCGGCATTCCGGCGCACCGCGACCGCGGCGCTCCATGCAAGCGTTGCGTGCCAGGACGCGCTCGTCGCGCATCACACCGCGAACCATCGGGACCGCATCTGGAAACCCCCGAACCGGGGACCCATGACGGCTCACCGTTCGTCACTCTTTTCGGTGACACAGTGGGTCGAGGGCGGTCCGCATCGCTCAAAGCCATATCTCTGCAAGGGATTACATCCCATGGGTGTCTATCGAATCCTCTGGTGGGTGGTGACCGTGCCATTGGGGTTGGTCGGCTTCGCGGTCGCGATCTTCACCGTCCACCCCGACGTCCTCGTGTCCGCGGCGTTCGCGGCGGCAGTGACCGGCGGCGGCCTGACCGCGATGGTGGCCGACAGGTCCGCCACCGCCACGCCGCGTTCATCGCTGCCGACCGCCGCACTCAACGCCGCTACCGCGGGCGCGGCCCTGATCGGCATTGTCGGCCTGATCGCGCTGTCCGGCGCTGCGGCCGTGCCGCTGGTGCTCGTGCTGACGGTCACCGCCCGGCCGGTGGCGCGGTGGCTTCGAAGCTGGCCGCCGTTGGCGCAGTTGCTCTCCCGGCAGCCCTCTGCTCTGTGTGATCCGGACGAGGCGAGCGCTCCGGGTTCCCCGGCGGCACCGCCGCCGAGCTGTGCGGAATTGTCCGGCGATGCGTTGTGCCGCGGCTGGCGCACCAGTTTCGCGGAGCTGCAGAACGCCAGGTCGGTCACCGACCGGTTGCGACTTGCCCGGATCCGTCAGCAGTACCTCGACGAGATCGAGCGCCGCGATCCGCAGGGATTCGCGGCGTGGTTCACCGCCGGGGCCCGGGCGGGCAGCGATCCATCGAAGTTTCTCACCACACGAGATCAACCACCGACCGACCGGCAGTGACACGGTGCACACGCCGGCAGAGCGGGGAGCCAAGTGGGCGTGGATGAGACGCCCGAACGACGAGAGGCACGGCGATGAACAGATTCCCACCCCCATCGGTAGGGGCAGCGGTGAGCCGGTTGCATCGTCTGTACCGCGAGCAGGGACAAAGCCCCTGGTTGGACAACCTCACCCGCCCCTACCTGCGCGATGGCACCCTCGCCGGGTTCGTGGCCGCCGGGATCCGGGGGGTGACGGCCAACCCCACCATCTTCGCGCGGGCCATCGCCGGCTCCGATGCCTACGACGCACAGTTCGCGGCGCTCATCGCCCAGGGACTCGCGGTCGAGGACGCGTACTGGGAGCTCGCCGCGGCCGATGTCGTCGACGCAGCCGCGATATTGCGGCCCGTCTACGACACCTCGGGCGGCACCGATGGGTTCGTCTCGATCGAGGTCGCCCCGGAACTGGCACGGGACACCGACGCCACGATCGCCGCGGCCGGGCGACTGCACGAACGGATCGCCCGACCGAACGTGTTCGTGAAGATCCCCGCGACCGCGGAGGGAATACCGGCGATCGCGGACATGATCGGCAAGGGCGTCAGCATCAACATCACCTTGATCTTCTCCCTCGCCCGCTACGAACAGGTGATCGAGGCGTACCTGCAGGGTCTGGAGACGCTGGCGGCACGGGGCGGGGAACCGGCCGCGGTGCGCAGCGTCGCATCGTTCTTCGTCAGCCGCGTCGACACGGAGGTCGATCGACGACTCGAGCACAGCGGCGACCCCGAGGCCCCAGGGTTGCGGGGTCGGGCGGCGATCGCCCAGGCCCGCCTCGCCTACCGGATCTTCCGGGACCGCTTCACCGGTCCGCGGTGGGAGACACTCGCCGCCCGCGGCGCCCGGGTGCAACGGCCACTGTGGGCATCGACCTCGACCAAGAACCCCGACTACCCGGACACCCGCTACGTCGACAGTCTCATCGGCCCGGACACCGTCAACACGCTGCCCGAGGCCACCATCACGGCATTCGAGGATCACGGCACCCTCACGCGCTCCATCGACACCGACCCCGTCGCCGCGGCCACCGTCCTCGGCGAGCTCGCCGCGGTGGGCATCGACATGGACGACGTCGGCCGCACCCTCGAAGACCAGGGTGTCACCGCCTTTCACCAGTCGTACGCCGATCTGCTCACCGAACTCCACGCCAAAGCCCACCAGCTGGCGCAACGATGACCGGCACGACCCGACCCGACCCGACCGGGCGCGCGATACGGACGGCGCGCGGTGAACAGGACACCGCGACCTGAACCGCAACGCATGAAATCGGTCCTCACACCTGAAACACCTCGCATCAGAGAAGGACATGACATGGCCACTGCAGAGCAGACATTCGTCATCGTGGGCGCCGGACTGGCCGGTGCGAAGGCCGCTGAGGCGCTGCGCACCGGCGGGTTCGACGGACGGATCGTTCTCATCGGCGACGAGACCGACCGCCCCTACGACCGACCCCCACTGTCGAAGGCCTACCTCCAAGGCACCACCGCGCGGGAGAAGATCTACATTCACCCGGCCGGGTGGTACACCGACCACGACATCGAGTTGCGGGTGGGGACCCCGGTCACCGCCCTCGACCGGACCGAACACGAGGTGGTCATCGACGGCGTCGAGAGGCTCGGATACGACAAGTTGCTGTTGACCACCGGTTCGTCGCCCCGCCGGCTGCAGGTGCCCGGCGCTGATCTGGACGGGGTGCACTACCTGCGCCGGGTCACCGACTGCGAAACAATGAAGGCCGCGTTCGCCGCGGCGGACCGGGTGGCGATCGTCGGGGCGGGGTGGATCGGTTTGGAGACCGCGGCCGCCGCCCGAGCGGCGGGCTGCGCAGTCACGGTGGTGGGGAGATCGAAGTTGCCGTTGCTGGCGGTGCTCGGCGCCGAGGTCGCCGAAACCTACGCCGCCCTGCACCGCGACCACGGTGTGGAGTTGCGCCTGAACTCCGGGGTGCGCGAGATCGTCGGTAAGGACAACCGGGCCACCGGAATCCGCCTCACCGATGGCACCGTGGTCGAGGCGGACGCGATCGTCGTGGGGGTGGGCATCGTGCCCAACACCGCACTGGCCGAGACGGCCGGGCTGGCGGTCGACAACGGGATCGTCGTCGACGAACACCTGGCCACGACCGACCCCGACGTGTTCGCCGCCGGGGACGTCGCCAACACCTTTTACCCGCTGTTGGGAACTCATCTGCGCCTCGAGCACTGGTCGGCCGCCCTCAACCAGGGACCGGTGGCGGCGGAGAACATGATCGGCCGGGTCACCGCCTATGACCAGGTGCCCTACTTCTTCTCCGATCAGTACGACAGCGGGATGGAGTATTCCGGCTACGTCCCGCACGGTAGTTACGACTCGGTCGTGTTCCGCGGCGACGTCGCCGCCGGCGAGTTCATCGCCTTCTGGATGCGGGACGGGCGGGTGCTGGCCGGCATGAACGTCAACACCTGGGGGGTCACCGATGCCATCGAGGCGCTGGTGCGCTCCGGTGAGCGGGTCGACCCGGCGAAACTGGCCGACCCGGACGAGCTCTTGAGGTACCTGGCCGATCGGGTGCCGGGAGGTGCGCGGTGACGCTCATGCCCCAGCAGGAACGGACGCGAACCCCCGAGACACCGCCCCCGTCTCAGTGGTGTCGACAGGTCTGTTCGAACTCGTCGGGACTTCCTGGATTTACCGACGGCGCTTCCGGTTCGGCCGGACCTGCTCGGTCGGGTGCGCGGGGGTCGCAACGGAGGGTGGGTGCGTCCGCGACCACGCGCCGGGAGGGATTCCCATGATCCGGTGGCTGGTCATCGCGGGCGCCTGGGTGTTGGGGTCGGCGTCGCTGCTGCTGGTCTTCTTCGTCTCGGCGTGGTGGCTGCTCGGCACGGTGATCGTGGCGGCGATCGCCATGGTCGGCGCCTGGGATCTGCTGCAGCGTAGGCACAGTGTGCTGCGGAACTATCCGGTGATCGGCCACGCCCGGTTCATGCTCGAGAGGATACGCCCCGAGATCCAACAATACTTCATCGAACGATCCACGGACGGAACACCGTTCGACCGCGACACCCGCACGACGGTGTACGAACGCGCCAAGGGCACCAAGGACGTGGAACCGTTCGGAACCGAACGGGACGTCACCGCCACCGGATACGAGTTCGTCACCCACTCGTTGCGCGCGCATCCGGCCTCCGATGACACACCACATGTTCGGATCGGCGGTCCACAGTGCACCATGGGGTACGACATCGCCTTGTACAACGTCTCGGCGATGAGCTTCGGCGCCCTGTCGGGCAACGCCATCGAGGCGCTCAACGGGGGCGCGGCACGCGGCGGGTTCGCCCACGACACCGGCGAGGGCGGTATCAGTCCTTACCACCTCGCGCAGGTCGGCGACCTGATCTGGGAGATCGGTTCCGGCTACTTCGGCTGCCGCGACGCCGACGGGCACTTCGATCCCGGCGAGTTCGCCGCCAAGGCCGCCCTTCCGCAGGTCAAATGCATCTCCATCAAGCTCTCCCAGGGGGCGAAACCAGGGCTCGGCGGCGTACTGCCCGCCGCGAAAGTCAGCCCCGAGATCGCCCGAACCCGGGGGGTGCCGGTCGGGCAGAGCGTGATCTCGCCGCCCTCCCACAGCGCGTTCTGCACACCGCTCGAGCTCATCGACTTCATCACCACACTTCGTGCACTGTCCGGCGGAAAGCCGATCGGCTTCAAACTGTGCGTCGGTTCCCGCACGGAATTCCTCGCCATCTGCAAGGCCATGATCGAGACCGGCATTACCCCGGACTTCATCATCGTCGACGGATCTGAGGGCGGAACCGGGGCTGCCCCACTCGAATTCGAGGACCACGTCGGGATGCCGCTCACCGAAGGTCTGATGCTGGTGCACAACGCGTTGGTGGGCACCGGGCTGCGGGACCGGATCAAGATCGGCGCCTCGGGCAAGGTCGCCAACGGAATCGACATCATCAAACGCCTGATCCAGGGAGCGGACTTCACCCTCGCTGCCCGCGCGATGATGTTCGCGGTCGGCTGCATCCAGGCCCAACGCTGCCACACCAACCGGTGCCCCGTCGGTGTCACTACCCAGGACGCCCGCCGGGCCCGCGCACTGAATGTTCCGGACAAGACCACCCGGGTGTACAACCTCCAGAGATCCACCGTCGCGAGCGCCCAACAAATCCTGGCATCGATGGGGCTGGACGACTTCTGCGACCTCGATCCGTCGATGCTCAACCGGCGCATTCAGGGGCACCGCACGATGACCTACGCGGACCTACACGAGTGGCTGCAGCCCGGCGACCTGCTCACAGAGGACCCCCCGACGAGTTGGCTCCGCGACTGGACGAACGCCGACTCGTCTAGGTTTTGACGGCATCGCCGGAGTCTGTGGTGTTCGCCCGAGTCCCGCCGAGGCCGGCTACGTCGCACCACCTACCGCAGAACCTGCGCCCACGAGCGCGACGTCCCCGATGTCCGGGATCCGACTGCGCCAGCTCCTCACTCGGTGCCTACCGACCCTCGGGCAATCGCATCTTCGCCGACCGGCAGCTGATGGGAACCGGGATTGATGTGCGGGCGACCGATCACGGCCCCGGGCGGTCGACGAACGGACGCGACGTCACCGATCCTGGGGAGGGTCGTCCCAGATGGGTAACTCGAGGGCGGGTCCGAGGCGCAGCAGTTCGTCGCGGTGCATCGCACTCAGACGTGCCAGGATCAGCTGCCCGTGCTCGGTCAACTCCACCCGTACCGCTCGCGCGTCGGACGGGTGCGGCGCGCGCTCCACGAGACCCTGCTTCTGCGCTCGGTCGACCAGCTCCACCACGCTGTGATGACGCAGCTGCAGGCGGTCGGCCAACTCTCGCATGGTGGCCCATTCGCGGCCGGGAAATCCCTTGAGTGCGAGCAGCAGCTGGTAGTGCTGCGGGGTGAGGCCATGGTCACGGACCGTATCCTCACTGAAGCGCACATAGCGGCGGATACCGAAGCGGAAACGTGCCAGTGCCTCGAAATCCCGCTTCGTCAACGGCTCCGACTCCACGTGCTCCTCTGCAGTCACGGCACCTCGCCCCTTCAGTCGTCAGAACCGCCGCACTATATATCGTCATACGATACACCAGGGATGTTCTCGTGGT
Source organism: Rhodococcus koreensis (assembly GCF_900105905.1). Taxonomy (GTDB): domain Bacteria; phylum Actinomycetota; class Actinomycetes; order Mycobacteriales; family Mycobacteriaceae; genus Rhodococcus_F; species Rhodococcus_F koreensis. Next base: position 620,579 of record NZ_FNSV01000005.1, on the reverse strand, counting down.
CATCACGCCTGAACGGGGCATTGCCCGACATCGTGCGACGAGTCCTTGAAGACAGCGCCGACGTCGATGCCACGGCGACGAGTGCGTAACGCCCCGCCGTGCGATCGGCCACCGACGCGGCAATGTCGACAAAGTATCGCCGATTGGCGGTCGTGATTCCAGCGCAGACGATTTCCGATTCCCTCAGAAGAAGGACGCACAGGAACACATCATGCATCAGCACCCGCACTGCCCCGTGCAGCGGAGCGATGAGCACGGGCGGACGATTCCGCAACGAAAGCATCGAGGACTCGTTCGGGTGCAATTGCGACAGGATCGCCGAGGGCCGAGGAAGGGTCGTCGGGACGTTGTGAACCCTCGACGCGTCATCGCAATAGGTTCCGGGAGAGGGTCGTTCACCCGCGGAGCCAAAGGAGCCGGCGGGCACGTGTAGCCTTGAGGGTGCCGAGGGCCCGAACATGCGCGGTCAAGCCATGTCGTCCTCGGCGCCCGAACCGGCCCGATCGCAGGGCCGAGAACTGGAGCGCCGCCATGGCGTCGAACGCGACCAATGTGTCGAGCCTTGAACGGGCACTGGAATCAACGCCGTGCTGCACGGCATGTCCGCACAGCCCGGATTCCCACGATGCGCTCGGTATTCGGTTTTGCGCCGCGACCTCGGACCGAAACCTCGGCCGAAAGTGCATCTGCGCTGGCGAACCGGCGACTGGACAGCACTACTCCCGGTACTGAACGAGAAGTACAGCTCGAAAAGCCCACCCAGGCATATCCGCCCGATTCCCGGCGAGTTCTACCGCAACCCCTATTCGCGCGGTGCGGGACCGGCGCCCATGCGGCGACATCACCGACCGCACCAATCCCCGACCGTTGCTAGAAAAGGGGGTAGCGGCGGCATCCCCACCTTTACTGGCGCGCAATCACCTTCGTGTCCGGCAGGGGCCGGGCTTACCGCGGTGCCGGATGTCGACCGTGATTTTCGCGAAAGTCGCATACGGATCGAGCGATGGGACCGGATATGTGGTTGGGCGCGAGTGCCTTCGCGCACGAAGAAGGTCCACTACCGAACCACCGGCGAGGAGCGCAGTCAACCGGGTGGCCGACGCCGCGCCTTCCCGTGCTACTGGCGAAACATTTTTATCGTGATACGATATAAAAAGTGGTCGTCCCGGCACCAAGACCTCGCCGGGGGAGTCCGGGAGGTGCGCTGTGCTCAGCGACGATGAACGAAATGCTCTGTGCGAGATCGAACAACGGCTACTCGCAAGCAGCCCGACGCTGGTCCGAGTGTTTCACGGCGTCACACCGCGCCCACCATACGATCGCAGTGTGCGGGTCCGGCTGAGAGTGCTGGTGCTCGCGGTGACGTTCGGCATGTTTGCACTGCGGGGGCCCCGCGTTTTCAACGACGCCGAGATCACCGTCCGGAAGAGTTCACCGACGCCACGTACAACACGGGCGGTGCCTGCACGCAACCGTCTGGCCGTCGGCGGTTCCCATTCCGCGAGCGCGATTCCGGTCGATACCGACACCGTCCGGATCCTCGATCCGTCGACCGCGTCCGGTGCTGTGCTCATACCGTGGCCGCCCCGCGAGGTGCCGGCACCGAACTGAGTGGCGAACTCGGAAATCCAACGCCTCGCGCAGGTTTGGGCGCCTCTACGAATCGAGGCGCTGCTCCGAGGAGCCGTCAACGCGGGGACGCGAGGTTAATTCATCGATTGGCAGCAAGCCCGTGGTGACCGGGTATCGGTAGAGGCCACGGGCGGATGGGAGAACACCATGATTCTCTATGCGGTGGCCGTCTTGGTCGGACTCGGCCTGCTCGGCCTGAGCTCGAGCATTCGCGTCGTCAAACAGTTCGAACGCGGCGTCGTGTTTCGGTTCGGACGCGTCCAGCCCGCCGTCCGCGCACCGGGCCTGATGTTGCTGATCCCGATCGCCGACCGGCTCGAGAAGGTGAACATGCAGATCATCACGATGCCGGTGCCCGCCCAGGACGGCATCACCCGCGACAACGTGACCGTCCGGGTGGATGCGGTCGTCTATTTCAACGTCGCCGATCCGGTGCGAGTGGCAGTGGACGTGCAGGACTACGTCTCCGCGATCGGTCAGGTCGCACAGACGTCGCTGCGGTCGATCATCGGCAAGAGCGAACTCGACGACCTGCTGTCCAACCGGGAGGGCCTCAACCAGGGCTTGGAGCTGATGATCGACAGCCCCGCGCTGGGGTGGGGTGTGCAGATCGACCGGGTGGAGATCAAGGATGTGGTCCTCCCCGATTCGATGAAGCGGTCGATGTCGCGCCAGGCCGAGGCCGAACGTGAACGGCGGGCCCGCATCATCACCGCCGACGGCGAACTGCAAGCCTCGGCGAAACTGGCCCAGGCCGCCGAGACCATGACCGAACATCCCGCCGCCCTGCAACTGCGGCTCCTGCAAACCGTCGTGGAAGTCGCGGCCGAGAAGAACTCGACCCTCGTGCTGCCGTTCCCGGTCGAGTTGCTCCGCTTTCTGGAACGAGCGACACCGCACACCGCCCATGTTCCGACGCGAACAGCCGAACCTACAACCACAACCACGCCTGCCAACGTAAACAACGAACCGTCGACCCGGCACACACAACACAGATCCGTCGACGCCCGCGGATTCGCCCTCGAGCAATCACGATTCGGATAGGGCCAATAGACCCTGCAAGTTCCAGAGCGGTGATCGCCGGTTCCGTTCGGGGGTCCTGGGCAGCAGGCGGTGTCGGGAGCGGTGGTTCACCCCGACACCACGGTGACCTCTGTTGCGGCGGGACTTACGGGTAGGGGGCAGGACCGTCACCCGGTGTCTTCCGGGTTTCCAGGATGTCGCCCTGCGGGCCTTGGGGTCTGACTGCCCGCACTGACCTGCGACCGACCCACCACCGCCCCGCGGACCACGGCCCCGTTCTGACCGCGGCCGACCGGCACGGCTCGAGGTGCAAGGCCGAGGGTTCATGGATGCGATGAGTATTCAGGCCGTCCTACGGTGATGTCAGAACTGATTCGAGATCCACTCGCGCAAGACCACGGCTTGGTTGTGCTCGAGGTCCTTCGCCGAATACAGCAGCACCACAGTCCCGTTACGCGCCGCCTCGACGATCGGTTGGGCGGCAGCGCGATTGGTGTCGAGTTCCTGAAGGTAGCGGGTGCGGAACTCCGGAAAGCGATCCGCCTGGTGGCCGAACCAGGTCCGCAGCTGCGTGCTGGGTGCCACCTCCTTGATCCAGGCGTCGCAGTCGAGGTCCGCTTTCGCGATGCCCCGTGGCCACAGTCGATCTACCAAGAAGGTTGGCGATGTCTTCTTGGTGCCGCGAGCGTCATAGGCTCGCACCAACTCGATCGGGCCCATAGATCGATCATGACACGAAATGACGGTGCCCACAACGAATGACAAACCCGCGGTGCACTGTGGCGGTGGCGGTGGGGGGTGAAGACCGCGGACACCGCACTGATGGGTGAGAACCTGCTGAAGCTGCCCGAGTCGATCCACCTGGCGAGCGCACCGTGGCCGTGATGCGGCAGAACATCGGTGTCGCGCCCGCAACCGTGTCGTGGTGCCGGCAGGCGCCTTCGCCGGCCACGCCACGATGTCCCTCGGGATGCTCGTGCACGGACTGTCGGTGCTCGTGGCCCTCGTTAGGAGGGGTGTCGCGTCCGCACATCACGCGGCCCCCGGCGCGAGAGAGGGTCCGGACCGGTTTTCCGATCCGACAACCGACCACTGAGCTAACCTGTGGACAATCCGAGACGAGCTCCCCGAAAACGTAATTGACGAGGTTGGAGTCGATAACCATGTCTGTCACCATGAACAACGAGGGCCCGGGTTTCGTCGCGCTACCGCCAGTCCCCGAAGGCGCCGTGATGGTCACGTTGAAGATTCGCCGTTTCAACCCCGAGGACCCGGGCAAGGCCGGATGGGTCAGCTTCGAGGTTCCGTGCCTGCCCACCGATCGGTTGCTCAACCTGCTCACCTACGTCAAGGGGTATCTCGACGGGACCCTGACCTTCCGCCGCTCGTGCGCGCACGGCGTGTGCGGATCGGATGCAATGGTCATCAACGGAGTCAACCGGCTCGCGTGCAAGGTGCTCATGCGCGACATGCTGAACAAAGACGGTAAGAACACCACCGTCACGATCGCACCCCTCAAGGGACTCCCGGTCGAGAAGGATCTCGTCGTCGACATGGAGCCGTTCTTCTCGGCGTACCGCCAGATCAAACCGTTCCTGATGACATCGGGTCAGGAGCCCACCCGCGAGCGGATCCAGTCCCAGGCCGATCGTGCCCGGTACGACGACACCACCGAGTGCATCCTGTGCGCGTGCTGTACCGAGTCGTGCCCGGTGTATTGGGCGGATGGTAGCTATTTCGGGCCGGCCGCCATCGTCAACGCCCATCGCTTCATTTTCGACAGCCGCGACGAAGGCGCCGGGGAGCGGATGGACATTCTGGGGCGGCGTCGACGGCGTCTGGCGTTGCCGCACCACGTTCAATTGCACCGACGCTTGTCCGCGCGGAATCAAGGTGACGCAAGCGATCACCGAAGTCAAACGCGCGTTGCTGTTCAACCGCAAGGCAGTCGTGCGGTAGCCGCACGAGTTCTGCACCGCCAGACCTTGAACAGGGGTCTCCGGCCCTGGTCGGGGAACGAAAGGGTGTCACCCTGTTGCTTCCACGACCGACTCACTGTTGCTGTGGGGTGAGTCCCGCGAGCATCCGATGCACGTGGGCGGCCTGGCACGGTTCACTCCACGCCGGGTGACGGCGGCGGAGGTGCGGGGGCTGTGCGAGAGACGCTGTTTCCGCATGGGTGCTCTATGGCGAGCCGCTCAGGTGACGAGGAGCTGTCGCAGCACGTATTGCAGTATCCCGCCGTGCCGGAAGTATCCCGCCTCCGCGGGGGTATCGATCCGCACCGTGGCCGGAAATTCCTGTACTTGACCATGGTGGTCGGCTCGGACGGTGACCTCGGTAGGGAAGTCCGCGCGCGGGTCGCCGCCCTCGAGTCCGGTGATCGAGTATTCCTCTTCACCGGTCAACCCGAGGCTTTCGCGGGTGCGACCGGGCGGGAACTGCAGGGGCAGCACCCCCATGCCGATCAGGTTGGAGCGGTGGATGCGTTCGAACGACGTCGCGAGGACCGCTTTGACCCCGAGGAGCAGTGTTCCCTTGGCCGCCCAGTCGCGCGAGGACCCAGATCCGTATTCGGCGCCGGCGAGGATGATCAGCGCAGTGCCCTCGGCGGCGTAGGCGTTCGAGGCGTCGAAGATGCTCATCACCTCCCCGCGGGGGAGGTGGCGGGTGACGCCGCCCTCCGTGCCCGGAGCCAGCAGATTCCGCAGGCGGATGTTGGCGAAGGTGCCGCGGATCATCACCTCGTGGTTGCCGCGACGGGATCCGTAGGAATTGAAGTCGGGCGGTTCGACACCATGCTCGCGCAGGTAGATACCGGCCGGGCTGTCGCGGCGGATCGTGCCCGCGGGTGAGATGTGGTCGGTGGTCACCGAATCCCCCAACATGACCAGCACTCGGGCGCCGGTGATGTCGGAGATCGGTTGCGGTTCGGGCTGTATGCCGTCGAAGTACGGTGGCCGCTGCACATAGGTGGAGTCCTCGTGCCATTCGAAGATCTCGCCGGAGTCGACATCGAGGCCGCGCCAGTTGTCGTCGCCGGCAAAAACCTTCGAGTAGCCGTCGGTGAACATCTGCGACTGCAGGCATTCGTCGATGACTGCCTTGACCTCCTCGGTGCTCGGCCAGATGTCACGCAAGTACACCGGCTGCCCGTCCGACCCTGTCCCGATCGGGTCGCGGCGCACATCGGCGAGCATGGTCCCGGCGAGTGCGTACGTGATGACCAGCGGCGGGGAGGTGAGGAAGTTCATCTTGCACTCGGCGTGGATGCGGCCCTCGAAGTTGCGGTTCCCGGACAGCACCGCGCAGGCGGTCAGATCGTGTCCGGTGACCGCGTCGCTGACCTGGGGGATCAGTGGACCGGAATTACCGATGCAGGTGGTGCAGCCGTAGCCAACGAGTCCGAAGCCGAGCCGTTCCAGATAGGGGGTCAGACCGGCCCGTTCGTAGTAGTCGGTGACCACCCGCGATCCGGGTGCCAGCGACGTCTTCACCCACGGTTTGCGGGTCAGGCCCGCCTGCACGGCCTTCTTCGCCAGTAGGCCCGCACCGATCATCACCGACGGGTTCGAGGTGTTGGTGCACGAGGTGATCGCGGCGATGACGACGTGTCCGTGATCGACACTGTGCACCTCGCCGTCGAGGACCACCTCCACCGGGTCGGAGGGCCATTCATGGCTCTTCCCGCACCGGCATGGTGCTGCAGGTCCGTCCGATGCGCGGTCGTGGTCGATCGCGATCGGATCGCTGGCGGGGAATGACTCGTCGGATGCCTCGTCGAGGCCGGCTTCCAGCGCAGTCGGGAGTGGTTGGCCCGCCAGCAAGGACCCGACGGCGTGCGGCGCGCTGGCCAGCGGGATGCGGTCCTGGGGTCGTTTCGGGCCCGCGATGGAGGGCTCGACGGTGGCGAGGTCGAGCTCGACGGTGTGGCTGTAGGCCGGTTCTTGATCGGGGTCGTGCCACATTCCTTGTTCTTTGGCATAGGCCTCGACGAGTCGGATCTGCTGCTCGGGGCGCCCGGTCAGACGCAGATAGTTGAGGGTCTCGTCGTCGATGGGGAAGATGGCGCAGGTCGAACCGTATTCGGGGCTCATGTTTCCCAGGGTCGCCCGGTTGGCCAACGGGACGTTGGCGACGCCACGGCCGTAGAACTCCACGAATTTGCCGACAACCCCGGTCTTGCGGAGCAATTCGGCGATGGTGAGGACGAGGTCGGTGGCGGTGGTGCCCTCGGGTAGGGCGCCGGTGAGTTTGAGCCCGAGGACCTGCGGCAGGAGCATGCTCATCGGCTGGCCGAGCATGGCCGCCTCCGCCTCGATTCCGCCGACGCCCCAACCGAGCACGCCGAGGCCGTTGATCATCGGGGTGTGCGAGTCGGTGCCCACGAGTGTGTCCGGGTAGGCGAGGGGGCCGTCCGGTGTGTCCCGTGTGAAGACCACGCGGGCCAGGTATTCGAGGTTGACCTGATGGCAGATGCCGGTATCGGGTGGCACGACCAGAAAATCGTCGAAGGCATGCTGCGCCCACCGCAACAGCTGGTAGCGCTCCTTGTTGCGGGAGAACTCGAGGTCGGCGTTGACCCGGTAGGCGTCGGGCCGGCCGAAGACGTCCGCGATCACCGAGTGATCGATGACCAATTCGGTGGGAATGAGCGGGTTGATCTTTCGCGGGTCGCCGCCCAGCGCCGTCATCGCGTCCCGCATCGCCACCAGGTCGACCACACACGGCACGCCGGTGAAGTCCTGCATCAGCACCCGGGCGGGGGTGTATTGGATCTCGGTGTGGCCGGGATTGCGCGGTGACCAGGAGGCCAGGGCCGAGACCTGACCGGGGGTGACCAGGCGGCCGTCCTCGTTGCGGAGCAGATTCTCCAACAGCACCTTCAGACTGTAGGGAAGCTGCACGTCGGTCTCGATCGCCTCCAGTCGGTAGATACCGTACGTCTGGTCTGCGACCGTCAGTGTGGAGCGCGCACCGAAACTGTTGCCGCTCACGGTTCGGGCTCCCCGGTAGGGGTGTGGCCACGATGGTTCATCGCGTTCAGGGCCAGCGTGGAGTGCGCGAACGCACCACCGGCCCGCATTTCCGCCGCGACCCAGATGGCTTCCATGATTTCCTCCGGCTCGGCGCCCGTGCGGCGGGCGAGTTTGGTGTGCCCGGTGATGCAGTAGGGGCACTGCGTCACATGGGCGACCGCGACCGCGATCAGCTGTTTCGTCTTCTCCGGCAGCGCACCGTCGGCGAAGACGGCGCGACTGAAATTCTCGAAGGCTTCGTGAATTCCGGGTGCGAGCGCCTTGCGGCGCTTCGAAATCTCCGGCGTGGTGGGCTGATACAGCGACTCGGGCATACAGCTGTCCTCCTGTTTCAGCGTTGCCAGCCGTGACGCAGACACCGCAGCAGCAGCGCGGACCTTGCCTGCCACCATAACCCGTCCGCATCACATTGCCAGGGCCGAAGGTCCCCACCTCCACGACCGATCCGGTGGCTCAACGGTGCAGACGGAGTGGGGCGATCTGCAAGACACTGTGGGCCGATTGATTACCGGCCCGATTCGCTTGCCGCATTGCGCGGCGCGAGGGTGTCGGAGGACAATATTGGATGCGTGCGTTCCGATCTGAGCGACGGGTCCATCCCGCGCCGTGAGCGGTACGGTGAAGATCACGGACCGCCCGGGCGTAGGAGATGAAAATGTGTGCTGCCAAGGTTGCCTCGTCGGTGATGCAAGTGGCCGAGTTGGATCGGTCGGTGAAGTACTACTGCGACGTATTCGCCTGCCGTGTCGCTGTGCGCGAGTCCGATGCAGCACTCCTTCTGACGCCGGACAACTTTCAGATCTACATGTACGCCAAGAAGGGGGCATCGACCCGTCGCGGGGTAAGCGTCATCGGCGTCCACTACGTCATGTGGGCCGCCGACACCGAGGACGAGTTGGCGCGGATCACCGAGCGACTACGCACATATGACGCGGCCACATACACGCAGACGGTCGGCGGGGTGACCTTCGTCGATGGTTGCGACCCGGACGGCATCCGTGTCATCGTCGCCTACCCGGGCCCCGGGCAGCTACCGCGGGAGCTGATCGCGCAACGATTCCGCGGGTGACCACAGGCGGTGGTGCATCCGCCACGCTGGCAAGACGAGCGTCTTGTGATCGAATGCGACCGTGCCGCCGTCTGGCTATGTCAGACGACGAGTTACGCACAACGGATCCCAGGCGCCGAGGTTATGACCGCCCGACAAGAACCGTCGAGGACCAGAGGTCATCGAGTTTCTGAGGTACCGTGCACGGTTCGGTCAATTCCGCCGCCGATGCCCGATCGGCATATCCCGACACTGGCGTGGATCAGTACCTAGTCGCGGATTTCGCCAATCACGGGGTTCCATTTGTTGATGAGAACCTTTGATACGAGGTTTGCCTGAGCAAATGGATCGTGCGTGAACAGACGTGTGACGGTGTCCTCGTCGGCGGCGTCGACGATGAACTGGGCGCCGGTATGGTCGGCGAGGGGGCCCGATGACAGCACCACTTTGCGGCGGACCAATTCGGCGAGCCACGCATGGTGGTCGGTTCGGTGATCATCACGACCGGAGGATGTTTCGGGGCTGTAGGTGTATTCGACGACGAACACCGGCATGCTCTTCTCGTTCTCTCGTAAGTCTATCTATTCAGTGTGCAACCACGCTCGATTCAATACCAGTCCTTCTCGCGCGATTTTTTCATGACGGGGCGGCCCGCCTAAGCAGTCAGCCGAGGGTGGCGAGAGATCCGAATATGCCTGTCGCTTAATCCATACTGAACGACAGGCGTATTCCCGTGTGGTTGGCGGATCAGCTACCCGTGGAACCTCCCGAGAAGCACACCGACCGGTGCAGACGGAGTGAGGGGTCTCGGTGTAGGTGATCACGATCTGACGAAGTCCTCAGGCCTTCTCTCGAGCGGATCGACGCGACGGGTTGTCTTGTCCCGCGGCCTTGGGATCGAGTTGATCCTTTTTGACGCGCACCCCCTGCGCGACTTTGTCGCCGAGGTCTTTGTCCACATTGCGCCAATACTCGAACGCTCTCGCCAGGACAGGTTCGCTCACGCCGTTGAGTAGGTGCCCGACGATGTTGTCGACCAAGCGTCCGCGGGCCGCATCGTCGAGAACGTCGCGTACCATCGTGCCCGCCTGACCCCAATCGTCGTCGTCCTGGCGAAGTGTGTAGGCCTGCCGCACCATGTCCCCGTCGCTGTACCAGCCGATGGGTTCGCCCGCCACCGCTGGATCCGCATGCGGGCCGCCCTTGGAGTTGGGTACATACACCGGGTCTCCGGGATTCTCGTGGCGCATGTGGCCATCCTTCGAATACGACCGCACGGTGGTCGCGTGTGGCCGGTTGACCGGCAGCTCCTTGTAGTTGGCGCCGATGCGGTGCCGATGCGAATCGGGATACGAGAACCACCGGCCGAGCAGCATCTTGTCCGGACTCGGCCCGGTTCCGGGCACGGCGTTGCTGGGCTCGAATGCCCCCTGCTCGATCTCGGTGTGGTAGTTGCTCGGATTGCGGTTCAGCGTCATCTTGCCGACTTCGACGAGTGGATAGTCCGCATGCGGCCAGACCTTGGTGAGGTCGAACGGGTTGAACCGGTACGTCTTTGCATCCTCGAACGGCATGATCTGCATCTTGAGTGTCCAGCTGGGATAATCACCTTGTTCGATGTGCTCCCACAAGTCACGAAGGTGGTAGTCGGTGTCGATCGAGGCCATCTGATCGCCCTCGTCCTGCGTGAAGAACTCGATTCCCTGATCGGTGATGAAGTGGTACTTCACCCAGAACTTCTCGCCCGCGGCGTTCATCCACATGTACGTATGGCTGGAATAGCCGTTCATGTGCCGCCAGGTGCGCGGAATTCCGCGGTCACCCATCAACCACGTCACCTGATGCGCGGACTCCGGAGACAGCGTCCAAAAATCCCACTGCATATCATGATCGCGCAGATTGTTGTCGGCACGCCGCTTCTGCGAACGGATGAAATCCTGGAATTTCATCGGGTCCCGCATGAAGAAGACCGGAGTGTTGTTGCCGACCATGTCGAAATTGCCTTGTTCGGTATAGAATTTGAGGGCAAAACCGCGCGGGTCGCGCCAGGTATCCGGACTGCCACGTTCGCCGGCGACTGTGGAGAACCGTGCGAGCATCTCCGTCTTCTTGCCAGGCTGGAACAGGTCCGCCAAGGTAAACGCACTGACATCGCCCGTCACCTCGAATGTGCCGAACGCCCCTCCTCCTTTGGCATGAGGCTGCCGCTCGGGTACACGCTCGCGATTGAAAGCAGCCATCTTTTCGATGAGGTAGGCGTCGTGCAGCAAGATCGGACCGTCCGCGCCGACGGTGAGCGAACGCTCGTCGCTCGGTACCGGAATTCCCGCATCATCGGTGGTGTAGTTGTTCTCAACCATCATGCCCTTCTTTCTTTCGACGTTGCGGACACAGCCCTCAGAAGACGACCTCGGTATCGCTTGCTTGAGACACCTGTTTCGATCTGCTCGCGGACCAGATGGGCGATGTCTCTCGCAGTGAGGTGTGGGTGATCATCGAGAACCTCGAGCACAGCCCCGTCGCGGGCTGGTGAGCCGAAGGTCGACTTCCCGCAACCGCAATTCCACATCGCGTGATGTGTTGTGCCGCATACCCCTCAGGGCATCATGTCTTCTTGAATCCGTCAAGCGACGTTCTCGGTGGCTGCCACAATGACCGATATCTGGTTACGGCGTGATCGGTTGTCCGGGAGGTTGTCCGGGAAACAACCACTCGCTAATCACACGAGGTGGAGGTAACTCTCATTCGGGGGTGGGGATCAGGTGCGCCAGGCAGAGCGACGGCTCGACGAACGGTTCGAGTCGATCGGCCGCGAGCGGTGCCCGCACCTCGGCCAGCGCCCCGCGGATCAAGCCCAGGTGCAGCGAACACACCACGTCCCGGTGCCGCTCGGCTACCTCCCGGAACGGGCAGTGTCGCAACGGGATCACTGGTCGATCGAGGTTCTCCACCACGCCCGGGGCGAAGCCGGACTCGGCCAGCACCGTCGACAACCGGCGGACCCCGTCGGCGGCGTCCACCCGCTGCGACGGGGCCGGCCGCTCCGCCAGGTAGCGACCCCACGCCTCCCCGGCCGTCTCGGCAGCCCGGCCGGGCTCCGGCAGAGTGTCGGCGATCAGACCGGTCAGCATCTCCGCCAGCAACCGATAGCTGCGCTGTCCGGTGGACGCATCCGAGGGGGTAGCGGCATAGACCATCCGGGGCCGACCCGGCCGGCGGCTGTCCTCGGCGCGACGCTCGGCCAGGCCCGCGTCGACCAATCCGTCCAGATGAAACCGGGCCGTATTCGGATGCAGGTCGACCCGGTCGGCGATGTCCTGTACGCCCATCGGTTCCGCCGCGGCGCACAACAGGTCCAGCACCCGGTTCCGGGTCTCGCCGAGCGCGGTCGGCAGCGTGGGGTCGATCAACGTCTGCTCGCTCATAGTGCCTACTTTAGCCGAGACTATTAGTAGAAACCATCCGTATCGGCGAGGGAACTCAGCGCGGGGTCGAGCGTCGGATCCTTCGAGGTCACACGGTGCTAGTGATGCGCGTCACATGCATTGCACCTACCGTCGGTCAATGAGTTTGCACTAATCTAATAGTAAATAATAGTTGTTGTATGAGGTAGTGCTAGCTTGCTCTCCTCGCGCAGAGAGAGGACCTCGTCGTGACCGCACCATTCGACATCACCGACACCAAAATCGACCGAGACGACGCTCACCGTCTGCTCCGCGAGTATCGAGCGAAAGCCGCACTGGTGACCGAATTGTCACTCAATGGCCCACTGTCGGCGAAGACGTGTGCCGGGGTGAACCTCCCCACCGCCCGCCGTCGACGGCATCCGGCCCCCAGCGACCCGCCTTGGGACCGTGCCGAGGTCGAGGCACTGCCGTCCGGTTCGGCACTGCTCGTGGTCACCCGGGGGCCCAACCGCGGTGACTGGTTCCTGCTCGATCAGACGGTCACCACGATCGGTCGCCACATCGACAGCGACATCTACCTCGACGACACGACCGTCGGCCGTCGCCACGCCCAGATCCGGCGCGACAACGACACATTTCGGGTGACCGATGTCGGCAGCCTCAACGGCACCTACCGCAACGGGACACCGGTCGACACCGCACTGCTCGCCGACGGTGACGAGATCAAAATCGGAAAATTCCGGCTCGCGTTCCTCATCACACCGCTGTCAGCAGCGGCAACAGACCAATGACCACGACGGAGTGAGTGACACGGCTTTTCTCGTCGCCATGATCGCCCCGCCGCTCATCCGGTGGGAAACTGCTCACACTCGCGTTGCCCGGCCAGCGGGCCGGAGTTTTCGGTGCAGGTGGTGTAGCCGTAGCCGACGAGTCCGAAGCCGAGTCGTTCCAGCTGGGGGAGCCGTCCGGCCCGTTCAGCCGTATTCGGTGACCACACGCGCTCCCGGAGGCAGTGACGTCGTCGCCCACGGTTTGCGGCGGTCCCGCTGTACGGCCTTCTTCGCCAGCAGGCCCCGCAGATCATCACCGACGGGTTCGAGGACACGGCACGCTCTATTGTCGACCGGCAAGCGGCGCGCCTGCATTCCCACAGATGATCTGCGGCAGTCCTGTGGAAAACTCCCGGAGCCGTGCCTGCCCCACGCACAGCGTTCCCACTAGCGCCAGCTGCCGGTATGCAACCGGAGCGCGTCCAAGCGTTCCGCGAGCCGTGGATCTCAACCCGCGAGCCACAGACGCCGCCGTGCCACTGCCTTCATCTTCTCCACGATCGTCGGCCGAAGCGGAGTCGGGGGGTTCGGGTGCAGCTGCGCGTGCAGACAGCGGAAGAACTCGCCGGTATCCATACCGAAAACAGCGATAATCTCCTCCGCCGGGCCGCCGCCATGCGGGAACCAGCGAAGCGCGAAGGTCACCATCCGATTCACCTTTGCCGTGTCTCCGGTCATCGTATTTCCTTTCCCTCACCGCTACCCGGCCCGAGTCGATGGCGGAGCGCCCCTATTCGGGTGGGTCTTCGCCAATGGACTCCGGCAACGCGGTCGAGGACCGATAGTTGCGTCATCAGTTCGCTCATGTTCGCGGTTCCCTACAGTTCAAGTTCGACTTCGACGCTGCAAGCGTGGGTGCCTGTTCTGAAGGTCAGGTCCATTTTGGTGCTGGACGGGACGACGAACTTGCCGCCACCAACGGTGGGTTGGAAGGTGCGCAGCCGGAAAGGTCGTTGGCCTCGAGGCACTCTCGCAACGTGGGCGTCTTGCCGCGGCGACTCGGAGCGGTGCGCCACACCTGCGTCTCGAAGGGGAAGATCGACTCCCGCCGTCGACGTTCGAGGTCCCTGACAGGTGTCACGGCGGGCGAGGCCCGCGGCGGCGCGACCGGTGTCGGTTTCGTCAGTGTCCCGCCGGGGCGACGACGTGCCCCAACGTCGAGTAGGGCGACAGCGCCGATCGCGGCGGTAACCGCCACGGTGAACCCCCAGCGCTGGAGGTACTCCGGTGATGCCGCGACGGCCGCGTGGAGCGAGGTGGCGAACAGCGCACCGGCGGCCGCGACCGATACGAGCGTGGACCGCCGGTCTCGGGCGGAGGCGAGCGTGTGGGGCAGCAGACAGCTTTCAGCACTGTCACAGAGCTTACCGAGTTCGGTATGCAGGACGGCGATCTCGTCGGCGGTGCGGTTCGCCAGCGTTGATCGAAGGTGTGTCGATTCGATCCGCGGAGGCCGGTGAGCACCCGCGGGGTGTGTTTGCAGAAGCCGTGTCTCGATCATCCGTCTGCGGGCCGCCGCGATGTCGCCGAGGCCCGCGAGGGCGCCGCGTTCGCTCAGTTGGCGGCGGTTGTGCAGGAGCGACAGTACTCGTCGGTGGTCCGCCGAGTGCTGTGCGCGGAGGGCGACCCAGCCGATGAGGCAGTAGACCATCTCACGGGTGCCCCGATCGAGATGGCCGGGACCGGTGGCGGGGGAACCGAGGTCGACGGCAAGGGCTCGGGCGTCCTCGCGAATCGCGATCCCCGATCCGAGACGTGACGCCCTGTCGATCAGCGGGACCCGGTGCCAGCCCAAGAGTCCACGGTAGGAGCGGGACGCGGCCCCTGCGCTGGGTGTAGTGCCCGGTTCGTCGACCAGTCGCTGTACCGTATCGACCCCGTCGGTGTGGACCTCGATGATCAGGCCCTCGAGGGTGTCCCGCCCGGTCCAATTAGGGCCGTGGATTGTCAGGCTGCGTAGCGGCCGGTAGACCTCAGATCTGGGCAGTCGGGTGTCCAGCCGCGGGAAGACGTCGATCGGGCTCGCCTCGGTCGTCAGCCCGAAGGGACGAAGAAATGCTTCGATAGCGGCCCAGAATTCGGGGCTACCGCCGCCGCGGAGCGGGTCATTGTGCCGGTCGATCAGGCTGCCGGTGCGGTCGGGGGTGAGTTCCTCGCAGGCCAGCACCAGCCCGTTGCCCGGAACCTCCCACAGTGACAGGCACGTCGCCGGGGGGCCGACGTAGCGGCGTTGCGGGCCGTTAGGTGCGCGCTGTCCATCGAGTGCGAGGCCGAAGGTAACCGGCGGACTGCTGCGATCGACGATGTGCCGGAACGCCAGCAACTGTGCGTGCGGTCCATCGTCCCCGGTGGCGGAGGGGGCGCTGATGCGGGCCGGCAGGAACGGTTCGACCTCGTCGACCGCGGGTACCGGGACCGGGTCGGCGCTTTCGACGATGTCCAAGGGCAGCAGGATGACCCGCAACAGTGCCCGGCGTCTCCTCGACGACAGCGAAGCCTGGTTCGGCCGACGGGTAACGAGTCCAGGACGATTCATTTCTGTTCCATCAATTCTCGACACATCCGGTACTCCTGCACCGACCCCATAGGTCGGCAGGGGAGACGGTCATCTCACCGGATGTTGTGGGAGTGCCCCTGTCTCGCTCACCCTGAACTCTTTGGGAAACACGTCGTCCCGGCCGTGGAGGGGCCGGGACGGGCGTGTCAGAGGCCGGAAGTTGGCCCCCCGATCGGGTGGTCACACGCGGGGCGGACCAATAAGACTGCGGTGTGCTTCCATTGAACTCGGCAGGGTTTTGTGAGCCGCTTTCACCGTTGTAGAAAATTGGAAGAGAGTGCAGTCGCTGATATTTCCACGCTCCGAGCCGTTCTCTTCCGAAGCTGCTACATCTGATGTGGGCGCGGGTCAGGGCTGTTGGCCGAGTTCCCGGGGGAATATCATCGATCCTCAGGCAGCGAGGAGGGTGGCGGGGTGCGGTGTTGACGCCAGTGTCGCATCAGCTCTTCCGCTTTCGGGTGAGTAGAATGGACGCGATCGCCTTCTCTCGCTTCTCCGCCCGGCGCTCCTTGAGGGCTCGTGCGGACTGTTTCGAACTCTTGACGGCGGACTTGTCAGCCATTGTCGGTCCTTTCCGAATCGGCAACCGCGAACTGACCTCGACCATACCCAACAAAAGAAATAAGTCCAGTTCAGCGGCCGATTAGAGGCGGTTCGATGATGCGCGGGCCGTGACGACGGCGTCGGTTGGTGCGTCGGCGGGCTGTTCCCCGATCCGAGGTACTCTCACCCCCTGTGGCGTCCGATCCGGTCGCGTGCGACGTCCGCCGGGAGTTTCCGAGGTGCAAGGCGCGCAGGAAATTTCACGGACTTGCTTATTTCTTCCCGATGGCTATGGTGCAGGGCAGCATTAGTGGCATCTATTTGGAGGACTGAAATGTGAGTGCAGCTACCGATCGTCAGTGGGCGGTTCGTGACGCTGTTCTGCGTTGGCTTCTTGCGAAGACAACGGAGGGTTATCGCAGCCCGATTCTGGACGCGGATGCCATCGGATCAGAGGTCGGGTGGGTGGCCTCGCCGCTCACCCGCGACGAAGTCGTCGACGCCTCGATGTTCCTGTTCAAGGAGAACTATGTGACAGGCGTGCCGGTGATGGGGATCGGGATTCCACGACCGATGCTGACTGTCGCGGGACGTCGGGTGGCCAAGACCGGCAAACCGCTGAGGTACAAGGTCGACGCTCACGAGGCGAAGGTGCGCCGGCGTCTGGCGGCACCGCTCGCAGAGACATCCGCGACAACGGCGGCAGTGAAGTGAAAGAGAGAATGACTCGACCGGTCACTCGACGATGAGTACGTGAGCACGGGGTTGAGCGCGGAACCTGTGCGGTCCGCGCCGTCGTCGGCGCAGACCACGCCGGCACCGACGAGGTTACCCAGTCCGGTCGCGCCGCGAGGTATGTGTCGTATCCGCGTACGCACACTCCGTCGCGAAGGACCGACCCATCGGTCGACTATTTCATTGGTTAGCGATCGGTACGGCCTGGACCGTATGTCGGCGCCGGGCGGCCAGGGTGCATCACCGAAAACTTCGGAAGGATAGCAGAATTCATTGCGGTCCTACTGGATGACAGGGTGCTCCGAATATCGTAGCGTGGGCGCTGGAAGGATCGGCCAAGGTGCGCAGGGCGAGCTACAGTTTCGCCTGCCCGTCGCCGTTCGCGCGGCGGCGGGCACGTTGTTCGCTGGTGAGGGTGTAACGGTCGGCAATGACTTCGCGGCCTTCTCGTGGCGTTCATCATGAGTGTGAGACCCGACCACAGGATTCCGTCGATCCTCGCCGGTGCCGGGTCGATCAGTACCGACCCCGCGGGCTGCGAGTGAACTGAGCCCCACCACATTACGATCCGCACCGGCCGCCGCATTTGGCCCGCCCCGAGGAGGACCTGTCCCGTGAACCTCAATGTCGCCCTGCTGCTACTTGTCCTCGCCGGCGGAATCGGTGGCACCGCCGCCGTCCAGGCCGCGTTGCGCCGCGGCGCCGATCGCGGCCGGCGTGCGGTGTTCCACGTCAACGGCTGACCAATCCTTCTCGGCGCCGGGCCCCCGGGGGCCGCGAAGGGAAGAGGATGAGCGATCCCGCGATGGGGGGTGGGTCTGATACGGGCGCTGCCGCGCATCCCGTGCCGGCCCACTTTCATTCGCATGTCCGTGCCGCCGGGTGCGTGTGGGCCCGGGCAGATGCCTGGCCGACTTCGTCAACCCACGGCACTGCGGATCCCACCAGGATGGCGAACACGGCTTGCGCGGAGAGTGGCGCCGTGGTGTCGAAAGGGCCCTGCACGACGTCGAGGTGCACGATCAGGCCGATCCCTGGCGACGTCGTCTATGGCGACGATATCGAGGGTGCCGGCGCCCGAAGTTTTCGGCGGTGGCCAGTCGCCGACGACCGTTTGATCACTACCCTCGGCGCCAGTCCGCTCTTGGATTGGTCTTCCGGATGCAGCCGCATGGGGGCGTCCCGTGTGACCGCCGGTGCAGGCTGCAGCTGTGAGTGGCGGTGATGGAGACCAGGACGTTCGGATCGCTCGGGTCCTCCTTTCGTCTGCCGGCCCGATCGCCACGGGGACGAGGGTGTGATCACCGGAGTGTTCCCGTCCGAGATGCATCCGGCGAGGTCCTCGATTGCGGTTGTCCCGATCGCCCTGCCGAACTTGCGTTTGAGAGCTGCCCGCACCGTCGACGCTGATGCACCCTGGTGTGCGCGGTACACCTGGTCTACGCCCCGCTGGATGTTCGCCGCGACGACGGGCACCAGATCCGCCGCACACCCGATGTCTATGCGCACCGCAACCTCGACCACATCAACCTCGATCCTGGTGCATCACCGCACGCTCACCTTGAGAGTATGAGAGACGCAGGATGACTCAGCTGCCCATTCGTCGTCGATGGCTGTGGTGCATGCTATCGCGGCTGAGATCTGTCGGCCGGAGGCTGAATCCGGTTCCTTCCTCGGGTCGAGAGCGTCCCGATCGACCCGGCAGGGGGTGCATCGCACCGTTCGGAGTGGGTGCCGCGCGCAGGAGTCGACCACTGCGACGAACACTGTCAAATCAGGCACCGCTCGGCGAAAGGCGTGCGATGGATCGTTCGCTAGTGGTGTCAGCTATCACAGAGGCCGGAGGCCTCATCGGATTTACCCCTGCACAGCCAGAGTCATCCGCACCATTCGCCGAATTGAACCGCGCGTACACGCCGCGTATCGGTGTCGGGTCGCAGATCGGCCACGCCGCCGTGCGTGGTCCGCGACACAAGACCGAGCACCCCATCAACGGTCTCACCCACGACACCCGTGCTTTACCTAGGTAAGGACTAGGTAAAGGCCGGTGGTCTCTGGATGTCCCTTCATGGAAGCTGGAGCCACGGACGATACCGGGCCGTCAACAGTGAGACGCGAGACATCGCCCCACCGCGCCGACGTCACCTGTATCGCAGTACCGCCCGATGTAGCGAAAGGACTCTCATGCCGACCGACACCTCCGCAGTACCCGGACGAGGGCCTTCGCCGCAGGCCGCGGACGCACAGTTGCTGTCCGCCGCGGCTGCAGTTCTGGCCGAGCAGCGCGCCTGCAGCCATGACGCCGGCTTCGATGCTCTCCTCGATGTGGCGCGCCGTAGCCACGTCAGCGTCACCACCGCAGCTGTACGAGTCCTGTCGCGGCCGTCTGCGGATCGCGGTGGCCGTGAGCAACATCCCCGTGCAACAGCGCATCTGCCGCGCCGCGACGGCGGCGGTGGTGTCAATGGATAGGAATCCGCCGTTGTCGATCCCGAAGGATCCGCCCTTGGTGGCGGTCACCGTTGATTCTGGTGAGTGGCGGGTGCGTGCCGCGTGTCGCGGCGCCGATCTGTCGGTGTTCTTCTCCCCCGACGGCGAACGGCGCGGCGCTCGCGATCGGCGTGAAGCGCGGGCCCGGCAGATTTGTCAGGTGTGCCCCGTGCTGGTGCGGTGTCGCGATCACGCGCTGACGGTGGGTGAATCCTATGGCGTGTGGGGTGGCATGACCGAGTCGGACCGACGAAAGCACACCCACCGTGCCCGCCGCGGTGAGCGTCGACCGCTCGGGTCTTTCCATGAGCGGCCTGTTGGCGCTGCGTCGGGGGTACGCCGGGCCGCGTTCACCGGGTCGTTCGACCGTGCGTACACCGGTGGGGCGTCGAGGGGTCGCCCCACCACCGGGTGACAGCCACGCCGACCTGGACCGGGCCGATTCGTACCGTCGGACGCTTCGGCGAGGCACGGAAGCACCGTGGGCATGACCCCGGCATCGTCCTGGCGGCCCGAAGGTCAGTCAGATGACGGCTCGAGATCGAGTTTTCACGCATCGTCGACAGAGCCGAACGGGTACCGCAGGCTGCACTTGATCGTGTGGATTCCGGTGTCCTGTGGAGTGCAGACGGTGTTCGTCGAAATCCAGATCTGCAGACCATTGCGATGAGTTTCTGGGTGAGTTTCGTGCACAGGTATTTTGCGGGCGAAGACCGCGTACACCGTCCCGGTTGACCGGAACTCCACCGGCGGTTTCCCGCCACGCGGTACCACCGCGCACGATGTACAGGGTGACATCCACTATCCACGGCGGCATTCTTCTCGGGTCGCCTCCCGCGACCTGCCGTGCCACCGGTGCAGGCAATCGCGATTCGAGGGGCGCCCACTCTGCGTCGGTGACCGACGACGAGTACACCGCGCAACCATGTCCCCCCGGGCACAACGAAATCGGCGATGATGAGATTGTGGGCTCCTGTTGGGTCGGTGATCTGGTGATCACCGACCCAGCCAGGAGCCCACTTTCTTCGATTCTCGGCGAGGCACAAAGCGTGCCAGTTCGAGTTCTCACACACTGTGGCGCAGCCGCTTGGAATGACCCGCAACCGATCATTGGGCGGCATGGACTGTCGTCGCACTCGGGCTTCCCGTGCTGGGGCGATTGGAGTGCGGCATGCAAACGCGATCGTTATGGCATTGATGGCCGAGACCGCCGGTGCCGATCGTTCGGCGCGGCCGCCTCCTCTTTTGCTCACCGTCTGGTGGAGCTATCCGCTGAGCAACTGTCCGAGTCGACGGCGCTGGGCAGATGGTTGTGCGCTCTGGGCCTGCCACATCCAGTGCAGTTGCTCGAGTCGGGCGGTGATGCCGATCAGCAGGTCCTGGGTGACCGGGTCCGCCTTCTCGGTGGACTCGATGCGAGCCCGGAACCGCTCGATGACGGCGGCCAGGTTCGCGACGATCGTCTCGACCACCTCGGTGTCGGGTGTCCACCCTGCGGCGGATCCCGTGGTACCCGCGTCCGCGGCCACGGTGGCCCCGCGGCCGTCCGGGCTGACACCGATCGCGGTGGCGCGCTCGGCGGCCTCATCGGTGAAATTGCGTGTGACGGTGGCTAGCTCGTCGAGGGAGGGGTGGACCGCCAGGAAGTGGGGTCCGATGACATTCCAGTGGGCCTGTTTGGCGATCAGGCTCAGGTCGATCAGGTCGACGACGGTGCCCTGCAGTGCCTTGCCGGCGATCCGTTGCTGCTCGGCGTCGAGGGCGGTGGTGATGGGGGTAGGGGTCATGGTTGCTCCTGACGTTTTCGTAGGTCGGTGTCGGGGTCCTTGGTGTGGTCGTCCAGGCCGATGTTGTCCCGATTGTGCTGTCGGCGTGGTGGGGGATCGTGCCCGTCGGTGAGTTCGGTACTCACGTGTGCTGCGGGGTGTCCGGCGCTCTGCGCTCAGGCACTGCCTGCGAGAAGCGGAACCGTGTTCTCCTCAACCTCGCTGAGCCGGTGTGCGAGCACTGAACCGGCGTTTCCTCCCGGGGCGCCGTGATCGGTCTCGGGGGCGAACATCACCTCGAGATGGGCCTTGATCTGGCGCGTGCTCATCGATCCGCCGTGGGCGAAGGATCGATGGATTGCCGCGGCGGGCGTGCGCGATCGGTACATTCCTCTTCTCTCTCTTTCTCGGCCTCCGGGCCGCTACCGGCGCAGGGTGGCCGTGCGTGCGGCGCAGCGTCACGACGGGGGACGCGATCAGAGTGCCTTCGGCCACAGCCAGGTGGCGTGGCCGCGGACTGATCACTCGGGCCGTCGGGGCGATGCCGAAACACCCTCATCGCGCACTGAGTCGCGGCGGTGCAGTGATCACCGTGGCGCGCTGTTGCCAACAGCTTGTGCCTGATCGACCACCACCTATTCTTCAGTGGCAATGGACACTGTGCGGGTGCCCGGTACGGTCTTGCTCAACGCGATCGCGATGCGGCGTTCGGATTCGTCTGCGAAGGGGCCTGCGAGGGTGACGCGGCCCTCCTCGACCGTCACGCGCCAGCGTCCGTCCCCGGTATAGTCGTCGAGGCAGCGTTGCGCGCCCACGGCGATCGTCTCGTCCGGTTTGAGCATCAACCGCACCACGTCACTGCGGCTGAGGATGCCCACTACCCGCCCGTCGATATCCACGACCGGTAGACTGCGTAGTCCCTGCTGAAGCAGCATCTGGCTCACATCGGCCAAATAGTGGTACATCGGCGCAGCGACGGCGGGTGCAGTCATCACCTCGCCCACCGTCTCCGAGCACGTTTGTCCGGCCCGCAACACGTCTCCGCTGTTCAACATCCCGACCAACCGGTCGTGGTCGTCGACCACCGGCACCGCCGCGAACCCGTACTCGGCCAGTAGCACTGCGGCCGTGCGCATACTGTCGGATTGGCGCACCACTCGAACCGGTCGCTGCATCACGTTCAACACTCGCATCGTCACCACTCGTTTCAGTCGATCCGGCACCCAGCACTAAACTGCGCCGGAAGTTGGCCCCCCGTTAGGTCTCACGCGGATGCAGGCCGATGACATTCGCCGTGTTTCCAGAACACTCTTCAGCGCTCCGTGAGCCTTTTCCGATTCTGTTTATGAGCGGAAAGGAGGGAAGCCCGGCGAGGTCCTCACCCCACGTAGCTGGAACCCGAAATTTGCTAGTCCGTGATGGGGCGAGTCGGCTTTTCTCTTGGCCGAGCGTCGGGTGCGACATTCCAACCCTCAGGCAGTGACGAGGATGGCAGGTAGGTGGCGATGCTCCAGGATGACGTCAGCTCTTACGCTTTCGAATGAACTGAGTCGATTCGAGGGCCTTCGCTCTCTTCTCCGCCCGGCGCTCCTTGAGAGCACGTGCAGACTGTTTTGAACTCTTGACGGCGGACTTGTCGGCCATTGTCGGTCCTTTCCGAATCGGCAACCGCGAACTGACCTCGACCATACCCAAATAAAGAAATAAGTCCAGTTCAGTGGTATATTCGGGGAAGGGCACGTCTACCGAGTCACGCGCAAAAGGGCCGGTTCGGAGTGCGTCGATGGTGACGACGGGATCGGCTAGAACGTTGTCACGGGTCTGTTTGCCGCGCGAGATGCCCTGCGCCTCAGTCGCGCCCGCGCCGACGAGCTTGCGGCATCGACCGGGGCTGTTCTGAAATCCTAAGACGCGCAGAATAGTTCGATACTTGTCTATTCCTTGCCGACGGCTATGGTGCATGGAGGCATCAACGGCATCTACCGGAGGACTGAAATGTGAGTGCAGCTACCGATCGTCAGTGGGCGGTTCGTGACGCTGTCCTGCGTTGGCTTCTTGCAAAGACAACGGAGGGTTATCGCAGCCCGATCTTGGACGCGGATGCCATCGGAGGAGAAGTCGGGTGGGCCGCGTCGGCGCTCAGCGACGACGAGGTGTACGACGCCGCGAACTATCTCTTCACGGAAGGCTATGTGACAGGCATGCCGGTGAAGGGTCTCGGGATTCCACGACCGATACTGACTCTTGTCGGACATCGTGTGGCCAAGACAGGCAACCCCCTGCGGTCCAACGCCGACGCTCGCGAAGCTAAGTCGCGCCGACGCCCGCCCTCTTTTGCAGAGGCATCCGTGACGACAGCGGGTACAACGAAGTAGAGACGGCTCCGCCCGTCATCTGACTATGCGTACGTGAGCACGGGGTCAAGCCCGCCGAAACAGTGTCCGACCATCACCACACCCGAAGGGAGGTTGACATGTACACCAACGTGGCGCTGCTGCTGGGGTTGCTCGCCGGAGGAATCGGCGGCACCGTGGCCGTGCAGGCACTTCTGAGGCGGCCCGGCAGACCGGGCCATAGGGCATCCTCGGTGATCCACTTGGGCCATGTTTCTTAGAGCGCGTTTGAAAACCGTCAGGTTCGGGCGAGCCGCCTCGTCATGTGTCGCGATCGTCGCGATGTGAACCATGGCCTCGTGGTGGTCGGGTCTGGTTTCGTAGTCTCGCACGCAGTGGCGGTGCTTGTTGAGCTACGCGAAACTTCTCTCGACCACCCAAACGCGGGGTCGGACGTGGAAACCGGTGGCGCCGGGGATGCGTTTGATGATCTGCATAGGCAGGGCGAGAGCGTCTTTCGCCCAGACGGGCAGCCGTCCAGGATAAGCGCCGTCGGCCCAGACCAGCCGGATGGTGGAGAACCTGCCGCGCAGTGCGGTCAGGAGTCGGTGCGCGGCGTCGCGGTCCTGGATCGAGGCAGCGGTGACGACGACGGCGAGCAGCAGTCCGTTCACATCCACGGCAACGTGTCGCTTGACGCCGTTCGTTCTCTTGCCGCCATCCCAGCCGCGGCCCGATCGGGGCACGTCGACGCGCTGCGCGACCGCCTGCGGGTGCGTGACGGGCGGGCCCGGTGCCCGACCGCGGCGATCATCGACTCGCAGACGGTACCGGCCGCCGATACCGATGCGCTGCCACGCGCCGCTGTGGGACCAGCGGGTGAAGATCGCGTACACCGTCCCGGCTGGCGGGAACTCCATCGGCAGTTGCCGCCACGCGATACCACCGCGGACGATGAACAAGATGGCGTCCAAACGGCGGCAATGCTTCGGGTCTGCCGCCTCGGCCTGCCGAGATGCCGGGCGCGGGCAACAGCGGTTCGAGGGTCGCCCACTCTGCGTCGGTGACCGACGACGGGTACACCACGCAACCGTGCCCGCCCGCCGCGTGGGGCGGGCACGACCGGCATGGCGGTATCGGCGATGATGTCATTGTGGGCTCCTGGTGTAGTCGGGGACATGTACTCACCGACACAACCAGGAGCCCTCATTCTTCGATTCTAAGCGAGGCACACGCCCGCGATCGCGAGTTCTCAAACACCCCTTAGCCATGAAGGCCTCGTTGAGATTTGCATCACAATGAACTGTAGGGGCGCCAGCCGTCCAGATTAGTGCCCTATATTGCGACCCTCCGCGGCCACACCAAGCGATGCGAACTCAGACCAACGAATAAACAGGTATCGGCTGCTGGTCATCGCGCAGATAGCAGCCTCCGCCAAACTTCGGTCCGACGCGTCAAGTTCGACGGCGCCTGCCCGCACAAAATTTGGTTCAGTCGGTAAGTCGTCGTCCTCGATAGAGGGGCGACCGACACCGACGACGAGGTGATCGCTCACTGCCGGAGGCGGATCGCGTCTCGCCGAAGCCGAGTAGGTCGCCTTACTGAACGATTCCTGACCGATGAGGTCTGTCCGCCGAGGCTACGACTAATCAACGAATCATTAAGCGCCCAAATAGGACCCCGATTTTCCGCAGTCTCAGGGCTAACGTCTGAAGTCGTCGAGAAGCGAAGGGCCGATCTGAGCCAATCCCTCGGCCTCCTTCAAGGGCAGCACACAGAAGCCATCCTCTCCCGGCGGCCCCGGTGTACGCGATCCCTGCAGACACGGTCATTAACGACTGAAAGGGCGATGTTTCAATGTCTATCAATGAAGCGCCGAGTGAGGATGGCTGCCCCGAGGGTCAAACTGACGGACGAATCCACGGGGTCCGACGGCAGATAGCGATCGTCGCGGTCATCCTGCTGTTGTGCGAACTCAACGCGATGGCTGTCGCAATGCTGGTACCTGGTCTACGCCCTATGGCAGCAGAGTTTCCGGTCGAAGGACTCGCCTGGACAATAACGATAGTCTCTCTGGTCGGCGCGATGGTGATGCCCCTCGGAGGTAAGCTGGTTGACCGCTTCGGCCAACGGCCGGTGGTTCTCACCGCCTGCGCGGTATTTCTGGTAGGAAGCCTGATCTCGGCGCTATCGTCGTCTTTCGCCTTGATGATCGTGGGTCGGGCACTCCAGGGGACGATAGCGGTGATGCCTGTGATCGCGTACCGGGTGTTCCGGGACTCACTACCACCACGCGTCGTCCCGATTGCGTTAGGGGCACTCGGAACTGGGTTCGGCGTCTCCGGACTGCTAGCACCTGTCATCGGGGGTGCGTTCGTCGATGGTCTGGGCTACCGGTCGATCTTCTGGTTCTTCTTCGCCTTCACGGCAGTGCTCGCGCCGCTGAGCGTCATCGTATTGCCCCGCACTCCTCGGCAACGGTCCGCTGAGGTCGGGCGAGTCGACATCCTCGGTGGCCTGCTACTGGCGTTGGGCATCGGAGGGATCCTGCTTGGGCTTGGGCAGGGTGACAAGTGGGGCTGGCTTGCGCCCCTAACCCTGCTGGTCATTCTCGGTGGATTTATCGCACTGGGCATGTTCGTGTTGGTCGAGAGCCGGGTTGAAGAACCCATGATCGACCTCCGGGTACTGCGCAACCCAGCCGTCGCGCTGACCCTTACAGTCGGTCTGGTTGGGTTCATGGCGTGCGGGATGATGGCGATCGCCCTCCCGCAGATGCTGCAGACCCCTTCCTCCACCGGCATGATGTACGCCTTCGGTCTCAGTGCGTTGATGGTCGGCCTGGCCCAGATCCCATTCGGGATCACGTCCATGGTGTTCGGACCGCTCGGCGGGCTGCTTACGAAACGCTTCAACCCGCGGGCGATCATGATCTCCAGCATGGCCAGCTTCGCGATCGGATCGACGCTGCTGGCTCTAGCGCACCACTCACTGGTACTTGTTCTCGTCTGGTTATGCGTTATGGGTGTCGGGTTCGGGCTCTTTTGGGCGGCCCAACCCAATCTGATGGTGGAGGCGGTGCCTCGGAAGTACACGGGAGTCTCGGGTGGGATCCAGGTCTGCTCGGTCTCGATCTCAACTGCTATCGCCAGTGCAATCGTGGGCGCCGTGCTGTCGAGCAATGTCGCGGACGTAGGCCCCGAAGGGCCGTTATACAACGACGCCGCGTTCACCACAATCTTCCTTGTCGGTGCAGGGAGCGCTGTCATCGCCCTGATAATTTCCATGTTTATGCGACACGGACGACAGCCCGCCACCGGCGGCGCCGCAACCGACCTCGAGCTGGACGTCGAGGGTGCTACTTTTGCACGTGTCGGCTCTGCCGACGGGCAGGGCCTCGCCTGATCGTCGGTCTCGCGGGATTTCACTCCGATCGAGCAAGTCCCCAGCGTGCCTTATCCTCGATCCACCGAACGGTTGTGGGTTGGTTAAGGCCCTGGGTGTCAGGGCGAGTTGAGACCAGTGGTTCACAGCAAACCCGCCTGCAGGGCGAGATACGGATCAACCCGCGATGACGTTCTCCCACGGTTTCGTGACTGATTCTCCCTCCTCCGCGCAACCTGATGGCGCCACGCCTCCGATCCCGAACGACCCAGGGCCTGCGGTTCGGACCAATGCCGTGGTCGCCGTGCTCGCCTTCGCCGGCGTGGTTGCCGCGGTCATGCAGACGCTCGTCGTGCCGCTGATCGGCGAGCTGCCCGAGCTGCTCGATACGACGCGCTCGAACGCGACCTGGGTCGTCACCGCAACCCTGCTGGCCGCCGCCGTCGCCACCCCGATCAGCGGACGCCTCGGCGACCTGTACGGCAAACGCCGCATCATGCTGGGCTGCTCGGCACTGCTTATTCAACCCTTCATCGTTACGACACCCGGGAGGTGGACTCGTCGTGGCGGCACCTCAACCTGGGCGGACGCGTCTGTGTGCTCACGATGCGCCGCCGGCGACTGCGGTGCCCCGAGCACGGGGTGCTGGTCGAGGCGGTGGACTTCGCCCGCCCCGGATCCGGGTTCACCCGCGACTTCGAGGACCTGGCGGTGTGGCTGGCCACCAAGACAGACAAGTCCACCGTGGCGACGTTCTACCGCATCACCTGGCGCACCGTCGGCGCGATCTGCGGCCGGGTCGTCGCCGACAAACTCGACCTCGACCGATTCACGAATCTGGTCGAGATCGGGGTGGACGAGATTTCGTGGCGCCGCCACCACAAGTACCTGACGATGGTGTCCGACCACGACACCGGCAAGATCGTCTGGGGCACCGAGGGCAAGCACGCCGCCGCGCTCGGCACCTTCTTCACCGACACCCTGCCCGCGGGGGCCGCGCAGCGGATCGAGGCGGTGTCGATGCCGCAACGGATTCTCGATCTGTTGGGAATGGCGTTGTATGCCGTCGATGAGGACGGTGGCGTGCGGCAGCTCTTCGGCCGCGTATGAGCACTGCCCCGCCGCGAGCGGGACGGGGCAGCAATGTGGAGATACCATCGCTACGCCCGCAGAGCGAGGGGTGGTGCGGTGATGGGGCGGTAGCTCAGTCGGTTAGAGCCGTGGACTCATAATCCATTGGTCGCGGGTTCGAGCCCCGCCCGCCCCACCGCGCCGCCGGGCGACCTTCGGGAAGGGCTCCGTCAGGGCTGCCGTGCCGGCGGAACGAGCGTGGGCAATGCGGACTCCGCTCAACCTGGCGATGGGCCGAGTATCTCGAGTGCGCTGACGTACTCAGGCGCAGTCGCGGCAGAGTTGTTGCGCAGCGTCGGCGAGGCGGCTGCGGTGGTGGACCAGAAAACAACTGGTGCATGTGAATTCGTCCGACTGCTTCGGGATGACACGGACGGTGAATTCTTCACCGGACAGGTCCGCGCCGGGCAGTTCGAACGACTCGGCGGTGTCGGTGTCTTCGACGTCGACGACGGGGGACTGGGTGTCTTTCCGGCTGGCGGTCAGCTGTTCGAGGGAGGTGTCCGGCTCGTCGGATTCGGTGACTCGTGGTGCGTCGTAGTCGGTGGCCATGGCTGTTCTACCTTCACGCTCAGGGTGTTCGGATCCGCCAGGTTAAAGGGTCCGTCGACACGACACGCTCGCGGGGTCGTGCCGGGCGGCGGGTGCGCCGGGTGTGGCGGGCGCGTTCGGTTTCGGACATGCCACCCCAGATGCCATAAGACTCGGTGGCGGTGAGGGCGTGCGCGCGGCAGTTGTCGAGCACGGGGCAGTCTTGGCAGATTTGTTTGGCGGCGCGCTCGCGCCGGGCGCGGACGTTGCCGCGTTCACCGTCGAGGGAGAAGAACATGTCGGTGTCGGTGCCGCGGCATGAGGCGCGGTGCTGCCAGTCCAGGTCGATGGGGTGGTGGAGATGATCAGGCACAGCAGATGAGTCGCTTTCGAAAAATGAACGGTGACACGATCGGCGGATCGCGCAGCGAGGTGCGCACGGTGCGCACGGTGCGGCTGGCGGGCTGTGGGCGGTCCCCGGCCCGCGCGTGTACGGCACATCGATGTGGGTGAGTGTGGGCTTCCTGTGGGCGCGGACGGTGTGGGATCGGGTGCGCACCGTTTCGTTGTGGTCCGGGAAGTGTTGTGCGACATGACCCCTCGACGCATCGCGGTTTCACTTCTGAGCCCCGGGGATGGGCGGTCGGGTTCACGACAGTGACCGACCGGGGTTCGGGACTGGTTTCGGTGCGCACCGCGCCCACACGG
Organism: Rhodococcus koreensis; assembly: GCF_900105905.1. GTDB lineage: Bacteria > Actinomycetota > Actinomycetes > Mycobacteriales > Mycobacteriaceae > Rhodococcus_F > Rhodococcus_F koreensis. The sequence continues at coordinate 591,422 of NZ_FNSV01000005.1, read as the reverse complement.
GTGGGGATGTCGGTGCGGTGATGCCTGGGCTCGACATCGGTGGATCCGGGAGGTGCCCGGATGCTCTACACCCGGCGCCCGTCTCAGGGGTTGGTATCGGGGTGTGTTGTCGAGCGTAGCGGCGCGGCACCCGATGCCGAAGAGAATCGCTGGAAAGTAACTGGCATCACATCCGTGACGTGGCCGTCTGTGCGGGCCGGCAGGCCGTCGGGGCGTCGGGTCGTCATCGGTCAGCCCAGACCACGCGTGCTCGAGGTGTGCGGGCAGGGATTGGGCGATTGTGTCGGTCAAAGACGGGGGTGTGTGCCCGTCGTGCAGGCTTTCGGCTCGGTCCACGTGGCGGGCGGCCGTCCGGGAAGGTGGGGGTGTCGGCGGCGAGGAGGGTGTCGGGCCCAGGCCGGTGTGCTGGTGGTGGCCGGTCGATGGTTGGGGATGGTGCATGTAACGCCGCGGCATGTGAATCAGATCACACCTATGCGTGGGTGCTGGACCAGCCACGCGGGCCGCCGCGGTGGCGGCCCCACACCCGAGTGACGAAGGCAGATTTCTCATCGCGATACCCTCGACCCCGACGATGTCCGTGCCCGAATCCCGGACGTGGCGGCGGCCCGGTGTGATGAGCACCGCCGAGATCAAGGCGCGGGTCGAGGCCATGTACGCCGACGATCGCCGACCGAACACTCCGACCGCTCGCTGACACCTCGCCGGTCGGTACGGAACGGGATCGTAAGGGGGGCCGACGGCGGCGGATACTCGGCTGCTGCTCGCGGTGATCGAACGTGCCCAGAACCTGGTTGCCGTCTCCGACTACGACAGCGGTCGCCCGCTGTATCTCAATCCTGCGGGGGTGGCGCTGATGGGTTTGACCGACGATGGCGCGGTCGGGGCGCGCAGGCGCCGGAGTTCGTCACCGATGTGGGGGTGGTGCAGGCCCCGGAGATGGAAGCGGCCCTGCCCGCGCGGGGCCGATGGGAGGGCAGATCCGATGGGGGTGGTCAGTACGCCGCGGGGTCTCAGAAGTAGAGATTCGGGACAAACGCACCGAGTACGCCGGATGGCGGATTGAGGGCATGCTTTCGTCCCTGCGCATCGAGCTGGTACGCCGCGGTCTGTCCGTAGAATGAGACGCACTCGATGTTGTCGGTTCCGAAGGGGCTGAATGCGACCTTGTGGGTGCCGTTCCATGCATCGAGTGACCATGGGACCTGGAATTGGTCACTGCAGGGGTACTCCCCGTAGCCGGCGTCCTGCGCGGTGGCGGTCGGAGCGCACATTGCGCCGAAGCCGAGTGCCAATGCGCCTGCGGCGATGACCATCGTGCTCTTCATGGAGCCTCCCCTGCGAAAAGTATGAGCGGTCTGTTTATAGGAATCTCGTTGAACGGTGTACGCGGGTCCCCGCTGGGATGCGTGGTGTGCGAGACTGATTCGGGGTCTGTCGCGGCCGGCTCACCGTTTCAGGTGGGGATCGGGTGAGGGTATCGATGGTTCCGACGGTTCGCCTGTCGACGTTGACATAGTGGGTCAGGGGCAACCGAACAGCAGTGACTGCCCTCGTCGGGACGGCCCTCGATGACGGCGTGCGGTGGGCCGATCGGGTGCAGCTGTTCCCGGGGGTGAGCGCGAGCGATCCGGCCCTCGGCCAATGTTTCGCCATCAGATCCTCGCCGCCGCCCCGGACTTCGACGGGGTGATGTGCGGCTGCCGCAACCACCCCGCCGAACTCGTCCTGATGCTGCCCGCCGCGGAACCCTGGGCTCGACTGCACTGACCATTCGCCGAGTCCACTGACGCGGCTGACCGACCAGGGCACCGTCGACGAGGTGGTCACGGTCCCGGGTGAGGTCCACCACTTGAAATGTGTGGGTGTGGGAAGCGCTCGGCTTCCGTAGCCCGGGCTTCGGCAACGGATGGGCGTGGGTGTGGACTCGCATCCAGCACGGTGACACAGGGTTCATGCTTGGTGATGGGTTGGAGATCGGTTGGGAAAATGGGGTATCAGGTGATTCTCTATCTCTCGGTCTCCTCGAGGCCGTGGTTGGGGGCTCGAACACTTTCACGCCATTTCTGTTTGGGGCTGCGTTTCACGTCGTGGCAGTTCCGCGAATTCGGTGCATGTCGACGGTTCTGCCGTGATCCCTATTGATCGTCGGAAACGATTGCAGAGCAATAGAGTCCGTATTCTCTCTCCGATACGAAAAGAAGACCCAGGCCTGGTTGGCTGACATGGTCCTGCAGTCGTCCGGCACCGTCGGCAGATGGTGCTCTGTGTGGTCCTGTCAGACGACAGGGTGAGGGCTACGGGTCTTCCCAGATCAGTGCGGCCCGCGTGTGATTGGTTGCCGTTTCATCGGCTGGCGGCGGGGGCGCCGAAATGCCGCTACTGTGTGTTTGACGATTGCCTGGCGAAATGGGGAGACAACGTGGCGGTATCACCGAGGGGTTCTGCAGGTTCGGCGAAGATGACGACCAAAGAGATTCGTGAGTGGGCGATCGGGGCGGGCTTGGAGGTGTCCTCCCGTGGCCGGATTTCGGTCGAGATCGAGCAAGCCTTCCATGACGCGCAGGCGAAGCCGGCTCCGGCTGAACCGGCGAAGGTGAAGAGGACGGCCGCGAAGAAGACGATCGCGGAGACGACGACGGCGAAGAAGAGGGCAGCAAAGAAGGTAGTCGGGGAAAAGGCCTCGACGAACAGGGCAGCGGCAAGCGGGGCGCCAACGAAGAAGACGACCAGGGAGATTCGTGCGTGGGCGATCGGGGCGGGCTTGGAGGTGTCCTCCCGCGGCCGGATTTCGGCCGAGATCGAGCAAGCCTTCGACGACGCGCAGGCGAAGACGGTTCAGGCCAAGCCGGCGAAGGTGAAGAAGACGAGTGCGAAGAAGGCAGCTGCGAAGACCACGGCCGCGCCGACCGCTCCGGCCAAGACGGTAGCGGCGAGCACGGCGCCCGCAAGGAAGGCGCCCGCGAAGAAGACAGCTGCGACGAAGGCGTCCGCGGCGACCGCTCCGGTGAAGAGGTCGGCGGCAAGCACCGGTCCGGCGGAGAAGGCGGCCGTACAGAAGAAGTCCGCGGCGGCTCCGGTGACGAGTGCGTCGGTGAGCACGGCGCCAGCGAAGAAGACGACCAAAGAGATTCGGGAGTGGGCGATCGGGGAGGGGCACGTGGTGTCCTCCCGCGGCCGGATTCCCGCTGAACTCGAGCGCGCCTTCCATGACGCGCAGGCCACGAAGGCTCGGAGACGAACGGCGCCGGCCAGGAAGCCTTCCGCGACAAAGGCGGCCGGGAAGAAGACCGCCCCGCCGGCCGCTCCGGTGACGAGGTCGGCGACGAGCAAGGCTCCGGCGACAAGGACGGCCGCGAAACCGGCGGCCGCGGAGAAGGCTCCGGTCACGAGCGCGTCGGTGAGCAAGGTTTCGGCGAAGAGGGCGTCCAGGGAGATTCGGGAGTGGGCGATCGGGGAGGGGCACGTGGTGTCCTCCCGCGGCCGGATTCCGGCCGAGGTCGAGCGGGCCTTCCATGATGCGCAGGCAGCGTTTCCGGTCGCGTGACATTGTGGACACTGGCCTGATGGATTCGGCGGCCCTGTCGCCGGCCATCAGCGCAGTCATTCTCGGTCGGCCCGGCCTCTGTGGCGCAGCATTGGCGAGCCATCGGTGCTCTGTGCGGACATCTTTGCGCGCACAGCCAGAAGCGCGCCGGCGACGAGGACGGGGCCTGGGTGCTCCGGCGCTCCGTGGTCGCCGGCGGCCCCTTCCCGCCGCGGCGCGGAGCCACCGACAGCCCTGGTCAGACGCGTCGGCACCGCACACTGTCGGCCATGCCCCCTACGCTGGGGGTGTGTTCGGTGAGGGAGGTAGTGGTGGGTGATGGCGAGTTTTCTTTCTTCGTCGGTGCTGACCGCTTCCCCCAGTGTCCGGACCGAGTGTGAACGGGAGGTCGACATTCATTCGATGAGCAAGGACTTTTATCTTTCCGAGATGGCCCGTGCCAATGAGAAGGCTCGGAAGGTGCTGCGTGTGCAGTGGGCGTTCCTGGGCGCCGCCTGCGTTTGCCTGGGGCTTTTCCTGGTGTTTGGTGCGTGGTGGTGGCTTCTGGCGATCGTCTTCGCGGTGGGGGCGCTTGTGTCGGCGACCATTCACCTCCGATTCGTGAGCCAGTCGAGGAAGGCGTCCCGGGCGTTGCATGCACTCGATGCGGCGGACTCGACACACCCGGAGAGCTGAACCCGATTTTTTCGGGTGGGTGGGGTGAACGCTCGGGGGTGCAGCAGACTTGTCCGGTATGACGGATCCGTTGTATGCCGACCTCATAGAACGTCTCGGTCGGGCGGTCGCCCGCGCCGCTATGGAGGGGGATCCGATGTTCGGCACGGTGGAGGTCACCATTGAGGAGTTGGCGGAGCTGCTCGAACGCCAAGTCCCTCCCCGCGACGCGGATGCTGCACCGCACTGAGGGTGGACTCTCGCGTCTGTCGTGCGGCTCGCTCTGGTTATCACCCATTTCAGGGCAGGGTGAGGTCGTGGGTGATCGAGCCGCAGCAGACCTCGAGCGTGAACTCGCCATGCTCGCCCAGGTACGTCGTCGCCTCCGCGCGTCGGAGGGCGAGGATTTCCGCATCCCGACGACCACGGTCGATGAGGTTCTCGATGAGCTGAACAGCGTCGAACGATCACCGTGGGATCCGACGTGAATGTCGGGGCGGCACCCCGGGGTGCGGTGGTCGCGATGCAACTCACCGGTGGTGCCGAGGTGGTGGTGCCGGGGTGGTGCTGGTCGGTCCGGCGCCGGCAAACGACTCCCAGCGGAGCGGGTGTGGCCCGCAGACGCAGGGTAGATGGGGGATGGGGTTCCGGTGGGCGGGGGTTGCTGTTGCCGGGCCGCCATGGCAAGCGGGTGTGGTCTGCTCGGGTCTGTCGTAGGTGGATGTCAGAATGGGCGGCATGAGTTCTGGTGGATGGCGATGCCCGCTTCGGCGGGCGAGGGATGCGGTGCTCCTATCGCCGCCCCGGTGCGTCCTCATTCGGGGGTAGCGGGCCGGGGCGCCTGAGCGCTGAAAGGCACCGCCTTGTCCCGTACCGATGCGCATTCTCCGTATTGGGTTCGTCTTCGCCGTGGCGAACTTTCCATTGAACCGTTACACGCCGACTACCACGACGTGTGCGACCTCCCTGACCGGTGTCAGGAGGGTCGGGCCTGGTTGCCCGCGACGAAGTGCTTCTGGGCTTTCACGTACACGGGCACCAGGATCTGCTCGTGTTCGCTGTGCTACGACGGTGAGGGTCATGCTCGTGATCTCCGTCGTGAGCGTCGCCGTACCGCTCGTACCCTCGCGGCGGGGCGTCGCCGGTGGGATACCGGTGACACCAGGGTCTTCGACGACATTGTTGTCCCGCATCGCAGGCGGGACTGGTGGAAGTAGCCTCACGCTGCGGCCCGCATCCGTAGGTGGTGCGGGCGCGGGCCGACGGCCGAACTCGATGCCGTCGGGGCTACCGATGAGCCGGCCACGATCACGGTCTGTTCGTGCCCATTGCCGCCCAACCGTGCGGCGGAGTGGAGTTCGGTGCCGGCGTGGCCCGGTGCTTGCGCCATCGCCCAACCGGGCGGCGTTGTCCGCGGCCGGCGCCGACCGGACCGTCCCGGACATGTTGCCGTCCGGCCCGTAGTTGGCACACCGAGTCCGGAGCGGGCAGTCGGGGCCCGGGGTGGCTGATCGGCCCACGGTCCTCGAGGGTCGTTGCAGCGGTGGGTGTTCAAGACCCGGTGGGCGGCGGGTTGCCTTGTGCGGCGGACGTTCTCACGTGTGGTGTCTCAACGGGCGGGCACGCCGGCGCCGCGGCGGCAGTCGGCTCGATCGCCCCTGCGGCGATCGGTGCGGGAACCGCGAGACCGGATCCACCTGTTGCGCTCGCGGCCGCCCTTCTCCGCCGTATCCGAAGCGCACCCCAACCAGCGATGGAGGGAACACCCCGGTCCGGGCGCACGACGGTCCGACGATCCCGAACACCGTGTGGTCCGCTCATCGAGCGGTGAGGCATGCGGCGGGTGGCCGGCGCCCGAGCGGAACGCGGTACGCCGCCCCCGGCGTGATCTGGAAGGCTTGTCGGACTGTCTCGCCCATTGCTGAAGAAGAGGGATTGCTGTGAACGAACCCACCGGACGGGTTGGCCACCGGACGTATTGGATTCTGCGTGACGGGAATATCGACGTATCGGCCGATACGCGGCAGATGCGCGAGCACCGGTCCGGGACGCGCATCGTTGCCGAGTACGTGGGCATCTACGCCCACGACGGTGCGCTCGGTCAACTCACCCCGGCCTGTGCGCGCCAGTTGGCCGAGGTGTTGACTGCGGCGGCCGACGCCGCCGAGTCGGGCGATGCCGCACAGTCGTTCGACGAGGGCGCGCGTCCGGGTGGGTGAACCGTGATTCGCGCGCCCCAGGCGGTGGAGATGACCCATGCAGATCGACCGGTGGCCTTACGGCTCGGCGCCGAATCTGCACAACCCCCGCCGGCAACAATCAGTCGCGGCTTCATGGAGGTCCCTCCGCGGTGTCCGCCCGGCGCCGCCGCGCCACGCGGCGCCCCGGTCGCCGGTGTGTACATGGTTCCGATCCCCGGTCGGGCTTGGGCGGAGTGTCTGTGTCCACCACTACACTTCGTCGCAACCACAGGCAGCGAGGAGGGAGATCTCATGGCGATCGAACCAGGCATCGACGAGCTCCGCGAACTGAACATCGAGAACGAAGGCGTGATCCGCGCACTTCGGCGGCAACGTGACGCCGCCGAGACGAAGCTCGCCAAGATCGAGAACCTGGTGAACTCCTCACATGAGCGGGTGATCGGGCAGGACGGCACAAGCGGTGTCCCCCTGGAGAAACTGCTCGCGCTGCTCGACGAGCGCGAGTAGCCGCCTCCTCATCACCACACCTCAGCGACGCGAAAGGTCGCGCTGCCGGAATACATACCGCTTGCCCGTCGCCGTCTGCGTCGGGCCGATGCGGGATGTCGGCGGTGACGGCATTTTCACACCGCGAAACGGCTGGGGAACCAACCGCTCCAACAGCAACGAGTGCGACCCGCGGCACCGCACATCAGCCAGCCCGCCGTCGGATTCCGCGGTGCGGCCGGGCGCACCGCGGAATCGCCGCAGCCGTCCGCACCGGCCTGGCCAACCGGGAAGACCCGGAACGCATCGAAGGCCGGATCCGAGACGCCGAGGCCGGATCCCGCGGACGCTACGGTAGTGACCGGCGGCTTTTCCCGAATCCGGATAGCGCGTAGTGGTCAGCAGGAGTGCAGGACCTGGCTCATCACGTCCTTCTCCGCCTGGGTCACCCACAACCGGTAGAGGGCTTTGACGTCGATCTGCCGGGAGATGTAGGTGCATCGGTAGGCGTTGTTCGGCGGCAACCAGGATGCGGCGTCGGAATCAGGTGACCGGTATGTCCACGAACACCATTGAGCGGCGGGGAGATGAAGGTGGTTGCTATAGAGCGGGTAGCGGCCGCATGCCTCTCCGGTCTGCTTCGGGAAGCGCTGCAGGACTTTATCGTTGATCAGCGAACGTCCCCCGGGCCGCCGATATGGTTGTTGGCACTGTCGCGATTCGAGCGTTGAGGGGAGGGCTGGAGGCGAGTGGATGGGTTCTGGTGGGGAGTCGTGTCGGTGGTGGGTGCGGTGTATCTGTTGGGGATGGTCGCCGCGGTGGGAGTGATGTGGCGGGCGGAGCGGTTCTTCGCGCCGGCGGCGGTGACGCCGCGCCGCGCGGGCTGTCGTGCCATCTGGTGCCACCGCACGTATGCGGTGGCGATCGCCGCGGTGGCGTGGCCGCTGGTACTCGTGCGGTCGTGACGTCTGTGGAGGTTGCCATCTGTACCGGCATCGGCCCTCCTCGGAGTGGCGCTACCGGGCTTCTCGTGGATCGGCATATTGTGGGGTCTGGCATCCGAAGCGTCTGTGATCGGCAGTGAGGGGCAATGGTATGGCTAGCGACTCCGGTTCTGCGGGTGTGGGAGGGCGTCGGCGTGAGGTGTCTGTCGCGGAGGGGCTTCGTGAGGAGCCGCGGGCGTGGGTACCGGCCGACGATCGTTGGATCGCTGAGCTGGTTGCCGAGGAATCCTCACCTCTGATGGGTGCTTCTGTATCTGATGACGATGGTCCGCGAGTGCAGACCCGTGAGCATCCGGATGCCCGTGATGTGATTGCGGGCCTTCTTCGCGGGAGGCGAAGGTGACGGCGCTGTAGTTACCCGTATACCCCGGGTTTTACGGACCTTCCGGGATTCGGCGCCTGGGCGGCCCCGATGTTGACAATGCCTTCGCCGCGGACGTCCTCGCCGAGTTCACCTGCATGGGCTGGTTGGGCGGGCGCGGATCGGGTACGGCCAGTCAGATCGCCACCACCATCACCGAGCAGGGAGTCACGTGCTTCCGTGCTTCCTGGAGGATTGGTGGGAGATCGTTGCCGCACGGCGTGATGAGGCCCTTCAAACCCTGCTCTCGCTCCCCGTATGACCCCTCCACGTATCGCCGCTGGTGGATCCGCGACCGCATGGCCGCCGACGTCGCGCACGGGGCGCTGTGGGGGGAAGTCCCATCCCGCAGAGCCCCGCGGACTACAGGCTCAGTGCGTACGCCGAGCGCTTCGGTTCGCGATCGCCCGCCCCCTCCGACGCCTCTGTGCTCGACACGCTCATCGCGGCGATCGAAGTACGCCTCGGCGTCGTGCCCGACGCGGTTTTCGCGATCCCCGGCGTCGGAGCTGCGCATGACCCGGCGTCGGCATGACCCGGCGGCGAGCACAGCTGGACCCGCGTCGGTCGTAGCGTCGCCGGTGGCCCGGTTCGGTGCACACTGGGACCCCTACGCGTCCGCTGCCAACGGCCGCCCGCGTAGGTCCACTACGTGGATGTTGGCCAAGTGCACCGGGCCGGGCGGTGCGGAGTCGAAGAACACCACCGGCACATCGGTTTCGACGCGGCGGGCGAGGTCGAGGACGACGAGGGAGTCTTTGCCGGAGGACGCCGCGTACCGGTCGTGGGCGGCCAGGTGCGCGTCCATCCGGGCCGCGAAGTCCGCGACGGCTGCGCTGCGGCACCGGGCTTGGCCGACGGTGCCCGGAGGCCCGCTCGATGCGGTGAGGCCCAGGCCTGGGTCCTGTGTCGTCGTCGACACAGCGGTCAGGCTCCGAACTCGCCCCACACGTCACCGAACCGCTCCCGCGTCGACGTGGGGACCTATCCGCCGTACGGGTGCTAATAGTCGATAGAGCGGCGCAACGGTGGTGTCGGGGGCGGCGCCGAGATGCGACAGGCCGTCGCCGATCCTCGGTATCGGCGGTGGTCTGCGGTTGAATGGGGGTATGGGGTCGTCCGCGGTGGAGCAGCTGTGGCAGACGTTGTCCGAGAACGAGTTGGCGTTGGTGTGTGTCCGGGGCCCGGAGTGTGAGTGGGCGGATCTGATGACGGCCGCGGACGATGGGGTGGGGGAGCTGACCTGGCTGGCCCGGGAGACGAGCGAGATCGCCGAGCAATACCCGCACGGCGCCGTCACTTCGGTGTCGTGACGGCGTCGAACCTCACTGCGGCGGAGTAGGACGCGGTGTAGGCCGCCTACACCGCCGCCGTCGTCGGTATCCCGGACCACGCCGAGCCTGCGGACCTGGTGGCCGGGTGCTCGCGGTGCGGCCACGCGACGCCGGTGATGAGACTGGTCGGGCAGGTGATCTCGCGGCAGTTCATCGTCGTTCGACGGTCATGGGCCGGCCTGGCCGGCTCAGGGCCGGAGGCTTGCCGGCGGCGCGCACATTGTGTCCTGCTCAATGATCGAGGTCGTGAGACCCATCTCGCGTGCCACCGTCGTTCCGGCGGATGGGTTCAGCTCCCCTTGCGTTTTCTCGATGGCACCACCTGTGTGGCGGGCGGTCCCGGCGCGGACCGGCCCTTGCCGCGGGTCTTGACCAGCGCTATGTGCTCGGAGGCGGGGTGAAGTTCTGGGGCCATGTCGTCTCGTTGTCGTATTTGATTCCGGTCAACTCCGTGCTGTCGTCGATCTGTGCGTCTGTCAGGTCGACTCGACGTAGGCGGGCGAAGGTCAGCATCGCGTTCCGCAAGTCGGCTCGGCGCAGGTGAGCGTGTGAGAGCTGCACACCCATGAGTAGTGCGCCGGACAGGTTGCAGTCGTCGAGTGTCGCGTCGAACAAGACCGTTTGGGGTAGTTGGATGCCTTGTAGGTCTGCGCTGCTGAGGTCGAATTGGCATCTGGACCAACCGTTCTCGGGTAGTCGGTCGTCGCTGATCTTGGTGTGCTGATGAATGACTTTGATCAGTGCGGCGCGGAGTTTGCGGTCGTCATCGGCGGTCGCGGTGAGGTCTCGGAGTTGGGCGCACAGCAGATCTATGCAGACTTGGCGCTCGGTATCGTTGCCGAATGCATGCCAATCGTCGGCGAGTGAAGCCAGCGCATAGGCACCGGCCATGCGGATCACCAGGGCCTTCTCGGCGAGTTGTTGGGCGACCGCGGCGTACCGAGTCCGCAGATCACGCGCTTCTTCGAGCGCATGTGTTGCGCGTAGCTGTTCCGATTGGGCTTCGATCTGCGTTCTGAGGTGTGTCTCTTGGGCCCGAAGTTGGGCCGACAGGTTGTCCGATTGCGCCGTGATCTGCGAGGTCAGGTTCTCCCGATCGGCCGCTATCTGCCTCTGCGTGTTCTCCTCCGCGCCGCGGCGGGTTATCCATGCACCCCACACAGCGAGTGAGGCCGCGACGATCGCACCCATACCCGCCAACAGTGTGGCTTGCCCCGGAGTCAGGTCATGCCACGACTGGACTTTCAGGAATACGAACACGAGGACGGCGACTGCTGCGAGACCGACGCCGAGGACGATCAACCCCACGGCAGGTACCTGTCGGTCCTTCTTGTGTCCGGAATTGGTCGAGACCGAGTCGACGCTCACCGTTCCATCATCGCGCGTCCGGCACCTTGATGGACCCGCTTTCGTGCCTCGATTCGAGAGGCCAACCGAAGTCTTTCCGCACGAGGTGGTTCCGCGCCTGTGGGCGTAGACCAGGTGTGGGGCCGGTAGCCGCGCGCACGCGGCGGTCGCGGTCAGCGTTGAGTATTCGCTGCCCAGGATGCCCGGCCCAGAGAGGCCAGGGTGACGGACTGATGTGGTGACCGGGGGAGCGCTGGCTCTGGGGTATGAACGCAGAGGAGAAAGCCCGCCAGATCTCGCAGGTCACCGTCCGGTTGCTGAACAAGTTCCCGGCCGGGTCGCGGGAGGCGGTCGGGACCGCGGTGGCGGAAGCGGTCGCCCATTTCGTGGGATGCCCGATTCGGGATTTCGTTCGTTGCTTCTCGAGCGTGCGGCGACCACGAAGCTCGTTGCTCGAGGCGTGAGCGTCGGCGCGAGGGCGGGCGACTCGGACGCGCGCAGGCGCGGATCTTCCGTTGGCCAACTGGACACGGCGATCGATATCCTCGCGGCGCGGATCGAAACCGTCGATGCCCTGATCGAGGGCGCCCCAGGCCCACCGGCTCGCCGACTGGCTGCGCGGCGAGGCCGCTGCGCTGCGTGCCGAGCTGTAGAAGGTGCATCGGCTTATCGATGCGATCGTGTTCCGGTTTCCCGAGGTGATGACCCGCGATGCATCGGCACGCCACCGAACCGACTACCCGGACATGGTGCCCGTCACTGCCATCGGCCGTGCAGGGCCGTGTGAGGAGCCTGCCACCCGGCCTTCCGTGGGCGGCGGGTTCCGTTGTTCGCCGGCGCCCGCGCTCACCGCCCGTGCTCACCGACGGCGCTCGCTCGCTGATGCGGTGACGACGAAGGTGTCCTGGCGGCGAATTCTGTTGCGAACGACAGCCCCCGGAGCGGCGCGTCGACGACGATCACACCTGACGCCAGTTCGCCGATGTCTTCCGTCTGGCGGCCTGGCGCCTTCTGGTGCCGATCGGGCAACCGCACCGAACGGCGGGGTGGCGGAGGGTGGGCATGTTCGTCCTGGTTCGTCATGCGCACGCGGGGGAGAAGAGGAGCTGGCACGGCCCGATGCGGACCGTCCGCTGAGCATCCTCGGGTACTGGCAGGCCCGGAGTCTGGTTGCCGCGCTGAACGGCATCATCGTCAACTTAGACTGGCACGATAATTACATACGGTGCCCTGAACATTCAGTAAAGTGTGTATTATTGTGTCATGAGATCGGATAGTCGTGCTGCGCAGGTGGTGGCGCTGGCTGCTGAGCAGGGGGGTGTGGTGACCAGCCGGCAGGCGCGGGCGGTGACGTCGGTGTCGGTGCAGCAGCTCAAGCGGATGGTCGATTCGGGGGTGCTCGAGCGGTTGCATCATGGGCTGTACCGGCTGGGACGGATGCCGGAGGATGTGCATCTGGGGGAGCGGGTGGCGTGGCTGGCGCTGGACCCGGATGTGGTGGTGTGGGAGCGGCTGGATCAGCCGGTCCCGACCGGGGTGCTTTCGCATCGCACCGCCGCCGCCCTGCACGGGGTGGGGGATCTGGACGCCGATGTGGTGGAGCTGACCGCGACCCGGCGGATCCGGCTGGCGCTGCCCGGGGTGATCGTGCACCGGGGTGCGCTGTCGCGGGAGGATTGGCAGCTCGTCGACGGGCTGCCGGTGACCACCCCGGTCCGCACCATCGCCGATCTGGCCGCCGCCGGTACCGATGCGGGGCATCTGGCGTCGGTGGTCCGCGACGCCCTCACCCGAGGACTGGTCACGGTGGCGGAGGTGGTTGCGGTACTGGCCCCGCATGCCTTCGACTATGGTCACCGGGCGCTGGACGGGCAGGGTTTCCTGGAGGTGCTGATCGCGCAGGCGGGGGTGCCGGCCACCATGCTGGCGGTCGCGGACCTGGCCCGCAACACCACCACCACTACTGCGCCAACTGTGGCCGCGGCGGAGGCCGGGCAGCTGGACGTCGCCGCCCTGATGAAGGCGATGACCGAGTCGCCGCAGGCGCGGGATGCGCTGCTGCGGTCGCTCTCCGTTGCGATCGGGCAGTCCGCCGCCGGCCATATCAGCTCCGGCGCCGGGGCGGCCGCTCCCGCCCGCCGGGTCGCGGAGGACACCGGCACGACCGGATCCGATCGGACGGCACGGCCGGGCCGCTCGGCTCGGCCGGCGAAGGTGTCCGACCGGTGAGCCCGGTGCCGCGGTCCCCGCAGGCGGTGCGGGCGAGCATCACCGACCGCCTCAACCGATACGCCCACGATCACGGCCAGAACATCGCCCTGGTGCGCCGCCGATTCGTCATCGCCCGCTTCCTCAACCGCGTCTTCGATGCCGACCCGGACGGGTGGATCCTCAAGGGCGGCATCGGAATGATGGTGCGTCTGCCGCAGGCCCGCTATAGCAAGGACATCGACCTCCTCGCTGCCACCGACCTCTCGGACTCGGTCGACGAGCTGCGCCGCGCGGTCCGCGACCACCATCTCGACCACTTCCGTTTCGAGGTCGGCCCGGCCACCGAGCTCAGCCACGACAAGGGGGTCACGGTCACCGTGACGGCCTCCCTCGGCAGCAAGAAGTACGACAGCTTCTCCCTCGATGTGGTCGGCAGCCGCCGCACCCTCGTCGGAGAGATCGAACGCCGTCCGATCCCGCGGCTGGTCGACACCGACGACTTCCCACCCGAGACCAGTGTTCCGCTGTATCCGCTGGCGGATCAGATCGCCGACAAGATCTGCGCACTCTACGAGGTGCACGGTGCGGCCGGGGCGGCGTCGGGGCGGTTCCGTGATCTGGTGGATCTGCTGCTGATCAGCATGTTCCTGCCCATCGATCTCACCTCCACCGTCGATGCGGTCGAGCGGGAGCGGCGGGTGCGCGGCCTGCCCTCGCTGCCGGTCACGTTGGTGAGCCCGGGCCCGGCGTGGGCGACGCAGTGGGCCAAGACCGCCCGTAACAGTCCACTGACCGCGGACCTGCACGACCTTGAGGGCGCGCTGGCTGCGGCGGGCCGCTGCTACGACCGCATCCTCGGCTCGCTCCCCACCGCGCGACAACCGGCGGTGTGGAGTCACGGGCGCAGCGCCTGGGAGGCTCCGGAGTAGGACATCGTCAGGGACGCGGACCTTGCATGAAACCAGAGCCTGGGTGACCGCGCAGACCGAGAGTCTATCCAGGAGAGCGTCGTTCACGCGCACGGCAAGGGCAAGGAGTGGGGGAACTGCCGTGAGCGGGCTGGGTGGCGTGTGGTGGCGGGTGAATTCAGATTCCGTCGGTACCGAACTCGGCCGGTCTTTACACTCTCATTACGCTCGGCGGGGCGGTAGTTCGTGCTGTAACGAGAGAGGGACGGTGCAGGAGGTGACGGATCAAGCGAGCGGACCCGGCGGTGACGCCGAATTGAGTCCGGTGGAGCGATGGTTGGCCAACAGCAAACCCTCGAGTCACACGAGCCGGAGCCCTTCGTCCCCTCCGTCCCCGTGGTGGACTTGACTGCTCCGGGCGGTTTCGTCTATGTGCCGCCGCCGCGGCCACCGTCGCCGCTTCCGGTGAACTACACGCCGAACATCGTCGCCGGGTTGGTTGCGTGCTTGGCGATCGTTGTCGGCAGTCTCGGTCCGTGGGCGACCTCCCTCAGTGTCGGGGTGGCGGGCACCGAGGGTGACGGGAAGATCACGTTGGTGTTGGCTGTGCGGACCGACACCGAGCCGTACAGGTAGATCAGAGGCTGGCGGTGTCGGTGTCGACGTCCCGGTGATCGGACCCGGCGTGCGGCCGGTTGATGTGTTCGGCGCATCGCAGGGTGACGGACCAGAACTGGTCGAGGTCGGGGAGGTCGGCGATGGGGAAGCCTTTCTCTGTGGATTGGTGTCCTGGCCGACGAGGTGGGCGAGTTCGGCGAACCCACGGTGGTATTTGATCTTGTCGTACGTACTGGTACCAGTTGCCGTAGGCCATCAGCTGCCCGGTCTTGTTGATCCACAGTTGGATCGGCGCGTACCGCAGCCCGTAGGGGTGGAAGACGATTCCACCGCCGGGTTTGTTGCCGTACCAGAGGTCGTCGTGGGTTCCGCGCCGGCCGTCGACCTGGCCGAGTAGCGCGAAGAGTTTCTCGGCGCTCGCGTGGTCGGTGTCGGAGCCGATGGCGTCGAGGAAGGTTTCCTTCGTCCATCGGGTGGTGGTGCCGGCCGAGGCGCGGGTTTTGGCTGCGGCGATCTCGCCGCCGTAGGTGGAGGGGATGAGGATTTCGAGGTCGCCGTCCCGGCGTATGTCGTCGCGGGTGATCTCGTTGAGGTACTCGACGGGGGCGTCGGCGATGATCCGCTGGAGGTGATCCTCGTTGACGTATGCGGTCATCTCCGGGGTGGCCCAGGCGCTCGTGGATCCGACACGGCGCACCAGCACGCCCAGATCGGGATCGTGGGTCATCGACTGCTCCTCGCTATGGATTCGTCGCTTTTCGAGTATGCGCGAAGGGTTCCCGGCCAGCAGGCTGTGGATCGTCGACTCCTGCCGCCGGCGAAACCTGGCGTTACCACATCGTGGGCCCCAACGCGCAGGTTCTCGGTCTGGTCCGTGCTGCTCTGTGCTTGCTGGGGCGCTGCGGCGAGGCCCAGCGGGGGTGGCGGCGTGGGCGGCGGAGGCGCGGGCCGCTGGGGCTGGGACTCTGTAGCGGCCTGGTGCAGCCGGTTGGTGTCAGTAGCTCACGCCGGCAAAGAGTTTCGGATCGGTGATGCAGCCGGCTTCGCGGCCGTTGGCTGTTGTATCTCACCTGAGGTGGGTTTGTTGCCGCATCGGTCGGCGCCGATGACGGGGGTTCCGTCGGGTCAGTAGCAGCCGCTGTTGTAGCAGGAGTATCCGCGATCGGAGGTGGTGCCGACGGGTGTTCATGTGACGGCATCGGGGTAGGTGCCGTTGGTGTAGGGGTTGCGGCCAATCGCACCGTCGCATTCGAAGGTGTTGGCTTCCTGCTTTTGGCGGAGGTATTTGTCGCCCCCGAGCTGGTGGACGCATCATCGCGAGAAGGCGAGGGTGCGCCGGTCCGATGACGATTGTGTCCGAAATGTCACTGGTCGAAGAGCCATTCGTGTTCTGGGAACTGTTTGGTGCTGGACCGGGGCGTCGCTGATGACGTGTGGGTACTGATGACGTGTGGGTGGATACGAGGGGACTCACCGGTGCTGTCGCGCCCTCGTTCGGGGTGGTCTCGTCCCGTCCGCGCGGACGGTGTCTGTGCCCCTGCCCGAAGGTTGACTTCGAATGTCGACAGAGTTATGTTGATATTCGACATAAATAAGTGATGGCGGTCACGCTATCGACGGTTTTGGAAAGGGCGGTCCGATGTCGTTCACCCGAGAGCAGGTTGTCGACCGACTAAATACGCAAGTCAGTGATCAGCGTCCGATTGTTGGCGCCGGGGCGGGCACTGGGATCTCGGCGAAGTTCATCGAGCGCGGCGGGGCCGATGTCATCATCGTGTACAACTCCGGCCGGTTCCGGATGGCGGGACACAGCTCGATGTGCGGGCTCCTTCCGCTCGGCGACGCCAATGCGATCGTTCTGGAGATGGGCGAGCGTGAAGTTCTGCCGGTTGTTCACAACACACCGGTCATTGCGGGCGTGAATGGGACGGATCCGACTCGGGACATGCGCCGCCTGCTCGAACAGGTTGCGGCCGCAGGCTTCTCCGGCGTGAACAATTTTCCGACAGTGGGCCTGTTCGACGGTCGCATCCGGGAGGAACTCGAGGCATCGGGTCTGGGCTTCCAGCGTGAGGTCGAGATGATCGAGATCGCCCACCAGCTAGGTCTGTTCACCATCGTCTACGTCTTCACCCCACAGGAAGCCGCGGCCATGGCAGCGGTCGGGGCCGACGCGGTGATCGCCCACATGGGGCTGACGGTGGGCGGCAGCATCGGGATGTCGACCGACGGCGCATTCTCCCTCGAAGACGCCTGCGATCGGGTTCAGGCGATCGGGGAGGCGGCACTGGCGGCGAAGGCCGACGTCATTGTTCTGTGCCACGGTGGGCCCATAGCGACACCATCGGACGCCGAGTACGTCATGAAGCGATCGAACGCCGTGGGCTTCGTCGGAGCCTCCAGCATGGAACGGCTTCCGGTCGAAGAAGCTCTGACACAGACAACCGCGGCGTTCAAGGCAACAACGACCGCCTGAGCCAGGAACTGATCCCTGTCTACCCCCACTACATCGCCAGATCAAGAAGGACCACCATGACCGCCCACCTGCACGACAACTTCGACTGGAACGCCGTCGGCGACAAACTCACCAACACCGTCACGCTGGTCGTCGGTGGAGCCCGCGGAACGGGCAAGACGACCGCCGACAACCTTCTGCAGCTCGGTGCCCGAGTCGCCATCTCTGACCTGAACAAAGAACGAGTCGATGCCGTCGCCGAGGAATTCAAGCACTACGGCGACCGATTCCTCGGCGTCGCCGGAGATGCCACCCGGCCCGACGACGCAGAGCGCGTGGCCGCCCAGACCGTCGAAAAATTCGGCGCGCTGCACAATGTCGTGTACTCGGCCGGCGCCTACCGCGCCCAACGTCCCACACTCGAGATCGCCAGTGAGGAATGGGATCTCATCATCGATTCGAATCTCAAGGGCGCTTTCATCAGCTACCAGGCGACGATCCCGCACATCGCTAAATCCGGCGGCGGCGCACTGGTGAGTATCTCATCGCTGGCCGGGCGCACCTCGAGTCCGTTCCTCGGCTGCCATTACTCGGCCGCCAAAGCAGGAATTCTCGGGCTGACCAGGCACATCGCCAAAGAATTCGGCCCGCAGAACATCCGCGCAAACTCCATATGTCCTGGAGGGATCATCGGGGTCCGCATGAATGACCTGCTCACCGACCTGCACCGTGAAGCGGATCTCGTGGAGTTGGCCAAGCAGACCCCGTTGGGCCGCAACGTATACGAGCAGGATGTCGTCGGGGCCACACTGTTTCTGCTGTCGGATCTGTCTCGTTTCATCACCGGCGCCACCCTGGACGTCAACGGCGGCATCCTCACCCTCTGACAGGACAACACCGTGACCACAACAGTCGCCCTGATAGCGGCGCTCGACACCAAGGCGGACGACGCCGGCTACATCCGCGCGCGTTTGCGCGAGCATGGATTGCGGGTGCACCTCATCGACGTCGGCGTGCTCGACGAGCCCCTACTTCACGCGGACAGCACCCGCGAGGAGGTCGCGGACTCCGCCGGAATGGACCTGGGTGTTCTCCGGCGGCGGCACGATCGCTCGTCGGCGGTCGACGTCATGGGTGCCGGCGCCCGCCGCATAGTCGAGGATCTGGTCGCCACCGAGAGCATTCAGGGTGTCTTCGCGCTCGGTGGCGGTGCAGGAACCACGATCGGATCGATCGTCATGCGGGATCTGCCGCTCGGTTTTCCGAAAGCGATCTTGTCCACTGTGGCTTCGGGGAACACCGCGAACTACGTCGGCACCTCCGACATCGTGATGTTCCCGTCGATAGTGGACGTCGCCGGTCTCAACCGGATCAGCAGCGTGACCTACACCCAAGCCGCTGACGCGTTCGCGGGGATGGTGAACGGCCTGAGCACCAGACCGGACGTCTCACCGACAGCGGACCGGCCCCTTGTCGCGGCCTCGATGTTCGGTGTCACCACCCAGGCTGTCATGTGCGCCAAAAGTATTCTCGAGAACGCGGGATGCGAAGTTGTCGTCTTCCACGCCACCGGTACTGGCGGACGGACGATGGAACGCCTGATCTCGGAGGGCTACTTCGACGCAGTTCTCGACCTCACCACCACCGAATGGTCCGACGAGGTCGTCGGCGGCATTCTGTCTGCGGGACCTACACGCCTCGAAAGCGCCGCCCGGCACGGCGTACCCCAAGTCGTATCTCTCGGGGCCACCGACATGGTGAACTTCGGAGCACCGGACACCATCCCTGGCACCTTTGCGAACCGTCTGCTCTACCACCACAACGCCGAGAACACGCTGATGCGGGTCACCAGCGATGAGGCACGACAAATCGGCGAGGCGATCGGCAGAAAACTCCGCCTCGCCACCGGACCGTGTACCCTGCTGATTCCCCTGCGCGGTACCTCGGCACTCGATGCCGAAGGAGAACCCTTCGACCGCCCCGAGGCCCGCCGCGACCTGTTCGACGCCGTCAAGTCGTCCCTGGACGGCTCGGCGGTGACCGTGATCGACATCGACCAGCACATCAACGACGAGGTCTTCGCGACCTCTGCTGCCCGTCTACTGCTCGACTACCTCAGCCACGTCCCCTACACAGCCCAAGCGAGCAACCATGCCTGAGAACGACAAACTCCGCGTTGCCCTGATCGGCCCCGGTCGGATCGCTGCCGCGCACTTACCCGCCATTGTCTCCGCCAGCGACGTTGCCACCCTTGTCGCGGTCGCAGGCCTGCCCCACGAGAAAGAACGCACCGAGGATCTGGCAGGTCGATACGCGGCCGAGCGTGCGGTCCACGATGCCGAAGCGGTCATCCTGGCCGACGACATAGACGCGGTCGTCCTCACCGTCCCCAACCATGTGCACGCGCCGCTGACCAAGGCCTTGGTCGAAAACGGCAAGCACGTGCTCATCGAGAAACCGCTCGCCACCTCGCTAGCGGACGCCGACACCATGATCGACGCCGCCGCAGCCAATGGCCGCGTGCTCATGGTCGCCCACTGCCGACGCTTCTTCGAGGGAGCCCAGACCGCAAAGAAGCGGGTAGCGGACCTCGGTCGTCCCCTGACCCTGACCCATACCCTGGGCGTCTTCGCGGAGCACGTGGCAACGCAGTGGTGGAAGTCCGCCTCCGACACCGGCGGGCTCGCTCTGGGGCTCAACGGTCCGCACGTCCTCGACACCATGCTCTGGCTCATCAGCAGCCGTCCCACTCGGGTGTACGCCCAGACGCGGCGCCTGCGTGATCTGTGGGAGGGCGAAGACGAGGCCATGCTGATGGTCGAATTCGAGGACGGCAGCCTCGCCTCCGGCTACATCTCCCTGAACACCCGAGTCCCGGTGAACGACAGACTCATCAACGGACCGCAGGGCAGCATGCGGCTCACCGACGACCGGAACCTCTGGGTGAACAACATTCCCGCGGTGCAGGAAGAAGTCGTTCCCTACATCAACGGAGACTCCTCCTTCGACAACCAATTCCGGGAGTTCGTCGACGCGATTGCTACGGGCAGAACCCCGCAGTCCTCCGCGGAGGAAGCACGAACAGTGGTCGCCCTCATGGAGGCAGCCCACACATCCCAAGCGACCGGGCAGCCCGTCGACCTCGACGCCTACCTGACGACCAGAATCTGAGGGAAAACCCATGTCCAGCAACAGTACGACCGCGAACCAGGCGCCGCCGACCTCACGTCGAGGGCTCGCCCGCGTCGTCGCCTCCAGCACCACCGGTATGGCGCTGGAGGCCTATGACTTCCTGCTGTACGGCTCCGCGGCTGCCCTGGTATTCAACAAACTGTTCTTTCCCGCCGAGGACCCGATCGTGGGCACGTTGCTCGCCTTCCTCAGCTATGCCCTCGGGTTCTTCGCCCGCCCCATCGGCGGACTCGTCTTCGGCCACTTCGGGGACCGCATCGGCCGCAAGCCGCTGCTGATCATCAGCCTGGTCCTGATGGGCGGCGCCACCTTCGCGATCGGACTGCTACCGACCTACGCGGCCATCGGGGTGTGGTCGGCCATCGCACTGAGCGCACTTCGCCTCATCCAGGGCTTTGCCCTGGGCGGCGAGTGGGGCGGAGCGATGCTCCTGGTCGCCGAGCGGGTGCCGGCCCGACGACGCGGCGCGTGGACCAGCCTGCCCGAGGCCGGAATCCCACTGGGCAACCTCATCGCCACCGGAGTCCTCGCCGTGCTCGCCGCCACACTCGATGACGACGCCTTCCTCGACTGGGGATGGCGTATCCCCTTCCTGCTGTCCGCCGTGCTTCTGGTCGTGGGCTACTGGATCCGGTCCAAGGTCGAGGACGCACCGTTGTTCGTGGAGGCACACGAACAGGCAGAGAAGGCGGTGGCGGAGGAAGCCCCCGCCCGAACCGTTCTGCGCGAGCACCGCCGCGAGCTCGCCGCGTGTGCGAGTGCACGCTTGACCGAAAACATCGTGTACTACGTCCTGACCGCGTTCATCCTCGTGTACGCCGTCGAGCGGAGCGGCGTCGACAAGAGCGTGGTGTTGAATGCACTCGTCCTCGCCAACGTCATCCAGCTTGTCGCGACACCCTTTTTCGGTGCGCTGTCGGACAAACTCGGTCGCCGCCCCGTGCTGCTCGGCGGAGCGATCGGCACCGCCGTCTGGATCTGGATATTCTTCTGGCTCCTCGACACCGGGAGCTCGCCACTGGTTTTTCTGGCCATGGTCGGTGGGCTCATCTTCCACTCGGCCCTCTACGGGCCTCAGGCAGCGTTCTTCGCCGAGCAGTTCCCCACCAGGGTCCGATACACGGGCATGTCGATCAGTGCCCAGGTCACGACCGTGATCGGTGGCGCCATAGCGCCGTTGATTGCCATTGCCCTGCTCGGCGCCTTCGACTCGTCGATTCCCGTGGCCATCTACGTGGTCACCGTCGCAGTGATCACCACCATCGGAGTCGGACTGGCGAAGGAAACCCACCGCAGGGACCTCGCGACGATGCACGACACCGCGGGCTGACCCCCGCGCGGGGCGACGGACCCCCCGCACCCTGAGCGACAAACAGAGAACGGATCCGCATCGGCGCCGACATCACAACTGCGTCGTCGCCCACCCCCGCCTGAAATCAGCAACACCTGCGGAGGCAACCGCACAAGCAGAGAGGAATCGTCATGACAGGACGACTCGCAGGAAAAGTGGCACTCATCTCGGGTGCCGCACGAGGTCAAGGCAGGTCCCACGCGATCCGCATGGCACAAGAAGGCGCGGACATCCTCGCATTCGACGTATGCCGGCAACTCGACACGGTGCAATACCCCCTGGCCAGCTCCGAGGATTTGAAGGAAACACAGCGACTCGTCGAAACACTCGGACGGCGCATCCTGACCGCCGAGATCGATGTACGCGACGCGGACACCATGGCGCAGTTCGTCGACACCGGGGTGGCCGAGTTCGGCCGGCTCGACATCATCTGCGCCAACGCCGCCTTCACCTGCTTCGTTCCCAACACCTGGTCGATCACCGAGCAAGAGTGGGACGAGATGATCGGTGTCAACCTGACCGGGGTGTGGAAGACCGTCAAGGCCGCCATCCCCGCAATGATCGAGGCGGGTCATGGAGGGTGCATCGCCATCACCAGTTCGTCCGCAGGTACCAAGGGTATGGTCAACCTCGCACATTATGTCTCCGCCAAACACGGTGTCGTCGGCCTGATGCGGACACTCGCCAATGAGCTGGCTCCGCACATGATTCGGGTGAACACCCTCCATCCGACTGGCGTCAACACGAAACTGATCAACAACGATCACGTCCGCGGGTTCCTCGAGACGCACCCCGAGTGGGACGCCAACATGGCCAACGCGCTTCCGGTGGACATGGTCGAACCCGAGGACATCAGCAATGCCATCGTATGGCTGGCGTCCGAGGAAGGTCGCTACGTCACCGGAGTCAGCTTGCCGGTCGACGCCGGTTTCGCCGGTCGCTGACACCCGTGGTGCCAAGTGCGCCACCCAGGTCCGGGGGCGCCGCTTACGCGGCGGAAGAGGAAGAGTAGCTACCGGTCCTCTCCCGCCACGTGAGCGGGCAGGAAACGACAATAACGGTCCCCGTAGCCCCACCCCGCCGGTGCCCCTCCAAACCGAGAACACCTCACCGGAGGGCACCGGATTGGCGGCGCATACCCCGGTCGATCAGAGAGAACAGATGCGGTCATGCCCGAACACCCTCAGCGTGAACATACGTGGACGAGGTCCGGATGGACACCGGATCCGCGAACCCGTCAGGTCCGTCGCCAGCATGAGCACTCTGCGATAGAAGCCGATGTGCGTAAGTATCGACAACGACATCGGCAACGAACACAATCCGGAACAACTCGCCACCGTCCCGGGGTCGTACGCGACGAAACCGAAGCGTTTCTGTCGTTCGCTGACATCTGGGCGCCTTTCGGTGGCCCGCCGGAGGCGGAGCTATTCGTCACCTATGGGATCACGAAATCGACTTTCTCCGAGCGACTCTGGCACATCCTCGCCTCGAGGAAATGTGATCGAAGCGTCGCCCAGCGGCTCTGGGCCGCCTACCCGCCGCCATCTCGTTGAGGAGTGCACCCGGTGAACGGGTGCACGGCCTCAGACGATGCCGACACCACCGGTGAGCGCAGAGCGGGTCAACGGACCGGGCAGGGTCATCGCGACCATTGCGTTGTCATCGCAGTCGAGGTCAGATCGCGACGGGAATGGTCCGCCGCGGACCGATTGGGGGCGCCGGTTGGCAATCGCCGGCCTTTCCGGAGGGAGTTTATCGGCGGGGGTGTTGCGCGTATACCGGCCGGGCGCATCATCCGGCGTCGGCTGTCGCCACCAACTCGTCGATCGCTTCGGGCGCCAAGGCGTCCTCGATGACCGCCAACGCGGCCCCTCGCAGCCCCGCGTCGTCGCCGAGGCGCGCACGAGTGATGACCGTGGCGCGAGCGGATGAGGGAAGTGCCGACTTGTAGATCGACTCCTGCATCCCGACGAGGAACTGGTCACCGGCATCGACCAGATACCCCCATACCGTCACGACGTCGGGGTTGAGGAGATTGATGACCGACGCCATGACCTCCCCGACGTGACGGCCGGCCTCGCGCACGGCCTGGCCCGCAGGAACGATCCCGGAGTTCGCCAGGTCGGCCACGTCGCGGGCGGTGTGCGCCTGAAAACCCTGCTCCACGAGGGACGCCGCCAGGGCTGGTCCGCCGGCGATGGTGTTGAGGCACCCCCGGCTCCCGCACGGGCAGGGCAGGTCCACGCCCGCGATCTTGGTATGGCCGATCTCGCCTACCATTCCGGTGGCCCCGCGCACCACGTTGTGGTTGATCACCAGACCGCACGCGACAACAGTTCCGACCTTCAACGACACCAGCACGTTGGCGTCGCGCCACCCCGTTCGGTGTTCTCCGATCGCCATCAGGTTGACGTCCCTGTCTACGAAGGACGGTGCATGGAACGACTGCGAAAGACGCTCCGCGAAAGGGAAGTTCACCCAAGCGCGACTGCCCCCCGCCCGGTTCGACGCCGGAGCCGTGGAGATCTCGACATCGCCGGGCAGTCCCAGTCCGACGCCGTACACCTGGTCGGCGGAAATTTCGAGTTCCGCCAAGGCGTCCCCGAAAACAGTGCAAATGAGCTCGATCAACGCGTCCGGTCCGTGCGACACGTCGAATTGGACCTGGGTGCGCCAGAGTATCTCCGCATCCAGGTCGGTGATGGCGAGCATCGTCCCACTCATGCCCACTTGAGCTACCAGGGTGACGCCGGCGGCCGCGTTGAACGCCAACAGGCTCGCGGGCCGGCCTCGACCCGGTGACGTTTCTCCACCGGTCGTCAGCAGTCCGATCTGCTGGAGAATGTCGAGTCGTTCGTTGACGGTCGAGCGGGCCAGCCCCATCGACTTCGCCAATTCGGTGACGGTCTCGACCTTTCCGAGTCGGACCAGGTTCAGTACCTCACCGGTCCTCGCCATTCGGCCACCGGACCGTTTCACAGGTTGTGTGCCGTTGCCGGTGATGCGTTGTGCCCGGCGCGTCGACGGCAGATCCTGGGGCGATCCGCCACCCCCATTTAACGTCATGAAATCAGCATATACGCCGACGTGAGTGGGTATCCATCCTATTGACGAAACATTTCGACATCATTATGGTGATTTCCGACATATACGTGGCGGGTGGGTTCTCGGTGCGCCCGTTCCGTCTGCCCGCTCCGCTGACCGCCTTCGAAACAGCGGTGCGAACAATGACCACTCAGAGGAGATCTCCAGATGAACGTCCCACACGCGAACGAACTCTTTATCGGTAGCCGTTGGGTGGCTCCGCAGGGCAGTGAACTCGCCGATGTCGTCGCGCCCTTCGGCGGTCGGGTGATTCGCCAACTGCCTCGACCCACCGTTGACGACGCGAAACTCGCCGTCGCGCAGGCCCAGGAGGCCTTCGGCGCCTGGGCCGACCTGACTCACGACGCGAGAGGTGAGATCGTCACGAGATTCTGTGGCGCGCTGGACAAGCGCCTTGATGAGATCGTCCGAGTCTGGGCACTCGAGGCCGGAATGCCGTTCCGCAACGGCGATGAACTCACCAAAGCCGCCTCGGATCTGTGGAATCGGGCGCTCGACGAGTCCCGGACCGCTCCGTGGATCGAGACACGAGAGACCTCGATGGGACGTATCGAGGTTCGCCAGGAACCGATCGGGCCCACCGTGGGGATCGTGGCGTTCAACGGCCCGCACATGCAATTCGCACTCGCAATCATCCCCGGCCTGCTGGCCGGGAACACGATGATCATCAAGCTTCCGCCCGAATGCCGGATGCTCGGATATCTTTTTGCCGATGCGGCCGCCGAGGCCGATTTCCCGCCCGGGGTCTTGAGCATCCTCGCCGGCGACGCTGACGTCAGCCAGTACCTCGTCGAGCATCCGGGGATCGCGGCCGTCCACTTCACCGGCGGCACCGAGGTCGGGATGTCCGTCATGCACGCGTGTGCCGACCGCGTAGCCAACCTCGTGCTGGAGTTGGGTGGAAAGTCTGCCGCGATCGTCGCCGCCGACGCCGACCTCGATCTTGCGGTTCCCGCCCTGGTCGACGCGATGGCCCTCTACAGCGGTCAGATCTGTGTGGCTATGACGCGACTCCTCGTCGCCCGGGAAATCCACGACGAGGTCGTCGATCGACTCGTCGCCGGCCTCGAGGCGCTGACGATGGGCGATCCCGCAAACCTCGACACCACCTGGGGCCCGCTCGCGGCACCACGTTTCCTGGACCGCGCCGAAAACTACATCGAACGGGCCGTCGCCGGCGGTGCGACCATCGCCACCGGAGGCGCCAGGCCCAGCGGCTTGGAAGGGTACTTTCTCGAACCCACCCTGCTGACCAACGTCAACAACGACATGGAGGCCGCCCAGAACGAGATCTTCGGTCCGGTCTTCTGCGTCATTCCGTTCGATAACCTCGACGAAGCCGTCGCCATCGCGAACGACTCGCGGTACGGGCTTTCCGGGTCGGTGTTCACCACCGACGAGCAGGCCGGCCTCGACGTCGCACGTCGCGTGCGCTCCGGTGTCTTTATCATCAACGGCACATTCCCGTGCCTCGCAGCGCCCTTCGGGGGAGTGAAGCAGTCCGGATTCGGTCGCGAAGGCGGCCCTGAGGGGCTGTTCGCGCTGACCCAGACCAAGAGCATCACCCTCTCCGTCGCTGCTGGCGCGACTGCCTAGCGGGCCGGCGCTGCACTTCCCATGGGCCGTCGAGCGAAAAGCTCGGCGGCCCAGGCTGTATCAGGTAGCCCGGCAATTTCCGCCTGCAACGGCCTTCGCGGTCATCCGAGACCGGGATATGTGTGACCGAGATCTCGCGAAACCATTGACGTCGAGAATCGACAACATTAAAGTGAAAATCGACGTTAATGAGTCAGCCGCTGTCGGAGCCCTCGAAAACCCACGCTTGCTGACCGACCCACAGTCTTCCCATCACACATCACAGAGGTGCAGCATGACCCGCGCGTCCGCACACAGCCGAAACCCCAAACCGGCACATCACCGTCAGACAGGCCGCCGCCGATACGCCCTGGTGGCCGCCGCACTCCTCGTCACCGGCGCTGCCACCGCCTGCGCCTCGAACTCGACCGGCACTGCGAACGCGAACTGCGACACAACCCCGTACGACGCCGCGATCACCGCATACACCAGCGGTGACGTCATCGGCAAAGGCCCCTACGGTGAAACCTCCGTACCGGCAACATCGATCGAGCTCACCGACGCCGAGGTGACCCAAATCCGCGCCATGAACTCCACAGCAGCGGTCGTGATGCACTTCTCCGGGGACAGCTGGAGCAACGCCCAGGTCGAGGCGCTCAAGGCGGAGTTCGACAGGCTCGGCATCAGAATCGTCGCCCAGACCGACGCCCAGGCCGATCCCGCCAAACAGTTTTCCGATATCGAAACTGCACTCTCGGCCAGACCGAACATCATCGTGTCGATCCCTTCCCTCGACCCCGTCGCGCTTGCGCCCGCCTACCGGAAGGCCGCCGACGCCGGCGTCAAGATCGTCTTCATGGAGAACCCGGCCGAGAACTTCCAACCGGGACAGGACTATGTCTCCGTCGTCGCGACCGACAACTACGGAGCCGGTGTTCTCGGCGCACACCAGTTGGCGAAAGCCCTCTGCGGCAGAGGCGAAGTGGGTGTGATCCACCACGGCGCACAGGCACCGACGAATGTTCTGCGGGAACAGGGTTTCACCGAGACGATCGCGAAAGACTACCCCGACATCGACATCGTCGAGAACAAGGGACTACTGGGTCCGGACTGGAAGGGCGAGGGAAACTCGAACGTCAACGCGTGGCTCACCAAACACCCCCAACTCGGCGGAGTGTGGTGCTTCTTCGACGCGCCGTGTGAGGGAGCCATCGATGCCGCACGCGCCTCGGGACGCGACTCCCTTGCCGTCACGACGGTGGACCTGGGAAACAACGTCGCCATCGACATGGCCCAGAACGGATTCGTCGCCGGGATTGCCGCCGCGCAACCATACGACCAGGGAACCGTCGAAGCGAAGCTCGCAGCCTACGCGCTCCTGGGCAAACCAGCTCCGGCCTTCGTCGAACTTCCCTCTCTCCCCGTCACTCGCGACAACCTTGTCGACTCATGGAAGTCGCTGTATCACTCCGATGCCCCCAGCGACCTCCAGCAGGCATTGGACAGCGGACGATGAAAGCCGCGAACGATGCCTCGATCGCGGTCTCCATGCGGGGCATCCACAAATCCTTCGGCAAGGTGGACATCCTGCGCGGGGTTGATTTCGAGCTACGTGAAGGCGAGGTTCATGCCTTGCTCGGCGGCAACGGCGCGGGAAAGTCGACGCTGATGAAGATCCTGCAAGGGGTTCACCGCGCCGACGCGGGCGAGATCACAATCAACGGGGAACCGGCAAATTTCCATTCACCGTCCGATGCGACGGCGGCGGGCATAGGCATGGTCTTCCAAGAGTTCAGCCTCATCCCGAGCCTCTCGGTGGCACAGAACATTTTCCTCGGTCGCGAACCCCACCACTTCGGACTCATCGACGATCGAGGTCTGAACCGACAGGCGAGGACGCTCCTCGACCGCATGGGCGCCGACATCGATCCACGCAGCCTGATCGGAGATCTCCCCGTCGGGTACTGGCAACTCACCGAGATCGCCAAGGCACTGAGCATGCAAGCACGGATCCTGGTGATGGACGAGCCGACCGCCAGCCTCCCGTATTCCGAGGTCGAAGCGCTGTTCGCCCTCATCGCCAGGCTCAAGACACAAGGCATCTCGATCGTCTACATCAGCCATCGAATGGCCGAGATTGCGCGTGTCGCCGATCGCCTGAGCATCATCCGCGACGGCCGCCGGGTCCTCACCGACACCGTGTCCGCAGTCCCACCGGAACAAGTCGCCGAATCCATTGTCGGGCGAGAGATCTTGCACGGTTTCACCAGAACCACGCGTGATACCGACACTCCGCGTGAGATCACCCTGTCCGTGGAGAACCTGACTGCGGGAAACCGTCTCGACAACGTCTCATTCAAGGTGGCAGCCGGTGAGGTCGTCGGCCTGGCCGGGCTGATCGGGAGCGGCCGAACGGAATTGGCACGATGCCTGTTCGGCATCGACCGCGCCGACTCGGGTCGGATAGTGGTCGACGGCACAACCATCAACCCACGTCGGCCACTCGACGCCATCAAGTCGGGTGTCATGCTCGTACCCGAGGACCGTCAATCGCAAGGCCTCGTACGCGAGCATTCGGTCCGGACCAACCTGCTGCTACCCAGCCTCACCCGCTTGACCCGAGGGCCGTTCATCGACGACAACAGAGGCCGTGACCTCTGCGTAGACCTCACGCGCAGACTCGGAATTCGCACCACCGCAATCGATCAACCAGTCGGCCGACTGTCCGGCGGAAACCAACAGAAGGTCGTCATCTCCAAGTGGCTCGGCCTCGGCGAGGTGGGAGTACCACCGCGAGTGCTGATTCTCGACGAACCCACCACAGGCGTCGACATCGCCTCCAAAACCGACATCATGCAACTCGTACTCGACCTCGCCGACGCGGGTACCGCGATCATCCTCATCTCGTCCGAACTCGAGGAACTCCTCGCCGTCGTCGATCGTGTCCTTGTCATGCGACAAGGGCGAATCGACGCCGACTTCGCCCGCGACACCATCCCCGACGAAGAGTCGCTCCAGCTTGCCATCCAAGGAGTGTGAACACCCATGCCCACCAAAGCCACCACCTCGAACGCCACGGCCGGGGCGGAGGAGCCGACCTCCACCTCAGGCATCGCAGCGCTTCCTGACCCCGGCCGACCGAGCATCGCAGCACGATTCGGCAAACTCGAGTGGCGCGACTTCGCAATCTACATCGGCTTCGTCGTCATCTTCCTACTGTTCACAGTCTTCCTACGCGATGACGGCTTTCTGCTGACCAGCAACTTGCTCAACATCGTCAGACAAACCGCCATCATCGCCGTCATGGCGGTAGCCGGAACCTTCGTGATCGCCGCCGCCCAGATCGATCTCTCGATCGGATCCGTTGCCGGACTGTCCAGTGTCGTCACTGCCATGACCATCTCGTCGACCGGCAGCGTCCTGGTCGGAGTGCTGGCAGGACTCGGCACCGGCGTAGTGGTCGGCACCATCAACGGGGGCCTCGTCGCAATCCTGGGCTTGCCGTCCTTCCTGGTGACCCTCGCAATGCTGGGCATCGCAGCCGGAGTTGCGCAATGGATCTCCAACTTCCAGCCGGTGCCCATCCTGAACAAGGCCTTCACCAATCTGTTCGGGTCCGGAGACTTCGGACCCGTTCCCTCCCTCCTGCTCTGGGCAGGACTCTTCGTCCTCATCGGTGTCGTGGTGATGAACAAGACAGCATTCGGACGGCAGGTACTGGCCGCCGGAGGAAACGAGACCGCAGCACGCTTCACCGGCGTCCGCACCAAAAGGATCACCTTCTACGTGCTGTTGATCTCCGCCATCGTCGCCAGCATCGCCGGAATGCTCTACGCGGGCCGCCTTCAGTCGGGCCGGTATCAATGGGGCACCGGGGACGAGCTCTCCGTTATCGCCGCCGTTGTTCTGGGCGGGACCAGCCTCTTCGGCGGCTACGGCAGAGTCATCGGATCGGCGATCGGAGCAGTCTTCATCGGCCTCATCAACAATGGGCTGATCCTCGCCGGGCTGGACGTGAGCCAGCAGATCATCATCCAAGGCATCATCATTATCATTGCGGTCGCCCTCGCGAAGAAGAAGTGAACCACATCCTCAGTACTCCTGAAGGCCGCGATCCGCAGGCTTTCGTCTGAAAAAGACCAACTGACATCGCCGGTCCCGCTCACCGACAGGCGTGAGTACTACCTGGCATCATTAGCGAACATTTCATGACAAGGTGATTGTCAATGGACTCGAATACCCTGATCGAGTTGACTGCACTGTCCATAACCCGACCCGCTCCGGGCGCGAGCGCCGAGACTATGGGCCGCATGGTACGAAGCGCAATCACGCCAATACGAACACGACTCGTTGCGAGCAGGACCAGACGGAGCCCGAGACAGCGCCCAAGCCGCACGAGCACACCAGCGGTCACTGCAGTTGCTCCGAGACTCGGTTCGCGCGAACCCCAGCGAGGAGTCGCCGTCACAAGCGCCGTGACGTCGCAACTGCTCGATCTCGACACCATTGTGTGGCTGCTCGCCGGTGGAACTCTGACATTCCGAGAGCGACGACCTGAAAGACCGATTGATCCTGCCCCAGACTCGCTGGACGTCTCACTCGGGTGTCCTCCCCGAGACGTCCGGCGCGGGCGGGGACCCGCAGCCTGCCGCATCTGTGGGTCTCCGCCAATCCAACGCCCCCACCATTCCAACGGGCGGATCCAGCACTCGGGCAGCATCTGCCGAATGGTATGTCGCTGTGCGATGGGTCCTTCTCTCGGTCAGGCGACGTCGACCAGCTTCGCCAAGTCGGCCATCCTGCCCGTCACTCGTGCTGGCGGGACTGTCGGGATAACGGTTGAACTGGATCTGGCCGACACGCCGAGTTCTCTTGGCGAGAAGGCAAGACGATGACCGAAACACTTGATCACATGGATCAGTCGAAGATTGACCACCAGAAGCTGGCCCAACAACTGTTGGCCCAGGCCAAAGCCGAGGGCGTCGAGCTGGTCGGACCGAACGGACTACTCAACCAGCTCACCGCGAACGTCCTCGAAACCGCACTCGAAGCCGAAATGGACGAGCACCTCGGCTACGAGAAACACCACGTCACGGGACGAAACAGAGAAAACTCCCGGAACGGGAGGCGGACGAAGACCGTGCTCACCGAAATCGGACCGGTACAGATCCAGGTGCCACGAGACACCGATGCCTCGTTCGATCCGCAGATCGTCAAGAAACGGCAGCGACGCCTGACCGGGGTCGACGAAATCATTTTGTCCCTCTCGGCGAAAGGCCTGACCACAGGCGAAATCGCAGCACACTTCGACGACGTCTACGGCGCATCGGTCTCGAAGGAGACCATCAGCAAGATCACCGACAAGGTCCTCACGGAGATGGCCGAATGGTCCGTCCGTCCCCTCGACCCGGTGTATCCGGTGCTGTTCATCGATGCCATCCACGTCAAGATCCGCGACGGTCAGGTCGCCAACCGGCCCGTCTATGTCGCCATCGGCGTCACCACCGCCGGGGAACGCGAGATCCTCGGGCTGTGGGCAGGTGACGGCGGGGAGGGGGCCAAGTTCTGGCTCGCCGTCCTGACGGAAATCCGCAACCGCGGGGTCGCAGACGTGTGCATCGCCGTCTGCGACGGACTCAAGGGACTGCCCGACGCGATCACTACCGTGTGGCCACTCACGGTGGTGCAGACCTGCCTGATTCACCTCTTGCGTAACACCTTTCGTTACGCATCGCGTCAGTACTGGGACGAAATGTCACGGGACCTGCGGCCGATATACACCGCTGTCAACGAGGCCGCAGCCAAGGAGCAGTTCACCGAGTTCGCCGACAAATGGGGGCCGAGGTATCCGGCGATTGTCCGGCTGTGGGAAAGCGCCTGGAGCGAGTTCGTGCCCTTCCTCGACTACGACCCCGAGATCCGCCGGGTCATTTGCTCGACGAACGCGATCGAGTCCCTCAACGCGCGCTACCGGCGGGCGGTGCGGGCGAGGGGCCACTTCCCCAGCGAGCAGGCCGCGCTCAAGTGCCTCTACCTCGCCACCCGGTCGCTGGACCCGACGGGTAAGGGAAGAGCACGATGGGTGACGAGGTGGAAGCCGGCCCTCAATGCGTTTGCTATCACATTCGAAGGCCGAATCACCCCAACCGTGATCTAGATTCATGCGCCAGAACTGGATCCACCGATGTTCTGACAGTCCCGTGCTGACAGCGCGGTGCGGTTTCCGTGGTGTGGGTATCCGTCCGGCGGCGATCACCTCTCGATCGGTCCCCACGGGTGCGGTCATTTCCGCCCGGCGGTCCATTTCAGGCCCCAGCGGTAGGCCTTGGAGATGTCGGATTGGGTTCCGTTGATGTACCGGACTTCTCGGGTGACGGTCAGTTCGTTGCGTTCGTTTTTCAGGAGGGCGATGGCGCAGGATCGGGCGCGGTTGTCGGGGGAGTCGAGGCGTACTTCCACTTCGGGGCCGTGGGGTGGGTACAGGGTGACCACGCCGTCGGCGGCGGACCAGTTCGGGGTGCCGTCGTAGATGTAGGCGAAGATGAGGATGCGTTTGAAGTCGGCGAGATGGGCGAGGTTGATGTGGAGGTTCTCGCCGCCCGCGTTGAGGCCGGAGCGGTCGTCGCCGTCGAGGGAGATGTAGGGCGGGTAGTGCAGGTCACCGAACGCGTTGCCGAGTGCTTGCACGACACCCTTGGATCCGTCGTTGAGTTGGTACAGGCATGCGAGGTCGAGGTCGATCGCGCCATTGCCGCCGAAGAGGCCCCGCCGGCCGCGGGTCCAGTTGAGGTTGACCCGCATCGTGCCGGTGTCGCCGCCCTTGGCCAGGGACACGGTGGGGGCTGCCCTGGTGAGGGTGATCTTGCTGAGCTGGACCCGCGGCTGCGGCGCCGGCGTGGGGGTGGGCGCCGGGGGCGCAATGACGGGCGCGGGCGGCTGGGCTGGGGGAGTGGACGGGTATGTGGGGGCCGGCGGGTGGCTGGGGGCGTCGTCGACGACGACACCGTGTTCGGTGACGAGGGCCTTGAGGCCGGTATCCCAGCCGGCGGAGACGTTCCGGATCTTCCATTGCTCACCGCGCCGGTAGATCTCGGCGAGGACGGCGGCCCGTTCAGTGGTCAGGCCGAGGGCTGGGGCTGAGACCGAACCCAGTGTGACGCCGAGACCGGGGATGGCGGCGAGGCTGCCGGGAGCGGAGTCGTCCATGCTCACCGCCAGACGCAGCCTGTCGATGCTGTGGGGCACTTTGGTGACGTCGACGTCGACGGTGCTGGGGCCGGTGAGCCGGACCGCTCCCTCGGGGGAGGCGGGTTGGTTGAAGAAGACGAAGTCGCTGTCGCTGCGTACGTTCCCGGTGGTGGTGACCTGGAAGACCATGAGGTCGACGGTCCCGGGGGTGACGCCGGCGACGTTGACGGTCAGCTGCGGGGAGGTCAGTGGGGTGTTCTGGCCGCGGACAAGCGAAGTCATGGGTTTCTCTCTCCTGCAGTTGCTGTGATGGGGGTGCCGTTCGCACAGGGGTGTGGCTGCTGGTCGGCGCCCACGGGCAAGGGGGCGACCGTTCCGCGGTTCACCCCGCCGCGCCGGCGGTGCGGCGGGGTGAACGGTGACCCGGTCGTCGTCTGGGACGGCTCAGTGGTGAGAACTCGCCTCAGCCGACGGTGACCTTTTCCGGTTCGTCGTCACGGTCAACGGTCGCCTCGACCGGTTCGAGGGTGCGGCGGTTGCGGAGGAGGCTGGAGATGAAGGCGGCACCGATGAGGGCGACGCCGACGAGTCCGGTGACGTTCTCGTTGACGTGGTAGCCGATGGACACCAGCAGGATCACGGCCAGTGCGCCGATGGCCCAGTGGGCGCCGTGCTCGAGGTACACGTAGTCCGACAGGGTTCCCTTGCGGACCAGGAACACCGTGATGGAACGGACGAACATCGCGCCGACGAAGCCGAGGCCGAGGGCGATGATGATCGGGTCGGACGTGATCGCGAACGCGCCGATCACACCGTCGAAGGAGAACGACGCGTCGAGGACCTCGAGGTAGAGGAACAGGAAGAACCCGGCTTTACCGGTGGCCTTGGCCAGCTCGGTCGGTCCGCCCTTGGACCCTTCGACCAGTTCGCCGTCTTCGTCTCCCTCGGGAGTGTTGAACAGCTCACCGAGACCGTTGACGGCGATGTAGGTGACCATGCCGAGGACGCCGGCGATCATCACCGTGGAGACGGTGTCCTCGGGGGCGATGTACGCGGCGGTGATCAGCAGCAGGGCGCCGGCGATGATGACGGCGAGCTGGTCGAGCTTGCCCGCGCGGGCGAGGGGCTTCTCCAGCCAGGACAGCCAGGTGATCTCCCGCTCTTCCAGGATGAAACCGAGGAACAGCATCAGCAGGAACATGCCGCCGAACGCCGCGATCTGCGGGTGGGCGTCGGTGAGCAGGGTTTCGTAGCTGGCGCTGCCGTCGGGGAAGTACGCGGCGCCGTCGGCGGGCGGGTTGAGGGCCAGGTCGAGTGCGGCGACGGGGCCGAGGCCGGACGCGAGCCACACGATGACGAGGGGGAAGACCAGGCGCATGCCGAACACCGCGATGACGATGCCGACGGTGAGGAAGATCTTCTGCCAGAACTCGCTCATCCGGCGCAGCACGGTGGCGTTGATGACGGCGTTGTCGAAGGACAGCGAGATCTCGAGGATCGACAGGATCACCACGAGGAGGACGGCCTGGGGTCCACCGTAGATGGCGGCGACGATCAACGCGACGATTGTGACAGCGAAGGACCAGCCGAATATTCGCAGAACCACGAAGCGTGGCCTTTCTCTAGTGGGCATGCAGGGTGGCTACTGCAGGAGGACGAACACCGGGGAGGACCCGGACATGCGGGTCCTCCCCGAAAAACGTTGAGACGGGTCAGATGTTGACACCGTAGTCGCGGGCGATACCGGCCAGCCCGGACGCGTAGCCCTGGCCGATGGCACGGAACTTCCACTCCCCGTTGTGCCGGTAGAGCTCACCGAAGGTCATGGCGGTCTCGGTGGAGGCGTCCTCGGTGAGGTCGTAGCGGACCAGTTCGTTGCCCGTGCTGCGGTCGACGACGCGGATGAACGCGTTGGTGACCTGCCCGAAGCTCTGGCCACGCTGGTGCGCGTCGTGGATGGAGACCGGGAAGAAGATGTTGGTGATGTTCGGCGGCACGGCCTTGAGGTCGACGTTGATCACCTCGTCGTCGCCGTCGCCTTCACCGGTGAGGTTGTCGCCTTCGTGCTGGATCGACCCGTCGGGGGAGCGCAGGTTGTTGTAGAACACGAAGTGCTGATCGGACAGGACCTTCTTGTTCTCGCCGGTTGCCAGAGCGCTGGCGTCCAGGTCGAATTCGTGGCCGGTGGTCGATCGCGCGTCCCAGCCGAGCCCGACCGCGACTGCGGTCAGGTTCGGGGCCTGCTTGTCGAGGGAAACGTTGCCGCCTTTGGCAAGGGTGACGCCCATGGGGGTCCTTTCACACAGGGGATAGGGGCATGCATACAGATGTTTGCCACCCCCGCAGATGTTCGAGCACGCTCACCATAGATCGTGACGATCCAGGCGTGCGAGAGGACTCGCGATTTCGGTGCAAACAGGTTCGCGTGGCGCGTGAACGGTTGCCTGCCTTGAGTAGTGAGCTATCCCGACACCTCGACTGGATTTGCTTCTGGTGCTACCAGAAGGCGTGCGCGCTGTCTGTATACCCAGTAAATGACTCGGCCGGACACGCAGCGGACGTCGACGGTCGGCGGGCGATCTGCACGCCGAGGCACGTGCGTGCCCCGTGTCGTCTGGGGTGAACTGGACCCTGAGATATCGCCGAGCAGCGGAACGGCGACGGTGGCACCCACGAAGACCGGAACAGTGATGGACGGCGATGTCGTCCACATCAGCGGCACTTATCCGCGTGTGGCCGGTCGACTGTACTCAGGGGCGTGACGGCCCGACTGTGGGATTCGCGGAGGTGGTGCGGATCAGCTCAGCTGGCGCATGCAAGCCTGACACTGCGGTCCTGTGTGCGTCCGGTCCTCACGGGGCGCCGCCGAGTGCGCCGAGCGCGGGCGACGTTTCAGGGAGCTTCGCGACGTGTCATTTGTCGCAGGCGATTCCGTCCTTGTCGCGGTCGAGCTTCGTCGAATATCCGGGCTCACCCTTGTAGATCGGTGCGGCGCCGGCGGCTCGCACTTCATCGCAAGATCCGTAGCTGACCGTCGATTTCGGTACGGGCGGGAGGGCCGCGGGTGGGGTCGTCGGAATCACGACCGGCGCCGGTGGTGGCGCCACGGCGATGGTGGTGGTGGTGGGAACGACCGGGGCGACCGGCTGCACGGCAGCCGGTGAGGTGCTGACCGGCGCGGCAACCGTGGTCGTTGTCGGTGCCGGTCGTGAGGTGGTGGCCGGTCTGGCACTCGATGCGTCGACGACTCGTGCAACGGACGCTGTCGTGGTCGGTGTGGTGCTGGACTGGGTCTTGCTGCTTCCGCATCCGGTCACGAGCACAGCGCCGGCGATCAGGGTTATCGCAAAGGTCGTCTTCTTCACCCAGGGCATGTAATCAGACAAACCGGATCATGTGTATCGGTCAGCCGGTATACATCGCCGACACGGGAGGGGGCTCACGGCGTGCGTTGCCGAGACGCCGCCGTCCCGTCGTGTCGGTGCGGTCACGGTGAGTGCGCAAGGGCGGGCTGATCTCTCGGAGGGCCCGATCGCGATGACCGCGGCGGACTTCGTCGGGACACTGCAACGGTTCGCGTCGCTCCCGGGCCCCGCTCAGTCTCAGCACCAACGGCTACGGCGGCAAAAGCCACCACCACCACCACCGCCACCGCCACCGCCACCGCCACTGCTGGTGTAGGCGGGCGCCTCGACGTAAATGTTCCCGTTCTCGTCGAACTTGTACATCGAGTGGTCGTCGTCGCTGGTGTAGAGCCGGCCATCGGGTCCGGCACGCAACCGGTAGTTCCGCCTTCTGATCCGCTTTCACGATCGCTGTGTCATCGTCGTTGCGGCACACTGCTTGCAGCCCCGAGCGGGTGTCCCACGCATGCCCGATATGCCGTCAACATTCTGGTCCAGCGCGCAGCGTTCGTGGCCGCCGCGTTGGATTTCTCGGCCGATGCGAGCTGCTGGTCGAGGGGGATCGGGGCAAGAGCGGAAAGGTTGATGTCCGGCATGTCGAGTGTGCCGAACCCCTCGGCGAGCAGTATCTCGTTGAGGAGCACATCGGAGTCGGTTGAGGACTGAGCCGCCGCGGGGGCGGTCGTTGAGGTGGTGGAGGAGGTGGATGTCGTGGACGACACACGCGTCGTTGTGGGCGTGGTCGTCGGGGCGGGTGTGGTCGTGGTGGATATCTCCGACGTGCCGTCCGCAGGCGCGCTCAGATACACGTACCCACCGGGAGTCAGGCTTCCCCAGCGGACGAGGTGGCACGAACAACCCGCACCCCGGTGCCGATCGGCGCGAGTTCCGCCAACCGACCCAACACCGCAGCACGATTCGACTCCAGCGATGCATACCCGCCGCAACTCACCGCACCGACATGACTGAGATCGACACGGGTTCGTTGTCCGTCCACGTCGATGAATAGACCAGGTCCGGACCCTGCGGCCACGTCGTACTCGAGAACCGATCCCCGCCACTCAGGCCGCTGCGGCACCGGAACGTGCGCGGCGGTAGCCGTGCGAGCCGAAGGTGTAGCGGCCTGAGTGACGGATCGCTCCGATCGGGAGTCCTCGTCGATGCAGCTGCCGAACAGTGCCAACACCGCAACCGCCCCGAGCCCCCAACCGAACTTCCGCCTTGTGGCCACCACGAACTCCTCTATTACTGCCGGTGCCGTCACCGAGATCCGATGCAGCTTAGACGGTTCAGTGGACGTGGATGATCGCCTCCCCCCGCCACACCGGACGTCGAACTGCGACGCACCAGAAGGCGCGTCGACCCAGTCCCATCGATGTCTACACGTGCACGACTTCGTATGCGCCCGCCTGCCATTCACCTGAATGGTACTGATCCGAACCGACGCGGCCGGCGGCACCCATGCCCTCATCGACTACCTGACCACACAGAAGTTGTCGTACTCGATCGGATTCGGTCTCACCGACACCATCGTCACCGCCATCGACGCCCTTTCCGAACACGCTTGGATCCCCGCCTACAACGCCGACGGGCAACCCCGCGACGGCGCCTGGGTGACGGAGGTAACCAGTCTGCTCGAGCTGCCGGGCTGGCCCGACGGGATGCGAGTCACGGTCCGCAAAGAACGCCCACACCCCGGTGCACAACTGCGCTTCACCGACCGTGACGGGCTGCGGTTGACCGCGTTCGTCACCAACACCGAAGGTGGACAATTGCCCGATCTGGAACTGCGGCACCGGCGCCGGGCACGCTGCGAAGACCGGATCCGCATCCTGAAAGACACCGGCCTCGAGAACCTTCCGCTGCACGGTTTCGATCAGAATCGGATCTGGCTCGCCCTCGTCGCCCTCGCCGTCGAGGTCACTGCATGGATGCAGAAGCTCGCGCTCACCGACGACCAAGCCAGTCGGTGGGAGCCAAAACGGCTACGACTACGCCTGTTCGCGACCGCCGGCCGCATCGCCCGCCACGCACGAAAAGTGCACCTGCGGCTGTCCGCCCACGCACCCTGGATCGACTTGCTGATCCGCATTGGCCCGTCTCAACGCAATCCCCGACCCCCACTGACCAGCACCAATCCGACGATCGAGACGAAAGGAAATCAACCTTCGCGGCCCTGGACCCCGACGACCACCCGACCGCGTCGGGCGACCACGCGTTGCCGAGCACCGAATCCACGCCCGAAACACCCAACCCGAAACGCTATAGCCGGTGGCTCTCATTCCCGCGCGGGAGATGATGCGCCGGCTGTCCCGGGCCCGCTCTCGGGCACGAGTACGACTGAGCCGAGGACGCGGCACAGGGCCAGCGCGAGTTGCGTGTCGAGTGGCTTGTCGGCGACGCCGCGGCCCAGTTGCAGCGAGGCTTTCTCCAGCCGGTAGCGGATCGAGTTGCGGTGGAGCATGAGCTGCGACGCCGTCGCTGAGTAGCTGAACGCGGACTCGAGGAACACGCGTACGGTGTCACGCTGACGAGCGGCGGCGTCGGAGTCGACCGCCAACTCCCCCAGCACATCGTGAACCCAGGCGCGGGTGGCGGGGAGGTCGTCGATGAGTCGGGAGATCACCGGGATCCCCTCGTCCGCATAGGAGGTCACGCGCGCGGTCGGGTCACTTGCGACGTGCGCGATCCGCGACGCCTGGTGCGCCTGGGACCGGCTTGCGCGGAATCCGGCCGGTCCGAACCCAGGTGAACCGAATGCGAGGCGGGACCCACCTGCAGAAGCTACCACCGAGTCAAAAGCACGGGTGTCGACGCGGTGCACGCCACCAAACCACACGTCCGCCTCGCGCCGACCGGTCACTACCACGAGTGGATCGTCGCGACCTCCAAGCATCGCGCGGACCTGGTCGATGAGAGGGGCGAGCGCGGGGGTATGCGCGGGCTGGTCGGCGCGATCGTCGACCCACACTCGGCATGCCACGTGTACCTGGTCGAGCCGGTATTTGGTGGCAGCGGAGAACTCTCTAGGGGACACGTCCTCGGCCTCGAGGACACGATTGACCCAGGTGAAAGTGGTGCGCGCAGCCCGCTCGTGGGAGGACCGCTGCTCCTCCTGATATGTGGCAATCACCTGGCGCGTGATCGCGTCGATGTATTGGTACAGCCAGCCCGCCAGGTGACGGTAGAGCGGC
This sequence comes from Rhodococcus koreensis, assembly GCF_900105905.1. GTDB lineage: Bacteria > Actinomycetota > Actinomycetes > Mycobacteriales > Mycobacteriaceae > Rhodococcus_F > Rhodococcus_F koreensis. Next base: position 551,287 of record NZ_FNSV01000005.1, on the reverse strand, counting down.
GGCTGCTCGTGAGGCGGACAGTCAATCTCCTGCACCTGGTCGAAGATGCGAGCCAGCAAGTAGTGGGATCCCACGTGATAGGCACGACGCAATGAAGACTCGGGAACGTCCTGCCGCGCGAGCTCCTCGGCGTACCGGTGCGCATGCGGCAACGAAGGCAGGTCGGACACCGCTTTGGAGTGCGCAAGCTGATCGATCATGACCTCGACATTGTCCGTGACGCTGGAGTGGAGAGCGTCACGCATCGCCCGGTCGTCGAGCTCACCGACCGCAGCCGCGATCTCGGCGGTCATCCCGTGACTGATCGCATCGGTCTCTCGCTGGAGGCGCTCCCCGATCTTCCTGGTGAGTTCACGGAGCCGCTCGAGATTCTGCGGATCCACGCTGAGCTTGCCTGGAAGGCTCCAAGACTCAGTCATCGCGCCAGGTCTGCCAGCGCGGCGCGGGCGGCGTTCCAGCCGGCCATGCCGTGCGCGCCTGCTCCGGGTGGGGCGGCGGCCGAGCAGAGGTAGGCGCCGGGGACGCCGGTGGCATACGGCTGCAGAGTCACGCGCGGACGGAACACCAACTGCCGGGCCGTATTCGCACCGGTGATAATGTCGCCGCCCACGTAGTTGGGATTGGCTTGCTCGATCTGCGCCACCGACCGCGAACGCGTCGACAGGATCCGCGCTCGGAAGCCCGGAGCGTACCGCTCGATCTGCGCGGTGATGATCTCGGTGGCGTCGCCGCTCCAACCCGACGGCACGTGGGCGTAGACGTCGACGGGATGCACCCCGTCCGATGCACGCCCAGTGTCCGCGACGGACTGCTGCCCCACCAACACGAATGGCCGATCGGGCATCACGCCGCGCACCACGTCGCGTTCGGCGGCGGCGATCTCTTCGAAGTTCCCGCCCACGTGCACGGTCCCCGCACGCCGGGAGGGTTCGTACTCCCATGGGATGCCGCCCTCGACGGCATACGACACCTGGAACGCGCCGGGCCCGTGCCGGAACCGGCTGTAGGCGCGGGCGATCCGCGGGGGCTGCGCAGAGCCCAACACCGATGCAGCTGCGGCGGGCGCGGTGTTGAGCATGAGGATGTCGGGCCGGCCCAGCTCGCGGTGGTCGCGCACCAGGGCTCCGGTCTCCACCCGTCCGCCGTACGACTCGAGCGCCGAGACCATCGCCCGCGAGATCGCAGCCGAGCCCCCGCGCGCGACCGGCCAACCGTAGCGGTGCGCCGCGGTCCCCAGCGCCACGCCGATCGCCGACGACATCACCGAACCGAACGGCCGAAACGCGTGCGCTGCCACCCCGCCGAACAGGGCCCGCGCCCCATCGGTCCGCCAGCGCCGCGCGAGCACGGTGGCCGGCAACGCTGCATGCACACCGAACCAGCCCAGGGCGAAGGGGTGGCGGGGCACGTGCACCATCGGTTGGAGGAATTCGCCCACGATGTCGTGGAAATGCGCGGAGAGGGGGCCGAACATCCGGCGGTACGAGGAACCGTCACCGCCGAGCCCCGCGGCGGTCTCTTCGACGGACCGCACCACCGCGGCCCCCCGCCCGCCGTGGAGCGGGTGCGCGTACTGGACCTCGGGCCACAGCCACTCGAGACCGTGCGCGGCGAGGTCGAACTGTCGGCTGAATCCGGTATCCAACGCGAGCGGGTGGAAGCCGGAGCAGTGGTCGTGGAGGAGTCCGGGCAACGTCACCTCGCCGGACCGGGTGCCGCCGCCGGGGGAGTCGGACGCTTCCAGAACGGTCACGTCCACTCCCTCGGCGGCGAGTGTCAGGGCGGCGGCTAGGCCGTTGGGCCCGCTACCGACGACGACGGCGGTGGTCATCAGTTCAGCCTGCCACCTCTGGTATGGGATCCCTACTGGCCCCTGCGGGAACATAGTCGGGACTGGCCCCTGCGGGAACATAGTCGGGACTGGCCCCTGCGGGAACATAGTCGGGATCGCGCCAGGTGACGGTGTAGTTGATCGGCCCGTTGGGCAGCCACGGCTGCTCTGCGAGCGCGTCCTTCACCACGTAGTAGCCGGTCTCGACCACACCGAGCGCCGCGTCGATCACCTTGTACTCGAGGGTTTTCTTGTGCAGTGGCTGCGACTCGGTCCAGACGGTGATGAACTCGCCGGGCTCGAAGTGGCACCGCTTCTGGATGGCGGCGATGGTGAAGGGGTTGAACAGGTGCCCGTCGCCGAACTGCCAGCCCACGAAGAACGTGCACATCATCTCGCCCTCGCGAAACCGGTAATTGTCCAGGTCGTCGAGGTGATCCATCATCAGCGACATATGGCCCCGTCCTTGAGAATTCAAGAGCCGGAAGGCGGCGGTCTTCTGGAGGAAGATCTCGGCGGCTTCAGGCCCGAACAGGCTGGACAGCTGGTGCTTGTGCGAGGTGATCTCGGTGATGAAGTCGGGGCTGTCCAGCTTGGCCTCGCAGCCGTTGTTCCGGAACGCCATGGTGGCGGACGACCAGTTACCGGCGTACTGACGCATGGACAGCAGGAACGAGATCAGGTCGGGTCGGAAGTTGCCTACGATCGGCAGGGTGAGGGTCAAGACCGCGGCCGCCACCACGATCCAGGGATTGCTCGCGTCCCACACGGCGTAGCCGTCGCCGGCGAAGAAGCCGAGGAACACGAACGGGGAGAGGAAGCCGAAGTAGAGGTTCCATTCCTGCGGCATGGCCACGGCGAACATCGAGTAGATGAAGGCGTGGAAGCACGTCATGAACGCTGCGGCGAGCACTGCCACCACCCAGTTGGTGGTGAAGAGCAGGACTATCGGCACCAGGAACTCGACGACCGTGCCGAGGACGTGTGCGCAGAACCAGGCGAGACGGGAGGGCAGCAGGTCCTCGGGCACGTTGCGGTAGAGCGCGCGTCGCAGGGTCTTGGACTTGTTGATCGGCGAATTGGTGAGCATAGTCTGCACGGTGGGCGTGAAGTGATGCCCGATCTTGGACAGGAACGCGCCCCACCAGACGGCGAAGATCGCGATCTTGGCTACCACGATCATGTCCACGTGCCCGGCGGCGTAGTTGGTCAGGACACCAAAGGCGAGCAGCATCACGGAGTACTGCTCGGGGCGGGAGGCCAGGAAGGCGACCTTGTCCCGCAGTCCCATGACCAGCTGAAAGGCGATAAAGGCGATGAAGGGCCACATCGGCAGGAGGCCGGGCTCACTGTAGGCGGCGGCGGTCTGCTGGCCGGGCAACACCAGGCCCGCGACGAGGGAGGCGAGCATCCCGAGGTACAGCCACACGTCGATGGCCTTGCGCTCGTCACCGCCGGTCAGCGGGATCTTGCCGGGCCAGGGCGGGAGCCGCAGGGTACCGGTGCGGATCCAGTAGCGGTACCCGGCAGTGTTGGGTGTGAACTTGAACGCCAGCGGGCCCCACGATTCGTTGAAGCCGGTGGCAGACCAGAGCACCACCCACAGCATGGACTTCTGTAGGACGATCATCTCGCCCCACCAGGCGCCCAGGTCGAGCAGCGGCAAGCCGGGAGTGGTGAGGCCGATGAGAAGCCAGCCGGCGATGATGAAGAACAGGCCCTTGACCAGGTACAACGAGTGCATGATCTTGGGGGCGCCGAAGCCATAGTCCACCCAGTGCAGGCAGAGCAGCTTCATCCGCTCCATGGTCGGTATCTTTTCGAATTCTGCCGGGTCCACGTCGGGAACGTCGGCTTGGCGAAAACCCATGACTCCTCCTGGGGCGAGTTGAGTGGTGCGTTTGGGCACGAAGAAACGAAAATCGACGATCGTCGACTGTCGATATGAGAAAAGAAGGGACGGAAGGGACACGGGGAGGTCGTACGACGACGGAGTGGCCTCGCCCTCGCGCGAGGTCAGCCGACGAGCGCCTTGCGCAGTCCGGGCTTGTCGATCTTCCCCACGGGGTTCTTGGGGAGTTCGGTCACGATGTCCACGGCGACGGGCACCTTGACCCGTGTGAGCAGGTTGCGACAGTGCTCGATCACGGTCTCGGGAGTCAGTGAGGCGTCCGGGTACGGGACCACAAACGCGACAGGCACTTCTCCCATCACGTCGTCAGGTCTGCCGATCACGGCCACTTCGAGCACACCGGGCAGACTGCCGATCGCGTTCTCGATCTCCTTGGGGTAGAGGTTCTCTCCCCCGCGGATGATCATGTCCTTGATGCGGTCCACCAGGGTCAGGTAGCCGTCGGAGTCGAGCACGCCCACGTCGCCGGTGCGGACCCAGCCGTCGACGATGGTCTTCTCGGTAGCCTCGGGGTTCCCGAGGTAGCCGGCCATCACGACGGGTCCGGTGATCAGCACCTCGCCGGTCTCGCCGGTGGGCACGTCGCGCAGCTCATCGTCGACCACCCGGATGCTTTGACCGGGAAGGGATGGGCCGACCGTGCCGATCTTGCGGAGGCCGACGAGGGGGTTGATGGCGGACGCGCAGGTGGCTTCGGTGAGGCCGTAGCCCTCCAGCAGCGGGGCTCCGAGCATCTCCTCGGAGGCCTGGAGCAGTTCGCGGGTGGCGGGGGCGGCGCCGCAGATGGCGAAGCGCAGCGAGGACAGGTCGGTGTCGCGTTCGGCGGCCTTGGTCACCAGGAGCGCGAAGATGGTGGGGACGCCCGAGAAGTAGGAGGGGCGGTGCTTCTCGACGGCGTGGAAGAAGGTGTCTGGAGAAAACTTGCCCACCACGGTCAGTTGGGCGCCCACGCGCAGGGACGCGAGGAGGCTCACCATGAGCGCATTTGCGTGGAACAGCGGGAGGATGAGAAGGCAGTGGTCACTGGTGGTGAGCGCCATCACCTCGACGATCGAAGCCGTCATGGCGTCGGCGTTGCCATGTGTGATCATGACGCCCTTGGGTCGGCCGGTGGAGCCGCTCGTGTAGATCACCAGGGCCATGTCGCTGTCTGCGAGTACGACCGGTGCAGGCACCTCCCCGGTGGAATGTTCGGCGAGGTCGTCCACGGCGATTGTTGGCTTGCCGCCGGTGGGGGCGCCGGGACCGGCGTTCACGACCAGCGTGGCGCCGGCATCGGCGATCTGATGGGTGGCCTCCTGTTCGGTGAAATTTGGGTTGACCGGAGTCACGGCGGCGCCAAGGCGCCAGGCGGCAAAGATGGCGACGACAAGCTCGCTGCGGTTGGGCAGCATCACGGCCACAACGTCGCCACGACCCACATCTCGTCCGGCGAACTGGGCGGCAACGGCGGCCACCCTCGCGTCGAGTTGCTCGAATGAGAACTCGCGGAGGTCGTCTCGGATCGCGGGTGCAGACCCGAACGGCTCAGCCAGCAGCCAAGGGAGGTAAGCCGGTGCCATGTGCACTCCTGTGCAGTAGATGGATGTATGTGACTTGGAACACTACGGCGGGCTACTGCGCAATACATTGGCTGCGATGACGAACTTCATAGGAGCAGTAGTGCACGGTGCACAATTAAGGCGAGACCCCCGAACGCCTCCGCCCCGCCGGTGTGCACCTGTGGTCGCGATAGCAGCCATTACTGCCCTGGCGGCTCGCCGGCATCCATAGTTCGTCGCAACCACGGCGAACCTCGTCGCACTCAGCGCGAAAAAGCCGGCCCCGCGCCGCAGTATCTACGACGAACTCCTAGGTCCGAAGGGGGGCGTTTGCAGGTTGCGGGTCGTTTTGCAGGTTTGCAGGGTGCCTGCAAGGGCGGGTGTGGAGGTGGTGGGCGTCCCGTCGGCTGGGTGCGTCAGGACCGTGCCGGGTCCGGGGGTGCTGCAAACACGTCTTTTCGTTTGCGACCCCGGGGTCGGGGCGGTAGCTCCCTGCGGTTGTCGACCGGGACGGGTGCCGCCGGGTCGGTCTTCCCTATCGGGGTGGTCGTTGCGCCGGTTGTGGTCGATCCTGGAGGCTGCCTGGGGTGTGTGGGAGAGCGAAACGAGTACGACCTGGACCTCGTGTCCCAACTCGACGTCGCAAAGACCTCTACCACGCAGCAGGAACTCAAAAACAGGGTAGGCGCACTGCTTGACGACTACCGCAAGGATCATGACGGTCAGGCGTGCGAGAGCCCCGGCAAAGTCTCCGAAGGCCGACGCTCCTGGTGCCTGCACTACGACAACTTCCACATGGACGTGCTTCCCGCCATTCCGGATGCCGATTCCCCATCGGCGACCGCGATCGAGCTCACGGACCGCAACCTACGGAACTGGCAGAAATCCAACCCGCTGGCCTACGTCGAGTGGTTCCGCACCCAGTGCGCCAAGCAGTTCGAGGAAGAACGCGCCATACTGGCCAGTTCGTACGGCTCGGTCGACGCAGTGCCCAATCACCGCGTACGCACCCCACTCCACCGCGTCGTACAAATCCTCAAGCGACACAGAGACATCTACTTCGCCAACGACCTCGACGACCGCCCCCCGTCCAGCCTCATCACGACCCTCGCCGGCAAGGGATACGAGGGCGAAACGGACCTCGTCGACGCGACCATGAGCGCAGTACAGCGAATGCCCGAGCACATCGAAAAGCGCAGCGGGCGGTACTGGGTGGAAAACCCCGCCTGTGACGGTGAAAACTTCGCCGACAAGTGGAACGAGTACGAGACTCGACGCCTGAAGTTCGAAGACTGGCGAGCGACTGTCGAGCGCGATCTCAACGAATTCCTCCTGGAGACCAAGAGAGTCGTCGCGCTCCACCAGCGGATCGCGAAGGCTTTCGGCAACGCCCCGGTCGAAGAGGCCCTGAAAACGCTCGGCGCACGGACCAACACCGCCCGGGAAAACGGGAACGTCCACTTCTCAACCGGGGGGCTCCTCACGACAGCATCGACGGCAACCGCCGTCCCGGCACATAGGTTCTTTGGTGGCGAAACCGCACGGTAGGCAGCTGAGCATCACTCAACAGCTATTCGTCTACGGCAGCAGTTTCCCGACGAGCCTGCACCTGCCGTGAAGTCCGGGACTCTGGTCTGGCCAGTCACTCTGCAACCAACGCCGATGAGCGTGCACTACACAATAGGGATTCGGTACAAGCATCGGCAGCGCAGCGCCGAACGTAGGCGTCGAACGGCCGCGAGGTGTCGTCGGGAACGGTCACCGACCACGGCAGGTGGGTCGTGGACAGCATCTGCTCCCACCGCTGCACCCTCTCGCCTGCGGCTTCGTGGTCCGCCAGTTCAGGAGCCGGTATTCGTCGTCTCGTGCTGTCATCGTCTTCTCCATTCCGCGGGCCGCATTGCCCACCCGGGATCAGGTGATCCACGGTACTGCCCTGCCGTCGCGGTCTGCGATCTGCTGAGCGCTGCTGTCACACTCTCTGCCCGGCGGTGCGGCCTCTCTGCCCGGCGGTGCGGCGAAACTAGAACCAGCGGGACAGGTTTATGAAGATTCACGACACCCTCGGTCGTGATCGTCGACTTCCGGCGTCGAGACATCGGATGTCTGGACCGATGAGCCTGCGCCGAGGAGGTCACAGGTGAATGCCGAAGGTGTCGATCTTTCGATAGAGCGACGACCGGGCGATCCCCAGTGATTTCGCGGCTGCCACGCGGTTGCCGCCGCATTCGCGGAGCGCCACCACGATGGCATCGCGTTCGGCGCTCTCCATCGCCGTCATCGTTCGCCGAGGCGCCGAACTGAGTGCGGGTGGCAGGTCGACTGCGGTGATCACCCCCGCCGGCTTGGCGCGCAGAGCGTGCTTGAGCGTGTCCACGAGTTCGGTGATGTTGCCCGGCCAGTGGTATTTCTTCAGCACCCGTAACACGTCGTCGGGGATGTCGGCGTCGCGGTGAGGTGCGAGCTGCCCCAAGCACATTCGAATGATTGCCGGTACGTCGCCGGGATGGTGTCGCAACGCGGGGACATCGATTGTCGTGGTGAAGTTGCGAGCAAGGGCGGAGTGCAGGAGCCGATCTCCGTCGGTGGAAGAGGTGGCAACGATCCACCGTGCCGGATAGCTGCGCTGATCGGTGGACACCACATCGGAGACGGCCTGGTCCAGGCGTGCGTCGAGCAGGTCGATATCGCGGAGAACGACGGTGGTGGCGGCGGAATCCAGCGCGTTTCTCAGGCGTTCCTCGACGGATTCCGTGGGGTTACAGTCCACGACGGCAATCGGTGCTTGGGGGTTCTTGTACAGATGTGCCCCGCGCGCAAGGGTGAGCCTGCCGCTTCCACCTTCTCCCCGCAGGATCGTGTTGGCATCGGTGGATGCCAGGGAGATCAGCTCCCTGCTGCACCGGGTCCATTGCGGTGAGGATCCGGTCGATCCGGGCAGCGCAGGAAGGCTGCGGTGGTGCGTGGTCGAGGACCTGGGGTGCGGAGGCCGTTCAACTTCGAGGATCACTCCCGCGACCTCGGCACCGTCCTCGATGATGTTGCGCTTGACCGTGATGGTGCCGCCCGAGGGGAGGTGAAGGGCGAGCTGGGTGATCCGCGAGGGGCCGAGCAGCGAATGTGCTTCCTCGCGGAGGAACGCCTCGTCGATCGGATCGAGCAGGCGAGAACCGATGGTGTTCGACATGAAGACGCCGCAGCTCAGTGAGTACACCGCGACCTGTCGACGTCGACAGGCTGCGAGGAACTCTCCCAGCACGAGCTGTTGTTTCGCCGATCCTGTCGAACGCAGTGCCGACTCGACGTCCCGTGCAGCCCCGAGCGCGAGTTGACGCATCAGCGGGTTCGCCTCTCGGGCGAGACCGCTGATATCGATCAATCCTTCGACACGTCCGAGGATCGGATTGTGGATGGGCGCGCCGGCGCAGGTGAAATCGTGGATTGCCTCGTGAAAGTGCTCGCGGCCGTCGACGTAGACGGCCATGCCGGTCTCGAGGGCGGTGCCGACGCCATTGGTGCCGATGAGTTCCTCGGAGTAGTTGAACCCGGGCGCGAAATAGACGCTGTCGAGCTTGGCGGCAAGGACAGGATCATTGTCGCGCCGCAGCATGACTTGGGCATGCTCGTCGGTCAGCGCGACGCTGAGTGACATTCCGGACAGGTCGTCGTGCAGGCGATCGAGGATCGGTGAGGCGCATTGCACCAGTCGGCGACGCAGGTCGAGGTCTTCGACGAACTGGAGACGAGGAGGGCTCGAACCGTCCGGCACCACGCCCGCCTGACGAGATCGCTGCCACGACTGGGCGATGAAGCTGGAGACCTCGTCCGTTGCGGACAGGGATGAAGCGGGGCGACGATCGGTAGTCACTCGCCGCCGCCTAGGGTCGCTGTCCATCAAATCTCCGTCCTGGTGTCTCCGACTCACCCCACTACTGTGTCGCAGGTCACTTTCCCTGAGTGTCCCAGAATAGGACATCGGAAACCTGCGTCGACCCGCGACCGACCGTCCGGGCGGATGCCGGCACTGCGGATTCGCAGCGCCGAGCTATTCGCCGCGGAGCGTCGGTCTCAGCGCGTCGAGCACCGCAGGGTCCTCGATGGTGGAGGGGACCGGCTCGTCGTGGCCGTCGGCGATGGCCCGCATCGACTTGCGGAGGATCTTGCCCGATCGCGTTTTCGTCAGTGGGTCCACGATGGTCACCTGCCGGAAGGCTGCCGCGGCGCCGATGTCTCGACGCGTCGCGGCGATCAACTCGCCCTGCAGCGTGTCGTGATCGATGTCGATTCCATCTTTGAGCACCACGAACCCGCGCGGCAGTTGACCCTTCAACCGGTCGGCCACGCCGATCACCGCGCACTCGGCCACCGCCGGGTGCGCCGCCAGCACCGCCTCCATCAACCCAGGGGAGAGCCGGTGCCCGGCGACGTTGATCACGTCGTCGGTACGTCCCATCACGAACAGGTAGCCGTCATCATCGAGGTATCCGCCGTCACCGGTGAGGTAGTAGCCAGGGAACCGCGTCAGGTAGGACGCGACATACCCGTTCGTCGGTGCCCCACAGGGTGGGCAAGGTGCCCGGCGGCATCGGCAGCTTCAGGCAGACCGCGCCTTCCTGACCGGGCCCCATCTCGGTGCCGTCCTCGTCCAGAATCCGCACGTCGTACCCGGGCACCGGCACCGACGGCGAACCGGCCTGATCGGCATCGGTTCCAACCCGCGCAGGCTCGCCGCGATCGGCCATCCGGTCTCGGTCTGCCACCAGTGGTCGACCACCGGTACACCCAACTTGGCCTGCGCCCACCGGTAGGTCTCCGGGTCCAGCCGCTCACCGGCCAGGAACAATGACCGAAACTTCGACAGATCGTAGTGCGCCACCTCGGCCGCCTCGGGATCCACCTTTCTGACCGCGCGCAGCGCGGTAGGGCGGTGAACAGGGCTTTCGCTCCGTATTCGGAAATGACCCGCCAGAGAGCGGACATTGCGTGTGACGGGTGGTTGGCGGAGCCACCGAACGGCGCATCCCGGACCGCGGGGCGTTCACGGTCCGGGATGTGCGCGGCCTCAGGTCAGGCGGAGGGGATGAAGTCGTCGGTGACGAACAGGGTGGCTCCGCCGGTGGCGAAGTTTCCGATGTCGGCGGCGGCGGCCTGCCCTTCGGGTGAGGCGAGTCCGTCGTCGAGTGCCTGCCGGGAGTCGAAGCTCAAGACGGCAACGAGGTGGTAGGGCGCCTGCGACTGGTCGAGGGCGCTGACCTTGCCGGCGTGCCAGGTGCGAACACCGGGGATCTTGTCGGCCAGTGGGCGATGGGTGGTGCTGTAGTACTGGTCGAAGGACGCGGGTTCGTCCGGGTGGCCGTAACAGACGATCAGATGGTGCATCGATTTTCTCCGAAAGGGTTGTCAGACAGCAGGATTATTGGACTCGGGCGACCGGGTGGTTCGCGGCGGATGAGCTGGCTGTGTCGATCAAGCTCGACGCCGCGCCCGGCCCGGCTTCAGACCTCGATGTCGAGGAGGTCCCCGAGGTGCCGGTCGATCTGGGGCATGTAGGTCGGTGAAACACCGAACAGACCCAAGTGACCAAGGGTGTCCTCGACGACCCGCAGTTCGCTGTTCTTGATCAATTCCTGCTCCGGGACACAGTCCCGGACCGGGAACAGTTGATCCTCGTCGATGGGCATGACGAAGGTCTTGGCGGTGATGCGGCCGAGTGCTGCCGCCAGGTCACCGCCGGTATGGCGGGCGACGTCACCGCGCTGCCACGCCCACGACTGCGTGAGGAGCGCGTTGGGGTCCATCGCAGTGAAGTAGGGCTCGAGGAATCCGCTCAGGAACGCCTCCTTGGAGTCGAACTCCATCGCCCGCCACCCCTCATGCTTCCAGAACTCGGTGGAGAATCCGACGATGGCCCAGATGTGGGCCTGCCGGATGAGCCCGTCGACGACCTGTTCGTTGGAGGTGTATTCCCCGCCGTTCCAGCCCGGACTCGACTGGATCGCTTCGCGCATCGCCTCGGCGATGAGGAAGTCGCCCGGCGTGTTCTGTGCTGTGCCCGCAATCGGCGCGGCGCGCAGCACCTTGTCGGGGAAGCGCACCGCCCACTCGTAGGTCTGCTGGGCGCCCATCGACCCGCCGGTCACCAGGGCGAGGCGTTCGATGCCGAAGTGCTCACGCAGCAGTCGCTCCTGCGCGACCACGTTGTCGCCGATGCGGACGTGCGGGAACTTCGACATCGCAATACCGGCGTTGGCGCCGGCGGCATTATGTGGGGAGACCGACAGCCCGCTGCCGATCTGGTCGATGCAGACGATGAAGTATTTCTCCGGGTTGAGCGCGTGGTCGGGGCCGATGTAGACATCCCGCCAGATCTGGTGTGTACCCGAATACCACGTCGGGATGAGGATCGCGTTGTCCTTGGCCTCGTTCAATACGCCGAAGGTTGCCACCGCCAGCTGGCAGTCGGGGATGGAACCGCCTTCCTCCAAGTCGAGCTGTCCGATGCCGATCAGTTCGTAATCGCCATGAAATTCGTCTGTGTAGTACGGGTTCTCGATCATTGTCGTCCTCCTTTGGACCGATGAAATGGATGTCGGATCAGCTCAGTTGAAAACCCTTGTACCCGGCGGCCGCTGCGGCGAGGGTCTTCTCCCGATAGGTGCCGACTCCGCCGATGTAGGACAACACTCGCCGAGGCTTGCCCGGGACGTTGGCGCCGTTGTACCAAGAGTCCGTCTTCGAGACCAGCGTGGCATTCGCGGTCTCGTCGTGATGGGCAACCCACTCGTCTTCACCGGCCCGCGTCGGCTCGATGACGGTGTGGTCGTGCGCCCGCATGTACCGGATGCATTCGGCGATCCACTCGGTCTGTTGCTGCAGGCAGGTGGTCATATTGCACAGTGCCGCGGAAGGCGCCAGAGGGGCACCGGTCGTGAGCATGTTGGGGTAGCCGTGCACCATCAAGCCCATGGTCGTGCGGATGTCGCGATTCCAGTCGTCCTTCAGTGCCCGGCCGCCGCGCCCGCGGATGTCGATCCGCGTCAAAGATCCGGTGCCGGCGTCGAAGCCCGTGGCCATCACGATGACATCGACCTCGTGCAGCGTTCCGTCGGCCAGGACCAAGCCCTGGGGCACGATCCGGGTGATCGGGTTGTCGCGGACTCCGATGGCCTCGACGTTCGGGCGGTGATAGGTCTCGAGGTAGTTCGTTTCCAACGGCACACGATGTGTTCCGAAGCCGTAGTCGGTGGGGATGAGCAGGTCGCACAGGTGGGGATCCTGGAGCCGTGCGCGCATCTTGCGCCGAACGAACTCCGAGATCTCTTCGCTGATCTCCTCGTCGTAGAACATCTCACCGAACGAGGCGAGCCACAGCTTCAACGAGCCGTTCTCGTAGATCTCCTCGAGTACATCGTTGCGCTGCTCCGGTGTCAGATCCGCCCACACGTGCTCGAAGTCGTACTCGAAGCCGCTGAACGTATTCGGCAATGTTTCTTTCAGCTCGGCGAACCGGCTCTTGTACGCCGCCACGTCCGACTCGTCGAAGGTGGGGTTCTTCATCGGGAGGGCGTACTGAGGTGTGCGGATGAAGACCTTCAGATGTTCGACCTTGTCGGCCACGGTCTGGATCACCTGGATGCCGGTGGCACCGACGCCGATGACGGCGACACGTTTGCCGTCGAGATCGGCGCCCTCTTTCGGCCAGCGGGAGGTGTGGAAGATCGGCCCGCTGAATTCTTCCTGGCCCTCGAACACGTACGACATCGGAGCCGAGAGCATTCCGCTGCAGGTGACCAGGAACCGGGTGGTGATCGTCTCGCCGCGATCGGTCCGCACGATCCACTTGTCGGCCCGCTCGTCGTAGTGCGCACTGGTGATCATGGTGGACAGTTGGATGTCGCGGCGAAGGTCGAGGGTGTCTGCGACGTAATGCATCCAGCGCTCGATCTCCGGTTGGCCGGGGAAACGCTGGCTCCAACTCCAGTTCTTGTACAGCTCTTCCGAGAACAGGTACTGGTAGATGTACGCCTCGGAATCGAAGCGCGCACCGGGATAGCGGTTCCAGTACCACGTGCCGCCGACGTCGCCGGCGGTGTCGTAGGCCCGCACTCGCAGACCCTGTTCGCGGAGCTGGTGCAGCTGGTACAGACCGGCAACCCCCGCGCCGATGATCAGCGCATCCAGTTCGAGCGATTCCGTTGCCGAAGTTTCCGTGGGCGCAGAAGCCGTAGTCGACATCTCATACCTTTCTGTGGTTCAGGTCACTGAGAAGTCATTTTTGTGACAACCGCCACCGCCAACTGTCCCAGCTTCGGACAGTTCGGTAGGCCCGTGTTCGGAAGCTACTGCCTATGCCGGTGAACGCCCCTTTCCGGGACGGTGCCCCGGTAGGCGTTCCTTGGGTTCGTGCGGTGATCGCAACACCACTGATCAAAGGGTGTTGCACATGGCGAAATATTCTCATCGGATGGTTCCGGAGATCTTTCAGACGTTCTGGGCCGGGATGGCTGCGGGTGAGTTCATCACGGACGCGGCCGAGGCGGCCGGCTCGTATCGCAAGCAGGGTGCTCGGTGGCTTGCGGCATGCGGTGGGGTGCGTCCCCGGCGTGGCCGCAACCTCAAGGGCCGGTGTTTGACGTTCGCGGAACGGGAAGAGATCGCCATCGGCATCGCCGCAGGTCACACGCTTCGTGACATTGCGAAAACCCTGAACCGGAGTCCCTCGACGATCTCACGCGAGATCGCCCGCAATCGTGAGCCGTCCGGGCGGTACCGAGCCAGATCGGCTCACGCAGCCGCCTACCATCGGGCCTCGCGGCCCAAGCCGTCCAAGCTCGCCACCAATCCGTCGCTACGTGAGACGGTGGAGAAATCCCTGACCGAGCGCCATTCACCCGAGCAGATCGCGGGCCGCCTCCGACTCGATTTCCCCGACGATCCACAGATGCGGGTGAGCACCGAGACCATCTACCAATCGCTCTACCAACCCGCCCGCGGCGGACTCGAACACACCCTCACCCGATCGCTGCGGACCGGACGTGGGCTGCGCCGGCCCAGTCGGAAGGCCGGCCAGCGCAAGAATCGGATCCCCGACATGGCCAACATCGCGGACCGCCCCAAAGACGTGAAAAACCGTGCAGTACCGGGACATTGGGAGGGTGATCTCATTGTCGGCAAACGGAATCTGAGCGCGATCGGCACACTCGTCGAACGTTCGACCGGCACCGTCATGCTCGTTCATCTGCCCGACGGATACAAGCCCGAGCAGACCGCGCCCGCGTTGACCGAACAGCTCGAGACGCTGCCCACGAGCCTGCGCCGGACCTTGACGTGGGACCAGGGTTCGGAGATGCGGGACTGGAAGAGCGTCAGCGCGGCCACCGGGATCGACATCTACTTCTGTGATCCACACGCACCCTGGCAGCGCGGGACCAACCAGAATACGAACGGCATTCTCCGTCAGTACTTCCCCAAAGGTTCGGACCTGAGTGTGCACTCGAAAGCGGACCTGGAGTGGGTCTCACGGCAACTCAATGAGCGTCCCCGGAAACGGTTAGAATTTCGCACACCCATCGAAGAGATGGAACGACTGCTGTTGTGATGACCGCCAGAATCCGCCGTTCCGCTACCGGGAACCGATCGCCCCAACGTTCGGTCGGTGCTACGCGGCTCGGTGGAGGAGTGAAACCGGCTGGCTATACCGTTTCGTCGGTGTAAGAGTGCATCTGAAAACTCTGGCTCGGGTCACGCTGTGCGGGCGAGTCGGCGTGACATGGTCGCGATCATGGCGATGTAGACGATGGCTTCGTGGTGGTCGGGTCGAGTCTCGTAGTCGCGGACGCATCGGCGGTGTTTGCAGATCCAGGCGAAGGTCCGCTCGACCACCCACCGACGGGGAAGAACCCTGAACCCTTTGACATCGTCGGTGCGCTTGACGACCTGAACCGTCAGTGACACAACTCGTTTCGACCAGTCGATCAGCCGTCCGGCATAGCCACCGTCCGCCCAGACCAGGCTGATTGTCGAGAACTGGGCGCGCAACGCAGCCAGCAGCCGGAACGCGCCGTCACGGTCCTGAATCCCGGCCATCGTCACCACGACCGCCAGCAGCAGCCCGTTCGAGTCCACAGCGATGTGCCGTTTACGGCCGTTCGTCTTCTTTCCCGCATCGTATCCACGACTCGACCGGGGCACGGTGTCGGCGCCCTGCACCGATTGGGTGTCGACGATCGCCGCGGACGGCAACGGGTGGCGGCCGCCCTGGACCCGCACTCGATCGCGCAGCGCGTCGTGGATCCGCTGCCATACTCCCGCGCGGACCCAGCGGACGAAGATCGCGTACACCGTGGTCGCGGGAGGAAACTCCGCCGGCAACTGCCGCCAGGCGATCCCACCTCGAACGACATAGAAGATCGCATCGAGTAGCAGACGGCGGCAGTGCTTTTCGGGACGACCACCGCTGCCGGTGGTGTTGCCGGGTGGAGGAAGCAGTGGTTCGAGAATCGCCCATTGAGCATCGGTCACCGAGGATGACGAGTAGACCGCGCACCGATGCCCGATCCCCGGATCCGGGGTAGGGCATGACGGACACAGTGCGATGAGCGATGATGGCAAGTGAATTCCTGGTCGGGTCGTGGCGTAAGCACCTACTGACCTACCAGGAGTTCACCCATTCCTCACCAGTCACACGCCGATCACCCCGAGTTTTCAGATGCGCTCTAAAACACGTCAGTCAGGTCCGCGTGGGTCAAAGTTGCCTTGAGCAGGTCCGCGCCGGACAGGTCTGCAGATGGTAGGTCTGCAGATGACAAGTCGAATCGGCAACCCGCCCAGCGATTTTGGTCTCCCCGAGGGCGCTTCCGGATCGCACTCAATATTGCAATGCGCGCTTTTTGCTCTTGTGGATCTGGCTTCGGTGGTTGCGCGGGTGTCAACCAGAGCCGGGGCAGTCCCATTGGCAGTTCAGAAGGCGATGCTCGATGGCACCTACGGATGGTCCAATGCTCGTGGCAACGAGGTGGTCCCATCACCCTGGCAAGCGACATACGAGGGGGAGGCGAATGTACCGGTGGTTCCCGGACGCGTCGCTGACGGTGGTGCAGGCGCTGCTCAAGACCCGCTCGGGCAAGATCCTGCGCAAGACGATGCGGCAGATCGCCGACCACGAGGAATACCGTGCCCTCCACCATCGAGGACGTCGCCGTCCTCGACGCGCTGAAGCGACCGTCACGTGTGCGCCGGCGACGGGGATCGGGCGGCGCTGACGTCCCACCACCTTGCCCGCCGCCTTGGCCACATCGATCGCAGCAACCCGATCGATCACCAACTCGTGATCATCGTCGGGAATCTCTTCCAGTTCCGGCTCCACTTTGTTTGTCCTCCAGTCGCGTCGGAACTCTCCACGGGCGGGCCGCCTGGGGGCCTCGGTCGAGGGAATCCGAAATTCTGACCGGCGTGCTCGAAGCAACAGTGCGTGACCCTTCCAAGGTCGGGCCCCGGCGCCAGGCTTATTTACGGGCTTACACTCCCAAGAAAACGTCGGCGTCGGCGGGCGACCCGACCCCATTTTCAGGCCTGCGAGGCGTCCCGGGAACGGAACTGGGTGCTCATTTGACTTGACGAACTGCGGGTTCCATGGAGTTCGTCCGCCGACTCCACTTTTTCAAAAGGTTGACGTCTTGTACTTTTGCGATGACCCACCAGAACTCGGGCCGTCGAGGGCCTGGAACAGCGCCGGGTGCCGTCCAGGCCGGGCGGCCGAACAGTTTGCAGATCTTCGCCCTTGGGGTGTGGCGGTGAACGCGAAATCCGAGGTTCGACGCCGAGGCCGGGTCTTTGGGTTTCGGCCCAGAATGTCCTCGGTATCCACGGTACCGCCGTCCCACGGTTCGGCGAGCTCGGTCTCGGACTGGACGGCCGCGAGATCACGAAGGGGGTGACATCGCCCAGGCGGGGTGGCAGCGCGTTGCCTGTGCACCGCGGTCGTGGTAGCCGACCCAGCTGGAGATCGCAGGCCTTGAGATCACCCGGCCGGTGTTGCCGATCCACACTACTTGCGGGCGAGCGAATGACTTTCTGCCGACTTGCGATCGGGGTGATTGTCGCTTCGGACCCAGCGGCCGAGGAGGAAGACCGCAGCTCCGGCGACGAGCATGGGGACTGACATTGCGTAGAAGACTGCACTGGCGGACCAGCCCATGCCGAGTGCCGCTCCGACCGCGATCGGCCCGACGATGCCGCCGAGGCGGCCAACACCCAACGCCCATCCAACCCCGGTGGACCGCATCGGTGTCGGATAGAACACCGCGGACAGCGCGATGAGGCTCTTCTGTCCACCGCTGATGCAGACCCCCGCAAAAAAATTGGCCGTCAATAGGACCCACAACGGCGCCGTAAAGGCGACACCGGTCAGCGCAACGAATGCGAATCCGACGACATAAACGGTTCCGAGGGTGACGTACGCGCCGAGTCGGTCCATACAGGGCCCGGTGACAAATGCAGCGGCGATGCCGCCGACAGTCGTGAGGGTGGTGGCGGTGACCACCGTACCCATGTCGTAGTCCAGGCTCGTCATGATCGACGGTAGCCAGCTCTGCAGCGCGTAAAACTCGCCGAGGTTGATGACGAAGACCAGCCACAGCAGCAGGGTTCCCAAGACCCGGTCACGGGTGAACAGGCTCCTCAGTGCAGTGCGTTGTCCGTCGGTCCGCTTCTCGGCCTCGTAGGTGATGTCGGGGCCGACGGCGAGGGCGGGATCCATTTTGCGGAAGATCGCCTGGATTCTGTTGGGCTCCGCGCCTCGGTTGATCATTGAGGTGAGTGAGTCCGGCAGGTAGCGCAGCAACGCCGGGAGCAGGAGCAGCGGTGCTACTGCGCCGACGACGAGTACCGACCGCCAGCCGAGGATCGGGATCAGCCAACCGGAGACCAGCCCTGCCGCGACGAATCCGAGGGAGAAGCCGCAATAGATCACCAGGACGAAGGTTGCTCGAAGACGCTTGGGGCTGAATTCGCCCGTCAGTGCGATGGCACTCGGCGCGGCGGCACCGAGCCCCATTCCGGTGATGAAGCGCAACGCCATCAGTTCGGTGACGTTCTGTGACCAGGCCGCCGCCAACGTGCCGAGCGCGAAGATGACCGTGCTCGTGAGGATCATCCGGCGGTGGCCGAACCGCTCGGACAGCGGCGAGAGCGCCAGATAGCCGACCATGAGACCGGCGAGAGCGGCGGAGAAGATGGGCCCGAGCACCTGTTTCGACAGGCCCCACTCCTCGGCGATGTGGGGCGCCATGTAGCTGATGCTCTGGGTGTCGAAGCCGTCGATGAACATGACCACCCCACACAGGGCGATCACGATGTACTGGTATCGACTCACTGGCCGCGAATCGATGAAATCCGGCAGTGTCACGCGCGATGGTGCTAAGGACATGATTGCCTCACATTATCTGATGCCCGGTTGCCCGGATGATGTGGTTGTGGTAGCGGATCACGCGGTGACAACGGGCTCGCCCGACGGTACGAAGGCGTCGCAATAGAAATTCTCTGGCGCCAAACCGGCCTCGTGGACAAAATCCTCGCGTGCCGCCGAGGTCATTGCGGGGCTTCCGCATGCATAGACCTCGTGGTCGCTGAGGTTCGCGTAGTCCTCGAGCACCGCTCGATGAACGAGCCCGGTGCGTCCGGTCCAGTCCTCCGCGGGATGTGACAGGACGGGAGTGAATGAGACACGACCCGGATCCGAGGCCCACTTCTCGGGCAACTCGGGTAGGTAGATGTCGCCCTGTCCTCGTGCGCCCCAGTAGAGGTGCACGGACCGTTCTCCACCACGTTTGAGGTGGTCCTCGATGATCGATTTGACCGGGGCGAAGCCGGTGCCGCTGGCGACGAAGATGACCGGCCTGTCCGAGTCGGGGTTCAGTGAGAACTCGCCGTAGGGCAGCTCGATCCTCAGTCTGGTTCCCTTTTCGAGCCCGCCGAGCACCTCATCGGAGAAGCGTCCACCCTGCACCCGACGAATGTGAAGCTGCACTCCGTCGTTCTCATGCGGCGGATTCGCCATCGAATAATTCCGGCTGTCACCGTCGTCGAGAAAGACTTTCAGGTACTGCCCGGCAGCGAACTTCGCACGCACCCCGGTGGGGAGACGCAGCTGCACCACCGTGACATCGGGCGACGGACGGGTGATCCGATGGACCTTTGCGGTCAGGGTCTTGCGTATCACCCTGTCCTGCTGGGTGATCCGCTTGGGCGTGATCGAGGTGTCGGTGCTCGGCCGGGCCTGGCAGAACAGCACTCCACTCTGAGGGCCTTGCGACATCCCCCAGCCGCGCACATCGAGGCAGCCGGCATCGAGTGCGCCTTCGCAACTCGAGCACACGCCTTTGCGGCACGAGTACGGGATCGCGTATCCGGAACGTTCCGCCGCGTCGAGCACGCTCTCATCGGGCTCGCACGGAAAGCTGATGTCCGTTCCGGTGACAGTAACTGTGTAGGTCATGAGGTAGCTCCAAAGGGGCCGGGTGCGGACATGTGGGTTTCGGCGGCGCCGACGAGTCGCAACGCCCCGACTACCGCATCCGGGTCGGCTGTGCCCTTGCCGGCAATGTCGAACCCCGCGCCGTGGCCGACACTGGAGAACCGCACTCCGGCGCCGATCGTCATCGCGGCTGCGCTGCGCCCAGCGAGGAGTTTGACGGGAATATGGCCCTGATCGTGGTACATGGCGACGAACGCGTCGAAGCCGGGGTCTGCCAGCATGAGGTCGGCCCCGACCGGTCCCGCGGCGTCGATCCCTGCGGCGCGCAGCCGCTCCACCGCTGGCGCTGTCACCCGCAGGTCCTCGTCACCGAACAAACCGCCCTCGCCGGCGTGTGGATTGATGCCGAAGACGCCGATGCGCGGGGACGGGATGCCCTGCGCCTGTAACGTCTCCACCGCGGCATGTGCCGCCCCGTGCACCAGCTCGGGCGTGAGGCGCCCAAGCGCATCCCGCAGCGATTCGTGCAACGTTGCGTGCACGATGCGCAAACCGGCACCGATCAACATCAAGAACACCTGATCGGGCCGCGCGCCGACGAGTTCGGCCAGCAAGCTCGGATATCCGTCGAAGGAGATGCCGGCGGCGTTGACCGCGGTTTCCGAGTGTGGGCACGCGACGATGCCGCGGGCTCCGCCGCCCTGCAGGCAGCGCACGGCCCGTTCCAGGTACGCCACCGTCGCCTTCCCGGCTTCGGCTGTCACCCGGCCCGGGGCGAAGGCCCCGGCGGGCAGCGAGGGCACCGGAAGCAGGTCGACGACATCGGCGATGGGCGTGGCCAAGCCGTCGGCTGTCTCGCGGACCGTCATGCCTGCCCGGTGGGCGAGCGGCTCGACGACACATCGATCGCCCACCAGGACCGGATTGAATGCGGGATGCTCCTGCGCTGCCATGACGGCCTTCACCGCGAGCTCGGGGCCGATTCCATTCGGATCGCCGATCGTGAGCAGGACCCGTGGGGGGGACCCACTCATAGCGGGAGCGCCAACAGGGTATCGATGTTGGTGCTGTCGCACACCACGACTCGTTCGGCAATCTTCAACTGATCGTCCACGTCGACATACCGGTCGACATACCGCCCGCTGGCGAAGATGTCGGATTGGCCGTCGCGCATCACCCGTACCACCAGGAAGCTGGTCTCGGCATGGATACCGTCACCGCTCTCTTCCAGGACCGAGGGCTGGCCCAGGATGTGACGGTAGGTGTGTTGCTCGTAGATGTTGGCTTCACGCAGCGCCGATACGCGGTCGACCAGCATCCGGCGAGTGTTGGCCCACACCAGTCCGGCGGGCAGGCCTTCGCTGTAGTTCTGTGCGGTGGTGATCCGGTACATGCAGTTTTCGACGAAGAAGTCCGGCCACTGCTCGAGCGGCCCCTCGTCGATGCAGCGGGAGTAGTCGGCCTGCACGCGGCCGATTCGCTGGAAGTCGTTCACGCTCATGCCTCTTCCTGTCGGTTCATCGCGGCCCGGTAGGCCTTCCAGAAGCCGCGGACCGATGCTTCGGTGACACGGCTTTCGCTGGATTCGGCGAGACTGCCTCCCATTTCGAGCACGGCAGATTGGCTTGCCGCACCTGCGATTCCGCGTTGCACGAACCCTCCGACACAGCCGTCCTCCATCGAGATGTAGCCTGCGGGGCCCACGAGGTTGGCCTGCTTGAGTCGTACTTCCCGCTGCTCGGGCGTGTCTTCTTCGAAGCCGAGGTACGTCCAGTTCAGCCGTGTTCGTTCGACCCCGGTCGGCAGGATCTGGCGCACAGCCACGGAGTTCTGGATCTGCTGCAACACGAAGCCCGGGAAGACGGAGAGGATCTGCAGCGTCGTATCGTCACCGACCTCGCTGAACCCCTCGAGCAAGGTGGGATCGGCCAGTGTGTAGGCGCTTTCGGACCGGATGTTCTGATCTGAGTACGCGACGTCCTTCTCGGCGTCTCGGTCGATCGCTGAGTAACTGACGTGGTGACCGCCGCTCTCGTCGACGATGATCCCACCGCGCTGCGACAGTCGGTTGAGCTCGAAGGTCGTGAAGAACAGGTGCAGGATGCTGGCGTGGTAGGAGTCCTTGACGTTCTCTACGTACAGCTTCCAGTTGTTGGGAAGGATTTGTGTGAAGCGTCCGATGATCTCGGGTGTGCGCCCCGCGAGGACACGGGCGATCCGACTCGTGATCTCTTCGCCGAGATAGTCCTCGATGTCAGGCACGTCATCGGAGAAACTACCGAAAACCAGGCCGTGAAGTACGGCGATGCGCAACTTGCGCGGTCCGTGGTCCTCCATACAGAACGAATCAGGCATTCCGCCTTTGCCTTTGACTCCGTCCTGGAATGCTACTCCGGTCAGATCGCCCTGCAGGTTGTAGCTCCACGCGTGGTAGACGCACGTAAAGTCCTTCGTGTTTCCGCGGTCGTCCAGGGCGAGTAGGGCGCCGCGATGGGCGCACCGGTTCTCGAAGCCGTAGAGCTCACCGTCTCGGTCGCGCGCCACGATCACCGGTGTCTCGCCGACGAAGGTGGAGCAGTAGTCTCCCGGGCCGGCTACCTCGGCTTCCAGGCACAGGTAGCTCCAGTACGGGCCGTGGAACAACTTGGTCTGCTCGGCCGCGTAGACGTCTTCGCCCTGGAACACCCGATACGGCACCCGGGTGAGGTCGTCGGTCCAATCCGCCTGGGTCTCGCGGACCGTGTCGACAACGCTGCTTTCCATAATTTCTCCTCAGTCTGGACAACCAGTCGGGACATCAGAGAACTCGCTCGGCGGGACTTGACAAGCCCCGTAGCTGTTCGTATAACGAACATATGAGCAATTCTCGAACAATTAAGCCGGACGATAAGGGAAGTGTCAAGGGTGCTGCCCGCGCTCCCGAGGGAATGGCCGGACTGGCGAAGGGCCTGGCGGTCATCGAGGCCTTCGGCATCCGCCACCCGCAACTGACCGTCACCGACGCCGCTCAGCGGACGAACACCTCCCGCGCCGCGGCGCGCCGCTGCCTGCTCACTCTCGTCGAGCTCGGTTACCTGACCCACGACAACGGAAACTTCCGACCGACACCCAGGATGCTTCGGCTCGGCGGCGCCTATCTGGACACCGCGCCACTGCCGCAACTTGCCCAGCCGCAGTTGGTCGAGGCCCGCGATGCGCTGGGCGAGTCGGTGTCGCTCGCGGTTCTCGAAGACGGGTGTTCCCTGTTCGTCGCCCGCGCCGAGGCCGCACGGATCGTCGCGACCGGAGTCCGGGTCGGCGCCAAACTGCCCGCCCACAGCTCCGCGACCGGTCGAGTACTGCTGGCCGGACTTCCCGATACGCAACTCGACGACTACCTCCGAGAATGCCATCCGCAGCCGCGCACACCCAAGACACTGACCGATGTCGATGCCATCAGCGAGCGAATCCTGACCGCGAGGGAGAGCGGCGTGGCCTGCACCGACGAAGAAATCGAACTCGGCATGCTGTCGATAGCCGTACCGGTGCGGACTGCCCGGGGTGAAACCGTGGCGGCAATGAGTGTCAGTGCGTCCACAGCCAGAACCACCCTGCACGACATCCGTGAGGCAGCCGTGCCCGTACTGAACAAGTACGCAGCAAGACTCGGCCGGCTTCTGTGAGATCCCACCCAGACGGCAACTCACACCCCCGCGTTACGGAGAAGGATGCGACGCTCCCAGCGTGTCTGTGTCGACGCATGCGGGGCTCCCCTGCGGGAGGTGACTTCGGTTGTGCTGGAGTCATTGTCTGTCGTGGCCGATGACGTCATGAGGGCGGCGAAACCGACGCGGGCAACAGCGAGGCGGCCATGAGCGCGCACAGGAGGGGCCGAGCCTTTCAGGACCTATGCGGGTACGGAGGCGACACGAGGAGCCGAGTGCGATGATCGACGGCGATCGGAACCGGGAGACCGAGCAGCGCCAGGACCCCACGTGCTTCGGAGGTTCGCGGGACTTGCCGATCGGGTACATCGAGTCGGCCGACGCCATCAGGAACACCACGGTCAGCCTTTCCGCCACCAGACCTCGGGGATGGAGCCGTGACCCGTTGGGTCTGGCTGGGAACGGGGCTGTGTCGCAGGGGCGGACTTTCGCTCAATCATCGTGAAAGCGCGAGGTTCTGCGCACCCACGGTGCAGTGTGGCATTTGGGGACACCCGCAACACTATCTCTCTGCAGACCAGAGGTAGCTTCTGTACAACAGTCGCGTGATGTGCTTCACTTTCGGGGCCAGGTGTGACGGGACTACAGAAGGAATCGGGTCGATATGGGCAGTAGTTCGCTGAGTCGGCGGGATTTCATGAGAGTAACGGCGGCTCTCGGGGTCTCCTCGCTGTGGGAGCCGGCGCAGGGTGTGCTACCCAGTCCCGAGGTAGGGACGGCGTCTACCGAGGTGACGTCGCCATCACCGGGTTGGCGAGCCTGATCCATTCGGCCCCGTTTCTGATCGCAGCGTCCGAGGGCTACTACGAAGAAGAGATGCTGGCGCTGGAGAACGTTCAGTTCCCGGGTGGGCTGGACACCGTGCGTGGAATCGGCTCCGGGATCGGATTCGGCACTTCGGCGACGATTCCGGTGTTCATCGCCGTGGAGCGCGGACTCGATGTCAAGGCGTTCGGGAACGTCTACACCGCGGCATCTGTGGACTTCATCGCCCCCGCTGACTCCCCGATCAACACGATCGAAGATGTTCGGGGCCGCACCATCGGTGTGAGCAGCCCGGGATCGAACTCGACCGACTTCGCCGAGAAGACACTTCGATTGGCGGGTTTGACACCCGGCGTCGACGTCGAGCTGCTCAGCGTCGGATCCGCGAGCGATTCGTGGACCGTCGCCTCCCAGGGCGTTGTCGATGTCGCGTGGACTGCGTCCCCGCTGTCCGAGCGCATCATCGCCGAAACCGGCGCGAAGGTGATCTGGCGATCCCGGGACTACGTCCAGGACTGGTCGGACACCTGCCTATGTGCCACCACCCCGTTCATCGAAAAGAATCGGGACGTCTTGGCGGGGTGGATGCGTGCCGTGGGTCGCGGTATCGAGATGATCGATACGGATCTCGAGCGGGCGGCCGAAATCTATGGCCGCGCAATCAAGTACAAGCCCGAGATCGCCCTGGCGGCGTTGGAGAATTCGCGAGGCTTCTTCAGTCTCGACTTCGCGCGCCCGCAACTCGAAGCGGTCGTGGCCTCGGGCGTCGAGGCCGGACGACTCGGCGGCAAGGTCGATATTGACTCAGTTGTAGTCGAACTATAAGGCGGGAAGAGAACATGACCACTACACAAGTCGAATCGAAGAACGTCTCTTTCGACGGTATCGGTATGACTTTCGATTCCGACACCGGGCGGACCGAGGCCGTGCGTAACGTCACGGCATCGATCGCGGAGGGCCAGTTCGTATCGGTGATCGGTCCGAGTGGATGCGGAAAGAGCACCTTGCTGGACATGGCCTGTGGCTTACTTGTTCCCTCACGTGGACGGGTGACCATCGATGGGGAGATTGTCACAGGGCCCCGTAAGGACACCGCCATGGTGTTTCAGGAAGATTCGACGCTGCACTGGCGGAGTGTTCTCGACAATGTGGCTTTCGGGTTGGAGATCAAGCACGTCGACAAGGACGAGCGCCTGGAAAAAGCGCGTGCGATGATCGAACTGGTCGGCTTGAAGGGTTTCGAGAAGCACCGGCCCGGGCAGCTTTCCGGAGGTATGCGTCAACGCGTGGCGATCGCCCGTGCACTCGCCACGGATCCTCGAATTCTGTTGATGGACGAACCGTTCGGCGCTCTGGATCAGCAGACGCGACAGTTCATCGGGCGCGAGCTCTTGAAGATCTGGGAGCAGACCCACAATCGGGTGCTCTTCGTTACCCACGACATCCAAGAGGCGATCTATCTGTCGGATCAGATCTGGGTGATGTCGGCACGTCCATCGGTGGTCCGAGAGGTGATCGACGTCGGGCTCCCTCGTCCACGCCCGAGCGGCACACACGCCATGGCCAGATTCAAGGAACTCGAGGATCACCTGTGGTCGATCATCAAGGAAGAGGCCGCTAAGACACTGGGGCACGGGACGGATGCCGCATGACTGTGACCTCGCCGCAGGCGGCCCTCCACGAAACGCCAAGGTCGGGATTCCGACGAGCGAAACATCGGGCACGCGTCGTACGTTGGACGATGCTGGTTGCTCTGGTGTTGTTGCTCGAGGCGGCAACGCGAACCGGCTGGATCGACCGCAATCAGATGGTCGCGCCGTCCGAGATACTCGCCCACGTCGCGGCAATCATCCCGAGCACCCACTTCGTCACCGATCTGACGCGGACGAGCGTGACCATACTGGCGGCGTTCGCACTGGGCGTGCTCGGCGGGGTGCCCCTGGGGGTATTGCTCTGGAGGGTCCGGGTCGTCGGCCGAGTCCTCGAGCCATTCATCGTCACCGGGTACGCGATGCCGACATTGCTGTTCTACCCGATTCTGGTCGCGGTGCTCGGACTCAACGCGGGACCAATCATCGTCATCGCGAGCACGATGGCCCTCATTCCAATAGCGCTGACCACGATGGTGGCGCTCGGAGACGTCAAACCGGTGCTGCACAAGCTGGCGCGATCGGTCGATGCCTCGCGCCGGCAGCAATACTTCAAGGTGCTGTTCCCGGCCGCCACGCCGCTCATCTTTCCCGGGATCAAGCTCGGATTCATCTACGCAGTCATCGGCACCATCGCGATGGAGTTCATTCTGGCGTCGAAAGGCCTGGGGTTTCGTGCGGGCTTTATGTACCGCGAACTCTACGTCGCGGACATGTGGGCCTACATTGCCATAGTCGTGGTCTTCAGCATCGCAGTGAACAGTGCACTCGGCCTGGCTGAACGAGCCATTCGAAGGGACATGTTGTGAACGCCACCACGCTCAGCGCCGGAACCGAAGTCGAAGCAGGAAAACAGAATACGGAACAGCGGTTCCGCCTGTCACAGCGGTGGGCCGACAACCTCCTGCGAATACTCATCGTCATCGGGTTGATCGGTGTCTGGGCGCTTATTGCAGCGACCAGCGAACTTGTGCCGTCCCCGGGCGCGTCGATGTCGGCGGTATGGGGACTGTTCGCAGACGGTTCCATCTACAGGAATCTCAACGCCACGATGAGTGCTGTCGGACTCGGATTCGTCATCGCAACAGCGGTGGGTTTCCCGACCGGATACATCATCGGGCGAAGCAAGTTTCTCGGTGATGTGTTCGATCCGATCATCGCGGGTGCCTTCGCCATACCGCGGGTAATCTTCTTTCCGATCCTGCTGCAGATCTTCGGCCTGGGACTCGGAGCACAGTCGGCAATGGCCGCATTGGCCGCGGTGTTCCCCATCATCGTCTCGACGGCGGCGGGAGTACGCGCCATCAACCCCATCCTGCTCAAACTCGGCCGGGCCACCGGTGCAAGTCCGCTTCAGACGATGAGCAAGATCGTGGTGCCCGCGATGGCGCCCTCTCTCATGGTCGGTATCCGAATCGGCTTCAGCATTGCCTTCATCAATGTATTGATCGCCGAGTTCTTCGCGACCAGAGCAGGATTGGGGCAGATGGCGATGCTTGCGTACGGCAAGTTGGATCTGCCGACGATGTACGGAGTGATCATGCTGCTGGTCTCGATGGCGCTGGTGGGCAACATCGTCCTGTGGGCCATCGAACGGAAGATCACCGACGCGGTCAACTGATCGCCGCACGCAACTATCCGAATCGGCAGTGGGCCTTTCCGGCCCATGCCCACACCCATTTTCCGGAGGACACTGATGAGCGCCCTGACTGCCGCAGCAGAGGAATACCAGCGGTTGCGCACCGAATTCCGGGAGAAAGGTCTGGGCGGTCGCATCGGCTTCGGCGTGCGGCCGGCAGTGGTGGTGGTCGACTTGATCACGGGCTTCACCGATCGCCGTTCACCGCTCGCAGGTGACCTCGATACCCAAATCGACGCAACGAAGATTCTCCTCGCGCTCGCGCGAAAGGCCCAGGTGCCGATCATCTTCTCCACAGTGGCCTACGACGCGGAACTCCAAGAGGCCGGCGCCTGGATCGGCAAGATCCCCTCGAACAAGTATCTGGTCGAGGGCAGTCAATGGGTCGAGATCGACGAACGGCTCGAACAACAGCCAGGTGAGACGACATTGGTGAAGAAGTACGCATCGTGCTTCTTCGGCACCGACCTGGCCGCTCGGTTGATCAGCCGCCGGATCGACACCGTGATCATCGTGGGCTGCACCACGAGCGGATGTGTTCGTGCCACCGCGGTAGACGCCTGCTCGTACGGGTTCCACACCATCGTGGTCGAGGACGCAGTGGGGGACCGGGCGGCACTACCGCACACTGCCAGCCTCTTCGATATCGACGCCAAATACGGGGACGTCGTCGGACTCGACGAGGCCAGCGCCTACCTCGAGAGCGTTCCGTCGTCGAGTTGACGGTCACAGTGCCCGCGAGAACGTACCTCGCTGGGTGGACCGGACACTCACCCGAGCGCTGCCGCTAGCTGATCAGCCGCGTCCGTCAGGGCGCGGCCGATGCTGCGTACCTGTGCCGGGCGCAGGCGGTGCTTGGGCGCTGAAACATTCATTGCCAGGCGCATGCCGGGGGCGTTCGTCGGGACCGAGACGGCCACGGAGGCAACGCCTTCCTCGGATTCCTCCCGGTTGACCGCGTACCCTTTCCTTCTGACCTCTTCCAGTTGGGCTTCGAGCTCGGTCCGCGTGCTGATGGACTGGGGAGTCACCTGTTCCAGTTCCTCGGTCGGGTACAGCTGATGCAGTTCGTCGAGGGAAAGTTCCGCCAGCATGGCCTTCCCGGTGGACGTGCAGTGCGCTGGCATGACCTTGCCCAACCGGGACGCAACCCGGACTGCCGATGGGCTCTCCAGGGCGGCGATGAAGCGCACGGTTCGACCGTCGAGTGCCCCGATATGGACAGTTTCACGCAGTTCCTCGCTGAGGGTGCGCAGGATCGGTGCCGCCGTCTGAGGAATGTCGAGCCTGGCAAAAATCGCAAACGCGACCCCCGTCAGCGCTGGGCCCGGACGATAGGCCTTGCTGGTCGGATCCTGCCGAATGAAGCCCCGGTACTGGAGCATCGCCAGAAGTCGGTGAGCCGTCGACGACGCAACTCCGAGGTACTGGCTCGCCTCGGTCAGCCGAATTTCGGTCTGTTCACCGAGCAGCAACAGCAGACGAAGTGCGTTGTCGACGGATTCGATCGGGTACTGCGGTGGTGTCGCCTCCGGCGCCTGTTGCCGTGGACCGTGGTTCTGCATAGCAGAGAGCATACGTGTCAGGTCGGGTGTGCGGTCGACCTGCCAGCGGGTGGAATCCGCGTACGCGCAGGGGGTTGACTCGTCGGGCTGAAGAGAGCAACATCTAGCTAACAGAAGGCGCTTCTGCATAGCAGAGAGACCGCCATCGTCGATCGAAGAGGAATGAACCTTGGAACCCCGGACGACCCACCACACACAAGCGATGGAAGACATTCGCCGCGGCATGATCCCGGCGCACATCTACAACGACAAAGAGATTTTCGAGCGTGAGAAGGTGACCGTCTTCAGTCGATCGTGGTTGTTCGTCGCGCACGAATCCGAGGTACCGCAGGCGGGGGACTACGTTGTCCGCCGGGTGCTCGAGGATTCGTTCATCATCTCCCGCGACTCCAAGGGTGGGATTCGGGCGATGTTCAACATGTGTCTGCACCGCGGGATGCAGGTGTGTCGCGCGGAAATGGGAAACGCGTCGAACTTTCGCTGCCCCTATCACGGTTGGTCGTACCGAAACGACGGCCGCATCATCGGACTGCCGTTCCACGAGGAGGCGTACGGGGGCGAGGAGGGCTTCAAGAAGAAGGGCCAGACACTCCTCCCTGCACCCAATCTCGACAGCTACAACGGAATGATCTTCATCAATATGGATCCGAACGCGGAATCGCTGTCGGACTATCTGGGTGACTTCAAGTTCTACCTCGACTACTACACCAAGCAGAGCGAGTCGGGGCTCGAGGTACGGGGCCCGCAGCGTTGGAGGGTCAAAGCGAACTGGAAGATCGGAGCCGAGAATTTCGCGGGCGACATGTACCACACGCCGCAGACACACACCTCGGTCGTCGAGATCGGCCTGTTCCGCGAACCGAAAGCGGAGAAGCGCAAGGACGGAGCAACCTACTGGGCAGGACCAGGTGGGGGAACGACGTACAAGTTGCCAGACGGCACCTTCGACGAGCGCATGCAGTACGTGGGATACACCGCGGAGATGACCGACCGGGCCAAGGAGGTGTGGTCGGACGAGCAGCAGCGAGTAATCGGCGCAGACGGCTTCATGATCTCGGCAGCATCGGTGTTTCCGAACCTGAGCTTCGTGCACAACTGGCCGAAGGTCGAGGACGGCGACGACGTTCTGCCGTTCATCTCCATTCGACTCTGGCAACCGATCAGTGAGAACGAGACCGAGGTGTTGTCCTTCTTCGCGGTCGACCGGAGCGCGCCGGAAGAATTCAAGAAGAAGTCGTACAAGGCATACCTGATGTGCTTCGGATCCACCGGCATGTTCGAACAGGACGATGTCGAGAACTGGGTGTCGCTGACGAACACCTCCGCAGGATCGATGGCGCGGCGCCTGTTACTCAACAGTCGCATGGGTCTGCTCGAGGACGGGACACGCGTCTCCGATGAGCTCACCGCCGACGAGTTCCACGGCCCCGGGACGGCGCAGGTCGGATACAACGAGGCCAACCAGCGCAAACTTCTCGAAATGTGGGCGGACTACCTCGAAAAGCCGGCACTGGAGGTGGGGCCGACATCGGTGGGAACCGACAATCCAGACGGAATCAGGCCGCTGACTCCGACGAACGGCAGCTGCGACCACAGCAAGGACGCGACTGTCAACGGGGCGGTGCTGGCATGACCACCTCTGTGCGAGCTACCAATACCGGTTACAGCCGCGTAGGTGAAGGCTCGACCTATTCGGAACAAGCCGTGCTGGGCGACCATGCATCGCGCGTCACGCGCACCGGAACTCCGCTGCGATTCGACGATCGACGGCACCTGGACGCGCACCAATTCTTGATCGACGAGGCATATCTGCTCGACGCACAGGAATACCAAACCTGGCTCGACAACATCACCGACGATATCCACTACCTCATGCCGGTTCGGGTAACCACGGCGCTCAACTCGGGATTCGACACCTCACCAGGAATGGCACATTTCGATGAGAACAAGTATTCGCTGAGCCGGCGGGTCGCGCGGTTCGTCACCGAGCACGCGTGGACCGAGGATCCCCCGTCACGACTGCGCCACTACATCACCAACATCCGGACCTTCCTCACCGACGCCGAGGACCACCTCGTCGTCGAAAGCGCCGAATTGCTGTTCCGCAGCAGAGGCGATGTCAATGAGTCGGCACTCGTCTCGTGTGGACGCGAGGATCTGCTCAGGCGCGTCGGTGACGAATGGAAGCTCGCACGACGCACCATCTTTGTCGACGAGTCCGTGATGCGGATGCAGAATCTCGCGGTGTTCCTATGAGCTTGCAGTGGGACGGCGAGGAGCAGGACGCACGCGCCGCGCGCCGTGCCACAGACGAGTTCGCGCAGCTCTTGGCTGGTGCCGTCGGTGATCCGCTGACCATCGCCAACGAATTCGCCGAGGTCAACGTGCACAAGGTGGCGACCCGCAACGGCGTACGGCTGCTGGTGCACGCCCCGAAGTCCGGACAGTGGGTCTGTGTGGACCCGCTGGAACTCGAGGCGCTGACCTGGCAGAACCCGGCCACCTTCGCCGCGATGGTGGGAAACATGTTTGCTCCGTTGATCGCAGAGGGAGACAACGAATGACTGGCTGGCTCGACGGCAAGCGGGCACTTGTCGTTGGCGGGGGCTCGGGGATCGGGCGAGCAGTCGTCGATGCGTTCCTCGCCGAAGGCGCGTGCGTCGCGGTACTCGAGCGTGACCCGAACAAGTGTCGAGTGCTGCGCGAACACCTACCCCAGGTACCGGTCATCGAAGGTGACGCCACACGCGCGGCGGACAACGACGCTGCCGTCGCGGCTGCGGTCGCCGCGTTCGGAGGGCTCGACACACTGGTCAACTGTGTCGGGATCTTCGACTTCTACCAGGGCATAGGGGACATCCCCGCGGACACACTCGACGTGGCGTTCGACGAGATGTTCCGAACCAACGTGCTCAGCCACATGCACTCGGTCAAGGCCGCCGTACCGGAACTGCGCAAGCACCGCGGATCGTCGATCGTGCTGGCGGAGTCTGCCTCGTCGTTCTATCCCGGACGAGGCGGAGTGCTCTACGTGTCATCCAAATTTGCCGTACGCGGGCTGGTCACCACCCTGGCCTACGAGCTCGCCCCAGATATTCGCGTCAACGGAGTCGCCCCAGGCGGCACGTTGAACACCGACCTGCGCGGGTTGGCGAGCCTGGGACGCGACGCCGATCGACTCGACGACAATCCGAATCGTGCAAACGAGTTGGCGGCGCGGACACCGCTCAACGTGGCCCTCTCAGGTGAGGACCACGCGTGGAGCTTCGTCTTCTTCGCTTCCGACAGATCCCGAGGAATCACCGCAGGCGCGACGCATCCCGACGGCGGCTTCGGAATCGGAGCCCCCAAACCTTCGACCCGCTGATACGAGTTCGACCAGTTCGGAAAGAGAGGAAACCGCGATGGCTGTCGTCAAAGCGAATCTTGGTGCATGTCAGGGATATGCCAATTGCGTCGTCGCTGCCGACGACTACTTCGACATCGACGACGACGGTGTCGTCGAACTGTTGAGTGTGGAGGTCCCCGAATCGGAACGGGGACGCGTCGACAGTGCTGCCCGCTCCTGCCCGGTCTCCGCGCTCTGGATCGAAGACTGATGCCGGAATCGACCACGGTCATCGTCGGCGCATCGATCGGTGGTGTCCGAACTGCACAGGCACTGCGGTCGGAAGGGTATCCGGGCGCCATCATTCTCATCGGTGCCGAAGGCGAACTGCCCTATGACAAGCCGCCATTGTCGAAGTCGATCCTGGCAGGTGACTCTACGATGGCCGAGATTACGTTGTTGACCACCGAACAGGCTCGGGAACTCGATCTCGAGCTTCGGTTGGGCCAACCAGCCATACGGCTGAGCACGGCAAACCAGGATGTCGAACTCGCAGACGGTACGAGGGTCGCGTTCGACAACCTGGTGCTCGCCACCGGCGCTCGCGCCCGACCGTCACCGTGGGGAACGCCGAACGGCCTGCACGTGATACGAACAGCCGCGGACGCCCGCGCACTACGCCGCCATTTCGGCACCACCGACCACCTCGTCATTATCGGCGGCGGCTTCATCGGCGCGGAGACCGCGGCAACCGCGGTCGAACTCGGGATGCGCGTCACGCTGGTGGATCCAGAACCCGTGCCCATGGCACGCGTGATGGGTGCGGAGATCGGCGAGCTGTTCATCGACCTCCATCGGCGTCGCGGCGTCGACACCAGATTCGGGGTCGGTGTCGAGTC
Organism: Rhodococcus koreensis; assembly: GCF_900105905.1. Classification (GTDB taxonomy): domain Bacteria; phylum Actinomycetota; class Actinomycetes; order Mycobacteriales; family Mycobacteriaceae; genus Rhodococcus_F; species Rhodococcus_F koreensis. The sequence goes on along the minus strand of NZ_FNSV01000005.1, from coordinate 517,981 downwards.
CGTGCACGGTGAGCACGGGTCCTTCGCGATCGGCTTGTCCGACGGGTCGACGCTCGCCGCCGACACGGTGGTCGTCGGTATCGGGGCGATACCGAACGACGACTGGCTCGAGTCCTCCGGTCTCGAGGTGAGCAATGGTGTGGTGTGTGACGTGTACTGCCGTGCAATCGGTCACGACAACATCTACGCAGTCGGCGACGTGTGCCGGTTCGACAACACCCGACGCGGCGGTTCGACCCGGCTCGAGCACTGGACGAACGCGGTGGAGCAAGCCGTCGTGGTCGCCCGGAACATCGCTCGCCCGGACGAGAAGATACGCCACGAACCGGTCGAATACGTCTGGAGTGATCAGTACGACTGGAAGATACAGACGGTCGGACTGGTGGGCTCGTCGACGCACACTGTCATCGGCGAGGTGACGAACAAGGCTCGGTTCGCGGTCTGCTACCCCGACGAGAACGGCAGACTGACCGGGGTCGTCGTCGTCAACTGGCCGAAAGCGCTTGTCACCGCCCGCAAAGCGATCGCACTCGGGGTCGAATATGCCGAGTTTGCGGCACGTCTCGAGGCAATGACGGTATCAGCCCGCACCACGGTCAAGGAAACCACGTGAACGAGACGGATATCGAGGGTGCACGGGTCGTCGTAGCCGAGGCGTGCAGGGTTGCCGCTGCCCGGGGTTTGATGGAGGGCATCCTGGGCCACATCAGCTTCAGAGTCTCCCCTGACCTTCTGCTCATCAGGTGTCGCAGTGCAGACGACACCGGCGTGGCCTATACACGCCCGTCCGACATTCGACTCGTACGGTTCGACGGAACAGCCGGCGCTCCAGGTGAACTCGACAACGGCTATCAGGTACCCAAGGAGTTGCCCGTTCACGTCGAGTCGATGCGGGCCTCGCCGGACATCCGAGCTGTAGCGCACCTGCACCCCCCGTCGATTGTTGCAGCCGACCTAGCGGGTATCTCGCTGCGGCCCATCTACGGGGCCTACGACATCCCCGGTGCAGTTCTCGCGCGGGGTGGGGTGCCGGTGTACCGCCGCGCAGTGTTGATTCATAGCACCCAACTCGGCAAGGAAATGGTGACGGCGATGGGCGATCGACCCGTCGTCATCTGCCGCGGACATGGCATCACCTCCGTCGCGTCGTCGGTGCAACAGTCGGTTCTGCAGGCCGCCAGCCTGGAAGAGCTGGCGCGCATGTCCTTGGCTGTCGTGAGCGCGGGTGGCACGCTCGTCGACATCGACGACGCCGATTGGGAGGATCTTCCCGACCTGGGCGCCAACTTCAACACCGGCGCAGTCTGGCGACACGAGGTCGCACGCGCAGCGACGGTATAGGCCAATCGTGGGTACCGACGGTAATTGTCAACCTACTTGAGACACGTGCGTGTTGATTCCCTACGAGTGCGGCGTCTAAACACGGGGGCGTCGAACCACCGACCAGGATCACCTCGTCGATGTCGTTGGCGGTGACCTTGGCGTCACTCATCGCCTGCTTCACGGGGTCGAGGCAGCGTTCCACCAGATCCGCCGTCAGATCCTCGAACTTCGTCGCATGATCGTGGTGGTGAGGTGCTTGGACCGTTCGCGTCAGCGGTGACGAAGGGCAAGTTGACCTGGGCCTGTGTCACCGAGGACAACTCGACCTTGGCTTTCTCCGCGGCCTCGAAGAGGCGCTGCAACGCCCGCGCATCCTTGCGCAGATCGATATTCTCCGCACGCTGGAATTCGTCGGCGAGGTAGTCCACCAGGCGTCGGTCGAAGTCGTCGCCGCCGAGGTGGGAGTCGCCGGCCGTGGAACGGACCTCGACCACTCCCTCGCCGACGTCGAGCAGGCCCACATCGAAGGTGCCGCCGCCGAGGTCGAAGACCAGTACGGGTTGATGGGTCTGCTGACACTGCGGGCCCCACGCCCCCGAGACCGGTTATCGCGCTCGCGACACTCAGCCTCGGGGGTGACCACAGTTACTCGACCCGACCCACGGAGAAGTCAGTAAAAGGGGCGCACGGGCGGCGAAGCCGCCTACGTGGAAGTCGGTGACAACCGCTCCTGTCCCGCGGCTTCGTCGTTGTCGGACAGATCTTGCTGGTAGGTCTCCCGCATGGCGATCACGCAGACGACGGAGATGGCGCACATTGCGACCATGAACAGCGCGACGGCGCCGTAGGATCCGGTGCGATCCAGCAGGTACGTGGCGACGATTGGCGCGGGAGCGCTCGAGGCAAGGGTGCCGATCGTGTATCCGAAGGAGATTCCGGTGTAGCGGATGCGGGTGTCGAAGGCTTCGGCGAAGAAGGCTGCGAGCGGGCCGTAGGAGGTCGAGAAGGCGAGACAGAACGACACGAACCCGACCATCGCCAGCAGGAAGGATCCGCTGTTCACCAGCCAGAACCACGGAAAGGTGAACAGCAGCATTGCGACGACTCCTGCCAGGAACACCGGCTTCCTGCCGTAGGAGTCAGACAGTTTGCCGAAGAACGGCAGCGCGACGAACGTGACCGCCATGGCGACGAGGACGAGTGTCAGCATCTGGTTCCGCGTGTAGCCGACCTGCGCGACGCCGTAGCTGAGACCGAATACCGTGGTGCCGTAGAAGGTGACCCCGATGGCGAAGTAAGCACCACAGGTCAGGAGGACCTGCTTGGGGTAGTGGCGAAGGACCACCCCGATGGGCAGCTTCTCCAACTTTGCGTTCTTCTTGACGCGATCGAAGTTCGGGCTTTCGCCGACGTGCAGTCGGACGAAGAGGCCGATCGCGACGAACGCACCCCCGATCAGGAAGGGAATTCGCCAACCCCAGGATTCGAACGCTTCGGGGGAAAGTCCGGCCATAAACAGGAAGACTGTGTTGCCCAACATCAATCCCGCCGGCACCCCCATCTGCACCCAGCTGCCGTAGTAGCCGCGTTTGCCGGCGGGCGCGTGTTCGACGGCCATGAGAATCGCCCCGCCGATCTCGCCACCGAGCGCGAGGCCCTGCACGAAGCGCAGGGTCACGAGAATGATCGGCGCGGCGACGCCGATGGACTGGTAGCTCGGGAGCAGCCCGACTCCGAGGGTGGTGAAGCCCATGATGGTCAGGGTGATGACGAGCATCGACTTCCGTCCGATCCGGTCACCGAAGTGGCCGAACACCACTCCGCCGATCGGACGCGCAACGAAGGCGGCGGAGAACGTGGCGAAGGCGAGCAAAGTGCCGATCAGGGAGTCGAACTCGGGGAAGAAGATCTTGTTGAACACGAGTCCGGCCGCGGTGCCGTAGATGAAGAAGTCGTACCATTCGACTGTCGTACCGACACCGCTGGCAAATCCGACTTTCGAGGTTTGGGACATTGTGAACATGTATGGCCTCCGTTGCCACGATTGCGGAATGATTCCTGTGGCTCGAATGTATGGGTGATCCAGGACACACAACATCTCCAGGTGGAGAGGTGGGGATATGTTGCCTGGTGAACGAATTACGTTCAGAGCAAGCGAAGTTCGTGGGCACGCGCAATGGCTTCGACGCGATTGCGCGCGTTCAGTTTCTGCATGGCGCTCTGCAAATAGGTTTTTACGGTGTTCCGCGCAAGGGACAGTTCCTGAGCGATTTCGGGGTTGCTGTTACCCATTGCCGCGAAACGCAGCACCTCGTACTCGCGGCGAGTCAGGCCGGCCCGGTACAGAGCTTCGGATGTCACGACTCTTCGCGATCCGGCCAGTCTTGGGTCGACAACCCGGATTCCGCCGGACACGCGGTGAATGGCCGTGGCGAAGTCCTGCCCGCTGATGTCCTTGACGAGGCATCCGTCCGCACCCGCCTCCATCAACAGATCGATGGCGCCGTGATCGGCGAATGCGGTGAACAGCAGTATCCGCGCGTGCGGCGCGACCCGCCGTAGTCGCGGAATGAGTTCGGGTGCAGGGATATCGGGAAGTCGCAGATCGAGGAGGATGACGTCGACGGGGAGGGTGCGGGCCAGCTCGACCGCCGCGGCGCCGGTCAGTGCACCTCCTACGACTTCGAGGTTCTCGTCCTCTCGCGCGAGAAGTTCGACCCCCCGCGCACGATCGGATGATCGTCGACGACGAGGATGCGGATCGTCTTCGACGGCTCGGTCATGCACCCGACCCGTCGATTGCGTCTACCCAGCCGCGCACGGTGGTGCCGTTTTCGTCGTCGCTGACTACGGACATGCCGCCACCGAGCCGCTCGAGCCGTCCTGCGGCCAGCCCGAGCCCCAATTGGCTTCCTCTCGCCGGGTCGTCGGCCCCGTCCACGCCCCGGCCGTCGTCGCTGATGACGACCGTCACTCTGCCCGACCGAACCGACAGGCTGACCACCACGGTGGATGCGTCGGCGTGCTTTTCGACGTTGACGAGCGCCTCCCGGACCAGTCGCTGGAGGGCCTCGACGCGGCTCGCGTCGAGATCCGGAGATTCGGTCAGCGGTACGAAACGGGCCGGGATACCGGTCCGAAGCGCGAACGACTGGCAGTCCTCCTCGATGCCGACTGGGAGTTCCCGCTCGGGGGGTCGCGCGCTGAGGTCGGTCAGCGACCTGCGAATCGACGCATTGACGGCGTGTACCTGATCAGTGATCTCCTGCAGCCGATCGTGGATCGCCTGAGCGTCGCCCAGTGCACGCAGACTCTGCAGTTCGGCACCGATCCGGAAGAGGACCGGGCTCACGGAATCGTGCAGGGATTCGGCAAGCCGATTCCGTTCGGCCTCGATCGCGAGCTCCGTCTGGGCTGCGGCCCTCTGCGCGCTGACGAGAGTGACGGCGGCAGTCGCGGCGGTCGATTGGATCTCCGCGATGACTCGATCACCGAATGACGAATATTCGCGGGTGCCGACGTACACGGCACCGAGGACACGACCTTCGTACACCATGGGCACTGCGAGCATTCCTCGCAGTGACTCCTGCGCCACGAGCGCGTCGAAGTCGTGAGTGATTCCGGCGTCGGACAGGTAGTCCCGGACCCAAACAGGTTTCTGCAGCATGATGCTCTTTCCGCCGAGTCCGACCCCCTCCGGCACCACCAGTCGGTGCAGAGCGTTGCTCTGCGTCCCCTGCCAACTGCGGTGAACCATCGCGCCGTCGACCTCGATGCGCCCGACGAGCGACATGTCGAAGGCGTCGATCTCCCGGATGCGCTGACCTGCCGTGGTCATGGCCGATGCTTCGTCGGTCAGGACGAGCAGTTCGGCACGCGAGAGCGCGAGGTCGTCGAGGATGGACGTCCTGACGTCCGAGTGTTTGAACTCGTGAGCTGCGGTATGCGTACTTTCCGACACCGGCTTTCCTCGATCTTTCTTCCCCCCGGCGTTGGACAACCCGTTCATGTCGGCTGGGTCACAGTGTCAGAGTATCGGACCGGCCGTCCAGGCTGATCAGGCACTCGAGCAGGAAGTAGTCGCCCCAGATCAACTCGTTCCGGGTAGCGAAGTCCCGGCGTTTGTCGAAGCAACCGTCCATGAGGATCCCTGCCAGTCTGCTGTCGTGCGGTCCGGTCGGGGTGAGGTGGTCGAGGAGCGCATTCACGTGGGCGACGGCCCTGTCCCGGAAGTCGGTCCGGTCGGGAACCAGTCGGGCGAGCTTGAGCAGCGCGGCAGCGGCGATGGCAGTGGCGGACGTGTCGATCGGGACGTGCGGTCCGGTGCCGGCGTCGAAGTCCCATGACACGATTCCGGCAGTCGGCGTGCGGTCCAGCCACCAGTCGGCCAGCCGGACGGCGGTCGGCAGGAAGGACGGCGACGCCCACTGCGCGGCCTGGGCGTACGCCACCATCGCCCACGCCTGCGCCCGACCCCAGGTGGTGTCGTCGTTCATGCCCTTGTGGGTGTAGCGGCGCAAGAGTGCACCGTTGGTCGTGTCGAACAGTGCCGACTGACAGACCGAACCATCCGCCCGGATGCAGAGCTCGATGTGCCGCTCCGCGTGGCGGATCGCGGCGTCGAGGAACCGCGGGTCGCTGGTCTGCGCCGACGCCCACGACAGCAGGGCGACGGTGCCCGGGACGGCGTCGATGTTCGCGGCGCCCTCGCCGACCGCTTCCGCTTCCTCCGCTTCCGCGCCGAGCGGGATCACGCCCGCTCGATCGTTGAAGCTGGCGAGCAGCCCGCGGGCACCCGCCAGCGCGATCTCGGATGCGCTCGCGCTTCCGGTGACGAGGTGGTTGACCGCCGCGCCATACCAGAAGAGGAAGCCGCGGAAGGCGGTATCGGAGCTCTCCCGGGGCAGGACCTGCTCGGTGATCTCGTCGGCGAGTCGCGACAGGCGGTCCTCACCGGACGCCACGAAGCCGAGTGCGGCCAGTCCGCCCCAGAATCCGCCCGTCCAGTTTCCATCGGCAGTGGTGGTCCATTCGCCGGATTCAGGGTCACCGTAGTGCGGGAACTTGCCGCTGCTCTGCTTGGCGGTCGAGTCGATACGCTCGAGCATCGATTCGATGGCGGCGGTGTACCGGGAGCCGGTCACGACTGACCTCCGGTCACCAGAACCGACTTGAGCGAGCGCCCGTCCCGCATGTCACCCATAGCCTCTTCCGCCTTCCCGAGCGGGTACTCGGTGACCATCGAGGCGAGGTCGAACCGTGCTGCGAGTCGGGGTAGCGATTCGACGTATTCGAGGTGGTTGTGCGGGGAGAACGCCCAGCTTCCCAGCACCTGCAGCTGCTTCTTCGTGATGTAGTGGGGGTTGATCGGCGTGGTGCCGTGGTCCGTGTACTGGCCGACGACGAGGTACTTGCCGCCGCGCCGGGCGATGTCGATTCCCTCGGACACCGCCGTCGGTACACCGGCGGCCTCGATGACGACGTCGGCACCGCGCCCGCCCGTCGTTTCCGCGAGAATTCGATCCAGGCGGGCCGCTCGATCCGTCTCAGCGAAGATGTCGATGTGGATGTCGCCGATGCCGGCCGTCCGCGCGACCTCCAGACGGTTGGCCGGTCCGCCGACGATGATCACCTTCGCCGCCCCGGCGAGCGTGGCGTACATGGCGCACGCCAGTCCGACCGGTCCGCTGCCCTGTACCACGACGACATTGCCTGCGTCAGGCTTGGCGATCCTGTTCACCGCGTGGACGGCAGTCGGTCCGGCACAGCCGAGAGCGATCACCTGCTGCGGTGTCACCGAGGACGGGATGCGGACGATCGTCGAGCCGGGCTGGAGGTAGATCTGCTCGGACCACCCACCCGACAGGTGGGGCCAGTCAGCCGAAGACTGATTGATGCCGTACACCTTGCGGGTCTCACACAGTGACGGTTCCTGCTGATCCTCGCAGTAGTAGCAGTGCCCGCACGGGATGTTGGATGCCCACGACACCGCATCTCCGACGCGAAGCTCCTCGCCACGCGCGTCCGTCGTGACACCCTCGCCGAGGGCGTGCACTCGACCGACCGCCTCGTGCCCCAGGATGACCGGCACCGGAATGGCCAGGCGACCCTGTTGCAGGTGGATGTCCGTTCCACAGATTCCCGCGTGCGTCACGTCGACGACGACCGCGCCGGCGTCGGGATCCACGCGTGGGAACGTCCTCGGCGCCATGGCCCGCCCGAACCCTTCGAGCACCATCGCTGTGGCCGTGCCGGTGGTCCGGCTCGCCGGGTCCGTCTGCGTCGCATTACTCATCGGATCACTTCCTTGCTGCGCAATGTCTGGACACGTGACTCGGATACCCCGAGCTCGTGAAGGATTTCGTCGGAATGTTCACCCACCGAGGGCACCCCTCGGCGTACCTGTGCGGGCGTACGGGACAAAGTGACGGGACTGCCGATCAGGCGGGTCGTCCGCACACCCTCGACCTCGACGTCGACGAGCGTGCCGTTGTGGCGCGTCTGGGGATGATCGAGCGCCTCCTGCAGGGTGAGCAGCGGTGCGCACAGCAGGTCGACCCCGTCGAACTGTTCCGCCGCCCCGGTGGTGCTCAGCCGCGCGATCAGTGGACGCAGGACCGCGTTGGCGGCCTCCTTGTTCTCAGCCTGGAGCTGTGGCGACGCGAAGGACGGCTGGACGGACAGATCGTCGATGCCGAGTGCTTTGCACGCCAGCTGCAGGGGGTTGTCGCGGAACAGGCCGAGCACCAGCAGCAGACCATCCGTCGTCTCGAAGATGCCGCTGTACCAATCCGTCACCCAGTTGGTCTCACGCCGGTCCATGAGCAGCGAGGCACTTTCGAGGGTCTGCAGCGACAGTGCCGTATCGAAGAGGTTGACGCTGACCTTCTGGCCACGGCCGGAACGCTCGCGTTCGAACAGTGCGGCCAAAATCCCTTGCGCCAGAGCCATACCCGATGCATAATCGACCGTCGGTACCGGATGCACGTACGCCGAGATCGACGGGTCGCCGCACGACCTCGCCATCCCGCTGAGCGCCTGCGCGAGCATGTCCTGGCCGGCCTTGTGGGCATACGGTCCGGTTTCCCCGAATCCGGTCGCGGTACCGTAGACAAGCCTGGGGTAACGCTCCTGCAGGTCGTCGTATGTCAACCCGAGCCGTTCGACCGCCGCGGTCCGGTAGCTGTGGATGAGAACATCCGTCTCCGCGAGCAGCTGATGCAGAATATCTTTCCCCTCAGCAGATTTCAGATTGAGTGCGATGCTGCGCTTGTTGCGGTTGACCGCGGCGAAGTAGGCGCCTGGGCGACCTGCCTCGAGTGAATCGCGATCCAGGCCCCTCAGCATGTCTCCATTGACACCTCGCTCGACCTTGATCACTTCGGCGCCAAGGTCGCCGAGAACCTGTGCCGCAATGGGGGCCTGCATGATCTCGCCGAGATCGAGTACTCGGATGCCGCTCAGCGCTTGCTGTTGAATGTGTTGCACGACGCCCTACTTTCCGTAAACCGATTTGGCGATGAGAAGTCGCTGAATCTGATTGGTGCCCTCATAGATCTGAGTGATCTTGGCGTCGCGCATCATCCGCTCCACCGGATAGTCACGAACATAGCCGTAGCCGCCGTGCAGTTGTAGCGCATCGGTGGCCACCGACATGGCATTGTCGCTGCACAGCAGCTTCGCCATGGCCACCTTCGCACGCGCCGCCGGATCCCCGTCCTGAATGAGATGGACCGCGTCGTAAAGCAGCGAACGAGCCGACTCGATCTTGACGGCCATATCGGCGACCATGCCCCGCAGAAGCTGGAAGCGCGAAATGGGCTGGCCGAACTGGTCGCGGTTCGTCGTGTACGAGACGGCGGCATCGAAAGCGCCTTGCGCAATTCCGAGGGCCTGCGCCGCGATGAGTGCGCGGCTGACGTTCAGTTCCGCGGAGATGTACCGGAACCCCCTATAGGGATCATTGACGACACGAACGGCGGGGAGCCGACATCCGTCGAGGACGACATCGGCCGTCGGACTGCCGCGCATTCCCATCTTCTTCTCGGGCGCACCGAAGCTGACGCCGTCATCGTCCTTGTGCACGATGAAGACACCGAGCGACTTGTCGCCGGTCTTCGCCAGGACCGCGTACCAGTCGGCCCACGGCGCATTACTGATAAATCGCTTCTGCCCATTCAGAATCCAGTCGGAACCATCCTGTACTGCGGTCGTCGCGATGGCCGACAGGTCCGAACCCACGCGCGGCTCGGTCATGCACCACGCAGCGCCGGCGGAGCCCGACGCGACACCCGGTACCACCAGTTGCTTCAACTCGTTGGAGCCCTGACTCAGCACTGTGGACGTGCCCGCCCAGTTGACCAGCATCACCAGCGCCGAGCTTGCGCAGGATGCTGCGACTTCCTCCACTGCGATGACCTGGGAGAGGAGATCGGCTCCACTCCCACCGAGGCTCTCGGGATGTGCAAGTCCGGGAAGGTCGTTGCTGCACAGGGCCGCCCACGATTCCGACGGGAATCGCTCCTTGTCATCCACGTCGGCGGCATGCGGTGCGATCTTGGTCTGCGCGAGTTTGCGGACGCTCGCGCGGAACTCGCGGTGTTCGATACTCATGAATTGCTCCTGGTTTCTGCGGGGAATGTGATGATTCGGGGGTCGGCGGTCACAGTGGTGGCCAGCTCAGACCCGTCACGGAGGGTGGGACGCCGTCCGCGGCGGCACGGCCGGCGACATCTTCGGGAAGTCCGGCGCGGCGCAGGACTTCTTCGGTCTTGATGCGGGTGTCGGTGATGCGCCGTTTCGGTCCGCCGGAGAACACTGGGACCACCGGGACCGAATCCAGTGCGAATCCCGGATCCCTGGCCACGATCTGGTCGAACGTGGACAGCTCGTGCGGTTCGAGCACCGGTGTTACGCACGCATCCACGTCGGCGAACACCGCGGTCCACTCCACCATCGTCTTCTTCTCGAACTCGGCGGTCAGCGACTTCTCGATGAGGTCCCAGGTGGACTCGTCGAAATGATTCGGTACGGCTCCGAGGTTGAGGGTGGTCCACAACCGCTCGAAAAATGCCACCTCCAGGGCGCCGACCGCGACGTATCGACCGTCGGAACAGCGATAGCACCGATAGAACGGCATCGACCCGACCAGTACGCCACGTCCACGGCCGGGCAGCGTCGGCGTCTGCCAATCGACGAAGTTCATTCCCATCATCGACAGGACGCCGTCGACCATGGCGGAATCGATATACCGGCCCTTACCTGTTCGAGTCCTGTCGTACAACGCGCCCAGAATGCCGAAAGCCGACAGCAACCCACCCCCCGCGAAGTCGGCGACCAGGTTCAAAGGCGGGACCGGCGGCTGATCCGATGGGCCGAAGACCCCGAGGGCGCCTCCGATCGCGAGGTAGTTGATGTCGTGACCGGCGCGTTGCGCCATCGGTCCGCCCTGGCCGTAGCCCGTTACGCTGCAGTAGACGAGTCCCGGATTGAGGGCCGACAGTTCCGCGTAGCCGGCGCCCAGCCTGTCCGCAACACCGGGCCGGAATCCCTCCATGAAAACGTCAGCTTCCGAGACGAGCGTTCGCAGGGCCTGGCGGCCGTCCTCGGTCTTGAGATCCAGCGATATGAATTCCTTGCCTCGGGACAGTGCCGGCACCGGAAGCCCGGAACGACCACCACCGATCGCGATCACGTCTGCACCGAGATCCGCGAGCAGCATGCTCGCGTACGGTCCGGGTGCCAGACGTGTCATGTCCAGTACCCGAACCCCCGCAAGTGGGCCCGTCGTTGCGGTCATCGTCGTCCTCCAAAGTCATTCGGTACCTCGTGTGATGTCAATCCTGGCGTCGTGACTGCACTCACACCATCTCCATGTGGAGGTATGGCGTCACACCCGTTCTCCCGCACACTGAAGCCCACATCCTCAGCACGGGACGCTCCGAACTCGACAGGAATAGCAATGGAAACCACTGCGATAGAGACCCTTCCAGACACCACCACAGAGGATTACGAGCGGATTCTCTCGGCCGCGGAGACCGCCGCGACGTCACTCGCCCGAACGGACCCGAGCCGACGGGCACAGATTCTGCGGTCGATGGCCGACACACTCGACGCAAACGGCGCGGAATTGGTGCCGCTGGCGGCCGCCGACAGTTCGCTCCCCGAGGCTCGCCTTCGCGGCGAAGTCTCGCGAACCACGATGCAGCTTCGAATGTTCGCCGATGTCGTCGAAGAGGGCTCCTGGCTGGAGGCCATCATCGACACAGCCGATCCGGACGCGCATCCCGCTCCGCGCCCCGATCTGCGGCGGATGCTTGTACCCACCGGACCCGCCGCGGTGTTCGGTGCGAGTAACTTTCCGTTCGCGTTCGGGCTCGGGGGCGGAGATACCGCGTCCGCATTGGCCGCCGGCTGTCCCGTCGTCGCGAAAGCGCATCCCGCTCAGCCGCGATTGACCGCCGCCTACGCGCGGGCGATCGACGAGGGACTTCGTGCGGGCGGCGCCCCGGACGGCACGTTCGGGGTAGTGCAGGGCGCGGACGTCGGACGTCTGCTCGTTCAGGATCCGCGCATCACGGCCGTCGGATTCACCGGTTCGACATCGGGTGGCCGGGCTCTTGCAGACCTGGCAGCCGGTCGGCCGTACCCTATCCCGTTTTACGGCGAGCTCGGCAGTATCAACCCGGTGTTCGTGACACCTGCTGCGGCTGCGGAACGGTCGGGAAAGATTGCGGGCCAATTCCTCGAATCATTACTCCTCGGCGCCGGTCAGTTCTGTACCAAACCGGGGATTCTGTTCGTCCCCGACCAGAGTTCGATCGAGTGGCTCGTCCGAACTGCGGTCGCGGACGATTCTTTCCGTCTGCTGCACAGAGGAATTCGCCAATCGTTCCTCGATGTGTCCCGGGAGATCCTCGAGCACCCGGACGTCCGGCCGGTGTCATCGCCCGAGCAGAGCGATCTGGACGATCTGTCGGTCCGCCCGGTGATCGGCGTGACCGACGCTCGGGCGTTGCATCGAAACTCACAGGCCCTGATCAAAGAGTGCTTCGGTCCATTCGGATTGATCGTGACTTACACATCGGTCGCGGAACTTCACGCGACGATGGCTGTCCTGCCGGGCACGCTGACGGCGACCGTCCACGGCACCGACGATGACCACGATGCCGCAGCACTGCTCGACGCGCTTGCGCGCTACGCGGGGCGCGTCATCTGGAACGGATGGCCCACCGGTGTCGCCGTCAGTTGGGCCCAGCACCACGGTGGTCCGTACCCCGCCACCAACTCTGTTCACACGTCAGTCGGAGCTACCGCAATTCGGAGGTTCCTGCGGCCGGTCGCATACCAATCGGTGCACGAAGCGCATCTGCCTCCCGCACTCGTCGACGCGAACCCGTGGGGTATCCCACGCCGGGTGAACGGCCATCTGTCGTAGGGCCCACGGCCCGTGCATTTTCTGGGTGCACCAAGCTGCCCCCAAGAGAGAGCTCTGCCGATTCACCGCTGCCATCTGACGGCCCGGCCACGGCGAGGAAGCCCCTTCCGGAATGCGAGGATGCAGCGGCGGGGTGGTCAGGTCCGGGCGCGATGTCGGTGAGCCGCTGCTGGGGGACATGTCGTTCCCACTGCTCAACACGGGTAATGGTTGCAGTATTTCGAAGGTTCCAAAGTTGGAGCAGTGCGGCGCGCAGCTGGCGGAGACGATTTCGTGATCGGTGGTGACTCGGGGATTGGGGTGCGCGAGGTCGGCGAGCTGGTGCTCGGCGTCCGCAACGAAATCGGCTGTATGTCTGTTCGGGCTAGCCGGAGGTGGCCGAAGGTTCTGTGGGTATGGGGGATCGCGATGGCGTCTGAGTCCACGTCTGCCGGCGGGTAGACCCACGTTGTCGGCGGCGGTGTCAGGATCATCGGTGATGACCACGGCCTCATCGGCGATGGTCGAGCCGTGGGAAGCATTCGCGGAGCCGATGACCGACCGCTTACTGGTGGCGATCACGTCTGTGTGCAGGTTCGGCGACGATAGGACCCGGACACCGGCCTAGACATAGTACGCGAGCGCAATCGGCGAGGTCACGTGCGCGCACCGCGTCGCGGAAGGTGTACACGACGAGGGTGTCACCTGCACGCCTCGGCAGCAGAGTGGGTGCATCCTCGCCAGGTAGGTGATCGCGGCGTTCGGCCGTGGACCGCGGGTGCGTTGGCGCATCGTCGAGGCTTGCCGCAGCAGGGTCGCATTCCACACGCTGACGTCGTCCGGCATGCGCAGCGAGGTGCGGCGATCGAACGCATGGGCGGTGTCGATGTCGTTGCTGCCAGGATCGGGCGGTCCCGCTCCGCTGCGTCCCGATACCGGTCCGGGGAGACGAACGAGTTGGGGGCCGAAGCCAGCAAGAAGCTCGAGAACGTCACGGCCCAGGACATCATGAAGCGCGCGGGCGTGCTGCGTCCGGACGGAACACCGAAGACAGCGGTCGTCCGGGACTTGGGCGGAGTCATGTTCCGCAACACGCCGACGAGGGATATGACTACCGGGTCCGCACCTTGGATTTCGCGAAACTCGGACACACCGTCACCAGCGACGAGTCCCGCGAACTTGCCGCCGCGCTGGCTAACGACGATCACGCCCGAGTGCGCTGCAACCAACAATACGACGGCCTCCCTCGGGAGTCCTTCGTGTCGTTGGGAAGTGGGTATCAGTGTGTGGTGGTGTCGGGAGGTTCCGGTGCCGGGTCGGCGACCGTGATCCTTCCGCCGTCCTCGTCGACGAAGTACAGGACGACTGCGCCGATCATCGGTCCGACGGCGAGGGCGGAGAACGCCGCCAGGAACGAGCCGGTGGCGGAGAAGACCGCGCCGATCGCGAGAGGGACGAGAGTGCTGGCGATCTGCCAGAAGGCGTTGGAGGCGCCGGCGGCGGTACCGTGACCCCGCTCGAAACCAGACGCGGAATCATCGCGACGATCAGCGGCAGGTATCCGTATCCGACCAGGCCGAGGACGGGTGCCGCAATCAGGAGCGCCGGGACGTTGTCCAGGGTGCCGAAGAAGATCAGGATCACGGCGAACAGCGCGAGGATGACGATTGCGGGCTTTCGGGCGCTGCCGACTTTGTCGCCGAGCATTCCGATGAGGGGCTTGCTGAACACCGCCACGCCCGCGAAGATGGCCACGATGAATCCGGCGGTGGTGCTGGAGACTCCATGTCCTTTGATGAGGAGGGCGTCAGACCAGGTGACGAATCCGTATGTGCCCCAGAAGCCGCCGAACCCCGCGAGTGAGAGCAGCATCAGGTCACGGTTGGTGGTCAGTGTCTTCCAGGCGGAGGGGCGTTTGCCGTCACGGTTCGTGGCGCGTTGGTTGACGACCGGTCCCGGTCGGATGATTACATAGCAGGCGACTGCGGTCACGACCGAGATGGCACCGAAAAGATGGTAGGAGGCGTGCCAGCTGTAGTGGTTGATCATCCATGGGACGACGGTGTTGGCGATGACGGTGCCGAGTGAGGTGGCGGAGGTGAACAGTCCCATGACTTTGCCGAGTTATTTGGGCTTGAACCAACTTGCAAAATTGCCTGCTGACAGCGACCTCGCGCGGTCGATCGCGGTCCTCGCGCGCGCCGCCCAGGATGCGATCTGGCGGCGAACCAAGGCCACGCAGGAGCTGCGGGCACTCCTGCGCGAGTACTACCCGGGCTTCCTGGCGGCATTCGCCGGCAGCGGGCACACCAACCTCGCAACGCCCGACGCCCGCGCGATACTCGCCATCACACCGACCCCGGCGCAGGGCGCACGGTTGACCAAGGCCCGCATCGTCACCGCGCTGCGTCGGGCGGGCCGACGCCGTCGGCTCGACGACACCGCCACCCGCATCCTTCGGCGCGCTCCGCCGCCCGCAGTTGCGGCAACCGGCACTGGTCGAGCAGGCACTCGGCCGGCAGGCTCGGGCCCTGCTCGGCACCTTGAATACTGAATGCGCGAACGCCGACGACCTCAATGGGGCGGCGTCCGAGGCGTTTCGGCAAGAGCCGGACCACCGGGTCAGCACCAGCTTCCCGGGACTGGGGGAGGCGACCGGCGCCCGGGTACTGGCCGAGATCGGTGACGACCGCGGCCGGTTCGCCGATGCCCGTGGGCTCAAGGCCTTCGCCGGCTCTGCACCGGTGACCAGGGCGTCTGGGCGCAGCATCTGCGTGATTCACCGGCACGTGAAGAACAACAGGCTCGCTGCCGTGGGCTTCGTATGGGCTTTCGCTGCGATCCCGCGACCAGGCCCGATCAACGACCATTACGACCGACGCCGAACGCAGGGCGATCGGCACGCCGCCGCACTGCGCAATCTCTTCAACCGACTTCTGGGCCAGCTCTACCACTGTCTTCGAACCGGCCAAACTTACGAGGAATCGAAGGCGTTCCCCGGCTCGGCCCACCCAGTCGAACCCACCGCCGCTTGACTCCTACGCTGATCGGATCCCTATCAGCGGTCCATCGACGCCACCAGGTTCGGCGACACCACCCCCGGATCATTCGAGAGACAGGGGCAAGAAGTCATACGGAACATGGCGACCGCAGTCCCGCGGAACGGGACCACGAAGACGGTAACGGGTCGGACGTCCTCGGCGACGTCTGGTGGCAGTGTGCAGCCCCGGTGTACGAGGTCGGCGGTGTTCTCGACGAGCCGGACCGTTCGCATGAGGAGCGGTTTCGGCAGCCGGACGGTGGGGAGGTCGCCGTCGTGGTCTCGGGTCAGGACATCGAGGGTGGAGAACAGTGCCATCGCTGGTGCCGGCTTGTCGGGACCGTTGTTGGTGCCGGCGAGGGCGGCGATCGTCGCACCGAGGTGGGCAGGGGCATGGCGATGGTGCGGGGCAGGGTCAGCAGGTCGGCGCCGGGTGCCTCTTCCTTGATGCACAGGGCCAGTTCGCGGGCGAGGGTGCGCAGTGCGTGAGGATCGAAGTACCGGCGGGCGGTGCGTTCGGTGATGTGCATCTGCTCGGCTACGGCGGCGGCGACTCGGTCGGTGAGCAGGTCCTCGAGTCGGTCGGTGGGGACGGTCAGACCGATGCGTGCCAGCTCCTCACCGAGGGCGGAGGCCGTCGTCCTCACCCATGATGATGGTCGTGGCATCGGGGTCTCCTGATCCGAGCGTTCCGCCACACCTGGTTTTTCTACCTGGGCCCTCGGTGTGGCGGCGGCAGGCGGCTGGAAATGTCACGACCCGGAGCCGGGCACGCACATATCGTCCTGGATTTACGGGGGCGCCGTTGCAAGTGCCGCCAGTATCGAGCCTCATGTTCAGTTTCCGGCCTGAGCGTGTTCCGGCCTGAGCGTGCGCGCGACGGGCCGCCTCGATCAGAGCTTCTGCGGCACGCTCAGCGCGCTTCGATTCGGTACGGCTCGTCGGCGCGTATCGGCGTAACCGGATCGGGTCTTGAGCCCGCGCAGTGTCAGCACACTGAGGTGCTTCGCCGTGGCAACAGATGACCTCCGATGCTGCGATGCCCGCGTGCACCCATAACGTCACGATCGCATCATCCCCACCGTCCGGCTGGCCAGTGTGGGGTGTTCACGGGACTGGGGCATCGACCCATTCCCGGTAGAACGGCGGCATCTCGGATGCCTTTCCACGGAAGCTGGGTGGGCGCTTGTCGAGGAAGGCGCGCACGCCGTCGGCCCCGTCGGCGATGCTGGTGTAGAACATGGCCAGGGAATCGACGCGATGAGCTTCTACCGGGTGCGGCGCTGCGGAATTGCGCAGCATCATCTGGCGCATGAGTGCCACCGACACCGGCGACCGGTCGCGTGTCCACGCGTCCGCCAGCGCTCGTGCCGCACCGAGCAGCGCATCGGGTTCGTAAACGGCCTGCGCCAGCCCGACTGCGTGTGCGGCGTCGGCGTCGAGGATGTCGGCCCGGTACACCAGATCGAGTGCCGCGGGCATGCCGACGAGCCGGGGCAGAAACCACGTCGAGCACGCTTCCGGCACGATCCCGAGTTTGCCGAACACCAGCCCGAACCGCGCCCTGTTCGACAACAGGCGCGCGTCCATCGCCAACGTCATGGTCGCTCCGATCCCGACGGCCGCACCGTTGATCGCGGCGATCACCGGTTTCCGGCAGGCGTGGATCGCAAGAGTGACACGGCCACCGGTATCGCGGATTCGGTGCAGCCCCGGGTCGCCGAGATCGTGCATGTCGGCGAGGGACGGCGTCTTCGACTCGTCGAGACCGAACACGTTTCCTTCGCTCGACAGGTCCATGCCGGCGCAGAACGCGCGTCCCTCCCCGGTGACAATCACCGCTCGGACCTCGTCGTTATCGTTCACCGACACGAAGGTGTGCTCGAGTTCGTCGGCCATCTCGACGGTGAATGCGTTGAGGTGGTCGGAACGGTCGAGCACGACAGTGAGGATGCCGTCCTCGATCTCGTGGCGGATGGTGGTGTATTCCATGATTGTTCCTTGCCTACATGTCAGGTGAGGTCGGCGGCGATCCTGCGGATGGCGGCTTCGGCGTCGCTCACGATGTCCGAGATGATCGTCTTACAGGGCAGGACGGTCTCGATGAGGCCCTGGGACTGGCCAGCCCACCACATTCCGCCGTCCATGTCGCCGTTCTGCAACACCTCGGTGCGTCCGCGTACCCCGGATGCGAGGTGCGCGACATCGGCGAATTCTGCGCCCGGCCGGGCCGAAAGGGTTGCGATCTCCTCGGAAATCGAATTCCGGGCCACACGAGCGGTGTTGCGGAACTCCCGGAACACGAGGATGGTCTGGCGTTCGTCGTTGGCGACGATCTGGGCCTTGACGTTCGGATGCACGGGCGCTTCGTCGCTCGCGACGAACCGGGTGCCCATATTGATCGCGGAAGCCCCGAGGGCGAGTGCTGCTACGAGCCCGTCCCCGGTGGCGAACCCGCCGCTGGCGATGATCGGGATGTCGAGGACGCGGGCCGCGGCGGGGATGAGGATGAGCCCCGGGATGTCCTCGTTGCCGGGGTGGCCGGCGCACTCGAACCCGTCGATGCTCACCGCGTCGGCGCCCATTGATTGGGCCTTCACGGCGTGCCGAACTGCCACCGCCTTGTGGATGACCTTGATTCCTGCGGCCTTGAACGCGGCGACGTGCTCCTGGGGATTGCTGCCGGCGGTCTCGACGATAGTTATGCCGCTGTCGATAATTGCAGCGCGGTACTCGTCGTAGGGGACGGGATTGACCGTCGGGAGAAGAGTGAGGTTGACGCCGAACGACTTGTCGGTCATCTCGCGGCACCGGGCGATCTCGGCGGTGAGTGCTTCGGGTGTGGGTTGGGTCAATGCGGTGAGGAACCCGAGTCCGCCGGCCTCGGCGACGGCGGAGATCAGCTCCGCGGTGCCCACGCCGGTCATACCCCCGCACACAACGGGGTGTTCGACACCGAAAATCTCGGTGAAACGTGTATTCAGCATGGTCACGGCCTTCCTGCGTGCGGAACGTCGACGGTCGTCGAGAAGACCTTGGCCTCCCGTGCGGCACTGCGCTTGGCCTCGTCGAAATCCGGTGCGACGGAGAGGAACAGGGTTCGTCCGTCGTCTCCGCCGAGGGCGACCGCGAACACGCCGAGCGGTGCGGTGCTCACCTCGTCGAGGACGACTCCGCCCTCACCCAATCGGACCGCGCGTTGGTTGACGCAGTCGGCGATCCAGATAGCGCCCTCGGCGTCGAGGGCCTGGCCGTCGGGGGCGATCGTGCATGCCGCGAGCCGCTTCTCGACGTTCGGTTCGTCGCCGAGGTCTCCGAAGGAGGCGAAATCTTCTCGGTGGCCGAGTGTTCCGCCACTTGCGATGTCGAACCTGGAGATGCGGTTGCCGAACAGTTCGTTGACGTAGAGCGTCTTTCCGTCCGGGGAGATGCACATGCCGTTCGGGAAGGACAGCCCGTCGGCGGCCACGCGGGAGGTGCCGTCGGTGTCGACGAGGACGACGACGCCGTGCTCGTGGTCGGCGCCGCCCATGAGGTCGAACCCGAATTCGCCGACGTATGCCTGTCCGTTCGCGGCGACCACCATGTCGTTGGCGTAGCCGCGGCAGTGGACGGAGATGTCGGCGTGTTCGACGAGCGAGCCGTCGGGTTCTCTGCGGAGGATTTTGCGGTCCTTCATCGAGACGACGAGCATGCGTCCGTCGGGGAGCCAGCCGAGACCGGAGGGCTGGTGGTCGACGGTACAGACCCGTTCGATGGATCCGTCGGCGTTCACGACGTTGACCGAGTGGGTGTAGAAGTCCACGAACCACAGCCGGCCTCATGCCAGCGGGGTCCCTCGGTGTAGGTGAAGCCCGCCGCGATCTCGGTGAGCTGAGGATCGGACATGTCGGTACCTCTTTCCTGGGTTCTGCTCGTGCCACGTGCCGTGCCATCCGTCGAAGGTCGATTGACACGTACGGGTGGTGTGAGCCCAGTCTCGCGACGTGCGCTGTGGTGTGGGTGTCCCACAACGCAACAGTGCGTTGCAGAGCGGCGTGTGGATCCGGGTGCTGTCGCGAATTCGGACGGTCTGCAGGGCGGTTCGGCATGGACGCTGGTCGCACGCTCACCCACCGGATCCGGAGGAATACCGCCATGCTCGCCACGATGATGGATCGTCCACTGCTGATCAGCTCGCTGCTGTGGCACGCCGAGAACGTCTTCGCCGACCGGGTCGGGGTTTCATGCGACGCCGGCCGCGGCGACCGGGAGTTCACCTACCGCGATCTCGGCGCGGCCACCCGCCGGTTCGCCGGTGCGTTCGACGACCTGGGAATCGGGTTCGGGACGAGGGTTGCGACGCTGGCGTGGAACACCTTCGGACACCTGGTTGCCTACTATGCCGTTCCGGCGTCCGGGGCGATCCTGCACACTGTCAACCACCGGGTGTCGCCCGACCACATCGCCTATACGATGGACAAGGCCGAGGACGAGGTGGTCCTGATCGACGCCGACCTGCTGCCGGTGCTCACCGAAGTCCTCCCGCGCCTGCCGCGCATCCGGCACGTGGTCGTTTTCGGCACTCTCGACGGCATCGATCGCGCACTGTCTGCGACGGTGACGTGGTGGTCGTTTGATCGGCTCCTGCACGATGCCGAACCGATCGAGGAGTTTCCGGAGTTCGACGAGACCACCGCTGCGTCGATCTGCTTCACTTCCGGTACCACCGGGTTGCCCAAGGGAGTGGTGTACAGCCACCGCAGCACCGTGCTGCATGCCCTGGCGATCAGTGCGTCCGGTGGTGTCGCGATCGAGGGGTCACGCTCGTATCTGCTGGCCACGCAGATGTCCCACGTCCACAGCTGGGGTGTTCCACACGCGGGGGTGCTGCAGGGCGCCCGTCTCGTCCTTCCCGGGCCGCACCCCTCGCCGGCCGAGCTGCTGCGGATCACGACGGAGCAGACCCCGGACGTGGTCGTCGGTGCACCGGCCGTTGCCGCGCTCATGCGCGAGCGGTTCGACGCCGAGCCCGCCCGCTACGACCTCGGGAGCGTGCACACCCTGTGGCTGGGCGGTCAGGTACCGCCGTCGGGGCTGGTGAACTGGTGGGCCGCGCACGGAGTCTCGACCGTCAACGGGTGGGGTATGACCGAGACCTCGCCGATGGGGACCTTCAGTCACGTCCCGGCGAGCCAGGGGCGGCCCCTGCCGCTGTTCCAGGTGCGCATCGTCGACGAGGACGGGCGAAGTCTACCGTGGAACGGGTTCACCACCGGTGAGCTCGAAGCTCGCTCACCGTGGGTGACCGGCACGTACCTCGACGACGACCGTACCGGCGACGCGTTCGACGACGGTTGGTTGCGGACCGGCGACGTCGCGGTGATCCACCCCGACGGTCAGGTCGAGATCCGCGATCGGGTCAAGGACCTCATCAAGAGCGGCGGGGAGTGGATCTCCTCCGTCGAGTTGGAGAACACGCTGCTGCTGCACCCGGCCGTGCTCGAGGCCGCTGTCATCGCGGTGCCGCACGAGACGTGGCAGGAACGCCCCGTCGCGTGGGTCCGGCTGACCGACGACGTCTCCGACGACGGACTGCGGGCGCATCTGGCGGCGACCCTGCCGAAATTCTGGCTTCCGGACACGTTCGTGCGGGTGGACGAGGTCCCCAAGACGTCGGTGGGCAAGCTCGACAAGGCGCGGATGCGGCAGCGGTGGCGCGCGGGCGTCGAGGTGTAGCGTTCTGGGACACTCACAGCTGATGTGACCTCGGTTACATAATGGGGGTACTGGCTGCGATGTGTTCCGAGATGGTGATGTGTGGTGACCGACTGGATCCGCGCGCTGGTGGATGATCGTGACATCGACGCGCACGAGGGTGCTCCATTGGGGTTGCGGCCGGAGATCGAGCAGTCGTGGCGCCGGTGCCGTGCGATCGGGGCGGCGGCGGACGGCTCTCGGTTGCGGTTCGTCGACGACACGCGCACCGACTCGAAGCTCGTCCGTGCTGCACGCCCCGTGGTGGATCGGTTGGCCGAGCAGCTCGCGGATGTGCCGGTGACGATTCTGTTGGCCGATCAGGACGCCACCATCGTCGACCGGCGCACGGGGGGTGAGATCCCTGCTCGGGCGTCTCGACCGCGCCCAGGTCGCGCCGGGTTTCATGTTCTCCGAACAGTACGCGGGTACCAACGGCATCGGCACCGCGCTCGAGGAACGCAAAGCCTTCCGGGTGCGCGGCGACGAGCACATGCTCGAGTCCCTGCAGTCGCTAGTGTGCGTCGGCTCGCCGATCGTCGACCCGGTCTCACGCATGGTAACGGGCATCCTCGACATCACGTGCAACATCGACCAGGTCAGCGACCTGATGGCCCCGCTGATCCTCTCCGCTGTCCGGGACGTCGAAGAGCGGCTCTTCGCTCAGTCCGCGAGAAGCGAGCAGGTTCTGCTGCGCGAATACATGCGCAGCAAGCGCCGCGGCAACGCCGCGGTGGTGGCGATGGCCGCGACACCGTGATCGCGACTCCGACGGCGTCGCGGCTGATGAACTCGACCGACCAGATGATGATCTGGGACTGGATCAGCAGCCACCTGGGCACCAGGCAGGAATGGGAGGGCCCACTGCGCTTCGCTGAGGGCATCGACGTGCGGGTTCATGCCCGTCGGGTAGGCGAATCGGGAGATTCGCTCAGTGCGATTCTCGAACTGCGTCCGATGGCTTCCTCCGCGCACTTCCGCCCTCGGACGGCCGTAGCTCCCGCGTCGCATCGGGGTCCTTCCGTCGAGCCCGTGGGGCGGATCGTCGGCCGTAGTCTGGCCACGTACCGGCTGCAAAGCCGCATCGGCGAGATCGCGGGCACGGTGGGTCCGGTCCTGGTGACCGGCGAGTCCGGGGTCGGCAAGTCGCATGTCGCCCGGCACATCCAGCAGCGGTAGGGGCGCGGTGGCGATGTCTTCGTGATCGACGGTTCCACGTTGACTCCGACCGCTGTCGCGGACCTGCGCGCACGCCTGTCAAACAATGCCCCGTGGATCGTCGAGCACGTGGACGAGGTATCGGGCGACGCGGTCGCTCCCACGCGCCGGCTGCTGGACGCCGCCGCCGAGATGGCCGCGCCGCTGGTCGCGACTGCGACCGCGACCGCACCGGGCGGTGGCCACCAGCTCGACACCCACGTGCGCCGGAGCGTGTCCGTGCTGCCATTGCGGCAGCGGATCGAGGACCTCGACGACCTCGCGCGGGAGCTCCTCACCGCCCAGCTCCCAGAGCGTCCCACGCCGCAACTGCAGCCGGCCGCGCATCGAGCGCTGATCGCCCACCACTGGCCGGGCAACGTCCGCGAGCTCGATGCCGTGCTGTCGACGGCTGTCTCGAGGTCGATGGGGTTCGACATCAGACTCGAGCACCTCCCTGACGACTATCGCGCACTCGGGTCGGGTCGACAGCTCACCTCCCTCGAACGCAGCGAGCGGGAAACGATCGTGCGTGCCCTCGACGAAGCCGACGGCAACAAGTCCCTCGCCGCAGATCGGCTCGGGGTCGCGCGGTCGACGCTGTACCGCGAGATTCGCGCGCTCGGTCTGGAGAACGAACGCTTCGGATCCTGACCTCGGGAGCCCCTGTCGCATATCGGGACATCCCAGTCCGGCTCGGAGCGGACACGATGGGCGCAGGACGGGCGACCCTCGGTTACCCGGCTCCTCGCGCCACCTCATCAGGCGGTGACGTCGGACCGACCCGAAGGGATGATCAACGATGAAACGCACAGTCTACGGCGACGACCACGAGGCCTACCGGGACTCCGTCCGTCAGTTCCTGGTGCGGTATTTCGAACCGCGCGCCGAGCACATCCGGGCCGATAAAGCGCTGCCCCGGGACTTCTGGCTCGAAGCCGGCAAACACGATCTGCTCGGTCTCGAAGTCCCGGCCGAGTACACAGGTGGCGACGCGGGCGACTACCGCTTCAACGCGGTGCTCATCGAGGAGTTGGCCAAGGTCAACGCAGCTCTGGCGTCGAGTGTCAGTATCCACTGTGACGTCGTGGCGCCATATCTGGTGCAGCTGACCACCGACGAGCAGAAGGTTCGGTGGCTGCCGGGAGTGTGCTCGGGTGAGGTGCTCACTGCAATCGGCATGACCGAGCCCGCCGGAGGTTCGGACCTGGCTGCGCTCAAGACCACTGCAGTTCGCGACGGCGACGGCTGGTTGCTGTCGGGTGCGAAGACGTTCATCACCAATGGGTATTCGGCGGATCTGGTGGTGATCGCGGCGCGGACCTCGCCGGAGAAGAAGGCCAAGGGCATCACTCTCTTCGGCGTTGAGACGTCCCTGCCCGGATTCGAGCGTGGCCGTAAACTCGACAAGGTCGGCCAGGACGAAGCGGACACCGCAGAATTGTTCCTCGACAACGTGCGGGTCACCGACGCCCACGTGATCGGTGAGCTCGATCGCGGGTTCATTCACATGATGTCGTTCCTACCCCAGGAACGATTGGGATGTGCCGTCTCCAACCTCGCACATGCTGCGCAGATCCTCGTCGAGACCGTCGACTACTGCCGGGAGAGAACGGCGTTCGGCCAATCGATTGGAACCTTCCAGCACAACAAGTTCCTGATCGCCGACCTGGTGACGCAGATCGAGGTCACGCAGGCGTATGTCGATCAGTGCGTCGCGGCGCACGCGGCCGGTGAGCTCACCTCCGTCGATGCGGCGAAGGCGAAGTGGTGGACCGCCGACGTGCAGAACCGGGTGATTGACCACTGCGTGCAGCTGCACGGTGGCTATGGCTACATGAATGAGTACCGGGTGGCGCGGGCGTGGCGGGATGCGCGCGTCTCGAGGATCTGGGCGGGTTCGAACGAGATCATGAAGGAACTGATCGGCCGCGATCTCGGATTCTGAACCCGGATAACGTTCTGGCACTGAATATGTGGATGCAACCTGGCGTGTGTCCGTGATTCGATTTCGGACACTTCACATCACACGATCGCTTCTAACGTCTTAAGTGTCCGGGCGGGAATACACGTCCCGGGAAATCTCGAGGAGGAACGACATGACGGCATCCCAGGCCGACACGGCCACCCGCACCGGCAAACACTCGAACAACGACGTGCTCGACGTCCTGATCATCGGTGGAGGCTTCTCCGGCCTGTATGCGCTGGACCGGATTCGCGACCTCGGCTTCACCGCCAAGGTCTGGGACGCCGCTGGCGGACTCGGCGGAATCTGGTGGTGGAACTGCTATCCCGGCGCGCGCACCGACAGCACAGGGCAGATCTACCAGTTCTCGCACAAAGACCTGTGGAAGAAGTACGACTTCGCTGAACTGTATCCAGGGCACGACGGAGTCCGAAATTACTTCGAATATGTCGACTCACAACTGGATCTCACCCGCGACGTCGTGTTCGACACCTTCGCCGAGTCCTGCACATGGGACGAGGAGACCCGGCAGTGGACCGCGCGGTCCGCGGACGGCAAGGTGCAGAATGCGCGTCAGGTGATCGTCGCGACCGGATTCGGTGCCAAGCCGCTGTATCCGAACCTCGAGGGGCTCGACTTGTTCGCCGGCGACTGCTACCACACCGCTCGCTGGCCGCAGGAAGGCGTCGACATGACGGGCCGCAAGGTCGTCGTCATGGGCACCGGGTCCAGCGGCGTGCAGGTCGTCCAGGAAGCCGGTCACGTCGCCGAACACGTCACGGTGTTCCAACGCACCCCGAACCTGGCGATTCCTATGCAACAACGTGCACTCACGCACGACGACAACGAACAGTTCCGGAAGGGACTGCCCGAGCGGTTCGAGGCACGTTACAAGGCCTTTGCTGGATTCGACTTCGACTTTCTGCCGCAGAACGCCGCCGACCTGAGCATGGAGGAACGCGACGCGATCTACGAGAAGATGTGGGCGGAGGGTGGTTTCGAGATGTGGCTCGGAAACTTCCAGGACATCCTCGTCGACGAGGACGCCAACCGCACGTTCTACGACTTCTGGCGCAACAAGGTCCTCGAGCGGGTCACCGATCCGAAGAAGGCCGCGATCGTGGCGCCCGAGACACCGCCGCACCCCTACGGCGTCAAGCGCCCCTCCCTCGAGCAGGACTACTTCGACGTCATCAACCAGAGCAACGTCGAGGTAATCGACTCCAACCTGACCCCGATCCGCCGGGTGCTGCCCCACGGGATCGAGACCGACGACGGCGTCATCGAATGCGACCTGCTCGTACTGGCCACGGGCTTCGACAACAACAGCGGCGGCATCATGGCCATCGACATCACCGGCGTCGACGGATTGAGTATCCAGGACAAGTGGAAGTCCGGCGTCGACACCTGCATGGGCCTGTCCACCCGCGGGTTCCCGAACATGATGTTCCTCTACGGCCCCCAGAGTCCATCCGGCTTCTGCAACGGCCCGACCTCCGCCGAGTACCAAGGTGAGATCGTCGTCGAGTTCCTCCAGCACCTGCGCGACAACGGCATTACACGATTCGAGAACACCGAAGAATCGGAGAAGCAGTGGCGTGCACACGTCGACGAACTGTTCGTCAACTCGATGTTCACGAAAGCCCGCTCGTGGTACTGGGGCGCGAATGTGCCCGGTAAGCCTGCGCAGATGCTCAACTACTCGGGCGGTGTTCCCCAGTACTTCGCGCGGTGGGACAAGATCAAGGCCAACGGCTACGCCGCCTTCGAGACGAACTGACCGAAGTGTGGGCGCGTGGGTCACGGTGCATCTCCGTGGCTCACGCGGCGTCGTCCCGACCGTGCGTTGGGAGCGGCGGGTCGACGAGGATCGCCGCGGCCTCTGCCGGGTGTCGGACCGATGCCGAACCGGTCCGCTCCGGAAGATTCTGGGGATTGTCCCCGAAGGCGACCACACGATAGTCGAGCTGCCGGCCGTCGCGGACGGACGTGACCACGAGTCGACGATGGGGGACCGCCCTTGTCCACGGCGAGTAGGTAATGCGCATCGGAAGCGAGGGAGGTTGTCCAGGGCTCGGAAATCCAGGCCTGTTCTTCACCTTCGACGATGTCGAAGAACAGTTCGGCGATGTCGTGGAAGCGATCCAATTCCACTAGTTTGCCGGCAGGCCGGTTCGGGATGTAGCCGACCACATGCGGGACCCGGCGTGCCTTCCCAGTAGGACTTTGTTAGACGGTGGTGTGCCACAGGAATATCCGAGTGATCGCGGTGGGGAGAAAATCGGGTCAATGCGAACGCGGCCACTGACCCCGCGTCGGGTGGCGCGGACCAGTGCGCGAGGTCCGGTCTGCGGTTGCCGTGGCTGCGTTCGGTGGCGGTCAGGCCGCATTTCAGACGAAGCTTCCTGCCGCAGCACCCTTCATGGCAGGCCTACCGTGGGCAGCCTCCGGGTGAGGAATTGTCGGAAGTAGTCGACTTTCGGGGTGGTCACCAGCACCGGGAGCAGCAGATCCCACGCCATCGCCGTCCGCGTCGGCAGGGCGGCGGGGTTGTCGGTGGCCGTCGCCAGGAGGCGTGCCCCGGGCGAAGAGTTCCACCAGGAGCTGACCGACAGCGTCCGGATCAGTGTCCTCGCGCAGGTCACCCTCGTCGATTGCTCGGCGGGCCAGGAGTTGGTAGGTGGATATCCAGGTCGCGAAGGTGTCCGTCTCGGAACTGCGGTAGTCGCCCATTTCGGTGATGAGGCGGAAGGTTGCCCCCATCACCGCGTCGTTGAGGGCGGCGTCGACCGTGACGAAGGAGATCCCGAGCATGGCCTCGAATGCCGGCGTGGCGGAGTCGAGATACGGGGTGCACACGGCAGTGAACCGCCTCGTGCCTTCCTCGATGACGGCGCGGGCCAGTTCTTCCTTGGAGGCGTAGTGAAAGTACAGCGCCCCCTTGGTGGCCACGGCCTGGGTGAGGATCTCGCTCAGCTTCGTGTCTGCGTAGCCGTGGCGGGTGAACACCTCGGCCGCGGCGTACAGCAATGCGCGACGAGTGACTTCCGCCCGCTTCTGGGTGGCCATTCGCCTGCCCTTCGAGTACCGAGATCATCGACGGGACGGCTGTCGTGAACCGTCCTGAATGGGATTGAACGACGCCCTGCATATGCATACCCGATGTGGAGGTTCGTCGCATGATGTTCGGCGTGGCCCCCTCTGAGGCCGACTGGCCCCAGGACGTCGTCCCCAGCGCACCCCAGGAACGGGGGATTCAGGCGCAAGGTGTCGGCGCCCCGACATCGGAGGGCTCACCGATGACCCGCCCCGCTAGTTCCGGGAGACGCGAGGGCCGGGAGTGGGACTTCATCACACTGCTCGCCGACTACGACGAACACGACACCCTCGCCTTGACAGAGTTTGAGCAGTGGTCGCCCGACTCCCGATGGATTGATGAACGGGACTTCAGGTCTCGGCCGTTGCTGAGGGGTGGTTGTCAGTCGGCCCAACTGAAAACCGTTGTGTGCTCGGCGGGCGTGACAGTTCGACAGACCGCGCGCGTGTCCCGTACCCGTTCGAGCGCACAGGCCTGGTCGGCGTTCATCGACGGCGCGGCAACTGCTCCTGCGCGTTTCCGACGGCCGACATGAGGTCGCGACCCAGGCGCTGATAGGTGCGCAGCCACGCTGCGTCGACCGGCTCGTGTTGGAGGTGCGCCATCAGCGTTTCGCTGTTGTTGTCGGTTTCCAACCATCGGCGCATCTCGGTGGTGCGGTCCTGTACGGCGTGCAGCAACTGGTCTGGAACGGTCGAGTTCGTCATCGGGTTCCGTCCTCCCTTGCCGTTCACCTCAACGTTTTTCGTCGCTCATTGTGGGTGGGTGTGTTGGCTATCAGGCGTTCCATCGTCGGTTGTCGCCACCGTCAGGCGTATTCGAGTGAGTCGGCCTCGTCGAGCGAGTCCCAGGCGATCTCGTAGCGCTTGCGGGTCATGTCGTCGGCGTCGGTGAGGAGCGCCTCGAACAGCGACCGGGGGTCGGCGTGCCATGACCGGGCCAGGGCCTCGATCTCCTGCGGGGAGAAGAGGCCGGACTGGGCGGTGGCGGAAATCCAGTCGTCGAATTCGCGCTCTCGGATCCGTTCGACTGCGTCGAGGTCGACCTTCCCGTCGTCGAGGTCGAACGAGAACATTGCCGCGACAACGTCTCGGGGCGACTGGCTGGCGATATCGGCGGTGACCCGGCCCGTGACGATGGGGTTGCGGACCAGCTGTTCTGTGGTCATGGCGACCGCACCTCATCGAGTGGGCGCGGGTTCCGACTCACTCTGTGTGTCGATTCTTGGGGAAGCCTTATGGGGTGTGTGTTTCTCAGCAGGGTAAGGCATCTCCGCAACGCTAGCTGTGGCATACGTCACATTACTGGGCGGTAGTGATCGAACCCGCAGGATGGCCTCGTCGGATGCGCCAATGGTTGCACTGTTGGAGTGTTCCCGGATGGCATGCGACCCAGCGTAACTGGACGGTTGACCTAATAGCGTTTGCGCTCAATGTATTCCACACTGTCCCCGGAGCCGACCCGGTTCCGGGGTGCTCGGGTAGTGGTGTCGGCACGAATGTTCGGGCCGTGGAGGCAGGGCAGGGAGCGGCAGGATGCGGGCATATCGACAGATGAGGTGGGCGGCCGCGGGTGTCGGGTTGGCCGCGGGCCTTCTTTGGGCGCCGGTCGCGGCGGCGGAGGAGGTTCCGGACCTACCCGGGGCGAGCTCGGTATGGCAGGTCCCGGACCGAGCCGGTCCCGCCCAGAGCGAGCATCCCGATGCCGCCCGGTACGCGCGGCAGCACCCGGGATCGGTGCCGCCCGGCGTCAACGACTTCACCTGTATCCCCACCGACGACCATCCGAGGCCGGTGGTGCTGGTGCACGGCACGGACTCGAACGCGTACTCGGACTGGGCAGCTCTCGGTCCGCGACTGGCCGCCGCGGGGTACTGCGTGTTCGCGCTCAATTACGGCGGCGAGCCCGGGGGCGACAACTACGGAACCGAGGACATGACGGTCAGCGCCGGCCAGCTGGCACAGTTCGTGGCTGCCGTCCGCGCCGCGACCGCCGCCGCCGAGGTCAATATCGTCGGCTACTCGCAAGGAGCGACGGTGGCCCGCTATTACGTCAACCGGCTCGGTGGTGCAGCCATAGTCGATCAGTGGATCGGTCTCGCCTCACCGACATACGGGGGCACCCTGTTCGGTCTCGTTCCGGTCCTCGAGCAGACGCCCGGCGGCATGCACCGGGCGAGAAGGGCAATCCCCCCGGACTTGGTGTCGCCCGCGTTGGAGCAGCAGGCCCAGGGATCATCGTTCCTGGCCGACCTCAACGGCGGGGGTGACACCGTGCCGGGGACCCGGTACACGACGATCGGCTCGCGGCTCGACGAGGTCATTCAGCCGGCGACCAATATCGCGTTGCGCGACGGGTCGGCGACGAACATGATGATCGGGGACCTGTGCCCGTCCAATCAGTCCGGGCATTTCCGGATGCCCTACGACGAGTACACCCTGCAACTGGTGATGGGTGTGCTCGATCCCGCACAGGCGGCGACACCGCCGCCCTGCACCGTGGTCCCGGCGGGCACGGGGGTATTGGAGATGATCCTCACCGAGAAGTTCTGATGGGGACGGTGTCAGGGCTGACGGGTCGCCGCACCACGGCGACGCGGCTGGTGAGCGTTGGCATGAAGCGGGATGCGGAAACCTGCACGCGGGTGTTCGCTAGGCCCTGTCGCTGAGGTCGCCGCGGATCGAGCCGGTAACGGTGCGGGTGCCCGCGCGGATACAGTCACCGTGTCCTGACGAGGGGGCGCAGAGGGAGCAGGACGTGGTGCGGCGAGGTTTCAGGGTCTTGATGGCGGCGGTGCTCGGTGTCCTCTTCCTCGCAATGATGGTTCCGGTGCCGGCGAGCGCGGAACCGCTGTATCCGTGGCCGGACCCGGATCCGTTCTACCTCGCTCCCGCCGATCTCGGGGCCACGGCGCCGGGTGATGTGGTGCGGACGCGGCGGATCGACACCTGGATGTACGCCAACTCCGACGGGTGGCAGGTCGCGTTCCGGTCGACGAACTCGGCCGGCAACCCGATTCTGGCGGTCACCACGGTGCTCCTGCCCCGGGGTGTGGCGAATCCGCCGTTGGTGTCGTATCAGGCGATCGTGAACTCGTTGGGAACCAAGTGCGCGCCCTCGCGGGCGCTGTTCAACCTGGAGATGCAGGAATCGCCGGGAATGTTGCTGGGTCTGCAGCGGGGGTGGGCGGTCTCGGTGCCCGATCACCTCGGCCCGACCGGTGCGTACGGTGCCGCCAAGCTCGGCGGCATGATCACCCTGGACAGTGTCCGTGCGGTGCAGCGGGTGACCGAACTGGGCCTGACGAACAGTCCCGTCGCCCTGGCGGGTTACTCGGGTGGGGGAATGGCCAGTGCCTGGGCGGCGGCGCTCGCCCCGACCTACGCGCCGGAGCTGACGCTGGCGGCGGTGGTGCAGGGCGGAGTTCCGGCCGATCTCGAGCAGATGGCCGAGGGGCTGGGGTTCAACCCGCACCCGGGGTTCGGGCTGGCCTTCGCGGCGGCGATCGGCCTCGAGCGGGAGTACCCGGATCGGTTGCCGGTGTCCTCGCAACTCAACGAGACCGGTCTGTGGTTGCGGGACTGGATGAGCAACGAGTGCCGGCGGTTCCTGCTGTTCCACGGCGCGTTCCGCAACGCCGGGCAGTTGGCCGCGTCGAGGAGTCTGATGGCGAGTTCGGCGGCGCGTCAGGTGTTGCGGGAGAACAGCCTCCGCTATTTCGAGGGGGTGCCCACGGCGCCGGTGTACATGTGGCACGGCACGCTCGATGGGCTCACCCCGTTCGATTCGGTGGCGGAGGTGGCGCACCGGTACTGCGCGGCGGGTGCGAGGCTGACGTTCGTGCCGTACGACATCTCCGAGCACATGACCACCGCGGTGGTCGGTTTCCCGGATGCGTACGAGTTCATCGCGGCACGATTCCGGGGTGAGCCCGCCCCGACACGGTGCTGACCCCGATCCCGGCGCGGCCGAGTCCCCCTGTGAACGAATGTCGCTAGCAGCAAGGCGATTCCAGGTCTGATCCGGACCGTTCAGGTGAGGACCTCGTCGACGTCGATGCCCGCCTTCTCACACAGTGCCCGGAGTAGTTTGTTGTTCTGCTCGGCCAGGGCGTGAGTGGACAGGATGTGGCCGAACTGATCGTCCTTGCGGTCCGCCGGCACCGGGCGGCCTTCGAGACCGAGGTTGGTGACCTCCTTCCATAAGATCTCGGCGATGGCCTCTCGCAGATCGAGCTTGCGGCCGGATCCGTCGTAGAGGGCGACCGGGTGGTCGTCCCGGAACGCGGCGGCGACTTCGCGTGCACTCATGTGTTCGTCCTCCTCGATCGGTACTGCGGGTTGTACCTGTACCCGAAACTGCATGGCCCGGTACGGCCATCCGGATTCGGCCCATTCGGACACGATGATGTGAAAGTTGTCGAATGTGCTGTCCGGGTGCACGTATCCGCCGTACAGGCGGGCCACGACGTCCGGGCCGCCATTCCCCGACGGTCCCCTCACCGGCCGGAACGTGGGAGCGGTGTGCCAGTTGTCGGTGATCTGCCCGACGACGCGGATGGTGATGTTGTATTCGGCTTCATTGAAGTAGCTGAGCACCCAGTTGTTCTGCATTCGGCGCAGGCACAGCTCCCCGACCTTGGAGCCGACCGGCAGGATCGGGGTGGGTGGATTGCCCCATGCCCAGGCACCGTTGCGAAATCCCCAGGGCTCGTAGAAGTCTCGGTTCAGCAGCTGGTCCTCGGGGCAGCGGAATAGCAGCACGTTCTTGTCACGTTCGAGGCCGCCGGTGGTCATTACGTAGACGAACCCGTCCCCGCCGCGTTCCCAGGTCAGCATCCGGCGGTGACCGCCGAATTCCCATCCTTCCCACCGGGCCTTGGGTCCGCCGTGGGTCCAGGTCTCGCCGTTGTCGTCGGAGTATTGGATCTCGGTCCACCGCGTGTCGGGCAGGCCCCGGACCACGAGGACGTGCAGGTAGATCCGGGTGCCGATCACGATCGCGTCGGTGGGGAGCACGGTGCTGAACTCCGGGTTGTTGTGCGGGTAGTCCCAGAGCTGTTTCGCGGGGTTGCCCCCGGCGGCGCGGTGAAACCGCACCCCGTCATCGAGGTCGTGGGTGTGGCTGTAGAGCAGTACCGGGCTGCGCCAGCCGGGGCCGCCGACCCGGTTCTCGGCGAAGGTGTCACCGAAAAAGAATCCGATCTCTCCCGTGGGCACCCGGACCGGGATGCCCAGGTCGGTCCCGCCGACACCGAACTGCGGCACCGGAGTGAGATCCCTGATTTTCATGACCGCACCAGTGTCATCGGCCGAGAACCTCCCCGGCGATGTAGTCCCACAGCGCCGCGTCGTCGATCGGGAACGGTTCCGGAACCGAAGGCGGGGGCGGGGGGCTTTGCCCCAGGCCGAGCATCGCGTCGAGTTCGTCGGTACTCAGGTGGGTGTAGTTGAGGTCGCAGCGGCCGAACGGTGGGCACGGGCCGTTGTCGGTGTACTGGTGCGCGAAATAGCCGTCCGGCTTGATCTTCGGCGATCCGGGCTCCCGGCCGTAGCTGGGGGTGACCAACCGGAGACCTGGTGGGCGGGTGCGCCACAGGTCCGCGTTCGACACCGGGTTCCAGTAGCCGATCACCCGCCGCTCGCCGAGCCATTCGCGTGCCCGCCGGATCTCGTCGTTGACCTCCGCCGACTGGTCCCCGGTGATCGCCCCGGCCGCGTCCTCGACGTCGGCCATGACGACCATCCGCGGATGCGGCCCGCCCTGCTCGGTGACCATCTGCATCAGCAAGTCGATGTTCGCCTGACCGGGCCGGAAGAACCAGTACACGATGAAGAACCGCAGCCGGCCGTCCTGACACGCACGCACCGCCCAGTCGTGGTTCGCCGCGAACTTCGTATCCCGCATGTTCCCGCTGTTGGACCGGAAACAGAAGATGTCGTACGGGTACGCGTCGGTGACCGGGGTGATCTGATACTGCGACACATCCGCCCAGGTCTTGCCGCGCACCACCGGCGGTGTCGGCGGGGTGACCGGTCCGCCGAGATCCGGGCGTTGCCCGTGGCGGATCACGACATTCCATTCGCCCTCGAACACATAGCCGGTCACCGGCCATCCGTTCGCGATCTGCAGCGCCGTTGCCGCGCGGGCGGTGCCGGTGTCCCAGATTCCGGTTTCCGGTATGCCGCAGGTTTTCTGCCAGCGCCTGAGGCCGTCCTTCCAGGATTGCGGGTCGGTGGGGAACAGGCCGCTGATCGATTCGGCGGGTCCGTCGAGCGGGCCGTAGTAGTACCCCGCCGGGAGGGGGAACGCGTCCAGGTCGGGTGGCCCATACACCCAGAGGTAGCCGTTTTCGAGCCGGGTCGCGAAGGCATCCAGGCGGGTGTCACCCTCGGGGAGGTTGATCTGGGTGTGCATCGGGTCCTTGGTGGCCCAGTCCTCACCCCAAAATACCGTGCCCTCGAACTCGGTGAGCATCTGCCGGACCGCGGCGATCTTGTCGGCCGGCATGTTCACCGACGCCCGCACCTTCCAGGGCAACCGGGTGGCGTTGAGATCCACGGCCGTCCCGCTCAGGTGGTTGCTGTTGGCTATATCGTTGTCCCAGCTGAATCCCCAGTAGTCGCGGGGCCGGTAGCTGTCGATTCGCCAGACCCGCCGGTGCCAGAGCGCCGCCCAGGCAATCAGGATCGTCGCCGCCGCGCCCCGGCGCACCTCCGGCCGCACGTTGTCGGTGCCGGGCACCAGCGGCTTGACGATTTCGCCGGTATCGCAGATGCGCCAGCCGTTCTCGGAGATTGTGTTCCCCTTGTAGCTGCGAAATCCCATCGCGCTCACCCTCCGTCGTTACCACGGTCCTGGCTGCACTGCTTCCGCTTCCGCCGCGGCTGTGTGTCGCTTCGTGCATCCCGGACGATAGGACCACATACCGACACCAACGCCTCGCCCGGTTCTGCCGAGTTTCAGTGTGACGCCCGAGCCGGGAAAATTTGGCGAGGCGTGCCGTACGCGTTCCCCGGGGCCCGGTCGGAGTCGGTCGGCGCGTTGCCCCGGCGGGCCGAGCCGGATGACCGCGGTGCTGTGGAACGCCTCTGAGGGTCGGCGTAGCAGTGAGCAGGGGGGATCGAGATCGATGGGGACGGGACCCCGGCGCGGGGCTGCTCCGTGTTCCCCAATCGGTTACGACGGGGGATTGCGCGAGGAGAAGTAGTAGCCGATCGCGCTGCCGGTCAGGCCCACCATCGCGGTGAAGACCACCTGGAATGGGCTGCTGGCGCGATCCCACTTGTCGGCGCCGGCCCACAGCGGCACCAGCAGGTAGATCAGGCCGACGAGGAAGGTGGCCACGGACAGGCCGATCGCCAGGGCCTTACGGGTGTCCTCCTGGCGTTCGTCGAGGCGCCGGATGGTGACCTCGGGCTGTTCGGTCACCTGGGGGTCGGTGCTGCCGACGTTGACCTCGTCGACGGTCGTGGCGTCCCGGGCGGTGACATCGTCCTCAGCGGGCACGGTGGGCCCGTCGGGTTCGGTCACTTGAAGACGACCTCCCGTTTGGTGCCGTCGGGCTCTTCGATGAAGACCTTGGCACCGTTGGCGGCGGCCTCGTCGATGTAGGCGGTGGTGCGGATGGCCCGGACCAGGGCGCTGGTCTTGGTCGAGGCGTGCCGCTTGGCGATCTCGTCGAGCGTCTTGATGTCGTCGTTGGGCAGGTTCGCGGTGACCTTGGAAACGTCGTCCTTACTCATGATGTCCTCCTGAGGGTGATCTCGGCCCGTTCAGTCTACCTCGAAAGCCGTACCAGGTACGGCTCAGATACGCATCGGTCTCCGGGTAGGGCTGAGAACCGGTCAGGACGGGCGGCAACACGTCCGCACCCTCGATGCCGACTGCGATGGGCCCGCGCTCCGGACCGGCCGAGCCGCTGCGCGACCGGTAATCAGCGATGTACATCAGGTATGCACGAGTGTCCACCGATCACCAAGGCCTGACCGCACAGCACGCTCAGCTCGGGCTCGAGCTCGGGGTGTCACCGGAACGGATCTGCGTTGATCACGGCTGACCGGTACCGATCGTCAGCGGCCCGGTCTGCTGAACCCCTTGCAGCGTGCCGGAACTGGCGAATGGGCGTGAGATCAGGGTAAGGATGGTCCATCGTGGTCGTGGCCGGTCCCTGGCCTGGAAGCGTCGCGACACCGCCGTACGCCGGTTCGTCACCAGCCGTGCCGATACAGGGGGCACAGTTCCTCACGCGCACGGTTCCAGAACGGGAACAGTTCCGGACTGCCGGCGTCGGGGTGGGCGGGTTGGCTGACGTCGACGAATTCGAGGAACGTTCTTCCGGAGGTCCGAGCCAGCACACAGGCCCGCAGGGAGAGCTTCGCCGAGGCGGCGACTCCGATCCGGTCGGCGTACGGGCCCAAGTCCGCGGTGTGCACGAAACCCTCGAGTCGCCCGCCGACGTCGTTGTAGACGGTCTGGAGGTCGAAACCGCAGGCCTGGCCACCAGCCGACTGCAGGTGGTCATCGGCGCCCGATGACGAACACTCGGTCCTTGACGGGGCGGGGCGCCGACTCGGACGGGGTGTCGCGGGGAGGGGGAGTCGTTCGTCCTCGAGGTCCGCACGGGCGCCGGGCAGGTCGTCGATGCCCGACAGTTGCCTGCGCGGCAAAGCCGGGTGGCGCGGTCGGTGCTTCCCTGCTGGCCGGTGATCCCGGCGCCGCCCGGGGTGCACCTGAGTGCCCGCCGAACGTGAACCTGACTCCGAGGTGCGGGTCACCGCCCTCATCGAGGCGCTGACCTGGCCCAACTCGTTGGTCGACGCTCCCACCCCGGAGTTCCCCGATCCGCGACCGGAATAGGGTCCCCGATCCGTCATGGACTCGGGTTCGGGGTCGGGCTCTCGGGTATTCCGTTCAGTGGCTCTCTGATGTGTACAGCTTTTGAGTGAGACAGAGGGTTTCGGCGATGCCGCACAGCCTGCCCAACGTGGTTCCCTGTTCGCCACCCCGGTCCAGGCAGCGGTCCTGCTCATGGGTGCGGTGTTCCTGATGGTCGGGGTGCTCGGGTTCATCCCCGCGGTGACCACCGACCAGGACAGCTGCGCGAATTTTGTGCCGGTCAACACTGCGGACAACTGGCTGCACTTCGCCCTCGGGCTGGGGATGGTTGTCCTCGGCCTCCTGCTGCCGCGGCTGCGGGACGGGCCAGGAGCCGGGTCGAATCCGGTGGCCTTCTCGGCCTTCTCGTAGGCGCGCAGGGCGTCGATGGCCCTCTGGTCGAGCCGGGACACCGCCTCGTCGTCGGTGGGGATGACGACTTCGCCCCCGATGCCGGCGAAGGAGGCGGGACGCAGCACCGTGCCGCATTCTCGGGGAGGACTATTCGACCGACCGGCGCCTACCGCGGGCGAACGGCATGACACGGAAGGCACCTCGACCCGTGACCGGATCGGGGTGCCCTTTGGATGCGAAGGCGGT
This sequence comes from Rhodococcus koreensis, assembly GCF_900105905.1. Taxonomy (GTDB): domain Bacteria; phylum Actinomycetota; class Actinomycetes; order Mycobacteriales; family Mycobacteriaceae; genus Rhodococcus_F; species Rhodococcus_F koreensis. The sequence goes on along the minus strand of NZ_FNSV01000005.1, from coordinate 480,729 downwards.
GTGCAACCGCTGTACGGTTCTGCTGATTCGGTTAGGGGATCGGCGCGCGTTCAGGGCACTGCCAGGGCGTGGTCACGATGTCGGTGTGGGCTTCGGCGATGTCCTTGAAATCGGTCGACCGGGACAGGCTGACGAGCGAGGAGTCGGCGGGAAGAATCACCGCGTATCCGTTGTCAGTTGACCACTTTGCTGGAACAAGGACCCACAGATCGCTTCGTGCAACGAGAGTTCGGAAACACTCATACCGGAAGAGAGGTGGTTGCCCTGGCGGGGTCTCGACCAGAGTCTCCGCGATCAGATTCGCTGGCACATCCAAGCGTTCTGCTCTGACGACGGAGACCACGGATTCCTTCGCCCAGAGGTTGTGGGCGATGGTCTGCGCGTCGTTGTCGCCGAGCCAGGACGCGAAGGAGTGCATGACGGAGAAGAGTGCCAGCACTATCACCGAAATCACGAGGACTTGGCTGACTCGTGCGGTCGGAGTGGTGTCGTGCGTGCTCGGTGTGGTGGTGGAGATGGTCAGTGCCCAGTAACCTCCCACCGCGAGAAGACCACCCACCCCGAGCGCGATCGGCGAGAACACCCAGGAGATGAGTGCGAGAGAGGCCGTGTATCCGGCCGCCACGACGCCGACGATCCCGGTGAGCATGAAAGCTGTCCCGACGGCGAGTGCGGTTCGTCCGATGGTGCGAACAAGGTGCGGCCGCTGTCCGGTTCTGATCGAGCGGCGCGCGTAGTCCCCGACCCAGACCGCCGCGAACCACCCGACGAGGAGAAAAAGGAGCGGCGCGTACAGCACAGTGACGCTGCCTCGCACGTAATCGCTGGAGGTGAATCCGAGAGCATCGCAGTCGACGCCGAAGAAGGCGAGCTTCTTGCGGGTGTAGATGTATCCGAAGTAGTAGCACAGCGCCGTGATCAGGGTGGTCGGGGCGAGAATCGTGGTGACGACACCGATCCAGGTGTGGATCGGTGTCGTTGGCGTCGAGTTCTCACTCATCGGGCGGTGTGCCGCCGTCGGTGGGCGGCGCGGTCGTCGGGACCGGAGGCGACGGTACGGGAGTATCGGTATCCGGGTTGGTACCGGGTGGTGGGCCGGGCAGCGTCGGTTGTGTTGGTGCGCTCGGAACACCGAGCTTGTTCTCCGGTGTCGTCGGTTGGGTCCCTACCGGCCGGGTGCGGTGCTGTTCGACGGTAGGGAAGAACATGCTCGTCGGGGCCGACGCAGTGGGTGTTGGAGCGGGCGCCGCAGGTGGGGCCGGTTGGCTCGGCGGGTGTGCGGGGTCGGATCTGCAGGCGCCGAGTGTTGCCACCGCCACGGCGAGCGCCGCGGCGATCGCAGCGAACGGAATCGGCCTTGCGGTTCCTGCCGGAACGTGACTTGTCGCTCGCATCGGAACTCCCAACCCCGGAACTCTCCGCTCATGTATCGCTCTTGTATTCCGACGCTGCCGCCGACGAGTCCCTCGATCACGCGTAGGCCACTACCTGTCTTCGGTTGTCGCGCTGTCTGTTGGCTCGCCCTTGCCGAGCACGTCGGGGCTCGGTCGGACCTCGCGCCGCGGCCCGATGGCCCGCTCGGCCTGAGCCCTGGAACCGCACGCGGTGCCCGCCGCTCGTAGTGAGGAATCGGCCGCGGTACGCCGGTGTCGGATTCCGAGGCTGCGGGTGCTTCGGATTCGCGGCCAAGGACACACCATGTCGGTGCGCCAGCTTCTGGGAGATGTCGTGACACGGGCGTGGGTCAGCGCGATCGGAGTACGTCGCGCAGGGCTTGTGCGACGGCGTGGTTGGCGACGTCGCCGTGGTCGGTGATCGTCGCGTCGGCCTTCAGGTTGAAGACCTTGCCGGGCACGAACGTGTACTGGTGGGTGGGGGTCACCTTCCGCAGGAGTTGTTCGGTGGGGTCGGTTTCGGGTGTGTGTTGGGCGCCGTTGCGGCCCATGCCGCCGTAGGGGTCGTTGTGGTCGCCGAGCGCGGCGGCGTTGTCGTGGGCGATGCGGGAGGCGAGGGGGTAGGCGACGCCGACGGCGAGGTCGTTCTTGGTGTGTGTGACGAGGACGGGCCCGTTGACGTGGTGTTCGGCGAGGACGGCACGGAACGCGCCGTCGTGTTGTCCGTCGAATCGTTGGGCGAGTCCGTTGTGGGAGAAGGCGGCCTGCAACAGGGCGAGGCTGAGAAGGTGTTTTGAAAGTGTCACGCTGCGCGGGTCGACTGCCAGGGTCGTCGTCCGCGTGCGGGGGCGACTCGTCGGGTCATCAATCCGATCATTGCCCATTTGATCATCGCTTCCGAGTGCGCCGGGAGGCGTTCGTAGTCGTGGTCGAGTCGACGGCAACGCACGATCCACGCCAGGGTCCGTTCGATCAGCCAGCGGTGTGGAAGTACACTGAATCCTTGTTGCCCCTTCGGTTTCCGAACGATATCGAGCGTCATCCGGCAATGCTCCGCGACCCACGCGACGAGGCGTCCGGCGTAGCCGCCGTCTGCCCACACCATCACCATCGACGGCATTTCTGTCTTCGCCCGGGACAACGCCAGGCGCCCGCCGTCGCGGTCTTGCACGCTCGCCGCGGTGACCAGCACGACCACCAACAGGCCCAGCGAGTCCGTGACCACGTGTCGCTTCCTGCCGTTGACCCGTTTCGCGCCGTCCCATCCGCGGGTTTCTGTGCCGACCGTGTCGGCGCCCTTGACCGCCTGCGCGTCGACCATCCCCGCTGACGCCATCGGATCCCGGCCGCTGCGGTCACGGAGCTTTGCCCGCAGCGCGTCGTGGATGCGGTCGGTTACCCCGGACTCGTTCCATCGTTGGAAGTACCCGAAAACGGTCTGCCAGGGCGGGAAGTCGTGCGGGAGCTGCCGCCACGAGCAACCGGTGCGGTTGACGTAGAGGATCGCTTCCACGATCCGCCGGCGATCGTGGATCGCCGGGCGACCGCCCGGCAGCGCCGTGGGCACCATCGGTGCGACCAACTCCCATTGGGCGTCGGTCAGATCGGATTGATATGGCGTCGGCTTGCGACGTTTCTTGCGAGCAACCACAAACCCATCATGCCGCCACCGGCCGGTCCGCCGCACCGAATCGAACACTTTCAAAACACTCTCTCAGCTTGACTTTTAACCTTTGCCGTCGCGTGGGGCAGTTGGTGATGATGTTGTTCGGCGTGTCGCCGCGGCATGGGGCGACGACCGCCTGATCATCTTGAGGTTCCTCTCACAGAACTTTCGAGACAAAGGCAAGCGGTGGTCGTGAGTGTCAGTGTGCCCTACACGCAGGTGGTCGGGGAAGGGTCGTACGCGGATGACCGGGTCGAGCTGGTGTCGTTCCGCGAAGAGTTCTACCGGTGTTTGTCGGCGCGCAGCGATGCGGTGTTCGAGCTGACCGATGCGTTGCTGTGTTCCGGGGACCCGGTCACCACACTGGTCGACTTGTCGCTGACCCCTGAGCATCGGCGCGGTCACGGCGCCTTGTACGACGGATTGAACTGCGGCCGGGTTGATATCGATCGACTGCGACGCGCAGTCGGAGCACTTCCCCTGCCGCGAAGCGGCGATGGCCGGATCGTCCTGGCCATCGATATCAGCCCGTGGCTGCGCCCGGATGCGCCAACCAGCTCCCAGCGAGCGTTCTGTCACGTCTACGGTCGCGGTAGGAATCAAGCACAGTTGATCCCCGGGTGGCCGTATTCCTTCGTCGCCGCGCTGGAGGTGGGACGCACGTCGTGGACGGCGGTACTCGATGCGGTGCGCCTGCGGCCCGACGACGACGAAACTACGGTCACCACGACACAAGTCCGCGAAGTAGTCGGGCGATTGCAATCGGCCGGGCACTGGAGAGACGGCGACCCGGACATCGTGCTCGTCTTCGATGCCGGGTACGAACTGGCACGGGTGGCGTTCCTACTCGCTGATCTACCGGTTCAGGTGTTGGGTCGGATGCGTTCGGATCGGGTGCTGCACTTCCCCGCGCCGCCGCCGGGTCGAACCGGGCGCCCGCCCCGGCACGGTGCCGAATTCAAATTCGCCGACCCCCTGACCTGGCCCGAACCCGACAGCGCCGCCGATACCGACACCGACCGCTACGGAACAGCCGTCACTGCGGCGTGGAATCGGTTGCACCCGAGGATCACTCACCGTGGATCGTGGGCGGACCACCCGGGTCCGCCGCCGATCGTCGAAGGCACGGTGATCCGACTGACGGTCGATCACCTGCCCGGCAACCGGCACCCCAAACCGGTGTGGCTCTGGTACTCGGACCCGGACGTCGGCGCCGACGACGTCGACCGATTGTGGCAGATGTTTCTGCGGCGCTTCGACATCGAGCACACGTTCCGGCTCTTCAAGCAGACGTTGGGTTGGACCGCCCCGAAGATCCGCAACCCCGAGGCGGCCGACCGATGGACGTGGATCGTCCTGATTGCGCACACCCAACTCCGACTCGCCCGGCCGCTCGCCGAAGACCTACGCCGACCGTGGGAACGACCCGCCCCACCGCGACGGTTGACGCCGGCCCGGGTCCGTCGGGGGTTTCGGCGCATCCGCGCGACCATGCCCAATCCGGCCGGCGCACCGAAACCCGTTCGACCCGGTCCCGGACGCCCACCCGGCACGAGGAACCGCCGCCCCGCCCAGCACCATCACGTCGGGAAACGCACCAAAATCGACATGACGGAGCCAGAAAGTGAAACCCAACCAGGTTAAACAACAAGCTCAGATGCTGGACATATCCCGCCCGACACTGATGAAGCTGATCGGCGAGGGGGAGATCCTCGCCTACAAAGTCGGCACCCACACCCGTTTGAAGAGTAGTGATGTGATTGTGTACCAAGAGCGGCTGCGTGCCGAACAGCGAGCAGCGTTCGACGACCTTCGCGCTTTCGAAGACGCAGAAGGCATGACGTACCGACCGGTGCTCGGAGTCCACAAGGACCCTGCGTCTTTCCTCGTCGGGTGAGCGCAGGGGTTCTGACGGACGCAAACATCCTCTATTCGAGGACACTTCGAGACTGGATATGCCTACTCGCCTTGCAGAAAGCGCACGGACTTCAGATTCCGGTGCCGCGCCGTAAGTCCGTGCCGACCGCGCCATGCTCGAGCCGCTGTCGGCGCCACAGTGGCGCCTGCCCGCGACCGGTTACCGTGCGGGCGTGGAACCTACCCCAGGTACCGGGCAGGTGTTGTGCCCGGCGTCGGTCACCTGAGCCCGAATCAGGTGGCGCTGCGTTCGGCGGATCCCACCGCATCGAGCACGGCGGCACGCGCCGAAGCGTCGGGGGTGAGGGCCTTCTCGACGGTTCCGATGTTGAGCAGTTGCCGCCAGCGGGCCTCGTTGAACGGCGATGGGCGCGTAGCGGACAGGAACTTCTCGACGGTGTGGACAAAGCGCATGGGGTCGTCCCGGAAGGGGAAGTGACCGGCGCCCTCGAAGATCTCCAGCCGCGAATCCGGCATTGCCGCGTGCGCGGTGTGGGCGTGGCTGACGGGGATGACCGTATCCCGATCTCCCCAGATGAGTTGAACAGGGAGACTTGCCGTCAGATAGCAGCGGTCGAGCATGGTCACCGTCTGTCCGCGCCAGTCGACCACCGCCCGCAGGGTGCGTAGGTAGGCCTCGTACGCGGTGGGCTCGGGAAGTTCGGTCAAGATCCGCACCAGATCCGGTGTGTCGTGCAGCGCCGCACCGGGGCGCAGGGCGGTGCCGTGCAGCCGAGTCAACACCGTTCCCACCCAGCGCACCGCGGGCACCGCTCCGGGCAGGCGCAGCAATTTCAGTGCCTCGTTGACGCTCGGTGTCGCCGCGAGGCGCAGGAGTGGGTGAACGTCGGTGGTGATACCGCCGGCGGAAACCAGGATGAGCCGATCCACCATCTGCGGGAACTGGTAGGCGAACTGCATCGCGATGCCGCCGCCGAGCGAATGTCCGATCACGGTGGCGTGGTCGATTCCCAGGGTCGAGAGTAGATCGCGCATGCCGTTGGCGTAGGCGGCGACGGAATAGTCGGCACGGGGTTTGTCGGAGCGACCGTGGCCGAGTAGATCGGGTGCGATCACCGTGTAGTTCTCGGCGAGGTGCGGGATGATCTCGGTCCATGTCGACGAGTTGTCGCCGATGCCGTGCAACAGCAGCAGCGCGGGGCCGTCACCGGCCATGCGGAAGGCGCGCCGGTACCCGTGGATGGTGCGAAACATCATCTGCGGCTCGGCGTCGGGCACCGGCCTGAGTTTGCGCATGCGACTGGGGTTCATCGCACCCTCCTCGACTGTCGCGTTCCTCGTCGATTCTTCGCTGCGCACCGTCGACACACGTGGCGACACGCCCCACCCGAGGGTGTCGACATCTGGAGGGTTGTTGCCTCCTCCCGTGCCCCGTAGTAGGTGCGAGAACGTTCGCTGGTTATTCGCGGTGGAGGCCGCGGCGTTACACCCCGGTCGGCGCGATTCGGGTCGAGTGTTGTTTGCTCCCAGACGGGGACCGGATCAGTCCTTGGCTGTGATATGGATTGGCTACCGTGGGGGTTTGTGGCAGCAGGTAGTGCGCGGCGTGCTCGCAAGATGACGCCCAGCCCCGAGGTTGCGCTCGACTTCGCTCGGGAATGGGTCGAGTTCCTCGATCCCGACAACGGCGAGCATCTCATCGCCGCGGACATGACGTGGCTGCTCTCGCACTGGACCTGCGTGTTCGGCACCCCGGCCTGCCAGGGCATCATCGCGGGCCGACCCGACGACGGCTGCTGCTCGCACGGTGCGTTCTTCACCGACGAGGAGGATGTGGAGAGGTTGCACGAGTCGGTCAAGCTGCTGACACCCGAGCACTGGCAGTTCAGGAAGCAGGGTCTCGGGAAAAAGGGGTACATCGAGGAGGACGAGCTCGACGGCGAGCCGGCGCTGCGGACCCGCCGCTACAAGGGCGCGTGCATCTTCCTCAACCGTCCCGGCTTCGAGGGTGGCATCGGGTGCGCGTTGCATTCGATGGCGCTGCGGCGTGGGATTGAGCCGCTCGAGGTGAAGCCGGACGTGTGCTGGCAGCTGCCGATCCGGCGCACCCAGGAATGGGTGGAGCGACCCGACGGCGAGCAGGTCCTGAGGACGACGATCACCGAGTACGACCGCCGTGGTTGGGGTGAGGGCGGCGCGGACCTGGACTGGTACTGCTCTGGCTCGCCGGATGCGCATGTCGGCGATAAGGCGGTGTGGCAGTCGTATGCCCCGGAGCTGACGGAGTTGCTCGGTGAGGCCGCGTATCGGGAGCTGGCGCGGTTGTGTAAGCGACGCGAAGGTCTCGGTCTGATCGCCGTGCATCCGGCGACCGCGGTCGCCGAGAAGAAGTCCCGGTGACGGAGCAGCGGTCCCTGAACGTCGACCCCGGTGACAGCGTTATGGGCGGTTACGGCGCCCGGGGGTGGTACGGAGGTAACGAGCTGACGCTCGCCGAGCGGTGGGAGCCACCGTTGGCGCAGGCGCGAGCAGCGGAGGTCGGTCGGTTCGTTGTCGATCGCCAGGCCCGGGCGGCGTCGAGGATGAGGTTTCGTCGGCGAGGTGCTTATGATCCGGGCGTGTAGCCGATCGGAAGGCGCAGACCGATGCCCGAGAAGAAGGATCACAGTCCGAGGCCTGAACCCGGTCCGCTCGGCGCGGGCGCGCGGGTGCTGGTGCGCCGGCCGTCCGAGCCGGCGCAGACCGGTCGGATCGTCGAGGATTACGCCGAGCTGACCGACCCCGGGGAGCGTGGGCATGCCTGGGCTCCGGTGCATCGGTGGGCTGTCGCCCTTGACTGCGGGCGGCTGGTGTTCGCCGACACCGACGACCTCACTGCCGACCCGAGCACGGAAGGATCCGCCGGGTAGACCGACCCTGGCCGGTGGGAGAACCAGTCAGGGGCCGCACCCCCGAGGGGCGACCAAGGTTGCAAGGTTCTCGCCATCGTGGCAGGACTGACCCGGTGTTGAACTGATCCGCCTCCTGACGGTACTGAGCCCAGGAGGGCGACGGGGGAGTTCGTCGCTGGTCCTGGGCGTATCGGGTTGCCGAGTCGGGGGGCGTGCACCCTGACACCGCCTGGGGAGAGTGTCGGCTTGTCGTCGAGTGCCGAATGGGCGGGCCACGGTCGCGGGCGGCGGCGACGGTCTCGTAGTGGGTTGTGTTGGGGGACAGCCAAGCGCAGCCCCCGCCAACGATGAATATCAGCTGGCAGGGGCGCTACACGGTCAACCTGCACGTAGTGACGAGCGGCGCATGAGTGATCTTCGTGAGCCGCGCCGGGGAAGTCCAGGGATTGCGATCCACACCATCACACTATTTTCGAACTCGGAGACAACGTGTGATGGGTTTGCCCCATTTCCCATGGCAGTGGTTTCCGTCCGAACGCGGTGGAGACCGCGGCTAAGCACATCGATTGAACTGCGACGATGACATGTCCCCGGAAGGGGGTCACGCGCCTCGCCGTAAAGGCCGTTCCGCCGCCGATGAGGGTGTGCCGGGCCTACCGTGAAAGGACAGGTCTGCGACCGGCGTGGGCTCACGCGGAGGAGGGGCGATGACTGCGAAGTTCGAGCTTTTCAAGGACGCGGCCGGCAAGTTCCGGTTTCACCTGAAGGCAGCCAACGGGGAGATCATCGCGGCCAGCCAGGGGTATACCTCGAAGGCGGCGGCCCAGAACGGGATTGTGTCGATCAAGGACAATGCCGCGTCCGCTCCCACCGAGGATTTGACCTGACCCGAGGTGCAGCCGGCGGGGTGGAATGCGGCTTCGGGGGCGTCTTCGTGGCGCAGGGGGTGGCCGCACGACAACCGTGATTGAAGTTGGAGATCCGAAAGGTCTTCGTTCGCAGGCATTCCCGTTTGTCTCCAGCTGACCTTGTGCGTCGAGTGGGGTTGGCGCCGTGGCGTCCGGCTTCTACGGCGGGGTCAGGCCGTGGCGGTGACGGTGATCTCGGCTCTGCCGTCGAGGCCAGGTAGGAGGTAGTGCGGGCAGGTGACCAGCTGCCGTGGCGCGGGTGTGGGCTGCCGGTCGGTGCCGAGGTAGAGCCGGTAGGCGAGTTGCCCGCGCCGGTGGGTGCCGGTGTTCGGGTCGATGGCGCCGAGGAAGTAGCCGTGTACGGCGCCGACGGTGGAGAAGATCGCCCGCGCCCACTCGGTGGGTTCGGCGGGCGCCAGATACCGGAGTCCGCCGGTCCCCGCGTCGACGGTGTGCACGAGGACCGTGACCACGAAGCCGGCCGCGGCAGGGAACCACTGTTCGGCGGCAACGTCGAACGGGGTGATGGAGGTGTGAATCCGCAGTTCGATGTCCGTTCCGGTGCGGGCCGCCGCCGCGAGGATGTGGGGAGCCGCTGAGGCATCGTCGGTGGCCAGGGACGGCAGCACGGCGTCGGTGCCGAGGTTGCTACCGGGACCGGCGGACATGGGGCACACAGTACGGGCCGCCGACACCCTGCCGGCAGGACGGCCGGTGATTCGTCCGGTCGAGGACTGGGGCATCTGACCGGCGGTGACGGCATGTCCCTTTGAATCGGAGTGTTGGCCGACGAAGGCCGTGCTGCCGGAGTTCTTCTCGGCGCCATCCGGGCTGCACGATTCTGATCGCAACGGTTCGGGGCAGGAGGGGTTCGTGAGCGAACGCACCGCAGCCGACCTCGAACGTGAACTCGCCATGCTCGCCGACGTGCGCGACCGCCTCCGGGCGTCAGAGATGTCGGCGGGTACCGCTCCGGTCACCAACCGGTCAGATTTCCCGCATTGGTGTTACAATTTGGGACACGAGTTCGGGAAAGGGGCAGGGTATGACCGTCACCGATACCAGAAGTGCTCTCGCTGCCAATTCCGCGCGAGAACACCTCCTGCGGCTGGACCGGCTGCGGCTGATCGACAGGGCGCAGAACGAGGGTTTCACGCTGCGCCAGATCGCTGATCTCCTGGAAATCTCGGCCACGCAGGTCCACCGGCTCGCGCAACGGGTCCTGCAGCAGCCCGGCGAACTCGAGCGAACCCCGCAGGAGGTGATTTACCAGCGTTCGGCCGGGGTGATCACCGATGACGAGATGATGGACACGCTGGTGCACTGGGACTACACCTACGGCTATGTACCCACCGAAGGCGACCAGCAGGTGGACGCGTACGCCAAGGGCAGTTGGGATGAGGTGCGGCGGGCGTATCGGCGGGGTTTGCTCACCGACGACGAGTGGGACATCCTGTTCGAGGGCACCCGCACCGCACGGCAGGCGCAGCGCGCTGCGGCCCGGCGGTGAGCGTGGCGGGAGAACCACTGCGCGAGGCAGTGTCTCGGCAATTGGTGCACCTGGGTCAACACGGGCAGCCGCTGCACCCGGACAGTGGCCGGAGCACCCTCGACCTGTACGCGAATGATCGTCGGCGAGACCGGACGCTGCAGGAGGTCATCGAGTGGTATCTCGACCTCGCCGAGCCCGATCGAGGGCGGGCACTGCGCCGCGATAATTTCTGCGGGGCCACCGGGGGCAGGCAAGTCGACGGCGCTGCGTGAGCGTCACCTGGTCGATACCAGCTACCGATATCTGGACGCGGACATCGTCAAGGACGAACTCCTGCGCCGCGCCATCGCGGACGGCCACTACGCGGACCTGCTGTCGACGACGCTCGCCGATGCGCACCCGATAGCCCCCCCGGGAACTCGCGGCCCTGGTCCACGCCGAATCCACCGAAGTCATCGACGACGTCCGCGAGGTGTGCCTGCAACGACGCGAGAACGTCGTCATCGAAGGCACCCTGCAATGGGGTCCGCAAGGTGGCATCCTCATGGCCCAGCTCAGTGCGCGCGACTACACCGACGTGCGCATCGTCGACGTCGAAGTACCGGCGTCGATCGCCCATGAGCAGGCGGTGCGCCGGTGGTGGGAGGGCCGGATCCGGGGGATCAGCGGGCAGGACCGGATGGGTGGCAGGTTCACACCGCCCGCGGCGGTCGCACGGCTCTATGAGCAGGGTTCGGTGAGCCGGTGTGCAGCCCACGCCCGCGCGGCGTTCGAAAGTACGCTCGCAGCGGCGATCACACAGGTCACCCTCATCCACGTCGACCGCAGACTCGGCGCCGAGCCGTTGGTCTCGCGGCGTGTCGACGGCAAACTGGTCGAAGGACGATAACCACCGGCCCACACCGCAAGGCCGGGCATGCGCCGAGGCGCCGAGCGCGCGCGAGGAAAGCCCAGGCACAGGCCGTTGCCGAGTGGTGGGGTGACGTCTCCGGTTCGGACTGCAGTCGTCGGTGTGGCCGACTCGCAGGGTCGTCGCGACGCCGCGGGATGGGTCTGATTCGCCGTGTGGGCTTCCGCGCGGGGATGGCTGACCCTGTGAGAGGCGATGACGCTTCCCTGGCGTTTCGGGAACGCTCAGACAGGCGTCGACGTACGTCGGTGACCAGCCGGGCATTCGGTTCAGTGCAGGGAAACCAGAACTACAACGGCTGCCACCACGACGGCGGTGAGTTCGATGGCACCAAGGATCAGAGCGGCAACGGCGAGACCGGATCCGGTTTCATCCTCGCGTCCGCCGGTCACGACGCCGCTCGATGCCGACGGACGGACCCGAGAGATGGTGCTCGCCTCGCTCCTTCACGATTTTCGATCTGACATTGGGATAACGCGGCGACGTACGGGCTGACGCCAACTGATCGGAGTGAGCACCCGCGGTTTCTCGCCCGGCCGCGCCCCACAGTCGTCGCGAGGGGGTGGCTGTCCCGGTGCCTGTTGCTCCTCGCGGTGGTGTGTCGAGTTGTCTCCACACGTGTGTACGGTGCCGCAGTCGGTTTCGGGTGAACCCTGTGTGAGTGCGGTGCGGAGGAGAATGATGCCGGCTGGGGGTGACCACACTCCGAATGCGGTCGCACGGCCACGACGGTGTTCTCCGGGCTGCCGGGAATGTGGCCGGCGCGCGGCCTTCGCGACGTAAAGGTTCGGAGCCGCTGTGACCCGAGTCCGGGAGAAGCTGCACCGCCGGAATTGCGGCACAGGATTCGGTGAGCAGGTGGTGGGCCGTCAGGCGCCCACCCTGCTCGGCACCGTGAACACCGAATTCGTCAATGTCAACCACTCGGATGCCGCAGCTGCCGAGACAATTTCGGGATTTCGGCGGAGAATAGTCCCTGTCGGGGTGCGTCGTGCTCGTCCTGCATGAAGCTCGGCGCGATGTGATATTGAGCTCGAAGAGGATCGTGTGTGGTCTGCCCACATGGACAATGTCTTAAAGACGTTGAATTGTTAGTTCGGTGAGCTCCTCATTTCCGGGACGAGCCTGCCGTTACTGTGTGCGTTCGACGATTGCCCTGACGTAGAAGGAGAGCACGATGGCGGTATCACCGAGGATATCCGAAGGTTCGGCGAAGGGGACGACCAAGGAGATCCGCGAGTGGGCGATCGGCGAGGGCCGCGAAGTGTCTCCCCGCGGCCGGATTTCGGCCGAAATCGTGCAAGCTTTCCATGACGCTCAGGCGACGAAGGTTCAGGCAAAAGCGGTGCCGGCGAAGAAGGCGGCCGCGAAGAAGACGGCCGCGAAGAAGTCTCCGGCGAAGACGACCGGGCCGAAGAAGGCGTCTGAGAAGAAGGCGTCTGAGAAGAAGGCGTCTGCGAGGAAGTCTCCGGCGAAAGCGGCAGGCGCGAAGTCGACGACTGCGGAGAAGATTGTCGCCACGAAGGTACCGGCGATGAGCAAGTCTCCGGCGAAGACGACGACCAAGGATATTCGAGAGTGGGCGATCGGAGAGGGTCGCGAAGTGTCTCCCCGCGGCCGGATTTCGGCCGAGATCGAGCAAGCTTTCCATGACGCTCAGGCGACGAAGACTCAGGCAAAAGCGGCGCCGGTGAAGAAGGCAGTCGCAGAGAAGATAGTCGGGGAGAAGGCTCCCGCGAAGAAGACGGCTGAGAAGAAGGCTCCGGCGAAGAAGACGGCTGAGAAGAAGGCTCCGGCGAAGAAGACGGCTGAGAAGAAGGCTCCGGCGAAGAAGACGGCTGAGAAGAAGGCGTCTGCGAGGAAGTCTCCGGCGAAAGCGGCAGGGGCGAAGTCGACGACTGCGGAGAAGATTGTCGCCACGAAGGTACCGGCGGTGAGCAAGTCTCCGGCGAAGACGACGACCAAGGATATTCGAGAGTGGGCGATCGGAGAGGGTCGCGAAGTGTCTCCCCGCGGCCAGATTTCGGCCGAGATCGTGCAAGCTTTCCATGACGCTCAGGCGACGAAGGTTCAGGCAAAAGCGGCGCCGGTGAAGAAGGCGGCCGCGAAGAAGGTAGTCGCGAAGAAGATAGTCGCGGGGAAGGCTCCCGCGAAGAAAACGGCCGCGAAGAAGTCTCCGGTGAAGACGACAGGGCCGAACAAGACGACTGCGAAGAAGACGGCCGTGGAGAAGGTCGTCGAGAAGGAGGCTCCGGTGGAGGGAGCGGCGGCGGGTACGGCTCCGGCGAAGAAGATGGCAGCGGGGAAGACAGCAGCGGGGAAGACTGCCGGGGAGATGAAGGCCGCGGAGAAGGTTGTCGAGAAGGAGGCTCCGGTGGAGGGAGCGGCGGCGGGCACGGCTCCGGCGAAGAAGACGGCCAAGGAGATTCGAGAGTGGGCGATCAAGGAGGGCCGTCAAGTGTCCTTGCGCGGTCGGATTTCGGCCGCAATCGTGCGTGCCTTCCATGACGCTGCGGCAAAGTTGCCGGCTGTGGGCGGCTGAACCGAGTGGTGTCCGCTCTTGAGCGTGACCCACTTGCCTGTCTCTTCGAAGCCAGACTCACCGGAGATGAGCGCGCCTGTGTCACAGCCATGAACGCGGGCGAACGGTCGGTGCGACTGGCACCGGAGTTCGCATTCACGAGCGCTGGTCGACAGTGTGCACCGAGGGGCCGATGGGAGTTCCGCTGGCACCTGCTGGGTGAGTGTCGGTGCCAAGAACTGTCGCCCCGTACCAAATGAGGTCCTGAGGGTTACGTCGATCTCACCGCACGATCTGCCGGGGTATTGCTGGGTCGCGTGCCGCACCGGACGTGTTTTGTGCTGTGGTGTTGTTCGGAACTGACGGTTTTCTGGCTTACCGTGTCCGGTATGGCAGGTGATGAGGCTCGCGTGGTCCGGGACTTCGCGGAATGGTTGTCATCTCAGGGCTGGGTAGTCCGGACCGATGAGGATGTCGTCGACATCGTCGCCGAGAAGGACTGCCACCTGCTCTACGTCGAGGTCAAGGCTGCGACCGTCGCGCCGGATTTGGATGTCGATACCGCCATCGGTCAGCTGGTGCGGCGGATGCCGAGCGAGGCGGATCAGTCGGTGTCGTTTGCGCTGGTCGTGAGGGACGAGCCGCGATCGGTGGACGCCGCGGTGCGGGCACCGCAGCGGATTCTGGATCTGTTGGGGATGGCGTTGTACGCGGTCGACGAGGACGGTGGGGTGCGGCAGCTCTTCGGGCGCGCGTGAAGCCCGTCCCCCGGGCATGAGCGGGACGGTCAGTGGTCTGGAGATACCATCGCCAGGTCCCGCGAGAGCGGGGTAATGCGGTGATGGCGCGGTAGCTCAGTCGGTGAGAGCCGTGGACTCGTAATCGGTTGGTCGCGGATACGAGCCCCGCCCGCCCCCCGACGTGTCGCCTCGGGCCCGCAGGGAGGCCCTTTGAAGGGCGAACTAGATCGTGGCGTCGGTATCGAGGGTGTGCGATGGCCGACCAATCCGAGGGCGGCCGCGCTTCTCGGTGGGTCCGAGGTGTTCAGGCGCAGTCGCGGCAGAGTTGTTGCCCAGCGTTGGCGAGGCGGCTGCGGTGGTGGACCAGGAAGCAACTGGTGCAGGTGAATTCGTCAACCTGCTTGGGGATGACGCGGACGGTGAGTTCTTCACCGGACAGGTCCGCGCCGGGCAGCTCGAATGATTCGGCGGTGTCGGTGTCTTCGACGTCGACGGCGGGGGACTGGGTGTCTTTGCGGCTGGCGGTCAGCTGTTCGAGGGAGGTGTCCGGCTCGTCGGATTCGGTGACTCGTGGTGCGTCGTAGTCGGTGGCCATGACTGATCTTTCCTTATGTTTCGGGTGTTCGGATCCGTCAGACTAGAGGAGCCGATGGCGGCTCACGCTTGCGGGGCGCCGCGTGCGGTGGACACAAGCTCCTGGCGCGGTGGGGATCGTGAGCACCCGCCGGGGTGGTCCGCGGTGACCGGGTAACCCATTAAACGGCGGCAGGTCAGCCGCACCCCAACGCGTCTCCGGTCCTGTCAGGTTGTGTCTGCTCGCCGGCTTTTGGCCGCCGATGTCCTTCGTGCACATGACAGTGGTGGGTCCCTACCGGGCGACAGCGCGGCGGTGGAGTGGGGTGGAGACGTGGCCGTCGCCAGCCCGGAGCAGGGCTGTGGGTGACTCGTTCGGCGATTTCGGGCTTGCGCTTTTCATTGCCTAGAGGTAAAACAAAATCTATATTCTTCGACACAGATAAACTCGTTGCGGCGAGTCAGGCACGCTAGGAGAACCGATGACCGACATTCCGCGGAACGCTCCCCACGACAACGAGGTCTTGGTTCTCGGTGCAGGCAGTGGCGGAGCCATCGCCGGCGGTTTGATCGTCACCCTGACCCTGAGCGCACTGACTGTTCTCTCCTCTCTGCCCACCTGACCGGCGGTGGCGCACACCGCCCTGTCATGCCGCCATGTTCGGCCCCGGCCCCGGCCCCGGCCGCGCCGGTCCCGGGTGGCGGTCCGGTAGACGTGGCTCACATTCACGGCCGCTCGGGATGGTTGCCGGCACCCCGGCACGTCCCGGTCGGTGCACGAGAGCAAAGGACGCATCACATGATCGAGGACACCGCAGCATCACCCCTGACCGCGGTTCCGGCCCCGACGCGCCTGGTTCCCCGCCGGCGCCCGGATGGTCGCGAACTTCTCGCGACCGCGAAGGGCATCCTGATGGCCGCCCGCGGTTGCAGCGACGCCCAGGCGTTCGACGAACTCCTCGACGTCTCCCGCCGTCATCACCTGACCGTGGTCGGGGCGGCCCGGAATCTGGTCGACCTCGCCGCCGGATCCCCGAACCGCCGGCGGACTCCGGACGCCGTGCGGTTCGATGAGTGGGCGCAGCTGCTCGCCCAGCTGCCGCGCCGACACGCGCACGCGAGCTGAAACGGACCGTGCAGACTCGGTCAGGGTGCCTGCTACCGGCGGGCCCGGTGAACTGTGCGGTGGTGGCGTGTGCGGCGCCGGTGCGGGGTACCCGCCGACCATGTCTTCGACTTCCGCCGCGCGTGTTCTTCCCCGAGTGCTGGGTGTCCTGACCGCCGCGTACAGTGCCGCGATCATCGTCTCCCTGAAGCTTCTGGCGAAGCCCTGCAAGCTCACCCGTGCCGATGGCGGTGTCCCACCCGAGGTTGCCACGGTGGTCCGGGCGGTGGGGGTGCGCGATGTGGCCAGTGGACTTGCCCTCGCCGCGGCGCCGTCCGGGGCGGCGCTGCGCGTCGCCGTCGCGGTCCGGGTGGTCTCCGATTTCGGTGACGCCGTGGTCTTCGGGATCGAGCTGCCTGATGCTGCGGCCAAGGCCAAGGTCGCCGGGTTCGCCGCAGGGTGGGGAGCGTTGTGCGCCTACAGCGGACGACACACCGGATAGCAGCAACGGGCACGACGCCAGGGACCGTCCGCCGACAGGGCGATGGGTGTACCGGCCGGGGTCTACTCGCAATGTGCCCGGCGAGTGCCACCTCGATGTGCCGGGTTACCCCTTGGCCTGCTCGCGACCAAGATCGGTCCACCCGTCACCACGACCGCGACGAGCGTCTTCATGCGCTGAAGCGTGCTGACCCGTCAACGTGCGCAGTGGACCTGCGACGCGTCTTGATCGGCGCGCGCGTAGGCACGCCCCTTCTCACGGCCTTGGCGTCGAGCGTTGAGTCTGATTGGTCTAACTGGCGTGCGGTCGGCGATTACTGGTGTGGGAGTTTCTCGATGCGGGTGGGCGCACCGGCCGGGTTCCCGGTTCCCGGGACCGGCGGAGGCTTTCGGACATCACCCGTTGCCACCACAGGTCCAACGGACTGGGATCGGGCCAGAGGATCGGATCGTGGTCGGATCCGAAATCGGCGCCCAGGGTGCTATCGGGGTCTTCGTCGGTACAAGGCACGATTCTGTCCACCCTCTCGGTCCGGCGCATCCGGTCGGATGCACCGCAATTCAATCTGTTGAGTCACTTCGACGTCGCCCCGCCGACATCGGTCACTCCGCGTTGTCATTCGCCGTCCGGTTACCCGAAACGGTGGTGCGCTACCCACATGTCAACGGACACGAGGAAGCCCGGGCCGACGGACATGAATCTCCGGATCTGTGGACGTCAACAGACCGGGATGTGGGGTCGTTGCAGACCGATGGCGGTCGGTGGCGGGTGTCCACGTCGCTGGTCGAGTCAGTGCACGCCCTTGTCAGCGAGGGCGTCGGCGAGGCGGTGTGAATCGCCCTCGATGGCGGTCGGGCACAATGACGGTGTCACGCACCGAAAAACACTGGGAGGGAACGATGTGGGAGTTGCCGATCGAGGGCGGCATACCGTGGCTGGTCTGGCTGTTGGATCTGGTGATCAACGGCTCCTGACACAGCTGTAGGTCGCCCACGTAGGTCGCCGACCCCGACGGGGTGCTCCGAGGGAGTTCCACTCCGTCCGTCGGGCTCAGGGGCGTCGGGCAATCCATACGGTCCGGCTGTCCCGCACCGTCAGATCCCCGCGGTGCAGAACTGTGCTCCTCGACGTCCACGAAACCGGCCCGGTCCACGAGATCCGTGGGTTCCGGGCTGGTGGGTGCCCGCCACCGTTGTTGCGCTCTACGACTCTGGTGCGACAGCCCGGGCCCCTTCCCGGTGCAGGCGTGGCGTCGGGATGTCTGGGGGGCCGGTGGCTAGGGTCGAGGAGGTGAGCGGACGCGAGCGGGTGGTGATGTTCGACCTCGACGGCGGTGTGGCGGACCTGTCGGCCTTCGCTCACCTGCTGACCGTCGGTGACTCGGGTCGAAGCCACCGACAAGCGTGGCAGCAATTCTTCGCCCATCTCGGGCAGGCGGCCGTCGTCGAACCGGGCCGGGACGTGGTGGAGGCGGTGGCCGGGTTGGGGTTCGTGGTGGTGTAATCGACGACCCGGCCGGTCTCCTATGCGGGGCAGACCCGGTTGTGGCTGAGCGCGAACGGTTTTCCGCTGGGCCGGGCGTTGCTGTGCGGAATCGCGGTGATCACCGTGCCGCCGCCGAGGTCAAGGCCGGTCACTGTCGGGCCGTCGGTGCGTGGTTGTCGGCGTTCGTCGACGTCGAATCCGAGGCCGTGGCCGTCCTGCGGTGCCGGGGTGTCCGCGCCTACTCCTTCGACGGGTTGTCCGGACTCGGCGTGCGAAAGTTGCGGGCGACCCTGACCGGAGGGGCGGGTGGTGGGGGTGGGGCGCACCGTTGTCTCGGTCACGGTCGGCGTGCGGCGCCCTCCCGCGGCCGTGGCACGGTGGCACACGGAGTGGGCCGAACCGGTCCGCCCACACAGCGGACCCCGCACCGGATAATGGTGACCGGACCGCATCCGGACCGTCACTGGGCGCGGAGTCTGCACCACGCCAAGCAGGTCCACGGCGGCCGCATCCAACCGGGTGGGGTCATGGGCCGAGGTTGACCATCTTGGTGCTCGGCGGAGTCGCTTCGCGACGAATCAGGTGGAATAACAGGCTGTCCGGGTTCGTGGGGTAGCGGAAGCACAGCCGGTGATCGTCGAACCAGGCGAACCAGTCCGCCCACGAGATGTGTTCGAAATAGTGACCCGATCGGGCGCCGATGAAGTCCACCAGGAGAACCTCGGCCGCGCTCGCCGTGGCCGGGTCCGGTTTCCGGGCGGGCGCACCGTGGTGGCGTTGGATCCACTGGCGGATCTCGTCGTGATCGATGGTGTCGTGCACCTGCAGACTCATCCTCGTGTGCCTTCGCATTCGGTCCCCGCAGGCCCGGTGAAGGTGATGCCGGTTCCCTGGGGAGTTGCTTTCGCCGATAGTGGTGGGGTGCCCCGCGCGACGAGCCGGAAACGTTCGTCCGCTGCCCGGGAAACGTCGGGTCCGCTGTGGTGGAACACGGCATCGCACCTGCGGTGGACTGATGGCTATGTCCCTGATCTCGGTCTGGTGAGTGCAGTGGGCCAGCAGTTGCCGGTGCTCATGCGCGATCGCCCGGGCACTGGAGTGGTCATCGGCGGGTGTCAGGTTGACTGCGGGGTCGGTGATTGCGGTGAACTCGTCGACGAAGTGGGCGAAGTCCAGATGGCGCCGGGAGGCGACGTCGAGCAGTTCGTCGAACGCCTGCTCCTCGGTGCAGCGGTGGGCGGTCATCACGACGCGTTGTGCTGCCTCGAGTCGTGCGCGAAACCTCGTCGCATCCGGAGGGCGGGTTGAGTGCTTCAGCGTCATCGTCGTCACCGTGTTCGGGTCCAGGAGTGCGGCCCCTTACCGGCCGTTTTCGTCCCGGAAGGGTGAGCGCCGGCGCCGGTTCCGGTGTCGTCGTGAACCGATCTGCCGCGGGCACCCGGCGGTACCACATTGGTTTTCGCGATCTCAGTGGTTGCGGAGTGCGTCGATCAACTCACCCTTCCTTTTGGATGAGTATCCGGACAGGCCGACCTCTTTCGCCTTCTTCTTCAGCTCGTCCACGGTCCAGTCCTCGTACGAGGACGACTTGCCGCCCTTGCGGCCGGTGCCGGATCGGCCGCGGTTGGCGGCCGAGTTCGCGATCCGTGCCGCTTTCTCCTTGGATGCACCATCCTTGCGCACCTCCTGGTACACCTTCTCGTCCTTGATCGACGCCCGGGGCATGATTCCTCCTCGCTTCACTGGTGTGTCTGCACATCGGGTACCCCGAAGTTGCCGGCCTGTACCCGCTGCGGGCCGGCGGAGCGCCGAAAAGCATTCACGTCTCGGCGAGGGTGGTCCGGCCGATCATGTCGATCAGGTCATGTGGGGTGCCGGTAGTGAGGGTGCGGCGTTGCTGGGTGGCGCCGTTGCCGCGGGCGAGGACCGTGTGCAGGGCTTGGTGCGCTTGTTGGTAATCGCCGGTGTGTTCGAGGGCGGGGCGGATGTGGTCGAGCAGTCGCAGGATCAGGTCGGGAGCGGGGACCAGGTGGCCGGTGACCGGGTCGATGCCGTGCCCGTCGAGTCCGTCGCGGGCGGCCCGCCAGTACGCCGCCCGCAGGCGGTGGGGGTCGACCGGGGTGACGGTGCGGACCTGGTGAACGGCGGTGTGGGCGGTGACGACCAGTGCGCGGATCAGTGCCGCGATCAGCACGGCGTCGTCGGCGGTGGCGGGCACGTCGGCGACCCGGATTTCGATGGTGGGCAGGTGCGCGGACAGGCGCACGTCCCAGTAGAGCATGGCGGTGTCGAGGATGGTTTCGTGGTCGAGCATCTCGGTCACGGTGGCGTCGTAGTGGGCGGCGGACCGCAAGTGTGGGGGCGGTCCGGCGCTGGGCCAGCGTGACCAGAGCATGTGTCGCCAGCTGGCGTAGCCGGTGTCGCGGCCGTCGGTGATGGGGGAGTTCGCGGCGAGGGCCAGCAGGGCGGGCAGCCACGGCCTCAGATGGTTGCAGACCGCGGCGGCGGTGTCGCGGTCGGGGATGCCGACGTGGACGTGGCATCCGCAGATCACTTGGTCGCCGAGCTGCCGGTAGTGCTCGGCCAGCCGCCGGTAGCGGGGCACGTCGGTGATGGACCGCGGTATCGGTCCGAGGGGTGGGACGCCGGTGGCCAGCAGGCGGGCACCGGCGGTGGTGGCGGCGGCGGCCGCGAGTCGGCGGGTGCGGAGCAGTTCGGTCCGCAGCTCGGAGGTGCTGGTGCAGGGCGGGGTCGCGGTCTCGATCTGGCAGGTCGACAGTTCCAGTTGCAGGTCGATGCCGAGCGTTTTCCCGACCTGGGCGACGGCGGTGTTGCCGGGAAACGGGGCACCGGTGGCCGGGTCGACGAGGACGAATTCCTCTTCGACGCCGACGCTGGGACACAGGTCACGGTCGTCGAGGCGAAAAGGTTCGGGATCACCGGGGTCGGTCGAGACCATGATCTCCTCCTCCCGCCGAGAACCACCCCAAGGACAGGGAGCGGGTGCTTGCCGTGTACCCCGAAGCAGACCGGTCGATGCAGACCGTGATCCGGACTCACTCAGCCCACCGACACCGAGCCTCCGGTACCCGTGCCGCGCACGCCGGCGTGAGTGAGGCGGACCGATCGCGGTTGCCGGCGCCGCCGCCTCCGGCCGCGTACCGCCCTGGTCGGCGCCGGGACAGGGTGGTCGCGCTCGCGGCGATCGCACCGATACGCCGCGATGCGCCCACACTCGGTGACGGTCTGCTCGGCCGCGCGCTGCCCCTCGTCGTCTTGTCCGCCGCCGCGGGGGCCGCCACTCTGGTTCTCGTCCTTCGTCGCAACTACGGCGTCGCGCGAACACCGTGGATCCTCGTCGACCAGGTTCTGATCGACGACGCCGCTGGGGCTCCGGCCACTCTCGTCGGGCTGCTCGTCGTCGTGGGCCTGGCCGCGGTCACGGTCGTACCCGCGCTGGCCTACCTGTACTGGCTGACACAAACCGAGACCTGGAGCCGCGACGACACCTCCCAGCCCTGACCTACCGATCACCGATACGGCCGAACCGCATGCCGGGTCGTTTGTGGCGTTTCAGGCTTGCTGGCCTACCCCGGTTGCGAACTCCCGCAACCGATTAGCGGTGGTGTCCGGGTGCAGGGGCGGTGTAGGTAACCCTGCTCCGTCATGAACTCCGAGCAGGAACTCGTCGAGGGTCTCCTGGGGTGAATGTCGAGGTGTCCAGCTCAACTCGTCGCGAGCTCGGGAGCAGTCCATCAATGGAATCTGCAGGACCGTCTCGAACAGTCCCGGCGAGGCGGGGATGAGGTGCAGGTGCCAGCCCACCGCCACGGCGGAGCGGACGATGAAGGGGGCGACCCGCACACCGCGGGCACCGAAGGCTTGTGCGAGGAACGCACCGTCCACGGGTGGCTCGGCGGCCAGATTGAACGCACCGTGTACCGGGTTCACCACCGCTGCCGCGTATGCGGCGGCTGCGTCCTCGGTGTGGAGCACCTGCACCCGAAGATCGTTCACGAAGGGCACCAGTGGGATTCGGTCCGGGCGTACGAGTCGGCGGGGGAGCAGCGGGCCGAGGAACAGTCGGCGTTGCGAGGTCGCTGATTCTCGTTTGAAGATGAATCCGGGGCGCATCCGCACGACGCGGATGCTCGGATGCCGGGTTTCGTACGTATCGAGCCACCGCTCGAGGTACGCCTTTTCCCGGGGGTAGGCGGCTGCGGGCCAGCCATGGGTCGGCCACTTTTCGTCGACCTTCCTATCCGAGGGGCCGGGGGAGTACGCGGCCACCGAGGATGCGTAGACGACGGCGGGGACCGACTCCGCCGCCGCTGCTTCGAAGACCCGGATCGCGCCGAGGACATTGTTGGTCCACGTGTGCTGCGGGCGGTGGGTGGGCTGGAACAACCACGCGAGATGGACCACGACATCCGCGCCGCGCACCACCTCGTTCATGTCGTCGTGTGCTGCGTCCGCGGTGAGGAACGTGGTGTGTGAGGGGTTCCAGTTGCTCGGGCGTCGCGCGACGCCGATGATCTCGGC
The DNA here is from genome assembly GCF_900105905.1 of Rhodococcus koreensis. Lineage (GTDB taxonomy): Bacteria > Actinomycetota > Actinomycetes > Mycobacteriales > Mycobacteriaceae > Rhodococcus_F > Rhodococcus_F koreensis. Next base: position 458,122 of record NZ_FNSV01000005.1, on the reverse strand, counting down.
GATCGCGGATTCGCGGCTGAGTGCGTCGATGACGCTGGTCCCCACATTGCCGGTCGCGCCGATCACCACGACCTTCAGGCCAGGAGAGCTGTTCATGTCGACCCGATTACCCTTCACGCAGGTAGGTAACCGTCACATTTTCGCCAGACCTTTCCCCGGGTCGAATCGGCCGCTGTTTCGGTGTGGCGCCTGTTTCGGTCGGGCGATCCGACGATTCGAATTGGGATTGGGTGTGTTCGATGCGGGGGTGTCGGGTAAGCGGGTTGTAATGAGCACAATCACCGAAGCCATCGATGTCGATGTTCCTATCCGGGTCGCGTACGACCAATGGACTCAGTTCGAGGCGTTTCCGCAGTTCATGGAGGGGGTTCGGGAGATCCGCCAACTCGACGACACGCATGTGCACTGGGTGATCGATGTGGCGGGCCAGGTCCGTGAGTTCGATGCAACCATCACCGAGCAGCATCCGGACGAACGGGTGGCCTGGACCTCGGATTCGGGCCCGAACCACGCCGGGGTCATCACCCTCCACCGTCTTGACGATGACAAGACCTGGGTGACCGCCCAGATGGATGTCGACCCGGAAGGGTTCGTGGAGAACGCTGCCGACAAGCTCGGCGTTCTCGGTCACCGAGTCAAGGCCGACATGAAGAAGTTCAAGGAGTTCATCGAGCACCGCGGGAACGAGACCGGCGGATGGCGCGGCGAAGTCGACCCACCCGCCCCGTGACTCGACCGGTGAGGTGGTGTGATTGCGGTACAGAAACTTCCGCCATCTCTGTAGTCCTGCCGCGGGGAGCTGAAGATGCAGCGTTCGACGTTTCCCGCTCGATGGAACGATTAGCAGCCGCGGCGGTAACCATGATAGAGCACCGAATCGGCGACCAACACTGAGTTGCGGATTGACGCCGCCTAAGAACAGCTGCCGATAGTTCGGGCAGTGGCGCGCACGGTAACCCGCCGGGTAGCGTTCCCGCTCAACGAGATCGTGGTTATCTCCCACGCGATCGACGACGTCCCACAGGTGAGCTCGGCGGCGCCGGTGGTGCGTCGGCCGCGATCTAGTGGTGTGTCTCGCAAATAATTCTTGATCGATTCGATAGAATCCGTACATGAGGAACCCGGTACCAGCTTTGGAGATTTCCGATGGGCAGCGCGTTGTACTCGAGTCGTTGGCGCGGTCGCAGACGGGTGCACACCGGGAGGTGGTGCGGGCCAAGGCGCTCTTGATGGCGTCCGAGGGCATGGCCAACACGGCCATCGCGCAGGCATTGTCGGTATCGCCGGGATCGGTGGCGAACTGGCGGGCGCGGTTCGCCGAGGACGGCATGGCGCGGTTGGGTGAGGTGCGCAAGGGTCGTGGTCGCAAGCCCTCGATCCCGCAGGAGAAGATCGATGAGATCGTGGACCTGACGCAGAACTACCGCCCGAAAGGCGAGACTCATTGGAGTTGCCGGACGATCGCAGAGTATGTCGGGGTCTCCAAGGACACCGTCCAGCGCGTGTGGTCCGCTCGCGGACTCAAGCCACACCGGGTCGAGACGTTCAAACTGTCGAATGATCCGCGATTCGAGGACAAGCTCGTCGACGTCGTCGGTCTGTATCTGAACCCGCCCGAGCGGGCGATCGTGTTGTGCGCGGACGAGAAGTCGTCGGTGCAAGCCCTCGACCGGACCCAGGCCTCGCTCCCGATGATCAAGGGCCGCGGCGAGACGATGACCCACGACTACAAGCGTCACGGCACCACCACCTTGTTTGCCGCGCTCGACGTCCTTACCGGCAAGGTGATCGGCCAGTGCCTGCCGCGCCACCGTCACCAGGAGTTCTTGAGATTTCTGCGCACCATCGACCGTGAGGTGCCCAAGGACTTGGAGATCCATCTGATCCTGGACAACTACGCCACCCACAAGCACGAGAAGGTCCGGGCTTGGCTCGATAAGCATCCACGGTTCCACCTGCACTTCACTCCCACCTCCTCCTCGTGGCTTAATCTCGTCGAACGTTGGTTCCGAGAGCTGACTGATAAAGCTCTGCGGCGCGGGGTCTTTCACTCCGTACCGCACCTCATCGCCTCCATTGAGGAATACCTCGATGCCCACAATGAAAGCCCCCGACCGTACGAATGGACCGCGACCGCCGAATCCATCCTCGCCAAGGTTGCGCGCGGCCGCGTCGCACTGGAAAAGATCAGCTAAATCAGAGACACACCACTAGATCTGGTGGGAATCCGATCGGTGAAGGCGGGCTTCGTCGCGTCAAATCCAAGCACCGACCGGTCGCTGGGCGGTCGCGTCCGCTTAGGATTCGTCCCGTGGGAGGCGAGTGGATTCAGATCGATCAGGATTGTGTGACGTGCGGTCAGGCCGCATTCCGGCACTACATCTATGCCAGCCTGGGCGGCGTGCTGATCGAGACCGACCTGTACGAGTGCGCCACCCCGGGTTGCCCCGGACCTGTTGCGATCGGCGAACCGATCAACGGCTGATCGCGTCTCCGTCGGCTTCGCCTGCCGTTGCTCGGGGTTACGCAGTAGCCTGCGGTCATGAAGTCCGCCGGTGTGATCGGTGTCGCCGCGGCCACGGTCGGTGCGGTGGTGTCCTGCAGCTCCGACACCCATCCCGACGCAACCACGGCCACCTCCGAGACCACCGGCGCCGTGGAGGAAATGGACCGGGCCGCGGTGATGGACCGCTACCATGCCGACCTCAACGCATCGTCGCCGTGTTGCGCGGCCGGTACCCGGACCTGGCGATTCATCGCAACGACGCGTTGATCAAACACATCGCCATCGAACCCTGCATCGACCTCGCCAACGGCGTCGACGAGCAGACCGTCATCGCGGCGATCGGAGAGCTGGCCGAGAACTGGGGCACCGCACCCAGACGCAGCAGATCTACACCCTGGTCGGACCCGTTTGTCCCTGATCCCTCGAGGACTGCGGTCACTCTGCGTGCTCGGCACCGTCGGAGACACTGCAGTCCTCGTTCTTCCGGCGGCGGTGGTAGTGGTCGACCAGCGAGGAGGGTCTTCTGCAGGCGGGAGAGGACGTGTCGGTGCGTCGCTGGGTGTGCTGTTCGGTGAAGACCTGCTGCTCCCAGGACCGGTACCGGACGTTGAAGAACCATGACAATCCGACGGCGGTCGACTATCCACTCCCGGGGTCCACACCCATGGTGCGTGAGCATCCCACCGCTGTCGCCCGGCTGGATCTCTCCCATCGGTGCGCGGTGGTGCGGTGTAGTTGCAGTTCGGAGTTCGGCGACGATCGAGAGGCGGGCACGCGGTTGCGGTGCATTCGGCGGTCCTGGCTGCCGGGTGTCACAGATACGCCTCGGTGAGGGTACGGACGGTCTCCCAGTGCGCGGGCCCGGGCCGGGTCAGGACCCGGGGAGGTCACGGTGAACGTGCGGGCCAGCCTGCCGACCAGGTCGGGAAAGCGGGCCTCGGTGTCGGAAGCGGGGGTTCGGTCGAGCGGGCGGTAGATGGCGAGTTGGGCGCCCGGATCGAGGTGTTGCCCGAGCCGGGTGAAGTGGGTGATGTTCTCCTCGAGTCCGCGGGTGATCGGGGAGGTCGCCGGAGGTGGATGATGTAGCGGCGGTGCCGGCGGCGCTGGACTGCCCGGTCAGCGGCAGCCGGTAGAGGTGGGTCAGGACGGCGTTGCAGAGGGGCAGGTCGCTGCCGTCGACGACGAGTCCGGCCGTCTCCGGGCACACGGTCTGGAAGGGGGCATCGTCATCACGGTCAACTAGTTCGTCCCGTCCGGCCCCCGACGCCGTCGACGGGCTCGCACGCCAACCGGGCCGGGGCGGCCGTCGTCGAAGACGACCGGCAGCACGGCCTCGTCGAGGAAGGACATCGGGGCCCGGACGATCTCGTACTGCACCCGCAACAGGGTGCGGGCGGCGCCGAGCACTCCCATCGGGTGTCCTCCCGATCCTCAGCCGCCGGGGTGGAACGGGACCGCGCGGCCGCGGCCGCGGCGTCGACCGGCGGGACGCGTGAGGGCAGCCTGGACGGCGGGTGTGCCGCCGATTCCGCCGGCGAGAACGAGCAGCAGCAGGGCGACGTTGGTGTTCACGAGAACAGGTTCCTCCTCGGGCTGCGGCCGGGTCGGTGGCCGGTACGGAAATGCTTGGTTTGTCGGTCAATTCGGGGTGCCGCGCATCGTCGGGGATCCCGGATCCGGATCGTCGGTGGGTTCGTCGGCGAACATGGCGGCGATCCGGGCCTTGATCTCGGCGGTGCTGAGGGCGGCGGTGCGGACACCGACGGTGGATGTTCGATGGGCGGTGACACTCATGACGGGTGTCCTACCTTCCTGGGTCCGGCGAATTGTTCTCGGTATCAGTGGTGTTCAGCTCGTGAGGGTGTTCAGATCATGAGGGCGGCGGCGGTGACCGCGGCGAGGGTGGCGGCGGCGATGACGGCGCCCGCGACGAGCGATCCGGTGACGATCCAGGCTGGGCCGGTCACACACGCCGCGGCGACGGCGCCGATTACCGCGCCGGCGCGCAGCCGCCCGGCCGGGCGCGTGCGGTCCAGGTCGGCGGTGCGGTGGCCGGTCAGGGTGGTGGTGGGGTGCATGGACGGTGTCCCTTCTCCCGGATCTGGTGCGGTGAATCGGTCGATCGGTGGTTCGTCGCCGCTGTAGTGCCGGGGTCAGAGGCCGACGACGGTGTCGAGGGCGTCGAGTTCGGTGTGTAGGTGGTCGAGCATCGGGTGCAGGTTCGGCACGGCCTTCCGGCAGCCGGTGAGGCCGAAGACGAGCTGGTCGTCGGTGCTGGTGCAGGTGATGTTGAGTGCTTGTCCGGTGACCGGGATGGACAGCGGATACAGGGCGTCGAGCCGGGCGCCGTTCCAGTACAGCGGGGTGGACGGTCCGGCGACGTTGGAGATCACCAGGTTGAACGGCGGCCGCTGCGGACCGCGGCGGCCGGTGAGCAGCTCCAATCCCATCGGGGCGGCGCCGAGGGCGCTCAGGGCCAGCACCTGGGCTTGGCTCATGCTTCGCAGCACCGCCTTGCCCTCGCGCATGCAGGCGCGGATGGTCTCGAGCCGGTGGGCGGGGTCGGGCAGGTGGGTGGCCAGGTTGCACATCAGCATCCCGACCCGGTTCCCGGCCCGATCCGCCCCGTCGCGGTCCGCCTCCGACGTCGGGCCGCGGAGGTTGACCGGGACCATCGCGATCAGCGGATCGGCCGGCAGCGCGCCCAGCCCGTCGAGGAAGCGGCGCAGCGCTCCGGCGCACAGGGCGAGGACGATGTCGTTGACGGTGGCGTCGGCGTGTTTGGCGAGCAGACGGACCCGTTCGAGCGGCCAGGAGCGGGCGGCGAAGTGCCGGGCCCCGCCGATCGGGACGTTGAGCACGGTGTGCGGGGCGTTCAGGGCCCATGGGCCGCCCTGGGTGCGGCGGGCCCGCTCCACTGCCGCTGCCACCGCTGGTGCCAGGCCGGCGATCTCGGCGGCCATGTCGCGGGCGGTCCGCAGCGCCTGTCGGGGCAGGGCCAGTGGATTCGGGATGGACGTCAGGGCGCCGGGCGCCGCGGGGTTTCCGGTGGCGGGGGTGCTCAGCCGGGCGCGGGCGTCCTCGCCGCGGGTGGGTTGCCAGGGGGCGGGCATGCCGCGGCGGTCCGGATCCTCACTCATGCTGCGTTGCAGCAGGGTCATCGCGGACGCGCCGTCGGCGAGGGCGTGGTGGATCTTGGTGTAGACCGCGTACCGGCCGTCGGCCAGGCCCTCGATCAGGTGCATCTCCCACAGCGGGCGGGACCGATCCAGCAGGGTCGCGTGCAGCCGGGAGACCAGGGTCAACAGCTCCTCGGTGCCCCCGGGGCGGGGCAGCGCGTCCCGGCGGACGTGATGACCGAGATCGACGTCCCCGGCGGTGTCCCATCCCCACTGACCCAGTGAGGTCAGCGACCGGCGGGCACGTTGGCGGAACAACGGTGCGACCTGCTCGTCGTCGACGGCGGCCTCGAACATCTCCCGCACCGTCCCGGCGTCGGCGCCCTCGGGCGGGGTGAACACCGCCAGCCCACCCACGTGCATCGGATGTTCGCGGGATTCCCCCAGCAGAAACAATGAATCGGTCGGCGACATCGGCAACAGCATCGGTGCGAAACCCTTTTCTCCCCGGTGCGGCCGTCGGCGGGGTCCGGGCCGGCGGTTGCACAACAAACGTCCGCGACACCACATCACAAAGATGTGTGAAATACATCACAGCAAGGTGTCGTTGGCATCATTTGTACAGCAGGTCGCCCGGGTTGTGCTATATGGACGTTCGTCCAGCACTGTTTTGACACCCGGTGTCACCAGCAGGAATGTCGAACCTGCGCCGCGCCGCGGGTGCTCGCGAACCGTTCGCCTGCTCGGCTCGTCGCGCAACTCGGACGGCGCGGTGCGCAACATCACATGCCCGGATTCGGCTGGTTTGTCCGATTCCGGCGGCACGTCGCGTGGGCTGCCGCACCCCCGCATCGGGGCAGAGTGGGCCGGACCCGGAGGGCCCGCCATACACCACCCGATCATGAGGAGGCAGGCACGGTATCGACTACGCCGCACGCTCTACCCGGGCCTGTTCGCGGCGCCCGAGAGGAAGCAGGTACAGCATCGACTACGACGTACCCCGCACCATCGGACCGGGCACGGTTCCTCGCGTATGACGTTGGGGCGCAGGTGTTGTGGCGGCACCGGATCGCGCCGATCGGCGGCCGACCCGGTGCGGAACCGGCCCACGGATGCGACCCGGATTCGATGCGCCGATGCCCCGGGAAAGGCGTGTGTACGCGGTGGGGATGGGTACACGACGCGCATGGGGTCCGATCTCGAGGGGCGTTTCCGCCCGGAGGCGGAGGTGGCCGGGCGCCTGCTCGCGCTGGCGTCCGAACACCGGTACGCGACGCTGGGCCGGGAACTGTCCTCGCTGGCGGCGCCGCCCGACATCGTCCCGGGGCCCGGGAGCTTTTACGGCGGTGTGCTGACCTGGCTGACGGGTGCGATCGCCGACGTGGCGGTGGCCCGGCTGGGCCGCGCCGCGGAGGGGGAGGCGTTCGTCCTCGAGGTCCGCACCGGCGGCGGGCAGGTCGTCGATGCCCGGCAGCTTCCCCCGCGGCAGGCCCGGGTGGCGCGGTCGGTGCTGGCCCTGCTGGCCGGTGACCCCGCCGCCGCCCGGGTGCACCTGGGCGCCGCCGCACGTGAACCCGACTCCGAGGTGCGGGTCACCGCCCTCATCGAGGCGCTGACCTGGCTCAACTCGTTGCTCGACGCTCCCACCCCGGCGTTGCCCGACCCACCGCCGGAATAGGGTCCCTCGGCTGGATGGTCGTCCTCGGACTGCTGCTCCCGCGGCTGCGCACCACCGGGACGACCACGGCGACACCGTAATCGAAGACCCTCAACCTCTACCGGCGGCCGGGCCAGGTGGTGCGGGGGTCGAATCCGGCGGCCTTCTCGGCCTTCTCGTAGGCGCGCAGGGCATCGATGGCCCTCTGGTTGAGCCCGGCGGGCACCGCCACCTGCACGGTCACCCGCAGATCGCCCGGCGCCCGGCCGCGGAGGGGGACGCCGCGACCTTGTAACCGGAAGGTCCGACCGGACGGGGTACCGGCGGGGATCTTCACGCTGACCCGACCGTCGAGGGTGGGCACCGAGATCGTGGTGCCGAGCGCGAGTTCGGCGAAGCCGACCGGCACGGTGACCGTGAGATCGTCGCCGTCGCGGCCGAAGACCGGATCCGGGTCCACCCCGACGGTGACGTACAGGTCCCCCGACGGGGCGCCGCGCAGCCCGGGCTCGCCGTGCGCGGGCAGCCGGATGCGTTGGCCGTCGGTCACTCCGGGTGGGATGCGGACGTTGATGGTGCGGGTGCGGTGCCCGACCCCGGTGCCCTGGCAGTCCGTGCAGGGGGAGTCGACGATCACCCCGGTGCCGCGGCAGTCGTCGCAGGATTCGCTGAACCCGAAGCCGCCCTGATTGCGGGTGAGGGTTCCGGCGCCGCCGCACGAGGGGCACCGCCGCGGCTGGGTTCCGGGCCGGGCGCCGCTACCGTGACAGCTGGTGCACACCGTGGGCCCGCTGACCTGCAGCGGCAACACCACCCCGGTGACGGCCTGCCGGAACGGGAGCCGGGTCTGCGCCTCGACGTCGCTGCCCCGCCGCGGGCGGGACGCGGTTGTGCGGGTGCCGCTGCGGCGGAACAGATCCCCGAACACGTCACCGAACCCGGCCTCGCCGGAGGTGAATGAGGAACTCTCGCCGCCGAACAGGTCGGAGAGGTCGAACCCGCCCATTCCGCCGGCCGGCCCGCCGCCGCCGGCGCCGGAGCGGGTGCCGGCCCGCCGGAACGCCCCGGACCGGTACAGCTGCCGGGTCCGGTCGTACTCGGCGCGGGTGGCCGGGTCCGAGAGCGCCGCGTGCGCCTCGCTGACCGCCTTGAATCGTTCCCCGGCCGCCTGGTCGTGCGGGTTGGCGTCCGGGTGCAGTTGCCGGGCCAGCTTGCGGTAGGCCCGTTTGATGTCCTCCGCCGACGCCGTCGACGGCACACCCAGGTCGGCGTAGAAGTCGCGTTCGATCCACTCCTGCTGCGTCACAGCGAATCTCCTCCCTCCCTCATCCGTGGTGCATCACCGTCCACCCCCATCCGGGCCAGGCCGGGCGGACCGATGGTGTGGAGCTGCGCCCGGTCTCGGTGGACCTCACCCGCAGCGGTAGGGGTTCGGGTCCGGACCCCGGTTCTCGGGCCCGGCGTCGCGGCCCCCATCCGCCGCGGCCTCCGACCAGGGGTCGGTGCCCGCCGGCGGGTTCGGGACGACCGGCGGGGCCGAACCGGTGTCCGGCGGTGAAGCTGAACCGGTGTCCGCCGGTGGCGGATCCGGGTCGGCCGGCGGTTCAGGGTCGGCCGAACTGGGGTCGGACCGGCTCGTGCCGGGTGCCTCCTGGGGTTCTGGTGGATCGTCGGGGTCGTTGTTCTCGTACTGGTCGCGGTCGATCACGGTGACCAACGCGGTCCGCAGCACCTTGTGCACACCGAAGGTGTAGCCGCGGCGCAGCACGGTGTCGACCACCAGGTCGGTGCCGTGGCCTTCGTGGCTGGCGGCCTCGTGCAGGGTGGGATCGAAGCGGTCCCCGGGTTCGCCGAACGCGGCCACCCCCATCCGGGCCAGGATGGTCCGGATCTTGCGGTACAGGCTGTGCAGGGGCTCGCGGGCGGTGTCGCCGTGCTTGCGGGCCCAGTCCAGGTCGTCGAGAACACCGAGGAACGCGGTGGCGACCGTCGCTTTCGCGTTCTCGGCGACCGCGGCCCGGTCCCGCTCGACCCGGTGGCGGTAGTTGGCGTACTCGGCCTGCAGACGCTGCAGATCGGCGGTCAGTTCCGCCACCCGGTCGGCGTCGGTCTGCCGGGACTCCGGCCGCGGGGCTCCCGGTACCCGGGGCGCGGTGCCCGCCTTCTCGCCCAGCGTCGGTTTCGCTCCTCGGTCCGTGTGCCGGGGCCGGGATCCGGGAGTGTCCTCGCGGACCCGGCCGGTGACCGGGTCGATACGGCGTCGGTCGGTGATCGCGATCGGTTCGCGGGGCGGCTGCCGCCCGTTTCCCCTGCCGCGACCGGCCTGTTCGGATCGTTGCTGCTCGTCGTGTGGTGTGTTCATCGGTGTCCCTCCCGGGGTTCGTCCACCACCTCGGCGTCGACGACCTCGTCGTCGGCGCCCTGCCCGTTCCCCGACGCACCCGCTCCGGCGGCCGCGCTGGCGCCGGCGCCGCCGTCGCCCCCGCCGCCGTCGCCCCCGCCCGTCCCGCCTTCCGAGGCGGCCTGGGCGGCATAGATGGCCTGGCCGAGGGCCTGGGACTCGGTGCCCAGTTTCTCCACTGCGGTCTTCACCGCGCCGATGTCGGTGCCGGCCAACGCGTCCTGGACGTTCTTGATCGCGGACTGGACCTTGTCCTTGACGTCGGCGGGCACCTTGTCCTCGTTGTCCTTGATGAACTTCTCGGTCTGGTACACCAGCGACTCGGCCTGGTTGCGGGTCTCGGCCTCCTCCCGGCGGCGGCTGTCCTCGGCGGCGTGCGCCTCGGCGTCGCGGATCATCCGGTCGATATCCTCCTTCGACAGCGCCGACCCTTCCTGGATCCGGATCGTGTTCTCCTTCCCGGTGCCCTTGTCCTTCGCGGTCACGTGCACGATGCCGTTGGCGTCGATGTCGAAGGTGACCTCGATCTGCGGCACCCCCCGCGGGGCCGGCGCGATCCCGGTCAGCTCGAACGAGCCGAGCAGCTTGTTGTGCGAGGCGATCTCACGCTCACCCTGATACACCTGGATCTGCACCGACGGCTGATTGTCGTCCGCGGTGGTGAAGGTCTCCGACCGCTTGGTCGGGATGGTGGTGTTGCGCTCGATCAGCTTGGTCATCACCCCACCCTTGGTCTCGATACCGAGCGAGAGCGGGGTGACGTCGAGGAGCAACACGTCCTTGACCTCACCGCCGAGGACACCGGCCTGCAGCGCGGCACCGACGGCGACGACCTCGTCCGGGTTGACACCCTTGTTCGGTTCCTTCCCGCCGGTCAACTCGCGCACCAGATTCGTCACCGCGGGCATCCGGGTGGAACCACCGACGAGCACCACGTGGTCGATGTCGCCCACGGAGATCTTCGCGTCCTTGATCACCGATTGGAACGGGGCCCGGGTGCGGTCCAACAGGTCGGAGGTGATCTTCTCGAACTCGCTGCGGGAGAGCTGCTCGTCGAGGAACAGCGGGTTCTTGTCCGCGTCGACGGTGATGTAGGGCAGGTTGATCGACGTGCTCTGCGAGGAGGACAGTTCGATCTTGGCCTTCTCCGCGGCCTCCCGCAGTCGCTGCATCGCCATCTTGTCCTTGGTCAGATCGAATCCGCTGCTCGCCTTGAATTTGTCGGCCAGCCACTTCACGATCCGGTCGTCCCAGTCGTCACCACCGAGGTGGTTGTCACCGGAGGTGGCCCGGACTTCGACGACGCCCTCGCCGATTTCGAGCAGCGAGACGTCGAAGGTGCCGCCACCGAGGTCGAAGACCAGGATGGTCTGTTCCTTTTCGCCCTTGTCGAGGCCGTAGGCCAGGGCGGCCGCGGTGGGCTCGTTGATGATCCGCAGCACGTTCAGCCCGGCGATCTGGCCGGCTTCTTTCGTGGCCTGACGCTGGGCGTCGTTGAAGTAGGCGGGGACGGTGATCACGGCGTCGGTGATGTCCTCACCCAGATACGATTCCGCGTCCCGCTTGAGTTTCATCAGCACCCGGGCGCTGATCTCCTGCGCGGTGTAGTTCTTGTCGTCGATCTTGACATGCCAGTCGGTGCCGATTTCCCGTTTCACCGACCGCACCGTCCGGTCGACGTTCGTCACCGCCTGGTTTTTGGCGGGCTGGCCGACCAGCACCTCCCCGTTCTTGGCGAATGCCACCACCGACGGGGTGGTGCGTGAGCCCTCGGAGTTGGCGACCACCACCGGGTCGCCGCCCTCGAGCACGCACACCACCGAGTTCGTGGTGCCCAGGTCGATTCCCACCGCCCGTGCCATGACGTTCCCTCCTCACACCCCGGGCGCACCGTCGGCGCACCCGCCGAGCCCTTCCGTTGACAGTTCAATTTTCTCTCCTTACAACAACCTAGGTCAAGAAAATATGCCGCAAACACAGTATGTTTTCTCCAGCAAATTCAGGGACCGGGGGAGCGTCTTGCCGGCGGTACCGTGTCAGGCGGTCGCGGCGGTGCGGGGGTGGCGGGCGGTGCGGGTGAGGAAGTCGTCGATCAGGGCGCCGGTGGCCTCGGGCCATTCGAACTGCGGCAGGTGCCCGCAGTCCGGCAGGGTCACCGACCGCACCTGCGGGGCGGTGGCGGTGAGGTGGTCGGCGAAGCGCGCCGGGACGAGGGGGTCGTCGGCGCCCCACACGCACAGGGTCGGCACCGCCAGCTGCGCCACTCGGTTCCACAGCCCCGGTCGCCGAACGGTTCGTCCAGGTAGAGGCCGAGGGTGGCCGACCACAGGGCCCGCCGGTGGCCGGTGTCGCGCAGGGTGAGCTCCCATTCGTCGGCGGCGGCGTCGAACCAGTGCCGGGGCACCCGGTCCGGGTCGGCGAACAGGGTCCGGTAGGCGCCTCGGGTGCCCTCGTGCAGCAGCCGGTGCGGAAACGCGATCGGCAGCCGGGCGAGATCGGCGGGGATCCGGCGGGCGAGTGCGGTGAGTTGCCGCCGCCGGAAGGCCAGCGCCGGGCACAGCAGCACCAGGGAACGGACCTTGTCGGGGTTGCGCAGGGCGAGTTCGAGGGCGAACCGGCCGCCGAGCGAGTGCCCGATCACCGCACTCGCGGGTGCGTCGACGGTGTCGAGGAACGCGCGCAGCCAGCGCTGCAACTGCACCGGGTCGTAGTCCCAGTTCGGTGCCGCCGACGACCCGAATCCGGGCAGGTCTGGGGCCAGTACCCGATGCTCGGTGGCCAGGTCGGCGAGCACCGGCAGCATTGACGCGTTGGTGGCACCCAGGCCGTGCAGCAGCACCACCGGCGGCCCGCCGGGGGGACCGGCGTCGAGGTAGCCGGTGCGCACCCCGAACACGGAGGTCTCCCGGACCCGGGCCCGGGTCGGCAGGTCCGCCGCTGGGGCCAGGACGCCGCCGAGGGCGAGCACCGTGCTCATGCTTCCCCGCACCCGCAGTGCCCCGGTCAGGAACGCGGACACCAGGCTGCACCGCCCGGCCAGCAGCGCCGTCACCGCGGCCGGGTCGGCGGTGATCGTGGCCGTCGGCCGCGCCGGAATTCTGGTGTCCACGCTGACCGTGCCGAACCGGGTGCGCACCACCCACCGGCCACGGCCGACGACGTCGAACACCACGCTCACCTGCCGGTATGCCAGCACACCGTCATGCACCGCGGTCGGCAGTGCCGCCGCCAGGGCCCGGCCCACCGCGTCATCCCACCGCTGCAGCGAACCTTGCGTCCGTGTCACCCCACCGGGTCATCTCCTCTCCTAAGTAAACGGTGATTTTCTCGTACAACAACGATCGGCACCGAAATCCTTCCCTCCCTGTGGGGCAAAAGTGGGTGCGGTAAGGCACTTTGGCGCCGATCTGATATCGCAGCTTCCCGACAAATGTGATCAGTGAATCCCACTGCATAGGTGCCCGTCCGGGCCGGCCGCATCGATGTCGTGGTGCACCCGCGTTCAGACCGGGAGCCGGCTGGTGGTGCCCGGTCCTGGCGGCCCACGGCAGCCGTCGAGTGCTCACCGCATGTGGCCGCGGGGCAGGCGGGTGCAGCCGAATCCGCGGACATTCTCCACCTACCTACTCGGAGGCAGCCGCTTCGATATGGTGAGATTTTCTCCTTCATTTGCGGTAGATCTAGTGGCATAATGGAACCGCCCTGGCAGGGTCGGGCGGACGGCGCCCGCACCACACGGAGTCGGGGGTGGTGGCGATGATGACGGACGAAACCCTGGTGGCACTGAAGAACTACGAATACCTGATCCTCGCGCACGGCTGTGAGAACGTCAGCCTGGTCTGGCACACCGATTCGGTGGTGTTCGGCGACGACGGGTGGGCGGACATCGACATGCTCACCCGGCCGGGATTCACCCCGGCCACCGAATGCTTCGCCCGCCGCGACGAGGACTGACCGTCCTCGCAGCGCATCCGGAACGACACAGGAGCGCCGCGGGTGTGGGCATCAGCATCTTGGCCGGGTGTGGCGGTTCCCGGTGTTCGAGGAACCGCCCAGGCCCGGTGCGCCCCCCCGGCTTGGGCGGGCGCCCTGGGGGCGCTCGCCCGGGATTTGCGGTGCTGCCACCGCCGGGGAACGGTGCGCTGGGACGGGGTGTGCTGGGAGCTGGCGATACACCAGGACGGGGTGCTCCTCGCGTGGGATCCCGCCCCACCCGGCAGCGCACGGCCCGGTGATCGGCTCGGCGAGATCGGCGGGGGTCGGCAGGTCCTCGGTCGCGGCCTGGCCCCGCAACTGCCGGCGGTCGAGGCGACCGTATGGGTGGCCAACACCGTGCAGGCGGCGCTGCTGCGGCAACTGCGGGTGCCTTGGCCCTGCCGCGACCAGGCCGCGGTGTGGGTGCCCCGGATCCGGGATCGCCACCCCTGCTGGGTCGATCCGCACACCGGTCGCACCGTCGCGGAAATCGGCGAACTCACCGCGGTCGGCACCGACACCCGCTGACGCCGGCGGTGTTTGCAGGCGGCAGCGGGTCTTCCTCGGCCTGTTCGCGGACCTGTCGATCACCGCGGACTCGGTCTGCACCCGGTCGCCGCGGACCCCACATCCCCGCCGCCGACACCGGACGGCCGGGGCCACCCCGGCCGTCCGAGCCTCCGCCGCCCGCCGAATTTCGCCACCGATAGGGCGGTTTCGGAGATCTGGGGTTCGGGTACCAATCATGGTGCAGCAGAACCACCCCCGGGCGGTCCATGCTCGCCGGGGGAGGAACAACACACAGCGGTAAGTGGGAGGTGTCGCGGCATGGCTGCACCTGCGAATCGCGGCGGTGGAGAGTCCGGGCGGTGGGACCCGGTCGCCGAACGTCCCTTGCGGGACTCGATGTCGGGAGCCCCGTTCGGCGGCGGGCAGACCTGGCGGCCGCTGGCGGATGTGTCCGAGACCGACGACGGCTACGTGGTGGAGGTGGAGGTGCCCGGCGTCGCACGCGAGGACCTCGACATCACCCTGTCGGCCAACGAACTCGAGATCAGCGGCGAGTTCGTGGAGAAGAAGAGGGCGGGGTGGTTGCGGACCCGCAGCCGCACCCGCCGCACCGGCAGCTTCGAATTCCGCACCCTGTTGGCCCGCGACGTCGATGCCGACAAGATCACTGCCACACTGGCCGACGGTGTTCTCACCGTCACCATCCCGAAGACCGCAAGCGTCCGATCGCGGCGCATCGAGGTCACCACCGACTGACCTTCCGCCGCCGTTCCCGTCGCCCACCCGGACACCGGGAACGGTGGCACCCCCGACACGGACCCTCCGGGGACGGCCGGTCGAGGGTGCCGAGGCGGTCGGCATCGCCCCGGGAGTGCTGTTCCTCCTGGCGCTGAGCCCGCCGGGCACCTCCGGCTGCGCGGCGCTGACCAACGGCCCCTGTCGGTGCGAGGAGGCGGCGGGGGTGGATCGGCCGACGTGCGAGCAGCACCTCGAGACCGAGACGAGAAGAACACACAAGAAGAACAAAGGAGAGCACAGAAAGGACACTGGTGATGGACGACACCGAATTCCTGTCACGGGTCCGCGAATACGGAGAATACGACAGCCTGGGGGAGGCCACTCGGGTGACGACGGTAGTGCTCCGGAAGCTCGGGGCGCGGCTGTCCCCCGGAAAGGTGCGAGCCCTGGGCGCGCAGCTTTCGCCCCTGGCGCGCGACGCGCTCGGCCCCATCGAGGACGGACGGGCCGCACCCGACTACGGGATCGAGGAGTTCCGGCACCGGATCGCCCAAGCCCTCGACGCCCACCCCACCACCGCCGAATGGGACACCAGCGCGGTGCTGGCCACGGTGGCCCAGGCCGTCGACGACAACTGCCTGCACACCGTCCTGGGGTCACTGCCCGAGGGTTTCGCGCCACTGTTCGGCCGCCCCCGAAACGGTGTGAGCACCCCACCACCCCCAGAGATGGGGTGAGCACCCGTCCCCGGGGGCGCTGGATGACCTCGGGCTCGTCCGGGTGACATCGTCACTCGGCGGGATCCCCTGTGCCTGTCACCACCGGGCAGGCTGGCGAGCCGAGGACGACCGTGCCCGTGGGGCGGGTGGGCTGGACTGGGTGAGCCGGGTCCCGAGCCAGTCGCGCCTGTCGCTCCGGGAGGTGACGTGCAGCCCGGCGAGGTCGGCGGCCTCGATCACCTCCGCCGGGTCCACGTGCTCGGCTCGGGCGGGCTTCGGTGTCATCAACCACACGAAACCGGTGCCGGACAACGCCGTGCGGGCGGTGATCAGCTCGTCGGTGAGGTCACCGTCGCCGCTGCGCCACCACAGCAGCACCGCGTCGACCCTCTCGCCGAAGTTGTCGTCGACCAATGCGCCCCCGAGGATGTCCTCGATGCGTCGACGCAGGTCCTCGTCGACGTCGTCGTCCCATCCCAGTTCCTGCACCATCATCTCCGCGGTCAGGCACAGGTCGGTGGACCGACCGCCGGCGTGCCCCGCCGTCGACATCGCCCAACTCCTTCATCTCGTGTGGTCGTCGACTCCCGGCGCACGCTTGCCGGGGTCGTGGTTGTCCCGGTGGGCTGGGTGGCCCATCAACCGGAGTGAGCGCCCTATCGGTCACTGCGACTGGTGGGCCCTACCGCGAATCACGATGTGTCCGAACGAACCCCGACGGCAGTGCCCGTAGAGTATCCGCCTACCCGATCACCGAAACCCGCGAGATGCGGATCCGGGGACCAGGTGGCCGAGCGCACAACTCCACACGGTGCTTCCCGGGGTTCAGGGCCGCAACAGTGCGCCCCATTCGGTCCGGGCTGCGCGGGCGGCGGCAGGCTGGGGTGCCTCGTTTCCGCTGGCGAGCGCGACCAGGGCCTCGGCGAGGGTGAAGACGGACACGCCGTGGCGGCGGGCGGCGCTCACCAGTTCGTCGAAGGCGTCCGCGGCCGGGATCCGGCGGATCCCGATCAGCACCCCCTCGGCGGTGTCGAGGGCGCGGGTACGCGATCCCGTGCCCCGGGGATGGGTGAGGGTGTGACTGTGCAATGCCGCCATCGAGGACACCTCCGTCGAAGTCTGGGAGCGGATGTGTGTGGGTCGTGCCCGATTGGGCCCGATCCCAAACATCGCCCTGCTCCCTCCACGGGCGGACCGAGGGCCTGCGGTCGTACGGTTTATCTGCCCTGACCAGTGTCGAGGGGTAGTTTCGAGCTCACCGTGGACGGGTACGTGTTCCGCGACGGAGGAAGTGTTCACGATAAGCAGCGGCGTCGGTGCCGGCGACAACCCCGACAGCAACGCGTACGTGTTCGCGGTCGCACGGGCATTGAACGCCGAGACGATCCGCAGGTGGGACGCGGTCACCTTCGATGCTGTGGTCGTGCTGTCGAAACAGTTCCGGTACTACAGCGGCCGCCACGTCCTGATCGCCTGGAACCGGTATTTCGGGTGGTCTTTGGGAATCGAGGGTCAGCGCGCCGATCGGGTCCTGATCATCGGCGGGCTCGGGATCGGCCGCCGCCCGGCACCGGAGGCCATCGCCGACCGCACCGACGAGCTCGTCGCGGACCTGCTGCACCTCGAATACCGTGACCGGGAGGCCTTTCCGGTCCCGGCACTCATCCACAGGCTCGACAGCGACACCGGACCAGTCGATCGCGGGGCGCCCGGTTGGTGACGAACGTATCCGGTCGCCGACGGTTCCCCAGACGATCGACGGCGATATCGCCGGGGCATGGGACGCAAAGAAGAGGAGGCTGGAAACATGACGACGATTCCGCCGCGTCCCGGCCCCGAGGCGGCGCTGGCGCTGCTCCGCCCTGGCCGACCGTGCGGCCCGCGACGAGTGCGCGGGCATCCTGAGCGCCTGGGAGCGATCCGGAACCACCGCCGACCACGACGAGCTGGTCCTCGAACGCGCTACCCGCGACCTCGACCGGACGGCGGGTGCCGGTGACCGTGCCGCGGCCCGGGTGCAGGCGGTGGTCGACGGCGCCGCGCACGGACGCTCCGACCCGGAGTGGCCGTAACCGGCCGCGACGGGTCATGGCCCGGACGTGGTCCTGTGGGACCAGCGCAGTGCCTGATGATCAGGGGTGCGGGGCTTGTTGTCCGGGTGCGGTGTCGTCGACGCCGGTCAGGTCCGCCGGTGCCAGCGAGCCGGTGGTGATGTGCTGGGCGAGGGCGCGTAGCGGGGTGTGGTGGGTGCTGGCGTGGTGTTCGAGCAGCGTCCGGGCCGCGGCCGGGGTGATGTGCAGGGTGCGGCGGTGAGTCCGACCGCCTGGTCGACGTGCACACGGTCGTGGATCAGGCCCAGGGTGCGTTCGGTGAGTTTGGCACGGCGGTGGGCGGCGTCGTCGCGGATCAGGTGCATCACGGCCGAGGCCGCGAGGACCGCGGCCAGTCGCCGGTCGTAGTCGGTGAACTCGCGGACGGTGGTGCGGAGCAGGTTGAGTCCCCCCGATGGCGTGGCCGTCGAGGAGCATCGGGATCGCCAGTACCGCACGGTAGCCCAGGGTGGTGGCGACGTCGGTGAAGTCGGGCCAGCGCCGGTGGGATTCGGACAGGTCCGGGACCTCGAGCGGGGTGCCGGCGGCGACGGCGTCCAGGCACGGGCCGTGCTCGCCCTGGGTTTGCAGCAGTTCCACGATCCGGGCGCGTTCGTCGGACGCGGCGACGACTGCGACACCGCCCCGGGGGTCGACGACCAGGACGCCGGCGGCGGCGAGCAGATCCGCGCTGGCCGCCGTGATGTCGGCGATGGCGGCGGCCGTGGGGTCGGTCGCGGTGTCGGCGAGGTGCGTCGTGATCGCGGACAGCACCTCGACCAGGTGGGCCTGGGTGTCCGGGATGTCCTCGATCATGCGTGATCTCCTTCTCCCCGCGGCGGGGTGGTCATTCGTTGAGCTCGTCGACGTCGATCCGGTCGGACAGAATGTCCCCGGCCAGGTCGAGGATCGGGCGACCCAGCCGGAAGGCGTGGGCGCGCAGCCGCAGGAGCGCCTCGTCGAGGCTGATCGACAGGCGGGCGGCGAGTATCCCGGTGGCCACGTTCACGTCCTGGTAGGAGCCAGTTTCCCGGATCCAGTCGATTCCGGTCCGCTCGGCGTGCTCGGCCTGCTCGACCAGGGCCAGGGTGATCAGGTCGACCAGCACGGTGGCATCGGCGACGGCGCGGGCGGCCAGGGAGCCGGTCCGCCGCCGGTAGAAGGTCATGGTGCCGAGCCGGATGGCGCCGATCCGCAGCGCGAATGCGAACACCGCCGCCGCCCCCACCGCATGAGCGGTGTCGGCGAATCCGGGCCACCGCTCCTCGTGGTGGCTCAGATCGTCGACCAGGATGGGGCTGCCGTCCTCGAACGCCTGCACCCCGGGGCCCTCGCCGAGGGTGTACTGCTGCTCGTCGAGCCGCCCGGCCCAGTCGTCGCTGGCGCCGAGCAGGTCCTGCGCCCGGCCGGTCGCGCGGAGGGTGAGCGCCGCGGCGTCGATACCGGCCAGTTCGGTCACGCACAGCCGGCACACCTGCTGCGCCCACCGGTGTTGTCCGGGCGTGCCCGCCTCGTCGGCGATCGCACGCCACAACGACTGCCGTCGCCGTTCCTCCACGACCACCCTCACCACCTCGACCGCTGTCACCTTTCACCCTAAATCCCGTCCGGTGACCGCGGAGCCGACGGGAGAACCGGCAATGGGCCGGGTGGGGTCAGGGGTGCCGGTCAGCGGGGGTATCCGGTTTCCCAGGGGGCCGGGATGGGGTAGTAGCGGTCGAGGAACTCGGTCACCGTCGCGGTGCGCACCGCAAGGTCGACCTCCGGGGTGCTGCCGTCGTTGAGGCAGAACATGTCCTTGTTCCGCTTCGCCAGCAGCGGACCGAGTGCGCGCAGGCCCGCAACGGTGGTGGTGTCGACGTAGCGGACCTTGGCGGCGGTATGCGGCACGGCGCGGCCGGTGAGCAGGGCGTAGTAGTGGTAGAGCGAGTTCGTCACCGAGATGTTCTCCGCTGCCCGGAACGGGCTGGCCGCGGTCGCGGCGAACTCGCGGGGGAACTGCTCTTCCATCTCGGCCATGACCGATCGGCGCAGCGGCACCGGGGTGTGTTCGAGATGACGGGTGATCGTCACCCCGAAACGTTGTTGCAGCAGCACCCGGTTGACGCGGGCGGCGTTTTCGAATCCGCTGCGCCGGGGACAGTTACGGCCGAGCCCGATGCGGGTGCCGGACTCGATGAACCGGCTCACCGAGCCGGCGGTGAAGAACAGCTGCGGGGCGACCGCCCGTCCGAAGAACATGTCGTCGTTGGCGTAGAGGAAGTGTTCGGCGAGACCGGGAATTCGGTGCAGCTGCGATTCGACGGCGTGGGAATTGTGGGTGGGCAGCACCGACGGATCGGTGAAGAATTCCTCACTGCGCACCACGATGACCCGAGTGTGGTCGGCCAGCCATGCCGGTCGCGGGGAATCGGTGGCGACGAAGATTCGCCGAATCCACGGCGCGTACATGTGCACCGACCGCAGCGCATACTTCAGTTCGTTGATCTGCCGGTACCTGGCCGGGGAGTCGTCCCCGTCGCCGACGACGTAATTGCGCATCCGCCGTGCCCGCTGCACCTGCCACCGGGTGTCGCTCCCGTCCACCCAGGAGAACACCAGGTCGATCGGAAACGGTACATCCGCCGGATGCAGGTCGAACATGCCGGCCACCGTCGGCCAACTCCGACCGTCCCGCTCGATCACCGCGGGGACGGCCTCCCGGCGCGCCATGACGGGGCGGGTCAGCGCGTTCGCGGCCGGCGCGGCGATCTCGTCGTCGGTATACGACCACAACTCGACCTGCACCGCCCCCTCGGCCCCGTACCGCAGCCCGCTGACCGGTTCGAGCCGCGGCCGGAACAGCCGCAGAATCCGCGCCGCCGGGGTGTGCGACAGGGTCCCGTCCGCGATCAACCCCGGCGCCCGGCCAGTCCCAACGGCCTTGACGTAAAACGGCTGATCCGCGCTGGCTGCCACCAGCGCCGTCCGCAGCGCCTGACGGTCGGCCCAGTTCACCGCCAGCACCGGGCGGGTGTGGTTGCCGCGGACGAGGAGGTAGCCGATTCCGGCGTCGTCGAGCACCGATCGGACGAACAGCAGATCCTCGGCCGTCGCCTCGTGCGGCGTGGTCGTCGAGATCCTCAGACCGTAGCGGCCGCCGAACTCCACCACCTCCGACCGGTTGTGCAGCCGGCAGGCCGCCGGCACCGCCGGCACCGGTGGCCCGGTCAGCTCCCCGCCGCGGCCGAGGAGCGTGTGAGTACCGGCCGGCCGGGTGTCCCCACCGCGCGGGCCGGGCGGGGTGTCGGCGGTGCCGGTGCGGGACGGTGATCGGGTCGGCGTGCTCATCGGACCGAACCGGCGGCGGTTCGGGCGCGCGGGACGAATTCGAACCAGGCACTGGTGCCGCCGCGAACATGCGGTTCGGGATAGCACAGGGCCAGACCCCGCTCGTCGAAGGCGGTGAACCACTCATTCCACTGCAGATGCTTCAGTTCCGTGGCGACACCGAGGAAGTCGATCCGCAATGCGCCGGACCCGTCCCGTGCCGGGGCGCCGTGATGCGCCTGAATCCATCGGCGGATCTCGTCGTGATCGGTGGTGATATGCGGTGACGTTGTCATCGACTTCGCCCCTTCCTCGCGTCCCGGGAACAAGTTGCCACGAAATACCCTCCGCTCCGGCACTGTGAGCGGCAACGCACACACCGAGATGCGGAAAAATCCGGCTGCCCAACGACTCCGGCCGGTCTTGCGGGTGTGCAGCGCCCGTGAGATGACCGATCGCCCGCGACTGCTCGGTGTCGGGGCGTGTTTCGGCGACCGCCGCGGCACGCAGGGCGCGTCGAGCCCGAGGCCGAGAATGTCGTCCCGGGTTCGACGCCGCTGAACGTGCACCGGCGGCGGGAAACATCCCGCGGTGGGTCCAGTTTTCGCGGCGCCGCCCTCGTCTTTTCGGGGACGGCAGAATCCGATCATAACGAGAACGGCGCTGCGCTGGCCAGGGCAGAAGGTCCTCGAACAGGCACTTCCGAGCGACCCGACCGCGCAGACGCCGAACTGCTCTCCGGCACCGTCGAACTCGCGGCAGGCACCCGATATCCTCGGGCAGGCAGGCGATGTCGGGAACCGGCTCGGTGTGCCACACCACCGTGTGCTGCGTTTCGAACCCGGTTGCGGCTGGGTACCCTACCCGGTATCGCCCCGGACCCCGGCGAGGATCCCGCTGGGTGCCCCGCCGCTCCGGGAAGGACGATTGGCTCCGGTCCGGATCCCACCCCACACCCCGTGCCCTACCCCGGGCGCTGCGCCGCGCTTGGTGCCCGAGTTGAGGAAGAACCGAGATGACTGTGCACAATCTGACCACCCGCACCGGGAGCATCGTGCTGCTGGGCGCCTTCACCGATCCCGCCGACCGGGACCGCTGGTCCACCGTCACCGGATGGGCCCGCGGGCACGACGTGGAACTGGTCGACACCTGCAGTGAGGACGCCCTGGTCGTCATCGCCACCGATGACGTCCTCGACGGCCTGTGCACCCCGGACGAGGCGCAGACCCTGCAGGAAGTGCGCCGCCGCGGGATCCCCTGCGTCGGCCTCGACGACGCCGCCCGGGAACTGTCCTGCCTGCACCGACCCACCCGATAGCGCAGTCGTCACCGCCCCAGATGCCTCGGCGCGGCTGTCAGGGCGCCGTCACAGGTTGTAGTCGAGCAGGTCGTCGAGCCAGAGCAGGGCATCGACGAGCATCCGGACCCGCTCCGGGGCGGCGGGGCTCTGCGGCGCCCACGGCGGCGGCGCGTGGTCCGCAGCGAGTGCGGCCAGCACCCGGATCCGGAGGCTGCGGGCCTGCGCGGACAGCGACGTCGGCTCGGACCACAGGTCGGCGCCGGTGAGCAACTCGAACACGAACGACTCCCCGTCGCCCTCGACTCCGACCCGGTCACGCAGCGGAACGCCGAGCTGGGCGATCAGCCAGAGCATCACCGGATGGAACAGGGCGGCGTGCCGGCCGTGCGGGCAGGCCACCGCGCAGATCTGGGTACGCGCCGCCGGAACGTTCCGTTCGCCGACCGCCTGCAGCAGCTGCCCGGCGATCCGGGATTGCGGGGTGGTGGCGTGGGCGTGGTCCGCGGTCACGGCCCTGTGGTGCCCGTCCCCGGACGCGGGCGTTCGGTCGCCGCAGGGGGAGGCCCAGAGGTGCGCAGGGCCGCGACGAGGGTACCGAGAATCCCCACCCCGGTCGGTGGGGACAGGGCGGGCGGTGCGGGGGTGGGCCGGTTCAGGTCGAACGAGAATGCGGTCGCAGGAAACCACATGACGAATTCTCCCAACACTGTTCGCAGGCTCAGGAATCCGGCTGCGCGGCGGCGGGTCTGGGGGACGGGCGACCGTCCCCGCGCGAGCACGGGCGAGTCGAGGTCGGGCGGTTCCGCGAGCTCGCTGTTGAACCCGCGGAACCTGAAAGCGGCACCGTACCGGTCCGCTGCCGCTCCTGACTTCGAGGTTGCCCGCCGGACCTGCCCGCAAACACCGCGCATGTTCCGGTATCCCAACGATTCTCAGGAGGATGGGGTGTCTCGAGGCAGGGTCAGCGGAACCGGGGCGGCGGTGTGCCCGGGGGTGCGGTGGTGTGCTCGAGGTAATGCTGCAGTGCGCGCGATGCGGCGAGCCCGGGGACGATCACCAGGATCAGCAGGGCGATGTTGGTCATCGATGGGTCCTCTCACGGGGTCGGGAATGGTAGGTGTCGTGGTCACGTCGGTGCGGGCGAGGATCGGCGCCTCTCACGGCGGCGGCCGCGGCGGCGGTGGCGGGTCCGATCGGCCTCGCTCATGCCACCCCAGATCCCGTAGGGCTCACCGGCGGTGAGCGCGTGATCGCGGCAGACGGTGCGCACCAGGCGCTGCGCGCACAGTTGCCGCGCCTGCTGTTCGCGGTGGACGCGAGCGGAGCTGCGTTCGCCGTCGCCGCGCCTGCTGTTCGCGGTGGACGCGAGCGGAGCTGCGCTCGCCGTCGGGGGAGAAGAACATCGCCGTGCCGGCGCCGTGGCAGGACCCGTGGCGCTGCCAGTCCCAGTCGGCGGGGCGGGGCCGGGTGTGACGGTGCGGGGAGGTCATGGATCCTTATCTGTGATGCGGACCCCCGTAAAGGTGGGATCCGTTGGTTATTTGGGGACGTTTCCGGTGTTTGCCCTCGCCGTCGCCCGTGCCTGGCCGCGGGGGACCGCAGCCGGGGATCAAGGTGGAGCGCCCGCAGCGCAGCGAGGACGAACGACCTTGATGTCGACTGAGATCCGCCGCATGCTGAGAGCCCGGGTCGACGAGGGCAAACACGTGTGGTTCAGGCCTTGGGCGCCTCCCGGTGTTCTGGTCGGGGATCCGCCGTGTGTGGTGGCGCGTGCCGGCGCCCAGCCTTATCTGGGTCCACGGGCGACGAGCCCGGTGACATGATGATCGATGGGGTGCCCGGCATGCCGGGCCGACAAGGGTGCGGCCGCTCATTCTTTCCGGGACGCCGCACCCCGGGCGGGGTGGCGTCAGGATCCTGGCGGGAGCCGACCGCAGGCATCAGGTGAATCATGGGCAGGGCACGCGCACAGGCCATGTCAGGCGACCTCCCGTTCGATGACCGGCGCCATCGCGACCTCGCCCAGCTCACGCAGGGTGTGGTAGCAGCGGCGCAGCAGTTTCCGTTCCACCGCCAACGCGGGCCGTTTGCCGTCCAGCACGGCGGCCACCTTGTGGTAGTAGGCGTAGTCGGGGGATCCGCGGCGGGCGGCACACCGGGCGGCCTCGAACGCCGCCCACCGCAGCTCCGGCGAGCCCTGCCGGGACAGGTGCCCGGGTGAGCGTTTGCCGTCCGAGGAGTACACGGTGATGTCGAGTCCGGCGAAGCGCACCACCTGGTCGGAACTGCGGAACCGGCGGGCGTCGCCGATCTCGGCCCAGATGATCACCGCGCAGAGCCACCCCACTCCGTAGTGGTCGGCCTGCAGCGCCCGGCAGCCCGGCTGACGGTGCGCGAACGCCATCAATTGTGTTCGCAGCGAGTCGATCTCGACGGTGAGCGAGTCGATCGTGCGTAGTGCGGTGTCCACGTACTGCCGGCCCGCGAACGACAACTCGGCCCGGGCGAGCCCGTCGCGGCCGGCCCCGGTCAACAGTCCGGTGATCGGCGGGCAGCCCTGATGGAACAGCTGCGCGTGGATGCGCTGCTGCCAGGCCCGGCGCTCGTCCATCAACGCGCAGTACAACCGGCCCAACGTCCGGGCCTCGAGGACCTGCTCGGGCGGGATCCACGACCGCGGCAACCGGTCCTCCAGCAGCAGCGTGCGCAGCAGCCGGGCGTCGGCGCGGTCGGTCTTCGCGCGTTTCTTCGGGCCGCGCAACCCCGCGGTCTCGGCCGGGTCGGCCAGCTGTGCCGTCGCCCCGGCGGCGGTCAGCTCCTCCACCACGTACCGCCACCCGGTGCAGCCCTCCACCGCGATCTCGGCGTCCCCGCCGGGGCAGTGCTCGGCCAGCCAGGCCCGCAGCGTGTGCCGCGTCGCCGGACGGATCTGCCCCCACCGCACCCGACCGGTGTCGGTGTCCACATAGTCGAAGGTGATCTGCTGCCGGTGCACGTCGAACCCGCCTACGATAGTCATTGGGACCTCCTCAAGCTCCCGAAAAACTCTGACGCCACTATCGTGCGTCCGAGCTGAGGGGGTCCTCATCACATGTCATCTTTCGGGTGCTCGGGTGCTCGGGTGCTCGGGTGCTCGAGTGCACGCGACGGCCGGTGCGCCGACTTGGGGTCGAAACGTGGTGTGCGAGGCGACCCCTCGACGCAGCGCACACCACGACATCGGTCGAGGTGTGCGTGTCGGGACAGCGAAAGAACACGCAGAGATCGATCCCCGAGTTCGGGGCGTCAGGGGGCGCGTGTCGCCGACTCACCAACCATGTGCGGCGGACGATGCCGGTGCGCCGACACCTGGCTCGAGTTCGGCGGGCATGGGACGACATCGCGGACGCGAAGGACGGCCCACACTCTCGGGGCCTGTTCCGCGTCGCTCGCCACCGGGGTCCGGGGTAACGAGGTTCCGTTCGTCACCGGGGTCCGGGGTAACGAGACGTGCTCCACATGATAACGACACGCTGGTCGGTTTCTCCAGACCCGAACCCGTATTCGTTCCCGGTGACCCCGGCGGACCTGGTTGAATCCGTGTCGGTGTGGGTATCTCGGGGACGAGAAGAGACGGACGATCTCGGCTTCGGTCCTGCGGTGGAGAAATGGGTGGGCAGACCGGGGAGGAGGTGGGGGCCGTGTATGAACCGGCAGCGTATGTGGCAGCCCTGAGCCGGATCTTGCAGATGCTCGAGGAGCCGTCGCCGATCGGGGCGATCGTCTCCGAGCTGACCGAATCGGTGCGGTCGGTGTTCGGTCTGGCCGGGGCCGCGGTGCTACTACCCACGGACGGCGAGTTGACCGTGACCGCGGCCGCGGCGCCGGTGCAGGGACTCGAACGTGCCCAGCAACGATCCCAGCGCGGCCCGGCCTGCGAGGCGCAGCGCCGGGGTGCGGTGGTGGCGGTGGCGGACCTGGCGCAGGCGCGGGGGCGGTGGCCCGAATTCGTCGCCGCCGCGCAGCGGATGGGGATCGCCGCCACCGCGGCGGTGCCGTTGCGGTGGGACCGGCAGACGCTGGGATGTGTGGATCTGCATGCGGTCACCCCACGCCCGTGGTGCCCCGGCGATTTGACCGCGGCCGCGGTCCTGGCCCGGGTGGTCGCCGGGCATCTGGCGACCGATGGGGGTTCCCCCTCGAGTGTGGACATCGTGAACACTGGATCGTGAAGGTCCAGAGGAAGAGATTCACTGATGGTCATGAAGGCGTACTCGGCTGAGTTCAAGGCCGATGCAGTCGCGTTGTACCTGTCCGATCCGAGCCACACGTTCGAGGGCATCGGCAACGACCTGGGAGTCAGCCGCGAGACCCTGCGCAACTGGGTGCGGGCCGAACGCAAACGCACCGGTACCTCCACGGCCGAGCTCCGGTCCAGCGGGGCGGAGCGGGCGGTATCGCCGGGCGAGGTATCGTCCGAGTCCGTGTTGGAGGAAGAGAACAGGCAGCTCAAGGCCCAAATCCGGAAGCTCGAAACCGAGCGGGAGATCCTGCGGAGGGCAGCAAAGTATTTCGCGGGCGAGACGTCTTGGTGAGCAGCCACTTCCAATTCGTCGACGACCACTGCGACACCTTTCCGGTGAAGTGGCTGTGCCAGATTCTCGAGGTCTCCCGCTCGGGTTTCTACCGGTGGCGGGCCTCCGCGCCGGCCCGGGCCGCCCGCGCCCACTCCGATCAGGAGCTGGCCGAGCGGATCCGCGCCATCCATGCCGAATCCGACGGCACCTACGGTGCCCCGCGGGTGACCGCTGAACTGCGCGATGCCGGGATCGAGGTCAATCACAAGCGGGTCGAGCGGGTGATGCGTGAGCACGGGATCGTCGGGGTGCATCTGCGCAAACCGGTCCGCACCACTATCCCCGCCCCGGATGCGGCCCCGGTTCCGGACCTGATCCGGCGGGATTTCACCGCGAGCGCCCCGAACACCAAGTACGTCGGCGACATCACCTACCTCCCGGTGGGTGACGGTGAATTTCTGTATCTGGCGACGGTGATGGACCTGGGCTCGCGCCGGTTGGCGGGGTGGTCGATCGCCGATCACATGCGTACCGAGTTGGTCACCGATGCGTTGCGGGCGGCGGCGGCCTGTCGCGGCGCCGCAGGGCTCGACGGGTCAATTTTCCACTCCGACAACGGATCTCAGTATGCATCGGCCGAGTTCGCCGACCTCTGTCGCGAGTTGGGGGTGACGACATCGCGGGGCGCGGTCGGAACGTCGGCGGACAACGCGGCTGCCGAGTCGCTGAACGCGACGCTGAAACGGGAGACGCTGCAGGGCCGGAAGCGCTGGAACAGTGCGGGTGAGGCACGCGCCGCGGTCTTCCGTTGGATCACGCGATACAACACCAGAAGGAGGCATTCGAGCCTGGGCCAAATCTGCCCGGTCGAGTTCGAACGGCGATCGGCTACGCTGGCCACCGCCGCATAAAAATGGGTGTCCACATCTCGGGGGGAACGCCCGATGCCACCCTGCGGAAGCGGCAACAGTTGACCGAGCAACTCGAGAATGCGCTGGCATCCCGGGTGGTGATCGAGCAGGCCAAGGGCATCATCGCCGCCGAGGGCGCCATCACCGTGGACGAGGCGTTCGACCGTCTACGCCGCCATGCCCGCCGGCACCGCACCAGCGTGCACGAGGTCGCGGGGGCGGTGGTCGACGGCCACCTGCACATGACGCCCGCGCCGCCGGGGCAGGCGCCTCGCTGACCCATCCCGCCGGCCGGCCGGTTTTCAGGTGCGACCTGGGTGAACGGTGCTGTCCACCGCCGCAGGTGCGGCGTATTCTCGACGGTGCTCCTCGAAAACCCTCCACCGAGTCCTGGGTTCGAGGAATTTCGGCCCCGACGTAACCCCCCGACGCCGGGGCCGGATCATGCAACCGTGATCCACCGGTGGGCACGGTCAGTGGTGGTCGCCGGTGGCGCGTTGTCGGGACGGGCCGTCCCGCAGTCGCGTTCGCTGCCCGGCGGCCGGACGCCGCCGGCGCCCGGGCCGGCCGGTCTCCGGTTGCGATGCCGCCTCACCGGTGGGGCCGGTGTTCGCGGTGTCGTCCTCGGCGCCGGATGCGGTGTTTTCGGCACGTAGTTGGGCGTTGTCCGCTTCCAGGCGGCGGTTGTCGCGCTCGAGGTCGCCGGTGCGGGTCTCGAGGTCGAGGACCCGGCCGATGCCGACGAGGTTGACGCCGGCCTCGATGAGTTCGGCGATGCGTTTGAGCCGGGCCAGGTCGTAGTCGCTGTAGCGGCGGGTGCCCCCGCCGGTGCGGCCCGGGGTGATCAGCCCGTACTCCTCGTACAGGCGCAGCGCCGCAACCCCGAACCCGGACAGCTCTGCGGCCACCGAAATGCCGTAAACACCACGCACCGACGGTGATTCGGCCTCGGGCTGCTCGGACTTCTCGGACATTTTCGTGCTCCGATCGGGAATTTTCTCGCACAGTCTCTTGTCATAGTCTACGACAGATGCTATAACGAACCTACAGCATCTGCTGGAAGTTTACCTGATGGGATGAAAGGATTTCTGGAGGTAGGTGGACATGATGTTGATGCGCACGGATCCGTTCCGCGACCTCGACCGTCTGACGCAGCAGATCCTCGGCACCGCGGCCCGACCGGCAGTGATGCCGATGGACGCCTGGCGCGAAGAGGACCGGTTCGTGGTGGAGTTCGATTTACCCGGTGTGAATGCCGACTCCCTGGATCTGGACGTCGACAAGAACACGCTGACGGTGCGCGCCGAACGGGCCGCACTCGACGAGAACCAGGAAATGGTCGCCGCCGAGCGCCCACGCGGGGTGTTCAGCCGGCAGCTGTTCCTCGGTGAGAATCTCGACGCGGACAAGATCGAGGCGAACTACGACGCCGGAGTGCTGCGGTTGACGATCCCGGTCGCGGAGAAGGCCAAGCCCCGCAAGATCGAGATCAGCAGCGGACATTCCGAGAGGAAGGCCGTCAACGCCTGACACGAGGTGAACAAGGTTCGGGAGGGGGTGAGCAGAAGATGACATCGGCGAACATGGTCGCAGAGGTGAACGCCACCGACACAGAACAGCGCCCCGAACGCGAGATGATCTGGCCGTGGCACGAACTCGAATACGCACAGCTCGTGGCCGATTCGGACCGCATCCTCGCCGACGCGCTGACGCCGCAGGCCGTCGTCCTGCTCCACCGGGTGGCCACCGCACCGGCCGGCCCGCCGCGCCCATCCCCTCCCACATCGCCGGGGTGGACGGTGACGGCCCCGCCGGCTCCCGGAATCCGGGCCACGCAGCGCTCACCTCCGAGACCGAGAAATCCGATTTGTCCACAGTCGAGCACAGTTGGTCGTCGAGCACGAAAGGGGTGATGAACTCAGACGAGTGCATCCGCTGACCGGGTTCGCCCGCCGCCTCTGTCACCTGTCATTGCCTTTCCGCGCGGCGCGGCGAACCCCGCTTTCGAGCACACCGCCCGGCCCCGCCGACCCGCCGAGTGAGAAACCGGACGGCGCCGACCGCCGATCCGGCAAACCCATGCTCGGGGTGTCGGATTCGACCGGGGCGCACCGCCATTGACTGGCAGACGGTAACCATCGGCCGTGCCGGGCGGGCAGTGCCCACCCGATAGGCGTGACAAGCGGGGGCGGGCCCTTCGTGCGGGTCGGGCCCGCCCCGCCTTGGTGGTTCCGGCATCCCGAGCCCGGGACCACCTTTCTCGTGCACCCGGCACTCGAAGGGGACGAGGGTGATGGCCACCGAGCAGGATCCGTATCGGGTGCTGGGACTGTCCTCTGCGGCGTCGCAGTCCGAGATCGCCAGCGCCTACCGGCGACTGCTGCGCGAACACCACCCCGACACCCGCCCCTGCGACCAGCCCGCCGACCCGGCCGCGGACGAGCAGCTCCAGCACATCCTGACCGCGTACGCCCTGCTGCGTGACCCGCAGGCCCGGGCCGCCCACGACCGGGAAGCGACCGACCGGGAAGCCGCCCGCCGGGCGGCGGCCGAGCGATTGGTCGCCGAACGATCGGCCGAGCGATTGGCAGCCGAGCGGGCGGCCGAACCCCGGGCCCGCCCCGGGCGAGCGCCGCGGGTCCCGGTCCCGCCGGGGATCCGCGTGATCGTTGTGGGCGATACCCCACCCCCGCCGCGGCCACCGGCGACCGGCCTGTGGATCGGACCGGTCCGGCGTCACCGCTGAGATCAGTTGATGCCGGCGACTTCCTGGGCGATGGCGGCCAGGCGGGTCTGGGCGGCGGAGACGACTCCGTGCCGGTTCTTGTGGGCTTCCTCGTACGCCACAGCGGCACGGATATCGGCGGGATCGGTCAGGTCCTTGACCGCGGCGACGGCCTGCGGGACGGTGAGGTCGTCGTAGTCGCCGATCGGCAGCTCACCCGGTTCGAAGACACCGGCGGTGGTGCGGGCGGAGTGGATCGCCTCGGCCACCGCGGTGGCGCCTTCGCGGCGGGTGATTTCTTCGGCGGTCTCGAGCGCGGCGTCGCGGGAGGCGGTTAGGGTTTTGACGGCGACGTCGCCGGCGTGCGCGCCCCGGCCGAGCAGTGCCTCGAGGCGGGGGCGGGCGGCACGGGCGGTGTCGATCGCCCGGTCCAGACCCCGGGTGGACCAGGACACCGGGGTGTTGATCCACCGGACCGCGGTGCCGGCCGCGGCCTGCATCGGGGTGCGCCGCAACGCCGCGGGACCGCCGAGGGCGTCCTCGGCGAGCACGATGGTCAGCCAGTCCACGGTGGCCGAATGCGCGGTGATCAGCCGGAACGCCAGGTTCTCGATCTCGGTGCGTTTGGTGGCGGCGGCGAGGGCCTTGAGGTACCGGGCCCGGTCGAGGAGCTGGTGTTCGAGCGCGAGGTCCCCGAGCAGGGCCTCGTCGAACGGCTGGGCCTGGTCGGTCACCGCCTTCACCGCCGCGGCCGCCCGCCCGACCAGCGGACCGACCACGTCGGGGAGCCCGCCGAGGTTGCGGATCGCCGCCTCGATCGCCACCGCCCGGGCGCGGGCGTTGTCGGCGTTCTCGGTCAGCTCGCGGCGCACCGCGTCGGTGCGGGCCTGGGCGATACGGGTCTCGGCGATCTGGATCTCGGTGTTGGTCAGCTCGTGGATCGCGCGCAGCTGCGCCAGCAGGGTGGCGGCGGTATTCGGGGTCGAAGCCATCAGGGCATCACTCCTTCACGAAGAATGGTTCGGATCGGGATCTTCGGTACGCGGTGCCCGCACTGGCACCGCTGGCAGGACTACCCCACCCGGCGCGGGTGTAACCCGCAGCAGGAGGAAGCGCGCGTGTAATGCGCCGGACACGTGCGGACACTGCGTGGCCGGGAAACTGCCACTCACCATCCGGGACGTGCAGCCGGCCCCGGATAACCGGAACCGATCATCCCCAAGATGGACGAAAGTCCTCGAACCGCAGCAACATTCGGACGGTGTGCGCCTCCACCAGGGTGGTGTAGAAGTCGACTCGACGGACCTGCTCGTCGGTCGCGGTGGCCAGATCCACCCCGAGGAACCTTGCGACGGCGTATCGCACGTGCCTGTTCACGGGTTCTCCGCCTCACCGTCGGTCGGCGGTGGCAGGTTATGCCGGCTGCTGGGTCGGCGCCACCAGGCCGGATCCGCCGACTTCGTCGATCGTTGTCCCTCCGGTACAACACCGGCGCGGGCGATGGTCTTCCACACCGGGCGGGCGGCGAGCACGGGAGGGGCGTGCGGATCCGGGTGGAGGTGGCCGGGGCGGCGAACCCGGTGCGACCATGGGATATGGCGCGGAACCGATGGCCCGGGATCGCCCCACCTGCCTCCGGTGGTATGGCGGTGCGCGGCCGCTGACCGGAGTGACCGCCTACCCGGCCGGGGTGGCACTGTGCCTGGTCCTGGTGGCCACCGGCATCCCCGCCGAACTCGCCCGCCACGAGACCCGCCCGCTGACCGACCCTCACGACCGGTCCGCGCACTGGTCGTATCTGCGGGTGCGGGTGAGGATGGACGATCAGCCCGGGGACGCCGACCCGTACGAACCGGCGTCGTGTACCTCGTCCCCCGGACCGCCGGACCAGTACCGCACCCTGCTACTGGATCCCCGGCTGCCCGCGCACCGGGGCCCTCACCCTGACCACCAGCTGGCACCAGATCGGACTGCCCGTCTCCGTCGACGTCCTCGACCTCGGGGTCAGCCCATTCTCCACCGAATCCGGCTGACCACCGAGACGAGGTAATCACCGAACACAACGGATGCGCACTGTGGGGCCGAGACGGCGACCGTCGCCGAAAAATTTGGATCTGTCGACTCCACACCGTTCCACAGTGCTCCTTTGATCGCACGGGAGTCGCCCTCTCACCTGCTGGTGAAACTGGTTGTGCACGCGGGCCGTCGCTGCGTCGCGCACCCTTGTCGCGGACGCCGGTTTTGCCGGACACCGGTCCGGGGTACGTGGGGACTGGGGTTTCTCGAGGTGGTGATTGCGGTGCCCGATTCCTACGCCGACGTCGTCGAGCGGTTGTGCGGCGAGTTCGACGGCCGGGTACCGCTGCCGATGGTCACGCAGATCGTGCGGCAGTGCTGCCGCGAAGCGAGCAGCGCCGACTCCCACTTCCCGGCCGATCCGACTCCGCGCGGACTCGAAGGCCTCGCGCGGCAACGTTTGCAGGCCGCGGCGACCCGCGGCGGGACGACCGGCAGCGGAGACGAAACCTCCTGAGGCACTCACTCCCCGCCGCGTCCTGGTTCGGCGGCACCGCCGCCACACCAGTCCCCGCTGATTCGGCGGTTCGCCTTCACCTACCGGCCCCCACCCCGAGTCCCCGAGTACATCAGCTACGTGAATCTGTGTCGCGGCTCGGTCCCACCGAACGGGCTCCTCACCCGCACTGGCGGTGGCCGGCCCACGACACCATCCCTGCGGCTGCTCACCGCGGTCGCGGTAGCGCGATCCTCGTGACCGGACCCAACTGGAACACCGCGATTACCCCGCACGTTCCGAATGTTCCTGCGCCCGTGCCGAACACTCGCGACGATCACCGGTACCACTGGAGGGGGCGGCAGGTCATGGTGACGCCAATCATCGTTGTCCCGGGGAGAACAGCCACTGCATTCGGGGAGAACATCCGGTGCCGTGTGCGGCTGGGCCGCACGGGCAGGAAGATCGGTCGATGATCGAGGCTCACCAGTGTCCGAGGTTTCCCTGCCACAGCGCCGAGATGACGGACAGGACGATGACCAGCGGATAGTACAAATTGAGCACCGTACTCACCTCCGGGAAAAGGGGGACGGACGAGCGGTTGTCGCCCTTGCCGGAGTGCGGGTACCCGCTGGGCCGACGAGTACGCGGGCCCGTGTCCGCGAATGAGTCGATGGCTCCACCGCCCGACAGGGTGACCGGTGACGGCGGAGCACGGCGGTGTCACCACCCCTTCGTTATCTTGCACAGAAGCAATAGATTTACTCCTCTGGTCGTCGTAGAATATGTCCAGAATTTCGTTGGATATCCGGGAGCGCAATGTCCCGGTTTCGAGCGGAAAGGGTGAGCGCCATGAACGATCCGTTGCACACCGTGCCCGAGGCCGATCGCCTCGAACAAGACCTGTCCGCCGATCCCGCCCTCGGTGCGGCCGGCCCCGCCGACTGGGAGGCAGACGCCACCTGGGATGCGCCGGAGGCCGACCGATTCGAGCAGACCCAACCGGTCAGCTCTGCCGAGGACCCGTGGCGTGCCGGGGGTCTCGAGACGGAATGGGATGTGCCCGAAGCCGACCGGCTCGAGCAGGCCACCACCGTCGCCTTCGACGACGAGGATCGAGACGAACCCGCCGGCGGGGCGGTGGGGTACGAGGTGGTGGAGGAATAGCTGTAACCACGCCGGCCCCGCCGGACGGCACCGGCCGGGCCGCGGAAAGGGGTGCGAGATGAGCGAGATCAGGACCGCGCCGCTGTCGCGGTCCGAGGCGGCGCACGCCCTCGACACCGTCACACAGGCACTGGCGGTGCTGCGGGACGAGACCGCCGCGCAGGAGCCGCTCGAGGAGGTGCTCGGGCGGCTGGCCCAAACGGCGGCCACCGCGGTGCCCGACGCGGACGCGGTCAGCGTCACCCATCTCGACGACGCCGGCCCGCGCACCGTGGCCCTGACCGACGACACCCTCGCCGCCATCGACGGGGACCAGTACGCCGCCGGCCGCGGACCGTGCCTGCAGGCCGCGACCTCACGGCACCCGGTGCGGGCGGTCGTCGGCGAACACGCCGACCGGTGGCCGGAATTCACCGCCGCCGCTCGGACCGCCGGAATCCGGGCGTATCTGTCGGTGCCGTTGATCGTCGACACCCCCGGCGAGGATCCGGGAGAGCTGGCGGGCTCGTTCAACGTCTACGCCCGCACCGCGGCGGCGTTCGACCCATTCGACGAGAAACTGATGCAGCTGCTGACCACCGCCGCCTCGGCCGCGATCAGCAACGCCCGCCGGTGGCGACGCGCGCAGAGGCAGGTCGAGCACCTCACCGAGGCGCTGACCTCCCGGGCGGACATCGACCAGGCCAAGGGGGTGATGATGGCAATGCACCGGATCGGCGCCGACGAGGCCTTCACCCGGCTGTCCGAGATCTCCCAACGCACCAACACCAAGGTCCATGCCGTCGCCCGCCACCTGATGGCCGAGTTCGCCAACCCCGAACACTCATCGCCGCTGTGAGATCCGGCAACGACTGCGTCGAGGCCACCGGGTGAGGGCGATCGCAGGATTGGGTGGTTCGGACCGAACGCCGAAGGCGCAGAGAGTTATTCGAAAGGGCAGCATCATGGCGGGGCGGGCACCGGATCCGGTGCGGTGGTGGCGGTTGCAGCCGTGCAGCCGTAACCCGTTGATGCGGGGCACCGATCGGGTCGAGGCGGTGGTGGTGACACTGGTGGTCACGGTGGTGTTGTTGCTGGTGCCGGTGTGCGCGGCGGTGGGGACAGAAACCTTCACCTCGCTGCAGCAGCAGAGCCGGGCGCTGGCGGCGCAGGCGCGGCCGGTCCCCGCGGTCCTGCTCGTCGACGCCGGTATCGATCCGCAGGCCGAACCGGCGGTGCGGATCATCGACACCGGCGCCTCGTCCTGGGCGCGGTGGACGGTGGACGGGCGTGAGCACACCGGACAGGTTCCGGCGCCACCGCAGGCGCGGGCCGGAGACACCGTCACCGTGCCGGTGGGACCGGACGGGGAACTCCTCGACCCGCGCGGTGGCACCGAGAATGCGGTGCTGGCGATCGCGGCGGCCTGCGGGTTGTGGGCGGCCCTCGCCGGCGCCGGCGGGCTGATGATCTGCGGGGTGCACCGGATGCTGGTCCGGTCCCGGCTGCGCGTGTGGGATCAAGCGTTAAAGAAGTTCGCGGAACCACCCCGCTGAGCTGCCGCTTCCCCGGTGTCCGGATACAGCCCCCAGGGGCTCACAAAGCCGTATCCGGACCGGATCGGAGAATGCACACCGACCCCACCTCCCGACGCTACGCCCCACCGTGTCGTGGCCGAACTCATCTCTCCCACCAGATGCGGTCATCCGACGGATGGGGTGGGCCGGCGCGCGCCGAACGGTCGGCGGCGCGGTGCGGCCGGACGGCCCGGCCTCGGCCGCACCAACTCCACCACGGACGCAGACCCGGTGTGGGCGGCGGTGAACGCGTCGGTGAGGGTGCCGAAGCACTGCACCGCATCGAGCCCGGCGTCGTCGAGGATGTGCCGCAGGGGTCCGAATGCGGCGACGGTCAGCCGGCTGCGTTGCTCACGGAGCCGGGTGCCGGCGTCGGCGAGGACGGCCAGTGCGGCGCAGCCGACGAACCCGGCGGGCAGCAGGTCGACGACGGCGCAGCGCCCGCGCAACACGACCTCGTCGAGGCAGGCGGCCAGAATCGGTGCGGTGACCGCGTCGAGGTCGCCGCTCACCCGGAGCACGATCGGGCCGCCGACGGGTTCGTCGACCTCGAGGGCGAAACCGCCTTCGTCGGGATCGGCCTGGTCGAAGAACGCGGTCTGCGACAGGGCAAGCCGCAGATGCTGCGGGCTGTCGATGACGGAACGAAGATAGACCATGGAAGGTGCTCCCCCGGGTGAGCGGGCGGGAGCGGAACCTGGTGGGGAGAGCTCCCCCCGCCGAGGTGGGCGGGCACCCGTCCGCGATGGTGGGTGGACTGCCGGGCTGGTGTCTGAACCTGCGCCCTTGACGGTAACCGGATCGGGGCGGTCACGAAACCCCCAACCGCAGCCTGATCGCACGAGCTGCTCCTGCGACGGACACGACCGCCCCGGTCTCCTCGTCAGTCCAGGGCGCTGCCGGCCTGCCACTGGGCCCCCGGCAGCGACCAGTCGCCGTTCTGCCACAGCTCGAGCGGTGCGCCGCCGGTGCCCCGGACCTCGACGACGTCGCCGGGGACGGAGAAGTCGTAGAACCAGCGGGCGTTGTCGGGGCTGAGGTTCAGGCAGCCGTGTGAGACGTTGGTGTTGCCCTGGGCCCAGATGGTGTCGGCGAGTTCGTGGAGGTAGATGCCGTCGTTGCTGATGCGGGTGGCGTAGTTGATCGTTTCCTTGTATCCGAGGCGGGAGTTCACCGGCAACCCGTAGGTTGAGGAATCCATGATGACCGGGTTGGCCTTGTCGATGACGGTGTAGATGCCGGGTTGGGTCCAGAACGAGAGGGTTTGACCGCCTACGACTTCGGTGCCGCCTCGGCCCATCGACGTCGGCATCGTGCGGACCACTTGGCCGTTGTCGGTGACGGTGACCTGTTTGGTGGTGTCGTCGGCGACGGAGATGTGGGCGTCGCCGATGGTGAACGAGGTCTGCGCATCCTCCTGGCCGAACAGGCCTTCGCCGAGCGCGAGGCCGTAGACGTCGGCACGAACGGTGACCTGGGTGCCGGGTGTCCAGTAGTTCTGGGGCCGCCAGTGCACGTTCTGGTCGTCGGCCCAGTACCAGGAGCCGGCGACCGGGGGTGTGGTCTCCACGTGCAGGGCTTTCTCGGCGGCGGCGCGGTCGGTGATCGGTTCGTCGAAGTGGGTGACGATGACGATGCCGACGCCGAAGGTGCCGCCGTCGGCGAGCAGGTTGCCGCCGGTGGTGACGAAGGACGGCATGGTTTGGTTGCCGGGGGTGACCGTCGAGAACGTGCTGGTCTTCTCGCTCCGGACGCCCTGGTCACCGACGGCGGTGACCGCGACGGTGTAGGTGCGGCCGTAGCCGAGGGGTACTCCCGGTTTCCAGGACAGGCGGTCGGGAGTGAAGATGCCCTCGACCACCCGGCCTTCGTCGTTGGTCATGGTGACCGTCGCGAGGGTGCCACCGATGGTGTTCACCGATACGGGTTCGAGCGGGTTGACCGCGGCGACGCCGTCGGCCGGTGACACGGTGATCTCCGGTCCCGGCGGCGGTGTGGCCGGTCCGGCGGGTTGGTCGGTGGAGGGTGCGCAGGCCGCGGCCACGACAGCGAGCAGTAGGACTGCGAGGACGTGGACGAGGTAACCGGGACGGCGACGGGCGGGCATGGCACTGATTCTCCCGTGCGGACGGGTCCGCGCGGGTGCAGTCGCACTGCGACGGCGGTCACCAGAGCAGCAACGGGGGCGTGCTCGCTGGTCGAACTGCACCGCGAGCATTGCGCCGAGGTGAGCACGGCGATCGAGGCTGCGGCGACCCCCGCATCCGGCCGCATCTGAAGGCGCAGCCCCCGCCGCTACACCGCCACCGGAAAGCCCATCACGTCTGTGCGGGCCGGAGGACGGGAGGCCCGGTCCCCGCTCCACCGCACCACCTCCGGGCTGCTCTGTGTCAGCGCCGACGACGTCATCGACACTGACCTCCGAGGTGTTTCTCGGCATCGGCCGCGACCACCCCGAAAGGGCGTCGTGTGCCGATGATTAAGCGCCTCTGGCTGGGGTACGCACGGCTTACGCACCCCCGGCGAGCACGGTCCACGACGCACCTCGCCGCCCGCCGACACACTGAGGTGCGCGGACGACAACTCGGCGACTGTGGGTGAGCGCGATGAAAACCAGAGGTCGATTGGTCGCGGCCGTCGGGGCGGGATATTTACTCAGGGGCTGGACCGCGAAGCTTGCCCGGTCCCCGGAGGTCGCCAAGCTCGGCGAGACCATTCGGGGCGAGCTGATGACCTCCGTGAAATCCGCGGCGGTCACCGCGGTCAGCTCGGGTATCGATTCGCTGCACAGCCGGCTCCTGCCCGGCGGCGAGAACCTCGCGGAGAGTGAGAGCAAGGAGGCCGGCACCACGCGGAGGTCGAGCGTGAACCGCGACCAACCCGTCGCCGCGGCGGACGAGCGCGAGGACGAGCCTGCCGGTGACGAGTCCACCGAAAACGAGAACGTGTCGGACGACGGAGAGCTACCGGAGGACGAAGGGGAGACGCAGGCCGCGGAGACCGGCGAGACCGATAAGCCCGAAACGACCGAGAAGTCCGGGAAGCCCGAGCAGGGGGAACGGCCACGGCGCCGTTCCGGTATCCGACGGCCCCGGGACGCAGGCACGGCCAAGGAAATCCGGGAATGGGCCCTCCAGCACGGCTACGACATCTCCTCGCGCGGCCGTATACCCGCGAACATCGAGCACGCCTTCCGGGACGCCCACTGACGACCGAGCCGTGGCCGACGAATGGCGCGCGGGCGCGGCGCCCTCCGCTGAGCGAAGAACGCCACCACCACAAGGCGACTCGGATTGACGTACAGGCGGCAGCCGGGAACACCGCCTCGGCGTCCCTTCACCACGGAAATCGCGGGAACGGCCGGGCACCGAGCATGCCCGCACTCCGCTGGCGGCCCCGCGAACGTGCCAGTCTGACACCGCATTCAGCGGCCTGGTCGGTGGTGGTCGCAGATCCGGGGTGAGGCCCTGGTGAACAGTTGCCGAACTCCCGCTGTTCCAGCGGCGTGGGCGGCTTACCGCACGGCGCGGCGGGGTAGTCGCGGAAGCGGTGCATGGTGCACCGACCCGATGCCGTCACATGCCGAAGGGGCGAAAATCCGTATGAGCACATCGAATACATCGACGACCATGACCTTGCTGGCGCAGCTGCGCACAGTCCTCGACCTGACCCACACCGAGATTCAGCTCGCCGAAACCCGCACCGTGCAGGCCCGGACCGAGGCCGTGCGCCGGGAGCTGTCCGAGAACGTCGACCACGCCCGGGCCCGCGCCGAGGCGATCGAGTCCGCCATCCGCGAACTCGGTGGCGTTCCGGAATTGGTCGGCCCGTTCCTCGGGCGGGCCGCCGCCGCGGTCAAGGCGATGGTCGAGCAGGCTCAGCCGTTCGACGAGGCCCTGCTCGGCGATCTCACGCTCGAACACCAACTCCTCGACCGCGCCCGCTATATCAAGGCCCTCGCCGTCGCGGCCCAGAAGAAGGATGTCGAGAACCTGGCGTTCCGGCTGATCGCCGCGCACTCGGCGACCGTGGACTGGCTGACCACCGTCCTCGCCGAGGATGCCTTGGGCGGGCCGGCGGCACTGCGCCGCACCCCGCTGCAGGCGGCCGCCGGGACCGCGGTGCGGCTGGTCAACGCGCCGGTCTCCTGGTCGGCGCGCGGCCTGGACCGGGCCCTCGACACCGTCCGCGCCACCCCACCGGCGCTCAGCGAGCTGCTCAGCCGGGGTGCGCAGGCGGGCGATGTCGCCGTGAAAACCCTGGCCGGGTCCCGCGACGCCGCCCTCGAGACCGCGGAGCAGGTCACCCGCCGCGAAGGGGCCGACGGGGTCGCGGACGTGCTGCATTCAGCCCGAACCGCGGCCGGGGTCCTCGAACCGGGGGAGCTGCCCATCGACGGGTACGACGACCTCACCGTCGCGGAGGCGGTCGCTGCAGTCAAGGAATTGGCCGAGCCGGCGGAGGTGCGCGCCATCGTTGCCTATGAGGAGGCGCACAAGAACCGGCAGGGTGTCGTCTCGGCCGCGCAGACTCGCCGGGCCGCGATCGCCCAGGAAGTCGCCGGCCTCAGCTGACCGGGGCCGTTGTCGTCGCCGGCCCGAGCAGGGGTCGCTCGCGTCGCGTGTGTCACCCACCGGATCTTCCCGGGGGATCCGGCAGCGGGCGACGATCAACGGCACCGTCCGCCGACGGTGAGCATCCGGCCAACGGTGAGCATCCGGCCAACGGTGAGCATCGCAATGGTGCGGTCGGCAAAGGGCAAGGGCAGAAGGGGGACGAGACTGCACCGGGCGACGTGGAACGGGTGGGCGTGGGCTGCGGTAACGGCACATCGGGGATCGCGAACGGGTTCAGGTTTCCGGCATGTGTTTCCGTGCGGCGGTAGTGCGAATGGGACCCCGACGGGGCGGTGCCAGCGGGGTGGGGACCCCGATTTCGGGTCTGGAGGCGGATTTCGGGTCTGGAGGTGGTGGGTACCCGCACCCGTATGGATCAGTCACATGCACCGTTGTTGGAGGCGCTGGCCGACTACCACCGCCGTGACCGGTACGGGTTCACCCCGCCCGGGCACCGGCAGGGCCGCAGCGCCGACGAACGGGTCACGGAGGTGCTCGGGATCGACCCGTTCCGCTCCGATGTGCTTGCCGCCTCCGGTCTGGATGACCGCACCTCGAGTAATCGCTATCTCGCCGACGCCGAAGACCTCATGGCCGAGGCGGTGGGCGCCGATCGGGCGTTCTTCTCGACCTGCGGAAGTTCGCTGTCGGTGAAAGCGGCGATGATGGCGGTGGCCGGTAACGATCCGGGCGGGCTGCTCGTGGGCCGTGATTCGCACAAGTCGATCGTCGCGGGCCTGATCTTCAGCAGGGTCACACCGCGGTGGATCACCCCGCGGTGGGACGAAGAGTTGCATTTCTCCCACGCGCCGTCCCCGGAGCAGGTGCGCGCCGCCTGGGAGGAGCATCCCGATGCCGCCGGTGCCATCGTCGTCAGTCCCAGCCCGTACGGCACCTGCGCCGACATCGCCGCGATCGCCGATGTGTGTCATCAGCGGGGCAAACCGTTGATCATCGACGAGGCCTGGGGAGCGCACCTGCCGTTCCACGACGACCTGCCGACCTGGGCGATGGACGCGGGCGCGGACGTCTGCGTCGTGAGCGTCCACAAGATGGGTGCCGGATTCGAGCAGGGATCGGTCTTCCACGTCCAAGGGAATCTCGTGGACGGTGCCCACCTGTCCGCGTGCGCCGACCTGCTGATGACCACCAGCCCCAATGTGATGATCTACTCCGCCCTGGACGGGTGGCGAAGGCAGATGGTCGAGCGCGGCGCGGAGCTGCTGGGATCTGCCCTGTCCCTAGCCCGCCGGACCCGCGGGCGCATCGACGACATCGATCGGCTCGACGTCCTCGAGGACCGCCTGTTGGGCAAGGAGGCCTGCCACGACCTGGACCGTCTGCAGATCCTGATCGACGTGAGCGCGACCGGTGCCACCGGCTACCAGTGCGGCGACTGGCTGCGCGCCCATTGCCGGGTGGACGTCGGCATGTCCGATCACCGGCGCATCCTCGCCACCATGTCCATGGCCGACGACGAGGACACCACCGACCGACTTATCCGCGCCCTCACGGAGATGAGTGCCGCTTCCGCCTCCTTCGAGCCGGCACCGCACATCGATCTGCCCCGCCCCGACGACCTGCAGCTCGAATCCGTCCTGGCGCCGGGTGATGCGTTCTTCGGGCCGTCGGAGATGATCGCCGCCGACGATGCGGCCGGGCGGATCGCCGCCGAACAACTCACCCCGTACCCGCCGGGGATCCCGGCGGTCGTGCCCGGCGAGCGACTCGACACCGCCGTCATCGACTATCTGCGCACAGGACACGCCGCGGGCATGGCCGTGCCGGACGCCACCGATTCGACCCTGAAGACGGTGAGGGTCGTCGCGCACCGGTGACATCGGGTACCGCGAAGACGGATGAGCCGTCAGCGGACTGGGGCATCGGCCTCTTGCCCGGCCGCGGGCTCCCCGATTTGCCTTCCGATGGGTCGGGTACCCGACCGGGTGACCGTTCACCGGATCGGAGAGGTGCATGAGCGAACACACCCCACACACCATCGACTACCCCGGTCGCACCTCGGAGATGGCCGAGGAACCGCAGGACGAGATGCGCGCGTACCGGGGCAACGACTTACTGAAGGGCAAACGGGCGCTGGTCACCGGCGGTGACTCGGGGATCGGCCGCGCCGTGGCGGTGGCGTTCGCGAAAGAGGGCGCCGACGTGGCCATCGCCTACCTCGAGGAGAGCGACGACGCGGCCCACACGGCCGAGTTGGTCGACAAGCAGGGGCGACGCTGCCGCACCTTCGCCGGCGATCTGGCCTCGCCGGAGCACTGCCGTGACGTGGTGGCCCGCACGGTCTCGGAACTGGGTGGGCTCGACATCGTCGTCAACAATGTCGCCTACCAACAGCCGGTCGACGACTTCCTGGAGCTGTCCGAGGAGCAGTGGCGGCGCACGTTCTCGGTGAACATCGACAGCTATTTCCACGTGAGCAAGGCGGCGGTGCCGCATCTCGGCCGGGGCTCGGCCATCATCAACACCGGCTCGGTCAACGGGTTGCGCGGGAACAAGTCGCTGATCGACTATTCCGCGACCAAGGGTGCGGTGACGGCATTGACGTACTCGTTGGCGCAGACCCTGCTCGGCCGCGGAATCCGTGTCAACTGTGTGGCACCCGGGCCGGTCTGGACCCCCTTGATCCCGGCGACCATGGACGAGGAGAAGGTCGCGGACTTCGGGAACCAGGCCCCCTATGGGCGGGCCGCCCAGCCCGACGAGATCGCCCCGTCCTACGTGTTCTTCGCGTCCGGTCTGCTGTCGTCGTACTACTCCGGGGAGGTGCTCGCCCCGTTGGGTGGGGAGACACTGCCGGGTTGATGTGGGGGACACTGCCGGGTTGACGCCAGTGGCAAAGGTGACGGCTTCGACGGACAGTTGGGCTAGTGCGTTGGCCATGAACGTTCACCGGTCAGGCCGCTGCTGTACACGCCCGTGGTCGGCCCCAGCGTTGTTGGCGTTCGCTGCGGACGCGGGCGCGTTCTTGGCGTTGTGCTGCGAGGATGTCAGGGTGGCGGGCGTTGACGTTGCGCCAGCGCAGGTAGTCCTGCAGGCGCCGGGCCAGAACGGTGTGGTTAGACATCCCAGGGCTGTAACTTGTCAAGCAGCCCGGATGGTGCGGTGGTCCCACCCGATGTGTTCGTCGTAGCGGGTGCGGTGTCGGAGGCAGCCGTGGAGGATGCCGACGAGGCGGTTGCCGAGGGCGCGGAGGGCTTGGTGGTGCAGGTCGCCGGCGTCGCGTCGCTGGTCGTAGAACTCGCGGGCGCCGGGACTGGACGACAGTGCGCAGAACGCCCATTGGTCGATGGCGTCGTAGAGACGCCGGTTGCGGACGTGGCGGGCGAGCACCGCGCGTTTCTTGCCGGACGCGACCGTCAAGGGTGAGGTTCCGGCGTAGTTTCTGCGAGACTTGGCGGTGGTGTAGCGGTCGGGGTCGTCCCCGAACTCACCGAGCACCCGGGCGCCGAGCACATAACCAAGTCCTGGCAGGGAGCGGTAGATGTCGGCGTCCGGGTGTGCCTCAAAATGTGTTGCCAGTTCGGCCTCGAGTTCGGTGATCTGCCGGTTCAACTCGACGATGAGACCGACCGCCGCCCTGGTGGTGGCGGCGAACGCGGCGACGACCGGCGCCGGCGCGGCGAGTTGCTCGACCCTCAGCCCGGCCTGGATTTCGCGGGCCCTGGTGTCGAGGTTGCGTTGCCGACCAGCTTTTTTGAGGGCGGATCGGATCGCCGGCAGGGTCAGGTGCGCGGCCTCGGCGGGTGTCGGGGCGCGACCGAGCACGGCAAGGGTGTCGCGGTCGTGCAGGTCGTCGAATACCTCCAGCGCGGCCGGGTAGTACTCGCGCAGCGCCGAGCGCAGCATGTTGGTCTGCCGGGTGCGGGCCCAGATCAGATTCTGGTGTCCGCGGGCGAGGACCTTGATCGCCTCCGCGTCCGGGCTGTCGCCCGCGATCGGGCGGTGGTTGTGCCGGTCCGTGCGCACCAGATCCGCGAGCAGTTTGGCGTCACCGGCGTCGGACTTCGCGCCCGAGACGTGGTGGCGGTCGCGGTAGCGGGCGGCCGCGAGGGGGTTGACCGGGTACACCTGGTACCCGGCGGCGGTCAGCGCCTGCACCCACAGGCCGCGGTCGGTTTCGATGCCGACCACGACCTGACCTGGGTCTGCGGCGTGCTCGGCTATCAGTTCGTGCAGCGCGCGGATGCCGGCCAGCCCTTCCGGTAGCCGACGCGCCGACAGCCGCCTTCCCGTGTCATCCATCAGGTGCACGTCGTGATGTTGTTCGGCCCAATCGTCTCCAACGAAGATCATCGATCGCCTCCTTCGGTTCACTTATTCTGGTGAAACCTGTTCGAGCCCAGAGGCACCCGGCGGCTACCTAATGGATCAGTGCTCGCGGCACGACACCCCATCAGCGCTATAGGTGACCTCACCGACCGGCCGGGGCACGATCTAACCCTAGGAATCGACCCTCACTCCCGGGTCTCGCGGTGCTCACCGGCCGGCGGCTCGGTGATCAGCTTCCCCTTCCGGATCCGTTACCTGTCGAAGGCTCG
Source organism: Rhodococcus koreensis (assembly GCF_900105905.1). Lineage (GTDB taxonomy): Bacteria > Actinomycetota > Actinomycetes > Mycobacteriales > Mycobacteriaceae > Rhodococcus_F > Rhodococcus_F koreensis. Next base: position 413,196 of record NZ_FNSV01000005.1, on the reverse strand, counting down.
CTGATCGACTCCCATTAGCCACCTATCCTCCCGGGGACGCCTCGCAGGCGCGAAAATGGGATCGGGTCGCCTGCCGACGCCGACTTTCCCTTGAGCCTGAGCTCGTTCATTAGCCTGGCGCCGCGGCCCCGACCTGGAAGGGTCACGCATTGTTGCTCCGAGCACGCCGGTCAGAATTTCGGTTCCCTTGACCGAGGCCCCCAGGCGGCCCGCCGTTGTGTATGCGTGTGGGATGCGGAAGGAGGACAACAGAAGTGAATTCATTGCCGGAACAGATTCCCGATGCTGAGCACGAACTGGTGGTCGAGTGTGTGTGCGCCATCGACGTGGCCAAGGCCTCGGGCAAGGTGTGCACCCGGACACCGGATCCGAGACGACCAGGCCGGCGCGGCAGCACGGTGTGGGACGTCTCGGCCACGACTGCCGCGATTACGGATCTCGGCGAGCAGCTGGTGGCGGCGGGGATCGAGAGGATCACCGTTGAATCGACCTCGGACTACTGGCGGATCTGGTTCTATCTGCTCGAATCGGCCGGGTTGACGGTGCAGCTGGTCAACGCCCGCGATGTGAAGAACGTGCCGGGACGCCCGAAAACGGACAAGCTCGACGCCGTGTGGCTCGCCAAACTCACCGAGAAAGGTCTACTGCGGCCGAGTTTCGTCCCGCCGCAACCGATCCGGCAGTTGCGCGACTACACCCGGCTGCGGATCGATCTGACCCGTGATCGCACCCGCTATTGGCAACGACTCGAGAAACTGCTGGAGGACGCGCTGATCAAGGTGTCGTCGGTGGCTTCCAGTCTGGGTACCCTGTCGGTGCGCGACATGCTGGAGGCGCTGATCGCGGGCGAGCGTGACCCGCGGCGGCTCGCCGGTCTGGCCCGCGGCGCGATGAAAGCCAAGCACAACGCCCTCGTCGAGGCCCTCACCGGCCGGTTCGACGATCATCACGCCGAGCTGGCCCGGATGCTGCTCGACCAGATCGACACCCTCAACGCACAGATCGCGAGGCTCACCACCCGCATCGACGACCTGCTGGTCACCAGCATCGACGAGCCCGGTGACACGGTGCCGGCCGACGGCCACGACGCGGCGCGCGGCGGGTCTGGACTCACTGTGATCGAGCGGCTCGACGAAATTCCCGGCGTCGGGCGTGGCGCCGCGCAGATCATTCTCGCCGAAGTCGGACCGGACATGACAGTGTTTCCCACGGCTGCGCACCTGGTGTCGTGGGCGAAACTGTGCCCGCGCACCATCCAGTCCGGGCCGATCCAGCGCGGCGGTCGAACCGGCAAGGGCAATCCCTATCTCAAGGGAGTGCTCGGCGAGGCCGCCGCCGCAGCCGCCAAAACAAACACCTTCCTCGGCGAACGCTACCGGCGAATCGTCAAACGTCGCGGCAAGCTCAAAGCCCTCGTCGCCGTCGCCCGCTCCATCCTCGTCGTGGTCTGGCATCTGCTCATCGACACAAACGTCCGGTTCCACGACCTCGGCGCCGACTATCACACCCGCCACATCAACACCGAACGCAAGCTTCGCAGCCACCTCGCCCAGCTCGCCGCCCTCGGCTACCGGGTCACCGTCACGCCCGCTGCCTAACCCAAACACATACCTTCACAAACTGATCCGGCTCCGCAAGCTACGCCGGATGCTATCGCCTGCCACCCACCTTCGGCATTTTCCGGTCAGGGTGGTTCGAATCGCCCATCACGAATGTGCGCAACGGTCCGAACTGGGCCTCGATCGGGTTCGCCCAGGACGCGTTGGTCGGCGTGAAACACCGTTCGACGTTGTTTTCCGCCGCCCAAGAACGGATTTTGGGTGTCTTGTTCGCCGAAAGGTTGTCCAGGATCACATAAACCGGCTCGCCGTCGGGGCGCGCGGCCCTGATCGACTTGAACGCGGCCAGGCTGTGATCGCCGCCCTTGCGGCGGCGAGTCACACCCCACAGCTGGTCGTCACCGAGGCTGTAGCAGCCGTGGAAGTACCGGATTCCGTGGGTACGGCGGTAGGTTGCGGGCAGCCGATGCGGCTTGGACTGCGGTGCCCACGCCGATCCGTGGCAGGGCCGGATCGACAACGGACCGAACTGGTCGAACGCGAAAGCACCGGTCCGGGTGCTCGGTGGTGACCTGCTCGATCCGGTCCAGTTTCGCCTCCTTGTCCGGGTCGGTGGACTCTTTCCACGTGCGGGTGCGCTGGAACGTGATCCCACGCTCACGCAGGATCTGTCGCAGCCGCTCGCGCCCGATCCCAACGACCCGGGCCGGGTTGTCGGCCAGGTAGGCGGCGAGTTTGCGCAGGCTCCAGTGCGTGAACGGCTGTCCGAGCTTGGCCGGGCGCGTGGTGGCCGTCGTGACGACGAAGGCGATGTCGTCATCGGTGATCAGGCGGGGACGACCTCCCGCCCACCGAGGGTCCAGCGCGGCCAGGCCTTTGTCGTTGAACGCGTGGATCACATCCCGCACGGTGTCCTCAGCGGCGGCCACCAGCCGCGCGATTGCCGGCACCGGTGTCCCGGACGCCGATGCCATGATGATCATGGCCCGGCGCACCCGGATCGCCGACCCCTTGCCGCGACGCACAATCTGTTGCAGCCGCATGCCTTCCGCATCGGTCAATCGACGCGCTCGAACCGGTTCCGCCACAAACCACCCCACACTCTCGACAGCTACTACTGCCCTCGAGAGTGCAACAATCCCCGGACATACCGCCGGATTCTCAGCGGTGTGTCACCCACCCCGGCCAACGTTCGTGGTCAACGCACTAGTGATTGCGCAGTTCGTCGATGAGATCCTTTTTGTTCAGCTTCGAATAGCCTTCCAAGCCCAGTTCTTTCGCCCGTTTCTTCAGCTCGTTCACCGTCCAGTCCTCGTAGGATGGGGATTTCCCGCCCGTCTTTCCGACATTCTGCGGCCGCGATTGGCTGCCGCATTGGAGATGCGGGCCGCCTTCTCCTTGGAATCACCCTTCTTCCGCAATTCCTCGTACATGTCCTGGTCTTTGAGCTGGGGCTGCGAATCTTTGCGGGCCATCTGGTGTTCCTCCCATCGAATAGCCCGTGGCTACTTGTCCTGTTCGGCGCGCTCGCGTTGTTCGTGGACACCGGCCTCGGCGCGCGCCTTCTCGGCCGCTGCTTCCTTGTCCGCTGCCTCTCGTTGGGCGGCAGCCTTGTCCTGCTGTGCCTGTCCCTCCCGGGTCAGGTCGTCCTGGCCGGTGGCCGCGCCGGCGGCCTCCTTGGCTTTTCCCTTCACGTCTTCGACCACACCTTTGACGGCTTCGGCGGGACCGGACTTGTCGTCAACCATGGGTTTTGCCTCCTCGTCGGTGAGTAACGTGCCTTCGTTTCCGACGCCTACCCGCGTGCCCGGCACATCAAACGACGAAGTCACGGCACGACGTCGAGGACAGTGACCCGTTGCGCCGCGATCCGGGGTAACCCGTATGAAAGAACATTTCGAGGCGTGTCAGGTGGCCAGCCACAGACGTCGCCGCGCGACGGCCTTCATGCGCTCGAGCAGGTCGGGGCGCAGGGGAGCGGGCGGGGGACAGTTCCAGATACTCGGCCAGGTGCGAAGAAGAACGCGGCGGCGTCCATGCCGAAGTCGGCCCACCGCACCGGAGGATTGGTGCCGATACGCTCCGCGACGGTCGTCACCGGCAGCGGCCCGATGGTCGCGGTCGCCGACGTCGGCGCATGCGCCCTGTCGGTGGGTATCAAATACTGGTGAACCCGGGCTCGGCACCTTCCCTGCCCCGTAGAGCAGGTGAGGCATGTTCTATTCAGGCAGTCCGATCTCGCGAGCGACTCGGTCGATTATCGGGTCGTCGTCGGCTGCTTCTGCCACCTGCCGGTGGAATTCTTGGAAGCGTTCGTGACGCTCCTTTGGTTCACCGCTCTCTGCTGGGGGCGCGAAGTCCGGATTGGTCGGGTTGATCATCAGTTCTAACTGGGTGAGTACCTTCTGTTTCTTCGTTGCGCTCACAGTTGTCCTCCCTGTCCCGTGGATCTGAGGGTACCTGCGATGCAACCGCGCGACTGGTGTCGAAGGGTGGAGCGAGGGGGCGGGATTTTCAGTGGGTGATCAACCGTTTGCCCGAGTGCTGATCTCGCAGTGTGGGTGTGGTCGTCGTTCGGCCGCCCCCCACTTTCCATTCCGTCGCGCCCGAGCCAAGGATCGGAGGCCTGGCTGGGTTGGGACACCCCTGGTCGACTTCTGCGGAGATCGAGCAAGCCTTCCGTGCCGCTCATGACATGCCTCGTCTTCGTCTATTCACGGTACGCAGGTCATCATGCCTGATGAGGTCGGCCTGTTCCTCACGTGAGACGTGTGGGAGGGGTTCGTGAGGTTGCGGAAGGGCCGCACGCGGCCGGGGCGGGGTGGGCGAACACTCGGCCTCGGCGCGTACGACGTCGGGCGCCCCGCGGCCGAAGGGGTTAGCGACCGAAACCGGGGCTGGCTGCCCCGGTAGGTCTGGGCGAGCCCGGGACAACGTACTGTGCGGGTACCCAGATCTGGGTAGGCTACGCCGGATTCGCCGCAGGCCGCCGACGCGGCGAACCGGCTCGCGATCGGCAGCGAACCGGAGGGCCTGACCGACCTTGTCTCCGACGTCAAGGGCAGCGGCAGCACCAAATCCAAGACCACGGGTGTCCTCGAGGGCGAGTCACTCGGTGAGCTGCTCGGCGGCTCGGACAGCGAACGCGAACACGCACGCCGCCGGAAAGAGACATGACTCCCGCCGGCGACACGGCAGCGGCGAAGTGGGAGGCGGACACCCGCACCACCGTCGAGGCACTGTCCCCGCTGACCGACACCGTCACCGTCCGTGACCCACCCACGACGAGGGCGCCGTGCAGATCGCGGTCTTGCTCGAGGTGGCCCGGCAGGACGAACTCGAACAGGCCGTCGGGGGGGGGGGGGGGGGGGGGGGGGGGGGGGGGGGGCTGTTCGAACGCTGGGACAACCGGGTCACCCTGCGCCTCCTCGGGCCGATGGCGCCCGACGACTTCATCGTCGCCCGCACATAGCCTCCCGCCCGATCTACCAGACGTAGGTGCGTCACCCGGGTCCCTGTGCGCGATTGCGACCCCGATGCTCCCCGGTACCACGATCGGCACCGGCACACGCCCGTCGTCGCACGCAGGATCCACCGACCGGTCGGGTCGTTTCGCGGCCGAACTGCGGTGTTGCGTGGGGCGGCCGATTGAGTGGCCCCGCCCCGGGGTAGTCGGCGGAATGCGCCCCCCACCGCGCAGGATCCGCTCACAGACCGACGTCGGCGCCGAGGTGCACCACCACATCCACTCGACGAAGGGGTTGGGCGATGACAAGCAAGGGCCAGATGGTTATGGCCGTGGGTGCCGGGTACATGTTGGGCCGCACGCACAAGATGAAGCTGGCGCTGATGCTCGCCGGGTTCGGGGCCAGCAGACGGTTTCCCGGCGGGTCGCTGGGTGTTCTCAACGAGGGCCGCAAGCTGCTCGCCGATTCCCCCGAGGTCGCCAAGCTCGGTGCGACGGTCCGCAAGGAATTGATGAATGCCGCGAAGGCGGCCGCGGTGACCGCGGCCAGCCAGCGCATCGACTCGCTCAACACCCGGCTGCAGTCGGGTGAGGACGTCCTCGGCGGCCTCGGCGAGGCTGCGGGCGGGAAGAAGAAGTCGAAGCGGGCCCGGGACGAGGAACCCGAGTACGAGGACGACGAGGAGTACGCGGACGACGAGGAGTACGCGGACGACGAGGACGAGGGCGACGACGAGACCGGTGACGACGATTCCGAACAGACGTCCCGCGCCCGCAGGCGGCCGGCCCCGCGGCGCCGGTCCACGGGTAGCGGAAGTTCCCGGCCCACCCGATCCCGGTCGCGGTCGACGAAGGATGACGATGACGATGACGATGACGAGTTGTCCCGGGCCCGCAGGACGCGGGCGAAGGCGACGACCGATTCCATACCCGTACGACGACGCACCCGGAAGTGATCAGCGATGACCTCGAATCTCGACAGTGCAGCGAAGAAGCTGCGCCAGAACGTCTCCGGTGCGTCCGGTGAGGCCGCATCGGTGTCACCGCTGAAGAAGGCGGCGCAGGGCCTGCTCGGCACCGTGACCGACAAGGCGATGTCCACCGTGTCCGACAAGGTGCAGGGTGCCGCCGGCCGACTCACCGACTACGCCGAGGGCGGCGGCGGAAGCCTGCTGTCCGCGGTCACCGGCAAAGGCAACGGCAACGGCAACGGTGACGATGACGGTGACGGGGACGGGAAGGGCGACGGCAAGTCACTGTTCTCCGGGCTGACCGACAAGGTGAAGGAGACGGCGTCGGATGTGAAGGACGCGGTCACCGGCGGCGGTGGTGGCGGTAAGGGCAAGAAGCTCAAGTTGACCAACATCGTCGAAACGATCGATGTCGGTGTCCCGGTCCAACTTGCCTATAACCAGTGGACCCAGTTCGCCGACTTCCCCTCGTTCATGAAGAAGGTCGAACGAGTCGAGCAGGAAGCGGACGAAAAGCTGGAGTGGAAGGCGCAGATCTTCCTCTCGCACCGAACCTGGGAAGCGTCGATCATCGAGCAGGTCCCGGATGAACGGATCGTGTGGCGCTCGAAGGGTGCCAAGGGGTACATCGACGGTGCGGTGACGTTCCACGAGGTGACCCCGGATCTCACCCGCATCGTTCTGATTCTCGAGTATCACCCGAAGGGGTTGTTCGAGAGGACGGGAAACCTGTGGCGTGCGCAGGGTCGGCGAGCGCGCTTGGAGTTGAAGCACTTCGGTCGTCACGTCATGACGCAGTCCGTTCTCCATCCTGACGAGATAGAGGGGTGGCGCGGAGAGATTCGGGACGGCAAGGTTGTCGAACCCGAGGAGGCCGAGAACAACAACGAGGAACCGGCCGACGACGAAGAGCCGCAGGACCAGGACGACGAGACCGGCGAGTACGAGGAGGAAGAACCGGACGAAGAGCCGGAGGAAGAGACGGACGAGGAGCCGGAAGAGGAGACCGGCGAGTACGAGGACGAGGAGCCCGAGGAGGAGCCGGAGGACGAGTCCGGCGAGTACGAGGAGGAAGAACCCGAGGAGGAGCCGGAGGACGAGTCCGGCGAGTACGAGGAGGAAGAACCCGAGGAGGAGCCCGAGGACGAGTCCGGCGAGTACGAGGACGAGGAACCGGAGGAAGAGCCGGAGGACGAGTCCGGCGAATACGAGGAGGAACCCGAGGAAGAGACCGCTGAGGACGAGGCGGAGGAGGAGGAACCCGAGGAGGACACCGCTGAGGAGGAGACGGAGGAGGAAGAGCCTGAGAAGGAGGAGCCCAAGCCGCGCCGCCGTCGTCCCGAGCCGCGCCGGCGTCGTCCCCAGAAGACCGCTGCAAAGAAGACCCCCGCGAAGAAGGCCGCAGCAAAGAAGACCCCCGCGAAGAAGGCCCCCGCGAAGAAGGCCCCCGTGAAAAGGGCCGCAGCTAAGAAGACCCCCGCAAAGAAGGCCCCCGCGAAGAAAACTGCCGCGAAGAAGGCAACACCGCGGCGGAGGACAGGAGCACGCGCATGACCACGGCAGGTGGACCCAGCTCGAGCAGTCTCGCCGACGTCATCGACACCATCCTCGACAAGGGCCTCGTGATCGACGCGTACGTGCGGGTCTCGCTGGTCGGCATCGAATTGCTGACCATCGACGCCCGGGTCGTGGTCGCGAGCGTGGACACCTATCTGCGGTTCGCGGAGGCGGTGAACCGGCTCGAGATCGGCAGCGAACCGAAGGGGCTGTCCGAGATCGTCTCCGGCGCCACCGAGGGCGGTGCCAAGCACAAGACGAAGGGTGCGCTCGAATCGGCGGGCGACAAGCTCGGCGGCCTTTTCGGGGGCGGGGAGGAAGAGGAAGAACCGGAGCGGGAACGAGTCTCGCGCAAATCGACTCGAGGTGACCGGTGATGGCCACCTCGGAGCAGACGAAGCAGACGACCGGTGTGTATGTCTACGGCATCGTCCCGGCCGACGTCGAGGTCGCCGAGGATGCGACCGGGGTCGCGGACGGCACCGTGGAGGTGGTCACTCATGGTGACATTGCCGCCCTGGTGAGCGGACTGTCGGTGGACCGGGCGCTCGGCAAACCCGGGGACCTGCGGGCGCATGCGGACCTGCTGGACGGGGTGGCCGGGGTGGCGCCGGTGCTGCCCCTGCGGTTCGGCGCGGTGCTCAGCGACGCCGACGCCGTGCAGGAGGAACTGCTCTCGGCGCACGCGGACGAGTTCGGTACTGCTCTCGAGAAATTGGAGGGCAAGGCCCAGTACATCGTGAAGGGCCGGTACGTGGAGAAGGCGATCCTGCGGGAGATCCTCGACGAGGACGATCAGGCGTCGGCGCTGCGCGAGGAGATCCGCGACAAGTCGGAGGACGCGGGACGGCAGGCGCGGATGGCCTTGGGAGAACTGGTGAGCAACGCGATCGTCGCCAAGCGGGAACAGGACACCCGCAGGGTCGTTGAGGCGCTCGATGACCTCGCCGCTTCCGTGAACGTGCGCGAACCCACGCATGAGGAGGAGGCCGTGCAGGTGGCGATCCTCGCCGACGTCGAGCGGCAGGACGAGCTCGAACAGGTGCTCAGCGAGCTGGCCCAGGACTGGGACGGGCGGGTGGAGATGCGCCTGCTCGGACCGCAGGCGGCGTACGACTTCGTGGTCGCCCCGAAACCGGAGGGGCAGAGCTGAGGCATGGGTCTGCTCTCGTTCATCGTCACCTTGCCACTGCAACCGGTCAAAGGAATGTTCATCGCGCACCTCGGTGCGGACGCTTCCCCCGGCGGCGACTTACGGCTAGGGCGCAGCTGAGGAGCTGCGGTGCATCAGATTGGCGGCGTCGACGTTTCGTCGCGCTTGGCTCAACCAATCTGATGCACACGGAACGGCGTCCTGTTGTCGCAATCCTCCAGGTAAAGCAGCACGCGCCATCGGCGCCCTGATCCGGGAGCCCGCATCAGATTTGCTGCGTCGTGCATCAGATTGACCGCCGACGGCATCAGCTCCAACCGAGCGTATTGGATTCTGCGCGACGGGAACATCGACGTGTCGGCATATACGCGCCAATCGCGGGACCAACCAAGTGAGCGCATCGTTCTCGAGTACGTGGGCACTTACGCCCAGGAGGGAGCGCTCGGTCAACTCACACCAGCGTTCACACGCCAGTTGGCTGCGGTACTGAATGCCGCGGCCGACGCGGCCGAGACCAGCAAAATACCGACCGCATCAACGGATCCTGGCAAGTCACCGATGACGAGTGCGTCGGTGCAGGTCGGCCAAGTACGGGCCGACAACAATCCCCGCGTGAACGCACGGTGAAGGTCGAAGCTATCGACGGAGATAAGGCACTGTGCCGCGTCCTTGCCGCACCTTTGGACTATCCGGAGAGTAGAACGGGCCACACCACAAGGATTTCCGTTCGACGATTCAAGCCCACGAGTATCGGCTACCGCCTTATCCGCGACGCGGATGGGCCCCTTCTCGAGGAAGTGTGACGTTCCGGTGATTGGGATGTGTCCGGGCCGACGTAGCTCGATGCGCGGTTGCTCACCGCATGCGTGCTGACTTGGTGCGCCGCGGTGGCGTGCATCGAACGAACTGGCGGGAAGCGGCGCACGTGCTCGATTCGGCCGGCACGGTTTCGATCCTCCTCGGCCGGTGGCACGGCAGGGAGCGGTGCGCTGTCATCGGTCCACACGAAGCCGATCGAATCGAGTTGCGTAATGCGTTGCGGCGGTAGGGTGCCGAGCATGCGGGCCACTCGCAGGCGGTCCTGCCAGCGTCCCAGTCGGCCGCATTCGGTGACGTAGTCGGCGGGCATCACGATTGCGGGGTGACGGCGGTGAAACTCGGCGTAGAGCTGCAGAGGTGAGGCCGCGGACCGGTGTGCTCGCATCGAGATCACATCCTGAGGAATGCCGTCCCGTATTGCCCGGTAGTCGTGAAGTCAACTTATGCCCGCCTCTGTGACGATCTGTCACGGAAGTCGACGCGTGTTGGATGGCACCTTGTGCACAGGTCGTGACAACTGGTGGAACCAGAAGCTGATCGACAGCTCGAAGGACCATTCCGCGGTCGCGCACGCGCACCGGCCCGCCGGGATCGGTGGCTGCCCCCGGTGCAGGGAAGCGCCCGCCCCGTTCTGGTGTTGGCCTGATCACTCCAGCCTGTGCCCGCAGCGATCTCGGTGCGCCGTCGCCGCCGGGCGGTCATGTCGTAGTCACGGGGTCGAGCCGGGAATCGTGCGGATCGGGTCACAGGTTCCAGAGTCGGAGCCGCGCGGCCCGCAGGCTGGCGGAGACGATGCGGTGGTCGGTGCGCAGCCGGGGACCCGGGTGCTCGAGGTCGGCGAGCAGTACTTCCGCGTCGGTCACCGCGATCGGCTCCAGGTCGACTCGGGTCCGCAGGTGGTACGCGACCGCTGTGCGGGTGTGGGGATCGCGACCGGGTCGGAGTACACGACCGCGGGCGGGTGAAGCCATTTCGTTGTCGGCGGTGACCTGGAGCAGGACGTCGCCTTGCTGGAGCGACGGTATCCGACCGTCCGTCTCGTCGCTTAACCCTGCCCGTTCGTGGGCATTCGGACGGCATGGCTACCTATCGAGTACTCGATCCCACCGGCACCGTCGTCGAGATCAAGGACATCGAGAGCGCGGATCACGCGCATGCCTGGTTCGTCGACGTCCGTGCCGACAACAGTGAACTCGGCTGGCGGATGGAAGTGCAGCACACCGACGGGTGGTCGTTCTTTGACGACACCGAGGGCGCCTCCTAGCGTGATCGTCCTGCGGCAGAACAATTCCGGCGCTGCGGACGGTCCCGGCACCGGATGCCAGGGCCGCTGTCTTCGAGTGGCCCATGTGATTTCCTAACAGACCGAGAAAGGGTACGAGAATGGCCGACCAGTACGCGCGCCAGGATCCCACCACCCAGTACCCTGCTCCCGATCGTGAAAATCAGCCCGAATTGCAGCACCCGGGACTGACCTCCCAGATGGTGACCGTCCCGGATCACGGCGAGAAAACCTATCGAGGAAGCGGCCGCCTCGACTGCCGCCGGGCACTGATCACCGGCGCGGATTCGGGCATCGGACGTGCAGTGGCACTTGCGTTCGCGCGTGAGGGCGCCGATGTCGTCGTCAGTTGTCTCGACGCCGAGGAGCCGGATGCACAGCAGACGAAGCGATTGGTGGAAGCAGCCGGCCGGCGCGGCGTCGTCGTAACCGGGGACATCACCTCGGAGGAGCATTGCCAGACTCTCGTGGACCTGACGGTCCGTGAACTCGGCGGTCTGGACATCCTCGTGAACAACGCGGCCTTCCAAATGGTCCAGACGGGCGGCATCGCGGACATCACCACCGAGCAGTTCGACCGCGTCCTGCGCACGAACCTCTACGCGCTGTTCTGGTTGTGCAAGAAGTCCCTGGCGGTCATGGAGCCCGGATCGACCATCGTGAACACGTCGTCGATCCAGGGGATGAACCCTTCACCCGGCCTCCTCGACTACGCCACCACGAAGGCGGGGATCATCGATTTCACCAAGGGACTGGCCGCCGATGTCGCCAACCGCGGTATCAGGGTCAATGCCGTGGCGCCGGGGCCCATCTGGACGCCGTTGATTCCCGCGACCATGCCGGCCGACGGTTACCGGCACTTCGGGGACGACGTGCCGCTGGGAAGGCCCGGCCAGCCGGCGGAGCTCGCGTCCGCCTACGTCTTCCTCGCATCCAACGAATCCAGCTACATCACCGGAGAAGTGCTCGGCGTCACCGGAGGGACGCCCTTCACCTGAGGCCTGTGCACCGGACGGCCGAGACGAGATCGCCATCGGTACAGGCTGGGTAGAAGTAGGTCGTTCTCCGTCGCAATCGGTTTCCGGCCCCCGAGGTGAGCTGGCATTCGCGGTGGCGCTGAAAGTCTCGACCAGTCGATCCGGTGATCGACGTCGTTTCCTCGCGTCCCTCTGACCAGCCGAAGTCGTTCGTGGCGGGTCCTCGGACGCGGCCGGGACTCGACTTCGTCGGTGCGGCGAGCGGGGTGCCCGGCCTCGGTGGGCGTGGTCATCAGGCCGCGGGTGGCTCGCCTCACAATGTCGGCACCGTCGGTGCCCTTGGGCGGCGTCGAGGGAAAGTAGCCAGTCGATCGAGCGCTGGTCGCGGGCGCCCGATGCCGGGCACCGCACCACGCGGCGCCGCGAGTCCGGTGTCTCCGCCAGCATTTGTCGTAGCCCTTGGCTGCATGTACTTGCGCACGCAGATGGTGGCGGCGCCTCGGTGTTCCATCCACGCGTCCTGGTCGCCACCGGGCACATCGAGTTGCACACCTATGGTGGACTCGGGTGCCGGAGCGAACCCGTGCGAGGTGAGCATACGGAGGTGAGCATATGACGGTCGCCTTCGGTGGTGACCAGAGGAACCTCATGGGCATGGCAGACGTTGTCGGATTCGGGCCGATCGGTTCAACTTGCGTGCGGGGGGAGATCCCGATTCCGGGGGCGCTTGGTCTCGGGCGGAACCGGCGGCCGGGTCAGTGATTCCCGGGACCGGCGCAGGGTTTCGGACATCACTCGTTGCCACCACAGATCCAGCGGACTCGGATCCGGCCACCGGATCGGGTCGTCGTCGACTCCGATATCGGGGCCGCGGCCGTGGTCGGGGTCTTCGTTGATGTCAGGCACGCTCTGTATTTCCTCTCGGTCGGACGCATCCGGGTCGACTGCGCCGCGAATCTCACGCGGGCTCGACGTCGACCCCGGCTACTCTCGTCGTCCGCCCACGGTCGAGTACCCGAAGCAGCGTCCGATTACCCACCCCGTCGCGCAAAGGCCCGGTCGACGCCGCCCGGCGGCGTGTTAACCCCGACCACGGCAGAGATGCACGGTGCGACCCCCCGGGCCGGCGCGCGCGGTCTGGCCGGGGCGAGCATCTCGGTCTACGGGTGCAAATGCGTCTCGGGTGGGTGGTCGCGGACCGAGAGGTCTGTGCGGGAGCAGGTGGTCGCGGGTGGGCGGATCAGGTAGGGGAACGGGGGACTTGCTGTGGGTGACGAGGCGTGTGCGGTGGGGGTGCGGGCGGCGCGGAAGGCGTCGGTGACGGTGGAGTAGCACCCGATGGTGGCATCGACCCGGGTGCGATGGAGCAGGCGTCGGTGTGCTTCGTCGGCCGCGACGGTCAGGGCGCGGTGGTCTCGACAGAGCTCATTGGCGGCGGCGGTGAGGACGGCGAGGGCGGGGCAGCCGAGGAAGGGTACGTCGAACAAGTCCACCACGACTCCGGGGCCGGGGTGGTGGGTGGCTTGGTGCAGACAGGCGGCCAGTATCGGGGCGCTGACGATGTCGATGTCGCCGCACACGGTGAGCATTGCCGGGCCGTCGCCGGTCTCGTCGATCAGGATCTGCACATCCGCGTGGCGGTGCGCGACGTCTCCGTTGCCAGCTTCTGTCACCATCGTCTCACCGACAGCGCTTGTGGCGGAGGATGGTTCGGTTGTGGAAAGCGGGTGAGTGGTCATGGTGTCCTCCCGGGCTGGGGGCCGTCCGGGGGAACCGGTACTCGGGTGCGAGACGGGTGAGGGATGCGAGACCGAGTGGGGTTGTTGTCCCGGTGTTGGCTGGGGCCGGTGCTTTTTCCGGGGCTGCTAGCTCAACCTCTGCAAATGACGATAGCCCGGTTTGGTGAGAACGCAACCAGCCGCGGACGCCGATGGCAGGCCACCCCGCCACCTGCCACCCATTCCCTCCGGTTGCAGTCGGCAACGTCCGGGCCTGACGACGGGAAGGTGGTGTTACCTAGCCCGCGGGTGACGGCTACGACAAGATGCTGTCAGGTAGGTCCTCGTGTATGCATTGGCCGGACGCGGTTGCCGGGGCGAAAAGTGCTGATGCACTGACAGTTTGGTTCCGCACCGTCGGGGCGAAGTGCCTCGCGACACTGGGACTCTGCGGCGGCAAACGCGCGCCAGCGGGAGGAGGTGAGTGCGTGGCAGATCGCCTCGTGGCGGATCCGCCCGCCGACGGCCGCGACAATCGCAACGGCAGGAACGGGACGGCCGGTGACCGAACGCCGCTGTCGGAATGCGGGCCCCGCTCCCGAGGACCCTGGAGGCGTCCGAGGTACCCGGCGGGGTCCGGCATTCGGTCAGGCGCAGTCCCGGCAGATCAGCTGCGCGGGGTCGGCGAGGCGGCTGCGGTGGTGGACGAGGAAGCAACTGGTGCAGGTGAATTCGTCCGCCTGCTTCGGGAGGACGCGGACGGTCAGTTCTTCACCGGACAGGTCGGCGCCGGGCAGTTCGAAGGATTCGGCGGAGTCGGTATCCTCGACGTCCACGACGGGGGACTGGGTGTCGTTCCGGCTGGCGGTCAGCTGTTCGAGGGACGTGTCCGTCGACTCGTCGGATTCGGTGACTCTCGGGGCGTCGTAGTCGGTGGCCATGGCTGTGTCGTCCTCATGCTGGGGGTGTTCGGATCCGTCAGGTTAGAGGGTGCGGTGGGGCGACGCGCGTGCGGGTCGGGTGGCGGGTGCGTCGGGTGCGCCGGGTGTGGCGGGCGCGTTCGGTTTCGGACATGCCGCCCCAGATGCCGTAGGCCTCGGTGGTGGTGAAGGCGTGGTCGCGGCATTCGGCGAGGACGGGGCAGTTGTCGCAGATCTGTTTGGCGGCCTGCTCGCGTCGGGCGCGGACCCTCCCGCGTTCTCCTTCGGGGGAGAAGAAGATGTCGGTGTCGGCGCCGCGGCAGGAGGCGCGGTGCTGCCAGTCCTGGTCGATGGGGTGGTGCGAATGGTCGAGCATGGTGGAGTGGGTCGCTTTCGAAAGTCGAACGGGTGGCGATCTGCTCGGAAGGTGCGGGCAACCAATCGGGGCGGCGGTCGGGCGGACGGTCGCCAGTGGTACACGGCGCATCGATGAAATGGGCGGCCTGAGTTGGTGGAGCCTCCTGACAAGCGCAGGGAATGGTCGGTTTACACACCCCGCCTGCTGCGGTCCGCAAAAGTGCTGTGTGGCATGACCCCTCGACACATCGCGTGCACACTCGCACGGCCCGGGGACGTGGTCGCCGGTAGGAACAGCGACAGACCGGATCCGGGACTGCAGGACGGTGCGCCGCCGCGTCCACAGCAGTGGGCGTATGGGTGCGTTGATGCCTGGGCTCGACATCGGTGAGACCGGGAGTAACCCCGGATGCTCTACCCCCCCTATGTCGCCTGGAAAGGGCGGGTGCAGGGTGTGCTGTCAAGGGTAACGACGCGGCGCGTGTCGATGGAAGGAATCGCTGGAAAGTAATTGCGATCACATTCGGTGCTACGTCGTGTAGCGGCCGCTGTCGGCTTGCCGGTCTCCATGATGTGTGTCCGGATCGGGGATGAGTCGGCCTTCCCGTAGGTGGCGAACAGGCGGTGGAGGGCTTCGTCCCAGTGGCGTTGGCGGTGCCGGTCGAGTTTTCGGGCAGGCCTTGTTGCGGGAGGGTCGAGGAGGATGTCGGTCTGGGTGTGGTGGAGGGCCTCGCCGGAAAGTCGATGGTGTCGGTCCGGGGCCGCCGGAGATCGCCGAGGAGCGTGCGCCGTGGACAGCTCATCGACGCGGCCCGGGCGATCACCGCGCAACACAGTGCCGCCGCGCTGACCGTCCGGGGTGTGGCCGAGGCGGCCGGGATCTGCCTCAATCGAACCTCACGGCTGAGTGGTGAGTGCGCGTTGCCGGTTCGCGGCGTGGCGGAGCTGCAGGATCCGCACGCCACCGGCGAACGCGATGACGATCGCGCCGGCGATCGCGGCGAACAGCAACGCCACGCCCAGCGGCAGGGAGAAGTCCCACCCGAACAGCTCCAGGGTGATGCTGTCGAGGTTCTGCAGGATGAACACCAGTAGCAGCACCAGAATGAGCACCCCGACGACGAGGCCAGTCCACAGCGCGCCGGTCCGGGTGCGGGTGATGCCCTTGCGGCGGGCGAGGTCGGGATGGAGTTGCCCGGCCGCATCCGGGTCCGGTGTCGTGCCCGGGGGAACACCGCTGCGCCCCGGATCCGGCGAGGTGTCGGTGGTCGGGTCGGTGGGGTTCGTGGGTGACATGTGTGGTCGAGTACCCAGCCGCGGTTTCGGCTACCCGGGCAAGTCGGCTCGTGGCTCGCGGTCGTGCGGAGTCCCTCGAATCGCTGAGCCGGGTCACCCGTGGTCGGTGCGGTGGCCGTCGAGTGGGGAGGGCGCCTGCGGCGGCGCCGAGCCGATCCCGCGCAGCGGCGTCCGATCGGTCACTGGTGGCGCCGCGGGATGGTGGGGTGTCGACTTCCGCCGCGCGTGCCTTTCCCCGAGTGCTGGGTGTCTGACCGCCGCGTATAGCGACGCGACCCATCGTCTCACCGCGCATCCTCGCCAAACCCTGCAATTTCACCCGCGCCGACGGGGGTGTCCCGCCTGAGATTGCCGCGGTGATTCGGGCGGTGGGGTACCAGGGCGAGCGGACTCCTCCTCGCCCTGGCACCCCACGGAGCGGCTTTGCGCGGCGCCGTCGCGGTCCGGGTCGTGGCCGACCTCGGGATCGTCGCCGTCTTCGGCATCGCCCTGCCCGATCCCGGGACCAAGGCCAAGGTCGCGGTGTCGCCGCGGCGTGGGAATGCTGAGCGCCTACAGTGGTCGCCGCAGCGGGTAGCGGCCGCGTCACCTGCTCGGGGTCGGTCCCGAACCGTCGGATTGGCCTCCCGGGAACCACTTCCCGCGGCGGTGCTGGCATGCGGTACAACAGTTCCTGTCAGTACTTGCGGGTACAGATCGGCCGGAAGCGGACAGTGTCCGAGTAGGCGGGTGATCGGGACACCGTCGTTCTCCACCAGTCCGAGCCGCGACGCTCACCCCCTGGTCCAGCTGTCGGGTCCACCCTCCGCGCCGACTCTCGTGGTTGGAGACCTCGGGCCCGAATACCACAAATCCCGGATCAAAAAGCACCGCCGCGCCCGCGCCTCGCCGCCCAGCTCCAGACACTCACCAGCCAGCACATCGCCATCCGCGACGGAAAGCCCTCACTTCGGAGCAGCGCGGCCCGCAGGCTGGTGGAGACGATGGGGACTGTCAGAGTCTCGGTGGATCTAGCTCTAGCACAGCGGTTTAGCCCTTACTCGGGTGATTCGGTCTTCGAACGTGAGGGTAGACGCTCGCAGGACTGGGTTGTCAGTGGTGCTTGCCGGTCGGGATGGTCTCTGTTCCCGGTGGTCGGGTGTCGGCCCGGGCGAGTTCGGCTACCCGGTCGGCCAGCTCTGTGGTCAGTGTCGTGTCGGGTTCGGTGCTCGCCGCACCCGCGAGTGCGGTGATGACGGTGGCGGCGGCCGGGTCGGCGGTGCCGGTGGGCGTGGACTGCCCGCGCCGGTGTGTCGGTTCGATGTCTTCGAGGTGCTCGGCGAGCAAGTCGGTGTCGAGTTGCTGTGCCGCCTTCTGGCTCAGTTCGGTGTTTTCGACGTTCGCGGACCGGGGGACCTTTTCAACATCAGTGGCAGCGATACTCGATGCGGAGACATCGTTGTCCCTATCGCATGCCCTGCCGGAGGTTGGGGATATCCGGGGTGCGGTATCAGCGGCCCGGTGAGCGCGGTCCTGGTGGGCCAAAACGGTGCCAGCGACACTATCGAGCAGGCCGAGGCCGCCCCGATACAGCTGCCGGGCCGGTGAGACGGGGGCAAGGTGTGCGATCACGTGGTCGTCGATCAGGTGGAGGGGGTAGCGCACGATCGTGTATTGCACGCGCAGCATGGCCAGGGGTAGTGCGGTCAGGATGTTCATGAGGCCTCGATGTCGGGTGAAGTGTCAGGACTAGGGGTGTCGCGGCTGCGGGCTTCGGCGGCACGTCGGATCAGGTGGGCCTCGCGCGGCGCCACCCACCCGCCGACGGGTGGCCAGATCAATCCCGCTCCGCGAATCGCTTTCTCCCGCGTTTCTTGTACAGCACGAAGGCGATGACACCGACCAGAATGAGAATTCCGATGATTTCCACAGGAGGCGGATACCCGATCGGTGTGTTCTCCACGCGGCGCCACCGGCAGCAGCCGTGCGGCTTTCCCGTATCGTTTGTGAAGGTCTAACCCCGATCTATATCAGTGCTGGCGGAAGGTCGGTCAACCACACCGGTCGGCCCGCTGGGCAGTGAACTACCGCCTGAAGAGGTCGTCATGGACCGCCGGGGCCCTGATCGAGGGGCAGAAGCACTGGGCAACGTCGGCACCGACCTGCTCGCCGAGGACCCTGATATTCGCCCGGTCGGCGTCGTTGCCGGCCAGTAGGTCCCGATCCCCGCGCCGTCCGGAGCGGGTTTACCACCCGCCCCCGTCGGGCACCCGAACCACACATCGACCGACGAGAGGTTTGGTTCCCAGTGCGCGCAGTCACGTGGCAAGGCAAACGAAAGGTCAGCGTCGATACCGTCGCCGATCCGAAGATCGAACAACCGACGGACGCCGTCATCAAGGTGACCACGACGAACATTTGCGGGTCCGATCTCCACCTGTACGAAACTCTCGGCCCCTTCATGACAGAAGGAGATGTCCTCGGCCACGAACCGATGGGGATCGTCGAAGAAGTCGGCGCGGAGGCGGGAGACCTGAAGGTCGGTGACCGGGTGGTGATTCCGTTCCAAATCTCGTGTGGCGCCTGTTTCATGTGCAACATGCAGCTGTACACGCAGTGTGAGACGACGCAGGTCCGCGAGCAGGGGATGGGAGCGGCGTTGTTCGGTTTCTCTAAGCTCTACGGTCAGGTTCCGGGAGGACAGGCCGAGTACCTGCGCGTCCCCCAAGCCCAGTTCACCCACATGAAAGTCCCCGAGGGGCCGCCGGATTCCCGATTCGTCTATCTGTCCGATGTGCTGCCCACGGCATGGCAGTCGGTGGAGTACGCCGCACTCCCCGCGGGCGGGTCGGTCACCGTACTCGGCCTCGGCCCGATCGGAGACATGGCAGCGCGCATCGCTCATCACAAGGGCGCACGGGTCATCGCGGTCGACAACGTCCCCGAACGCCTTGCTCGCGCCAAGGCCCGGGGCATCGAAACCCTCGACCTGGACGAGCACGGCGGCGATCTCGCCGACGTGATCCGGGACGCGACCGACGGTCGGGGTACCGACTCGGTGATCGACGCGGTCGGTATGGAGGCGCACGGTTCACCGATCGGTAAGCTCGCCCAGCAGATCGTGGGGTACCTTCCGGACGCGGTTGCGGCGCCGCTCATGCAGAGGGCGGGTGTCGACCGTCTCGGTGCGTTGTACTCGGCGATCGACATCGTTCGCCGCGGAGGAACCATTTCCATCATCGGGGTCTACGGCGGCATGGCCGACCCGATCCCCATGCTCACCCTGTTCGACAAGCAGATTCAGCTGCGCATGGGCCAGGCCAACATCAAGAAGTGGGTGGACGACATCATGCCGCTCCTCGGCGACGACGACCCCCTCGGTGTCGACACCTTCGCCACTCACAAACTTCCCCTCGAACAGGCGCCCCACGCCTACGAGATTTTCCAGAAGAAGCAGGACGGGGCGGTCAAGATCCAGCTCACACCCTGAAAACGGACTCGCGCAGCCGAATCGGCCGCACAGAGGGCGGGTCGGTTCGGTCAAAATCTTCCAGTGCCGCAGCGCCGGGCACATCCTTTCGTCGGAGTGTTCGAGGTGACCATAGATGATGTCGGCTTGGTGACGGTGACGGTGTGCCGTCGGCACTGCGGCATCCCGGTGCCGGGCGGGGGATCGCAGGCCCAACCCGTCGAAGCGACCAGGCGCTGGCTCGACCGTGTCAGTGCTGCGCGCTGTAGTCGGCGGTGGTGGCACAGCCCGGGCACAAGGTGAGGTCGTTGATGGCCCAGCCGTTGATCCGTGCCGTACCGGTAGCTACGGCCCGATCGTCGGTAGCGGTGCGGTACCCGTGATCGCACCGATCGCAACGCACCTCCCACCCGGCCTCCGCGCGAATCATCACCGATCGTCCCTTTCTCGTCGACGTCGTTGGATGCGGGAATCTCCGGGGATCCTCGATCCGCGCACGCTGCTCACGCATAGCCGAATACCCCTTACCGACAACGGTAACCGTCACATCGACCGGCCCCGTTCTTCTCAGTCCGGTCCCCGACAGGTATGGGAACCACCACAGCGGTGCTTATTGGCGGCAGCGCCCGCCGAGGGGCAGTTGAGGTGGGCATCGGATGATCGAAACAGTCCTAGTCCCCGGTGTTCTTTGTGTCGGCTTATTCCCGGGTTGCGGGGGAGGTGCGTAAGAACGTAGTTCGCGGGGTAATCGTGTGATCAGCCCGGTTTGCCCTGCCCGGCGGCCGGGCGCGGCTCCACGGCCGGCGCTGGCCCGTGGAGCCGACCACTGTCACGAGAGCGGGGTTGCGCTGGCAGTGGCGTTGTGTGCCTGCCGATTCGGCGTGGGGCCCGGGCGTCGGACGCGGGCATGTCGGGTAAGCGGTGCCGAGGGCACCGTTTGCCGAGGGCACCGAGATCGATGTACCGCCCAGGGTGGCATACCGGGGCGCCGGGGCTTGGATGTACCACTCGGTGAAACGCGCGACGGCAGGAAACTGTGGTGGAGATCGGGAGCGGCGAACCACGGACCATTACTGCGCTGCGGGTCGAGCCGGTCCTGGAGCATGTGTCGATAATTCGGGCAGTGGCGCGGATGTTGGCCGACCGGTGTGGATTCGCGCTGGACGAGATTGCGGAGGTCACGGACGCCATCGACGAGGTGGGCGCGATGTTGATCGATGTGGCGTCGTTTGGATCCCCGCTGCACTGTTCGTTCGTCGAAATGGGATCCGCTCTCTTCGTGACGAGTACGGTGACGTCGCATCGAGGTATTGCTCGGCATCCCGGTGCGAGGTGGCGGGTGCTCGAGGCGCTGACCGATCGCCTGCTGATCACTGATCTGCTGGGGGAGTCGGAGGGCGAGCGCGAGGTCGTGGTGGGGTTCGTCAAACACCGCCATGGGTTCATCTGAGGCCGCAGCCCGCCAGCGCTACCATGTTTTCGACTGGCCGCTCACCCAGAGCAGTGGCCAGCCAGCCAGCCAGAAAGCAACCAGGGGCTTATAGTGTTCCGGCTCGGGGCGCGGTCGCTGCGGTGTTGCGGGAGAGCAGGAATCCGAGCGCCACCATGCCCACACCGAGCACGAAGTGCAGCCAGTTGTCGGCAGTGTTGACGGGCACGAAGTTCACGTCACTGGCCTGGTCGATGAGCAGACCGTAGATCCACAGCACGAGGTAGATGATCCCGCCGCCGATGAGGAACAGCTTCGCGGTGTCGGCGTGCCGGGACATCGCGATACCGGCGACACCGAACAACAGGTGCACGATGTTGTGCAGGATCGACACCGCGAATACGCCCAGCAGCATGGCCTGGGAGTGGTGGCCGGCGAAGGTGAGCATGTCGTAGTCGGTGGTGATACCGGGGATGAAGCCGAGGACGCCGACCAGGAGGAACACTGCCCCGACGATCAGGGCGGCGAGTTGCAGGGGTGAGCGCGTCGTCGGTGACGCGGCCGGTCGAGTCATGGGAGTGCCTTTCTCGACGGGAAGGAATTCGAATGTCTGTTCCCCAGTGGTACCCCGGCATCCCGCCGTGAAACAGCCACCGGCGCTGCGCGCCCGTCACGGTGCCGGGTCCGCTCGGCGCCGGGACAATCAGATGCCGAGCGGTGGCCGGTGTCGGTGGTAGGCACGAGAGCGACGCCGTAGGGCACTCGTGCGCGAGGACCCTCAACGTCGTCAACGTCGATATCTGCGCATCGAACTCGCAACCGCACGCCTCGCCGGGAATGACTCTGTGGCCGGTCGTCGTCATTGTTCGGTGACTCCCGAGATCAGCCATGCCGTGTTCAACCGGTCGACAGTCTTTCGGCGGTGCGCACCACGGTCTCGAGGTGTCTGTCGGCTGCGTTCAGGTCCAACCGGGCGTCGCTGAGGCTGTCGATCACCTCCGCGACCGTAGCGCCCTCGGTTCTGTGGTCGAGCAGGTCGAAGTCATCGGTCAATTCCTTGATCCGGTCTTCGAGCGCGTGCAGATCGGTTCGCACCTGAGCGGCGCGTGTGATGAGATCACCGACGTTCACAGCTGCCCCATTCGTCTCGCACTCACACTCGGCCCGAGACTGAGGCTCGCATGTTCGAGATCCATGCCGTGCCGTTTACGGCAGTTTCGTCTCGTGACGGGTCCCGAGGGGGTGAATATTCGCGGCCGCTGCCGGTGAGCGACCGCCGCGGACGGCACTCGTGCGGCGCCGGCGGTCCCATCTTTCTGTAGTGAGTCGAGAATCACCGATTCGGTGTGGTGGTATGGGCCCCAGCCCAGCTCGACGTCACGCAGCGAATGCCCGCTCGGTCTCGTCGAGACGTCTTTTCGACTCTGCGGGGAGCGTGCACTAATGGTCCACCGGTTAGCGCCATCGCCCTCGCGGGTATGCAAAAGCTCAGTAGTCCGCGGCGGCGACGAGGAGCATGTGTGTTGGAAGATCAGTCGGTTCCCATGATGCCCTCCATCCGGCCGAACGGCCATTCCTTCATCTCCCCGCCGGTGTCGGACGGCCCGTCTACGACTCCGTGCCGCAGCGAGGTGCTCGAGGCACTGTTCACGGTGCTACCGCAGCCGTTGTGTGTCTTCGACAGTCAGCGCCGGTTGCTGTTCGCCAACCCCGCGTCCGCCGACCTTCTCGGATATCGCGTGGAGCAGCTGGTCGGTCACTACGAGTGGTTGTTGTTGCCGTCCGACACTCCCCGATGGCGCCGCTTCCTGCGCGGCATTAGCGGCGGCGCGGCCTCTCGCACCACGTTCTTCCGGCTTCGGCACCGCGGCGGGGACTGGTTATGGGTCCATGCCGCGGCGTCGGTGTTCACCGTCGGCGGGGTGGATCTGATCGCGGTGATGTGGAATGACTGCGGTGGAGGACTCTGCGAGGACCCGCGGACGATCTCGGCCGATACCTGAGGGGTTCGCACGCCCGATCGTCACGGGTATTCGCCGGCGTTTGATCCCCGGGTCGGGTCCCGGCAGGAAGGCGATGTGTCTCAGGCGGGCTCGGCGAGCGGGAGCGCCGGCGCGACTGCCACGCACCTGCCGAGTGGGGTTCTCCGCGGATGCGGCGGACCCGTGTTAGTGATGGTGGTGAGTGGGTAAATCGTTGTGACGACGACCTGGCGCCGGCGATGCGCACGTCACCCCGAACCTAGTAGGAGGTACCCATGTCGACTGATGCGATCGTGCTCCTGAAGAGCGACCACAAACAGATCAGGAAGCTGTTCCGTGACTTCCGCGGTGCCGGATCGGACGCCGAGGTGGAGAAGGGCCGGATCGTGAACAAGATCATCGAGGCGCTGACGGTGCACACCTACATCGAGAACGAGGGCATGTACCCGAAGGTCCGTGAGCTCGCCCCGGACCTCGAGGACGACATCCTCGAATCCTACGAAGAGCACCATGTCGCGGACGTGCTGGTCGTCGAACTCGCCGCGATGACACCGGACGATGAACGCTTCGACGCGAAGACCACCGTCCTGATCGAGAACGTCGAGCACCACATCGACGAAGAAGAGCAGGAGTGGTTCCCCAAGGTGCGAGAAGAGCTGGGACGTAAGAAGCTTCAGGAGATCGGGGAGCGGTTGCTCGAATTGAAGGGGAAGGCGCCCACCTCGCCCGCCCAACCGTCGGCGCTGAAGAAGACGGTCGACGCCGTACTCGAGTAGGGATCGAGCGGATGGAACAGCGGGAAGGAACGCGAGCTGTGGAACTGGCAGAGCAGACCCGAAAGACGGTTCGGACGGTGCTGGTGGGTCTGCCGTTCCGGATCGCCGCCGCGGTACGCGGCGGCGCCCGGGTCTTCCACCCGCGCGGCCTGGTCGCCACCGGACACCTCGAGTTGCACACCCGGTGGTGGACGCTGCCGACGGGAACACCGATCAATGTGGTGGCGAGGCTGTCCGGGGGAGTGGGAACCCCGTCGCGAGTACCGGACGTGCTCGGGCTCGCGCTGAAGATTCCGCTCGACCCGGTCGAGACCGAGTGGGATCTGCTGCTGGCCAGCTCGGGCACCTCCGCGGCGACCCGGGTCCTCCCGCTCCCCGCGGCGAGTTGGGGCGCCGCCCGGTACAGCAGCCTGATGCCCTATTCGTCGAACGGTGCGGACACCAGGTGGGTGCTGGCCGTCCCGGTCGGCCCGCATCCGGCGTCGACGCCGCTGGACGCGCTGCGCGAATCGATCGCGGTAGCGCCACTGAGGTTTCGGCTCGAGCTCGTCTCGATGACCGGTTCGCCCGTCCCGGCCGGGCAGGTGACGCTGACACAGGTGCGGGAACTGCCGGACGACGAACAACCCACCTTCGACCCGGTACTGAACTGCCCACCGGGGTTGGCGATGCGCCCCGCCTGGCTCGCCGGGGTGCGGGTCGGCGCATACCGGGGAAGCCGCCGCGGCCGCGGTGACCCGTCACCGTAGACCCGTCGCCGGGAGCGTCTATGCGTGCTGACGGCCGCGGATCACCACAATCTCTTCGTTGCGCTGACCGGCGGTGATGATCCCGCGGGCTGCGAGCATGCGGCGACGTCCGGTCAGGACGGGGCCGAAGGGAATCTCCCGCCGGGCGACGACATCGACCTGCAAGCCCTGTTCTTCGAGCATCACCTGGGTCTTGCCCACGCCGCTCAGCGCCGACTGGGCGAGAAGCAGTGTTCCCCCCGGCGCGAGGACATCCGGTGCCTGCGCGCAGATCCGGTCGAGGAGCGCTCGCCCGTCGGTGCCGGCATCCCACGCGCGCGCCATGCCGATGCCGGGAATCCGGTCGTCCTCGGCGGGCACGTAGGGCACGTAGGGCGGGTTGGAGATCACCAGATCGAAGTGTTCCCCGCGGACGGGTGCAGTGAGGTTGCCCTGCAGCACCCGGATCGTGCATCCGCGTATGCGAGCGTTGAGCCGGGCGGTGAGCACGGCGCGGCGGGAGATGGCGATCGCGGTGACCGTGCCGGCCCCGAGTTCGGCCACCCGTAGGGCGAGCGCTCCGGTGCCGGTGCAGATGTCGAGGACCCGTGTGCGTGCATCGAAAGGCTGCTCGGCCAACGCGTCGGCGAGCAGCCGCGTATCGTCCTGTGGTGGATAGACACCCGGGATCCGTAGCAACATCGACCACTCCTCACGGCTTCCGAACCGACACCACTGCGCGCCCTACCGGCGGAGCGCGTCTTCGAGCAGGAACAGGGCATGGGCAGTGGTCGCCGCCACCACGTCGGCGGGTTCACCGTCGAAGTGCCGCAGTTCGGTGCGTACGACGCCGCCACTGAAGACCCCGAACCACACCGTGCCCGGTGGTTGTCCGTCCTGCGGCCCCGGTCCGCCGGCCCCGGTGACCGCCACCGCCAGATCCGCGCCGAGCAACTCCGCAACCGTCGTCGCCATCGCCCGCGCACTGGGTTCGCTGACCACCGGGCCGTCGGGAACTCGCAGCAGCCCATGTTTCACCGAACTGGCATAGGCGACGATGCTGCCCCGATACCACTCGGATGACGACGGTGCGGCACCGAGAACGGACGAGATTCTCCCGCCGGTCAGTGATTCCGCGGTAGCGAGGGTGAGTCGCCGACCGCGCGCTGTCGCCGAGATCCATTCCGCACGCTCGTCGCAGCCACTCATGCGTGGTCCTCTACGCTACCCCGGTCCTCTACGGTGCACTCCGGTACGCCTGGGGTGCACTCCGGCGACTGATACGGTGAAGCGCGGAGACACCCGCCATGCCTGCTGCGAGCACGATCACCAACAACACCACGTTGAGCATCTGTCCTCCACCATCTCTCCCGCGCAACATCTCTGGTGCGCTCCCTCGGACTGTAATAACCCTTGTGGCAGCCCCGCTGGTCTTCGGCTCAGACGCGCCGAGACCGTGCCTCCGGTACTGCGTGGGGCGGCCCCGCCGGCTATTGGCTGAACCGGGGGAGCCTCGCCGGTCACCGCGTCCGGACACGGGTGACGACGTGTATCCGAGGTACCCAGCTGCGACCGGAAACAATCCTGCGCGGCCGCAAGGCCGACCGGCGGCCGCGCCGCGGCTGTTTCACCGCAGCGGATCATCGGCGAGACGGCCATGTTCTGTGATCGGCGGCCAGGACCGCACATGCTGGTTGGTCAGCGTTGCCCGTTGGCTGCCGTCTCGGTGCGGCGCTTGGCCTTTTCCGCTTCGGCCAGTTTCTCCACCCGGTCGGCGCGAGCGCGTTTGTCGGCTGCCTCGTCCTGTTTGTTCGCGGCGTCCTTCAGCTGGGCCTTGGCCGGCGCTGCCGCCGCCTTCTCCGCTTCCCGGAGTGTGGTCTGCTCGGCGCGATGCTCGGCCTCCGCAGTTCGGGTGCGTTGGGCGGCAAGTTGATCGGCGTTCTTTTTCGCGACCTGTGTGCGTTGCTCGGCGTCCCGCTCGGCGGCTTGTTTGCGCTCGTCCTCACGCCGGTGGGCCTGTTCGACGTCGCGCTGCTTGGCCTCCCGCGCCGCCTCCTGCTCCTGGTGGACCTGCTTGCGCTTGGTCTCCAGCTCCGTGTCGGCCTCGGCCTCGGTACGCGCCGCCTCCTGTTCGAGTTCGGCCGCCCGGGCCAGTGCGTCGCTGCGCTCGGTGAGTGCCTCACCGCGCCGCTCGGTGTCACGGTCGCCGAGTGCACCACCGACGGCGCCGTCGAGTACGCCGAGGGTGCGTTCGTACATCAGCCGGGCCGGTGATTCGGTGGCCAGCCGGGACATCAACTGGTCTTCGACGAGTTGCAGAGGAATCCGCAGGATCGTGTACTGCAACCGCAAGATGGTGACGGGGACGGTGAGGATGTTCATGACAATCTCCGATGATTCGTGGGGAGTGGATCAGGACAGGCCGGCGTCGCCGGTGAGGCCCTCGGCGGCGCGCCGAACTCGTTCCGCCTCGTCGCGGGCGGCGTTCGCCTCACGGACAGCCCGCCGGTGTTCGTCGGTGGCGTCGACGGCTTCTTCGGCGGCGGCGGCCGTCTTCGCTCGTTCGGCGGTTTCCGCGCGGGCCGCCTCGTCGCGGGCGTCGGCCGCCGCGCGGGACTGCTCCTGCGCGACGTGGCGGTGCTGGTTCTGCTCCGCGGCCTGGTGCTCGGCGTGCTGCCGGTTGCGGGCAGCGTCTTCGGCGGCCGCCGTCTCCGCACCGATCGCAGCGCGTTCCTCGGCACTGGCGCGGCGCACCTGGCCGAGTTCCTCTGCGGCCTGCGAGGTTTCCGCGCGGGCCACGGCCTCGGCGCTGTTCGCCTCTTTGCGTTGCTGGGCCTGCGCCTGTTGCAGCTGCCCCTCGGTGGTCAGAGAGTCGTTGCCGGTCACGGCCCCGGCCACTTCCTTCACCTTGCCCTTGACCGAGTCGAGGAGGCCCTTGCGCGCTTGTCCGGACGTGTTCTGCTCATTCATGAGAATGTTCTCCTGGTATTCGGGCGGGCGACGGTTCCGCCACCCGCGTGTGGGGTGGCGCCAGACGGCCCTCATCGCGTCGACGCGGTTCGGCCTGCGGGCGCCCACGTCTGATCAGTTGATGCCGACGACTTCCTGCGCGATGGCGGCGAGGCGGGTCTGCGCTGCCGATACCACCCCGTGGCGGTTCTTGTTCGCCTCTTCGTGGGCGATGATGATGCGAATATCGCCAGGTACGGTGAGTTCCGTCACCGCGGCCACCGCACCGGAGACGTTGAGTTCGGTGTAGTCGGAGATCGGGAGCTCTTCGTCCTCGAGAGAACCATTGACGGTTCGGGCATTGCGGATGGCATCCGCGACACCGGATGCGCCTTCTCGGCGGGTCACCTCTTCGGCCGACTCGAGTGCCGCGTCGCGGCTGGCGACGAGCGTCTTGGTGGCCACGTCACCGGCGTGGGCGCCGCGGCTCAGAAGCGCACCGATCCGGTCCGGGGTGGCCCGGACGGTGTCGATGGCGCGATCGATTCCGCGCGCCGACCACGTCGCCGGGACGTTGATCAACCGGATCGCGGTCCCGATCGCGGCCTGCATCGGGGTGCGTCGCAATGCCGCCGGGCCCCCGAGGGCGTCCTCCGCCAGCACCGTCGTCAACCATTCGACCGTGGCGGTGTGGGCGGTGATCAATCGTGCGGCCAGTGTAATGACGCTGTTGTGCTGTGACGCGGTTCCCAGTGCGCGGAGGTAGCGCGCCCGGTCGAGGAGCTGGTGTTCGAGGATCAGATCACCGAGCAGGGCCTCGTCGAACGGTTGGGCTTGCTCGGCCATCGCCTTCACCATCGCGGTCGCGCGACCGAACAGCGGGCCCACGACGTCGGGAAGTCCACCGAGGTCCCGGATCGCTTCCTCCACGGCGCCGGCGCGCTCACGCGCATTGTCGGCATTCTGCGACAGCTCCTGGCGGACCGCTTCTGTTCGGGCTTGCGCGATCCGGGTCTCGGCGACCTGAATTTCGTTGTGCGTCAGGTCCAGTACGATTCGCAGCTGGTTGATCACTGTGGCGGTGTTGTCGCTCATGCATTACTCCTGAGGTCGAGTGAGTCGAGTGAGTCGAGTGAGTCGGGTGTGCGCCGGCCGGACGCGTGGTGGCGTCCTCGGCGCCGGCCCGGCGGCGGGCGAACCGCGAGATTCCGAGCAGCCCGCGCGATGCGGTGGTCGGTGTGCCGGCGCGGCGTTCGAGGTGGTGACCGAGTCGGGACAGTACGGCGGCCACCAGCGGGAGGGCGAGAACGATCATCTTCCATCGGCGGAGCGGACGGCTGACGAGAATCCACATGGGATGAACCTTTCTTATCGGTCAGTCAGGCTGCGGCGCAACGCAGCCCGGGCGCCGATCACGCAGAGCAGACCGAGGGTTGCAACTGTGAGCGACGTCGTGGCGGCCACGGCAACCGACAACATGGTGAGCGCCGCGAGGTCGAGGACACGCCGCACGCCGGGTAGTTCCACCAGGGACGGGTGCCCGGCGTGAGCGGTATCGATAGGCGACGGGGTTACACCGTCAATGAACAAGGGTGAGAACAATTCTGACAAGATTTTGATCCAACTGTCTGGGGCACGGATGCTCCTCGGACGAAGGGTGCCGCGGAGTCGATCGACCATCGACGTGACGCGGAGCCTGGCAAATGTGGCGCCGGTACCCCGCGCTACGAGAAGGATTAGACGCCGGTGTGCCGATCGGTGTCCGTGTAGTGCTCACGGCTTCCGGACTTCGCGATGCCCCGGCTGACGATGTAGGCGATCGTCAGAATGACGATGTAGAACCAGGCGCGGTCCGCCCGGAAATAGTCCTCGTGTGCGTCGGTCGTCTGCACCAGATACGAGGCGATGAGGACTGCGATGACTGCGGCGATGTAGACGAAGAACTCAGTGGTCTTGAACGCGGCCTTCGTCTCGGTGCTGCGGCGCGGATCGAGAGGAGCGCGCGGACCGGAAGCGACGGCTCCGGTGTTGGCGTGGGTGGCGGGATTGGTGGAGGTCATGAATGACTCCTTCAATGGGGTGCCCGACGTTTTGCAGATTCGGGTCACCACGTACGTCCCCTCGAATGAGGTGGACGTCGGTGAGCGCGACCCTCTGCTGGAGCGAACCCATACCCCGCAAGTATACCCACAAGTAACTACAGTGCAAGCGTACGCTGTAGTGAGGCCGCATAAGACGGATCCGGCGTGAACGCAGCTCTTACGGTCCGTCCCACATCAAGGAGGCAGCGATGGGTGCGCGCACGGACTCCGCCGAGTCGACTACCCCGAAGGGCCGTCCCCGGATTCGGACCCGTCTGACCCGGCTGAGCACCGAGCAGGTGCTGGCCGCCGCCCTCGAGATCGTCGACCGCGAGGGCGCCGACGCCCTGTCGATGCGCCGGTTGGCGCAGGCACTCGAGCGGGACGCGATGAGCCTGTACCGCTACGCGGAGAACAAGGCGGCGCTCCTCGACGGTGTCGTCGAACTGGTACTCGGGGAACTCGTCATCGACCCGGACGCGCGGGACTGGACGCAGGAACTGCGACTGCTCGCGCACCGCTACCGTGACCTCGCACTCGCGCACCCCAATGTCGTTCCGCTGTTGGTGACCCGCCCCCTCGCGACACCGCTGGGCCTACGACCCCCGGGCACGTTGCGCCCGCTCGAGGACTTCCTCGAACTGCTCATCCGGGCCGGCTTCTCCCCACCGAATGCGTTGCGCTCCTACCGGCTGTTCTTCGGGTTCCTGCAAGGGCACATTCTCGACGAACTCCAGGAACTGATCGAGGACCCCGACGAGTCGGAGGATGTCCTCCGCCTCGGGCTGGACCGCCTGCCGCGCAGTAAGTTTCCCCGGTTGCGCTCCCTCGCTGCCGAACTCGCAGACTACGACGGTGCGCAACTTCTCGACGAGGGCCTCGACATCACGATCGGCGGCCTCGAAGCCCGCTTCCAGACCACTGCCTCCCCAGCCAGGGCATGACCGGGCCCTCGCCGGTCCGTCCGCTCGCCCCGGTGCCGGGTAACCATCGGGGCGAGCGGGGGCTACTGCTCGACGCGCTTATCGTGCGAGCCCACGGGTCACGTCACATCTGGCGTTCCCAGACCCGGTGGGACTTCATCAGCGCGGTGATGCCGTCGAAGAGTGCGGATGCGTCGTCGGCGATCACGATGCCCGGGGCCTCGGCCGGGATTCCGGCCGTGGCGAGGAGGACACGCCCGGCGGCCCATGCCCCGATCGCCTTGCAGTGCCGGAATGCTTCCGTCAGCAGCACCTGCACGCGCGGGTCCGGCGCCGGTGCCGCGAGCAGGATGGCGTCGAACTCCACCGACCGCATGGTAAGGAACGTTCGGGACACCGGGACGGCGCCCTTGCCCGACCCCAGTTCGCCCCCGTGCGGCCCGATGACAAGCGGCACCATGGCGTTCTTACCGATCTTCTCGACGGCGTCGGCGACCTCGGACAGATCCGACTCGTCGTCGGCGATGATGCCGATGATCCGCCCGTCCAGCGGCCACTGGTCGCCGACCTGTGACAGTGCGGGGCTGGGTGTGGGAGCCAGGTCGTAGGCGACGGTCGGCTCCGGTGCCGGCAGGCCGAGGCCCGCGGCCACCTGCGCACACAGTTCGGGGTCGATGTTCGCGAGCACCCCGAGGGCGCGCTCCTTGATCGCCTGCTCGTAGCACTTGCCCAGCTCGAACGTGTAGGCCTGCGCGACGTGTGCCTGCTCGACCGGGCTGAGGCTGGCGTAGAACAACCGGGCCTGGGAGAAGTGGTCGTCGAAGCTCGCGGGGGCTCCGCGGCGTTTCGTCGACTCCGGCAGCGGCACCGGCACCTCGACGAACGCCGTGTCGGCGCCGGCCAGGAACGGGCACCCGGCGTCGAGGGAATTCGGCCGATACGGCGCGACACCGGGATGGACTCCCGTCTGGTGCATGCCGTCGCGCAGCATGTCGTTGACCTCGGCGTGGGGCCGATTGATCGGGATCTGCCCGAAGTTGGGGCCACCGAGCCGGCTGATCTGGGTGTCGAGGTAGGAGAACAGCCGTGCCTGCAGCAGCGGGTCGTCGGTGACGTCGATACCCGGGACGAGGTGCCCGGGATGGAACGCCACCTGTTCGGTCTCGGCGAAGAAGTTCGTCGGATTCGCGTCGAGCGTCATCAGCCCGATCGGCTGCACGGGGGCCAGTTCCTCGGGCACCATCTTGGTCGGGTCGAGCAGGTCGATGCCCTCGAACGTCTGGTCCGGGGTGTCCGGGAACGCCTGGATGCCCAGCTCCCATTCCGGATACGCGCCGGACTCGATCGCGTCGGCGAGGTCGCGGCGATGGTAGTCGGGGTCCATGCCGTTGACGATCTGCGCTTCTTCCCACACCAGGGAGTGCACACCGAGTTTCGGCTTCCAGTGAAACTTCACGAGCGAACTCTCGCCCGCGGCGTTGATCATCCGAAAGGTGTTGACGCCGAAGCCTTCCATCATCCGGTACGAACGGGGGATGCCGCGATCGGACATGTTCCACAACGTGTGCGCGGTGGCTTCGGTGTGCAGCGACACGAAGTCCCAGAAGGTGTCGTGCGCGCTCTGCGCCTGCGGAATCTCCCGATCGGGGTGCGGTTTGGCGGCATGGACGATGTCGGGAAACTTGATGCCGTCCTGGATGAAGAACACCGGAATGTTGTTTCCCACCAGGTCGAAGGTGCCTTCGCCGGTGTAGAACTTGGTCGCGAACCCTCGGGTGTCACGGACGGCGTCCGCGGACCCCCGGGAGCCGAGGACGGTGGAGAACCGGACGAACACCGGCGTCTCGACGTCCTTGCCCAGAAACGCGGCCTTGCTGATCGGGTCGGCGGACCCGTATCCGCGGAACACCCCGTGGGCGGCCGCGCCGCGCGCGTGCACCACCCGCTCCGGGATCCGCTCGTGATCGAAGTGCGTGATCTTCTCCCGGAGGTGGTGGTCCTGGAGCAGGGTCGGTCCCCGGGTTCCGGCCTTGAGCGAGTGGTCGGTGTCGTACAGCCGCGCACCCTGCGCGGTGGTGAGGTGCGCACCTCGCTGGCCGCGGGCGGTGTCCGGGCCCTCGACGGGGTGCCCGGTCGCGGTGCCCAGCGCGGGAGCCCGCTGATCGGGCTTCGGGGGCAACGGCTCGGTGGGTTCGGTGGGCTCGGCGACCGTCGGGGTACCGGAACCGGGCGTCCCGGGAATGGGCGGGTTCTTCTTCGACACAGCGTGACTCCTCGCTTGAAAACAGGTGGGAATGGGCGCCGCATCGTGGCTGAACGGTCCGCACTTGTCGGAGTGCCCAGACGGTCGCCCAACAAATCAGATGCGGAGCGTGACCCCACCCTGCTGCGATCGGAAGACCCGGTTCGCATTCGCGTCCCAGGACACAGATACAACAGATGAGCACCACAAAACGAGAAAAGAATCCGGAGGGGAACAACGCGAATCCCGTCGAGCTCACGCCGTTGCCGCAGGGATCCCGCCACTTCGACGGTGGGGCGGCCGCGCCGGCTCTCGGTTCTGAACCGGCGCAGCCTGAGCCCTCTGATGATCCGGAGCATCACAGCACCTGAATGCCGGATACCCGACGCCACACGGCTGAACCCGACATCGACCCGGCCCCCCGATGTGATCGAGCTGACCTGCAGGCGTGGTAATGATCGCTGGGGTAGCCGTCGAGATAGATTCTCAGACTTTCGACTCGACACCGCGCAGGCGAGCGGTCCACAGCTAGGTGATGAGGCTGTCTGCGACGGCTGATCGGGTGTCTGCAGCCAGATCACCGACCTCCGGCACGCGAGGTTTCTCGGTGCGCTCGTCGGAGCGGTCCGCGGTTCGGCCGGCGGTGCACAGTGTTCGACTGGCCTGTGTGGTGGTGCCCGGGGCCGGGCACTCGCGGGGTATGGGATCGAACGCAGGTCGCCCCACCAGCTCGTCGGCCGCGGTTTTCGGCGGTCGGCTGGTGCAACTGGCCGGTGACCGTGACGCCGCCTGGTTCTCGTGCGAAGTGTCCCGGCTGTGCGCCGAACGGCACTCCGCGGGAGGTCGGCCGGACTACGGCGATGTGCTTGCCTGGGTCGTTGATGCGATTGTCGGCGTGGTCATCGCGCGCCTGGGCGCCGCAGGTCCGGGGGAGAGGTTCATCCTCGACCTCCGCTTCACGGACGGGGGATCCGTGGACGTCGACGACTTGCCGGCGCCGGAGCGTTGGGTGCTGCGGACGGTGGCGGCTTACCTCGCCGAGGACCTTCCGGAGGTGAAGCGGTCGCTCACCGCCGCCGAACAATTCGACCTCACTATGCGGGCGGAGACCCTGGCTGACGCACTCATCTGGCTCGACTTTCTTCTCGATGTCGACCTTCCCGACCCGCCCGACGTCACCACCGCATAGTGTGGCCCCTGTCGGGGAAGCGGTTGGGTGGCGGAGCTTCGTGCTGCGGGGTCTGGGTCCAGATCCGGTGTTTGAGTTCCCCGCATGGGGCAGCCGGTCAGTCCGGTGTCCCCGACTGATCGTCGGGGTGCTCATGTGCGGTCAGGAGCAGGTGGTCGAACCGGGCGCGAGACGACGCGGGAAGGGCCGCCTCGGCGGCGAGGGTATCGACGAAGCGCTCGGCGAGGACGCGGAGCTTGGTGTTGGTCTGCTGCGAGCGCCAGGTGAGGATGCCGAAGGCCCGCTCGGAGGAGATGCCGTAGACGAGCATGAGCGCCCCCTTCGCCTGCTCGATCACCGCCCGCGATTTCTCGAGTTCGGCGACCGCCTCGGTGAGCGCCGCGTTGAATTCGCGGGGGTCGGTCTCCAATGTTTCGGTGACGTCGATGTAGTACCCGGAGGTGCCGATGACCTGGCCGTGGTCGTCGACCATTCGATCGCCGACCACGATGACGTGGTGGATGCGGCGATCGGTGTCGACGATGCGGTGTTTGCTGCTGAACGGTGCACCGGCGTGGATCATCTTGTCGAACAGTGCCGCGACCTGCGCGTGGTCGTCGGGGTGCTTGTGGGAGAGCAGAAGTTCGGTGGTGGGGGTGATCTCGCCCGGTCGGTAGCCGTGCATCCGCGCGACCGGGTCGGACCATTCCCAGCGCTGGCCGTCGAGGTAGAACCGGAAACTTCCGCCCTGTGGGGGTGCATTCGAGCCGAGGAGCTCATCACTGTCCACCGCTACACCCACTGCCCTCTGCACTTGGGCACCCTCGGCTCGGATGCCATTGCCACAGTATGCCGAGCACCCACACCGGAGTGGGCAGAAATAGTCCACACCGCCGTACCCGATGCCGCGGCCCAGGGCACAGGGCACAGGGCCGAATAGTCCCGCGGTCCTCGACCACGACCTCCTCGAATGGGTTCTGCCTGCTATCTATGCAGTCGGTGAGTTTGTGACTGTTGAGGCGAGGAGTGCACCGCCGAGGTAGGTGATGGCGTACTTGTCGTGGCGGGTTGTGACACCGCGCCAGTGCTCGAGTCGTTGACGTCACGCTCGACGGCTGCGGTGTCGGTAGAGCGCGGGATCGAAGGTCGATGGTCGCCCGCCTCGGGAGCTCTCCTGCTTCCGTGAGCCGTCTGCGAGATGCGTTGTGCAGTCGGCGACATCGGGCGAGTCCGGAGCGAAGATGACTGATCATCGTCAGTTTCTAGAGGGGGACGTAGCACGGTTACCCATGGGTTGCGACTGTCAGCCGGGGCTCTGCGGGAGACGTGAGGCAGCCCCCCGGCCTGTCCAGCGCGAGTAGGACAGGCCGGGGGCTGTGGATGAACAAGTGTCGTGAGGATGATGTGTCTGCCCGGCCAAATCACGGGCGACCGCCGCTGGGTGGCAGTGCGTGTGGGTGCCTATCGGGTGCCCGCGCAGAGAACGCGGAATAGGCGAGCCGGGGACGGCGCAGCACCTTCTCGGAGTTTTCGATCGTGCAACATCACCTGCCTTCCGTTGGATCGTCGTTCTCCCTCATCTCTGCGAGGTGGTGAGCGTTGGGTGGCAGCAACTTCCGGGTTCGAAAATCTGGGCCGCGCGGTAGGTACCGCCGCGTGCGTCGGGGCCCTCATGTTCTCGCCGGGGACGTCCGTGGTCACAGTCGGTGCCGACTCCGTGTGGAGGGGTGTGAGCGCGTCGGCGAAGATCAGGTCCACTTCGGCGGCCAGCAGCCGACACTCGAGGTCCCATACATACTCGACCTGCGGCAGTTCCGGTTCCACGGCCGGCGGGTCTGTCTGTGCGTACACCATCGTGTCCATCCCTCCCATCGCACTTCGGATCGCGTGGTCAGGCGCTGACGGCCTTTTGCTCCTCGCGGTGGCTGATCTCGATCTTCCGGGGCTTGGCGCGTTCGGCCACCGGGATCGTCAGCCGGAGCACCCCCGATTCGTAAGCGGCCGTGATCCGGTCGGTGTCGAGGGTGTCGCCGAGGAACAGCTGACGGCTGAACACACCCCGCGGCCGCTCGGCGGCCAGCATTTCCTGGTTGTCGGCGCGCGAAGGACGCTGCGCATGAACGGTCACCACATTGCGCTCGACATCGAGTTCGACCGAATCGGCGTCCACCCCGGGCAGATCGAACTCCACCACCAATTGTTCGCCGTCGCGCCACGCGTCCATCGGCATGGCCGCCGGCCGCGCCGTGGTGCCGAGGATCTGCTGCGTCAGACGGTCGAGATCGCGGAACGGATCGGTGCGCATCAACATTGTCTCCACCTCCAGAAACCCGAAACGTGATAGGTAACCTTCAGTAAATGCTGTAGATTCGTTGTAGCAAAAGCTGTAACTGCCCGCAAGAGGGGCGGCGGACTCGATTCTGCGAGGAGGACGCGCGATGTCGACCGACGACGAGTCGCGAGCGAAGCAGGGGGTCTACGGCATCACCGTGGCAGCCGAGCTCTCCGGATTCGGCACCCAGGCACTGCGTTTCTACGAGCAACACGGCCTGATCAACCCGGCGCGCACCACCGGTGGAACCCGCCGCTACAGCTCCCTTCGATGGCGGGGGCTGGTTGGCGGCGTTTGCGGCAGCAATGGCGCCAGCACTGAGCAGGGTGCCAAATCCGAATATCCAGAACATCACGATCGGCAGCGCGCCCAGCATGATCGAGAGATCGCTGCAGTAACGACCGAGAAGGCGAGGCGTCTTGGTGGGCCAAGGATGAGCGCGGCTTGCAGCTGTGGGGGTCGGTATTGCGGCACCTGCACGTGCGGACTCATATCGAACCCGGCCAGTGTCGGTAGGTGGCCGGTTCTCATTTGCGTTCAATGATCCGCTGTGCGATGACACTCAACCGGGTATTGCTTTCTTGGGACACTTTGGTGAGCAGCTCGAACGCACGGATCGCGTCAACATCGAATCGCTCCATCAGCATTCCCTTCGCCTGCCCGATGATGTCGCGTGAGGCGACTGCCGAGCGCAGCTGTTCTTCGGTGCGACTGCCGTAGCCGGGAGATCACCGACACCCTGGTGGAGCTGCTGAACTCGACGGTGCACCGGATCAATGCCCGCGCCGAGGTGCCGGGTCACGAACGAGCTGATCCGCGAGTTCAAGCGGGTCACCGGCAAAGAGAATCTGCTGTTCCGGGTCGCCGAGGCGACGGTGGATGCCGGGGACAAGCTGGTGCGCGACACCGTGTATCCGGTGGCGCCGCAGGCGATGCTGCGGGATCTGGTGGCCGAGTTCAAGTCGTCGGGCCGACATATCAGCGGACAGTGAAGGCCACGTTGCGCTCGTCCTACACCAACCACTACCGGGTCGGGCTGATCAAGCTGCTGTCGGTGCTGGAGTTCCGCTCCAACAACACCGTGCACCGGCCGGTGCTCGACGCGCTCACGCTGATCGACAAGTACGCCGGCGCGAACCTGCGCTATTACCCGCTCGACGGATCGGTCCCGGTGCATCGCGGTGTGTCCGGCGACTGGGCGGAGCTGGTGTATCAGGCCGACAAGCGCGGGCATCGGCGCGTGGTGCGGATGGTGTACGAGATCTGCACGTTCCAGGCGTTGCGGGATCAGTTGCGATGCAAGGAGATCTGGGTGGTTGGCGCCGAGAAGTGGCGCAACCCCGCCGAGGACCTGCCGCTCGACTTCGAAGACCGCCGCGTCGAGCATTATGGGGCGTTGCGCAAACCGCTCGATCCGACCGAGTTCATCGACGAGGTGCGCGAACAGATGCGCACCGAACTGGAAGCCCTGCACACCGCACTGCCCACATGCAGCTGGCTCGAAATCAAGGAACGACGCCAGGGCCCGATCAAGCTGACGCCGTTGCCGTCGGTCGCCGAGCCCCGCAACCTGCGCAAGCTGAAGAACCAGATCCAGACTCGCTGGGGTGTGGTGCTGTTGATCGACATCCTCAAGGAGACGGTGCTACGTACCGGCTGCCTGGGCGCGGTCACCTCGGTCGCCGACCGCGGCACCCTGCCGGAGAGGGTGCTGGCCGAACGCCTCCTGCTGGTGATCTACGCCTACGGCACCAACACCGGCATCGGAGCTGTGGCCGGCGGGGCGCACGGGCACAGCGAGGATGACATCCGCTACGCGCGCCGCCGCTACCTGAACGCGGAGGAGGCACGGCGGATCGCGATCGAGATCGCCAACGCCACCTTCGCCGCCCGCCGCACGACGATCTGGGGCGAGTCCTCGACCGCCATCGCGTCGGATTCGACGCATTTCGGGGCGTTCGATCAGAACATCTTCACCGAGTACCACTCCCGCTACGGACGCCGCGGCGTGCTGATCTACTGGAGCGTGGAGAAGGGCTCGGTGGTCGTCCACTCGCAGCGGCTCAACTGCTCGGCCTCCGAGGTGCACGCCATGGTCGACGGCGCCATCCACCACGGCACCGAAATGGCGGTGGAAGCCAATTACGTCGACACGCACGGCCAGTCGGAGATCGGGTTCGGCATCACGAGACTGCTCGGGTTCGATCTGCTGCCGCGGATCAAGCGCATCAACAAGGTGAAGCTGTACCGGCCGGCCGCCGGGGAGCCGGACCTGTGGCCGGGGCTGAAACCGGCGATGACCAGGCCGATCAGCTGGACCAAGATCGCCGAGCAGTACGACCAGATGCTCAAGTACGCGACCGCGATCCGCACCGGCACCGCGTCGACGGAGGCGATCCTGCGACGGTTCATGAAGGCCAACGCCGCCCACCCGACCTACCAGGCGATGATCGAACTGGGCCGGGCTCAGAAGACGGTGTTCCTGGCCCGCTACCTGCGCTCGCGCGGGTTGCAACGCGAGATCAACGACGGCCTGAACGTGATCGAGTCGTGGAATCGTGCCAACTCGATCATCTTCTACGGCAAGAACGCCGAGCTCGCGTCCAACCGTCGCGACGAGCAGGAAATGAGCGTGTTGTGCCTGCGGATCTGCCAGGCCGCCATGGTCTTTGTCAACGTCCTGATGATCCAGGACGTCCTTGCCGACCCGGACTGGGACGGTGTGCTCACCGCCGACGACGAGCGGGGCCTGACCCCGCTCTTCTGGTCGCACGTGCTCCCTTACGGCGAGGTCAAACTCAACATGAACACCCGACTGGCGTTGAGTGAGATTCCGCCGTCCGTTTGAGGATCCCTCATATACACGGTCTGTGATCCGGGACGGGTATCACAGCGCCTCGAAACCGCGGCGCCATGAGATCCTCGGATCGGCCCGAAGTCCGGGCCGATCCGAGGTTGGGTACTCAGCGCCTGGTCTCGTACCTGGTCAGGATCACGCCGTCAGGGAACGTCCGGGTCGCCACCAGGGTCAGGTAATCCCAGTTGCCCAGGGCCGCAAAGAACGGCGTGCCGCCACCAACCAGGACCGGATGAGTGACGATCACGTACTCGTCGATCAGCCCGTCACGCATGGCCACTGCGGCGAGTGTGGCGCCGCCGATATCCATGGGGCCGCCGTCCTCGCTCTTGAGCCGGGGTGATCTCGGTGACCGCGTCGCCGGTGACCAGCCGGGTGTTCCAGTCGACCGTGCTGATCGTCGAGGAGAACACCACCTTCGCAGAACGGCTACGCGTCGTACCGGTACCCCATCTGACCCGAGCCAACCCCGCTCGGTTTGTACCTGGTGACACGATCCTTACCGGCACCCCAACTAGCCGGAGGCGTCTTTTCGGGAGGGTGGTTTCGTCCCGGCGGGCGACCCGCCCCGAAAAGGCCTTTTGATCGGCCGTTTCGCAGCATCGAGAAAATACCTGTGCGCGGAGTCATTGGTCGAGAAATCGACCGCGCCCACTAGGCAGGCTCCGCGGGGCGCAGCAACCGTGTTCGGCCCGTGTCAGCATCGACGGTGTGCACGGTGGGCTTGCATCGTGTCCAATGCCTCGGTGAGCCATTCGGTCCAGAATGTTTCTAGGCCGACCCCGGCACGAAGTACAAGGTGTTGGAGTTTGGCCTCTGCAGTAGGGTCCTCAGCGAAGTCGCGTTGCTCGATTTCGAGGTACTCCAACAATTGCTGACGGTGCTGTTCGAGATGACGTTCGAGCTCGTTGGCAAGTCCGCCAACCCCTACCACTGCCGCGGCACGTACCCGAAGCAGCATCGGATCACGCACCGGTTTAGGGTCCTGTTGGACCGATACCCATCGTTCGAGTTCTGTACGCCCGGGCGGCAAGACTTCATAGGTCTTCCTCTGCCCCTGAGGGGTCACTACCTCGTCGCGCGCCTGGATGAGGCCGGCCTGTTCGAGCTTGTTTAGTTCGCGGTAGATCTGCTGGTGAGTTGCGGACCAGAAGTACCGAATCGATCTGTCGAAGCGCCGCGCTAACTCGAGTCCCGACGAGGGTTTCTCGAGCAGCGCAGTAAGGATGGCATGGGGTAACGACATTGCACGTCCTTCGTTCGCATGGGTTCGTCTCGCAGCTTACGTAAGTGCGCCGAGCGACCGCAGATTCTTATGCAACTAGTTGCAAAATAGGGATCTGGTGTTTAGCCTCCTTCTGTCACCTAGTGTCAGGAGAGACTCAATGTCCGACTACCCGCATTTGCTTTCTCCACTCGACCTCGGCTTCACCACCCTGAGGAACCGAGTCTTGATGGGGTCGATGCACCTCGGACTCGAAGAGGCCCCGGATGGTTTCGATCGAATGGCGGCGTTCTATGCAGAGCGAGCGCGTGGCGGTGTCGGGCTGATCGTCACCGGGGGAATCGCACCCAACGCGGAGGGGCGCCCCTGGGCCGAGGGCGCCAGCATGACGACACTCGAAGAAGCAGAACAGCATCGGGTGATCACTGAGGCCGTGCACCGCGAAGGTGCAAAAGTCGTGATGCAGATCTTGCATTTCGGCCGATACGCGACGCACCCCCAACTGGTGGCGCCGAGCGCGATCCAGGCGCCGATCTGTCCGTTCGTCCCGCGAGAGTTGAATTCCCGGCAAGTAGAACAGACAATCGACGACTTTGTCAGCGCAGCCGAACTCGCACTCGAAGCAGGCTACGACGGCGTCGAGATCATGGGGTCCGAGGGGTACCTCATCAACGAGTTCCTAGCCTGCCGGACGAACCAGCGAACCGATGGGTGGGGAGGCGACTTCCGTCGTCGTATGCGATTTCCGATTGAGATTGTCCGTCGCACACGCGAGCGCCTCGGTATGCGCTTCATCATCAGTTTCCGACTTTCGTTGCTGGACCTCGTCCCCGGCGGATCGACCATCGAGGAAACACTCGAACTCGCCAAGGAACTCGAAGCGGCAGGTGCTTCGATCATCACCACGGGGATTGGATGGCACGAATCACGAGTGCCGACTATCGCCACACCCGTTCCGCGCGCGGCCTTTGCCGGTGTCACTGCGCGACTGAAGAACTCGATCTCTATCCCGGTAGTGGCGAGTAACCGCATTAACACGCCCGAGGTTGCGGAGGCTCTGCTGTCTGCAGGCTCGGCCGACATGGTCTCGCTTGCCCGGCCCCTACTCGCCGATCCGGAGTTCGTAGTGAAGTCCGCCCGCGGCCGCGCAGATCGAATCAACACTTGCATTGCGTGTAATCAGGCCTGCATCGACCACACGTTGAGTGGACGCATCACTAGCTGTCTGGTCAATCCTCGCGCATGCCATGAGACGCTACTGCAGGTGACTGTCCCACCCCGTAGGCGACGGATCGCCGTCGTCGGCTCCGGCCCAGCAGGAATGGCGTTCTCGGCATTCGCCGCGCGTCGAGGACACGCTGTAACGCTATATGATTCGGCGCCAACCATCGGTGGACAATTCGAGATCGCCCGACGCATCCCCGGCAAAGCCGAGTTCGCCGAGACGCTGCGCTACTTTTCCACGGA
Source organism: Rhodococcus koreensis (assembly GCF_900105905.1). Classification (GTDB taxonomy): domain Bacteria; phylum Actinomycetota; class Actinomycetes; order Mycobacteriales; family Mycobacteriaceae; genus Rhodococcus_F; species Rhodococcus_F koreensis. The sequence goes on along the minus strand of NZ_FNSV01000005.1, from coordinate 371,514 downwards.
GCTGGCGGACAGCGACGTCCAAGTCAGACTCGCCACTACCGCAACCGCTCGCGGCCTGACCGACGAAGGGTTTGACGACATTGTCGTCGCCACCGGAATCGTTCCGCGTACCCCCAATATCGACGGAATAGACCATCCCACAGTGTTGAGCTACCTTGACGTCCTCAGCGGCGGTCGTCCCGTTGGACGGCGCGTCGCAATCCTCGGGGCCGGTGGGATCGGTTTCGACGTCGCGGAGTATATCACTCACGACCATTCGTCCTCGAACGAGGATCTCGCGGCGTTCTACGGCAAGTGGGGAATCGATACACAGTACTCGGGTGACGGTGGTCTGACCGAGCCCGTACCGCCGTCAACCGATCGCATAGTCCACCTACTGCAACGAAAAACGACGAAGGTGGGCGCGGGTCTCGGTGTGACGACCGGCTGGATCCACCGCGCCGAACTCACACAGCGAGGCGTGAACATGATTTCAGGGGTGAATTACCGCCGGATTGACGACGATGGCCTCCACATCATAGTCAACGGTGCCCACCGGACACTCGAGGTCGACACTGTCATTGTGTGCGCCGGACAGGACTCGCGGCGTGACCTCTACGACGAACTAGTCGCTCTAGGAGCGAATCCGCACCTCATCGGCGGCGCCGACGGCGCTGCTGAACTCGATGCCAAGCGAGCGATCCGCCAAGGAGTCGAGCTCGCCGCCACTATCTGATAATTTTGGAATTCCAGACGACAACTGTGACGCTCGAACGCGATCTCGTCGATTCGGAACGCGAAGCATACCGGCAGACTGGGCGGAAGTTTCTCGGGAAGGAAAAAGCTCTCCGCACCACGAACTGTCGGAACCGATCGGCCCGTCGACCATTGGCTTTCGAGGCAGCCGGGCGCTCGGGATACCGAGGATGCCAAGCACGTGGGTTGGGCTGCGTACAGAGCCTGCGAGGGCGTTCCCGACGTCGCCGCTTACCTGGATCGGGTGGGCGAGTGTGCCCGTTGTTGAGGAGCCGTCCGGGTCCTGCACCCACACGGTTGCGCCCTCGGCCGCGAGGAGACACTGCCCAGCCAGACCGTGCATCGGTGCGATTCTCTCTCATAGCCTGGGCGTCGAATCGGGCGAGCGCTGAGGGGTGGTCGAGCCAGGATCGCAGTTGTTCGGGGACCTGGACCGATTGCGGTTGACCGAGCAAGGCGAGTTGTTCGACTGCCGAGACCAACTGATGTGCGGGCATCCCGGGGAGCGGAACAACGTCGTCTACGACTGTCACTGCTCTCCTCCGCGTCCGCGGTGCTGTTACGCGGCAATAGGTGTTCGAGGGGTTCGCCGAAGAGAGGAATACTCTAGACGGGGGCGGTAAAGCCATGTGGGCAGTGGCGAATCCCTTGCGTGCGTGTCGCTTGCTGCCGTTGATCATGTCGTTGAACCTGCCTGCGGTCCATGTCGCGCGCAGTCCGAGCCTCCCCATGATTATCGGGACCGCGTGGCCGAATTTCGGTTCGTCGACCCAGATGGTGCGCAGATCGTCCGGGGTGATGCCGGTGGCGATCCGATCGGCGATGAGGGTCCCGACGTAGGTGGCCTGGGCGAGTCCGTGGCCGTTGCAGGCCAGGGAGTAGTAGACGTCGTCGCCGATCGTGCCGGCCACCGGTAGCCAGGTCGAGGTGATCCCGATCCAGCCGCCCCAGGCGCGGTCGATCGCGACGTCCGCCAGCGGCGGGAAGCGTCGTGCGAACGCCTTCGCGAGGTCGGCGACCACCGCCGGGTCGGGATGGCGTTCGGGCAGCGGATAGCCTGCGCCACATTCGATTTGGCGGACGCCGAACACGATGGTGTTGCGTGCGGTGAGTCGGTAGTTCTCCATGATGTTGTGCTGGGTGATGAGCCCGGATCGGCTGGTCCAACCGAGCGCGGCGAGACGCTGCGGGGAGATCGGCTCGGTTTCGACCTCGGTCACCCACATCGGTGACGATAGGCGTTTCGGCGTGATGTCCCACTCGCCCGCATAGGCGTTCGTGGCCAGCACCACTTTCTGCGCCAGGATCACGCCGCGGGGCGTCTCGACAGTGACGCCGTCGGTGCCGCGAACGATGTCGCCGACCTTTGATTGTTCGAAGACCTGCACGGTCGAGGCGAGCACCGCGCTGCGAAGGCCGCGCAGGAGCTTGCCGGGGTTCATGATTCCGCCCTTGATTTCGCGCATGCCGCCGAGGAAGCCGGGCGGGATGCCCAGTTCGCGTGCCGTGCCCTCCTCGACGTGGGCCTCGGCACGGCGGAGGATCTTCGCGATGCGGCGTGTGCGTCCTAGCTGCCCGCGCGAGACGGCCGCGAAGACGTTGCCGACGGCTTCGTAGTCGCAGTCGATGCCGAGCTTCTCGATCATGCTCTCGACGTGGCCGGCGGCGTTCTCGGTGAGGCGGATGATCGCCGGCATGCGTCTGCGGTAGAGCAGATTCAGCAGCTGAATGTCGCCTCCGGGCGCGCTCGCGAGTTGGCCGGCGTTGCGTGAGCCCGCACCGTGCCCGCAGAAGTCCGACTCCAGCAGTACGGCGTCGACGCCGCGCTCTGCGAGGCGCAGTGCGGTCGCCATGCCCGCGAGCCCGCCGCCGATGACCGCGACGGAGCAGGTGAAGTTCTCCGTCAGCGGTGGTCGGATGTCGGTGGGAGGATCGACCGACCCGGTGAAGGTGGTATAGGTCGTGTTCGCCGTGGCGCTCATGCGATATCAGCCCCCCAGGCGGGGGAGGGGGCGGCCGGATCGAGGTGTGCGTCGTCCCGCTTGTTGTGGGCAGCGAAGGCCGAATACGCCCGGTAGATGACGAGCATCGCCAGGCCCCAGGTGAACAGCGCGAGGGTGTAGAAGAGGGTGTGGTTGGCGTCGTCGCCCGGAATTCGCCAGAAGTCGTAGATCGAGGCGACGACCACGTTCAGCGCGGTGGCGCCGACTACCCACCCGGCGTGGGCGAGCTCGCCGAGTTCCCAGAGGCGCCACGCGAAGTAGCACAGGAAGCCGGAGGTCGCGAGCGCAGTGATCAGGAAGAACACCTTGCCCGGTGTGCCGATCTCCTCGGCGAACTCGGACAGGAAGAACCCGAGGATCGCGGCCAGGGTGAACGCGCCCACCTCGACGCCGAGCGTGGGCTTGTACCTGTGCGTGACGACCAGCAACCCGAGGACAAGGATCAGCGTGAACCCGATCGAGCGCGAGAACGCGTCCAGAAAGAAGGCGATGCGGTGCATCGGGGAATCGGTGCCGGCCTGGGTCACCCCGTAGATCAGGAAATTCGTCCCCGATATGCCCATGATGATCCATTCGAGACCGATCAAATAGTTGTGATGGCCCCGAATGAACTTCACGCCGCAGATGAGTCCGACGACGATCATCCAGATGTCCGCCGCGGCGAAAAGAATGTCGCGCATGGCAGCGCCTCCTCGAGTGTGACCGTGATCTCGTGTGTCGGCTTCCACAGTGGCGCGCCCATGAGGACGCCCGCTACGCCGACGTGCAACCACGTGTAGCGCCAGCCGCAACACACTGCACCACGAGACCGTGTGATCGGCATCTCACAGGCGCGGACAGTGCACTGTGCACCACGTCACGGTGAAGGAGGGGGCACCGCGGCGTAGAGCGTGGGCCGCCGTGGGGGTCACCGTGGAATCACACACCGACGTGACCACCACCGAAAGGCCCCACGATGATCGCATCGAAGCAGCGACCCGAGGAATTCGACATCGTCATCATCGGTGCCGGCATCTCCGGCATCGGCGCCGCGCGCTACATCGTCGAGGCGTTTCCCGGCAAACGCGTCGTCGTGCTCGAAGGGCGCGACAATATCGGCGGCACCTGGGATCTGTTCAAGTACCCGGGCATCCGATCCGATTCCGACCTGCACACCTTCGGCTACGAATTCAAGCCGTGGAAGGACCGCGCCGCCATTGCGGAAGGCCCCAAGATCCTCAACTACCTGTGTGAGACGGTCGAGGAGAACAACCTGGGCGGGCTCATCCGCCTCGGGCACAGCGTGCAGCGCGCGGAATGGTCGAGCGCCGACGCGCGCTGGACGATCGACGTGCACACCGCCGACGGCGACAAGACCTTCACCGCCAACTGGATCTTCGCGGGCACCGGGTACTACCGCTACGACGAGGGCTTTACACCGCATTTCGAGGGTGGCGAGGACTTCGCCGGCGACATCATCCACCCGCAGCACTGGCCCGAGGGCTATGACTACGCGGGCAAGAAGGTCGTCGTGATCGGCAGCGGCGCGACCGCGGTGACGCTGATCCCGTCGATGCTGACCGGTGCGCGCGCCGCCGCCCATGTGACCATGCTCCAGCGCACCCCCACCTATGTGATGCCCTGGCCGAAGGTCGATTCCCTCGCGCTCCTGTTCAACCGGCTCTTCGGCGAACGACGCGGCTACGCGATCACCCGGTTCAACAACATCTGGATCGATCGGGGCGTGGTCAAGTCGCTACGCACATTCCCCCGCCTGGGTCGCGCGCTGATCCGGCGCATCAACAAGAAGTTGCTGCCCGAGGACTATGACGTGGACACCCACTTCAACCCGCCCTACGACCCATGGGATCAGCGCCTGTGTCTGTCGCCCGACGGCGACTTCTTCGCCGCACTGCGCGACGGCGGCGCCTCGATCGTCACCGACCGGATCTCGCGTTTCACCGAGTCGGGGATCCAGCTCGAATCGGGCGAGCACCTCGACGCCGACGTGATCATCACCGCGACCGGCCTCAACGTGCGCCTGCTCGGCGGCATCGACCTGGCGGTCGACGGCGTGCCGGTGAACCTCGCCGACTCCGTCGTCTACCGCGGCACCCTGCTCTCGGGGATCCCCAACCTGGCCATCGCCATTGGCTACACGACCTCGTCGTGGACGCTGAAGGTCGGCATCCTGTGCCGCTACTTCTGCAACCTGGTCAAGCACATGGACGCCTTCGGCTACGACCGCGTCGTCGTCGAGGCCGATCCCGGCATGGAGACGCGCCCGGTCATGGACCTCAGCGCGGGCTACGCGCAACGGGCCCGAGAGAGCACCCCGAAGCAGGGCACCGGCATGTGGCAGATGTCGATGTCGTACCCGCAGGACGCCAAGCTGCTCCGCGGCCCCCTGCTCGACGACGCGCTGCGGTTCAGCTCCACCACCGACGACAGTGCACGCTCGACCGGAAGGGAGACGATCCGTGCGTGACGACGCCCAGGACCGCCTCGTCACCCTTGCGGGCGGCACGCGTGTCTGCTACCGAATCGACGGCGACCCCGACGACCCGCCGGTCCTGCTCCTCGCCGGCCTCGGCGAGGACTTGACGATGTGGTCCGAGCGGTTCGTCTCCGCGCTCGTCGCGACCGCTTTCCAGGTGATCCGGATGGACAACCGGGACTGCGGCCGCTCGACCTACGCGATCACCCCGCCGCCGAGCACGCTACGGCAACTGCTCGCCCGGCCCCGTCCGGACGCGTACACGCTGGCCGACATGGCCGCCGATGCCGCGCAGCTCATCGAGCACCTCGGTCGGGGACCGGCGCACCTCATCGGGCGCTCGATGGGCGGGATGATCGCGCAGACCGTCGCGGCGCGCTACCCCGCACTCACCACGTCGCTGACCTCGTTGTACTCCACCACGGGCGATCCGAAGGTGGGGCAGGCGGCCGCGTCGACCATCGCGCTGCTCGCCGCTCCGCCGCCGCGGAACCGGGTGCAGGCCGTGCGTGCGCACCTTCGCATGACAGCACATCTCGCGGGCACCGGGTTCCCGATCGACGAGGTCGAAGAAGCGGCCCACGCCGTGCAGACGTGGGACCGCACGGCCGGCGACGCTACGGCAGGGACCGCCCGGCAGGTCCAGGCCATCCAGGCCGCGGGCGACCGAACGGCGGAGATCGCCCGCATCACGGCTCCCACCCTGGTGATCAACGGCGATCGCGACCCCATCGTCGCGCCGTCCGGGGGCGACGCCACTGCAGCCGCGATTCCGCATGCGCGGCACGTGGTGATTCCCGGAATGGGGCACCACCTGCCCGACGCGCTCGCGCTGCTCGTCGCCGACCACGTCGTCGCACACCTCGAAAGGGCATCAGTATGTCCGAGCTGAGCACCACGGATGTCGTCGTCATCGGTGCCGGGGTCTCCGGGTTGACCGCGGCGCGGCGGCTGGCACAGGCCGGGCGGTCGGTCGTGGTGATCGAGGCCGGTGACCGGGTCGGCGGCCGCACGATGAACCTCGACGTCGCAGACGGCGTGATCACCGAAGGCGGCGGCCAATGGGTCGGACCGGGCCAGGACCGGGTCCTCTCACTGGTCGACGAGCTGGGACTGGAAACCTTCAAGACCCACGTCGAAGGCAAGTCGATCTACCACCGGCGAGGCCGCTCGAAGCGGTACGCCGGCCTCATCCCGCCGCTGAGTCCGCTCGCGCTGGCCGACTTCGCCCAGTTGCAGCTGCGGCTGGAACGGATGGCGAGAACCGTACCGGTCGACGCCCCATGGACCGCCCGCCGCGCCGCCTCCTGGGACGCCACGACCTTCGGACGCTGGCTCGACGCGAACGCGGTGACCGCGGAGGCCAAGGAGATGTTCACGGTCGGCTTCTCGGTGACCAACGCCGAGGACCCGCACGCCACGTCGCTGCTGGTGCAGCTGTCGCGGATCCGGGGCTCCGGCGGAATCGACCACGCCCTCAACATCACCGACGGGGCGCAGGAGTCGCGGGTAGTCGGTGGCACGGTCCGGATCGCGGAGCGCCTGGCCGAGGATCTCGGGGGCGCCGTGGTGCTCGACTCGCCCGTCGTCGAGATCGCCCACGACACCGACGGAGTCCTGGTCCGGTCGGCGCGGGTCGATGTCCGCGCGGACCGGGTGATCGTGGCGATGTCCCCGGCGGACGCCGCCCGGATCCACGTCACGCCCGACCTGCCCACCCGCCGTGTGATGCTGCAACGTCGCTGGAGCAGCGGCGCGGAGAGCAAGCTCTTCGCCGTCTACGACCGCCCGTTCTGGCGGGAGGAGGGACTGAGCGGCCAAGCGGTCTCGGACCTGCCGGTGGCCAAATACGTCATCGACAACTCACCGCCGGACGCCGGCGTCGGGATCCTGTTGACCTTCCTCGGCACCACCGGGAGCAGCCGCGGCCCGGACACGATCCTCGACGACCCCGCAGCGCGGCGCTCCGCCTTCCTCGACGATCTCACCGTGCTGTTCGGGGCGCAGGCGGCAAGCCCCACCGCATACCTCGAGAAGGACTGGACACACGAGCGGTGGATCAGCGGCTGCGTCGGTTCGCGCCCCCCGGGCTCACTGATCGAGTACACCGATGCGGATCGCCGGCCGGTCGGGCGGATCCACTGGGCAGGCACCGAGACCGCGACGATCAACCAGGGCTACCTCGACGGTGCGGTCCGTGCGGGAGAGCGCGCCGCCCAGGAGGCGCTGAACTGCGGGGTAGTCACAGTTCGCAGTCGCCGGGCCGGATTGCCGTGAAGTCGACTATCCGATCATCGTCCGTCGAGGCCTCGCGGCGGTCGGGACGTGCGCGCACCGCCCCAAGGCCGATCCCGAGCAATCCGTGCGAGGTCGACGCGCCGTCGCACAGGCCGACGATCTCGGTGTGACCGGGCTCCCCGCCGCGAGGACGCGGATCTCGCCCGTCGGCAACCAGGGCCCTCGCCTGCGAACACCGCGACCACGCTGACCGATCCAGGCGTCGGCGTCCGTCAACCGCGCCCAACGATCATTCGTTTCCGTTCCACAGAATTCGCAGGTGGCTATCTTTCGCTGCCTGAATTGCATACCAGCCGGTCGGTAGATGCCGGTGATTCAGGTCGCGCAGAGCGCCACAGAATGGAGTGATTGTCATGAGTCAGCGCGAAGACCGGGCCCAGGAGGTCCCGGTCGGCCTGGACCGGACACTCGGCGTCCCGCAGATCGTCTTCATGGTGGTGGCGATGGCCGCGCCCCTGACGGTGTTCGCCGGGCTCATCCCGTTGATGCTCGGCTCGGGGAACGGCATCGGAACACCGGTCGACTTCGTGCTCGTCGGAATCGTGCTCGTGCTGTTCACCGTCGGGTACTCGGCGATGACTCCCGAAGTACGCAACGCGGGCGCCTTCTACTCCTACGTCCAGCGCGGCCTCGGCACCGGTGCCGGGCTGGGCGCCGCAGCGCTCGCCCTGGTCACCTATGCGCTGCTCATCGTCGCCGTCTCGGCCTACCTCGGGGCTGCCGCGCGCAATGTGCTCGTGACCTTCTCCGGCGTGTCGGTGCCGTGGTGGTGCCTCGCGGCCGCCGGGCTCGCGGCCATCGGGTACCTGGGCTACCGCAACGTCGAGGTCAGCGCGCGGGTGCTCGGCGCGTTGCTCATCGCGGAGGTCGCGATCGTCGCCCTCGTCGACCTCGCCATCGTGCTGCGCGGCGGCGACAACGGCCTGTCGGCGCAGCCGCTGACCTGGGACGCGTTCACCACCGGCGCCGCCGGCACCGGGATCATGTTCGCCGTCTTCGGCTTCGTCGGTTTCGAGACCACCGCCGTCTTCCGGTCCGAGGCCAAGGACCCCGACCGCACGATCCCGAAGGCCACCTACATCGCGGTCGTCCTGATCGCGCTGATCTACGCCTTCTCGTCCTGGGCCATGATCAACGGTCTCGGTGTCGCGCGTGCCGTCGACCTCGCTGCCGACGACCCCGAAGGACTCGCACCCGGGCTCGCCACCCGCTACCTGTCGCAGGCCGCCCACGATGTCATGCAGGTGCTGCTCGTCACCAGCTTCTTCGCCTGCGTGCTCACCGCCCACAACGTGGTGGCCCGCTACCTGTTCGCCCTCGGCCGCCAGGGTGCTCTGCCGGTCTCGCTCGGCTCGGCACACCCCACGCACCGGTCGCCGCACGTGGCCTCGCTGCTGACCTCCGGGGTGATCGGCACGCTGCTCGCGGCCACGGCGATCGCCGGGCTCGACCCCGTCGTCGAGATCTACGCCTGGTTCGGCGGCGCCGGAACCCTCGGGCTGATCGTGCTGCTGGCCCTGACCTCCGCGGCGATCGTCGTGCACTTCCGCAAGGCCGGCACGGCTACGGCGTGGACGGGCACCGTCGCCCCCGTCCTGTCGCTCGCCGCACTCGGGGCGATCCTCGTGCTCGTCATCGGCAACTTCGAGCTCCTGATCGGGTCTCGCACCGGGGCTTACGTCTTCCTCGCAATCATCGCCGGGGCGTTCGCCTGCGGCCTCGCATGGGCGCCGCTCCTGCGCCGGCGTCGGCCGCAGACCTACGCCGCCCTCGAATGACGGCCGCACCCGCAGCCCCGACAGCACCGCACCCGCCACCGAAGAAAGGTATGACAATGACCGAAACCCCGACGATCGCGCCGGGCCCGGCGGCGCAGCGCGCGCCGGCCCGGATCGAGATCGACGACGACGCCACTCCCATCGTCCGGCTGCTCGGCCGGACTCTGCGCGACGCGGTCCGGCTCGGCCATCTGCCCGAGGTATTCGATCGCGGCATCGGGACGGTCGCCGTCCGCTCGCACAACACCCCGCAGGCCGCCATCGTCACGCTGTGCGACGGCGCCGTCACCGTGACCGGCGGCGTCTTCGCGCCGGCCGACGCGACGCTGGTCGTCGACCTCGAAGCCCGTTTCGCGCTCAGCAAGGACCCCGACGGTGATGCGGAACTGGCCGAGGGGGTACTGCGCGCCCTACAGCACCCACTGCCCTCGTGGCAGGAGGCCGCCGAGCGCTTCTGGGAGGTGACCCGCGGCATCAGCGGCATCCCCGACGTCCTCGTCGCGGTCGCACAGGGGCCGGACGGCCCCCAGCAGGCCCGGTTCGGCGCGGGCCCGACGACCTACCGCATGGTCGGCACGCCCGACGCGCTCGCAGGGGTGTTCACGGGCGCCGACTATCTCCTCACCTCCCTGGACTCCGGCCTGCGGGTCCAAGGGACGCTCTCGCAGGTGTCGGTCATGACGGCCGCCTCGTGGAAGGTTCGTTTCGATGTCTGAGCTCACCCGGTCGGAATCCATCAGCTCCGCGCGGAAAGCACCGACGAAGGCGATACGCCTCGAGGCCACCGGTCACGACGGGAGCTTCCTGGGAAAGACCATCACGCCGGCGAAGTTCGCGTCCGGCAAGGAGGCGGGCTTCGCCTTCGCCGACATCCTGTTCGCGATCGACCTGGGCGACGAGTTCGTGTTCGGCGACGCCTTTCCGGACTGGCGCGGCAACCTCTACGACATCTCGATGATCCCCGACATGGACACGCTGGTGGAGTGGAAGCCCGGCCTCGGCGCCGTCATCGGTGACTACTGGCTCCGGGACGGGCGGCCGGTACCGATCTGTCCGCGGAATATGGTCCGCAGGCTGACCGAGCGCCTGCGGACGCTCGGCTACACCGCCACGGTCGCGGTGGAGATCGAAACGACGCTGTTCGAGGAGTCCGTCCAGCAGGCGCGGGCCCGCGGTTACCGCGATCTCACCCCGCTCGGCGGGGACACCGGTGCCACATACCACCTGGCGAGGTCGAAGGACTGGGTCGACTACATGGAGGCCGTCACCGACCGGCTCGACGAGCTCGGCATCACCTGGGAGGCGTGGACCGACGAGGCGGCCGCAGGCCAGACCGAGCTGAATCTCGCACCCACCGATCCGGTGGCGCTCGGCGACTGCTGGGTGCGCACCAAGCAGGTGATGCGGGAAGTCGCGTTCGAGCAGGACCGGACGGTGACGTTCATGGCCAAGCCGACCGCAGGCTTCGGGCAGGGCGCGCACATCAACCTCTCGCTGCACCGGGACGGTGAGAACCAGTTTTTCGCACCCGACGGACCGTCCGAGGTGATGCTGCAGGCCGTCGGTGGGCTGCTGGCAACGATGGCGGGAAACACCCTGCTGTCGCTGCCACAGATCACCTCGTACCGGCGCCTCGTCGACATCAGCGGCCCCCCGACGACCATCTCCTGGGGCGTCAACAACAAGACCGCGGCGGTGCGGGCCATCGTCGGGCACCCCAAATACTCGCGGCTCGAGTACCGGCTGCCGGGCTCGGACGTCAACCCGTACTACGCCCTGGCCGGTGTGCTGGCCGGGGTTGTGGCAGGCATCGAACGGAGGATGCAGGCCCCGCCGCAGGTCGACGACATGGCGTGGTGCCTGCCCGACGACACCGGGGTCGAGCGGATCCCGGACTCGATCACCAAGGCCATCGCGGCGCTGGACGGCGACGAGGTGCTCCGCGAGTACCTGGGTGACGAGTTCGTCGACTTCTGGGTGGCCTCGCGCCGGTGGGAATGGATGGAGTTCCACACCAAGGGCGGCGACCCGTACGCCGAACTCTCCGCGTGGGAGTCCCGTCGCTACTTCGAGTTCCCATGACGGGCAAGCCACTGGTCGGGATCACCGGCCGCCGCGTCCAGCTGAGTCTGATCGCCGGAACGGACGACCGCTACGCCACGGCGTGCGTCGACGCGTTCGTGGCCGCCTTCGCCACCCGCGTCGCGAAAGCGGGCGGCGTGCCCGTGCACCTGCCCTACGACGCCGATCCGCTCGACGCCTGCGAGTGGTTGTCCGGCGTGGTGATCACCGGCGGGCAGGACGTGCACCCGGCCCGGTGGGGCGGCGACACTTCCGTTGTCCGCGACGTCGACCCACGGCTCGATCCCCACGCGCACGACCCCGAACGCGACGAATACGAGTTCACCCTGGCCCGCGCCGCCATCGACCGCGGCCTGCCTGTGCTCGGGGTGTGCCGGGGAATGCAGCTGCTCAACGTCGCACTGGGCGGAACGCTCATCGCGGACCTGCCGCCCGGCCCGGTGCCGCACTTGTCGCCGCTGGCCGCGCCCACCGACGGCGACGCCGAGCACCGCGTGAGCTTCGAACCCGACTCCAGGGCCGCGCGGATCTTCGGCGACAGCGTCGTCACCAACTCGTGGCACCACCAGGCCGTCGACCGGTGCGGCGCGGGCCTTGTCGTCACGGGTCGCACGCCCGACGGGGTCGCGGAGGCCGTGGAGGTGCCCGGCGCGCCGATCCTCGGTGTGCAGTGGCACCCCGAGTGGATGGAACGCGACGACCCGGCCATGGCCTGGATCGTCGATGAATCGAGAAAACGGCAGGAGATCGAGTATGTCCACTGACACGACAACCGCGACAACAACCAGGGACGAAACACCGCGGCGCGCCGCCGTCACCCACGACCAGATGGGGGCGACGCCCCGGGTGCGCACGGTCACCGGCCTGCTGTCAGACGGCGCCGCTCGCACCCCCGGCGCCGAGCTGCTGCGCTTCGGCGACGCGTCGTGGACCTACGCGCAGGCCGACGTATCGTCGTCGCGGCTGGCACACCGCCTGATCGAGGCCGATGGCGTGGCCCCGGGCGACCGCGTCGCGATCATGCTGCCCAACGTCGCGCAGTGGCCGCTCACCTGGTTCGCGGTGCTCAAGGCCGGCGCTGTCGTCGTGCCCGTCAACTCGGCCTACCGCGCGGCCGATCTGGCGTTCGTGCTGTGCGACTCCGGCGCGCGGGTCATCGTCACCGACGCCGAGCACCTCCCGCTGGTACGTGAGGTGGTCTCCCGAGACGCCGCGCTCGCGGGCATCCGCATCCTCGACGTGGCCGACGCGGCCGAGGCGAGTTTCCCGGCCACCGCCCCCGATGTCGCGATCACCCCGGACACGCTGGCCAACCTGCAGTACACCTCGGGCACCACCGGATTCCCGAAGGCGTGCATGCTGACCCACGACTACTGGACCCGCATCGCGTGGGGCTGCGCCGGGGCGGCCGGCCTCGGTGGCGATGACGTGCTGCTCACGGCGCAGCCCTTCTCGTACATGGATCCGCAGTGGAACACGGTGCTCGCCCTGACCGCGGGCGCGCCGCTGGTGGTGCTGCCGCGGTTCTCCGCGTCGGGGTTCATGGCCGACGTGCGGCGCCACCGGGTGACCTTTTGCTACGTCCTCGGATCGATGCCCACGCTGCTGTTCAAGCAGCCGCCCGCCGCCGACGACCGGGACAACCATCTGCGCGCGGTGTTCTGCTCGGCGATCCCCGCGGCGCTGCACGCCCAGCTCGAGGACCGCTGGGGCGCGCCGTGGCGAGAGCTCTTCGGCATGACCGAGAGCGGGATCGACCTGATCAGCCCACTCGACGACGTCGCGGCCGTCGGCAGCGGCAGCATCGGACGGCCCATGCCGACCAAGCGCGTCAGGATCGTGGACACCGACGGCGCCGAGGTCCCCGCGGGTACCTCGGGCGAGCTGACCGTGTCCGGCGCGCCGATGATGCTCGGCTACTGGAACCGGCCCGAGGAGACCGCGCGGACGCTCCGGGACGGATGGTTGCACACCGGCGACCTCGCCGTCGCCGACGAGCGGGGCGAGATCCGCCTGGTCGGCCGCATCAAGGACATGGTGCGGCGCGGCGGCGAGAACGTGGCAAGCGCCGAGGTGGAGGCAGTGCTCGAAACCGACGACCGCGTCGTCGCGGCCGCGGTCGTGGCCGAGCCCGACGAGGTGCTCGGCGAGGAGGTCAAGGCCTTCGTCCAACTCGCGGCGGGCGGCACCGGCGACCGGGCGACGGCCGAGGCGGTCATCGCCCGGGTCGCGGAGCGGCTCGCGCGGTTCAAAGTGCCGCGCTATGTCGAATTCGTCGCAGCCTTCCCCCGAACCCCGTCGGAGCGGGTGTCGAAGCCCGCGCTCAAGGCCAGGGCGGCCGAAGCTCCCGGCATCACCTTCGACCTGCGCGACCGGACCACTTCGGGCGCCTCCGCATCGCCGGACGCATCGCCGTCGGACCTGGCGGCCGAACACGTGCTCGTCGAGGTGATCCGCGATACCGCCGTGATCACGCTACGGCGCCCGGCGAAGCTCAACGCGCTGACCGTCGAGATGCGCCTGCGCCTCGCCGCGCTCATCCGCGAATACGGCACCGGCGAGGGCGCACGGGGAATCGTGATCACGGGCACGGGCCGCGCGTTCAGCGCGGGCGAGGACCTCGGCGCGCCGCCGACCACGTTCGCCGAGATGCGTGAGACCTTCGAGACCTTCCATGACGTCACCCGCGCGGTGATCGAGACCACAGTGCCCGTGGTCGCGGCGATCAACGGGATCGCGGTGGGCGGCGCCTCGGAGATCACGCTGTGCTGCGACGCGCGCCTCGGCACCCCGCGGACCGAGTACTTCCAGCCGGAGAACGCCCGCGGCCTCACGATCTCCAACGCGTCGAGCGTGCTCCTCACCCGGATCGCGGGCAATCACGCAATGCGGATGGTACTGGGCTCCGAGCGCATCGGCGCCGAGGAAGCGCTGCGGATCGGTCTGCTCGATCAGATCGTCGAGCCGGACGACCTGCTGGACCGCGCGATCGACCTCGTCCGCGCCTGGACGCCGGAGGGCGGCAACAACACCGCCCTGCACCTGGCGCTGCTGCGGCCCACGTCCGAGGAGATCGAGCGTGCCTTCGTGCTGGAGGACGCCGCGGCCGACGCGTCGTGGAACAGCGGCGCGTTCACCGCGGGGATCGAGGGTTTCTGGAGCGCCAAGAAGCCCGCCACCTCGACCGGAGAGAACCGATGATCACCACCCGCGCGGCCGTGCTCACGACGGTGGGCGGACCCCTGCACCTGACCGACATCAACGTCGACGATCCCGAGCCGCACGAGGTGCGGATCGCCGTCACCCACGTCGGGCTGTGCCACAGCGACCTGCACTACATCACCGGCACCGTCGCCACCGAGCTGCCGGTGGTAGTCGGGCACGAGGTGGCGGGCATCGTCGAATCCGTCGGCTCGGCCGTCACGAACCTGCGTCCGGGTGATCACGTCACCGGCGCGCTGACCCCGGCGTGCGGCGAGTGCGCGAACTGCAACGCGGCCCGTTCGACCCAGTGCCAGCGGCTCGACGAGATCCGGCGCCGTCCGCGGCCCGCGTATTCCCTGCCCGACGGGACACCGGTCGCCCGGCTCGGCGACCTGGGCGCGTTCTCCGAGCACATGCTGCTGCGCGCGAACGCGGCCGTGAAGCTGCCCGACGGCGTGTCCACCCGGGTCGGCTGCCTGCTGTCGTGCTGCGTCGTCACCGGTGTCGGCGCGGTGTTCCGCGGGGCGCGGGTGCGGCCGGGCTCCACGGTGGCCGTGATCGGTTGCGGTGGCGTCGGCTCGGCCATCATCCAGGGCGCGCGGCTCGCCGGCGCGTCCGCGATCGTCGCGATCGACCTCGACGAGCAGCGGCTGCGTGCCGCCCGCGGCTACGGCGCGACCCACACCCTGAACGGCGCCACCGACGACCTCCCCGCCGCGGTGGTTGCCCTGCTGGGCGACGGCGTCGACTACTCCTTCGAGGCCGTCGGATCCGCCCGCACCGCGGCAGCCGCCCTCGACGTGGTGCGCCCCACCGGCACGGCCTGCCTCGTCGGCATCGCTGCCGAGGGCACCGAGCTGACCCTGCCCGCGTCCGACTTCTTCTTCAGCGAGAAGCGCCTGATCGGCTCGTACATGGGGTCGGGGCAAGCGCGCGAGGACATCGCCCAGTTCGCCCGCCTGTACCAGCACGGCCGGTTGCTGCTCGACGAGATGGTCACCGAGGTCATCGACTTCGGCCAGATCAACGAGGGCTTCGAGGCGATGAAGTCCGGCGAGGTGACCCGCATCGTCGTCGCCATGCCGATCTGTTCCGACAACCCCACCGCGGAGGCCCGATGAAGACCACGACGCCGACAACGTCACTCGCGCAGCCGGTGAGCTACATCGCCGGCGAGTGGGTGTCCTGCCAGACGCTCGACCGATCGAACGTCGACCCGAACACGGGCGAGCCGGTCCACCGCATGGTGACCACATCGCCCGCCGACCTGGAGCGCGCGCTGCAGCACGCCCAGCGTGCCTACGAAGCGCTCAACTGGGCCGATGACGAGTTCCGGCTCGAGCGGGCCGAGGTGCTCGAACGGGCCGCGGCCAACGTCGAGGAGCGGCTCGAGGACATCGCACGCACCGACGCGATCACCAGCGGCACGACGATCACCGCCACCCGCAAACTCGCCGCGTTCCTCCCGGCCCGAATCCGCGGGGCCGCCGCCGAGGCCCGCGGGATCGCTCGTGTCACCGCGCTCCCCGCGGGCGGGCGAGACGTCCGGCTACACCGGGTGCCCTGGGGGCCCGCAGCGATCCTGACGCCGTGGAACGGCCCGAGCTTCATCCCGGCGGCGAAGATGGCCAGCGCGGTGGCGTCGGGGTGCCCGGTGCTGCTCAAGCCATCCGAGCACGCTCCCGCCAGCGCGCAAGTGATCGTCGAGTGCTTCGTCGACGCCGGCCTGCCCGAGGGCGCCTTGCAGCTCGTCCACGGCACGGGCGGCATCGGCGCCGCGCTCACGGGCGACCGCCGGGTCAAGGTGGTGTCCTTCACCGGCGGCCCAGGCGCCGGTCGGGCCATCGCCCGCGCCGCGGCCGAGGACTTCAAGGTTCTGCAGCTCGAGCTCGGCGGCAACAACCCCGTGCTCGTGCTCGATGACGCCGACCTCGACGTGACCGCCAACGGGATCCTCGCCGGCATGACGACCCTCAACGGCCAGTGGTGCGAGGGGCCGGGCAAGGTCCTGGCACCGCACCGGCTGGTGCAGCCGCTGCGCGAGGCCCTCGGTGAGCGCATCGCGCGGCTACGGATCGGGCACTCGCTCGACGAGGAATCCGACATCGGCCCGATCTCCAACGAGCCGCACTTCCGGAACCTGATCGAGCGGATCGAGAGCCTACGCGGGCTCGGCGCCAAGATCGATCAGCTCGGGGAGCTGCCGGGCCTGGCGGGCTTCTTCCTGTCGCCGACGGTAGCCACCGGGTCCGACCCGGACCGCACGACGGCAGAGCTGTTCGGGCCGGTCGTCTCCTTGCACGGCGTGGATTCCGACGAGGACGCCCTGCGCGCCGCCAACGCGCACCCGTCGGGCCTGGACGCCTATGTGTTCGGCGCCGACACCGACCGCGCGATCGCGATCGGTGCCCAGGTCATGTCCGGCGAGGTGCGGGTCAACGGCGCGAAGCTCGCCGATCTCGGCGACGACTCCGCCCAAAGTTTCTGGGGCCCGTCCGGCATCGGCGGGCACGGTCCGGCGGAATCGGTGCGGGTGTTCTGCGGAGATCGGGTCGTCGGAGTCGACTCGCCTGATCTGCCGATGTAGGCGGGGGAAACGAGGGATGCCTGCGGCGGACAACGTGCTGTCGAGGCATCCCCCTTCGAAGAGGGGGAGAAGAGCATCCGCCATCGAGGAGAGGGAAAAGTGATGGACAAGACCACCTCGCATGACGTCACAGTGCTCGGCTGTGGCCTGATGGGGTCGGCGCTCGCGCGGGCGCTCGCCGGCGGTGGCAAGACCGTCGCCGTCTGGAACCGCACGCACCACCGGGCAGCCGCACTGGCCGACAACACGCTTACGCCCATGCGGGAGATCGGCGACGCCATCGCTGCCGCACCGCTTGTCCTGGCGTGCTTCGCTACCTACGACGCCGCCCTCGCGGCCCTCGAACCCGTGCCGGATTTGACCGGCACCACGCTCGTCAATGTGGGCACCGGCGCTCCCTCGGAAGTCGAATCCTTCGGGCTCTGGGCCGGCGAACGCGGCGCCGCGTACTTGGACGGGTCGATCCTCGGGTATCCCGAGGAGATCGGCACCGAGGGGGCGGCGGTCCTCTATTCCGGATCCGAAACGGCCTGGGCCGAGCACGGCGAGAGCCTGACCTTGCTGACTCCGGTGTCCGTCTGGGTGTCACCAGACGTCAAAATCGCAAGCGTTCTGAACGTAGGACTTGTCGGTATGTTCCTGGTCCCGGCGGTCAGTGCCTATGTGGAGGCATCGACCTTCATGCTCGGGCAGGGAGTTGATCAGGCCCTCCTCGACGCCGTGACGCCTGCCGCCTTCGCCTCCGTCCAGAGTGAGACGGCGAGGGTCGCAACCGCCATTGCCAGCGGCGATTTCACCACAGATCAAGCAACCATCGTCACGTACGCCCAAGGCTTGGACGGGGCCATCGACGTCATGAAGGAAGCCGGGCTGAACCCCCGGGTGTTCGCCGCCACGATCGAGAATCTCACCGCGGCTGTCGATGCCGGACTGGGTGACCTCGGCTTCGCAGCCCAGACGAAAATCATCACCACCGGGTGAGCGGTCTCGCCCGATCGAGCGAACTCGGGCAGCGGCGCCTGCCGCCGACTCGGGCCGGCAAGTGCCCGACAGCGGCGCTCGGAAGGCCGCGGCGGGCGCGCTGTCCGTCAGTCGCGCAACTGCACGAGCATGAGCGCCGCGACCACGCTCGCGGCGTTGTCGGCCAGCGGCACCGGCAGCAGCTGATCGGCGCGAGCAAGCCGTCGCTCGATCGTGTTGCGGTGGGTGAACATCCGCTCCGCGGCGGCGGAGCCGTTGAACCGTTCCCGGACGTAGGTCAGCACCGTCTCCCGCAGCACCGGGTCGGCGGTCGCGAGGTCGCCCAGGGTGTCGGTGACGAACTGATCGGCTTGCGCCATGTCGGCCGTGAGCACCGACACCAACGCCACGTCCTCATACCGCACGACGGGGCGCGCCGAACCCATCCGCGTCAGTAATCGCTGCGCGGCGGCGGCGTCCAGGTGGCTACGGCGAAATCCGTCGAGATCCCGGCCGCAACGTCCGAACGCGACATGAATCCCCGGGTAGGCCGCCAGGGCGTCCTCCGCCATCTCGGCAGGCGGGACCGTGTCCGCCGGCACCCACACCCACAGCGCGGTCGCGCTCGCGTTCAGGGTGAACCGCCGCGGGGCCGCGCATATCCTCATCACCGCCTCGGCGGCCGCGTCGAGACTCGCCGCCTGATCGGCGGAGTCGCTCCAGATGATCGCGGCGACGTGGCTGCCCGTCAGCGCGTACCCGAGGCGCGATTCGGCCAGCGCCCGGCCGATCGGGGCACCTTCGAGCAAGAGCTGGACGGTGGAGTGCCGCTCGGCGTTGGCGCCCCGCGCGAGGTCGGCGCGTTCCTGTTCGACGTACTCGTCGAGCGCCGCGATCGAATCGTCGATGAAGGTCACCATCGACCGCTCGGACACCTTCATCAGGTCGCGGAGCTCCTCGACGTCGGCGGTCGCGGTGAAACAGGCGTCGACCCACAGCTCCCACGCGCCGTGCTGAGCACCCCGCCACGAGCCGAGGTCGTGCATGTCCAGGCCGCGTCGCACCAGGTCGCGGGCGAACTGCAGGACCTCCGGGTCGACGCACGGCGCGACTGGCGCTCCAGGTTTCTGCAGGGTGGCCGACAGCCAGTGCCTGAAGTAAGCCTTGCTCATATGACGGTCGGCCGCCGCGAGCTGCGGGTCCTCCACCAGCGCGCGGTACTCGGCGCCCTGGTGGGCAGCGGCCACCACTTCGTCGACCGCCGCGCTCGTCGAGGCCAGCAGGCGCTCGGCGATGTCGCGCATCAGCTCGGCGACGCGTCGGCTCGGTCGCGGCCGTAGTGAGTCCACTGTCGCACTGTAGCGCTACGCGACGCACCACTTATCCAGCTCGGTCAGGACGGTCGAGGAGGCAGTCGACAGGCCGCGAACGTTTCTGCATCTACACCAGTGATACCGAACCCCGCTGTCACAGCGGTGATTCGGGTGCATTCGCGACTTCTGATCCCCGCTGAGGATCGGGGTCGGATCCTCAGCGCACCTCGAGACTGCCGAGGATGATGTCGGCCGCGCGTTCGATGTGCTGCTGTCTGCGCTCGTCGACGACACCCTGGATGTCCAGCGCCCAGTGCGCTTCGAACAGGCACGCCAGCGCGTAGGCCGTGGCCGAGACATCCTCGGCGGACACGGCGGGATGGCGGTCGGCCAGGACTGCCTCCAGATCGGGCAGCCATCGCCCGGTCCACAGCTTGTGCAGCCGCTCGCGCACCGCCTGGTCACGAGCGCTCAGCGCCACCAGTTCGGCCCATACCACCATGTCGTCGCGGGTGCGGTACGCGCCGGGAGCGTAGGCCGCCGCCACGCGCTGGGGCAGCGGCAGATCGTCATGGTGATGCACGATCGCGGTGCCCATCGCGCCGACGACGTGGTCGATGAAGGCGCCGATCAACTCGTCGCGAGACCCGAAGTAGTGCAACACCAGCGTGCGCTGCAGCCCTGCCGCTTCGGCGACCTTCGAGAAGGTGACACCGGCGAGGCCTTCGCGCACGACGACAGCGAACGTGGCTTCGAGTATTTCGGGAATCCGCTCGTTGGCCTTGCTTGGACGCCCAGCTTGATTTACTGTCATGACAGTTAATTTATCACGTGCAACTGTCCGCGCGCAGACTTTCCACACAGCGTCACCCATGCCGTCGGGCTCCCGACGCCGACGGTCGATGCGTCGCCGATGACTGCGTGGCACACAGCAATCCCCTGCGGCCCATGCCGTTCGGCGATATCGCCGGGCACGGGGACTACGTCGGCGGTAGTACCATTTCCGCCCGCCCGACCGCGGCGGGCCCGATCGAGAGGTGAGGGACCGATGGGCCATTACAAGAGCAACGTCCGCGATCTCGAGTTCAACCTGTTCGAGGTCTACGGCCTGGATGCCGTGCTCGATTCCGGGGCGTTCGGCGACCTGGACCGCGACACTGTGCGGACGATGCTGGCCGAAGCCGCGCGGCTGGCCGAGGGTCCGGTAGCGGAGCCGTATGCCGACACCGATCGCAACCCGCCGGTCTTCGACACGGAATCGCACTCGGTACGAATCCCGGAGCCGTTCAAGCGAGCGGTGCGGGCGTGGCAGGACGCGCAGTGGTGGCGGATCGCCAAGAGCGAGTTGGTCGGCGGTGTGCCCGCGCCGTCGATGCTGAACTGGGCGATCAGCGAACAGGTTCTCGGTGCGCAACCGGCCGCCTACATGTATCTGAGCGGCCCGTTGATGGCGAATGTCCTCGTCGACATCGGCACCGAACAGCAGCGACGATGGGCGGCGCAGGCGGTCGAGCGCAACTGGGGCGCGACCATGGTCCTGACCGAACCGGACGCCGGTTCCGACGTCGGGGCCGGCCGCACCACGGCGATCGAACAGGCCGACGGCTCTTGGCATCTCGAAGGCGTCAAGCGCTTCATCACCTCCGCCGACTCCGACGACCTTTTCGAGAACATCATGCATCTGGTGCTGGCCCGCCCTCGCGGTGCCGCCTCCGGCACCAAGGGGCTGAGCCTGTTCATCGTCCCCAAATTCCACTTCGCCCACGACACCTGTGAACCCGGCGAACGCAACGGCGTCTTCGTCACCAACGTCGAGCACAAAATGGGACTGAAGGCCTCGGCCACCTGCGAACTGACCTTCGGCGGGCACGGCATCCCCGCCGTCGGGTACCTGGTCGGTGACGTCCACAGCGGCATCGTCCAGATGTTCAAGATCATCGAAGAGGCCCGGATGATGGTCGGCACCAAAGCCATCGCGACCTTGTCCACCGGCTATCTCAACGCGCTCAACTACGCGAAGACCAGAGTCCAGGGCAGCGATGCGGCCCGGGCCTCGGACAAGACGGCACCGAAGGTGAGCATCATCCACCACGCCGATGTGCGCCGTTCGCTGATGATGCAAAAGGCATACGCCGAAGGGCTGCGATCGATCTACCTCTACACCGCCGGTCATCAGGATCCCGTCGTCGCCCGGCACATCTCCGGCGCCGGCGCCGATGTCGCCGCCCGCGTCAACGACCTGCTGTTGCCCATCGTCAAAGGCGTCGGCTCCGAACGCGCCTACCAGTACCTCACCGAATCCCTGCAAACCTTCGGTGGTTCCGGCTTCCTGCAGGACTATCCCGTCGAGCAGTACATCCGCGACGCCAAGATCGACTCACTCTACGAGGGCACCACCGCGATCCAGGCTCAGGACTTCTTCTTCCGCAAGATCGCTCGCGACAACGGCGTGGCCCTGACGCACCTGCTCGGACAAGTCCGCGTCACCGCCCAGTCCGATGCCGGCGGGGGGCGGCTGAAGAACGAGAAGCTATTGCTCTCCCACGCACTCGAGGATGTGCAGGAGGTTGTCGGCAGACTCACCACCCATCTGCTGAACGCTGCGAAGGAGCCGCGGGAGCTGTACTACATCGGCCTGAACGCCGTCCGGTTCCTGCTTCTCCTGGGCGACCTGCTAGTGGCATGGCGCCTCATCGTCGCCGCCGAAACCGCGCTCACCGCACTCGATGCCGGGCGTGAGAGCGAATTCTATACCGGGAAGGTAGCGGTGGCCTCGTTCTTCGCCAACTCCGTGTTGCCTCATGTCACCGCCGAACTGGCAGTGGTCTCGGCTACGGATCTGACCGTGATGGACCTCGACGAGGGCGGATTCTGACGCAGCGATTTCGCCCCTTTCCATTATTCCTGAAACGACAGTGAGGAACAGCAATGACAAAGCCCGAGGCGCAGGAAACCTCCGTACCGGCTGAGGAGACCACCGAGGTGGTCGTCATCGGCGCCGGAATGTCGGGGTTGATGGCAGCGACAACGCTGCTACGCGACGCCGACGTTGTGGTGCTCGAATCCACCGATCGCACAGGTGGACGCGTCGACAGCGTTCGCCAGGGCGACTACTGGATCAACGTCGGCACGCAATTCACCGAGGGCACCGGCCCGCTCTTCGATGCACTCCAGCGGCACAACATCGAGATGGGTTCGCTCGCGGGCAAGGGTGTCGGGCTGTATTTGAACGGCGGATTGGTCGACACCTCCAACCCCGTGGAGCTGATGTTCGGTTCGCGGATGACAATCATGGACCGGATCGGCATGGCCATCGTCGGTGCGCGCATCCTCGCTGTTACGCCGTTCCTGCAGTCGCAGAGCCGGACCGCGAGACGGGTTCGCGCCAGCCTCGACACCAAGCTCGCGTCCTACCTGCTCAAGGGAGTGCGTTCGGAACTGGCCACCGCGATCGTGCGCGCGTGGTCGGCCCAATGGATGGGATGCGAGGTCGAGGAAACCGCTGCCACCCAGTTCGTCACCTCGGTGGGCCTGGCACTGTCCGACCCGGCCAAGGTCCCGAACTTCTCCCTGCCGGTGGGCGGCAATCAAACCTTGACCGACGTGTTGACCGAGGATCTCGGCAGCCGGGTTCGGCTGAACTCGCCGGTGCAATCGGTGCGGCGCGATGGTGACGGTGTGGTCGTCGACTACCTCGACGGAGACCGTCCGGCACGCCTGCGCGCCAAGCGCGCGGTCGTGACCGCCCCCGCCGACATCGCCAAGCGGATCCTCCCGGATCTGCCGCAGCAGCACTGGAACGCGTTGAACGACATCACCTACGGGCGGTACGTGATCGTCGGATTCTTCACCGAAGAAACCGGAGCGCAGCGCTGGGACGACTTCATCGCAGTGTCGACCCCGCAGCTGTCGTTCCAGGCAATGTTCAACCATGCCGCGGCACAGCGCCGTGGTGATGACCGCAAACCAGGCGGCGCCGTTGCCTGTTTCGCCGGCGGCGCACAGGCCGACAAACTGTTCGACCTGTCCGACGAAGAGATCGTCGCGGGCTTTTCCGAGGACTTGCTCACGGTGTTCCCTGAGCTCGCAGGAAAACTGGGCACCAGCATCATCCGCCGTCACCGCCGTGTCGTGCCTTTCTGGGCACCCGGGCGCCGGCACTCGCTTCCGACGCTGCATGATCCGCTCGACACGGTCTATTTCGCCGGTGACTACCAAGGCGATCTGCCGACGCTTGCCGACGCCGCCACCTCAGGCGAGCACGCGGCCAAGGCAGTGCTGGCAAGCCTTGGCCGACAGTAGTGAACAAATCTCCCGACGAGGAGGCAGCTGTGAGACGAAGGATGCCCCGCAAGACCAGCGCAACCCGCGCCCGCTGACCAGGTCGAGTTCCTCACCCGCACCGGGGACCCGGCTCGATCGACCCACCCCCCTGCGGTCTCCCATGCTGCAGGTGGGTGTGGAGGAATGGACTAGGGCCTTTCCGCTACTGAACAGACCGGCAACCGCCCGGGCAGTCGAGGCGCAGTCACAGAAACTTGCCGACCAGATTGGGCGATCTCGGCGACCCGGGTGGACGTGGCGCGATGCCAACCACTGGAAATCGGCAGACCGGGCCGCGAACCGATTCTCTAGCGAACCGCCCACCATCAATTGACATTACAACCGTTGTGTAAATGTTGTCCTGGGGCTACAGTGATCCTCGTCTGCGAGTCAGCAAGAACGACACAGGATTCACCACGAGCGAACAGGCGAGCGCGTAGCAATCGCACTCTGGAGTTGTCGATGCGCGGCGGTCATCGTGTCCGCCACGGCTCGCCGATCGACCCAGGTGGCCCACGGTTCATACGAGGAGAACGAAAGATGAGATACATGCCGGAAGGTGCGGTGGAGGTCGAGCTCCGGTGGACGGACATCGACGCGTACCGACACGTATCGCACATGGCCCTCGTCACGATCGCCGACCAGGGCCGTGGTCGCTGGCTCGACAGCTTGGGAGATCTGCCGGACGACTGGTCCTACGTCGTCGCCCGACTCGAGTTGGACTTCCGCTCGCCTGCCGTCCTCGATGACCGAAAGTTGCTCTGCTCGTTCGTGGTCGACCACGTTGGAACGTCTAGCATTCGGCTTCATGAGCAGGTCGCCACTCCCACCGGAACCGTCGTGCTGGAGGCGGTGAGCGTGATCGTCGCGTGGAACACGGATCTCGCTCAGAGCCGGGCGCTGACCGAGGAGGAGAAATCGCTCCTCAAGGTGGCGAGCACTCAACCGTG
This sequence comes from Rhodococcus koreensis, assembly GCF_900105905.1. Lineage (GTDB taxonomy): Bacteria > Actinomycetota > Actinomycetes > Mycobacteriales > Mycobacteriaceae > Rhodococcus_F > Rhodococcus_F koreensis. The sequence continues at coordinate 346,805 of NZ_FNSV01000005.1, read as the reverse complement.
AGCACAAACTGTGCTACGCGACTCCCCATCCGCCCCCGGCCGGTGCGGCTGCGGTGGCAACACCTCTCACGCGCGCAAACCGGTTTCTCCCGGCCCCGTGGGTGTTGCCGGTCGCGTTGAGGAAAGGGGCCGCCGCACATGCCCACCGGCAGAGGCCCGTATGCGCGGACGCCACAGTTCTTCGAGTCGTTCTGCGAAGCGACTCGGTGTCATCCCGAATTCGACGAGAATGTCGGCAGCGGGTGGACCGCCGAACGGTGCCCAACGTCGTGCGAATTCCAAAAGTTCCCGGTCGTGCGGGTTCATGTGATCGTGCTCCATGTGTCTGGGATGCGTGCGCTCATCGGGACCGAGATCCCGCTTCTCGCGGAAGAGATGGGGCCGCCGCGATTGAGGAGGCGTCCGGACTCGGCAGGCAGGGGTAGCACCGGTCGTGGCCGCCGTGGGCGACCACGATGCGAGGACCCGCCGTAGCAGCACAGTGCTGAAGGACAATGCGGCGGTGCGCAGGCGCTGTTGCGGCTCGGGCAAATCGGGGTCCCAACCAGGCCTGGAGGCCTGGAGCGAACTCCGCCTTCCTCGACGCCCACGTCGATGACCGCGACATCACAACTGATGTCCTCGTCGAGCGGGCAGCGCATCGCTCGGGCGATCGAGCAACCGGTGTATGGGAACATGCGGCGCGGCCACCGTATGTCGTTGCCGGAATGGGTATATCAGTCATGTTCGAACTCCCGGCGGTGGCATGAACAGGAAGTCGCGGCGATGTCACAACGCCATCGCGGCGGAGCCACTGGCTGTGCTCCGCCGCGGTCCTGCGGTGCTACGTGTTCGCGCTGAGCTCCTCGGCGGCCACACCTTCGAGTGAACGGTTGGTGGTCCGAGGTCCGAACATGACGACGATGAGGGAGAACGCGATGTAGCAGGCCGCGGCGGTGATCATCACACCGCCGAGGCCCCACCCGCCGTAGAGTGCCGCACCCAGAACGCCCGAGACGGCGCCGCCGAACCGTCCGACGCCGATGATGATCCCGCTGCCCAGGCCGCGGGCCCCGGTGGGGATCGCTTCCGGGATGTAGGCGTAGAACACGGTGAGCACGAGCCCAGTCGTGATGGCGACGGCGCCGCCCGCCGCCATCACGACCGGGCTGCTGGTCGAGACCCCCAGCAACACGAACGGAACCGCGCTGACCAGGGAGGTGATGAGGATGAGGGTCTTGCGTTCCACCTTGTCCATGACCACGAGGGCAATGAGGGGGGTGACGCAGTAGACGACGTTCCAGATCAGCTGGACCTCGTATGCGTGGGTTTCGGAGTAGCCGAGGCCGTTGACGATCGCGTACAGAGCCCAGTTACCGAACAGGTAGTAGCCCAGGGTGGCACCGAAATAGCCCAGGGATACGACGGTGATGACGCGCAGCACCCGCCGGTTCCCGAGGACCTGGCGGAGCGACTGCTGCTCGGTGTCGGTGCCGGTGACCACCGGCAGATCGCTGAGCGGTCCGCGGCGCAGCGCACGGGCCTCGAGCTTTTCGACGATCTGCTCAGCCCTGTCGAACTGGCCGCGGGAGATGTGCCAGCGGACCGATTCCGGCAGGACGAGTCGCACCAGGGGTGCGATCAGCAATCCGACACTGCCGATGATGAACAGGTGCCGCCATGTGTCGGGCCCGCCGCCCGGGATCGTGACCAGAGCGAGCAACGCGACGAGCGGGGCGACGACCACGAATCCCATGGTCAGAATCGATACGAACCGGCCGCGTGTCTTGCTCGGGAACATTTCGGCGACGTACACCAGCAGGACCGATGTCGCTGCCTGCACACCGACGCCGGTGACGAAGCGGGCAAGGATCATTGCCTCGAAGTTCGGTGCGAATGCGGTGGCCAGCGCCCCCAGTGAATAGAGGAGCGTCGACCACACGAGGACCTGCCGCCGGCCGAACCGGTCGGACAGCCACCCGCCGGCCAGCGCGCCCGCCACCATCCCGACGAAGAAGGCGCTGCTGACCGTTCCGAGCTGTCCCAGGCTCAGGCCGGTGCTGTCCGCGATTGCCGGCATCGTGTAGGCGAACAGTGCGTTGTCGTAGTACTCCAGCGCCAGATTGATGGCCAGGATCGAAATCCAGACGATGTGCGGCGCCATGACCGGAAGGCGGTCGAGCCGGGCAGGGATGTCCGCCGACTTCCTCATTCGGACAGTGTTGTCCGCGGTATCCAACAAATCCATTGCTCTGCCTTTCATGCGACAGCAGTTCGTCCTTGCGGGCGAGGAGAAGGGGGAGTGGCACATGTGCGCCTCGAGGCTGGGAATGCGTCGTATCCGATCGACTCGATCGAAGCGTCCAGGTTGAGGTGACGTGGATCACTGTAGCCTCGGACAGGGCTTTGCACAACAGTTGTTGTGTCAATGTTTAGGTTCCCTCACGGAGGATTGAGCAACGGCGAAACCACGGCCTGAGGGCAGCAGGGGAACCCCTTGGCGGACAACCGTACGAGGGTCGGGGGACGGGGCAATTCGCCCGTGGGTCCGGCCGATCGACGGGCGTCACGGGTGCGCGTCGACGATGCAGCGGGGCACCCTCCGGGACGACATTCCCGCAGATCTGCTCGCCGAGCAATTCCAGGGGTCAGGGCGCTGGCCGCGCCGCTGTTATTCCTCCACCAACTGGAGGGTTTCACCCCAAAGCCGGGTCAAGAGTGCTCGTCGACTCCGCCTGTGATGCCCGGGTTCCGGCATGTGGCGCAGGCCGGCCGCCGGCCCGGCGTGTAGTCCACGCACGCGGGGCCTGGGTGGTGCTGTGATCGGTCGAGCCGGCTGGAAGGCCAGGCACTGCTCCCTGTGTCGACAGGGATGGGCCCTGCTCAGCGGTGTGCGTCGGCCAGCGCCCGGGCGATCTCGCGAGCCGCCCTAGTGCCGGTCTCGATGGCGCCGTCGATACCACCGATACCGATCTCGGCGATGTCACCGCCGGCGAAGTGGATGCGGCCGTGGGGCTCCCGCATCCGCGGCACCGATTGCGTGAGGTTCCCCGGCCGGTGATGAACCCACGCGCCCTGCGAGAACTCGTCGGTCACCCAGTCGTGGCAGGCGGTATCGACCACCTCGATGTCGGGAACGAACAGCCGGAGCGCGCGTTGCACCGACTCGCGATTCTCGCCGTCGATCGCCGAGGCGTCGGAGCAGAAGCACACAACCAGCGTGTCACCGTCGTGGCGGTATTCCACCCTGACCGTGTTGAGTGGATGCTGTCCGGCTGGGGCCATCGCGGCGAACGCCTCGATCTCACCCCGGACCCGAGCCCAGATCTTCACGGTCTTCATCGGGTGTTTCTCTTCGACCATCGTGCGGACCGGCTCGGCGAGTGCAGGGGTGATGGTCACATCGCCGAGTGTGTTGAGCGGAACCGCGGCGACGACGTACCGGGCGCGAAGGGCCTCGCCCGCACGCGTGGTCAGCACGGTCCCGCGTCCGTCGTCTTCGATCGCCGTTACCGGTGTGGACAGGCGCAGCTCGGCCGTCGACTCACCGGTGATCGCGTCGAGCAGCCGCTTGGTCCCGCCGGCGATCGGCCAGTGGCCGGCTCCTTCCTTGAAGGCGTCCCAGTGGCCGCAATTGATCGAGGCCCACAGCAGGAACTGCGCAATGCCTTGCTCGCTCTCGGAGTGGATCAGCGACGCCATCGCGCCGCCGAGCACGTCTCGGTCGTGGGTGGACAGGTTCAACGAGTCGATCCGGTCCGCCAGCGTCTGCTTCTCGATCACACCGGTTTCCGCGGCGGAAATATTGGTCGGCTGGGGAAACCACTCCCGCGAATCCGCCAGGCACCGGGCAGTCAGCGGACCGGCGATGCCGGCGTACTCGGCCGGGGTTCCCGAGTGCACGACTCCGCCGGCGAGCCAGTAGATCTTCTCGAGCTCCAAGGGTGTGGCCAGGCCGAGGCCGTAGCGTTTGAGCTCGTGCCAGACATGCGCCTGCGTCCAGTGCACATACGTGCCGCCGAACTCCACCGACCGGCCGAATGCGTCACCGAGGAAGGTTCGGCCACCGATCCTGTCGCGCGCCTCGAGTAGTACCACCGAGTGGCCCGCGAGGCTGAGATCGCGGGCCGCGGTCACACCGGCAAAACCGGCACCGATTACTGCAACGTCGAACGTTTCCATCACGAGAAGCCCCTCACGGGTGTCAGTTGTATGAATGAAAGATGTGGTGGCACTCCACCACTTGCAACACAAGCGTGCCAAAGTTCGAGAACGAAATAAGCTTCATGGCAGGGTATTTCGGGAACCACCCGATGAACATGGCCGGTCCTGTCGCCTCAACCCTGCCGGAGTGTCTGCTCTTCCGACCTGCGCGGTTGCCCATTGCTCATCCCCGTCTGGGCATGCCCAGGCCGGTGTCATCGGTGACGCGTTCGAGGCCACGCCACGCCCGGTGAAACGTGCTGAGCGGTGAGGGGTACGCCTCCACGGGGAGGTATCCTTCGGCGCCACCGGTCACCTCCGCCCGGGTAAACCCGCCGTTAAGGGTAAGTGGACGTCTTCTGCAGGTCGGTGCGGTCGATGTCGCGCTTGAGGATCTTTCCGGTCGAACCTTTCGGGAGCTGGTCCACGAAACGGATGATGCGAGGAATCTTGTACGCGGACAGACTGTTCCGACACCAGGAGGTGACCTGTTCTTCGGTGAGGTCGGAGTCGGGCTGACGGACGACCACCGCGGCGACCTCCTCGCCGTAGTGGTCGTCGGGTACCCCGATGATCGCGGCCTCGACGATGCCGGGGTGCTGGTAGAGGACCTCCTCGACCTCGCCGGGGTAGACGTTGTAACCGCCCCGGATGATCATGTCCTTGAGCCGGTCCACGATGCGCAGGTCGTGCTCGGCGTCGAACTCACCGAGGTCGCCGGTGCGGAACCAGCCGCCAGGGTCGAGGACCGCGGCGGTGGCGTCAGGACGGTTCCAGTAGCCCTTCATCACCGTCTCGCCCCTGATGAACACCTCGCCGATCACGCCGTCCGGGCAGGGACGTCCGCTGGAATCGCGGACCTCGACTTCGAGGCGCGGCACCGCGGCACCAACGGAACCAATCTTGCCGCCGCGGTCCACATCGTTGAACGCACCGAGCGCGGTGGTCTCGGTCAGGCCATATCCCTCGAGGATGTTGCAATCGAAACGGGATTCGAAGATCCGGGCGATCTCGCCGGGCAGTGACGCACCACCGGATACCGCGACCCGCAGGTGTGAGAAGTCTGCCTCGGCGTCGCCGGCGACGTGCAACATCGCGTTCCACATCGTCGGCACCCCGACCATGATTGTGAGGTCGTCACGCCGAAGCATGTCGAGCATGCTGTCCGGGGTGAACGGGCTGAGTAGGGACAGGGAGCCGCCGCCGGTGAAGCTGGCCATCATCACCGATGCCTGACCGAACACGTGGAACAGCGGCAACCCGGTACCGGTGCGATCGGCCGCGGTGCTCCGGCAGATGATGGCCGCGACTTCACCCGCGGACAACAGGTTCCCCACGGTGAGCTGGGCGCCCTTCGGTCTTCCGGTGGTGCCAGAGGTGTAGAGGATCGCGGCCGTGTCGTCGCTCGCGCGGTCGACCGAGCCGCGGATCGGGTCGGCATCGACAAGGGCATCCGGTTCCAGTGTCCAGACCGGAACTCCGACTATTGCGGCGGCCTCGGAGACCGCAGGGCCGAGGCCGTGCCAACCGATGGCCAGACGCGCACCCGAATCCGTGAGGTAGTACTCGATCTCCGCGGTAGTGCACATTGTGTTGACGGTGACCGCGACTGCGCCGAGCGCCTGAATTCCCATGTAGGCCACGACGAACTCGGGAACGGACGGCGCAGCAAGGAGGATCCGATCGCCGGCGTTGACACCGGCGTCGCGCAGGTCCCCCGCGTACCGCAGGCTCGCGTCGCGCAGGCCCGCATATGTCCAGGGCGCGGTCGCGGTGCGCAGTGCGATGCCGGTGGGTGATACGGCCGCGTGACGGGCAATGGGGTCGAGCAGGTTGGGCATCGAAGAGACCTTTCCGAGGAGTGCGCAGGTTGTCTGGTACCGGGTACGAGGCGACGAGCAGGCCCCGTGCTTTCGTGTCGGCGACAGCGGGGAACCGCTCACCACGCCCGACGCTCGGGGCCGACGTGGTCGACGAGCAGGCAGCGCTGGTCCGTGGAGGCGGAAACGTCAGGCGCGCGTACATAGAGGAAACGACTCAGGTGGAGAGGTACGCGATGCCCTAAACCCGTCGGCGGTGCGAATCCTCACTCGTTGTGCAAGCGGTGCGGCTGCGGCGAGGAGGTCAGGCGTCGCCGCTGCCGACGGCCGCGACGACGCGGATCTCGACCAACAGTTCCGGGCGTGCCAGCTGGGTGACACCGAACGCGGTCCACGAGAGATAACGATCCGGGAGGTGTTCGTCCTTGACGTCAACGAATTCGGCGATGTCGCCGCGGAGGTCGGTGTGAAACGTCGTCATGGGATCCCCACCTGCCCTGACACCCAGATCAGGTCGCCGACCCGGGTGGCCCGGGAGAAGTTCAGTCGGTCGTATGTCGCCTCGGTGGGAGCGGGTTGATCAGTTGGCGTTTCATGAGCGGGTCTGCCTTCCTGCGGGGTCGGGTCAGAGAAGCTGACGGAAGATGTGGGAGCGGAAGGGCTCACCCTGGTTCAGCTTCGCCATCTCGTCGGCGAAGAGGACTCCGTTGCGGGCGTAGTTCGGGTTCGCGTCCGGGAGCGTACGGAAGGTGGCGTCGTCGCCGAAGAAGCGCAGCACCAGTGTGTGGCGGTCCGGGGTGGCTGCGTCGACGGGGGCGCCGCCGTGGAGTGAGCGGGGATGCAGGACAAGGACATCGCCGGGGTCGATGGCCCAGGAGAGCACGTCGTAGGCGTCGGGGTCGACCGCACGTTCGGCTTCGATGTCCGGCAGGCGAGGGTAGGTGCCGTCGCCGTAGAGCGGTTCGGTCGGATCGTCGGGGTTCAAGAAGCTGGCCCCGTCGTACTGGATGCCGCGGTGGGAGCCGCGGACGATCTCGAGCGAATTCTGCTTGGGGAGAGACTGAAAGGAGATCCACGCGTTACCCCAGTGCCGGCCGGCCCACGGCAGATTGGCGGTGTCCTGATGCCACGGCCCGCGGCCACTCGTCCCACCCTGTTTGAGGAAGATCTCCTCGGCGAAGTACCAGACGTGTTTCGAGCCCCACAGGTCGGCGAACAGTTTCCCGAACGGCAGCGACGACACCAACTCGTCGAGTCGATCCTTGGCGAGGGGGTTGGCATTGTCGATGTGGGTCCGCAGTTCGGTCCCGTCGAGGGGACGGAAGACATGGGGGCCTGGATTGTCGACGGCCCACAGGAACGCGTCATGGCACTGCGCCAACTGCGTTTCGTCGAGGCAGCCCTCGATCAGGACGGCTCCGTCGTTCCGAAATGCCTGGCGCACTGACTCATCCATCATGGGTCCCTTCTTTCTTGAGGGCGGTGGTTTCTTGCCGGAGGTGGCACAGGTCACTCTAACGAGGAACGACACTTTGCACAACGATCGTTCTGTAAAATCTGTGACACAATCAGAGAGTGCTGAAGAAGCAGACCCGACAAGCGAGCGGCGGCGAGGCCGAGGTGGCGGTGCGTCGGGGTCGCCCGCCGGGCGACCCCGAGGCGAAGCGTGCGGAGTTGCTGAAGGCGGCGACGTCGGTGATCGCGCAGGAGGGTTACGCCAACGCGTCGTTGCGCAAGGTGGCCCAACGGGCGGGATATACCACCGGGGCAGTGACGTACTACTTCGCCAACAAGGAGGAGCTGGTCCTCGCGTTGGTCGAGAGCCGGTTCGACCGCTACGACGCGATGATCGAGGACATCCAAGCGGAAACCGCTATCGAGGCGCTGTTCGAACGCTGGCTGCGCCTGACCACCAGCGACCCCGAATTCTGGCCCGTGATGTCCGAACTACTCGCCCACGCACGGCATGACCCGGCCCTCGCCGCGGTTTACAAGCAGCGCTACGCGCGGTTCCGCGAGGTGTATACCTCGATCCTCGCGGCCGGGCAGGTGAGGGGCACCGTTCGGGACGACATTTCCGCGGATCTGCTCGCCGACCAACTGAGCGCCATGGCCGACGGTTGGGCGTTGCTGTTCCCCCTCGAACCGGAGAGGTTCACCCCGGACCGGGCTCGGAAACTTGTCGACGCCGCCGTCGCCTTGATTGCCCCGGTCCCGGGCGCGCGGCACTAGTCGGCTGCCAGGCCGGCGGGGACCACACACGCGTGGCCTGGGTGGGGCGGCGATCGGTCCACACCGTCCGGAAACCCGGGCCCCGGCGCCCGGTGTCGACGGGGATGGTCCCTGATCAGCGGGCATGCCTCGGCCAGCGCGCACGATCGCGCGAGCTGCGTGGGTGCCGATCTCGATGGCGCCCTCGATGCCACCGATACGGACCTCGACGATGTCACCGCCGGCGAAGTGGATGCGGCCGTGGGGCTCGCGTCCAAGGTTCGGTCGCGGTGCGCAATGCGATGCCGATGGGTGATACGGCCGCGGTCATGGGGTCGAGCAGGTTGGGCACCAAAGGCCTTTCGGAGGAGTGACGACGTCTGGCTCAAAATAACCGCAGTAGGCATCGAGGCGTCCGCCGTAGCAGATCCTCGCCGCCGGACGAGCGCCGCAGACCTCTACGACGATCCGGCCCTTGGTCATTCGTGGTGGAACGCACCGACACCTCGACGTCGTCACTGCAGGACTGACCTTGCCCCGCAGTGCGGGCGTGGGTACGCCGACCAGCACCCGGGACCACAAGCCCTCGGGTCTGCGGTTCGACGATCTTCGGGTCCAGCCCGCGCTGTCACCGGTATCTGCCCCCGCGAGCCTGGGCCGACCGGATTGCCCGGTCGGTGTCGAGCAGGCTCGGCTCTGGATGGGAGGGCTCAGCCGCGACGGTCGGTGAGCCGGTCCGCGAGCCATGCCAGCTTGAGTGTTTGCGGATTGACGAGTCCGGGCGCGAACTTCGGCTTTTCCCGCCACACGGCCTTCAGGTGGTCGTGCATGCCCTTGCCACAGATGTAGTCCGCGACGAGACTTCCGAGATATGGTGCTTGAGCCAGACCGTGGCCGTTGCACGCGCTGTTGTAGATGACGCGAGGAGACGCATATCCGGCCACCGGCAAGACCGACGGCGTCATGCCGATCCATCCGGCCCACGCCTTCGCTGGCTGAACATCGTGCAATGTGGGAAAGCGTGTGCGGAATGCCCGTATCAGATCGGCGACGATCGCCTGGTCGGGCTGACGATCAATGATCTTTCCACGCGGCATCTGGAGTTTGCGGGTGGTGACGACAATCGTGCCGCGCGGTGTCGTTCGGTAGCTTTCCATCACGATGTGCCTGGTCACCATCGGGGTGCGGCTCGTCCAGCCGGCCGCATCGAGAAGGCCGGGTGCCACCTGCTCGGTCTCGATGGCGGTCACCTGAACAGGGGTGGAGAGCCATCGGGGTGTGATCGACAGTTCTTTCGCATGAGCGTTGTTCGTCAGCACCACCTGGTTGGCGTGGACACGACCACTGGACGTGTCGAGTGTGACCGAGCCACCCGTGTCTTTGACGTCGAGGACCCGACTTTGCTCGAATGTCGTGATAGCCGAGGCCAGGACGGCATCGCGGAGACCGAGAGCGAATTTGCCCGGATTCAAGATCCCACCGATGCGTGCGTAGATTCCGCCCAGGAACGCATCCGGAACACCCATGTCACGGCCGTCGACGATCTCCGAGTCGATGCCGGCGTCGATGAGTATCTGGGCGCCGGCTTTCACCGCCTCGAGCTGGGACAGTGTCACGGCAGAAGCGAGAATACCGGTTTGCTCGTAGTCGCAGTCGATCGAATGATGGTCCATCAGGTCTTCGGTGAAGTGAACCGCCGAGTCGGCAAAGCGCACCAAGCCATGGAAACGACCCGCGTAGTATCTCGCGAGAATGTGCGGGTCGCTTCCCACGGTGCTCGATAGGTAGCCCGCATTGCGTGCGCTCGCGCCCCAACCACAGAGGTCGGATTCGAGCAGGGTGACATCGCGGCCGTTCTCGGCCAGGCGCAGCGCCGCGAGCATGCCGCCCACGCCGCCGCCGACCACGGCGATGTCACAGTGGTGCTCGCCCTGAACGGGCGCCTCGAGATGCGTGGGACGGTCGACCCAGCCCGTGCTCGGGTAGTACTGCATCGGCGATGAAAGGGTTTTCATGGGTTCCTTGCGTTTTGGCCAATTCGTGCTGCTGCCGGGAGTGGCGACAGCACGAATTGCGATGACATAGTTGCGCTTGTCGGCTGAGGCGGTCCGGGGTTCAGTCTCCCGCGACCGCGACGACGCGAATCTCGACGACGAACTCCGGCCGCGCGAGCTGAGTGACGCCGACTCCGGTCCACGACGGGTACGGCTCGCCGATGTACTGATCCTTCACTGCGCCGAAGCCCGGACCGTCACCTTGCAGATCGGTGTGGAAGGTCGTCAACTCAACGATGTTTTCCAGGGACGAACCCGCTTCTTCGAGGACCTGTTTGACTCCTTCGAATGCCAGTCGCGCCTGAGCCTGCGGATCTTCGGGAATCTCTCCAGTGGCACGGTCGATACCCACTTGCCCGGACACCCAGATGAGGTTCTCGGCCCGGGTCGCTTGTGAAAAATGCAGTCGCTCGTAGGTGGCCCGGGTGATGTCGAGGTTGATGGTTTCGCGCTTCATGGCCTTCTCGTTGTCGTGTGTTCGTGGGTGGGTCATCGGAGCTGGCGGAAGATCGGTGAGCGGAACGGGTCACCGTCATTGAGCTTGGCCATCTCCTCCGTGAACAGGAACCCGTTGCGGGCGTAGCGCGGGTTCGATTCGGGCAGAACACGGAAAGTGGCGTCGTCACCGAAGAATCGGAGCACCAGGGTGTGTCGCGTCGGGGTCTCCTGATCTACCCCCGCACCACCGTGCAGCGACGAGGGGTGCAATGCGACGATGTCGCCGGGCTCGACCGCCCACGACATGACATCCCAAGAATTGGGATCCTGGGCGAGGTCGCGGTCGATGTGCGGCAGGCGGGGCAGCGTGCCGTCGCCGAAGGCTGGGTCGGTCGGGTCGTCGGCGTTCGAGAAGCTGGCGCCGTCGTACCTGACTCCGTGGTGGCTGGCGCGAATGATCTCCAGGGAGTTCTTTTTGGGAAGGCTGTGGAAGCTGATCCAGGCGTTGCCCCAATGTTCTCCGGCCAGCGGCATCACCGAGGTGTCCTGGTGCCAGGGACCGCGGCCGCTGGCCCCGCCATCCTTGACGAACACCTCTTCTGCGTAGTACCAAACGTGTTCGGAACCCCAGAGTTCGGCGTAAAGGTCCGCGAAGGGCATCTGGGCGACGAGGTCGTCGAACTTGTCCTTGGCGTGCGGGTTCGCGTTGTCGATGTGCGTCTGCAGCTCGGTACCGTCAAGCCGGTTGAACACGTGCGGACCAGGGTTGGCGACGCTCCAGAGAAATGCCTCGTGGATCTCGTCCATCTGCTGCGGATTCAGCCAGCCCTTGATCAGCGCCGCCCCCTCTTCGCGGAACTGCTGTTTGGTTGCCCCGTCGATCACGGCCCTTCTCCAATCCTTGGTTGATGTGTCGATCGTCACGGTAAGCGATCAACAGGATATACACAACGACTGTTGTGATAATTGCTCAGATTTTCGTAACGATCGTTGCCTGAAAGACTCCGGGTCGTAGGTTGAAGTACGCAGGTCAGATCGGGGGGCGCCCGCAGGTCGGGCACGGTGGGCATCCGTGTGGTCATGCCCTCGACCCACGGTGTCGCATTCGTTCAGGTCAGGCCCGCGTTCCTATGCCGAAGCGGAGTGGGAAACGCCGGGCAAATCGGTATGTCCCGGCCGAGAGCGAACCCCTGATCGCTCAGAAGAGCGCACGTACATCGGCACATCACGGAGGTGAAGGGGCCTCGGTGTCGCACTTGCTGTCCATTGGAGGATTGACGCACGATTTCTCGTGTCACTCTCGGATCCTGACTTCCCGACGACCCGGCACAGGCCGCATCCGGGCAGTGAAGTTGGCACGCGATCTCCTCCGGGAGACCGATCGCCCCACCGCGGACGACTGAAGCCGCCGCGGACACCCCCGTCGCTACCGGATCGCGGCGACTGTCGCGGTAACCTGTAGACGGCCACTCACGCGAGTAACGAGTTCGCACAAGGGGCGGGATGCGATGCGGAAGGCCCTATGGGTGCTGGAGTCGGTTCTCGCGGTTCTCGGTGTCACGTGGCTGGTGCTGTTCCTTCGTGCCGGACAGGTCGCGTTACCGCTTCTTGCCTGGAACACGGCCGCGGTCGCGTACATGATCGCCGGGTGGGTGGTCATCCGGCGGGAACTGCCAACGGAATCCTCGGAGGACATGCCTGAACTGGTCGGACCGCGATGGTACACCCAGTTCTTCGCGGTGCTGATCAACTGTATCGGACTGGCCGGCGGACTCATCGTCAGCGCGAACCGCAACGACGTGAACGCCGATGCCGTCGTGCAGGCGCTGGCGGCGGCAGCGATTCTGCTGTCCTGGCTCCTGCTTCACACCGCCTTCGCGCAGATCTACGCACGAGAGCACGCCGGTGAGGGTGGCCTGGACTACCCGAACTGCCCCGTGCCTCAACTCACTGAATTTCTCTATTTCGCTACGACAATTGGAACCTCGTTCGCCGTGTCCGACGTCACCGTCACGACCCGCTCCATGCGGCGACGGGTCCTGGTGCACAGCATCGTCAGCTTCTCTTTCAACGCCGCACTCATCGCGATCGCAATCGATTGGATCAAGAGCTGACTCGAGTAAGCCGTGTGGCCCGGCAACGGGCTCTATGCCTTCGACGCGTCCGGAGGCCCTGACGCTGAGGAGTGTTGCGCTGAGACCGTAACCCTTGCAGGCCTGCTCGGGCGCCACACCCACCGCTGCTGTCCGTTCCGGGTTGAGTTGGCATGAGTGACCTCGCGATATGCCAACAATTCTCGGACACGGCCGCGATATCCAGTCCGGATGAAGATGGCATTTCCGTAGAGCTGGACACACTGCAGGGAGGCACTGGATGGCCGCACGCACCAAGTATTCGGCCGCCGAATTGCCACCTTGAACCGGACAGGTGACGCCGCGCCGCACGATGCCAGGTTCAACCGGAAAGCTGCCAACAAAGTAGGCGTCCCGTGGAGTGGTGGGGTTTGGGGCTGAGCGGCGCGGCTCCGACGTAGAGAGGGCCATCGGCGGGATCTTCGGTGTGTACGGCCAAGCACGCATCGAAGAAAGAGGTCCACCGATGGCCCTGTCCCAGTCTGCCCTGTCCGAGCTACTCGACGCATTCCGTACCGGAGATGGAGTGAATCTGATCCGTGAATCGGTCCGGATGGTTATGCAAGAACTGATCGAAACCGAAGCGACCGAACAGATCGGCGCCGGCCGCTATGAACGCACCGAGGCCCGCACGACCGAACGCAACGGAGCCCGGTCCCGGCTGGTGGCCACCCAAGCCGGCGACGTCCAATTGCGGATCCCGAAACTGCGCAAGGGCTCGTTCTACCCCTCGATCCTCGAACCCCGCCGACGGATCGACCAGGCACTGTACGCGGTGGTGATGGAGGCCTACGTACACGGAGTTTCCACCCGCAGCGTGGACGACCTCGTAGCGGCTCTGGGAATCGATTCGGGAATTTCCAAGTCCGAGGTGTCGCGGATCTGCGCCGGCCTCGACGAGGTCGTCGGCGCATTTCGCACCCGCTCGCTCGACCACACCGCGTTTCCTTACGTCTACCTCGACGCGACCTACCTGCACGTACGCAACTCCTCTTCGCAGGTGACATCGATGGCGGTCGTGGTCGCCACGGGGATCACCGCCGAGGGTGCGCGTGAGGTCCTCGGCCTCGATGTCGGGGACAGTGAAGACGAGGTGTTCTGGCGCGGCTTCCTCGCTTCACTGAAGAAACGCGGCCTGTCCGGTGTCCGACTGGTCATCAGCGATCAGCATGCCGGCCTGGTCGCGGCCTTGCGGCGCTCGTTCCAGGGCTCGGGGCACCAGCGGTGTCGAGTGCATTTCGCGCGAAACCTGTTGGCGCACGTCCCCAAGTCGCACTCCGACATGGTCGCCGCCGTGTTTCGCACGATCTTCGCCCAGCCCGATCCCGCCACCGCGGCCTCCACGTGGGACGAGGTCCGCGATCAGTTGGCCGGCCGGTTCCCCAAGATCGGTCCCTTGATGGACCAGGCGAAGGCGGAGGTCTTGGCGTTCAGCACATTTCCGCGGGCACATTGGTCGAAGATCTGGTCGACCAATCCGTTGGAGCGGGTAAACAAGGAGATCAAGCGCAGAGCCCGTGTCGTGGGCATCTTCCCGAACGAGGCGGCCGTGATCCGACTCGTCGGTGCGGTCCTGGCCGACATGCACGATGAGTGGCAGTCCGGCGAGCGCCGCTACCTCTCCGAGGGGTCGATGGCGTTGCTAGATCCCAGCGGCGATACTGGGACCATCGCCGCGATCAACCGTGGCGAGTAGGCACCGAGGATTCGACCTCAAAGCCCACCACCCCACGGGGCTCTATCCCAACAAAACCCGGACCGGACAGTTACCACGAGTGGTCGTATTCGAAGGACATGCGAATAGCCAACTTACTAGTTGACGTAAGGTTGATTATCGGCATTTTTAAAAGTGTTACTGTCCAGTGTATTTGACGACTGTCGGCCCGGACTGCGGGCAAGCTCTTCGTACCGGGTGCGCGGCAGCCGGTCGCGGTGAAGGTTCCTGGGCGTCGCCGGTTTGTTCGGCGCCACGGCACGGTGATGCGCGATAGTGGCAGGGTTCGGACTCGATCCGCCCGATGAAGGAGGTCTTCTGGTGTCACTGTCGCTGGCCGCGTTGGCGGACCTGGCCGAGGAAGAGGGCCGCGACACCGTCGAGCTGTTTGCGCCCCGGGTGCAGTTCCGGAGCGTCGGTCACAGCGACCTCGACGCGTGCCTGGACTGGTTCGCCGAACTGGTGATGACGGTCGACATCGACGACGCCGACGACGTGATCGTCGGCTCACTCGACTTCACGGTGATCCGTCTCGGCACCGCGGATCCGATCGCGTTGTGCCTGGATCAATTCGATGGCGATCACGAGATACTGGCCGGGTTGTTCGACGGCAACCAACTCACCGAGCAGGTCGAGGAACAGTTCGAGACTTTGACCGTCGTCACCGAGGCGGTCCTGATCCCGAACATCGCGTTCGTCACCGAACCGCTGCGGGGCCACGATCTGGGCCTGTGGCTGGTGGCCGAGACGATTCATCGGATGCTGCCCACCGGGATGGTGCTGACCTGGCCCTACCCGGCGGACTGCACCGGCCCCGACCCAGGGCCCGATTCAGATCCCGACGCGGACTCCGCACAGATCACCGCGCTCGACAGTGCCATCGGCCGGCTGGCGGACCACTTCGGGCGGTGTGGGCTGACCCCGGTGGAATCGGCGCCGTGGGCGCTGGGCATGTCGACCACCTTCGAGGCGCTCCCGGTGGCGCGGTCCCGCCTCGGTGCGGTCCGCAGCACCGCGGTGTCGCTGACACTCGAGCAGCTCCGGGCCGCGTCCGAACCCCCGGCCCCGGACGAATAACGGACCCACGCGACATCGCCCGCCCCGGGGAGAACACCGACCCGCACCTTCGTCCTTCTGGAACGGTTCGGGTGCGTCACCGCGGTCGCGATCGGCGCCGAGGAGACAACGCCGCCGCGGTCGTCGCTTGACGCGGAAGTGTCCCCGACCCGATACTTGACGTGCCCACGACATAGCGTTCGCGGGAAGTGGACCCGGGAGCTCTCCGGACGGTGAGTCGCCCGGGTTTTGCGTATCTACGGCAGGGTATGCACTTCAACCAGGTCGGCCACGGCCTTGCGGTGATGTCCACCCTTCCCCCAGGCCCAGGCAATCACGTCAGGAACCCACAGCATCGGCTCGCTCGTCGGAAGCGCGTGCCGGAAGGGGAAACCCGGTCCACTCGAGGCCATCAGCGCCGCCCGGATGACGTGCCGGTCCTGTCGATCCTGATCGCAGGACTCGAGCCAGAGTTGACGGACGCCCATGGTGTCGAGGTCGGTGACCATCGCGGCCAGGGCCTCGTCGCGGGCACGGCGCTCCGACCGGCCGTGCAGTCGCGCGACATACAGGTGCGCCCGCACGTCGAGCGCAACGACCCCACGGATGATTTCGTGCGCTCTGCGACTGTCGTGTGACATGTGGATCCGTGCAGCCTTCGGGGCCCGCAGCGCCTTGAGCGCCTTACGGGCGTCGGTCAGGTCGGCGGGAGCGATCGTCGCCGCGCAGACAAGGTAGTCACCGCGACGTGACTCGTCCGCGAACGCGTGCATCGCTCACCTGCCTCTCGAAGCTCGGTGACGGCAACCCAATCACGTGGGCGTGCAGCGTTCAAACCCGCCTCGTGATGGTCCTGTGGAGAAAGCATCGTCGGCGGCTTTCCTCTGCCTTCTACAGGTCCTCGACCCGGACCGATGCGGGGTCGATATCGAGGCGTGTGCCCTTGTACGAGGGAGCCCATCCGGGGTGAGCTCGCCGTTTCCGGTGACGTCGATGATGTACGTCTTCCGCAGCGGGGCCGCATCCCGATGTCGTGGCGCTCGTCGAGCCGTGCGGGCAGGGTGCTCGTCGACAAGCCACGGCGCGGCGTCCGGCGTAGTTGCCGCCGGATCTGCCGGCGCATCGGCTTCGGTGATCTTGCTGCCCTGGGCGTCGGCCGGTGGCCGGTAGTGGGCAATGTCGCCGTTCGGTGGGCCGGGTGCGTGACCGTCAGTGGGCGGCGTGGAACGCCTGTTCGACCTCGGTGGGGATACGTCCGCGGGCGGAGAGTTCGTATCCCTGCTCGAGCGCCCAGGCACGGATCTTCAGCGTTTCGCCCCGGCGCTGCTTCCCGGCAGTGGCGTTGGCGGGCCGGTCGGCGCGGTGCTTGCGGCCGCCGACCCGGGTGGAGTGGGCGATGTAGTACTCGAAGGTCTCGCGGAGTTCTTTCGTGTGCTCGTCCTTCAGGTCGATCACGTACTCGACGCCGTCGACGGCATAGCGGATGCTCTCGCCGTCCTCTCCGATGGCGGTGCCGTCGATGTCGTCGACCATCTCCACTACGACCTTGCGTGCCACAGATTCCACTCCTCGTTTTCCGGTACCGACCGGATCGACATTACTGGCGGCATCAGCGCTGCGACACGCCCGACGTGTGGTCGTCTTTGTTAGGCTCAGCGATGCCGCGGAAGCATCGCTGCTGGTCAAGGCAAGCAAAAACCTTCTGTCGGGACTTTCGAGGTTTGGCTACCGTTCGTGGTCATGGATGAACTTTCCCGCTCCCTTGGCGTGGCACGTGATGATTCTCGGTGCGATCGCCGCCGCAATCGGGTACGTCTCGTCCACCGGTGTCATCTCCCCGGATGAGGGTCAGCACTGGAGTTCCCGGTGCTGTTCAGCCGGCCTGGGGGTCGTCGTCCTCGGGTTCATGACCTGGCTGGGAACTACACCTAGCGCTCCCACAGAGACTGAGGTTGCGCCGAGTGCAATTCCGCGCACGTGATGCACGAGAGAGTATCTCTACCCATCGAAACCCAAAGGGGGGTCATGCGTCTCAAAGACGAGCACCCGGGACTGTTCGTCAACTCCATCCGACCCGCAATGTCGGGGTCGATCTGGATGCGATCTCGAACTCGTCCCACGAGATGCTGTGGTGGCGATGCCCTGTCGGTCACGAGTGGCGCGAGACCCCGCTGCAACGGCGATCGCCCGCAACGTGGAAGAAGGGCGATCTCTACGCCTGCCTGTACTGCATCGCCCCTGGCGCCGTCGTGCACAGTTGCGGTCACCGCAGACTCCGGCCCTCCGAAACCACCTTCCGTGTGCTCGCCCACCCGTGCGAGAGGTGCGAGGTCACAGAGCACACCCACCTGATCCTCGACGCGCTCGACGGCTCGGCCGCCGCCGCGGTCCGCCTCCTCGACGACAGCCCCCTCTACGCCCTGTTCTGCTCCGCGGCGGCCGACACCGTCGAGTGGTGGGACGAGGTCTTCCCACTGGTGGAGGCATATTTCGTGCGGATGGTCAGCGTGTACGTCGCGATCGCGACCGTCGAGCACCGCCCCACGTTGAGCTACCCGACCTCGAGCCTGCTCGGCGCGTGCATGCTGCGCATCCTCGACGCACTGCCGCCCGGCTGCCGCGAGGAGATGCAGGCGGCCGTGCCGGACGACGCCGGGCACTTTCGTGACAAGTATTTACCCGGCTGGCATGCCAGCGAGATCGGATGGGCGCTGAAGAAGCTCGGCTTCGACATCCTCGACACACCCCTGGCCGGTGATATCGAGCGGCGGGTGCAGTTCTGCGAGCAACAACGCTTCACCGCGACCGGGGAGCTGCCCCTGGTCGACCTCGCCGACACCACAGTCTCGGAGAATCCTCGGACCTGAACAGGAGGACACGTCCCGCGGCGGGTCGCGTGGCCGCTCCTCCGAAGATCGGATCGGCTCTGAGCTCTGCTGTTCTCTGGCGCGCGCAGCGGTCGGCCGTGGAGTCGGGTGAGGTGGACGGATTTCGCCGAGGTGTGGGGGTGTTCGGCGAGTTGGCGTCGGAGGCGGTCGTACATCTCGTGCGCGCTGATGGCGGTGAGGTCGGTGAGGATTCGGGTGCCGGTGCAGGTGGTGTCGGCGAGGAGGGCAAGCAGGAGGTGTTCGGTGTCGATGATGTCGTGGCCGAGGAGAGCGGCTTCTCGCAGGCTTTGTCCGACGGCCTTTTCCGGGGGTGGGGTGAAGGGGGCCCGGCGCATTCGGTGTCGGTGTTCGGGTAGGCGGGGATCTCGTCGAGGGCGCTGTCGAGGTGGGGGCCGGTGATTCCCCAGGAGGTGAGGGTGGCGCCGGTGGGGCCGCCGGCGGCGTGGATGCCGGTGAGGAGGTGTCCGGTGCCGAGGTGGTTGTGATGGTGGGTGCGGGCGTTGTCGGAGGCGAGGACGTGCCGGGCCCGATCGCTGAATTTGTCGAACACCGCTGATCACTCCCTCGGCGGACCCTGCGAGTGGAGCCGGTTGCCACTTCCAGTATCCCCGTGTAGGGGGCGCTGAGCCTGCGAGGAGGAGAAGTCCCGGGGCGGTGGGCGATGGTGCCTGGTCCGCCACCTCGAAGACGGTGTCGGTGCCGGCCCGGGCTTCCTTGTGTCCGTTGACAGCGATCACACCGATGGTGAGGTCGAGGGCGGCGGGTGGGGGTCACCGCGGTTCGGGTCCGGGGCGGCGGTGGGGTGTGCGGGTGCGGCGGTGGTGGCGGGTGCGGTCTCGTTCGGTCAGTCCGCCCCAGATGCCGTGGGACTCGCCGGTGGTGAGGGCGTGGTCGCGGCATGCGGTGAGCACTGGACACTGCTGGCAGATCTGCTTCGCCGCCCGTTCTCGTCGGGCGCGGGCTCCGGTGCGTTCGCCCTCGGGGGAGTAGAACACGGTCGTCTCGGTGCCGCGGCAGGCTCCGTGGTGCTGCCAGTCCGACTGGGTGTGCGGGTGTGGGCGAAGGTGTTCGGGGGTGTTCATGCACTTCTTCCGGTACCGGGGTGGGTGACAGCGAGGAAAGGGGTGGGAAGGTGGTGCGTGGTGTCAGTACGCCCGTTCGGAGGGGGTGCCGCAGGGTTCGGGTCCGTCGTGCTCCGGACGGGGTGGGGTGTCGTGTTCGGCGAACATGGCCGCGAGGTGGGCTTTGATGGTGGCGGTATTCATCGCGTCGCCGGGTGCTTCGTTGCGGGGGTGGGCGGGGAGGGGCATGGTGTGTTCTTCCGGTGGGGCGGCGGATGGGCGATGCGGGATGGTGGCGGGCGCGGGGAAGCGGAGCGGGGCGGTGCGCGTGGACGAGGGTGCGCGGGTCAGGGGTGGACACCGGTCGCGGACCCGATGATGTTGTGCGACAGGACCCCTCGTCCTGTCGCACGATTGACGGGTTTCGCTGCGGCGAGCGGGCGCGGGTGAGTACGGGCGGTACCGATCAGGGGTATCGGCGGCCGGTGCGCCCCACGCGCTCGGGGTGGGGTGCTGATGCCTGGGCTCGACATCGAGGGACACGACGGAGGCGGCGGTCTCGGGGGTGCCTCCACACCCTCGTCGTTGACCGAACTATGGGTCTGACGAGGTGTTATGCCTAGGGTAGCGAGGGTCTGATTGACGTCTGGATGAAATCGGAAAGGAGTAGTCGGCGTCACATGCCCGCGGCGACGGTTTCGGGGGGACGGCGGGAGAGCGGGCGCTCAGCCTGTCGGTGACGGGAGGTCCTCGGTCGGCGGGCACGGTCGGCGATGGCACGGTCACCGGGTCTGTCGCCGCGGCGTGGACGGGAGGTCGGTCGTCGGGTCCGGCGGCTGCCCGCCGGCCAACTGGGGCCCGCCGTGGGCGGCGGTGAAGGCGTGCGCGAGGCTGTCGAAGGTGGGCACCGTGTCCATACCGACCCGTGCGATGATGCGGCGCAGAGGGTGAGGTGCGGCGACGGTCAGGTGGCCGCGTTGCTCGCGGATCCGGGGGCCGGCCTCGGCGAGTACGGACAGGGCCGCGGATCCGACGAAGCTGGTGCCGAGCAGGTCGACGACGGCGCTGCGGCCGTGCAGCACGACTTCGTCGAGGCAGGCGGTGAGTATCGGGGCGGTGACCGCGTCGACGTCGCCGCTCAGGCGCAGCACGATCGGACCGCCGGTGGGTTCGTCGATCTTGAGGGTGAAAGGGCAGTGGTCGGTGCCGGCTCGGTCCCAGCCGGCGGTCTCGGACAGGGACAGGCGTAGGCGTTGTGGGCTTTCGATGACCGATCGCAGGTAGGTCATGGTCGCTCCCGGGTGGGGGCGGTCGGGGAGCGGGCACCCTGCCGGTGGGGGCGGGGGTCGGTGCACGCACAGCGGCCGCAGTGGATGAAGTTCGGCGGCTGCTGTCTTAACCTGTGACGACGACGGTAATCGGGCTGCAGCCGGAATGAAACCCCAGCATCGGCACAGCACCCGCCGGTGTGGCGCCCACACCCACCTCACCCGGCCGCGTCGCGGCTCGGCGGGATGCCTGCCCTTCTCGCGCGGACGCTCTCCGACGAGGACATACCTGGGGGTCGCGCCCGGTCAGTGGTGCCAGTGCACCGGGCCGATCCGCACGGTGACGCCGAACACGCGGCGGGCCGCGGGACGCGGCACGATCCGCACGCGAATCCGGGGTGGCGGAGCACGCCTCTGCTGCCGGTCGGGCTCGGCGCCCCGGGGGGCGGTGTGGTCGCGGGCGCGGACCGGGTCGCGCAGCAGGGTGTAGGCGGCGAGGATTTGTTGCAGGTGTTCGTCAGCACCGGGGTCGGCGGGCCCCGGTCCGCGGGTGTCGGGGTGGTGTCGGCGGAGCAGACGTCGGTAGGCGCGGGCGATCTCGGACTGAGAGGCCGCAGGGGTCACTCCCAGCACCCGGTACGGATCTCGGTCGACGCTCATCGTCACACTTCCTCGTCCCGCTTCGCCCCCGCATCCGTGTGGTCTCCGCGCTCCGACGCGTGGTGACCGCGCCCGCAGTGTTCGACACGACCTTGTCGTTTCGCGCCGCAAGACCGCGTGCGTTGCGGCGGCCCCGGCCGCCCGTTCGGGTACGCGTCCGGGTCACCGGGTGCGTCGGCTTCGTCCGCACCGCGAGCCCGCCTGCGGCACTGCTTAACTCTGCCGGTTCCCCGCGTGCGGTGGTTCGACGCGGGTGTGGTTTTTCGTGTGCGTGGCGGGTGGCCGGATCCGGGGCGGACGACGTCGAATTCGAAAAGGGTGCCATAGTCAATGGCGTTGCGCCCGAACACCATCGCTGTGGTGTGGTGGCGCCGGTGTGTCTCGTCGGTGGGTCGGCGGCCCCGGATCGGTGCTGTGTACCAGGGGTTCGCCGTGCCGTGTCCGCGCAGTGGACAGGTGACGGAGGCGCGGCGGCGGTCGAACCCCTTTCGTGCATCTCGTTGCGGGTACGCACACGTGCATTTCGCTGTGGTGCTTTCTCACCCCCTTTCTTCTTCGTCGCGATCGTTTCCGGTGTTGTTCTCGATCCCGGCGTCTCACCGCGGGTGTTCGAGTTCGCATCCCAGCCACCGCCCCGGTGGGCTCGTATCGCCCGGTGGTGAGCGCTGGGTGGCCCGGATCTGCGGGGCCGGGGGAGCGGTCACCGGCCACCCCGACCACCGGGGACGCGGTGGGTGCCACGGGCCGGACCGTGCGGTGGCCATCGCCGCGAGCAGGATCGCGGCCTGCGGGGTGAGCGCGTCGGCGAGGATGCGGTCCGAATCGGCGACGACAACTCGTAGTCGAGCTCGTGCCACGGCCGCACCGCCGCGCGTGCGAGGCGCTCCGGTGAGCCGGTGCCGGGTGCTGCGGTGACCATGATCGCCGAGGTCATCGACGTTCACCCCCTCCTGGAGGGCTGTCACGGTGTGGGTCAGGCGGTGACGGCCCTGCGCTCGGAATGGTTGCTGATCTCGATCTTGCGGGGCTTGGCCTTCTCCGCGATCGGGATCGTCAACCGCAGCACCCCGGCGTCGTAGGACGCCTCGATCTTGTCCGCATCGAGGTTCTCGCCGAGGAACAGCTGCCGGCTGAACACCCCACGCGGACGCTCGGAGGCCACCATCTCCTGCTTGTCGTCGAGTCCGGGCCGCTGCGCCCGCACGGTCACGGTGTCGCGTTCGACGTCCAGATCAATCGATTCCACCTGCACGCCGGGCAGGTCGAACTCCACCACGAACCGGTCATCCTCGCGCCAGGCGTCCATCGGCATCACCGCCGGCCGCGCCGCGGTGCCGAGGATCTGCTGCGTCAGACGGTCGAGGTCGCGGAACGGATCGGTGCGCATCAACATCGTCTCCACCTCCAGAAACCCTCTCATCTCAACAATTAAGCTCCAGCAGATGCTGTAGATTTGGTATAGCATCTGTCGTAGACTATGGCAAGAGTGTGGGCGAGATATTTTCCGATCGGAGCACGGCATGACCCCAGAATCCGAGCGCGACACCGAGATCCGCTCCCGGCGCGGGGTGTACGGCATCTCGGTGGCCGCCGAACTGTCCGGATTCGGGATCGCGGCGCTGCGGTTGTACGAGGAGTACGGGCTGCTCACTCCGGCCCGCACCGGGGGTGGTACCCGTCGCTACAGCGACGACGACCTGGTCCGGCTCCGGCGGATCGCCGAACTCATCGACGCCGGCGTCAACCTGGTCGGTATCGGCCACGTCCTCGACCTCGAGCGCCGTACCGGGGAACTCGAAGCCGACAACGCCCGTCTGGAAACCGACAACGCCCAGCTGCGCGCGCAACGACCACCGCCGCCGTGACGGGCCGCGCTAGGAGGCTGCTGAATTATCGGCGCGCCTACCGGGTTTATCGTCCTGAACTGGGAAAATAGGTTAATGCAGGGTGTGGAGCGGGAGGATCGGGAACTTCTGGACGCGCAGGCGCTGGTCGGTCACCTGGTACCGGAGGGCGGCATGTTCGCGTTCCTCGCCGCCCACCGCCATGACGTGTTCTCCGACGAGGAGTTCGAGGACCTGTTCCCCTCGGGGCGGGGGCGCCCCTCGATCCCGGCGTCGGTGATGGCCTCGATCCTGGTGCTGCAGACCCTGCACGACCTGTCCGACCGGGAGACCGCCGAAGCCGCCCGATGCGACCTACGGTGGAAGGTCGCGACGGGGATGGCATTGGACCACAAAGGTTTCGACCCTTCCACACTGGTGTACTGGCGTAAGCGGCTGGCCAAGTCCACCCGGCCGCACCGGATCAACGACGCGGTGCGGCGGGTCGTCGAAGAGACCGGCATCCTGCGGGGCCGCCGCAAACGCGCGGTGGATTCGACGATCCTCGCGGACGCGGTCGCCACCCAGGACACCATCACCCAGCTGATCTCGGCGATCCGCCGGGTCGGCCGGGTGGTGCCCGGCGCCGCCGAGCAGATCGCGGCGGTGTGCACCGGACACGACTACGACGTTCCGGGTAAACCGGTGATCGACTGGGACGAGCCCGGTGCGAAGGAGACCCTGGTCTCGGCGCTGGTCAACGACGCGAATGCGCTGCTCGAGGCATACTCCGGCGTCGATGACGACGAGTGGGACGAGCCGGCGCGGGCGGCGTTGGCGCTGCTGGCGTTGGTTGCCGGGCAGGATGTCGAGCCCGCCGAGGGGTCCGACGGCACCGATGGGCGGTGGCGCATCGCCCGCAGGGTCGCCCCCGATCGGGTGATCTCCACGGTGGACCCCGAAGCGCGGCACACCCGCAAGTCACCCGAGGCCCGCCGAGACGGGTATCGGGCGCATGTGGCGGCCGAACCGGAGACCGGGATCATCACCGACGAGGCACTCACCAAGGCCACCGGGACGGAGAACTCCGATCCGGGTGTCGCCGAGAAATTCCTGGCCGCGGACGCCGAGGCCGGTGCGGATGGGGCCGGCGCACGAGAGTGGTACGGCGATTCCGCCTACGGCACAGGGTATCTGCGCGGTGCGATGCACGACGCCGGGCACGACGCGGTGATCAAGCCCAAGCCGCTGCACGCCGCGGTGGAGGGCGGATTCACTGTCGACGACTTCACCGTCGACGAGCCGGCGGGGACGGTGACCTGCCCGGCCGGCAACACCCGCCCGATCACCAAGGCCCGCCACGTGATCTTCGGCGCGCTCTGCCGCGACTGCCCGCTCTCCGCGCGCTGCACCACCTCCAAATCCGGTCGCACCCTCGATCTGCACGAACGCGATGCTCTGCTCCGCCGGGCCCGCGCCGACTGGGCCGCGAAACCCGAACTGCGGGAGAAGTACCGGCAGAACCGACCCAACGTGGAACGCGTGGTCTCCCACATCGCCAGCCGCGGCGGCCGCCGCCTCAAACTCCGCTACCGGGGCACCGAGAAGAACCACGCCTGGCTCACCCGCCGCACCGCCGGGCTCAACCTGCGCACCCTCGTCGGCCGCGGCCTCGTCCGAACCGCAGGAATCTGGGCCCTGACACCGCAGACCACCTGAAACGGCGGTCCCACCGGTGCCTACCGACGACATCACCGGCCCCACCGACCACCGCTACCCGCCTGTCACGGTCCGGCGAGCCCTACACAACCACGATCCGGCGTTCACATGCGCACGCCCTCGAGAATTCCGCCTGTCGCCGGGTCCCCCGAGAACCGTCTTGTTCAGCGGCCTCCTAGGCCTCGTCGAGTGAGCGATCCCCGACCGTTCGACTGGTGAATCATGGTCTCTACGGCGCCGGTCGGACGGCGACGTCCTTGTGCGCGCACACGCGTGAGTTGTCAGAAATGGGGTAGCGCGCAGACCAGAAAAATCAGACCTGCCGCGATGCCGAACACTCCGGCGAGCACGCCGAGAAGCACTTCCAGGGATGTGGATTTGTCGTCGGTGACGTCCGGGCGCCGGAGGCTCAATGCGCCGGTGACGAGGGCGGCCCCACCGAGGATGATGCCGAACCCGAACATCCAGAACATCACGATGGACAGGGCACCGAACATGATCGCCGCATCGGACAGGCACGTCCCGAGGCGCGGGGTGGGAGCAGTGGGGGAGGAATTGCGCGCGGGTTCGGAGGCGAACGGACGGGCGGCGGTGGTCATGATCCTCCTTCATCGGACCGGGGAACGGCGACTCTGTCGACACGGCGGCGGCCGGGCGAGACGGGAGCTCGGCGAGTCTGCGGGCGACGCCGCGAATACGTATCTGGGTTATTTTCCAGCCATCGCAAATCTCGAAACCGGGCCGGAATCTCGCGTCGAGGAGACAGAGCAAAACGTCTCTGCGCCAGCAAAGCCCGATTCGAGAGCGCGTGGGGTGCCATCGACATGAGCACTCGCAATCATTGCTTATCAATTTCCGCATGCATGCGCAACTGGATGGCAATGATGGCGCTGGGGAGGGTCGAGTGCTAATTTCTGGTGTGCACAGTGACTGCGCTCGTCGGGTGACGGGTGCCGGAGTCGAGGGGAGGTGTGCTGCTGTGCGCCACGACGATCGACATCAGCAGCAACAGTTCGGTGATCCCACGGTCGAGGCCCCGCTGGTGCTGGGTGAATCGGTGCGCTGGCCGGAGCCGAGCCCGCTGGCGAACTGGTGGCAGCAGATACTGTTCGGTGAACGGGAGGCGATGTGAGAACCATGCGCCCGCCGCACACCGTTTTCTCTTGCAGCCGTTGCGATCACGTGTACCGGTCGCGGGAGGTAGAGCGGTCCTTCGCCGCTGCGATGGCCCGGTTGAACGGGTGGGAGATCGGTG
The DNA here is from genome assembly GCF_900105905.1 of Rhodococcus koreensis. Taxonomy (GTDB): domain Bacteria; phylum Actinomycetota; class Actinomycetes; order Mycobacteriales; family Mycobacteriaceae; genus Rhodococcus_F; species Rhodococcus_F koreensis. The sequence goes on along the minus strand of NZ_FNSV01000005.1, from coordinate 320,524 downwards.
ACGGTGTCCTGTGTCCCGGCTGCGCCTCGATCGGCGCGGTCACGGCCTGACGGGTCGTCTTCGAGAGGCCAGGAGCCTGCACCTGCGGTGAACCGGCACCCAAAGTCGTCAGCGGTGGTCACCGGTGGGGCGGAGCAGGGTGGTGCGGTGGCCGCTGAGCGAGGCGATGTCGATGAGGAGGTAACAATCGTCGGCAGACCCGCTCCACGGGGAGCGGGTGGGATCGTCGAATCCGTCGAGACCGTCCGTGCCGGCGAACAGTCGGGCGCGGCCGATCGTGAGCACCGACCAGCCCGTGCGCGTCGACGCGGTGATGTTTCCGGTTTCGAAGGCGAGGACGGTGCCCTCGAGCGGGTGAGCCACGGATTGTCTCCGGTCGGGATGACGATCTGCCCGTCCGGGCAGGCGAAGGTCACCGGCCGCACCGCGGGCAGGGCGTTCTCCCCGCGCCCCCTCGATTTGCTCATTGAGGTCGAACACCGCTCCGCCAGCGACAGGTCGGCCTGGACGAGGGCATCTGTAGCAACTCCTATGGCCTCACCGGCCAAGTGGCACATCAGCGCCAATCGGTCTGTCAGGACGTCGAGTTGGTCGTGAAACTTCGTCCGCATGCGCATCATCATCGTGCACTCCGCCGGGCGCCGGGGTTTCAGGCTCCTCCCGAGCGCTTCGCGTCGGGCCCGGGCCTGACCGCGTTCCCCGTCCGCTGGAAGGTAGTGAGCTGGTGCTCGCCGAGCGAGCAATGGGAACCGCCGTTGGCTAAGGCGCAACCACCGGAGTCCGGTCGGATCGTTGTCGGTCGCTAGGCCCTGGAGGCGCCTCGTATGAGGTTTCGTCGGAGAGGTGCTTACGATCCGGAGGTAGGCCGAGCGGAAGGCGCAGACCGATGCCCGAGAAGAAGGATCACAGTCCGAGACCCGAACCCGGTCCACTCGGTGCGGGCGCGCGGATGCTGGTGCGCCGGCGGTCCGAACCGGCGCAGACCGGTCGGATCATCGAGGACTACGCCGAGCTGACCGACACCGAGGAGCGCGGGCACGCCTGGGCTCCGGTGCACCGGTGGGCGGTCGCCCTCGACGACGGGCGCCTGGTCTTCGCCGACACCGACGACCTCACTGCCGACCCGAGCACGCCAGACTCCGCCGGGTAGGCCGGCCCTGGCCGGTGGACGAACCAGTCAGAGACCGTGCCTCCGGCGACCGACCGAGTTGGGTTACGTCACCGCCACGCTGCCGGTGAAGAAGAACGGCGCCGCGGCGCCGAAGCAGAATACGGTCGCGTTTCCCTTCGCGAAACCGCTGAGCTTGCCCGCAACCCCGGGTCCGAACGCACCGGTCTTGAAGTTGAAGCCCGAGTCGAATCCGAAGCAGGTCCAGTTCTCGCCGGCGGGTACCGTCACCACCACCTCGCCGGATGCCCCGGCGCTCAGTGCCGGTACCGCGGCGGCGGTGCCGCCCGCGAAGATCATCGCGGGCGCGATGACTGCCGACGCGATGGCTGTGCGGACCGCGATCTTCTTCTTCATGATGCTCACCTCGTTCTGAGAGTCCCCGACTCTTGCAGCGAACGGGTAGCGAAACTGCCCTACGCTGGGCGCCGATTCGGGCACCCGTTCTTGTGAACATGTCACGATTGCCCCGATAAACAGCAGGTGAAACGGCGGAATGGGCCGAATGTAGTCGGCCAGGACCGACAGCATCCCGAACATGGCGCGGCCCTCGGCGGCACTGCAGCCGTGAGCACGCAAGCGGACGCTGCGACCAGTCCCCTAAATGCGTTGTTGCGCAACGGTATAAAATTTCCGATAGTTTGTCTGCCTCGGTGCCCGTCGCGAATCAGGATCGGTCATTGGGGGTCGACGGTGGGCCGGTGTTGCCGGTCGCGGAACCGGGCCCGGTGACCGTCGAGCACCGCGTCGGTGGCGAGGTTCCGCCGCCGCTGTCGAGCGGCGGCGTAACGGACGGTAGCGCTGCGCCGGTGGAGCATCTCGGCGTGCGCGGCCGCGGAGTCGTCGTCGAGCAGAAACGCCACCGCCCGATCGCACTCGATGAGCGCCCGCTGGTACACCAACCGGCTTAGGGCACCGTCATCGAAGATCAACCGCATCACGGTGGTATCGATGAGGTCGAACGGGAGCCGCATCAGCCGGTACTGAAAACGGGCGAGCGCTCGCGCCTCGCCGCCGATTCCCATGGTCAGAGGGTAGTGGCGCGGCCGGGTGCGCCGACACGGTTTCCTCGGTCTCACCGGCACATCGGGCATGTGTGAGGACCCGCCCACGGCGAGCTCTGCGGCATCGACGACCGGAGCGACGTGTGTGTGGCAGTGGTTCGTGAGGTTATGGGAGGGCCGCACGCGGCCGGGGCGGGGTGGGCGAACACTCGGCCTCGGCGCGTGCGACGTTGGGCGCCCCGCGGCCGAAGGGGTTGGCGACCGAGCCGGGGCTGGCTGCCCCGGCGGGTCTGGCGCGAGCCCCGGGACAACGTAGTGAGCGGGTACCCGGATCCGGGCGGGCTACGCCGGATTCCCGCAGGCCCCCGGAATGCGTGGCAGCTCGGTGGCCTCGGTGTGCTTAGTGGAAGTCGTCGTCCGCAGGATCCACCGACCGGTCGGGTCGTTTCGCGGCCGAACTGCGGTGTTGCGGTGGGCGGCCGATTGAGTGGCCCCGCCGCGGGGTAGTCGGCGGAATGCGCCCCCCACCGCGCAGGATCCGCTCACAGACCGACGTCGGCGCCGAGGTGCACCACCACATCCACTCGACGAAGGGGTTGGGCGATGACAAGCAAGGGCCAGATGGCCATGGCCGTGGGTGCCGGTTACATGTTGGGCCGCACGCACAAGATGAAGCTGGCGCTGATGCTCGCCGGGTTCGGAGCCAGCAGACGGTTTCCCGGCGGGTCGCTGGGTGTTCTCAACGAGGGCCGCAAGCTGCTCGCCGATTCCCCCGAGGTCGCCAAGCTCGGTGCGACGGTCCGCAAGGAATTGATGAATGCCGCGAAGGCGGCCGCGGTGACCGCGGCCAGCCAGCGCATCGACTCGCTCAACACCCGGCTGCAGTCGGGTGAGAACCTCCTCGGCGGCCTCGGCGAGGCAGCGGGCGGGAAGAGGAAGTCGAAGCGGGCCCGTGACGAGGAACCCGACGACGAGTACGAGGACGACGAGTACGAGGACGACGAGGACGAGGGCGCCGACGAGCCCGGTGACGACGATTCCGAACAGACGCCCCGCGCCCGCAGGCGGCCGACCCCGCGCCGCCGGTCCTCCGCGGGCGGTGGTTCCCGGCCCACCCGGTCCCGGTCGCGGTCGCCGTCGAAGGATGACGACGAGGACGAGGACGAGCTGTCCCGAGCCCGCAGGACACGCGCGAAGGCGACGACCGATTCCATACCCGTACGACGCACCCGGAAGTGATCAGTGATGACCTCGAATCTTGACAGCGCGGCGAAGAAGCTGCGTAAGAACGTCTCCGGTGCGTCCGGTGAGGCCGCATCGATCTCACCCCTGCAGAAGGCGGCGCAGGGCCTGCTCGGCACCGTGACCGACAAGGCGATGTCCACCGTGTCCGACAAGGTGCAGGGTGCGGCCGGCCGGCTGACCGACTACGCCGAGGGCGGCGGTGGCAGCCTGCTGTCCGCGGTCACCGGCAAAGGCAACGGCAACGGCAACGGCAACGGCAACGGCAACGGTGACGGCAAGTCGCTGTTCTCCGGGCTGACCGACAAGGTGAAGGAGACGGCGTCGGATGTGAAGGACGCGGTCACCGGCGGCGGCGGTGGCGGTAAGGGCAAGAAGCTCAAGTTGACCAATATCGTCGAAACGATCGATGTCGGTGTCCCGGTCCAACTTGCCTATAACCAGTGGACCCAGTTCGCCGACTTTCCGTCGTTCATGAAGAAGGTCGAACGGGTCGAGCAGGAAGCGGACGAAAAGCTCGAGTGGAAAGCGCAGATCTTCCTGTCGCATCGCACCTGGGAAGCGTCGATCCTCGAGCAGGTCCCGGATGAGCGGATCGTGTGGCGGTCGAAGGGTGCCAAGGGTTTCATCGACGGTGCGGTGACGTTCCACGAGGTGACCCCCGATCTCACCCGCATCGTTCTGATCCTCGAGTATCACCCGAAGGGCTTGTTCGAGAGGACCGGAAACCTGTGGCGGGCACAGGGTCGGCGAGCGCGACTGGAGTTGAAGCACTTCGGGCGTCACGTCATGACCCAGTCCGTTCTCCATCCCGACGAGGTAGAGGGGTGGCGCGGAGAAATTCGGGACGGCAAAGTCGTCGAACCCGAGGAATCCGAGGACAACAACGAGGAACCGGCCGACGACGAAGAGCCGCAGGACCAAGACGAGTCCGGCGAATACGAGGAGGAAGAACCGGAGGAGGAGCCGGAGGACGAGTCCGGCGAATACGAAGACGAAGAACCCGAGGAGGCGCCGGAGGACGAGTCCGGCGAGTACGAAGACGAAGAACCCGAGGAGGCGCCGGAGGACGAGTCCGGCGAGTACGAGGAGGAAGAACCGGAGCAGGAGCCGGAGGACGAGTCCGTCGAGTACGAGGAGGAAGAACCGGAGCAGGAGCCGGAGGACGAGTCCGGCGAGTACGAGGAGGAAGAACCGGAGGAGGAGCCGGAGGACGAGTCCGGCGAGTACGAGGAGGAAGAACCGGAGGAGGAGCCGGAGGACGAGTCCGGCGAGTACGAGGACGAAGAACCCGAGGACGAGACCGCTGAGGAGGAGACGGAGGAGGAAGAGCCTGAGGAGGAGCCCAAGCCGCGTCGGCGTCGTCCCGAGCCGCGCCGGCGTCGTCCCCAAGAGGCCGCTGCGAAGAAGGCTCCCGCGAAGAAGGCCCCCGCGAAGAAGGCTCCCGTGAAAAGGGCCGCAGCTAAGAAGACCCCTGCGAAGGCCCCCGCGAAGAAGGCTCCCGTGAAAAGGGCCGCAGCTAAGAAGACCCCTGCGAAGAAGACCCCTGCGAAGAAGGCCCCCGCGAAGAAGGCTGCCGCGAAGAAGGCAACACCGCGGCGGAGGACGGGAGCACGCGCATGACCACGGCAGGTGGACCGAGCTCGAGTAGTCTCGCCGACGTCATCGACACCATCCTCGACAAGGGCCTCGTGATCGACGCGTACGTGCGGGTCTCGCTGGTCGGCATCGAACTGCTGACCATCGACGCCCGCGTCGTCGTCGCGAGCGTCGACACCTATCTGCGGTTCGCGGAGGCGGTGAACCGGCTCGAGATCGGCAGCGAACCGAAGGGGCTGTCCGAGATCGTCTCCGGCGCCACCGAGGGCGCTGCCAAGCACAAGACGAAGGGTGCGCTCGAATCGGCCGGGGACAAGCTCGGCGGCCTTTTCGGGGGTGGGGAGGAAGAGGAAGAACCGGAGCGGGAACGAGTGTCGCGCAAATCGACGCGGGGTGACCGGTGATGGCCACCTCGGAGCAGACGAAGCAGACGACCGGGGTGTATGTCTACGGCATCGTCCCGGCCGGCGTCGAGGTCGCCGACGATGCGACCGGGGTCGCGGACGGCACCGTCGAGGTGGTCACGCAGGGTGACATTGCCGCCCTGGTGAGCGGGCTGTCGGTGGACCGGGCGCTCGGTAAACCTGGGGACCTGCGGGCGCATGCGGACCTGCTGGACGGGGTGGCCGGGGTGGCGCCGGTGCTGCCCCTGCGGTTCGGTGCGGTGCTCAGCGACGCCGACGCCGTGCGGGAGGAACTGCTCTCTGCGCACGCGGGCGAGTTCGGTGCTGCTCTCGAGAAATTGGAGGGCAAGGCCCAGTACATCGTGAAGGGCCGGTACGTGGAGCAGGCGATCCTGCGGGAGATCCTCGACGAGGACGATCGGGCGGCGGCGCTGCGTGAGGAGATCCGCGACAAGTCGGAGGACGCCAGTCGCGATGCACGGATGGCCTTGGGGGAGCTGGTGAGCAACGCGATCGCCGCCAAGCGGGAACGGGACACCCGCAGGGTCGTCGAGGCGCTCGACGACCTCGCCGCTTCGGTGAACGTGCGCGAACCCACGCATGAGGAGGAGGCCGTGCAGGTGGCGATCCTCGCCGACGTCGAGCGTCAGGACGAGCTCGAACGGGTGCTCGGCGAGCTGGCCCAGGACTGGGACGGGCGGGTGGAGATGCGCCTGCTCGGACCGCAGGCGGCGTACGACTTCGTGGTCGCCCCGAAGCCGGAGGGGCAGGGCTGAAGGGATGGGTCTGTTCTCGTTCATCGTCACCTTGCCGCTGCAACCGGTCAAGGGGGTGATCTCGCTGGCGGAGTTGATCCAGCGGCAGGTCGAGCAGGAGTTGCACGATCCGGCGCGCGCCCGCCGGGCGCTCGAGGAACTCGAGGAGGCCCGGGAACGCGGTGAGATCACCGAGGAGGAGGAAATGCAGGCACAGCAGGCGATCCTCGACCAGATGACGGGCGGTGGCGGAGCCATCCCCTGAGCGAGTCCGGCACACGCCAGAGCCGGACCTTGCCCGGCCGCACCGGTCGGGGACTCGGGTGGAGAGGCGGGTGTATCCGGCCCCACCCCACAGCGCCGCGCTGCCGCTGCAACCGGCGCAGATCGAGGGGTCGCGGGTACGTCACCGATGTCGGGGTCCGAACGTATGGGTTCCGGGAGTGCCCCGGACAGGGGTTCGGCCGGGAATGCTCTCGCATTCTCGGCCGGATCTCTGCTTCTCGAGCTCTTCACCGCAATCCGATTACTCTCTCGATCCGCACCGTCGACGCTACGCGCGTACCGCCTCCGCAACAATGACCGAGCGGCCGCTCAACAGGTGGTCAGCGGGGTGTGACGGGCGTAGTTGCGAGGATCGGAACCGGGGCGTCGAGCGTGTACCGGGTGACCTGATCGACGGGGGTGCGGAACTGCCTGTGCCCGCGCACAGCCTGGGCGCTGCACGGGGCTATCGCTCAGTTCTCCAGGACGAGGTGAAAGATCCGTGTTCAGTGGTCGCCGGCGTCGGCTGTCGCGTCACGGATCGTCGACTCCGCAGGGGTGGCCGACCGCTGCACGCCGACCGTGGTGCTCGCCGACTCGTCCTGGCGTGGAGTCGATTTCGCGTCGAAGTAGTCACCGCCCTTGCGTGGGGCATTGTAGGTTCCCCGGCAGCGGTGCCGGGGCGCCGGAACCATGCGGGGAATGTGCTTGCGGCAGTGGATGTACGCCTCCTGCACCGTGATCACCACCCACCGTTCGGACAGACGGCCACCGCCGTGATCGGCGGGCAGGTCGGGCACCGCGGCCCGCAGGTCCTCGTCCTCCACGATCCGAGCGGAACCGTTGATGTGCAGGCCGACGAGGTCACGAACGAAGTCCACGAGGAGGATCCCGACGTGCGGGTTTTGGGCGATGTTGCCGAGGCTCGCCATCACCCCGTTTCCGCGGTACTCCGGATACGCCAGCGTTCGCGGGTCGATAACGTGCATGAATCCTTGTTCGCCGGTGCGCAGGCTGTTGTCGCACTCGCCGTCGGCGTCGGCGGTCGCCACGAACGCGATCTCCTGACGGCCCACGAACTCGATCATCGCCGGATTGAGGTGATCGAGCACCTGGTCGGAGTAGAACCGGGTGGCGCGCTCCTGTGTTCCGAACTTCCACTGGAGAATTCGTTCGCCGACGCTGCCGATCGGGGGGCGGGCACTCATGACGCTCCTGACGGGAATCGAGGGCAACTCGGTCGGCGCTCACCCTACGTGACTGTTCAGTAACTTCCGCAGTGCCCGATCCACCTCTCAGTACAAGGGATCGTGGCAGATGTCGGCGGAATCGACGCCCGCGGCCATCAGCTGGTACTTCGTGGCGCGAACCATGGACGGTGAGCCGACGACCTGGATGTCGTGATCGGTCCAGTCCCCGTACGTGGCGACGACGCGTCCGAGCTGGCCGGTGAGCAGATCGTGCATCCCGGCCGGATTCTGGGTGTTTCCCGAGACCCACCACGGGTTGTCGCTGTTTTCGATGACCGGGACGACGGTGAGCCACGGGCAGGTCCGAGACAGCCCCCACAGGATATCGAGGTCGTAGAGGTCGCACGGGTAGGTCCCGCCGACGAACACATGGGTCCGGGGAGTGTCGTCCAGTCGGGGCATATCCAGCAATTGCGCCCGCAGCGGCGCGATTCCGGTCCCTTCGGCGATCATCAGGCGACGTCGACCCGGCCGCCGTGACACGCCGAGGCCGCCGAGCGGGGAGCCGATCAGCCAGGTGTCGCCGATGCGGGTGTCTGTTGTGATCGCGGGGCTCACCCAGCCACCGGAGACGCGGCGGACATGGAATTCGACGATCCGGTCGGGGCGGGGAGGGGTGGCGAAGGAGAGGTAACGCCACATCCGGGGGCGAGTGGGTACCTGCACACTCACATACTGACCGGGGACATACGGCATGGTCTGGTCGAGTTGGAGACGAACGATGGCAAGGTCGTCGAGGACTCGGTGGTGGTTGATCACGGTGCCGACCCAGGTGGGCGGCCCCTGCTCGGCGTTCGCCGCGTCGGTCATGGTGGCGACGATCAGGGCGATCGCGTCGCGCCATGCGCGCTCGGTCTCGTCGGTCCACAGTTCGGTCCCGGTCAGGTTGGCCAGCGCCGTGATGAGTGCGTCTGCGACGGCGTTGTAGTGGTCATCGGTGACGCCGTACTTGCGGTGATCACGTCCGAGTTGCGCGAGCAACGGCAGGACCTCGCCGGGTGTGTCCAGCTGGTCGATGACGTATCCGATGGCGTGCATGAGTCGGTCGCGCTGGTCGTCCATGGCGGCCGGAAAGTGTTGGCGGATCTCGGGGTTGGAGGCGAACAGGACGGCATAGAAGGCTCGCGCGAAGGCGTTCTCGCCCCCTGGGGACGCTCCGACGGATTTGAAGCTTGATCTGACCAATGAAGTCGTCAGAGAGTCCACGACAATCGCCGCCTTTGATAGTGGGAGAACGGGTCGGTGGGTTCGCCGAGGTGGTGCTGGTCGAGTTGGTGGTCGCGGATGAGTTCGTCGATGAGATCGCCGCGGATCTCGTCGGTGCGGGTCCGGGACAGCACCGTGGCGGTGGACCGGCCCAGCACCGTGATGGTGAGTCCGGAGCCGGCGAGGTCGAGGAGGACACCGGTCCTGTGGTCTCCGAGTACACCGGTCTCCTCGAGCAGCCGCAGCGCCGCCGTCTCCGCGGGTACCACCTGCACGTGGTGGAGTTGGTGCCGGGCCGCCGCCGCCCGCACCACGCCGGCCTGCTGGTGATCCTGGTGGGCGACGGCCGGCGGGTGGTCGTCGCCGGAATGCTCGGCGAGCAGGGTGCCGACCGTTTCCGCGGCGAGTTCCTCCGGGTGGGATCCGTCGGTGCCGACGGCCCGCGAGCGGGACTTCGCTGCGCCGGTGCTCTCTTCGTCCGGGTACGCGCCGCACCGCACTCGCTCCGATGGACACCCTGAGATTCGAACTCATAACCAAATTATAACGTTTCGGTCACAGGAGCATGAAGGTGGGGCGGAAGCGGTACGCCTGCAATGCAACGCGACGCTACCCCGTTGTGACGGCTGACTACACGACGCTCGAGCGCTGTAACGCATGGCCCGCAAGGGATTCCGCTGCTCGAGCGTGCTTGTTCCATTCGGCGTCGAGTTCTGCGGACAAGCAAGGACGACTCCGCGGCCTCTTGCGCGGGCACGCCGTCGCCGGTCGATCGGGAGGTCACCGACCGGTTGGTGACCAGGGGTGCCTGGAAGTCGGCATTCTCGAACCCGGGGGCCCTGCTGGCGAAGGCCAGGCGCCGCCTCGACGAGGTCTCCGCCGAGAGATCGACTCCCTCCAGGAACATCGACGGTCACACCCCCCAAAGCTCGGACCTCGCCGCCCAGACCAACCTCGACACTGACGATGACGTCTCCGCCGCCGACCCGGCTCGGGGGGATACCGCGTGGGGGTGCACACCTGGCAGGTGTCCCGCCCAACGAAGCTCCGACAGCAACGGAGCTACCGCGCGGGCACCGCTCCCGGACCCGCCGCCCGCGGGGCCGGAATCCCATGAGCCCTTTCCGGCACCGGTGCTACGAAAACGATTGATCCACAACGCTTCGCGCTCTTCGCGGTCGTGATGCGCTGATGTCGCGTTTCCCGCGTGCCCGGACACCGCGCGGTTGCGAACCCGGGGCCCTTCGGTCACCGACGGGAGACCCTCCGGCGGGGACCGCTTCCGGGTGCCCAGCCGCCGCGGCGGGGCCGGGTTGATCGGTGCCGGTGTGGTCAGGAGCCTGCCCACAGCCGTCGGCGAGCAACGGCCTTCATCGTCTCGACCAATTTCGGTTGCAGTGGCGTCGGCGGGTCGAGTTCGAGGTTGGTGTGCAGTTCCCGGAAGAATTCGGTGGGGCTCATCCCGAAGTCCGCCAGGATCGTCTCTTCCGGGCCGCCGCCGTGGCTGTACCAGCGCAGTTCGAAGGACACCATCCGGCTCATCGGTGCAGCACTCATCTGGCCACCCCTTTCCCGTCTCGTCGTTCGTGTGCTCGTGTGCTCATGTGCTTTGGTGGGGAGCTGTGATGCGCCCGGGGTTCAGTGACGTGCCGCGCTTGCCGCGAAGCCCGCGAATTGTGCCCCGCATCTCATTTCCGACCACCTCGAATAGTGTCACCCTCGCAATTCAGGTAATGAGCGCTCAGGCGGTAGAAATTTCGGCTCCACGCGAATATTTCGGCGCCGCGCGAACAATTTTCTCGGACCCGTCCCGGACGTGTGCGACCGTCCGGATCAGCGCTCCGAACCGTCGACGGAAACCGGGCCTCGCACCAGCATGAACCGCTCGGGCCGGTCCGACCGCTCCCCGACGGGTGGTTCGACACCGGCGTGCCGCCGGGCCTGGCAGACATTGCAGTTTGCGCAGTTCAGCGTGGTGCTCGGCTCACCTGTTGGCGAGCCGAGCACCACCGCTTCCCGTCCTACGGTGCGGTGTTCCGGGCGCTGCGGGCGGTCAGCCGATGCCGCCGCCGATGCCGAAGCTCAACTGAAGCCAATGGAGGAACGCCTCGAGAGCGACGTTGAAATCAATTCCTGCAGAACCCATGCAGATTTCACTCCTTCTGCTGTGGTCGGGTATCCACGCGAACGTTGTTTCGCGCTTATTTCTTTTATCGGACGGACCAGTCGGCCGCGTTTCACATAAATCCGGATTTCCCAGTCTGTGAAATTAAACAACCGACCAGATTAATTCGCCCACGAGGGATTCACACTCACCGGCGCCCGCGTGACCTGCGGATGCGGCCGAGGTCGGCGGTGGAGGATGCGTGTACCGCACCCTCGACCACCGGCCGGACCGTCGGGGTCGTCCGGCCGATGCCGCCGACGCGGTGCGATCCGTGGCCGGGCGACCACCCGACGAGCGCCTCGCCCGCCTTGATCCGCGTCCGGCGGACACGCATCCAGAGGTTCCCTTCTGGTGGGTCACCACGCCCGCATGTATCACCGTGGAAGGCCATTGCGGCGTCGTGCCGCGGACACGGCGGTTCAGGTCGCTGGTGCGAGGAACCTCAGCTGGACCCGGAGTGGGGAATGCTCTCGGGCTGTCCACCAAGGACTCGATGAGGGCATGACCATCCTCGACGGAGATGATTGCACCGGTGACACCATGAACCCCGCGCCGACCCCGATCGCCGAGCCTGTCGGAGGTGTCCGCAATACTTGCGTGCACCATCAGTCACACAGGTAACAGGAGAACAGTCGCATGCGCGCACGCCCCCGGACCGCCCTGCTCGCGTTGGGTGCGGTCACCGTGCTCGGTCTGACCGGGTGCTCGGCGATCGCCGACGCGGACCCGGGCGCCGGGTCGCTCGGGGGAGCACCGGTGTTCGATGCGGCGCCGGCGTTGGCGAAGCTCGACACCCTCGCGGTCAAGGGCCGTGCTCCGCCGGGTACACCCGGGAGCAGTTCGGCCCGTCCTGGTCCGACGACAACGGTGTCGAGGGCGGCCACAACGGCTGCGACACCCGCAACGACATCCTCCGCCGGGACCTGGTCGATCTGACCTACAAGACCAGCACCCGGGACTGTGTGGTGGCGACCGGCACCCTGCACGACACCTACACCGGCACCACCATCGCGTTCGTCCGCGGGCAGGACACCTCCACCGCTGTCCAGATCGACCACGTCGTCGCCCTGTCCGATGCGTGGCAGAAGGGGGCCCAGCAGCTCAGCCCGGAGCAGCGCCGCGACCTGGCCAACGACCCCCGCAACCTGCAGGCCGTCGACGGACCCACCAACTCGCAGAAGTCCGATTCGGACGCTGCATCGTGGTTGCCGCCGAACAAGGCCTACCGGTGCACCTACGTTGCCCGGCAGGTCGACGTCAAAGCCCTCTACCGGTTGTGGGTGACCCAGGCGGAGAAGGACGCGATGAGCCAGGTCCTGCACTCCTGCTGAGCACCGCTGTGCCAGCCGAGATCAGCGTGGACGCGCACCGCCATGCGCGATCGGGGGACGCCATCCGTTCGACCCACCGTCCACGGACGTTGCGTACCGATGATTAGGCGTCCCGGCCCCGGGTAAGCACCCGTATACGCACCCCGCGCCGGGCACGGCTCCAACACACACCCTTCCCGCCCGCCAACCGAGGTACGCGGACGACAGCTCGGCATTTGCGGGGTGACGACGATGAAAACCAGCGGCCAGGTGGTAGTGGCCCTCGGGGCGGGCTACCTGCTGGGGCGAGGGACCGCGACGCTCACCAGTTCCCCGGAGGTCGCCAAGCTCTGCGAGACCGTTCGGGGAGAGCTGATGAACTCCGCGAAAGCCGCGGCGATCACTGCGGTCACCTCACACATCGATTCGCTGACCAGCCGGCTCCACTCCGGCGGTGAGAGCCTGGCGGGGCATGTGGGCACTGGAGCCGGCGCACTGGGCAGGTCCGGCGATATCCGCCGGTTGCACCTCGTCGAGCCGGACGAGGGCGAGACCAAGGACCGTGAGGGGGAGGGGTCCGCGGCGAACGAACGGGGCCGCACAGACGGAAAGCGAGCGGGTAAGGGAAAAGGGGAGCCGGGCAAGGAGACGGACGAGACCGACGAGAGCCCCGCGACCGAGCAGCCCGTGCAGGAACAACGGCCGAGACACCGACCCCGACGAAACCGGAGCACAAGCACCGCCAAGGAAATCCGCCAGTGGGCTGTCCAGCACGGGTACGAGATCTCCTCCCGCGGACGCATACCCGCGGACATCGAGCAGGCTTTCGCCGACGCCCACTGACAACCGGAGCGGTGCCGGTCGCCCACGCACAGCAGCGTCACCCGGGAGACTCGACCCGAACCCGAGTTCGGCGCTGCCTCCTGTCCTACTCCTGATGCCGCCGGGTCCTGCCCACCCCTGTCCGCGGGCACAGACGGTGTCCACCGCATCCGTTCGTGCGCCCGACCATGATGAACGGCCGGTGCGCCCCGCCGCCGGGGTGACGCCCTGGGAACTTGGTGTCGAGGTCGGGAAGTGGCACTGGGCGGGAGATTCAGCCGAACACGATCTGGCACGCCGCCGATCGGCTCATCTCCAAACCCGAACTGCGCGGCGCGCTCCCGGACACCAGCACTGTCTCCGGACACCTGCACATGTCCACGGTCCCAAGGCCCCCGGGTCAGCCCGCCGCCGCGGCCGAGTCAGAGTGAGGCGGCGAGCACCCTGCCCCGGGCCTCGACGTATCTCCACAGCAATGCGGTCGTCGTGGCGTCCGGGTGCGCCAGCTCGGGTAGGTCCTTGGCCCCCACGATCTGATCATCAACGGCCGCGACCTTGCGCAAGCACTCATCGATCATCTCGGGGGTCAACGGGACGGCGTCGAGGCGTTCGGTGAGGTAGCCGATCGAGTCCTCCAACCGAAGGTCCGAGGTGGGTGCGCCGGCGCACCGATTGGCGGCACGTTGCGCCCAGTCGTCGAGTTCTGCGACAGTGGCAGGGTTTTCGACGGCGACGCGTACCGCCCGGTTGACAGCTTCCGGGTCGGTGATGTCACCGTCGAGGAAGCCTCCCCGTTGCAGAATCTGCTCCAAGTGATGATTGGCGAGACCGTCGAATCTGCTCCACCTCCAGATCACACTGCCCATGACCCTGATGCGCGGGTCATCCCCCTGCCCCATGTCCGCCCTCCCCGTTGATGAAACATGCAGATCGGTATGTTTCCATATCTGTGGGTCAACGGGGCAATCCGAGCAACGGCTGCCAGGTGTCAGATCTCCGCGGCGCGAAGGGCGATGAGCCGCCGACTGGCAGTGCGGCGTTCGCGGCCGATGGCGAGGAGGTGCTCGAAGAGCTGATCGTCGGGCAGTTCGGCCGCCGCTTGGGCCATCGATTGCGCGGCCTCGTGGTAGCCGCGCCGGTAGGCGCGGGTGACGACGGCTTTGGCGTAGTAGCCGAGAGAGACCGGATCAGCTCCCGCGGTGGCGATGTCGGTGAGGGCACGGGCGATGCGGATGCCGTGGTGGCCGGCGAGTTCGCCGTCGCGCTCGAGGGCGGTGGCAACCATGGCGGCGCCGTGAGGTGCTCCCTCTCGCACGAGTGCGGCGATGACACCATAGAGCTCGGCGTGGAGGGGGCGGTGGAAGTCGGTGGTTTCGACGATGGCGACCGCCCGTGCGGCGGTGTCGGCCGGTGCCCAGAGCAGGGCGCACAGACACAGGGCTTCGATGTCCTCGCGGAGGTCGGCGTCCACGTCGCCGGGGCGGAGCACGTCGACGGGTTCCTCGACGCTCGCCTGGTCGCTGGTGCTCATCGTCGTCGCCTCCTCCGGGGTGTCGTGGTGGACAGGCTGCAGATCGGTGGGGGTGACACGGTCGGGCGTCGTGGAATCATGTACTCGGCGGCCCGGTTTCGCGCGGCGTGACGGAAGCGGCAGGGCACCACTGGGTGACCTCGAGGGAGCCGAGATTGTTTCCGGTGGGGACCGTGAAGGTGCATGCTGCCAGCCAGGAGCCGCGGGAGGTGCGCGCCCAGGCATGCAGCACGCCGGGCACTTGGATGTCGAGGTTGAGTCCTTCGGCGCGGACCCGGAGCGGAAGATCGTGGGCGAGGCGGCCTCCGTCGTGGGCGATCGCCGTGGCCAGATCGACCGTCACCGGCTGGGGTGGGGTGATCGTGCGCCACGGCTTGGGGTCATAGGTGGGTCGCCAGTGCCGGAACTTCTCATCGAACATACATTCGATTATGTGTTATGGTGACGCTTCGGCGCCAGCGGCGGGGTAGGGAAGACCCCACTGGTGGCGCCGCCCACCCGAGGCGTACGGCTGATCGATCGTGAGTGGCAAGAACGCTGCGGGCCGCCGTGTTGCGCGAAGTCCCGACCGCCGATCATCGCTGGCGGGTCCTGGTGCAGAGCAAGGGGCGGGTTCGATGCCCGGCGATCCGCCCTCGGATGAGACCGGTGGGCCGGAGCGCAGCAGAGTCGGGGTTCGGCACGAACCCAGCGCCGAGCGGGTTCTGCTCCTCAGGCGTCGCCACCGTGCGGCCCCGAATCGGCTGTGGGCCGATGTCCTCTGCCGTCTCGTCGCGTCGGCGTGTGGCCTGCGGGATCGCAGCGAAGCGCGGCGGAGTCGCCCACGGGTGTCCGACTCGGATTCGTCTCCGTCGTCGCTCGACCTTGGCGTCCGTCGTGCGCATGATTGTGCCCCGGCATCGGGGGGATGACGCCGGGGCACGGGGGGGTGTCCAGCAGAACAAAATTGGGGGGATGCGCTGCTGGAACAGCACTCATCCTAACGGTGTCTCGGACATGCTCACGCGTGGGGTGACCGTCTCCGCTATCGACGCGGGCCCGTCAGCATGATTCCGGGCGACGGGCCCCTGGCGTCGTCAGGAGGACCACTGGTGCCACCACTCGGCGGCGCTGGATTCGATTTCGTGGGCGCGTGTGGGCCAGGCGGAATCGGCGGTCAGCGATCGGATGGTTGCCGCCATTTGTATTGCGCTGCCATCGATGTCAAGTCTGGTCAGGAGGCGGGCGATGCGGGTCTGGTTCTCCGGCCAGCGGCCGCCGGTCGTTTCGACGAGCACCGCGACGAGGGTGGCGCACTCGTGGTCGGTGATCGGGGGAGGGGTGCGGGTCATTCCGCGCAGTCCCCGGCTGCCCCGGGTGAGCCATCGGTCGCCGGCTTCTCGCTGGATCCGCCGCCAATACACGGGGCCACGGTTGCTGAGGAGAGAATGCACCGTCGGACGGTAGCAACCCACGGTCGATCAGGCGGATGCGGTGGTGCCGGCCGCCGCAGGGGTGCCCAGCATCATCGCTTTCGGGGTCACCGACGTCGGGTTTCCGCGGCCGTGTCGGAGGGGCGGTCTACGGTGACCTGTGCGACGAGCAGCAGGTCGCCACTCACTGCCCAGACCGGTGATCCCATCACGGTCCTGATCTGCGGGGTTCCGCGGATTGGTAGGCGGGTGGCGGCCTGTTTCTCGGTGAAATCTCAGGACCAGCGGTGATGCCGCCCTCTTTTCGTCCCGGTCGACAAGGGCGCAAGCAGTGACCATGGCCGAGTCGTGATCGCCGATGTCTGGTTCGGGCGAGGTCGCCGACTGTCCCAGATTCTCGATCATGCCGTGGGAGACCCGCGCGGGATGTCAGAGGAAAGCCGCCGACGCCTTCCCCGGTGTCAGCGGCTCCTCACCCGCCCGGGAACGCTACGCAGTGCAGGTCTTACCCGGTCACGGGGTGATGGTGACGCCATATCGCCTCTCGGCAAGTGGTCGCTCGCGGCGACTGTTCTGGTGTGGTACCCGGGGTATGCGCGCCACCGTCAGCCTTCTCAACAGCGGACCCTCCATCGGTATTCCGACGCGAGTACGTCCACGGCTGAGGCGCCCGGGCCGGCACCGGGCCGGACCCGTGGTCAGTGGGCATCGCCGGTGGTGATCGGCTTCACCAGGTCCTCGCCGTTGTTGCGGACGTTGTTCACGGCCTTGGACACGGGGTAGGTGTCCAGGCTCCCCGGTGCCGGGGGTGCCATCAGGGATCGGGCGTAATCGACGTCGGTGTTGGTCGGGTCGAGCCAGTCCGCCCAATTCGCTTCGGCCACGCTCATCGGCATCCGGTCGTGGATGTGCCCCACGTCGTCGGTGGAATTGGTGGTGATCACCGAGAAAGTGACCAGCCAGGCGTCCGGATCGTCCTCGGGGACGTCGGGGTTGCGCCAGAAGTCGAAGATCCCGGCCAACGGCAGAATGTCACCGCCGGCGGGGTGGATGTAGTACGGCTGTTTGAGCGGTTTCCCAGTTTTGCCGACCTCCTCGGTCGGGAACCACTCGTAGAACCCGGACACCGGAATGATCGCCCGCCGGGACTTGAAGGACTGCCGATAGGCCGGCTTTTCGTGCACCGTCTCGGCGCGGGCGTTGATCATCCGGGAGCCGATCTTCGGATCCTTCGCCCAGAACGGTGTCAAACCCCACTTGAGGTTGCGGAGCTGCCGCTGCGGCTGCTTATCGTCGGTGTCCTTCGGTGTGCGGGCGATCACCACCGGCGAGGTTTTCGTGGGTGCGACGTTGTAGTCCGGCGGAACCTCGGGGTCGGCCCGGTCGGGGTCGATCTCGAAGGTCTCGAGCAACGACCCCCGGCTCGTCGTCGAGGCGTAGCGACCACACATACCGATAGCGTGCCACGACGCACCGACGTGGCGGGTGAGGTCGCATCAGTGGGCGTCGCGGAAGGCCTGCTCGATCTCGGCGGGGATACGGCCCCGGGAGGAGAGTTCGTATCCCTGCTTGAGCGCCCAGGCGCGGATCTTCTTCGTTTCCTCCCGCGGCCGCTTGCCGACAGTGGCGTTGCCCGGCCGGTCCGAGCGGTGTTTGCGGCCGCCGACCCGGGTGGAGTGCGTGATGTAGTAGTCGAAGGTCTCGCGGAGTTCCTTCGCGTGTTCGTCCTTCAGGTCGATCACGTACTCGATGCCGTCGACGGCATAGTGGATGCTCTCGCCGTCTTCGCCGAAGGCGGTGCGGTCGATGTCGTCGACCATCTCCACTACGACCTTGCGTGCCACGGATCCACTCCTCGCGTTCTTGGGTACGGACCAGACGACAGTACTGGGGGGCACCCCACGAAATGCGGGGCTCAGCGCGGACCGTGGACGTTCAGGCGACGACGAGAACGGCGCCCCGCCCACCGCGGTCGTCGTTGCAGGACGGAAACGACTTCCGTGCAACCACTCTCATGGCACACCCGGAGTCGGGCAGTCGAAGGTGGCCGGTCCCGAGATGAGAATGAGCGCCTCTGGGTGGCTGTGGCCCTGCCATGGATTGGCGAGGCCACAGCCACCCGGCGCAGCGGTGCCTGGCGTGTCCGGGCCGGGGGTTACTCGGCGTTCTGGTCGGCGTGCTCGAGGATCAGGTACTGCGCGGAGATCTGCTGATCGACGTCCTTCTTGTTGTCGGTGCCGCTGGCTTCGCCGACGTAGCGGCCGTTGGCGACCATGCAGTAGTCCTGGGTGCCGTTGACGGTGTCCTTGGTGGCGCATTTGGCGTCGGGCAGACCCTGTGGGGTGGGGGCGGCGGTGAACCCTTCGGCGAGCAGGTCGTTGTAGAACTCGGTGAGGATCGTCTCGGCGCCGGCGTCGTCTTTCGCCCGGTAGACGGTGGTCTTGTAGACGGCGTTGTGGTCGGATCCGGCGTCGGTGAGGACCTTGTAGGTCAGCGGCGGGTTGGTGGAGCGGTGCGCCATGCCGCGGGGCCCGTAGGCGGCCATGTCGTCGCCGAGTTGGGCTTGGGCGTCGTCTTCGGGGATCGCGTAGATCAGGACCTTGTCCTGGTCGATCATCGGTAGCTCCGCGGACTGGCCACCGTTCTGCGCGCGGGTCGGGGTGGCCGGGAACCGGTCGATCAGCGGTTCTTGCAGTTGCAGGGCCGTCGCGACGGCCTTCGCGGTCCAGTCCTTGTCGGCGGCGGGGGCTTTCGCCCAGGTGTAGAGCAGGTAGTCGCCGTGCGGGGTGAACGCATTCACCGACACCTCGGGTCCGGCATTGAAGTTCGTCTGTCCGGTCGAGACCAGGGTGTGGGGCAGGATGTCGATGCTTTCGGCGGTCTCGAGGCCGGTGCCGTCGTCGACGGTGAGCAGATTCTGGTGGATGTCGCGGGCGGTGGCGGCGGCGTCGTCGGGGTTGTTGAACCGCATCACCGCCTGGACGACGGACCGGGACGGGTCGGTGGTTTTCGTGGTGGGGGTGGTCGCGGTCGAGACGTAGCCGTAGAGCATCTGGTGGCTGTGGGCGATGTCCCCGGCGGCGTCGCTGAGGACGACACCGAGGTTCTTGCCGCTGCGCATCACCATCGTGGGCATCTTCACCGCCGTCAGTTCCGGGTCGATTTCGAAGGGGACGACGGTGAACTCGGCGAGCCGCTGCCCGTCGACGTCGAGGATGGTCTCCTGGGTGGCCCGCCCGAACTCCGGGGCCGGGCTGGTCGGGTAGCTGCCGGTGTCGAGGGCGGCGGGATCGACACTCGCGGTCGTGGCCTGGTCTCCGCCGGATTTGCCGACCGGTTCGGCGGTGGTGTCGGTGCCGGTGCAGCCGGCCAACAGCACCGCGGCGGCGAGCACGGCCGCCGCCGGCATCCACGTGGTGGTCCTCATGCTCATGTCGGTCCCTTCCCTGTTCCGCCCCCGCGAGTGTCGGCGTCGCCGGGCGGGAGCGTGTGGTCGTGGTAGTTGGAGGCCGCGACCGCCTGGAAGGTTCCCACACCGCTGCGGTGGCCTCCGTCACACCCACCGGTGATGCGGGGTGGTCGGCTGGCGGTGCAGGCCCTGGGCCGGTCGCGCTAGGGTTCGACGGCGCCCACCACCCGGGCGCACACAGGACCGCGGCGGAAAGGGGAGAGGGGCGTGGACACCGCAGCCCAGACCGGGCAACCGGCCACTGTTGCCTCCCCGGCCGCCGAGGTGCCGCCGCGTGAGCGCGCCGAGGTGCTGCTCTCCTCGATCACCGGCAAGATCCTGCGCCCCTTCGGGTACGACGCGATCAGCGATCTCGCCGAGCAGCGGGCCCGAACCGTGGAGCAGACCCGGTCGGTGGTCGTGGTCGGCGAGGTCAAACGGGGGAAGAGTTCGTTGGTCAATGCGCTGGTGGGGTGGCGCGGCGCCTCCCCGGTGGGGGTGGACGTGACGACGTCGACGACGATCAGCTTCGGGGAGGCGACCGCCGAGCACCCCGGGGGGACGGCGCAGATCCTGTTCCCCGGCCGCACCGAGCAGATCCGGCATGCCGAGTTGGCGGACTGGGTCTCGTGCGAGGGCGCCCATGTCACCGACAGCCGGGTCGCGGAACTGCCCACCCGCGCGATCGTCCCCGTGACCGGCAGCCGCCTCGGGAATGTCACCGTGATCGACACCCCCGGCGTCGGCGGGCTGGATCCGTCCTACGCGGTCCTGGCGGAAGCGTCGGCGTCGCAGGCCTGCGTGCTGGTGATCGTGTGCGATGCCACCACCCCGCTGACGGCACCGGAGATGGCGTTCATCGACAAGACCGGGTCCGCGGTGGAATCGCTGATCGTGGTGGTCACCAAGACCGACAAGAACATCCGCCGCTGGCGGCCGATCGTCGACGAAAACCGGGAACTATTGCTGCGGCACCTGGGCCGGCAGGTCCCGGTGCTGGGGGTGTCGAGTCTGCGGGCGGTGATCGCCGCCGAGATGGCACCCGGCCCGGGGCGCGACCACGCGGAGGCGCGGTCCGGGATTGCCGAGCTGCGCGAGCTGATCGGTGCGAAACTCGCCATCGCCGAACACCTTCCGACGATCACCGGGCTGCGGACCGCGGTCGAGGGGCTGCGCACGTTGGCGACGGACATGCACACCCAGATCGGGGCGATCACCCGCAGCGGTGAGGTCATCCCGGATCTGACCGCGCAGCTGACCGAACTGCAGGGCCTCAAGGACCACTCGACGCAGTGGGAGCAATACCTGCAGCGGGATCTGACGTTGATCCGCCAGCACGCCACCGACGACCTCGACCGCCGCCTCGACGGGATCCGGCAGAAGTGGACCACCCGGATCAACAAGAACGGGATGGCGGTGTTGCGGCGGAACCCGCAGCATTTCACCGCCGAGATGGAACGCGACTTCCAGGCGGCGATGGCCGGATCGGTCAACCTGTTCCTCGAGCAGCTCTACACCCAGATCGTGCACCCGCGATTCGCCTCCGAGGTCATCTGGCACGAGATCTCCGAGCAGGTCCTCGCGACGTTGTCGAACCGCACCCTGGAAACCCACCAGGTCGCCGGGAAACGGCAGGGCCTGCTCGACCCGTCGATGATCACCATGGGCGTGATGGGCTCGTCGATGCTCGGCGGCCTGATCGGGGTCTCGGCGATGATGGGCGTCGGGGCGGTCGTCGGCGTCGCCTGGGTCGGATTCAACCTCGGGTTCAAGGCGATGCGCGCCGGGAAGACGAACCTGCTGTCCTGGTTGCGGGAGACGATCGCGACCACCAAGACCACCACCGCCCGGATGCTCGAATCCACCCTCGCCCTTGCCCGCCCGGAGATCGTGATCCGCTACCGCGAACACGTCAAAGCCTCGATCGAGACCCTGCAGGGGCAGATCAAAGACGCCGAGGACACCGCCCGGGCGGACAAGGCCACCCGGGAGAAGAAACTGACCCGCCTGCAGAACAACCTGCGGGTGGTCGAGAACAACATCACCCGCGCCGAAGCCCTGATCGCCGAACTGTCCACCCACCCCACACCCGCCGCCGACCCGGAAGGCGGGGATCCCCGGTGACCGCCACCCCCACCGCACCGGCCGTCGATCCGGTGCGCGCCGGCGTGGACCGGGCATTGCACGCGCTCGCCGCCCTGGCCCCCGACCTGGCCGCCCACGCCAACCGGATTGGTCAGGTCCTCTGGTCCCCGCCGCGGATCGTGATCGTCGGCCGCCTCAAGGCCGGGAAATCAACCCTGGTCAACGCCCTGATCGGGGCGCCGGTCGCCGAAACCGCCGCCCTCGAGGCCACCAGCATCGTCGCCGTCTACCAGGACGGCGCCCCCTCCCGCGCCGAGGTGGTCCTGCTGGACGGCTCCCGCCGCCCGCTGCACCTGTCCCGCGGCCACACCGCCGACCTCGGGGTCGACCCCGCGCAGGTCGCCTACCTGCACCGGTGGCTGCCCTCGGCGGCGATCCGCGACTTCACCCTGGTCGACACCCCCGGCCTGGCCACCCTGACCGCCGAGAACGAGGCCCGCACCCGCCGGGTCCTCATCGACGGGTACGAGCAGACCCGCACCGCATCCGTCGACGCCGACGCCGCGGTGTTCCTGTTCGACTCCGCCCCCCGCGCCGACGAGATCTCCTTCCTCAAACAACTCGGCTTCACCCCACTGAACACCCTCGGCGTCCTCTCCCGCGCCGACGGGTTCGGGGAAGGCGCACTGGGGCAGCGCAATCCGCTCGAGCACGCGATCGCCCACGCCCGGGTCCTGGCGGACCGGCTCGCCGACACCGTCATGACGGTGATGCCGATCGCCGGGCTGCTCGCCGAAACCGCCCACACCGGGGCGCTCACCGAGGCCGACGCCCGCGCACTGGCGTCGCTGACCGGATACGGGCCGCTCGAGGTGCTCGATCTCCTCGACACCGACACCCCCACCGTGGTGCCCGCGGCGGTGCGTGATCGGCTCCTCGATCTGCTCGGCGAATACGGCATCGCCGCGGGCCGCGACGTCGCCGCCCACGGGGCCGCCACCCTCAACGACTGGCTGACCGCGCACTCGGGGATCCCCCAGTTGCGGGGGGTGCTCTCGCAGCATCTGGGCCGGTTCGCCGCCGTGCACCGGGCCAGCCGGATCATCCGCGAACTCGACCAACTCGCGTTCACCCACCCCGCCCGGGACCAGATCCGCGGCGTCGTGGACCAGCTGCGCCGCGACCCCGCACTGAACACCGTGGTGCTGTTCGAACACCTCAAGGCCATGCTCGAGGCCGATCCCCGCTCCCCGGTCACCACCGAACTGCGCCGGCTCCTCGAACACCCCACCCCGGCCGGGCAGCTCGGCCTCCCCGCCGGTGTGGGCCCGGACCAGGTGCGGGCGACCGCGCAGCAGAAGCTGAGCTGGGCGCACACCCAGGCGCTGTCGACGCTGACCGCGGCCGAGGACGCCGCCCTGATCGTGCTGCAACGCACCTACGCCGCCCTCGCCGCCACCTGAGACCCAAACCCAGGCGGGCCGGGTCGGTGGGGGTGTGTGCTCGTCGGCGGGAACCTTTCGCCCGCGGCGCGCATCCAACCATCACCCGCCGAGAACGCTTTGTGGAAGGACCGACCCGTGATGTTCCACCGACCGCCGCAGCCACCGCCGCCACG
Source organism: Rhodococcus koreensis (assembly GCF_900105905.1). Taxonomy (GTDB): domain Bacteria; phylum Actinomycetota; class Actinomycetes; order Mycobacteriales; family Mycobacteriaceae; genus Rhodococcus_F; species Rhodococcus_F koreensis. The sequence continues at coordinate 297,239 of NZ_FNSV01000005.1, read as the reverse complement.
TCGGCGTGACATGATGCCCGGGCGCGACCGCGCCGCACCGGCCGCCGCGCGCATTCAGTGGGGTTCGAGCACGAGGGGGATCAATGTCTAGGCCGGACTGGCTGCTGGGGATCGACTTCGGCACCTCCAACACCGCCGCCGCACACACCGGCGCGGTCAGCGGCGCGGTGGAAGCGCTGCAGCTCAGCCACAACCGCACCACCATGTCCTCGGCGGTGTTCGTCGAAACCCCCCACCAGATCGCGGTCGGTGACGTCGCCACCAACCGCGCCGAAACCAACCCCGCCGCCTACCTGCCCTCCCCGAAGCGGGTGATCGGGCAGGGCGTGGTCACCGTCAACGGCTACACGATCCCCTCGTCGGTGCCGGTCGCCGCGGTCCTCGACTCGGTGATGGCCCGGGCCCGCGCCGCGCACGCCGGGCAGGCCCCCGCCCAGCTGGTGCTCACCCACCCCGAGGCATGGTCCCCCCGCGAGATCCAGGTACTCCTCGACGCCGCCGCCCAACTCGGGCTCGACCCCTCCCAGGTCACCACGGTCTCCGAACCGCGGGCGGCGGCGCACTACTATTCGCGGTCGAACACCCTGCCCCCGGGCGCGAAGATCGCGGTCTTCGACTTCGGCGGCGGCACCCTCGACATCGCCGTGCTGGCCGCCAACGACCACGGCACCTTCGACGTGGTGGCCGCGCGCGGCGACAACGGCCTCGGCGGGAAGAACTTCGACGCCTACATCCGCCGGTGGGTCGACGAACAACTCGACGCCCGCAACCCCGAACTCGGTGACTACCTGCGGTCGGCGCCGATCGATATCCGGCACGCCCTCGACGACTCGATCCGCCGCGCCAAGGAACTGCTCTCGGAGGCACCGTCGGCGACCATCACCGTCGCCGGCGGCGGGCACACCGAAAAGTTCCAGATCACCCGGGAGGAGTTCGAGGAACTCATCACCCCGGCCTTGGAGAAGGCGGTCACCCTCACCCGCGCCACCCTCGCCGACGCCCACGTCACCGACCCCACCGGGCTGCACGCGCTGTATCTGACCGGAGGGTCCTCCCGGATCCCGATCGTCCAAGACCACCTCAAGGCACTCGGGCCGATCGCCACCCTCGACGACCCGAAGACCGTCGTCGCGCAGGGCGCCATCGCGGCCGCCGCCCCGATCGTCCGCGGCCTCACCACCACCGCCGCAGCCAGCGGCGGCGGGACCCGGTACACCCACCCCACCCCGCCGACATCTGCCCCCGAACGCCCCGGCGGGCCGGCGGCGACCGCACCCCTCCCGGACCGGCCGGCCACGGCCTGGCACCCCACCCCCACCCCCACCCCCACACCGGCGGCGGACACGGGTGCGGGCCGTAAGAAGTGGGCGGTGATCGGCGCCGCGGCCGCCGCCGCGGTCATCGCCGCCGGGGTGATCGGGGCGATCACCCTCACCGGCGACGACCACAGCGCCGCCGATCAGCCCGCTGTCACCGACACCGCCGCGGCCGGGGACACCGCCGACGCGGAACAGGTCGGCGCCTCCGGCACCGGAAACACGCAGGTTCCGACCACGAAAGACGCTGTGCTGGCCGCGCTTCCGGCAGCATTGCGGTCAGATCTGGAGAACTGCAAGACCAGCGGCGAAACCGAGAACGGTGGACTGGAAATGCAATGCACCCTGAAAGAGGGCGCCGCGCTCACCGCCGGCATCTCCGACCAGGACTACCAGTCGATCATTCTCAGCGTCGACGCCGCCGAGGCGAAGAAACGGGTCCTCGGGATCCGGCAGGGCTTCCAGAACGACACCACCTCGACCGACAACGAGATCGTGGAGAACATCCCGCGGACCGCGGCCGCCCACATCGACGGTCCGGGCTACGCCGGCACCTACTCGATCTGGTACGCCAACGGCTCGACCGGGGTGATGGCCAGCTTCAGCGACGTCCAGGGCCTCGACGGCGCGAAGACGTTCCTCTCCCGCGCCGGACTGATCAACTAACCATCCCGCCACCGCACGAACTCGCTGCGCCCGCCCCACTTTTGGGGCGGGCGCAGCCGTCTGTACAGGGCCCCTTCATGCTCGGTCGCGACCGGCGCAAAAATTGTTTTGTGCGCCCGGGAACCTTTCGGGGCACTCACCGCATCCAACTCTCGACAACACCGGGAACACCACTTCCCGGCCGGAAACCCTTCGACGGACAAGGATTCGAGATGAGCAACCCCCGCGCCGCCCAGAACACCCAGACCACCACCGGCGCCGAGACCGCCTCGCCCAGCCCCAACCTGACCGGAGACCCGCGCGAGGCCACCTACACCACCGCCCCCATCGCGGGCGGCCAGCAGCCGACCGCCGCAGCCGACCCGGGCCCCGCCGGCACCGCAACCGCGCCGGACCTCACCACCACCACCACCACCACCACCGACCTCGGGGCCGCCGGCGACACCGACCCGACCGCCGGCGCCGGCGGGGAGTACTACTCGCCGCGGGACGTCGACGGCGACGGAGATGTCGACCTGATCCACACCCGCATCGAGGGCATCGACACCATCACCCACATCGACGAAGACGGCTCCATCACCCTCGTCGAACAGGACACCGACGGCAACGGCACCTACGAAACCGGCATCGCCCCCACCGCCACCGGGATCCGCCTCGCCGAGGACCTCGACGACGACGGAACCGTCGACCTCGCCACCCACCTCGACCCCGCCACCGGCGCACCCATCCGCCAGGACGTCATCGAGGACGGCCGGATCACCGACACCCGGCTCGACACCACCGCCGACGGCAACCCGGACGTGCACCTGATCGACAGCAACGGCGACGGCCGCTTCGACACCGCCCTCCTCGACACCGACCTCGACGGCGTCACCAACGACACCCTGGTCGACACCAACGGTGACGGCACCTTCGACCTGCGCACCGCCGACACCGACAACGACGGCACCCAGGAATCCTTCGACACCGCCACCGACGGGCACCTCGGATCGATCGAGCAGTTCGAAGCCCTCATCCCCGCCGAGGACCACTACCACGAGCAGGCCGGAACCTACCCGGCCGAGACGCCGGCCGACCCGAGCGCCACCGACCTGGCCTGACCCACACCCACCGGGCGCGGAGGGCGTCGGCGCCCACCCGCCTGCCGCCGGGGCGACTGGGTGCAGGACACCCGCCGCCCACGATTCATGTTGCGGCATTCATGTTGCGGCCGAACCACACCGGGAGAGCACCGAATGGACGACATCGCCGCGGATCTGGCTGCAGCAGCCTGGTCCGCCGCCCCACCCGACGACGACACCTACCTCGGCGACCCGGGCCCGATCGACGAGATCATCGACGCGATCTGCGCACCGGTCGACGACGACCCGTTCGCCGTCATCGCCGACGGGCCGGGACCGGTGGATCTGTCCGCCATCGACCTGAGCACACTCGACCCGGATCCCACCGAACCCCCGACGCTCTCCCCGCCGCAGGACGCGCCCGCACCGGCAGCCGAACAGGGCAGCATCACCCCGGGGTCCCCGGTCGACGGCACCGGCGGGGACGGCGTGTACGGGGACCCGGTGGAATGGTCGGTGAACTGGTTCTTCCAACAGGTCGACGGCTACTGCGGGCCGTCGAGCGCCGCGCAGGTGATCGCCCAATACACCGGCGTCGTCATCGACGACCCCCAACAGTTGGTGGACCGGGCCCTTGAACTCGGACTCATGCAGGACGGCGACCCCGCGCAGGGCATGACCCTGCCGAACCTCGAGATCCTCCTCGAAGACCAAGGGGTGCCCTGCACCGTCCAGGACGGCACGATCGACGACCTGAAAACCACGCTCGAGGCCGGCCACGGGGTGATCGCCATGGTCGACTCCGGGGAGATCCGGAACCCGGACCAAGAAGCGGGGGAAGACGACACGGCCGACCACTTCCTTATCGTCGCCGGCATCGACGACACCCGCGGCGTGGTGATCCTCTCCGACCCCGGCGCCCCGAACGGCAACCAACTCGAGGTGCCCATCGACCAGTTCGAGGACGCCTGGGCGGACTCGGGCCACAAAATGCTGGTCGCCGACGCCCCGGATCCCGACCTGGCCGACCACCCGCACCCGGTCGCGGCGTCGGTGGCCGCACCCGATCGCCGATGGGCGATGATCGACCTGTCGCGGTAGCCGCTACCAGCCGACCGCACCTGGGGCGTGCACACTGGAGAGGCCACACCGACCACGGTGACGGTGATCGGAACGATGCCGGCGATCGGCGGGAACCTTTCGCCGCACCGGTGCATCCAACCAGTGTGGGTGTCGGTGGCGGCGCCGACCTACTCGAGGAAACGAGGTGAGAGCAGCAGTGGACGACGACTCCGTCCTTGCCGCACTGGGGGTATCGGGTGCGCTGCCACCCGTGCCCGACGAGGTGTGGGCCCGCGCCCTCGAGGTCGCCCTCGACCCCACCACCGCACCCGTCGACGCCGACCTCGTCCCCGACATGGACGACGTCCCGGTCGTGCCCGAGGACGACGAGATCATCCTGCTCGACGACGACGACGAGGCCGACGCGGACGACCTCGACACCGACGCTGGCACCCTCCCCGGCCTGGACCTCGAACCCGACGAGGACGAGGCCACGGATCTGCACCGACCCGCCGGGCAGGATCTCGATCTCGGCGACGACAGCGTCGACCCGTCCACCCTCGGTGTCGACGACGGAGCCGATCCCGGCATCGACCTCGGTGGGCACCACGACATCGACCCGCTCTGACCAACCAGCACGCCCCCACCACCCCGGGTCCCGGTCTGGGACCGCATTCCTGGCTCGGGCGGCTGTATGTGACGGCGGGTACGATTCCCTCGGCGCCCGGGGGCGGCAACGACAGTGATCACGGCACGGGGGGACCAGACATGGACGACGCGGACCTGATCGCCGCGTGCCGCGCCGGCGATCACCACGCCTTCGCCGAACTCGTCGGCCGCTACCGCACCAACGCCTGGCACGTGTGCCTGCAGATCACCGGCAACACCCACGACGCCGAAGACGCCCTGCAGGACACCCTCACCGCCGCCTGGCAGAACCTCCCCAAGTTCCGCGGCGACGCCCGCTTCAACACCTGGCTGCACCGCATCGCCGCCAACGCCGCCCTCGCCGTTGTCCGACGCCGCAAGAACACCGACAGCCTCGACGACACCGACGGCGACTACGGCATCGTGCTCGAAGACCCCGCCCCCCGATTCGACGAGCAGATCACCACCGTCGACGCGGTCCGCCGCGCCCTGGCCCAACTCCCCGAAGACTTCCGCGTCGCCATCGTGCTTGCCGAATTCGCCTCCCTGCCCTACGCCGACATCGCCGAACACCAAGGCGTCACCGTCGCGACCGTGAAAACCCGGATCCACCGCGCCCGCAAACAACTGGCCACACTCCTCACCCCCGCGATCGACCCGTAAAGCCGCCTGGGGGAGCCTCTCGTATGGGTCCGGATCGAATGCGCCCCCGCGGTCGTGTCCCCGGCGTACGGGAGGATGGGCGGGTGAGCGATTCTCCACTGCTGCCCGACGACTACCGCGACTTCCTCGACCACCTCAAAACCCAGGTCCGCCAAGCCCGGATCCGCGCCACCCGGGTGGTCAACACCGAGTTGCTGCTGCTGTACTGGGACCTCGGCCGCGCCATCCTGGACCGCCAGGCCGCCGAGGGGTGGGGAAGCAAGATCATCGACCGACTCGCCGCCGACCTGCGTACGGAGTTCCCCGAGATGCGCGGATTCTCCCGCAGCAACCTGCACTACATGCGGAAAATCGCCTCGGCATGGCCCCGGAGCGCATTCGTCCAACAAGCTGTTGGACAAATCCCGTGGGGGCACGTGACCGTGCTGATCGACCGCCTCGACGACCAGGACTCCCGCGACTGGTACGCCGCCGCCGCGTTCGAGCGGGGCTGGTCCCGCAACGTCCTCACCCATCAGATCCGGAACCGACTCGACCAGCGGATCGGGGCAGCACCCTCGAACTTCACCGACCACCTGCCCACCGGTGACTCCGACCTGGCGCAGCAACTGGTCCGCGACCCGTACGTCTTCGACTTCCTGGACCTGACCGATAGGGTCGCCGAGCGTGAGCTCGAGGCGGCGCTGATGGCCCGGTTGGAGCGGTTGCTGCTCGAACTCGGGCACGGCTTCGCGTTCGTCGGCCGGCAGTACCACTTCGACGTCGACGGTGACGACTTCTACATCGACCTGCTGTTCTTCAACTGGATCCAGGCCCGCTTCGTCGTGGTCGAGCTGAAGGTCGGCCGGTTCGAACCCGAGTACGTCGGCAAGCTCGGCTTCTACGTGTCCTGGATCGACGACAACCTGCGCGACCACAACAAGCACGCACCGACCATCGGGATCCTGCTGTGCGCCGGACGGAACGACAACGTCGTCCGCTACTCCCTGGCCGGGACCACCGCACCGTTGGCGGTCGCCGACTACACCTACGACACCCTGCCGGCACCGGTGAGGGAACTCGTCCCCACCGACGATGAACTCGCCTCCGCAGTGGGGGAGACCCTCACCCACCTGGCGGAGACCCCGACCGCACGCGCCGACACCGATCAGTGACCCCCTGACATCGGTCAGCCCCGGACCGATTCGAAATCAATTACCCCGCAGGCAATCTGCGGCGCACGATGACTGAGTGACGAGAAGTGTATCGGGCACCATGCTCTGCCCATTGTCGCCGCACAACCAACGGCCAGCCGTCTTGAGCGGCGCCGCGCGATCGATCAGACGCCCAGCGCCGCACCGAAGATCCACTCCCTCGGATACCGGGGCACTACACCTCGCAGCGACAGGCCCACCCGGCTCACGATGACCGCGGCAGCGCGCAGCGCGGTCAATGCCGTGGGGTGCGAATCGACGTCCCCGCCAGTACCGGAACAATGACCGGTGATGAGCGAGACGAACATGGGCCGCATACCGGTGGGGGAGCCGATCCCGCTCCGGTTCGATACGACCACCAAACAACGCCTCGAGGAGTACGCCGCCGGCATCGGGCCCCGCCGCTTCGGGGCACTGGTGCGGGTGGCCGCCCGGCGACTTCTCGCCGACCCCGACCGGGTGCCGCAGGCCCTGACCCAGGCCCGCCGGGCGTCCGCTGACGCCCGCCGCATCCCGTGGGCGGAGCGACCTCTCGACCTCGACCCCGCCACCGGCACACGCCTCAATGAACTCGCTCACGAGTTTCACACCGACCGAAGCGCGATCGTCCGTGTCGCTCTGCACCGCTTCCTCGCCGCGGCGGGACGGTTCCGGCACCCGGTGCTCCGTGAAGACGCTCGCACCGATCTCACGTCCAGCACTCGCGTGTACCTCAACCGCTCCACCCTTGACCGACTCGACCGGCTCATCGGCCGCAACGGCGACGCCCTTACCGCCGCGGCGATCCGGGTGGCGGTGCGCCGTCTCCTCGACGATCCGGGCGATCTCGCCGCCGACCTGGGCACGATCGGGGCCGCCCGCGACCTGAAACCGGAGACCCTCGGCCCGCGTACGAACGTGCACTTCGACGACGACCTGCGCGATCAACTCGACGCCCTCGCCGAACGGCTCGACTCGAACCGCGCCGAACTGATGCGCCTGGCCGCCCGCCAGCTGCTGGCGAACCCGCGGGACCTCGAGAAGGCGGTGACCGAGGAGATCTACCGCGGGGACGCCAACCGGGACCTGCTGATCGCCCGCGACACCCGCCGCCGGCAGACAGTTGACCAGACCACCGCCGCGTCCGCCGTCCGCAAGGCACCGAGCCCGCAGGGGAACCCGTTCGGGAAACGGCATGTCTTCCGGTTCGACGAGGACACCAAACGCCGCCTGGAGGAGCTGGCGGACGAGTACGGTCCCCGCCGGCTCTCCGCGCTGCTCCGCGTCGGGATTCGCCGACTCATCGGGTCCCCCCACGCCGATGGCGATCTCGCGCAGGCCCGCCGGGTCGCCGCCGCGGCCCGGGCGCTGCCGCACGACCCGGTCACCCTGAGACTGGACTCGCCGACGGCGGCCCGCTTCGCCGCCCTCGCCGCCCGATACGAGGCGTCGCCGCGGGACCTGGTCGCGGTCGCGGTGCACCGCTTCCTCACCGCCCCCGGCGACTTTCGGCCGGCGCTGATCGACGAGGCCGGCGCATCGAGGCTCGACGAGAAGTTCAAGGTGTCGCTCCGCCCCTCCGCCCGCCGCGGCATCGAGCGGCTCGCCGACCGGCACGGCACCCGGTTGGCGTCGGCGTTGGTGCGTGTCGCGGTGCGCCGGCTCCTCGACGACCCCGGGGACCTCGCGGGCGACCTGGAGACCGTTGCGCCGGTGCACGACCTGCGTCCCGCACCGCGAACGGCCCGGGTCGACGTCGCCCTCGACGACGAACTCCTCGTCCACCTCGACGCCCTCGCCGACCGGCTCGGCTCGGACCGCCAGGAACTGGTGTATCTCGCGGCCAAACGCATCCTCCGCTTCCATCACAACATCGACAACCGGATGCTCGACGAGATGTTCCGCGCCCCGACCAGCCGAAAACACCTACTGGCCAAACATGCCCGCCGCGAGAAAACTCGTCGGACAGACCGCGGCAGCGACACCTGACCCGCGAGAATTGTACGTGGGTCGCCCACACCACCGGAGGACCCTTGTCTCGGTTTCTGCGTCTCGCCCTCGTCGCGTCCACGGCAGCTGCCGCACTGTCCCGGACCACGGCGCCCGCACACGCCGCACCGACTGCTCCGGACGGGTGCGACATACAGTTCGTCGCGGTCGGTGCCATGTCGACCTGCGCACCCGGATCGGTGGACACCCACCAATTGGAACTGGTGTGCTGGATCTTTCGGACTTCCAGCCAACGTGTACGCCTGGGGCCGGAGGTCCCCACCTTCCTGCCTTCCATCGCACTGTGTCCGATCCTGGGGTACGCCGCCCCGAACGCGGCGAACACCCGGTGCACACCCGAAAGGACTAGACCCGGCTGCTCTCGCCCCGTCCAACCGGCAAGTGACCTGCGGAAGTGACACGTCCCCTGGGTCGGTCCCCCCGATCGGCTGTCCCCGCCAGCAGGTTCTGCCTGCTGACGACAAAAGACGTGAGAGATCGGGGAACTGTGGCGCGCAAGGTAGTTGTCGAACTCGTCGACGACATCGACGGAACCATCTTCGGCGAGGACGGGGCAAACATCACCTTCTCCGTCAACGGGGTGAACTACGAAATCGATCTGAAAGACAAGCATGCCAGCAAGTTTCACAAGACGATCGGATTTTTCTCGAACACGCCATCCGGGTCGGTGTCCGCAAACGCCGATCGGATTGTCCGGCAGCCCCGAAGGCTCCGGCGCGGCGACGCGGCGACGCGGGACGTCAAGGAAATCCGCACTTGGGTGGCCGAACGGGGCTACGAAATCTCCTCACGCGGACGCATTCCAGCCGAGGTCGAGCAGGCGTATCAAGATGCGCACTGACGCGACTGCGCGTGCACTTCGACTCTGACCCGCACGCACCTGCACCTGCTGCCGCGTAGGTGAAGGCATCTGATGAGCAACGTTGGCGCGTTCGATTGTCGCGCACTAGTCATGATTGCGCAACGCTAGTGCCGAATGTGACCAACACTGCGCAGGAGTGCCGCCCTCTAGCTACGCAATGCTTCATCTGTGTGCGAGCTCGGGAAGATGGGTGTGGATCACCCACTCCGGTATGCGTAGCGAATACACTCATGAGGTGCGCAAAATGACGGTCACCGGTAATGAGGAGTCCTCGCCCGTGCTGCAGGGGCCGGAGGGGCTCGACGATGTCGACCGCGGGATTCTGCGGATGCTGCAGGAGGACGGCCGGGTGCCGTACCGGCAGATCGCACGGGAGCTCGGTGTCTCCGAGGGTACGATTCGGATCAGGCTGGGCCGGATGCAGGACTCGGGTGTGCTGAATGTGGTCGCGATCGCCGATCCCTTCCGGCTGGGTTACCGGGTGTTGGCGTTTTTGCTGCTCCGGGTCGAACCCGGCCAGCAGGATCATGTGGTCGAGGCGCTCACAGGCTGGCGGGAGGCCACCTACGTGTCCTCCTGCATCGGCCGCGCCGACATCTACGTCCAGCTCGTGTGCCGTGACAACGACCACCTGCACGAACTACTGCACCAACGCCTCCCCGACATCGGCGGCGTCCGGGAGTACGAGACCTTCATGGAACTGAAGATGCACAAGGTCTCCTACGAATACTCGCCCGCCTGACCCACACCGTGGACGCTCCGCATACGGTCCCGGTGACGCAGAACCTCAGTATCTGAGCCTTCGAAGTGACGCCTCCGACCTTGGATGTCGCGACTTGAAGGCCTTCGGAGGGGATTCGCAGCCACTGGGCGGCATCGTCCGGTATTGCTCGATACCTCTCTGCACGCCGTCGGGTAGCTCGATGAGAATGTTGGCAACTTCCGGCTCCACCGGGGGTGATGCCCAGATCAGCGAGCGATGCTCTGTTGGGGTGGATAGTGAAGGCGAGCGTTCCGGCCGTTGGGGGTTGTTTGAGCTGCGATGCGCAGCTGATGTGCCCATAGTCGCAATCTGCGATGAATTCGGTCCCTGAAGCACCTCAACGTCAGCGGGCGTTCCCATGCCATCCCGTTACGCGCCGAACGCCACGGCCAACTCGAGTTGATGCGTTCACGGTCACCGTCGCCGCCGAATGGTCGGTCACGTCTGACGTCGACACAAACGTCAAGGTGATCCCGCGGCCGTACCGGACTCGCCTCTGGCGGTATCGCCCAGCCGAGTGCAGCAGTTCATGCGCCAGCGGATAATCGATTGCGTCGCACGGCGTGTGAACCGGATCCTCCCCGCAGCCGGCATACCCTCGCCGCGACTCAGGTCTCGAAACCCTGCCCACATGGGAACGCTACCTGTCGCGGAGGATTCCACTGCACTGCACTGCACTGCACTGCACTGCGGTGCGTTCGAGTCATTGCAGTACTGCGCGCAGGCTGATGGTCCGAGCGGTCTCGTGGAGGAAGCGGCGGCTGGTCGCGTCGGACCGAGGCTGCCGAGCCGACCTCGGGATCTCCGAGCACGCTACTTGCATTGTGTACCAACTCTTGTCGCTGTGACTGCGTCCGCTCAACGTGTCGCACCGCCCGGCTGACCGCGCTCGCTGCAGCACGGGTCGTGCATCACCGGTGAGGAATGCGCTTCGATGCCTGGCCTGCTGTCGGCGGCCTCCGTCTCGCTGGGGTGGACCGCCAACGAGACTCTGCAAAATTGCTGTTTGCGTAATGATCATCCATCTGTACTTGACTTTGCGTAATCGGTAACACATGCTGTTACGCAAGCTCGTGTGATCGGGGTTACATGAGGATTCGAGTCAGTTGAAGGGAACGGGATCCAATGCTGCAGATGGCTGACGTGCGGAAGCGGTACGCACTGCCGACGGAAAAGGAGATCCTCGCCGGCCTCGACGAGGGGGCGACGCTGCCGGCGGAGTTCTATTACGCGCCGGAGGTATACGCGCTCGAACAGGAGAAGATCTTCGCCAAGTCCTGGCAGTACGCATGCCACGAGTCCGCGGTTGCCAAGCCTGGTGACTACGCGGTCACCAAGGCCGGATCCACACCCATCATCGTCACGCACGGAAAAGACGGCGAGCTACGGGGTTTCGTGAACGTGTGTCGGCATCGCCTGCACTCGATCGCGGAGGAGAATGGAAGCAAGCCACTGTTGCAGTGCCCGTATCACGGCTGGACCTACGGCCTCGACGGAAAACTCAAGACCGCGCCCCGCTCGCAGCGTGAGGCCAACTTCGACTGCGCGACCATTTCGCTCGAACCGGTGGCCGTCGAACGGTGGGATCAGTGGGTTTTCGTCAATCCCGATCCGGCAGCCCCTCCGCTGGCGACCGTGACGGCAGACATGCGCGGATTCACCGATGACATCAACGCCGAACTCCGAGAGTACGAGTTCCAGGTCCGCTACGAGTACGACATGACCTGCAACTGGAAGGTGTGGGCCGAGAACGCAGTTGAGTGCTACCACTGCCCGACCCTGCACCAGTCGAGCTTCGGGAAGACGTACCACACCAACCCCGACGACTACGCTGTCAGATCCGGGGACAACACGATCTGGCACGACGGGCCGATCAAGTGGCTACCCGGCAATGTCGACCCCGCCGGACTGCGCGGCTTCCGATTCGCGTTCACGTTCCCCTCGTCCTTCTTCGCGCTCGACGACTACGTCGGATTCATCGGAAGCGTGCAACCCGTTGGACCGGAAAAGTGCTGGGCATTCGTCGACATGTACGCAAAGCCGGGTGCGGATCCGGTCGTGGTCAAGGAATGGCTCGAAATGTGGGACCAGACACTGATCGAGGACAAGCGTGCGACCGACATCCAGCAGATCGGATACCGCTCCGGGCGCATTCCGACCGGACGTCTGATGCTCGACAGCGAAAGCCCCCTGCAGGCATTCATGAAGACGACGCTCTCCGCGCTGTCGTTGTGAGGACCCTCCCCACTGCACGAAAGACTGGACGATGGTAAAAATCTCCGTTGACCTGGACAAATGTCAGGGTTATGCCAACTGTGTCGTTGCGTCCCCCGATGTCTTCGACCTCTCGGACGACGGCAAGGTCGACCTACTGCAGACCCGAATCGCGGACCGCGACGTGGCCGAGGTCGAGGAAGCCGTACGCTCATGCCCCGCTGCAGCGCTGTCGATGACCGAGGAAGACTGATGCGCACCGTAGCCGTTGTCGGCGCAGCGCTAGCCGGTGTTCGAGTCGTGAAAGGACTGCGGAGTAACGGCTTCGGCGGCGCCATCACCCTTATCGGCGACGAACCGCACCTGCCGTACGACCGGCCACCGCTGTCGAAGGGTGTGCTCGCCGACAACACCGGAATCGACACACTCGCCTATCACGCCCGCACCTGGTTCGACGACAACGCTATCGACCTGCGATTAGGGGAGAGCGCAACACATCTCGATGTCGATGCGCGCCTGCTCACCACCGATGCCGGGACCGTACAATTCGATGACATCGTCATCGCCTCCGGGGCCCGCGCTCGGAACCCATTCCTCGACGCCCCGCCCGGGGTCTTCACACTCCGGACCTTCGACGATGCCGTACGAATCCGTGACGCCTTCAACAGCGCGGAACACGTCGTCATCATCGGCGGCGGATTCATCGGACTCGAGGTTGCCTCCGCGGCGCGCACGCGCGGCACCCGGGTCACGGTCGTCGAACTCGCGAAGATTCCACTCTCCCGCAACGTCGGCGAGGATGTCGCGCCCACGCTCGGGGAACTCGCCCGCAGTCATGGCGTCGACCTCATCTGCGAGCGAGTCGTCTCGGCCATCGAGGGCGGCTCCAGGGTCGAACGCGTCGTCCTCGACGACGGAACCGCGATCGCATGCGATGCCGTCATCGTCGGCGTCGGCGCCATACCGAACACCGAGTGGCTGAAGAACTCGGGACTCGACGTCGGACCGGCCGGAGTCCTCTGCGACTCCACCGGACGCGCGGGCCCCCATGTGTGGGCGGCGGGTGACGTATCGGTCTGGCGCGACAGCGCCGGGGAGCCGCATCGCCACGAGCACTGGACCTCGGCAACCGAGCAGGCGCGGGTGGTCGCCCACAATATCGTCGACAACGGCAACCGTACCGTCGATTCCGCCTCCTTCGTGTGGTCGGATCAGTTCGGCAAGCGCATCAGCATCGTCGGCGACACCACCGGCCACGACACGGTTCGCCTGCTTTCCGCCGGCACCGACGACCTGGCGGCACTCTATGCCCGCGACGGAATCCTCATCGGCGCATGCGTTGTCGACCAACTCCGATTGGTGCTGCGGTCCCGTAAATGGGTCGGCGCAGCAACCCTCACCTCCGAAATCCCCGAGTGGGACCTGGCTGACGCCTGACGGCGTTCAGTCGACCCGCAGAAGTCCCAAGGACAACCTCCATGAGTTCAGCGGAAAACCCTGGAACACCCCAACACCACGGCGCCCACGGCGAGTCCATGGTGCGGGCCCTCACCTGGCGCGACGGCTTCGTCTTCGCACTCAATATGCCCATCGGTCTGTTTCTGACTCTCGGGTACACGGTCGGCGCGATCGGCGGTTGGACGGCGATCGCCATCTGGGGCGTTGCCTGCGCGCTGGCATTGCTCCAGAACAACCTGTTTGCCGAGATGGCGGCCATGTTCCCCAACCGATCCGGCGGCATCTCGGTCTACGCCTACGAAGGATGGAAACGACACTTCGCACCGCTGGGCGCGATCGCCGCATTCGGGTACTGGATGGGCTGGTCACTGTCCCTGTCCGTCGAAGGCGTCGTCCTCGGCACCCTGATCGAACAGGCCTTCTTCCCCGACTCGCGCATCGCCCTGCAGCTGCCGATCGGGCACGAACTGGGCCTGCCCTATCTGATCGCGATCGGGGCAATCTTCACCGCCTGGGCACTGAACTACTTCGGCGTCAAGATCGCCGCCGGCGTCGCCAAAATCACCGGAACACTCCTGGTGGTGGGACTACTGGTCCTGATCATCGGGCCCTTCCTGACGCACGGCGACTTCGATGCCAGTCGACTCAGCTGGTCCGGTGCCAGCTCGCCGTTCGGGTGGAAAGAAATCGTGGTGTGGTTCTACATCACGGCATGGACCACCTACGGCACCGAAGTGTGCGCCAGCTTCACCGCGGAGTACAAGGATCCGGTCAAAGACACCTCGAGGGCCCTTCGCCGCTCCGCTGCCTTCATCCTCGGACTCTACATTCTCGTCCCCTACGTCGTCGTCGGCGCGCTCGGTGAGGCCACGATCGGGCTGAACCCGGTCAATTACATCGGGCTTGCGTTCGATCAGATTCTCGGCGACTACTCCTGGCTCGGCCAACTCCCCGTTATGGCAGCCTTCGTCATCGCCATGATGACCGCGACAGCGGACGGCGGACGCTCCCTCTACGGCATCTCACGCACCGGCGGCACCGTCAGGCAGCTCGGGGTGCTCAACAGATACGGAGTCCCCGGCCGGGCACTGACCACCGACATGCTGATCAACATCACTGTGCTCATCGTGCTCGGTGAGCCGATCGCCATCCTCCTGGCCAGCAACCTCGGCTACCTCACCGCAGTCACCCTGGCCGTCGGCGCGTTCGTCCTTCTCCGCCGAGACCAACCACACCTTCCCCGACCGATTCGACTCGGCCGACACTGGATTCCCATCGCCTGCATACTCTTCGCGATCAACGTCTTCGCCATCGTCATCGGCATCTCCAATCCCAGCCTGACCGGATACGGCGGCCTCACCGAGACCGTCGCCGGCATCGGAATCCTGCTCTTCGCCTGCGTGCTCTGGTACTACCGCCAACGATTCCAGGACCGACAACGCATCGAGTGGCGTGTCACAGGCGAACCACCCGCACCCGCGAAGCGGGGGCTGACCACCGCGACATCTGATGCCGTTGATCCCGAACGTATTTGACCGAAACTGCAACACGATAAGGACTGCTCATGAAAGCGATTCGCGTCCACGCGTACGACAGGAAACCGTCCCTCGACGACGTCCCTGAGCCGGTGATCAAGAACCCGCTCGACGTGATCGTCAAGGTTCGCGGCGCCGGAGTGTGCCGCACCGACCTGCACATCATCGAGGGCCAGTGGCAGGACAAGAGCGGCGTCGCCCTGCCCTACACCATCGGCCACGAGAACGCGGGAACCGTCACCGAAATCGGCTCGGCGGTCACGAACGTCTCCGTCGGCGACTCGGTGATCTTGCACCCGCTCGCCACCTGCGGCCTGTGCCTCGCCTGCCGCAACGGCGACGACGTGCACTGCACCGCCTCCGACTTCCCGGGCATCGACGTCGAAGGAGGAATGGCCGAATACCTGCGAACCTCGGCGCGCAGCGTCGTCAAACTCGACCCCTCCCTCGAACCGGCCGACGTCGCGGCCCTCGCCGACGCGGGACTGACCGCCTACCACGCCGCACGCAAGGCCGCCGAACACCTGCGCCCTGGGCACACCGTGGTCGTGATCGGCGCCGGCGGACTCGGCCACATCGGCGTCCAGGTCCTGAAAGCACTGGCCTCGGCACGCATCATCGTCGTCGACCAATCCGCAGCCGCACTTGAACTCGCCAAGGACATCGGCGCCGACATCACCGTGGTGGCCGATGGTACGGAGGCGCAGCGGGTGCTCGCTCTCACCGGCGGAGCCGGCGCCGAAGCAGTCCTCGACTTCGTCGGCGAAGGCTCCGCTCTGGCGTCCGGTGTCGCGATGCTCCGCCGTGCCGGCACCTACTACGTCATCGGCTACGGCGGCACGCTGAAAGTGCCGACCATCGACATCATCAGCACCGAAATCAACTTTGTCGGTAACCTCGTCGGCACCTACAACGACCTCGTGGAGTTGATGGCGCTTGCAGCGGAGGGTCGGGTGCACCTGCACACGGTGAAGTACCGTTTCACCGACTTCCAGCAGGCGCTCGACGATCTGCACCACGGTGCCGTCCGCGGCCGTGCGGTGCTGGTCCCCGACGACGAGTTCATCGCCGCGTCTCACTGAACCCGGCGGCGTGGGTGCGGGTGAGGATCACCCATTCCGGTGTTGTGCGTGCAATCGGGTGAGGTGCCACCGGTAACGCGGATTCCTCGCCCGTGGTGCAGGGGACGGAGGAGTACGGCCGGGTGCTGTACCGGCAGATCGCGGGAGCTGGCCGACCACATCCTTGGACAGCAACTGCTCGGTTTCTCCGAGGGCACGATTGAGATCAGGCTGGGCAGAATGCAGGACTCCGGTTGCTGAATGTGGTCGCGATCTCCGACCCGTTCCGGCTGGGTTACCGGGTACCGGCTCACAGGCTGGCAGGAGGCCACGTACGTGTCCTCCTGCACCTGCCGCGCCGACATCTCCGTCCAGGCCGTGATAACGAGCTTCTCCACGAACGTCTCCCCGACATCGGCGACGTCCGGGAGTAGGAGTCCTCATGGAGCTGAACGTACAAGGCGCCTGTCAATACTCGCCCGCCTCACCCAATAGTCCCGCCTCACCCAATAGTTAGAAGCACACTCATCCGAACCGCCAACTCGGCGGAATCCCACGCGCCCACATCGACGCTCCAACGCCGCCACGCCAGCGTTACGCATCGTCACACCACGCCCGAAAAAGGAGCAGAAGAATGATCTTCATCGTCGTCAAGTTCAAGGTCCTTCCCGACTACAAGAACACCTGGCTGTCCATCACCCGCGAGTTCTCGACCAACACCCGCGCAGAGGAAGGCAATCTCTGGTACCAGTGGTCGCGCAGCGTCGACCATGACGACGAATACTTCCTCGTCGAAGCATTCCGCGATTCTCAGGCAGGCGAGGTCCACGTCGCCTCCGAACACTTCCGGAAGGGGTTGGAGGCGATGCGCCCCGGCCTGGCCGAAACCCCGCACATCATCCACACCGAGATCCCCGGGACGGACTGGTCGCGTATGTCCGAGCTCGCCATCGAGGCAACCTCGCGCTGACACGCCTGCGCGAGTCGAATTGACCTGCATCACAACATATTGGATCGGAGAATCATGACAGGACGAGTAGCCGGCAAGGTCGCCTACGTCACCGGCGCCGCCCGGGGTCAGGGCCGCAGCCACGCTGAACGGCTGGCTGAAGAAGGCGCTGACATCATCGCCGTCGACATCTGCCGAAGCGTTGGACGCACATCCGACTTCTACCCGGCCGCAACCGAGGACGATCTCGCCGAGACCGTCAGGCTCGTCGAAAAGCATGGACGGCGCATCATCGCCTACACCGCGGATGTTCGCGACTACACAGCCCTCGAAGCCGGGCTGTCCTCGGCGGTCGCCGAACTGGGCCGACTGGACATCGTGGCCGCCAACGCCGGCATCTTCCAGTTCGGTGACGAGGTTCCCGACATCGGAGTCGACGACTGGCGCGATGTCATCGACGTCAACCTCACCGGTGTCTTCAATACCTGCAAAGCTGCCGTGCCGCATCTTGTCGGCGGCGGCCAAGGTGGATCCATCGTCATCACCTCGTCCGACGCCGGCGTCAAGGGCTTTGCCCGTTTCGGCCACTACGTGGCGTCAAAGCACGGTGTCATCGGACTCATGCGCACCCTCACCATGGAATTGGCACCACACTCGATCCGGGTAAATGTCGTCGCTCCGACGAACTGCAACACCGACATGATCCAAAACGTTGCCGTCTGGCGACTCTTCCGACCGGACCGCGAGAACCCCACATTCGAGGAATTCGCGGAGGCCTCCTCCACACTGCTCGCCCTGCCACAGCCGTGGGTCGAGCCAGTCGACGTCTCCAACGCGCTGGTCTTCCTGTCCTCCGACGAAGCGCGCTACATCACCGGTGTCACGCTCCCAGTCGACGGAGGGTCCGCCGCGATCTGACACGCCGGCGTCCCCGCGTGACATATGCACATGGTCAGCGCGCAGTCAGAGGACGACTTCGTCGCTGGAGGAGGCCATGACGGTCTTCGGGGACTTCCTCGGTGATCTGCACCATCTGGCCGACGTGATGGGCGTCGACTGGGACGAAGCGCAGCGAAGGGGAGCGGTCCACTGGACCGCCGAACTGTACGGCGCGGACTGACGAAACTGGCGGCTGGAGGGGGCCGGACGGACCTGTTCAGCCGGGTACTTCCCGATTCCCATTTGGTCGACGCGTATCCCTGAGCGCGCGATTATGTGGGTCGATGTGCGTGAAATGGTGTGTGTTGATGTGCGTGAAACTGTGCGAATTAATATGCGTGAACTTGTGCGTGGCGGCAGGCGTGCCGGCACACGAGTGCAGATGCGTGTGGTTCAGCTCGAAGTGGCCCACATGGTTCTGCACGGGGCCACCAGCAAACACGTAGTTCTCCCTGTGCCGAGCCGGACGAGCTCTTCAGCCACCGGTTCCGTTTCGTCTTCGTTGTCGGTTCTCGTTTGTTCTGGCGAGGTTGATGCCGGTTGACCTGGGGCTCGCCAGTTGGGGGTGGTGTTGTCATTGGCATCGTTTCTCACTTGAAGTGGCGGATTGTCGGGAGGATGGCGTTGCTGTAGTAGGGGTCATAGGGGCGGTGGGTGTGGACTCGTTTCCAATGCTTCTCGCGGAATGTTTGGAATAGCTTGCGATGCTCGATGACCCAGCTCTTGAGTGGTTCGATCCAGGTGGAGTAGGACAGCCGGTCGCCGAATCGCTCGGGTTGTCCGAGGCGCCGGCCTACGTGGTGATAGAACGGGGCCACGTCGTGGTCATCGTCGGCCATGGCGACATGGCGTCTCCATTCGAGATCGCAAAGGATCTCGGCGAGCGTGACGATTTCGGGTATGACCACGAGTGTGGTTGTGATCCGGGATCGGGGCAGGGTGGCTGCCCGTTTGTCCCATCGGGTGTGCAGGTTTCTGAAGGTGTAGTAGCTGGGGCTGAAAGGCGCGCGGGCGAGGTGCCAGTCCAGGACGATCCAGCTCGCGTGCCTGAGCTGTTGACGAACCCAGGCATGGTCATCGACAGTCGAGCGCAGTCGGCTGAGCCGGCGGTGGGCGGTGATGATCTCGATGTTTGCCGACAGGTCGATCTGGTCGGGGAAATAACTTGTGGTTTCGATCCAGCGGCGATGTCGTCGGCAGATGGACGGTGCGTCGCGGTCGTGAACGCGGACCTGCGGACGACCGGGGATTCGATCGATGCAGGCGTGGCAGTGGTCGCGGATGGCCGCGCTGCGGAAGACGCGGATCGTCGGGCCGGTGTGGGACAGTGGGTCGGCTCTGGGATTCGACAGGCTGGGCAGTGCCTTGCGCAGTTGGTCGGCGGGCAAGCCGGTAAAGGTTTCCAGCCGGGCCAGTGCGGGCGCGTTGAGCGTGACGTCGCGGTTGTGGATCATCGGCGCGCAGGGGCGGCCGTTGATGGGTTCGCCGAGGGCGCGCAGCAGGGTGGTCGGCCGGGCCAGCGCGTTCGCGGCGGCGAGTCGGAAGACGTAGGACACCACGGTTTCCGCGCCGATCGGACGGACTCGGACGGGCAGAAGTTGGGCGGGTTGCTGCCAAAGCGTCATCGGGGGCTCCCTGGCCGGTGCTGCTGGAACTGGGCGACGGCGGCGCCGTCGAGCAGCACGGCGTCGAGGTGGGCCTTGGTGATCTTTTCGGCGCCGTCGGTGATGGCGTCGTTGGCGGCTTCGTAGATGAGCTGGTCGAGACTGCCGATCATGCCGCCGGTGCGGGCGTGCAGATAGTCGGCCCGCTCGATGAGGGTTCCGGCTTGGTGCTTGTGCAGCCGCAGGGTCTGCTCCATGCTGGCGACGAGCTTGACCCAGTCCTGTTTGTCCTGGTCGGTGCGGTAGGCAAACGGTCCTGTCTTGATGGGGACGAATCGGCCGAGGATCTGACGACCGCGCATCCCGGACAGCAGGTTGGACTCCTCGAGGTCCAGGCCTGAGTAGATGAACGTGGCCGAGATCGTGTCGAAGAAGTATTTCAGCTGGTCGGAGGCGTCTTGTCCTTTCCTGGTGGTGAGGTCGAGCCGGTGGATCTCGTCGACGAGGACCATGCCGGTGCCGACCCGGCGCATCACCTCGGCGACGGTGTGGGCGATCGACTGGGGGTTTTCTCTCCTGCCGGTCGGTAACCCGAGGAAGGCTGCCATCTCCCGGGCCAACGATCGTGGATCCGCGTCCGGTGGGACGACGATGTAGACGACCGGGATTCGCTCGGGGTTGGGCGGGTAGCGGCGTTGCAGGTCGATCTGGAACTTCCTGCCCAACTGGGTGATCGAGGTCGACTTGCCGGTGCCGCTGGCGCCCGACACCAGTAGCCCGCGGCGGCCGAGCTGCTTGCCGCGGTTGTTGGCCACCAGCTTTGATCCGTAGTGGATGACTCTGCGGATGTCGGGGGTCGCGATCAGCAGCAATGTCGAGTGGTAGTCCTGGCGGGCCTCGTTGTAGAGCTCGCGTTCGAACCCGTCCAGGCGCTTCCAGTCTTCCCTGGGCAGCAGGCGCGGCGGCTCGGGGTTGGGTTGGCCGGCGAATGAGGCCCACCCCTGCTTGGTCGACAACGGGTGGCGGATCTCGGGTTCTGTTCGTGTGCTGGTCACCGGCGCACCTCCGGGTCGTCGGTGAACGGGTCGTCGGCGAACGGGTCGAACATCCCGAACGGCACCACATCACCGACCACCGCCTCCACCGCGCCGGACTCCTCACCGCCGCCCTCGTCATCGGCCGCGGTCCCGGCGGGCAACGCCGGGACCGCAGCCGCCGACGGCGGGACGGTTAGTTCGGCGGGAAGGTGGTTGGTCATATCGTGGGCAGTTCGGGTGCGCGCCAACACCCGATCGGCGCCGGGGCCGGTGTCCGCGCGCCGCAGCAGCGCCGCGAGGATCACCGCGACGGCCATCTCGTTCGTGTCGTCGACGCCGCGCTGCGCGGCGATCTTGCGGGAGGCCCGCCATGTGAAGTCGGCGAACGGCTGGCCCACCACCGTGTGATGGGTCCATGGCGCGGTGATCCAGCCGTGGCCGTGGTGGTTGCGGACCCAGACCCGCGACACGTCGTAGGGGTCGTAGTGAACTTCCCATCTGCCGCCCTTGGCGGTGACGCCGGAGCTCTGTCCGGCCCATTGCCGCAACTCCGCGCTGTTGTAGGTGCGGTACTCGATCTGGATGCCGGTGTCGGTGATCGCCCGCCAGTCCGCGGGTAGCAGTTCGATGTAGTCCTCGCCGGTCAACGCGACCGGGACGTAGCCGGCGGCCGCGACCAGTGCCGCGTAGGCGTCGTTGGGTGAGGTCGCCTGATCGGGGTTGAACGGGTGGCGCAGGCCGTCGTGCGGACGGGTTTGCCATCCGCAGATGACCCACTCGTCGAACAGCTCCTGCAGTTCGGGCAGCGACCAGACGGCCCGCTCGGCGACGTCGACGCCCCGGCGGGTGACGTCTCGGCCGGTGTAGCCGGCGACGTGCTGGCAGAACAGGGTGTTGATCGAGGCGAAGGTGCGCTCGACGATCGACTTGTCGGTGGCCGTCTGCTGGTGGGCCGGCTGCACCGAGATGCCCAGGGTGTCCGCCGCCCGCAGGAACACCTCCGACAAGAACACCTTGCCGTGGTCGATGACCACGGTGTCGGGCACGATCACCGGCTTGGCGGCCGCCATCGCCATCCGCGCGTCCAACGCGACCAAACGCTGATGCGGAATGCGGGAGGCGGCCATCGCCAAGCTCTGGTCCCACCCCGGTCGCATCGGTTCAGGGACCGTGGACCGTGCCAGTAGCAGCGCGGCGTCGACCGCCTTCGCCCCGACCGGCCGCAACACACCCGAACAGATCGTGCGGGTCGCGATGTCGATCGACAAGACGAGCTCCGCGCGTCCGATCACCCCGTCGTCCATCACCGCCATCACGTCCAGCGGAGTGGCATCGAGCTGCACCTGCTCACCGGGCCGCGCCGCCGTCGTCGCGGTGTAGGGGCGGGGCGGCTTGTTTGCGGTCTGGCGACGCGTCACCGCCGACCCGAACGTGTGCCGCCCCTTCGACAACACCTCGAGCAGCCGGTAACACGTTGCCTGCGACGGCAGCTCCACCACACCCGGACCGTGCTCGTCGTCGAGCAGTTCACGGATCTGACGGATCGCCCGCGACCTGGTGCCCGTCGAGGTCCCGATCTGCGCAGCGACCACCGTGGCCGCCGCCGCGACCACCCGCTCGTCGACATGCCCGGTCGGCTTTGCGGCCCGAGCGGAGCGGGTGTCGACCAGCCCCCACAGTCCCTGGTCGCGGTAGCGGGCGCGCATCCGCTGCACGGTGCGGACGCCGATCTTGGACCCCGCCGCGGTCAACTCGGCGGCCTTGGCCTTCTCCCGTGCCGCCATCGTCTGAGTCATCGGGTTGTATTCCGGGCGTGGCTGCGCATCCGCCGCCGCGTCCGGCGGCAACCCGGTCTCGAGCTCGACCAGATGCCGTTCCCACTCCCGCGCCGCCGCCACCACATGCTCAGGCATCGCCTCAAGCAACGCGACGGACTCCACCCTCGGCGCCGGGGCCCCGCCGATCAGCTCGAAATCCTCGGCCGCAAGAAGATACGACAACGCGACCACCGTGGTCTCGCCCACATCCGACAACAACCGCATCGTCGTGCCCGAGAACGCGACCACCGTATGGGCTTGCCCGGCAAAGATCACCCGGTCTTCGACCCGCAGCGCGCTCGGCCGGATCACGACCGACCACCCGCCGCCAACTCGTCCGCCAGATTCGCCACTCGCGCCAGATTCGCCACCGGGGGCGCACAACGCACGACGGTGCGGTGCGACAGCACCACCGACAGATCCGCGACCAGCAGCTGCCTCCACATCAGGTGATAGAGCACCGGCAACGTGCCTAGCGGGTCGCCCACCAACTCGGCGCCCTCCACCAACGGCCGCGGCAGCTGAAACACCTCCAGCAGCCGCGCCGCCACCGGCTCGTCGAAACACCGCGGATGCCGGTACCCCGCCAACCACCTCTGGTTGTTCACCACCACGCCGTCCAGCCGGTCCCACACCGCATACCGCCAGCCCAGTGCCGCGCACGCCCGGCCCGCCGTCTCTAACGCCTCGCGGTCCCTCTCGCCGATCAGCTCGCATCGACGCGAGTCCAGCACCAGCACACCCCCATCGGCCGACGACACCAGAAAGTCGGGAGCGTGCCGCCGCTGCTTGCCACCGTGCGGCCACAGCAGCCAGAACGGCTGGGACACGATCCTCACCACCGAGGCGTCGAAATCCAACGTCACCAGGTGATCTCGCTCCACCCACGACTCGAACCCGATCCGGCGGCCCATCGTGCTCGACCAATACCAGCCCGGAAATTTCCGCTGACCTCGATACGACGGGAACGATCGCGCCGGCCGTCCCAGCTCACCTATCACCTCAGGCAGCCACTCCCACGGCACCCGCCGCTCCACGCCACTCTCGGTGACGAACACGGCCTCGAAGTCCCCGGCAGACCCCGCCTGCCCTACCTGTCCATCCAGCACCGGGACATCATCCTCGCCACATTCGATGAGAACTCGCCACCACGCCGACAGATCGCCTGAGAACTCGCCATATCGGCTGAGAACCGACATCGTGTTCGTCGCCGAACACGACGCATATTTTCACGGTTCGTCGATTTTGGTGGGGAGTGGGGGAGTGGCAGCATAGTAGCAGTTCAAATAGGCTAAACAAGTTGTCGATGAGTGGGGAGCGGGGTATCAGAAGCGGTACTGAATCGGGTTCAAAGACACTCGATCAGGCGGGTAGCGCCCATGTCTGCGATGCCGGTCAGTCGTCATCGGCACCGCAGTGTGGACACTCCCCTGACACATCGGCCCGGAAATCGCGCATCCGCGCTCGTCTCGACCGGCTACCCGGGGACCTGCTCTCGCCCGAACCGCGGTGTGGTGTCCCTGCGTCATTCTGTTTTCGGACCGAAGAGCGTCGGGATGTCGATGCTCCGATCGATCGTCGGCGCTTTTGTCCGGGCCGCCACGAGAGTGCCGTCCCCGTTTCGGTCGCGCGCCTCAGGCGTCTCAGGCGGCTATCCGCCTGAGACTGACGGCGCGGTTCAGTGGCCTCGGCGCCCGACTGGTGTTGCCGCGGTAGACACAAGACCGCGCGGCGCTATCACTGCCGGGCGAAGAGTGCCTCGATGAGCGCGGCCGCGGATGCGGTCTTCGCCGCGGTTTTCGTGGTCGCGTCGGCGGTGGCGGTGTGGCCGGCGAGGTGCACGGTGGCGGTGAAGTGGGGTGCGTGCGCGGGTCCGTCGGTGCGAATCTCCCACTCGGGTGGGGCTTGATGGTTGTTCTGGGCCAGGCTCATCAGCCACGCGGTGGGGTTGGACAGGGCCTTGGACTTCTTCGCCTCATCCAGGTTGAACGCGGTCAGCGTGGTCGTATCGTGCGGCGGCCGGGGGATGACCGGACCAGGGTCCTCGGACGCGGGCGGGGCAGGTGCCTGCGGGTTCTGCGGTGCCGCAGGCCATTCGGGTTCCGGGTCGGGGTGGTCGGTACCAAGCAGCTGCGCGCGTAGTGCCGCCCAGTGGGCGGCCTGTTCGGCCGGCTTCTTCGCAGCGGCGGTGGTCCAGGGTCCGCGAATGCTGCGGTGGGTGGCGCGGGCGGCGAACAGTGGGTGGTGGTCGGCGCCGTTGCGCCGAGTCTCGAGCTCCGGTGGGGATTGGTCGGGGTGGGTTTGCCGCCACACCGACACCACGCTCGGCCCCATCTCCGGGTGGGTGTCGGCGAGGGTGTCGAGGACGCGGAGTTGGATCGGGCGCCAGGTGGGGTCGGCGGCGTCGATCAGGACCGCGACGTCCGGGGCGGTCAGCAGGTCGGCGTCGACGCGGCGGGCGAGTTCGGCGGCGATCTCGTCGCGGAGTGGTGCGGTGGCTGCGGTTTTGAGGACCTTGTGGAAGGTGCGGGCATCGAGCATGGTGAGGTCGCGTGCCGCCTCTTGGGTGACGATGCGGTGGTCGGCGTGTTTGAAGTGGTTCTTCTTTGCTTCCCGGGCGGCGCGGGTGCGCCGGTTGAGGTCGGTGCCGAGGGCGGCGAGCTGGTCCGGGGTGTAGGGGGTGGGGGAGTGGTCGAGGTGGGCGAGGATGATCCGTTGGTTGATCAGGTCGGCCACCCGGCGCAGCGGGGAGGTGACGTGGCTGTAGGCGCTGAGCCGTAATCCGTAGTGTCCGTGGACCGTCGGGTCGTAGGTTGCGGCCCGCAGCGTGGACAGCAGCCGTCCGCGGAGTTTCGCGAACAGGTCGGGGTCGCCGGCCGCGGCGGCGATCTCGGTCATCAGTTCGTCGGTGGGGCCGGCGACGGGGTTGGGTCGGTGGTTGCGGAAGAGGATCGGTAACCCCTGCTCCACACACCAGAGGGCGACGGCTTCGTTGGTGGCGATCATCAGTTCCTGGACGATGACGTAGGCGACGGTCCGCAGTTCGGCGGCGATCGCGACGATGGCGCCGTCTTCGTTGGTCGCCCAGCCGCGGGTGAGGTCGTAGAACGCCAGGGCGCCGCCGTCGCGGCGGGCGCCGAGCAGGATCTGCGCGGCCGCATCCGCCGCGGCTAGTTGGGGGTGCAGCGGATGTGCCGGGTCGGTCAGGATGCCGGGCACCTGCGCGTGATCGATGGCCACGCACCGGCCCGACGGGATCTGTCCACGCCCGACGGCGGTGTCGACCAGCCGGCCGTCGGTCGTGATGGTGCCGGTGACCCGCAGACTGGTCCGCGCGGCTTCGGTGGTCAGGGTGGCGGCCTGTTCGGCCGTGTCGCCGAGCATCGGAATGGTGCGGCTGCGCAGGTATCGGGTCTCGGCCCGCAGGAACGCCTGCTTGTCGGCGACCGACCCCAGTTCTACGACGTCGGCGACGCCGGCGATGTGAACCTCGACCGCCCACCCGCGGCCGTCGGGGAGGGGGATGACGGCGAAGGCGTCGTCCCGGTCCCGCGCAGACGTCGAGTCGATCATCAGCAGCGTCGATACGTCGGTGACTGTCGAAGATGTCATGGTCGCCGCTCCCCCTTGTTTCTACGCAGGTCCGACGATAACCAATCTCCCCAGGCACCGTCAGCGACGCGCCTGGTGAACATCACCTACGAGGCCTTGAAACCGGCCCCGGGCACGACTTGTTCACCGCGGTGAACAAGCGGCAAAACGGACAGGCTTCTGTCGCGGGTGCGCGTGTTGACCCATCCGGGTGGCGTGCCGTATCGAATGAAACGGTGTGCGTCCAGCGGCAAGCGCTGCGGCTCGAGAAGGTGAGATCGGTATGATCTCTATTCCTGCCCCCACGCCCCAACCCGGTGAATCATGCACGTCAGCCAGTATGAATTCGAGCCGTGATGCATGTGACCTTCCGCCCTCGACCGGGTCTATCGGACGGCGGCGGGGCGGGAGAGGGTGCCCGGTCCTTGGCGGACGAGTTGGAAGTTGAAGGCGCTGGCGAGGTGGTACTCGATCGAGTACGAGACGGGGCGTTCGTCGAGGTCGTAGTCGATTTGCTTGATCATCAGGCATAGCTCGCCGGCATCGACTCCGAAGATTTTCGCTTGCTCTTCGTCAATGAGTGTGGGTTCGAGGTTCGCGACGCCGAATTTCACTTCGACATCGCAGACTGTAGAGAGAAAGTTGTAGAGCGAGGGGCCTAGGCTCAGTGGTTGCTGGTCCGGGAGAAGGGCGGCGGCGAAGTAGTCGTGCGAGATCGTGACGGGGGTCTCGTCTGCGGTGCGTACACGGTAGAGGTGGATGACCGATGTCGTGACGTCGATGGCGAGGCGTTCGGCGACCTCGTCGTCGGCGGCTTCCTGCTTCCAGGACATCTCCGAGATGCCCGGTACGTGTCCTCGGGACTTGATGAGCTCGGCCGAGCCCACGTTCAGGTGCAGGCTGCGCACCAGCGGCCGCACTGAATTGACGTATGTGCCGGACCCGTGCCGCCGATCCACCAGACCCTCACTCTCGAGCTGCGCGAGTGCTGCGCGGACGCTGACCCTGCTGACGCCCAGCTCTTTGGCGAGGGCGGGCTCGGAGGGCAGGCGGTCACCGGCCGACCAGGATTCCTGCGACAGTCGCAGCCGCAGTGACTGGACTGCCCGTGCGGTAGCGCTGACGCGCGGCGGGGCGTCTGCGGTCACTCGTCTTCGAGTGCGCACCTCGGTCTCGACCTCTGCCTTCATGTCCCACATCGTACGCAGAGGTAGCACAACTGAATAGGCAGTATCGCCAGTTGACATTAGTGATGCAGATCACTTACAGTCGTCATTGTGGGAAGTTGTAGGACAACTCGGTGGTATTTGGTGAGATTTCTTAACTTCGGGTAAGTGGCCCTCGAAGCAACGACGGAGAATTTCGGAAACTCACGGAGGCTATCTCGCCACACGGTCCACCGCCGATCTTCGAACTTTGAGGCGAACTCAAGTGAAGCCGCAGATCATCGTGATGCTCACGCCCGACGTCGCCGCTTCGTCCGCCTGCGACTGCTTCCGCGATGGTTTGCGTGCTCAGTGTGGGGGTTGCAAGGGCGTTGGGGCGGTCTGGACGTGGTGTTGGAGGTGGTGCGTTCCGGCGGGGAGGGGCTGCTCGACGCCGCTGGGCTCGGTGGTGAGTGCCCTTTTCGCTGCGCTGTGAGCCTGGTTATGCCGGTATTACTCATCCCGATCGACAGGAAAGTCCATTGTCATCTGTGAAGAACACAACTGCCGGTCGGGGCGACGGCTCAGCGGCGGGTAAGCGTCGTTTCATGATCAGGATGGTCACGGTCCTGATTGGGGGCATGTTCCTGGATGGTTACATCCTCGGCATCATCGGACCGGTCTCGGCCACGATGGCCGAGGATTTGCAGATCTCGGCGCTGTGGGAGGGGATGATCGCCGCGGCCGCCCTGATCGGTGTGCTGCTGGGTTCTCCGATTGGTGGCTGGGCTGCCGACAGGTGGGGTCGCAAGCCGTTGTTCACCTTCGACATCGCTTTGTTCACCGTTGCCTCGGGGATGCAGGTGTTCATCGATTCGCCGATGTGGCTGCTGGTGGTGCGGGTGCTGATGGGGATCGCGATCGGTATCGAGTACTCGGTCGGCTGGCCCCTGATGAGTGAATTCTCGCCCACGCATCTGCGGGGGCGACTGCTCGGTGCGATGCAGATCGCCTGGTACGGCGGCTTCATGACAGCGTTTCTGATCGGGTATCTGCTCAACGAATACACCAGTTTGAGTTGGCATTTGATCCTGGCGACCAGCACGATCTTGTCGGTGGTCCTTTTCCTCGGCCGGCTCGGTCTGCCCGAATCGCCGCGCTGGTTGTGGAGTAGGGGCCGTAAGGACGAAGCCCGCGCTCTCGCTCGCAAGTATTTGGCGAGTGATGTGCTCGCCGATGTCGAGCACGAGGACGTGGCCAAGGGCACTTTCTCGATGCTGTTCAACAAGCAGCACTGGCGGTCTACCCTGTTCATTTCCGGGTTCTGGTTCTGTGCTGTCACCCCGTACTTCGCCATCGCCACCTTCGCCGACAGTGTGCTGCACCAGTATGGGCTCGGCGGTGGTCTCGCCGGTGGCGTCGGACTCTCCGCGGTCGCGCTCACTGGAGTGGTGCTCACGTTTTTCCTGATCGACAGGGTCGGTCGGCGTGTCCTGACCGTGCCGCCGCAGTGGCTGTGTGCCGTCGTCCTTGCGGTGATCGGTCTGTGGACGGGTGCCCCGGCCGCCGTGGTGCTGGCGTTGTTCCTGGTTTTCTCGTTCTTCAACGCGATGTACAACGCTCTGACCGGGGTGTATCCGCCCGAGGTGCTCCCGACCGAGATCCGGGGTATCGGAACCGGTTTCGCGACGTCCGTCAGCCGTGTCGGTGCCGGAATCGGCACGTTTTTGATGCCGGTGTCGATGAGTGGTCTCGGTGCCGGTCCGACGATGTTGATCGCGGCGGTGGTGGCGGTCGCCGGTGCCGGGTTGTCGCAGTGGCTGGCGCCGGAGACGAAGGGGATGAGTCTCACCGAGGCCGCGGCCGAGCTTACCCACTAACCCGGCCACGTTCAGCCGAGGTACGAGCCCACCGCTGGCCGCAGGGACAACGTTCCCCGCGGCCAGCGACACGCGCAACCGCACCGACACCCATCAGTGCTTATGACTCGGCTAGCGAAAGGATCTCGACCTTCGCCCGATGATCAGAGATAGCTTTTCACAGGCATGGAGGAGTTCAGCTTGATCAGCGAACCATTGAGGTTAGGCCGGCCCTAACTCGAGGACTCTATCTCCGCGTGAGACGCAAGGGAGGAGCCATTTTGCCTGCTCCTCCTCAGTCAATAGTGCATCTCGATGGTCCGCATCGCCCCCGATGAGTGACACCTTGCACGTTCCGCAAGTCCCCGCGTTGCAGGAACTCGGCCAGTCGATGCCGACGGACCGCATCGCTGCCAATAGTGTCTTATCAGTCGGGACGGGAATCATCTCGCCCGTGGGAACCCATATTGCCGAAAAGGGCCCACTGAACTCATCCAAGGGAGAGACACCGGAGAATGTTTCAAAATGGATCCGGGATGGACGCCAGTGCATGGTGAGTGCCCGCACCTGGGTCATGAGGGCGGGCGGTCCACAGCAAAACAAATCTCGTTCGCCCGGGCGTTCTAGGATCTTCCACAGATCGAACCGTCCATCATGCTCATCCCGGATATAGAGCGTGGACTGGGGGTCTTCAGTGAACTCGGTCGCATACGCCGCCTCCGGCCTGGACCCTGCAAGGTATACGAGCTCATACGGCTTTCCTTCTCGCCGAGCTGCGTGGTACATGGATCGAATGGGCGTAATCCCGATACCGCCCGCGATGAACAGGGCGCTATTGGACATCTTGAGCGGGAAATTAGTTGTCGGCGGTCGCACGTTCATAATGTCCCCTGTCGTTGCCTGCATATGCATGCTGGCCGAACCGCCGCTACCTGCAGGGTCCAGTGCGATGCCGACCGTCCACCCTCCGCCTGACCCGTGGGGGCCTGCGGTTGTCGAGTAGCGCCTCGGCAGTCCTGACGGCGTAAGTATCTCGATGTGATCGCCTGGTGCGGGAGAGGAAAGGGAGGACCCGTCGATAGCCTCGAAGTGAAACTCGATCACGTTGGCCGCAACGCGACGCTTCGCCGCCAGTCGAACTTGTACGTACTCGTGGCTCATCGATGAATTATCCCTTCAGGGTGAGCGGATAGTGCGACCGGCATTCCTGGCTGTATACGTCCCCCCTTGGTAATAGCTGCATAGATCCCGAAATCCGTGTGTCCGTAGAAACGCTTGATCAGCCTCGGTATGGGTATGTCCTTCACTGCGCTGACGCGGTTTACCTCGGTCGCAGCGCAGCGAGCAGCTCGTTTGAATGGTCCTACCCCGACGTCGTCCCCGATGGTCAGTTCCCCGCCTATCCATTCAAACTCCACCCAAGGGTCGTCCGTATCTATGTATAGGTTGGCCCTGAATCGTAAAGGATCTATCTCGACTCCGGCACGTTCGGATAGATCACGGACGGAAGCCAGGTTGACGATGTGGCATGAAGAACTGTCCAGGTACGAGTAGTTATGGCATTGAGCATGAACAAGTTTCGGCGCCTTATCATCGGGCAGGTCCAGAACAGCCGCAAAAAACTTTTCGAACTGCGAACGGCCTGATTCACTCAAGATATCGCAGCAGAGAACGAGGTGCTCTTGGACGTAGGCTTCGAAGTGTCCGGTTTCCGGATCGCAGTGAGTTCGTACACCCGCCAGCCGGGAATTATGAGTGAGAACGTGAAAGCCGGATATTAGCCGTTCAGAGGGCTCTCGGCGGAAATCGCGATCGGGGTGTGCCAAAGCAAAAATGCGGTCGAAAGGGAACCCGTGCTTGGGGCTTACACACACGGAGTCGAGTCGCTGTGCGCTCAGGGTTTTGACGGGATATATATGTAAACTCGATACTTTTCCAATATTCACGCTACGTGTGTCTCCTTGCCAATGGGAAGCGATTGCACCTTGACATCCCGCATACGTTTGAACATCGGCACGGGATGTCAGGGCGGGTGCCTGTCTGGTGGGTCCGGATCGGAGAGGGCGTGGCGTCTTGAAAAGGGAACTACAGGCCAGCGAACATTTGTTCTGACGCGGCACCCAGAAAATCGATGGCGGTTAGTATTGGGTTGGAACTCATTGTCGAAATGAATACTCTTCGGCCTCTTCCTTTGCCGGTCACAAAGTTCTGTGCCGGAATTCGGCTTCGACGATGACCCTTGTCCATAAACAACGGTTCCGGGGACATCACGGGCGAAACGCATCTCGTGTACGGCGGTAAGCACTGTGAGACCGTAGAGGACCAAGGACCGCAGGAGTTCGATCAGTTCGCCAACCAGCTCTTTGGCCTGCGCCGCCGGTCTTAGTGCGAGTACCCCGCCGCCGCCTCGGTGAGGGTCTTTCCTGTTGTTTCCGGAGCCAGCCACTGGCACAGGCCTGCGCCTGCGAAGGCGACAGTGGCTGCGATCAGCATGGTAGGACCGGCACCGAGAGTCTCCATCGACACCGGCATAAGGAAGATGCCGATGCCTGCCCCGATCCGGCTGAAAGCAACAGCGAAGCCTGTTCCGATCCCCCGGATCTCGGTCGGCAGGACCTCGCTGGGGTATACGCCCGTCAGTGCTGTGTACATCGCGTTGAAGAACGAGAAGAGCAGGAACAGGATGAGCACCACGATGGCGGGCGCACCGGCCCAGAGACCGATGAGGGCGAGGACGATGCCGCAGACCCATTGCGGCGGAACGGTCAGCACGCGCCGACCGACCTTGTCGATCAAGAAGAACATGAGGACGACCCCGGCCAGTGCTACAGCGGAGAGCCCGACCCCACCAGCGAGCCCGCCGGCGAGTCCGTACTGATTCAACACGCTGTCGGCGAAGGTGGCGATGGCAAAGTACGGTGTCACGGCGCAGAAAAAGAAACCCGAGATGAACAGTGTGGAGCGCCAGTGCTGCTTAGAGAACAGCATCCCGAAGCTGCCTGTTCGAACGTCCTCGTGCTGGACGTCGTCGAGAGCGTCGTCGGCCATGTATTTGTAGGCGAGAATTCGCGCCTCGTCCTTGCGTCCTACGCTCCACAGCCAGCGTGGCGACTCCGGCAAGCCTAGCCGAGCGAGGAACAGTGCCACCGCGACGAAAGTACTCGTGCCAAGGATGAAATGCCAACCCGCTTCGGTGTACTCACTGAGCAGATGACCGATCAGGAACGCGATCATGAAGCCGCCGTACCAGGCGATCTGCATTGCGCCAAGTAACCGCCCCCGCAGATGGGTGGGCGCGAACTCACCCATTAGGGGCCATCCAACAGCGTATTCGGCGCCGATCGCCAAGCCCATGAGCAGTCGCACTACGATGAGCCACACTGGTGAGTCAATGAAAAACTGCATGCCCGACGCGACGGCGAACAGACCGATGTCGAACATGAAAATTGACTTCCTGCCCCACTTGTCGGCGGCCCAGCCACCTAGCGGTGCGCCGAAAAGGATCCCGACCAGAGCGGCCGCGGCTATTAGACCCTGCGAAACTGCTGTGAGCTGCAGGTCCTCAGCCATCCTGCCTGAGACCGGTCCGAGGATGCCTAGGACGTAACCGTCCAGGAACATTCCGCCGATCAGGACAATTACCATTCGCGCCAAGAACCGACTCTTGAATGCAGTTGTTGTGGCTTCGCCCGGACGGGCAGTTGCATTGCCTATGGCTGTCACTGGTCACTCCTGACGATTGGGACGGGGCTTCGTGTAGTGCTGGGTGCGTGTGCTGAGACGTTCACTCGTCCTGTTCTACGATGAATGTCGGGGATGTGATGGTCACTGAATGCTTCCCTGGTTGCATCGAGCCTTTCGACCTTGCTCTGAATTGCTTCACGCCGCCCTCCAGCGTGTGAAAGGTTCGGAGGTCTGCCTCGAATCACTGTCTAGATGACCGAGGTAACGCCGAGTGCGGTGCGAGTGAGCAGGGTGGTTGCACGGGTCCTCCTCGTCGAGGCTCCCAGGGGGCAGCCGCACCAGTGATTCTCAGCCGGAGGCTCGCGGAAGCGATTGGTTCAGTGTCGACCGAGTTGTCCTACAACACATAACGTCCTGAAAGTAATCACCATCACACTCGGTGTCAATATCCCTGACCAACGAAAGTCACCTCTGGTCGGGAGCCGCTCTTGCCTCCGGTGTTCGTTGAAGGGGCGGATGACAACTGCCGGCCCAAAATTGCCCATTTGTCCGGCGGTGCGCGGGGAGTACTCGGGGCAAAGTGCCGGCTGAGCATGGGGGTGCTACTCGGGCGCAGCGAGATGCACTTGCTATGCGTAGTAACGCGTTCGGGCAACGCGCTGCTGCGACGTACAATCGGGCACAACCGAAGGCGCGATATGCGGGGACGCAACATCCACAGCCCACTAACGACATCCATGCGCACTGGGAATCGCCGCCGGAACCGAGATGTCAGCAGAGCGCCAATGCTGCCTGTGCGAGATCCGATGCGTGATTTGGCGGGATGGTGGATTCTCTGGATGATGAGTTGCCCGGCTTCGGGTCGCCGTCGATTCGTCCAAGGCCTTACTCAACACGGTATGTTGTCCGACATCTCGCCCGTGTCGCCAGTTTGTAGCATGAGGTGGCTGGTTGTGCTCTGGGAACCTTAAGCGGAACCGGCGAATGCCCTCCGTACGTGCGTGGCGGATTCTGGTCCGCGGCGGCCGGGCGTTGTAGCGAGCGAGTCCGGCTGCGTCGACGGGCCGCCGCCCCGACGTCGGGGCCCGATCAACAGAATGCGATGCCGTCACCGGCAACCACGCTGTCGCGGCTGCTGAGCGCATGGATCTCGGCGACCGCTGCGTCGGACTACCACGCGACGGTCAAGGAAACGGAGTATCGCCTGACCGATGAAACGGGCCCGGAAAGTATGTGCTCCCGTGACAACGCCGCACGGTCGGAAACCAGTGCGGCGGCTCCCGGGGATCCCGGCGGCACCACTGGCGTAGTCGGCGCCTCTTGCAGGATTCCGCCGTCGAAACTCTCCGCCGCAACGCAGGCGTCCGCTCCCAACAGCGTGGATGAAACATATGACACGAACACATCGCGGGATAACGCCGTGGCACGGGCGGTCGAACTCGGCACGTAACGACGCTACATTCACCGGGAATTCAGGCGCCGAACGGCTTTGAGGCGAATGGTCAGCGTGCCGTCATGCATTCAGGCCCTTGGGTAAGAACATCTATTCTGTCCAGTAGGCAGGTGCTGGTCCGAATTCGTAGTGTTGTTCGGGGGCTTCTGCCGGGAGTAGTTCGGTGTCGCTGTCGTGGTAGATCACCAGGAAGTGTTCCTGATCCTGCGCGGTAGTTGTGGCGAGGATCTGGGCCCATTGGCCTGTTCGATGTCCGCAGGGGTTGTGCCGCCGGACGAAGGGTCCTGGGCATGCGGAGTTCATCGTGCTCATATTCATCGAAGTCCTTGGGGCTTTTGTCTGTCCGAATAGCGGGCGAACTTGAAGTCTGTGTTCAAGTCGGCGAGTGCGGGTTCGGAGGGCAGTCGATCGCCGCCACCAAGATGTGCTGAGCCAACCCCATGTCGCAACGACTGAACAGCTCGTGCGGTGGAGCTGAGACACTGTGGGGTTGCAGCGGTCCACTTGCGTGCTCGCCCTCCGGTCTCGGGCCTTGTTTCATGTCACACATCATACATAGAGGTATGACAACTAGATGGGAGCGGAGTTCGTGTTGACACCAGTGAAGCAGCTCACCTACAGTCAAACTTGAGTCAAGTTGTAGGACAACTAGGGTGCCTGAGATTCTCGATTCGAGCGTGGATCGTAATGGAAACACGGCGGTGTCGAAGCCTGCGGAGGCTCCATTCGTGACCGCAACAACTCGCTGTCTCGTCGGTCCACCACCAACACGAACTTTGGAAAGCGAACTCAAGTGAAGCCACAGATCGTCGTCATGCTCACCCACAATGACGTCACCGTTACCAACGCCCGCGACTGCTTCCGTGATGCGGCGGATCTGCCTGTGCAGTACTGGGGCTTCAAGGACGTTGGGCTCGACACCCCCGAGATGGAGAAGCTGGTCGGCGACTTCAAGGAGGCGGGCAAAACCCCGGTGCTTGAGGTCGTCAACTTCGAGGAGAATGGTTTGCTCGAGGCCGCCGCGCTCGCCGTCACCTGCGGTGTCGAGTACTTTACGGGTGGGCTGTTCTCGCAGGCCGTCATGGAGCGGGTGCAGGCTGCGGGAATGAAATACTTCCCGTTCTGCGGTGACGTCAGCGGTTCGCCGATCGCGCTCGCCGGGTCTCCGGAAGACGTGCTGGGCGATGCCGCCCGGCTGCGTGACCTCGGCGTCGATGGTGTCGACCTGGTGGCGTACCGGTATGCCAACGGGGATCCGATCGAGCTGGCGAAGCTGGTGAAGCACCAGCTGGGCGGGGAGAATTTGATCATTGCGGGCAGCATCAACTCCGTTGATCGGATTCAGCGTATGCACGAGATCGAACCGTTCGGCTACACCATGGGAGGGGCATTGTTCGGGGGCGCCTTCGTCCCGGGTGGGTCCTTCCGCGACAACCTTGAGTACGTGGTGAACATCGATGCCACGGTAAGTGGGGGAGTCTGATAAGCGCCTTACCTGTTGGGCACGGGCGTCCGCACGACTGCCGTCAAGAAGGCCGCCTTATGACAGCCGACGCTTCCTCGTTACCGTACTAATCGACTGCCCCCCGCGCTTTGGAGGTGGATCATCACCGCAATCGTCCCTCACGAATCTGTTCACCACCAGCGCTCGTCACGCGCGTCCCATGCCTCTATGGCCCTGGGGGCGGTGTCACTCGCGACGTTTTGGGTATTCGGGCTCGGATTTTCAATGGGGATTGCCGCGGTCGTCTGCGGCATGCTGACCATCTCCCGGTCGGCCCTCGCCGAGGACGAGGTCGCATCGTTGTGGGCGCTGTTGGGGGTCATCGCCGGGGTGGTAGGCGGAACTGCCTCCGCAATCGTCGCCCTGCTTCCCCTGGCAATACACCTTTAGTGCTCAATCCCCTGATGTGCATCAACGGTAGCGCGTAATTGGCGGAGACACTCTGCGAATCTAGACGCCGGCAATCGAATGTGCCTGAACCGACAATTCATCACACTTCGGTCGCCGGAAACAGCGTGCCGTCCGCCGCCGAATATGACGCAAATCGGCGGACGGCACGCAACCTCAATAACGGAACCGGGTCATGCCAGTGAACGCCTGCAACACCGATCGCAGCGTTCACGCTGGTCCTGCACATGCGCCAGCCAGGAGCATCCCAAGCGTTTGTCGCCAAATTCATTGCGCAGCTGCAGCAGTAAGACCTGCTTCACAACTGGAATTGGAATTCACATGGATGAAGCCCTCTCGACCATCAGCGGTCTGATATGGAACCCGATGGCGTATTTCGTTCTCGGACTCGGTGGTGTCTTCACCATCCTCACCATGGGTGTCCAGTTCCGTCGTCTGCCCGACATGGTCAGGCAGCTTCGCCATGGCGAGGGCGGCAACGGGGGCCTGTCCTCGTTCCAAGCTCTCGCTCTCACGCTGTCCAGTCGAGTCGGAGTCGGTAGCATCGCCGGCGTCGCAACAGCCGTAGGCGCGGGTGGGCCCGGCGCGATTATGTGGATGGCGATCACCGGGTTGGTCGGATCCACGGTTGCCTACGCCGAAGCTGTACTCGCTCAGGTCTTCAAGCAACGCTTTAACGGCGAAGACCGCGGCGGCATGCCCTACTACATCAAGTATGGACTCAAAGCTCCGCGATTCGCTGTAGTCGTGGCATCGATCGGTATGATCGGTTACGGCTTCGTCTTCCCCGGTATCCAGGCCAACAATATCGCCTCAAGCGCGAAACAAGCTTTCGGCATAGACACCTGGATTACAGGCGCGGTGGTCACTGCAGTTCTTGCAATCGTCATTGTTGGCGGAACCAAGAGAATCGTCCAGGTCGCGCAGGCTGTGGTCCCGTTTATGGCCGGCGGGTATCTGCTGGCAGCATTCCTGATTATCGGGTTGAATTACGAGAAAGTGCCCGAGGCGATTGCACTAATCGTTTCGTCCGCGTTCGGTATCAATCAGGTATTCGGCGGCATAGTTGGCTTCGCGGTCTCGTGGGGTGTGCGTCGAGCAGTCTTCGCCTCGGCAACCGGAGACGGTGAAGGTACCTTCGCGGCTGCAGCCGCGCGAACCTCGCACCCCGGTAAGCAGGGCATCGTCCAGGCCTTCAGTATCTACATCGACGTGCTGCTTATCTGCATGGCCACTGGGTTGATGATCGTTATCCCTGGAACGTATAACGTCGAGAACAGCTCGGGTGGCTACATCGTTAACAACCTTCCGGGCATATCGGCTGGGCCCGCATTTGTCCAAGAATCCATCGATTCCGTCCTTTCGGGCTGGGGTTCGGGCTTCGTTGCCCTTGCGGTCCTGCTTTTTGCCTTCACCTCCCAAGTCTTCTATTTCTACGTGGCAACGACCAACATGGCGTTCCTGTTCGGGGATCGAAATACCCGTGCAATCGAGGTGGTCCTGAAGTGCGGAGCGGTCGTGATCTCATTCTTCGGCTCAGTGGTCAACGCCAAAACAATGTGGGCTGCCGGCGATATCGGCTTCGGTATACTCGGTTGGTTGAATATGGCCTGCCTGCTACTCATGTCCCCGATCGTCTACAAGATCTGCCGCGACTACGAGCGCCAAAGACGGCTAGGGCTCGATCCCACGTTCGATCCCAAAGCTCTCAATATTCATGGAGCGGTCTACTGGGAGGCATCTGACAAACCCGCCGAACTCGTCAAGGACTGACGCGCTGCCGCCCCATCCGAAAGGGTGTCGGGCGTGCCTACGTGACCGGACGGGGAGTCACCACTGGGCCGTTTGGTGCATTTTGACCCTTCCCCTTCCAGCGGTGCCGTCCTTTGCGACCTGAACGAGTCACATCCACCATGACCCATTCACGCCACACGAAGTAGCACATCCGCAAGTACGCCGCAGTCGGGCGTCCTGCTGCCGACAAGACGGGACGCCGAGTGAGTTCGATTGCCCGGGACCTGGTCAGCGCCCGGGTGCGTGAGATTCAATGTGGCGGCGGGAGGTTCGACTCTGATCCGAGTCCCCTCGGCAGTGATGTCGGAACGGTGTCAGTGGTGGCAGGGAATCCTGCAGGTGCGGTTCAAGGCGGTTGATACACATGCCGCCGCTCTCAACGCGCCAGAGCAGGGTGCGGGGTCGACGACCGTCGGACTCAGTATTCTGCGATCATAGTGGCCGGCGCCGTAACGCAGCACCGAGGTCGACCGGGGAACATATCTGGCCTGTGCTCGCTGCCGACACGAAAATTGGACAACCGACACGAATCCATCAGCGCACCCGGGTCTACTGCGATCGCAGGCCTCGACTCCTGGAGTTTCAGCGGCCACCTCGTTGAAGGAGTCGTGCCCCTCGCAGGTTCCGCGAATCCTTCGTCCTCTGCCACTGATGTATGGCATTGCCAGGGCATCAGACGCCAAGTACGGGGATTCTGCCATCAAGTTGAGTCAGGGACCGCCTATTTCGCTGTTACAGCGATGGTCTTCAGCGCCCGGCGTCCACTTCCCTGATCAACGTCGCAGGAACTTCGCTGGGTCGCGCTGCCCTCGGGGAACGCACCGACCGGTCGGACAGGAGCGCCGATGACGCACCAATGATGTCGACTGCCCCAGATCAACCGCTTCTTCGGTGAACTGCGTCGGTTGGGTACTATCTCCCCCCCGTCGATGGCTGAACGGCACGGCCGGCACGCGTGCTGAGCTGGTCAAGCACATCCGCGCGTACCTGAATCTCTGTGAGCGGCAACATTCGTGGTGTTCCTGGAGGGCGAACGCCAAGGGTGCTCAATCGAACTACGTGAGCGTCGGCCCTCGCGACGAAGTCGTTTTGCAACTTGCTCGCGTCGAGTGCCAGGATGAACATGCCGACCCCCGGGTGCTCCGATCCCGAGTCGAAGGACGGAGCATCGATGGACCAGTTGGCTCCCGACATTCCGGCAAGCAGCTCGACCATCCACGCGATGTTGGCGCCCTTGTAACCGCCGAATGGCAGCATCGCGCCCTCGAGTGCAGCTTCGGAGTCGACGGTGGGCTCACCCGCTGCGTCGACGGCCCACCCTTCAGGAATCTGCTCGCCCCTGGCGGCGGCATCACGGACGTTCACGTACGCCGCTGCACTCGACGACTGGTCGACCGTCATGACCTGCTGCTCCATCCGAGGAAACGAATACGACATCGGGTTGGTGCCCAGGACGCGACCGGTACCCGGCGCAGTGGCAAGGAGCGCATTGGAGTTGATGGCGCCCAACGCCACCAGCCCGTGCGTCGAGAGACGCTCGGTGAACCACCCGAGCTGCCCGCCGGCGAATGCACCCGACTGCACGAACACCGCGACACCCAGTGACTGAGCAGCGGTCACGAGCTCGTCGAAGGCCGCGTCGAACCCCGCATGAAATGTCCCGCCCTGGGCATCGCAGGAGATGAAGCCCGGCGCGACCCGTTCCCACCGAGGAACGGCGTTCCCATCCAGTCGGCCCGCGTCGATGGCGTGCAGGTAATCGAGGAGATGCGCGACGCCGACGCCGCGCATGCCCCGGTCCTCGGCGAACAGCGCCGCATCGACGAGCAGATCGGCGACCGCGGTCGACGCGCCGGACAGTTGCAGCGCAGTCCGGGCAATACGCGCAATCTCCTCGCGCGGGACCGCTACCTCAGACAAGGGGCTCATGAATCGTGTCTCCGTGGGTCGTTTGGGGATTCCGGGGCACTTCCGGAACCTTCGGGTGGATTCGAGTACAGCGTGTCGCATCGTGCTTTGACGAGTTCGAGTGTCTCTGCGACGAGCGGATGACGTGCGGCGCCTTTGCGAGTGGCGGCGACGATCTTGCGAACGGGGACAGGTTCACCTGACAACCGGATCCGGGTGACTGCCCACTCCGAACTCAGTAGCCACAGCCGTGGCACGAGCATGACCCCCATGTCCTGAGAAACTATCGCCGCCCCGGTCTCCCACTCGTCGGCCTGGTGAGCGATATTGGGTGTGAATCCAGCTGCGACACAGGCTGTCACGGTGAGTTGATGGTATGCCCCACCGGGGG
Organism: Rhodococcus koreensis; assembly: GCF_900105905.1. Classification (GTDB taxonomy): domain Bacteria; phylum Actinomycetota; class Actinomycetes; order Mycobacteriales; family Mycobacteriaceae; genus Rhodococcus_F; species Rhodococcus_F koreensis. Next base: position 256,665 of record NZ_FNSV01000005.1, on the reverse strand, counting down.
TCCCGACCACCCACGGCTCGTCGGCGGCGTCGGCGAGCGTGACTCGTCGACGGGATGCCAACCGATGATTCGCGGGTACGACCAGATCCAACGGGTCGTCCACCAAGAACTGTTGGTCAAAGCGGAGGTCGTCCAGGGGAGGGGAGTCCGCGGTCACCATCACCAGGGCGAGGTCCGCCTCCTCCATTTGGAGCAGCCTGAAGCATTCGGCGGGATCGGCCTGAACCAGGTGCACGCGTAGGCGGGGATGGCGATCGCGTAAAGTCTTGCCGGCGTACGGCAGCAATTGTGTTGACGCCGTGGAAAACCCACACAGGGTGTACGGGCCGGACAGCTCGTCTACCGCTTCTGCGAGTTCGCTCTGGGCTCTCTCCCACTGAGCCTGCATGATGGCGGCGTGCCGTAACACGGTGCGTGCCGCCGGCGTGAGTTTGATTCCGCGGCCCGAGGGCTCGATCAATTCGACCCCAAGCATCTCCGACAACTGGCGCAGTTGGTAGGAGATCGCCGATGGAGTGTAGGACAGCGCAGTTGCAGCGGCTGTGACAGTTCCGTAAAACTCGACTGCCTGCAGGACCTTGAGTCTGGGGTCAAGCATCGGACCGTCCGAACTCGAATAGTGCCTTCATCCGATCAACAATAAATGCAGTATCACCTGCGCCGGGCACAGGGCGATTGTAGGTTTCGGCAACTGTCGAAGCCTACAATCGCCCCTGAGCAGGTCAGGACTTCGAGGTGGCGAACTCCATGCCGTCCTTGAGGTGCGGGTACACCTTCACGAACCAATCGTTCTTGTACTTGCCGCAGGTGTAGGGGGCGGGGTCGGCGGGATGTTCGTCGTCGACGCAGGTCGGAACGGTCTCCACCAGGGCGTCGTAGTCGAGGTCGATGAAGAAGGCGACCGAGTAGCGCTCGGCGCCGCTTTCGTTCACCACGCGGTGGACCGTCGACGAGTACTTCCCGTTCGTCATCTTCTGCACCAGGTCGCCGATGTTGATGACGAAGGCGTCCTCGATCGGCGGTGCTGTGATCCACTCCCCGTCCTTGTTCTGCACCTGCAATCCGCCGACGCTGTCCTGCGACAGGATCGTCAGGACGCCCTTGTCGGTGTGGGCGCCGATGCCGATCGCGTTGCCATCGGAGTTGAGGTCCTGCGGGGGGTAATGCAACAAACGCTGGATGGTGATCGGGTTGGTCTGCATGCGCGCGAAGTAGTCGGGCTCGAGCCCCAGGCTGATCGCGAACGCGCCGACCAGCTTGCCGGCCAGCGTGCGCATCGCGGCGTAGTACTCGTCGCAGGTCGCTTCGAACTCGGGGAGTTCTTCGGGCATCAGGTTCGGCCCGAAGAACGGGGACACCGTCTCCTGCTTCGCCCCGTAATCGAAGGCCTCTTTGAGGTCGGTGGTCTTATTCGGGTCCGCGTTCTCGGCAGACGGGGAGATGTATCCGCGAGCCGTCGGACCGGACTTCTCGACGCGAATTTTTGCCTTTGCCTCATCGGGAAGGTCGAAGAGCTCCTCGGTGGCCGCGTACATGCGCTTGACGAGCTCGGCGGGAACGCCATGGTTCTTCACGTAGAAGAAACCGACCTGCTCGCAGGATTCTCCGATCTGACGCGCGACACCCTCGACGTCGCTTCCGTCGACAAGGGCTGCGACGTCGATGACGGGGATCTCGTGGAAGGCGACTTGCTTGCTGGCAAACCGGTTGACAGATGCGTCGGACATAGGGTTCCTCCTGGGGGTCTTTCCGATGAGCCAAAGATGTGATGTGTCGCGGTTACCGCCGAGCGGGTTCTGAAGGCGACACAAGAATGGTCGCGCAGATCACAGCCACAGTAAAGCGCATAAATTCGCACCTGACCGTGAAAAATTCTTTCACGTTCGACCGGTCAGAGTCTTTCGTCCCTCGCCCACCAGGTTCACCGGGCCTCATCGGACCAGATGAACTCGAACGCGTTCATGCGGTGGTGATCAACTGCGTATGAGACAGACTCTCGATCTACCGGATGGCCATTGCAGAGCTCGTCCGGACCCTGAAGGCGGGGGCGAACCCGAGGTCCATCCAGCCGGGTCCTCGACCTGCGACCCGAACACCACATCGATGCCGCAGTTCTCAATACTGGGTAACTCAATTCCAGTGCGGCCACGATCGGCCTGCTACCAGTACGGCGCCGCAACATAGTTCGCCACCAGTGACGAACGACAAGCTAGTTGCTGCGAGTCGCCGCTCATGATCGGGCCGTCGCGTACAGCTTTCTGTCCTTGCCCGAACTCCGAACGCTGCAAATCCATTGGAGATGGGTTGTCCACCTCGGCGACAATTTGTGGTATCCAACGGTGGCCTCACTGGTGAGGATCCTGACGCCCTTCGACGGTATTAGGGTTTGGTGGGAGGCATTGAAATGCTGACCGGGCGACGTTGCTGGTTACCGACCCATTGGATCCGACCGTGCTTTCCGACGGCGCACCTGTCTGCCTGTCCCGCGCCAGCAGGACTAATCTGACAGCATGTTCGGCGTTTGGGGGAAGCGACGAGAGGCCTTTTTCGCGATGTTGGGATTGGCTCGTTTCAGTTCGGTGGTGGCGAACCGGTGACGGTTGGGAATCGGCACCACATACTGCTTCCGGGTAAGAGCGAGAGCGGCTATCGCGCTCCGATGTGTCGATTCAGGAGTTCCAGTGGGCGGGCACCGGGCCGAATTCGTAGTGTTGTCCGGGCGCTTCGGCCGGAAGTAGTTCGGTTTCGCTGTCGTGGTAGATGACGAGGAAGTGTTCCTGGTCATGTGCGATTGATGTGGTGAGTATCTGGGCCCATTGGCCGGTGCGATGTCCGCACGGGTTAAGCCTTCGGATGAAGGATCCAGGACGAGCAGGGGAAGTGGTGCTGATGTTCACGGATGGTCCTTTGAGGTTTGGGCCGCCGATTCTTAGTAGCCGAGTTCGAGTTCGTTCGAGGTTCCGAGGGGGCGGACGCGCCTCGAGCGTTCAGATTCGGGCATTGAACAAGTTCCTGTTGGCTTTGGGATCGTAACGGCTGGGGGAGATGGGTTGTCTGTGGTGCCTATCTGTAGATGGACAACCAGTGTCGTGATGTCGATGGCGAGGCTTGCCGGTCAGCCGTGAGTGTCGGCTTCCGCCCGCTGTGTTGGTGATGCGACATGAACGAGGTCGTTTTTCCGTCATCACGCAGGAACTAAGTCGCTCCGTCTGATTCCATTGCTTAAGGAGGAATAGACAATTCGATAGAACCTTGTCTGATGCATGCTAACAGACCCTCCGATCTGGATGACATTTTCCGCGTCGGAGAATGCAGCACTCAAGCATGAGCCTCGAACATCTGGGCGCTCACACCCATCGACGGGTGTGAGCGCGGGGAACTTTGCTAGGTCCATTGACAGATGTGATACGCGCAACGTATGTTCTAACCGTTGCGTAGTTGTAGGACAACTATAGTCCAGTAACTGTGTCAGTACCCCAGTAACCATCGAGGAGCACGATCATGACGACCGAGACGCCGTACATCATTCGGCAGGATGACGCTGAGGTCTTCTACGAGGGCCCCGAGCTGTGTCGTGAGTATTTCCGCAACGACGCGATGTGGTTTGGTACTTCCACGGTTCAGCCGGGCGATACCGGTGACGTGGATCAGGGTCACGCAGGTACCTGGGAGGTCTTCTTCTGTGTCTCCGGCGAGGGGTACCTCGACGACGGCTCGAATGAGTATTTCCTCAAGGCAGGTGACGCGTGGGCCGTGCCGCCCACAGTTCCTCACCGCATCCACAACCGCAGTGCGGCCCCGGTTGTCATGGCCTGGGCTGGTGGCCCGACTCTGCCATCGGAGAAGTGATTCAATTCCTCGGGAATCCTGAACGAAAGGATCGCCGTGGCTCTCGAACGAGTGCGACGGTGATCGTTTCTGTTTGGGACTGACTGCTACCCCACCGCGCGTCGAGGACATTGGCGAGGAGGAGATTTTTGGATAGGCGGCTCCACCCGTGAAGTGGCCGGCGTGCTGATGCGCTGCGCGCCGACGCGGAACACGTGCACATCCGCTCTGGAGGCGAAGTCGTGTGAAGCTTGCTACGTCGATCGCCAGTATGAACATCCGATCCCGGGCTTCGGCGAGCCTGAGTCAAGGGATGGAGCGCCAGTTCCCCCACGCACCCGTTTCGGGCGCCTAGCCACAGGCAAGGGTCGTCGGTTGCCGGCGGCGTCGCTCGTCTGCCATCTGGGTGAACTAGTACGGATATCGGTTCCCAGTAAGCGGACGCTGCCGGGCGCAGCGGTGAGAAGCGCGGGGGAGTTGGTAGCGCCGAGCGCCGCACGACCGTGTGTCGAGAGACGTTCGGTGAGCCACCAGAGGTGGCCACCGGCGAGGCATTTCGAATGCGGGAACATCGTGACCCCTCGGACCGTGCTGCTGCGACGAGATCGTCGATCGCCGAATCGAACCCCGTGCGGAACCTGCCCGTCGGTCCACTGCCGGTATTGCAGCCGCCTCCAGCCGTCCGTCGTCGAGGGCGCGAAGATAGTCGAGAAGATGAGCGACCGACTTCGCGCACGCCTCGGTCCTCGGCGAATCCAGCGGCGTCTGCGAGTAGTTTGGCCTCCCCGATCCGATACCGCGGGCGTTCCATTGCGTTCTCGGCGAGTCGCGCGATTTCCTCTCAAGGAACCGTAGCTCGAGCAACGCCGGCATGTGTGGTGTCCTTCGCGGTCTGTGGTCTGTCTTGTGGCCGCGCTGATTCCGCCGGATAGCTCCGAATACTTTCGTTAGCATCTGGATCGGACCAAAGCCGGGGTCGTCCGCGACGATCGGGTGGATCGAAGCGCCGTCTCGTGGGGCGGCGACGATTCGGCGCGCGGGCACGGGCTCACCCGACAACCGGGTGTGGGGTGACTGCCTATTCTGAGTCAAGTCACCCAGCCGCGGCACGAGCGTCACACCCAGCTCCTGCGACGCCATCGCGGCACTGGCCTCCCACTCATTTGCTTGGCGAACCAGCTTTGGTGTGAAACCCGCAGCGGCACAGGCGGCGAGGGCGATGATGGGAGCGCTCCGGCCTGCTGGTGATCCACGATTCCGCGGCGGACTGGTCGAGGGTGACGCGCTCGGCGAGGCGAGTGGACGGTTCGTCGGGACGACGAGGTCTAGGGGATCGTCCACGAGCAGCTGTTGATCCAAGAGGCGATCGTGCGGGGGAGGGAGTCCGCGGTCGCCATGACCAGCGCAGGATCGGCCGCCGACATCTTGAGTAGTCGGAGCAGTCGGCGGGCCCTGCGTCAGTCGAACCGAGTCAGGGGTGGCGAGCGCTCAGGCCGCCGCCGCGTACGGCACTAGTTGGTGCAGAATCCGCAAAGGGTGAGCGCCCGAGGGTTCGTCCGAGGTGGCCGCGAGCTCGCTGTGTGCCCACTCCTGCTGAATCTGCATGATGGGCTTGTGGCGCAAGATGAGTCCCGTGCCGCCTGTGTGAGTTTGATGCCGCGGCGAGACGGATCGAGCAGTGTGACTCCGAGCAGCTCTGCCAGTGGACGCAGTTGATAGCAGATCGCCGACGATGCGGCGTTTGCCACAGGCGTGACGTGTCCGTACTGGTCCACCGCCTGGATGAACATGAGCCTCGGGTCACGCACCGCGGTTGGTTTCACGGCTGGACGGTGGCGGCAGTGTTCGACGATCCACGATTTTCGGAGGAAGCGACAGCAGTGGGCTTCGGTTTCTGCCGAAGCCCACTGCTGGGTGCCTGTCAGGCGTGGGCGGTCAGGATCTCGGGCTGGTCCCGCAGGTGCGGGTACACGTGCGTGAACCACTGGGTCTTGTATTCGCCGCAGGTGAACGGGTTCGGGTCGGCAGGGTGATCGGCATCGACGCAGGTCGGCAGTGTCTCGACCGGTGCGTCGAAATCGAGGTCGATGAAGAACGCGACGGAGTAGCGCTCGGCGCCGCTTTCGTTCACCACGCGGTGGACTGTCGACGAGTACTTTCCGTTCGTCATCTTGGCGACTAGGTCACCGATGTTGATGACGAAGGCGTCCTCGACGGGCGGGGCGCTGATCCATTCCCCGTCCTTGTTCTGCACCTGCAGTCCGCCGACGCTGTCCTGGGAGAGGATCGTGAGAATGCCCTTGTCGGTGTGGGCGCCGATGCCGATCGCCTGGTCGTCGTCCGGGTTCTGCGGCGGGTAGTGCAGGAGGCGCTGGATGGTGATCGGGTTGGTCTGCATACGCTCGAAGTAGTCGGGCTCCAGGCCGAGGCTGATCGCGAACCCACTGACCAGCTTGCGGGCCAGGGTTCGCATGGCGGTGTAGTACTCGTCGCAGGTGGCCTCGAACTCGGGGAATTCTGCCGGCATCAGGTTCGGTCCGAAGAACGGCGCCACCGCCTCCTGCTTTGCGCCGTAGTCGAAGGCCTCCTTGAGATCTGCGGTCTTCTTGTCCTGGTCCGCATTCTCGGCGGACGGCGGGATGTATCCGCGGACCGTCGGGCCGGACTTCGCGACGTGCACGTTGTCCTTGACCTCCTCGGGCAGGGCGAAAAACTCCTCGGTGACCGCGTACATGCGCTTGACCAGCTCGGAGGGAACTCCGTGGTTCTTCACATAGAAGAACCCGACCTTCTCGCACGAGTCCCCGATCTGACGTGCGACACCCTCGACGTCGCTTCCGTCGACAAGGGCCGCAATGTCGATGATGGGGATCTCGTGGAAGGCGGTTTGCTTGCTGGCGAACCGGTTGACAGATGCGTCGGACATGCGGTTACTCCTGAGGTCTGTTTATCGATGAGCCGATGTGTCGGGCTGACCGCCGGGGCGGTCGCTGCAAAGGCGACACGTGAATGGTTACGCAGATCACAGCCACAGTAAAGCGCATAAATCTCGACGAAACCGTGCGAAAAATTTTCACGGTTTGAGAGGTGGTGTCTATTGCTGGTTTCGTCACGAAGTGACCCAGAAATAATTAACGCTGGAGGGCGACAGGTCGTCTGGTCGTAGGTCGTGTGCGATATGAATACATTGGACGAAACAGTCCTGACCACTAGTTCAGTGCCGTCGGTCGTTGCCACCCCTCGATCGCGCGAGCGACCCTCACTTATGACTCATCCTGGACAATCTCGGAAGCGAGCCTAGCGGGTGCCGACCTTCGCGCACACACTCAACTGTGAGCGGTCCGCCCCTGCGCCGCATCCTTGCTGCCAGTCCGGTGAAGGTTCGAGACATGACCGATTCGTTGTTCACCCCGTTCTTCATCACGTGGCTCGCCCCGCACAAGCCGATCGTGAACCCAACCCACCGTTTGCCCGAGTCTCCGGCTGTGTGTGATCACCTATTCGATCTGATTGCCCGGCCCGGCAGCCTCATTCGGAGAGTCGGGTGGTGTTGTTCAGTCGCCAGCCGGGCGCGCGGGGCCTCGTCGGATCAGCTGAAAATCAAAGGCGCTCGCCAAGTGGTACTCGACCGAGTAAGAAACCGGTTGCTCCGCCTCCGTGTAATCGGTTTGCCGGATGACCATGCACAGCTCGTCAGGGTCGACTCCGAAGACTGCGCCGTACTCGGATCCCGCTCGTGCGGGCTCCAGGTCGGCAACTCCGAACACGACCTCGGCGCCACAGATGTCGGACAGGAACGAATAGAGGGAGGGCCCCATGGTGATCGGGCCGGGAGGGACGAGATCTGCGGAGAAGTAGTCGTGCTCGATGGTAACCGGCGTTTCGTCGGATGTTCGTACGCGGTACAGATCCACGATCGGTGCTCCCACCTTCAGCCCCAGGCAGCCCGCCACCTTGGTGTCGGCCTTGATTTTCCGCCAAGACATCTCCGCGATCCCTGGAGTGTGCCCCTTCGACCTGATGAGTTGGTCGGCGCCGATGTTGTTGTGCAGGCTGCGCACCAGCGGGCGCACCGAATTGACGTAGGTTCCGGAACCGTGTCGGCGGGTGATCAGCCCCTCGGTCTCGAGCTGCGCAAGCGCGGCGCGAAGACTGACCCTGCTCACCTCGAGTTGTTTTGCGAGCACGGGTTCCGACGGAAGTCGATCCCCCGCGGTCCAGAATTCATCAGACAACCGGCGCCGCAGCATGAGTGCTGCTCGAGCCGAGGCGCTGATCTTGGTTGACTCGCCAGCAGAGCCCATTTCAGATGCCGCCGTCGAGTCCCCCGAGTACGCGCGCTCCATGCGCTCAGCATGCCCGTAACTCCAACGTCGATCAAGCATTGACAGGGTCTGTGACCCTCGTTACGGTTCTTAGCAAAGATGTAAGACAACTACATCAGATATAGAACCAATCGACGCCGTCGAGTCGATGACAATCAAGTGAAGTAGGAGAACATGAAGCCAGAGATCATCGTCATGCTGACCCACAACGACGTGACGGTGCCGAACGCCCGCGCAGTGTTCGACGAAGCGGCCGATCTACCGGTGACGTTCTGGGGGTTCAAGGACGTCGGGCTATCGGCAACGGAGTCGGAGCGGCTGGTCGCAGACTTCCGCGAGGCCGGCAAGACCGCAGTGCTCGAGGCCGTCAACTTCAGCGAGGCCGAAATGTTGGAGGCGGTGGCGTTCGCTGCGGACTGCGGCATCGAATACGTCACCGGCGGCCAATTCACCGAGACGGTCCGTGACCGAGTGCGGGAAGCCGGTATGAAGTACTTCCCGTTCTGCGGCGAGACGAGCGGCCCGCCGATCAGCCTGGCCGGATCGATCGAGGACATCGAACGAGACGCGGCACGACTGCTGGATCTCGGCGTGGACGGCGTCGATCTGGTTGCGTACCGCTCGACCGGAGCCGACCCGGTCGAACTGGCGCGACGTCTCGTGACGGTGGTCGGGGGCGAGCGGATCATCGTCGCGGGCAGCATCAATTCCGTCGACCGGATCCGGCTGATGCACGAGATCGGTCCGATGGGCTTCACCATCGGCGGTGCACTCTTCGAAGGCGCCCTGCTGCCCGGCCAGTCCTTCCGGGACAACCTCCTGGCCGTCGTGGAGGTCGGAGAGAACGTCAGCGAGGCGCTGCGATGAGCTGGTATGTCCTGGGTGTCGATGTGGGCACCACTGCAATCAAAGCGGCACTCTTCGACGAGGACGGCGCCGAGATCGCCGAGCACACCGAGGAATACGACCTGCTGACTCCGCGGGCCGGCTATGTCGAACTGGAACCGGGCACCTACACCGAAACCTTCACCGCGGCCGTTGCTTCACTGCTGCGAGAATCCTCGGTGGACGTGCAACAGATCCGCGCCCTGGGTCTGTCGGCTCAGGGCGAGACGATGCTGTGTCTGGATTCCGCCGACCGGCCGCTGGGCCGCGCGATCGTCTGGATGGATAACCGCGCTTCGACGGAGTCCGACGAGCTCGAGGCACACTTCGGTCGGCCCACCATCCACGCCGTCACCGGACAGCCTGCGATGGATCCGATCTGGCCGGCTGCGAAGATCCTCTGGCTCAAGCGGAACGACCCCGATCGGTTCGCCGCGACCGCGCGGTTCGCCCTGCTCAAGGACTTCCTCGTGCAACGGCTCACCGGCCGTCTGGTCAGCGAGGATTCGCTGCTGTGCTCGACCCTGGTCTGGGACATCAACACCCGGAAGTACTGGCCGGAGATGCTCGACTACCTCGGCATCGACAGTGAGAAGCTGCCCGAAATCGCGGACCAGGGCGCGATAGTCGGCGCGCTCACCGAGTCAGCGGCAACCGAGCTCGGCCTGCCCGCGGGGCTGCCGGTCTCGGTGGGCGCGCTGGATCAAGCGTGCGGTGCGCTCGGCCTCGGGAACGCCGTGCCGGGCATCTTCAGCGAGAGCACCGGGTCGGCCCTGACCACCGTCACCGTCGTCGACGAGCTTCGACTCGATGCGGCTGGGCGGGTACCGTGCTTCGCGGCGGCCCTGCCCGGCCAGTACATGCTGCACACGTTCTCCACCGGCGGGATGGTGATGCGCTGGTTCCGCGACGAGTTCTGTTCCAGCGAGCGCCGGATCGAGCAGCTGTGCGGGATCAACGCCTATCAGTTGATCGACGAGGAGGTGCGTCGGGTCGATCCCGGCTCCGACGGCCTCGTGGTACTCCCGCACCTACAGGGCTCCGGTCCTCCCGACCTCGACCCGCACGCCCGAGGTGCGTTCTTCGGTCTGACGCTGTCGCACACAAAGCAGCATCTCTCGCGTGGAATCATGGAGGGTGTGGCCATGGTGCTGCGCCGCATGATCGAGTCGACCGAGGACCTCGGCGTGGAGATCGCGGAGATCATCTCGCTGAGCGGCGGCGCGAAGAGCGCGGCGTGGTGCCAGATCAAGGCGGACGCCACGGGCCGGCCCGTGCATACGGTCAAGGGCGCCGGCAGCGCAGCCTGCCGCGGCGCCGCGATCATCGCGGGCGTTGCCGCCGAACTGTGGCCGTCGGCGGTCGACATCGCACGCGCTGGGTTGGAGTTCAGTAGCACATACAAGCCCAATGCCGCGAACGCCGTCATTTACGACGACCTGTACACCCGCTTCCTCGCCCTGCAGGAAGCGACGAAGTTGCTCCCCCGACCCGCGTCCACCGCGAGCTGAACGAACGGAACGAAACAATGAAAGACGTAGTGATCATCGGCGGCGGGCTCGCCGGACTCTCGGCAGCGTGGCGGCTGCGGCACTGGGACCTGCAGGTTCTCGAAGCCGACAGCAAGCGGGTCGGCGGCCGGATCCGATCCGAGCAGCACGGCCAGTACGTGATGAACTGGGGCGGGCACATGTTTGCCGGCGCCGGCAGCTCGAGTGCAGAGCTGGTTGCCGAGACCGGCACACGGTGGGCAGCGATCCCGGGCTCGCTGCAGGGCATGGCCATGAACGGGAAGTTCCTGAGTACCGGCCTGATCCAGACATACCCGTTCCGGATCCCGATGACGACCAAGGATCGGGTGTCTCTGCTCAAGGTGGGCGCGCGGCTCGGTGTCGACGTCCTGCGGTACAAGCAGGCCGCGCGGCGGCGCAGCGGCGAAACGCCGGAGGTCCGGCAGCAGCGCATCTTCAACTTCGAGGACGAGCGCACCTTCGCCGACTACATCGGCGAGGCCACCGACACCGCGAAGGACTTCTACTGCTCGGTGGCGATGCGGTCCGCCGCAGACCCCGACGTACTGTCCGCAGGCGCCGGCATCGGCTACTTCAACCTGATCTGGAACATCGGCCAGGGACTGGGTAACTACATCGTCGGCGGCGCCGCGACTCTCACCGAGACGATCGCACAGTCGATCCGCGACCGGGTCGAACTCGGCGCGGTCGTGAACGAGGTCGTCCAGAACCGCGACCACGTCGTCGTCCACTACACCCAGGACGGGACCGACCACGAGGTCAAGGCCCGCACCGCGGTGCTCGCCACCCCGGCGTCGATCACCCAAAAGGTCGCCGTGAACCTGCGCCCCGAACTGCGCGACGCGCTCGGGCAGATCAAATACGGGCCGCACGTAGCCGGCGCGTTCCTCACCAACGAGCAGCAACCGATGCCCTACGACGGCACCTACGGCATCGCAACCCCCAACAGGTCTTTCACCGTTGCGCTGAACCAGGGCAACCTGACCCGCGGCCGCGAGACGACCCGCCAGCCGGGCGGCAGCATGATGACCTTCTCACCGGCAAGCCTCGGCTACAAGCTGTGGGACCTGCCCGAGAAAGAGATCGTCGACATCTACCTGAACGATCTCGACCAGATCTTCCCGGGATTCGCGGACATCGTCACCGACGCGCGGGTGGAGAAGTTCGAATTCGGTTCCCCGTTCTGTTTCCCGGGCCGGCACAAGCTCCAGCCGGAGCTCACCCGCCCCTCGGAGCGAGTCTTCCTGGCGGGCGACTTCCTCGGCACCTTCTACACCGACACCGCTGTGAGTTCAGGTTTCACCGCGGCGCAGGGGGCGGCCAGCGTCCTGGCCACCGCACGACAGACCGCCGGCGCCTGACCTGCCCACGCCAACCCCAAGACACCAGAAGGAGGCCGCCATGGCCAAGGAACTCCGCGGCGTACTGACCGCACTTCCCACCCCGTTCACCGCCGACGACCAGATCGACGCCGGGCTCATGCAGAAGGTCGTCGACCGCAACATCGACGCCGGCGTCGACGCACTCGTCGTCGGTGGCGGCACGGGTGAGTACACCTCGCTGACGAACGCCGAGCGCCGTCAGATCTTCGAGATCGTCGTCGAGCACACCGCCGGTCGCGTCCCTGTGGTCGCGCACACCGGATCACTCACAACCCGCGAGGCGGTGGACCTATCCCGCGCGGCAGAAGCCACCGGCGCCGATGCCCTCATGCTCATCACCCCGTTCTACGAGCCCCTCACCGAGACCGAAATCAACCGGTACGTCGAGACCGTTGCGGGTTCGGTCAGTGTGCCGATCATGCTCTACAACAACCCCGGCGTGACCGGTGTGAATCTCGGCGCCGAGGGCATCGCGCGGTTCGGGCGCGAGATCGACAACATCGAATACGTCAAGGACTCGAGCCACGACTGGGAGCAGGCCCTGCGCCTGATCCACCACCACCGCGACGACATCAAGCTGATCATGGGCTGGGACAGCTTCAGCTTCGGCGCCCTCACCGAGGGAGCGGCCGGCATCATGGCCGGCGCGGCGAACGTCGTTCCCAACGAGATCGTTGCGGTTGTCCGGGCAATCCGCGAAGGCGATCTGAACCGTGCCCTCGAAAACTGGCTGCGGGTGTTCCCGGCCATCGACGCGATGATGGCGGTCCCGTTCACCCAGGCGGTGAAGGCAGGACTCCGCCTCCAGGGCCTGGACATCGGGAGCCCTCGGTCGCCCCTCGCTGATCTCGAGCCCGACGCCGAGGCCAGTCTCAAGGCAGCCCTGGACCGCCTGAACCACTAATTGACGAACCGCGGCCCGACCCCGTTCTCGGGGCCGGGCCGCGGTTCCATCTTCTCCCACCGCGCGGCCGCACCATTCATGTGGTCGCGTTCGCGCATTCTTGGGGAACAACGATCCCATTCCGGCCGGTGACGGCCGACAGGGGCCCATATCCGGGCGGAAGGTGGCCGGTATGGCGCGCAGGCACGGGCAGCATCGACGACATGGCTGAGGTCCAGTTCATGCGACTACGGATCGAGTCGCCTGCCGCGCCTCACGACCTTCCGTAGGCCCCTGTTTCTTGCGAGGTCTTTGGCTGCCCGGGCCGCGCGCATCGGGTCGCCTGATCGACGACTGGAATCGCTTGCCCGCTCGCCTCCGGGACCTGGAAGCTCGCTGGGCGGGGGCATCGCGGGACGTGGACGGACGAGTTGGTCGGCCGGCAGCATATGGGCGACGCGATCCATGCGGCGTTGGATTGCCGAGACCTCACGGACGGTCCGTTCGACGACGCTGCGGTCGATCGGTGAGATCTCGTCGCGAGCGAGGATGTCGTCGGGCACTTCTCCGGCCTCAGCCTGCCGGAGCTGGTGTTCGAGGCGCAGTAGCTGCAAGACCTCGAATGCCTCGATGAGACGGTCGGCATCGCGTTCGGGAAGCAGTGCCGAGCCGGAGGCCGCCCGTAGTCGTCCAATGGTCTGCAGTTCGGCGGAGCCGACCCCGAGCGCCACCCAGCGGGCAATGTTGATGATCGGTGCGAGCCCGCGGGCCTTGACGTCGAAGGCGTCGCCGCGGCCGGCGAGCTTGTCGCGCATGGTGGTCAGCTTGGCCCGGCGGGCGAGCGACTCGTACAGCAGCATTTCCACGGCGGCCGGATGGCTGTTGAAGTCGGCGAACACGCGCGCCGGTTCGGGCAGACTCGGGTCACCGAAGATCGGCCGCGCGTCGACGAGTATCGACGCCATGATCGTGCCCTGATTCTCCCGCGGCCGGGCGAGCCACCCTCTCGCCGCTGCCCGCCACTGCGAGTGGGTACGGGAGAAGCCTTCGTGTGAGGGGAAGGCGCGGTGGGCGTCGACGCTGATCCCGCATCGGGTGAGCACTTCGCCGACCACAGCGAACGCCTCGCGGTAGCGCGGTATTTCGTCGGCGTACTCGTCGTCGAAGGTCACGGCGGCATCGACATCCGAGGAGAGCACCGCCTCGCGGCGACCGTTGCTGCCGAGTGAGAGCCAGGTGAACGCCTCCATGGTGAGGGCCGCGTGGTCCTCGAAGACCAGGGCGACCGCGCGCCGGATGATGGCGTCGACGATGGTCGAGTTCACTGCGATAACACGGTCCGCGGCGAGCCCCCGCTCGAGGAGATCGCCCAGCACTGCGGGGACCCGGAGGGCGCGGACGACGAGATCGTCGACGGTGCGCGCCTTGCGGATCTGCTCTTTGATGCTGACACCGGCTGTGGTGGACGAGGACATGAAGTCCCGCTCGCCCACCACACCGGTCAGCGCGCCATCTTCGCTCGTGACGAGCAGGAATTGAACCTCGTTATCGAGCATCTCGATCAGTGCGTCGGCCGATGACGTGCCCAGCGAGGTGGTCGTGGCTGGGTATGTCATCACAGCGTGCGCGGGCGAGTCCACGGGTAGCCCCTCGGCGAGGATTCGTCGGCGCAACCCCTCGTCGGTGACGAGGCCGTATCGACCTTCCCCGACGTCGACAGCGGCGCAGGGAAGGCCACGCCTGGTCATGTCGCGGGCGATGTCGATCGCAGGGGCATCGGCCGCGACGATCAGTGGTGCCTGGCGCACCAGATCCGCCATCACGGTGTAGGTCGGGGGGCCGGATGCCAACCGCCGCGCGTGGGAGATGTGTTCGGCGAGGAACCGAGCCCCGCCCCGGGAGGCGAAGGCAGGAATGACCACATCGGCGGGGAATCGAGCAATCTTTGCCGCCGACCTGGCGACGACCCGAGGCCCTATCGCCCTTTCGGTCAAAGCCGCGGAGAACCCGAGAGCTTCGCCACGACCGAAGCTGTCGCCCGGTGGCTCTCCGATTCGGTCGGGATCGAGCCACAGATCGACTTCGCCCGAAACGACCACGAAGATGTCCGCGGGCACTTCCCCGAACGCGTCCACCACGAGGTCGCCGGCCGCGAAATCCTGCACGTCCGCGGACGCGACTGCGCTGGCCCGGCCGTCGGGCGTCAGCGAGTCGAACGGACGGCAGCTCGTCAGGAGCGCCAACAGATCGGTGGTTTCGGCGCGCTGCGCTGACTCGTCCACAGACAAGAGTCGTCCTCTACGTTCGGGTCGGTCCGAATGCACGGTGGCATTCTGGACTTTGGAGGCCGGGGCATCTTGTGAGAGAAAACCCCCGGTCATGGGGTTACGCGGTGGCCCTGTGTTCGTATGCGATTCGTGGGGGCTCGGTTGCCGTCAGTACAAGAGACCGCCAGTTCTGCTGCGGATCGGCGCGATGGCCCGGGTCGATGCCGATGATCCGGCCGCCTTCCAGCAGCGTCACCTCATGACGCTGCCGGGCATCATAGAACGTCCTCTCGTCGGCGCAGTCGCCGTGGGAGCCGCTGTGGCCATGCACCTGGCTGAAGGGCATTGGGCGATTGCGCCATCCCGGAAGCAGTTCGAGCTCGCGGTCGGCCCAGATGGGGCCTACCTGAGGGTTCGGTGGGCCGCCTCCGAGGATGCACCCGCCGTCGAACAGTGCAGTGTCTTCGTCCCGGGCTGTGGCGTTGAGCCTGACGGCCGACTCGGCGGCAGAGTCGGTGCTGTCGAGCCGATGGCGCCAGAATGGTTCGGTGACTCCGGCGTGAGTGATGAGGAACTCTTCGTCCGCCGTGTGGACCGCGACGGCGGCGTGGGCGATGCCGTCGCGCCACCATCGGCGGATGGTCCGCCGGGAGCCGAAGCCCAGGCGTTCATTCCAGTCGAAGACCGGGGGTCGAAGGTAGTGGGCTTCGTGATTGCCGATCAGTTGAATCCACCGTTCGGGCTGTTTGCGTAGATATCGATCGACGAGACGGACGACGCCGTCGGAGTCAGGGCCGCGGTGGATGAGGTCACCCACCTGAACGACGACGAGGTCCTCGGGCAGCCGGCCGTTCTCGTCGGCGCCGAGGCGGCGGAGTTCTCTTGCGAGTTCCTCACGATGCCCACCGATATCGCCGATCACGGCGACACGAATACTCAAGTCGCGGCCCCTTTCCAATCTGGTCGCCCGGGCATCCGTGGAGTGTCCGCTGATGCCCGGGCGATCTCGTAGAAGTCTCGTCAGTGGCTGACGTTCTCAGCTAGTTCACTCAGAGGCTTTCCGCCGGTCTCGGGTGCCAGCCACTGTGACAGCGCCGCTCCGACGAACGTGATCGCCGCGGCGATCAGGATAGTGGTGGGAACACCCAGATTCTCGATCGACATCGGAATGAGGAAGAGTCCGGCCGCCGCTCCTACCCGGCTTCCTGCTGCCGCGAACCCGGTGCCAAGCCCTCGAACTTCGGTGGGGAACACCTCACTCGGGTAGATGGCGGTCATCGCGGTGTATCCGGCATTCAGGAAGGAGAAGAGGAGGAACAGTGCGAGCATGATCATCGGCGGCGCACCCGCCCACAGCCCGGCGATCACAAGCACGATCGCCGCGATCCATTGCGGCGGTACCGTGAGCGTTCGCCGCTTGACCCTGTCGACGACCAGGATGGTTGCGGTTACTCCCAACACTGCGAACACCGACAGGCTCACACCTCCCAGGAGGCCGGTGAGTCCGAAATCCTTAAGAAGGTTGTCTGCAAAGGTCGCGATCGCGAAATACGGGGTGACAGCGCATGCCCAGAACCCCGCCGTGAACAGTGTGGATCGCCAGACCGAAGGCGAGAACAACATGGCGATCGAGCCGGCCGGTCCGCCACTCTTGGCCTTGACCATATCGGTCATGTAGTCGGTGTCCAGATACTTGCCGACGATCCCCTTGGCCTGTTCTTCCTTACCCTTACTCCACAACCATAGCGGTGATTCAGGCAGGCCGATGCGACCGATCAGGATGGCGACAGCGATCGGAGTGCTCGTCGCCAGCACGATATTCCAGCTCACCCCGGCGCTATCGAGGTAGTACCCGACGATGTACGCAACGCAGAATCCGGCGTACCACGCGATGACGGTGCCCCCCAGCAACCGGCCGCGCAGGTGTGTGGGTGCGAACTCCGCCAGCAGGGGCCAGCCGACCGCGTACTCGATGCCGACGGCAAGGCCCATCACCAGCCGGACGAGGAACAGCTCGAGCGGCCCGTCGACGAAGAGTTGCGCGGCCGATGCGACGGCGAACAGGATGATGTCCCAGAACAGGAGCGGCTTGCGGCCCAGCTTGTCGGCGAGCCACCCCCCGATCGGAGATCCGATCATGATGCCGATCAGAGCCGAAGCCGCCTCCAACCCGATCCAGGCCGTGGTCATGCCGACGACACTCGTCTCGATCGTATGGGTGACTGGGCCGATGATGCCGAGAATGTAGCCGTCGAGGAACATACCGCCGACCAGGACGGCGATCAGTCGGATCTGGAACTTCTTTCGAAAGGCCTCGGAAGTGGTGGCGCTTGCGCCCGAATCGGCTGTGGCGCTTCCTGTCAATGGCATCGGAATCTCCTGAACGCGCACCGGGTATCGGACTGTGACATATGGAGATCTCCTTGCTGCGTCAGCGGATCAATCAGCGCCCGGTTCGGCGCTTGATGGCGGCCCGGCGGACCTTGCGAAGCAGTTGCTGCAGCGCCGTTCGGGCGGAGCTCACAACTGGCCATGCGTGAGCCCTCGCCTGTCGGCGCGAGCGTTGCGACTCGACGCACCGACAACAGTGGCGGGCATCACATTGGGGCTGCATGAAAGGATGCGGCAGAGGAAGCCGCTCAGGGGAGAGGTGCAGCCGAACCACGCTTCCGTGAGTGAAAAGTAGGTACTATTCGGGTGTGAGAAGCGGTCCCCTGCAGCTGACCGTCGCTCAGCGTGCCGAGTTGAGTCGCATGGCGACATCCCGCCGAACGACGCAAGCTCAGGCCGCTCGCGCGAGGATCGTGTTGGGCTGCGCGGAAATGGGCGCGGCAGAGGTGGCACGCCGGAGCGACGTCACGGTTCGTACTGTCGCGAAATGGCGCAGGCGGTACGTCGAGTACGGCATCGACGGCTTGGCCGACGCGCCTCGATCGGGCCGTCCGAGTGCTACCGACGATGCGGTATACCGCACTCTGACGTGCGTGCTCGAGTCTCCTCAGGAAGGTCGTTGGACCACCCGAAGCATCGCCGAACACACAGGGGTGAGCCAGTCCACGGTGTCTCGGATCCGGCGCGAACACTATCCGGCGGCCGGTCCCGCTGCAGATCCTGACCTGCCGCTCAATGCGGTTCTGGCGTACGTGCACCTGGAGCCCGGAAGTAGTGTGCTCGTGTTTCACAGTGGGCCGACGAAGTCAGGACGGACGCATCGAAGTACGTCGACGTCTCGCGAGATTTCCGATGCGGTCGAGGTTCTGTTGTGCGGAACCATCTGCGCTGAGGACGTGCCGCGAGGAATGTCGATCGGTTCGGGTGAACGTTTACGCCACGCACTTCAGTACGCGCCTCGGGATCGCGCGGTGACGGTGATACTCGACTTCGAACCGGATAAGGCAACCGCGGGGTGGGTGCGCCGGACCCGCAGCATCCGGACGGTGACCGTGGACAGGGGCCGATGGTTGGAATTGCTGGCTCCCGCGGCATCCGCGATCGACGCACGTCAGCTTCCCGAGCTGATCGAGCTGCAACGGGCCGTCCGCAGGTGGTACCAGGGTTCGCGAGGCGAGTTTCAATGGACTCGGTGGGATCGAACTTCTGACTCAGTGGCCAAAGTTGCAGCGGCAGCGGCAGAGGCACGACGGGAGACGGACGCGGCGATAGTGGTGGCGGGACTGTGTGAGGCGATTGCAGAGGGTGCCCTGCATGCCGGCCGGGTGATCAATGCGCGGAACATGAGTTCACGCACGGGGCTGTCGGCAGGGACACTCGCCGATGCACTGCGACACCTCGTGGAGGACGGTCTGGTCGACCAGGACCGCGCCGGCAACTTCTATGTGCCGACACCCGCCGAACGCGACGTCCTGGAGTCCTACACGGCTCGCGGCCTGCTCGGCACTGCCCTCGTGCGTCGTCTGGCGGCACGCGGCGGCGGAGTTCCAGACGCCGTCGACGCCCTGTACCAACGCATCGGACGCAGCGCTCTGGAGGACGAGCCACTGGTCACCGGGTCGCTGGATCTGGACCTCCAGGACGAACTGGCGCGCGCGGCGGACATGCCGCGAATCGAAGCGATGTTCACTCGTCTCACCCTGCAGATCCGCCTGTTCGCGGCCGCACTGGGGGTCACGTATCAGCATCCCGTGGAGGGGATCATCACAGATGACGGTCGCGTCCTGGAGGCGATCGGAAGTTCCGATCAGGATGGCGCGATAGCGGCGTGGCGCGAGAAGATCGACAACTGCATCAGATACATGGTGCCGCATCTCGGCCAACACAGGCGCTGACCTGTCCTGGTCTCGCACGGCGAGGTCGGGGCGACGGCACGATGTCCGTGGAGGAGGAGTGCGACCCTCCGCGGCACTGAGGCCGAAATGTGGATCTATGACGGCGCTCCCGAGACCGAAAGTCACGTGGTTCTCCCCGTCGCGGCGCACCTGGCCCAGGTCGGCGTCGGCCGGACCGGGATGCGACGGGGACGCGCGGGGATCAAAGCTCTGCCGGAACTCCGCCTTGGATGGGCCGTGCGGGAGAGCTCACGCGTGGCAGCGGGTACTCGTTCTCGACTGTCGATCGCGGATCGAGAACAACTTTTCGACAGAAGCGCCTGTTGACATGAGTGATTCAGGCCACTTACAGTCTCTACTATGCACAGTTGTAGGACAACTTGTTCGACGGGTGATCACTCGGATCGCGTAAGCGGAACACGGCGCAACGGTGGTTCCGCGATGCGGGCTTGCGCGCCCATAGAGGGTGTTGGAGGTGGTGCGTTCCGGCGGGGAGGGGCTGCTCGACGCCGCTGGGCTCGGTGGTGAGTGCCCTTTTCGCTGCGCTGTGAGCCTGGTTATGCCGGTATTACTCATCCCGATCGACAGGAAAGTCCATTGTCATCTGTGAAGAACACAACTGCCGGTCGGGGCGACGGCTCAGCGGCGGGTAAGCGTCGTTTCATGATCAGGATGGTCACGGTCCTGATTGGGGGCATGTTCCTGGATGGTTACATCCTCGGCATCATCGGACCGGTCTCGGCCACGATGGCCGAGGATTTGCAGATCTCGGCGCTGTGGGAGGGGATGATCGCCGCGGCCGCCCTGATCGGTGTGCTGCTGGGTTCTCCGATTGGTGGCTGGGCTGCCGACAGGTGGGGTCGCAAGCCGTTGTTCACCTTCGACATCGCTTTGTTCACCGTTGCCTCGGGGATGCAGGTGTTCATCGATTCGCCGATGTGGCTGCTGGTGGTGCGGGTGCTGATGGGGATCGCGATCGGTATCGAGTACTCGGTCGGCTGGCCCCTGATGAGTGAATTCTCGCCCACGCATCTGCGGGGGCGACTGCTCGGTGCGATGCAGATCGCCTGGTACGGCGGCTTCATGACAGCGTTTCTGATCGGGTATCTGCTCAACGAATACACCAGTTTGAGTTGGCATTTGATCCTGGCGACCAGCACGATCTTGTCGGTGGTCCTTTTCCTCGGCCGGCTCGGTCTGCCCGAATCGCCGCGCTGGTTGTGGAGTAGGGGCCGTAAGGACGAAGCCCGCGCTCTCGCTCGCAAGTATTTGGCGAGTGATGTGCTCGCCGATGTCGAGCACGAGGACGTGGCCAAGGGCACTTTCTCGATGCTGTTCAACAAGCAGCACTGGCGGTCTACCCTGTTCATTTCCGGGTTCTGGTTCTGTGCTGTCACCCCGTACTTCGCCATCGCCACCTTCGCCGACAGTGTGCTGCACCAGTATGGGCTCGGCGGTGGTCTCGCCGGTGGCGTCGGACTCTCCGCGGTCGCGCTCACTGGAGTGGTGCTCACGTTTTTCCTGATCGACAGGGTCGGTCGGCGTGTCCTGACCGTGCCGCCGCAGTGGCTGTGTGCCGTCGTCCTTGCGGTGATCGGTCTGTGGACGGGTGCCCCGGCCGCCGTGGTGCTGGCGTTGTTCCTGGTTTTCTCGTTCTTCAACGCGATGTACAACGCTCTGACCGGGGTGTATCCGCCCGAGGTGCTCCCGACCGAGATCCGGGGTATCGGAACCGGTTTCGCGACGTCCGTCAGCCGTGTCGGTGCCGGAATCGGCACGTTTTTGATGCCGGTGTCGATGAGTGGTCTCGGTGCCGGTCCGACGATGTTGATCGCGGCGGTGGTGGCGGTCGCCGGTGCCGGGTTGTCGCAGTGGCTGGCGCCGGAGACGAAGGGGATGAGTCTCACCGAGGCCGCGGCCGAGCTTACCCACTAACCCGGCCACGTTCAGCCGAGGTACGAGCCCACCGCTGGCCGCAGGGACAACGTTCCCCGCGGCCAGCGACACGCGCAACCGCACCCTGATATCTCGTTCGAAACGCCTCCGTATTCGGCTCGTCAGGTGTGCGCGGAGTCCAGAATTCTTTGTGCCCGCTTTGCGACGGGGAGGTCCACGAACTCACCTCCGGGTAGTCGTATTGCGGCGCCGCCGGCGTTCTCAAATGCTTCGTTGACTTTGAGCCCAGTCGATGTCGTCCTGTCGTGGACTGAATGCGGCTTGAATGGCGGGCAACTGCGCGGGGTGAATCGCGGATTTGCCGAAGAGTCCGAGTTCGCGGTTGTGGGTGGCCTGCCTGATGAGTCCGTCGGGGTCGTCGAGGTGCGGGTAGACGCTGTCGATCGGTGGGGCGATCCCGACGGCACGGGCGGTGACGACGAGGTGGGAGCGCACGTACTGCAGGGGTGCGTCGCCGTTGCCGGTGCCGAGGTCTTTCCGTAGGTCGATGCCGCCGAGCGCGATGTGCGTGACCGCGGGGTGCTCGGCGATTGCGAAGGCGTTGGCGACGCCTTTCGCGGTTTCGATGGCGCAGATCAGGGGCTTTCCGGGAGCTCGTTCGGTGACCCAGCGGATGTCGTCGGGTGTTTCGACCTTGGGGATGCGAATGCCGTGCGCCGATTCGCCGACGGCATCGAGGTCGGCTTCCGCGAGTTCGGTGCCGGGTGCGTTGATCCGCACCCATGCGGTGTGGGTGGTGAGGGCCGATGCGACATTGTGCCCCCTTGCCGTCGCCGTCCGGGCCGTTGCGGCG
This sequence comes from Rhodococcus koreensis, assembly GCF_900105905.1. Taxonomy (GTDB): domain Bacteria; phylum Actinomycetota; class Actinomycetes; order Mycobacteriales; family Mycobacteriaceae; genus Rhodococcus_F; species Rhodococcus_F koreensis. The sequence goes on along the minus strand of NZ_FNSV01000005.1, from coordinate 234,528 downwards.
CAGCAGCGCGGTCACCACGCCGAAGGCGCCGGCGAGTCCGGCGACACCGTCGGCGAGACCGAACGGTGGCAGCGTCGGCGGACCGGTGGTGTCGGAGCGGCACCGCCTGGCCGACCGCGACTCGATCAGGATCGCCGAACTGCGCGACGAGGCCTGGGTGGTCCGCGCCGATGATCACCCCGTCGCGCAGACCATCGAAAAACTCTGTCAGCGAGGCGGTTTCACACCACGGACAAGCGTCTTCGCGCACGATTACGGTGAGGTGCAGGCGATGGTCGCCGTCGAACTCGGTGTGGCCATCGCACCGCGGCTGGCCGTGCTCAATCTCCGGCCCGATGTCCGGTCGATTCCCCTCGCCACCCGCCCGCCGCAACGGCGGATCCTGGTCGCGCATCTGACCGAGCGGCGCCTGAGTCCGGCGGCGCAAGAGGGGATCGCGGTGTGCGCTGCCGCCGCCCACCAACTGCAGGAGGGATTCGAGGCCGGATAGTGCCCGAGCCGGTCGTCGGTCAGATTCGGGAGATGCCGAACGCGTCGGCGAGGTGGATGATCTTCTCGGCCCGGCCGAGCCGGGGCAGGTCGCTGCCGTCGCGGACAACCCGGCCGCGGGCGTCGAAATCGTCGAGGAATTCCCGCGCCCAGGTCACGTCCGAGGGCGTGGGGCTGATGGCCTCGTTGATCACCGGCAGTTGATCGGTGTCCAGGCACAGCTTTCCGGTCAAGCCGAGGGACACGGATACCGCGGACTGTTCGCGCAGCACGGTGTGGCTGTTGCTGACGGTGGGCCCGTCGATCGGCCCCGGCAGATCGCCGATTCGGCTGGCGACCACCAGCCGGGAGCGGGGATAGGCCATGGCGAGGTCGTCCGCGCTGGTGCCGGTATCACGGCGATAGTCGCCGCTGCCGAAGGCTAGCCGGAACACACCGCGGGCGCAGGCAATATCACCGGCCCGGTCGATGCCGAGGGCGGATTCGACCAACGCGAGCACCGGGGTGGCCCCGCCGAGCCGGTCGAAGGTTTCGGTGACATGTTCGGCGGCTTCGGCTTTCGCGAGCATCACCCCCGCCAGTCCGGGAAGCCCGGCGAGGCGATCGACGTCATCGCTCCAGTACACCGAGGACCGGTCGTTGATCCGCACCCAGGCCGAGGCGTGCTCGAGCCAGGCGGCGACCTCCTCCCGTGCGTCGGACTTGAGTTGGGCATCGACGGCGTCCTCGATGTCGAGGACGATCTGGTCCGCGCAGGAGCGGTCGGCCGGATCGAACAGGTCGGTGCGGGTGCCGTTGACCAGGAGCCAGGATCGGGCGATCCGCGTGTCGACCGGCCGGGGCGCGATTGCGATCTTCTCGGGCATCAGGTGTCCTCACCCATCACGGGGCCGGGGCGGTGCGGAGTCCTCACCGCGCGGAGCCGACCAGTACCGGAGCCGGCGCCGGGGCGGTGACGAACAGTTCCGCCGACGCGATGCGGCGGGCCGCCCGGTGTAGGGTGACCGATTCGAGAACCCCGTCGAGGGAAACGGAGAGGTCGACATCGAGTACCCCGGCGGGTGTTCCCACTCGGAGGGATCCCGGCCACTGGACCTGCGTGTTGTCGGTGACGACACCTCCGGTCACGGTGGACGCCGCGGCGACGGCGACCGCGGACGTCAGCCCGATCGCCGGGTGCGGGGCGAGCATCGACAGCATCCGGACCGAGATGTCGTAGTCCTCGGCGCGGATGTCGACGCCGCCGCTGGTGCGGTAATTCCTCGGCGGGCCCACGACACCAACTTTCGGAATCGCATGGGAGACGGGATCTCCCGGCTTGCTCAGTCCCATCCGCAACGACGCTTCCTGTCGCAGCCGGAGCAGCAGCGGCAGGTGTTCGGCGATCGTCTGGTTGTCCTCCGCGCCAGTCAGCCCGAGGTCGGCGGCGTCGAACAACGCCGCCGGGGCGCCGGCGACGACCATCGTGGCTCGGTACGTATGGTCGGCAATCGAGATCCGGTCGGCGGCGGCGCCGGTGGGCAGCAGGGTGGCCGCACCGGCGGCGAGACCGGTGAAGGTGAGACCCACCGGAACCCCCAACGCGCTGGTACCGGGCACGGCCGCGTCGCCCTCGGTGGGGATCATCCCGCCCGGGGTGGCGATCTCGGCATGCAGGACCGCGCCGGTGTTCTGGTTCCGCATCCGCACGGTCGTCACCGCGGAGTCGACCGGAACGAACCCGGACTGCAGCGCGTACAACCCGATCGCGGTGGCGCAGTTGCCGCAGTTGCTGCCCCATTCGACCCGGCGGTCACCGATCGCGACCTGCGCGAAGAGGTAGTCGACGTCGATTCCGGGTTCGCTGGAGCGGCGCACGATCGCCGCCTTCGAGGTGGTCGAGCTGCCCCCGCCGACACCGTCGAGCTGACGCGGATCACCGGAGCCGAACGCGGAGGTCAAGATGGCATCCAGGCCGCCGGCCTGGGCAATGAGCGGATCGACGTCGAATGCGTTGAACAGCCAGCATTTGCTGGTGCCTCCCCGCATCCAGGTTCCATGAAGTGTGAACACGGTCCGGCCCACCTTTCGGGTTTTGAAGAGTCTGTGAGGCACTGCTGGAGGCTCTGATTGGATGGGGAGCGTGCTTCCCAGCGGTGTCCCACTACCCACCCTGACTGACATCAGGGTGGAGAACAATGGCGAATAAGTCGATGAGGGTTAACTTCAGCTAAACCCTCGCGGGCTGTCGACGCGTTAGACCAGCGTCGGGACGACCACCAGCACCAGCCAGCACAGAGCCGGCGCGATCGTGACCACGATGCCCGCGTTGAGGAGCAGCTGGCGGTAGAACCGGGGACGCTCGATGTTCTGGGCATTGGCGAGGACGAGTGCGCCGTTGGTCGAGAACGGGGAGACGTCGACCACGGTGGCGGAGATGGCGAGGGCGGCCACGAGTCCGACGACCGGCAGTGCTCCGGTTTGCAGCAGTGGAAGCGCGAGCGGGATGACCGCGGTGAGAAGCGCTGTCGACGATGCGAACGCCGAGGTGACGCCGATGACGTAGCAGAGGACGACGGCGACCAGCAGCGGTGCGCCGATGGTGATCGCCATCTCGGCGAGGTGATCGATCGTGCCGATCTCTTCCATGAGCGAGATGTAGGTGACCATGCCGGCGACGAGCAGGACCGTGGACCAGCTGATACCGGCGATGGCCTCACTCTGCTTGGACAGGTCGGTGAAGGCGAGGATTGCACCGGCCGCGATGGCGACGAAGCTGATCGGCATGTGCAGGACCAGGACCAGCACCAACACCGCGGCGATCAGGGCGAGGGTGAGTTTCTGGACGCCGGTGACCGGCTGCACGTCGTGATCGGTGACGGTCTCGGTGCGCGGTGTCCGGATGAGTACCTGGGTACCGCCTCCACCGGACGATCCGCCCGGGGTTCCCCCGGGTCCCGAGGTGGGGGTGCGCAGTGCGCTCCCGCCGCCGTCGGGGTCGATGCCAGGGCTCGAGCCGGTAGCGGTGAATTCGAGGTCGTTTCGTACCCGGGCGAGGATGCCGTAGCCGACCACGGTCAGGACCGAGAGCAGCAGGTTGATGCCGTAGCTGGCGAAGAACAGGGTCCAGGGGGCGATCGTCAGGCCGCTCGACTCGACGATGTCACGGACGAGGACGCCGGAGACCGAGATCGGCGAGAACGCGCCGGCGTGCGCACCGTTGATCGTCATGATGCCCATCACCAGCGGGCTCATCCGGGTTCGGGCGGCGAACGACATCGCGGCCGGGGAGATCAATGCGACGGCGGCCGGGCTGAACGTTCCCAGGGCGGTGAGCACCGAGGCGCAGAAGAAGAACACCCACGGAACGACCGTCACCCGTCCGCGGACACCACGTATACAGGCATTGACGAGCAGGTCGATGGTCCCGTTCTTCTTCGCCATGCCGAAGAAGTAGGTGACGCCGATGATCGTCAGCACGATCGAACTGGGGAACTCGGCGAGGATTTCCTTGTCGTCGTAGCCGAGGAGGAAGTACCCCACGACGAACGCGCCGATGAACCCCAGGATGCCGATGTTGATGGGGAAGAAGGTGGCTATCACGAACATTGCCACCAACGCGATCAGTGGCAGTATCTCGATGGAAGTCATGGGCGTACTTTCGGTTCGCTGCGGGGCCGGTCGAACGGCGCCTGGTCGGCGGCCGGTCGCGGCGGACAGATGTGGCGGAGCGGCCAGCGAAGCGGATCGGGAACTGCCGAGAACAGCACCTCATCGCCGCCGCCCGGTGTGAAGGCCAATGCGCGCACCCGGCGGCTTTGCGTGCCGTTCCCGCCGGCTAGGGGATTAGCGACCGTCCGCATGTCACACCCTTCGTTTGATCATTACCCACATCACACTATGAGCGACCAGTGTTTATGACAATGTCGGATTGCTACGATGGGCTTTAGCCAAACTGAAGGATCCGCTGTGGAGGTGTGATGCGTAACCCGTTCGATGTGGTGACCCTGTTCCTGCTCCTCGACATCGCCGAGGCCGGATCCCTCACCGGCGGCGCCGAACGCGCCAACGTCACGCCATCCGCCGCGTCGCAACGCATCGCTAAACTCGAACAGGACATCCGGCAGCCAGTGCTGACCCGCCTGCCTCGCGGCGTCCGGTTGACGGAGGCCGGTGAAATTCTCGTCACGCGTGCGCGGCTGTTTCGCCAGGAAATGCGCGCCGCCCGTGGTGATCTCGAAGCCCTGCGAGGGCTGGAGCGCGGCACTGTGCGACTCGGGTCCTTCCCGACTGTCAGTGCATCCTTGCTCTCGGACGCGTTGAAGGACTATCACGCACGCTGGCCCGGCGTCGACGTGCGCGTCAGATCTGCGGTTCGCCCGCGGCTGCTGGAAATGCTCACCTCCAGCGAAGTCGAGATGGCGTTGCTCTGGAGTTACGACTGGACCGAGGAGACCGAGAAATCGCTCACCCTCGTGCCCCTCATGGAAGACGAGACCGTTCTACTCGTCCCACTCGATGGGCGCTGTACGGGCAATGTCGCCGTGGCCTCGTTGAACTCGGCGAGATGGATTATTCGGAACGCCGACCACCCAGCGGCGGAGGTTCTCTACCGAAGCTGTGATGCCGCAGGATTTACGCCGAATGTCGTCTACGAAGCACACGACTACCAGGAGATCGAAGCGATGGTCGCCGCGGGTGTCGGCATCGCCATGGTTCCGCGCCTGGCGGCAGCACATCACCGCCCCGACGTACAGATGGTTCGATTCCGTCCCACTGATCGAGTCCCCACACGCTCGATCTATCTTGCTTCGCTCGCGCGCCGGCAATACACGCCAAGCATGCACGCTGTCTCTCAGGCACTCCACGATGCCTGCGACGCCATCACTGCGCGACGTTGAAACAGTTGGGAACGCGCTCGCCGGCCGGAGGCACCCACAGTCGGCGAGCGCGAGATCGCGCGGGAGTCATCTCGCTAGGTCTGGTTCGTCGTGCAGAATCCCGCTAGCGAGTCGTGAAATTCACGCACCCGCAGTGAAACTGGCGGCCAACGGCCTACGTCGTAGCGGCACACCATTGGCTTCGAATTCCTCGCGATTCGGCCTGATCAATGCCGGCGTTGTGGTTGTGCGAATCTATCGCTCGCCGGTCACCCGTAGTGCGCTTCGGAGGCGCTCAGCGTATTGGGCAGGTGACAATCCGAAATGGATGAAGATCTCATCAGCCGGAGCTCCGCCGAAGGTCGCCCACCGTCGGGCGAACCGAACGATCTCGTAGGCCTCCCCGTCCAGTCTCGGCTGACCGGTTCGAGTCCGGCTTGCTTCTCGCCGTCGATCGCACCACTGGCGGTATGTTCTGATATCCATTCGGTCGGACGGTTGTTTGCATTGCGTGGAAACGTGTTCCCTCACATCTTGACTCGCAGCGTTCTGATTCACTGTCTTCTCCACTCGGGCCTTCTGATCGCATACGTGTGGGTGGGCGACGGTGGCCTCGTTCTACGCTTGCCGAGGTGGGTGTTCCGGTGAACGCTGAGTCGAAAGGCTTTGCGAAGTTCTTTCAGCGCAGGTGCCGGGACCCATGTCGAAGTTGCCCTCGTGCGACAGCGACGTGCGTTGGCGAGGCTCAGTGCCCAATTCAGGGGGAACGCGATTGGTAAATGTGTGGTGCCCAATCTGCTGTCACGGCGTGCGCAATCGTCGGTCGATTCTCGCGAAGGTGGCTCCCGCACAGCATACTTGAGCTCCTTGCCGAAAGGTCTGGACAATCACCGATCTCGGTCCTGAACTTAATTTGTAACCTAGTTCTAGACTGTGGCACAGATCGCATGATTGAGCAAGGTCCGATTCGGATGGGCGTCGACCGATCTTGCAACCTCGGGGAGTGTGGGCGAGAGGCTGCCCATCGGCGTTCACCTGATCGGCGGTGCGAACAAGCGCTTCGTGGTGTCTACTGCTTTGGAAACTGTTGCAGGAGAAAAATGTCGGCTACCGAAGTTCCCATCCGTGGGTTGCTGCACCCTGGGACTCCTGGTCGTCCCCGCGGGATGTCCGTGTCATCGCGGTTCTGCAGTCGAATCGGGAAGTGTCAGCGACGGTGAACTCCCGTCGTCTCGTTCGTCGGGATGTGTGACCGACGGAGAACACAGCAAGACGGCGGGATGCCGTTGACAACGAAAACGAGCATATGTAATCTCGATCACTGAAACCGTGTTCTAAATGCGGTTACGGAGTGTTTGTGGTGGTCACGCCAAGCCCCCGAGGCCCTCCAGAACGGCATCAGGTCTCGGCCTCTCGCTGCGGTTGTGCGCAATTGCGACAGGGGCACCTACTAGGAGAATCCATGGCTGAGAGAGAACCCGCTCGCCACCGTGTCGAGGTGAACGCAACCCGGCGCGGCGAGCTGCTCACGGAAGCGCTTAGCGAAATCAAGTCGTGCCCCACCAAGAATTCCAGGTTGGTGTCAAAGTGAATTCAGTACCCACAATCGCGCAAGATTGTCGAAAGTTGGTCATTGTCGGAGCCTCGCTCGCTGGACTCCGTGCCGTCGAGGCAGCGCGGACCGAAGGGTTTACGGGTGAGATCGCGCTCATCGGTGACGAGCAGCATTTGCCGTACGACCGGCCACCGCTGTCGAAGGCCTTCCTGGAAGGTCGAACCCAGGACACAACCTTCCGTGACGTCGCCACGCTCACCGACGAACTAGGTGTGCAGCTACACCTCGGTTCCCCGGCAACGGGTCTCGACCTCGAGCACCGAAAGGTCATCGCCGGCGGATCGGAGATCGAGTACGACCGCCTGATAATCGCGACCGGTTCCACTGCCCGAACGATTGATGGCGGGTCAGCACTTCGCGGCGTTCATGTTCTCCGGACCAAGGATGACGCGGTCGCGATCCGGGAAGCGGTCACCCCGGGTGCCCGTGTCATCGTCGTCGGTGGGGGTTTCATCGGTTCAGAGGTGGCGTCTTCCTGTCTCAAGCTCGGTGCCCGTGCCACCATCGTCGAGGCCGCACCGGTGCCGCTGACTCGTGCGGTGGGATCCCTGGGTGCGGCGCTGACCACCCTGCACGGGATGAACGGTGTGGAGGTACGGACCGGACTTGCCGTGGACGAACTCCTCGGCGAAAACCGCATCACCGCCGTCCGGCTGTCGGACGGCTCGATTCTCGAGGCCGATCTGCTCATCGTCGGCATCGGCTCGTCGCCGGCCACGTCGTGGCTCGAGCACTCCGGGCTCGCCCTCCACCCCATCGACAGGGGAGTGCTGTGTGACGAAAACCTGGCAACGAACTCTGACGGAGTCTATGCGGCTGGAGACGTGGCCTACTGGGACAATACAACCTTCGGTCGAAGAATGCGGTTGGAGAATTGGACGAGTGCCGCCCAGCAAGGCGGGCACGCCGCCCGCAACGCACTTCGATCCGATCCGGCTTCCTACGGAACAGTGCCCTACTACTGGAGTGACTGGTACGGCAAGAGAATTCAGTTCGTCGGCCTGCCGGACGCAGAAGAAGTCCGAATCTGTTCCGGCAGTGTCGAAGAAGGCCGTCTAGTTGCCTTGTACCGATCGAAGAATCGAGTTATCGGGGCACTGACGATCAGTCAACCTCGCCACATCATGAAGCTGCGAGCTCAGATAGAAGCTCAGGCGTCGTGGGAGTCGGCAGTCGATTTGGTAGCAGCCACCGAGGCGCTTGTCCGATAACCATGTACCTCGCAGATACACCTACGGGGTCGAGCGGTCTCGTGGAGACCGCGGCCCAACAGCCCCGCGTATCCGCGGATCAACGTGCGCGAGATTCGCATCCCGATAGAGGTGTCGGATCCGGGCATGAAAGGAATACAGATGCGCATCGCGTACGGATTGCACTCAGGTCTGCTCAACGTCGGCGTAGAAGCGGCCCGAGCACACAGCCTCGGTTTCGACACTCTCGCAACCGCTGAGGTCGCCCACGACCCGTTTCTTCCTCTGGTCGCGGCCGCACCATCTGCGGAAGGAATGACGCTGCAGACCCGAATCGCAGTCGCATTCGCGCGGAGTCCGATGATCTTGGCCGGCCTTGCACGCGATCTCAACGTCTTGTGCGGCGGACGCTTCGTTCTCGGATTGGGAACCCAGACGAAGGCACACATCACCCGGCGGTTCGACATGTCGTGGAGTGGACGTCCCGCCACACAAATGCGCGACTACATCTCGGCGATGCGCGCGATCTGGGCGGATTGGGAGGGTGGAGGTACCCTGGCCTACGACAGCGACCACTACCGTTTCTCGCTCATGACGGACACCTTCCGCCCTGGTCCCAGCAATCTACCCGCCCCGGCTGTGCACCTCGCTGCAGTCGGACCAGCGATGACACGCTTGGCAGGTGAGATCTGCGATGGTCTTATTCCGCACAGCTTCAGCACGCCTGCGTGGTTTCACGAAGTGACGATGCCGGCGCTTCGCGATGGACTGGACCGAGGTAGTCGTGACCGCACGTCAATTTCGGTCCACTGTCCAGGTTTCGTTGTCGTGACGGGAGCCGACGGCCCGACACAGAAGGATCTTCGCGCGGTACGCCAGCAGGTGGCCTTCTACGGGTCGACACCTGCCTACGGGGATGTATTGCGTTTCCACGGATGGGCCGCACTTCACGAACAACTGCATCAATTGTCCCGCACGTCAGACACTGACCGGTGGAAACGGATGGCTGACCTAATCGATGACGAAGTACTTGCAGCGTTCGGTGTCATCGGCTCTCTGCCCGAGGTGTGCACCCAGTTGGTCGAGCGTTTTGGTTCCGAGATCGACGCGGTTCAGTTCAATCCGCCCTCCGACGTCACGGCAGCGGAAATGTGGACGGCTCGAGAGATTCTCGAAACCAACACCTGCGTGGAGTCGGTCCAACGTGCGGACGGTGCGTTCACCTCATGACTGCATATGAAACGCTTTTGACGGAAGTCGCGGATGGGGTGGCCACCATCTGGCTCAACCGCCCCGAACAGCGCAATGCCTTCAATCTGGTGATGCTGGAGGAGCTGCATCGGGCGTTCGCCGTCTTCGAAGCTGACGACAACGTGCGCGCCATCGTAGTGACAGGCGCGGGTGGATTCTTCTCGGTTGGATCCGATCTCGGTGGTGGGAAACAGACTCTGTCGAAGACGAGCAATCGCACCGACAAGCACTCCGACGAAGCGCTCGAGCCGTGGATCAAACCGTGGGACATGAGGACTCCGATCATCGCGGCAATCAACGGGTCGGCAGTCGGAGTGGGATTGACCCTGCCGATGACCTGGGACATACGAATTGCGGCTATAGACGCCAGATGCGGATTCGTGTTCAACCGCCGCGGAGTCATTCCCGAGTGGGGTTCACTGTGGCTGGTTCCGCGTTTAGTCGGACTCGCGGGGTGTTTCGACCTGATTCTCAGCGGACGACTGTTCGATGGGCAACAGGCGTTGGCGCGTGGACTGGTGACCGAATCTCTAGCTGCGGAGGACGTCTTACCAGCGGCTCAGAGCCTGGCGCGTGAAATCGCCGTTACAACCTCGCCCATCTCGGTCGGAGTGACCAAACGGGCCGTCTACCAGTTCCTCACAGAGCCTGATCGAGACGTCGCGTACGAGCGTGAACTGAAAATGTTCATGTGGATGACACAACAGCCGGACGCAGTCGAGGGGGTGCAGGCCTTCTTGGAAAAGCGCGCACCTGTGTGGAGTTCCTCGAAGTCCGGCGAACACCCTCCAGGTATTTGTTCGTGAGAACGATCGAAGAATGATGAGCGACATATAGGCGGGGTCGAGTCTGTCACGGCCGGAGGCGCGAAGTGGCGTCCGTCGGATCTCCGTGCCACGGTGCAGGTCTCGCCACAACCAGAAAGCGGTGGAATGTAAATGGGTGGTCGAGTATTCGGCAAGGTGGCGTTGGTCACCGGTGCCGCGCGGGGGCAGGGCCGTGCCGATGCGGTGAGGCTGGCCGAAGAAGGCGCCGACGTGATCGTCGTGGATATCTGTGATCGGCTGCCGAGCGTGCCCTACGAATCCCCGACTCCAGCAGACCTGGAAGAGACAGTGCGGCTGGTAACGAAGACGGGGCGCGAGGTGGTGTCGAGCATCGTTGACGTCCGGAATCTCGACGAGCTCCGCTCGGCCGTGGACTCGGGGGTCGAGCAACTCGGCGGCCTGGATATCGTTGTGGCAAACGCCGGTATCTGTGTGCCGAAGCCGTGGGATCAGGTGACCCCGCAGATCTTCGAGGACGTCATCAGCACCAACGTCGCCGGTGTCTGGAATACCGTTATGGTCGGTGCACCTCATCTGGTCCGTGCGGGAGGGGGTTCGATCATTCTGATCAGCTCCGCGGCAGGTCTCAAGGTGCAGCCATTCATGGTTCCGTACACCACGAGTAAGTTCGCCGTGCGTGGCATGGCGAAGGCATTCGCGGCAGAACTGAGTCAGCACAACATTCGAGTCAACAGCGTGCACCCGAGCGGCGTGAATACGCCGATGGGCACCGGCGGGATGCAGGCGGAGATTCAGAAGGCGATCGCCGGTTATGAGCGACTCGGCGCGATGTTCACGAATATGCTTCCGGTGGATGTGACGGAGCCCGAGGACATTGCCGACACCGTCCTCTTTCTGGCCTCGGACGAGTCGAAGTTCATCACTGCGCACGAGATCGCTCCCGACGCAGGCATCACCGAATTCTGACGAAGCGTGCACCCCGTTCGTGGCCCCTGAACCGGGGCCTCGGACGGGGTGCACGCTTGTCGCCGCGGAGTCCGTCCCGGCTGCCGGGTGAGGCATTCTCGCGCGCCGCCGACCCTAGTCGGTGACGCCTTCTGCGCGAGCAGCGGCGACGACTGCCTCCGCGACAGCGGGGGCGACGCGAGGATCGAGCGGGCTGGGAACGATCTTGTCTACAGCCAGCTCGTCACCGACGACCGAGAGGATTGCCTCGGCGGCGGCGAGCTTCATACCTTCGGTGATCCGGCGGGCACCGGCATCGAGCGCACCACGGAACACACCGGGGAAGGCCAGCACATTGTTGATCTGATTCGGGAAATCTGAGCGCCCGGTGGCCACGATCGCCGCATGCTTACGGGCGACGTCCGGGTGGATCTCCGGGTCCGGGTTCGACAACGCGAACACGATCGAACCCTCCGCCATCGTCGCGATCAGCTCCTCCGGCACGGTGCCGGCGGACACCCCGAGGAACACATCCGCCCCGTCGAGGGCTTCGACGATGCCGCCGCGGCGGCCGGCCGGGTTGGTGCGTGCGGCCAGATCCACCTTGACCTCGTTCAGGTCCTGCCGATCCTTGGAGACGATGCCCTTCGAGTCGAGCACCGTCACGTCGGCGATCCCGGCGGCGAGCAGGATGTTCGCGCAGGCCACACCGGCGGCGCCGGCACCGGAGATGACCACCCGCAGCTGGTGGATGTCGCGGTCCTGGACCTTGACCGCACCCTTGAGGGCGGCCAGGACGACGATGGCGGTGCCGTGCTGGTCGTCGTGCATGACCGGGCAGTCCAGGGCCTCGATGACCCGCTTTTCGATCTCGAAGCAGCGCGGCGCGGAGATGTCCTCCAAGTTGACCGCACCGAAGCTCGGGCGCAGCCGGATCAGGGTTTCGACGATCTCGTCGGGGTCCTTGGTGTCGAGGACCAGCGGGATCGAGTTCAGGCCCGCGAAGTTCTTGAACAGGGCGGACTTGCCCTCCATCACGGGAAGGGAGGCGCGGGGGCCGATGTCGCCGAGGCCGAGTACCGCGGAGCCGTCGGAGACGACGACCACCAGGCGGCTGGTCCAGGTGTAGCGGTCGGCGAGGGTTTCGTCGGCGGCGATGGCGCGGGAGACCTGCGCGACGCCGGGCGTGTAGGCGATGGACAGGGCGCGCTGCGTATCGAGGGCGGTCGTGGTCTCAACCGAGAGCTTTCCCCCGATGTGGCCGGCGAAGATCTCCTCGTCGGTCAGCTCGACCTTCTGCGGTGTAGTGCATTCGGATACCGGCGACATGTGGACCTCCTGATGATTGATGCGTCTGCTGTGACGTAATCGGGCTACAAGACAGGGAAAATGCGGTCGTCCTTGCGCGGCATCATGCGTGGGGCGTGGCCGCCCTCCGCGTGCCGTGACAAGCGGAGGGCGACCAGGGCGACTCGGTTCAAGGCCAAATAGGCGCCGGTCCAGCGTCGCGGATGAAATGCTTGGCGATCTCGGCCTCCCCTTCGGCCGTGAGCACTGTTCCCACATTCCTCTGACGATCCTCCGACAGTCGCCTCAGCATGACGTACTGCGCAGAGCCGTCGGGGTTCTTGGTGATCCGGTATTGAGTGCGCGGGTCGACGTAGACCTGCTTGATGAATGCGACTGGTTCCCCCAGGCGGGTGCCGCCCTTCAGAATGTCGCTGGGCTTCAACATCTCATGGTTGGGATCGCCGTCGATGTGGTAGACGGTGTACGGTGCCCACTCCTCGTCGCCGAATCGGCATGTGTATTTCATGTACGTTGTGAGGTCGTCGGTGATGTCGATTCGAATTCGGTAGTCCATCACGTCGCCGTCAGTGCGGATCTCCAGCAACTGTCCCTTCAGCACTTCGGGCACCCACTCGCCGGTGATCGGATCCTTGATCTTCGAGTCGGGCAGGTACATCCGCCACACACCATCGAATCCGTTCGGATCGAAATCGGATTCCACTAGGTTCTCCTTCTCAGTTGATGGTCAGGTCTGGTTGTCGCAGACGAGGCCTGCTCTCGGCACGTGGAGAGCCGGCACTCAGTTGATCGGTAGTGCGCCTTCGCTATAGCGTTGCCGCAGTTCCTTCTTGTCGATTTTGCCGACGCTCGTTTTCGGAATGAGGTCGACCACCGACCATCGCTCGGGAATCCACCATTTCGCTACGCGTCCGACAAGCCACGATCGGATCTCCTCGATCTCAATGGACGAACCGGGTTTCGGCACGATAACCGCACACGGTCGCTCGTCCCATCGTGGATCCGGAACACCGATTACCGCTGCGTCGAGCAGATTCGGGTGCCCGATCAGGCAGTTCTCGAGATCGACCGAGGAGATCCACTCCCCGCCCGACTTTATGATGTCCTTGCTCCGGTCTGTGAGGCGCACGTACCCGTGACTGTCCACGGTCCCGATATCGCCAGTGCGCAACCACCCATCATGGAACTTGTCTTCCCCGTGCCCACCGAGATACGAGCTGGTCACCCAGGGGCCGCGCAGTTCGATCTCACCGACCGATGTGCCGTCCGCCGGTACAGGATGGCCTGATTCTGAATCGCGGAGTCTCAGCTCGACCCCCGCAACGACCCGGCCTTGGCTGAGACTCTGCGATCGCTGGTCTTCCGGTGACGCGTTCGCGAGCGGTCGTGCGACCGACACCAGAGGAGAAGTCTCAGTCATGCCCCAACCCTGGATGAAGGAGATACCGAGTTTGTCGAACGAGTCGAAAAGTGTGGCAGGAAGGGCGGCGCCGCCGACGATGACACGTTCGAGAGAAGAGATGTCCCACGAGGGATTGGATTCCAATTCCTGGAGAACACTGTTCCAGATCGTTGGTACCCCGTTCGCAAAGTTGACTCTCTCGTCCTGTATCAACCTCAGCAGAGATGAGGCGTCCAGGTGCCGCGAGGGGAGCACCAGGTCTGCGCCGAACCAGTAAGCCGCGTACGGGTATCCCCAGGCGGTGGCGTGGAACATCGGCACAACGATCAGCGCGCGATCATCCGCCCCGATCCGCAGGGCATTCGTGGTCGCTGACGACATGCACTGAAGAACGATCGACCGGTGGCTGTACGCGACACCCTTGGGGTCGCCCGTGGTGCCGGTGGTGAAGCACAACGCTGCCGCGGCATTCTCATCCACTTCCGGCCACTCGAAGACATCGTTCTCCGCGGAGGTAAGGGCCTCATACGTAAGCACGGCGATGCCGGCGGCTCCGGACAGGCTTTCCGGGACGGACGGGCCGTTCACCACGACGGTTCGAACTGAGGTCAGCCGGGGCAGTATGTCTACGAGTTGATCCACTAGATCAGGGTCGACGATGATCACTTCGTCCTGCGCCTCGTTGATCGTGTAGGCGAGCTGATCGGGAAACAGTCTCAGATTCGCGCTGTGGATGACTGCACCCATCGCCGGTACCGCGAGGTAGGCGACGAGGTGCGTTCGGTTGTTCCACAACAGCGTCCCGACCCTGGCATCACCATCGATGCCGATCGACCTCAGCCCGTTTGCCAGCCGAGACGCTTCCGCGCCGATATCGGCGAAGGTTGATCGCTGCGTCGCGCCTTCCAGCGCGCTGACGACTTCGCGCCCCGAGTGCCACGTCGCGCCGTGTCGAAGGATCTGGCCGATGGTCAGCGATCCGATACCCATCGTGCTTCTCACTGTTTGCCTCCAGGACTGCTTGCTATAGGAATTCGCTCAGGCATGCCGCGAACGGGTCGAACTGGTGCGATCCGGGGCACCGCCCAGGCCTCGACAGATTGCACCGGGCCCGGTCTGCCGCCCGCTCGTGCATACAGACGTCACGATTCGCGGACGAATACCTTCGCGATCGTTGCGACGCCGTTTGTGTCCAGGACGTAGCCGGTGTTGGTCCTGCCATCCGCCGACAGTCGGCGCAGCATGACGTACTGCGCCGTTCCGTCTGGGTTCTTGGTGATGCGGTACTGCGTTCGAGGATCGACGTACACCTGCTTGACGTATGCGCTTGCCTCACCCAACTTCATTCCTGATTTGGGCAGATCGTTGGGAGTCAGCTTCTCGTGGTTTGCATCTCCGTCGATGGACTCAACCATGTATGGCGCCCACTTCGAATCACCGAACCTGCAGGTATAGGTGGAATGTACTGTCAGGTCGCTGCTGATCCCAACTGAGATCTTGTAGTACATGACGTCACCTTCGGTGCGAATTTCGAGGCGCTGATCGGCCAAGACCTCGGGCGCCCATTCGCCACGAGCGGCATCCCAGATCTTCGATCGATCCAGGTCCATCCTCCATTTGCCGTTGAACCCGGACGCGTCTATGTCCTCGGGCATTCGCGCAACCTTTCTTCTGAAACCTAGTTATGAACTATGTTCTAATTTGGAACCTACACGTGGCACAGATCACTGTCAATGGCGGCCGCGTCGGCAAATTACCGCGGCGGGCGGGCCTTGTGGATTCCACGCGGGCCCGAGGAGTCGTGGCGAACCGCGTCGACCCTTCTTCCTCGATCGAAGGCGAGGAGATCAGTGCCACCGCCCAGGTTTTCGCGGCCCCGGGGGTGATCGAGCCGGCAGCGCGGACTTCTGGGTTTCCGGTGTGCGTACGCCCGCGGGTACGGACTCGGGACCTTGCCAACCCGCTATTCCTGGTGTCACCGTCCTCGTGCTACATGCTGGCGACGCGCTCGCTCTGGACGGCGGCCTCACCGCAACCTTCTGACCGGACTCGGAGCCCGGCCGTGAGCGGGGACAGAGAGGACGTCCAGAGCTCACAGCCATCGTCAGTGGAGACCGTTCGCCGGATACCTTTCGAGGTCGTGGCCGAGCTGGTACTCCAACATGCCGTAACCCTGCTCCCCGGTCTCCGACAATGTGAACAGTCCGGGCTGATCGGCACCGTAATCCGCCAAGTACTGACCCAACACTTTCGGATCATCGGAGGTCACGTCGTACTTGTCTCCCTCGGTGAGGTCCCCGAGCGGCTTGCCTTGCGACCCGAAGTAGCCTCCGCCGAGCAGGTAGAGGCCCGGCAGTGCAGCTTGCGTATGCAATTCGTGTACATGCCCCGCGTCGTCGGTGAGTCGGAAAGTTCCCTCCCGATGGATTCGGATGCCGTCCCGCAGTTTCAGGTCGTGTTCCAGTGCAACGAACCGGCGCCCGTCGTACTTGCCGCCCCGGATTCCCCCTTCGATCAACAGTGGCTCACCCGAATTGGTCTCCATGTAGAGTACGAAATAGGACGAATCCACAAACTGGGGATTCAGCCAATAGTGTGCTCCGTGAGGAACTTTCGCACCCGCGGGAAGTGGCACGCCCCCGACGGGTCGTAGCCCGAAGGACCGGTCGCGGCATCCTGAAAAGTCGTCGCTCTCGAAGACTCGATCGCCGATCCGGATCTGGCCGCTGTAGGTGGTTGCCTGGACGAAGGTCGCGTAGTCCCAGACCAGCACCCCCTCATGGATTGCACGCAAGCGGGTGTCCCACGGATCGAATCGCGCATGCATCTCCAGTTCGAACTCGATATTGTATGGGTTTGGACCCATCCGCAACCGCCATCGGCTCATCGGCTCGACTACGTCGAGGCGTAGCGCGCCGACCTCGAGACGGGCGGGATCGCCATGGAGCTCACGAAAGAAGCGCGCATTGTGCTGCTGGGTATCTGACTTGGTGACCCCGACTGCGAAACCGTCCATGGTATTCAGGTTCGGGTACGAGCCGAGGCCAATGCACAGCGAGAAGTCTCCCTGCTGGTCGTGCACGTTGAAGTAGCAACGCTCGAAGAACCGTGGGTCTGTCGTGGCGGGTTGCGCTAGCGGCAATTGTGACTGATGCACAAACAGATCGTCGTGCTCCGTGAGCAAGGAAGTCTTCACCTTTTACCTTTCGTTTTTCCTCTGCGACGCAACGTGACTCGCGAGTGCGTTTCCGGCGGTGGGGCTAGCGCGAGTGGCCGGAAGCGAGCGGACGCTTCGCACACAAGTCGTCGCGACCCCTTTGCGTCCGAACAACTCGATGGAAACCAAAGCGGGTATTGAAACATTGTTACTAACGGGGTTACAGTGATGTAGATTACAGTCCTGCGCGAGAAACTGTCAACGGCGGAGAGCGGGAAGCGTCGGCGAGCACAACCGTTCGTTCGCTGCAGATCCGTGGTAGCTGTCAGATCGCGCTTGGGGCTGATCCGTCTTTGTGGGATTGGGCTCTCCGCCTACTGTGGCGCCGAACCGGGGGCGCTGGGCACTCGGTCTTGTCGCTGTGGCAATCGTGTCGACCGGGTGTGCAGGCGCGGGTTTCCCGCGCGCCGTGGCGTGCGCTGCACCCTCTAGTGGCAAAACAACACAACACGAAACCGAAAGAATGGTGAGGAATGATTCCCGTTCAGCGTGATCTGGTCCAGGCGCGAGAAGTATTGCAGCGATGGATGGAGATTGCTTACCCTGCAGGTCAAAGTTTGAGAGTAGGTGATCTGCAGGGGTTCCCGCAGGGATTCTCGGCCGAACTGCTCACGTTCGACCTGACGTACGAGAAGGATGGCGCGGAGCGCACCGAGGGCATGGTGGTTCGGATCGAGCCCAACGAGAAGTACCAACTGTTCTTGGATACCAATTTTGAAGAGCAGTACCGGGTGATGGAAGCGCTTGGACGACACACCGCGACGCCCGTGCCCCGGACCGTGGGTTTCGAATCGAATCGTGAGTTTCTCGGCGCCCGCTTCTATGTCATGGAGAAGGCTTGTGGTGAGACGGGTCAGATCGGGCTGGAGTGGGTAAGTGCCATCGGTGAAGAGGGTCGGGAAATGTTGTGGTGGAATGGACTGGCCGCAATGGCCGAAATGCACCGTGCGGACCCGGAGCGGCTCCGCCTCGACTTCCTCGAGCAGCCCGAGCGAGGGTCCGATCCAATCGATCAACAGTTGCACTACTACTGGGAGTATTACAACTGGGTTCGAGGTGGCGAATCGTATCCGATCATCGAGGTCGCCCTCGAGTGGCTGCAGCGGAGCAAGCCGCTGGTGCTTCCACCGAAAGGGATTGTCTGGGGTGACGCCCGGCGGGGCAATCAGTTGTTTACCAGCGATTTCGCTTGCAGCGCGATTCTCGATTTCGAGCAGGTCTGTCTGGGCCCTGCCGAGGTGGATCTGGCGTGGTGGCTGGAAGGGGAACATCAAACGTCCGAGTGGATGGGGATGAGCGCGCCGACGGTCGAGGAAACGACCTCACGCTACGCAAAGCTCCTTGGTCGGGAGATCGCGGACATCGGCTATTACATGGTCTTTGCTTCTCTCCGACTCGCTGTGCTTCGAATCAAACTGTCAATTCTTCGGGAAGGGCAGCCGGATCGCGCAGAGCCCGACGCCGGCATCCCGAGACTGGCCAACGTCCTTGCAAGGTATGCCGGGATCGAAGCCCGCATAGACCGCTGAGGGGGTGGCCGGCGGCGGTGAGGCTATAAGGAGCGCGCTGCGCGGTGTCCGTCCGCAGATCTGGCTGAAGCGTTGACAACTCGCCGCGGAGAACTGTAACTTACATCACTGTAACCGAGTTCTAAATTAAGTTCCTTGTCTGGACCGCTCGGAGTACACCGTCACCGCGACGATCAGTGCAACACATGAAACGACTGACTCTCGGACCGCAGACCACAGCCTTGGCTCGGACCGTCACCCAGACGACTCGACCTCTCATTCACAGAACATCTCAGCTGAGGAAGCCCGACCATGACACAGCCCGCAATCGCACCTTCCACCCGTCCGTTCCACGACATCGACATCTCGTCGTGGGATTTCTGGGGCCAGTCGTTCGACGAACGTGACGCAACGTTCGCCAAACTCCGCCGCGAGCCTACGATCTCGTGGCATCCTCCGATGGATCCCGGCTATCCGCACGGCGAGAAAGGTTTCTGGGCGACTACACGTATCGAGGACATCTCGTACGTGAGCAAGCATCCGGAAATCTTCTCATCGGCAGTGACGGGCAACGTGTCGGTCGAACCCATCCCAACAAACCTGGATGACCAGACCAGCTTGTTTCTGGTGATGGATCCGCCGCGTCACACGCTCTACCGGAGAATTATCAGCTCGGCATTCACGCCGAAGCATCTCGCGCGGCTCAAAGACAAGATCGAGGCAGATGCTCGGGACATCGTGGGAAGTCTCGTCGGTTCCGGCGAGGTCGACTTCGTAGCCGCGTGCTCGTCCCAGCTTCCTATGCGCACCGTCTCCGATCTCATCGGGATCCCCGAGTCCGAAAGAGAACCGGTCGCGAAGGCCGCAGAGGCAATGTTCGCTGCTACCGACCCTTCCGAACTGGTGGGGGTCGACGATCTGGGCGCCTTCATCGGGGAGCAGGTCAAGCTCTTGCATGCGGCTGCGATCGAGGTGGCGAGGGATCGTCGGAAGCACCCGAAGGATGATCTCATCACCCTCATCGTCGAGGCCGAGGTCGATGGACATCGAATGACCGATCAGGAGATCGGGGCCTTCATGGTCCTCCTGTCGACAGCGGGCAACGACACGACAAAGCAGACCACTTCACATTCGATGCTCGCACTGTCCCGGTTCCCCGAACAGCGCCAGTGGTTGCTCGAGGACTACGATGGACGTATCAACGGTGCTATCGAGGAATTCGTCCGATATGCCACACCCGTGCAGTGCTTTGCTCGTATTGCACTCATTGACACCGAGATTCGTGGAGCAAAGATCACTGCTGGCGACAAGGTGGCCATGTTCTACAGTTCCGGGAATCGGGACGAGACGGTCTTCGAACGACCCTCGGAATTCATTCTCTCGCGCAACCCCAACCCCCACGTCGGGTTCGGCGGCGGCGGAATTCACTACTGCCTCGGCAACCAGATCGCGAAGATGCAGCTCCGCGCCCTGTTCCGTGAACTCCTGGTGCAAGCCCCCCACATTGAGGTGGGTGAGCCGCAGTACCTGAAGAGCCGGTTCCTCAACGCCATCAAGCGTCTCCCCGTCCGGGTGTAGCGGTCAGTAGTAACCTGGCGTCCAATGAGGTTCGCCCGCACCCGAAGCCTGCCCGCCGGGTGCGGGCCGCCACCCGCAGGGACGGGCGCCAGGGTTGCATCGGTGATCGCCCAAGCGTTGAGCGACGCAACGGTCTGGTTGATCCCGCAACTTCGTCTCCGGACGCCGACAGTTCGGTGCGTGTGGGGGCCTGGTGGTCGAGGACTTCACTCCGCCGGACCCCGCACATCAGATCCATTACTTTTGGAATCGCCTGGCACTACAGCAAGATTCAGGATCTCGGTGCCGCCGATGCTGCCGGCGAGGTGCAGCGGTGCATGGAGAATTGACAAACTATTGGCTCGCTACGGGGGGACGCTGGCGCGGTCTTGCCTGATCGTCGCGGGAGCCCTCGTTGTGAAGGTCTGTGGCGCCGGCCCCGCGAGGTTGCCGGGAGCGGCTGCCTGTGTGTGCTCACGGCGAAGTCGAGGTACGGATCAGCACTCCGACAACTCGGCGGAGTTGCTCGCGTACGTCCGAAAGCTCGACCTGGCCGAAGGACCACCGAACGGTTCCAGCGTAGAAGGTGTGGTCAAGGAGGTCGGTCGCCAGCCTCGCGTTCTCGGGCCCCAGCAAGGCCAGGCTGGGGCTTGCCGTTGCCCAGTCCCATGTGACCCGTTTGCGTGCTTCGACGACGGCTGGGTCACTCGACAGCGTCGACTTCACGAACGCCTCGAGAAGTCCGGGCTGTTCCAGGAAAAGATCAACTCCCCGGATGATCTCGCCCTCCAACTGTTCGATTCCTCGCGAGCTCACCCCGTTAGAGGCGCCGGAGGCTCTCTCGGCGACAGCGACGTTCCAGGCTCCGACGGCGCAGTGCAGCAAATTATCACGGGACTGAAAGTAAGTGTAGACAGTGCCGAGGGCAACGCCCGACCTCTCCGCGACGGCTCTCATCTGAACCGCGTCGGAACCTCCCTGGGCGAGTTCGATGGTCGCCTGCAGTATTCGCTCGTAGCGTGCCTGCTGAGTGCGGCGCGGAGCAATCCACGGCGGTAGCGACGCGGAATGTCGAGCGCTGGCGTCGATCGACGACATGACATACCCCCATGCAGAGTTGAAGTGAGGTTCAGAACCGTGTTCTATCCAGAGTAGACTGCGCTATCCCGTCATTCAAGCGGCGTGCCTTGGTGTACCTGCTTCCGGGCCCTGGAGGAGTGTGTGCGATGTGGTCATTGACAGTGCTCTGGGTCACAAGTAGCGTTGATAGAACGTAGTTACAAACATGGTTACATATCTGCAACGCGGTTAATGATGTTGCACACCAGAATTTTTAAGCAACGCGGAGAAAGTCGTGGAACTCCACTTGTCTCTACGCGGCGCACCGACCACCTCAGTGACAGGAATCGACATGAAGAGTTTCTCGATGACTATCGACGGCGAACTGTATTCAGGATCCACGACATTCGACGTTTCAAACCCTGCTACCGGCCTCGCCTTCGCGCAGGCACCAGCCTGCTCGGAGGGCGAACTGGAGCGGGCAATCAAGGCCGCGACATCGGCGTACCGCACGTGGCGCACCGACGAGGGCGCCCGTCGGGAATGCCTCCTCAAGGCGGCCGATCGACTCGAGGCTTCGACCTCGGAACTGAGCGAACTACTGACCATGGAGCAGGGCAAACCCCTTTCGGATGCGGTCATGGAGATCGAGACTGCAGTGGGCTGGTTGCGTTACTACGCCGCACTGGAGACGCCGCCGGAACTGTTGCAGGACGATGACTTCGCACGAGTCGAGGTCTATCGCCAATCGCTAGGTCCGGTCGCTGCGATCACTCCGTGGAACGTCCCGATCGCGCTCGCGTTCTGGAAGGTGGCCCCAGCGTTGCGGGCAGGCAACACGGTGGTACTCAAGCCGTCACCGTATACGCCGCTGACAACGTTGCGCGTGGGTGAAATGCTCGCTGGCGTTCTACCCGCCGGCGTGCTGAATGTGGTGAGTGGACTGGATCCACTCGGTGCTCAGCTGACCGCGCACCCGGCAATCCGCAAGATCACCTTCACCGGGTCAACCCAGACCGGCAAGCACGTCGCGGCCGCTGCTGCGGCCGATCTGAAACGCGTCACTCTCGAACTGGGTGGAAACGACCCCGCTATCGTCCTCGACGACGCCGAGCCCGCCTCGGTTGCTGCAGGAATCTACGCCAGCTCGATGGCCAACGCTGGGCAGGTCTGTGTTGCGGTCAAGAGGGCATACGTTCCGCGGAAGATGTATTCCGATGTCGTTGATGCCCTTGCGGCGCACGCCGCAGCTGCGGCAGTCGGAAATGGCCTCGACGCGGGCGTGACCATGGGACCGTTGAATAACCTCCCGCAACGAAGCCGGGTCGCTGAGCTTGTCGCCGACGCCGTCGCCAATGGCGCGGTCGCGGTGGCGGGCGGCCGAGTGACAGACTCTCCAGGCTATTTTTACGCGCCGACCATCCTGGCCAATGTCGATGAGGGGATGTCGATCGTGGCAGAGGAACAGTTCGGCCCGGCACTGCCCGTTCTGCCCTACGACGACGTGGCTGACGCCGTCGCGCGTGCCAACGACTCCCACTTCGGGCTGGGCTCGTCGGTCTGGACAAGCGATCTGGACCGCGGAGCCACAGTGGGGCGTGAGATCATCGCTGGAACGACATGGATCAACACGCATTGCATCCTCATGCCATCCAACCCTTTCGGCGGAGTCAAGTGGAGCGGCATCGGTGTCGAGAACGGGGTTGCGGGTTTGCACGAGTTCACCGATGTGCACGTGCTGTTCCAAAATCGCTACGACGGTATGTACGCCAATGTGCCCAAGGCCGTCTAGGGCCAGTGGTGGGTCACCGGGCTCATCGACCGCCCTGTCAGGGACGTTTGTCGGTGAGGTTTTTCTCGTCGTTGGCGCGGAAGGATCGGCGGTTGCAGGTCGATCGTGCCCGCTGGATTGGTCGTTGTTCGTGCCCGAGCGTTGAGACTAACGGCGCGCCGACGACGAGGACGGGGAAGCCGAGATCACCACCTTGCGGCGACGGTCCGTGATCCCCGACAACGAGTGGCACCGCCGGGTTGCTCGCTGAATGGCCTACCGGTGCCGACGAGCCGAGCGAATATTGCTCGCCACACTCCCCGAGGACACCGCGCTGCCCAAACTGGTCCGGTTGACCAAGGTCGGCTTGCGGATCGAGACGACTACCGGGGTAGCTGAAAACCGATCTCGGACTAGTCCATTTCGAAGGGCGCTCCTGGCTGGGTTGGCACCACCACGCCCCCTCGTCACTGCCGCACATTTTGTCTCTCACCACCTTGCGTATGACTCACCCGAAAGCCGCTGGCCAGGACTGACGCTCTGCACAGTCCTGGAACTCGATGCGTTGTCGGTGTTGTAGGCGCTGTCGGTCAGGGAGAACACGAACGCGCTGCGACTGCGGTCGTGTCGATAGGCCAGAACCCCGGCCATGGACATGCGTTTGCAGGAGAATCGATGATGCAGCACCGGTGTCACGCCTTTCGGCGCCCAGGTTGCTTGGGCCACCGGGAGCAGCGACACACCGCTTTCGTCCTGGAAGCAGATCCATGCACCTCGGCGCCGCGCTATTTCTTTATCCGCGGCCACTCGGTTTCGCGCCAGGCGACGATGGCGTCCTCGTCGCGTTCGACTGCCCGCCGTGCGGGACGCTGGCGACTCCAGCCCAGCCTGGTCCGCAGGATCGTCCAGGTCTGGGTGTGAGCCGCTCGATCGCGATCGCGACCCTGCCCAACGTCCACACCCCGGTCGCGAAGCCGTGAGCTTGGGGTCCTTTGAGTAATTCCTCTCGGATCACGACGATCTGGGCGTCATCGAGCCGGGGCGCGGCGCCCCGCACGACCGGCACCTTGCAGTGCCTCGTTGCTTCCTTCGATCCACTGTCGATGCCAGCGTGAGGCGGTCTGCTGGGAGACCGCCAACTCGACTGCGACATCCACCTGCCGCCGCCCTGCGGCGAACATCTCCGCGGCCCACATCCGGCGGTCACGCAACGAGTCGAGATCACGGCGACCGCCGTCGCTTGACGTTTCGGGCGTCGGACCCCAGGCCGGAACCGGTTTCCCTCCCTGCCATTCATCAATGATCAAGCACCGAAACAACGTTAAGCCGACCGATGGTCGGCAATTGCTTCTGCCAGTTCGGGCAGCTCGTGGGGTAGTGTTCCGCCGTGAGAGTTGCATCTTCGCGTTGGCTGAGGACCAGTGGAGGGTGTTGTAGACGCTAGACCTTGCACGAGCTGTTGTTTCTCCCGAACACTGTCAACGCATTTCGAACTGGCATCATGGCGCCCACGGGGACTACGACGAGCCCCAAGAGCTCCATTCGTGGGTCGAACTCAGCGGACCGGGTTGCGAGGATCCCGGGACGCAGGGATAGTGCTAACGGGTGCCACGTGGCACCCGTTAGCGGCGCATCAGATCTCGTAGTGAAGGCGGAGGCCCGGCCATGGCCACTGTGCCTTGTAAAGTTTTCCGCGCGATCCTGACGTGACGTATAGCGTGCGACGATCAGGCCCTCCGAATGCGGCGCAGGTCACCATGATGTCCGGCTCCGGTGTTCTGACCAGACCCAGGTCCTTGCCATCCGGACTGATCACGCGGACAGCGGACTCCATGAGGTCGGCGACGATCACGTTTCCCTGGCTGTCGACCGTGAGACCGTCGAAGAAGTAGCCCTCGCCGCCTGAGGCGGGATGGGTGAAGAGATCCGCCGTCTCGACGAGCTTGCCCGGACCGGTCACATCGAAGACGCGGATGCGTCCGGTGAACGTCTCGGAGATGTACAGCTGGGTGCCGTCGGGTGACAGCCCTGCGCCATTGGGTGTGACGACCTGATCGGTGGCGATATGAATCTCCCCACGGCCGGGTACCGCATAGTGGATTCGGCTGTCCGGCAAAGTGTCAGCCACATAGCAGCCGCCGCCGGCGTCGAAGACGACGTCGTTGAGCGAGCCCAGTGGCCGGCCATCGCTGTGGGTGAAGAGTTCGGTGACCTCGCCGGTGTGCGGTTCGACCCGGTGGATCGTGCCGTGGGTCCAGGCATCGACGAATCCGGCGGGCACTCGAGAACCGTCCTCCATCGTCAGCCAGTTGAAGCCACCGTTGCTGGCGACGTAGACGGCACCGTCGGGACCGATTGCCGCGCCGTTGGCTCCTCCTCCACCCACATCGGCGACCAGGGTTCGCACTCCGTCGGGCGAGATACGCACAAGCGCACCGCTTTCCACCTCCACTGCGAGCACCGCTCCGCCGGACTCGGCGATCGGGCCCTCGGGGAACGCAAGACCCGTACCGGCCAGCTGCAGTTCTACTTCGTCAAGCACGAGTGGCTCCCTTCGGGGTCAAGACCTGCTCGAGCCCGCCGTTAGCCCACCAATCAGCGAGTAGCTGCCGGAAGGCGGTGGGACCGGCAGTATAGGCTTCCGCGCGACTCGGCTTTCCTTCTTCGTTGGTGTAGCTCGGTGTGCACTCTGCTTGGAACTCGAGACCCGCGGTGTCCTGGCCGTGGATGACTGCAACCCATTCGTTCTCGGCCTCCTCAGTCGGCTCGATCAGGACGTCACCTCGATGCTCGGACTCGGCCAGGACGGCACCGATGTGTTCCGCCTGATCCTCGAGGACATGCGTGAAGTTGAACGAGAAGGCGTTCTGCAACAAGCCCATCTGCAGTAGGTTCGGAAACTCGCGAGCAACCCAACCATGCAGTGTGCGCATGCCGTCACTCCAGCGTTCGGTGAGCGAGACCCCACCGCGACCACGGATGTCGACTCCGGCACGGGTCGCGGCATCGAAGTTCAGTTCGTAGCCGGTCGCGAAGATGATCACGTCGACCTGGTGCTCGACCCCGTCGACCACGAAGCCTTCGGGGGTAAACGAGTCGATGCCCCGGCCATCGGTGTCGACCAGAGAAACATTGGGCTGGTTGAACACCTGTAGGTAGTGGTCACTGAAACCGGGGCGCTTGCACATCTGTCGATACCACGGCTGCAGTGCTGCGGCTGTCTCCGAATCGTCGACCAGATCAACCACTCGCTGACGCAACTCCTCCATCTTCTCGTAGTCAGCCAGTTCCATCGTAAGCGCCGGATCGCTGGCGAAACCCGTTTCCACGAGGCGACGCATCCCGCGGACGGTCGCGAGGTCGGTCCATGCGCCCCCGACTATGTTCTCGTCAGCGCCCATGCCATGCACGAAGTCGATCCAGTTGTCGCGGCGCCGCCGCTGCCAGCCGGGCTTGAGGGAGTTCCACCACTCATCGTCGGTCGGTGCGTCGCCGCGGACGTCGATCGCCGACGGCGTGCGCTGGACAACGAACAGCTCCTTTGCATACTTGGCGACCTCGGGCACCACCTGCAGGCCGGTCGCCCCGGTGCCGACCACCGCTACACGCTTGTCGGCGAGCCCGTCGAGTCCGCCCGTGTGATCACCGCCCGTGTAGGCGTAGTCCCAGCGGCTGGTGTGGAACGCGTGACCCTCGAAAGACTCGATACCCGGGATTCGTGGCAACTTGGGACGTTGGAATGGTCCGCTGGAGATCAACACGTAGCGGGAGGCAAAGGAGTCGTCCCGCGAGGTCTCGACCTCCCAACGCTCCTCGTCGTCATTCCACCTCAGCGATGTCACCTCGGTCTGGAACAAGGTGTCGCGACGAAGGTCGAACCTCTCGGCGATCGCGAGCGCATGCTGACGGATCTCCTCACCGGGCGCAAACTTGCGGCTTGGTTTCGTACCGATTTCCTCGAGCATCGGCAGGTAGAGGTAGGACTCTACGTCGCAGGTGAGCCCGGGGTAGCGATTCCAGTACCAGGTCCCTCCGAAATCGCCTGCCACATCGATGTAGCGGATCTTCTCGATCCCGGCTTTGCGAGCGAACGCTCCGGCGAGCAGCCCCCCGAATCCTGCCCCGATGATCGTCAGGTCGACCACGTCGTGTCGGGCTGGGCGCTCCGCCACCTCCGGCGTCCACGGGTCAGCGCCGTAGCGGGAGAGCTTCCCTTCAGTGACGAATGCATACTGCTCAGTTCCGTCTGGCCGGATCCGCTTGTCGCGCTCGGCTCGGTAACGCGCGCGCACTGCCTCGAGAGCGACAGCCGTATCAGAGAGCGGCTCGTGGGTCTGTGTCATCAGTTCCTCGTTAGGTTCGGGGCGAAATTCGGATCAACGGTGCGTCAACATGTCTCGTTCGCGGTAGAACTCGACAGCCTTGCGGATGTGATCGTGGATCGGCGTCGGGTGCCAACCGAGTTCGCGCTCGGCCTTGCTGTGGTCGAGTTGGCCGGGAAGGGTGAGCAGACGGATACAGAGACTGCAGAGGCGAACGTCCTTGTGGGTCAGCAAACGCACTCCGTCGCCGGCCAGGCCGAGAACTCGGAAGACCGCCATCGGTACTCCCCGCGGTGCTGCGGCCCCGGCGACGTCGGCTGCAGTCTGGTAGAGCTCGTGCTGGGATAGATAGCGCTCCGAGATGATGTATCGATCGCCAACCGTGCCCCGCTCGGCAGCCAGGAGCATGGCGGCGGCAGCGTCCTCGACGCCTACCACCTCAGCGCTGAGCCCGAATGGGTAGATTGGCCGGCGACCGGCAGCGGCGTCGATGAGCAGCGCGCCATGCATAGTGGGGGCGTAGTCGCCGGGACCGAATGTGTTGGACACGCACATCGCCACGGCGGGCAGGTCGTGCTCGCGCACGTACTTGAACACCAGCTCCTCGGCCATGACTCGCGAGCGGATGTACTCGCCACCCTCCTTTGCCCAGTTGAACGAGCTCTCCTCCGTCGCGACCGAGCCGTCGGCTTCGACGCCGATGGTTCCGATGGTGCTGGTAAACACGAACTTGTCGAGATCGGCTTCGAGCGCCGCGTCCAGTACGTTGCGCAGGCCGTCGACATTGGTCGCGAAGAGTTCGTCCGGGCGGTACAGGAATGCCCGCACGTCGACCACACAGTGATACACGACTTTGCAGTCGACCATCGCCTTGCGGAGGGCTTCGATATCCGCGACGTCGCCGCGGTGTATCTCGACGTTGAGATCGTCGAACGCCTCGGTCGAGCTGGAGTGCCGCACCAAGACCCGGACCTGGTCGCCACGGTCCGCGAGCTGCCGAGTCACGTGCGACCCGAGGAACCCGCTCGCTCCGATGACCAGCGTGGTCGACCCCGCCATGTTGTTCCTCTCATACAGAATCGTTGCGTAGGTCACACAACCTACGACGTGTGAGGAAACTTACAATATGCACATTACGATGGCAAGTGAAACTTGGTGCCCAAAGCTTCAGTGCTCGCAGCCGCATTGAGACATCGAATCCGGACGGTTTCGGCGCACGCGCCGGTGCTTATCGCCAACCGATACTCGTCAGTCCGTCCTGCCGCGTGGCGCGCTTGCTGCGGATACCGACGGGTCTTGCGCCAGAACTGGGCTGGCGGTTCGGTTTAAGCAGCCACTGGTCATGCGACCAAAGAGGTTTCCATCACAATTGGCATTGACGCGGTGCGTGTTCACGATTTGAAATCGAGCTGTGAACCAAATAACACAACGTAAGCAAGTTTGCTATCTGTTCTATTGAGCTACCGCTGTCTTGTTCTTCCTTGAGCGTCTGTTGCAGGCCGTGTGAAGCCGCTGAATCTACTGTGCCGTTCCCGTTTCGAGTCCAGGAGGACTACATGTCAGTTTCGATGACCATCGACGGTCGGCTGGTAGGAGGGGACGGCACGTTCCCGGTGGACGACCCCGCCGTCGGCACTCCGTTCGCCGAGGCACCGGACTGCACCGACGAGCAGTTGGAAGCCGCCGTGCGCGCGGCCCAGTCGGCTTTCGCCCAGTGGCGCCTCGACGACGGCACTCGGCGCGCTGCTCTTCTCGTGGCGGCGCAGCGGATAGAAAATTCGATCGACGAACTGGCGCCCCTGTTCGTGCAGGAACAGGGCAAACCGTTGAAAGAAGCCGCCGGGGAGGTGGCTTCCGCAATCCAGTGGCTGCGGTACTACGCGGACCTGGACCTCTCCGACGAGGTTCTGCAAAAGGACGACTACTCCCGCGTCGATTTGATCCGCGAGCCGATCGGCGTAGTCGCGGCGATCACCCCGTGGAACTCGCCGATCGGCCTCGCGTTCTGGAAGCTCGCCCCGGCACTGCGTGCCGGAAACACCATCGTCCTCAAGCCCTCGCCCTATACGCCGATCACGACGCTCCGCGTCGGTGAACTACTCGCCGACATCCTGCCCCGGGCGTCCTCAACGTCGTTTCGGGCCGAGATCCTCTCGGCGCCAAGCTGAGCGCGCACCCGGCTGTCCGCAAGATCAGTTTCACCGGCTCGACTGCGAGCGGCCGAAAGTCGCGCTCGCGGCGGCCGACGACCTCAAGCGCGTCACCCTCGAGCTCGGCGGGAACGATCCCGCGATCATCCTCGACGACGCCGATATCGAGACCGCTGCAGCAGGCATCTTCGGCAGTTCGATGATGAACGTCGGACAGATCTGCGTCGCCGTGAAGCGGGTCTACGCGCCTCGCTCCATGTATGCCGATTTGGTGTCGGCGCTGACCGAGCGTGCGAAGAGGGTCGTCCTGGGCAGCGGACTCGACAGCACGACGACGCACGGACCGGTCAACAATCAGGCGCAACTCGATCGGGTGAAGGGCCTGGTCGAGAACGCCGTCGCTGGTGGCGCCACCGTTGCGGCCGGCGGAGGTCCCGTCGACGGACCCGGCTTCTTTTACACGCCGACCATCCTCACCGACGTGACCGACGACATGCCGATCGTCACAGAAGAGCAGTTCGGACCGGCCCTGCCGATCCTGCCGTACGACGACCTCGACGAGGCCGTCGCGCGAGCGAACTCGACCGACTTCGGCCTCGGTTCGTCGGTGTGGACGGGCGACGTGGAGAAGGGAGCCTCCGTGGCTCGTCGCATCGCCGCCGGAACCACCTGGGTGAACTGCCACCTCTACCTGATGCCGCACCTTCCGTTCAGCGGCGTCAAGCAAAGTGGCATCGGCATCGAGAACGGGCCGTGGGGACTCCACGAGTTCACTACTCCGCACGTCGTGTATCGCAACCTCCTGCCCGGCACGCCATGGTCTTGAACATGGGCGGTGGCGATCGGCGAGCGGGATCTACCACGATTCGCCACGAGTAGGCGCCGTCCGTGGATTGGACAACGGCGTGCTGTCGGAGCTCAAAGGCAGGAAATCAGCGCTGTTCGGCGCCGAGCAGCGCGCCGGCCCGGGGCGGACTATGACCAACCGTTCGCAAGCGCGGCAACGGCGGACTGTTGGTCGCGTGAGCTGCTCGGATTGGCCAAGAACAGCGGCTTCCTACTCGAACTGTTGCGCGATCCGATGCGCAAAAGTGCGCGAACGAATGCTGCACGACCCCTACTGGACGAAGGCGGACGCAGACCGATGACGGACTATGAGGACCTGATCTACGAGGTGACCGATCCGGTCGCTTTGATTACCATCAACCGGCCGAAGCAGCGGAATGCGTTCCGCGGGCAGACGATGCATGAGCTGCGGCATGCCGTCGAGTCCGCTGTCGCCGATGAACGAGTAGTCGGCATCGTGGCCACGGGGGCCGGTGAAGGCTTCTGCGTTGGACTGGACGCCGCGAACCTGGTTCAAGCGGTCAAGAACGGCCCGCGCAGCACGAGCGAGGCGACGGTTGGGTCGGAGGCGCCCGCGTTGTTCTCCTATCTTCGCGACGTCCCGAAACCAGTGATCGCTGCGGTCAACGGGACATGCGCAGGCGGAGGATTCGTGCTGGCGATAATGGCAGATCTCCGTTTCGTCGCGAAGTCAGCCGCTTTCCATACCGTGTTCTCCAAGCGGGGCCTCATCGCCGAGCACGGCACTAGTTGGCTGCTGCCGAGGCTCATTGGGGTGGGCCGTGCGCTAGACCTCCTGTGGAGCTCACGGCGGGTGGACGCGGCCGAGGCGGCGTCGATCGGCTTAGCCGATCGGGTCGTTGATGACGACGACCTGGTCGATACGGCCGTCTCGTACATCCGCGACCTCGCCAAGTCCGCCTCGCCGCGGTCGTTGAGTGTCTCGAAAGAACTCGTGTACAACCACCTCGACCGCGAGTGGCACGAGGCGGCGGTAGACGCCGACGTCGCGATGCAGAACAGCGTTCGGAGCGCGGACTTCGCCGAGTGCGTCGCCTCCTTCGTTGAACATCGACCGCCGAGATTCTTCCGGATTGGGGATCCTGGACGCGACGGCGCCGTGGTTGGAGACGCCGAGATGCTGTAGATGTTCGTCTGCTCGGTCCGACGGCGGATCCGCAAGACTGGTGTGCGATGTTCGTTGTCGACGGTGCGTGTCGCCGGTTGTGCCGTTAACCGAGACGTTGCCCCATCCGCATCTCCGAGACCGCGACGCAGACGTGACGCCGGACGGTGTCCGCAGCCCCCACCAGTTTCCCCTGATGGCGGCGATGCCCGGTCAGGTGCAACGACCGAAGGCGGCGGCAACGCACACTGCGAAAGTGTTGACGGAGTGGGGCGTCGATCATGAACCGTCGGCCGATCTGGGTCGCCCACCTTGTGACGAAAGATCACTAAACTCGACCATCGCAGGAGATTTCAATGAGATTGCAGGACAAAGTTTTCGCGGTTACCGGCGGGGCCGCGGGTATCGGTGCGGCCGTTCGCGAACGACTGCTCGCGGAGGGCGCCGACGTTGTCGTTCTCGACCGCGTCGATCCACAAGACCCGCGCGTCACCTTCATCGAAGTCGATCTCGCCGATCCGTCGTCCATCGCTGCCGCGGTCGATCAGCTGCCTGCGAAGGTGGATGGGCTCGCAAACGTTGCTGGCGTCCCCGGCACCAAGTCGGCCGATGCGGTCATGCGCGTCAATTACCTCGGCCTCCGAGCGCTGTCAGAGGCGGTGGAGGCCAATATTCAGCAAGGCGGATCGATCGTGAATGTCGCCTCTGCTGCGGGCGCGAGCTGGCAGTTCCATCGCGCGGAACTGGACGAGTTCATCGCGCTGAACGACTACGACGCGCAACTCGCGTGGTCGACACAGAACGCGCCCCAGGATGGTCCAACCGCCTACGGCTTCTCGAAGGAGGCCGTCATCTTCTACTCGAAGCAGCGCTCGCACGTGCTCTGGACCCAGGGCGTCCGAATCAATTGCGTATGCCCGGGCGCGACCGCCACCGGCATCCTTACGGATTTCAAGGAGTCGATGCCGCCCGGCGCCATCGACTGGTCCGAGCAACTCCTCGGTCGGCACGCGGCACCGGAGGACGTCGCATCGGTCGTCGTTTTTCTGCTCGGCCCAGACTCGGGATTCGTCAACGGGGCCGACATTCCGGTGGACGGCGGTCTCATCGCCGGTGCGTCGACCGGCGGCATTTCAGTGCAGGCGGACGCGTGACGACGTCGATGGCGGTTCGACTTACGCAGTTCAAGGATCTCGGCATCGCAGCTACCCAGCTCCGCATCGGATCGTCGCCGCCGGGTTGTCGGCGCGCTGACGGTCCTACGAAATATATGGAGCCGCTCGCACTCATCGACGCGCTCACGGTTACGTGACCTGGACTCGTACTCATGCGTGACCACGTTCCGACGGCCACAGGTGTCGTCCATTCACCTCCAACCCAGCCCACGATTGTCCTAGTCATCACGAAAGAAGACCGATCATGATCGACGACGTCATCACCACCCCCGTCCGCTCGTACAGCGACATCGATATCTCGTCCTGGGACTTTTGGTCGAAGCCATTCGCCGCGCGCGACGAGACCTTTTCATCGTTGCGACGCGCGGGCGAGGTGTCGTGGCACGAGCCGATGGACTCCGGGTATCCGCACGGCGAGACTGGTTTCTGGGCGCCGACGCGAGCCGAGGACGTAGCTTTTGTGAGCAAGCATCCGGAGATCTTTTCGTCGGCCGTGACCGGCAATGTGATGGTCGAACCGGTTCCGCCGACGGTTGGGGAGGAGCGCATGAGCCTGTTCATCGTGATGGATCCGCCGAGGCACACGACATACCGACGCATCATCTCCGCGGCGTTCACCCCGCGCCACATCGCTCGGCTGAGGGACAAGATCGAAGCCGACGCGAAGGAGATCGTCTCGGATATGGTCGGTTCCGGCGACGTCGACTTCGTGCAGCGCTGTTCGGCGCAGCTTCCGATGCGCACCGTGTCGGACCTGATCGGCATTGCGCAGTCTGATCGCGGGGCCGTCACTGCGGCAGCTGAAGCGATGTTCCTTGCCAGCGATCCGGCCGAAGTCGCAGGCGTCACGGACCTTCGCAAGTACATCGAAGAGCAGGTCGACATCCTGCACGCTGCAGCGATCGAGGTGGCCCGAGACCGCCGTAAGCACCCGAAAGACGACTTGATCACCATGATTGTCGAAGCCGAGGTGGACGGTCATCGGATGACCGACCGCGAGATTGGTGCGTTCATGGTCCTGCTTTCGACCGCGGGTAACGACACGACCAAGCAGACCACGTCGCACACGGTGCACGCGCTGGCCCGGCATCCAGAACAGCGACAATGGCTCGCAGGCGACTTCGACGGCCGCATTACCGCGGCGATCGAGGAGTTCGTCCGTTGGGCGACGCCGGTAATGCACTTCTCCCGTATCGCAGTGGAAGATACTGAAATTCGCGGGACGACAATCAAGGCGGGCGAAAAGGTTGGGTTGTTCTATTGTTCCGGCAACCGTGACGAGTCGGTGTTTGAGCGTCCGATGGAGTTCGACCTCGCCCGCACACCCAACCGGCATGTCGCGTTCGGCGGCGGCGGAATTCACTACTGCCTGGGCAATCAGATCGCGAAGATGCAACTTCGAGCGATGTTCAACGAACTGCTGACGCAGGCACCGCATATCGAGGTGGGCGAGCCGCAGTATCTGTCGAGTCGATTTCTTCATGCGATCAAAAAGCTGCCCGTCCACGTGTGATGAAAGGTGAAAGCGGTAACACTGTTCCGCAGATTCCGTAGCTGATCAACGCCGCTTCCGTACAGACAGACGAGGCGAACTCGCAGCCGAGAACCATCACGTGTACGTCTCGTCGTGCACGGTCACGCGGTCGACGACTTCCGGCGTCCAGGGATCGGTGCCGAAGCCCTTGAACTTGCCGTTGGCGACGTATCTGGCCAATTCCCTTGGGCCGGATCGCGAGTAGATCAGAAAGGCCTGCATGTCGACCGCGCAATGGAAGACGACGTCGCAGCCGTCCATCGCCGAGCGAAATAATCGCCCGAGCAAACCGACTCCGGCCTGACTGATAGATCGCCGTAGCAGAGCTCGACGTCGCGATCGTCGTGCGCAGGAGGACGCGCGTACCTTCTCGCCTCACTCCACGACCTGTCTCGTCACAAGTGAGCCGAAAAACCGCTCCCGCCGATCACCAGTGTCGTCGTGCCCAAGGGTTCAAGCTCTGGCGCGAACGCCAGACTTACCGGTTACGGATCAGGAACCCTCGCAACGCATCACTCGCAAAATTCACCAAGCACATTGGTGAACCGCATGCCACTTTATTTACCCATTGACACAATCTTTTCCACGTGATTATCTGGCTGCGGTGACTAAGGCCACACCTCGACCGGGTCACCGGAATCCCGGCCACGAGACCACACCCCTTCCGTCCCCGCCGCATCGATTTCCCATACGCGCCGGGCTCATCACTGATTCAAGGAGCGCTGAGGGCATGTCCACCGACGTTGCAGCAGATGAACCCGGCGACGCGATCAACAAGCACATGTCCTCGAAGGAGCTGTCATGACCACCACTCCGATCGAGCGGGGGCTACGTCCGCCGGCACCTTCCAGCGTCAGCCCAGAGGCCAAGTACTACCTCACGCTGATCCAAGACGTTGCCCCCCTGCTCTACCCGGAGGCTGCCGACGAGGCGGCGTGGGACAAATGGATTGCGCTGCAGGAGAACGCTCTCCACACAAAATTCACGGCGGCGCTGCCACCGGATGACCACTACCGGCATGCGCGCTCGATCGTAGCCGGTGTTCCGGTGCACGTCGTGACTCCAGCCTCGGTGCCGAACGGGGACGAGACCCCGCTGTTTCTTCAGCTTCACGGCGGGGCGATGGTGATGGGTGGTGGTGACCTGGCATGGATGGAGTCGGCGACCCTTGCGTCCCGTCGGCCCGGCGTGACCTGGGTTCCCGATTATCGGATGCTGCCCAGGCATCCCTATCCGGCGGCCTTGGACGACGCCATCGCTGTCTACCGTGCCGCGCTCAAGACGCGCGCTCCGCAGCGAATTGTCGTCGTCGGCGCGTCGGCTGGCGGCAATCTCGCCGCCGCACTTCTCATGCGCGCCCGTGACGAGGGTCTGCCCCTGCCGGCGGCGCTGGTCTTGCAGACGCCCGAGGTGGACCTGACCGAGTCCGGGGACACCTTTCGCACTAACGTCGGGATCGACATTCTCGGTTCGCTGATGCCCCTAAATATGCTCTACGCTGGCGGCCACCAACTCACACATCCCTACCTTTCCCCCCTCTTCGGGGACTTGGCCGGACTACCGCCGACCTTCCTGCAGAGCGGCACCCGAGACCTGTTCCTGTCGAATACGGTCCGAATGCACCGACGGCTCCTGGCGTTCGGCGTCGAGGCGGAGCTGCACATTTTCGAGGGAATGCCGCACGCCGGTTTCACCGGGAATGCACCCGAGGACCTCGAACTCATCGCTGAGGTGCGCCGGTTCGAAGACCGCCACCTGGGGCCGTCGGTGGCTTAAGTTCTAGTTCGCAGGATTGACGCTGTAGTTCAAATCAACACCCCGTTAGGCGTGTTGAGAGATGTGAACAAGTTGCCCATGCTGTTCGCCGTCGCCTCGGGTATCGATGCACGCACCACCGCCGAAACGTCTTCGGCCACGAGTCGGGAGAATTGATGACGATTAAATCCCTGCAGATCGAACGTTCCGAATCGCGCCGCCACGTCCTATTCGTGGTCGTTCTGATCGCGATCGAGCTCTTTGCGGTCATTGAGACCGCGATGGCGTTCGCGGCCATGCCCACGTTCATGCGAGTTTTCGAGGCCGATGCCACCGCCGTCGGCTGGACGAGCACGGCCTACCTGCTCGTAGGCGCCGGCTCTGCCGCCACCTCCGGTCGTCTCGGCGATATCTTCGGGCGACAGAAGGTACTGACCCTGGTACTGGTGGGTGCGGTCATCGGCTCGATCGTGAGTGCGCTGGCCGTCGATCTGTGGATGATCGTTCTCGGCCGCGGGTTGCAGGGCCTGTCCGCCGGCGCCATTGCGATCTCCACCGGCCTGATACGGGAATTGTTGCCCGAACGGCGGGTACCGGTGGCGGTGGCCCTGCTCGGCGGTATCATCCCGATTGCCTCTGGAATCGGCGCATTGGTCGCCGGGGTCCTGCTCGATCAGAGCGGTTGGCGCCTGATGTTCGCCGCCGCGGTCGTTCTGGGTACGGCGGCTGCACTACTCTCGCAATTCTGTATACCCGCGACGCCCGGCATCACGCCGCGCCCGTCCGTCGATCTGGTGGGGGCGATCATGCTCGTCCCCGCGACCGCGGGCGTTCTGTTCGGCATCACCAAAGGCGGCCAGTGGGGCTGGCTCGACTGGAGAGTGCTATCGCCGATCCTGCTCGGATTGGTGGCACTCGCGGCGTGGATCTGGTGGGAGCGGCGCGTCCCGGAACCCATCGTCGATATGCGGCAGTTTCGAAATCGCAAGGTATCGCTGACAACGTTGGCCACCATTGTGGTGGGCGTGGGCCCGCTCGGCCTGCTGACGCTGCTGAGCCCGATGATCATGCAATTGCCCAAGGAGACCTCGATAGGCCACGGGTTGTCACCCACCGCGGCCGGAGCGATACAACTCCTCATCTGCATCGTGTGCTACGGCGGGGCGTGGTGGAGTGGGCGAATCTCTACTCGGGTCGGTGCGCGCTGGTCGCTTGTCGCGGCATGTGTCCTGTACATCGGCGGCGCTGGTGCGTGGTTCCTCGTGTCGGAAAGCCTTATAGGGACCGTGATTGCCCTGGGTGCCGTGCTTATGGGACACAACCTGAGCCTTCCGGCCGTGATGAACCTCATCGTCGAAGCGGTGCCGGCGGATCAGACCGGTGCGGCCACAGGGATGAACCGGGTGATCATGAATGTCGCGGTCGCTGCAGGCACTGCGTTCGGCTCGGTAATACTCGGGATATTCACGGTATCGGGTTCGAACCTGCCGTCGGAGTCGGCGCTGACCGTCGGTTTCGTGGCTATTATCGCGACCTCTGTGGTGGCACTGGCACTGGCGCTCCTGATCGGCGATCGCCGATCTGCTGATCGAAATGCGCCGATGAACGCCGAGCGCGGTGCCGCGAAGGCTGCGGTATGAGTACGAGTGTCACACGCAGAGCCGGGTCCCCGTCGCCGCAACGGTCATTCGCGGAGAACATGGTGCTCGGAAAGTCCTTGGGAGACGACTGGCGTTTCGGTCCACGGCTATCCATTTGAGCAGATCGCGGGAGGGGAAGCTCCGTAGCGGTGACCCTCCCGCGCGACGCCGTGCTCGCCGGGAGAATCTTCGATAGCCCGGCGGCATTACCGCGTATTCCTCACTGACGCACGGGCATGCACGAATCGCTCGACGTGCCGGCGGCCGGGGCGCGAACCGGGCTACCCGGGTTAAGTCGACTCGCAACGCATCATTCAAAAAGGGTTCATCAAGCACACAGATGAACTATACGTGAATTTATTTACCGGTTGACACAATCTTTGCCGCGTGATTATCTGACTGTAGTGGCGAAGGCCACACCTCGACCGGATCACCGGAATCCCGGCCACGAGATCACACCCCTTCCGTCCCCGCCGCATCGGTTTCCCACACGCGCCGGGGCGCATCACTGATTCAAGGAGCGCAGAAGGCATGTCAACCGACGTTGTAGCAGACCAGACCGGCGATGTGAACATCAACCTGGCGGCCTTCGACGGTGTCTGGCGGCTCGCGAAAGACGAGTCGACCGTCCTGGACGAGCAGTCGGGCGAGCACGTGAAGGAGAGCCTGACGGATCAGAAGGTCGAGATCCGGACGGGCGCCGACGGCGTGCAGACGCACGACACCTACGTTCAGATCACACCCGAATTGCGCATCCACGAGCAGTTCGTGATTGAGCTGAATGACGACAAGTGGGTTCCGTACACCCTGCTCGAGGTGGATGGTGACCCCAGCCACCCCCGGCTGCAGGGGGGCGGCGGACAGCTCCTCAAGGCCGGCTTGAAGCTCGGCGAGCCGAGTGCGTGGCTGAAGATGACCTACATAGATGAGCGCACTACAGTCCGCGTCACCAAGAACCTCGACGGTTCGGCGCAGTACGTCTTGATCAGCCGACTCTCAGAGGATGGCAACAAGGTCTCCGGCTACCTGATGACCCCGGACGGGAAGTTCGTGATCAACAAGCACTTGGTCCGCGAATCCGCCTGATCGGACCCGACGAACTCCGGAGAGTCCTATGTCAGAAGAATCAAGGAACCGTTTCAACCGAGCCGAAGACGTCGAGGCGATCTTCGCACTGCAGGACCACGCCCAGACGGCGGCGAGCGGCGACGACGCGATGCACGTCCAGGCGCGAGAGGTCGTCATGGCGGATCTGTTCTCCTGGAACAGCCCGGAGGGCTGGTACCAGGGCTGGGAAGAACAGTGGGCCAACATGAACGCGCAATTCGAACACACCGTGCCCGACCTGATCGCAGACATGCAGGACATGACGTACGTGTCGAACGGCCAGATCGCATGTCTGAGCATGCACGTGCACGCGACGGCGGAGTCGAGCGGGACGAATATCACTTTCCGCGAGCTCGACACCTTCCGCAAGACCAAGGGCGGCAAATGGCTGCTGACCACTTCGCACGTGTCGTTTCCCGTCGACCGGGAGACCGGCCGAGGCAATGACAAGCACGAACTGCCACAGCGGGGCGCTGTTGAGTGGTCGGCCGACCCGCTGCCCGGTCCCGCGACGACGGTGGAGAAGGCTCAACGCGAACTACGCCAATGGTTCGAGTCGCGGATCGTGGCACAGACGGCAGACGAAGCGGTCACGCACTTCGCCGCTGGTGAGGATGTGGTCTACTTCGGCCCGTTCACGCCGGGCGTGTGCCGCGGACTCGACGAGGTCCGCACCAGCCTCACGGAGTTGTTCGCCGGCGTCAGCCGGGTCGACGCAGAGATCACCGACTTCATCGCGCACTCTGACGGCGAACTCGGGTCGGTTCTCGCACGGGTGCACCTGACGGTCGAGACGACAGACGGATCGACGCAGACGTGGTCGTTGCGACACAGCGACTGCCTGCGTCGCAACGGCGACCACTGGGAGACCCTCATGGAGGAGATGTCCTTCGTGGTGGACGTCAAAAGTCGTGCCGCTCTCACCGATCTCCGCGCAGGCGCACTCGCCTGACGGCTTCGATTCATTTACATCACAACGATGTGTCCCCGCAGCAGGAGCGCGTCTAGGCATTTCGTCGACAGTCCCGCTTCGACATCAGTGATAGAGAGACGCAATTGAGAACATGAGTACATCCGAAGTGATATCCACACGATTCACAAGAGATTTCGGCTTACCGCCAACGAGATCGACGCCCTGCTGGCCGCGCCCGACCGCAGGACCGGGATCGGGCGCCGCGACCACGCGTTGCTGCTGCTCGCCTGCCAAACCGGGCTACGCCTGAGCGAGCTGACCGGCCTCACTATCGGCGACATCGAACTCGGAACAGGGGCGCACGTCCGCTGCCACGGCAAAGGCCGCAAGGACCGCGCCACACCCCTGACCAAACAAACCGTTGCCACACTACGGGTTTGGCTCACCGAACGTGACGGACAATCGAGCGAACCATTGTTCGTGACCCGAGTCGGTCGGCGGCTCTCCTCGGACGCGGTCGAGAAACTGGTCACCAAACACGCCGTCCGAGCCGCGGAGAACTGCCCAACACTGACCGGCAAGAACGTCACCCCGCACACGCTGCGTCACTCGGCGGCGATGGCTTTGCTGCACGCAGGTGTGGACACCTCGGTGATCGCGCTCTGGCTCGGCCACGAAGACCTCGCTTCCACCCAGCCCTACCTGCACGCCGACATGACCATCAAGGAGCAAGCCCTCGCACGCGTCCAGCCCCACAACACAAGTCCCGGTCGATACCGAGCACCCGACGCGCTACTCGCTTTCCTCGACGGACTTTGACCCCCGAAACTGATCCCGGATTATGCCGACCACACCACCGGCTCAAACTCGCTGGCCAGCACCGTCACGCCGGGGTCGGCATAATCCCGTGGTCGGCATAAGCGGACGATTTCGTCGTGCTCGTGTTCGGTAGCTGCGACGATGTGAACGACTTGCGCGAAGAGATCGCTGATGTGATCGCGCCGTTGGGGCTTCGGTTCTCCGAATCCAAGACCCGAGTTTTGCACATGGGCGAGGGGTTTGACTTTCTCGGGTTCCGCATCCAGTGGAAACGCAAGAAAGGGACGGACAAGTGGTACGTCTACGTGTTCATCGCCGACCGGCCCCTCCGGTCGCTGAAGGACAAGATTCGTGCCGTGACGAGCAGGCTGTCGCAGCAGCCACCCAGGGACGTGCTGATCCGCCTCAACCGGATCATGCACGGCTGGTCCAATTACTTTCGGTACGCGGTAGCCAAGAGTGTCCTGCAATCCCTCGCCATCTTCGTGTGGCACAGGATTGCTCGCTGGTGGATACGGCTGCATCGGTGGAGTTGGACCGATCTTCGACGGCACCTCATCGGCCCTCACTGGACGTGGAGGATGCCGTCGGCGGACGGGGTCGAACTGTTCAATCTCGGCCGGGTACCGACTGCACGATATCGATACCGCGGCAGTAAGATCCCGAATCCCTGGGCAGTGGCTAACCACGCTTGTTGGCAGAGACCGTGGAGAGCCCGGTGCGTGGAAACGCGCACGCCAGGTTCGGCGAGCGGCTCGCAGAAACGGGCCGGTGGCGACACCGGTACCGCGCTGCGGGCCGACTCAACCACTCCGGTGCACAACTGCGCTTCACCGACCGTGACGGGCTGCGGTTGACCGCGTTCACCCGCCAACAACGAAGGTGGACGGATCTGGAACTGCGGCACGGCCGCCGGGCACGCTGCGAAGACCGGATCCGCATCCTGAAAGACACCGGCCTCGATAACCTTCCGCTGCACGGTTTCGATCAGCATCGGATTGGTTCGCCCTCGCCCTCGCCCTCGCCGTCGAGGTCACCGCATGGATGCAGATGCTCGCGTTCGCCGATGACCCAGCCAGTCGGTGGGAGCCGAAACGGCTACGCCTGTTCGCGACCGCCGGCCGCATCGCCCGTCACTCACGAAAAGTGCACCTGCGGCTGTCCGCCCACGCACCCTGGATCGACTTGCTGATCACCGCATTGGCCCGTCTCAACGCAATCCCCGACCCCCTCTGAACAGCACCAATCCGACGATCGAGACGAAAGGGAATCGACTTTCGGGGCCCTGGACCTCGACGACCACCCGACCGCGTCGGGCGAACGCGCGTTGCCGCGCACCGAATCCACGCCCGAAATACCCAACCTGAAACTGATCAGAGCGACACATCAGACGCAGGCAAGATCGAGGCTAGGGTGGGCGCCTTCAGATGTTCGAATTGGGTGGAACTCGTCGCAGGTCGACTCAGCTGGACGCGTTGACACGTTCGGCAGCGCGTGCGCCGTAGCGTGTCGTTTCGGCAAGGTCGGCCGCGCGCATCATAAGATCCAAAACCATTGGCCCGAAGGCCTGCAACCGTTCGTTGTCACCAGCCCGCTGATAGCTCTGTTCCAGCACCACTGCCAGCTTCCACAACGCAAGGATAAGATAGAAATCGAGGTCCTCGACTTGCCGGCCGGAGACATCTGCGTACCGCCCTGCCAAGGCATCGCGGGTGGGCATGCCGTAGAAGTTGCCCTCGACACCGCCAGTCTGAGTCGGATCGAGCGGGTCGGCAGGTAGGAAGCTGAGCGCCCATCCGAGGTCGAGTTTGGGGTCGCCGATCGTCGTCATCTCCCAGTCGATGATGGCCGCCAGTCGCGGGGGCGAGCCGTGCCCGAACATCACGTTGGCGAAACCGTAGTCGCCGTGCATGAGACCGGGAACAAAATCGATAGGTTTGTGCCGCGTGAGCCAGTGTGCTGCTTCCGCGAATCCGGGAATCTCGCGTCCCTTAATGCGCGCGAGGAAGGCCGTCCATCGCTGTACCTGACGCTCGTGGAACCCGTCGGGGCGACCGAAATCCTGCAACCCCTTCGCTTGCCAGTCGACGTTGCCGAGGAGCGCGATGCCCTCGACGAGTTGAAAGGCGAGATCGCGACGGGCCGAGAGATCTTTGTCGAACGGTGTGGGCCAATCGCCGCCGAGGCTCCAGCCGTCCACATACGTCATGAGGTAGAACGGTCGACCTAGGACTGTCGGGTCCGCACACATTGCGAGCGGTGTGGTGTGGGGTACGTCGGTTCCCTCGAGGGCTTCGAGGATGCGCCATTCGCGAGCGATGCCCTTGTCCCGTTCCGCAGGCGCAGAGGGCGGGGGAATACGCACTACACCATGGAGTTCACTCCGTTTGAGCTCGACGACCGCGTTCTGCGAGCCTCCCGAGAGGTCTCGGACCTCCAGAGGCTCGCCCCGTCCCGGCAGGTCTGTGCTGTCCAGCCACGTCGCCAGGCGACTCGAATCGATCATTGGTTCCACCTTATTTCTGGCGCAGCGTCAGCTGTGCCGATTCTGTGCCAGTCGGGTGCATCGTGCCGGCGAAGTCGAACCGGTCCCGCGCAGTCGCCGACCGATATCTCGTGCCGGTATCCGACTCACTTCGTGATCAGCTTGAGCGCTTCTGTCGGGCAGGACGTGACCGCGTTACGTACATCGGCAATGTCCTCGTCCGAGACCGGCTCGCCGTCAACCGTTACGCTGCCGTCGTCTTGCACCTCGAAGTGTTTGGGCGCCAGTGCCTCACAGATTCCCAGGCTGGTGCACCGGCTCGTGTCCAAGTCAATGAAGAGAGCTTCGTTCTCGGCCATGGCAAATCCTTGTCTGTGTGGGAGTCGGTCGGCGGTCGACGCCGAGTGATTGTTCGGCAAGCCCCGAAGTGGGCGGTCGACACGCCTGTCACTGCTGTTCGTGCGGGCGTCGGCGTACAACGAGCTTCGCCCAGAACGCCACGCACTCCGGTTTTCGTAACGTGATTCGAAACCCGGTTACAGTGATTCAAGTTACATTCTCGGGAGCTCGGTGTCAACGATCGGCACGCGGGGTGACGTCCGGGTCCCAGGCGGGCGCTACGCGCGCCGCCAGTCAGGTTTGTGAACGGTGCGTGAAAGCGCTTTGCGTGGAGAGCTTCTCGTTGACACCGTGATCGGCGAGCCGTAGTCTGCCCTCAAATAGTGAACAAGGTTTCAAACAAGGTATCCGAGTGAACGTCCCGTGGGGCAGTTGCTCGGAGACGGTGTGCCCCGGACAGGGGCGTTTCACCCCGGCGTGGCTCCCCGGACCGGGGCCGCGAACGCCACGGCGGGCCAACTGAC
Organism: Rhodococcus koreensis; assembly: GCF_900105905.1. GTDB lineage: Bacteria > Actinomycetota > Actinomycetes > Mycobacteriales > Mycobacteriaceae > Rhodococcus_F > Rhodococcus_F koreensis. The sequence continues at coordinate 190,834 of NZ_FNSV01000005.1, read as the reverse complement.
ACGAGCGACGGAGAACTGCCGAGATGACTGGTGAATTCGGGGGAGCGCTCCCCGCAGCTGTCGAGGAGGGCGTCGGCGGATTCCGCACGACGATCGAGAACACGACCGAGCGAGGGGGTGTCAACTACGGCGAGTTCATCGAGGAAGTGCGGACGTTCATGGACCGCGCGCGTGCGGCATGTCCGACTACTGAACTCAATGACGACATTCTGTCGCGGTTGAGGGCGATCAACGACCTATTGAAGGGCGTGACGATCGACGAATGGTATGCGCCCTCGGGCACACGTACCGACCTGCCCGCTCGGGGAAACATAATGTTGCCGCCCTACACGTTCTTGGATCAGGGAGCGGACGGTGTGGTCGCGACCCTGCGGTTCCGCCGCTTCCATCTGGGAGGAAACTCTGCCGTACACGGGGGATATGTCGGCCTCGCCGTCGACGAGGTGATGGGTCTCGCGGCCGGATTGGCTCGCGGGATCACCCGGACCGCCTATTTGACGATCAACTACCGCTCCGTCACGCCGCTCGACACCGATCTGGAACTCAAAGCCTGGGTCGATCGGACCGAGGGGCGGAAGACGTTCCTCAGAGCGACGTTGAGCGACGGCGACCGGGTGTGCGCGGACGCGGAGGCGCTCTTCATCCTTCTCAATCCTGGGCAGAGGTGACACGGGTGCCGGGATCGACGATCCCGGCACCGGACGCCGCGGCAAACTGGCCGCCCGGCACTGATTCGTGCCTGATCGTCGGAGTGACGCGGCCGTCAGGCGCGCGACGCACGAATCAGGAGCCTAATCGTGGCACGGAGCTGCTCGCGGATCTCTGCGAGTTCCACCTGACCGAACGCCCACCGCACAGTCCCGCTATAGAAGACGTCGGTCAGCAGGGTGGCTGCGATCTCGGCTATCTCGGGACCGAGCGCTGACGGACTCGGCGAGATGTCCGTCCACCATTCCCACGTGACGTTCCTCCGCTCGGCTGCGACGACCGGATCGCTCGACAACGTTGCCCGTACGTACGCGTCGAGCAGGCCGGGGTCGTCGAGAAACAGGTCGATCACCTCGATGAAGTGGTCCTCCAAACCGTCGATTCCCGTGTGGTCCGCCGCAGCTGCACGCTTCGCTGCTTGCTCGGCGATGCTGATGTTCCATGCCACGGTTGCGCGATACAGCAGGAGATCTCGCGACTGGAAGTAGGTATATACAGTGCCGAGGGCAACTCCCGAACGCTCGGCAACGGCCCGCATCTGGACGGCGTCGTATCCGCCTTCGTGCGCCAGGTCGATCGTGGCCTGAAGGACCTTCTCGTACCGTTCCTGTTGTGACGGGCGAGGCGCTGTCCACGGCGAGTCCGCCGCCGGCTGGTCAGCTGCCCGCTTATATCCTGCGACCACGTCGCCTCCGCTGATTGTCGATACCGGCACGATCCGGGTGGTGCGCCTGCCGTCCCGTAGCTGAACATCCTGCTTCGGAGGCAGGCGGGTCTGCGTCGGCGCAGCAGGCAATTGTTTCAAACTGCGTTCTAAACCTATTGGTGTGCCGGGAGCGCTGTCAACGTTTCCTTCATGCGGCGGAACTGCCTCGAAATCCGTCGGTTCCCCCACACATCTCATTGACAGTGACGTAGGCCACGTGTAGCTTTCGAATAGAACGAGGTTCATAACAGGGTTCTGGCGCTCGCCGGTCGGATGCCCGGCACCGCCGGAAGGAACTCGGGTGCGTGGTGGACCGGGCGCCAGGTTTCGTCGGCGCGGTGGACAAGCGACCTCGCTTCGTGATCGGCCCGGAGCGCAGTGAGCCTCGGAGTCGCCGGAATGAGTTCGTGCAGTTTCAAAGACTTTCAATTGAGCATCAGGAGGATCGGTGTCCAACTACTCGATGACGATCGGCGGTGAGTTGATCTCGGGATCGGCCACTTTCGCGGTCGAGGACCCTGCTCTCGGCGCTGCTTTTGCAGTGGCGCCGAACTGCACGGATAGCGAGCTCGACAAAGCCGTCGCCGCTGCCGAGGCCGCCTTTCCGCGGTGGCGGAGCGACGACACCGCCCGGCGCAGTGCGCTCCTTGCCGCGGCCGGCCGCGTGGAGGAACGCGTCGACGAACTAGGCGCGCTTCTGACGCGTGAGCAGGGCCGACCGCTCGCCGAAGCAATCGGCGAGATCCGGTCCGCGGTGGACTGGCTGCGGTACTACGCCGGCCTGGAGGTGTCGGTCGAGGTCCTACAGGACAACGAATACGCTCGGGTCGAACTCCTCCGGGAGCCGATCGGGCCGGTCGCCGCGATCACGCCCTGGAACGCACCGGTCGGTCTGGCTTTCTGGAAGGTCGCGCCTGCGCTTCGGGCCGGAAACACGGTTGTGGTGAAACCGTCGCCCTACACTCCTCTGACCACTCTTCGGATCGGTGAGTTGCTCGCGGACGTATTCCCTCCGGGGGTCCTGAACGTCATCTCGGGCCTCGACCCCCTTGGCGCCAAGCTCAGCGCACACCACGCGATTCGCAAAATCAGCTTCACCGGCTCCACCTCGAGCGGGCGCAAAGTTGCCGCAGCCGCAGCCGAGGGACTCAAGCGCGTGACCCTGGAACTCGGAGGAAACGATCCGGCAATCGTGCTCGACGACGCGGACGTCGAGACCGCCGCGGCCGGCATCTTCGGCAGTTCGATGATCAACGTGGGCCAGATCTGCGTAGCGGTCAAACGAACCTACGTGCCCCGTCGCCTATACGGAGACATGGTCTCCGCGCTGGTCGAACGGGCGAAGGCCGTTCGAATCGGCAACGGTCTCGAGGAAGGAACCACACATGGCCCCCTCAACAACCAGTTGCAGCTCGAACGGGTCGAGGGTCTGGTGCGCAATGCGGTCGACGCGGGTGCGACTGTCGCCGCGGGAGGGAGCAGGATCGACGGTCCGGGTTTCTTCTATGCCCCCACAATTCTTACCGACGTGACCGATTCCATGCCCGTCGTAGCGGAGGAGCAGTTCGGGCCCGCTCTCCCGGTCCTGCCGTACGACGACCTCGACGATGCCATTGCTCGGGCAAACGCAACGCATTTCGGTCTCGGCTCGTCCATCTGGACCAGCGACGCTGATCGCGGTGCGCAGTTGGCGCGCAGAATCGCGGCAGGGACGACTTGGGTGAACTGCCACCTCTACCTCTTGCCTCATCTGCCGTTCGGCGGGGTCAAGTCAAGCGGTCTCGGCGTCGAGAACGGTCCGTGGGGGCTGCACGAGTTCACCGACATGCATGTTGTGTACAAGAACCTCGTCCCCGGCACCCCGTGGTCGTGAGCGTAAAGGTGGCTGTACTCGCATGAGCGTCATCTTCCTGGTCCGGCACGGCCAGGCTTCCCTGGGAGCCGCAGACTACGACCAGCTGTCCCCGAAAGGCTTCCATCAGTCCGCGCTCGTCGGCGCCGCACTACGGGAACGCGGCGCAACTCCGACCAGCGTCGTCAGTGGTGACCTGCGGAGGCACGTTCAGACGGTGTCGTGGGCGGGGCTCGCCGACGCAGCAGTGGATCCACGGTGGAACGAATTCGACCACAAGCCGATCCTCGAAGCGGCGTGCGGACCGATCGGCACCCTCGGCGATCTCGGAGCCGAGGGTTGGCTCGACGCGAAGCGGCGGTGGACGAGCGGGAAGCACGATACCCAGTACCCAGAGACGTTCGCGGGGTTCACAGACCGGGTACATACAGCCCTGAAGGACACCGCCCACGCAGCCGGGCGGGGCGGGTGTGCCGTGGTCGTCACGAGTGCCGGGGTGATCGCGTCTATCGCGACGGCGCTTCTCGGAGGAGGACCCGAGTTGTGGCACCGACTACAGACAGTGGCCGTCAACACCGGGATCACCAAAGTGATCGCAGGATCGCGAGGCCTGACGCTCGTGTCCTTCAACGACCACTCGCACCTTGAGCCGAACCAATTGACCTACGGATGACCAGCGCGTCGGATGACCGCAAAGCAACCGATTGAACAGCGGAAACATAGCGAAAATCGAACTAAGGAGTGCACTATGGCATGGGATTTCGAGACAGACCCCGAGTATCAGGCAAAGCTGGACTGGGCAGCCGACTTCGTGCGTGACGAGGTCGAACCACTCGACTTCGCCGTCGACGGGCTGGACATCCACAACCCGCTGTGGCAGGAGTTGGTTCTGCCTCTGCAGGAGAAGGTGAAGGCGCAGGGTCTGTGGGCGACACACCTGGGACCGGAACTCGGCGGCCCCGGCCACGGCCAGGTGAAGCTGGCACTCCTGAATGAGATTCTCGGCCGTGGCGGGCTTGGTCCGATCGTGTTCGGTTGCGCTGCACCCGATACGGGAAACATGGAGATCCTCGCCCATTACGGGACTCCGGAGCAGAAGGAGAAGTGGATGAATCCGCTTCTCGCCGGAAAAATTCTTTCCGCGTATGCGATGACCGAACCTCAGGGCGGTGCCGACCCGACCGCACTGCAGACCACGGCAGTCGTCGACGGTGAAGATTGGGTCATCAACGGCGAGAAGTGGTTCATCTCCAACGCAGCCGAGGCCGACTTCCTGATCATGTTCGTCGTGACCGACCCCGACAACCCGCCCCACAAGCGGGCGTCGATGTTGATTGTGCCCACGGACACCCCCGGCCTCGAAACGGTACGGAACATCGGCATGCGGTTACGCGGCAACCGTGATGCGTCGGAGTCATACCTGCGCTTGACGAATGCTCGCGTTCCTCGCGCAAACCTCCTCGGCGACCGCGGGCAGGCCTTCGCCATCGCGCAGACCCGGCTCGGAGGCGGTCGTGTTCACCACGCCATGCGAACCCTCGGCAACGTGAGTCGCGCCTTCGACATGCTCTGCGAGCGGGCGATCTCACGAACCACGAAGGGCGAGCTCTTGGCCGACAAACAGATGATTCAGTCGATGATCTCGGAGTCGTGGATCGAGATGGAGCAGTTCCGGCTTCTCGTGCTGCGCACAGCCTGGCGGATCGATCGCTATCAGGACTACAAGCGTGTGCGTGGCGACATCGCTGCGGTGAAGGTCGCGATGCCCAAGGTCCTGAACAACATCGCCTCACGGGCTCTGCAGATCCACGGATCGCTGGGTGTTACGACCGAGATGCCGTTCATCGACATGATTGTGAGTTCGTACACGATGGGTCTCGCCGACGGTCCTACCGAGGTGCACAAGGTGACGCTGGCGAAGAAGATCCTCAGGGACTACGAGCCGAGCGACGACCTCTTCCCGACTCGGCACATTCCCAAACTACGCGAAAAGGCTCACGCACGATACGCGGACGTGTTTGCGCGGCACGGAATCGACGCCCCAGTCTACTGAGAAGACCGACGGGCAAGACAACTCATCCGATCAGCGCTCTCAGAACAGGCAAACCATGAGTCAGACAACCGATTCACTCTTCGACCTCACCGGAAAGGTCGCACTCGTCACCGGCGGCAGCCGCGGAATGGGCTATCAGATGGTCCGGGCGTTCGCCGAGCGGGGGGCGGACGTGATCGTCGCGAGCCGGAAGCTCGATCGCTGCGAGGAGGTGGCGGCCGAGGTAACGGCCATGGGCAGAAAGGGACTCGCGGTCAGTGTTCATGCGGGGCAATGGGAGTCGATTGACTCACTTATCGAAACCGCCTACGGCTGGGCCGGCCGGCTGGACATACTGGTGAACAACGCGGGAATGGGCCCAGCGGTGCCGAGCCACGATGTCAGCGAGAAGCTGTTCGACAGCGTTGTAAATCTGAACTTCAAGGGGCCTTTCCGCCTGGCTTCGCAGGTGGCGAAGCGGATGTACGACGGCGAGGGCGGTTCCATCATCAACATCTCGTCCTCCGGTTCGCTCCAACCGCTGCCCGGTGTCGTTCCCTACGGCAGTGCCAAGGCTGCACTCAACGCGATGACAAGGTCACTCGCCGCCGAGTACGGGCCGAAGGTGCGCGTCAACGCCATATCTCCGGGTCCGTTCTTGACGGACATCGCCGACTCCTGGCCGGAGGAAGCGCGGACCACTGCTCCGAATGCACTGGGACGACCCGCAGCACCCAACGAAATAGTCGGTGCCGCAGTATTTCTCGCTAGTAATGCATCATCATTCGTCACCGACGCCCTCGTGCGCGTCGACGGCGGCCTGTCGGTCTCGTAGACCGAACCCATCCCACCGTTCGGGCGGCGCTCGCGAGCCTGCTGTGGGCCGGAGACGACAACTGTTAGAAAGGACACCTCAATGACTCACGTCGGATTCTGGAGTGCAGCGAAAGCCCACCCGGATCGGATCGCCGTCGTAGACCCCGAGGGCGGCACGCTCACGTTCCGGGAACTGCAGGAGCGAGCGAATCAGCTGGTACACGCACTCCGTGAGATGGGGCTTCAGCGGGGCGATGGAATTGCGATCCTGCTGCCCAACTGTGCCGAGTTCATCGTGTCCGTCCTGGCGGCGGGGCAAGCAGGGCTCTACTACACGCCGTTGAATCACAACCTCATTGCGTCCGAGATCGCCTACATACTGGATAATTCCGACGCGAAGGCGTTCATCGCGCACGAGCGATTCGGCGACAAGGCCAATGCTGCAGTCGAGGAAGCGAATCTGCCGGCCCTCAACACCCTCGCCGTCGGTGAGATCGACGGTTTCGCTGACTTCACGAGCGTGATCGATTGTCAGCCCACAACCGCGCCCGAGGATCGAGCGGCCGGTTCGATGATGTCCTATACGTCAGGCACCACGGGTCGCCCTAAGGGTGTCCGGCGTACGCTCTCGGGGATGTCGCCGGAGTGCCAGGACAAACTCACCGCTCCGATGAACATGCTGGCGGTGTTCGGGCTCGGACAGGCGGGGAGAAACGCGCACCTCTGCGTCTCCCCGCTATACCACAACGCCCCGGGCGGGTACGCGATGTTCGCTTTACAGCTTGGACACACGTTGATCTTGACTGCCAAGTTCGACGCAGAACAGTTTTTGGCGCTGGTCGAGAAGCACCGCATCACCAGCACCCAAATGGTGCCGATTCAGTTCTACCGACTGCTCAAGCTCCCCGAATCGACGCGCAAGAAGTACGACGTGTCCTCGCTACGCGTGATTTCGCACGCCGGCGCACCCTGTCCCGCAGATGTGAAGCGGCGCATGATGGACTGGTTCGGCCCGGTGGTCTATGAGTACTACTCCTCGGGCGAGGGTGTCGGCGGCACCCTGGTGACCCCGTCGGAGGCGCTCGAGCGACCAGGAACGGTCGGCAGGCCCTTCCTGCCTGGTGCCGTCATCAAGGTCCTCGACGAAGCGGGCAACGAAGTCCCGCGCGGCGAGGTGGGAGCGGTGTACTCCACCCTTCCTGGTGGAGGGTCCTCCTTCAAGTATCACAAGGACGAGTCGAAATCTGCCTCCGCGCGACGCGGCGACCTCTTCACCGCTGGTGACTATGGACGGATGGACGAGGACGGCTACCTCTATCTCGTTTCCCGGCGAACAGACCTCATTTTGTCGGGCGGGGTCAACATCTACCCAGCAGAAGTCGAGACCGTACTCCTCGAGCACCAGGGCATCGCAGATGCTGCCGTGTTCGGCATACCCAACGAGGAATGGGGTGAAGAGGTCAAGGCTGTCGTCCAGCTCGGTGTCGGAGTGACCGCGAGTCCCGATCTTGCGGACGAGATCCAGAAGTTCTGCCGCGAGCGTCTCGCTGCCTTCAAGGTTCCGAAATCCGTCGATTTCATGGACGAGTTGCCGCGGGATCCCAACGGAAAAATGTACAAGCGCCACCTCCGCGACCCGTACTGGGTGAAGGCAACGGCGGGTGCGAGATGACCGAGGTATACGAGGATCTCGTCTACGAGGTGACGGACCCGGTTGCCCTGATCACGGTGAACCGGCCAGACAAGCTGAATGCTTTCCGCACGCAGACGATGCACGAGCTGAGGGACGCGGTGAACCGCGCCGTGGCCGACGACCGGGTCGTCGGGATCGTGATCACCGGCGCTGGACGCGCGTTCTGCGTCGGGCTCGACGCCGCCGACCTCGCGGCGGCTGTTGACCAGCCGCCCCGCAGCACGAGCGAGGGCACCGAGGGATCGGAACCTCCGGCGCTGTTCTCCTATCTGCTCGACGTTCCGAAGCCGGTTATCGCAGCGGTAAACGGGACGTGTGCGGGCGGCGGGTTCGTCCTGGCGATGATGTGCGATCTGCGATTCGCATCAGACGGCGCCGCGTTTCACACTGTGTTCTCCAAGCGTGGACTTATCGCAGAACACGGAACCAGTTGGCTGTTACCGCGGTTGATCGGCGTCAGCAGGACACTCGACCTGCTGTGGAGTTCACGACGAGTGGAAGCCGAAGAAGCGCAGTCGCTCGGATTCGTCGATCGGGTGACGACTTCCGACCTTCTGGTGTCGTCGGCGGTTGAATACGTTGTGGCGCTCGCGGAGAACACATCACCTCGATCACTGCAGGTCATCAAGGAGCTGGTTCATCGGCACTTGGACCTGCCGTGGCCGGCGGCTGCGGTCGAGGCCGATGAGGCCATGCAGCGCAGCGTCCGATCCGATGATTTTCGCGAAGGAGTTGCTTCGTTCATGGAGAAGCGCCCCCCTCGCTTCGAGCGCATCGCGATAGAGGTATCGCGAGATCGATCGCCCACGGTAATGACGGGGGGCCCCCGGTGACCGGGCCGCTGTCCGGCGTTCGAGTAGTGGAGGTCGCCGCCATCGGACCGACCCCCTTCGCAGGAATGCTCCTGTCCGACATGGGTGCAGACGTTGTCAGGATCGACCGTCCAGGGAGTAGGCCCTACCTCACGCCAATCGACCGTGGGCGTCGGTCGATCACCGCCGACCTGAAGGATCCGACGGGCTCTCGACTCGCACTCGACCTGATCGCCCGCGCGGACATCGTGCTGGAGGGCTTTCGCCCCGGTGTCATGGAGCGCCTCGGGCTCGGTCCAGACGAGTGCCTCATCCGAAACCCGGCCTTGGTGTACGGGCGGATGACCGGCTTCGGCCAATCGGGAGACCTGTCGACGCTCGCAGGTCACGACATCAACTATGTAGCCCTTTCCGGAGCGCTCGAACTGCTCGGCACTGCTGACGGTCCGCCGCTTCCGCCACTCAATCTGCTCGGCGATTTCGGCGGCGGAGGAATGCTTCTCGCTCTCGGCGTCACCTCAGCGCTGCACCACGCGCGGACCACAGGAGAAGGCCAGGTCGTCGACGCCGCGATGACCGACGGCGTCAGCCTCCTGACCGCAATGTACTTCGGGCTGCAATCGACCGGAACACTCGGACCTCGCGGAAGCAACGGGCTCGACGGCGGTGCACCCTACTACCGCGCATACGAGACGGCCGATGCCAAGTGGATGGCAGTCGGGGCAATCGAGCCACACTTCTACGACGGACTGCTTCGCGGTCTCGACCTCGACCCCGGGGAACTGCCTGACCGCAACGACCGAAGCCAGTGGCCGTCCTTGCACGAGACGTTCGAGCGTGCCTTCCAAAGGAAGAGTCGCGATGAGTGGAGCAGCGTGTTCACCGCAGTCGACGCGTGCGTCACGCCGGTGCTGTCGCTGTCGGAGGTCGACACGCACCTCCACCACGTTCACAGGAACGCGTACGAGGACGTGGACGGGGTCACCCAGCCCGCGCCTGCACCACGGTTCGCTGTGACACCTGGTCGGGTCCAGGGGCCGCCACCGCTACCGGGGCAGCACACCGATCAGGTACTCGCCGACTGGGGTATTTCACCCGGCGACGTACTGGTTCACGACCGTTCGATCACAAGAAACTGACGGAGGAAAAACGAATGTCCCTGAAAGGCAAAACAGTTGCGCTGACCGGAGGCGCCGCTGGTATCGGAGCTGCGGTTCGCGAGACCCTGCTGACCTGGGGTGCGGAGGTAGTCGTGCTGGACCGTACGGATCCCCAGGACGAGCGCGTGAAGTTCATCGCGGTCGATCTGTCGGATCCGGACTCGATCGAGAACGCAATCGCGCAGCTGCCTACGGAACTCGACGGCCTCGCGAACGTCGCCGGCGTGCCCGGCACGCAGTCACCGGAGCTTGTCATGCGCGTCAACTACCTCGGACTGCGTGCCTTGACGGAGCACGTCATCGACAGGATCAGGTCGGGAGGCGCGGTGGTCAACGTCGCCTCGATCGCGGGCGCGAGCTGGATGCTGCATCTCGAGAAACTGGCAGAGCTGGTGACCATCGAGGACTACGACACCGCCCTGAAATGGTCGGTGGCGAACGCGCCCGCCCGCGGCGCGGACGCTTACGAGTTTTCCAAGGAAGCGGTCCTCTACTACACCAAATGGCGTTCGCATTCCGCATGGCAAAAGGGTGTCCGAATGAACGCGGTGTGCCCCGGCGCGACGGCGACCGGCATCCTCGAGGATTTCAAGGAGTCCATGGCCCCCGGTGCGATCGATTGGTCCGAGCAGCTGCTCGGACGCCACGGTAAGCCGGAGGACGTAGCGCCGATCGTCGTATTCCTGCTCGACTCGGTGTCCGGATTCATCAACGGTGCCGACATTCCGGTGGACGGCGGACTGGTGGCCGGACTGACCGTCGGCGCCATCTCGCAGGGTTGAGCAGCCATCCCACAGGTCACCGAAGTCCCGGACCGGTGTGGACGATTTCTGAGGAACAGAACTCGCTAAGGAGCGCAGGCGTGGAGATAAACGCGCGATTGACGCAGGTCGCAACGTTGGTCGGCGATCTGGACAAGGCGGACGCCCAAGTCCGCGACCTCTTCGGATTCGAGGAGGGATATCACGAGTCCGGAATGGCCATGTTCGGCCTGGAGAACACCGTCCAACCGATCGGGGAACGTCAGTACCTCGAGGTGTGCGGGCAGTTGCGTGAGGGCGAATCCCAACGACCCGTCGGTGGTCGCCGTGGAAACGGCGGGTACATGGCGATCGTCGAGGTTTCCCGACGCGAGGACATCGCGCTTTGTCGACAGCGGCTCGCGGCACAGGGGCTGCGTGTCGTTCACGAGATCGTGCAGGACGAGTACGAATCGATCCACGTGCACCCGCGAGATCTCGGGACGATCGTCTCGTTCGACTGGAACGGTGGACCGTGGCCCGGGATCGCGGCCGACTGGCAAGGTCCGATCCGAACTGATGTCATCACGGCCATTGCGGGAATCGAGCTGCGGTCCGCGTCCCCGGACGAGTATGCGAAGAGGTGGGCCACCGTGCTCGGACTCGACGTCGAGAACGGCGTGGTGACACTTCCCGGCGACGGATCGACAGTGCGATTCGCCGGCGGTAGGAGCGACGATGAGGCAGGCCTCGATGTCATCGACTTCGTTGCAACCGCGCGAACCAGGGCTGGAGAATCACACGATATAGGGGGAACCGAGTTCAGGCTCGTATAGACACACCTACTCCGCTCTGAACGGCGAAGGTCTCTGGCCGTGAAGTGATTCTGTTTCGACAGTCGCTTCACCGCCGGAGACCTTTGTGGTTCCGCACCCTACTGCCGACCGCAGGCAGGGTCGACGCGCCGTGTGATGAGAGTCGGCGTGCGCATTGACAGTGATGTGAGACACAGGTAGCTTCCTCCTGAACCTAATTTGTAACTGAGTTTTAAGCGGGGCGCACTGCTCGGTCACCGGGTGAGGTCGGTGGAGGCTGCTCGGGCACGCGCAACGCTGTCCGCACGCACGCTTCCCGCTTCAGTTCCGCTGCGAACGACTTCCCCGTATTCCGGAACGGTGAACAGCTTCGATCCCGAGGCTTGACCGACCGACGGGCACCACCCACGAGCACCTCTCCCCATCGTCGCCTCGACAGTGAGTTCACGGAAGGCAAGGCACAGATATGAGACTCGACGAATCCACGGACACGGGTGTGGCGCACAGCCGAAATTGGCTCGCCGTCGTGTTCGTTCTCATGCTCATCGAAGTCGCAGGGTACTTCGAGCATGCGATGGTATTGGGGGGAATACCCTTCTTCGCCAACCTGTTCGGAATCGACTACGCCGCCGCATCATGGATCATCACGATCTTCATGCTCACGGGTGCGGCATCGGCAATTGTCGGCGGCAAGCTCGGCGACATGTACGGGCGCAAACGCATGGTCCTCATCTTGCTGACGATCTCGATCATCGGCTCGCTGATCACCATCGCCTTCGCCAGCTTCCCCGCGCTTCTGGTGGGACGCGCCCTGCAGGGCACGAGCGCGGGCATCCTCCCGCTCCTCATCGGCATTGCACGCCAGGTGCTCCCGGCGAAGCGTGTCCCGGTGGTCATCGCAATGATGACCGCAGTCGCGACCATCACCGGCGGTGTCGGCCTGTTCATCGCCGGCATGTTCATCGATGCGGGCGCGTGGCGCCTCATGTTTGCCGCATCGGCGACGTTCTGCCTACTTGCGTTGCTCGCTGCATGGTGGGTCCTGCCGCGGGTCCAGGCGTTCCAGACCGGGACGATCGACTGGGTGGGGGCAACGCTCCTGGCTCCGTCGCTCATTGTCCTTCTCTACGGCTTGTCTACCGCATCCAAGAGCGGTTTCGACAATCCGCTCAATGTGGTCTGCATCGTTGTCGGAGTGGCAATGCTGGCGGTCTGGACCTGGTGGGAACTGCGGGCCACGTCGCCACTGGTGGACATTCGCCTCCTGATCAGTCCCCGGACGGGCAAGACGATGCTGGCGACGCTCTTGGCCGGTTTGGCGCCGCTCAGTGCGTACACGGTCTACTCGCCGCTGATTGCACTCAGTCCCGCCGAACTGCCCATCGGGCTCGGCATGACGTCGACGATGTTCGGATTGATCGCAATGGTGGGGTCCGGTGTGACGCTGGCGATGTCGCCTCTTGCAGGGGTTCTCGCGAGAAAGCGCGGGGCAGCGGTGGCCCTTATCGTCGGCGTTGGAATGATGATCGTGCACTTTGCGGGATTGATGCTGCCGTTGCTCCACAAGAGCATTCCCGCCTATATCGTGTTGTCCGTGCTCGCGACCGTCGGCACCGCGTTCATCATGTCGTCGGTGTACAACCTGATCATCGAATCCGTCCCCGCGGAAAGTACGAGCGAGTACGTAGGCATCGCCCAGGTCATCAGAAACGCGACGACGGCCATCACGACGGTTATCGTCTCCGCAATGCTCTCGTCGTCGGTCGTCCCGGGAACCACCGCTCCGACGACCACCGCGTGGAACATGACGATGCTCTACGTCATCACGGTCTCTGTTCTCGTCATACTGGTGGCCCTACTCATCCAAACTCGGCGCAGACAGTCCCGTTTCGATGGGACGTCCGAGTCCGACCAGGTCGCAGTTTCGGCGCACTGACCCCGACCTCCGAGATCGACGTGCCCGGTGGAGCCGGTTATCGGAAAACACGTCGATCTCGGCAGGTCTGGCGGCACCGCGCAGGGCTGGACACTCGGCCCCGGTCGGGCTCCATCGAATCCACGAGCGAGGCGGGTGGTCTTGGAACTCGTCCTTGCTGCAGATCACTCTCTCCACTGTTGAACCCTGCTCGACAGCATCGACATCTGTTGCATGCGAAATGCGGTGCGCAAATATTCGCGCAGGTCGTTGACAGGAGATCGCCCTTCGCTCCACATTTGCAGGGCCACCCGCAGCGTCGCAAGGGCATTGGACAAGACCAGGCGTTCGTAGAGGCCAACGCGATGTCCGCGTTGAGCGAGAACTTCCTCGAACCGCTCGTGTGGTTCAGCGACGTCGCCGCGTCGCTTCCGTTGCATTAGAGGCTGCCCGCACTCGATCAATTGGATCAGGGTTGCAACCTGTCTTGGGGTAGCTTCGGTGGCGCACGCGACCTCGATCAGGGCGTGTTCGACAGCGTCACGAAGCGACTCGTCTGCCGGACGCGCACGAATGACTTCGGCCACGTGGTGATGCATGACGTCGATCAGGTAGATGAGAGCATCTTCCTTGCACGTAAAGTAGTTGTGGAACGTACGGGGCGATACGCCCACTTCCGCTGCGATGGTTTCTACCGTGGCAGATTCGCGGCCAGGGTCGGTCAAGTGGCGAAGCACCGCGGTCGCGAGTGCCAGGCGCGTCGCTGCCTTCTTCACACCGCGTAACCCACCTTGCTTCACGAGGCTTACTGCCTGCCAGGTGAGGAGGTGATGAATCCCGCATCGGGGTCCGTGCCCAACGGGTCGACGGTGTGCAACCTGAACGCGGGTGACGCCGGCCTCCAGACCGACGCGTGCCCTGGCTGTGGAAGATGCCGAATCCAGCCGGTATGCGCGTGTAGGAGATGCTCGGTGGCGGCGGTCATCACTCTCGACCAGAAATCGCCTGCGTGTGAGGGTAATTCTTGAGGCAGGTAGCCTGGTGTCCGGTCCCTCACGAATCGTCCTTCGCTAATCGTTTCGATAGGACGCGGTCCCTCTCGCCACGCGCCCTGTATCGGATCGGTGCCCTTCTGCGCCACCGCGAGGCCGCCGTGCGGTCCGCTCGGGAGAGCGAGGGTGGATAATCGGAAGGACTCGTGAGCGATATTGTATCAGCGTATCAAACACGGTTCTAATACTGCGGTTCTCCGGCGGAAACCGACTGAGCCGAGCTTCGGCCTCGGGGTCGCCGCGTTCCACGCCGGACACAGAGTCCGCTACCTCACCGCCGCAGACCTCGTCGCCACCCTCTACCGGGTCCTGGCCGATACTCCACCGAGCACTGCGTGCGGGGCGGTACCCCCACCGTCGGCAAGATCATCGTGGCCCTGCTATGGGCGGATCTGTTCGTCCTCGACGAGGTCGGCTTCGCGCTCCTGGACGACACCGGCACCCAACTGCTTTTTCGCCTCGTCGCCGGCGCCTACGAACGCCGATCCCTTGCGATCGCCTCACCCTGGCCGTTCGGGCAAGGGGCCACTTCCTGCCGAACACATGAGGTGAACGGCCCTGAACTGCCAGGCCTACATTTTCAGCATGGTCGCTGCGGGAATGGTGTTCATTCTTCAGAAGCTCTCCGCGACCGTACATGTCGGAATTGCGGGTCTGTCGCCAGCGGCGAGCCATGCTGCTCGAATCATGGCGAGGAACCCAAAGAGATCACGTCGCTGTGAGGGTTTCGATGCCGGCCCGGTGCGTGTTTTCCCGGGAGCGAGAATGGCAGCTTCGCTGAGCCTGAATGTCTCGCTCTGGGGAGATGCCCTCAGTCAGGGCTCCAGGGGCGTGCCCAGAGCAGCCGATATTAATGGTTCTGATCTACCACCCACGCTGCGATCTGTGCGCGCGAGGTGAACCCGAGTTTGGCGAGTACATGTTCGACGTGACCCTGCGCTGTTCGGGGCGAGATAACCAGACGAGTCGCGATCGCCCTGTTGGTCAACCCTTCAGCGACCAGCGCGGCGACTTCGCGCTCTCGTTTGGTCAGTTGCGCCGAGGGACCGGCAGCTGCCACGGGCGGCGTGCCGGGGACGCCCTCATCGAGGGCGTACGAGGCGGCACCGGCGAAGTCCAGGGACTTGCCCTCTTGATAGGCGGCGTCGAAACCGTGCATACCGAGAGCCTGACGCGTCGCGCGTATGCAATCATCATGAAATTCGCGGAGATGGGTAAAGAGAACCTTTGAGCTGCCCACCGATTCCCGCAATGATTCCGCGGCCCCCATGAGGACGACCGCGCCTTTCGGATCGCGGTCCTCACCCGCGACCCACGCCATCGCCTCGAGGCACAAAGCAGCGGTAAGTGGATCATCGACCTGCCGCGTCAGTTGCAGGGCCTGCTCGAGCAGTCGGAGGGAGCGGGCGCGATCGCCCTGTTTCCAGACTGCGACGGCCATCGCCCGCAGCGCGTATGACCGGTACACGGAATCTCCAAGTGCTTCCGTAGTCACCAACAGCTGGCTGTGGCATGCGATGGCCTTGTCCCACCTACCCAGTTGCTCGTATGCCAAACCGAGCTCATCGAGAATGCCGATCTGCAGCGCGTGGTCACCCAGCCGACTGAACAACTCGAGGGCTTTCTCGAGGCGAAGGCATGCGTCTGTGAGGGCACCACTGAAGAGCGCCAGGAGGCCTTCGGCATGCACTATGAGTGCATTTGCTACCGGGTTTGCAGACTGGTTGGCGAGAGTTCGTGCTTCTGCGACACGTGCCGCCCCCGTCTCCAGGTCGTGCTGGATCTCGGCGAGGACGCTGTCCGCGCACAGTGCCCTGATCCGCTCGATGGTCGGGTGACCGGAATCGCGGGACAGGAGTTGATCGAGCCAGCGCCGTCCCTCGCCCAACAAGCCGCGAGAATTCCAGAACAGGAACAGTGCCGCAGACATGCGCAGCCCTTTGATCGGATCGTCGACGAGGCAGAAGTCCAGCGCCTCCCGAAGATTCGGCTGTTCCCGCTGAAGCCTGGCGATCCACTCCAGTTGCCGTGGACTGATCCACTCGGTCTCAGCGTCGAGCGCCAACTGCAGGTACCAGTCTCGATGCCGCCGTAGAAGTTCCGATCGATCGCTGTGCTGCTCTGCCTTCTCGGCGGCGTACTCACGCAGGGTGTCGAGTAGCCGGAATCGCACAACCGTGCCATGTTCCTCCCGGATCAGTATCGATTTGTCCACCAGTGAGGCCAATGCGTCCAGGAGTTCGTCCGGTGCCAGGTCGATACCGCATATCTGTTCGGCCGCGTCCAGTTCGAAGCTGCCGGCGAAAACGGACAGCCGTGCCCACACCAGCTGCTCCTGGGGTGTGCATAAGTCGTGACTCCAGTCGATGCACCACCGCAGTGTCTGTTGCCGCATCGGTGCACTCCTGTTGCCACGGGTGAGGAGGGCGTAGCGGTCGGTCAGCCGGTGCAGAATTTGCTCGGCGGACATCGCGCGTAATCGCGCGGCCGCCAACTCGATCGGCAACGGCAACCCATCGAGTCGTTGGCAGATCAGGGCCACAGTGGTCTTGTTGTCATCGGTCAGTGTGAAGGTAGGAACTGTTGCGGTGGCCCGTTCAGTGAACAATGACACCGAGTCGTACTGGGGTAAGCCCCGCAGTGAGGGCTGGTCGGGGTCGGGCACGACGAGCGGCGGTACTCGCAGCGTCATTTCGCCACCGATGCCGAGGGACTCGCGGCTCGTGGCGAGAATCCGCAGTCCAGGACTGCTGCGCAGCAGTCTCTCAGCGAGGCTCGCTACCGCGTTCACCAGTCGCTCACAGTTGTCGAGGACCAGCAGCAGTTCGCGCGGGGCAAGGAACTCCAGTAGCACCTCGTCCATCGGCCTCGACGACTGTTCCCGTAAACCCAGCGCCACCGCCACCACGTCGATCAACAACGTCTCGTCAGAGAGATCGCCCAACTCGACCAGCCATACACCGTCAGCAAAGCCGCGTTGCACGGTGGTGGCGGTCCTCAGCGCGAGCCGCGTCTTGCCCACACCACCAATTCCGGTCAACGTCACCAAATGGGATTCCGAGAGCCGTTTTTTTGCCTCGGCCAGCTCTTTTCTGCGACCGATGAAGCTGGTGAGTTCCACGGGAAGGTTTCCTCTTGAACCCTTCTTGAGCGGTAGTGCGAAGGGTTTTCGACCAACTGGAGTACCCCCAGTGGGGCCAGGATTCGCGTAGTCATTGTTCGGCTCCGCGAGCGCCTCACCAGGCGCTGACTGGAGAACCATCGCGTCGACTGCGAACCCGAGCCGGGCTTGGATTTCTCGAAGCTCGTTGCCGATCGCCGCGGCGGAGGTCTGCCTGTTCTGCGGACTGTCGGACATGGCACGTTCGACGATCGCGGCAAGGTCGTCGGGTATGCGCTGGGTGCGCAGGTCCGGGACGGGTTCAGCGGTGAAGCGTAAGAATTGCGCAATGATGTGCTCGCCGCTGCGGCGTTCGAACGCCGCATGGCCGGTGAGAGCGCAGAACAGTGTCGCACCGACGCTATAGAGGTCCGAGGAAGGGGTCGGTGGGTCGCCCTTGAGTACCTCCGGCGCCGTGTATGCCGGTGACCCGGTCACCGTGCCTGTGGCGGTCACGAATCCGCCGGAAATGTGGGCGATGCCGAAGTCTGTCAGCGCGGGTTCACCGTAGTCGGTGAGCAGAATGTTCGCGGGTTTGATGTCGCGATGCAAGATCCCGAGCCGATGGGTGGTGTCGAGGCCGCCGGCCATTTTCACGCCGACCCGCAGGGCTTCTTGGAGCGGCAACGCCCCGTGTCGGCGGATCTGCATGTCCAGCGAACCTCGGGGGTAGTACTGCATGACGATGAAGGGGCGACCGCTGGCGGTGGCACCGACCTGGAGGACATTGACAATGTTGGGGTGTCCGGTCAACCGGCCCATCGAACGCTGCTCGCGGAAGAAGCGTGCCAGATTCTCCTCGTCGAGGTCGGCCGTGAGGATTTTGACGGCCACAGTGCGATCCAGGGCCTCCTGTCTGCACCGATAGACAACGCCGAACCCACCCCGCCCGATCTCGTGGGCGTCGTCCAACCCGGCGGCTTCCAACTCTGCGGTGACCGTGGCGACCGCGTAGCGCTGTGTCGGGGGAGGATCGTTCTCGGCCATCAGCTTCGATTCCGCACGCCCCGCACTTACGTTGACGTTAAGCGGCCATGAGCGCTGCCGGGGGGCGGGTTGCGACGAGCGCACCATGTGGTCTGGAACGTCCTGAGCACATCACGTCCAATCATCATCTCGATGATGCGCTCTCAGGATATCGCTGTCAGGTGCGAGCGGCGGGCATTCGCCTCGCCGCGCGAGGATGAGAGATCGCTCCGGCGGGCGAGCCTCGGGCCGTTTCAGTGGCTCGACGGGTGCGCTGCGTCGTTCGACCGCAGCTGGGACAGTTTTGACGGAACAGTGTTTCTGCGAGGACAGTTCGCTAATGTGCACTCTGTGTATCAATTAGCAGAGAGTGGTTTCATGAACGAAGAGCAAGCGGGCGGAATCGCCCTGGGGCACCGTATTCTTCGGCTCTCCCACGTCGTGGTGAATGTGAGCGACGCGGAGCGATCTCGGGAGTTCTATGAGGCAACCACCCCGCTCCGCACTGTCTCGCGACTCAGAGCTCCCTCCCAGCGGTTCGCTGCTTTGGGCATCGACAGTGGCGAATTCGAGGGATACGTCCTGGATGACGGCACTGCCGGTCGCCCCGGTCAGGTTCACCTCGTCGAGTGGAAGACTCCTCGCCCCGTGGGCAAGCCCTATCCGGTGTTCTGGCACGTTGGGATCGCGAAGCTCGGGTTCGGGACCAAAGTTCCCGCCGAGAAGCGGGTCGCGCAGTTGGCAGCGATGGGCGTCGAGCTGACGAACGAGAAGATCGTCCGCGACTACGTCACATTCACCGATCCCGACGGGATGGTGCTGTCCTTCTATCCGGATCCGGTGAAATCGGCTCGCTATGACCACTGGGTGCACGTCAACGCAGTGGCGACGGACGGCGACCGTTCGACGACGTTCTATCGTGATTACCTGGGCCTTGACCACCACCTTGACGTCTTCACAGACAGACCGTTACCTGCCTCGCAGGGCCCTGGTTCCGACCGGGCGCAGTGGTCGAGTCACATGTTTGCTGCACGTGGTGACAATCGGCTGAGCATCGACATGACACAACCGCTCTTCCCTCCGCCGTCGCCGGAGACATCGACGGTCTATGAAGAGGCTCACCACCTCGGAATCTCGCGCATCGGCTTCGAGGTCGACGACATCGATGCAGTCCACGCGTTGTTGCAAACCGTGCCGGCGATCGGCCAAGCCCCCGGGATTGCGGGGCCACCCGAGGTGTGGAACTTCGGTCCTGACTACGGCGAGCGCAAGGTCCTGTCTCTGCGTGATCCGGACGGAATCCGTCTCGAGTTTGTTGAGAAGCCTCCGCGGGCGGAGTCCAGCTACCTGAGATTCGCGCCGCCGCAGGAATGACTGCCGGGACTCGTCACGATGTTCCGTTAGGCAACTTTTTTACGCAATGCAAAGTTCTGTATTGCCAAGCACCAAACTATCAGCAACGATGATCCGAGTTACGGATCAACTCAACACGCGGGAGGTTTCATGAACGGGCTGGTCGATAAGCGGATCGCCGTGGCAGGCGGGGCTACCGGGATCGGTGCAGAAACCGCCCACCGACTGGCCGCAGCCGGTGCAACGGTAGCCATCGGTGACGTCAACCTCGAGCGCGCAAAGGAGACCGTCAAGGACATCGAATCGAACGGCGGCCGGGCGACTGCGATCCAGTTCGACCTCTCTGACGACGACTCGGTCAACTCGTTCATCAAGCAGTCGGCCGAGTTCATGGGCGGTGTGGACGGGTTGTTCAACGTCGGGGCCGAGATGACCCCTTCGGTCTTCGAGAACGACCTCACCGTCCTCGACACTGACATGGATGTCTGGAAGCGCGTGCTCGACGTCAACCTGTTCGGCTACGCCCGCACCACAAAGGCCGTAATTCCCTACATGCTGGAGGCGGGTTCCGGTGCCATCGTGAACACCTCCTCGGGTGCGGCCTTCTTCGGGTTGCCGAATCGCGTCGCCTATTCGGCGTCCAAGGGTGGCGTCAACACCCTGACGCGCCACGTCGCAACCGTATGGGGTAAGCAGGGCATCCGCTGCAACAGCGTCTCGCCGGGGATGGTGATGGGCGAGACCCAGAAGCGGATGGGCCACACTGCCGTCCACAAGGAGGTTCTCAGCCTGATCCGGCACACCCGTCTGGGAGAACCCGCCGACATTGCCGCTGCGGTGACCTTCCTGCTCTCGAGCGACGGAGAGTGGGTCAACGGCCAGTGCTGGAACGTAGACGGCGGCCTCAACCTGCGGGACTGACGGGTCAAACAGAGAGACACCACGCATGGGTCACCAGTCGTACGACGATGATGGCATGCTGGACGCCGCGATCGCACGCTCCCTCGAACTGGGGGAACGAGGGATCCAGGTTGCGGTAATGGTCGGCAACAACCTGGTGGCCGAGGCGTGGGGTGGTGTCGCCGACGACACCGGCCGGCCTGTTGACGAGCGAACGATCTTCCCGGTGTTCTCGGTCACCAAGGCGGCCACGGCGCTTGCAGCCCACGTCCAGATCGAACGTGGTCTCATCGATCCCGATGCGCCAATGGCGACGTACTGGCCAGAGTTCGGTCGTCACGGCAAAGACACCATCACCCTGGCCCACGTGCTCGCTCATCAGTCGGGAATCCCGCAGATGCCAGCGAACGTCACGCCTGAGTTGATGTGCGACTGGGATTGGATGATCCGCGAGATCCAGGAGTTCAAGCCCTACTACCCGCCCGGCACAGCCAACACCTACCAAGCGATCGTCTTCGGCTGGCTGGTCGGCGAGGCAGTACGCCGTACCGACCCACAGCACCGACCCTTCGCCGATTTCGTCCGCGAGGAAGTCATGGAACCGGTGGGCATCATGGACTTCTGGCTCGGGGTCCGCTCAGAGGACCTCGCGCGAGTGGGGGTGCTGGTCTCCGACCTCGCCGGCCCGGGCGGTGTCCTCATCGAGGGCGCCACCGAGGCCAGTTTGGCCGCCAAGCCCGACGCGGTGGCGCTCGACGCCCCTGTCCACAACCGGCACGATGTCTGGCAGGCCTGTCTGCCCGGAACCGGCGGCATCGCGTCGGCACGAAGCGTTGCGCGCCTCTTTGCCGTTCTCGCGAACGACGGTGAACTCGACGACCATCGTCTCTTGTCGCCGGAACGAGTACGCGCGATGCTCGAGCCGCGCGCCATGAGCAATATCCCGGACATGGTTCTCGTCGGGGGAAACCGCTGGTCGCCACCCATGGGTGCCGGGGGACTTTGGCATGGTGGGACCTTGCTGGGCGACGGGCCGGGCGTCCTGTGTCACGCTGGGCTGGGCAACTCCATCGGCTTTGCCGACGTGGACAAGGGCTACTCGGTCGGAATCACCCACAACCGCCTCTTCACCGACGACACGGTCACTGGTGAGCACCCCTTCGCGGCAATCGCCGAGGCAGTGAGCGAGATTCTTGCCCGAATTCAGGGGCGATGAGCAGGCTCACCTTCTCGATTCTCGCCACCGGGGCTGCGGCGTTCGCGATGCTGCAATCGGCTGTCGTGCCGACGCTCCCGCGGATCGCTGCGGAGGTCGGGACCGATCAGCACTCGGTAACCTGGGTCCTGACTGCGTTCCTGCTCTGTGCCACGGTTTCCACGCCGATCGTGGGACGGCTCGGCGACATTTACGGCAAGAACCGGTTGCTCGTCATGTCGCTGGGCCTGTTGGCCATCGGCTCGATCGCGTCGGCCATTGCGCCCAACCTCTCCGTGATGATCGCGGCACGAGTGATCGCTGCGGCGGGTGCGGGCGTCGTGCCCCTGTCCTTCGGGATACTGCGCGACGAGTGCTCCCCTGAGCGGATGGCAAGCGCGACAGCAACATTGTCGGCTTTGCTCGCTGGCGGGGCAGGCCTCGGGATGGTCGTGGCAGGTCCGCTGGTGGACTGTCTCGGCTATCTGTGGCTGTTCCTGCTTCCGGGCCTCGTCCTCGGAGTGGCGGCGATCGGTGCGGCCCTCACTGTTCCTTCCTCTCCGGTCCGTTCGCCGGGGCAGTTGCCCATTCTGCCGGCCGTACTGCTCACGGCGTGGCTCGTCCCGTTCCTGATCGCGGCCAGCCGGGCGCCCAACTGGGGTTGGGGCTCCGTTCGCGTCGTCGGGCTGTGCGGCACCAGCGTGGTCGTGTTCGGGGTCTGGTGGGTGTGTGAGAGCCGTGCTGCGCAGCCACTCGTCGATACCGCGTTGGTGCGTTCGCGCGGGATGTGGCAGACGAACCTCATCGGGCTCACCGCCGGCGCCGCCCTTTACGGAGGCTTCGCATTCCTGCCGCAATTCCTGCAGGCGCCCCCCTCGTCGGTGGGCTCAGGGTTCGGAGTTGGAGCGACAGGGGCGAGTCTGCTTATCCTCGCGCACCCGGTGATGTCATTCGTGGGGGGATTCGTCGCAGGTGAACTGGCACGCAGCGTCGGCGCCAAGGCGCTCGTCGTGGCCGGATGCCTCGCTGCGTCGGGCTCGATGGCGCTCATGGCGTTCAACCACGCATCGAGAGTGGACGTCATCGTGGCAAACGGACTCATGGGCGCCGGAATGGGGTTCATGTTCGCCTGCCTCACGCCCTTGATCTTTGCCGCTGTTCCCGCGGAGCAGAGCGGGGTTGCCGTGGGTATCAACACGACCTTGCGCGCCCTCGGCGGCGCGATCGGGGCGGCTGTCGTCCCGGCAATCATCGCGTCTCAGGCCGTGGTGGCCGGCTATCCCGCGGAACAGGCGTACGTCCTGGGATTTCTTGTCATTGCTGGGCTCATGCTGTGCGCGACTATATGCGCTCTTCTCATTCCCTGCGTTAGACCTGGGACCCAACCGAGTGTTGATAAATGAGCTGTTTACAAGAAAATTAGCAATCTGTACACTTCGTGAATACTGAGACTGACGCCGCCTACCCTGCAGCGGGTAGCGCTGGCGCACCGAAGTCCAATCACAAGGAGACACAGGCATGATTGCCACGGACTTGCGAAGCATCGACGCATCGATCATGGAACCGGCTTGGTATTCGAACCTGGACTTCCTGGAGGGCTTTCGGCAACTCCGTGATGAGGACCCGGTCCGTCTCGTCGAAGCGCCCAACTACCCCCGACCGTTCTGGGCCGTCACGCGGCACGAGGATGTGAAGTGGTGCTTCCAGAACGCCCAGCTGCTGAGTAGTCGGGAGGGCGCACGCATGCCGCGCGCAGCTACTCGGACGACGGCTGAGCGTCGGATCGAGCTGGGCCTCGACACCCGCCTCGACTACCTGGATGATCCGGTCCACGCGATGTACCGTCGGCCGCTGAACAAGCACTTCAGTGTCCCTGCGGTCAAGAGACTTGGCTCTGACATTGCCCGCTACGTCAACGAGATCGTCGACGACATCGCCGAGAACTCCGAATTCGAGTTCATGGAGGATGTCGCGGCCAAGCTGCCGACCATGGTGATCGGTACCCTCCTGGGCATTCCGCGGGAAGAGTGGTCCTACCTGCAAAACGTCACGATGCGTATCACCGCTTTCAACGACCCCAGGTTCACCGTCGACAACGACCCACTCAAGACGTTCTCCGATGCGTACGCCGAACTCCTGGACTACGCCGGGAATCTCGCGATGGATCGCCGAAAGAATCCGCGTGATGACTTCGCGACGATCATGGGCCAGATGAAGGTGGACCATGAACTCCTCAGCCCCCGCGAGGTCCGTTCACCGGTGGTGGGGATGATCCTGGGCGGTTTCGACACGACCCGGCTTGCGCTCGGTGTCGGCGCGTGGCAATTGGTGGAGAACTCGGAGCAGCGGCGAGCCATGCTCGATGACCCGGCTCTTGTGCTCGGGGCGGTCGACGAGACGGTCCGCTTCGCCAGTCCCGCGCGCAGCACGGTCCGTGTGGCCAACGAGGACTTCGAACTACAGGGCAAGCTGATCCGCACCGGAGACTGGGTCTCTCTCGTGATCATGTCAGCGAACCGCGACGAGCGCGTGTTCGAGAACCCGCTGGAGTTCGACATCCGCCGCGCGCCGAATGACTACCTGTCCTTCGGTGAGGGCATCCACAAGTGCCTGGGTCGCAACCTGATCCGCCTCGAGCTGTCACAGTTCTACTCGATATTTTTCTCCCGCTTGCCCGACCTCGAGATCGTTGAGCGGCCGACATGGGTCGTGGATACGGCGGCTTCCGGTTTGTCGGGCCTCACGGTGCGCACCGGCAAGGTACTGCCCGCACAGTCGGCCAACTGAGGCCAGGAGGAATGACGATGGTCAATGTTCGATTCAAGGTCAATGGTGAGGTCGTCGCGGCCAAGGGGGAGCCGGGCGACAGCATCATGCAGGTGGCGGTGCGGCAGCAATTGCCCAGCATCGAGGGTGAGTGCGGAGGCGAGTTGTCCTGCGCCACCTGCCATGTCTATGCCGACACTCAGGGCTTCCGCCCGCTCTCGGAGGAGGAGGGCGAGCTGCTCGAGCTCGTGGAGGAGCGAGCGGACAACAGCAGACTCAGTTGCCAACTCATCCTGCGCGAAGAGATGACCGACATCGAGGTCACCATCCCGTGACGATCCGCACTTTTGATGTCCTTGTCGTCGGGGGTGGCCATGCCGGGGCGGCCGTCGCGCATGAGCTGGTGTCTCGCGGCTACGAGGGACGTGTCGGGATCATCGGCGCCGAACGACACCTGCCCTATGAACGTCCGCCGCTGAGCAAGGCGTACCTCAAGGGTGAGGCGACCGCTGAGAGCCTGTTGATTCGTGACGCACAGTTCTGGAGTGATTCGCAGATCGAACTGATACTTGACGACGCCGTCGTGTCGGTCGATGCCGGTGCACACACCGTCACCACGAGCAGTGGGGACTTCCTGAGGTATGGGTCACTCGTGTGGGCGACCGGCGGCTCGGCCCGGCGGTTGGGGGCCGCTGGCGAGGACCTGTCAGGTGTTTTGACCCTTCGGACGCTCGATGATGCCGCGGCTGTGAAGGAGTGCTTGACCTCAGCGCAACGATTCGTGATCGTCGGTGGCGGCTTCGTCGGACTCGAAGCCGCGTCCGTACTGCGAGGTTTCGGAATCGAAGTCACGGTGCTCGAGGCTCAGGAGCGGCTGCTGCAACGTGTGACCAGCCCGGTGGTGTCGGATTACTTCCTGCGCCGGCATGTCGCCGAGGGTGTCGACGTCCGACTCGAGGCTATGGTCACCGAGATCGAGGGCCGCGATGGACACGTCACCGGCGTCCGCCTCACCGACGGATCCAGCATCCCCGCCGATCGGGTGCTTGTGGCGGTTGGTCTCGTGCCTGCAGTCGAACCACTATTGGAAGCAGGCGCGGAAGGTGCCAATTGTATCGTCGTCGACGAATACGGACGTGCCAGTTTGCCGGACGTCTATGCCGCCGGTGACTGTGCTTCGTTCCCCCACGCGGCCCACCCATCGGGTCGGGCACGCATCGAATCTATCCAGAATGCGACGGAGCAGGGCAAACTCGTGGCCGCGTCCATCATGGGTGAGGCGAGTCCCTATGATCCGCAGCCCTGGTTCTGGTCGAACCAGTTCGATATCAAGTTCAAGACTGTCGGCTTGGTGATCGGATACGACGCCACCCTGATCCGCGGAGATGAGGATTCGGATTCGTTCTCGGTGGTCTATCTCAATGGTGACGTAGTGGTGGCCGTCGACACGGTGAACCACATGCGTGACTATGTCGGCGCCCGCGCAGCGGTCGGTCGCCGTGTCGACCTGAGCCGCATCGGCAACGGGGCCGAGCCGCTCAAGGCCGTCGTGGTAAGTGGCGAAGCCGTCCCGCAGCAGACGTGATGGAGGCCGTACGTGCGATGGATGCAGGGGCCGGCCTGCACTGGGCATTTCGCGAGTCCTTCCGGGAGTATGTGACGGCGATCGATGACGGTCGCATCGATCGCCGTCAAGTGGACCTGGATGCCATGGGCAGGTTTGTATTCCGGCGGTCGGGACGATCATCCCGGTCTCTCTGGGTCTTCGAGGGGCGGGTCGACTTCTGGGCGCATTTCGGCGTGCTCAAC
Organism: Rhodococcus koreensis; assembly: GCF_900105905.1. Classification (GTDB taxonomy): domain Bacteria; phylum Actinomycetota; class Actinomycetes; order Mycobacteriales; family Mycobacteriaceae; genus Rhodococcus_F; species Rhodococcus_F koreensis. The sequence goes on along the minus strand of NZ_FNSV01000005.1, from coordinate 164,384 downwards.
TTCAGCCTGTATGACGTATGCATCGAATTCGGACCACGACCGTGTATTTCCGTCGGTCCGCAGACGCGAGAGAAGGAACGTGTCGTGCTCGCGGAGCTCGAAGAGGTTGCGGCACAGGTTCCCGGAACCCATGAGTTCACGGCAATGCTGACTGCGGACGGCGCTCGCGTGCTCGGGGGCGTCTATTCCGTCGGAGATCCGCTCGAGCGGCTGACCGTGTCGCCCGTCGGTTGCTCGCTGAGCCGCGACTAACAACTGTGAAAAAGTTTTCATTGTGAAATTTTGTAAACAAAAGGTTGGATTCTTATCGCAACGCGAGTCCTAGTGCAGCATGTCATATGACGTAACTCACCGCGCCGACGGTGCAAGCGCGCCACAAAGGAGTTCCAATGGCCGGGACCGGTTCGATCGAACTCGTCATCGGGGCAAGCGGATACCTGGGCTCGCATGTGACGCGGCAACTGGTGGCACGCGGCGATCGGGTCCGCGTACTCGCGCGAAAGTCAAGCTCCCCTGCGGCTTTCGACGACCTCGATGTGGAGATCCGCTACGGGGATCTCGCCGACCGGGAAGCTCTGCGCAGCGCCATGTGCGGGCCGGCCAAGGACGAGGTCGCGGATGAGAACTTCGAGTTCAACTGGGCGAAAGAGGGCGACGAATATGTCAGGACCCGTGTCGAAGCCGAGAACCTGGTGCTCGACTACGCGCGCAATCGGGGCCTGCCTGCGGTGGCGATGTGCGTTGCCAACACCTGCGGTTCCGGCGACTATGCACGCACCGGTCAGGGACAGTTGGTGATCGATGCCGCCAGCGCAAACCACCTGCGGTGGGCCGACCTCTACGACACGGCCGCCGAGACAGCGAAGGCACCCGCGCCGCGAGGAGTGCCGCTGGCGGTGTTCACCGGCTTCGGCCTCGTTGGACCACGGCAAGGCAGAGCGTGAGCTCGGCTGGAAGCTGTCACCGGTTAACGAGTCGATTCGTGCGGCCGTGGACTTCTATACGGCCCAAGGAATGGTTCCGCAGCGGTCCGTCGCCGCACTTGATGCCTGATCGCGCGATCATGCCCGGTACGAAACAGCGCATCTCGAATACATGAGCCAGCTCAAACATGGACCTACGACAGATCGGATCGGAAGACACATGCAAACCGATGACCACATCACGGCTCTCGAAGCGGTACGCGCGAAATATCGTGCCGAGCGCGACAAGCGGATCCGGCCCGATGGAAACCATCAGTACGGGTACATCGGCACCGGCAAGTTCGAAGATTATGGCGCCGATCCGTGGACTCCTGAAGTCGAGCAGCGCGCCACGGTTCACGACGACGTCGATCTGACGATCCTCGGCGGTGGCTTCGGTGGCTTGGTTGCCGGAGCCTTCGCGCGTAAGACCGGCATCGATAAGATCCGATTCATCGACACTGCCGGGGATTTCGGAGGTACGTGGTATTGGAACCGCTACCCCGGGCTCGCTTGCGACGTGGAGTCCTACATCTACCTTCCCCTGCTGGAAGAAGTCGGAAGGATGCCGAGCCGCAAGTACGTCTCCGGAGAGGAGATCCGGCAGCACGCGCTCGCCATAGTCGACCATTTCGAACTCCGACGCGACGCCCTCTTCCAGACCAAGATCGAGACCTTGCACTGGAACGATGACCTCGAACGTTGGACGGTCACCACCTCGCGCGGCGACGAGTTCAACTCTCGGTACGTCCTTGTGTCCGGTGGCGTTCTGCAACGTCCCAAGCTACCCAACCTGCCCGGTGTGGACGACTTCGCCGGACATGCCTTCCACACCAGCCGCTGGGACTACGACTACACAGGTGGTGACCACACGGGTGGGCTCCACAAGCTGGTCGACAAGCGAGTTGCCATCGTAGGTACTGGCGCGACGGCACTCCAGGTCGTGCCCCGGCTCGCCGAATATGCCAAGGAGCTACTTGTCGTCCAGCGCACGCCGTCCACCGTTGATGTGCGCGCCGACGCCGAGACGGATCCGCAGTGGTGGGAGTCGCTGGAACCGGGCTGGCAGAACGAACGCCGCAAAAACTTCATCGACATCGTTCACGGTCAGGGCGCTGAGCAGAACCTGGTCGGTGACTCCTGGACCGATATCGGCCCGGCCCGGGGCATGCGGCGACTGATCGCCAGCGGTTTCACCGAAGACCCCGCTGTTTCGTTCGAGATGGCTGACTACGAGAAGATGGAAGAACTCCGCCGTCGCGTAGCGGACACCGTCGAGGACGGGGACACGGCTTCGAGGCTGCAGCCGTGGTACATGCACATGTGCAAGCGACCCGGCTTCAGCGATCTTTACCTCGATACGTTCAACAAGCCGCACGTCAATCTGGTCGACACCGAAGGCCAGGGGATCGAGCGTTTCACAGAGAAGGGATTCGTGGCGAACGGTGTCGAGCACGAGGTCGACCTGGTCATCTTCGCGACCGGGTATGAGGTGAGCTTCGATCCGTCGACCCGCGCGGGCGTGGACATCCGCGGACGCCGGGGAGTGCCTCTCCCCGAGTACTGGGCCGAGGGCATGCGGACACTCCACGGTTGGGTCACCCGCGGCTATCCCAACCTTTTCCACATGGGAGTGTTACAAAACGCCCACTCCGTCAACTACACCCACATTCTCGAGCAGCAGGCCGCACACATCATGACGGCAGTGTACGAAGCCGAACTGCGTGGCAACGTCCTGGTCGAACCGAGCGAAGAGTCGGAGAACGAGTGGGTGTCCACCATTCGAGCGCAGGGGCCGGCCCAGGACCAGTTCCTTGCCGAGTGCACGCCGGGGTACTACAACTCCGAGGGCAAACCCCCGCGGTCGGAGACCTTCGCCGCCGGGCCGAACGAGTTCGATCAGGTGCTCAATGCGTGGCTGGCGACCGGTGGCCTCGAGCAGGTCATGGAGCCGAAGTCGCACGCCTGATCAGGTTCGCGTCGATTTGCCCCTACATTCGGGTCAACAGTCTCAGAAGCGGAGAGAGCCAAGATGTTTGGGGAGTCCAATTTTCGTCTGGTGGGGTCGGGACTGAGTTGTCCCGAAGGACCGGTCGTCGAGGACGACGGATCGGTCCTGGTCTGCGAAGTCCGGGGCGCTGCGCTGGTGCGCGTGAGTCCAGGGGGATCCCGGACAGTGGTGGCCAACCTGCCCTCGGGGGCGAACGGAGCTGCCATTGGTCCTGACGGCGCTGCCTACGTTGCCACCAACGGCAGCTTCACCTTTGCCGACGTCGAGGGCATCACCCACATCACCGGGTTGATCGAGGACTGGGTGGGTGGCGCGCTCTACCGTGTCGACCGCACCACAGGTGAGGTCCGAGAACTCTTCACAGAGAGCGAGGGACAGCATCTCGGGTCCCTCAACGACGTTGTATTCGATGCCGACGGTGGGGCCTATATAGCGGACACTACCTCGGGTCTGCTGCACTATGCGGTCCCTGCAGAACGCCGGATCGGCGTGGCTGTGTCGGACGTGGTGACTCCAAACGGTGTCGGCCTCTCGCCCGACGGCAGCCGTCTCTATGTCTCGGAAACGTTCACTGGCCGGTTGCGCACCTTCGAGGTGGTGGGCCCGGGCAAGTTGCTGCCTCTCCCTGATGTCTTCCAGCACCCTGCGGCTGCTCAGGACGACACTGAGGGGATCGACCTGCAACAGAGCAAGCAGTTCTGGGACGGTCTCGCCGTTGATGGAGAAGGCAACCTCGTCGTGGCCGACTTGGCGAGTTCCGGCGTGCGTGTCGTTAGTCCGCTCGGTGCGGAACTGGCCTTCTTCGAAACTCCGGAGCGGGATCCCTACGTGACCTGCGTGGCTTTCGGTGGACCGGACGGCCGCACTGCGTACGTCACCTCCGGTGGCCGTGGTCGACTGTATGCTATCGACAACTGGCCCTTCGAGGGCGGACGCGTCAACTTCCAGCCCTGAGCCGCGGCCAACGCAACCACGCAGAGAGCCCGAGCCATCCCACGATGGCTCGGGCTCTCTGCGTAAGTCGAAGGCACAGGCAGGGTTCAGGTGAGCAGGTAGCGCTCTTCCACGAGATCGCGGGTCGTCACCTGTCCCGCTGCAGGCGGGACGCTGTCGCCCATCTTCCGGGCGATATGACTTTGCTTGGTCAGGTAGTTGAACGTGATCCGCTGCTTCGCGATGAGCCAATCGCCGTCGACTCGACGCATGCGGTGCACGTAGGTGCCGCCGCAGGACAACAGCTTGTCCTGGTGGGTCATCACGGCGGAGAACCAGAAGGCGTTGAGCGTCGCGTGGTCGGGGTCGTCCTCGTCGAGGGTCACGACCACGTTGGTCCCGTGGTGGATGGCGAACTTTTGTCCGTCGGTTAACCATCGGTAGCTCTCGCGGAGTTCGTCGTGCCCCTGATACGTTCCCCGGGCGTTGATCTGGATGGCATCGTCGGTGTAGCAGGACAGGATCGCCTCGATGTCGCCCGCGTCATAGCAGGCGTGATAGCGGCGGAAGGTCAGCTCGATGTCGCGCTCGTCCTCGAGTCGCTGCAACCGACGGAGGATGCCTTCCGGGGAATCGTCGCGGGGTGCCCCGGTGCGTCTCTTGAGGTCGAAGGCCTGATCGACGAATGGCTTCCACATCGATCTGGCCCAGGCGAACTGGTTGGTGTCGTTCAGCGGTTCGGTCATATAACCCACCTGCGTCTCTCTTCACGTCGTGAGGCCAGGTCGACCGATCAACGTCAACTCTGACTGCTTTGCAAAGATACTTACACAGTGCAAGTTTTAGATCAAGAAGTCAGAGGGGATCAACTAATAGCCTCGCCGGTCGTGGAGTTTTCCTTGATGTACTCCAGGTGGGTTGCCATCTCGCGAGAGGCCGCCTCGGGATCGCCGGCTTCGATGGCGCGCAGGATTGCGACGTGCTGCTTCACCGTCTCGCGCCCGACTTTTTCGCTGAGCTGGAGGAAGGAGACCGGCTGGGAAGTGCTGTGCACCGACTTCACGAGGGCTCCCAGGAGGCGATTGCCGGATGCCTGGGCAATGGTCGAATGAAACTGGTGGTCCAGGGCCGGCACGGCCGGATCGCTGGTGTCGGCCTTCCGCTGCTGGTCCACGACGCTGTTGAGGATCTCTAGGTGGTAGTCATCCCGATTGGTCGCTGCCCGAGATGCTGCTGGAATCTCCAAGATCTCCCTGACCTCGGTCAGCTCGGCGATGGTGAGCGTGCCGAGGCGAAGGGTGGTGGAAAGGGACTCTGAGAGGAGGGTGAAGAGCCCCTCATGAGTGACGGAGTTGACGAAGCTCCCCCCCGAGATTCCGGGAACCCTTCGAATGAGTCCACTCTCGGCGAGCCCTTCGAGCGCCTGGTGCACGGTCGGTCGACTCACCTCGAACAGGTTGGCCAACTGCGACTCGGGCGGCAACTTCTCGCCATGTGCGAATTGTCCCGAAAGGATGGCCTTGGCGATCTGGTCCTCCACCTGCTTGCGTGGACGCTTCACAGGCTTGGGCGCGAAGGTGTCGACAGCGTTGTTTGCTTTGGATCCGCGTGCGGCCATGTCCTGCACCTTTCGTGTATGTGGCTGCACACTCACCGGCAACCCGATCGTCTAGAACACAGCATAGATGTTCACCCCTTCGTCGTTGTGAGCCCGGATGCTCATTAGCTGCGTCTTGTCGCGCTCGTGGCTTGGCGACAAACACTTGCATCTGCACAACAGCATAAAGTATGCAAAGTGTTAGTTCTAGTGACAATGAACAGTTATTGAGCCTATTGCTAAATGCAGATGCCGAAGTTAACGTTTGTGCCGCGGGTCACGTGACGTCGGTCATGTTCCCCAAGTCCGATCGAGGCCGTTAGAGGTCGTTGCCTGCTGAAGGAGAGTGTCCGTGGTTGGACCAGTGCAAGGGTTGGCGCGTTGATCACCGACGTGGAGTTGTTGACTGAGGGAGGCGAATGAACTGATGGACACCCTGATCTCAGCCATTTCGTCAGGCCTCAGCCAAGGCAGTATTGCTGTGGTGGCGGCAGTCGGACTCGTCGTGATCATCAAGGCCACGGGTATCATCAACTTCGCCCACGGTGACGTCCTGACCATGGGGGCCTACGTAGCCATGGTGCTGATCTCGGTGCACTCGCTACCGATCTGGCTGGCCTACCTGCTCGCCATCGTTGCGGGCGGCGCGCTGGGTCTCGCCACGGAGCGTCTCGTATACCGGCCGATTCGCAACCGTTCGATGCTTAGCATCATGGTCATCCTCTTTGCCGTCGGACTCCTGGTTCGAGAGTCCCTGATCCTCTGGCGCGGCTCGGGGACGCATCCGCTGGAATCGTTTGTCGGAACCGGAGTGCTTCGCATCGGTGAGGCCGCGGTTCCCTATCAGAGCATCCTGATCGTGGTCGTAATGCTTGTCGTCGTCACCGCACTGGTGCTGATATTTGAGAAGACCCAGTTGGGGCGACAGTTCCGCGCACTCGCTGCAGATCGGGAGACGGCCTTCCTGGTCGGCATCCGCGCAGGGTGGCTATCCAGCTTGGCCTTCATCGTCGCGGGCATGCTCGCCGCGCTCGGCGGTGTGCTCCTTGCGCCGCTGCTTTCGGTCAGTCCGACCCTCGGCTTCGGAGTGCTGCTGACGGCATTCGCCGCCACCGTACTCGGAGGTACCGATCGCTTGGTTGGCGTCACGGTGGCAGGCTTGGGGCTGGGCTTGATCCAAGCATTTGCCACAACGTATATCTCCTCGGCCTACTCGTCGGTCTATCCGTTTGTGGTCTTCATTCTTGTCCTTGCAGTGCGGCCTGAAGGACTCTTCCAGAGCAAGGTGAAGGTGAGGTACTGATGACTACGACACAGGAGAGCCCAGCCGCCCCGTCCCGAGATCGTGAAGCGGCCGCCGCTGTGGCAGTGCCACGGGGCCGGGTCCGGATGCATCTGTCTGTCTTCGTCGCGTTGATTGTCGCGATTGCGGTCTCGCCCCTGTGGGTTACCAACACTGATCAGTGGGGATTGCTCAATCAGGCCCTCGTCTACACAGTGCTCGCGATCGGGTTCTACTTCGTCTTCGGCTTGAGCGGACAGTTCAACTTCGCTCATGGCGGATTCTTTGCCATCGGCGCTGTGGTGTCCGGCAACGTGGCCGGCGCTGACAACTTCTGGCTCGGCTTCGTAGCCGGCATTGTGGTTTCCACGGTGATCGGCGTGGCTTTCCGTGCAGCGTTGGCGCGCGTGAGCGCCATCTACTTTGCGATCGCAACCTTCGCGCTGAGCGGCATCATCCTTCTCGTCGTCCAGAACTGGGAGTGGTTGGCAGGCGGGTTCACGGGAATGAGCGGCCTCGCGGCACCGACGTTCTTCGGTAAGGACCTCTTCCTGCCTGAAGACATGTACTGGCTCTACGGCGGGATCACGATCGTGGCCGTGGGGCTTGGCATCCTGCTCGAGCAGTCGCCCTTGCGTCGCTACGTCCTGGTCGCTCGTGACTCCCGCGGAATTCTTCCGACGGTCGGGGTGAATCCGCGAAAGATTGAACTCACGATGTTCGGCGTGGGTTGTGCCTACGCCGGGGCTGCGGGTTCGATGTATGCGCACATGCTCGGCTTCGTCGGGGGCTTCTCTTTCTCGGACTCCATCTCACTGAACGTATTCCTGATGGTCTTCCTGGGCGGCGTGTCCGTTATGTGGGGTGCCGTCATCGGGGCGGTCGTGCTCACCTGGTTGCCGGAGGTCCTCCGCGAGGTCACCGAGCATGCCCAGTTCCTCTATGCCGTCATCCTGGTCCTCGTCCTGATGCTGTTGCCGAAGGGCCTTGTGGGTGTCACCGAACGAGTTTGGAAGGCCATTCGTCGTGCTTAGTGTCGAGAACTTGACAGTCCGCTTCGGGCAGGTCGTTGCCGTCGACAACGTCACCTTGAGCGTCGCTCCCGGTGAGACAGTCGGCATCGTCGGACCGAACGGCTCCGGCAAGTCGACGTTCCTGAACGCCGTCAATCGCCTGGTTCCCTCCACCGGCACCATCAAGATCGGTAACCGAGCGGGGCCGGGCAGGATAGGACGAACCTTTCAGACGCCGCAAGTGCACCCGGAACTGACGTGTCTGGAGAATGTCATGTTGGGATCGCCCGACCGCACCGGGACGGGGCTCTTCGGAGCCTGGCTCGGCCGACCGGGAGCGGGGCGCGCGGAGCGAGAGCGGCGCGAGAAGGCTGCTGAGTACCTCGTTACCGCCAACGTGCCGACCAGCGTGTTCCATGAGCAGTGCGATTCACAGCCGCTATCGGTGGCCCGAGGTGTGGAGATCGCGCGAGCGTTGGCACGTGAACCGCAGATCATCTTCCTCGACGAGCCGGCCGCGGGACTCAATGACGACGAGACATCAGATCTGGTCGACGTCATTCGCGCCATTCGCAGCCCCGACCGGTGCACGGTGGTCATCGAGCACAAAATCGACTTCATCGACCGCGCCACCGATCGTGTCGTGGTATTCGAAGCAGGCAAACTCATTGCCACGGGCCCGCCTCGAGAGATTTGGTCCCATTCCCGAGTGGTCGAAGCCTATCTGGGAGTTGTCGATGTTGAAGATTGAGAATGTCCGCGTCTCCTACAACGGGATCGATGCCGTCCACGGAGTGAGTTTGGAGGTGTCCGAGGGCGAGGCAGTTGCGCTTCTGGGGCCGAACGGAGCTGGCAAGAGTTCGACACTCAAGGCGATTGTCGGTGCTGTTGCGTCGACCGGCCGTATCGAGTTCGACGGAGGCGTCTATCGTCGCCAGCCCGATGCCTTGGCGCGCGCGGGGCTGATGCTCGTTCCCGAAGGGCGGCACCTGTTCAAGTCGATGACGGCCCACGAGAACATCCAGGTTGGCGAGAGCGCCCGCCGTGGCCGGTCCGGGCCATCCGTTGACGACATCTACGAGTTGTTCCCCGCATTGGTTCCCTTGCGGGACAGGGCGTCTTGGGCGTTGTCCGGTGGTGAGCAGCAGATGGTGGCAGTCGGTAGAGCGTTGGCCGGCGGACCCCGAATGCTCCTGTTGGACGAGCCGTCCATGGGGCTGGCACCGCTGGTGATCTCCGACATGTACAAGTCCTTGGCCCAAATTCGTGATTCAGTCACGATCCTGTGCGTCGAGCAGAACACGCAGGCAGCGCTGAAGCTCTGCCAGCGCGCCTATGTGATGGCCAACGGTGAAATCCAGCTCGAGGCCACGGCGGCCGAGCTCGCCGGACAGAAGCGCCTGATGGACTCCTATATGGGCCGCAAGGACGTCGGGGGAGCAGTCGAGGACAAGGCCGAGACGACCGCCTCGTAGCCCTCATACAGGCGCTGGCAGCACTCTGAACTCCCATGCAGGCCTCGCGGTGGCTGATGCTGCCGAGAGGCCTGCCCCTGTCCGGGCCTGTACCTGGTCGTCGTGACGTCATGCCTGGCAAAGCCGGCGCCGCACCCGGGCACCGGATATGCCAGCTCCTCACTGCCGGTGCCTACTCCATTCCCTCTCGGCCCCGCTCTCCACCGACCTTGGTTGTCGCGCGGCCGACGACCCGACCGTCACGTCGGCACACAACACCGCGTCTTTCTCCTCGTCGGTTCAGCACAGCCTGCGCACGATGTCCTTTGCGGACTACCGCTTCCTTCCTGCCATGTTTCCGTCGTCCCCTGAAAGCGCGTCCGAGAACTCCGGGAACGTCACGCCGAGCGGGCGAGCCGGCGTGACAAGGTGGCGATCACGGCGATGTACACCATCGCTTCGTGATGGTCGGGCCGCGTCTCGTAGTCACGGACACAGCGCCGGTGTTTACAGATCCAGGCGAAGGTTCGCTCGACTGCCCAACGCAGGGGAAGAACCTTTGAACCCACTGACATCGTCTGTTCGTGAGACGACCTAAACCGTCAGTGAGGCAACCCGTTTCGGTCCGGTCGGTCAGGCGTCCGGCATACTCGCCGTCGCCCACACCAGGATAATCGGCGGGAATCGGGCACGCAACGCGGCCGGCAGCCGGATGGCACCGTCGCGGTCGAAGAATCCCGGGCATGGTTACCACGACCACCAGTAGCAGCCGTTGGTGCCGCCGACCGCAATGGACCCGCGCCCGATCACGTCACGCGTCGAGAATCCCATGCCATACTCCCGGGCGGACCGTGTTTGTCGGGTCGGCCACCGCTGCCGGTGGTGTTGCCGGGTGGAGATAGTACTGACCTCCCAGGAGTTCACCCATTCCTCACCAGTCACACGCCGATCACCCCGAGTTCCAGATGCGCTCTGGGGTGCGATGAAGGCCGTTACCGAAGATGCATTCTGTGCGCGCCGATTCCGGCACACTGAAGATTCGCGTTCGATGACGAGTTTGGACGGCGTGCCGCGCCGGACCTTGGTGACGGCCCCGGTGGGGACCGGAATGTGGTGGTCAGAGGGCCTGGAGGATGTTCTCGACTCGGTCCTTGGCGTCGCCGAACAGCATCGCGGAGTTCTGGCGGTAGAACAGCGGGTTCTGCACTCCGGCGTAGCCGGAGGCCATGGAACGCTTGAACACGATGACGTTGTCTGCCTCCCACACAGTGAGGACCGGCATGCCCGCGATCGGGCTTCCCGGATCCTCGGCCGCGGCCGGGTTGACGGTGTCGTTGGCGCCGATGACCAGGACGACGGAGGTGTTGTCGAAGTCGTCGTTGATCTCGTCCATCTCCAGCACGATGTCGTAGGGCACCTTGGCCTCCGCCAGTAGCACGTTCATATGGCCGGGGAGGCGGCCTGCGACGGGGTGGATCCCGAACCGGACATTGACACCGCGCTCGCGGAGCTTGCGGGTGAGCTCGGCGACACCGTGCTGGGCCTGGGCGACGGCCATGCCGTATCCGGGGGTGATGATCACCGAATCGGCTGAGCCGAGAAGTTCGGCGACACTCTCGGCGGTGATTTCGCGATGCTCACCGTAGTCTTTGTCGGAGGCGGGGGCAGCCTCGATGCCGAAGCCGCCGGCGATGACGGAGATGAAGGATCGGTTCATCGCCTTGCACATGATGTAGGACAGGTACGCACCGGATGAACCGACCAAGGCACCGGTGACGATGAGTAGGTCGTTGCCGAGGAGGAAGCCGGATGCGGCGGCCGCCCAGCCGGAGTAGCTGTTGAGCATGGACACAACGACCGGCATGTCGCCGCCGCCGATGGAGGCGACCAAATGCCAGCCCAGCAGGAGCGCGAGTGCGGTGATTGCAACGAGCAGCCACAGGGCCGGGTCGGCGACGAACCACACGGTGAGCGCGAAGAAGAGCACCAGCGCACCAACATTGAGAATATTCTTGCCCGGCAGCATCAGTGGGGTGGACTTCATCCGTGCCGAGAGCTTGAGATTGGCGACGATCGAGCCGGTGAAGGTGACCGCTCCGATGAAGACGCCTATTGCGACCTCGGCCGAGTGGATGCCGAGCAGGCCCGCCCCGTGGAGGAGGTCGGCCTCGACACCATTCGGGTGCCACTCCACATGTAGGTAGCCGTTCCAGCCGACCAAGACGGCGGCCAGACCCACGAAAGAATGTAATAGCGCGATCAATTCGGGCATGCCGGTCATCTTCACGACGCGGGCACGCCACAGGCCGATCGCGGCACCCACCGCCGTCGCACCGATCAGCAGTGCCAGTCCCAGCGGTTCGATATCTCGGTCGATCGCGAGCGCGATGGTTGCGACCAAGGCCACGGCCATGCCGGTGACGCCGAAGGTGTTCCCGGCTTTGGACGTCTCGTGCTTGGACAGCCCGGCCAGCGCCAGGATGAATAGCAATGCCGCGACGATGTACGCCGACGAGGCGGCGGTTTCTATGGAAATCATGGGATCCACTCCGAAGTCGTGCGCAGGGTCAGCTGCGGGAGAACATGGCAAGCATGCGGCGGGTCACCGCGAAGCCACCGACAATGTTGATGCTGGCCAGCAGAATCGCCGCGAACGACAACACCGTGATCACGGAGTCGCCCTGTCCGATTTGAAGCAGTGCACCGACCACGATGATTCCGGAGATCGCGTTGGTCACCGACATCAACGGGGTGTGCAGCGCGTGGTGCACGTGGCCGATGACGTAGTAGCCGATCACGATTGCCAGCGCGAAGACTGTCAGATGTATCTGCAACGCGGTCGGCGCGATCGCAATCAGGGCGAACAGTGCCGTCGCCGCGGCGAATACGGTGCCCAGCCGGCGACCGGCCGACATCGGCTGCTTCGCGGGCGACTCCCGAACCGGGGCGGCGGTGGACTGAGACGCGACCGGCGCGGCAGAGACCGAAACCGGTGGGGGAGGCCAAGTGATATCGCCGTCGTGGACAACGGTAATGGAGCGCTGGACGACGTCGTCGAAGTCCAAGACGAATTGCCCGTCGGTCCCTGGCGTCATCAACTTGAGCAGATTGACCAGATTGGTGCCATACAGCTGGGACGCCTGTGCTGGTAGGCGGCCGGGCAGGTCGGTGTAGCCGATGACAGTCACACCGTTCGCTGTCACGACCGCTTCGCCTTTGACCGTGCCTTCGACGTTGCCGCCGTTCTGCGCCGCCATGTCGACGATCACACTGCCCGGCTTCATCGACGCGACCATCTCCGCGGTGATGATCCGCGGTGCCGGACGGCCCGGGATCAGGGCGGTGGTGATGATGATGTCGACATCTTTGCACTGCTCGACGTACAGCTGCGCCTCGCGGGTCTTGTAGTCGTCGCCCATTTCCTTGGCGTATCCAGTAGCCGACACCTCCGTTTCGGAGGAGTCGATCGACAGATACTCTCCTCCAAGGGATTTGACCTGATCCGCGACCTCGGGCCGGGGGTCGGTCGCGCGTACGATGGCGCCGAGGCTGCCGGCCGCACCAATTGCCGCCAAACCGGCGACTCCCGCACCGACGACGAGTACCTTGGCCGGCGGAACCTTGCCGGCCGCGGTTACCTGGCCGGTGAAGAATCGGCCGAAGGCGTGTGCGGCCTCGACCACCGCGCGGTAGCCGGCGATGTTGGCCATTGACGAGAGCACATCGAGCGATTGGGCCCGCGAGATACGCGGCACCGCGTCCATCGCCAATGCGGTGATCGGGCGCCTGCCGAGGTCGGTCACCAGATCCGGGTCGAAGGCGGGTGCCAGGAGGCTGATGAGCGTCGCCCCGGGGTTCAGCGCATCGAGTTGGTGGTTCGACGGGGCATTCACCCCAAGAACGATGTCCGTGGTGAGGGCGTCTCCGATGAAGGCACCCGCCTCGCGGTATGCATCGTCGGAGAAGGACGACGGGGTACCGGCTCCGGGGTCGACGATTACGTCGTAACCGAGCTTGAGTAACTGGGCAACTGTAGCTGGTGTTGCCGCGACGCGGGTTTCGTCGGGCCGCGCCTCTCGAAGGACGCCGATCTTCATGGTGGTGCTCCTCGCAGGTGCATGTGGTGAATTCGTGGCTGTCTAGTCAGGTTCACCAGCTCGGCGGACCGAGCGGTGCAGGTACGGGACGCCGAGGACCTTCGGCTGTGGCGTGCTCGAGTGGAGGTGCGCTGGAATCCTTCGGGTCATTCCGATGCCGGCCCGGCGCGGTGCGGGCCGACCGTGCGTGTGCGTGCCTCCGGTCTATCGGCGAACCGCAGGGTGCGGGTGCTGACCTGCGGCGACCAGCGAAGGCCTGAGAAACGCCCTTCGCGCCGGGCTTTCGAGTTGTCTCGTCAAAGATCCACTGCTGGCTGGTGGGAATGCAGATCAGCGCGGTGCCATGCGGATGGCGCCGTCGAGACGGATGGTCTCACCGTTGAGCATGGGGTTTGACACGATGTGCGCGGCGAGGGCGCCGTACTCGGACGGGTCGCCGAGACGTGAGGGGTGCGGCACCTGGCCGCCGAGGGACTGCTGCGCGGCTTCCGGAAGGGCGGCGAGCAGCGGGGTCTTGAAAAGGCCCGGCGCGATGGTGTTGACGCGGATCAGCAGCGACGCGAGGTCGCGGGCGATCGGCAGGGTCATTCCGACGACGCCGCCCTTGGATGCGGAGTACGCGGCCTGACCGATCTGGCCCTCGTAGGCGGCGACGGAGGCGGTGTTGATGATGACACCGCGCTCGCCGTCGATCGGCCCGTTTTTCGAGATCCGCTCGGCGGCAAGGCGGATCACGTTGAACGTGCCGATCAGGTTGACGGTGACGGTCTTGGTGAACTCGGCCAGCGGGAACGCGCCGTTCTTGCCGAGGGTCTTGATGGCGGTGCCGATGCCGGCGCAGTTGACGACCACCCGCAGCGGGCCGAGGGACTCCGCGATGTCGAGTGCGGCGGACACGTCGGCCTCGCTGGTGACGTCGCCGGCGGCGAAGCGCACGCGGTCGCCGAGTTCCTTGGCGACGGTCTCACCGTTGGAGGAGGGCAGGTCGATGATGACGACGCTGGCGCCGTCGGCGAGCAGGGCCTTGGTGGTGGCGAGTCCGAGGCCGGAGGCGCCGCCGGTGACCAGAGCAACGCTGTCGTTGACGATCATGTTGTGCCTTTCGAAATGCAGGGGTTATCGGAAACGGTGATCAGGCCAGCGTCCACCGGCAAACGCGATCCGTCCTCACGGCAATCGCGTCAGGCGGCGCGAGTCAGCTTCCCGTCTGCGGCGGACATGACGAAGGCGTTCTCGGGCGCGCCCAGATAGTGCGAGTCATTGGACTTGTACTTGCCGCAGGCCCCGTCATAATCCAAGGACGAGTCGATGTACTCGATCCGTTCCTCAGCCGAATCTGCGCTGGATACGATCTGGGCAGCGACGTTGACGGCGTCGTAGAACCGCGGCGCCAGGGGGCTCTGGACGAGGTCGTCGCCGAACTCCTTCGAGAACGCTTCCAGATACGCCTTCGCCTTCTCGTTGTCCTGACTCTCGACCGGGACGGAAGCCGCACAGATGGAGTTGATGTAGACATTGTCGAGCTGATCAGCCGGCGTCAGCTGGCTGGTGACCTGGAAGATCCCGCCCAGGGACAGGATGATCGGAATGTCGATCGCATTCTGAGTCATGGTTCGGATCGTGATCGTGTCGATTGAGGGCACGGTGGTCTGAAGAATGACATCGACATCCTTCATGTTTCGAACCTGTGGGGTGATGTCCGTGGCGGTTGGTGCCACGTCCTGATCGA
The DNA here is from genome assembly GCF_900105905.1 of Rhodococcus koreensis. Classification (GTDB taxonomy): domain Bacteria; phylum Actinomycetota; class Actinomycetes; order Mycobacteriales; family Mycobacteriaceae; genus Rhodococcus_F; species Rhodococcus_F koreensis. The sequence goes on along the minus strand of NZ_FNSV01000005.1, from coordinate 149,306 downwards.
CTGTGATCGGGAGATCAGCCTTCTTGGCGGCATCGAGGATGTCCTGAGCGTTGGACAAGCTGCCCTCGTCGCTGGTCGTGAGGGCTGCCGCGTCCTCGGCCTTCAAGACGTCCTGGGCGAATTTCACCGTCGCTTCGGCCGAAGCCGTCTGGGGGGGATTGAGATTGTAGGCGGTGTCACCTCCGACGTTAGCCAGGTGCAGGTGAGGGATCTTCGCTCGCGCGATGATCGGTTCGATCGCCTTGAGCTGGGAGGTGGTGATGCCGCCCACCACGATGTCGACCTGATCGGAAACGGCCCGGTTCGCAGCGTTCAGGGCCGTTTGAGGTTCGCTGCCTGCGTCATACACGGTGACCTCCACCTCCTTGCCGTCGACACCGCCATCGGCGTCGATCAGTTTTTCTGCCAGTTCGATCGCCTTCGGATTGGCATCGGCGGCATACCCTCCCGTGAGTGGGGCAAGCACGGCGATTTGAATCTTGGAGTCGTCGGCTCCCGAACTACCGCCGCATGCTGTCAGGCCGGCCGTCAACAGGACCGCCGTAGATGCCTGGGCCACGCGTTTGGCGAAGGTATTCGCCCGTCCATACCTTGAGCACCGGTCAGCCATGGCACATCTCCCTCGAAGTTTGTTACACACCGCACGCTCATCACGTCAGGGATGAGTTTATGATCAGTCGATCAGGTCATTTTGATCAGGCTGTGCCGAATCTGTCAACTGTGCGGAAAGTTGCATAGGTTAGCGCAGCCGGGCCATTGACTGCAGATGCGCCGGGGATGGTCCGCCCTATTGGTCGACCTTCAGGTCTGAGTGTCGCGTGCAGGGCACGGTCTCGCCGGAGCCCTTCACAATATGTGGCAGAGTGTTAAGATTTGTACCAATAGTAAAGTTGCGTGGCGGAGGTATGACATGGTGTTGGCGCAGATCGAGGGCACGGACTTGCCCCTGACGATTCCCGCCGCGGTGGCTGGCGCTGCTGCGGCGTGGCCGGAAGGTTTCTGGCTGGGTAGGCCGGGGGAAGAGGCCACCTTCGGGGAACTCGCGGATCGGGTCGAGGTCACTGCACGTGCGCTTGCGGCGCTGGGAGTCGAGCCGGGGGCGCGGGTCGGGCTCTTCATGGGCAATTGTGCCCTGTGGTTGGAGATCGAGTACGCCGTGACCTCGCTCGGGGCCGTTCTGGTTCCGTTGAACACGATGCTGACTGCCCCGGAGTTGACCAACCTCCTGAACCACTCGCAGGTCTCGACGCTGATCTGGGCGGACACGGTGGTGGGTCGCAGCACGATCGAGAAGCTCGAGCAGATACTGCCATCGGTCCGGATCGAGCGTCTGGTCGGCGTCGGCGACAGCCCGTGGCCGCCCGATACTCGCACTTGGGACTCGGTACTCGAGGCCGCTGACACGATGGACGCGGAAGAGGTGGCCCGTCAGGTGGCGGCAGTCGAACCCGACGACGTCGCGTTGGTGATCTACACATCTGGCACGACTGGGGCACCCAAGGGCGTCATGCAGACCCACCGCGCAATTGTCACCGCAGGGCGACGATTCGCCCGGCATCTCGAGCTCGGGCCCGGAGATCGCTCCATCTTCTGGGCGCCCCTCTACTGGATCTACGGATGCTGGTTGCAGGCGATGGTCCCGCTCGCTGCGGGCTCCGGAGTTCTTCTCGAGGAGCGTTTCAAGGCGCCTGCGGTCCTGGACCGGATGCGACAGCAGGGTTGCACCCACTTGTGGGGGGTCGCTGCCCAGCAGGAGCAACTCGTCGACGAACTCGCGGGTGACACCATGCCCCAGGTGCGCATCATCGGATTCGGTGGCACGACGAGTTCACCCGAGTTTCCCCATCGTCTGGTAGCAGCGTTCCCTGAGGCACGCCTAATGGCTGGATATGGGTTGAGCGAGTCCGGAACTTCTGCCTACACCCCTCTCGGTGCGACATTGGAAGATGTTTCGACGACCGTCGGTCGAATTCATGAGGGTGGTGGCGCCAAGGTCGTGGACATCGGGGACCCGATGGAGACCGTGCCGCACGGCACCGTGGGAGAACTGCTCATCCGGACCGACTGCATGACCGTCGGATACCTCGATGATCCCGAAGCGACAGACAAGGCATTCATCGACGGGTGGCTGCGCACGGGTGATCTGGCGCGCATGGACGATCGTGAGTACATCACGATCCTCGGTCGCAACCAGGACTCCTACAAGCGATCCGGTGCCACCGTCTACACGATCGACGCCGAGAATGTGCTCGTGTCGCATCCCGCGGTCCAGACCGCTGCGGTGATCGGAGTCGCAGACGTGGGCGTCGGCCAAGTCGGAATCGCCTACGTCGAGCTGGTGGCAGGGGCGAGCGCCACGGGTGACGAGCTCATTGCACACTGTGCAGGACGGCTGGCTGCCTACAAGGTTCCTTCCGAAATCTTTGTGGTCGACGAACTGCCACGAACTGCTTCAGGCAAGGTGCGGAAGAACCAACTCAAGGACGCCTACGCGCCGTCCGTCGCGAGCGCCTGACCCGTCCCGATAGATCCGCTGAATCTTTCCCAGAATGGAAGGCATCTGAACATGGCCATGCCCACCGACATCGGGGTCATCGACACACTCATCGGCTTCCCCTCGGACTTTGGTGAAACCGATGATCCCGACAACTTCCACGAGCACATCCGCTACATGTTCAAGGACATCCCCGACGAGCAGGACGAACCCACCGCCGAGGACCTGCTGCGGCGCATGGACGAGCACGGGGTGGAAGTGGGACTCATCCCGGTCCATCCGGGCAACGCGCTGGAAGAGCAGGCCATCCTGAAGTACCCCGATCGGCTGGTCGGCGCCTTCGAGGTGGACCCAAATGACGGGATGCAGTCGGTGCGGGCCCTCCAGGACGCCCACGAGCGCCTGGGCATCGTCGCTGCCCAGTTCATGCCCGCCATCCTGAATCCACCGCGCCCCATCAACGACAAGCGGTGCTACCCAATCTATGCCAAGTGCATCGAGCTCGACATTCCCATCTTCGTCAACGGTGGTGTGCCCGGACCACGGGTGCCGTTCGACGTCCAGCACCCAGGACTTGTCGACGAGGTCTGCCTACACTTTCCGGAGCTGAAGTTCGTCTTCAGACACTGCTGCGAGCCGTGGGTCGACCTGACGATCAAGCTACTTCTCAAGTACCCCAACCTCTACTACTCCACCAGTGGTTTTGCGCCCAAGTACTATCCGAAGGAAATCTTGGCGTACGCGAACAGCCGCGGCGCGGACAAGGTCATGTACGGCGGATACCACCCTTACGGCCTCGATATCAGCCGGATCTTTGCCGAGCTTCCCGACCTACCTCTCAAGGACGAAGTCTGGCCGAAGTTTCTGCGCGAGAACGCCGCCCGTGTCCTGAAACTTGGCTGAACGCGTTTCAGGGACCCGATCAACGGGTCCCTGAAACGCGTGGTGAGGTCAGCGCTGGTTCACGCCTGAGCGGTCACGCCGCTGCTCACGAGTTGCTCGATCTCATCGAGGCTGTAGCCGGCCTCCTCCAGGATTCGGCGAGAGTCGCTCCCGACTGCCCGATGAGCCTGTGGTGTGGGTGACGGTGCGCCGCCGAAGCGAGGAGCGGGACGCGGCTCGGGAAACCCGCGGTTCTCATAGCTACGTGCGCCGATGCCGCCATGTTCTTCCAGGACGTCCCACGGGGCGATGACAGGCGTGACACAGGCATCGACGCCCTTGAAGGTATCGACCCACTCGGCCTGGCTGCAACTCTTGAACCGGTCGGCGACGATGACCTTGGCCGGCTCCCAGTTGGCGGTCACGTACTGCTCGCCCGCGGGAAGTGCCTCGTCCAGTTCCAGGGTGTGCACCAGGCGCTCGTAGAACTTCGGTTCAACCGCCCCGACCGCCATCCACTGCCCGTCAGAAGTCTCGTAGCACCGGTAGAACGGAGCTCCCCCGTCGAAGAGGTTGGTGCCGCGGCGTTCCGACCAGTCGCCTGAGTTCCGCATAGCGTGAAGCATGGCGGTCTGTAGTGCGACCCCGTCGACGATGGCCGCGTCGACGACGCGCCCGACCCCGGTGGTCCGGGCCTCGAGCAGACCTGCCAGCAGCCCCAAGGCAAGGAGCATTCCACCGCCGCCGAAGTCGCCGAGCATATTCAACGGCGGACTCGGCGCCTGCTCGACGCCGATCAGGGGATGGAGGGCACCGGACACCGCAAGGTAATTGATGTCGTGGCCGGCGACGTGGGCCATGGGGCCTTCCTGCCCCCAGCCTGTCATCCGCCCGTAGACCACCCGAGAGTTTCGTGCATGGATGTCCTCCGGGCCTATACCGAGGCGCTCGGCGACTCCGGGCCGGAACCCCTCGAATACTGCGTTGCTCGCGGCACTGAGCCGCAGTGCGACCTCTACGCCCTCGGGCTTCTTGAGGTCCAGGGCCAGCGAACGCCGGCCGCGCAGCAGCACCTGGTGCGACAGCATGTCCTGCGACCCATCGGAGCCCGGTCGGTCGAGCCGGATGACCTCGGCACCGAGGTCTGCCAGCATCATCCCGGTGAACGGTCCCGGTCCGATTCCGCCGAGTTCGATGACGCGCACGCCTGTGAGTGGAAGGGATGGCTGGGCCGGGTGCCCCGTTGGCGGGAGGCTCTCGCTGCTCATGACCAGCCTCCGTCGGCGCGCAGCAAGGAGCCTGTGGTGTAGGACGAGTCATCCGTTGCGAGATAAATTGCGGCGCCTACGATCTCCGCGGGATCGGCGCATCGGCCGAGACTCGTACGCCGATCGAGGCCTGCCTTGAACTCGGGGCTCCAGGCTCGTGAGATATCGGTGAGGAACGGGCCGGGCTGCAGGGTGTTGACCCGTACCTGCGGAGCGAGCGCCCGGGCCAGGCCCTCGGTGAGCGCGTGCACCCCGGACTTCGCCATCGCGTACGGCAGCGCCTCCGGCTGCGGGCTCATCGCTTCGATCGATCCGACGTTAACGATCTTGCCGCCACCGTCACGCCGCATGCGTTCCCCGAACAGGACAGCCAGCCGGAAGGGACCCTTGAGGTTGACGTCCACGACCTTGTCGAAGAGCTCTTCCGTGACGGACGTGAGGTCGTCATAGAGCGGCGACATGCCTGCGTTGTTCACCAGAACGTCGACCTTGTCGAACCGTGCGTAGACGGCCTCGACGAGTTTGTCGCACTGGTCCCACTTACTCACGTTTACGTCGATGGCGAGGGTCTCGACGCCGTACTCCTCGCGGACACTCTCCGCGAGGACCGCGCACGGTTCGAGCTTGCGGCTGGCGATCACGACATTGGCGCCTTCGGCAGCGAAGGCGCGCACCATCATCTCGCCCAGTCCACGGCTCCCTCCCGTGACGACGGCGACGTGGCCGTCCATCTTCTTCGTCACGAGTTCTGCTCCTGTCGCAGGTGGTGGGCGAGAGTCGGGCGTTCGCCGTCCAGGGCGGACTGGAGGCGCTTGATCTCGGTGCGGGCCACCGCGCGTCGGTGGACCTCGTCGGGACCATCCGCGAAGCGGACCGTGCGCGCTTCGACCCACAGTCGGGCCAAGGGGAAGTCCTGGCTCAGGCCGGCAGCGCCGCATGCCTGGATGGCGCGGTCGATAACCCGGGTGGCCATGGAAGGTACTACCACCTTGATGCCTGAGATCTCGCTGGCGGCTGCCTTGTTCCCGACCGTGTCCATCAGGTGCGCGGCGTGCATGGTGTAGTGCCGCGCCTGGTCGATCTCCACGCGCGAGTCAGCGATCCACTCGCGGATCACGCCTTGATCGACGAGGGGTACGCCGAAGGCGACGCGGGACGAAGTCCTGTGGACCATGATCTCCAGAGCGCGTTCAGCCATGCCGATCAGACGCATGCAGTGGTGGATCCGCCCGGGCCCGAGCCGGGCTTGGGCCATGGCGAAGCCCTGGCCGGGCCTCCCGAGAAGGCTGGAGGCGGGAACCCGGACGTTGTCGAAATTGATCTCCATGTGACTGTCGTGGGGGTGGTATCCCATAACAGTCAGCTCGCGCTCCAGGGTAATGCCCGGCGTGTCCTTGGGGACCAGGACGACCGAGTGGCGTGCGTGCCTGGAGCCTTCGGGCTCCGAGAGACCGAGGACGATCAGCAGGGTGCACTCAGGGCGGCCTGCGCCCGAAATCCACCACTTCTTGCCATTGAGCACGAGCTCGTCGCCGTCTCGTTCGATGGTGAACGAGATGTTGGACGCGTCCGCGGAGGCCACTTCTGGTTCCGTCATGACATACGAGGACCGGATCTTTCCATCGAGCAGGGGAGCGAGCCATCGCTCCTTCTGTTCGGGGCTGGCGAAGAGTGAGAGCAACTCCATGTTCCCGGTGTCGGGAGCCGAGCAGTTCATGGCCTCCGGGGCCAAATGCAAGCTGCGTCCCGCGATCTCGGCAATCGGTGCGTATTCGACGTTGGACAGGGGGGTGTGGCCGGGCTCGGCATGCGGGAGGAAGAGGTTCCACAACCCCCTTCGGCGCGCTTCCGCCTTGAGTTCCTCCATCACGGGAGGTTGAGCATGGGGATCGCCCAGCTCCTCGAGCTGGCGCGCGTACACCGCCTCCGCGGGATAGACCGACGAGATCATGAAGTCGGTCATCGTCTCGGTCAGTTGCGGGACCTGCATCAGAGGTTCCTTTCCTGGGCCTGCCATCGCAGGGCTCGGTCGAACAGCGCGCGGGCGTAGCCGTGCAACTGTGCTGTCTTGGGGTCGACGTGGCCGGACTGAAGCGCGGCGGCGTAGCCGCCTTCTAGGACGACGGCGAACTTGAGTGCCGCCATGACCCGGAACCAGGGCAGGGCGGATAGATCGATCCCGCTGTGGGTTTCGTATTCGCGTGCAACAGCGGTTGCTGACGGCAGGTGCGGGCGCCGTCCCAGGGCAGACCCGAACAGATCGGCTTCCTCTGGCCTCTCGGGCCAGATCGACAGCATCCAGCCGAGATCCACTCGGGGGTCGCCCACGGTGGCCATCTCCCAGTCGACGATGGCGGTCGGTGCGCCGGCGGTGGGGTGGAAGAGGACGTTTGCGACCTGGTAGTCACCATGGATCAGGCTGGGCTGCAAGGGATCTGGAAGGTGGTCCTCGAGCCACGAAATGATCGGCTCTACTTCCACCGGGCTGATCCCGTCCCATCCGGACGTGCGCGCATGGTCTTCGATGGCGCTCAACCACCGGTGGGGCTGACGAGCCAGGAAGCCATCAGGCCGTCCCAGGCCTTGCAAGGGCCCGTTCTCCACCCCGACCTTTGTGAGACTGGCCAGGGCCGAGGCCATCCCGAATGCCATGGCGTCCGTAACGGCTGCGTCCGCAGACCGCAGTTCGGTCACCATCAGATTCACGCCTTCGACGTACTCGACGAGGTAGAAGGTCGGACCGACTGTCTCGTCTCCATCCACGGCGGACGCGACCAGGCGGGCGTGGGGTACGGCGCTCCCGGACAGTGCTGAGAGCACCCGGATTTCGCGCTGCAGGACCCTGGCCTCTGACGACCCTGCCTCCGCAGCTTGGCGCAGGACGTAGCGCTCACAGCCTCGTTCGAATCCGATCATGAGGTGTTGTGTGCCACCGGTCAGGACCTTAGCCCGATTTATGGGTCCGGACCCGACACCGGCCCTGTCCATCCATTCGGCGAGGCCCAGGGGGAGTGGATTGGTTGTCTGGTCGGCATTCGACATCACAGGATCACCGACTGGTCCAGCCGCCGTCGACGAACAGCGTGGTGCCGGTGATGTAGCTGCCGGCTCGGCTGGCCAGGAGGAGCAGGGCGCCGTCGAGTTCTCCAGCTTCTCCGCCGCGCGCCAGCGCCGTGTTGCGCTTGAGATAGGCGAGCGTCGAGGGCTCGCTCCACATCGGTGCGGTCAGCTCGCTCTTGAAGTATCCAGGTGCAAGAGCGTTGACACGGACGCCGCGTCGTCCCCATTGACCGGCGAGTTCGCGGGTGAGGCCGATCAGCCCGGCCTTCGATGCGTTGTAGCTTGCTTGGTTGATCGGCGCAGAGGAAACCGCCCCGTGGATCGACGACACGTTCACGATTGAACCGCCATGGTCGAGCATGCTGCGGCCAAGGTGCTGGCTCATGCTGAATGCCGAGACGAGGTTCAAGCCGAGGACGGACTCGAAGTCGCTCACGGTTTCGTCTTCGGCCGGAACGATGTTGCTGATTCCGACGTTGTTCACCAGGACGTCCACCGCTGGAAAGAGTTCGAGGGCTCGGCTGGATGTGGCTGCGCGGTCTTCCTCGCGCGACAGGTCGGCCGTGAATGCGGTGACATTGGCGTTCTCCTCGGCCAGCGTGGCGAGCAGGTCTTCGCGTCGTGCCACTGCCAGGACCTGTGCGCCTGCTGCGGCGAGTACCTGGGTGAAGCGGCGGCCGAGGCCTGACGAGGCTCCAGTGACGACGGCGTGCTGCCCTGACAGGTCGAAGAGGTCGGAGGGCGGGGTGATAGGTGCAGTCATGGTGCCTGACGATAGCAAGAATTGAGACCTTTGTGATCGGACGATCATATAATTTTCTCGGTTTTGTAGTGGTGTTCGTCATATCATCGGAGACGGTGATCATGAACTGTCCGGGATCTGAGTGATCCAGGGGCACGTACACTCACTTCTCGTCGGTCGAAAACGCAAAGCAGGTGGGTTATGGCAGAGGGTCGAGCGAATGCGCCCGTGGCGAGACGCAGCAACGTCCGCGGCGAGGCAACCAGGGCTCGGTTGCTCGCTGCCGCCCTGGACACCTTCGCGGTACAGGGGTACCACGGGACCGGCACGCGTGACATCGCCGACGAGGCCGGGATCAGCCAGGCCGCAATGTTTGTCCACTACTCGACAAAGGAAGACCTACTCTTCCAATTGGCGGTCGATGGGCACCGGACGATCGTCGAGATCGTCCGGGAAGCTGCGGCACGCAAGGGCACTGCCGCAGAGAAATTGAGTGCCGTCGTGCGAGACCACTCCCGCTACCACGCGCAGTTCCAGAAGCAGGCTCGAGTCGTCAACTTCGAGATCGGTGCTCTGACGCGCGAGCACCGCGAGGAGATCTCGCGCTACCGGCGTGAACTGGAGTCGATCGTCCGCGGCATCCTGATCGAGGGGGTCCAGTCGGGGGACTTCCGCGTCGTCGATCTGCCGATGACGGCGCTCGCACTGCTGTCTCTCGGGTTCGACGTGTGTCGTTGGTACCGCGAGGACGGGATCTGGACCATCGAGGAGATCGGCGATCGCTATCAGGAGATGGCACTCCGTATCGTCGGCTGCTCCTGATACGAAACATCCCGAAATACGATCGATTGACCACATTTGGATCGGGCGTAGTACGCCGACACAGTTCCGGTGCGTCACGGGGGGGTGGTTTCGACGACTTCGGTGGCCGCGAACGCGCGCAGCATCCCGGACCTGGAGTCCCGGCCACCATCGTTTCGGGCTTGCTGTCCGGCGACCTGAGGGCCCGCACCCGCTATCGCGGCCGAGGCACAGCGACGCCGGTTTAATCGCCGGACGATCCCCCGCTACCAGCGTGAAGGTGGCGTCACGCGTGAGGCGTTCGGCGATGCTCGCGCGGCGAGGAGCGACGAGCTGTCCTACACGCGCGCCTGTCCCCGTGCCTGCGTGTCTTCCTGTACTGCCGAAATATTCACACCTTTACGCGCTGTGAACTATGGTGCAGAAAACTTCCGCTTGTAAAGAGTTGACGTACGTGTGCACAAATGGATAGCTTGAGAGTGTGACAGCTGAAGCGAATGCGGGGCCACTGGCCGGGGTGACAGTCGTTGACATGTCGACGTCCTACGCCGGACCGACTACCTCGATGTACCTCGCCGATCTTGGGGCGACTGTAATCAAGCTCGAGCGAGTGGCGGGTGATGAAGCCCGAGGATGGGGTCCACCGTTCGTCGACGGCAAGTCTGCCTGGTTCGCAGCGGCCAACCGGAACAAACGCTCGGTGGCGTTGAACCTGAAATCGGAGGACGGACGTGAAGTCCTCTTCCGCATACTGGCTGACGCCGACGTGTTCGTGGAGAGCATGAATCCCGTGAAGCTGACGTCTCTGGGAATCGACCCCGAAACCCTTTGCGCGCGTTTCCCGCAGTTGGTCTATTGCGCGCTGTCGGGGTTCGGTTCCGACGGGCCGCACCGGGATCGCCCCGGATACGATCTCGTTGCGCAGGCGCGCTCGGGGCTGATGTCGGTCACCGGCGCACGGGGAGGTGCGCCGCAACGAGTCTCGACCGCGCTGTCCGACATTGCGACGGCGATGTCCGCCGCAATGGCGATCAATGCGGCCTTGGTGAGGCGCTTCCGCGAAGGCATCGGTGATGTGGTCGACGTGTCGTTGTTCGAGACCGACCTGGCCCTCATGGCGCCCCGGATCGCCTCCTTTCATGCCGGGGAAGTGGAGCCGACGCCGAGTGGTGGAACCGATTCGGTCCTGGCCGTCTACCAACCATTCGAAACAGCTGATCGCTCGATCGTGGTTGCCATCGGCAATGACGACATGTGGAAGCGTTTCGCGTACGAAATAGGACTCGACGCGTTGGCCAATGACCCAGAACTGGCGACGAACGCCCACCGTCAGCTGGGACGTGAACGAATTCGACAACACGTTGCCCGGGTGTTGGCGACGGAGCCGGCCAGTGTCTGGATCGAGCGGCTGACGCGCGTGAATGTACCCGTCTCGGCGGTGCAGACCCTTTCCGAGGTGGTGCAGGATTCCCAGGTGCAATTCCGTGGGTCGTTGCTCTCGGTTCCGGGCAGCGAGGGATCGATGGTAACCGTCCGGAGTCCGTTCCGACTGGGGTCGGTTCCGGAGCCCAGGAATGAGCGCTTCCCGGAACTGGGCGCGCACACGTATGACGTGATGTGTGAACTCGGATTTGCCGACGCCGACATCGAACGGATGGCGAGCGACGGATCCATCTATGTGTCGAATCAGACCACGCCAGTGCGGGCACTGTCATGACGGCGACCGTGACGGACGCCGTGACCAGTCCTGCGCACGTGGGCGTGCTCGGTGGCGGGCGGATGGGTAGTGGGATCGCCCACGCCTGGCTCGTTTCCGGCGCGCACGTCACGGTGGTCGAGAAGGACGCCGAGTCTGCGAACCTGACCCGCGACCGCATCGTCGCAAGCGTCACGAAGGCGGTCGACAAGAATCCCGGAATCGGCGACCGTGCAACACTCATCGATTCGTTGCAGGTCGTGAACGAGATTGCCGCAGTACATCAAGCGCAATTGGTCATCGAGTCCGTTCCGGAGTCGGTGCCCCTGAAGAGGGACGTGCTCCAGCGCATCGAGAAGGCAGCGCCACAAGCCGTTCTCGCGACGAACACCAGCGCGATCTCCATCGATGTCCTTGCCAGGGGGCTCACACGGCCCCAGAACTTCCTTGGACTTCACTTCTTCAACCCGGTACCGAGCAGCGCACTGATCGAGATCGTCGTCGGGAGCCAGACGGACAGCGTGCTCGTGGAACAAGTCCGGGGTTGGTCCGAAGGGTTGGGCAAGACTGCCATTGTGGTCAAGGACTCCCCGGGTTTCGCCTCGTCGAGGCTTGGCGTGTTGTTGGCACTCGAGGCGATGAGAATGGTCGAGGACGGCGTTGCTTCGGTTGAAGATGTCGACCTGGCGATGACACTGGGCTATCGGCACCCGATCGGACCCCTGAAGACGACGGACATCGTCGGTCTCGACGTCAGGCTCGCGATCGCGGAGACCCTCGAGAAAGAAGTGGGGGAGCACTTCAAGCCCCCAGCCATCCTCCGGCGATTGGTCGACGAGGGCAAACTTGGCCGCAAAACGGGAAGCGGCTTCTATGATTGGGCGCGCTCATGACCGTTTCGGACCGGTGGACGCCGGATGGCGGTCATCGGACATGAGGGACATGTCATCGCAGGAATTCGGGCGGATGCCACAATTTCCCGGCACGATGATGGACGAACCGCTCTTGCTGAGCGCCATCGTCACTCGTGCAGAGCAGCTCTTCCGGAACCAGGTCATCGTATCCTACGGCGCCGACGGGCACAGCTCGGAGATCGACTGTGCAACTCTGATGAGACGCGTGCGCAAGCTTGCCTCCGCCCTCTCGACGCTGGGCATCAAGGAAGGCGATCGGGTTGCCACCTTCGCGTGGAACACCCAGGAGCACTTGGAGCTCTACCTTGCGGCCCCGTGCATCGGGGCAGTCATTCACCCGCTCAATATCAGGCTGCACGCGGACGAGTTGGCCTTCATCATCAATGACGCCGAGGACAGCGTCGTCGTTGTCGAATCCGACCTCAGCGACAGGCTGCCCGCACTTCCCGACGGCGTGCGTCGGATCGTAATCGGAAGGTCGGCAACAGCACTCGAAGCCGACGACCTGGACTATGAAACCTTCGTCGACTCGGGCGACGAGGACTTCGAGTTCCCGCGGTTCCCCGAGTCAGCGGCTTGCACGATGTGTTACACCGGCGGTACCACTGGACGACCCAAAGGGGTTGTCTACACGCACCGGTCGACGATGCTGCACACGGTGCTCGAAAGCCTGCCGGATTTCTACGGAATCTGCGAGAGCGACGTCGTCGTTCCCTTTGTCCCCATGTTCCACGCGAATGCCTGGGGGCTTCCCTACGCAACCCTGCTGGCCGGTGGACGCCTAGTCCTACCCGGCCCGCTTACCGCGCCGGAAGCGATGGCAGCGGTCTTGTCGGAGCAACGCGCGACCGTCTCTGCCGGTGTCCCGACAATCTGGCATGGGATGGGCGAGCTCGACCAACTGCCGGACCTGTCATCGCTGAGGATGGTGGTGGCCGGTGGCGCACCACTGACCGCCGCGCTCCTCAAACGGTTCGACGAACTGGACATCCCCATGGTCCAAGGATTCGGAATGACGGAGGCCAACCCGTTGGTCGCAGTCGGTCGCGTCCCTCATCGCAGCACTGCCTCCGGACAGGCTCTGATGGACCTCCGCCTGAGCCAGGGCCGGCCGATGCCACTCGTCGACGTACGCGTCGACGACAGTATGGGCGGAGAACTGCAGGTGCGGGGATCGACCATCACGGGTGAGTACTTCCGACGCCCGCCTGGCACCGAGTCCCAGTTCACAGAGGACGGATGGCTGCGGACCGGTGATGTCGCGGAGATCAGCGACGAAGGCGTCATCCGCATCGTGGACCGGACCAAGGACATGATCAAGTCCGGTGGTGAGTGGATCCCATCGGCCGAACTGGAGAACGCGATCGGCGAGCACCCGCTGGTCCGTGAAGTGACCGTGATCGCCAGGCCTGACGACCGTTGGGGAGAACGCCCGGTTGCCTACGTGACGGCGACGTCGTCTGCGCCGGTATCTGTCAATGAAATCGCAGACTATCTCGCTGATCGCGTCCCGCGCTGGTGGATCCCCGAGGACGTGGTCGTGATCGACACGATCCCCCGGACAAGTGTGGGCAAGTTCGACAAGAAGCGCCTGCGCGATGAACACAACGATCGATGACGGAGTGAGGAACCATGACTGACCGACGACCGATGTGGGCACCGGACGTGCTCGATGGTGTGACCGCGATCGTCACAGGTGCCAGCCGAGGCATCGGACGAGCGATCACGGCGGCGTACGTCGATGCCGGTGCGCGAGTGGTGCTCGTCTCGCGTTCCCAGTCGTCGCTGGACGAGGCGTGTGCGGCAATCGACCCGACAGGGAAGCGTGTGCTCGCGGTCAGCGCTGACATTGGCGAGGACGGCGCGGGCGGCCATGTCCTGACGCGGGCGATCGAACGATTCGGGGAAGTCACCACCCTGGTCAACAACGCAGGCATCCACTACCCGACACCATTCCTCGAAACCAAGAGTAGTGACTGGGAGAATATCGTCCACACCAACGTAATTGGGTTGGCCGACATGACGCGAGCCGTCGGTGCCCACCTGGTCGAGCGTGGCAGTGGAACGGTGATCAACGTGTCATCCTCCTGGGCAGTGCGAGCGGTCCCCGGCCACACCGCCTACGTCACCTCGAAGGCAGCAGTGGCGCACTTTACACGCACCTTGGCTCGTGAATGGGCCTCGCGCGGTGTAACGGTCAACGCGATCGCGCCGGGATACTTCAACACCGAGATCACGGCCGAAGGCATGAAAGACCCCGCCATGCTCAAGCAGATGCTGCGGAACGTGCCGCTGAAGTGGATCGCGGAACCCGAGGAGCTCGGCCCGCTGGCGGTCTTCCTTGCTTCTCGCGCAGCGGCATACGTGACCGGTTCCTCCTTCACCATCGACGGGGGGATGGAACTTGTCTAGCTCTGGCCGACCGGGCAGCTCGGGGTACCGATCGGCATGGATGGAGGCGGACGAGGTCCGCGATGTGGCTTCACTGGCCAGGACGTTCTTCACCCAGTCGGTGCTTCCCCACCAGGAACGCTTCGCAGAGCAGCATCGCGTCGACGCGTTTACATGGCAGGAGGCGGGACGCCTGGGCCTGCTCCTGCCCAGCGTGCCGGAGGACCTGGGGGGAGGCGGAGGCACCTTTGCCCACGAGGCCGCCGTGCTCTGGGAGCAGGGCCGTACTGGTGACGACTCGCTGGCGTATGCCATTCACAGCACGATCGTCCCGCACTACCTGGTGCAATTCGGCACTCCCGAACAACAGCGACTCCTGCCGCAGTTGGCGGCGGGAGAACTCGTCGGCGCGATCGCCATGACCGAGCCTGATGCGGGCTCGGATCTGAAGATGATCCGCACCACCGCCCGCAAGGCAGAAGACGGCTGGGTCCTGAACGGGTCGAAGACGTTCATCACCAACGGCTCGATGGCTGGAGTAATCCTCGTCGTGGCGAGGACTGGCGGCCCCGGATCGAAGGGGTTGTCCCTGTTTGCCGTGGAGACAAAGGATCTGGAGGGCTTCTCGTACGGGAAGCCGCTGCGCAAGATTGGGCAGCAGGGGCAGGACACGCGAGAGTTGTTCTTCGACGACGTGTCCCTTCCTGTAGGCGCGCTGGTCGGGGACGAAGGCGCTGCGTTCGCGTATCTGATGCAGCAGTTGCCACAAGAACGCCTTGCCATCGCAATCGGGGCCGTGGCCCAGGCCGAACTCGCCGTCGAACTGGCGATCGAACGCGCCCGTCAAAGAGAAGCATTCGGCGCAACGTTGTGGGACCTCCCATCGGTGCGTCACGAGGTGGCGGCCTGTGCGACCGATGTCCTGCGGACGCGGACCTTCCTCGACCACTGCATCGAAGAGCACGGGGAGGGACGGCTCGACTCGCCGCTCGCCGCCCAGATCAAGCTGGCGTCCACCGAGATGCTGTCTTCGGTCGCGGATCGATGCCTCCAGGTCTTTGGAGGCTACGGCTACATCCTCGACTACCCGATCGCGCGCATCTTTGCTGGAGCCCGGGTCCAGCGCATCTACGGGGGCGCCAACGAAGTCATGAAGGAAGTCATCGCGCGAGCGATGTAGGACCAGGAGAGAGCATTGAGCGACGTGGCCGCGAAGCGGCGGATAGCACTGGTAACCGGTGGCACGGGCGGTGTGGGCCGAGGCGTGTGCCTCCGCCTGGCTGCGCAGGGCTACCGGATCGGTTTCACCTACAACAGCAACAAGACCGGTGCGGCCGAGCTGGGCAAGGAGATCGAAGCCCTCGGCGGTGCGGCGCTCTTCGACAATCCAGACATCAGCGACCCCGAACAGGCCGACGGGTTCGTGGCGCGCGTGATCGAGGAGTTCGGGCGGCTGGATGCCGTCGTGAACGCCGCGGGTCCCTACGCCCACCAGCGATTCATCAGCACGTTCACCTCGGACCAGTTCGCGCACCACGTGCGATATGAACTCGTGGCCTTCTTCGAGCTGGTGCGCGCGACCCTGCCGCACTTGCGTGAGTCCAGCGGATCGCTGACGGCGGTCTCGTCGATGGCGCTACGCCGCTATCCCGCTCGCGACGCGCTGTCCTCGGTTCCCAAGGGTGGAATCGAGGCGCTGATCCACGCGGTAGCCGTCGAGGAGGGCCGATTCGGGGTGCGGGCGAACGCGGTCGGACCCGGCGTGCTCGAAGACGGAATGGGAGTCAACCTCGCTGCCACTGGTGACGTACCGCCGAAGATGCGAGACGCCGTCATCAGGCAGGTGCCACTGGGTCGACTGGGCCTGGGGGACGAGGTGGCCGCCATGGTCTGCTTCCTCGTCTCCGACGAAGCGGCCTACGTGACCGGGCAGAAGATCGACGTCGATGGTGGATACGGACTGTGACCGACGACGCGGGCGACAGGATTTCCGAGATATGGATCGAGGCTGAGAATGACTGAATGGGACCACCGCACTGACTTCCTCGTCATCGGCAGCGGCGCGGGTGCCGTCGGGGCCCTCCGCGCGAATGCTTTGGGAAAGAGTGCGCTCGTTGTGGAGAAGACCGACCTGTGGGGCGGGTCGACCGCCATGTCGGGTGGCGTCATCTGGATGCCCAACAATCCGCTCATGCAGCGCGAGGGCGTGTCAGATTCTCACGACAGTGCGCTGGACTACCTGGACTCGCTCGTGGGCGATGTCGGTCCGGCGTCTTCACCCGAGCGTCGCGAGGCATACCTCACAGAGGGCAACGAGATGATCTACTTCCTCGAATCCGAGGGCGTGCAATTCATTCGGTGTCCGAAGATGAGTGACTACTACGCCGGGATTCGAGGCTATCGCAGCGGGTCCCTGGCCGGCCGGTCCGTGGAACCGAAGGTGTTCAACAGGAAGAAGCTCGGGAAGTGGAGCAAGCGCATCCGTCCCGGGTTCTCACCCGTGCTCAACATCTACACCGGTGAAGGCTCTGCTCTACAGACCCCGAAGAGTTCCGGCGGTCCCTCCACGGTCTTGCGGGTCGCGTTCCGTACGGCGTGGGGTGTGGCCAGCGGAAAGAAGTACGTCACCAATGGTGAAGCGCTGATGACGCGAATCCTCCATGCCCTGTTGCGACGCAACGTGCCGGTCTGGCTCAACTCACCGGTCGTGGAACTCATTGTCGAGGACAACCGCGTAATCGGGGCCGTCGTGGAGAGGGACGGCGTGAGACTCCGCGTGCAAGCCCGCGACGGCGTACTCATTGCTTCGGGGGGGTTCTCCCGCAACCTGGCCATGCGAGAAAAGTACGCAGGACACTTGGGCCCGATGAGCGACGAATGGACCTCCGCCAACCCGGGTGACACCGGCGAGGTCATCGAGATGGCCACCGGCCTCGGTGCAGCCACGGCCATGGTGGACGAAGCGTGGTGGATGCCAACTTGGATGGACGGTGGCAAGCCGGCCATGGCCATGACGGTCGGCGCCAAGCCGCATGCGATCACTGTGGACGCCAACGGGCATCGGTTCTACGACGAATCGATCAGCTACCAGGAAGCCGGCCAGCGCATTTACGCGCATCACCAATCGACCGGCGCTGCGATTCCGGCGTGGCTGATCATCGACAGCACCCACAGACAGAAATACACCTTCGGGATGATGCTGCCTGGGATCGGCCATCAGAAGTGGATCGATGCCGGCGACTGGAAGACGGCAGACACACTCGAGGGCCTCGCGGAAGCGTGCGGGATTGATGCGGATGGATTGACCAAAACGGTCGAACGGTTCAACGGGTTCGCCCACACCGGTATCGATGAGGACTTCCACCGGGGTGAGGGCGGATGGCAGCAGTTCTACGGCGATCCCGACCACGGGCCGAACAAGTGCCTCGGCGCTGTCGAGACCGGCCCGTTCTATGCCATCCCGATCTACCCCGGTGACATCGGAACGAGTGGAGGGCTCATGACCGACGAGCACGGGCGTGTACTGCGCGCTGACGCAACCCCGATCGCGGGGCTGTTCGCGACGGGCAACTGCACGGCCTCCGTCTTCGGGCGAGGCTACCCGGGGGCAGGCGCCACGATCGGTGCCTCCGCCGTGTTCGCCTACACGGCCGCCAACTTCGTCGGCAAGTCAGTTTCCGGCAAGGCGCTCGATCATGGGTGATTTGAACGTATCCCGCGACGGAGCGGTGCAGGTCCTGGAGATTAACCGCCCCCAGGCGATGAACGCCCTGAACGGTCGACTCATCTGCGATTTGCGCGACGAGGTGTGTCGGGCCGAAGCCGATTCGAGCGTGCGCGTTGTAGTGATTACCGGCGCCGGGACCAAAGCCTTCTCGGCTGGGGCGGACCTCGACGAACTCGATGGTCTCGACGTGGCCTCGGCTCGACGGGTCATGCAGGAAGGGCAGCACGCCTTCCGCGACATCGCGTCATCCGACCTACCGGTGATCGCGGCCGTCAATGGGCTCGCGCTCGGCGGGGGGTTCGAACTCGTCCTGGCCTCTACGTTCGCGATGACCTCCGAGCTGGCCAGCTTCGGATTGCCCGAATCACGGTTGGGCCTGATTCCCGGCTACGGAGGCACGCAGCGACTCGCGCCGCTCATCGGGGCAGCTTCGGCAGCACACCTTATGCTCACCGGTGATCGGCTGACGGCCCAACGCGCCTATGAGCTGGGTCTGACCCTCCTCCCGCCGGTCTCACCCGAGCTCCTGATGCCGGAAGCGATGAACGTCGCGCACGCTGTCGCCGGGAACGGTCCGGCGGCGGTCCGATCGATCCTGCGCCTGCTTCGTCAAGCGCCCGGGTCGTGGGACGAGAAGCTTGCGGCCGAGACCGACGCCGCTGTCGACGCGATCGTCGGCGCGGAGTCCACGGAAGGAATTCAGGCATTCCGGGGACGTCGCACGGCCAGCTTCCCAGACTTAATGGCGACCGGGGTCGGGGGGACGCAGTGATCACGCTGGCTCCCCTGGAAGAGTCGCTCGACGACTACTCGAGCCTGCATCAGTCGCTGGACGAGCCCGCGATCGATGCCCAGCTCACCACTCGTGAGCTGGAGGTTCGGCGCCTGACGCGTGAGGTTGTTGCGCGCGAGGTGGCGCCCAAGGCTCGTCTGGCCGACGAAGGCGGCGGGTTCGTCGGTGAGGAGGTTCGTGCCCTCGCCGACGCCGGGTTGATGGGATTGGTGTTTCCCCGTGAACTGGGTGGCAGTGGCGACTCGAACGTCGCCTACGCCACGGCGATGGAGGAGATCTCCGCTGCTTGCGGTTCCACCAGCCTGGTATTCATGACCCAAATGCACGTCGCCTATCCGATCATGACCTTCGGCAGTGAAAGCCTGGCGAAACAGTGGGTCCCGGGCCTCCTGGACGGGTCCATTCTCGGGTCGCTCGCCATCACCGAACCCGGCGCCGGTAGCGACGTCTCCGGGCTGCGGACCAGGGCCGTCTATGACGCCGCTGCAGACGGATATCGGCTCAGCGGCTCCAAGACCTTCATCACCACCGGTGACCGGTCGGGCGTGATCGTGTGTTTCGCGACTACGGACCGGGCGAAGGGACGAGACGGCATCGGGGCATTCGTTGTCGATGGCAGTCAGGCGGAAGTGCGACGCGGAACCCCATTCGCCAAGCTCGGAATGCGCGCGTCGAGCACGGCCGAGGTGTTCTTCGACGACGCCTTTGTTCCGGCAGATGCCCTGCTGGGCGGCGTGGGTGGCGGATGGCGGGTCGTCATGCAATCGGTCGTCAAGTCCCGGATCAGTGCAGCAGCACAAGGAGTCGGGCTGGCTCGAGCCGCCTACGCACGCACCCTTCACGCGTTGCGGTGCGTGTCGCCCGGGCGGTTGGCCGACGAACACCTGTTTGCACTGGCAACCCTTCGTGGACGGATCGTTCAGGGGCGACTTCTCTTGATCGCCGTGGCGCGCCACGTGGACGACAATCCGGATGTCCCAACCGGCCTGATCGGGATGATGAAACAATCCTGCACCGACCTGGGTTGGGATGTTGCGGCAGAGTGCGCACGAATCCTCGGGCCGCTCGGCGACCTGGCCGACGTCGGAGTCGAACGCTGCCTCCGGGACGTCAAGGTCACTCAAATCTATGACGGCACCAACGAGGTCCAACGACTCCTCATCGGCCGGGAGATCAATCGCACTGCGACCGCCAAGGTTCCGGGAAGCCGTGGCGTCACGCAGAAACAGGAGGTAAGTGCATGAGCGAGGGTGCTCGCAAGACCGTCGCCGTTCTGGGCGCGGGAACCATGGGATCGGGCATCGCCGTGGTGATGGTCCGTGCCGGACATCCGACGTTGCTTTACGACATCAGTGAATCGGGCCTCGCGCGAGGAATCGACACCGTCCGTGGCTTCTTCGAGACGGGGGTCCGCAAGGGCAAGATCACCCAGGCGGACGCCGATGCAGCCACCGCGCGCCTTCGAGGTACCACACAGATCTCCGATCTGGCTCTCGCAGACGTCGTCGTGGAAGCAGTGTTCGAGGATCTCACATTGAAGAAGGACCTATTCGGCCAACTCGACGAAATCGTCTCTGACCGAACTCTTTTCCACACCAACACCTCCACCCTTTCGGTGACCGGCATCGCTTCCGGCTCCCGGCACCCCGAGCGAGTCGTAGGCACGCACTACTGCAACCCAGCTCCCCTGATGAGCCTCGTGGAAGTGGCCGACGGCAGGCACACCGCCTCATGGGCCCACGACGCCACCGTGAGCTTCCTGGAAGGGCTGGACAAGACCTCGGTGGTCACCAAGGACCGGCCAGGGTTCATCGTGAACCGCTTCCTCATTCCGTGGGAGAACCGGTGCATCGATGCGCTCGAATCGGGCCTGGGAACGCGCGATGGAATCGACGCCGCGGTCAAGTCACGCCTCGGTCACCCCATGGGGCCCTTCCAATTGCTGGACATCGTCGGCATGGACATCCACCAGCAAGTGGCCACCCGACTCTACGAGCAACTGCGAGAACCTCGGTTCTTCCCCCCGCCGATGGTGGAACGGATGGTCGCTGCCAACGACCTCGGTCGCAAGACCGGCAGAGGCTTCTACGAGTACGACAACACCCGGCTGTTCGGATCATGAAGGGACGACTGGTGACTACCACACAATCGGTTGCAGTGATCGGCGATGCTCACCGGGCGACCGGTCTCGCCGACCTGTTCGCCCGCTACGGGTTCGATGTACAGGTGATCTCGCCCTCGGAGGACGAATTGCCGGCGCTCGCAGTTGATCTGCTCATCGAAGTGGTGGCGGAGGAGGACAAGTCCGACGTGCTGCGAGCCATGTCCAAAGCTGCTCTCGCGGAGTCGATCCTGGTAACGACCACATCCACCCAGTCCGTGACCGAGCTTGCGACAGCGGTCTCCGATCCTGCCCAACTGGTCGGTCTCCATTGGGGGCACGAGGGTATTGCCGCCGCACTCGTGGAGGTGGTCGCCGCCGAGCAGACCGACACGGCCCTCGTCGAGGAAGTCGGCAAGGTTGCTGAGCGACTCGAACGGGGCTCGGTGGTCGTGAAGGACAACCCGGGATTCCTCGTGGACTGGCTGTTCCTGCCCTATCTGAACGACGTCGTCCAGGCGTACGACGACGAACTGGCCACGGCAGACGACATCGACATCGCCGTCAAGCTCGGGCTCGGCTATCGCAAGGGACCGTTCCAGATGCTGGAGGAAATCGGTGTTCAGCGTCATCTAGCCGCAACCACGGCGGCCTACGAGGCGACGCACGACGGCCGGTTCGCACCGCCCCCGCTCCTGTGCCGCCTGGGCACGGGCCAACCTGCACCACGGCACGCCAGCACCCCTGATCCAGCTGAGAAGGAAGGCAACAAGGCATGACTGACTACCAAGACATCGTCGTAGACGTCGAAGGCCCCGTCGTCACGATCACCATCAACCGCGAAGAGGCAGGCAACAAGCTCCGTGCAGAAACCTGCCTGGAACTCAGCGACGCCCTGCAACGGTTCCGGATCAATCCCGAACTGCGGGTCGCCATCCTCACTGGCTCCGGCAGCAAGTTCTTCTGCATCGGCGGAGAGCACGACGAAATGAAGTCGCTCGACCAATCCCAGGTGCTCCCGATCATCGACGTCTATCAGGCCATCGACACCATCGCCAAGCCCGTGATTGCTGCTGTGAACGGCTTTGCGGTCGGCGGCGGCAACGTCCTGCACACCGTCTGCGACCTCACCATTGCGGCCGAGCACGCAGTGTTCCGCCAGGTCGGACCAATGGTCGGCAGCTTCGACGCCGGCTACGGCACGTGGTACCTCGAGGACACAATCGGCCGCAAGCGCGCGAAACAGATGTGGTACCTCAACCAGAAGTTCACGGCGGCACAGGCCCTGGAGATGGGACTGGCCAACGAGGTCGTGGCGGGAGACGAACTTCTGACACGGGCCGGTGAGATCGCTCGGGAGATCGCAACCCGCAGCCCGATGGCTCTGGCAGGCCTGAAGGGTGCCTTCTCCGCGCGGCACAACGGAGTCTCGGGTCAGGCGCGCATGGCGCACGACCAGATGCTGACCCTGTATCTGTCCACCCAGGAGGCGCACGAGCTCAGCGATGCGTTCGCCGGGCGCCGTGAGCCCGACGCAGGCCGGTTCTGGTCATGACCTGGCGGGGGCCCCGCCTGCGCGCCGAGGAGGAGGCGATCGTCGATCTGTTCGCTCGGCTTGCCGGTGACAGAGGCCAGATCAATGACGGCCAGCCGGCTGTGGCCGATGCGCTCCGCGCCGAACTCGGCGGACTCGGGCTCTGGATGATCGATGATGCCGAGGACGACGGGAACCCCCAGCGGGTCTCCCAACTCGTGCTCAGTCTCATCGGTCGGAGCTGGCCGGCACTCGGCTGGGCGTGCGCCCAGACCCGTGCCGCATTGACGGCACTGGACGCGGGCCCCACGGAGGCTCGCGAGCACGCCGAGGCTGTCCGGTCAGGGAGCCAGGTCGTGGTGGCCGTCGATGCAGCCGCGATGTCTGTCCGATTGGACCGCAACGACACGTCGTACGTCGGAACGATCCACCGCGTTGATCCTGCGAGTGCACTCGACTCGATCGTGCTTCTCGACGGCGACGAGGCAGTGTGGCTCGCGTCCCCCACGATCCAGCAGAGCTCACCGGTACGGCGATCCGGACTGGACGGAGCAAGGACGGTCAGCGTTGGTATCAACGGTGCGGGCATCTCCCTGGGCAACCTCGCCGACGAAGTTCGGAGTAGTGCTTGGCTCGGTGCTGCGGCCGTGGCGACAGGCATCGCAAGCGCCGCGGTGGATCAGGCCGTGGACTACGCCCGTCATCGGGAACAGTTCGGTGGGCCGCTGACCGACTTGCCGGTCATCCGCGCCACGCTGCAACGACAGGCCGCGCTGGTTGCGAGCTCAGTGGCGGCTGCCCTCGAGGCGGATGCCTCCGACGTTTCGCAAGCGGCAGGCGTTCTTGCGACCGCTTGCGATGCGGCGGTGGAGGTGAGCGCGGCGGCGCTTCAGGTACACGGCGGTTATGGCTACCTCACCGAGTATCCCGCGGAGCAGTGGGTCCGGGACTCGCTCTCCCTCCGCGCCGCAGCAGATGCCATGCAAGCAGGAATCCGGGCCGGTCGCGTTCTGGCACAGACGAACTACCAGGAGGTTCCAGCATGACTATCCAGCGACTGACGGTCCTGGCGAAGGCTCGCTCGGGAAGGCTCGACGAGTTCGAGCGGTGGTACGACGAGGTTCACATTCCGGAGATCCTCGAACGTTATCCGGAGGTCAGCTCGGTGGTGCGTTATCGGTTGAGTGCTTCACTGACCCACGGTGTCGATGACCTGCACGACTCTGCGGCTGTCTACGAGGTTCAGGGTAGTGCCGCGGAGCTGTGGGACCGCCTCGCGGCGGACAGGTCCATGACCGTCGGACAGGGATTCGACTACAAGCGAACTGTGACCACATTCTCGCTTTGAGACCGGGCAGATGCTGCATATTGCAGGTGTATTACGGATTGCTCATCTTATGACACAGTGATAAGTTCAATCAGCCGCTCGGTTGTCGAGCCGAGAACCCCACCCGTCACCGGCCTCTGGCGGTGACCGTCCCCGTTTGGACGCGATGATCTTGAGTACTGATGATTTGATTAAGGCCGCCGTCGAGAAGGCGGACGCGAACGCACTGCGCCTGGCGCTCTACCAGGCCACAGGTGACGCAGAACTCGCGGAGATGCGGGTCGAGTGGGTTGCCCTCCGCGGTGGTGTATTCCAGTGGCCGTCCTTGTCCGACGAGGACCTCGTCACGGTCCGGGCAAAGGCGTTCGCGTTCCTCTCCGATAACGAAAACCATGGTCCCCGCATCGACGTCCCCAGCGACTCCGAGATGCGGCGCCTCATGGAACTGTTCCAGGGCGGCCCACTGACCGACAAGGAGTTCCAGGCCTATCGGGGAGAACTGGGCCTGGAGGAGTTCCCGCGCGACCCACGCTGGAGTACCCCTGAGGCACCGGAATCGCTCGACGACTTCAACGTCCTCATCATCGGCGCCGGCGCCAGCGGCATCGCCATGTCCATCAAGCTCAGCCGTCTCGGCATCAATCACACGATTCTCGAACGCCTCGACGACCTGAGCGGGACCTGGCATCGCCACCGTTATCCCAATGTGCGGGTGGACACGAACTTCCTCGTCTACCAATACAAGTTCGAAAAGCGCTACGTTTTCGACGAGTATTTCCCAACTCAGGCGGCGATCAAGGACTACATGGACTCCGTCGCCCGCAAACACGGGGTGGACGAGCGCATCGTCTTCGACCAGGAGGTCGTCGATGCGACGTGGGACGGCGCTGCCTCCACCTGGCGCGTCACGGCGAGCAACTCCGCCGGCGAGACCAGCGAGTACTCAGCCAACGTGCTCATCACCGCAACCGGACTCTTCGCCACCCCCAAGATGCCCAACTTCCCCGGCCTGGAGAGCTTCGCCGGCAACGTGGTGCATACCGCGAACTGGGACCCGTCGCTGGAGTTGAGCGGCAAGCGCATTGCGGTCATCGGGACCGGCTCCACGGGCACCCAGATCCTCCCGAAGATCGCCGAGACAGCCAAGCACGTCACGGCCTTCCAGCGGACCCCGAGCTGGATCGTCGAGACTCCGGGACTCAAACGCAAAGTCAAGGAACACACCCGCTGGCTGTTGGAGAACATGCCCTACTACTGGAACTGGGCGACGTACAGCCAGTTCATCGCCACGCTCTCGATGCAGGACGTGCAGGTCACCGACCCCTACTGGCAGGCCAGCGGTGGGGTGATCAGCGAGAAGAACGACGTCCTGCGCAAGCTGCTCTCGGACTACGTCGCCGAGAAGGTCAGAAATGACCCTGAACTAGTAGCCAAGCTGGTACCGACTTACGCACCCCTTGCCCGGCGGATCGTGGTCGACAGCGGGTGGTACGACGCACTCATGCGCGACAATGTCGACCTGAACACGAACGGAATTCGGGAGATCGTCCCGGACGGCATCGTCACCAATGCGGGAGAACTCGTCGAACTCGATCTGATCGTCGCCGCTGCCGGGTTCGAGGTGTCGCGCTACTTCTACCCGGCGGAGTTCCATGGTCGGGGCGGGACGAGTTTCGATGACCTGTGGAGCAAGGACGGCGCCCGCGCATACCTGGGCATGACCATTCCCGGGTTCCCCAACTTCTACTCGGTATACGGGCCGAATTCCCAGGGCCGAGGCGGTGGTGGCTTCCTCATGTATGTCGACCTGTGGACCCAGTACGTCTCCGAGATGCTGATTGCCCAGATCGAGGGTGGTTTCCGCGAGGTCGAGGTCAAAAGGTCCGCCTACGATGCCTATAACGAAGAGATCGACGACGCCGTGCACGGGCTGATCTATGAGTCCGAAGGCAAGGGCGGATACTTCGTCAACGAGCACGGCAGGTCGGGAGTCCAGATGCCATGGACCGTCGACGAGTACTACGCACGCCTCCTGCCCGCGGACATCTCGGACTACGACGTGAGGAAGTGATCTCGCAGAAGCGGATCCCGATGAGCACCCTGGGTAAAGGAGCGCACCGTGGCCTCTGACGACGTCGTACGAGCAGTCAAGGAGCTCAACAATTCACTCGACTTCGGATCGAGGCCGTCAATCGGCGAGATCCGGGCAAAGGTCGACGCAATGTGGCCCGAACCGGGTCCGGACATCCTGGTGAAGCCCGCCACCGTCGGCGGGATCCCGGGACGATGGGTAACTGCTCCGGGAGCTCCGAGCGCCATGGTGATCCACCTGCACGGAGGTGGATTTGCCAACGGATCCTCGGTAAGCCACAGGGACCTTGCGGCACGGATCAGTCGGGCATCAGGCACTCGTGTTTTTCTTCCTGACTTCTCGTTGAGCCCAGAGCATGCCGTCGGTCGGGCCCTCGAGGAGGTGGTCGGGGTCTTTCACGCACTGACCGCCGGGGATGCTGGTCCGGTCTTCCTCTCGGGTGACTCTGCCGGTGGTGGGCTTGCCATTTCGGCGGCGCTGCGGTTGCGCGACGAGATGCGCGAGGGACAATACGAACGGCGATGCGTCCCGGCGGGGGTCATCGCGATGTCGCCGTGGGCGGACCTCACCTTCGACTCCGAGAGCTTCAGGCGCAATGCCGACATCGACCCCATGGGCAAACCCGCTGCCTATGCGTCACTGGCGCGGGGCTACCTTCAGGGGCATGATGCGCGGGATCCGCTCGCCTCTCCCTGCTTTGCCGACTTTGCGGGATTTCCCCCGCTGTTGGTGCAGGCGGGAAGCAGCGAATTGATCGTGGACGATGCCATCCGGGTCGCGTCTGCTGCGCGTCGTGCTGGGTGCGAGGTGGACCTGCAGATCGCCTATCAGATGTGCCACGCCTACCAGTTGTTCGCTGACTTTCCGGAGACTGAACACGCGCTCGATGAGGTAGGCAAGTTTGTCCGCCGATGGGCGGTGCGCTGACCATTGCGCAGCTTGTCAAAATTTGTACTCGTTGACAATTTTAAGGCAAAAACGTTAACGTTGCTGGGCTGCGCAATGTCGTAGCCGACGCAGTGTTCGCGCGCACGCCCCGGGATTTCGGGGTCTGCGACGACGTGAGCCGCCGCAGATGCAGGAGATGACAACAATGACATCGCAGGAGACCTTCACCCCGTCGCCGTACCCCGCCACGGGCCTTGCCACCGCCGAGCGGATCAAGCTCCCGGCGTTTCCCTCCAGCTGGTACCGCGTAGCGGCGTCGAACGACATTGCTCCCGGTGCGTTGCACAGGATGCGTTGGTTCGGACAGGAACTCGTCTGCTGGCGTCCCGCGAACGGTGGTGAGGCCCGGGTCTTCGACGCGTACTGCGCGCACATGGGCGCAAATATCGGTCAGGGCGGTTTCGTGGAGGACGACCGGCTGGTTTGCCCGTTCCACCACTGGAAGTACGACTGCGACGGTCGCAACGTGGAGGTTCCCTACCGGGACAAGCCGCAGCGCGGTGCCCGCCAGAAGGTGTGGACCTCGGCCGAGCGCAACGGCCAGATCTTCGTCTGGTACGACGCCGAAGGTCGTGAACCCGACTGGTTCCCGCCGCAGCTGCCCGAGGCCGACGATCCCGAGTTCATCTGTGTCGTGTCCGAGCAGAGTTGGACGATCCGCACCCACGTGCAGGAGATCCTCGAGAACGCGGTCGATGTCTCGCACTTCCAATTCGTGCACGGTGTGCCGGGCTTCGGTGCCGTCGAGCTCGTGGAGGACGGTCCGATGTTCCGGGCCACGGCGGCAGTCACGATGGAGACCGGACGAGGAAGCGTCGAGGGCGCGGTCGAGTCCGTGCTGTGGGGCCTGGGCATCAGCCTGGTGCGGCTCGTCGGAGCGGGTGGAGCTCGAACCCTCTTCGCCGTAACGCCGATCGACGACGAGACGCTCTTTGCCCGCCACGTCTTCTTCGTGCCGGGCGACGAGTCCGGTCCCTCGCGCTACGGACAGTCTTTCATGAAGGAGTTCAGCAGTCAGATCGTAGAGGACATCCCGATCTGGGAGACCAAGCTCTACCGTCCGAAGCCGCGGCTCGCAACGGGGGAGAGCGCAGTGCTCGACTTCCGTCGGTGGGCAAGCCAGTTCTATCCGGAAGGCGATAACTGATGCAGGCGACGTTGCCCCAGCGAGAAGGAGCATTTCGATGGACCTGCGCCTGACGGAGGACGAGGAAGCCGTTCGAAGCGCCTTTGCCACGCTCTTCGAGAAGGAAGCCGAGCGCCGCGGTTCGACGAGCGGCGCCGAGGAGGCGTTCGACAAGAAACTCTGGCAGCTGCTTGTCTCACTGGACTCACTCGGCATCGCCAACCAGGCCGAGGACGGGAGCATCGTCTGCCTGGCGCTCCTGGCACGAGAGGCAGGTCGACACCTCGCCCCCGTCCCGATCATCGAAGGGGCAGTTGCCTTGCGGGCTCTCGCAGCAGCGCCCCAAGCCAGCGACCTCGCGGCCGATGTGACTGCCGGCCGCGTCATCGCCACCGTCGCGCTCGAGCCGGTTCGCGATGGGATCGCCCGTCACGTGGTTGCCGGCGGGATCGCAGACGTCGTACTCGCGCTCGACGGTGACGACTTCGTCGCCCTCCAGTCAGAACCACGGCGAGGAGAGACCGGCGACCTCGGATTCCTGGCGATGGCCGACCGCGCCGTCGATGCCGGCTCGCGGACGGTCCTCGCGACGGGTGAGGTCGCGCGACAGATCTTCGAAGATGTTCGGGGGTGGTGGCGCGTCGCCACCGCTGCCGGACTGGTCGGTCTCGGTGACCAAGCCATCCGCATCGGGGTCGACTACGCGAAGGTTCGACACCAGTTCGGCGTGCCGATCGGAACGTTCCAGGCGGTGCAGCACGGTCTGGCCGATGCGGCAACGGACGTCGAGGGCGCGGAACTGCTTCTTATGGAGGCTGCATGGGAAGCCGATCAGGGCAGCCCGACATGGCAGGCGCGCGCCGCCATGGCATATGCGCAGGCAGGTGAAGCGGCCCAGACGGCTGCATCGGTGAGCCTGCACTACCACGGTGGGTACGGCGTCGCCCTGGAATACGCGATCCACCGTTATGTCCGACGCGCCAAGGGGTGGACCCTGGCGGGCGGCGACCCGGACACCCTCTGGGAACGCATCGGCCGGCAGTTTCTTGAGACAGCGGGAGGTCAGTAGCCCATGGACTTCACCCCCAGCCCGCGGACCGAGGAGGTCCGGGCACAGGTCCGCGCCATCATCCGTGAGCACTTCACGGACGAGGAGCGGCGTAAGGTCGCCGAATCAGGCACCCTCCACAGCCAGGCCTTCCATCGAGGCCTGGCAGCCGCTGGCATCCTCGGCGCAGCGTGGCCCGTAGACGAAGGTGGGCAGGACTTCAGCCCCCACGAAATGGATGTCGTCACAGAGGAGGCTGCGCGGGCTGGTGCCCCGCTGGCGGCGTACTCGACGACGATGCTCGTGGCCGAGACGATTCGGCGGATGGGTTCCCGAGAGCTACGCGACCGCGTGCTCCCGGGCGTGCTGGCCGGAGAGACGATCATCGCATTGGGCTACACGGAGCCGGGCGTAGGATCCGACGTCGCCGCGGTGCGCACGCGTGCCACCAGGCGCGAGGATGGCAAGTGGGTCATCAACGGCGAGAAGGCCTTTACCACCTCTGCCGAGGTTGCGACCTATGTCTTCGTTCTTGCCCGGACTAACCCGGATGTGCCGCGCCACCGCGGGCTGAGCCTGTTCCTCGTCCCGACGTCGACCCCAGGTATCTCGTTCTCGCCGGTCCACACCCTCGGGGGCGAGAAGTCCAACATGTCGGTCTTCGACAACGTCGTCGTGGGCGACGACGCATTGGTCGGTGAAGTCGACGGTGGTTGGCAAACCATGATTGTGGCGCTGGACTTCGAGCGTGGCGGCGAGTTCGCCGCCGAGGTGCAGCGCCTCCTCGACCTCGTCGTCGACTGGGCAGGCGAGAACCCGGAAGAGATCACCCCTCACATGCTTCGCCGGCTCGGCCGGGCGGCAACCGCCACGGAAGTCTCCCGTCTTCTAGGGATCCGAACGACGGGGCTGCGTGCAGAAGGCCGCCCGGCCAACCTCGAAGGCACCATGGCCAAGCTGTATGGGACAGAGACGCTGTTGAAGCACTCTTCCCAACTTCTGGATTCGCTCGGCGCTCGTGGTGCAGCCCGTGCGCGGGATCTGGACCGGGAGATCGAGCACGTCTATCGACATTCGTTCGTCACGACCATATACGGCGGCACCAGCGAGGTGCTTCGCGGAGTGCTGGCCGAACGCCGCCTCGGACTGCCAAGGGCCGGCTCGAAGTCGTGACCGGCGATCCGCACATCGACCCCGACCCGGAGACCGACGGTGAATCCTTGGTCTGGTCCAACGTCTATCTGTCGTTCCCACTGACGCGACGTGAGCGGGCGGTCCTGGATGCCTACCTGCGTTCCCAGGAATCCTCGCTCAGCATGCGACTGCGGGTAGCGCTCGTCGAAACATTCCGTGAGGCCGGAGTCGATCTCCCCCAGATCGGGTGACCACTCAAATTACGCAAGGCAGGATGCCCATGTCTGACAGCACGACTCACGATCTGGTCCTCTTGGGAAGCAAGCTCGAGGTCGCCGCGGTGTGTCGTGAGACTGCCGACGCGGTGTCCATCACCTTCGAGGTTCCCTCCGATCTGCACGCTGCGTTCGACCATCGTGCGGGACAGTTCATCACGGTGGCCGTGCCCTCCGAGCGGGTTCCACACGTGGCCCGCTGCTATTCCCTTTCGAGCCCGCCCGGACGCGGTACGACGATCACGGTCAAGCGAATCGAAGGCGGATACGCCTCCGAATGGCTTACCCGAAACGCGGAGCAGGGTGTCTGGCTTCAAGTGCTGCCACCCAGTGGCAGTTTCACCGTGCCCGACCCCGGCGCCGATGTTCTGCTTGCTGCAGCGGGCAGCGGCATCACCCCCGTCATGTCGATTTTGCGGTGGATGATGGAGTCGGGGGATGGTCGAGTCGCCCTGTTCTATGCCAATCGTGACCGCGAGTCGACGATCTTCGCGGCCGAACTCGAACGCATGGCACGGGAACATCCAGATCGGTTCTCTGTATTCCATTGGTTCGAGGAAGAAAGAGGATTGCCGAGCGCAGAGGCGATCTCGCAATGGGCCGACGAGCTTCACGAGGGTGACGTCTGGACGTGCGGTCCGGCACCGTTCATGGATGTCGTTGCCGCGGCGGTCATCCCGAACCGTCATCTTCACCGCGAGGAGTACCGCTCCCTCACCAATGACCCCTTCGAGCCGGAACCACCTGTCTCCGGGACCGATACTCCCGGAGACGAGGATGCTGCGAACGTCGAGGTTGAACTCGACGGCAAGACGCACCGGCTCGCCTGGCCACGCAAGAAGAATCTCGTCGAGGTGCTGCTCGAGCACGGAATCGAGGCGCCCCATGCCTGCCGGGAGGGCTGGTGCGGGTCCTGCACCGTTCATGTCGACAAGGGCGAAGTAACCATGGCCGCGACCGAAGGGCTCGATCCCGACGACCAATCCGATGGCTACGTCCTCGGATGCCAGGCGCTGCCCACGACTGACGACCTCAAGGTCACCTTCGACTAATCCACACCATTGCGATGCACTCCGAGCCGGATCCACGTCGACTCGGGGTCGACCGAACCCCCTTAGTCAGCGCGCAATCCCCGACTTCGAACACAACGGAGGCACAACGGATGCAGGTTCAGGGCAAGCCACCACTCGTGTCCGAGGGAGCCCGCGGCCTCATGGCCGCCATCATCGGCAGCCCGATTCTCGAGGGGGACACGATCCGTCTCGACGGTGCGATCCAGATGGCGCCGCGATGACGGAGGACGCCGTTCTCTATTCCGTCGACGACGGGATTGCCCGCGTGACGCTGAACCGGCCGGCCCGACGCAATGCGATCGACCTCGCGACGATGAAACTCCTGAGCGACCGAATCGAGCAAGCAGCGTCAGACACTTCGGTTGGATGCATCGTTCTCGGTGGCACGGGAGACAGCTTCTGCGCCGGCGGAGACCTGGGTGCGGGCATGGACGAAATCGTCGGTGCCGCCGACACGATGCTGAGGACCGCGGCACGCGCGGTATCAGGGCTGGTGCGCGCCCCACAGCCGGTGATCGCTGCCATCGACGGCCCCGCCGTCGGTGTGGGGGCATCATTGGCCCTTGCCAGCGATCTCGTGGTCGCGACCGTGCGGTCGCACTTCGTCCTCCCTTTCGCTGGATTGGGACTGATCCCGGACGGGGGCGTCACGGCGACCCTGGCTGCCTCCGTTGGGCGCATGAGAGCTATGCGGATTCTGCTGCGGCGCGAGCGCGTGACCGCTGACGACGCGCTGGCGGCGGGGCTTATTTCCGCGGTCTGCGAGCAGGCCGAGCTCGAGGCGACCGTCGCCGAGTGGTCGGTCGACCTCGCTGCCGGCCACCGGACCGCCATCACCCGGACGAAGGCCTTGCTCAACGAGTACGCCCTCACCGGCCTCGACAGCGCACTCCAGCGGGAGGCGAAGGAGCAGGCGGTCCGGCTCGCCTCGTCGGACTTCCGCGAAGCAGTGGAGGCGTTCACCGGGCGTAGTGTCGGCGCCGCGGGAACGGAGAATTCCTGATCAACCGCCACGTAAACCTTCGGTTTCAGCACCCGCCGCGTTCGGCCGCAGGACCGAAGACTGATTTAGATAACCCACCGAATTAGGGAGTCCGGCATGACCAGAGCCGTCATCGTCGACATCGTCCGCACCGCCTCGGGCAAAGGGAAGCCGGGAGGTGGGCTATCAGAAGTTCACCCGGTCGACTTGCTCTCCACCGTTCTCACCGCCCTCGTCGCCCGCACCGGAATCGATCCCGCGCTGGTCGACGACGTGATCGCGGGCTGCGTCAGTCAAACCCGTGACCAGGCCCTCAACATTGCCCGCACCGGCCTCCTCGTCGCCGGCTTCCCCGAATCCGTGCCCGGCACGTCGCTGGACCGCCAGTGCGGCTCCAGCCAGCAAGCCGTGCACTTCGCGGCACAGGGCGTCATCGCGGGTGCATACGACGTCGCCATCGCCTGCGGTGTGGAGTCGATGAGCAGGGTGCCGATGGGCGCAACGTCGGCTGGCGGTGAACCGTTCGGCCCGCTCGCGAAGCGGTTCCCGAGCCTGCCGAACCAGGGCATCGGCGCCGAGTTGATTGCATCGCGATGGAAGTTCGACCGCGAGAAGCTCGATGAGTTCGCTGCCCGTTCGCACCGCCTTTCCACCGAGCAGGCGGCCTCCGGCGGATTCGACAACGAGATCGTCCCGGTCGCGCTCCCGAACGGTGGCCAGCACACGGTTGACGAGACCGTGCGCGCGAACACGACCGCTGAGGGCCTCGCTGGACTCCGGCCGGCCTTCGAGGATCCGGCCATGGGCGAGCGCTACCCGGAGATCGACTGGGTGATCACACCCGGCAACTCCTCGCCGCTCACCGACGGCGCATCGGCAGCTTTGATCATGAGTGAGGAGAAGGCCAGCGCACTGGGCCTGACTCCCCGGGCTCGCCTGCACTCCTTTGCCGTCGTCGGCTCTGATCCGGAGATAATGCTGACCGGACCGATTCCGGCGACCGAGAAGGTGCTGGCCCGCACGGGCCTGTCAATCGACGACATCGATGCCTATGAGGTCAACGAGGCCTTCGCGCCCGTGCCCCTCGCCTGGGCCGCCGACCTCCACGCCGATCCTGCCAAGTTGAACCCGAGAGGTGGCGCGATCGCACTCGGCCACCCCCTGGGCGGTTCCGGCACCCGCCTCATGGCGACTCTCCTGAACCACCTCGAGGCGACCGGTGGCCGTTATGGCCTCCAAACCATGTGCGAGGGCGGCGGCATGGCAAACGCGACGATTATCGAGAGGATCTGAAAGAAATGACGCAGGTATACGGTGACTTGGGCCAACTCGAAATTACGAACGAGAACGGCATCTTCACCATTGAGATCGGGGGCCTCGACGGTCCCACACACGCGGCCTTGGGCAAAGTCTTCCGAATCGCCCACGAGTCGGACGCCAACGTCGTGGTCGTCACCGGCAAGGACCGGACGTTCCTCAACCCGAAGATGTACGACCAGGAGTGGCTGCACAGCCACGCAGGAAACATCGAGCGGAGTCTCCTCACCCTCAAGGAAACCGACGACCTCAACCGTGACCTCATTGCATGCGAGAAGGTGACGATCGCAAAGGTCTACGCCCCAGGCGCGCACAGCCTGGGCGCAGCGATCGCCCTCGGCTGCGACTTCGTCGTGGCTGCGGATGATGCGACCTTCAGCGACCCGCACATGGCGAAGTGGGGTAGCCCCCCTGGCGACGGCGGATCGGTGGTCTGGCCACTGCGAATCGGACTGGGGCGCGCTCGCGAGTTCCTCCTACTGGACCGGGTGTGCACCGCCAAGGAAGGCGTGGAGATGGGTCTCATCGACCGAGCCGTGCCAGCCGACCAGGTGGAGGCCGAAGTCGACACCATGGTGCAGAAGTTGCTGTCCTACAACCAGTTCAGCCTGCGGTCCGCGAAGAAGTGGTTGAACAACTATGTGCTGCACGCCCAAATGATGGTCGGAACTGGGGCACTGTTCGCCGAAGGCATGGCGGGCCGTGTGCAGTCCGCGCAGAACATCACCCAGAACTTCGACGAATACGGCAAGGAGCTGAAGGAGCGCAACTACGGCGCATGACCGCGTTCCGCAACGGCGCGAGCCCCGGGTGAAGGTTGGGTGTGGACCCGCCTCCTTCGTCCCGGGGCTCGTTCCTTTGGTCCGGGTTGCTGCCCGGGAACGGCCTCGTCAGTAGACAGTCGTACCGCCGTCGACAGCCATCGCGAGCCCGGTCGTCCACGTGGACTCGTCCGAGACGAGGTAGAGGATCGCGTTGGAGATCTCGAGGGGATCCATGAATGCGGGGTTGCCCTTCTTCCAATTGCTGTACATAGCGAGAAGCCCCGGGTTCTCTGCATCGAGTTCCTGGATGCCGCCGCCGGCTCGGTTTCCCAGCGGGGTGTCGACCGGGCCCGGGTGGATGGAGTTGGCCCGGATGCCGTGGTCTGCCAACTCCATGGCAAAAGTCTTTGCGAGAGCGGTGACGCCCGCCTTCGACGCGTTGTAGGGAGCTGCGAAGGGGCCCGCCTTCATGCCGTTGGTCGAGCTGACCAGGACGATCGAGCCACCGTTGCCTGCGTCAACCATCGCAGGAGCAGAGGCACGCACCGTATTCCAGACCCCCGTGAGATTGATGTCGATAGTGACTTGCCACTCGTCTTGGGAGTAGCCGTGCCAGTGATTGCCAATGGCAATTCCAGCATTGGCGATGATGGCGTCCAGCCGCCCGCCCAGCGTCGCTACGCCCTGCTTAACAACCTGTTCGAGTCGAGCAATGTCTCGCACGTCGGCCTTCTCGGCAACGATTCGACGGCCGGTTTTCTCCACTAGCTTGACCGTCTCGGCCAGGTCGTCCTCGGTGGTGCCTGGGTAGTAGCCCTCGAGCTGCGGGATCGTCTCGCAGATGTCCACAGCGATGATGTCGGCCCCCTCCTCGGCCAGGCGCACCGCGTGACTGCGGCCCTGTCCTCGAGCTGCGCCGGTGATGAAGGCAACTTTGCCTTCCATGCGTCCTGCCATCTTGACTCCTTTGTCGTGGCTGATGCTTCTCGACCTACAGAAGCATCGCTGACCGCCACTACACGCCACGGTCACGGTGATTTATTCATACAGATATTACCTATTCATACAGCATGTTCTTATCTGAACAAAGCGCAGAAATTTTTGCTGGTCCGCTTGGGGCGCTTGGGTAACCTCGGCTGCCGCGCTTGGCTCCCATCGGACCTGGATGGTTGGTCTACCTTTCGGTGGATGGGTCCGCAATCTCTAGCGTGCGGTTGATGCGGACACCCCTTGCTCCCCGCCGGCCGCGCCTAGCGATGCCGAACTGCTCACCTTGAGGTCGGGACAGCGCTGGTCGATGAGGGACACGCGCACGATGCTGCAACCATTGGTGGCAGCGATTCCGAACACTCTCGCCCGGTGCACGTCGTAGAAACAGACTCGGACGCTCCCCGGCCCGCTGCGCTCCCCATCCCGCACCCAGGCACATGGGTGCTCGCCCCGGTCGCGCCCAAGACTCGATGCGACGGAGACGGTGTGTGGGCGGGTCGCGATCGATCGATGCCTCGTTCGCGCAGCCGCCGTCGGTACCGGCAGCGATCCTGGACGCGGCAAGCGTGCGGACGAAAAGGTTTGGCTTACTGACGGATCCGAGCTGGTCGACCGCGGTAAGAAGGGTCGGCGAAGTGTTCGCCGTGGCGCTCGTAGCGGATGGTCATGCGCCGGTCGCCGGTGAGCCGGGCGCATGGTGCGTTCGATCGTCCCTCGGTACCGGCCGAGGCGATCGTTTCGCTCGATGCCGCGGCGGGTGATCCGCGACAACTCATCTATGACGCGTCTCCGCTACGAAAGGCATGACAATCGGGCACCATCACAAACATACCGACGCCCCCGGAATCAACGAAGAGCTCGCTGCGCTGGAAATTGCAGGAAGGGACCGGACCAGATGGCCGCAAATGGCCACGATCAACACCCGATTCCGCAGCAACTACTAAGGCTCGGTCATTCCACACGAATATACGCAATGATCATCGCGAGACCCTTGGTCGCAAACCGTCGATGAGGAGGTCGAGAAGCCGCAGTGCGTGAACGGAATCATCTGCTGCGTAAGAGATGCCACCGATTACCCGCAACACGTCCAGTGCATCGACGTCGGCGCGCAGGGCCCCAGCGGCATTGCCTTCCCGAAGTAAGGCCTCCAGTGCATCGGTCAACCGTTGTCGAGTCTCCACTCGAAAATCGTCGTCGGCTGACCATACTGATTGCAATGCCTCGGCCATCCCGCGTTTGCTCACCAGAAATTCGACCAGCTGGCCCGCCCAAGCCCTGAACGCTTCCACGGGAGATTCCATAGATTCGACCAAATTAGTTGCTGTATAGCATATTTCGGTCACTGTACTTCGGTACACCGCTTCAACTAGCTGCTCGCGGGTCGGAAAGCGACGATAGAGAGTACCGATTCCGACTCCGGCCTCCTCGGCGATGGCCTTGAGTGACGCGTCGGTGCCGTGTAGGGAGAACATCCGACCGGCGGCGGCGACTAGTCGATCGTAGTTTTCCTGCGCGTCTGCCCGCAGCCGCGTTTCCGCGCCTCGTTGTTCGACTGCCATCGCTGCCGCCTCCTTTTCATGCGACGAGTGCATCCGCGCGTTGCAAGCGGAGCCTACTCCGGTTATCCTAGTTTATGCGGAGCAGGCTCCGGATATATTAAGAACTGATGTTCCCGACCCCCGCCGCCTGCTGCCTTCTCTCCACGGCGCTAGGAAGCTCGTAGAGGAACGAATCAGGTTCTGCCCACGCACGCTGCACCTAACAAGAACGGGGCGGTGCACATCGGAACACAGTTGATTCACTCCCATCCATTCATCCATCCAATCGGAGATGTCGTGTCAACCCTTCCTGTCGATACTGAATCAACAAAACCTCCGGCGACCAGCGCGATAGTGGCTACGCTGGCTCTCGCGGGCATTGTCGTCGCGCTAATGCAGACCCTGGTCATCCCGATCATTCCGCACCTACCCGAGTACCTCGACGCCTCAGCATCCGATACCGCATGGGCCGTGACCGCGACCTTGCTTGCCGCGGCTGTAGCCACGCCGGTGATGGGCCGACTCGGTGACATGTTCGGGAAGCGGCGAATGTTGCTGCTCAGCCTGGTACTGCTGGTCATAGGCTCGATCGTCGGGGCGTTGAGTTCGAGTTTGATTCCACTCATCGTCGGCCGCACCCTGCAAGGCCTGGCCTCCGGCGTCATCCCCCTCGGAATCAGTGTCATGCGTGACGTAGTGCCGAAGGAGAAACTAGCCGGCGCTGTCGCAGTCATGAGTGCTTCCCTCGGAGTTGGCGGTGCCTTCGGCCTTCCGATCGCCGCACTGATCGCCGAGTACGCCGACTGGCACTTCCTGTTCTGGACATCAGCAGTCCTCGGTGTTTTCGCGACAGCCCTAGTTACTCTCGTGATTCCAGAATCGCCGATCCGTACAGGCGGCACCTTCGATTACGTCGGAGCCGCAACCCTGTCAACCGCACTGATTACCTTGCTCCTGGCCATCTCGAAAGGCTCTGCGTGGGGTTGGTCCAGTGCTCTGATCCTTGCGCTGATCACTGTCACGATCCTGGCACTCGCGGCATGGGGATGGTGGGAGCTACGTACCACCCAACCGCTGGTAGATCTGCGCGTCTCGATGCGACGCCAGGTCCTACTTACTAACCTCGCGTCCATCGTCTTCGGCTTCGCCATGTTCGCTGCCACCATGGTCATGCCGCAGATCGTTCAGTTGCCCGAAGCCACCGGGTATGGCCTCGGCGGCTCCATGCTTACCGCCGGACTGGTCATGGCGCCGTTCGGCATGGTACTGCTCGTCGCAGCCCCGGTCTCCTCTCACCTCACCAACAGCTACGGCCCAAAGATCACCCTGATGATCGGGGCCGTCGTCGTCGCAGTTGGCTACGGAGTTGGCATCTTCATGCTGCACTCGATCTGGCAGCTGGTCGTGACTGGAGTGGTCATCGGTATCGGTACAGGCTTGGCCTACGGCGCGATGCCCGCGCTCATCATGGCGGCGGTCCCGGCCTCTCAGACTGGGGCGGCCAATAGCTTCAATACCCTTATGCGTGCTCTGGGCACGTCCTTCGCCAGCGCCATCGCTGGTGTCGTACTCGCGCAGATGACGACCATCATGGGCAACACCGCCATCCCAACCGAGAGCGCATTCCGCGTCATCATGGCCGTCGCTGCCGGATCGGCGATCGCAGCACTCGCGGTGGCTGTCTTCCTGCCCCGGCATCACCATGCACTTATAAGCAGCGCAACATCTGAGAGCACCATGGCAACGCATTGAGGCACGCGTCGAAATCCGCCGTACACTCGCTGTGTTCCTGCGGGTATACAGCAACGATTGATCGTGGATCAAAGACCAATTCGCCGACCGTAGCGATCGATGCTGCGCAGAGACGGTTAACGGGCAAACGCACCAATGTGCAGCCGAGCTATCATGCTGCCGCACATATCCACGGGCCCGTATGGTCAGCCGCCCTTCCGACCCGCAAGACCTAAGCGAAGCCATCCATGACGAAGCTCACTTTGTCGCCGATGAATCTGAGCGTGCTAGTAGGAAACCATGACTGCGGTTGCTACCGTGTGAACGGGATGACCGGTGTTGGGCGTCATGCAATGTAGTCGAGGTGCGTGTGTCACCGGCGGACATCCGCACGAGCACGATGCGATCGCGGAGTTTGCCGGCGTCACCGCTCGGGGAGCGCTGGTGTTTACCCGAATAGCTCGACGGCACGGTCAAGGGTGCCCGAGACAGCACGGCTCACGCGGGTCAGGCTGACCACGATCCTTGTTTTCTCGATGGACTTTTCGACTCGGTGCGTTACGCCGCTGGTCGGGCATGCCGATCCAGCCCTAGCCGCGGCGCCGAGGCCTATTGCTGTCACCTCGGTCTCTGAATGAACGCTTGCTCTCAGCAACAAAGGCTTCCAGCGCGTCTAGGACCGAAGGTACTAGCTCTAGTCACAAGCGATAGAGCGTGTGGAGGCGCCCATCGGGTTGTCTGCGGCTCCGAGAAGTACAGCTTGGCCGAGACCCTCACGCAGGATGACCTCGCCTAGCATGGCGCTCGAGGTACCCTGGCCGTCTCGTTCACCCGCCGCACCGCGGTGTGCTGGTTTCCTACGGTGTCTGTTTCCCGAGTCGGTGCGCCGCTCGGCACCGTCGGTGCACACTGAATTCAGCCCCGCGGCCCGGATCGGTGCTCTTACCGGAACGGCGGTGGCGGTGCAGGAGGACCGGATGTTCCACCGCGGCGAGCACGCCGTCACCGAAGCCCACACGCTCGACGAGGACCTGCTCGTCGAGCCCGTGGTCCGCTGCCGCCCGTGGGTCGAATTCTTCGCGTCGACGCCCGGGCGGCTGACCGTGCTGGGGATCGCGCTCATCGCCGCGGTCATCGCCGCGGGCGCCATCACCTCGGCGGCGGTCGGCGCGCGCCAACAGCGAGTCGAGACACTGCGCACCCACACCGAGCCCCTCGCAAACGCGGCCCAGGCGCTCTACAGCTCGCTGTCGATCGCCGACGCCGCCGCGACCACGTCCTTCGTCTCGGGTGGGGGTGGTGCCGAGTCGACGAGCGGCGCGGAGCAGTTCACCCAGGCGATCGGAGACGCGTCGAACGCGCTGGTCACAGCGACCAATGGAGTGTCGTCGCAGGACGCCGAATCGCTGGCACTGCTGTCGGATGTCGTGCGCAACCTCGCCGAGTACTTCAACCTCGTCGCAACGGCTCAGGCGAACGACCGGGCCGGGAACCCGGTCGGGGTGGCGTATCTGGCCGACGCGTCCGCGCTCATGCAGGCCACCATCCTTCCGTTGGCGGAGCGACTGTATGTCCACCAGGCCGAGGCGGTCGCCGAGACCCAGACGCACACGGCCCAGCTGCCCGCGGCCGCCTTCACGGTGACCGCGGCCGCACTTTTCGCCCTCGCCCTCGCCCAGCTGTACCTCATCCGGAAGAGCAAGCGGCGGTTCAACCCCGGTCTCGCTGTCGCCACCCTGCTCATGGCCGGACTGATGCTCTGGCTGATCGGCGGAAGCCTGGTGTCGACGTCGGCAAGCGAACACGCGAGAACCGAAGGTACGCAACCGATCAACGCGGTTGTCCGCGCTCGCATCCTGGCGCAGCAGGCCCGCGCCGACGAAACGCTCGCCATCCTGCAACGCGGGTCCGACACCCAGTCGGAAATCGACTACGCGCGGCGCTCCCAGGCATTGTCCGACGAACTCACCCGACAGCTGGAGAGCTCGCACGGTCGCGCCGCGGAGGAACATCTCCGCGAGGCCGTGACAGCCCGCGACGGCTGGCAGGCCGCGCACCGGGATATCGAGATCGCCCTCGAGCGTGGCGACTACTCGACCGCCGCGGCGATCGCCGCCGGATCCGGCTCGGGCACGTCGTCGGCGCAGTTCGCCGCCTTGGACGAGTCTCTCCGGGATGCGATCGGCCGACTCCGCGACGACGAGGCCGACGCCGTGACGGACGTCTACCGGTCGATGTCGTCGCTGGCGGTCGGTAGCATGGTTATCGGCGTGTCCTGCGGATTCGCCGTCGGCGGGGGTATTTGGCCGCGACTGAACGAGTACCACTGATGACACAGGTGAGGCTTCCGAGGCCGGGGGCGAGACCGCGTGCCCGGCACCTCGTCGGCGTGCTCGCCGTCGCCGTGCTCGCCGGCTGCGCCGCACCCGACCCTCTCACCCCGATGGTGTCGGGTACGTACACGACACGTCCGATGACGGACGGTGCGCAGATCATCTCGCCCACGGACAGTCCGCCGCCCGAGCCGCCGCCACTCGAATCCTGCGGGGGGCTTGCGAGCCTGCGTCCCGGTCCGCAGCCCCCGCCGGGGCAGATGCCGCCTGGCGGGTCACTTGCCGAGATCGCAGGGCGGGGCCGGTTGATCGTCGGCGTCGACCAGAACACCAATCTGTTCAGCTTCCGAGATCCGACCACGGGCACCCTGCAGGGGTTCGACATCGACATGGCGAAGGAGATCGCGCGGGACATCTTCGGCGATCCGACGAAAGTCGAGTTCCGGCTGCTCACCTCCGCCGGCCGGTTCTCCGCACTCGAGAACAACGACGTCGATGTCGTCGTCCATGCCACCGCGATCACGTGTGAACGCGCGCGACGCGTCGGCTTCTCCACCGAATACTTCCGTGCCTTCCAACGCATTCTGGTTCCTAAGGGTTCCGACATCACCGGCCCGGCAGACCTGGCAGGAAAACGGGTCTGCACTTTCATCGACACCACGTCGCTCGACACCGTCCAACGGGTGGCGCCCGACGCTACGATCGTCGCCGTCCGCGATTGGGACGACTGCCTCGTCATCATGCAGAAGAAGCAGGCCGACGCGACCAGCACCTCCGACACGCTCCTGGCCGCGCTCGTGTCCCAGGACCCGCATTTTCAGATCGTGGGACCACCGATGGAGGGCGAAGAGCACTGGGGAATCGGCGTCAACAAGTTCAAGGACGACCTCGTCCGGTTCGTCAACGGCACCCTCGAACGCATACGTGCCGACGGCACCTGGATGCGCATGTACGACCGATGGATAGCCGCCCCGCTCGGACCCGTCGCGGGCCCACCCCCGGCTACCTATGGAGATTGACGAGTAGACCTCAAGAGATTAGGTCCCGAACGTGTTGGGTGAGGTCGTGTGGGTAAACGCTGCGAAGGTGAGGATCAAGGTGCGCTCCGGCGGCGCATCCGACTATTGACCTCTGCCAGACAAACGTACGCCGCCTCCGTTCTCGAGCACCGGCACACAATACCGGGAGACCTTCGAGCGGGTCACTCGGCGCCTTGCCGATAACAAGCGATTCGCCTCTCGTAACAGTAGAATTCCCTCGCTGCTCCAAGGCCTGGCCGCGTGCTCGAACTGCGGATACGGCTACTACCGGACATCGACCCGCACCACGAACAGGAAGATCTACTACTACCGGTGCCTGGGTTCGGACGACTATCGATGCGAGGGCGGGCGGGTCTGCACCAACAAGCCGGTTCGCGCCAACTACCTCGACGACACCGTGCCTGGGACCACATCACCGGAATGCTCGCCGACTCCCAGCTGATCCGCACCGAGATCGACATTCGCCGAGGTAGCGAAACCCTCCGATCCCGCACTTGCGCAACGTAAACGGCTAGAATCAGCGCTGACCTAAGCCTGGTGTGGGATCGCCGCCATGATCGAGGCGTTCGGCGAGCACCTGGTCACCATCGACGAACTGCGTGCCCGCAGGCCCGACCTCCGCACCCGAGAAACCAACCTGCGTAACCAGATAGATGCGCTCGACGGCCAGCTCGCCGACCGCGACGCCTTCCTCGCGCTCGCCGCCGACCTCGAAGGATTCCTCACCCCGCTCCGCGACAAAGCCGAGGTCTCCACCGTCGAAGAACGCCAACGCGTGCTGCGGCTGCTGTTCAAGGACGTCCTGGTCGGACCAGACAAGGTCA
This sequence comes from Rhodococcus koreensis, assembly GCF_900105905.1. Lineage (GTDB taxonomy): Bacteria > Actinomycetota > Actinomycetes > Mycobacteriales > Mycobacteriaceae > Rhodococcus_F > Rhodococcus_F koreensis. The sequence continues at coordinate 106,361 of NZ_FNSV01000005.1, read as the reverse complement.
CCATCCGCCACCGCATCCCCATCCGCGAACGCACCGGCACGGAGACCGAACACACACAAGGCGGTTCCCACGTTCACCAGGTGATCGATCGGTCAGGGAGGTACCCAGCTGTACTCCGGCAGCATAACCACGGCTACGCCGCAGACCTTCGGCGCGGCCTCCTCGCCGGTCGAGACATAGGGCTTCGGAGTCGAAACCCGGGCCAAACAGCCCAGATTCCGTGCGCTGCATACCGGCCCGATATCCACCAGGTTTGAGCCGGCTTCGCTGTTGCGGAGCGTCCACCACTGGTTCGCTCAACGCTGTACCTTCCGACATTTCTCAGCGAGCCCGCACCGTCTGGTAGTCGCGGTACGAATTCACCTTCGTCGGGGCCGCTTGCCACCCTTGACCGTCGTTCCCCGGCAAGGGCTGCCCCCATCGTCTATCAGGCCGTTGCGACGACCCGAGGGAGATGGTCTCTCAGCACCTCTCGGCCAACCAAGGCCAGCCCGTTTGCGTTCGGCGCGCACCCAATTTGCGTAGGGTCTCAGAGCTGATTCCCAGGTCCCTGCCGGTGCACCCGGAGGTGTGACTCGGCTCGGACAGATACAGCGTGACGGCATCAGCCTTGAACTTCGCCAAGTACGCCTTCATGACCATCAGTGACATCACTTTCTCTGGAGCCTTCACGTCCCAGTGTTCATGATGTCTACGCTCAAGTGGGAACGCCCGCCCATCGTGTGCGTGCAGTCGCGATGCCAGCCAAGCGCGAGTGCGATGGCTGGGCTTGCCCAGGTACGATCCGGTTCTGTGGGGCACTAAGTGGTTGGGTTCATTTATTCGTCGGGGGTCATGCCGCTTGTCGGGTTCGGTCGTGGTGGTCGAGTCGTTCGAGGTGCCGGTGCAGGTCCGCGGTGGTGTAGCGCCACTTGAACGGCACAGCGGTGGCGTTGTACCGGTCCTCGAAGTCGAGCAGGCGCCGTTCGACATCATCGAGGTCTTCGAAATCGTTGGGCGAGAGGACCTTGCGTTGAATGATCGAGAAGTAGATCTCCACCTGGTTCAGCCAGGAGGCGTGCTTCGGGGTATGGACCATCACCGCGTTCGGATACCTCGCGGCCAACCGATCGATCGCGGCCCGCCCACGATGCGAAGACCCGTTGTCGACAACCCAGAACACCCGCTCCGCAGAGGCGTATGGCTCCTGGCTCATGACCTGGTCGACGAGGGCGGTGAACGGGGCGATGCCGGTTGTGGTTTCACATCGGCCGAACACCCGCGCGTGGTGGACGTCGTAGGCCGCCAGATATGCCAGTGCCCCACCGCGGCGGTAGTCGTGATTGACGCGCATCGGCCGGCCTGGGCCGGCCGGCTGCGTGGGATGGCAGCGCCGGCGGGCCTGGATGGACGGCTTCTCGTCCGCGGAGATCACGTACTCGTCCGCCCCCAGCTCGACGCCGTCGTACCTGCGGGCATAGAGATCGAGGACGACGGCCGCCTTGGTCTCGAACTGCTGGTCCCGGACAAAGATCCACGACTGGTACCGCCAGGGTTTGAGGACGTCCTGCGCGAGCCAGCGTCGGACCGTCGAGACCGAGGCGCTGATGCCGTCGATCAACAACTGCCGGGCCAACTCCGGGGCGCTCCACCGCGACAGGGGCAGCTCATGCTCGGTGGGAAGTTGACAGGCCCATGCCTTCACTGCGGTGACCTGCGACGGTGAATACCTCGGCGGGCGTCCCGAACGGGGCGCGTCGGTGAGTCCTTCGATCCCTCGGTGATAGAACCGGGCCCGCCACTTGCGGGCCGTGTCCACACAGACACCGAGTTCGGCCGCGATGTGAGCGTTCGAGTTGCCGTCGGCGGCCATCAGCACGATCAACGCCCGCAGCACCGTCCTCTGCGGTGTGCTCCCGGCCCGCACCCAACCATCGAGCACCTCGCGGTCGGTGCTCGTCAACACCACCCGGTACGGGCTCGCCATCACCATGATGCACCATCCGCCGGAAAACGACTTAGATCACTCACGGCACATACACCACACCGGCCACAGCAATCCCCGAGGCAACGACACGCCGGCCAGCACGAAAGTCACGCCGATCGGGCACCATCACACACATGCCGACGCCACCGGAATCGACGAAAAGCTCACTGCGCTGGAAATTGCTGGATCGGGCCCGGACCAGGTGGCCGCAACTGTCCACGATCAACACCCGATTCCGCAGCAACTTCGCCTACGTCGACGGCGTGCTGACCGACGGGACAGTGATCCCGCTGATGCGACTGCGGTACGGCGGATCCGCCAGCGTGTGGGGATTCGCGATCTACCTCGGCAGCAGCGGCAAGTACCAGGACTCGGTCCTGCCCAACGGAAACTTCGTCGGCAGTGTCGAGGACGCACTCGACTGCGCCTGTGGCCTGTACCTCGGCGACCCGACCGCCTGGCAACATCCCCCGACGAACTTATGAATCAGACCACTAAGCGCCCGGCGGACCCACGGCGTACGGAGGCATGGTGACCGGCAATCGGACGAGTGTGCTGCACTCGAATGCCGACGACGACGGCGGGGCGACGGGACTCAGCCCCCGCGAGCTGAGGAAACAACAGCGCATCGCCCTCTCCCGCGAGCAGATCTTGGACACCGCGGAGGAACTCTTCGCCGAGTATGGCTATCACGAGACCGGACTGAAGGATCTCGCGGCACGATGCGAGTTCTCGGTCGGGTCAATCTATGCGCCGAGGAGGTCTTATTGCGGTATGTGCGGGCTCAGACACTGGAGGCAGAGCGGAGCGCGCCGCAGTCGATGCCTGCGGACGACCGCCTCATTGCGCTCGCCGAAATGCAGATGGAGCACATGCATCGACACCCCACTTGGAGCGCCGTGAACGCCGATGCTCTGCGCATCGCGATGATCAGGGGCGCTGTGCTTCCCGAAGGTTTTAAATTCAGCAGCCCGGGCGGCCGCGAAACATCTGATGCGTGGTCGTCCGCTTCGCGTTCCCCACAGCGCGAATCGAAGGAGTGCGGTCATGATTACATCAGTGGCGTCCCACCTGTCAGGTCGGGAGTCTGCAAACCTTGGCGTACCTCGTCGACGGAGGCCTGCGCGTCGGCTGAGGGCCGGAATGTCGACCCTGGGAGTCACCGCCGCGGCAATGATCCTGGTGGCTCCACCGGCCGCCGCTGCGACCATCGACACCACCACGATGGTCTCGATCCAGGGTATGGCTGCGACAACGTGTCCAGTCACCTTGACCGCACAGGTGTCACCCGCTTTCACCGGTGGGACGGTCCTTTTCAAGGAGGGCAATGCCACGCTCGGCACCGCTGCGGCGGTGACGAACGGAACCGCCAGTGTCCAGCACACCTTCAGCACGACGGGTGCGCATGTGGTGGTGGCAACTTTTAGCGGAGCAAGGGTTGGTGCGGACGATTTCAGGGCCTCCACGTCCGGAGCGCTGACCGTCACCGTCGCGACGGGACTGAATCTGGGCTCGATTTGCCTTCCCATCGGATGAATCGGGGTCGTCTGGGCCACTTTCTGCATGTCAGCGGTGGTACGGCGAGATGGTCGTGGCCTCGCAATCGCTGGACGCTTCCTGGCCAGAGGTGGGGGCGTCTCGCCCTTTCGCGGAGAGTTCAGACGGAGTACTGGCCCAGTCGCAACCCGATCGGTGTCGAGGAGGGGTTCTCCTTTCCCGATTCCGAACCGCGAGATCGTGCCTGCGCAATCGTTGTCGCCGAGACCCCGGTGTGCGCAGGAGACCCCAACCGGGTCGGGAACTGCGTGACCCGACGCCGTCGATTTCGATCACGTCCCTTCACATTGCTCGCATAGTCAACGGTGGCGGAAACCGGGACGCCAGCCGATCCACCAGGCTGTGCCCCGGGTGAGTCTATGTGCGCGGTGTCTGTGCGGCGGCCGCATCCTTCGCCCTCACCACGATCGACGGGTCCGCGGCCCCTGGCCCGTGTCTCGGCAGTGCGGGGTGCGGTCGCTCCGGAAGTCGATCTCGGCGAGCCGCAGCGCGACACCGGGGACGCACGGTGCTTGGTTCGTCACCTGATGGAGATCGGGCGCATACGATCCGGGGATGCCGAGGCTTCCCGCTGATGTGCGCCGTGGACAGCTCATCGACGCGGCGCGGGAGATCACCGCGCAACACGGTGTGGCCGCACTGACCATCCGCGGGGTGGCCGAAGCGGCCGGGGTGTCGCTCGGGGTGGTGCACTACCACTTCGAGGACAAGGAGGAGTTGCTCACCGAGATGGGGAAGAGTCTGATCCTCGAGGTCAGTGAGGCGATGCGGATGGCGTTCAGCCAACTCGTCGGACCCCTGAAAAAGCGCGGTGTCCCGGGACTGCGGGAACTCCTGTGCGCCGGAATCCGCGGCCTGTGGCCGATCATCGAGGCCACCCCCGATCAACAGTTGCTGACCTACGAGATCACCGCGCAATCCCTGCGGCAACGCGGCGCCGGCAACGACTCGGCGGGGGCGACCGCGGCCCGCCAGTACCGCACCATGGACACCGAGGCGGTCGCGTTCTTGAACCTGTGTGCACACCGGGCCGGTGTCACCTGGCGCACTCCGGTCGATCAGGTAGCGCGCTTCGCGCTGGCGGTGCTCGACGGGGCGGTGCTGCGCTGGCTCGTCGACCGGGACAGCGACGCCGCCCGCACCGCACTCGACGACCTGGTCCAGATCATCGCCGCCAAGGCACTCGAAGGGGAGGGCTCATGGTAGCCCCGAGCCGGGGGACGCACCGAAGTCCCTGTTACGGCGACCGGGTGGGGGGTTGCGGGCGGAGCCCCCTCCCGGCGACACGCCCAGGTTGTATTGCGCGACGCAAAACGAGGCAGTACCTTTCGGCGTCGCTGCGCAAGTCCGGGGAGCGAGACCCGAGGTGCGAGAGACCGTGACCAGCCCAACCGAGGTCGCGGCGGTGATGGCGGGCCTGATCGGCCGCCATCACCGGGTCACCGGCTACGAGGCCGGGCGGGAGAAGATCCGCGAATATGCCCGGGCCGTGCAGGATTCGCATCCCGCCCACTTCCGCGAAGACGCCGCCCACGAGCTGGGATACCACGGGCTGATCGCACCGGTCACGTTCGTCAGCATCCTCGGATCGCTCGCGGTCGAGGAGCTGTTCGTGCGGGTGCTGGTCGGTTACGACCTGAGCCAGATGATGCACACCGTTCAGCAGCTGGTTCTGCATCGGCCGGTGCGGGTCGGGGACCGGCTGGACTGCGATATCTGTCTGGAGTCGTTCCGGCAGATGGGCGGCACCGCCATCATTGCGACCAGGAACCTGATCACCGGCCAGCATGATGATCCGGTGGCCACCACTCGCACCACATTCGTCGCCCGCACCGGCGGGGTGGCCGATCCGGATCTGGCCCGGGCGGTCGCGGCGGTGATGATGCACAAGGCACCCGCGTCCCCGGCCCAGTAGTGGATTCAGGGAGGTTCCCTGTGGCCGGGTGCGCGGCATTCTGTGCCGCCGATGTGGGTCGCGCTCAGCTGGGTTCCTGCCGAACGGATGTCGATTGAACGGCGCGCGAAGTCGACGTTGACCGTGGACTGTGCGACGAACTGTTGCCGACGGGGCGCCGCGCGCCCTTCCGTGGCGGTGTCGCGGAAACGGTCCTGGATCGAGTAGAGGCTGTTGATCTAACAAGGACAATGTTGGTCGTGCCTGCACCGAAGAAATACGACACCTAGGCCCAGGAACGAGCCGTTCGGATGCATCGGGACCGGCTCGACGAGCGCGGCGGCTCGAAGGTCGCCGCCCGCCGCCACGTCGGCGAGCTGCTCGGCATCGCGCCGACGCTGCTGTGGAACTGGATCGAGCGGGACGAAGCCGCCGCGCCCGGGGCCGTGTCTCCGGAACCGGACACGGTGGCCTCATCCAACATTCGCTTTTTGAGAATGCACTCCGCTACGGTCAACAAACGGTTGAGCAGGGTGTCTCGTGGGTCTACTGAAACGGGGCGCGATGGTGCATGAACTGCCCCTTCTGTGTAACGCTCAGGAGCGCAAGGCACTCCGACGCTACTTATGAACCCCTATAGTACCGAGATGCCGAGTTCCCGGCCAGTCGACACTGGGCCTGGTGATTCCCGCGTGGTCGTCGCCATCACACTTGTTCCGATGTCGAATCGACCGTCTGGTCTTCATTCAGCTGTCCAAGCAGCCATTACATCCGCCAGTGCTTGCGCGCCTATGTTGCAGTCCGACTGGTCTGCATGCTCGTCGGGGGAATGCGACACCCCGGTGGGGTTGCGTACGAAGAGCATTGCGGTCGGGACCTTGGCCGACAGAATCCCAGCGTCGTGGCCCGCAGCGGTCGGTAGGACCGGAACCTCTCCCAGATGTGCGAGTGCCCGAGCCAGCTTTTCCCGAGGCTCCGATGGAAACTCTACGATCGGGGTGATGGACTCCGCAAAGACTGCAAGGTCGATTCCATCCGAGGCAGCATGGCTGCGTGCCTCGGTCTCGATTTGCGCCACCAGGGAGGCAAGCGTTTCCTCGTCTGCAGCCCGTGCGTCGAGCCACGCTTTGATTTCCGACGGGATTGCGTTTGCGCCGTTGGGCAGGACCTGTAGCTTTCCGAAGGTGGCGACGGCTTCGTGGATGGTCGCTGCAGCGCGGGCACTGTGCACCGAGGATGCGAAGGCAAGCATCGGATCGCGTCGATCCACGAGTCGGGTTGCCCCTGCGTGGTTCGCCTCGCCTGTGAATTTGAACTCCCATCGGCCGTGTGGCCAGATCGACGACGCGACAGCGACCGGTTTGTCGACGAGGTCGAGAGCGCGTCCCTGTTCGACGTGCAGTTCGACGTAGACGCCGACGCGGATCACCAGTGTCGGGTCGGCGCCGATGTGTTCGGGTGCTCGTCCTGCCTTCGTCATTGCTTCGGACAGGGTGATGCCGTCGGTGTCTCGCAGAGCGAGTGCACGTTCCGGGGCGAGGGCACCGGTCGTCAACTGGCTCCCCACACACGCGACTCCGAATCGGGCGCCTTCCTCGTCAGAGAATGCGGTCACGGCGATGGGTATCGCGGGCTCCACGCCCCGGTCGCGAAGAATGTCGATGGCGGCGAAGGCCGATACGACTCCGAGCGGGCCGTCAAAGGCGCCACCGTCGGGGACCGAGTCGAGGTGTGACCCGGTGACGAATGCGCCGGTTGGTTCGCCTACCCAACCCGCGGGCATCCACCACGCCCACAGGTTGCCGTTGCGGTCCTCCTCGACGTCCATGCTTCGCTTCTGCGCCTCGCCGCGGAACCACTCGCGCAGCATCAGATCGGCGTAGCCCCAGGCGAATCGGCGATAGCCACGCGTGCTGTGGTGCTGGCCGACATCGAGAATGGAGTTCCAGAGGGAGTCGAAGGAAGTCATGAACGTGCGCGTCCTCTCGGGTGGATCAAGGAAAGTTCAGCTGGTACTGCGGTGGTCGTGCAGGGGGCGTGGCCTGAGCCATCGTTGCCGGTTGCGTTCTCGGGCGGACAGTCCGCCCCAAATTCCGTGCGGTTCGCCTGCATCGATCGCGTATTCGCGGCATTGCTCGAGCACAGGACACTGTGCGCACACGGCTCTCGCCTTCGCGGACTGTGCCGCGTCGTCCTCGCGATCGAAGAATATGCTCACGTCGTGTGTTCGGCAGTCGGCGCGCAACTGCCAGTCCCATTCGGATGCAACCGGTGCCGGTAGTACGACTGGTCTTTCGTGTCTCACTGCTCGGCCTTACTCGACGTGGTTGTCCGGGTACGCAGTGACTGCGAGAAATCGGATGGGGAGTTCGGTGAGGCTTTTCGGTCCGTGCAGGCCTTCGCCGTCGAGTAGTAGCGAGTCGCCAGGGCTGAGTCGGTAGTCCGAGCTATCGTGGGTATAGACCATGTCGCCTTCGAGCATGAACAACAGTTCGGTACCAGGGTGCGCGAACCTCGGCGAGATGGTCGACTCCTGTTCGAGAGTGACTAGCACCGCCTCTAGTCGTCGGTGCCGCCCACGGAGTGCTCCGAGCATCTCGTAGTGGTGGCCGGCGCGGGTTCCACGGCCGACGATGTGGGCGCCATGGCCTGCGGGGGTATAGACGGACTCGCGCTGGGTTCCTGCTCCGCGAAACAGTGTGCTGACCGGGACGTCGAGGCCCATCGAGAGCCTCGACAACGTGGCGAGGCTGCAGGAGGTCTGCGCGTTCTCGATCTTCGACAGCATCGCCTTCGAGATGCCGACTCGGGTTGCCATGTCGCTCAGCGACAGGCCGGCGTTGATCCGCAGGGTGCGTACCTGCACGCCGATGACGGCTTCCAACGACCCAGCGTCGGTGTTACCCGGCGCGACTTCGCGTGGTTCGGTGTCGTGGACGGTGCCGGGAGTGGTGATGTTCTCGACCGTGTGCGCTGCTGTCATGGCATGCCCCATCTCTCGCGCGTTCCGAACCCGTGTGTGGGTAGTAAAAATTACGACCTATTGCCCACACACGGGCAGCTGCGTTAATAGCGGCCGGGAATCCAGTTGGTTCCGGCGAGGGGCACTCGGGCCATCGCCGACGCCTCGATGGTGAGGGCGACGAGGTCCTCGGGTTCGAGGTTGCGCAGGTGCGACTTGCCGCAGGCGCGGGCGAGGGTCTGCGCCTCCATGGTGAGCACCCGCAGGTAGTTCGCGAGCCGCCGTCCGCCCTCGACGGGGTCGAGGTTCTTCGACAGTTCCGGGTCCTGGGTGGTGATGCCGGCGGGATCCTTGCCGGCCTGGAAGTCGTCGTAGAACCCGGCGGCCGAGCCGAGCTCCTCGTACTGCTTCGCGTAGCGGGGGCTGTTGTCGCCCAGCGCGATCAGGGCTGCGGTGCCGATGGCGACGGCGTCCGCCCCGAGGGCCATCGCCTTCGCGACGTCGGCGCCGCTGCGGATGCCACCGGACACGATGAGGTGCACCTTCCTGTGCACACCCAGTTCCTGCAGCGCCTGGACCGCCTGCGGGATCGCGGCCAGGGTGGGGATGCCGACGTGCTCGATGAACACGTCCTGGGTGGCGGCAGTGCCACCCTGCATGCCGTCGACCACGACGACGTCGGCGCCGGCCTTCACGGCGAGTTTCACGTCGTAGTAGGTGCGGGTGGCCCCGACCTTGATGTAAATCGGCTTCTCCCAGTTGGTGATCTCGCGGAGTTCGATGATCTTGATGGCGAGGTCGTCGGGGCCGGTCCAGTCGGGGTGCCTGCACGCCGACCGCTGATCCACACCCATCGGGAGGGTGCGCATCCCGGCGACACGTTCGGTGATCTTCTGCCCCAGCAGCATTCCGCCGCCGCCGGGCTTGGCGCCCTGCCCGAGGACGATCTCGATGGCGTCGGCCTTGCGCAGATCGTCCGGGTTCATCCCGTACCGCGACGGCAGGTACTGGTAGACGAGGTTCTTCGACTGCCCCCGTTCCTCGGGCGTCATGCCGCCGTCGCCGGTGGTGGTGGACGTGCCGACCTCGCTGGCGCCGCGGCCGAGCGCTTCCTTCGCCTGCCCGGACAGCGCACCGAAGCTCATGCCGGCGATGGTGATCGGGATGTCCAGGTGCAGCGGGAACTTCGCGTTGCGGTCGCCGAGCACGACGTCGGTGTCGCACTTCTCGCGGTAGCCCTCGAGCGGGTACCGCGACATCGACGCACCGAGGAACAGCAGATCGTCGAAGTGCGGCAGCTTGCGCTTGGCACCCCAGCCGCGGATGTCGTAGATGCCGGTCTCGGCGGCCCGCTGGATCTCGGAGATGACGCCGCGGTCGAACGTCGCCGATTCGCGCAGGGCCGGGTTCGGGGTAGTCATGACGGTTCTCCTAGTACGCGCTGGCGTTGTCGACGTGGAAGTTGTAGAGCTTGCGGGCGGAGCCGTAGCGGGTGAACTCGGACGGGTCGGCGTCGAAACCGGCCTGATCGAGCAGCTCCCGCAGTTCCGTCAGGTGCTCCTCGCGCATCTCCTTCTTGATGCAGTCGGCGCCGAGGGAGGCGACGGTGCCACGCACATAGATGCGGGCCTCGTACAGCGAGTCGCCGAGGGCCTCACCGGCGTCGCCCAGGACGACGAGCCGCCCCGCCTGACCCATGAACGCGGACATGTGGCCGATGTTGCCGCCGACGACGATGTCGACGCCCTTCATCGAGATTCCGCAGCGGGCGGCGGCATTGCCGTCGATCACGAGCAGGCCGCCGTGGGCGGTGGCGCCCGCGGACTGCGACGCGTCACCCTTGACGTGCACCGTCCCCGACATCATGTTCTCGGCGACCCCCACCCCGGAGTTGCCGGTGACGGTCACCGTCGCGTGCTGGTTCATGCCGGCGCAGTAGTAGCCGACGTGTCCGTCGATGGTGACGTCGATGTCGGAGTCGAGGCCGCAGGCCAGTGCGTGCGCGCCCTGCGGGCCGGTGACGGTGACCTTCTTCGGGGCCTCCGGCGAGGTGAGCCGCTCGTTGATGGCACGGGTACTGGACGTCTCGAGGTTCAGGACAGTCGCTTCGGTGGTGGCTACCGGTGCCATACGTACACCTCTTCCGGTTCGGGCTCGAAGATTCGGGCGTTGTCGACGCCGGGCAGGTTCGCCAGGGCGCGGAATACGGACGCCATCGCGACCCACTGGTCGGTCTCGGCGATGACGGCGGGTTTGCAGGAGATGGCGTCCCGGACCACGGCGAACGAGTCGGCCGTCGAGACGAGCAGGGTGTAGAAACCGTCGAACGTCTCGTTCAGCATCAGCAGCGCCTTCTCCAAGTCGACGCCCTCGGCGAGCTGCCTGGCGACGAACCGCGCCCCGACCTCGGTGTCGTTGGCGCTGTCGAACACGACGCCGTCACGTTCGAGCTGATGCTTGATGCTCATGTGGTTGGAGAACGAGCCGTTGTGGACGAGGCACTGGTCGGGGCCGACGGAGAACGGGTGCGACCCCTCGGCGGTCACCGCGGATTCGGTGGCCATGCGGGTGTGCGCGACACCCTGCCAGCCGCTCGCCGACGGCAGCCCGAACCGGTTCGCCAGGTCGATGGGGTTTCCGACCCCCTTGAGGACGGTCAGGTCGTCACCGAATCCGATGATGCGAGCCGCGGGTGCAATGGCGCGCACTGCCGCGGTGATGGCATCCGCGGCCGCAGGTGCGTGCAATACGATGGTCGGGTCGAGATCGTGCCCGGCGACCGTGACTCCCAAGACTGCACCGACCTTGTCGGCGAGTTCGCCGGCGGGAATGGGCGAATCCAGCAACGAAACAGTGGCTTCGCCTGCAGGCGACCAGGTCGGATCGCCGTAGATGGCCATGCCCGCAGAGTCGGGTCCGCGGTCGCACATCGCGTCGAGCATGTCGGTCAACAATGCACCGAGTTGTGGGTAGAGCGTGGCGTCACGCAGGTGAAGCCCGACTATTCCGCACATGAAGGTTCCTTTCCGAGTACGGGAGTTCTAGAAGGCGGTAAGGTAGTGGTCGATTTCCCAGGAGCTGACCGTGTTGTGCCAGGCGAAAAACTCCTCGCGCTTGAGTTTCGCGAAGTACTCCGCGACCCCGGGGCCTGCGACGTCCAGGGCGCCCGTGACGACCGGATCCGATTCCAGGGCGTCCATCGCGTGCAGCAGCGTCATCGGCAGCATGTCGCTGGGGGAGTCTCCGCTGCCGGGCTTGCCAGGGTGCAGGTTGCGTCGCACACCGTCGAGGCCTGCCGCAATCGCACCGGCGGCAGCAAGATAGGGATTGGCCGAACCGTCGCCACCGCGTAGCTCGACACGGTTCTTGTCGGGGATCCGCAGGTAATGGGTGCGGTCGTTGCCACCGTAGGTCGCGTAGCGCGGGGACCATGTCGCGCCGCTGGCGGTGGCCGTTGCTCCGGTTCGCTTGTAGGAGTTCACGGTCGGTGCGATCAGCCCTTGCAGCGCGCAGGCGTGATCGAGAATACCGGCGACGAAGGCGTAGGCGGTCGAAGAGATGCCGAGGCCCTGCTCGTCGTCGGCGTCGGGGAAGACGGCCCCTGCTTCGTTCCAGAGCGAAAGATGCATGTGCAGGCCGGTGCCGGTGCGGGTGGTGAACGGCTTGGGCATGAACGTTGCTTGCATGCCGCGCTTCTCGGCGATGACCGACAGTAGGTAGCGCAGCGTGATGACGCGATCGGCCGTGGTCATGGCGTCGGCGTAGTCGAAGTTCTGCTCGAACTGGCCGTTACCGTCCTCGTGGTCATTCGCGTAGTTCCCCCAGCCGAGTGCGTTCATCGCGTCGGACACCTCGGTGAGGTGGTCGTACATGCGGGTGACGTCGCGGGCGTCGTAGCAGGGATTGGTGCTGGTGTCACTGCGGTCGGCGGTGACGAGTTCGCCGTCGACCCGGTTGACGAGGAAGTACTCGATCTCGGCGCCGACGTTGACCGTCATGCCGAGGTCGGCGGCTTTACGAAGCTGTTCCTTGAGGATGATCCGCGGCGCGAACGGCCATGGTTTGCCGTCGACGTGGGGGTCGCAGTGGACGATCGCGAGGCCTGGCTTGATGAACGGGAGCGGGGTGAAGGAGCTGACGTCCGGGATCGCGATGAGGTCGGAGTCCTTGGGTTCCTGTCCCATGTGGCCTGCGGCGTATCCGGCGAATCCGACGCCGTCCTCCTCGAGCTGCTTGACGGCCTGGATGGGGACGAGCTTGGCACACGGCTTCCCGGACAGGGTCACGAAGAGTGCGAGTATGAACGTCGTCCCACTGGCGTGGACGACCTCGGACAGCGTCGGTGTGTGGTTGACCGACGATTCGGTGAAAAGTGAGGCCTCTGCTGTATCGACAGCCATGAAAGTGTCTTTCTCGATTCGGGTTTCGGCGAGGGTCATCGCATTTCTCCTGCACCCTCATAGGGGTTGAGACTGAAGAGCGGGTCCCCTTCGGCGAACCGGGAGTACCGGAAATCATGAGGATCGACATTGGGTAGCGAGGTCTCACCGTCGATCAGCAAGTCGGCCACCATCTTCCCGACGGCCGGTGAGATCTTGAATCCGTGGCCGGAGAAGCCGGTGGCAAGGAACAGCCCGTCGACGGGGGAGGGCCCGATGATTGGGTTGTAGTCGGGGGTCACGTCGTATGCCCCCACATACGAGCTGGTAATGCGAGGGTCTGGCATGTCGGGGAGCCGATTGCCGAGTTTCATGATGTTCTTCTCGATCGCGGCGTCGTCGGCGCGGTTGACGTACTTGTCCGGGTCGATGTATTCCGGCGTCTGGTGGTCGGAGTTGCCGACGAGGAGTTCCCCGTTCGGCTCGCGGCAGATGTATTGCAGGCCGGCGAGATCGGACAGAACAGGTACCTCAGGGGTCGGGACTCCCTGGTCGATCAGGACCAGCTGTGCGCGTTGCGCTTTCACGTCGAGGTCGACGCCCACACCGGCAGCGAGCCCCGGTGCCCACGGGCCGGTGGCGAGGATGACGTGGTCGGCATGCACCTCCGATCCGTCCTTCAGTGTGACGCCGTAGACCGTGTCGGAATCGTTCTTCAGCAGAGAGACCACCGGGGTGCTCTGGCGGATCTTGACCCCCATCTTCCGCGCGGTCGCGGCGAACGCCATGCCCGCCATGTACGCCTCGCCGCGCCCACCGAGTGGCTCGTAGGCGAACAGTGCGAAGTCGTCGAGATGCAGTCCCGGCCAGAGTTCGGCCATCTTGTCGTGTGCGATGAATTCGGTTGCGATTCCTAGACCCTGCATCATCGCGATGTTCGCCTCGAGGGGCTTGACGTTGTTCTCGGCGACGCCGACGACGTAGCCGCACTGACGGAACGCCATGTCGTCGCCGAAGAGTTCGGTTGCCCGCGTGAAGATGTCGACGCCGTACCAGGACATCGCTGCCAGCGACGGGGTGCCGTAGTGGCAGCGAACGACACCGCTGGACTTACCTGTCATACCCGAGCACAAGGTGTCTCGTTCGAGGACGAGGACGTCGGTTTCCCCGCGCTCGGCGAGCGAGTAGGCGATGGCCAGACCTTCGAGGCCGCCGCCGATGATCAAGAACTTGGTGGTATTGCTCACGTGTCGATCCTTTACGGTGGCAGGAGTCCTGCGGGTTGTCGGGCGCTGTGTGTCGTGCCCACTCAGGGTTTCAGTTAATGAATCGCTGTTATCCACCATGAAACAGTCGCTACATGTCGATTGCGTTACGTATGCGTCAGCGGCATGTGACGGTTTCACGGCGGTGGATTCTGTTTCACAGATGCGGATAGACCATTGGCGCTCGCACACCTCGGACGCTGCTATGGGGACGGCGGCGTGCCGGTCCGGGTGTCGGCGGCGGCCGCCGAGCTGGGCGTGACGGGCCGGCAGGTCACTCGTCTCGCGCGGGCAGGGGAATTGGTGGTGACGCGGGAGGTGGGGAAGGCGTTGTTATTGGATGCAGGGTCGGTGCACCGTGTGGCGCAGGTTCACCGTCATCGGGGGCGGCCGTGGAACGGGGAGGTGGCGTGGGCGGCGTTGGCGATGCTGTCCGGGGTGGGGGTGGACTGGATTTCGCCGTCGCAGGCGAGTCGTTGAGGAATCGGCTGCGCCGGGCGAACGCGGACGAGGTGGCGTTTCTTGCCCGTCGGCGTGCGCGGGTGTACCGGATGCGCGGATGGGGTGATGAGCTGAGCACTCTGGTCACCGGTGAGTATGTGGCGGCCACCGGGGCCAGCGCCCTGACCCACGTTGGGGGAGAGGCGGGCCGGTTCGGCTTGTCAGGGTCCGGTGGTGGTGCGGTGGACGGGTATGTGCGCGGCGACGACCTCGCCGACGTGATCGATACGTTCGGTTTGATGGCGGACGGTGAGGGGGAGGTGACGTTGCGGGTGGTCACGGCCCTGGATCCGTTTTTCACGACGATGACGTTGCCGGTGGCGGTGGATCTGATGGAGTCGCTCGACACCCGGGAGCGCAGCGCCGGGACGCGGGTGCTGGGGGAGTTGCTCGATGACATCCGGTGAGCGGACGGGGTGGACGGTGCAGGCGCCGGTCGGTGGGTGGGGCCGCCGCGGCTGCAGGCCGCCGAGATCGCTCGGGTGATTCCCGCCGAGCTGTGGACACTGATCGGTGGGTTGATGGTGTAGCTGCATGCGGTCCGCGCGGTGTGCCGCTGACCCAGGCGACGGTCGATGTCGCATGATTTTGCATGTCGGCCTTCACCCAGTGGGTCAGGACACCAAACTTGTCGGCGACGTTCTCCACCACCCCGTCCGGGTCGATATCCATCTGAGCGGTGACCCGGGTGTGGGTGTCGTCGAGCCGGTGAAAGGTGACCACCCCGGCGTGGTCGGGGCTAACGTCGGACTTCCACGCCACCCGCTCATCGGGGTGCTGCTTGGTGATCGTGGCGCTGAATTCCCCTCTCTGCCCGACAATGTCAAACACCCAATGAGTGGTGGTGGCATCGATAGTTGACGGCGTGTTGCGCGTTCTTCCCGATGTGCCGGGGGTGTCGGGGCAATCGTTCGAGCACATATGCCCGGGTGGTGGGGTCCATGCTCTGCTGAACCTCCTTCACCCCCTCCATGACGCTTACCCGCCCCTCGCCTCCCACACGCAGTCACCTACCTATCGACAGTGGCACCCAATGCTTGCGCCCACACGAAATGCGAGTTTCGTAGACGGCGGTGATCCCCGGGCACGGTTCGGTGGCGCACGCGCACCGCGATGTGGTGGCGTGCCGGGCAGCCGAGTCAGGTGAGCGGTGCGACGACGACAAAGCCCGGACCGCTGGTTCTCATGATCGAGCGCACCCATGGTGCGCGTCAGGGCAGGCTCACACCGAAGGTGCCGTGGCGAGGCGTGGTCACTGCCGGCTTGAAGGGGCGTCGTCACAGTCGTAATTCATCGATAGGACGTGCAGATGATCGCTGATCCAGATCGTGGCGTAGCGCCGAGGTGTGCCCGGCGAGCTGCTCGTGTGCCCGCTTCGGTGCGAGATCGCCAGCGGCCCGTCGGGGCGCTGCGCTCGAATGCTCGCGAGCTCGTCCGGGCAAGCGTCGAGCCAACCACGGAACGCGTCGTTGAAGGTTGTTGCGCATAGTGGACGTCAGAATCGCCTATTCGCTCGCCTCGCCTCGCGACGTGAAAGTATGAACGGCCCGGCGGTAGGGGCTGTTCGCGCGGCGATCCGCGCCGAGGTCGACGAGCGAAAGTCGGGATTGATTCCGCCAGCCGAAGGCGTTGAGGCCTGATATGTCAAGGGACATTGGTTTCTGCCCACGGGCGGACACGAAACCTGCCCGTAGGCGGACACGGGTTTCTGCCCACGGGCGGACACGAAACTGCCCACGGTGTGGTGTTGTGGTCAGGTGAGTGGGTCGACGCCGGTGCCGGCGAGGGCTTGGCTCATCCGGATCGATTTGCCGCTGGTCTGACACAGGTGGGCGTGATGCATGAGCCGATCGACGGTGGCGGTGGCCAGGGTCTTGGGCATCAGCTCGTCGAATCCAGCCGGATGAAGATTCGACGACAGCGCCAGGGCGCGTTTCTCATACGCGGCATCCACCAGCCGGTAGAGGCCTTCGGCGGCGTCGGCGGCCACCGCCAACAGGCCGATGTCGTCGATGACCACGAGATCGGCGCGCAGCAGCTTGGTGAGGGCCCCCGAGACCGAGTCGTCGGCGCGGTGCCGGCGGATCAGGGCGCCGAGGTCTTCGAGGGTGAACCACAGCACCTTTCGTCCCTGTTCGACGGCGTGCTGACCGAGGGCCTCGAGGAAGAATGTCTTCCCGGTTCCCGAGGGGCCGCAGACGACGAGGTTCTCGCGCCGGTCGATCCATTCGAGGGTGCGCAGCGCCTGCTGGGTCGGCGCCGGGATGGACGACAGTTCCGGTTTCCAGGCGTCGAAAGTTTTGCCGGTGGGAAACGCGGCGGCGGCGCGGCGGGTGGCCAGCGCCGAGCGTTCCCGTCCGGCGGCCTCCTCGGCGAGCAGCGCCTTGAGGACCTCGGCGGGTTCCCAGCGTTGGGCGCGGGGCGGTGGCCAGCACGTCGGGGGCGGCGCGGCGGATGTGCGGCAGCCGCAGCCGGTGCAGCAGGGTTTCCAGGTCGGTCGGCAGCGGTGGCGCCGACGGTGGTGCAGTGCTCACGAGGGTCTCCTTCGGGTGCCGGTTGAAATCGGACTGTGAACTCGATTAGTCTGCGGTGCAGAGTTTTTCGCATCAGCGTGGGCGGTGTTCCTAGAGTTCGGCTGCACCGTCGACGGGAACCTCGCCACCGAGGGCGGCCCAGCCGCTGGTGCCTTGGGCCAGGGACCGGGATTCGTCGGCCCGGTGGGTGCGATCCGAGGCGACGCCGGCGGGGTGGGCGTCGAGGATCGCCATGAGGTCGCCCTCGGCGAAGCGCCCGTACGCGGCGGCGTGCCCGAGCGCCCAGTCGACCCGTTCGGCGCCGAGCAGCTTCGCCAGCGACACCGCGTGGTCCATCTTCACGCGGATCTTCCCGGTGCCGGCCTCGGCGGCCTCACACAACCACAGCCGGGCACCGGCACCGATGCCGCAGAAGGCGCGTTCGGCGTCGGTCCGCGGGATCGGCTGACGGGCCAGCACCCCGGCCGGGGGCGGTGGGAAGTGCTCGTCGCAGATCTGCGGGGAGCCGGGGCGGGCCCGCCGGTGGCGGGCGACCTCGACCGGGCCACCCTCGCCGTGGTGGACGACGACGATCCGCTCGGACGCCCCGGCGCCGTGCGCGCGGACGAACACCGTCTGCCCGCGCAGGGTGTGCGGCACCGAGTACTGGCCGTTCTCGAACGCGATCATCGGTGTGTTGTCCGGGGACCGTGCGGGTCACACCGCAGGTCACGGTGTGTGCGGCGGCCGGGACGGGGTGCAGGTGGAGGCGTTCTTCGGCGAGCATCTCCGCCGGGATGCGGCGGGTGGTGCGGTGGATGCGGGTGTTGACCTCGTCGCAGAACGCGGTGCAGGCGGCCTCGAGGTCATCGAAGCTGTCATAGTGGGCGGCGAGGCCCAAGGTCGGTGGGCACCAGGTCGGCCTTGGCCAGCTTGACGGTGTTCTCCACCCCGCCCTTGGTGGCGGGGTCCGCGGGCAGACAGGTCTTCACGACCAGGCCGTAGAACCGGGCGAACGAGACCACACCGGGGTTGCGGACGGCGACCGAGGCGATGTGTTCGGTGGTGACCATCTTCTCGTTGTCGGTGAGCAGATAGGTCGGGACACCACCGATCCGCCGGAAGATCCGGTCCAGGCCCGCGTAGACGGAGGGAGCGGTGCGGTCGCGCAACGGGATCACCACCCGGTGCCGGCACCAGGCCAGCCACGCGCACAGCAACACGGTCTTGGTGCCGTCGACGACCGGGGCGTCGCCGAAGTCGTATTGCAGCCACAGCCCGGATTCGGTGATCCTCCCCCACTCCGGGGGAGGTGCCCCCAGGCCTGTGCACCCGGGTGTGTCCGAGCCGGTAGGCGCGTTTGACCCGGGCCACGGCACGGCGGGTGGTGCGTTCGGTGCCGGTGAATCCGAGGGCCAGCAGTTTGTCGTGGGCGACGTCGGCGCGGACCCGTCCCTTCGAATGTTCCACCCATTCTTCGATTTTCGGTAGATATTCGTCGATCAGCATCGGTCTCTTCTCCCGTGGTGGGGTCGGGACATCGGCGGTGTCGCGTTCGGCGACGAGACGGGCGACGGTGTGATGCGAGCACCCCGCCAGCGCGGCGGCGGCGCGATAGGACTTCGTCAGGTCGTAGGCGGCAAGAATTTCCATGAATATGTAGGTGATCCAGCCGGCTCGACCCGGCGCCGACTCTGACCCTGACGAGGAGTAGCACGATGCAGTGGGATCCCTGCTTGGTTCGATCGTCCGAGGACGCTGGTGTGTCGCTCGGCCACCCCGACGTTGACGACTACCTGCGGTTCGTGGCGACCCGGGCGCGGCGCAACACCCTGTTGGCCACCGCGTTCGACCTGAAGGTGTTCTTCGCCGTGGTGGCGAAGGACCCGAACGCGGTGACCCGCCGCGACGTGCTCGCCTTCATCGAGGCGCAGCGCGCCCCG
The DNA here is from genome assembly GCF_900105905.1 of Rhodococcus koreensis. Taxonomy (GTDB): domain Bacteria; phylum Actinomycetota; class Actinomycetes; order Mycobacteriales; family Mycobacteriaceae; genus Rhodococcus_F; species Rhodococcus_F koreensis. The sequence goes on along the minus strand of NZ_FNSV01000005.1, from coordinate 87,381 downwards.
CGGCGCGGACCTGGCGTCGTCCGCCTGGAGGACGGCGAGGCCGGACTGTCGGCGCGAACTGTGAAGCGGCGATTGACGTCGGTATCGGGATTGTTCGAGTACTTGATCGTGCGCGGCGACGCCGGGATCGCGCAGAACCCGGTGCCGCGCGGGTTGTCCACCCGCCGGGCGGGAACGCGCACCCGCACGGTGCCGTTGCTGCGCACCCCGCGCACATTGCCGCGGGTGCTGAGCCCCAGCGACGTCGATGCGGTCACGGCGGTACTGCGCACCCACCGCGACACCGCGATGATCGAGGCAATGCTGCTGGGTGCGCTGCGTCGCAGCGAGGTGCTCGGTCTCACCCTCGACGACATTCGGGTCGGCGAGAAACGCGTGTTCATAGCCGACGGGAAGGGTGGTCACCAGCGCATCGTGCCGGTCTCCGAACGGTTCTTCCAGACCCTGGCCCGCTACCTCGATGAGGAGCGCCCCGACACCGACACGAATCGAGTGTTCCTGGTGCTCAAAGGGCCGCGACGCGGCAAGCCGCTGTCGGCAGCCGGGCTGGAGGAGATCATCCGCGGCCTGCGGCGCCGGTCGGGTGTCGCATTCACCTGCCATCAACTGCGGCACACCTGCCTGACCAGGCTGCGCGAGGCCGGGATGGCCCTCGAAGCGGTCCAGGCGCAGGCCGGACACCGATCCATCGAATCGACGCGCATCTACCTCCATCTGGCCAGCGGCTGGCTCGACGAGGAGTACCGGCGCGCGCTGACAGCGCTGGACATCCCGACCGCCGAGGGCACGCGGTGACCGCCCGCGAACTCCTCGGCGAGCCCGACCTCGTTGCGGAATTCACCAGCAGCAAAACGGATTCCAGTGCAACCAAGCGGCGCAGGCAGGCCCGCGCATTCTTCGCCCGCTTCGGCGACCCGGCGGGCTGGCAGCGGGCATCGCTGGTCGATCAGCTCGCCGCCGAGCCGGAGTGCGGCCGGTTCGTCGCGTGGCTCATCGTCACCGGCCGGGTCCGGCCGAGCCCGGACTACCTGCTCGGGTGCCGCGGCAATCTCGCCTCGGTCGGTGACCGTGTGCACGCCGCACTGTCCGTCGAATTCACGAACATGAGCAAGGAATTGGGCTATCCGGTCGTGCTGGCCCGGCGGCAGTGGAGCGCGCTACTGCACATCGCAGCACTGACCGCGACCGCAGCCAACCGCGTCGGTGATGCGCAGATCGACGATGCGGTGCAGCAGTTGCGATCGGCGGCCGACCGAGCCGGCAACCGCAGCCTGCGCAACCTGACCGCCAACGTGTTCGGCATGCAGGCAGTCCTGTTCCACCTCGGGCTCATCGACCGGCTGCCCACCCGCAGCAACGGCCGCGCCGGTCGACGCGACGCACAATGGCACCACATCACCGAACACGCGCCCCTGCTCGCGATGACCCTGCGCGACTATCTCGACCAGATGGGGGTCCGGCTCCGACCCAATTCGATTGCCAGTGTTGAGAAGTCGTTACGCATCTTCGCCGGCTACCTGATCGAGCACCACCCCGACGTCCGCTGCGTCGCCGACGTCCGCCGCAACCACGTCCAGGCCTACAAGACCTGGCTGGCCGGCCGGACCGGCAACCGCGGACCCTCGCTGGCCAACCAGACCGTTCGCACCCGCCTGGGAACGCTCGCAGCGTTCTTCGCTCGACTCGACGAACTCGACATCGCAGACCGACCACCCCGCGTCCCGGTCCTGCGGTCCGACCTGCCGATCAAGGACGACCCGCTACCCAGGTTCATCGACGACGCCGCCTCGGCGAAACTACTCACCGCTGTCCGCGCCCACCCGGATCCGTTCACCCGCACCGCGATAGAACTGCTCGCCCGCACCGGCATGCGACAAAGCGAACTGCTCGCCCTCACCACCGACGCCGTCGTGCAGATCGGATCGTCCTACTGGCTGCGCGTCCCACTCGGCAAACTGCACACCGACCGCTACATCCCGCTGCACCCGCACCTGAAGACGTTGCTCGACGACTGGATGACCCAACGCGGCGACATCGCCCGCTCGAAGCTGCTGTTCCTCGAACGCGGCCGACGCATCCGACCATCCCGACTCGCCACCGCACTGAACTCGGTCGCCGCCGAGGCCGGCATCGGGCACGTCACCCCTCATCAACTCCGGCACATTGTCTCTGCTTAGTTCCCGTGTTGCATTAGACCCGAAGGTGAGGGCGACCTGGGGGTTTGGTTGTTGCGCCGAGCCGTGTGGTGTTTCTACTGTCAGCGCCCATGATCTTGAGCTACTTCTCGTCGCTGGACTGGCGGTCCTGGGACCTTGAGCATCGTCCCGTGATCCCGGAGGGGATGGCGTTCCTCATCGATGACGATCTGTTGTTCGAGGACGGCCCGGCCGCGCCGCGGCAGGCGTCCGTGGTGAACCGGTGGCTGCGGGAGCTTCCGGCCAGCGGGGCTCCGGCGCCGAGTTCGTGGGAGAACTACGCGCGGGCGGTCAAGGAATGGGCGGAGTTCCTCGCCGAACACGGCGTGGGGTTGTTCGATACCCGGGAACGGTTGAAAGCTGGGCTGAGTCGCTATGCGGAGCACCGCGCAGCGGGGCCGGCGCGGTCGCGGTTCGCGGCGACCACATGGGGCCAGCACATGAGCATCCTGTCGCTGTTCTACCGGTGGGCGATGGAGGAAGGGTTCGCGTCTGCCGAACCGTTCACCTACCGGTCGGCGCGGGCGGTCTTCGCCGGGACCGGCCGGGAGGTGCGGGTGAATCTGGCGGTGCGCCGCACCCCGAAACCGCATGTGACCATCAAGTATCTGGAGCCGGACTTCACCGACCTGTTCCGGAAAGGGTTGCGGGGGCTGGCGCCGGACGGCAACCGCGACACCGGGTTCGCGGGCCGGGAGATGACCCGCAACGCCGCGATCGGTGATCTCGCGCTGGCGACCGGGTTGCGGTTGGGCGAGTTCACGCATTTGCTGCCGTGGGAGATCCCGGCACTGCCGCCGGCGCGGACGGCGATCCCGATCCCATTTCCGGTGCCGGCGGGAATCACCAAGGGCCGCAAGTTCCGCACCACCTGGATCTCCTACGACGCCCTGGCCGGGCTGCACGACTACCTGCAGCTCGATCGCGCAGCCGTCACCGTCGAATCGAGCTGGCGGCCACCACGACGGTGGGGCGAGCCGATGCACGTGAGCGAACCGGACGCCCGCGGCGGCCGGATCAACGGCATCCGCCGGTCGTGGGAGTCATTGACCCCGCCGGAGCGGCGGCGGCTCGTGGCACCGGAGGGCGGGTCGTGCCTGCTGGCGGTCAAGGCCGACGGTGGACCGTTCACGGCGTGGGCGACGGTGTTCGAGCGCACCGCCGACCGGATCCGGGCCCGGTTCGAGCCGCGGTTCCCGCACGTTCACCCGCACCGGCTTCGTCACTGCTTCTCGATGCAGACTTTGGAATATCTGGTGACCGGCTACTACCGGCAGGCAGCGAAGCTGGTGCGCCACACCGATGCCGACGCGGCGCTGATCTTTTACCTGACCAAGGCCGATCCGCTGCTGGTGCTGCGAGATTTGCTCGGGCATTCGACCGTGTTGACCACCGAGAAATACCTGAAGCGTCTTGATACCACACGGATTTACCGGCAGGCCTACGAAACCGAGGGCGCGGCAGCCGGACTCATCGATGCTACCGCAGCCCAGTGGGAAGCCGACGCCGAATTCGACCATGACACCGACGGGGATCTGTGATGCCGACGAGAGTGACCGACGAACCGCTTGGCTTGAGCTGTGTGTTCAGCGACGGCAGCCGGGCGGAGTTCGACCTGGCGGGGTTGCCGAACCCTCGGTTGGCGCGTGATCTGGCAGTCGGGCTCCTGGAGCTGATTCATCCGCACGGCAGCGCGAACTCGGCCGGAACGGTCGATGCCTACGCGGGTGCACTCCGAGCAATGGTTCGCGCGCTCGCCGAGCAGGGTTTCACCGGCGGCGCGAGTGGGCTGCGCCGCGGACAGCTTGCGCAGTTCTGGATGGCGGGACCCAGACGGTTGGAGGCATACACCCGCGCCATGGTGGAGGGATATGCCCGATCCGGCGGCGGCCTCGGCGACGGGGTGCTGGAGCTGGCGGCGGGCCGACACTTCAATATCCAGCCCAACCGTCGACCCCTGCCGCCCTATCCCGAAGTCGAATGGCAGGGTCTGATCACCGCATGCCGCACGGTCGTCGAGGAGTCGTATGCGACGCACCGCCGCGCACTGGCCGCGATCGGGCAGGGCCGTCATCCCACCCAGCACGGATGGACATGGGAGAACTTCTGCTGGCTGCTGGCACGGCTCGGCCCGGTCAGCACTCCCGTGTTCGCCCACACGATCGGCGTGACGCACAGCGTGTTCCACAATCGCCGACCACCAGCGTTCTATGACGCCCTGAGGGCGGTGTTCCCGCACCTGGACGCCGTCATCGCCTACCGCCTGCTGTTCGGCGTCTACTCCGGCATCGTCCCCGACGGCATCGCCGACCTGGGGATCGACGACATCGAATGGGCCGGGGACTCGACCATTCTGCTGTCCTACGTCAAACGCCGCACCGCGGCGGAGACCCTGAACCTGCCGCGTCCGGCGGTGCGTCTGCTCGAGCAGTGGCTGACGCACTCGTCGCTGCTGCGCAGCCTGGTCGCACCAAGCGACCGCGACCGGCTGTGGTTGGGCCTGAGTTACGTGGGCAAACCCGTCCTGATCCGCGAGATCAATCGGGTCAGCATCCAGCGATGGGTGAACCGCCACGGCGTGCTCGGGGCCGACGGTCGGCCGTTGAAGATCCATCGAGCACGCATCCGCACCACTCACCATGCGATGCGCGAGAGGAAGACCTGGACAGGCAACGCCCGCGCCACGATCGACCCCAATCACACGCCCGCTGTCGAAGGCGACCACTACCTGTCGGTGACGACCCCGGGCCAACGGCACGCGGTCGAGGCGGTCATCGAGGATGCCCAGCACGATCTGTTGCGCCGCGCGCAGCCGCCCACCGTGATCGCCGAGGAGGACGCCGCCGCGCTGGCCGACGGCTACCCGCAACTGATGGCGGCGATGAATCTCGACGACCACGCGATCGCCGATTTGGTCGGCGGCGCGCGCGATGTGTTCACCGCAGCATGCGGTGATCAGCTGGCCGGCCTGCACGGTCCGGTCGGCAAGCCGTGTCCGGCCAGGCCGTGGGTCTGCCTGCTCTGCCCGCTGGCGGTGTTCGCGCCGCGGCACGCGGTGAACCTGCTGCGGCTCAAGGCGTTCTTCTCCCGCCAATGGCAGCAGCTGCCCGCCGCGCAGTTCATGGCGGTGTTCGGGCCTTACGCGACTCGGATCGATCAGATCCTGGGCCGGTTCGACCCCGCCGAACTCACGGCCGCGGCTTCCCGGGTCACCGACACCGACGACGAAATCCCCCTTCGCCCAGAGGAACGCACCGCATGACGACCTTCGCCACCAACAGCGCCCGCGAACACCGGACATCAGTCTTCACCGGCGCCGATGTCTGTCTGCAGGCGGGTCTGACACTGCCCGACGACGTTCGCCGCCCCCTGTTCGACGACGACTTATGGGACTTCACCGAGGTCGTCGGGTTGGCAGTCAACATCCCGTTGGCGAACCGCCGCTTCGACTTCGCCGTGATCGGCGACCCGCGATGGCGCATGGTCGCCAAGGAGCTGATCATCGCCGCCCTCGCCCCGCGGCATCCCGCCGTCGCCGAATTGCCCAGGGCATACCGCACACCGCTGCATCTGCGCAGCTGCATCGGACGGCTGGGCGAGCTGACGCGACTGTTCCGCTGGCTCGACCGGCGACACGTCACCACGCTGGCCGAAATCGACACCCACACCTGCGAGGCCTACCTGGCATTCCGGCGCTACATCCTCGACGAGGACGGCAATGTTGTCGGTGAACAGAGCCCCGCGGTTCGACGCGCTGCGGCGCAGATCATCGTCGACCTGGTCAACCACCGAGACCTGTTCACCGCCGACCGCGTCCGCGCCGATCTTCGCCCCTGGGGCGGCGCATCGGCTTCCGCCGTCGCCGAAATGCGTTCCGGCCGTGACGGAAACACCACGCCCGCCGTTCCCGACGAGATCCTGCAGCCGATGCTCGCGGCGGCGCTGCACCTGATGCAGGTCCTCGGCCCGCACGCGGTCGCATTGAACCAGCAGGTCCGCGAACACGACCGCGTCCATTCGGTCAGGATCGGACAGCGGCGTCAAACCACCACCTCTGCGGTCGACGACATCGTGACCGTGTTGGCCGACTACACCAGGACAGGGACGCCGCTGCCCCGACACGAAGACCATGAGATCACCAAACGGCTGGCCGCCGGATGGTCAGCCGACGACCTACTGCTGCCCGTCGCCACCGGGATTCTCGCCAGGCAGGCCGGACGCCGCAATATCGACTCCCGTTGGTTGCCGCGACTGCGCGGACCGCTCACCAACGCAGTCGCCGCGGTCGGGGTCGAGAAGGTATTCGCTCGCGACGCCGAACAGGCGCCGACCGCCGACGGCGCGACACGGCCCTGGAGCCTGCCGCTGCACCGATCGCAGGCCGTCGCCGTGGTCGGGATCGTCCGAACAGCCGCGATCATCGTGCTCTCGGCATCATCAGGGATGCGCAGCAGCGAGTTGATGGAACTACGTGTTGGCTGCCGCCGCCCGATCGAGGAACCCATACCCGGGCTCATGCGCTACCGCATCGCCAGCAAGATCGTCAAAGGCCAGCCGCTCGGCGGCACCGACGACGAATGGGTCGTCATCGAACCGGTCCACCGAGCTGTCGAACTCATCGAACAACTGCACGACGATCCACGCGATGATGCTCTTCTGTTGTCCCGGTTCAGCTTCCGGGTCCGTTACATCTGGTTCCGCAACTGGGTCAACTCTTCGGCAGGAGAACGCCTGGGCCTGGCCCCAATTCCCGAGGGACCGGTCTCACTGCGGATGCTCAGAAGAACGATCGCGCTGGAATTGGCCTATCGCCCCGGCGGGGTTCTCGCAGCAAAACTGCAGCTCAAGCATATCGCAACCGCAACAACCGAAGGCTATGCGGCCCGGCCGGGTGGCGCTCAAGCCGAGTTACTGGCCGAGGTCAACAAGCATGAAGCCGACCGCAACCTTCAGCTGATACTGGCCGAGTTCCACAACTACCGCAACGGCATCCTGCCCTCCGGCCCCGGCGCCCGAAACCTCACCGAGTTCTTCGCCACTGTCGACGCCGACGTGAACGCGGAATCGGCTGCGGCACCGAAGGTGCAGCGCAACGATCGCGACATCCTCAACCTGCTGTCCAAACGAGCCAAGGTCCTGCACCTGGGCCCGGCGAACTACTGCTGGTTCGTCGACCCGTCCCGCGCCCTCTGCCTCAAGCTGGCCGGCACCCCGACCGCGACGCGGCCGATGATCGGCATGTGTGACTCGGCGCGTTGCCCGCAGGCCACCCACCACGATGTCCATCGCTCCGTCTGGGCCGAGCACGCCGAACGCACCAAGATCTTCCTCGGCCAACTCGGCAAGACTCGCGCCACCGAGCGCACCCGCCTGCAAGCCGACCACGACCGCGCCGTCCGGGTCATCGCCGATATCGACACGGCCACAACCACCGCGAGCGGGGACCTGCCATGAGAATCAGTGCCGACCAACGCACCCAGAACGAGAACCGCATTCGCGCCGCCATCGACCGACTGCTGCGCGGCGAGATCCCACCCGGCGGAGGCTGCGACATCAAGACCCTCGCCGCGGCGGCCGGCGTCGATCGCACCGCCTTCTACGGCAGCAGGCCCTACGCGCACCTACGCGCCGAGTTCGAACACCGGCTTGCGCAGCTACAGAACAACGGCGAAACCCCCGACCCGAAGACTGCGCAGATCGAACGACTGAAAACAGAGATAGACAACCTCAAAGACCGCCTGAATCAGGCCTATTCGACCATCGAGGAGCTCACCGACTTCCGCAGCCGGGCACTCGCACGGCTGGCCGCACAACACGAAGAAATCCTCCGCCTCCGCGCCGCCACAGACCCGAACGCCAACGTCACCCAGCTACCGACGACACGCCAGAAAATCATCGGGCCATGCTGACGCAGAATCGAGCGGTGATGTCAGTCACAAACACACAGGTCTTATCGCTACACACGCGGCCACCAGCGTCGCGAACTCCGCGCCGGGAATCGTCCACTTCAAACGCAACACGAACCCGACCGCACACGGCCTCTGCGGACACAAGGCATACCCTGGCGACCCAGGCCATCAACCGCGGCATGTCGCTGGAAGCCATCGCAGCCCTGCTCGGACACAAATCCATGTCCATGACCCTCGTCTATGCCCGCATCGCCGACCGCACCGTCGCCGACGAATACTTCGCGGTCACACAGAAGGTCGAAGCACTCTACAACCAGGACCGACAGTTGCCCGCGGACGCCGAGGGGAGCGAAATGGCCAAGCTCCGACGCGAAGCCCACCGTCGCATGCTCGGCAACGGCTACTGCGCACGCCCGGTCGAACTGGACTGCCACTTCGAGTCGATCTGCGAGTCCTGCGCCTTCTTCGTCACCACCATCGAGTTCCGGCCGACGCTGCAACGCCAGCGCGACGACGCCGCCGCCAAGGGGCAGGTCGGACGGAAGAAGATCTTCGACGGCCTACTCGACCGCCTCGACGGGGACGCGGCCTCTTGACGATCACCCGCATAACCATGACTTCCTTGGCAGACTTCACGACGGCCTCTCCTCGAGGTTTCGCGGGACGTGGTAGCACCGTCGAGCGAACCCGAGGAGGGGCCCCGACCCGGGGAGGCGATCGGGTCGAAGATCGAACGTGTCGTACAGCTGAGACACCCGCGTGGGCAGTTTCGTGTCCGCCGGTGGGCAGAAACCCTTGTCCGTCAGTGGGCAGTTTCGTGGCCGCTACCGGGCACTTTCGTGACCGCCTATGGGCAGCTTTTCATGTCCGCCGACACGCGCTCGAGGACATCGAGAAAGTCCCGCAGCGTCAGAGACAACGAATGAGCAGTATCAGTGAAGCAATCGAAAAGTGCTCTGTCAGAGGGCATAGCATTGTCCAACACGCGCGTCGCACGCTGGATCCGCTCCCTGCCAGCTGCCGTGATCGACACGATGGTCGAACGTCGATCTTGCGGGTTTCGATACCACTCGACAAGGCCGGAGCATTCGAGCCCTTGAAGCATCGTCCGAGTTGTCGTGCTGTGCCGATCGAGTGCGTGGTCGAGTACGACCTTGTCGATCGTCCCGTCAGCTGTCCCCGCGACCAGATTGAGCAGTTCGTAGCGCGGATAGCTCAATCCGTGTGGTTGCAGGAGCGCTCCCAGTAGATGCTTCAATGCGCGTTGAGCATGCAGCAAATCGCTCAGCGCCACTGACAGAGTCATGGTGGAACGACCACTTTCCTCAGGCGTGTTGTCCACTTGCTTCATGAGTGAAGATCTATCCTGCGCTCGTCTGAAAGGCTCTTCTTGCTCGACCAGCACTCACAACCCTCGGACGCGGAATGATCCTGCGCACCGCGGGCTAGCTGGAAGTGCCGATCCTCACTGGACCGGTTCGAATACCGTCGGATCTGGAGCCTCGCGGGAAGACGAGGGGGCGGTGAGTCGGGCACACCCCGAATACGAGTCGATGTCGCTCGACTCGTCAAGCCAGTTCTCGATCGCGACCGTATGCTCCCCCAGGGCCGGCGGAGCGTGGTGTCGAGACCTGAGCAGCGAGCTGCCATCTGCCGTTTCCATCCGCAGTGAGGGGCCCGGCAACTTGACCGGCCCCACGACGGAGTGATCGACCTCGATCAACAGGCCCTGGCTAAGGGTCTGATCCCAGGTGTACACCTCGTCGATCGTGCGGATAGCCCCGGCAGGGACCCCGGCAGTGTTGAGCTTGCGAAGAACATCAGCGCGGGACTGAGTGACGAATGCATCTTCGATCGTGGCGACCAGATCAGAGTGGTTCTTGACCCGGTCCGGATTCAACGCGAACCGCGGATCCGCCGGTGCAACACCAGCGACCGGGGCGAACTTCTGCCAGATCGCCTCGCTACCCACTGCCACCTGCACAAATCCGTCCGCGCACCGGAAGCTACCGTACGGTGCGATTTGGGGGTGGTGATTGCCCGTGGGTTGCGCCACTTGCGAGCCCACCGTCCACTTCGTCCCCTGGAACGTGTGTGCGCTGATCGCGGCGGCCAGCAGAGATGTGCGTACCACCGAGCCGCGCCCAGAACGCGCACGTCCCGCGAGTGCGGCGGACACACCCGTTGCTCCGTGAACACCGGCAAGTACGTCAGCAATCGGAACTCCGATGCGCGTGGGGCCAGTTTCCGGACTGCCGGTGACCGACATCAGGCCGGCCTCGCCCTGTGCGATCTGATCGTATCCGGCACGCGCGCCTTCGGGACCGTCATGTCCGAACCCCGTAATCGAGAGCAGCACAAGCCGGGGGTTCAACCGCTCGAGTTCCTCAGCGGAGAATCCAAGTCGGTCGAATGCGCCGGGTCGGAGGTTTTCGATCAGCACGTCGGCGCGGCGAATCAACTTCCGCAATACCTCTTTGCCACGCTCGGACTTGAGGTCGAGCTGGATGGACTCTTTGTTCCGGTTCGCCGACATGAAGTAGGACGACTGGGGATCTTCGTCGGGGCCGACGAAGGGCGGCCCCCAAGTCCGCGAATCGTCACCGCTCCCGGGTGACTCCACTTTGATAACGCGGGCACCGAGATCACCCAGCATCATCGCCGCAATCGGCCCGGCGAGAGCCCGTGACAGGTCCAACACCAAAATATCGTTCAGTGGGCCTTCGGTCATGTTGATCATCCGTTCTCTGGAACATGCACCGGCCCAATCGATCAACGGGGCAAGACCTGCATTGATGCCGTGACCGCCGTGCAGTTGCGTGATGAGTGAAATCGGGACGTACCGGGGTGGTGGAGGCGGGAGGACTCGCCGACATGGACGCCGTTGTCCGTCTGGCGAGCCCTCCCGAACTTGGCGCGGGATCGATCCCGTGTGGAAGGAGGCTATCGAGAACGAAGCCGCACGTTGACCTGCTTGGTCTGCGTGAACCCGGCGATCATTCCTTCCAGAGCCACTTCACGCCCGAGTCCGCTCTGCTTGTATCCGCCATAGGACTGACCGACCATCTGGCCGCCACCTTGGTTAACCTGGACCCAACCTGTTTCGAGTGCGTGTGCAGTCGTCAGTGCGCGATCAATGTCGCGGGTCCAGACGTACGCCGCGAGGCCGTAGTGCGAGTCATTCGCCATCTTGATGACTTCAGCTTCGTCGCGCCAAGGGATGGCAACCAGGACAGGACCGAAAATCTCCTCGCGCGACAGACGCCACGCGTTGTCGGCGCCAGAAAACACGGTCGGACCCATGTAGTAACCGGCGCCGTCGGGCGCCGCAGTAGAGCCGTTCAGCGCAACCGAAATACCGGACGTACTCAACCCGTCATCGACGAAACTGGACACCGAATTGAACTGAGTCTCATTGATGATGGCGCCCATGTCGGTAGCCTCGTCCAGCGGATTGCCGACGACCTGGCCGCCGAGGACGCTCACAAGTCGATCGAGAACGTCATCGTAGATGTCCTCATGCAGGAACAGGCGAGATCCGGCAGTGCAACTTTGTCCCTGCCGATGCACACGGGACGAGAGCAACAGGTTTCCGATCAGATCATCGTCGCTGGCAGCGTCGGGAAAGACAATGGACGGGTTCTTGCCGCCAAGCTCGAGCGATACGTGCGCCAGGCGGCCCATCGCCTCGCGTGCAACATGCTTGCCGACCGATGTGGAGCCGGTAAAGGAGACCTTGTCGACGCCCTGGTGCTGGACGAGAGCTTCTCCCGCCTCTCGCCCCGACCCGGTGAGGACGTTCAACACGCCTGCCGGCAGGAACTCGGCGCAGATCTCGGCAAGCAGAAGCAGGCTCAGGGGAGCGGCCTCCGCGGCCTTCGCCACGACGGTGTTCCCGGCGGCCAGTGCCGCCGGGAACTTGAACCCGGCGATCATCAGCGGCGAATTCCAGGGCAGGATACAAGCAACCACACCCAACGGCTCCTGCCGCGTGTACTGGAGTTGGTCGTCGCCGGCCGGAAGGACGGTGCCCTTCACTTCTCCTGCTACGCCAGCGAAGTAGCGGAACAAACTTGCGGTTGCTGCAACTTCCGGTCGCGCCTGCGTTCGGATCGCGTTTCCTGTATCGAGCGCCGTGAGTTTCGCCAGTTCTTCGCCGCGCTCTTCAATAGCGTCAGCGATCTGACCGAGGGCCCGCTGTCGAGCAGAGAAGTGCAGGCTCTTCCAACCCGGGAAGGCAGCACGCGCAGCATTAACCGCCCGATCGACGTCCTCGCTCGATGCGGCTGGAATGCGGCCGATGACATGGCCACGAAGAATCGGAGTCGTCACGTCGCGCCACTCGGAGTTGGCCGACTCCACCCATTCACCATTGATCATCATCGGGTAGTCCCGCGGCGCAGGGATACCTAGGCTCTCGGGCGCGATCTGAGTAGATGTCATGTTGGAACTCCTTTGAGGTGTTTTCATTCGCGGCACAACGGAAATCAAGAAGAAAGCCGCTGGGGGATTACGGTGAGGGGCGGTGGCGACTGCGCGGCGCGCCAGACCGGTTCCACAAGTACTGTGTGACAATAACTTTGCTCTATTAGGGTGAGAACGTCAAATGGCTGTTCTACACGCTACTCATGCAAATCGCACGGCATGTGCGCGGCCTACGGCACTGAACCTTTGGGTATCAGAATTGCTGTCGCACATTCCTCACCCGCCGAGAATCGTATTTTCCGATTTCTTTGTTGGACCGTCAGTCCCCTGGACCGCTGGATCGGTGGTGGCGTGGGTATGCGCAGACTAACTTGTGTATCTCGTCGAGGGGACAAGTCGATTCAGAGATGACCTGCCACAGTCGTTCGACGAACCGTTGTGCTGTCATTCCAAAGTGCACATAGATTTCCTCGTCGGTGGGGCCCCCGAATGGTGCCCACATGCTGGCGAACTCGATAAGGTGCTCCGCCTCGGTGTCCGGATGGATGCGTTTGCGATTGGCTGAGATCGAAGCGGCGCTGCGTCTCTGGCGCAACTGGCGATACTGACGAGAGTTCATGGGAATTCACACACCTGACCGGAACTGCGGAGGCGTTGGATTACGGGGGTCGTCACCGCAGCGAGGGAGACATGGGTGCCAGTCGCTCTCGCCCTGACCATCATCACACGCGGCGTGCGGGCGCTCCCGAGAGTCAGCGCGGGTCTATGATGCCAACGGTCTCGGTCGGAGCGATGGATGACTCGTCATCGGCGGGCGCTCCGTGGGCTGGGCTTCGGTGGCGATTGAGGTAGACGCCGACCGCGATCACACCCGCTGCGAGTCCCAATGAGAGAAACATCTGGCTTCGCGTACCAGGCAGGACCACCATTCCGATGCACAGTCCGACGATCGCGACGATTGTCAGCCATGTCAGGTAGGGGAACAGCCACATCTTCAACTCGAGTCGCGTGCCGCTTGCTTCGAGGCGTCGGCGCATTCGCAGCTGGGACACCGAAATGACCAGCCAGACGAAGAGAACGATAGCGCCCGAGGAGTTCACGAGGAACAGGAAGACGGTGTCAGGGTAGAGGTAGTTCAGGCCCACAGTCACGAAGCCGACGATCGTGGATATGAGGACCGCTCGGCGCGGCACACCGGAAGCGCTGATCGACGACAGGGATGCCGGTGCGTCGCCGCGTCGTGAGAGCGAGAAGAGCATGCGACTCGCGGTGTAGAGCCCGGAATTGAGGCAGGACAGGACCGAGGTCAGGACGATGACGTCCATGATGTTGCCGGCGGCAGGAATACCGAGGTTGTCGATGACAGCGACGTATGGGCTCAGGGCGACCGAAGCGTCATCCCACGGAAGGAGCGTGACGACGATGGCAATCGAGCCGATGTAGAACACGAGGATACGCCACACCACCGACTTCACCGCGCTACTGACTGCCGCGGTCGGGTTGGCGGACTCACCGGCCGCAATGGTGGCGATCTCGGCGCCGAAGAAAGAGAACACCACGACAAGGATGGTCGCGAAGACCGCACCACCCCCGTTGGGGAAAAAACCGCCGTGACCTGTGAGGTTGGTCAGGCCAGGTGCGTCGACTCCGGGCATTGCACCGCAGATCGCAAGCACGCCGACCACGAGAAAGATGACGATGGCCGCAACCTTGAACGAGGCGAACCAGAACTCGAACTCGCCGAAGGACTTCACGGAGACAATGTTGGTCAGGGTCAGCACAACCATCAAGATCAGCGCCCAACCCCACTGTGGTACGCCGGGTATCCATCGGTTCATGATCACCGCGCCCGCGGTTGCCTCGATACCGAGGACGATGATCCAAAACCATGCGTACAGCCATCCGACGGTGAATCCCGCCCAGCGGCCGATCGCCCGGTCCGCGTACGCGGAGAACGAACCGGTCTCAGGGTGGGCGGCTGCCATCTCACCGAGCATGCGCATCACCAACACGACCACGAGGCCGGCTGCAGCGTAGGACACCAGGACACCGGGGCCGGTCTCCTGGATCGCGGCACCGGACCCGACGAACAGGCCGGCTCCGATCACTCCCGCGATGGCGATCATGGACAGATGGCGCTTTTTCAGCGTGTGTTGCAACTGAGGATCGGTTACACCGGACATTTGGGGGGCCTCTCGATGACCAGACTGACCTGACGCGATGGGTGGCGGGTCGATCTGTGTGGTGAATCACGGCGTCGATGTGTGCGAAAACACTGAATTCGACTTGCAGTCTATTGAATTCGTAGCTAGCGAAGTTGTCAATAGTTGATGTGAACAGCTGCAAGACTCTGAAAATGCAGCGACGCTCGACGGTGCGGCTGTGGTCGAAACTCTCAGCACAACAACACCGTCGAGCGTCACATTCATTGGGGAATGCCTAGTCAGCGTGCAGCGTTTTCGTTGCGCGCGAACGCCGGTAGCTGAATATCAGTGGTGATCATGTTTCGGATCTGCAAAGCTGCGACCGACAATCGTGTGACCGATAGCTCGCCGTCCGCGAAGATGGCGGCAAGCGTCCGACGCCCTCGACCGACCTGCGTGCCATTGGACTGCTCCCATGCTTCGACTCTCTCCTCGGGACTCCAGTCTGGGGATGTACTCCCGAGAACGTCACGCGTGAGCATCTTCAGTGACCGGTACAGATCGTCTCGCAAAGCCATGCGCGCGAGCGCATTCCATCGGTCATCGCGGGGCAGTGAGGACACAGCGGCGAGCGTGCGATCGATCTCCAGACGATCTGACAGAGCGAAATACAGATCAGCGGCGTGGTCGAGATAGCTGCCCGCTGCAGAGGCGACATCGACGATATCCAGCAGGCAGTACCGATACAGCAGCTCGCTGATCTCAACCGCCAGGTCCTCCGGTGTGCCTTGCTCGACCCAGCGGTCCACACTCGTCTTCACGAATTCGGCTTCCCCACGCTTGAGGCGGTCGGAAATTTTGGGGGAGAGTTGAGCAACCGGAAGGAGGAAGTGGTCGATGGTTGCCGTGATATCAAGCGGCTGGGGGCGGTTGGTGAGCAACCACCGTGCGGCGCGGTCGAGTAGTCGGCGTGCCTCGAGGGCGAGGGTCGACCCAAGCGGTTTGGGAATGTCCGATTGGCGAATCCTCTCCCAGAGCTTGTCCATGCCGAAGATCGTGGTTGCGGCCACATGTGCACGCACGACGTCGACTGAACTCGCACCGGTCTCCTCGCCGAGCCTGAATGCGAACGTGATACCCCCGGTGTCGACCATCCGGTTGACGGTCTGGGTTGCAATGATCTCCCGCCGCAGCGGGTGGTCGTTGACAGCGTCCGGAAAGGCTTCGGTGACCTGGTGTGGAAAGTACCCGGTCAACGTATCCCTGAAGATGTCGAGGTCGGGCACCTCGCTGCTGAGGACGTCATCTTTGATAGCCAGCTTCACATGAGCCAGCAAGGTTCCGAGCTCCGGGGATGTCAACCCATTCCCTTGTGCGACCCGAGTGGCGATCTCGCGGTGGTTCGGAAGGGCCTCGAGTTCTACGTCGAGCCCACGAGTGGCTTGCAAGTGCGAGATGAGGCGGCCGTCCGTCTGGGCGCGGTCGGAAGCGTGGGCCCGACTCTCACCGAGGACGGCGTTGTGGCTCGCGTTCTCGCTGAGAACCAACCGTGCGATATCGGCCGACATGCTCTCGAGGAACTCGGCGCGCCTGGCACCTACGAGCTGCTGATCCCCTCTGAGCGAGTTGAGCAGGATCTTGAGGTTGACCTCGTGGTCAGAGCAACTGACGCCGGCGGAGTTGTCGATGGCGTCGGTATTGATTCGGCCGCCGGACTTGGCGTACTCGATCCGTCCCTGCGCGGTGAGGCCGAGGTTTCCACCTTCGACGACAACCCGGCATCGAAGTGTCCGACCGTCGACGCGCAACGAATCGTTCGCCTTGTCGCCGACCGAGTGAGTGTCCTCGTCGCTTGCTTTGACGTAGGTGCCGATACCGCCATTCCACAGAAGATCGACCGGCGCGCACAGAATTGCCTGGATGAGTTCAGGTGGGCTCATCCGTGAGTGCTCGGAGTCGAGCCCGAGTGCCTGCCGGGCCTGCCGGGACAGTGGGATCGACTTGCGGGTGCGATCCCATACGCCACCGCCCTCGCTGATCAGCGAGGTGTCATAGTCTTGCCACGAAGATTGGGTGAGCGAGAACATGCGCTTCCGCTCAGCGAAGGAGATGGAGGGGTCGGGATCCGGGTCGATGAAGATATGTCGATGGTCGAACGCAGCGACCAGCTTGATCCGATCGCTGAGCAGCATGCCGTTTCCGAAGACATCCCCGCTCATGTCTCCGATCCCGACAACGGTGAACTCATCGCAATCGGGATCGAGGTCGAGTTCACCGAAGTGCTGGCGAACACTTTCCCAGGCACCTCGCGCCGTGATGCCCATGGCCTTGTGGTCGTACCCGACGGATCCGCCGGAAGCAAATGCGTCTCCGAGCCAGAAGCCGTACTGAGCAGCGACCTCATTGGCGATGTCGGAGAAGCTGGCCGTTCCCTTGTCCGCGGCCACGACGAGGTAGGTGTCCGTGTCGTCGTGGCAGACGACGTTGTCGGGATGATGAACGGTCCCCAGGTCGTGCGAGAGGTTGTCGGTGATGTCCAGAAGACCGGAGATGAAGGTGCGGTACCCGGAAATCCCCTCCTCCCGGGTTATCTCATTGGTTCCAACGCGGTCATCGTTTGTGGCGAATGGCTGCTTCACGACGAAGCCTCCCTTTGCGCCGACCGGTACGATGACCGCGTTCTTGACGGCCTGCGCCTTGACCAGACCCAAGACTTCCGTCCGGTAGTCTTCGCTTCGGCTTGACCAGCGAAGTCCTCCACGAGCCACTGAGCCAAATCGCAAGTGGACGCCCTCCACGGTCGGCGAGTAGACGAAAGTCTCGATCTCTGGTCGGGGGAGGGGCAGTTCGTCGATGTCGCGCGGATGCAATTTCAGGGACAGGCACGGGCCGGCACTCGACGGGGACTTCGCGATGTAGAAGTTGGTTCGCTGGGTCGCACGGATGAGCGTCAGATATGCGCGCAGGATCCGGTCGGCGTCCATGCTGACGACATGGTTGATCCGGACAAGGACGGCGTCGACCGCATCGTCGAGCACGGGCGACGAGTCAGCGGTGCGTAACGCCGGGTCGAAGCGTGCTTCGAACAAGGACACGAGTGCTCGTGTGGTTCGCGGGTTGTCCACCAGGACGCTCGCGATACGCTCCGGGCTGTATGGGAAGCGGGCCTGTTTGAGGTACTTTCCGTACGCGCGCAACGCGGTCGCTTGCCGCCAATCGAGACCGGCGTGGACAACGAGCGCATTGAATCGATCTGAATCGGCGCGAGAGGTCCACGCAGCACGAAACGTATCGAGGAAACGGGTGCGGAAGTCTTCCTCGCCGAACAGTGTCGTCAGACCGTCGCGCGGCGCACCTGAGACGTGCAACCCGAAGTCATACACCAGGCAGCGCAATCCGTCGTCTCGGACCAGGGCGGTAGTGCGTTCGTCGACGACTTCCACATCCATTCCGCGAAGAATCTGCAGAACACGACTCAGTGACACTCCTCCGTCACCGGTGTAGAGCACCATCCGAACTGCATCATCGGCGGTTGCGCCCGGGCGTACGGAGAGCTCGAGATCGCCCTTCGCGAGATCACGAAGAATGCCCCAATCGACGTTGCGTGCCGAGTAGTCGGGATCGACTTCGAATCCCTCGGGCACGGCGTCGGATACCGCCTGCGTCTCCGCGTGGTAGAACATGTAGCTTCTCCGATTCAGATGTTGTAGTGCTGTGGGACAGCGAGTTTCCTAGCCGGAGCAGTGGGATTCGATCCTGGATATGCGTAGGATGCCCTGACGGACGGTGCCACTATCTCTGATCTCCGTGTCAGGTCCGAGAGCCGCATCGCAGTGATGGATACGTACTTCCCTTCCGGCCTCACCGGACCCATCTGTTGAGTCGGCAGGAGAGGCGCCGGAGTGGCGCTGTGGCTGGTACGCGACCGGCCAGCGTCCGGGCGTCAGCCTTCGCTGATGGGAGCGACCTCGATGAGCAGCTTGCCGGCGAGCGACCGGGAAGTCAGGTCCTGCTGTGCCTTCGCGGTGTCCTTCAGGGAGTACCGGCCCGCGATGGCAGTCGAGATCACGCCATCTCGCGCCCAGCCGAATACCTCGTCGGCACGCCAGGACAGCTCGCCCGGACGCGCGGTGAAGTGCGCCACCGACGGGCGGATTACCGACAGCGACTTGACAGCAAGGGCGCTGAATTCGATTGCCGGCGGCGGGCCACTCGCAGCGCCGATCACCACGAGGGTGCCACGCACGGCCAAGCTCTTCAGCCCCGCCTCGACGGTGTCGCGGCCGATGCCGTCGTACACCACATCGACGCCATGGCCGTCGGTGATCTGCTGGACCGCGTCGGCGAAGCTGTCGTAGCCGATGGCATGGTCCGCGCCGGCCTCGAGAGCGATGTTCCGCTTCTCTTCCGTCGACGCTGTTGCGATGACGGCGGCACCGAGATGATGGGCGATCTGGGTCAGCAGCCGTCCCACCCCGCCCGCGGCGGCGTGCACCAGCACAGTGGAGTCCTTGCCGACGGCGAACGCGCTGGTGGCGAGGTAGTGGGCCGTAATGCCCTGCATGAGCAGCGCGACGGCGTCCTCATTGGTGACGTCGTCGGGAATCGCGACTGCCTTTGCCTCGTCGAGCACGACGGTCTCCGCGAAGCTGCCCGACGCACCGAGCCACCCCACGCGACGGCCGACCAAGTTCGCGTCGACGCCCGATCCCACCTTGGTCACGCGGCCGACACCCTCGACACCGCCGACGAAGGGGGCCGGCGCGGCTCCCTGTCGCTGGTAGATGTCGAGGTAGTTCACGCCGGCGGTTGCGACGGCGACCTGAAGCTGGCCGGCGCCGGGTTCCGGAGTGTCGATCTCGGAAAGCGTGACCTTCTCCGATCCGCCATTTTCATTGACAACGATGGCTTTCATCTATGCCCTTCTCTCTAGCGTCCCGGGAGTAGGGAAGCGTCCCCAGGGAGGTAGTTGTACTGGTGGGCCGTTCGATATTTGCAAGACGGCCCGTGACTTGTCGTCGAGATCGACAATGGAACATCCCGCGCGGGCGCCGTTGACCGCGCGTCAGTTCGGATCTGTCAGGAGCCGACGTGCGAATCGGCAATGTCGAGTACCGAGTCGAGAATCGCCAGACCTTCGCGGACCTCGGCCTCGGTGACGGTGCACGGCGGCACCGCGTGAATGCGGTTGAAGTTAGCCATCGGCAGCAAACCTCCTGCCTTGCAGGCGGCGATAATTTCGTTCATCGCCGGACTGGAACTGCCGTACGGGGCCAGCGGTTCCTTCGTGGCACGGTCGATGACCAGCTCGATCGCCCATAGCACACCGAGTCCGCGGACTTCCCCGATCGACGGGTGCCGGTCAGCAAGTCCTCGCAGCCCCGGACCGAGGATTTCGCTGCCGATGCGAGCAGCGTTCTCGACGATCCGTTCGTCTTCCATCACGTTGATCGTCGCGACGGCGGCCGCGGTGGCGAGCGGGTGTCCGGAGTAGGTGAGCCCGCCGGGGAACGGGCGGTTGGCGAAGGTCGCCGCGATCTTCTCGCTGATCGCAATACCGCCAAGCGGGACGTATCCGGAGTTGACGCCCTTCGCGAACGTGATGAGGTCGGGCACGACGTTGAAATGTTCGACCGCGAACCACTTTCCGGTGCGGCCGAATCCGGCCATCACCTCGTCGGCGATATACACGATCCCGTACCGGTCGCAGATCTCCCGAACGCCGGCCAGGTACCCCGGCGTGGGCACCATGACGCCGGCAGTGCCGGGAACGGACTCGAGAATGATCGCGGCGAACGAGTCCGGCCCCTCGAATCGGATCAGCTGGTCGAGATGCGCCAGAGCACGCTCGGTTTCTTGCTGCTCGTTCTCCGCGTGGAACTGCGAGCGGTACAGGAATGGCCCATGGAAGTGCACGACTCCGCTGTTGCCGTAGTCGTTGGGCCACCTCCGCGGGTCTCCGGTCAGGTTGATCGCGGTGTCGGTGCCGCCATGGTACGAGCGGTAACGGGAGAGCACCTTGTACCGGCGCGTGTGGTGGCGGGCCATCCGGATCGCGTGCTCGTTGGCGTCGGCGCCGCCGTTGGTGAAGAACACCTTGTTCAGGTCACCCGGGGTCCGCTCGGCGATCAGCCGCGCAGCCTCGGAGCGAGCGTCATTCGCGTACTGCGGAGCGATGGTGCACAGCTTCGCCGCCTGATCCTGAATGGCCGCAATGACTTTCGGATGCTGGTGTCCGATGTTGATGTTGACGAGTTGGGACGCGAAATCCAGCAGACGGTTGCCGGTCCCGTCCCATACGTATGAACCCTCGGAGGCGAGGATCGGCCTCGGATCGATCTGACTCTGAGCGGACCACGAGTGAAACACGTGCGCGCGGTCGAGTTCATACGCGCGCTCACCCTCGGCGCGGGCGTCTTCCAGGCTCTGACCGGTCGGTAGGAGGTCGAGATCCTGCGGGACAATTGTCGTCATGAGTGATGTAGTCCTTCCCTGCTCAGTTGTGTGTCATGGGGAAGCCGATGTTTGGCGCCACCGTGGATGAGATCGACTGTTTGCAGCCACTACGGCGGGGCCGCAGTGTGCGGCGCGGGCCGCGACGTCAGAGGGGAAGAATCTGTTACGTCACTGTCGTGTCGTGGCTGAAGATCATCGACGTTGTCCTTCGTGGAGGAAGTGCGCGGCATTCACCGGGTCTGCTCTCTACTTTGAGGCCGAAAACCACCTACTGACCAAATCAAGTTGTATCTGTGTGATGTCAGTGTTTTACAATCTGTAAATGCAGCTCTCGATCGCGGACATCCTGGCCCTCCCCGTGATCCAAGAGGGGAAACCTGAGGTCATCGGTGGAGGCGCACACCTAGATCGCACAGTGCGATGGGTTCACATCGCCGAGGTCGACGACATGTCCAACATGCTGCAAGGCGATGAACTGGTCCTCACGACCGGGCCGGCGCTCGCAGTCGAATCCAGGGGTATGTCGTACCTCGAACACCTGGCTGAAGCTGGGGCCGCAGGCGTCATCGTCGAACTCGGTACGTATATCGACGCCATTCCGCCTGAAGTTGCGCGGGCCGCCGACGAGATCGAGCTGCCCGTGATCGCGCTGCACCGGACCATTCGGTTCGTCGATGTCACCGAGCGAGTACACCGGGCGATCGTTGCCGACCAATACGAAGAAGTTGCCTTCGCGCGCACTGCCCACGAGATCTTCACGGACCTCAGCATGAAACGTGCCCCTCTGAGCGACATCGTGGAAGCTGCGGCGGAGATGATCGGCGGTTCGCTCGTACTCGAGGATCTCAACCGGAAGGTTCTCACGTTCTCCGCACAAGGACAGCGTCTCGCGGACCTACTCGCAGACTGGGAACGACGTTCGCGCCTGACGCCGATATCGAATCGCACGTCCGTGGACGGTCCCGAACCGTGGATGACCACTCCCGTCGGTCCGGATCGGCAGGGGTGGGGCCGCCTCGTTGCACCGATCCCGGTCGACACCTCGGCGCGTACCCGGATGGTAATCGAACGCGCAGCTCAGGCACTCGCGCTGACCCGAATGGTCGAACACGACCGCTCAGCATTCGAGCAACAAGCGCAAAGCGGACTAGTCGACGAACTGGCGCGCGGACGCATCGATGACGAGGCAGACGCCGCCGCCCGCGCGCACGCCCTGGGACTGCGGTCCGCGTCGAAGTACGTGCCGATCACGGTACGCGTGACAGATAGTGCGCCCCTGGAAGAGAGCACAGCGCATCGCCGCCAACTCCATATGCTCGACCAGGTGCGCCACAGTGTGCGCTCGGCGCATCAATCGGCGTTGACGGCAAACCGTAGGACCGGGCAGGTCGATCTGCTCCTCGCCTGTCCGCAGACGGGCCCGGCGGAAGACGCGATTGTTGCGGTGTGCAGTGAGATTCGATCCGCACTGAGGCGAGTCGACGGCATTCTGCGGTGCACAATCGGCGTCGGTCCGGAATCGTCCCGGCTGCTCGATTCTGCGCTCGGGCTCGCAGACTCCGCGCACATCGCCGATGTTGCTCAGTCTCTGCCCCAGGACGGCATGCCATACCATCGTGCCAAGGACATCCGACTGCGCGGGCTGCTTGCACTGATCCGCACCGATCCGAGAGTCCAAGCGTTCGCCGAGAGCGAGCTGCGCGGTCTCCTGGACCACCTCGCCCGACACGGCGGTGACGAGCTGGACATTCTCCGTGCGTTTCTCGAGTCCGACCTCAACAAATCTGACCTCGCCAAACGGCTGCACCTCTCGCGGCCGACTTTGTACACGAAGCTGTCAGCGATCGAACGCATGCTCGGCGTAGACCTCTATGACGCGGAATCGCGAACCTCGCTACACACCGCGATCCTAATCTTGGACACCCGTCAGCAGACCTGAATTCACCCCGACTGCCCGACGCCGAGCTCAATGCTCGAGCAAACCCTCATAGCGGCCAGCCAGGAGAGGAAACCGTGCTCAGTTTCTCGTGGTCGCGGGGCATGTCCGCGAGCTGAAGAGAGTCGATGCGATACCCAACGGTGAACTGCCGATTCGCAACGAACGTCTGCCGAGCCAAGCCGGACCAAGGTGTAAAACATGTCCTCCATGAGTGGCGAGTGGCACGGAATTCACCTGTCTTCGATTGCCAGGTCGACGTCAGATCGAAGGGCTCAGGCAGGAGCTCGCCGGTCAATCCGACGTAGCAGAAAAGATGCGCACGACGATCAGGTGTGGCGCACGATGTCCGGGACCCGCGCCGTATGTGGGATCAATTTCCGCAGTTGATTGCCGCAGTTGAGGCTGACCCGCAGGTAAAGGTTCCGATCATCCGCGGGGGCGATCACTTTTCGGCCGCGACATTCGAATCGGCACACCCGAAACCATCATGGCGATCATGCCCGCCAAGCTAGGCCTCGTGTTAGCTATCGCTCCACCAAAGCCCTTGTACGATTGGTCGGTCCTGCGTGGGCCAAACAGATGCTGTTTACCGGCGACCATCTCTCAGCCGACCAAGCACAGCGTATCGGTCTGCTCAACGAGATTGTCGGCACCGACGACCTCGACGCCCGCGTGAGAGGACTCGCAACTACCATTAGCAGCCGCGCCCAGAACACCGTGCGCAGTAGCAAAGTGATAATCGACAAGATTCTCGACAATACCGGGGAAGACGACACAGTCATTGGGCTCTATGCGGACGGGTACGCCAGCGACGACTACGCCGAAGGCGTCGCGGCCTTCTTGGCGAAACGTCAACCTCAGTTCGAGTGAGACCCCACCCGACACTGGTGAGTCATTACGAAATCGTCTGACTGACCATACGATTCAGATTCTCAGCTCCACTACGCAGAAGACACCACACCCGGGTGTGGGCATCAATTCCACCGAAGATCGCCTACCCGATGACCGGACGCGGCGCGTCACTACAGATCAATGAACTCCTCGAAATGTTACTACTCACGTTTCATAGTGCGATCGCGTGCGTCACTATGACAACACGCCGTCGACCAGATCGATCCAGCGAATCCTGACGAGTCCCGCCATCGCACCAGTCCATGCGAGATGGTTTAGCCATGGTAGCCAGTGCGACACAGAAGTCCGCCAGTAAGTAACAAGTGACCGCCGACGCACGCGAGCTTTCCGGCACCCACCGCCGGGATCGGCTCGCCGACCTCGGTACAACACCCCAACTGCTGACCGCCGGCGCGCAGCAGGTAGCCCGACAGTCGCACGTAGCACTCGGTTGAAGCGAATCAACCCGTCACGAAGAGACCCAGGAGAAATCGATGTCCGCGCACCGAAATCAATACAACCAACCCATCGGAGAACCAGTCCACGATTGGACCGCCCGTCGCTGCCGCGACCACGCTCGACGGCACGTACTGCCGGCTCGAACCACTCGACCCGGAACAGCACGCCGACGACCTTTACGCGGCCTACCGCGTGGCGCCGGACCACCGCGACTGGACCTACATGGCTGCCGACCCCTTTACCGACGCCGTCGACTACCGCCGCTATGTCCGGGAGGTCGCCCAGTACCCCGACCGCCAGGACTACGCAGTAATCGACCGTGATGCAGACAAGGCGGTAGGCACACTGTCTTTGATGCGGCAGGACCCGAACAACGGTGTCATCGAGGTCGGCAACGTGATGTTCTCGCCCCTCCTGAAGCGGACTCCCATCTCCACAGAAGCACAATTCCGGATAATGGCCTACCTTTTCGATGACCTCGGGTACCGGCGGTACGAATGGAAGTGCGATAGCCTCAACGCCCCCTCGCGTAATGCGGCCCAACGGCTAGGGTTCAGATTCGAAGGAATCTTCCGTCAGGCCATGATTTACAAAGGACGTAGCCGTGGCACGGCCTGGTATTCAATCATTGACGCGGACTGGCCGACGCTCCGACAAGCCTTCCAGGAATGGCTGGCGCCGGACAACTTCACCATCGACGGTCGGCAGCGGCGTGCATTATCCGAGATACGCGCGCAGGTTGATCGCCACCGGCGCGCAAGTAGGACTACAGGGTTGGCTATGCCTAGCTGCTTCCGATGTAGCGCGACCCTCATACGGCGCACTTAGGCCCGAGACCTTCATCGGCTTGTGGTAGACCCGGCGGAAGGGGAGAAGCCTGGCTGCGTTGCAGCGTCAGCCCGACGGCCACGGCCGGTATCGACACCCACAACCGGAGAGGTTGGGCAGGTCCTCACAACGCTAATGCCCGCACCGGCCGCACGGCCACACCGGCCGCACCGGTCGGTCGGGGCGCCAGACGGTGGAGCGGTGCCTGAGGATCGGGTTGCCTCGTATTCGGGGAGCCACGAGACTCGTCTACGCAAGAGTATCTATCTATACGCCTGACCAGTTGGCGCGTTCCCCACGCAGGAATGCGGACACTCCTGACCGAAATCGGCGCTGCCGTGTACCGTCCGGACCGGTTCGGTGTGGTCCGGGAGCGCCCGAGGTGCGGATTCGACGCAGAGCCTGCCGCGCCGACCGCACCGTCAGCGGTGCAGCTGCAAGCAACTCGTCAACTTCCTGGTCTGTGTTCACTTTGGCGTGGGCTTGTCCGAGTGCCTCTTACATGCCGGGGGTCATCGCATTGAGCTCTCGGCGATTACATGCGACCGTCATGATCGCATCTGCCTTTTCGGCGATGACCCGATGTCATGCGGTACCAGCGTCTGCCGCCCGTGATGTTGTGCGCGTGACGGTCATCGGATCCTCATCTCGTGGAGCGTCGGTCCTTAGTGGTCTGATTCGTTAATTCGTCGGGGGTCATGCCGCTTGCAGGGTTCGGTCGTGGAGGTCGAGTCGTTCGAGGTGTCGGTGCAGGTCGATGGTGGTGTACCGCCACTTGAACGGCACGGAGGTGGCGTTGTACCGTTCCTCGAAGGCGAGCAGGCGCCGTTCGACAGCATCGAGTTCTTCGAAATCGTTGGGCGAGAGCACTTTGCGTTGGACTATGGAGAAGAAGATCTCGACCTGATTGAGCCACGACGCGTGCACCGGGGTGTGCACCATCACCGCGTTCGGATACCTCGCGGACAGCCGATCGATCGCGGCCCGGCCCCGGTGCGAGGATCCGTTGTCGACGATCCAAAACACCCGCTCCGCAGAGGCGTAGGGCTCGCAGGTCATGACCTGACCGACCAGGTCGGTGAACGGCACTATGCCGGTGGACTGTTCGCATCGACCGAACACTCGGGCATGGTGGACGTCGTAGGCCGCCAGATACGCCAACGCCCCACCGCGGCGGTAGTCGTGATTGACGCGCATCGGACGTCCCTTACCGGCCGGCTGGGTGGGATGGCAGCGGCGGCGGGCCTGGATGGAGGGTTTTTCGTCCGCGGAGATCACGTACTCGTCCGCGCCCAGCGCGATGCCGTCGTACCTGCGGGCGTAAAGGTCCAACACCACCGCCGCCTTGGCCTCGAACCGTGGATCCCGGATGAAGATCCACGACTGGTACTGCCAGGGTTTGAGGGCGTCCTGGGCGAGCCAGCGGCGGACCGTCGACACCGAGGCGCCGATCCCGTCGGTCAGTAGCTGGCGGGCCAGTTCCGGGGCGCTCCACCGAGACAGGGGCAGCTGGTGTTCGGCCGGCAACTCGCACGCCCACGCCTTGACCCGGGCCACGTCCGTGGGGGTGTACACCGGTGGGCGCCCCGAGCGGGGCGCGTCGACCAGTGCCTTGATACCCTTGGCGCAGAACCGGGCCCGCCACTTGCGGGCGGTATCGACGCAGATGCCGAGTTCGTCGGCGATGGCCGCGTTCGAGGCGCCGTCGGCGGCCAGCAACACGATCACCGCGCGCAGCACCACCTTCTGCGGGGTGTTGCCCGCCCGCACCCGCCGTTCGAGCTCGACGCGGTCGACGTCGTCCAACGCGACCTGGAACGGACTGACCATCACCACAGCAGCACCATCAGGTCACATTCATCACACATGCCACAACCTTCGCGTGCGACACCCCCGAGATAGGTGACCGACACGGGTGGTCATCGGGCACGATGAACCCTGTGCCGACACCACCGGAATCGACGAAGAACTCGCTGCGCCTTCGGTTGTTCGACCATGCCCGCGCCCGCTGGCCGCAACTGCGTGACGTCGACGCCCGATTTCGAGGATCCTTCGCCTACGTCGACGCGACACTGCCGGACGGCACCGTCCTACCGCTGATGCGGCTGCGTTACGGAGGATCGGCCCGCTCGTGGGGATTCGCGATCCACCTCGCCAGCACCGGCAAGTACCAGGACTCGATCCTGCCCAGCGGCGCCTTCGCCGGCACCCCCGAGGACGCACTCGACTGCGCCTGCGGGCTCTACCTCGCCGACCCCACCGCCTGGCAACAACCCCCGACGAACTAACGAATCAGACCACTTAGTCGACGGAGGAACTGAATGTGCCTGTCAAGCGCCGCCTCAGACACTACCCACAGCAGTAACGCGGCGAAAAATGTTGCAAATTAATACTTGTGCGAGTCATCCTTGCTGATATTGACGACATTTCAGGTGCCACGGCGCGCCCGAGTTCCAGCGACGACAGAGACGTGCGGTTGTTGTCGCCAAACGTGGTCCAGGCGCGCTAGCGGAGTCGAAAAGCCGTTGACCTGGCAATTCCTCGGGGTTTTACACAGGTCGGTGTAACCTGGTATAAATATCTCATGCCGATCGCAGACACCGACGCGCCAGTCACGTTGACGCGGCAAGCGCAGACCGTGCTGGATACCGCGTCGCAGTTATTCTATGCGCACGGTATCCACGCGGTAGGGGTGGATCGCATCGCCTCGGAGTCGGGCGTGACCAAAAAGACCCTCTACAATCGTTTCGGGTCGAAAGAGAACCTTGTTCTGGCCTACCTTCAGCAACGTGAGAATCAGTGGCGGACAATTCTTCACGATCACGTGCAGCGGCACCCTGAACCAGGCATTGATCGAATACTTGCGGTTTTCGATGCGGCGAATTCGTGGTATCCCGGTCGATCGACCAAAGGCTGCAGCGCTGTCAACGCTCGAGCGGAAGAAGGGCCTGATCCGATTGGGCACCTGATTCCGCAGGAGGTCACAGAGCAAAAGATCTGGATGCGTGCTCGGTTCAGCGAACTTTGCGCGGAAGCGGGTTTTACCGACCCTGGTCGGGTTGCATGCCAACTTCAGTTGCTGCTCGAGGGGGCTCTGGTAACGCTCGGCACCAGAGCTTTTGATTCCCCAGTCGCCCTCGCACGCGAGACCGCTGCGTTGATTCTTCGGAATAGCCCCTCTGCAAGCAACTAACCGCTCGGAATAAAAGGTACCGCAACCGGATTCGGTAGTGCGGTGATTCTACGTCGCTGCAGTCAGCCCAATATTGGTATGGCATTGCATCAATAGCTATCGCTCTTTGACGGAACAAAGCTGATCGGAAGGAACGGAAAATGACCACCACCACTGCCGTGACTGTGGATTTCGACCTGGAGGAGGCTCGACGCGCCTACACACCGAAGGCCGAACTTCCTGAAGTCGAAAGCAACTTCGAGTACGACCGCGACAGGTTCTTGAGGCACTCGAGCACAAGGGACATCAACCCCGACCCCGTTGCATTGGCGTCGTTCCTCACATCTGCCTATCACAGCCTCGAAAAGGGGCTGGCCATGGAGGTACCTCGGGCGGGATTCGGAGTGCGCAAGATTCCATCGATTCTGGCCGCGGTCCGGGAACTAGAGGCGACCGGCAACGCAAGTGTTGCAACACGAGGCGCTCGCGGATCCGTCCGATCCTACGTTCGCTTCCACGATGAGCGCGGACTCGCTATGCCGGCTCACCTCGAGGAGGAGCTGCGCGCATTTGCCGCGGAGTCGGGAGATGAACCTCTCCCCGGCGGAGCGGTCACCCTGACCCGGGAAAAGATCAAAGAGGCGACCGACTTCGACTACGACAGGTTCATCAAAACCCGTTACAGCGTACGGCACTTCACCGGAGAAGGTGTCACGCCCTCCGACGTGCGAACAGTTGTGGGACAAGCCTTGAAATCCCCGCGGGTGTGCAACCGGGAGTCGCGTCGCGTATATGCGGCCTATGAACCGGAGTTGCGCAACAATCTGCTCAGCTATCATCACGGCAATTCGGGATTTGGTCACAGACTCGGTGCTGTGCTGGTGATTGCCGTGGATATCCGCGAGTTCGACATGATCGGTGAGCGCAACCAGCCATGGATCGACGGCGGACTGTTCGCGATGTCCTTGGTCTACGGATTCCATGCAGCGGGATTGGGGACGTGTGTTTTGAACTGGTCGGAAGACCGCGAGCACGACCAGGTCCTCCGCAACGCCTTCCACATTCCCGACAACGAGGTCGTCATTACCCTCATCGGTGTCGGACACCTTCCCGAGCAGTTCGACGTCGCCGCATCGCCGGCGCCGGCGATTGACGACGTTCTCTCCGTAATCTCGCCGCGATGACAACGACCCGAGCACCGTTGCTCGCGTAGATCCGCTCGAAGAATGGTGCTCTCACCTGCTGAAGTGCATAGGCTGGCTAGATTTACCTGTGAATGGACAGAGTCTGCAGCGATGCTGGCGGTTCTCCGTCAGCCGCAGACGTAGCTCATCTTGGAATCGCATCGCGGGCATAGACAACCTCTGCTGTGCACCGGAACTCACCAATGCCCGAGGCCCACGCAACACGGCGAGGCGAGACCGTCGGGGTCCGATGTCGCCACCACAGGGGTCAAGCTACGACGTCGTCCCCACCGCAACTTCGTCCTGGAAGGCACGTTCAGCTGGCCCGGGCTCAGTCGCGGCTGCTGACGGATATTGCGTACGCGGACTATGAGAAGTTCACGATCCTCGATGTCGAAGCACAGGGGCACATCACCCGGGCCCGCGCGTCGACCCGCGGGTGGAGGTGACGGCAGGAAGCGCTGCGAGGCGGCGACAGTCTGGGTGGCCGGTTCACTCCCGCGCACCGAGGCGAGGTCCTCGGGGTCGACCGAACGGGGCCGCAACAACGGTGTCGGGGATATCCCCAACGCGGCCCGGTGAGCCAGCTGTTGACGGTCGGTGGTGGTCCTTCGAGTTGGAGGTTCATCGCCGTCATGCAACGCACCCTCGTCGACGCGTCGTCGGCGATCAGCGGCGGCGTCTCGTCGGTGTCCTTCTCGGCCCGGCGGCGCGAGGGGCTGTCGCGGGCGTGTCGGCCGACATCGACGACGGCCGCTACGACGCCCCCGAAGCCCCCGGACTGGACTCGGTGCTGCGCGGGCTGTCGTTGACCGGCACCGACGATCAGACACTGGCGGTGGCGACCCCCATCTTCGACGGGCTCTACGAATTCCATCGCCAACGTGTCCTGTCCGGCCGCGAACCGTCCTGACCCCGAGTGCGGCCCGACCACCCTGCCCCGCTCTGACTTTCATGTTTCGGAGACCGACGTGAGCAGTAGCGAACCCACCATGTCGACGGCTCACGGGGGATCCGGTAGGCGAGCATCACCCACTCGTCGAGACGCTGCTCGGGTGCCGGTATCCGTTCCACCCCCGTGATGTAACCACGGTTCAGATCAGTGTCCATCCGGTCTGGCCGCCCCGTGACCGTCGTTATTCGGCGCCCCACGCCACGTCCCCGAGACCTCTGGGAGTCGTGTCGGGTCAGTGGAAGATCGTCCACACCGCGGCGGCGGCGAGCGCCACCACGACCACGCACATCACGACGGTGAGGACGAGTTCGTTGTCCGCGAGAAGTTGGTGCATCGGAGGAGTGTGCGGTTCCGGCGCCGGTCAGGGCGAATCGACGAGCACGAGCACGAGCACCGACAAACGCGATCGCGAGCACGCACAACCCGGGCGCTGATCGAGCCGCACCGGGCCGCCCACGGGTGAGAACGCGCGAGATGGAACGCCGGGTTTGCGACACCGGCGAGCACGGCGGCGGCGACCAGCACCGACGGCGACGAGGCCGGCGGCGGTCGCCGCGAGCCATCACGACGGCCGCAGGTCATGAGCGTGCAGGACGGAATCATTGTCCATCGCGCCGCTCCGAGGCACTCGAGTCCAGAGCTGTGGACGATGGAAATGTCCGTATTCGACGCTCGCTGACCCGCCTGGCCGACCTGCCTCGACGCCGCGCTGTTCACCGGTGACCGCCGGTGGCCGATAGAAGCCCGCAAACCGGTGCGAGCCGCGACCAGTACTGTGAGACCGCCGGGTTGGGGACGCCAGTGTGCGAGCGGTGCGCGATGACGTTCGTGGCGCACGCTGTTGCGTGCCGTGGATGCCGCGCGGCCTGTGATGTCCGAGCAGGATGCAACGACACGCTGAGTCGGATCCGTGCGAGCACTGTCACCGAACGACGAACGACGAGGGGTCGTTCGAATCTTGCAGATTAACTGATGACGCCCGGGTCCGGCCCGCGCCTGCCAGAAGACACAGTGGAAGCAGGGTCATCGCGAGTGGGTGATCATTTGTTGCCGCGACATTCTTCGCGCAAGGATGCGGATCTCCCGTTGATGGACTTCAGGGACGATATGCTCGGACGAAGGTGTCGACTCCCGCGGCGACGGCTTTACGCACGGCCGCATCCGATGCGGGTTTGGTGCCGAGTGAGGTGAGATCCGGCAATTCCACCTGCGTCAGTGCCATCAGTTGTTTGGCTGCCAGGACGGGGTCCTCGATCGACAGCATGCCGGTATTGCTCAGAATCGCCAATCTCCCCGCCAACGCTTCCACGATGGATTCGTAACCGGCTTCGCGCACAGCCGCGAAGACCGACGGATCGCGGCGAATCTCTGCGTTGACCAACCGAGAGAGGGCGCTCGCGCATTCGCTGCGCTGACAGGCGGTCAACGCGAATGCCGTCCTGACGAGACTGGCTCTCCAGTTCTTGGATCTGACGTCGAGCGAGTGCACCGCAGCGAGCGAGTCGGCGTTGAGCGAGCGCGCCGAGTCGGCGACCGACTCCCGGAACAGATCTTCCTTGCCGCCGAAGTAGCTGTAGATGGTGGGCTTGGACACTCCTGCCGCGGCAGCAATTGTCTCGATGCTGGCCCGCTCGTAACCGACGTCGCCGAAGACCGGCGCCGCAGCGTCGAGGATGCTTCTGCGCTTGTCGACGCTTCTGCGCCGGACGGTCGAATCGACAGTTCCGCTGGTAACCATCTTATGAATCTTAGAGTACTGCACCAAACTAAACCGTGTAGTAAAGTCCGACGCCATGACGGTAAACCAGGTTGCCGAGTCCGACCGCTCGACGCTCGATCGGCGAACACAGATTCTGATCACCGTGTTGGGGGCCGCCGCATTCGGGGCAGTGCTCGACGGGACTGCCGTGACCGCCTCACTCGGCACGCTGACCACGTCCTTCGACTCCACCTTGCCTGTGGTCGTGTGGGTCACGACCGGGTACCTCCTCGCGGCAGCATCCGTGCTTCCGCTCGTCGGGTGGGCAGTTTGACCGCTTCGGTGGCCGCGCGGTCTTCATCACGGGCCTGATCGCCTTCGTTGCCGGGTCGGTTCTCACCGGGTTCGCGTGGTCGGTGTCGACGTTGATCCTGTTCCGCGTCCTTCAAGGACTCGGCGGCGGACTCGTCGAACCTGCCGCAATCGCGGTGGCTGCAGCGGTGGCGCCTCGTGAACACGTCGGCCGCGTCATGGGACGGTTCTCGCTCATCATCAACATCGCGCCCGTCGTCGGTCCGCTGGTAGGGACCCTTCTCGCCGACAACGGACTGTGGCGGGCCATCTTCCTCATCAACCTGCCTCTCGGGGTGCTCATCGTGCTGGCCGCGCTTCGGTGGGTGCCGGCCACCCGAACGCTCGACAAGCCGCCGGCACCAGATTTCGTCGGAATGAGTTTGCTGTCACCGGGTTTCGTGTTCCTGCTCCTCACGATCAACCGGTGGGGTGCCGGTGCGGACGCCGCGCTCGTGGTGGCCCTCGCGGTGATCGGGGTTCTGCTGTTGACCGCCTATACAGTCCATGCGCTTCGAACCGCCAAGGCTCCGGTGCTCGATCTTCGGCTGCTCCGAATTCGAGCGTTCGCCGCTGCACTTCTCACCATGTGCGCGGTGGGGTTCATCATGTTTTCGCAGCTCAGCGTGCTACCGATGCTTGCGGAAGAGGTCTTCGGGCTGCATGGCATCGGTCGAGGGATTATCACGTCCGCACTCGGCCTCGGACTGCTGATCTCGATGGTCAACGCCGGGCGACTCAGCGACAAGGTCGGCCCG
The DNA here is from genome assembly GCF_900105905.1 of Rhodococcus koreensis. GTDB lineage: Bacteria > Actinomycetota > Actinomycetes > Mycobacteriales > Mycobacteriaceae > Rhodococcus_F > Rhodococcus_F koreensis. The sequence goes on along the minus strand of NZ_FNSV01000005.1, from coordinate 54,016 downwards.
AGACCCCTCGTCGTCACCGGTTCGCTCGTGACGGCCGTCGGGCTCGGAACCGTGTCGCTGGTGTGGGAGTCGCTGCCGCTCGCCGCGCTCCTGGCGTTCTACGTGGTGATCGGACTCGGATTCGGCAGCGTCGCCGCGCCGAGCTTCGCCAGCGTGTACCGCACTCTCGCACCGGAATCCGCGGCACAGGGCACTACCGCCTTGTTCATCGTCGTTCAGCTGTTCGCGTCGATCGGCGTCACCGTGATGGGGTTGCTGCTCGATCGTGGAGGCGCCGACATCTACGGGACGGTGTTCCTGATACTCGCTGTGACGGCGTTGGTGGCGGCACTTGTCGGGACTCGACTACCCGGGCGCCCGTGACAAGAGGCTCGTGTGGGCCGGTCGTCGCGTTGGTTCGCACCGGTACCGGGTTGTAGCCTCGGTGGTGGCGTTGTGGGGCATGTGGGCGATCACCCCCAGGACCGGACCGGGAGCTCCGACCCAATATCGGCGTGGTGGGTGACGTGCGCACGCGACACGGAAACGCCGAGCCCTCTCGTCGCATCTGTAGAAAACGGACGAAGAAACATCAACCCGTACTACCTGCAGGATTCGATCGATGACCTGGTCGACAGACTCGTGCCGGCCGCGTGATCGACAACGGTTACGCCTGAACCGCTCGCTGCAGGGTGAACACCTGCCGGCGACACCCACGCCGCCCGAGCATTGTGGTGGCGGTGGCCACTGACGGCACCGCGTGCTCGGCGGTCACGCCGCTGTCGAGACCGCACGAACGATCGAACGTGTTGACAGATCGCTGATCCGGTGCCTGGCATCGGGTAGTCGATCGCCGACCGCAAGGTTTGGATCTACGAATCACACCAATACCCCCCCGCCATCCGTGAGTGAAGTAATTGGTGTCGGTTCCGGTTACCCGGAGCTCACCACGACTTTCGGTGGGCCCGCTTTGCCCGCTCTCCTGGCGTGGGTCCAGTCGTGACCGTCCCACAGGATCGTGTTGTGCGGCAGAATTTTCCCGAGCACGGCGAGGACGCTGGGCGTATCCGCCGTACTGTCGATCAGGTGAGTGCCGGCAGGGAAGTCGACGAGACCGTCGGCGGTCAGCAGGTCGCGTGCCGCGTACCGGGGGATCTCCGCAGCGGGTGACGCAGATTGCCCGCCGACGACGCGGTAGGAGTACCGGTGTCCGCGCAGTGCCTGACCGAGGTCGACGTCGGGGAGGCCGGGAGACCGCAGTGTCAGGTGGGACCGCCCGGCGCCGCCGCCGGACTCGACGAGCGTGTACTCGGGTCGATCGAGTCGATGCGACCGCATGGGCGTGGTCGTGGGCAGCGACAGGTAGTCCTCGACGGCGGGCACGTATGCTGTCGGAGCGCCGTCGACGCCCTCGGCCCAGTCGAGAAGGTTGCGTGGCGAGTGTAGCGGTGACCCGGTCAGCACCGACGGTAGCGCGGTGCCCGCCGCGCCACGGAAGCCGTACGCACGCTGCGGTATCGGTAGATCCGACACTGCCGCGGCGGCGAGCCGCACGATCATGTCGTGTCGTGGGGTGCGGGTGAGGAACTGCGCGAGGAATTTGCGGCGTGCGTCCTCGACATGGCGCAGGCCCTGCCGGTCGACCCGCAGCCGGGCCTGCTGCCAGTTGCGATACGGCAGCAGCGCGTCGCGTAGCAGCACCAGTTGATGGAGCCACTCGTTGTACAGCTGCATCACGACCGCGGCGTTCGGAGATCCGGTGAGGTGTTCGGCCACTGTCGGGGTCCACAGATGCCCCTGGCAGTTGCTGCGCAGCGGCACCGCACCCGCAGGAGTCGGGGCTTGTCGTGCGATCTCGGCGATGCCCGCGCCGAGCACGCGGGCCTGCCTCGCTATCTCTTTCCTGGAATCGTCGCCGGTGGCCTCGAACGTCTCGACCGCGAGGACGGACTCGCGCCCGGACGTCGCCAGTGACGCGGCCAGGCCGTCGAGCAGATCGCACCGGGCCTGCTCGCCCGGCACCCGCGCCAGCACCGCACCGAGCAGGTGGTTCGCGGTGTCGACGAACTCCGCCGCGGTGACCGCCGCACCGGCACCCCAGTTGTTCCATCCGGTCACGACGTGAACTCCGCTCCGTAGAAGATGGGCCGGCTCGACGCGTCCAGGGTGACGCCGTCGACGGACGCGGCCGTGCCGACGACGGCGGACTGCTCGAAGAGGGGTATCGCATGGCCCTGATCGAGCACCTCCCGGGTGGCCTCGTCGGTGAGACGTTGCCGTGCCGCGGGTTCGGTGGTGCGGCCCAGGTCGGCGAGCAGTTCGTCGATCCGGCCTGGCTCGGTGCGACGGTTGGGGTTGCCGGCACTGGTACTGGGGAACACGGTGCCGAGCACCTCCGGGTCGGGCCGCGTCACCGCCCAGCACACGAAGTCGTAGTCCCCGTTGTTCTGCGCATCGACGTTCGCACCCGGGTCGAGCGGTGCCAGGCGCAGGTCCACTCCGATCCGCGCGAGTTGTTGTTGCACGACCTCGTACACCTGCGAATGGGTATCCGTGGACGCGAACACCAGACGCAGCGTCAGCGGTAGGCCGCCGCGGACGCGGACACCGCCGGGACCGGGCAGCCAGCCGGCGGCATCGAGTTCGGTGGCGGCCCGGTCGGGATCGGAGGCGAGTTCGGCGGACAGGTCGAGGTAGCCGGGCGTCACCGCGGAGAGCGCGCTGGTGGCGAACCTCTCGTGGGGGGACAGCACCGCGGCCAGCTCCGGCCGGTCGATCGCGCGACTGATTGCCCGCCGCACTGAGGGATCGGACAGCGCGGCACTCTGCTCGTTGGCGAGCAGCGTGTAGACGAGGCCGGGGCGCGCACGGGCGATCACCGGGACGCCGGCGGCGGACAGCGGTGCCTCGTCCTGGGCCTGGACGTCGGTGTCGATGTCGATCTGGCCGGTCTGCAGCGCTCCTGATCGCACACTGGACTCGGTCATGACCACGAATTCAAGGTTCTCGATGGCGGCGGCGCCGGTGTGACTCGTGGTCGCGCCTGGCCAGGTGTAGTCGGCGCGCGCGGTCAGCGTCGTCGACGAGTTCGGTGTGTGGGTGTCCACCACGTACGGCCCCGACCCGGTCAGCTTCCCGGTGCACCGTTCCTCTGGGCTCGAGTCCAGGGTGGCCGGGGCGAGCAGTCCGGTGGTGACCATGGACGTGGCCTGCAGGAACTGGGCGCTCGGCATGTCGAACACGAACTCGACGGTCCGGGAATCGGGAGTGTCGATGGCCCGCAACCCCTTGGTGTACGAGTGTCCGAACGGGGACTTCGCGCCGAGGGCGCGCAGATCCTCGAAATTGGCCGCGACGGCTGCCGCGTCGATTCGGGTGCCGTCGTCGAAGGTGGCGTCGTCGCGGAGTGTGAACCGGAACCTGGTGGCGTCGTCGGAGACCGTCCAGTCGGTGGCGATCCAGGCGGCGATCTCACCCGTCCGCGGGTCTTGATCGGTGAGATTCGCCACGAACTGCCTGCCCACGTGCAGGGATTCGGTGTACGGGGCCTGATGCGGATCGAGACACAGCGGATCGGCGGACAACGCGATCCGCAGCGACCGTGGGCCAGGCGCGTCGAAGGTGCAGGCGGCGAGACCTGAGGTGGCGACTCCGGCGGCGAGCACGGCGCAGGTGGCGCGTCCGATTCGGGAAACAGACATGGATTTTTGAAACCTTCTGGAGTGGCGGAAACTCGGTGCGCCGAACTCTTCGCGCTCGGGGCCTGCCGGTCTACGGTTGGATTTCAGTGGTTGAAAACGAGTTGCCCACATCACGGAGGTCCAGCGCATGGCCGGCACCACCCGCACCGGCGTCGCGCGGCGCCTGTTCAGCGTTCTCGAGGTGTTCGAGGGCTCCTCGACACCGCTGCGGCTGAACGAGATCGCGGCGCGGTGCGGTTTGTCTGCGGCCACGACGCTGCGGATGATCCGCGAGCTTGTCGATTGGGGTGCACTTGACCGGCTCGAGGACGGGAGCTACCGCGTCGGCATGCGGATCTGGGCGATCGGTGCACACGCGCCCTGCGTCCAGCGCATTCAACGGGAAACCACCTGGCATCTCCGCGGTCTCGCCGCCGCGAGTGGGCGTACCGTGGTGCTCGCCGCGGCGGTCGGTGGGGCCGCGGTGATCGTCGACCGGGCGCTCGGCCCGCGGCGCGACGGCACCGTCGTCGAGATCGGTGACAGGTTCCCGCTGCACGCAACTGCCGTGGGCAAAGTGTTCCTCGCTGCGGGCGACCCACCGACCGCCGTCACCGAGCGATACACCCGGTACACCTTCGACACCGCGGCGCTTCCGGCCGATCTGACGCGGATCCGCCGCAGCGGCATCGCGCGGGAACGCGAGGAGTACCGGTACGGGCGTTACGGTGTCGCCGTCGGAATCCGCGGGCCCTCAGGTCGCATGTCCGCGGCGCTCGGCATCATCGGTGGTGGTGCACCGGACGCGCGGCAGTGGCAGGTCCTGCTGCGCCAGACAGAGGACGCGGTGGCTGAGAGCATCATGCGGCCGAGTGAGGCCGTGGCGGCAAGAACGGGCGCTCCTGTAGCAGCGGCAGTCCCGTGAGTCCCAACGCCACGCGGAACGAACCGACCCACTCCGAGCTTCGGGGCGATCACCGTGACGTGGCGAAAATCGACTTAATACTCACCCCGATGGTCAAGGACCATCCTCGCCGCGCGCTCACGCACCGCTCGGCCGAATAATGCCTGGGCATGATCTGCATCCCCCTTGGGAGGGAGGTGCATCAAAACCTGACACAGGTTCACCTTTCCACCGTGACACCAAGGGTGCGGCTGCGCCGGCCACTCACTGACAGAGTCCTTCTGACACAGCCGAAACGTGGGGATGGTGGGTGTCAGCCTCCTGATGTCGTGACCGCGCGGATCCAACGGAGGAAGGGCTCGAGTTCCGGGGGTCGCCTGAATGCCGATGTCGGTGAGTTCGTAGACCACCGATGGTGGCGAGGTGGGGAATGACGGTGCGTTCGACCTATCCGTCGGCGGCGAAGGGTCCGCAAAGTCTGGGTAAGCAATGTCGCTGACTTCGTCGATTCGCGCCTGGAGTTGATGGAAACGTTGAGGGCCGGGGTCCGAGGAGACCCCACCGTGCCACAAATCGCGCATGACCTATGACCCGGTGGGGCGACGACCAAAGTACCCGCTGAACGCGAAAGTTCGAGCCATCGAATTCAGTGTGCGACTTGTCTCACACGATACTCCCACTCTCGTCCAGGCGAGTTCCGTCGTCGGCCCAGCCAGCCTGCGCCTCGGAGCAGGTGTGCCACGCCGGGTCGGGAACACAACCGTTGCCGAGGTGAATCTCCGGATGACTTGTATCGAGAACACGACCTCCCCAGTGCGTGCGTCGACCCTGTGCTGGTGCCGGACCCGGCTCGCTGCGGTGCGCGTGTTGATCTGCCCATACTTTGGCTTGTCCGTCGGGCCTCGCTACTGTGGTCGTGTCCGCGACTGCTGATGTTCGGTCACCGGGTTGGCGTCTCGAACAACGTGTCGCTGATCGCCGCTGCGGTGACCCGCGCGAGATTGGCCAGGAACGGTATCCGCTCCGGAATCATCAATTGTGTGGTTCCGCGCATCCCAAGCGCGAAGCGTGCGTGTCCTTCCGGATCGAGTACCGGGACGGCAATGATCCTGAAGCCCCATTCGGTTTGCTCGTCGTTGATCGTGTATCCCGCGGATCTGGCGGCCTCGAGTTCCGCGGACAGTGATGCCGTGCTCTGAGGTGTGCGGTCGGTTCCCAGATGGTAGGGCAGAGTGTCCAGTTCGTCGCTGGTCGTCGGTGACCAGGCGAGGAGCGCCTTGCCGAGTGCACTTGCGTGTAGCGGGAATCTGACTTCGGAAAGGTTGTGGCCATGGGCTTCTCGCCAACGGGTGAAGGCGAGGTTGATCGCATCGGTGCCGCGGCGGGTGGCAATCGAGACCGCGGTGCCGGTTTCGATTGCGAGTTGTTCGATGTGGGGTTCGGCCAGGTAGATGAGGTGGCGTCGGTAGGACAGTTGACCGTACTCGGCGAGTGCGACTCCCAGCCTGTATCGGCCGGTCTTTTCGTCCTGCTCGACGAACTCGGACTCGAGGAGGGCCCGCAGCAGGCGGTGCGTCGTACTCATTGCCAGATTCTGAGCGCGTGCGATGTCGGTGACTCCCAGTTCGACGTCGCCTTGGAAACATCGCAGCACGGCGAGGGCGCGAGATACCGTTTGCAACCCTGAATTGTCTGCGGCCATAGGTGTTCCTTTCGGCGGTTCGCGGGTGGGCGGCGGAACACGCGGGAGAGCTCGGATTCCGGACAGCGGAATCCCACCCTGGCAGATAGTCGGCGCGGCCGCAATGACTGTAGTGATTTAACCGATATTTGGAGGTCAATGTCCGGAATGCACGGTTGTTCGTCCAAGTCAATGATTCCGATCTGTGGAATGTCATGTGTTGTTCGCTGGGGTGGCGATCCTTAGTGTCGGCAATGTTCGAATCTTCAGGTCCGTGACACGCGCCGAGGTGCGTCGCCGGAATCGATGTGAAAGAAGCCCATGACTGCATCCGTGACCAGTGTTACCCACCCGGCGTTTGTAGCGGGTCGTCCCGCTACGAATACCGCTCTCCAGGAGGGGTATCGGTCGGTGGGGCGTTCCGGTCTCGTGGTGTCCGAGGTGGGCATCGGGGCGAGCACCTTCGGTCGGAGTGGAATGGTCGCTGAGACCCAGGATGCAGCCGACCGTATCGTCGGTCGTGCGCTCGATCTGGGGATCACCTACTTCGACGTCGCCGACGTCTACGGCGATCACCCCGGGCAGAGTGAAATCATGCTGGGAAAGGCGTTGGGCGGCAACCGTGATCGCGTGGTCATCGGATCGAAGTTCGGAATTGGGCTGGGCGGTCTGAACGGACCCGATTGGGGTGTTCGCGGGTCGCGTCGCTATGTGCGGCTGGCGGTGGAGTCGTCGTTGCGCCGTCTGCGGACCGACTGGATCGACCTGTACCAGATCCATGCTCCCGACCCGATCACACCCATCGAGGAGACGCTGTCCGTGCTCGACGATCTGGTGGCCGAGGGGAAGGTCCGGTACATCGGAAGCTCGAACTTCGCGGGGTGGCAGGTAACGGACGCCGAGTACGTCGCCCGGATCAACGGCTTGACCCGGTTCGTCTCGGCCACCAACGAATACAATCTGCTCTGGCGGGAGCCGGAGAAGGAGCTGCTTCCGGCCCTGGCCGCATACGGGGTGGGATTCTTCCCGTACTTCCCGCTGCAGAACGGTTTGCTGACCGGGAAGTATCGGCGGGATTTCGCTCCCGTCGGCGCCAAGATTACGAACTTGAAAAAACATCTTCTCGATGCTGCGCCGTGGGATGCCCTCGAGCGTTACACGGAATTCGCGCGGGAACGCGGTGTGACGCCCACGGCGTTGGCGTTCGGTTGGCTTCTGGCGCACGAGTCGGTATCGAGCGTGATCGCGGGCGTGACGGCGCCGGAGCAACTCGACGACAACCTCGCCGCCTCACGGTGGCGGCCGACGCCAGAGGAATTCGCCGAACTCTCGGAACTCTTCACAGGTGATCTCAGTGGCGCGCCCGGGCAGGTCACCGGGTCCGCTTCCCGCGGCTGAGTGTCCACGACCTGTTCATCTCTATACCTCGAGGTAGACACATGACTCCTGACGCCGGACACAACCGGACCCTTCACCTCGGTTACATGTATTGGTCGAACGGCACCCATCCCGCGGGCTGGCGCCTGCCGCAGGCCGTCCACGACCGCGGCTTCGATGCCCGATACATCACGGAACTCGCCCGGCTCGCGGAGGCGGGGAAGTTCGACTTCTTCTTCTTCGGCGACCGCCTCGCGACCGGGCCGGAGTACCAGTTCACCAACACCTCGGTACTCGCCCGAATCGAACCGTTCACGGCAGCGGGTTACATTGCAACGTCGACCAGCCGAATCGGCATCGTGGTCACCGCGAACCCCACCTACTACGAGCCGTTCAATTTGGCTAGGCTCACCGCCTCACTCGATCATGTGTCGGGGGGACGGGCATCGTGGAACATCGTCACCGGCGCCGATGGCCGGGCTGCGGACAACTACACCCGGCCCGAGCACGGTGATGCGACCGCGCGCTACAACCGAGCAGACGAGTTCGTCGACGTCGTTCGCCGCCTGTGGGATAGCTGGGAGGATGACGCATTCATTCGCAATGCGGAGACCGGCGAGTTCGTCGACGGCGACAAGATTCACCCGCTCAATCACCGTGGTGAGACATTTCAGATCCGGGGACCGCTGAATGTTGCGCGCCCACCGCAGGGGCACCCGGTGGTTCTGCACGCGGGCACCTCCGATCGGTCGCGTGATCTGGGTGCACGCGAGGCGGATGTGCTGTTCGCCGCTGCCGCGACGATCGATCAAGGGAAAGAATACGCCGAGGACATCCGGCGTCGTGCCGTGGAATTTGGTCGGGACCCCTCCGAGATCGCGATCCTTCCCGGGCTGACGCCGCTCGTGGCGCGCACCCGACAGAACGCGCGTGAACTCTACGACCGGCTCAATGCCCTGATCGTCCTCGACGAGGACGTCCAGTTCGGTGGACGCAGCCCCTCAGATTGGCGTGCAGATTCGTTCGCGACGCCGCGCGAGGCACAAGGACAGGGGTTGCGGAACCTCGGTGCGTTGTCGCAGCGGGTGGGGGTGGACCTGACCGGGCTGGACCTCGAGGCCCCCGTCGATGCTCCCCTCGTCGAGCGGTTCAATTCGTTGGGACGGACACTGGTGGGCGCTGCCGGAGCCAGGACAGGACGTGTGGTGGGCGGCGACAGCCCGCTGACGGTCCGCGATCTCCTGTACGCGCACATCGTGGGCGGGCACGTGGTGGTCGGCGATCCCGACGATATCGCCGACTACATCCAGACCTGGTTCGAGGCAGGTGCATCTGACGGGTTCAACATCCAATCTGCCTTCCTCACCGAACAGCTGGAGACCTTTGTCGAGCTGGTCGTGCCCGAACTCCAACGCCGCGGACTGTTCCGCACCGATTACGAGGGCCGCACATTGCGCGAACACCTGGGGCTCGAGCGACCGGTGAACCGCTGGGCGCCCGCCGGCACTACAACAGGAGGACGGTGACCGATGTCCAATCCACAGCGAGAACTTCATTTCGGACTCATGTTCTGGGCGACCGGGACACACACGGCCGGATGGCGATACCCCGGAGCGAAGTCCGACGGCGCCTTCGATATCGGGTTCATCCAGGACGTCACCCGGCTGGTCGAAGACGCGAAATTCGACTTCCTGTTCCTGGGGGACCGGCTCGCGACAGATCCGAAGCTGGCCAAGACCAACCCCGCCCAGATGTCGAGGATGGAGCCATTCACGGTCGCGGGTGCGATCGCGGCCGCGACCTCGCACATCGGGATTGCGGTGACCGCGAATCCCACCTACTACGATCCATTCACGATCGCGCGTCTGACCGCCTCACTCGATCACCTGAGCGGAGGGCGCGCGGCGTGGAATCTCGTCACCGGAGCCGACGGCGCCGCGGCGTTCAATTTCAGTCGGGACGGCCACTGGGACACCGAGAAGCGGTACGACTGGGCCGACGAGTTCGTCGATGTGGTCCGCGCACTGTGGGACAGCTGGGACGATGATGCGTTTCTCCGTGACAAGGCCGGTGGCCGGTACATCGACGAGACCAAGCTTCATGCCATCGACCACGTGGGTGAACACTTCTCGGTCCGTGGACCACTCAATGTCGCCAGGCCACCTCAGGGGCAGGTAATTCTGCTCCATGCGGGCACGTCGGACCGTTCTCGCGAGCTGGGGGCACGAGAGGCCGACGTCATCTTCGCAGGCCAGCCCAACCTCGAGGCGGCGAAGGAGTACTACGCCGATGTGAAGGGGCGCGCTGCCAGGTACGGCCGCACCGAACACGAGATTCAGATTCTGCCGGGGCTCAGCGTGGTGGTGGCGCCCACCACCGAAGAAGCCGTGAAGATCTACGACCGTCTCAACGCACTGTTGCCGCTGGATCCCGAGAACGAGACCGTGGATTCGGTGCGATTCGGTGGCCTCGGCGAGGGCCTCAAGCGCAACCTTGCCTCGGTGTCGCAGGTCCTCGGCGTTGACGTGACCGGACACGGATACCACGATTCGGTCGCCCAGGAGGTGTTCGATCGGTCGGGATCGGAGGGACGAAAGATCTTCGAGGGGATCACCGAGACCACCCGTCGGACCGTGCAGGGTGCCGCGCCGATCACCTATTTCGACCTGATCAACGGCATCACGGTGGGTACGCGCACCGTCGTGGGGAATGCAACGGAGGTGGCGGATCACATCCAGTACTGGTTCGAGGAACGGGCCGCCGACGGCTTCAACATCTTCCCGGATTTCGTGCCCGGCTCCGTTCAGGCGTTCACCGAGTTGGTGGTGCCCGAACTACAACGACGCGGTTTGTACCGCACCGAGTATGGCGGCAAAACATTCCGCGACCATCTGGGCTTGGACCGGCCCGCCAACCGAAACCGTGGACTGAGCGCGTGAGGCGTGTCAGAGCAGAGCTGAAAGGAGCATGACGGTGGCCCTCAACCAAGCCGAGATCGTCGCCCGTCCGGTGGTGACGGCTTCACCCACACCAGCGGTTTCACGCGCCGGGCGGTGGCGTGCCGCCCTGTCCCGGAAGAATGTGGCCATCCTGGCCGGCCAGCTCGCAGTCGTGGTTGTCGTATTGGCAATATTGCAGTGGTTGGTCGATTCGGGACGGGTGGGTTCGATGTATATGGCCTCGCCCACCCAGATTCTGGGTGTATTTCCGCACTTGATCACCGAGGAACACCTCTTCGGCAATCTGCTGATCACCCTGTACGAAGCTGTGGTCGGCACCGTCCTGGCCTTCGTATTCGGTGTTGGGACAGGGATTTACATGGGATTGTCACGCACCGGCGAACGCTTCCTGAACCCCTTTGTCGGTGCGGCGATGGCGGTCCCGAAGGTCACGATCATTCCGTTGCTCACGCTGTACCTGGGTGTCGGTGTCAATCACAAGATCGTCATCGTGTTCCTCTTCGGCTATTTCATGTTCGTCTTCAACACCATTGCCGGGATCAAGCAGGTGCAGGAAAGCCACTTGAAGGTGGCCCGCGCCAACGGGGCTTCGCGGCTGCAGACCATCATCAAGGTGATTCTGCCCTCTGCGTCACCGAGCATCGTTGCTGCTCTGCGGATCGAGGCCGGAACGGCCCTGGTCGCGGCCCTGTTTGCGGAAATCATCGCCTCGAAAGCAGGGCTGGGCAACATGCTCAACCGGGCCATCGGCGTCTACGACACCGCGACCCTGTTCGCGCTGGTCCTGTCCATCACGGTGTTCTCCGTCCTCATCATCGCGGCCGTGAACCTGCTGGAGAAGAAGGTCCTTCTTCGATGGAAGTACGCCTGATCCACCCATTCGACCCGTTCACAGCTCATCGCCCAGCACAGAAGGAACAAGCGTGTTCACCAAGAGACCCCTAGCCATCCTCGTCGGCGCAGTTGCATTGGCACTGGCCGCGACCGGCTGCTCCGGCACCGTCGAATCCCTGGCAGGTGATGACACCTCGTCCGGTGAGGGCCGCAGCACCCTGACACTGCAGGACAGCACGTCCTACACCCAGCTCCCGATCCGATTCGGGGTCGAGAAGGGGTTCTTCGACGAAGAAGACCTCGACGTCAGATTCACCCAGGTTCAGGACGCGGTCACCGGCGTGGCCACTGGGGAACTGACCTTCGCTTTCGGTCCCACCAGTAACTACCTGCGTGCGGCCGAAAAGGGCTCACCCATCAAGATCGTCAGCTCCGCCTTCCGAAGCAAGGGACCGTTCTTCCTCGTGGCGCGCCCAGGCATCAATTCCGTCGCCGACCTCAAGGGTAAGACAGTCGGAATCGCTCAGGCCGGGTCAAGTATGGAGACCTACACCCGCAAGATTCTGAGCGACAACGGTGTCAATCCCGACGACGTCAGCTTCATCGCCAACGGTGTGAACGAACAGGCGTACGGCACACTCACCACCGGTCAGGTGGACGCGACAATCATCCATCAGCCGTTCCCGGCCTTGGGTGAACTCGACGGAAAGTCCGTGACCCTGGCCCGTGGGTGGGACTACCTCCCGACCTACCACACCGGAGTTCTCATCGCCGGCAACGACGTCATCAACGACGATCCCGAGCTGCTGCGTCGGGGCCTGAGCGCGTATTTCAAGTCCTACACGTACGCCAAGGAACACTACGACGAGTACCTGCCGTGGCTGCAGGCGAAGCTGGGCACCATCGACCCGAAGGCAGTGGAGCTGGCGCTTCAGCAGGAAGACGACATCTGGGACAACAATCCCGCCATCGACCCGGTCGCGATCGCTGACACGCAGGACGTTGAGATCGCCGTCGGCTTCCAGGACGCCCGGTACGACGCGGACAAGTACATCGATACGCAGTTCATCCCGCAGGAGTACGTGAAGGATTTCTCCTACCCGCAGCCTGCTCGCTGAACACAGAAAAAAAGCGGCGCAACAACGTCAGTGAGGTAAGTCCGTGGCAACCTTCGAAGTACGGGGACTGGGCAAGCAGTTCCCCACCAATCCGCCGGTGTACGCGCTCGACGGAATTGACCTGACCATCGAGGAGGGCGAGTTCGTCGTCCTCCTGGGCCCGAGCGGGTGTGGCAAGAGCACTCTCCTCGAGATCCTGGCCGGCCTGCAGGACAAGACCCAGGGCGAGGTGCTGTTCGAAGGAAAACCGGTACAGGGGACCGACGACCGGATCGGTGTGGTGTTCCAGGACGCCTCGCTGTACCCATGGCGAACCGTGCAGCGCAACGTCGAGATCGGGCTCGAGTTTCGTGGAGTGGCCAAGGGTGAACGACGTGAGGCGGCCGGAAAGTACCTTACCCAAGTCGGACTCGCGGGCTTCGAGAGGAAGTACCCGCACCAACTGTCCGGTGGAATGCGTCAGCGCGCGGGTATCGCGCGAGCGCTGGCCACCGAGCCGGACGTCCTGTTGATGGACGAACCGTTCGGAGCCGTGGACCACCTGACACGAATCCAACTGCAGCGGGATCTGCTGGCGCTGTGGGAGACCCACCGCAGAACAGTCGTCTTCGTCACGCACGACGTGGGGGAGGCGGTCTACCTGGCCGACCGCGTTCTGCTGCTCTCGCCGCGGCCGGGGCGAGTATTCAGGGAGTTCGTCATCGACGAGCCCCGACCACGCCGCCGGGGCGATATCAGCCTGCTTGCGCGCGAGAGCGAAATCTACGAGGCACTCACTCGCATCGAGGAGCAGGCCGACGCGGAGGAGGTTTCGCCGTGACCTTCACCGACCGAAGGGATCAGTTCTTCATCAGCGCGGAGGAACTCGCCATCCTCGATACCGTGCGGATTCTCGATGTCCGGTTCACCCCAGACCAGGGGGCGCAGGTAGCGGAATTCGAGCGCGAGCACATTCCCGGTGCTGTGTTCGTCGACCTTCCCTCGACACTCGCCGGAGTTCAGGACGGCACGAGCGGAAGGCTTCCGCTACCCGAGGTCGAGGTTCTTCGCCAGGCGCTCGAGGGGTGGGGCATCAGCGACGGTGACGGGATCGTCGTCTATGACGACCGGCACGGAATCACGGCTGCCCGAGCATGGTGGACACTCACCTGGGCGGGATTGCGCGGTGTGCGTGTTCTCGACGGCGGGTTCTCACACTGGAAGAGGCTGGGTCTGCCGGTGGAATCGGGCACGTCACCCACTGTGCCCCGAGGCACTGCCACGGTGACACCCGGCGCGCTCCGGCACCTGGACGCAGACGAGACGCAAGCGTTCCCTCCCCCAGGAGTGTTGGTCGATGCGCGTGGCCGGGACCAGTATGAAGGTGGACAAGGCGATGACGGGCGCCCGACCGGAGGTCACATACCGGGGGCAGTGAACCTACCGACGACATCGAATCTCGACGACAACGGCTTACTGAAGCCGGCCTCGGTTCTGTCCGAACAGTACGGTGCTCTGGGGATAGACGGTTCAGCCCCTGTGGCCACCTATTGCGGTGGCGGGATCGCCGCCTCACATCAGGCTCTGGTCTTGGCGACACTCGGAGTCGATGCCGCTCTGTTCGTCGGATCGTGGTCGGCGTGGACAGCCGATCCGAGTAGACCGGTGGCCACCGGCACCAAGCACCACACCCTGCGGGGCTGAAAACCGAAACACCCTCCCTCCGAGAACGATTAGAGAAAGTGATGCCCACGTGCCTCACCACGCAGACGAACAGCGCTACGAGAAAGCGGCATTCAGGAGGTCTGGACGTACCGGGCTCCAACTCTCCCGCTTCTCCTTCGGTTTGTGGCAGAAGTTCGGCGATCAGCATCCGTACTCAACGCAACGGGACATCGTCCTGCGAGCATTTGATCTAGGAATCATCTCGTTTGACCTCGCAAACCGCTACGGACCGCCCGCCCGGGCCGCGGAGAAGAATTTCGGCCGAATCCTGCGGGAAGACCTCGGGGCATACCGCGACGAAATCGTGATCGCCTCCAAAGCCGGCAATCCCATCGGCCCGAGCCCCTACCAGTCCGGCGGTTCGCGAAAAACCCTGTTGTCGTCCCTCGATGTCAGTCTGCGTGATCTGGGTGTGGACTACGTCGACATCTTCTACTCCCACAGCCCCGACCTGGACACACCGCTCGATGAGACGGTGGACGCCCTCGCCACAGCGGTCCGTCAGGGTAAAGCGCTCTACGTCGGTATATCCAACTATCGGGCCGACCGCGCGCACCAGGCGGCGAAGTTGCTCCAGGAAGCAAGGGTCCCGCTCGCAATCCACCAGACGCGATACTCGATCTTCGACCAGCGAGCGGACGCGGAAGGGCTGCTCGATCTCGCGACAGCGGACGGCACCGGGGTGATCGCCTTCTCCCCGCTGGCACAGGGGCTTCTCACCGACAAGTACCTCGATGGCACCATCCCCGAAGATTCGCGGGCTGCTGACAGCGCCTTCCTTTCACCGGATGCCATCACCGATGTGTACCGCGAGCGGGCCGCACGACTGAACGAAATCGCTATTGCGCGTGGCCAATCGCTGGCCCAACTAGCCCTTCAATGGGTGCTGCGTCGGTCGGAGGTGACGAGTGCACTCATCGGCGCGAGCTCCGTCGGGCAACTCGAGCACAACCTGCGAGCCCTCGAGGCGGCGGAGTTGACCGCAGATGAGATCGATGCGATCAACCGGCACGCCAGCATCGAACCCGTGAACGTGGCCCGCTGAATGCTCCGCGTTGTCAGTCAAAGGTCTGGTGGTCCAGCTACGACACCCCGATCGCGTATCGCCTCGTGACAGCGGCTCGGAGGGCAGAACTGCGCCCGCCTTCCGGTGCGGATAATAGAGGGGGCTTTCCCGCATCGGTCCCACCATCGGTGGGCGCTGTGCGCGCGCTGATGATTCGAGCGCACTGTGCTGTTCGGCGTTCAACGACGTCGCGGCAACTGCTCCTGCGCGTTTCCGACCGCTGACATGAGGTCGCGACCCAAGCGTTGGTAGGTGCGTAGCCATGCCGCGTCGACGGGCTCGTGGTGCAGGTGCGCCATCAGCGTTTCGCTGTTGTTGTCCGCATCCAGCCATCGGCGCATCTCGGTGGTGCGGTCCTGCACGGCGTGCAGCCATTGATTCTGAACGGTCGAGTTCGTCATCTGGCGTCATCCTCCCATGTTGCCCACGTCCGCCTTGTTGCTCATTGTGGATGGGTGCGTTGGCTGTCAGGCGTTTCGGTGTTGGCGGGCACCGTCAGGCGTATTCGAGTGAGTCGGCCTCGTCGAGCGAGTCCCAGGCGATCTCGTAGCGCTTGCAGGTCATGTCGTCGGCGTCGGTGAGGAGCGCCTCGAACAGCGACCGGGGGTCGGCGTGCCATGACCTGGCCAGGGCCTCGATCTCCTGCGGGGAGAAGAGGCCGGACCGGGTGGCGGCGGAAACCCAGTCGTCGAAGTCGCGCTCTCGGATCCGCTCGATGGCGTCGAGGTCGACCTTCCCGTCGTCGAGGTCGAACGAGAACCTTGCCGCGACAATGTCTCGGGGCGACTGGCTGGCGATATCGGCGGTGACCCGGCCCGCGACGATGGTGTTGCGGACCAGCTGTTCTGTGGTCATGGCGACCGCACCTCCTCGAGTGGGCGCGGGTTCCGACTCACTCTGTGTATCGATTCTTGGGGAAGCCTTATGGGGTGTGTGTTTCTCAGCAGGGTAAGGCATCTCCACAACCCAAGCTGTGGCTTGCGTCACATTACTGGGCGGTAGTGATCGAACCCGCAGGACGAGCCTGTCGGATGCGGCCATGGTCCCCCTGTTCAAGTGGTGGCCGGATGGCATGCGACCCAGTGGAACTGGTCGATCGACCTAAGTGAAACTGGACGATCGACCTAATGGTGTTTGCGCTCAACATATTCCACACTGTCCCCGGAGCCGACCCGGTTCCGGGGTGCTCGGGTAGTGGTGTCGGCACGAATATTCGGGCCGCCGATGGAGAGCAGGGGACGGCAGGATGCGGACACATCGACAGATGAGGTGGACGGCCGCGGCAGTGGGTGCGGGGCTGGCCGCAGGGATTCTTTCGGCGCCGGTCGCGGCGGCGGAGGAGGTTCCGGATCTGCCCGGGGCGATTTCGGTGTGGCAGGTCCCGGACCGGGTCGGTCCCGCCCAGAGCGCGCATCCCGATGCCGCCCGGTATGCGCGGCAGCACCCGGGATCGGTTCCGTTCGGTGTCAACGACTTCACCTGTACCCCCACCGCCGTGCATCCGAGGCCGGTGGTGTTGGTGCATGGCACGGACTCGAACGCGTACTCGGACTGGGCGTCGCTCGGTCCGCGACTGGCCGGGTCGGGGTACTGCGTGTTCGCGCTCAATTACGGCGGCGAGCCCGGGGGCGACAACTACGGAACCGAGGACATGACGGTCAGCGCCGGCCAGCTGGCACAGTTCGTGGACGAGGTCCGCGACGCGACCGCCGCTGCCGAGGTCGACATCGTCGGCTACTCGCAAGGGGCGACGGTGGCCCGGTATTACGTCAACCGGCTCGGTGGTGCGGCGGCGGTCGATCAGTGGATCGGTCTGGCCTCACCGACCTACGGGGGCACCCTGTTCGGTCTCGTTCCGGTCCTCGAGCAGACGCCCGGCGGCATGCAGTGGGCGCGTGAGGCGATTCCCCCGGACTTGGTGTCACCCGCGTTGGAGCAGCAGGCCCAGGGATCGTCGTTCCTCGACGACCTCAACGGCGGCGCAGACACCGTGCCGGGGACCCGGTACACGACGATCGGCTCGCGGCTCGACGAGGTCATTCAACCGGCCACCAATATCGCGTTGCGCGACGGGTCGGCGACGAACCTGATGATCGGGGACCTGTGCCCGTCCAATCAGTCCGGGCATTTCCGGATGCCCTACGACGAGTACACCGTGGAACTGGTGATGGGTGTGCTCGATCCCGCACAGGCGGGGGCACCGCCGTGCACCGTGGTCCCGGCGGGCACGGGGGTACTGGAGATGATCCTCACCGAGAAGTTCTGATGGGGACGGTGTCAGGGCTGACGGGTCGCGGCACCACGGCGGGCGCGACGGCGCCGCTGGTGAGCGCCGGCATGAAGCGGGATGCGGAAACCTGCACGCGGGTGGTCGCTACGGGACTGTCGCTGAGGCCGCCCGGGATCGGCGTAACGGTGCGGGTGCCCGCGCGGATACAGTCACCGTGTCCTGACGAGGGGGCGCAGAGGGAGCGGGACGTGGTGCGGCGCGGTGTGCGGGTCTTGATGGCGGCGGTGCTCGGTGTCCTCTTCCTCGCAATGATGGTTCCGGTGCCGGCGAGCGCGGAACCGCTGTACCCGTGGCCGGACCCGGACCCGTTCTACCTCGCTCCCGCCGATCTCGGGGCAACGGCGCCGGGTGATGTGGTGCGGACGCGGCGGATCGACACCTGGATGTACGCCAACTCCGACGGGTGGCAGGTCGCGTTCCGGTCGACGAACTCGGCCGGCAACCCCATTCTGGCGGTCACGACGGTGCTCCTACCTAGGGGTGTGGCGAATCCGCCGTTGGTGTCGTATCAGGCGATCGTGAACTCGTTGGGAACCAAGTGCGCGCCCTCGCGGGCGTTGTTCAACCTGGAGATGCAGGAATCGCCGGGAATGTTGCTGGGTCTGCAGCGGGGGTGGGCGGTCTCGGTGCCCGATCACCTCGGCCCGACCGGTGCGTACGGTGCCGCGAAGCTCGGCGGCATGATCACCCTGGACAGTGTCCGTGCGGTGCAGCGGGTGACCGAACTGGGCCTGGCGAACAGTCCCGTCGCCCTGGCGGGCTACTCGGGTGGGGGAATGGCCAGTGCGTGGGCGGCGGCGCTCGCGCCGACCTATGCGCCGGAGCTGAGGCTGGCGGCGGTGGTGCAGGGCGGGGTGCCGGCGGATCTCGAGCAGATGGCCGAGGGGTTGGGGTTCAATCCGCATCCGGGGTTCGGGCTGGCGTTCGCGGCGGCGATAGGTCTCGAGCGGGAGTACCCGGACCGGTTGCCGGTGTCCTCGCAACTCAATGAGACCGGTCTGTGGTTGCGGGACTGGATGAGCAACGAGTGCCGGCGGTTCCTGCTGTTCCACGGTGCGTTCCGCAACGCCGGGCAGTTGGCGGCGTCGAGGAGTCTGATGGCGAGTTCGGCGGCGCGTCAGGTGTTGCGGGAGAACAGTCTCCGCTATTTCGAGGGGGTGCCGACGGCGCCGGTGTATATGTGGCACGGCACGCTCGATGGGCTCACCCCGTTCGATTCGGTGGCGGAGGTGGCGCACCGGTACTGCGCTGCGGGTGCGAGGCTGACGTTCGTGCCCTATGACATCTCCGAGCACATGACCACCGCGGTGGTGGGCTTCCCGGATGCGTACGAGTTCATCGCGGCACGGTTCCGGGGTGAGCCCGCCCCGACACGGTGCTAACCGCCGGCCCCAGGCCGCGCCGAACTGAAAGGTGCATGACGCCCCGGTTTCCGGCTCGTCGCCTGCACAGTCAGCTCTGGGTGGCGTCAGGCGTCGTTGGCACGAATCTCGTTAGTAGCCGGGTGATTACGTGACTAGCACGGATTGGGTCCAGGAGGGAGCGTCGTAAACGACCGTCTCACCGCACGGGATCTTTCGGGGCAGGCTCGAGTTGTGCCGTGTTCGGCGCCTGAAGTATCGCGCACCGTGGGGTCCGTGTCGCTCGACAAAAGGGGTTTGAACTGCCGTTTCAGGCTTACCGTGGCGGTATGAGAGGTGAGGAGGCGCGCGTGGCCCGGGACTTCGCGGAGTGGTTGTCGTCTCAGGGCTGGACGGTGCGTACCGACGAGGATGTCGTCGACATCGTTGCCGAGAAGGACGGACGTCGGCTCTACGCCGAGGTCAAGGGTGCGTCCACCGCGCCGGGGTTGGACGTCGATACCGCCATCGGGCAGCTGGTGCGGCGGATGCCGAGCGAACCGGATCGCTCGGTGTCGTTTGCGCTGGTCGTGAGGGACGAGCCGCGTTCGGTAGAAGCTGCGGTGCGGGCACCTCAGCGGATTCTCGATCTGTTGGGGATGGCGCTGTATGCGGTCGATGACGACGGTGGCGTGCGGCAGCTCTTCGGCCGCGCATGAAGACTGTCCTTGGCACGGGCCACGGCCAGCAGGGTGGCCGGTAGCATCACCACGCCCCACGATGGTGGGGGTAGTGCGGTGATGGGGCGGTAGCTCAGTCGGTTAGAGCCGTGGACTCATAATCCATTGGTCGCGGGTTCGAGCCCCGCCCGCCCCACCGCGTTCGTCGCCGGCCCCCAACAGGCCGGTGGAGGGACGGGTCAGGCCGCCCGGATCGAGAGTGTGCGAGGCAGTGACATGGCCGTGGCGGATTCCCGGTCGGTAGGTGGTGAATCTTTCGAACACGGTGCTGCAGACCAGTGACCGTGCCGAGTGGTACCTACCCCAGGTACCGGGTGGGTGTTGTGCCCGGCGTCGGTCACCTGAGCCCGTATCAGGTGGCGCTGCGTTCGGCGGATCCCACCGCATCGAGCACGGCGGCACGCGTGGAGACGTCGGGGGTGAGAGCCGTCTCGACGGTTCCGATGGTGAGACGTTGCCGCCACCTGGCCTCGTCGAACGGCGATGGGCGCGTATCGGACAGGAACTCCTCGACGGTGTGGACAAAGCGCAGGGGGTCGTCCCGGAAGGGGAAGTGACCGGCGCCCGGGAAGATCTCCAGCCGCGAATCCGGCATTGCCGCGTGCGCGGTGTGGGCGTGGCTGACGGGGATGACCGTATCCCGATCTCCCCAGATGAGTTGAACAGGAAGACTTGCCGTCAGATAGCAGCGGTCGAGCATGGTCACCGTCTGTCCGCGCCAGTCGACCACCGCCCGCAGGGTGCGTAGGTAGGCCTCGTACGCGGTGGGGTCGGGAAGTTCGGTCAAGATACGCACCAGATCCGGTGTGTCGTGCAGCGCCGCACCGGGGCGCAGGGCAGTGCCGTGCAGCCGAGTCAACACCGTTCCCGCCCAGCGCACCGCGGGCACCGCTCCGGGCAGGCGCAGCAATTTCAGTGCCTCGTTGAGGATCGGCGTCGCCGCGAGCCGCAGGAGTGGATGAACGTCGGTGGTGATACCGCCGGCGGAAACCAGAATGAGCCGATCCACCATCTGCGGGAACTGGTAGGCGAACTGCATCGCGATGCCGCCGCCGAGCGAATGTCCGATCACGGTGGCGTGGTCGATTCCCAGGGTCGCGAGTAGGTCGCGCATGCCGTTGGCGTAGGCGGCGACGGAATAGTCGGCACGGGGCTTGTCGGAGCGACCGTGGCCGAGTAGATCGGGTGCGATCACCGTGTAGTTCTCGGCGAGGTGCGGGATGATCTCGGTCCAGGTCGCCGAGTTGTCGCCGATGCCGTGCAACAGCAGCAGCGCGGGACCGTCACCGGTCATGCGGAAGGCGCGCCGGTACCCGTGGATGGTGCGGAACAGCATTTGCGGGTCGGCGTCGGGCACCGGCCGGAGCCTGCGCATGCGACTGGGGTTCATCGCACCCTCCTCGACTGTCGCGTTCTACGTCGATTCTTCGCTGCGCACCGTCGACACCGGTGACGACACGCCCCACCCGAGGGTGTCGACATCAGGAGGGTTGTTGCCTCCTCCCGTGCCCCGTAGTAGGTGCGAGAACGTTCGCTGGTTATTCGCGGTGGAGGCCGCGGCGTTACACCCCGGTCGGCGCGATTCAGGTCGAGTGTTGTTTGCTCCCGGACGGGGACCGGATCAGTCCTTGTCTGTTGTGTGGATTGGCTACCGTGGGGGTTTGTGACAGCAGGTATTCCGGTGCCGTCGGACAAGATGACGCCGAGCCCCGAGGTTGCGCTCGACTTCGCCCGGGAATGGGTCGAGTTTATCGATCCCGACAACGCCGAGCATCTCATCGCCGCGGACATGACGTGGCTGCTCTCGCACTGGACTTGCGTGTTCGGCACCCCGGCCTGCCAGGGCATCATCGCGGGCCGTCCCGACGACGGCTGCTGCTCGCACGGCGCGTTCTTCTCCGATGAGGAGGATGTCGCGAGGTTGCACGAGTCCGTGAAGCTGCTCAGACCAGGGGACTGGCAGTTCATGAAGCAGGGTCTCGGGAAGAGGGGGTACATCGAGGAAGACGAGTTCGACGGCGAGCCCGCGCTGCGTACCCGCCGCTACCAGGGCGCGTGCATCTTCCTCAATCGTCCCGGATTCGAGGGTGGCATCGGGTGCGCGCTGCACTCGATGGCGCTCGAGCGCGGCATCGAGCCGCTCGAGGTGAAGCGGGACGTGTGCTGGCAGCTGCCGATCCGGCGCACCCAGGAATGGGTGGAGCGACCCGACGGTGAGCAGATCCTGAAGACGACGATCACCGAGTACGACCGCCGCGGCTGGGGTGAGGGCGGCGCGGACCTGGACTGGTACTGCTCCGGCTCGCCGGATGCGCGCGTCGGCGCCAAGGCGGTGTGGCAGTCGTATGCGCCGGAGCTGACCGAGTTGCTCGGTGAGGCCGCGTATCGGGAGCTGGCTCGGCTGTGCAGCGACGGCAGGGTCTCGGCCTGGTCGCCGTGCATCCGGCGACCGCGGTCGCCGAGAAGAATCCCCGGTAACGGAGTGGTCCCTACGACGTCGACCCCGGTGACAGCGGCATGGGCTTCGACGGCGCCCGAGGCGGTACGGAGGTAACGAGCTGGTGCTCGCCCGAGCGGTGGGCGCCACCGTTGGCGCAGGCGCAAGCACCGGAGGCCGGTCGGTTCGTCGTCGATCGCTAGCCCCCGGCGGCGTCGAGGATGAGGTTTCGTCGGCGAGGTGCTTATGATCCGGGCGTGTAGCCGACCGGAAGGCGCAGACCGATGCCCGAGAAGAAGGATCACAGTCCGAGACCCGAACCCGGTCCGCTCGGCGCGGGCGCGCGGGTGCTGGTGCGCCGGCCGTCCGGACCGGCGCAGACCGGTCGGATCATCGAGGACTACGCCGAGCTGACCGACACCGGGGAGCGTGGGCATGCGTGGGCTCCGGTGCATCGGTGGGCTGTCGCTCTCGACGACGGGCGGCTGGTGTTCGCCGACACCGACGACCTCACTGCCGACCCGAGCATGCCAGGATCCGCCGGGTAGACCTACCCTGGGGGTGGGAGAACCAGTCAGGGACCGCCCCGGAGGGGCGACCAAAGCTGGAGGGTTCTCCCACGGTGGCAGGACGGACCGGGTGTTGAACTGATCCGGCTCCCTGGCGGTACTGAGTCCAGGAGGGCGACGGGGGCGTTCGTCGCTGGCCCTGGGCGTTGAGGGTTGCCGAGGCTGGGGGGTGTGCACTCTGACATTGCCTGGGGATGGGTGTCGGCTTGTCGGTCGGGCGCCGAGTGGGGGCGGCTCACGGTCGCGGGCGGCGGCGGTCTGGTGAGTGACACCGTCGGCCGGGAGTCGTGGGCCCGGGGACATCGGTGGCAGCCAGTGGCGGCGTGGGTTGTGTTGGGGGACAGCCAAGCGCAGCCCCCGCCAACGATGAATATCAGCTGGCAGGGGCGCTACACGGTCAACCTGCACGTTGTGACGAGCGGCGCATGAGTGATCTTCGTGAGCGACGGTGGGGAAGTCCAGGGATTGTGATCCACACCATCACATTATTTTCGTAGCTGTTGATGTGGCGGCCCGATCTCGATTGCAGTGCTTCTGCCCGACCACGGAAAAGGCCGAGGCCGAACACATCGATTGACCTGCGAAGATGGCCTGGCCGCGGAAGGGGGTCACGCGTCTCGCCGTAAAGGCGGTTCCGCCGCCGATGAGGGTTTGTCGGGCCTACCGTGAGGGGACGGTGTCCGCGACCGGCGTGGGCCCACGCGGAGGAGGGGCGATGACTGCGAAGTTCGAGCTTTTCAAGGACGCCGCCGGGAAGTTCCGGTTTCACCTGAAGGCAGCCAACGGGGAGATCATCGCGGCGAGCCAGGGGTATACCTCGAAGGCGGCGGCCCAGAACGGGATTGCGTCGATCAAGGACAATGCCGCGTCCGCTCCCACCGAGGATTTAACCTGACCCGAGGGTGTGGCCGGGTGGCGACGAGGTGTGGCCGGCGGGTTTGCGGCTTGGTCGGTCGTCGTCGGGGCGAAAAGGGGTGGCCACACGATCACGGTGATTGCGGTCGGTGACCGAAAGGTTTTGATTGGCAGGCATTCCCGATTGCTTCCAGCTGACCTTGTGCGTCGAGCGGGGTCGGTGCCGCGGTATCTCTGGCTTCTAGGCCAGGTTGTGGTGGGAATGGGTGATCTCGGCTCTGCCGTCGAGACCGGGTAGGAGGTAGTGCGGGCAGGTGAGCAGCTGCCGTGGCACGGGTATCGGCTGCCGGTCGGTGTCGAGGTAGAGCCGGTAGGCGAGCTGCCCGCGCCGGTGGCCGCCGGTGTTCGGGTCGACGGCGCCGAGGAAGTAGCCGTGTACGGCGCCGGCGGTGGAGAAGATCGTCCGCGCCCACTCGGCAGGCTCGGCGGGCGGCAGATACCGCAGTCCGCCGGTCGTCGCGTCGACGGTGTGCACGATGACCGTCACAACGAAGCCGGCCGCAGCGGGGAACCACTGCTCGGCGGCGACGTCGAACCGGGTGAGGGAGGCGTGGATCCGCAGCTCGATGTCCGTTCCGGTACGGGCCGCCGCCGCGAGGATGTGGGGAGCCGGGGAGGCATCGTCGGTGGCCAGGGACGGCAGCGCAGCGTCGGTGCCGAGGTTGCTACCGGGACCGGCGGACATGGGGCACACAGTACGGGCCGCCGACACCCGGCCGGCAGGACGACCGGTGATCCGTCCCGTCGAGGACTGATTTGCAGGTGGGGCATCTGACCAGCGGTGACAGCATGTCTCCCCGAAGCGCAGTGTTGGACCACCACAAATGCCGTGCTGCCGGAGTTCTTCTCGGCGCCATCCGGGTGGCACGATTCTGATCGCTACCGGCTCGGGGCAGGATGGGTCTGTGAGCGACCACACCGCAGCCGACCTCGAACGTGAACTCGCCATGCTCACCTCCCTGCGCGACCGCCTCCGGGCATCGGAGGGCGCAGACTTCCGGATCCCCACCACCACCGCTGTCGATCAGGTGCTCGATGAGCTCAACGGTCTCGAACCTTCACCGTGGGATCCGACCTGATCCTTCCATGCGACCGGTGAGGGCCCGCAGCCCCGAGTAGCCCGGTGCCCGATTGGCGGATGTGGCGACCTTTACGGCCTGGAACCTGCGGGTACAAGATTGCTTATAGAGGGAGGTGTGGGTGATGACGATCATGATGGACCGGGACCGGTTGTTCTCCAGCATGGCCGAGAACCGGGCACGTGAGGTGGTCGCGCATATCGGATTCCTCCGTAACCTGCGGCAACTGTACGAGGGCGGGGTCACTCAGACCCGGCTGGCGCAGGTCAATGGCGTCAGCGAGCCGGCGATCAGCCAGATGCTCCTGCGCGCCTGGATCGAGGCACCGGATGTGCGGCCGGGCACCCACGGCGGCACCGCGTATGAGGTCGCCGCTCGGTGCGCGGCAGGCGAGATCGATCCGGCGACGATGCGCGCCGAGCTGATCGGCTGGGAGTACGACACGTCGATGGCGCCGACCGCCTACCCCGACGTCGACGACGTCCGCCCCCACGCCGAGGGCGGCTTCAACCACCAGGTCGGCCGCGCGCTCACCCATGGGTTCCTCACCAATCTGGATTACGACCTGATCCTCGACGCACTGGCCGACTGCCTGTGCCGACCCACGGACTAGAGCATCGTCGTGCCTTCCTCATCTCGCTGTCCACACCCGGTGGCCGGCTGACATCTGATGGCGAGTTCGGCGGCACGGCAGAGGTTGCGGGAGAACAGCCTCCAATATTTCGCGGGGGTGCCGACGGCGCCGGTGTATATGTGGCACGGCACGCTCGATGGGCTCACTCCGTTCGATTCGGTGGCGGAGGTGGCGCACCGGTACTGCACCGCGGGAGCGAAGCTGACGGTCGTGCCCTATGACATCTCCGAGCACATGACGTGGTGAGCTTCCCAGGTGCGTACGAATTCATCGCGGCACGATTTCCGGGGCGAGCCCACCCCAATACGGTGACCGTCGACCCAGCGGAAGGTGCAGGACTGCTCGGGCAGGTGGCCCGCAAAGTCGCAGCCCGCTTCCGGGTGGCGTCAAACATTCTGAGCGCGAATGTTATTAACTGTGAGTCGATTACAGGATCTCTCTGGATTGAGTTCGTAAGGATCGCACCGTGGACAGCCCATCTCACTGGCGTCTTGCGGCGCGCAGTGAGTTGAGTTCGTGCCCGCACCCCGGGTGTCGCGCACTCATGGGCTCGCGTCGCGGGAGAAATGCCGCTGAACTGAAGGTTCTGCCTTACCTTGGCGGTATGACAGGTGAGGAGGTGCGCGTGGTCCGGGACTTCGCGGGGTGGTTGTCGTCTCAGGGCTGGACAGTGCGTACCGATACGGAGTTTGTCGACATCGTTGCAGAGAAGGAGGGCCGTCGGCTCTACGTCGAGGTCAAGGCTGCGTCCGCCGCGCCGGGGTTGGATGTCGATACCGCCATCGGGCAGCTGGTGCGGCGGATGCCGAGCGAGCCGGATCAGTCGGTGTCGTTTGCGTTGGTCGTTTTCGACGAGCCGCGATCGGTGGACGCTGCGGTGCGGGCACCTCAACGGATTCTGGATCTGTTGGGGATGGCGCTGTATGCGGTCGATGAGGACGGTGAGGTACGGCAGCTCTTCGGCCGCGTGTAAGACCGTCCCCCCCCTGGCACGATCGGGACGGTCGGCGGTGTGGATACCATCGCCAGGTTCCGCGGGAGCGGTGATGGGGCGGTAGCTCAGTCGGTTAGAGCCGTGGACTCATAATCCATTGGTCGCGGGTTCGAGCCCCGCCCGCCCCACCAGGGGCCTCCCTGCGGAGCCGCAGGGAGGCCCGTGGAAAAGCGATGTCAGGGCTGCCGCTCCGCCGATCGAGGGTGGCGATGCAGTGACAGTGGCGGACTCCGCTCAACCTGGCGATGGGCCGAGTATCTCGAGTGCGCTGACGTTCTCAGGCGCAGTCGCGGCAGAGTTGTTGTGCCGTGTCGGCGAGGCGGCTGCGGTGGTGGACCAGGAAGCAACTGGTGCAGGTGAATTCGTCCGCCTGTTTGGGGATGACGCGGACAGAGAGTTCTTCACCGGACAGGTCCGCGCCGGGCAGTTCGAAGGACTCGGCGGTGTCGGTGTCTTCGACGTCGACGACGGGGGACTGGGTGTCTTTCCGGCTGGCGGTCAGCTGTTCGAGGGAGGTGTCCGGCTCGTCGGATTCGGTGACTCGTGGTGCGTCGTAGTCGGTGGCCATGGCTGATTTTTTCCTCATGCTTTGGGTGTTCGGATCCGCCAGGTTAGAGGGTCCGGCGACACGACACACTCGCGGGGTCGGGCAGGGCGGCGGGTGCGCCGGGCGTGGCGGGCGCGCTCGGTCTCGGACATGCCACCCCAGATGCCATAAGACTCGGTGGCGGTGAGTGCATGAGCGCGGCAGTTGTCGAGCACGGGACAGTCTTGGCAGATCTGTTTGGCGGCGCGCTCTCGCCGGGCGCGGACGTTGCCGCGTTCACCGTCGGGGGAGAAGAACAGGTCGGTGTCGGTGCCGCGGCATAAGGCGCGGTGCTGCCAGTCCCGGTCGAGGGGGCGGTGGAATTGATCAGGCACAGCAGATGGATCGCTTTCGCAGTGGAGCGGTGGGCGGCTCTTCGGTCAGGGCGGAGCGCGTGGGTGTGGCTGGCGGGCCTGGGCTTGTTGCCGCGGTCTGCCGGGCGGATCGGTGCGGGTTGGCGTGGCCTCCGGAAACAACCACGTTGTCGTTCATCCGAAGGTGTTGTGCGACATGACCCCTCGACACATCGCGGTGTCACCTTTGAGCCCCGGGGGGCGGCAGTCGGTAGCGGCAGCGACCAACCTGGATCCGGGACTGTGATCGGTGCAGCACCACGTCCGCAGGGCGCGTCGGTGCATTTGATGCCTGGGCTCGACATCGGTGAAACCGGGACGAACCCGGATGATCCACACTCTGTCACCTCTCATGAGGTGGTAAAGGGTGTGCAATTGATGGTAGCGACACGGCGAATGATACCGAAGGGTATCGCTCGAAAGTAACTGGCATCACATCCACCGTCACGTTCGCCAGCGTCGCCGACCACCGTGAGGGCCGGTGCCGGACCGTGCACGGCGGCCACGGATAGCGCCCCACGACCGGCAAGGGGAGCAGGTGCGCGGAAACAATCATCGCCCGAACGCGTACCTCGTCCGGCCGACGGCCCTCCGTGCGCGCGTGGGGTGCGCCGAACGCGCCCGGGTCCCGGGGTGCGGTCGCGGCGGCGAGCGGCGGATCGGCCGAACCGGCCGTAACGGGGTCGAGTTCGATCAACACGGTGTCCGTCAGCGGGTCGGGTCGGGTCGGCGCTGTCGCGGATGCATCACCTCTCGCGCCCGCTGAGTCCCGCTATGCCCTGTTCGGCGGTCTCGAGGGCCGCGCGTCCGGGGCGTTCGCGCTGCCGTCGGGACTGCCGCGTTCGTGTGTGTGCTGATCGTGATCCTGTCCCCGGTCGGTTTGGTGCTGGGCATCATCGGGTTGATCCTCTGCGGGCGGCCCGGAGGGTGGGGATCACCGGGAAGGGTGTGGCGATCGCCGGTCTGGTACTGAGCGGGTCGGCGATCGTCGTCTCGATCGCCTGCCGCCGGCGTCGTCACGGTCCTGAACAACGACTCGGCGGTGGAGAGGGTCGAGCAGGAAGTGAACAAGGTGCGCGACCAATTCCCACCAGTGTCGAGGTCCCGCAACCCTGACACCTGGCAGGGATGCCGTTCGGCGCCCGTCGACCGGAGGAGCGGGGCAGTCGATCAGGGACCAGCTGCGTGGGTTTCTCGTCAAGTTGCGAAGCGCCGCGCCGCAGGTTTGTCGTACGGCGTCGGGTGCAGGCGCAGCGTGCAGGATTATCTCCCCGCAGCCCGTCGGAATTGTCGATGTGGGTCGGCTCCGGGCCGGGGGTGTGAACGCGCTGTGATCGGGCGTTCTCGTGATCGACGATTGCGTTCTTCTATTGCAGATCGGAGCATGCGCAGTGCGGTGTGGTGCAGGGATCGGGCACCCCGAGGTGGGCGGTGATGTCACTTTGATTTGGTTGGCGGGCGGGGGTACGCGACCCGGCGCTTTAGTGGGGTTCTCTCGGTGGTATGTCGAATTGTTTCCACTCCTGTGCCCAGCGCCGCAACCGGTTTCGGGTGAATTGTCGGTGTGCGAGGGCCGTGGAGAGTAGGACGGCGCCGGCCGCGAGTGCCCACAGCCCGCAGGCGGCGGTCACGGCCAGGGCGGTGTTTTCCCGGGTGTCGGGGATGGGGCCGGTGAGGTTGCCGTCGGCGTCCACGTCGATGGTGATGGTCTGGCCGGCCTTCGCGGGGGTGTCGGTGGGCACGGCGGCGACGTGATCCCCGTGGGGTGTGGTCCAGCGGGCGCGGGCGGTGTTCTGGGCGCCGGCGGGGCGGATCGTGTACTCGGGGGAGTCTGGGGCGAGGTAGGTGTCCTCGAGCAACACTGCCGGTACGGGGTGCACGGCGGCCCGCAGCGCCTGGGCTTGCTGTTCCAACCGGGTGTGCGTGGTGGAGCCGAACGCGGCCGCGACGGGGATCAACAGCAGGACCACGGCCGCGGCGAGCATCACCAGGGTGGCCTCAATGCGGTCGCTGGCCCGCATCAGGTGGTTGCGGCTCCACGGGCGCAGTCGCCACCACCGGACCGGCGTGGCCACCGGTACTAGTGCCGGTTCCTCCCGACGCATGCTCACCTCCCGCAGGATCTCCGCTTCCCCTCCCTTCGATTGTGCAACGGAATCGAAGGGCGGGTTGTTTCCGCGCGTTGACCGGTAGGCCGGAAAACTCGCGGAGGTGTTCACGCGGAGTGCTCCTGGATGTATTCCTCGACTGCCTCGGGCATGAGTTCGCTGGGCTTGCGGTGCTGACGCTGCGCGAGTTCGTCGAGTTTGTTGCTCAGCGGCAGTGGAAGTCGAACTTGCCGCGCGTGCCGGGCGAAGCCTCAGCCACAGACGTGTGGTGCGGCGAGAAACAATCCACCACAGACGAAGGCGCGCGATAGCCTCCACTCGTTGTTGAAACGCACGAAGGGAATTGGTCCCACCGGGTAAGGGTCCATGCCTTCGATGTGGCCCTGCCCAATCGCGTTGACCATCTCTGGGCCGACGAGTTCCATGGCGGTGAACTGGAGGTATTGGGGTGAGGGTGGGGCACCCCAGGCCCGCGCGATCGGCAGGGTCTGGTCGCTGGGACCCTCCAGAAGTCGCGCCCGGTCCTCCTCGCGTATGGAGTAGTTGGTGGTGGCGTTGTACAGGGCGGTCAGTTGCTCGGCGGTGGGCACAAGATCGGTGATCGGCGCCGGCGACGGTGCGAACTGTGTGGATTGGACGAAGACGGCCGGTTCGCGCGATTCTGTGTCCTCGGGCGAGCAGGCGCAGCTCGCGGTTGCGATCGCGACAAGAGCGCTGGCACCTATTGCAGCTTTCCTCACCCGCATGATCTGGGTATCGCCCCAAGCCGACGCAACGTGACAAGCCGGTGCCACACCAACTCCCTGGTTGCATCTCCATCATCGATCGGATGCCGGTCATCGATCGGCGTCCGGTTCACCGACGCACCCCCGGACATGTCGCGGGCATGAAGGCGGTGAGCTCGAAAAAGGCTATGCCCGGGAGGGCACCAAAGACCCCTGTGGTTGCTCGCTGCCAAGGCGCACACCTATTACGGCGACCTGAAACAGGCCAGCTGAGTCAGACTGCTGCGGTGTCTATTTGCGACCTTGAGCGGGTCCCGTCCTCTGGTGAACGTCTCGCGGGTCATCTGACGCGGACCCGCTCGGCTTGCTTGTCCGGGAGGCGAGCTGCGATTCGCTGATTGGTCACTGATCTTGATTATTCTTTGCTCGCAATGGGGTGGGGCTGTCTGGATCGGGGTTCACTCGAGGAAACCCGCAGATGCGCATTCCTACGTGATAGACATACGATCGAGAATCGCTGATCCAGATCGGAGCGACTCGGCCTGATGGATACCGCCTGCCCTGTAGCGAAGATCCCAACGTTGCTCTATCGTGCTGCGGCAGCCAAAGTTATTGACTGCCAAACTGAGTCGCACTCTATCTGCCTGACGCCTAGGTGCGTCGCGAGTGGGGACTCCAGGAAGATCGTGTCGGCATGCCCAGATCGGCAATGGGTTGGGAACAATGAAATCTCAGCTCGGAAGAATTTCCTGATTACCGGGAGTACCCGCCTGCCGTTACTGTGTGCGTTCGACATTAACCCAGCGAAGAAGGAGACACATGGCGATATCACCGAGGAGTTCTGACAGTTCGACGAAGAAGACAACCAAAGAAATTCGCGAGTGGGCGATCGGGCAGGGCCGCGAGGTGTCCTTGCGCGGCCGGATCTCGGCCGAGATCGAGCAGG
The DNA here is from genome assembly GCF_900105905.1 of Rhodococcus koreensis. Classification (GTDB taxonomy): domain Bacteria; phylum Actinomycetota; class Actinomycetes; order Mycobacteriales; family Mycobacteriaceae; genus Rhodococcus_F; species Rhodococcus_F koreensis. The sequence goes on along the minus strand of NZ_FNSV01000005.1, from coordinate 22,997 downwards.
CCTTCTATGACGCTCAGCCGAAGACGGTTCAGGAAAAAGCGACGCCGGTAAAGAAGACGGCCGCGACAAAGACGGCTGTGAAGAAGCCGGTCGCGGCGACGACTTCGGGAAAGCGGGCGAAGGCTCCGGGGAAGGCGGCGACGGCGAGCACGGCTGCGGCGACGAAGACAGCCGCGAAGAAGACAGCTGAGAAGAAAAAGGCTACGACGAAAACGGCCACGGAGAAGACGGCTGTGAAGATGCCGGTCGCGGCGAAGGTGCTGGCGGCGGGGGAGGTGGTGAGTAAGGCTCCGGCGAAGAATTCGTCGAGGGAGATTCGTGAGTGGGCGATCGCCGCGGGTCATGTGGTGTCTTCGCGCGGCCGAATTCCGGCCGAAATTCAGCAGGCCTTCCATGACGCTCGGGCGAAGCAGGTTCAGCCAAAGGCGGCGCCGGTAAAGAAGGCAGCTGTCAGGAACACGGCCGCGGCGACGGCTCAGGCGAAGAATACTCAGGCTGTATCGGCTCCGGCGACGAAAACGGCCGCGAAGAAGACAGCCGTAAAGAAGGCGGTCGCCGCGAAGGTGCCGGCGACGAGGGAAGCGGTGAGTAAGGCTCCGGCGAAGAATTCGTCGAGAGAGATTCGTGAGTGGGCGATCGGCGCGGGTCATGAGGTGTCCTCGCGTGGCCGAATTCCGGTCGAGATTCAGCAGGCCTTCCATGACGCTCGGGCGGAGCAGGTCCAGGCAAAGGCGGCGCCGGTAAAGAAGGCAGCCGCGAAGAAGGCAGCCGCGAAGAAGACCGCCGCGAAGAAGACCGCCGCGAAGAAGACCGCCGCGACGGTTCCGGTGAAGCCGGCGACGGTGAGCACGGCTCCCACGACGAAGACGGCCGCGAAGAAGACAGCAGCGACCAAGACGCCAGAGAAGAAAAGAGGTGGGGAGAAGTCGGCCGGGAAGAAGCCGGTCGCGGCGAAAGTGCCGGCGGCGAGGGAAGTGGTGAGTAAGGCTCCGGCGGGTAAGCCGTCGTCGAGGGAGATTCGTGAGTGGGCGCTCGGGGCGGGTCATGAGGTGTCCTCGCGTGGCCGAATTCCGTCCGAGATCGAGCGTGCTTTCCGTGACGCTCAGGTGGAGAAGCCGGTCGCGTGAGTTTCCAACATCGCTCCGGTGCACACCGTGGACATCCTGTCGCGAAGGCCATGAGCCGGTGGGGGTCATGGCCTTCGGCGCCATGCGGTGGGCGATGGTCCGTGTCAGCGGTGCCGGGGTACGGGGCGGGGTAATCGCGCACGAGGATGGCGCCGGGTTCGCGGGGCGCGGACGAGGTGACCGTCGATCACACTGGCCCCCGTTTGGGCCGCTGGTCTCGGGCATCGACGGATCGACCGCTCGAAGGTACGATAGGTACGTAGTTGTGACGATCGTACCTGGGAGGGTTGGATGAGTGCCGAAGCGTTCTCCTCGGGACCTGTTCCTGCGATCGATCCGGTGGTGGTGGCGCGGATGTCCGAGTCGATCCGTGTCGAGGGGCTCGAGCGGGCGCTGGGTACGTATTTCGCGGAGTTCCGCCTCGCCCTGGTCCAGGCAAGCGAGAAGACGCCGGATCCCGGGCCCCGCCCAGGTCGGCGCGGTCACGGCCTGGCAGCACTGGGGGCAGAGGAGGCGGGCGGGGACGTGGTCACGGCGCTCACCCAGTTTTCCGCGGCCGCCCTGTCGCAGACGGAGCGGTTGCAGCTCGCGCAGTCGCTGATCGCGTCCGTCACCGACACCCATGACACTGGGCCGCGGGCCTCGGCCCGCCGGTCGGTCCTCGACGCCGTCGAGGTGATCGACTCCAAGGAGGTCGCGACGATCCTGGCGCCGACCAGTGAGCCGATCCGCAGCGTCGCACAGAAACGGCGGAAGGCGGGGGAGTTGATCGGGTTGCCGATCGGCACCCGCCCGGACTACCGGTACCCGCTGTTCCAGTTCGACCGGGCACGCCACCAGATTTATGACCAGGTGAAGTACGCGAACCGGCGGCTCGCGGTGGCTCAGGACCCGTATGGTGCGGCGTCGTGGTGGCTGACCGCCACCGAGATCCTCGACGGCCGCAGCCCCCTCGAGGACCTCGAGGCCGGCGAGCTGACCGAGATCGCGATCGACAATGTCCTCGACGTGGCACGCCGGGGCATGTGAGCGGGTGCGAACGTACAACGGCGCACCCGCGCACACCGACATCATTGGGGCCGGCACCGAGTTGTGGCGGATCCACCGCACCGACAGCGCCTTCCCGCCGAACAGCTTCAACTCCACCGCCATCGCCCCGCTCGAGAACGCGCTGGCGATCAACACCCGCACCACGCGGGTACCGCGGCAGGGCCGGTTCGACCCGGTCCACGACGACCGCGTTTGTCCCGGCGGCTCACTGCTGGGTGGCTACCTGTACGTCGGGTTGTCGGTGGGTGCGGTGGTCGCCGAGGGAATCCTGCGCGGCACCGACATCCCCAAGACCGGAATGCTCTCCGACACGGCCCTTGCCGAAGTGTCGCTCACCCGGATGATTGTGGGTGAGGACATCACGGTCGCGGTCCTCGACACCCAGGCCGGGTTGGCGGCGATCAACCAGGACGGCTCGCTCACTGGGTGCACGTGGCGGGACTACCGCGACTCCCGCATCACCTGCACGAACATCCTGATCGGCACCCCAACCGCGGCGGGGGTGCGGTATCGGTGCCGCCACGGCCAGGACGAACGCGCCGTGAATGCTGGTCGAACGGGGCACACCACCGGACATCAGCATCGACGCCACGGGTGATCTCGCCGACCGGGGATGGGCCCGGAATCGTGTCATCGACTCTCTCCGCGACGACTTCGGTCTCGTCGTAGATATTCGGTGACCGGCGTCCGCAACCCGAAGTCCTCGTCGCCGAGCCTGGTTTTCCTCAACGGCACAGCGGGACTGCGCAGTACAACTCGAAGGTCGGTGCAGCCGGCGGGAAGACGACCACGGCCCGTGATCGTCCGGGAGTCCCTTGTGCGACCTCGGCCCTGGATGGAACTGCCTCCTCGGACGGCGCATCGTCGGGGCCATTCGGCAGGGTCGATGAGTGGCGACCGTCCCCGGCGGGTACCCCGTAGATGGTGATTAAAATGACCTCCCACGACGCGATTCGGCGTTGGATCGCTGAACAGATGTGTCTCGACCTCGAGGTCGCCGATCCGGCCGTCCTGGCCTACCTCGACGAGGTGACGGCCGTGGCGGAAGCGGGATACGTGCGGTCCCTTCTCAAACTCGAGAGTTACCGTCCCCTGGTCGGTTGACCTTTGGGCAGGTCCCCGAGCGGATGATGTGTCGAGAAATCGAGCTCCTGGCGACGGATGATCCTGGCTTTCAGTGTGAGTGGTGCGGGGTGCAATCCGCCCCGTTCCCGCGCCATTGATCATCTGGTGGAGTTTGCCCCCGACCCGAACCATCCCGGGTGGGTGAGGGGCTGCGCCGGCGGAGAAGCGGCGCAGGTTTGGTTCAGACGATTGCGGTGTCGGGGTCCACGTCCCGGTGATCGGGCTCGGCGTCGGGCCGGTTGATGTGTTCGGCGCATCGCAGAGTGATAGACCAGAACTGGTCGAGGTCGGTAAGGTCGGCGATGGGGAAACCTTTCGCAGTGGATTGGTGGTCCTGACCGACGAGGTGGGCGAGTTCGGCGAACCCGTGGTGGTATTTGATCTTGTCGTACTGGTACCAGTTCCCGTAGGCCATCAGCTGCCCGGACTTGTTGATCCACAGTTGGATCGGCGCGTACCGCAGCCCGTAGGGGTGGAAGAAGACGCCACCGCCGGGTTTGTTGCCGTACCAGAGGTCGTCGTGGGTTCCGCGCCGGTCGTCGACCTGGTCGAGGAGCGCGAAGAGTTTCTCGGCGCTTGCGCGGTCGGTGTCGGAGCCGATGCTGTCGAGGAAGGTGTCCTTCGTCCACCGGGTGGTGGTGCCGGCCGCAGCGCGGGCCTTGGCTGCGGCGATCTCGCCGCCGTAGGTGGAGGGGATCAGGATCTCGAGGTCGCCGTGCCGGGCGTAGCTCAATTGTAGGGCGGTGACCGTGATGTCGTGGCGGGTGATCTGGTTGAGGTACTCGACGAGTCGCCGGAGGTCGGCGTCGATCTGGTCGACGGCGAGGCAGAGGTGGAGGCGGCCGGCGGCGATGTTGCGGCCCAGCTGCTCGTATCCGCCCTCACCCAGGGCGTGGAGGTCGTTGCCACCGCGCCGGGCCCACTGCTCGTGGAATGCGGTGTCGCCGTCGCGCCAGATCGCGGCCGCGTAGTCGAGGACCTGGCCGATCACCATGCGTCGGCGTTCGGAGTTCGAGGCGAGCTTGCATTCGACGATCGTCAGGGCGCCATCGGGACTGACGATGCACACGTCGGCGGGCCCGGCGGAGGTCGGCAATTCGCGGACCGCGATGGCGCCCTCGGGGACGCCGGGTACTCGGTCGGGGTCCTCGGCGATGATCCGCTGGAGATGGTCCTCGTTGACGTATGCGGTCATGTCCGGGGTGGTCCACGCGCTCGTGGATCCGACACGGCGCACCAGCACGCCCAGATCGGGATCGTGGGTCATCGGCTCTCCTCACTGTGGATCGTCCATTTTCGAGTATGCGCGGAGGGGTCCGGCCAGTACGACGGATCGCTGAACGCGGTGCCACTTCTCGCCACCGGACTGAAGGTCGGACAGTCGGCCTGTCGCGCGCATCGTAAGCGGTTGAGGTCAGCTAGAAACGAATCATGAACAGGCGTAAACCAACGATTCCCGAACGAGCGAAGCTCACGCGCGCTGCCGTCGAACACATTGAGCACTACACCACGAAGGAACCCGGCGCGAGCGCGTACGCGCTGGCCTTTCGGGGCCTGGGCAAGTTCGCGTGGTTGCATGCTCAAAGCCGTGACGGCATAGCGGCTTACGCCGCGACGTGTTAGACAGCGCGGCAGGAGCCTTATGCCGGCCAGAGCCAATTCGACCTCCATAATGCGGAGCTTGGTCGGCGAGCACCGTCACTGGCGTGCGTTCACGGGTGAGCGGCTCGTCGTTCCGGGCGCCTTGCGCTGCGCAGTGTCCCTCTCCGGTCGCAGGTCTCGCTGATCCGGCGCGTGACGACACGTCGTGCACCACAACAGTCCTGCTATAGCTACGGTTCAAAACGTCGGGTATGTGATCTCGGCCGTGATGAAGCAAATGTGGACGGGGTTGGCGACCCGGAAGGTGGCGGGGTCGTCGGTGTCCTGCGATCCGATGAAGAATGCCCAGGTCTTCGTAGGGTTGCCGGTGTGGTAGTCGCTTTTCGCTTCGGCTCGCGCGTCGCGTAGGTCGCGCCGAAGGGTTCGGATGCGGCTGTCGGTCCAGTCGGTGTGGTCGACGAGAATGCGGTAGGCGCGGGTGAGCCGATGATCGGCCGCGTCGCGTCGGCCGGCGTAGAGGGTGATGACGGTACGGTCCTCGGTTTCCTCGGTTTCGTTGGGTTGCTCGAAGATGCGCAACGGTGCGTAGAAGATGCGGCGGTTTCGCTCCCGGGTGAGAGGCTCGGTGGTGTCGCGTAGGCGTTTGAATGCGAACTGGTAGTGGGTGGTATCGATGTCGGGGATGTCGATGAGCATGTCTCGCCGGTGATCGGGGTGCGCGATAAAGGTCCGGCAGAGTGGGCGGATCGTGCGGGCGATTCCGCGGGTGTGATGGTCGACTGTGCCGGAGCCGTTTCCTCTGGTGCGGCGTGAGGTCGGTCCGCTGCGGATATGGTCGGCTGTGTCGTCGCTGGTGGGATCGGTGACGGTCCGCTCGGTGAGGGGCACGAGCCGGCTGGGGTACGAGTGTCGGCCGGTGAGCGGGTTCTCGGGATCGCCGCCGTTGCCAGTGGCTTCGACGACGACGTCGGCGTAGGGGCATTCGGGTTCGTGCACCGCGTCGGGGTGAGAGCGGAAGTGCGGTGTTCGGCGTTGCAGTGGTGGGCGACCGATGACTGCGACGACTCGGGCGTCGCAACCGTCGGTCTCGCAGACGAAATGGGTGCGGACCGATTCGACCCAGTCGCGGTCGAGGTTGACCAGGTCTTCGGCCATGATGAGGCCGAACTCAGGGCTGACGGTGATGCGTGCAGTGTCCATCAGGTGGCAGTGTATTGGGCTGGTCAGACACACCAGAGGTAATAGCCTTTCGATCTGGTCGCGCGGATGTCATGTGGAGGTCGTGTCCGATAGTGCAGTGGCGCATAGCCACCGGCAGCCCCGGCCAGGACCGTCGGGCGCCGCGCCCGCCTGCCCTGGCAAGGGAGCATCACAACCCTGTGAACTGATTCGAAACCCGCACGCGGACATTCACACAGGATGTCGAAAGGTCAACCAGGCTCGGGGCGGCTGTAGTTACACCGATGGGTATCCGCGCGCCCCTTCGGGTGGGCGACAGTGACCCTCGGGTGCCTGTCCCGACGTTTGTCGGGGCCGCAGGATAGGGCCTGTCATCCCATCCCGTACCCCCTGTCGGAGGCACTTTTATGGCTCGAAACACCGGCGCCCGCATCGCGATCGGCTCCCTCGCGGCGTTGTCAATTTCCCTGGCCGCGACGACTGCCATCGTCCTCGCGGACGACCTGCGCGGCATTGCGCTTCCCGGCCGGGAGCACGGCACCACTGTGCAGGTCGTTCCCGAAAGCGCCCCGCAGCCCGGCAGGGACATCGCGGACGCGCGGACGCAAATCCCCGGCGATGTTCCCGGAATCGTCGGGTCCGATGGTGGCGTGATTGTGGGAGGAGCCGTCGGGGGTGACCCGTCCGGTGATGCCGCCGCGAACCCCGGCCCAGCCGCCGCGATCCCGGGACCGATCGTCGGCCCGCCCCCTGCGAACCCCGGCCCGGCCCCTGTGAACCCGGGCCCGGTCGTCGGCCCGGCTCCCGCGGATCCCGGTTCGCCCCCGCCGCCGCCGGTCGCGGATCCGCCGCCGGTGGCCGATCCGCCGTTTGTGGAGCCACCCGTTGTCGATCCGCCGGTCGAAGAACCGCCGGTCGCCGACCCGCCGGTCGCCGACCCGCCGGTCGCCGACCCGCCGGTCGAAGAACCACCCGTTGTCGATCCGCCACCGGTCGCGGAGCCGCCGGTGGTCCGGGATCACCGTGATGAACCTGTCGTCCGGGATCACCGTGATGAACCTGTCGTCCGGGATCACCGTGATGAACCTGTCGTCCGGGACCATCGCAACTAACCGGAGGCGTCGATGTATCGCGGCCAGCCAGGGATACACCTCGAAGGCGGCGGCCCAGAACGGGATTGCGTCGATCAAGGACAATGCAGCCTCCGCTTCCAGCGAGGATTTGACCTGACCCGAGGGCGTGGCCGAGGGGCGATGTTTGGCCGGCGGGGGTGGGGAGGGGATGCGCTTCGGAGGTCGTCGTCGTGGTGAAAGGGTGGCCGCACGACAACCGTGATTGCAGTTCGTGATCCGAAACGTATTCGTTCGCAGGCTTTCCCGATGGCCCCTGGCCGACCTTGTGTGGCCGAGTTGTGTCGGCACCGCGGTATCTGGTTTCTGCCGTGGGATCAAGCCGTGGTGGGAATGGTGATCTCGGCTCTGCCGTCGAGGCCAGGTAGTAGGTAGTGCGGGCAGGTGACCAGCTGCCGCGGCACGGATATCGGCTGCCGGTCGGTGCCGAGGTAGAGCCGGTACGCGAGCTGCCCGCGCCGGTGGCCGCCGGTGTTCGGGTCGACGGCACCGAGGAAGTAGCCGTGCGCGGCGCCGGCGGTGGAGAAGATCGCCCGCGCCCACTCGGCAGGCTCGGCGGGCGGCAGATACCGTAGCCCACCCGTCGCCGCGTCGACGATGTACACGAGGACCGTCACAACGAAGCCGGCTACAGCGGGGAACCACTGCTCGGCGGCGACGTCGAACCGGGTGATGGATGTGTGAATCCGCAGCTCGATGTCCGTTCCGGTCCGGGCCGCCGCCGCGAGGATGTGGGGAGCTGCTGAGGTGTCGTCGGTGGCCAGGGACGGCAGCGCGGCGTCGGTGTTGAGGTTGCTGCCGGGGCGTGCGGACATGGAGCGAACAGTACGGGCCGCAGACATCCGGCCGGCCGGACGACCGGTGATCCGTCCGGTCGAGGACGGGTTCGCAGGATGGGGCATCTGACCTGCGGTGACAGCATGTCCCCAGAAGCAGAGTGCTCGCCGACGAAGGCCGTGCTGCCGGCGTTCTTCTCGACGCCACCGAGGCGGCACGATTCTGATCGCTACCGGCGCGGGGCAGGATGGGTTCGTGAGCGACCGCACCGCAGCCGACCTCGAACGTGAACTCGCCATGCTCGCCTCCGTACGCGACCGCCTCCGGGCGTCGGAGGGCGCAGACTTCCGGATCCCGACCACCGCGGTCGATCAGGTGCTCGATGAGCTCAACAGTCTCGAACCATCGCTGTGGGATCCGACCTGATTGCCTCCGTGCGGATTGGCGTGGGGCCGCCGCCCATGAGTCGTAGGGTGTCTGCTCGGCGGTGTGGCGGACTTTACGGCCTGGAACTGCGGGTATAAGATAGCTTATAGAGGGAGGTGTGGGTTATGTCCATCATGATGGACCGGGACCGGTTGTTCACCAGCATGGCCGAGAACCGGGCACGTGAGGTGGTCGCGCATATCGGATTCCTCCGCAACTTGCGGCAACTGTACGAGGGCGGGGTCACCCAGACCCGGCTGGCGCAGGTCAACGGCGTCAGCCAGCCCGCGATCAGCCAGATGCTCCAGCGGGCCCGCATCGAGGCCCCGGACGTCCGTCCCGGCACCCACGGCGGCACAGCCTACGAGATCGCCGCCCGGTGCGCGGCAGGCGAGATCGATCCGGCAACGATGCGCGCCGAGCTGATCGGCTGGGAGTACGACACGCCGACGGCGCCGACCGCCTACCCGGACGTCGACGACGTCCGCCCCCACGCCGAGGGCGGCTTCAACCACCAGGTCGGCCGCGCGCTCACCCACGGTTTCCTCACCGATGAGGACTACGACCTGATCCTCGACGCACTGGCCGACTGACCTGTGCCAACCGACGAATTCGAGGATCGCCGTGCCTTCCTCGCCTCGCTGTCCAGTCCGGGCGGCCCGCTGACGATCGACGCCCCCCACGCCACGATCAACGACCGCCGGTACTTCCGCCGAATCAAGGGTGAACCGATCCCCACCCGGGCACGGTTGCGGCTGCACGAGCGGATCCTCGTGGACTGGCGCAGCTCATGTACTCAGGTCCGCCGGGACCGGGTGTCCATCCTGATGGCCGGACCGCCCGGCGCCGGCAAATCCACCGCCCAAGCCCATCTGGTGGGGAAGAACCTGCAGTCGTGGCGGCATCTGGATGCGGACGAGTTCAAACTCCGCCTCGTCGCGGCGGCAGTAGAGGACGGCTCGCTGCAGCAAATGCTGCCCGAGGAGCTTCGGGCGGCGCCGGGGCAGCCGAGCCGGTTCTATCCGAACGAGCTGTGCGCGCTGGTGCACATGGAGTCGAATCTTCTGCTCGAAACGGCCGTGGCACAGTCGTTGTCGGTGGGGGAGAACGTGATCATCGACGGCACCATGGCCTGGAAGCCGTGGGCAACGGAGCTGGTGACCCGCCTCGAGCGGGAGCGCTACACGATCCACGTCGCCGACGTCGAAGCCTCTCGGGAGCTTGCTACCGCCCGGATCGTGCACCGGTGGCAGCAGGGCCTGACCGCCGCACTGACTGCATCCGGCGACGACCCGGCGTCCCGGATGGGTGGGCGGTGGCTCCCGCTCTCGGCCGTCGACCGTCTGTTCACCGATACGCGGTTGCCCGACGGCAAACCGCTGCACGGCAAATCGGTTAGTGAGGTCAATGCCCGTGAGGTCAGCGAGGAATCGGCGGCCGTCACCCGCTACGACCTGTACAGGACGTTTGCGGTGGACCGGGGTCCGGAGCACGTCGAACGCCGGGAACGCACCGCGGGTGGACAGCTGGAACGAACGTGGGCCGCAACGGACACCGAGGCAACGGACCGCGCACCGGAGCCCGAGATCGACCATCGGTGACAGACCACAGGGCGCGCGGGGCCACCGGTCGCTCAGCTCCATCACGCAGACCCCAGGACGCGATGTGAGTGAGGAGGCCTGCGTCGAACTCACCGTTTCGTGCGGCATGATGATCACATGGCCCGATCAACATCTCTCACCTCCGCCTTGGTCAGTGTCGGTTACGAAGGACGCAGCGCGAAGGAGTTGGTCGATCGGCTGAAGCTGGAGAACGTGCAGGTCTTGGTCGACGTGCGGCTGACCCCGTTGTCACGGAAGCCGGGACTATCGAAGACAAAACTCGCAGCAGCTCTTCGCGCGGTCGGCATCGAGTATGTCCATTACAAGGCGTTGGGTAACCCGAAGGACAATCGGGACGGATTCCGGCACGGTGCGCCGGAGAGCCGCGACCGGTTCCGGGAGGTGCTCGGTACCGCGGAAGCGACGGATGCGCTCCAACATGTGGTGGAGCTCCTCGATGGGGGAGTAGTGGCATTGCTGTGCTTCGAGCGAGACCATTCGACGTGTCACCGCAACCTCGTCGTCGACGCGCTGCGTGAAACGTGCCCGGACATCGCGGTCGTACACGTCTAGAAGAGCGTCGGCTCCTCTGGTCGTGCGTACCACGTACCGAGAACGGAAAAGGTTGTCCGCCTTTGGTGCTGATTCCCGATGTAGAAATGCGTGTCCCGCTCGGCGGCGCAGAGCTCATCTTCCCATTTGGACAGGACTCGTTTCGCGGCTTCCTTTTCTCCAACGTCCCGGATCCACCGCCTCCCTGCTTGTCCGAGTTCCCAGTCGATGACCTTCTGTTTATGTCCAGGGCAGCCGATTTCGGCGCATCGGTAGTGATACCGGACTCCGAGTGGGGCCGGTTCCAGGGGTGTGAGTTCGTCCCCCATCAGGGTCGGTTGGCTGGCGCGATCGACCTTCGCCTGCTGCTTGGGATTCCAGTCTTCGCCTTGGAGCAGTTCCACCCGGGTGACGATCGGCTTTACAAGCCCCAGCGACGGGGCCGCCTGGTCCATGGTGCTCATCCGGTTGGTGGCGATGAGTGCACACGTCGTGGTCTCACCGATCAGATCGCCCACCAGCACGCGTCGGCTTGCCCATGTATCACCGTCCGATTGGACGACGCCGAGCGACTCTATCGAGTCGGCATCCGGCCGATACGACTCGACGCGAGGGTCCTTTGAGCCATGCGCGACGATGTCGACGGAGATTCTCTCGTATTTCTTGAACTGATATCCGCCGTCGCTGTAGCGGAACCGGACGGGATAGAGACGGATCCATGACGGTGACGGGGTATCAGTACGCACTCCGGCGACGCAGACGGTTTCCCCGTATTTGTCAGACGGCGACGGATACGTCTTGACGGTGACCATCACCTCCGCACGTTCTCGTCCAAGCCGTGCCACGATGCGCGTCCTCCAACCGTTCTTCGCTGATAAATGAGTTCCGATCCGGCCTCCGAAAGCCAGGTCCCCCGACTCCAGATCAGTTAATAGATACAAAAGCAGCCTGTCCCTCCGATGGGCGGGAGGCTGGCCGTGTTTTCCCGAGGATCGCGGGATGCCGCCCACGCGGGCAGCCAACAACGCCCAGTGCTGCGTCTCCAGATCGAGTCGCCGCGTGCGTCTTTTTCGTCCCATCCACACACCCCGGAGTGTTGGACCAGCCGGGCGCCGGATCTTTGATGACCTGTGACACCCGCGATGTTCAGGGTCTCGGGTTGCCCTGCGGTTTCGCGTCGTCATGGTGCGTGTCGGTGGGGCGGATACAGTCGACATCTGCGATCCTTCGCTCGATTGGGTTTACGGCTGCGGTGTGGAGGTCTGCTGATGATTCTGCGGGGTGCGTCCGTCAAGGATTCGGTGGCCGCTAACTGGCTGGGCAAGATCGCTCCTGTGTGCCGGCAGGGGGAAGTGGTCACCCTGATCGCGCGGGTCAGCAGCTTGAAACCGCTGTGCGATGGGCTGGTGGTAACCAACGTGCGGGTCATGGCGGCCTTGGTTCAGGATCTGTCCAAGCGGGGGCCGAAGGTGGCACTCGATCTCGGCGACGTCGCCCGGATCGTTGTGGCGGCCCGGGCGAGCGGAGAGTTCCTTGTTCTCACCGACCGTGCCGGGCAGGAGCATTCGTTCGGGCGCTTCGCTCACGACAGTGACATCGACCTCGTCCGCCGGCACCTGGGCGCGATGGCGCCGTGGGCGCACCTGGTTGTCGAGACCCCCGCGCAGACGCCCACCGGGCCGCCCACCGAGACAACGGTACGTAGCTTCTTGGGAACGGTCACCACGACGACGGGGTTCGGGAGCGGTCCGGAGGCGGCGTTCAATGGCCGTGAGTCCCCGACGCAACCGTCGCCTCCGCGGGTGTCTGCCGCGTCCGCGGAGGAGCCGGCCGTGCCGCCGGAGGGGTTCGTTGCGTACGGAAGCCAGCCACCGCCGGATCTGCGGCCGCGGTTCGATGGTTCGCGGCCGCCGAAGCCGGGCGACCCGGTGCCGGCGGACTGCGTCTGGGCGACCCGGAAGCACCCGGGCCCGATGCCTGGCCGTGCGACCTTCGGCAACTTCGCCAAACGGATGCGCGTCATGGGCGATCCGACTGCTCGGACCGAGGCCGAGATCGTCGCGGCGCTCGGGCGCCCACAGAGCCGTAGTGTCATCGGCGCCGACGGCAGCTACCTGTTGCAGTGGCAGCACACCTCGAACTGGTCCTACAACTCCCACTTCGCGCTCCAGTTCGACCAATACGGGGTCTGCGCAGGGATCACGCATCAGTGGCAGTCACTCTGACGGCAGGCGTACATCGACCGACGGTGACACAGCGCGTTGCGTCTTGGATGTTCTGATTCCGATTTGGCACCCGACCTGATGGTGCTCGGCATCCGCCGGCGTGCCGGAGTTGACCTCGGAGACGTGTCACTTCCCTGCGCGGGTCGTGTGGTGATGCACCTATATTGTCCGAGACTTACCCTCAATCGCCCTCGGTGGCAGTGTCATTCAGGCGAATGACATGGCAGGAACCGGTGCTGTAGGTGTCCGGTTCGTCTGCTATCAATTGCCCCTATGACAACTCCCGCGTCCTGGCAGCCTGATCCGGAGGATCCCCAGAACTCGCTGCGCTACTGGGACGGTGCGCAGTGGACCGGGCACACCCAGCCCCGCGTCCCGACGAGCGATCAGACCGCGGTGCTTCAGGCGCCGGCCAGCAGCGGGCCGAAGCGGAAGAAGTGGCCGTGGGTCGCCGGCGCGGCCGTGGTAGGTGTGATCGCGGTTGGCGCGTTCACCAACAACACTGAGCAGGCAAAACCGGCACCGGCGAGTGTCGTCGCAACCAGCACGACCGCGGCGACCAGTACGACCCGGGTGACAACGTCAGTCTCGGCCTCGGCCTCGGCCTCGGCGGCGGCGGCGACGTCGTCGTCGGTGGCTCGTGCCCCCGCCCCGTCGACGACGCCGGTAGCGGTGACCACGCCGCCGGCTTACATCCCGCCGCCCGTCACGACCCCGGCGTACGTGCCGCCACCGGTGGTGACCACGCCCGCGTATGTACCGCCGCCGCCCGCGTACACCCCGCCGGCGTCCTCGGGGCCGGCGACGGTGCATCCCGGGGCGTTCTGTTCCGGCGGGACCGGCGTCTCCAGCACCGGCAAGCCGATGGTGTGCGCGACAGCAAAGGACGGCAAGATGCGCTGGCAATCCGCCAACTAGCGCCAGGTAGTGCCGCGCGGCACCTGGGCATTCCATGATGTTCGACGGAGTTACTGGCAAGGGAACGGAGGAGGGTGAACGGTGTCGAGATTGCTCAGGACGCAGCGGTCGGAACGACGGACATGTGTCCGATCCGTGGGGTTTGATCAGGACGTGACCGCACGAGAGAGCCCTGCCGGCTGGCGGATGCCTCGTGATCCGCACCGCGCCTACGATCTTCTGCGCGGGTGTCAGAAATGACGACTCCCGGACCCGGCTGGTACTGGGATCACAGCGTTCCGGGGATGTTGCGTTGGTGGGATGGACGCGTCTGGACGTCACACACCCAGTGGGTCGCACCCCAGCACACTCCGCCAGCGGATGTACATCCCGTGGCCGTGCCTCCGGCTCAACCACTCCCGGACGCTGCGCACAGGACTGACAACAATGCACCATCGGCCGGTCGTACCGAGCAGCCCCTGAACGTGGCTCCATTGCCTGCAACGGATACCGCACCACCTGCGGACCGGATTCGTCCCACAGCTCCACAAGCGCCGACCTCAAACGGCGGGGCGACGCCACCGGTCAAGAAGAAGACCCGCGTTGCGAAAAAGGAAAACAAGACGCGCGCCACAACAGAGGTTGCGGTGTCGATCGACGAACTCGCTCTCTCTGTCCGGGGATGGGAAGTGCAGGATGTTCGCGCACGGGTATCGACAGAGGACTACGGGAAGGGAAACCACTTCCACAAGCTCGCTGTGTCCGGGGTGCTCCGTTTCAACTCGGACGATTGGACCGACTGCTTCGGCCACAGCCGCGACTATCCGCCACCGGTGGTGATCGCGATCAGATCACCCAAGCTGTCCGAGCACGAAGCGACCTTCCGCCCGGTGTTCGTGTCCACGAAAGAAGCGACTCGCCCGGTTCGGTTCTCCGAGAATGACTGGTTCGTCCACACCTACGAGGCGATCGACCACGACGACCTCACCCTCACCGTCACTGCCTACGACGGTTACGAGGGGAACGGACACATGCCCTACATTCCCGTGGGAATCGAGCCGATCCCCCTCGAAGTCGTCGACGACACAACGCGCCCAGGCACCCAATTGGCAGTGAACCAGATCCACGTTTTCACCCATGCCGATGACAACGCGACCTACGGAGGAATCCAGGCCTCTGGGCGCGTGACCGTGGGAACCATCGACGAGTTGGCGACACAGCATCGCGAGGGAAAATCGTGGATCACAGCCGAAACCCCCCTGGCCGAATTGACCCCGTTCGAGTGCCCGGTTCCGCAACTATCATTCGACTTCCTCGACGAAACAGGATTTCTCCTCGAGCAGGTACGCGTGCGCCTCGGTATTGAGGTGCCAGTGTCGGAAGACGGTCGAACTCCGGGGCGGGTGGCCTCGTGGCGGATCGATGAGGACTTCAACCCGGATGACTTCTCCGAGCCCGCGGCGAAGGTGATCATGCGGATCGAGGACAACGCATGGAGTTAATCGACGCCGTCCTCGGGCTGCAGGATGACCTCGTCGCTGAGTACCGGCAGGCTGCCGGCATGTTCGGCGAACTGGCCAGGATCGAGGCACTGCTCGCGGAAACATACAGAGACCGCGTGCAGTACGAGCTGCTGCAGAACTCCGATGATGCCGGGTCCCGCTCCGTCGAGATCGAGGTGTCGTCGTCGGGACGCGTGGTCTGGCGCAACGACGGCCGCGCGATGACCGGAGACGATGCATCTGCTCTGTGCCGCAGCGCGAGTTCGACGAAAACCCGCGGCGACACGATCGGATACCGAGGCATCGGATTCAAGTCCCTCGCCGCCGTCGCCTCCCGAATCACCGTCGCCACAGCCGGATGCGCCTTCACCTTCGATCGGCAGGCCGCCGCAGAGCTACTCACCACCGCGGGCCACCACGCCGGAATTCACGACGTTCCACTGGTCCGACTCCCTACCGCCGTCACGCGCACCCCCAATCCGTTCGGGGCCGGTGTCACATTCACCATCGATCCTCACAGCCCCAACCTTCCGGTACTCGGGCCGATCGACCCGATCGCGCTGCTCTTCCTCCGCACCATCGAGTCGGTGACCATCCACACCGACGGCCGCACACACCAGTACCGCGCCGTGCGCAACGAACAACAACTCGAACTGCACTGGGACGACCGAGTCGCGCACTTCGTCGTCCTCACCGGCACCAGCGCGACGGTGGCGCTACCCCTGAACGCGCAGGCGGTGTCGCTGTGCACCGCCCGTGGACGACTGGCCTGCTTCCTCCCACTCAACGACCGGATCGGAGCCCCACTCGTGGTCTCCGGCGATCTCCTGACAGACCCCTCCCGCACCCACGCAACGGTCGCGGACCCGAGCACCACCGCAGTCTTGCAGGACGCCGCCGCCATCCTGGCCAACGAGCTTCGCAATCCGGCATCAGCCTGGTTCGACCGGGCGTGGGAACTCATGACCATCATGGAAGATCCGCGATCGCTGCTCGCAACCGGCGGCATCTCCGCAGAGCAGAGCTTCCTGACCGCACTGCGTGAGGAACTGCGCCACGCGTCCATCCCATTCGCGGTCGCACCCTTCGCAGTTCCGGACGAAGACCTGACCATCATCTTTCCGGCCGGAGCTCCGCGCGCACTGTACGACCAGACCAACATCGGCACCGCCCGCGCACTGCGTGTCGCGTTCGGGCTACCGAACCTCGACGTTGGACCCGTCCTCGGACAGGTGGTGACTTCACTGTCCCCGGCCACCCAGTCCGCTGCTGCCCAGTACGTCACCGAGCACCTTCGAGCCCTTGGACGGTCCGCAACTCCGGTCGAACAGATGGTGCTCGACACCATCCAGAATGCGGCCCCAGCCGAACTCGGGCACTGCGCCGCCGAGAGGGCCGAACCGGCGCCACCTCGGCAGGTCGCGCTGCGCGAAGGGTTTGCAGATGTCATGCAGCGGTGGCGCACCGCCGAGGTCGCGGTGATGGACTGGCTCAACGCCCGCGGCTGGGACCTGAAGGATGTCAGTAAACAGAACCTCGGCTACGACCTGGTTGGCGTTGACAACACCGGAATCGCCGTCATGCTCGAGGTGAAGAAGGTCGACCGACCCGACGCCAGGTTCTCGATGACCAACAACGAGATGGGCGCGATCGAGGCCGAGCCCGGCCAATACCTGCTCGCGATCGTCATCGGTGACGGCCGCTACGCACGGCTGATGCTCCTCGACCCGAAAGACCGCGCACTTCCAAGGGAACGGGTCTGTCGCGCCTGGGAATGGCAATTCACCGCCTGGGCGGAGTACGGCCAGTTCGTGGACGAATAATTGCCAGGCAGGCTGGCCTCACGGTAACGCGAGAGATTCGAGGCGCCGGGGAATCGACCAGAAGCGCTGTACGATCTGAGAGCCATGGACGAGTGCACCCGCGCCACAGTGCCATTCATTCGAGCACCGCGACTGGTTGTCTTGGTGCCGACAGGCGCGAGGGGTACGGGTGTAGAGCACCCCGCCCGAACCGGCGCTGCCGTGTTGGAATCTGGACCGTCGAGCGGAACGTGCGATCAGGGATCCCCCCACATTGCGCTGAGTGAGCCACATGGATGTCATCGTCCGGATCCGCGATGTCCGAATGTACGCGATCACTGGTCGCGCTGCCCACGACCAGCGGGAACGGGCACAGCGCAACGAGTTACTGCTCTAGCCCATTCACTGGTTGGCCTCGCGCCAGTAGCCAAAGCGATGGCTCGCGGAGCGTCCACGATAATCGGAACGGAATGGTGCTGAGCCATCGGAACGTGCCGGTGTCGTGTAGCTCTACTAGCCGTGGAATTCGCTTCCCATCACCGGTTTCGCACTGCGGCAGCGGCTCCGGACTGGGAGCCGCTGGCGTTGGAATTGATGCTGTTCACCCTACTGGTCGGGGGATAAATCGGTCGGCCAAGTCGGAACTCGGCGGAGCTAGGCTAGGTAGACCAGGATCTGACTGGACGCGAAGAGTCCCCAAGCAATCAGAATTAGGGCAAGTAGCCACCGTCCCCACCCAGTCATCTTAGTGCGCAAATAAGTTCCAACGGACATCGCGGCCGCAATCGTGATGCTCACGATCATGATAGTAAAACCGGGGGCCTTATCCACGTCGACCACTAAAAGCAACCCCAGCGGAACGAACTGGAGGATTGCAGCACCCACCTCGAACCACGGTGATCGCTGCCGGATCCACTCGACGGCAGCAGCGGAGCGTCCACGACTTGTGGCGCGCGTGAGTCGATCGATCTTGTCGACCTCGGCGCGGATCGCAGCATCAAGTTTCCGCACTTCGGTCGCCATATCCTCTGCTGCCTCCTCGATGAGGAGCGCGCGGATCTCGGCTAGCTCCCGCAGGTTCTCGTGCGGTGTCTTGCGTGCCGTGCGAACTGCGACCGTGCCGGCAATAACCGCTGCGAGAATGACCCCTGTAGGTACGGCGATCGATTGCCACCAGGGGGTGACGGCATCGGCGGTTTGGGCGATAGTCACGTGCGCATCATGTCAAACGTCGCCGCCGGCGATCGGGCATGGGGCGCTGAGTACCCGACCAGGATTGTGTCCGCTCGGTGCACGGCAGCGCTAATTGCTGGCCGCGGACCGTGACGGTGCGGCCCGTCTGGCCCTCCGCACTGTCGCGATCTAAGCTCGGGCGTCATCCTAGGGGCGTGCGAGCAGGCTCGCACCATCGCCGATCGCGAGACGAGATGGCCCGCAGTGGCGGCAGTCCGGTGATTTGGCTGGTTCGTGTTCGACTACCTCGTCGGTAAGTGGGTGGTGGGAGACCCAGTGGTCAGCGCTTATGGTCGGGTCTGCGAGGCCGCCGATGGTCATGAGCCAGTCGTCTACGGCGCGCGATGCTGCGACGGCGTTGAGTGTGATCACGCTCGGTGCGTGAACGTTCTCGTCGTCGACGTAACGTTGCCGGCGGCGCTGGATCGCGCTGGTCGCTTCCTCGGTGAGCCGCGACGCGGGGATCAAGCCGTTGCATTGCAGGCACCCGCTGCCCGGACTGCTCATTTTGGAGACGGAAAAGATGTCGGCAACCGCACTGTCGATGACAGTGACTTTGGAGCCGACCTGTGTGTTCGGAATGAGGTACTGGTGGGTGACGGAATTGACTAACCGGCGGGCGAGCGCGGAGTCAGCGGCGAGGAAGATGTGATCGCAGTCGGTCAGCAGTACGGCGACGTCGGCGTCGACTACTGAGCGCGGAACCGCGGTGATGCGCACCGTCTTGGAGGCCTGGCGTGCGACCCTCGCAGCGATCTTCACCTTGGGCGTTGCCAGGCGGGCACCGAGTCGTTGCATCCACCCTGGGCGGCCCTCGTCCTGGAGCAGTGACCAGGCGTCGGATCGGCGGGCACCGACGACGCGTGGCAGGTTCGTCGGGTCGATTCGATCGGGGTCGATGAACACGAGTTCTCCGACCCCGAGTCGGGCGAGGTACTCGGCGATGAGTGAGCCGATACCACCCAGGCCGACGACGGCGACCTTGGAGCCGGCCAGGATCGCCTGACCGCGATCACCGAAGATGCGGGCCTGACGGTCGTACGTCGGGTCCGCCGCTCGGGCAGGTACCGGTTCTGGGGTGAGGGTCAGCTGGGGCCGTCCTGCAACGCGCAGGTGTGTGATGGTGTGACGATTCCCGTCGCTGGTCCAGATATCGCCAGCGACAGCATTGCTCGCGAACACCAGAGCCCCAACGGGGACACCGTCGTTGATGTCCAGCAGGGCAGGGTATCCGCGTTCGTGGGAAGCCACGTCCGTTCGCGAAAAGCCGACGCGGTCCCGTCCGCCGTGATTGTGCACGGCGAGGTAAGCGAGGCCTTCCTCCGCGCACGTGTCAATGTTGTCGGCGACGAACCTAGCTGTCAGCTTTCGGTAGCCGCGGTTTCCCTCGATGTAGTCGATGCCATCGACCGCTGTCACTACATCGTGAACGAGGAGCCGTGTACCGCGGGAGCTTCGGGCGATTCCGCACCGCAAGATTGCGCCATGTTCGTCCCCGTCACCGGGGAACAGGTGCCCGTACAGGAGCGCCCACTGTTCCCCGGTGATCACGACCGACCATGTGCCGTTCACTGTTCGCTCAGCCATTTGAGTACCTTCAGGACCTTCGTCGTGGCCGTGTCAACTGCGGGATTGAGACGGTTACTGCGACGCGACAGCTGTGTCCCGGGTTCACCGCGCGGACCCCAGGTCACTGACTGGAAGCCTTCCCCGTGGCCGTCGCCGTCCTTGCGGCGCAGGTCGGGACGTACGAACAGCGGGTACACGTCGGCTTCCGGGTACGGGAAGGTGATCTGGAATGCGATCCAGGAGGTCTCCTGCTCGTAGACCGCCCCGAGCTGGATGGATTCGATGGTGACCCATGCTCCGCCTGCCCCGTCGCTTTCGAAAGTGACGGTGGCGTCCGCGAACGTCTGCTGGAGTTCCTCGATCGCTTCCGCGATGGCCTCGGTGGTCGTCGTGGTGGTCACGAGTTGTCGTCCCCATCGTTGGCGCGGAACTCGTCGTCGTTGCGGACACGAATGTGCTCGTCGTCGCCGACCGGCTTGAACTTCGGGCCGTTCTTGCGGGCGAGGAGGAAGTCGATCTGGATGGGTACGCCCTGATCGATCGCGGACTTCTTGATCGATGCGCCAGTCTGTCGGACGCCGTCGAGGACGACGGGACGGCGATTGACGGTGACGCGGATCTCCTTCTTGGGAAGGGGATTGGTGAAGAACCGGTCTCCGCTGATGATGGTGACGAGCTCGCCGGTGTCGATTGGATCGTCGAGGTCGTCCGGGATGTCCTTCCAGATCCCGTGGTCGTCGGGAATCGCGGGGGTGGGCAGGGCACGGAGTTGGGTCTCGGTGAGCACCGCCGTGCGAACTTCATAGGGAGCCTTGTCGATGTAGATGGTGCGGGGCCGGTCGGTGAAGAACCGCATGCCGGGCTCGATAGCCACCGTCTCTGTGGGTGCGATGGGATAGTCCTGCGCGTCGGCGACGTCGAGCCACAGGTTCTCGGGCGACGGGGCGATGAGCGTGCGCAGCTGGACGCCGTTGAGGCGCCGCTCCTTCACGTCGATCGGTTCACTGTCGATGTAGATTCGGGTGTTTTCTATAGGGGCCACGGTGGGCTCCTCTCTATCGCTTGTTGTCAGTTTCTGGTCTGCCCATTTGGACCGACCAGTATTGTTGCACTTGATTTCCCAGCTTCCGCACTCACGAGTCCGGAACTGGACCGGCGGGGTAGGCCGACAGCGCCGGCCTACCCACCCCGCCTGTCGTCAGCGGTTTCTCGGTGACGGTGTTCTTCGGGCTCCGCCGGGTGGCCTCTGCCGTGACATACCGTCCGCTGACGGCGCTGCGATGGTGTGTGCCGGTGTCGCGGTTGCTCGCCGACGACTCGTGAACCGAGGTCTTCGGGTGGCGGGCGGCGGATGCCTTGCTGAGGTACCGACCGGTGATCGCGCTGCGGTAGGGCATGATGCCTCCCTTGGTGATGGCCGATCCGGCGGATCGGCTTCACCAAGGTCTGACGTCACATCGCGAGAATTGTCCGGAGGGGACGGTTGAACCGGTCGGGCGCAGTCGCGACAGACGGCGCGATGGTGTGTGCCGGTGTCGCGGTTGGTCGCCGACGACTCGTGAACCGAGGTCTTCGGGTGGCGGGCGGCGGATGCCTTGCTGAGGTACCGACCGGTGATCGCGCTGCGGTAGGGCATGATGCCTCCCTTGGTGATGGCCGATCCGGCGGATCGGCTTCACCAAGGTCTGACGTCACATCGCGAGAATTGTCCGGAGGGGACGGTTGAACCGGTCAGGCGCAGTCGCGACAGACAGCGCTGCCCTCATCGAATCGAGAATGGTGCAGCTGGAGGAAACACGTCGGGCAAACCCGGTTCTTCGTAGTGCGGGCGACATCGCACCCGCAATGGCCGTTGCGGCATTGCGGTTCCTTGCAGAGCTGGCAGCGTTCGGTGATCGTGAAGAGATCGTCACACGTTTCGCAGGTCCACCAACGCCCGCCGCCACTTCGGGCTGTGCCGGGTCGGGGGAGCGCGAGGGGGGTCCAGGCTGCGTTGTCGGTCACAAGGATGGCGACCAGGTATTCGTCGTCGAACCACCTCGCTTGCCCGAAAACCGAGTCGCTGGTGCCGCCGTTCCGGTAAAGAACGTGGGTGTTGTCGCGGGTGGCACCGGCCCCGGGGTTCCGGAGTGCAGCGGCGATCAAGTCCGTCCGGGATTGATCGGATCCCTTCGCCGGCGGGATGAAACTCTTGGATGCGGCGAAAAGAACTGTGCCACTTCGGTCGAGGAGTACAACGGCACCAGAACCGTGAAGCTGCCTTGCAGCCCACACACAACACGCTTCTCGTGACGCTGAAGAGGACGACGTGAACAAGTCGACCACGTCCTGGGCGATCGGGCCCCGAGGGTTGATCTTGTGCAAGAGATCTACGTCCGGCAGGAGAACTTGGGCGGCGAAAGCGTCGCAGGCCTCCTCCTCGAAGCGGCCTGGGTCGCTGTGAAGGAAGACCGTGTTTCCCAGATCCAGTTCCGTTTGTTGAAGGTGATGACCGAGCTCGTGCAGGGCAGTGAACTTGCTGCGCCGATAGGACTTGGACTCGGTCACCACGAGCGTCGGGGGATTAGGCTGGTAGCTCCCGGCGACTGAGCATCCGTCAGCTCCCGGGGTCTCCTCGACGAGCATCACTGTGAGCTCATCCCATCGATCCAGTTCCGCGACCGAATCGGACCGTAGCCGCTCCAACGCACCGGGATGCATGCGCTCAACGACGTTCATCATCGCCCGAGCCTGCGTTTGAGCTTCGGAGATGTACATCCTCGGCATCAGGGATTCCCCTGCCTATTCTTAGAGGAGCGAAATTGCGCCAGACGGGCCGACCAGTCCGGCTTCTGAGAGCCTGTTTGTCGGGCTGCTAAGGCGAACATCTCGTAGCTCGCACGCAACCGCGCGGTCGATTCGTCGGTGTCGTCCTGCCGAGCTCGTTCTTGCCAGACGGTTCGCCATCGCGGATGGTCCACTTCGCTGACGAATTCGACAGGCAATGGTTGTACTGTCTCGGCAACCAGATCCCGATCGGCGCCAGTAACAGCGACTACCACATCCACCACCTCGGGGGTCATTGGTCTAGTGCCGCGCAGCAGGCTCATCACTTCAGGCTGCCCCAGGCCCAGAGGGCTCAATGCCGATAGCAGAGCTCCCAAGTGGGCGCCCTTCCCTAGGACGGCCGCCAAGGTCCGAACAGGTGCTTGCTCTTCCAC